>NZ_LMMA01000037.1 GCF_001422725.1 Flavobacterium sp. Leaf82 | reverse complement strand
AAAGGAAACATCTTTTTTAGATGAGATAATTTTGTAGTTGATAGGTACTATGAAATTAACTAATTTGTATAGGGTTATAAAGAAAAAATGATATTATATTTTTTAATTTTTACTGTATTAGCTATTTTTTCAGGATTTGAAATTTATGGACTTAGACAGTTAGAAAACAAGTTCTTTTTTGTTTTTTTAAGCTTTTTTCTATTTGTGCTTTCATTTATAAGATGGAAAACTGGAACAGACTGGGATGCTTATAATGTTTTTTTTGAATCTTCAATTGAATGGAATTTAGAGAGTGAGTTCGAATGGGGATTTGCGAGAATAAACGAATTTGTAAAAATTATATTTGATAATTATACGGTACTACTTTTTTTATCGGCAATAATTCTATTTGCATTTCAGAGTAGTGCAATTTTGAAATTTAGTCCTTATCCTGTTACATCTCTTTTATTTCTGTGGAGTACCTCATTTGGAAATATTTTTTTTGTAAGACAATCGATAGCTACTGTAATATTATTTTTTTCGATAAGGTATATTCAAGAGAGAAAGTTATTGAAATTCTTGTTAATGTTATCTCTAGCAATGTTATTTCATAGAACATCATTGATTTTTCTTATTGCATGGTGGGTTTATCCTATGAAAATTCGTCCAATTGTGATGATTCTTAGTATTGGACTTAGTTTAATGTTGACAGTTTTCCTTTCAAACCTAATGCTAAGTTTAGGATCAGTCTTTGGGGGAATGGCTCAAAGTAAAATACAATTTTATATCGAAAATGGTGAAGATGCATTTGGTGTTGAAATCCCTATGGCACAAATAATTTTTAAAGGCTTCGTTAATAAGATTTTTATATTTATGTTATCGTTGTACTTTCTTATTTTGCTTGAAAAACGAGGTGTAGAGTTTCGAGGATATTTAAATTTATATTGGGTTGGAATTTTAATTTATTTCAGTACTATATCTATCTCCGTCGCTTTAGTTAGATTGTCCTTCGTATACGATATGGCTTCTATAATAATAGTTCCCCTAATATTAAATAATATAAAGAAGAACGATTTAAGATTTTTTTTATTTTTCATCTTTATTGTATATTTCTTAATGAGATTATATGTAACAATAAATGGAGTAAGTTATGATTCATATGTCCCCTTTAAAACTATTTTTAATTAGTTAACTTAAAATTAAAATATACTAATGAAGAATTACTTCTTTATTAATAAAACTACAGTAATATAATATGAACATAATACTTGATAATATTATTTTTTCACTTCAAAAATCGGGAGGTATTTCTGTATATTGGTATGAACTTATTCATAAAGTTTTAAAACAAGAAAAAATTAATTCTTTATTCATTGAAGAAAAAAGTAGATCTGAAAATATTTTTAGAAAACATTTAAATATTCTACCTACAAATTTACTTAGCGATAAAGTTTATCCAGAAAAAAAATTTTCAAGATATAGAGAAATAGATTTAAAAATAAAAAACAGCAATTTTATTTTTCATTCTTCTTACTACAGAACACTTAGTAAGAAAGTAAAGAAAAACAATATTGTAAAAGAGGTCGTCACTGTTCACGACTTTACGTATGAGCATTTTAGTCGAGGATTGAAAAGATGGGTACATTCATCACAAAAAAGAAAAGCAATAAATGCTGCTGATGTTGTATTATGCATATCTGAAAACACAAAGAAGGATTTGCTTTATTTCTTCCCGGAGTTTTCAAATAAAGAAATTAAAGTTGTATATAATGGTGTGTCATCAGATTATTATAACATTTCAGAGCTTGAAATTAATAAATCTGAATCTTTATATTTCCTTTTTGTAGGCTCCAGAGCCACATATAAAAACTTTGATTTTTGTGTACAAGCAGTTGCTCAAATGGACAAACGATATAAATTAAAAATTGTAGGCTCTAAATTGAGTAAAAAAGAGTTATTTATTTTAAATAATTTGTTGGTAGATAGATGGGAATTATTAATGAATGTTGATAACGAAAAATTGAATCAGTTATATAATGAAGCTTATGCATTAATATATCCGTCATCTTATGAAGGTTTTGGAATACCTTTGCTAGAAGCGATGAACGCTGGTTGTCCTTTTATCGCTTTAAATGCATCTTCAATATCTGAAGTGTCTCAGGGTGCAGGAGTTTTGATTGATAAGCTTGAAATTGATTCTTTTAATGAAGCTGTTTTAAAAATTGATAATAATAGAGATAAAATAATAAAAAAAGGATTCGAAAGAGGAAGTGAATTTTCTTGGGAGAAATGTTATAACGAAACAATGAATGTATATAAAGAATTATACAAATAATGAGAGTATCAATAATTACAGTCTGCTATAATAGTGCAATGACTATTGAAAAAACAATTCTTTCTGTTGCAAATCAGACATACAAGGATATAGAATATATTATAGTTGATGGAAAATCAAAAGACACAACAGTTCTTTTAATTGAAAAACATACAGATAAGATTAGTAAGTGGATTTCAGAGCCTGATAATGGACTTTATGATGCTATGAATAAAGGGATTAACTTGGCAACTGGCGATTTAATAGGAATTCTTAACTCGGATGATACTTTTAATTCAGATACTGTAATTGCTGAAATAGTAGATTTTCATATTAAAAACAATATCGATGCTTCTGTGGGAGATATTAATCAACATAAAGAAAATGGGAAAATCGTAAGATTGTACTCTTCAAAGTATTGGAATCCTGAAAAACTTATAATTGGATTTATGCCTCCTCATCCTTCTATTTTTTTAAAAAAAGAGCTATTTGCTAAATTTGGCAATTATGATTTAGGCTTTAAAATTGGTGCTGATTATGAATTGATTACTAGGTTTTTTTTGAAAAACAATATAAGTTGGAAATATTCAGGTATAACAACAACCGCAATGTTGGTTGGTGGCTTAAGTAGTTCCGGTACTGCATCTTACAAATTAATAACAGAAGAAATTCAGAAAGCACTTAAAATGAATGGAATTGTTTTTTCACCATTTAAAATTAGAATGCGCTTTTTGTGGAAAATAATAGGGTTTTTACTAAAATGAAAATTGCAATTACAGGAGCTTCTGGTTTTGTTGGGGTTAATCTTCAAAGCCATCTCAAAGCTCATCAAATAGATGTTTTAAAAGTACGGTATCGTCCCAATCAATTTTTTGAAATAATTAGTGATGCCGTAATTCATCTGGCTGGAAAAGCTCATGATTTGAAAAAAAGTTCTAACCCAAAAGAATATTACGAGTCTAATTTTGAGTTAACAAAGCAATTATTCGATTGTTTTTTAGCTTCAGATGCTAAAATATTTATATTTATGAGTACTGTAAAAGCTGCTGCTGACGTTGTTGAAGGAGTTTTAAAGGAAGATATTATTCCAAATCCTAAAACTCACTATGGAATTGCAAAGCATCATGCAGAGCAATATATTTTAAGTAAAGAGTTACCCAAAGGAAAAAAAATTTATATTTTGAGACCATGCATGATTCATGGTCCATCTAACAAAGGGAATTTAAATTTATTATATCAATTAGTGTCTAAGGGATTACCTTGGCCATTAGGGGAGTTTGAAAATAAACGTTCTTTTTTGAGTGTAGAAAATCTCTGCTTTGTAATTAAAGAATTATTAGAAAATGATAAAATTCCTTCGGGCATTTATCACGTTGCAGATGATAAATCTTTGTCGACAAATGAACTTATAAAATTATTAGCAGCCAGTTTAGGAAAGAAAAGCTTAATATGGAATATTAATTCTTCTTTTATAAATGTATTAGCTAAAGTTGGAGACTATTCAGGATTACCATTAAATACAGAACGTTTACAAAAACTTACAGAAAATTATGTGGTTAGCAATAAAAAAATAGTTACGGCCATAGGCAAGGCATTACCAGTGTCTTGTAATGAAGGGTTAATGAGAACATTTGAGTCTTTTAGAAAAAATAATTAAAATTAAAATGAAAATAGCACTTATAACAGGGATTACAGGACAAGATGGCGCATATTTAGCCGATTTATTATTAAAAAAAGGATATGAAGTTCATGGGATTAAACGTCGTAGCTCTTTATTTAATACAGATCGTATTGATCACTTGTATCAGGATCCACATGAAAAAAATATACGTTTCAAATTACATTATGGTGATTTAAGTGATTCTACTAATCTAATCAGAATTATTCAAGAAGTACAACCTGATGAGATTTATAATTTAGGAGCAATGAGTCACGTTAAAGTAAGTTTTGATACTCCTGAGTATACGGCTAATGCGGATGGAATTGGTACTCTTAGACTTTTAGAGGCTTTAAGAATATTAAATCTTACTAAAAAAACAAAAATTTATCAAGCTTCTACTTCAGAATTATATGGTTTAGTACAAGCTGTTCCTCAATCTGAAACGACACCATTTTATCCTCGTTCTCCTTATGCAGTTGCAAAAATGTATGCTTACTGGATTACAGTTAATTATCGAGAAGCATATGGGATGTTTGCATGTAATGGGATTTTATTTAATCACGAGAGTCCATTGCGAGGGGAAACTTTTGTAACGCGTAAAATTACTAGAGCTGTCTCTAAAATGGCATTAGGCTTGCAAGATAATTTATTTTTAGGAAATCTTGATGCTAGGCGTGATTGGGGCCATGCAAAAGATTATGTGGAAGCAATGTGGTTAATTTTACAACAAGATGAACCAGAAGATTATGTGATCGCTACTGGAGTTACAACAACGGTTCGTGATTTTGTTAAAATGTCATTTGGTGAAGTTGGAATAGAAATTGAGTTTAAAGGAGAAGGTGTTGACGAAAAAGGGTATGTTGTATCTTGTTCAAATCCCTTACACCAAATAGAAATTGGAAAAGAAGTTATTGCAGTAGATGCAGCATATTTCCGTCCAACTGAAGTTGATTTGTTAATTGGAGATCCTACTAAATCCAAAACTAAATTAGGTTGGAAACCTAAATATGATTTGCCTTTGTTGGTAAAAGAAATGATGGCTTCTGATGTAGAACATTTTCAAAAAGAAAAAATGTTAAAAGAAGCAGGTTATTTTATTAAAAACCAATTTGAATAGTTTTTAATCTTCAGTATTAAAAATATTATTTATAAAATATAAGATGAATAAAACCGATAAAATATATATAGCAGGACATCGAGGAATGGTTGGGTCAGCTATCTTACGTGAGCTTAAAGCAGAAGGATATACAAATTTTATTTTAAAAACTTCTTCTGAGTTAGATTTAAGAAATCAACAAGCAGTTACTGATTTTTTTAAAAAAGAAAAACCTGATTATGTTTTTTTAGCAGCTGCGAAAGTAGGCGGAATTATTGCCAATAATACTTATAGAGCAGATTTTATATATGAAAACTTGATGATACAAAATAATGTGATTCATCATTCATATTTAAATAATGTAAAGAAATTGATGTTTTTAGGGTCGTCATGTATTTATCCTAAAATGGCTCCGCAACCACTAAAAGAAGAATATATGCTTAGTGGAGAATTAGAACCTACAAATGAACCTTATGCAATTGCTAAAATTGCAGGGATTAAAATGTGTGATGCTTATCGTGATCAATTTGGCTGTAATTTTATTTCAGTAATGCCTACGAACTTATATGGACCAAATGATAATTACGACCTTAAAAATTCTCATGTATTACCTGCAATGCTTAGAAAATTTATTACAGCTAAGCGCAATGGTGATTCTTCTGTAACAATATGGGGAACAGGAAGTCCTAAAAGGGAATTTTTGCATGCTGATGATTTAGCAAAAGCTTGTCTGTTTTTAATGGAAAATTATAATGATCCCGGATTAGTTAACATTGGAATTGGAGATGATATTTCAATTTTAGATTTGGCAATTTTGGTTAAAAAAATTGTAGGTTTTACTGGTGAGATTCTAACTGATCCTAGTAAGCCGGATGGTACTCCTCGTAAACTCATGGATGTTTCTAAATTAAATGGTTTTGGATGGCTAGCCAGCACTACTTTAGAACATGGTATTCAAAAAGTTTATGACGAAATTAAAGATAGGAATTGGGAATAGAGTCGATACTTTCATAAAATAAACAATGCAATACACAATACTTGGAATTATTTTAATGATTTTGATGTTACTTTATTTTAAAGTAGCTAATCATTTTAACATTATTGACAAACCAAACGAAAGAAGTTCTCATACTGAAATTACATTAAGAGGCGGAGGAATAATCTTTTGGTTCTCTGCCTTGTTATATTTTGTCCAGCATATCCATACTAATTATTTTTTCTTTACAGGAATTACTTTAGTTAGCTTAGTGAGTTTATGGGATGATATACAAAGCTTATCAAATAAAATCAGAATCACTACTCATTTTTTAGCTATTAGCTTGGTTTTTTATAATTTAGATGTTTTTAATTTGTTACCACTCTACGGAGTTGCTATTGCATACATATTAGCAATAGGGTTAATTAATGCATATAATTTTATGGATGGTATTAATGGAATAACAGGTTTGTATACTCTAGTAGTATTAGGATCATTACTATACGTTAATAAAAACATTCAATTTTTTGTAGATGCAGTTTTTATAAAATATGCAATGATTGCCAGTTTGGTTTTTTTGTTCTTTAATTATAGAAAAAAGGCGAAATGTTTTGCTGGGGATATTGGTAGTATAGCAATTGCTTTTTGGATCATTTATTTCCTTTTAAAACTTATTCTGGCAACGCATTCAGTTATTTGGCTTTTGTTTTTGGCAGTATATGGTGTTGATGCAATATCAACAATTATACATAGACTCTATCTAAAACAAAATATCTTCCAGGCTCATCGTTTACATTTATATCAGGTTTTGAGTAACGAATGTAAAATTCAGCATAGACTAGTATCTGCATATTATGGATTGATTCAACTATTGGTTTCAGTTTTAGTTGTGTTTTTATATCAAAAGGTGCAGGATTTTTTACTATTTTTAATAGTAATTGCACCTCTACTCCTTATATATTCTTCTAAATTTTATTTGTTAAATAAAAACGGTTTAAAGATAAAGCCATAATTTAAAAAAAAAGAAAATTTGAGTAGTTACTGAACTATTCATTTCTAAAGATATTATTCTAAAAATATTTAGAGGTTAGCAATCAGTAGAATGGTTAATTTAACTAACTAGAATTTTGAGATGATTTACTAATAAATAAAGGATATGATTTTTTATGTTTTATTAATGTTTGTAATGATTACGCTCTTTCTTATTAGTTATAGATATCCTAGTTCAGAGAAAATTATTAGTTTGTTTGTATTAGGAATTTTGATTTTAATTGGAGGACTTAGAGATAGAATAGGTTGGGATTATAGTAGTTATATTAGTTGGTATATTAATGGAACCAGAGATAATAATGTTGAATTTGGTTTTTTAACTATCATGAAATTTTTTCGATGTCTAGGCTTAGACTACAAATTTCTTTTTTTCTTTTTTTCTTTTTGCACTTATCTGTTTGCTTATTTGGGAATTAGGAAATATACTCAAAACACGAGTCTCCCTTTACTATTATATTTTTTGATCCCTGTTTTGTTTCTTTACTCATTTACCTATATAAGACAGTATCTATCCATCACAATCGCCTTTTATGCTTTTACTTTTTTATTAGAGAAAAAGTATTTCAGTTATGTTTTATGGATGATTGTAGGGAGTTCATTACATTATAGTTGTGTAATTCCCTTTATTGTTTTCTTTATTGTTTTTATATATGGAGATCTTATAAAAAATCACCATTTATATTTAATAATGGGAATTTCTTTTATTCTTTCGAGAATTGGTATTATTTATTGGGCAAGTTTGTTTCTTAAAGATTCTCATTATTTGTTTTATGTTTCAAGTAAATTTGCAGTAGAAGTTCCTTTGTTAAAGCTTTTGATTATGAACGTGATGGGTGTGTTAGTGATAAAATATTCAGACAAAATTGGCTTTCAGTATAATTATCAAAGGAATTTATTAGTACTGTATATTTGCTCCATCTTTTTTTTAAATATATTTTCAGAGTCTACAGAACTAACTAGGATTTATGTTTATTTCAGGATTTTTGAAATTATTCTTGTTGCAGATATTATACGTCATTCCTTAACGAATAAAAGATTTTTGATTTTAGGTTTTTTATGCTTTTTTTACGTGTTTCCATATTTTAGAGCGATAAATATTGACAGTGAGGGAACCTTAAAAGATGAGTATAAATTTATTCCTTATAAATCATTATTATTTAAAAACACATAGATTTATTACAGAAATGTTTCTAGTTTTTTAGATGATTTTATATCTTATGAAATATAATTAAAGTGTTATTTTGTAATAAAAACAAATAAAACAACTTTATATATTATCTTGGTAATGATTTCGCTGTTATATATAACAAAATATAAAAATTAAGCTAATGATTCCTAAAATAATTCAGGGAGGAAATTTCTCAGATCATCGCGGAACTATTTCTTTTGTAAATGATTTTAGTTTTAATGATATCGAAAGGTTCTATATCATTAGTAATTCTGATGAAAATCCAATTCGTGCCTGGCAAGGGCATAAATTAGATGCTAAAAATTTTTATTGTTTAAGTGGATCTTTCAAAATTCATTTTGTCAAAATCGATAATTGGGAAAATCCTTCGAAAGACTTAACAATTGAAACTATAATTGTTTCTGCTAACGATAGTAAAATAGTTCATATCCCTTCAGGTTATGCGAATGCTATAGAATCTTTAGAAAGTGCTTCAAAACTAATTTCGTTTTCTACTTTACCATTATCAAACGTTAGTGATGACGATGTTCGCTTCGTATCAGATTATTGGAAAATTAATGGATAAAAAAAGAATTTATTTATCTCTTTCTCAACAAAGTGGTTTTGAACAGACTTATGTTCAGAAAGCTTTAGAAACAAATTGGATAACTTCTGGTGGACCAAATGTTGATCAATTTGAAAAGGAATTAGAGGACTATCTGGAAGAGAAATCATTTATTACTGCTTTAAATTCGGGAACATCAGCGATTCATCTGGCTTTAATTTTATTAGGAGTTAATACCGGAGATGAGGTTATTTGTCAAAGTATGACTTTTTCGGCTTCAGCTAATCCTATCTTATATCAGAGAGCGATTCCTGTTTTTGTTGATAGTGAATTGGAAACATGGAATATTTGTCCGGAAAATCTTGAAATTGCGATTAAAGACAGAATTAAAAAAGGCAAAAAACCTAAAGCAATAATTACAGTCCATTTGTACGGTAGTCCTTATAAGATTGATGAAATACATGCGGTCGCAGATAGATATGAAATTCCAATTATTGAAGATAGTGCCGAAGCTCTTGGAAGTTCATATAAAGGTAAAAAATGCGGAACTTTTGGAACATTGGGAATTCTTTCATTCAATGGAAATAAGATAATCACTACTTCTAGTGGAGGCGCATTGATTTCGAATTCTTTTGCTATCAAAGAAAAAACGATTTTTTATGCTAATCAGTCTAAAGATTATGCTGCTCATTATCAGCACAGTGAAATTGGATACAATTATAGAATGAGTAATATTTGTGCAGGAATAGGGCTAGGGCAATTTGAAATTTTAAATAAAAATGTAATTACAAGAAGAGAAAATCATTCTTTTTACAAAAAAGTGTTTCAAGAAATAGAAGCTGTAAAGCTTTTTGAAGTTATTAATGATGATTATTATTCAAATTACTGGCTAAATACTATTTTAATAGAACCTGATAAAGAAAAAGGTATAAACACAGAAAGTTTAAGAATAGCTTTTGAAAATCAAAATATTGAAACGCGTCCGTTATGGAAACCGATGCACATGCAGCCAATTTTTGAAAAATATCCTTATTATGGAAAGAAAATCGCTGAAGATTTATTTGAAAAAGGATTATGTTTGCCATCAGGTTCAAATCTAACAATTGAAGATAAAAATAGAATTAAAGAGGTAATTGAAACCTTTTTTGATTAATATAAAAAATAAAGAAGAATTATATTTTAATATGAAAATCGAAGAAACGTTTATAAAGGATTTAGTAGTTGTAGAGCCAACTGTTTTTGGCGATGAAAGAGGTTATTTTTTTGAGTCATATAGTAAAACTAAATTTGAAGATTTAGGAATTGATATAGATTTTGTGCAGGATAATCAATCCTTTTCTAAAAAAGGGACTTTGAGAGGTTTGCATTATCAAAATCCACCTTTTGCACAGACAAAATTAGTTCGTGTTTTAGAGGGTGAAATTATTGATGTAGCTGTCGATTTAAGAAAAGATTCGCCTACTTATGGAAAATCTTTTAGTATTTTATTATCAGCCGAAAATAAAAAGCAATTATTAGTTCCGCAAGGTTTCGCTCATGGGTTTTCAGTTATTAGTGAAACTGCATCTGTAATGTATAAGTGTGATCAGTTTTATAATAAAGCTGCTGAAGGAGGAATTAAGTTTGATGATCCTTCTCTAAATATTGATTGGGGATTGAATCTAGAAGAAGCGATCGTTTCTGATAAAGATCAGATTCTTCCTTTTATTGACAATTGTAATAGTTTATTTTAATGGAGAGAATTCTCGTAACAGGAGCAAATGGACAGTTGGGATCTGAGTTAGCTGTTTTAGCCTCAAATTATCCGGAATATGAATGGATTTTTGCTGATAGAACTACAATTACCTTAAATGATTTAGAGATTCTTAAAGGTCAATTAGAACATATCCAGCCAAATATAATTTTTAATTGCGGAGCCTACACAGCAGTTGATAAAGCGGAAACGGAAAAAGAACTCGCTTTTGCTGTAAATCATCTGGCAGTAGAATTAATCGCAAAATATTCTTTCAAGAATAATATACGCTTAATTCATATTTCTACAGATTATGTTTTTGATGGATCATCTTCAATTGCTTTAAATGAAGAGGAAGAAACGAATCCTATAAATATTTATGGAGCTAGTAAAAGAGCTGGTGAAATTGCTTGTTTAAAAGAAAATCCAAATTCAATTATTATAAGAACTTCTTGGGTTTATAGTAAATTTGGTAATAATTTCGTTAAAACCATGCAGCGATTAATGCAGGAAAAAGAAGCTATTAATGTGGTTAACGATCAAGTAGGTTCTCCTACATATGCTGCTGATTTAGCTCAGTCACTGATTACTATTATAAAATCACCTAATTGGATTCCAGGTATTTATAATTACTCAAATGAAGGTGAAATAAGTTGGTACGAATTTGCGTTGAGTATAAAAGAATTTGGAGGATATAATTGCAATGTTGGTGGAATACCTTCAGCTTCGTATCCAACTCCAGCAAAACGTCCGGAGTTTTCATTATTAGATAAAAATAAAATAAAAACGATTTATAATTTAGATATACCAAATTATAAAGAGAGCTTAAAAAAGATGTTTATATAAAATAAAGATGATTTAAAGATTTTCTATTTCAGCTTATGGAATTTAAAATCTAAAGTCTAAAATCAAGATTTATGAAAGGAATTATTTTAGCCGGAGGATCTGGCACTCGTTTACATCCTTTAACTCTTGCCATGAGCAAGCAAATGATGCCAGTTTACGACAAACCAATGATTTATTATCCGTTATCAACTTTGATGATGTCTGGTATAAGCGAAATATTAATTATATCTACACCACATGACCTGCCAAATTTTAAAAAACTATTAGGAGATGGTTCTGCTTTAGGTTGCAAGTTCAGTTATGCAGAACAAGCAATTCCTAATGGGTTAGCACAGGCATTCGTAATTGGCGAAGAATTTATTGGTAATGATGACGTAGCTTTAATATTAGGAGATAATATATTTTTTGGGTCTAATATGCAAGAGCTTTTAAAATCAAATACAAAACCAAACGGTGGAGTAGTTTTTGCGTATCATGTTTCAGATCCTGAGCGATATGGAGTGGTTGAATTTGATGAAAATTATAAAGCAATTTCTATCGAAGAAAAACCTACTGAACCTAAATCAAGTTATGCGGTTCCAGGTTTATATTTCTATGATAATTCTGTTGTTGAAATTGCTAAAAATATTAAACCAAGTGCTCGTGGTGAATATGAGATTACTGATGTTAACAAAGTCTATCTTGAAAAAGAGTCTTTAAAAGTTGGGATATTGAGCAGAGGCACAGCCTGGCTTGATACAGGAACTTTTAATAGTTTGATGCAAGCAGGACAATTTGTTCAGGTTCTTGAAGAAAGACAAGGTTTAAAAGTAGGTTGTATCGAGGAAGTTGCCTGGAGACAAGGATTTATAAATGACTCCCAGCTTGAAGAACTTGCCTTACCTTTGGTTAAATCTGGATATGGTACTTATTTGATAGAATTTTTAAAGCAAAAGAAAAAAGGTGTTAAAATCTAATTTACAGTAATAAATAATTTTTTAAAACCTTTAATTTGTACTTTTGTAAGTAATGTGAAGTTTACAAAATCAAACAAAACCAAATTGAATACAGATAAACAAACTAAAATAGCCTCTTTGTTGCATAATTTCTTCTCCCCAAGAAATCTAAGAAGCAGTATTAATAATCTTAGCTATTTGCCTAGATGGATCATTATTGCAATAGATGTAATGGTTCTGGTTTTTTCATTTACTTTTACTTACATGCTGTTTGAAGGCACAGCATTAGGTTATATAATTACCTCGCATCAGTTTTATTTTGTCTCAAGTTTAATTACAATCAATGTATTTTTCTTTTGGCTTTTTAGAACTTATTCAGGAATCATCCGTCACTCTTCATATATTGATGCTATAAAACTGCTGTTTTCCCAAATGTCGGTTTTAGTGTTTTTCTTATTTTTCAATTTAGTTTTTGAATTATACACAGGACATAAAGCATTTTTAAACACGGCACTTTTTATCAATTTAGTCTTGTCATTTTGTGGTTTGTTTTTATATCGTGTGATAGTGAAACAAACTTTTGAATTGTATTTTTCAGAAAAAACCAATTCTAAATTAATTAGAACAGTAATTTATGGAACTGATGCTAATGCTATTTCGGTAGCTAATGCATTAAAATTTGAGACTCCATCCAGATTTAAAATTGTTGGATTTGTAGATAAAAATAATCAGAATGCATCTAAACGAATGTTAGATTTGCCTATTTTGATTTTAAGAAAAAAATTACCTGCTCTAATGCGTTCTGTCGCTGCAGAAGGTGTAATTATTGCGGATAAAAGTTTATCTAAAGAAGAACAACTAATTATAGTTGACCAATGTTTAGAATTCAATTACAGAGTATATACTGTACCATTGATTTCAGACTGGGAAAACCAAAAAGAGATATCTCAAAAAGTTAAGAATATTCAGATTGAAGATTTATTAGAAAGAAAACCTATAGTTCTGGACAGTAAATCAATTTCAAAACAATTAAAAGATAAAACGATTCTTATTACCGGGGCAGCAGGATCTATTGGTAGTGAGATAGTAAGACAAGTATTAGGCTTTAATCCTAAAATGGTCATTATTTTAGATCATGCCGAAACACCACTTCATAATCTGTGTTTAGAAACATTAACTTTAGATTCTGAAACAAAAATTGTAGCTGTAATTGCAGACGTAAGAAGTAAAAAAGCATTAGATAAAGTTTTTAAAAATTATAGTCCTCATGTTGTTTTTCATGCGGCAGCTTACAAGCATGTTCCTTTGATGGAAGAAAATCCTTCTCAGGCTATTCAGACAAATATTAAAGGAACTAAAAACCTCGCCGATTTATCTTGCAAGTACCATGTCAAAAAATTTGTTATGGTATCAACAGATAAAGCTGTTAACCCAAGTAATGTTATGGGAGCCAGCAAAAGAATAGCTGAGAAATATGTTCAATCCTTATTTTTAAAAAATCAGAGAGAAAATATTGATGGCGCAACTAAATTCATTACAACCCGATTTGGAAATGTTTTGGGCTCAAACGGATCAGTAGTTCCTTTATTTACCAAACAAATCGCAGAAGGCGGACCAGTTACCATAACACATCAGGATATTATTCGTTATTTTATGACTATTCCTGAAGCTTGTCAATTGGTTTTAGAAGCTGGTGCTATGGGTAATGGTGGTGAGATTTATATTTTTGATATGGGTAAACCAGTAAAAATAATAGATCTGGCAAAAAAAATGATCAAGCTTGCAGGTTTCATTCCTGATAAAGAAATCAAGATTAAAATTGTTGGTTTAAGACCTGGAGAAAAATTATATGAAGAATTATTAAATGATACTTCTAAAACGTTACCAACATATCATAATAAAATCATGATTGCTCAGGAGATACAAGATGAATATGAAAATTTACATATTGAAATCGATGAGTTAATAGGAATCGCTGATTTTTATGATAATGATGATATCGTAACTAAAATGAAAAAAATTGTACCGGAATTCAAAAGTATGAATTCGGCTTTTGAAGTTTTGGACAAGTAGTTTCATACAATATAAATTGAATTTTATTCTAATAATAATAAAGGTGTTTTTTTTTTAAAACGCCTTTTTGCTTTCTGGATAACTTACAAAAGAATAAAAATCTTGTTAATTATTTAAAAAATGCAAGAATAGTAAAACTTATCTTTTACAAGTAATATCATTACAATCTAATTGTAATTACACATAAAATGAACGACAACAATACCCCCAATGATTGGTTGTTTGAAATAACACCTAAAAATAAATTCTTCTCATTAAACCTAAAAGAAGTCTGGCAATATAGAGATCTACTATTTCTATTTGTAAAGCGAGATGTCATCACAGTTTACAAACAAACTGTTTTAGGGCCGCTTTGGTACTTAATTCAGCCATTATTTACTTCAGTAACATTTACCATAATATTTAATAACGTTGCAGGTATTGATACCGGAACAGTTCCTCCATTTTTATTTAATTTGGCAGGAATAACAGTCTGGAGTTATTTTACCGCATGCTTAAGCGGAACATCAGATACCTTTAAGGCGAATGCAGCAATCTTTGGTAAAGTATATTTTCCCAGAATTATTACGCCATTATCAGTTGTAATATCGAATTTAATAAAATTCGGAATTCAATTTTTAATTTTTATAGCCTTTTATATTTTCTATTATTTTAGCGGAAGTAAACTTACCATTAATATTTCCTTACTCTTTTTCCCCGTTTTAATTGCCTTTATGGGAATTTTAGGGTTAGGATTAGGTATGCTTATTTCTTCGTTAGTAACCAAATATCGTGATTTTACTTACTTGGTTAGTTTTGGGATACAGTTATTAATGTATTTATCTGCGGTAATGTATCCAATGGAATTAATTAAGAAAAAATTACCGGAGTTTGGTTGGCTTGTAGAATATAATCCGCTTGCATACATTATTGAAACTGCTCGCTATATGTTACTTGATATTGGAGAAATTTCATTTTTAGGATTAATATATACCTTGAGCATAACGATAGCAGTATTTTTTATAGGTGTTTTATTTTTTAATAAAACAGAAAAGAGTTTTATAGACACGGTTTAGAAAGAAACAGGTAACAGTTAAAAAAAATAACTTAATAATTACATTGATAATTGGAAAAGGATATCATATTAAAAGCCGAAAATATCTCTAAACAATATCGTTTAGGTCAAGTAGGAACTGGGACTCTAAGCCATGATTTAAATCGCTGGTGGCATCAATTGCTAGGTAAAGAGAATCCTTATTTAAAGATAGGTGAAACAAATGATCGTTCTACAAAAGGAGATTCAGATTATGTTTGGGCATTACAAGATATAAATTTCGAAGTACAAAGAGGAGAAGTTCTGGGGATTATTGGTAAAAATGGAGCTGGAAAATCGACTCTATTAAAAATCCTTTCAAAAGTAACAGCTCCAACCACAGGAAGCATAAAATCTCGTGGTCGTATTGCTTCACTTCTTGAAGTTGGTACAGGTTTTAATGGTGAAATGACCGGAAGGGAAAATATTTTCCTGAACGGAGCAATTCTTGGAATGACTAAAAAAGAAATTGCCTCAAAACTCAATGAAATTATAGAATTTTCTGGTTGTGAACGATATATTGATACTCCTGTAAAAAGATATAGTTCAGGAATGACGGTTCGATTAGCTTTTGCGGTAGCCGCTTTTTTAGAACCAGAAATTTTAGTTATTGATGAGGTTCTTGCAGTTGGAGATGCAGAATTTCAGAAAAAAGCTATCGGAAAAATGCAGGATATTTCTCGAGAAGGAGGCAGGACTGTTTTGTTTGTGAGCCATAATATGGCAGCTGTCAAAAGTTTATGTACACGAGGATTGGTGTTGGTTAATGGTAAAGTTGCGATGGAAGGAAATGTAGATAATGCTGTAAGTTATTATTTAAGTAGTGATTTTGAATCTATGAATAAAAAGGTTTTTTCTTCTGAATATGATAAAAAAGAGTTTAGACTTCATGAAATTAGTTTGAATGGAGATGGAAAATCATCTGACGAGCCATTGGATGAATATCAGAAAATTGAAATTAATACTTTACTTACTGTAAAAGATGGTTCAAAAAAATTACACCTGACATTTGTTTTAAACAATGATACTGGTGAGCCACTTTTTACATTCTCTCATTCAAATAGTAATTTAAAATTAAAAGAAGGTTTAAATAGGGTTCAATGCTCTTTTCCTGAAGGGTTTTTAAATGTAGGAACTTACTATTTAAGTATTTATGTAATTGAAGATGCTAAATCTACGCTTTTTGTTGAAAATGATGTGATGTCATTTATTGTTCAGGAAGGAGAGCGACCTATAGGTTCGTGGATGGGCAAAGAACCAGGATTTATAAAACCGAAATTTGAGTGGTCAATTAAAGATAATTAAAAATAAAAATGAGAAAGAAGATTAAAAAAGTATCAAAAGTATTGCTAAAAAACTTAGGTTACACTTTGAATAAGGTAAGTACCGTAAACACAGTTGATACAAATACAAAGGATTTTTTATTATCGAATTTTTATAATACTTTAAAAAAAATAAACTTTGAACCTAAGCATATTGTTGATGTTGGAGCTAATCATGGTACATGGTCTCGCGAGGCTCTTCAATATTTCCCTGATGCATATTATACTTTGCTCGAACCTCAGGAATGGCTAAAAGAATCATTTAAGGATATTTTAGAAAAAAATCCTAAAGTACAATTTCATTCGGTTGGTGCTGGTGAAAAAAAAGGGTCTTTTCTTTTTACTATTGTAGATAGAGATGATAGTTGTTCTTTTAGATACACAAAAGAAGAAGCATTAGAGGCAGGATTTAAGCAAATCGAGATTCCGGTTGTGACCTTAAATGATTTACTTTTTGAAAGTGAAATTCCTGTACCGGATATTATAAAAATTGATGCCGAGGGTTTAGATATTGAAGTTCTAAAAGGAGCCAGTAATTTTTTTGGAAAGACAGAAATATTTATGGTTGAAGCAGGAGTTGTAAATAAAGCATTTCATAATAGTTTTTTGGAATTAATTAACTTTATGGATGATAAAGGATATAGGCTTTTTGAAATAACTGACTTAAATAGACCTTTTGAATTAAAAATTTTATGGCTTGTTGAATTGGTATTTATCAAAAAAGGAGGATTTATTGATTCTCAAAAAATTATATAGTTATAATTTAAAGAACAAGATTTTTGAATTTAAAATCATATCAATAACAGTAATTTATTATAATAATTGACATAAAAGTTTTTAAAAGAAAATAAATTAATGAATGACAAGAAAATAATGGTATCTGTTGTGATGACTACTTATAGACATGAATTGTATATAAGAGAAGCTATCGAAAGTATTTTAATGCAGCAAACCAATTTCGAGTTTGAATTTATTATTGCAGATGATTGCTCCCCTGATAATACCCTTGAAATAATTGAATCAATTATAGATAAACATCCCAAGAGTTATAGAATTAAATATTTTAGACAAGAGCAAAATCTTGGTATGCAGAAAAATGGAATTTTTGCTTTTGAGAAATGTTCCGGTAAATATACTGCATTTTGTGAAGGCGACGATTATTGGACAGATCCTTTAAAATTACAAAAGCAAGTTGATTTTTTAGAAGAAAATCCAGATTATGTAATCTGTTATCATAAAGTAAAAGTATTGCAAAATGGTGTTTTAAAAGAAGATAGTATTACTCAGAAAGCTGCAGAAACAACAACAATAAAAGATCTTGCAAAAGGAAACTATATTCATACCTGTAGTGTTGTTTTTAGGAATAATTTATTTGATAATTTACCGGCGTATTTTTATAAATCTCCTGTTGGCGACTATTTTTTGCACTTGCTAAATGCCCGTTATGGAAAAATCAAATTTCATGATGAAAGCATGGGTGTTTACAGATTACATGAAAATTCAGTTTGGTCATCAAAAACGCAAGCTAAGAGAGAACAAATTTGGATAGGATTTTTAAAAAAAATACGAAAAAACTTTGACAAAGAAGTTCAGGAAATATTGAATGATCAATTGAAACAATATATTGATTTACGAAATCAACGAAGATTAGCGTCTCTCAAAAAAAATATTAAACGTTTTCTGTTTTTTAAAAGAAATAAATAAAGTGCTGACTAACTTACCTTTAATTTCAGTAATTGTCCCAAATTACAACCATGAAAATTATCTAAAACAACGTTTAGATTCAATTTTTAGTCAGACATACCAGAACTTTGAGGTCATTTTATTAGATGATAATAGTACGGATAACAGCAAGCAAATTTTATCTGAATATGCGAAAAATCCAAAAGTCAGCCATTGTGTTTTTAATGAAATAAATTCAGGAAATACCTTTACACAGTGGCAAAAAGGAATTAGTCTGGCGCAGGGAAATTATATATGGATAGCAGAATCTGACGATTTTTGTGAAACTAATTTTCTGGAAAAAGTCAGTAAGCCTTTATTAGAAAACAATCAGGTTGTTTTATCTTACTGTCAATCTAATCGTGTTGATGAATACGGTTCAGTAATTGGAAACTGGAAAGAGCATACAAATGTTCTGGATGTAAAAAAATTTGAGACAGATTTTATGGTAGATGGTAATTTATTTATAGAAAAATATCTTATATATATTAATGCTATTCCAAATGCCAGCGCTGTATTGCTAAGGAAAGAGAATCTGAAAATAACTGATGATTTAGTTTCAAATATTCACCTTAAGTCTTGCGGAGATTGGGTATTGTATTTTCAGCAAATTAGCAATCATAAAATTGCATTTATATCTGATTCACTTAATAGTTTTAGATTTCACGCTAATAGCGTTATTGCAACTGCAGTGAAAGTAGAAAATAGAATTTCGATTATCGAAATTAATTTGCAAATGAGAAAAGTAATGCTTTCAGTTTTGCAAAAAAAAATGCCAGTAAATTATAATGAGATTATTTCAAATAATAAAAAAACAACAAAATCTTTAAAATATGAAAAAGGTATGATTCTATTTCATAATGATAAAAGATGGAAAGGTGTATTTGTTTTGTTAGGCGTGTTTGATGAATTTCTAAGGAGATACAAATTAAAGAAAAAGATAGTCTTAAAATTAAAGAAGATAATTTCATGATTTCGATTATAATTTGTTCCCGACAAACTAATATTTCAAATTCTCTAAAAGATAATATTGCAGCAACAATTGGGTGCGAATATGAATTAATAGTAATAGATAACTCAGAAAATAAATTTTCAATTTTCGAAGCATATAATGCAGGTATAATCAAAAGCAAAGGAGAAATACTTTGTTTTATACATGATGATATTAATATAATTACTCAAAATTGGGGAGAAATTTTACATACAATTTTCAAGGACGATCAAAAAATAGGGTTAATAGGTCTTGCCGGAGCGAAAAGTAAAACAAAAATGCCATCGGCCTGGTGGGATTGTCCCAATGAAGACTTGCACTTAAATATTGTTCAGCATCTTAAAAATAAAGGGAAAGAACATTGGTTAGAAGGATTTAAAAATAATTCAATCGAAGAGGTTATAGCTATTGATGGTGTGTTTATGGCAGCTCGAAAAACAGGTACAATTTTTTTTAATGAAAAAATGACCGGTTTTCATAATTATGATTTGAATTTTTCATTTGAGTATCTTAAAAAAGGGTACAGAATTATTGCTACAAAAGATATTTTATTAGAGCACTTCTCCAGAGGAACAATAAATAAAGATTGGTGTCAATCTGCAATAGCATTTTATAAATTATATAAAAAAATGTTACCGTTATCATTATCAGAAAATAGCAACTTAAAGCAACAAGAGATTAAAAACGGAAAGGTCTTTGTTAGTAAGTTAAATGAAGTTGGTTTAAAAAAACAAGCTTTTTATTTTTGGTTAAAAATAGTTCGCTTAAAACCTGTAAGTACATTTCATTTTGAATTTTTGAAAGAGCTTTTAAAATAAACATTTCATTTTCCATAATTATTTAAATTCAATAAAATATTCAAATGAATAAAATGGAGCAAATAGCCCCTTTAGTTTCAATAATAATTCCTTCTTTTAATAGAGAAAATTTAATAAAAGATACTTTAGAATCAGTATTGTTGCAAAGCTATTCTCATTGGGAATGTATTATTGTAGATGATGGATCAACAGATAATTCAGTTGCCGTTATTAGGGAATTTATAAAAAATGATAATCGTTTTTCATTGTATGCTTTAGAGCATAAAGGCGTAAGTTATGCCCGCAATCATGCATTAAGCAAAATCTCAGGTGAATTTATACAGTTTGTGGACTCAGATGATTTATTGCATGAAAATAAATTAAAAGATTCATTGGCGGCTTTAACAACAAATGAATTAGAGCATAAAATTGTAATCTCAAATTTTAAGATGTTTAGAGATATACAAAATTTAGAACCTCCTTTTTGCAAGCTGACTCCGGCAGAATTTACTTTTGAAAAAGTACTTTATGATTGGGATTTTCAATTTAATATACCAATCCATTGCGGTTTTTTTCATAAAAGTAATTTCCATAATTTTCAATTTCAGTCTGAATTAGGCGCAAAAGAAGACTGGATTATGTGGTTAAGGATTTTTAAAAATAATCCCGAAGTTATTTTCGTCGATCAGCCATTAGCGTATTACAGATATCATGATAAAAATATGACTAAAGATTTTGCGCATATGAAAAGCAATTTCTTCTATTCATTTCCAATTTTGAAAACGATGTTATCTGAAAATGAATTTGAAGCTTTTTTAATTTTTTTAATAGAAAAGTATCAGCAACAGTCAAGAGAAAGTGGCATTCAATTGAAGAAATATAAAAACTCAGGAGCCTATAAAGTAGGGAACAAAATAAAAAAAATACTTTCAAAACTACATCTACTCGGATTCGCCAAATGGATATTGGCTAAAGTGAAAAAATGATAAAAGAGCAATTTCAAATTGTAGACAAAAGCTTTTGAATTAAAGGCATAATTAATTAAAATAAATGAAAATTCTATTTATATCAATGCCTTCTATTCATGTAATAAGATGGATAGAAAATTTAAAAGATACTGATTACGAATTGTATTGGTTTGATATTTTAGACAGAGGGAAAATAGATACGTTAGATTCTGTTTATCAATTTACAAACTGGAAAAAAAGAAAGAAAAAGAATGTAAAAGGAGAATACTTTCTGAGTAAAAAAATACCTTCCTTATATAATAGAATCCTTCCATTTCTAGAAGTAACAATAAATGAAGCATTACAAAAAATAATCTTAGAAATTCAACCTGATATTATTCATAGTTTTGAAATGCAAAGCTGTTCTTACCCAATTTTAAGAACAATTAAAAAGTTTCCAAATATAAAATGGATTTATTCTTGTTGGGGAAGTGATTTATATTATTATCAAAATTTTAAAGATCATGCCTTACAAATTAAAGCAGTATTAAAAAGAGTAGATGTTTTGCTTACAGATTGTGAACGTGATTATGTCATAGCGCAGGAATTAGGTTTTAAAAATCATTTTTTCGGGATCATTCCCGGTGGCGCCGGATTTAAAATAAATGAATTAGAACCTTATAAATTACCTATTAGCGAAAGAAAGCTAATTTTGGTAAAAGGATATGAACATAATTTTGGAAGAGCTTTGAATATTATAAAAGCTTTAAAGGATTTACAGTCGATAATATCCGGTTATGAAATAATAGTTTTTGGGGCACATGAAACTGTAAAAAAATATATTCAGGATAATAAACTTAATTTTAAAGTATACGATAGACATGAATTATCTCATTTGGATATATTAGAACTTATGGGTAAATCATTACTTTACATTGGCAATAGTACATCAGATGGCATGCCAAATACTTTGCTGGAAGCAATTGTTATGGGAGCATTTCCCATGCAATCAAATCCGGGCGGAGTAACGGCAGAAATTATAAAAAATAAATTAAATGGTTTGCTAATTGAAAATCCTGAAGATATAAACGAATTAAAAAATTTAATTACTTACTTTTTGGATAATAAAAACATAAGTGTACAGGCACAAGAACTTAATTTTAATCTGTCACAAGATAAATTTGATTATGTAAAAAACAAAAAAGCAGTTATCGATACCTACTTAAAAGTTATGAATTTATGATTGCTATCATTATACCATATTATAAGCTTGAGTTTTTTGAAGCAACTTTAGAATCCTTAAAAAATCAAACAGATAAGAGATTTAAAGTCTACATAGGCAACGATTCAAGTCCTGAAGATCCAAAACCTTTGCTGAATAAGTTTAAGGATGCTTTTGAGTATGATTATCATTTTTTCGGTTCAAATTTGGGAGGAACATCTTTAGTCAAACAATGGCAAAGATGTATTGCCCTTACACAAACTGAAGAATGGATTATGATTCTGGGAGACGATGATGTATTGAGCAACAATGTTATTGAATTATTTTATAAGAATCACGAAGAAATTAAAAATCAAAATATAAATGTTGTTCGTTTTTCTACCAAAGTTATAGACGAAAAAGGCGAAGTTTTTTCAGATAAGTTTGTGCATCCGGTTTTAGAAAATGGACAGGATTTCTTAGCCAGAAAATTTTCAAAAAAAACCAGAAGTTCGTTAAGCGAATACTTATTTAGAAAAAAGATTGTTGAGCAAGAAACATTTAAAGATTTACCTCTTGCCTGGCATTCTGATGATTTGGCCGTGTTAGAATTTTCTTTGCCCAATTTTATCTACTCCATAAATGATGCTTCTCTTTTTATCAGAGTTTCGAATTTAAGTATTACCGGAGATTCGAGTAGTAATAATCGTAAAAACCAGGCTACATTCGAGTTTGTCCACATACTTTTTACAGAACATGAATCACTTTTTACAAAACCTCAAAAAAAAGTAATTTTAAATAAGCTAGAAGTTGCTTTTTTAAATATTCCGACTTTTCAAAATTATAAAACCGTACTTAATTATCATTTTAGACAAATAAGTCTGGGATCAGCAATAAATTTTCAGTTGCGATTAATAAAATATCGTATAATTTTGATTTTAAAAAAACTCAAAATATTTAAAATTGTCTATGCACTTTATGCTAAAATACTAAATAAATGAAAAACTTTTTTTTAGTTATTCCAACCAGAGATCGAGTAGCGTATTTGTCTAATTTGTTATTAGATTTAAATGCTTTCTCAAATTATATTTCGCAAGTTATTATTGTTGATCAAAGTCAGGCTGATATAGAATCAGATATTAATAAATTGCCACTGAACTTTAGTTTTACGTTTGTTAAAAACGAAAGAGAAAAATCTGTAAATCATTCCAGAAATCAGGCTTTAAAACATTATAAAAATGAAGAATGGCTATTTTTTCTTGACGATGACTTAAGAATTTCAAATGTAGCATTCCAGCAAATTATAGAAATTTTAAAACCCAATATCATCGATGTTTTAATTCCGGGAATTCAGTTTGAGAAAATGGAAACTGCAGAATTTAAATATCAGACCATTTTAGATACAATCGCAAAACCACACAATTTTTCGAAACCAAGATTTAGATTACAAGTTTGTTCCGGTTTAAATATTGTTAAGAAAGACGTTTTTAAAGATGCGGGCTTTTTGTTTGATGAAAATTTCACGACTTGGGGCGATGATTGGGATTACGGAATGCGCTTGCTTCAGGCTGGAGCAAATATTTATTATCAGCCTAAAATTCTGGTTGAACATCTGGAAGTTTCGGTTGGCGGACAAAGAGATAAGGGAAAATCAATTAATATTGAATTAGAAAAGCAAAAGCTATATTTCTACTTTTACAGGAAACATTTTTCTAATACCGTTTTAAAACAGCAATTCTATTTAGGAATAATCGAAGGAATAAAAATAGCACTTCGAACTGGAAAATTTTCAAAACTGAAGAATTGTATTAAAGCATACAGACTAATGAAATTAATGAAATAATAAAAACATTTTAATTTCATAAATAAAATGAAAATAGCAATTACAGGAGAAAAAGGATTTATAGGAATACATCTGACACAATATTTTAGAAATATTCTTAAATATGAAGTGATAGAACTTGGAAGAGATTATTTAGAACAGCTTTCAAAAGTAAAAGAGCTGGATTGGCTTATTCATGGAGCTTTTATTCAAAGACATAAAGATCCTGAAAAACTAATAACTCTGAACAAAAACCTAACAGATGATACTATAAAGTGTTTAACAGATAATGGTATTAAATGTAATGTAGCTTTTTTATCCTCATTTCAGGAAGATTTAGAGAATCCATACGGACAAGCTAAAAAAGAAGCTAAAACAGCGTTCAGTCAATATTGTTCATCAATAAATAAAGAGTTTATATCCTTTAAGCTTCCTAACACTTTTGGGATGTATGCAGTGCCCAATAAAACATCTTTTGTCGCAACATTCTGCTATAACCTGCATCATGAATTGCAAATAGATTTTAATAAAAATAAAGTAAAATTAACCAGTATTAATGATGTAATACCTATTATTGCTAAATTAAAACCAAGCGAAATTTTGTATAATGAAACGTCAGTTGATGAGGTTTACAGACTTTTGAAATATTTCCATGAAATTAACCTAAGCCATAAATTTCCAGAATTGAAGACAAAATTTGAATTAGATTTGTATCAAACTTACTTGAGTTACAACAATTATAAAATATGAGATTATTTATTACAGGCGGGGCCGGTTATCTGGGAAGAGAAATAGTTAAAAGTTTTTATGACAAAGCCGAAATAACCATTTACAGCAGAGATGAGGCTAAGCATTATTACTTAAAAAAACAATTTCCAAAAATTAACTGTGTAATTGGAGACGTCTCAGATTTTAAGTTAATGAATAAAGCAGCTAAAAATCATGATCATGGTATTTTTGCAGCATCTTTGAAACAAATTGAAGCAGTTGATCAGAATGTCGAAGTTGCTTTGAGGACTATTGTAAACGGAGCAATTAATTCTCGTAATGTAGCCGAAGAAAATGATTTTAAAGCAGCATGTTTTATATCATCTGATAAAAGCAGGGCGGCGACAACATTGTATGGAGCCATGAAATTTATAGGCGGAGAATCTTTTATTGTAGATGCCGAAAAATCGAATGTTAATCTTACTACAGCCATTTATGGTAATGTATTAAATTCAACCGGAAGTATAATTCCGTTGATATTAGATTCTATTAAAAATAAATACGAGCTAAAGTTATACTCGCCGGAAATGACAAGATTTATGATCGATGTAGAAGAAGCTGTTGGGCTAATTCACAATTCATTTCAGTTTACAGGTTTTAATATTATTCCAAACATTCCTAGTTTTAGCGTTTTAGATCTTTTTGAAATTTATAAAGAAGAATTTGGATTGAAATTTACATTGGGAGTACCAAGAATTTCAGAAAAAATACATGAAATTATGATTGCTAAAGAAGAAACTCCAAGAACTTATTTAGATGAAAAACTAAATTTATATATGATGCATTATAAAAATATTTATGATAATTCGAATGTAAATTTCGATGAATTTTCAAGCGACAATGTTGTAGTTTCTAAAGAAGAACTATATAAAAAATTAAAAGAGAATAATTTTTTTAATGTTTAAATACATTCTGAGAAGTTTTAAAATTAGCATTTTATGAGAATAGGTAGTAATCCTAATAAAGAGATTAATCAAGAACAATCTTTCTACATACATCAAATAATAGTTCCGGTATATATTCCTAATGAAGAAGGATATTTTTTAGATGCACTTAAAATATTAAAAATATGTCTGAATTCTTTATTCAATACCATTCACGACAGAACTTTTGTTACGATTGTCAATAATGGAAGTTGTAGTAATGTTGTAAAATATCTCAACGAACTTCTGGAAGAAAATAAAATAAAAGAGTTAATTCATACTGATAATATTGGTAAAATTAATGCCGTTTTCAAAGGATTATCCGGAAATAATATAGAATTGGTAACCATAACAGATGCAGATGTTATGTTCCTTTCAAACTGGCAAACCGAAACACTAAAAGTTTTTTCTCAAATCCCAAAAGCTGGTGTAGTAGGAATCGTTCCGCAGTTTAAAATGTATAAAAGATATTGCGGCAACGTTATTTTTGACAATCTTTTTAATAAGAATTTAAAATTTCTTCCTGTAAAAAATCAAGAAGCCATGATTCATTTTTATGACAGCATTGGTTGGGACAGAAATTACAATCAGGATTATTTAAAATTTGGATTAGGTCTTACCCAAGGAGATGTACAATGTTTTGTAGGTTCAGGACATTTTGTGGCAACCTACAAAAAAGATGTTTTTGAAGAGTTGCTTTCTTTTATTGGAGGCAAAAAAGCAGCTGGAATTGGAGAAGATTATATTGATAATAAACCTTTGAAAAAAGGATATTGGAGACTTACAACTTATGATAATTACGCATTTCATATGGGTAATATTTATGAAGATTGGATGGAAAATATCCCAAAAAAAACAACATCAGAAAATTATTCAAACCTAAACTTATTCAAACGTAAAAAAATAGGCGGTGTCAATTATTTCATAAAGAATAAACTTTTCACCAGAATAATTGCTGTAGATTGGATCTTAAGAATTTTCTTGAAGTGGAAAAAATTACCAAAACAAATGGTAGAAAAATATTAAATGGGCCTAAATCAAACCACTTTTTCAATACTTATAGCTACAAAAAATCGCAAAGATGATTTGGCAGTTACTCTTAATAAAATCAATTATTTACTAGAAGCAGACGACGTAGAATGTGTTATTATTGACGACGGATCTACTGATGGAACTTTCGAAAAAGTAAAAGCAGATTTTCCGGGAGTTAAAATTTATCGCAATGAGATCTCAAAGGGATATCTCTATTGTCGAAATAAAATGCTCAATGAAACCAAAGCCGAATTTGCAATTTCATTAGATGATGATGCACATTTTGTTACTGAAAATCCCTTGCAGCTTATTCAAAATCATTTTGTTGAAAACAAAAATTGTGGTCTAATAGCCTTAAGGATTTTTTGGGGACTGGAAGAGCCTATAGAAATCAATTCTACAGAAAAAGCACAAAGAGTGAAGGGATTTGTAGGCTGCGGACATGTTTGGAGAATAAGTGCCTGGAAAGATACGCCTGATTATCCGGAATGGTTTGAGTTTTATGGCGAAGAAGATTTTTCTTCCATGCAATTATTCAAAAAAAATTGGGAAGTTCATTATTTTCCTGCAGTTTTAGTAAATCACAGAGTTAGTATAAAATCCAGAAAAAAAAATGCAGATTATAGTATCCGTTTACAAAGATCTTTAAGATCAGGCTGGTTTTTATATTTTTTGTTTTTACCGGTAAAGCTAATCCCAAAAAAAATGGCTTATTCTATTTGGATGCAGCTAAAACTGAAAGTATTTAAAGGTGATCTTAGAGCTTTGAAAGCTTTAATTCTTGCAGGTTTTGACTTCATTACCTGTATTCCAAAAATTATAAAAAATAAAAACAGATTTTCAGATCATGAATTTTCTGAGTTTCAAAAACTTGAAGACACTAAAATTTATTGGCAACCAAAAGATAATATCATTTCTTAATTTTTTTTAAATGAAAAATATTGCAATAATTCCTGCTAGAGGTGGCTCTAAAAGATTACCTGAAAAAAATATAAAATTACTTGACGGCTTACCATTGCTGTCATTTAGTATTTTATATGCACAGGCAAACAGCAAAATTATTGATGAAGTGTATGTGTCTACAGATGATGAAAACATAAAAAAAATCGCACTTGAATATGGCGCAAAAGTCATTGACAGACCAGAGAGTATTTCTGGTGATTTTGAGCCAACGGTTTCAGCATTAAAACATGTTTTGCAAAGTATTGATTCTGATGTAGAAAATGTTTTTTTGCTTCAGGCCACAAATCCCATCAGACCAGAGAATCTTTTGAAAGATACGTTTGAGATCTATCAAAAAGAAAATTGCACTAGTTTGTTTACCGTTTCACGGAATCATAAAAAATTCGGAAAAATAATAGATCAAAAATTTATTCCTTACAACTACAAAATTGGTCAAAGAAGTCAGGATCTTGATCCGCTTTATTTCGAGAACGGATTACTTTATATTACAAAAGCAGCCTTAATTCTTGAAAATATAATTATTTCTGAAGATGCATTTCCTTATGAAATAGATCATATTTTTGCCAATGTAGATATTGATACCCAAGAAGACTTTGATTATGCCAAATATTTATACCATAAACATATAAAACCTTAATTTACAACCTACTTTATGAATCCATATATAGAAATAGCAGGAAGAAAAATTGGACAAGATTTTCCACCTTTAGTGATTGCCGAAATCGGAATTAATCATGAAGGTTCCTTACAAGTTGCCAAAGAAATGGTCGATGCTGCACATAGAGCAGGAGCTGAGGTTGTAAAACATCAAACTCATATTGTAGAAGATGAAATGAGCGGTGCTGCAAAAAAAGTTATTCCAGGTAATGCTGATGTTTCTATTTATGAAATTATGGAGCGTTGTTCCTTAAATGAAGATCAGGAACTGGAACTTAAAAACTATGTCGAAAGTAAAGGCATGATTTTTATTTCAACACCATTTTCAAGAGCAGCCGCAGAACGTTTAAAAAAGTTCGACATTCCGGCTTATAAAATAGGTTCCGGAGAATGTAATAATTACCCATTATTAGAACATATTGCTTCGTTTGGCAAACCCGTAATTTTAAGTACAGGAATGAATACTATCGAAAGTGTTCAAAAAGCCGTTGCAGTTTTTGACAAACATAATATTCCCGTAGCACTTTTGCACACCACAAATTTATATCCTACCCCAATTCATTTAGTTCGCTATGGTGCGATGGTCGAATTGCACGAAGCATTTCCCGGAAAAGTTTTTGGTTTAAGCGACCATACCTTAAATAATAACGCCTGTCTTGGTGCAGTAGCATTGGGAGCTAGTATTTTAGAAAGACATTTTACAGATCATATGCAACGTACCGGACCGGATATTGTTTGTAGTATGGATGAAAAAGCATGTCAGGAATTAATAGTTTCCTCTGCAGAGATAGCTCTAATGCGAGGCGGAACTAAAAAACCAGCTCTTGAAGAACAAGTAACAATAGATTTTGCTTTTGCTACAGTTTGTGCCATTGCCCCAATAAAAAAAGGAGAAGTTTTATCTAAAGAAAATATTTGGGTAAAACGTCCGGGAACCGGAAAAATTCTGGCAGAACATTTTAATGATTTAATAGGCAAAGCAGCTACAAGAGATATTCAAAATGATGAGCAATTAGATTTTTCTGATTTTGAATAAAAATATTTAAATGAAAAAAATCCTCTTTCTTACCGGTACCCGTGCTGATTTTGGCAAAATAAAATCATTGATTCAAACGCTTGAAAAACAAGATAATTTTGAAGTATTTGTTTTTGTCACCGGTATGCATTTACAAGAAGTTTATGGTTATACATTGATAGAAATTGAACGTTGCAATTTTAAAAATGTTTTTACATTCGAAAATCATACACATGAAACTACAATGGATTTAACATTGGCAAAAACAATCGAAGGATTGTCAAGCTATTGCAAAACCATAAATCCGGATATGATAGTGGTTCATGGTGACCGCGTAGAAACACTTGCAGGAGCAATTGTTGGTTCGCTCAATAATATTTTGGTAGCACACATAGAAGGAGGCGAAATTTCAGGAACAGTTGATGAGTTAATTCGTCATAGCGTGAGTAAATTAAGCCATATTCATTTTGTTTCAAACAATCAGGCAGCGAAACGACTGAGTCAGATGGGAGAAATAAAAGAATCTATTTTTACAATTGGTTCCCCGGATATTGACATTATGTTTTCAGATCAGTTGCCGGACTTAAATACAGTCAAAGATTACTATAAAATTTTGTTTGATGATTTTGCAATCGTGATGTTTCATCCCGTTACGACTGAGTTTTCGATAATGAAACAATATGCAGAAGCATTTGTCGAATCCTTATTAAACGACAATCACAACTATGTGGTAATATTTCCTAATAATGATTTAGGAAGCCAATTTATTCTTGACGCTTACCAAAAATTAAAAGACAACCCAAGATTCAGGGTTTTCCCGTCACTGCGATTTGAATATTTTCTTACTTTATTAAAAAACAGTCAATTTATAATAGGAAATAGCAGCGCAGGAATTAGAGAAGCGCCTTATTACGGAATCCCTATTATAAATATAGGAACAAGACAGCAAAATAGAGCCATACATGCTGATATTATCAACACAGATTATTCTGTATCTGGTATAAAAAAAGCATTGTCAATCATAGATTCGCATAAAGTTCAGGGATCAATTGATGATTTTGGAGAAGGAAATAGTAACGAATTATTTCTTCAGTCTCTTCAAAAATCAGATATTTGGCATCTCAATCACCAAAAACAATTTAGAGACAGTTGATGCTTACTAAAAAGATTTTTATTTTACTGCCTGACGGAGTAGGACTGCGCAATTTTGCTTTTTCAAATTTTTTCAAATTCGGATTACAGCAAAATTTTCAAATAACATATTGGAATAATACTCCTTTTGATTTAACAACTTTAGGTTTTAATGAAGTAAAAATCAAAAATGCAAAAGCTAATCTCTTAACAGATAGCTATAAAAATGCGCGAAAACATATTGAGCTTAATTTAAATATTCAAATCGAGAAAGATCAGGTTTATGATACCTATCGCTTTCCTTTTTCATATAAAAAATTAAAACCAGCCGTAAAAAATTTAATATCCCAGTTTTTAATTGCAACCCATTCTTCTAATAAAGGGTTGAATAAAATTCGGGAAAAAATTAAAAAGCTGGAAAAAAATACGGATTATTATAAGCAATGTTTAGAGACACTTGGGGCAGAAAAACCTGATTTTGTTTTTTGTACAAACCAACGTCCGGTTTTGGCAATTGCACCATTATTAGCAGCACAAGAACTTGGAATTCCAACAGCAACATTTATTTTTTCGTGGGATAATTTGCCCAAAGCGACAATGGTAGTCGAGACAGATTTTTATTTTGTCTGGAGCGAACACATGAAAAAAGAACTTTTGCATTATTATCCTGATATCAAAGAAAATCAAATTTTTGTAACAGGAACACCACAATTCGAAAGCCATTTTGATCTCAATTCTACAGTAACAAAGAAGGAATTTTTTGAAAAATATAACCTTGATTTAAATAAAAAATATGTGTGTTATTCAGGAGATGATTTTACAACCTGTCCTGATGATCCGCAATATTTATCTGATGTTGCAGATGCAGTTCGCAAATTAAATAATCAGGGAAACTCATTAGGAATTATTTTTAGACGTTGTCCTGTAGATTTTTCAAACAGATATGATTCAGTTCTTGAGAAAAACAAAGATATAATAACGCCAATCGCTCCTTTATGGGAGAAAGTTGGAGAAGACTGGAATACGATTTTACCAACAAAAGAAGATCTCGAATTGCAAATTAATACCATCAAATATACTGAGATGGTGTTGAATTTAGGATCATCAATGGTATTTGATTATGTTGCACACAAAAAACCGTGTGCTTTTATCAATTATGATGTAGCCCATAAAGTCGATAAAGACTGGTCTGTTTCTAAAATTTATCAATATGTTCATTTTAGGTCCATGCCAAATAAAAATGCAGTTTTATGGCTCAACTCACCTGAAGATATAAAAGAAAAAATCAAACTTGGTTTAGAACACCCAAATGAAACAATAGAAAATGCTCAAAAATGGTTTGAGATTATAAGTGGTCCTTCGCCAGAAAGTGTTTCGAACAGAATTTGGAAAGCTGTAGACAAAATACTAAGCTAATTTTTGAATTTATTTTCCATTAAAATTTTTATCAATTTTTTTTAAATTATATGTTTTTTAACTCCTTAGCATTTGCTGTTTTTTTGCCAATCGTTTTTTTTCTGTATTGGTTTGTTTTCAATAAAACAAAAAGTACGCAAAATGCATTATTAATTATTGCCAGCTATTATTTTTATTCTTGCTGGGATTGGAGATTTCTATTTTTATTAGTGTTCTCAACCTTTCTGGATTATTATACAGGAATTCAGATTGAAAAAGGAAAATCAGAAGGAAGCCGGAAATTTTGGTTTTGGCTGAGTATAATAGTTAATTTAGGATTTTTAGGAATCTTTAAATATTATAATTTCTTTGCATCTTCATTCTCTGATTTGCTAAGTTCAGTTGGAGTAAAGGCAAGCCCAATTTTACTAAGCGTAATTCTTCCGGTCGGAATCTCATTTTATACCTTCCACGGATTATCATATGTTATTGATATTTATTACAAACGAATAAAAGCCGAATATAACTTTGTAGATTATTCTTTATTTGTAAGTTACTTTCCGTTGTTAGTTGCCGGACCCATTGAGCGCGCTACACATTTATTGCCTCAGGTAAAAGTGAAACGGGAGTTTGATTTTGAAAAAGCAAAAGAAGGTGTTTTTCAAATTGTTTGGGGATTGGTTAAAAAGGTTGTCATCGCTGATACTTGCGCCACATATGCCAATGCTATTTTCGACAATTATACCTCCATGAACTCGTTTTCACTTATTTTGGGAGCAATATATTTTGCCTTTCAGATTTATGGAGATTTTTCAGGATACTCAGATATTGCTTTAGGAGTTTCAAAATTATTTGGTTTAGACCTTTTAAGAAATTTCAATTACCCTTATTTTTCAAGAGATATAGCAGAGTTTTGGCGTCGTTGGCACATTTCGCTTTCCTCTTGGTTTCGCGATTACTTATACATTCCGTTAGGCGGAAGCAAAGGCGGAATCTGGATGAAAATTAGAAACACATTTATCATTTTTGTAGTAAGCGGGTTCTGGCATGGAGCAAATTGGACTTATGTTGCCTGGGGATTTATAAACGCGTTATATTTTCTGCCTTTACTATTATCAAATAGAAATAGAAACAACATGGATTCTATCATGTTAAAATGGAATTTTGATTCTTTCAAAGTATTAATAAGCGTTTTGTCAACATTTTTACTGACCTGCGTTGCCTGGATATTTTTTAGATCAAAAACGATAACTGACGCCTTTTTATATTTAAAAAGACTTTTTACAAACGCTGATTTTAGTTTTCAATATCTCGAAAACGAACGTTATAGTTATGAGCTATTAATACTTACAGGTCTTTTCGTTTTAGTAGAATGGAACAATCGTAATAAAGAAGAACCTATTTCAGGAAAAAGAAGTTTGTTGAGATTAAGCCTGGCTATTGCATCCATCCTCGCATTCGGGATTTTTTCAGATTATAAAGAATTTATATATTTTCAATTTTAATGAAACAGTTTTTAATTTTTATAGCCAAAATTGTCCTGATAACAATTTCGTTAGCAATTCTATTAGATGGATTTTACACGGTCATGTTTCTACAGTGTAAAAACAGAGGAAAAATAGATCAGGTATATAATTCAGAAGGAAGAAAATATGATGTCATAATTTTAGGTTCATCAAGAGCAAACAATCATTTCGTAACTTCGATGTTTGAAGAAAAAGGTTTAAAAACCTTTAATTATGGTATGAGTGGCTCTCATTTGTTTGAAACTTCAATAATGTTACAATGGATGATCGAACGTAAATATCAAATTAAGAATGTTATTCTTGAAGCTGATTTAAACCTTGCCGGTATTAACAGGTCCGAAGGAATAAGCGCTGCGTTTTTACCTTTTATTCACAGCTCAGAAATCGTTAAAAAACAATTTGAGAGTGAAATAGATTTTAATGAACTGTATTATATTCCGTTTTATAGATACATTAAGTTCGAAAGCAGAATAGGATTTAGAGAAATGTTTTTTAATGCGATTCATAAAAGAACAGGTAATCTGGATAATGAAGGTTATTATCCTTTACTAGGTGTAGAAAACGGAAACATGAAAAACAATATCGTGAATCTAAATCCGTTACCACACAATAAACATTACGAAAAAATTAAAAAGATTTGTAAAAACAATAATATCAACCTGATAACCGTAATGACGCCTATGTGCGAAAATGTTATCGGAATGAATTATTTTGATAAAGTACAAAAAGCATATCCTGAAATTCATAACTATGAAAACGTTGTTGTAGAAAATAAAAATTTTTCGTCTTGCGGACATATGAATGATACCGGAGCCAAAATGTTTACAGCGAGAATCATAAAAGATTTTTTTAGTAAATAATTCTCTCTCAAAGCTAAAATAAAAAATGATAACGTACAGCAAAATAGGAAAGAAAGGCAATTTAGGAAATCAGCTTTTTCAAATAGCCTCGACTATTGGCATTGCTGTTCAGCATCAGCATAAATTTGCTTTTTTAGATTGGAAATATCAGGATTATTTTAAAAACAAATTACCGCTTTTACAAGCCAATTTCTCTAATTTTAAAACGGTCGAAGAAAAAGAATATAGTTATTATAATAGAGAATTAGCAACAGATAATTATGATATAGAAGGTTGGCTTCAAACTGAAAAGTATTTTGATAAAGCATTGACAAAACATTATTTTGAGTTTTCTGATTCTTTAATCGACAGGCTTAAAAATTTATATCAGGATGCTTTTTCTAAACGAACAATTCTAATTTCTATACGAAGAGGAGATTTTGTAAATCATCCGGATTATCTTCAATTGCCTGTAAAATTTTACTTCAATAGTTTAGTACAACATTTTCCGGATTGGCAGAACTATAATTTGATTGTTTTAAGCGATGACATTAAATATTGCAAGTTTCATTTTTCATTTTTAGAAAATGCTTTTTTTGGTGACGGATTAACAGAGGTTGAGCAATTATGCTTAGGATCATTATGCAATGATTTTATAATAAGTAATTCTACTTTTTCGTGGTGGTCAGCTTGGTTAGGAGAGAAAGGAGATTCTAAAATAATCAGACCATTTAAAAACTTTGACGGACCAAAAAGTATCGAGTTAAACGATAAAGATTATTATCCGGAAAGATGGACAAATTACAATCATATAAACGATAAAATTGTATTAGATAAAGTAACTTTTTATATAAGATCAAAGAAAAACAAAGAGATAATAAAAAATTATGTTTTAAATTATTTTGATGTAAAAATTGCTCTTAGCGATTCTGAAATTGAAATTTCTGAGAATGTTTATTATTTAGAAAAAGATTATTTTTTACCGCCACTTTTGATATACCAGAGTTGGTTAGAATTAAATAAACCTCTTGTAAAACTGGTCGTTAATAATGTAGTCGAAATTTTTAAAGTTTCACGAGCCTTAAATTACGATGAACTAGTTGTGCAGAATGATCTTGGATTGTTTTCAACGATATTTTCTTCTTTTAGAGAGGTAAAAACGAAAAATAATACTCTGGATGTTTATCTAAAAAAGAACGCAGATTTAAAAGAAACTGGTTCTAATGAAGTTTGGATAGATTTTTACGGCGTGAAGTTTTTAAGTTTTGGCGGTTACAATTATAGTATTAAAAAATACATAAGAAGAAAAAAAATACAATTTAAAAAAAGTGTCAAAAGAGTACTTCTAATAAAATAAATATGGCACAAAAACTACATATCGCATACATAGTATCCCATTATCCGCATAAGGCATTTGGCCACGATGGCGGATTAGGTACAAGTGTTTACAATTTAGTAGAGAAACTTAATATGCTCGATCATAAAGTTTCAGTTTTTGTATACAGCCAAAAAAAAGAATTTATTTTAGAAGAAGGTAATATCACACTTTATAGTCTTACGGATAGTAACGCGACTTTCTTTAAATTTTATTTTAATAGAAAAAAAATAGAAAAATTTATAAAAGAGACAATTTCCAAAAGAGAAATAAATATTATCGAAGCTCCTGACTGGACTGGAATAACAGCTTTTATGAATTTTAAAATCCCTGTAGTAATTCGTTTTCATGGCAGCGATGCCTATTTTTGCCATCTTGAAAAAAGAAAACAAAAACTAAAGAATTACTGGTCAGAAAAATTAGCATTAAATAGTGCAAATGCATTTATTGCTCCAACTACTTTTGCAGGAGAACTTTCTAAGAAAATCTTTAAGTTGAAAAATGATGAGATTAAAACAATTCATCACGGATTAGAATTACAGAATTTTACAAATGATTTCCCCGCAGTTTTTCAAAAAGGAATGATTTTGTATGTAGGAACATTAATTCGCAAAAAAGGAGCTCTGGAATTACCTGCAATTTTTAATAAAGTACGTAAAAAATTTCCAGAAGCTAAACTCGTTTTAATTGGCAGTGACGCACCAGATATCAAGACAAGTTCCGCTTCAACATGGCAATTGATGCAAGATCAATTGAAAGAAAATGATGATCTTACTAATGTAGAATATTTAGGTAAAATGCCATATAATGAGGTTGTAAACTATATTAGAAAAGCAAATGTTTGTGTGTTTCCAACTTTTGCCGAGACTCTGGGAATGGTAACGATAGAATCTATGGCGATGAAAAAAGCAGTAGTAAACAGTAATATTGGCTGGTCTCAGGAACTTATTATTGATGGTGAAAGTGGTTATCTTGTGCATCCGGGCGATCATGATTTATTTGCCAACAGAATTAGTGATTTATTAGACAATGACGCACTTTGTTTGAAAATAGGAGAACAAGCCAGAAAAAGAGTTGAAGCTAAATTTGATATTAATAAGCTTGTAACTGAGAATATTGAATTTTATAAAAAAGTAATTAATCAAATTAATTAAAATGATAATTGTTTATCACAAAAATAATAAGGTTGTTGAGGTTGAGATCGACAAGAAAAGTGTAGACTTTTTGCAAAATAATATAGCCAGTATATTATTTGAAATTGCGGTAAAATACCCGAATGATTTAATAATTTGGTGTAATATAGATTTTAAATCAAATCTAAATATTTCAGCTTTCAATGATGTTTTTCATCATCATAAAATAATGGCATCATACAACCCATTTTCAAAACCATTCTTGTCAGATGCTATTGGATATGTTGAGGAATCTCCTTTTATAAAAATTAGTAAAAAAGTGAGTTATCCAACCTGGCAAATGAGTAGTTGTGTGGGCGGAATTCATGCAGCTGTTTTATTGGCTTTAGACGGAAAAATTAATACTGGAGTTGATTTTGATTACTTTTTAATTTCTCTTGCCAAATTAGCAATGGAAAAAGGACTTCTTTGTTATTCAGAGCCAACATTACTTACAAATGTCTCCATTAAACCTGAAGAGAGAAAAAAAAGTTTATACATCGTGTTTAAATTTGTAAAACAGCATTATAAAACCCGTTGGGTAGTTTTGTTGTTTCTAAATTTGTTTTTATACGAAAGAAAAGTAGCGATACTTCCGTTTATATCCACTTTTTTTTATCGTAAAAGAAAATTGGAAAACAATTTACTCGATCACATAAACGTTCAGTCAACAAAGACTATTTCAGGCATTGAAACAATAGATGTCATAATTCCGACTATTGGAAGAAAACAATATTTACATGATGTTTTAAAAGATTTATCTGTACAAACTCATTTGCCTGAAAATGTTATTATTGTAGAACAAAATACAAATACCGAAAGTGTTTCTGAACTGGATTATCTGGAGAACGAAAGCTGGCCTTTTAAGATAAAACATACTTTTACACATCAGGCAGGAGCTTGTAATGCAAGAAATCTGGCATTGGCACAAGTACAAAGCAAATGGGTTTTTTTAAATGATGATGACAATAGGTTTGGAGTAGATTTAATAGCCGAAACTTTAAAAGAATGCAAAAAATACGGTGCAACCGTTATCAATAATTCTTATTTAAAGAAAAATGAAAAAAAAGAATCTGATACTGTAAATCAAGCCCCTATTTTTGGATCAGGAAACTGTTTTATGGCTAGTGAATTACTTAATAATGTTTCTTTTAGAATGGGCTTTGAATTTGGTTATGCTGAAGATACAGATTTTGGAATGCAATTGCGAAATTTAGGTGCTGATGTTTTATATTTTCCTAATCCTGAAATTATACATCTAAGTGCCCCAATGGGAGGTTTTAGAACCAAACCCGTTTTAGCCTGGAGAGATGATATAATTCAGCCAAAACCATCGCCAACAGTTATGCTGTACAAGCAATTGCATTTAACGAAGGAGCAGATTAACGGATACAGGACAATTTTATTTTTAAAATTTTACAAAGTTCAAACCATTAAAAATCCGATTCGATATTTTAAAAATTTCAAAAAGCAATGGCAGCAAAGTTTGTATTGGGCTAATGAATTAATTACTAAATAATATAATTTGATACAATCTATTACCATTATAAAACCCCTGGAAAGTTATGATCTTGTGTTTGATAGTCAGGCACAAAAAGCGGTCATAGATTTATCTCAGGTTACTATTTCAGATTGTAATTCATTCGATATAAAGATTGTCTTTTTAGAACCTGTAACGCAATTTCGTAATCATGATTATACCTGGCAAAAAGGTAAAATTAATTTTATTGCAAACCAGTTTAGTCCAAAAATAATACGATTAGAAAGCGGTCAGATTGTTCAGTCTAATATTACTGCGGGTATTTGGGAAATTGATCCTAAAAACGCAACAGTTTTGCTTTGGCGTTTTAATCCGGATTGTGCGATGCCAATTGCAAATTATTTGGGAAATGAAAATAAAAAAAATATTTCTTCAGCAAAACAGCACTTTAGTTTTATTGAAAATCCCACATTATTATTTCCTGAAAAGGAAGCGATTGAAATAAGCCGATCAAAAAAACCGTTTACAGCCGTGGCTTGTTTTACAGATCATTGCGATTTTGATACTGCCGAAAATCTGGTTTTGCAAAGAGAATTTTTCAAAGAACATCAGATAAAAGTAACCAAAGGCTTTTTTCTAAATCATTTCTCAAAACGAGAAGATAATGCATCATTTCAAAATCAAAAAGAAGAACTTTTAAAATGGAGTAATGACGGACACGAGCTTTGTTATCATTCACTTTCACAATCTATAAAAACAGATGATGAAAGTTTTGCAGATTTTGAGCAATTTGTACCTCCTTTGCAGGATATAAATGTCTGGATTGATCACGGATTTCAACCCTATAATTTTTCTCTTTTAAAGAATAAGAAACTGAATGAAAATAAATTTGAGGATATTTTACATAAAAAACAAATAAATACCCTTTGGAATTATATTGATTCAGGAACAGCAACAAATGGCGTCATAAATCAGTTTAATACCACGCATTTTACATTATCAAGTTTCTTAAACGGAAATAAAGATCTGGGTTTGATAAAAAAAATGCAGCTTGTAATCAAAAATATTATTTTTCATTATTACAATGAAGAAGATTTAATTTTGAGATACAAACATACAGCATCACGTTTCAAGAAAGTGTTTTTTCAAAGAGATCTAAAATCATTTTTGCCATTAATAAGAGATTTTTTTAAACTCAGCATTTCTATTTTTTCTGTTTTATTATTTTGGAATACTAAAAAGAAGAAACCTTATAAATTAGCAAAATATTGTCCAACTGTATTTAAACACACAATTGCAGACAAAGAGTTTTATGTTTTTCAAACCTTAGAAATGCTTGATTTTAAGAAATCATTATCTACAGAAAATATAAATACGCTAATAAATGAAAAAGGGGTTTTTATCGCGCATACCTATTTTTCTGTGCCCATGAAATACCATGACGGTAAATTATTCCTGACACCGGCGACAATAGATCATAAAGTCGCTGAAAACTTTAAATATTTAGGTTCTACGATCAAAAATAATCAAATATGGAATCCTACTCTTACTGAATTAATTGAATATTGGGCTGATTTTGAAAAATTGGTTTTTGATATTGATCGAGAAGGGAATATATTTGAAAAAAGCAACACAAGTCTACATAAACGACCAGCAATTTAATAATACATGAATCATAAACTAAAAACGATGTTGTTTAAATCACTTACTTTATTACCCAATAAAGTAGATGATTATTGTTATCATAAAATTCAAAGTTTTTTTGATAAATCTACTTTAGAAGATCGATTAAAAAGTGTTGAATCAACTTATTTTAGACTTTCAAAAGTTTTAACCAATTTAAATATTGACTTAAAAGACAAAGTTGTTTTTGAGTTTGGTTCAGGCTGGTTTCCTAGTATGCCTTATTTTTTCAAATATAAATTTGAAGCAAAAAAAGTACTTACTTTTGATATAAATGAGCATTTTAAAAAAGAAACAGTTTTAGCATTAAATGATCTTTTTTCTAAAAGATATGATTCTAAAATAGTTTCTAACCCGGATAACAAGTACAAACTTCCGGATGGAGTCGAGTATTTTCCAAATTACAATATTGTAAAAAATGATTTTCCTGATGTCGACGTTGTTTTTTCGCGCTATGTGCTTTCGCATATGAATGAAAATGATGTTGACGCATTGCATAAAAAAATGACAACGGTCCTGAAAAAAGGGACATATGTAATTCATTTTATTTCACCAAGTGATTTGCGTCAGCATAATGACAGCTCTTTATCGCTTCAGGATTTTTTAAAGTACAGCAAGCAAGATTGGAATAAAATTCACACTAAATACGATTATCATAATAGATTAAGACTGCCTCAGTTTCTTGAAATATTTAAAAAATATGATTACGAAATTGTTCATTTAGAATATGAGAGTTTACAAGAAGGAACACCAAGATATGATTTGTTTAAAAAAGTCCAGCTTCATGAAGATTATAAAAAATATTCTGATGAAGAATTAACCGCCGGAAATATTTTTGTGGTTTTAAAAGTATAAAATTTAATGAATTTACCCTTGCGCTTTTCTCTAATTGTCTGCACGTACATGCGTCCTGAACCTTTGCTGGCTTTACTGCAATCTGTTCAGAAGCAAACCCTGTATCCGGATGAAATTTTAATAATTGACGGATCGACTAATGAGGAGACCAAAATTATTTTAGAAAAAAATAAATTTGATAATCTGAACTATTTTCTGGTTTCAAAAGAAAATAGAGGATTAACAAAACAAAGAAATTTTGGAATTTCCAAGACAAGTGAGAACATCGAAATAGTTTGTTTTCTGGATGATGATACCGTTTTAGAACTCGATTATTTTTTTGAGACAATAAAAACATTTCAAAACAATCGGGATATTACAGGAGTAGGAGGAATAGCAATTAATGAATATAAATGGAAACCTCAAAGTCAGGATTTTGTTTACAATAAGAAAAAATATTATTTATTCGAAGGTTATTTTTATAAAGAGGGAACACGTAACGTAGCCAGAAATTATTTAGGTCTGGCTTCTAATTTGGGCTCAGGAAAAATGCCTGATTTCTCTCATGGTCGAACTTCCGGATTTCCCATGACCGGAAAAACATACGAAGTCGATTTGCTTATTGGGATGTCGATGGCATTTAGAAAAATTGTGGTCGACAATATTAAGTTTTCTAAGTTTTTTGAAGGTTATGGTTTATACGAAGATGCAGATTTTAGTTTAAGAGCTCTTGACTATGGTAAAAATGTTATAAACACAAAAGCACAGTTATCTCATTTTCATGCTCCGTCAGGACGTCCTAATCAGTATAATTACGGAAAAATGGTCGTTCGGAACGGATATTATATTTGGCGTGTTAAAAATCCAAATCCGGGTTTTAAAGATCGTTTTAAGTGGAATGCGATAACGATTCTATTAACTCTAATTAGATTTACGAATATAATTACATCAGGCAATAAAAAAACACCTTTTACAGAAGCCGTTGGCAGAACAATTGGTTGGTTGAGTTTGCTGTACAGTAAACCAAAAGAAATAAAATGAAAGTGAAAGTTTATGTTTATGGACTTTGTGATGTTTTTTACGACGGATATTACATTCAGAGAATAAAAGAACTTTATAAAGGTTTTGAATTCAATACTTCTAAATTTCCTAAATTTAGCGAGGACACCTTTGCCATTATTATTGAAGGAAATAACTATTCCAGAAAAATTATTATTGATTCGATAGATTCAAGCCAGATTAATAGGATGGCATTTGAATGGTGTGATATTTACGGAAAAGTAAATTATAATTCAGATAGTTTTCCGGCTCATAATCAAGAGAAAATTGTTGCAATAGGACCAAGTTTTGGTATTAAAATCTGGAACTTGTTTGAAACCTTATATCACTTGACTTTTAATTTTATAAGATTTAAAAACGCTATTGTAAACAAAAGAGGATTTGCCGCTAATTATTGGCGACAATATAAAAGATTGAGATTAAAAAATTATAATTTGACCCAATCCTCGACCAATCAGGTTTTCTTTTTAAATAGTATCTGGAAAAAAGAAAGTGAAACCAATAACAACAGGGCTTTGTTTATTGAAACCTGCAAAAGCAATGAGAATATTAATTTTGAAGGTGGTTTTGTATCCAGAAGTAATGGCGATAATTTAGGTTTTGATCATTTGGTATATTCAGAAATAATTCCTCTTCAAACGTATATAGAAAAAGTAAAAAATTCTGCCTTTGTATTTAATACACCAGCTGTTCTCTCTTGTCATGGTTGGAAATTAGCTGAGTTTTTAGCTTTGGGTAAAGCAATTATTTCAACGACTCATTACAATCAATTACCGGCAGATTTACTAAATGAAAAGCATTTATTATATGCTGAAAATCAGGAAGAAATTAACCAGGCAATAGAAAAGCTAACAACAGATATAAGTTTAAAAAAGAACTTAGAATTAGTAAGCAGGAATTATTTTGAAACTTATCTGGCACCTCAAAAAGTTATTAAAAGATTATTAGAAAATAAATAAATGAAATTTGTAATAATCAGTCATGTAATGCACATTCGCGAGCGGGATTTATTTTTTGCTTACGCACCTTATGTTCGCGAAATGAATATCTGGTTTAAATATGTTGATGAAGTAATAGTTGTTGCACCATTAAAAACAGATCATCCAACAGCAATAGATATCGCCTATAAACATAATAATATTAATTTCAGGAAAGTACCTGATTTTAGTTTGACCAGTTTCAAAAACATCTTACTGTCAGTTTTTAAACTGCCCGTTATTTTTTGGAGAATATTTCTCGCAATGAAAAATGCAGATCATATTCATTTGCGTTGTCCGGGTAATATGGGATTAATAGGCTGTATTGTTCAAATTTTATTTCCAACAAAACCTAAAACAGCAAAATACGCCGGCAACTGGGATTCTAATAGTAAACAGCCTTATACATATAAAATACAAAAATGGATTTTGAGTAATACATTTTTCACTCGTAATATGCAGGTTTTAGTGTATGGAGATTGGCATAATCAGTCTCGAAATATAAAACCCTTTTTTACGGCTACATATGCAGAAGCTGAAAAAGAAAATATTCAAAAAACAGGTTTAGATACTACCATCGAATTTATTTTTACAGGCAGTTTAGTTTCCGGTAAAAATCCGTTATATGCGATACAATTAGTGCAGCAATTAATAGAAAAAGGATATAATCTAAACCTGAATGTTTATGGAGAAGGTTCTGAAAGAAGTAAATTAGAAAACTATATTCAAACAAATAATCTGGAAAATCATATCGTTTTACACGGAAATCAAAATCAGGAAACATTAAAGAAAGCCTATCAAAAAAGTCATTTTGTGATTTTACCTTCTAAAAGTGAAGGTTGGCCAAAAGCCATTGCCGAAGGAATGTTCTGGGGATGTATTCCGGTTGCAAGCAAAGTTTCTTGCGTGCCTTTTATGTTAGATTATGGTAATCGTGGAATTTTATTAGAAATGGATTTAGAAAAAGACAGCAATAAGATAAACGAAATACTTGATGACGAAAAAATGTTTCTGGCAAAAAGCAAATTAGCTGCAAACTGGTCACAAAATTATACCACGGATTTTTTTGAAGCCGAAATTAAAAAGTTATTATCAAAATGAGAATTGTACAAATAATAGACTCTTTAGAAGCTGGCGGAGCAGAGCGAATGGCGGTGAATTATGCAAATGCATTATCAAAAGAAATACAGTTTTCAGGATTAGTTGCCTCTAGAAAAGAAGGATTGTTGGTCAATCAAATTGATAAAAAGGTTTCTTATTTATTCCTGAATAAAAAAAAGAAAATAGATCTTCAGGCAGTTTTCAGATTGCGTAAATATTTAAAAAAGAATAGAGTTGATGTAATTCATGCTCATAGTTCTTCTTTTTTTATTGCTGTTTTGGTGAAACTAACTTTGCCGAAAGTCAAAATTATTTGGCATGATCATTATGGGATTTCGCAAGATTTATCTTCCCGCAAAAGCCTGAGTTTAAAATTGGGATCCTTTTTTTTTCTCGCAATTATTTCGGTTAATACTGCCCTTAGAGATTGGGCAAATTCATATTTGTGGAGTTCAAATGTTGTTTACTTTCCTAATTTTATAATTGACACTTCTGTTTCAGTAGAAAAAATAAATTTAAAAGGATTAGAAGGCAAAAGAATAATTTGTGTAGCAAATTTACGTCCGCAAAAAAATTATGAATTATTAATAAATGCTGCAAATTTGATTAAAGACAAATTTCCGGATTGGACATTTCATTTGTTTGGCAAAGATTTTCAAGATTCGTATTCTGATAGATTAAAGACAAAGATTAATGACTTAAAACTTGACGAAACTATCTTTTTTTATGGAACAACTAATACTGTTAATTCTGCATTAGAACAATGCCAGATCGCCGTTCTTCCGTCTCTTTCAGAAGGACTTCCGTTGGCAATTTTAGAATACGGAATGTATAATTTGCCTGTTGTAGCTACAAATGTGGGTGAAATTTCAAAAATAATTACTTCAAACGAGCAAGGAATAGTGATAGAATCTAATGATCTAAACTCATTTGTTACAGCAATTGAAAAACTAATCGCCGATGAAAATTACAGAAATAAGATTGGTTTGGCTTTGCATCATAACGTTCAGTTGCAATTTAGCGAAACAACTATTATCAAAAAGTATCTTTTATGGTTAAAATCTTTGACTACTTTTACCGTTTAAAAGACAATAAATAAAAAATGAAAAATTCAAAATCATCCTATAGTTTTCTGCTTCTAATACATGCGGCAATTGCTTTAGTTGTTTTTACAGTTCCTTTTTTATCAAAAATATATGCGCTTTTAATTCTTGTTGTTGGTTTTTTTATCGTTTACAGAACCAAAAACAAGAACAATGAAGTTCTTTTAGTTGCAGGATATTTAGTAGGAGTTGAGGTTTTTTTGCGAATGACCGGCGGAAATTTCAATAATGAGTTTGTTAAATTCGGAGTGGCTTTTTTCATGCTTTTGGGTATGATGTATAGTAATTTTTCTACGAATGCATTTATATATTGGTTTTTCCTGATTTTATTAATTCCATCAATTTTAATTACCTCTACAGTTTTTAATCCTTCTATTGATATCAAAAAGTCATTGGTTTTTAATTTATCGGGACCCGTATGTCTAGCGATATCCGCAATCTACATGTTTAAAAGAAGAATTTTATTTACTGATTTACAAAATGTATTAGTTGCAATGGGATTACCATTAGTAAGTACAACCGTATACTTATTTTTATTTAACCCAAGCGTTAGGGATGTTGTAACAGGTACACAATCTAATTTTGAAACTTCCGGAGGTTTTGGTCCTAATCAGGTTTCGACAGCTTTAGGTTTAGGAATGTTTGTGTTTTTTACGCAATTAATATTATTCTCAAAATCAAAAAAAGCAATCCTTATAAATGGCTTTTTGCTATTATTTATGACTTACAGAGGGATTGTTACTTTTTCAAGAGGAGGAGTTATAACAGCTGCAGTTATGATTGTTTGTTTGTTGTCTTTATTATATAGTTTTTCAAATGCTAGAGGCAAGAATAAATTTGTAATGGTCTTCGTTTTAACTGGAGTAATGGCTGCAGGAGTTTGGGTTTATTCTTCTGTTCAGACTAATGGACTTATACAAAAACGATATGCAAATCAAGATGCTGCAGGAAGAGTAAAAAAAGATCGTTTAGGTGGTCGGGAAGAAATAATGGGTGAAGAAATTACGATTTTTATGGATAATCCTATTTTAGGAGTTGGAGCCGGAATGGGTAAACAAATCAGGAAAGAAACATTTGGCGAGAGTGCAGCCTCACACAATGAGATTACTCGTATGCTTAGTGAGCATGGTTTGTTTGGGATTTTTGGACTTTTATTGCTTTTTATAACTCCTTTTGTAGTGTATATCAACAATAGGCAGCATTTATATTTCCTGTCCTTTTTTGTCTTTTGGTTATTAACTATAAATCATGCCGCAATGCGAACAGCAGCTCCGGCTTTTGTATATGCATTGTCATTACTTTTAGTTCAGGTTAAAATTCCTGAAAAAACAGAAAATTTGATAGATTAGATTCTATTTTTTATAATACATTTGACTCAAGTTTAAGCCCCTAAACAAATTGACTAAATGTTCTCTAACAACAAAATGCATTTCGAAATATCGGAAAGAAGAATATTGCTTCTTATTTTTGATGCCGTTTTTATCTTATCAGCTTTATATATACTAAGTTTGATATTTGATTACAATTACTTTATTTTCGATACACATAATTTTTTAAATGTTATTTTACTACTGAGTTATCTATTTGCTTTTGGAGTAATTTTCGAAATGTATGACTTGCAAGTTGCCAGCAATCAATTTCAAATACTTCAAAGTGTAATTTTTACTGTTACCGCTTCTAGTTTAGCCTATTTATTTACGCCGGTTTTATCTCCTGAATTGCCCAAGCAGCGATTAATCATATTTATTTTCTACTTTACAATACTTGGCACATTGTTGCTATGGCGTTTTTTTTATGTTTATTTCCTTGCATCACATCGTTTTTCTCAAAATGTTGTTTTAATATGTGATCAAAATCAAGTCGAAGAATTAGTTTTGAGTCTGGAAAACGTCGATCCGCATTATAAAATTATTGGGTTTGTTAATTCGGATTCAATTTCTAAAGAAAACTCAGGATTTCATTATGTAAAAGAAGTTAAAAAGAATGATTTAGAGACTTTTGTAATTAAAAACCAAGTTTCTGAAATTGTAATAGCTTCTCAAAAAACTGATGGAATTACGGCTGATTTATACCAGCAATTACTTCACTTATTAGAATCAGGAAATATAATTCGAGAATATACGCAGGTTTATGAAAGTAAAACCCAACGTATCCCAATGCAATATATATCCAGGGATTTTTATCGTTTTTTCCCTTTTAGCCGAAGCAACAATAATAAATTATACCTGTTTTTGGTGCGCTCAATGGAACTTCTGTTTTCTTTTAGCGGACTATTAGTTTGTTTCCTTTTTGTTCCCTTAATTTTTCTAATAAATCTTTTTGCCAATAAAGGTCCATTGTTTTATACTCAGGAACGTGTAGGCAAAAACGGAATTGTTTTTAAAATCTACAAGTTTAGAACCATGATTGAAAATTCTGAATCTAACGGAGTTGTTTTTGCAACTTCAAATGACAAACGAATTACTCCTTTTGGTAAAATGATGCGCAAATCAAGAATAGATGAGCTGCCTCAGTTTTTTAATGTTCTAATAGGCGATATGGCAGTAATTGGACCAAGACCGGAAAGACCGTTTTTTGTTGAAGAAATAGCGCGAATAATGCCTTTTTATGAAACCAGACATGTCATTAAACCAGGACTTACAGGATGGGCACAAGTCAATTATTCGTATGGTGAATCTATAGACGAGAGTTTGATAAAATTGCAATATGATTTATATTACATTAAACATCGAAGCATCTTTCTGGATTTAAGTATCACTTTTAAAACCATTACGACAGTTTTATTTTACCGCGGACAATAATTTAGATAATAATCGGAATACGTTTTTTGTTTCGAATAGCAACTCTTACTAAAACAAATCCGCTTGTAATAATCATTGGTAAAACAATCAAAAAGTGAGCTTTGTTAATCAGGAAAATACTGTAAACAATTAAAAACAGTAAGTGTAATACGGCAAATCGATACGTCCATCTTTTGTTTTTTATAATTGATAGAAAAATCAAAATCAATAATAGTGGACTAAATAAAAGGACATTATAATTCATCGCCAGTTCCTGATGAAAAGAATAAAATCCCACAGCAACAAAAAAGATTCCCATAAAAGATAAAATAAGGAGATAGATTTTGTCTACTATTTTGTTGTGAGCCAAAACAACAAAAGCAAGAATAAAAAGATAAGTATAAACGTTATTCCACCAAGATCCGGGTGTTTCTTTCTCAAAGCTAAGTAACGTTTGAGTCTTACTAACTAAAGGACGGTTTTGATACCTGGTTTTTTCTAAGCTGTTTTTTAATTCAAAAGGTAAAAATATTTTGGTACCTAACTGATCTACTTTAGTTCCAAAAATAATACTTGTGCCTAATTGATCGTAAAAATGCCCATTAAAATAAGGAAACAAAATAGATCTGTAAGTTATATCAGTATCTCCTTTTTTTGTAATGACAGTTTCATTCAAACTTTTATTGATGATGTCAACCACCATCGAAGTACAGTTTTTATCAATAAATTTATAGGTATAATAACGATCTTCAGAAGCTAAGGTCGTGTTTAAATTATCAAAAAGCTTTTGTTTTGAATCTTGGGAAATAAGAAGTTCCTGCTCAAAAACACTTCTTTTTTCTGTATTATATTCGTCAACAAATTCCGGAAACGAGTGTACGATTACAAAATATTGTAAATCTCCTTTTGCAAACTTTGCAACAAAATTTGGAGTCCTGAAATCAAAAGCGCCATAATTATATACAACGTCAATGTTATTGCCGGGATCAGCAACACGTATTGCCGTATGTCCAAAATAAGAATACGTTTCATTACCCAATCCGCAAGTGATAACGCTTATTTTGGCATCTTTCGAGAGTGGTAAATTTTGGCTGAAACCAATAAAACTTAGTAAGAATAGTAAACTAAAAAGTGTTTTTTTGAAAATGACATTTTTCATGATTTAAAATTTTAAGAAGTTTATGGTTTGTAAATTTTATCTAAAGATACCTAAATCTACTTTTAAAGAAAAAATATTTGAATACAAAGCGGTACTTTGGTTTCCTAAGTCAGTTAAAGCATAATCAACCTGAATACCTTTATATTTAAATCCCAAACCAATATTAGGTTGAAAATTTACTTTTTCAGTATTGTCTAATTGTGTTACATTCTGAAAATTTCCTGCTCCGGCTCTCAAAAATACAAGATCAGTATAACCAAATTCGAATCCTAAAGCAGGATCAATACTTACTGTTTTTGTAGAGATGATATCATTAGTTTGTTCAAAACGCATGTTCAGGTTAGTAGCAACCAAAAGGCTGTAATCATTATGAAATTCAAACTTTCTTGAAACCCCCAATTGTGCTTTCGGCAAAGTTATTTCAGTGCTTTCCGGTAATTCATTATTTTCTCCCGGAATCGCATTGGCAATCTTTGCATACTCTTCTTCATCGATATTCCAGACATTATAAGTGGTTGTAATATCTCGTAGCATTAATCCGAATTTCCAGTTATTGCGTTCAAACTGAAGTCCCACATCAAAACCAAAACCCCAGGAATTAGCAAATTTACCAATAACCCTTCTTATTATTTTTGCATTTACACCATATTGAAATCCCTCAACAGGTAATTTTCGCGCATATGAAAAAGTAAAACCATAATCTGCAGTCGAGAATAAACTAATTCTATTATAGTCAATATTTCCCTGATTGTCGATTAATTGCGTTGTATCCATAATGTCATCAACACCAAAACGAATCATCGAAATTCCCCAGGCGCTCCTGTCATCAATTGGACTTGCATAACCTATGTAATTATATTGTGCAATATTTGCAAAATAATTGGCGTGCATTAATGATATTTGATGATCTTCGAGATTGGTTAATCCAGCGGGATTCCAATAAACAGAGTTTACATCATTTGTCGAAGCAGTCACCGCGCTGGACATACCTAACGCAGCAGCATCTACACCAATATTCATAAATTCATTCGAATATTTTCGAGCAGTTTGCGCATACTGTACTGTATAACACCAAAATAATAAAAGCACAAATGTTTTCTTCAACGGATATTTTTTAGCAAACCGAAGTCTGTTTTAATTTTTACCAAAAATATAATATTTTACTCAGCAAATTTATTCCTTTTGATAAATAATGCGAAACTCGAAATTTCAAATAAAAAACTCTTGCAAAAACTCCTCTTACATGCAGTTATTATGCTAAATTTGTTCCCTGTCATTATCAAATTATATAAAACATGAATGTAAAAAAGCATATTCCTAATTTAATCACATTAATCAATTTGTTTTGTGGTTGCATCGCCGTTGTTTTTGTTTCTCAAGCCGATTATTTAATGGCTTTTTATATGGTTTGTTTAGGAATCTTTTTTGATTTTTTTGATGGCTTTTTTGCCAGATTATTCAAAGTTTCAAGTCCGCTTGGACTGCAATTAGATTCATTGGCAGATATGGTTACAAGCGGGGTTGTGCCTGGTTATGTAATGTATAGTTTGTTTGTAAAAAGTGCAAATCCTCACGAGGTAGTTGGGTCAGTATTTATTCCTTTTTTAGGATTTATCGTAACCTTGGGTTCTTGCTACAGATTAGCAAACTTTAATATAGATACCCGTCAAACGGATTCTTTTATTGGTTTGCCAACTCCTGCAAATGCGCTGTTTATTCTGAGTCTTCCTTTGGTTATTGAATATTCGGATTCCTTAATGATTTTCGAAATTTTAAGTAATCACTGGGTTTTATTAATAATTACATTATGTAGTGCTTATATTTTAAATGCCGAAATTCCTTTATTTGCCCTAAAAATCAAGAAATTCACAGTAAAAGATAATGTGCTTCAAATCGTATTTTTATTGATTTCATTACTTCTTGTAATAACACTTCAATACATGGCAATCCCGTTGATTATCATTTTTTATGTATTATTATCAGTTGTGAATAATATATTTTTGAAAAAGTAGATTTATTCGAATGGCAAGAAAAACGACAAGACGAACTTCTTATTCCAGAAAATCGCAACCTCAAAAATCGGTTTTAGTAAGAGCAATTCGTTTTATTATTTATTCATTTTTTGTTTTGCTTTTTTTTGTGGCAGTTTATCATTATCGTGATGGACTGGCATATTATCTTGGCTTTAAATCCAGTAAAGTTTTAGACGAAGATGCCGTTGATAAGCATTTGTCTGATGTTCGAAATATTAAAGTCCTTGAAAATCATAAAGGAAAAGTAATAGGGATCGATGTGTCTGAATTTCAGGGTAAAGTACAATGGGATGAAGTCGAGGTTCTGGATGAAAAATATCCTGTAAAATTTGTTTTTGTTCGTGCAACTGCAGGAAATGACAGAGTAGACAGGCAGTTTAAAAAAAATTGGGAAGGCGCAAAAGAACATAAAATCATTCGTGGTGCTTATCATTATTACCGTCCAAATGAAAACTCAATTGAGCAGGCAGATCTTTTTATTAAAACTGTAAAATTGCAAAAAGGCGATTTGCCACCAGTTTTAGATATCGAGAAATTACCAAAGAACCAATCTTTGGATAGTTTAAAAAAAGGTTTAAAACGTTGGTTGAATAAAGTAGAAGCACATTATCAGGTTCGACCAATTATTTATACAGGCGAACGTTATTATAGTGATTTCCTGAAAGAAGAATTTGGAGAATACCTATTCTGGATTGCCAATTACAATTTTTACAGAGAGAAAATCGAAGACGATTGGCTTTTTTGGCAATTTACAGAAAAAGCATCATTGCCCGGAATCAAACATCGCGTAGATGTAAATATTTATAACGGTGATCTAGAGCAATTGCAATTTATTACAGTTGAATAGCTTTTCAATCGCAGTATTTCAGTCCCAGTCGCAGTCTCAGTTTACAGTATTCAGTCAAAGTGAGAACTGTAAACTGCGACTGTAAACTGTAAACTGGGACTGTATACTTTTTCTAGAATTCAAGTTTCTTTTTACGAAGCTCGAAGTTTTGACCTAAGTAAACACGGCGAACCATTTCATCTTCGACTAATTCTTCCGGGATTCCTGCTTTCAAAATTCCACCTTCAAACATTAAGTATGTTTTATCAGTGATCGCTAAAGTTTCCTGAACGTTGTGATCTGTAATTAGAATTCCGATGTTTTTATTTTTTAACTGAGCAACAATTCTCTGGATATCCTCAACTGCAACAGGGTCAACCCCCGCAAACGGTTCATCTAATAAAATAAACTTAGGATCTGTTGCCAGAGCACGTGCAATTTCGGTACGACGACGTTCTCCTCCGGAAAGTAAATCACCTCTGTTCGTACGAATATGTTCCAGACTAAATTCTTCAATCAAGCTTTCCATTTTTGCAATTTGTTCTTCCTTAGAAAGTTTAGTCAATTGCAAAACACTCAAGATGTTATCTTCGATGCTTAATTTTCTGAAAACCGAAGCTTCCTGTGCTAAATAACCAATTCCTTGTTGTGCACGCTTGTACATTGGATAATCGGTAATGTCTAAATCATCAAGATAAATATTTCCTGAATTTGGCTTTACCAATCCTACAATCATATAAAATGAAGTCGTTTTTCCAGCACCATTTGGTCCCAAAAGCCCAACGATTTCTCCTTGATTAACTTCAACAGAAATTCCTTTTACAACGCTTCGACCTTTGTAGGTTTTGATTAAATTATCGGCTCTTAGCTTCATTTTTTCAATTGGATAATTAGATAATTAGAAAATGAGATAATTCAAAACTACCTCAAATTCAATTTTATGATTTTATTTGAAAGGCAAAATAAATGTAAAATAATCAATTCGGTAAATCAATTAACAAATTATTGCGTTTCAAAATTTAGAATTTGTATTCCGGAATTCAAGAATTAGAGTATTTCAGGAAATGATCTAATTATCAAATTGGTACATTTTCTAATTAGCAGCTTCTTCTTCCAGAGCTTCCCAGAATTCGTATGCTCTGCGCAAATGAGGTATTACAATTGTTCCTCCAACCAAAGTTGCGATTCCCATTGCTTCCATCATTTCTTCTTTTGTAACTCCTTCTTTATGGCTCGTTTCTAAGTGATATTTTACACAATCATCACAACGTAAAACTGCTGAAGCTACTAATCCTAAAAGTTCTTTAGTTTTTACATCAAGAGCTCCCGGAGCATAAGCATTAGTGTCAAGATTAAAAATTCGCTTTACAATTTTATTATTGTCAGCTAATAATTTTTCGTTCATTTTAGAACGATAGTCGTTAAATTCCTGTATAATATCAGACATTTTCTTTCAATTTATTTTTATAAACAATCCTCGAAATAAGGATACTCACTTCGTAAATAAGCAACATTGGTATCGCAACAATTGTTTGACTCACAACATCCGGAGGAGTTACAATTGCAGCTATGATTAAAATGATTACAACGGCATATTTCCAATATTTTCTCAGGAAATCAGGAGTTACTAATCCTAATTTAGTAAGGAAATAAATGATAATTGGCAATTCAAAAAATAATCCGCTGGCAAGAATACTCGTTTTTACCATTCCCATATAGGAATCTAATGTAAATTGATTTTTTACAACATCACTCACAGAGAACGTGGCTACGAAATTCACTGACATTGGGATTACTACAAAGTATCCAAACAATACTCCTAAAAAGAAAAGCAACGAAGAAGTGAAAATAAATAATTTAGCATTTTTACGTTCTTTCTCATATAATGCCGGGCTAATAAATTTCCAGAGTTCCCATAAAATATAAGGAAAACTCAGGATAAAACCAGCTAAAAGACACATCCAGACAAATATGTTAACCTGTCCTTCCATTTCTGTATTCTGAATAATAAAGTTTAGTTCAGTAATACAAATACTTTCTGCAAAACCCAGTTGATGTGATAAGTCACAAAACCAGACATAAGTAAAAAAAGTAGGTCTTATTGGTCCTAAAATAATCTGATCAAATAAATAATCACTGATAAAATAAGTAACAAATGCCATAATACATATTGCAATTGTACTTCTAACTAATAACCATCTAAGTTCTTCAAGATGGTCTAAAAATGACATCTCGCCAAGGTTCTTTTTTGCCATTATACGATTCCTTCTTTTAAAATGTCATGTAAGTGTAATACTCCTTTGTACGCTCCGTTATCTGAAACAATAAGCTGCGTAATAGAAAAATCTTCTAAAATATTCAAAGCGTCAACCGCCATGGTTTCTGAAGATACTGATTTAGGATTTTTTGACATAATATCTTTTGCCGTTAAGTCAGCAATAGTATCTACGTCATTTAGCATTCTTCGGATGTCTCCGTCAGTAATAATTCCTATAATTTTTTCATTTTCGATTACGGCTGTTACACCTAATCTTTTTTCAGAGATCTCAAAAATAACTTTTTTAACTGAAGTATCCGGAGTAACCTGAGGTTTTAATGAATGCTCGATCATATCTTTTACACGAAGTAATAGTTTTTTTCCTAAAGCGCCGCCCGGATGATAAACCGCAAAATCTTCAGGTTTAAAATCACGCATTTCCATCAAACAAACTGCAAGAGCGTCACCCATAACAAGTTGCGCTGTTGTGCTGTTTGTTGGTGCCAGATTTATAGGGCAAGCTTCCATGTCAACAGTTGTGTTCAAAACGTAGTCTGAACCTTTGGCAAGTGATGAAGTTATATTTCCTGTAATGGCAATTAAAATATTTCCAAAACGTTTTAATAACGGTACTAAAACTTTTATTTCAGGACTGTTTCCGCTTTTAGAAATACAGATAATGATGTCTTCTTTCTGAATCATTCCCAAGTCGCCATGAATAGCTTCTGAGGCGTGGAGAAACATAGATGGCGTTCCGGTCGAGTTAAAAGTAGCGACCATTTTTTGAGCAATGATTGCGCTTTTTCCGATGCCCGTAACGATCAATCTGCCTTTTGTTTCGTAAATACGTTGGGTTGCTTCGTAGAAATTTTCATCGAGAAAATCAATTAGCTTTGTAATTGCTTCACTTTCAGAGAGTATGGTTTTTTTGGCGATCGCCAATATATTTTCTTTTGTGATCAAAACAGAATATTTAAAATTTGTATGTATAAAAGAAAGTTGTATCTTTATGTGTTGCAAATTTATACAAAATACCATTAATATAAAGAATGAATTCAAACGAAATTGAAATACACAAGGAATTAAAGAAGTATTTCGGCTTTAGCCAATTTAAGGGTTTGCAGGAGCAAGTCATTACGAGTATATTAGGTAAAAAGAATACATTCGTAATTATGCCTACTGGCGGTGGAAAGTCTCTTTGTTATCAATTACCCGCTTTAATTCAGGACGGAACAGCAATTGTTGTTTCTCCTTTGATTGCTTTGATGAAAAACCAGGTTGATGCAATCAGAAGCCTTTCTTCAGAAAACGGAATTGCGCACGTGTTAAATTCCTCTCTCACAAAAACAGAAATCGCACAAGTAAAAAAAGACATTACTTCTGGCTTGACAAAACTTTTGTATGTAGCGCCGGAATCTTTGACAAAAGAAGAATATGTGGCTTTTTTGCAAAGTGTACCAATTTCTTTTGTGGCTATTGATGAAGCACATTGTATTTCAGAATGGGGTCATGATTTTAGACCCGAGTATCGAAATCTGAAAAATATTATCAAACAATTGGGACAGGTGCCAATTATTGGACTTACCGCAACTGCAACACCAAAAGTTCAGGAAGATATTCTTAAAAACCTCGACATGTCTGATGCAAATACTTTCAAAGCATCTTTCAACAGACCAAACTTATACTACGAGGTTAGAACAAAAACTAAAAATATAGAATCGGATATTATTCGATTTATCAAACAACATAAAGGCAAGTCCGGAATTATTTATTGCTTAAGCCGTAAAAAAGTCGAGTCGATTGCCGAAGTTTTACAAGTAAACGGGATCAGCGCGGTTCCTTATCACGCAGGTTTAGATGCTAAAACACGAGCCAAACATCAGGATATGTTTTTGATGGAAGATGTAGACGTAGTTGTAGCAACAATTGCCTTTGGTATGGGAATTGACAAACCAGACGTTCGCTTTGTAATTCACCACGATATTCCAAAATCACTAGAAAGTTATTATCAGGAAACGGGCCGTGCAGGACGTGACGGAGGCGAAGGACATTGTTTAGCCTACTACTCCTATAAAGATGTAGAAAAGCTGGAGAAATTCATGTCCGGAAAACCAGTAGCAGAACAAGAAATTGGTTTTGCATTATTACAAGAAGTCGTGGCTTACGCCGAAACCTCAATGTCGCGACGAAAATTCTTATTGCATTACTTTGGAGAAGAGTTCGACAGCGAAACCGGAGAAGGAGCAGATATGGACGACAACGTTCGTAATCCTAAAACTAAAGTCGAAGCGAAGGATCAGGCAGTTAAATTACTTGAAATTGTTCGTGACACCAAACATATATATAAGTCAAAAGAAATTGTCTTTACATTAATAGGTAGAATAAATGCTGTAATTAAAGCACATAAAACAGATACACAATCCTTTTTTGGTTCAGGTTCAGACCATGACGAGAAATATTGGATGGCATTATTGCGACAAGTTTTAGTGGCAGGATATTTATCTAAGGATATCGAAACTTATGGCGTTGTAAAAATCACAAAAGAAGGTTTGAACTTCATTAAAAATCCAGTTTCATTTATGATGTCAGAAGATCATGAATACAATGAATCTGAAGATGAAGCAATCGTAACCGCTGCAAAATCATCAGGAACTGCTGATGAAGTTCTAATGGGAATGCTTCGTGAACTGCGTAAAAAAGTGGCCAAGAAACTGGGAGTTCCTCCGTTTGTTGTTTTTCAGGATCCTTCTCTTGAAGATATGGCTTTAAAATATCCAATTACTTTAACAGAGCTGTATAATATTCATGGTGTTGGTGAAGGAAAAGCCAAAAAATACGGTAATGATTTCGTGACCTTAATTAGTCGTTATGTAGAAGATAACGATATTATTCGTCCAGATGATTTAGTAGTGAAATCTACCGGAGTAAACTCGGCAAATAAATTATACATCATCCAGAATATAGATCGAAAATTACCATTGAGTGATATTGCTTCTGCAAAAGGACTTTCGATGGATGCTTTGATCAAAGAAATGGAAATGATCGTATATGCAGGAACCAAACTTAATATTAAATATTGGGTAGATGATATGCTTGACGACGATCAGCAAGAAGAAATTCATGACTATTTCATGGAATCAGAATCAGATAAAATCGAAGAAGCTCTTAAAGAATTCGATGGCGATTATGATATTGATGAATTACGCTTAATGCGAATTAAATTTATTAGTGAAGTAGCGAATTAGAAAAGTTTACAGTCTCAGTTTACAGTTTACAGTTTACAGTTTTTTGCTGAGACTGAAAACTGAGACTGCGACTTAAATTTATTCTCAGTACATAACTGTAAACTGCTACTGAGAACTGTGATTTTTTCATTCCTCATATACTTCCCCGCGATGCGGTTTCAAAGCATCCCTTACCTGGATCATATTTTCATCAGTTACTACCATAAAAGCAGTAGCATGCATATCGTTTATGATTTTAAATCCTGTAATATTCAAAGGCAATTTTTCTATTGCGATATATTCTTTTAAATGAATTTCATGATGCTCGGCTGTTTTTGCCGAAGCCGGACCACGAAAATCCCAAATCAGTTTTATTTTTCTAGACATTTTTTTTTAGGTTAATTCCGAAACTTCGGAACAGAGTAACAAAGGTACAAAGTCTATTTTGAAAAAAAGGTTCTAAGGTTCTGAGTTTTTTTTCTGTAGAGACGCACTGCAGTGCGTCTAAAAGTTCTTAAAAGAAATCTTTTTAATTGAAATAATCTGTGGCTAAAAATAAATATTGAAGATTTTGAGGAGAAAAGTTGCTACATATTAACCGCAAAGTGCGCTAAGATTTAATTTTTCTTTACGCATAGAAAACACAAAGTTCGCAAAGCTAGATCAACACAATCTCGATAGCTATCGGGATTGCGAACTTTGTGTGTTTGTAAAACCCAGCCTTTAAAAAAAACTTAGCGCACTTTGCGGTTAATTATATAAAGTCAGTTCAAAATAGTATTTTTGCATGTTCTTTTCATAAAAAGAAAAGCTAATTGAATAAAAAAAATAAAATGCCAAGAGAACTTTTACTTCAGGTAACTCCGGAAATAGCTGCAAACGAATTGTTGCTAAAAGACTATTTGTCTAAACAAATAAAGGTTTCTCCTAAGGAAATTCAACATATATCTATTTTAAAACGATCTATTGATGCGCGCCAAAAAGCGATAAAAATCAATCTGAAAGTAATCATCTATTTACAAGGAGAACCTTTTCAGGAAACTAAAATAGAGCTACCTATATATAAGGATGTTTCTTCGGCTCAGGAAGTAATTGTGGTTGGAGCAGGTCCGGCAGGACTTTTTGCAGCACTGCAATTAATAGAATTGGGTTTAAAACCAATTGTGTTAGAACGGGGAAAAGATGTTCGTGGCCGTCGTCGTGATTTAAAAGCAATAAATGTAGAACATATCGTAAACGAAGATTCTAATTATTGTTTTGGTGAAGGCGGAGCAGGAACTTATTCTGATGGAAAATTATATACGCGTTCTAAAAAACGTGGAGATGTAACCAGAATCTTAGAACTTCTGGTAGCTTTTGGAGCTTCTGAAGATATTTTGGTAGAAGCACATCCGCATATCGGAACCAATAAACTGCCTAAAATTATTGAAGATATCCGAAATAAAATCATTGAGTTTGGTGGTCAGGTTTTGTTTGATACCCCTGTAACAGATATTTTGGTAAAGAATAATGAAGTTGAAGGAATCGTTACTCAAAACGGAGACAAGATTCTGGCGAATAAATTGATCCTTGCAACCGGACATTCGGCGCGTGATATTTTTGAGTTATTAGACAAAAAGAAAATATTTATCGAAGCTAAGCCTTTTGCGTTAGGAGTTCGTGCAGAACATTCTCAGCAATTAATAGATAGTATTCAATATAGTTGCGATTATCGTGGCGAACATTTGCCACCGGCGCCATATTCTATAGTAAAACAAGTTAATGGTCGCGGAATGTATTCGTTCTGTATGTGTCCGGGTGGTGTAATTGCTCCTTGCGCGACAAGTCCGGGCGAAGTAGTTACAAACGGTTGGTCGCCATCTAAACGTGATCAGGTAACGGCAAATTCAGGAATTGTAATCGAATTAAAATTAGAAGATTTTAAACCTTTTGCAAAATTTGGTGCTTTGGCTGGAATGGAATTTCAAAAAAGTATCGAACAAAAAGCATGGCATTTGGCGGGAGAAACCCAAAAAGTCCCTGCACAACGAATGATCGATTTTACTCAAAATAAAGTTTCTGCTGATATACCAAAAACGTCTTATGTTCCCGGAACAACTTCGGTAGAAATGGGAGAAGTTTTTCCCGGATTTTTATCTCAGATATTACGTGAAGGATTTAAGGAATTTGGAAAATCAATGCGTGGTTATTTGACCAATGAAGCGATTTTACATGCACCGGAAAGTAGAACATCATCTCCGGTTCGTATCCCGAGAGATCCAATAACTTACGAACATTTGCAAATAAAAGGTTTGTATCCTTGCGGAGAAGGAGCAGGATACGCTGGCGGAATTATATCTGCAGCCATAGACGGCGAAAAATGTGCTTTGATGATTGCCGAAACTTTAAAATAATATATCATTATGAAAAACTTCTTTTCTAATCTCTTTGGTAGAAACAATGACCCAAAATCAATTGTTTCTTTTGATATTATGGATGCTATTTATACGTATTTATATAATGAAGAAAATAAAATTGAATTTAAAATGAAAGGAGTTCACGACAGTATATTGGTGAATTTATATTCATTTCCGGGTTCATTTGATTATGAAGAAGCACAAAATGAAATTAAAAAAGCAGGGTTTAAAAATGCTTACGAAGTTTTAAACGAGTTGTATGCAAAACTTAATATTGGCGCAATTTCCGAAGCGCAGGTAGAGGAGGGGTTAGAATTTGATTATATTCATTTTCAGTTTTATACAGAGCCAACTCCGGAAGCTAAAAAATACCTGAAACATGTATTGCATAATTTTGTAATCTTTTTTTGTTGTACCAATAGTCTGGAAACAAACGACTTTAAAATGCTTTATAATAATAGTTATTTTCTGGATTATACAAAAGGAATACTGGATACAGAATCTATTGATATAAAAGATCCTAAAAATGATACTCAGAAAATTGGATTCAAAGAATTTGAAAGAGTTTTGCAGGGTATTTGTCAGTATTTGCAAATAGAACTACCGGAAACTATTGAACTTCCTTCGCAAGAAAATCTGTTGCCGGAAGATGTTGAGGTTACTCGGGAAACTTTTGAAGAGTTTATAAAATTGGTTTCGAGAGGAGATGTCGACGAGAAATTAGTTCAAAAGCAATCAAAGAAACTTTTAAAGAATTTTAAAAAAGAAGCAAAAGAATATCACGAAATAGTTCAGGGACAATGGGATTTTTTTGAAAGTATCGATGCCTGGAACAGCGATTGGAAATTTGATCCGGAAGATGCTGAATATTTTATCTCTGAAATGATTGGCGAAGATCTTAATTTCGAATATCCGGAAGAAACTTATAGTCATGATTTGTTTCCTTATATTCAGTCGGCTTTAGAGAAACGAGGTTTTGAACTAATGAGTTACGATACGCACGGAGATAATTATTTGTTTTTTGTAGCGAATAAAAGTGATGTTGCCAGAATTTTAGAATTATCTGAATTGACAAAGATTGAAATTAATCAGTTATAGAATTTACTGTTTAAAACAATCGCCACGAATTCACGAATTTTATTTTAAATAATTCGTGAATTCGTGGCGAAAAAAAAATATAGGATTTATATTATTACGGAATCAGGATTATTTTTCCGGTACTTTTTCGGCTTTCCAGATAATCGTGCGCTAGTTTTCCTTCGGATAATTTGAAAGAAGTTGGTTCTGAAAGTTTGATTTTTCCTTCGATAATCCAAGTGAATAATTTATTGGCTCTTTTTGTTCTTTCTTCTTTTGAGTTTAAATAACTCCATAAATCTCCACCGGTTAAGGTTTTTGAAGTATCCATTAACATTCTTGGATTTACAGGTTCAGGATCTCCGCCCGCCATTCCAAAAAACACGACTTGCCCGCATTCTTTTGTGACTTCAAAACTATCTGTTAAAGTGCTTCCAATGCTGTCGTAAACAACGTCAACACCTTTTGGGATTGTTTTAAAAATATCTGATTTCCAATCTTCATTATATAGAAAAACATGATCAGCGCCTTGTTCGATCGCAACTTTTGCTTTGTCTGAAGATGAGGTTAAACCGATGACATTTGCACCTAACAATTTGATGATTTGAGTTAGAATCTGACCAACTCCGCCCGCAACGGCATGAATTAATACTGTTTCGCCTTTGGTAGTTTTATGACTGTCGGTTGCTAAATAATGCGCGGTTAAACCTTGTAATAAAACTGAAGCTGCAGTTTCAAAAGAAATAGCATCAGGTAACGGGAGAACGTGATTTATATTTACGGCAACTAGCTCTGCATTCGCAAAAGGAACATCGGCGAAAGCCACACGATCCCCAACTTTATATTCCGGATGATTGTTTGGGTCAACAACAATTCCTGCGCCTTCATAACCTGCAATAAAAGGTGGATTCCCTTTTAAGTGATAATTTCCTTTTCGTCTGTAAACATCGGCAAAATTTAACCCAATGGCTTTCATTTCGACCAGGATCTCATCGCTTTTTAATTCAGGATTTGGAATTTCGATATATTCTAAAACATCAGAATTTCCGAAAGAAGAGAAGGTAAGTGCTTTCATTTTAATTTAATTAAGGAATACAAAGTACGTGAAAATTCGTTTTCGGTTTAAAACTTTTTATAGCCGCCAATTAGTAGGATTAAAAAGGTTTTTGCTGCGAATTTCACAAATTAGCACGAATTAATTGGTGTAGATTAGTGAAATTCGTGGCGAACTTATGTGACAAAAAATAGTTTAGATTTTAGGAAATTTCATTTCGTTGAAAGTGCTTTTTTGCGAAGCTAGTTTTTCAATATCCTGCCATTTTCTTGGAGATTCTGCAGAGAGATTTTCGTATGAATCTTTTGTAATGGCAAGATCATCTTCGATACGAACCCCAATATTCCACCACTTTTTATCGCATTTGCTATTTGCCGGGATATAGATTCCGGGTTCAACCGTAAGAACCATATTTTCTTTTAGATTTCCCATATAATTACCTTTATCATGAACATCAAGACCAAGAAAATGCGAACAGCCATGCGGATAATATATTCTAACATCTTTAGGATCTGTAATAATACCCAATTTTATTAATCCGGCAGCGATGACTTCTTTTGATTTTTGGTTTAGATTCTGGATTGGGGTTCCTGGTTTGCAAATTTTAAAAACTTCTTCCTGAGCTTCGTAGACCAATTGATAAATGGCTTTTTGTTCTTCGGTAAATTTTCCGTTTGCCGGAACTGTTCTCGTAACGTCAGCAGAATAACCGTGATATTCAGAACCTACATCCATCAACAATAACTGATTATCGATTTTTGTGCTGTTATTTTCTCCGTAATGCAAGATGCATCCGTTTGCACCTGCGCCTACAATTGGCGGATATCCTTCGCCTTCGGCACCATAATGTCTGTGTATATATGCGTGAATTCCGTCAGCTTCATTTTCGCTCATATCCGGACCAACAGCTTTCATTACTTCGTTGTGCGCGATGCAGGAAAGTTTTACAGATTTACGAAGCAAATCCATTTCTTCTGGGGTTTTTATTTCTCGAAGTGAATTGGTGATGTCTGTAAATACATCGACAGAAGTTTTATTTTCGTTTGTGATTCCGGCTTTGTTCTTAAAACTTTCTAATAAACCATAGAGATCAAATCCACTTTTGTCGTTGCCAATATCAGTAGGGATTTTATCATAAATAATGGTGTCAAATTTTTTAAAATCAATAGCAAAGTCCTTAAAATCTTTTCCGTTATAAACCGTTGAGAAACCTAATTTAGATTTTGCAGCTTCAGCTCCTAAACGTCTTCCTGTCCAGGTTTCTTTTCCGGCGTTTCTTTCTCGCACAAAAAGCACTTCGTTGTATTTTTCTGAGCCTTGTGATTCCTTAAAAAGTACTAAAACGGCATCTGGCTCTTTATAACCGGAAAGATAATACAAGTCAGGATTTTGATGATAATTATAATTTACGTCTTTAGAAAAAACTCTTTCAGGATATGAAAAAATTACTGCAACAGAATTTGCCGGCATAAGGTTTCTAAAAGCTTCGCGACGGCCTTTATGAAATTCTTTCGAAAGGTAATCTGTTGGAAGGTTTTGCTGTGAATGAACCTGATTTACGGTGATTATGAGAATAAAGAATAAGAATAATTGCTTCATTTTGTGGTTTTTGATTGATTGTGGTCGCAAATTACAAAAAATATGAATTGCTATTAGATAAAAAAATAGCCACAAATTTTACAATTTTGTGCGAATATTATGTTCAATACATAAAAATATAATCAATCCTAATTGATGAATTCAGAAATAAAAGACATAAAAAAACCGTCCATTTTCATGGACGGCAACTTATTACTACTATTATTAACCAGATAAAGTACTATTATTTCTTTTTTAATTTGTCTTTAAAGACTTTCTCGAATTTTTCGATTTTAGGCTGAATTACCATTTTGCAATAAGGCTGATTTTTATTATTTGCATAATAATTCTGATGATAATCTTCGGCTTTATAAAATGTTTTAAAAGGCTCAACTTTTGTCACAATCGGACTGTTGTATACTTTTGCTTTGTTTAATTCAGCAATAATACTTTCAGCAGCTTTTTTTTGTTCGGCATTTTTATAAAAAATCACAGAACGATATTGTGTACCAACATCTGCGCCTTGACGGTTTAATGTTGTTGGATCGTGAACGGTAAAAAAGACTTGAAAAATTTCATTGATATCTGTTTTCGTTTTATCATATGTAATCTGAACTACTTCGGCGTGACCGGTTGTTCCTGTACAAACTTCTTCATATGTTGGGTTGGCAACCTTACCGCCGGAAAAACCCGAAACTACAGATTTTACTCCGTCTAGATTTTCATAAACTGCTTCAACGCACCAATAACAACCTCCGCCAAGTGTAATAGTTTCAAGGTTTGAACCGCTTTTTGATTTATCGTTTTGTGCAAATCCATTTAGGGATAATGCCAGAATGCAAATTAGAACTATATTTTTCATTTGTATGTTTTATTTAGCGTCAGGAACAAAATCAAGTGCGATCGAGTTCATGCAATATCGTTTTCCGGTAGGTTCAGGTCCGTCATCAAAAAGGTGTCCTAAATGTCCGCCGCAGCGACCGCATAAAGCTTCAATTCTTTCCATTCCCAGAGAATTATCGTTTTTATAAACAACACTTTTTTTATTGTCTTGTTCAAAAAAACTTGGCCATCCGCAGCTGCTGGCAAACTTTGCGCCGGAGCGAAAAAGTAAGTTCCCGCATGATGCGCAATAATAAGTTCCTTTTTCGTCTGTATTCCAGTATTTTCCTGTAAAAGGTCTTTCGGTATCTGCATTTCGCATTACGTCATAAACATCTTCCGGTAGTACTTTTTTCCACTCTGCATTCGTTACATTTAACTTAGTAGTATCTGTATTCGAGTAATAAGGATTTCCGGGTTTGCTGATTTTGTTTTCCATAACGATTGTTTTGGTGTTTTGTTTTTTTGCATTTTGTCCGCATGCCTGCAAAATGAAAAGCGGGATTAAAAAGCAAAGGCTAAAGATTTGGTTTTTTGTTTTCATTGTTTTTGAGTGCTTTATTCTGTGATTTCAAAGATACAACGAGATTTTGCCTTGAAATTACGTGAATTGTTTAATTGAGAATTTTTTAAGTATGTTTTAACTTTTCTTTATTTACGTAGAATAGCTGGTTTTAGTTTTTAATGCTTGTTTTCTAAAGGTTTTTAAATGATGTAAGGTTTTCAATTCATTGAAAATTAAAGGATTGAAAAATCGTTGACTCGTTAAACTTTTCACAATCTCTGTTAGGATTTTAAAGCCATTTCTTTTTTCGTATTTTTGTTTGATCAATAAGCCCTATGATAGAAGAAAACGTAATATTAGTAAACCAAAACGATGAGCAAATTGGCTTAATGCCAAAATTAGAAGCACATGAAAAAGCAGTTCTGCATCGCGCTTTTTCGGTTTTTATTTTAAATGACAAAAATGAAATAATGCTGCAGCAACGTGCCCGTCAAAAATACCATTCACCTTTACTCTGGACAAATACATGTTGCAGTCATCAGCGCGAAGGAGAAACAAATATTGAAGCCGGAAGCAGAAGATTGTTTGAAGAAATGGGTTTTAAAGCGGAATTGAAAGAACTCTTTCATTTTATTTATAAAGCTCCTTTTGATAATGGCTTGACAGAACATGAACTCGATCATGTTATGATTGGGTATTATAACGATAATCCGGCCATAAATTTTGAAGAAGTCGAAGACTGGAAATGGATGAAAATTGAAGATGTAAAAGCGGATATTGAAAAACAACCTGAAATTTATACCGTTTGGTTTAAAATAATATTTGATGAATTTGATCATTATTTAGAAGATCACAAGATTTAAAAGATTAAAAACTTTAACCCCAGACTAACCAACCACAAATGAGAGTAACCATATCAAGAAAAGCACATTTTAATGCTGCACATCGATTGCACAGAAAAGATTGGACATTTGAAAAAAACGATGCTGTTTTTGGAAAATGTAATAATCCCAATTTTCATGGTCATAATTATGGTTTAACAGTAAGTGTTACAGGAAAAATTGACCCGGAAACTGGTTTTGTTTTAGATGTGAAAGTATTAGCGGATATTATTCACGACGAAGTGGAGATTCCGTTTGATCACAAGAATCTGAATCTGGATGTTCCGGAATTTCATGATTTGAATCCAACGGCAGAAAATATTGCTGTTGTGATATGGAATAAAATTAAAAAAAGAATTCATCCCGATTTTGACTTAGAAATCGTGTTGAATGAAACGGACCGCAATTTTGTAACTTATAAAGGAGAATAATAAATGTCACTAAAAATAGGAGATATAGTTCCCAATTTTACTGCAAAAGATAGTCATGGAGAAGTTTTTGAAAGCCAAAGTGTTTTGGGGCGGAAACCTCTAGTGATTTATTTTTACCCAAAAGATAATACGCCCGGATGTACAACTGAAGCCTGTAGTTTTAGAGATCAATACGAAGATTTTAAAGACCTTGGAGCAGAAGTTATTGGTATAAGCAGCGACAGCGTAAAGTCACATCATAAATTTGCCAACAAACATCAATTGCCTTTTATTTTGTTATCTGATCAGGATAAAAAATTACGACACCTTTTTGGGGTTCGTGATACTTTATTTGGACTTTTACCAGGAAGGGTAACTTATGTTATTGATAGAAATGGTGTTGTAATATTGATATTTGATAGTATGAATGCCGGAAAGCACATTGCTAAGGCGCTCGAAACTGTCAAAGAATTAGTACTTTAGAATACTAATATCAAATAGATATAAATTAATAAAACATATTAGCCTTAAAACGATGAGCTTAAAATCATACCCTTTGCAATTTGAACCCATATTGAAAGATAGAATCTGGGGAGGAGAAAAGTTAAAAACAATTCTTAATAAACCAATTACGTCTAAAATTACCGGAGAAAGCTGGGAGTTGTCAACAGTAGAAGGAGATGTTAGTATTGTTTCTAACGGAGTTTTGAAAGGAAAATCATTGATGGGACTTATCGACGATATGCCAAACGAAATTCTGGGAACTAAAGTTTATGAACGCTTTGGAAAACAATTTCCGTTGCTTTTTAAATATTTAGATGCCCACGAAGACTTGTCGATACAAGTACATCCAAATGATAAGTTGGCAAAAGAACGTCATAACTCTTTTGGTAAGACTGAAATGTGGTATGTAATGCAAGCTGATACTGATTCGAGGATTATTGTAGGTTTTAAGGAGAATTCAAGTAAAGAAGAATACCTTAAACATTTAAATGATAAAACATTAGTTTCGATTTTAGATGATGTAAAAGCAAAAGCGGGAGATGTTTTCTTTTTAGAAACCGGAACCGTGCACGCAATTGGTGCAGGATTAGTTGTGGCAGAGATTCAGCAAACATCAGATATTACGTATCGTTTATATGACTTTGATCGCAAGGATGCGCAAGGAAATACTAGAGAACTTCATGTAGATTTAGCGCTCGACGCTATAAACTATAATAAGGTAGAAACACAAAAAAAATACGAGACAAAAGCAAATGTTTCTAATGTAGTTGTTGATTGTCCTTATTTTACCACAAATTTTATTCCGCTTGAAGATAAAGTTGAGGTTGCTAAAACAGGAGAAACTTTTACAGTTTATATGTGTATCGAAGGAAGTTTTGAAATTGAATTTGAAGGATTCAAGCAATCGTATAAAAAAGGAGATACGGTTTTAGCTCCGGCTGAGATAAATGCATTTGTTTTGAACGGAAAAGCTTCAATTTTAGAAATTTACATTTCATAGCACTTAATAAAAAGATTATGTGTACTTTTGCAGTCGCAAATTAAAATAAAAATAAAATGGCAAACGTTAAAAATTTAAAGAAAGACATCAACTTCGTATTAGGAGATATTATTGAGGCAATTTACTTATTCGAAATGTCTACAACAGGAAATCCTACTCCAGAAACGAATGCTTTGATCGATCAGGCTATCGCTGCTTTTGATACTTTGATCACAAAAGTGAATGCTAAGAACGTTGAAAACAAAAAAGCGCACTTCAAACAAATCAATGTTGAATTGGAAGAAACTGCTAATCAATTGATTGCTAAAATCAACGAATTGTAAGCAAAAAAAAGTATAAAAAAGTGCAAATTTATTTTGGTAAAACGAAAAACCGCTTTATATTTGCACCCGTAATGAGTCGCCAGCGTAGCTCAGTTGGCTAGAGCAGCTGATTTGTAATCAGCAGGTCGTGGGTTCGAGTCCCTCCGCCGGCTCAACAAAAACCATCACTTACAGTGGTGGTTTTTTATTAAAATAAGCAGTAAATTTATTTTGGAAAATACAAAAATCCACTTTATATTTGCATCCGTAATGAGTCGCCAGCGTAGCTCAGTTGGCTAGAGCAGCTGATTTGTAATCAGCAGGTCGTGGGTTCGAGTCCCTCCGCCGGCTCAACGTAAAACCATCACTTTTTAAGTGGTGGTTTTTTTTTGCTTTATATTTTTTCATAAGCAAAAGACAGAAGGTCAAAAATAACATACGGTTATAAGAATCTGAATTTTTTAATTTAGATTTTTGTAACCGTATTTTTCTTATGTTTGTTTCTTAACCAAAACATATATTATACAAATGGAAGAAAATTCAGTATTTGAAAAATTTGAGTTGCAGCTCGACCTATCTGCAAAAGAGTTTTTAAAAGAAACCGCAAAATGGACCTATTTTTTATCAATTTTAGGGTTTGTGGGCATTGGGCTTATTATGTTAATCGCCGTTTTTGCAGGAACGTTTTTCGCAGCAATGGGAGCAGCTATTCCCGGAGCAAACGCAATGGGAGGTTCTTTTGGCGTAGTAATGGGTATAGTGTATTTTATTATTGGGGCAATCTATTTTTTTCCGGTTTATTACTTATTTAAGTTTGCATCTAATGCAAAAAAAGCTTTCAGGGATAATGATACTGAAGCATTGACAAGTTCTTTGGGATATTTAAAATCGCATTACAAATTTATCGGGATTTTTATGCTTGCCATTTTGGTACTATACGGATTAATATTTGTACTTGCTATTTTTGGAGCATTATTAGGAAGGTAAGGAGAATAGATTTCAAACGCTGTAAAAATCTTTTTTATGGCCTTTATTGGAATTTGCTATAAAACAAAAAAGTCCTGAGATTCTCAGGACTTTTTTATTTATATAAAGATGTATCTTATTTTGATTGCTCTTTTTTGATGTCACCAACATACTTCGTTAGTTTTTTTCCGTAAAGTGATTTTGCTACTTTTGGAGTCATAGATTTTTGAATAGTATCCAGAAATTTAATATTGATGTCATAAATCTCAGATAAAGCAATATAAGGTGCTATTTCGTGATCTTTATTGTTAAGGGCAAAGTTTGTAGCGTACAAGTATTTTCTTTTAATGTTAGACTCTTGTTTTACATTAATGCTGTCAATTGCTTTTTGATCTTGTCTTTTGATAGCTTTAAATTTTGACTCGACCATAGAAAGGCTTTCGTCATTAAAACGAGAATTTATTTTTTTGTATTCTTCGTATAACTCCTGATTTTTAGATCCTGTAATTTTTGCTCCATAGATAAAATTATCTAAGTTGGTGTCTATATTTATATTTCCCGGTTCAGCAAAAAATAAAATATTGTTGTCGAATGAGTTGGTTACACCACGATCCAGATATAAGTAAAGAACTTCTGGAGATTCGAGTTTTATGTCGCTTTCAAAAGCAGAATTTCCGTCTATTTTAATTGTGTCAATTGCAACAAGAGAAGTATCAACGATTCTTTGAATATATAAAGTTCCGTTTTTTAATCCTTTTATATTTCCTGTAAGGTGCAAGCTGCCAGTTGATTCTTTTTTGCTACAAGATACTAGTACTGCGAGTGTAACAAAAGCAATAAGTGATTTTTTCATTGGTTTTTTAGATTTTGCTGCAAAATAAAGAAAATAGTTTGAATGTAATGATGTCGTGTTTAAATTTTGCGAAAAATAAATCCCAATCTATTTCTAAATTGGGATTCATAAATTTTATTAAAATGATCTCATTACATCACTAAATTATACGAAGTTCCGTTTTCGTTTGTATACGTGTATTTGCTATCACAATCATTATCACCATAATCTACAACACCGTTTAGTATTCCGCCCTGAACTTTTAGTCTGCCTTTAGAAATAAATTCACAAGAATATTTTTTAATCAGTGATTCCTGAACGGTCAATGTTAGGGTTTCTCCGTTTTGTGCAGTAACAGTATGAGTTCCTTCGGGCATTTCGTAAATATTGTCATCAAGAACAAATGGGGTTGATACGCCAGCAGTTTGTTTTATAGTAACAATTCCTGAATTTAGATAAACTCTTCCTGCAAGATCTGTAAATTTTCCGTTAGTTACTTTTCTGCTAAATTGTGGTACAGTTGCAATAGTTGTAGTGTTTACATATTCAATTGTTCCTTCCAGTTTTATTCCGGTAATAGAGTAGTCTATTCTTTCTATGGTCATTTTGCTTCCTGTAGTAGTAATTGGTCCGGAAAATGTAATTTTTAGTTTGCCCTTTTTTACTATTTGATTGTCTGCACAACCAGCAGTTCCATAATCTACAGTAAATACTTTTGGGTAAGAATCTGCACTTTGTTGTGTTACGGTTACGGTGCCGCAAATTCCGCTTATATTTTCGGCTGATTTTAATGTAGATGAAGTTTTTGATGAAACTAATAATCCGGTTTTGATATCCATCTCGGTAGTGGCATCAATTGCAATTGAGGCTCCAATAGAATTTACATCTGCCTGATTCGTTTTGTTATCTTCATTGTTAGAACAAGAAATATAGGTAAATCCTGTTGCACAAATGGTTAGTAGTAAAATGATGGTTTTTTTCATGGTAGTTTTGGTTTTATGTTAGTATTAATAGGTGTTCAAATTTAATAAAAAAAGTGAGCGTAAATAAAAAAAATCCTGTAGGCTCTGCCTACAGGATTTAGAACGTATTTTTATGTGATAATGTTTTACAAACGTATAGTTTTTTTAACTGTTTTATAATATTTGCTTTTCTGCTTTTTTTTTAAACCGGATATTTATTTTCCTTTTTTCAAAACGCTCTTTAAATTCTTCTTTAGGCATTATGTAGGTCAAGTAAGTAATTACGTTATGTTCATACTCTTTTTGGGTTGGTTCTAATATTATATAACCATCATTTCCAACATTTACCATAATAGTTTTTTCAATTCCTTTATAATTGAAAACAGGGATTGGATTTTCTTTTGTGCCATACTTTGGATTTGCTAAATCATCTTTATTTACAGTTATAAAAATTTCTTTGTTGTCTAATATTCTTCGAATTATTTCAAATTTTGACTGTCCATATTGAAATAAAAAATCAAAGACTGTTACTGCAAAATATTTTTTATTTTCTTGACTATAGCATATTAATTTGTCCATTGCTCCGTTATTAGAACCTGAGCGACTATAAGATGCTAAATAGCTGCCTGATTTAAAAGTAATACCATAGATCTTTCCTTTTTCTTCATATTCTGATATTTTAATTTTAATTTCAACAGAATTATTAATATAGCTTTGATAATATTTTTTGCCTTCATTTCTATTTATCGAAAATGTGCTATAAAAATGAAGCATCACAGGAAATAAGACAAAACTGCCTATGAACCAACCAATGTAATTTTTGTAATTGATCATATTTATGCGTTTTTTGCTATTACACTTATTTTTAAAATGCGATATTTATTTTCCCTTCTCAAAACGCTCTTTAAACTCCTTTGCCGGCATTACATAAGTGAGGTAATTAATAACATTGTATTCATATTCTTGCTGAGTGGGTTCTATAATTTGCCATCCTTCTGCTCCTACGGATACACCTAGTGGTTTTTGACTTCCTTTGTAGCTAAAAACATGAATGGGATTTGTAATAGTGCCATAATCAGGATTATTATATTCGTAAATATCTACCATTATACATATATCTTTACCGCTAATTACTGCGTTTTGCCCTGCAGTAAGAGATTGATCTGGCAAATCAAAACGCATAATTTTAAAATATTTTTGTGTATAACTGTCCTCAAACGTATAATCCCTACTTCCTCCCATTATTCCTTTATAGCCAATAGTATACTTTATATAGTGAGTATGACCAAATTCCTCATCAAAATTTTTATCTTCTACCTTTACTTTAATTTCTCTAGATGTTTTTATGTAATTTTTATAATAATTATTTCCATTGTTTTCCCAAAGAAAAAAATAATTTATAACGCCATTGATAATAGCAATTACTGTTAATATTGATATTAGACCTATGAAATAATTTAAAACGTTCTTCATATTAATTTAGTTTTGCCATTACATTTATTCCGTTATTTCTATCAGCTTTGTTAAATCTATCACTATCCTTTTCAGTTTTTTCGGCTAATGTAGCTTCATAATAATCAGAGGCTGAACCAATAACAATATTGGCTATCAAACCACCGACACCGGTTTTATCCATAGAAAAATTAAATCTGTTTTTTCCTATAGTATATCTTACAGCACCTTCCAAACTCATTTCTACAGATTCCGTTGCTACACCTACTCCATATTGTGCAGCCCCTTTTGTAATGTTTTGGATACTATTATTTGCAATATTTTCGGTAACACCTACGCCAAGATCCCTTATTACGCCAGAACTTCCTTTTGTAGCAACTGTTGTTGCAATATCTGCACTTGCATTTGCTTCCAGATTTCCTACTACAGGATTAGATGCTTGTTCTCCCATCCATTCTCCAGGGGCATACATTCCCATTGCAACAGTAGCAGATATTACCGCAGATGCTGTTCCTGCTACCGCTGCTGTAGCTACACTAATACCACCTATAAGAAACATTGAACCCATTTGGGCTAGGACTTCTTTAGTATTATTGTCGCTTATTTGCTCTGCAGCATCCAGCGCTATAACGGGATCCATTATAATGTTTATTAATCCGCCCTTGCTACAATTTATGTAAGATCCGTTTAACAATGCATTCCCTTGGTCGATCCTAACCATATTATGAGCATTCTTCCATTCAGCTGTTCCAATAATATCACAATCGTGCGCCATTTTGTACATTCCTACTGCGCCTGATACTACACCTATTGCACAGGCAGCAACTATAACTACTAGCGTTGCTCCGCCGGTTAGTACTACTGCAGCTGCCAGTGCAATACCAAGGCATAATGCTTGTAGTCCTCCCCAAAATTTTGCCGGATTTTTACAGCCAAATGGTCCTGAGAGTTTTTTATCATAAATATTAAGCAGGGGTTGTCCTTTTGCAAGGTGAAAAGTATGGGGCGTTCTGGTAATGCCTAATTTTTGTGGAGTTCCGTTGGTCATCATGGTACATATTACCGTTGTTTCCTGTGGTACAAATGATTCAGCCATTATAGATCTATTTTTTTTAGTTTATATTCTACCACTATTTGTATATTATTTTTTACTTGTTCGATCATTGTTACTTCAGCACTTTCTATCCATTGGTCTTTGGTATTTATAATGCTGCGCTCGCGATAGCTAAAACTAAACTCAGAAAATTTATATTTTATTAATGGTTTGTACGTATCGTTATACATTTGTTCCAGTTGGGCTGCGTTGTAATTTTTACGTGATAAATTACCTACTTTTCGTATTGCAATTTCATCTTCGGATTCTGAGAGGATGTCCTGCCTAAAGTCAAGTTCTAATGCTATTCCTGAAAATAATTGTGAATAGAAAGGTCGTTTGTAGGGCTCAAATAAATCCTTTTTGACAACCAGATATTTATCAAAAAACAATTGATAAAAAAGTTTACTCTCCAGATCTGTTATTAATTTATCTTGGGCAAGAATCTGATTTCCTGCTAAGGTTATAAATTGATCAAAATCTCCCTTGTTTTTTTCTAATCGTATAAAATCATATTTAGCTCTTATGTCTTCTTTGAGTTGGAGCCATTTTTCGATGATTTTAGCATGATTCATTATTCTGCTAATCTTTCCTGTATTTGCATTTACCAATAGTATAGCATCATTTTTTACGTTTTCGATATCGTTTAAAAGAACTATGATTTTCTCCATTTGCTCCGGTTGCATGTGCAAAATATTTTCGGTCATTTGCATTTTTACAAAAAGCCTGTTTTCTGCATTATGTTTCCCTATTATAAATTCTGTTTTGGTAACAGCATGGTTTTGTACAATACCATTAATTTTAGTAATTACAGTTTGTTCGCATCTGTATCTTGCTTGTTTTTCAAAGATCAGGTCATCTGTGATTCTTTTATATTGTAAATTTTCGGGAATAATTTCTCTCTCAGTATCTTTTACGGGAATTATTACACTTTGTAAATGTTCTACATATTCGGTTCCAAATAGTGATTTAAATATCCGCAGATTTGGATTCAATTCCTTGATTTCCTCAGCAGTCACGCTAAATTTGGCTGCAATTTCTAATAGTTTTTCGTCTCCCCTTAATTTGTATGTTTCCAGTATCATTATATTTGAGATTTAGAATAGTACTATTTTTTATAAAAATAAGAAGTGAAGTAACAAACAAACAGGGTCAATAAGTCATAAGAACAATAGAATAGGGTTAATGTTATGGTGATTAAAAGATCCTGTAAGGATGAGTTTGCAGGATTTTTTTAAAGGATTTTATATACAAATATTCCCTTTTGTCTGTTAGATTTTTTAGAACAAAAAAAGCCCCGTAAGTTAAACTTACGGGGCTTAGTATAAAAATAACTTTATAAGTTATTTCTTATTTGATCATCTCAAAACTTCTTTTTACAAAAGCTGTTAACGCTTCTCCTTTTAAAAGGTTTTGCGATAATTTAGCTAAGTCTAAAGCTTGTTTTACCAAGTGTTCCTGATGTGTTTTATCTTCGGTATTTAAGATATTTGTAGCTAAATCTGAGTTTGTGTTTACAACAAGATTATACATTTCTGGCATATTTCCCATTCCAAACATTCCGCCACCGCCTGATTGGCTCATTTCTTTCATTCTACGCATAAATTCTGGTTGCGTGATAATAAAAGGAGCAGCCTGACTATCCATAGCTTCAAGTTGAACGCTATACGCTTTAGGAATATAAGCTTCTAATGAAGTTTTTAAAGTTTCTTTTTCTTCATCTGATAGCTTAGAAATCGTGTTTTCGTCTTTTTTGATTAGATTATCAACATGATCAGAATCTACACGAACAAAAGTTACGTCTTTGTTATCACCTTCGATTTTTTGAATCAAATGTGAGATAATAGGAGAGTCTAAAAGTAATACTTCGTATCCTTTATCTTTTGCTGTTTGAATATAAGAGTGTTGAGCATCTTTGTTTCCGGCATAAAGAAAAACTAATTTCCCGTCTTTATCAGTTTGGTTTTCTTTTAAATTCTCTTTTAATTCTTCAAGAGTAAAGTATTTATCATCAACTGTTGGATATAAAACAAACGCACCTGCTTTTTCGTAGAATTTATCTTCAGAAAGCATTCCGTATTCTAAAACGATTTTGATGTCGTTCCATTTAGCTTCAAAGTCAGCACGATTTTCGTTGAATAATGCTTTTAGTTTATCAGCAACTTTACGGGTAATGTAGTTCGAGATTTTCTTAACTGCACCATCAGCCTGTAAACCGGAACGAGAAACGTTTAAGGGGATATCCGGTGAATCGATAACACCTTTTAGCATTGTTAAAAATTCAGGTACAATTCCTTCTACGTTATCAGTAACGTAAACCTGGTTTTGGTACAATTGAATTTTATCTTTCTGGATTTGCATATCCGAACCTAATTTAGGGAAATATAAAATTCCGGTAAGGTTAAAAGGATAATCTACATTTAAGTGAATATTAAACAACGGATCTTCAAATTGCATTGGATACAATTCTCTGTAGAATTTTTTGTAATCTTCATCAGATAATTCCGTTGGTTGTTTTGTCCAGGCCGGATTTGGATTATTGATGATATTATCAACTTCAAAAGTTTCGTTTATGTAATCTTCAGGAGCATCTTCCGGTTTTGGAAGTGTTTCTGTTCTAGTTCCAAATTTAATTGGAATAGGCATAAACTTATTATATTTATTTAATAAGCCGCTGATTTTAGAATCTTCTAAAAATTCAAGAGAGTCTTCAGCAATATGCAGGATGATTTCAGTACCACGTGAAGTTTTGTCAGCAGGCTCTAAAGTAAACTCAGGGCTACCATCGCAAGTCCAGTGTGCAGCTGGTTCATCTTTGTATGATTTAGTTATGATTTCTACTTTTTCAGCAACCATAAAAGCAGAGTAAAACCCAAGACCAAAGTGACCAATAATTCCAGAATCTTTAGCAGAATCTTTGTATTTATCAAGGAATTCTTCGGCTCCAGAAAAAGCAACCTGGTTAATGTATTTTTCAACTTCATCAGCTGTCATACCTAATCCCTGGTCGATAATGTGGATTTTTTTACCTTCTTTATCAATTTTAATTTCGATAACAGGATTTCCGAATTCTACTTTAGCTTCTCCTATACTAATTAAGTGTTTTAGCTTTAAAGTCGCGTCGGTTCCGTTTGAAATTAACTCACGTAAAAAGATTTCGTGATCGCTATACAAGAATTTTTTGATTAAGGGAAAGATGTTTTCTACCGAAACATTAATTTTACCTGTTGTCATATTTTTATTATTTTTTTAGTTTAAAGTGATGATTTTCATTTATTCAAATAGAATACCAATTGTTTTTTGGGTGACAAAATGTCGGAAGTGTTAATTTTGAAAGAAAATAATTAGATTCTAAAACAAAAGATATTCTTATGAATTGTATCTTTGTCATATAATAATTGTTAAATAAGTAAGTATTAACTTAAAAAAATGTACAAAATGAAGAAAATCATTTTCATTTGCATGATCGCCACGATGTTATTCGCGTGTAAATCAGCTTCGTCTACCGCTTCAACAGAAGCCACTACACTATCTACTAAACTTGACAGACCTACTCAAGTAGCTATTAAAGGAAATTGGGTTTTAACCAATGTATCTTATGCGGGTTCTGACTATATTAAAGTAACTTCTTTTGATCTTGCTGATTCTAAATGTTTTATTGGAAGTACCTGGAATTTTATTTCAAACAACAATAAAGGAACTATGACTTTAACTTCTGCAAGTTGTACAGCTTTTACTTCGCCAATCGTATGGAGTATCAATAATCAGGGACTTTTTGTTCTTAAGATTGTTAATCCCGGAACGAAATCAAAAAATGTTAGAGATGGTTACTTATTAAAAGTTGCTGGTTTAACTGATACATCATTTCAGTTAATCGATAATATTAATGTTGGTGGACAAACTAAGGATGTTACTTACCAATTTCAAAGAGCTAATTAAAAAATAAAAATATATAATATGAAAAAGATAACAGTTTTAGGTTTGAGTAGTTTACTTGTATTAGTAAGTTTCTTTGCAAGTTGCGATTCAGTAAAAAACGCTAACAATACACAAAAAGGAGCTGGAATTGGAGTAGTTGCCGGTGGTCTTATTGGTGGTATTCTTGGAAATAATTTAGGAAAAGGCGGAAACACTGCTTTAGGAGCTGCAATTGGAGCTGCTGTAGGTGGTGGAACTGGTGCTCTTATTGGAAACAAAATGGATAAACAAGCCCGTCAAATTGATCAGGCTTTACCAGGTGCTTCTGTAGAAAGAGTTGGAGAAGGAATTCACTTGACTTTAAATGAAAATTCTGTTCGTTTTGATACTAACAAATCAACATTAACTCCACAAGCAAAAACAAATTTAGATAAATTGGTTTCTGTATTTAATGAGTACGGAGATACTGATATTCAAATTTTTGGTTATACTGATAATACAGGAAAACCAGAATATAACTTAACACTTTCAGGACAAAGAGCAGCATCTGTGCAAGCTTATTTAGTTGCAAAAGGATTAAAATCAAGCCGTTTCAAAACTTCTGGTTTAGGAATCGCTGAACCTATTGCTACAAATGATACTCCTGAAGGAAGAGCTCAAAACCGTCGTGTAGAGTTTTCTATTACTGCAAATGACAAAATGGTAAACGACGCAAAAACTGAAGCTGGTAAATAGTTTCAAACGCAATAAAATTTCTTAAAAGCTGTTTCATAATTGAAGCAGCTTTTTTTTGACTTTAGAAATTAAACATTGTAAATTTGAACTTTCAAATACAACCCATGCTCGACATTCAGAATATTTCTTTTTCGTATACCGAAAGCCCTGTTATAAAAAACGTTTCTTTTACCATAAATAAAGGCGAGAATATTGCTATTATTGGTGAAAGCGGCTGCGGAAAAAGTACACTTTTAAAATTAATGTACGGTTTATATGACTTAGATGAAGGTAAGATCTTTTATAACGACAAGCCCATTTTAGGTCCTAAATACAATTTGATCCCGGGAATGCCTTTTATGAAATATCTGGCACAGGATTTTGATTTGTCTCCTTTTGAAACGGTAGCTGAAAATGTTGGGAAGTTTCTTTCGAATGGTTTTGCCAATATGAAAAAACTACGCGTTCAGGAATTATTGGAAATGGTAGAAATGGAGCAATTCTCTAATGTAAAAGCGAAGTTTTTAAGTGGAGGACAGCAACAAAGAGTGGCTTTGGTGAGAGTTTTGGCTTTAGAGCCAGAAGTAATTTTGCTTGATGAACCTTTTAGCCAAATCGATGCTTTTCGTAAAAATGCTTTACGCCGAAATTTATTTAGATATTTAAAGCAAAAAGGAATTACTTGTATTATCGCAACTCACGATAGTACCGATGCCTTATCATTTGCTGATGAAGCTATTGTTATGCGAAATGGTGAAGTTATCGTAAAAGATAACCCGACGAAGATATATGAAGATCCGGAAACTAAATATGTGGCTTCGCTTTTTGGTGAAGTAAATGAAATTCCTACTCATTTGCTATTGCCATATGAAGATCAGTCACATAAAACATTGGTATATCCGCATCAGTTTAAAATGGTAGCAGAATCAGATTTGCCGGTAAAAATCAGAAGAACTTATTTTAGAGGAAATCATTTTTTAATTGAAACTGTTTATAAAAGACAACTCGTTTTTTTTGAAAGTGAGATTGATCTTCCTCTGGAACAGGAAATATTTTTAGGTTTAAATTATCTTTAATTAGATAATTTGTCAATTAGAAAATTAGATAATTTTTATCTGTAAAATAAAAACCCGACAGCTTAATCACTGTCGGGTTTCTTTTTATAATCAATTTTATAATCTAGTTTTTTAAGTATTTTTCTAAGAATTGATCTTGCTCCCAAAGCAGGTGTAAAATATTTTCTTTGGTAACATAACTATGTGCTTCTTTAGGTAAAATTACCATTCTTGTTGTTGCCCCTAAACCTTTTAAGGCTTGATAATAACGTTCTGTCTGCAAAGTAAAAGTTCCGGGATTATTATCTGCTTCACCATGAACTAATAAAAGTGGTGTTTTCATTTTATCTGCATTCATAAAAGGAGACATTGCAGTATAAACTTCAGGAACTTCCCAATAATTACGTTGCTCAGTCTGGAAACCAAACGGAGTTAAAGTTCTGTTGTAAGCTCCGCTTCTTGCAATTCCGCACGCAAATAAATTAGAATGTGTCAATAAATTTGCCGTCATAAAAGCTCCGTAAGAATGTCCTCCCACGGCTACTTTTTTGCGGTTAATATATCCTAAAGCGTCAACAGCATCAATTGCTGCTGCTGCATTATCTACTAATTGAGATATAAAATTGTCGTTAGGTTCTGTAGTTCCTTCGCCAATAATTGGGAAAGCAGCATCATCTAAAACCGCATATCCTTTGGTTACCCAATATACAAACGATCCGTAATAAGGAGTTGTAAATTCGTTTGAGTTTTGTGTCGATTGTCCGGCGCTGTTTTTGTCTTTATATTCAGCTGGATACGCCCAGATTAATAAAGGTAATTTTTCTTTCTTTGCTTTGTCGTAACCTGCAGGCAAATATAAGGTTCCGGAAAGTTCAACACCATCTTTACGCTTGTACTTGATTACTTCTTTGCTAACATCTTTAATGCTTTCAAACGGATTTGGGAAATAAGTAATTGGCGTTAAGCTGTTTTGTTTTTTAATGTTTCTAAAATAATAATTAGGATATTCACTCTTAGACTGAATCTGAACTAAAACTTTGCCGGTTTTAAAATCTTCAATACCTAATAAATCCTCTTTTTTATCTTTATAAGTCGACGTATAAAGGCGTTTAGACTGCAATGTTTTTAGATTAAATTCAGCAATAAAAGGAAACTGACCTTCTTTTGTATATCCTTCACCAATGCGATAAGCATTGTCTTTTTCGATCGCTAAGACATATTTATTGTATTCATTTTTCTTAGTTTCAAAAACTCCCGGATCTGAATACACATCTTGTTGGTTTCTGTCTGTAATTACTTTTGCCTGTTGGGCAGGATTTGACGGATTAATTAAATACGTTTTTGTATTACGGGTATCGTACCATTCGTCAGTAAGAAAAGCAATATTGTCATTTCCCCAAATAATATCATTGTAGCGTTGAGGTACTTTTACCAATGTTGTTGGATTGTTTGCGAAAGGCGCATCCCATAGAAAAACTTCGTCTCTAAATTCAACTTTATTAGCTGGATTTCCTTCGTCTAAAGCTACAACATAAGATAAAGTCGCTGGTTTATCATTTCTCCAGGTCATTTCTCTTTTTCCTTTACGAACTGCCATAAAACCTTTTGGAATTACTTCGTTTAAAGGAACTTCGTTTACCGTTTTAACCTCTTTTCCTCTTGCATCGTAAACAATTGTTTTAGATGGAAATCTGTTTAAAGGAACAACATATGAAAACGGTTTTTGTATTGTAGTTAACATAATATAATTACCATCCGGCGAAATTTTTTCTCCGGCGTACATTGCTGCTTCCTTAAACAAAGTAGCAGTTCCGTTAAGGTTTACTTTATACAGTTCAGAAGTCATGATATTCTCAAAATTAATTTCATCATTCTGATTTTTCAACATATCAGGATAAGTTCTGTTTTGAGATTTTGCTCCGGATGTGTTCGAGATAATTGGCCCGGTTGGTAAGTCTTTTTTAGAGTCTAATAATGGTTTTCTGTCTTTTGGAAGCATTTTTACCAAGATAGTTTCATTGTCTAAAAACCAGCTAAACGGATTACCAAGGTTTGCATTTACAGTCGCATCTGTAAGTTTTGTTGCTTTTGCAGTGGCTACATCTACAACCCAAAGTTCTACGCCTGTACTTGTTGTATGCGAGAACAAAATTTTCTTGTCGTTTGGTGACCAGAGAACATTGGTTATTTTTGGATTTTCCGGTAAACCTGTAACCTGAATTTCGTCTTTTGCACTAATTTTTCTTAACTTAAGATTGATTGTATACGTTGCTGTACTCGAAATATTTGTTACCGGATTAATTCTCAAACCACCTAAGCGAAGTTCATCCTGATTAAGATCGTCCAATGTTTTATAGGTGTTTCTATAAAGGAGCAACATATTCTCTTTTTTGGTATCCATAGACACGAGTGGAGCTTTTTGGTAGTCCGCTAAATCTAATATAGATTTTGATGGTTTTTGGTAGGTTAAATTTTCCTGAGCAAAGGCAAAAAAGCCAATGTTAAGAAATAATAGGAGTGTAACCTTTAATTTCATAATTTGAATTTTAGGAGTTTAAAAATGGTATTCGTTATGTTTGACTAAAGTAATTGAATCTTGTTACATTTTATGGGTTATTTTTCATAGTTTTCATCATTTAGATGTAAAAACTGATTTTTCAAAATGTAAATAGTCTTAATTCGATATATAATTAAAGTATATTAAATTGTCAATTACGAAAAAAACACTAATTTGTACGCTAATGATTTAAAGTATACTTAAATTTGCATTCCAAATTTTTAACAAATAACAAAAGAATATGTATCATTCAAAAATAGCGGGCTTAGGATATTATGTTCCTTCCAATGTTGTGACCAACGACGATTTGTCTAAAATTATTGATACCAATGATGAATGGATTCAGGAGCGAACAGGAATTCAGGAACGCAGACATATTATTCGTGGAGAAGATACCACAACTACAATGGGGGTAAAAGCAGCTAAAATTGCTATAGAACGTTCTGGCGTGGCCAAAGAAGATATTGATTTTGTAGTTTTCGCTACATTAAGTCCTGATTACTATTTTCCAGGACCTGGAGTTTTAGTACAACGTGATTTAGGATTAAGAACAGTTGGCGCATTAGATGTAAGAAACCAGTGTTCCGGATTTGTTTATGCAATATCTGTTGCAGATCAATACATTAAAACCGGAATGTATAAAAACATTTTGGTGATTGGTTCTGAAGTTCATTCTACAGGATTAGATATGACAACACGTGGTCGTGGAGTATCTGTAATTTTTGGAGATGGGGCAGGAGCAGCAGTTTTGAGCCGTGAAGAAGATTTAACAAAAGGAATTCTATCTACTCACTTGCATTCAGAAGGACAACACGCAGAGGAATTAGCTTTGCAGGCACCGGGAATGGGAGCGCGTTGGGTAACCGATATTTTAGCAGATAATGACCCGAATGACGAAAGTTATTATCCATACATGAACGGACAATTTGTATTTAAAAATGCAGTAGTTCGTTTTGCAGAAGTAATCAACGAAGGATTAGAAGCAAACGGTTTACAGGTTTCAGATATTGATATGTTGATTCCGCATCAGGCAAATTTGAGAATTTCACAATTCATTCAAAACAAATTTAAACTGACGGATGATCAGGTTCACAATAATATCCAGAAATATGGTAATACAACCGCAGCCTCAATTCCAATCGCTTTGACAGAAGCTTGGGAACAAGGAAAGATAAAATCCGGAGATACAGTTGTTTTAGCAGCTTTTGGTAGTGGTTTTACCTGGGCAAGCGCAATTATTAAATGGTAAATTAATTCATCTTGCATTATATTTTTAAAACCTGCTCTTTTTTAGAGCAGGTTTTTTTATACTTTCGTATTGAATTATGTAGTTTTTGTTATTTCGACGCAAGGAGAAATCGCACTTGTGACTCGACAATGATTATGGATTTTCTAATGTGATTTCTCCTTGCGTCGAAATGACAAACTAGTTGGTGAAGAATGACAAAATTTGTATGAAAAATTAAATGAAAATGAAAAAAAATCAACTTGAAATTGCCTGTTTTACGTATGAATCGGCAATAATTGCGCAAGACAATGGTGCAGACAGAATCGAGTTATGCGAAAATATGCAACTTGGAGGAACAACACCAAATGCGGTTCTGGCGGTTAGGGTTCGTGAAATTCTTTCGATTAAAATGCATGTTATTATAAGACCTCGTGGCGGTGATTTTGTATATACAGATGAAGAATTTGTAGAAATGAAGCAAGATTTAAAACACTTAAAAAAATTGGGCGTTGATGGTTTTGTTTTCGGAATTTTAAATCCTGACGGAAGTATCAATAAAAAACAAAATCAGGAATTAGTCAATTTGGCGAGTCCGCTTTCTTGTACCTTTCATCGTGCTTTTGATGTTGTTAATTCTATAGAACAAGCACTTGAGGACGTCATTGATTGTGGTTTTCAAACTATCCTGACTTCCGGAAGAGGAAAAAATGTCGAAGAAGGAATTGATGATCTTGAAATGATTCAGAAACTTGCCAATGACCGAATCGAAATTATGCCTGGCGGAGGTTTACGATCTTCGAATATTAAATTTTTACAGGAAAAATTAGAACCAACTTTTTATCATTCATCTGCTATTACAGGCAATACAGAAACAGCAAATCCGGAAGAAGTAAAAGAATTGCGAAATTTTCTATAGTCATTCCCTAAAATAAGAAAAGCCTGAAGTTGGCAAACTCCAGGCTTTTCCTTTCTACAAGAACTATTAAAATCTACTATTAAAAGTGGGATTAAAACATTCCGCCGCCACCTTTACTAGTGTTATCTTCTCTTTGTTTACGCTCTAAATTTTTGATTTTTGCACCACCAAAATTATACGTTAAACCTAAATAAACAGTTTGACTTTCCCATTTAAATTGTCCTTCATGTGCATAAGGATACATAGCATCAAATGAATATTTCATTGTATTAAAGACATCATTAAAACGTAAACTGATGTTCATCTTACTGTCTAACAATGTATAACGCGAACCTATGTCCATTTTGTACATTTCATTGCTATTATTTTGAAGACCGTCAACTCCACCTCTGTAAAAACCAAATAATAAAAAGCTTAAACGCTTGTTTACTTTAAAGTTTGAGTTCATACGACCATTGAATGCTGCAACTGTAACTTTTCTTTCAAAAGGATTACTTGTTTGTGTTACAGGATCGTATTTAAACACAACTCCTTGTTGATTAATGCTTGAGAAATCAATAGAAGGCTGGATATCCCACCATTTTGTAATTTTGTAATTAAACGAAACCTCAAAACCATAAGATGTATTATGATCATAGTTTGTATAAGTCAAAATTTGTTTGTTACCAGTTGGATCTGTATCGTCCGGGTATAAAATTCTACTAATTTGATCATTGATACTTCTGTAAAAAACACCTGTTGTAAAACTTCCTTTTTCAAGAGTTTTAGTATAATTTACTTCGACAGAATTTGTAAACTGAGGTCTTAATTCAGGATTTCCTAATGAGGTAACTAACGGAGTAGAAAACTCACGAATAGGTTTTGTCTGCTCTAAACTAGGGCGGTCTACACGACGGCTGTAGCTAAATTGCAAAGTGTTTTTTTCGTTCAGGTTATACGTAAAATAAGCCGAAGGATATAAAGTAATATAATCATCATTGAATTTTTCAAGACCCTGATTTAAATTAGCGACAACTTTATAACTTTCAAAACGACCACCAACCTGATAGCTGAATTTTTTAAATTTCTGACCAAATGTTAGATAAGCCGAATAAATATCAGTATCATAAGTATAAACAGAAACCGGAAGTGCTGCAAGCGGATTCCCTGTACTATAATAATTATCTGTTTTAGTAAGTCTGGCTTCGGCACCTGCTTCAAGCGTTGTTTTGTCATTTAAAGGATTTACATAATCTACATTCAGAGTAGTCAATTTACGTGTTCCTTTTATGTAATCATCATAAATAACATTGTTTTGAGTATTGTCGTTATTTATAGACTGAGTATCAAAAGAAGCATAATTAGTTTCTTTATTATCACTATAGTTCCCTTCAAAATCTAAAGTATGACCTTCTTTTTTAAAGATGTGTTTGTATGCTAAATTGTAAGTTCCAACATTATCCGGTCCTGAATATTTAGATTTCTGAAAAATACTTGCAACATCAGAACCTGTTACATTATTATAGTCAATGGCAGTATCTACATAACCTTTACCATTTGATTTGTTTTGATTCGTATAAAAAGATAATGTGTTATGATCATTTATTAAATAATCCATCCCAATTTTATACAAATAAGAATCGTTGTCGTTTATAACATCAATTTTCTGAACTACACTTGGATCAAATCTTTTAATGAAACCATCATTGTAATACGTTCCAAAGTTTTGTCCCACATTTCCAAAGAAATTTACTTTTCCGGTTTTGTAATTCAAGTTTAAAGATTGGTTGTATTTAGCCGTTTCTCCAAAAGTGATTCCGCCACTGTAACTTCCGTTAAAACCAGTATTTGCATTTTTGTGTAAAACGATATTGATGATTCCTGACATTCCTTCCGGATTGTATTTTGCACTAGGATTTGTAATCAATTCGATTTTTTTGATCGAAGTCGATGGAATTTGTTTTAATAATTGTGCAGGATCAATATTTGAGGGTCTTCCGTCAATTAATACACGAACATTGTCATTTCCGCGAAGCGAAAGTTTTCCGTCCTGATCTACATTTACAGATGGAATATTATTCATAATATCTGATGCCGAAGCTCCGGCAGTAGTTAAATCTTTTCCGACTGTGATTACTTTTCGGTCAATTTTCTGTTCTATTGTCGAGCGGTCACTTACGATATTTACACCTTTAAGCTGAGTAGCTTCTTCTTCAAGAGAAACATTTACTGTAGCTGTTTTTTTATTGTCACTTAAAATAAGTGAACCTGTATATTTTTTAAATCCAATGTATTGAATTTCGATAGTGTAACTTTTTAAAGCCAGATTTTTAATAGAGAAATCTCCATTGTCATCCGTGTTAACTCCTGTAACTACTTTACCGTTATCTTTTATTGAAACTGTCGCGTAAGAAATAGCCGCGTTATTCGACTTCTCTGTAATCTTTCCAGAAACTGTTCCTGTGTTCTGGGCTTGTGCTGTTGCAATTACACCTAGTAACGCGAACAGAAAGAATTTTAATTTCATAAGTACTAATTGATTATTTTGATTTGATTGATGATGATTGTGTTTTTGTTTTTTGTTAATTTTTTTTTCTTGAAAATGAATTCTAATTTCTTATTAAGACTCTTCTGTGGTCGATATGTTACAGGAAATCATGAAAATTTTTTAGTTTTTTTTAAGAAAGGCTGTTTTTTAATAGATTAGCATATTAATTTTTTGATAATTTTAACAATCATTTTAAAATCCTTTTTGATAAATTCTAATTGATTTGTTCTATTTTATATGTTTTTCATTTTCTGTAATTGATGAATAAGCAGTATCTTTGCTCACTTTAAAAATAAGTTTACATGTCATTATCACAAATTCTTACACCTTCTATACAAAAAGCAATACAAGCATTATTTGATGTTACTGTTGATAAAATCGAATTTCAAACTACCAGAAAAGAGTTTGAAGGCGATATTACAATGGTCATTTTTCCTTTATTAAAAGTGATTAAAAGCAATCCTGTAGAATTAGGAAATAAAATAGGAAATTATTTAGTCGAAAATCTTCCGGAAGTAGCACGTTTTAATGTTGTTTCGGGCTTTTTGAATATTGTAATTGCAGATAGTTATTATTTGAATTTCTTTAATGAGATAAGAGACAATCACAAATTTGGATATGTAACGCCAAATGCGGATGATAAAGCAATTATGGTCGAATATTCTTCGCCTAATACCAATAAACCATTACACTTAGGTCACGTTCGTAACAATTTGTTGGGATATTCTGTAGCCGAAATTATCAAAGCTTCTGGTAAAAAAGTGTACAAAACACAAATCATCAACGACCGTGGAATTCATATTTGTAAATCGATGCTCGCTTGGGAAAGATTTGGAGATGGAGAAACTCCGCAAAGTTCAGGTTTAAAAGGAGATAAATTAGTTGGTAAATATTATGTTGAGTTTGATAAAGCTTATAAAGCTGAGATTTCTCAATTAATGGAAACCGGTAAAACTGAAGAAGAAGCAAAAAAACAAGCTCCGATTATTGTTGAGGCACAAGAAATGCTTAAAAAATGGGAAGCTGGTGATGAAGCAGTAATTTCGCTTTGGAAAAAAATGAACGAATGGGTTTATGAAGGTTTTGCTACGACTTATACTAATCTTGGGGTTAATTTTGATAAATATTATTATGAAAGTAATACGTATTTATTAGGTAAAGATGTTGTTCAGATAGGTCTTGATAGTGGTGTTTTCGAAAAAGATCCTGATGGTTCTGTTTGGATTGATCTAACAGATGAAGGTCTGGATCGTAAAATTGTTTTGCGTTCTGACGGAACTGCTGTTTATATGACACAAGATATAGGAACTGCAATTCAGCGTGTAAAAGATATGCCGGATGTTGGCGGAATGGTTTATACAGTTGGTAACGAGCAAGATTATCACTTTAAAGTATTGTTCCTGATCCTGAAAAAATTAGGTTTTGACTGGGCTTCAAGCTTATATCATTTATCATACGGAATGGTTGATTTACCATCTGGAAAAATGAAAAGCCGTGAAGGAACTGTTGTAGATGCAGATGATTTGATGCAGGATATGACAGATACAGCAAAACAAATTTCTGAAGATCTTGGAAAGTTAGACAGTTATTCTCCTGAAGAGAAAGCGAAATTGTACAAAACAATTGGACTTGGAGCTTTAAAATATTACATATTAAAAGTAGATCCTAAAAAACGTATTTTGTTTAATCCGGAAGAATCAGTTGATTTTGCAGGAAATACAGGTCCGTTTATTCAATATACATATGCAAGAATTCAATCTATTATCCGTAAAGCAGATTTTGATTTCTCCGCTAAAACAAATACCGAAGAATTACACGAGAAAGAAAAAGAATTGGTAAAACAAATCGAGCTTTTCCCGGAAGTAATTCAAAATGCAGCGCAAAACCACAGTCCTGCATTAATTGCAAATTATACCTATGATTTGGTAAAAGAATACAACTCTTTTTATCAATCTGTTCATATCTTAGGAGAAGTAGATTTGACTAAAAAGATATTTAGAGTGCAGCTTTCCCAAAAAGTAGCCGAAGTTATAAAATCTGCTTTTACTTTGTTAGGAATTGAGGTTCCTGAGAGAATGTAAAACATAACTAAAACATCTAAAAAGCCGATAATTGATCATCAATTGTCGGCTTTTTGTTTTTAGTTTGATTATCTAAAAAAGTTATTTTAGTGTTAATTTTCGTACAATATAGTGTTGTTTTAATTTTATGTAGTAATTTTCCACTGTTTTAAAGTAAGAAGATTCTACTCTTATGTCATTTATGAATTATATAAGAAAAACAAATAAAAACACTCTGATATATTTATCTATTTTGAATTAGTACACTTTTAGAAAAATAAAGGGTTGAGCCGGCTAAAGAAATTTAGCCGGCTTTTTTTATGGATAAAATCAGACAAGTATGTATTGCCTACACTTCGTACTAAGATGATAATTTGATTTTACGCGATCGCCTTGCAAAAAAAATATTTTTAGAATTATTCTTACATTTCTTAGGATTCCTCTAAAGATCAATAGTTTACTGCTTGTTTTGGTTTAAAAAGTAATAATTGGATTACAATTATTTGTGTTAAAATAAATAAAAACCTTGTTAAATTTATATTAATTATATAAGTTGCACTGATAATTCAAAAAAACCAAATAATGAAACAAAAACTAAAAGGATTTATGATACTGTTTTTTGTACTTGTGTTGCAATTTACAGCTGCGCAGGAAAAAAAAATTACAGGAATAGTTTCAGATAACAGCGGAATACCTTTACCCGGCGTTACTGTTTTAATAAAAGGTACACAATCAGGTGTGCAAACTGATTTTGATGGAAAATATGCTATTAAGGCAGAATCAAATCAAGTTTTAGTATTTAGTTATATCGGAATGAAAACTCAGGAAATAGCTGCTGGTTCTTCAATCATAAATGTAAAATTAAAAGATGACTCCGTAGAACTTGAAGGCGTTGTAGTAACTACAGCTTTGGGAGTAAAAAGAGAAAAGAAATCTCTGGGTTATGCTTCTCAGCAAATTTCAGGAAAAGATCTAGTAAATAGCGGAGCAGGAAATACAAACGTAGCAAACCTTTTATCAGGTAAAGCTGCAGGTGTCGAAGTTTCAAGAAATACAAATTTTGGAGGTTCTACAAACGTTGTAATTCGAGGGAATAAATCGCTTACAGGAAATAATCAGGCTTTGTGGGTTGTAGACGGAGTTCCTGTTGATAATTCAAACTCCAATACAGCAGAACAAAATTCAGGCCGAGGAGGTTATGATTATGGCAATAGTGCAGCAGATATTAATCAGGAAGATATTGAAAGTATTAATATTCTTAAAGGTGCTGCCGCTACCGCTTTATACGGATCAAGAGCCGCCAACGGAGTAGTAATGGTAACTACAAAAAAAGGGAAAAAAGGCGATGATAAGGTTGGTTTTACTTTTTCGAGCAGTATGACTGTAGGAACAGTTGATAAATCTACTTTTCCTAAATATCAAAATAAATATGGAGCCGGTTACGGTTTTGGAAGTTCTTTTCTGGATAGTAATGCTATACCAACTGTAGATACATCAAACGATGCTTCATATGGTGATGCTTATACGGGTAATTCTGTTTACCAATGGGATTCTTTTACGCCATATTCTAAGAATTACGATAAATCTACTGCATGGAGTGCAGCTCAAAACGGACCAATTACTTTTTTTAAATCGGCACTAACAAATACAAATAGTTTATCTCTGGAAAAATCTACAGATAAGTCAAGTCTTTCGATGTCGTATGTTAATACAATTCAAACAGGAATATTACCAAATAGTGAATTGAAAAAAAATCAGATAAGCGCAAGATTTAGTCAAAAAATAACTGATAAATTGACTGCAAACGCTTATGCAGCTGTAACATTACAAAATACTGTAGGTAGAAATTCTACAGGTTATAGTGATAATATTATTGGAAGTTTTAGACAATGGTGGCAAACAAATGTTGATGTAAAAGAATTGCAAAATGTTTACAATGCATCAGGTGGACAAAATATTACCTGGAACTGGGCAGATCCCAACGCAAATGAGTTAAAACCGGCTTATTGGGATAATCCATATTTTACACGTTATCAAAATTATTCTTCAGATAATAAGACACGTTTATTTAGTTATGCATCCCTTAATTACGAAATAACAAGTTGGTTAAGTGCTTTAGGACGAGTTTCTTTAGATACTTATAATCAGCTTCAGGAAGAAAGAAGAGCTGTAGGTTCTACTGCAACTGGTTTTGGACTGTCTCCAATTGATGAAAAATCCGGGTATCAAAGATACGATGTCAACTTTCAGGAAATCAATTATGATTTTATGCTAAACTTCAATAAAAAATTTGGAGACGATATTAGCCTAACCGGAGTTTTGGGTTCAAACACCAGAAGAAACAAAAGAAATAATGTTCTTTCCTCAACCATTGGAGGTTTAGTTACTCCTGGAATATATGCGTTGTCCAATTCAAGATATGAACTGCCTTTTCCTACTGAAAATAAAGCAGATTGGGGCGTAGATGGTATTTATGCACAAGGTTCGATAGGATACAAGGATACTTATTTTATTGATGCCTCTGTACGAAGAGATGTTTCGTCGACATTACCAAGTAATAATAATGCCTATACTTATCCCGCAATTTCCGGAGCATTATTGTTTTCTAATTTAGTAAAAGCTGAATGGTTAAATTTAGGAAAGTTTAGATTAAACTACGCAGAAGTTGGTAATGATGCAGAGCCGCTAAGTTTAATAAATACCTATAAAAGAAGCTCAAATTTTACAGGAGAGCCAATGTATACTTTGCCAAACACCAATAAAAATCCTAATCTTAAACCTGAAAGAACAAAATCTTTTGAAATTGGTTTAGAGACAAGTGCTTTCAAAAGACGTTTAGGTCTTGATGTTACGTATTACAAGACTAATACTGTAGATCAAATTGTATCAGCTGCAGTTTCCTCTTCATCAGGATTTACCAATGCATGGGTTAATGGAGGAAATATCGAAAATAGTGGTCTGGAAATTCAACTTATGGGAACTCCTGTAAAAACAGAAAACTTTAGTTGGGATATTACTGTAAACTGGTCGAATAATAAAAGCAAGGTTATCTCTTTGCCGGAAGGAGTAGGGAATCTGCAAATCGCTTCTTTTCAGGGTGGAGTTACTATTAATGCAACTAGCGGAGAAGCATACGGATCTATAAAAGGAACAGATTATATCTATACAAATGGTCAGCCAACAGTAGATCAAAAAACGGGTAAATATTTAATATCTGGAACATCAGATAATACGATTGGTAATGTAACTCCGGACTGGATAGGAGGAGTTAGAAACAAGCTTAACTATAAAAATGTTTCGATGAGTTTCTTAATCGATACACAAAAAGGTGGTGATATATTCTCATTAGATATGTATTATGGTCTTGCCAATGGATTATATCCTGAAACAGCAGCAGGAAATGTAAGAGAAAATGGTGTAGTAAATGCCGGAGTTGCTCCTGATGGTTCTCGAAATCTGGTTTCGACTGTAAATAATAATGATACTCCTGATAAAACCGGACCTGGTGTATATTCCAGTAATTACGGATATCAGGCAGCACCAAATAAAGGGTTTATTTATGATGCTTCATACGTAAAATTGAGAGAAGTATCTATTTCATATAATTTTCCTAAAAAAGTGTTTGAAGGTACGTTTGTAAATAGTGCAACATTAAGTTTATTAGGTTCCAATTTATGGATCATTAGTAAAAATTTGCCTTATGCAGATCCTGAAAGTGGATTGTCATCAGGAAATAAATCCAGAGGTTATTCTGTTGGATCATTGCCTACAACAAGAGACATAGGATTCAACTTAACATTTAAATTTTAATAAAAAATATCATGAAAAACATAATTTATTTTTTAAGTATCTTATTACTCGTAAGCTCTTGCAGTGATTTGACGGATATGAACAACGACGAGAAAAATCCATCAACAGTACCTGCATATTCTTTATTTACAAGTGCACAAAAAGGTATTGCAGAACAAGTCGTTAATACAAGTGTCAATAAAAATATCTTTAGGTTAGTTAACCAGCAATGGACAGAGACTACCTATACAGACGAATCTGTTTATCAATGGACAACAAGAAAGATTTCTGATAACCATTGGGGAGCTTTTTATGCCGGAACGACTACAAATGATGGTTCCTTAGGAGATCTGGAACAAGCAAAATACTATATCGAAAGTGAAGTGATTTTAGCAACGGATCCTCAATTTGCTGCCAAAACATCTATACAAAAGAATCAATTGGCAATGATAGATATTTTAAGTGTTTACTCCTATCAAATTCTTGTCGATACCTTTGGAGACATTCCGTACTCTGAAGCTCATAAAGGTTCAGGCAATTATCTGGCAAAATATGATAAGGCATTAGATATTTATAAAGATTTAATTGTGCGTATTGATAGTGACATTGCAAATATAAATCCTGCATATGAAGGTTTTGGAAATGCTGATATTATTTATAGAGATCAATTATCTTTATGGATAAAATTTGCAAATAGTATAAAATTAAAATTAGGGATTAATCTTAAAGCATCAGGATTAGAAGAAGCTCTTGCAGATGCTGCGATAATCTCAGCATCAAAAGGTACTTTTACTTCAAATGATGATAATGCAAAAATCGCATATCAAACTAATGTACCCAATACAAATCCTGTTTATGTAGATTTGGTGTTTTCTGGAAGGCATGATTTCGTGCCTGCCCAACCATTTGTAGACGCATTAGTGGCAAAAAATGATCCCAGAACTACCGTTTATTTTGCTCAAAACTTAAAAGATACCAATGGAGAAGCTTTACCTTATAAAGGAGGAGTGGTAGGATTAAAAAATAGTTTTGGAAAATTTACTCAGATAGGTGCCTTGATTCAATTACTGGACTTTAAAGGAACTTATTTAGACTATGCAGAAGTTGAATTTTTATTAGCAGAAGCTGTAGAAAGAGGTGTTGCAATTAGTGGCGACGCAGCAACACATTATACTAATGCAATTACAGCATCAATGAAAGATTGGGGAATTGCACAAGCAGCTATAGAAACGTATTTGACCCAACCGACTGTTGCTTATGCTAGTGCAACCGGAACCTGGCAGCAAAAAATAGGAGAACAAGCATGGTATGCTTTATATAATAGAGGATTTGAAGGATGGACGTCTACAAGAAGATTAAATTTTCCGTTACTTTCCCCGCCTTCAAATGCTGATGCTTCTGCAGAAGGTCAGATTCCGTCAAGAATGAATTACCCAATTAGGGAACAAACCTTAAACACCATGAATTATAATGCTGCTGCAGCATCAATTGGAGGAGATAAATTAACGACAAAAATATTTTGGGATAAAAACTAATATATTTTTATTCTTAAAGACCTGTAAAACTATAAAACCGCCTAAAATTAATTTAGGCGGTTTTTTAATTAATAGAAAAGCCGATAGTCGTGAAACTACCGGCTTTTTCTGTAACTAACACAAATATTTATTTTACGAATTTGTTGATGATGGCATCTGTTTCAGCTTTTGTTGCAGTTGGTTTTAAATCAAACAAAAGAGAATAAAGTGCTTTTCTGTCCACTTTCGCTTCTAAGTTTAAGTCCTGATGTCTGTCAAAAAGAGTTTGCCATTTGTCACGAACATTCTTCCAAAGAACATTATTTGCTACCCACCATTTTTGTCCGGCAATACATTTAATATCCGGAACTTTAGTATAAACATCAAATCCTTTTTCTTGCGCTAACAAAACATCTTTTCCACTATCGTCTCTGATTAATTTATCGTTGTCTTGCTCGTGATTCCATCCTGTAGCAGTGATTTCATGAATGTTTCTTCTTTTTAAAACATTGTAATCATTACGTTTTGTTTGCTCTCTTCTTGGTAAAGGCGCATCAGCAACATTCGCCCAGTAATCTTTTCCGTCTACATGCACCCAAGTTGAAGATCCTTCATATCTTGGACTGTCATCTACCTGATATACTTTTTGAGTCCATTGACCTTTAACGGCTTTTTTATCTAGTTTTTTATATTTCCAGGAAGTCCCTTTATCAAATGAATATAAGTCTGTGTTTTCGTATAGCCAATCTTGTCTCCAGTGTTTAATAATCATATCATCACTTACTATTAATAAGTGCTGCATTACGATTTTGTTAGGAGTGTCTTCTAATAACTCTACCCATTCTAAAGCAGATTCATGTTTAGTTTCAGAAGGTTTATAAGTAGCTGAATCTTTAGGATATTGAAAAGTTTCAGTAAAATTAAATTTCACTTCATAACAACCACACATTGATTTAATTGATTTAATGTCTTGCTGTTTTTTGTCCTGACTGAAACCAAGACTACAAGTCAAAGCCATAACGGCTGAAAAATAGAGGCTTTTTGAAATCATAACTTATTTTTTGTTTTTAAATTTTTTGCAAATATATAAATTTTATTTAGAACAATTAAAAATAGTTATATATTTGCGTCATTATTAAGACTGAATAAAAATAATGAAAATAAAATTTACCCTTTTTACAGCTTTTGTTTTTTGTCAAATTTCGTTTGCACAAGAAAAAGATACTACGGCTGTAAATAAACTTTCTGAAGTGGTTGTTACCGGACAGTTTGAACCACAGTCAATTAAAAAATCGGTTTTTAATGTTCGGGTTATTTCGAGTAAGGACATACAAAATCTGGCAGCCAATAATTTAGCAGATGTTTTAAATCAATACTTAAATATAACTGTAAGACCAAGTAGTACTAGTGGTAGATCAACAGTTTCTTTATTTGGTTTAGATGCCCAGTATTTTAAAATTTTGGTAGATAATGTTCCTTTGGTTAATGAAGCTGGTTTAGGAAATAATACTGATTTATCTCAGATAAACCTTAATGATGTTGATCATATCGAAATCGTTGAAGGCTCAATGGGAGTTACATATGGTGGGAATGCCGTTAGTGGTGTCTTAAATATTATTACAAAAAAATCTTCAAAATATAAATGGGGTATAAATGCTGCGGTTCAGGAAGAAACTATCAGCGATGAATACTCTCTTTTTAAAGAAGGACGACATATTCAATCCTTAAAAGTTTCTCATAATTTTGATAAAAACTGGTATGTTTCACTAGGTGTAAATCGTAACGACTTTCAAGGATATTTAAATGATAAAAATGGAGTCGATTATGACGAAAATGACGGTTCAAGAGGTTATCGATGGTTGCCGAAAGATCAGCTAAACGGAACTGCATTAATAGCTTACAGTAAAGATAATTTTCGTTTTTTCTATAAGTTTGAATATTTAGATGAAAATGTAGATTATTATAATAGTACAGTACAGTCTGGTTTTAATCCTGTAACAGGATCTTACAGATACGCTGATGATAAAAGATATTTAACGAATAGATATTTCCATAATTTAAATGCAACAGGTAAAATATTTTCTCAGCTAAATTACAATGTGTCCGTTTCTCATCAAAAACAACAGCGTGACGTAGAAGATTTCAGATATCTTTTTGCAAATAAGACAGAGGCAAACAATGTTAAGGTAAAAGACCAATCGATGGAAGTTCTTTATTCTACAGGAACATTAAGTAATTTTTTTGCAGATAAAACAGTTGACTTACAGATAGGATATGAATTTGTAAACAACCAAGGATTCTCACTTGTTCAGGAAGCCAGTAATATTTTTGTGCCCATACGCAAAACCATTGAAAATTATGACTTTTTTGCTTCTTCGGAGATTATGGCAACTCAAAGATTTTCGATTAGACCGGGATTAAGATTTTCAGCTCAATCAAAATTTGAAAACCAATATGCTTCTTCAATAGGTCTAAGATATTTATTCGACAAAGGAGTAGAAGCTCGTGCATCATATGGAAATGGATTTCGTACACCAACTTTTGAGGAACTATATTCTAAGCTAATTTTTGATGGACATTTCTTTATTGGTAATGAAAATCTTATCCCTGAAACCAGTACATCTTACGAAACCAGTCTTAAAAAAACAACAGTATTTTCTTCTGGATTACAAATGTCAAATACTGTGGCGGGTAGTTATTTAGACGTAGATGATAGAATAGATATGGCATTAACTGGATTTAATCCTGACACAGGCAATCCAGAATATCAATACATTAATATAAGTAAATATAAGGTTTGGAATTTTTCAACAATGAATCAATTTCAAAAAGATAATTTGACTTTTAATTTTGGAGCTGCAATAATTGGAATTTCACAAAAGATAGAGAACAAAGTATTTGCCTCTGATGATAAATTTCTTTACTCTTTTAATTTAAATGCAAGTTTTTCTTATTTAATTCCAAAGTGGAAAACCACATTTTCAGGATATTATAAATACAATGGAAAGACACAACGTTTTATAGAAGGCTCTTCTTCTTTTATCATATCTGATATTGATCCAAGCAACTGGCTTGACATTTCAATTCGAAAAAACTTCTTTAATGACCAATTTGAAGTTACAATTGGAGCAAGAAATGTTTTTGATATAACAAATGTAAATCAAACAAATACAAGTCAAACGGCTGGACATGCTGCGCCGGGAGAAGTGATGCTGGCTTACGGGCGCTCATACTTTTTAAAATTAGCATATAACCTTAATCTTTAATATAAATTAATAACTCAATGAAAAAACTTTTATTTTTATCAATCGCTTTATTATCGCTTGTTTCGTGTTCAAGTGATGATAATAATACAGTTGAGGCTAATGCAGTCACTTTTGCAGAGGCTTCATTAAATTTAACTGCAGCAGCAACTCCTATAGAATTAAAATTTGCTACACCTACGGCTGCTGCAGGAACTCTTACAATCTCTTTTACTGAAACTGCAGTTGTTAGTGGAACTGATTTTACAACTTTGCCAGCTGCAACGGCTAAGACTGTTATTGTTCCTTTTGAAAAAAATGTTTCATCAGTAAGCTTTACTGTTAATAAGTTAAAAGAAGCTATTGAAGGAGAAGTAAAAAATGTTGTTTTTACGATTAATAGTTCTTCTATCAATGTTGTAACTGGACTGAACAAATCAATTCAGGTTAATTTTAATCAAACAGCTTCATTAGGAAATGTTTTAGCAGCTACTGTTGGAGGTCCAAATCAGCCAAATCAACTTTATCTTGATTTAAGTTCTGGTACTTCTAAATCAGTAAACAGAGCAGCTTGGGATTTTGGTTTTTCTTCAGGAACTGACTTTAGAGTTATAATAAACGGATCTGTTAAAATGGCCGTAAAAAAATTAGAAACATCTGATATTACTTTATCTCAAGTGATTGATGCAGATGTAACAGTTGGTGCTGGAACAACTGCTGCTTCAAACGGATATGTGGATAACCCAACTGGTGTTTTAGCAGGTGCCGGAGCAGGAATTGGAACTGCAATTGCAGAGATTTCAGCTACAGATTCTGAAAACAAAGTTTATTTAGTTAATATGGGATCTTTGGTTGGAACTGCTGTACCTGAAAAAGGAAGTGTTATCGTTGACGGTGAATCCAGAGGATGGAAAAAAGTTAGGATTTTAAGAAGCGGTACTGGATATAAAATTCAATATGCAGATTTAACTTCTGCAACTTTCACAGAGAAAGTAATTACTAAAGATGCTGCTTATAATTTTACATTTTTTAGTTTAGCTTCTGGAAATACTGTTTCTGTTGAGCCTGAAAAAGCAAAATGGGATTTAAACTTTACCGTTTTTACCAATTATTTAAATATGGGTGCTGGTGAAGTTAGTTACGGTTATGCCGATTTTATTAGTACGAATTCAAGAGCAGGAGCGCAAGTTTATCAGGTTTTAGTTGCTGCTGGAGGATCTTATACTGATTTTACAAAAGCAAAAGTTGTTGAAGATAATTTTAAAGTTTCTGCTACAGATCAAAGAATAATTGGAGCTAACTGGAGAAATGGCGGAGGACCAACTAGTTTGCCAAGTATTAGAACAGATCGATTTTATGTGATTAAAGATGCTGCAGGAAATTATTATAAGTTAAAATTCCTTACAATGTTGAATGAAGCAGGCGAAAGAGGAAATGTAACTTTAGAATATGCGATCTTAAAATAATTAATTCACTAAAAACCTAAGGATAAGATTATTTTATTCTAATTTATAAATGCGAAAGCATTAAAATTTAGTTAATCATTAGCTTTGTTTTTTTTATTTTTTTTGATAAAGAGGTTAGATTCGTCTAACCTCTTTTTTTTGTTTTATTTTAATGTTAAAAACAATTCATAAATTAATGTTTAATTCTATCTTTGCGCATACTTTTTTATAAGGATTAACAGGAATTTTTGATAGAAATTTTAACGAATCCTTTCTTCAAACTTATAATTACTAGTGAATACAAAATCTTATTTTTTTCAGTCTTTTGCAATTGTAGCATTAGCATTCATAGCTTTCATTGGATTTAAACAAATCTTACCGGATAAAATTTTTCCGGACAGTAAAGTAGATTCTAAAAACGTACTAATAGACAGTTTGCTTTTAGAATCTGTAGCAAACGATTCTCTGGCTCAGACAGGTGATAGCCTTTCAGAAGATGAGAAAAAGGAAGCTAAGGAAAAAATAGTTTTTGATGCCTCAGAAGGAATTGAGTTTCCATCTGAAACTTTCGATAACTATAAAGGATACCAATATTTGATTTCTTTTTATGAAAAATTATATCAGCTGGAAAAAAATCCACAAGCCAAAGTAAGGATTGCTTACTACGGAGATTCCATGACAGATGGCGATTTGATCGTACAAGATGTTCGATCTAATTATCAGGAACGTTTTGGAGGTAATGGTGTTGGTTTTGTTTCAATAACATCAGAGTCTGCAGCATCAAGAGGTTCCGTAAAATCTACGTATTCTAAAAACTGGAAAACACAATCATACTTAAACGTAAAAAGACCCACAAGTCCTTTTGGGGTAAATGGTCACGTATTTTTTGCAAATGATAAAGTAAATACGACCTGGGTTCAATATGAAGCAGGATTAAATAAATATTCGACAACTCTGGATAATCCAACTTTGTTTTACGGAAAAGCATCTAAAAAAGGAAACGTCAATTTTATTATTGGAAAAGATACTTTACGAAAAAGTCTTGTCCCAAATAATTTAATCAATACCTTAAAAGTAACCTCAGGAAGTATAAAAGCATTCAAGGCAAATTTTATACACGCAGATTCGATTCCTATTTATGGCTTTAATTTTGATAACGGAATTGGGGTTCATGTTGATAATTTCTCTCAACGAGGAAATTCAGGATTGCCAATCTCTATATTCAATGCAAATGTAATGCAGGGATTCAATAACAGTTTAAAATATGACTTAGTAATTCTGCATTACGGAACCAACGTTTTAAACTATGGTACCAAGAATTATTCCTGGTATCAAAAAGGAATGACAAAAGCGGTAAATAAAATCAAGGAATCATTTCCGGGAGTTTCTGTTTTGATTATTTCAACAGCAGATAAATCAACAAAATATGATCTGGAAATGAAAACAGATTCAGCCGTAGTTCCTTTGATGAAAGCACAAAAAAGATATGCGCTGGATACGGAATCCGGATTTGTAAATTTATACACTTTAATGGGTGGCGACGGATCTATGGTAAAATGGGTAGATGAATCTCCTGCAAAAGCCAATAAAGATTATACGCACTTTAACCAACGCGGTGCTAAAGCGATTGGTAAATTATTATACGATCAATTAAATAAAGGTTACGAGCAATACAAAGTATTACGAGAAAGTAGAGAGACTGGTGTTAATAAACGGAAAACAGTCAGGAAAACAAATACAGATTCCGTTTCTGTAAAAAAAGATAGTGTAAATGAATAGACTTATTATTTTCTTTTGTTGTCTTTTTTTCTCCGCAAATGACAAGACACAAAAGACAGATTCACCTTCAATAAAAAAAAATATGATTCATAAAGTCGATACAGCAGCGGTTGATTCTTTCTCTCAGGAAAGAATCTATAATGCAGAAGTCTTAGAAACTATTTTTAAGAAATTAAAGGAGGCTGAAAGTAACAATAATCAAAGGATAAGTATTGTGCATATTGGCGATTCTCATATTCAGGGTGATTTAATGACGAATGATATTAGAAAAAATCTGCAGCAAAAATTTGGAAATGCCGGCAGAGGATTTGTTTTTCCGTATCAGCTGGCAAAAACAAATGGTTCTTACAATGAACGCTTTTATTCGAACAGAGCCTGGGAAAGTTATCGAAATATTCATTCCTTCAAAAGCCTTCCGGTTGGTTTGAGCGGAATTGCACTTTGGAGAGATAGTGAAGGTTTTGCAGTCGAATTAAATATAAAAGATGCAGCTTATAAGTTTAATACCATTCATATTATTACCCCACAAAACCAGGATATGTTTGATTTGGCTACATCATCCCAAACTAAAACAATTCAATCTACAGAGCGAAAAATAATAACACATAAAATAAAAAAAGGCGAAGCCATTTCGACAATTGCGGATAAATATAATATTTCAATAGCCGAAATTAAAAGAGAAAATCACCTTAAATCAAATAATATTCGTGCAGGAAGAACCTTGAAAATTTTAACTAACGAAACAAAACCAAAAAACATCACAAGTTCAGCGTTTGTTTCTTTAGATCTTGAATCAGATTCGTTTACTCATTCGTACCATTCTGATAAAGCATTAGATAAAATTTATTTGATTCCCAATAAAAATGCAGATAAATATGAGCTTAACGGACTTGTTTTAGAAAAAGATTCTCCCGGAGTAATGTATAGCGGAATAGGGGTAAACGGAGCGAAATTTTCAGATTATAATAAATACCCATTATTTTTTCAGCAGTTAAAAGCAGTGCATCCGGATTTATTGATTTTTTCACTGGGAACAAATGAAAGTTATGATCATATGGAAGCTTCTGCCTATATAAAGGAATTAAGGGAGTTTATAAAAAACATAAAAGATCAAAATAGCAATGTCTCCATACTTGTTATGACTCCGCCACCTTCTTTACTTAAAGCAAGAAGACCTAATACTTATATTCGGGATTATGCAAAAAGTATTATTGAAATTGCAAAAACAGATGGATTTGCAGTTTGGGATTTATACGATGAATTTGGAGGAATGGACGGAATCCAAAATTTAAAATCCGCAGGATTAATTGGGCCGGATTGGGTTCATTATTCAAAAAAAGGATACGAGAAACAGGGAAATTTGTTTACAGAGGCGTTTTTAAAAGCATACGATAATTTTAAATTAAAAAATTAAGTTGATTACAACAGATAGCATAAATAATTGGTTTGTTCATAATTTTGGTACAATTACTCTGGAACAGGCTAAAAGTTGGTTTATATACAATCCCGAAGAAAAACTACTATTTAATACAGGCTTATTCCTAGGATTGTTTCTTGTGTTTTATTTTGTGTACGCATTTTTGCGTAAAACATTTTATTTGAGGTTAACATACGTTATTCTCTTTTCGCTTTTCTTTTATTATAAGTCAAGCGGAATTTACTTTTTGCTGCTATTACTTTCCTCGGTCGTAGATTACGGCTTAAGCCAAATTATCTATAAAGAGGCAAAAGACAGCCGAAAGAAAATTTACCTTGTAATAAGTGTAATCCTTAATTTGGGTTTATTAGGGTATTTTAAATACATGAACTTCATGATCGTTACATACAACGATATGTTTAAGGGTAATTTTGAACTTCATGATGTTTTTCTGCCAGTTGGTATTTCGTTCTATACCTTTCAATCGATGAGTTATATTATCGAGATTTATCGTGAAGAAATTAAGCCAACAAAAAACTACATCGAATATTTATTTTTCGTTTCGTTTTTCCCGCAATTAGTTGCCGGACCAATTGTTAGAGCAAAAGATTTCCTACCGCAGATTTATCAAAAACTAAATCTAACAAAGCAAGATGTAAACAACGCCTTGTTTTTGATTATTGGTGGATTAATCAAGAAAACCGTAATCTCAAATTATATCTCGATAAACTTCGTTGACCGTGTTTTTGATACACCAATGAATTATACATCGTTCGAGAATTTAATGGCATCTTACGGATATGCGATCCAAATTTATTGTGACTTTTCAGGATATTCAGATATGGCAATTGGAATCGCATTGTTATTAGGATTCAAATTACCAGCCAATTTTAGAACGCCATATAAATCAACTTCGATCACTGATTTCTGGAGAAGATGGCATATTTCGTTATCAACCTGGTTAAAAGATTTCTTGTACATCTCTATTGGAGGAAATCGTAAAGGAACATTCGCAGGATTTCTATTCCCAAGTTTGTTTTTCTTTGGATTATTACTTTGGGGAATGTCAAATATAAAAGAAAGTTATATTCCGTTTTCTATAGCAATTGGATCAATTATAGCATTTTGTCTGACTTTTTTACTTTCTAAAAAAAATCAAACATTAGTAACCAACTTCAATTTGTTTACCACAATGCTTTTAGGCGGATTATGGCACGGAGCAGGAGCACAATTTATTGTTTGGGGAGCCTTACACGGATTAGCATTAGCAGTTCATAAAATGTTCATGGAGTTTTTTCCATCCAAAAAAGAAGGTGAAGGTTCAAACTTTTTATGGACACTTTTTTCAATCATAATCACATTTCATTTCGTCGTATTCTGCTGGATCTTTTTCCGCGCCAGAGATTTCGAAACAGCTTTGCAAGTCATCAATAATATTGGTCAGTTAACATTCGAACCAGAACATTGGCAGGCAATTATTTTAGGATATAAAAATGTGTTTTTATTGATGTTGTTTGGATACGTTTGGCACTTTTTACCGGAAGTTATCACATCAAAAATGAAATTTATTTTCGATAAAACCCCTTTAATAGGAAAAGCAATTATCCTGGGATTTGTATATTGGATCGTTTATGCAACAGCAGTTGCCGGTTCACAACCTTTTATTTACTTTCAATTTTAAAAAAAAAGGTTCAAAGGGACAAAGTTACAAAGGCGCAAAGATTTATTCTTTGCGCCTTTTTTTAATTAATGCCACAGATTAAAGGATTAAAAAGATTTTTAAAATCTGCCTAAATCTGCGTGAAACAAAAAAAACTTTGCGTCTTAGCGACTTTGCGAGCAAAAAAACATAGCGCACTTTGCGGTAAAATCAAAACGCACTTTGTAGCTAAATAAAAATTGCCTGAAATACCTAATTAGATTATCTTTGCACTTCAAATAAAGAAAAAATTATGTTTGATAATTTAAGTGATAAGTTAGATAAAGCCTTCCATATATTAAAAGGACACGGTAAAATTACAGAAGTAAACGTTGCCGATACCTTAAAAGAAGTTCGTCGTGCCTTGCTTGATGCCGATGTTAACTTTAAAATTGCTAAAGATTTTACCACCAAAGTAAAAGAAAAAGCAATAGGTCAGGACGTTTTAACAACACTTCAGCCAGGACAATTATTGGTGAAGTTAGTAAAAGACGAACTAACAGAATTAATGGGTGGCGATGTTGCTGGAATTAATCTTTCCGGAACTCCTAGTGTTATTTTGATGTCAGGACTTCAGGGTTCTGGTAAAACAACATTCTCTGGTAAACTTGCCAACTTTTTAAAAACTAAGAAAAACAAAAAGCCACTTCTTGTAGCGTGTGATATCTACCGTCCTGCGGCGATCAACCAGTTACATGTTGTAGGAGATCAAATAGGTGTTGAGGTTTACTCAGAGCCAGATAATAAAAATCCTGTAGAGATTGCTCAAAACGCAATCAAACATGCAAAAGCAAACGGTTTTAACGTTGTTATTGTCGATACAGCTGGACGTTTGGCAGTAGACAAAGAAATGATGGATGAAATTGCTCGTGTTCATAAAGCAATTCAGCCACAGGAAACTTTGTTTGTTGTAGATGCAATGACAGGACAAGATGCTGTAAATACAGCAAAAGCGTTCAACGATATCTTAAACTTCGACGGAGTTATCTTAACCAAATTAGATGGAGATACACGTGGTGGAGCTGCAATTTCGATTAAAACGGTTGTAAACAAACCAATCAAATTTGTAGGTACAGGCGAGAAGATGGAAGCAATTGATGTTTTCTATCCAGACCGTATGGCAGAGCGTATCTTAGGTATGGGAGACGTTGTGTCTCTTGTAGAAAGAGCGCAAGAACAATTTGACGAAGAAGAAGCAAGAAAACTTCAAAAGAAAATCGCTAAAAACGAATTTGGTTTTGATGATTTCTTAACTCAAATTCAGCAAGTAAAGAAAATGGGTAATATGAAAGACCTGGTTGGAATGATACCGGGAGCTTCAAAAGCCATGAAAGATGTAGAAATAGAAGATGATGCTTTTAAACATATAGAAGCAATCATTCACTCGATGACGCCAATCGAAAGAAGTAAACCTGCCATAATCGACGTAAAAAGGAAAGCCAGAATCGCTAAAGGTTCCGGAACCAAAGTCGAGCAAGTAAATCAGTTAATGAAGCAATTCGACCAAATGAGCAAAATGATGAAGATGATGCAAGGTCCGGGCGGAAAAAACCTGATGAAAATGATGGGAGGCATGAAAGGAATGCCAGGCGGAATGCCGAGATAATAAAAAAAGTAAAAAGTTTCAAGTTTCAGGTTTCAAGTTGTGAGACTGAAATTTGAAACTTTTTTCATTATACTAAATGCAATAAGTTTCGCTTTTAGCGTTAAACTTGAAACTTTAAACCTGAAACAAAACAACAAAAAAACAATGCAACTACTAGACGGTAAAAAAACAGCTGAAGACATTAAAAACGAAATCGCAGCCGAAGTTCAATCGATAAAAGATGCCGGGGGAAAAGTACCTCATTTGGCAGCCGTAATCGTAGGAACAAACGGAGCAAGTTTAACTTACGTAGGAAGTAAAGTAAAATCTTGCCAGCAAATTGGCTTTGATTCAACTTTGGTAAGTTTACCGGAAGATATCACCGAAGAAGCTTTACTGGCAAAAATCAAAGAACTAAACGAAGATGACGATCTTGACGGATTTATCGTTCAGTTACCATTACCAAAACATATCGACGAACAAAAAATCTTATTGGCAATCGATCCGGATAAAGATGTTGATGGTTTTCACCCAACAAACTTTGGTAGAATGGCTCTGGAAATGGAAAGTTTCATTCCTGCAACACCATTCGGAATCATGCAGTTATTAGAGCGTTACAACGTAGAAACTGCCGGAAAACATACCGTTGTTATTGGTAGAAGCCACATCGTAGGTCGCCCAATGAGTATCTTAATGAGCCGTAAAGGAAATCCTGGAGATTCTACAGTAACTTTAACTCACAGTAGAACTAAAAATTTAGCCGAGTTTACTAAAAACGCTGATATTATTATCACAGCTTTAGGAGTTCCTGAATTCTTAAAAGCAGATATGGTTAAAGACGGAGTTGTAATCGTAGATGTTGGAATTACTCGTGTAGAAGATGCATCAAACCCAAAAGGATACGTTATCAAAGGTGACGTAGATTTTGACGGTGTAAGCAAGAAATCATCATTTATCACGCCAGTTCCTGGTGGAGTAGGACCAATGACAATTGCAATGTTGCTTAAAAATACCCTTTTAGCAAGAAAAATGAGAAGCGCGAAAAAATAATTCCCTTCAAATAAATATGAACAAAGCCTATTTAACCGAGTAGGCTTTGTTGTTTTATATGCTTTGGGCGTGACCTTATCCCGACAAGAGGGCAAACTTACTTTACGGTTATTCGCCCTCTTGTCGGGATAAGGTCGGGCTATCCGCGCTACTTCGGTAGCTAGCTTCTATCCCTCACGCAACTTTGCGTGATGCAGCAGTCCCAGCGGGCAATGTCATTAAGTTAAGCTTTAAACACAATCCCTCTTGCGATCTCAAAGCAAAGCGCAATTCACAAAACTTTGAGAACTTTGCGTAATCCTTTGCGAACTTTGCGGTAAAATTTTATGCGTTGAGTTACGTACGGGGCTTCGACTCCGCTCAGCCTGACAATATTGCGTTTTTCTTTTTAACTTAACTTAATAATTGCTCAACGGGACGAGATTTAACTCCGCTAGGAGTTACAGGTGGGTAGCCAATGGTTGGTTGAAAAAAAACATTCGAAACCCACAAAATATCCCGTAGGGATTACACATTTTTAAATAATACAGATCGATTTAAACGCATCGAAAAAAATCACAACAAAAAAAATCAACTTTAATACTTGTCAATTCAAAATAAAATATAACTTTGCAACACAAAGTACTTTATTTATGAATCAGAAGCACCAAGAAGATTTAGCACATATTCGTTCCATGATGGAGCGCTCTTCAAGATTTATATCCTTAAGCGGACTCTCAGGAGTTTTCGCAGGCTTATCGGCTTTAATTGGCGGATTGTACGTTTATCAATTATTCAAAGTAAACGGGATCGAATATTTTACTGACCAACATATATTGTTGACTAGTAACTTAGTTTCAGAATTATTCTGGATTGGTGTTGCAATTTTAGTTAGTGCTTTTGCTTTTGGTATATTTTTTACCATAAGAAAAAGCAGAAAATACGATTTGCCAATCTGGACATCAGCTACAAAAAAGATGTTATTCAATTTAGCAGTTCCTTTGTTAGCAGGAGGTATATTTTGTCTGGCACTTTTGCATCACGAAATTTATGGTTTAATTGCTCCGGCGACTTTAATTTTTTATGGTTTATCACTTATAAATGCTGAAAAATATACTTTTTCAGATATTAAATATCTGGGTTTTTGTGAATTAATTTTAGGATTTATTTCCCTTTTTTATATTGGATATGGTTTAGTTTTTTGGATCATAGGATTTGGTATTTTGCATATCTTGTACGGATTAATAATGTTCAAAAAATATAAATAATCCACGCAATGGGAATTATTGATAAACTAAATAAAGATTTTGAAAGCCGTGTCAGATTGGGTATTATGTCCGTTCTGATGGTCAATGAATGGGTTGATTTTACAGAGATGAAAAATCTTCTTAATATCACAGATGGTAATTTAGCCAGTCATTCTTCAGCGCTCGAAAAATCAGAATATATAGAAGTCAAAAAAGAGTTTGTGGGTAAAAAACCCAAAACCTCTTATCAGGTTACTCCCAGAGGACGTGCGGCCTTTAAAGAGCACTTATCTTATCTTGAAAAATTAATGAAATCGTAATAACTCTATTTTTTTACCTAATTACTTTGAAATACAAAGTACTTTTAAAATTAAAACCATGAAAAAACACCAAATTATTCTAGCTTGCAGTTTAATATTTACACTGCTTTTTTACAACGAGTCAATAGGAGTAAACCTCGCTATTTTTGGGCTATTGCTAACAGGTTCAATCTGTTATTACTTTCAGGATCGATTTACAGACAGATCACATTTAATCTTAGTCGTAACTTCGGTTTTATCATGTCTCGCTTTTGCCTGGTACGGAGATTTTGTTTCTTTTTTGGCTTTGGCAATGTCAATTCTCTTTTTACAGTTTAAAACCCAGGAATCTAAACTTAAAATTATACAGATATTTCCATTGGTATTCCTGAATGCATTTGCTTCTCTAGGTCGTATTTTCATGTTTAGCCAATGGCTTCCGGAAAGAAAAATCCATAATAATTTTGCTAAAAAACTGGTTGCTTATTTTATTATTCCGGCGATTTTTCTAACAGTATTTTTTGCTGCTTATTCTTTTGGAAGTACTCATTTTTCTTCTTTGCTTACAGACTATACTTTAGATATTGATATCGTAGAAGTCATTCTAATCGGAATTCTGGGTTTTTATATTTCATTCAGTTTCTGGAATTATTGGGTACCGGAAGTCTGTTATGAGAAAAACGCAATCTTGGATAATGATTTTGATAATATTGCAGAAATCAAAAACCAAAACACATTTTCATTTCTTGATCTTGACTTCGAAAGAAAAAGTGGTGAGATTACATTACTATTGCTAAATTTTATGCTTTTGGTTTTTATTGTAACCTATAACTACGAACAGTTTTTTGAAGTCATAGAAAAATCAAATTTAAGTGCAGATACGCACGAAAGAGTCAATTCAGTGATTTTTTCAATAATCTTGGCAGTTGGTGTAATACTATTCTACTTTAAAGGCGGATTCAATTTTGATAAAAAAGCAACTACACTTAAAAAGTTAGCTAAAATCTGGATTGTATTAAACGGACTTTTAATTGTAAGCACAATCGTTAAAAATTCAGAATATGTTTCTTTCTTCGGATTAACTTACAAACGATTGGGAGTTTATGCTTTTCTGATTTTAGCAATAATTGGATTAATATTTACATTTTTAAAAATTAGAAGACAAAAAACAAATGCCTATTTAGTCAATCAAATGGTTTGGTATTTCTACGGAACAATACTTTTGTGCAGTTTTGTAAATTGGGGAAATCTAATTACAAACTATAATATCTCAGTAAATAAAGGAGTTGAACCAAGATTTTTGAGCGGGTTGAATTTTAATGATGATGCCAGAAGAGCCTATTTTTCAAAACTTCATTTAGACGGACAATTAATTGAAATTAAAAAAGAAGAACAAATTGATGAATATCAGAACAAAACATTTTTATCAAAGGCACTTTATTATGAGTTTTTGAATAATAAAAAGTAATTTTCTCAGAAACCATCTTTAGTAAAAATACTGAAGATGGTTTTTTTAGTATTTAATTATAATTTTAAATTTTTGGTTCATAAAAATAAAGGATACTTTTGCACCACTTAAAAAAAACTTCTCCAATGGACGATTATTATTCGTTAGTATTAAATTAAAATAGCTTTTGAATCTTTTCAAAATGCTATGATAAACCCTGCAATTTTGAAATGAAAGCCTTTTACAAAAACAACAACGGATTAATCGAGACACCAGAATGGACTCCAAACTGCTGGATCAACATTGAGTCTCCTTCAGAAACAGAAAAAAAATATTTACTCGAAGAACTTCAAGTTCCCGAAGCCTTTTATAATGATATTGAAGATATCGACGAAAGACCTCGTATGGAAGCTGAAGATGGATGGACTTTGTTTATCATGCGTATACCAGTAAAAAGTAATGATGTTAAACTGCCTTTTCAAACGATTCCGCTGGGATTAATTTTTAAAGAAGATGTTTGCGTTACCATCAGTTTTTACGAAACCGAAATTATTTCTGATTTTGTACAATATACCAACCGAAAAAATATACATATAAAAGATAATTTTGATCTTGTTTTAAGATTGTTATTATCCTCAAGTGTCTGGTATTTAAAATATCTGAAACAAATCAATCAAAAGATAAAACTTGCCGAAGATAATTTAGAGAAATCAATCAAGAACGAAGAATTACAGGCGCTTTTGCAAATAGAAAAATGTCTGGTATTTTTTATTACTTCCTTAAAAGGAAACGATGTTTTGTTTCACAGAATTAAAAATTTAAAAGCCCAAAGAGAACATTTTGATCAGGATTTATTAGAAGATGTTGATATCGAAATTAGTCAGGCCCAGGATACTGCGAATATTTACAGCAATATCTTAACCGGAATGATGGATGCTTACGCCTCAGTAATTTCTAATAATATGAATAATATCATGAAGCAAATGACTTCAATTTCTATTATTCTAATGATTCCAACTTTAATTGCCAGTTTATACGGAATGAACGTGCCAAACGGTTTAGAAGAAAGTAAATACGGAATCTGGATACTTCTTTTAGTATCTGTAATCTTATCAATTTTTGGTGTTTTTCTATTTAAAAGAAGAAGATGGTTCTGAGAAAATCATTCTTAAAAGCATTATATAAAAAAAGACCCTTTCGTTTCCGCGAAAGGGTCTTTTTTTTAAAGATCAATTTAGTAATCTCCTTTTTTCTTAAATCTAGGATCATCCTTTGATATAAAATCTGTTCTTCGTTTAGGAACATCATCTTTTGATAAAAAGTCAGTTCTTCGTCTTGGACTTTGAGGTTCAGGTTTTGGTAAACTTGCCTCTTCGGTTTTACTTGAAGGCTCGATTAAATGATTTAATTCTTTGATTTCATCATCAGTCAAATCACGATAACGACCAACCGGAACATCAAGTGAAATATTGATAATACGGATACGTTTAAGCGCCGTTACGTCATAACCCAAATACTCAGTCATTCTACGAATTTGACGGTTTAAACCCTGCGTTAAAATAATTTTAAAAGTAAATTGGCTAATTTGCTCCACTTTACATTTTTTAGTCACAGTATCCAGAATCGGAATACCATTTCCCATACGTTGTATAAAACGCTCTGTAATAGGTTTGTTAACCGTAACCGTATATTCTTTTTCGTGGTTGTTTCTGGCGCGTAAAATCTTGTTTACTATATCACCGTCATTTGTCATAAAAATTAATCCTTCACTCGCTTTATCCAGTCTTCCAATTGGGAAAATACGTTTTGGGTAATTAATATAATCTACAATATTATTACGAACCTCAAGATTCGTTGTACACTCAATTCCAACAGGTTTATTAAAAGCCAGGTAAACCAATTTTTCGTGTTTCTCAACAATCAGTTTTCCATCAATACGCACTTCGTCATTTTGAGAAACTTTAGTTCCCATTTCAGGCACAACACCATTTATTGTTACGCGTCCTTCTTCAATAAGTTTATCAGCTTCACGGCGAGAACAATATCCTGTTTCACCAATAAATTTATTCAGACGTTTTAAATTCTCTTCCATACTGCAAAAGTAGGCAAAAATTCGATTTTAGAGTTTAGATTTCTGATTTTAGATTGTTAGGTTCTTAAATAAAAACTTAGCAACTTAGCGACTCAGAACCTTAGCACCTAAAAAGAAAACCTTTATCCGTGATAAGACGAACTATCTTCCGGCGTTTCTTTTCGTTCAAACATTCCATAATCGCGAACAACAGTTGCAATCCTTAAATGATAATCTTTAAAAACCTCATTTCGTCCTTTTTCCTGAGCGTGACGATGCATTTCAAGATTTCGCCATTGCTGAATACTTTCTTCATCTTTCCAGAAAGACAAAGACAAAACTTTCTCAGGGTTACTAAAACTCTGAAAACGTTCTATCGAAATAAAACCTTCTATGTGGTCTAATTCTGGTCGCAGACTTGCAGCGATATCCAGATATTCTTCTTTTTTTCCTTCATTGGGAACTACTTCAAAAATTACAGCTATCATATTTTGTTTTTTTATTATTGTATTGTAATCCAAATTTTTTTAGGTAATCGGGCATTAATAATAGGTTCGTATTCTATGCTATTTTCTAAAAGCTTAATTGTATTGTGTTCTTTAAATAAAAACCACAAAACTTCAGTAGCCAAATTAATCGAAAAATGTTTCGCCAGACACATATGTCCGCCAATCCCAAAAGTTAGATTCTCATTATTATTCACACGTTCTATATCGAAATTTGATTCGGTTTCGAATTTTTCAGAATCCCGATTTGCCGAAGCAAGAACTAATAGTATTTTCTCCCCTTCTTTAATAATCGTTTCTTCTAAAATAATATCAGAATTTGCAACTCTTCTCGTATTATGAATTGGCGGATCAAATCGCAAAGTCTCTATAATAGATTTTTGTATTTCGCTTTTATCTGAAAAACTTTTATTCGCAAGAATTTGCAACAACGAATTACTCAAAATACCTCTTCCCGCATCGTAACTTTGAATAAACAAGCCAATTAAATTACTAATAGCGATTGTTTTAATTTCGTCAAGCGAAAAAGCTCCTGATTTTGATGTTTTATTTAATAATAGTTCATAAAAATCTAATGATAAAAGTTGTTGTTCTACGATACAAAAGATCGTTTCAGAAACTTCATTGATCAATTTCACTTGTTCTTCACTTTTAATTGGAAGCATTATTTTAACCAAAACTTCGATTTTATCCAATATAAAAGCGCAATCATTTTCCTTAAAACTAAAACTTTTTAGAACAACCAAAAGCGGTAATTTTTTACAAACCGAATTTACCCAATCGATTTTATTTTCGATTAAATCATCTTTTATTAATTGTGAAAGGATTGTATTGATCTCGACAGACTTCATATTCTGAAACAGCAAATTGGCAATTTCGCGATTTATTTCATGCTGAATTCCATTTGATAATCTTGTTAAGTTAGTCAGAATGTCTAATGCATTTTTGTTTAGTTTCTGTTCGTTGTTCAGATTGATAACCGGAATTAAAGCTTCAGGATTTTTCAGGATTTCAACACAATATTTATACGAGTAAATCGCCCAGATTTTATTGTCTTGGTCCCAATATATCGGGTTTTTATTCAATATCGATTGATAGATTGAATAAGGATCTTGCACATTAGACTGAAGGAATAAAGTAGAAGTCATAGTAGTATCTTTTTAGCAAAGTTATCTAACTTTACAAATCAATACTTCAGTCTGTAATTAACTATGAAAACCTAAATGGAAGATCAATTTATAAAAGCAGCAGGATTAATTGGCGATGCCACGCGTGCAGCCATTATGTGGACATTGTTGGACGGAAGGGCTTTTACAGCCACAGAACTTTCTGTTGCTGTAAATACATCGCCGCAAAATATGAGTATGCACTTGGGAAAACTTCTTGAAGCTGATTTACTTTGTGTTGAAAAACAAGGCCGACATAAATATTACAGATTTTCCAGCAAAGAAGTTGCTTACGTCGTTGAAGCAATGGCAAACTTAATTCCGAAGCCGGAGATTTCATCAAAAAAGAAAACGGAAAATTATCCTCCAATAAAATATTGCCGAACATGTTACGATCATTTAGCAGGTAAAATAGGAGTAGCTTTAGCCGATAGTTTATTAGAACAAAAAATAATAATCGAAAAGAATAATGCTTTCGAAATTAGCCCCGAAGGAGAAAAATGGTTCTCAGATTTTGGAATTAATTTAGAAGAAGCCCAAAAGCAAAAGCGAATATTCTTAAAACCGTGCCTGGATTGGAGCGAAAGACGAAATCATATTGCAGGCTCAATAGGAACTTTATTACTGAATAAAATGCTGGAACAAGACTGGATCAGAAGAACGAAAGATTCAAGAGCAATAATGATAACGGGAAAAGGTGAAAAAGAAATGTTGAAGAATTTTAAGATTGTTGTTTAGGTAATTTTAGATTACAGATTTTAGACTTCAGATTAATAGATTTCACGCAATCTTGTCATTTCGACGAAGGAGAAATCTTCGTGAGAAGCTCGACAAAGATTGGGTTTTCGTTACGGAATTTCTTGCGAAGATTTCTCCTTCGTCGAAATGACAATACTACCGTTTTTAAGGAAAAAAACGTAATACCTTAGCGACTTAGTGGCTCAGAACCTTCAGAAAACAAAAACTCAATTACCTTTTGATACAATTCATCATCATGCATTCCGTGACCTAAACCTTTAGTTTCTATAAACTGACTATTTTTCCAGTTACTGGCAATTTTTTTACCTTCTTCAAAAGCAACAATTTTATCTGAAGTGTCATGTGCAATAAAACCGGCAACATTAAATTGAGAAGCAAATTTTTGTCCGGAGAATTCGTCTATTTTGAAATTGAAACGAGTAGCAAATTTACCTTCAAGAAGTGAAAACATCCTGGTATTTAAACTCAGGATTGCAATATAATTATCGATCAATGTTTTTAAATCTGATGGTGCTCCAAGAATTACCATTTTATTGATACTAGTATTGGGGAATAAGTATTGATGATAAACGCAAGCCGCGCCACCAATAGAGTGACCAATGATAATTGTAGGCTGGTATTTTTCTACCGCTTTATTGATGAATTCAGCATAAAGCGGAATGTTAAATTCTTTCCCGCTGCTTTGTCCATGAGCCGGAGCATCAATCGCAATAATGGTGCTTCCTGATTTTTGAAGATGTGGTAAAGTTTTTTTCCAGCGCGAAGCATTGCTTTCCCAACCGTGAACTAGAAGAATTTTGGTTTCGTTTCCTTTCCAGATGTAAGTCTGAAAATGATGTTCGTTATGAAGAAACGTTTCTGTTTCTGTATTTTTTAATATTTTGGGTAAATCTTCTTTTTGTAATCGTCCAATTCTGGGCTGACTAAAAAGTGCATAAGAAAGTTCAACAGCTTTTTGCGGACGAACATAACTTAAAAAGTTAATATATGATCCAACCGATTTTAATGTAATGAAACGGATTCCTTTTTTAATTCCCAAAACAATAAGTATAATGATAAAACAATAATTTTTCGAAACCAGATCTAAAAAAAAGATTCGCCACGAATTTCACAAATTTAGCACGAATTTTTATTCTTATTATAGAAACAAAATATAATTAGTGAAATTGGTGAAATTCGTGGCGTAAAAAATGACAGCTAAATTAGCGGACAATTTTAGGCAAAAAAAAGTCCCGATAAAATCGGGACTCGTATTAGAATTTAGAGAACAATTGTTCCATTTTTTCTTTTTCTTCTTCAGCTAATGCGCTGTCGACTAAGATTCTTCCAGAGTGCTCATCAGTAATGATTTTCTTTCTGGAAGCAATTTCTACCTGAGTTTGTGGCGGGATAGTAAAGAAAGATCCTGCAGATGCTCCTCTTTCGATAGATACAACAGCTAAACCGTTACGAACACTAGTTCTGATTCTAGTGTAAGCAGCTAATAATCTTTCTTCGATTTGTCCTGAAAACTCAGCTGATTTCTCAGATAAGAAGATTTCTTCTTTTTGAGTTTCAGCCATAATAGCGTCTAATTCAGATTTTTTATGTTTTAAGTGCGAACTTTTAGCGTCAAGTTTTTCTTTTAAATTAGAAATAACTTCTTTTTTATGTTCGATAGAAGCTTTCATTTCTTTGATTTGCTTTTCAGCTAATTGAATTTCTAATTCCTGAAATTCAACCTCTTTAGTCAACGAATTAAATTCTCTGTTATTACGAACTGATTCTTGTTGTTTTGTGTATTTTTTGATAACCTCTTTGTGCTCATCAATCGCATTTTTCTTCGATTTGATAAGATCTTCAATAACCTCAAGTTCACTTTTCAGTTTCTCTGAACGCGTGCTTAAACCTGCAACTTCATCTTCTAAATCTTCCACTTCTAAAGGAAGTTCACCTCTCACGTTTCTGATTTCGTCAATTCTAGAGTCAATAAGCTGTAAATCGTATATTGCTCTTAACTTGTCCTCAACACTTAATTCTTTCGTATTCGCCATATTCTATAAGTACTTAACTGGATTTGTATTTTCTTCTGATAAAATGATGGCAAAATTAAGGATTTTTTTTCGAAGATAATCAACAATATAGTTTTTTGTATAGCGTTCGCTCTCAAAATGACCAATATCGGCTAAAAGTAGTCGATTTTCGGCTTCATAAAATTGATGGTATTTTAAATCTGCAGTCAAAAAAGCATCGGCTCCAGCCATGATTGCATTTTTTATGGCAAAACTTCCTGAACCTCCCAAAACGGCAACTTTCTTTATTTTTTTTCCTCTAAAGGCAGAATGACGAATTCCGTCAGCAATCATTTTATCTTTTACAAAAAACAAAAACTCTTTTTCGTCCATTTCAGTTTCAAATTCACCAATCATTCCTAAGCCAATATTTTGATGCGAGTTTTGCAAATCATAAACTTCATAAGCGACTTCTTCATAAATATGATTTGCAAAAAGTGCTTTCAGGATTTTAGACTGTAAATGTTTTTCGAAAACGACTTCAATTTTTATTTCAGTTCCGGTATGTAGTTTTCCTTTTTCTCCAATAACAGGATTGCTGTCTTCGTTTCCTTTAAAGGTAAAAAAGCCTTCGGTATTAAAACTACAATTATCATAATTGCCTATAGTTCCGGCACCAGCTTCAAAAAGTGCATTTCTAACTTTCTCTGAATTGTCAGGAGTTGTATAAGTAACCAGTTTTTTAATAAAACTTTGCTTCGGAATCAAAACTTTGGTATTTGTTAATCCCAAAGCATCGCAAAATATTTTGTTAACGCCGGCAGAATGATTGTCTAAAGCGGTGTGAACGGCATAAATAGCAATGTCATTTTTAATGGCTTTGAGGATCGCACGCTCAACATAGTTTTTACCTGTGATTTTTTTAATTCCAGAGAATAAAATAGGATGAAAACAAACTACCAGATTACAGTTTTTGGCAATAGCTTCTTCGATTACATTTTCTAAAGCATCGTGGCAAACTATAACTCCTGTACTTTCTGTTTCAGCATCGCCCACTAAAAGTCCAACATTGTCAAAATCTTCGGCGTAAGCCAAAGGTGCCATTTCTTCCAGAACTGCTATTATATTTTTGATTTTCATTAAATTTTGTTTCAGGTTTTAAGTTTCAAGTTCTATAAAGTAACTTATAGCAAATTAACGAAAAATATTATATCTGGTAATACTTATTGTTACTAGTGGTAATAGATTATATTACTAATGTATCAATTTTGTATCTTTGTGTTTAAATCAAGAATCATGAAAACGCTAACCGTAAAAATAAACGAACACACTAAGATAGGGAAAGCTTTTATCGCAATGTTTGATAGTTTTAAAGGTTTTGAGGAAATTGAAATTGTTGAAACAGACAATTATGGACAAGTTAACGAGGAGCAAAGCATATATAGTTCAGAATTTATTGAAAAGGTTAAAAAAGCAGAAGAGAATATTAAAAACGGCGAAACTACAACGCTAGATCCAAAAGATATATGGGGAAGTTTAGGGTTGAAGTAACTAAAATCGCAAATCAGGAAATAGAAAAACATAAAAAATCAGGAAATAAAATTTCGATAAAGAATATTGCTAAAATTTTGATTGAACTCACAGAAAATCCGGATCAGGGTTTTGGAAATCCTGAACAATTAAAACATGAATATTCAGGTCTTTGGTCAAGGCGAATCAATCAAAAAGATCGATTAGTTTATAGGATTGAAGAAAATATTGTTACCGTTTTTGTAATCTCTGCAATGGGACATTATTCAGATAAATAACTTTATGAACTTACTTCGAAAAATACTTTTTCCGTTTGCCATTTTATACGGATTCATTACTTCAGTAAGGAATTTTCTTTTTGATAAAGGAATTCTGAAATCAACTTCATTTGATATTCCGGTAATTGCTGTTGGAAATTTAAGCGTTGGCGGAACCGGGAAAACTCCTCAAATCGAATATCTTATTCGGTTATTATCTGATCGATATTCAGTTGCTACTTTAAGTCGCGGTTATAAACGAAAATCTGAAGGATTTGTTTTGGCAAGCGAAACTTCGAATGCCGAAATTTTAGGCGATGAACCTTTTCAGTTTTATCAAAAATTTCCAAATATTCAGGTTGCTGTCGATGCAAACAGAACAAACGGAATCATACAATTGCTTTCGCAGAATGAAAAACCGCAAGTTATTTTATTAGATGATGCCTATCAACACCGTAAAGTAAAAGCAGGATTTTATATTTTATTAAGTTCGTATGATGACTTGTATGCAGATGATTTTATGTTACCAACCGGAAATCTTCGCGAAAGCAGGACCGGAGCTAACAGGGCTAATATTATAATTGTAACAAAATGTCCAAAAGATTTATCTGATGAAACACAAGCTCAAATTCGGCTGAAGTTAAAACTTACTTGTTCCCAACAAATCTATTTTACTTTTATAGATTATGATGATTTTATTTATGGAGAAAATGAAAAAATAGGGGTTAATCAAATCAAAGCCGAATCGAAACTGCTTCTGGCAGGAATTGCAAAACCAACTCCGTTTTTTGATTATTTAAAGAATGAAAGTGATGAATGTCTGACTTTTCCGGATCATCATAATTTCTCTGATACAGATTTAGAGTCCATTCAAAATAAAGCTCAAAATAAAAGAATCATCACGACAGAAAAAGATTATGTTCGGTTAAAAGATTCTGAACTAACTTCGCAATTGTACTATTTGCCCATAAAAAGTACGTTTATTAATCATCATCAAAATTTTGATGCAACGATTTTGGAGTATGTCAAAAACAACTTAGAATTTTAGCAACTCACTACCGAAGCTTCGGGATAGAGTATTAAAGAAAGCTAATCAAAAAACTTAGCAATTATACTATAGAATTCATCTGGAACAAATGGTTTTGTGATTACATCATTCATTCCAAAAGAGAGAAGCATATCTCTGTTTTCGTCCAGCGAAATAGCTGTTAAAGCTATAATTGGAGTTGTTTTGTCAAAGTCCCTGATTAACTTTGTAGCTGTTGTTCCGTTGATTCCCGGTAAGTGAACATCCATTAGAATCATATCAAAACGCTTTACTTTTAAAAGTTCAACAGCATCTTCTCCATTATCGATAATTTCGCATGTAATCGCTTTGTTTTCAAGCATCTTACGCGTAATCATTTGATTGATTTTATTGTCTTCAATCAACAAAATAGATTTATGTTTTAATTGCTTATCGTTGTAAGGTTTTGCTTCTTCTACAACTTCCAAAGGCTCGTTGTTAATCTTAAATTTTAATTTAAAGGTAAAAGTTGAACCTTTGCCTACTTCACTTTTTAATTTTATTTCGCCACCTAAAAGTTCAATCAGTTTTTTAACGATTGTAAGTCCTAGACCGGTTCCGCCATATTTTCTATTGACTTCTATAGATCCTTGCGAAAAACTCTCAAAAACAGTTTGTAGTTTATCTTCAGGAATACCAATTCCGGTATCTACAATTTCAAAATAAACGGTTGCATTATCATCTTCTTCAGCATATAATTTTGCAATTACATTTACATTTCCGTTTTGAGTAAATTTTAATGCATTATTAATCAGGTTTAAAATGATTTGAGAAATTTTGGTAGGATCGCCAATTAAATTATCCGGAATTGCATCGTCTATTTCTAGATTAAAATAATTCTTGTTGGCGGTTGCTAATTCTTTTAAGGAAGTCTGAATATTAAATAGCAGCTCTTTTAGATTGAAGCAAATATTTTCTATTTCAACCTTAGTCGAATCGATTTTATTTATTTCAAGGATTTCATTGATGAATGTTGTGAGATAATTTCCCGAAAACTTTAAAGATTCTAAATATTTTAATTGTGTTTTTTTGGGATGATCTTCAAGAAGTAAATGGGTAATTCCGTTAATAGCGTTTAGCGGAGTTCGTAGTTCATGACTTACGGTTGATAAAAATTCTGATCTGGCTTTAGATGCTTTTTCAGCTTTGTTTTTAGCAAGGATAAGTTCTTTGTTTTTCTCTCTTAAAAGTAAATTATTCTGATTTCTAATAATGTTGTTTTTATACAGCGCTAAACTCAAAAGCGATAAAATAGAAATAAGTGCGATGGCTAAAATACTGACCAACTTAGAATACCGGTAGGTTTTTAGCTGGATTTTTTCATCACTTTCACGTTTAATAGTATTGTTTAAGGATTGATTTTTTTTGAATTTTTCAAATTCATTAAGATCAAATTTGGCATTTTTTAATTTTAGGATGTAATTTTCTAACTGATAATGTTCATCTAAATAAGAGTAGGCGAGATCAAAATTTTTATTCTGCTTGTAATATTGGCTGATCGCTAAAATAATTTTTGACTTTTTAGCCAAATCATTGCCTCTTGAGTTGTAATCTAAAGCATTGTCCAGATAAATTATAGCCGAATCATTTCTTTTAAGTTGGGTTTCGATTAAACCAAGCTGATAATAAGAATCTGCTTTTGTTTTAAGAATTTGTGAATTATCAGGTTTTTTGGTGATTTCCTGAAGAACTTTTGCAGCAAGCGGTAAATTTTTATTTGCTTTTAAAGCCATCGCTTTCTGATAGCTTAAAATTTGAGCATGATCGGCAATTTTTAACTGGTTTAAAAGATCATCTGCTTTTTTATAATACAGTTCAGCAGTTTCATAATTGCCTTTTGCAGTATTTGCAACACCTATATAATGTAATGCCAAGACTTTGGTACAAGTTGGTTTTACACTATCAAATGAGGCAACACTTTTATGAAAGCTTTTTAGGGCTTCATCATATTTATGTTGTTTGTAGTAAATTTTTCCAAGCTTGAAAGTTTGATTTGCCAAACTCTCCTGTTTGTGATTTGTTTCGCAAAAATCAATGGATTTTTTAGTAAAAAAAACAGCTTCTTTATATTTTTTGTTGCCCAGATTAGTGTTTACCAACTTGTTGTAATAGGAAACGCTATCTGTATTCTTTTTGGTTTGAGAATACAAAAATGAATTAAAAAAACAAAAAACAATAAAAAAGAGTTGTTTCATGTATTACAATGCTTTTACAATGAATCCTATGTTTTTCCTGCAAGCAAAATCAAATCGATTAATCTTGATGAATAGCCAATTTCGTTGTCATACCAACCCACAACTTTTACCATTTTATCAATAACGGAAGTTAGTTGCGCGTCAAACAGACACGAATGTGTATTGCCAATTACATCAACAGAAACAATTGGATCTTCTGTGTAATCTAATATTCCTTTTAAATTTGTTTTTGAGGCTTTTTGGAATGCTTTATTTATTTCTTCAATTGTAACAGCACGTTTTACATTAAACGTAATATCTGTCAATGAACCATCGGGAACAGGAACTCGAATTCCGCAACCACCGATTTTCTCATGCAATTTAGGAAAAATTTTCGTTAATGCCTTAGCTGCACCTGTAGTTGTTGGAACAATTGACTGACTTGCACCTCTCGCACGGCGTAGATCCTTATGTGGCTGGTCGTGAAGGCTTTGGTCTGTTGTGTATGAATGTATCGTTGTTATATAAGCTTGTTCGATTCCGCACAATTCATCGATGATTTTTATCATCGGAGCGGCATTATTTGTTGTACAACTTGCGTTGGAAATTATGTTTTCACTTCCGTCAAGAATATTTTCATTAACTCCCAGAACGACTGTTTTAATCGTATCAACTTCTGATGGGGCAGAAAGAATTACTTTTTTTGCTCCGGCTTCAATATGTGCATTTAATTCTTCGTGCGTTTTGTACTTTCCCGTAGATTCTACTACAAAATCGATATTATGACTTTTCCAGTCCAGATTTGAAATCTTTTTTTCGTGAAAAAATAAATAATGTTTTTCATTAACAATTATACTTTCTTCGTCATGACTCACGATAAAAGGTAAAACCCCATGAATACTGTCGTATTTTATCAAATGTGCCATGGTTTTGTTATCGGCAATATCGTTTATGGCAACGACTTCAATTTCAGGATGGTTTAAAAGTAAACGGAATAAATTTCTGCCAATTCTTCCGAAACCATTAATAGCAATTCTTGTTTTCAATCTTTTTGTTTATTTGTTTAATCGTTCAGCTGTTTAATCGTTTAATTGCCGGTGCGATTAAACGATTAAACAGTTCAACAAATAACCTTTTTATAAAATATGTTTTTGTGCTTTGTAGGAAGAACGAACCAAAGGCCCGCTTTCGACATGACGGAAACCTAATTCAAGACCAAATTTCTCGTATCGTGCAAATTGATCCGGGGTGATAAATTCTTTTACGGGTAAATGTTTTTTACTTGGCTGCAAGTATTGACCAATTGTAACAACATCAACATTTGCATTGCGTAAATCTGTCATAGTCTGAAAAACTTCTTCTTCAGTTTCTCCAAGACCTAACATAATTCCGGACTTAGTTCTGTTAATTCCTTTTTCTTTCAGGTAACGTAAAACCTCTAAACTACGATCATATTTTGCCTGAATACGTACTTCACGAGTCAATCGGCGAACCGTTTCAACATTGTGCGAAACCACTTCAGGATTTGCTTCTACAATACGATCCAGGTTTCTTTCGATACCCTGAAAATCAGGAATTAACGTTTCAAGAGTTGTGTTTGGGTTCATTCTACGAATTGCTTTTACAGTTTCAATCCAGATAATAGAACCACCGTCTTTTAAATCATCTCTGTCAACACTTGTAATTACAGCGTGTTTAATGTTCATGATTTTTATAGAACGGGCTACTTTTTCAGGTTCGTCCCAATCTACCGTTTCAGGTCTTCCGGTTTTTACACCGCAAAATCCGCATGAACGTGTACAAACGTTTCCTAAAATCATGAAAGTTGCTGTTCCTTCGCCCCAACATTCACCCATATTTGGGCAGCTTCCTGAGGTACAAATGGTGTTTAAGCTATATTTATCGACTAAACCACGAAGTTCAGTATATTTTTGCCCAATTGGAAGTTTGACTTTTAACCATTTAGGTTTTCCTAGTGGGACATTTTCAACGACTGTTTCCATATATCAATATTCAAAGTACAAAGATAAGGAATGTAGTTTATTTGTAGATTCGTTTAAGATTTAATTTGGTATTGATCTGTGATAGTTTATAAAAACCTATTTTAAAGATAACTTTATTGTCGTGTTAAATTATTGGTTTTAAATTAGTATGAAGGCAAAATTTAATCGTTTTTGTTTGTTATTTTGATTAAGAGAGATAATTATAGCAGAAGCCTGATTTTTACTCGTTTAAAATTTATATCTTTATTTGTTAGAAAATGAATTTAATTGAAATAGAAATACGTAAACATTGTAATACATTTGCTATTAAATTGTAATAATATAAAACATGAAAAAGAAATTTATTGTACTGGGAGTTTTGTTTGCCACTTTTGGTTTTACTAAAATGAATGCGCAGATTAATTTTGGCGAAAAAGCCATTGGAGCTGTTCAGAAAGGTGTGTCTGGTTTTACTTTTAGTAATGCTGATGCTGCGGCATTATCTAAAGCTGCAGTAGATAAAATGGATGCTGAGCATGAAGTTGCAGCTGCAACAGATCCTTATACTTTGAGACTTAACAGAGTATTTGGAAAATATACTGCCGGAGACGGATATACATTAAACTATAAAGTTTATAAATTAAAAGAAGTGAATGCTTTTGCAACTGCAGACGGAAGTGTTCGTGTATATTCTGGATTAATGGATATCATGGATGATAATGAATTACTTGCAGTAATTGGTCACGAAATTGGTCACGTTGCTAATAATGATTCAAGAGATGCAATTAAAGCAGCTTATAGAAAAGAAGCTTTGTTAGAAGGAGCAGCTTCACAATCTGCTACAATTGCCAGTGTTACAGATAGTCAATTAGGTAAAATAGGAAGTGCAATAATCGATAGTAAATTTAGCCGTAAACAAGAATCCGAAGCTGATTTGTTTTCGTATGATTTTCTGAAAAAGAATGGTTACAATGTAAACGCCGAAGAATCTGCTTTTAGAATTTTGGCTAAAATGAGCGAAGGAGCAGAAGCTTCATTTATCGATCAGATGATGAGTTCGCATCCGGATTCAAAACAAAGAGCCGAAGATGCTAAGAAAAGAGCAGAAAAAGATGGTTTGTATAAAGCTTATGTGCAACAGAAAATTGTAAATACTGCTCCCGTAGCAACTAAAACTACAACCAAGAAAACAACCACTACGAAAAAAACAACAACTAAAAAGAAATAGTAGTTTTTGATATAAAAGACAACCCGACAAGTTTTGAGAAATTTGTCGGGTTTTTTATTTTACAGATTAACCTAAAACATGAAAAGCCAGTACTTTTTGTACATCGTAAACATTTACAGATTTATTAAACTGTTTTACAATACTAGGTTGTAATTCGCTGGAAACCCAAATTTTCAATTCGGCATCAAGATCAAAAGTTCCTGCCGTTTCTACGCTAAAACGAGTAATGCTTTTATAGGCGATAGATTTATATTCGGTTTTGCTTCCTGTTATTCCTTGTACATCAACAAGAATTAATCTTTTGTTGGTAAAGATAAAAGTATCACGAATTAGTTTAAAACCCATTTCAATTTCCTCGTTATCAGTCAAAAGTTGTCCGTATTTTTTAATTAAATCTTCCTGACTTACTGAACCGGCGTTGCCAAGAATAGCTGAAAATATTCCCATTTTTTAGTTTTTAATTTTAATAGATCTGAATTTACCTCTTCGGTGTTGTAAAAGTAATTAAAATTAAAAATAATATTGATTTTCTAACCTTAAGAGATTGAGAAAAATTAAACTAAAACTTCTTATTTCCTGATCGCTTGATGGTTCAGTTAAAAGCATAAAAAAAGCAGAACCGAGATTCTGCTTTTCTATTTTTATTATTCTACTTCCGTTTTTATAGTAATTGGAAGGTTATAGGCAGTTCGAACTGCTTTCCCGTTTAAAACTCCGGGAATCCATTTTGTTTTTAGTGATTTTAGAACCCTTACAGCTTCTTTTCCAATTCCGTAACCCGGATCGTTTTTTACCATTATGTCAGTAAGTGAACCGTCTCTTTCTACTACGAACGAAACATAAACTTTTAAGGTTCTCTCAGCATCAAGTTCTGGTCTGTTGAAATTGTTACCTACAAAAGTGTAGAACTTAGCCATTCCTCCCGGAAATTCTGGCAACTTGTCTAAAAGTGCTGGAATTACAGGATCGTTACTTATTGGTGCAACATTTACAATTTCGCCATCTCCTCCGCCAGTAGTTGGCATTGCATTTACAGCAGTACCTGTTCCTGTAGGATTTTCTACGCCAGTTGTGTTGTTCGCGTTAGTAGCAATTTCAGGAATAGCCTGATCTACGTGTGCTACAACCGGATTAGATAACTGAGTACCAACTGCAGCTGCTGCAGGCGCGCTTTGTTGTGGAGGCGCAATTGGCTCTGGAGCTACCGGTTCGACAGGAATTGGAGTCATGTCTACAGGAGTAAACGGATCAGTAAAGACTTGTGGTTCTTCTACAGGTTCCTGTACCCTAAATTTGTTAATTAATACTGATACACTTCCCAAAGCTGCTAACAATAGCAAACCCATAAATAGAGCCGTAATAGTGGTTTTTGAATTTTCCTGGCGTAATTGATACGCGCCGTACTCTTTGTTTTTGTTTTCGAAAACAAGATTGGTCCAGCTTGCTTCGTAGATACTTGATTTAGACATGTTTTATGGATTTTAAGGTTAAGTAACGTTAAATCATAAGCAATAAGGTTTTTTTGGGTTTAGCTGCAAAAAGAAACATTGCAGTTTTAATGTGTGAATAATTTACTTTTTTAAGAATAAAGTGAATAAAATGTTATTCTTTATCTAAAGATAATAAATTATCTATTACGTTCGATGATTTCTGCTAATAATTTTTTAGCTCGAAGTAATTTTACTTTTACATTGCTCAAAGGCTCATTAATTTTAACAGAAATTTCCTGATAAGTCATTTCCTGGAAATAACGCAGGTGAATTACTTCCTGATAATGTGGTTTGAGTTCTTTAATACATTGTAGTAAGCGTGAAAGATTTTGCTCTTTAATCAAAGCATCTTCAGCTGATGGAGTAGGGTCGGCAATATTATAAGCCTGTTGGTCTTCGTTATCAGTGATTTCTATAAAAAGATTGGTTTTCTTTTTACGCAATAAATCAATGTATACGTTTTTTGCAATGGCAATTAACCAGGTGTTGAATTGAAATTCAGGATTATAAGAAGCTATTTTGTCAAAAGCTTTCGAGAAGGTTTCAATAGTGATATCTTCGGCAGTAGTTTCATTTTCAGTACGCTTAAGCATAAAGCCGTACACTTCATTCCAGAAATAATCTAATAAAAAAGTAAAGGCGATTTGATCGCCCTTTTTTGCTTTTTCTATTTTAGAATTTATTTCCAATATACTGGTTTTGAAAAGATATTAGTTATAAAGATATTAATTTGCGTGAATATAAGCGCGATTTCTACAATAGGAAACCATACTTTAAGGTCATTTTCCTTTAATTTTCCAGCCGAAAATCCAATTACAGTCCATGCCACAGTATATCGTGTTGCTAAAATAGCCAGTACCGCAATCCATTGAAACTGGAAAGCTAACAATACTATAACTAAGATAAAGAAAAATAATTGTGAAACGAAAAAAAGTCCCAACTGCATTTTATCAAAAAACTTATAATGTTCAGCAGTAGAAATATGTCTTCTTTTTTGAGTAAACCATTCACCAAAAGTCTCCTTCGGTTTAGAATACGTAAAACTTTCAGGTGTATAAGATATTGTTGTATTGCTTTTGTTTGCAGCCTGATTGATAAACAAATCATCATCGCCTGAACGAATCTGAATGTGTTCTATAAAACCATTTACATTAAAAAACTCTTCTTTTTTATACGCTAAATTTCGTCCAACTCCCATATACGGAAGTCCTAATTTTGCCCATGAAAAATATTGTACAGCTGTTAAAACAGTTTCAAAACGAATAATTTTATTTAATAAAGAACGCTCGATTTTTTCATATCCGCCATATCCCAAAACAATTGTTTTATTCATGGTTAATTGCGAAGTCATTGCCGTAATCCATTCTTTTGAAGTTGGATAACAATCAGCATCCGTAAAAAGTAAATAATCTTTTTTAGCAGCTTTGATTCCTAATGTTAAAGCATATTTTTTATTACCCCAAAAAGCTTCATTGTTTTGTACTTTTACCAAACGAATATTAGGATATTGTTGCTCAAATTGCTCAAAAACTTCTAAGGTTTCATCGCTTGAAGCATCGTCAATTAAAACAATTTCGAAGTCAGGATAATCTTGTTCTGCTAAAAGCGGAATAAACTTTTTAACGTTTTCTTCTTCATTTTTAGCGCACACAATTACTGAAACAGGAAGTTTTTTTGATGTAATCTCTTGTGGTTTACCAAAAGCAAATTTTCCAAAAATTCCTAAATAATAGAAAACCTGGATAAAAACAATAGCAATAAAGAAGTAAAATAAAGTTATAAGCATCTGTTTTAATGTCTTTTAATTTCTGAATCTTGCGCGTGCAAATGTACTTATGAATTCCTAGATTTCAATGGCTAAAGCCAATTTACTTTCGGCATTTCGACATTTCTTTCGCAACAGCAATAGCCTGAGGGTTTTCGGTTTTTTCTAATTCAGAGATTATGTTTTTATAATTGTGATCATCGCGATTTTGAGATAGTTTTTTAGTTGCCTGAATTTCATCGATTTCAATTTCAAAACCAAAAATTCCTCTTGCCTCGCGAATTGTTTTAGTTGATAAATCTTCAACACGAACCGGATTTTCTGAGCCGGCTTCATATTTATCGACCAGTTTTTTAAGCTGTTCTATTGAGGTGTCCAAATCAACAATTTTAATTCGGCCATAAACATGTACGGCTATGTAATTCCAGGTTGGTACATTTTCATGATCGTACCACGAAGATGAAATATAACTGTGCGGACCAGAAAATACAGCCAGAACCTGATCGTTTTCTGCAAAACCTTCAGCTTGCGGATTAAGTTTGGAAATATGCCCTTGCAAAATCTCTTTTCCTTCAGCATTAATTTCAAGTTCTATCGGGATATGTGTTGCACATAATTTTCCGTGAGTTTGATTGATCAGAATACCAAAACTATTTTCTTTCAAAAAAGTTCTGATCGATTCCGGATCTTCGTCTTTGTATATTTTAGGAGTATACATTTTTATAAATTTTGATTTAAAGATTTCCCCAGGCAAATTGCTTCCGGTCGATCTGTATATTTTCCGTAATTCGAAATTACTTTATAACCTTGTTTTTGATAAAACTGAACGGCACTTTCATTTTTAACACGTGTTTCCAGTACTAAATTCAAATATCCAAGAGATCTTGCTTTGTCTTCTAAAAATGCTAAAATCGTTTGTCCAATTTTCTTTCCGGCAACTTTAGAATACATTCGTTTTACTTCTCCAGTATTTTTATCTATTGGTCTGATTGCTCCGCAACCTACCGTTTCATTATTTATTTCAGCTACTACAAATACAAATTTTGAATTTTCATTTTCCCAATCCTGAAAAGAATTCTTTCCGTCACTTCCAAAACGAAGATAAAGATTTTCTGACAATTCTTCTGTGATCGCCAAAGCTTTTTCGTTATCAGGATTTGTGATTTGTATGGAAACAGATTCTTTCATTTGAGAAAAGACGATTGATGTTTTGTAGGCACTAATTTATTGGTGATACTTTGTGCAATTTGGCACTAAACATTTTTTAAATCACATTCACTTCGGCTTCGATATGAATTCCAAATTTTTCGAAAACAGTTTTTTGAACGTCTCTCGAAACGGCTAAAATTTCCTGTCCGGTTGCGTTTCCGTAATTTACCAAAACCAATGCCTGATTTTTATGAACTCCGGCATCGCCAAAACGTTTTCCTTTAAAACCAGCTTGTTCAATTAACCAACCAGCAGGAACTTTTACTTCGGTTTCAGAAACTTCATAAAATTTCATTTCAGGAAAATTTTGATGGATTTTTTCGAAATCGGATTTTAATAAAATCGGATTTTTAAAAAAGCTTCCGCTATTTCCCAGTTCCTTCGGATCCGGTAATTTGCTTTGTCTAATCGCAATTACGGCATTACTCACATCTTTTAAAGTTGGTGTTGTAATATTATTTTTGGCTAATTCAGCTGTAATATCTCCGTATGAAGTATTTATTTTATGATTGCGTTTCGTTAGTTTATAAACTACAGATGTAATGATATACTGATCTTTAACTTCATTTTTAAAGATGCTTTCGCGATATCCAAAATTACATTCCGTATTTATAAATGTTTTTATTTCCTGAGTTTCGATATTTATGGCTTCGCAGGAAACAAAAGTGTCTTTAATTTCGGTTCCATAAGCTCCAATGTTCTGAACGGGAGTTGTACCTACATTTCCGGGAATCAATGACATGTTTTCTAAACCGCCAAAATTGTTATCAATCGTATAAAGAACAAAATCATGCCAGGTTTCTCCAGCCTGACTTTCTACCCAGACAAAATCATCATCTTCTTTAATGATCTTTTTACCCTTTAAATCAATATGAATCACCAAAGCGTCTATATCTTTAGTTAAAAGCATATTACTTCCTCCGCCTAAAATAAATTTTTTCTCGTTTTTGTTTGCTGTCAAAATTGTTTTTAATTCATCTACAGAATGAACAGCGACAAATTGTTTCGCTTTAGCTTCGATGCCAAAAGTATTGTAGTTTTTTAAAGAAAAATTGGATTGGATTTCCATAAATAAAAGGCTTTTTAAGTCCCGATATTTCGGGATATTTCTGAGCTCAAAAGTAAGGATTATAATTTATTTGAATAGATTTTCTATAAAATAACAAATAATAAAATAACAAATAATAAAATAATAGAAATATGTGAAAAAAGAAATAAATCGTTTTAGGGACTTTTATTTTATAGCTTCAATAAATTGCTGCATTTCTTTCATGGTGCCAATCGTGATTCTGGTCCATTTTCCGCTTTCTTCATAAATCTTTGTTCCCATTATATTATGGTCTTCTAATTGTTTAAAGTAATCTTTTTTATAATTATCTAATGAAAAATAAACAAAGTTCGAATAAGACGGAATGCAACTTAAGTTGAGTTGCTTAAGTTGATCAATCGTATATTTTTTAACCTCTTCGTTTGCAGTATAAACCTGTTGAATAAATTTTTGATCGCCTAATGATGCGATTGCAGCAGCTGTAGAAACAACGGTAATGGTCAGGTTTGGCGATGATTTTAAAATACTAATTTCATTGATTGTTGCAGAGTTCGCAACAGCATAACCTACGCGTGCGCCCGCTAAACCGTACATTTTTGAAAAAGTTTTAGTAATAATCAAGTTTTTATTTTCAAGCACAAGATCGCTTAATGATTGTTCTTTTGTAAAATCGATATAAGCTTCATCAACAAAAACAATTGCTTTTTTTGTTGCTTCTTTTATAAAAGACACCAATTCCTCTCTCTCGCATATTGTGCCTGTTGGATTGTTGGGATTACAGATATAAATCATTTTTGTGTCTGAGTCAATTGCCTTCAACATTGCTGTTAAATCATGTTTTTTGTCTTTGGTTAAGGGAACGGTGATTTTTTTTAATCCTAATTTTTCAGAAGGATCTGTCCAATAATTATAAGTAGTTTCAGCCATTATAAAATTGCCTTTGCTTAAAGCTGAATATTGAAGAACCAGATCTAAAATTTCTGTTGAACCGGCGCCAAGCAAAATATTATTATCGGAAACATTGTTTTTTTTAGCAATAGCAGCAATTAATTCAGGATAAAAATTCCAGCCATAACGATTGCTATTATTTACACTTTTGGTCATAGCAATTCGCGCCAACGGAGACGGACCATAAGGATTTTCGTTTGATCGTAATAAAATAGGAGATTTGTCTAAAGTAGAAGAAATGTAATCTTCTGCCGGAGAATTTGCAAATGTTTCAAATGGGATTATACTTAATCCTACTGCGCCTAAACTTACCTTTTTTAACCAGTTTCTTCTATTATTCATATCTTTTTTGGATTAAATTAAACGATTTAATAGTAAGTCGTTAGAATTGAAGGAAAGTTACTAGCAGATGAGTTTTTTGCCGCAAAGTGCACAAAGTTTATAGTACGTGATTTGATTAAAAACACAAAGTTCGCAAAGCTTTGTATTGATAAAGCTTTGCGAACTTTGGTTTTTTTAAGTTTGGAGAGATAAAAGCTTAGCGCCCTTTGCGGTTAAATTACTTTCGAGAATCCAGCAACTCATGATATTTATCTGAAATAATCTTCATATTAATATCATAATTCGCATTTTCCTCGACAAACTTCCTATTTCTAATAATGGCATTATTTCTTGATTCAGCATTTTCAAAACTCCAAATCAATTCGTTAGCGAGCATTTCGATATTGTCAATTTCTATTAATTGTCCGTTTTCGCGATGATTGATCCAACTTTGATTTCCCGGAATGTCTGAAACTACAGGATAACAACTGCAAGCCATTGCTTCGAATAAAGAAGCCGAAACTCCTTCGGTAATTGGCATACTAATATATAGGTTTGATTGCTGGAGTAATTTTGGAAGATCTGTATTTGGGATTCTTCCTGTAAAAATTACTTTATTTTTTATTTGTAATGTTGCTGCTAAATCTTTTAAAGATTGCAATCTTGTTCCGTCGCCAACAATTGTCAACGAAAAATCGATTCCTTTTTGGTGTAAAATGGCAACCGCTTTTAAGATAGAATCATGACGATATTCCGGTTGTAAAGATCGCGTAACAATAGCTTCGATTTTGTTCGAATTATTGATTGAAGAAGAAAAAAGCGATAAATCGATTCCTTTTGGGATTACCAAAACTTTGTTCATATCAACGCCAATTGCTTTCATCGAAATCGTCATAACAGGTCCCCAGGCATGAATTAAATCAGCTTTTTTGAAAGCATGTTTCTGAATAATTTTTTTAAAGGGTAATAAAACAGAACCTTCCGGCCATAAATCAGTTCTGCCTTGTTGCGCAATTGCAATAGGATGCATTCCTGAAATTGCAGCTAGAAAACCATAACTGGTGGTTCTTTCGGCAATAACCATATCCGGTTTTTCTCGTTTTATTGTTTTGCGAATAGAAATAGGAGAGAACAGGTATTCTAAAATACGCTTGAACCTGTTGATTTTTGAGTTGTTTGGTGTTTGAAGTTCCCATGTGCAAATTTCAAAATCGCCAAATTCTTTCAAACCTTTCATCCACGTAATCGCGTCTGCACGATAGGATTCTCCCAGAAAAAGTATTTTTCTTCTTTTCATTCGGCAAACTTAATTTTTTTTGCCACAGATTAAAAGATTTTAAAGAATTATTAATCTGTGGCTAACTAAGCATTAACGGATTCGTTTTAATTTTTGCCACGAATTTCACAAATTCCCACTAATTAATTCGTGTTTATTCGTGAAGTTCGTGGCGATATTTTTAGAACTCGTCTTCTGTTTCTAATGCGCGATTAATAAACTCGTTTAGTGATTTTAAAGCGATTAGTTTTTTGCTCATTTTGGCTACAAAGTCTTTTTGAGTAACTTCTGAGATGTCATATTTTTGAGTTGCCGTGAAACTTTTCAATTTTAAAAAATCAATTGCCGGATGGTCTTTTTCATAACCTCTTGGCGGATTTTTAAGTGAATTGTTTTCATCGAAATCTAAACTTCCAAATTCTTTTTTGAAGTCTTTGTTCTTTAAAATTGCTTCTAAATCTTCATGGAAAAAAGCAATTTCCTTGCGGACTTTTTTTAATTGATCCGGATCTGGAGAATAAAATCCTCCGGCAATAAAACTGGCGCCTTTTTCAATATGGACATAATATCCGGAACGATTTTGTCCTTTTGCTCCAGATGAAAGCCAAACACCCAAATGCGCTTTATAAGGAGATTTGTCTTTAGAAAACCGAATATCACGATTGATTCTAAACGTGCAGTTTTTAACTTCTAATAATTCTAATGACGGATCAAGCGGTTTCATTGCATCCAGAAAATCACTTACCAATTGGTGATAATCTTTTTTGAAGATCTCGTATCGCTTTTTATTGTCCTGAAACCAATCTCTATTGTTGTTCTTTTTTAAATCGTCTAAAAATTGCAATGATTCTTTCGTTAGCATATTCTGTGTTTTATTGCAGTTGTTTTTTTAAGTCTTTTTCACTGATAAAGCCGGTTGTTTTCCATTGTACGGCTTTGTTTTCGTATAATACAATTGTTGGTAATTGGTCAATTTTTAGCTGAGTTGCCAATGTTTTATTTTTATCAACATCAATTCTAATAATAGTTACTTTGTCTGCCAGGTCTTTTTGCATGGTTAAAAGAAAGGGTTCCATTTGCTTGCATGGTCCACACCAAACAGCATAAAAATCTACGAGAACTTTTTTGTCTGAATTTAATAAATCATTAAAATCATTCATAGACATTCCGGCTTCTGCTTCTGCAGGAATTCCAAATCCTTCTTCGTTCCAGTTCAGGAAACCACCATCTAATTCGTAAACATTCGTAAAACCTAATTCGCTTAGTTTTGCTGCTGTTTTTTTACTTCTTCCTCCGCTAAGGCAATACACAAAAACAGGTTTAGATTTGTCAAGAGCTGCTGCTTTTGTTTCAAAATCTGCACTATTCCAGTTTACATTTTTGGCATTTTCTATATGATCAGATTCAAATTCATCCGGAGTTCGAACATCTAAAATTTGTGGATGATCGCTTGTTTTAATTTTTTCTGCAAATTCTTTTGGAGAAATAGATTCAACAGAACTGGCTTTTTTTTCATTACAGGAAATACATACAGTTGAAATAATCAGGAATAAAATTTTGTGGAATTTCATGGGATTAAATTTTAGAAATGGTATTGCTAAAGTAATGATTTTTCAATTTTGAACTCTTAATAGAAAGTGAAATAAAAAAAGATTTGCCACGAATTTCACGAATTAGCGCAAATTTTTAAATGGTTTTAATTACCATATTCATCTTTTTTGTCATTTCGACCGAAGGGAGAAATCACAAGTTTTTAGCGCATAACAAGAAAATAATTCGTGCTAATTCGTGAAATTCGTGGCAAAAAAAACATTGCAAAAAAAATCACAAATTAAATATCTTATAACTCTGATGTGTGGATTTTACAATTGCTTCGGTACGTTCCGGATGTGTATCTGAAATAAAAAGCTGCCCGAAAGTTTCGGTATTGACCATTTCGATAATTTTACCAACCCGCGTTTCGTCAAGTTTGTCAAAAATATCATCAAATAATAAAAGGGGTTTTACACCGCTTTGTTTCTTTAGAAATTCAAACTGAGCCAATTTCAAAGCAATCAAAAATGATTTTTGCTGACCTTGTGACCCGAATTTTTTTATTGGATGTGAATCAATTTCAAAAGACAAATCATCTTTATGGATTCCAACACTTGTATAATGCAGTGCACGATCCTTATTGATGTTTTCCTGTAAAAGGGTAAGTAAATCTTTATCATACAAATGACTTTCATAAACGAGTTGCACCGTTTCTTCAGATCCGGTTATCGCTTGATGATGTACATTAAATATAGGTATAAATTGTTCGAGGAAATCTTTTCGTTTTTCAAAAATCGATTTCCCAAAACTATTCAACTGTTCATTATATATAGATAAGGTATCATTGTCGAAAGTATGATTTAAAGCAAAATACTTCAACAATGCATTTCGCTGTACAATAACTTTTTGATATTGAATAAGCTGATGCAAATAAGTCGAGTCTAATTGCGAAATTACACTATCTATAAATTTACGGCGTGTTTCGCTTCCTTCAACAATTAAATCACGATCAGCAGGCGAAATAATAACCAGCGGAATAAACCCAATATGATCGGAGAACTTGTCATAAGCTTTTCCGTTTCTTTTTAATATTTTCTTTTGTCCTTTTTTTAAGCTGCAGACGATTTGTTCAGTTCTGTCGTTTTTTTCCAGTTCAGCATCAATTACAAAAAACTCTTCTCCGTGTTTGATGTTTTGCACCGCCAACGGATTAAAATAACTTTTTCCGTAAGCTAAATGATAAATTGCATCAAGTACATTGGTTTTTCCAATTCCGTTTTTACCAACAAAACAATTGATCTTGCGGTCAAAGTCAAAACTGACTTCTGAGAAATTTTTATAATTGAATAAGGAAATTTTGTTTAAATACATTTTTTAAGGGACTGTAAGGGCAAATTTAATGCTTTAGAAAATAAATGTTTCTTTTATTTATTAAGTTTTTCTGTCAGAGATTAAAAGATTTAAAGCATTTATCACATAGTTGCAATCGTATTGCTATAAAATCTGTGATAATTTGTAAAATCCAGGACTAAAATTATAATAAAAGCAGAAGAAAAAGGATGTTTTTGATAGCAAAAATTTGAGGATGCAAAATTACCAAAAATATCCAAATAATTAGGCTTTTAGCGGATTTCAGGGCAATTTATTTCGCTTTTAAATGTAAAGAAGATGCTGTTTAGTGAATTATTTTTTTAAAATGGATATAAATTTACTTTTTTTTGCTTTAGTTTCAATAAAAATTTTATTTTTGCCGTTCACTAAATTAATTTTAAATGGCTACTTACAATAAAAGAGGATATAAAGCACCAAAGGAAAAGGAAGTTAAAGAAGAAGTTGTCAATGAAGAACAACAAGTAATTCTTGATGGAAAAAACAGTACTACAGCTGACGTTTTTTCTAAATTAGATGAAACTGCTTCAAAAACTGAGGATTGGGTTGCTAAAAATCAAAAAATCATTATTGGTTTAGTTGCTGGTATTGCGGTTGCTACTATTGGATATTTGGCTTACCAAAAATTTATCGAAGCTCCTAAACAAGACGAAGCTGCAAGTGAAATGTTTGTTGCTCAACAAAATTTTGATAAAGCGACTAACGGTGTAGCTAGCGATTCATTATATAAATTAGCATTGAACGGTTCTGAAGGTAAATTTGGATTCGTAAAAATTGCTGATGAATATTCTGGAACTGATGCAGGAAATTTAGCGAATTATTATGCTGGTATGGCATATTTAAATACAGGTAAATTTGATGAAGCTATAAAATACTTAGGTAACTTTAAATCTAAAGAAGCTATCGTTAATGCTTTGGCAATTGGTGGTATTGGAGATGCTTATTCTCAAAAAAACCAACAAAAAGAAGCTTTAGACTATTATGTAAAAGCTGCAGAATCTAATAAAAATGATTTTACAACTCCTCGTTTCTTATTAAAAGCTGGTAAAGCTGCCTTGGCTTTAGGTCAAAAAGAAGACGCTTTGAAGTATTTAACAGATATTAAAGAAAACTACGATGCAACTCCTGAAGCAGCTTCTGTTGATGCATTGATTGGATTAGCGCAATAATAATTTTAGATTTTAGATTTAAGATTGTAGATTTGTATTTGAGAATTTAAAAATTTAAAATATACAGATGGCTACCGAAAATAAAAACTTATCAGAATACGATAAAAACACGATCCCAAATGCGAAAGATTTTCGATTTGGGATTGTTGTTTCTGAGTGGAATGAAACTATAACTGAAGGACTTTACAATGGCGCTTTTGATGCGCTTACAGATTGTGATGTTCCGGCTCAACAAATTATTCGCTGGAATGTTCCGGGGAGTTTTGAGTTGATTTATGGTGCAAAGAAAATGTTGCAAACACAAAATGTAGATGCAGTAATTGTAATTGGATGTGTAATCCAGGGACAAACCAAGCATTTTGATTTTGTATGCGAAGGCGTAACTCAGGGAATTAAAGATTTAAATGTTCAAACTGATGTTCCGGTTATTTTTTGTGTATTAACAGATAATAACATTCAACAGTCAATTGACAGAAGTGGAGGAATTCACGGAAACAAAGGAACTGAAGCGGCAATTGCAGCAATCAAAATGGCATATATCCGCCAACAAGCTTCGATGTCGCACCCATTTAATCAGCCTTTATTGTCTTCTGGAGCAATCCAAATAGAAGAAACTCCAAAAAAAATTGATAAAGAGTAAAACACATTTGTTTTAAAAATATTAAAACCTGTACTGTGTAAGATAGTACAGGTTTTTTTGTTTTTTTTATGACGCTACTTATTCTAAAAGCCAAGAGAAATTCATTAAATTTGTACCTCTTGGTTTTAAAATTTAAACCTTAACCTTTTAATTATTTTTTCTTAATGTCGAGTATAATTCAATTACTTCCTGATCATGTTGCTAACCAAATTGCCGCTGGAGAGGTAGTTCAAAGACCTGCTTCAGTTGTAAAAGAACTGTTAGAAAATGCTGTTGATGCTAAAGCAACTGACATTAAGTTGATTATTAAAGATGCCGGAAAATCATTGGTTCAGGTTATTGATAATGGTGCAGGAATGAGTGTGACAGATGCACGTTTGTGTTTTGAACGTCACGCAACTTCTAAGATCCGTCAGGCAGAAGATTTATTTTCATTATGTACAAAAGGTTTTCGCGGTGAAGCACTGGCTTCTATTGCGGCGATTGCTCATATGGAAATGAAAACAAAGCAGGATCAGGACGAACTGGGAACACATATTATAATCGAAGGAAGTAAATTTGTTTCGCAGGAAGTGGCCGTTTTACCTAAAGGAACTTCATTTGCCGTTAAAAATTTATTTTTTAATATTCCCGCACGCCGTAATTTCTTAAAATCTGATACGGTCGAATTTCGCCATGTTATGGATGAGTTTCAGCGTGTAGCTTTGGCACATCCAAATATTCATTTTACGTTTTATCATAATGGCAGCGAAATGTATAATTTGCCTGCCGCAGGATATCGCCAACGTATTGTTGGGATTATGTCCGGTAAAACAAATGAAAAACTGGTTCCCGTTAACGAAGATACAGAGATTATCAATGTTCAGGGATTTGTTTGTAAACCTGAGTTCGCGAAGAAAAACAGGGGAGAACAGTTCTTTTTTGTAAACGATCGTTTCATAAAAAGCGGTTATCTGCATCATGCGGTAATGGCGGCTTATGACGGACTTTTGAAAGATGGTTCGCAACCAAGTTATTTTTTATACCTGCAGGTTCCGCCAAATACAATTGATATCAACATTCATCCAACCAAAACTGAAATTAAGTTTGACGATGAACAAGCACTATACGCTATTTTAAGAGCTTCGATCAAACATAGTTTAGGGCAATTTAATGTTGCGCCTGTTCTTGATTTTGATCGCGATGCTAATTTAGATACGCCATATCATTATAAAGATTTAGAGGCTGAAACGCCTACTATTCAGGTTGATGGAACTTTTAATCCGTTTACAGATGATAAAACCAATCAGCATTATTCTAAAGCGAGTTCAGGATCTGGCTCGGGTTCCGGTTTTAGTTCCGGATCAGGATCTGGTTCAAATTCATATTCCGGATATAATAAAAGAGTAGAACCCACGGCAACCTGGGAAAGTTTATACGTAGGTTTAGAAACCGATACTATAGAAAGTTCTCCTTTTACATTCGAAAATGAAGAAGTAACTTCATCATTGTTTAATGATAACGAGGTCGAACAAGCGAGTCAGGGAACTTACCAAATTCATAAAAAATACATTGTTTCGCCAATAAAATCCGGAATGGTTATTGTTGACCAGCAACGCGCTCATCAACGTATTTTATACGAGCAATTTTTGCTGAATATGACCGTAAATCAAGCTTCAAGTCAGCAATTGTTATTCCCTTTGAATTTGTTTTATTCTTCTGATGAAATGACATTAATCGAAGAATTAAAGCCTTCATTAGAAACAACAGGTTTTGTTTTTGAAGAAGCTCAAACAGATCATATTGTAATTTCTGGAATTCCGGTAAATATTACCGAAAGTGAGGTTTCGATGGTTATAGAGCAATTATTAAGTGATTTGCAAGACGGAATCCCGGCAAGCAGTTACAGTCAGAATGATACAATTGCCAAGTCGATGGCGAAAAGTTTAGCGGTTAAAACAGGATCTTATTTAACCGAAAAAGAGCAAGATAATTTAGTAAACGGTTTGTTTGCTTGCAAAGATCCTAATATTTCACCTTTTCAAAAACCTACTTTCATCACGATGCGTGTTGAAGATATAGATAAAAAGTTTGCCTTATGATGAAAATAACTCCCGTAGTAAAACAATTATTGATAATTAATATTATTTTCTTTATCGGTTCTCAATTAGTACCGGTTTCGTATGAATATCTGGCGCTTTTTTTTCCTGAAAATCCGGGTTTTAAATTCTGGCAGCCTATTTCTCATATGTTTATGCATGGAGGATTTGCTCATATTGCGTTTAATATGTTTGCGCTTTATTCGTTTGGATCTACATTAGAGCATTTTTGGGGAGGAAAGAAATTTCTATTTTTCTATATCTCATGTGGCTTAGGTGCGGCCTTGGTTAATTTTGCTGTTAATTATTATTTTTATCAGGATGGTTTAAATATTTTACTGGCAAATGGATTTAATAAAGGTGATGTTCTTGCGCTTTTAAATGAAGGAAAAATTGATACAAGATGGCAGCAAATATTGACTGTTTCTGAATTTAAACATTTTACCGAAGCTTATTTGGGAACTGTAATTGGAGCTTCCGGCGCTGTTTATGGATTGCTTGTTGCCTTTACCTTTATGTTTCCAAATGCTGAACTTGGTATCATGTTTATACCAATTCCTATAAAAGCGAAGTATTTTGTTCCGGTTTATATGCTTTTATTTGATGGTTTCTTCGGTATTTTTGGAAGTTCTTTTATGGGAATTGAATCTGGAATAGCGCATTATGCACACATTGGTGGTGCTTTATTTGGATTTTTGATTATGTGGTACTGGAAAAAGAATCAGTTTAATAGTAATCGTTGGAATTAATTTTTAATTTTAATATCGCAAATAAAAACCAAAAAAAGCTTTTATGAATATTCTTGACGATTTAAAACTACAATATAGATTGGGCGGTATCGCAATGCGTGTTATTTATTGGAATATCGCATGTTTTCTAATCTCTTTAGTATTCTTCTATCAATATTCAGGAGGTGGTTTTGCGTACCCAAACTGGCTGGCTTTATCATCAGATCCAAGTGTGTTTTTGTTTAAGCCCTGGACATTTTTGACTTATGCATTTTTTCATGCCTCATTCCTGCATTTGTTGTTTAATATGATGGTTTTGAATTTTGCAAGCAATTTATTCCTGACTTTCTTTACTCAAAAACAATATTTAGGATTGTATATTTTGGGTGCAATTTTCTCCGGTATTACTTTTGCTTTGAGTTTTTACTTTTCAAACATTGCAGGATCTATTGTTGGAGCATCTGCTGCGATAATGGCAATTTTGGTTGCTGTAACAACCTATCAGCCTTTAATGAGTGTACGTTTGTTGCTTATTGGCAATGTAAAGCTCTGGCATATTACAGCCGTAATTTTAGTTCTGGATTTAATGCAGTTTCGCCTGGATAATACCGGTGGACACATTTCGCATTTAGCCGGAGCTCTTTTTGGATTTATTTTTATTAAACTGCTTCAAAATGGTGTAGATTTAAGTAAAATCATTTCCAGAACATTAGATTTTTTTACAAATCTGTTCAAAAAATCCCCTACGACCCCATTCACAAAAGTTCATAAAAATTACAAAAAACCTACTGAAAGAGTTACATCAAGAATTGTTACGAAAGATAAAACGCAACAACAAATTGATGAAATTTTAGACAAGATTAGCCAGTCTGGTTATGATTGTCTGACAAAAGAAGAAAAAGAGTTTTTATTTAAAGCTGGAAAATAATCCTTTTAGCATAAAAATATGAAAAACCTTTCGTGGTTTAATAAGATAATGTTCTTTTTGAATATAGTGCTGACTGTAGTAACTTTTAGTATTTATATTTTACCATTTTTAGCACCTAAAAGTTTTCCGCTTTTATCGGTGCTTACTTTGTTTATGCCGGCCTTTTTTGTGCTTAATGGATTGTTCTTCGTTTATTGGGCAATTCAGTTTAAAAAGCGCCTTATTTTGTCTGGTTTGGTTTTATTGACCGGAATCACCTTTATCAGCAAGTTTTATAAGTTCTCTGCTAAAGAATATGTCAAAGACGAAAAAGATTTCTCTATAATGAGTTATAACGTGCGCCTCTTTAATGTTTTTAAGTGGTTGGACAGAGAAGACATTCCGTCTAATATAAAAACTTTTATTGATGAAAAAGATCCTGATATTCTTTGTATTCAGGAATACTCCAATTCAGCTCATATCGACTTAAAAGTGTATCCTCATCGTTATATTTTTATTGATGGAAATCAGATTAAAACAGGACAAGCTATTTTTTCTAAGTTTCCAATTATATTCGAAGGAAATATTATTTTTCCAAATTCTGATAACAACGTAATTTATGCCGATATAAAGCGTGGTAAAGATGTAATCAGGGTTTATAATATGCACTTGCAATCGATTAAGATTTCGCCGGATGTAACAGATATTTCGAATAATATCGATAATGTAAATCAGGAAAAATCACAGCTTATTTATACCAGAATCAGTAAGGGATTCAGGCAACAGCAAGAACAGGCCGAAATATTTAAGGAAAATATTAAAAAATGTACAACCCCGTTTATTATTTGTGGAGACATGAATAATAGTCCGTTTTCATATGTATATCGAAGTATAAAAGGAAAACAAAAAGATGCTTTTGAAGAAGCAGGAGAAGGTTTTGGAGCTACTTATAAGTTCCGTTATTATCCAGCCAGAATTGACTATATTTTTACCGACAGTAAAATGAAAGTGAAACAATTTGAAAGCTTTTCTGATTTCGAAAATTCAGATCATTATCCAATAATGGCGAGACTTTCAATCGAATAAAAAGTTTGAAGTTTTAGGTTGTTTTGTTGAAACTTAGAATTTTAAACACAAAAAGATTAAAGTAGTTTTTGGGTTTTTAAATAATCCATTGCAAATTTTCCTTCATTAAAAAGTAAATCCAAAACACTTAAATTATTGATGAACCCGTGTTTGTCATCAAAAACCTGAGTATATTTTTCGAATGTATTAGGATCTTTTTTTCCGTTTGCCAAAATTCTGTAATCAGTAATATTTTCTGTTTCTGTGAAGTATTCAGTAGTTTTTGTAAACTCTAGCTTCATTCTTAGACATTTGGTTATAATATCTAAAACTTCCATGTTTAAATCCATCAGGAAAGTATGTTGCTTTTCGAAAACCGGGCGAATGTCGTCTTCAAAAAACTCAAAGAAAGGAGAACTTCTGTATCCGGCTTCCAGTGATTTAAAATGCTGTTTTTGCCAGTCGAATTCATTTTCGATTAAAACATCTTTGGTTTTTTGATGTAATGTTTTTGAATGTTTAACCGGGATATTCAATAGCTGAATTCCGTTTGGGCTATAAATATAAGTACGGTTTCTATTGGTTTGTTTTTGAAAATTATCTTCCATTTCAAAAGTAATATTTTCAGATTGAGCCATAACTGCAAAGTGACTAATCGACGGAAAATAGGTAGGAAGTAATAAGGAATTCATTTTTTCTGATTTTACGTTAAAAGTTTCAGGTTTCAAGTCTCAGGTTCTTTATGAACTTGAAACTTGAAACCTGACTCAAGAGCTTGCTCGAACAGGCGGAGCAAACAAAAATAACTATTTTTTTTTATGCTTTATTTTCTTTTCTTTTTTTCCAGAAATACTCTCCAACAAAATAAGCTGCAAGAATAATTAAGAAATACTTAAAGTAAGATTGTGGTTGTCCTTCTCCGTTAACAGTCGTGAAAACCCTGTTCCAGCGAATCTTGTTGATTCCTTTTCCGTTGGTATCCCAGCTCATCCAGATAAAAACAGGTTTTCCTACGATATGATCTGCAGGAACATAACCCCAATAACGACTATCTTCAGAGTTATGACGGTTGTCTCCCATCATCCAGTAATAGTTTTGTTTAAAGGTATATGTAGTAGCTTGTTTTCCGTTTATTAAGAAATGCGAACCGTCTAATTGTAGCGTATTGCCTTCGTATTTGGTAATAATTTCTTTGTAAAATGGCAATGACTCATTCGTTAATGCAACTGTTTTTCCTGCTTCCGGAATGTAAATTGGTCCAAAATTATCCTGGCTCCATTTTTTGATATGAGGGAAGATAGCATTGTCGTTTCCTCTGTCAATTTCTCTTTTTACAGCAGTAATTCCGGGAGTATTTTTTAAACGTTCTGCACTTGCTTCTGTCAAAGCTCTGAAATAAATAGTATCTCTTTTTTGTTGATCTTTAATATAAGCACCATCAGTAATATCAAGTTCTTTCATTAAAGATTCGAAATCAATAGAAGTTTTTCCGTCTAAAGCCACTGAATAAGAATATTGTGGTTTAGCTCTTTCTGGCATAACTAATTTTTTCCCGTTGATGAAAACAAATCCATCTCTAATAGACAAACTGTCACCAGGAATACCAACGCATCTTTTTACGTAATTCGATTTTTTATCGATTGGTTTTATAACTCCCGGTCTTCCTTTTGGCTCATAAAAATAGTGAACCGTATCTACAGGCCAGTTAAAAACGACAATGTCTGCTCTTTGTATTTTTTCTAAAGCAGGCAATCTAAAATAAGGCAATTGTGGCCAGCTTAAGTATGATTTTCTTTTTAAGAATGGTATTGTGTCGTGAACCATTGGTAATGCAACCGTTGTCATAGGTACACGTGGACCATAATTTACTTTACTCACGAATAAAAAGTCACCAATTAATAATGATTTTTCTAAAGATGAAGTTGGGATTGTATACGGTTGTACCACATAAGTGTGTACTAAAGTTGCAACGATAATTGCAAAAAGCAATGAACTTATAGTATCAGCAGTTTTATTTTGCGGTCTTAATTCTCTGGTAGCATTATATTCTAATTTCTGAGTATAGTTTACATAATAGATATAAAAACCAAAAGTAAAAATTCCTAGTAAAGTGTCTAAAGTAGATTTTTTACCAAACGTTCTTAAAGTTTCTACCCATACAACCGGAAACATAATCAAGTTGATAATTGGGATAAAAAGTAATATTGTCCACCATGTTGGTCGACTAATAATTTTCATTAAAACTATCGAATTGTAAACTGGAATTGCAGCTTCCCAGGTTTTTCTTCCGGCAGCCTGATATAATTTCCAGGTTCCCAGAAAGTGAATTACTTGTACTGCTAAGAAAAATACGAACCAAAGATATAGTGTCATAGTTTTTTGTTTTATGTTTCAAGTTTCAGGTTAATCGGTTAAAACCTTAGACTTTAAATTAGATTATTTTAAGTTTAATACATCTTTCATGCTGTAAATTCCTGTTTTACCAGCAAGCCATTCAGCAGCAATTACAGCTCCAAGAGCAAAACCTTCGCGGTTGTGAGCAGTATGTTTTAATTCTATACTGTCTACAAGTGAATCGTAAGTTACGGTATGAGTTCCTGGAACATCACCAATTCTTTTTGCTTCGATATGAATTTCAGTATTATTTTTTGCTTCTTCTAAAGTCCAATTTGCATAATTGCTATTTTCGATTACACCTTTTGCCAAAGAAATAGCAGTTCCGCTTGGAGCATCTAACTTTTGAGTATGATGAATTTCTTCCATTGTAACTTTATAAGAATCAAATTGTGACATGATTTTTGCCAGGTATTCATTTAATTCAAAGAAAATATTAACACCAAGACTAAAGTTTGAACTTGATATAAAACCACCTTGTTTTTCGTTGCAAAGTGCTACCATTTCATCAAAATGTTCTAGCCATCCTGTTGTTCCTGAAACTACTGGTACATTATTGTTAAAACAATTCGAAATGTTACTTACTGCTGCAGTCGGAACGCTAAAATCAATCGCGACATCAGCAGTTGAAAGTCCGTCGTATGTACTGAATTCGTCTTTCTTTAAAACAATTTCATGACCTCTTTCTAAAGCAATTCGTTCAATTACTTTACCCATTTTTCCGTATCCTAAAAGCGCAATTTTCATTTTGTATTTATTTTTTGTATTCAAATAACCTAAGCTATTTAAAATTGGTAATTAAAAGTTAGTCCAACGTTTGGTCTAAAAGTTACATCGTTGGGATAAATTTCCGGACGCATTGATAATCTTTCGCTTACGTTAAACTGAATTAAAGCGGCATCAATATTGGCATCGATAATGTTTAAAACATAAAAACCGACAACAAATAATGCTGATAAATCTCTGTTTCGCTGGTAAAATTTCTGTCCGGCAACAAGTCTGCTTTCGTCAAGAAACTGATAATCATCGTCATTGTAGCCTTCAAGTCTTCGTTTGTAGGCATTACGATAATCGCGGTATTTGTTATTATTGTCAATATAGAAATATAAACTTGTACCAATTGCTCCGTAAACCAAAGGTATTTTCCAGTATTTTTTATTGTATGCCTGACCTAAACCGGGTAAAATTGCCGAGTAAAAAGCTGCTTTTGCCGGAGTAAGCGGGTCTATTTCTTGTAACTGGCTAGTGTCTTTAACAATCAAAACCGTGTCTTTTTTTACCTGGGCAAAAATAGAAACGGTTCCTGTAAGAAAGAACAATAGAGTTATGGGGACAATCTTATTCACTATCGTTTATTAATTTTATAATTCGATTAAAGTCTGCTTCAGAATTAAAAGGAATTGTGATTTTTCCTTTTCCGTTGCCAGCGACTTTTACATCAACTTTTGCACCAAAGTAATCATTGAAAGTATTTTTTTGTGTTTCTCTAATTACAAATCCGGAATCCGTTTTTGGTTTTCCTTCTACTTTTGGTTTTAAACTTTCGTGATAATTTTTAACCAAAGTTTCTGTTTCACGAACAGATAAATTCTGGCTAACAATTTTTTGATAAATATCAGTCTGGATGTCCAGATCTTCGATATTGATAATTGCTCTACCATGTCCCATGCTGATAAAACCATCACGAATACCAGTTTGAATAATTGGATCCAGTTTTAAAAGACGTAAATAATTGGCAATCGTAGAACGTTTTTTACCAACGCGCTCGCTCATTTGTTCCTGAGTCAATTGAATTTCATCAATTAAACGTTGGTACGAAAGTGCGATCTCAATTGGGTCTAAGTCATGACGCTGAATGTTCTCTACCAAAGCCATAACCAATGATTCGTTGTCATTGGCAATACGAATGTATGCAGGAACATGTGTAAGACCAACTAAAGTGGAAGCACGTAAACGACGCTCTCCAGAAATTAACTGGTATTTATTGAAGTCTAATTTTCGAACAGTAATAGGTTGAATCACACCAAGTTCTTTAATAGAAGTGGCTAATTCGCGTAACGATTCTTCATTAAAATTGCTTCTAGGCTGAAACGGATTTATTTCTATAGCACTTATTTCAAGCTCAATAATGTTTCCAACAACCTTGTCAGCATTTTTGTCTTCTACTGATGTAATGTCGTTTTCCGGATCTTTTAATAATGCTGATAATCCTCTTCCTAAGGCTTGTTTTTTAATTGCTTTTGTCATAAAAACTATTTGCTGTTTTTCTTTATAATTTCTTGAGCTAAATGAATGTAATTAACTGCTCCTTTGCTTGTTGCGTCATAATTAATGATGCTTTCACCAAAACTTGGAGCTTCGCTTAATTTTACATTTCGCTGAATAACGGTATCAAAAACCATATCGTTAAAGTGTTTTTGAACCTCTTCGACAACCTGATTTGATAAACGTAATCTCGAATCGTACATGGTTAGTAACAATCCTTCGATATCAAGATCCGGGTTGTGTATTTTTTGAATACTTTTTATGGTATTCAATAATTTTCCTAATCCTTCAAGTGCAAAATATTCACATTGAATAGGAATAACTACTGAATCAGCTGCTGTTAAAGCATTCAGAGTTAGTAAACCTAATGAAGGTGCACAGTCGATAATGATATAATCATACTCGTCTTTTACACTTTCTAATGCTTTTTTAAGCATGTATTCTCTGTTTTCTTTATCAACCAATTCGATTTCGATGGCAACAAGATCAATGTGCGCAGGAATCACATCAACATTTACAGCTGAACATTTAATAATGGTTTCTTTAGGGGTGTGGCTGTGTTCAAGTATTTGGTAGGTACCAATCTCAACAGATTCTACATCGATCCCAAGGCCAGATGTGGCATTTGCTTGAGGATCAGCATCAATCAATAATACTTTTTTTTCTAAAACACCCAATGAGGCCGCAAGATTTACAGATGTAGTAGTCTTTCCAACGCCTCCTTTTTGATTAGCAATCGCAATGATTTTGCCCATTTATTTTCTGAATTTTGAACCGTAAAAATACAATTATTTATGGTTTCTGAAAATCTATTTTGTTAACATTTAAGAAACTTCGATTAATCGTTGTATGGTGCGTGTTTTGAGGAATTTAATTTCTGCCGGAATCAAAAATAGTGACGAAAATTCCCTCTAATTTATTCTTCTTTTTAGTGCAAAAACAACAAATCTGCAGTTTGAATCTTAAAAAAGTATTTAAACCCTAAATCTGGTTTTTATTTTAATTCTTTCTTTTTAAATCTTTTACTAAACTGGTGGTAAAAAATAAAATAGTAATTCCGCCCAATGCGATACAAATCCACATAAACCAGGATTGCTGCCAGAAAGATTTACTTGCGGTTTGACTTTTTACCGTAGTTTTTTGCTGAATATCGTATAAAGATGTTTGCGGCAAATTAGCAGCAATGTTACTTCTAAAATTCGAAAGGTCGTATTCTGGTTCTGCCAAATTTTTATTTCCTGTTTTTATAATATAGTTTTCATCGGTATTAAGATCAGCAACGATAGAAACTGGTTTTTGCGCGTATTTTATTTTCGAAATTTGTAAAGGCTGATTGTCGTGATTTTCAATTTTTATAAAGAATTCCTTTTCGAATATTTCAGGAAAAGTAAAGGTGTTTTTTGCAGCAGAACTTAATTCAAAAGAAAAAATTTCTTCATCGACAATCTGAGATTTTCTTCTTGTTTCGCGTGTTATTTTCTTGTAGAGAATTGCGGTACGTTTATAATAAGTAGGTTTAGAAATTTCGAATGTTATTTGATTAATAACTTGCGGCGCATCAAAAAGAACATGAATCTGAGTTTCTTTTTGTGATGCGTTTTCTTTTATATCCGTTTTCTTTGGCGTAATTTCCTGTAAAATGCTTTTTTGCGATTGGGTACTAAAATTTCCCACTTTTAGGATATTAACTGAAAGTGTTTTTCGATCATCAAAATCAATTTTTAGATAATGATAAGTACTTAACGGATAAGAAATCGTTTTTACAACACTTGTTTCTGATACACTATTTAGATTATAAAGGGTTTGCGAATCTGATATGCCAAACCATTCTTTCTGGTCGTCACTTCCTGAAACAGAATATTTTTTTTCTACATCAGAATTTGCAATAAAAAGCGAAAGCTGATTATTTTGTTTATTAGGCGGAATTGCAATAATAACCGAGGTACTTTTTTTAGGAGAAACCGTTTTTGAAACAATAGTATATTCTTCAAAAGTATCTGAAGTAACGGTGTTGTTGCTTTGAATAAAATACGGGATCTCATTTCCTTTAGCATCAAATATTCTAATATCGCTTAGATCTTGTTTGGAGTAAGACCTGATTTCTGGCGATAAAACAATTTCATGCAATCCGTTTTGCGAAACTGGTTTTATTTTTCCGGTCGTTTGATATTGACTAAACGAAAGGTTTGTAATAAAAAGTAAGGCTATAAATTTATTTAGTTTCATTTGGTTCTTCAGGCTTGTTTTCGTCAATAACTAGTACTTTGATTTTTTGATATACAAAAGAGATAATCAAAATTAAGATTCCTAAAAGGATAAAAGATATGATTTTTCCGGTTTCAGAAATGTTGCTGATGTCGTATAAAAATAATTTCAAAATCGTTAAACCAAGCAAGGATAAAGCAATTATTCGTAATGATTTGAGTTGTTTTTTTATTCCGATTATCAAAAACACAAAAGCTAAAATTCCCCATAGAATTGGCAATCCGGTTTTGATGATTTTGGTTGTTGCCAGACTAATACTTTCGCTTGCTGTGTTTTTATATAAAAAGGGTAAATCAGATTTATAACTTTCATACAACGCATTTGTTTGCACGTCATGAAGTGTTACTGTAGAATTCATTGCCACAAGTCCATGAAGCAAAACTTCTGAACTGGCAATATAGATTACAAAAAATGCTGCAACCCACATAAAATATTTGCTTTTGAAAAAAGAGAAATCAACTTTTTTATAGATCTGAAACAATTGATATCCAAAATAAATTGTAATAATCAAGGAGATATAATGAAGGTAAAAAGCAATTGATTTGCCGGTTCCGGAACTTATAATGTCTTTGTGTTCCAGGAAAGGATAATTAGAGAACCAGAATGCAAACAATACAATATTTGCAATCGCCAGTAATAAAGCACCCTGATATCCGGCTTCTGTTTTTCGTTTTATTAAATACGAAGAAAACAAAGCCGAGAATAATAAATGATATAAAATAGGTAACGTTATAGAACTGTATAGATTTTCGATATAATGATTGGACTGATAAATAACCTCGAATAAGCCGGTTAAATAGGTTAGGACGACGCCAATTTCTAAAGCGATTCGTTTGTGTTTTTCCGGGTTAATAATAAAATCGACAACTGTAGAATCTTCGATTTGGTCTTTTAGTAAATACCAAATTGCAAACAAAGAACTTACGGCAAAAACTCCTGTTATAAATATAGGATTAATGATAATATTCAAAGGTTCATTGCCATTATAGTATTTATTCCAGTCCATCATCAAGCTAAAGAGCATTAAAATATGAACGATTACAGAGCCAACTCTATAACTGCTAATCTTGGATTTTTGAGAAAGCCATAATAATAAAACGGCTTCGGCTGCCCAAAACAAGGTAATATAGTTGCCCTCAAACTGAATAGGAATTGCTAATGTTATAAAAGTCAGCGTTAACCCAATAAGTAAATAAGCCGCTTTCTGGTCTATGTCGAATTTTTTATATAAAAACCAAGCATAAATTAAATTTAAAAAGGCAAGAATCGTAGTAAATAAACCTTTTAGTTCCGGATGATAATGGGTTAAAATTGCCATTCCGGCGCCATAGAATAAAAACGTATTGCTGGCTAAAATAGTGAGCTGCGTTTTAGAGAAATCTCCTTTAGATCTTATGTTATTTACAATATTCATTAATATAAAAATGAAATAGAAAATAAAACCAAAGATCAAGGCTCCAAGATAATGAGGTTGGTCTGATCTTAAGTCTCTGGATAACCAAGCGGCGTATAATAATATGGTAAATATGTAGGATAGAATGTTAACCAGATTCCATTTTTTGTAATAGGCGATCGCTAAAATCCCAATGTTCAAAATAATAATATAGGTAAAAAGAACCACATAATTTCCTTCGCCGGTGCTAACCATAAAAGGCACTGCAAATCCGCCAATTAAAGAGAGAACCGCTAACTCGACGCGATCGTATGATAAAGATATTAAAGCACTAAATGCCGTAATAATAACCATTATACTAAAAGCTACGGTTTGATTGAATAAGTGATAATCATGAAATGCAATCCCAATCGTGAAATAGAAAATGGCAATCGCTCCGGCTACAATTACAGAACTGAAAGCGGCATAGTTTTTACGTAATTTGTGCGCAATTGCCATAACCAGAACGCCACATAAAACGCCAATTCCAACACGCGCAGGTTCGTTGATCCAGTCTTTGTCTATGGCATATTTTACAAAATAACTAATTCCTAAAACCAGAATTAGTACACCAATTTTATTGATAAGGTTTTCGCCAATGAATTTTTCCAGATCCGGATTTTTCTCTTTGAAATTTTCCCAGAATGATTTTTCTGGTTCAGCAGGAATTATTGGTTTCGGGATTGGTTTGGATTCAGGAACGTTAGGTTCAAGAGGTTTAGGCGAATTGTCAATATTGGCAGATAATGCGATTTTTTCTAATTGCTCGTCAGTAATTTTTTGTTCTGTAACTTCTGGCTTAACAACTTCAAACGTGTTTTGATTAGCTTGTTCAGGCTCGATCTTGAATTCTTCTTTTTTAAGGACAGGAATTGGAACAGCAGAACTATTTTCGACAACTTTTTCGGCTGTTTTAAGGAGATCTAGTTTTTTGCTGAGTTTCTGGATATCGTTTTCAAGGTGATCAAAACGACCTTTTATGGTATTAAGAATATATATAAGGAAACAAAATAATGCAACTATAAGAAAACTTTCCATAGAGATAAGTGTAATATTATGATTTGTAAATATAACAACATTTTAACATGGTGAGTTTTTTTACGTAAAAAGAATTAACGGTATTCATGATTAATTAAATAGAATGATTTTATTTTTCTATAATCTCAATTTTTACAATAATTCCTCCGCTTTTTTTATTTGAAGTAATATCCATAAAAGCTTTTTTAGACAAATCGATTTCTCGTCCGTTTATAAAAGGACCTCTGTCTGTGATTTTTACAATTATAAATTTTTGGTTTGCTTCGTTTGTAATTTTTAGCTGTGTGCCAAAAGGGAGTTTTTTATGGGCAGCAGTTAGTTTTGAGTTGTCGAACCTTGCGCCGCTTGCTGTTTTTCTTCCGTTAAACTTATCGTGATAATAAGAGGCGTGCGCTTTTTCTTTATACAATGTTAACTTCTCTGTTTCAGTGTTTTGATTTAAGGATAAATTTTCTTGTGCAATAGTTGTCAATGAGATAGCAAAAAAAAGGTGTAATAATAAGATTTTCATTTCTGTAATTTTCTGAATTTTGCACAAAGAGAGCTAATCACAAGAAAATTGACAGATCATAAAAGTTATATTTATTGTATAAAAAGACATTTTTTATTTTATTCAAGTTCTAAAATCATCGAATAATTTTTAAACATTTAACCAAAAAAAAGAGGCTCTTATGAACCTCTTTGTCTTAATTATATGTTTTATAAAGATTATTTCGTCTTTAATAAATTTTCCAGATATTCGTTTTTATCTTTTTCGGCTTGCAATAAACGTTCGTAAAGCGTTTTGATTTCTTCGTGAGCTTCTACCAATTTATCAAACGGATTAAAGGTACATGCATTAAGATTTCCAAAATTAGCGCCCTGACTATTACTGAAATCATTATCAGTAAAAGTATTAAAATAGTTAATCATGTTTTCTTCTGAGAAATTTTTTATAGCTTCTACAGTCACACCAAGTGCTTTAGCAACATCTGCGAGTTTTTCGTCATCTATTGTTTCGCTGTTTTCAATGGCAGATATTGTTTGCTGGCTTATCCCGAGAGCTTGCGCCAAAGCTTCTTGTTTCATGTCTTTAAGTTCACGAATACGGCTAATCTTGCGTCCTATATGACTTGGTTTTGTTAATGTGCTCATAGCTCAAAGATAATAATTAGAAATAATAAATTAAGGAAATGGTAAAATACATACTCATTACTTTACGATACCAATAAAAGGAATGCAATAATAAACTGCTTTAATCATGTGTATAAAACAAAAATACAATTTTTCATACACTTTTAATGTTGAAAGTAATTGATAATGTTGTTGATTTTGATTTGTGAGTTTTCTGTTTAAAAAAGCGACACTCTTTATAAAATTACGGAGGAATGATTTATTTTGTAGCGGCAGATTTTAATCTGCTGAAGATTAATTATAAAGCAAAAAAAAAGTCTTTTCATTTCTGAAAAGACTTTTTTGTCGGGGTGGCAGGATTCGAACCTGCGGCCTCCTGCTCCCAAAGCAGGCGCGATAACCGGGCTACGCTACACCCCGAAGATGTATTTGTTGTACTGCCCGTAAGCGGATGCAAATATAGTAATAAATTTGTTTTAGAAAAGAAAAATCTCAAAATAAATAAAACTTATTTTGAGATAGTTATTTAGGATTTGATTTCATGGTAAATTTTTATAATAAAGTTTACATTTGCATCACTTAAAACTATAGATATTATGTCAGATACAATCGAAAAAATTAAATGCCTAATTATAGGTTCTGGTCCGGCAGGTTATACTGCGGCTATTTATGCAGCCAGAGCTAATATGAATCCAGTTTTATATCAGGGAATGCAACCAGGCGGACAATTGACTACAACAAACGAAGTAGAAAATTTTCCGGGTTATGTTGATGGAGTTACAGGACCAGAAATGATGGTTCAGTTACAGGATCAAGCAAAACGTTTTGGAGCTGATATTCGTGACGGATGGGCTACAAAAGTTGATTTTTCAGGAGATATTCATAAAGTTTGGATTAACGATGCTATTGAGCTGCACTGTGAAACTGTTATTATTTCTACAGGAGCATCTGCTAAATATTTAGGATTACCATCAGAACAGCATTATTTGCAAATGGGTGGCGGAGTTTCGGCTTGTGCTGTTTGCGACGGATTTTTCTACCGTAATCAGGAAGTTGTAATTGTTGGAGCAGGAGATTCTGCTTGCGAAGAAGCACATTACTTGTCTAAACTTTGCAAAAAAGTAACGATGCTGGTAAGAAGCGAAAAATTCAGAGCTTCTAAAATTATGGAAGAACGTGTTCGTAAAACCGAGAATATCGAAATTTTAATGAACCATGATACAGTTGAAGTTTTGGGTGATAACCAAGTTGTTCACGCTATTAAAGCGCTTAACAAAACTACTGGTGAAGTTATCGAAATTCCTGCAACAGGATTTTTCGTAGCAATTGGTCACAAACCAAATACTGATATTTTTGCAAATTACATTAATCTTGATGAAACTGGTTATATCATAAATACTCCGGGAACATCTAATACAAATGTACCAGGTGTTTTTGTAGCCGGAGATGCTGCAGATCATGTTTACCGTCAGGCAATTACTGCTGCAGGAACAGGATGTATGGCTGCATTAGATGCTGAAAGATATTTGGCAGCGCAGGAGTAAGTATTCTTAGTCTCAGTTTTCAGTCTCAGTCTCAGTTTTCAGTTAATCTCAGATTTTGTTTTGGATGTTGAAATGAAAATAGATAATAAAAAAGTCCCATTCGATAAGAATGGGACTTTTTTATATAAAGTGTTTAAGATTATCTAGAGGAAATTTATTCTAATAAAGGTGCTTTTTCTTTTAGTTTGATTGCGCCTGGTTTCTTAATAAGTTTTGCTTCTTCGGTAAAACGAGTAATGTCAATTTTTGCGTTTCCAAATAAAGAAACTTCAGATTTGTCTCCGGCTGCGATTGAGATCGAATTTTCGGCTAATACAGTTGCCGCTGCAGAACCTTCTGTAGTAAGATTGGCTTCTTTTAAGGTGAATTTTGTTCCTGTAAAAACGGAATTGTTATCCAGACGAATTGTTGCTTTTTCAGCAATACCTTCAATTGCTGCAACAGCTTTTTGGTACAAATCGCATCTGAATTTTATAGCAGATACTAATGTTTTTATAGCAGAGTTTTTGCTCAATTGCAGGTTTGCATCTTCTGATTTTAAATTCAGTTCGATTCTTGATTTATCATCTGCAAATAAGCTGAATTTTTTTGAGTTTACATTCAGGAATAATTTAGCATAATCAAAAGTATTAAAAGTAATATCATCTAACTGAAGTTCCTGAATAGCATATACTACAGATTCATTTTTTGCAATTACAGTTTTTAATGATTTTGTATACGTAACGCGAACGACTAGTTTTTTGAAAATAGTACTTTCTTTTGAGGTATATAAACGAAGTACTTTTTCTCTTAAATCCATCCCGATAATATCATGTAAGTTATCATCGGCTTCAATTTTTATTTCATTTTTTTCTCCTCTTTCAAGGTATACTTCTAAATTATCATCGGCTTCGATTCCGTCAAATTCTCCTACTTCTTTTATTGAAGTGGTTACAATTTTAGATCCTTTAATTTTTTCTCTTCTCTGACCAAAACTTAACGTCGTCACCAATAATAATAGGAGTATGGCTGTATTTTTTTTCATTAATTCTAGATTTGATTTTCACAAATATAAAAAAATCATCCACTTTCGATGAATGATTTTTTTATATTTAACAGATAAATATCGTTTACCCCTGGCTGATACTTCCTCCTGAATTCGAAGTTTTCTCGATTGTTTTTGGTGCAACATCATAATTGATGCTTCCTCCGCTGCTGGCCTCTGCTTTTAAACGTACGATTGCATGAACATTTGTACTTGCTCCGCTTGAAACATCTGCATCAACTTCGTTTGCCAGTAATTTGTTTGCATTTATACTTGATCCGCTTGATGCTGAAGTTTTAACTGTTAATGCTTTTCCTTTTAAGATAATTGTACTTCCGCTGCCAGAATCAGCAGAAACGTTGTCATATTCTATATTAATATCCAGTGTTGCAGCGCTTGAAGTTTCAATATCAATGTGCTCGCCTTGCAAAAGTCCCTGACTCATTACGTTAGCAGCACTTGATGCTTCAAGTTTGTCAATATTGGGCATTTTTACCGTCACTTTTTTTGTAACATCTCTAAAAGAACCGCGTTTGCATTTAATAATTAGTGTTCCGTTTTCAACTTTTGTAGAGATCTCTTTTTGTACATTATCATCAGCTTCAACAACAATTTCGGTTGCATCAGATTGAATAATTACCAGATCAATTGCATTGCTTACAGAAATTTTTTGAAAATCTCCCTGTACGATTCTTTTTTCTTTAGTAACATTTCCGCTTCCTTCAATTGAGTTCACGTTAAAATTACAAGAGGCAAACAATAATGCGGTAACAGTCGCAATAATGAATTTTGTAATATGAATGATTATTTTTATCATGGCTTAGTTAATTTTGATTATAACTCCGTTTTTGTCAGTGGTTAGTCTTCCGTTGGTTTTTTTTCCGTTTAAAACTTCTTTTCCATTTATTTTAATCGAAACTTCGTTTACAGTATCATTTTCAATATGGGTTTCTTCTTCGTTTACATCTTCATAATCATTTTCTTCAGATGGGCAATTCAGACATTTAATTTTCGAACCTTCAACTTTATAGTTGTAATTACCACTAAAGTGTAAGTTGAAAAAATCATTTTCTGAGTCATCATAATCCTGAACAGATGCATCCGGTTTGAACAATTGTCCTTCAGGTAGGTATAAATAAACGTCGACTTCCTGACCTCTAAATTTGTTTTTTACGTCTGTAAGAAAATAATTATCCAAAATTAAATGATTTCCTTTAATCTCAAACTTATAATTAATTTTTTCTGCTCTTTGTTTTGCAGATATAAACGAATTTCCTCTTGCGCTTTTTTCTATTTGTATATAAGGAGAAGTTTCATCAGTGCGCAAAACATGCAAACGAACATCGTTTGAATATAATAATTGATTGTTAGCTGAATCTTGTACGAATTCGAATTCTCTGTAATGATTCAGGTCTTTTGCGTAATAATCATTGTATCTGAATTTTACAAATAATGTATCTTTCGTCGTGATGTTAAGCGCTTTTTTCTCTACTGTTTTATTGTCGTATGATATTTCTGTAGCTTGTTTAATTCCAATACTAATGGCAATTGCAACTGCAATAATCCAGATTGCCAATAAAGTATATTTTACAATATTACCAATAGATTTTAAGTTTGGAGATAACAATTTGAAACCTAAAAGTGTCAAAAAGAAAAACGGAATCCCAACGGCAAAGAACATTAATAAACCAAATGACCAGATAGGATAATCAGTAAAGTTTCCTGCTTCTACAAAATTTTGCCAAGGAAAATCAACAAATACATTCGTTCCTAAAGTAAATACCCCAATCAATAACATGATCAAAACACTAATTCCTGACATGATTAAGATTACGCCTAAAAACTTAGCAAAGATTTTAAAAACCGTCATAACAAAATCTCCAAATGAACTACTTATTCTCTCAGCTCCTGACTTTACCTGGTTTCCCATTGCATCATAATCTGCATTTTTGAATTTGTTAGATAGAGATTCAATTTCTTCACGAACTTTTTTCTCAATGTTCGAAATAGTTACCGGTTCACCAGTCATTTCAAGTTTTTCTGATGTTGTAACCGCTTCCGGAGTTACAATCCAAAGAACGAAATAAGCTAAAATACCAGTTCCAAAACCTGCAAATACAAATACTAAGAATAGAATTTTTATCCATACAGCGTCGATTCCAAAATAATGACCTAAACCGGTTGCAACACCACCAATCATACCTTTTTCTTTATCACGGTATAATTTTTTATGCTTTCTTGATCCGTATTCGTTAAAAGACTGATTAGATCTTTCTTCGTCTTCCAGAATGTAGTCTTCCGGTTGTCCCATTACCACAATCACTTCATCAACATCTTTCAGTCCTACAACATGCTTGTCGCTTTTTTGTTTCTCAATTAATAATTCAGATACACGCATTTCGATATCCTTAATGATTTCGTCCTGACCGGATGAGTTATTTAGTGATCGTTTTATTGCGTCAAAATAGCGTGTCAATTTTAAATATGCATCTTCATCTATGTGAAAAACCATACCGCCTAAGTTAATATTTACTGTTTTGTTCATGACTTATTGATTTTGATTGGTGATTAGATTTACGGCGTCAGACAATTCTGTCCAGGTACCGCTAAGTTCGTTTAAAAATGTTTGTCCTATTTCGGTTAATCCATAATATTTTCGAGGTGGTCCTGAAGTCGATTCTTCCCAACGATAATTAAGCAAACCGTCGTTTTTCAGCCTAGTCAAAAGTGGATAAACTGTTCCCTCAACAACTAGTAATTTTGCGTTTTTTAAAGTGTCTAATATTTCTGATGTGTATGCGTCTTTTTCTTTTAATACGGATAAGATGCAAAACTCAAGAACACCTTTGCGCATCTGTGCTTTTGTGTTTTCAATGTTCATAATTTCATTTTGTTTTTTTTTGATTGAACAATTCGTTTTTTGATTGATGATGATTGATGATTGATTTTGATTGATGATTGATCCCGAAACGATCCTTGTTGATTGCTTGTAAAGTTTCGACTATACTTTTAATTTTTAATGTTACACTGAGCGAAGTCGAAGTGCTTTATAATTTGGATTACTTTATAAAAGGAATCGCTAACGGATATTTATAGAATTCACCGTTTGAAGTTTTTATTGAAGCGTAAATCACTAAAAAGAATTCTACAAATTTTAATAATCCAAAAAGTAAAACTGCTGTTGCTCCAATACTTAAAATTCCAATATTTCCATCGATATTAAGATTTCTGATGATTAAATCTTCATCGTTAAAAACCGTGTTGATTGGCAGGTTTTTTAGAAGTACAAAGGCAAAGATTGGAATTGCAATTAATGCCAGAATTAAGGTGTAAAGCAAAAGACTTAATTGAAAATTTAACGTTTGTTTTCCGCTATAATTTACAAATTCTGATTTGTCTTTGTAACTCGTCCAGATTAATATCGGGAAAATATAATTCCCAAACGGAATGATGTATTGACTTAAAGTACTTAAGTGCGTGAACGTTGCAATGTTTTTTTCTGATGTTGTTTCCATGATGAGTGGTGTTGTTATTTGCATGATTAAAAGTATATAGTATTTTCTTATGCAAATATATGTCTAAAAGACAGTATCTTGTTTTACATAGTACCAAATATTAACATTATTTTAACAAAGTTAAAATTTAAAATTGCCTTATAATGCATTGAAAATCATCGGGAAGCCTTGATTTTATTAGCCCTTTATGAAAGTAAAAGCAATTTATTGTGCGTGCATAGTTTTTTTGTATTTTTACATAAAAAAATAAATCACATGGCAATATCAGTTTCTAAACTCAACAAATTTGTGTTATTCAAATTACCATCTGCTTACTTTTGTGGTGTGCGTGTAAAGGCAATCGATGAAGATAGATGTGTGGTAAGTGTAAAACACAGATGGATTAATCAGAATCCTTTTAATTCTATGTATTTTGCGGTTCAGGCAATGGCAGCAGAGTTAACAACAGGAGCATTGGTAATCTCACAAATTCAGCAAAGCGGAAAAAAAATCTCAATGCTGGTAGCCAATAATAAAGGGAACTTTACCAAAAAAGCAACCGGAAGAATAAATTTTGTTTGTAACGACGGACACTTAATCGCAGATGCAATAAAAAGAACAATCGAAACAGGCGAGGGACAAACTTTCTGGATGAAATCTATAGGAACAAACGAAGAAGGCGTTCAGGTTTCTGAAATGGATTTTGAATGGAGCGTAAGAATTAAATAGTTTTTTTGCCACGAATTCCACGAATTGACACTAATTCAAAATGCTTAATGCATTTTGTAGAAAAGTAATTCGTGCTAATTCGTGGAATTCGTGGCAAAAAAATAACATAAAAAAATGCCTCAAATATTTGAGGCATTTTACTTTTAACAGCGTTACGATTATTTTTTAGCGCAACATTTCTTGTCCTTTTTGTCATCTGTCTTTTTGCAACAAGATTCTTTTTTAGTTTCTTTTTTTGTTGCTGGTTTTGTGTCTTGTGCTTGTGCACCAATTGTAAATAAAGCGATCGCTAATACGGCAAATAATTTTTTCATTTTTTGTATAATTTAATTGTTAGTACTTTTCTTTAGATTTAATCTTCATTATAAAATTTAGAGACCCATTTGTCAAAATCAGTCTTGTATGTTTCCTGCGCATTTTCTAAAATAGATTCAGTTTCATCTATCGAATCCAGATTAAAATTTTCTTTAAGCCATTCTTTATATTCCGGCAAACCTTCACTTTCTTCATAATCATCTTCATCTTTATAAAAGTAAGCTTGTTCGTGATCTACAGAGATTTCAGTATCAAAAGTCAGTAATTGCATAAATTCGAAGATGTTTTTTGCGACAATATGATAACCTCCTTCATCACCAAAAACGACTACAGGCAATTCGTTTAGGGATTTATTTTGGTCGTTATTCCATAAAACGTACATAGAACCCGAACCGTTTGCCTGTGCAAAAGGCATTAATTTGTCTAAAAAATCAGGATCTTCAGACCAGGATGCAATTCCAGATTTATCATCTTTATATAATCCAAAACCCTGAGAATAATTTTCGTATCCCAGTTCTTCGTTTATCTCATAAAATAAAGTTAGCTCGTTCGTGATCTGACCGTTAAAATTCTTTTTGAAATCTTCTAAATTCATAGTTTGATGGTTTACTTAGTATAGTTTTTACTTAAATATCAATTTCAAATATAATAAAAGTCGTTTTTAACTTAGATGAGAATATGATAATTAATAATTAAGATTTAATCCAAAGCCAACTCCCATATCACTGTCATAATGAGTTGTGATCCCAAAGTTTCTGGCAACGATATATTTTAAACCCGCCATATATTCCTTATCCGTATTCCACATTAAGTTCATTCGCAAACGTCTTGCAAGCGGAATATCTTTTCGCTCAAATTGAACCCTTACATTTCCATCGGTGTAAACCTCAACCTGAGCTTTTACAAGCATTGGCAAAGTATATTCCATACCGGCACTAAAAACCGAACGGTTGTCTTTGGTATTCTTTTGTCCGAACATATTTTGTTCCTGCTCATCCATTCCCATTTTTCTATAGCGCCAATCGAAACCTATAAAAGGCATAAACCATTGCATTTTTCCAATATATCGACCAATATGCGTTTCGGTTTCATAACCATGTTCATTGTTATAACCCAATCTCCATTCCGTGCCAATGCTCCAACGCGTGTTACTGAACATTGCTTCACCGTCATTTCCGTTTGACGCAAAATCATTTTCCGCCATAAAATGAAACATTCGATCATCCATTTTTAGCATTTTGTATGCCATTTCAGGATGATGAATCAACGGATTTGGAGCCGAATTTTCATAAGTAAAAATACGTCCCATTCCCGCCATCATATGATATAATATATGACAGTGAAAAAACCAATCGCCATCAGCATTTGCCTGAAACTCGATTGTATCAGTTTCCATTGGCATAATATCGATCACGTTTTTAAGCGGAGAATATTCGCCATGTTCGTTAATAATCCTGAAATCATGTCCGTGTAAATGCATTGGGTGACGCATCATCGAACCATTATATAAGGTAATACGAACGGTTTCTCCTTTCTTAATTAAGATTTTATCCGTTTCAGAAATCACTTTGTTGTCCAAACTCCAAACATAACGGTTCATATTTCCGGATAATTCGAAACGCAATTCTTTTACCGGAGCGTCTTTGGGTAAAGTTGTAACGGTTGGAGATTTCAGCATTCCGTAATTCAAAGTCGTAATTTCGGCAGTTTCAGTAGAATCGCTTGACATTTTCATATCGTCCATTTTCATGTTTTGCATATTATGCATAGAATGATCTTCGGTTTTTGTTGATTCATCTTCGCCCGAAATTTCAGGATACATTACAGCATTCATGTCCATTTTGTTCAGAGACATTTTCATACCCATATCGTTCATTTCGCCGTTCATCTTCATCATGTCATTCATCATTTTCATGCCTTCAAAATATTTCAATTTCGGAAGATGTTTGACAGGCTGTTTCGTTCCTTCGCCTAAAAACAAAGAAGCAGATCCTGTTCTGTCTTCGGCTGTAGCCAAAAAAGCAAAGGATTTATGATCTTCAGGAATTGTCACGACAATATCATAAGTTTCAGAAACCGCAATAATCAATCGGTCAACTTCTACAGGTTCAACATCGTTTCCGTCGCTGGCCACAACCGTTATTTTTCCGCCGCCATAAGTCAGCCAGAAATAACTCGAAGCGCCTCCGTTTGCAATTCGCAATCTGACTTTATCACCCGCTTTAAATTGCGAAAGCTGATCTTCATTTTTTCCGTTAATTAAAAACTTCTCATAATATACATCACTCACATCCATGGCATTCATGCGTTTCCATTCGTTGGTGATTTTTGTCGAGAATTGCCCATTCTTGATGGCTTCGGCATAACTTTGAGTCGTTCCTTTTTTTATAGCAAACCAATCGTTGGCATTATGCAGCATTCGTTGAACATTCTCAGGTTTTAGATCCGTCCATTCACTTAGGATAAAAGGAATTGTTGGTAAATCATCAATCCCTTTTCTAAAAGTTGCATCGTCTTTCTTTTTATTGATAATGAAAAGACCATACAAACCAATTTGTTCCTGCAATCCAGAATGGCTGTGATACCAATACGTTCCGTTTTGAATAATTGGGAAACTATATTTATGTGTCGTTCCGGGTTTAATTGGCATTTGCGTTAAATACGGAACTCCATCTTCTTTATTCGGAAGAAATAATCCATGCCAATGCAACGCTGTATCTTCGTTTTTTAATTCGTTATGAACATAAATCTCCGCAATATCACCTTCAGTAAAAGTCAAAGTTGGCATTGGGATTTGTCCATTCACGGTAAGTGCGCGTTTTTCTTTTCCCGAAAAATTGACAATCGTATCGCGAACGTATAAATCGTAACGAACTACTTTTTGAGCATTTGCGCTAAAAGCAATTAAAAAGACAATTAGAATAGTATGTAGTTTCATATTGATTTATTAAAGTTTTAGATTTCGCAATCTTAATGCGTTTACAATTACCGAAACGGAACTCAAACTCATTGCAAGTGCAGCCAACATCGGCGAAAGCAAAATCCCGAATACCGGATATAAAATTCCCGCGGCGATAGGAACGCCCAAAATATTATAGATAAAGGCGAAGAATAAATTTTGTTTGATATTTTTCATCACCGAATAACTTAGTTTTTTAGCTTTTACAATTCCGTTTAAGTCACCTTTTACAAGCGTAATTTTGGCACTTTCGATGGCAACATCAGTTCCGGTTCCCATTGCGATTCCAATATTGGCTTGAGCCAAAGCCGGAGCATCGTTGATTCCGTCACCCGCCATGGCAACAATTTTACCTTCGGTTTGCAAACGCTGAATTTCTTTGAGTTTATCTTCAGGAAGACAATCAGCTTTAAACGAACTTAAGTGCAATTGATTTGCAACCGCTTTGGCAGTATTGCCATTATCTCCCGTCATCATAATCACTTCAACACCTTGATCGATTAAATCTTTTATCGCTTTTACACTATTTTCTTTAATGGCGTCTGTAATCGTTACATAACCCAAAACAACTTTATCAACGGCGATATAAGAAACGGTTTTGCCCAGATTTTGTTCGGTAATAATCTTGTTTTCGATGTCTTCAGAAATCGAAGCGCCAACCTGAAGCATTAGTTTTTTATTTCCTAAAGCTACTTTTGAGTTATTCACAGTTCCTATAACTCCTTTTCCGGCAACGGCTTCAAAATCCGGAACGTCAAGAATTGTTTGGTTTTTAGCTTTAGCAAAATTTACTACGGCTTGCGCCAAAGGATGCTCGCTATGTTGGTTTAGTGAAGCAATATTTTGAAGTAAAACATCTTCATTATTATTAACAGCGTATATTTTTTCTACAGAAGGTTTTCCCTCCGTAATAGTTCCGGTTTTATCCGTGATCAAAACATCGATTTTGCTCATGTTTTCCAGAGCTTCGGCGTTCTTTATCAGAATCCCGAATTGCGCCCCTTTGCCAACTCCAACCATTACAGACATTGGAGTTGCTAATCCTAAAGCACAAGGACAAGCAATAATTAAAACAGCAATTGCATTAATTAATCCGTAGATGTAAGCCGGTTCAGGACCAAATTTTGCCCAAACGAAAAATGTTATAATCGAAATAATAACAACGGTTGGAACAAAATATTTGGCAACTCTGTCGGCTAATTTCTGGATTGGCGCTCTCGAACGACTTGCATCATTTACCATTTGTATAATTTGAGAAAGCAAAGTTTCTGAGCCTACTTTTTCTGCAATCATAACAAACGATTTTGTTCCGTTTATTGTTCCCGCAATTACAGTATCGCCCACTTTTTTATCAACCGGAATTGGTTCTCCGGTAATCATGGCTTCATCAATATTGCTTTCGCCGATGGTAATTTTTCCGTCAACCGGAATTTTCTCTCCAGGTTTTACACGTAATAAATCTCCTTTTTTAATAGTATGAATCGATATTACTTTATCATTTCCGTTTTCTACTAAAGTTGCTTCGGTTGGAGCTAATTTCAATAAAGCTTTTATGGCTCCATTTGTTTGTCCGTGAGCTTTGGCTTCTAATAATTGTCCTAATAAAACTAAAGTTATAATAACTGTTGCGGCTTCAAAATAAAGATGAATAGTTCCGTGATGTGATTTAAATTCAGCTGGAAAAATATCAGGAAAAAACATTCCGGCAATACTAAACAAGAAAGCAACGCCAGTTCCAATCCCAATAAGCGTAAACATATTCAGATTCGAGGTAATAACCGATTTGTAAGCGCGAACAAAAAACATCCAGCCCGCATAAAAAAGCACGGGAATTGAAAATAAGAATTGAACCCAATTCCAACTTTCAATAGACATTATTTTATAAAGAGGATTGTCAGGAATCATTTCTGACATTGATATAATAAAGATCGGGAGCGTAAACAAAATCGCAATCTTCATTTTCTTTAATAAGTCAGTATAAGTTTTATTTTCCTCAGATTCAGAAACTTGCATTGGCACTAAATCCATTCCGCAAATTGGACAATCGCCTGGTTCATTCGAAACAACTTCCGGATGCATCGGACAAGTAAATTGAGTTGTGTTTATAGCAACTTCTGGAACTAAATCCATCCCGCAAACGGGACAATCTCCGGGTTTGTTATAGGTTTTATCACCTTCGCAATGCATCGGACAATAAAAAACTCCGGTTGTATTATGATTGTGAATTAAAGTGGTTTCTTTTTTGTGATGATGTCCTTCGTGATTTTCTTTCTTATTACTGGAACAACACGATTTAATGGGAGCTTCTGAGGTATTTTTAGACGAAGTCATCTCAATAGTATACTTTCCGGCTTCGGTTAAAGCTTCCTGAAATTTTTCAGTTGCAACATGTTTTTCCATTGTTATAGTTGCCAATGGAGGATTTAAAGTTACTTCGGCCTGAATTCCTTCAATCGTATTCAAAGTTTTCTCGACTTTTTTACGACATCCATCGCACGACATTCCTGAAATTATATATTGATGCGTCATTGTTTTATCTTTTTAAGTATTACAATGCAAATTTCTGAAGTAACGTTTACTTCGGTTTGTATAATTTTGAGAATGATTTGTAATATTTATGAAAAAGAGATTTAACCGCAAAGTGCGCAAAGATTTTTAGTTAAAAGAGAGTGATTCACCATCTAGTTTGTCATTTCGAGGAACGAGAAATCTTCGCAAGTGGCTCTACAAAGCTTGGATTTTCGTTGCAGAGTTTCTTGTGAAGATTTCTCGTTCCTCGAAATGACAAAAATAAGAGCGCTCTTAGCGGTTAAATAGTATTACAAATTCTCAATCTGAATTCTTTTTTTATCCTTCAATTGTTTGAAATAAGTAGGAGTGAAGCCCGTGATTTTCTTGAACTGATTGCTCAAATGGGCGACATTACTATAATTTAGCATATCGGCAATTTCGCTTAACGAATGTTCATTATATATAAGGAGTTCTTTTACTTTCTCGATTTTCTGACTGATAAAATATTTTTCGATAGTAGTATTTTCAATTTCTGAGAAAAGATTACTCAAAGTGCTGTAATCCTGATTTAGGTTTTCGACTAAATAATCAGATAAATTGATTTTGAGATCATTGTTTTTATGATGAACTAAATCAACGATGAGGTTTTTTATTTTCTCGATCGTTTTACTTTTTTTGTCATCAATAAAATCAAAACCTAAAGCCTGAAGATTTGTTAGCAGAATTTCTTTCTGAGAATCGGTGATGTCATCTTGCAGTTCGATTTCGCCTAATTCAACAGAAATAGTATGAAGTCCAAGTTTTTCAAACTCAGACTTCACAACCATTTTACAGCGACCACACACCATGTTTTTGATGTAAAGCGTCATATTTATTTGATGGTTTCTACCACGTTTCCGCAAGTCAGCATCGAAGAACCGTAATACGGATTCTTAACTGCTTTTTCTTTGCTTAACCAATCAGCGTCTGCCATTGGACAATATTGTTTGTAGACAACTTCACCAGATTTTGAAACTTTCACTAAGTCGTAAGTGCTTTTAGTTAAGGATTTAAAAGTTTCACGTTGTTTTTTAATATCTGAGCTTGTCGAAATACTTTTAGCATCAGCAGTTAATTTCTTAACGACTTTCATCCAAACAGTATGTTCGTTGCTTTTAAGTTTATCCATTTTTACTGCGGTAATTGCTGTCAATAAATCTGTGGCTTTCGCCGAAGTTAATTTAGCATCACTTTTAATCAAGGCATCTTTTACAGTAAAATAAGCATCATAAACGGCTTGTAACTGACTTGAATCTACATCTTCAATTGTAGTTATTTCTGTTTTGATTGTAGTTGCCTGAATTGTATTTGCAGAAAATAATACGATTATTACTGCTGCTATAGTTGATATTGTATTTTTCATTTTATAAGATTTTAATAGAGAATGAATTTATCCTCTAAGTTAAATAATTTATTTTTTTATAGGATGTTTTAATCTCGCAATTCCGATAGCTATCGGATGAAGAGTTTGTTTTTTTGCTTAGAACCTTAGTATCTTAGAGCCTTTGTGGTTAAACCCAATTATGGCTGTCAGAAATAGAAATATTATATTTTTGGCGGAAGCCAAATAGAAGTAAAACCATCAGAAATACTGATGTTTTTATAATAAGGAGTTGTTTTTTCAGTAGAGAAATTGAATAGATTATTATCAAATTCAAATTCGTTTGTTGTTATTAAACTAAACGATAATCCAGAAGTAGTACAACCGGAATGATCACATTTTCTGTTGCAGCCATTTTGCTCTTTTTTAGAATTATGATTGTCTTTGCAACAATCTTTTTTGCAAGAATCGGTAGTTTCTTTTTTAGAAATTGTCTTTTTCTCGCAAGACATTTTTTCAGAAGCTTTTCCACAAGCATAACCAGAATTGGACATCAAAAGGAAGCCAAGAGTTATGAAAAGAAATAATATGTGGAGCTTTTTTGCCAATGAAATTATTTTAGAAGTACAAATTTAGATATTTTTTTTAAGCGTTGCTATTTATTTAAGATTTCCAATTTTAAGTTTTCTTAAAATCTGTTGGCTTCATGTTTTTTCGCTTTTTAAAATAGTTTGATAAGTGACTTTCATCGGTAAAACCAAATTCATAAGCAATTTGCTTAATCGGTAATTGGTTGTTATGAATTCGTTTTTCGATTAGAGTTGTTCTTAAATTATGAATATAATCGCGATAACTAATCGAGAAAGTTCGTTTGAAATAGGCACTAAAATAAGTTTCGGCAATATTAAAATGACTCGCGATTACTTTAATCTGAACTAATTTTGGCTGATAAATATTCTGATGAATATAAGAAGTGATTTGTTCGTTATCGATAGAATTTCCTTTAACAACAAGGTTTTGACCACGCATGGTTTCTTTAATTAATCCGAAAATCGAAAGAATCTGATAAAATACAATTGGCGAAGTCGACACATCGGTTTTACAATTATAGGCGGCAATATTTTCGATTGTATTCTTTAATATTGTCTTGCAGGGATCGTCGAGTTTAAGAACAGTTTCTTTTAGCGTTTTATCACGCATGAAACTTTCCGGAGTATGTATTAAGAATTCGTCGCAAGTAAGATTCTGTTTCGAATTAAAATAATTGTCCGTAAACTTAATATAAAAGAAACGAGTACTTTTTTTAATATCAAAATAATGCTCGTCTTCTGGTGAAATCACAAACAGATCTCCCGTTTTATAAGGTAATAAGTTGTTATTCAAGTGATGAACTCCGCTTCCTTTTTTGATATAAATAATTTCATAATAAGTATGCGTGTGCGGCGGAAGGTGAAATTTCTCATCTTCAAATTCATCAATAACCAGAGTTTTGAATTGATTTAAAATAGGCATGACATAAAATTACAAGTTTATATCGCAAATATACAACTTAATTTAAGGTTAACAGTGTTAAATTTGCACCATAGAAAGTCTATTCCTTTCTTGTAAAACAAATGAAAAAAAGTCTTATTGCACTCTCATTAGGAGGATTAACAATTGGTATTACCGAGTTTGTTATGATGGGTTTGTTGCCAGATATTGCCTCAGATATGAAAGTTTCGATTCCGGTTGCGGGATATTTAATTTCTGCCTATGCTTTGGGTGTTGTTATTGGAGCTCCTTTATTAGTAATCTTAGGAAGAAACTTTCCGCCAAAGAAAATGCTTTTAATATTAGCTTTAATGTTAACGGTTTTTAATGCACTTTCAATAATTGCACCAACGTATAACTTTTTATTCGCATCCAGATTTCTTTCGGGATTACCACACGGAGCCTTCTTTGGAGTTGGAGCTGTAGTTGCAAGCCGTTTGGCAGACAAAGGCAAAGAAGCTCAGGCGATTGCCATTATGTTTTCTGGTTTAACGCTGGCTAATTTAATTGGTGTTCCAATTGGTACTTATATAGGTCATAATTTTATATGGCGTTATACCTTTGTATTAATTGCGGTTGTTGGACTGCTTACCTTTTTGTTTATTTCTTTATGGATGCCAAATCTGGAGAAAAGCGGAAATGTGAATATGAAAACACAATTACAGTTTTTTAAGAAAACAGAAGCCTGGTTAATAATTGGGATTACGGCAATTGGGTTTGGAGGATTGTTTGCCTGGATTAGCTATATCGCACCTTTATTGATAAATGTATCTAAATTTTCTGCAGAAGATGTTTCTTATATATTGATTCTTGCAGGATTAGGAATGGTGGTTGGAAACTTTTTAGGCGGAAAACTGGCTGATAAATATTCTCCGGCACCTACAGTATTAGCATTATTATTTGTAATGTCTATTGATTTAATCTTCGTTTATTTATTCTCTTCTAATCAATACATTTCATTATTCCTGACTTTTTTAACGGGAGCTATTTCTTTTTCCGTTATTGCCCCAATTCAAATGTTAATGATCAGAACTGCTAAAGATGCTGAGATGATAGCATCGGCAGCACTTCAGGGAAGTTTTAATATCGGGAATGCCTTAGGCGCATTTTTGGGAGGTTTGCCTCTGGTTGCAGGATATAGTTATGCTTCGCCAAATCTTATAGGTGTTGTAATGGCGGTGATTGGTATGATTATTACTTTTATTTTAATGCAAAAACATAAAAGCAATTTACAATTGCAACGTGCATAAAACATAGAAATACTTTAAAATAGCAGTTAACCCTTAAACAAACTTGTTTAAGGGTTTTTTTATGTCCAAATTTTATCTTTCTCTCTATTTAAGGTCTTTATGACTACATCATGATTTTTTATTAGTAGGAATATTAGTGTAGATCTGTATCGAATTGAGCTTCTCAAGCCATTACATTATCAAAATAAGGAAATTCAAAAGCATGAAAAACTCTTTTTTACCATTGTATAAATGTAGAAAAAACACTTAATAATATTGTAATTAGTTTCTGTGTAATCGATTGTTTTTTTTAGAAAATCGCAATGAATCTTTCAATTATAAAAATATATTTCATATTTATATTGAACTTAAATTACACATGTCATATAAAAAAGCACTTTTATTTTTGATATTTTATTTTTTTTAGGAAATTTTTATGAATTTTTATTTTTGATATTTTATTTTTTTTAGGAAATTTTTATGAATT
>NZ_LMMA01000036.1 GCF_001422725.1 Flavobacterium sp. Leaf82 | reverse complement strand
ATACAAGAATATTCTTATATTTATTCTTTTAAAATATATAATATGAAAAAGTTAGTATTGTTGCTCGTAGTTGTTTGCCTGTTCCTGTCTTGTAATTCTAAAAAAGAACAAGAAACCGTTCAAAATCCCTCTGATGTACTTGACAATGAAAGCACAGAAGATGTTTTGGGACAAGTAATGGTATATGAAGGTTTATTACCCTGCGCTGATTGTGAAGGAATTGAAACCGTATTAAAGATTTATCAGGGCGATGGCACAATCGAATCGCACACATTTGAATTAACAACTGTATATAAAGGAAAACAACCGGAGAAAAAGTTCATAGTAGAAGGAAGCTATAATCTTGAAAGAGGATTAGAAAAAGATCAGGACGGAACAATATATGTTCTTAATTATGATAAACCAGAGGCAAATCAGATATTTTATGGTTACTCTTCTACAAATCCCGATCATTTATTTTTATTAAATAACAAAAGACAGAAAATAAAATCTAAGCTCAATTATTTCTTAACGCTCAACGAATAATAGCATATTTTTAGGCTATAAAAAAGAATTAAAGTGTTTGCAATATAAGCTTTAGTTCTTTTTTGTTTTATAGTAATTTCCATCTGAAATTCTGGATACTTTTTATTTTTCATAATTAATTGAAATTACGAATCATCGAAAATTCTTTTCTATACATGCTCGGTGTTTTCCCAATTAATAGTTTAAAGTACTTATTGAAGTTCACAAAATTTTGATAACCACTTTCGTAACATACATCAGAGATTGATAATTTTTCATCTTGTAAAAGTTTGCAGGCATGTCCGGTTCTTAATTCATTTAAAAAACGTGTAAACGATTTTTGTGCTCTTTTTTTAAAAAATGTGCAAAAAGCCGGAGGAGTCATGTGAGCCACAGAAGAAATAGTTTCTAATGAAATTGGTCTCGTAAAATTCATCATTATATATTTATAGACCTGATTCATTCTTTCGGTATCTTTTTCATTATAAGAATTGCTGTATCCCAAACCGGCAAGTAATTCATATTCATTTGTATGAAGCATTATATTAACGATCTTAAAAAACTCAATTATTTGAGGAAGCCCTTCCATTGTGGTCAGTTTTTCTAAATGCTTCGTTATTTTTTTCTTTGACTTTCCAATAAAACGCATACCTCTGTTTGCTTTTTCAAAAAGCGCATTTTTTTTAGATAATTCCCCAGAATCATTACAGACCTTTTCCAAAAAATTAATTGGAAAATAAATTACAATTGCCTCCACAGATTTATTCTTCTTATAAGTAGTAATAGGTAAATCTTCATACCACATATGAGGCAAATTAGGGCTCATCAAAACCAAGTCACCCTCATGAAAACTGGTAATACTATCACCTATAATCCTTTTGCCATTACTTTTTGTTACAAAACTTAATTCGCAAAAATCATGAAAGTGAAAAGTGGCATCAAAATCATGTTTTTTTACTTTTTTAACAGTAAAAAGAGAAGAATGCTGGTTGGGTAATTCAATTAATATGGCTTTCATAGTACAAATAGTAATGGTATATATCCAGACTAAAACAATATTTTAATATAATTATTATGTTTAAAGTAAAAGTGATTAAAATAGTTTAAGTATCCATTAAGTTAGTGTGAATTGTAAAATAAGATATATCATACTTTTGAATAAGTTTTTATAGGTAATTAATTAATAAAATAAGAAGCAAAATGGAAAGTAAACTTTGGAAGAATGATGAAGAACTTTTTGATATTGTGCGTAAAGAACTTTATACCGCAGTAGTAGGTGATATTATGGATAAAATGGGATTATTAAATCAATTTCTTCCTCCGCAAATACAACCTCTTCGTGATGATATGTTTATAATAGGCCGCGCTATGACAGTATTAGAAGCCGATGTAGTTTCAGATTCCAGCAGTAATAATCCTATTTTAAACAGACCCTTTGGATTAATGTTGGAAGCATTGGATGATCTGAAAAAAAATGAAGTATACATCTGTACAGGTTCATCGCCATCGTATGCATTATGGGGAGAATTAATGGCTACCAGAGCACAAATATTAGGAGCGGCAGGTGCGGTTGTTGATGGATATTCAAGAGATACAAAAGGAATATTAGAACTGAATTTCCCTTCTTTTTCATATGGTCGATATGCACAAGATCAGGCACCACGAGGAAAAGTAATTGACTTTAGGGTACCAATAGAATTAAAAGGAGTACGAATTAATTCCGGTGATATTATTCTTGGCGATATAGACGGAGTTTGTGTAATACCAAAAGAAATCGAAGAAGAAGTTTTTCGATTATCCATTCAAAAAGCAAGAGGAGAAAAAATTGTACAGCAAAAAATACGCGAAGGTATGAGTACCAGAGAAGCTTTTGACCAATTTGGTATCATGTGATATAAAAAGAACTAATCACAATATTCATAGAAACAGACACAAAGATGAAAATTACAGATGTAAAAGTATGGTTGGTAGAAGGTGTTAAATATAACTGGACACTATTAAAAATTTATACAGATACCGGACATACAGGTGTTGGAGAAGCTACAAACTGGCCCGGAAGCCCTATTGTTTATAATGCAGCAAAGCATATAGGAGAAAGAATTATAGGATTAGATCCTATGAAAACAGACTTTATATGGACAAAACTATACCGCGATCTAAACTGGGTTGGACCTTATGGAGCAAGTTTATGTGCTATTAGTGGTATCGATATGGCTTTACTGGACCTTAAAGGAAAAGTATTGGGAACACCATGTTATGAATTACTTGGCGGATCCTTTAGAAAAGATATTTTATTATATGCCAATTATTGGTTTACTGGAGGAGGACATAATGTTGCGGATTATGCAGCTCAGGCTTTAAAAGTAAAAGAAGCGGGATTTACAGGATTAAAATTTGACCCTTTTGCCCACACGAATTATTTGTATGGAGAAGATTTATCATCAAATCTTACCCTTACTTCAGCACAACAAGATCTGGCTTTCAATGTTAGTAAAGCAGTCCGTGACGCAGTAGGACCGGATTTTGATATTATGATAGAAACTCATGCAATGTTAAATTACAGAGTAGCTGTAAAAATGGCGCAGCGTTTATCAGAATTAGATATTACATGGTATGAAGAGCCCGCTGGTCCTGAAAGTGCAGATACTTTAAGAGCAATGAGAGAACGAATTCCTTCTAATATTTCTATATGTGTTGGAGAAAGACATTATACAAGACATGGAATTCGTCCAGTATTAGAAAAAAACATTTGTGATATTATGATGCCCGATATTACACGTTGTGGCGGACCATCTGAAATGAAAAGAATGGCAACCATGATGGAAGCCTATAATGTTTTACTGGCACCTCATAACCCTAATGGACCATTATCAACTTTAGCATCTGCTCATGTATGTGCGTCTGTGCCTAATTTTTTTCGTCAGGAGTTTATGTTCAACGATGTGCCGTGGCGCGATACCGTAATTACCCATCCTATAAAAGATATGATTCATAATGGTCATCTTCGCTTAAGTGAAAGACCGGGACTTGGTGTAGACCTGGTAGAAGAAGAAATGGAAAAACATCCGGGAATAGTAGTTCCAAGACCCGGTTTTTATGTATAAGATTTGTTTCATTATACATGCAACAAAGTAAAAGGTTTAAACGTGATCGTTACTAAAAGAATTTGATTTTATACTAAAAAAAGAAATATGTTTCAAATTGAACTTACAGGAAAAACAGTTTTAATAACTGGCGTTTCCACTGGAATAGGCGCAAGTATTGCAAAAATGGCAGCCAAAGCCGGAGCAAATATTTCCGGTTGTGCGACATCTGCAACTTGCAGTGAATTTGATAAAATCGCTAAAGAAAATTGTGTTCACACACTTTATACAGAATGTGATGTAACCAAAGAAGATGATTTGCGAAAACTAATTCAAAACACAGTTGAAACATTTGGAGGTATTGATGTGTTAATCTCCAATTCCGGAAAAAATATTTTTGAAGGTGCTGCGCATTGCGATGACGAACATTGGATGCAAAACATAGAATTGAATTTGGCTTCGCATTGGCGATTGGCAAAATATTGTAAACCTTATTTAGAAAAAAATAATGGTGTTATTATCATAATGACATCCAATCATGCTTATTCGACTATTCCGGGGTGTTTTCCCTATAATGTTGCCAAAACAGCACTGACAGGTCTAGTTCGTAGTTTAGCCATAGAATGGGGGCCAGCGATAAGAACAGTAGGTATTGCTCCCGGATTTATTGATACTCCCGGAAATCAAAAATGGTTTGATTCTTTTCCGGATTCTAAAATAGAAAAGCAAAGAACAATTGATCTGCATCCCGTAAAAAAAATGGGTTCACCAGAAGAAATAGGAGCCTGGTGCGTTTTTCTGGCAAGTGAATATGCCTCATTTGCAAGCGGAGTTACGTATTTAGTTGATGGAGGGCGAAGTGCATTAATGCAAGATCAGTAAATGAAAATCTGGCAGGCAGTTTCCTTAAATAATCCAGAATCAATTCTTGGAGAAGCTGCAATTTGGAGTTCGCACCACAACCTGTTTTTCTATGTAGACATAGAAGCGCAAAAAGTTGGTAAACTCGATCCTGTTACCAAAATTACTAAAGAACAAAAACTACCGGAGAAAATAGGAACAGTAGTTCCTACAAATGACGGTCGACTTATTCTGGGCTTAGAAAACTCAATTTCTATCTATGATTTTGATTCAGATAAATTAGAAGAGCTAATAAAAATAGAACCCGAAATACCAACAAACAGATCAAATGATGGAAAATGTGATGCTGCCGGCCGACTTTGGATAGGAACAATGAATAAAGATGCAATTGGAGCAGCAGGAGCATTATATTGTTTTGATGGTATTGAAATAAAGAAAATGATTCCGGATCGAAAAGTTTCGAACGGTATTTGCTGGAACATTGATAATAATACCATGTACTACATAGACTCATTTGATTACAACATAAAAAAGTATGATTTTGATTTAATTAAAGGAAATATTTCAAACGAAAGTATCCTCATAGAAATGAATGATCGGAGTTTTACACAAGACGGAATGACAATCGATTCAGAGGGAATGTTATGGGTAGCAATGTGGGGGAAAGGTTGTGTAAACAGATACAATCCGTATTCTGGAGAGCTGCTGGGCATAGTCAAAGTCAATGCTCCAAATGTAAGCTCATGCGCATTTGGAGGAACTGATATGACAGTATTACTAATTACGACTTCAAGCATGGGATTAAGTGAGAAACAATTAAAAGAGTTTCCTGAAAGCGGGACATTATTTTTAGTTGATGTTGCAATTAAAGGAACAGAAATGAACTCATTTAAAATCCACAATAAAATATAAAAGGTTGCTGTATTTTTTCATTTAAACTACTATATATGAGATTAGAATTAATTGATTACCTCATTATTGCTATTTATTTTTTCTTTGTAATCGGGATAGGTTTTTTGCTGAAAAGGCAAGTTAAATCAGCGAATGATTTTTTGATGAGTAATCGCAGTATTCCGTTATGGATAACAAGCCTTGCTTTTATTTCTGCTAATTTAGGCGCACAGGAAGTATTGGGAATGGCGGCAAATGGAGCTAAATACGGACTGTATACCGCACACTATTATTGGCTTGGAGCAGCTTTAGCCATGATTTTCCTGGGTGTATTTATGATGCCGTTTTATTATGGCAGCAAAGCCAGAAGTGTACCCGAATACCTCAAACTGCGGTTCGATGAAAAAACAAGAACGTTCAATGCCTTTAGTTTTGCAGCAATGACAGTCTTTTCATCCGGAGTTTCATTATATGCCTTAGCCATGTTGATGGATGTAATTCTAGGCTGGAATTTTGATCTTTCGATTTGGGTAGCGGCAGCAGTTGTATTTGTTTATATTTTTATGGGCGGTTTAACAAGTGCCGTTTATAATGAAGTCCTGCAATTTTTTCTTATTGTTTTAGGAATAGCACCATTGGTTTTTATTGGTTTATATAAAGTAGGAGGATGGGAAGGAATTGTTGCAAATGTCGCAGATTATAAACTCCACATGTGGAAAGGATTAGATGATCCTTCGCATAATCCAATGGGTGTTGATGCCTTCAGTATGGTTTTTGGACTAGGTTTTGTTTTGGCTTTCGGATATTGGTGTACAGATTTTCTGGTCGTACAAAGAGCAATGATAAGTAAGAACCTGACAGATGCACAAAGAACTCCTATTATAGCCGCCATACCTAAAATATTAATGCCCGCAATCGTCATTTTGCCAGGTATAATAATTCTTGCTTTACAAAGTAAATTTACCGGCTATGAACTCCCAATAAATGCAAACGGAGATACAAATTATAATATGGTATTGCCTGTTTTATTGCAAAAGTTATATCCAAACGGTATTTTAGGAATTGGTATTACAGCTTTAATTGCTTCATTTATGAGTGGTATGGCAGGAAATGTAACCGCATTTAATACCGTATTTACATTTGATATTTATCAATCTCATATTAAGAAAAATGCCTCTGAAAAACATTATTATTATGTTGGTAAAATTGCAACAGTAGCAGGAATATTAATTTCAATTATTACCGCTTATGTGGCCCGTGGCTTTAATAATATAATGGACTTGCTGCAACTGGTATTTAGCTTTGTAAATGCACCACTGTTTGCTACATTTTTTTTAGGCATGTTTTGGAAAAAAACAACAGGACACGGAGCGTTCTGGGGATTAGTTGCAGGCACAATGACTGCTACAATAACGCATGGTCTTACCGTTGCAGAAGGAAAAGGAGGATGGATCGCCAATACACATGAGTATTTTTCAGGAACAAGTCAGGCTTTTAACATTGCGTGGATTGCATTTTTGATGTGTGTTACCGTGACGATTTTAGTGAGTTTGGTTACCAAACCAAAGCCCGAAGAAGAACTCGTAGGATTAGTTTATAGTCTTACCCCAAAACAAATTGATAAAAACAAAGTATGGTATAAAAATCCAATGTGGATGGGAGTTGCTGTTTTAGTGATTACGATTTTATTTAATATTATATTCTTTTAATAACAGACACTATGAATAAATTATATGATTTACGTTTTGTAATTGGAGTTTTCTTTCTAATTATTGGTGTTCTCCTAATTGGTTATGCCTTTGTATCAGAAAGCTTTTCTGAGTATAAAATGAAAATTAATCTTTATTGCGGATTATTATTTTCATCTTTTGGATTATTAATGCTTCTTTTAAAGAAAAACAAGAAATTATAATCTCAATTCAGCGATTATAATTCATTAAATATAGAAGACATAATTTTTAAATAATATCTTAAAAAAAAGATTTAGTTAGTTTTTTTTAAAGCACTGCCTTATAATATATAAGACAGTGCTTTTTTGTTGCAGCAGTTGTCAATTATATTTACTTAAACATTTTGCATATATAGAAAACAGGCGATGATAATAGGAGAATCTCTTTTAATTTTGTTATTAGATTTTTTTTTAGAGTTAATACTTTAGTACTTTTAGATCACAGGCAAAAAAAATAATTCTCTATTTTTGTTCAGATGGATTTATTAGTATGAAGGAAATAAGCGAAATTCTAAAAGCATATTCAGCAGCAAAAGCAGCAGGAAAAAAGGCAGCACTTGCTACAGTAGTCAAAGTTGAAGGTTCATCATACCGTCAGCCCGGAGCTCGCATGCTTGTTACCGAAGATGGTTTGTTAACCGGAGCCATAAGTGGCGGTTGTCTCGAAGGTGATGCATTACGAAAAGCGCTTCTTTCTATAAATCAACAGCAAAATAAACTGATAACCTATAATACAAGTAATGAGAATGACAGCGAAGTAGGTCTGCAATTGGGATGTAACGGGATTGTACATATTCTTTTTGAATATATTAACGATGAAAAAGCAAACAACCCAATTATGCTTTTACAACAATTACAAGCAGAACGTGAAAGTGCTGTAGTGGTAACTTTTTTTTCTTTAAAAAGACAAGCTTTACAATACGGTACAATACTATTTTATAACAAATCAAAAACAATTTATAGTAATGATCTGGCATTAGAAATTCTGCCTGACACAAACCAAGCTTTAGAAAGTAAAACCACAGTTGTAAAAGAATTACAAGATGATAATCATAACGAAGCACTTATAGAATATATAAGCCCGCCCATTTCGCTTATAATTGCCGGAGCAGGAAACGATGTGCAGCCACTTGTAAAAATGGTTTCTCTATTAGGTTGGGAAGTCACCATTGGCGAAGGCCGTGCAACACACGCAGTAACAGCGAGATTTCCGGAATCAAAACAAGTTATGGTAGTAAATCCGGATCAATTTTTAGAAAATATAAACATCGACGATCAGACTTATGTGCTTCTTATGACACATAATTACAAATATGATTTGGCAATGCTAAAGTTGCTTCTCAAAACCAATTGTCCTTACATTGGTATTTTGGGACCAAAAACGAAGCTAAACAGAATGCTCGATGATTTGCTGATCGAAGGAATAAAAGTAACAGAAGAACAATTACAAAGAATTTACGGTCCCATAGGATTAGATATTGGTGCAGAAACATCTGAAGAAATTGCTTTGTCTGTGATTGCAGAAATTAAAGCTGTTATAAGCCGTAAAAATGGAACTTCATTAAAATATAAAGAAGGAAAAATTCATAATACGCTTGAATTAGCATCTCTTAAAAAATAAAATATGGCAAGTAAAATAGCAATTATTATATTGGCCGCCGGAAGTTCTTCGAGATTAGGACGTCCAAAACAATTGCTTGCCTATAAAAATACCACACTTTTACAAAACACTATAAAAGAAGCCTCGTCAGTAGAGAATACTTTTGTGATTGTGGTAACAGGATCAAATCATGATCTCATAAAAACCGACTTAGATTCTTCTAAAATAAAAGTAACATACAACTCAAATTGGGAGTCCGGAATGTCGTCCTCAATAAATAAAGGACTTAGTGAATTATTATTGCTTTATCCGGATTGTGAAAGCTGCATTTTTGCCGTTTGCGATCAGCCTTATGTTATTTCTAAAATTTTTGAGGATTTAATTGCCGAATATCAAAAAACAAACAAAGGAATTATAGCCTCATCTTATGCGGAAACATTAGGAACGCCTGTTCTTTTTGATAAAAAATATTTTAGCAATTTATTAAAATTAGAAGGGCAGGAAGGAGCGAAAAAAATAATCAATAGATTTTTAGATGATGCAGTTTCAATTCCGTTTGAAAAAGGCAATATAGATATTGATACGCCAGAAGATTATTCAGACCTCATTTTTTAAGAAAGTTTCAGAGAAGCAAAGCTTTAGAGTCTTTAATCTTTCTAATCCTTTTAATCAGTGGTAAAAAACCTTGCAATTGCAAGAAAAACTACACCGCAAAAACTAGGAATTTAATTGTTGAACCAAAATCTTAACCCTTTCAACAGCTTCTTTAATTTCGGCTGAAGTGGTGAATTTACCTAAGCTAAAACGTATTGAACTCAATGCATTTTCATCAGATAATCCCAAAGCTTTTAGTACATGCGAAGGTTCTGAAGTAACTGCTGAACACGAAGCCCCGTTAGATACTGAAATATTTTGTAAAGCAAGAATAAGCCTTTCAGAATTTACACCCGGAAAACAAATGTTCGAAGTATTGTACATTCGGTGGTCTTTATCACCGTTGATAAAAGATCCTTCGATTTGTAATAAACCTTCTTCCAGCTCGTCTCGAAGTTTTGTGATTCTTGTTTGATCTGTTTTCATTTCAGCTTCCGCAATTTCGCAGGCTTTTCCCAGTCCAATAATGGCAGGCACATTTAGCGTTCCGCTGCGTAATTTTTGTTGTTGTCCTCCGCCATGCAATTGCGGGATCAGTTTTAATTTCGCTTTAGCAGAAATATATAAAGCACCAATACCCTTTGGCCCATAAAATTTATGAGCAGAAAGTGGCATAAGATCAATGCTCAGTTTTTTTACATCAACAGAAATCTTTCCCACAGCCTGAGTTGCATCACACATAAACAAAGCATTTTTGGTATGAACAATTTTAGATATTGCTTCAATATCCTGAAAAACACCCGTTTCGTTATTAGCAATCATGATAATTACCAGTAGTGTTTTATCAGTAATAGCGTCAGTTAAAAGAGTCAGATCTAAAAGTCCATCGGTCAGAACAGGCAAATAGGTAACATCAAAACCAATAGTTTCCATAAACTGACAGGTTTCTAAAACCGCTTTATGTTCTGTTGCAACAGTTACGATATGTTTTTTAGCTGAATTTGCCAGACCTTTAATCGCCAAATTGATAGATTCTGTGGCGCCGGAAGTAAATATAATTTCCTCTTCGTTTGCACCAATCAGATTTGCTGTTTGCCATTTTGCATTTTCAACAGCTTCCTGAATCGTCAATCCCGCAAGATGATTACTGCTCGCATTTGCATATGATTCTATAAAATACGGAAGCATAAAATCAAGCACACGTTGATCAAGACGAGTTGTAGCGTTGTTATCCAGATATATAAAGTGCTGTTGAGACATAATTGGTACTTGTTCTTGTAAAAATACAATTTAGAATTTTAAAGTAACAGGATTTTCTCGCAATTGAAATTTATTCTAAATAAAGGATTGGTTTGAATTTTGTAACTTTTTGTTCTTTAAGATCGTTAAATTTGTTAGAATACCTTAAGTGATTTTGCTAATTTAAAAATAGATTGAATGGCTGCTAAAAAAATAAATCCGAATAAAGAAACCGAGACAGATGCAAATTCTCGTCGTGACTTTATAAAAAAATCTGGACTTTTTACCGCTCTCGCACTGACACCGCCTTCATTGGTGATGGCATCCGAGAATAAATGGGATGAAAAAATAGCTGAATATTTAGAAACAGTTCCACTTTCTATCGAAGTAAATGGCAAAATACACAATCTTAATATTGAGCCAAGAACTACTTTACTTGATTTATTAAGAGAACAATTACTACTTACAGGAACTAAAAAAGGCTGTGACCACGGACAATGTGGTGCGTGTACAGTTCATGTAAACGGCACCAGAATATTATCCTGCCTGTCATTGGCATCCATGCAGCAAAATGCACAGGTAACCACAATTGAAGGACTTTCGAAAGGTAAAAAACTACACCCAATGCAGGAAGCTTTCATAAAAAATGATGGTTTTCAGTGTGGGTATTGTACGCCCGGACAAATCATGTCAGGAATTGCCTGTATCAAAGAAGGTCATGCCAACAGCCGAGATGAAATTAGAGAATATATGAGCGGAAATATCTGTAGATGTGGCGCTTATCATAATATTGTAGACGCAATTACAGAAGTGAAGGAAGGAGGGATGACACTATGAAAAACTTTCAAATAATAAGAGCATTGTCATCAAAATCTGCGGTATCAAGTATTGCCAAAGAAAATTCGGCTATGTTTATTGCAGGCGGAACCAATCTGGTCGATCTGATGAAAAAGAATGTTGTCGCTCCCGATAAACTTATTGATATAAATGGAGTAGATCTTAAAAAAATAGAATTCCTCACCGGAAAAGTTTCCATTGGTGCATTGGCTAAAAATAGTCAGGTTGCAGAAGATCAGTTGATAAAAGAAAGTTATCCTTTACTTGCACTAGCACTCGCTGCCGGAGCATCGCAACAAATCAGGCATATGGCAAGCGTAGGAGGAAATATGCTGCAACGCACACGCTGTTCTTATTTTTATAATACAGATATGCCCTGCAACAAACGTGTCCCTAAAAGTGGCTGCGGAGCAATTGGCGGAGCAAATAGAATGCACGCTATTTTTGGTGCTTCGGATAGTTGTATCGCCGTACATCCAAGTGATATGTGTGTGGCACTCGCAGCATTAGACGCAACTGTTTTTGTAGAAGGACCAAAAGGGAAAAGAGAAATCAATTTTACAGATTTTCATCGTCTTCCGGGAAATACTCCTGAAAAAGACAATACACTTCTGGACAAGGAAATAATTACCTCAATTGAAATTCCCAACAATAATTTTACTAAAAATGTACATTATCTAAAAGTCCGTGACCGCAGCAGTTATGCTTTTGCACTAATATCTGTAGCTGTGGGATTAGATATAAAAAACAATACAATCAATGATGCCAGACTTGCTATGGGCGGTGTGGCACATAAACCGTGGAGACTTACGGAAGCTGAAGAATTTTTGAAAGGAAAAACAGTTTCTGAAAAAACATTCAGACAAGCTGCAGACCTCGCAATGAAAGGCGCCAGAAGTTATGGCGATAATGATTTTAAACTGACTCTTGGACCCAATGCAATCACCGAAGCATTAACTATAGCAGCATCTAAATAATTCCAATTATGAGCAAGACAAGTAATATAAACAGAGTTGACGGATTTGCTAAAGTAACGGGTTCAGCAACTTATTCAGCAGAATATAAAACTCCGGGCGTGGCGTATGCCTGTTTGGTAGGAAGTACGATTGCTAAAGGCAGAATTAAATCAATTGAGACTAAAAAAGCAGAATGGGCGCCGGGAGTTCTGGCAGTAATCACACACTTGAATGTAGATAAACCAGCCGGATACGAACAACCCAAAAAGCGTGATAATTTAGGACAGCCCCTGCAAATATTCAAAGATGATACTGTACGTTATTACGATCAGCCAATTGCTTTGATAGTGGCGGATACTTTTGAACGTATGCAATATGCAGCCAGTCTGATCAAAGCAGAATATTTAAAAGAAGAGCACTCAACAGAACTTGAAAAAGTTAAAAATAATGGTAAAACACCAGAGCGTGCAAAAGATTATAACCGCGGAATTGAAGATGGATATAAAAATGCAGAAGTAGTTGTAGAAGAACAATATACAATCCCTACAGAAGTTCATAATCCGATGGAATTAGCGAATATTATCGCAAAATGGAATGGTAATAAACCTATTTTATATACTAAAAGCCAAGGCGTTGAAGGCACGAGAAAAAGTGTTGCAAATGTTTTTGGAATTCTTCCAGAAGATGTTGAGGTACATTCAGAATATCTTGGAGGTGCTTTTGGAATGGGATTGCATACCTGGCCATACGAAATTGCAGCGCTTATAGCATCAAAAAAAATTGCCCGTCCGGTTAAATTAGTTTTGCACCGCGAGCAAATGTTTACCAATGTTGGTTTTCGTCCGTATACCATTCAAAAAATGGGATTAGGAGCAACCAAAGATGGTAAACTTACCGGATTAACGCATGAAGCAATCGCGCAGACTTCAAGTTATGAAGACTTTACAGAAGCAACCGTAAACATGTCAAGATTTATGTATGATTGTGCCAACGTTTCTACCAAATATAAAATTGTAGAAATGGATACTTGTACGCCAATCTGGATGCGTGGTCCGGGTGAAGCAACCGGTTCGTTTGCATTAGAAAGTGCTATAGATGAACTCGCACATAAATTAAACATGGATCCTATTGAGTTTCGTAAGCGCAATCACGCCGAAAAAGACCTGGAACAAAACAAACCCTGGAGCAGTAAATATCTTTTAGAATGTTATGATGCAGGAATCGAACGAATTGGCTGGAAAAACAGAAAAAACGAACCCGGATCTGTTCGTGAAGGCGAATGGCTTGTGGGCTACGGAATGGGAACAGGAACTTTTGGTTCGTACAGAAATCCAACCACTGTAAAAGCAAAATTTTTAGCAGATGGAAGTTTACTTCTGCAATGCAGTGTAAACGATATGGGACCCGGAACAGCAACTATGATGACCGCAATTGGAGCCGAAATTACAGGAATACCAACTGAAAATGTAATTATCGAAATGGGAAAAAGCGGACTGCCAAAAGGTCCAACCCAAGGAGGTTCTGCAACGACTTCATCTGTAGGTTCTGCCGTTCATGATGCCTGTAATTTGTTAGTAAGCAAAACGTTGGGTCTTGCGACAGAAAATGAAACTTTTAAAAATATCCCTATAAGTGATCTAAGTTTTGCAAATGGATCAGTATCGTCTAAAAAAGACAGTAAAAAAACGCTTAGTTTAGTTTCACTACTTGGCGCAAATAAACTCGAAGAACTATCAGTAGAAAATGAATCTAAAGGATCAGAAGATGCTAAGAAATATTCTATTTATTCGTTTTCAGTACATTTTGTAAAAGTATTGGTGAATCCTAATTTAGGAAAAATCAGAATTGCGCACGTGGTTTCCTGTGCTGATATTGGAACAGTAATCAATCAGAAAACATCAGCAGGACAAATGTATGGAGGAGCTGTGGGCGGAATCGGAATGGGATTAATGGAATCCTTGGAAATCGATCATCGTTTTGGCAGGGCAATCAACAATAATTTTGCCGATTATCATGTTCCCGTAAATGCCGATATTGAAAAACAAGAAGTATTCTTCGTCAATAAAAAAGACCCAGTCAGTAACCCAATGGGAACAAAAGGACTTGGTGAAACAGCTTTGGTAGGAATGGCGCCGGCAATTGCAAATGCAGTTTTTAATGCAACAGGAAAACGGGTAAGGGATTTACCAATTACGTTAGATAAAATATTAGAAACCGCTAAGGTTTAATATAAAAAGAGATATTGAAAAATATCTCTTTTTTGTTATTCATCAAAGTCCCTGAGGGATGCAATATTTATAGAATGTATTTGTAATTAATTAAAGAGCCCCGTAGGGGTGAAATATTTATAGAAATGTATTTGTAATTAATCAAAGAGCCCCGTAGGGGTGAAATATTTATATCGTCACGTTTGTTATAAATATATCGCTCCGCTGGAGCTTTGGATGGTGAATTTATATTGGTTATAAATATATCGCTCCGCTGGAGCTTATTTCGCTAATTAAATTTTTTGGTTATAAATATATCGCTCCGCTGGAGCTTATTTCGCTAATTAAATTTTTGGCTATAAATATATCGCTCCGCTGGAGCTTATTTCGCTAATTAAATTTTTGGCTATAAATATATCGCTCCGCTGGAGCTTATTTTGCTAACTAAATTTTTGGCTATAGATATATCGCTCCGCTGGAGCTTACTTTCCTAACTAATTTTCTATAAATATATCGCTCCTATGGAGCTTATCTTGTGAGCTGAATTTTTAGTCTATTGGAACTTTAATTGATTTTTACATTCAATTTTAAACAAAAAAAGGAGACATTAAATGTCTCCTTTTTGATATCAAAAAATGATTAATTATTTAACCGTAATAGGCAATTCAACAGTTGTTTTGTCCCATCCAATAACCAAATTAGCAACAGCATCTTTACTTGTAAAAGCAATAGATAAAGCTTCAATTACTTCAGATACTGGTTTTACAGGAACAGAAACCCTTACGACATCTTTACTTTCATCATATGCATAACCTCCCCATAAATCAAGTTCTTTGTTAATGATAATTGTCCATTTGTCTTTTTCAGGAATAGCAAAAAGGCTATAAGTACCAGCAGCAATTTTTTTACCACCAATTGTTACTGGTTTGTAAAATTTAATTTCTGTATTTTCATTAGCACCAACTCTCCAAACTTCTCCAAACTTTACAATATCACCAAAAATTGTACGTCCTTTTACAGAAGGTCTTGCGTAAATAACTTTTACAACAGGATTTGGATTATCAGTTTTTTTGAATTTAACTGCTTTGTTTGGGAAATAAGAAATATCAACCGGACTTGCATCAAGCGGAGCAAATTTTACTACATCTTGTGCTTGAACTGTAAAGGCAGCAAATAAAGTAACTACCAGTAAACTTAATTTTTTCATAGGATTACAATTTTTAGAATAACTACAAAGTAAGTTAATAATGAAGAAAAATCATATAATTACAGCCTGTTTTTTGTTAATGAATTGATAACGGTTCTTAAAATTTTATTGTTCTTTTTTCTTTTTTGCGTACCAATCCTGCATGATATAAAAAGCTTTCTTTTTATTGCCATCGTTTGAGATCAGTCCTTTTCGGTTATAACCGTCCTGAATTCCCGGCAATAGTCTTTTTGGTGATCTAAAATCCACCAGAATCCACGGGCTTAAACCACTAAGATGAGGTATTTTTTCAATCATCTTCAAATTCTGGATGTATAAATATTCCTGATATTCTTCTGTCCAGCGCTCATTTTTTTCTCCGTGGAATCCTTGTTTTGCATCTCCGCCAAATTCAGAAACGATGACAGGTTTGTTGTATTTGGTTTTCCATAAAATTTTCTCGGCATCTTCCAGTTTTCCGCCGTACCAGCCTAAATATTGATTGAATGAAATTATATCCAGATATTGACCAATTTCATCATTAATAGTTCCAAAACCATTTCCGCTTTGCGTTAATAAAGCCGCACTGATTAATCTGGTATTGTCTAAAGATTTGGTGTGATCTACCAGATTTTTTATAAAAACATTTCTGGCGTCAGATATTGGTGTTTCATTTGCCATTGACCAGATAACAATACACGCCCTGTTTTTATCTCTTGTAATTGCTGCTGTCAATTGGTCTTCGGCATTCTTATACGTGTTTTGATTGGTAAATTCAACTGTCCAGTATACCGGAATTTCTTCCCAAACCATCAAACCCATTTTATCAGCCGTTCTTATAATATTCTCATTATGCGGATAATGTGCCAGACGAACATAATTGCACCCCAATTCTTTTGCCCAGTTTAGCAATCGCAAAGCATCTTCTTCAGAATTGGCACGTCCGCCTTTTGCATTTTCTTCATGCATAGAAATTCCGCGTAAGAAGATTTGTTTCCCATTCAAAATAATTTTGTCTTCCTGCGTTTCAATTGTTCTAAAACCAATAGTATCTTTTAGTTTTTGTCCATTAAAATTAATTATTACTTCGTATAATTTTGGGTTTTCAGGAGACCAGTACGAGATTTTTTTCGTCGGAATTTCAAAATTTAAAATTCCGTCACTACCAATTTTTCCTTTATAATTAATTTTAAGTTCCGGAATCGAAATCGTCACATCATTTTGTGCCGAATTATAATTATTGATTTTAATAAAACCAGCAATCAAATCCTTATTATTCTTTTTAAGCTGAATGTTGTAATCTTCAACAAAAGACTCATTTTCTTCAATAAGAGTAACATCGCGCGTGATTCCGCCATAATTCCACCAGTCCGTATTAATAGTAGGAACATCTTCTTTATGCCTTGTATTATCTACTTTTACAACCAGATAATTGTCTTTTGGTTTTACAATCGAAGTAATCTCATAATTAAAAGGCGTAAAACCGCCTTCATGAGTTCCAAGTTTTTTTCCGTTCAAATAAACATCTGCTTTATAATTTATCGCTCCCAAATAAACAAAAAGACGTTTTTTTTCTTTTAGATTATAATCAAATGATTTTTTGAACCACACATTTCCTTCGTAATATTTAAGCTCCGGAATCTGCGAATTCCAATCTCCAGGAATAGTAATTGTTGGAGATTTATCAAAATCATATTCTACTAATTCCTGTTTATTCACAGCATGATAATTGTTGAAAAATGCACCATTTGATGGCTTTTCCTGTTTGTCATACTGATCAAGATGAAAACTGTAAAATCCTGTTTGATACGGATCAACAATATAATTCCAAACCCCGTTTAAAGAAGTTGTATTTCGATTAGGAATATTTGAAATCAGGTTTTGTGCCTGCCCAATAAAGACAGCAGTTAACAGTAATAAGGTTATGAGTTTTTTCATGGGTAAAATTTATTTTTTAATCATTTTTATGCCTTTGGAAAGATTGTTTCCTTTTTTGAATTTTACAATATAAAGTCCCGATTTTAAAGACGACACATTAATATTTTCAGAAATAGTATCATTGTCAAGTACTTTTTTTCCACTATTATCATAGATTCTAATACCGTCATACTGGTTTAATATCGTTTCTGATAGTTGAAGTTTGTCAGCAACAGGATTCGGAAATTGAATAATATCTGTATTTTCTTTCGAATGCTCTTTTGTAGATAAAGCAGTCAATTCCTCAATACTAAAATCCGAAAAACGCATCGCTTCATCTCTCATATTCGCAATATCACTCAAACTGCGATAGATTCCCCATTTCGGTCTGATGAAAGAATTTGCAGCATAAACAACTCCCGTTGTCGAAGTATAGGCCGGACGAATCGTTTGAATATTGGTATTACTATAATCCATCAAAACAGTTCCGTCGCTTACTTTTTTGATTGTTATCGCATAAGTTCCCTGCAAACCTACTTTTATGGTTTCTGTAGCTTCGACCCAAATTCCTTCAAACAAAGACATATTTAGGTTTTGATATTTTATAGTTGCAGCAGCTGCATCTTTGTCATAAATCAATTCTAATTTAGTTGTTCCGTTAGATAATTTTCTTAAAGTCAAAGTAAACAAAGGATCATCATCGTCGCCATCAACAGCTTTAACCTGATGAATATGTGTAAAGCTCGTCGTAGGTTTAAATCCTGCCGGCACTTTAAAACGCCATTTATATTGTACGGTTTCGCCAATAATTCCCTTTAAATTATCCGGAGAAGGCGCATAAGATTTTATTTCGACACGTTGTCTGTCCGTTTTTCCTGCAACAGGTTCATTATCCGGAGGCGTATTACTCACATGCGAATAAAACTCAAAAACATTTTTATTGAGTTCCGTATCAAAAACTTCAGCAATATGACGTCCAAAACCAGGATGAATCGCATCTGGAGCTTCAATCGCTCCGTTTGCCGTTCCGGGTGCCAATGCATTTGTAATTAATTCATAAGTTCCAACTCCGCCCGGACCATCGGCATTTAGGATTACTTGTGCGCTAGTTGTGAAGCTTGTGAGTAGTAAAGCAATTCCGTAAAAGATTGTATTTTTCATAGTGGTTGATCTTTATTATAGTAATCCCGAAAAGTTTTTTTGCCACAGATTATTAGGATAAAAAGGATTTTGTTTTACACAGATTTTGCAGATTAAACAAATTTTTTATTAATCATACTTAAGTCTAGTTTGTCATTTCGAGGAACGAGAAATCTTCACGAGAAACTCTACAAAGATTAGCTCCTTATTATGGAGTTACTTACGAAGATTTCTCCTCTGTCGAAATGACAAACTATCGCAATTTTACATAAACTCTGCAGCTTTATTCTCATTTTTTGTCATTTCGACGAAAGGAGAAATCACACTAAAAATTCCGCAAACAATGTCAATACTCTTTGTAGAGTTACGAGTGTGATCCTTTGTTTCTCAGGATGACAAAAATCTGCTTAATCTGTAAAATCAGCGAGAAACAAAAAACTTCGCGTTCCTTGCGTATCCCGATAGCTATCGGGATTGCTAACTTTGCGGTTAAGCGGTTAAACCTAATTAACTAAAATCTTCAAATATTCTCCTTTAAAACTCTGATTCAAAGCCGTCATTTCTATTGGAGCGCCTGATCTGTCAGGAACAACTTCGATAGATGCTTTTCCGTTTGCCATTTTTATCGATTCACTTCCCGTTGGAGTTCCTTGACTTTTCATGGTTTTTCCGCCTTTCAAACATTGAAAATAAACACTTTCTTCATAATCTAAACAACGCAAATTATTATTATCAATTGCAATTGCAGTTACTAAATAATTGCCATTTTTTAATTTTTGAGAAGATAATTGTAAAGAAGTTGCCGTATCATTTTTATTAAAACGATAATTTACTTTTATAGTATCCGAAACTTTTTTCCCGTCTTTTGTTTCTCCAACAGCAATCAGAATATTTTCGCCTTTCTGGAAATTCACATCCCAAGTTAAGCCATTTGCAGGATAAACTGAAAGATTTCTTTGCTTTTGTCCCAATGATTTTCCCTGATGAAATAAAGTAACTTTCTCGCAATTGCTAAAAACACTCAAAGTTCTCGGCATATTTTCAGGACCCTGGCGTTCTGTCCAGGTATGCGATTCGATGTAGGTAAAAGGTTCCTCGCTCCAGTAACTTTTAAAAACGTAATACGCATCTTTCGGATTTCCGTTACGATCTACCAATCCTTTTTGATTCATGTACGGAATATCATCTTCCGGACGTAACGGCGTTGCAAAATCCTTAAATGCCCATTGAACATTACCCACAAACGTTGGATCATTCTCGGAAATATGCAAATGCCAGTCAAATAAATCAACGATATAATTTTCGCTCCAATCGCCAATTTGTGCAATATTTGCTACTTTGGTTTGCACGATAGCTTCTTCCCAACCTTCAGATTTTATAATATTTTCGCCTGTAATCGGGTTTTCGCTATGACGACCTACGTGACTGTCTCCGCCATATTCTGCATGAATAAAATGTTTGTATTCTTTTTTATAAACGTCAATTGCTTTTTGGTAGTTTTTATAACTTCCGGAATACCAGCCCGACCAGATAGAAGGGGAGAAGACATCTACAATTTGTGAACCTTCGTAATACTTTCTAATCGCCGTTTTTCTTGTCGGATCCATTTTGTGCGCAATGTCGTTGAGTTCCGTCAGGAATACATTCGTTTTTTCGGTGTTATCTCCGTCAGGAAAATCAGGAAGCCAATTCATTTCATTTCCAAGCGACCAAATAATGATACTTGGATGATTGTAATTCTGATTAATGATTTCGGCAAGCATATTTTTAGTATTCGTTTGCCAAAGTTCACCGCCAATTCCGCCACGACACCAAGGCAATTCATCCCAAACCAATAAACCCAATTCATCACAGGCTTTGTAAATTTCAGGATCTTGCGGATAATGCGCCAGACGAACAAAATTAGCGCCCATTTTTTTGATAGATTCCATATCAGCGCGATGTTGTTCGTTGCTCATGGCTGCGCCAACTCCGGCTTGTTCTTCATGACGATGTGTACCGCGAATCAATAAACGTTTTCCGTTAAGATAAAACGGACCGTGATCTTTAAATTCAAACCATCTAAAACCTACTTTCTCATTTAAGCTGTCTCTTATTTGATTTTTTTCCGATAAAAAAGCAGTTACTTTATATAAATTTGGTTTTTGAGTATCCCACAATTCAGGATTTTTCAGGTTTTCAAATCTAATAATGGTTGTTTTATCCAAAACCGGAATCGTTTTACTGGCAACTTTTTTTCCTTTCGGATTTTTAAGAACTACAGTTAACGATAAATCTTTGGCATTATCCGGATTTACGGTTGAAGCCACAATATTCAAAGAAGCTTTTTTAGCCGAAACTTCCGGTGTTGTAATTTTTAAATTCTCGATATGATTTTTGTATTTAGACAATAACCAGACATCGCGGGTTATTCCGCCATAAATAAAGAAATCACTTTTTTGAGACGGAATGACTTCGATATCATAACTATTATCAACCCGAACAAAAATTTCGTTGTTTCCTTCTTTGATAAAATTCGTAATATCAATAGTAAAACCAATATATCCGCCAATATGTCCTCCGGCTTCTTTACCGTTTACATATACTTTTGTGGTTACATTCGATCCTTCAAAATACAAATAGTAACGTTTGTTTGGGTCTATTTGCGTGATGTTTAGCTTTTTTTGATACCAGCTTGCATCGCGTCTGTAACCCGGATTAAGATCTGTTGCATCTTCGGCGTTCCAGGTGTGAGGTAAATTTAAGGAAGTCCAATTTGTCGCTTTTTGTGCTTCGTTAATATTTGAAGTATGATTTTCAAGATACAGCCAGTTTTCATTGATATTCATCTTTGTCTGAGCAAAACTGCCCAGACAAATTTGAAAAAAAACAAAAAGCGCAATAATAGAAAATGTATTATTTTGATATAATGAGTTCTTCATAGGTTTTTTAGGTTCTGAGGTTCTAAGGTACTGAGTTGCTGAGGCTAAAAACCTTAGTCCCTCAGAACCTTAGTCCCTTAGTTACTTCTTTCTTAGTAATGCTTCCAGAAAATAATAGTCGGCATAGATTATAGGTTCGTCGATTTCGTCGTGTTTTGGCCAGTTTCCGGTGCTGTGATCAAATATAAAAGGCGCATTTATTTTTGGATTTAAAATATATTTATCAGATTCTAACGTGGTGATTATTTTATCGGCGAAAGCCAAATAACTTTTGTTTTTAGTATAACCGTAAAGCTCATATAAAGCAGAAGCCATAACGGTTGCAGCAGAAACATCACGTGCCGAATTTGGAATCGCAGGATCTCTAAAGTCCCAATACGGAATCCCGTCTTCGGGCAGGTTTTTATCTGTCATAAAAAAATGCGCTGTTGCTTCGGCTTGCTTTAGGTAAGCAGGATCTTTGGTATAGCGATAGGACATCGTAAATCCGTAGACCGCCCAGCCTTGACCGCGTGCCCAAACCGAATCATCATTATATCCCTGAAGTGTCGTTTTTTTTCTAACAGCTCCAGTTGCAGGATTATAATCGATAACGTGATAACAGCTATTGTCTGGTCTAAACTGGTTTTTGAGCGTTGTATTGGCGTGTTGAATCGCAATATCCTGATATTTTTTATTACCGGATAGTTTTGTGGCTTCAAAAAGCAATTCGAGATTCATCATGTTATCGATGATTACAGGATAATCCCAAATTTCCTTATTGAAATTCCAAGAACGGATTGCGCCCACTTTTGCATCAAAACGAGTACATAAAGTTTCAGCACCTTTAATGATAACGTCTTTGTATTCTTGCTTGTTTTCGACTTTCAGCGCTTCGCCATAACTGCAATAAACTTTAAAACCTACATCGTGAGAGTTTCTGTTTACGCTTTCTTTTTTACTGAAAGGCGTCCATTTTTCGGCTTGTTTTTTATAAGCATCATTTCCTGTTAATCGGTACAATTGCCAAAGATTTCCGGCAAAAAATCCGCTTGTCCAGTCTCGTGACGGAACTTTTTTAATATCATTGGTTTTGATCGTCATACTTCGTGGCATAGACATAGAATCAACCGGATAATCGAGTAACATTTTGTATCGCGTTTCCAGAAGAGTCTTTGCATTTGCAGAGCTGACTTTTGTTGGGGAATTAATCCCGGATTTGCACGCTGTTGCGAGCAATGCAAACCCCAGAATTAAAACAAAAAAACTAACTTTATTCATACTTACTTAATTGTTTTTTTAAGGAATGCATACTCTTGAATTGCCTTCGGCTTTAGCTGGAGGAATAGAGTTGCATTTTGATTAGGGCTTTAGCCAAACACCTTTGGCTAAAGCCTCTAAATACTACTTAATATTTGCATCCAGCTAAAGCTGGACGCTATTCATTTAAAGATTAAAATATTTCAAATACCTACGATTGTTTTATCATTTCGACGAAGGACAAATCACACTCGAAACTCGACAATCATTGACGATTTTGTATAGGGAATTTCTAGTGTAATCCTTCCTCCGTCAGGATGACAAAAATGAGGTTAAATCTTAATAACCCGGATTATTCGGTTTTAAATTAGGATTAATCGCTAACTCAGTTCCCGGTAATGGAAATAAATAATCTTTATTTGGATTAAAATTAGGATGTGGCTCAAATCCGTTTGGACCAAAAACTTCAGGACCGTTTTTAAGTCTTTTTATATCATACCATCTTACATACTCAAAGGCCAGTTCTAATCTTCTTTCGTTGATAACCATTTTTCTAAAATCAGTCTGAGATAATCCTGGTGTTACATTTGCAGGAAATGAAACCAGTTTTCCGTTTTTATTTCGGGCTCTGGCACGTACTCGGTTTACATAACCGTCAGCTTCTGCAGTTCCCGGAGAAATTTCGTTAAGTGCTTCAGCAGCTGTTAGCAAGACTTCGGCAAAACGCATGGTGATGTAATTGTGTTGCGAAGTTCTTCCGTTTGCACCGGCTTTCCCCGGAAAACGGTAATATTTAGCAATATGCGGACGTGGCGCTTTTTCGTTATCGCTGGACGGAAAAATCTGTAGAGATCCGCCCGGACCGGTTTTCTTTCTAATGATTGTATCAAAACTTACCGCTCTTCTGTAATCTCTTTTATCCCAGTCGTTAAAAACTTTTAAAGAAGGTACAGCAACAGAAAATCCCTGACCGTAACTGTAACTGTCATCTTTTAGGGAACCTGTAAAAAATGCCGTGTAATCCTGACCGTAATTTCCGGAAACTAAATTGTTAAAATCAATTGTAAACAAAGGCTCCTTAAGTTCAGCTGCTTTGGTAGCATTAAACAAATCCTGAAAATTTGCATCTAAACCTAAACCAAATTTGGCTTCGTTTGTAATAACATATTTAGATTCATCGTATGCTTTTTGATAATTTCCCAATGTCAGATAAACAGATGCCAAATAACCTGCAGCGGTACCTTTTCCGGGAACAGCTTTTACTTTTGGTTTGTCATCCAGCCATTGTTTTGCAAATTCTAAATCAGAAATGATTTTTGCGTACACATCAGCTTCTTTTGTTCTGCTTAAAGAATTCACCTGTGCAACATCGTTTACAACAAAATCAATATACGGAATATCTCCAAAAATCCGAACCAGATGATAGTAAGCAAATGCTCTTGCAAAATAAGCCTGAGCCACAATTGCATTTACTTTTGCAGGATCTCCGGGTGTTTTTTTAGCCCCTTCAATTGCCTGATTTGCGGCTGTAATAATGATGTACGATTGTGGCCAGAAGTTTGCCACAAGTGCATTTGTATCATTCATATTCATATCATTAACATCGATACGTGCCGCCTGAGTAGTTCTGTCGCCAATATCTGCCATATCATCACGCAGCATAAGCGCAATTGTAAATTCTCGTCCCCAATAATTATTGTGGGCAATGTTTGCAAACGCTCCATTTACGGCAGCTTGCAAGTCATCTGTGTTATTAAAGAAGTTGTCAGGACGAATAATTCCTACCGGATGTTCTTCTAAATCAGAACATCCAAAAGCGAATATTCCCAAGAAAAGAAAAGCTATATATTTTTTCATAATATTATTTTTTTAGACTAGAATTTTATATTGAAACCAAAAGTGAAGGTTTTTACATTTGGATAACTTCCGTAATCCAAACCTAAATTGGTATTACTTCTTGCATTGGTATCATTCAGGTAATTTACCTCAGGATCTGATCCCGGATAATCTGTAATGGTCCATAAATTTTGCGCACTGATGTAAAAACGAACTTTGTTCAATCCTATTTTCGAAACTACTTTTTCATCTAAACTATATCCAATTGAGATGTTTTTTAAACGAATGTAACTTGCATCATACACAAATCTCGACGTAATTCTTTTTGTTCTTGCAGCATTTGCAGGAACATTTGTGTCTGTATTGGTTGGCGTCCAGGCATCTAAAACTTCTGTTGTAGCATTGTTATTTCCTGAAGCCAGTTCCATCAAAGTATAATTTAAGATCTGATTTCCTTCTGAACCCTGAAAAAAGATATTTAAGTCAATATTTTTATAGGTGAAATCATTATTGAAACCAAAGATGAAATCAGGATTTGGATTCCCGATAATTGTTTTATCGTTTGAATCTAATTTTCCGTCACCATTTACATCTCTGAATTTTTCTCCACCCGCAGCAGTTTCAAAATTCCCGGGAAGAACAATTTCACCTTGTTGGATTACGCCATCATAAATAAACCCGAAGAACGAACCCACAGGCTGTCCAACTCTTAAAATCTGAGAATCTGTAGCAAGGAAATGTCCAGGCGTAGAGTTGATTAAAAGATCTTTATTATCGGCTAATTTTAAGACTTTGTTCTTGTTCGAAGAAATATTAAAACTTGTTGACCACGTAAAGTCTGCACCAATAAAGTTTTTGGTATTAATACCCAATTCCCAACCTTTGTTTTCTAATTCTCCCACATTTTGAAGCTGAGAAGCAATTCCTGAAACTCCCGGCAATGGTCTGTTAAACAATAAATCTTTGGTAATTGTTTTATAATAATCTGCTGTAATGCTGATTCTGTTATCAAATAAACCTAAATCAATACCGTAATCCTGTTGGTATGAGGTTTCCCATTTTAGATTCGGGTTGTTTAATGAAGTCAACTGAACCGCGTTTACAATTACGTCACCACTTACATCATAAATTTCTGAGAATCTTGATAAAGTAGAGTAGGCGCCAATCGATGGATTTCCGGTTGCACCATAACTTGCTCTTAATTTTAGATTCGAAACCGTTTTATTGTCTTTTAAGAAATTTTCCTTGCTAATATTCCATCCAATAGCTCCAGAAGGAAATGTTCCGTATTTATAGTTTTCACTAAAGCTCGAAGAACCGTCGCGACGCGCTGTAAACGTAAATAAATATTTGTCGTCATAATCAAAATTCAACCTTCCGAAAGCCGAGATCAATTCAGTTTCTGATAATCCGGAATCCGGTTTTAAAAATACAGTTCCTGCCCCTAAATTATGATAGGAATTGGTGTTGGTCAAAAATCCTCTTGACGCAGCATAAGAATTTTCGTTTTTGTTTTTTTGATACGAATATCCTCCAAGAACCGTTAAGATTCCTCTGTCGATAATTTCACGTTTGAATGTCAGATAATTTTCAGTCAGGAAAGAAGAAAATCTGGTATTGTTTACAGAAGCTTCACCTTTAATATTTTTTCCTGCAATTAAAGTTGACGGAATATAACGTCCGGTTTGCGAATTATTATCCGTTAATCCTAAAGTTGTTTTAAAATTTAAATCTTTAGTAATTTGATAAGATGCAAAAAAGTTACTTCTGTTTACGATAGAAACCGTTTCAAGAATATTCTCCATTGCCGTTGCGTACGGGTTATCAATATCGTCCCCAATTGGCGCCGTTGTTGTATAAGATCCGTCGGCATTATAAATGCCTTTGTCCGGCATAAATCTATATGCAGCGGCGATTACACCCGCAGCACCCGTTCCTCCGGCACCAGTCTGGCTGATAATTCCTTCTTTGTTTTGCTTGCTTTGAAATAAATTTAAACCCACTTTAAACTTATCTGATAAATCAGCTTCAAGATTACTTACAATCGTGTATTTATCGATTCCTGAATTGATTACAACTCCGTTTTGATTAAAGTAATTTCCTGAAACATAATACCTCACTTTGTCAGAACCTCCTGAAAATGACAATTGTGTATTCGAAATCATTCCTTCACGATAAATTACGTCTTGCCAGTCTGTGTCAGAACCTGCAGCAGTATGTGTTGTAAAACTTTTGCGATATGCCACAAACTGATCTGCATTTAATAAATGCAATTTGTTGTTTACAGATTGTACCGATGTTGAATTACTGAATTCGATAACTGGTTTTCCCGGTTTTCCCTTTTTGGTTGTAACCATAATAACCCCGTTTGAACCTCTTGATCCGTAAATGGCTGTAGCCGATGCATCTTTTAGAACCTCAATAGAAGCGATATCACTAGGCGCCGGCATGGCAACTCCTGCAAAACCATCGACCACGATAAGCGCATCTCCGCTGGCATTGATAGAAGTTCCGCCACGAACCCTGATTTTTACAGGTGCTCCAGGTTCTCCACCATTATTAGATTGTACCGAAACCCCCGCAGCGCGACCTTGTAAAGCCTGTTCTGCGTTTAATGTTGGGTAAGCCGTAAGTTCTTTTGCCGTAACAGAAGATACAGAACCTGTAATGTCACTTTTTTTACGAGTACCGTAACCTACAACAATTACCTCGTCCAGATTTTTAGTATCCGGTTTTAGACTCACATTGACTACTGTTTTATTGCCTAACGGAATTTCGACAGTCTGATATCCCACATAATTGAAGACTAAGACAGCGTTTTTATCAGAAACGATTACGCTATAGTTTCCATCCATATCTGCAGATCCTCCTACAGAAGAACCTTTGATATAAACATTAGCACCAGGAAGTCCCAGTAAATCTTCGCTCGAAGTTACTTTTCCGGTGACTTTTTTTTCCTGTGCATTCATAACAATATTTACCAGTAAAAAAGCTACTGACAAATACCATTTAAGCGATTTGAAATTTTGGTTTGTAAACATTCATTTTGGTTTTTAGGTTAATGTTAGATAAAATAAAAGAGCAATAAACTCATTCCTATTATGAGCAGTACAAATAGAACTTGCAGCAATATGAATTTTGTTTTTGTGATCTTCATAAGGGCAAATGTAACAGTGGTGAAGGATATAGAAATACAAAAAAGGGTATCTAAAAATACAGATACCCTTTTTTTAACCCTTTAAAATAACGAATTCCCTAAATTTTGACGGAAGACTTGAAAAATTTGTCAGCAAACTGAGTTGGTGTTTCTCCGTATTTTTTCTGGAAGCATTTACTAAAGTATTTCGGATTATTGAAACCTACTTTATAACTGATTTCAGAAACATTTAATTTGTTTTGTTCTAATAATTGAGCAGCACGTTTTAATCTTATTTCATGAATAAATTCGTTTGGCGTGTAATTCGTCCACGCTTTTATTTTAAGAAATAACATCGTTCTGCTTACGCCCAATTCTGTACAGAAAAACGGAATATCGAATTGTTCGTTTGAAATGTTTTCTTCTACAATTTTGAATGCTTTTTTTAGTAATTCTTCGTCTAATGAAGAAACGGTAATCTCTGACGGAATGAAATTGTCTTCGCTTGAGAATTTAAGTTTTAAACGTTCCGTCGAATTCAACAGGTTTTTAACCCGAAGTTTAAACTCAATTAAATTAAAAGGTTTACTGATATAATCGTCAGCGCCACTTTCTAAACCTTCGAATTTATAAACTAATGAAGTTCTCGAAGTCAGGAGAATAACCGGAATATGACTTGTTTTTAAATTTTCCTTGATTCTCGAACAAAGCTCAGTTCCTACCATTTCCGGCATAATTACGTCGCTTATTATTAAATTAGGAACATGCTGAAGTGCTTTTTCAAGCGCCACTTTTCCGTTTTCGGCTTCAATAATATTGTAATCTTCCTTAAGCAGGTTTTTCATGAATGACCGCAGCACTTTATGATCTTCGACAATCAGGATCGTTTGTTTTTCGTCATTTACCACAAAATCATCAATATCATCCGGTTCAGTTATTTCTACGGTTTCTAATTGTGCGGTATATTGATCGATGTCGTCACTAATTTTAAAATCGGTAATAATTTCACTGTCCAAAAGATGCGTTCTGCCCAACGGAAGCGTAACTGTAAAAACTACTCCTTCGGTATTTTTATTGGTTACGTCAATGTTTCCTTTATGGAGTTTCACGATATTTTTTACTATTGAAAGCCCAATTCCAGTGCCTTTATTATAATTTTTCTGAACACTTTTAGGAATTGGAGCTTCAAAAAACAAATCAAAAATTTTATCGATATGTTCCTCAGCAATTCCAACACCTGAATCTTCAACAGCTATAAAAAGATTCTCGTTATCGTGTGAGATTTTAAGATGAATGTTTCCCCCTTTTGGAGTATATCTAAAAGCGTTTGAAATTAAATTATAGAAAACGCGCTCCAGTTTATAGCGATCAAAATATACGGGAATTTCTTCCTGAGATGATTCAAAAGTATAGGTATAACCGCCATCTTTGGCATATTCGATAAAAGACAAAAAGATTTCTTTGGTAAATTTTACAATATTTCCCTCAGCAGATTCCAGTGTAACCTGATGATTTTCGAGTTTTCTAAAATCCATTAAACGATTTATTAAACTCAAAAGGTGATTGGCACTTCCTTCAATAACCAATAACTTTTTATACATTTCGTTCGTACCGTTATAATTCGCAAGAATTTGTTGTAACGGTCCTAAAATCAATGTCAAAGGCGTTCTGAATTCATGCGAGATATTAGTAAAGAAATCCAGTTTAGCCAGATTATTTTCTTCAATTCGCTTGGTTTCCAGATATTCTAATTCCAGTTTTTGTTTTAATCTCGCTTTCGATTTCATGATCCAGATTAAACCGTATAATCCCAGACCAATTACGATTGCATAGAATAAAAATGCCCAGATACTGCGCCACGGAGCAGGTTTTACGATAACAGTCAGAGTAGTTGCTTTTTTGTTCCAGACACCGTCATTGTTTGCGCCTTTGACCTCAAATGTATAAGTTCCGGGATTCTGAATAGCAAAAATAGCTTCGGTACTTTTGGTTACTGTCCAGTTATTTTCCAATCCAACCATTCGGTAACTATACTGATTGTTTTTTGATCGAATATAATTAGGAATCGCAAAATCGATAGAGAAATTTGCCTTGTCATAATCAAGTGTAATGGTTTTGGTATAACCAATGTTTTTTTCTAAAATACCCAAAGAATCATTGGCGTGAATCGTTTGGTTTTTGATTTTCAGGTTTGTAATTAACACTTTTGGAGCATATGTGTTTAAAGAGATTTTCTTGGCATCAAAATAGGTTGCTCCGGACGGACTTCCAAAATAAAACTTATTCGAGTCCAGTTTTAATGCTGCATTATCATTGAATTCATTACTCGCCAAACCATCTTTTTGGTCATAAATAACAACATTTTTGAGTGTGGTACTGTATTTTATAATGCCTTGATTAGTACTTATCCATAAATTTTTATCATCATCTTCTAATATCGAATGTATCGAAGTAATCACCGTATTACCAACTCTTAAATTGATCTTATTGAATTTTTTTCCATCAAAATAATGCAGACCTTTTGCTTTTGTTCCTACCCAGATTTTATTTTGACTGTCCTGAAACAAAGTCAGAATATCATCGCCAGAAGCAGAAGCCGAATCAAAAAAGTAGTGCTTGATAGAATATTTATTGGGAGCAAAATTGTTTAGCGGGATATAATTCAGTCCGTTTTGAGTACCAATCCAAATGCCTTTTTTTTGATCGACTAAAATTGTTCTTACAATATTATTGGTCAGATAATTGGGTTTTGTATTGTCGTTTCCAATAGTTTCAAAAGTTTTGGAAATAGTATTGTACCGAATCAAACCTTTGCCAAAAGTACCAATCCAGATAATGTCATTTCCTTCGGCTTTGATCGAATAAACACCGGATTCTTTTAATAAAACATTCAAATCAGCAGCAATCCTGTTATCTTCAATTCTTTTCGAAACAACATTATAAGCAGATAATCCTTTAGAAAAAGTCCCAATCCATAAAATAGTACCGGAAAGGCACATCGATTTAATATCGTTTTTGACCGTTTGCCCGCTTTTACTGTTGATATAACTTACAGCTTCGGTATTTTTATTGTAAATCGTAATACCGCCACCTTCAGTTCCAAAATAAATATTGTCATTTTTATCTGAAATAATAGAACTCACAACATCAAAACTCATCGGAATCTTTTTCGAATTCTGATTGTAATTAGAGAAATTCACATTCGAAATATCCCAAAGATTAACACCTTTATAATAACAGCCAATCCATACAGAACCTTTTCGATCCATATAAACTGATTTTACCTTATCGATTCCGTTGCTGTTATTGCTGTTATTTATTTTCTGGATGCTTTTATCTTTGCCTAAAATGTAGATTCCGTCATACGCTCCAATCCATAATGAACCCTGATTGTCGATAGAAAGAGAACGAATATCAGTATTGATCTCGCGGTATTGATCCGGTGATAAAAAAGATACGAATGCATTAGAAATTTTGTCGAATTTTAAAAGTCCTTTGTTTTTTGTACCAATCCATAAATTTCCTGAATCATCTTCAGTAATTGCCTGAACATTTAACTGGTCAATACTATTTAAAGGATAGTTTTTAAAGAATAACTTTCCATTTTTTCTGCCCGTAAGCTGGCATAAACCTTTTGTAGTACCAATCCAGATTTCTCCTTTTTTAGTTTTTAAAATGCTTAAAATATTGTTGCTCGGCAGAGTAGAAGCATCAGTATCTGAATGAAAAACAGAGATAAACTGTTTTGATTTTTTATTATAAATTGTTAATCCTTTCGAAGTTCCAAACCACATTTCGTCGCCAATTTCCTTAATCGACCAGATAGCATTGCTGCTTATTGTATGATTGGTTTTTGTATGTAAATAACGTTTAAAAGTATTTTTTACAGGATTATAGCAATTAAGACCATTATAAGTTCCAACCCATATTTTTCCTTTATTATCTTCCTCAATAGATAAAATATCATTGTTGCTGATCGAATTTTTGTTCGTGACATCATTTCTAAAAATCGTGAATTTGCTTCCGTCGTATTTGTTAAGACCATCGCGCGTACCAAACCACATTTGTCCAAATTTATCCTGATGAATAGCAATGACAGAACTCTGTGAAAGCCCGTCAGTAGTCGAGATATTCTTAAGGCGGTATTTATTTTGGGAAAACATATTTCCAAAAACAGATACGATTATTAGAAAAGCTATTTTGTATTTCATGGCATTGAAATTTTAGTAAAGAATTCTGTTTTGCCACAGATTAAAATGATTAGAAAGATTAACGAAATAATTTTAAAAAAATAGCCACGAATTCACGAATGATTTCGGTTAATTAATAAAAAAAATTCGTGAATTCGTGGTAAAAAAATCTTTTTAATCTGTAAATCCCAATAACTATCGGGAGTGGCTAAAATATTAACACATAGAAACATAGATTTTTCTTTACTGAAAAGAGTCAATCAAAAAAACTAGTTTTCACACATAGCTATACGTAATACTATGATTGTTAATGCAAGTGAAACGCTTTTTTACACTCCAAAAAACTATGTTTCTATGTGTTTAAATTAATTTTTTAATCGTTTCTGCAATTGATAATCATACAACGAAGGAACTTTATCCATTGCTGTATTTAAGAACTCAATATAAGCATCAGGTTCATATTTTACTTCGAATTTGGTGTTTCCGTTCACGCCAATAATTCTTGCAAAAGGACCATCTTTCATGCCGTATAATAAAGCCGGTTTATCATTTGGGTTTGAAACCTGAACATTCAGATTCCAAAAAGTACTAAAAGGTCCGTGAGAAGGTTTCCAGTAATCAGCACCGCCACCCCCAAATAACAGATAACTATTATTTTTGTCCGCCGTAATATGTACCGTAATATTATCAAATAAGTTTTGATGATTCGCCCCCGAATGCTGATCTAAAAGAGCATCGGCAAAAATCTCACAATCCTGATACACGTTTTTAGTCGAAAAAGTATTAAAACTTAAAGGATGTACCGCCTTATTATAGATTTTTAGATTCTTAACCAGAACATTGTGCACACCGCCCAAAGTCACCGTATAATGCGACAAATGAGCACCATCGGTCACAATATCCTGAACGGTAACATTCGCAATTTCTTCGCCTAAAATTCCGCTATCGGCATTGGTGATTTTAATGTCTTTTACCCAACTATTAAAAAGTCTGGTTAGAAAAATTCCGTTATTTCCAGGTTCTACGTGATGAGCAACTCTTGGAATATCAGGAAAAGTAAAACGCAAATGTTCGATTCCTACTTCTTCAAGATGTTTCCATTCTACCAATTGTGCCTGATAACTTGGTTTTATAGCAATCGTCAAAGGCGTTTTAATCGTGATTTTTGAACCCGAAATTTTAGTAATTTCTACCTGTTGTCTTACGATTGGAAGTTTAGGAAATTTCCAGTGATGAGAACCCGGTTTTACATTCGCGCCTTTGTACAAATCTTTTATGATTTCGCCGTTTTCGCCATCCTTATTAAATAATTGCAATTCGACAATATCGCCAACTTTCAATCCTTTTATTTCCGAAACCGAAATGGTATGTTCACCCATATTTCCAGAACTCACTTTCGCTAACGGATTTGGCGTAGGCTCATATTTATCCAGATACGATTTTACACGTTCACCCGGAACTTGCGTCCAGATAAATCCGCCCGACCAGGCATATTGCGAGAAAGGCAAATCGACATTGTTTTCTGGTTCGCGTTGTCTTTTATCGAGTGTAGTCAGATATTCTCGAAGTTCGGCCAAAGACTCAGAATCCTTAAGATACATCATTGGTCTTGGGCAATAAATTTCGGTTCCGTTATCACCAGAACCCGCACCTCGAAGAACGAAATTACTCCTTTCGATATAGACAATTTCGCTCAGGATAATGCGTCCCGCTGGCAATTGCAAAATCACATTTCCTTCAACCGCATTGGCAGCTTTTACCGCTTTTAGTAAAGCTTTCGAATCATCAAGACCATCATTTGCTTTTACGCCATAATCAGTCGCATTGATGATCGTTCCCTGAGTTTCCGGCAGTTTTTTTTCTCCAAAATGATAACCAGCATAACTAAAATCAGGCAGATAATTGGCTTTTGAATCACTCAGTATTTTAGGCGTTTGCTGCGCCATAACAATACTATTGACAAAAACACTGCAGTAGATAAGGAGGGTTTGGGTATTCATGGTTGTGGTTATTTGGTTAGTTAGTTTTTTTATGCCACAAAGGCACTAAGGCGCAAAGTTTTAATCGCAATCTTGTCATTTCGACGAAGGAGAAATCTTCACAAGAAACTCCGCAGAGAATGGAAATACATTGCGGAGATTTCTCCTTCGTCGAAATGACAAACTAGACTTTATATTATTTATTATTCTTATTAAATTAGATAAATCTTTGACAAAGATGATCTTCATTAAACAGCCACGAATTCACGAATTTTTCTAATTAATTATGCGCAATCATTCGTGAATTCGTGGCAAAAAATCTTCGCGCCTCTGCGACTTTGCGCGATTATATTATAGCGACTTCTTAATCCCCATTTCAAGTCCTCTCAACTCCGCCAATCCTCTCAAACGCCCAATCGCAGAATATCCCGGATTGGTCTTTTTATTTAAATCGTCCAGCATTTGATGCCCGTGATCCGGACGCATTGGCAATTGACTGTTATTTCTTTTTTCTACTTCGATAATCGCTTTTACCACTTCGTACATATCTACATCGCCTTCAAGATGATTCGCTTCATAAAAGCTTCCTTCAGCATCTCTTTCCGTGCTTCTTAAGTGAATAAAATTCATTTTATCGCCGTGGCGTCTTACGATTCCAGGTAAATCATTATCAGCGCGCACGCCATAAGAACCCGTACACATTGTAAACCCGTTCGATTTTGATTCGGCGCAAGCCATCAATTCAACCAAATCCTCTTCGGTACTTACTACTCTTGGCAATCCTAGAATCGGGTAGGGCGGATCGTCAGGATGAATCGCCATCAAAACACCTTTACTTTCGGCAACCGGAATAATTTCCTGTAAAAAGAAGAATAAATTTTTCTTCAAAGCCGCTCTGTCAATATGGTTGTAACCGCTTAAAGTAATCAGGAAATCCTCTACAGAATACGCTTCTTCAGCACCCGGAAGTCCCGCCAAAATATTTTGCTGTAATTTTACTTTATCAGCATCCGTCATAGCTTCAAAATAGCTTTTTGCCTTCCCGATTTGTGCTGCCGAATATTCATTTTCTGCTCCCGGTCTTTTCAAAATATACAATTCAAAAGCAGCAAAAGCATTAATATCAAAACGTAAAGCTTTCGATCCGTCAGCAGTTTCATACGCCAGATCCGTTCTCGACCAATCTAAAACCGGCATGAAATTATAGCAAATACATTTGATCCCGCATAATGCCAGATTTCGAATACTTTCCTTATAATTTTCAATGTACTGAAGATAATTTCCGGTTTGCTTCTTAATGTCTTCATGAACCGGAATACTCTCTACAACCGACCATGTCAATCCCGAAGCTCCTTTTTTAGGATCTCCGTTTTCATGTTCAATTTCGACTTTTCGTTTAATAATTTCTTCAATATCCCAAACTTGTCCATTCGGGATATGGTGTAATGCCGTTACAATTCCGGTAGCTCCGGTTTGTTTAATATCTTGCAGAGAAACGGGATCGTTTGGCCCGAACCATCTTAACGTTTGTTCCATTTTCAATTTGTTTTTTGCCTCCAAAGCCTTAAACTTTGAGAGTATTATTTTTATAATTTTCAGGAGCTAATCCCGCTATACGTTTCAATCTTTTATTTTTTTAAAGAAAAAAAATAAAAGGATTTCCACTTCTATCGGGGCTAGGACACTTATTTTCATGAGAAGCATTTTGCATTTTTATATCATACTGAGATCTAATTTTCATTATCGTATGTCACCCTGAGCGGAGTCGAAGGGCGCTCCAATTGGAACTTAGGCTTCGACTACGCTCAGCCTGACAATAGAGATGTAATCGTAAAATAAAAATTTTAAATACTTGTAGCCGCAAATCCCCCATCGACTTTTAAGATCGTTCCCGTTACAAATTTTGACATATCACTGCATAAAAATAAAAGCGCACCATCAATATCTCCCGGAGTTCCAAATCTTCCCATTGGCGTATGTTCGATAATTTTTTCGCCTCTTGGAGTCAGTTTTCCTTCCGGAGTCAATAATAAAGCGCGGTTTTGTTCGCCAATAAAAAATCCCGGTGAAATTGCATTTACACGAATTCCTTCTCCGTATTTTGAAGCCAGTTCAACCGACATCCATTGCGTGAAATTATCAATTGCCGCTTTTGAAGCTGAATACCCCACAACTCTCGTTAAAGGCCTTTGCGCTGATGCCGACGAGATATTAATGATGTTTCCTTGTTTTTGTTTCGCAAAAAGTTCCGAAAACACCTGAGTTGGCAACATGGTACCAATAATATTAAGATCGACTACTTTTTGCAAGTCATCTACTTTCATATCATAAATCGCCTGATCTGGCTGAATAGTTGCACCGGGCATATTGCCACCCGCAGCATTGATCAAAATATCCAGACGACCATATTTTTCTACGATAAAATCTCTGGCTTTTTCCAGTTCTTCTTTATTTAAAACATTCGCCTGAACCGCAAAAGCTTTTCCGCCATTGCTTTCGATAGTTTCAACTGTTTTATTGGCTTTTTCAATCGATTGAGAAACGATTCCCACAATAACGCCTTGTTTGGCAAGAACGTTTGCAAAGTTGCTTCCCAATACACCGGCGCCACCCGTTATTAATGCAATTTTTCCTTTTAGGTTAAATATTGAATCCATTTTATGTTTTATAATTTGTTGTGTGTTTTTGCTATAGTTTAAAAAAGATTAGAAAAGATTTTTTAAAATAATCTGTGTTAATCTTTTTAATCTGTGGCAAGAATAATTTATTGTTTTCGTATCGTCTGAATGATCTCCAGCGCTTTTCTCGTTTCACTTTCAATCACAGGATAATCTTGTTCTTCCATACGCTTTTTACTGATGAGTTTGCTTCCTAATCCAACCGCAGAAGCGCCGGCAGAAAACCAACTCTCAATACTGGCATGTGTAGTTTCGACTCCGCCTGTGGTCATGAAAACCAACGATGGGAAAACATCTTTTATACTGCTTAAAAATTCTGTACCCAATATATTTCCCGGAAACAATTTCACGAGTTTTATTCCTGCATTTTCGGCCGCTATAATTTCTGTTGGTGTCATACAACCCGGAGCGTACAAAACTCCTTTGTCTTTCAAGAAATCAGCCACTTCAGGAACAAACCCCGGACTAATAAAAAAATCGGCTTGGGCGTCGTTAAATGCTTTGGCGTGTTCCAGATTTTTAATCGTTCCGATACCCAATAACATTTCAGGTAATTCGGCATTTCGAACAGCCACCATTTTTTTGAAGTTCGATAATGCTTCAGGACCTCTGTTCGTATATTCAACTGCTCTGATTCCAGCCTTGTAAAGTGTTCTTAAAATCTCAACGCTAATAGTTTCGTCAGTAATAAAATACAGCGGAAGAATACCTTGCTCGGCAATAACATTTATGGTATTTTGAATTGTGCTCATCAGTTTTTAAATTTAAACTCTAACTTTAATAACGATTTTTTTAAGCGTTCCTTCGCCAATCATTGCAGCGTGAACATCTGTGGGGAATAGAATCGCAAATTGTTTTTCCTGCAATTCAAAAAACATATCCGGTTTATCGTGAAAAAAGCGAACATCTCTTTCGTCGCTATAATCCCCATTTGGACTCACACATTTTTCTCTTGGTTTCCAGGCAAAAGTTTCCGGACCTTTTATCGAAATCTGAATATCGATGTTTTGATCGTGACATTCAAAACCTTTTATACTTTCTTCTTTTGTGGCACCTTCACCAACAATTACAATTACTTTTAATCCGTCGGCAATTTCAAAAGCACCTTCTTCAAGTTGGCTGATATCGTTTTGATTTACATATTCAAAAGCTTCTTTGAATTTAGGATGAAGGCTGAAATATTTTGCAGCGTTTTGTAATGAATCTACAATCATTTTATTTGGTTTTTATATTTTCTAATTTGATTTTATATCTAAAGTTTTAACTTATATGATTTATTGTATCTTACTGGTTTTTAGTAATTAATATTATATATGTCAGTATTTATTTTTATGTCAGTTTTTGTATTCTAAGATTCCTTTAAATCTTGTAATAACTTAAATCGTTGTAAATATTTTGATTTAATGTTATGTTTTTTCAAACACATGTGTATATTTGCGTGTACGCACACGGGCTTTTACAAATGTATATAAAAAGTTAAGTAAAACAACTTATATTTAATAAAAATAATAATAATTTAGAGCGATGTAAAGCGTCATTTAACTTAAAACTTATCAATATCATAACGATAAAAAAAATTGCCGAATTAGCCAATGTTTCCCCTGGAACTGTTGATAGAATTATCCATAATCGTGGGCAGGTTGCTCAGGAAAATGTAGATAAAGTAAATGCTATTATTGAACAATATGGCTACAAACGAAACATTCTGGCGAGTAATCTGGCGTTGAATAAAAAGTTCCATTTTGCAGTATTTTTACCTCAATATGAAAATCTCGAGTACTGGAAAAGCCAAATTACCGGAATCGAAAAAGCGGCTGTAGAATTTAGTAAATTCGGAATTGTTCTGGACTATTTCTTTTATGATTTTAATGTGGTTTCGTTTAAAGAAGCTGTAAAAAAAGTCTTAGAATTTGATTGCAACGGACTATTGTTTGCGCCTATTTTTTATCAGGAATCCATTCGCTTTTTAGCAGAATATGAAAAGAAAAATATTCCGGTTGTTATGATCGATTCGAATATTTCAAATAATGATGAACACGCTTATGTGGGACAAGACGCTTTTCAGAGCGGATATCTTGCCGGAAGATTAATCAGTTTTGCCGTTAAGAATGAAAGACAGATCCTGATTTTTAAAATCACCAGAGAGATCGAAAGCACCTCTGTTTATTTACAACGTATCGATGGCTTTTATTCTTTTTTTAAAGATCATGAAGAACTAAAAAACTTCAAATTTTCTGAAGTCACGATAAAAGATTCGGGAATTGATCAACTAAATTTAGAAATGTTCTCCGGAATCAACAGCGTTTTTGTACCTAATTCAAGAGCTTATATTGTTGCCAGATTTTTAGAACAAAACAATATAAAAGGCGTAAGGATTATTGGTTACGATTTACTAAAAGAAAATATAGAATACTTAAACAAAGGCGTAATCGATTTTCTAATCAACCAAAGACCCGAAGAGCAAGGATATATGGGAATAAATCATTTGTATAAAAAGCTGGTATTGCAGGAAACCGTAGTTAATACACATTATATACCGCTAGAAATTATTTTAAAAGAGAATTATTTTCCTGTGAAGAAAGAGTAGAAGTTTGGCCCACGGGTTTGGCGGGTTTAAACTGGTTTTCGCGGATTTTTTATTTTTGTTTACAATCTTTGTCATCCTGACGGAGGAAGGATCACACGCGAAACTCCGCAAAGTTAGTCGCCAATCTTTGTCGAATTACTAGTGTGATCCTTCCTCCGTCAGGATGACAAGATTGGGTGCAAATCTAAACGAATAAACCCGACAGGTTTTAAAAACCTGTCGGGTTTGTTTTTTAGCGAAAAGTTTGTCAGGATAACAAAGATTGCGGTAAACAAAAATAAAAATCCGCGTCAATCCGTTCAAACCCGTCAAATCCGTGGGCAAAAAAAAAACACTATTTCTTAACCTTCACAACCAAAGGATTATTAATCTTTTTAGCAAACAAACTTAAATATGTTTCCCAATCTTGTTTGGTTTGAAACGGACTTCCTTTTTTCCATCCAAAACCAACATAATAAATGGCTTTATTGTTTTTTACTTCGATGTTTCCGTAAAGATTACTTAAGTCTTTATCTTCCGTAATATGATTGTCAAAGCTCGTTAAAGTATTTTTTGGAGCCACAATTCCGGTTCCAATTTCAGAATCGTCTATTGGTTCCCAATGGCTTAACCAGCCTTCTTTTATATTGGTTCCAATTGTTCCTTTTTTGTCATGAAGTGTTAATCCGGCTGCAATAGCTTTTGTTCCCGTAATATGGATCTCAAAACGAGAAAGGTAACTTCCGTAATCAAGACTTATCAATTTAGACTCCGTTATTTTATTGCCTTTTGCATCCCAATCGGCATAAGTTAGGATAAAACTCGTTCTGATAGGTCCGGTTGTAATGGTTTTCCAGGAGGTGAAATTCTTAGAAAAATAATATTTATCATCGACTTTAACGGCAATTCCGCCAACACCGCGACTATCTCCCACATGAAAATTATCCAAGCCTTCGCCAGTATCTTTATGATATGTTCCGGTTCCGTTAGTGGCTTTTTCGTACCATTTATTGATTATTGGGTAATCGACTCTTTTTAGCCAGGCATCAATTCCGCTTGTTAAAGTTCCCCCTGCAATTTTATCTTCGACCATTTTTTGTGCCACAGGACCATAGGTTCTAAAGGCAACTTTGTTGTTTTCCCAAGCATAATCATCCGTTCGTTCCGGAACAAATCTCGAATAGCAATTGATATTTTTTGTTCCTGATGGATTGTCTGATGGTATAACTTCAAACTCTTTTGTAGAGGAAGCGCTTATTTTCGGCTGAAATAATAAGAGATCCATAACACCATCGCCATCATTGTCTACTGCTTGCGTTTCTAAATACGAATTAGAACTTATATCTTTTACCGTATAATCTTCGAGTTTAGCTGATGATGGTAATTGGAGTGATTTTTTAGTAAGTTCAACCGTTTCATATTCCCGATCGACAGAAAGGGAATTAGTAACCGTAATAATTTTGTTTTGAGCATGAATGGTAAAACTACTTGCCAGAATCGCGAGAAATAAAAGAGGCTTTTTCAAAGTGGTTATTTTTTAATATTTGTAAAGTGACGTGTAACGAAATATAAATTTAGGAATAGATCATTGATTAAAAATACAGAATTGGGGTAAAAATGTACAGAATACGGATTATGGGATTAATGTAAAATACATAAACTAATTAAACACTATCTTTAGGTTATAAATTAAATCCCATGAAACAAAGCGCCGGCATATTACTCTACAAATTCGTCGATAAAACAATTTTCTTTTTATTGGTTCATCCCGGTGGCCCATTCTGGAAGAATAAAGATTTAGAAAGCTGGTCGATTCCAAAAGGAGAATTTACAAATGAAGAAGATGCGCTTGATGCTGCAAAACGCGAATTTCAGGAAGAAACAGGTTTTGAATTAGAAGGTGATTTTATTGAACTGGAATCGGTAAAACTCAAATCAGGAAAAACCATTTTTGCCTGGGCTTTGGAATTTGATATTGATGCATCGCTCGTAAAAAGTAACGATTTCGAAATGGAATGGCCGCCGAAATCCGGAAAACTACAATCGTTTCCTGAAGTTGACAGAGCCGAATGGTTTCAAACTGAACACGCTTTAAAAAAAATAAATCACGCACAGGCTGATTTTATTATTCAGATAATCTCGAAAATTTCTTCTTCGCTCTAAAATTTACCTTGCTTTCGGGAATAATTTTGTAATTTACATTTTCGGTCAAGCCGAATAATTAAAAATGTAAATAAAGATTATGGAAGTTAAGTGTATTATTTTCGATTGTGATGGAGTTCTTGTAGATACAGAAAAAATTGGTAACGGAATCATGCTTGAAATGGCTGCCGAATATGGTTTTAAAATGAAACTGGAAGATGCGTATCGCGATTTTAACGGTCGTAAATTAAAAGAATGTTTTCTGTATATAGAAAATGCGATTGGAAAAAAACTTCCCGATACTTTTGAAGCAGATTATCGCCAGAAAAGTTTTGAAGCTTTCAAAATACAAGTTAAACCAATGAAAGGTGTACTATCTTTTATCGAAAAACTAAAAATCCCTTATTGTGTGGCTTCCAGTGGTCCCGTAGATAAAATCAGACTTAATCTTGAAGTCGCAGGTTTACTGCATAAATTCGAAAATAAAATATTTAGTTCGTACGAAATTAATAGCTGGAAACCAGAGCCGGGAATTTTTCTGCATGCCGCAAAAGAAATGGGTTTTGATGTAAAAGACTGTATCGTAATCGAAGACAGCAAAGCAGGAGTTATCGCAGGAATCCAAGGCGGATTTAAAGTCTATGGTTTTGCCAACGGTTATAACAATCAAGATTTAGAGAATGAAGGTGCAGCGCTTTTTGATTCTTATGAAGAGTTGAGTTTTTTGGTTTAAAGATTTTAAAAAGTTTCAGGTTTTAAGTTTCAGGTTTCAGGTTTCAGGTTTGCGCCAATTTGTGTCATTTCGATCGAAGGGAGAAATCGCACTAGTAATTCGACAAAGATTAGGTTTACTTTGCGGAGTTTCGAGTGTGATTTCTCCCTTCGCTCGAAATGACAAGATGAAACATAATGCCTTTAAATTATCTAATTCTCATATCAGGTTTCAAGTTTCAAGTTTCAAGTTTCAGGTTTCAGGTTTGCGCCAGTTTGTGTCATTTCGAGCGAAGGGAGAAATCGCACTAGTAATTCGACAAAGATTAGGTACTTTGCGGAGTTTCGAGTATGATTTCTCTCTTCGCTCGAAATGACAAGATGAAACATAATGCCTCTAAGTCATCTAATTCTCATATTAGGTTTCAATTTTCAATTTTCAGGTTTGAGGTTTGAGGTTTGAGGTTTCAGGTTTGCGCCAGTTTGTGTCATTTCGAGCGAAGGGAGAAATCGCACTAGTAATTCGACAAAGATTAGATTTACTTTGCGGAGTTTCGAGTGTGATTTCTTCCTTCGATCGAATTACAAGATTAAACGTAATGCCTTTAAATTATCTAATTCTCACATTATCTAATTCCCACATTATCTCATTTTCTAATTAGAATATCCTCTAATTTTTCCATTATCAAATCCTTTAAATTAATTGTAATTTGTTACATTAAAATAAATTTTTATATATTTGGTTTCAGAGATTCGTTTTTTTTGATGCTTAAGATTATCAAATTGTTATTTCGAAAGCAATGAATAAACAGTTTCTTTTGGCTTAAAAACATCTTTTCCCAAAGGGATATTTTTAAGACTGTAGTTCTCAAAAACTACGAACTAACCTACAGACAGAAACAAAATGACAAAATTTATAATTAGAATTTTAGTTCTATCGCTATCTCTTTTACATCCAATTGCTAATGCGCAAATTAAAAAAATTGGAGTTCCGTTTATTACAAATTACAGCCCTAAAACCTATAAAGCGGCTTCAGAAAATTGGGATGTTTTACAGGATTCTAAAGGCATGATGTTTTTTGCAAATCATTTTGGAATCATGCAATTCGATGGTGTAAGATGGAGTATTGTAACGCAGCCGGAAAACAAAAGTATGGTTCGTTCTCTGGCGATTGCTAAAAACGATAAAATGTATGTCGGGGCTCAGGGCGAATTTGGTTATACCGTGCAGTTGCCCAACGGACAATATAAATATACTTCTCTGGTAAAATTAATTGAACATTCTGCGCGAAATTTTGGCGATGTTTTGCATACAGTTGTTCGCAAGAATGAAGTTGTTTTTTTCTCTAATGAAGAGATATTTATCTACAAGAACAACAAAATCAAAACGATAAGACCTCAGAACAAGTTCGATGATTTTTTTGAAGTCAATACAGAAATCTATGTTTCAGATAATGTAAAGGGACTGCTGAAGTTGGAAAACGATGCATTAGTTGAAATTCCGAATAGCAAACAGTTTATTGGATTGAAGATCAGGAAAATCTTTGAGACGAAAGATGGATTAATTCTTCTGACACAGAAAAACGGACTTTTTAGTTATCAGAATAATCAATTAAAACCTTTTGTGACGAAAGTAGATCATTTGCTAAAGCAAAATCAGATTTCAACCGGACTTCTTCTTTCTGATGGTTATTTTGCAATAGGAACGCGTCAAACCGGGCTGATAGTTATTGATAGTGAAGGGAATTTGATTCAGCATATTAATAAGCAAACAGGTTTACAGAACGAATATGTTACGAATCTTAAAATTGATACTGAAGGTAATTTATGGGTGACTTTAAAAGAAGGTATTTCGCTTATCCAGATTTCGTCCCCTTTATCAAAAATACTTGATGCATCTAATTCCGAAACTAAAATATATTGCAGTCAGATTTATCAAAACAAACTTTATATTGCCACAGATAACGGTGTTTTCTGGTTAGATTGGGAACGTTATAAAAATGGTCAGCATGAAAATCTGCATTTTCAGCATATTGCCGGAATGTCTGAAAACGTTTGGAACATTGGTGTTTTTGGAAATTCGCTTTTAGCTTTTGAAAAAAACGGAATCTTTGAGATAAATGGCAATTCGGCACAATTATTAGCAAAAACAGATGGCGCGTGGCAAGGAGTTTTAATCCCTAATCATCCTGATTTATTGCTTGTAGGCGGATATAATGGGCTCTATTTATTAAAGAAAATAAATAATTCCTGGGTTTATCAGCACAAAATAAAAGGTTTTGAAGAAAGCAGCCGGGTAATGGTTACAGATGCTGCTGAAAATATCTGGATTGCGCATGGATATAAAGGAATTTTTAAAATAAGGTTTAATAAAACATTTGACAGCGTTTCAGACCTTCAGTTTTATAATGATAAAAATGGTTTTCCGTCGAGTTTGTTTTTAAATACTTTTATGATTAATAATCAAATACTTTTTGGAACTACAAAAGGCGTTTACAAACAAAAAGCGCATTCGAACAAGATGATTCCGGATGTTACTTTTACGAAACCTCTTGGCATACAAAATCATATTCGTTTACTAAAAGAAGATCATCAAAATAATATCTGGTACATTTCAGGAGAGAATACCGGAAAAATGAGTCAGAAATCGGGAGGTAATTTTACTGTAGAAGAATTGCCTTTTAGAAAACTGAGGTATCTGTATATTCCGGGTTTCGAAAACATTCAGACAACAGCTAACGGAGATGTATTTTTTGGCACGCAAGACGGTTTGATTCATTACAATACTACCAAAAGCAAAAAATATCAGGCAAAGTATAAAGCGGTTATTTCTGAGGTTAAATCTATTTTTCCTAAAGATAGTTTGTTGTTTTCGAGCAGATATGATGTACTTTCTACGGATACGGAATCATCAAAAAATAAACTTTCATCTGTTTTATCGCATTCTAATAACGCGTTGCATTTTTCGTTTGCTTCACTTTGTTATGATGAGGCCGATGCTACAAAATACGAATACTGGCTGGAAGGTTTTGAGCCCAAATGGTCGGACTGGAATCTTCAGACTGAAAAAGAATATACCAATTTGCCTGAAAACGAATATATTTTTCATGTAAGGGCAAAAAATATTTATGATGTAGTCAGTGAAGAAGCTGTTTTTAAGTTTGAGATTTTACCGCCTTGGTACAGAACAACATGGGCTTATATTTTGTATTTAATTCTTTTTGGGATTTTGATCTATACGATTATCAAATACCAAAAAAATCTTGCAGAACAGGAACGGGAACAATTAATTCTGAATCAGGAAAAAGAATTATTGCGCAATCGGGCTGAATTAAACGAGCAAAAACTGGCGTTAGAAAAAGAGAATATGACGATTATGAGAGAAAATCTGGAAGCAACGATTAATCTCAAAAATGCCAAAGTTGCTTCGAATACTGTGAATCTTATTCATTTAAATGAAATTTTACTTTCGATAAAAGATCTTATTGGACAGATTGATAAAAAGAATGACTTTAATACCAATTATGGTTTACTGACTAAAATTAACCGCATTATTGATCATGAATTGCAGGGAGATCAGCACTGGAACGAGTTTGAAGAAATCTTTAATCAGCTTCATGATAATTTTATGCAAAGATTAAAAATCAGCTTTCCGGAACTGACTCCGCGTGATATGCGATTGTGTGCTTATTTGCGAATGAATTTTAATACTAAAGAAATTGCTCCGCTTTTGGGGATTTCTGTCCGCGGTGTGGAAGATACCCGATATCGCATTCGTAAAAAATTACAGCTTTCTTCTGAAGCTAATATTACAGAATATATTCTGAATTTTTGATTTTTTTTTACGCAGATTTTAAAAGATTTAGGCAATTTTTTTTTATTCTCATGCTTTAGTTTCATTTAGTTTGTCATTTCGAAGAATGAGAAATCCTCGTCAGAAACTCCGCAATCAAAATTGTCAATCTTTGTAGAGCTACTTGCTAAGATTTCTCATTCTTCGAAATGACAAAATTGTGGCTATAATTGCAAAAAATGATAAATCCATTGTAAAATAAAAAAAAACATCTGCCCATATCTGCATAAATCTTTTTAAAATCTGCGTGAAACAAAAATTCCCATCTCCAAAACACACACAAAAATCAGTCTTTTTATTATTAAGTAAAATCTCAGGTAGTTTTACGCATTTTGCGGGCTAAGTATTACATTTTTTTACAAACACCGTAGTCAAACCGTATTCAAAAATGTAAGTCTTACCTCATTTATTTGTTAATATTGTCCCATTATTATCAAAATAATAATCTAATTTTTACAAAGCAGGTTTTTATTGCGCTAATAATCTTTACTAACAAAAAAACTAAAAAATGAATCAAAAAGACTCTTTTTTCGGCCGACCACCGAGAAGCAATTACAATTTAGTAAAAAGGTGTATGCTGCTGGCAATTATAGTATTGTCGCCTTTTTTAAAACTTCACTCACAATGTAACACTTTAATTTGGTCAGATGAGTTTAACGGTACAACCGTGGACGCGACCAAATGGCAAAGTATTTCCGGAAACGGGTGTCCATCGCTCTGCGGATTCGGAAATGCAGAAGCACAACGTTACGATCCCAATCAGGCAACAATTGTCAAGGAAGGAACGAACAGTTATTTGAATATTCAGGCAAAATATGAACCAAATGCCTCGTTTCCGCAACAGCCTTATTCATCGGCAAAACTAACTACAGAAGGTAAATATGCCATAAAATACGGAAGGGTAGAAGCCCGTATGAAATTATCGAACGGAATGGGCGCATGGCCTGCATTCTGGATGTTACCGGCAGGAACTTCAAATTGGCCTTTTACGGGTGAAATTGATATTATGGAAGCCAAACACAGAAATCCAAAATCGATAGACGGAACAATTCATTATGACGGCGGCGGGTATCATTATACCGGAAGAAGCTATTCTTCGCCAACTGATTTGTCTACAGAATTTCACGTTTATGCGGTAGAATGGGGACCAAATATTATAAAATGGTTCATTGATGGCAATTTATTTCATACTGCTACACCACAAACAACTGTAAATGGCGGATGGCCTTTTAACGATCAGCAGTTTTATATTATTCTTAATCTGGCTGTTGGTAGTTTAGGAACGCCTTATACAAGTGTAAACGGAGCAGGAGTTGAGCCAATTCCGGCTGATTTTCCGGCAAAATTGCAAGTAGATTATGTTCGTGTTTACAGCGGCAGTTTTACTTATGGTGTGTTGGGCGATGCAAAAGTGTATCATAACGAAACCGGTAAAACATATTCTATAAATGCTATTGCTGGTGCAACTTATAACTGGACAGTTCCTGCAGGCGCAACAATTACTTCAGGACAAGGTACAAATACAATTACTGTAAATTGGGGAACTACTGGCGGAGATGTCGCTGTAACGACGACAGTTTCTGGTTGTACAGGTAATACGTATAAATTAGCCGTAACTACAGAGGTGCCTTTACCGGTAGAAAAAATCCATGAAGATTTTCAATCGAATAGAAATATCGTTTACGGGCTTAAAACGGGAGTTTTGACAGAAGCTGTTGCAAATCCTTCGTCTACGGGAATCAATACATCTGCTTTAGTGGGGAAATATGTTCGTAACGCATCTGAATTGTATGATGTTATGAATATCAAAAATCTAACAATCAGCAATGCAAACGATTATGTATATGGCAGAAAAAAGATTTCTTTTGATATCTATACTTCGGCGCCTGTTGGTACAAAAATATCGATGCAACTCGAAAATAGTTTAGTAACCACAGCAACTAATTTTCCTTCCGGAAGACACAGCGGTTACAAAGCCACAACTACAGTTCAGAACAAATGGGAAACCATTGAATTTGAATTCGAAAAAGTAATCGATCCTAATACAAGTGCTTTAACGATTAATAATGTTGTATTTCTTTTTGAATCCAATTCAAATACAGGAACGACTTATTATTTTGATAATCTACTCACAAAAGCCGCTCCTGAAAAACCAATTATTGCGACTGATGTTCTTCAAAATTATGATGGAATCAATAAAATCATCAAAGGAACAACAACCGGAGTATATTCTGTTGTAGCAAATCCGGGAGCAAATTCTGTAAACTCATCTGCAAATGTGGCAAAGTATGTTCGAAATGTTACGGAACAATACGACGTACTTTTCTTTAATACACCAAGCACAATTGAAGATGCTGGTTTATTAAAAAATCAAACCAATAAAATCATGATCGATGTGTATACGTCGGCACCAATTGGTACAGTTGTAAGTTTAAATTTAGAGAATAGTGCGACATCGCTTCCGGCTAATTTCCCCACAGGAAGAAACAGTAATTATGTAGCGATAACGACAAAACAAAATCAATGGGAAACCCTGACTTTCTATTACAATTCAAGTCCGGATGCAGGAACATCAAATTTGGCAATAAACCAAATGGTGATATTGGCGAATTCAGGTTCTTATACCAGCGATACGTATTATTTTGATAATATTAGAATTGGTACTACCAAACTGCCGGATACTTTTACGCCGGGAGTTGTGTACGAAGATTACCAAACGGTTCACAATATTACGTTTAGAGATGCAATTGGAACGTATACGCCAAACACGGCAAACCCAAATGCAAGCGGAATTAATACATCATCAAACGTTGGAAAATATGTTAGAAAATCAACGGAACTGTATGATAACTTTTCTTTCAATACGACTTTAACCAATATTGGAGATTTCAAAGCAGGAACTAAAAAGTTTACGATGGATGTGTATACATCTGCGGCTGTTGGATCTGTGATTTCATGGCAGGCAGAAAGCAGCGCATCAATTCCGTCGAATTATCCTGCAGGAAGACATAGTATTTATCAAGGAGTTGTAAAACAATCGAATGCCTGGCATACTGTTACGTTTACTTATGCAAGCGCTCCGGATGCATCGACATTAGACAGCGAAGTAAATCGTTTTGTGTTCTTGTTTGAACCGGGAACGAACTCAGGAAATACCTATTATTTTGATAATATCAGAGCGGTAAATTTAGTTGGAACAGAAAATCCTCCGGCAACTTTACCAGCGCCATGGATAAGCACAGATTTAGGTGCTGTAACTCCGGCTGGAGAAGCTACTCATGCCAATGGAACTTTTACAATAAAAGGATCCGGAACTGATATTTGGGAATCAAGCGATCAATTTCAATTTGTAAACCAGTCTATTACCGGTGATGCTGAAATTATTGCCAAAGTAAATTCATTAACAAATACCAATACATATGCAAAAGCGGGTGTAATGTTTCGCGAAACGCTTACGCCAACTTCTAAACATGCGATGACTGATATTACAGCTGCAGCGGGAGTAGAATTTTTAACGAGAGAGGCAGTTTCAGCTATTACAACTGCTCAGGCGGCTGCTGGAACAACGCCTAAATGGCTTCGTATAACGAGATCAGGAAATGTATTTACGTCTTATTCATCTGATAACGGATCGACATGGACACAAATTGGAACTCCGAAAACCATTGCAATGGCAAACACCATTTATGTGGGATTGGCGGTAACTTCTCATGCAAACGGAACTTTGGCAACGGGAGTTTTCAGCGATGTTATTGTTCGAAATATTACGCCTCCAGTTAATAATACCAATTTGGCTTTAGCCAAAACAGCTACAGCTTCTACAGAAGAAAACGCTACTTATTCATCGGCAAAAGCCACAGATGGGGATGCGGGAACTCGTTGGGCAAGTAGTTTTGCTAATGCAAGCGAATGGATTTATGTTGATTTAGGAAGTAATTACAACATTAATCGTGTAGTATTAAAATGGGAAGCAGCTTTTGCAACTCAGTATAAAGTACAAATTTCGACAGATAATGTTTTCACCGAGAATGAAACGGTAAACACTCAAACAGCAAGCGACGGCGGAACTGATGATTTAACGGTAAGCGGAACTGGTAGATATATTAGAATTTTATGTACCACAAAAGCTTTGGCTCCATACGGATATTCATTATTCGAAATAGAAGCTTACGGATCTGCTTCGACAGCTAAGAAAGCTGCTGTTGTTAGCGAAGAATCAGAAGTTGAAACTACTGCATTTGCGGTTTATCCTAATCCTGCGAGTACTTATATTCAAATAGCGATACCGGAAAAATTAGATCATAAAACGGTAACCATTTATGATGAATCAGGAACATTGCTGGTAGAGAAAAAAATAGATTCTGATGTGAGAGAAGATCTAATAGATATTAGCAGACTTAGAAGAGGAATCTATATTCTTAATTTTAAATCAGATCAAAAAAGCTGGTCTAAAAAATTGATCAAGCAATAAATAAAAATCCGTTGGGTGTAATTTGTTTTAAAGTAATGTTCTCGGTTTCGATAATCTTGAATTTAAATTTAAAAAAAGGATAGCACCAGTAATTGCACCTGGCGGATCAATATAGTCATTACTTAAAAATGGCTTGATTTAAAATCTATTTACGTAACCCCAAAATAATTTAGATATGAATAGAATTAAACTTAAAAGAATTGCGTTTTTGGCAACACTTTTTCTGGTGTTTTCCAATTTAATGTACGGTCAGGGACCTATTCCTTTTACCATAAGTAATACCTCGACATTTAATGACAATGAATTATATGTTGCCATTGTGGGTATTGATTATAACACTGGAAACCACGTTTGGGTAAATGCCAAAACGAGTCAGGTATTGCCAATGAATTCGTCTTATAATACGGTTACCGGACCTACAATTGGCGGAAATACCGGACCGGGACAAAACTCAAAATATGCCAATTGTTTTACCAAATTAAGCGAAATACCTAACAAGACTTTTACGCTGCCTCAAATTGCAGGCTGCAGGGTTTTTATTGCTAAAGGACAACAATTGTATTTTTACTTTTTTGGAGCAAGTGGCGCGCCATCAGGATATACATCTCCAAACCCGTTGAATGCAACAGATCCAAATCAGGGAATTTTATACGAAATAATAGAATTAACCAATAACCAATATGGCTTTTTTGGAAATCCATCCAGAGTTGATTCTTATAAATACCCAATGGGATTAGAATTATTTGGAGCCAACGGATACCAAAAAAGAGTAGGAGAATTAAAAAAACACGCAGATATCGTGGCGGCTTTCAAAGCAAATGTGCCATCAGAATTTCAGGGTTGTGTAAATGATGCAACAGGCGAAATTACTGCTCCATCAAAAACTCCTGCTTTTGCAGACGGAACCGGAGGAACTTCTGTAGGAGCTCAGGCCAATTATTTAAAATCTTATATTGATGCTATCTGGAATAAATATAAAAATGAAGATTTGATATTTTATGCCGGAGATGCCGGAGTTTTTAAAGGAAGAGTTATTGGTGAACAACTGGAAATGGTTGGACAATCTGGTGGTTTTGTGGGTCGTACAGGAAGGGTTCAAAACCGACCATCGACGCAGGAAGCACTTGAAGGCAAAGGTGTTCTGGACAGAAGACTTGTTGACGGAGATTTGGACCTTGTAATTCAGGCTCAATTAACAGCAGCGATTAACAGACATGTTGTAAACACAACAACCCCAAATCCGGGACAACAAAACTGGTATGATGCATCGAAATTTTATCAGGTAAACCCAACAAATCATTATTCTAAATTCTGGCATTTACCAGGAATAAGTGTCGATAATCTGGCATATGGTTTTGCTTATGATGATGTGGCTGATCAATCGCCATCGCTTCATTCGCCACAGCCTACAAAAGTAATTGCTTCTTTTGGAGGATATTCAGGATCAGTACCTTCAGTTCCTGCAACTACAGATGTAATTACGGTTTATAAAGATTGTAATTATACCGGATTTTCTGGCGGATTAACTATTGGAGATTATAATCTTGCACGTTTGAATACTTTAGGTATTTTGAACGATGATATTTCTTCGCTTAAAGTAACACAGGGTTTTCAGGCGATTTTATATCAGGATGATAATTTTACAGGAGCTTCTACCGTAATTAATTCTGATAATGCTTGTTTGAATACAACTTGGAATGACAAAGTAACTTCGATCAGAATTCTGGCTAACGGAACTACGACTTTAGGAAATCAAACTTTTTACCTGCAAAACAGAAACAGTAATCTGTACATGGATGTCTGGAATTCAAGTGTTGCAAATGGCGCAGGAATTAACCAAGGTGCGCTTAATTCAGGAAGTAATCAAAAATTTACATTAACGCATTTAGGCGACGGATTGTATAAAATTATTGCCAACCACAGCGGTCAGTCTTTAGATGTAAATAATTTTAATAAAGCAAATGGTGCACGCATAGAGCAATATCCATACAATGCAACAACGAATCAACAGTTTGTATTGGTTTCTACAGGTGACGGATTTTATAAAATTGTTGCCAGACACAGCGGTAGAATTGTTGAGGTTGCAGGAGCAAGTACAGCATCTGGAGCTATTGTGCAACAATGGGATAACAACAATCAAACGTGCGGACAATGGAAACTGGTTGCTGCAACATCTTCGCAAACATCGACTTTAATTCAGGCCGAAGATTATTCAGCCATGAGCGGTATTCAGGTTGAAGCAACTACAGATACCGGAGGAGGTTCTAATGTGGGTTACACAGAAACTGGCGATTGGTTGGCTTATAACAGCATTAATTTTCCAACTACTGGTTCTTACTTAATCGAATACAGAGTTGCAAGTGGTGTAACAGGCGGTAAATTATCATCAGACTTAAACGGAGGAACAATTGTTCTGGGCAATGTTGATATTCCAAATACAGGAGGTTGGCAAAACTGGCAAACCGTATCTCAAACCGTAAACGTGAATGCAGGAACGTACAATTTTGGAATCTATATTCAGAATACGGGAATGAACATTAACTGGATAAAAATTACAAAAGTTGGCGCTGGTTTAGCGGCTAAAACAACTTCGGCTTTAGCTATTGAAGAAGAAGCTCCAGTTGAAACAGCATTGAACATTTATCCAAATCCGGTAGAAAATACTTTATTCGTTACTACAGAAGTTTCTGGAGAAAATGTAAAAATTGTTGATTCTCAAACCGGTTCAACAGTTTCTTCTCAAAAAATAAATAATAGCAGTATCGATGTTTCGCAATTACGAAGAGGTGTTTATCTATTAGTTTTTGAAAAAGAAGGTAAACAAACAATCAAGCGTTTTATAAAAAAATAATTAAGCAATATAAATTTTAAAGGGTATTAGAGTCAGGATTATTCACTAAATCCTGACTCTTAACTCTAAAATCTAAAACATTAAATTTAAAATTTCGCCCCCCATTTTTACAAATTTTTATTAACCTATTAAATAATTATTATGAAAAACAATTACAAAGGAATGCCACTAAAATGGACAATCATTTTAGTATTGGGAGTTTTTAATTTATCAATTGCCCAGAAAAAAGTAATCGCTTATGTACCCAACTGGGTCGATCTGAATTCATTTTCGAGTACAATTCAGTACAGTAAACTAACGCACATAAATATTGCGTTCGAAAATCCTGATGCAAACGGATATCTTTCTTATAACTCAGGAAACACAACTCTTATCAACGCTGCCCACAATCAAAACGTAAAAGTTTTTGTTTCCCTTGGCGGAGGAGCAATTTCTGAAGGCGGGGCAATTCGCGACAATTATTTTAATCTGATTACATCAGGAAACAGAACTGCGTTTATCCAGAAAATTTACGATTATGTTGTAGCACATAATTTTGACGGAGTAGATGTGGATCTTGAAGGTCCTGCAATCAATGGTGATTACGGCGGATTCGTAATTGCCCTTGCAGCAAAATTACATGCTAATGGTAAACAAATTACAGCAGCACTTTCTGAAGGATATGGCGGTGCAAATGTACCTGTGTCTACTTTTGCAGCTTATGACTGGATCAATATCATGGCGTATGATGCAACTGGACCTTGGGCTCCGGGAACTCCGGGACAACATTCTCCGTACAGTATGGCTGTAAATCAGTTTAATTACTGGACAGGCAGAGGATTACCGGCAAGTAAAGCAATCATCGGACTTCCGTTTTACGGATATGGTTTTGGAGCTTCGGCCAATCAGGGAATTTCTTATGCTAATATTGTAGCACAATATCCGGGAGCAGAAAATCAGGATCAGGTAGGAAACACAATTTATTATAACGGAATTCCAACCATCAAAGCAAAAACAACTTTCGCGATTCAAAATGCTGGAGGGGTTATGATTTGGGAATTATCTCAAGATGCTGTTGGTGCTAAGTCACTATTAACAGCCGTTAATCAGGTTATTACAGGAAGCCAGCCACCTACAGGTACAGGAACTTTGATTCAGGCAGAAAGCTATTCGTCAATGAGCGGCGTTCAGACCGAAGCTACAACAGATACCGGAGGAGGTCTTAATGTAGGATACGCAGATACAGGCGATTGGATGGCATATTCAAACATCAATTTCCCAACTTCAGGATCCTATGTAATCGAATATAGAGTAGCAAGTGCCGTAACCGGAGCCAAAATATCATCTGATCTAAATGCAGGAACAATCCAGTTAGGAAATGTAAATGTACCAAATACCGGAGGATGGCAAAACTGGCAAACGATAACGCAAACTGTAAACGTAAATGCCGGAACCTATAATTTTGGTATTTATATTCAAAATACGGGTGTGAACTTAAACTGGTTTCGCATTACAAAATCCGGAGCAGCATTAGCAGCAAAAACAGCTTCTCAATCCGGAATTGAAGGTTTGACTATTTATCCAAATCCAACAGAAGATACAATTTCATTTACTACTGAAGTTTCAGGAGCAAACGTAAGCATTATTAATTCTGAAGGAGGCGCGACAATTTCTACACAAAAAGTAAGTAATAACACGATCGATGTTGCAAGTTTGAAATCCGGAATCTACTTGATTTTAGTAGAAAAAGACGGAATCAAAACAGTAAGACGTTTTATTAAAAAATAAGTTTTTAACCGTAAATATTTAACCGCAAAGTTCGCAAAGATTTTTTATGCGTAAGGTTTTATATAAACGCAAAGACCGCAAAGCTTTGTGTTGATAAAGCTTTGCGGTCTTTGCGATTGCTAAATGCAATCCAGGATAAAAATCTTAGCGCGCTTTGCGGTTAATTTTTTCAGCAAACATCAATGCAACCCTTTTAACCCCAAATTTTATATGAAAAACAATTACAAGTTTCAGTTCGCTTTACTTGTCTTTTTAGCTTTTAGCAGCTTTGCAATTGCACAGACTTCTTTAGGCTCGAGTAAAACATTTATGAATAATTTAAAGAAAGAATTGGTGGCTTCTGCAACATCAAAGAATGCAGAAAAAACAGTCTTGCTTCAGGTCGATAATTCGAAAAACTTTAACGGAAAAATAAATTATAAAGAATCAAATTCGTCAAGTGAATTTTTGATTGGAGAAATCAAAAATGTCGCAGAATCTTCTTTTTACATCAAAGTGATGGATAAATCGCTTGAAGGACATATTATTTTCAAGAAAACAAGAGAAGCGTACAAATATTATTCAGACGCACAAGGAAATGCTTTTGTTTCTAAAGTTGATATCAATACTTTGGTTTGTATCGATTATAAAAATGTTCCGGAAAGCACAAATAAAACAACCAGTAAAGCAGCGGCTGCAGCAATTGCTCCGGCTTTATTAAACCTGCAAAGTTTACCAGGTGGTGCAGGTTGTGTTTTATTGGATTTTGACGGTTATAATATGCCGGCAGGAAATCTCTGGAACAATGGTAACGCCATAAATGCTGCACCTTCAGGAATGAGCGATGCCGATGTACAGCAACATTGGGAAGTAGTCTCAGAAGATTATCGCCCTTTTAATCTGAATGTTACAACCAGTGAAGCCGTTTTTAATTCGTACCCAAGAAACAGAAGAATGCGTGTGGTGGTGACTCCAACCAATACTGCAGCCCCGGGGGCGGGAGGCGTTGCATATATTGGTTCCTTCAATTGGGACAATGATGTACCTTGCTGGGTATTTATTACTTCGGGTAAATCTGGTGGAGACGCCTCTGCGCATGAAGTAGGTCATACTTTTGATCTGGGTCATGACGGAAGAACCAATCCGGCAGAAGATTATTTTGTTGGGATAAACAATACTTCATGGGCGCCAATTATGGGAGCAGGATATTACAGACCTGTCGTACAATGGAGTAAAGGAGAATATGATTATGCCAATAATAAACAAGATGATGTCGCTACTATTGCCGGTACTAAATTTGGCGTAGGATACAGAGGTGATGATTATGGAAATAATACAGCTTCTGCAACCACTTTAGATTATAATGCCAGCGGCGCTATTAGTCAGAGAAACGGAATAATTTCAAGCGAAGCAGATTATGATTTTTTTGCGTTTACAACTGGCGGAGGAAATGTTTCGATCAATGCCAATACCGTTGGAAGAGATGGAAACCTGCACCTTTTAATTCGCTTGTATAATGCTGCAGGAGCCGAAATGGGAACGTATTGGAACTCTGATCCTTTTGCCTTAAATGCTTCTATGAATGTGAATTTGCCAGCCGGTAAATATTTTATTGGTGTTGATGGTACCGGAGCAGGAAGCGCAGGTTACGGAGGATATTCCGCTTACGGTTCTATAGGAAGTTATTCCGTTACAGGAACGATTCCGCCAGGAGGAAATATTGCTCCTTCTACAGATGTAATTACGGCTTATAAAGATTGTAATTATACCGGATTTTCAGGAGGTTTAACTATTGGGGATTATAATCTGGCACGATTGAATGCTTTAGGTATTTTAAACGATGATATTTCTTCGCTTAAAATCACGTCAGGTTTTCAGGCAATTTTATATCAGGATGATAATTTTACAGGAGCTTCAACAGTCATTAATTCAGATAATAGCTGTTTAAATACTACCTGGAATGATAAAGTAAGTTCAATCAGAGTAATTGCAAACGGAGTTACTACTTTAGGAAATCAAACTTTCTTTTTGCAAAACAGAAACAGCGGACTTAATATGGATGTATGGAATGCCAGTTTATCTAACGGAGCCAATATTGCGCAAGAAACTGTAAATACTGGAAACAATCAAAAATATACGTTTACGCATTTAGGCGATGGTTTGTATAAAATCATAGCAAATCATAGCGGACAATCTCTTGATGTAAATAATTTTAATAAAGACAATGGCGCCAATGTAGAGCAATATCCGTATAACGCTACAACGAATCAGCAATTTATTCTGGTTGCTACAGGCGACGGATTTTATAAAATTGTTGCCAGACACAGTGGTAAAATTGTTGAGGTTGCCGGAGCAAGTACTGCAAATGGTGCCAATGTGCAGCAATGGCAGGATAATGGACAGACTTGCGGACAATGGAAATTAATTGCAACAGCTACTTCTCAAACATCGACTTTAATTCAGGCCGAAGATTATTCAGCCATGAGCGGTATTCAGGTAGAAGCTACAACAGATACCGGAGGAGGTTCGAATGTTGGTTATACAGAAACTGGCGATTGGTTAGCATATAACAATATTAATTTTCCAACAAACGGTTCATATTTAATAGAATATAGAGTAGCAAGTGGCGTAGCCGGAGGTAAATTGTCTTCTGATTTAAACGGAGGAACGATTATTCTGGGTAATGTCGATATCCCAAATACAGGAGGATGGCAAAACTGGCAAACGGTAACGCAAACCGTAAATGTAAATGCAGGAACGTACAATTTTGGAATCTATATTCAGAATACGGGAATGAACATTAACTGGATCAGAATTACAAAAATTGGAAATGCAGCAATTGTTCCTGAATCGTCTGCAATTATTGCCGAAGAACAAATTCAGGATGTGGCTTTCAATGTATATCCAAATCCGGTTTCAGATGTGCTTTTCTTTACAAAAGATGTAGCAGGAGCAACGGTACAAATTATCGATTCACAAACCGGAAGTTTAGTTAAAAGCCTGGAAATTAGAGATAATAATATAAATGTTTCCAGTTTAAACAGAGGCGTTTATGTAATTGTTTTTGATAAAGACGGTAAACAAACTGTTAGGCGTTTTATTAAAAAATAATAGTTGTTAGTTATTTTTATTTCAACCTTTGTCAAACTTGTAGATTTGACAAAGGTTAACACAATCTTGTCAGCAATGGCAAGATTGTTTTTTTTATACAGGTTTCCGTTTTAATTTTTCCCCTAATAAAATTATTAACCTTGCACAATCATTCTTTGTGTGCCATTATATTTAGGTTAATTCAATTGCAAAAAAAAACTTTGCGTCTTCGCGACTTTTCGAAACTAAAAAATTCAGCGCTCAGTTAGCAACAAAAATTATCATTCCGTAACAATACGATAAAGCTATTTCAGGTTTTAATGTATAAAATTGCAAATCGTTTTAAAACGTTTCATAATCCCATTTGCAAAAGCTTAACCTATGATTTCTAAAATTAATTTTCCTTATAAATATTGTTTTACTTTTCTGTTTTTCATACTATTTAACGTTGCTGTTTTGGCACAAAAACAAAAGAATCCTGAAGGCGTTCAGGTTGCTTTTTTATCTGATGTTCATCTGCAGGATTTATTCGGAACATTTTCTGATAGTGATTATAAAGGTATTTTGAATACGAAAACCGGAAAATATACGTTAATGAGAACAATGGCATCTCAGTTACATTCGACCAGAATTTTCAATGAGAACTATTTTGCTTTTATTGCAGCTTTAGAAGATATCGCAAAAAGAAAGATAAAATATGTTGCACTTCCGGGAGATTACACAGATGATGGTCAGCCGATTCACGTAAAAGGATTAGAGAAAATTTTAGAAAAATACAGCAAAAAATACCATATAGAATTTTTCATCACCACAGGAAATCACGATCCCGTTGGACCTTTTGCACAAGAGTCCGGTAAAGAAGATTTTTTAGGAAAAGAAGGAAAAAGTCAACCCATTTTTAGCAATGAAGGCCTGTATAAGCCAAACTTAACAATCGAACAGCCTGTAGTTATTACCGCCGATATTGCTAAAATGGGTTATTTAGGAATCACAGATAATCTGAAAGACTTTGGATTTTATCCCAATAAAAAATACAAATTCTGGGCAACTCCGTTTTCATCGTATACCAATCAAAATTATAGTTTCGAGAAAGCCTCTCAGGCAGCTTTATTATCCAATCGGGTTTATAATGTTGCACCCGGATTTGAAGTTCCGGATGTGAGTTATGTTGTAGAACCTATTGACGGACTTTGGTTAATGGCAATCGACGGAAATGTTTATATCCCGAAGAAAAATGATGGCGATCCCAAAGATTCAAAAAGTTATTCTGAAGCCAGTACGGGTTATAACAATGTACTTTCGAATAAAAAACACCTTATAAAATGGGTCGAAGACATTTCGGCGCAAGCCAAACAACAAGGCAAAATGTTGATCGCCTTCAGTCATTTCCCTATGATTGATTTTAATGATGACGCTTCTGCGGAAATAAAAGAATTATTAGGACCAAATAAATGGCAATTGAACCGCGTTCCGGTCGAAGAAGTTGCGCAGGTTTTTGCAGATGCGGGATTAAAAATTCACTTTGGCGGACATATGCATATTAACGATACCGGAACCAGAACTACCGCAAAAGGAAATACATTAGTAAATATTCAGACGCCATCTTTGGCAGCTTATATTCCGGCTTATAAATTATTGACAATCAAAAAAGACAATCTGGTCGACATTCAAACTATTACAATCGATGAGGTTCCGGGATACGATGAACTTTTTGATTTGTATAAAATGGAATATAAATTCCTCGAAAGTCAAAACACAAAAGACATTTGGAATATCGATATCCTCAAAACGAAAAGCTACCATGATTTTACCGATTTTCATCTAAAGGAATTGGTTCGATTGCGATTTCTGGCAGATGATTGGCCTGCTGCTTTTAAGAATTTTATCCTGAATGTTTCCGGAGAAGATTTATTGGTTCTGGCAGCGATTCAATCTGATAAGGATTTTGATGTGATCCTGAAAAACAAAGAAAACTTCAAAAAAGAATGGACAGAAGCGGAAAATAAATTAGAGAAACTTTTATCTGAAAACAAGCTAAAAAAGCAGGATTTCAACTGGACAGGTTATGATCTTCTGGTCGATTTCTACCGTTTTAGAAGCGCTGATGAATTGGCTTTAGTGGATGTTGGAACCACAAGAGCAAAACAATATAAAGTATTATCTCAGTTGTTTTTCGAAAACCATAAAGAAGATATATCTAAAGAAAAATTGCTGCAAAACCAAACGAGATTGTTTTTAAGCATCTTCAATAAATTCATGCACGAAGTTCCGGCAGATCATTTTATTGTTGATTTGAAAACGGGAACGATTACTAATCTTGTAAAGTGATTTTACCGCAAAGTAATGGCACACGGATGACACGGATTCGCTATCGCGAGAACACGGATTATCACGGATTTTTTTTATTCTCATTTTTTGTCATTGCGAGGAGCGAAGCAACCACATTTACCAGATCAAAATTTGCGGATTATTAGTGAGGTTGCTTCGCTCCTCGCAATGACAATAGGTGCGTACAAAAACAAAAAAAATCCGTGACAATCCATTCAAATCCGTGTCATCTGCGTGCTTAAAATATGCAATAAAAAAGTTCCAAGTTTTACATTCCAACAAAACTTGAAACAAAATAATAAACCTGACAGGTTTTTAAAACCTGTCAGGTTTAGCACCGGAAAAACTGATACTGAAAACTGAGACTAAAAACTACTCAACGCCATTTACAGGATTCACCCTCACATAAGTTCCATCATCATATTTTATCTGATAAGGAGAACTAAAAAGAGTACTTGGCAAATAATAATCTGTAGTGATAACCTGAGCACCGGATTTCTTGGCTGCTTCAAAATGAGTGTAATCATTTGCTCTGGCTTCTTTAGTATCAGAGTCGGCGCGGGTTCTTATGATATATCCTTTTTTTACCAAACTTGTGATTTCAGGATCTTCAGAGTTGTTGCGGAATAAAGTTGCGGCTTCTGGTTTTCCGGGTTCGGCGTTGATGAAAACGGCGCGTCCTTTTAAGGATGGATGATTTAGCGCGTACAAATCTCTTTTGGTTCCATTATTATCCAAAATGAATAAAAACTTGCCTTTTGCTTTTTTCAAAGTTGGCCAATTGTTATTCAGAACAGCTTCTTCGAGCGTTTTGTATTTTCCTCGAACCATATCCGGTGTAATCAATTTATTCCCTAAACCTTTGCGAAGTTCTGCATCTAAGGCATCAAACAATTCCGGCGTGAATTTCTCCGCTTTTGTACCTAAGAAGCTATCGTCATCTTTTGGTTCCAAAGTAATAAAAACCGGAACGTGATCCGGATTGGCATCAGACCATTTTTTTAATTCTGCAAGGCAATTTTGAAGCGTGTAGCAGGATGTTCTGAAATCAATATCAATCATATGAAAAACTTTGAACCCCGGCTTTTTCATTTCTCCATTGGGATCATAAGCTTTTTCAGATTTTGCAATGTCCAAACCTTTTGGGTGTGCATATTTTCCGCCTTTGGGATCACCCTGAACATCGATTTCCAAATTTCGTAAACCTTTATTTAATTGGTCTGTAATCGAAATATGTGTGTATTGCAAGCCTTTTAGGGAACGCGAAGTATCTTTTGCCTGAATGAGATTGTATAAATCCGGTTCAATATTCTGGCGGTAACTATTGTGTGAACCAATTACCTGGATTTGATTAATCTTTAAATTGTCGCTTTGCGCATAAGAATTACAAATTGCTGCACCGGCAATTAGTACTGTAAACAGAGTTTGTTTCATAATTGTTTGAATAGGAATTACTGAAATAGAAGTGGGATTTGGCAAATGAGAAGTTTGCCTTTTTGAGAATACTAAAGTAGAATCAAGATCTGATTTTTGTGTTAGTTAAAAAAAAAGAAATCGCAAACTAAGTGTCATTTTTAATCCAAAAAAGTAGTATTAATAAAACAAACGAATTGATTCCTTAATTTAAAGATAACCTTCAGGAAAAAAACAATGGTATTACATTTTATTATTTTACATCACGAAACAGTCCCCAATTTTGTTATGAAGAACCCTGAAATATTTGAAAAAACGTATACTGATTACTGGAAAAAGCTAAATGCTTTTTCGTATACGATGACTCAGGATAAAGACTTGGCACAGAACATTGTTCAGGATGTTTTTATTGATTTATGGGAGCGAAAAGACGATTTGAATATAAATGCAATCGAACCTTATTTATTTCGTGCGGTAAAAAACCAGGTTTTCAAACATTATCAAAATAACAGGTTTGATAAGACGATTCTGGAGGATAAATTTGAAGATTACATTATCGATAATTTTACGTCGATAGATCCGGAAATTATGGATGTACTCTATTCTTTATTAGAGCAGCTTCCGGAGAAAAGAAAAGAGGTTTTATTGATGTACAAATTTCAGGATATGTCAATTGACCAGATTGCTGATGAACTTGGAATCTCTAAACAAACCGTCAAAAATCAAATTTCGTCTGCTTTAAAACAATTGCGCGAAGGCTTGAAAGACCTTGCCTGGCTTGCTCCGTTTATTATTTTGAACCAAAAGTTTTAAGATAACTTTCTGTTAATGGTTTCATAATATTTCTCGATAGTACGATTTTGCATTTCTGGTACTTATTGGTAATAACAAGTATTATGATAAGAAGAATCAAGCATAGCTTAGAACATTTAATAGATAAAAGTTCCCGAAATAAAACATCTCAGGCAGAAGAAAATTTACTGAATGATTTTGCTTTAAATCAATATCAAAACTCAAATTGGGATGAAACCGCAATGGGAAATCCTGAAGAAGTTTCTCATGATATCTACGAAAATATACAATTAAGAATAGGGAAGAAAAAATCTTTTAATCCTTATTTAAAATATATGGCAGCTGCCAGCATTCTTTTTTTGGTTGGTTTAGGTTTTTTCTTTAAACCAAAATCTACAACCGAAAAGCAATTATCATTTAAAACGTCAGATACCCCCAAATCTATCGAATTAAGTGACGGTTCGAAAATTTATCTGGCAGCAAATTCATCATTTCAGTATCCTGAAAAATTTATGGGCGACGAGAGAAAGGTTTCTTTACTAAAAGGAAATGCTTTTTTTGAAGTTGCCAAAGACAAAGAACATCCTTTTATAATTACTTCCGGAGAAGTAAAAACGAGAGTTGTGGGAACTTCATTTCACATTCAGTATTCGAAATCAAAATGCGAAGTTATTGTAGTGACCGGAAAAGTAAATGTTTCTACAAAAGGACAAAACGTTGATTTGGTGCCTAATGAAGAAGCTTTGTTTACGGCACAAAAATTAACCAAACAACTGGCAGAGAAATCCTTTTTGGTCAATTGGTACACTACAGATATTACTCTTAATCAAACAACACTAAAACAGGTAATTACCATTTTACAATATAAATACGGAGTTTCATTTCAATACAATGACGAGCGTGTATTGGCAACTCCGCTAACGGTATTCATTAAAAAGGATGCGACGTTAGAAAGTGTTTTACAACAAATAAATTATATCACAAACCTAAAATTTAAAGTTTATGACGAAATAGTAAGAGTGGATTAAAAACAAAAAAAAGCAGTTGCTGAGAACAACTGCCATTATAATTAAGTATCGTAAAAAAAACCAATAACTTAAATCATGTATTTTAAACTTACCTATTTAAATCTAAAGAGAATCGTCTTTTTAGTACTGGCGTTACTGGCCGTTCAAAGTGGTTACAGTAAAACTAATTTTTCTGGAGAATCAAAAGTAAAAAATAAAATAGAAAAAGCTACTCTTGTTTCTATTTTTTCAAAATTGACACAACAAACGGACTATAAATTTAGTTACGGACAAGCTATTATTGCTGATAATACTGTTTATACTGTAAATTATACGAATGAATCTATAGCTTTAATTTTAAGTGATTTATCTAAAAAAGCAAGTTTCAATTACAGTATTAATGGCAAATTAGTTTTAATTCAGAAAACAATTGCTCCTAAAACAATTAGCAATAAAGTAGTTGAAAAAGTTAAGGTAAAAGGTAAAATTGTTGACGAAAACAAAGTGCCTATTCCTGGTGCAACCATTATGGAAACGAGTTCTACAAACTCAACAGTTTCTAATTTCGACGGAGAGTTTGATCTTACTGTTGGCGAAGGAAAAACAATCGAGGTTTCATACATGGGTTATAAAACGAAAACCGTTGTGGTGCAAAGTGGTTTTATGACAATTCAGTTAGAGCCAAATACGGCTGAACTAAATGAGGTTTTGGTTGTAGGTTATGGTAAACAATCTAAAAAAGATGTTACCGGAGCTGTAACACAACTTGAGGCAGCAAATTTTAAACAAGGAATCAATATTTCTCCTGATAATTTATTGCAAGGAAAAGTAGCCGGAGTTCGTGTTGTAAGTACAAGTGGAGAACCGGGAGCAGGTGTAAACGTTACAATTCGTGGAGTTGGATCTATCAGAAGCGGTAGTACACCTTTGTTCGTAGTTGATGGTGTGCCGTTGGCAAATGACGATGTGAGTCCGTCAGGAACAAATGTTGGTTTTGGAGCATCTGCGGCTAAAAATCCTTTAAACTTTTTGAACAGCAGTGATATCGAATCTATTACGGTTCTTAAAGATGCATCTGCAGCAGCAATTTATGGTGCGAGAGGATCTAACGGAGTTGTTTTGGTTACGACTAAAAAAGGTTCTAAAGGCGAAGGAACTTTGACTTTTGATACGTATACAGGACTTTCGACTGTGGCAAATAAACTGGATGTTTTAAGTGCAAGCCAATATAGAGGCGCAATTAAAGAACCTGCTTTTGATCATGGCGGAAACACAGATTGGCAAGATGTAATTTACAGAACAGCAGTGACAAAAAACAATGCATTGTCTTTCTCTAAACAAACAGAATCTGGTAATTACTATGCATCTGTAGCGCAGATGGATCAGGAAGGTATTGTTCGCAATAGTAATTTCAAACGTATGTCTGGTAGAATTAATGCTGCCGAATCTTTTCTGGATAACAAACGTTTAAAAGTAAAAGTGAATCTTACCGCTAGTGAAACTAAAGATGATGGAGTTCCTACAAGTGATGACGGAGGTTCTAACGGTCAGTTGATTGTACATACTTTGATGGCAAACCCAACAAGATCAGTTTATGATGCAAACGGAAAGTTTACCAACTTTAACATGAATGCGCATTATAATCCTGCTTATTTATTGAGCATCTATGAGGATCAAACACGTACGTTGAGAGTTTTAGGAAATCTTGAAGCTTCGTTAAGAATTGTAAACGGATTAGAATATAAATTAAATGTTGGTATTGATCGTTCTACGGCAGAAAGAAGCACGACAATTTATCCAAACGTTACAGATTTAAATCCAAAAGGAAAATACGTTCAGAATAATTTAGATTCTAAAAACTCTTTGGTAGAACATTATCTAACGTATAATTTATTACTGGACAAACATAAATTTGAAGTTCTTGGAGGTTTCTCTTATCAAAAATTCGAAAGATCAGGAACAAGTTTCAGTATCGACGGAATTTCTGCGCAAGGTGTTGGTATCAAACCATCTATTAATCCTGGTTTTGCAGGAACACAATCCGGAACTACGGGTTATGCTCAGGAAAACGAATTGCAATCTTATTTTGGCAGATTAAATTACACGTTCAACGATAAGTATCTTTTAACTGCTTCGATGAGAGCTGACGGATCTACTCGTTTTGGTGATAACAATAAATACGGTTACTTTCCTTCATTTGCTTTAGGATGGAATGTTGCTAAAGAAAGTTTCTTAGAAAATGTAACGGCTATCAATAACTTAAAGTTAAGAGCGAGCTGGGGACAAACAGGAAATCAGGAAGTTCAAAACAAATTGACTAAAGCAAGTTATTCGTTATCTGGTCCGGATGGATATTATTTATATGATGATTTGACTTTGGTAAACGGTGTTTCTGTAACCAGAACAGCAAATCCTGATTTAAAATGGGAAGTAGTTACACAATACAATTTAGGTTTAGACTTCAATTTATGGAGTGATAAATTGTACGGAACTTTAGATTATTTCAATAAAACAACTACAGATGCAATCTTAAACGTTCCTTCAAGTCCTTTGAAACCTACAACAACAGTTTGGACAAATATCGACGGAAAAATCGTTAACAAAGGTTTTGAATTTATGTTAGGTTCAAAATTAGTTGATACGAAGAATTTTACCTGGAATATCGATTTGAACGGTGCAACTTTAAAAAATAAAATAGAGGACTTGCCGGTTTCAGAAATCTTAACAGGAACTATTTCAGGGCCTGGACAATCAGGAGTAAATGCTAATATTTACAAAAGCGGATATGCAGCAGGTTCATTTTATTTGTTAGAGCATATTGGTTTTGATGATAAAGGCGGAAATATTTTTAAAGATCAAAACGGAGACGGTAAAATCGATAACAGCGACAGAATAATTATCGAAGGTGCATTGCCTACTTTTTACTATGGTTTTAATAGTGATATGAGATACAAAAACTTTTCGTTTTCATTCTCAATCATTGGTCAAACCGGAGGTTATTTGTTGAATAATACAGGATTGAATGCATTAAATATCAATAACCTGGCTTCTGACCGAAATGTTGCTACAGGATATTATGAATCTGGTGCAAACGCAACAAACTCACCAATTCTATCAACCTTATTCTTAGAGAAATCAGATTTTATCAGATTAAATACAGCGCGTATTGGTTACAATTTTGATCTGAAAGGAGTAAACTGGTTAAACGGATTAACACTTTATGTAACAGGTCAAAACTTAATAACAATTACGAATTATACAGGTTACGATCCGTTAATCAACAGTCCAAAATCTAACGGAGGAAACCAATCTATTGGTATTGATTACGCTAGTTATCCAACTTCGAGAACGTTCAGTTTCGGAGCAACTTTAAAATTATAAATCATGAAGACAAAGACATTTTTCAGCATAAAAATTATAACTATATTTTCTTTTCTTTTTCTATTAAACAGCTGTACAGATCTTGATGAAGTTGTATTAGACGAAAAATTAGGAACTGACGCTACAGATCCTGCAGGCGCACTTGCTGCCGCTTATGACAGACTTGGAGACGGAACTTTCGTAGATCACGGAGCAGTTTTTGCCATGCAGGAATATACTACAGACGAAGCTATTTTGCCAACTCGCGGAAGTGACTGGGGAGATGGTGGAAAATGGAGGGACATGCACGAATTTACCTGGACATCAAGTAATGCTATTATTGTGGGTAACTGGGATTTATTGACAAACGGAATCACGCGTTCTTTGACCGCAATTAAGTCAGCAGAAGAAACTTCTTTTACAGAGAAATCATTATTTCTGGCAGAATCAAAAGCACTTTTGGCTTATTATACCTACACGACATTAGATCTTTACGGACAAGCACCATTTAGAGATCCGTTGAACGTAGATGCGCCTTTGCAAATTTTAAAAGCAGAGACTGAGATTGATAAATTAATTACGGATGTAGAAGCTTTATTACCAAATCTAGCTGACATTGGTTCGCAAAGAACACACCACGGAAGATTTACCAAACAAGCTGCTTATGCTTTTTTAAGTACGATGTATTTAAATCGTGCCGTATTTAAAGACCGTTACAACGCAACATCTGCTTTTAATTTTAATGAGCCGGCAGTTGCAGGAAGCACAGGAACAGATATGGACCGTGTTATTTATTATACATCACTATTGATAGATTCAGGAAAATTTAGTTTAGAAAGTGATTTTTTCAAAAACTTTGCAAGAGATAATGATAATGGTAAAGAACTTATTTTTGCCATTTCTCAAAAAATAGATTATATCCGCAACGGTTCAAACAGTTTTGCTTATGTATGTATGGAGCGTAACCAGAGAACATCTGCTGCAAACAGAGGAACAAATGCTGCTTGTACAACTCCTGAATTTTATGCAACATGGGATGGTAATCACGATGATCCAAGATTCGAACAACATTACCAATATGCTGATGGTACATGGTTTATGAACAACGGTACAGATGTAAGTGTTCCTGCAACAGATATCGTACCTAAAAGCAGCCCGGCATTACCTTGGTTTCACTTTAACAGAGGAATTCAGGCTGGACTTCAATACGGTCCAATATTATTAGCTTCAGGATCTCTTGAAATGATAGGAAACCGTATCAAAGTTTCTCCATTAGTTATGGAAAAAAGTACCGGAACAAGAATGAATTTTACGCCATCGTTAACATTTGCAGATCCTAGTAAATCTGTTTTTGCCCAAAACGAAATCAATCAGGGAGCGCGTGTTTTTAAATACGAATTTGATCCAGAAGGAGGAAACGGAAACAGTAATGTTGATATCCCGTTATTTCGTTTAGGAGGAATTTATGCCATGAGAGCCGAAGCTTATTTTAGAAAAGGAAACACAGGTTTAGCATTGATCGATCTTAATAAATTGCGTACAAGCAGAAAAAGAGAATCATTATATGCAAATGCTCCGGGAAAAGCACTTACAGCTGTAGATTCAGAACAATTATACAAAGAATTAGGTTTCGAATTATATTGGGAACTACAAAGAAGACCACAAAGTATTCGTTTTGGAAAATTTGACTTAGCAGGAACGGCAAAAGTTGCTTCACAGCCTTTTAGAAGAGCATTCCCAATTCCGCAAACCGTTATTGACCAAAAGGTATTCAAACAAAATCAAGGATATTAAAAAATTTGTGTTAGTTTATTTTTTATTTTTTTTACAAAAAGCCTGTTTCGAAAGAAATGGGCTTTTGTTATTTTAATTCATAAATTTTGAATCCTGTTCCAATTGTTTCAAACAAAATCCTGTTGTTAGACGCACTGCTGTGCGTCTCTACGGAAAATCTTTGTCAATATTAATCACACAATACAAATCGTTACAATAAAAAACCTCTGTCCCTTTGCAACTTTGTTCCTTAGAACCTTTTAAAATCCAGATAGTTATAATATAAAAATCAGATGAGATGTTATAAGGGACGTGATAAGTTCTATAATTAAATTTGAAAGTAATTTTCGGCACTTAAATGAAAATTCAGAGAATGATAAAATTAGAAACAATTCAAAAAAAGAAAATAAAATGATACATCAAATCGATACAACAGACAATATTGTAGCTTTTAGAGCATTAGCAGAAGTAACCAAAGAAGATTTTTTACGTGTAGTAGTTCCTTCTGTCGAACATTTGGTAAAACAAATTAACGAAATCAACTTTTTGTTGGTTTTAGATACAGACATTCAAAACTTCACAGCAGGAGCGTGGCTTCAGGATGCTTTATTAGGACTAAAACATCTTGGAAAATGGAACAGGGCTGCAATCGTAACAGATTCTGAGGAAATAATCACTTTCACAAACGGATTTAGTTATGTAGTTCCGGGAGAATTTAAAGGATTTAAAAAAATAGATTTCAACAAAGCCCTAAATTGGGTCGAAGGAAATATCCAGGTTAAATAATTCGGATATATTATTTTGAGATGCAGCAATTTTCTTTAGGGATTTTATTTGCAACGCAGCAAAAGCCAAAAAACAAAAAAAGCCTGTAATTAATTACAGGCTTTTTGATTATAATACTATTTGGTAAAATAACCATCAATTCACTAATCTTTAGTAGCTGATGATGTAGCATAATCCCATGAATTGATGGCTAACCAATATTTGTTTTTATTTGTTTTTTACAGAGTCTGAAATCTGAAAGCAGAGCCTCTAACAAATTTAGTGATTATATTCGATACCACTGCTTTCGTTTAACTCTCTTTTTGCTTTATTTGTTTTAGAAATTTGCTTGTAAAATGCTGAAGCCAATAATGGTAAAGCAAGACTTCCTACTATGGCACCAGCTTTATTTTGACCTGCTTTTTTTAATACAGCACCAGCTATTAGTGAACCTACTCCCGCACAAACTAAGTGTTTTACAGAAAGATTTGGTATTTTGTTTCCTACTGTTTCAGGCGTAATTCCGTGCAATAATGGGTCTATAAAATTTAAATTTTCCATGATTTGTTTAATTTATTTAGTTAACTATTATTATGACGATAGTTTTTCACTATCATTTTCATTCTCAATTTTTTCGATTTCTACTTTTTCTTTTTTAATGGCCTGTCTTAATAAAGCAAAAAGGCTCATATAAGCATTTGCTACAAAAACCAGCGAAAATCCTGCCAAAATGTAGCCGCGCCAATCATTTAGCAAAAGTTTATAATTACAAAGGACTAAAAAAGCAATTGTGACATAATGGCTAAAACAATATTCGCAGGTAAAGAGATAAAATGCCTTTCTGGCTAAAATTGTTCTATCGTTTTTAGAATGTTTGACACACCATTCACGAGGCTCTTTAAATATTTCTTCATGCGTGACAGTCCAGCTAATGCAAGCTATTGGAATAGCGAGAACAAATAACCAGATAAGTTGAATTGTAATATCCATATAGACAAATTAAAAATTTTTAATCACTTTTTGTATTCAAAACAGATATTTTAAAATTACTGCAATTCAATCTATTAAGCTTATATAGTTTTAATTTTTTATTATAAAATTTCAGTACCGATCATAAAAAAAATAACCGTTAAGTTTTAAATCCTAACGGTTATCTAATAGTAATATTTCATGATCTAAAATTTTTCCGGACTAATACTCGGAAAAGGATCATGCGAAACTTCATCAATATCGCGTTCCAGATTTCTTGAGATTTCTTCTTCTTTTTCTTCTTCTGAATCATCGTCATCCAGATCTCCGTCTTTTTCTAATGAATCATCTAAATCTTCCGGATCTTCATCATTTGTAATTTGCTCCTCATCATTTACGATTGGCTCTTCGCCCGGATTATTTTCATTTCTGTTATAATCATTCGTTTGGTGATTGACATCGTCTATAAATTCTTCCTGAACTTTATATCTATTGTCTTTATTGGCATTTTCTTTATCGATAAGAGTATCTAAGTCCTGATTAAAATCACGGTTTTCTTGACCATAATTTTGATTTTCTCTATTTTCTATTATACTATAATTTAGAATTAATTATTTTTTTGCAGTTGCAGGCTTTTTTTCATCCTTTGCATTTGGTTTAGTTTCTCTTTTTGGAGACGTTTCTTTCTTGTCTGTTTTTTTATCTGTAGACTTTGCACCTGATGTTGCAGTGCTGCTGTTTTTTTGATCGGTAGTTTTCATAATAGCTTTTTCATAAGGTTATTATACAAATCTACTTCCTAATACTTCCTGATTCCTTACAGAAAAATAAAATCTAATTGTATAATTAACAGTTAATTATAATGTAAGTATTTGTACAAATAATATAACTTTTTTCAAGAGAGGTACTACTATTTTTTAAATTAATGTTATTGCTGATTTTCAAATGTTTAAATGATGTAATCTTTGTGTATAATCATGTAAGCACTTGGTTTTATAGAAAAGTAAATTTGTCAGGCTTGTTACAGTTGATAATTCTCAAAATGCTAATGATAACTAGAGAATTAGAAATACTGTTTTTTTTAAAACTATTTAAAAATCCTAAACAACTATCAAAAAAATGAAAAATTCAAAGAAACCAAGTCAGGATCACGCTGATGATAAGCAAAGAGATTTAGAGATCAATAAATCAAATGCTGACAATCAATTTTTGACTACCAATCAAGGAGTAAAAATTAACGACAACAACAACTCATTAAAAGCTGGTGAGAGAGGACCTTCGTTATTGGAAGATTTTATTCTGAGAGAAAAAATTACCCATTTCGACCACGAACGCATTCCGGAAAGAATTGTTCATGCGAGAGGATCTGCAGCTCATGGATATTTTGAATTGTATGATTCTATGGAAAAATATACAAAAGCAGGTTTCCTTAACGATAAAAGTATCAAAACCCCCGTTTTTGTACGTTTCTCGACCGTTGCAGGATCAAGAGGTTCTACAGATTTGGCACGTGATGTGCGCGGATTTTCGGTTAAATTTTACACACAAGAAGGAAACTATGATTTAGTAGGAAACAATATGCCGGTATTTTTTATTCAGGATGCCATGAAATTTCCTGATTTAATTCATGCCGTAAAACCGGAACCACATCATGAAATGCCACAAGCAGCATCAGCACACGATACTTTCTGGGATTTTATTTCGTTAATGCCGGAATCTATGCACATGATAATGTGGGTAATGAGTGACAGGGCGATTCCAAGAAGTTTAAGAATGATGGAAGGTTTTGGAGTTCATACCTTTAGATTTATCAATAAAAATAACGAATCACATTTTGTAAAATTTCATTGGAAACCTAAATTAGGAACACACGCTGTTGCTTGGGATGAAGCACAAAAAATTTCAGGTAAAAATTCAGATTTCCACAGACAAGATCTTTGGGAAGCTATAGAAGGAGGAAATTTCCCTGAATGGGAATTAGGCGTACAAATTGTTCCGGAAGCTGATGAACATAAATTTGAGTTTGATCTTCTGGACCCAACTAAATTGATACCGGAAGAATTAGTTCCTGTACAAATTATAGGAAAAATGGTGCTGAACAAAAATCCGGATAACTTTTTTGCAGAAACAGAACAAGTTGCTTTTCATCCCGGACATGTTGTTCCCGGAATCGATTTCTCTAACGATCCATTATTACAAGGACGTTTATTTTCGTACACAGATACACAATTATCAAGATTAGGAAGTCCTAATTTTCATGAAATTCCAATTAATCGTACTGTTGCGCCAATGCACAACAACCAGCGAGACGGACATATGCGTCAGGAAATTCCAACTGGGCGAGTAAGTTATCACCCTAATTCATTAGGCGGTGGTTGTCCGTTTCAGGCAAAAATAGACGAAGGAGGTTTTAGTAGTTTCAACGAAAGAATCGATGCTCAAAAAATCCGCGAAAGAAGCGAAAGTTTCTCAGATCATTTTAGTCAGGCAAAACTTTTCTTTAACAGCCAGACGCCAATAGAACAAAATCATATTGCAGACGCTTTGTCTTTTGAACTTGGAAAAGTAGAAACAAAAGCAATCAGAGAAAGAATGTTGGGATTAATCTCTAAAATAGATAAAAATCTTGCTGCAAAAGTAGCAAAAGCTTTAGGGATGACTGTACCAACAGAACTTGAAAAACCAATTAACCACGGAGTTGGAGCTGATGATAACGGAAAACATGAACCAACGGAAGTAAAACAATCTATTGAAAGTTCTGATGCGTTAAGCATGCTTAAAAATCCAACAATCTCGAATACAATTGCCACCAGACAAGTTGCATTTTTATGTGCAGAAGGTGTAAATGCCGACTCAGTAAAAACGATGAAACTGGCTCTTAAAGATGCTGGAGCAAAAGCAGTAATTATTGCACCGCATTTAGGAACTATCGTTTCAGAGGAAGGTCTTGAAATTCCGGTAGATCAAAGTTATCTTATCGCTTCATCTGTTTTATTTGATGCCGTATTTATTCCTGCAGGAAAAGGAATTACAGCACTTAAAAACAAGAAAGAAGTTGGCGAATTTATAAAAGATGCTTACCACCACTGCAAATTTATTGCTGCCGAAGGTCAGGGAGTTCAAGTTCTGCCGTTAAAAGATGATGTTCATAAAGATGCCGGAATCTTAACAAGCGAAAAAATAGGAGATAAAGCACTAGCAACTTCTTTTATAAAAGCAATGGGAAGACACCGTTTCTGGGAAAGAGAAGACCTGCTAAAACAAGCATAATTCTTAAATCTCATATAAAATTAAAATAAAAAGAACACGCAGAAATATAGCTTTCATATAAAATTGAATACCTGTATTTCTGTGTGTTTCATTAAAAACAGAATTGATGAAATGTAATTTTTAATAAGCAAAACATGAAAAAATTTTTATACCAAAACAGTCTGTCTATTGTGTTTCTGTTACTTTTTATCGGAGCCTTTTTTGGCCAGGTATTTTTTGGTATTGATGAATATAACAAAGAGCTTATAGAAAATGGCGGTCATGCAGTTACGATGAGTGATTATCTGACCACCGGACATTTTATCGAATCTACTTTTGAGAATTGGGAAAGTGAGTTTTTGCAAATGGCTTTATTTGTATGGCTTACTATATTTTTAAAACAAAAAGGATCATCAGAATCTAAAGGTTTTGACGGAAAAGAAGCGGTAGATCGTGAACCTTCTCCAGAACGTAAAGGCGCGCCATGGCCTGTTAAAAAAGGTGGCGTTTGGTTATGGCTTTATAAAAATTCATTGACCATAATTTTATTTTTGCTGTTTTTTGCTTCCTTTGCCCTCCATTTTTACGGCAGTTTCAAAGACGAAAATTCAGCGAATATGCTTAAAGGAAATCCACAAATTTCTTTAGCAGACTATTGGGGAGAATCCCGTTTTTGGTTTGAATCTTTTCAAAATTGGCAAAGCGAATTCCTTTCTGTTTTTGCTATTATTGTATTGTCCATTTTTTTACGTCAAAAAGGATCTTCACAATCCAAACCCGTAGATGCGCCACATAGCGAAACGGGAGAATAAAATAGTATTGCTCGGGCAATTGATGCCGTTTCTGAACTGATTCTGGAAGAAATTAAATAAAAGGTTATTTAAAATTAAAAGCATAATCGTAAACAAACGTTATCCTTATTTTTAAACCATTAGAATTTATAATTTCAAATTTTCCATTAAGATCCCTGCTTAAACCTTCTATTAATTTCATACCAAGCGAATTGTATTTAGAAATATCAATTTCGCCTTCGATTCCTACACCATTATCCGCAATTTCAAGTCGGAAATAATCATCCTCAAAATGGCTTAATGTTACCGTAATTGTCCCTTTTTCCTCATTTGGGAAAGCATATTTTATAGCATTCGTAATTCCTTCGTTCAGGATTAATCCAATCGGGATTGCTTGCGAAACGTGCATTTCGATGTCTTCAACAGCAACAACAAAATTATAATTTACAGGATAACTATCTTTCAAATGACTTATAAGTTCCTTTATATATTCAGGCATTTTAATACACGAAAGACCTTCTGACTGATACAAACGCTGGTGAATCAATGACATCGAATTTATACGGTTCTGACTTTCTTTTATCGCCATAACTGCTGATTCATCTTTTAGAAAAGACGATTGTGTATTTAGTAAACTCATCACAACCTGCAAATTATTCTTTACCCTGTGGTGAATTTCTTTTAGCAGCCATTCTTTTTCCTGAACCACATTTTGCAGGATTTTATTCTTTTTCTCGATTCGGTTTTTACTAGCCTCCAGTTTTTTATTGCTTTCTTTTTTATTTTGATATCCCCTAAAAATTAATCCCGTAATAATAAGGACTAAAAACAAAACCAGACCGGCGATTAGTTTTGCCACTTTATCACTTTGGATTTTAGCTTTTTGCAGCGCACTTTCTTTCGTTAATAATTGAATATTCTGATCCTTGTTTTCGGTTTGAAATTTTACTTCCAGATTCGAAATCTGATATGATTTTACCTCATTAAAAAGACTGTCTTTTATTTTGTGATAGTTTTTAAGACTGCTAATCGCTGACATGTAGTTGCCGGATGCAGAGTCGAGCTTAAACTCCATCAAATAACCATTCATGATGATATTGATATCCTTAATTTTAGCAGATGTAGCTTTATTTATTTGTTGATATTTTAAACCCAATTCATAATTTTTCATCTTAAACAAATGACTTATAATCGTATTGTTTACCTCAAAACTGGAAATTTGCAGTAAGTTTTTTTTGTTCTTTTCCTGAAGATACATCACTTCATTACAATATTTATCAGCCAGTTTTAGATTGCCCAAAGCGTCATAAACATTAATCTGACTTATTCTGTACCAGATCAAATCTCGGTCGTCTTTTATTTGTTGGGATTTAAGTTCAGTATCTAAAAAGAGTTTAGCTTCCTTCAGCTTTTTTAGCTTTAGCATTTCTTTTATAATCGAATTTGCGATATAAAAATTCATGTAATCAGGAAAAACCTTCAGGCTTAAAGCAAAAGACTTTTTGTGGCATTCAAGCGCTAATTCATAATTTTCGACATAATAATAGGCATATCCCAAATGATTATAATCGTCTGCCATAAAAAAAGCATCCTTATTTCTCTCGCCATATTTTACCGCAAGCTGACCATATTTTATTGCTTCCTGATATAAACCCAGTTTAGAATAAGTTTTAAAAACCTGACTGTAAAAGTTTTGCAGATCATTGCTGCCAATAGCTGTATATATTTTTTTTGCTTCGTCGTATTTATGAAGTGCCTCTTTAAACTCGCCCAGATAATAATAATGCGCACCAAAATAGACCAGAAGATCTGCCATCTTTTTTTTCTGACCCGCTTTTTTAAAAGCAGCAAGGGCTTTTTCTATATTCTCAATCCTTATTTTAAGACCAGTAGTATTTAATTCATAATAATTGGTAAGTTCAAGATAAGCTTCACCTTCAAGCCAGTCTACTTTATTTTTTTTGGCAATCGCAAATGCTTTGTTCAGTTCCTTTCTTCCTTTTTCAGGGTTTTGACCTTCTCTATAAATCTGAGAATACAAAACATAACTCATCCATTTTCCTCTCTTAAAATTAATTTTGTCGCTTAGTAATTCAGCTTCCCTGGCCACTACATAACTGCTGTCCATATCAATTTTGAGCTCACCAACTTTCTTTACATAATAAAGACTTAATTCCTGAAGTTTTAGAACACGAACAGTATCATTCAGTTTTTTTTCTAATTCCATTTTCAGGATATCACCTTTTTGTCTGGCAATTGGCTGAGCCGATACAATAAAGCCAAATTGAAGGAAGAGAAATAAAATACCGGTTCGTATTAATTGCGACATAATAAAGATTGAATAATTGCTTTCAGGTTTTTTTTTTAATTTGAAAAATACAAGTACAAGACTTAAGTAAAATAAGGTATTCTTACCAGAAAAATCAAAGTACAGAGAGGCAAAGCTAGGTCATTTTTAAGTTAAAATTGCTATCACAACAAGAAACCCGGCACAATTATATTTTAAAGAACTGAGAATTAAAAAAGTGTAGTATTAATAAAAATTCAGTTGATTTTTTAAGTAATAAAGAACCTCAAATCTTCCGCTTTCTCTTTTTTAAGAAGAGAATAAGTTGATTAAATATCACCAATTGAATTTATTGTACTTTAAAAATTATCCACATTTAATAAATCAGTCACAAATTAACGATATATCGTAAAAATAAATCACGGTCAAAACCGTAAAACAGTTGTTTTATAGCGGGTTAAATTTTTAGGTATCTTTATTGTAAGTTGTCAAAACACAATCGAAAGCACAAAATACCTGATAAATAAGCTCCCTAATAATCAACTAAGAATTTTAATATGAAAGCAGATATTATTTTATTCAACGGAAAAATACATTCTTTCGCCACCATCAATAAAACCGCTAGGGCAGTTGCCATTAAAGACGGTAAATTTATTGCTGTAGGAAGTGATGCTGAAATTTTAGCCTACAGTCAACCTGATACAAAACTGATTGATCTTCATCAAAAAAGAGTTGTTCCCGGAATAAATGATTCGCACATTCATTTGATTCGCGGCGGATTGAATTATAACCTTGAATTGCGTTGGGATGGTGTTCCGTCATTAGCAGATGCAATGCGAATGTTGAAAGAACAAGTCGACAGAACGCCATCGCCGCAATGGGTTCGTGTGGTAGGAGGCTGGTCTGAGTTTCAGTTTGCCGAAAGACGAATGCCAACCCTTGACGAAATCAACGCAATAGCGCCAGAAACTCCGGTTTTTATCCTGCATTTGTACGATCGTGCTTTCCTGAACCGTGCAGCGCTTAAAGTAATTGGTTTTACAAAGGATACGCCTGCGCCACAAGGCGGCGTGATTCAAAAAGATGCAAAAGGTGAACCAACCGGATTAATTATTGCTTCGCCAAATGCCATGATTTTATATTCGACACTGGCAAAAGGACCAAAACTTTCCTACGAACACCAGATCAATTCTACACGTCATTATATGAAGGAACTAAACCGTTTTGGGATCACAAGTGTGATCGATGCCGGTGGCGGATTCCAGAATTATCCTGACGATTATAAAGTCGTAAACGAGCTTAATGAGAAAAAACAGCTTACGGTTCGTATTGCGTATAATTTATTTACCCAACGCCCAAAACAGGAATTTGAAGATTTTGACGAATGGATCCAGGAAGTAAAACTGTATCAGGGCGATGATATGTACCGCCATAATGGTGCAGGGGAAATGCTGGTTTTTTCGGCAGCAGATTTTGAAGATTTCCTACAGCCAAGACCGGATCTTCCGGAACATATGGAAGCCGAGTTAGAAAAAGTGATTCGGTTACTGGTTGCCAATCGCTGGCCTTTCAGACTTCATGCAACTTATAACGAAAGCATTACCAGATTTTTGAATGTATTCGAAAAAGTAAACAAAGAAATCCCGTTCAACGATTTACCCTGGATATTTGATCACGCAGAAACGATTGACGATCGCAATATCGAACGCGTAAAAGCGCTTGGAGGCGGAATCGCGATACAAAGCCGAATGGCGTATCAAGGGGAATATTTTACAGAAAGATACGGTGCAAAAGCAGCCGAAAATACACCGCCAATACAAAAAATGCTCGACATGCAAATTCCCGTTGGCGGAGGTTCTGATGCGACACGAGTTAGCAGTTACAATCCGTGGGTTTCTATGTATTGGCTTACCGCGGGTAAAACCGTTGGAGGTTTGCAATTGTATAACGAAAGCCGTTTGAGCCGTGATACCGCTTTGCAATTGTATACGAGAGGAAGTGCGTGGTTTTCGCAGGAACAAAATAAAAAAGGAGATATTCAAACCGGAATGCTTGCCGATCTTGTCGTTCTGGATCGTGATTATTTTACGGTAGAGGAGGAAGATATCAAAAATATAGAATCGGTTTTGACAGTTGTAAACGGAAAAATTGTCTACGCAAAAGGAGATTTCTCTTCTTTTTCGCCGCCATCAATCCCAATACTTCCGGATTGGTCGCCAACGAATATCTATAACGGATATTATCATGCCGAATCTCATAATAAAAGTGCCATCGACATTAAACTTCAAAAATCAAATTCAGCCATAAACAATGCGGCACAACAAATTCATTGCTGTTCCGGAAGCTGCGATGTTCATGCGCACGATCATAATGCGGCACGAATGAGTAATATTCCGGTAAACAATTATAACGCATTCTGGGGCGCTTTAGGATGTTCATGCTTTGCTTTTTAATACATAAAAATATGGAAATAATTAAATTATTGCTTTTTTCAGATGTTGGGTCAGACTTCAACAACATCGCTTTATTGGTGTTTCGAATTTTAGTAGCTATTGAATTGTTTCGGGTTCACGGCATGAAAAAATTCAAGTTAGAAAACGGAGAACGCGAACATTTACCCAATCCGTTTCATTTGCCGGAAAAACTAAATAGTCTCGTTGCAGCATTTTCAGATACCGTTGTGCCTGTTTTTTTAGTGTTGGGATTAGGAACCCGTTTGTTTCTTTTGCCCACAATTGGCGTTACAGCCGTAGGTTATTTTATCGTGCATAAAAAAGATTCTCTTGAAGTCAGGGACGTTCCGTACATCTATACCATCACATTATTGTTTTTACTCGCATTAGGAGCAGGCAACTATTCAGTAGATTATTACATTTTAAATTCATTAATACAAAGCAATTAAGCATGGAAACTCAAATTGGAATCAAGCAGGAAAACATCTCAAAAGTAGTAAATTCGTTATGTCAGATCCTGGCAGATGAATTCATTCTATACACCAAAACCAGAAAATCGCACTGGAATGTTGAAGGAGATGATTTCTACAATAAACATTTATTTTTTGAAGAACAATACACGCAATTAGACGAAATCATTGACGGAGTTGCAGAGAGAATCAGAATGTTAGGTCATTATGCACCAGCAACATTAAAAGAATTTCTGGAACTAACACACCTTTCTGAGCAAATAAAAGAGAAAAACGACAGCAAAGGATTTATCAAAGAATTGCTTATCGATCACGAAAGTATTATCATGCACTTACGTGAAAATATCACGGTTTTTGCCAACGATTTTCACGATTTAGGAACAAGCGATTATATCACAGGACTGATGGAAACACACGAAAAAATGGCGTGGATGTTACGTTCACATTTAAGATAAAAATTATGGAGCAGCCTAAAAGCATTTGGTACATTACATTATTGCTTACCTGTATAGCAGGATTTTGCGATACACTGACTTTTGTTGCCGCAGACACCTTATTTTCTGCCCACGTAACGGGTAACTTTATTGTATTTGCCTATCAGGTAATTAACGGAAATGATGTTTATGCCTGGATCAAATTACTAACATTTCCCATATTTATCCTTTCGGTAATTATAGGAGGATATATAGCTTCGAAATCCAGCTTAAAATACAGGATATTATTTTGGGAAGGATGCATTTTAACACTAAGCGGCCTATTGTCTGTTTTGTTTTATTATCTTGAAATCCAGAATTTATGGACCATGTATTGCATCGCCATGTTAATCGTTTTTGCCATGGGATTGCAGAATGCTTTTGGAAAAATTTTCAGCAAAGAAACACACGGACCAACAACCATGATGACCGGAAATGTAACTCAGGCTGCTCTTGATATTGGTACATTGCTAAAATCAAAATTCAAAGATTCGAACAGTCAGTTAAGCTTTAAAAAACAATTTGTTACCATTGGAGGATTTTTATTGGGCTGTTTTTTAGGCGCTATTGCGGGTAAAAACTGGGGATTAGTTCCTGTTTTGATTCCCGGGATTTTTATGATTTTTTGCTATCTTAAAAATAGAACGGTAAAAGTAGATCCTAAATAATGAGTTGATCAAAAACGGCGGCGATGATGTACAAAAAGTGTTGTTTTAATAGAATACATATCCATTTTTGGTTTGTGATTTCGTTATTAATCACCAATCAAAGTGTTTGCACACAATCCAGAAAAATCGAAATCAACACCATAAAAGCACAGGTTTGCTGCGGAATAAACCATTCAGAAAAAGCACTTTTAACGATTCTTTCTCATTTTAAAAATATAAACGAAAACCAGTTCAGGAAAAAAAATAGCCTTATAATCCCAATAAGATATGATTTTATAGTAATTCCGGGATTAGTATTTATAATTTTGGGATTGTTTTTCAGGTCCAGAAAAGTACAGCAAAACAACCTTGAGATTTTACAATTAAAAGAAGAAGAAATCAGCAAACGAAATGAAGCATTAAACAAATTATATATAGAAAAAGACTGGCTTTTGAAGGAATTGCACCATCGTGTAAAAAACAATTTGCAAATCGTGATCAGCCTTCTCAATACGCAATCAGCTTATCTGGAAAACAAAGATGCGCTTTTGGCGATACAAGACAGTCAGCACAGAATGAATGCCATTTCGCTTATTTATCAGAAAATATACGAAAGCGAAAATCTCGAAATTATCGATATGTGCTGGTACATTCCGGAGTTGGTAAATTATTTGAAAGGCGCTTTTAATACAGATAAAAAAATATCCTATAAACTCGATATCGAATGTGTCGAATTAGATATTTCTCAGGCGATTCCGTTAGGATTAATTTTAAACGAAGCCATTGTAAACGCCATAAAATATGCTTATCCAGAAATGATTCAGGGCGAAGTAAATATCAGGTTAAAGAAAATAGAAAATGAAACCTATCAATTGATAATTTCAGATAATGGAGTAGGAGTTCCGGAACATTTTGAGTTAAAAAACAGAAACTCGCTGGGCATGAATTTAATGCACGGTTTAAGTTCACAAGTTGATGGAACATTCAATATTGAAAACAAAAACGGGCTGACGATTACTATAAATTTCAAGGCAGCAAAAAAGCATAAAAAAGAGTAAGAAGATTGAAAATGAGTGAGAAAATATTAATAGTCGAAGATGAATTTATTGTTGCGAATGATTTAAAAATTATTCTGATGAAAGCCGGCTATGAAGTTTGTGGAATTGCTGCGTCTGTCGATGAAGCGCGTGTTTTGATCGCTTCAGAAAAACCAAATTGGGTTTTGCTCGATATTATCCTCAAAGGTGATCTTACCGGAATTGATCTTGCATGGGAATTAGAAAAAAAGAAAATTCCGTTTTTATACATTTCGGCAAATACCAATCATTCCATTTTAAATGCCGTAAAAGAAACCCAGCCTTATGGTTTTTTGGTCAAGCCGTTTCGAGAACGCGATTTGTTTGTAATGCTTGATATTGCCCGTTATAAATACAATTTCGAAAAAGGAAATGCAGTAGAAAACAAAGACAAGAAAAAGCCTTTAAAAGAAAATAAAAATCTGGAGATTATTGGTAAAAATAAAAAACTCCTTGATTTAATCCAGAAGATCGAAATCGTTGCGCCAACAGAAACTTCGGTTATGATTTTGGGAGAAAGCGGAACCGGAAAAGAAAAAATTGCGCATTTAATTCATGCTTTATCCGCCAATAATACTAAACCATTGGTTGTTGTAAATTGTGCTGCATTGCCGGAATCATTGATAGAATCTGAATTGTTTGGTCATGAAAAAGGCGCTTTTACCGGAGCAGATAATTTAAGAATCGGGAAATTTGAACAAGCCAATGGCGGAACCATTTTTTTAGACGAAATAGGCGAATTGCCTTTAGATTCGCAAGTAAAATTGCTGAGGGTTTTACAGGAAAAAGAAATAGAAAGACTGGGCGGAGATGCAACAATTAAATTGAATGTCAGAATTATTGCAGCCACAAACAGATGTCTCCCGTCTGAAGTTGCAGAGGGAAGATTTAGACTCGATTTGTATTATCGTTTAAATGTATTTCCGTTAGAATTGCCGCCTTTGCGCGATCGTAAAGAAGATATTGAGGAATTAGCGTATTATTTTCTTCAGAAATTTGCGGTACAATCCAAACGAAATATCAATAAAATTTCGGCGAAAGCCTTGCAGCAATTACAAGATTATAACTGGCCGGGAAACATACGCGAACTGGAACATTTGATCGAGAGAAGTATTTTATTGACAGCCGGAAACGAAATCAATGAATTTGATATGATGCAAGATTTCCCAACGCAAAAAAAAGAAATAGATAACGGTATTTTATCGATGGAGGATATGGAGCGCGAACATATTATGAACGCTTTAAACCTTTGCAACGGTAAAGTTTATGGCGCAGGCGGAGCAGCTGAATTATTAAAAATATCGCCTTCGACTTTATTCTCAAAAATCAAAAAACTAAAAATCAAACAAGGATATTTTTAAAGCTTGCAAAATTGAATATTCAGTAATAATAACGGCAAAAACTGTTTTGAATATTTATTACATTTAATCCGTTTGAAAACCGAGATTGCTATTAAATTTACGTTTTATTCTAAAACAAAAGATTCAACTGACTTATGAACAAAACTGAAACCGCGTTGAAAGCAATGCAGGAAAGCGAAAGTGAACATTTTCTTTTGCTTTCTCTCAGCAATAGTTTTGCGCGCTGTTCTAATTATGATGAATTTTTATCGGTTGTAAATCAGGAATTAAAAGACATTTTGGGATTTGATTTTCTGGCAATAGGAACTACAGATCAGCATGAAAAACAATATGAATTGTTTTTTCATAGCGATCAAAAAATTGCAAAATTACATCAGGGATTATTGTATGATGTAGCCGATTGTTATTTTAATGAAGCGCTTCAATCTGCTGATCCCATTATGATTGACTTGATTTTACCACAGCAAAAAAAAATTGTGGTACCTTCTTTTATAGCCAATACCACCGTATTTGGGATACGCGAATTGGTTATTTTACCTTTAGAATATCACAAAAATAATCCTTCGATTTTATTTCTCTTTTTCAAAAAGCCACAAACTCTGGATAGAAACGCAATGCGTTTACTAAAAGCCCTGACATTGCCAATAGCATTGGCTGTTTCGAATATTTTAATTACCCGGAAAATAGAAAATAGCGATCAAAAATTATTCTCTCTAAATTCATTCAGATCAAGTGTTTCAAATATTCAAAAAGACGAAAACAACTCGAAAATTATTGGAAGCAGTGATGCTATAAAAAAGATAAAAATCCTTATAAATCAGGTTGCGCCATCAGACAGCGGCGTACTTATCCTTGGCGAAAGCGGAACAGGAAAAGAAGTTGTAGCCAGCGAAATTCACACTAATTCTGCCAGAAGCGAGAAACCAATGATTAAGGTTAATTGTGCTGCAATTCCGGTACATTTAATCGAAAGCGAACTTTTTGGACATGAAAAAGGAAGTTTTACGGGAGCGATAGAAAAACGAATTGGAAAATTTGAATTGGCCAATAACGGAACTTTATTTTTAGATGAAATAGGGGATCTTCCGCTTGAAATGCAAACTAAATTATTGCGTGTGTTGCAGGAAAAAGAATTTGACCGTATTGGTGGTAAAAAAGCCATAAAAGTAAATGTTCGAATTATTGCCGCAACCAATAGGGATTTGCCTGTAGAAATGCAGCAGGGACGTTTTAGAAAAGACTTGTTTTATAGATTAAATATTTTTCCAATCACCATTCCGCCACTTCGAAACCGTAAAGATGATATTCCGGATTTATGCGGGCATTTTTTGAATAAACATTCCGGTACTAAAAATAAAAACAAGACCTTATCGGCAAATGCCTTAAAAGAAATCATACATTATTCCTGGCCTGGAAACATTAGAGAATTAGAACATTGCATAGAAAGAAGTATTCTTTTAGCAGATGGATCTGTAATTAATGAGGTGAGTTTTTTATCAGATAATGAAAAAATTCTGGCTTCTGAGGTTTATTCTGAATTTCAGATTAAGTCCCTGAAAGAAATGGAAAAAGAATATATTCTAAAAATCATAAAATTATGCAATGGCAGAATCTCCGGTCCAAATGGTGCTGCCGTAAAACTAGAAATTCCATCGACTACATTAATTTCTAAAATGCAGAAACTCGGTATTAAAAAACAGCATTTTTTAGAGTAGTTTTTTCCCACGGATTTGAGCGGGATAAACTGATTTTCGCAGTTTTTCATTTAGTATTTAATCTCAATTTTTTTTTAGATATAAGAATTGAAATACAAATTTTCAATAGACTCCGGTTTTAGCTAAACTTTACTATTTTGGCTCAAGCCTTTTTATATCTGTATAATTTAATCCCGTTAAAACTAAAGCTATTAATTTTAAAAAACAAACTGTAAATCTATGATATATCGTCAAAAATAGAAATTGTATTTATTTTTAAAAACCTATAAATCAGTTATTTAAAATAAAGGAATGCTCTTTGAACTTTTATTCATGAAACCATTAATAATTAAATTATAAATCATGAACACAAATCAAAGTACAGTTCCGGTTGCAGATGATATTGCAATATCGAGAGAAATTAAAGTTTTTTTAAAAGCGCTAAATTCTGGCGGAGTTCCACTAGAATCTTTGTCACCACTGGATGCAAGAGAAGTTTTGGTTGGGGCACAAAAATCTGTAGACGTAGATTATTCCGGAATTCAGGAATCTGAGAAAGCTATCGAACAAGACGGTTTTACGATAAAACTGAATATTGTTGAACCGGAAGGGAACAAAGAAACGCTTCCTGCTTTTATCTTTATTCACGGTGGAGGATGGGTTTTAGGCGATTACCCAACACACAAACGCATGGTTAGAGATCTTGTTGTTTTATCCGGAGCCACAGGAATTTTTGTGAATTATACACCAACTCCTGACGCAAAATATCCGCAGGCTGTAAACGAAATCTATGCCGCTACAAAATGGATTGCAGCAAACGGAAACGAAATTAATGTTGACGGAACCACAATTTCTATAGTAGGAAACAGTGTTGGCGGAAACATGACAGCAGTAACTGCGTTGAAAGCAATAGAAAATAACGGACCCAAATTACAATCTCTTGTATTGTTCTGGCCAATTGTTGCAGCAAAATTTGATACGGATTCTTATAAACAATTTGGAGAAAACCGTTTCCTGACGACTTCTTTAATGAAATGGATGTACGATTTGTATACCACAGATCCGGCAGAACGCGAACAAATTTATGCTTCTCCGCTAAATGCAACTTTAGAACAGCTTAAAGATTTTCCTCCTACGTTAATTCAGGTTGCCGAAGCGGATGTTCTTCGTGATGAAGGAGAAGCTTTTGGACGAAAACTGGACGAAGCAGGAGTTACCGTAACTACGATTCGCTATAACGGAACCATTCATGATTTTGGATTGTTGAATCCGTTGGCGCATATTCCTCAGACAAAATCTTTATTTGTTCATGCTGCGGCTGAACTTAAAAAATACCTTTTCAAAAAATAAAAATCTTAAAATATAAAAATGAATACTATAAAAAAAATAGAAAACCTGTTATTGGTCGTTGTATCAGTAACGTTATTATCATCTTGTGCAAAACAAAAAGAAGATAAAACCGAAGAAAATAAAGTTGCAACAACCGGTGCAAGAGCAGAATATATCGAAGTAGAACCTAATGTAAGGTTGCATATTACAGATGTTGGAGACGGACAACCAGTAGTTTTAATTCACGGATATCCGTTAAGCGATGCCATGTGGGAATACCAATATAGCGCTTTGGTAAAAGCGGGTTATCGTGTAATAGGGATTACTTTAAGAGGATTTGGACAATCTGATAAACCTTACGGTAAGTACAATTATGACCAGTTTGCATCAGACATTAAAACGGTTTTAGATAAACTGGATATTAAGGATGCAGCAATTGGCGGACACTCGATGGGTGGCGCAATCGCTTTGCATTATGTAGCAAAATATGACGGAGCGCACGTTAATAAACTTGCTTTATTTGCAGCTGCAGCGCCTTGCCATACTAAAAAAGCCGATTATCCTTATCCGTTTTTTACGAAAGACGATATTACGCAATGGGTAAACTTAAACAACTCTGATCGTCCGGCTTTATTGGCAGCAATTGGTGGTTATTTTACCTTGTCAGCAACATCGGTTTCTCCTGGAATTGGTGCGTGGCTGGGCGGTATCGAAATGCAGTCTTCGCCATATGCCATGGAGCAGGCTTTGATTGCTTTGCGTGACGAAGATTTAAGAGGTGATTTGCCTAAGATAAAAGTGCCTACTTTAATTTTTAATGCTAAAGAAGATAAGATTGTTTCTTTTGCATTGGCAGAACAAATGAATAAAGCAATTGCGGGTTCTGTTTTAGTTCCGTTTGAGAAAAGCGGACATGCTTTGTTCGTAGAAGAAAAAGATAAATTTAATGAAGAGTTTATTAAATTTCTAAAAAAATAGTCTGATTATTTAATTCAAAAAAAGCCATATCGATCTTGAAATTTTTAAGATTGGTATGGCTTTTTCTTTAAACAAAATATAATAATTTAAAACAGCTAAAATCTGTCATTTTATGCCAAACCTTTAATCTGGCTTAATACAGATGGGATTTCGACTTGTTAGTATTAGAAAATAGGCTGTTAGGTAAATTAATAGTCGTAAAACGATTGTCTAAAGTTTAATTTGGAAGATATTTTTTAATCAATAAAAATATTACTTTTACCAAATACTGATATTTTACACGTATTTAAATAAAAAAGCGTTAATATATCTTACAGTTAAATTATTATCAGACTCTGCAATGACTAAAAATTTGGATATTCCTATAGCTGCTGATTTTTTAGAAAAACTAAAATCTCAAACAGCAACAGCACACAAAAATCTTGAAAGCCTTCCGGTTTCAGCCTCTATACTTTCTCCAAAAATGGAGATAAACGATTATTGTCATTATTTATCTTTGATGCATGATGTACATTCTGGTATTGAGAAAACCATTTATCCTTTACTTGAAAATATTATTTCAGACTTAAAAGAAAGAGAAAAAACGCATTTAATTGATACCGATCTTTCTTTTTTGAAATATAAAAAAGATAAAAATGTTTCTGTTTTCAAAAAAGAGGACATAAATATTCCATTTGCACTTGGCATATTGTATGTTGTTGAAGGATCTACACTTGGCGGAAGATTTATTTTGAAAAATGTAGAAACTGTTCCGGGATTAGATCAACAGCAAGGAGTTTCTTATTTTACGGGTTATGGAAATAAAACCGGAAGTTACTGGAAAAATTTCTTAAATGAGTTTACTGCTTATGAGGAAGAAAATAACTGTGGAGATGAAATTATACAAGGCGCTGTTTATGCTTTTGACTGTATTTATAATCATTTTTTGATTTTCGGTAATAATGAAAATTAGGGATATTGTAAACAGGGATATTGTCACACTTACAAATTGTGAACATGAACCCATACACATTCCGGGAAGTATACAGCCTCATGGTTTTTTGCTGGGAATAAATTTAGATTGGAAAATTGAGTTTTGTACCGCTAATATTAACGTGTTTCTTGATCTGGTTTATAACGAAATATTAGGTCAGAAATTCAGCGATATTTTTGGGGCAACAGCACAAAAAGACCTGTATGATTATGTACACAATCAAAAAGAGCAATCTGTTTTTCCTCTTCCGTTAGAGTTAAAAGGGATTTCGTTTCAAATTGCGATCCATAAATCGGGTAATATTTATGTTTTGGAAGCTGAACCACAATCCAGTGGCAAAGAACAAATGGCGGACCTTTATGCACAAACCATTCAGTTTGTGTCTAATATGAATAATACTAAATCGCTAAAAGAGTTGTGCGCGCTGGTTGCAGAAAGTACACGCGAAATTACAGGCTATGATCGTGTAATGATTTATCGTTTTGATGAATATTACAATGGTGAAGTTTTTGCCGAAAGCTGCAGAGATGATATCGAGCCATTTTTAGGGCTTCATTATCCGCATACTGATATTCCGGTTCAGGCAAGAGAATTGTACATGAAAAACCTCTTAAGACTTATCGTTGATATTGGTTATGAGCCGGTTCCTATTTTTACAATCGACGATGGCGAAAATAAAAATCTCGATCTGAGCCTTTCAACACTTAGAAGCACGTCTCCAATTCATGTGGAATATATTAAGAATATGGGAGTTGGGGCAACATTAACTATTTCGCTCATTCACCGCGACAGATTATGGGGACTTATTGCGTGTCACCATTATTCGCCCAAAAATATTTCTCCGGAAATTAGATTGGCAGCCAAACTTCAGGCACAATTTATTACTTCTCAAATCGATTTAAGACAATCGAATGATGAGTACGAAATTGCCCGTAAAACTACGGTAGCGCTGGAAAGATTAACGGCGTTGAATCTTCCGCTGGAACATCAGTCTTTTGAAATTATTTGTGCTGATCCTGAACTATTAAAGCTTTGCAATGCTACGGGAGTTTCAATTTGTATTGGAAATAAAACCTACAAAAGCGGAATCACGCCTGTAGATAATGATATAGAAAAAATTATTTTAAGCATGAATGCCAATGAGTACGGAAAAACTTTCAGTACCAATAAACTTAGCAATCATGTACCTGATTTAGAAAGTTACGAGCATGTTTCAGGTGTTATTTATTTCTCTTTAGGAAATGGCAATAACATTATTTGGTACAGGCCGGAAACCGTTGCCGTGATTAATTGGGCAGGAGATCCTGAAAAAGCCATTATTCATGACAGCAACGGATTACATCCCAGAAATTCATTTAATTTATGGAAACAAATCATTAAACACCAAAGTGAAGTCTGGTTACAGCCAGAATTAAATGCAGCTTTGAGTTATGCACATTTTCTTCACAATCAGATTATTATGTTGTTGTTGAGTGAAGAAGAAGGAAAATATAGAAATTTGAGCGATGTATTAAGAGAAACAAACCTGGAACTTGAAAACATCAACTGGATTAGTACACACGATTTGCAGGAACCTTTAAGAAAGATTCAGCTAATTTCTTCAAAAGTATTATCAGATACTAAAGAAATTCCTTCGACATCCGTATTAGATTCATTACAACGCATAACAAAATCGGCTAATAGAATGCAAAATTTATTAATTGACATTCTAAAATATACCCGAATAAAAAACACGAAAGAATCCTTTGAAACTGTGAATCTTAATTATGTTATGGAGGAAACCCTGCAGGACATGAAAGAGATAATTCAGGAAAATAAAGCTGTTATTAAGTGCGAAAATCTTCCTGAAGTTCATGCAGTACCATTTTTGATGAAGCAGTTATTTTCTAATATTATACAAAATTCATTAAAATATGCATCGTCGGACAGAGTTCCGGAGATTAAAATTACAGCCTCGCAAGAAGCTGAAATAAACGAATATTCGAATAAAGTATATTGTCATTGGGTAACTTTTGCGGATAACGGAATTGGTTTTGAACAACAATATGCAGAATCTATTTTTAAGATATTTACGAGATTACATACACTCGAAAAATACGACGGATCCGGAGTTGGACTGGCATTATGCAAAAAAATCATGCAAACCTGCAACGGAAATATTCGGGCAGTAGGTAAATTAAACGAAGGAACAGAAATTACTATTTATTTTCCCTGCGATCCTGAAGATTCGCTTATTGCCAAATGATAATAATTGTTTTTTTAGAGGGAAAAATTAATCTTAAATGAGATTAAAAAACTATCAGCCAAAGCTATGATTGAAATCAATAAGAAAGAAGACATTCTCATTCCGTTTAATAAAATTGGAGATGCAGATTGGAAAATTAATACTCAAAAAATCATTGAATCTATTGCAGATAATTTTGGTGAAGATTTGAAAGAACCAATTTCGAACGAAGAAATTGAGGCTCTCGAAACCAAATTAGGAACTGCTTTGCCTGAAAACCTCAAATTATTTTACCAGACTTTTGGAATCGCTGAAATTGGGGAGCAGCTTCAGGATTTTCAGGAAGTAGACTGGATTAAAGATATTTGGGCTAATGCACCGCAATATGGTCCTGATTTTACAGAACAGGACAAAGAGATTTTACCTTATTTAATTACTTTTAGCGATTATTTAGGAAATGGAAATATGTTTTGTTTTCACAGTGAAACAAAAGAAATTTATTACTACGACCACGACGACGCGCCATATTTGACCAAAATATTTGATAATGTTGATTATTACTTTAAAGGCTGCCTGATTTTTGCCCAAAATGATTTCTCAACAAATAGGGAAATCGACAATTGGACAGAAGAAATTGTTATTGATTTAGTAGGCGAGAAAACCGTTAAAAAATGGAGATATTAATATTTGAAAAAAATACTGCGTAATAAGTCCTGAAGAATAGTATGCTGAAACAATAATAATATCCCAAAAATGCCCAAATTCTTTAAAATGTGGACACTAAAAGACAACTTGTAAACACATCAATACTTATTGTAGCAAATCTTTGATATTAAACTTTCATTAACAAAAAATAAATCCTCATTAGTTTATATTTGTAAGGCAAAAATAATTTTACGCCATTGAATATGAAAATCAACGCATTTAAGATTTATAGTTTCCTGTTTTTTGCTTTTTCGATCACATCATACAGTCAAAATGTAAAGTTGTTGAATATTGACCAGCTTAAGGAGAGAATCAAAAACGGAAAAGACAGTACATATGTCGTAAACTTTTGGGCAACATGGTGCGCGCCCTGCATTAAAGAATTACCACATTTTGAAAAACTAAATACCGAATATAAGTCAGAAAAACTGGCGGTATTGTTGGTAAGCGTCGATTTTAAATCAAAATTAAATTCAGGGGTTATTCCATTTGTGAAAAGAAAAAACATGAAAAGCCAGGTTTTTTTATTGAATGAAAGCAATCCTCAGGAATATATTGACCGAATAGATCCTACGTGGTCAGGAAGTATTCCGGCGACACTTTTTATAAAAGGCGACAAAAGAAAATTTCTGGAATCTGAACTTACTTACGAACAATTATTAACTGAATATAAAAAACTATAAATTATGCAAAAGTTCATTACTACATTCACGGTACTAATATTTAGTATCTTATTTGCCCACGCACAAACTGCGACACTTAAAGCAGGACAGCCGGCACCGGAATTTAAACTAAAAAATGTTGATGGCAAAGAGGTTTCTTTTGCAAGTTACCCAAAAGCCAAAGGTTTTATTGTTGTTTTTACGTGTAATACCTGTCCGTATGCAGTTGCTTACGAACAAAGAATAATCGAACTGGATAAAAAATTCAAACCACAAGGATATCCTGTAATCGCGATAAACCCAAATGATCCTGAAGCTTCTAAAGCTGATGCTTATGATAAAATGCAACAATTGGCAAAAGATAAAAAATACCCTTTCCCATATTTATTTGATCAGGGACAAGTAGTTACAGACCAATATGGTGCAAAACATACACCACATCTTTTTATTGTTTCTAAAACAACAAAAGGAAATATCGTAGAATATGTAGGAGCAATCGATAATGATCCTGAAGGAACTAAAACCGAAAAAACAAAATATGCAGAGGATGTAATTGCAGCTTTAAAAAGCAATCAAAAACCTGCCGTAACTGAAACTAAAGAAATTGGCTGTACCGTAAAAAGAAAAGCAAAAGCTTAATTTTTATCGCATATATAAATAAAAAGCGCCTCAGAGATGAGGCGTTTTTTTATGGTATTATTTATTTCTTTTTGTCATTTCGGATAACAAAAACTATAATGTAAATTTAAAAAAATCCGTTTTTATCTGTGTTTTCGCTTGCGAATCCTTGCCATACGCTTACTATTTTTCACCATTAAGATATTAAGATTCATTAAGCTTTACTTTATTTAAGAAAATTAAGAAAGCGAGATTTTATTACAATTTGTCATTTCGACCGAAGGGAGAAATCACACAAGTAATTCGATAAAGATTGTAATTTACTTTGCGGAGTTTCTTGTGTGATTTCTCCCTTCGGTCGAAATGACACGATTAATTGTTTTACAAGCTTTTTAGTTTTTTCATGAAGATAGGGAAGACTTCGTTTAATTCTTCGAAGAGTGGATTCTTGCGATTCTTTAATTTTACTTCGCTAAATAATTTTAAACCAAGTGCAAATTGAGTCGCTTCGTTAGGATCTTCAAAAATGTTTTTATCTTTTATTCTATCTATGATACTGAATATTTCGTCATGATTATCGAATTGTATTCCCAGTTCTTTTGCAGGTTCTGTTTCGCCGTTAGCGTATTCTTTCAGGCTTAAAGTCAGATAGTATTTGTTTGATCTTTTTTCCATTTTATTTTAAATTATAATTATTTCAACCATTTTTCTACTATGGTTTTAAACGTTTCCTTGTATTGTTCACCAACAGTTATTTCGGTTTTATTAATGAATATTGAATTTTTACTAATCGAATTTATTTTTTCCAACGGAACAATAAAAGAACGATTGATTCGCATAAATTTCGACGCCGGTAATTTTTCTTCAAGAGCTTTTAGGGAGATTAAAGACATAACTGATTTTTGGGTATCTTCGAGATGAACTTTTACATAATCCTTTAAACTCTCGATGTATAAAATGTCTTTTAAGGAAATTCTAACCCATTGATATTCTACCTTTAAAAATATAAATTCATCATCAGCAGTTACAGAGTGGTATTGATTTGCAGCTTCTTCAGACATTTGCAGGACTTTGTTTGCCGCTCTTAAAAATTCTTCGTAGCTAAAAGGTTTCAAAAGATAATCTACCGCATTTACCCTGTAACCTTCTATCGCATAATGGTTATAAGCGGTAGTAAAAATAATTTTGGGCAATGGTCCGGGCTGTTCCTGTAAAAGCCTTGCCAGTTCCATACCCGTTAAATTAGGCATATTAATGTCAAGAAAAACAATGTCCGGCTGTTGTTCGCGAATCAGGCTCATGGCTTCAACGGCATTGTCGCAGCTGCACGCCAATTGCAAAAAAGGGGTTTGTTCTATAAAAGTTTCCACCAGTTTTAAGGCAAGTGGTTCATCATCTACTGCTATACATTTTAATACGATCATTGTTCTAAAGTTATTTGCAGATTTACTCTGTATTTGCCATTTTGGTCTAAACCGCATGTCATAAAATGACGATGTGGATATATTAAATGTAATCTGCGTTTTGTATTCGTTAATCCTATTCCGCCCTGATAATTTGTTGAAGTCTTTTCGAAAAAAGTATTTATGACTTCAAATTCAAGATTGTTTTCTTTTTGTCTGAGTTTAATATGTATTTCACTTTTATCTGTGGCATGTACGCCGTGTTTAAAAGCATTTTCTACTAAAGGTAATAACAACATGGGAACAATTGGGTAATCGTGTATTTTTTCCGGAATATCTGTCGTTATCGTTAGTTTGCTATTCGCCCGAAGCTTCATCAAAGCTATGAAATCTTTCATGAAGTCAGCTTCTTTTAATAAAGTAGTTCTTTCACCTTCAGTACTGTAAAGCAAATAACGCATCATGCGGCTTAAGGTATGAAGCGCGCTGCGGGAATCTTCGATATTGGTATATGTAAGCGAATAAATGCTATTTAATGAATTAAAGAAAAAGTGAGGATTTATCTGCGCTTTCAACATAGCAAGTTCTGCCATGGTTTTATCCTGTTCCAGTTTTTGCTTGTGTTGTGCGGCTTTTTGCCAATGATGAAGCATTGCCCAACTTGTGCTGATGCCTAATACCAATAAAGTAAGCATGAAAACGTAATTGTCAAAATAGGGATTTTTGTATTTTTTAAATCCTAAAACCAGGCTTATTTTGGTATGTAGATCTGTTTGCGAAGTATAGAAATAAGCAATAAGCTGCATGACGAAAATCATGAGAAAAGCCCAAAACAAAAAAGGAGATGTATTGTCCTTAATAATGGTTTTTGGAACGATGATTTTAGCATTAGAATAAAATATTACGATAAGTAAAACCAGTACAATCATTTGCCAAAGCCAAAAAACGGACGGCAGCACCACATTCCAGGTTATTGGTATATAAAAGAGCATTATAAAACCCAATAATAACCAGGCAAGAATGTGTAATCCTGTGAAAATGTATGGTTTAAAAAAGGTGGGTGTCATTTTATTTTGTGATTTTGTGACAATATTACATTATATTTATAAAAGATATAAAAGCAATCGCCAAAAATGGAATCAGAATCTTTAAAAACCATTTTAGAACCGACGAGCCTGTTCTAAATTGTGTTGATATTGCTAAATAAACTTCTATCGGTTCTTACCACATATCTATCGATTGTTTCCTGCCCTCCGTCTATTGGAAATTTTTTGTTTGTTATATTTTAGTTATTTTGTTTCGATATAAATTGATAATTACACATTTTCACAATGAATAAGCAATCCTTTTTAAGCATTCTCGCTGCAGCTGTTATTATCGCATCTTGCGGTAATAAAAATGACAAATCGGCTCAGGCCGGAGGTGCACCTCAAGTAAAAGAGTATAAAACGCTGACTTTACAGCCACAATCAGCCACTTTAAATACAGACTTTCCTGCAAGTATTCAGGGACAGCAAAATATAGAAATCCGACCGAGAGTAGAAGGCTACATTGACAAGATTTTTGTCGATGAAGGTGCTGTTGTAAAAGCAGGACAACCTTTATTTAAAATCAGCGCGCCGGAATATGAGCAACAAGTACGCACAGCATCTGCAAGTATAAAAAGTGCACAGGCAAGTTTAAGTTCAGCAAAACTGGCGGTAAACAAAGTAAAGCCACTTGTAGAGAAAGGAATCATAAGTAAGTATGATCTTGAATCAGCTCAATATACGTATGAATCAGCATTAGCAACATTGGCACAGGCAAACGCCGCTATGGTAAATGCCAAAACTAATTTGGGATACACTACAGTTACAAGTCCTGTTAATGGCGTTGTAGGTTCAATCCCGTTTCGTTTAGGAAGTTTAGTAAGCTCTGCAACGGCAGAACCTTTAACTACGGTTTCGAGTATTGGTAATGTATATGCGTATTTTGCAATGAACGAAAAAGCCTTATTGAATTTCACCCAAAGTGGTTCAGGAGCTTCATTAGCACAAAAAATCAAACAATTGCCAGCAGTTTCACTATTACTTTCTGATGGTTCTGCTTATGCTGAACAAGGACGTATTGAAACCGTAAACGGACTTATAAACACAGAAACAGGTTCTGTAAATATAAGAGCTCGTTTTCCTAATCCAAAAGGTATTATAAGAAGCGGAAGCAGCACAACAGTAAGAATTCCGAATGAAATTAAAGATGGAATATTAGTTCCACAGAGTGCTACATTCGAACTTCAGGATAAGATTTTTGCTGTAACAGTAGGAAAGGACGGAAAAACGAAAAACGTCAATATTACAAAACTTGAAAACACAGCAGGTAATTATTATGTTGTAACAAGTGGCTTAAAAGCAGGAGACCAAATTGTATTAGAAGGAGTAGCTTCATTAAAAGAAGGAAGCGAAATTAAAACTCACACTCAGAGCCCGGAAGCGGTCTATGCTGAATTAAAATAAGAAAAAATGTTTAAAATATTCATACAAAGACCTGTACTTTCGACAGTAATATCTGTTATTATTGTCATCTTAGGTGTATTGGGGCTCATTGAGCTGCCTATTTCTCAATATCCTGATATTGCTCCGCCTACGGTAAACGTATCGGCAAGTTATACAGGAGCAAATGCAGATGTGGTACTTAAAAGTATCGTAATTCCGCTTGAAGAGCAAATTAATGGTGTAGAAAACATGACTTACATGACTTCTACAGCAACCAATGATGGTAATGCTTCTATAAAAATCTTTTTTAAAGTAGGAACAAATCCTGATTTAGCAGCGGTAAACGTTCAAAACAGGGTTTCGAGAGCTACAAGTTTATTGCCGGTAGAGGTAACTCAGGCGGGGGTAACGGTAACAAAAAGTCAGAGTAGTAACCTGGTAATTTTCTCTTTATATAGTGATGATCCTGCTTATGATCAGACTTTTCTTCAAAATTATGCCAAAATCAATCTTGTACCTCAAATTCAGCGTGTAGTTGGGGTAGGAGATGTAACCGTTTTTGGAGCAAAAGATTACTCTATGAGAATCTGGTTGAAACCGGATATCATGCAGCAATACAAATTGATTCCAAGTGATATCTCAGCTGCTTTGGCAGAACAAAATATCGAAGCTGCACCAGGTAAATTTGGTGAGAACGGAGATCAGGCTTTTCAATACGTAATCAAGTATAAAGGACGTTTGACAAGCGCTCAGGAATTTGGAGATATCGTAATAAAATCTGTTGGAAACGGACAAATGTTGCGATTAAAAGATGTTGCTAAAGTAGAATTGGGATCTTTAAGTTATTCCTCAACCATTAAAACAAATGGTGTAGAATCTGCTGCAATGGCGATAAGCCAGACTCCGGGATCGAATGCCCGTGATGTAATCAACAACTCTAAAAAACTGATTGAAGATGCCGCAAAGACATTTCCGAAAGGAGTAAAATATACTATTCTTGTCGATGTTAATGAGAACTTAGATGCTTCTATCGAGAAAGTAATTCATACTTTGATTGAAGCTTTTATATTGGTATTTATCGTAGTATTTATTTTCCTTCAGGATTTTAGATCAACGTTAATTCCGGCAATTGCCGTTCCCGTTGCGATTGTAGGTACATTTTTCTTCCTGAATTTATTTGGGTTTACGATTAACTTATTAACGCTTTTTGCGATGGTTCTTGCCATTGGTATTGTGGTCGATGATGCGATTGTCGTCGTCGAGGCAGTCCATGCCAAACTGGATCATGGTTATAAATCGTCTAAAAAAGCTACGATTGATGCGATGGATGAAATTTCCGGAGCAATTATCTCGATCACACTTGTAATGGCAGCCGTATTTATTCCGGTTACTTTTATCACCGGATCTACAGGGGTTTTCTACAAGCAATTTGGTATTACATTAGCGGTGGCGATTATTCTTTCGGCAATTAACGCCTTGACTTTAAGTCCGGCATTGTGTGCTTTGCTTTTAAAACCACATGCTGACGATCATAAACATAAAAGTTTTATTCAGAGATTCTATACGTCGTTTAACGTTGCTTTTGATAATGTTACGAATAAGTATAAAAGATCAGTTCAGTTTCTTTCTGTAAAAAAATGGATTGTATTAGCGGCTATTGTTTTTGCCGGGGCAGCCTTATTTTACATGATGAAAACAACGCCATCAGCGTTCGTTCCGGCAGAAGATCAGGGAACTGTTTTTGCCAATATTAGTTTGCCGCCATCAGCTTCTATGGAGCGTTCTGATGTTATAGCGAAAAAAGTGGATAGTATCGCCAAAACGATTCCGGGTGTTAAAAACACACTGCGTATTGTTGGACAAAACTTTACAGCAGGAGCAGGAAGTGCGTACAGTATGGTTATTGTAAAGCTTGAAACATGGGAAAAACGTGAGCTAAGTGTAGATGACGTGATTGGTCAGCTTTTTGCCAAAACAAGCGGTATTCGTGAAGCTAATATTTTCTTTATTTCCCCGCCAACAATTCAGGGATTTGGACAAAGTGGTGGATTCGAATTTCAGTTGCAGGATAAAGGAGGACACTCTACGGCAGAATTCTATAAAGTAAATACAGACTTTTTAGAAAAACTATCAAAACGTCCTGAAATACAATATGCAACAACGCCTTTTAATCCCGGTTTCCCTCAATATATGATGGATATTAATCTGGCAAAAGCAAAAGATGCAGGAGTTCCTGTCAATTCGATTCTTTCTACGATGCAAGGTTATTATGGTGGATTGTATGCTTCGAATTTCAATAAATTCGGTAAACAATATCGTGTTATGATTCAGGCTTCGCCGGAGTTCCGTACAAATACGGAAGGATTAAACAAAATATTTGTCAGAAACAGTGCAGGAACAATGGCACCAATTACAGAGTTTGTAAAAATGACCAGAGTTTTTGGACCGGAATCTATTTCAAGATTTAACTTGTTTACATCTATCTCTATTACAGGAGCGCCAAATCCGGGATTTAGTTCAGGAGATGCCATTAAAGCGATTCAGGAAGTTGCTGCAGAAAATCTTCCGGCAGGATACGGTTACGAGTTCTCAGGTTTAACACGTGAGGAATTGGCATCTGGAAGTGAAACGATTTTTATCTTTATATTATGTCTTGTGTTTGTTTACTTTTTATTAAGTGCACAATACGAAAGTTATATTTTACCATTTGCCGTATTATTCTCGATTCCGTTTGGACTTGTAGGAGCTTATTTGTTCTCGATCATATTCAAATTAAACAGTAACATTTACTTGCAGATTTCCTTAATCATGCTAATTGGATTACTAGCCAAGAATGGTATTTTGATTGTAGAATTTGCCCTGGAAAGAAGGCGTAAAGGAATGCCAATTGTACAAGCGGCAGTTGAAGGAGCCGTAGCACGTTTGAGACCAATTTTAATGACCTCTTTTGCCTTTATTTTAGGACTTGTTCCTTTAATGTTTGCTTCAGGAGCAGGAGCTGTTGGTAACAAATCGATTGGTACAGGAGCTGTTGGAGGTATGTTGATTGGAACCATTTTGGGAGTATTTGTTATTCCGGTATTGTTTATCATATTCCAGACTTTACAGGAAAAAGTAAGCGGTCCTGCAAAAGAAGGTTATGATGATGAAGATGAAGATGACGAAGTACAACTAATCGAAGCTCATAAACAGTAATAATTTAATTAAGACAGAGATGACTCATAGTTCAAATAAATATATTATAATGGTAGTCGCAGTCACACTTTTAAGTGCCTGCGTTACCAAAAAGTACGAACGCCCCACAACAATTTCTACAGATAAACTGTATCGTGATCAGGCATCTGCTGATTCTGCTACGATCGCTAATATGCCTTGGCAAACTGTTTTTAAAGATCAAAAACTAAATGCCTTAATTCAAAAAGGATTAGATCAGAACCTGAACTTAAAAAATGCGATCGAAAATATCGTTCAGTCGCGTGCCACTTTACGTCAGGCTAAATTGGGGTATTATCCAACGCTAAATGCTGATGCGAACGTAACACGTAATAAACAGTCTGAGGCGGGATTGAATTTTCCGGCAGGAATTAATATCAATACCCTGACAACGACTTATAAATTAGGTTTAAGCACTTCATGGGAAGCGGATATCTGGGGAAAATTAAGCAGTTCTAAAAGAGCAGCTTTAGCATCTTATCTTTCTACAGATGCGGCGAAACAAGCAGTTCAGACCCAATTGATTTCAGACATTGCAAATAATTATTTTTTATTGTTAGCGTATGATAAACAATTAGAAATCACTAAATCAACATTAGAAAGCCGTATTAAAAATGTTGAAGTTATAAAAGCTTTAAAAGAAGGCGCAATAGTTACAGGCGCGTCTGTAGTACAAAGTGAAGCCAATCAACATGCGGCAGAAGTTTTGATTCCGGATTTAAAAAGAAGCATTCGCGAGACTGAAAATGCTTTGAATATTTTGTTAGGACAAGCTTCAGGACCAATTGAAAGAGGAACTTTAGGAGATCAGGTAATTCCTGAGAAAATCGCAATAGGTTTACCGGCTCAATTGTTAGAGAATCGCCCTGATATTCGTCAGGCTGAATTTGACTTAAGAGCGGCTTTTGAAACAACAAATATGGCTAAAACATATTTTTATCCTAGTTTGACGCTTACGGCAAGCGGTGGATTTTCGAATCTGCAATTGACGGATTTCTTTACTAATTCTGTTTTTTATTCTTTGATAGGAGGTTTAACGCAGCCAATTTTTAATCAGGGACTTAACAACGCAAGATTAACAACAGCACAATCCAGACAAGTGCAGGCGATGAATAATTTCCAGCAAAGTCTTTTAGTGGCGGGTCAGGAAGTTTCGAATGCTTTATATGCATATGAAATGGCAGTTGAAAAAGAAGATTCGAGAGAAAAACAAATTGCAGCTTTAGAAAAAGCAGTTGATTTTACTCAGGAACTTTTAGAATACAGTTCTGCTACCAATTATACAGATGTATTAACATCTGAACAAAATCTTTTAGCGGCACAATTAAGCGGTATTAATGATAACTTACAGAAATTACAAGCTGTAGTCGATTTATACCGTGCATTAGGCGGTGGCTGGAAATAATTTATGATCAATATAGTAGTATAATGATCATTGTTTAAATTAAATTGTTAAAACAAAAACGCCTCAGGTTCTGAGGCGTTTTTTTATTTTATAAATATGTCGGTTGTGAGGTGCTTTTCGTCGATTAGTTTTGCCTTTCCGTATAATGAATAGGGTAAAGGCAAATTATTGGCACTACTTTAGCTTTATTCAAATCAAATAATACTAAATACTACAAAATGAAAAAATTAGGAATCGCACTAATGCTCTTGATGAGTGTTTTTGCCCAAGCGCAAGTTTCGATCAATGTAAATATTGGTACACCGCCAAACTGGGGTCCACAAGGGTATGATGACAGCAGATATTATTATTTACCGGATATAGATACCTATTATGATGTTAACCAAAGCCAGTTTATTTATGATAATAATGGTAAATGGGTTCGCGAAAACAGATTGCCTTCAAAATACAGACAATATGATTTGTATTCTGGCTATAAAGTTGTGGTAAATGATTATAAAGGTGATGCGCCTTATACGTATCATACCAAACACAGATCTAATTATCCTAAAGGATATCAGGGACCTCCTCAAAAAAACAGAGGAAACAAACCGGATAAGGCTGCAAAACAAAATAACAAGCCAAAAAATCAAAACGGAAACGGGAAAAAGGATAATTCTAATAAATCAAAAGGAAATTCTAAAGATAAAGGTCACGGACATGATGATCGTCACTAATCAAAATAACAGTAAAGTTGAAAACGCCTCAGAAATGGGGCGTTTTTTTTGTGAAATTTGATAGTATATAATACTGATTTAGATGAATGTTTTAAATTAAAAATATTTTCAAATTACCAACTTCCTTTTAAACCTTCTTTTAGCGCAATATTGTATTTTTCTAAATCAAAACTATATAAATCCGGCGCTTTATGTGCACCGCCTTTTCTTGATTCGTCTAATTTTGTTAAGATATCATAACGTAAAATTTTGCGATAAAAATTACCCCGATTCAGTTTTTTACCTAAAATGATTTCGTATAATTTTTGAAGTTCAGGCATTGTAAATTTCTCAGGAAGAAGGTTGTAGCCAATAGGATGATTGTTTAATTGTTCCCTGAGTGTTAGTAAAGCTTTGTCAAAAATAGTTCTGTGATCCATCATGAAAACAGGCAAATTCTCAATAGATTTCCATTCGCAAGCAGATGAGTATTCGTCGATAACCAAACTTACCTGAGAATATTCTGCCAGCGCATAATAACCTATCGAAACAAATCGCTGTTTATTCCATAAAGAATCAGCGTAATCTTCAAAAGCACTTTCAGAACGCTTTAGATTTCCAAAAGTATAAAATTGCTGCAAATAGATATTTTCCGTTCCGGTTCTGTCCTTCAGGATACGAATTGCAGCATCGTCTACGTTTTCTTCTTTTTGTACATATCCACCCGGAAGCCCCCATAAATCCTGATCTTTCATCTTGACAGTCAGTACCTGAAGCTCCGTTTCATGAAAGCTGAAAATTACGCAATCAATAGAAAGTGTCGGAATATATTTTTCCCACGCTGCATCAGACTGCTCTTCAAGTATCTTTTTAAATTCCATTGTAATGATTTGTGTCCAAATTTACTGTTTTTGAAAATTATAAATAAAGTAAAAAAAGCTAAACTTCTGTTTATAATCCAAAATAAAGCACTTTTCAGGTTAATTCTTCAGTTCGTTATTTTCTTATGATACCCTTTAATTGTTGATAATAACTCATTTTTAGTTATTTATAATTATGGTAAGTGAAATTTTATTGGATTTTATTTGTTGATATGAGAAAAAGTTTTTAATATTGCTTCATAATGAAGCAATGAAATACCACAGACTTAATTCTAAAATTTCAAAGACAATTAAAATTTCCAAAAATGAAACATTCACTTATAAAATCAGCACGCTTTACTCTTTTGACGGCGTTAGTGCTTTCTAATTTATCCTGGAATAAAATCCCGAATGATGAAACAAATCCTCCGGTTCTAACGATTAAGGGATTTAAATTTTTAGATTTAAATAGAAACGGAAAATTAGATCCGTGGGAAGATACCCGACTTTCTGTTGATAAAAGAATTGACGAAATCATCAAACAAATGACCAATGCCGAAAAAGCCGAATTGCTTATTGGTACCGGAATGCCCGGAATCGAGGTTTTGACTGGTCCTGTTGGAGATTCTAAACAAGGTCTTGTTCCCGGAGCGGCGGGAGGAACTGCTGCTTTCGAACGATTTGGAATCCCTGCAACTGTTGTAGCTGATGGTCCTGCAGGTTTGCGAATTGAACCAAAGAGAGAAAATGACTCAAAAACTTATTATGCAACGGCGTTTCCGGTGGGAACAGCTTTGGCATCGACCTGGAATAAAGCACTTTTAGAAGAGGTTGGAAAAGCAATGGGAAATGAAGTAAAGGAATATGGTGTTGACGTTTTATTGGCGCCTGCTTTAAACATTCAAAGAAATCCGCTTAATGGAAGAAACTTCGAATACTACTCTGAAGATCCGTTGATTTCTGGAAAAACGGCAGCAGCAATTGTAAACGGAATCCAGTCGCAAGGCGTGGGAACTTCGATCAAACACTTTGCTGTAAATAACGAAGAAACAAACCGATTGACAATCAATGCGCACGTTTCTGAAAGAGCGATCAGAGAAATATATTTAAAAGGTTTTGAAATTACTGTAAAAGAGTCACAGCCGTGGACCGTAATGTCATCTTACAACAAACTAAATGGCGAATATACGTCTGACCGTAAAGATTTGCTGACGGAAGTTTTAAGAAACGAATGGGGTTTTAAAGGGATTGTAATGACGGACTGGTTTGGTGGTTTTCCGGGTTTTGAATCGATACAAAAAGGGTCAAGCTCAGATGTAGTGAAACAAATGATTGCAGGAAATGATCTTTTGATGCCTGGAATTCCGGTTCAGAAAAAAGCATTGTTAGAAGCATTAAACTCCGGTAAACTGCCTCAGGAAGTTGCAAATACAAACGCAAAAAGAATTTTAGAATATATTTTTCGTACGCCCACTTTTGCCAAATATAAATACAGCGATAAACCCAATCTGGCTAAAAATGCAGAAGTAACCAGAAATGCTGCTGCCGAAGGAATGGTTTTACTTAAAAATACGAATAATGCATTGCCATTTGCTGACAAGCAAAAAGAGGTTTCTTTGTTTGGAGTTACGTCTTATGCATGGATTACAGGCGGTACAGGAAGCGGAAGCGTGAATAATAAACATACCGTTTCGCTTTTAGAAGGACTGACGGCTGCAGGTTATAAATTAGACAAAGAATTGGTTGATTTGTATCAGCCACATGCCGAAAAGGAAGTTGCGGCTGAACAAGAGAGAAGAAAAGAAAAAGGAATTCTGGCTTTGCCGGAAAGACTTCCTGAAATGAAAATGGACGATGCGTTTCTGGCTAAAAAAGCGGCAAGTTCTGAGATTGCATTCGTGACTTTAGGAAGAAATTCAGGAGAAGGCGGGGACAGGGTAGTTAATGATAACTTTAATATGGCAAATGAAGAAATCGAAATGCTGGACAAGATTTCTAAAGCTTTTCATGCAAAAGGAAAAAAAGTAGTCGTTATTTTAAATATTGGCGGTGTAATCGAAACGGCATCGTGGAAAGATAAAGTAGATGCTGTTTTATTAGCATGGCAGCCAGGTCAGGAAGGCGGACATTCTGTTGCAGATGTGGTTTCCGGAAAAATAAATCCATCAGGAAAACTAACAATGACTTTCCCAATGAAATACGCAGATACACCATCGGCAAAGAACTTTCCGGGATTTCCTGTCGATAATCCAAAAGAAGTAACCTATGAAGAAGGCGTTTATGTAGGATACCGTTATTTTAATACCTTCAATGTAAAACCATCGTATGAATTTGGTTTTGGAAGTTCGTATACAACATTCGATTATACCGGTGTAAAATTAAGCTCACCAACTTTCAAAGATAAATTGACAGTTTCTGTTACGGTAAAAAATACCGGAAAAGTATCCGGAAAAGAAGTTGTAGAATTATATCTTTCGGCTCCCTCAAAATTAATTGATAAACCCAAAGAAGAATTAAAAGCTTTTGCGAAAACCAAAGAATTAAAACCGGGAGAAAGCCAGATGTTAGAACTGACTTTATCTCCAAAAGACCTGGCTTCGTTTTTAGAAAACAAAAGCGCCTGGATTGCTGAAGCCGGAACCTATAAAGTTTTGGTTGGAGCGTCGTCTTTAGATATCAAAAAATCAGCTGAATTTTCAGTAACCAATGAAATTACGGTCGAAAAAGTAAAGAAATCTTTCGAACTCGATTCGAAGTTTACAGAACTTAAACCCTAAGCATATTATTTAATATTTTGGTTAGTATTAGATAATTTTAAAGCCTTTGAAACAGTTGTTTTGAAGGCTTTTTTGTTGATTAGAATTCTAAACCAACGATTTCAAAATATCTAAAAATACCTTAACCGCTTTCTTTTCATAGACTTCTTTAATCGAAATTATCATTGCTGTTCTCGTCATATTTTTTCCTTCTATCGGGATACACGAAACTCCTTTTTCGCTTTTAATGGTGGTTTGGGTAAGAATCGTGTACCAATTCCCGCTTTTTACGAGTTCTAAGAGTGTTGGAATATCGTTGATTTCGATCGCCACTTTTGGATGCAATTTGCTTTTGGTAAAAGCATCACTAATAAATTGGGTCGTACTATACCCTTTTGCAGGAAACGCAAGGGATAATTTACTGATTTCTTTTAAGGATATGGATTTCTTGTTTTTTAAAGCAGATTCTGTTGCCGTTACCAAAGTCATTGGCGAGGTAAAAAGTGCCTGATATTTAAAATGATTTTCGGTAATAATTTCTTCAAAAGTAAGGATAACATCCAGTTCAAAATGATTTAGTTTTTCTATTAATTCCTTAGAAGTGCCAAACACAATTTCGAATTCGATTTTAGGATATTTTGTATTGAATTCAATTACAGTTTGCGTCAATATATCACGTAAAGCATAGGTTACGCCAATCGCAATTTTTCCGGTATTGAGATTGTTTAAATCCTTTAATAACTGAAACCCTTCATTTGCTTTGCTGATACTTTGCAAGGCAAAACTGGAGAATAAATCTCCGGCTTCGGTTAAGGTAATTCGTTTGCCAATTCTATTAAAAAGCGAAATTTGTAGCTCATCTTCAAGCTGTTTAATTTGTTGCGATAAAGTACTTTGGCTGATGTTTAAGCTATTTGCAGCTTCGGTAAAGTTGAGTAATTCTTTTGCTTTAAGAAAGTATTTTAGTTGTCTGAGTTCCATTTTGTAAATCGGTTTTATCGATTGATGCTATCGAAAAATAAGGTTTTACAAATATAGAAATTCTTTAGACCTTTGTAGAAAATAATGACAACAGTAAAATGAAAATAATACCATTACAAGAAGGGAATTACGTTGTAAACGGCGAAAAAGAATTTAAACTCATAAATGAATTTCCGCTTGATTCAGGATTAAAAATGGCGATTCAGCCTTTTTTGATCGTTACTCAAAACGATTATATACTACTAGATTTAGGTTTGGGATTTACTAAAAACGACAAACCATTTATTCATTATTTACTTGAAAGTCATAACATTCGGCCGGAACAAATTACAAAAGTCCTGATTTCGCATTTCCATAAAGATCATATCGAAGGAATTGGCTCTTTTGAAGGAGAAACTTTCGTTCAAAATTTTCCTGATGCAACTATTTACATGCAAAAAAGAGAACTTGATTTTGCATTAACCCAACAACATCCGTCTTATAATCTGGAGATTTTGAATGAAATAAAAAAGTTTCCAAATGTAGAATTCCTTGAAGAAGATCAGGGAGAAATAACAAACGAAATTTTCTATGAAGTTTCAGGAGGACATTCGCCATTTCATCAGGTTTTCTGGATTAAGGAAAATAACGAAATTACCTTTTACGGAGCCGATGACTTGCCACAAGAAGCATATTTAAAAATGCATGTTGCCTACAAAACAGATTATGATGGCAAACGTGCAATGGAATCGCGAAAAAAATGGGAACAGCAAGCAAAAGACGAACATTGGAAAGTGCTGTTGTACCACGATATGAAAAAACCTGTGTTGGAGTTTTAAGGAGGGAGAATAGTAAGAGTAAAGAAGCAAGAAGCAAGATTATAGAGGCAAGAGTATAGAATAAAGAATATAGAGGCAAGAATAAAGATTATAGACTTGATACATTTTGTAAAAGTCAGCTGTTTTCTGCGGATCGCTATGTGAATTGATGTAAAGTGAAATGCCTTTTTTAAGCAAACAAAAAGCGATGTTTCTATGTGTTTAAAAATTCTACTCAAATAAAATTATATGAAATTCAGAGGAAACGATTAGTTGAGTCTGAATTTTTTTTTCTTAGAAAATAACATAAATAAAACACTTCTTACTTTTTCTTCTAAGGACGATCGCAATATCGAAAAAGCTTTGGTAATCTGGGCTTCAACTGTTTTTATGGATACATCGAGATGTTCTGCAATTTCGATATTGGTTAAACCTTCTTTTTTACTTAATATAAAAACTTCTTTACATTTTGGCGGAAGGTTTTGGATTTCTCTGTTAACCACATTCAGCACACGCTGAAATGACTCTGAGTCATCTTCTTGAATAACAGAGTTTAAGGCGTCATAATACGATTTTTCGAGGGAGAATAAAGATTGGTTTTTTCGATATAAATCAATGAATTCGTTGTAGACTAATTTATACAGAAAACTTTTTATGGCGTGATCGGGTTTTAATCTCGTGCGCTGTTCCCAAACCTTAATAAAAACATTCTGCACGATATCCTCGGCACTATAAATATTTTTTACCAGACTATTGGCATACACACAAAGTTTATGATGATAGGTGTCGATAAGATACGTATATGCGCTTTCATCTCCTTTGCTGAGAGAATCAATTAGTGTCGCATTATCGGTATAATCATCAATATTCATAGAATCAAATATATAAATTAATAGTTTTTAGGACTAAAATACGCCCTGTATTTTGTGAAATTTAGCCTTTTTTTGATTTTCTATTTGAAAATTAGTACAAATAAAAACACGCAAAAACGCAAAGATAAAAACATTTACTATTTTATTTCTATCAAATTAGTATAGTTTATTGAGAGAAAAGACTTGTGAAAAATAAAAAAATCAGCAAAATGAAAAAAACTTTATCAAATTGTTAGGGTTTTGTTTTTTTGCTTCGTAATAATATTAAAAACAAGTAAAATGACAGTGAAAAAGTCAGAGCGATTAATTGTTAAGTTTATCACAAATCAGGCAAGTAGAGACGAAATCGAAACCTTGACGGAATGGCTTAAAGAAGAGGAGAATCAAATTGTGTTTCGGGATTTTGTAAAAACCAACTACGCAATTGATGCTGCAATGTACACTTTTGATTCAGCCGAGGTAAAAAAACAATTATCAGAAAGAATTGAGAAAGAGAATACCGTTTTTCAAAAAAGAAGATTTTCATCTTATTATAAATATGCGGCAATTTTGGTACTGGTTTTAGGCGGATTTTATTTCTATCAAAAATCGGATTTGTTTCATCATAAACAAAATGTTGTTGTGCCCAGAGAAGATGATATTGTTTTGCAATTAGACAATGAATCTGTTGAAACAATCGATACAGCCGAAGCCAGAAATATAACGGACAAATACGGAACAGTAATTGGCAAACAAGAGAAAAACAGATTGGTGTATTCAAATGCTTATTCAAGCGGAGAATTAGTCTACAATACTTTGAGAATTCCGTACGGTAAAAAATTTGAAGTCCAGTTATCAGATGGTACAATTGTACACTTAAATGCAGGAACTTCATTGCGATATCCCGTTCAGTTTGCTAAAAATAAAAACAGGCAGGTGTATTTAATTGGTGAAGCTTATTTTGAAGTTTCAAAAGATAAAACACATCCTTTTACCGTAAATACTCAGGATGTAAATGTCGAAGTATTGGGAACTAAGTTCAATGTGAACTCGTATACAGAAGATACAAGCACTGATATTGTTCTGGTCGAAGGAAAAGTTTCGCTTTATAAAGACAAAAAAACAACAGACAATCAGGTTTATTTAACTCCCGGATTAAAAGGATCGAGCACAAGAGGGCAGCAAAAAATCACTGCTGAACCTGTAAATACAGATTATTATACGGCTTGGGTAGAAGGTAGTCTCGTATTTAAGAATGCTTCGTTTGATGCGATTATCAAAAAACTAGAACGCCATTATAACGTAACGTTTATCAATAAAAATAAAGCACTTGGTAAAGAAATTTTCAACGCCCGTTTCGACAATGAACCGATCGAAGTGGTGCTGAAATATTTTAGCGATAGTTATGCGATTGATTATAAGATAAAGGAAGATGAGATAACGATTAAGTAGAGGAAAGAGATGAAAGAGGAAATAAGAAAGATGAAAGAAGCAAGATGAAAGAATAAAGAGAATAGAAAATAGAGATGTGAGTTTATAGTAAATAATCTAAATAGTCTAACAATCTAACAATCTAACAAGTCTAATAATCTAACAATAAAAAATCTAAAATTAAAAAAGCCTATGTAACAAAACGTCCGGAAAAAAAAGGATTGTGTTTTATATAAAAAAACCGGAAAATGCGCCAACATTTCCCGGTGAATAAATGCGATCAGTTAATTAACCAACCAACATTAAAAAAACATTTTAAAAGTATGAAAAAACTATTGAACAAAATCAGGTTCGACAAGCCTTTTTTGAAATTTGATTTGAAGATGAAATTGACTACATTATTTTTATTGACCACTTTGACAGTGATGCAGGCGGGAGTTTCGTACTCGCAAAAAGCAAAAATGTCACTTAATGCCAGCGACATGACCGTTGGTAAAGTTATTGAAAAGCTGGAGTATACCACAGATTATAGATTTGTTTACAATGTAAGATCCGTTGATTTAGACCGTAAAATAGACATCAGGCTCAGTGATGTTTCTATCGAAACGATTCTAAATACGATCTTTAAAAATACAGGTACAGATTATAAAGTTTCAGGATCCCACATTATTCTAACGGCTAAAAAAGCACCGGAAACGGTACAGCCTGTTCGTGAAAAACCAGAACAGGATTTTATCGTAAAAGGTAAAGTGACAGATGAAAAAGGGATTCCGTTAGTAGGAGCAGCAATTTCTGATAATGGTTCAGGAAGAGGTGTTCAGACAGATTTTAATGGCGAATATCAAATTATTGCCGTTAGCAGCGAAACGACATTGGCTTTTGCTTATCTGGGTTATATCAGACAAGAGATAAAAGTAGACGGCAAAAGTGTTATCAATGTTATATTAAAAGAAGAAACACTGCAATTGGGCGAAGTTGTCCTGACAACTGGATATCAAAATATCTCGGCACAAAAATCGACAGGATCATTCTCAAGTTTAAAAGCAAAAGATTTTCAGGAACAGCGTTTAAGCAGTTTAGACAAAATTCTGGAAGGACGTATTGTAGGATATCAGGGAGGTAAAATTCGTGGTACAACTTCTATGAATGGTTTAACGAATCCGTTGTATGTAGTTGACGGTTTCCCCATCGAGAACACAAAGTATGATGAAAATTTTCGTTTATCAGAAAGCTTACCCAACCTAAACTTAGAAGATATTGAAACCATTACAGTCCTTAAAGATGCCGCGGCGTCTTCTATTTACGGTGCACGTGCAGCAAATGGTGTTATCGTAATAACGACTAAAAAAGCAAAAGCAGGACGAACAAATATTTCATTTTCAAGTAATCTGACCGTGACTCCCTATAGAAATTACACCGGAAACCTTACTGATTCAGGTGATATTATTGGTCTGGAAAAAGGCTGGGCAGATGCAAATCCCAATTTAAAAGGAGCAAATGCAAATACTTATGCACAATCTCTATTAAACAATGCCGTATTTACAAGCCAGGGAATGCAAACTCTTTTAAATGGGTATGTAGGAAATATTTCCCAAACAGATATGAACAACCGTTTAAATCAACTGGGATCGCAAGGATACAGATATTATGATGATATTGCCAAATATGCAAAACGCGATCAATATTTTATTCAGCACAACGTAAGTTTAGGCAAAGCAACAGAATCGAATAGTTTTAATGCTTCCCTGACTTATAAAGGAAATAAATTCGAAAACCGTTATTCTGACAATCAATCTATTGGAATTAATTTAAAAAATTCAACTGATATTACTAGCTGGCTTTCATTAGATTTAGGTTCTTATATTAATTATAGTAAAAGCGATACACAAACTTACGATCCTTTTAGTATGCTCAAACCACAATTTAAATTTCAGATGTACAATCAGTTAGTAAATGATGACGGATCAAATTTTACTTCTACAGCAGCATCTCGATATAATAATTTTACGCTTCAATCCATGAAGACTTATGGTCTTTATAACATGGATATTACGCCAATGGATGAATTGGGACGTAACATAAATGAAACTAAAAACTTCCTGAACAGAACTTTTGCAAAATTTAATGTAAAATTCAGTCATTCGCTTACATATAATGCAATGTTTCAGTACGAATACGGTGTTGATCGCGGCAGTTTAATAAGAGAAAAAGAATCGTTTAATGTTAGATCTACAGTAAATGGTTTAGTAACTATTGCGAATAACAAAGCAGTTTATAATTTGCCTTATGGTGATATTTTAAAAGAAACAAATCAATTTACAAATGCTTATAACTTCCGTCAGCAATTAAATTTTGATCAGACTTTTAATAATGTACATGATGTAACCGCAATTGCAGGTCTGGAAATTCGTCACTCAAAAGTAGAATACGGAGATAACACACGTTACGGCTGGGACGAACAAACTTTATCATATACACCGGTAAATCAGGCTGATTTGCTAAAAGTATACGGAACAGTTTTTGGAGGCAGCATGGGAGTAAATAATTTTGCAGCAGATCGCGAATTGGTAAACCGATACGTTTCTTTTTACGGAACAGGAGGTTATACATATGACAAAAGATATTCATTAACCGGAAGTTTGCGCTGGGACCGTTCGAACCTTTGGGGGACAGACAATAAATACCAAAATAAACCAACGTGGTCTACAGGAGCAGCGTGGAATATTGATAAAGAATCGTTTTTTAAAGTTGATTGGATAAATTCTCTTAAACTACGTGGATCATATGGTATTGGTGGAAACGTTGCCAAAGATTCTGCACCATATTTAACAGCCAGTTATTATGCCAATACAAATGTGGGTGGAAATCAGGGATATGTTAATTCAAGACCAAATCCTGAATTATCATGGGAAAAAACTACTACAACCAATATAGGTTTAGATTTTGCATTTTTTAATAACAGATTAGGCGGAACTTTTGATGTTTACAATAAAAAAGGACAAGATTTGTTAGCAAGCAGTAATGGAGTTCCTACAGAAGGATTTGGTTATTCGACTTATAGAATAAATAACGGCGAAATGACCAATAAAGGGATCGAAGCAAGTTTAAGAGGAACAATTGTAAAAGCAGGTTCATTCTCGTGGGATGCTTCTGTTCTATATGCCTATAACAAAAACAAAGTCGATTATGTAAAAGTCGAAGCTCCCGTATATTACCTGCAATTAGATTATCCGTCTGCTTATCCTAGAATAGGCAACGATTACAACACAATTTACGGTTATAAATGGGCAGGATTAAACGAGAAAGGATTACCTCAGGTTTATAATGCAAAAGGCGAAAAAGTGATTTATAATCCGGCTGATTTAAATGCAATTCAGGATTATGGTTCAACTGTACCAACTCATAGCGGATCATTTCATACTGCGGTGAACTATAAAAATTTCTCGCTTTCGGCATTATTTATCTATGAATTAGGACATAAAATAAGAAATACATTTTTGCCAATGTTAGAGAATAATTATTCCAGCGCATTAGGAAGTTATGTAACAGATATTACCACTGTAAATAAAAATATCGTAAACCGTTGGCAACAGCCCGGCGACGAAGCATTTACTAATGTACCTCGTGCGGTATACGAATACGAAGCAGATTTTATTTCAGATTCCCGCGATATCTATCGTTACGCAGATATCAATATTCTTGATGCATCGAATATCAGATTAAGCAATGTTTCATTAGCCTATCAATTGCCAAAAGACGCGATAAAAAGAGTGAACTTACAAGATGTGCGCTTTAATCTTAACGCAGAAAATGTTTTTACGCTAGCAAAAAGCAGAGATGCTAAATATCTTTTAAATGGTTTTCAATCCCCAAGTTTAGTTTTTGGTGTAAACATTAACTTCTAATTTAAAAAGACTATACTATGAAAAATATATATATAAATATACTATACATTTTAGCATTAGGATTGGTTGTAGCATCTTGTGATAATTATTTGAATGATGCACCAAAAGGATCTAAAATACCAACAACACTAGCTGATTATGAAGCTTTTATTCGTGACGAATACACCAACCAAAGTGTAGATGCAGCACAAGCGTTAAACCTCATGAACGATAAATTTATCGATGTAGCCACTCTCGCTGCTGAGCGTTTGACAAAAGCTAATTATATGTGGGATGAAACCGCTGATCGTATCGAATTAAAACAATCAGACGAAAGATTGTATTACGGACAATATGCAGGAATTTCTACTTTTAATTTGATTATTTCGAATGCCTTAACCACAACAGAAGCAACGGAAGCTGAAAAAAGAGTGGTTTGGGCAGAAGCAAAAATTTTACGCGCCATGTCATACTATAATCTGGTAAATTTTTATGCAGATACTTACGAGGCATCAACAGCATCGACAAAATTATCAGTGCCTTTAATTACAAGTGCAGATATTAATGCGCCAAGCAAACAAGTAACTATTCAGGAACTGTATGATTTTATCCTGACAGATGTAAAAGAAGCATTGCCTTATTTACCAAAAGTTTCGCAAACCGCTTTGCATCCTAATCTAGGAGCAGGTTATGCGTTTTATTCCCGCGTTTATTTGCAAATGAGTAATTATACCGAAGCTTTAAAATATGCAAATCTGGCTCTTGCCGAAAACAATAAACTATACGACTGGAACGCCTATTATACCACTAATAAAACCATAATCGATTTGCCTAATTCTTATACCAATACACCATCACCAATGGGATATGATTATGTTGAGAATTATACGTATCGTCATGGCGCTACCACTTATTTATCTACAGAATTTAGTATTCCTGTAGACCGTGCGCAGCGTTTTGAAGCCGGAGATGTCCGCTTTAAATCACGTTGGAAAATCAGGACCGTTGGTGTAGAAACCTATTACAGAAGAACCTTGTCAGGCATGTTTAATTATGGCGGAATTACAACTGTAGAAATTTATTTGATCAAAGCAGAATGTCTGGCACGAGCAGGACAAATAAGCGATGCATTAACAGTACTTAATACAGTTCGCAAAACCCGTATACTTCCGGTTTTGTATCAGGATATTGTAACTACAGATAAAACGGCTGCATTAAACGCTATTTTTAAAACCAAGAATAACGAACTTATTTTAACCCTTATTCCTTTTGCAGATGCGCGTCGTTTAAATGCAGAAGGAATTTATAAAGTGAGTTTCTCAAAAGTAGATGCAGGAACAACCTATACTTTATCGTCAACCTCTCATTTATGGACAATGCCATTTCCTCAGGGCGCGACTAAAAACCCTGGTAACGGAACAATTACCCAAAATGTAGACAAATAAAAATCTTAAAAGCTTCCTGATTAAGAACCCTGAAAAGGAAGCTTTTTCTAAAACTGCAATCAAAATATGAATACAATTAAATATAAAATATTCGGATTATGTCTGGGGCTTTCCATGATTTCATACAGCAATCAGGCACAGACAAAAAAGGCAGCTCCACAATCATATATTCTTGAAGGAAGTATAAAAGGATTAAGTGACGGAACCACAATTGAGTTGATTCCCGGAGCAACACATTCATCGGAAAACGCGGTTGCAGAAACTACAAGTAAAGACGGCAAATTTAGCTTTACAGGAAAATTAAAAGAACCACGTTTATTTTATCTTTCCTTTGGAAAAAACAAAGGATATATTCCCGTTCTGATTGAAAATTCTAAAATAAAAGTAACAGCAGAAGCCGAAACTTCAAAAGAGAATGAAAGAATCAATTTTAAAAATGAAGTAGTTACAGGATCAAAATCAAATGATTATTTCAAAAAAGAAACGGCTTTCAGGGAAGATTTAAACAATGACTACGCAGCATATCACAAAGGAACCGAAGCCATTTCTAATTTATATGGAAAAGCCAGAACAGCAGGAAATAAAAAGCTAATGGATTCTATTGGAAACTCACCAGAATGGAAAAAATTTGAAGCAGATGAAAAAGCCTTTTTTGCCAAAGTACAATCCAGTTCTGAAAATTTAATAGCAAAGCACAAAGCTACCTGGTGGGGACCATTTTTTATGCTGACACAATACAGTTATTTTACACCTGACCAAAAGCCAGTTTTTGAACAATTTTCTGAAACAGCCAAGAAAAGTTATTACGGACAATTGGTAGAAAAGGAAGTAAATCCTAAATCGTTGGTAGGGACAAATCTTTCCAATTTTGCCTTAAATGACAAAGACGGAAAAGCATTGAATGTAAAAGATATCACAGCAGGAAAAAAATACATTCTAATAGACTTTTGGGCATCGTGGTGCGGTCCGTGTCGAAAAGAAATTCCGAATTTAAAAACAGCCTATGCCGCTTATTCGGATAAAGGGTTTGAAATTTTAAGCATCTCAATCGACAAAGATCAAAAAGCTTGGCTTAAAGCGCTGGGGCAGGAAAACATGCAATGGCACAATCTTTTAGACGATAACAAAGTAAGCAATGCTTTTAATGTAAAAACAATTCCCGCCACTTATTTAGTAGATAGTAAAGGCATAATTATAAGCGATAACTTAAGAGGCGCTGCATTAGAAGAAAAATTAAAAGAACTTTTGAAATCGTAGTTTATAGTTCTTAGTATTCAGTCGCAGTCGCAATTCAGTCGCAGTTGCAGTATTCAGTGCCGTTAATCAGTCGAATACTGATATTAAAAACTGCGACTGCGACTGAATACTAAAAACTGCGACTATAAAAAAAAACACATCGTAACAACAAAAAAATAACAACATGAAAAGTACAATCTTAAAATCAGGTTTAGCCGCATTAGCGTTCATAACCACAATTACTTCCTGCACTAAAAAGGAAGGTTACACCATTAACGGTACAATTGCCGGATTAGATAAAGGAACTGTTTATCTGGAAAACACAGATGAAAAAGGAAACAAACAAATTGTAGATTCTACCCAAATAAAAGCAGGCGCTTTTATATTTGAAGGAAAAGTAAATGAGCCTTTATTGTACACCATAAAATTGAAAGGACAAGAATACGGTGCTTTTCTTTTATTAGATAATGAAAATATTAAAGTTGAAGCCAAAAAAGATTCCATTTTTAAAGCGAAAATTACCGGAGCCACACAAAACGATATCTACCAGTCATATTATAAAAATGAATTCAAAAAAATACAAGCAATTGCCGGACCTATTTACAAATTATCGGATTCCTTACAGCAAAACGGAAAAGTAAAATTAACACCGGAACAACAAATCATGATGGATAAAAAATGGAAAGATCTTCAGGTTTTCGCCGATGATTTGACAGATAAATATATCCTGAAAAACAAAGATAAAATTGGTTCAGCATTAGTAATCAGCGACCGTATAGTATCTTACGGAACACCGGAACAAGTAAAAAAATACTACGCAGTTTTAACACCGGAAATTCAGAAATCAGTTTACGGCAAACAATTAAAAGCAACAATTGACCTAAACGACAAAACTGCTCCGGGAGCTGTTGCGCCACAATTTTCTCAAACAGATGTAAACGGAAAAATCGTAAAATTATCAGACTACAAAGGCAAATATGTTTTGGTAGATTTCTGGGCTAGCTGGTGCGGACCATGTCGCAAAGAAAATCCAAACGTAGTTTTAGCCTATAAAACGTATCACGATAAAGGATTTAATGTTTTGGGAGTTTCACTGGATGATAAAAAGAAACTTTGGGAAAAAGCAATCGAAAAAGACGGATTAACCTGGACACATGTTTCAGACTTAAAAGGTTGGCAAAATGAAGTAGCAACTTTATACGGTGTAAAATTAGTACCAACCAATTACTTAATTGGACCAGACGGAAAAATCATTGCTAAAAACCTGAGAGAAGCAGAACTTCAGTCTAAATTGAAAGAAATTTTTAGTAAATCTTAAAGAAGTTTTTAGTCACAGTTTTTAGTCGCAGTCTTCAGTCTCAGTCTTCAGTCGCAGTCTCAGTCTCAGTCACAGTCAAAGTCACAGTCTCAGTCTCAGTGAAAACTGCTAACTGCAAACTGCGACTGCAAACTGCGACTGCAAACTGAAGACTGCGACTGAAAACTGAAAACTGAACACTATAAAAAAATATCATAAAAAATGAAAAAATATATCTTTCTGGGCTATTGCTCATTAGCTTTCTGTATGCTTGTTTCGGCGCAGAATAAATCCGTTAACTTTAAGAAGGTAAAAGAGTTAGGCGGAATAGAAGAGTATTTGTATCAGCCAAACGGCATGAATGTTTTGCTTTTGCAGGACAATGCTTCACCCGTTGTAACTGTGCAAATTGTATATCGTGTAGGTTCTAAAAATGAAGTTTTAGGAAACACCGGATCAACCCATCTTTTAGAACATTTAATGTTTAAAGGAACGCCAACTTTCAATAAGAAAAACGGAAAAACAATTACAGATGTCCTTCAAAACACCGGAGCGCAACTAAACGCTACAACCTGGTACGATCGTACGAATTATTTTGAAACTTTGCCAAGCGATAAAATTGCATTGGCGCTCCAGATTGAAGCGGACAGAATGCGAAATTCTTTATTACTAAAAGAAGATAAAGAAGCCGAAATGACCGTAGTCCGTAACGAATTCGAACGAGGCGAAAACGATCCAAATAGTTTGTTAGACAAAGAAATATGGGCTTCGGCATATATTGCGCATCCGTATCATCATTCTACAATAGGCTGGAAATCTGATATAGAGAAAGCACCAATCGAAGTATTGCGTAATTTTTACAACACCTATTATTGGCCGGATAATGCGACATTAACCATAATTGGAGATTTTAAAAAAGAGAATGTATTCGAATTAATCGAGCAGTATTTTGGTAAAATTACAAAAGCGCCAAACGCAATGCCACAACCTTATACAGAAGAACCACAACAATACGGACCACGTAAAATTGTAGTAAAAAAACCGGGGGAATTGGGCGTGGTAAACAAAGCTTATAAAATTCCGGGTGCTTTACACGAAGATTTGCCCGCTTTGAATATTCTAGGGGAAATCATTGGTTCCGGACCTTCGGCTATTTTGAGCAAAACTTTCGTAGATACCCGCATGGGAATTTACGCTTATGCAAATGCTACAAATTTTAAAGAAGTGGGACTTTTCACGATTGGAGTTGGATTTCCTACAACCTCGAAACACGAAGATATCGATGCAAAAATAAGTGAAGTTATTGCTAAAATTCAGAAAGATGGCGTTACCCAGGATGAGGTAAATCGTGTAGTAGCAAAAATTAGTGCACAAACTATTTTGGCGCGCGACGGTTCAGGAGTAATTGCATCTGAGTTAAACGAAGCCATTGCAGCCGGCGACTGGACAGATTATATTACCGGAGTTCACCGATTGAAAAAAGTAACTCCCGCAGATGTTCTTCGAGTTGCGCAGAAATATCTGGTTGAAGATCAAAGTACAACCGGATATTTTATTCCGAAACAAAATGGTGCGCAAAATAAAGATTCGGCTCAAGCCAATAATTTTATGCCAGAAAACGGACCGTTTTATTACAGAGATCCAAAACACGGACACGATCACAAAGAAATTTCAAAAAATATTTCATCAGAAGAAATAAAAAACGCTACAGAAATTGCAGCAGAAAATAGAATCGAAAAAACAGCATCAGCTTATAAAAGAGAAAAAGTAGCAGGAATTGATGTCGTTTCGGTAAAAACTTCGGCTAAAGATTTTGTTACCGTTTCAGCCAGTATTTCATTAGGAAACTATGCAAACGAAACAAAAAATACGATGATTCCGTCCTTAACAGCCTCTATGTTATCAAAAGGAACAACGCTAAACGACAAGTTTAAATTCTCTGAAAAACTGCAAAAATTAGGAGTAAACATAAATGTAAATGCTTCTGTTTTTAAAGTAAATATTGGATTTAAATGCCTCAAAAAAGATCTCGATCCGGTTATTGTTTTATTGGCAGAAGAATTAAGAAATCCGCTGTTTGATGCCAAAGAATTTGAAAGCCTGAAACAACAATTTACAGGCAACACACAACAAAGTTTAAACGATCCGGACGAGAGGGGAAGTATTGCATTATCGCAGGCAATTTATCCAAAAGCAAATCCAAATTATAGTTTAAGCGTAGAAGATAATATTGCAAATATCAAGAATGCAACCCTTGATGAGGTGAAAGCCTTTCATAAAAAATATTTTGGGCCAGCGTCGATGCATCTTGTAATTGTGGGAGATACAGAAGGAGCAAATTTAAATGTTGCCCTAAAAAAAGCATTCAAAAACTGGAATGGCGGAGTTGTAGAAAACATGAAATTTGAAGAAGCTGTAAAATCACCTTCTAAAACAGAGATCATTACAATTGCCGAAAAACCAAGTGCCGAATTATTCATAGGTCAATATACAGGTTTAAAAAGAGCCGATGCTGATTACATTCCGTTTTACATCGCCAATTATACTTTAGGAGCAGGTTTTGCCGGACGTTTAATGCAAACCGTTCGTGATAACGACGGATTAACTTATAGTATTTCATCAGGAATGGGAGGAAACATTAATACTGGCGGTTACTGGATGGTAAATGCTTCATTTAATCCAACATTATTTCAAAAAGGACTAGACGCAACAATGGTTCAGGTTGATAAATGGGTGAAAAACGGAATTACCACAGAAGAACTGGAAAACAAGAAAACCAATTTAATAGGAAGCTTTAAAGTAGGAATGTCTACGACAAACGGAATGGCAAGAACAATTTTGAGTTTTATAGAACGAGGTTTAGAACCAGATTACATCGAACAATATCCTAAAGATATCGAAAAAGCAACCTTGGATCAAGTCAATAATGCAATCAAAAAATACATTCAGTTAGATAAAATGATTGTCATTAAATCCGGTTCATTGGATAAAGAAGGTAAACCTTTGCAATAAGAGAAGATAAAGGTTTCCTGAGATTATGCGCATTTTTTTTGTCATTTCGAGGAACGAGAAATCTTCGCAAGTAGCTCCATAATTTAGGAAATACTTTGCGTTAGTTTCTTACGAAGATTTCTCGTTCCTCGAAATGACAATGATTGCGAATATTCACTTGATAGGTAAACTCTAAAAAAGCCCAAAACCTTGACAAAGTTACCGCAATCCAAACCTGAAACCTGAAACCTGAAACCTGAAACCTGAAACCTGAAACCTGAAACCTGAAACCTGAAACCTGAAACAAAAATTTTTAATAGTAGTCTTTCATTTTTTCACATTAGAAACTGAATTAGTAAGCAATTTTCTAAGAAAGACCCTAAAAGAGCTGTTTGCCAACAGCTCTTTTTTTTCAAAAATCAAACCCAAAAACCAAATGAAAAATACCATAATAACCTTTATGCTGCTTTTGAGCTGCAGCATATTTGGGCAAATATACAATCCGGTAAAATGGACAACAACTGTAGAAAAAACAGCAGACAAAGAATATATTCTAAAAGCCCAGGCAGTAATTCAATCCGGCTGGCATTTATACGGACAATATATGGAAGAAGGCGGACCTTCGCCAACCGCTTTTACATTTAAAAACACCCGGAAAAAATTCGAATTAATAGGAAAAACTACAGAAGACAAAGGACATGAAACCGTCGATAAAATCTTTGATATGAAAATCAAGTATTTTGAAGACAAAGCTGTTTTTACACAGAAGATAAAATTTACATCAGATGAGATTTCAAACATCGCTGCCGAAGTACAATTTATGGTTTGTGATGACAGCAATTGTTTACCGCCATCATCTGAAGAATTATCATTTAAAATCCCGAATGCCAAAAAGTTGGCTTCTGCCGACGAAACTGTTGTTGTTGCTAAAGGAGATTCTGTACAAACAGCAGAAAATACAGTTGCTAAAACCCAGGAAAAAGCAATTGTAAATCACACTAAAAAAAATGAATCAAGAGGATTAATAAGCATTTTTATAATCGCCTTTTTGTCCGGTTTTGCCGCTTTGCTAACACCTTGCGTTTTCCCGATGATCCCAATGACCGTAAGTTATTTTACCAAGCAAAGCAAAACCAAAGCAGCCGGAATCAGAAACGCTTTGATCTACGCATTTTCGATCGTGATTATCTACGTTTTATTAGGTTCGATTGTAACCGCTGTTTTTGGTGCAGATTCCCTGAATGCACTTTCTACAAATGTTTGGTTCAACCTGATATTCTTTGTTTTATTAGTAGTTTTTGCCTGTTCTTTTTTAGGAGCTTTCGAAATTATGCTCCCCAATTCACTTGCCAATAAAGTAGATTCGCAAGCAGACAGAGGAGGATTAATAGGGATTTTCTTTATGGCGCTGGCGTTGGCAATCGTATCTTTTTCTTGTACCGGTCCAATCGTAGGAACTTTATTGGTCGAAGCTGCTTCAAAAGGCGGGATTGCACCAATCGTGGGAATGTTAGGATTTTCGATCGCAATCGCATTACCATTTTCATTATTTGCAGCTTTTCCGGGTTGGCTCAATGCATTGCCAAAATCCGGCGGATGGCTGAATACTGTAAAAGTAGTTTTAGGCTTTCTGGAATTGGCTTTGGCTTTTAAATTTTTATCTAATGCTGATCTGGTTTTGCAATTACATTGGCTGGAAAGAGAAGTATTCTTAACCATCTGGATTGCTGTTTTTGGAGTTCTCGCGCTTTACTTATTCGGAAAAATTACGTTGCCGCACGATTCACCATTAAATCATATTTCAGTAGGAAGATTAACTTTCGGATTACTTGTTTTGAGTTTCACGATTTATCTGATTCCGGGACTTTTTGGCGCACCGTTAAAGTTAATCAGCGGTTTTCCGCCACCAATGCATTACAGCGAATCGCCGGATGGTTTTGGATCTTCTAAAAATTCAGGCGAAACAAAAACAACTTTGCCGGAAGGAGCAGAGTTTGGTCCGCAAAATATCATCACTTTTCATGATTATCAAAAAGGAATGGAATTTGCCAGGAAAGCAGGAAAGCCTGTTCTTTTGGATTTTACAGGTTATGCCTGTGTAAATTGCAGAAAAATGGAAGAACTGGTTTGGTCAGATTCTAAGGTTCTGAGCGTTCTGAAAAACGACATAGTTTTGATTTCATTATATGTTGATGATAAAAAAGAATTGCCGGAAAACGAACAATACATTTCTGAAACTACCGGTAAAAAAATAAAAACAATTGGTAATAAATGGAGCGATTTACAAATTAAAACCTATAAGGCAAACGCTCAGCCATTTTATGTAATTGTAGATCATAACAGCGCCAGTTTAACAGAACCTTCGGCATATAATCCTGATATCGAAAACTATTACAATTGGTTGAATACAGGAATCAGAAATTTCAAAAAATAAGCTTTTATTGCAACGTTGTAATTCGAGACTAATTTTCTAATCCAAATTATAAATCAAAAGGGTTGAATCACATATTTTGATTCAACCCTTTTTTATTTTATAAAGAGCAAAGATTATTGCACCGTTTTTACTTTATGTCCGTATAAACCAAAAGATAAAATAATAACAAAACAAACCAACGGAATAATATATCCGGATTGAATGTCATCGTGTTTCATATCGATTAAAGTTCCCATTGCGTACGGTAGGATTGCACCACCAACAATAGACATAACCAACCACGAAGAACCTGTTTCGGTATTTGATTTTAAGCCTGTTAATCCCAAAGAAAAAATCGTAGGAAACATAATCGACATAAAAAATCCGATTCCGCCAAGTGCATAAATGATATAAATACCTGAGCCGTAAATAGCCACCAAACAAAGAAAAATGCTTATGATACAATAGATAGAAAGTAAGATATAATCTTTAACAAATTTTAAGAAAAACGTGCCGCTAAATCGCCCCATCATAAACAAAAAGCCATAAATACCAAGATAATAAGCCGCTGTTTTTTCATCTAGTCCAGCTTCTTTTTGTGCTATTCGTACAAAAAAACTGGTGATACAAACTTGTGCCCCAACATAAAAAAATTGTGCGACAACAGCCCAGCTTAAATGCGAAAATTTCAATACAGAAAAGAATCCGGGTTTTACTTCATTTTCTGATTGCTGAGATTTCATAGACGGCAAGTGCATAAAATAAAATACAACTGCTACTAAAACCAATACACTTCCTAAAATAATATAAGGCAATTTTACGGTCGAAGCTTCTTCTAATAAATAAGCAGCCCTTGTAGCATCTGGCATTGAAGCTAATTGTTCTGGCGAATGATTAACGCCCGAAAGTATAAAAACACCTCCAAGCAAAGGAGCCAGAGTTACAGCCAAACCATTAAAAGAAGCCGCTAAATTTAATCTTGTAGAAGAAGATTCCGGCGGCCCTAAAATAGCTGCGTAAGGATTAGCGCTGGTTTCGAGAATTGTTAATCCGCAGCCAATAATAAATAAGGCCAGTAAAAAAAGTTCATAAGTTCTCGTGTTTGCAGCCGGTACAAATAAAAATGCTCCCGCAGCAAAAACGAGTAAACCAGTAATAATACTGTTTTTATAGCCAATTTTTTTGATAATAATTCCCGCCGGAATTGCCATTATAAAATAGGCAAAAAAGATCGAGGTATCGATTAATGTAGATTGTCTGTTGTTGAGCTGGCATGCTTTTTTTAAATGCGGAATCAAAATTCCGTCAAGACCATGAGCCATTCCCCACAAGAAAAATAAGCTGGTGATTAATATAAAAGGCAGAAGATATTTTTTGCCCGAGCCTGTTTCTGAAGCGACTTCGTGTTGATCGCCGGTTTGGTTGGTTATTTGCATGAGTTTTTTAGGTTGATAGTTTATAGATGATTGTTAATTGTTGATGGTTAATTGTTGATATTAATAGAGGTTCTAAGTAGGTAAACCTTTGTTTCTATGAATCTCTGCGCCTTTAAACCTTAAAAAACATTTTTTTTGACCAGAAGTAAGTGATCGCAGACTAAAACTACTTCACCTCTTTGATTGATAATTTCTACGTGTTCTGTGACAGTTCCCATATCGGGCTTTTTGGCTTCGCCTTTTTCTGAGATAGTGATTTCAGAATGAATGGTATCACCAATGTGAACCGGTTTTACAAATCGCATTCGGTCATAACCCTTAGAAAATGCTTCAGGATTAATTTCTGAGGCTGTTAAACCAATTCCGATACTAAAAACCATTGTTCCGTGAGCGATACGTTGACCAAAAGGTTGTGTCTTGCACCATTCTTCATCCATATGATGCGGAAAAAAATCTCCCGTATGTCCCGCGTGAACCACAAAATCGGTTTCTGTAATCGTTCGTCCAAAAGTGACGCGCTTGTCACCAATTTGATATTCTTCGAAAAATGTTGATTTGAAATACATATATTTTAGTTTGAAAGTTGTAAAATCTCAAGTCATAAAGTCACTTACTTTTGACTTTAAGACTTGAGACTTTCGACTAATTTTATAATTCGTCAAGAGAAACTCCTCCGTTTTGGTTACTGATATAACAGGCTTCGACTACTTTCATTGTGTCCAGAACGTCCTGAACACTTGCCAGTAATTTGGTATCTGAACCTTCTTTAAAGCGCATTAAATTTGACATTGTGCCAATGAAAGCTTCAGGAAACCATGAACCTTCAAGCTCGATTTTTTGCCATTCGTATTCGCCTTTTTCATTGGTTAAAGCATATTCAAATTCATCCGGCAAACCATCCGGATAATTCATTAATAAACCCATTTTTGCTTTAATGGCGCCTTTTGTTCCTTCCCATTTTATGTAACTTTCTTCGTGTTTAGGTCCAAAATGATGATCGTGATTGGTATTGATGACAACATGTTTATCTTCTCCATAATCTACAATGATTGTAGAACGGCAAGAGGATAATTTTTTTAGCGGATGTTTCGCTGTTTTTGCCATCACACCTTTCGGATTTCCTAAAAATGACCTAATGCAATCGATATAGTGAACACTATGAAAAAGAATTTCTAATCTGGGATGTTCCTTAATCAACGGGAACAATTCCCATGGCGTGTTTACGGTAACTTTAAATTCAAAATCATACAATTCTCCAATAATTCCCTGATCGATTATTGAGCGTGCAGCACTCACGAAAGACGCAAAACGCAGTTGAAAATTAATTGCCGCAACCAGATTTTTACGCTCACAAACGGCTACGATTTCTCGTGCCTGTGCAAGATCATTTCCCATTGGTTTCTGAATCAGAACTGCGGCTCCGTCAGGCAATTGTTCCAGAATTTCGATGTATTGATCGGGTAGAACCGTAATGTCGTAAACAGCATTTGATGGCGCATTTTTAACCGCATCAGCCACATTCTCAAAAACATGAGCTATTTTGAATTGTTTTGCCAGATCGTGTGCTTTTGAAATGGTTCTATTCGTTATACCAAAAACTGAGAAACCAGCCATTTCATAAGCAGGCAAATGTGCATCTTTTACAATGCCGCTTGCGCCAATAATGATAATAGGTTGGTTGGTTTTGGGTAATTTAGGTTTATATGGAATATTCATATTTTTTAGTTTAAGGTTCTAAGCTGCTATCCCGAAGCATCGGGAATTAGTTGCAAAGTTTTTTGAGTTTTCCCGATGAAACTTTATCAAGTTTACTCCAAGTTTTAGCTCGTTAATTTTTCAATCTCATTCTGAGTTTCTTCGATTAGTTTTTCAGACGAAATATCGCTTTCAATTGCTTTCAAAACCATTTGATCTATTAATTCTGTCACTTTTGGCCAGATATGCGTTTGTGGCAAAGTCAAAGCATTTTCATGCAACATTTCGAGTTTATGATAATACGGAATCGTTTTATTGATTTCAGGATCTGTCCAGGTTGATTTACGACAACCAATTCCGCCTTCGTTGGTTAATAATTTGTCACTTTTTGGCGTCGTCGCAAATCTCAAAAAGTCGTAGGCAAGTGCTTTATTTTTACTTCCAATACCAATAGTGTACAACCAATACACATTTAGCGAAGCCGTTTTATGATTTATATCACAAGGAAGTTCAGCAATATCGACTTTGCCTTTTACTTTCGATTCATCGATCACTTCACACATCGAGGCAAATCCAAACCAATTTATTGCCATAGCGGCTTGCCCTTCGGCGAAAGCCATTCCTGCTTCGACAGAACCAAAATTTTTAGACTTTGGGTGAACAGCATTTTTGTTGTTTACAAGAATTCTGTAAAAATCCAAAGCTTGAATTGATGCCGGATTATTAATATCGATTTTATTTTCTGCATTTAATAAAGATCCGCCTCTGGTCCATAATTGCAGGCAAAAATCAAAAACCATATTATGTCCATCCGGAAAATTGGCAAAAATACAACCATAAAAATTTTCTTCCGGACGATTAAAAAACTCTGCTATTTGCACAAATTGTTCCCATGTTTTTGGAGGATTTAATTCGTAGCCAAATTGTTTATTAAAGTTCTCTTTCTCCGTATTATTTCCGAATAAATCTTTTCTAAAAATAAGACATTCCGGTCCGTCATGAAACGGTAATCCGTATGTTCCGTTTTTTATTTGTTGTAAATGCAATAGCGAATTATGCCATCCTTCAGGATAATCCTGCGGTGGATTTTGACTAATAAGAGAGGTTAGATCCAGAACTGCTTTTTGGTTTACAGCATCAAATATCCAATCTGTATTAATATGTGCAATATCCCATTTGCCGTTTTTTAAACCTTTATTCGTGATCGTTTCTTCATAAAGATCATGTAATTCCAGCGGAACCATTTCTGCCTCGACAGCAATATTATATTTTAAGCAAAATAAATCCCATAGCTTTTGCAGCGTACTTTCGAAAGGATCAAATTTGCGGACAGCGACTCTTATTTTTTCCATTATAGAGCTATAAATTCTTTAATAATTTTCTCATTATCCTGTCCTAATTTTGGAGAACCTTTACTTGAAGTAAAATATTCACCGTCTATTTTAATGGGGCAACGTGTTGTTTCATAAGTATATCCGTCAAGCATTGTTACTTTCTGCGTAAATTCTAAAACCTTAAAACCTTCCTGAGCAAAAAGTTCCTGATAGTTTAAAACTCCGGCACACCAAATGTCTGCGGGTTCTAAAATATTCAGCCAGAAATCAGTATTCTGAGTTTGTAAATGCAAAGCCAGAATGTTCTTTATTTCGTCTCTTAAAGCAAATTTATTTTCAGGAAATGCAAGAAGTTCATCACATTTTAAAAGCGAAGCCAAAACCGGAATTGAACCCATTGCCAAAGCTAAAAAGCCATTTTTGGTTTTATAAATTCCGTATGGCGCACCCAAATAAGCGTGGGCATTATTCGTTTTTGTCCTGACAGGCAATTCGCCGCCATCATTAAAATAAGTTGTAATCGTTTCAAACTGAAAATCAAAAGCCGATTCGAGCATACTTACCTGAACCGAAGCGCCAATATTATGAGTTGCTTTTCGATACAAAGCAGCTAAAATTCCCTGGACCAAATGTGCTCCCGCCAACATATCGACAATGGATAAACCCATTGGTACCGGACCATCTTCCTGATTTCCACTCAGCCAGGTCAAAGCCGTTAAAGATTGCAATAACAAATCCTGTCCCGGTAAATCTTTTAAATCCGGATGATTGCCAAACCCTGAAATTGAAGCGTAAACCACCGTTGGATTTATGGCTTTTAAATCATCATAACTTAAACCCACGCGCTCCATAACTCCGGGTCTGAAATTATGCATAACGACATCAGCTTTAGCCAGTAATTTTTTTAATTTTTCGAGTTCTTCCGGTTGTTTAAAATCAATGGCAAATGATTCTTTATTTCTGTTAATGGTGTGAAAAACAGAAGATTCGCCATTCATAATCAAATCAGATGTATATAAGGTTCTACAGATATCGCCTGTTCCCGGTTTTTCAATTTTTATCACGCGCGCACCCAAATCTGCCAATCGCAAACTCGCTGACGGACCGGAAAGAAACTGGCTAAAATCTACTATTAAATAATCTTCTAATGGCTTCATGCGTTTTTTAAAAATTGTTCGTGTATGTTTTGATTATCTTCTCCAACTTTAGGAGCGGCTTTCATACTGGTTAAAATTTTTCCGTCAAGCTGAATTGGACTTCGGGTTGTAACCAAAGTTGCACCATCAGAATTTTTAACGGTTTGTTTCAAGTGCAATTCGTTTACAAAAGGCTGACTGTCTAATTCTTCATAATTAAATACTTTTCCGCACCAGATTCCTTCTTTTTGAAGTAATGCAATCCAATAATCAGCTGTTTGAGTTAATAATTTCTGTGCTAATATGGTTCTGATTTCATCTCTTTTTTCGAACCAAAGAGGCTTTTCTACATATGCGTTTAAATCAACGCCAAGTACATTTCCTATAAAAATTAAATCGCCCATTGCCAGAGAAAGATAACCGTCAAGAGTTTGGTAAACGCCATAAGGAGCGCTCAAAAAAGCATGCGCACTTCCTTTTACATCGCCTCTTTCCGGCAATTGATCGCCATCATTTAAGAAAGAAGTAATCGCTTCGAACTGAACGTCTAAAACCGATTCTAACAAACTTACTTCGACCAAAACTCCTTTTCCGGTTTTGGCTCTTTTAAGCAAAGCCGCTAAAATTCCCTGAACGAAATGGTTTCCGCACATTAAATCGGCTACAGCCAAACCAAACGGAACAGGTTCCTGACTTTTTCTGCCGCTTAACCAACTCAATCCGGATAAGGATTGCAGCAATAAATCCTGTCCCGGTTTTTTTACCCACGGACCAATATTGCCGTAACCTGTAATCGTTCCGTAGATTATTTTTGGGTTGATCGCCAGTGTTTCCTTAAAATCCAATCCAATTTTTTCCATCACACCCGGTCTGAAATTATGTGTCATAATATCTGCCTCAGCGATCAGTTTTTTTATCAAAATCAAATCTTCCGGATTTTTAAGATCAGCGGCAAAAGATTCTTTATTTCTGTTAATGGTATGAAAGAGTAAACTGCTATCGTCTACAAATAGATCCTTGATGCTCAATTGCCTGCAAGCTTCACCTTTTATTGGTCGTTCGATTTTAATGACTCTGGCGCCTAAATCAGCCAACTTTAATCCCGCCGAAGGACCTGCCAAAAACTGGCAAAACTCCAACACAACTAATCCTTCTAACGGTCTCATGTTGTTTGCAGGTTTAGGGATTTTGCATAAAGCGAATTCAGAGCTTCTAAAACCAATTCTTCATTTCCGCCATTCATTAGATAATCGCGAACCACATCGCCGGCATGATCCTGAAAATACATATGTCCGGAATATCTTGGGCGCAAAAATGCGCGTTCTAACGCCGGTAAAGTATTCTTAAAATAATCATGTGTAACTCCGTTAATTCGGTCACTTTTCCAGGCTTGCAAATGTCCGGGTTGTCCGCCATTGTCCACGAATATATTTTGCTGAACATGAGAAGATCCGGTAAATTCGGCATATTTAATCGCTTCAGGAATGTGTTTGCTGAACGATGAAACGGCTAATCCGGTTCCGCCAAGGGAACTAATCATAGGGTTATTATTCAAACGAACCAAATCATAAAAATGAAGTAAATTTTTGCTGTAACCCGTTCTCGAATAGTTCGAATATCCATAAGCAAAAGGGCAGTAGGCAATTTCATCAGAATTTACCATTGCTTCATAAACCTGAATTGGATTTCGATTAAAATTCGCAGGATCTATTAATTGTGCTAATTCACGAAATAGTTTCAACGCTTTTTTTCCGGTTTCTACCGAGATTACTTTTTCATCAGATAAAAAAGGAGCTTCGCCCAAACTGCAGCAATACATATAAAAACTCATAAGAACATCAACCGGAATTCCGGCAAAAGCGACCAATCCTTTTTTGGCTAAAGCCAATAAATCATCGTAAGTCTGAGGCACTTTTAAACCTTGTTTTTCTAAAATATCCAAACGTGCTGCCGCAACCGGAGTCGCTGCATCGATAGGTAATGCCCAAAGTTTGTTGCTAAAAACGTAGCTTCCATAAGATTTTCCAACTGTATTAACTTCCTGATCTTTTATATATTCATTCGAAAGATAATCAGATAGGGGAAGGATTGCGTTTGTGTGCGCTCCAAAGCCTGTCCAGGGATGATCGATCACCAATAAATCGAATCTTTTTGCTAAATCCTCGATCGATGCATCTGCAAATTCCTGTAAACTTCTTTTTTCCCAAGTGATTTCAATATTTGGATTTAATTCTGTAAAACGCTGTGCTGTAGCAACCATTGGTAATAAACCTCTTGTGTGATTCCAGGTTATCCCTTTTAATACTGTCATTTTTTGATATTTTATTGATGATGATATAGGGTGAAAAATAATAAATGTAAAAAATACAATTACAAAAATAGAAATAAGATTGAATTGAGCAATAAATGTTTCATTTATTAACAGTCATTTTTTGCAGTATATGAATCTACAGTGTAGTTTTTTTACAAATGATATAGAAAATGTTATAATATATTAAACTATGATTATTTTTAGAGGAAATAAATAAAATATTTCTCAGAATATTGAGATTAAAAATTACATTTGTAATTGTGTTTTTTACATTTATTAATTTTACAAGACTACAACAATATAATTTAAGGACTAAATACAATAAAAAATGTTTTCATTACAAAATAAAAAAGCTGTGGTAACCGGAGGCGGCAGCGGAATAGGCAGAGCAATAGCAACGCTTTTTGCCAAACAAGGTGCAGAAGTTCACATATTAGATTTAACGATTGAAAGTGCTCAGGAAGCAGTTGAAGATATCAAAAAATTAGGAGGAAATGTTTTTTCGCACGCCTGTAATGTAGCGAACCAAAAAGAGGTTACTGCGACATTTGAAGCCATTGGCAATATTCACATCTTGATTAATAATGCTGGAATTGCTCATGTGGGCAAAGTAGACACCACACCAGAAGCTGATTTTGATCGTGTGATGGAGGTAAACGTAAAAGGAGTTTACAATTGCTTGTTTGCCGCGATTCCGCAATTGCGACTTTCAAAAGGTGGGGTAATTCTCAATATGGCATCTATTGCGGCATGGGTTGGTATTCCGGACAGGTTTGCTTATTCTACGGCAAAAGGTGCGGTTATGGCAATGACTTTATCTGTTGCCAAGGATTATATTGGCGAAAATATCCGTTGCAATTCCGTATCTCCAGCCAGAGTTCACACACCATTTGTAGATGGTTTTATTTCGAAAAATTACGCCGGAAAAGAAGCTGAAATGTTCGAAAAACTATCACAATCACAACCCATTGGACGTATGGGAAAACCGGATGAAATTGCGGCTCTAGCCTTGTATTTATGCAGCGACGAAGCAGGATTTATCACCGGAAGCGATTACCCAATCGACGGAGGGTTTATTAAATTAAATAACTGAGAAAAGGGACTATCCCGAAGCCTCGGGACTGAGATACTAAGATGCTAAGGTTTTTTATACTTAGAGTTTTTAGTAACAATTGAACTTATAACTTAAAAAAATAATTAAAAAAGGAGCTGAAATTCTAAGATACTAGGGGTAAAAAACTTAGAACCTCAGAACCATAGCGACTTAGAATCTTAAAAAATAAAAAAATGAAATTAATACGTTTTGGAGAAATAGGAAAAGAAAAACCAGGAGTTTTAATAGGTGAAAAAAGATATGATGTTTCGGCAATCGTTTCAGACTTTAACGAAAGTTTTTTTGAAGAAAACGGTTTAGAAAAATTACAAAAAGCATTAGACAGTAATCCTACTTTACCAGAAGTAGCTGCAAATGTACGTTTAGGATCTCCGGTGGGGAGACCTTCAAAAATAATATGTATTGGTCTAAATTATGTAGATCACTGTAAAGAAACCGGAGCGCCAATCCCAACAGAACCAATCATCTTTTTTAAATCAACTACATCTTTATGCGGTCCTGATGATGATGTTATTATTCCTAAAAACAGTGTAAAAACCGACTGGGAAGTTGAACTGGCATTTGTTGTAGGTAAAAAAGCAAGTTATGTTGATGAAGCCGAAGCGCTGGACTATGTTGCAGGTTATGCTTTATTAAATGATTATAGCGAAAGAGAATTTCAGATAGAACGCGGCGGACAATGGGCAAAAGGAAAAGGCTGTGATACATTTGCGCCTCTTGGACCCTTTTTAGCAACAAAAGACGAAGTAAAAGATGTAGATAATTTATCGATGTGGCTTACGGTGAATGGTAAAAAATACCAAGACAGTAATACTTTAAATCTAGTTTTTAAAATTCCGTACTTATTGTATTATTTAAGTCAGTTTATGACCTTGCTTCCGGGCGATATTATCAGTACAGGAACGCCTCCGGGAGTTGGATTAGGTATTAAACCAGAACCAATTTATCTTAAAGCGGGCGATGTTGTAGAACTTGGAATTGAAGGTTTAGGTACCAGTAAACAAACTGCGGTTGACTACAAAAAGTAATCTAAAAAATCTATGATGAAATTTATTGTATGTGAAAAACCACAGGAATTTAAATTAAAAGAAAAAGAAATACCCGAACCTAAAGAAGGTGAAGTATTATTAAAGATAAAGAGAATTGGAATCTGCGGGACTGATATTCATGCTTTTGGCGGAACACAGCCTTATTTTGAATATCCCAGAATTTTAGGTCATGAATTGGCTGCAGAATATATTAAAGGAAATGCAAAAGGTTTTGAGCCGGGAGATAAAGTAACTTTTATTCCGTATTTCAATTGCGGAAAATGTGTGGCTTGCAGAAATGGATTAACCAATTGTTGTGTAAATATCAAAGTTTTTGGCGTTCATATTGATGGCGGAATGGCGGAATATGTTACGATACCAGAGCAATATTTACTGCACGGTCAAGGATTAGATTACGATCAATTGGCTTTGGTTGAACCATTAGCAATTGCAGCGCACGGAGTTAGAAGAGCAGCCGTTGGACCCAATGATACTGTTCTGGTAATGGGTGCCGGACCAATTGGTATTGGACTAATCCAGTTTGCTAAAATTGCCGGAGCAAAAGTTATCGTAATGGATATCAACGAATACCGTTTGGATTTTTGTAAAAATGAACTAAATGCCGATGCGACCATAAATCCGTTAAACGAAGATGTAAGCGCTAAATTATCTGAATTAACCAATGGCGATATGGCAAATGTCGTTATCGATGCAACCGGAAACCAAAAGGTGATGAATAATGCTTTTAACTATATTTCGCATGGCGGAAGATTCGTTTTGGTTGGACTTCAAAAAGGCGAATTAACGTTTAGTCATCCTGATTTTCATAAAAGAGAATCTACTTTAATGAGCAGCAGAAACGCTACGATTCAGGATTTTGAATATGTAATGGAATGTCTTAAAAACGGAAAAATTGATCCAAAGAAATACATAACGCACAGAACCAGTTTCTCAGAAATGATCAACGATTTTGGAAAATTGATTGACCCAAAAAATAATGTAATAAAAGCGTTGATTGAAATAGAATAAACTAGTATCTGTAGAATTTACAATCAAAGGAAACCCGACAGGTTTTTAAAACCTGTCGGGTTTAACTAGATAACCTTAATAATCACAAAAAAATGGATTTAAATTTAAAAGATAAAATTATAGTTGTTTCAGGTTCAGCCGGAAAGCAGGGAAGTATTGGAGAAACGATAATTAATCGCATTGCAGATGAAGGCGGTATTCCGGTTTTGATTGACAGAAACAGCAGAGGATTTGATTATGCGGAGGCGTTTCAAAAAAGAGGAATAAATTCTTTATTTGTTCAAACCGATGTTACTGATCCCGTTGAAATCGAAAATGCCGTTAAAAAAATAATTCAAAAATATGGCAGAATCGATGTAGTAATAAACAATGTTGGAGTAAACGACGGCGCTGGCTTAGATGCGAGTTACGAGGAATTTATGGATTCTTTGAAACTGAATGTGGTAAGCTACTTTTTACTGGTAAAATATGCGCTTCCGTACTTAAAAGAATCAAAAGGTAACATCCTGAATATTGGTTCTAAAGTCGCTTTAACCGGGCAAGGCGGAACATCTGGTTACGCTGCTGCGAAAGGCGGAGTTTTAGGATTAACCAGAGAATGGGCAGTTGATTTGATCCAGTTTGGAATTCGTTCTAACGCGATTATTATTGCAGAAAGTTATACGCCCGCATACGAAGATTGGATTAAAACGCTGGAAGATGGTGAAACTGTTTTAAAGAAAATCAATAAGAGCATTCCGTTTGAAAGCAGAATGACCAAAACAGAAGAAATTGCAGACACGTCACTTTTTATTATCTCAGATCGTTCCTCGCATACAACGGGACAATTTGTTTTTGTAGATGGCGGTTACGTGCATCTTGATCGTGCCTTAATTAGCGATGTAAATTAATAAAGATGAGTAATCGTATAGATTCACATCAGCATTTTTGGAAATTTGATCCCGTTCGCGATAGTTGGATTGATGATTCGATGCAAAAGATTCAAAGGGATTTTTTGCCCGAAAATCTTTTGCCTTTGTTGCAACAAAATCAATTTTCTGGTTGTGTTGCTGTTCAGGCAAGTCAGTCTGAAGATGAAACTAATTTTCTTGTTGATTTGGCTTCAAAAAATGATTTCATAAAAGGAATTGTAGGTTGGGTTGATCTTCGGGATGAGAATATTACAGAACGATTAGAGCATTTTTCTACTCATAAAAAGTTAAAAGGATTTCGTCATGTTGTACAAGGCGAAGCTGATGATTTTATGTTTAGAGAAGATTTTCGTAACGGAATTTCGGCTTTAAAACCTTTTAATTATACCTACGATATTCTTATTTTTCATCGTCAGTTACGGGCAGCAATCAGTTTGGTTCAGGATTTTCCGGATCAGCAATTTGTGATTGATCATATTGCTAAACCGGATATTAAATCTGGAGATATTGCTTCGTGGAAAAAAGGAATTGAAGAAATTTCGAAATATGAAAATGTAAACTGCAAAATCTCAGGTATGGTCACAGAAGCCAATTGGAACAACTGGAAAGCTGATGATTTAAAACCTTATCTGGATGTTGTTTTTGAAAATTTCACTACCCAAAAATTAATGTTCGGATCAGATTGGCCCGTTCTTAATGTTGCTTCAGATTACTCAGAAGTGGTACGAACTTTAGAAGATTATATGCAACAACTTTCGATAGAAGACCAGAATAAAATTTGGTTTGAGAATGCGGTTTCCTTTTATAAATTATAAAGTAATCGTAAAGTATTGTCATTTTGATTTCAATATTTGAACCTGACAGGTTTTTAAAACCTGTCAGGTTTACGTTGACGATAAAAAATAGTAATAAAAACATAAAGTAACCACAATATTGTCATTTCGACGAAGGAGAAATCCTCACAAGGAACTCGACAAAGATTGGCGATTTTTATTGCGTAGAATGGATTAAAATCCATCCCTACAATATTCACCGTTCCTGCGGAACTCTTCTTGTAAAATTCCATAGAAATGTTTTTAATCCGTTGAAAAGAATAAAAAAAAGGCAGGCTATTCAATTTGAATAGCCTGCCTTTTCGCATTTAACTTCTAACAATTCTTTAAAACTTCACAGCATCTTTAGGAACCGTTTCGCCAACAGTAGTTGTCTTAGAAAAATCTACTCCTGGAGAAGATACAAATTCGATATTCTGAGAAGCTTCACCGTTTACAGAAACTGCTTTTGCTGATGTAGAATTAAAATCTATATTTTTTAAAGACAAGTTTTTACCATTGTAAATTTCGAATACATTGCTTGCAGCAATATCTAGTTTTGCATTGCTGATTTTGATTCCGTTAGCATCAATAATCGAGAATCCTTTTTCGGCTTTAACCGTTAAGTTAGAGATTTCGATATTTTCTAAATTCATTTCAGGTAAACCTTGTAAAAATACCGCTTGTTGCGCGCCATTAATAGTGATATTTTTGATCGAAATGTTTTTAAATTGTGGCGTTTCTACCGTTACAGGCATTGCTTTATTGATGATTTTATCTCCGCCTTCTTCTAGGGTTTCTGCGATAGATTTTCCTCCGTAATATAAATTAAAAGAAATCGCCTGAGACGGAATATCAGTCATAAAAATATCAGAAATATAAATGTTTTCGACTACACCGCCACGTCCGCGGTTACTTTTAAAACGAAGACCAACATCAGTTCCCATAAAAGTACAGTTCGATACGTGAAGGTTTTTTACTCCGCCAGACATCTCACTTCCAACGGTTACACCGCCGTGTCCGTGATAAACGATATTGTTTTTTACGATAATATTTTCGCAGGGAACACCACGATCGCGACCGTCTTTATCTTTTCCGGATTTAATGCAAATAGCATCGTCGCCCACATCAAAACTTGAGTTTTCGATGATCACATTTTTACAGGATTCTACATCAAGACCGTCGCCATTTTGAGAATACCAAGGATTACGAACCGTAACATTTCGAACAATTAAATCCTCAACCATTAACGGATGAATATTCCATGCCGGAGAATTTTGAAAAACAGGTCCGTCAAACAAAACTCTTTTACTATTTTGAATACTCACCAAAACAGGACGCAAAAAGTCATGAATTTTTTCAAATTCTTCTTTCGTTTTTAAATCCGGACGCACGTTTTGATCAGCACCTTTAGAAGCATTCATAAAAACTTCAGATGGATACCAACTGTCTTTTTTATCATTTAAAACACCACCAGAAGAGACAAACTTTTTCCATTGGCTATCTGTTAATTTACTCTTTTTAACTTGTCTCCAAACTTCGCCAGAACCATCCCAGACACCGCTTCCGGTAAAAGCGATATTCTCAAGATTTTTACCATAAATAGGAGAGATGCAACGCCAGGTATTCAAACCTTCAAAGCTGGTTTCTATAATTGGATATAAACTTTTGTCTGGCGAAAACTTGATTAAAGCCCCGGTTTCAGCATGAAGTTCCAGATTGCTTTTTAAGATAATTGGTCCTGTAAGCCAGATTCCTGGAGGGATAATTACTTTTCCACCGCCTTTTTTTGAAACCGCGTCTATAGCATCGGCGAAAGCCTTCGTATTCAAAACATAACCGCCATTTACAGCACCAAAATCTTTAATGTTTACACTGTTTTTTGGAATTACAGGCTCTTTGACTTTTGCCATTTTAAATTCAATGTTTTTATAAGTGTCATAAGACTTTGAATTTTGGGCCATATTAATTTGCGAAAAACCTGCAATCAGGATTGCCACAGCAAAGCGTAAAAGGTGAATGGGATTCATTTTCATTCTTGTTGAATTTGGTTAATAGTTTAGTTGTAAAGAAAACTTTATTTGTCAAATCTGTTTATTCATCCTCGTTTTTTTATTGATAAAGAAAAAAAGAAGATCGATAAACAAATAAATATAAATGTAATCGATTACACAAATCTATAAAAAAATATTTTAAAATCTTGAATAAGTTCCTTTTTTGCCACAAAAGAAAAGTTAAAAGTTAACAATTTATGCTTTTCATGATGATTTTAAGGAATTACAGGAGTGTACAGGATGCTTTTATTTTAGCGTTCTTTTAAATTGTGCCGTATATTTAAGATAAATGTTAAAATAGTTCAGGATGAAGATTATTTATTGCTTTAAATTACATCCTCAATTATTTTACTACCAAAAAAGTTAAAAATAATGCGTTTAAATTCTTTTACTAAATTACTGATCCTCTTTCTGATTATTTCAACCACTTTCTCTGCAAATGCTGCTGAAATTTGGGTTTCTCCAAACGGAAAAGATTCAAATTCAGGAACAAAATCTAATCCTTTGGCAACGGTACAAATGGCAATGCGAAAAGCCAGAGAACTGCGTCGCCTAAAAGACGCTTCTATAAAAGACGGAATTCAGATTATTGTCATGAACGGAACGTATTATTTAAACGAGCCTTTGTTTGTAAGACCTGAAGATTCCGGAACTACCGAAAGTCCAACAATAATACAGGCAGATATAAATGCAAGACCAATAATTAGCGCAGGACTCGAAATAAAAAACTGGAAAAAAGCACCCACTATAAACGGAATAAAAAGAGCAAATTTTTGGGTTGCCGATGCGCCTAAAATTGCAGGCGACTTAATCAATTACAGACAATTATGGGTGAATGATAAAAAAGCCGTTCGCGCCAAAAGTACCGCCGGAAACACGATGGATCGTATTTTATCTTGGGATTCAGCGACAGAAACCTGTTGGATTCCGTTTAAAGATAAATCTATAAAGTACGAACCCGGAATGGAAATGTTTATTGTGCAATGGTGGTCAACAGCCAATCTTCGCATCAAAAATATCGAAATAAAAAAAGACAGTGCCAGACTTTCGTTTGAACAGCCGGAAAGTCGTATTCAAAGCGAACATCCCTGGCCAGCGCCCTGGATTTCTAAAAACAACGGAAATTCTGCTTTCTATTTAAACAACGGAATTTCGATGCTTAATGAAGCCGGAGAATGGTATTTGGATAAAAAAAATGCCAAAATCTATTATATTCCAAGAGTTGGAGAAGACATGAATTCGGCTAAAATAACGGTTCCTGTTTTAGAAAATTTGGTTGAAATAAAGGGAACAATCGATTCTCCGGTAAGTCATTTTAAATTTAAAGGAATTTCGTTTCAATACAGCAATTGGCTTCGTCCTTCGCAACAAGGTCACGTGCCGCTGCAATCCGGTTTGTATTTATTGGATGCTTATAAATTGAAAGTTCCGGGAACGCCAAATCAGGCGAGTTTAGAAAATCAGGCTTGGGTTGGAAGACCGCGAGCAGCTGTAGAAGTAAATTATGCTAATAATCTTCAGTTCGAATCCTGCCGTTTTGAACATTTATCTTCTACAGGATTGGATTTAAATAAAGGAACAAATTACAATACAATCAAAGGAAATTTATTCAAAGACATTGGCGGAAGTGCTATAAATGTTGGAGTTTTTTCTGAAGAAGCTTTCGAGGCGCATTTGCCTTTAAATGTAAAAGATGAACGAGATGTTTGTTCTAATGAGACAATCTCAGATAATTTAATTACAAACGCAACCAATGAAGATTGGGGAACGCTGGGAATTAGCGCTGGTTTTGTAAAGAATATTACGATCGAACATAACGAGATTTCGGATGTTTCATACTCCGGAATTGCGATGGGCTGGGGTTGGACACACACTAAAAACGTGATGGAAAACAATAAAATTCTGGCGAATAAAATTCATCATTATGCCAAACATTTGCATGATGTTTCGGGAATTTACACGCTTTCTTCACAACCCAATAGCCAGATAGAAGAAAATTATATAGATAAAGTCTATAATAGCCCGTATGCGCACGATCCGTTTTTGTGGTTGTATTTGTATACAGATGAAGGAAGTCAGGGTTTTACAATAAAAAATAACTGGATTGCGACTGAGAAAATTTTAAAAAATAACAACGGTCCCGAAGGAAATATTTGGCAGAATAATGATCCGTATGTGAGTACTAAAATTAAAGATGCTGCGGGAATCAGAGCGCCGTATCTTGATTTAGTAAAAGAAGTTGTAATCGAAGAATCCTGGGGATTACAAGAATTACCAAAACCTGTTGTGATCGAATTAATAGGCTCTGATTTTGACATCGAAAAAATCAAATCGACTATAAAAGGATTCAGAATTGTGGGTGAATCTTTGTACCAATGGAAAAATCATTTGGTGATTTACGGGAAAATGAATCAGCCCGAAAGAACGAAACGAAAGTTGGCTTTGGCTTTTCCGTCGATCCAAATAAAAATCTACGAAAACCCAATTTATAATTTTCAGAATTTTGAAAGATGTAAAGATTCAAAACCTGCATCAGAATGGGAAAATATTGTTTTGACGGCGAATCTGGTTGATGATCCAAAACTGCAAAAGGAATATGTAGATTATCACACGACACAGTTCGAAAAATGGCCAGAACTTGCAAAAGGTTTCTGCAATGCCGATTTCCAGCAATTACAAGTTTTTAAAAATGAAAAACAATTAATGTTGATTATCAGTATTCCAAAAGGAGAAAATCTGGATAAACTAAACCCGAAAACTACACAAAACAATCCGCGTGTAGACGAATGGAATGCTTTAATGAAAAAATATCAAACCGGAATTGAAGGCACAAAACCAGACGAAACCTGGATTTTCTTAAATAAAGTTAACTAATAAAATGCCACGAATTCACGAATTTTAATAATTAGCTGAGATTAAAATTTTTATTAATACGATTTAATTAGAGTAGTATTCGCAAAGATTTTAAGAGAAAATAATTAGTGAATTCGTGGCTAAAAAATAATCTAAAATAACCACATCTCATGTTAAAAATAGCCATTTTAGGACTCGGAGAAGGACGAAGTACGATGTCGGCAGCTTTAAAAAGTTCGAAATTTGAACTTGTAAAAGTATGTGACCGCAATGAAGAATTGTGTAAACAAAGAGCCAAAGAATTTGATTTTCATTCGTATACTACAAATTTCGATGATTTATTAAATGATAAAAATATAGATATCATAGCAATTTATACACCGGACCATCTTCATGCAGAACATATAAAACAAGCTTTACTGCACGGAAAACACGTAGTATGTACCAAACCATTTATTGATGATCTTTCTGACGCTGCTGAACTTTTGGAACTCAGCAAAAAGACAGGAAAAAAGGTTTTTATTGGGCAAAGTTCACGATTTTTTGAACCTGCAAAAAGACAACGTGATGATTTTGAAGAAGGTTTAATAGGTGACTTAATTACCATTGAAGCGCATTATCATGCAGATCACAGATGGTTTTTAGAGAAAGAATGGTCCTTGTTGCAATCTTTTAAATGGTTGTACGGAGGATTAAGCCATCCTGTAGATTTTATTAGATGGTATTTACCAAATATCCAAGAAGTTATGGGATACGGAATGATTAGCAGTAACGGAAGTGCGGCAGGTTTAAAAAACGAGGATACCATGCATTTTATCTTTAAAGCAACAGATGGAAGAATCGCCAGAGTTAGCGGTGTTTATACTTCGCCAACACAACCGGCACAACGTGATAGCGGAATGAGTACAATTTTAAGAGCAACCGAAGGCGCAAGTCAGGCTGATTATCATGAATTGCGTTATGCAATTACTGACAAAACAGGCGAAGAAAAAGTAATAACCTGGGGAGATTCGACCTTGAAACATTATTTCCGTTTTGAAGGACAAAGTCATCACGCAGGAGAATATCAAAACTATCTGGAATATTTTGTAGACAGTATCGAACTTGATTTTGAAGCTTATCCAAACATGGAAGAAGGCATAGGAACCGTTGCTTTATTGCAGGCGATGGATAAATCATTGCAAACCGGATTGCCAGTAAAAATAGCTGACATTCTTAACGAATACGGACTATGAACAGTATCTACGATAAATTAACGACGCTTGATTTTATAATTGTTGGCGTTTATTTGGTTGCTTTATTAGTCATTGGCTGGGTGGTAAGTGTAAAGCAAAGCAAGAAAAACGAAACTCTTTTTCTTGCCGGAAATTCGTTAAACTGGTATAGCATTGGGTTTAATATGTGGGGAACAAATGTTGGACCGTCATCGTTATTGGCTTTTGCAAGTATTGGTTATGCAACCGGAATTGTAGCCGGAAATTTTGAGTGGTACGCTTTTGTATTTCTGTTGCTTTTAGCGATGGTTTTTGCACCACGGTATATTGCAAGCAAAGTTAGCACGATGCCTGAATATATGGGAAAACGTTATGGCGACTCAACACAGAATATTCTGGCTTGGTACGCTTTAGTCAAAATATTAGTGAGTTGGTTGTCTTTAGGATTATTTAGCGGAGGCGTTTTAGTACGTCAGATATTAGGAATCCCAATGTGGCAAAGTGTGACCGTTTTAGTAATTTTTTCAGGTATTTTTACTTTTGCCGGAGGATTAAAAGCCATTGCAAAAGTCAACGTTTTTCAGATGATTTTATTGATTGTCGTTTCGCTAACACTATCTTATTTAGGTTTACAGAAATTAGGAGGAATAGATGTTTTGATTGCAAAAACACCATCAAATTTCTGGAATTTAGTGCAGCCTGCAAACGACGCGCATTATCCGTGGCCGGCAATTTTGTTGGGATATCCCGTTGCGGCTGTAGCTTTCTTTTGTACAGATCAATCAATGGTTCAGAGTGTTTTAGGAGCAAAGAATCTCGAACAAGGACAATTGGGCGTAAACTTCATAGGCTGGCTAAAAGTAATGGCTTTGCCGTTGTTTATTTTACCCGGAATTTTGTGTTATGCGTTATATCCGGAATTAGGCAAAAACTCAGATTTGGCTTATATGACAATGGTTACGAATTTATTCCCAAGCGGAATGAACGGTTTGGTAATTTGCGTCATGATCGCCGTTTTAGTGGGAACAATTGGTTCTTCTTTAAATGCCTTGAGTACCGTTTTTACGAATGATATATATGTAAAGAAAATTAATCCAACAGCTACTATAAAAGATCAGATTAAAATAGGGAGAATCACCATTGCAGCCGGATGTTTGTTTGCGATTTTGATTGCAGTTGCGATTGATAATATAAAAGGACAAAATTTATTCAATATTTTTCAGGCAGTTTTGGGCTTTTTAGCGCCATCATTATCTGTTGTTTTTCTGCTAAGTATTTTCTGGAAACGCATGACAAAAAAAGCTGTAAATGCAACTTTGTCCTTGGGTTCAGCTTTTAGTTTATTTGTTGGAGTTTTATATCTCTGGATTTTCCCTGCAGATGTTTACACGATTTGGCCGCACTTTTTGTTGATTTCCTTTTACATTTTTGCAATTTTATTGGTTTCGGCAATTGTTATTTCATTGGTTGATAAATCTCCGGAAGTTAATTTTTCTGATGAAGCTGATATTCCTAAAACTAGTAAGAAGGTGAAGTTGTTGTTCGCTTTATTGGGATTGGTGATTTTGAGTTTGTATTTGGTTTTTAATGGGAATTAGAGTACTTAATCTTTTATAATTTTAATACGCTTTACTTTTAATAAGAAAGCGTATTTTTTATGATTAATTTATTGTAAATCGATAAGATAAAAAGGCAGATGTATCTTACATATTAAAAAATAATAGTAGGTTTGTTATATTATTCTATATAAATTAAATATCGTTCATCAAATAACTATGATAAATAAAAATCTAACATTCAACGATCTAAATCTACAATTTTACGACGCATTAAATCAAATTTTTGTTATTAATAAAAATCAAACGTGGAGTGATTTGTCAAAAAGAATTACGTTGGACAAAATTTCTGAAACTTATAAAGTATTTGGAGAAATATTTCCTCCTAATTTAGATCGATATGCTTTACTTCCTAAAAATGATGCTAAAGAAAAATTAACTTCAATTTTTCATGGAGTTTTGGATGGAAAATCTATCATAAATAATATTGCACGTTATTCCTTATATTCAGATGAAATAATTGTATTTCATCCATTGCAAAATCCAAATTTAACGTCGCCTGAATATTCCCCAATTTTAAAACCCAATTTATGGAAAAGTGAGTTTGTAAATGCACTTTATTTTTACATTGTTCTTCAAAAATGGGTAAAAAAGGGATTAATTCATTTAATAGAAAGTCCATTTTCATTTGAATTAGAAACGTTTGAAATGTTTAGAGATTTAGCTAGTAAAAGAGTCAATGAAACCGAGGATATTTTTAAAGACCCTTCAGTTAAAGCTGAGCATGATGCTATGATGTATGAAAAATTAAGGACAAGTATTCTCGGTTTACCATCTGAAGCTATTGAGCAAACCTTAAAGAAGGCCTTACCTCATTACAGTAATTCTCAAATAAAGAATACTGCGTTAGAAATGAAAGAACATAGAAAAACTCAACCTCTATATGTAGAATTTCAAGATGATAAGGAAGGAGAATTAATAGTAAATAAATCAGGAGGTAATATAGAAATGATAGAATCTTTGTGTCGCTTGACGGGAGCACATTCGTATACAACGCAACACGTTATTAAAAAGCAATTAGAGCTTCGTGGTACTAATCCATTTTGGACTAAATTTGGTACATTATATTCAGGCTTAAATATGACATATTTAGATAATGTTGATACAACTTTTGCATTAAACATGAGAGAAGAAGAACGAATATCTGGTGTTAGAAAGTCCTTTCGGGAACTAAGTTCTTTTCTTGAGCAAACTGAACTAGATAAACTTACAGAAGATAAAATTTTACATTTTAGTGATAAATTTAATTTTGAAGTAAAAAAATCAGAAGAGGAATGGATGAAAATTATAACGGATGCAAAAAAAGCGAATGCAATGGCGGTAACTGGATCTGCGACAATTGGAGCCATTATTGATCCGACAAAAATTATTCTTCCAGCAATAGGTATTCCATCTTCAATTGCAATTGTTGAATATTTTAAAAAACGTGGATTAAAAAGTTACAGAGCTAAAGATCCCTATTCAGTCTTTGTTGATTTAAAAAATAATAAGCCATCTTTTTTCAGTGAATTTAAAAATTGTATCATGTAAGTAACATAATATATTTAGCTTATAATTATTATAAAAATGCTTTCTACTTTGAAGAAAGCATTTTTTTTATTTCGTAGAAACCAACAATTCCCTAATATCAACCTTCAAGTATTTAGAAACCTCATAAAGCGTTTCAATAGAAGGTTGAGCTTCATTCGTACACCAACGCGAAACGGTCGATACAGTTTTACCTAAATGATTGGCTAATTCCTTACTCGTTCTATTGTTTTCAACTAAAACAACTTTTATTCTATTTAACTTAAGTTTCGACACAATGTTGATTTATTGATTTTTCATGCAAATATCTTATAATTTAAATATAAGAAAAAGAATATTTGAAATACTTATAGTTGCCCTAAAAATATGATTTAGTTACCTAAAACAACTCTTTGTAGTATAAATATTACTATATTTGTGTTGCCGAAATAAAAAAATGAAATGAATCAATTAGGAAAACGACAATTAAAAATACATCGAAAGTCTTTTGCAAGGTCAACCAGAAAGAATGTTGTGTTTCCTGAAATCCGACTTTGTGGGAAATGGCTCAAAGATATTGGTTTCGAATGCGGAGGATTTGTAACAGTTCGACATGAGAAAAATATAATTATAATCACAGTCAATAAAGAAATTGAAGAGATCATAAATAAAACAAAAAAAGCCTCCAAATAAGGAGGCTTCAATTTACACTATAATTAGTTTTTAAGCTGAAATAGATTCTTTATTTCTTAAAATGTCAATTGCAATTTTTGCTTCTTCACTTGTTAAACCTAAAGTTCCACTGGTTACAATTGCTTTATTTTTAATGTTTTCAGGTAAACCATTTAAAGATTTATCATCGTCTAAAATGACAAAACTTTCTGAAATACTAGTTTTATTAAACCAACGAAGTATTTCTTCCTTTCTATTCAAATTGTCATCGTTTGGTTCTAGCGAATCAATATTAGCGATAATTCCTCTTGTTTTAAATATTTTTTCCCACTCAGAGTTGCTATATCTTGATTTATGAGATGTTGTTAATAGAACATTTGCTCCAGTACTATTTATGATAGTTTGGAGATTGTTTATAGCTTTCATACTAAAATTGGCAAATCCATCAGATAATATCTCTGTTGGTTTCCAAGATGTAGTAGGAACCATTACACCATCTATGTCTAATAAAATTAACATAACACAAAAGTATCTCTTTTTTAGTACATAAGCTACATATACTAAATATATATGCAGTTAATTTACTTTCTAACTTATTATTTATCATAACGTTCAGCAAATAATCTTCTAGTATGAGCGTCATCATAATCAACTCTCGTAAGATTGATCTCTTTCCAGGTAACTTTAACCTGACTACTATTTGCTCCACCTGTAATAGTTTCAGGGATTAAATCTAATAATTGATGACATATATATCTATGATGACCATCTACAATTCTACCACTTATTATTTTTATCGCATTAAAAGAATTTCCTTGTTGTAATCTTCTATGAATTCTTTTTAATATAGGAAAGCTAATCTCTATTTGTCCCGGTTGATAGCTAAATTCTGTTTCAAGAAGAAATTCTTTAACTTCTTCATATGTAATTTCAATCATCTAACAATATTATAAAAACTTTTCAATCTAAAATCTTTTTAAGTAAGATTATTTTTACAATAATTTATCTTTCAATGAATGATAAATCCCACAAGCTATTATCTATTTCAGAAATATTAAAACAAAATTTAATGAATTAGATAAAAATATATGCTTAAAATTACAGCCAATGTATTTTATTAGTTAAATAATCCAAACAAACAGGACACTACAGGTTGTGAAATGTAAAAATAACACTTATCTTTAGCTCCAAAATAAATTAATATGCATAACCAATTTTCCATTTTAAGATTCCTGTTTGTTTGTATTGTTTTATATCCTTCTGTTTTTTTGTTTGCACAACAAAAACCAAAAGAAGCGACATGGATCTGGTACCCAGGTGATTTTGAGGTTTGGTTAAGCAATAAAATGCAAGTAAGACGTACAGAACGCGAAGCAGTATTTCCACCGCTTTGGCAGTATTATAGTCCTTATTCCTTAGTAACTTTTCAAGCAGAAGTAGATATTCCGCAACCAGACGAGATAAAAATCTACTCAGAAGGATCTTTTCAATTGCTTTTAGATGGTGTTCAGGTTTACGGGCAACCAAAATCATTAAAAATCCCTGTTGGGAAACACAAAATTTCCTTTAAAGTATACAATCAGGAAGTGTTGCCGGCTATTTATATTGATGGTAAATATGTTAAATCTGATCCATCCTGGAAGGTTACAAATGAAGATAAACTTTGGATTGATGAATCTGGAAAAGCACAACAATCAGGCACGCCATGGGTTCCTGTTGGTTCCTGGAATTTTTATTCACCAGAGAATAAGCCTTCCGGATTTAAACTCACAACCAAACCTTTAAGTGCAAAGAAAACCGAAAAAACAGGAGCTGGTGAGTTGGTAGATTTTGGTAAAGAAACTTTTGGTTATATTAAAATTCACGGCTTAAAAGGAAAAGGTAAAGTAGCACTTTATTATGGTGAATCTCGCGAGGAAGCGCTGGATTCTGCCAGATGCGAAACACTGGACCATTTATCTTTTGATGGAAATCAGCCCGAAACCTACACACATGACGGATCGAAAGCATTTCGTTATGTTCAGGTACAAGCAGATGCATCGGTAAAATATGATTCTATTTCAATGCTTTATGAATATTTACCATTAGATTATCGTGGAGCATTCAAATCTTCGGATGAACAATTGAATAAAATTTGGGATGTCTCGGCTTACACGATGCATTTAACAACTCGCGAATTTTTTATAGACGGAATTAAACGCGACCGTTGGGTTTGGTCTGGCGACGCTTATCAAAGTTATTTAATGAATTATTATTTATTCTTTGATTCGGCTTCTGTAGAACGAACGCTGTTGGCACTTCGGGGTAAAGAACCCGTGACGGCTCATATTAATATCATAATGGATTATTCGTTGTATTGGTTTGTAGGTGTTTATGATTATTATTTGCATACGGGCGATACAAAATTTATCAAAACTTTTTATCCACGAATGAAATCACTTATGGAATTCTGCTTAAAAAGAAGAAATACAAACGGATTCCTGGAACCATTAGAAGGCGATTGGGTTTTTATTGATTGGGCAGACGGATTACCAAAAACAGGTGAAGTTAGTTTTGAGCAAATGCTTTTAGCAAGAAGTCTGGAAGCCATGGCAGTTAGTGCTAAAATTGCAGGTGAAAATGAAGATCAAAAACAGTATCAAAAATTAGCAGATGATTTAAAAACAAAATTATTTGATGTGTTTTGGGATAATAAAGAAAACGTTATGAAGCACCAGCGTATAGACGGTAAAATGCAAAATATTGTAACCAGATACGCTAATATGTTCGGTATTTTTTTCAATTATTTTAATGAAGAACAAAAGCAAAGTATAAAAAAGAAGGTGTTGCTCAATGATGATATTCTTAAAATCACAACACCATATATGCGTTTCTATGAGTTGGAAGCCTTGTGTGCTATGGGTGAACAAGATTATGTATTGAAAGAAATAAAAGACTATTGGGGCGGAATGTTAAAAGAAGGAGCAACTTCTTTTTGGGAAGAATACAATCCAACCAAAAAAGGAACAGAACATTTAGCGATGTACGGACGCCCTTACGGGAAAAGTCTTTGCCATGCCTGGGGTTCTAGTCCAATTTATTTATTGGGGAAATATTATTTAGGCGTAAAACCTTTGCAACCTGGTTATGCAGAATATGAAATTAAACCAAATTTAGGCGGTTTACAATGGATGCAAGGAAAAGTTCCAACACCAAATGGTGAAGTTGAAATTTATTGCAGTACCAAAGAAATTAAAGTAAAAGCGGGCGAAGGAGAAGGAAAATTGATTTTTGAAAGTCAGAACAAACCAAAAACAAATTCAGGAACGATTATAACATTGGCTAAAAATAAATATCAATTGATTGTAAAGCCTAATGTAGAATATAAAGTAAGTTATAAAGCGATATAGATTATTCATCCAGCATGTCATTGCGAGGAACGAAGCAATCACATTTGCAAAATCGACAAAGATTTACAATTGTTAGTGAGGTTGCTTCGTTCCTCGCAATGACAAGATTGAACTTAAGTTTTAAAAAGAAAAAAATGTTTTCAAAAAATACAAAATACAACTTCAAGTTAAATACAGCTTTTTTGCTATTGTTTTTAGCATGTATACAAGTCTCAGTTCAGGCACAAAACCAAGCATGGAAACCAGCGTCATTTGAAGTAATCAATAATTACAAAACCTTCAAAACAACACAATATGCACACGTTTTTTCAGGAAGCAAACATAATATTGTTCGTTTAGCTCCGGAATTAGAAGGATTATCAGGAATTGAACTTCCTTTAGAAAATTATAAAAACGGAACTAATCCAGCTTTAAAATTAAAATTTAAGGAAAATGTTCAAGTTTTAATTGGAGTTTTTAAAGATAATAATCCTGAATATCTTCAATTTGTTACTTCGGCGAAAGCCAAATTAATTCTTGAAAACGGATTGACTATTACAGGTTTACCTCCAGTTAATGTGTATGCAATTTCATTTCCAAAAGGAACTCAAACTATAAATCCCGGAAAAGGATTATTTGCCATTTTAGGAGTTGTAAAAAGTACTGAAAAGCTACAATCAAGAAACGCTGAATTTCCAGATGGTAAACTTTGGAATCCGACTTTTATCGTTGAAGGATTTTCAGATGAAAAACCACTTTTCGAAATTATTGGCGGCGAAAACAAATCCGTTGTTGATGAAGGAATGCCCGGAACTGAAGGAATTCAAGGCGGTTTTGAAGGCGGACGTGTAGTAAAAATAGGCGATACGTATCATATGTTTCCAACTGAAAGAGCGGGCGAAAAAGGAGTTGATTATTATTATGATCGTGTAAAAACCAGAATCGGGCATTGGACAAGTAAAGATGCGATTCACTGGAAAAGAGAATCGACAATTTATCAGGCAAGCGGAACCTACGCTATAACCGAAGACGATAATCCAATGAATGATCGCCGTGCCGCAATTTGGTCGTATATGCCGGTTTTTAACGAAAAGGCAAACAAATGGTACGGCTATTATTTAGCTTACACGGTTAGTAAAACGATAGAACCTAATCACTCTTTTGGCAGAATCTGGCGTTGCGAATCAACCGTAGATGGAATCGACGGAATCGGAGGGCCTTATAAAGATATGGGAATCATCATTGAACCGGGTTTAGATTCTGAACCTTGGGAAGGAAGACAAGGCGTGGCATCCTTTTTCCCGTATAAAGTAGGCGATAAATACTTTGGTTTTTATAGTGGTGCATATCCGTTTAATTCCTGGGCAGATTATCCAAAGAAATCAGGAAAAGGCTGGTTTGTTGGCTTAGCAGAATCAAAAACTTTAGAAGGTCCGTGGTCAAGAATTAAAGACGGCAGTAATCCGATAAAAAGTATACATCCGTTTTTTGTAGAGAATCCAATTGTCAGTCAGTTGCCAAACGGTTTATACATTGCCATTTTTGACGGAGGCCCGGACGGTTGGGGACATCATTTGCCCAATATGATTGGCTATTCATTATCAAAAGATGGAAAAAATTGGGGCGAAGCAAGATATCTTCCCATAGAAACAAAAGTCAATAAATGGTGGGATATTATGCGAACACCTTTATGTCTGATTCCGGAAGGAAATGATGTTTACACAATCGTGTACGCCGCCATAGATTTGAAAAAAAGATTTCACCCAATCGGAATGGTTAAAGTAAAACTAAACAAAGATGTGATGGAATCCCGATTATTAGAAATGAAATAAATAGAACGCAGATGACGCGGATTTACTTCGTAAAAACGCAGATTTTTGCGGATTTTTTTATTGTAAACTTGCTTAATCTTTGTCAAAGTTTTAAACCTTAATAAAGATTCAACCAAGATAAACAGGAAAAAACAGAAGCAAAATAAAATCCGTTTTTATCCGCGTTTTTACGAAGTAAATCCGTTTAATCCGCGTCAAAAAATCGCATTTATAATTAAAATTTAAAAATGAAAAGTATAACGAAATATCTCTTAATTGCAATTGCAGCTTTACTAATTACAAGTTGCGCGACGACAAAATACAAGAAAAGAGAAATCAACGAAACCGTAATGCAGGAGATTTACAACGAAGTAAAAACCCCTTATAAATACGGTTTGGTAATGGTTCCCACAGATAACTCCTATAAAATGGATTGCCCGAGTGTATTTCGAAAAGACGGAAAATGGTTTATGACGTATTTAATTTATGGCGGACGAGGTTACGAAACCTGGCTTGCCCAAAGTGACGATTTATTACACTGGAAACATTTAGGAAAAGTAATGTCTTTCTCAGAAAATGAACAACATTGGGATGTCAACCAAAAAGCAGGATATATTTCGTTACAAGATCCAACCTGGGGCGGAAGCTACGAATGGCAAAAATACGATGACAAATATTGGATGAGTTATTTTGGCGGAGACAGCAAAGGTTACGAAGCCGGAATTTTATCTATCGGAATGGCATATACCAAAAAATCACCAACCAAAGCGCATGAATTTGAGCGTTTAGAAAAACCGGTTTTATCTCCAAAAGACAAAGACGCCAGATGGTGGGATAATAGTACAATGTATAAAAATAGTGTTATTCGCGATAAGGACAAAGTTACAGGACACAATTTTATCATGTATTATAATGCGCGAGGTGATAGTTTAAATCCTGCTAAAGGCGCAGAGCGTATCGCTATGGCAGTATCAGATGATATGAAACAATGGAAACGTTATGGCAATAAACCCTTAATCAATCATCATAAAGGAATCTCAGGAGATGCCTATATTCAGCGTATTAATGATACTTGGGTAATGTTCTATTTTGGAGCTTTTTGGACGGGTTGGAACCAAGGAGCATTTAACCGTTTCGCAGTTTCGAACGATTTAATTCACTGGAACGACTGGAAAGGCGAAGATCTAATCAAATCATCTGAACCTTATGACGACATGTTTGCGCATAAATCATTTGTAATAAAACACGATGGCGTAGTTTATCACTTTTATTGTGCCGTAAACAAAGCAGAACAAAGAGGAATTGCAGTGGCAACGTCTAAAGATTTAGGCAAAAGCGAAACAAATTTTGTGGCTCCGCCGGAGAAGAAGAAATAGTTTTTAGTTTTCAGTTTTCAGTTTTCAGTCTCAGTTTTCAGGAGCAGTGATCAATGTCAAAAATGTAGTCCCTACGGGACATTAGAACACCTGACAGGTTTTTAAAACCTGTCAGGTCTAAACAACAAGATAATTAAAGCACAGTTTGTCATTTCGACGAAGGAGAAATCTTCGCAAGGAACTCCGCAAAGAAAAGTCAATATTTGTCGATTTAGCAACGGAGATTTCTCCTTTGTCGAAATGACAAAAACAAAGAATAAAAAAAATAAAATCAATGTTTAAATCAAGTCATATTAATTGCTTTTTCAGGTTTCGATTTTCGATTACTAAATCAGTATTCGTATTTTACATTTTACTTTTAACAATTAATTGTCAGGCACAATCCGTAACCGGAGAACCTGCGGGAATTCCTGAATTGCATAAAAAATACGAATTTGCACCTTGGGAAGATCCAACGGTTACAAGCATCAACAGACAACCATCGCGAGCAACGGCATATTCATACACAAATATAGAAGATGCTCTAAAAGGCGACAGAACTAAAAGCCGACTACAAATGCTAACTGGCGATTGGAATTTTAAATATGCAACCAATTTAAAAGAAGCTTCAAAAGATTTCTATAAAGAAAAAGTCAATGATTGGGACAAAATCGAAGTTCCATCAAACTGGGAGTTAAAAGGGTACGATATTCCGATTTACAAGAGTGCCGTTTATCCGTTTAGACCCATAAATCCGCCTTATATTCCTAAAGATTATAACGGAGTTGGTTCGTATCAGCGCAGTTTTACCGTTCCCGAAAATTGGAAAGATATGACCGTAACATTGCATTTTGGCGCAGTAAGTTCCGGATTTCAGGTTTGGCTTAACGGAGAATTTTTAGGGTATGGGGAAGACAGTTTTCTACCATCAGAATTTGATATTACGCCCTATTTAAAAGAAGGAGAAAATATAGTTTCGGTACAGGTAATTCGCTGGACAGATGGTTCGTATCTTGAAGATCAGGATCATTGGCGCGTAAGCGGAATCCAGCGTGAAGTTTTTATTATGGCTGAGCCAAAGTTGCGCATTCAGGATTTCTTTTATCAAACAAAACTAGACAAAGAATATAAAGATGCGTCTTTTCAATTACGTCCGAAAGTAGAGAATTTAACAGGTGAAAAAATCAAGGATTATACTTTTCAGGCACAATTATATGATGCCAATAATGTTGCTTTATTCAAAGAACCGCTTCAAAAACCAGTTATCGATATGATTAACGAAAGTTATCCGCGTTTGGATAATGTGCGTTTTGGAATGTTCAAGGAAAACATCAGCAATCCGAAAAAATGGAGTTCAGAAGAACCTAATTTGTACACTTTAGTAATGTCGATAAAAGATCCAAAAGGCAATATTACCGAAGTTAAAAGCTGTAAAGTTGGTTTTCGATCTGTTGAATTTTCTAAGGAAAACGGCAAAATGCTCATCAACGGAAAAGAAACATATGTATATGGGGTAAATCTTCACGACCAACATCCAACAAGAGGAAAAGCGGTTACAAGAGAAGATATTAAGGAAGATATTACGACGATTAAAAAGTTTAATTTCAATTTTATAAGAACCAGTCATTACCCTAATGATCCTTATTTCTACGATTTATGTGATCAATATGGAATCATGGTTATGGACGAAGCAAATCAGGAAACTCACGGAATTGGCGGTAAATTAAGCAACGATCCAAAATGGACAAATGCTTATTTAGAGCGAATGACCAGAATGGTGGAACGTGATAAAAATCATCCCTCAGTTGTTTTTTGGAGTCTAGGAAACGAAGGCGGAAAAGGTCCAAATCATGCTGCAATGGCGGGTTGGGTTCACGATTTCGATATCACGCGTCCCGTTCATTACGAACCTGCACAGGGAAATCCGAGATTAGACGGATATATCGATCCGCTTGATCCCAGATATCCCAAAACAATCGATCATGCATATCGATTTGAAAATCCCCAAGATGAGCCGTATGTTGATATGGTTAGTCGTTTTTATCCGGGCGTTTTTACACCAAAATTTTTAGTCGATCAAAAGAAAGATACACGACCAATTATTTTTGTCGAATATTCTCATGCAATGGGAAATTCGGTTGGAAATTTAAAAGAATTATGGGATGAATTTCGTTCACTTCCAAGAGTTATTGGCGGTTGCATTTGGGAATTTAAAGATCAGGGATTATTGAAAAAAGATCCTGCAACGGGTCAGGAATTTTTTGCTCATGGTGGAGATTTTGGCGAAAAATACCACGACGGAAATTTCAATACAAAAGGAATTGTTGATTCTAACGGAAAACCAAAAGGTTCGATTTATGAAAACAAATGGATTTATCAACCCGCGACAAGTACTTTAAAAGACGCTTTTCAATTAGAAATTAAAAATCGTCAGGCAGTAAAATCTTTGGCAGATTATATTCCGGTTTTGAAAATTCTGGAAAACGGAAATGTCATTAAAACGCAAATATTAAAACCTTTTAATCTCGAAGCTGGACAATCTACTATTTTAGATGTAAAGCAATATTTGCCAAAGTTGAAAAAAGATGCTGAATATTTTCTGAATATCGAATTCCAACTTTCAACAGATAAACCTTGGGCAACAAAAGGTTACGCTGTAGCGGAAGATCAATTTTTGCTAAAAAAAGCAGAAACTGTTATTGAATTTAAAAAAGACGATAAGTCAGAATATAAATCAACAGAAACAGATTCAGATTTTATAATAAAAGGAAAAACTTTTCAGGTTAGAATCAGTCAGCAAAATGGCGCTTTGAGTTCTTATATTTTCAATGGCGAAGAACAAGTTTTTGAACCGTTGCTTCCTAATTTTGTTAGACCATTAACTGATAATGATAAAAGAGGATGGAAATCCCATAAAGTTTTGAAGCCCTGGTATCAGGCAAAACCAAAATTAGTAAGTACAAAAATAGCGATGTCAATTGAAGGAGCAATTGTTACAAGCGATTACGAAATTATCAAAGACAGCGCGCAAGTACAAGTAATTTATAAAATTCATGAAAATGGAGTTATCAAAGTAGATTATAGTCTGAAAGCCACAAACAAATTACCAAACATCCCGAAAATTGGAATGCAAATGGGCGTTCAAAGAAAATTCGATCAGATTTCATGGTACGGAAAAGGAGAGTTAGAAAACTATATCGACAGAAGCTTTGGATCATTTGTAGGGAAATATTCTTTGCCCATTAATGATTTTCTGGAGCATTATGTAAAACCTCAGGAAAATGCAAATAGAACCGAAGTACGATGGATGGCTTTTACAAATATTCAAAAAAATAAAGGTTTGCTAGTTTTCAAAGATGAGAAAAATTTAAGCATGAGCGCTTGGCCGTATACACAAGAAAATTTAAGCGCCGCCAAACATACTTTTGATCTTAAAGATCCTGGATTTTTGACCATAAATATCGATTTGATTCAAATGGGAGTGGGAGGAAATGATAGTTGGACAGCAGTTGCACAACCTTTAGAACAATATCAAATTAAGTCAGGAGATTATCAATATAGTTTTTATTTAGTTCCTTTCGAAGCATCAAAAAATGGTTTAGAAGAGAGTTTAAAGAAGTTTAAATATTAAAAGATAAAAGATAAAAGATAAAATAATTCTACGGCACCAAACCCGACAGGTTTTAAAAACCTGTCGGGTTTAAATACGAAACGAATAAAAACAACAATAATGTTTCAAAAAACAACCTTCTTTTTCATATTGCTCTTTGCGGGATTTCTTTCCGCACAGGAAATCCATGAAAAAGAAAAACCTACATTTCAACCCACAATAGAATCCTCAAGACCTTGGGTATATTGGTATTGGATGCAAAGCGCGTATTCTAAAGAAGGTATTACAGCCGATCTTGAAGCGATGAAACAAGCCGGAATTGGCGGTGCGTATTTAATGACAATAAAAGGTCCCGCAAATCCGCCATTGATGAATCCGCCCGTTTTGCAATTAAGTCCGGAATTTTGGAGTTTGGTAAAATGGGCTTTGACAGAAGCAGATCGGTTGGGAGTAAAAATCGCTTTTCATCCCGCAGATGGTTTCGCCGTTGCCGGAGGACCGTGGATAACACCCGAATTGTCGATGCAAAAAGTAGTTTGGTCAGACGTAAATGTAAACGGAAACGACTTCAAAAAGCTACAATTACCTACACCAAATCATTACAAAGATTATTATAAAGATATTGCCACATTTGCCGTTCCGGTAAAGGAAATTTATGTGACATCAAACGAAAATCGTCCAAAAATTACTTCGACAATTGCTGATTTTGATGCTTCGTTTTTGAGTGATTCAAACAAAGACGATCAATTTAGATTAAAAGAAAAAGGTTGGATTCAATACGAATTTGATCAGCCGTTTTTATGCAAATCGATTCAAATCGAAACCAAAGGAAATAACTTTCAGGCGCATCGTTTAATTATCGAAGTTAGCGATGATGGAAAAAACTTTAAAAGTTTGGGCAGATTAACAACGCCACGTCACGGCTGGCAAGATGTTGATGCTTTTTATACGCACAGTATTATACCGACAAAAGCCAAATATTTCAGATTTGTTTATGATCCTGAAGGAACAGAGCCGGGAGCGGAAGATATCGATCCTGCAAAATGGAATCAGGGTTTGAAAGTCTCAAAAATACTTTTGTCAAGCGAACCTTTGATTGATAATTATCAGGGAAAATCAGGCGCAATCTGGCGTTTGAGTCCGCAAACATCATCGGAACAAATAAGTAAATTGGATTGTATCGATCGATCGAAAATGATTAATATTTCGAAATTTGTAGATGAAAAAGGAATTTTGAATTGGAAATCCCCTTCAAAAGGAAATTGGCGAATTATTCGTTTTGGATATACTTCTACAGGTCACGAAAACGCAACCGCAGGCGCAGGAAGAGGTTTAGAAGTGGATAAATTTAGTGTTGAAGCTGTTCGTTTTCAACTCGATCATTGGTTTGGAGAAATGCTGAGAACTGCAGGACCGGAATTGGCTTCAAAAGTGGTTAAAATACTTCATATCGACAGTTGGGAATGCGGCAGCCAAAACTGGTCGCCTGTTTTTAGAGACGAATTTAAAAAACGCAGAGGCTACGATATTGTAGATTATTTGCCTGTAATGGCGGGAATCCCAATTACGGATATTCAAACGTCTGAAAAAATACTTTATGATATAAGAAAAACAATTGCAGAACTGGTTTCTGATAACTTTTTTGCAACATTGGCTGACGAAGCGAAAAAAGCAAATGTAAAATTTAGTTCAGAAAATGTGGCGCCAACCATGATGAGCGATGGACTTTTGCATTTTAAACATATCGATTATCCAAGTGGTGAATTTTGGCTAAAAAGCCCAACGCATGACAAACCTAATGATATGCTCGATGCCATTTCTGGCGGACATATTTACGGAAAAGATATTATTCAGGCAGAAGCTTTTACAGAATTAAAAATGGATTGGGACGAACATCCGGGAAATCTAAAAACGCTGGCAGATCGAAATTATGCGCTCGGGATTAATCGATTTTTCTATCACGTTTTTGTTCATAATCCCTGGACAGATCGAAAACCCGGAATGACTTTAGACGGTGTTGGCTCTTATTTTCAGAGAGATCAAACGTGGTGGAAACCCGGAAAAGCGTGGGTTGATTATTGCCAGAGAATTCAGTTTCAATTACAAAAAGGAAAACCTGTAATTGATTTGGCTGTTTTTATTGGCGAAGATTTGCCATCGCGTTCCATGCTTCCGGATCGTTTGGTGCCTTTTATTCCGAATATCTTCGGAAAGGAAAGATTAGAAAGTGAAGCCATTCGATTGAAAAATGAAGGTCAGCCAAGTATTAAGATTCCGAAGGAAGTAACTTCTACCAAAAATTCTACCGATTTATCGCAATGGATAAATGCCATGAACGGTTATCAATATGATTCTTTCAACGCTGATGTTTTATTGAATAATACTAAAGTAGAAAACGGAAAAGTGGTTTTTAGTAACAGCATCGAATATGGCGCTTTATTGTTCACGGGAAGTCATAAAATGGCGCCGAACAAAATGATTTCTTTGGCTGTAGCCGAAAAAATATTAGAATTAATAAAACAAGGAGCTACGGTTTTTATTGATGAAAAACCAGACTTGCAACCCGGAATTCAATCTGAACAAGATCATAAAAAATGGAAGAATGTGCTGGATGAAATTTGGAATAACAATTCGAATTCATCTTCATGGAAAATTGGAAAAGGAGCGGTAATTAAATTGCCTTATTTAGGAAATGATTTTACCTCGATTGGGATTGAACAAGATGTTTATTTTCCGAAATTAAACAGAGCAGATTCTGAAACTTTAGCGTGGACACATCGCAAATCTGATACCGAAGATATTTATTTTATTTCCAATCAAAATTCATTAAAAAGAGCATTTGAAGCTTCGTTTAGAGTATCAGGAAAAATTCCGGTTTGGTATAATCCTGTGACGGATAAAACTTCGGCTTTAGCCAATTGGAAAATAGAAAACGGACGAACTATTGTATCCATAATTTTAAATGAAAATGAATCTGGTTTTGTGATTTTCAAAGACCAAACAAAAGAGGTTTTAGCAAAAGGATTTCAAAAAGGTTCTGAATTTGAAACGGTTCAGACTATAGATGAAAACTGGAATTTGCAATTTGATCCTGAATTTAAAGGTCCGAAAGAAGCTATAAAAACGACTCAACTTTTTGATTGGAGTACATCAGAAAACAATCAGATTAAATATTATTCAGGAACAGTTATTTATAAAAAAGAGATAATCTGGAACGGAAAATCTGCAGATAATATTTGGCTTGATTTAGGCACAATTGCCAATATTGCAGAAGTAAGTATTAACGGAAAAAATTGCGGAACACTTTGGACTTTTCCTTATAAAACAGACATTTCTGAAGCACTCAAAAAAGGAAAAAATACTATCGAAATAAAAATCACCAATACTTGGGCAAATAGATTAATTGGCGATCAAAAGTTACCAAAAGAAGAACGATTGACCTGGACTACAGCTCCATTTCGTTTGGATGGAGAACCATTATTGAAAGCTGGATTGTTGGGACCGGTTACGATTGTAAAAGAAAAATAAATGTTTTTGCTTTGTAGACTGGACTAAAGTCCAGCCCTACAATATGTTTCGAGCCGATGGCTCTGGTTCAGAACTTAAAAGTTACGGAGGGATGGCTCTGGTTCAGAACTTAAAAGTTACGGAGGAACGATTTATATTGTAGCGTCGGGTTTTAACCCGATGGACAATATGTTTCGGGCCGATGGTTTGGTTCAGAACKTAAAAGTTRCGGAGGAACGATTTATATTGTAGCGTCGGGTTTTAACCCGATGGACAAAATGTTTCGAGCCGATGGTTTTGGTTCAGAACGTAAAAGTTGCGGAGGAACGATTTATATTGTAGCGTTGGGTTTTAACCCGATGGACGATCAGATTGGAATAATGTATTTTAAGGTGCTAAAAATAGATTAAAATAAAAGAAATGAGAAATTTAAAAGAATGTATTGTTGCGGTTTTCTTGCTTTTCGCAAGCTTTCAAATCAATGCAAAAATCAAAATGCCGGCTTTGTTTACGGATAATATGATACTGCAGCAAAAGGCAAATGCGCCAATTTGGGGTTGGGCAGAAAAGAATGCGAACGTTATTATAAAAACGTCATGGGATTCTAAAATCTATAAAGCAAAAGCTGATAATTCCGGAAAATGGAAAACAGAACTAAAAACCCCATCTTTTGGCGGACCATTTACAATTGAAGTTACGGAAGGAAGTGAAAAAGTAATTATAAAAAATGTTTTAATTGGTGAGGTTTGGCTGTGTTCGGGACAATCGAATATGGAAATGCCTTTGAAAGGTTTTCAGGGTCAGCCTGTAAAAAATGGAAATGAAATCATTGTAAGATCAACCAATAAAAACATTCGGTTGATTACGATTCCGAGAGCGACGGTTTTAGAACCTTTAACTGATTTTGAAGGAAAGTGGGAAGTTGCTTCGCCAAAATCAACTTCGAATTTTAGCGCGACTGCTTGGTATTTTGGTTCGCTATTGCAGCAAGTTTTAGATGTTCCGGTAGGATTAATTCACGTTTCATACGGAGGTTCAAGCATGGAAGCCTGGATGAATCAGGAAATGTTAAAAGACTTTGCAAGTGCCAAAATCCCAACTACAAAAGAAGATTTGGCAAAAGATCCAAATCGTGTTCCAACAACTTTATTTAACGGAATGCTTTCGCCTGTAATTGGTTATGGAATTAAAGGTTGTATTTGGTACCAGGGCGAATCAAACTACGAAAGAGCTTCTGAATATGCAGCATTAATGAAGAAAATGGTAAGCAGTTGGAGAACACTTTGGAAACAAGGGGATTTTCCTTTTTATTACGCTCAAATTGCTCCGTTTAATTACGCTTCATTTCATCCCAAAGATTATTTAGAAAAGTATAATTCGGCTTATTTGAGAGAAGCACAATTAAAAGCATCAAAGGAAATTCCGAATTCCGGAATGGCGGTTTTGATGGATGTTGGCGAGGAAAATAACATCCACCCAATGGATAAGGAAAAAGGAGGAAACCGATTGGCTTTTCAGGCTTTGGCAAAAACATACGGAATCGAAGGCTTTGAATTCGAAAGTCCAAAATACAAATCGATGGAAATAAAAGACGGTTCAGTAACGGTTTCTTTTGATGATGTTGCAAACGGAATTACTTCTTATGATAAAGAAGTTCAGGGTTTTGAAATTGCGGGAGAAGACAAAGTTTTTTATCCTGCAAAAACGGTGGTTCGCAGAAAATCAGTTGTTTTAAGCTCTGATAAAGTCGCAAAACCAGTTGCAATAAGATATTTATGGAAAGATTTTGCAAAAGCAGAATTGTTTAGCGCGGGTGGTTTGCCGGTTTCTTCGTTTAGAACTGATGAATGGTAATTTTTTAATTGTGAGTTGTTAATTATAAATTTCTGTTTGATGTATAGTTTGTCATTTCATAGTTTGTCATTTCGACGAAAGGAGAAATCACACTAGTATTCGATAACAATTGTCACTTTTAGGAACGGAGTTTCATGTGTGATTTCTCCTTTCGTCGAAATGACAAAAAAAAACAAATACAGACTTATAAGGTTTTAAATCCCAGAAGGAAACAAAAAATGAAAAACACAATATTCTTATTTTTTCTCTTCACAACGTTTTATATCAAAGCGCAAATTCCTGTGCTTAATAATTACAATCAAATCTGGAATGCGCAAAGCAATAATGCATCAGAATCGATGCCTTTGGGCGGTGGCGATATTGGCTTGAATGTTTGGGTAGAAAAAGGTGATTTGTATTTTTATTTTTCCAGAAGCGGTACTTTCGATGAACATAATACTTTATTGAAATTAGGTCGGGTAAAAGTTACTTTATCGCCAAATCCGTTTAAGGATAATGAAGGTTTTCATCAGGAATTAATTTTGAAAGACGGTTATGTTGTGATTGCTCAAAAAGGCACTAAAATCAAACTTTGGGTAGATGTTTTTAAGCCCATTATCCATTTGGATTTAGAAAGTAAAAATCCGTTAAAAATGACGGCTTCATATGAAAGCTGGCGTTATAAAAATCGAGAATCAAAAGGAAAAGCAAACAATGCCAATTCGTATAAATGGGCGCCGCAAGGTGAAATTATAACTTATAAAGATTCAATTTCGTTTGAAAATAACGGACTGAAATTTTATCACAGAAATAGGGAAAATACAGTTTTTGATGTTGCGGTTAAACAGCAAAAAATGGAATCGGTAAAAGATCAAATGCTAAATCCTTTGGCAAATCTCACTTTTGGCGGATTCATGACTGGAAATAATTTAAAACCTGACGGAACTTATACAGGAACTTATCAAAATACAGATTTTAAAGGTTTTAATCTTTCGAGTATAAAACCTTCTAAAAAACATTCATTAGAACTTTATTTAAATACGAGTCAAACTGATTTTGAAAGTTGGAATAACAGTTTAAAAAATCAGGTTTCGCCAAATAAAAACATTTCAAAACAAGCAGAAAAAAAGACAATAAAATGGTGGAATGATTTCTGGAATCGCAGTTTTATTTTTACTCAAAAAAATCAATCGATTGATAAGGATTCTGTATATCAAATTGGGCAAAATTATCAGTTATTTCGATATATGTTAGGCTGTAATGCTTACGGAAAATATCCAACAAAATTCAACGGCGGACTTTTTACTGTTGATCCTGTTTTTACGAATCCGGATTTAAATTTTACACCAGATTTCAGGAATTGGGGCGGAGGAACAATGACGGCGCAAAATCAGCGATTGGTTTATTTTCCGATGGTGAAAAGCGGTGATTTTGATATGATGAAATCACAATTAGATTATTATCTGTCTTTGCAGAAAAATGCCGAATTAAGAAGCAAAGTATATTGGGATCACGACGGAGCATCTTTTACGGAACAACTGGAGAATTTTGGTTTGCCAAATCCTGCCGAATACGATTGGAAACGTCCCGCAGATTACGATCCGGGAATGGAATATAATGCGTGGCTGGAATATGAATGGGATACAGTTTTTGAGTTTTGCCAAATGATGCTGCAACAGAAAGAATATGCCGGAGAGGATATTCAAAAATATACTTCGTTTATTATAAGCTGTCTTCGGTTTTTTGATGAACATTATCAATATCTCGCTCAGCAAAGAGGCAGAAAAGCTTTGGACGGAAATGGAAAATTAGTTTTATATCCGGGTTCTGGAGCTGAAACATATAAAATGACAAATAATGCTAATAGTACAATTTCGGCTTTACAGGTAATTACAGATAATCTTTTAAAACTTTCTTCGGAACAATTATCAAAAGAAGAATTAGAATATTTAAAAGGTTTTGAAACGAGAATTCCGGCTTTAAATTTTGGTCAAATCGATAATCATAAAGTATTGGTTCCTGCAAAATCCTGGGAAAGAATTAATAATTCTGAGGTTCTGCAATTGTATCCCGTTTATCCGTGGGGAATTTACAGCGTTGGAAAACCTGATTTAGAAACCGCTCTAAATACCTGGAAATACGATACGGATGCCATAAAATTTAGAAGTCACGTAGGTTGGAAACAAGACAATATTTTCTCGGCTCGTTTAGGTTTAACCAAAGAAGCAGCGAAATATAATTTATTAAAAATATCGAATTCTGACCGAAGATTTCCGGCATTTTGGGGTCCGGGTTTCGATTGGGTTCCGGATCATAATTGGGGAGGTTCCGGTATGATTGGTATGCAGGAAATGCTTTTGCAGGAAGCGAATGGAAAAATCTATCTTTTTCCGGCTTGGCCAAAAGACTGGAATGTTCATTTTAAATTACATGCAAAACAAAATACAACTGTCGAAGCAGAACTTGTAAATGGCGAATTGAAAGTTTTGAAAGTGATTCCGGAAAATAGAAAAAAAGATATAATTAATCTTCTGAATACATCAGAGGAAGAAAAAATACAACTAAATTAAAAAAACATGACCAAAAAAATATTTAGTTCTTTTGCCCTGGCATTACTTTTTGCCGCAAACGGACAAGCACAATCGGCTGATAAACAAATCGTAAAAGTCGATTTTGATTTTTTTCAAAGAAGATTAGAAGAAGTTCATGACCCAAGTTATGATTCCTGGGTGATTAACGAGGCAAAAGAAGCCGAGAAATCATTCAATAATGTGACATTCAAACTAAAAGGAAACTTTACTTCAAAATGGTATAAAGTGGGGATGAATGCTCCCTATTATAACAGATTAGGAAGCGACGGATTGGTTACTGCTGAAAATTTAGAATTGAAAATTAGCGGATTCAAAGCGGGAAAACATACGCTTTTAACCTTTCATAATGCTTTTGATGTGATTACGGGAAAAACATTTTCGCCAATCAAAATTTATGTAAACGGAAAACTGCAGGAAACCGTTAATGCAAGTCAAAGAGCTAATAATAAGATTGATGCGGCAATGGTTTATCTTCCGTTTACTGCAGTAAAATCTAAAGATGTCATTATTCGGTTTGAAATTGACCCAACAACAAATCCCAATATTGTAAAACAAATCGTGATTAACGGTTTTGAAATTGATACACCAAACTTAATGAATCAGGCACGTTCTCCGGAACCAAAAAACAGAGACGAACATGTTGTTGTGGCTGATAAAACTACCGTTTTGAAATGGGATGCTTCAAAAAAAGCGGTAGCACATAAATTGTATTTTGGCGAAGATTCAACTGCGGTTACAAACGCGACCGATGCCTCAAAAGAATTCAAAGGAAAATTAACTACAAATACATTTCCGGTTGCTGATTTGTACAGTGGTTCAACATATTACTGGCGTATTGATGAAGTCGATGCAAAAGGCGATGTGACTTTAGGAAACGTTTGGTCTTTTAAACCGGCACAATTGGCTTTTCCTGGAGCGGAAGGTTACGGACGTTTTGCAGTAGGAGGACGTGGCGGAAAAGTTATCGAAGTAACAAACTTAAACGATGATGGTCCGGGAAGTTTGCGTGATGCTGTAAATCAGCAAATTGGTCCAAGAACGATTGTTTTTAATGTATCAGGAAATATTAAACTGGCATCGAGACTAGTAGTCAATCAGCCCTATATTACGATTGCAGGACAAACAGCACCGGGAGAAGGAATTACGCTTAGCAGAGCGCCTATTGGACTTACCGGAAATGATGGTGTTGTTCGGTTTTTGAAAGTTAGAATTGGTGGCGGTACTACTTTTGACGGAATGGGATTAACAGGCGCAAATTACAGTATAATAGATCATTGCTCGATAAGCTGGACAATCGATGAGTCGTTTAGTTCTCGTGGTGCGCATCATATTACGTTGCAGCGAACTTTAATTTCTGAAGCCTTAAACGTGGCAGGACATGATAAATACGAAGTGGGAAAAATGCACGGTTATGCGGCAACAATTGGCGGTGATATTGGTAGTTTTCATCACAATTTACTGGCGCATAATTACGGACGTAACTGGAGTATTGGCGGTGGTTTGAACGGAGACGGTTATTATTCAGGAAAAGTAGATATTACCAATAATGTGGTTTATAACTGGGGACATCGCACAACTGATGGAGGTGCAAACGAAGTAAATTTTGTCAATAATTTTTACAAACCGGGAGCGTCAACGGATATTTTTGTTGCCTTAAATGCACAACATGAGGGAGTTGGGAAAGGAATGCAGCGTTATTATTTTAACGGAAATGTAATGCCGGGTTATTTTGATGAGAATTCTCAGGAAAAAGGAAGAAAAATGACAATATCCAATAAAGAAATAGTAGAGTATGAAACGTTTGTCGATAAACCATTTTTCGAATCGTTTGTAGAAACACAATCGGCAAGAGCGGCTTATAAAAATGTACTTTCGGATGTTGGTGCCAATCAGCCGTTTTTTGATAAACACGATAATAGAATTGTCTATGAAACCCTAAAAGGAACCTATACTTATAAAGGAAGTAAGAGTGGTTTAGGCGGAATGATCGATAATGAATCTGATGCGGGAGGATGGCCAAATTTTGCTTCAGAAACAAGACCAACTGATTGGGATACAGATCATGACGGATTACCAAACTGGTGGGAAAAAGCATTCGGTTTAAACGAAAATTCTAAATCAGGAGATTTTTCAGATGCAAATTCAGATACGGATAAAGATGGATTTACACAATTAGATAATTATCTGGATTGGATGTCAACGCCACATTATTTTGTGAATTCGGGTGAAAAGAAATTACTTTCAGCTGAAGATTATTTTAAAGGATATGAGAATAAACAGGTTTATACTTTCTCTGATCTTAAAAATGGAAAAGTAGTTTTAAAAGGAAAAGATATTGAGTTTACAGCAATAGAATTAGGATTAGCTTCTTTTATATTGACTGTAAAAGATGCAGATGGAGATTCTATGAGCCGTACTATAAATTTCTTTGTGATATAGAAAAAAAAGTTGCCACGAATTACACAAATTTTCACGAATTAAATTTTTTTGACTATTTCATTTTAAAAAAAAATTAGTGCAAATTCGTGAAATTCGTGGCAAAAAAAATCTGCCAAATCTGCTAAATCTGCGCGCTAATTTTTTCTCACGCAGATCTAGTAAATCACGCAGATAAAAAATCCGTTTTTATCCGCGTTTTGCCAAGGGCAATCCGTTTTATCCGCGTTACAAATCATTACAATATCAAGAACAATTCAAAATGAAAAAGCAAGTCATATTATTATCAGCTATACTTTTGTCAACAACGATTTTTAGTCAGAATAAAGGTTTGGTTGCCAATTCGCAAAGTCCCTATTCAAAACTACAAAGTGTTGGTCTTGAAGATGTAAAATGGACAAACGGTTTCTGGAAAGAACAATTTGATGTAGAAACCAAAAATACATTGCCGTATATGTGGAATTTGTATCACAACGATTCGGTTTCGCATGCTTATAAAAACTTCGAAATTGCGGCTGGTTTAATGAAGGGAAAATTTAGCGGACCTTCATTTCACGATGGTGATTTTTATAAAATTTTTGAAGGAATGGCAGCAACTTATGCCGTAACAAAAGATAAAAAACTAGATGCTGAAATGGATAAAGCCATTGCGCTTTTCGCGAAAGTACAACGCAAAGACGGTTATATTCATACACCGGTTTTAATCGACGAACGCTGGGGAACTTTAGGGCCGGAAGAAGTTAAAAAACAATTGGGTTTCGAGAAATACAATATGGGACATTTAATGACCGCTGCTTGTATTCATTATCGTGCAACGGGAAAAACGAATTTCCTGAATATTGCAAAAGATGTTGCTGATTATTTGTATGATTTTTATAAAAAAGCTTCGCCAGAATTGGCACGAAATGCGATTTGTCCCTCTCATTATATGGGAATTGTCGAAATGTACCGAACAACGAGAAACCCAAAATATTTAGAATTAGCCAATAATCTTATTGATATTCGAGGAACTACAAACGACGGAACCGATGATAATCAGGATCGTATTCCGTTTAGGCAGCAAACCACTGCAATGGGTCACGCGGTTAGGGCAAATTATTTATATGCCGGAGTTGCGGATTTATATGCAGAAACGGGAGAAAAGAAATTACTGGACAATCTGGAATCGATTTGGGACGATGTTACCTATCGCAAAATGTACATTACAGGTGCGTGTGGAGCATTGTATGACGGAGTTTCGCCAGACGGAACTTCGTATGATCCAACTGTAGTTCAGAAAATTCATCAGGCATACGGACGTCCTTTTCAATTGCCAAACGCAACTGCTCATACTGAAACCTGTGCCAATATTGGAAACGTTTTATGGAATTGGAGAATGCTGCAAATTACCGGAGAAGCCAAATATGCCGATATTGTCGAGTTGGCTTTGTACAATAGTGTACTTTCCGGAGTAGATTTAGAAGGAGAAAAATTCTGTTATAACAATCCGCTTAATGTTTCTGATGATTTGCCTTTTCAGCAACGATGGGGAAATGAGCGCGAAGGATACATTAAATTATCCAATTGTTGTGCGCCAAATGTAACCAGAACAGTTGCCGAAGTTGGAAATTATGCTTACAATCTTTCTACAGAAGGTTTGTTTGTAAATTTATACGGAAGTAATACTTTAAAAACAAAAACGTTAAACGGCGAAATTTTAGAAATTGAACAACAAACCAATTATCCGTGGGACGGAAAAATAACTTTAAAAATTATAAAAGCGCCAAAAGAAAACTATGATTTCTTTTTACGAATTCCGGGTTGGAGTAGTGACGGTAAAGTTTCTGTAAACAATTCTAAAATTGAAGGTAAAATTCTTTCGGGAACCTATTTTAAATTAGAACAAAAATGGAAAAAAGGAGATGTTATCGAATTAAATATTCCGATGCCGGTAGAGTTGATGGAAGCCAATCCTTTAGTAGAAGAAGTTAAAAATCAGGTTGCGCTAAAAAGAGGACCTTTGGTTTATTGTCTGGAATCAGATCAACTTCCGCAAAGTGCAAGTGTAAACGATGTGATTCTAAACCTAAATTCAAAATTCAAAACAGATTTTATCGAACTTAGAAATAGAAAATTACTAACGATTGAGGCAAGTTCTACAATTGCTGCTAATAATTCTTGGAAGCAAATACTTTACAAACCAATTTCATCAAAAGAAGAAAAAGAGATTACTGTAAAATTGATTCCGTATTTTGCGTGGGGAAATAAAGGCAAAGGCGAAATGACCGTTTGGATGTCGCATTAAGAGTAAAATTATTTTAAAAAAAACATTCCTATTTTCCGTAGAGACGCACTGCAGTGCGTCTAACACATTTAAAAACCAATTGTTATTATAAAATATTTATAATTTGAAAAAGACATAAATAACGTAGACGCACTGCTGTGCGTCTCTACGGATATACTAGATCTAAAACCTTAATTTAAAATTATGAAATACATTTTAACATCATTTTTATTAATAACGACTTTTTTGTCAGCACAAACTATCGATAATAAGTTTGCATTAACCGTTGCTCAGGATGGTTCAGGAGATTTTAAAACGATTCAGGAAGCGGTAAATAATGTTAGGGATAATTCAGTTAAACGAGTTGTTATCAATATAAAACCAGGAATTTATACGGAGAAATTGGTGATTCCGGCAACTAAAACATTTATAACTTTAAAAGGAAGTGATAGAGAAAAAACAGTTATTTCATTCAATGATTATTCGGGAAAACCGCTTAGAGAAGTTGATGCATCAGGCAAAAAGGAGTTTGGAACTTCTACATCTTATTCTTTTTTAATTCAGGCAAATGATTGTACACTCGAAAATCTTACTGTCGAAAATACTGCTGGTCGAGTAGGACAGGCGGTTGCGTTGCATATAAAAAGTGACCGGGTTGTGGTGAAAAACTGCAATTTACTGGGCAATCAGGATACGCTTTATTTGTCAGAAGGCAATACTAGAAGCTATTTTGAAAACTGTTTTATAAACGGAACAACCGATTTTATTTTTGGTGCTGCGACAGCTTATTTTTATAAGTGTACGATCGAAAGTTTGACTAATTCTTATATTACGGCAGCTTCAACTCCTAAAGATCAGGCGTATGGTTTTGTTTTTACAGATTGCAGACTTACTGCGAAAGATAATACCGTTGATAAAGTTTTTCTGGGAAGACCCTGGAGACCTTATGCACAAACCGTTTTTGTAAATACAGATATTGGTTCGCATATTGTACCCGAAGGATGGAACGAATGGATTGATACAAGATTTCCTGATAAAGATAAAACCGCTTATTATGCAGAATATGCGAGCAAAGGATTAAGTGCAAAAGAGGTATCGAAAAGAGTTTCGTGGTCACATCAGCTTAAAAAAGCAGACATTAAAAAATACAATAGAGATTTAGTTTTGAATGGATGGAATCCAAATAAATAAAATTGATAATTATGAAAAGTTTCAAAATCTGTGCAATTGCAATATGGTCTGTTTTACTGTTGAGCGCTTTTAGTTTTAAAGCTAAAACAACTACGATTTATTTAATTGGAGATTCTACAGTAGCTGATTATTCGTTAGAAGAAGAGTATCAAACCAAGAAATTTCCGCAAGTAGGCTGGGGACAAATGTTTCAGCCTTTTTTTTCGAAAGACAGCTTGAAACTTGTAAAAAATATTTTAGGCAATACGACCGAAGTAAAAATTGATGACAGAGCAAAAGGCGGCAGAAGCACCAGAACATTTTTTCAGGAAGGTCGTTGGGCTGCGGTATATAAATCGCTTCAAAAAGGAGATATTGTAATGATGCAGTTTGGACATAATGATGCGTCTGTAGAAAAAACAGAACGTTATGTAAACATCGAAGGATATAAAGAGTTTTTACGCCTTTTTGTAAATCAATCCAGAGAAAAAGGCGCTACACCAATAATTTTGACTCCCGTTGCCAGAAACTATCCATGGAAAGACGGTAAACTAACAAATGTTCACGGCGAATATCCACAGGAAGCGAAAGATGTAGCAAAAGAACTGAATGTTAAATTAATAGATTTAAACGAATTGTCTATGGAATTTTTCTCTTCTAAAGGACAGGATTTTGTTACGACAAATTACTTTATGAATTTTGAGGCTGGCGTATTTCCGGGATATCCAAACGGACAAAAAGATAATACACATTTTCAGACTGCAGGTGGTAAGGAAGTTGCCGGATTAGTTTTTAATGCCATGAAAAAATTGTAGTTTTTATCTAATTATTGGGCTTTAGCAACTCTCAGCTCTTGAAGAGTTAAACAAAATTTTGTTTTTTTTATGTAATAATGTGTCCATTTAAAATTTATTGGTCAGAATTTACGTTTAAAAAAAATTTTTTTTTTATAAGATTACCAGTAAGTTTACACTAGTGCTATTAAGGACTGTTGTAGGTTTTTTATACAATTATAAGCGATGTTTTATCAAAAAGACGTAAGTATATATTTGCCAATTATATTCTTTAACCGTTTATGTATCAAGCTTCAACTTAATTAATTTTGCGAATAAAATAACGTATAATTGTTTTTACTATTTTTTCTTCTTCTTTTTATATAAAATCACTTTTAGTATTGGATTATAGTCAAACTTATTCTTGATTTTTTCTGATACATACATTTTTTCTTTCTTTTTTTTATTAATATTGTTTTTTTAAGTGTAATTTTTTGGCATAATACTATTGAAGCAGGATAGCACAGGACGGTTGTAATACGCAATCGTTATATTTTTGGTTCAAAATTAATAAATGTGTTTTCAACATTTAATAAATACTTTAAGATTACTTTACATTTTGTTTATTAGATTGAACGCATATTAAACATGACTAACACTAACAATTACTAACCTAACCAAAAAAAACATTTATGAAACAAGCACTTATAAAGAGATGTAGTTTTCTTTTGTTTACCATGATGACGGTGATGAGTTATGCTCAAAACACAGTCACTTACACTACTGTAACTGTAACGGGAACTGTTACTGATAATTTAGGAGGCCAATTACCCGGAGTTAACGTAACGGAGAAATCTACAAAAAATACAGTCACGACAGATTTTAATGGGCAGTATACAATTAAAGTAAAAAGCGGAGCAACATTGGTTTTTTCTTTCATAGGAATGAAAAAATCAGAAGTACCATTAAACGGTCGTACTGTTGTGAGCACAAAATTAGCAGAAGATTCTAATCAACTTGAAAATATCGTAGTTGTAGGATACGGTACTCAAAAGAAAAGAGAACTTACAGGAGCAATTGCTACTATTAAGGCAGATGATTTAATGGACTTGCCGGTAACAAATTTATCTGACGCATTAAAAGGATTAGTTCCAGGTGTTAACGTTACTAGTGGATCTGGTCGTCCTGGTGAATCAGGAACTGTTCAAATTCGTCAAACTTTTAGTTTATCCAAAGATGGAGGCTTTAATATTCCTTTGATAATCATTGACGATATGATCCAAGTAGATGCGAGTAATGGTAAGCCTACATTAGAACAATTTAATAGATTAGATCCTTCTGAGATTGAGAGTATTACTGTATTAAAAGATGGTTCTGCTGCTATTTACGGTTCTCGTGCTTCACAAGGGGCAATTGTGGTAAAAACAAAGCGTGGTAAAGCTGGTAAAGCAAAATTCTCGTATAATAGCCAGTTTGCTATAAATGATGCAGTTAGCCATAGTAAAGTATTGAATGCTTATGAATTTGGGGTTTTCAGTAATAGATTTTTTAATTCAAGAGTAGCTGCGCCAGCTGTTATTGATCCAGCTACCTTATATTCAGCTTCAGAATTGGAGCAAATGAAAAGCTTAAATTATAACTGGTTAGATGAAGCTTGGAAACCTGCGATTCAACAAAAACACTCTTTTAATGTGAGTGGAGGTAATGAGGATATTACCTATTTTGCAGGTGCTACTTATCTAACACAAGATGCTAATTTAGGGAATCAAAAATATGATAAATGGAATTTTCGTACAGGAATTAATGCGAAAATTGCCAAGAATTTAGATTTATCTGCTTCTGTTTCTGGAAATGTTGGTGTAGTTGATAAATCATTTACCAAAGCATCATCAAATATTAGTGACGGTAGCTATGGTTCTGCTGCCGGTGGAGAACAAGCAGATTATGGATTCTTGCTACATATGCCGCAACATGTGCCTTGGGAAACTACTTTAGATGGGAAACAATATTACGTATCTCCATTTCCTAATTCAAATAAAAACTTTGGAAGTGCAAATGCAAATACTACAATTGCTGGTTGGAACTATTTTGCAAACTTAAATAATGGTTCGCATCAAGTTACTGATGATAATTCGTTCAATGTAAATGCTTCACTAAATTATAAAGTAGCTGCAGTAAAAGGATTATCTTTTAAGGTAACATATTCAAGAAATCAAAGCTCAGCTTATACAGAACAAATTCAATTGCCATATGATTTAGCTAGAATTAGAGACTATCAACTTATAGATAGACACTTGGCTAGTTCAGCTAATCCTAGTATTTATAATGCAACAACCAATCCTACAGGAAGTTATATTATAGAAACTAATGCAAGAAATTCAAGAGTTTATTATAATAATACAGATAGTAAAAGTACTCAGGGCGATTTCCTGATTAACTACGACAGAACTTTTGGAAATCACCAAATTGGAGCAATGGTAGGTGGTGAAGCATCAGAAGTATACAATACATTTACACGTTTGGCTTATGAAAACACTGGTAAAGATTACTTAGGTGATTATCGTACAGCGGGAACATTAAGTACTTCTAATAGCCAGGCTACAAAAGTAGAAGGAGGAACATTATCTTATTTTGGACGTTTCAATTATAGCTACAAGCAAAAATATTTGTTCCAGTTTATTCTTCGTAGTGATGCTTCGACAAAATTTGCACCAGAAAATTATTGGGGAACTTTTCCATCTGTTCAATTGGGTTGGGTAATGTCTAAAGAGAGCTGGTTTGAAAAAAGTGTACCGTGGGTTGATTTCTTGAAAGTTCGCTACTCAATTGGTAAAACAGGTAAAGATAATATTCAGCCTTGGAGATGGGAGCAGTATTATGATCTTATCGTCGATAAAGGTTTTCAGTTCGGACCTGGTACAGCTACTGGTGGAGGTGGATTTAGTGGAAATGGTTTGACTCCTAGGGTAAATCCTAATAGAGATGTAACATGGGATACGACTATAAAAAATAACCTGGGAGTTGATATTAATTTATTGAAAAACAGATTAAGTTTAACTTATGATTTTTATTATGACAAAAATAAAGATATGCTTACAGATATGAGTAGTGCTGTAGGTGTTCCAATCTCTGTTGGAGGAGCTTATGCTGAACAAAACTATGGTCGAATTGATGCATGGGGATCAGAAGTCAGCATTACCTGGAGTGATAAGATAAAAAGTAATATTAGCTATAATATTGGAATCAACTTTAGTTATAATAACAATGAAATCAAAAAATATCCTGATCAAGGTAATCTTCTTCCATCTAGTAATGCTTCGCGAGTGGGATATTCATCATTTAATCCAGTGTGGGGATTTGCAGTTTGGAAAGGAACATCAACAGGAGATGGTATCTTACGTACAGATGAAGATATTGCAAATTATTGGGCTTATTTAACTGAGCGTGCAACAGCTGCAGGTACTGTCCCAAGATATTTAGATATCAATTCTGTCTCTGGAATCAGAAAAGGATCTTTGGCTTATCAGGATGTTGCCGGACAACTTAATCCTGATGGAACTTTAGCACAAGCAGATGGTCAAATCATGAAAGACAATGATTACGTAAAATTAGCCAATAGCAGTAGAACTTATGGTTTTACAACAAACTTAGGTTTTAAATTTGACGGATTTTCTTTGAGAACTCAGATAGCAACTTCTTGGGGAGGAGCAAATTTTGTAGATTTAGTAAATCAAGGTACTTCAACTGCACACAATATGTGGTCTCGTGAGAGTTTCTGGAAAGATATGTATGCTGAGGATAATCCAAATGGTAAATATCCAAATGTAGCACAATGGAATTATATGTCTAGTCCATCAGATTTCTGGCAGCTGAATACTTTCCGTTGTTTTGTTAGAAACTTAAGTCTTAATTATGACATACCTAAGAAAGTTTTTGCAGACACTAAAATCGCTGCTATAACGCTGGGTATAACAGGTAATAACCTTTGGGATTTATATAATCCTTATCCGGATCATTATAGAAATATGTATGATAATTCTTCTGTAAATTATCCTACACTTAGAACTTGGTCGCTTAACTTTAACGTATCATTCTAATCAAAATTAAAAAGAAACTATGAAAACACCATTTAAATATATAGCGCTATCAATATTACTTGCTGCAAGTGCAGTTTCTTGTAGCGATGATTTTTTAAAAGATAAAAAAGGTTATGGCTTTTATGATGATACTTTCTACCAGACTCAGGAACGTGCACAGGCCTATGTAGATAATCAATATTATGATTTTTACAATGCTTATAAATCACCAATTTCTACTATTATTGGCTCTTATACAGATACCAATTCAAGATTGACAGAGGAATTAGGAGGTACACAAGATCTAATCAACCCTAATAAAACGTTTATAAATTCTGCTGATGCAAGCGGATATTATGGGGCAAAATTAGCGACAAGTATTAACAATCATCCTTATAATAGAATTAGAGAATGTAATGCTTTTTTAGAAGAAGTAGATGTAAAAGGGGCAAACCTGGATAAAACATTTCGCGATCAGGCAAAAGGGCAGATGTACTACATGCGTGCAATGCAGTATTTTGATTTATTGCGTGTATATGGTGGTGTACCAATCGTTACCACCGTTCAGGCAGCTGCAGCTGATGACCCATCAATTCAACTTCCGAGAGCCAAACCTTCTGAAGTTGTAGCACAAATCGTAAAGGATTTAGACATGGCGGCAAGTTTATTACCAGGAAACTGGGGATCTGGAGCTTACGGACGTTTCACAAAAGGGGCAGCGATGGCACAAAAATCCAGAGTGCTTTTAACATTTGCTAGTCCTATATTTAATAAAAATTGGGATGGTTCAAATGAACGTTGGGAAGCAGCCTTAAAAGCAGGATTGGAAGCAGAAGCTCAATTGACTGCTGATGGATATGGACTATACGGAAGTAATGCAAAACAATGGGAAAACATGTTCTTGATTGACAATGCTTTTTGCTCAGAAGCAATCACCGTACAACTTTGTGGAATTGGAATTACTTCTCAGGCAATTAATAATTCATGGGAAAAAGGAATTCGTTTATTAAGTTTAGGAGGAACTGGAGGTGGAGTAGCCGCTCCTAAAGAAATGATTGATTTGTTTCCAATGGCAGATGGTAAAAGACCAACTGCTGCAAACGGTTACAACGATTTTACTTTTTTTCTTAACAGAGATCCAAGATTCTATAGAACATTTGCTTTCTCTGGTGCTAAATGGGGGTCAAAAGAAACTCCTAATTCAGTTCTTTGGGCATACCGTTGGGTAGATGGTGCTAATAAAGCTGGTTTTTCAGATGGAAACACTGCAATCTCAAGTCCCGCTTTTGTTAGAAAAATGACAAATATTGCAGCTAGTAAAGAAACTAACTTCCAATATTCCGGAACAGATATTTTTGAATATCGTTATGCCGAGTTATTATTGAATATTGCCGAATGTTACGCAGCTTTAGGACAAACAGGGAATACTTTAGCTTATTTAGGAAGAATTAGAAACCGTGTTGGAATTCCATCCGCAAATAATTACGGAATTGGCACATTAACAGATAAATATAAGGCTATTGAAGCGGTTTTATATGAAAGAAGAGTAGAATTAGCTTACGAAGGAAAACGTTTTTGGGATGTTCAAAGATGGATGCTATATGATAATGAAGTGCTACCTGGAGTTAGCGGAGGTACTGTAAGTAAATTAGGTTTAACTCCAATTAATGGAACAAAACGTACTGGTAACTTTTTACAGTATAGAGTTGCAACCACATCTTCAACTACAGATCCTTTAGCTACTGCTCGTGCAAGTGTTGTTGCAGATCCGGATGCCACAAATTTTGGAGCACAGTTAACAACTTTGGCAGCATTTTATAATGCAAATTTTATTCGCACATCTCTAGTTACACCTATGGATAATTTTAACGGAGCTGCGGTTAATATTAAATTCAATCCCAACTATTATATTAATGGTCTTAATACAACAGCTTTAACTTCAAATCCTTGGTTATTGCAAACTATAGGCTGGAATGATAATTTTGGAGGAGCCGGAACCTTTAATTACCAAGAATAATTTTATCCTCAAAATGATTTATTAAAACATAAAAGCAATCACCTGTATTTCTAAAAATACAGGTGATTTGTTTAAAAAGAATTACCATAATTACAAATTAACATGAAAAATTCCGTATTATTTATTCTATTTCTGGTTGTCGTGGGAAATTTCGAGTGTTTCGCTCAATATCCAAAGCTAAGTGCTGAAGTTCAGGCACAAGAAAAAGCAATTAAAGAAGAAGCATCAAAACTTTCTGATGAAGCCTGGGAAAAAGCCCTTGTTATTATCGAAGAAGAAGCCAGACACGGAAAACCATATATTCCGTGGGCATCAAGACCAAACGATTTACCTCAGGCAGAAATCCCTGCATTTCCCGGAGCCGAAGGTGGAGGAATGTACACTTACGGAGGTCGTGGCGGAAACGTATATACCGTTACAAGTCTCGAAGACAGAGGACCCGGAACCTTACGTGAAGCCTGCGAAAAAGGAGGAGCAAGAATAGTAGTATTTAATGTTGCCGGAATTATCAAAATCAAAAGTCCGCTAATCATTCGCGCACCTTACATTACAATTGCAGGACAAACGGCTCCCGGAGACGGAATTTGTATTGCAGGAGAATCCGTTTGGATCGATACACATGATGTAATTATCAGGCATATGCGTTTTCGCCGTGGAGAAACTTTCGTAGGCCGTCGTGATGATGCCATTGGAGGAAATCCTGTTGGAAATATCATGATCGATCACGTTTCTGCCACTTGGGGATTAGACGAAAACATGTCAATATACAGACATATGTACAGTCCCGGTGCAGGATATCCGGACGAAAAGAAACCAACGGTAAACATCACAATCCAAAACAGTTTATTTGGTGAAGCTTTAGATACCTACAACCACGCATTTGGAAGTACTTTGGGAGGAGAAAATTGTGCTTTTGTTAGAAACATGTGGGCAAATAATGCCGGTAGAAATCCTTCAATTGGATGGAACGGAATTTTTAATTTCGTAAACAACGTTGTTTTCAACTGGTACAACAGATCAACAGATGGTGGAGATTATACCGCCAACTACAACATTATCAATAACTTTTACAAACCGGGACCCGTTACAGATTTAACGCAGCCTATAAGTTATAGAATCTTAAAACCGGAATCAGGAAGAAGCAAATTGCCTTACATGGTTTTTGGTAGAGCTTACGTAAACGGAAACGTAGTAAACAACAACGATAAAGTAACAAAAGACAACTGGGACGGCGGAATTCAGATCGAAAATAAAAAAGGCGAGTTAATGACTTATGACGATGCCAAAGATTATTTTGCTAAAATGAAAAGCGACAGACCATTTCCAATGCCTTGGTTCAATAAATTTATGAGTGCACAGGAATCGTATGATTTTGTACTTAAAAATGTTGGTGCAACTTTACCAATCAGAGATAAAGTAGACGAAAGAATCGTAAGAACAGTAAAAACAGGAGTTCCTGAATATGCAAAAGGATTAGAGAAAAAAACATTCTACCAGTTCGAACACAGACGTTTACCTATGGATTCTTATAAACAAGGTATCATTACGGATATTTCGCAAGTTGGCGGATACCCAGAATACAAAGGAAAACCTTATACAGATACAGACAAAGACGGACTTCCGGACAAATGGGAGAAAAAACACGGATTAAATCCAAATGATGCTTCTGATGCAAAATTAGATTCAGATAACGACGGATATTCGAATATCGAAGAATACCTAAACGGAACAGATCCAAACCAAAAAACAGACTGGAAAGATCTATCCAACAATCACGAGACATTAACAAAATCTCTACAAGAATAGTTTAGAAATAATTCAAAAAAAAGTCTGCCAAATCTGCTAAACCTGCGAGAAAAAATTAGCAAACAGATTTTGTAGATCTGGCAGATTTTAAAAAAAAACAGCATTGTAATTCATAATTTTATTAAAATGAAGTCAATAAAAAAAGCAAGTGTTTTGATGATGCTTTTGGTATTTTTTACCAGTATCGCACAACAGCATTTAGATCCGGAATATATAAAAGTAACCAACGAAAGAGCCACCAAAATTGTTGAAAAATTAGGATTGAAAAATCCCGAGAAAGAAAAAGCAGTTATTGATATCGTTGCACAACAATTTAGAGATTTAAGCGAAATTCAGGATGGAAGAGATGCCGAAATCAAAAAAATTAAAGAAGACACCAGTTTAGCTAAAGAAAAGCAAAACGAAAGCATTGATAGGCTAAAATCAAAGGCAGATCAATCTATTGATAAACTGCACAAAACCTATCTTAAAAAATTAGGAAAACAACTCACCGAAGATAAAATTACAGAAGTAAAAGACGGAATGACTTATGGTGTTTTGCCAATTACGGTTGCAGGTTACAACGACATGCTGCCTAATTTGACCGCTGCACAAAAAGAATATATTTATAAAGCTTTAGTCGAAGCCAGAGAACATGCAATGGACGGCGGATCTTCTAAAGAAAAACACGGTTGGTTTGGAAAATACAAAGGAAGAATCAATAACTATTTATCTAAAGAAGGTTACGATCTAAACAAAGAAAGCGCCGACTGGCATAAACGCCTTGAAGAACGAGAAAAGGAAAAAGGTAATAAATAAATACAATATTGTCATTTCGACGAAGGAGAAATCACACAAGAGATTCCGTATAGAAATTTGCGAATCTTTGTTGAGCTCCGTGTGTGATTTCTCCTTCGTCGAAATGACAAAAAGTTAAAATCCTATTATTTTTCAATCGAAAATTCATAATTCCCATGCAAAATAGTTCCTCCAATACACTTCTAAAAAGAACCATAATGATCTTTTCGTTGTGCTCTGTTTTTTCATCAGCATATGCACAATATCCACAGATTCCGAAACCGCTTCAGGAAAAAGCCGATACACTTTTGGCAGATGAAGAAAAGCGTTTAAACGAAATTTGGACAGCCAATTATAGTATTATTCAGGCCGAAGCAAAACAAGGAAAACCTTATTTACCCTGGGCATCTTATCCTAAGGATTTTGTCTGGGCAGATATTCCTGCTTTCCCTGGTGCTGAAGGAGGCGGAGCTTTTACACAAGGAGGAAGAGGTGGAAAAATATTTGTAGTAACCAGTTTAGAAGACAGCGGAAAAGGAACTTTTCGCGAAGCTTGTGAAGCCGTTGGAGCAAGAACAATTGTGTTTAACGTTTCCGGAATTATTCAGTTAAAAAAGAGAATCAGCATGCGTGCACCTTACGTTACCATTGCCGGACAAACGGCTCCGGGTGACGGAATTTGTATTGCAGGCGAAACCCTTGAAATCGATACACACGATGTAATCATCAGACATATGCGTTTTCGCAGAGGTGCAACAGAAGTAACTAGAAGAGACGATGCATTGGGCGGAAACCCAATTGGGAATATTATCGTGGACCACTGTTCTGTAAGTTGGGGATTAGACGAAAATATATCCTTATACAGACACCAGTTTCAAGCCAATGACAAATCAAAATTGGAGAAATTACCAGCTTGTAATATTACGATTCAAAATACTATTTCATCTGAAGGTTTAGATACCTACAATCATGCTTTTGGAAGTACAATTGGCGGATTAAACAGCACTTTCATGCGTAATCTATGGGCAGATAATATCTCCAGAAACGCTTCTATAGGCATGTATGGCGATTTTAATTTTGTAAATAACGTCATCTTCAATTGGTGGAATCGTTCACTTGACGGAGGAGATTATCGTTCGATGTTTAACATCATCAATAATTATTTTAAACCCGGACCAATTACACCAACAGATCAGCCAATTAGATACAGAATCCTAAAACCGGAATCATGATATATGACACCCAAAACATATGGAAGAGCTTATGTTGCAGGAAATTATATTCAGGGATCTCCGGAAGTTACAGCAGATAACTGGAACGGCGGTGTACAATTAGAAGATCTTCCGGAAGCAGAAACCAAATCGTATCTGGAATTAATCAAACAGTCAAAGCCTTTTTCTATGCCAAAGATCACCATCATGTCAGCAGAAGAAGCCTATGAATTTGTACTGAATAATGTTGGTGCCACTTTGCCAAAAAGAGATATTGTAGACGAAAGAATTATCAAACAAGTCCGCACCGGAAAAATTGAATCTAAAGACGGATTAGAAAATGCCATAGGCGCAGCATATATAAAAAGAAGATTACCCGCAGATTCTTATAAAAAAGGAATCATTACACATCCGGATCAGGTGGGCGGTTATCCTCAATACAAAGGAAAAGCCTATAAAGACTCAGATAATGACGGAATTCCGGATGCTTGGGAAAAGAAAAACGGACTAAATCCAAACGACGCTTCAGATGCCAATAAAGATTCAAATGGAGACGGATATACCAATATCGAAAAGTATTTTAACGGAATTGATCCAAAATCTAAAACAGACTGGACGAAACAAGAAAATAATACGGATACATTAGTTAAAGAATTATTACAGTAAATTTAGAAGACAGAATAAAGAGAATAGAAAAATCTAAATTCTAAAATTAAAATAAGCTCAAAGTCTGTCATTTCGACGAAGGAGAAATCTTCGCAAGAAACTCTACAAAGATTATCAAGCATGCGGAGCTACTAACGAAGATTTCTCCTTCGTCGAAATGACAAGATTGTAGAAATTAGGAATGTAAATTATAAGCTAGAAAAGTAAATAACTGATTAAGTTTAATTTTAAAGTTTAAAAAATAATAAGGTGAATTTGTCCCAACTAAAAAATATAATCTCCCTTAAAAAAGATAAAATTATTTTGTCTGGTTTTGTAATGCTTTTAAGTATTAACATCACAGCGCAAAATAATTCCCCTGATATTATAAAAACAAAAGAAGGAAAACTTTCTTTTACAACCGATAATGCAGGAAATCAAATCCCTGATTTTTCTTTTGCCGGATATAGAAACTCAGAAGTAGCAATTCCGAATATTGATAATAAAATTTTTGTTTCCAAACAAGAAGAAGATGCCACTCAAAAAATACAAAACGCAATTGATTATGTGAGTAATTTAAAACCGGACAAATCAGGTTTTCGCGGAGCCGTGCTTTTAGACAAAGGGACTTTTAAAATCAGCGGAACTTTATACATCAAAAAATCAGGCGTTGTTTTAAGAGGAAGCGGAAATTCAGAAAACGGAACTATACTTTTAGGAACCGGATTAGAAAGAGAAGCCCTAATTCGTGTTTTGGGTGTTGCTGATAAAGTATATAAAGATTCTTTCGAATTTAATTCAGCATATACACCACTTGGAACGCAGAAAATTCAATTGAAAAATGCGTCAAAATTAAAAGTTTCTGATGAAATCGAAATCAGTAAACCTTTAACGGATAATTTTATCAAAGCATTAAACATGCAGGATTTTGGAGGAGAAACATCCTGGATTGGCTGGAAAAAAGGCGATTGGGATATGACCTGGAACAGAGTTGTAACCAAAATCGACGGAAATGAAGTTACCTTAAATGCTCCATTAACAATGTCTCTTGATGATATTTTTGGAACTTCAAAAGTAACTGTTTATTCCTGGTTGGGAAGAATCGAACATATCGGAATCGAAAATATTTTGATAAAATCGACTTATAATCCTTCAAATTTAAAAGATGAAGAACATCGCTGGCAAGCCATAAGTATTGAAAATGCCAGAAATGCGTGGGTAAAACAAGTCAACTTTAAACATTTTGCAGGTGGAGCAGTTTCCGTTTTAAAAACATCACAACAAATTACAGTTGAAGATTGTATCGCAACAGAACCAATTTCTGAAATAGCATCCTTTAGAAGACATACTTTTTATACCGAAGGACAGCAAACCTTATTTCAGCGTTGTTATTCAGAATTTGGATATCATGATTTCGCTGTTGGAGGATTTGGAGCAACCGGACCAAATGTATTTTTACAATGCGAATCACATTTGCCTTTTGAAAATAGTGGAGCTATAGGAAGTTGGACAACCGGAGTTTTATTCGACATTGTCAATATCGACGGAAAAGCTTTAAGCTACAATAATAGAGAACAAAACGGAAGAGGAGCAGGCTGGACAGCGGCAAACTCTGTAATCTGGGAATCATCAGCTTCAAAAATAGAATGTTACAGTCCGCCAACAGCGCAAAACTGGGCGTTTGGAGTTTGGGGACAATTTGCAGGAAACGGACATTGGAAAGACGTAAACGGTCATATTAGTCCAAGAAGTTTGTTTTATGCACAATTAGAAACCAGATTAGGCAAACTTCCTTTTCAGTCTTTTATTTATGATTTAGGTTCAGAACCCTCTTCGAGTCCGAGTGTTGAAGTTGCAGCAGAATTGACTAAAAATTCAGCGACAACTGCAAAAAGTTTACCGGAATGGATTGCAGAAGTTTCAAAATCAAATTCAATTAACAGCAATAATTCAGGCTTAAAAAACGCCAATGATTTAAAGAATAACGATCAAAATAAAACATCAAAAAACAATTCGAAAGTAAAAATCGAAAACGGATTATTAACTTTTGAAGGAAAACTAATTGCCGGAAAAAAAACCAATGTAGCGTGGTGGCGCGGAAGTCTTTTAGACAATGATGTAAAAAAATCTTCACCACATATTACCAGATTTGTTCCGGGAAGAAGCGGAAACGGACTTACAGATAAAGTCGAAGAAACCGTAGATTATCTAACAACCAACAATATAGTTGCCCTTGAACATAATTACGGACTTTGGTACGACCGCAGAATGGACGATCACGAACGCGTTCGCCGCATTGATGACGATGTCTGGCCTCCGTTTTACGAACAGCCTTTCGCCAGAAGCGGACAAGATTTTGCATGGGATCATTTGAGCAAATACGATTTAACAAAATACAACGATTGGTATTGGAATCGTCTGGCTCGTTTTGCAGAACTGGCAGAACCAAACGGACAATTGTTAATCAATCAGCAATATTTTCAGCATAATATTCTAGAAGCCGGAGCGCATTGGGCGAGTTCTCCCTGGCGTTCAGCAAACAATATAAACAATACAGGTTTTCCGGAGCCACCGCCTTATGCAGGCGATAAACGTATTTTTATGGCAGAACAATTTTATGATATTACAAATGCCGAAAGAAGAAAATTACATCAGGGTTTTATCAGAAAGTCGTTAGAAAATTTTCAGGAAAACAGCAACGTAATTCAGTTAACAAGTGCCGAATATACCGGTCCGCTTCACTTTATGGAATTTTGGCTCGATGAAGCCCAAAAATGGAAAGATGAAACCCATAAAAACGGAATCATTGGTTTAAGCGCTACAAAAGATGTTCAGGATGCGATTTTAAAAGATGCAAAAAGAATAAAAACAGTTGATTTAATCGACATCAGATATTGGTATTATAAAGAAGACGGAACCGCTTATGCACCACAAGGCGGAGTTAATTTAGCGCCAAGGCAACACGCCAGAAAACTAAAAACCGGAAAAGAAACTGACGATCAGGTATATCGCGCTGTTCGTGAATACAAAGAAAAATATCCGGAAAAAGTGATTTTATATTCAACAGACGGATCTTCAAGATTTGGATGGCCGGTATTAATGGCGGGAGCTTCTTTGCCTAATATTCCTAAAATTGAACTTCCCGTATTTTATTCCGCTTTAAGCGAAATGAAACTGGTTGACGGAAATACGTTTTCAGATAATCTTTGGAAACTGGAAAATAAAGGAAAAAGCTATCTTTTTTATGCTAAAAAGTCTCAGGAAATATCGATCGATTTATCAGATTACAAAGGAATTTTCGAAGTATATGAAATTAATACAACAACAGGAACTTTGACAAAAAAAGCAAATATTAGCGGAGGAAAACAGGTCATAATTCCGCAAACTGAAATAAAAGAAAAAGCACTTTTTGTAGTGAAGAAGTAAGAAAAAGGTTTGCCACGAATTTCACAAATTAGCATGAATTTTAATTTTTAAAATAATCTGCAAAATCTTTTTAATATGTGTGAAACAATTTAGATAAAGCAGAGAAAGAAAATTAGTAAAAATTAGTGTAATTCGTAGCAAAAAAACAAAAACATAAATTCAAAGACAACCCAAAATGAATCTGAAAATTAAATATTTATACGCCATTTTAATAAGCTTCTTGTTTACAGCGCAAAATGGATTTTCGCAATCTGCCAAAACAAATTTGCCTCAGCTTAAAGTTTCAAAAAACCAACATTATTTCGTAACCGGAGATGAAAAACCATTCTTTTGGTTGGGCGATACAGGTTGGTTAACCTTCGGGAAATTAGACAGAGCAGGCGTTGATAAATATTTTAAAGACAGAAAAGAAAAGGGATTCAACGTTGTTCAGGTTATGGTTTTGCATACTTTGAATGTTACAAATGTTTACGGAGATATGGCTTTGATTAACGAAGATGTTTCTAAACCATTAATAACAGCCGGAAATAATTTCAAAAATCCAACCGAATATGATTATTGGGATCACGTAGATTATACTTTAGATGTGGCTCAGAAAAACGGAATTTACGTTGCGATGGTTCCGGTTTGGGGAACAAATGTTTCAAAAGGAAATAAAGTAAACAAAGAACAAGCTACAGAATATGCTAAGTTTTTAGCAAATCGCTATAAAAACAAAACCAATATTATCTGGTTAAACGGAGGAGATACGCACGGAAACGAGTTTACAGATATCTGGAACGCGATTGGAAACACTTTAAAAACAAACAATCCAGATCAGTTAGTGACATTTCATCCTTTTGGGAGAACAGATTCTTCAGAGAATTATCACAATGCAGCCTGGTTAGATTTTAATATGTTTCAATCCGGTCACAGAAGATACGATCAGGATACATTAAAAAATTCTTTCAAAGAAGACAATTACAAATTTGTTCAAAGAGATTTAACTTTAAAACCAACAAAACCAACACTTGACGGCGAACCTTCATACGAAGGGATTCCGCATGGTTTACACGACACATTACAACCAAAATGGACAGATAATGACGTAAGACGCTACGGATATTGGTCGGTTTTTGCAGGAGCAGCCGGATATACTTACGGACATAGCGCCGTAATGCAAATGTTTAGAAAAGGCGATAAACCAGCTTACGGAAACAAAGAATTGTGGACAAATGCCATTAATGCACCAGGAGCAAAACAAATGGTTTATATTAAGAAATTGATGTTGACTTTTCCTTATTTAGACAGAGTTCCGGATCAATCTTTAATCGCTAATCAAGGAGAAAAATACGATTATCAAATTGCAACACGAGGAACAAATTACGCTTTAATTTATACTTACAACGGTAGAAAAATAACCGTAAATATGGCAAAAATCTCAGGTAATGAAGTAAACGCAAGTTGGTATAATCCAAGAAATGGAAAAGAAACAAAGATTGGAATTGTACCTAATAAAGGAGTTCAGGAATTTCAGCCGTCAGGAGATAAAAAAGATGGTAATGACTGGGTACTGATTTTAAGATCGAAGTAACCACAAAGTATGTCATTGCGAGGAACGAAGCAACCGCATTTACAAAATAAAACTTTGGGTCTTATGTTTAGTGAGGTTGCTTCGTTCCTCGCAATGACAAAAAATGACGATAAAAAAAACCGCACAATCTGCGAGAAATAAAACAACACAACTATGAAAAACATACTAATCATACTCTTCTTCATAACCGGACTCAACACTGCTTTCGCAAACGATGGCTGGCTAAATATCCTAAACGAAGGCGGAAACAACAAAGGCATAAAATGTACCGAAGCCATTCAGAATGCCATTGAAAAAGCATCTAAAAACGGCGGAGGAACAATTTTTTTCCCTGCCGGTGAATATCTAACCGGAGCTTTAAAACTAAAAAGTAACATTACGATTCATTTGGATTCGGGAGCGCTTTTAAAATTTTCAGACAATTTTGATGATTATCTGCCATATGTAGAAATGCGTTATGAAGGATTAGTAATGAAATCTTTTTCGCCGTTATTTTATGCAAAAGATGCTGAGAATATTACCATAAAAGGCAGAGGTGTAATCGACGGACAAGGAAAAGCATGGTGGAATGAAGTGTACCGAATCGAAACTGCAAAAGGACCAATTCCGTTAACGAAATATCAAAAAATGTGGGACGAACAAAATCAGGGAATCGTATATTCTGATTATTACAAAAGAACAATCGATAAAAAGTTTTTCAGACCTTCTTTCTTTCAGGCTTATGGCTGTAAAAATATTTTGATTGAAGGCGTAACGTTTCAAAATTCTCCTTTTTGGACCATAAATCCTGAATTCTGCGATAATGTAACCGTTACCGGAATCACGATTTTTAATCCGCATTCGCCAAATACAGACGGAATTAACCCTTCATCTTGTAAAAATGTTCATATTTCAGATTGCCATATTAGCGTTGGCGATGATTGTATTACCATAAAATCCGGTAGAGACGAAGATGGTCGTAAATATGCAAGACCAACAGAAAATGTTACGATTACAAACTGCACGATGCTAAGCGGTCACGGCGGTGTTGTTATTGGAAGTGAAATGTCTGGCGGAATCAAAAAAGTAACGATTTCAAATTGTGTTTTTGACGGAACAGATCGCGGAATCCGTATAAAAGCAGCTCGTGGTCGTGGCGGAGTTGTAGAAGATATTCGCGTCGATAATATTGTAATGAAAAACATAAAAGAAGAAGCAATTGTATTGAGCCTTTTTTATGATAAAGATACAAAAGTAGAACCCGTAACGGAGAAAACCCCTATTTTCAGAAATATTCATATGAGTAATATTACGGGTTCGAATGTAAACAAAGCAGGACAAATTCTGGGTATTACAGAAATGCCGATTCAAAACATTTCTTTCTCGAATATCAATATGGACGGAAAAGAAGGCTTTACAGTAAACACGGTAACAGACGTTGAATTTCATGATGTAAAAGTAAATGCAACGATTGGTTCTTCTTTCAAAATATCAGATTCAAAAAATATCATTTTAGACAACGTTGGTTCGTCAACGCCAGTAAAAGGAATTCCCGTTATCAAGTTAGATAATGTTTCGAATATGATGATCAACAATAATTTTCCGTTTAATGCAACAGATATTTTTATTGAAGCAGACGGAAAAGAAACGAAAAATATTTTCTTAAAAAACAATGTATTCAATAACGTAAATACAATCGTAAAAAAAGGAAAAGACCTGGATAAAAAAGCAATTTCAGAATAAAAATTGGTGAGACATCTGTACGTTTTAAACTTTGAAAGATTAAAGAGAATACAACATGAAAAAAACATTCATCATCATAATCCTTTTTGTTTTTGCGATTTCTTATTCGCAGAAAAAGAAAGACATATATCTTTTTACGTCGTTTAGAGAACCTGCGACAGAAGGTTTGTATCTGGCTTATAGCGAAGACGGCTACAACTGGAAAGGTCTTGAAGGATCATTTTTGAAACCGGAAATTGGCGCAAGCAAAATCATGCGCGATCCCTCTATTACAAAAGGTGCAGACGGAACGTATCACATGGTTTGGACAACAGATTGGAAAGGTGGAAACGGTTTTGGATATGCCAGTTCTAAAGATTTATTGCATTGGTCGAAACAAGAATATATTCCCGTAATGAAAAACGAACCCGAAGTCGTAAACGTTTGGGCACCGGAAATTTTTTATGATGATGTCAAAAAAGAATACATTATTATTTGGGCATCTACAATTCCGTTTCGATTTGAAAAAGGAGCAGAAGAAGAGAAAAACAATCACAGAATGTATTATGTAATCACAAAAGATTTCAAAACCTTCTCAGACACAAAGTTATATTATGAACCAGGTTTCAGCGTCATTGATTGTGTGATTGTAAAAAAAGGAAAAAAAGACTATGTTTTGGTTTTAAAAGATAATACAAGACCAATGCGTAATATAAAAGTAGCTTTTGGGAAATCGCCTTTAGGACCATTTACTAAAAGTTCAGAACCATTGACAGAATATTTATCAGAAGGACCAACAGTAGTAAAAGTGGGTAAAAAATGGCTGTTGTATTATGACAATTACGGCTCAAAAAATTATAAAGCCTTAAGCACATCAGATTTTGTGAATTTTGAAGATGTTTCCTCAAAAATAAGCCTTCCCGAAGGACACAAACACGGAACAATTACTACAATCTCTAAAGAAGTTCTAAAAGGATTAATAGAAAAGAAATAAATATAGCCACAGATTCACACAGATTAAAAATTAAAAAAATCATTTAAATCTGTGAAAAAATAAATAAATATTGAATTTGTTTTCAACGCAAACCCGACAGGTTTTTAAAACCTGTCGGGTTTAACTAAAAAACATCAAAAAATAAAATAATGATTGCTTTCCAAAACATAAAAACCAACCTATTAATTACAGCAACAATTCTATTGGTTTGTAGCGCTGTAAATGCACAGAATGATACCGTGCGTTATGTTGGTAAAACACTTTCTAATGTCGATTATCACCACGGGCAATTAAGTCCGGCAATTGGCGTTCATGCTACTCAAATCATGCGTGCAAGCCGTGAACATCCTGAAAAAGCAGATGGTTTTGGCTGGACTTACAATCATCAGCCTACAATGGCTTATTGGAATGATACTTTTTATTTGCAGTATTTAAGTGATCCCGCAGGAGAACATATTCCGCCGAGTCAGACCTTGATTATGACTTCAAAAGATGGTGAAACCTGGAAAATGCCAAAAGTAATTTTCCCTATTTATCACATTCCTGACGGATGGAAAAAAGAAGGCGTAGAAGGAATTGCTAAAAATCTGGATGCGATTATGCACCAAAGAATGGGCTTTTATACTTCAAAAGACAAACGACTTTTTGCTTTAGCGTATTACGGAATTGCAATGGATGAAAAAGACGATCCAAACGACGGAAAAGGAATTGGACGCGTAATTCGGGAAATCAAAAAAGACGGAAGTTTTGGTGAAATCTATTTCATCAGATATAATAAATCGTGGGATAAATCAAAGTCATCTTTTCCATTTTATACACAGGCAAAAGACAAAGGTTTTAAAAAAGCCTGCGAAGAAATCCTTTCAGATCCTTTGATTTTACAGCAATGGGTTGAAGAAGCAGATCGCGATGACGAATTAATTCCTCTCAAAAAGCCGTACAAAGCACTAAGTTCCTATCATTTACCAAACGGAAATGTAGTAGGTTTATGGAAACACGCCTTAACTTCAATCAGTAAAGACGGCGGAAAATCATGGGAATATATGCCCGTTCGTGCTCCCGGTTTTGTAAACAGCAACGCTAAAATCTGGGGACAAAAAACATCCGATAATCGTTATGCAACCGTTTATAATCCGTCAGAATATCGCTGGCCACTGGCAATTTCAACAAGTGATGATGGATTAAATTACAAAGATTTATTATTGGTTCATGGCGAAATAAGTCCAATGCGTTATGGTGGAAACTATAAATCTGCCGGTCCGCAATATGTTCGCGGAATCTCAGAAGGTGACGGAATTCCGCCTGACGGAAAACTTTGGGTAAGTTACAGTGTAAACAAAGAAGATATTTGGGTAGCGTCGATTCCTGTTCCGGTGGTTTCTAAAGTTACAGATGATGCAAATGATATTTTTAACGAACTTCCTGACGGACAAGAATTAAAATTATGGAATACCTATAATTTGTCTTGGGCATCTACCAAAATAGAAAAGAAAACTGATGGTAAAAAATGGCTGACTTTAAGAGATCAGGACTTTTTTGATTATTCTCGTGCCGAACGTGTTATTCCGTTTGCCGAAAAAATGGAAGTAACTTTTACCGTTAAACCAGAACAAAATAATCATGGTTTATTGCAAGTAGAATTTCAAAATAAGCAAGGATTACCTGCCGTAAGATTGACTTTTGATGCTGACGGACAACTAAAAACAAAAACCGGAGCTCGTTTTAATACAATCGCAAAATACGAAGCAGGAAAAGAATATAAAGTGACAATAAAACTAAACGTTAAAACTCGTTCGTACACGATAAAAGTAAACGACGAAAAAGAATCAACCAGAATATTTTATGCTCCGGTAGATGGTTTTGAGCGAATTATGTTCCGTACAGGCGAACAAAGATATTCACCAAACCCGGATACGGAACCAGATACAGAGGATTATGATGATTTGCCTCAAACAGGAAAATTAATTCCCGAAGCCGTATTTAATATTCAATCGTTGATTACGAAAAAGTTATAAAAATAGAACGCGGATGATACGGATTCGCTAAAGCGAAGACGCGGATAAAAACGGATTTTCCTTTTTTGAATAGCGTCCAGCTTTAGCTGGATGTTGTAAAAATAGAAATATTGTATGGTTTTAGCCAAATTAATAAGTTTGGCTAAAGCCAATATAGTTAATAGATTTTTGTTCCTCCAGCTAAAGCAGGAGGCAAATTATAAAAAAGGATAAAGAAAAAAAATCCGTTTTTATCAGCGTCTTTACGAAGTAAATCTGTTTCATCCGCGTTCAAATCTCAACACAAAGAAATGAAGAAATTAAAATATATATTGTTCCTCTTTTTAATAACATTAGTTTCTAATGGACAAATTTCTGTCGTGCATCTAACCTGCGAAATGACAGAAAATCCACTGGCTGTAATTCAAAATCAGCCAAGACTAAGTTGGCAATTGGTTTCAAATGAATCAAATATCTATCAAACAGCATATCAGGTTTTAGTTGCTTCTTCTGAAGAAAAATTAAAAAAAGACGAAGCAGATGTTTGGGATAGCAGAAGAGTAAACTCAGATAAAAATCTTCAAATAAATTTCGGCGGAAGCCCATTAAAAAGTGAAACCAAATATTTCTGGAAAGTAAAAGTTTGGGATCAGAATTATAAAATTTCGAAATGGAGCAAAATAGCTTCTTTTATAATTACACCTTTAGAATCAGCGTTAAATCCAATTTGGATTGGAGCCATTACAAAAGCAGATAGTCATTTGCCGGAAGGTAGAAATTATCATTCGGCGACTTATAAAAGAGAGAAAAAAGATGCCATAATAAATGCTTCAGATTCGTTGTCGCGCAGAAGTATTATGCTTCGTAAACCATTTTCGCTTAAAAAAGAAATCAAAGAAGCGGTTGTTTATATTTCGGGTTTAGGACATTATGAATTAACGATTAATGGAAAGAAAATAGGCAACAGCGAGTTTGCCCCTTTATGGACAGATTACGATAAAACGGTTAATTATAATACTTATGAATTATCTGGAAAGCAACTAAAAAACGGCGAAAATGTTATTGGCGTTCTTTTAGGAAACGGAATGTACAATACACTTGCCGAAAGATATACTAAGTTTTTTGTGAGTTTTGGTCCGCCAACTTTATTTTTTAAAATGAAAGTAATTTATAAAGATGGTTCAGAAGAAATTATAAAATCTGATGAGAGCTGGAAATACAGCAAAAGTCCAATTACGTACAACAGCATTTTTGGAGGAGAAGATTACAATGCTAATCTGGAACAAAAAGGCTGGGATTCGAAAGGATTTAATGATTCGAATTGGAAAAAAGTCGTAGTTCAGGAAGCACCAAAAGGAATTTTAAGAGCCCAAACTGCGCCACCAATTACCATTCAGAAACACTATAATGTTGCAGCAGTAAAAGAACTGAAACCTAATTTTTTTGTTTTTAATATGGGACAAAATCTTTCGGGATTTACCACCATAAAAGTAAAAGGAAAAAAAGGCCAGACAATTCGCGTTTGGGTTGGCGAAGGTTTAAATGATGACGGTACCATTGGACAGGGAAGATCCGGAAAACCGTATTATTACGACTATACTTTAAAAGGCGAAGGCGTAGAAGAATGGCAGCCAAAATTTAGTTACTACGGATTTCAATATGTGCAGATTGAGAATATAAATTATAAAGAAACCAAAGATAAAAATCTGCCAACATTGATAGATTTAAAATCAAATTTTATTTATAATTCGGCTGGAGAAGCAGGAACTTTTGAATCTTCGAATGTAATTTTCAATAAAACACACGAATTGATTAACAACTCGATAAAAAGTAATTTCCAAAGTGTTTTTACAGATTGTCCGCAACGCGAAAAATTAGGCTGGCTCGAAGAAATACACCTAAACGGACCCGGATTAATGTTTAATTATAATCTGGAAAGTTTTATTCCGGCAACGATGCAAAACATCTCAGATTCACAAAGAGAAAACGGATTAATCCCGACCATAGTTCCTGAATATGTGGTTTTTGGAGGAGATTTTACAGATTCTCCAGAATGGGGCGTAACCGGAGTTATTTTACCCTGGATGTATTATCAATATTACGGCGATGCTTCATTAATCGAAAAATATTATCCTGTAATGAAAAAATATGTCGATTATTTAGGCACAAAAGCAACCAATAATATTGTGTCTCACGGTTTAGGCGATTGGTATGATTATGGAACACACGCAGCTGGATATTCGAAAAATAGTCCGATTGCACTTTCAGCAACTTCTCATTATTTTTATGCAGCAAATTTAGTATCAAAAGCAGCGAAATTACTCAACAAAACAGAAGATATTTCGAAATATGAAACGTTAACTGCTGATATAAAAACAGCTTTTAACAAAGAATTTTTTAATCCGGAAACCAAACAATACGGAACCAAAAGTCAGTTTAGTAATGCTGTTCCCATTTTTATGGACATTGTAGAACCGCAATATAAAGCGGCTGTAATGGATAATTTATTGGCAGATATAAAAGCAAAAGGTGACCGATTAACAACAGGTGATGTTGGAAACCGCTATTTGTTTCAGGCTTTGGCAAGAAATGGCGAAAACGAAATGATGTACAAAATGAACAATCATTATGATGCGCCGGGTTATGGTTTTCAGATCAAATTTGGCTTGACCACTTTAACGGAACAATGGGATCCAACAAAAGGAAACTCATGGAATCATTTTATGATGGGACAAATCGAAGAATGGTTTTACCAAAGTCTTGCCGGAATTGTTCCGGATGATAAAAATCCGGGTTTCAAACATTTCTTTATTCAGCCGGAAATTGTGGGAGATATGACTTTTGTAAAAGCAACTTACCAATCTATTTATGGAAATATCGCTTCGGCTTGGGAGAAAAAAGACGGAAAATTGATTCTGAAAGTAGAGATTCCCGTGAATACATCAGCAACAATAAAATTGCCAGTTGCAAAGAATTCAGAGATAAAAGTGAATGGAAAAATAACTAAAAATTTAAATTTAGGATCAGGGAAATATACAATTGAATGCGAGATATAGTACGCAGATGACACGGATTTACTTCGTAAAAACGCGGATAAAAACGGATTTTTAAAATTAGTTTTTATCAAAAGTAAAAATAAAAAAATCCGTTTTTATCCGCGTTTTCGCTTTAGCGAATCTGTGTCATCCGCGTTCAATTTTAGCTTAGTTTAATAAAAATAAAATGATGAAAATAAAACACATATATATAGCAATTTCATTTTTTGCATTGACTGTTTCAAATGCACAAATAACTTCTGATGAAAATTTCAGAAAACCAGTTTCGGAAACCTTAAAAAAAATCGAAACCGCTTTTCATGTTACAATTAACGACGACAGAGGTTTATTAAAAGGAAAAGAATTAGATTACGCGGATTGGAGAATTGAACCCGGAAATCTCGCAATTTCTTTGACTAATATTTTGGCTCCGTTTGAATTAATGTATTTCAAACAACCAGACGGAACTTATATCATTAGAAAATATGAAAATCATAAAGTTTCAGTTGATAAAGGAAAAGAGCGTTTGGATTATTTGGTGACTTTATATTCAAATGTAGCAGAATGGGAAACGCGAAAAAAAGAGATTAAAGCCTGTATGATAACTTCTTTTGGTTTGGACAAAGCACCGCCAATGCCAAAATCAAAACCTATTTTAACGCCAAAAAGAATTTATAAAGATTACAGTATTGAAAATATTGGCTTAGAAATTCTGCCTGGAGTTTATGTTACAGGATCGATTTATAAACCATATCCTTTAAACAAAAAAGCATCGATAATCTTAACGCCCGACGGACATTTTGGTGACGGAAGATATAGAAAAGACGAGCAATATCGTTGCGCAATGATGGCAAAAATGGGCGCAATTGTAGTCAGTTACGATTTGTTTGCGTGGGGAGAATCATTGCTTCAGTTTCCGGAAGAAACGCACAGAAACAGTATTGCGTCAACGGTTCAGGTTTTAAGCGGAATTCGATTATTAGATTATTTGGCAACAACCAAAAATGCTGATGTTTCGAGAGTTGGCGTAACAGGAGGTTCCGGCGGCGGATCGCATACGATGTTTTTGGCAGCTTTAGACGACCGAATCACAGTTTCGGCTCCGGTTGTAATGGTTTCTTCGCATTTCTCCGGTGGTTGTCCTTGCGAAAGCGGACGCGGAATTCACCTTTGCGGAAACGGAACAAACAATGCAGAAATCTCAGCGATGATGGCGCCAAAACCACAATTAATAGTTTCTGACGGAAAAGACTGGACGCTTGCAGTTCCGGAATTGGAGTTTCCTTTTATCCAGAGAACTTATGAATTGTACGGAAAAAAAGATTTAGTCGAAAATGCTCATTTTGCAAAAGAAGGACATGATTTCGGAATCTCGAAACGTATGGCTTTATATCCTTTTATGGCCAAATATTTAGGCTTGGATTTGAATAAAGTAAAAAATGATAAAGGTGAAATCGACGAATCGACTTGTGTAATTGAGCCTTATGATAAATTATATGTGTTTGGGAATAAAGCTGAAAATTTGCCTAAAAATGCATTGAAAGACATCAACAAATTATATGAAATGTTTGGGGAGAAGAATAATAAGATTTACGAGGTTAAGAAATAAGATGTAAAAGATAGCCACGAATTCACGAATTAACTTTTGCCACAGATTAGAATGATTGATAAAATAAATTCGAGAAATTAAACACAAAGATAAATTAGAGTTAATTCGTGAATTCGTGACGAAAAAAAAATATAAGCATGAGATTAAAAATTAAAATTACGACGATTTGTATTGGACTTTTTTCATTTACAGCAACTGCACAAAACAATGACCTAAAACTTTGGTACGATAAACCAGCCGCAATCTGGAACGAAGCTTTGCCTTTGGGTAACGGACGTTTGGGTGCGATGGTTTTTGGTGATCCGGCGGTGGAACGTTTGCAATTGAACGAAGAAACAATTTGGGCAGGTTCTCCAAACAGCAATGCACATACAAAGTCATTGAAAGCTTTACCAATTGTTCGGCAATTAATTTTTGATGGCAAATTTGATGAAGCGCAGGAATTGGCAACGCAGGATATTATGTCGCAAACGAATGACGGAATGCCGTACCAAACTTTTGGAAGCGTTTATATTTCGTTTCCGGGACATCAAAAATATACCAATTATTACAGAGATTTAGATATTGCAAATGCCACGGCAAAAGTAAAATACACGGTAAACGGAGTCGAATTTACAAGAGAAATTTTGACCTCATTTTCAGATCAGGTTATTGTGGTAAAACTTTCGGCAAACAAACCGGGACAAATAACGTGTAATGTTTTTATGAATAGTCCGCTTGATAAAACCGTTTCAGGAACGGAAGGAAATCAAATTCTACTTTCTGGAATTGGAAGCAATTTTGAAAATCAGAAAGGGAAAATCAAATTCCAGGGAAGATTAACGGCTAAAAATAATGGCGGAGAAGTTTCTGCAAGCAACGGAATCATAAGCATTAATAAAGCTGATGAAGTAACACTTTATATTTCTATCGCTACGAATTTTAAGAATTATCAGGATGTTAGCGATGATGAAATTGCAAAAAGCAAAGGATATTTGGCTAAAGCCGAAACAAAAGATTTTGCAACGATCAAAAAAGCTCATGTAGAATATTACCAGAAGTTTTTCAACAGAGTTTCATTTGATTTAGGAACAAATGAATTAACAAAGAAACCAACAAACGAAAGAATCAGGGATTTCTCTAAACAGTTTGATCCGCAATTGGCGAGTTTGTATTTTCAATTTGGCAGATATCTTCTAATTTCGAGTTCGCAACCTGGCGGACAACCGGCTAATTTACAAGGAATCTGGAATGATATGGTTTTACCGCCTTGGGACAGTAAATACACCACAAACATAAATGCCGAGATGAATTATTGGCCGGCAGAAGTAACCAATCTTTCAGAAATGCACGAGCCTTTTATTCAAATGGCAAAAGAATTAAGTGTTACAGGAGCAGAAACAGCCAAAATGATGTACAATGCAAACGGCTGGGTTTTACATCATAACACAGATATCTGGCGCGTAACAGCTCCGGTAGATTATGCAGCATCGGGAATGTGGCCTACGGGAGGAGCCTGGGTAAGTCAGGATTTATGGGAAAGATATTTATATACGGGTGATAAAAATTACTTGAAAGAGATTTATCCGGTGATGAGAGGCGCTGCTGATTTCTTTTTGGATTTTATGGTTATCGATCCAAATACGGGTTATTTGGTTATAGTTCCTTCAAGTTCTCCTGAAAACACACATGCAGGAGGAACCGGAAAAGCGACAATTGCATCAGGAACTACGATGGACAATCAACTGGTTTTTGATCTTTTTACGAATGTAATTAAAGCTTCAAAAATTGTTTCACCAGATGAAATTTACATCAAAAAAATAAGTGAAGCTTTGGCAAAAATGCCTCCAATGAAAGTAGGAAAACACAGTCAGTTGCAGGAATGGCAAGACGATTGGGATAATCCGGAAGACAAACACAGACACGTTTCGCATTTGTATGGCTTGTTTCCCAGTAATCAGATTTCACCAATAAAAACTCCTGAATTGTTTGAAGCAGCCAAAAACTCTTTAACTTACAGAGGCGATGAATCTACAGGCTGGTCGATGGGTTGGAAAGTCAATTTATGGGCAAGATTACTGGACGGAGATCATGCTTATAAATTATTGCAGGACCAATTGCATTTGGTTACGGCAGAACAAAGAAAAGGTGGCGGAACATATCCGAATATGCTCGATGCACATCAACCATTTCAAATTGATGGAAACTTTGGTTGTACAGCCGGAATTGCCGAAATGCTGATGCAAAGTCAGGAAGACGCGATTCATTTATTACCCGCTTTACCAAGTGTTTGGAAAGACGGAAGTATAAAAGGTTTGGTTGCAAGAGGTGGTTTTATAATTGATATGAGTTGGAAAAATAATAAAATTTCGACTTTGAAAATTTACTCAAAACTAGGAGGAAACTGCAGATTGAAAGTAGAAAATATCTTAAAAGCAGATAAAGGAATTTCAATGAAAAAGGCAAAAGCAAAAAATATAAATCCTTTGTTTTATGATGTTGAAGTGAAAAAACCAATTATATCAAATAAAGCAAATCTAAAGAAAATGGTATTGCCAAAGTATAATGAATATGACATTGAAATGAAAGCTGGGCAAACGTATAATTTTTATGGAAATTAAAACGACGCTGATCGCGAAAGATGGATTGAAATCCATCCCTACAATACGAGCCGTTTCTCCGGAACTCTTGATAAAATTCCGGAGGAATGATTTATATTGTAGCAACGGATTTTAATCCGTTGAAAAACAGGTGCATATTATTTGTAATCCTTCATTCCTCAGGATGACAAAACTGTTCGAAAAATAATAAATAAATTAAAGATGTTACAACATTTCAAACATAGAATAATAACACTTTCGATAATAATCGCTTGCATAAACAGCGGTTGCAAATCAGGTGCAAATATTTCAAATCAGGGAAAATCGGTTATTTTAAAAGAAAAAAACTTCAAACATTATGTTGATTATTTCAATACGATGGAAGATGAGAATTTAAAATTTGCTATTCCGAATGATTCTGCGTGGAGTTGGATGGAAAAAAATATTCCGTTGTTTGAATGTCCGCAGCAGAATTTTGAGGAGATTTATTATTTTAGATGGTGGAGCGCCAGAAAACATATTAAAAAAACACCTCAGGGATTTGCGATTACAGAGTTTTTGGTAGATCGTTCATATGCAGATAAATACAATATGATTAGTTGTGCTTTGGGGCATCATATCAATGAATTTAGATGGGTTCATGATCCGCAATATATTGAGCAGGACGTTCATTTATGGTTTAGAGGAAATGACGGCAAGCCAATGAAAAAGCTGAGAACTTTTAGCAGTTGGACGGCTGACGCTTTGTACAATCGCTATTTGGTCAATAAAGACGATAAATTTTTGCTGGATATGTATCCGGATTTGGTCGCGGAATATGCAGCTTGGGAAGGCGACAGAAAACGTAAAGATGGCTTGTTCTGGCAGTTAGATGTAAAGGATGGAATGGAAGAATCGTTGAGCGGTGCCAGAAAATTTAGAAATGCGCGACCAACAATTAATAGTTATATGTTTGGAAATGCGACAGCTTTGGCAAAAATTTCGAAACTAAAAGGCGATGCAAATCAGGAAAATTATTTTGAAGCAAAAGCAAATACTTTGCAAAAATTAGTAGAAACAAAGCTGTGGAATTCTAAAAGTGAATTTTTTGAAACGTTTACAGAAAAAGATACTTTGGCGCAAGTTCGGGAAGCGATTGGATTTATTCCGTGGTATTTTAATTTACCGCAAAAAGACAAAGGTTTTGAAAAAGCCTGGGAACAAATTAAGGATGAAAAAGGGTTTTCGGCGCCGTTTGGATTAACAACCGCAGAACGCAGAAGTCCGCGTTTTAGAACTCACGGAACGGGAACTTGTGAATGGGACGGCGCGATTTGGCCTTTTGCAAGTTCGCAGACTTTAACGGCTTTGGCGAATGTATTGAATAATTACAATCAGAATTTTGTTGGAAAAACAGATTATTTCAAACAAATGGATTTGTACGTGCAATCGCAATATTACAGAGGAAAACCGTATGTGGGAGAATATCTGGACGAAACTACGGGATATTGGTTAATGGGCGACAAAGAACGCAGCCGATATTATAATCACTCGACTTTTAATGATTTAATGATTACAGGTTTAGTAGGTTTACGCCCAAGAGCTGACGAAAAAATAGAAGTAAATCCGTTGATTCCGCAAGACAAATGGGATTGGTTTTGTCTGGATAATGTTTTGTATCACGGCAATATTATTACGATTGTCTGGGATAAAACCGGAGAAAAATATCATAAAGGAAAAGGTTTCAGGATCTTTAAAAACGGAAAGGAAATTGCGGTTTCTGAGAAGTTGGAGAAGTTAGTTTCTGAGTAGAGATATTAAGCCCACGGATCTTACGGATTTAGCTGATTAACGCGGGTATATTTTTAACTTTATTGTTTGGTTTGTCATCCTGAGCGAAGTCGAAGGACAACATGCAGATAGACAAAGATTGGCGATTTTGATTATAGAGTTTCTTGTGTGTCCTTCGACTTCGCTCAGGATGACAAAAAAAAAAAAAAAAAATCTGTGTAAACCAGTTCAATCTGTACAATCCGTGGGCAATTAATTCATCAGCATATCATATAATACGCTTAAAATAAAATTATGAAAAAGTTTTTTTTACATCTTACCTTCATTATTATAACATTGATTTCAATTTCGGCGAAAAGCCAAAATAAAATCAGTGTTACAAATTTGCAATGCGAAATGCTGAACAATCCGGAAGGAATTGATGTAGGTCAACCAAGATTAAGCTGGCAAATAAAAGCAGATATGAATGATGTAAAACAAACGGCATATCAAATTATTGTGGCTTCGACTTTAGAGAATTTAAACTCAAAGAAAACGGATTTATGGGATAGTGGAAAAACTGAAAGTGACGCATCTGTAAATATTATTTATAAAGGAAAAAGATTAGAAAACCGTCAAAATGCGTTTTGGAAAGTAATTATTTGGACGAATAAAGGCGAAATTCAATCGACAAATTCAGCTCATTTTAGTATGGGAATTATGAATTATGCTGATTGGAAATCAACACGATGGATTGGTTATGAAAAAGCTTCTATTGGGGATAGTATTTCGCAATATTCTAAATTGTCGGCACGATATTTTCGCAAAGAAATCAACCTGAAAAAGCAAGTCAAAAATGCCAAAGTTTATATCATGGGATTAGGACTTTATGAATTATATATTAACGGAAATAAAATTGGCGATCAGGTTTTGGCGCCTGTTCCTACGGATTATACCAAGAATGTAAAATACAATGTTTTTGATGTGACTTCTCAATTAAAAGAAGGCAAAAACGCGTTGGGAACTATTTTAGGAAACGGACGTTTTTTTACGATGCGTCAGGATTATAAACCATATAAAATCAAAACTTTTGGTTACCCGAAAATGGCTTTGCAACTGTTTGTAGAATATACAGACGGAAGTAAAGAAATTATCAGAACCGATGATAGCTGGAAAGTTACCACAAACGGACCCATTTTATCCAACAATGAATACGACGGAGAAGAATACGATGCGCGCAAGGAAATAAAAAACTGGAACACGACCAATTTTGATGATAAAAAATGGTTTGCGGCAGAATATGTTCAGGAACCAGGCGGTTTTTATGAAGCTCAAATGACGCCAAACATGAAAATAATGGGCGAGGTAAAACCCATTTTGATCAAACAAACTCCCAAAGGAACTTATATTCTTGATATGGGTCAAAATATGGTGGGTTGGTTACAATTAAAAACAAAAGGTAAAAGCGGCGACAAAATCACGTTGAAATTTGCTGAATCTTTGCAATCAGATGGTTCTTTATATATCGAAAATTTACGTGACGCCAGAACAACAGATGTTTATACTTTAAAAGGCGAAGGCGAAGAAATTTGGGAGCCCAGATTTATATTTCACGGATTTCGTTTTGTAGAAGTTTCAGGATTTCCGGCAAAACCAACTTTGGATGATTTTGTTGGAAAAGTGGTTTACGATAATATCAAAACAACGGGAACTTTTGAATCTTCGGATGTAACAATGAACCAGATTTTTAAAAATGCTTATTGGGGAATTCGAGGAAATTATAAAGGAATGCCAATTGATTGTCCACAGCGAAATGAGCGTCAGCCCTGGATGGGAGACAGAACAACCGGAGCTTATGGCGAAAGTTTTTTATTCGACAATCAAACTTTATATGCAAAATGGCTGGATGATATTAAAAATGCACAAACGGCAGATGGCGGAATTCCTGATGTTGCGCCTGCATTTTGGCGTTATTATGGTGATAATGTAACTTGGCCGGGAACATATATTACGGTGGCAGATATGTTATATCAGCAATTTGGCGATAAAAAAGTAATTGAAAAACATTATCCGTCCATGAAAAAATGGGTGGTTTATATGGAACAGAATTATTTGATTAAGGATTTAATGACCAAAGATAAATACGGAGATTGGTGCGTTCCGCCCGAATCTTTAGAATTAATTCACTCAAAAGACTCGGCGAGAACAACCAATGGAGAATTAATTGCGAGCGCTTTTTACTATCATTTATTGCAAAAGATGAAAAAGTTTGCTACGATTAACGGAACCAATTCTGATGATATTAAATATTACGATTCACTTTCTGAAAGGATAAAAACGGCTTTTAATGCGAAGTTTTTTAATTCGGATAAAAATAATTATGCTAATAATACTGTAACGGCAAATCTGCTTCCGTTGGCATTGGGAATGGTTCCTGAAAATCTTCAATCGAAAGTATTTGATAATATTGTGCACGAAGTCGAAGTAACGTATAAAGGGCATATTAGCACGGGCGTTATTGGAACTCAGTTTTTAATGCGAACGTTATCTGAATACGGAAGACCGGATTTGAGTTACAAACTGGCATCAAACGACACGTATCCAAGTTGGGGTTATATGGCAAAAAATGGAGCCACAACCATTTGGGAATTATGGAACGGAAACACGGCTGATCCTAAAATGAATTCGCAAAATCATGTCATGTTATTAGGCGATTTATTGATTTGGTATTATGAAAATATTGCCGGAATCAAGAGTAATCCTGAAGCTCCGGGTTTCAAACAAATTATCATGAAACCAGATTTTGAAACAGGATTGTCTTTTGTAAATGCTTCATATGAATCAAATTACGGAACCATAATAAGCAACTGGAAAAAAACTAAAAGCAATTTGCAGTGGAATATTACTATTCCGCCAAATTCTTCGGCAATCGTTTATTTACCAACTATAAATGCTTCAAATATTGTTTTGAATGATAAAAAATTGGATAAAACAGATTCAGCTTTTAAAATTGAAAACAACAAAATTGTTTTGACTTTATCGTCAGGTTCTTATGCAGTAAGCGTTAAACGTTAATTTTAAAAAATTCGGGACAGTACAGGATACATCTTTAATTTTTTAGTGTTATTTTTACACTTAATAAATAATTTTGCGTTAAAAATTATTAGGAATGCATTTAAAATCAAAAATTTTAATTCAAAATAAAATTTAGAATGAAGGTAATAAAGTTAACATTTGTTTTGCTTGGTCTTTTATTTTTAGGAAGTTGTAAACCTACTTTACAAAATAAAACCTGGAAAGAAGGGATTTTGGTCGATGAGTTTATTTATGATAAAGCACCATATCCGTCTTGCCACGCTGTTACAATTGTCGAGGCAACAAATGGAGATTTAGTTTCGTCTTGGTTTGGAGGAACACACGAAAGACATCCTGATGTTTGTATTTATGTTAGCATTAAACCAAAAGGAAGTGATAAATGGACTGAAGGGATTAAAGTAGCTGATGGTGTGATGAAAGAAGGACCAAGATTACCAACATGGAATCCGGTTTTATATCAAATTCCGGGTGGAGATTTAATGCTTTTCTACAAAATAGGACCCAAACCATCTGAATGGTGGGGCGTAATCAGAACTTCATCTGATAACGGAAAAACGTGGTCTGAGGCAAAAAAAATGCCTGATGGTTTCTTAGGACCAATCAAAAATAAACCTGTTTTATTAAGCAACGGAACTTTATTATGTCCGTCAAGTATTGAAGGCGACGGCTGGAGACTTCGCATGGAAAGTACGCCTGATTTTGGAAAAACCTGGGTTATGGGCGATACGCTGCCAAGAGGCAAACAAAAAATAAATGCCATTCAGCCCAGTATTTTATTCCATAAAGATGGCAGTATTCAGGCGATTGGAAGAACCAGAAACAGAGCCATTTTTAGCACATTTTCTAAAGACAACGGAAAAACATGGTCGGATTTGTCATTAATTGGTTTACCCAATAATAATTCAGGAACTGATGCCGTAACTCTAAAAGACGGAAGACATTTATTGGTTTATAATCATGTTCTTCCTCCGGGAACAGAGGCAAAAGGACCAAGAACACCACTGAATGTTTCGGTTTCTAAAGACGGAATCAATTGGAATGCAGCTTTGGTTTTAGAAGATTCAAAAATAAGCCAATATTCTTATCCGTCGATGATTCAGAGTTCTGACGGAATGGTTCATATCGTTTATACATGGAGAAGGGAAAAACTGAAATATGTAAAAATCGATCCAAGTAAATTAAAAGCACTTCCAATTAAAAACGGAATCTGGCCGGGCGATGAAAATAAAGTTGTAACGGCTGTAAAAGCTGAGGAAGAGTAAAGAAAAAGTTTGCCACGAATTTCACGAATTTACACTAATGTACTTGCGAGAATTTATTTTTTTGCTACAGATTAAAAGGATTTTGCCAGTATAAAAATTAATCTCTGCTAATCGTTTAATCTGTGGCAAAATAATTAGAGAAATTGAAATAAAATTTAGAAAAAAAATTAGTGCAATTCGAGTAATTCGTGGTTAAAAAAATATAACAATGATCAAAAAGAGTTTTATAAAATTAGCAGCTATACTTTTTATGGTTGTTTTTGCAGGAGCATTTAATAGTTGTGTAACAGCTCAATCTTCTAATAAAAAACAACAATACAAAGTTGCGGTTTGCGACTGGATGATTTTAAAAAGACAAAAATTAGGTGCTTTTGGTTTAGCCGCTGAAATTAAAGCTGACGGAATCGAACTTGATATGGGAGGTTTAGGAAACAGACCAACTTTTGATAGTAAATTAGGCGATCCAGTAGAAAGACAAAAATTCCTTGATAAATCGAAAGAGTTGAATGTGGGAATAAGTTCGATTGCGATGTCCGGATTTTATGCGCAGTCTTTTGCCAAACGAGAAACTATTGCGCCAATGATTGAAGATTGTGTGAAAGCAATGAAAGAAATGAAGGTAAAAGTCGCTTATCTTCCGTTAGGTACAGAAAGTGATTTGGTTAAAAATCCTGAATTACGTCCGGTAGTTATCGAAAGATTAAAATGGGCGGGAAAACAAGTAGGTAAAATTGGTGGCGTTATTGCAATTGAAACTTCATTAAATGCTACCGAAGAGAAAAAATTACTGGAAGAAATTGATTCAAAATACATTAAAAGTTCCTTCAATTTTGCAAACGCGGTTGATAACGGAAGAGATATTGTATCAGAATTAAAAATATTAGGCAAAAAACATTTAGGTCAAATTCACGCTTCGAACACTGATAAAGTTTGGTTAGAAAACGATACTGCGATCGATATGCCAAAAATTAAACAAACGCTGGACGAAATGAAATGGAGCGGTTGGCTAATTGTAGAACGTTCCAGAGATGTGACTCAGGTTCATAATGTAAAGGCTAATTATGGCGCAAATGTGGCTTATTTAAAAAAGATTTTTCAGAATTAATACTAATCTAATGACTCTCATTTTTGTCATTTCGACGAAGGAGAAATCTTCGTTGCCAGATCGACAAAGATTAGTTATTTGATTACGGAGTTACTTGCGAGGATTTCTCCTTCGTCGAAATGACAAACTAAGCAGGATAGGTTTCAAGAATAAAATAACAATACAATGAAATATTTTACTTTACTTTTTTTAGGTTTCTACACCACTTTCGCTACAGCGCAAAATATCACAATTGTTAGTGATATAAAATCGCCGAGAGCAACATTTGGAGCCGAAAAATTATCGGAAACGTTATCAGAAAAAGGTTTTAAAGTAACTTCTTCAAATAAAATAGTAAAGTCAAACTCAAAAGACAAAGTAATTGTTATTGGTGAAAAAAGAACTGATTTCTGGAAACAGAATTCAAAATCGGCTAAAATAGACGATAGTAAACTGACTAAAAAAGAAGGTTTTCAAATTCGTACTCAAAAAAACATTATTTATATCGAAGGAACTGATGCTTCCGGAGCTTTATATGGCGCAATGGAATTGGCAGATCGCATTAAAAGTTCAGGACAAATTCCGGCAGAAATAAATATAGAAGACAGTCCTGAAATGGTTTTAAGAGGCGCGTGTATCGGAATGCAAAAAACGACTTATCTTTCGGGAAGAGATGTTTACGAATATCCGTATACGCCGGAAACTTTTCCTTGGTTTTATGATAAAAAACTATGGACGAAGTACTTGGATATGTTGGTAGAAAACAGAATGAATTCTTTGTATTTATGGAACGGACATCCGTTTGCATCTTTGGTTAAACTAAAAGATTATCCATTTGCCTTAGAAGTAAGCGAAGCAGATTTTAAAAAGAACGAGGAAATCTATAAATTCCTGACTGAAGAAGCCAACAAGAGAGGAATCTGGGTGATTCAGATGTTTTATAATATCATTGTTTCCAAGCCTTTTGCAGAACATTATAACATTAAAACACAAGATCGTTCGCGCCCAATTACGCCTTTACTTTCAGATTATACGAGAAAATCTATTGCTGCTTTTATCGAAAAATATCCAAATGTTGGGCTATTAGTTTGCCTTGGAGAAGCCATAAATACAATTGATGATGATGTCGAATGGTTTACCAAAACCATTATTCCGGGAGTTCAGGACGGTTTAAAAGCGTTGGGAAGAACGGATGAACCGCCAATTATTTTGCGTTCTCATGATACAGATGGGCCTTTGGTGATGGAAAAATCGCTTCCGTTATATAAAAACCTGTACACAGAAAGCAAATATACCGGAGAATCTTTGACGACTTATACACCAGGCGGACCTTGGGGAGAAACTCACAAACAGTTAAGTGCTTTAAAATCAATTCATATAGAAAATGTTCATATTCTGGCAAATCTGGAACCTTTTAGATACGGATCGCCTGATTTTATCCAGAAAACGGTAAAAGCAATGCATAGTGTGCACGGAGCCAATGCGTTACATTTATATCCGCAGGCATCGTATTGGGACTGGCCATATTCTGCAGATAAAACCAAAACCGGCGATCGAATTCTTGAAATGGATCGCGACTGGATCTGGTACAAAGCCTGGGCAAGATATGCGTGGGACAGTAAAAGAGATAGAAATGAAGAAGTTAAGTTTTGGGATAAGGATTTAGCAGCTAAATACGGAACGGATTCAGAAGCGGCAAATAACATTTTAAAAGCCTACGAAGAAACAGGAGAAATTGCTCCAAAAACGCTAAGACGTTTCGGAATTACCGAAGGAAATCGTCAAACTTTATTGTTAGGAATGTTCGAAAGCCAGTTGGTAAATCCATCAAAATGGCGTGTTTATCCGGGGTTTCATGAATCTTGCGGACCAGCCGGTGAATTGCTTCTGGAATATGCCAAAAAAGAGTGGAATAAGGAACCGCATTCCGGTGAACTTCCAACCCAGATTATTGCAGAAATTACTGAACATGGCCGATTAGCCGTTGAGGCAATTGACAAAGCAGAGTCGAAAGTAACCAAAGATAAAGAAGAATTTTTGCGTCTTAAAAACGATATTCATGCTTATAAAGCTTTCGCTGATTTCTTTTCAGAGAAAGTAAAAGCAGCGTTATTGGTTTTACGATACAGTTATTCTAATGATATTTCGGATCTGGATAAAGCGATGCCGCATTTAGAAAAAAGTATCGAATATTACGAGCTTTTAGTCAACCTTACAAAAGATACTTACTTCTATGCCAACAGTATGCAGACCGCTCAACGCCGAATTCCGATTGGTGGAGACGACGGAAATAACAAAACCTGGAAGGAATTATTACCGCATTACGAGCGTGAATTGGTTAATTTTAAACGAAATTTAGAATTGCTAAAATCATCCAAAGATGGTAAAATAGAAACCAAAGAAAGCAAACCGTGGCAAACCGCAGATGTAACTTTACTGAGCGAAAGCAAAGGAACTTATGGCGTAAAAAACGGAACAAAAGTATACGGAACACCAATTTCTGAGTTTATAAAAATAGCTCCTGAATTGCAAAACCTAAAAGGAATTACGTTCGATGAAACGGCACAAAATGAGAACGGAACACTTTTAAAATTCAAAAATACAAAAGCTGTAAAATTGGTTGTAGGCTATTTTAATTCAGACCAAAAGCGATTTTTATTTCCGCCAAGTTTAGAAACTGATGCCGCAGGAAATGCCCACGGTCAGGCCGAAGTTATTTTGGCAAGTGCCATGAATTTAAAAGAATTGCCACGTGTAAACATTCATACATATACGTTTGAGCCAGGCGAGAATAAACTGGATTTAGGCAAAGGCAGAGTGTTGATTTTAGGTTTTATAGACGCCAATCAAACCATTACGCCACGCGATGTTGGGTATATCGATGCAGGAGAAAAAGGCGCAATCGACTGGTTGTTTTATTAATAATTTTTTGGGCGTGTCCCTACGGGTCGGGCTGTACGTTCCCGCTTTTTTTAAAGGTGAAGAAAAATCACCTTAAAAAAGAGCTCCACTGTCATCCCTCACGCAAACTCGTTGGTAATTTTAGACTGACCCGTTTTTAATCCCGAGGCTTCGGGACTGTCAGGTCTGCTCAGAGAATAGAAACAGAATCTTTTCATACTGAGGAACGAAGGATCACACAAGGAACTCGACAAAGATTGACCACAATTCTGTGCGGAGTTACTTGCGAAGATTTCTCCTTTGTCGAAATGACAAAACCGAAGCAATTAGGTTTTAATAAGCTTAAATTATCTTATATCACTTATATGGTGTAAGTAAAAAGGATATGAAGAAAATAGTTTTTTTAATTTTTTGTTTAAACAATTGCTTTGTTTGGAGTCAAAGCAATAAAAGTTCAGCGGAATTTCGTCAAGAAGTTTCGCTGAATTCATCTTGGAATACTACTGTTCTGGATCAGCTTCCGGTAAAAGAAGATGATTTTGTAAACAATCCTAAAATAGGTGCACAATGGCAACAAGTAAATGTACCGCATAACTGGGATCAGTATTATGGTTTCAGGAGAACAAAACACGGCAATTTGCACGGAACTGCATGGTATCAAAAAACATTGAAACTAGATAAATCGGCTAAAGGAAAAAGACTTTTTTTATACTTTGAAGGTGTCAGTTCATACGCAACTGTTTGGATAAACGGCAAAAAAGCAGGCGAACACAAAGGCGGAAGAACAACATTTACACTCGATATTACCGCGTTTGTTACTTTAGATAAAGAGAATAATATCGTCGTCAAAGCGGCGCATCCATCATTTATTGCAGATTTGCCGTGGGTTTGCGGCGGCTGTTCGGGCGAATGGGGATTTTCTGAAGGTTCTCAGCCAATGGGGATTTTTAGACCGGTTTCTTTGGTCATTACAAACGAAGTCAGAATTGAACCTTTTGGCGTTCATATCTGGAATGATGCTTCAACTTCTAAGCAAAAAGCAATTCTTCATACGACAACCGAAATCAAAAATTACGGAAACGCAATCCGAAATTTAACCATAGAAAATATCTTATTTGATGCTTTAGGAAAGAAAGTAGTTTCGATAAAAAGCGAAATCAAAAATAATTCAGGCGAGACGAAAGAAATCGCACAAACACTTCCTGAAATTCCTCAGCCAAAATTGTGGTCACCATCGAATCCTTATTTGTATCAATTGGTAACTTCTGTTTATGAAAATGGAAAAAAAATAGACGAATTAAAAACACCATACGGAATTCGTTGGGTTAGTTGGCCAGTTAGCAGGGACGGAAAAGACAATCGATTTTTTATTAACGATGAGCCTTTATTTATAAACGGAACCTGCGAATATGAACATTTAATTGGTAATAGTCATTCGTTCTCAAACGAGCAGATTCATTCGAGAATCGAACAAATAAAAGCGGCTGGATTTAATGCTTTTAGAGAAGCGCATCAGCCACATAATTTATTGTATCAAAAAGAACTGGACGAAAACGGAATTTTGTTTTGGAGTCAGTTTTCAGCTCATATTTGGTACGATACACCGGAATTTAAAGAGAATTTTAAAACCTTATTACGGGAATGGATCAAAGAACGCAGAAACAGTCCGTCGGTTGTAATGTGGGGATTGCAAAACGAAAGTACAATTCCGAAAGAATTTGCCGAAGAATGCACTAAAATCATTCGCGAAATGGATCCTGTTTCTGCTTCGCAACGCATTGTAACAACTTGCAACGGAGGAGAAGGAACAGATTGGAATGTGGTACAAAACTGGTCCGGAACGTATGGCGGGGATCCTTTAAAATATCATCTCGAAATGAGTACACAACTCTTAAACGGTGAATATGGCGCATGGCGAACAGCAGATTTACACACTGAGGGTGAGTTTGACCAAAAAGGAATTCTGAGCGAAAACAGATTTTCGCAATTAATGGAAATTAAAGTCCGCGAAGCTGAGTCTGTAAAAGATAAAATTGCAGGACAATTCAACTGGCTTTTTGCTTCGCACGAAAATCCCGGACGTGTTCAAAATGGTGAAGGTTTTAGGGATATCGACAAAGTGGGTCCGGTAAATTATAAAGGTCTTTTTACGATTTGGGGTGAACCTCTGGATGCGTATTATATGTACCGCGCGAATTATGTGTCGAACAAAACAAATCCTATGGTTTATATCGTTTCACATACGTGGCCAAGTCGTTGGGATTCGGCAGGAATTAAAAGCGGAATTGATGTTTATTCGAATTGCGATGAAGTCGAATTATTCAACGATGTCAATAAAATCTCTTTGGGAAAATTGAAAAATCCAGGAATCGGAAATCATTTTCAATGGAACAATGTTAAGATCCAGTATAATGTTTTATATGCTGTTGGTTATGTAAATGGTGTGGCTGTAGCCAAAGATTATATCATGTTGAATACACTTGCAAAAGCACCAAATTTTAAAGAACTTTATACAGATCAAGCCAATATTTTAGATCCAAAAAAAGGATATAATTATTTGTACAGAGTTAATTGCGGAGGTTCAGAATTGACAGATTCATCAGGTAATATATGGCTTTCAGACACGCATAAAAGTGGTCAGAATACTTGGGGTTCCTTATCATGGACGGATAAATTTGAAAAACTTCCGGATTTCTACGCGAGTCAAAGAAGCACTTTTGACCCAATAAGTGGTACAAAAGATCCTGAATTATTTCAAAATTTTAGATACGGAGTTGATAAATTGAGTTATGAATTTCCTGCTCCTGATGGCGAATATCTGATCGAATTATATTTTACAGAACCGTGGTACGGAATCGGTGGCGGTTTAGATTGCAAAGGCTGGCGTTTGTTTGATGTTGCAATCAACAATACTGTAGTTCTAAAAGATTTGGATATTTGGTCAGAAGTTGGACATGATAAAGCCTTTAAAAAAACTTTTGCAGTAAAAAGCAAAAACGGAAAGATTGTTATTTCGTTTCCAAATGTAAAAGCTTCGCAGGCGATAATAGCTGCGATTGCAATTGCGACTAAAAATAAAAACACAAAACCGGCAAACGAATCTCCTAAAAATATTCAGAATCTGGTTTTAAGCTCGGGTGAAAAAAGTTTGAATAAAATAGGGTCTTGGCTTGATATTAATTCAAAGCAATATTCAGATTCTGATGTTTTTTTCATACAACTACCTTCTGAACTGTTTGGGGCAGATTATTTGCAATTTTCTACTCATTTAAAAATTAAAGGTTCTTTTACTGCAAAAGAAGATTCAGATATTTATATTTTAACTGATAGTAAAATCAAGTCATTGATCTGGCTTTCGGATTATAAAAAAATAGACGAAAAAGCTAAAAACAGTGATTCTACTGAGTTTAGTATTTTTTCTAAAAAAGTAAAAAAAGGAGAAAAGGTTCTTTTTGATAATTCGGAAACATTAAGTACAATTGCTGTTGTTCCAACTTATGATATGGGCGAAAAAGACGATTCTAGACCAATAGTTATTATCGAAGCAGAAAATGCGAAAACAACGGGAAGCGGAATCGAAAAAGGAAATTTTAAAAAAGCAGATTATATCGAGTTTACAAAAAAGACCAATAATAGCATTGAATTTGAAGTAAAACCCGGAGTTGCCGGAATCTATCTAATGCGTTTCCGCTTTATGAATCGAAATGAAACGCCATTGAAAGTAAAATTTAAGATGGAAGATGCATACGGAATTTTAATGCGAAATGATGCGATTGAGTTTTTTCCTTCGGCAGAAAAATGGAAGGTTTTGAACACTACTTCGGGCGGATATATCAATGCAGGAACGTATAAAATAACTTTGGAAGGGGAAGATTTGAAAGGATTGTTATTGGATAATTTCGAGTTTCAATAGGTTTTTTTGAGGTTCAAAGAAACAGAGGTTCAAAGGGACAAAGGTGATTGTAGAGACGCACAGCAGTGCGTATACGTGCCAATTGTCTATAACGTGTGTTAGACGCACTGCTGTGCGTCTCTACGGAAAAACGTTGCGTTTGTCAGACATGACAAGATTGGAGAAATTTGGAATTTTAAAAAATGATTATTTACATATTATGATTTTAAAAAAGATAATAATTGCTTTAACAATATTGTTTTCGATATCAATTTTTGCACAAAAACAAGCCAGAATCATCGAAGATTTCAACAAAAACTGGGACTTCAAATTGGGTGATTATCCTGAAGCAATTAATACCAGTTTCAATACATCTGACTGGAGGACGGTTCAATTGCCTCATGATTGGAGCATTGAAGGAAGTTTTGATAAAGACAGTAAAACAAAACAGGCGCAGGGATTTTTACCGGCAGGAAAAGGCTGGTATCGCAAGGTTTTTACTGTTCCTGCAGGTTGGAAAAACAAAAGTGTTTCTATTGAGTTTGATGGTGTTTTTAAGAATAGCGAGGTTTTTATAAACGGTCATTCACTAGGAATGCGTCCAAATGGATATATTTCGTTTGGTTATGAGGTATCAAAACATATAAATTTTGGCAAAGAAAACACGATTGCAGTAAAAGTTGATAATGATGCACAGCCTAATTCAAGATGGTACACAGGTTCAGGAATTTATAGAAATGTACGTTTAGTTGCCACCAATAAATTGCACGTGGCAAAATGGGGAACTTATGTCACTACTCCTGAAGTTTCTGCAGAAAAATCAAAAATACATTTAGAAGTTACGGTTGATAATGACAACGATACTGCAAAAGAGTTTAAGTTGGTTACTTCAGTTTTAAATGCAGATAATATTGAGGTTGCGAGTTTTACTTCGACAGAAAAAATAGCAGCAAAAACTTCTGAAAAAAAGATTCATAATTTAACTTTAAATCAGCCGAAATTATGGAGTACAGATGATCCGTATTTGTATAAAGTTGTGACGAAAATTTATGAAAAATCTAAATTATTAGACAATTATGAGACTCCGCTTGGTTTCCGTTTTTTTAGTTTTGATGCTGAAAAAGGCTTTTCATTAAACGGAAAATCCACCAAAATATTAGGTGTTTGTCTCCATCATGATAATGGTGCTTTGGGTGCTGTAGAAAATATTCATGCTGTAAAAAGAAAACTAGTTTTACTAAAAGAAATGGGTGCCAACGCCATTAGAATGTCACATAATCCGCATTCGTTAGAAATGATGCAATTGTGCGACGAAATGGGATTTATCGTTCAGGATGAGGCTTTTGATGTGTGGAAAAAGAAAAAAGTAACGAATGATTACCATAAAGACTGGGATGCGTGGCACAAACAGGACCTGGAAGATTTTATACGAAGAGACCGCAATCATCCTTCTGTAATGATGTGGAGTATTGGTAACGAAATCAGGGAACAATTTGATTCTACCGGAATTGCAATTACAAGGGAATTAGCTCAAATTGTAAAATCATTAGATACAACGCGTCCGGTAACTTCGGCTTTGACGGAGAATGTTATTGCGAAAAATTTTATTTATCAATCCGGTGCTTTGGATCTTTTGGGTTTTAATTATAAACATGAAGATTACAAAGATTTTCCAGAACGTTTTAAGGGACAAAAAATATTGGCTTCAGAAAGTGTTTCGGCTTTAGAAACACGCGGACATTATGATTCTCCGGATGGAATCAAAGCGTGGCCTTCAAAAGACGGTGCTCCGTTTGACGGAAATGCAGATTGGACGGTTTCGGCTTACGATCAGGTAAAATCATATTGGGGCGCAACGCACGAGGAGAATTGGAAAACGATTAAAAAACTGGATTTCATGGCGGGAACTTTTATCTGGACGGGATTCGATTATATCGGAGAACCGGATCCGTATCCGTATCCGGCGAGGAGTTCTTATTTTGGAATTATCGATTTAGCGGGTTTGCCAAAAGATGTGTATTATATGTACCAAAGTGAATGGACGACAAATCCGGTCTTGCATATTTTTCCGCATTGGAACTGGAAATCAGGTCAAGAAGTTGATGTTTGGGCGTATTATAATAATGCCGATGAAGTTGAATTATTCTTAAACGGAAAATCTCTTGGTAAAAAAGCCAAACAAAATGATGATTTGCACATTTCATGGCGTGTAAAATTTGAACCGGGAACGCTTAAAGCAATTTCCAGAAAAGAAGGAAAAGTGGTTTTGGAAAAAGAAATTCATACGGCTGGAGAAGCTTCTAAAATAGATTTGAAAGCTGATAAAACGACGATAAAAAATGATACGTATGATTTGGTTTACGTCACGGTTTCGATCGTTGACAAAGATGGAAATTTATTGCCAAACGCAAATGATTTAATCAATTTTGAAGTTACCGGCGGCGGAAAATTAGTTGGCGTTGATAATGGCTATCAGGCAAATCTGGACTCTTTTAAAGCAAATTCCTGTAAATTATTTAATGGTAAATGTATTGTGATTATTCAGTCGAATGGGAGGAAAGAGAATATTCAACTAAAGGCAAAGACGGGAGTCTTACAGGCTTCTGTAATTGAAGTAAAAGTGCAGTAAAAGTTTTTTTACCATATAAGTTATATAAGTTGATTTAAGTTTTTTTAGAATTTGTTTATTGTTTTAAATCATCAAGATTTCCCATTTTTACAATTGCAAAAAGCAAGAATTATAACTTGTAATCTGTTAAGCACTGTTTTTTTTGGACTAAAGTAAAAGTAGAGAATTAATTTAAAAAGGTACAAATACATTGTAGAATGTAACTATTATGTTTGCTGCTTTTATAGAATTAAACTTATATTAGCATAGATAATATTTAAAAGCCGTAAAATGATTTGTACTATTTATTCACACCAATTGGGTCTTGAAAGAATAAAAGAAATAATTCAGTCTAATATTCCCAATGTAAAATTTTCAGGTAGTAAAGACGATGATGGATCTGATATTCTTGAATTAGAAATTAAAGGAGGAATCTTAAGTTCTTCGCAAAAATTGGTGATTTCGTATCGTGAAAGAGCGGTGCCTTCTTACCAGATTCCTGAAATTGACGATTCTGATTTGACAGCCAATTTAAAAGGACTTTATGGTTTTGTAGATTCGCTGCCAACTGTAAATGAAAAAGTTAAAGATTTATTTCTTCATAAAATACTGACTTTAAATTCTGAGTTTACGATTATTCAGGAAAAAGGAGAATTAAAAGAGGTGCAAACTATCATAAAAAATATAGCAAAAGAACTTGATGCTGTATTGTTCGTTCAGCCTGATAGTGTTATCAGTAAATCTGACAGACAACATTTTCTGGATAAAAATTTAGATTTGATTATTGACACTGAAGGAAATTGTGAAATCGATACTTTAGATGTGAAAATTGACTCTGTTTATTATGATGCTGATCAAAATGAATTAACAGAAGATCAAGAGCTTAGAAAAGAGAAAAGTGAAAGAATTCTGGAAGAAAATAATATCAAAATCAACAGAAACTTACCTTGTATAGAATCTGAAGAGGAAACGACTTTAAGAACTCCAAAAGAAATTGCGCAAAGGGTTTGTGCTTTGGCTGTTGTAAATCTGGTTGCTTTTAATAGTATTTCGCCGGAGGAAGCTACAGAATATTTGCAAAATTATAAGCTTTGGGATTTTACGACTGAAAAGGAAAAAGAATTTCTGGCAAATCCTACTGATGATAAAAAGGCAAATGAAAGCTGGAAATGCGAAGGAATATGGGTTTTAATTTGGGCTTTAAAGAAAATTGAAACGCTTGGTTTTCCTGATGAATTTTGTGATCTTGAAAATATAGATCCTGATGATTATCCGGTTGGACAGGATAAAGACCCTAATGTTTTTATTGATTCGATAGTTTCAATACGCTCTAAAAGTGAAATTTTAGATGTTAATGATTTGTATTACAGATTTAATTGGGCTTGTGTTGATGAACGAATTAACGGAAGAGAAATTGAAGGGATTAATCCCGGAATTGTTTACGAAAGACAATATGCCTTAAACTGGCTAATAAATTATATGGAGCAGGATTGGGATTATATTACTTGTGATACCTAGGATATGAATGCTCTAGAGGTTTGCCTTAAATTTCCTGATTTTAAAGTTTTTTGATTTCACGATTTTACCGTTATCTGTAATTATAAGGCAACTGTATTCCGGATATTTTTTTAAGAGTATAAGACCTTCTTTTTGTCCTAAAACCATTAACGAAGTGCTTAATCCGTTTGCCGTTTCTGCGTTTGGACCAAAAACCGACACACTGCATAATCCTGTTGCGGGGTAACCTGTTGCGGGATTTATGATATGTGAATATCGCTTTCCGTTGAAAACAACAAACTTTTCATAACTTCCGGATGTCGTTACGGCGCCATTATTTAAAGGAATTACTGCAAATAATGTATCGGGATGAAACGGATTTGTCATACCAATATTCCAATCTTTACCGTTGGGTTGTTTTCCCCACGCGGTCATATCTCCGGAACCGTTTACAATTCCGGCTTTTATTCCTTTGGCGAGCATCATGTTTCGGCATTTATCTGTTGCATATCCTTCGCCCAGAGCGCCAAAACCGATTTTCATTCCTTTTAGTTTTAGGAAAATCGTTGATTGAACCGAATCTAAAATGATGTTTTTGTAGCCTACTTTTTCTACTGACTTTTTTATGGCTTCCGCCGATGGCATTTCAGTCATTGATCCGTCAAATTTCCAGATTCTGTCCATTGCGGCAAAACTTACATCGAAACCGCCTTTTGTAGCTTCAGAAAACTGAATGGCTCTTTTTGTTAATTCAAAGACTTCACGATCTACTTTTATGGGTTTTATTCCGGCATTTTGATTGACCTGAGATACTTGAGAATCCGGTTTCCAGTCGGAGATTAAATTTTCAATTCGGGTAATTTCTGCGATTACTTCGTCGATGTTTTGTTCTGCGGTAAGGGAATCTTTTGCAACGATTGTAATGTCAAAACGTCCTCCCATTAGTAAGGTTGTTCTTTTGCGTAAAATTTGTGCGTTAACAGATAAGCTCGAAATTATTACAGAGAAAAATAGAATTTTATATAGGATTGATTTATTCATTATATTTTTAAAAACATTTATTTTCGTAATAATATTTGCGTTTATTTTGTCATTTCGAGGAACGAGAAATCACACTCGAAACTCGACAAAGATTGGCGATCCTCTTTTAAGGAATCCCGTGTGTGATTTCTCGTTTCTCGAAATGACATGCCTTGTTTGATATTTTTTCTATAAATATGTCGTCCCGCTGGGACTTTGTTGCTTCGATATGTTTTTTTCTATAAATATGTCGTCCCGCTGGGACTTTGCTGCTGCGATATGTGTTTTTCTATAAATATGTCGTCCCGCTGGGACTTTGCTTCTTCTATATATGTTTTTTCTATAAATATGTCGTCCCGCTGGGACTTTGATGCTTCGATATGTGTTTTTCTATAAATATGTCGTCCCGCTGGGACTTTGCTGCTTCTATATCTGTTTTTTCTATTAATATGTCGTCCCGCTGGGACTTTGTTGCTTTGATATGTTTTTTTCTATAGATATGTCGTCCCGCTGGGACTTTGTTGCTTAGATATGTTTTTTTCTATAAATATATCGTCCCGCTGGGACTTTGCTGCTTCTATATCTGTTTTTTCTATTAATATGTCATCCCGCTGGGATTTGATGCTTCGATATGTTTTTTCTATAAATATGTCGTCCCGATGGGACTTTGTTGCTTCTATATCTGTTTTTCTATAAATATGTCGTCCCGATGGGACTTTGATGCTTCGATATGTGTTTTTCTATAAATATGTCGTCCCGCTGGGGCTTTGTCGTTTGCACATATATTTTTTTCTATAAATATGTCGTCCCGATGGGACTTTGTTGTTTCGATGTGTTTTTCTATAAATATGTCGTCCCGCTGGGACTTTGATGCTTCGATATTTTTTTTCTATAAATATGCCGTCCCGATGGGACTTTGTTGTTTCGATATGTGTTTTTCTATAAATATGTCGTCCCGCTGGGACTTTGCTGCTTCTATATCTGTTTTTTCTATAAATATGTCGTCCCGATGGCACTTTGTTGTTTCGATATGTTTTTTCTATAAATATGTCGTCCCGATGGGACTTGCAAAATCTACAATCTACAATCTACAATCTAAAATCTACAATCTATATTCTAATAACAATCTGTCAATAACTGACCGTTATCTTTATAATCGGCAATGCTTTTTATTTTTCTTTCGGCACATAATTTATCGAGAATTGTTTCCACATCTTTTTGCATGGCAAGGGAACCACAAATCATGATTACACCGCCATGTTGCAATAAATCAATGAAGAAATCAGTGTCACGTTTGATTAAATCCATTACATAAAAATGTTCTGCTTCGCGTGATAAAGCTAAATGAAAAGTTTGGAGTTTTTGCTTTTCGATCATTTCTGATGTAAACTTTTTATAGCCTGTAACTGTTTCGGTTTCCATTCTAAAACCGGCATATAAATGCGTTTCGGTTTTCGTTTTATTCTGTTCAATCATTCCAAGGAAAGGCGCAATACCGGTTCCGTTTGAGATTAGGGCTACTTTTCGTGCTTTTTCAGGAAAATGAAAAGCTTTATTATTAATGATTCTGGCTTTAATCGTATTTCCGGGAATGAGGTTGTTTAGAAATTCAGAACCCAATCCGTGAGGATGTAATTTTATAACGAGTTTTATATTTCCCGTATGTTTTCCAATAGAATATAAGCGTTCTCTGGTGTCATTTGCGGGATAAATGGCCAGTAAATCTCCTGAACTAAATTTTGCCCTTGCATTGGCTCTTAATGTCAGAATAAAAGTTTGTTCGTTCTCAGAAATCAGCGTTTTATCTAAAACCATTAGTTTTTGCAAACCTTTTGGAACATGATTGTATAAGGACGGAGTTGTGGATAACGGAATTCCGGTTTTGGTACTCCATAATTTTATCCATTCCACAAATTCAATGGCTGATTTATCGTTTACCGTTTGTATGTCTAATGTGCGTTCTGCCCAGTTTTGGTTTGCTAATTGTTTATCTATTTCAAAAGCAAATTCGCAAAAATCCGGATAGGCTTTCGAGCCAAAACCAACTACTGAATAATTGATTTTTTGCTGTTGCGGATATTTTTTTAAGAGCGATAAAAATTTATTTCCGTTAGAAGGTGCGTCTCCTAATCCGTGAGTAGAGGAGAAAACAATAATATGTTGGGCTTTAGGGAAAACGGTATAACTATTCAATTCAGCAATAAAAGCTTTTTCGCCGTGCGCAATTAATTGTTTCAGTATCGCATTGGCAAATCTTAAAGTACTTCCGTTTTCAGAACCTGTTAATAAAATGAATTTGCTCTCGCTGGCTTTAAATTTATTTTTTATTCGACTTGACCTTCGTTTTAAGGTAATTGCAAAACCTGAATAGATAAAAAAGAGGATATTAATACTGGCAAGTGCGAGAATAAAAGCCCAAAACATGTTGGTTTTTCCGGTATGAAGATTCAGGCTCAAATCTGATAATTGAGCAGTTATTGCAGAACGTTTTTCTGTGACAACGGCTCCTGTAACCTGATTGACTTCGATTTCGCGATCGTTTAACTGAATGATATAATATTCTTCAGGATCATCTGTAAAGGGGAACTCAATTTTTTTTACGTCAGATAAAAATGTGGTTGCGAATATAGAAGTAGTTTTGCCTTTTGAAGGTTTTATAATCTCTGTTTTTTCTTTTTGGTTCTTTTCTTTTGCCATGAAAAAATTAAATCTTTCCAGGGATAAATAGGTTCCGGTTAGGGCAATAATCAAAATAGGAATCAGGGCTAATCTTCCTAATACAACATGATAATATTGTGCAAAATATTCTTTGATTACTTTCGAGAAAAAATTACGGATTCCTCTTTGTCTGTTTAAAACGAGAGCAAAACCTGAAATAGCAATTAATAGTAACAAAAACGAAATAACACCTACAAAAAAACGTCCGGTTTCATGTAGAAACAACGAACGGTGAAAGCCGGTTACCCATTGAATAAATTCACTTTTTTTTACGGGAATCCCTAATTGTTTACCTGTTTTAGGATTTATATACGCATTGATATCATTGCCGTTCTCATCAATTGCCTGAAGTGTTACAAATTGATTGTGATCGATTGTTAACTCTGTGATCTCTGAATATTCTTTTTTTAATTGGGATAAAGTTTCTCCGAGCGTTATTTTATCGAAATTTTCTACTTTGTACGGAAGTGTTTTTTCCTGCATGGCATCAACTGCCAGAATAATACCTGTTGTTGAAGCTAAAATTAAAAACAAAGAAGAGAACAAGGCCAAAGCCAAGTGTGTGTAACGCCAAAAAGAAAGAGTCATTGAGTAATCTATTGAAATGTAATTGCTATTTTTTTTCCACAGATTAAAAGGATTTTTATAGATTTTATTTCGTAGTGCAAGAAAATCTTTTTAATCTTTTAATCTGTGGCAAATTTTAAAAAATTGCTTAGATAGAAAGTATTAAATCTTGTTTAATCTTACGTATCTGATATATCCTTTTCCTTCTGTTTTATCTGCTAAACCTTCGGTTGTTAATGGAATTTCAAGATCGCTTACATAATATTTTTGATCTTCGACAGCTGATTCAAATCTAAGTTTGTATCCTTTATTAATTTTAGAATCTTCGATTTCTATGGTTGTAATGCTGCGATCTCCGCCAGTTACTGAGGCTCCTGTTTTTGCACTGATATCTGCCGGTTTTGAAGTTTGAAATTTATTCCATTCTTTCAATGATTTGTACCATTTTTTATCGTCGCCCATTACATAAAGTGTTTTTTCGTATTCTCCATGTTGATTAATTAGCGAAACGACGATATATGCGCCTTCTCCCATATAGTTTGCCATTTGCAGCATGCATTTGTATTTGCTTTGCGCCGATGCCTGAAAGGAAATTAAAGAAATTAATGCAACTGTAAGGGCTATTTTGAATATTGATTTCATGAGGATTTTAGATGTTATATTTTAAATTTCAGATTGATTTCCGGATAATTATCGGGTGGAATTTCAAGAAGTTTTATTTCAAAAATTCGATTGAAACGTTCTTTTTGGTTAATGATTCGTTTTCTTTTGCCAAAGCATACGCACTTTCGTCAAACTCTGTATTGATGTCTTTTTTAGCGCCAATAGAAATTAGGTATTTTAAAATAGAATCGTCTTTGGCAATCATTGCTGCTTTATGCAAAGCTGTCATTCCATCTTTATTTTTGGCATTAACATCGATATTTAAAGGAGTTAGTTTTTTTAGCAAAGCCAAATCATTTTTTGGAATAGCAAAATGATATAAGGTACTTCCGTCTTTTTGGGCAGCAGCAAGGTTTAATCCTTTGTCCTGAAGTAATTTTATTTTAGCTTCAAAAGGATCTGTTGCAGTTACTTCGCGTCCTGCGGGACGATAGGATTGTACTAAATAAACGCCTAGATTATTTCCGTCTTTATCTTTTACATTTATATCTGCATTTTTATTTAAAAGTGCTGAAACTGCTTCGGGACTTCCGGATCTAACAGCAAATGTCAAAGCCGATTCTCCTTTTGTATTCTGTAAATTTATATTTTTGGTTACAGGGATTAATTTTTCTAAAGTCGTAATTTCTCTTCCTGCTGCAATCATTAAAGGTGTATTTCCTTCATTATTGATTTTGTTTGCATCAACTCCTTTTGATAAGAAATAGGTAATTATTTCAGCCTGATTTTGTTTACCTGCCAAAAGGTGCAATACGTTTTCTCCGGATTTATTGGTAGCCGTTGCTTTTAGTTTTACTTCTTCTACTAAATATTTATAGGTTTCGAGCGGAGTAGTTTCTCTGCGGCTTCCTTGTGTTGCTGTAAAAAGTGCGTTGTCTGTAGGTTTGATTCCTTTTGCTGCTATCTTCTTTAAAAGTGTTACGTTTCCTGTTCTTGCAGCATAGTCAAATGCGGTGCTTCCTTTTGTATCTGTATCTTTTAATGATAAACCTTTCGTAATAAGATAATCAGTAAGTGTTAGGTCTTTATCAAACGGAATTGCCAAAAGCAACAGGTTTGCGCCATCTGAGTATTTTTTCTTTGGATCAATTCCTGCTTTAAAAAAAGCTTCTGCTACAGCGGGATTTAATTGTCCGTTTCCGGCTGAAAAAGCAAGTGGAGTAGTACCGTGGCTGTCTTCAAAATTAACATCTGAACCTTTGGCAATAAGATATTCAACTAATGCTGTATTTCCTCTGTAGGCTGCCCAATGCAAATAAATACGGTTATCGTGAGTAGGTTTATTTAAGGGATTTCCGGGTTGGTCTAATAAAAATTTGATGCTTTCTAACGGAGCATCGTTGTTGATGGCTATAACAGTAACGTCAAAAGCATTTATGTTGGCTTCTGCAGGATTATTTCCTTTGGCAATTTCTGATTTAACAGCATTGACATCTGGTGCATTTTTCCAAAATGACTGTTCTAATAATATGTTTTTTTGTTGAGCACTAGCAAATAGGGTAGCGATTAATGCAAAAGAGATAAAAATATTCTTTTTCATATTAAGGTATTTATCGTTTTAAATATTGTTTGTGATTTTTTTATTTTCTAAAAATTCAGTTGCAATCGACGATCTATTTAGAATAATTAAAAATAACGCAAATGTAAAAATTAATATTAGTAAACCAATTTATTTAGAGAATAAACTCCAATTTTAATTTAATCTTAAGTTTTCTGATTTTTGTGTTTTCTCCGTTACTATTATTTTTTGTGGTGTAGCATATTCTAAAATATCAGTAAAGAATTAAATCCTTTTTTAGGGAATTATCTCAATTTTGCATAACTAAAAAAGGTTCGTTTTTTAAGCTCAAAACCTTATCCTGTCTGGTTTTGACTAATTGTTCATTTGTGGTCAAATGGTTTCATTTTATAAATTGCAACCATTTGAAAATTAAATCTTTAAATAGCTTTTGTAATTTGGTTCTTCCTAAAGTTTAACTCTTGATTAAGAGAAAAATACGGATCAACATTTTGTTTGAGAGAAGTTGCTCTAAACAATTTAACTATTTTAATTGCAATTTTCTGCATAACACTATTAGAAATTATGACATATCAATATTGATTTGCTTTTAAAGAAATCAAGTTCACATTTACTTTTCTGTAATTTTTGTATTTCATTATTTCTATCTTTTTTTAACTGCCTTTTATTTATTCCTATTACCCTAATGCAAATTAAGTTTCGATTACAAGATTACTTAATTATTGACTATATGCACTTTGTGCTAACCGTAATATAGGTTTCCGAATTTTTATATTAAAAATTAAAAAATATCAGGTATGATTTATACTTCTACTCTACGTTTTACCAGAATGTCTTTATTGTTTTTTTGGATTGCATTTTTATCCATTCAATATAGTGCTGCACAAGCTCCAACAGTTCAGGCTAGTGAAATTGATTTTAACAATACAACGACAACCTCAACCACAGTAAGCTGGACAAATGGAGACGGGGCATCAAGGGTTGTGTTTATACGATCAGGATTAAGTGGTATTCCGGTTCCGGTAAACAATACCACTTATGGTGCAAATGCTGTCTTTGGTCTGGGAACTGAAATTGGTTCTACTGGTTGGTATTGTATTTATAATGGCACAGGTACATCTGTAGACTTAACAGGATTGACTGAGGCAACTACTTATCAGGTCATGACTCTGGAATATAATGGTGCCGCACCGGGAGACGAAATATATCATTTTTCAGTCAGTACGGGTAATCCTTCACAAATTGCTACAAATACTACAAGTGGCAGTACAGTAGGGCCAGGAGGTGCAATTGCGGGACTTCAACTGTGGCTGGATGCCACTAACGGTATGACAGCCTCGGGAGGAAATTTAACAGCGTGGACAGATCAGGCTGGCATAAATAATTTTACAGTTAGTGCCACACCACCAACGGTAAATGACAATGCTCTTAATTTTCATCCTACTGTCGCGTTTAATAATACAAATGCTGTAACAACATACCCGGCAACACAAAATTTGATTGGTACTACTTCTGTTACTTATGTAGATGCCTATGGGGTTTTTAAAGTAAGTGGTGGAAACGGTGGTACTGTAATTGGTGGTACTGTAAATGGGGCTTATTATGGAAAAGCAGTTTTTACGGAAAGTGGTTCAAGAATGTATATTGGGAATGGAACTCAAAGTTACTTTTCATCCTTTGGGTATACTGATTATACCAATTTTCATGTTTTTCAAATGGATAGAAATACTAGTACAACTACTACGGCAAGATTAGATGCTACTAATCAGGCAATAACAAATCAATCAGGAGGTTTTTCTTCAATTAGTATGATACCTGCCATTGGAACTACCAATAATAATGGTGCAAGCAATGGTTGGCGACATTTAAACGGTCAAATAGCAGAGTTGATCATGTACAATCAATCTACGGCTGCGCAGCGAATAAATATAGAATCTTATTTAGCCTTAAAATATGGGATTCATAAAATCGATAATTATGTGGATGGTGCAAATACTATGGTGTGGGATGCGACCGCTAATGCAGCTTTCCATAATGATGTGTTTGGAATTGGGATTGATGATGTATCAGGTTTAAATCAGGTTATATCCAATAGTATGAATACCGGAGGTGGTGATGGAACAGGTCAAACCGGAAAAGGAAATATTGTAATTAGTACACCATCTTCTTTAGTAAACAATGATTTTTTAATTATTGGACATAATACAAGTGCACTTACCGAGACAATTGTAACAGTCTCAAGTACTTTAACAGTAAAGAGAATACAAAGAAATTGGAAAGTTCAGGCTACAGGTACACCAGGAAGTGTAACATTAAGTTATGATATAACCGGACTGGATTATTCGGGACAAAGTTTTAGTGATTATATTTTGCTAGTTGATCCAACGGGAACAGGAAATTTTGACGGAGGATCTGTAGTGAAATATCCTGCTGTATCTCTTACTGGTAATAAACTTACTTTTAATACTGTGCTATTGCCAACAGGATCAGTATTTACTTTTCAAACATTGGCAAATCCTACTGTTCAGGCTACTAATGTTGTTTATGCTGCAACAACGGGGACAACTACTACAGTGAGCTGGACAAATGGAAACGGAGCATCAAGAGCTGTATTTATGTATGCCGGAGCTAGTGGTAACCCAGTTCCGCTGGATGATACAAGTTATACTCCAAATACTGTTTTTGGTACAGGCACCCAAATTGGTTCTACCGGTTGGTATTGTGTTTATAACGGTACAGGTACAACTGTAAATGTAACGGGATTACTTCCTGCAACAACTTATCAGATAATGGTAGTTGAATATAATGGTTCTGCAGTTAAAGAACTATATCAAACTGCTGTAAGTACAGCTAATCCAGCTGGAGTAACTACTCTTAATAATGTAGCAACTTTAAGTAATTTAACGATTAATGAAGGTAGTTTAATTCCTGTTTTTGCATCTGGAACAACAAATTATACCGCAACAGTAAATAACACTATCACAAGTTTAACGGTAACACCAACTACAACAGATGCTAATGCCACAGTTACAGTAAATGGAACAGCAGTTCTTAGCGGAAGTCCTTCGGGAGCGATTGCTTTAGCAGTTGGACTAAATGTTATTACTACAATAGTTACAGCTCAGGATGGTACAACATTAGAAACATATACAATAACAATAACGCGTACAGAACCTGTAATTGTAACAACAGGAACTTTGTCTGCATTAACGACTATTTATGGCACACCATCTGCTTCAGGCACATTTAATGTATCAGGAACTGATATGCTTGAAGGAATTTTAGTTACTGCACCTTCAGGATTTGAAGTTAGTAGTGACAATATAACATTTACTGATGCTACTATTACTGTAGGAGCAGTAGGGATTATTGTTTCTACACCTGTGTATATTAGGTTAAAAGCGACAATTCCGGCAGGAAGCTATTTAGGTGATATAGTGCTAAGCAGTGCAGCTGCTGCAACGGTTAATTTTGCTACCGTTTCGAGTACGGTTAACAAAGCTATTTTAACAGTAGCCACAGATGTAAAAACTAAAATTTACGGCTCAGTAAACCCAACTTTAACAGCAAGTTATACAGGATTTGTAAACGGCGATACCGTAGCAAATTTAACTACGCCAGCCACTATTTCTACAATTGCAGACACAACAAGTTCTGTTGGACTTTATGCAATAACAGCGAGTGGTGCCACATCAGATAATTATACTTTTAATTATGTCGATGCTAATCTTACTATAACTCCGGCTAACCTTGCTATCACGGCAACTAATCAAACTAAAACATACGGCTCAGCAAATCCAACTTTTACGTTTAATTATGTAGGTTTTGTAAATGGCGAAACTGCAGCAGTTTTATTAACTCCGGCAATAGTTACTACGACAGCAGATGCTTCAAGTCCAGTTGGTGTTTATCCATTAACTGTAAGTGGTGCGACAGCTACAAATTATTCAATTGGTTATACAACAGGAGCAACATTAACAATTATTCCGGCGAATTTAACATTAACGGTAGATGCACAAACCAAAACATACGGTTCTACAAATCCAACTTTAACAGCAAGTTATACCGGATTTGTAAACGGTGATAACGAAGCAAGTTTAACTACGCCCGCAACTATTTCAACTATTGCCGATGCCACAAGTCCAGTAGGAACATATCCAATAACGACAAGCGGAGCAATAAATCCAAATTATACAATCGCTTATGTTGACGGAACTTTAACCGTTACCGCTGCAACTTTAACCATTACCGCGGATGTGCAAAGCAAAACCTATGGTTCAGCAAACCCAACTTTAACGGCAAGTTATACCGGATTTGTAAACGGAGATACGGTAGCGAGTTTAACGACTCCGCCAACAATTGCTACTATTGCCGATGCGACAAGTCCAGTTGGAACATATCCAATTACGGCAAGCGGAGCAGTAAATACAAATTATACAATTGCTTACACAGATGGTATTCTTACGGTTAATCCTGCAACTCTAACAGTAACGGCAGATGCACAAAGCAAAACGTACGGATCGGCAAATCCAACCTTAACAGCAACTTATACCGGATTTGTAAATGGTGACACCGCTGCAAGTTTAACGACTCCGCCAACAATTGCTACTATTGCCGATGCGACAAGTCCAGTTGGAACATATCCAATAACGGCAAGCGGAGCGGTAAATCCAAATTATACAATCGCTTATGTTGATGGAACTTTAACCGTGACCGCTGCAACCTTAACGATTACCGCAGACGCACAAAGCAAAACATACGGTTCTACAAATCCAACTTTAACAGCAAGTTATAGCGGATTTGTAAACGGAGATACGGCAGCGAGTTTAACAGACGCACAAAGCAAAACATACGGTTCTACAAATCCAACTTTAACAGCAAGTTATAGCGGATTTGTAAACGGAGATACGGCAGCGAGTTTAACTACGCTGCCAACAATTGCGACAATTGCCGATGTGACAAGTCCAGTTGGCACATATCCAATAACGGCAAGCGGAGCAACATCTTCAAATTATACCATTTCTTATGTTGACGGAACTTTAACCGTTACCGCTGCAACCTTAACGATCACAGCGGATGCGCAAAGCAAAACATACGGTTCTACAAATCCAACTTTAACAGCAAGTTATACCGGATTTGTAAACGGAGATACTGTAGCAACTTTAACGACTCCGCCAACAATTGCTACAACTGCAGTTTTAGGAAGTCCAGTCGGTACTTATCCAATTACGGCAAGCGGAGCGGTAAATTCAAATTATACCATTAGACGCACAAAGCAAAACATACGGTTCTACAAATCCAACTTTAACAGCAAGTTATAGCGGATTTGTAAACGGAGATACGGCAGCGAGTTTAACTACGCCGCCAACAATTGCTACAACTGCAGTTTTAGGAAGTCCAGTTGGAACATATCCAATAACGGCAAGCGGAGCAGTAAATTCAAATTATACAATTGCTTATGTTGACGGAATTTTGACCGTTACTGCCGCAACCTTAACCATTACCGCAGATGCACAAACAAAAACATACGGCTCCGCAAATCCAACTTTAACAGCAAGTTACACCGGATTTGTAAACGGAGATACTGCAGCGAGTTTAACTACGCTGCCAACAATTGCGACTATTGCCGATGTGACAAGTCCAGTTGGAACATATCCAATAACGGCAAGCGGAGCAGTAAATACAAATTATACAATCAGTTATGTTGATGGAATTTTAACGGTGACCACTGCAACCTTAACGATTACCGCAGACGCACAAACCAAAACATACGGCTCCGCAAACCCAACTTTAACAGCAAGTTATACCGGATTTGTAAACGGAGATACGGTAGCGAGTTTAATGACTCCGCCAACAATTATAACAATTGCCGATGCGACAAGTCCAGTTGGCACATATCCAATAACGGCAAGCGGAGCAGTAAATACAAATTATACAATCAGTTATGTTGATGGAATTTTAACGGTGACCACTGCAACCTTAACGATTACCGCAGACGCACAAACCAAAACATACGGCTCCGCAAACCCAACTTTAACAGCAAGTTATACCGGATTTGTAAACGGAGATACGGCAGCAACTTTAACTACTCCACCAACTATTGTTACTATTGCCGATGCGACAAGTCCAGTTGGCACATATCCAATAACAGCAAGGGGAGCAGTGAATCCAAATTATACTATTGCTTATGTTGATGGAACTTTAACGGTTACTGCCGCAACCTTAACGATTACCGCAGACGCACAAACCAAAACATACGGCTCCGCAAATCCGATTTTAACGGCAAGTTATACCGGATTTGTAAACGGAGATACGGCAGCGAGTTTAACTACTCCACCAACTATTGTTACTATTGCCGATGCGACAAGTCCAGTTGGCACATATCCAATAACAGCAAGCGGAGCAGTGAATCCAAATTATACTATTGCTTATGTTGATGGAACTTTAACGGTGACCGCTGCAACTTTAACAATTACCGCAGATGCGCAAACCAAAACATACGGATCGGCAAATCCGACTTTAACAGCAAGTTACACAGGATTCGTAAACGGAGATACGGCAACTTTAACAATTACCGCAGATGCGCAAACCAAAACATACGGATCGGCAAATCCGACTTTAACAGCAAGTTACACAGGATTCGTAAACGGAGATACGGTAGCGAGTTTAACGACCCCGCCAACTATTATTACTATTGCCGATGCGACAAGCCCAGTTGGAACATATCCAATAACTGCAAGCGGAGCAGTGAATCCAAATTATACTATTGCTTATGTTGACGGAACTTTAACGGTGACCGCTGCAACTTTAACWATTGCCGATGCGACAAGCCCAGTCGGAACATATCCAATTACGGCAAGCGGAGCAGTAAATTCAAATTATACAATTGCTTATGTTGATGGAACTTTAACGGTTACTGCCGCAACCTTAACGATTACCGCAGACGCACAAACCAAAACCTATGGTTCAGCAAACCCAACTTTAACGGCAAGTTATACCGGATTTGTAAACGGAGATACGGTAGCGAGTTTAACGACTCCGCCAACTATTATTACTATTGCCGATGCGACAAGTCCAGTTGGAACATATCCAATAACTGCAAGCGGAGCAGTGAATCCAAATTATACTATTGCTTATGTTGACGGAACTTTAACGGTGACCGCTGCAACTTTAGGAGCAGTGAATCCAAATTATACTATTGCTTATGTTGACGGAACTTTAACGGTGACCGCTGCAACTTTAACAATTACCGCAGATGCGCAAACCAAAACCTATGGTTCAGCAAACCCAACTTTAACAGCAAGTTACACAGGATTCGTAAACGGAGATACGGCAACGAGTTTAACGACCCCGCCAACAATTGCTACTATTGCCGATGCGACAAGCCCAGTCGGAACATATCCAATTACGGCAAGCGGAGCAGTAAATTCAAATTATACAATTGCTTATGTTGATGGAACTTTGACCGTTACTTCCGCAATCTTAACCATTACCGCAGATGCACAAACAAAAACTTACGGAGATGCAAATCCAACCTTAACAGCAACTTATACTGGATTTGTAAACGGAGATACTGCAGCAAGTTTAACTACGCCTGCAACAATTGCAACAACCGCTGTTTTAGGAAGTCCAGTAGGTACATATCCAATTAAGGCAAGCGGAGCAGTAAATCCAAATTATACAATTGCTTATGTTGACGGAACTTTAACGGTGACCGCTGCAAGTTTAACGATTACCGCAGACGATAAAAATAAAGTTTATGGAGATCCAAATCCAACTTTAACAGTTAGTTATACTGGTTTTGCCAATGGTGATACAGAGGCAAGTTTGCTAACTCCACCAACGATTAATACTACTGCCACAACAGTAAGTTCGGTTGGAACATATCCAATTGTAGCGAGTGGAGCATCGGACCCAAATTATACGATTAATTATATTGATGGAACACTAACGATATCTGCTACAACATTATTAACAATTGTAGCCAATAATCAAAGTAAAATTTATGGCGAAGCAAATCCTACATTGACAATTAGTTATATAGGTTTTGTTAATGGAGATACCGAAGCAAGTTTAACTACTTTGCCAACTATTAGCACAACAGCAATTCAGAGCAGTCCCGTAGGAACATATCCAATAACGGCAAGTGGTGCAGTTAGTGCAAATTATACAATCGCTTATACAGATGGAACTCTTACTGTTAATCCGGCAACTCTAACAGTATCAGCAGATGCACAAACCAAAACATACGGTTCAGCAAACCCAACTTTAACAGCAACTTATACCGGATTTGTAAACGGAGATACGGTAGCAAGTTTAACCACGCCCGCAACCATTTCAACTATTGCCGATGCCACAAGTCCAGTTGGAACATATCCAATAAGGGCAAGTGGTGCAGTTAGTGCAAATTATACAATCGCTTATACAGATGGTATTCTTACGGTTAATCCTGCAACTCTAACAGTAACGGCAGATGCACAAACCAAAATATATGGAGATTCAAATCCAACTTTAACAGCAAGTTATAGCGGATTTGTAAATGGAGATACCGTTGCAAGTTTAACCACACCGGCAACAATTACAACAATTGCCGATGCGACAAGCCCAGTCGGTACATATCCAATCACGGCAAGTGGAGCAGTAAATGCTAATTATACAATTGCTTATGTTGATGGAACTTTGACCGTAACAGTTGCAACATTAACGATTACAGCAGATGCTCAAACTAAAGCATACGGTTCAGTAAACCCAACTTTAACAGCAAGTTACACCGGATTTGTAAACGGAGATACTGCAGCAACTTTAACTACGGCTGCAACAATTACAACAACAGCCGATGCGACAAGTCCAGTCGGTACATATCCAATTACGGCAAGCGGAGCACTAAATCCAAATTATACAATTGCTTATGTTGATGGAACTTTAACCGTTACCGCCGCGACTTTAACCATTACAGCGGATGCGCAAAGCAAAATATATGGAGATTCAAATCCAACTTTAACAGCAAGTTATAGCGGATTTGTAAATGGCGACACTGCAACGAGTTTAACGACTCCGCCAACAATTGCAACAATTGCTGATGCGACAAGTCCAGTTGGAACATATACAATAACGGCAAGCGGAGCAGTAAATCCAAATTATACAATTGCTTATGTTGATGGAATTTTGACTGTAACTGCTGCGACATTAACAATTACTGCAGATTCACAAACCAAAACGTACGGATCGGCAAATCCAACTTTAACGGCAAGTTATTCCGGGTTTGTAAACGGAGATACTGCAACTAGTTTAACGACTCCGCCAACAATCACAACAATTGCTGATGCGACAAGTCCAGTTGGAACATATACAATAACAGCCAGCGGAGCAGTAAATACAAATTATACAATTGCTTATGTTGATGGAATTTTAACGGTGACCGCTGCAATATTAACTGTTACCGCAGACGATCAGTCTAAAGATTTTGGTGAAGCAATTCCAACTTTAACGGCAAGTTATACCGGATTTGTAAATGGCGATACAGTAGCCAATTTAACCACTTTGGCAACAGTTACAACAACAGCTAATGCTGCGAGTTTGGTAGGAACATATCCTATTACAGCAAGCGGAGCACTAGCATTAAATTATACTTTTAATTATGTTGATGGAATTTTAACGGTGACACCATTAACAGATGCCACTTTATCTGATCTTACGATAAGTGAAGGAACTTTGACTCCGGCTTTTGCAACAGGAACAACCAATTATACTGCCAATGTCGCAAATGATATTACAAGTATAACCGTAACTCCATTTACTAATGATGCTGATGCTGCCGTGACAATAAATGGAATTACAGTTATTAGCGGAAATGCTTCAGGAGTTATTGCCTTAGCAGTTGGTTCAAATGTTATTACTACAGTTGTAACAGCTCAGGATGGGATAACGACAGAAACTTATACTATTGTAGTTAATAGAACAGCTCCGCCAACTATTGTAGTCACAGGAACTTTAGCTGCATTAACTACAACTTATGGCACCGTATCAACATCAGATATATTTAATGTATCAGGAACCGATATGCTTGCAGGAATTTTAGTAACAGCGCCTTCCGGATTTGAAGTAAGTAGCGATGGCATCATATTCTCTAATTCATTGACCGTAGGAGGAACCGGAACAATTGTTTCTACACCAGTTTATATTAGATTAAACGGAACAATCGCAGCAGGAAATTATTCAGGAGATGTTTTGTTAACCAGTACAAGTGCAACAACTGTGACTTTACCAATTGCAAACAGCACCGTAAATCCGGCAGCTTTAACAATCACAGCTAATGATGCAACTCGTCTTTATGGAGCAGCAGATCCTGTCTTTAGTAGCAGCGCTACAGGATTTGTAAATGGAGATACCAATGCTATTATTGTTACTCCGTCGACAATTACCAGTACAGCAACAATTGTAAGCGCTATAGGTAATTATGAACTTATACCAAGTGGGGCAGTATTAACTTCTTCTAATTATATCATTACGTATGTCAGCGGTAACTTGGCGATAAACGCTGCAACTTTAACAATAACAGCAAATAATCAAACCAAAACATATGGTTCTGCAAATCCAGCCTTAACAGCAAGTTATACCGGATTTGTAAATGGCGATACAGTAGCAAGTTTAACTACTGCGCCAACTATTTCGACAACCGCAGTATTAGCAAGTGCAGTTGGAACATATCCGATAACAGCTAATGGAGCAGCATCTTCAAACTATGCAATTACTTATGTAAATGGAAACTTAGCAGTGACTACAGCTCCTCTAACTATAACTGCCGATGATAAAAGCAGAGTTTATGGAGCAGCGAATCCAACACTAACAGCAAGTTATTCTGGATTTGTAAACGGTGATACTTCTGCCAGTTTAACTACGCCACCAGTCCTTGCAACCATTGCAAATGCAACAAGTCCGGTTGGGGTTTATGCCATTACCGTAAATGGTGCGGTAGATCCTAATTATAGTATAACCTATATTACAGGAACGTTAACGGTGCTGTCACCAACGGATGTAAATTTAGCAAGCTTAACAATTAGCAACGGAGTTCTAACTCCTGCCTTTTCACCAAATGTGCTTTTGTATAACACGAATGTTAGTAGTAATGTCAATTCAGAAATTATAACTATAGCTGCTGATGATCCTTTGGCTAAAATAACAATCAACGGAGTAGCAATTGTAAGTGGCGGGTCTTATACTATAAATTCACTACAACCTGGTGTAAATGCATTTGTTATAAAAGTAACATCCGAAGACGGTTTAACTACAAAAAGCTACATTCTGAATATTACAAAAGAAGGCGATGATAATGCATCCTTATCTAATCTAAAAATTAGTAACGGCATACTGGATCCTAAATTTAATACTGATATAACTAACTATAATACAGTAGTAAAATATGATGTAGCTTCGATTACGGTAACTCCTACAGTAACAGATCCGGGAGCGAAAATAACAGTAAACGGATTGCCTGTGACAAGCAATACTGCCAGTACTCCAATAATTTTAAATTTTGGAGATAATACAATTGAAACAGTTGTTACAGCAGAAGATGGCGTCACAAAAGAAACCTATACAATTATTGTATATAAAGGACTTTCTCCGGATGCATTAGTAATCAACAATATATTATCACCAAATGGAGACGGTAAAAATGATTTCTGGGTAATTAAGGATATTGACCAGTTCCCAAATAATAAAGTTACCGTATACGACAGAGCAGGCAGAATAGTGTATACTAAAAACAGCTATAGTAATGAATGGGACGGAACATATAGTGGATCTCCATTAAATAATGACACCTATTATTATTTAATTGATCTGGGCGATGGCATCCCCAGAGTCAAGGGTTTTATTACCATGATTAGAGATTAAAAACTGTAGTTCAAAAAAATTAAATAAATAATTGTCTTATCATAACCCTATCGATATGAGTACAAGTAAAAAAATAATTATGAGATTATTCATCATCAAGCCAATCCTGTTTTTGAGTATAGCATTATTAATAGCTAATACAGCAAATGCCCAATTAAACAAATTCGAAGCCATGTATTACCAAAACCAATATTTGGGTAATCCGGCAATGGCAGGATTAAATAAAGGTCTAAATGTAAATCTTGGATTTCAGAGACAATGGGATGATGTTCCCGGAAATCCCGTTATGTTGTATGCAACAGGTGAATACAACCCCGATAGCAGAGCAGCATATGGACTTAATTTTAGCAGCGACAGAGCAGGTTTAATTACCAATTCCAGAATTTTAGGAACATTTGCTTACCATTTGCCTCTTAATGACGAAGATCAAAAGTTGAATTTTGGACTTTCATTAGGCGCCAGGTTTCTGTCACTTGATAAGAGTAAAATTAGTGGAGATATAGAAGATCCTTCGCTTCAGAATTTTAATGAAGGAGGAGCTTTAGATGGTGATTTTGGTATTTCCTATACTTCAAAATTGTTAACCGTTCAGGCGGCAGTACCAAATCTGAATAATACTTTTTTCGAAAATGATAACGGAGAAAGACGATATGTAGATAGTCAGATTTTTTACTCTGCTATAAGTTATAAAATATTTGTGTCGAGCAGAATAAATGATTTTAACATCGAACCTCTCGTAGCATATCGAACAATTAGAGGATATAAAGACATTATGGATGTTGGGGCTAATTTTACTATGCCGGAATATCATACAAATATATCAGCTATGTATCATACAAACGAGGTTATCTCGGGCTCTTTTGGGATTACATTAGACAAACTCGGAATCTTTTTATCTTATTCCAGTTTTATTGGCAATACAGGAGCTTACGCAAATGATGGATTCGAACTGGGATTACGTTATAAGTTTTTAGAATAATAAATGTTGGTTATTTATTAATCTTTTCAATTATTTTTTCTCGATGGCTTAAACCCCAGTTGACCAAAGTTTCCGTTACCGGAAGAACAGATTTTCCGTATTCGGTAATGGCATAAATAACCGTTACAGGTTTTGTTTGCTGTGCCGTTCTTGAAACCAGAAGATTAGTTTCTAATTCTTTTAATTCTTTACTCAGCATCTTTGCCGAAATGCCTTCGATCTCTCGTTGCATTTTCTTGAAATTAATAACCTGATGTGTTCTGTTAGTCAGAAAACGCAAAATCATTAATTTCCATTTTCCTCCCAAAACATCCAGACTATCGCGCATTGCCATAAGTTCTTCTGAACAATTGGCTTCGCGAAGCGTTCCGTTATCGTTAATTTTTGCCATAGTAGTTTCTATTCGGTAACCGGTAACCTTGAGTTAACCCATAGCAAAAATAAAGTATTTGTACTTTAATTTCGTAGGATAAAAGAAGAAAAATGAAAGCAATCGTTTTACATCAAAATGGACAATTTTATCTGGAAGAAGTAGCAACTCCATTACCAAAAGACAATCAGATTCAGGTAAAAATTATAGCTGCTGGTTTTAACCCAATCGATTATCAAATGACCGAAAATGGCACGGAACGCAAGTTATTGCATTCACCTATTTTGGGTAGGGAATTCTCCGGAATAGTCTCAGCTATTGGAGAAAAAGTAACCGGTTTTAAAATTGGCGATCGGGTTTTTTGTGGTTCCGGAAGTATGGGATCAAATGGTACGTATGCCGAGTATATTTGCGTTCCCGCCGAAATCGTAATGCATTTACCCAACACTATTTCTATTGAAGAAGGTGCAGCAATTCCTTCGGTAGGATTAACTGCTTTGCAATCTATTACAAGGATGAAAGCCAATCTTACGGATTCTATTTTTATAACCGGAGCTGCTGGCGGAGTAGGGAATATGCTCCTTAAATTATTAATCGAAAGAGGAAATCGCAACTTAATTGTCACAGCAGGAAACGAAAGTAGTATTACTGCATTGCTGGATCTTGGCATAAAATCAAATCAGATTATTAATTATAGAAAAGAAGATGTCTATGAAACTGCTTTAGCGTTAAATAAGAATGAAAGCTTTGATTTTGTAGTTGATTTGGTTGGAAATGAAATTGCCGTTACAGCAGCAAAACTTTTAAAAACCAACGGAACTTATGTTGATGTAACCAATTTTTCTACTCCGGATTCGCGCGAAGTTCTTTTTAGTAAAGGTGCAACGATTTTAAACATTTCTAATTATGCTTATGGACTGGAAAAGAGATATGATTATTATAAAAACGGACTTGAAGAATTAAAGATTTTACTCGAAAAAAAGACCATTACGCCGCCAAATATTGAAATAATAGGAGCTTTAGAAGTTGATACAATCCTCAAAGCTCACCAAATACTTCGTGATAATAAAACCAACGGAAAGAAATTAATAATGCAAATGAAACAACTATGAAAACAATTCCGAGAAGGATCGTTACAGGCTTAAAAAACGGAAAATCAATAATCGAAACAGATGCAATTGTATCGAATGTATCAGAACATTTCCCCGGGTTAATTATATCAGATATTTGGTCAACAGATAGTATGCCCGTAAAATTAGAAGAAGAAAAAGTAATCGAAAATACCGCTTTCCCCAATACACCCAAAAACGGAAGTTATTTTCGATACGTTCAGATTCCGCCAGACAAAGACTTAGGAATCATTGCAGAAGAAGGTCAGCCGCATCCGTTAATGCATCAAACCGATACTTTGGATTATATCGTAATTCTTTCCGGAGAAATTTGGCTTATTGTCGATGAAGACGAAACGCTTTTGCAAGCCGGAGATATCGTAGTTCAAAGAGGAACCAATCACGCTTGGAGCAATCGATCTGATTTGCCTTGTATTCAATTGGCGATATTATTAGATGCTGATATTATGGCACACGGATGACACGGATTCGCTTCGCGAAAACGCGGATAAAAACGGATTTTTTTATTTTACTCATCATAGCTACCCTCAATCTTGTCATCCTGAGGAACGAAGGATCACACTCGGGATTCGACAAAGATTGGCGACATTTTTTGCGGAGTTTCGAGTGTGATTTCTCCCTTTGGTCGAAATGACATACTGTACGATCCGTTTCATAAAAATAAAAAATCCGCGTTTTCGCGATAGCGAATCCGTATCATCCGTGTGCCATAAAAACCAATATTTCTTATAAAACCAATTGCCCTAGCCCTGATGGAAGCGATATCCTTTTTGTTTTTTCTTTAAAAATAAAAAGATATAGCGTACAGCAGGAAATAGCTCCAAATCCTTAAAAAAGTCTATTAGATCGATAGGATAAAAAAAGTTTAGGATTTTGTGTTGAAATTCAAAATATCTCTTTAAATTTGCCGCAGCAATGAAAAACGATAACCAGAATACCAATTATTATAGCTGCAACATATGTTGTGCGACTATGCGATGGTATGAACTGGCTTATATATAAAAATAAAATAATTTATTTCTGAAGCCTTTCATAATTTATTGAAAGGCTTTTTGATTTTTAAATTTAAGAATTTCAGATGCGTTAAGTATGTATGTCTGTGGATATAGCAGATTTAATTTGAATAAATAAAATGATTGAATTAAAAAATGTCACCAAGAATTTTCATCAGAAAAACCGAATCGTTTCGGCTTTATCAGATGTTTCGCTTAAAGTTCCTCCAGGGAAAATCTTTGGTGTAATTGGAACTTCGGGAGCCGGAAAAAGTACTTTGATTCGTTGTGTGAACTTACTGGAAAGACCAACTTCGGGAGAAATTATCGTAGACGGAAAATCGTTAATGCAACTATCAAATGCACAATTGGCGATCGAGAGAAGACAAATAGGAATGATTTTTCAGCATTTCAATTTGCTTTCTTCCAGAACTGTTTTCGAAAATGTGGCTTTCCCGCTTAAATTGGCTGGCGCTTCAAAAACGGATATTCAGACTCGTGTTTTAGAATTACTGCAATTGGTAGGTTTGGCAGAAAAAGCAAATGATTATCCTGCAAGCCTTTCCGGAGGTCAAAAACAGAGAGTTGCAATTGCAAGAACTTTGGCTAATAATCCAAAAGTGCTTTTATGCGATGAAGCCACAAGCGCGCTTGATCCTGCGACTACAAGATCGATTTTGAATTTATTGAAAGATATTAATCGCCGTTTAAACATTACAGTTCTTTTGATTACGCACCAAATGGAAGTCGTGAAATCGATTTGTGATGAGGTTGCCGTAATCAGTCACGGAAAATTGATCGAGCAGGGAAGTGTAGGAGAAATTTTTGCCGACCCAAAACATGAATTAACAAAAGAATTTATTGCATCGTCATTGCACCTTGATATCCCGAGAGTATATCAGGAACGTTTACAAAAAGAAGATGGCGAAGGTTTGAGTCCGTTGTTGAGGTTAGAAATGACCGGAAAATCTGTAAATGAACCTGTTATATCTGAAGTTTCGCGATTGTTTGATACTAATTTTAAAATTGTTAGTGCACAAATGGATCAGGCTGGTGATGTCAATTTTGGTGTTATGCTGATCGAATTATCAGGTAAACGCGAGAATTACGAAGCAGCAATTCAATATTTTATTTCTAAACATATTAAAACAGAAATCATAGGTTATGTCTGATTCTACTATTACCTTATTATTAAACGGTACCTGGGAAACCATCGTGATGACATTCGTGTCGGGATTTTTTGGTTTTGCATTGGGACTTCCAACCGGTATTTTACTTTTCCTTACCCGTAAAAATCAAATCCTGGATCAACCCGTTTTAAATAGAACTTTATCGGTTTTGGTGAATGTTTTTCGTTCAATTCCGTTCATTATATTAATCGTCTGGATGATTCCGTTTACACGTGCATTAGTCGGAACTTCTATTGGTGTAAGTGCAGCTTTGGTTCCGTTAAGTATTGGCGCAGCGCCATTTATTGCCAGATTGGTAGAGAATAGTCTTTTAGGTTTGCCTTCAGGATTAATCGAAGCTGCAAGGGCTTTGGGTGCAACACCGTTTCAAATCGTATATAAAGTATTACTTCCGGAAGCTTTGCCATCGTTAATAAATGCCGCATCGATCACATTAATTACGCTTGTAGGATATTCTGCAATGGGTGGAGCAGTTGGAGCCGGTGGTTTAGGACAAGTTGGGTATCAATACGGTTATATTGGGTACGATGCCGTAATCATGAATTCAGTATTAGCATTATTGGTGATTTTGGTATTCATTATTCAGTTTGCAGGGGATTTTTTATCAAAACGATTTGATCATAGATAATGCTTTGAAATACTTTGGCATTTTACCGCAAAGTGCGCAAAGTTTTTTTTAAGCTTTGTTAATGTTTTGAGATTTTACCGCAAAGTGCGCAAAGTTTTTTTACTCTGCTAAGTTTGTTAAAAACACAAAGTTCGCAAAGCTTTGTGTTGAAATAGCTTTGCGAACTTAAAAAATGTGTTTACACATTAAATCTTAGTGAACTTTGCGAAAAACCTTCGCGACCTTTGCGGTAAAAAACACACACAACGAATTAAATAATAATTAAAAACTAAAATATGATTACTAAAAATAATTTTTTAAAAGCAGTCGGAATTTTAACCTTGACACTTTCGTTGGTTAATTGTGGCAAAGCCAAAAATAATGATCCGCATCACATAAAAGTTGGAGTTGCAACCGGACCGGAATATAAAGTAGCAGAAGCAGCTAAAAAAGTAGCAAAAGAAAAATACGGACTTGAAGTAGAGTTGATTTCTTTTAATGATTACGTGATTCCTAACGAAGCTTTGAGTCAGGGAGATATTGATGCAAATGCTTTTCAGCACAAACCATATCTTGACGAACAATCAAAACAACGCGGATATAAATTGGCAATCATTGGAAAAACGTTTATTTACCCAATCGCTGCCTATTCTAAAAAAATAAAAAACCTTGCTGATTTAAAAAATGAAAGCACGATTATTATCCCAAATGATCCAACAAACGGAGGACGTTCTTTATTACTTCTGGAAAAAAACGGTTTATTGAAACTTAAGCCTGGAATTGGTTTATTGCCTAAAGTAACTGATATTGTAAGCAATCCTAAAAACTTAAAAATATTAGAATTAGAAGCACCTCAATTGCCAAGAGCGCTTGATGATGATAACGTAACAATTGCAATCATCAATAATACTTTTGCTTCTCAGGCAGGATTAGTTCCTTCTCGCGATGCTTTGTTTGTAGAGGATAAAGATTCTCCTTATGTAAACTTAGTAGTAAGTCGTGAAGACAATAAAAACGAAGAAAAAGTAAAACAGTTTTTACAAGCTTTTCAATCTGCAGAAGTTGAACAAGCAGCAGTTCGCGAATTTAAAGGCGGAGCTGTAAAAGGCTGGTAATAAAATATCCCGCATTGTAATGCAAACAAAAAAGCGCTAAGTCAATAGATTTAGCGCTTTTTTTATAAATAATGAATTAGTAAGAAATAATTTAATTTTGTTAGATAAATTAATTTTGCATTTTTTTCTTTCCCTCAATATTAGGAAGCAAACTTGTCAAAATACCTATCAAAGGCAGGAATGCGCATACTTTAAAAACATATTCTATACTTGTTGTATCAGCTAATTTTCCTAAAATAGCAGATCCTAATCCGCCCATTCCAAAGGCAAGACCAAAGAAAAGCCCCGCAATTAAACCCACTTTTCCGGGAACAAGTTCAGTTGCATAAACTAAAATTGCAGAAAAAGCAGATGAGATAATTAATCCAATAATTACAGATAAAATTCCTGTCCAGAAAAGAGAAGCATAAGGCAATAATAACGTAAAAGGAGCAACACCTAATATAGAAATCCAGATAATATACTTTCGTCCAAAACGGTCTCCTAATGGTCCGCCAAATAAAGTTCCGGCAGCCACAGCACCAAGAAAAGCAAAAAGATAGATTTGAGATTCCTGTACAGACAAATGAAATTTATCGATAAGATAAAACGTATAATAACTTGTCATACTCGCCATATAAAAGTATTTAGAAAATATCAAAACCAATAAAATACCCAATGAAAAGATTACTTTTTGTTTAGAAAGCGAATGATGAACCTCTTCTGCAACTGCGTTTTTATTTAATGCTTTAAGATTTAAATGTTCCTGATACCATTTTGCAATTCCGGAAAGAATCACAATTCCTAAAACTGCAGCAAGACAAAACCAGATAATATTAAACTGTCCATAAGGAACAACAATTATCGCGGCAAGCAAAGGTCCGATTGCGCTTCCTGCATTTCCGCCCAATTGAAAAATAGATTGTGCCAAACCCTTTTTTCCTCCCGAAGCCAAATGCGCAACCCTTGAAGATTCAGGATGAAATATAGAAGACCCGATACCTATTAAACTTACGGCTAGTAAAATATTAACGAAACTGGAAGCCACAGCAACGGCAGCCAAACCAACCAATGTAAAAACCATTGCGATTGCCAACGAATACGGACGCGGTTTTCGATCTGTATAAAAACCAACAAAAGGCTGTAAAATTGATGCTGTAAGCTGATACGTCAAAGTAATTAATCCGATATCAGTAAACGTTAAATGAAATTTCTCCTTAATAATAGGATAAACCGCAGGAACAACTGCCTGCAACATATCGTTCAGGAAATGCGTAAAGCTAATCGTAAATAAAATAGAAAAAATAGTTTGTTGGGCTAACTGCTTAGAAGGGGTAATTGTGCTTGTTTTCATGATTTAAATATCAGATCATCTGATGAATTTAGATAAAAATTAGTAATTAATATGTCCTATAATTTTTGCAACAGTATTCCAGGCCTTTTTAGAATCCTGTGCAATAATACTTTTTAAAAGTTGTTCATGTATCGCATATGTATCCTGAAATATTTTAGTATCAGGATAAAGATGCAGAAATCCTTTTTTAAGATGTATCGAAGCAGATTTATATAAATCAGCAAGAATTTCATTTTTTGAAGCTTCTGCAATCGCGATATGAAATTGTATATCAGCTTCGACACATTCTTCGAGTAAACCCCTTTCTGCAGCGACCATTCTGTTTTGCAAATGTTTTTTCATTGCAACAATATCATCTTCGGTTCTGTTTGTAGCTGCTTTTTCGGCAATTTTTAATTCTAATAATTGTCGAACTTCATCCAGATCCTGAACACTGGCACGCATTAAACGCTGATCCATAGGTTCACGGGTAGTTCTTACTTCCTGAACAAATGTACCAACTCCTTGTTGAATGCGGAGCAATCCTAAATTGGACAGCAATTTCATCGCTTCTCTAATAGATGATCTCCCAACACCAAAACTTTTCATAAGCTCAGCCTCAATAGGTAATTTCTCATTGATTTTATAATGTCCCAAAGAAATCTGCTCCTGTAATTTTGAAGCAACTTCTTCTGCAAGAGATTTTTTATTGATTAGTGCCATATTAAGTTATCATATCATCTGATGATTGTAAATATAAAAAAAATATAGTAATGAATTAATAATGCATTAAAGATTTTCGGTCAAAATTTTGCATGGTTTGTTCGCTATTGCTCAAATCAAAGATTATTGATTTGGTACAACTTTCGTGTAAAGCTTTGTGAATTTGTAGTTTATCCTTTTTTTTTGATAGCTGAGAATCTTTTTGCATTCTGTTTTTAAATAACCTGTACTTATTACAAGCTTCCAATTAATTATGTAAATTTTCCTATAAATTATGTAACTGTTTTTTAAATTAAAATTAAGATTTTTGTTTTGTTCTAAATCAGAACCACTACAATTGATAACTATTTTTAATATTTAAACCCCAAAACTATGAAAAATATTAGCCAGATTGCTATTGTTTCGAGCGTGTTAATTACTTTATTTAGCTGCTCTAATGATAAAGATGTCGATGCAAATCCGGGCACAACTACCAATCCAGTAGAAGGTAATGCTGCCAACACAACTTATAAACCCGCTTTCGAGGGACAAACTCGTATTAGCGGTATTCAAACCAATACACCTTATGAAGGAGTTGCTATTGCTACAACCTTAACAAGCCCTTGGGGAATTAAAACTCTTCCTGATGGAAGATTATTAATTACAGAAAAAACAGGTACAATGCGTATCGCCACAACTGCCGGAGTTTTAAGTGCACCTATTACTGGTATTCCTGCTGTTAATGCTGCTAATCAGGGAGGTTTACTAGGTTTAGCGATTGATCCTGATTTTACTGCAAACCGTATGATATATTGGGTTTTTGCAGAAGCAACTACAGGTGGAAATAATACGGCTGTAGCCAAAGGAAAATTGTCTGCTGATGAAAAAACAATCGAAGGTGCAACCATAATATACAGAGCGAAACCTGCCAATGCAAGTACGCTTCATTATGGCGGACGTATTCTTTTTGATAAAACAGGTTCACTTATCATAAGCACAGGAGAAAGATCTGTGCTGGAAACAAGACCATTAGCGCAATCAGTTACTGCCGGACTTGGAAAAGTAATCAGAATAACAAAAGACGGACAGCCTGCATCTGGAAATCCAACTTTTACGCAAACCGGAGCTTTACCTGAATTATATTCTATAGGACATAGAAATCCGCAAGGTCTGGCGCTTAATCCTGTTACTAACGAAATCTGGCTTTCTGAACATGGACCAAGAGGTGGTGACGAAATCAACCGCATAAAACCTGGTGCAAATTACGGATGGCCTACAATTACTTACGGAATCGAATATAGTGGTGAAAAAATTGGTGCGGGAATTCAGCAACAAGATGGTTTAGAACAGCCTGTTTACTACTGGGATCCTGTAGTTTCGCCAAGCGGAATGACTTTTTATACAGGAAATCGTGTTCCGGAATGGCAAAATAACCTTTTCATTGGTGCTTTAAGCGGAATGCATATTGTGCGTCTTGCCATAAAAGATAATAAAGTAATTGGTGAAGAAAGACTTCTTGCTTCAGAAGGTCAACGTTTTAGAGATATTACACAAGGAAACGACGGAGCTTTATACGCTGTTACTGATAATGGAAGACTTTATAAAATTGACAAGAAATAAAGAGAATAGAAGAAAGAGAATAGAAGAAAGAGAAATAGAACTTGACTCTTGATAATATAATGGCGCTGTATGGCGCCATTTTTTTGTTTTGGATATTGGGTTGACTATATTTGGTAAGGATTAAAATAAATACCATTGAAGAATAAAATTACAACCTATTCGCTCGCGCATCATAAAAGTTTGTTTGCGAATGCTGATACTAATAAAGACTACTTTTATATTCAGGCGCAAGATCATCCTTATATCAGCGAGCCTTACAGAGCAGAAAGTTATGCGATAGAATTTCTTCGAAAAGGCAGTATTGTAATGCAAACCAAACTAAAGAAAATTATAATTCATGCTCCGGCAATAATTACTTTGGGACCATCTGTAATTAGAAGTTTTACAAAAGACAGTGACGAAATTTTAATTGACATTATTTTTTTTAAGCCCCAATTTTTTCTGCACAATCAGGCTAATGTTTTCTTTTTGGCACAATATGAATTTTTCGAAAATAGTGACATGCATGTTTTTAATCTTGAGAAGAAAAACAAACTTAAGTTTGAGCAAATCTTTTCTTTATTACGCCAGTCGCTTGAGAGTAATTCACATCATCAGCCTTCTATTCTAAGAAGTTATCTTTATATTTTGATATATGAACTGGATTCTTTTAAACAAATTTCGCCTAACGAATCCATACAAAATCCGTTGTTCGAAAAATTTAGAGAAATTCTTTTTAAAGATTTTATAAAACATAGATCCGTTCAATATTATGCCGATGCTTTGAATGTAACCCGTAAATATTTATCAGAAGTAATAAAGAATAATAGCGGCAAGACAGCCAGCAACTGGATTGAAGATATTGTTGCTCTCGAAGCCAAAGTTTTACTCCAGAATAAAGAGCTAACAATCAACCAAATCAGCGATATTTTAAACTTCCCCAATCAATCCGCATTTGGAAGATTCTTTAAAAAATGTGAAGAGATTTCGCCTTTGGAATATCGGAGAAAGAATATCTGAAATATAATTTTGTATTTTAAATAAAATTCAAGGTTTCAGCTTTTGAGATGCATTTAGATAAAGGTATTTTTTCATAAAGTTTGTCATTTCGAGGAACGAGAAATCTTCGCAAGTGACTCCGTTCCAAAAATTACCAATCTTTGTAGAGTTTCTAACGAAGATTTCTCGTTCCTCGAAATGACAAAAAGACGTTGTATTTATAAAAAGCTTTGTCAAAGTTTTAAACTTGACAAAGCTAATGCGTCCGTTTTATTCAAAGTAAAACGCCTTTTTTAAGCAGTAAAAAAAACTATGTTTCTATGTGTTTAAAAACACACATGAAGTTTCCGACTTTTCGAACAAACTACAAGACATTTAGCTCTTTCCTGATCCATCAAATCCTCTCAACTTTGCATTTAATAAAATAATAAAAGATATGTCTAAAGTTGCAAAATTCGTAGTAATCATAAATGATAATGTAGTTTGGATGGAAGAAAAAGCCTTGAAATTCTATTCTGATTTGTTTGGTGATGCGAAAGAAATAGGAGAGAAGTACGCTCAGGAAAATCTTTCCAGTCAGAAATTATTCAAGATTCAGAACGATTTTTCGGTTGAAATGTTAATGGCTTATGAAGGCGAAAATCCGTTGTCTTTTATGAAACTCAATTCGTCCCGACTTTCAAATCAAAATCTTGGAGCTAATAAACCCATTGGCGTAGATCATATTGTATACTTTAATCCAGATGATTTATCAGCACTTTTTAAACGTGCCGAAGAAGTCGCATTGCAAAGAAAACACGATTTGATCTGGGCAAAAGCTTTTGAAATTGATACTGTTTTAATAGAAACTTTGAAATCTTTGGGTTACGAAGAATTTGAATATGAAAATGACAGTACACGCGACACACATCAAAAACAGCTTTATTTTAAAAAATCAATCTAATCGAATCTTGATAACCTCATCATTAGCAATTGCGTAAACAATATCATTCTGTTGAGGCTTTAAAACATGTTTTCCGGTAAATTCGCCAAAAGCAGCTAAAATCATTTGGTTTTCTTTCTGAAAAAAACAAGGTAATTTTAAAGATTGAGCACCAAAACCACGAAGGATGATTCCCGGATGAATATGTCCGGAAAAATTGAAAAAACCATCTTTTATTGTGGGATGATGCGTTAATAAAAAATCATCTATTTCCAGAGATTCAATTACATCAATGTCAAGATTTATATAATGTTTCTTGTCGATAATATCATGATTTCCTGCAATAAGAATAATTTTATTGGTACAGCAGTCGACCCATTTTTCGAATAAATCCCATTCGGTGTTTTTAGAACTATGAAATAAATCTCCCAGGAAAATAATTTTTTCAGGTTTAAAATTTTCCACAACTTCAGTCAAACGTTTAAAATTTTCCGAAACCACATTATTCGGAATCGCCACGCCGTGTTTTCTAAAATGGGAAACTTTTCCTAAATGCACATCAGAAATGAGAAGCAAATTTCTGGTTTCCCAAAATAATGCGCCGCTTGGATGTAAAATAAATGTTTGGTTTTGTATGCTAATAGTCATAAATATTACTTCATATACGAAGCTGTCATTTTTTTAATTCGTTCTGCTAAAGTTTCGCTTGATAATTTTTCTCTTAATCGATCCGTAATTAAAGGGAAACTAAAAGGCGTAGGTTTTAAACATTTTTTCCAAATAATTTCCTGATTGTTTATGCGTTCTAATGCCATAATCAAACGACCTTCCTCAAGCTGATGTTCAAAGGTTTCGCGATACGCCTGCTGAAATAATAAATTATCAGGTTCATAATCCCTAAAAACTTCAAATAACAACTGAGAACCACTTTGCAAATGTTTTGTTTTGACCATTTTACCCGGAAAACCTGTAAAAACCAAACCTGCAATTACGGCAATATCCCTGAATTTTCGTCTTGCCATTTCAGTAGCATTCAGACTTTTTTGCAGATCATGATGCACATATTCCGTCGAAAATAAATTATTATCTAAAACATTCTGCATATCAATTTCCTGATCAGAAAGTAGTTCGAATCCGTAATCGTTATAAGCAAGCGAAAAACTTATGGGCAAAAGTAAACTAATTCTGTAAGCCAATAAACTGGCAAGGGCTTCATGAACAAAACGCCCTTCAAAAGGATAAAAAATAGCGTGATATCCTTCTCTTGTTTTAAAGGTTTCGATCAAAAATTCGTGATCGCCCGGAACGATAGATTCCTTTCTTTGTCTAATAAACAAAGGTTTTAACGCTTTTAATTCCGGTGATAAATTATCTGTATTGGCGCGATATAATTCCTGACGCAGCAATTCGCTCATTTGTGCCGAAAGTGCCATTCGTCCGCCCATCCAGCTTACCACTTTCGATTTCTTTTTAGGGTCAGCCTTTCGAACCAAAACCTGCATATTCCTGACTTTGAATAGTTCCAGTTGTTTTCCGGCAAAGATAAAAGTATCTCCCGGTTTTAATTTCGAAACAAACCATTCTTCGATAGTACCAATATAACCGCCGCTCATAAATTTTACATTTACAACTGCATCGCCCACAATAGTTCCTATTTGCATTCGATGATGCATGGCAATTAATCTGCTGTTTATTTTAAAACGTCCGTCTTCTTCAACTTCTACCTTTTTATATTCATCATACGCCTGTAAACTTTGACTTCCGTTAGAAATAAAATTCAAAATCCAATTCCAGTTTTCCTCCGTCATTGCCTGATAACAAAACGTTGCTTTTACTTCTTTAAAAATTTCATCAGGAAAAAAACCATCAGAAACAGCCAGCGTATTAAGATATTGAACTAAAACGTCCCAACTGTTCAAGTACGGAACACGATCTTCGATAACATTATTTTCAACCGCTTTTTTCAATGCCGAAGCTTCGATTAATTCGATTGCATGCGTTGCCAAAAAATAAATCACACTTTCCTTTCCCGGTTGATGCCCGCTTCTTCCGGCTCTTTGCAAAAAACGCGCAACGCCTTTAGGACCACCAACCTGAATAATAGTTTCTACGGGAGCAAAATCGACTCCCAAATCCAGACTTGAGGTACAAACCACAACTTTTAATTCTTCGTCTCTAATTGCTTGTTCTACCCAAAGTCTCGTTTCACGATTTATACTGCCGTGATGCATGGCCATTTCTCCGGCAAACTCAGGATATTTTTCCAGTAATCGCTGAAACCAGATTTCACACGCAGATCGCACATTGGTAAAAATCAAAGTCGTTTTACTCGCTTTTACAATTTTTGCCACTTCGTCAATAAGATGCAAACCCATATGTCCGCGCCACGGATACGTTTCCATTTTATCCGGAATAATCGATATAACTTTTATTTTTTTATGAATCTGAGCCTTTATCAAAACCGAATTATGATAGGCTTCTGAATCAACGCCCAATAAAACTTCCTGAGCTTGCTGTAAGTTTCCAATTGTTGCTGAGATTCCCCAAATTCGCATATTGGGAGCAATCGTTTTAAGTCGGGATAAAGCCAGTTCAGTTTGCACACCACGTTTTGTACCTAATAGCTCATGCCATTCATCGATAACAATTGCCGTACAATTACCAAAAATTTTATCATATCCTTTTGTAGCCAAAAGCAATTGTAAACTCTCCGGAGTTGTCACTAACAAATCTGGCATTTTTCCTTTTTGCTTGGCTCTTTCACTTGCCGATGTATCTCCGGAACGAATTCCGACAGTCATTTTAGTTCCAAGATCATTAACGACTCTTTCTGCAGCTTGTTTTATTTCAACCGAAAGCGAACGCAAGGGTGTAATCCAAATAGCTTTAAGTCCGGGCGTATGTTTCGTTTTATAATTGGGATTATTTTTAATGTAGTTTAAAACAATAGGCAACCAGAGCGCATAGGTTTTTCCGCTTCCGGTTGGAGCGTTCAGTAAACCATTTTTACCCTGCAAAAAAGCAGTCCAGGTCTGGGTCTGAAACGGAAACGGTTTCCATCCCTGATTTTCAAACCAGTCATTTGCTACCGCAAAAAGTTGCTCTCTGTTCATTTTATTGTTTTTTCACTGTTAAGATTTTTTTACCATTAAGATATTAAGATGCATTAAGGTATGCTTTGTTTAAGAAAATTAAAAAATGCATTTTTACCACAATCTTGTCATTTCGACGGAGGAGAAATCACACAAGTAATTCGACAAAGATTAGCGACATTCTTAATGCGATTGCTTCGTTCCTCGCAATGACAAAAAATGCGAAAAAAAATCCGTGCCCATCCGTGTTTTCGCTTGCGAATCCGTGTCATCCGTGTGCCATTTTACCCGCAATACCATCTATAAAATCATACTTTTCAAATCCTCAATAGAATTTGCTTCCTTTATTTTTTTATCATGTCGCCATCTTAAAATCCTTGGAAATCGTGTTGCAATTCCGCTTTTATGTCTTTTCGAAAGTGCAATACCTTCAAAACCAATTTCAAAAACCAATTGAGGCGTTACGCTTCGAACCGGGCCAAATCGTTCTAAAGTATTCTTCTTAATCCAGTCATCGACCATTCTAAATTCGGCATCGGTTAAACCGGAATAAGCTTTTGCAAAAGTGACCAATTCACGTTCGTTATTTTCATTATTATGCCATAAGGCAAAAGTATAATCGGTAAATAAATTCGAGCGTCTTCCGTGTCCGCGCATCGCGTAAGTGAGAACGGCATCGATCACCAGAGGTTCAATTTTCCATTTCCACCAATCGCCCTTTTTTCTTCCTACGAGATAAGGCGAATCTTTTCTTTTTATCATCAAACCTTCACTTCTCATTTCGCGGGATCGCAATCTTTCCTCCGTTAATTCTTCCCAGGTTGAAAATTTTACCCTTTCAGAAAGTTGCAGCGGAATATCATTGTGTTTAATATCTTCAAACAATTGCTCTAATAATATACGTCTTTCTTCAAAAGGAAGATTTCGAATATCCTGACCTTTCCATTCCAGTAAATCGTATGCTTTTATAATTACAGGAGATTTTTTCAGGACTGCTGCCGAAACTGTTTTACGTCCAATTCTGGTTTGGAGATCATTAAAAGTTCCAATTTCATTTTCGATAAACGGAAGAATTTCTCCGTCGATTACAGTTCCATCAGGAATAATTCCAATGAAAGCAGCAAACTCAGGATATTTATCCGTTACTAATTCTTCGCCACGACTCCAGATAAAAATTTCATTATCACGAATTATGGTTTGCGATCGAATTCCGTCCCATTTGTGCTCCGCGCTCCAATCTTCGGCATTTCCCAGATTTGATGGTTCGCCTTCAATAGGATAAGCCAGATAAAACGGAAATGGTTTCGATAAATAATCGCTATTTTTTTCGTCTAAAATTAATTCCTGAAACGAGATTGTATTTGGATTCCAATCGCCCATTAATTTGTGTGCAAGAGAATCTTCATCAATATTTTCGGCTTTAGAAAGTGCGCGCGTCATTAACTTTTGGCTTACGCCGATTCTAAAACTTCCGGTAATTAATTTGGTAAAAACAAAACGTTCATAATAATTAAGAGCCAGCCAGTTTTCCTGCAGATATTCTTTTTTCTCGATATCTGTTTTCTTTTTCAGTGCAATAATTTCCTGTAGATATTCTGTTAAACTTTTATCAGAATGTTCATGTGTGGTTGGAATTACCAATGCTATTGTTTCTGCCAAATCTCCAACAATATGATAACTTTCTTCAAACAACCATAGCGGAATATTGGCCAGTTCATTTGCCCACAAACGCAATAAAGTAGTATTGACAGGTCTTGGCGGACGACGATGCGAAAGAATTGCAATTGTCCAGACTTTATCTTCATTACTGGCATTGATAAAATAATTGGTCAAAGCATCTACTTTTACCGACGTTTTATTAGAACTGTCAAGCGCTTTTATAAGTTCGGCAAAGTTTTTCATGTTTTTTTATTTTTTTAAGAGAGTGGAGAAGGTGAGTAGAAGAAGCAAGAGACAAGAAGCAAGATTAAAGAGACAAGAGACAAGAGACAAGATGAAAAGATTAAAAAGAATGCTGAAAAAAGATTAAACGTATTAAGATATTTTCTCTTATTGCTTAAATCTTGTCTCTTGCTTCTTTCATCTTTATTCTATACTCTTTATTCTATTCCACATCTTCTATTTTCTCAACATCTTCCTCAACATCTTTCTTACTATCCATTTCACCTAATTCTCCTTCATATTGTGTGTGAGCGGTTCGTGCATCATAACCCAGTTCCTGAAGGTATTTCGAGAATATATCTGAATATCCGTGTGTACAGATTATTTTTTCGGCTCCGGTTGCTTTAATGCTTTCAAGTAAACCTGTCCAGTCGCAGTGATCGCTTAATACAAAACCACGATCTACGGCTCTACGGCGTCTGGCTCCTCTAAACGTCATCCATCCACTGGCAGAACCTGTAACAAAAGGAGTCATTTTTCTAATCCACGTACTTCCGTGTGCACTTGGCGGAGCGAGAACTATACTGCCCAGTAAATCTTCTTTTTTGGTAGCAGCAGTTACTCTGGTTGTAGGCGGAAAATCGACCATTGGCCGTAAGACTTCCGTCATATTTTCGATTGCTCCATGCGTGTATATTTGACCAATACTGGTATCGAGATATTTTAATAAACGTTGTGCTTTTCCAAGAGAATATCCAAACAAAACAGACGTTTTTCCTTCGGCACGATTTTCTGCCCACCAATTATTAATATCGGTCATGACTTCGGCTTGTGGCGTCCACTTAAAAGCGGGTAATCCAAAAGTACATTCTGTTATAAAAGAGTTACATTTTACAACTTCGTAGGGTGTAGAAATTCCGTCATCTTCGGTTTTATAATCTCCGGTAAAAACCCAGACTTCGCCTTTGTATTCTACCCGTATTTGGGCTGAACCTATAATGTGTCCCGCAGGATGAAGCGAAAATTTTACTCCGTTTACAGTAAAAGTTTCGTTCCAGTCTTTCCCCGTAACATTAATATCGCCAAGACGGTGTCTTATAATAGGTACATTGGTATGATGAGTAATATAATTTTGATGTCCCCAGCGAGAGTGATCTGCATGGCCATGTGTAATAATTGCGTTCGTAACCGGACGCCACGGATCAAGATATACATCTGCCTGCTGACAATATATGCCTTTGTCGTTGAATGCTAATAATGGGACTTTCATAACTTTACTTAAGCTATTTGAGCAATTCTCGCACTTTTATACAAAGGATATGAACTGATAAAATGAGAAACTTCGTCTTTCATTTTTTCGTATGATTGCCCGTAAAAGTACAATCCGGTAGTCGAATTTCCTTTCCAGAATCTTTCGGCAGTTTGTGTGGTATTGGTGCGTTTTGAAATTTCAGACTGAATAAAATCTAAATTATACAATTCCTGATTTTTTTCTTCGGGAATAGCTTCATCCAGATAAATGGCAATTCCTTCGTTTTTACCAAACGGAATTTCCTGATGTGTTTTTTTAATAATTATTTTTGATCCTTTTGGAGCACCACAATCTTCAAGATAAGTCATGATCTCTTTAAGGATATTTTCTGCTATTTTTTCCTGATAAAATTTGATGTGAATATCACAAAAAATAATTTCTCCGGGCTCTTCCTTAAGAATTCCGCCACCAGAAATCTCACCATAATTTTTAGTAGTTAAAAAATCATTTAGTGGTAACAGATAAAGGTTTCGTTTATCTGCAGGTGAAACTTTATCATTAATCTGAACAACAATATCATATTGATTTTGATCAGATTCGTTGCTTTCAAATAAGTTGGAGATAAATTGTAGCAGCATAGCAATTAAGGTGTTAGTTACATAAACGTTACACAAAGTTACTGGCTATGACAAGTTTAGAATTTATACTTTTTTCCTTAAATGTTACATGATTTCTAATCAAGCAAGTATATTATCCAATGTTCTTACAAGCTCCTGAAAGTTATTGGGCTTGGTAAATATCTGTACAGAGTCAAATTCGTTGGTCAGTTTTTTTAGTGTATCCTGTGAATGCGATGAATAAACAACCACCTGAATTTTATTAAGTTCAGGAATCTGTCTCAATTGCTGGATGAATTCTGCTCCGCTTAGATAAGGCATTTGCATATCCAGAAATATAAAGTCAGGCAATACAGTTGCTGCTTTTAAATTATTTAATGCTTCTAATGAATTATTGGAAATAGTAGTTAGGATATTTTTATTCAAAGAAGCTATTGCTGCGATAAAAAGTTCGCAGTCATCTTCGTCATCATCTACTAGTAAAATTACAGTATTTTTCATTCCATGAAATTATTTTAAAATCCGCACATGAAGTTATATAATTTTGTTCAGGATTTATATAATTTCACTTTCATATAATTTTTAAATTTTAATATTTTAAGAGTTGGGAAAACAAAAAAAAAAGAGGATAAAAGACTTTAAACTTTTACCCTCTTTTTTATTTAAATCTAAAATAATTAACCGTGAGCCGCTACAGAAACATCTGCCCATTCTTCCCAGGTTGCCAGTTTTTGCTCATATACTTGTTTTGCAAATGGCAATGCTACTTTACCTAAAAACAGGCGTAAAGGAGGATTTTCTGCTTCAACCAGTTTAACAATCGCAGGTACAGTTGCGCTTGTTTTTCCAAAGGTGTCAGGATCATGTCCTTCTTCAATTGCTTTTCTAAGTCCGTTATAAGCGTCAATACTTTCACTATTAAATCCGTTACCCCAAATATCAGTAACATAACCGTTTGGTTCAACCAAGGTAACATTGATTCCAAATTGTTTTACTTCCTGAGCAAGTGTTTCAGTCAAACCTTCCACAGCAAATTTAGAAGCATTATAAAGACCCAAATTTGGCAAAGTTGTGATTCCTAAAATAGAAGAAACCTGAATAATATGACCACTTTTTTGATTTCTCATAATTGGTAAAACCGCTTGAGTTAACCAAAGAGTACCAAAAAAATTCGTTTCAAATTGTGCTCTTGCTTCTGTTTCGCTGGCTTCTTCAACAGCTCCATTTAATGCATAACCTGCATTATTTATCAGGATATCAATTGTACCAAAATGTTGTTTTACTTTTTCTACAAGTGCAAACGAATCTTCACGCTTGTTTACATCTAAAGTTAAAGGCAAAATAGCGTCTCCGTATTGTGTTTTTAAGTCGGCTAGCGTATCGATATTTCTGGCTGTTGCAGCTACCTTGTATCCTTTTGCTAAAAATGCTTCTGTCCAGGCTTTTCCAAATCCTTTTGATGCTCCTGAAATTAAAATTGTTTTTGACATGGTGTTTTAATTTTTAAATGTTGATTATAAATTGTTGATTATTTATTTTTAAATATGACTGATCGGTCATTTTTATGATAAAAAAAATTAGAGTGTGTTTTCCTCTATAATTTTTTTTAATGTTTTTGTTATCACTTTCATCTTATCATTATTACCTGACATTCTGGAAATTAGATGACCGCCTTCCATCATGGCAAACATAACGATGGCAAATTCTTCGGCATTCCATTCCGGATTAAATTCTCCGTTGGCAATTCCTTTATTCACACTATTAGCCAGTAATTGCTGATTGGCATTACAGCCTTTATTTATTTTCTCTTTTACGACAGGATTGGTATCATCAGCCTCTGTACCAAAATTTAATAAAGGACATCCTCCGATAAGTGGCGGATTTACAGCATTACTAAAGAAATCTATATAAGTAAAAAGCTCTTCTTTTGCTGTTTTGCTTTTACTGATTGCAAACAAAAGTTTATCGCCCAATATTTTCATATTATGATCTACCGCGGCGCAGGCAAGAACATCTTTGTTTTCAAAGTGAACATACATACTTCCTTTAGACAATTTTGTAGCCTCCATAATATCACTCATAGCAGTTGCGGCAATCCCTTTTGTATTAAAAATTGGTGCTGCTTTTTCTATAATGAATTGTCTGGTTTCTTCTCCCTTTGTCATGATAGTTTCATTTAACGAGTACAAATATATGACCGATTGGTCATAAAAACAAAATAAATTGATTTTTTTTATGATAATTTTCACATTTGACTTCGTTTGTTGGGAGTTACAAGTCCTGAGACATAATTTTTTTATTTAAAATGCTTTAGAAAATGTAAATTCACTGAAAGTTACACCGTTCTTTCTGTCAAGACGAAGGTGAAATCTTCACAAGTAACTCTGCAACGTAGTTATAATCTCTGTCGAGGTACTTATATGTCCTTCGACTTCGCTCAGGATGACAAATTGGATGAAAAATATTATTATAAAAATGACTTCCACTTCTATCGGGGCTTCGAGAGCGGGATTACCTCCTTAAAAAAATAAACATTTTTTAATGAAATATTTTTATTTATGTATTTAACTACGTAGTTTTGTATGTAAAACTATAAAAACATGAAACCACAAATTATTCCAATCGAAAATAAATACTCTAACGAAATCGTAGATCTTATTTTAAACATCCAGCAAAATGAGTTTAATGTTGCGATCACGATCGAAGACCAACCGGATTTATTAGATATAAAAAACTTCTATTATACTGGAGGAGGTCACTTTTGGGGCGCATTTATAAATGATGAATTAGTTGGCACAATTGCTTTGATAAAATTTAGCGATACTGAAGCAGCCATCAGAAAAATGTTCGTAAAGAAAGAATTTCGCGGAAAAGAATTTTCGATTGCACAGAAATTATTAGACACTTTACTGGAATATTGCAACGAAAATCAAATCGATGATTTATATTTGGGAACCATAACAGTATTAGAAGCTGCTTTGCGTTTTTATGAAAGAAATCATTTCATCAGAATCGAGAAAGAATCGCTTCCAAATACATTTCCCATTATGAGTGCCGACAATGTTTTTTGTCATTTAAAACTAAAAAAGTAACGATGAATATAATTGATGAATCAGGGATTTTAGCCATTTCAACACGATTGCAGCGCCTTAGCGAACAATTGCGAAAAGATGGCGCATTATTTTATAAATCATACGGAATCGACTTTGAGCCCAAATGGTTTCCTGTAGTTTATACCCTGCATCATAAAGAGGTTTTGAGTGTTGTAGAAATTGCAAACGAAATAGGTTATACCCATCCGTCAACTATTAGTTTACTCAAAGAACTCGAAAAACAAAAATTAATTCGTTCTAAAAAAGACAAAGTAGACGAACGCAAAAGATTGATTTCGCTTACACCAAAAGGTCAGGAATTAATCCTGAAAATGAAACCCGTTTGGGATGTAATGTCCAGCGTTCTTAAAGATATAGCCGACAATCAAAACAATCTGCTTCAAGCCATTAACGAAGCCGAAAACAAATTAATACATCAAAGCTTTTTACAAAGAGCTTTACAGTTGAAAAGTGAGGAGCAAAACGAGTAACTTCTGATTTTTTACTTTTGTCACCCTGAGCGAAGTCGAAGGGCTTCTCGATTGGAATTTGGTCCTGAAACTTCGGGATAAAAAATTAGAATTTTATTTCTCAATCCTGTTTTTAATATGTTTTCTGTGTGCGATTCCCCAATTGATCATTTCAGAAATAATTGGTCCAAAGGATTGACAATAAGGAGTAGATTCATAAAGTATAGGTATTTCTGCATCGCGATCTTCCGTTCTTTTTACCAAATTATTAAGTTCCATATCTTTCAATTCCTTCGAAAGCATTCTTGAAGTAATTCCTGGAATACTTTGCTGAATTTCCTTAAAGCGATGATTTCCGTTACAGATAGAATTTATAATAGGCAACTTCCATTTTCCTCCCAAAACATATAAAGTGTCCTGAAGCGCCTGAACTTCTTCTTTTTGATTTCTTTCCATAACAAAAAATTTAGACCAAGATAAAATTTTTTCACCATATAAATGATATAAGATAGTATAAGATAGCATGAATTTGACTGTTTTTTAAACCATATAATTATTATAAGAAGTTGCTTTAAAAGCGTTCCTGTTTAAATGAACTTATATAACTTATATGGTGAAAAAATCATTTAGGTATACTCCGTGATACCATTAAAAAAGCAATATATTTTCGCATTTAACTTTGTCCCATTAATTTTAAAATATAAAAAATGGACAATTTAAAAAATAAAGTTGCGGTTATCACAGGCGGAAATAGCGGTATAGGATACGCAACAGCCAAACAATTAAAAGCACAAGGCGCAACAGTTATTATCACCGGAAGACGTAAAGAAGCAATCGATAAAGCGGCTGTAGAATTGGGCGTTCATGCAATTGTTGCCGATCAGTCGAGTATTACGGCTATCGAAAATCTGGCATCAAAAGTAAAACAAGATTTTGGTTCAGTCGATATCCTTTTTATCAACGCCGGAATTGCCGGATTAGGGAACATCGAACAAGCCACAGAAACATTATTCGACAGTATTATAAATGTAAACTTCAAAGGCGCTTATTTCACTTTAAGCCGATTCATTCCAATTCTAAAAGATAACGCATCTGTCGTATTTCTTTCCTCTAACACCGCCAGTATGCCAGGTCCGGGATCATCCATTTATTCTTCCAGCAAAACAGCCCTTAATTCAGTTATGAAATCGGCGGCTCTGGAATTGGCACCAAGAAAAATCAGAGTAAATTCCGTTAGTCCTGGTCCAACAGAAACGGAGGTTATGAACAAAGTTGGATTAGATAAAGACACCATTAAAACCATTATGGATGTTGTGGTCGATAAAATTCCGTTAAAACAAATGGGAACTTCAGAAGATGTCGCTAAAATGGTCGCTTACCTAAGTAGTGACAACTCAAAATTCATTACCGGAGCTGATTTTATTATGGATGGCGGAATGGTTCTGGCATAAAAAAACGCTTTTAAAGTTGAAGATTCTATCCTAAAGACGCACAAACAGTGCGTCTTTTTTATATATAAAATGCAACAGTTTTATAAAAGAAACTTAGTCCAGAACTATCAGTATAAAAACAAGAATTTAAATTTTTAGGAGCTATTTCCTGCTTTCCGCTTCAATCTTTTTATTTTTTAAAGAAAAAAATAAAAAGGATTTCCACTGCAATCAGGGCTAGAAACCCGCTTTCATAAGAAATGGCAGACGCCTTAGAAGTTTTTCGAGATTATTTAGACCTTACCAGAAGACGCACTGCTGTGCGTCTCTACGATTCCTGTTGAAATTAAAAAGGGAAGACTTCAGAACCTTAGTAGCTTTAAAGAAATCCTTTGAACCTCTGCACCTTTAAACCTTAAAAAAGAAAATCCTTTGTACCTTTGTCACTCTGAACCTTTGAACCTCAAAAGAAAAAAATGTCCTCAAAAGAAATCCTGCAACAGCACATCGCCAAAACTGCTTCGTTAACAGACGAGCAATTCGATTATTTCTTTTCGCATTTCAAACCTCTGACTTTCAAGAAAGGACAAACGATTATTAGTTCAGGAGACAAAGTCGATTGTGAGTATTTTGTAATTTCAGGCTGTTTAAAGGCTTTTTTTATCAATGACGAGATCAAAATGTACATCCTTCAGTTTGCAATGCCAACCTGGTGGACATCAGATTACGATGCATTATACAACCAAACCAAGGCAACAATAAACATTGATTGCATTACAGATGTCGAATTACTTTGCCTTTCTAGCAGCGATCGCGAAAAATTGTGCAACGAGTTTCATCAGGTAGAACATTTCTTCCGTTGGAGAACCAATAAAGGATATATTGCTTCTCAAAAGCGCCTTTTATCGTTTATGAATAACAATGTCAAAATTCGGTACGAAGAATTATTGGCATTATATCCACAGCTTTATAATTTAGTTCCCAAACATTTAATCGCCGCATATCTGGGAGTTTCAAGAGAAACTCTGAGTCGTCTTAACTCATAAAAGTTTTTTTTGCCACAGATTACAAGGATTAAAATGATTTTTTAATTTGTGATTTCCCACGTAGTTTGTCATCCTGAGCGAAGTCGAAGGACGCGCAAGTAACTCCGCAATCTATAATCGCTAATCTCTGTCGAGGTATTTTTATTTTACTTCAAGTTTACCAAGTAGTTTGTCATCTCGACGAAGGAGAGATCACACCAGAAACTCCGCAATCTATAATTGCCAATCTTTGTCGAGCTACTTACGTGTCCTTCGACTTCGCTCAGGATGACAAAAATGAGAAAAAGTCCAATCTTTGTCGAGTTATATGAATTTTATTTTTTTTAGTTTCCCACAATCTTGTCATCTCGACGAAGGAGAGATCACACCAGAAACTCCGCAATCTATAATCGCCAATCTTTGTAGAATCACTTGTGTGATCTCTCCTTCGTCGAGATGACAAAAATGAGAAAAAACCTTTGCACCTCTGAACCTCATAACCTTTGCACCTCAAAAAAAGATTGTGATCTACATCACGTAACCAATTTTCATACTCGCCGTTCCTTTGTACTGTACTTTTAAATACAATAAAAATGGAAACAACAAATTTTAATATCGTAAGCGCAAACAGCAACATCGATTGGACTGGTAGAAAAGTTACCGGAGCACATAATGGTACAATTGGTATCAAAGAAGGTCATTTTATTTTGAATGACGGAATAATAAATGGCGGTAATATTGTGATCAATACAGCCTCGATAAAAATCCTGGACGTTACAGATTCGGATACAAATGCACAATTTGCAGGACATTTGGCTTCGGATGATTTTTTCTCTATCGAGAAATTTCCAACGGCAAACTTTGAGATTCTTTCTGTAAAAGAAATTTCGAACGGAAGATATTATCTTGAAGGAAATCTTACTATAAAAGATATCACACACGTTACAGGTTTTGAAACAGAGGTAGAAAGTACTAGAAACACACTTTCGCTTTCAGGTAAATTGGTTATAGATCGTACCAAATACGATATCAGATTTCGTTCAGGAAACTTCTTCAAAGATTTGGGTGATACCTTAATCTACAACGACTTCGACTTAGATTTTACTATCACAGCCGAAGCAGCATTTACAGCACAATCTAAAAACTAAGCCATGCCTTACGTAAAAATCGAATTGACTCGCGAAGGCGTTACCCGCGAGCAAAAACAAGAATTAATAAGCGGAATCACCAATTTAATTACCGATGTATTAAACAAAGATCCGCATTTGACCCACGTTGTCATTCAGGAAATCGAATTAGACGATTGGGGTTACGCAGGAGAACAAGTATCTGTATTAAGAGAAAAAGGCATCACAGCCGATAAAAAATAAATATCATGAAAAAACAAACAATAATCGTTACCGGAGCAGCTTCCGGAATCGGAAAAGGAATCGCCAAATACTTCTTAGACAGAGGCGATAATGTGGTGATTAATTCATTAACACCATCAGCATTAGAAAGTGCTTATAACGAGTTTGGGGCAGGTGATAATCTGGCAATGTTTGCCGGAGATGTGAGCAAGAAACAAACGGGAGAAGAATTGGTAAAAATTGCTTTAGAAAAATTTGGTTCGGTAGATGTATTGGTCAATAATGCGGGAATCTTCGACAGTAAACCATTTTTGGAAGTAGATGAAGCATATTTGGATAAATTCCTGACCACAAACTTAAAAGGAACTTATTTTACAACACAATCGGTTATTCCGCAAATGTTGAAACAGCAAGACGGAGTGGTGATTAATATCGGAACACCTTTGGTAAATCACGGTTTAGGCGGTTGGCCGGCTTCGGCTCCTGTGTCAAGCAAAGGTGCTATTCATGCCTTAACAATTCAGTTAGCAGCCGAATTTGGTAAACAAAATATTCGTATCAATACCGTTGCGCCGGGTGTTATTCGTACGCCAATGCATGGAGACAAATCAGATCAAAGTGCGGGATTGCATTTGGTAAACAGAGTAGGAGAAGTCGATGATGTTGCCGAAATGGTGTATACCGTTGCAAGAAGCAGTTTTATTACCGGTGCAATCATTAATGTTGATGGCGGTAAAGGTGCAGGACACAACTTATAATTAAATGAAAACTATTTTATTAATTGCTTTTATGCTCTGTACTTTTCAGGGCATAAAAGCTCAAAATAATACTAAAATGGAAAATCAGGCCGACGTATCAGCAATTACTGATGCATTAGAAAATTATTATTTTAAAGGAATTTACGAAGGAGACGAAATACTATTGGGAAGTATTTTTCATGAAAGCGCTTTACTTTTTGGAGATATAAAAGGACAGCCATATTTTAAAACCGTAGATCTTTATCTTGATGGCGTAAAAAACAGACAGAGTCCTAAAGATTCAGGAAAACCCTTTAAAGGAGAAATTCTGAAGATTAATGTAGTAAATTCAATAGCTACAGCCGAAATTAATGTTAAAATGTACGACTTTAATTATCGGGATTTTTTATCTTTCCATAAGATTAACGGAAAATGGTTTATCGTCAATAAAATGTTGACGGATGTAAGCCAATAAACTTTAAATTGAAAAAAAGATGTGGTACAATACAAAAGCTACAGCATTATTAGGGATTGAGTATCCGATTATGCAAGGACCATTTGGCGGTAATTTATCAACGGTAGAATTAACTGCTGCGGTATCAAACGCTGGCGGACTTGGCGGATACGGCGCATATACCATGTCTCCCCAAGAAATTTTTGAGGCAGACAAACAATTAAAAGCGGCAACCAATAAACCGTATAACATCAATCTTTGGGTTTCAGATCATGATATTTCGCCATCTGGTTTATCAGATGAAGAGTATCACAAAACAACAGCAATATTTAAACCTTATTTTGATGAAGTGGGGATTCCGTTACCGGAAAAAGCAGCGTCATTTCAATCCAGATTTGAAAATCAATTGGAGGTAATTTTAGATGTAAAACCAAAAGTATTCAGCTTTATGTTTGGCGTTCCTTCGGCCGATGTTTTAGAGCAATGCCGAAGATCCGGAATCGCAACCGTTGGTGCTGCCACAACTTTAGACGAAGCTCTTTTTCTGGAAGCAGCGGGAGTAGATATGATTATTGCCTCAGGTTTTGAAGCAGGCGGACATCGACCTTCGTTTTTGGCTTCCGCCGAATCATCGCTAACCGGAACTTTTGTATTACTACAACTCATTCGCGAAAAAGTAAAAACGCCAATTATCGCTGCGGGTGGAATTGCCAACGGAAAAGGCGTTGCAGCAGCATTGGCTCTAGGAGCAAGTGCCGCTCAAATAGGAACAGCATTTTTAGCCTGCGACGAATCGAATGCATTACCCATTCATAGAGAAATGTTATTCTCAGATGCAGCAAAATACACGACTTTATCGCGTGCTTATACAGGACGTTTAGGTCGTGGTTTAACAAGCCGGGTAGCCAAAGAAATTGCAGGGAAAGAAGAAAATGTTCTTCCGTTTCCGTTACAGACTACTCTTATTTCACCGTTGCGAAAAGCTGCTCTTGACCAGCAAAAATGGGACATGATTTTATTTTGGAGCGGACAAATTGCTCCCATCTTAAAACATACCAAAGCCAAAGAATTGATGCATTCTCTTATAGAAGAAACGAATGCTTATTTTGATGATTTGAAGGGATAATCTAATTTAATAAATATTGACGAAAGCCTGATTTTTATAGATTGGGCTTTTTTTATGCGTTAGTTTTTTAAACACATAGAAACATAGAATTTTGAAACGTTGAAAAGGCGTTTCACTTTGAAATATTACCGCATAGTTTTTCCAAAGTTTAACTCAAAGTTTGTCATTTCGACGGAGGAGAAATCTTCGCAAGTAACTCCGTAACGATGATTCGATCTTTGTCGAGCTTCTAATGAAGATTTCTCCTCCGTCGAAATGACAATGATTGTGGTTATTTGGTATAAAACTTTGAGAAACGTGATCTAGTCACAGTTTGTTATCTCGACGAAGGAGAGATCACACAAGCAATTCGACAAAGATTAGCGATGTAGCAACAAGAGCTTCTCGTGTGATTTCTCCTTCGTCGAAATGACAATAGTACTTTAAAATCGTTTTTAAAACTTTCAACTTTCACAATGTCCGTTTCGGGTTCAACTTCGTCCGTTTAGACTATTTACTGATTTTAAATCGCTTGTTATCGAGATACTTTTGACAAAGAAATTAATCACAATAACAAAATTTATAATCAAAATGGAAACAATTCTAAAAAACAAAAACAGCTTTCTGACTGCCATTGCAACAGGAATATTTATGCTGATCGCAGCAACAGGATTCGCACAAAAAAATCAGGCAAAAGCAACTAATGAAGCCGAAGCAATTCGTCCGTATCATATTAGCATTTCGCAAGAAGCGTTAACGGATCTTCGAACTCGTGTAAACGCTACAAGATGGCCGGATAAAGAAACCGTTACAGATCAGTCGCAAGGAGTTAAATTACAGCAAATTCAAAACCTTGTACAATATTGGGGAACTATTTATGACTGGCGTAAAACCGAGGCAAAACTAAATGCGTTACCTCAATTTGTAACCAATATCGACGGATTAGACATTCAGTTTATTCAAATTAAATCAAAACATAAAAACGCACTACCATTAATAATTACGCATGGTTGGCCGGGATCATTCTTTGAACTTATAAAAGTAATTGGTCCGTTAACAGATCCTACAGCTTATGGCGGAAAAGCCGAAGACGCTTTTGATCTTGTAATTCCGTCGATGCCAGGTTATGGTTTTTCGGAAAAGCCAACAGGAACAGGTTGGGGACCAGAAAAAATTGGAAATGCGTGGGATGTTTTAATGAAACGTTTAGGATATAAAAATTATGTATCTCAAGGAGGCGATTGGGGTTCTGTAATTGCAGATGCGATGGCGCGTCAGGCTCCGCAAGGATTATTGGGAATTCACGTAAACATGCCTGCAACAGTTCCTGCTGATATTGCCAAAGCTTTAAAAGATGGAGATCCGGCTCCTGCAGGATTGTCGGTTAAAGAAAAAGCGGCTTTTGTATCTCTTAATAAATTATATACCAGAGGTGGTGGTTATGCGGGAATGATGGTAACGCGCCCTCAGACTTTAGGATACGGACTTACAGATTCTCCGGTGGGATTGGCTTCTTTTTTCTTAGATAAATTCAACGAGTGGACGTATAGCGGCGGAAATGCAGAAAAATCACTTACAAAAGACGAAATGTTAGACGATATCACTTTGTATTGGTTAACAAATACTGCCAACTCATCGGCACAATTGTATTGGGAGAATAATACGAACAACTTTAATGTGGTGGAACAAAAAACAAACGATATAAAAATTCCGGTGGCAGTAACTGTTTTCCCTGGAGAAATTTATCAGGCACCAAAAAGCTGGACAGAGAAAAGTTATAAAAACCTGATCTATTTTAATGAAGTTTCAAAAGGTGGACATTTTGCTTCTTGGGAGGAACCACAACTTTTTACAGAAGAACTTCGCGCAGCGTTTAAGTCTTTGAGAAAATAACTATAAATCGGTGTGTAGATTTATTTAAACACATAGAAACAAAGACTTTATAATTTACATAAAGTTCTTTCTAAAAAAATCAAGATTTTTAAACATAGTCCAACTATGCGATACTATTTAAAGTGAAAGTCCCTTTTTTGATTCAGTAAAACTATGTTTCTATGTGTTTAAATCAAAGCAAAGAATTATAAAGATTTAAAAATAAAATCTGCTCAATCTGCGAGAACACACAATCTAAAAAACAAACAAAATGAAAACAAATAAAATATACGCAATGATGATCTTAGGACTTATTGCATTATTCGCGCCATCGAATGCTCAGGCGCAAAAAAGCGGAGTAAAACGTACCGATTTACAAAAACATGATTTAAGTATTCCGGGAAAAGAAATGGTTCAGGCCCGAATTGATTTTGATGCTCATACTTCATTTGGCAAACACGCACATCCGGGAGAAGAAATTATTTATGTAATAGAAGGTTCACTGGAATATCAAATTGAAAACGAAACTCCTGTGACGTTAAAAGCGGGAGAAGTACTGTTTATTCCGGCAGGAAAATTTCATTCGGCAAATAATCATACAAATGCAAAAGCTTCTGAATTGGCAACTTATATCGTCGAAAAAGGAAAACCAATTTTAGTAATGAAAAAATAAAAAATCTCAGGTTTAGGTTTGTCCGTTTCAGGTTTTACTTCGTCCGTTTCAACTATTTTCTGATTGTATAAGGATTGTTATCAGGATATTTTTGACGAAGAAATTAACTAATAATCAAATATTAAAAATATAATTATGAAAACAATACAAAAAGATAAAAGTAGTTTTGTAAATAGAATTACTTCTAAAAAGGTTTTAATAGCTGCTTTGTTTTTTGCGATGACATTGGTAAATGCGCAATCAGAAAAACAACTTACAACGGCAAGTTCGCTGGGAACATTAAAACAAATAAACGCCGGATTATTGAATGTGGGTTACACAGAAGCAGGATCTTCAACAGGAACTCCGGTAATTTTGCTTCACGGATGGCCTTACGACATTCACGCATATAATGAAGTAGTGCCTATTTTAGTGGCAAAAGGATACAGAGTTCTTACGCCTTATTTAAGAGGATCAGGAACTACGACTTTTCTTTCTAAAGAGACTTTTAGAAACGGACAACAAGCAGCTTTGGCAAGTGATATTATTGCTTTTATGGATGCACTTAAAATCGATAAAGCCACTATTGGCGGATTCGATTGGGGAGCAAGAACAGCGGTTGTTATGGCGGCACTTTGGCCAGAACGCCTAAACGGATTGGTTTCTGTAAGTGGTTATCTGGTAGTAAATCTTGAAGCGAATTTAAAACCGTTGCCTCCTCAAGCCGAATTAGGATGGTGGTATCAGTATTATTTTGCTACCGAAAGAGGAAAATTAGGCTACAGCCAAAATACCTATGAGTTTAATAAACTGATCTGGAAAATAGCTTCTCCGCTATGGAATTTCGATAAAGCAACCTACGATCAAACGGCACAATCATTTAATAATCCGGATCACGTAGCAATCGTAATTCACAATTACAGATGGCGTCAATCTCTGGAACCGGGAGAATCTAAATACGATAATTTAGAAAAGAAACTAGCAGAACGTCCAGCAATCAAAGTTCCAACAATCACAATAGGAAGCGATTTTGATGGCGCCAACATAGACGGAAAAGCATACGCCAATAAATTTACCGGCAAATACGAACACAGAATCTTAAAAGGAATTGGACACAACGTTCCGCAAGAAGATCCAAAAGCATTTGCTCAGGCGATAATTGATGTTACTAAAATTTAAGTAAAAAAAAAGTTTAACCGCAAAGAACGCAAGGATTTACGCAAAGTTCGCTAAGGTTTATTTTTAAAGCACACAAAGTCGCACAAAGCTTTGCGCTCTTAGCGTTTTTATAAAACCCTTAAAATTAAAAAACCTTTGCGCGCTTTGCGGTAAAATTCACCACAGAGAACACAAAGATTACACAAAGTCGCACAAAGCTTTGCGCTCTTAGCGTTTTTATAAACCCCTTAAAATTAAAAAACCTTTGCGCGCTTTGCGGTAAAATTTACCACAGAGAACACAATCCCGATAGCTATCGGGATACACAAAGCGACACAAAGTTTTGCGGTTAAATCATAAAATCATTCAAATTTTCAAATAATCTAAAATCTTAAGTCTAAAATCTAAAATTAAAAATCATGGAAACAAAAGTATTATACACAGGAAAAACACACACAACAGGTGGTAGAGAAGGAGCATCTCAAAGTTCAGACGATCAATTAAATATTAAACTAAGTTCGCCGGGAACATCACGTCCGGGAACAAATCCGGAACAACTTTTTGCAGCCGGATGGTCAGCTTGTTTTATTGGCGCAATGGGAATCGCAGCTTCTAAATTAGCAATTAAACTTCCCGCAGAAACCGCTGTAGATGCCGAAGTAGATTTATGTGCAACCGATGGAGAGTATTCACTACAAGCGCGCCTTAACGTTAGTTTACCAGGAATCGACCCTGAAGTTGCAAAACAAATTACAGATATAGCACATCAAACTTGTCCTTATTCTAAAGCTACAAGAGGAAATATTAATGTGATTATAAACATCGCGTAAACACAAAAAACAGAAAGCCTCTTCAGTCGAAGAGGTTTTTTTATGTTAATGCTTTTCACAGTATAATTACCATTCAAAAGTATTTTTTCTTCAAAATTAAATATTTTATACTGTTCTAGTAATTATTTAGATAAGTATATATAATATTAAAATAATCAAAATTTTAAATGCTTTATATTTTATAAATTTATAATGAATAAAATGCTTATTTAGTTCTAAATAATCCTTCAAAAAATGTTCATTCTGAATTATTTGACATTGTTGCGCTATTTGCAACCAGAAAAATGCCCAAATCAAATTTAAAAATTAAGGTATTATTAAAAACTGACATGATATAGAAAAATATAACATTAATATCATAAAATCAATGATTTTGAATGTCTTATATAAAGTGATTAATTAATAAAAATAAGACAGAAATAATTGCTTTTTTTTAAAGTAGACTTTATTTTTTTCGATATAAAATACTTCTAAAATATTCTATCTTTACCAAAGCAAGATTAAAAAAAACATACAATATGGATAAAGTAAAACGCTTTCAGGTTTCCTCAAAAGTAATATGGGGAAGTTCTATAGCACTGGCAATTCTTGCTTCGATACCCAAATTATTTGATGGCGATTCTACTTTTGGAGACATTATAATAAACGCTTCGATCACTTTGTTGTTTTCCATTTTTATATGGTATTACAATATGTACAGTTTGCCTAAATTCTCTTCACAGCGCACCAATACAAGTTTATTCAACTGGAAACTTTTACTGAGTGTAATAATGGGGATTTTGGTTATGGTAATTTTGGTAATTGGACATCAGGAACTTTTTCAAATATCAAAAATGGATGCTCCAATAATGTTCGAATTACGCGGAGTTTTAATCAATCTGATTGTGTATATGTTCCTACATTTGCTTTTTCAAAACTACCAAACCCAACAAATGGGCGTAGAACTTGAACGTACAAAAGCCGTAAATCTGGGTGCACAATATGAACTTTTAAAACAGCAGGTTAATCCGCATTTTTTGTTTAATAGTTTGAATACCTTAAAATCGATGGTTGATATTCAGGATCCTCAGAGTTCTGATTTTATTTTGAAATTATCTGATTTTTATCGTTTTACGCTCGAAAGCAGAAAAATGGATTTGATTCAGCTTCGAGAAGAACTTCAAATCCTGAATTCTTATGTTTATCTCTTAAAAGCCCGTTTTGAAGACGGATTTGTTTTAGAAAATCAAGTCGATCAAAGACAGTATGATTCTGCTGTTCCGCCATTTACATTGCAATTACTAATCGAAAACTGCATCAAACACAATGTAGTTTCGCTTGATAAACCTTTGCACATTAAATTATATACCGAAGGAGATTTTTTAGTAATCGAAAATCAAATCCAACTAAAAAGAGGTGTATTGTCTACCGGAGCTGGACTGGATAATATCAATCAGCGCTTTTCGCATTTGATTCACAAAGAAATTGAAATCGAGAAAAACGAAACTATTTTTAAAGTAAAAATACCCATGATTTATGACTATCGTAATAATTGAAGATGAAGTAAAAACCGCCAAAGCACTTGGTCAGCTTATTTTGAGTATCAGACCAGATGCTCAAATTTTGTCGTATATCCAGAGTATAGACGGCGCTGTGAGTTATTTGTCAGAGAATGATCAGCCTGATCTTATTTTTATGGACATTCAACTTGCTGATGGTTTGTGCTTTGAGATTTTTAAAAATGTTGAAGTTTTATCGCCAGTAATTTTCTGTACCGCTTTTGATGATTATGCAATTGAAGCATTTAAATCTAACGGAATCGATTATGTACTAAAACCATTTTCGAGAGAAAGTATCGCGCAGGCCATTAAAAAAGCAGGTGAATTAAAGAATTTCTTTCAAAGGAATAAAAAAGCAATGCCAGATTTCGAGTATTTGTTAACCAGAACTGGTGAAAATAAAGGGAAAAGCAGCTTTCTTGTTTTTAAGAATAACAAATACCAAACAATTCTAACAGAGAATATTGCCTTTTTTTACATCAAAAATGAAACGCCAACGATTATGACTTTCGATAAGGTCGAATATCAAATCACGCAATCCCTTGATGAAGTACATAAGCTTTTATCGCCAACTCAATTCTTTAGAATGAACCGACAATATCTGGTTAACTTTTCAGCAATCAGGGAAGCTGAACATTATTTCTCCCGAAAACTAATCATCAAATTAACCATTCCAACCGAAGAGAAATTATTGGTTGGTAAAGATAAAGCTACTGCGTTCTTGAGTTGGTTAGAGAATAGATAAATTAAAATTTATAATGCCACAGATTTTACAGATTAAAAAGATTTTTTTAAATTTAAAATCAAAATAATTCAAAAAAAGAATCCGTTTAATCTGTGAAATCTGTGGCATAAAAAAACACTGATTATTACAAACAATAACCAGTGAATATGGGTTTAAATCAGTATAATCTGTGGGTAATTTTATATCAAAGGAACTTTTGCTGTAGCAGAAATTTTTCCAGTCGAAGTATTTTGTAGAAAACCAATTAATTCCCAGTCTTTTGTATTGAAATCTGCAGGTTTTTTAATTGCAATATTTCCCTCCTTTTCATTTAAAGCAAAACTTTTAAGCTGTCTCACAATCTGAACGTGATGCAAAGTATTTCCTTTATTTTCGCCACGTACAACTTTCGAAGTCGCTTCTTTTTGAACCGCCGCAATAAACAAATTCGTGTTTTTCTGAATCTCATTTGCTTTAAAATGAATGTTTATGGAATCTGTATCATCAGTTTTTGCTGTAAGTTCCAGATTCGAATTTGGTTTTATGGTCAGGGCATCAGCAATTTTTTTAGAAAGACCTGTTTCATTATAACCTGCAAATTCGGTAGTTCCGTTTATGATAAATTGCGGTGTATAAATTACATAAAGATTCAGCCAGTTTTGATATTGTTGCTGGCGAACCGTAAACTGGTTTGAACTAAATTGATCTTTCCAGCCCAAACGATCCCAATAATCTACGTGATATGCCAGGAAATAAATGTTTTGATCTTTGGTTTCGCGCTGTATTTTCGCCATTATTTCATCGGCAGGAGGACAGCTCGAACATCCTTCAGACGTAAAAAGTTCTACAACTGCAAATCCGTTAGTATTAGTAGTTTCGACTTTAATTTTTTCTGATTTTAATTTTCCGGTTAGTTCTTCGTAACTGTCCGGAAACATGAAACAGTTAAGAGAAAATAGTCCGGAAAGAGATAGTATTGCGGCTATTAAAAGTGTATTTTTCATTGTGTTATATTTTAAATTGTATTGATTATTGCAGTAGAAAAAATGCCTAAGAAAAAACCTTAAGCATTTTTTTTGTTCAATAATTGTTTGTTTTAGAGTAACGTATTGTAATCTATTGTGCTGTAAGTCGCGGTATATAATTTTCTAAACATGATATAAGTTACACTTACCATTATAAAAGCAATAATGGCATCTATAGTTGCTGGAAAACCCAGAACAGCAAGTTTCGAAAAGAAAGCGAAAATGATATCAAAAAATACTCCTGCAAATACCCATTCTTTCAATCGTAGCAATTTGTTCGGAATTAATAAAGTGATTACTCCCGCAACTTTCATTATGCCAAGCAAATAAATAAAATGTTCCGGATAACCTAATTGTTGTGTAATTCCCCAAACAATTGGGTTTGTGGTTAGCTCAAAAAAGCCGCTGGCACCAAACCATAAAGAAGTTAATACGATTCCTGTCCAGTAAATAATTTTTGTCGTTTTTGTACTCATGATTTCTATTTTTTAAGTTGATTTATAAGGCAAATTTGCGCCATAAGTCCTCAATTTAAAATTGAAATTATGCTGAAACGGACGATTTAAAAGTTGAAACAGACAATCTGTAAGTTGATTTAATTTTGAAGGTTTGTATTAAAGGTAATTTAGAAATAGGGATTCTTAATCAGATTAAGATGTGCGATTTAAAGTATATTAATTGACCTTATTTTTTCTAAAAGCAGATGGAGTTGTGCCTCTGTGTTTTTTGAATATTTTATTGAGGTGACTTTCATCATTAAAACCCAATTCATTTGCAATTTCGCCTACGCGCAAATCACTATAAAGAAGTCGGTTTTCTGCCAGCTTTATTCGGTATTTCGAAATATAATCCTGTAAAGTTTCGTTCGCTTGTTTTTTAAAATACCTTCCCAGATATGTTTCAGAAATTCCAAATTTCTCGCTCATAACCGTAACGCTCAATTTTTCGGGTTCATAAATATGAGTCTGAATATACTCAAGAAGCGTATTTGCTTTTGCATCAGATTGTTTGTTGATGTTTTCCGGAAGATATTCAGAAATATTTCGTGCAATAATCACAATCAAGGTGTTGATTAATAGCTGAATAAGTTCTGTATTGTATAAAGTAGGATTATAATATTCATGCCTGATCGCTTCTATAACCGGATGCACCAGATTTTTGTCCGTAATTCTTTTTAAGATACAACCAGGCTGATGATGAGCATGTTGTAGTATATATTCTAGTTTATAAAGATTGTTAGAAGTAAAAGGACCATTTTTAATATAAATGTCTGTAAATCGCAACTGAAAAATAATAGTTGGACTCTTGATTTCTAAGGAATGCGAATCCTGAGGCGTAATCAAAAAAAGATGTCCCGGTTGATATGACAATCGGTTTTCATTGATCGTCTGAACTCCAGTTCCCGAAACAATATAAAGCAATTCGAAGAAATTATTGCCCACTTCGGTATGAAGAGATTCGTTTATTTCCTTAAAAACAACTTCGTAAGGCAGGTATATATTGTTTTTTGTCATAACATGATATTACTAAATTAACGAATGATATTACAATTTAATTTTGGATAAATCAGTATAATTTTGCTCAAAGTTAAATCAAATATTTTAATAATGGACAAAATAGAACACAAAATCGTACAGCAAGAGATTCAAAAAAAAAAGATTACATTGCCAATTGCTCCGGCATCATTTTTTGCAATGACATTGGGATTAGCCGAAACTGGAAACGCCTGGAGAAACGCCACTTCTTTATGGAATTTACCATCTTATGTTGGCGAAGTTCTTGAAGGATTGGCAGTACTATCTTTTTTCTGGTGGTTATTGCTGTATTGCAACAAATGGATTCAGCATAGAAATTTAGCTATAGCCGAGTTCAAAGATCCAGTACAATCGTCGTTTCTGGCTTTACTTCCTGAATCTGTAATATTAATGGCACTTGCAATTCATGTTTACAGTGAGTCAATTGCTATTTCTTTGTTTTGGATAGGTTCTGTTTTAAATCTTGTTTATGGCGCTTATAAACTTTCCGGTTTATGGACACAGGAACGTCAGGCAGAACAAACTACACCATCATTATTTTTGACTTTTACGGCGAGTATTTTAGTAAATGCCCTTGCAGCAGGATTATTGGGATATACCAATTACGGATATGTACTTCTTGGTATTGGAACAATTTCCTGGCTCATTATGGATTCCGTAATTACCCAACAATTAACGGTTGGCGGACTTGGCGCAAAAACCAGAAACTTCATGGGGATTTATATGGCGCCGGCAGTTATTTTATTTGTTGCGTATCAGGTTTTGTGTGGTAATAATATAAGTATTCCAATTGTTTACGGTTTAATGGGATATGCATTATTTGTTTTTGTGGCGATAACTTTTGCCTTAAAATGGCTTAAAGAACAAGCTTTTGCACCGGGATATTGGGCATATACGTTTGGGATCGCTACATTATCTCAGGGACTTTCTATTTTTGCTTTAAAAACTCCAAATTTTACCGTTTCAATAGTAGCAATAATTATATTCTGTATCATGAATATTGTTGTTTTAGGAGTTGCAATAGGATCTGTAAAATTGTTATGGAAAGGGAATTATTTCCCGAAGTAAAAGGATTTCTAATTTCACGTACTAAACCTGACAGGTTTTAAAAACCTGGCAGGTTTGTCGTAAATGAGAATCAAAAGAGAATAATTTCAAAAACTAACAAAAAAAATAAACCCGCGTCAACCCACTTAATCCGTACAATCCGCGGGCAATTTTCTTCAAAACAAAAAACGCATAACTCCCTTATAATTAAAATAAAAGTTAAAATATTTGCAAATAAAGACCGAACGGTCTAAATTTGTTCCCTCAAATAAAAAGCGATGAGTAAAGCAGAAAGAACCAGACAATTTATTATTGAAGCATCTGCTCCTATAATCAACAAAAAGGGAATGGCGGGAACTTCATTGAGCGATATTATGGAAGCTACAAAACTGGCAAAAGGCGGTATTTATGGGAACTTTGAAAACAAGGAAGAGATTTGCAAAGAATCATTTCTTTATTTAAGATCTCAATTATCGGCAAAATTAAATACAGCTGTGGCAGAAGGAAAATCAGCCAAAGAAAAACTTTCTAATTTATTGAATGTTTATGCCAACCATATCAATACAGAAGATGGTTGTCCTATCTTGAATTTTGGAGCCGAAGCTGACGATACAAATCCGGTTATGAAAGAGCAGGTAAAAAAAGCCATTCGCTCTGCCCAAAATAGATTTTTTACTATTGTTCAGGAAGGAATAGAAAGTAAAGAATTATCGTCAGAAATCAATCCGGAACATTTTAGCATTAAAGTATTTGCTATGATTGAAGGCGCTATTTTATGCAGAAAAATTTTAGGCAATGACGACCAGATGAAAATTATTCTGGACAGTATCAGGAATGAATTCGAAAGCTATTTGCAATAGTTTTTTTTTGAACTTTTTTAGACCGATCGGTCTAATTTAATATTAATTAATTTAAAAAAATGAGAAATTTACAAGAAAATCATAAGGGCTTCAGCACCTTATTAGCCTTTTCCCTTATTCCGTTATCCGGATTTGCGACAGATATTTATTTGCCTTCGCTTCCTGCCATGGCAAAAGATCTGCATGTTTCAGCCGGAGCAATTCAGCTTTCGCTTGTCTTTTTTATGTTTAGTCTGGGTGTAAGCCAGATTTTTATTGGCAGTATATTAGACAGTTTCGGACGTTTTAAAATCAGTATTGCTTCGCTTGCCGTGTTTTCTGCAACCAGTTTTGTGATTGCTTTAGTGCCTGATCTTTATGTTATTTATACCATGCGAATCATTCAGGGAATCGCCATTGCCTTTATTGTCATTGCCAAACGAGCTTATTTTGTCGACCTTTATTCTGGCGAAAAACTGAAAAGTTATATCAGTTTATTTTCGATTATTTGGGCTTGCGCGCCTATTATGGCGCCATTTCTTGGCGGATATTTAGAACATAGTTTTGGGTGGAGATCCAACTTTTATTTCCTTGGCGGATTATCATTGCTTTTTCTGGTTTTGGAACTTTTATATAGCGGAGAATCGTTAAAATATTTTCATCCTTTTAAATTAAAAGCCATTGCACAAACGTATTCCGGAATGTTACGATCTGGTGATTTTACTTTGGGAGTTTTGATTCTTGCAATTTGTTTTGGCCTTGTTGTCGTTTATAGTTTATCGAGTCCGTTTATTGTAGAACGCGTATTGGGATATTCAGCAATTACAACAGGTTACAGTTCTTTATTGTCCGGTTTAGCGGTTATGATGGGTGGAATTATTGCCAAGTCACTTATTCACAAGCCACTTGCAAACAAAGTTACAATTGCTGTTACGGTACAAGTTATCTTGGTATTATTCATGATTTCTACGGCTTCGATAACCAGTAATATTTATACTTTAATAGGTTTTACTATGGGAATCAATCTTTGTGGTGGTTTTATCTTCAATAATATTTATGGTTATTGTCTAAGTCGTTTTTCTAAAAATGCCGGTGTAGCAAGCGGACTTACAGGCGGAGGAACTTACATGCTGAGTTCATTATTTAGCTACGGTTTTGTAAATTTATATGCCGTAAAAAGCCAGTTGTTATTAGGATTTGCAAACATTTCACTAATCTTAATTGTAGTTGTAGTTTTCATGATTTTTAACAGATACAGAACACAAAATCTTGCTGTAAATACAATTAAATCTTAAAGTTTAAATTCTGAATTTTCATTACGATTCAAATAAAAACAATACCAGTTTGTTTCGAAAAAACTTTTTGAATTACTACTTTTTTTTCAAAAGCACCTTTGTTTTTTGGGTTATCTTTGTTTGTCAATTTTTATAAAAACTACAGCCCAGATGTTGCCATATAAATCCTTAATTCAGATTGATCGAAGTTCGTCCGTGAATATTTATATTCAGGTTTGTAATAATTTTGTTACCCTGATTACCAGTGGTATGCTTCAGCCTTCGGACGTGTTGCCAAGTTCCCGGATTCTGGCAGAACTTATTGGTATAAACAGAAATACTGTAAAACTGGCTTATGAAGAATTGATTAGTCAGGGTTGGGCTGAGTCTGTAGAACGCAAAAGTGTTTTTGTACTTTCAAGATTACCTGTTATTTCTAAAACCATAATTCCAGAAACCCAAAAAGTGGTAAATGGGCAGGAATCTTTTATTTGGACTAATAATTTTAAGGATAAAACCTTAAGCACAAACTTACAAAAAACAGGTCTCAGGATAGATGATGGTTTTCCGGATGTTCGTCTGGCGCCTGTAGATCAGTTAATGAGAGAATACAGAAGTTTATCGAGAAAATTCTACGGGAAAAACTTCCTGAAATATGGCAATTCAAAAGGATCAGAGCATCTTCGGATTTCTATATCAAACTATCTGGCAAATACAAGAGGACTGATCGCTTCTTCTGAAAATATCCTGATTTCTAAAGGCAGCCAAATGGGGATTTATCTTGCTGCTCAATTGCTTCTTAACAGGGGAGACGTTGTTGCTGTGGGAGTTTCAAATTATGGTTATGCCGATGATACTTTCAAACATTGTGGTGCAAAACTGGTTCGTATTCCGGTTGATGAAAACGGAATGGATATCGATCATCTGGAAAATATCCTGCAAAAGCAAGTCATTAAAGCATTGTATATAATTCCGCATCATCATTTCCCCACAACCGTAACACTTAGTATGGACCGCAGGCTAAAGTTGTTTGGTCTGGCAAAAAAACATCGTTTTGCTATTATTGAAGACGATTATGATTTTGATTTTCATTATGAAAACAAACCATATTTGCCTTTGGCGAGTATTGATCACAATCACAATGTGATTTATATTGGTTCAATTTCCAAGACTTTTGCGCCGGCTTTACGGATTGGGTTTATGTCCGGACCGCCTGCATTTATTACTGCGGCGGCTTCTTTAAGAGAATTAATCGACAAACAGGGCGATACGCTTCTTGAAGATGCTTTTTCTATATTGTTTAATAATGGCGAGATGGAAAGGCATTTTCGGAAATCATTAAAAATCTACAAACACAGAAGAAATCTTTTTTGCGATATTCTTCAATCTGACTTTAATGATAAAATCGAGTTTGAAATACCCGAAGGCGGACTGGCAGTTTGGGCTGCTTTTGATAAAAGTATCGATTTAGTAAAAATGTCTGAAAAGGCACTGAAAAACGGACTTTTTATCGATAACGGACTTTTTTATAAAAATGAATCTTTTGATAAAAATGGCATGAGACTGGGTTTTGCATCCATTGATGAAAAAGAAATAATGAAGGCTTTCGAGATTCTAAAAAAGAGTTTGTAATTTTTAAATAATAACGATTTACTAAAAGGTTAAAATAGATTTTAAAATTAAATCAGCAAGCAATTTAGAATGTAGAATCTGGGCTGGTCTTTATTTTAAAATTGGTATATTTTGCATCCAGTTTGTTGTTCTAATTTTGTTGTAAAGAAAAATGAAATAATAATTACATAAACTTTACAAACATGAAAACAAGGATTCATATTAATAAAACAGAGCCGGAAGGATATAATGCTATTCTTGGACTGGAGAAATTTATTGAAAACTCATCGCTTACGAGAACACATAAAGAGTTAATAAAAATTAGAGCTTCGCAAATAAACGGCTGTGCTTTTTGTATTGATATGCATACCAAAGAAGCGCGTAATGCCGGAGAAACAGAACAACGTATTTATGCTTTGAGTGCATGGCGTGATACTCCGTTTTTTACTGAAGAAGAAAGAGCAATACTGGCTTTGACGGAAGAAGTTACTTTGATTAGCAATCATGTAAAAGATGAAACTTATGAAGCAGCTGCAAAGGTTCTGGATGAAAAATATCTGGCACAGGTAATTTTAGCCATTATTACGATTAATGCCTGGAACAGAATTGGTATTTCTACGAACTTAATGCCGGTTTAAATTTAAAGACACGAATAAAATAATAAAAAAGGATTTAAAATATCAACATATTTTAAATCCTTTTTTATTTGCTATTCAATAATTGAAAGAGAAAAATCAGCTCTTGCTTTTTTGCTTTTTCTTTTTTCCTAACCAGATTAACAAACCTGTAATAGGTAAGGTTAGGGCAAAAAGAGAGACTAAAAACGCGATAATCTTGGTTGGTAAACCGTAAATACTTCCGGTATGAACCGGATAATTCAGACGTCTTATTTTGTCTCCGTTAGAAAAAGATTCATAAGGTCTTGCCTCAATTTCCTTAGCTGTATATTTATCAAAATAAGCTGCGCTGGATTGATTTGGAATTGTTTTTTCAGAGTATTCCTTTAATACTAAAATACTATTGATGGTATCAATCGGCATTCTGATCTGGATATTTCCTTTGTACGGAAAAATGCTGTCTGCTGTATTATAAATGCTTTGATAAAACGCAGTATGATTTAATTTAGGATCTGTTTTGGTTGGGTTTTCTACTTTTGCAGATGGTTTTTTAGTGGTTCCGTCAGCAAGAAAGTAAACACCATCCTGAAACCAGCTAAAGGCAAATGATAATCCGGTTAGGGAAATGAGCAACAAAATAAAGAAGCTGTAAAAACCAAAAGTGGAATGGAAATCCCAGTTAACTCTTTTAAAAGATGCACTCCATTTAACGGTTAATCTTTGTTTTAGGTTTTTCATCTTTTTTGGCCACCACAAAACAATACCGGAAATGAGCATAAAGGCAAAGATGAGACAAGAACTTCCTGTGATAATTTCACCAAAATCGCCCATTAACAATTGTCTGTGTATGGATAATACTACCACAAAAAATCTGCTTTCCTGAGGCGTTGTTGCCAGAACTTTTCCTGTGTAGGGGTCGATAGAAAAAAATTGTGCTTTTTTATCAGCATCTTTTCCCAGAATCTGCATAGTTCGTGCAGGATCATTATAAGTATAGATTCTGGTAATCTTTTTTATCGAGTATTGTTTTTGAAGTATATCTGTGCAATAGTCGATTGTTTTTTTTGTCGTGCCAATCGTGGTTACATTATAATATTCAGGATTTATGGCTTTATCGATTTCTTTTTCGAATACTAATATACTTCCGGTTAATGCCGCTATAAAAACGATTAAACCTGAGCCCAGACCAAGCCATAAGTGTAAAAATCCAATATTTTTTTTAAATCCTTTCTTCATAAATGTGCCATTTTTTAAATCTTTTATAAGTTGTAAAATGTCGATTATTACAGCTAATATATAGATTCAGCAAAGATTTTGTCAATCTTATAATAGAGTTACTAAAATTCTGCAGCAAATTTATGCTTATTTAGACTAAGTATACAATGTGTTTAATAAAATATCTTTTTAAAACTTTAGAATAATTGAAAATTGTTTTTAATCGAAAATCGGGCAGATGTTAATATATTATATTTCTGATTAATTTTTGATGTTGTACGATATATAGTATGTAAGAATTATTTTTAGGATTACATAAAATCCAACGCTATCATTTAAAATAGGCTGATAAAACGGCTGTAATATTTGAAGTTGTTCGTATTTCTGCACAATAAATAGAAATATTACTTGTTAAACGATTATTAATTTTTATTTTTGCGCTGTTTTTATTGATTCTAAATAAAAACAAAATACTAACCAAATTTAAAAATCAATGAAATATCTTAGTTTAAGAACATCACATTTTTTATTTATTATAGTCTTTTTATTTTCGGTGTTTTCTTTTGCACAACAAAATCATGGAAAAATAAAAGGTCAAATTACAACTTCTGACGGGCAGCCTGCATCAGATGTGAACATTGTACTTAAAAATTCAAAGTATGGTACTACTACCAATGAAGACGGGAATTTTGAAATTAACAGAATCAGAGAGAATATTTACATCTTACAAATTTCTCTGGCGGGTTACGAAACTTCAGAAAAAGAGGTTACGGTTGAAGATAATAAAACTTCGATAATAAATGTACAGCTTAAGGTTTCTAATAAGGAATTACAGGAAGTTGTAATTAATAACAGAAAAAGTCTTCTTTCTAAAAAAACTCAATATGTTGCAAGAATGCCTCTTAAAAACATAGAAAACCCACAAGTTTATAATGTTATACACAAAGAACTTATTCAGGAACAAATTGCAATTGATATTGCAGGTGCAGTAAAAAATGCACCCGGAGTTGTACCTCTTAATTACCCTTCAGGCGGATTTGCCGTTATTTTTAGAGGTTTTACGGTAGGGATTAATTCCAGAAACGGAATGGAAACGCTGTCTGGCAGATCAAGTGTTGGTATTGCAAATGTCGAAAGAATAGAAATATTAAAAGGACCTTCAGGAACTTTGTTCGGATCGTCTGCTTCCTCTTTTGGAGGTGTTGTGAATCTGGTGACTAAAAAACCTTTTGAAACATCAGCAACTGAAATTTCATACACGGCAGGAAGTTTTGGTTTAAACAGGCTTACAGTTGATATAAATACACCTTTGACTAAGGATAAAAAAGTACTTTTCAGGGTTAACGCAGCTGTTAATAATGAAAAAAGCTTTTTAGATTACGGGTTTAATAAGACAATTTCTTTTACACCAAGTATTACTTTTAAAGCGAATGAAAAACTTACTTTTAATATCGATGCTGAGTTGTTTACGGTAAATAGTACAAGACCTTTATTCCCAACGGTTACGGCTGCATCAGGAATTACAAATCCCAGAGACATAAAATTAGGTTATAAAAAGTCGTTGGTTTATGATGATGCCGATGCAAAATCTTCTTCATCAAAAGCATTTGTTCAGGCTGAATACCAAATAGCGGATCACTGGAAATCGACTACTTTATTTTCTTATGTAAACGAAGATTTAGATTATAGTTATCAGGTTTTACCAACATGGACTTCGCCTACAACGGCTACTATTCGTGCAACGCTTTTTGGACCAATTTCAAGTAATTATACCAACATTCAGGAGAATATCAATGCTGAATTTACGACTGGAATTTTAAAACATAAAATATTGTTTGGCGCTAATTACAGATATTATACTGATACTTTTTCGTCGACACCAACTCCTACAGCTCCAATTAGAACAATTGATGTTAGCACTAATTTTAATCCGATAAGAAGAAACGAAATTGATAAAGTATTGTTAGCGCCGGTTATCAGAGCCGGAAGGGACGAATATACTTTTAGCGGTTATGGTTCTTATGTATTGGGCGTTGCAGACAGATTATATGCAATGGCGAGTTTACGTTTAGATAATTTTGAAAGAAAAGAAAGCGGAACTGTGCCAGGTTATAGTCAAAACTCCTTGTCGCCAAAACTAGGAATTGTATACCAGATCGTTAAGGATCAGGTTTCTATTTTTGGTAATTACATGAACGGATTCCAAAATTTAGCTCCGGTTACACAACCAAATGGTGAACAATTGGTATTAGATCCTCTTTATGCAAATCAATATGAGGCGGGTATTAAAACAGAATTGTTTAATAAAAAATTAAGCGCTACAGTAAGTTATTATAATATTACGAATGATAATGCTGTAATTAGACAAGCTGATTTAGTTTACCAACAAGATGGAAAACAGGTAAGTAAAGGTGTTGAATTTGAATTTTTGGCTAATCCGTTACCAGGTTTGGATATTACTGCGGGATATGCTTATAACGATAACCGCATTGTAAGAACAAATGCTGCCAACAAAGCTATCGAAGGAAACAAAGCACAAGATGCTCCTGAAGATGTGGCAAACTTTTGGGCTTCGTATAAATTTCAAAATACGTTAAAAGGTCTGGGTATGGGTGTTGGAGCTAATTATGTAGACAAAAGTTATATGTCGACTGCAAATACTTTCTATATTCCGTCGTATACTATTTATAACCAAACTTTATTCTATGAGCAATCAAACTGGAGAGTAGGAGTTAAGGTAAATAATTTTAGCAATAAAAAATACTGGAGTTCATGGGGAGCACCTCAGGCTCCGGCAAATTTCTTAGTAAATCTGACCTTGAAATTCTAAAAAACGTATTTGGTTAAAATTAGAAAATCACCTCTGTTAAGAGGTGATTTTTTTTTAAATATCTCTGTTTGCAGTCGCAGTGTTCAGTCTCAGTCTCAGTTTGCAGTTTGCAGTCTCAGTCCTCATGCCAGCGCGAGCGTCCCGCTCGTGAACTGAAGCTTTTAATTTGGAACTAACACGAGCGGGACGCTCGCGCTAGCCTTTGGTGCTCTGATAAAAATATAGGTATTCAGTTTTCAGTCGCAGTACTCAGTCTCAGTATTCAATCCCAGTTTATGTCACAGTATTGAAAAAAATACTTAAATTGAAAGCTGAGACTGAGACTGCAAACTGAGACTGAGACTGAAAACTGCGACTAAAAACTAAGCATAACTCAATTCCAGCGATTCTTTAAGTAATGGATAATTCACTTTTCCGTTTGGTGTAAGTGGCACATCCTCTATAAACATAACTTTTAAAGAATTGGCATGCAGATTCAGTTTTGCTTTTAAGACTTTTAGGATTAACTCTTTATTTAAATTTTGATCTGTGTACATAACGGCTAAATGTTTGTCATTAATTCCGAGGCAAATAAAAGTTTGACCGCCCAAAGCATCTTTCAGAAGCAATTCTGTTTCATCCAGATTTAGCCTCACACCAAATAATTTTACAATTCGTTTTATTCTGCCTACAATATAATAGTAACCTTCTTCATCTTTTCTGGCTTTGTCTCCTGTGTTTAATTTTTCCTGTTGTTCGAAAAACTGAAGATCAAATCGGATATTTGCGTAACCGCCAAATACATTTGGACCAATATAAATGAGCTCATCTGTTTCGTTATCGATCTCAAATCTTCCGTTTTTAACGGGTAAACCAATCGATGTTCCTTTTCTTAAAAGATCTTTGGGAGGCAAATACGCCATTCTTCCGCAAGCTTCAGTCTGTCCATATTGAGCAAAGAATTGTTTGTCGAATTTCTCACTAAATTCTGCAATTGCTTCGATGAGTTTTTGGTTTAACATGCCGCCTGTATGTGTAAGATATCGCAGCGAAGGATGATCTTTCCTGAAGAACCCAATACTATACAACATCTCATAAAAATAAGGTACTCCGCCTAAGGTAGAATATCCGTATTTTTTAAAATCTGCCCAGAATTCTTTCTGGAAAGCATCTTTATCCGTACACACAATCTGATTTGCTTTGATACAATTGGTCGTAAAAATAGATAAGCCATACACAAAATTAATGGGCACATTTAAGGGCACCACATCATCTGTTCGTATCGGCATATATTCCATAATAGACTTCGCATTCTGAACCAGGTTTTCATCAGAAAGTCTCACGAATTTTGGTGAACCGGTTGTTCCGGATGTACTTAATAAAAGTTTGGTTTTGGCATGTATTGGATAAATTAAATTCACATTTCGCTTAAATAATATTATCGCATCTGATGCTTTTACGGCGCTATAACCTTCTATAGCAGTTCTGGTTGGATCATAGATATAATAAGGAGTATATTTTTGTTCTAAATTCTCCTTAAAATCTTCCAGTAAACCCATTCCTAATAAGGCAATTGTATACCTGCTTTGATAAAAGTTCAGTAACGTTTCTATCGCCGGCAACTGATTATCATTATAGATAAAGACTACAGAACGCAGGTTTTCTATTTCTAAGGATTGGTGCATTTCTGCAATAGATTTCGAAAGTCCCGTACTGGAATCTGTAAAGATCAGTTTTTCGTTTTTTCGGATTAAATCATATAGTTCCATAAGTTTAGGTCTATTTTAATCGGTTAAGTTTAATTATTGAAAAATGATTTAACACATAGTTCAGAAGTCTAATAAATCTCTCGCAAAGTCGCAAAGCCGCAAAGATTTTGTCATTTCGACCGAAGAGAGAAATCACACAAGAAACTCCGTTCCCATAATCGCTAATCTTTGTCGATCAGCGCGTGTGATTTACTTCTTCTGTTCGCTGTCGCTCGGGTCTCCTCCGTCGAAATGACAATATTGTGGTGACTTTGCGAGAAATTTTATTGACATTAAGCTTCGAAACTATGTGTTAAAAGTCTTACGACTTGTTCTAATTAATCTCGAATCCGTACTTTTTAAGGATATTTTTAATTTTTGTTACACTTCCCATTTCCAGGATATCCTCCATTTCTATCGAGATATTATAGGTACTTTCCAGTTCTTCAACCAAAACTAAATGACTCATGGAATCCCATTCGGCAATAGCCTGATATTCTAAATCATCGTTTACTGCTTCAACAGGAATTTCAAAGGCTCTTGCAAATACTCCGTGTAATTGTTCTATTGTACTCATTTTTCTATTATTTAAATTAAATTGATATTGTGTTAAAATTTGTATGTGATGATGTTAGAAACATAGCTATGAATGTCGCTCCGCTGGAGGCTACAAATATGTCGCTCCCCTGGCTATAAATATTTCGCTCCTCTGGAGGCTATAGATATGTCGCTCCACTGGAGGCTACAAATATGTCGCTCCTCTGGAGCTCTTGCAAAAACTGATTTTTCTATAAATATTTTGCTCCGCTGGAGGCTATAAATATTTCGCTCCTCTGGAGCTCTTGCAAAAACTTGTTCTGGATTTTCTATCGATATATCGCTCCTCTGGAGCATGCTATTTGACCAATACTAGTCCCAGAGGGACGTAATATCTATAGAAATTCAGAATTCGTATTTAATGAACCCCAGCGGGGTGACATATATATTCGCGCAGATTAAGATTGTAGCAGGTTTAATTTTAAATAATAATCTGCACACATCCGCTTAAATCTTTTTAAAATCCGCGTGAAACATTTTTTTAAACTTTGGTATGTTTCCATTTTCCTTTCCTAAAAACAATTATACAGGCGACTGCCAATACAATTTCAGATACAAGGATGGCTGTAAAAACACCATTTGATCCCAGTTCAAGCGATATTCCCAAGGCGTAGGCGAGCGGAATCTGCACGATATAAAACATTAATATATAAAGCCAGGTAACGACTTTTACTTCTCCCGCGGCATTGAGCGCTCTTGAAATTACCATTGTATATCCTAAAAGAATATAGGCCATCGAAATAAAATGAATGTATCTGGTACTAAATGAGATTACTTCCGGAATATCTGTAAAGATTTTTACAACTGGAACGGCAAGGAAAATCCAGCAAATACCAATTAAAACCAAGAATCCCATGTTTAGCATTCCTGCTCTCCAAACTGATTTTTCGGCTCTTTCCGGTTGTTTTGCACCAAGGTTTTGTCCGGTTAATATTCCCGCTGCATTTCCTAATCCCCAAGCAGGCATTGTCGCAATAGATGTTACTCGTTGCGCTAAAATATATCCTGCCAACGCGTTGGGACCAAAATGAGACATAATCTTAATCATAAAAACCCAACTCGAAGCCGGAATAATAAACTGAACTGTTCCGCCAAAAGCGAGTTTTAGGACTCTTTTGAAAATTGCCAGATTAAAGACCAATTGTGCCAATCCTATTTTCAAGACGGTTTTGCGTCTTAAAAGAAACCATGCCTGATAAAGTACACCAATAACCCTGGCAATTAAAGTAGCTAATCCCACACCCAGTAATCCGTAAGCGGGAATTGGTCCCCAGCCAAAAATAAAGATCGGGCACAATACGATGTTTAGCGCGTTCGAAAGCCAAAGGATTCTCATTGCGGTTGAAGCATCTCCGGCACCGCGGAATATTCCGTTTATGACAATGCGCAGGATCAGAAATCCGCTTGACGCAAACATGACAATTCCGTATGTGGTTCCTTCCTGAACCATAGCGTCAGAAAGTCCCATGGCACTCATAATATCTGTTGTCCATATCGCACAAACTACACTTATAAGTATCGCAATTGGGGTTGTTGCATAAATTACCTGCATTGCTGTTTGTCCTGCCGCTTTGAACTTTTTCTCGCCAATTCGTCTGGAAATCATTGCCGATGCCGCAATCCCCAAACCTATTGAAACCGAATAACAAAAGGTGATAAAAGTTGTCGTTGCTCCTGCAATCGAAATGGCGTTTGTACCTAATCTACTCACAAAGAAAAGGTTTGAACACACAAATAAGGATTCCATTAAAAGTTCTGCAACCATTGGTACAGATAACAAAATGATGGTTTTATTGATACTGCCGGAGGTAAAATTACTTTCGGTTCCGGCAAGAGAACGCCTTAAAAGACCAAAGAAAGAGCGTGTTTTTAAAATGGCTTCTTTCATGAGTTTTCTTTTTCTGTTAACGCTTCTTCATGGATTAGTTGATGCAGCGGATTCGGAATAAAACCACTTTTTTTCATATGCGGAAAACCAACTGTTTCTTCGTAACCATTATACAAACGGCGGCTATTGAAAATAAGGCGTTTGAACTCCGGAATGAATAAATTGTATTTGTCAAACATATCCTGCAGTTCCGGATGTTCGTCCTGATATTCTAAAATAATATCGTGAACGCAAGTCCAGAAAGAAACTTCAGAATAGTTTACTGTTGTTATTAATACATCACTCAGATATCTGAAAAATGCATCAAAAACGGCAATAAGAATCGTTAACGGCGCATTTTCAGGATTTGGAGAAGCGACAAACATATTATCGATAAATTCCTGCGGAAGCTTTTTCTTTCCTTCTTCATTAATCAAAATATCTCCCACAAAATCCTGCAAAGCGATTCGGGTTGGTACATAATCCTTTAGAATAAGAATCACATTTTGCCCATGTGGATCGATACATAACGAATGCTGGTAATAAATTTGAAGCACAGGTTTAAGATAGGCTCTCATATAGGCTTTTAACCATTGCTCTGTAGAAAGTCCTGATTTTATAATCAGTTCTTCTACAAGGCTTTTGCCATGATCGTCTACATATAATAGTGCTGCCATTGTCATTAGATTCTCTCCGTGTTTGAGGGAATTTACCGGACTCTCGCGCCACATCGCACCTAAATATTCATTGTATTGGTACGGAGGATTTACAATTTTACTATAACTGGGATGTGTATAGGTAACAGAAACCATTTCGCCTAAAAGCACAACTTCCATCTTTTGCAAATGTTCGTCTTTTTTAAGAATGTCTTTAAGATATTCTGTAAGTCGTGGTGCAATAGATAATTGTCTGGGACACAATCCTCTAATATGACTTGTATTCAGGATAGACATCGACGTTTTTACGTAATGTTTATTGGGTTTGCTCTGATTAAAAAACGTACGAATACTTTGTTGCGGACTATAAATATCTTCTGTTAATTCTAACGGAATAAGATTTTTAGACGCAATCTCATGAGAAAACTGCATAACCAGTTTATTCTGCCATTGCCATAAATGCACAGGAATAAAAATATAATCATCCGGATTTACTTTTGACTGAATCAGCTTATTTTTAAAAGCTTCTATTTTTTCGGTTCCTATTTCATCTTCATAGAAAGTCTGCTCACTCATATTAGTTTGTAAGCGTAAAGTTGCTCTGTTTTTATGAGCAGCAACCCAGACTAATTGTGTTTTTTGACCGGATTCCGGGGTGTAATTCTCATAATCTTCAGAGTCAAAACCAATTCGGCCTTTGTTTACAATTACCCAAGGATGTCCGTCAAGACTGTGTTCTATGGTTTGAAAATCGGCATTTGCTAATTTTGAAGCCGACAAACGACGTTTTGAATGAATAAAAGCATCAGCATATAAAGTATGCAGCAATTCCTCGATATAATGTGCCAATGTAAAAGAGTTGATTCCAAAAGTTTCCTGAAGTTCGATAAAGAAATTGGGTACGTCGATGCGATCCAGTTTCACTTCATCTTCAATTTTATGAATGCTTTCTTTGACAATATGCCAATAATTCAGGAATCTTGGATAGGCAGAAAAACGGTAATAAATAGTCTCTTTATCGGTTTCTAATATAAAATGGGTAAGACCATTATCTTCGGTGCCAATTATTTGTGGCTTTGCAACATCTTCACGCATTAATTCGGCAATACTTTTGGCGAGCAGGTTTCGATTTACCTGATCCCAAATCACTGCGTTAAGATGCTGTGCGTCTTTGAATGTGTTTTCCGGGGTTATCATTCTAGTGGTATTTTATTAGGGTCTAATTATTTAATTGTTGTGTGTAATTAACTTTTAACACATAGATAAGTAGGATTTTGATTTCTTAATTTTTAATAACCAATTGTCAGGCTGAGCGGAGTCGAAGCCCACGTGCCAATTGGAACGCCCTTCGACTTCGCTCAGGGTGACATGCAAAGAAGCTGCTAAATGTGTTTGTTTTTTAGCATTCTTTTTTGCATTAAAAACCTATGTTTCTATGTGTTAAATTATACACAGCTTACTCGTTTATTAATTCCAAAATATTAGCTTCAGACAATTCCTGTGTTGCTTTTTGTACACCAAATTGTTGAAAAGCAATTCGTTTTTCGACCTTATAAACTTCACGATTTGCAAGTTGATTAATGATGATCGAGTTTCTGTAAGCGCCCATTCCCAGATCAGGAGTAGAAAGACCATGCGTGTGTAATTCGGCGTTTTGGACAAAAATATCCGTACCATTTTTATCGATAGTATAATTTCGATGTACATTAAATAATCCATTTTCTAAACGGTTTATCTTGTTTTCGATTCCGGATAAAATAGCGGGTTCTTTGTATTTATAACCTGTTGCCAGAATAAGATAATCGCTTTGATCTTCAAAAGGCTGGTCTAATTCTGTGTGAACAAAATCCATAGAATAAGAACCATCTGAGGTTTCGTTTACTGAAGTCAAGCGCAAATTCGAACGTAATTCGACATTTAACGGTTTGTCTTCTAAACTCATTTCGTACAGACTATCAAAGATTTCGTTGATTAATTCCTGATCAATTCCTTTATAAAGACCGTGTTGACGGGCTAAAAGCTGTTGTCTTTTTTCAGGAGACAAACTATGAAAATGATCTACATATTCCGGAGAAGTTAGTTCCAGCGTTAGTTTTGATTTATTATCCAAAGGAAAAAAGTGAGACGAACGCGTAAACCATTTTAATTGCAAACCATTTTCGGTTTCTGGTAAAAGATCGCGGAAAACTTCGGCAGCACTTTGTCCGGAACCAATTATAGTTACAGATGCATTTTTATGAATACGGGATTTAAAATTCAGGTATTTTGAAGCGTGAATCACATTTGGAAATTCAGGATCGATAAACTCCGGAATATGCGGAGAAGTTCCGGTACCCAAAACGATTTTGTTTGCATGATAAGTTGTCGTAATACAGGTCTGGGTATTAATGACCATGATTTTGTAAACTCCATCAATATGATCGATCGAAACTACTTTGTGTGAGAACTTGCAATTTTGCAATTGCGCCGCAACCCATTTGCAATATTCGTTATATTCTCGTCTGTAAATAAAGAAGTTTTCACGAATATAAAATTTGTACAAACGATTGCTTTGCTTGATATAATTAAGAAAGCTGTACTTATTTGTAGGATCTGCCATTGTGACCAAATCGCCTAAAAACGGAACCTGAAGTGTGGCGTTATTCAACATAAGTCCCGGATGCCAGTCGAAGCTTTCTGACTGATCAAAAAACAATGCCGATAGTTCTTCAACAGGTTCTATAAGTGCGGCAAGTCCAAGATTGAAAGGACCAATCCCGATCCCGATTACGGAGTATATTTTTTCTGTACTCATTGTGGTATTTTTATGAATTAAACTTGGGGTGCTGAAACGGTATTATTCTGAAAATCTTTGGCTGCAGGAAATTTTGCCCAATACCATTCTCTGTAGCAAAAGTTAAGATTGGCTTTTTTATGAGGCATTTCGATCACTTTTTCGATTTTAAAACCTACGTGGGCTTTATTCATCATCGATGCAATGGAATCTACAGATCCTTCACCAACCATTTTACCTACTTTTGGTTCTCCAAAGACAAAATCCATCATCGTTTGTGTTGCCGGCGATCCGTATTTTAGTTTAGGATCTGTTGGCGCGATAAATTGATGTGTTCCATAATCAGATGGCAGAACATCATAATAATCTCCCACAATATCACGGCTTGCCCAATATACTTCGATATTAAAAGTAGGAACGCCATTTGCTTCACCAATAAAACTGTGACCGTGATCTCCGGGAAGCAACATTCTGTAAAAGGCTTCGATTTCGCGAATTGGCCAGTTCATTTGCCAAATTTTCAGGGCGTGTTCACGGTGAAACCATTCGTGAAGCATCTCAATATCTTTGTCAATATCTACCGGACGCAAGGTTATAGTTACATTTTCTTTCTCGAAAAAGCGGCTGAAAACGGTCGTATTCTCTTTTGGATTAATTAATTTTTTAGAGAAAAAATGCTTGTTTAACGGGTTAGGATATTTTTTGTAAACCGCAGGATTTGTTCTTGGCGCGCTGGCTTCATCCATATTGTTTAAACTGGTTAGGAGATTTCCTTTTACAACCAGTTTTACACTATTGGTAAAATGATTTACAAGACCTGTAGTATCTGATTCTTCTTCGTTTTTTAAAGCTTCATAGATCAGGTTAAGAAGTATAGTTTCGTCTGCCAGTTTATTTTTGCCCAGAATATTCACTACGCCAAACAAGTGGTTTACAAGAAGATAATATCCCCAGAAATCAATGATTCTGCTTTCGGCAATAAATGATCTGCTTTCTTTACCAAAATCAGGAATCAGGCTTTCGAGTTCTTCCACTTTTCCCTGACGGAAAAAATAGCCCTGATTGTCCCTAAAATAAAGTTTTGCCGGAAAAAGATCTTCGTCAAATTCAATCAGCATGTTTTGTTGATGAAACTCAGATCCAAATCCGTATTTATTAAAAATACCAATAAGCGGCGTTATAGTAATATTTAGATATTGCTTAAACCATGCAAGCGCAGTATCTGTTGCAAATGCATCTTGTCTTTTGGCAGCTTCATTGATAAGATTTAGTATTCTTGGTGATTCGCCCAGAACGCCGTCCTGACAAAGAGAAGCGACCATTGTTACATTTTTTTTAGCATTGGAACCGTGAAAAGGGTTTTGACGAACGCTTGTACTAAAACCATCAATAATATTATCGTTATAAGTAACGGCAATAAACGTGGGATCAGTTATAAGTTGTATTTGAGGATATTCTTTTTGGATGTCTTTTCCCCAACTGGTTTTCATAAGTTGCGCTGCATCATAACCACGATTTAATTCATGGAGATAATTAACACGGAAAGAGTTGGTAATTTTTACATGCAAAGAGAATTTGTACATCCATTCGCTTTCTTCATTATAAACGGTTCGAACAGATGAAGTTGCTGTATAAGAAGGTCCAAATTCGCCAAGACTGAAAAGAAGTTGCTTCGATTGCATTTCTTTTACTTCTTTTTGATCCAATAAATAATTGGCTTCCCAAGGATGAACGGGAACTACTTTATAATTAGAATAAAAAACAAGTAATTCCTTAGAATGTTCATCTGCGTATTTTACGATTTCTTCTCTCAAGTGATCTGTAATCAAATAGTCTGCAGCACTTTTTTCGATTACATTTTCAGGATGAATCAGGAAGAAATGTAAACCAAATTTCCCTCCGGTTTCAGGAGAATATTTTAGTAATTCATCTTTGGTAAAACCTTCTCTGCTTTTAGGCAAAGGATGTACCGTGTGTCCTAAAATCAAAGATTGCTCAGATTCTATAAAAGATTGTTCGGCATTGTTGGCAGAATGATCGCTGTTTTTATAATGTTCCAGATAAAGTGCGAGATTATCGATACTGTTTTCCATACGTTTTTGAGTAGGAAGCGCATCGATATCAGGATAATCTGTTTTAGCATATTCGCTGATAATTTCAAGAAATTCCATTGGGTTTATTTCCCTGAAATCATCAGATGCAATAGTGCGCGATACAATTGGAAAACCAAACGAATGAACGCCACTTTCAGAAAAATAAGTAAGCGGAGCAAAAACTTCCTGACCAATCGTGGTAAAATCAAATCTCAGAAATAAGCTGTGATCGATGGTTTGCATAAAATCTGCCAGCGTTTGGTCGTATTTGGGAATACCTTCGTAGCGGCTCCAATTACTAAATTCCCTGCAGTAACAATTAATCAGGGATTTAAAATTTACCTGTTCTGCCAGTTGGCGAAAATTAGTTAAGTCTGTGGTATTCATTTCCGTTTTGTTTAATGAGGTTAAGTATTTTTTTGATGTCATTTAGGGTTGTAAGCGGATTAAAAATGGTGAACTTGAGATAGAATTCTCCGTTTACTTTTGTACTGGCAACTAAAACTTCTCCGCTAAAAAAGAGTTTTTCTTTTATGTATTGGTTGACTTCGCAAGAAGTAGATTCTGCCGGACCATCCAGATATCTGAATACTAAAACGCCTAAATCTGAATGGCACAAAAGCTCGAAGTTTTCATCAGATTCTATGATTTCGGCAGTTTTTTGGGTTGTTTCGATTATTGTGTCCGTAAATTGCCCTAGTTTTTCTTTGCCCAAATAACGGAGCGTAAACCAAAGTTTCAACGCATCAAAACGACGTGTACTTTGTATAATAGATTTGTTGATTTGCGCCGGAAGTGCATCGTAATTTTGCTCTTTCGGATTGAGATAATCAGCGTGATGCTTGATAATATTAAGATGCAGTTTGTCTTTTACAATAAAAGCGCTGCTGCTTATGGGCTGAAAAAATGATTTATGATAATCGATTGTTACAGAATCTGCGAGTTCGATTCCGTTTAAAAGATGTCTGTGTTTCTCGGTCAGTAATAATCCGCAGCCGTAAGCCGCATCAACGTGAAGCCATAAATTATTGCGGTTTGCAACATCTGCAATTGCTTTTAGCGGATCTACGTTTCCAAAATCTGTAGTTCCGGCAGTTGCTGTAATCGCAATCGGGATATTGCCTTTTTCTATTTCCTGCGCAATTGCTTTTTCGAGTTTTTCAGGATCCATGCGGTATCTTTGATCCACGCCAACATGCACAATTGCTTGTTCGCCAAGTCCTAAAATCCAGGCATTTTTATGATTGCTAAAATGGGCTTTGTCTGAAACGAAAACTCTGAATTTTGAAGCATCCGGAGGAAGACCGTCCAGTTTAATATTCCATTTTTGATATTCAAGAGAATAATAATCCCTTGCTAAAAGCAATCCCATTAAATTACTTTGAGAACCTCCGGCAGTAAAAATTCCGTCGCCTTTTGTATAGCCAATTTGCTCACTTGTCCAGTCTATAAGTTTGCGTTCCATAAAAGTTCCGCCGGCACTTTGATCATATGTATCCTGAGAAGAATTTATGGCACTTATCAAAACTTCGGCTGCCAAAGCAGGGATTACAACAGGGCAATTTAAGTGTGCAATATATTCCGGAAGGTGATACGCCGTGGCATGTTTTACATAAAGTTCGTCGACTTCATCAAGCAGACTTTCATAATCGGGCAGAGGTTTGGCAAAGTCTACCGCTTCGACTTTTGACTTAATTTCGTCAGGTCTAATGCCGCTAAAAGGTTTTTTGTTGTTTTCAAGAAAATTCGAAACACGTTCCTGTGCAAGTTTTACGGCCTGAGCATATTCGGTACCTGAATTCTGGTGGAAAATGTCTTTATACAAATCCTGTTCTGGCAAAAGCGCTTTTTCTGCTACTTTTTCATTGATTAGTGTGGTATTCATAGTGGTATTCATTTAGGGGTTTTAGTTTTATTTACTCGAGGTAAATGACTTTTTTAGACAAAGGCGTCCTTTTCTTTTTAGATGATTTTAAACTCTCAGGATAATAACCGAGGTAGAGGAGACCCAATGATTTTTCGTTTTCTGCCAGACCAAATTCAGCAACATAATCTATTGCAACGCCTTTGGTACTCCAGTAACTGCCCACTTTATGTGCCGTGCAGGTTAGTGCAATGTTTTGAACTGCCGATGATACAGCAGCAATTTCTTCCCATTCCGGAAGATCGATTTTAGTGTTTCGTACCATCACAATCCCAATAAGGCAAGCAGCGTTTAAGGGGTAATCTCTAAGATAATTTAATTTCTCTTTTTGGGCTTCAGGCGATAAATCACTATAAAAATCCTTGTAATAATGCGCCATAAATTCTCCGTATTCTTTCAGGTACTTTCCTTTAAAAACAATAAATCTCCAGGGCTCTGTCATTTTGTGATTTGGAGCCCAAGTGGCGTTCGTCAGGATTTCGTTGAGAAGGTTTTTGGGCAGTTCTTTTTTTACAAACTCATTGGCGTATATACTTCTTCTGTTGCGAATATTCTTCGATATTTTTTTTAATTTATCAGAAGAATCTGATTCCTTGGTTTTGCTGGGTTTGTTGCTAATTATCATATTTTTTTCAAAATTTTTAAGAAAATTCTTTTGATTTTAATGAAATAAAAATATATTTGTAA
>NZ_LMMA01000035.1 GCF_001422725.1 Flavobacterium sp. Leaf82 | reverse complement strand
ATAAACACGCTCTAACGGGTCTGTATTATCACTTGGCCAGAACTCTATTTAAACTTTTTTCTTAAATAAAAGAAGATTGTTATTGAATTAAATCTTCAATACTAAAATTTATGCTCTGAAAGTACTATTATTTGTTCCTCTTATTCGTTTGTTATTTTTTTATGAAGCGAGTATTATTTCTATCATTTGTATGATTTGTATGATGAAGTTTTGTATTTTTATCTGTAGCAAAATAAATTATATTTAACTTAAATAAAACTACATGGGAAAATTTGTAATTACTAAAAGAACCAATGGTGAATTCCAATTTAATTTAAAAGCAGGTAATGGCCAGACCATTTTAGCCAGCGAAGGTTATAGTACCAAGTCGGCATGTACGAGTGGAATTGAATCTGTGAAAAAAAATTCGCAGGATGACGCCCGTTTTGACAGAAAGGAATCGAGCAACGGCAAACATTTTTTTAATCTAAAAGCGACGAATGGTCAAATCATTGGATCCAGCGAAATGTATGAGAGTACTTCTGCAAGAGAAAACGGGATTGAATCTGTCAAAAAAAATGCTCCTGACGCAACTACAGACGATCAAACAGTGTAATTTTTTTATAGAATATTAAATTAAACGAGATCTAAAAGTCTCGTTTTTTTATGCCTTTTATTTTTTTAATTTGTTCTTTTACTAGAAAAATCACTTTCCTTATTAAATAAATAAATTTTACGATTCTTTAGATTTGCTTGTGAAAATAATCCCAGGGAATCCGGTTTTTGATTTACTTTTTTAGTTTCATATCCTTCCTTTTTTAAAGATATTTTACAGCTTTTATTTGGCTTTACTTTTATATTAAAATATCCGGCAGTATCTGTTTCTGTTTTATTTCCGTTACTGTCTATCTGCACATTTGCCAGAGGTTCATCTGTATCATAATCGTATACGTGACCGGACAAAGTGTTGCTGGTACAGCTGCAAAATAACAAGGTTAGAATAATTAGTTTAACTTTTAATATAAATTTATTTTGCATTTGGTTTTTTATTGGAATTGTAATTAGTAATTCAGTTTTTAAAAGAAGGAATCTTTAATTTCTATTATTTTTTTTATTAATTTCCTTATAATTTACATAGATATTTCCGGCAATTTATAGCACTTTAAAACAATATGCAATACCATTTTTAGTGATTTTTACAGGTATGAAAAAAGCAAAAAAGGTGTATGAAAATCATACACCTTTTTTGAAAGTTATTATATAGTATTATTATAGTCGCTTTTGAAATCTCAAATCTGTCCAAATTTATTTTTATAACGACATAATTCTTCTTCTGTTTTGCTTAATAATTTTTCGAGTAATCTAATTTTATCTTCATACAGCACTTTTAGGGCTGCGCTGTTATCTGAATTAATCTGGATGCTTCCGTTATTATTTCCTCTGACTTTATTAAAATTATTAAAATATCTCTGACTGTCAAAGCTAATAACATCTTCTACGCTAACTTCTAAAATTCGGGCAATTTCAACCAATTTTACATAAGAAAGAATCGTTTTTCCTTTTTCAATTTTACTATAACCTGCTTGTGTAACTCCTAGTTGATCTGCCATATATTCCTGCGTATAATTTTTTAATTCTCTAATGCTTTTGATTTTATTTTTTATTGAAGAGGTCATAATTTTATTTGGGGGTATTTTGTATAGCTAAAACTGACCGGTAATAAATTTTTGGTATTACAGCTATACCTTATTAGTGTGTAATATCATACTACTTCAATCGTAGGTTTATTGAGGTAATATTTGTTCATTTTTTCTTAGTCGTAATAAAAAAACCATATAGAATAGCCGCTGCCATCAAAACTAAATCATAAAGGGAAATTCCTGATATTAACATTGCTTACTTTCTAGATTATTTTTTGATTTTTGCAGCAGTCGGTCAAAATTCAGGTTTAGGAAATGATCAATCTGTTTGCCTATTGCGGGGCGATCTGTACCATTGATTTTTACTTTGGTTTCTTTTTTATAAATGTCTCTCACTATGACATAATATTCGAATTCCATATCATTATAAAATCTCAGAATAATAAGAATGGTATACATCAACAATGTAGGTGCAATGTAATACAACTCAGATAAATTAGAGAAAACCATGCAATAATAGGCTAAAGCTGTTACCGAGATAAAAGCACCATTTTCGAAAAGATAAGATTTCTTTTTTTTGAGTAAACCAAGTTCGGCAATCTCATTAAAACTGTATTGCCATCGTTTTGATCCATACTGAAACTGAACTTGGTCATGAGTAAGGGTAAAGAACATAATAATTTGGGTTATTTAAAAAACATGAATTTATTGTACTGAAGAATTATTATAAAACAGTTAAAAAATTATCTCAAGCAATTAATTTAAAACAACATTTTTTCCTCGCAATATTACGCATAATCTCATTTTTTTTTCCTACAAACCTTCTAATAGAATATAACTAAAAGTTATAATTAAATCTCAATTGTCAATTTTTACTTATTGTTTGCCTCAATCCAATGATAATTTTACTGATGCTATTTTTTATTCATTATGCCTGTTTTTTAGGCTGATATAAAAAAATAAGCATTGTTTCTGATAAAATAAACGCTCCTTGTTGATTAAAATTATAAGGCAAAACAATTTGATTGGAATTACATTAAAATGTGTGAGAATATTTTGTTTAATAGTCCCATACTTATTAAACTTTGATATGTTAATGTAATTTCAGGATAAAAATGAGAGTTGCTGTGCATTTTTTATTCCTGTTTGATATAAAATTTGAGGATAATAATAGACCATTGTTCTTTATTTATAAGTAATTACGTGCACTAAAAGCAAAAAACCACTCTCATAAATGGAGTGGTTTTTAACTTTAATGTTCTTTCAGAAACTATACAGAGACTAAAATATTATGAAATTTTAGTCATTAAATTTTCAATTTTAGATGGTGAAATTTCAGGATTTGCACCAGGAGATTCAGCAACTAAAGCTCCAACTGCACAAGCAAAATCTATGGCCGCCTGTGGTTCTTTTCCGGTAAGGAGCGAAGTTGTTAAGGCTGCCAAAAATGAATCACCCGCTCCTACTGTGTCCGCTACTTTTACAGGATATCCGGCATTTTTATATAATTTTCCTTCCCAGAATAATAAGGCTCCGTCTTTGCCTTTTGTAACACAAATTCCGGTTGCTTTTGTATGTTGAACTATAAAATTTATATTTTCTTCTAATGTTGTAAAAGGCGATTTTAAGGCAGCAGAAATTTCAAGCAGTTCTTCATCATTAAACTTTATAAAATTAGCTGAATGCATTAATTGTTCGAGTATTTCGTATGTATAATGCGGTTTTCTTAAATTGACATCAAAAACTTTATAGACTTCTTTTTGCAATAATTCTTCGAGAGATTTTCTGGATACTTCATCTCTGCAAACCAAACTTCCGTAAATTAAAACATCGGCATTATCTACTACTTCTACAGCTTTTTTATTTAATACAATTTTATCCCAGGCTGATGGGTAGTTGATAATGTAACTTGCAGATCCTGTATCGTCTAAGGTGACATTTACCAAGCCTGTTGGATATTCTTGTGATTGTATTATAGTATTGGTTTCGAGTCCCAGATTTTTTACATGATCAATAATGGCATCGCCGTCTTTATCATTTCCTACACAACTAATCATGGCTACATCGCAGCCTAATGTTTTCATGCGCAACGCAACATTCAAAGGCGCTCCGCCAATCTTTTTCTCATTATCAAAAACATCCCAAAGTACTTCTCCGTAAGCTACAGCTTTTAGGTTTTTACCGTTATTCATTCTCAACTTTTTAAATATTTTGTATTTGTTCAATATTATAAAGTTAAACTTTTATTTTGTGGTGACCTATGAAATATGGGATTTACAAACAAAAAAAGAAGATTGAATCTTATGTAAGCTCTTATTATGGAAAAGATTGAATAGCGTCGAACTTTAGTTGGATGAAAAAATAAATTATAAACGAAAGGGCTTTATTTCTCCAGCTAAAGCTAGAGGCAATTCAAAAATCGTTGCATATTAATCCAGTAAAAAAACGATTAATCCTCTTGCGCCATGAGCGCCTAAAACCAATGATTGTTCAATATCAGCTGTTTTTGATGGTCCGGCGATGAACGTACCAAAACCGTATTCCTGATTGCCAATTCGATCATAAGCCTGATGCATAGTAGCAATAATATCTTTTTTATGAACTATAATCGCCAGATATTGTGCGATAAAAGGTGATATGCGTTGCCCTAATATATCATCTGTTACCCAAAGTGCACTATTTTCGGCTACGCCAAAATGGGCTTTTATAACTGTTAATTCTACATTTTGAAGAGAATGAGGATCATCGTTTGTCCAGTCTAAACTTGCAATTTCTGAAAGTTCAGGAAGTGTCGTTATGAGGCGTTTATCGAGATTATAATTTGCTTTTATATATTGAATGATTTCAGCATAATCAGCAACTTCTACAGGATCTCCACCAATATTTTTTAATACTGTTTTATAGGTTTCAAGTATATCAAAATGCTCTGAACCTAAAACATTTAAGTCCGGCAGATCCGTAATCAAAGCAGGTTGGTTTTGCTTTATTTTATTTAAAATATCCGCTTTACTACTCATTGTCTTTTGCTTTTGCTTCTCTTGAATTCTTCTTGTACCAATCTCTAAAAGATTCTTCAGGAACGTCTGGCATTTCGCGTTGATCGTACCATTTGTTCATTTTATTATTGACCAATCCGGGAATATTTTTCATTACAAAACGACCCGATTTTCCTGCAATATTAAAAATGGTTGGGTTTGCTAAAACTGTTGCCATTGTTTTCATTGCAACGGTTTTGGCTTTTGGCGTATGTCCTTCTTTTACTAAAACCTGACGCCATTTGTACAATTGGTCGTGTATATCAATTTTTACCGGACAAACATTGGTACAAGAACCACAAAGTGTACTTGCAAAAGGTAAGTCGGCATTTTTGCTCATGTCTAAATTTGGTGCCAGAATCGACCCAATTGGTCCTGCAACCGCATTGTGATAACTGTGTCCGCCACTTCTTCTGTAAACGGGACATGTGTTCATACACGCGCCACAACGAATACATTTTAAGGAGTTTCTAAAATCTTCTCGTCCTAATTGTGTGCTTCTTCCATTGTCGACAATAACAATATGAATTTCTTTGCCGTCTCTTGGTTTCTTAAAGTGACTTGAAAAAGTCGTAATTGGTTGTCCTGTGGCGCTTCTGGCTAATAATCTCAGGAAAACGCCAAGATGTTTGCGTTGCGGAATCAGTTTTTCGAATCCCATACAGGCAATATGAACATCAGCAAGATGTGCGCCCATATCTGCATTTCCTTCATTGGTACAAACCACAATTTCGCCGGTTTCTGCAATAGCAAAGTTTACTCCCGTTAAGGCTACTTTTCTGGTCAGGAAAGTATTTCTTAAACTCAAACGGGCTGATTCTGTTAGATATTGAGGATCTATATTTCCTTTTTCTGTCCCTAAATGTTCATGAAAAGTTTCGCTTACATCTTCTTTTTTAAGGTGAATTGCAGGTAAAACAATATGACTTGGCGGTTCTTTACGAAGCTGAACAATGTATTCGCCTAAATCAGAATCGATTACTTCGATGCCTTTTTCGGCCAGATAATCATTCAAATGGCATTCTTCTGTAAGCATTGATTTTGATTTCACCATTTGCTTTACATCATGTTTTGCCATTATGGAATGTACAATTTCGTTGTGCTCTTTTGCATCTGCTGCCCAATGTACTTTTATTCCGTTTTTTTGTGCATTTGCTTCAAATTCAATCAAATAATCATGAATATTTGAAAGGACATTATTTTTGATCTTCGAAGCTGTTTCACGAAGTAATTCCCAATCGGCGATTTGATTTGCTGATTTATCACGTTTTTCGCGAACAAACCAAAGTGTTTCATCGTGCCAATTGACACGCTCGACATCTTTGTTGAATTTTGCTGCGGCTTCGCTGTGCTGTATTATTTTTTCTGAAGACATCTTTTTTTATTTATTTCACCATTAAGATATTAAGTTCATAAAGCTTTGACTTAAATTACTTAATCTCTTAATGTTAAAAAGAAAATTAAGTTTAATTTTAAAATCACTTAGTTTCCAACGAATTTAAAATTTCGGCAATATGAATGGTTTTTATCGGGCTTTTTTGTCTTTTCAGAATTCCTTCTAAATGCATCAAACACGACATATCTCCACCTGTAATATAATCTACGTGATGGTTTTCATGATCTTTTAGTCGGTCTTGTCCCATTTTTACAGATATAGCTTCTTCGGTTACACAAAATGTTCCTCCAAAACCACAACATTCATCTTTTCTGGTTAGGGTAACCAGATCTAATCCTTTTATATTGTGTAATAATTGTTCGGGTTTGGAAAAAAATGGTGCATTAAGTTCTGTCATCTGCGAAAGCTTTAATCCGCGTTGACCATGACAACTTACATGCATTCCTACTCGGAAAGGAAAATTTCCGTCGATGGAATCTACTTTAAGAATATCAGTAATAAACTCTGTTAATTCAAATACTTTCTTTCGCATTTCTGCGGCAACTTCTTCTTGTTTTTCGTCATGTAAATGTTCTTTTACATGCAAAACACAACTTCCGGACGGACAAACAATATAATCGAATTCGGCAAAATTAGCTATAAAATTAGCATCGCAACCTTTTGTTAAATATTGGTATCCGCTATTTGCCATTGGTTGTCCGCAGCAGGTTTGTCCCATAGGAAAATGAACTTCGCAACCTAATTTTTGCAAAAGTTCATAGGTTGCAATCCCTACTTTTGGGTAAAACTGGTCGACATAACACGGTATAAATAGTCCGATTTTCATATTCTGTATTTTTTTTCTTTCACATAGAAACCTAGTTTTGATTGTGAATAAAAGTTGTTTCACTCCAAATAAAACTCATAGCACTATGTGAAAGAAATATATTTCTTTTTGTATTCTTTTTTGCACATAAAATCTATGTTTCTATGTGTTTATTTTTTTGCATTTATTCTCGTTCTTGTAATCCCTCGTTCCTCGGGATGACAAACCAGAATCAAAATAGTACTCTATATTTCTATATTTTCACTCAGGTTTAAAAGATTTATTTTTAATCCTTTTAATCCTTTAATCTGTGGCTATTTTTTCTCTCGCAAATTTTGCAGATTGAGCAGATTTTCTATTTCTATTTCTAGTGTTTGTAAAACTTCAAATCGATTAAATCATTCTGGATTGGTTTCGGATTCCAGTTTTGATGAATTGCCAATGCAGCTCCTAATGCACTCGCCTGTGCCATTGATGCAGCATAAACTTCTATATCCGGGTAAGCTTCTGCTAATAAATTCATGAAAATTGAATTTTTACTAAAACCTCCGTCTACAAATATCTTCTTTACCGGACTATTATGAACTACTAAATTAGTCGAAAAAAACTGTTGTTCTACTAAATCCAGCATCAATTGATGATAAGCGATTTCGTAGCTTTTAAAATTACTTAAATCTCTTTTTTGAAAAGGACATTCTTTTAGAATATCAAAATCATATTTCTTTGGATAAATTATCTGAAAATTTAAGGCGCGTAAATTAGAAACTATCTTTTTGTCAAAATAGATGTCTTTATAGGTCTCTACAGGTACATTAAAATGTTCTGCTAATCTTTTGGTTTGTACTTCGTGTTCATTTCCTGCAAAAAGACGCGATGCTTTTACTGGTTTCTCTGTGTATTGCATGTAACACAAACAATCGTTTTTCAACTCTTCAAAAGTTAATTGTTTGTTGTTGAATGGATTCAGGGAAATACTCCAGGTTCCTGTAGACAGCAAAACAAAGGGTTCTGTAAAGTTTATGGTATACGGAATTATAGCGGATGAACTGTCGTGTAAACCTGCGCCTATGGCTAATCCGTCTTGTTTTTTTATGGTATCTTTTCCGTAATGAAGCGGTGGAATTTTAGCCGAAATATTTTCGTTTTTGAGCCATTTATGATACTTCATCTTCTTAAAATTCCAAAGATTGGTATGGCATCCAATACTTGTAATATCAGAATAAGCTTCATGGGTTAATAGAAAACTCAAATATTGTGGTAAATGTAAACAGTACTTTACTTGGTTGAATAATTCCGGCTTTTCTTCTTTCAGTCTGTAAATTTGCATTCCTGAATTTAGGCTTCCTAAAACAGGTGAAGCAGTTTTTACTGCAAAAACTTCTTTTCCTTTGTATTTATTATAGAAGTCGTTTTTTAAATCCTCCGGATACTCTTTTAGATAGTTATACAGTGGAGTTAAAACTTTTCCTTCTTTATCAATGTAGACAAAACTAGCACCGTAAGTACTAAAATTAATGGCTTTTAAAATATAATCAGTCTGGCTTTTTATTTCTGCTAATTGTTCGAATATCCAGTTTTTAAGAACTTCGATGTCTTCGCAGGGAAAGCCATCTTCATCGACGGTTTCCTCCAGATTAACTGATTTTTCCCAAACAATTTTATAATTTTCATCAAATAAAAATACTTTCTTGTTTGTTTTACCAATGTCAAAAATTGCAACTACATTCATTTTTTTTAATTGTAAATTGTGAATTATCAATTATAAATTATGATTTTTGGTAAGCCTTTTTGTTTTAAACAACCAATAACTCATAATTTATAATTAACAATTAATAATTATAATCCCGTTGCCAATGTATTTAATCCTCTTTCTCCTATTAGATTTTTTCTAACGGAAAGACTACGATACAATTCTACTGGATTTAATGCCGCGCCTGAACGCAAACGAGCTTCGGCAACTAATGCACGAACATCTGTACGGAAAGCATCCTGCAGGATTTCCTGTGCTTTTACTACATCATTTTCTTCTTGCGCAATTTCTAAGGCTTTTCTATCTACTAAAAGTGCTTGTGCATAAGCAATCATAATAGCTTCTACAGATTGTAATAAATCTTCTAAAGGATCTTTTATGTTGTGCGATGCATCGATCATCCAGCCCAGATCTTTGGCGTGGTTCATTCCTCTTGCATCCATTCCTTCTACCAATTCATTAAAAATCAAGAATAACTGGTATGGTTTTAAGGCTCCGGCGGTTAAATCATCGTCTCCGTATTTTGAATCGTTAAAATGGAATCCTCCTAACTTTTCTTCCATTAATAATAAGGAAACAATTTGCTCGATATTTGCGTTTGGCAAATGATGTCCTAAATCGACAAGAGTTTGCGCTTTATCGCCTAACTTTTTAACATACGAGTAGGATTGCCCCCAATCTGCCACTGTAGTCGAATAAAAGTTAGGCTCAGCACATTTATATTCTAAAAATAATTTCCAGTTTGAAGGCAATGCATCATAGATTTCTTCTAAACTTTCTAATGTATTTTGATAGGCTTTTCTAAAATTTAATTGTCCCGGGAATGAAGATCCGTCTGCTAACCAAATTGTTAGTGATTCTGATCCTAATTCGATTCCGTGCTGGATCACTTCTATATTGTGTGCAATTGCTTGTTTACGAACTGCTTTATTTACGTTTTGTAAGGAACCAAATTTATAAGAGCCTGCCTGACCTGCCTGATCCTGAAAAGTATTCGAGTTCATGGCATCAAATCTTAAATTGTGTTGTGCGGCAAGGGTTTTGATTGCTTTATAATCTGTTGGGATATCCCACGGAATATGCAAAGAAATAGCGCCCGAAGCATTGTTTAAGGCATGAAGCAAACCAACGTCTTCGATTTTTTCTTCTATAGAACGTGGTTCTCCTCCGCCGGCAAAACGTCCAAAACGGGTTCCTCCTGTTCCTAAAGCCCAAGACGGAATTGCAATTTGAAAATCGATTAATTTTTGAATAATCGATTCTGTATCACCAATTTCTGATACTGTAAAAGCAAATTTATTTTGATGTTTTTTTAATAATTCCTCGTTATGAGATTCTATATTGTTTGATCCGATTAACATATTATTTTATCTTTAATAGAGATTACAATATATAAATTATATAAATTCGTCTCTGGTTTAACGTTACTATTTTATGCTATTTTGTTTGATTTTACAGGGTTTATTACTTGCTAAAAAAATCTAACGTCCGAAAGATATCGAACGTTAGATCACAAAAAACCACTTTTGCTTTAAACAAACTTATAAAAACTTAAACAATCTATCTGTAAAAGCCCATTGATACTCCACCGTCTACATTCAGGGCGTTTCCTGTTGATTTATCGAGTAAACCACCAACAAATGCAAAACATGCGTTTGCAATATCATCAGGCAATATAATTTCATTCAATAAGGTGCGTTTTGCATAATAAGCCGGTAACTCTTCGACTGTAACGCCATATGCTTTTGCACGACCTTCTGCCCAACCGCCAGACCAAATATTAGAGTCTGAGATTACTGCATCAGGATTTACTGTATTTACACGAATTTTATCTGCTCCTAATTCGGCAGCCATTAAACGTGTTAAATGTGCCTGAGCTGCTTTTGCTGAACCGTAACCTGGATTATTAGGGCCTGCAACAACTGCATTTTTAGAAACGATATTTACGATGTCTCCGCCAAAACCTTGTTTGCGCATTACTTCGATTCCGGCTTTTGAGACAATAAATTGTCCTTTCACCAAAATGTCATATAATCTGTCCCACTCTTCTAATGTGTGTTCTGCAATAGATTTAGAAATACTAATTCCTGCATTATTCACTATAATATCTGCACCTCCAAAAGCTAAACAAGCTTCGTCTAATGCTTTTTCTGTACTTTTTTCGTCAGTAACATTTAGTAATGTACTTGAAACAGCATCTTTACCAAATAATTTAATAAACTCATCTGTTGCTTGCTCTAAGCGCTCTTCGTTGATATCGTTAATTACTACGCAAGCCCCTTCCTGAGCAAACTTTTTAGCGATAGCCTTACCAATTCCGCCAGCAGAACCTGTAATTACAGCTACTCTTCCTGACAATGCTTTTGGTTTAGGCATACGTTGCAGTTTTGCCTCTTCAAGCAACCAATATTCAATATCAAAAGCTTCCTGATGTGGCAACGAAGTATATTCTGAAACGGCTTCTGCACCTTTCATTACATTCACTGCGTTGATATAATATTCTGATGCTAAACGCGCCATTGTTTTATCTTTGGCAAACGTAAACATACCAACTCCGGGATATAAAATCACAACAGGATTTGGGTCACGCATTGCAGGCGAATTAGACTTTTTGCAAGCGTTATAATAATCTTTGTACAGCTCTCGATACGCCTCAAAAGCAGGTGTTAATTTTGCTTTGATAGCCGCAACATCTGATAAATCTTCGTTTGGTTCTAATGTTAAAACCAAAGGACTGATTTTGGTACGTAAAAAGTGATCCGGACAAGAAGTCCCTAAAGGAGATAATTTTGATAAATCATTAGAATTAATGAATTCTAAAACTCTTGCATCATCTGTATAATGACCAATCATCTGACGTTCTGATGAGCAAAAACCTCTTAAAATTGGTGCTACTTTTGCTGCTTTTAATTTACGATCTGTTTCCGGTAAACTTTCGATTTTTTTACCTCCAAAAACAGCACGTTTTTTTCCGTAGTTACTTTCTAAATATTCCGCACATTTCTCGATTACTTCAAGCGTATTAATATAACTTTCGTATGCAGTATCTCCCCATGTAAACAAACCGTGAGAACCCAACATTATACCGCGAAGTTTTTTTCCTTTTTTCGCAGCTTCTTCCAGACAACTTCTTAACTGAAGTCCTAAGTCAAAACCAGGACGTTGCCATCCTACCCAGCCAATTTCGCCGTTGAATAATTCATCGGTAATTTTAGCTCCGTCTTTTGCAGCAGCGATTGCAATTGCTGCGTCCGGGTGTAAGTGATCAATATGTTTAAAGGGTAAAAATCCATGTAAAGGCGTATCTATAGAAGGCGCTTTTGAAGCTAAATCGAAAATACAGTGATTGAATAATTCGACCATTTCGTCTTCGAACTCAATGCCTCTGTATACATTTTCAAGATTGCGAAGTCTGTCTAAATATAGTGCTGCACAACCTGATTTTGTAAGCGTACCAATGTCTCCACCAGAACCTTTAATCCACATCACTTCAGAACTTTCTCCGGTTAACGGATCTTTATCAGTAATTTTTACCGATGTGTTTCCTCCACCATAGTTTGTTAATCTTAAATCGGCTCCTAATAAATTAGATCGATAAATGAAAAGCCCTACTTCATCTCCTGCCAATGCTGCTGCCTTAGCCTCATCCCAAAGATAGCTTACATGCTTAAAAGTCATATTATTTATATTTATATTCGACATTGTTGTTATGTTATTTGATTTATAATGAATTTCCAATTCCTACTAAAACAATAGATAGCATGATTAATGCAATTCCCCATGCAAAAGTTCTAATGGTTCTTTTAGAAACTCCCGCCCATTCTTTCAAATAAAATCCCCAAAAATTTGCTGTCAGGATAATGGTTGCCATGTGTAAAATCCATGAACTTGCACCGTTTCCTAATTTACTTTCTCCCATTCCGTAAAAAAAGAATTGTAAAAACCACATCGTTCCGGCTATACCTGAAAAAAGTATATTTTTAGAAATTGGCGTTTTTTTATTCGTATAATCTGAGAACGTTTTATTTTTGAAATTAAGGTACATACACCAGATAAAATTGGTAGTTAAACCTCCCCACATCAAAACGATATAAGTAACATTGTTTTGAAATAATGGATTACAACCATAATTTACAGCGGTTTCTGCCATAGGTTTTCCGGCTTCGATTCCGTAGTTAAAAAACGAACTTAAAATTCCGGAAATAACCGCTATAACCAGACCTTTTACTAAACTAAAGTCTTTGTCTCTGTCTTCGTGTCCTGTGGCAAAATCTCTTTCTTTTAATATTCCTGCTTTTCCGGAAATGGCAATACCAATAAGGCAAACTGCAACTCCTGCCAGAACAAGACGTCCGCCCGGATTTGAAAGCATATCAGAAAACGAAATTTTACCTTCCGTTGGGTATAAATCATAATAGATCGAAGGAACCAAAGCGCCAAAAGCAGAACAGAATCCCAGAATGATTGAGTTTCCTAAAGACATTCCTAAATAACGAACGCCTAAACCATATGTTAATCCTCCAACTCCCCAAATCAATCCCATTGAATACGTAAATGCTTTTATTGAAGGTGAAGCAGTTGCGATGATTTCAACAAAATTTGGAATCGTTAAATAAGCAGCAATTGGCGGAACGATTAGCCAGGAGAAAAATCCTCCAACGATCCAGTAGCTTTCCCAAGCCCAATCTTTTACTTTCTTAAAAGGCATATAAAAACTACCTGAAGAGAATCCTCCGATAGAATGAAAAATGATTCCTAATAATGATTCCATTAATAATTTTGTTTTGGTTAATTGATAGTTATTTTGGTTTTGTAAAATAATAGAATGTAAAAAAGAAAACTGTCCTGTACTATCCTTTATGCTTTTGTTATTTATGTTAAAACTAAGGATTATTGCAAAGAACAGCCGTGTAATATTAGAAATATAGATTTAAAATTTCTATTTTAGCAATCGATTTCGTAATTATTATATCCTCAATTTGTCAGAAATAAACAAATCAATAAAAAATATAAAATAAGCCTTATTTAATTTGAAAGCTTTTGTGAGAAAAGTACCAAGCCGAAGATTTTATATGTTTTGAAATGATTTTTTTGATACGAATTATAGTTAAAATGATCTTGCAGAAGGTTGTAGCATAATTTATAAGCCATAAAAATGATTAAACTTATTAAAATAGATGAAGATTCAAGGGTTCCTAAATACAAACAAATTGTAGACTCGATCTTGCATAATATTGCCAACGGAAATTTAAAAATAAATCAAAAAATTCCCTCGATAAACAGTTTTAGTGAAGAGTTTTATATGTCACGAGATACAGTCGAAAAGGCTTATAATATTCTAAAAGAGCGAAAAATAATATCGTCTATCCGCGGAAAAGGATATTATATTACCCGTACAAAACTAGAGTCTAAAGTAAACGTGTTGTTTGTATTGAATAAACTGAGTGCGTATAAAATGAAAACGTACAACTCTTTTATTGATACAATTGGAGCAAATGCACATACTGATTTACATATTTATCATTGCGATGAAACCTTGTTTTTGAACTTATTAGACAAGTTTGAAGGCGCTTATGACTATTATGTAATTACAACCCATTTTAAAACCGATGAACTAAAACACCTTAGTTTTACAGATGAAGTTGCAAAGGCGATCCAAAGAATTCCGGAAGAAAAACTAATTTTAATGGACAATATTAAATTAGGAATGGAAGGCGAAATCATCAAGATTTATCAGGATTTTGAAAATGATATTTATAATGCCTTAAAAGAGGGACTTTCGAAAATAAACAAATACAAAAAACTAATTTTGATATATCCTGAGAAGGCTGTTTATCCTTATCCGCGCCGAATTTTACACGGATTTAAAAAGTTTTGTGTCGAGCATGAAATTAATTTTGAAATCCTGAGCGAAGTTTACGACGATATGATCCTTAAAAAAGGAGATTTGTTTATCACGATCGAAGAATCTGACCTTGTGAATTTAATGAAGCAAATCAGGGACGAAGAATATGTCCTGGGCAAAGATATTGGCGTAATATCCTATAATGATACGCCACTAAAGGAATTGCTTGGAATAACGGTAATGTCTACAGATTTTAATGTAATGGGGGAAACCGTTGCAAGAATGATTTTGAATAAAGAGAAAGGTCAGGTTAAGGTTCCTTTTAATTTTATTGATCGAAATTCGATTTAGATTGTAAACCTGTCTTTTTGTAATTATCTTTGAATCTCAGATTTTATAATCGAAATGGCTTTATCTTTGAGTCTTTAGAAAATTGATATTCATTATGGAACAGAAAATACATCAGGGAAGAAACGTAAAACGTTTTAGAGAAATGCTTGGCATTAAACAAGAAGCATTGGCTTTTGATTTGGGAAATGACTGGAATCAGAAGAAAATTTCTATGCTGGAGCAAAAAGATGTAATTGAAGAAGAGATACTTAATCAAATCTCAAATTCATTGAAAATTCCTGTTGAAGCGTTTAAGAATTTTGATGAAGAGCACGCGGTGAATGTAATTGCAAATACTTTTGATAATGGTTCAGTATTGTATGGTTATCAAAGAAATGATAATTGCACTTTTCATCCAATTGACCAACTATTAAAACTTCATGAAGAAAAGATTGCATTGTACGAGCGTATGTTGAAAGAGAAAGATGAAATGATGGCAAGGCTTGAAAAATTAATTAATAAATAATTCTCATTTATATAAGATATATTATTCACAAAGAGACTTTCGAGTCTCTTTTTTGTTTTACAACATTATTTGACGGTATCGAAAAGATTACAAGTGTTCAAAATCTTTTTTGCTCTGAAAGAGCCCTAGAAATAGCGTAGTGCAACGCACTACGAATTAAATCAAAATTGAAATTGCCCTGTAAGGGCAAAAGAAAATACACAGTTTACAATTAGGCTTTCGCCCTTTCAGGGCTTAAAATAGAAATCATTTTTTAATTCATTTTTAATTCATAGCGCTTCGCACTATGCTGTTGCTTTTAGGGCTTTCAGCATATTTTTAAGAGTTTTGCAAACTCATGATAACCTGATCTATTTGATTTTAAATCTGTTCCTGCAACATCAATCAAAAAGAAATCCTGCTATAAAATAAAAAGCCTGAAAAATTTAATTTTCAGGCTTTTATTAAAATATTAAAATGTGTTTTATCTCTATTTTTTGATAAATTTCGTGCTTGAATTTCCTTTATCAGAAATAATTTTTATAAAATAATTTCCTGAATTCAAACCAGAAACATCAATGTTTTCTACATTTTTGGCATTAGGAATTACTCGTATTAATTGCCCAAGAACATTGTAAATCTGGATTGATGACAATTGAATATCTTCTTTTGTAGTAATATTTAAAACATCACTTACCGGATTTGGATACACAACAAAATATTGACCAAATGAAAAATCTTTAACTCCAAGCGCTTGTTCGATTGTGGTTGTTGGAACATTTGTCGTAATAGCGCTATTGTAATCAAAAAAGATATTTGCCGATCCTCCAAATGAATCTCCTTCGACTAAAGTTGATTTTGTTTTGATTTTAAAAGCTAAATAACCATCATTATTTGCATCGTCAAAAGGAAGATTGATATTCTCAAATTTAAAATCTACTTTATTATTATCTGTAATTTCTGTAGAAAACAAATGACTTCCGCTTAAAGGATATAAGCTATTAATGTCATATTTAGTAAGGTCTATTACGTCTTTTACAGTAATATTTTGTGCTGCATATGTTCCTGTGTTTTCAAAACGAATAATGTAATGCACATAATCGCCTATTTTAGTTTTCGAAATTTTATCACCTTCGATACATGTTTTATCATTTGGATCAAACGAATTAACGACAACCTGATCAAAAACAAATTTATTGTTAGCCGGAGTTTCATCTGTTTGTGATGATGAGATTTCTGCCAGGTATTTTAAGATTGCCCCACCATTTACAGGAGGATTTTCCATAGGTGAATTTACATTTAATACAAAAGTAATTTCTTTTGTTTCTGTTGGGTTTAAATTAGCAAAATTCCATTTTAAGTTATTCACCAACTGGCTTGAAACTGCAGGATAACTTTCGATAAAGTCAGTAATAGTGTCATCAAAATTTAATGATATTGTTCCTGAAAGTGGCTGGTTTCCTTTATTTGAATATACGATCTTATATTTCGCATCAAAACCTGGTCGCGCCACAGTCAATGGTAAAATGCTAATTTCAAGATCAGGATGTACTCCATTTGCAGTGATACAAAAGTCAGATATACGAGGACTTGCCTCTGCAGGAAAATCTACTGTATAACTCGCCGGACTAATATTAAAATAAGAAGGATTTTCTAATACAGGTGTTATAGTATGAGTTCCTTTAAGAAACGTCATTGTATAATTTCCTGTTGTATTGGTAATTAAACTACTCGTGCTTGTTCCTGACTGGATGTTCATTTTTAAATTTTTGAATGGTACATCATTCAAATCACAGCCATTATTATCTAAATCCAGCCTGTTTTGTCCCTGAACAAATTTATAATCCTGACCTAATAAACGTATAAATCCACCCGCTGGTACGCCCATATAATTTTCAAAAGTTCCAAAATAAATCAGTTTTCCGTTTGATTGTGTTACTACCTCGCCGCTATAATTTATTTCAGAAATATTAAACGAGCTGTTAAAACTTTCATCAAGACTTCCATCCAAATTTAATCTGGCAAAAAAGTTACTTTTAGTATTCTTGTTCTGATATCCTGTTATTAAAAGTTTATCATCTAATTGTTTTCCTGCAAAATAAACCATAGTGCTATTATCTAATGCATATTTAAATGAGTTATCCACACTACCATCAGAAAGCAATCTTAAAACTACTCCAAAGTTCCCTTTATACCCCACAACAAGTATTTTACCATCCTTTTGAGCTGATATATCATATCCGTAACGAGATATCTGAGTATCCAGATTAAAGGAGTTATCCTTTGATCCGTCGCTATTTAATCGCACTATATTACTATCATAGCCTTCTACTGAGATTAAGATTTTACCGTCAGAGAGCAGTATAATATCTCGTATCAAAATACTACCGCCAGTTGAACTTTTTAACCATTTAGCATTAAATGTAGCATCAACTGAACCATCAGAATTTAATCTAACTACAGCGCCGCTAGCAACTCCTTTGTAAGTATTAAAAAAACCACCCACAAGTACTTTGTTATCTTCCAGAACAAGTATCTTTCTTACATCATTATCAAATCCGGTTCCTGTGACAAAGGAATTGTCAATGCTACCATCATAATTTAATCTGGCTATTCTATTGGCACTTCTATTAAATAAGGATGTAAAATTACCTCCAATTATCATCTTTGCATCTTTTTGCAATCCTACTGAGTATAGACGCTCTGTCTCACTTATAAAGAATTGCGTTGCACCTCCAAAAGTTAGTGTATTATCCTGACTTCCATCGCTATTTAATCGAATAAAACCTTTGTTTCTAACGCCATTATAATATCTAAAAGCATTAACATATGGATATGCTGATACTATCAATTTATCATCTGGAAGAACTGCAAATACCACAGCAGATGATGTATCAAATCCAACACGAATATTGTTAAAACTAGGATCTATTATACCATCATTACGTAAGATGGTAATATAATTCAGGCTTACTTTATTAAAAGATCTAAAATCACCTGCAACTACCATTCTTCCATCTGAAAGCATTGATAAACTTCTAACTACATTATCAGCACCCGTACTTTTAAAAGTAGTATCAAGCGATCCATCTGAATTTAGTCTTGCAATACCATCACAGTTAACATTATTAATTCTGTAGATAGAACCTATAACGATTAATTTACCACTAGAATCAGTAACTATATCTTGCACTCCATTAGAAGAACCAAAATCTATCTTATTAGTAGCAAATCCAGTATCTAAGGTACAATCCGCATTTAGTCTGATTATTTCATTTGTAGTATAATTATTAGCATCCAAAAAACCTGCGGCAATTATAATCTTACCATCTTTTTGAGGAGCAATTTTATATACACCATTCGTTTTTCTTATTAAAGGACTTATATTAGTATCTAAACTTCCATTAACATTTAATCGAAGCATTTTACCCTCAGGATATCCATCACTTCCGGTTGCAACACCTGAAACTATAATTTTTCCGTCAGGCTGAATAGCAAGTTTTTCAATTGATCTTTCAAATAGTGCTCCACTTGAAAATGAAGTATCCAAACTTCCGTTGCTATTTAATCTGATAACAGCTAATTTAGAATTAATAGTTCCTGTAAACACAATTTTACCATCTGTCTGTAATTCGATCTCGCTCTGAAAATAACCACTTATAATAGGTTGTGTACTGGCAGAAAAGCTTTTATCTAAACTTCCGTCAGAATTCAAACGTACTATTTTATTGACACTAACATTATTGTAGGTTGTAAAATCACCTAAGACAATAATTTTACCATCAGGTTGAAGTATAATTTCATCAATTGTCTTGTCAAAACCGATTCCGGTATTCAAAGTATTATCAAGTATATTATTTTTTAACCTCTTTAATTCAAGACTACCAGTATCTGTATTTTGCTCAAGTAACAAAATTTTACCATCAGGCTGTACGACAGTTTGTCTTACCGGATCATTAATAAAAGCACTTCCAACAGGTAGCGTAAATTGATCATTAAATGTGGGATCCCTATCAGCAGAATTCTGAGCATTTATACTAAAAATAAAGAAAAAGGGAATCAGAAAGTAAAGTTTTTTCATATTAAATATTTTTGTAAATATATGTTAAATTTTAACATATCTAAACTTCTTCTTTACTTAATTTGTAAAAAAATACAGTGTTAAAAAACACATTTACAAAGCAGAAAAACTAAGCAATATCGACTGATAATGTCTCGTTTAAATATTCAAAACTTTTTGTTTGTAATTCAATTACTTCATTAATCCTTATTTCTTAGTTACTAAAATAATATTAGGTTTTGGCGCAGGTTTCATCTCTGCTCCCATATAAAAACTGGTATGTGGCGGCTGGTTGTATCCTACATTTTGCCATGCAATACTCAGTCTGTATTGCGGATCGTGCATCAAAGTATATTGCCTAATTTGTGTGGGAGTTGTGGTTGAATAAATCCGTAACTCTGTATTATCATCTGATCTCAAAATTAATTCTTCGCGCCAGTCTCCCAGAATATCCGCAGAAAGTGCCGGTGTAGATTTTGTGCCATTATTAGATGCTGCTCCCGTTGCGGTAAACAATCTGCCAACATTATATTTATCAATATAATTAGAATTCAGCAATTCTCTTGAAGAATCACCATCCCAATAAATCAAAAAATTTGTAGAAGTTGGTGCTTTCCCAATTTCATTTCCTTTCATATCATGCAAATACGGAGATCCTGACCACCAGCATTGCGCACCTTTTCGCGTTGGATCAATATTATCAGCCACACCACGACCTACATCTTCATTTAGCGAAGCGGTAAATAAAACTTTCCCGTCTGCTGCTGAAAATAAAGTTACGCCCGGACCAGTAGTTCCGTTTTCGATTTCATGAATTCCAAAAACTTCTAAACCCGGAATATCAAGATCCAGATCTGAAACGTGTAAGGCATCTCCGTGCCTGAAACCTGTTGTATATAATCCTTGCCCATTATCGTCAACGCACATCGATCCGTAAATGATTTCGTCTTTTCCGTCGTTATCAACATCCGCGACCGTGAGTCCGTGATTTCCCATTCCGGAATATGGATTTTCAGCATCTTTACTATCAAAAACCCATCTCGAATTGAGTTTATTATTTTTAAAATCCCACGCGGCTAAAACCGTTCTTCCGTAATATCCTCTGCACATTACTACGCTGGGATGAACGCCGTCTAAATACGCAATACAAGCCGTAAAACGATCAATTCTGTTTCCTTTGGTGTCATTTCCTCCGCTTCCGCCTCTTCCTCCCCAACCTGCAAGATCGCCGCGTTCCGGAATATAGGCTGTTGTTGTAATGAGCTTTCCGGTTCTACCGTTAAAAACAGAAAGATATTCAGGACCTTTTAGAATTTTTCCGTAAGTAACAGAATCGGGATCGACATCCCGCCAGTCTTTCGAAGCATCGCCAACAACATTGTTCTGACTGTCTGTTGTACCATCGGCAGTTTTACAGACAAATTCCGAAATTCCGTCGCCATCTAAATCATACACCATAAACTGGGTGTAATGTGCGCCTTCGCGGATGTTTTTCCCTAGATTTATTTGCCACAAAAAAGTTCCGTCTAATGTATACGCCTGAAATATAGGCGGATCAGTAACTCCCTTAAAAGAATTATCTAAACTTTTTCCAGTCATATGCACAACCAAATCATATCGTCCGTCTCCATCTAAATCACCAACCGAAAGATCATTGGGAATATATCCTGCAACTGGTTGGAGTTTAATCGATAAATAATTTTTATCTGGACTTTGGGCAGGAATCGTAAAACTTCCTTTTGCATCAATTTCTTTTCCGTTTAAAACCGTTTTTACAAACCACGTATTTTCTTCCTGACTATTTGCTTTGGTATCGACAAAGTTTGTTGCGCCCAGAATAGGTTTTTCATTTAATTTAATTGCTTTTTTCGTGCCGCTTTTTCTATATAAATTAAAAGCAAGTTCATCAGAATCTGTTCCTAAAACTCTCCAACCAACAAAAAACTGACCTTTGTTTTTTACGGCAATTATACCACGATCTAAGTTTTCCATTTGCCTTTGTGCGAATGAAACTAAAGTTGATAAAAGAAATAATATTAAAATTTTATTCTTCATAATGGTAAGTTTATTGTTGTTTTTGACCCACGGATTGGGCGGGTTTTGGCTGGTTTACACTGATTTTTTTCTTGCGCAAAGTTTTTCAAATCAAATTTGTCATTTCGACAGAGGAGAAATCACACTCGTAACTCGACAAAGATTGGCTACATTCTATACGGAATCTCTTGTGTGATTTCTCATCCGTCGAAATGACAAAATAAAATACGATATTATTATGAAAACGAATGTCCTAGCCCCGATAGAAGTGGAAATCCTTTTATTTTTTTTCTTTAAAAAAATAAAAGATTGGAACGGATAGCGGGATTAGCTCCTAAAAATTATCATAGCAATAGAAATAAAAACCCGCGCCAATCAGTAAAATCCGTATAACCCGTGTGCCATCATTTTAAAACATTTTCTTAAATCCTTCACTCTGCACTTTCCAGGTTCCGTCTTTTGGGAAACCCGGATTTTGTTCTGTGTTTCCGTCCCAACCGGCGCACATCATGGCAACGGCGGTTAACAATCCTCCGTTTCCGGGAAGATATAATGTTAATCTTTCTGCCTGATAATTGTGTCCGTTCTTTAAATAAGTATTCGTTGTTACGTTCATAGACAAAGCATCAACCGCTTTTTCGGGCATTTGCAAACGTGCTGCCGACATTGCCGTCATAGGGAAATCCCATCCCCATGTTTTATCCCAAGACCATGTTTTCCAGACCAAATCGAAAGTGTTTTTCATGATTTTTTTATCTAAAAGCGAAGTTTCCGGCAACATCCCAAAAGTTCCTAATACTGATGGATGATCCGTTATAAATTCCGGATTGGTATAGGAATCTTTTGCACTTTCTGTTGCCAGATATACCTGATCTAATATTGGCAAGGGAGATAATTTAGCTAAAACTGTTTCCCATTTTTCAGGTACTTTTTGGTTTAGTTTTTTCTTCCAGGCAATTGCTGTTTTCAAAGCCCAGTTCCAATATGCCAATTCATAAGTTGGGTTAAAAGTTTCCATCGCCTTAAAACGTTCTTGCGCCGGAATAACGCCGGGGCCTAAAACATAACGATCTGTTTTAGGGTCGTAATTGGCAAACGAAGCCATAAAATCAGCAGTTGCGAAAACACCCTCACTATATAAATTTAAAGTAGTTGTGGTGGGTCTGGCGCGATATATTAATTCTGCATAAGTAATAAAATGTGGCTGTTGCCAAATCAAAAATGAACCTACAGACGACGGACTTTCATTACCATCTGCATCAACCATTTTTTGCCATCTTGCACCTTCAAAACCTTGTCTTTTAGCAATATTTTTTGCTTTATCAAAAACCTTCTGATACCATGGTAAGCTTTTCTCCAGCAATTCCGGTCGGTTCCAAAGGGCAAAATGAACGCCGTGCCACCAATGCATTTCAAGATGCGGTTTTCCGTACCAACTGTTATAAGTCAAACCAGTTTCCTGCGGCGGTACTTTTCCTGTACATTGCACTTTGGTTAAATATTGAGACAAGATAACTCTTCGCTCTAATTCTTTGGAACGAGGATCTGTACTTCCTGAAAAATCTACAGCTGCTCCACTTTTCCAGAATTGCTCCCAGCCTTTTATACTGCTGTTTTCAATTTCTGCGAAAGAAGAATTGGGTGTTTTTTTATCTGCTAAAGCAAAAAGACAACTCAGTTCTAAGATATTTGTATTAGATGCTTCGACCACAAAATAATGATCTCCCGTTTTTTTAATTTGCGCATTTCCTTTCCAGCTTAAATTGACGTTGTATGAAATACTATCCATTATGTGCGTTACAACAGCTTCGGTTTTAGATTTTTCTACCAGTGTGCTTTTGTAATCTTGTTTCCCTTCATATTTGGTTCCCATATCTGACCAATCGCCTGTTGGAAACGGAATTCTCAAACTAATTCTGAGACGCTTTTGCTGTAATAAATCCGATTTTACTTTTACACCAATAGCATCTTTTTCCTGATGCGAAGCTGTAATAACGGTTACTGGAGTTCCTTCTACTTCAAAATAACTTTCGATTTCTCCTGTCCATAAATTCAATTTTTGAGCAATCGCTTTAATATCTTCAGGTTTAGCAGCACTTCCGTCTTTTTTTGTAATCTCAAAACCTAAATTTCCTAATTGCAATAAATGCGGATTCTGGCGAAACCAGTTTACAGCCTCGACTTTTCTCGCTGGTTCTTTAATCTGAACCGTGTATGAAATATCTCTTCCGTATTGCTTGTAATCTCTCAGTGTTTCTGAGAATTTATAATTATTGGTGTTTTTATAGCTATCCCAACCCCATTCTGACTGGGTTCCTAGCGGGATTCCGTTTTGATATTTTTTAGGGAAGGTCTGCAATCCCGTAGCATCAACGGTAAATGCAAAAGCACCGTTACCAACAGTTAACGAAGCCAAAGTATCGATAGCCGTAATTTGAACATTATGCCTTGTTACCAATGCTTTCCGATCAATTTTTTGTTGGGCAAAAATGGAAATGGTAAACAGGAATGCAGTTATTAATTGATATTTTTTCATTTGGTTGAATAGTTTATGATAGTTTCAGGTTGAGAGAATAAAAAAATTAACCGCAAAGCACGCAAGTTTTTTTATCTATAAATTTGCAAAAAATAAGTTCGCAAAGCTTTATCAATACAAAGCTTTGCGAACTTTGCTTTGTAATAAATCACGCAAGCACAAAAAGCTTTGCGTGCTTTGCGGTAAAATTTTAAGCGGTTTCATATTTTTATTTTTATAGGTTATCTAATTTCTAATTGCTTTTATTTATATATCATCCATATGGAACTCAAATGCTAGCCGGGGTAAATGTTTCTATAAATATATCGCTCCTTTTGAGCTTAAAATTTCTATTTCAAAATCTATATTCTATGTTCTGTATTCTATGTTCTAAAATTATCTAATCAAAGTCAAACTCATCAAACCAATCACAACATCATTTGCGATCGTCCTTAAAGTTAAACTTTTAAGTGTTTTATTTTTATCTAATGATAAATCCAGAATCGTTCCTGCGCCGCCATCAACTCCATAACTTGTAAATCCTTTTATGGTTTTGAAATCTTTGAAATCCCTTATTATTTCTCCTGTTTTAAAATAAACTCTTGGCGGTTTTGGAGCATTAGTTGTAAAAGCTAAGCCGTCGATAAAATAATCCTGTTCTATTGGCCACCAGTTTTCCGGATTTTTTAAAGGCAGGATTTCCGAAGTTCCATCAGTATAATTGATTTTAATTTCTCCGTTTGTGATTCGGCTTTGCATTGGGTTTGTGGTTCCGGCGAGCATAAAATAAGCATGAGATGCTTTTCCGTTTAACGGAATATTGATACTTTCAGGAAAATTATCCCACATGGATGTGAAGGCAATATTTTTTTGATTTTCATCCGAAGGTGTCTGAAACGGAATTCCGTTTAGGGTTGTAATTTGCCCGTTTGCTTTTGCTTTTTCGCGCAAGCCTTTGTCATCGATTTTTACGGAAACATTTGGATAACACCAATTTCCAATTCCTTGCTTTGGCAATTGTAAAGTCACAGTTTGCGGTCTTGGTGACAAATATTCATAATTAAAAATATCAATAACTTTTGAGTTAAAAAATGACGAAAGCGAGATTGTTTCTGCTCGTTTTGATTTATCCAATAGCAGATCCCAGTTTGTAATTGCTGCATTTAATTGGGTTTCAGGTTTTGTATTCACGTGAATGGGTTTCCACCACGATAATTCGCCTTGTTTCAATTCTACAAAAAAGAGTTTATTACCCACTGAGTTCACTTTTGCCTTGAGCGAATTCTCCGTTTTCGAAATTTCGGTTAAAACCAATTGCGGATCATATATAGAAATGATTTTAGCTTTAGATATTTTTAAATCCAGTATTTCATTTACAGAATAATTTTCTTTTGACTGAATATTTTCTATCGAATCTCCTTTCCATTTAATGGTAATATTATAAACGCTATTATACGGAACTTCGATACTTATTTTTGGATTTCCGATATTCTCCGGAACCGCTTTCCATGAAACTGATTTTCCATTTACTGTAATATTTTCTACTGCTTCATAAGAAGAATTTAGAACCAGATTTAAATTCATTTTGGCCTGAAAATGATTTTTGATTTGGTATTTTTCTGCTTTATTTTCTCTTTTAAAATCAATCGAAATATCCGGAATTTCCAGAGAAGCCTGATTCCATTTTTCAGGAAAACCTGGTTTAATGGTTAAAACTCCGTCTAATGCATCGGGCTGAATGCCAAAAAGTCCTTCGACCAATGTTCGCGAAGCCATACCAATTGGGTCGGCAAAATCGCGATACAATTCGCCACGCATAGCATCCTGATACAAAAGCTGCTCGAAACCTCCCGGCGAAGCGCCTAAATACATACTTTCGACCAAAGCACTTTCCCACATGGTAAACGCTTTTTCTAATTGTCCGCCTTGCCAGAAAGCCAGTGAAGTATGCAATTGTTCGGCTAAAGCCACATTATTTGTCGACCACGTATAAGGTTGCCAGTTCGTGGTACTAATTACATACAGATCTTTTTTGTCTAATCCTTCTGCCGAAATTGGAATATGCGGAATCTGATTATTAACGTAATCCAGCATTTGGTAACTCTCAAAGGGATTCGATAATTCTGAATCTATTGTGTGGTAAATACTCCAGATTCCGGGCGTATCGTGTAATAATCTGTTTCCTAAAGCATCTTTATATTCGGCAAAAATTCCTTTGTTGGCAACCCAAAGCTGGCTGTTTGTGGCTTTTAGAATTTTGTCTGCCTCTTTTGTAAATGGGTTTTCATCTTGCTGGATTTTCTTTGCAATTTGCGCAACGGTTTTGTTCGCATAATAATTATATGCCGATGAATGAATGACTCCACCCCCACTATACTGCAAAGCATCGCTTGCCCAAATTGAGGCGTATGCATCATATAATCCGTCGCCATCAGGATCAAAATTTCTTTTTTCCCATTTTAAATGTCGTTGAATTGTAGGCCACATTTCTTTTATAAATGCTGTATCGCCTGTCCATTTAAAATGTCGCAGCATTTGATCTATAAAAACCAGATTCATATCATAATGATGCGCGACGGTATTCTTGTTCGGACTTCGGCTAATATATCCGCTGCTGAACATCGATGTTCCTATTTCTTCTTTTTGGCGCGCTAAATTTCTTTCTTCATCCAGCACAATCGGACCATTTTCAGGACTTGTAACCTGCGAATTGCTGTAACTGGTAAAATGCGTTTTTGCCCGATCGTGCCAGCCCAGAGGATCAGCTGTATAAGCGCCTCGCCAAGCATTGAGATACATTCTCCAGGCAATTGCACCATGAAGATAAGCAGGACTTTCCCATATTCCGTCAGCGGCTATCGAGAGTGCAGCTCCCAGCGTATTGATATGAGGATCCGGAGTAGAAACCTTAACTCTGTTCGCCAAAAGCTGGGTTTCCTGAACCGCTTTTTGATAAAGTTGGGCGATATTTTTTTGATTGTAATTTGTTTTGGAATCTTCTGCGAGAAACAAAAAATAATTCTCTTTCTCAGAAACAGATTTTATTTTTCCTGTAATAAGCATCAAGGATTCCGGGTTAGAATTATACAGTTGTAATGGCTTGATTTGCATTGTTGCATTTGCCAAATGTGTTACTGATTCCGGAAAAAATCCGGTCAGTTTTTTATTATTTCCAGTTTTCTGCTTATTGCTTTCAGAACCGTATTCTAATAGAAAAGATTGTTTGTTTATCGTGTATTTGTTATTGATACAATACTCTGGCTGTAAATAAAAAACAGATTCCGGATCAGCACCAATATCTCCGTCGCGACTAAACTTTTTTCCAGTTGCTCCGCCAAAAGCCCATATTAAATTGATATTTTTTGATACGTTTTTGCTATATACTTTTACAATAAAACCCTCACTTTCTTTTAAAGCTACAACGTCTATAAACAATTTTCCGTTTCCTAAAATTGGATCTTCAATGGTGTACTGCATCGTTCCTAAAACATATCGCGTAGCAATTTTTGCCGTTTCTGTAATCCATTTACTTTCTTTTCCGTTTATTAAACCCAGCTTAAAATTCCCACCCATTCCCGGCATATACATCGCAAATTCAGGCAAATCGCCAGTCTCGACTCTAAATCCTGTATTAGAACCATATAATGCTCTGTTGAATTTTCTCGTACCATTTTTTAAAACAAAACTGTTTCCTTCCGGCGCATAGTGTATTTTGCGAGGCGCTTTATTTTCTTGTCCAAATATTACAGAGGAACATATTAAAAACAAGAAGGTCAGAGTTTGAATAAAGTACTGTTTAATTTTCATAAAGCTTTAAATGAATTATCCCTGAATTTTATTGAACTTATAAAACAGGAATTGTATACTAAATCGTGTTATTAATATCAATCTTTCAATATAGATGCAATTTCTTTGTTTTTTAATGGTAAAGTATCCTGTACCTACCTGATTTTAGCAAAATCATAATTTATAATTTTTCAATATTTTAACATCATAGTACAGGATACTATATAAAAACAGAACTGCTAGTTTTGAAATAACATCAAATTAACTATGCTATCAAAAAACAAAATTCAAATTTATAGTGTTTTAGTACTATTTTTCATCATTTGTAAAATCAGTGCGCAACAAACTGATAAAATTTATCTCTCCGGACAAGATTTTGAACATCCTGTACAATGGGATTTTTATTGTACGGGAGGAAACAATAGTAAAATATGGTCAAAAATAAATGTTCCGTCGCAATGGGAATTAGAAGGTTTTGGCGAATATACTTATGGTCGCTGGTATAAGGAACTGAACCAAAAAGAACCTAGCAAAGAAGAAGGTTTGTACAAATATGAATTTGAAGTTCCTGCAAATTATAAAGACAAAGATGTTCTAATTGCTTTTGGAGGTGCCATGACGGATACCGAAGTGAAGATAAACGGAAAATTAGCCGGAGCGATTCATCAGGGTGGTTTTTATGAATTTAAGTATGATATTACTTCTTTATTAAAGTTTGGTTCTAAAAATATTTTAGAGGTTCATGTTTGGAAACACTCTGCTAATAAATCAGTAAATGCTGCAGAACGTCGAGCCGATTGGTGGTTGTTTGGCGGTATTTATCGTCCGGTTTGGTTAGAAGTTTCTCCTAAAACTCATATTGACAATATTGCCGTGAATCCAAAAATGGATGGTTCTTTGACAGTTGACCTGAATTTAAAAAACATTTCAAAAAATACGGTTCTCGAAGTTTCGCTTAAAAGTTTAAGCGGAGATAATTTTCAAACTTTTACTTTTCCTGTAAAAGCAAAAAGTACCCGCGAATCGATTGCGGTACAATGGAAAAATGTAAAACCCTGGAATCCTGAATCTCCTAATTTATACGAGTTAGAATTGGTTTTAAAACAAAACGGAACTATACTTCATCAATATCATAAACGCATTGGTTTTAGGACTTTGGAGTTTAAAAAACAGGACGGAATTTATGTAAATGGTACAAAAATTATCATGAAAGGGATTAATCGCCATTCGTTCTGGCCTGAGGGCGGGCGAAGTACAAGCAAGCGAATAAGCGAATTAGATGTTAAATTAATCAAAGACATGAATATGAATGCGGTTCGCGGGCATTATCCGCCGGACGATCATTTTTTAGACGTTTGCGATTCGTTGGGTCTTTTTGTTTTGAATGAATTGGCGGGCTGGCAAAACTCGTATGATACAGAAACCGGAACTAAATTAGTGACCGAAATGGTGACTCGCGATGTCAATCATCCGTCGGTAATTATTTGGGATAATGGTAATGAAGGCGGTTGGAATTATAATGTTGATAAAGTTTTTGCAGAAAATGATCCGCAAAAAAGAATTGTAATTCATCCTTGGGCAGATTTTAATGGTTGGGACACGCATCATTACCCAACTTATTTAACCGGAATGCATCGTTTTAATGCAGGCGAAAATGTATTTTTTCCAACAGAATTTATGCACGGAACTTATGATAACGGACACGGAGCTGCTCTGGAAGATTTCTGGAACCGCTATAAAGAAAGTCCGCTGTTTGCCGGAGGTTTTATGTGGGCGATGTTAGACGAAGCAGTAAAACGCTCTGATTGGACGGGTGATACTAAATTTGATTCGAAAGGTTCGCTTGCCGCAGATGGAATCCTGGGACCTCATCGCGAAAGAGAAGGAAGTTATTATACCGTAAAGGAAGTTTGGGCACCAATTCAATTTAAGCCTCAACAAGTTAACGGAAATTTTGACGGCTCTTTTTTAATTACAAACGATTATCTTTTTAGCAATCTAAATTCTTGTAAAATGGAATTTAAAGTAATAAAGGCTGAAAAAAATGTTCTTTATACTAATGAAATTGCAAAAGAAATAAGTTCCGGCAAAATTGAAATTCCGAGTATTGATCCGGGTGAAACCCGAAAGATAAAGTTCGATGTTCCTGCTAATTTTTCTGAAGGAGATATTTTATCTATTTCGGCTTATGATGCATTCCATAAAGAAATTTATACCTGGACATGGGCTATTCATAAAGCTAAATTTTATGCTGAAAAGTTTTTGGCGATTCAAGATACAAAAGCAAAAGCTTCGGTTACAAAAACAGGAAACGAAATAACGTTGAAAGGAAATGAGATTAGCGTTTCATTAGATGCTTTGACAGGAGAAATTGTAACGATTAAAAACAAAACATCTACAATTCCGCTTACAAATGGTCCACGACCTATTGGTATGAAAGCCAAATTAAAAGACATTCAGATTTCTCAAGAAGGTGATAAAGCGATTTGCAAAGTCAATTATTCGGGTGGATTATCTTCTATAAAATGGATTATGGAACCTGACGGAAGGTTTAAAATGGAGTTACTTGCCTTAAAAAATGCTTCGGGCGGAGAGGGTTTTGATGGTGCTTTTTTTGAAGATAAAATCAACGCTTTTGGTGTCACTTTTAGTTTTCCTGAAAAAGAAGTTACAGGAATAAAATGGTTTGGGCGAGGTCCGTATCATGTCTGGAAAAACCGAATTAAAGGTACGACTTACGGCTTTTGGGAAAAGGATTATAATAACACGATAACGGGCGAAAGTTTTGAAAATTTAATTTATCCCGAATTTAAAGGATATCACGCGAATTTGTTGGGAGCAAATTTAAAAGCGGGAAATTCATCGTTTAAAGTTTTTAGCGAATCTGATAATTTGTTTTTGAGACTCTTTACTCCGGATTTACCTAAAAATGCTTTCGCCGGAAGTTATCCTCAACCGGCATTTCCGGAAGGAGATATTTCGTTTATGTATGAAATTCCGGCAATGAGAGATTTTAAACCTCTGGAACAACAAGGTCCACAAAGTCAGCCCACGAATATCAGGATTAAAAGCGGCGATGACGGGATTATGATGAATTTGTGGTTTGATTTTAGAAACTAGAGGTTTCAGGTTTCAGGTTTCAGGTTTCAGGTTTCAGGTCAGGTTTCAGGTTTCAGGTTTCAGGTTTCAGGTTTCAGGTTTCAGGTTTCAGGTTTCAGGTTTCAGGTTTCAGGTTTCAGGTTTCAGGTTTCAGGTTAGCTTTGTCAAAGTTTTCAACTTTGACAAAGCTTGATAATTGGATTTTACTCTTTACTTTTTACTTCTTACAATTCTCAATTTACTATGAAAACATTAAAAATACTTTCTTTCTTATTTCTGGCTGTGCTCTTTTTCAACTTCACCTTAAAACAAGATTCTAAACCAACTGTTTTTATGGTGGGCGATTCTACGGTAAAAAATGGCAAAGGCGATGGCTCTGGCGGACTTTGGGGTTGGGGCGATTATATTGGTCAGTTTTTGGATACTACAAAAGTTAAGATCGAAAATCATGCTTTGGGCGGAACAAGCAGTCGAACTTTTCAGGATAAAGGGTTATGGAATGTTGTTTTAAGCAAACTTAAAAAAGGAGACTATGTCCTGATTCAGTTTGGGCATAATGACGATGGCCCCTTAAACGATAGTCTTCGTGCGCGAGGAACGATTAAAGGGATAGGAAATGAAACGGAGGAAATTGATAATATCCTGACCAAAAAACAGGAAACGGTTCACAGTTACGGCTGGTACATTCAGAAAATAGTTCGTGAGGCAAAATCAAAAGGAGCAATTCCGATTGTTTGCTCTCCAATTCCTAGAAACGACTGGAATGACGGAAAAGTACCCCACAACGACAAATCATACGGATTATGGGCGAAACAAATTGCAGAGAAGGAAAAAGTTACATTTATTGATTTGAATGAAAAAATGGCAGTTGAAATGGAAAAGTTGGGCGAACAAAAAGTAACAGGAACTTATTTCTATAAAAAAGACCATACACATACTTCTGCAAAAGGAGCTGTACTTTCGGCTTCGGTCATTATCAATCAATTGAAAGAGAGTAAAAACTCTTTGAAGAGCTTTATATTAAAAGATCCGAAAATTACTCTTCCAACTAAGAAAAAAGTGTTTTTAATTGGCGATTCGACTATGGCTAATAACAATGATTCCAATGCTGTGGGCTGGGGAGTCGCTTTTCCTGCTTATTGCGACACTACTACAACTGAAGTTATTAATAAAGCCAGAGGCGGGCGAAGTTCCAGAACTTTTGATCATGAATGGCTCTGGAATGAAGTTAAAAACGAATTGCAACCGGGGAATTTTATCCTGATTCAGTTTGGGCATAACGATGCGGGGGCAATTGATAAAGAAAAATTTAGAGGTTCTCTTAAAGGAACCGGCGACGAAAGTCAGGAGGTAATTCTCGCAGACGGCTCAAAAGAAACGGTACATACTTTTGGGTGGTACATGACAAAATTCATTCGTGAAGCAAAAGAAAAAGGAGCAATACCAATTGTTTTAAGCCAAACACCAAGAAACGAATGGCCAAATAACAAAGTAGAACGCAGAAATGATTCTTACGGCAAATGGTCTAAAGAAGTTGCCGAAAAAGAGAATGTCTTTTTTATAGATCTAAATGAAATCGTTGCGCTAAAATATGAAGCGTTAGGAAAAGAAAAAGTGAAAGCATTTTTTCCAAAAGATCACACTCATACTGGTTTAGAAGGCGCAACTCTAAATGCATTGACAGTTGCAGAAAGCATTAATAAATTAAAAAACTGTGGTCTTAGTTGTGAGAATGTGAATAGAGAATAGAGGCAAGAGCCAAGAGGCAAGAGTAAAGAGTAAAGAGTATAGAAGAAAGAAATTAGATTGCAAAATAGAAAATATAACTAAGGAGTAAGAAGTACAATCAGAATGAAAAGCAAAAACAAATACTCATCACTAAGTATAACTTCAATTCTCTTGCTTCTTGCTTCTTGCTTCTTGTATCTATTCTCTATATTCTATTATCTTTACTCTATATTCTATACTCTTTTCTCTTATAAAAAACTTTCACGCATAAAAAAACCTCGTTTAATTACTTAAACGAGGTTTTATTTTGAATAAACGTATTATTTTTTTGATTCTTCGATAGAAACTTTTCTAAACTCTTTCAAAAGTTTTTCAATTTCTAAAGTAGCTTTACGAGCTCTTGGTCCAGCAGCTTTTACACCTTTTTCTGTTAAAGATTCAGCTTCTGCTCTAAATGTGTCAATTTCGGCGTTGATTTTTACTAATAGATCTTTCATGCTTATAATTATTAAATTAAGCCGCAAAAATAAAAGTTTGATTGATAGTTACAACATATTTCACGTTAAAATTATCACTGTTTTTTGTGCTTCTATTTAACATTAAATTTACCTCACTTTTTTTAGCTCATCCCAGAATAATCAACCTATTACTAATCAGATACTTATTTGCAAAATCCTAAAACAAGATGCTTTTATACCGTGTAAGAAGCAGTCTAAAATAATTGAGATTAACTTTAAAAAAATATCAGAAACACTTTATATTTTTAACTTTTAAGCCTCAAAACGTTGTAAATAAAAGCAGAAAATGAGGAAAAATTACTCAACTAACTGCTTATTAACGTAAACATTTTTAAAACTAACACCGTTTATAATGCTTTTATCAATGTTTGTTTTGGTTGCTTCTATCTTTAAATTCTCAAAAGTAAAATTTGATAAGCGCACATTTGGATCATTTTCTACTCCGTAAAAAGTGTCACATATAAGCTCTATATTTTTTAAAGTAACGTGATCTCCATAAGATAACGGAACATCGGGACGTCCTTTTAAATCAAAAAATTGTTTCCAGGCAAAAATTGCAAGACATGTTTTTGCTTCTCCTTTTATATCTTCGACTCTAATATATTCATATCGCTGTGGCGTATCGGGTCTCATTTTTAGCCATAATAATCTCGAAGCTCCGTCTATTTTGCAGTTTCTCATAATGACATTTTTATTATGAATGGATTCGCTTCCGTTTGTTAATGCCGAATGACAAAATCCAAAAGTGCAGTCTTCGATAATAATATTAGCATTTGGACCATTGTTTTTATCCTGATCTGCATAAGGTCCTTTTCCTCCTTTTAAGGCAATAGCATCATCATTAACGGACATATAGCAGCCTTTTACTAAAAAATTGGTACAAATATCAATGTCAATAGCGTCTGTACTAGGCGCTTTTATACTAATATGTGGCGAAAAAATATAAAGGTCAAGCAATTTTACATTATTACATTTATAAAAATGATTGGTCCAGAAACCTGAATTAATAAGTTTTACATCCTGAAACTGTACGTTATTAGAGTTCCACACAAAAACCAATCTTGGTCTTGAAACTTCGAGATTGGTACATTTTGGATTTTCTTTGCGACGTTGCCAAAATGCTTCCCAATATTTTTTTCCGTTTCCGTTGATAGTTCCTTTTCCGGAGATAGAAAAATGATCGACTCCATATGCATTTACCAATGCCGGAAAATAATCCAGATTCTGTCCTTCCATTCTGGATGGCATTATTGGGAAATCGGCAATATTATCAGATCCCTTTAATACGCCACCTTCAGAAACGTACAAAGCCGTTTTGGGTTTAAAAAATAAAGCTCCGCTCAGGAAAACCCCTTTTGGAATCACAATAACTCCTCCTCCATTTGCTGCCGCTTTATCAATCACTTTCTGGATTGCTACGGTCTGAATTTTGGTACTGTCTTTCCCCACTCCAAAATCTGTAATTGTATATTGTTTTCCCAGATCTTTTAACTGAATTTTAGAATAATCCTTAAACCAATTAGTAATTTCACTGCCATCAGGAAATTTGTCCTTACTGTAATTCTGCGAGTAGATTGCTTGTGTGAATGTCACAATGCAGACTATAAATTTGAATATGTTTTTCATTTTGGTTTGGTTAGTGTTAGTTATTTTATTCTAAAAACTGTTTGTGCAATCTTCGGGTTTCTGTTGTGATCTCTCGTTTCTCAAAATGACAAACTATTACGTTAAGTTATTTGACATCAACTTTAATTGTTGCAGATAGTTGTTTGGCTAATGTGGTTACATAATTTGTAAAATAAGCCGAATCCTTAAAGTTCTTGTCTGCACTTAATTCCCAGCCTGCTATTGGGTAATAACTAACTTGTTGATTGTTTTTTACAGAGAGTTTTATCAAATATGAATCTGTTAGTTGTCCTGTTTTTGGTGCTTCTATATATCCTTTATAAACCTCTTTTGGCACGATTACAGCGGTTCCTAAAATCCATTGACGCTCGTATGTTAGTTTATCATGTTGTATAAAACACACAAAATCTCCGGCATCGATTACCTGCAATGGGTTTTGATTGTTCAGGTTCGAAAGTGTGACTAAAAGTGTTTCATTTCCTTTTAATCCGCTTAGCGAAATGGTGTTTTTGTAACCATAAATTCCCGGCCAGATTGAGGCTGTTTCCTGTGCCTGATATTTATTTCCTGATGCTTCCCAATTTTGATAGGTGTAACTTAAAACCGAATTTACAGGACCTTCGCTCACAATTTTAAAGGTTGTTTTTTCGATATTGTTTAAAGTATCACTGGCAATGATTCCAAGTCTGGTGATTTTATTATTGACTGATAAAGCGAAACCGCCAAGTCCGGCAGAGTTCCCAACAGGAAAAATATCTCTTCCCCAATCGTACATAACATGGTAATTGTCTTCGACGGCGCCTTTGCTGTTAATTCCAACATCTTCGGGCGTTATAGCGGGAATCTTTTTACCAAAAACATCTTTAGAATTTCTTCCGTCTAAATAGTGTCTAAAACCTACTTTATCATTTTCCCAGGTTGGTCCATCTGTTTGGTATTTCTGGTAACCTAACTTTTTATGTACCTGATTAGCTAGTAAAATTTCTTGGGTATCAGGATGAACAGGAAGGTTTTTGGCTTCTCTTTTTCCAAATCTTACACTTGTTTTTATTGGAAATTTAGGATCTGTCTGAGACCATTTTAGTGTTGCTTTTTTTTCTTCTTTTGGAGAAAAATCAGTTACCAGAAAAAGTTCATCCCATTTTCCGTCTCCATCTAAATCATTTACCTGCGCAGGAATCGTATCGTTTTTATAAATTAAAACCGGATAATTTCCTAGATCATTTTGTAATGAAAGTTGGTTTCTTTTTATCGAAATCGCTTTTTGAGGTAATTCTATAGTAGAAGTATTTTTTAAAATAATGGTATTTCCTGTTGCTTTTTTCTGGGCATTACAGCTTGCAAAAATCAATGCTGATAATACAATTGGCGCGTAAAATTTGATCTTATTTTTCATTATTAAGTATTTTTTTATTTCAAAAACAATTTAATCATTTAATCTAAATGAAAAACTTCTTTTAACGGGTTTGTTACAGGCGAATGATCCGGATTTGTTTCCATGATATCTGCCATATATTGCCACCATTTTTTTACAATAGGATGATTGGGCAAAAGAGACGAATCGAAATCTTTACTCAGTTTTTGAACTGCAAATAGTGTTAATGTTTTTTCATCCAAAAAAATAGTGTAGTCCTGAATTCCGGTATCTGAAAGCAATGTCTGTAATTCTGGCCAGATTTGATCGTGCCGAATTTTATATTCTGCTTCAAAACCAGCCTTTAGTTTCATTGTAAAAGCATTTCTAACTGTAGCATTATCTTCCATTTTAATGATGTGAATTAATTTAAGCTTAAAAGATTTTCTTTTATACTATTTTAAAAATAAATGCCGAAGCGGTTTCATATTTACCGCCTTGCGAAGCGGTGAACAAATACGTTGGTTTTCCGTTTTGAAACAATAACTGCGGACGCTCTACACGACCGCATCTGTTCAGGTGTTTAGGTGCTTCTGGTTGCGTAATGTATTTGCTTAAAGGCTGATACGCAATTTGAGGATTACTCCAGTTTTTTCCATTATCTGACTCCATATACAATCCGTAATCGATTCCAAAAACGCCCATGTCTCTTGCCAGCATTTTAAATTTCTTGTTTTCATACCACACAAAAGCATCTTCGCATTGTTTGTTGTCTCCTAATTTCGAGAAATCAATCACCGGATTATTTTCATATTTTTCATAAGGTCCGTGAAGCGATTTTGATATTGCCAGTCCGTATTTTCTGTTGCCTTTTACGGGAAATTTTGGATGTTCATAATTTTCAGTATCCAATGATTTATAATAGAGCCAGTATTCACCGTTTGGATGTTTTAAAAATGATGGATTTGTAGTTAAAAGATCGTCCCAAGAACCATCTTTCCCGGGAAGCAGTAAAGGTTTTTCCGGTCTTTGCCAAGGTCCAAAAAGAGAATCTGAAGTGGCTAAACCAATCCGTTTTGTATTCATTTTTCCGTTTGAATTTCCCATAAAAAATAAGGCATATTTTCCGTCAACAAAATGAATACTGGGATTATGACAGGTTCTTGCATCCCAAAAACCTTCTCCGCGTGGCGCTAAAATTGTGCTTACATATTCATACGGTCCTTCCGGATTATTCGCCACGGCATGCGCAATTTCAGAACTGTTGATCCAGCCGCTCATTCCTTTTGCTTTTGGCCATCTGGAAAAAAAGACGTGTATTTTTCCATCAGGAGCTTCAATTGGACTGTTGCACCAAACATAATAATCTTCCAATTCTAAGGCACGTCCAACTGGTCGAAGTCTTTTTTCGAAATCAGACAACTTTGGATCATCAAATAAATTACTGGCTTCTGCCGAAAATGGAAGACACAGTGCCATAACAGCCAGAGAATTTCCGATTATAAATTGTCTTCTATTCATTTTGGTTTAATTTAATTAAGATTTATTTGAACGTAGCCGCTTAATTTTTTGCCACAGATTATTACGATTAAAAAGATTAAAATAAAAACCTGCCAAATCTGCGTGAAAATATTTAAACACATAGCTATGTTTATTTAAACAAGTGAAACGCCTTTTTTAAGTTCAATAAACTATGCCTCTATGTGTTTAAAAATAATCCCAATTCTTTAACTTACTTTTTCTCTGTTTTAATTTCCCAATCATCTGTCCTAAAAGGTGATGCAGGCAAATTTTCCTTATTAAATAAATTAGGTTCCGGAATAGCTTTCCACGCAAAACGAACGGCAACGGGTTCTTTTACTTTGGTCGAAGAAACTACGATTGTCTTTCCTTCAATTTTGGTTTCGGCAGGATAAAAAACCTGATCGTTTCCTGCTATTTCAAATTCTTTCAAAACATCACCATTCTGTTTTAAACCAGATTCGGCATAATCAAAAAACAACTGTGCTTTTTGCTTTTTAATTTTCATATGATTAAAAATGGGGCCGGAATATACTAATTGATTTTCTCCATAGGTTTTAGCGCGTGCAATCAAAGCGAGTCTGTAACCAACGGTTTGTTTGTCGATTGGGTGAATATTTTGTGCGTCACCAACATCTGTCGTTACTACCATTCCGCTATTGGGGATTGTTTTTAAAGACATTAATTGTGCTTCTCGTATTTCGGCATTTTGTCCTTTATGGGGCGTAATCTGAACATAATAAAACGGAAAATCACCTTGATTCCATTCTGCTCTCCAGCTTTTTACCATTGCAGGAAATAGTGTTCGGTATAAATAGGCTTTTCCGGAATTGCTTTCTCCCTGATACCAAATTGCTCCTTTTATGGTATAATTTACAATTGGATGCAGCATTGCATTGTATAAAACATAGGATGTTTTATTGGGTTCTTTTTTAGGCTTTTTTAATTGCCCTTTGGGTGCGTTTTCAGCGCTTGCAATTCGTTCATTTATTAAAGCTAAATAATACGCTTCGAGTTTTTCCTGATGTATTTTTTCGTTTTTTGCATCTTCCTGAAGAATAGGCAAAAAGGTAACTTCTTCTTCTAAAACATTTTGAGCGGTCCATGCTTCTGCTTTTGTTCCTCCCCATGAAGTTGAGATTAAACCTATTGGCACGTTTAATTTTTGATATAAATCTCTTCCAAAGAAATAGGCTACGGCAGAAAATGTCTGGATATTTTGTGGCGTACATACTTTCCAGTTTCCTGTAACATCTTCAAGCGGTGTTGGCGAAGCATTTAGGGCAACTGTAAACAATCTAATATTGGGAAAAGTAGCATTTTTTACTTCTTCTTCATAATTTTTAACGCCTGTTTTCCATGTTTTATCTTCTCTTCCTACAGGAAAAAACATATTCGACTGACCGGAACAAAGCCAGACTTCGCCAATTAGAATATTTTTTAATGTGATCGTATTCAGGGCATCGATTGTGATGTCGTATGCTTTTTCGCTTCCGTTTGGAGTATTTACTGCGGTTTTCCAATTTCCATTGGCATCGGCGATAATTTCAATCGGAAGATTTGTCCATCCTAACCTAATTGTTATTTTTTCGTTTGGAGATGCCCATCCCCATAAATTAACTTTTGCATTTTGCTGCAAAACCATATTATCACCTACTAAAGCGGGTAATTTTACTTGTGCAGATATGGAAAAACAAGCACTTAAAACAAATAAAAATAAGAGAACTCTTTTGCAGTAAATCATTGGGATTATTTTTAGATACTAAAACCTTAAATTTAAAATAGTTAAACCTTAAAAGCATCCTGTGCTTTCCTGTTTGTTTTTGAATTAAAAAATGAAAGAGAAGCTGTCTAAAAAAAGACAGCTCCTCTCAAAAAAACAAAAAAAAACTTGGGGACAATTTGAATTAGTCGTAACCCGGGTTTTGATCGTAAAGTCCCGGAACGGCTAAGATTTCTGACAATGGAATTGGATATAATAATGAATTATTTTCGATTGTTCTGATTTTTCCTTCTGTATCTTCTGCCGCTTTCCAGTCATTCATAATTGTTAATGCTTTACCGGATCTAATCAGGTCAAACCATCTTGTTCCTTCTGAGAAAAATTCTTTTCTTCTTTCTGTAAACAATTGATCTAAGGTAATATTTGCAGCATTTGCAGGAACGCCTGCTCTTGTTCTTACTTTGTTCACAATATCATCAACCTCAGCCTGAGAACCACCTCCACCGTGAAGTGTACATTCGGCCATCATCATCAGGATATCTGTATATCGGGTAACCATAAAATCTACACCCCAGTCTTCACGACCGTTTCCGTATCTTGCAGGATCAATATATTTTTTAAAAACGGGCAAAGTATAACTTCCTTTATAAGTACCGGAAGCAACTGTATAACTGGTCGCAATACCAGCAATTTTTCTTTTATCAGTTGCTGCAAAAAGGTTTAAAAAACCAGTTGAAATTGGTCGTGCTTCTAATGCGCCTTGTGCTGATAAATTTACTGAAGCAAAATAAGGCTCATATCCTAACTCGACCATAAAATTACCTCCTACAGTGAGCGGGAGACTTTGTGTGTACGGAATCGTTAATACATTCTCTTTATTAGCCAATCCTTCGACCTTAAAAATAGCATCATAATCTGTACCTAGCGCATATAATCCGCTGGCTTTGATATCATTTAGTTGTTGATATGCTTTGTCCCATTCGTTTAGTCCAAGTGTAGCGCCGTTGATTCCGTATGTTGGACTGGAGCGCGTCATGTAAACAAGACCTAATAATGCTTTTGCTCCGTATTTAGTAACTCTGCCGTAATTTGCCGCATCATAAGTAGGAAGAAGATCCGGAATCGCCAATTCAAGGTCTGAAATGATCAGTTTATAAACATCAACAACAGGAGTTCTTGCAATTTTTGCGGCTTCTGGAGCTGTCATTGTTTTATCGATTAAAGGAACTCTGCCAAACCATCTTACCAGATCAAAATAACAAAACGCTCTAAGAAAACGGGCTTCTGCAACCATAGCAGCTTTATCAGCAGGGCTGGTAAAAATCTGATCTCCTTTTTCGGCTATTTTCTCCAATAACTGATTCGCTTTATTAATCGCATTATAGTTGCTTGTATATGCTTCTTTTACATAGGTATTCGAACTTATAGAAGTGTAGAAACTGTTGATTCCTTCCCAATCTCTTGAAGCTTGTGTGGTAGCCATCAAATTATCAGATCTGGTTTCGCTTAAATTTAAAACCCTGTTTGCGTATCCGTAAGTTCCTGCTCCGTGAAAAGCTACAGAATAAGTCGCATTTCTTGCCTGAACAAAATCACCGGGTGTAGCATAGAAATTCTCGATTGTTCCCTGAGATAATGGCAATTGGGTCAATTCATCCTCACAAGCTGTAAGGGCGAATAGTACTGCTAGTAAATAAATATATTTTTTCATTTTATTTTAATTAAAATTAATGTTAAGTCCTATCACTAAAGATTTTGCTAAAGGCGCTCCACCATAATCTACCGGTACAGAAAAATCACTGTTAGAACTCGCTGATGTATTTACAGCTTCCGGGTTAAAACCAACTTTATACTTGTTCCAATAGAACCAGTTTTCGCCTGTTACATAAAGTCTCATATTATCGATTCTGCTTAATCCTTTAATGGCTTCTTTTAAGTTATATCCTATCGAGATACTTCTTATGCTTACATAATCTGATTTATACAACCAGTCTGAATTTGCCTGATATCCAAAAGATGTTCTCCAGTTTCCTCTTACAGCAGGATCTACGTTTAAGGAATTTTCTACAGATCCCATTCCGGTACGGTCAATGGCTCTTCCTGTTAATCCGTAAACAGTTCCGCCATTTTGTCCCTGAACTAATACATTCAGATCAAATGCTTTATATTTAAAACTATTGGTGATTCCCCAAGTGTATTTTGGTGTAGGATTTCCTAAATCTACGCGATCATCTGAGTTAATTTTTTTATCGCCATTCTGGTCAATATATCTTGGATCTCCCAGAACAAGTTTATTACCTCCAATTGTAGTTCCTCCAGTGTCAATATCTGCCTGAGTAACAACGCCATTTTGTTGTAATCCGAAGATCGTATACATTGGCTTTCCTACTTCTAATTTTATAAAAGGAACTCCTCCGTCATATGCATTGCTAATTTCAATTTTTGACTGATCCGGGCCTAATGCCAAAACTTTGTTTTCGTTATGGCTAATATTTGCAGATGTTCTCCATTCAAAACTTGGCGTTTTAATGTTTAGGGAGTTTAATTCGAATTCAATTCCCTGATTTTGTACTTCTCCAACATTGGTCAAATAGCTTTGAAATCCTGTCGCAGCAACAATAGGAACTCTTAAAAGTAATTCGCTGTTATTTTTTCTATAAACCTCTACTGTTCCTGAAATTCTGTTTTTTAGAATTCCAAAATCCAATCCTAAATCTACACTTCGTGATTCTTCCCAATGCAAAGATGGATTTGGTATAGATGAGGCTCCCTGCCCTATTGCAGCCGCACCGCCAATCGAGTAATTGTAAGTTGCCAGCGTTGCATAAGAGGCATAACTGCCAATATTATTACTACCGTTAATACCTGTACTTGCGCGTAGTTTTAGATCACTAAGCCAGTCTACATTTTTCATAAACTCCTCTTGTTTGATTCTCCATCCTAATGACAACGAAGGAAAAACGCCCCATTGTCTGTCAGTTCCAAATTTTGAAGAACCATCACGTCTGATACTCGCAGATATCAAATATCTTTCTTTGTAATTGTACTGTAATCTGGCAAAATAAGACAGCAAAGTGCTTTTTTCAGCATTCGTAGAACCAAGTGATCCTGTAGGCAATGTTTCTACAGTTGAACTGTTATAAAGCGCACCTGAAGAAAGTGTAGATCTCATGATTTCATAAGAACTGAATGATTGTCCCAAAAGCAAATTAATAGTATGATCGCCAATAGATTTGTCATAATTAAGGGTATTTTCATTAACTAAATTCTGTCTTCTGTACGTATTATAAGCTCCTCTAATACTCGCCTGAACATCATTTGGCGTGTAACTTTCGTTCGTATTGTCTGAGTTATCAAAGTTTATAGTGCTCTTAAAAGTAAAATCTTTCGCAAATTGATAACTCGCATATGTAGAAATCAAAGTTCTGTACATCGAATTTTTTCCTGTTCTTGCCAATGCATTCAACATATTTGTTGTGCTGCTTCCCCAGGCATATCTCGTGGTATATTTTTCTCCGGCAGCATTAGAAGCACTTTCAAAAACCGGTGTTGCCGTAAGTGCTTTAAACAAAGTATTATCCTTTCCTTCTACGCCCGGATCATTTTTAATAGAATAAGAAGGCGCGATGTTAATTCCCATTTTAAAACTTTCAGACAGTTTAACGTCAACATTCGCTCTGGCAGAAAACAAAGTATAATCTGTGCCAATAATATATCCTGTATTTTTTTGGTAATTTGCAGATACATAATAATTCACAACATCAGTCGCTCCTGAGGCAGATAATTGATAGTTGCTAAATTCTCCTGTACGGAAAACTTTATCCTGCCAATCGATATAATCTAATCCCGGATGTCCAGGAATATCCCATCTTTCATCATACAAATACGTATAATATCTGGTATTGGCAGTGTTAAGAGGCGCTGTTGGATTTTTTGCATTATAAGCTGCAATTCTTTCTGCATTGTTTTGAGTGGCAGATGCGCCTGCAATACCAGAACCTACCCATTGTGCATCGATCATGGTTTTTGCCCTGTCGATCCATCCCTGAGAAGAAAGCATATCGACCCTGTTGGCTTCTTTATTTACACCTCCATAAGTATTAAAAGTAAATTTTGGTTTTCCTTTTTTTCCTTTTTTAGTGGTAATCAAAACTACACCGTTTGATGCTCTTGATCCATAAATAGAAGCCGCGGCAGCATCTTTTAATACTTCTATCGACGCTACATCATTAGGGTTCATATTGTCAAGCGGGCTTCCGTTTGAAAAAGCACCATTACTGTTAGATCCCTCTGTATAAATAGGAAATCCGTCTATAACATACAAAGGCTCATTTCCTGCAGTAATAGATCCGGCTCCCCTGATTTCTATACTAAAAGGCTGTCCGGGTAATCCGGTTGTTTGTTTGACACGAACTCCGGCAACTTGCCCAATTAACCCCTGATCAATTCTGGAAATAGGTCTTTCGGTAAAATTTTCTGTTTTGATTCCGGATATTGCCCCTGTGGTTAATTTTTTCTTTTGAGTTCCGTACCCAATCACAACAACTTCATTTAAGTTAGCACTTTCTGCATCTAAAGAAATAGAATACGTTTTTGCGGCACCTATTTTTACTTCTTTCTTTATAAATCCTACAAACGAAAAAACTAATGTTTCTCCTTCAGAAGCTTTCAGACTAAATTTTCCGTCAAAATCAGTACTTGCTCCACGATTGGTTCCTTTAACAATTACATTGACTCCCGGAATCGAAAGTTTTGCCGGATCAGTAACTGTTCCTGTAACTGTTTTTTCTTGCGCATAACCCGATGCATGCAATAATGCAAAGAAGGCCATAATCAGCAAAAGATTAAGTTTGTTTTTCATAAAAGTTAAATTTTGGTTAGTTTAATAGTTATTCCAAATTTATCCAGAACAACTATTCGCAGTATCCTGTAGTATCCTGTTAGATTTCAACATCTTATGAATTATTTTATATTTATTTTAACAAAAAACTCACACAACTCCCTGATTTACAATCCTTAATTCATTGAGAAAATAACAAATATCATATCAAAAATTTTATTAAAATGTTTTTTAGTATTTCATATTTATTTATATAAAAAAATATGAATTACTAAATAACTGTGCGATTTTACTAAGCATTTCATTTTTTAATATATTTATAAAAAACAGGATGCTACAGGATAGCATTTTAATGCACGACAGCTACTTTTACTTTATTACAAAAACAATAAATGGTATTTTCTTAATTTTTAATTCTGAAAAAATCTTTATACACAGCAACTAAAACCTTTGAATAAATAATGAAATCAACCAGATTAAATCTCTTTATTTTACTATTCGTTTGCTGTGCTTTTAGTTCTTTTGCTCAGGAAACAAGACTTTCTCCCTGGCCAAAATCTACTAATACCAATCAGCCATGGACACGCTGGTGGTGGATGGGAAGTGCTGTAGACAAACCTAATCTCAAAAAAAGCCTGATAGATTTTCATAAAGCAGGAATTGGAGGTGTCGAAATAACCCCTATTTATGGTGTAAAAGGAGAAGAAAATAACTTTATAGATTATCTGTCTCCCAAATGGATGGAAATGTTAGACTATACAATTCATATTGCTGACAGTCTTAACATGCAGGTAGATATGGTTTTGGGAACCGGTTGGCCTTATGGAGGTTCTCAGGTTACGCTGCCATATGCGGCAACAAAATTAATCGTGGAAAAATATCCTCTTAAAAAAAACGAAACTTTCAATAAAAACATAGTTCTCGACAGCAGTAAAGAAAAGACTCCTGCAGATTTATTATATGTTGTAGCATACGGAACTGATGGCAGTTATATAAATTTAACTAGTGCACTTAAAAAAAATAAAGCCAATACTGCTGATAAAGGAATTGAAGGAAACCATGTTGCATTACCCTACATTGAACCTAATAAACTAAACTGGAAAGCCCGTAAAACAGATTATACAATCTATGCGATGTTTAGCGGCAAAACCGGACAGCAGGTAAAAAGAGCTGCGCCGGGCGGAAAAGGATATACAGTAGATCATTATTCTGAACAAGCTTTTAATGCTTATGTAGTACCTTTTAACACTGCTTTTAAAAATCGTGATGGAAAGATTCGTGCTATTTTTAATGACAGTTTTGAAGTTTACGGAACTGATTTTACACCTGATTTTTTTGAAGAATTCCAGGCCAGAAGAGGATATGATTTAAAAAAAGAATTACCCGTTTTATTGAATGAAACCGATACTGAAACCGGCAACCGGATCAGAAGTGATTATCGCGAAACTATTGCAGATTTGCTATTGAACAAATTTGATCAGTCGTGGACAAAATGGGCACATTCTAAAAACTTTAAAACCAAACTTCAGGCGCATGGATCGCCGGGAAACCTGATCGATTTATATGCGTCTGCAGATATTCCTGAATGTGAGACTTTTGGTTCGATGCCATTTGATATTCCGGGTTTCAGACGTGAAAAAGAAGACATTCGCGAAGGCGATGCAGATCCTGTAATGCTCAAATTCTCCTCATCTGCAGCTCATATATCCGGCAAAAACCTAGTTTCATCAGAAACATTTACATGGCTCAGAGAACATTTTAAAACAGCATTGTCACAATGTAAACCTGAAGTCGAAGATTTAATGCTCAATGGCGTAAATCATGTTTTTCTTCACGGTTCTACCTATTCTCCAACCCGCGCCGTCTGGCCGGGATGGCAATTTTATGCTTCGGTAAATTTCAATGCCAATAATACTATTTGGGAAGATGCTCCTGCTCTATTTTCGTATATATCAAACTGTCAGTCGCTGTTGCAACAAGGGAAATCTGATAATGAAATCCTGCTCTATTGGCCTGTTTATGATGTTTGGGATAAATATCTAAAAGGAAATTTATTTGTTCAGTTCAAAATTCATTCTTTATCAGAATGGCTATATGAAACTTCCTTTTATAACACCACCAAAAGTTTGATGAATAAAGGTTACGGAGTAGATTTTATATCTGATAATTTTATAGCTCAGGCCAAAGTTACAAACGGAATTATCGTACTTCCGGGAGGAACTTTTAAATCATTAATTATTCCGTCATGTAAAAAAATGCCACTCGCTACTTTGCAAAAATTGATCGAATTAAAAAAAGAAGGTGCAACTATTATTTTTGAAGGTTTGCCTGAATCTGTTCCCGGTTTTTATGATTATAAAAAACAAGAGCAAAAACTTCAATCTGTTTTAACTCAGAATAAAGAGTTTATACAACCTGTTTCTGATATTTTTAAAGCTTTAGAAAATGCCCAATTATATCCCGAAAGTCTGGTCAATTCAGGTTTAAAATACACAAGAAGAGATATTGATGGCGAAAAAATATATTACCTCGTCAATCATACACCCAAAATAATTGATGCTTTTATTCCGTTGCAAATTGGCAATAAAGAAGTCATTATTTTCGATCCGCTAAACAAAGAATATGGCAACGCTATTGTGACCAAAAGCGCCACAACAACAGCTGTAAAACTTAGAATTGAACCCGGAAAATCTTATTTTTTAAAGACTGAAAACAACGCTTCGCAAAAAAAATGGCAGTATTATGAGCCTTCTGGTAATACTGTTTCCTTAACAGGAAAATGGAATATTACTTTTGATAAAGGCGGTCCTAAATTACCCGCAAATGCAACTGTTTCCAATTTAGGATCCTGGACAAAAATAAGTGCTGATGCAGAAGCTTTTTCAGGAACTGCCACTTACACATTAAACTTTGACAATCCAGATTCTAAAACAAACGACTGGATTTTAGATCTGGGTGATGTTCGCGAAAGTGCAAAAGTCTGGCTTAACGATGAATTTATAGGTACGGCATGGTCTGTTCCTTATCAATTGAATTTGAGCAAACTAAAGTCAGGAAAGAACAATCTTAAAATTCAGGTTACTAATTTATCTGCCAACAGAATCCGGGATATGGAACTGAAAGGTCAGGAATGGAAGATTTTCTACGAAATTAATATGGTCGATAAAGATTATAAAAAATTCGATGCCACAAAATGGAATCCTACTCCTTCCGGATTATTGGGTCCTGTTACTCTGATTCCATTAAAAAAACAAAACTAATTATTAAATAACCAGTATTAAAAATGAATAAATTACTTTTATTTTTCGCCATATGCTTTTCATATATTACTTCGATAAACGCACAGCAACCGTTTGACAAAAAGCTGGTACTGAAACAAATGATACTTGCCAACGATTATTTCATGCAAAAATGGCCTGAAACCGGCAAAACTATTATCACGAATAAAAAACGTCCCAGTAATATCTGGACACGTGGCGTATATTATGAAGGATTAATGGCATTGCATGAAATTTTCCCAAAAGATATTTATTACGATTATGCCTATTCCTGGTCAGAGTTTCATAATTGGGGATTTAACAGCGGTAATACAACAAGAAATGCTGATAACTATTGTGCTGCACAAACCTATATCGATTTGTATAATTTAGAACCTGATCCTAAAAAACTAAAGAATACAAAGGCAAATATCAATATGCTTTTAAACACGCCTCAACTTGACGATTGGTCCTGGATTGATGCGATACAAATGGGAATGCCAGTTTTTGCCAAACTGGGGGTTTTAGAAAAAGACAATCGTTATTTCGAAAAAATGTATGATATGTATATGTACTCCAGAAATAAACATGGAGATCATGGTCTTTTTAATCCTAAAGATGGCTTATGGTGGCGTGATGCAGATTTTGATCCGCCATATAAAGAACCTAATGGAGAAGATTGTTATTGGAGCCGGGGAAATGGATGGGTAATTGCCGCGCTTGCAAAAGTGTTGACTATTATTCCTGAAAATGCACCTCACAGGGCGCAATATGTAAAAGATCTAAAAACAATGGCTGCAGCTCTCGTACCTATACAAAGAGCCGATGGTTTCTGGAATGTGAGTCTACACGATCCAACTAATTTTGGAGAAAAAGAAACTTCAGGAACAGCTTTGTTTGTCTATGGAATAACTTACGGAATCAATAGCGGGATTTTGAAAAAGGAGATTTATTTACCCATAATTCAAAAAGCATGGAATGCAATTACAACAGAGAGTTTGCATTCTAATGGTTTTCTGGGCTATTTACAATCAACAGGGAAAGAGCCCAAAGATGGTCAGCCATTATCCTATGATAAAATTCCGGATTTTGAAGACTACGGATTAGGCTGCTTTTTATTGGCAGGTTCAGAAATTTATAAAATAAAATAAATTATTCCGGTAATTATTTATTACCCAAAAAAAAAGTAGCCTACACGATTATTTATGTAGGCTACTTTTTTTATTACAAATCACAACTTATTTTATAAACAAACTACATCATGAAAAACAATGACTTATAAAAATTATTAAACTGTGATGAAACAGCATTCGGGTTGGGAAAATTCAGACTGGACATCTGTGATCCTGAATCGTATTTTGTATTAAAATATCGTTTCAATTCTGCTATTAATTCACTTCTGTTTTTGGAACCTTCTAATAGGGCAAAATTTTTAATTTCTTCTAAAAAAATCAAACTGTCATATAATTGTTTATTAAACAAACACAACAAAACATTTGAACCTTTTTCTTCTAATCTCAGAAACTGCATCAATTCAAACTTATCATAAATAACAAATATAGAACGATCAAATTTTGCTGATTCGTTTTCATTTTCAGTCAGGAATGAATTTTCAAAAAAATCAAATTCAGATCTGAAATTCCTTTTAAACATTTTTAGAAAAATTCCTTTATTATCGTGTTCCCGGTGCTCCGTTTCCACCAGTAATTCCTGCGTTTCCTGAACTTTCGCCAGCAAGAGCCATTCTATTCCATTTACCTTTATACCAGTAGTAATAACCAGGAGTAACATCATTTATAGCTTTTGTATTAAAAACTAATAAGCTTTCAGCAGGACCTTCAGGATTATTAATTGGGCTAACAGATGTAGTATTCGTTAACTCAACATTAGGAATTAAAACACCTCTAGTTGTAGCCTGAACATGTAATTGCGCTGAAGGATCAGGATTATTTGTCCCAATACCTACTTGCGAGTAAGCTGAAAAACTACCTAAACCTAGCACAACAAATAATGGGAGTAATTTATTCTTCATAACTTTAATATTATGGGTTATTATTTATTTTAACTATATTAATCTAACTTTCAGGCGAATACATAAAAATCAATTTAAAACACCTCAGTTTTAGGATGCAAAGGTCTAGTTAAAGCCAACTTTTTTTTGCCCGTAAAAGTTTTTAAACTTGTAGATTAAGACATTCCTTTTGCGGTAAATAGTTTTAGAAGTAAAGAGCTCTTCGGTTCAGTTTTAGAGATTTGAATTGAAAAAAGCAGAACGATAAATTATCTGTTGAGGAATAATAAATAGTGTTGTAATAGCAGGCAAAACTAATTATAGCACTTAAGATTTAAAAAGTCTAAGTAGAGTTTTTAAATTAACCGTGCATTTAAAAACCTAATTGTCCTAAATAAAAATGAGGAAACCGTAGTTTCCTCATTTACTAACAAATTATCACAACCAAATGAAATCGTTTATGTGAAAATCATTTACAAATCTTCAAGTGCAAATTTCTGGATTTAAAACAATGTTCGTGACCTTTAAATGTTTTTAAAGTATTAGATTAAGACATGATTTAGAACTAAATCTTTTTAACTAATTCAACTTAAATATTTCAAAAATATAAATCCTAAAAATACCTTTTAAAGAATGTGAAATAGTTTAGTTTGTTATTTTAAATCAATAACATAAACATTTGAAAGCGTTATATCAAGGGAAGAATTAAAAATGAGTAAAAAGCACGAAAACATATAATGATTAATGCTATAAAAGCTTTGTACTTTACTACAAAAGAAACTACTCTATAACATAGAAAGAGATGTTATGTAATATGTATGATTCTAAACAATTTAACTTAAAGATTATCTCAAAAAGAATTGGATTACATTAAGAATCAACAAAATAAAAATGAGGCTATACAGCATTATTCTTGTACCGTGCCAAAAAGAATTATGATCTTCTTTCATTTTCCTTATTTTTTATATTTCTACTATACTCAATATCGAAGTAGTTGTTGATTAGGCAGTACGAGTCCCAAAAACAAAACATTGTCTAAAACATCTATCCTACTATAAATTGTAAACATGTTTTGTACTGCCTAAAACAACAACAAAATAACTGCAAATCTTGTAATGAATTTTCATCAAATCCACTTAAAATAATTAAGTCAAATTTCCATCTAAATGGCTGCAATAATTACTCTTAAAAGTTTTTTAAATAACAGATTAAGACATTTTTAAATTAAGGAAATAAAAAACTTCAGACTTAGTTATTCAATAAAACTCTTAATATTTATACAAAACAAAAAAAGAGAGAACCTAAGTTCTCTCTTTCTCTAAAAAAAATAATCAAAATATTTAAAATAGAATATTAAGAAAAAAAACAATTAACCTACTAACAACTCTTAATATCAATTGCAAATTTATTGATCAATACAGACTTAATTAGCTTCTAAAAGTTTTTAATCTTACACTATAAGACATTTACTTATAGATTAGTTTTTCTTTAAATTAGAGAAAATCCTAATCCATGGATTTTTTACTTTATACTTTTTTTAAGTTTCCCAACATTCGGATCTTCTAACGTTTTTATTTGATTTACAACAATCTGTGCAATAGCAGTTGCTCCTTTTAAAGATAAATGGGTATCATCTGCTTTATCTTTATCATAATACGAATTTTCTCCTGCTTTAAAGTGTAAATGTAATTGCTTTGATTTCTCAGGTCCAAAAGATTGTTCGAGTAATTCTGTGTAATATTCAAGATCAATAAAAGCAACTTTATATTCCTGTGCTACTAATCTGGTTTCAAGTGGATAGTCTCCGTGTGTTGGAACCAACACTCCTTTTTCATTAAAATTGCGTCTTGCGATAGAGGTAAATAATATAGGGGTTGCCCCTTTTTCGCGACTTTCTTTTACAAACCGAATCAAATTATGTCTATAGCTTGTATGCGGATTGGTGTATCGTGTTGAGTCTTCTATTTTTTCGTCATTATGTCCAAATTCTATAAAGACATAGTCCCCTTTTTTAAGCTTTTTATAAATAGAATCCCAACGCTTTTCATTAATAAAGCTTTTTGTGCTTCTACCATTTACTGCCTTATTCTCGACTATAAGATTGTCTTTAAAAAAAGGCTGAAGAACTTGTGCCCAACCGTGTTCAGGGTTGCGATCCGGATCTTTTTTATTTGCCATTGTAGAGTCTCCAATAGTATATAATGTTGTTTTTTGCGCGAAACTTGCTGTAGCGATTAGCATAAGGGTTATTATGTAGTATTTCATTTTTATAATATGATTAATTAATAGCACACTGATCTTACGGATTAAAACAGATTTTCACTGTTATTTTTATTTCTTTTATTTCTTTTTTCGAGTTACTTATTTGCCCTTTTCCGAACCACTGAATCTTTCTGGAGGAGGAATCTGTGTAGATGCTTTAACGAGTTCCGGGTTTGATCTTTCGTCCCTCAAGATGACAAAAATGCGAAAATGGGATGAACAAGATTGTGTTTTACGATGTTAGACGCATTATAGTGTGCTTCTATGAAAAATCTTCTTACCCACAATAGATGCATTGCAGTGTCTCTCTACGGAAAATCTTTGTCGCTTTTATCTTCTTTATTTAACTTAGCAACTCAGAACCTCAGGACCTTAGAACCTAAAAAAAACTATTTTGCTGCTGATGGAACTGTGGCTTTTTCTCCTATAAAAACTTCATTTAATATTACATTTTCCGCATTTGTGCTTGAAATTGCATTTTTTGCCCATTTAATATCAATATTGTTTAAGGAGATATTACGAATTTTCTTTTCTGGAAATCCCTGAATTACAATTCCGGATGCTGTAGCTTTATTACAAGTTATATTCGAAAAAGAAACATTTGATATTTCAGACTGAAAACCATTTCCTTCTCCGTGGTAATTAGCTGTAATGTACAAGCAATCTTCTACCTCATCGAGTTTGATGTTCCGGACAAAAATATTCTTGATAAAACCACCTCTGTCGGCATTGGTTTTTAAATAAATTCCTCTTTTTAAATAGCCAGTTGTTTTACAATTTTCTACATATACATTTTGCACTCCGGCTGACATTTCACTACCTATTACAACGCCGTGAAGTCCTTTGAAATTACAATTTCTTATGATTATATTTTCGCTTGGTGTTGCTGAATTTGCTCTTCCTTCATGATCTCTTCCGGCCTTAATAGCGACATTATCATCACCATTATCAAAGGTCACATTTTCGATTAAAACATCTTTTGCATATTCAGGATCGATTCCGTCATTATTATAATTTAATGATTTATAACTGACTCCACGAACGGTAATACTTTGCGATTTTAGTAAATGCAGACACCAAAAAGGGGAATTTTCTATGCGGATATTCTCGACCAAAATATTGGTACAATTGAAAAACTGTATCATTTGCGGACGTAAAAAATAACCGTCGCCTAATTTTCTGTCTTTTAACGGGGTATTGTTATGATTCATGTCACGGCTTAAATTCTTCCCTGCCGTTTCTTTGGCTTTAAAACTTTTCCAGGTCTTTCCTCCTTCTCCGTCAATGGTACCTTCGCCTGTTATGGCAATATTAGTACATTGATATGCATAGATTAACGGACTGTAATTATACAGCATTGTACCTTCCCAACTGGTTAAAACCATTGGTAAATAATCTTCTGGTTTGTCGCTGAATTTGATCTTTGCGCCTTTTTCTATTTTAAGATTGACATTGCTAACAAAATGTATTGGTCCATTAATTTTATAAATGCCTTTGGGTACAATTATAGTTCCGCCATTATTCTTTTTACACAGTGCCATCGCCTTGTCAAATGCAGCTTTATTATTCGTTACAGAATCTCCTTTAGCTCCCAATTTTAAAACATTGATTTGATACGAAGGAATCACAGGAAGCTGAATTCTATTAACAATAGAATCTACTTTTGCTGATGGAAATTCGTTATGCTGAGCAAAAGAAGTCCATGCAACGAACAGAAAAATAAGATACTTAAAATTCATAATTGTTTTTTTATATTTTGCCCACGGGTTTTAACGGATTGAACTGGTTTTCGCGGATCTTTTTTTACTTTATAAAACAAGACTGTATCAATTTGCTTCATCATTGAAAAACCTGAAGCTGAAAATTGTTGCGCAAATTGAGCCATTTCTATTATTTTTTTATTTCAAAATAAACCCAGCTTGCCCTTTTTTTCTTATTTCGAATACCAATTTAAAATTGAATCTTTTAGAATATTTTCTATAGTATATTTTTGGGCTTCTTTCTTTGAAAGCTGGTGTGACCAAACTACTCTTTTTTTAGGCTGAAATCCTTCGCCTTTACAATTGTATTCAGCATAGAAAGTATTCTTTTCGGCTTCAGGTTTTGACCAGTTTTCCCAGCCTTCGGGTTTGATATGTTTTCCCATATCGCAATTTATATAAACGGTTTTAGCATAAATACGCCAAGGTCTTCCTAAATAAACTGCTGTTGCTAAAGGTTCTGCTGTAAGTTTGCAATTTATAAAAACAAAACCAAAAGCTGTATCCTGAGGTGTTGAAGCTGCTGTGATATAAGAACTTTTTATGCTGTGAATTTCACAATTTTCAAATAATGCCGTCGCACTTCCAAAAATAAAATCAGTTGTTCCTTCGATATAACAATCTTTAAAATATTGTTTTGCTTCTTTTCCTGATAAGTATAGAGTATCCTGATTTCCTAAAATATTACAGTTTGAAATTTTAGCACGATTTGCTACAACTGATAATGCAATTGCCTGACCTTTATCTCCTGAAGTGTTTTTAATGGTTAAGTTGGAAGCTGAAAAATCGTCTGCTTCAACTAAAACCGTTGGGGTGTAAAAAGTACTGTTTCGCCCTAAACCGACTTTCGAGAAATTATCATCAAAAGTTATAATTGTTTGTTCTTTGCTTTCTCCTTGTAAAACGACCTTGGTATTCCATTCTGGAATTCGGACTTTTTCGTTATAGATTCCGTTTTTGACATAAATAGTAACTTTCTCATAAGGAAATGCGGGACACGCGTAAACAGCATCCTGAATTTTAGTAAAATCTCCGGAACCATCTTGTGCAACAGTAATTAGACTACTATTTTTTTTTTCTGAATCGGGAACTTTTGTACCGTTTTTAATTGCCCATGCCGCATATTTTTTCAGGACTTCTTTAGGAGCATCTGTATACCATGAATAGCCGTTTCGTCTTTCAGCACCAATTTCATCAAGTGTTTTTTTCTTGATTCCGTCACGATCACAAAAGAATGGTTCATTGTTATCCAATTCCATAAATCTAGCCCAGAGAGGAGCTGCATTTTGGGTAGGAATCATTTTTTTGTCTATGATTTTTCCGGCATCATTCAGTACTCTTTTCTCTTCGAGATTGGTTATTTTTGTTTTTTCAAACCAGGCGTATGCACTTTTAACTGCCGTAATTATTTCTGCTGATGGTTTCTCTATTGACATTAGTAGCAATACAATTTTAGCAGATTCATATCCGCTAAGCGACGCCAGTTCAAAAGCTCTTGCATTTGCCGGAGCCAGTGTAAATTCGTCATGCTGTGCGCACCAAACCGTTAAAACCCCGTTTTGTTTGTATTGCGTTTTTAAGATACAATCTATTCCTTTATCAAACGATTTTTTGGCTTTTTCTACAATTTCCTTTGTTGGTTTTATGCTGTAAAAATCTGTTTGTTCACTCACTTGTTTCATGATGTTCATGATATTTACCATCGAATCATCATTATAGGTAATATGTGTGTAGTATCCTTTTTTTAATGGATAAAACTGAGGCCATCCACCGTTGTCATATTGTGCTTCAAGTAAGTAATTTAGCCCTTTTAAAAAAGATTCTTTATAACGATCGTCTTTAGTCTGTGCGTACATTTTTGACATGAAAAGCATTTCCTGAGATGTTGCTCCATTATCTGTGGTAATTTCATGTAAGTCACTTTTTAATGCAATCAGCTTTTGTTTTTCTGTTTCATTTAGCGGATTTTGCATCTGGATGTTTTTTGCCCATCCGCCAATGTTTCTTTGGTAAAGCAAAACATTTTCGGCTATTTTTTTTGCTTCATCTGTACCAAACCAGACTGCATCATTTTTACGAATTATATCTGACCAGTTTTTATAGGTGTTTTGAGCATTAATACTAAAACAAATGCTGAAGAAAACGAATGCTATATATTTTTTAAGCTGAATCATTTTTTATATTTTATTTTGGTTTGCCAATTTTTTAAAACACATAGAGACATCGTTTTTGTAAACTTTAAAATAAGTCGTTTTACTTTAAGTATTTTATTTTCTCGCAGATTTGGCAGATTTTTTATTTAACTACGGTTATTCTTTGCATTTTTGAAAAACTTTATTCGTTATTTCTACTTACTATGTCCCTTTGTAACTTTGCCCCTTTGTCCCTCTTTTCTAAACCTACTTCGTAACTCTAAACCAGTCTACTGCTACATTTCCGGAATCGTTTGTTACTTTTTGACTCAAGGCAAAAAGCCCTACTTTGGCACCAATCCATTTTCCTTCTTTAGATACAAAATCAGTTCCTATTGGCTGGTATTTTTTGTCGTCTATGCTATAAAAGAAACTGCAAATACCTCCTTTTTTAATTTTCACTCTTAGATAAAGTGTATTGTTTGCTATTAAAACGGGTGTTGTTTCTGTTTCTGAAACTTTTTTATCGAAAGTCCCTGTTTTCTGATTGAGATATAATTTTCCGTTATCATTTTTAAGGTTCAAATAACTATAATCTAGTCCCATTATTATAAGTCCTGTCGATTCGCCGTTTAACCTTGTGTTAAAAGTTAGTTTGGTTGTTACAGTAAATTCTTCAGCAGGGAATTTTTGAAGCAATAAATTAGGCGCATCAAAAATTTTCTGATTGTCTTTTAAAGTGGTTTGACAAAATAGATTTAAATATCCCAGACTCGTAGGAAAACCCCAATTTGTTTGAGAATTTGCCTGCCATTGCCATTGTAAACCTAACTTAGGGTTATTGAACTCATCAGATTCTGCAGGAGTTTCTATTGGATATTGCTTGCCTACATTTGGTTTTTTGAATGTCGTAACGGGTTCTCCAATTCCGTTTTTATCGAAATCCTGCCCCATAACCGGCCAGTCTTTTTCCCATTTCATAGGCTGAAGATGCACGATTCTGCCGTAAGCTCCTTTATCCTGAAAATGAATAAACCAATCTTCTCCGGTTTGTGTTTGCACCCATGCACCCTGATGCGGACCATTTATATTTGTTTTTCCTTGTTCGAGAACTTTCTTCGTTTCATAAGGACCAAATACATTTTTGGATCTTAAAATTGTTTGCCAGCCTGTAGCAACTCCTCCTGCAGGTGCAAAAATGTAATAGTAATTATTGCGTTTATAGAATTTTGGCCCTTCAATTGTACCTTCACTTTCGTGCCCGTCAATTACCATTACTTCGTCATTATTGGCTATTGTTCCTTCGGCATTCATGCTGCAAACTACCAATAAACTTTTTATTTGTGCGCGGCTGCCCGCAAAGGCATGAGCCAGATATACTTTACCGTCGTCATCCCATAAAGGGCTTGGATCTATAAGTCCTTTTCCTGCTTTTACTAACAGCGGTTCAGACCAGGGTCCTTCTGCTTTTTTGGCTTTTATCATATAAATTCCAAAATCAGGATCTGGATAATAAATATAAAATTCATTATTATGAAAATTAATACTTGGCGCCCAAACTCCGTTACCATGCTGCACGGTATTAAAAATTTCAAATGGAGGCTGTTTTGGTAAAGCATAACTTAAAATCTTCCAGTTTACGAGATCTTTAGAATGCAAAATGGGTAATCCCGGAATGCAGTTAAAAGACGACGCCGTCATATAAAAATCATCTCCTACACGCACGACATCAGGATCTGAATAATCAGCGTGGATTATAGGATTTGTATACGTTCCGTCTCCGTTATCCGGCACCCAAACTTGTGCAGAATTCTGTTGTATCGCGAAAAAGGATAGTAAGAAAAAAAGGACTTTTAAGTTTTTCATTTTTTAATAATTACTTTAGTTAAACCCGACAGGTTTTAAAAATCTGTCGGGTTTCTTTTGAACTTAAAAAGTTATTTTAAATTATCTGTTTAATTCTAATGCTGCCAAAATAAAAGGTCCGGTTGCTTTAGGATCATTGTCTTTCTTTTTTTCGTTTACATAATATTCGTAAGTTCCGTCACGATAAGGAGTTCCTCCTAAACCTGCAACCTGACAGCAGTTTGTTAAAGTAATACCTCCATCTTCGTCTACTTTTTTAATTAAGATTTTAGTCAATCCGTCGAAAGCTTTATTGGCTAGTTTTTTATATTTTGCAGGCAAATACCCTTTGTTTGCACCTTTTGCAAAAGCATAAGCAAACATTGATGATCCTGAAGCTTCAAGATAATTTCCATCTTTTCCTCCTTTGTCTGTTACCTGATACCATAAACCTGATTTATCCTGAACTTTAGCTAAGGCTTCACAAGCATTATTTAAGTACTTCACTAATTCTTTTTGTTTTGGATGCTCTTTTGGCATATAATCTAAAACATCAATAAGTGCCATAACATACCAACCTAAAGCTCTTGACCAGAAATTTGGTGAATTTCCTGTTTCTTTATTTGCCCACGGCATTTGTTTGCTTTCATCCCAGGCGTGGTATAATAATCCTGTTTTTGGGTCTGTTGCATGTGCCTGAATCAACTCAAATTGTTTTGCGATATCATCAAAACTTTTTCCGTTTTCGAATGTAAGTGTGTATTGTGCATAAAATGGTTCTCCCATATATAAACCATCTAACCACATTTGATTGGGATAAATTTGTTTGTGCCAGAATCCCCCGCTTTGTGTACGTGGCTGTTCTGAAATTTGTTTGCGCACTAATTGCATTGCTTTTAGGTATTTTTCTTCTTTTGATGTAGCATAAATATCAAAAAGCAAACGTCCCGGTACCACCAAATCAATATTGTATTTATCGAATTCGTAAGTTTTTATGGTTCCGTCATTTTGTACCAATTCATCTACATAACCTCTTATGTAAGCTTTGTAGCGAGGATCCGGATTTTTTTTATTCAATTCTTCTATTGAATGTAAAACCAAGGCATGAACATAATCCCATTTTGGCTTTTTAGAATCGTCGATCATATACGCTTCAGGATGACGTTTCATTAAGGTCAAAGCCATTTTATCAGACCATTTTAAATCTTTAGAAATAACGATTTCTTTTTTCGCCGGTTCTTGCGAAATAACTTTACAACTTGTAAAAGCCATTAAACAAACTAAAGCAACCGATGCAAAATAACCTTGTCTTCTATTATTTTTCATTTTAAAATATATTTAAATTTTACTATTTTTCTAATTCAAGTGCAGCCAGAATAAAAGGCCCTAAACCGTGTGAATTGTCTACTTTTATTTTTTCTTTTATATAATACTCATAAGATCCGTCGCGATATGGATTTCCTCCTAATCCTGCGCTGGCACAAACTTGTGTAATATGAATTTCTCCGTCAGCATCAACGGTCACTAATTTACTAATTAAGCCTTCAAATCCTTTTTCAGCAAGCTTTTTATAACTGGATGGCAGATATCCTTTTTTTACTCCTTTTGCAAAAGCATACACAAACATTTCTGATCCTGATGCTTCGAGATAATTGCCTTCTTTGGTTCCGGAATCTGTTACCTGATACCACAATCCCGAAGGATCCTGAAATTTTGCAACAGCTGTAGAAATTTCATTTAGATAGCGGATTAGTTCTTTCCTTTTTGGATGATTTTTTGGCATATAATCCAATACATCTACCAATGCCATCATGTACCAGCCAATAGATCTTGACCAAAAATTAGGTGAAGTTCCGGTTTCCTTATTTGCCCAAGGCATTTGTTTGCTTTCGTCCCAGGCATGAAAAAGCAAGCCTGTTTTTTTGTCAATTGTATGCAGTTGTATTTGTTCAAACTGCTTGGCTATATCATCAAAATCTTTTCCTTTATTAAATTCTGTGCTGTAACGGGCGTAAAAAGGAGCTCCCATATACAAACCATCAAGCCACATTTGATACGGATAGATTTTTTTATGCCAAAATCCGCCTGAGTTTGTTCTTGGATGCGTTTCTAATTGCTTTCTTAGCGTTTGCATCGCAATTAAATACCTATTATCTTTTGTTGTTTTATAAAGATCAAAAAGTATTTTACCGGCATTTACATTATCAATATTATAATCTTCCAGCTTATAGTTCATAATTTCTCCTGAACTATTTATAACCGTTTCGCCATATTCTTTTGCGTAGTTTAAATAGGCTGGATTTTTTGTCTTTTTATAAAGCTCTTCAAATGACATCGTTACCAAACCAAGTTTATAGTCCCATTTTGGTTTTTCGTTATTATCTATTTGCCAGGCTTTTGGAGCTCGTTTAATAATAGAAAGTGCCATTCTTTCTGACCATTTTAAATCTTTAGAAATTACAACTTCTTTCTTTGAAGATTCCTGTGCTTTAATTTCTCCAACCGAAAATACAATCAGTCCTATTAAAAGGATTGAAGCAGAATAAACTTTGTTTCTATAATTTATCATTTTAAAATGCTTAACGGTTATTTATTCAATTCGATTGCACTTAATAAAAATGCTGCTAATGCCGGCGAACTATTGTATTTTGTTTTACTGTTGCTGTAATAATCATTTGTACCATCGCGGAAAGGTTTTCCTCCCAGACCAACATTCGACGAAACATTCGAAATAACAATTTGTCCTTTATCGTCTTTTTTAACAAACTCTTCTAGATAGGCATCGAATGATTTCTGGGCTATCTTTTTGTACGATGAAGCCAAATATCCTTTGTCTGCGCCTTTTGCTAAACTATAAATAATCATGGCTGATGCCGAAGATTCTAAATAATTGCCTTTTAATTCCGGTTTATCTGCCACCTGATACCATAAACCTGAAGGGCTTTTATGCTCAACTGCACTTTTCGCAATTTGATTTAAATATGCTACTAACTCTTTTTGTTTTGGATGATTTTTTGGATAATAATCCAGCGTTTCTACCAATGCCATCATATACCAGCCAATTCCGCGTCCCCAGATTGTTGGTGAATTTCCCGTTTCAGGATTTGCCCACGCAATCTCTTTGCTTTCATCCCAAGCCTGATAAACCAAACCTGTTTTTTTATCTACAAGATGATTTTGTACCAATTTAAATTGTTTGGCAATATCATCCAATGCTTTTCCATTTTCATACTTTACAGTGTATTGGGTATAAAATGGTTCAGCCATAAACAAACCATCAATCCACATTTGATTGGGATAAATTTGTTTGTGCCAAAATCCACCGCTTGCTGTTCTGGGTTGCGTTTCAAGCTGAGCTCTTAATTGTTGTATTACTTTTAGATAGCGATTGTCTTTTGTAGCATCATATAAATTAAAGAGTAATTTTCCCGGATTTGCACAATCAATATTGTATTCTTTTATATCATATTTTTTGATATTTCCGTCTGTATCGATCATTTCATCTGCATATTCTTTGATGTAATCGAAGTACTTTTTATCGTTTGTTTTTTGATATAATTTTTCGAAAGCAGACAATACCAATCCCATTTTATAATCCCATTTTGGTTTCTCGGTTCCGTCAATCTGATATGCTTTTGGATACTTATTCAAAATAGTAAGAGCTGTTCTTTCTGACCATTTCATATTATCCGCCAGAATGGGATTTTCATTCGTCTGCGCAATTGTTTTAATGCTAAAAATCAGTAGCAAAACGATTAAATTGATATTCTTAAAAGACGATTTAGACATACATTTTATTTTTGATCTTTGGCTTTTTTTCTCTCACAGATCGAGCAGATTTTCACTTTTTTATCTTGCATCTATTCTCTTGCATCTATTCTCTATTCTCTTTCCTCTCTCCTCTAACTACATTTTACCCTTTTTATTCAGCACTTCTAATTGTGAGTCTAAATATTTTACAAACTCTTCTTTAGATTTAATTCCGTTTGGTTCTTGTTCCCATGCGCCTAAAAAGTAGAAAGAAGTTGCTTTTTTTGTAGGTTTAAAAACCAAAAGATAATCCAAATCTGTATCTGCAAGATTTTCGATTGTTTTGGTTTGATAAAAAATTGCCATTCCTAATTTATCCGGAACTAATGATTGTTCACCGTAAGTAGCTAAATATGCCCATTTTTTATTTTTACTTTCTTTTTTGAAGGTTTCTGTATTTTTTTGTTTTACAATTCCGGTACAAATTCCTTTAATTTCTTTTGATGCCTGAATCGTATGTTGTGTATAAAGCTGATCTGGTTTGATGGTCAATACAGATGTAAAATCGATTTTATCAGAAGCTGTTTTCCACCCGTAATAATTCACTTTTACACCAGATTCGTTTGTTTTATTAACCACAGTTGCAATTGTAGAATCAACTTCACGGAAATGTAATTTTTCATTGTTTAAATAACGGTCAATAGATCCAATCCCAATTCCTTTTCCGGCTTTAAGGATATCAGCTCCCCAATCGCTCATATTATGATACGAATCAAAATTATCCTGTCCTACTAGTGGCAAAATATTGGCTGAAGTTTTCTTTCCAAAAATATCAATCGCATTTCTCCAGTCTAAGTATAAACGATATCCAATTCGGTTGCTTTCCCAACCCGGACCTTCGTAACGAATATCAAATGAATGATCTGTATGTTCCGGAGCCAGTTTTAGTCTGTCAACGTTTTTAAAAACCGTTCCTCCAATGTATTTACGTCCCTCCCATTTTCCGTCTGTTTTTGCAGATATTTCGGCATATGTTTTAGCGGTTTTTATATCGTATTTTTGAGCATTTACTGCTGTAATACCTACTAAAAATAAGGTTGCTAATGTGATTTTCGTTTTCATCTTTTATTGTAAATTATTTAAATATTCTGTCTAAAAATTGTGTGGTATATTGTACCGTTTCATTAAACCAAGGTTGAAAGAACCAAAAAGAATGTGGCGAATTTTCTATGGTATGCACTTCGTTATAAATCTTATTTTGATTTAAAATCGCAATCATATCATCTCGTCCTGCATGAAATCTTGGAATACTGCTGTTAATGAATAGTACTGGAGGTGTATTTTTATCGGTGTGATTTAGTGCCGATGCCTGTTTCCAATTTTCTGTTTTTTCTTCATAAGAACCTCCAAGCCAAAACGATGCCATTTCTCCTTCTGAAGATTCCGGATGCCTGAATGCTAAAACCCCATCTACATTTATAATCGCATTTACTTTTGATGATGATTTACTTTTATTTAAAGGATCATCAAAAGCCGAATTTCCGTTTGTAGTACCAATCAAAGCTGCCATTTGACCTCCCGAAGAACATCCTAAAACCGCAATTTTGTCTGGATCTACTTTGAATTTCTTTGCATTATCTTTTATAAATTTAATCGCATTTTTTACGTCGTTAACTCCGTTTGGATATTTTGCCTCCAGCGATAACCTGTATTCTATTGTAAAACAAGAATAACCTTTTGAAGCGATTTCATGAGCCAGAAGATTCATCTGGTTTTTATTTCCGGATCGCCATCCGCCGCCGTGAATCATAACTACAGCCGGATTTTGCTTTTTTGCTTTATTGATAAAAGCATCAATATGCAATGTTCTTTCTTTTTCTTTAAAATAAACAATATCATAAATTTCATCAACATTCTTGTTTTTACTTACAACAGGAATTATGATCGCAGGATATTTTTTTATCAATTTATTGTACGTGCTTTTTACCGTATATGATGTATCTACACTATACGATTGCTGCGCTGAAACTACACATGAAAACAACAATAAAAGGAATACAACTTTTCGCATTAAAATCATCTATTTTATTTAGTTAAGAAAGGAGTCCGATTCCTGATCGAACTCCTTTTTAACTTCTTCAAAAAACTAAGCCTCAAAAATTTTAAAATTACTAATAACCAGGATTCTGAGGGAAATCCTTATTTTGATTTAAATCTAATGCCGTTTGTGGTATTGGTCTTAAAATTTTAAGTTTACCATCTACTCCCACAAAATTAGCAGGTTTAATTCTGTAATTATATGCAGAAGCTCTGGCAACTAAAGTTCCGGTACGTTTTAAATCGAACCAACGCTTATATTCTCCTACCAGTTCTCTGGCTCTTTCATCTAAAATATAATCAATATTGAATTGAGCAGCTGTAGCATTTGCAACTCCAGCTCTTCTTCTGACTTCGTTTAAACGATCTAAACCTGTTGCCGGATTTCCTGCTTTTAAATATGCTTCTGCAGCTACTAGATATGTTTCTCCAAGTCGGGCTACAATAATGTCTCTTGTACTTACCGGACCTGTACTAGAAGGTGTTGTTGGATTTGCATCATCAAATTTCTTAACCGGAATGGTATAACAATCCAGATTTTGGATTAAAGTATGTGCTGCAGAATATTCTCCCCACGGATGATATACAAATGTGGCCGATTTTCTGGAAGCATTTGCAGTGTTCCATGCTGCTTTATCAGCTGGTGTGAACCATTTTGGCTCATAAAAATGTCTCACTTTTACCGCACTTGCATTTGTAGGTCTATAATAAGGATAATATAGAGTTGTTTTTGCTTTACCATCAACAGTTACTGTTTCTTCCAGAATTTCTGTCATAAAAGTAGCATCCCATCTTTTATCTCCTTTTTCATATAATCCTAATGTATAATCAGTTGGGCATAAATTGTAGCTTCTTAGAGGAGCTCCTGTTTCTGCTCCTCCTAAATAAGAACTGAAATAATAAAACTGGTTATTTCCTAATGTTGTAGGACTTGTGCTTGTAGAATTTTTATCATATTGAACAGAGAAAATGGTTTCTGCATTCAAATCGTTATCACTGGTTGCAGTCGTAACAAATAATTGATTAAAAGCAATATTTAAAGCTTGTCCTGCAATTGCTGCATCGGCATATGCTGCTGCTTTTGTAAAATCAGCCGGAGTACCAAAAGTTTCATAACCTCTTGTTAAATAAACTTTTGCCAACAAATCGTTTACAGCTCTTTTATTTACTTTTCCTGATGTAGCATACGCCGCAGTTCCTACAGATGCCAACGAAGCATCTAAATCTGTAATAATTTGTGCGTAAACTTCCTCGGCTGTATTTCTTTTAAAAGATAAAACAGGAGTAGTAATATTATCCAATACAATTGGAACTCCACCGTAAGTTTGAACTAATAAAAAATAAGCATTGGCTCTTAAATAACGTGCTTCACCAACAAGCGTATTTAAGTTTGATGTTTGCTCAGTCAAAGTCGAATAATATAATGTTTTATTTACGGACTGAATTTGTTGGTAACATGAAATATACAACTCATCAACATTACTTGACGACGGAATTAATAACGTATATTGGCTTAAGCCCGCTGGTTCAGGGGTTCTTCCTTCAGCATACATATCTGTTCCTGATTCAAACAACCATGGATTTCCTCCATAAATTCCTTTAAGCCAGGCATAGTTTGAATTTACCAATAACTGAAACCCTGATGCTGTTTTGTAAGTAGCATCTGCGGGAACGTTAGAAAGGCTCTCTTCTTCAATATAGTCACTACATGAACTAAAAGCAGTAATGATTATTCCTAAAATTAATAGTATCTTTTTCATTTTATATCTTAATTAAAATTTAACACTTAATCCCAATTGCGTAGTAACAGATGCCGGACGGTTTACACCAAAAGCAGAACCGGCCCATTCCGGATCATATCCATCAAAATCTGTAAATACAAATGGGTCAAGAACATTTATGTAAATTCTAAAATTACTCATTTTCAATTTTTTAAGTAAATCTGAATTGAAAGTGTATCCTAAGGAGATATTTTTAATTTTAACGTAAGATACATCTCTGTAATATCCAAATAATGAAGTCCAGTACGCTCCCGCGCCAGTTGCAACTGGTCCCGGTCTTGGGTTTGAATTATTTGCATTTGCGGGAATACCTGTACCATTTGTTGGAATAAAATAATCCATAGCCAATTTTTGACGGCCTCTGTCGCTTACATCAGCAAAGTTTTGATGAAAAGTACTCAAAACCGTTTGTCCCTGACTTGTAAGCACGGAGAAATTAAAATCAAACTGACCAACTGTTAATTTAGAATATAAACTTCCCTGCCATTCCGGATTTGCATTACCAATTACAGTTCTGTCATCCTGATTAAATTTACCATCTCCGTTTAAATCTTTTGGTCTTGCCTGACCCGGAGCCATACCGTAAGATGCTGCCTGAGCTGCTTCGCTTTCCTGCCAAACTCCATCATAAACATAGTTGTAATTTGGGTTTAATTCTGATCCTAAAATCAATTTATTACCAATATCACTTACCTGATCCTGGTTGTAAATTGACTCTAGTTTATTTACGTTTTTAGTAAATGTAAATGTGGTTTCCCAATTTACGTTTTTAGACACAATATTTTTAGTAGTCAATAAAACCTCTACTCCTTTGTTACTAACAGAACCAACATTTGAGAACGTGTTTTTCCAACCTGATTCAGATGGTAATTGTTGTTTGTAAATTAACTTATCAGATAATCTGTCGTAAACATCTACACTACCCGAAATTCTGTTTTTCAAGAATCCATAATCAAGACCAAAGTTAAGTTCTCTTGTTTTTTCCCAGGTTAATTGTTGGTTTGCTAAATTTTCAGACTGCCATCCAGAAACCACATTTGCTCCGTTTGCATAAAAAGTCTGTTGGTTTAATAAAGCCTGAGAAGTATAAGGCGCTACGTTATCATTTCCTGTATATCCTAAACTCGCTCTAAGTTTCAAATCAGAAATTACAGTATTATTTTCTAAAAATGATTCTTTACTTATTTTCCATCCTAAAGCAACTGATGGGAAGTTTTGCCATTTATTATCTTCTGATAATACTGAAGAACCATCCCATCTATTTGATGCGGTCAATAAATATTTGTCTCTAAATGTATAATTTAAACGAACTGCATATGAACTCAACGTATTTTTTGCATAACCTGAGCTCAAATTATAACTTGTCTGAACTCCTGAACCCAAATTGTTTGATCCAACATCAAAAGGCTGATTGTTAGAATATAAATAAGAAGTTTCATCAACATTTGAATAGATACTTTGCAATAATAATACACTAAAATCATGTACATCATTAAACGTGTGTTTTAAATCTATTTGATTATCCCACGTATAATTGAAGTTATTGAAGTTTTTAATAGATGCTGAGTTTTTACCATTTAAGGTAACTCCTGCATTTGTTTGTGCTCCATAAGCTGTACTTGTAACGGTATTTTCGATTCCTGCAGCAAATGTTGTTTTAAATGTAAGCCATTTGATAGGTTGGTATTGCAAATAAACATTTCCTACTGTTTGCCATGTTTTTTCTGTTTGAGATGAATTTGCAATCTCAACTAACGGGTTCACTGTACTTGTTTTATTAATTGCCCAGGAACCATCAGGATACGTTAATTTTCCAGGCAGAAAAAACAAAGTACCTACTTTTTCATTTCCTGCAGCATCAACAGCCCAAGGAGACATAAGCGGACTTAACCTGAAGGCATCCTGCATGGCTAAATCACTCCCTAATTGTGTATCAAGGCGCGCAATGGTAACATTTGCTCCTGTAGAAAACTTATCATTTATCTTATGATTTAAACCTATTTTAAATGAATATTTATCCGTCGAATCATTGTCTATAAGTCCTTTATCACTCTGAACACCAAAACCTAAATTATAACTCAAACCTGAGTCTGAACGTCCGGAAATATTTAAATAATTATTCTCTGTCATTCCTGATTTTAGTACTGCATCATACCAATCATAGTTATAACCACTATTAGCTCTTGAAACTAACAAAGGGCTTTGATTTCCTGCCAGTGTTGCTAATTGTGCCGGAGTTTGAGTTGCCGGTGTAGCGCTCATATAAGCTACCTGATGAAATTTCCACCATTCTTCACCTGACATCATTTTTGGTAATCTTGCAGCGGTTTTAGTTCCATATGAAGTATCATAAGTAACACTAATACCTGATTTTGCACTTATACCACTTTTAGTCGTTACGATAATAACTCCTGAAGCACCTCTTGAACCATAAATTGCAGCCGAAGAAGCATCTTTCAAGACATCCATTCTCGCAATATCTTGTGGATTCAAAAAGTCAATTCCGTCAGTTGGTACACCATCAACAATATATAAAGGAGAAGATCCTATCAGAGAGTTATTTCCTCTAATAACTACTTTAAATCCGTCACCAGAACGTCCTGAACTTGATGAAATCTGGACTCCCGGTGTGCTTCCCTGAATTGCTTCCAGTGCACTTGTTGTATTTCTTTCTGTAATTGTAGCAGCATTAATTGTACTTACTGAACCTGTAAGATCTGTTTTTTTCACAGATCCATAACCCACGACAACAACTTCGTTTAGTGAGTTTGATTGCTCAGCAAGGCTAACATTTACTTTAGATTTTCCTGCAATACTAACTTCCTGCGTTTGAAAGCCCAAATAGCTAATAATTAAAATAGCTTTATTGTTTGTTACATTCATTTTAAAACTTCCCTCAAAGTCTGTAGAGGTACCATTTTTAGTTCCTTTTTCCTGGACATTTACACCTGGTAGTGATAATCCTGCCGCATCGGTAATTTTTCCTTCTATCGTAGTCGACTGAGCATAAATTGTGGAGCTCAACAGGAAATTCAGGAAAAATAAAAATACATAATTGTATTTTATTTTTTTCTTTGATAATTGTTTAAAGTTCATAATTTGGTTTTAATAGTTTGGTTAATTGATAGTTTTAATTTTTAAAAGTTTCTACTTTTTTTTCATTCACAGTTGTATTTATAAAATTCACATTCTTTGCATTTTTTAATAAATAGGGTTTGCCTACTTTTTCTATTACTATATTTTTAAGCGTAATATTTTCTACCGGAGATTCTTCGTAACCTTCTGCCCAAACACCGTATTTACCTCCGTTTTTTACCGTAACATTCTCCAGATTTATATTTCTTACTGTTGGTATAAAATTTCCGGTTTGTGAGCCGTAAACATTATAAAACATCGTTACCAGCAACACACATTCTTTTACTGTTCCTACTTTTAGATTTCTAACGAATACATCTTCTATGACTCCGCCTCTTCTTGAATTTGTTTTAATGCGAATAGCGCGATCCAGATTAGGACTGTCCATTACACAATTCTCTACAAAAACTTTATTGACACCCGCAGATATTTCACTTCCCATCACGACTCCGCCATGACCGTCGATCATTTTACAATCCTGAACAATGATATTTTTACTAGGTATTGCGACTCTTCTTCCATCTGCATCACGTCCTGATTTTATAGCTATGCAATCATCTCCTGTATTAAAAGTGCAGTTTTTAATGAGTACATTTTGTGAATATTCAGGATCACAACCATCATTATTTGGTCCGTGGCTGTTTACCGTAACACCATCAATAATAATGTTGCTTGTTTTTATAGGATGCAATATCCAAAACGGAGCATTTATTACGGTTATATCTTTTACCAATACAGTATTACATTCAAAAAACTCTATAAAGTTGGGGCGTAAATAACGTCCTTCGCCAAAAACCCTTTCAGTAACCGGAACATTTTTCTCTGCCATATCAACAAGTACTTCACGATTTTGCGGGTCATTTTGCGACGGGATTCCTTTTTTCCAACCGTAATCTTTTCCTCCTGACCAAATCCACCAATTTGTGTTATCTGCCTGACCATTTAAAGTTCCTTTTCCGGTTATGGCAACATTGGTCTTATTTTTAGCATATATAAGAGGAGAATAATTCATTAATTCCGTTCCTTCCCAAGAAGTATGAACTATTGGATACTCTTTTGGATTAATACTAAAAAGTATTTCTGCTTTATCTTCTAAGTGCAAATTGACATTGCTTTCTAAATGTATTGGACCAGTAAGGTATTTTCCATTAGGAACTAAAACTTTTCCTCCACCATTTTGAACACATGCTTTAATCGCTTTTTCGAAAGCAAGTGTATTTGATGTTTTTCCATCTGCTACAGCACCAAAGTCATTAATATTAAATGTTTTATCTGGAAATTGAGTTAAAGGAATACTTTTTATGATTGATTCCATTTTTTTCCAGGGATCAGAATCAGAAACTTTTGAAGCTTGCGTACCACATGAAGAAACTATTATAGCAACTGCGCTGGAAATGAAAAGAGTTTTAAGTGCTATAATTTTATTTACAATCATTTGTGTAGAATTTATTGTTTAGCATTCAAATCAATACATAGATGTAATCGATTACACGAAAGTATAAAATAAGTTCTTACACACCAAATTTATTTAGAAAAAAATTATATATTTAATTTTTATTAGGAATTATAATTACACTTAATGTAAAAAAACATATAATTTATTATCATTGTATAACCGAAAACGTTTTAATTATAAATTATGGTAATCGATAACAATTTGTGTAACGTTATAAAAAAAAATGTATTTTTGTCTGGAATTTAATTGAAAAACCTATATTAATGAGCGAAAAAATAACCATTTACGATATTGCTGAGAAATTAAATATCACTGCTGCTACGGTTTCAAGAGCGTTAAACAACAATCCTAAGATAAAAGAGAGCACGCGTGAGTTGGTTATTAAAACTGCGGCTGCAATGAATTATAAGCAAAACAAACTTGCTTTAGCATTAAAAAGCGGCCGAAGTAATAATATAGGGGTTATTGTTCCTCGTATAGACAGCAATTTCTTTGCATCTGTCATTAGAGGAATTGAAGAAGAACTTCATCCTCATGGCTATCAGGTAATTATTTGCCAGACTCATGAAAGCCCAAAAAGAGAAAACGAGAATTTATATACTTTAATAGATGCCCAAGTTGACGGAATATTAATGTCAGTCACGGATGTTACCACAGAAAATGACGGTGCTTTCAGGAATGTTTTAGAAAAAAATGTCCCTTTAATATTTTTTGACCGTAGCAAACATATTGACGGCGTAAGTTCTGTAACCATCAATGACTTTAAAGGCGGATATCTTACTACAAAACATCTGATCAACGAAGGTTGCAGATGTATTGCGCATTTATCAGGAGATCAATCGCTTGAGATTTTCAAAAACAGGTTTTTAGGCTACAAACAAGCTTTACTGGACAACGGAATGATTTTCAAGGAAGAATACGTGATTCCGGTTAAAAGTATGGTAGAAGCCGGTAAAGAAGCAGTTGATATTTTATTACAACTCGAAACTCCTCCTGACGCTATATTTTCTTCGAGTGATTTTGCTGCTTTGGGTGCCATTCAGGAATTAAAAGAAAGAAACATTAGTATTCCAAAGGATTTTTGTGTTGCAGGTTTTAGTAATGAGCCTTTTACTAAATTCATGGAATTATCAATAACTTCTGTAGATCAGTCACCGCTTGAAATGGGAAAAATGTCTGCACGCGTTTTCCTGGAACAAGTAGACAAAACCGACACTATTAAAATCGAAAAAAAGGTGGTTCTTGCTCCGGAATTATACATTCGTAAATCCTCTTCAAGAAGTACAACATAGTTTTACAATATATTTTTCACCATAGAGACGCGCAATAGTGCGTCTTTTTTATTTTAAAATATATAAGTGATATAAGGAAATATAAGCTGTGTATGATAGCCAAAGTAAAACATCATGTAAAGCTTATGATTTTTTGCCACAAATTACACGAATTATCGCGAATTTTTATAATTAGCGATTCTTAAACCAATCTTTATAGTTTACGTCTCAATAATTAATTAGTGCAAATTAGTGTAATTCGTGGCAAAAAAAAAAACATAAAAAAAGACGCACTACTGTGCGTCTCTACATTTATATTATATTAAAAATCTTAAAGTGAAACCCCTCTTTTCCAAGGAATAAAGTCATTTTGGTTTAAAATTGCTGCTTTAGTTTTAATAGTACCACTTGCAACTTCTATAATGAATTCTAACATTTCATCAGCCATTTCATCGATTGATTTTTCTCCGGTGATAATTCCACCAGTATCAATATCAATAATATCAGACATTTTAGTCGCTAACTGTGTATTTGATGAAATTTTTACTACAGGCGCAATAGGGTTTCCTGTTGGAGTTCCTAAACCTGTTGTAAACAATACCATATTTGCTCCGGAACCTACCATTGCAGTTGTACACTCAACGTCGTTTCCTGGCGTACAAAGCAATGTAAAACCTGGTTCATTAATATATTCTCCATAATCGAAAACACCTGTAATTGGCGAAGTACCTCCTTTTTTAGCAGCACCGGCAGATTTCATCGCATCTGTGATCAAACCGTCTTTAATGTTACCCGGAGAAGGATTCATGTCAAATCCTGAACCTGCATCTACAACTGTTTTTTCGTACCATTGCATTAAGTCTAAGAAACGTTTTCCGTCCTTATCATCTACACAACGATTTACTAATTCCTGTTCTACTCCACATAATTCAGGAAATTCAGAAAGAATTGTAGTTCCTCCTAAAGCAACTAAATGATCTGATAACACTCCCAATGTTGGATTAGCAGAAATTCCTGAGAATCCATCAGATCCTCCACATTCCAATCCAATTCTTAATTTAGATAATGGAGCTGGTTCTCTTTTTATTTCGTTTGCTTTTTTAATCGCTTCAAAAGTATCTTTTACAACACTGCTCAACATGGTTTCAATAGTTCCTATTTGTTGCTGATCGTAAATCAATACCGGTTTTTTACTGTTTGGATTTATCGCATCCAGTGCATCTTTAAAGATCTGGATTTGTAAATTCTGACATCCCAAACTCAATACAGTTGCTCCAGCCACGTTAGGATTGTTTACATATCCCGCCAATAATTTAGCCAGACTGTGAGAATCCTGACGAATACCACCGCAACCACCTTGATGTGTTATGAATTTTACTTCGATATTATTGAATAAATTAGCATCATTAGACGCTGCTTCATTTCCTGCACCACCAGTTTCCGTTTTTACCAAAGAGCGAAGCAATAACTGATAATCGTTCTCTTTTGGCTTCATTAATTCTTTCTCGAAGATATCTTTTAAAATTTCGATATTTCTGTTTTCACAAAATACTAACGGAAAAAACAACCAAACATTCTCAGTTCCAACTTGTCCGTCTTCTCTGTGATATCCTTGCCAGGTTCTGTCTTTCCATTTGTCAATATTTGGAGCATTCCAACCAATAGTTTCCGTTTTACCGGTTACCTTATCACTTTCATGTTTCACGTTTGATGTAGAAAGCAATCCTCCTCTTTCGATTCTTGCACTCGCTTTACCTACCAAAACACCATACATAATAATCCTGTCTCCTACATTAAAAGGAACCATTGCGATTTTATGCTTCATTTTTACATCAGTCTCAACAGTAACATCTTCACCTTCAAAGTTAATCACCTCACCAGCCGAAAGATTTACCAGAGCTACTGCTACATTATCAGTAGGATGAACTTTTATTAATTTTTTTTGCGTTGCCATAACTAAGCTTTCTGTGTTGTTGTATTTATTTGTTTTTGAAAATTGGCGAAACCATTTTCTATACCATTTGCATCAATTTCTTCTAATGCGACAGTAATTGCTTTTGTTAATCCCGGAATAAGCGTTAAATCTTCATCCCAGAAACTTTTATTTTGCAAAGTAAGTCTCGCTATTTTTTCATAATCATCAGATTTCCAAAGTCCGTCAAAGAAAGAAACAATATCTTCACCATCTTTTACCGGTAAACTCTGACCATTCCATGTTCCTTTGTAGAAACGAATTAAACTCGCTAATGAAAAAGTCAAATTAACAGGCAATTTTTTGTTAGCATTATAATATCCCAGTAAACTAGGTAAAACCCTTACTTTGAATTTTGAGACAGAATTTAATGCAATATCAGCAAGTGCATGTTTAATAAATGGATTTTTAAATCGATCCATTACCTCTTCAGTATAGGCTGTAATTTCATTTTTGTCCATATCCAGCGTTTCACTAATTTCACTAATAACGCTATTTACAAATTTTCCGGTAAAATCTCCGTTAACCGTTTCCATCACTAATTTGTTACCAAACAAAAGTGAAAAAGGAACCATTGCCGTGTGCGCACCGTTTAAAATACGAACTTTAATCATTTTGAAAGGACGAATATCATCAACGATTTTTACATTCAAATGTGTTTTATGAAAAGGCAATTTTGCTTTTAAAGCGTCTCCACCTTCAATAGCCCAAAGGAAAAAAGGTTCAGCAGCAACAATTAAATTATCCTGATAATCTAATTTATTATTGTATTCTTCAATTTCTGCTCTTGGATATCCAGGAACAATTCTGTCAACCAAAGTACTGTGATATGTACAAGCATCTGATACCCAAGTTTTAAATGCATCTTCTAACTTCCATGTATCGCAATATTGCAAAATATATTTTTTTAGCGTCTCTGAGTTATAATCAATCAATTCACAAGGAATGATTGTTACCGCTTTAGAAGCATCTCCATTAAAATGTTTAAATCTTTCATATAATAAAACCGTCAGCTTTGCAGGAAATGACACTGGCGGCTGCATGTCCGGAGTATCACTTTCAATGAATTCAATTCCAGCTTCAGTAGTATTAGAAACAATAAACTGAAGTTCTTCTTCTTTTGCTAAAGCCAAATAATTTGCAAATTCAGTATATGGGTTTATCGTTTTTACAATATTAGTAATTAACTCAATATCTTGTATTTTCTCGCCTTTTTTAATTCCGTTCATAAACAAAGTATAAAGACCGTCCTGTTCATTAATCAGGTTTACCATACCATCTTTTAAAGGCTGAACTATTGCAATACCGGCATTAAAATCAACTTCTTTATTTAGTTTGTGAAAAGCATAATCAACAAAAGCTCTTAAAAAGTTACCTTCTCCAAACTGAACTACCTTAATTGGCTGTAACTTTTCTAATCCTGTATTTATTCTATTTAATTTTTTCATTTTAAATTTTCTTTAAAGTGTTCTAAATAATCACATTAAAAACCTTATTCTTCCTTTTGAAACTTTTTTAAACTTGTAAAAGAAACATTACACTTGTGTGAGGAAAATAAATCTTGCTGTGAGGAATGACAAGTTTAATTTTGCAAGCGTAATGCTCAATTACAATTTCTAAAATCTAAAAAAAACGCAATCTTAAATAAGGAATTGGCATGATTACTCCTTATTTATTTCTAATATTTTTTATAATGTCAAGAACCTGACTTACTTTCGTTTTTAAACCTTCAAAATCCTGATTGTCCAGTATATCCTTAGAGATTAACTGTGAACCAATACCTACACAAGTTGCACCTGCATTGATCCATGAAGTCAGACTTTCTACCGTTGGATAAACACCTCCTGTTGGCATGATATTCGTCCACGGGCAAGGACCTTTTATTGCTTTTATAAATTCGGGTCCATAAATATCTGCAGGAAATAATTTCACAATCTCGCATCCTAATTCTTCTGCTCTTGCAATCTCTGTAAGAGTTCCGCAACCTGGTGACCACAGTACTTTACGACGATTACAAGCTATTGCAATATCTTCTCTAAAAACAGGAGTTACAATAAAATTAGCTCCTAAACTCATGTATAATGAAGCCGCGGCAGCATCTGTAATAGAACCTACACCCAACATCATTCCGGGTAATTCTGCCAGAGCATATTTGTTTAATGCACCAAAAACTTCATGGGCAAAATCACCTCTGCTTGTAAACTCCATTAATCTGGAACCACCATCGTAACAAGCTTTTAACACCTTTTTACTAATTTCTAAATCTGAATGAAAAAACAACGGAACCATACCGTTTTCTTTCATTTGTAATGCCACTTCAATTCTTGAATATTTTGCCATTTTATATAAATTATCTTGATACTAATGCAGAACCATCACCATCAATCATATTTTCAACTTCTTTTAAAGTAACCAGATTATAATCTCCTGCAATTGTATGTTTTAAACAACAAGCTGCAACTGCAAAATCAAGTGCTCTCTGGTTATTATTTTCGTATTGCTGTAAACCGTAAATTAATCCTCCCATAAATGCATCACCACTTCCTACTCGATCTACGACCGGAGTAACTTCTTTTACAGCTGCCTGATAAATCGCTTTTCCGTCAAATAAAATACCTCCAATTCTTTGGTGCGATGCACTTACAGAATAACGTAAAGTTGTTGCTACCGTTTTTAAATTCGGAATCAAATCAAACAATTTTGTATATAATGTTGGAAGCGATTTTTCATCCTGATAATTCGGATTCACTTTCGCAATTCCTAACATAAAATAAGCGGTGTCGATATCTCCTAAAATAACATTGCTGTACGATAACATTTCCGGCATAACATCGCTTGGAGTTTTACCATATTGCCACAATTTTGATCTGTAATTTAAATCACATGAAATTGTAATTCCCAGTTTATGAGCTGCTTTAATAGCTTCTAAACAGGCTTCGGCAGCACTTTGAGAAATAGCCGGCGTAATTCCGCTCCAATGAAACCAAGTTGCACCTTCTAATACTTTTTCCCAGTTAATTGTACCTTTTTGAATCGTTGCCATCGAACTATGTGCACGATCATACACAACATTACTTCCTCGTGTTCCTGCGCCAGTTTCCAGAAAATAAATTCCTAAACGTTCTCCTCCGTAAACAATGCTTTTGGATTCTACATTCATTTTTCGGATTTCTCTTAATGCAGAAAAACCAATTTCATTCTCCGGTAATCTGGTAACAAATTCAGCATCTAAACCATAATTTGCTAAAGAAACACATACGTTAAATTCTCCGCCTCCATACGTAGCACCAAATGCTGTAGATTGCGAAAAACGTAAGTGTCTTTCTGTTGATAAACGCAGCATAATTTCGCCGAATGCAACTACTTTACTCATATTATTTTATTGTATTTACCAGTAAAATTTTCTTTTTTTACCATTAAGAAATTAAGAAAAATTAAGCTCAATATATTAATGATTTTTTTTTGCCACAGATTCTAATGATTAAAAAGATTGTAAGCCTTAATGCTAAAACTCTCTCTTCTTTCCTCTTTATTCTATGTTCTTGACTCTTTCTTCTTTACTCTTTCTTCTTTACTCTTTCCTCTTAACTAAAACTTGAAATACTCCTTTGCGTTGTTATAAGAAATATCAGAAACCAATTTCCCAATCCATTCCATATCGTTTGGCAATTCTCCGCGTTTGATTTCATCTCCTAAAAGATTACATAAAATACGTCTGAAATATTCGTGTCTTGGAAAAGACAGAAAGCTTCTTGAATCCGTCAACATTCCTACGAAACAGCTAATTAATCCCATGTTTGACAAGGCATTTAACTGTTTAGTCATTCCGTCTTTCTGATCTAAAAACCACCAACCAGAACCAAACTGAACTTTACCGCGAACGCTTCCGTCATTGAAATTTCCAATCATCGTTGCCATTACTTCGTTATCAGCAGGATTTAAGTTATAAATTATCGTTTTAGTCAATTTATCTTTACTATCCAAAGCATTTAAAAAGCTTGATAATTTTTGCGCCTGCGGATAATCTCCAATAGAATCCCAACCTGTATCCGGTCCTAAAATCCTGTGCATACGAGCATTATTGTTACGTAAAGCTCCTAAATGAAATTGTTGTACCCAGCCAAACTGATGATACGTTTCAGATAAGAATAACAATATAGCACTTTGAAATTTCAACGCTTCTTCAGGAGTAATAATTCCGTTTTCTCTTTTCTTTTTGAAGATTCCATTTACTTCACTTTCTGTAAATTCTTCAAAGTAAATCTGGTCTAAACCGTGATCACTTAATTTGCAACCATTTTGATTAAAGAATTCAATTCTGTTTTTTAATGCGCTGCATAAATCTGCATACGTATTAATTGCAACTCCGGACACATCCCCTAATGTGTCCAGATATGCATTATATCCATCATTAGAAATCAGGATAGCTTTATCAGGTCTGAAAGCCGTACTCATTTTAGTTCCAATAGGATTTTTTGTCAGTTTCTGGTGAAACTCCAAACTATCAATCGGATCTTCTGTAGTACAAACCAATTCAGCGTTTACTTTTTTAAGCAGGTTTTGTGTGCTGTAAGCCTGAGAATTAATTTTCTCAGTAGTTTCGATATAAATTTTTTCTGCTGATTTTTCATTTAGTAAATCATAGATATCAAAATAACGCGCTAATTCTAAGTGCGTCCAGTGGTATAATGGATTACGCATCGTATACGGAACCGTTTTTGCCCAGTTAATAAACTTATCTTTATCTGAACCGTTTCCTGTAACAAATTGCTCGTTGATTCCCAATGTACGCATTGCACGCCATTTGTAGTGATCTCCGTTTATCCAAACCTGAGTAATATTGTCAAAAATTTTATCTTCGGCAATAAACTGCGGGTTAAGGTGATTGTGGTAATCTATTATAGGTTGATTTTTTGAGTAATTGTGGTATAACTCTTCAGCGAATTTATTTTCAAGTAAAAAGTTATCGTTTATGAATGTTTGATTTGCGCTCATGTCTTTTTATATAATTGAGAATTATTCTTCGTTTGATGGTTTACCAATTGTAGCCAGGATTCCTCCATCTACATATAAAATATGACCATTAACAAAATCACTTGCTTTTGAAGATAAAAATATTGCTGCTCCGGCTAAATCGCCCGGATCTCCCCATTTTGCAGCCGGAGTACGGCTAATGATAAAATCATTAAACGGATGTCCGTCTACACGAATAGGTTTTGTTTGTTCTGTAGCAAAATAACCAGGTCCAATTCCGTTGATCTGAACATTATATTTTGCCCATTCTGTCGCCATATTTTTAGTCAGCATCTTCAATCCGCCTTTTGCAGCAGCATAAGCACCAACTGTATTACGGCCTAATTCGCTCATCATCGAGCAAATGTTGATTATTTTTCCTTGTCTTCTTTCGATCATTCCTTTTGCAACGTGCTTAGAAACAATAAAAGGAGAAACAAGATCAATATCAATTACTTCTTTGAAATCAGCAACTTCCATTTCGATTAACGGAATTCTCTTAATGATTCCTGCGTTGTTAATCAAGATTGCAATTGGTCCTACTTCACTTTCAATTTTCTTTACAGCAGCAATAACTTCCTGTTCATCAGTTACATTAAATTTATAACCAACAGCATTGATTCCTTCGCTTTTAAGTTCAGCTACGGCATCATCTATTTTTTGTTGAGAAGAGTTTCCGTTTACAACAATTGTTGCTCCCGCCTGACCTAATCCTTTTGCCATTGCCATTCCCAGTCCGTGTGTACTTCCTGTAATCAGGGCAATTTTTCCTTTTATATCAAATAAGTTTGTCATGGTTCTTATCTTAAATCTGTGATTTTACAAACATCCATATCTCCGTAATCTAAATTCTCTCCAGCCATTCCCCAGATAAAAGTATAATTACTGGTTCCTGAACCTGAGTGAATCGACCATGGCGGCGAAATAACTGCCTGATGATTGTTCATCCAGATATGTCTTGTCTCTTGCGGTTGTCCCATAAAATGGCAAACGGCCTGATTTTCCGGAATGTCCAAATAGAAATAAACTTCCATACGACGATCGTGTACGTGAGCCGGCATAGTATTCCAGACACTTCCGGTTCTTAATTCCGTCATTCCCATTTGCAATTGGCAAGTAGTTACAACACTTCCAATAATCATTTGGTTTACCGTACGGTGATTGGCTGTTTCTACTGTACCCAATTCTAATTTATTTGCTTCTGCAAGACTCACTTTTACCGTTGGGTAAGTAGTGTGTGCCGGTGCAGAGTTGATATAATATTTAGCCGGATTACTACTGTCATCGCTTTTAAAAATTACTTCTTTATTACCGCTTCCGATATACAAAGCATCTTTAAATCCAAGTTGATAAACAGTTCCTTCAACAACTACAGAACCGCTTCCTCCAACGTTGATAATTCCTATTTCTCTTCTTTCTAAAAAATAAGGTGCTTTAAGCGGATCAATACTTTCTAATTTTAAATCTCCTTTTACCGGAACTGCAGATCCTGCAATGTATCTGTCATAATGAGAGTACGTTAATACAATCTCATCCTCTTGCATTAAATCATCAATTAAGAATTCATTTCGTAATTCCTGAGTATCATATTTTTTTACTGCTTCGGGGCTTGACGCGTATCTTGAACTATATTTTGTCATAATTTTTAATTTAATGTAATCGATTGCACAAAATTAGATTTTTATCTTTAAAAACCATAATTGAAACCAAAATTTATTTTATTTTTAAGATATAAAGTTTACAATTCTACCTTTTTCATTCTTGGAACTAAAATATGCATGATGAGCCATGCCAGTAAATAAGCTGCTCCGCAAATGCAAAACATAATAAAATATCCTGTTTCTATTTTACCTATCCTGGTATAATAAACAAACATATTTTTTTGAACCACCAAGGTCAATAAGATTCCTCCAAGTGCACCAAACATTCCGCCAATTCCCGTTACGGATGCAGTGGCTTTTTTAGGAAACATATCAGACACTGTTGTAAAAATATTAGCGCTCCACGCCTGATGCGCAGAAACCGCAAAACCAATAACTAAAATTGCCCACCACATATTTATTGTTCCTAAATATTGAGAAAATAAAACCGGTAAAACCGCAAATGCATAAAGCAACATACTTGTTTTACGGGCTTTATAAGCCGGCCAATTGTTATTAATTAGTTTTAATGGCAACCAGCCTCCGCCAATACTTCCCACACTTCCTATTACATAAACCAACGCACAAGGCCAGATAATTTCTGTAGCCGTCAATTTATATTGTTTCATTAAGAAATCCGGCAACCAGAACAAATAAAACCACCAAACCGGATCTGTCAATAATTTACCAATAGCAAATGCCCAGGTTTGACGAAATGAAAGCAATTTTAACCAGGAGACTTTTTCAGTATCTTCAACTTCTTCTGTTATAACCTGATCAGCTGTAATATATTCGAGTTCTGCCTGAGACAAACGTTTTTGCTTTTGAGGTACTTCATAAAAAAGAAACCATAAAGCCAGCCATACAAAACCAACGATTCCGGTAAGTATAAAAGCCCATTGCCAGCCGTAATTTTCTGCTATAAAAGGAACAGATAACGGCACAATAATGGCTCCGATATTACTTCCTGAATTAAAAATTCCGGTTGCCAAGGCTCTTTCTTTTTGCGGAAACCATTCGGCTGTTGCTTTTATCGCTGCAGGAAAATTTCCGGCTTCCGTAATTCCTAAAAATACACGCGCTATTAAAAAACCTCCCGTTCCGGTTGCAAATGCGTGACCAATAGCAGCCAAACTCCACAATCCGGTTGCAATTGCATACCCTAATTTTGTTCCTAATTTATCTATAATTCCACCAGCAACAAGCATTCCCATTGCGTACGCAATTTTAAAAGCCAACTCAATATTCGAATAATCAATCACTTCCTGTTCCGGAGTCCAGTGAAAAGCTTCTGCTAAAAAAGGACGCAGGTAACTTATTACATTTCGATCCAGATAATTAACAGTGGTTGCAAAAAATACTAAACTACAAATAGTCCAGCGGTATTTACCGATTGCTGCATTAGCTTGATTCATGATGTTGGTTGGTTTTTGGTTGGGTTAGTCAGTTGGTGGTATTATTGCATTATAGTATTAAAGATTAGTAATTGGACTGTATTTTGGCACTAATGTTTTCATTACGATCCAGCCTGTTAAATAACAAACGGCACAGATTGAGAAAATGATAAAATATCCGGCTTCAATTCCATGAAAGCCCATAAATGACATATTTGTTTCTTTAGCATGATCAAATAAAACTCCGGAACCTTTGTTGATTATAGTAGAACCTACACCTCCGGCAAGACCACCAATTCCTGTAATTGTTGCAATTGCTTTTTTAGGAAACATATCTCCAACGGTTGTAAAAATATTTGCTGACCAGGATTGGTGTGCTGCTCCTGCAATACCAATAATAATTACCGGAATCCAGTAACTAATATATCCTAAAGGCTGTGCTATTAAGGCTAATAACGGAAAAAACGCAAAAATTAACATTGCTCTCATTCTTCCTTCGTAAGGATTCATTCCTTTTTTCTCTACAAAATAAGTTGGAAGCCAGCCTCCAATTATAGAAAGTAATGTAATCATATATAAAACAAACAATGGCAAGGCGGCTTGCGTAGAATCCATGCCGTAAACAGAACTTAAATAAGCCGGAGTCCAGAATAAAAAGAACCACCAAACACCGTCTGTCATAAATTTACCGAAAGCAAAAGCCCACGTTTGTTTGTATTTAAAGCAATCTACAAATGATACTTTAGTCGTAGTTTCAGGCACATAACCTACTAACTTACTATCTGCAACATCATCTTGTCGAATATATTCTAATTCTTCAGGACTAACTCTTGGGTGTCTTTCTGGTTTGTCATACATAAAAATCCAAAATCCCATCCAGACAAAACCTAAAGCTCCAATGATAATAAAGGACATTTCCCAGCCAAAAGATTTTGCAATAAACGGAATCGATATTGGTGCTGCTAAAGCTCCTACAGTTGCACCTGCATTAAAAATACTGGTAGAAAATGCTCTGTCTTTTTTAGGAAAATATTCTGCAGTTGTTTTAATCGCTGCTGGAAAATTTCCTGCCTCACCTACTGCCAGAACAAAACGGGCAAAAATGAATAATGTAACACTTACATTAATTACCATTCCTGTATCTTGTACCAAATCAATGGCATCTTTTGCACCTTCAAAACCTACAAACCAGTTTCCTGTAATGATTCCGGCTGTTGCAATACCACAAAATGCATGCAGACAAGCTCCCAAAGACCATATACCAATCGCCCAAAGAAACCCTTTTTTAGTATCTAACCAATCTACAAATCGACCCGCAAACAATAAAGAAACAGCATAAAAAATAGAGAATAATGCTGTAATATTTCCGTAATCATTATTTGTCCAATGAAATTCAGGCGCAATAAAATCACTCCATGTCAAGGAAAGAACCTGTCTGTCTAAGTAATTAATAGTTGTTGCAAAAAATAATAATGCGCAAATACTCCATCGATAGCTTCCGGTAGATTTCTTGTTTTGGCTGATAATTGCTTCTGGTGGTTGGTTCATAGTAAAGTGTATTATAAAATTGATGTTTTTTTGGTCATTTAAATCGTTAATCAAAACCCAATACAAAGACATTAGAATCAATGCATTAAATATAACAAATCAAATTAATGTAATCGATTGCACAAATATAGTTTTTAATCTTTATATTCCAAATAAATTGTAAAAAAAATTATTTTAACCTATTAAATAAACATATCAAGTAAAAAAACTAATGCAAAATTACACATTAAACAATATATTTGTTAAAAGCCATCATGCGAAATTTGTCCTTATTTAGGGGTAAAATTGTACTGAAATCAATACTTTCAAATCATTACCAATTCTTATTTTGATTTAAAATAAAAAGGATGTTTTAGCCTTATTTAACTCCTTCAATCGATAAAAAGTTCTATTTTTGAAAGTCAGTCCAAAAAAATAATATTCAACTAATTCATTATAAAATTGAAAACTTTAAAAAATCACCACTGGAAAAAAGCCTTCCTAATTCTTATGTTATTTGCAGGAATTACAACTCAGGCACAAACGCAGAACCAAATAATCCCGCTTTGGGATAAAATACCTGACGAAATAAAAGCGTCTGATTACAAGGAAAACGAAAGTATTACAGATGGTAAAGTACAAAGTACCAGTCTGGTTACAATACCAACTTTAAGTGTGTTTTTACCGGCACAAAGCAAACCCAATCAGGCTGCAGTTTTAATTTTTCCTGGTGGAGGATATCAACATTTGGCAATTGATAAGGAAGGGACTAAAGTTGCCCAATGGTTTAATAGTTTAGGAATCGCTGCTTTTGTTGTAAAATACAGATTGCCGAGTGATAAAATTATGAAAAATAAAAATATTGGTCCCTTGCAGGATGCTCAGGAAGCAGTGCGATATGTGAGACAAAATGCAGCAAAATTTAATATTGATCCCACTAAAATTGGAATTATGGGATTCTCTGCCGGTGGACATTTAGCCTCGACTTTAGCCACTCATTATGACGATAAAGTATATGAAGCTTCTAAAATAAGTGCACGTCCGGATTTTTCGCTTTTGATTTATCCCGTAATATCCATGCAAAACGACATTACGCACAAAGGTTCGCAAGTGAGTTTATTAGGCAATAAACCTTCTCAGGAATTACTAGATTCATTTTCTAACGAGAAAAAAGTCAACGCTCAGACTCCGCCAACATTTTTGGTGCATGCCACAGATGATACTGTTGTTTTACCAGAAAATAGCATTAATTTTTATTTAGCGCTGAAAAAAAATGCAGTTCCGGCTGAGTTACATATTTATGAAAAAGGCGGACACGGTTTTGGTTTAGGCGTAAAAGACACCAGTAAATTCTGGACGAGAGATTGCGAAGAATGGCTTAAAACTCACGGTTATCTTTAATAGAAACAAGAAATAAAAAAGGCGAAACTTTACGAGTTTCGCCTTTTTAATATCAAAAAAAAATTCAAAAACGGTATCTGTAAAAGATACTTAAAGAGATAATTCCTTTTCAGGAATTGCCTTTGCTTTTATGGGAACTGCTTTTGCTGTAACCTTTGGTTTTGAAGCCGGCTTTTTACCAAATTTCTGTTTTCCCCACCAGATTAAAAATCCCGTAATTGGCAAAGTAGCCGAAATTAAACTGGCAAAAAATGCCATAAACTTCCCGGTAAGTCCCAGAACACTTCCTACATGAATATCATAATTCATTCTGCGAATTTTATCCGGAATATTCGCTTCTATATATTTGCCTGAAAAAGGTGTTTTTATCGAAATTTCTTTAAGCGTCTGCTGATCAAAACTGTAACGGTCCATATTATAGAACGTATTTTTTTGTTTGTAAACAAAAGCTCCAATAACATCTGCAGGTTTTTCCGGTACAGTCACTAAAATTCCTGAAGCCTCCGGATTTTGTTTTGCTATATTCAGTAACACTTTATCAACGGTAGACAATTCAAATGTTTTAACATGAGTCGTATCAGATTTTGGAGATTCACGGCTTTCTACTAAAGGTTTTCCTCCAGATGTTACCCAATATAAGGATTTACTCCACCAGCCAAAACTCCAAACCAAACCCGTAACTGATATAAACAAAAGAAAAATCATACTATAAAAACCAAGTACATTATGCATATCATAATTGACACGCTTAAAACTTGCTGACCATTTGATCTTAAAACTTTTATCACGGATTGATTTGATCCATTTTACGGGCCACCACAAAACAATGCCTGAGATTAGTAAAAAGACAAAAATCAAAATTGCAACACCCACAATTGGTCGTCCAATATCATAAGGCAGCCACAAAGCGCGGTGGCCATTTAGAATAAATCTGAAAAAATCAGGAGAATCTCCTCTCGAAACAGATTTTACATTTAATATTTCTCCTGTATAAGGATTCATGTAAACGCTTGTAAAAATCCCTCCTCTTCTTCTTTTGGATTTCTCTTCTTTTCCCTTTTCTTTTCCTTTGCCCTGACCTTTTTCTGGTGCTTTTACTTTCTCACCGTCATTTTTAGCCAGATCCTGTTTTCTTTCTTTTCGTTCTCCTTTTTTACCATCGCCCTTGCCTTCTTTATCCTTACCTCCTTCTTTTTTCTGAGTAAAATAACCCACAATAGCCGCATCGTCTTTTGCACCAAAAGTAACACTTGTGGCATGTTTGCCTTTCATGGCATTATCTGCAATTGTAATTAATTGCGAAGGCAGTAAAAATGCTTTTTCCTGAGGTTCTACAAAACGCCAGTCTTCGATAAAATCTTTAATTTCATTTTCAAAAACATAAATACAGCCAGTTAAACTTACGATAACTACAATAATTCCGGATGCCAGCCCAAGCCATAAATGCAGCCAGGCCATCACGCGCTTAAAAAGCGACTTTTTACTTTTTTTCTTATTAGGATTTGATTTTGAAAAAGAAAACATATTTAACAGCGTATAAAGGATAAATAAAAAAACCGCAAGCCCCGAAAGGCCTACGGCTCAAAAGAAACCAATTTTTAATATTTTAATTTTGCAATTGCAGTAATTTGACCACCTTCAACTTTTATACCTTTTGTAGCTACACCAGTTGTACCATTAATAGTATAAATCCAGTTTCCGTCAGGCGTATTGATACCTACAACAGCTGAACTTCCGTCTTCAGAAACAAGATTATATCTGTTTACTGTTGTAAAGCTAATTTCTAGCGGTACATCTTTTACCCATGTAAATGTTTGCGCATACACATCTGCAACAGCAAGTTTTGCCGCTCCTTTATTCGTTCCCGGAGTACCATACATTTGCAATAAAACTTTTCCTTTTGAGATATAGCTTGAGGAAGCAATTTTATATCCACCTGATTTTTCTTCTACATTAAAGAAATATGTTTTATCAAATTCTGTAGTCCCTTTTTTGATTTTTACAACTGCAGATGGTTTAGTAGATGTTAAAACAGCATTACTTGTTGCCGCTGCACTAGAGAAACCGTAAGCATCTCCGTTTTCGTCCTGATACAAACCGTTTGTAAAATAAGCACCCAAATAACTTGTACGGTTATCTTTGATTACTTTCTCTAATTTAAGTTCCGGATAATTGTATACCGCAACCCACGTACTGTCTGGGTTTACTGTACCAAAATTATCAACTCCGTCCCCTTTTATACTCATGTACGGCATAAATACTTTATCACCAACCTGAGTTGCCCACGTAAAAAAGGCTCTCTCACCGTTTCCTGCTAATTTTTTAGTATCCTGTTGTGCTTCTCCGGTAATCAGAGATTTTTCGGCATCAATTTTATACATAGAAGCAATCGAAGCAGCACCACTTCTTGGTACTTTAATCGTTAAGATATCTTTGTTTACAGCCGCGAAAACGTGTACTGTTTCAGCTTGAAAATCAGATTTTTTAACCAGTTTCCCTTCAGTAGTTAAGTTATAAGTAGTTACAGCTCCCGGATTTCCCTGTCCGTATAATAAACTAAAAAAGTTATTTTGAGCCGTAATATAATAACGATAAGAACCATCTTGTTCAATTCCGTTTCCTGTAGTAGTGATAGATCCTTTAGAAATATCATCTGTCGTTAACAAATAATCAGCAATTCCTGCTGCTCCTGTAGTAGCTGTAATGATATATTTTGTTTTTCCTGTATCAACTCCTCCTGTTTCATCTCCTGATTTTTCAGAATCACTGCTACAAGAGAATGTTGTAAATGCTACCAAAGCTAATAAAGCTAATTTGCTATTTTTTTTCATGTTATTATGGTGTTTGTATTAAAATTAATTATGTGATTTGGTAAAAAAATATCTAAATTTTATATAAAAAGCCCTGCTTGGTTTTTGCAGCGAAAAATTATCATAAAGCTTATTATCCAAAAGGTTTTTACATTCCAGTGCGATATTATATTTTCCGTTTGCAAGAGTGTAAACAGCGTTTATATCGTGACTGAATTGCTGCGGAATTTCTAATTTGCTATCCTTGCTTCCCATACTTGGCCATGACAAATAATACGTGTGTACATAAAGCAGGTTGTAACCAACAGATAAATTATTTCCTTTTTTAATCAGGTCATTAAAAAATACCGTTGCATCAGCATTTCCAAAAAGGAAAGGCATATTTGGGATTCTGTCTTTATAAAAAGGAGACACATAATTTTGATTGGGCTCATATTCCGTCATATTTCGAATATTTTGATAGGTTGCATTCAATCCCGCTGTAAATCTGGTTCTGTATGAGTATCTAATTTCTCCATCGATACCATAATTAGTCACCTTGCCCTGATTAACATTCGTCGTCATCGTTTGATTGTTATTTAGCGTTGGACGAATAAAATCTGTAGCATTTCGATGCAAAAGATTGACATCAAATGATAAGGCATTTACTTTATTAAAACTAGTTTGGTAACTTGCACCAACATTAAAATTATTACTGGTTTCAGGCTTTAAGGCAAGATTTCCTTCTAAGTTATCATTGACATTTCCAAAAATTTCTTCCGGAGTTGGCAATCGGTAACTTTTTTCAAACGACGCTTTCAATTGCAGATTATGCTTTAAGTAATAACTTGTTGCAGCGCCATAACCTGTAGTTGTAGTATGATCTACATATTGTTGATAGGCAATATCACCCGCATTTCCTGAGGGATTGTAACTTCTGGAATACGTAGTTTTTAAGGAATAATCTTTTAAAAATACCGATGTACTCCATTTTTCATTGTAATCAAATTTATATCCCATTCCTAAAACGTTCTTTTGCGTTTTTTTAGGCTGTTTATAAACCAATGATTCCGGAACTAATTCATCACTTTCCTTACGATCAAAAGTGGTAAACGTATTATTAAGCATAAAAGAGTGTCTCTCGCCCAAAGCATAAGTTGCATTGGCAGTGGTAACCCCATTATTGTTTTTAAATTTTCGAAGTGTACGGCTTCTTTCTCCACCCAAACCGGCATATTCTCTATATTCACCAAACCAATTATATCTCCTGAAAACGGTATCAACATTTTGTTCTTCTCCAAAATTGAAATTTCCGGTAAGATTTAAATTAAGCCCTTTTGTAAAAAGATCTTTAACCTGATATTTTAAAGTAGGCATCAAAATATTTCCTTTTCGATATACCTGACCAAATACACTAACCATTCTGGCTCCCGTCTGGATATCTGCCTTATTTTCTCCCGCTGTAAAACCAAATAATAATTTATCAGCATATTTTTTTCCGGTAAGACCAATATTTAAGATCACAGTTTCGTTGCGGTATTTATCATGAAACCTCCTAACACGCTGATTAGGGAAATAAGCGCCCGTATTTAAATTAGCCACATCTACATTTACCCAATAATTGTTATCAGAATAATTCTGAAAAGCATTGATTTCAGTAGTAAAACCACTTTTAGACGTATAACCTGCATTAATACTGCTTCTGTGCGTATTAAAAGATCCAAAAGAATAAGAAGCATCTACAAAAGTTCTTGGTTTGCTATTGGTAACGATATTTACAGCACCTCCAAGCGCATCTCCGCCCAGCCAAATAGGCACAACTCCTTTGTAAACCTCTACACGATCTGCAAGATTTATAGGGATATTATTCATTTGAAAAGAAGAACCAAAATTATCCATAGGCACACCGTCGATAAATACTTTTACCTGATTTCCCTGAAAACCATTGATCGAAAGCTCTGATCTTGAACCTACTCCGCCCGCTTCACGAACACGAACTCCGGAAACCCTGTCTAAGGCATGGGCTAAATCGAGTGTAGAATTATGAAGCTTTTTAGCATCGATTGCTGTTACGCTATACGCTTGTTTGTTTACTTTATCCGTTTGGGAACGACCTAAAACAGTTATGTTTTCCAGCTCATTTAATTCGCTTTCTAACTGAAATGAAAAATTTGAATTAGTATCCGAAACTTCGACATGTTTTTTTTGAGTTGCAAAACCAATTGCTGTAATTTTTAAAGTATACTTTCCCGGTTTTACATTTTTGAAAACAAACTTTCCGTTTTCATCTGCAATCATACTTAAATCCGTTTTTTCGATCGCAACTGAAGCATAAGGAATTGTTTGTCCGGAATTTTCAAGAACTTGTCCGGAAACCGAAACTCCTTGATTTTGCTGAGAAAATGATACCAGTGAAAAGAGAAAAAATATACTAAAAAATAAAAATTTGTGAGCTGTCATATCTTTAATTAGACTAATTATAAATAACTTTGCCGCAAAAGTACCATCAACAACTCGAAAAAAGATAGGGAAAAACGGATTATTATTTTGTAAAAACGGATTATATTTTGAAAATCAGATCGAAAATTTTAGCACACGAAAACGCCATTATCAAAATTGAAATTGGCGATAAATATTACCCAAAAAATCAATTGACAGAGGAAAATATCAACATTGAAAGCAATGATTCAGAATCTATAAAAAGCCACCATTTGATTAAAGAAGGAATGGTTATACTTGATACTCAGATGTATTTTTTGACACCGCAAACTATTGTATTCGAAATTGATGAAGAGTCCGTAGTCATGAATTTTATTTGCTGCAATAATGTCGAAACGCAGATCGATCAATTAGAATCTGAAAAATATTCTAAAGAAAATACACACAATATTTTTTATACCACAAACTACAAAGCCACTTTTAAAATTCCGGCTTTTGAGCAAATCAATTATTTGTCTGTTATTTTATCAAAAGACTTTTATTACCAGATAATAAATGAAGATTGGGAACTTCATGAAAAATTTTCGAAAAATATCCTGCTAAAAAAATCGAGTTATCTTACGTCAAAATATCTTCCGTTTACACCTGCGATTCAATGGGTAATTCACGAAATTAAAAACTGTAACCGTCAGGGTGCCTTAAAAAAGATGTATATCGAAACAAAAGTCAGGGAATTATTAATACATCAGCTTGAAGCAATAATTACTTTGCCCGTACAAAAGGACCAAATCGACGAAGATGATTATAATAAATTACAACAGGCAAAACTTATATTAGACGAAGATTATGTTCATGCCCCAACATTAGCAGAACTTTCAAGATTGATCTCGCTAAATGAATTTAAGCTTAAAAAAGGATTCAAAGCCTGTTTTGGCACAACCGTAAAAAGCTATATCATAAAACTAAGAATGGAACGTGCAAAAGAGTTATTCCAGAATAAAGCATCAACTGTAAGCGAAGTTGCTTATAAATGTGGTTATAAAGATGTGTCACATTTTTCAGCAGCATTTAAAAATTTCTACGGATTTTCTCCTCAAAAGTTCAAGATCAATTGGGATTTTATCAATTTCTGGGTCACAGGTCTTTTATTATTAAGCTAAAAAAAAGGGTTTTTAGATTTAGTTGTAAACAACCAAAACTAAAAACCCGATAAAAATTAGACTATTGTATGCTTGCAAACTTATACAAATCTATTCACCTTAAAGTGAATATGTCAAACTTTCATTGTAAAAAAAAAATTGTTTCTCCAAAAACAGTTGCACATAGAAAATCTAAAAAAAACGCTGTTTAAAAAGGTAAAAACAGGATCTACATCGATTTCTATACCACAAAACTAGTTTCTACTTTAGACAAAACATTACGGCTTTCCTCATTCACAGCAACTTTTTTTTCTTATTTATAATCATTCAATCTTAATTTATTGTGTTAGATCAAGTTACGCTTTACTTTATCAAGCGATTTAAATGTTAAGTTTTTGCTTAATTAATTTTTTGAAATCTATTATTTACAATAAATCTCCAAATACATTTTTCTTATTCTAGATTAAGTGAAGCTCTTTGAGTTTACCAATACATTTGTAAAACAAATTTATAGTTCTTTAAAAAACCCGAAGCATATTCTCGAAAAGACAAAAAGAGATTTTCTAATAAAGAAAAAAATCTTGTCCTGGATTAAGTGAAGATCTTTTAACGAACCAATACATTTGTAAAACAAATTACAGTTCTTTAAAAAACCGAAGCATCTTGAAAAGACAAAAAAGAAATTTTCTAATTAAAAAAAATCTTGTCCTGGATTAAGTGAAGATCTTTTAACGAACCAATACATTTGTAAAACAAATTACAGTTCTTAAAAAATCGAAACATATTCTCGAAAAGACATTAAATAATAAAATAATTTCTTGTCCTAGATTAAGCGAAGACCTTTTAATTAACTAATACATTTGTAAAATAAATTACAAGTTCTACTTCTCAAAGTATTGAGACAGAACCTTAAAAAAAACGATTATGAAAACTCTTGAATTCTTATTACTCGGAAAAAACGAAGCGATTCTGGCCATATTACTTCGACTTGTAAACGCAAATGAAGATTGGAATGCGGTTGCTTTCGATCACGAGGACGAAGCTCAGGAATACTTTCGAAATCACAAAATTGACATCGTTCTGTTGAGTTCCGGAATCGAAGATCATGTCGAAAAAAAGTTCACTGCTTTTTGCTTAGAACAACAACCAGAAGTAGAAGTAATTGAACATTTTGGAGGAGGAAGCGGATTATTAAAATCAGAAATCCTACACCGATTACATCTAAAAGGAAAAATTTAGGTACCAAAACTTTCCTTTTTTAATTCAGCAAAAGCTTTAAAATAATTCATTCACGAATATCCAATAACAAATTGACGATATATCGTTAGAACCCTTATTGCCTTTTTTGAAAAACCCTTTAAAACCAACACATTACAAACAAGGCATTTTATTTGAATGCAAAACATTGAAAATCAAACAAAAAAATAATTTTTAAAAACCCTTTTATTCACAACAAAAATAAATTATCATGAAAAAAATACTTTTAACAGCAGCATTATTATTTGTAACTTTTATAGGATTCGCTCAAAAACCAAGTCCGGCACAATTAGATCCTTTCAACCATACATTAGTACTTATTGATTACGAAAGCCAAATGGCATTTGCAGTAAATAACATTCCAATCGATCAGCTTCGTAACAACACAGCTCTGGTTGCAGGTGCATCAAAAATATTTAAAGTTCCTACTATTGTAACAACAGTTGCCGAAAAATCATTTAGCGGACCCGTTTTCCGTGAAATCGAAGAATTCTATCCTAAAGCAACTTCAAACTACATAGATCGTACATCAATGAATACCTGGGAAGATGTTCCTGCTCACAAAGCTATAGTTGCAAAAGGCAAAAAGAAATTAGTTTTTGCAGGTTTATGGACAAGCGTTTGTATCGTTGGGCCAGCGTTATCAGCAATCAATGAAGGTTATGATGTTTATGTAATTACAGATGCAAGCGGCGATGTTTCTAAAGAAGCACACGAAATGGCCGTAACACGTATGGTTCAGGCGGGTGCACATCCGGTAACTTCATTACAATATTTATTAGAATTACAACGTGACTGGGCTCGTCAGGAAACTTATGTACCTGTAACAGATTTAGTTAAAAAATATGGTGGTGCTTACGGTGTTGGTGTTCAATATGCACACGAAATGCTAAAACATTAATTATAAGATTATTCTCGATTGGTTCCTTAAAAGGCTGTGTTAAGTCACAGCCTTTTTTTTCTTAAAACCTTAATAAAACCACTATTATGAAACCAAAAATTATAATTTCAGCATTACTTTTAATTATTTCCCTGCCTATTTTCGCTCAAAGCAAAAGTGCCACACTTATCGTTCATCACGCTGTTATTCATACACTAGACGATAAAAATACTATTGTAGAAGCAATGGCTATTGCCGATGGAAAAATCCTTAAAACCGGAAAAAACAGCGAAATTTTAAAATTAAAAAACAAAAAAACAACTATAATCGATGCCAAAGGAAAAGTGATTATTCCCGGAATATTCGATTCTCATATGCACATTATCCGTGGCGGAAGATTCTTTAATACCGAATTGCGCTGGGATGGCGTTCGCTCACTTAAAAAAGCTTTGGCGATGTTAAAAGAGCAAGCCCAAAGAACACCAAAAGGACAATGGGTTCGCGTAGTTGGAGGCTGGAACGCTTATCAGTTTGAAGAAAAAAGATTACCAACTCTTGAAGAAATCAATGAAGCAACAGGCGATGTACCAACATTTATATTGCATTTATACGGTCACGCTTATTTGAATAAAGCAGGAATAGCAGCTTTAAAAATTAATGCCAATACACCTAATCCAAATGGCGGACTTGTAGAAAAAGATGCAAACGGAAATCCAACCGGATTATTAATAGCGGAGCCAAATGCTTTTATTTTATACTCGATACTTTCTAAACTTCCGGAATTAACGCCTGATGAAAAAATAAATTCGACCAAACAATTTATGACAGAAATGAATCGTCTTGGCGTAACTGCCATTATCGATGCCGGTGGCGGATTCCAGAACTTTCCTGACGATTATGGCGTAACAAACGGTTTATGCAAAGACAGCGATCTTACCATAAGAATGCCTTATTACTTATTTGCCCAAAAAGCAGGAAGCGAACTAAATGATTACAGTAAATGGGTTAGTACAGTCGAAATTGGAGAAGGTTGTGACGATCACGACGACTCTAAAGTTGAATATCACGCACAAGGTGCTGGAGAAAATTTGGTAATGAGTGCCGGGGATTTTGAAAATTTCGATAAACCAAGACCGGAATTAAGTCCCGCAATGGAAGGGCAATTAAAAGAAGTTTTATCATTACTGATTAAAAAAAGATGGCCGTTTAGAATTCATGCCACTTACAACGAAAGCATAACAAGATTCCTGAATGTAATTGAGTCAATCGACAAAGAGACACCACTAAACGGGCTTTTATGGTTCTTTGATCACGGAGAAACTGTTTCTGTAGAAAACTTAAAACGTATTAAAGCTTTAAACGGCGGATTAGCAATTCAGCATAGAATGGCATATCAGGGAGAAAGTTTTATAAAAAGATACGGAAAAACAGCTGCTGCAAACACGGTTCCGCTTAAAAAGATACTCGAAATGGGAATCAAAGTCGGAATGGGGACCGATGGAACCCGTGTTGCCAGCTACAATCCATGGGTTGGTTTGTATTGGTTAACAACCGGAAAAACTTTAGGCGGACTTAAATATATGGCAGATGAAAATATTCAGGACAGAACAACCGCACTAAAATTATTTACTTACGGAAGTGCCCAATTGATCAATTTAGAAAAAGATCGCGGTATGCTTACAGCAAATAACCTGGCTGATTTTGCGATTCTTTCTGACGATTATTTTAATACTCCCGAAGAGAAAATCTTAAACATAGAATCGAAACTTACAGTTGTAAACGGTAAAGTAGTTTATGCTGATACAGATTTTAGAACCTTTGCACAACCAACTCCAAAAGCAATTCCGGATTGGAGCCCGGTGAACTATTTTGGAGGTTATCAAAAAAACTAATTATGAACACGCTATTCCGATTATTGTTGCTTTTTGGATTTATTTCAATAGCAAATGCACAACAAAAACCTGTATTTCAAAAGTTGCGGTATGACGATGATGTTACGTATTTAAAAACAGATTCGACTAAAAACCTGTACGAGAAAATAAAATATATTCCGCTAGGCAAAAACAGCAATTACTTCGCCACTATTGGTGGCGAAGCCAGATTGCAGTACACTTATACCGTAAATGATAAATGGGGCGATGATTCTGATGAAGGTGATGGCTATTTACTTTCTCGTTATTTGCTTCACGCCGATATGCATTTAGGTGTTTTCAGAACTTTTTTTGAATTGCAAAGCAGCTTGGCAAACAGCAAAATTGATCCCAGTCCGGTAGATGAAAACCAACTCGATTTTCATCAGGCATTTCTGGACATTGATTTTATTCGAAATGAAAATGAACAACTTACATTGCGTTCCGGAAGACAGGAAATGATGTACGGTTCACAGCGTTTGGTCGCTGTTCGGGAAGGTCCAAACAGCCGACTTGCTTTTGACGGAGTTAAATTGTTTTATAAAAATAAAAACTGGCAGACAGATGCTTTTTTCACCCACCCGATTGCGAATAAAACCGGAACTTTTAATGATAAATTCAATGAAAATGCCAAATTCTGGGGAAGTTATACCGTAATTCACAAAGTGCCTTTTATTCAGAATATCGATTTATATTATTTAGGTCTCTGGAAAAGCCGTGCCGTTTTTGATGACGCTATTGGCGAAGAGAACAGACAATCTATTGGAACAAGAATCTGGAAAAACAAAGGAAGCTGGAAATACGATTTTGAAGGTCTTTATCAATTTGGAAAAATAAATGAAAAAACCATTTCTGCCTGGACACTTTCATCCTTTGCCTGTTATACTTTTGAAAACGTAAAATTCAGCCCTGAAATAGGACTTAAAACAGAAATTATTTCCGGTGATAAAAACTCCGGCGATGGTCATTTAGAAACCTTTAATCCGTTATATCCACGAGGTGCTTATTTTGGATTAGTAGCTTTGATTGGTCCATCAAACTTAATAGATATTCATCCGTCGATTAATTTTAGTTTAACAGAAAAACTTGGACTCGGAATTGATTATGACATCTTTTGGAGACAAACCATAAGCGATGGTTTATATGCACCAAACATGCAGCTTTTATATTCCGGAAAAGATACAACAGAACGTTTTGTAGGTTCTCAATTGATTTCTAATTTAGATTATTCCATGAATGATTTCTTATCCTTTACCTTAGAAACCGGATGGTTTAATGCCGGTTCATTCCTAAAAGAAGTTGGCACCGGAAAAGATTATTTTTATGCTGCTTTGACTGCTCAATTTAAATTTTAAATTTGTGTAAATCAAAAGTGCACAATGGAGAAAAAATATTCAGTTGCCATTTATCCTTCACAAGATGTTATTGCTTCAGTCAAAACGATGAAGGATTATTTAAAAAGCAAAATAAAATGGTATAACAGTTGCAATTCTACAGCTCATATTACTATTTGCGAATTTAAAATTGAAGAATCTGATATCGAAAAAATAAAATTGAAGCTTTTAAAAATTTCTGATACGTTTACTCCTTTTCGGGCTTATTTAGATCATTTTGAAGCATATGAAAATAGCGGCGCTTTCTTTATAACTCCTAATGAAGAATCGAAAATTGATTTAAAAAATATTCTAAAAAAAACACAGGAAACTTTAAAAGCTTTAAAATTAAAAAAAAGCGATGATCCACATATGTCTGTCGGTAGAAAGCTAACACCCGAAAATCTTAAAATAGCATCAGAGTTATTTACTATAATAGATATCAATTTTTCCTGCAAAGAGATTGTTTTACGCGAATTAGATCCAATTAAAAAACAATTTGTAGTAATAGATACTTTTGCATTTGGCAGTAATCCACAACCAGAATTAATTCAGGGAAGTTTGTTTTAAACATATTTAAATTATAAGCACAATCTTGTCATGCTGAGAGACAAAGGTTCTTAAGCAAATTAAACATACAGTTTGTCATTTCGAAAAATGAGAAATCTTCGCAAGAAACTCTACAAAGATTGTCGATTTACATTATAGGGCCACTTACGAAGATTTCTCATTCTTCGAAATGACACAAAATTCGAATAATTCTTTGCGAACTCAGCGAAAAAACCTAGCGCTCCTTGCGGTTAAATAAACACAAAGTCAAACAACCTCAAACCTGAAACTTTAAACTAAAAAAACCTTTTATAAATTTTCGTATATTTGAATTTTACAATTCACACATATGAAATCACTGGATTCATTTTACCAAGACATTACCGAAGGCTCAACCGTTGAACCAAGTTCATTATTACCAAACGACATTAAAAAAGAAATTGGACATTTTAATGTATTTGATATTAAAGAGCTTTACGAAAGGATGAAAGAAAAGCCTAATATGCCTTATGACCGACGTGCATATTATAAAATAAGTCTCATAAAAGGTAATAATCGTGCCGAATATGCTGATAAAATCATCAATATCGAAAAGCAGGGACTTTTATTCGCAACACCCAAAATTCCTTATAATTATATTCCGCAAGACACCAATCAATCCGGACAGTTTTGTGTATTTACCAGTGAGTTTTTATCCAAAAATAAAAGCGGAATTGACTTAGACGAACTTCCTATTTTTGCTTCAGACGGTTATCCTGTTTTTCAGCTTGCAGATGAAGAAGTTATCGAAGTTGAATTGATTTTCAACAAAATACAAAAAGAAATCAACTCTGATTATATTTATAAATATGATTTGATTCGGAATTATGTAGCCGAGTTAATTCACTTTGGACAAAAATTACAGCCAATTACCGCTTTGTATTCTAAACATAATTCAGCAGCGAGGGTTTCCTCTTTATTTGCCGAATTACTGGAAAGACAATTCCCTATTGAATCTCCCAATCAGCGATTAGAACTTAGAACTGCAAAAGATTTTGCTGAACGATTATCAGTTCATGTCAATCATTTGAATAAAGTTCTAAAAGAAAACACTGGAAAAACTACTACCGAATTAATTAGCAGCCGATTAACAAATGAAGCAAAGATTCTTTTAAAACAAACAGATTGGAACATCTCAGAAATTGCGTTTTCCTTAGGTTTTGAAGAACTCGCCCATTTTTCTAATTTCTTTAAAAAACAAACCACCTTTACGCCTTTGGCTTTCAGGAGTTGATTTTAGATTTTAGATTGTAGATTGTAGATTTTTAAATTTATAGTATCTGATTTGAATTTCGCAAACATCGATTTGAAATTTACAAATCCCCAACCCTACTTCGCTCCTACCTTTGTCTTATCAATTTAAAAGATCGAAAAAGATGAACTTATCAAACAACAAAATTCTAATAACAGGCGGCGCAAGCGGTATTGGACTTGGATTAACTAAAAGATTTATTGAAGAAAATAATACTGTAATTATTTGTGGCAGACGTGAATCTGTATTAAATGAGGTTAAGGCAAAGTTCCCAACAGTAATTACAAAAGTATGCGACTTATCTCTCGAAGCAGAACGCATTGAACTATACAAATGGATTGCAGAAAACCATAGCGATTTGAATGTTTTGGTAAACAATGCCGGAATTCAAAAATGGGTTTCAGTTACTGATGCTGACTTTTATGAAAGTATGAAAGCCGAAATCGCTACTAATATTGAAGCGCCATTGCATTTAACTTCACTTTTTGTTCAGCTGGAATCGCTGAATACGGTAATGAATGTAACATCCGGACTTGCTTTTTCCCCTTTTGCAAAAGTTCCCGTATATTCAGCTACAAAAGCATTTTTCCGTTCGTTTACGATTTCACTTCGTCATATCCTGAAAGCAAAAAACATTGAAGTGATCGAAATTGTTCCACCTGCATTAAACACAGATCTTGGCGGCGTAGGTTTACATGATGCACATCCAAGCGTAAGTGATTTTATCGTATCTATTTTTGAACAACTAAAAGAAGGAAAATCAGAATTAACCTTTGGAACCAGTGAGACAAGAATAAATGCAAGTGTTCCGGAATTAAAAGCATCTTTTGAGGCTTTACATTCTAATTTATAAAATACAAATATTTAAACACATAGAATCATAGATATTGTAAATGCTAAAAAAAGGCATTTCATTTTATTTAAATAATCATAGAAAACAGATCGCTAAACTATGTTTTAGAAACCAGTTTCTTTTTACAATCTTTTTATGTGTTTAATTTTTCTTGCAGATTTGCTTCGCCTGTTCGCTATTGCTCGGGCGGCAGATTGAGCATATTTTTAAATCCTTTAATCTATGGCGAATAGATTTTCAGCACAATGCAAAAGCATTTCACAATCAACAATTAATAATTCACAATCAACAATTAACAATTAAATAATCATGGCAGTAAATACAAAAATAGCTCTTGTTACAGGTGGTAGCAGAGGTTTAGGGAAAAATATGGCAATTGCAATCGCAAAAAAAGGAATTGACGTAATCATTACCTACAACAGTAAAAAAGACGAAGCTGATGCTGTTGTAAAAGAGATTGAAAATCTGGGACAAAAAGCAGTTTCATTACAACTAAATGTAGCTGAATCAGGTACTTTTGATGCTTTTTTTACAAATGTTTCAGAAGCTTTAAAAAATACATTCAAAACGGATAAGTTTGACTTTTTAGTAAACAATGCAGGAATCGGAATTCATAATTCTTTTATTGGAACAACTGAAGCAGAATTTGATCAATTGACTAATATTCAGTTTAAAGGACCGTTTTTCTTAACTCAAAAAGCATTGAATATTATAAATGACGGTGGCGGAATCGTAAATATTTCTACTGGTTTGGCTCGTTTTTCATTTGCTGGCTATGCTGCTTATGCTGCTATGAAAGGTGCAATTGAAACACTAACAAAATATCAGGCAAAAGAGTTAGGACAAAGAAAAATCAAGGTAAATGTTGTGGCTCCGGGAGCTATTGAAACTGATTTTGGTGGCGGAGTTGTTCGTGATAATGATCAAATGAATCAACAAATCGCATCAGTAACTGCTTTAGGCAGAGTTGGTTTGCCTGATGATATTGGTGGCGTAGTTGCTTTTTTATGTACCGAAGATGCAAAATGGATCAACGCACAACGTATCGAAGTTTCCGGCGGAATGATGTTGTAAGTCCTTTTACCTTTTAAGTAAACCCGTGAGATTTAAAAAAATCTCACGGGTTTATTATTTTAAATACATCCTAAAATAGTGAAACAGAGAAAATGATTAAATCCTTAAATAAATTTCACTCTAATTTTAGCAATCCCTTCACCTTCTTTATTGAAGACAACTTTATATAATTGCTTACTTATTTTTATACCAGTTTCAAAAGTTTCTTCATTTTTATCATTCAGAACTAAATAATTCTGAATAATTGTTTTTACCGCATAATTTTTAGCCAGATAATTTTGTGCTTTGAGAGGTAATTTAGTTTTGGGAATTTGCACTTTATAGGATATAAAAACACCGTCGCTCCAATATAATGCAAATGCTTTTATATTAGATGCCACGTTAAATTCTGCTTCAAATTTAATGTCATCACTTTTGTCATATTCTACAGACCAACTTGCCACTTTTTTAGGATATTGTTTTTTAAAAGCTATTGTTACATTTTCCGGCGGTATCAGTACACTTGACTGTGCCAGCAACAAACTGCTGCATAAAAAAAATGCGAATAGAAGAACGTTTTTCATAGTAGTAAATACATAAATTTAATCTCCGTAAATAACGCAATAAAAAATCAAACACACTAATTATAAGTAGGTAAAATCTTATAATAATATTTTGTTTGATATTCAAATAATTATGAATTTGAAGGTGATTTTTTACGATAAAACAATAAAAACAAAACCCGACACATTTAGAATATGTCGGGTTTCTCGTTTTAAATATATTGAATTTAGTAAGTATACAGGATTAATCTTTTTCGACTATGACATCAAAACCGCCATTTTTATCGAATACAACATCATAAAATCTGGAATCTTTTTGTATTCCTACTTCATATGTTGTTTTGCTTTTGTCGTCTACTACAACCGCTATTTCCTTAATTGCCGATGCAGGATAATTTTTCTTGAGATATGCCTGCGCTTTTTGCGGAAGCTGGCTTAACGGAATCTGCAATTCATAGGCTTTAAGAACACCCAAATTGTCATAAACCGCTAGTGCTTTTGCCTTTTTATCGGTAACATATTTAGCCTCATAACGAATTTCGTCATCGTCATCACCCACATATTTCATAGTCCAAACCGGTATTTTGCCAGGATATTCATTTTGAAAAGTATATAAAACCTTTTCTGGCGGAGTAACTATTTTATCAGGAGAAACTCCATTTTGTCCTATCAAAAAACTACTGCATAAAAAGGTAATAACAAAGAAAATATTTTTCATGATTCCAATTTTAAATTAATAACCTTTAAAATAACGTATTAAAATTACTACTTTATTTTAAAGTATTAATCAAATTATAAAAAAATGTTAAAATAGGCAGTAACAATTTTAAATGTCAGGCGTCTTACGTTAAAACCAAACCTTAAAAAAATGAAATTTAACCTAAAGAACTTTCAAAATTCACCACAACTTTATGCCCGTATTGCCGGACTATTATATCTCGTTATCATAGTAATGGGATTCTGTGCAGAAACATTTGTCAGAAATAAACTTTTCGTTTCCGGAGACGCAACTGCCACAGCAAACAATATTATACATGCCGAATTTTTATGGAAAATAGGAATCACAGCGGATCTCATCATGCAAATTTGCGATCTTCCGGTAATGATTATTCTTTATTATCTTTTAAAACCTGTAAGCAAGAAACTCGCTTTGCTTAATTTGTCTTTTAATTTGATACAAACTGCCGTATTGGTTGCCAATAAATTAAATCTTTTAGCCGCATTATTTTTTCTTGGAGATGCTGCATATCTAAAATCTTTTACACCAGATCAGTTGCATACATTGTCTTATCTTTCTATCAAACTGCACGATTTTGGTTTTGGCGTAGGATTAATCTTTTTTGGATTTGTATGTCTGTTTGAAGGTTATTTGATTTTTAAATCAGGTTATTTTCCTAAAGCAATTGGGGTTTTAATGACAATTGCAGGAATCTGTTACTTGTTCAACAGTTTTGCTTTAATTCTATTCCCGCAACTTTCGAGTATTGCGATATTAATGCCTTGTTTACTTGCTGAGTTATCTCTTAGTTTATGGTTGGTTTTTAAAGGTGTTAATCTTCCTGTCTGGAAACAACAAGTTATATCATAACTTCATAACTGTTTGAAATAATAAAAAACACCACTAATTCACGAATCTTATAAAAAATAATAGTTCGTGAATTCGTAGCGAAAAATTCACTTATCTGTCTATTATACAAAAATCAAAAAAGCCTGCCAGAAATTCATCTGTGCAGGCTCTTTTTTTTGAAATAATTGAATTAGTAAGCAAATTTATTTCTAACGTTTATTTCTTCAATCGGTCAGATAATTCTCTTTTATAGGTAATCCCAACCGGTAATTTTTCATTTTTAATGACCACAAAATCTTTGTCTGTAGTTTCTATTTTATCCAGTGCTACGATATATGATTTATGAATGCGCATGAAATTTTTCTCTGGCAGACATTTCTCAAATTCACTTGTTGTAATCGATGCCAGATATGTTCTTTTTATCGTGTGCAACTTCACATAATTACCAAAACTCTGCGCAAACAAAAGCTGGTCTAATTCGATATCCATAAAATAACCATCGACTTTTACACTCACAGAATTTACAATTGTTTCTTCTGTTTCTGCTTTTGCTTTTGTACTTTCTGTTGCAAAAAAACGATCAATTGCTTTTAAGAATCTCGGAAAATAGATAGGTTTTAAGAGATAATCTATTACACCATAATCATAACTTTCAAGCGCATATTCAGAATAAGCTGTTGTCAGGATTGTTTTAGGATGTGTTGGGATAATCTTTAGCAATTCCATTCCTGAAATCTCCGGCATATTAATATCCAGAAACATTAAGTCTACAGGATTTTCCCGAAGATAATCCATTGCTTCGATGCCATTATAGCCTTGAAAAACCAACTCTAATTGCGGATTTTGCTTGATGTAATTCGCCAACACATAATGCGCTGCCGGTTCATCATCTACAATTATACATTTTTTGGGTTCTCTCATTCTACAAACTTTTTCAATTGCAATTTCAAATCTACAATGTAAGTGTTTTTATTTTCGTCCTGAATATCTAATTTATAGTCTTTTCCATAAATAAGATTCAAACGTTCAATAGTATTTTTTAATCCAATTTTGGTCGAAACCACGTCTGTTTTTTTCGTGGGAATTGAGTTTACAACATGCAAATGCAACAACCCATTTTCTACTGTAATTATAATTCTCACATAACATTTTTCTATCGCGCAAGTTCCGTGTTTAAAGGCATTTTCGATAAAAGCAATCAACAGCATTGGTGAAACTTTATAGGCGTTTTCGTTATCTATTTTGCAATCGTATGTGATTTCGCAACGGTATCCTACCCTTTCTTTTTCCAGCTGAACATAACTGTTTATAAACTCCAGTTCATCCTCCAGCGAAACACATTTTTTGCTGTTACTCTCTAATTGATAACGCATTAACTGTGAAACTTTCATAATTAGATCCGGTGTTCTTTCCGGAAATTCAAGACTTATACCGTAAAGCGTATTAAAGGTATTAAATAAAAAATGAGGATTTAATTGTCCTTTCAACGAATTGAGCTGCATTTCATTAAACAATAAAGCTTCATCTGTTTGTTTTCTATGAATCCTGTAGAATTTAAATACAATTATAGGACTTAAAATACAAACCAAAGTTCCCAAAACACTTGCCAATTGATACATATAACTGCGTTGATGCGAGTTTTGATACAAACGGCAATTACTAAACATATCGAGCATCATAATCTCGTATAAAACTACAGAGAAAACGAATACTCCAAAAAGCGTTAAAAAAATATAAGTTAAAGGACGTTGTGTTTTAAATAGAATTGGCAAAAGAAAAAAACGGTTGAATTGAGCGTGCATGTATAAAATAAAATAGAAAAACACACCCATTAATATGGACGCTAAAGAACTAAATAACATCCAGTCATTTTTTAACGTATAGATGGTAAAGGAAAAAGCAACAACGGCAATTTCCTGCCACCATTTGTTATCCAATATGTTATCGAATTTTTTATTCATTTTTAAAATTTAAATAGTCTACAAATTAACCACTAATTTTTAATTTAAATTCCCAATAAATGACAAATTCAATTGGTCATTTATAATCGCAGTACATCATTTATTGACGCCCAAATTCAAGCAAGACAAATAATTTTGTTAGATAATTTGATACCACTAATTTTATGTACTTCAGAAAAATTACTTTGTTAGTTTTCTTGATTTTTGCTTGTGGTAGTTATGCTCAAAACCTGACTTTAAAAGAAGCAATAAAAACAGGTTTAGAAAACTACGGTTCCATTAAAGCAAAAAGCAATTACACGAATGCGTCACGCGAGAGCCTCAAGCAATCCAAGCGTGATTATTTGCCAAACCTTAACTTATCGGCACAACAAGATTACGGAACCATCAACGGGCAAAATGGTGCTTTGTATGGTTTTAATGGTTTAGGAACCGCTTCGTCCGGACCTGCATTGCCGGATCAAAACTGGAACTCTGCTTTTGGAGCATTGTATCTGGTCAATATGAACTGGGATTTTTTCACTTTTGGAAAAACAAAAGAAAGAATCAACTTAGCTAAAGTAGATGTTCAGGCAAAAGAAAATGACTTGAAACAAGAACAATTTCAACAGGAAATCAAAATTTCTGCTGCTTATTTGAATCTGCTTGCAAGCCAAAGATTATTGATTTCGCAACAAAAGAATTTAAGCCGTGCCGAAGTTTTTAAGAAAACTGCCGTTGCACGAGTTAAAAACGGATTATTGGCGGGAGTCGATTCTACATTGGCTACAGCCGAAGTTTCGAAAGCAAAAATTGCGCTGAATCTGGCGAGAAACTTCGTTAAGGAACAAAACAACAAACTAGTTGATTTAATGGGCGTTGCGCCTCAGGATTTTGTAACGGATACCTTGTTTGTAAACGATATCCCGAAAGAAGTTCTTAGAGGAACTGTAACCTCAGACAGTTTGCATCCTTTATTGCAATTCTACAAAACGAAGATTGATTACAGCAATCAGCAGGCAAAATTGTACAAACGTTTTTATTATCCTACGATGAGCGCTTTTGGTGTTTTGCAAACGCGTGCTTCAGGATTTAATAGCGATTATATTACGGATCAAACTTCCTTTAATAGAAATTATTGGGATGGCGTAAATCCGGATCGCACCAATTATTTAGTCGGAATTGGAATTAGCTGGAACCTGACGACTCCGTTTAGGGCAAGCAAACAAGTAAGTGCTCAAAAGTTTGTTTCGCAAGGATTACAGGAAGAATACAATCAGGCGGACAGAGAACTAAAATCTCAATTGAAATTAGCCGACGATAAAATACAAATCACGCTTGAAAACTTTGCCGAAGCGCCAATTCAGGTCGATGCAGCAAAAAGAGCGTATTTACAAAAATCGACTTTATACAAAAACGGATTGACTGATCTTACAGATATTACCCAAACTTTATATACGTTAAACCGTGCCGAAATCGACCGCGATATCGTGAATAATAATGTATGGCAATCGTTTTTGCTAAAAGTAGCTGCTACTGGCAATTTTGACTTATTTATAAATGAATTTTAATTATAGATCCTAATGAATTTAATACGTTTTGCACTCCGCAAACCCATCTCCATATTAGTATTGGTTGCGGGTCTATTTTTCTTCGGAATTGGTGCCATCCAGGACATTAAGGTAGATATCCTGCCAAAAATGAACTTGCCGGTTATCTACATTGCGCATCCGTTTGGAGGTTATACGCCAGACCAGATGGAAGCTTATTTTGCTAAGACTTATGTCAACATTTTACCGTTTGCCAATGGTGTAAAATCGGTAGAAACCAAAAATATTCAAGGGTTAATGATCATGAAATTAACCTATTATGAAAACACAAATATGGCGCAGGCTGCAGCCGAATTAAGTTCACTTTCGAACAGGATTCAGGCAGCATTTCCTCCGGGAACCCAACCTCCGTTTATCATTCGTTTTGATGCTTCTTCTCTTCCAATTGGTCAATTGGTTTTGAGCAGTAAAATACGCTCAAACAACGAATTGCAGGATTTAGCCAACGTTTATGTTCGTGCTTCGTTTACTTCGATTCCCGGTTTATTATCGCCGGCTCCTTTTGGCGGAAGCCCAAGAACTATTGAGGTTAACGTAGATCCGGATTTATTGCGTTCGCACAATATGACGCCGGATCAGGTTGTAGAAGCGATTCGTATCAACAACCAGACGGCGCCGTCAGGAAACGTGAGAATGGGCGATGTAAACTACATTACACCAACCAATAATACGATCAAAGAAGTTAAGGATTTTGAGAATATTCCGTTATTTAAAGGAAGTGTTCAAAACTTAAAATTAGGTGATGTTGCCACTGTAAAAGATGGTGCCGATATTACGCAGGGTTATGCTTTGGTAAACGGAAAACGTTCGGTTTATATTAGTATTGCAAAAGCCGGAGATGCTTCGACCTGGGATGTAGTTCAGAAATTAAAAGCTGAGTTGCCTAAAATTCAAAGTACATTACCGGAAGACGTAAAATTATCTTATGAATTTGACCAGTCCGTTTATGTGATTAATTCGGTAAAAAGTTTGATTACAGAAGGTATTATCGGAGCGGTTTTAACCGGATTAATGGTATTGCTTTTCCTTGGCGACAAACGTGCGGCTTTGATTGTAATCTTAACGATTCCAATTTCGATTATATCAGGGGTTTTATTTCTAAAATTATTCGGACAAACGATCAACTTAATGTCTTTAAGCGGATTAGCTCTTGCAATTGGTATTCTAGTGGATGAAAGTACGGTAACAATCGAAAATATTCACCAGCATCTCGATATGGGCAAACCCAAGGCGCTCGCCATTTGGGATGCGTGTCAGGAAATCGCCTTGCCAAAATTATTGATCTTACTATGTATTTTGGCAGTTTTTGCACCAGCTTTTACAATGGTTGGTATTCCGGGAGCGTTGTTCTTGCCATTGGCTTTAGCAATTGGATTCTCGATGGTTATTTCTTTTTTACTTTCTCAGACTTTTGTGCCTGTAATGGCAAACTGGCTGATGAAAGGACATGAAAAACACGAACATGAACCTACTATTACGGATGATGAAGCAGAATTTAATGCCTGCGGATTAACACCGGAATCTGAAAAAGACCTGATTACGCAGAAAAAAGGATATGTTGAAAAAGTAGATACTAATAACAACGGAAAAATTGGTGCTTTTGAGCGTTTCAGAATCCGTTTTATGAGAACGCTGGATCGATTATTTCCTTATAAAAAATTAACCGCTTTAGTTTACCTTATCGGAATTACACTTTTGGCTGTTCTCTTTATTAATTTCATCGGAAAAGATGTATTCCCAAAAGTAAACTCAAGTCAGTTTCAATTAAGAATGCGCGCTCCCGACGGAACCCGTTTAGAACGTACCGAAGAAAAAGCAATCATTGTTTTGAAAGAATTGCAAAAAATGGTGGGCAAAGAACATATCGGAATTTCGTCTGTTTATGTGGGACAACACCCATCTTTATTCTCGATTAACCCAATTTATTTGTTCATGGCAGGTTCGCATGAAGCAGTATTTCAGGTGAGTTTAAAAGAATATCATACGGATATGGATGACTTTAAGGATGACTTTAGAGCGAGAATTAAAAAAGTACTTCCGGATGTAAAACTTTCTTTTGAGCCAATCGAATTGACGGATAAAGTTTTGAGCCAGGGATCTCCTACTCCAATCGAAGTTCGTATTGCCGGAAAAGACAAGAAACGAAATGAGTTATATGCAACTCAGATAGTAGAGAAACTAAAGAAAATCTCTTATTTCAGAGACGTACAAATTGGTCAGCCCATTCATTATCCGGCAATGAATATTGATATCGACAGAACCCGTGCAGCTGAACTGGGCGTTGACATGAACGATATATCACGATCATTAGTTGCGTCGACTTCATCATCACGATATACAGAGAAAAATACCTGGGTCGATGAAAGAGCCGGATTATCATACAATGTTCAGGTTCAGGTACCGCTAAACCAGATGAAAAGCAAAACCGATATTGGAGAAATTCCGGTATTAAGAAATTCGCTTCGTCCGGTTTTAAGCGACGTTGCAAAAATTACACCCGGATTTGTAAGTGGTGAAAATGACAATTTAGGGGCTATGCCATACATTACCGTTACAGCAAACATTAGCCAGACAGATTTAGGTACGGCAGTAAAAGATGTAGATGCAACAATTAGTTCATTGGGAGAGTTACCACGTGGTTTGTTTATTACCCCAATTGGAATGAGTAAGGTATTGGTTGAAACATTAAGCAGTTTACAAGTCGGATTATTGGTTGCCATCTTTGTAATCTTCTTAATGTTAGCCGCTAATTTCCAATCGTTCAAGGTTTCGTTAGTGATTTTAACAACAGTTCCGGCAGTAGTTTTAGGCGCTTTATTAATGCTTACTATTACAGGTTCTACGCTAAACTTACAATCGTATATGGGTATTATCATGTCTGTTGGGGTTTCGATCGCAAATGCCGTTTTATTAGTTACGAATGCTGAACAACTTCGAAAACGAAATGGTAATGCATTAGAATCGGCACGTGAAGCTGCGGCTTTAAGGCTTCGTCCTATTATCATGACATCTGTTGCGATGATTGCCGGAATGTTGCCTATGGCAATTGGTCATGGCGAAGGCGGCGATCAGGTTTCTCCGTTAGGTAGAGCCGTAATTGGCGGATTATTATTTTCGACTTTTGCCGTATTGCTAATCCTGCCGCTTATCTTTGCATGGGCACAAGAAAAAACAACAACACAATCTGTTTCCTTAGATCCTGAAGACGAAGAAAGCATCCATTATATCTCATCATTAAATCCAAAAAATGAAAAATAACATTATACAATCGACCGCATTATTTTTTGTAGCCGTATTTTTTCTAACTAGTTGTAACTCTAAGAAAGAAGAAGCTCCTGTTGCAGAAATTGAACCTAAAACAGAAACCATTTCTTTAGAGAAAGAAAAACTAACGACAGAGTTGCGTTTACCAGCCGAATTAACTGGTTTTCAACAAGTAGATTTATATGCTAAAGTAAGCAGTTTTGTAAAATTGCTAAAAGTAGATATTGGTACCAAAGTAAAAAGAGGACAGCTTTTGATCGTTCTTGAAGCACCGGAAATCAGCTCTCAGTTGGCTGCTGCCGAATCAAGACTAAAATCAATGGAAGCCATTTATGCGACAAGCAAAAGTACTTACAACCGTTTGTATGAAACGAGCAAAGTCGAAGGAACTATTTCTAAAAATGACTTAGAAATGGCAAACGGAAAGAAAAACTCAGATTACGCACAATATCAAGCCGCAGTTGCAGCACACAAAGAAGTGTCGATTATGAGAGGTTATCTTGAAATTCGTGCTCCTTTTGACGGAGTTGTAGCAGCAAGAAACGTAAACTTAGGAACGTTTGTTGGTCCGGCAGGAAAAGGATCTGATTTGCCTTTATTGACGATTCAGCAGCAGGATAAATTGCGTTTGGCGGTTTCTGTTCCTGAGCTTTACACAGGATATTTACATGAGGGCGACGAAATGAATTTTAATGTAAAATCATTGCCTGAAAATTTTAAAGCTAAAATTACCAGAATGTCTGGAGCATTAGATTTAAAGTTACGTTCTGAGCGTGTAGAAATGGACGTTATTAATACCAAAAAAGATCTTTTGCCAGGAATGGTTGCCGAAGTGCTTTTACCGCTTAACGCAAAAGACAGCACATTTGTAATTCCAAAATCGGCATTGGTGAGCTCTGCTGAAGGTATGTATGTAATTAAAGTGATCGACCACAAAGCAACAAGAGTAAACGTAAAAAGAGGAAGAGAAATCGACGATAAAATTGAAATCTTCGGAGATTTGAACCTGAAAGATAAACTGGTGAAAATTGCCAGCGAAGAAACTAAAGAAGGCGATATCATAAACGAATAATACCGATTATGTATTCAATACAGTCTAATAAAAATTAGACTGTTTTCATACTATATCGGCATTAATAACCTGCGTTTAGTCTTCATTTTTAGTGATTACCAAAAACTGTACGCTTAATGCGGCATTCTGAAATCTAATTTTAGAATGTGAATTAAATTCACCTTAAAGGACGATACTTGATATAGTATCGTCCTTTTTTTAATGCTTTTGTTTTTGCTACGAAGGCGCTAAGACACAAAGTTTTTTTAGTAACGATTAAGCATTTTTTTGTCATTTCGAGGCACGAGAAATCTTCGCGAGAAGCTCGACAAAGATTGACGATTTTGCATGCGTAGAATGGATTAAAATCCATCCCTACAATATAGTACGTTCCTCCGGAACTCTCTATAAAATTACGTTCTAATGATTCATTTTGTAACAAGGTCCCGAGGCTTCGGGATTAATCCCTTGAATCGCAAAGTAACCCAATATTGTCATTTCGACGCAGGAGAAATCCTCGCAAGTAGCTCGACAAAGATTGGCGATTTTACATGCGGAGTTAGTTGCAAAGATTTCTCGTTCCCCGAAATGACAGACTTTGCGGTTATATTCTTTTAAACTTTTACTTAAATGAAAACTCTTAGATTTTTTAAGGAGCTATTTCCTGCTATCATTCCAATCTTTTTTATTGTGAAAAACAATAAAAAAGGATTTTCCCTTCTATCAGGGCTAAAAATCAGGTCTTCATCACATATTTAATTTCCAAGGAAATAAAAACACGTATAATTACGGGGTATTTAATTTTTATTCATTGTTATACTTGTTCAAAATATTTTTTTTTACGGATTATGGATTTCCGTAAAGTGCCTGATTATTAATTGCAATATTTGTATTGAATAACTAAAAGGAAATAAATATGAAAAATCTATTATCAATAATTTTACTTCTTGGAACGTTTTTAACTTATTCTCAAAAAGAAAATATCGAATCATCAACTCGAATATTAATTGATAAAACACAATTTACAAGAATTAATAAAGACTGGAATACAACCGCAGAGTTTAGATCAGGAATAGGAGAATCTGTAATTTTTTATCCAATAGAAGTTATTGATTTAAAATCAGGTACAAAAACTAATGCTTTGCAATTGGATATGTATATTAAGAATCCGGATGTTCGTAAGACGGCTTGGATTGGAATTGATGAAATTGAAGAATTTATAAGTATTGTAGAAGATAACGTAATTCCAAATTTAGACTTAAAATTCAAAGACAAATCTTCCGAGTTTATTTTTAAAGCTAAAGAAATGACCTTGTCATATTTTATTTATGAAAAAGATCGAAGAATTAGCATCAAACTAAATAGTTATGACGACGATAAGATTTTGAACTATACTTTCTGGACAGAAACACAAGTTGACAAAATTCCAAAATTGCTTACCGTTCTTAAGAAAATTAAATAATTTATATAATTATTTGATTGCAAATAATAATTTATTTCTATGACTAAGTATGCAAATCTTTTTGGCAAGATAAGATTCCATTCATAAACGACAAGCTCATGCCAGCAAGCGGAGATTTATCTTGCATATATGCAAATTTACAAATTAGATTTTATGTAAAAAACCAACTAAATTTTTGAATTATGAATAGAGCAAGAATTGTTAGTACTCAAGAAATTGTTATGGCTGATACTCTACTTAAACTTTATCCAAACTATAAAGAACTCGAATTTGTTTGTATTGACGAAAAATGTTCCGTGCGAATGGCACCAAGTTGTATAAAAAAAAGAAATCATAGAAAGCCTCATTTTAAAAAATATAGAACTCAAGAACATATCGAAACTTGCGAATACGCAATTTTAAATGATCTCTATATAAAAGGCAAAGGTGGAAAATTAAATAAAACAGAGATTAAGAAAATTGGTTATCCTTCAGTTTTTAATTTGAATGAAGATGATAGTAAAGCAGAAGAAAAAAAAACATCACAAGCAAAAAATAATGATGATGAGGGAATAACTGGTCTTGGAGGGATAACTAAAGTGTATGAGTTTGATGGTGAAAACCTCAGATTTGATAAAAAAAACAGAGTTCAAAGCATCGATCGAATAGTTGATTGGTATTTAGGATTTCCATACAATAGGGATGTTCAAATCGAAATAAATGGTAATAAAATCCAATATAGATATTTTTTCAAACGTATAGAAAATCATACGGATCCATCAAGTTTGCAAAATGATAGAATATTTTATGGCAGAATAAGATTATCAGAAGTAAATCAAGATGTTTTTGATAAATATCCCGACAGCGTTTTTTTTAAGTTACTTGGATTTAAAGATAATGATGAATCAAAAAACTCAATGCAGAGTTATTCAAATTATTCAATAAAAATTGATAAAAAATCAATGTCTAAATGGGTTTTATCAAGGCTAAAAAACAACTATAACGTACTATTTAACAAAGCACTTACAGATTTAAAAGATCAATTAAATGACATTAATGTAGGGTTGTACGTTTTTGTATATGGATCAATTGATGAAAATAATGATACAATATTGAATGTAAAAAAACATCATATAACATTTAGATATGATGAAGTAAGAAAAACAGTGAATGAATTATAATCCCCTGCTGGCGCGAGCGTCTCGCTCGTGAACATATGACTAGTAACCTATTCTAAATAAAAAATAGTCTATTGAAAAGATATTTACTTCATGAAAATTAGCTTTATTGATGTAGATTGAGCGCACGAATAAGATGCTCGCGCCAGCAGAGTAAGTCAGCATGGAACTAATGATGTCTCAAATATTAAGGAAATACTGAGAGTGATTAAAGAGTATTTAATATAACCTTTATTTCACAAATCTACAGACCGGCTAGAGCATTCCAAATATGAACAAAAAAGAACTCTATCCATAAAAAAGGTTATTTATTTGTTTTTAAAGCTTTTGCTGCGATACTTTTACTTTGGTTAAAAACATATTATAAATTATATCTCCAGCTTCAGTAAAAAGATAAGTAACTTTGTTATGAGATATTATTCGTGCAACTACAGATTTAATATATAAATTGTCTAATGCTTGAAAATCATCCAGATCACCAACCAATATTTCATTCTTAGTATTAACCTTAATTTTTTCAATAGTTATAAAATCCTTTGTTGATAAAGTATCTGAAATTTTTAAAACATTAGAAAGCAACTCTTTTTCAAGTTTTGAATTATTTAAAATTCTTTTGACAAGACTTTTATATTCCAATACATCGTCATCTTGTATATGAATATTAGATCCATTCTCATATACAATTTCATTTATTCTTCTTAATCTAGTAATTTGAGTTTCCTTTTCAGACATAGCTTCTTTTGCAACTTTAAGTGAATTATTAAGACCATCCACCGTAACTTTATTTGATTCGTTAATTTGTTTAATACTATCCTGTAAACTATTATTGTTTTCTTTAAGAGCATCTATTTGGCTCATAAATTCTTGTATTGTTTGATTTCCAGATTCTTCACTTTTTAACAAAAATTCTTCCTTAGCAACACTAGTTTTTTCTTTAACTTCATGTTTTTTCGCTTGATAACGTTTTGTAACTCTTTCATTTTTAGTGGGAGCTAATCGATATCAATAAGTAACATGATTTTAGGAATTAATAAGGTATAAAATGTTGCAATAACTAAAGGCCAAAATATTGCCCAAAAAGAACAATATTCATAATTAATTACTACGATCTTGTTTTCAATAGAAGTATCTGAAAAAATTAACAAAAAAATTGGTCTCCAATTATAAACTATAAAAGACCATAAAAATGCACCTGATATTGGAGTTTTTAATCTCTCTTTGGTAGAATCAATAAAATCTTTAATTAAATCGGCTATTGTCATAGTATATTTTTGGTGCAACAAACATAAGAAAAATAGTAAATACAACTACAATATAATTTACAAACCAAAAATGCATCTATCTAAAACCAAGCTGTGCTAAGTCTCCCGACTTTGTACACATCCCTATATTCCATTCCTATCTAGATTTGCAATGTCTCATTGTAACGTGTATGAATTCAGGAGACTTCACACAGCATAAATAATTAAACTGGCAAAAACAAAAAAAATGCAAGACCAAAATTGATCTTGCATTTTTTGTAACTTGATAAATAAAAATATCTTTTTACACTGTTTGACGCTCGTGTTTTCCTTCTTTAATTTCTTCTACCATTTTTTTATTAAAAGCGGGTAAATCATTCGGGTTGCGGCTGGTTACTAATCCATTATCTACGACTACTTCTGAGTCTTCCCATTGGGCTCCGGCATTTTTTAAATCGTTTTTAACTGAGAAAAACGAAGTTACTTTTCGACCTTGTAAAACATCTGCATCTACCAGAATTTGTGGTCCATGACAAATAGCTGCTACAGGTTTTTTACTTTCAAAAAAAGAACGTACAAAATTTACTGCTGCTTCTTCTCTTCTCAATAAATCAGGATTTATAACTCCTCCAGGAAGAACCAAAGCATCATAATCGGCTTCATTTGCCTGATCTAATACTACATCAACATTGTATTCGTTGCTCCAATTACCGTCTTTCCAGGATTTGATTGTTCCTGATTTCAAACTGATAATATCTGCATTCCAACCTTGCTCTTCAAGATAAGCTTTTGGCGATGATAATTCTGATTCTTCGAAACCGTCTGTGGCTAATATGGCTATATTCTTTTTCATAATTTTAAGTATTTAAAATGTTATTAATTTTGATTTAGTTAAAATTAATAATTTCAGACAGCCAGCGAAAACCGAACATGTTAAACCTTTCTTTAATAAAAGTTAATTAATTGAATTTCAAATTCATATGAAAAAATAAACTAAAATTATATAAGATTGATGTCAAATTGCTTAATTATTTTATAGGATGAAAACTAAATAATAATGTACTTAACAAAAAAAACCTCGACTTATAAAATCGAGGTTTTTACATTATTTAATAATTCTAAAGATTCTATTCTACATCCAGATAAGGATTTAAAACCTCAGCTAATTCATTTAGCCAATAAAAGCTGTTTTGTAAATTGTCCATTTCATTTTGCAGGGTTGCATGTTGTCTTAAAGCTCCTAAAGCAAGAACATAATTTACTTGCCTTATCGATTTAGCCATTTCTTGTGGATCGATTGTGTTGTTGAAAAAATTCATAAGCCTGATTTGGGCTTCTTTGGAAATTGTGTTTGCACTCATAATGTCGTAAAAATTAGGAATAATAAAACCCTTGTATATTAGTGTCCTAAATGCTTACGACAGCATTTACAGTCGTTTCCGATACTGTACACATAATACAAGGGCAAATTTCATTTAGCCGTAACGTCGTAATAATAGGAAAAACAAATATAGCTAAAAAATCTTCTTTTTCTTACAATTAATACAGTGTTATTCTCAAATATAAAAAATTAAAATGATTAACATGAAAAATACTCTTTGATGAAATACAAATCTCTCTCATGAAACCTATTGTCCTAGCCCCGATGGAAGTAGAAATCCTTTTGTGCCGGTGTTCGGCACAAAAGATTGGAACGTACAGCGGGAAATAGCTCCTAAAAAAACTTCAACTTTAAAAATCCTTTTTCAGAAAGTCTTTCAGAAAGCAAAATATACTTAAAGGTGAATTTTCCTGAGTTCGTAGACATTTGGATAGAATTTAAATATCTAAATTCATTAGCAATCCAATCCGAAATAAACCTCTAAAACACTATAATTAAAGTTCTTATATATATTATTTTTTAAAATAATTGCTTAAAAATTTGCGAAACCAAATAGTTGCACGTATATTCGCAACCAATTGGCTTCGTAATTAAAACGAAACATTATGAGACGAGACATTTTTCAGGCAATAGCCAACCCAACAAGGCGATCTATTATTACCTTGATTGCAATGCATGCAATGACTCCAAATGCCATTGCAGAGAATTTTAGCACAACCAGACAATCTGTTTCTAAACATCTTAAGGTGCTTTTAGAATGTGACTTGATAAAACAGGAACAACAAGGCAGGGAAATTTATTATTCGCTTGAAATCGAAAAAATGAAAGAGATCGATAAATGGATTAACCAATTTAGGGAGATCTGGGAAACCAAATTTAATCAGCTTGACGAAATACTATTAACACTTAAAAATCAGAAAAAATGAAAAAAGATTTGAAATTTGATTTTACCGTTGACAAAGCCATAAAAACGGTATATATAACGAGAGAGTTTGATGCAGAACTTGGTTTGGTTTGGGACGCTTTTACAAAACCGGAAATTCTGGATCAATGGGTTGCGCCAAAACCGTGGTCATCCAGAACAAAATATATGAATTTTGAAGTTGGCGGAAAAAGATTCTACGCCATGGTAAGTCCGGAAGGTCTTGAGCGCTGGGCGGTTCAGGAATATACTTCGATTACGCCAAAAACAAACTTTAAAATGTATAATACTTTTGCTGATAAAGACGAGAATCGCGAATTGCCGGGTTCTGACTGGGATCATACTTTTAGCGAAGAAAACGGCATTACAAAAGTGAATATTGCTATTTTTAATGAATCTCTGGAACGTTTAGAAAAGATGATCGAAATGGGCTTTTCTGAAGGCTTTAAAATGAGTATTGATAATCTGGAAAAGGTATTAGAAACGTTATCCAAAAAATGATTGAATATTAGATTATAATAAGTTTGATTAAACCTCCTCTTTTCTAAGATTCAATTTTAACAGCAATTGCAATAATTAATTGCTATTTTTGAGTTTCTCTTTAAAAAGATTTATCAGGCAATTTCAACTTTAGTTTATTAGCACTTCCTGATCAATACAAAAACCACTATTATAATCTTAGATTTTTAAGTATGAATGTTCTACTCATTGAGGATGATAAACGCATTAGCGAATTTATTATAAAAGGTCTGGAAGAAAACAATTTTACGGTACATCTGGCTGAAACTGGTGAGATTGCAAGAGAATTAGTTCAGGATAATACCTGGGATATTATCCTGATGGATATCATGCTTCCGGGAATTGATGGTATTCAGCTAACGAAATTAATGCGTTTCAAGAAAATTCATACTCCTATATTAATGCTTAGCGCTCTGAGCGATACTGATGATAAGGTAAATGCGCTGGATTCTGGCGCCGATGATTATTTGGTTAAACCTTTTCATTTTAAGGAATTAATTTCGAGAGTAAACGCCTTGACGCGCAGAACAAAATTTAATTATGATAATGAAGAAACCTTATACACTTTAGGAAGTCTGACCATAAATCCTGAAGAACATAAGGTTACAGAAAATGATACGCTGATAGATTTGTCGCCAAGAGAATATAAACTGTTACTTTTTTTATTAGAAAACCGAAATAAGGTAATGTCAAGAACGCAGATTTTAAACGCTGTTTGGGGCATTAATTATGATAATAATACAAATGTGGTCGATGTATATATTTCTTATCTGAGAAACAAAATCGAGCAAAACCATAAATTTATCCATACCATAAAAGGAACGGGATATATGCTTAAAGAATAGTTATGAAAATACGCAACAGGTTTACCTTAATATCTTCTTTTACTTTTAGCATTGTATTTGTTATTGCTTCGGTGATTACTTATTTTTCTTTCTACAGTTATTCTGAAAAAATTATTTACAACGAACTTCAAAAAACGTGTTTGCTGACGGGGATTTTCTATCTTGAAAAAGATGAATTACCTCAAAATCAACATTTGATAATTGGTCAGCAATTCAAAGAAAATTCACTTGAGATTATAACGCGCGTTTACAACAAGGAAAATCAGATTGTATATGGCGAAAAACAGATAGATGCAAATATAAATGCAGAAAAGCTGGATTATATAAGAAAGAACCGTAAGCTGAATTTTAAATCAAATCATCATTTTTATTTTGGAAGTTATTACCATGACAATCAGGGAGATTTTGTGGTTTTCGTTAAAAAAAATGATCAGGAATTTAAAACCATTACCAATCGATTGTTGATTATTATGATTCTGGTTTTATTAAGCGGATTAATCATTATATATATTGTGAGCCGTTTGCTTTCGAATCTTGCCTACAGTCCTATAAAAAACATTATTAATCAGGTAAATGAGATCGAAGCTTCGTCGCTGGATCGCCATATTGTTTCGCCTAATACAAAAGATGATATTCAGGAATTGATTGAGACGTATAATAATTTGTTTAAACGACTTTCGGATACATTTATCATTCAGAAGAATTTTATTAATTATGTGTCGCATGAATTTAAAACGCCTTTAACTGCAATTTCCGGAAATCTGGAGGTATTTGCCCAAAAAGACAGAACAAGTGCTGAATATAAAGAAATGTCTGAAAAAGTATTAGAGAATGTATATCAGATCGAAGATACTATGAACACGCTTATGATGCTTTCGGGATTAAGGAACAATACTGAACTTACTGAAATTTTCAGGGTCGATGAATTGGTTTGGGATATCAACGATCAATTACCGGATGTTTACAGGCTAAAGAATTCCCAGATACAAATTGCGATCGAAATCGAGAATGATAAACTGCTTTCGATAAAAGGAAACAGCAACGAAATTAAAATTGCCTTATACAATATTATAGAAAATGCCGTAAAATACTCTAACGGAAATCCTATAAAGATAAGTTTACTGCAACAAGACAATCAGCTTAAAATTGTGATCGAAGATCATGGAACGGGAATTACAAAAGAAGACCTCAAATTTATCAAACAAACTTTTTACAGGGGCAAAAATGTAAACCATATAAAAGGCAGCGGCGTTGGGCTTTCTCTGGCGAACATTATCTTTAAACAAAATAATATTGATTTTGCGATTGCTTCAAAAAAAGACGAAGGAACTACGGTTACGTTGTTATTTCCTAAACTCTAATCGTTTTCTAATGTTGCTCTAACCGCTTTATAATACACATCAAATTACCACTTAATATGCCGCAGGTAGCTTTGCATCATATTAAAACACCTTAATTTGAAACGTATACTTCTAACCCTTCTCGTTATTGTATCACACAAAAGTGTGGCACAAAATGCAACAATAAACGATACTATTGTTCTTTCCCGAACTCAGGCTGAGGCTTTATTTCTGGACAAGAACCTTTCTATAATTTCCGAAAAACTAAACATCGACATCGCTGATGCACAAGTTATTCAGGCAAAATTATGGCCAAATCCTACACTTACAATCGGCGAAATCAATCTTTGGCATAATGCTACAGCGGGAGAAGTTCCTGCTTTGTGGGGCAATTTTGGTAAAACAACTCAGGTTACCGCAGAACTTGAACAGCTTGTTCAGACTGCCGGAAAACGAAAAAAGATGATTGCCATGGAAAAAGTTGGCGTAGATATCGCCAAAGAATACTTTAAAACCTTTTTGCGTAATCTAAAAATTGAGTTTAGAGGTAATCTTACTGAACTGCAATACAATCAGGCTCAAGGAGCTATCTATAAAAAACAAGTTTCGTCGATGCAAACCATGTTAAAAGGATATAGCAATCAGGTTTCGCAAGGCAATATTGGCAGAGGCGAATATATCAGGCTAAAAGCATCTGAACTTAATTTCCTGAAAGAAATAAGTGATTTGCAAAAAGAAAATAACGCACTCCAAAAAGAACTTAAAGTCTTAATGAATCTGCCTGCAACAAGTTTCATCAAACTTACGGATGAAGGTTTTGTTCCCGATCAAAAAAATATCGACAATATCAATTTAGGTAATCTTATGGCTTCGGCAGTAGAAAACCGACCAGATATGAAGGTTATCAAACTGGGAAATGACTATAACGATAACAAATACAAATACGAAAAAGCAATGCGAACACCAGATGTTACTCTTGGTATTAGCTATGACCGTGGTGCAAGTACGATGAATGACTTTGTGGGACTTGGTTTTTCTTTAGACCTTCCGTTTTTTAGTAGAAATCAAGGAAATATAAAAGCCGCAAAAGTCGCCATCGACCAAGGCAAATTATTGACCGAAGAGAAAACAATAAGTGTACAGGCAGAAGTATTACAAGCTTATGAAGACCTGATTGTTACCAAAAAATTATACGAAAGTGTCGATGCCAATTACGAAACTGATCTGGATAAACTTCTCGAAAGCTATCGTAAAAACTTTATGCAGCGAAACACAAGTATGCTAGAATATCTTGATTTTGTAGACGCCTATCTTGAAAACAAAGCAATATTGATAAACTCTAAAAAAGATCTGAATAAAAACCTGGAAGAATTGCGCTATATCGCCGGTGAAGAAATTAATTAAATCTTAACTGAAAATACTACTCACATTCTCTGAAAATAATAAAAAATACAATGAAGAAATTTATTTTAATCCCAATACTTGGGTTAATGCTCGTTTACGGATGTGGCAAAAAAGAAGAAATCAAAGATACAAAAGACGAAAAATTTTGTATTGATAAAGAATTAAAAGAAAAAATTACAATCGAAGCAGTACAAAAACGTGCCGTTAGCGAATCTATAAACCTTACCGGAAACATTACTTATAACAACGACCATGTTGTGCAATTTAATAGTCTTGTAGAAGGAATTATTACAAAAACTACATTCTCTCTTGGTGATTATGTAAAAAAAGGACAAGTTCTGGCAGAAATAAAAAGTACAGAACTAAACAGCATGCAATCAGAAAGTAAATCATTGCAATCTCAGATCTCTGTTGCGCAACGTCAGTTACAATCCAGCAAATCGATGTTTGAGGACGGAATCGCTTCTCAAAAAGACCTTTTGCAGGCACAAAGCGAATTAGATGTTTTAAGATCTTCTCTTGAAAATGTAAAAGCAAATCTTGCCATGTTTAGTGCCAGCAGCGAAAGAGCGGTTTTTCAGATCAAAGCCCCAACTGAAGGTTATATTGTAGCAAAAAATATTAGCCCCGGAATGCAGATTACAGAAGGAAGCGAACCTCTTTTTACTATTTCTGATCTTAAAGAAATCTGGGTTTTGGTAAACGTATATACCAGTAACCTGAAAAATGTAACTCAGGATATGCTTGTAGATGTTACTACTCCAGCTTATCCGGGTGAAATTTTTAAAGGAAAAATAGCCATGCTTGCCAAAGTTTTTGATGCTGACGAACATGTTCTAAAAGCAAGAATTGTAATGGAAAACAAAAACTTAAAGCTAAAACCAGGAATGACGGCAGATATTATTATCGATAAAAGCCTTGGCGGCGAAATGCTGGCTTCTCTTCCTGCAAAAGCAGCCATTTTTGATAATAATCGTGATTATATCCTGATTTACAAAGACGATTGTACGATCGAAACCAGAGAAATTAATCCGGTAATAAAAAACAACAACTGGATTTATTTTAATAAAGGAGTTAAAGAAGGTGAAATGGTTATTACCAAAAATCACTTGCTGATTCACGAAAGATTAAAAAACTAATTATCCCTAAAAACGGATAAATACAAGACAAGACATGAAAAAATTTGTACAAGGTCTGGTTGCTTTCTCGTTAAAAAACTCCCTTATAGTTTTTTTCCTGACAGCCATACTACTAGTCGCCGGAATAGTTAGCTATATCCACACGCCTATCGAAGCTTTCCCGGATGTAACCAATACAAGAGCAAGAATCATTACGCAATGGCCGGGAAGAAGTGCCGAAGAAGTAGAGAAATTCATCACACTTCCTATTTCAAAACAAATGAATACGATTCCTAAAAAAGCCGAAGTACGTTCTATTTCGCTTTTTGGATTATCTGTGGTAACCGTATTATTTGATGATGATGTAGAGGATTTTTACGCACAACAATATGCCTCAAACCGCCTTAACGGATTAGATCTTCCGGAAGGTGCAGATGTAGATATTGAACCGCCATCCGGAGCAACGGGCGAGATATTCAGATATGTTATCAAAAGTGATTTGCCAATACGCGAAATCAAAGCCATTCAGGATTGGGTAATCGAAAGAGAACTAATCTCAGTTCCTGGTGTTGCTGACGTAGTAAGTTTTGGTGGAGAAGAAAAAATATTCGAAATAAAAATCAATCCCACACAACTTGAAAATTATAATCTCTCAGCACTAGATGTTTACGAAGCCGTATCAAAAAGTAATGTAAATGTTGGTGGAGACGTGATCCAGCGTGGTGATCAGGCTTATGTTGTACGAGGTGTTGGACTTATCAATAAAGTAGAAGATATTGGTAATATTTTGATAGAAACCAAAGGTTCATCGCCAATATTGGTAAAACACGTTGCCGAAGTTTCTATATCTGCCAAACCAAGATTAGGTCAGGTAGGTTTAGATGGTGATGATGATGTTGTAGAAGGTATTGTAGTCATGCTGCGCGGAGAAAATCCGGGTGAAGTAATTAAGAGACTTAAGGATCGTTTGACAGAACTTAACGAAAGAGTTTTACCGGATAATGTAAAAATAGTTCCGTTTATCGACCGTACAAAATTGGTTGATACAACTGTAAAAACCGTTACTAAAAACCTTGTAGAAGGGATTTTATTGGTATCGTTAATCGTGTTTATTTTTCTTTATAACTGGAGAACCTCATTGATTGTTGCTTCTGTGATTCCGCTTTCGTTTTTGTTTGCTATTATAATGTTGAGAATTCAGGGATTACCTGCGAACTTAATTTCTATGGGAGCGCTGGATTTTGGACTATTGCTCGAAGGAACACTGGTTATTGTCGAACAAGTCTTTGTATCGCTCGAAAAGAAAGCGCATAAGGTAGGAATGGAACGCTTTAACAGCATGAGCAAAATGGGACTTATCAAGAAAAGTGTGGGTAGTGTAGCGACTTATATTTTCTTTGCCCTGATTATTTTAATCGTTGCCCTGATGCCTATTTTCTCATTTACAAAAGTAGAAGGAAAAATGTTCTCTCCCCTCGCCTTTACCCTAAGTTATGCGCTATTAGGATCATTGATTCTATCGCTTACTTATGTTCCGGCAATGTGTAAAGTGATGTTGACAAAAAATATTGTCGAAAAAGAAAATATGATTTCGCGTTTCTTCAGAGTAAATCTTTTTAGACTTTTTAACTGGAGTACCAGACATAGAAAAGCAACCTTATATGGTTTCCTTGTTTTACTGGCAGTATGTTGTGCAAAGTTTGCTTTTTATGGTTCAGAATTTATTCCGAAGCTGAATGAAGGAGCAATTTACGTGAGAGCCACTTTACCCAACAGCATCAATCTTGATGAAGCGGTAAGACTTACAAAAGAAATGAAAGCCAAAATAAGGAAATTCGAAGAAGTAAAATTTGTCCTGACACAAACCGGACGACCAAATGACGGAACAGATCCAACCGGATTTTTTAATATCGAATTACATATCGAATTAAAACATCAGGACGAATGGAAACGCGACATCAGTAAAGAAGAATTGATTGCCGAAATCAAAAAAGAACTCGACGTTTATCCCGGAATTGGCTTTGGGTTTAGTCAGCCTATTCAGGATAATGTCGAAGAATATGTTGCCGGAGTAAAAAGTCCGCTCGTAATAAAGATTTTCGGAAATGATCTTTTTCAACTGGAAGCAATGGCAGCAAAAGTCGCCAAATCGATCAAAGATGTAAAAGGAATTGAAGATATCAACGTTTATAAAAACATTGGTTTACCGGAATTACGAATTCAGCTTGACGACGAAAAAATGGCACGTTACGCAATTACAACTGCAGATGCACAAGCCGTAATCAGAATGACGATTGGAGGACAAGCGGCAACGAAATTTTACGACGACGAAAAAATATTTGATATCACGTTACGTTTCGAAAAAGAATATCGTGACTCAAAAGAAAAAATCGAAGATATCCTGATTCCGACTATGAATGGCAAAAAAGTTCCTTTAAAAGAAATTGCTACCGTAGAATATAAAACAGGACCAACATTTATCTATCGCGAAGGAAACAGTAGATATATTGCCGTAGGTTTTAGTATCGAAGGCCGAGATTTGGGAAGTACAATCGATGAAGCACAGAAAAAAGTAGCTGCAGAAGTAAAACTTCCTAAAGAGAATATAATGAAATGGGCCGGAGAATTTGAGAGTAAAGAAAGAGCATCGAAACAATTAGCAATGATTGTTCCAGTGGTATTGATCTTGATTTTATGTCTTTTGTATTTTAACTTTGGTAATTTCAAAGATACATTGGTTGCGATTAGCGCCATGCCATATGCCTTTATTGGTGGTTTCTTATCATTATGGGCAACAGGAACTGTGTTTGGAATATCAGCCGGAATTGGTTTTATCATTCTGTTTGGAGTCAGCGCCATTGACAGTATTGTCCTCATTGGAATGATTCGAGAAAATATGCGATCCGGAATGCCATTAAAAGAAGCTATTTCAGACGGTATTTACAGCAGGATTCGTCCTATTGTTATGATTGCCCTTATGGGATCTTTAGGATTATTACCCGCAGCATTGTCTACCGGAATGGGATCTGAAGTTCAAAAACCTCTTGCCATCATGATTGTTGGAGGTTTGATTACCTGTATGTTTTTATCATTAACCGTTTTGCCTCAGGTATTTTATTTGGTATATCGTAAAAAAGATACCAGCAAATTAGATTCATAATTATCCTACTATATTTTAATTCAAAAACACCTTTAGACATAATGTTTAAAGGTGTTTTGCTTTTATGATTATCAGTTATTTACGAAAACATTAAATAGCTAATATTAATCAGCTACCTTTATAAAAAATATAAATGAACAAAGGCGGACCAATTATTATAATCGAAGACGATCTGGATGATCAGGACATTTTAACTGATGTTTTTAAAGAGCTTGATTATAAAAATGAAATTATCTTTTTTACCGAAGGCGAAAAAGCATTAGAATACTTAACCTCTACACAAGTAGAACCTTTTATCATTTTTTCTGACATCAATATGCCAAAACTAAGTGGTATGGAATTGCGGGATAAAATTCATGAAAACGAGGATTTAAGACTTAAGTCGATCCCCTATTTGTTCTTTTCTACCAGCGCAGAACAAAAACACGTTGTTGACGCCTATTCAAAATCAATTCAGGGATTTTTTGTTAAACCTACGGATTATAAAGAAATTAAAAAAACCATAAAAACAATTGTAAGCTATTGGGAAACTTGTGTTTCACCAAACTATGTAAAGTAATAAAGCTTATTTACTAAATAACGAATAATTTTAGAAACACCTTTAAAAGCAAAGTTTAGAGGTGTTTTTTTTATTTTGATTTTTCAAGAGCAAATAAATTGTATTCATTACAAATACACTCCCGCTGTACACTATATCTTTTCCTGTCTAAAAAGCCAGAAAAAGGATGTCGTTTCCATCGGGGCTATTCCAGAAATATAGTACTATAAAACCACTTTTTGTATAGAAAATATTATCTCAAATCCTTTTTGATAACCAAATATTTCAAATCTGTATCGCCAACATTACTAATTCCGTGTTCGACATTTGGCGGACAATAAAAACTGGTATTAGGACCGGCTGTAACTGTTTTTCCGTCAAGATAAAATTGCGCTTTACCTTCCAGAATATAAAAAAGTTCTTCTTCTTCATGATGATGTGGTGCATGAGTTGATTTCCCGGGTTCTACTATACTTATCTTAAGCGTGTTTTCCTGAGTAAAGTTTTTATCTGCGAACCAATATTGATAACCAACTTTTGTTTTTGTTGCTTTACTTAAGTCAAAATGATTGACACAGTTTTCGATGCTATATTTTACTTCTGGTGTTTTTGTATCTTTTTTCACCTCTTGAGATTGTACCGATTGTTGCATCATTATCGTAACAATTGCAACTTTTAAAGCTATTATCGTTTTCATCTTTTTTTTGTAATAATACAAAATTATGCAATTGACTGAATTGAATAAATCAGTTTAATTGTTTTAGGGACATTTATTAAGCATCTGTATAAAATGCGATTAAATCCCTAAACCTCTCTTCTAGCCCCGATGGAAACGGCATCCTTTTTCTGGCTTTTTTTAGACAGAAAAAGATATAGTGTACAGCGGGACTAAACTTATACTGAATGAAATTTTTCTGCTCCGGAAAACAATTATTACTCAAATTGGTTATAAAAAAAACTTAAATATCAAATTTCATTTTGAATATATGTAGTTAACTACATATATTTGTACGTAAATTATTTTTACTACAAATCCAGAATATCAAACGTCAAAACAAAATGAGTAATACAACTATTATAGTCGAGAAAGTCGACAATCAAAAACAAATAGAAATTGCATTCGAAATTAGAAAACAAGTATTTGTGGTAGAACAAAATGTATCGCAAGAACGCGAATCTATGGATGATGAAGTTGCGGTACATTATTTAGCAACGGTAAACGGAGAACCAGCCGGAGCGGCGCGATACCGTAAAATGGAAAAAGGTGCAAAAATTGAAAGAATTGCTGTTTTAAACTCCTTTAGAGGAAAACGAATTGGCGAAGCTATTTTATTGAAAATATTAGACGATCTAAAAAACGAAGAAAAAGTCTATCTCTACGCTCAGGTAAATGCAAGTCAGTTTTATATCAAAAACGGATTCAGACAAACTGAGAATTATTTTCTCGATGCCGGAATTGAGCATGTCGAAATGGATTTTGTAAAATAAACATTAAAAACATCATTGATCATAAATCTGGACTAAAGTGCAGCTCTACAATATTTATCATTCCTTCGGAATTTTACGATTTATGTGTTTATGCTTGTAAATAAGAGCCAAAGGCTCATCCTATATTGTAGAGCTGGACTTCAGTCCAGTTTAATAGACGCATAGTTTTATTATGAAATGCTAAGGGATTTTTTAAATTGAGATGGAGAAGTTCCGGTACTTCGCATCATAAATTTATTAAAATGACTACTATCAATAAACCCCAAATCATTACTAATCTCTGAAAAAGTCAAATTGCTTTTGCTCAGTTTTTCGGTAATCACTTTCAGTTTTGTCTGCTCTATATAATCCCTCAGCGTAATATTCAAATTGTTTTTAAAATACTCTCCTATATAATGGATAGAAACATTAAAATGATTCGCCATTTCTTTTTTCTTTAACAAATGCGGGTTAGCGATATTTGACCTAATGTAACTTAAAATAGTATCAATCTTCAAAACCTCGGTTGTCTGAATATTTAAATTGCTATTATCTATATTAGTGTTTCTTCGAATAATCTGGATAAGCGACATCATCAAACTTTTGATTATAATTTCGTTTTGTCCTTTTTGCTTATCAACTTCTTCTAGTATTTTTAAAATAAGTACTTCGCAGAAAGCTTTATCGTCTTCAAGAAAAATCAAATTTCCATTGGTCTGATTGTGGTAATAAAACAACTTCTCGATTTCTTCGATCTCTTTTTTGTTCGAAAAAAAATTAGGCAGAAAACGCAGGCAATGAAACTTCGTTGGTTCAAGTGTTTTAAAAGAATGATAATCTTTTGGCGTAAGCAAATAAATATCATTTTGTTTATAGTGGTGAGGAATTGAATTTAAGATATGATTGCCCGTTCCGTATTCGATATATAACAATTCAAAAAAATTATGCCTGTGAAGTTCTTTCTTCCAGGTAAGTTCTTCGACAGAATAAATTTCGAAATCTTTGTAAATAAAAAACGTGTCTTTCATAATCCTTAATTTTTACAAATATAACCTATATTTTTACATCAATTAATGATCCTGAACCTATTTACTTTGCAGCAGAAATTAGAACCCAAAATACTACAATATGAACTCAGAGACAACAAAAATAGGAATTCTTGGACTTGGTGGAATCGGCGGATTTGTTGGTGCTCCATTGGCTAAAAAATATAAAAATAGTGACACTAAAATTATATTCATTTGTAGAGGTGAAATAAAAAAAGCGATTCAAAACGATGGTTTATTATTTGAATCTAAAGGCACGACAGAAACTATATTTCCGGATCTTGTATCAGATAATCCAACAGAAATTGGAATTCTGGATGTATTAATCCTTACCTGTAAATCCTATTCGATAAGCAGTATTTTATCGACTTATAAAGATTGTATAAACGATGAAACAATCATAATCACTTTGCAAAATGTTGTAAATGCCAAAGAAATAATTAGACAAACGTTACCTGAAGTTGGTCTCATTATGGAAGGCTGCATTTATGTAGCTTCGAATGTAAAGAAACCCGGACATGTACAACACATTGGCGGACCTGGAAAAATTTTCGTTGGCGGAAAAGAAAACAAAACCTTAATTGATTTATTAACTGCCGGAGGTTTAGACATTACGTATATTGCTAATATCAACGAAATATTATGGAAGAAATATTTGTTTGTTGCGCCAGTTGCTGCGATAACTTCTGCTTATAAAGTTACTTTTGGTCAACTTCTTGAAGATCAAAATCTAATGCACATTCTGGAAAATATGATGAAAGAAATTCATTCACTTGACAGCAAAAACAATATTGGTTTAACAAACGAAGATATTGAAACGGCTAAAGACTTGTTGACTAAATTTCCGTTTGAATCTAAATCATCGTTACAATTGGATTTTGAAAACCACAATCAAACCGAGAAACAATTTTTAGTAGATTATGTGATTGAAAACGCCATTAAGCACGGAATTGAAACTCCATATTATAATGGTGTAAATGAGAAAATAAATACTCTTTATGGGGTTTCCTAATGCAACTTTATATTAAAACTGGACTAAAGTCCAGCTCTACAATATGAATCATTCCTTCGGAATTTTAAAATCTTTGTGTTTTTAATCTCAGATAAAAAAGAGAGCTGTAGGTTCGAATTATTTTGTAGGGCTGGATTTTAATCCAGCATCATTTTGGGCGCAACCAATATAATTTAATCAGATTAAAATTCAGCCTACAATATGTATAATTACTCTGGAAATTTATCGCTTTATTAAACTACAAATCTCATAAAAAAAATAACTTCTCGCTTAGCCCCGATCGAAACGGCATCCTTTTTATGGTAGGGTTTACCATAAAAAGATATAGTGAAGAGCGGGAAAAATGATCTTGAATACAAAAAATGATCTGCTCCTCAAAAAATATCAAATTACAAAACTCCTTATAACTAAAGGCTTTTGGCGGTTTTTAATACTTGTCTATACAACAATAAGAAAATATTATGATAATTTCATTTCATAATTAGAAAAACCGCCATACATTTGCCTAACGGTGTTAAACAATTTAATACTCATTAAAAATGGCAAGTAAAGATCGAATTTTAAGACAAAAAGAAGAGACAAGAACTAATATTCTTGAGGCTGCTTATGCTATCGTCAAAGAAGAAGGATGGCAAGGTCTGAGTATGAGAAAAATTGCTGATAAGATTGAATATACTGCCCCAATCATTTATGAATACTTTTCGAATAAAGAAGCAATTTTAAATGAATTAACTGGAAAAGGCTTTATTAAGTTAGCAAAAGAACTGCAGGAAGCCCGTGATAAATTTGAAAAGCCGGAAGAACAATTAGAAGCCATGTGGATGGCGTATTGGGATTTTGCATTTACAGATACTGAAATGTATCAGGTAATGTTTGGTGTACAAATGAATTGCTGCTCACAACAATGTTCAGCTCAGGAAAGACCTTATAAATTATTTACTTCGGTAATTGCTGAGATCATGCAAAAAAGCAATCCTACTGATGAAGTTATCAAGCAAAAATATTTTACATTTTTTTCTGTTATTCATGGTTTGATCGCCATAAATATCATTAACAAAAGTGAAATAATGGAAACTATTAACAATCAAATCTTAAAAGATGCGATTGGAGGAATTATAAAATCAATACAATAAAAAAAATTTCATTTTAACTTAACAGTGGTAAATGATTTAATGAAGTAATTTAGCAACTATTTTTTTACTGCTTTACTTAACGCTGTTAGAAAATTTAATACAGTAATACAGAAGCTTTTTTCTATTTTACTTAACAGTGATAAATAATTTAATACCAATTATGAAATAGAATTGGAAGGCATCATTATATGGATTTCTGTACCAATTTACTTAACAACGTTAGATAATTTAATATAATTAAATATGAATTTTGAGAATGCCATAATACCACAATTTTTAAACAACAAGAATGTCCAACAAATTAAAACCAATACTAAAATGAAAAATGTAATTATAACCAGTTTTATTCTGGCACTAGTGCTAAGCAGTTGTGCAGATAAGTCACAAGCTCCTGCAGCTCCGGCTCCCCCATTATTACCAGTTCTAGCTGTAACAAGCGAAAACACTACTACAGATGCTGAATATCCAGCTTCTATACAAGGAACTGTAGATGTTGAAATTCGCCCGCAAGTAAGCGGAAATCTTGAAAGAGTTTTTGTAGACGAAGGAGCTTATGTAAGTAAAGGTCAGACCTTATTTAAAATAAACGAGCGTCCGTTTCGTGAACAATTAAACAATGCATTGGCAAATCTTCATGCTGCCGAAGCTGCTTTGATAAACGCTCAGTTAGAAATTGACAAATTAACGCCGCTAGTACAAAACAAGGTAGTTTCTGATTATCAGTTAAAAACAGCGAAGGCTTCACAAAAAATTGCTGCTGCAAATATCGAACAGGCAAAAGCCATGGTAGGATCTGCTAAAATTAATTTGGGATATACCAATGTTACAGCTCCAGTGAGTGGTTATATTGGCAGATTACCTAAAAAACAAGGAAGTTTAGTTTCTGCAAGCGATATTGAACCATTAACAAACTTATCTGATGTTCATGAAGTTTTTGCTTATTTCTCTTTAGGCGAAACAGATTTCATCAACTTTAAAGCACAATACGCCGGAAACAGTTTAGGTGATAAACTAAAAAAATTACCTCCGGTTACTTTGATTTTGGCAGATAACAACGCTTATCCTCAAACCGGAAAAATTGATATGGTAGACGGTCAATTTGATAAAACTACAGGTGCAATTACTTTAAGAGCGACTTTTCCTAATACTGGCGGGACTTTACGTTCAGGAAACACAGGAAAAATTCGTTTAGGTCTTCAACATGATGATGCGCTTTTGGTTCCTCAATCTGCTACGGTAGAAATGCAGGATAAAGTATTTGTTTTCACAGTAAATAAAGAAAACAAAGTAGCTAAAATGCCAATCACGGTTATTGGAAAAAGTGGTACAAACTACTTAATCAAAGACGGTGTAAAATCTGGTGACCAAATTGTATTAAGCGGTATCGATAAACTTCAGGACGGACAAGTAATTCAGCCAGAAAAATCATCACCTGCAAAAGTTGCCCAAATAATTAATAAAAAATAATTTTTACGAAAATGTTCAAAATATTTATACAAAGACCTGTACTGGCAACCGTTATTTCCATTTTATTGGTAATATTAGGTATACTTGGTCTTACGAAGTTGCCCTTACAACAGTTTCCTGATATTGCGCCGCCATCGGTTTTGGTAACGGCAGTTTATCCGGGAGCGAACGCCGAAACGGTTTTACGTTCTGTGGCGCCATCATTAGAAGAGTCTATAAACGGTGTTGAGAACATGACTTATATGAGTTCTACAGCCAGTAATGACGGATCTCTTGCTATTACAGTTTTCTTTAAATTAGGAACAAATGCAGATCAGGCTGCGGTAAACGTACAAAACAGGGTTGCTCAGGCAACAAGCCAATTACCAGCAGAAGTTGTGCAACAAGGTGTAACTACTGCAAAACAACAAAACAGTTTTATTATGGCAATTGGTATGTATACCGATGATGAGTCAAAATACGATCAGACTTTTGTTGCCAATTATGCACAAATCAATATTATTCCGGAGATCAAACGTATTCCAGGAGTTGGTTCTGCCAGTATTTTTGGAGGTGTAAAAGATTACTCGATGCGTGTTTGGTTAAACCCAACGCAAATGTCTACTTACAAAGTGACTCCAAACGAAATCATGGGCGCGATTCAGGATAAAAGTTTGGAAGCTGCTCCGGGTAAATTTGGAGAGAGAAGTAAAGAAGTTTTTGAATATGTTATTAAATACAAAGGAAAATTAACTAAACCTGAAGAATATGAAAACATTGCTATACGTTCTAATCCTGACGGTTCAGTACTTCGCCTCAAAGATGTAGCGAGAGTAGAACTTGGTGCTTACTCTTATAACAGTTTAACCCGTTTAAATGGTAAAAAAGGAGTTGTAATTGGTATTATCCAGTTAGCAGGCTCAAACTCAAATGATATTCAGGTTGCGATCAACAAATTGATGGTTAAAGCCTCAAAAGATTTCCCAACCGGAATAAAACATAACATTTTCTATAGTACAAAAGTTGCCTTAGATCAATCTATAGAGCAAGTTCAGCATACTTTACTTGAAGCGTTTATATTGGTATTCATCGTAGTATTTATATTCCTTCAGGATTTTAGATCAACATTAATCCCGGCTATTGCTGTACCTGTAGCAATTTTAGGAACGTTCTTCTTCATGCAGTTATTTGGATTTTCGATCAACTTATTGACACTTTTCGCATTAATTCTGGCGATTGGTATTGTGGTCGATGATGCCATTGTGGTCGTCGAGGCCGTGCATGCTAAAATGGAGCACAAACATTTGTCTCCAAAAGTAGCAACTCATGAAGCAATGCACGAAATAACGGGTGCTATTATCTCGATTACGCTGGTAATGGCTGCCGTATTCCTGCCGGTTGGTTTTATGGAAGGCTCAACAGGAGTTTTCTATCGTCAGTTTGCCTTTACGATGGCAATTGCAATTGTAATTTCGGCCGTAAACGCTTTAACTTTAAGTCCTGCACTTGCTGCATTATTCTTAAAAGACAATCACGGAGCACACGGTGATGCAACGTATCAGAAAAAAGGATTTAAAGAAAAATTCTTTAACGGATTCAATAAAAGTTTTGATTCCCTAACCAACCGTTATGTTGGAGGTTTGAAATTTTTAATCCGTAGAAAATGGTTAAGTTTAGGAGGTCTGGCTTTAATTACTGTAGCAACTATAGTAATGGTAAAAACAACTCCTGCAGGATTTATCCCTACAGAAGATCAAGGATTTATTGCCATTGCAGTAAATACACCTTCTGGAACATCACTTGACGGAACTCAAAAAGTAATGACCGAAGCTGAAAACACATTAAGAGGTTTAGATGCATCTCGTTTTGTAACAGCGATTTCAGGTTTCAACTTATTGACGAATTCTACAAGCCCATCTTCTGCAGTTGTTTTCGTATTGCTTAAACCAAATGAAGATCGTGGAGATATTAAAAACATTGATGAAATCATGAATCAGGTTCGTGGTAAACTTGGAGCTATTTCCGGCGGAAGTTTCTTCGTATTTAGTTTCCCAACCGTTCCCGGATTTAGTAACGTAGAAGCTTTAGATTTAGTACTTCAGGATAAAACCGGAGGAAAACTGGATAAGTTTAGCGGAATTTCTCAAAACTTCATCGGAGAATTGATGAAACGTCCTGAAATTGCTGTAGCGTTTACCTCTTTCAAAGCCGATTATCCTCAATTGCAATTGGATATTAATGATGAAAAAGCAGATCAGTTAGGCGTAAAAGTAAAAGACATTTTACAAACCATGCAAACTTATTTTGGTAGTGCGCAAGCTTCTGACTTTAACAGATTTGGTAAATATTACCGAGTTGTAGTTCAGGCAGATATCGCTGACAGAGCTGACCCATCATCAATTGACCGGGTTTTCGTAAAAAACAAAACAGGCGAAATGGTACCAATAAATACTTTAGTAAAACTAACCCGTATTTATGGTTCAGAAACCGCTTCGAGATACAACTTATTTAATTCGATTTCGATCAATGCAATTCCTAAACCAGGATTTAGTTCCGGAGATGTCATTAAAGCAATACAGGAAGTTGCAGCACAACAATTACCTGCGGGTTATGGTTTTGAATTTTCAGGACAAACTCGTGAAGAGATTTCGTCCGGAGGTCAGTCAGCAACGATTTTCTTACTGTGTTTGATATTCATCTATTTCTTACTTGCTGCACAGTATGAAAGTTACATATTGCCATTGGCTGTAATCTTATCAATTCCTGCAGGTATTTTTGGAGTATTTGTTGCCATTGGATTAACTGGAATCGAAAACAACATTTATGTACAAGTTGCACTGGTAATGCTTATAGGTCTGCTCGCCAAAAATGCCATTTTAATTGTGGAGTTTGCGGTACAGAAACGAAAATCTGGTCAGGCATTAGTAAAAGCGTCAATCGATGCTGCAAAACTACGTTTGCGACCAATTATCATGACATCATTAGCATTTGTTGTGGGATTGATCCCAATGATGAGCGCAAAAGGTCCATCAGCACAAGGTAACCACTCTATTAGTATTGGTGCCGCCGGAGGTATGATATCAGGAGTAATATTGGGATTATTTATTATCCCGGTTTTATTCATCATCTTCCAATATTTACAAGAAAAGGTTTCTGGAAAACCAGTAGCCGTAATTCATAACGAAGAAAAATAAAAATGGAAAACTATATAACGACAATCCTCGTAGCCATTATAATTGGCATTGGATACATATCCTATAAAATCTCAAGAGATCTTGAAACCAGAAAAGATACTTGTACAGAAATTTAATGACAACCTATAAAATGAAAAATTATATAACCAAAATCGTGATGGTCGCTATTTTGATCACCACAATAATATCCTGTAAAGTTTCGAAGGATATTGAAACTCCAAAAGATGCATTTCCTGAAAATTTCAGGAGTGCATCGGTTTCAAAAGATACTACGAGTATTGGAGATTTGGAGTGGAAAAATTTCTTTACAGAACAAGATATTATTCAGCTTATCGATAGTGCTGTAGCCAGAAATAATGACTTACAGATTGCTACTAAAAATATCGAAATTGCGCAATACAGATTTACACAATCTAAATGGGGAAATGTTCCTCAGGCAAATTTATTCGTAAACGCAAGTACAAGCAATCCGTCTGACAATAGTTTTACAGGAATGAACCTGAATCAGGCTTTAGGTCAAAAACACATTGACGACTATTCTGCCGGAGCTTCACTTTCCTGGGAAGCTGATATTTGGGGAAAAATCCGTAATCAGAAAAAAGGCGCTTATGCAGGTTATCTTCAATCAGAAGAAGTTAAAAAAGCGTTGCAGACTAATATTGTAGCCAATGTTTCTAAAGGATATTACAATCTTTTAATGTTAGATGCACAATTAGAAATTGCCAAACAAAATTTAAAACTAAATGATAGTACAACAAATATCATTAAATTAAAATTCGATGCTGGTCAGGTAACTTCATTAGGAATTCAACAATCCGAGGCACAAAAATTAGTTTCGGCACAATTGATTCCACAATTAGAACAAAACATTGCCATTCAGGAAAATGCTTTAAGCGTTCTGACAGGATCATTCCCAAATTCTAAAACAAGAACAACACGTTTAAGTGTTCTGGAAGTTAAAAATAATAATGCAATCGGAATTCCGTCTTCATTAGTAAGCCGCAGACCGGATGTAAAAAGTGCCGAATTAGCGCTTAAAGTAGCCAACGCAAATGTTGGAATCACAAAAGCCGATTTGTATCCGTCACTTAAAATTACCGCTCAAGGCGGAGTAAACTCGTTCGAAACAAGTAGTTGGTTCAACATTCCAGCTTCATTGTTCGGAACCGTTGCCGGAGGTTTAACACAACCATTGTTAAACAACAAAAAAGTAAGAACGCAATATAATATTGCTGTTGCCGAAAGAGAAAAAGCAGTTATAAGTTTTAGACAATCAGTTCTGGTTGCTGTTAGCGAAGTATCTGATGCTCTGGTAAAAGTTGAAAAATTGCAACAGCAAGAATCTTTTCTAAAAGAAAGAGTCAAAACGTTGCAACAAGCCATCAAAAATGCCAATTTGTTATTCAAAAATGGTATGGCAGAATATCTTGAAGTTTTATCTGCCCAAGCAAATTTATTGCAAAGTGAGCTGGAACTGGCTAACATAAAAAGAGAGCAATTATCTGCCAATACCGATTTATATCGTGCATTGGGCGGTGGTTGGAAATAATACCCGTTACCCGTTAATTATTTATTTTTTGAGATGAAAACGCTGTGAGACTTAGGTTTTACAGCGTTTTTTTATGCTGTTGAAATGGCACGCGGATTATACGGATTCGCTATCGCGAAAACTCGGATTTAAACCGATTTTTTCTTTTATTCATTATAGTTACCCACAATCTTATCATCTTGAGGAACGAAGGATCACACACGGAACTCTACAAAGATTAGCGATTTAATTTGCGTATTTCTAATGCGATCCTTTACAAGATTGAGAATAAAAAATCCGCGAATATCCGCGCTTTCGCAAAGCGAATCCGTATCATCCGCGTACCATTATCTCAGTTTATTTTTTTATTTTTGATCAAATTCTTTTAAGAACGAAAAATACCATTTCTACAAATAAAACAATCCTAATAAAATTAGCCCCATGAAAAAAATCGCATGCATTGCACTCTTAGCTTTATTCTTTACAAACTGTAAAAAAAATAATTCGGAAGAAGAATTAAAAGCAACAAAAGAACCTGTACCTGCAGTTTCCATAATAAAAAAAGAAAAACCAGAAGAGCTAAAAGATAAAGAAGACTGCAAGGATATCGAAGTAGAAATGGGAGCCGGAAGAGAATGTATAATAGCAAGTACAGATCTTGATAAAGCGTATCAAAATATTATAAAAAACAAAGAAGTAGAAGAAACTGAGTTTTATTTAACTACGATTCCAACCGAAAATAAATCTGTTGAAGTAAATAAAAATGGACTAATCTCAATTGATTATGAAATTACTAAAGATAAAGTTGCTCTTACTATGAATTATGAAGGCGGTGTAACCGAAGTGACGCTCGAAAAAATAAAAAATACAATTAAGAAAAGTATTTATCATTATGCAGATTAATGCTGTAATGAAATAAAAAATTATACTTAAACGTATAAAACCTTTTTGATTTAACCGCTAGATTACTTTTAAGTTTTTAGCGGTTTTTTTTTATGAAAAATCCATCACAATTAAATACTTTTGATCGTGAAAAATTATTACTCAAAATGGTAGCTGAACAAAGTAAATATCTCAAAGATTTAAAATTGAAATTTGAAAGTTATGCTCCTATTTCTGATGAATCCTGGAAATTAATAGAAAGCATAACCGAGTTTCAAGTTGTAAAAAAAGGAGATCTACTTTTAAGGAATGGACAAATTGCAAAAGAAATTTACTTTATAGCAAAAGGCGCTTTAAGAGCTTTTATAACTGATAGAGAAGGAAATATTTACAACAAAAACATCTTTCTCGAAGGAGATCTTGCAGGTTCAACCGCTTCATTAATACAGCAAACGCCTTCTGATTTTGCAATTGAAGCACTCGAAGATGCTACGTTAATCCATCTTAATTATAAAAAATACAGAGAACTGATTTTTGATAATGATGATTTAAAAAACTTTTACATTGCTTACTTAGAAAAAAACTGGGTAATCGAAAAAGAACAAAGAGAAATCTCCATCGTCATGGAAAACGCAACTGAAAGATATCTGGACCTTTTATCGAAACATCCTGATATTTCAGAGAGAATTGCATTACACCATATTGCATCGCATTTAGGAATCACGCCAACACAATTAAGCCGGATTAGAAAAACGCTCGAAAAAGATTTGTAAATCAACATATGTAAAGGTTTGTCATAAAACCTAAAGTTATCTTTGTCTCTCAATTGCATCAAAATGAAAAATACAAACCTCATCGAAGACAATATTAACAACCTTACCGATTTTTGGAAAACCGTAGGAACTCCTTTCCTATCCTATCATAAAAATGATATTTTCGAATATTGTAAAATCGAAAATTCAGGCTGGCCTAATAAATTGTGGCTTCGCAACGATATTACAAAAAATAATCTGCCGGATATTATCAAAACCATGCAATCCAATTCGGGTTTGGTTTTACCGTATTGGGATATCTTCGGAACAAAATCTTATGAAATACTTGAAGCATATGGTTTTGCCTTAAAAACCGAACAAGTTGCAATGGCTTTAAAATTAGATCAGGAATTTACGCTTCAAAATACACTTAGCTTTAAGAAAATAGATAACGAACAAGATGCCAAAATCTGGTCTGATTTATATCCAAATGCCTTTGGCTATGTAATCAGCAAAGAAATCCTGGTTCACAATCACAATAATGTTCATTTCTACCTGGTTTATTACGAAAATCAGCCTATTGGAACTTTTATGCTTTTTCAGACTAAAAACAACATCGGAATTCATGGCGTCGGCGTTATCCCTGAAATGCGCAGAAAAGGCTTTGCAGAAGAAATCATGAAATTTGCCCTTAATCTTTCTATAGATCTAAAAGCGGAATATGCCTTATTGCAAGCATCAGCAATGGGAAAAGATATCTACACCAGATTAGGTTTTGAAGATTTATTTATCATTAAAAATTATATTTTGAAAACCGAGTAAAATGGTACGCGCATGACACGGATTCGCTTTTCGAAAGCGCGGATAAAAACGGGTTTTTTATTTTACTTATTATAGCTAACCGCAATCTTGTCATCCTGAGGAACGAAGGATCTCACGCGGGATTCTACAAAGATTAGATCCAGATTACGGAGCTTTTAGTGTGATCCTTCGTTCCTCAGGATGACAAACTTCTCCAAAATCTTGCATCTTGCATCTATACTCTATTCTCTTAAAACTACAAATCTTCCTCACTTTGTCCTAAATGACCTTAAAATAGTCGCAAATAACTATTCCATACAAAAAATAACATTTGTAAGTTTGTAATACATTAACCAATAACCATTTAAAAAAACAAACCTATGAAAAAAGCAAAAATTATTTTTTGGATTACTACTATTATTATTTTTTTATTCGAAGGGGTTATGCCAGCTTTGACTTCGCAGAGTGAAATGGCAAAAGAGGGAATCAAACATTTAGGATATCCTGAATATTTTGGTAACGCTTTAGTCGTTTTTAAAATTTTAGGCGTATTGATATTAGTCATTCCACAGATTCCTAAAAACGTAAAAGAGTGGGCTTATGCGGGATTTGGTTTTGATTTTATATTTGCCTGTATAAGTCATCTAGCTGTTGACGGCGTTAATTTTCAATCCTTTTTTCCGCTGATATTTTTGGTAATCCTTGCCATCTCCTATACTTATTATCATAAAATTGAGCGATATAAAAATATTGCTTTATAAATTTATCAAAATGATGATCGAAGTTTTTAAAACAAATGTTCAGGAAGTACAACAATCGAAAATGATTGTCGAGAAACTTCTTGAGCATTTTCCAAACAGTTCAATTAATTTTGATTTGGAAGATTGTGATAAGATTTTGCGAATTCATAGTGTGTCAATTTCAAATAAAACAATCATTGACCTTCTTAACGCTCATGGTTTTCATTGCGAAGTTCTTTTATAAGCAAAAAAAACACAATTATCTGATTTTTAAATTATTAAAATTAAAATTGTAAATTTATCGTGCTAATTATTAAACAATAAAAAATGAATTTACCAGAAGGACATCAGACTATAATGCCTTATTTAATTTTAAAAGGTGCCGCACAATTTATCGACTTTACAAAAAAAGTTTTCGATTCAAAAGATTCTAATCAACAAGTTTTACGCGATGACGGAACTGTTATGCATGCCGAAATTACCCTGAACGGAAGCACAATTATGGTTACAGACGAAACAAAAGACTGGACAAAGCAAACTGCCAACCTCTTTGTTTATGTGCCTAATGCTGACGAAACTTATAAGAAAGCATTAGAAAATGGTGCTACAAATCTCATGGAATTAAGCGATCAGGATTACGGAAGAACCTGTGGTGTAACGGATCCTTTTGGAAATGTATGGTGGATAACATCTGTGAGTCCCTAATTTCAATTTCAAAAAATCAACAAAATGAAAACTGAACTTCAAAAAAATATTGTTGAAACGTTTAAAGAACTAAACGAAATCATCTCTTCTTTTTCTGAAGAAGAATTAAATACAGTTCCGTTTAAAGGAAGTTGGACTCCCGGTCAGGTTGTACAGCATATTATACTGGGAAATTCCGGTTATCCTGAATTGTTTTCGGGACAAACTAAAAAAACAATTCGCAAATACGACGAACATGTAAAAGAACTTGAAGCTATTTTTCTCAATTTTAATAGTAAAATGGATGCTCCGGATTTCTTAAAACCCGAAATTAAGAACTACAATAAAAACTCCCTGACTTTATCGCTGCTTAAAATAGAATCTGATTTGCTTGACGCATCACAAAATCACGATTTAACCTTAACCTGTCTTGATTTTAATGTGCCCGGTTTTGAAAATTTTACAATTTATGAATGGATTAATTTTGCCCTTGTACATACTCAAAGACATACCAATCAGCTGCATAAAATCAACCATTATCTAACGACATTATAAAATTACAGAACATTAAAATTATATAGATGAAATCAAAATCCGAAACTATATTTTTATCGGGCTTAATAGCAGGAACACTTGATATTCTTGCTGCCATAATAGTTTATGCTGTAATACTGGAAAAAACTACCGCCATTAAGATTCTACAATCTATAGCAAGTGGTATTTTTAAAAAAGATGCTTATACGGCAGGATCACAAATGGCGTGGTACGGGCTTGGACTTCATTATATAATTGCTTTTAGTTTTGCGTGGTTCTACTTTATCATTTATCCGTATCTCCCGTTTCTTAAAAAGAACACTATAATGTCAGGATTTCTCTACGGAATTTTTGTCTGGATTGTAATGAATCTAATTGTACTGCCAATCGTATTTCCGCTTTTACCTGAAAAACATTTAGACTTTCCCCTACTCTTATCAATACTCATTTTAATGTTTTGTATAGGGCTTCCAATTGCATCGATTACCAGAAAACATTATTCTTTTCGTTAATTAATTTAGTTACGATTTAAAAACCTGAAATAAATAAAAAAAGCGACCTCGTATTAAAGTACGAGGTCGCTTTTTATGTGGTTAACGAATAATTGCTAAACTTTTGATCTTCCTGTAATTAATGAGATTACGAATAATACCAAAAATATAAAGAATAAAACTTTTGCAATACTAGCGGCTCCGGCAGCAATTCCTCCAAAACCAAAAATTCCGGCTATTATAGCTAGAATTATAAATGTGACTGTCCATCTTAACATAATCCTGATTTTTTAATTTATATAAATGACTTTTTTACAAGTCTGATTTGTTTGTTACTCAAAGTTCCTTAATTCGTACAAAAACGTTTGACTCTAAACGTTAATTTTTTATCGCAATCAACTATAAATCAAAATTTTGGGTTACTTTTATAATTCATCCTTTTCGTTACAAAATTCCCACATAAATGCTTTTGAGTCAATTTTTTGATCGATTGGATTAATCATGCCTTTATCGTTAAAGTAATTTTATCTAAATATTATTAGAGATATGAAAATGACCATAAATAGTGGTAAAATTCACTTCATAGTCTCATTGAACCAAAACGACTTATAACTGAAATAAAAAAGAATCTAATGAAAACGATCTCAAATAAATCAAAAATAGTTTTTCTATCTACATTTCCTCCAACGCAATGTGGAATAGCAACATATACGCAGGATACCATAAAAGGAATTACAGATGTTTTTGGTAAATCTATAACTTGTCAGATTTGCGAATTGGTTGATAAACCAAAAGCAAATGCTACACAAGCTTATACTTTAAACACAAAAGAAAAAGAAGAATATACGCTTGTTGCCGAAGAAATCAATAAAGACGAATCGGTAAAACTAGTACATATTCAACATGAGTTTGGTTTATTTGGAGGTAACTATGGAGATTACTTATTAGATTTTTTAAATGTAATTAAAAAACCGGTTACCTATACTTTTCATAGCGTGATCCCAAATCCGAACAACGAATTAAAAACATTCGTAAAATTGCTTCTTTCTTATAGCAATTCGGTTTTTGTGATGACCAACCAGTCAAAAGAAATTTTGATGAGAGATTATGATATCAAAGACGAAATTATTACTTGTGTACCTCACGGAACTCATATTGTAATTTATGAAGCGCCACAACAAGCAAAAGAAAAATTCAATATCCAGGATAGAAAAGTATTAGCAACTTTTGGTCTTTTAGGAGAAGGAAAAAATATAGAAACAGGTTTACAGGCTTTGCCAAAAATCATCGAAAATACGCCAAACGCACTTTATTTAATCATTGGCAAAACACATCCAAATTTAATTGTTGACGGCGTTGATGCTTATCGTGATAAACTGGAAGGAATTGTTAATGATTTAAATTTAAAAGATCACGTACGTTTTATAAATGAATATCTGGATACAAATGAACTTTTAGAATATCTACAAGCGACAGATGTTTATTTATTTACCTCAAAAGATCCAAATCAGGCAGTAAGCGGCACTTTTGCTTATGCAATGAGTTGTGCCTGCCCTATTGTTGCGTCAAAAATTCCGCATACTTTAGAGGTTCTTACACCAGATTCAGGAATATTAGTTGATATTGGAAATGTAGATCAATTTTCTGATGCTGCCATCAAATTACTTTCAGATGATAATCTAAGAGAAGAAATGGGAATTAATGCTTTTAGAAAAATGCGCGCTTCATCTTGGGAAAACGCTGCTATCACGCACATGAATACATACAAACAATTGATTGATAATCCATCTGAAATAAAATTCAGCTACCCTTCTATTCAATTGGCACATATTAAAAGAATGACAACTGATCTAGGAATTATTCAGTTTAGCAAAATCTCAGTTCCTGATTTAGAATCAGGTTATACGTTAGATGATAATGCACGCGCTTTAATTGCCGTTTGTATGCATTATAAACTAACTCAGAACAAAGAAGATTTAGCTTATATTTTAATCTATTTAGATTTTATTTTACGTTGTCAGCAGCCAAAAGGAGATTTCATCAATTATGTCGATCAGGAAAACCGTGAGCATGTAGAACAAAATGCCGAAGTAAATTTAGAGGATTCAAATGCAAGAGCAATTTGGGCTTTGGGAACTGTGGTTGCAAACGCAAACATTTTGCCGGAAGCGATTACCAAAAAAGCTTCTAAATGTTTATTGAATTCCTTAAAATGGGCAGAAAATATTCAGTCGCCACGTTCTATTGGCTTTGCAACAAAAGGATTATACTTATATCATACTGCTGTTCCTAATTTATATGTTGCGGCGATTATTAATAAACTGAATGCTAAATTGCTTTCTAATTATGAAATCAACGCTTCTAATGACTGGAAATGGTTTGAAAACTATATGACATACGGAAACGGAATTTTACCGGAATCTATGTTATTTGCTTACTTAACGACCAATAAACCTATTTATAAAAAAGTAGCATTAGACTCACTTGACTTTTTAATGTCTAAAATGTTTAACGGTAAAAACTTTAAAGTAATTTCTAATAATGGCTGGTTGCACAGAGACTCACAAGCAGAAGTACACCCATATGGCGAACAGCCAATTGATGTTGCCTACACGATTCATACTTTAAATTCGTTTTATAGTGCATTTGGAACTCCGGAATACAAATCTAAAATGAAAACTGCCTTTAACTGGTTTTTAGGAAAAAATCATTTAGGACAAATTATGTACAACCCAATTAGCGGAGGAGGTTATGACGGACTTGAAAAAGATAACGTAAATCTAAACCAGGGTGCAGAATCTACAGTTTGTTTCTTAACAGCACGATTATTAATGGAAAATCTTAAAATAGCTGAGATAAAAGTTATTCCGATAAATAAACCTAAATCAGGAATTGCCATCAACTCATAAACATATACACTGACTAAATATACTATTATTGAACCCTAAAAATCCCTTTCTAAAAGGGATTTTTTGTTTTTAACACTTTCGTCGCAACGTGGCTTTATTATAATTATTGTGTTCAATTATGTTAATTATATAAAGATGTAAAAAAGTTGTGTAAGATTTTTTCTGTAGTTATAAAGTAATTTTAATCTATAATAATCAAGGGGTATACAACCTTCTAAACAGTTGGTTTTGATGCATTAGATTTTAACTTAAAACTATAGTATTTTGATACTTACTCTAAAAAATACATTCTCAGAAATAGGAAATGCAACCGTGTTTGCAAAGCAGTTTTTTAAGGAGGTTTTTGTACCGCCTTATGAAACAAAAGAGTTCTTGAAACAATGTTATGTTATAGGCTATAAATCCTTGCCGCTTGTTGCTATAACCGGTTTTATTATGGGTTTGGTACTGACACTTCAGTCAAGACCAACTTTGGTAAAATTTGGTGCCGAATCATGGTTGCCAGGAATGGTAGCATTATCATTGATTAGAGAAATTGCGCCAGTAATTACAGCGCTAATCTGTGCAGGAAAAATTTCGTCAGGAATTGGTGCCGAATTAGGTTCTATGAAAGTAACAGAACAAATTGATGCCATGGAAGTTTCCGCTATCAATCCGTATAACTATTTAGTAGTAACCAGAATTTTAGCGTGTACGTTAATGGTTCCTATTTTAGTATTTTTTGCAGATGCAGTTGGTATTCTTGGCGGATATGTTGGTATTAATATTCATGGTGACGTAAACTTTTATCGTTATCTGACACAAATTCTTCAATCACTTGAATTTTTAGATATAATTCCCGCAACAGTCAAAACATTCTTCTTTGGATTCTTCATAGGAATGATTGGTTGTTATAAAGGTTTTAATGCTTCTAATGGAACTGAAAGTGTTGGTAAAGCAGCTAATTCAGCTGTTGTTACAGCTTCGCTAACCATTTTTATTATTGATATGGTCGCTGTTCAAATAACCGATTTATTTTTTTAAGATGATTAAGGAAAAAGAAAATACAGAACCCGTTAAAAAGGCTAAAAAGCAAGATCCAATAATTGTGATCAAAGACTTGCATAAAACTTTTGGCAAAGACAACAAAGTCCTGCAAGGTGTTAGTCTTACAGTAAACAAAGGAGAAGATTTAGTAATCCTGGGACGATCAGGATCTGGAAAGTCTGTTACAATAAAATGTATTGTAGGTTTAATTGAACCTGATAAGGGCGAAATAAAAGTCTTTGATGAAAATGTATTAAACCTGAGTAAACCAGAACTTAATGTAATAAGAGTACGAATTGGATTCTTGTTTCAAAGTGGTGCATTATACGATTCAATGTCAGTTAGAGAAAATCTGGCTTTTACATTAAAAAAACATAAAAGAGATTTAACTCCGGAAGAAGTTGAAAGTGAAGTAATGGAAGCCCTGGATAATGTAGGATTAAGTGATGCAATCGATAAAATGCCATCTGAATTATCCGGCGGTATGCAAAAAAGAATTGGCTTAGCCAGAACTTTAATCCTTAAACCGGAAATCATATTATACGATGAACCTACCACGGGATTAGATACCATAACATCAAGAGAAATAAGCGAGTTAATTCTCGATATAAAACATAAACGCAAAACGACTTCGATCATTATTACTCATGATATGGCTTGTGCAAAACTTACAGCTGACAGAATTATGGTTTTAAAAGACGGAGTTATACACGCAGAAGGAACATACGAAGAACTAGAAAAAGACGAAGACGAATGGGTTCGCTCTTTTTTTCAATAATACTAAAAATAAATAATTAGAAATCATGGATAAGCAATCTGGATATACTTGGAAATTAGGGATGTTTGTAACAATAGGTTTATTGCTTTTTATTATGGCAATCTATTTTATTGGAAAACAAAAAAATCTATTTGGCTCAACATTCAACATCACATCACAGTTTAAAACCGTAAGCGGTTTAGAGGTGGGAAACAATGTTCGTTTTTCAGGAATCAATATCGGAACGGTTGAAGAAATTCAATTAATAAACGATTCTTCTGTTGTAGTAAGAATGGTCATAAAAGATGAAGTTCGCGAATTTATTAAAACAGATGCCCGCGCAAGTATTGGTTCTGATGGTTTAATGGGCGACAAAGTACTAACTATTTCTCCTGGTGTAAAATCAACAAAAGTGATAGAAAATGGTGGCGCAATTGCATCTGTAAACGGAATCGAAATGCAGGATTTAATGAAAAGCGTAAAGAAAAGTGTTGACAACGCTGCCGTAATAACAGATGAACTTGCGATTTTTAGTCATAGTATGAATACCGGAAATGGTGCATTGGCACGATTGGTTCGTGATGATAAAATGGCAAACAGCGTTTCTAACACACTTTCTAATTTAGAATCCGGTACTAAAGGTTTCAGCGAAAATATGGAAGCTGCAAAAAGTAACTTTTTACTAAAAGGATACTTTAAGAAAAAAGAGAAAGAAAAAGAAAAGAAAAAAGAAGAACAGCAGGAAAAAGCTGAAAAAGCGAAAGAAGAAAAAGAAAAAGCTGAGAAAGAGAAAGCTGAGAAAGCAAAGGAAGAAAAAGAAAAAGCCGATAAAGAAAAGCAAAAGCAGGAAAAACAAAAAGAGGAAGACGCTAAAAAAGCTCAGTCAGAAAAAGGCAAATAATAACACATTAAAGCCAATGATATGAAAAACTCATATAAAAATATAAGCCTAAAAATATTAAAAGTAACCGGAATAGTAATAGCAAGTATCTTGCTGTTACTATTTTTGATTCCGTTACTATTTCCCGGAACTGTCGCTGCAGAAGTTAAAAAAATTGCCAATGAACGTTTAGATACAAAGCTGGATTTTTCTAAATCCCGACTTTCTTTTTTTACACATTTTCCTTCGTTAACGGTTTCGCTTGATGATTTGTCAATGACAGGATCAGCGCCGTTTAGCAATGATACATTACTAAAAGCAGAACAAGTTGCTTTTGGTATTAACCTAAAAAGATTGATTTTTGACAACGAAGTAAAAATCAATAAATTATACGTTTCCAAAGCTTTAATTAATATAATGGTCAACCAAAAAGGACAAGCCAATTATAATATTTATGTGGCTCCTGAAGATCGTGACAAAAAACCAGAGGATCCCAATGCGCCCGAAGAAGGAACCGCTATTCGATTAGAACGAATTGACCTTGAGGATTGTCATATAAAATACAACGATCGCTCTGCAAAAATTCTTGTTGATGCAAAAGGATTCAATTATGTGGGAAAAGGAAATTTAAGCGAAGATATATTTGACTTAAATACTGATGCACAAATTGATAATGTCGATTTTTATTACGACAGAACAGCTTATCTTAGAAAAAAAGAAGTCCGTGCTGATTTAATTACCAGAATCAATACACATGCACTTTCGTTTATACTTCAAAAAAACGAGTTAAAAATCAACAAATTACCTTTAAAGTTTACCGGATTATTTACAATTTTAAGAGACGGATATAAAATAAATATCAAAGCAGCATCTGAAAATACGACTTTAAAAGATTTATTTTCTGTTATGCCTCCGGAATATTTAACCTGGATGGATGAAACCGAAATCTCCGGTAACAGTGATTTACTTTTCACTTTTAAAGGAGATTATAATGTTGCCAAAAATCTAAAACCGGATTTAGCTTTTAATCTAAAAATTGATAAAGGTGCTATCAATTATCAAAATGCGCCGGCGCCGTTAACTGATTTTCAGATGAATCTAAATGCTATTTTGCCTTCACTTGATGTCGAAAAGCTTTTAATTAACCTACAGACTTTTAAATTTAAAGTAGGAGAAAAAGATTATTTCACGGCATATCTGCGCAGTAAAGGTTTTAACGAAATGACAGTAGATGCAAGCGTAAAAGGTGCACTAGACTTAGCTACAGTTGATGCTGCATTGGGCTTGTCAACTATTGACTTAAAAGGAATTCTAAAAACGAATATTCAGGCAAAAGGTATTTTTAGTACTTCAAAAAAATTATTTCCTAAAACAATTGGCGGAATTGCATTACACAATGGCTGGCTAAAAACCGACTCGTATCCTAACCCAATTACAGATATTACATTTGTTGCAAATGTGCTTAACAAAGCAGGAACATTCAAAGATTTGATTGTTGCCGTTGCTCCCGCATCATTTGTTTTTGAAGGAAATCCAATGTATGTAAATGCTACATTATCAGATTTTAGTGATTTAGCTTATAATGCAAAAATAAAAGGAGAACTTAATGTGGGACGTATTTATCAGGTTTTTTCTCAAAAAGGTCTTGATGTAACGGGTTATGCAAAAGCAGATCTTTCGCTGAAAGGAAAACAAAGCTACGCCACAAACGGACAATATGATAAATTGGATAATCGGGGAACGATTATACTAAAAAACATCAAAGCAACATCAGAGCTTTTTCCGAAATCATTTTTTATCAAACAAGGAAATTTCCGTTTTCAAAATGAAAAAATGTGGTTCGAAAAATTCAATGCTACTTACGGAAAATCAGATTTTGATATTAATGGATATTTATTAAACACCATTAATTACTTTCTGGAATCACACGGAACTTTGAGCGGTAACTTCAACATGAAATCAAAACTGATTAATGTCGATGAATTTATGGCGCTTAAAAAAGGGGAAAATACAGATAGAAATCTTGAAGTAGAATATGCCAAAGAAGATCATCCAAAAATGAGCGGAGTTGTCATTGTACCCAAAAACCTAAATGTGGCACTTACGGCAAATGCAGATAAAATAGAATATAACGGATTGGTTTTAAATAAACTAAACGGTAAAATAGGAATCAATAAAGGAGGTTTTTATTTAGAAAATACCACGTTTAATATCATTGATTGCATTTTAGGAATTGACGCTGCTTATAAAGACGAATCACCAACATCTGCGAATTTTGATGCTCATTTTACAGCTAAAGATTTTAGTGTTCAAAGAGCTTACAAAGAGATTCCTATGTTTCATGATATGGTTACGGCGGCAGAAAAAGCACAGGGAATAATTTCTGTCGATTATAAAATAAAAGGCGACTTAGACGGAAACATGAGTCCTATTTACGCCTCTCTGGAAGGTGGCGGAAAATTGAATCTGCGAGATGTAAAAATCAAAGGATTAAAATTATTTGACGGAATTAGTTCCCAAACCGGACAAAAAGGCTTAGATGATCCTAACCTGAAAGGAATCGAAATCAACTCGACTATAGATAATAATTTGATCCATATTGAAGATTTCACTTTTAGTGTTGCCAGTTTTAAACCTACCATAAAAGGAACTACAAGTTTCGACGGATTGCTAGATTTAAGAATGCGATTGGGATTACCACCTTTTGGTATTATTGGTTTTCCAATTGTTATTACCGGAACTCATACCGATCCTAAGATTAAAATATTTAGTAAAACCGGTACCAAAATCGAAGATGCTGTTTACGACGAAAAAAATAATAAAGTAATTAAGAAAGAAAAAGTAAGTAAACAAAAAGGGAAGTAAAATGAAAACAAAAAAAACAAAAGGCAGCGGTGCTTTTGAAAAATTTGCCACTAATGTCTCTAAAGCTGCCGGAAGTACGACCGCTTTTATTGGTGCTTTTTTAATTGTTGTGGTTTGGGCAGTTTCAGGTCCTATTTTCGATTACTCAGAAACCTGGCAACTGGTTATTAATACCGGAACTACAATTATTACTTTTTTGATGGTTTTTTTGATACAGAAAGCGCAAAATAAAGATTCACTTGCCATTCAGTTAAAATTGAATGAGTTAGTAGCTTCAAACGAATATTCTAGTAATAGTCTGGTAGATATTGAAAGTATGACCGAAGAAGAAATGATTATCGTACAAAAATATTATCACAGACTTAGTGAGCTTGCCAAGAAAGACGAAAGCATCAGAAGCTCGCACTCTATTGCAGAAGCACATGAATTACATGAACGTAAAGATAAAAACAGAACCAAATTACGCACTCGAAATATCACTAAAAAATGAAACTACGCTCATCTGAAACTTTTTGGCCCTTAAAAAGCGCCATGAAATACAGTTATCCGTCTATAAATGCAGATCTATCTACTGAAATTCTAATTATTGGAGGAGGAATAACCGGAGCTTTAATAGCTTACAAGTTAATTACTGAAGGTAAGAAAGTAATATTAGTAGACCGTCGCGACATTGCAAACGGAAGTACTGCTGCAAGTACCGCTTTGCTTCAATATGAAATTGACGTTTCTCTGCATGAACTGATAAAAATACGTGGAGTAGATTGTGCCGTTGATAGTTATAAAAGCGGAAAAAAAGCCATTTTTGATTTGCGGGCTATTATAGACACTATAAAAAGCGACTGCCAGTTCGAGTTTAAAAAAAGTATTTATTATTGCTCCTTAAAAAAGGATATTCCGTTTTTAAGAAACGAATATAAATGCCGGAAAGAGAACGGATTTGATGTAAACTGGCTCGAAAGATGGCATCTTGAAAAAATGGGATTAAATGCAGTTGCTGCGATAGAATCTCAAACGGCGGCCGTTATGGATCCGTATAAACTGGCTAATGATTTAATTCATTACTGTAAAAAAAAGGGAATGCAGGTTTTTGACCGCACGAATGTAACCTCAATCCAAAATCAAAAAGGAAAATCTATAGCACATACTGAAAACAAATTTACTATTACAGCAGAACATATTGTTCATTGCAGCGGTTACGAAAGTACCGAAACATTAGCCGAGAAAGTGGTCGACTTAAAAAGCACTTTTGTAATTGCCTCAGAAAGTCTGGATGCGATACCAACTGCTTTTAAAAATGCCATTTTCTGGGATACTTCTTCTCCTTATCTCTATTTTAGGATAACTACAGATAACCGAATTATAATGGGCGGCGGCGATGAAGATTTTAAAGATGCTAAAAAAAGAGATAAACTTTTAGATAAAAAAGAGCAATATCTGTTAAGACACTTTAAGAAAAAATTTCCGAAAATTAATTTTAAACTTGATTATTCCTGGGCTGGAACTTTTGGAGAAACCAAAGATGGTTTACCTTATTTTGGCAAAGCAGATCCCAACAAAAATGAACATTATGTTCTGGGTTTTGGAGGAAACGGAATTACTTTTAGTGTTATAGGAATGAATTCTATAATGGATTCGATTAATAATAAAAAGAATCAGGATCTGGAATATTATCGCTTTGGGCGTTGAGGAAAGGTTTTGAGGAAAGGTGCTAAGTTGCTAAGGTTCTGAGTTACTAAGTAAAAAAACTTAGAACCTTAGCAACTTAGTTCCTTAGAATCTATAAAACCAACTCCATCTGAATATTGCAGCGTTTATAAGGCGTTGCCAAGCCATATACTTTCTGGAAACCCAATTTGTAATACAGGTTAATCGCCGGTTTTAAGATTGTATTACTTTCCAGATATATTTTATCTGCTCCCATTTCCTTTGCACTATTTACTATTGCCTGACCCAATAAAAAGCCAATATTTTTACCTTGTGCTTTTGGTGAAACAGCCATTTTTGCCATTTCAAAATCATAATTTGAATTCTTCATTTTTATAAGCGCACAAACTCCCACAGGTTCGTTGCGATATAAAGCCACAAAAATTTTCCCGCCTTTGTCCAGAATATATTCCTGAGGATTATCCAGCGCTTTATAATCTGCTTCTTCCATTTCGAAATAAGTCGAAATCCATTCTACGTTTAATGCTTTAAAGGCGTCAAGATATTGAGGTTCAAAATCTATGATTTGCACATCGTGGCTTTCGCGTTTTTTCTTTTCTTCGTTGACTCTTTTAAACAAACTTTTTTGCTCTAGTAAAAATTCCCATTCCTCAAGTGCAGCCCAAAGATTGTGTGTAGAATCAGCTATTAAACCATCAACTGCCGCTTCAACATCTTTTAGTTGCAATTTGAGTTCTTCAGCAAATTCCAGTCCCTGAGAGGTCAAACCTACGATATTCCTGCGTTTATCATTGCTTTTTAGTCTTTCTTCTATCAATCCGGCAGCAATCATTTCCTGAACAATCTTGCTTACAGATGGTTGCGAATGACCAATTTGAACAGCGATTTCTGTTATGGTAATTTCCTTTTCTTCCATCAGGGTATAAAAAACCGGAAACCATTTTGGCATAAAATTCATACCATATGATTCGTATATTTTTGCAGCATCATCAGTAATAATTGCTGTCATTAAGCGTAAACGACTTCCTAAAGCCACTTTACCTACTTTGTTATAAAATTCCATATATAATTAATTACATAATTAGTTATGCAAATGTATTTAAAAAATTATTTGTGAGCAAATAATTTTTTTGAAAGGTTCAAAGGGACAGAGTTGCAAAGGGACAAAGGTTCTTTTACTAAACTCATTAAAATTCAAAAAATATCTTATAAAAACGAGAGCCCTAGCCCTGATAGCAGCGGTATCCTTTTTATTTTTTCTTTAAAAATAAAAAGATACAAGCGAATAGCAGGAAATAACTCCTAAAAAAATTAAATACAAAAAAAAGACGCACTACTGTGCGCCTCTACAGGAAACCTTTGTTGCCTTATATCTTTTGCTCCTTAAATCTAAAAAACTTAGTAACTCAGTCCCGAAGCTTCGGGATATTACCTTAGCAACTTAAAAACTAAGCTGTTATTGCCAACGGATTCAAATTGAATTTATATTCTTTTGGACTGCAGTTGAATTTTTGTTTGAATATTTTCGAAAAGTAACTTCTACTGGTAAAACCAATACAGTAAACAATTTCTGAGATGTTTAAGTCGGAAGTTCTGATTAGAATTTCGGCTTTTAAAACCCTCATATGGGTGATATAATCATTTACGGTTCTATTGTGAATCAGTTTAAAACCTTCTTGTAGTTTGTTTGGCGATAAACCTGATTTTTTGCTTAACGATTTAATAGTAAAAGCTTCTTCCGGATTGGCTTTTATAGCTTCAGAAAGCTCTTTGATTTCTTCCATTTCTCTTAAAGTCAAACAGTTTGTATCTTTAGAGAAGGCGCATTGATCGTCTGTATGTTGTTGGATTTCCATTGCCAGAATAATTCTTAGAATTCCTTCTTTCAAAAGATTTCTAACGATTCCGGTTTGTGTAACGGCATTTAATTGTTCTATTTTTTCTGCAATTTTCAAATTATAAGAACCTACATAAAAGAAATCCTGAGCAACATTATCTTCAAAGAAAGTTTCTTTTACTTTTTGATTTAAGGAATGCATTTGGTCTTGTACGGAATTTTGCGTTCCCACAATAATCAGAGTAAATTTTGTGTTCATATTCTTTTCAAAAAACAAAATATTATCCTGACTTTCTTTTGAAGTTACAATCGCAGTCTGAAAAGTCTTAAAAGATCTTTCTTCGCCTGTAGCACCAAAACTGTGTGATAAATTTCCTTTAGAACAATAAGCAAAATATATTGGTGACGATTTTACATTTATAATATCCATTCGAACATCTACAGAAAAAGTCATGTCGAACTGCACATATGATATATTATCGTTGAAAGAGGCACCAATAATCGATCCTTTTGCAAAACTATTATTAATTTCAAGCGTATACTCGTCTAAATCAAAAGTTACCTTTCCTCCAAAGTTTGTATTTAACTCTTCAAAAATATTTTGAGTTTTTTCTGTATTTATAGTAACTATTTTCATTTTGCAAGGATTTAAATTCTACTTTATTTTATATAGATTTATAAAAAAACAAAGTCCGTTTTGTGGTAACGGATTTATAAAATCTACGGTTCAAAGTTCGCCCAATGATGCAGGAAAAATGTTATATAATTTTTCGAAATTGTTTTATAATTACTTCTGCATTATGATTTTAACATTTAAAATTATTACCTTCCTGTATTACAAATTCAATGCTTCATGAAAAGTTTTTCATTCTCACCTATATCTAATAATGACGCTAACATTTTGATTCTGGGCACAATGCCGGGAACAAAGTCATTAGAACTAAATCAATATTATGGTCACAACCAGAATAATTTCTGGAAATTTATGTTTACAATTCTTAAAGAAGATTTCACGAAAGATTATGAAACAAGAAAAGCCCTTTTGCAAAAAAACAAAATTGCCGTGTGGGATGTTCTTCAATTTTGTGACAGGGTTGGCAGTTTAGACAGTGCTATAAAAAACGAGATCGCAAATGATTTTGAAACTTTTTTAAAACAACATCCAAATATCAAAACAATAGCATTCAACGGACAAAAAGCAGCAGCATTTTTCAAGAAGTATGTTCATTTAGAAAATCCTTATCAACTTATAACTTTACCCTCTACAAGTCCGGCGAATGCCAGTAAAAGTTACCAATCTAAATTAGACGAATGGAAGATCATTGCTAGTTATTTATAACAGATATTGAAATTTTATAACATTTGTATTTTAAAATATAACATAAAATCCTACAATCTAACTAATTTTACTATATCAAATTAAAGCCATGAAAAAGGATAATCATGAAATTGAGGCTTTTTTTAAAATATAGATATTACTAAGAGAACTTTGAATAAGTTTAATTATAAAGAGAACATTGGTTATGTTAGTTTATTTTTGGAAAAAAAGCTATTCTATTTTTTTAGGGTAGCTTTTGTTTTTTAATCCCCCAATAAAAAAACAAAAAAGTTATGAAAATTCAAACCTATTACAATCATATACGATTTTATAATCCGCATCATTTTGTCTACTACCCTGTTTTAACAATTTTCTTAGCCGCAAGTATTTACTTTGCTTTTACTACAAACGATACATTAATTTGGGCTTTTATAAGCGTTGGTTTTATATTCTTGTTTTGCCTTGCCTTTATGTTACGTCAGCATTATGCGCTAATTCTTCAAAACCGCATTGTAAGGCTCGAACTCCGTTACCGTTATTTTACCCTGACCGGAAAAAGATTTGAAGAATTTGAATACAAACTAACAGATGATCAAATATTTGCTTTACGCTTTGCGCCAGACGATGAATTATTACCGCTTCTTGAAGATGCGCTAAAAAACAATCTGACAGGCGATGCCATTAAAAAAGCAATCGTACACTGGAGAGCCGATTATAACCGGGTTTAAATTTCAAAAATTAATTTTGACTTGCTCTTGTTTTTTTTCTGTAATTAAACAATACATAAATCAGGAACAGAAGCAACCAAACGATACTTATTACGCCAAAAAATATCTCAATAATTGATGGGTGAAGATAATTGGGTTCATAAAACAATCTGTTAAGCATGGCAAATTTTTCTGTCAAAGCTTCCCTGTCAAAATTATTTCTAATCTCGTTCAGCGATTTATCGGTATTTTTATACAATTCAACATCTTTAGTTAAATCTTTAGGATTCAAATAAGTCTGTATTTTGTATTTTTTTAATAAAGTATCTAATCTCTGAAAGTTGGTTTGTAAGGAATCTTTCTTAAACTGATACAATAATTTATACCTTTTTACGGCATTACTATATTGTTGTTTGGCTATTGGAATTCCATCTATAGCACTAAATAATTCTTTGTTTTCCAGAAATATGCAAATATCATCATCATAATCAGGATGAACCTGCATGCCTTTGTATATAAGTTCGGTACTGTCTTTTATGATATTTTTCCTGATTATTCTCTCCGTAATTTCTTTTTGATCAAACCCTATTTTATATAAAATCGAATTCGAAATTTTATACAAATCAGTCGTTAAAACCCTTAACGTATCAATGCTGTAATATTCACGATTAACTTCATAATATTGACCATTAAAAGTACTATCTGCAACCTCAATAATCGGATAAGGTTTTGGGTATAAAACATTTACCGGGTTAAATAACTTCTCAGAACTATAAGATGTATAATTATACAAAAACGGATTTAGAACATTCAAAAGGGTTTTGTCCTTATTAAAATCAGATTCAGGCAATTCTGACCTCAGCTTTGCATTTAAACCAAAACTATAACTCACAAAAAATGACAAGCTCAAAAAGGAAATTAATAACAGTATAAAGCTAATTTTAATTGCTTTAAGGTGAGAATAATTATGATCGTAATAGTTTCTCAGCAAGAATATCAAGAAGAAAAGCAAAAATAAACCCGTTATAAAAAAGTGCGAAATAGATACATCATCATAAAACTTAAACCTGTAAAACTCAAAATAACTATTGGTATTTGCGATTCCTTCGAACATGAAAAAGCCATATAAAAAATAGCCTAAATGAATCAATAATAACACTACGAAAGATTTTACAAAGTATTGTTTTAATTTTTTATCCATGTTTTGTTTTGAGAATTTACTTTCAAATATAACAAATCAGATTTAAAAATCAATAACATATCAAAAAATCAATTGATCATTTGGGCGTGCCACCATCCCAATAAAAGGGCAAAAATACTTTGCGCTTATTCGCCCTTTTATTGGCATGCTGTCGGGCTATCCGCGCTACTTCGGTAGCCAGCTTCTATCCCTCACGCGACTTTAGGTTTCCGCTAGATCTATTGCAAAAATATTGTGATTGTATTTCACAAAAAAAAGACGCACTGCTGTGCGTCTCTACTTTTTTATTTCATTTTAGTAACCTGAAATCTATTTCAATTCAAATCCTTCTTTTACAATTTCTTTTTCGACTTTATCAATCAGTTTATTTGTTTTACCGGATAATCTTTCTTTTTTCCAGTCGCCTTTGGCATAAATAAGCATCGTCACTATTGCAGTTATAACAGTCGAAATTGGAAAAGCCCACCAAATACCAATTGGTCCCAAAGAGGTATTATGTGATAAAATATACGCCAGCGGAAATTGTAAAACCCATTGCGAAACCAGTGTCAAAATCATAGGCAATGTTGTATTACCAACCGCTCTAAAAACACCTAACAAACACATCTGAAGTCCTAAAAATCCCCAGGAAAGACAAGTGATTCTTAAAAAAGTTGTTCCGCCTGCAATTACAGAAGGTTCGTTTGGCACGAAAAAAGCAATTAAATGTGGCGCAAAAGCGTAAGCAATTAAGCCAATTCCGGTTAATAATCCAAAACCTAAATACGCGCCTAATTTTGCTATTTTTCCGGCACGAAGCATATTTCCAGCGCCAATATTTTGTCCTACCAAAGTTGCAATCGCCATAGAAAGTCCCAAAGCCGGAATCATTACAAGCTGAATCAAATTTGAACCTGCTCCGTAAGAAGCCACAGTTGTAGTTCCAAAATGTACAATCAAAAAAGTAATCGCAGTTAATCCAACTGCACGCATGGATTGCTCGATAGAGGAAGGAAAACCAATTTTGAACGCTTTTTTAATATGCTTAAAATCCGGTTTAAAATCTTTTAGCTGCAAGTGAATTCCATGTTTACCTCTAAATAAAATAGCAAATCCTATTATAATCGCCAAACTCTGAGTCGATAAAGTAGCCAAAGCTGCTCCTTTTACGCCCATTGCCGGAATAAATTTCCACCCAAAAATAAACAGCGGATCTAACGCAAAATTCAGAATTACTGTTCCCAATACAATATAAACCGGTAAAGTAACACGACCAACGCCTCGCATTACCGATTGAAAAATCATGAAACTAAAACTAAAAACCAGACCGATAAATGCAATTTGCATAAAGCCCAAAGCATCTTTATAAACTTCAGGAGTGACCTTTAAAATTTGCAGGAAATACGGACTTAGAAAATATCCAATAATCGATAAAACGATCGAAGCCGAAATTACCATCAGTAAGGTTTGTGCCGCCACATGATTGACCATTTCTTGTTGTCCTGCTCCAAAATATTGTGCAATAAGTATCGATCCGGCAATTGCAAGCCCAGTTCCCAGAGCAATCGTCAGGAAAATTACGGGTGTACTTACAGATACCGCTGCGACAGCGTCTCCGCCTAAACGACCAACCCAAAAAGCATCTACTAATTGATATGCGGCTTGTAGCAAATTGGCAATCATAATAGGAACTGCCAATTTTAATAATGAAGAAAGTATTGGACCTTCTAATAATTCGTTTTTGTTCATTTTGTAAATTTTTCTTTAGCCACTAATTACACAAATTTCACTAATTCAGTTTCTGCTTATTCTTGCAGGAAGTAAATATTCAGGATAATTTGTGAAATTTGTGGCAACCTTTTTTTATTCAATTCTTTAGCAATTAATTATACCAATTTCACTAATTCGTTTTCTGCTTATTTATGCCATAAGTAAAGATTCGGTATAATTTGTGAAATTTGTGGCAACCTTTTTTTATTCAATTCTTTAGCCAATAATTACACCAATTTCACTAATTCATTTCCTGCTTATTTATGCTGTAAGTAAAAATTCGGGATAATTTGTGAAATTTGTGGCAACCTTTTTTTATTCAATTCTTTAGCCACTAATTACACCAATTTCACTAATTTCACTAATTCGTTTTCTGCTTATTTATGCCGTAAGTAAAGATTCGGGATAATTTGTGAAATTTGTGGCAACCTTTTTTTTTATTAATTAAAGCGTATCTAATTTATCGGCGTAACCTTTGATTGTTTCTAAAGCTTCTGCTCTTTCTTTGACTGAGAAAACAGCCAAAACCTCATCTTCTGCCCTCTTCATTAAAATTCTAATATTTTTTGCCAAATCAATTCCTTCTTCTGTAAGACTTACAATATTTTTTCGCTTGTCGCTTTTATCCTTTTTAACCACAACCAAATCCTTTTTTTCTAAGGCATTTATACTTCTTAAAATAGACGATTTGTCCCGCATTGTAACATCCGAAAGTTCTCTTTGCGAACGACTTTTATTTTGTAGAATCATAATCAACGGGAGTTGTTCTAATTGTAAAGTAATACCCGCTTCGTTCATTAATGCATTGGTATGACGAAAGATAGCACGTTTTATACGGTGAATCTGAAAGAAAAAACTCTCTGACATCTCCTGTTTATATGCATTTAAATCTGTTTCTGTTTCTTTCATAAAACAAAATTACAAAAAAGAGTGACATGTCAACTAATTTTAACAAAATACATAATTTATTGATATTCAGATATTTTTAATTAAATAAAGGAATCAAAAAACAGAAATGAATGATTTTTTTGTTAACTTTAATTGTTAAAAATTTATCAATAAATCTAAAAATAAGTCTCATGAAAAAATTATTTTATTTTTTGATAGTTTCCCTTTTTTCCTTGACAATTCAGGCCCAGGTTACTGCTGAAATTCCACTGGATAAATCTCTCCCGGCTTTACAAAGTGATGTTTCAGAAGACTTTCAGGATTACGACGCAACTGATTTACCATGGCATGACAGACGTTTTAGAGTAACTGCCGGAGCTTTTTTCCCTGTTAATAATACTGAAATCGAAGTGGGAACAAATAACGGAAACAGAGGTACCAAAATAGACCTTGAAGACGATTTGGGGTTTTCGAAATCAAGTGTTTCTTTTATGGCAACATTTGACTGGCGTATTTCAAAAAGATCCAGATTAGGTTTTGAATATTTCTCATTAGACAGAAGTTCTACAAAAACGCTTCAAAAAGAGATTACTTTTGGAGAACATACGTATAATATAAACACCAGTGTAACGGCCTTTTTTGATGTTCAGATTGCGAGAATTGCCTATGGCTATGCTTTTTTAGCAAAGCCAAAGTATCAAGCCGGTTTATTAATTGGTGCACATGTACTTTTTACAGATGTGGGTTTACGCGTTAATGCTAATCAGGCAAGTGCTGAATATAAAGATAATTTTAATTTCACCGCTCCTTTGCCAGATGTTGGAATCTGGGGTGAATTTGTACTAACAAAACGTTTTGGATTGTATGTAAATGCTAATTATCTCGCCCTGAAAATCGATGATATCGACGGACGAATTATCAGCTATAATCTTTCTCTTTTATACAATGTACACAAAAACTTTAGCCTTACTGCCGGATATACCGGACTTAACTTTAAAGTAGATGCTGTAGAAAACAGACTCAATGGTTTTTTAAAATGGGGATATAACGGTCCAACTTTAGCCGCAGCATATACTTTTGGCGGACATATTAATTATAACAAGCGTTGATTTTTTTTTGAAGGTGCTAAGGTTCTGAGTTACTAAGGCTCTAAGTTGAAAAGGTCTTCGTCATAAACTTGAAACCTGAAACTTTAAACTTGAAATAATAAAATAACAAACCCGATATCTTTTTCAGGACATCGGGTTTATTGGTCAAAACTCAAACTTAAACTTAACTCAAAATAAACGAACTAACTTATTTTTGTATTGGGGTAAATTTTATAGCTGTTCCTCCTCCAGCTGCCAACTTAAGATCCAGTATCGTTTTACTATTTACTTTTTGTTTTGAAATTGTCACCGGATATGGATTTGTCTTGTAATTTGCTCCTGCTCCATCTGCATAAATTTCGGCTTCGTATTCTTTTCCTTTATCTAAAAATGATAAATCTACTTTAAGATCTCTTGCAGAACTGTTTGTAATAGATCCCAAATACCAGTTTTTATCATCCCAGTCTTTACGCACAATTGTCGTATATTCTCCTATTTTAGAATCCAGAACTTTAGTATCTGACCAATTGCACGGAACATCTTTTATAAACTGAAATTCCGGTTTATCTACATAATTCTCCGGCAAATCTGAAGCCATTTGCAAGGGGCTAAAAATAATAACGTACAATGCCAGTTGGTTTGCTAAAGTCGTTTGAACTCTGGCTCCGGATGGTGTTTTATAATCAAAATTAAAATTCCCCGGTGTATAATCAAATGGTCCTGAAAGCATTCTGGTAAAAGGCAAAGTGGTTAAATGTTCCGGTGTGTTTCCGCCATCAACAGACCATGCGTTGTACTCTTGCCCTCTTCCGCCTTCCTGCGACATAAAGTTGGGATAAGTACGCTGTAATCCAGTTCCTTTTATAGGTTCATGATTGTCGATCATGATATGATATTTAGCTGCAGTTTCCATTACTTTTCTGTAATGACGTGCTCCATATTGACTGTCGTGCCATTCTTTTTTATCTAAATATTTGTTTACATAACCGGTTTTTACGGTATTTACACCCATTTTCTGATACAGTTTAAAAGCATCTTCTAACTGGCTTTCATAATGTTTGGTCGCACCCGCAGTTTCGTGATGTCCAATTAAACGAACATTTTTAATAGCGGCATATTTTGTAATTTCTTCCAGATTAAAATCAGGATATGCTTTTACAAAACTAAACGATGATCCATCAGCCGTCCAGTCGCCATCCCAACCTTCGTTCCAGCCTTCTACAAGAACACCGTCGAAATTGTTTTTTGCTGCAAAATCTATATATTCTTTTGTGTTTTTAGTCGTCGCTCCATGTTTGGGTCCTTGTCCCCAAGTGTATTTTTCAAGATGCATTCCCCACCAGATTCCTATATATTTTGAAGGCGTAATCCAGGAAAGATCTTCAATTTTTGAAGGTTCATTTAGATTCAGCATAATCGTAGATGTCGCCACATCTCCGGGAGTTTTACCTACTATAATTGTTCTCCATGGTGTTTTAAACGGAGTTTCTGCATATACTTTTACTCCATTTGCCCAAGGCACCAATTCGCTTTTGTATTGTTTATTATTTACTTTTAATAACGTCATTGAAGTAAAATCAGTTAAATTGGCTTCGTGAATCGCCACAAATAATTTTTCTTTAGTTTCAAAAGTTGCCGGTGTATTTATGGTATCTGTTTTGCTAACAGCTGTTTTGCGATACGTACTTTCGTAATAACTGTTTTCGCGATGTACGGGAATCCACCAAACATCATTTTCAGATTTAAAAGTAAACTGGGTAATCTCATTTGATATTTCGACTTTATTTAAATTTGGCTGTTTTGGAAATTCATATCTAAAACCTACCCCATCATCAAAAATCCTGAAAATAATATCTACCAGACGTTCTTCTCCTTTTGATTCTTTCAAATGAACAATTAATTCGTTGTGGTGATCTCTTACTTTTTTAAATTCACCCCAAGGTTGTTCCCATGTTTCATCTGCTGTTTTTTCTTCGGTGGAAACCACTTCAAAACCTTCTGTCATTTTCTGGATTCCTTTAAACTCAAATCCCAGCAATGATGGTTCTATAACTGATTTTCCGTTTGCTGCAAAACTATATTGAGGCTGACCTGAAGGAGTTAACTCAAAAATTAATTCGGCATTTTTTCCGGGAGAACTTATTTTGTATGTTTTTTTAGTACTGCAGGCAAATAGTAAAATTGATGCTAAAGCAATTAGACAGTATCTATATTTTATGTTTTTCATTATTTAATTGTATTAATTACAACTCTTATTTAATTTCGTTTAGTAACTGTTTTGCTTTTGCAGGCTGCATGGAAACAAAATAATTAAAAGCCTGATCTAATTTTTTCTGGGCATCGGCATTGCCTTTCTTTTGTATTCGCAGATTATACATTGCACTTATATCCGGAAAAACACTTTCGGTGCTTTTTACGCCCGCAAATGCTTTTACTTTTTCAATATAAGTATAACCAAATTCTGCTGTTGGTTCGAACATTGTTCCTTCTCCAAAGTCATTCCAGGTAATGAGTTGCAGGTAATTTAAATTCGCATTTTTAGCCAGAGAAAGTGTTTCATCAAGCGTTGCTCCGCTATTGTGTTCTATTGTCCATCCTATTGCAGCTCCGCCTCCACCTTCGGCATAAAAATCTTTAAAACCCGGATAAGCACTTCCCATTGCAACAGCTGATTTTGGTTTGTTATTGGTATAGAAATTAGTCAGATAGCTATTGTTTTTATAAACCCACGCATATTCTCCGGAGGCATTATCTCCTGCATCTGCAGATTCATTCCAAAGGGTTAAAAAAGTAGGTTTTGTGGTCAGCGTATTAAAAACGTTTGTCCATTCGGCAGGTGTTTGCAATACAATTGGTCCAAAATTAAGCAGCAATGGTTTTCCGTTTATTTTGATATAATTTTTATCATCAAAATAATTATTCTGCAAATAGGCTAAATCGGTTTTTGCAGCTCCGGTAACCGAAATTGCTTTTCCTGCATTTACGACATTTGGCAAAAATCGATCTTCGTAAACAATTGCATATTCTAATCCTACTTTGTCGAGCATGGCGATAAGCTCTTCTGTATTTTCTTTTACCATTCGATAATCGTTTACATCAAAAGTGCCATACCAATCGATCAAAAGACCATCGATTCCTGAATATTTCATCAATAGTAAATGATTTTCGATCACATTTTTATCGCCTGAATGATAAGGACCAATTAGCGGATAATAATAAGACGCAATTTCCCTGCGATTGTTTGCGCCAATGTTGTTTGGATTTTTGTTGGCCATTGTCCAGTGATATCCCCATTTTTTATCGGCACTACTTTCATTGGTTTCAAACCAAGGCATATAATGAACATAAATTTTGGTGCTATTTGTTTTTTCAATCGCAATAGGTTCAATTGTTTCCGGTTCTGTAGGTTTATCAGAATTTTTGTCATCGCTGCTGCAACTTGTGGCGACTAAAATATTCAGGATCCCAAAAAACAATAATGTGATAGATCTTTTCATATTGATGTATAATTTACTTTATGACTGGCTTGTGATATTCTTCTTTTTTTGCCACTGATTACAGGATTAAAAAGGATTTCTTATTTTATTTCCTAACAGTGTGATTCTATTATTTCGCGCAGATTAATTATAACTAAATCTAAATTGGATCTGCTTTAATCTGTAAAATCTGCATGAAACATTTTTTTTTAATCATTTTAACACATAGACACATAGCTTTTAAAACTTAGAAAAAAGGCGTTTCACTTGCATGAACAAACATAGCTATGTGTAAGAAATGAGTTTCTTTTTCCATTCTATTTTGTAAATAAAAAAATTCTATGTTTCTATGTGTTAAATATTTTTTTCACAAATACAGCTCTGTTGAATTAAATATATTTAAAAATATGTCAGCCTTCTACGACTAACCAACATAGAAGACTGACATTCAATAACCTAATACCCAGGATTCTGTACCAGGTTTTTATTGGTCGTTAAAACGGTGCTCGGGATTGGGAAAATAGCCCTGTATTTCTCCGTTGGTCCTTTTTCCCACCAGGATTGAAAGAATGTTCCAAAACGAATGTTATCAGTTCTTCTTCTTCCTTCAAAAGTAAATTCCTTAAGCAATTCTTTATCTATAAAATTAAGATCGATTGTTGCAGGCATTTCTTCTCCGGCACGTGCTGTAATTTGTTGTAAAAAAGGTTTTGCCAAATCTGCAGATCCTAAGCGAACGTAACATTCGGCTTGCATCATTAAAATTTCAGCATAACGAATCAAGACAAAATCGTGATCACGTTCCCATTGTTCTCCGGCTTTCATTTCGTATTTTCCTAAACGAACTCCCTGATTTTCTTTGGCGTCAGCAACACTTGTCACTTCTTCTGTATAAGTAAGCGGTTCCCCGTTATCCATTACAATAACCTGACCTGTAGCCAGATTAATTTGGTCGCCCGCAACCATACATTTTCTTCTTTTATCTGTTTCAGCAAAAGCCGAGTAAACCCCGGGTTGTGCACACATTCCGTTCGCACTCCACGGATAGTCATTTCCTCCGGCAGAAATAGTCAGTTTGTGCAGGTAATGACAAGACATTGAGTTCATATAATTACCTACTGTTCCTGCTTTTTGATCGTAAGGAATTGCAAATATTATCTCTGGTGACTTTTCGTTTTGTGTCGCAAAATTGGCAAAAAAGTCAGGCGTTAAAGTATAACCTGTAACTTTCTGGCACATATTGATGCAATCCTGCCAACGCGCTGTACCAATAAAAGCTTCTGAGTTTAGATACAATCTCGCTAATAAAGAATAGGCTACGTTTTTTGTAAATTTAGAATACACAATACTTGAATTTAAATGCGGAATAGCATCCAGTAATTCTTTTTCAACAAAATCATATACTTGCTTTCTGGTAGAATTTGATGGCAAAGAGGTGTCTTCAAAATTTACTACAATTGGCACATTACCAAATAAATCCAGAAGATTATAGTAATAATAAGCTCTTAATGCTTTTAACTCTGCATAAATTGGTGCTTTTGCCGCATCTGTCAAAGATGATTTATCTACCTGATAAATGATCGAATTGATCTTGGCGATTCCGGTATAATTGTAACGCCAAGCCGAAAGGATCAAACGATTATCTGTTTTCCAGGTATGTTTTTGTGCATCCTGATATTGACCGCCATCGTACCAGTTTGTACCTCTTGTTGGGATTGTGGCTTCGTCTGATACGGTTTCGTTTAAAAAGAACACATACTCAGAGGTTGGATAATTATTAGAGATTCCATCTGCAAACCCTCTTAAGGAGGAATAAGCTCCGCCAACTAATGCATCAACTTCTTTTGGAGTGTTTCCAAAATTTCCATCTTCAACTTTATCATATAAATCTTCATTTAAATTGGTACATGATATCGTAAAAAGCATGCTCATTAATATTGCCGCTGTTATTTTGATTTTCATTTTCTATATTTTTGAGTTAATCGCTTAGTTGTTTAGCGTAAAATTTAATCCAACAGAAATTGTTGTTGGCCTAGGATAATTATTATATCTGTCGATTCCCGGAGCTGCTAAGCCAGTTTCATCCAATTTTCCGGTTTGATTAATTCCGTCTTGTGCATTTAAACCAATCTCAGGATCTACACCTTTGTAACTTGTAAATACGGCAAGATTTTCTCCCATAAGATAAATTCTAAGTTTTGAGCTTTTGTATTTTAAAGGTAAAGTATATCCTACTGAAACTGTTTGAAGCCTGAAGAATGAAGCATCTTCGATCCAATAACTAGAATATTTTGGTGCAGATGTTATGCCGCTGCCAAGAAAATCATCCGGAACATTAAAAGTTGGTAATCTGTTAGGATCGTTCAGCATCATGTTTGTTGCATTCAATGCTTTTTGACCAAACATTCCGTATCCTGAAACGCCAAGATCAAAATTTCCGTAAGAAAAATTCATTCCAACACCCATTGTCAAATCCGGTTGTACATTTCCTAAATCTCTTTTATCAGCATCGACCAAAGCGTTATCCAGTACTTTTTCTCCGGCAGCATTGTAGTACAACATTTTACCATCTGCTCCAAGTCCGGCACTTTCAAAACCCCAGAAAGTTCCAACAGCATAACCTTCGGCAATAATTTGAGAATATTGTCCGGACATTCCTGCTAATCCGTGGAGCGAACCGCTGTAAATAACATCCGTTTTATAAGTTGGATTTGATAATTTTTCGATTTTTTGAACGTTGTGTCCTAAAGTTAAATTAGCATTCCACGAGAATTTATCGCCTTTTATGATGTCAGCATTCAATGTAAGTTCAACTCCTTTATTAGACATTTCACCTACGTTTGCCAGCATAGTTCCCACTAAATACGGAGGCTGAGGAACCTCATAAGTATACAATAAATCATCTGTGTTTTTAGAATAATATTCGAATGAACCTGTAATCCTGTTGAATAAACTAAAATCTACACCAATGTTTAGTTGTTTTGTTGATTCCCATTTTAAGTCCGGATTCGGGTTTTGTTTTGGTGAATATGCCAAACTCCATGTTCCTGTAGTTGGATCATAGTAACTATCATTTCCAACTCCTAAGATCGAAAGCGATTTGTATTCGCCAATTCCGTCCTGATTTCCTGTAACTCCATAACCAACTCTAAATTTAAGATTGTCCAGCCAGCCTTTTGTGTTACTCATAAATTCTTCGCTTGACAATTTCCAGGCCACAGAAGCAGATGGAAATGTTCCCCATTTATTATTTTCTCCAAAACGGCTTGAACCATCTCTTCTTACCGTACCGGTTAGCAAATATTTCCCATCATACGAATAATTGGCACGTGCATAAAATGAAACTAAATTCGATTTTCCTTTATAAGAATACACATCGCCTAAACGGTAATTATATCCTGCACCAAGATTGTTGTAACTAAAAGCATCAGTAACAAAACCACTTCGTTGTGCTCCAAAACCTTCATAAATATTCTCTAAATAAGAATATCCGGCAAGCGCACCAATAGTGTGTTTATCAATTACTTTATTATAATTTATATACAATTCTCCTTGTGCATTTGCAAACTCTGCATATGTTTTTTGAGCATAACCGTTTTCTGTAATTCCTTCCAGAACAGCATAACTTGGTTTGTAAGTACTTCCTTTTACCGCGTTGTGTTCATAAGATATATTCGCTACAGCAAGAAAATCTTTTAAAAATTTTACTTCTGTTTTAAAGTAACCCAACAATCTGTGTCTTTCGTTATCAACCGTTCTGTTGGTCAAAATTTCAACAGGATTTTCGTAAAGCGTTCCTGAAACAGATGAAAATTTTCCGTTTGCATCATAAACCGGAATGGTTGGATTTAGATTATAAGAACGTTCAAAAATCCTGTAATCTAACGGATGCCATTTGTCAACATTGGCAAATAAACCCATATCAAATTTCACCTCTTTATTATCTCCAAGATATTGATATGCATTAATATTTCCGCTTAATCTTTCAAGTCCCGTAGATTTTATAACGCCTTCATTATTCAGGTAAGAAAGTGAAGTTCTGAAACCACTATCAGTTTTTCCTGAATTGATACTCAAAGTATGCGATTGCGAAATAGCTGTTTGCTGCAATGCTTTTTGCCAGTTTGTATTTCCGCCATAATCTACAGCATCTTTATTTCCGGTAGAACGCACATAATTTCTCCATTGGTTTGCAGATAAAAGATCCAGATTATCCGTTACATAACCTACGCTTGATAAACCGCTGTAAGTAACAGAAACTCCTTTTGTACCGGATTTTGTAGTAATGATAATAACCCCGTTTGCTCCTCTTGAACCATATATGGCTGTAGCCGATGCATCTTTTAGCACATCTACAGATTTAATATCTGATGGCTGAACGATATTAATGTCGACTCCGGCAATACCATCAACCACGATAAGCGGACTGTTGCTTGCTGTTAAGGATGTTCCTCCGCGCAAGCGAATCGTTGAAGCTGCAGAAGGATCTCCAGAAGGATGAATAATATTCAATCCAGCTACTTTTCCTTGTAAAACCTGCTCTGTAGAAGATATTGTTCCTTTTACTAAATCATCTGCTTTTACACTTGAAATTGCTCCTGTTAAATCTGATTTCTTTTGTGTTCCGTACCCTACAGAAACTACCTGAACCTCTGCAAGCATATAACCGTCATTTTGCAAACGAACATCAATATTAGGTTTTGTAGCTGCCGTTATTAGAACTTTTTGATTTGTTGAACCAATAAACGAAACTTCGATAGAACCTCCTACGGCTACAGATAACGAAAATTTACCGTCAAAATCTGTAGTGGTTGCGTTTTTAGTACCAACTTCGATTACCGTTGCTCCCGGCAATACACTTCCTGTATTATCATAAACGGTACCTGATACCTGCTTTTTTTCCTGAGCAAACATTCCTGCCGAAAGAAAAAGCATGAAAATCATGAATACCACATTTTTAGTAGTCCACATTTGATGCAGGACTATTTTTTTATTTTTACTATTCATATGTAGTTATTTATTGTTTTTTATCGGTCATATGTAATTCGCACATCCACTATTAGCCTATTATGACCAATTTTGGTTATGCTCATTTCATTAGAATTGATGTTTAATTTAATCTTGAATTATTTGTCTAAAGTTTTAAGAGGGATTGTAGTGTCCGAAATTGTTTTGTCTTTATTGTCTTTTACCAAAACATGTATTTCACTTAAATTTGGAACATCCTTAAGCTCTGAAACCAAGTTGACAAATCCTTTTATCTCAGCCGTTCCTCCGGTAAACTCACCAGAAATTACTTTGCTTCCGGCTGTAATCTTGTAGATTAATTTGTTTACACCCGACTCATTATTTTTTCTGGACATGCCAAGAAAATCTTTTTGGCTAATTTGTAAAGGGAAAAATCCAAAAACCGGTGGCGGTGGCGGTACATAAGCTCCCGCATATAAAACCTGATCCGGTATTGTGCCTGCCCAATTGTCTTTTACCATTAAAAAAACAAGGTTTTCCATCACGTAACCGTCCGGTGTATTATAATAATCCTTAGGAACTAAGTCCATTTTATAAAAACCGTTTCCTAAATCTTTTAGTTTTGTTTTTTCTGCAATTTCAGGTTTCGAAGCTTCATACATTTGCTGAACATCCCAATCGTTTAGTCCGCTGTGTATGTGCACACTTGTTGCTCCTGCAAATCCCGGAGCCAGATTAGCATTAAACAAAATGCTTACACCTTTATCAATTGTTGGTTTGGTTGGATAAGCTCTGATCAGCTCATTAGCCGTGTAAAAGGAAGAAAAATCAGTATAAGTCATATTCGCCACTTCGCTTTGTTTTGATCCGTTTTTGTTTTTTAAACGAAACCAAAAACCGTCACTTGCAGCAATTTGCGCTACAGTTTTAGAAAAATATTCTGTTGGGGTCAATGTAAAACTCCAGATTTTATCTTTTACATGCGTTAGTTTGGCAAAATCAGATGAGTTTTCCCAATGTCCCGCATCAGGTTCAGATGGTGACCAGATCCACATGTAAACCTCTTCATTCTCAGCAAATGTTGTTGCGGACAAATCAAAAAACCAGGTTACTTTTTCATCATATTTGTACACTACAGGAAATGATGACATACTCCCCACAGCTCCTGCAGTTTCTTGCGCCTGCAAAAAATTTGGAGCCAGCATAAGGGAAAGTATAATTGTATATATAAATTTTTTCATACGTAGATAATATTTATTTTTAACGGAATATGGCTCGCGGCTTATAATTCCGTTTTTTACAACACAGAATCACAGCGGCTTCATATTACTTTTTAATTAATAGCACTTAATTTAAATACATAAGATATAAACGCTGCTCCGCCGGAAGTACGTGATAACTGGATTTCCATCTCTCCAGTTTTGCCCGGAACTGATGATAATCTTAACTCATCGGTTTTTTGCGTTTTTTGTGCATCGCTATACAAGTAGATTTTTATAGCGTTACCGGGATTTGTTGGCTGAAAGTCTGAGCTTAACTGCCAATATCCTTTTGGGGCAAATAAAGCAGGAACATTGCCTGTAACTTCATAACTTGTTGGATTGTTCTTTTCGTCTACATTGAATTTTATTTTAAAATCTTCGTAGTTAAAATACGTACTCAAGTTTTCTTCGCTTGGCTCGATCTTGTTTGCTTTTGCAAAGTCATCGACCATTTTCAAGTTTGTTAATCCCCAATTTCCATTTACTTTCTCATAAATAGTGATTGGATCAACGGAGCTGCCATCTTCTGTGTTATCGCAGGAAATTGCAAACAAACACATCATGACAGCTAACCAGTAAATACTTTTACATCTCATAAAATTTTGGTTTTTGTTAGTTTTTTTTATCCTTCAAAAGGACAGCACGAAACTAGATGTTAAATAAATCTAAAAAAAACCATCTGTAAAAAATCAAGATATAATCTGCATAATTTCAGATTTAAATAATTGAAAATCAATATTTTGAAATATTTTTACAGAAGCAAAAATCAAGACGCTGTTTAGATAAAAAAAGCATGTAAATAATGGTAAAAATGACAATATGTAAATTAAAGCAGAATATTTTTTCACTATACATATATTTAATTGGTTTTTATTGTATAATTGCAAGTTATTAGACTACTTTTAACATTTCAAAACCACTTTCACCCTTTATTTCCGCTTTTCCAGACAGATCCAGAAATGAAACTGCCCGAATTTTTAAAAGTTGCTAATCATCAGCTCTTCAATTAATTTTGTATTTAAAACGAATTAACACAACAGAACTTAAACCTATTTTTTACCCCTAAACCAAATCAAAAACATGCGAAGAATAGTAATTCTATATTTTTTCATTGCAGGTTTTTCTCTGACTGCGAAGGAGACAAATCCTGTTCTGGAAGAATTAGATAAAGTACTCCTAAAAAAGGATATTTACTTAAAACAGAAATATCGTAAAATAGAAGCCTTAAAAAAAAATGTCTCAAAGTTTACTTTAAGCCAGAACAACGAACATCTTTATGAGAATTATATGCTGTTATTTGAAGAGTATAAATCTTTTAAATATGACTCGGCATATTACTATTTAGAACAGGCTAAAATCAAAGCCATTGTTTTGAAAGAACCAAAATATCTGGCTAAAAGCCGAATCAAGGAAGGTTTTGTATTGCTGTCTTCCGGGCTTTTCAAGGAAGCAATTGATACTTTGAATGTTATTGATGATAAAAAACTGGACCAGAGAAATAAATTCGAATTTTATTCTATAAAAGCACGTGCCTACTATGATTTAGCCGATTATAACCGGGATCAGCGTTTTAATATTCACTATGTACAACAAGGAAATCATTTCTTGCAAAAAGCTTTAGAATTAATTGGTACGAATACAAACGAATATTGGGCAGCAGAAAGTTTAAAACGCCTGAAACAACAAGATTGGCGCGGTGCTGAATTTGCATTTAGTTACTGGATTAACAACTATAAGTTACCACCGGATTATTACGGAATTGCAACTTCTAGTCTTGGTTACATCTATTCAGAACGCGGATATACAAAAAAAGCGATTCAATATCTGGCTCTTGCCGCTATTGCCGATGTTAAGAATGCGACTAAAGAAACTGTTGCGCTTAGAAACTTAGCCAATGAACTCTTTAAAATGGGTTATTTAGACAAAGCAAATGAGTATATTAATATTGCCATGGATGATGCGACTTTCTATAATGCAAGGCATAGAAAAATTGAAATATCTTCTATTTTGCCCATTATCGAGAAAGCGCAATTAAATAATGTAAAAGACAAAAACGATAAACTCGAAAAAATCATTATTCTATTAACGATCTTAACATTGATTATTATTTTGTTTTCGATTATTATTTTCAAACAATTAAAAGAAAAAAATAAAGCCCGAAAAATAATGGCATCGTCATACGCGCAGCTTCAGGAAATGAATATTAGCCTGAGTGAAGCAAATGCGATTAAAGAAGAATATATTACTTATTTTATCAAGGCAACTTCGGCTTTTATCAACAAAATAGATCATATCCAGAAAAGTACGCTACATAAAATCATCACCAAAAAAACAGATGAAGTTATTGCGAGTTTAAAGCGTTATAATGTGAAGGAAGAACGGGAGAACCTTTTTCATCAGTTTGATGAAATCTTCCTGAAATTGTTTCCAACTTTTGTGACTGATTTTAATCATTTATTTCCAAATGATCATAAATGTGTGGTAAAAAAAGGAGAACTTTTAAATACTGAACTCCGCATTTTTGCTTTGTATCGATTAGGAATTCAGGATAGCAGTCAAATGGCTGAATTTCTCGAACTTTCTGTAGCTACAATTTATACCTATAAAACCAGAATCAAAAGCAAATCAGACTTTAAAGATACTTTTGAAGAGAAGATTATGGCGATTAAGACAATTTAAAAAATAAAAAAGTTTGCCACGAATTACACTAATTTTCTCAAATTATAGGATTGAGATAATTAATTGATGTAATTCGTGGCAAAAACTGTATTCTTTATTCTTTTCTCTTTACTCTTTACTCTTTACTCTTTACTCTTTACTCTTTACTCTTTACTCTTTACTCTTTACTCTTTACTCTTTACTCTTTACTCTTTACTCCGAAGTTTCTAATTGAAGAACTACATTTTGATAACGTGTACTTAACGAGAATAACTGCTCAGCAAAAATCATAATCGCAACCGGAACAAAGAAAAATGAAATTAGATTTTCCTGGTATAACAAATAGGTTGTAACAATAAAAATGCGTCCGTATTCGAGGTAATAAATCCATTTTCGCTGTTCTAGCAAAGCACCACAATTGACAAGTGTAATTAGAATAATAAATAAAACAAACATCTTATCAATTAGTTCTAAATAGTCAAAATAATAAGTAAAAACAGTTAGAAACAACGTGCATAATCCCAACTGAATGTAGAGATAATTCTTGAAGCGAAGCCTTTGATGCGGATTCTCTTTATCTTGCAGGAAACGTTTTTCTAATATTGGCCTAATATCCTGATCCATGTGAGCGGGACTTCCAAAAATGGCTTTCCATTTAGCACTAAAACCTTCAGAGCGTTTCCATAATTCGTAGATTTCAAAATAATAATGAAAGTGCTGCCACAAGAAACTGTAGCTTTTTAGCGGATGTGTTAAGCCATATTTTGGTCTTTCTTCTTCTTCCTGAAAAGTTCCAAAAAGACGATCCCAAAAAGTAAACATATCGCCATAATTTTTATCTAAATATTTCTCGTCAGAAGCATGATGAACTCCATGAACCGAAGGTGTTACAAAAACATATTCTAACCATTTTATTTTACCAATAAGCTGTGTATGTGTAAAAAAGGAATAAGCACCATGAACAATAAGCATCGTAATTACCATAGAAGGATGAAAACCAACTAACGGAAGCACGCACCAAAACCCGGTTCTTACTATTGCCTGAAAAGTTGTGATTCTGGCTGCAGCAGTAAAATTAAACTCTTCGCTATGATGATGTACAATATGCGCTGCCCAGAAAAAATTAACTTCATGACCCAGTCTGTGATACCAATACCAGACAAAATCAGTAGCGAGAATCAAGGCAAACCAAACAACAACATTACTTGGAATATCAAAAATTCTATAGTTGTTATAGATCAAATAATACAATTGATAAAAACTTGCGGCTATAAATAAATTTATCAATCGCTCTGCAATACCAATGCTAATATTTGAAACCGAACTTTCATAATTAAAAATTTCAGGTCTCTTACTACATTGCGCTATTTTATATTCTAAAAATAAGAAAAGAAAAAAAGCTGGCATTGCGAAGGCAAGAAAATTAATATGTTCCATTTTTAAAAATTACTTTTTTGATTTGTAAAAAATTATAAATAACTCATTCTGACTTAAACGAAAAGATATTTTCATTGATTAATATTATTTTTCCCTTTCAGAATAATACCAATCAATGAAAATAATCTCGTTCTAAATTTCTCTCTAATTAATTCTGCTTAAACTTTGGCGTATCCAGAGCCACTTCTTTTACAGATTGTGTGTCGGCTACTTTTTGCAAAGCAATGATATAGGCAGCAATACGCGGCGTTACGTTATGTTTTGCTGCAACTCTAAAAACAGTTTCAAAACCTTTTTCTAAAATATCCTCTAAACGGGTATTAATCTGGTGAATTCTCCAGGATTCTAAAAGCGAATTTTGAAGCCATTCGAAGTAAGAAACCGTAACGCCTCCCGCATTGGCTAAAATATCAGGAACTACAAGAACATTATTGTTGTGTAATATTTGATCCGCATCAGAAGAAACAGGTCCGTTTGCCCCTTCAACTATAATTTTTGCCCGTATTTCATTAGCATTTTTTTGCGTGATAACGTCTTCTTTTGCAGCCGGAATCAATACATCGACATCTAACAATAATAAGTCTTCATGTTTGATGGCAACTGAATTTGGATATCCTTTGATACTTTTATTATTGAGGTTATAATACAAGATTAATTCCGGAATATTCAATCCGTCAGGATTATAAAAAGCTTCAGAAACATCACTTACAGCAACTACTTTTAGTCCTTTTTCGAATAAAAACAAAGCCGAATGTAATCCTACATTACCAAAACCCTGAATTGCAACGCTGGATCTTGCAGGTCTTAATTTTAATTTTTGAAGTGCCAGTAAAGTAATTATGCTTACACCTCTTCCGGTTGCTTCTACCCTGCCTAAAGATCCTCCTGAATGCAAATGTTTTCCGGTTACAACGGCGTGAATTGTTTTACCGTGAACTATTGAAAATTCATCCATTAACCAGCCCATTTCGTCTGGCCCGGTTCCCATGTCCGGTGCAGGAACATCTTTTTCTGGTCCAAAAATATCTGATAAAGCTTTGGTATATGCTCTGGTAATTTTTTCTAATTCTGTTTTAGAAAGCGTTCTTGGATCACAAATAATTCCTCCTTTTGCGCCTCCAAACGGGATTCCTGTTACCGCAGATTTCCAGGTCATCCAGGCAGCAAGGGCTTTTACTTCATCAAGATTTACGCCATTATCATATCTAATTCCTCCTTTTGACGGGCCTAAAGCTGTATTGTGAATCACTCGATATCCTTCGAAATTTTGTTCTTTTCCGTTGTCTAACGTAATAGAAAAATTAACTACAATTTGTTTTTCAGGTCGTTGTAGTTTCTGCCTGATTGATTCATCTAAATTTAAAATATCTGCAGCGATATTAAAACGATCAATCATTGACTGAAAAGGATTCTGTTTTATTAATTCTGTACTCATGATATATATTTTTTAAAATTTGGGTTTATTGGGTTTAGAAATTGATCCATTAAAAGTTCCTTTGATAGTTGTAAAGAAGCTTTTATCATTTTTAATAATTGCTACAGCTGCAACATGGAATTTTCATAAGGCAGCATTGCATCATAATATTCGTATTTCTATTTGATCTCATTTCATTCCTTTTTTAATAGTTCTAAAAAAAAGCCTTTCATGGTGCATGAAAGGCTAAAAAAAAAATAACTAACAAGTACTTTCTCTATTAACGCCATCTCATCGCATCGTTCTTCATGCAACACATCGTGAAGCTGCACATAAACGGGATGATATTTAGACTATAGTTTTTCATTGTTACTGCAAATCTATAAATATAATTTATAAATTCTATAGAATTAGTCGAGTTTATTTTCAATATTATTAAAAATAACACAAAATCACCTGTAAACTAAGGATTTATGAGGTTAAATAAATTATTTAAATTGTGATATAACAATAAAAATAATAGAAATAAGAGCTAAAAAGATTCCGATAAAATTGATTTTTGATAATTTCTCCTTGAAAAAAAGCAAACCAACAAAACTTCCTAAAATGATAACTCCCATATTCATTCCGGCAAAAACAGTCGATGGATTATCGGCAAAAGCCTTATGCGCTTTTAAGTAAAAGAGAATATTTCCGAAGTTAAAGATTCCGACCAAGGCTCCAAAAAGTATATTCTTAAGTTCTAAGTTTACTTTTTTGACAGCAATTTCATAAATAGCAATTAAAATTGCTACAGCAAAAGCAATACAAAAAACAACAAATAAAGATGTTGGGTAAGGCAAAGAAGTATAAAGTGTTATTTGTTTAAAAAGAATATCAATCACTCCAAACCCAATTAAAACAGCGGCAGGATATAACCATTTATTCTCTTTGTTTTCAGATTGTTTTCTTAAAATAAACAGCAACGCCAGGAAACCAATTATAATCCCTGCTACTTTATAGCTATTAAATTCTTCTTTAAAAATAAGCCATGCAGCGAGTATGGGTATAAACAGCGATAAGCGTTGGGCAGCATCAGTTTTTACAATCCCAATATGCTTTATCGAAGCGACCAGAGAAAGAAAAACAAAAGGTAATAAAACGCCAATGGCTATGTAAATGTTCCAGGGTGAATTTGAATTGACTTCTGCCAGATTTGGACTAAAAGTAAAATAACAAAGTGCCAGTGCAATCAAATAATTAACTGCTACAATTTGTATGGGATTGGTATTGTATTTTCTGGTTATTTTGAAAATTACGCCAACAATTACACTGCACAAAATACTTAAAACAAGAAATAACATAGTATCAAATTTTGAGCACAAAAATAGTGTTTAAACTCCTTTGGTTTTATTTTTTATTTCTTTTATTCCAGCCTTTTTTATTTCGAGCTGCATAATTTTTTCTTTTTTATTCTTAATAAATTCCAATGTAGTATTGTTATTATCTGAGCGAAAAAATTTCGTTGGAGATTCCGGCAGCAGTTCGATATCATAATCATTATAATACAACTTATTATCTTTCTTCAGGATTTTGATATCTGCATAATCCCCAACATATTGATCGTAAACTTTAGTATCTATCACTTTTTGAATGTGTTTGTACGGAAGCTCGACTTCTTTCCCAAAACATATTCCGGCGAGACCATAAGCGATATAATATGATTTTGATTGGTTATTGGATAAAACTGTAATAAAAACTTTATCCTCAGTAAATTTATTAAATGAAGTCATGGCACCAAAAAAACCTCCGTCATGCGCAATTAGCTGATGATTTTGATTGTAAAAAGGATTAATAATAACTCCAAAACCAAAATTTTGTTCATTGTAGGACGTAAACATTTTCTTTTTTGATTCTTCAGATAATAATATCTGACTCTCAAAAAGCGCCTTATTCCATAAATTTAAATCTTCTACAGTCGAATAAATACCATCATGTCCCAGATTAAAGTTCCAGTTGATGTACGGATTTTTTACTAATTTATTATCGTTAAAATAATATCCGTGAGTCATTTTATCGACTATTACATCATTTGTTGAAACTCCTGAATGGTACATTTTTGCTTTATCAAATAAATTTTGCTTTAAATATACTAAATAGGATTGTCCGGATACTTTCTCGATAATGCGCGCCAATAAATAATAACCAATATTACTGTAAGCTGTACTAGTGCCTGGTTCAAACAATAAAGGCTTTCTTGCCAGATACGTATAAACCGAATCTTTATCGAGATCAGTTTTTGTCAAATACAATTCGTCATAATCCATTTCTAATCCTGAATTGTGAGTCAACATCATCTTTACAGTTATCTTATCTCCTTTAGGAAAAACAGCAAAATACTTACTAAGAGGATCATCTAATGAAAGTTTTTTATTTTCTGCTAATTGCAAAACGGCAACAGCCGTAAATTGCTTTGAAACCGAAGCCAAACTAAATTTCGAATCTATTTCATTTTTTACTTTCCATTCGTAATCAGCAAAGCCATATGCTTTTTTAAGCAATATCGAGTCGTTTTTAGAAACCAATACGGTGCCACTAAAATCGTTAATGGCAAATTGTGCGTCCATGTATTGTTCTAGTTTCGTACTAAGTTCTTTTTGTGAATATCCAAAAGTAAATACTAACAATACAATGAGAGTTAATCCTGATTTCATGCTATTTATTTTTGCAATTAATGATTATTTTCTGGAGTGTTTTGTCCAATAATGTTATTTCTTCTAACGATAAACCATCAAGTGCTGTTTGCCTGTTATTTTGAATAACCGGTTCTATTAGTTCAAGCGTTTTTATCCCTTTATTGGTAATTTTGAGATTGAATTTTCTTCGATCTTCCATATGAATGGTTCGGGTTAAATAATCTTTTTTAACCATTAATTCGATCATTCTTGTAATTGAAGCATTGTCTTTAAATACAAGATTCGCTAATTCGTTTTGAGAAATATTCTGATTATCATTTAGTATAATTAATACCAGACATTGATCTACTGTAATATCTTTTACAACTTTGCTAATATTTTTTTGTGCCAGCTTTCGATATTCCTTGATTGCTTTCTCTATTGAATAAAGAGCTGTTCCGGTTGGATTTTCAATTTTCATATCTTTTTGTTTGATGCAAATATAATTGATATATCAATATAAAATTCAATAATTGTTTAAAAAAAAAACTTATTTAGATTTAAAAATACTTATAATGAGGATTTTACCGCAAAGCGCGCTAAGATTTTTTTTAATTAAGCAGTTTAACAAAAACACAAAGTTCGCAAAGCTTTGTATTGAACTAGCTTTGCGAACTTTGTGTTTTTTCAACGTAATACTGGTAAAAATCTTAGCGCTCTTTGCGGTTAAACTCTCTTTTTTCTATCCTCTATATTCTATCTTCTATATTATATATTCTATATTCTAAAAATTAATCACTCTTTAGCCAACCTGTAATACTCATTCTCGTGTTTTGCGTAACCAGCACTTCATGCACTAATTCGTTGCTTTTAAAGAAAACTGTTTTACCCTGAGTAGGTGATATTTTCTGATTGTTGTTTTCCTGATGAATCATCAGTTCTCCCCCGTCGCTTTCCTGCCAATTACTATTAAGATAACTAATCATGGAATATTTTCGGCTTGGATTATTTTTGAACTGATCTAAATGTTTCAGGTAGAAATCTCCGGTTTCATATAAGGAATAGTGAAATTCGTAACCGGTAATTCCGGTATAACAGCTTTCGTTCAGGTAAAGAATAAAGGCATCAATTTTATCAAAAAACTCATTTTCAAATACATTATTATGCTTTTTGTCTAACCAATATATCGAATCGCTCCTGATCGCCCCGTCGTAAGAAAGTTTCTCTGAATTGCCAATTCCTGCTGCTTGCAATAAACTTTTCTCGTTTAAATCGAGTAAATTTTGTTTTAAATGATTTGCCAGCTCAGGGCTTAAAAAATGCTCCGATATTCCAACTTTGTTTTCAATATAACTCGCAATCAAATCTTCGAAACTATTTTCCATTTTTGTTTTGGGAAAACTGCAAATGCAGCCAACGTAGCAAGGTAGATGAAATAAAAATAGCAATGGGGTTTTTATAAAATAATAAACCCGACAGGTTAAAAAAAACTGTCGGGTTTGATACAATCTTGTCATTTCGAAGAATGAGAAATCACACTATCCCGAAGCTTCGGGACACAATCAAAATAGTCAGTCTTTGTAGAGTTACTGGTGTAATCTCTCTTGCGTCGAGATGACAAACTACACGAAAAATAAAACAAGAAACCCGACAGGTTTTTTTAACCTGTCGGGTTTGATATATGGTATATGAAAATTAATTAATAATTTACAACTTACTAATATAACTTCCGTACATATCTTTAAACTGATGTCCTTGTGCAAAACGATCTTTGCTTAATTTTTTATATTCTACCAATCCCCATAAAATAAATTCTTTCATGAAATATTGATCTTTTTTATCTAATTGTGGCTGATATTTTTTTAATAAAGTATCTAAAGGCGTTACTTCATCTAATATGTTTTGATATTCTTCATCAGACGCATCATCTAATAATTCAAAACCACTTTCGGCAAAAAACCATTCTATCAAATCAGAATATGGTGTTTTAGCATCTGGTTTTTCCAGTTTTTCAATCTTAGGTAAAAGTGTTGGAAACAATGTTTTAATCGCAGAGCCAATTAGATTTTGTGCCACAAAAGCTGCTCCCTCCTGCTCTCCTTCGTAAACCAATTCTACTTTTCCGGTAATGGCAGGAATGATTCCGATAAAATCAGACAAACGCAGCGTCGTTTTATCAATTCCGGCTTTTAAGGCACGGCGTTCTGCAGTACTCATTAAATTTTCGTAAGCCGTAATACTCATTCTGGCACTTACTCCGCTTTTATTATCAATATATTCACTTTCACGAGCTTCAAAGCTTATTTGCTCCAGAATATCTTTAGCCAAACCTGGCACATGAACCAGTTTGTGTTGTGTTTCATCCAGCTTCGCTTCCTGTTCTGTAATAGTTCTTGCAATTGCAACGCTTTCAGGATAATGCGTTAAGATTTGAGAACCAATTCTGTCTTTTAAAGGTGTTACGATGCTTCCGCGATTGGTATAATCTTCCGGATTTGCTGTAAATACAAATTGCATATCAAGCGGCATTCTTAATTTAAAACCTCTAATTTGAATATCACCTTCTTGCAAAATATTAAATAACGCAACCTGAATCCTGGCTTGTAAATCTGGTAATTCGTTAATTACAAAAATACAACGGTTCGCTCTTGGGATCATCCCAAAGTGAATTACGCGATCATCTGCATACGATAATTTAAGATTTGCAGCTTTTATAGGATCGACATCTCCAATCAAATCCGCAACGGTAACATCCGGAGTTGCTAATTTTTCGAAGAAACGTTCGTTTCTATGCAACCATGAAATTGGGGTTTCATCTCCTTTTTCTGCAATAAGATCTCTTGCAAAACGAGAAATTGGATTTAACGGATCGTCATTGATTTCTGATCCCGTAACAAACGGAATATATTCATCTAATAATTCTACCATTTTACGAGCCAATCTGGTTTTTGCCTGACCACGAAGTCCCAATAAATTAATATTATGACGAGACAAAATAGCGCGTTCCAACTCTGGAATTACAGTATTTTCGAAACCATGAACGCCCTCAAAAACAGGTTTTCCCGATTTTATTTTCTCACGAAGATTATTTCGCAATTCATCTTTGATACTTATACTTTTATATCCTTCGGCTTTTAATTGACCTAATGTGTTTATGTTTTTTATTTCCATTTTTATGAAATATCTATTTTGTTGTTTTTATTATTTTTTCCGTAGAGACGCACAGCAGTCTTCACTGTGACAAGACGCACCGCTGTGCGTCTCTACGGATATGCGATGTCTAAAAATTCATTTACAAATCACCATTTGGCAACTTTGCGAAAGACGCAATGCTGTGCGTCTCTAGAATATGCGTTGTCAAAAACCGCTTCGACTCCGCTCAGCGTGACAGCTGCAAACTGAGACTGAGACTAAAAGAACTATCTAACACGTTTCTTCCTATTTGTTTCATAATCTTCAAAAATCATTTCGCCCAAACCTTTTAGTCCGGTGTAAAATGCTTTTCCCTGATTGGCTTCGGTAAAATGATTGACAAAACGCTGTAAATACGGGTCATTTGCAATCATAAAGGTTGTAATCGGGATATGTAATTTTCTAGCTTGTTGCGCCTGAGTATAACATTTTTCTACAATATATTCGTCGAGTCCGTTACTGTTCATATAATACGAACCATCGCGCTCGCGAACGCAACTTGGTTTCCCGTCAGTAATCATGAAAATTTGCTTGTTCGTATTTCGTTTTCTACGCAGAATATCCATTGCCAATTGAAGTCCTGCAACGGTATTAGTATGATACGGTCCGACTTGCAAATACGGCAAATCTTTAATTGGGATTGTCCAGGCATCGTTTCCAAAAACCAAAATATCCAACGTATCTTTTGGATAGCGTGTTGTGATTAATTCGGCTAAAGCCATTGCTACTTTTTTGGCCGGAGTGATTCGGTCTTCACCATACAAAATCATACTGTGACTAATATCGATCATCAAAACTGTACTCATTTGAGCTTTGTATTGCGTTTCTTCGACCACCAAATCATTTTCGGTCAGCATGAAACTTTCTACTCCGTTATTGATTTGTGCATTTCGTAAACTTTCTGTCAGCGAAATACGTTCTAAACCATCTCCAAAATTAAACTCCCGAAATTCTCCGGTGTGTTCATCTCCATTTCCGGCATGTTTTGTTTTGTGATTTCCTGCTCCGGAACGTTTTAGATTTCCGAAAATTTGATCCAAAGCTTGTTGCCTGATGGCACGTTCTGTTTTAGCAGTGATTCCAAAACCGCCAGTTCCATCTTCTTTAACCTCATCTTTTATGTAACCTTTCTTTTTTAAATCTTCGATAAAATCATCGATTGTGTAGTTTTCGTCGGTAAGTTTATATTCTTTATCCAACTCCCGAAGCCAGTCTATAGCTTCATCAAAATCGCCCGAAGTATGGGTGATCAGCTCTTTGAAAATCCCAAAAAGTTTATCAAACGGAGACTGAAATGGGGCTTCGTATGTCTTAAAATAAAAACCTTTTTTAAATTCGTTTTTCATAATTCTAAAATTACGCTATTTTAGAATTACGAAAAAAGAAACGTTTATTAATTTTTAGTTAAAGTATTTGAATAAAATTAGCCCAAATTAGCCAGAAGTATATTAATTACTCAAACTTTCCGTCAACGTAATACCAGGCAGAATTTTCGGATTTAAAGGTCGAAAACTCATAATGAACTTGTGGCTGATTGTTTAAATCCAGAAAATAAGCTTTAAACTCGACTGTAGTATCGGTAAAACTTAAGATCTCCAGTTTTTGCCATTTGTTGCTTGTCGCCCACTTTAAAATTTCTGCTTTCGAATAATATTTTCGTTCAGAAACATGGGTTGTTTCTAAAAGATAATCGGCATTATGTATTGCATAAGCCGAATATCTCGAGCGCATTAAAGCCAAAGCGGTTGGTGCTTTTTGATTGGTTTCAAGATACAATCCGCAGCAGTCTTTAAACAGCAAACCAGTATCACAAAAGCATTTTTTATTCTCCATCAACTTGCTCTTCGCCGTTAATTTTAACGTGTAATTGATTCAATAAAACCTGATATCTGCTTATTTCTCTTAAGTCTTCGTCTTCTTCAGCATGATCTAACATTTCGTCTAAAGTTTCGTTTACTTCAAGCAATTTGTTATTAGCTTCTCTATTATTTTTTGCAGCAATTAAATCTATAATTTCCTGTACACTTACTTTTAAATCTTCGAACTTATTCATAATATATTGTTGTTGTTTTTTGTTTCACGTTTCAAGTTTCAGGTTGAAATGAGAATTTACCGCAAAGCGCGCAAAGTTTTTAATCTCTAAGGTCTTATAAAAAACACAAAGTTCGCAAAGCTTGATCAATACAAAGCTTTGCGAACTTTGCATTCCATACATAATCAATAATATATTCTTAGCGAGCTTTGCGGTAAATTTTAAGTTTTAAGTTATTCAGTTCGAAAACCAGAAACTAAAAAAAACTTGAAACCTGAAACTATTTTTATTTTTCTTCCTTTTTGTCTTCGTTGAACTTTTTAATAATCTCTTTCAACTTTTCTTTTCTTGCAATTTCAGCCTGCTTTACTTTGTTTTGGGCTTTGTGCAATTTGTCGTTGTGCTTTTTGATATTCCTTTCGTTGTTGCGTCCCATTATATTTCTCTTTTAATTTCGTCTAAAGTTTTCTCGCTGTAAATCAATTCGGTGATTATTTGTTTTCGCAAATCATCTATATCTTCATAATCAAAATGTTTTGCCCATGAAGTTAATTGTTGCAGATTTCTGATTTGTTTGATTCGTTTGGTGGTTTCAATACTCGTTCTTAAAACAGGTTTTCCATCATATTTCGGATTCTTTTTATGCTGATACGTTACAGTATTATTGTCAAAATCGGCTTCAATATAATATAACTTTTCTTCGGCATTATCCGGATAAAACTCGTTCCAGCCTGCAAAACCTATTTTAGTTTTTGATTCAGTTTCAGGATCACGTGCGACCAAACGCCATTTACTGTTTGCGAGTCTTCCCCAATGATTTGAAACGCGATACATTCCGGTTTCTGTATAATAATAGGTACTTCCGGCTTTGCTTTCAAACTGTTTCTTTAAACCTTCTATTTCATTTGGCAGCACTTCATGAAAAACACAAAACGTATTTTTGAACGAATTAGGATGTGGCTTGAAGTTTTTTTGCATGTGCAAATATACTCAGATTGTCTAAAACTCCCTAAAACAAACATAAATTGATTAACTTTGTACCTTCAATTTTAAAATAAAAAAGTCATGTCTAAAGATTCACAAGAAAAAATGTTGCAAAAAGGGGTTTATACCGGCATCATGGAGAAAGATGAAAACAACAATTATTTTTGTGGTGAATATCTTTTAGATTATAAAATCGCACACGCTAACCATACTTTAGGTGAATTGATTACTATTAAATCTGTTATAGAAAATCCGAGTGATATTAGTTATGATAAATATCCTAAGAAATCTAAAAACTTTCATAAGGCCAATCAAAAATCTGAGGATAAATAAGATTTTGTTTCAGGTTTTGAAATGAGATTTTACCGCAAAGCGCGCTAAGATTATTATTTCATGTTACGTTTAAAAAACACAAAGTTCGCAAAGCTGGTTCAATACTTAGCTTTGCGAACTTTGCGCTTATATAAAATTTTTAAGAGTAAAAATTTTGCGTGCTTTGCGGTAAAATATATTCGCTTTCGGTTTGAAATGAGAATTTTACCGCAAAGCGCGCTAAGATTTTTATTTCATGTTACGTTTAAAAAACATAAAGTTCGCAAAGCTGGTTCAACACTTAGCTTTGCGAACTTTGCGTTTGTATAAAAATTTTTAACAGTAAAAACTTTGCGTGCTTTGCGGTAAAATATATTCGGTTTCGGGTTGAAATGAGAATTTAACCGCAAAGAACGCTAAGATTTTTATCTCATGTTACGTTAAAAAACGCAAAGTCGCAAAGCTGATTCAATACTTAGCTTTGCGAACTTTGCGTTTATATAAAAATTTTTAAGAGTAAAACTTGCGTGCTTTGTGGTAAAATATATTTGCTTTCGGTTTGAAATGAGAGTTTTACCGCAAAGAACGCTAAGATTTTTATCTCATGTTATGTTTAAAACACACAAAGTTCGCAAAGCTGGTTCAATACTTAGCTTTGCGAACTTTGCGTTTATATAAAATTTTTTAAGAGTAAAAACTTTGCGTGCTTTGCAGTAAAATATATTTGGTTTCGGGTTGAAATGAGAGTTTTACCGCAAAGAACGCCAAGATTTTTATCTCATGTTACGTTTAAAAACACAAAGTTCGCAAAGCTGGTTCAATACAAAGCTTTGTGAACTTTGTGTTTATTTTTAAAGCTATGCATAAAAAAACTTGGTGTGCTCTGTGGTAAAAACTTTTAAAAACTAAATATCTCATGAATACTGAAACCTAGCCCCGATAGAAGTGGAAATCCTTTTGTGCTGGGGTTCAGCATAAAAGATTGCAACGGATAGCGGGAAATAGCTCCTTATTATTAAACGAATACAAATATTCTTTTTAGTATTCAGAATCAATATTTTACATATTTTTCGAATATTTTTTGGTTCAAAACTAAAAAGTTAAAAAAAAGTGTACCTTTGCAAAAAATTTGTCTTTTGAACAATTAATTTCAATTTCAAACTAATAGACAAGTAGTTACCTTATTTATGAAAAAAATAGTTGAATACCGCAAGTTACTAAACGTAGACAAAACTGCAGAGTTAAAAGATTTAAAAACAATCTATCGTAATGCGATGAAAGAAGCTCATCCTGATAAATTTCAAGGTGATGACGCAGGTTTGAAAGAAGCAGAAGAAAAAAGTAAAGCTATCATTGAAGCTTATCACTTTTTGGTAAGCATTAATCCTGAGACGATTAAAGCAAATTTACCGGAATATACAGAGACTATCGCAACTTCATCAATTACAGATTATAAATTTGTTGAAGGTCGTTTGATCATCGATTTTTCTAACGGAAGTGTTTATGAATACATCAGTGTTCCTAAAGCAACTTACGTAAAAATGGTAAATGCTGATTCTCCTGGAAGATTCGCAAAAAGACACATTCTAAACTCTTTTACCTGGAGAAAGAAAACAAATCAAGAATAGATTTATACCAAAATATTTACAAAAGCACTCCCTTAAAAGAGTGCTTTTTTTATGCGTATAAATTAAAAAATTATCTATTTAGATTCATAATAACAATATAATTAAGAGTTTTAAATCAAATCAAGTCAATAAACATGCTGATTAGATGCGAATTAAACTAAAAAAAACTATAACAAAATTTTAGGTTACAAAATTCTGTATGTTTTATAATTTTAGATACTTTTGTTGCACAAATCAATTAACTAATTAATTTTTTATAATGAAAAAAATACTTTTTTTACTAACTGCTTCTGTAGCGATTATTTCATGCAGCAAAGTTAAAGACGGAGAATACCTAATTACAGGAACAGCAACAGGTATTGAAAACGGAAAAACAATCATTCTTCAAGGTCAGGATCCTACTACAAAGATGGCAGTATCTCTTGACACAGTAAAAGTTGAAAACGGAAAATTCGAAATAAAAGGAAAAGTAACTGAACCAGCTTTTCATACTTTGATCCTTCAGGGTGCAAACGGACCAATTCCGTTTATATTAGAAACAGGAGAAATTTCTATTGCTATTGATAAAGATAGTATTCATAAATCTAAAGTTTCTGGAACTTACAACAATGATGAGTATGTAAAATTCAATGAGGATTTAACTAAAACTCAAAAAAGCTTAGTTGATTTTCAGAAAAAGAACACTCAAAAAATGCAACAAGCTCAACAAGCTCAAGATACAGCAACTATCAATGGTTTGATGAAACAATACATGACGCTACAAACTGAAGTTCAGGAAAACTCTAAAAAGAAATATTTAGCTTACGCTGAAAGTCATCCAAAAGCTTACATCTCTGCTTTGATTATTCAAAGTATGGTTGCTGATCCAACTGCTGATATTAAAAAGACTGAAAGCTTATACAATGCTTTAGATGAGTCTTTGAAAAACAGTACTCCTGGAAAAGAAATTAAAGCAAAATTAGGTCAAGCAAAAATGCCTGCAGTTGGTGCGTCAGCAGCTCCTGTTGGTAGCCCAAACTGAAGAGCAGATTTTTCAGCTCCTAATCCGGAAGGAAAAGTAGTTTCGCTTAAAGAAAGCTTAGGCAAAGTTACTATTGTTGATTTCTGGGCTTCATGGTGTGGACCATGCAGAAAGGAAAACCCTAATGTTGTAGCAATATATAAAGAACTACACTCAAAAGGATTGAATATTATTGGTGTTTCTTTAGATAAAGAAAAAAGCAAGTGGACTGAAGCTATCGCAAAAGATGGTTTAACATGGACGCATGTTTCTAACTTAAAATTCTGGGAAGAGCCAATTGCTAAACAATATGGAGTAGAATCTATTCCGGCAACTTTTATTCTTGATGCGTCAGGAAAAGTGGTTGCTCAAGACTTAAGAGGCCCTGAATTGAAAGCAAAAATATTAGAGCTTTTAGCTAAATAATATAATTTTCAGAATGAAATAAAAAAATCTCCCTCGTGGAGATTTTTTTTTGTTTTATAATAATTGAAACAACTTGGAATCAGATAGAGTTCTAGTTTTTTAAGCATAAAGACGCTTATGCTAATTAAAATGAATCTGGCTCTACTTATTTCGCATTTATTAAAATAATGCAATAGCGGCTTTAAAAAACTATTATTAAAAGACATTATAACTAAAACATACTCATCAAAATATTTTTGTAAAATAAATTGCAACAATTTACACTACATTTTCTAAACTTTTGTTCTTGCTTTACCAGCAAAAGTCGTTGCTGCGAACTAAGAATCCCAGAATTAAAAACAAAAAAACCATAATCATCACCTAGGAATAATCTTATTTTTTAAAATAATTCAAACAAATATCACAATTGGATCTTTTTTATTTTATTCAATTCCAACGAATTAAAAAATAACTTTAAAATAACTTAAAATTAAGTGCGTTTTTTGTTTGTAAACATCAAAAACGTTTATATATTTGCAACCGCTTAGAACAACAAAGCGCATTAACGCTGAGATCGGGGAGATACTCAAGCGGCCAACGAGGGCAGACTGTAAATCTGCTGTGAAAACTTCGCAGGTTCGAATCCTGCTCTCCCCACGGAAAGGCCTAAAAGGCGGAAAACTTAAAGTTTTCATTCTTTTTAAAAAGCCACAAAAAATGTCTGAAGACCTGCAAATTCAACGATTTGCAGGTTTTTTTTATTTTAGGCCTGTTTTCAATATTTATAAATCCTCACAAAATTAAAGGTGCAGAATCGGTGCACTTTCCGGCGCGCTGAAAAGTGCACCAGAAACAGCTAAAATCCCTTATATCATAGGGGTTAACGAGATTAACGACTTGATTTGATAGTAATATTATTCTACATTTATTAATTTAAAAAGTAGGATTATGTTGGAAAGCAGTTTTGGTTTGGGATTCTTTTTAAAAAGACCCAAAATAGAAAGTAAAGAATGGATCGTATATTTCAGAATAACTGTTGACGGTATCCGTAAGGAAAGCTCAACTAAGAGAAAATGGGATAATACACGATGGGATCAAAGGTTCGAAAGAGCGGTCGGCTCAAAGGAAGATGCAAAGTCGCTGAACTTCTTTTTGGATTCGCTGACTTTAAAAATCAATGAAATCAAAACCGAAATGATGTACAGCGGCAAAACCATAACCGCTGAGAAAATTATGGACGAGGTTCTGGGAAGGACAGCGCCAAAGATTAAGGTGCTCGAAGAATTTCAAAAGCATAATGATGAAATGGAGGCACTTCTTGGAAAAGGCTATGCAAAAGGCACCCTTGACCGGTTTACCATTACTAAAAACCATTTGACTGCTTTTATAAAATTCAAGCTAAAAAAGCACGATCTTGAATTTGCGGATTTGAATCTCGAGTTTGTAAAGGACTTCGAGTTTTACCTTAGAACTGTACGCGACTGCAGCAACAACACAACCCTAAAGTATATTGCAAATTTCAAAAAGATTGTAATCCGCGCCATTGATAAGGAATTAATCACCAAGGACCCATTTAAGAACTTTAAGGGACGTAAAACAAAACTGGTAAAAAAACCACTCACCGCACAGGAATTGTACGAACTTGAAAGTCATTATTTCACAACTGACAGGCTCAATGTCGTAAGGGATGTATTTGTCTTCCAATGCTACACTGGCCTGGCTTACATAGACGCTTATCAATTAAAGAAAACTGATATCAAAGAAGGCATTGATGGAAATCTATGGATTATGTCCGAAAGGCAGAAAACAAACTCATCATTTAATGTACCTCTTCTTCCCCAAGCACTGAAAATAGTTGAAAAATATAAAGAGCACCCGCTGTGTATCCAGCGTGGAACCGTGCTTCCTGTTTCATCCAACCAGAAAATGAATGAGTATCTAAAAGAGGTGGCAGTCTTGTGCGGCTTTCCTTTTACATTAAACACGCATATGGCCCGCCGTACTTTTGGAAGCACTGTGACATTAAATAACAACGTCCCTATTAATGTAGTTAAAGAACTGCTGGGTCATGCATCGGTAAAACAGACGGAGGCATATGCTATAACTGAGCAGGCTACAATCGGTCGTGAAATGTCAATTCTGAATAAAAAGCTGAACAAAAACGCTTCCAAGATTTCAAAACCAGATTTAGCGGTTCTCGGAAGACTTGAAAAAGAAATCCAGGTAATTAAAAAGAAATACAACATAACTTCTTGAAACTTGCTTTTAGATGGTAATTAAAATCAAAGAGGCTATCTCAACAATTCTGAGATAGCCTCTTTTTATATAGTTTAACTACACTTTTATAACCCGGATGATAAGACGGGCTGTATTTAATATAACCTAAATCCTGCAGCTGTTTAAAATATTTGTGATAAGTGGGTAGTGTATTTACATGCGCCATTTCCATAATTTTACTTCGGCTGACTTGTATCCTCCTACCCTGCCCCTGTCTGTAACCCAATCCTAATATTGCCGTTAAAATTGACAAATGCCACACATTAAGCTTTGGATCAGCAATATAAACTGAAAGATATTCCATGATATTGCTTTCTTTTAATTTCTTAGTCTTTTTCATCCCTAAAAAGTTTTTGAATATCTTCTCTATTGTAATAATAGGATCCAAGCACTTTCTTAAAACGTACTTTTTGTGATGTTCTAAGAGTCTGAACAGATCCGGCAGAAATGTCGAGCATCCTGCGGACAGCCTTACTTTTCAGCCACTCAGATTCCCTTTCAATATTTTCTGCATTAAAAGCTTCCGAAACCGCATTACGGATTGTATCGGTCATTAAAAGTCCAAACTGCCTTAAATCGTCTTTTGTTATAAGTTCTTCCATAAAATACCGGCTTAATGCGTTACAAAAAATTAAATCATATACTTAAAAAGATCATCGTCATTCCAAAAAAATTGCCGCAAAGCTTACTCCAGATAAAAATAAACACTGCTTCTTTTGTTCTTATTCTTTGTCGGGACATAAATAAGATAACCGTAATCATCTAATTCGCGCATGCATTTATGATAAGTTTTTGGAGATACAACCTTAGCGATATTCTGGATTTCAATACTGTATGCCTGAATTGGATTTATAAAATTCCTGTTTGCGCGAAATTGAAGCAGGGCGGCAAAAATTGCAATGTGAGTTGTGCTGATTCTGAAATCATTTTCAATTGCCTGAAAAAATCCCGATAAAAGCTTAAGATTTTCCATAACTCTATAAGATAAATAAACATCACATATGATGAGATTTTTTTGCGGTCTGAGTCTCAATATTGTGCTGTGGTTTCAGCAGCGGGCTAATTTTACAGCCGCTTTTAATTTCTGCCAGACTAAGTTTCTGCATTCTGTCATTATAAAAATTCAAGGTTTTAAACCGTGGATTTGCTTCCAAAAAAACCTTCATTTCTCTCCCTTGTATCATAAAAGCAACTTCTTCCCTCTTTCCCTTTTTCAAAGAATCGACCAGGGATTCGAATGTCTCATAGTCATCATTTTTAAGAGGAACAGTCCTTAAAGCATCGCTTACATTGTATCCATACGATTCTGGAAATTCATGCATTCTATAATTGTCATTAAGATCCCTGTCGTTGAAGTTAAACTGTTTCCATGTTCCGCTTTTTAGAACTGCTCTTCCCGCAAGCATTTCGTATGCTTCAGCTGCACTAAAGTCTTCAGATTTTTCATTCTTAAAGTAGTGAACGCTGCGACTGGATGGCGATGAATCTGTATGAAGAATTGATCTGAATCCATCAAATTGGTAGGCCCCTTGCGCATCTTTTACAAATTTCAGGGAATGTTCAAGCCGCTCATTTTCTGAGATGTGATAAGAAACAGGAACAGTAAAATTTAACAGCTGTTCCTGCATATTCGCCAATACTTTGCCATAAGCCTCATGAAAACCGCATTTTATAAGCTGTTCCTCTAAAGTTTTCTTGTTTAATTCCAGATCTCTAAGATAATCTCTCTTATCTATCCTTTGAAAAGCAACAGCACTAAACGCTTCATTTACAAGCCTAACAACTATATTGGGATAAACTTGATGCTTCAATTTATTATATTCATGCTTAAGAAACCTGAGAGTTATTTTTTCATCTACGGCTTTCGTCTTTTCATATTTAAAAAGCAGCATCTTAAAAAATTTCAGTTTCTCTATGCCAAAAGAGCGTTCTATATTCGGGCTGTTCTGAAAAATAAATTTTAATTTTTCTTCCTTGGACTGCCAGACTTTTATCTCATTTTCTACTCGATTGTTTTCAGAAGACATAACTCAGTTTTAATTTATTTAAGCACCTTAAACCGATCTGCCCGCTTTTTTTGAACGGGAATTACTTTTTTTTTCTTTCAAAGAATTCTCATCGGCATTGTCAGCTAGGTCTGCACTCTTTCCTTTGGACTGTGACTGCTTCTCGTTCTTGCTTTCACGGTCATTTATTCTCTGCAGAGAAGAATCATAAACCTTAATTGTCTTAAACTGGGGATTAGCTTCCACAAACTGTTTTCTCTCCTCTCCTGCTACAACAAAAGTTACGGACTGCAGATTGCCTTTTTTCAGAGAGTTCATCAGATCTTGCTTGTATTGTGGAGTCAGAAGTTCTTTTATAGAATGCTTTTCCAGCGAAGCTTCCAGATCATATCCATAGTTCTGATGATAATGCTGAAGTTTAAAATTTCCACGGTCATCACTTTCTTTGAAGTCCATACGGATCCAGCAATTATAGGCTTCACCGTCCTTATTCTTTAAATCCTTATTGACCGATCTGCCCTCCATCAAATTATACGCCTCTTTGAGAGTAATGCTGGTATTGTCATTATTAATATAAAAAGTCTGTTCCAATCCCGGCTTATTATCTTCTTTCTGGAGATTAACCTGATAGGAATTAAAAAAATACATATCGCTCTGGTCGGACTTTTTAAAATTCAGTTCAACGGTGACTGTATCTTTGTTAGGGACACCATTGTTCATAATACCAGTATGCATCAATTTAAAATCCTTATCCCCTTTCTGAATATTATCTCTTAATTCAGCATCAAAAGTTTCTCCGAATCCAGTATATTTTAACTGGTCTTTCAGATACTGTACATTTTTCTCGTTCATGATATTCACATTTAAAATTAGTACTGATTATAGGTTACCCAGTATTTCAAGATTAACCAAGTGCCTGTTTTTTATGTTAAGTTCCAGATGCCTGCCTCCATTTTTCTCAAAGACCTGCATTGTGAATTTCTTCTTTTCCGGTATAGTAAATTTAGATAAGGCAAAAACTACTGTAGTTTCAGATTTGTCGGCAATCCTGCTAAAGTCTCCAGTGCATAAAAGTGGTGTCATTTCTATTTCCTGAGCTGCAGTTCTTTTCGATTTTTTCTGGTCTCGAATAAAAAAACGAAGCTGGTCGACATCGTAATTAATCCTCGAATCATTCCCTAAAAACACTCTGAAGTACAACACGTCCTGATGAATAAAAATGCCGTCAACCTTAATTTCAATTTCTGCATTTTTCGAACCCAGTCCGCTGACCTTATTTTTCTTGGATAATGCAAGCAGTGCGTATTCTTTTATTTCTTTCTGGTTTTCGTTCTCAAGGGAAAACAGAAGCGATTTATCGTCGCCAATCCGTAATCTTGCATCTACATTTAATGTTGGACACAGATCATCAAAGTTTAGAATGAAACTGTAAAGCTTACCATCGGAAGTTACAACTGTTAAGTTAGTCTGTTGGAAATTCTGTTTTCCAGCTTTGAGAAGCAGAATATTTTCCACTCCCTTAGCTTTCTGCACCAGTACATCACGGCTTCCTATATCCAGGCTTTTTACTGCATAAGGAAATAAAATACTTGTAGTTTTTGAATAGCTAAGCTGTATATTATTAAATTCGGCTTTAGCATCGTACTGTGCAGAAACTGGAAAAACTGCCAGAAAAATAAATGTGATAATTAGTGTCATTAAATTTTTCATTTTCTTTTAGTTTAAAGTTATTGATCATTCTTTTCTTTTTCATCGTAGAGAAGCACTTTGTAACCTGCCTTGACTGCTACTTTTATCAGCTTAACTTTCCTGCTTAAAAGTGATTTGGCTGCCTCCACTCCCATTCCTGTTGCCTGGGCTCCCCAAGAATCACTGACTCCTGCCAGTCCAATACTCTGCATGGACCTGTCAGCGGATGCTTTTGCTACATCCCTGTTTATGGTTCCAGGAATGTAAATGCCTTTAATGCCGTCTATATCAAAGACGGATAGTTCAACCGGGAAAATGGAATTATGGTATTTTATGGTATTGATCTTTATTTCAAGCCTTTCTCCCTTAAGTGACGCTGTCCCAAAAACGAAACTGTTTTTTGGAATTAGTACGCCATTGATAAAAACGTCACTTGCAAGTCTGATTTTTACAATAGAACCGTTGACAATCGTCTGCGTTTCATGAACAGCTGCCTCAACTGCGTTCTGATTTTGTTCATCGTTGATTTCACCATCAAGCGAATAAAATGAATTTGTTGACTGCTCATAATTTACTTTGTTGGTCTGAAGAGAGCTCAGGTTTTGCTCTTCAGCTTTTCTGTTCACTGAAAAAACTTTTCCTTTTTGAAGCTTTGAGTTCTGACGCAGTTTTTCCTGTACACGTTCTGGGTGCTGGATATCCAGAATATTTTCCAGCATGCCGCCAAGCTGGGCAAGTTCAGGATCAGGCTGAGAAGGAGCACTCATGGCTGCCATGAGCTGTTCAAGATTTTTCAACTCGGCTGATTCACCGTGAGGCATTTTCTGGAACTGAAATTCCCTCATATCCTGACCGCTCTGATATTCTTTTGGAGGCTCCGCAATAGCTTTCTGGAGCGCTTCAAGTTTCTGGTACATCTTCTTTTCATTCTCTGGTTTTAGATAGTCTGTTTTCAGTCCGTTTTGTTTATCATTCCATGCAGCCTCATCCGTATCAAAAAACCGTTTTGATTCAAGATTATCATTATCTTCCGCACCAACCGAATAATTAGGATCTTTCTTTTTTTGTTCCTGCAGTTTTATCGAATCAATTGATGCCTGGTCATAATAGCTCATTTTATCCAAACTGGAATCTTCCTTTAGTTTTGGATTTGGAAGCAGCATATTAAATCCTTTTTTTTCAGTTCCTGAAATTGGATTTTCTGGTCCTTTGCCTCCTCCAAGCACCCAGAAAAGCATGGTTATAAATGGAAGAACAAGCAGTGGAAGAACCAGCATCATACTGCGATTCTTTTTCTCTCTGGCTGAAAGTGTTTTATGTTCCATAATCTTATTTTTTATAGTTAGATGAATTAGTTGACTTGAGCTTCGGACTGATGCTAAAATCTTCAGCGTTGGAATTTTGATTTTTAGATAAATCGATTAAGTCTGCTGCATTTATCACACTGTCAATATATCTACTTATATTGGATCTCTCAGCATATTTGTTAAATGGCAGATCCAGAGAATGCATATGGCCTCCCTCATCACTATAAGCAGGCTTAAGCACTTTTACTGCATCAATGTTCATTGATTTTTGACTTTCTGACAGAAAACCGCTCAATGCGTTATAAACACATAAAATCGTTCCAAGGGCCGCAAAAATGATTACTGAAAACTTAAGCTGTGAATTTGAAAGGTCTCTAGTCAGCCTATTCATTTTTGTTACCCACCAGAATCTGATCATCAAATATGACCTTGAAGACTTTACATTCTGTCTTTGTTTTCGCATCAGACTTCTCATGGCTTTCGGTTTACTGTTCCCAAATCCTTATTCTCAAGAGTATTGAAGCGTTCAATCAGAAAACCATGCGGATTGTTATCGCTCCTTGAAACATTTCGCAGCCTTCCTTCTGTAATCAGATTTCTGTTCAATATGCTTGTTGTCCTTATGATGTTCTGCCGGGCATAGCATTTAAAGCGGTAGGGATATTCATTAATATCAATGCGGACGCTGTCTACAATAACAGTCTGGCTTATATTTCCTGATATAATTCCCGAATAATATCCGTTTTCTTTTAAATCATCATATATGCGTTTAACAGAATTATCAGCCAGATACAAGGCCTTGGTAACATTGGCTTTAATTACTTTATCATCCGGGTCAAGACTGAAGAAAAACTGATGGAATGTCCTGACATGATCCCTTGCTTCAACAGGTACATTATCCTTACGATCTGATGCAAATGCCTCAAGCGCCTTTCCATTTGCGAGGATATAAACCTTGTCCTGCATTAAAGCAACGGAGCTGAAACTTTTATAAATAGAATAAGAGGTTATGGCAGCGCAGCAAAGGATAACCAGCATGGTAAATCCTCTTATATGACGAAAAGCAGTATCTATATTTTTCATTTTACTAAACATAATCGAGTGCTTTTAATTTTTAGAGTTTCCCTTGAGCTTGTCGCTCATGTAATTTCCTTTTTCCTCAAAATAAGGCGACGCAGCTGCTGAAGATGACATGCTCTGGCTCATTCTGCCTGCTGCATTTCCCATTGAATCCATTACCATTCCTGCTCCAGTGGCAGCACCTCCAATCACAGTAGAAGTTGATCCGCCAAACAGGCTTGTCAATTTCTGTCCCAATGCGCTTCCTCCTGATGCATGCACGATATAATTGGCAACGGAAGGCACAGTAAAGTACCCCACAATTCCTATAATCATGAAAATTAAGTATCCGATATCGGTCCTGCTGAAAAAAGTATCTCCCGAAGTATTAATCTGTGAGATATCCAGCCTCAGCATCTGTTCCTGAATCTTCCCGATAATGCTGCCGAAAATGTTGGCAACGGGAAGCCAAAGATAAATGTTTATATACCTTGCGAGCCAGACTGTCAGGGTATGCTGGAATCCGTCAAAGACTGCAATACCGAACACCAGAGGTCCTAAAATGGACAGCACCACAAGCTGGAATGTTCTGAGCGTATCAATACACAATGAAGAAGCTTCGAAAAGAATTCTCAGAATTTCGCTAACCCATTCCTTTACAGAATTCCTGAAACTATATGACGCTTTCTCCATTGCAAATTTTACATCATTTCCGATTCCTTCCATAAGTCCTTCATCTGAAGGATCTGCACCGTCATGGGTGTATTTATACCATCTGTCGCGGTCGCCTGTGCCCAGCACTCCAACATACATTTTCCAGGGTGCGCTTTCTTTGACTGCTTTTTCTTTTTCTCTCAGCAGCACTTCGATTGCTTTGTTTGACCCCTCAACCATAGAAGCTGTGGCAGTAACTGTTGGTTTCATGACCCCGTTTATGAGCGCCAGAACAGAAGGAAAAATCATAATGCAGAAACCGATCACAAAGGGCCTGAAGAGCGGATAAAAATCAATCGGTTCCGCATTGGCAATATGACGCCAGACTCTTGAAGCGATATAGAAAATTGCAGCAAATCCCGCCAGCCCCTGCCCGACTCCAATCAGATTGCTGCAAAGTGGCATCATCTCATCGTAAAGCTGTTCCAGAACTGCATGAAGACTGCCGATATTATCTCCGAGTCCCTGTGCAGAAACTGTTTCAGGGAACATAAAGAGCATTAATACTAATACAGCTGATTTGAAAATATTTATCATAAGGCAGAGTTAATTTTTAAACCGATAACTGTTCCGCATCGCATTCACATCATTAGCTTCCTTAGAACGCTGCAGCGCAAGCACTGATGTTGATCCGTTAAAATCATTTAGAAACAGCACCTTCTGCTGCATATCTTCATATATCTTATCTATAGCTGCAAGCCTTTCGTCATCACTCATTCGGAGTTTATCAGCTGCTACGATGGAAGTCAGTTCGTCTAAATTTCTGAGGCTTTCCCTGCTTAAATTAGAATACACTTTTTCAAAATACTGGATTTCCTGACGGCTGAACTTTTCATTTTTAATGATAAGGTCTATCCCTTTTCTGCTTTCCCTCATAAGTGTAAACTGATAGTCGATAATGTCCCCGACTCTTTTGTAATTCTTTACAACTGGGCTGACCTGCATCAGGGCATCCAGGAAAGTCTTATGCAGTGAAAAATTTCCCTCTGACATATCTTTGACGGCCTTATACCCTCCGCTGAGAATATCATATCCTTTTTTCATGTCGCTTAATATCTTTTTAAACTGCGACAGCTTTTCGATATTTAAAATAAGCTGCTGGATTTCAGCTGACTGTGCCTTTCCAGTAAAAGGCATAAAAAACAGAAATAGCATTGCAAAAAATATAAGTATCTTTTTCATGATTTGTTATTTTATAAGCCAAGCAGAACTTCGGCTTGTTTGACATCATTTTTTTCTCTTGCTTTTGATAATGCCAGAAGTTTAATCTCACCGCTGAATTTTTTACAGAAAGAATAATCTTCCCGCGCAGCTTCATAAAGCTTATCAATGCGTTCAATACGTTCATCATCTTTCATTTCAAGTGAAGTACTGGTTGTGATAAGAAGCAGTAAATCAAGATTGTCATCACAGCTGTTCACCAGACGCCTGAAAGTCCTTTCAATGTATTCAAGTTCATTTCCGTGAAACAAATCATCCTGAGGGAGGCTTGCTAAAGTATTTTTATATATCTTAAAAATTTCGATCTGAAGAGTGATTATTTCAGCCACCCTGCCATATTTTTTTACTTTGGGATTAACGGATACCAGTGATGTGAAATAATCGCTGTGCAGGTTCACTTCACCCTTCTTTACATCTGATATAAAGTTAAGTCCGCTTTTAACTGCCTTATAACCTTTTGCAGCATAATCCACATAAGTTCTCAGGGCTGCTATCTGAAGCAGCAGCATCCTTTTCTGTTTTGCCTGCTGAGCCTGAAGCTGGCATGCAGATAAAAATACAGACACAAGAAGCATTATTATCTTTTTCATTAGTTTTAGAGTTGATTACGGAATTCCGTAAAATTGTTTCACTTTATTTACATCAGCATCTGTTTTTGCTCTCTGGAGGCTGAGCAGTACATTCTGCTGGTTAAAAAGTCTCAGATCATTGTAATTTGAATCTATCTGATCTGCTGCTGTATTTATAATTTCGAGTCTTTTCAGATCGCTCATCTGCGTGGTGAAAGATTCTATGATTAAAAATATCTGGTCGACATTTTTCATGCTTTCTCCAAGAATTCCCTCATACACTTTTTCCATGTATTCAAGTTCAGAGATTTTGAAATGGTCGTCTCTTTTAAAAAGATTCCAGGCCTTTTCATATTCGGCAATCAGGCGGGTCTGTTTTTCTGAAATTTCTTTAATTCTCTGATAATAGGTTATAATAGATTTTACCTTCTGCAGTTCGTCGTAATAATCCTTGTAAAGATCACGCTGTTTTTTTGTCCAGTCCGAAATCTCATCGAGTTTCAGTTTTGAAAGCATGTTTTCAATCTGCTTCTGTGCATTCTGAAGCCAGATGGTCTTATTCTGCATTCTCTGGATCCCCAGATCAATTGCCTTTATTACTTTCTTAGTTACTGCTTTTACAATCTCCAATATCGGCAGGGCTGCTGTCTTTTCGGCAGGTCTTGCAGGCATGCTTACTAAAAAGAAGCACATTAAAAATGTAAGAGTTTTAATTTTCATTTTTCTACTAATTTAAGTTCCGTGTCTTAATTCCTGCGCCATAGCGGCAATACCTTTTTTGATGTCTCCTCCAAATTTCTGGACGTAGGCATTCATTTTTACTTTCTCGCTTTGCTCTGTAGTGTAGGCAAGATATTCCTCCAGAGATACTTCTGTCCTGTATACCTTAGACAGCATTCCTCCGAGAGAAATAAAAACCTCCTTGTATTTCTTGGAAGGATCATTTGCTTTATTCACCGAAAGCACCAAAGCTTTTTCCTTGTCAGTCAGCCCAAGCAGTTCCTGAATCTGGTCAAACTTATTCTGATACTTGCTCTGGTCCAGCAGAATTTTGCAGTCGCTGTTGTTGATGATTGCCTGCTTCACTACGGGTGAAGAGATAATGTCTTCAACCTCCTGTGTCACCACTATTGCCTCGCCAAAGAACTTACGCACAGTTTTAAAAAGATACTTGATATATTCTGACATTCCTTCCTTTGCAATAGCTTTCCATGCTTCTTCAATTAGAATCATTTTTCGTATGCCTTTCAGTTTTCTCATCTTGCTGATAAATACTTCCATGATGATGATGGTCACTACAGGAAAAAGAATCGGATGGTCTTTGATGTTATCCAGTTCAAATACAATAAAGCGCTCTTTTAGCAGATCAAGATTTTCAGTTGCATTGAGCAGATAGTCAAATTCTCCGCCGCTGTAATAAGGGCGAAGCACATAAAGGAAATTATTCACATCAAAATCCTTATCTTTTACATTATCACCCTGAAGAACTGTTACAAACTCCTGTTTTAAAAACTCATAAAAAGTATTGAAACAAGGATAGATGGATTCATCCTTATCCAGTTTTTCGAAATACAGCTGCAGGGCATTGGAAAGAGCCACATATTCGCTTCTGTTAAACGTTTCATCATCTTTCTTCCACAAAGCCAGCAAAAGCGTTTTGATGCTTTCCTTTTTCTCGGTATCAAGACTGTCTCCTTCCCCGATATAAAATGGATTGAAACGAATCGGGTTCTTCTCGTCATAGGTAAAATAATAGCCGTTTACCATATCGCATAAGCCTTTATAGCTGTGCCCAACATCTACCAAGACAATATGAGTTCCTTGTTCGTAATAGCTTCTGACCATATGATTGGTAAAGAAGGATTTCCCGCTTCCAGAAGGCCCTAAGACAAACTTGTTTCGGTTAGTACAAATTCCCATTTTCACGGGCTCATCGCTGATATCCACGTGAACAGGCTTTCCCGTCAGGCGGTCTCCAAGACGTATTCCGCAGGGACTCAGTGAGGATCGGTAGCCGGTCTCCATATTCAGAAAACAGACAGCCTGCTCGGTAAAAGTGTCAAAAGCATCATTCATCGGAAAATCTGCTGCGTTTCCGGGAATTCCCGCCCAGTAAATCTGCGGAGCTCCAACTGTCTCCTGTTTAGCCGCCGCATCCATCTGCGCGAGAGCAGATGACACTTTGTTTTTTATGTCTTTAAGTTCTTCCTTTTCCGATGTCCACGCAAGAACATTAAAATGCGCTTTCACAGGCAGGCGCTGCTGTGCGATAGCTTCGTTCAAAAAATCGTTAGTTGCGTCCCTTGCAATCATATTTTCTCTGCTGTAAGCAGACAATGACTGAAGTCTTAATCTTTTGCTCTCCAGTTTCTGGATTGTTTTCTGCGAATCTTCAATGAAAATATACTGGTTGTATATGTGATTGCAGGACAGCAGTTGGCCGAGTGTTGAAGCAAATCCGATACTGAACTTTGTTTTGTCTGTTGAGTAACGGTCAAAATTGATTCTTGAACCGCACAGAGCAGGTAGATCGACCGCATCTCCAAGCATAAAAAGCTGGGTGTGCTTGTCCCCTATCTGCATCCCGTCTGAGAACTTGAGATCGTTGTAGATATACGAATTTTCATTATCTGATAGAAAACAATACTTTTCCATAAGACCTGTCTTTCTGCTCTGGCTTTTCAGCTCATCATTTCGAAGTCTTGTGAGCTTAATGAACCCGCTGTCTTCCATAATCCTTCTGAACTGGCCTGTACTGTCAATGAAGTCCTGAAGGAACTGCATATTGAGTGTTTCATCAGGTACAAGGTTATTTCTTATAAGATTAGAAAATAACGAACTGGAACTTTTTCTTCCTGCTGGTTTCTTGGTAATCATTATATAACATGAATGATCCAGAAATGGTCTTTCATTGAAAAATCTCTCACTGCTTCTGGTTAAAAAACTGCTGTCTTCATTATCAAAGTCCGCTTTATAGCTGCTTTCTAAAAACCAGTCCTGTTTGTGAAAAACTGTGAACTTCGGCAGAATTTTTATCGCCTTTATCCATGACTGGTGAAACGCCTCATATTCCTGGTCCGACATTGTAAAAATTTCCGGCAGATCCGCCTTAAAAACCACTGTTATATCACCCTGCTTTGATAAAATGCAGTCATGCTGCACGTCCATAATCGGTAAAACATCATCTAACTCCTTTTCCATTTTTCCTAGTTTTACTAATCTTCACATTTTTCATATAGAGACTTCTGGCGGTATTTAGAATATGGAGCCCAAGATCTGGGTCCACACAGTTGCGAAGCACCTGCCTTTTATTTGAAATATTGGAACCCTTTAAGCAGAAACCTAACGACTCTTCAAGTTCAGGAATCTGTGCGTGACGTATTTTAATCACTGTTTTTATTTCTAATTCTGGAATCTGAAAATTGGACCAGAAAAGATGACGCTGCAGAGCAGCATCAGGTTCGATAAGCGCAGTGTAATAAGGCTTGACATTTTCAACGGCCCATAAACACTCGGCATTATGCTTCAGAAATAATATTTCCTGATACAGCCTCATATCGGGAAATACAGCGGGAGTGCCTCGGAATCTCACGCAGATATTCTGGCGGAAAGAGGAATGTGACTGGCACGGCGGTGATGACCAGATAAAATCAAATTCTTTATAATGATCCAAAAGATACTGGTTTGCATCCCCTACAATCACTCTATCATCTGGAAAGTTCTGCGCGTACAATGCTGCCAATCCAGGATCCAGCTCAACTGCCGTAACCGATACGTCATCCCAGTTTTTTCTGTTTCCGCCGATTCCGGCATATAAATTTAAGACCTTCATAATCCACCTCCATCTATATAACGTTATACAACTATCACTTAATAAAAACTGCCCTGCTACGCACCTTAACACATTTAGGAAGCTGCCTCGCAGCTAAAGCTTTCATCATGCCGAATTCACCATACTGCCTGCTCATTTTATAAATTTTAATCACCATCACAGTTCCTGCCGTACCAATTAAAGCGACACAGACAAGAGATGGAATGCCGACTATGAAAAGCACTGCAAAAACAATCATAAGTCCCACGACACCCCCGCCCAGATACCATATGTACTGGGCTTTCAAGCCTTTAAATTCAATTGACTGATTGATTCCTTTGTTAATCTGATAAATACTGCTCATTTTAATGCTGGTTAAACTCCAAAGAAAGATTTGATCACAGTGGCAACTACTACCAGAAACACGCAGCTTCCAAACCATGCTGCTGCCACTTTACCTGTGTCGGGATCTCCTGCATTCCATTTCTGATATACTTTCACCGCTCCTATGAGTCCGAGTATTGCTCCTACTGCATACATAAGTTCTGTGCCTGCATCAAAATAGCTTCTCACCTTTTGGTTGGCTTCATTGATTCCGGCAACACCATCTTGGGCATGAGCATTTACCTGAATTATTAAAAGCAGAAGAATAGTGCTTACTAATAACTTGTTTGTTTTAAAAAAACGCTTTAACTTTAGTCCATCGTTCAACATCGTACATCATTTTAAAGATTAATACTAATTCAAAAAGCAGAGGAACAGCGCCGTCGCATCATCTATTCTCCTTGTCACATTTTACCATACCGCACTAGAGCGGACGGGGAAAGTTCCTCTGCTATCATTTAATTATTTTCTTCCCATAGTTTGTCTGCCTCATTTGAAGTGAGAAGCAGTTCCGGGTGCTTTTTCGTTTCGTAAGCAAGCAGATTATTCACATTGCCGCGTAGGGAAGAGATCTTCACATAAGGATATTCAGAGATTATTAATCTAATGTAATTATTGAATTCCTGCTTTGGACGGCCCAGTTCGGCGCTTTCTGAAACGGCCCCAGTCAGTCTTGCTGACAGTTCTTTAACCTCATCAAGTGTAGCAAAAGATTCTTGAAATGCTTCATTGAGATTTGTAGGTTTACCATCTTCCTGGTCAGAAGAAGGCAAGGAATCATTTTTTGTTTTTTTTCCTAATGACGGAAAACCAATTTTCTTTCTGCCCGAGAGAATCTGCTTTATTTCAGAATAATAATAGCGGAAGCCTGTATACAGATACCACAAAACTAATAGAGTAACAACAGCCACTAGGTAACTGTTCCATGAAATAGAATTTAACATAGCATTTTTCATTTATCATTCAACATCATCTCATACTATGAATAAACCAGTAAGAACAATTATGGTTTATTTTACATTCCAAAGTAACTTCGGAAATAAAACTTCTACAAGTACAACTTTTTCTGTACCCCATCTGTACCCCTGTACCTCTCAATGATATTAAGAGCTAAGCAAAGGGCATTAATTTAAATCCATAAAAAAACCTCCTTAGTAGGAGGCTGATTTTTGCTGTTTTTAGATATTTATTTTTCCATAATTTTCTTAAGTATCATAAGTTCGGCATCTTTCTTCTCAATAAGGTGCCAGCCATTATCAGAGAATATAAAATATGCTTTTTCTTTTTTTTCAGCAGGAAGGTCTGGCCATAACACCCCAAACTCATTCATGTGGTATTTTACGATGTACTCGGCAACAGCCATTCTTTTATCGTTTGTTTCTGCAGTTATCTGGATGATTTTATCAAAACTTTTTGATCCGATCTTCACCTTCTGTATTTTACATTCTTTTTCTTCTAAAGTCCTTTCAAGCAGAAAGTTTTTTGATAAGGCTGTAAATTCGATCAACGGTTTTTCACGATCTTTAAATTCTCTTGTCTTCATTATCTTGACAAGACCTTTTTCTTCCAGTCCCGAATCCAGCATTCTTCTTGCATGAATAGGATCACTGCAAAAAACTTCAAAATCTATAACAGATGGATATTTGTATTTTTTAATAATCAAGTTTTCCGCAGTTTTAAAATCCAATTCTTTATTCTGGCAGGAGATAATAAGAAACAAAAGCACTGGTATTATTTTTAATAATGTTTTCATAATCTCAATAATTAAATTAATATTCTTTTATATGTTTGATAATTTTCTCTAATGTTTTAATAACAAATTCTTTATCCTTTTCCTCAGGATTGTAGGACTTGCTTCTGACGGATTGATACGATAGATTCCGTTTAAAAGGCGTGGACAGATAAGGGACAATCGTTTTAAAAATTAGGCTCATTGATCTTGCTTTCAATATTCGTGTTTCATCGGTTGCTCTCAAAATCAGTCCCATTTGATCAGAAGAAAGGGTGCATTGGATTTTATTTTGGTCAGCAAGATGCGAGGGATTGCCATTTTTTTTAGAAGATGAAATATCTTGAGCTTCAATTTCATCTCGGTTTTGAAGGAAACTAATTTCTGATACAAACCAATTCTCCAAAACATCCTTAATGTTCTGATGGCTTGCATCGAACGTTATTTTCACATTTGAGTGAAGCTGTTTGAAATCCTTGAAAAATAGCAGAAGCAGGTTTAATTTGGAAGATTGTTTCTCGGTTTTGTAAATCTGTTCGGTCATTCTTTCTGTTAGAATTGAAATATATTGCACCGAATTAAAATTATGGTCGATTAGAAGTTCATCAAGAGGACTGAAAATGGAAAGATTTTCCATATCATCATTATGTTCATCTAACAGCTTTAAAAGCTCCCGGAAATAAAGGATCCGGCGATAAGTTAGTTTCTTTCCGTTTTCTGCTTCAATTGCATTCTGTACTATTTTTACAACTCGCTTGATTGTTACTTTGTCAGACTCAGAACTTAAATTCCTTTTACTGATTCTTTGCAGTTTTAATGCTAGTTCCTTTCTGCAAACCATAAGATAGGTAATTGGAACTCTTTCATCTAGGCTCAAATAATAAGAGAATCTATCCTCGATGAAAGAAATCAGATAATCCAGGTTTGAAATGAGAAGATCAGCAAGCTTCCGTATTTTGTCAGATTGAATGACCTTTTCCGTTCGATTTTCCATAATACTGTCCAGCAGAAAAATTAGTGTTGAATGATATTGCCTGACTGTGACGCGTATATGTCGTTTCTTCTTTAATGAAAAAACTTCATTTTTTATATGCACCTGTATTTTTATAGATTCCTTGGAAATATTCTCAGAAATAACTGCTATATCATTATCAGTCAAACTGTCAATATTCATGCTTAATGGATCAAAAGTCTGCAGTATCAAAGAATCAAACCATTCTAATGGATATATATTATTCATCATAGCATAGTTTTTTTTCGATAATTACATCAACCACTAGCTGCCTTTGAATTTTTCAAAAGAATTAGATCGATAATCAGAAAGCGATAAAGAAGTGTACTTTTTAAAAAATATCCTAAAAATTGACAGGCTTTCGAATCCCAGTTCTTCTGATATTTCTACCAAACTCAGCTGACCATCTTCCAGAAGAATCTTAGCCTCGCTTATAAGTGCCTCTATAATTAATATTTTGACGCTTTTGCCGGTAATTTCTTTTACCACTCTGTTTAAATAAATTGGAGTGATAAAAAGAGCTCCTGCATAAAATTGAACGTGATGCTGTTTTTTATAGTGAATTGACAATATTGTCAAAAACTCCATAACAATACTTTCCTTTCTAGTGAACTTAGGCATCGAATTCCCAACATACTTCGTATAAATAACTTTAAGTTCATAAAGGAATAAATTTAAACTTATGCGGTGTAGCTCACTTTCATATCCCTCTCTATGTGCATTCACATTTACATAATATACCAGCCTATAAATAAGAGACAAAACTGAATATTCGTTTTCATTCAGTGATGCTTTCATTGTTTCTTTCCTTATAAAAAAGTAAAACGAGTCGATTAGCTCTTTTTTGAGACAGTTTTTAACCGTAAACTCTGAAGAGAATGTAACTATATAAATCTGCAGTTTATCGTGAATTTCAAGAATATTACAATCTGAGTCTTTAGGAATTATAATTAAATCTCGTGCTGACAAATCTTGAATAACGTCTTCAAGTTTTAATTTAAATCCTCCTGATCTTATTAGCAAAAAGGCTAAATTTTCAGACTTAAATTCATCTACACTATTAGTGACTTTTTCATACTTTTTAATAAGGTGAATATCGAATCCGTCAATAGGAAGGTTTTGCAGTTTCGTGTTGATTAAATTCTTTAACATTATCCTAATTTTATCATTTTTAAGATGTATCCAAGTATTTAATCTTTAAATTTCCTTCTAATTATGAGAAAAAAAAAGAAATAAAGATTGGAAAGAGTAATTACATATAGAACATATGCAGAAATTCTAAGGTTGTTCCATAAACTTAATACATTATGATTTTCGGCTTCCATCTCATCATAGGTAAAAAGACCTATGATGAAAAAGAGACCTATAAGATTTACTAAAATCAAGAGTGGAAATAAAATGCTTCGCAGTTTCATTCTAATAGGATTTTAATAATCTATTCAATTTTATTTGATTGCGTTTAAAAGAACCGTCAGATTAATATATGTCATTTGGTTCTCTTTCAGGAAGGGAACTGACGGCCTGTTTGTCACTGATGTCTTCCAATCAGGATCACGTTGTCTAGCCTCGGCATATAGGGAGTATCTCGAAATTGATGAAACTTTTAAAATTGTATCTTTTTCATCTTCTTCCAAAATTGAATCAACCACAACAGCTGCCTCATATGATACGATGTGTTCATATACCTCATCATAATCATCCTGCGCTCTACTAATTAAATCCGCAACAAATTCATTTAAATTTGTTTTTACAGCTATACTCAAATCGGAGTCATTAATAATTTCTACAAGTTTTCCTTCAGGATCTGATAAAATCAATGATATCAATTCTGGTGTTATAGTAATGACACTTTTACCTGTCATTTTACTATCTCCGCGTTTAGCCAGTAAAAAGAATACTTGATCAATTAAGTGCTCATTAGAGCTTGGATATCCATATTTAGAAACATAGAAATCAAGGTCATTGTAAAAATTAATACCTGTCTGTTCAAAAGGATTAAACTTATTAAAAGCATTTATTCCTTTTTCATTTGCATTTGGAACCACAGTGTTCACAATTTCAGAATTATAATCTTGGTCAGCTGAACATGAAAATACCAAAAAAGCGGTCATGCTCATTAATAAAAAACTTTTCATTTCTCAATAGTTTGACGGTGAGCGGGAATTACCCCAGTCCATTTCATCCGGATTGGCAGAACTTTAATTCAGCACCTTGCTGAACATTTTGCCTTTGAATTCGGAGCAAATCTATTTCGTAAAAAAGCCTTGCGCAAGCCATTGTGTATGGATTTCCATGAAATTACACTATGGATTTCATGGAAATCCATACCTCATTTTAACATAACAATTCCTTAACATTCAACTATTTAACCTATTTTTACAAATGGCTTTAGAAAGATAATCCTGCAGTGGCAAATTTTCTTCAGGATTCATTAAATCACAATGAAATATCTCTAAAAAATATCGCCCGTATGAGACAAAATTTAATATTTGTAATGCTGTTTTGTGTTTTTTATTCTGAATTCGGTTTTGCACAGAAAAGAGAATTAAAATCAACTGATTCATTAAAATATAAAACTTATACTTACCTAGACGATCAATTGTATAAGTATCGAGAAGACAGTTCGAAAGCGTCTGTATATCTCTTCAGTTATCTACATAAAGCTAAAAGAGAAAAAAACTGGAAACAGATAATTTATGCATACCAAAATATTCTTCATCATTCTCCTGAAAAATTACGCCTAATTTACGCAGATAGCATGATTTACAGTGCTAAAAGATCAGCTGACAATACTATGCTTGGCTCATCATATCTCTCAAAAGGAATAGTGTATTATGGTCGTAAAGATTATGAGAATGCTTTCCAGTATTACATTAAGGCAAATAGCTATATTTCTGGTTCAGATGATAAATATCTTATCAATAAGGTAAAATATCATATGGCTCAAATCAAATACTATCTTGGGTTTTATGACGAAGCCATTTCATTATTTAATGATTGCTTAGTCTACTTCAAAATTGAAAATACCACAGCTTATCTCAACACACTTCATTCAATTGGAGTGTGCTACAACAGAATTGGAAATTACGGACTGTGTTCTGATATTAATAGAAAGGGGATTAGTGAAGGCAAATCTATGGGAATTCCTGACATGGAGATCTATTTTATTCATTCGGATGGAATTAATGAATATTTCAAAAAGAATTATCATCTAGCAGTGTCAAAAATAGAATCAGTTATTGGAAAAGTAAAAGACAATAGAGATTTTGCTAATGAAACAGTAGGTTACTTTTATATCGGTAAGAGTTTTTGGGCAGTAAAAAATAAAGAGAGAGCCCTTCCCTATTTAGTAAAAGTTGATTCGGTTTTTCAAGACAAAAACTATATAAGACCTGATCTTCGTGAGGCATACGAGCTTTTAATTAGTTATTACAAAAATAAAAAAGATCTCAATAAGCAATTGTACTACATCGACCAGCTACTCCGAGCAGATACAATATTAAATAATACGTACAAATATCTTGTGACTAAAATACATAAGAGCTATGATACCAAAGAACTAATAATTGAGAAAGAAAAAATTCAAACTGAAAATAAGCAGATTCATAAAGAACTTGCAAAGGAAAAGCATTATGACTTAATTTTTGCGGGGGTTATATTGGTACTTTTTACTGTATCTTTTTATCTTAACTACAGGCATCAAAAGAATAAAAAGTTTTATAAAAAGAAATTTGATGAACTTATACTTGAATTAAACACCAAACCTCAAGATACAAAAGAATCGACAAAAGAGAAAGGAGTAATACTTGATATACCCTTCGAGACGATTACTTCTATTTTAAATGCATTACAGAATTTTGAAGATTCTAAAAAGTTTCTAGGAAAAGATCTTCGCCTCAATTTGGTCGCTTCAATGCTACATACCAACTCAAAATATCTCTACAAAGTAATTTCACATTACAAAGGAAAACGTTTCGTAGAATATATTAATGACCTAAAAATAGATTATATAATAGAATTACTAAAGAATGATAGAATGGCAAGAAAATATACTAATTCAGCTTTAGCAGAAATGGCTGGTTTCAGCAGTACGCAGCAATTTGCTCTTGCGTTCAGGCAAAAGACCCAAATGCCAGTTAATTTTTTTATCGAGCAAATAAGCAAATAATTCATTTTTTTGAACTCGTTTTAATCTGTAACTTTTACATTTGCTGCCGTAATTAAAAAAAAAGACAATATGAAAGATCTAATCGCAAAGATTAATGCAGAGATTGAAACATTCAAAACTGAATCTGATTCTCTATCGGAAAAAGGAGTTAAAGCTGCTGGAGCTCGAGCTCGTAAATCTTCTTTGGAAATTGAAAAACTTTTAAAAGAGTTTAGAAAAGTTTCTATTGAGGAATCTAAAAAATAATCGCTACATACTCAATTAAAAAGCCTTTCAGAAATGAAGGCTTTTTTATTTATTGGTCTGACGTTCCTTTTCAAGCAAATCAAATTGAATTCTTAAAGTCTTTTTTAGAATATTATAGTAATCAATTTTTTCCTGTGTTAATTTAGCCTCTAAGTTAAACGATTCTTCAACAATCACTATTAGCGATTCCAAACTTTTTAAGACAAATAAAGATTTAAAGTCTATTTTTAAGTAACGACTTATCGTATAAATCTTATCCCATCCACTAATACTTTCAGCACGCTCAACTCTTCCGATCATCGTTGAACTGTAGTCTATTTTGAGTCCAAGTGTATGTTGAGAAAAATTTTGTTTTAATCTACCCAATCGAAGCATACAACCAATCTGCAGATTAATTAAATTTAACTCTATTTCACTTGTTGTTTCCATTTAGTAAAAATTGAGAAAAAAGATTAATTTATTCGATACAAATTTGTATCGAATAGAATATTTTGTTATATTTGTCACAAATAATACATTCAAAAATGTAATTTTGCGACTCTTCAATTAAAATATTTGAAGCATTCGCTTTGAATCTCGTTTCAGAAAACTGGTAATTTTTAACGCACGAGATGATAAGTAAGATGCTCACGTCATAGGCGTGGGCTCACTTATTCGTGCGTAAGGTATACCAGTACCTCTGAATCGTTTAAGCTGAGTTCTACGCCTTTTTTACTTTAACTCCTCTTTCCTATTCATCGCAAATCCTTCATTATTTTTCTATCGCATTAGTAACTGTATACTAACCAAAAAAAATGCCTGTGAATTAAAATCAAATTTGCTTAAAAATTAAGCATAAAATTGGCCCTCAACGGCAGCGACCAAACTAGCGAAGAGGACCTTAGCTAATCAAAATCAATTTAACTAACCAAAACCAATATTATGAATTATTTTTCATTCTTCAAGGATGGAAAGGGATTTTATTGCCTAATATTTATAGGCTTTCTTTTTTCTTTTTCATCATCATTTGGCCGAAATATAGATCGGTATAATACATTTTTTCAGGAAAATCAGGTACACGGAACTGTAACTGATGGCTCAAATCCTCTGCCTGGCGTAACAATTTCGATAAAGGGTAAAACTAATAATTCATCCATTAGCGACTTTAATGGACAGTACACAATAAATGCCTTAGCTAAGGATACACTGATTGTCTCATTTATAGGATTCAAAACTAAATTTATTGCAGTAAACAACAGCACTAAAATTGACATTAAGCTGGAATATGATACAACTACGCTACAGGAGGTCCGGGTAAATGCTGGTTATTATTCCGTAAAGGAACGCGACCGTACGGGGAGTATTGCCCGGATTACCTCCAAAGATATTGAAACACAGCCTGTCACTAATGTTGTGGCAACCATGCAGGGAAGAATGGCGGGTGTGAATGTAATTCAGAATACCGGGATGCCTGGAGGTGGTTTTACCATAGAGGTTCGCGGACAAAACAGTCTTAGGGCAGAGGGAAATGACCCTTTGTATATTATTGACGGAGTTCCTTATTCTTCACAGACCATCGGAAGCAGGTATACATCAGGAAATATGCCTATACAAAATAGCCCATTAAACAGCATAAATCCCTCTGACATTGCTAATATCGAAGTATTAAAAGATGCTGATGCAACCGCCATTTATGGCTCACGTGGTGCAAATGGTGTAGTCTTGATTACCACTAAAAAAGGCAAAATAGGTAAAACCCGCTTTACAACTACCTACGCAGGAGGTATTGGTCATGTCACCCGTTTTCTAGATGTTATGGAAACTCCTACCTATCTTAACATGCGTCGTGAAGCTTTCGCAAACGATGGTATAGTCAATTACCCTTCATCGGCATATGATGTCAACGGAACATGGGACCAAAACCGTAACACCAACTGGCAAAAAGAACTTATAGGAGGTGCAGCTTCGTATACCAATATTCAATGCGCACTAACTGGCGGTTCAGAGCAGACGCAATTTTTGCTGAGTGGGAATTACAGCAAAGAAACTACCGTGTTCCCAGGGAATTTTGATTACATCAAAGGTGGTGGACATTTAAATGTCAGCCATGAATCAGCAAATAAAAAGTTCCGTATCAACATCTCCGCATCATACACTCTGCAATCCAGTAGTCTGCCTTCAGTTGACATTACCAGAAACGCCCTAACCATGGCTCCCAATGCGCCATCATTATACGATGAAAACGGAAATTTAAACTGGGAGAACAATACTTTTGAGAATCCTTTAGCCAGACTAGAGGGGAAAATTCAAGGGAACACAAATGACCTGCTTGCCAATGCACTACTTTCGTATGATTTGGGCACAGGTTTTACCGTTAAAAGCAGCTTTGGGTATACAAACCTGAACCAGAAACAGCTGACACTTTCTCCATCCACTATTTACAATCCTTCCTATGGCGCTGGAAGCGAATACTCAAGTGTTTACTCCAATGATCTTGTGCGCAGTTCTTGGATCGTTGAACCTCAGTTAGTATGGAACAAAAACATCGGAAAAGTAAAATTAGAAGCATTCGCAGGAACTACTTTTCAACAGCAAAAAGGAAATCAGTTTAATAGCTATGCAGGAGGGTTTGCCAGTAACAGCTTGATGGAAAATCCTGCTTCAGCATCAACCTATCTTGTTTTAAAATCTGATGAAAATCTATATCGATACAATGCCTTTTTTGCCCGAGTTAATTTCAATGTTCTTGGTAAATATCTCTTTAATTTCACTGGTAGACGCGATGGTTCAAGCCGTTTTGGCTCCGACAAACGATTTGCCAACTTTGGGGCAATTGGAGCTGCATGGGTTTTTAGCGATGAAAGTCTCATCAAACGAAATCTACCTTTTTTAAGCTATGGAAAGCTGCGTACCAGTTACGGAACCAGCGGAAACGATCAAATTGGCGATTATCAGTATCTAGATACTTACAGTACTTCAAGTCAAAACTACGCGGGAATCTCGGGTATGGAACCAACCAGGCTTTACAATGCTGATTTTGGCTGGGAAACTAATCGAAAATTAGAAGTGGCACTAGAAACCGGATTTCTAAACGATTGCATTTTCACCACTTTGGCTTGGTATCGTAATCGATCATCCAATCAGCTTGTTGGGGTTCCATTAGCAGGAACGACTGGGTTTAGCACCCTCCAAGCGAATCTGGATGCAGAAGTACAGAATAGCGGTTTGGAATTTACAATTCGAGCCTTGAACATAAAACAAAACGATTTTACATGGAGTACCAGCTTTAATATAAGCATTGCAAAAAATAAACTGCTGTCTTTTCCCGGACTAGAGGCCTCAACTTATAAAAACCAATATGTCATCGGTGAACCAACCAATATAATTAAAGTATATCGTTATAAGGGACTTGACCAAGTTTCAGGAGCCTACACGTTTGAAGACGTGAACGGCGATGGGATATTGTCACCAGCGGATGATAAAACAACCATTAAAAACCTGAACCCAAAATACTATGGCGGGCTTCAAAACCAATTTAAATACAAAAATGTTACATTGGATTTCTTATTTCAGTTTGTAAAAAAAGAAAATTTCAATGAAAATTTTGGAGCATCAATGCCAGGTACCATGTTCAATCAGGCAAGTGCCGTAACCAATCACTGGCAACAATCAGGTGATATGGGACCATATCAATATTACAGCACCAATAGTCCGGTTCTTAGGGCTTCCAATGCACGACTTTCCCAGAGTGATGCTGCTATTAGTGATGCTTCCTTTATTCGATTGAAAAACATTTCCCTCTCCTATGATCTACCGCTAAACTGGACAAAAAAATTTAATTGTAAACTCAGTTTGCAGGGTCAGAATGTGTTAATCTTCACCAAATATAAGGGAGTTGATCCAGAACTTATTACGCCAGGCTATTTGCCACCGCTACGAATTTACAGTACTAGCATACAGTTTACTTTCTAATCTTAATCCTCTTATCATGAAAATACCTCAATATAAAATAAACATATTTCTACTGTTCGTTATTTTTTTGGAACTGGTATATGCCTGTGACAATTTTACTGAAGTAGAACTGCCGTCTTCACAGCTTACCGCCAGAGCTGTATTTGAAACTAAAGAGACCGCCAATGCAGCCATGATCGATATTTATTCCAAAATCAGGGAAAACGGTCTTCTTACAGGCAAAAGCACTGGCACTGGAAGCCAATTTGGTTTGTATACTGATGAGCTAACCTATTATGGTCAATCAGGAACCGGACAGGCAAATTTTTACAATAATTCAATTCTGGCGTCAGATTCGGAAATTTCGGAGTGGTGGAACAGCAGCTATAGTCAGATTTATGCCGCCAACGCTGTTTTGGAAGGTGTCGCTTTATCCAAAACTCTAGAGGCAATTGATAAACAGCAGCTTACTGGTGAAGCGCTTTTTGTACGTGCCCTGATACATTTTTATCTGGTCAATACTTTTGGTCCAATTCCATATATCAGTACAACTGACTACAGGGCTAACGGTTCTGTGAAAAGAATGCCAGAAACGCAGGTTTATGAAAATCTTAAAAATGATTTACAAAAAGCGATTGATTTTTTGCCGCCAGCCTATAACGGAAGTAACAGGATAAGACCAAACAAAGGAGCAGCACAAGCTCTTCTAGCAAGAGTTTGCTTATATCTCAGACAGTGGCAAGAGGCTTCCAACGCCGCTTCTGCTGTATTGAACCAAACCGATCTGTACGTATGGCCATCTTCGATCGATTCTTTATTTGAAAAAGAAAGTCTCTCCACCATTTGGCAATTAATGCCTGCTACCGATGGAACTAATACCTACGAGGGGAATGTTTTCAATTTTTCACAAGTTCCTCCCCCAGTAATGGCGATCAGCACTACATTATACAGCAATTTTAGCAGTAATGATCTGCGTAAAACACATTGGATTAAGAGTATAACTGATGGGACAAACATTTGGTATCATGCCTACAAATACAAGCTTGCCACCAATACCAGCACTTCAATGGAATACTCCATAGTATTGAGAATGGCTGAACAATATCTTATTAGGGCTGAGGCGCGTGCACAGGCCGGAGACCTTATCGGCGCTAAGGAAGACCTAAACAAAACACGTAATTTGGCAGGACTTCAGAATACGACCGCCATTAGTGCACCTCAGATTATTGATGCAGTGCTAAAAGAGAGACAACTTGAATTTTTTACAGAATTCGGCCATCGATTTTTCGATCTTAAAAGAGCAGGATTACTGGATAACACCTTAACTCCGCAGAAACTGCAATGGAAAAGCAGTAATCAATTCCTGCCATTACCCGAATCAGAGCTACTATTAAACCCAAATCTCTCTCCGCAAAATGAAGGATATTAGATTGTCAAATAAAAGTCTTTTTATCAGGTTTACCTGTTTCATGTTTTGGTTAGTAACCTGTCCTTCTTCATTGGGACAGGCTAACCAAAAGCGACTGTTAACTCCTGAAGATTATAAGTTGTGGAGTAACCTGATACCTCGAAACTTGTCAGAGTATGGCAATTGGAGTGAATATCTATTGCAATATCCTTCTAGGAAAGACACGTTGTTTGTACAGCACAATACTACAGGCAAAAGGTATGCTTTTCCGCTGGGAAGGGATGGTCGATTCAATGCCGAGCTTGAATTTGGCTGTATTACCGGTGATACATTAATACTGCAAAACCTGCGCTCAGGCTTGCTGAGAAAAATTCCTCATGGTCAAGCACTGGGATTTTCAGCTGACCACCGATTCACAGTGCTTATTTTAAAGCGTTCCGATGGCAAATACAATCTTGAAATTATTGATGATTCCGGCAACTTAAAGGATAGTATAATGGAAGTAACAAACTGGCATTTTGATCCTGCCGGAAACGGTATTTTATACAGTACTAAATCCGCAGATAACTGTAGCATTGGGGTATTTCAATTAAAAGGAAAAATTGTAAAAAAAACAATCTTACAGGCAAGTAAATCGCCTTTTATAAGTCTGGCATGGAAAGAAAATCATGTGGCTTTCATTAAAAATGAGGCTGAACACATGCTACTTTATACTTACGACATAAAACTAAAAAAACTTTACGCTTTAGATCCTACGACCGCTAAAGGCTTTCCGTCGGATATGACTATTTCTGATAATCAGGCAAGCAGTCTGATACTTTCCAAAGATGGTACGCGCCTGATTTTCTGGCTAAAAAATAAAGGCGGTGATAAAACCCAGATTGATCCCAATGCCGTGCAAATTTGGAATGCAAATGACAGGGTTTTATTTGATTACAAGAAATCTTATGGAGACATCCGATATTATGATAAAATGGCAAGCTGGTCGGTGGAACAAAACGTAGTTCTGCCCATTCAGGACAAAGAACTGACACAAGGTTTTTTAAGTTCCGATTACCGCCATGCCTTTATTTATGATCGAACAGCTTATGAGCCCCAAAATAATCTTTTTGGTCCTTATGATTTATACATACTTGATCTTGAATCTGGGTTGAAAAAATGTATTGTAAAACAATATACCTCCGAAAAAAAGCCCGCAGGATCGCCCGATGGGAAATACTTGTGTTACGTGAAGGATGGGCACTGGTGGGTATACGATATTCAGAAAGAATCCCATACTAATCTAACGCATCAGATTTCCGAATCTTTTTTTAGGGAAGACAATAATATACCTGACGAAAAGCAACCCTACGGCATTGGCGGCTGGACTAAAAATGGAAGCGTTATTCTCTACGACAGATTTGATCTGTGGCTGATGCCGTTGGACGGGCAGACTGCAAAAAGACTCACAAAGGAAAGAGAGACGAACATAACATTCAGGTTAAGGGAATTCAGTTCCGATCCAATGTACGGCAGTGACACAGAGTCGAAAAAATGTTTCCTAGATTTGGAAAAAGGTTTTATAATAGAAGCAGTAAATAAGGACACCGGGAATTCAGGACTATTCAGATGGAATGCTAAAACAGGACTGTCGCAGATTGTCTGGAAAAACAAAAAAATAAATCAACTTATTAAAGCGCAAAACAAAGATATTTACCTGTATTTAGAGCAGAACTTTGAGTCGCCACCACGCCTAATGCTGTTTGACGGAAAAGAAAAGGAAATTCTACAAAGTAATGTCCAGCAGAAGCATTTTTATTGGAGTAAAAACCAGCCCATCGAATATGACGTGAATGGAGTTAAAACAAAAGGAATTTTATTTTATCCTGCCGATTACAAGGCAGGGATGAAGTATCCTTTGCTAGTGCACATTTACGAGCGACAGTTTGCCTATTTGAATGATTATGAAAACCCTTCCGAATTCTCCCCTGATGGTTTTAACGTTAATCATATCGCAGCGAAAGGTTATTTTATACTGTATCCAGATATTCAGTATAAATTTGGAAATTTAGCTCAATCCGTTACGCAAAGTGTGCTTTCTGCTGTTGATAAAGTAGTGACGATGGGCATGGTTGATCCCGCCAAGGTTGGGATTATGGGACATTCGTTCGGAGGCTATGAAACCGATCTCATTATCACCCAGACAGATCGCTTTGCGGCCGCAGTTTCTGGTGCTGCCTGGACTGATCTAGTAAGCTGTTATTTGTATGTGAGTGGGACTTCTAAAAGACCCGATTTCTACCGCGCTGAGAAAGACCAGCTTCGGATTGGAAAATCACTGTACGAAGATACTGAAAGTTACTTGAAAAACTCACCTGTTTTATTGGCACAAAATGTAAAAACACCTTTACTGGGTTGGACAGGAGAAAACGACAGACACATTCATTCTTTTCAAAGTATGGAATTTTATTTGGCTCTGCGAAGGTTAAATAAAGAACATACCTTACTGGTGTATCCCGGCGAAGGTCATCAGTTAGATCAAAAGCAAAATCGGAAAGATCTGACCAACCGGATTTTGGAATGGTTCGACTATTATTTGAAAAATGGAGACCGTAAGGATTGGATGAATGCAAATCGATAAGAATTTCCTTCACTGTAAATAAAATGCCGCCACGTAAAATCTAGGTGGCGGCATCAGTTAAAATAATTTACTTAAGGAGTGTTTCTCTTAAGCGGCACATCACAATTATTACCTATTTTTTCAAATAATTGGGTAGAATTATCACTCGCCAGACAATCGTAATTTCCGTTATTAGAACACTGCTGATCAATAGCGCATTTATCTGGTGTCGCGACTTGTCTGTAGCCTTGAACGGCAAAAGCCGCTTTATTTTTTGCCATCATATTTGTGCTGGCAGCACCAGCCAATCCCAGTGCAACCACTGCCATTGGCAAAACGATTTTAAAAACATTTGTTTTCATAATAATAGTAATTAATAGGGTTAATGATCTACTCTTTTTTACAGGTTTTCGATCAATTTCCTGCTATTTGGCCAATAGATTGTTTGTAACTGAATTATTATAGTTGGAAGTGATTTGAGAGTCCAAATGATACTGGATAATATAATCACCCAGCAGTACATACAATTTGTCATTTTGTACCGCAAAACTTTTCATTTTTTTTCCATTGATATTATAAACATAAAAGCTTAAAACATAACTTCTTTTTTCAAGATCATAAATATCAATTATGCTGGCCGATTTCCACACCCGATCATCTTCATATTTTCCTGGGATAGCTGAATTTACAAACAGCAGATTATTATAAACCGCACTACTTTTATTGACATACAATGGAGGTGCTGCAAAAGTTCTCTGATGGCGTTTTTTATCCTTTGCAATTTGTAATTGTGCCTTTGAAATAGTATCAAGCGTATTTCCTCTGTAGTTGATTTTTAATTCAGTATTCGCCAGCGTAAACTCATTACGATAAGTATACAGATAAATGATATTTTTCATATGGGAACTGTATGCCAGCTGTCCGTCAGTATCAAAGACTCCGTCCACCTGTTTTTGCAGTATGTCAGGATTTAAAATGGTTTTGTTCGTTTCCCCCATTTCTATAAGTCCCAAGACTGTATCACCGTTTAATTTACTAGTGGTACTAACAGCTATTTTACTAGAATCAATTGCTAGGGCATTTCCAAAATATTCTCCTCCTTGATGAATCATCCTGGCTTTCCAATCGTACACCTGGCCTCTGAAAATACATGGTACTGTTCCATCCACTACAAAAAAGTATGGAGGCTGCACCAAAATTTTCACACCTCTGAAAGGAATGTCTTTTCGATCTATATCTATCATCTTTTCCTTGGTCTGTACCAGCTTGGAATCCAAAACCATCATTGATAGCTGAGCTGAATAATTTCCTAAGTAAATATGAGAATTGTCTAGTCCGGCAATGTAATACGAATTCATTTTAAGATCCAGATCAATTGTCTTTAGTATCGGATGCTGGGGAAAGCGTCTGATAAGTCTATTATGATAATGTACAATATTTTCAGAAAGCATAAACAATGTCGATACTATCCCAATACCACTTATTGTTACGGTAGATAAAATGACAACCAAGCTTTTATTTTTCATTAAAGAACTATTCATTTTAGTACTTCGATTGTAAAGCAGAATTCCTAAAAAACCTAGAAAAACAAATACCAGATTAAAAATCATGTGTGATTTCCAGTCTAGTTTTTCCAAAACTCCTCCGCAGGAACAGGGAACAAACGATGTATAATTTAAAATAATAAAAATATAGGCCGTAAACATTACCATTAATCCATAAGCAGAAATCAGCCCAATAATCCTAAACTTTGGTATAATTAACAACGTACATATAATAAATTCAACTGTGGGAACAAGAACAGCAAACCATTCTGCAAACGCACTCAAAAGGGGAGATTGACCCAACTCAATTTTGAACTTTTGAAAATCCATTAGTTTACTTGTTGCTGCATAAACGAATAACAGTACAAATAGAAGACAGATGATTTCAATAATAAGATTTCTTATATGAGGACGAATGTTCATAATATTGAATATTAATTATTTTATAAGCTAAAAAACCATTCTTAAAAAGCATACACAAAATTAAAACCTTAAATTGAAAGAAAAAACATCAAAAACAAACCAAAAAGTATCAAAACCATACCAATTTACTTTCGGATAGAATGCAATAAAAAATGCTTTACAGATTAAAAATTCGTAAAGCATTTTCAATTTTAAAGCTTCTCTTTACTTAAGAATTTCAATCTCCTATAAAAGTCAAAAGCTTTTGATTGAGTTCCACAAGTCCAGCCTTCTGAAGACATTCTTGTGAAACATTTTTCAGTTCGAGTAGTTCCTCCTCTGCTATGCTACCCATAAGACTTCCTTCATCTTTTTCAAGCAACACTCCCCTGTCGATAAAGTGGCATAACAGCAGTACATTTTTGCGTGAAATTTTTAGATCAATCTTCACTGGCTCACTCATGCCCGGGATGCTCAATACAGTATCGAACACCTTGGCTGCATAATTCTTTGTACTCATAATTTCAGCTTTTTTAAATTAATAAATCAAAGTCTAAAGTTAGCAATGACTGACTAAAGCATCATAAGCAAAATTTACCTATGATATGATGCATTCGATTTTCCTGCATAAATTCGTCTGAATATTTGAAGGAAGTCTGAGTTTTTACATAGACTCAGTAAGATTGCCACGCCTTGCTGCAATCTGCAAGATGTCCGGTTGTATCACAACCGATATCTTGCTGCCTTTTAGCTCGAAACTCGCAGGCAGGGAAATTATAAGATATCACATGAAAGAAATATGAAAAGGATATACAATGAAAGAGCAGAAAACAAACAGAACAAAGTGGATTCATCTAAGATTAACAGACGGGGAATTTGAACTAATACAAAATCGTTTTAAAAAATCCACCTGTCCAAGACTCAGTGATTTTGCGCGGAAAAACCTGTTGCATGAGCCGGTTGTTTTGAAGTACCGAAATGAATCGCTTGATGATTTAATGGCACAGCTGATTATGCTAAAAAATCAATTAAATCCAATTGGAAACAACTTTAATCAGGCTGTAAAAAAACTACATACCTTAAATCAGATTCCCGAATTTAAACAATGGATTTTAACCTTTGAACTAGAGAAAAAAATCTTGTTTAATTCGATAAACGAGATCAAAAAACAAATGCAGATATTCTTTGAAAAATGGTTGCAGTCATAAATACAGGACATTCCATAAGAAGTATTTTCAACTATAATGAAAATAAAGTCAGTCTTGGAAAAGCAGAGTGTATCGGTGAAAGAAACTATCCAATAGATCTGGCTCGTTTGACTTTGGATGCAAAATTAAAAACGCTTCTAAAACAATTGGAATTAAACAAAAATGTGACACGGAATAGTGTACACATCTCACTTAATTTTGATCGGTCTGAAAAAGAATTAACCAATGAAAAACTCATTGAAATCGCACAGGTTTATATGCAAAAAATTGGTTTTGGTTTCCAGCCTTATTTGGTTTACAGGCATTATGACGCAGGTCACCCGCACATCCATATTGTCAGTATAAAAGTAAAGTCTGATGGGAAAAGAATTGACATGCAGAATATCGGAAAGAATCAGTCTGAGAATGCACGTCGGGAAATTGAAAAAGATTTCAATTTAATTCCTGCAGAAAGCAAAAAGATAAGTAATGATGCAAAGCAGATAACATCTGCCATTCAAAAGATACGGTACGGAGATTCAGATTCCAAAAAAGCAATTTCGGAAGTTTTAAATTATGTAATTCCGAACTATAAATTCACCACAATTGGAGAGCTTAATGCAGTTTTGAATTTATATAACATTTCGGCTGAGCGGGGTTTAGAGGGATCCAAAATGTATCAGCATAAAGGACTCATGTATCAAATTCTGGATGAGCAGAAAAGACCAGTCGGAGTACCAATTAAAGCAAGCAGTTTCTACTTGAAACCAACTTTGAAAAATCTCGAATTAAGATTTGAGGCAAATAAAAAAATGCGCTTGCCTCATATGAAAAGAATTAAAAACTGTATTGATTTTGCATTTCTAAAAAACAAAAAAATATCTCTGGAAAAGCTCGATAAGATTCTAAGAAGTGAAGGCATTAATATGGTTATGAGAAAAAATACTGAAGGTCTGTTATATGGCATCACCTATATAGATCACACTTCAAAATGCATTTTTAACGGGAGCACGCTGGGTATCTCATATGCGGCAAAAGCAATACAGGAAAGATGCGAAGATGTAGTCATAAAATCAGAGAATAAGGCTTTAAACAATTCAGAGCACAACGAATTTCAAAGTACTAAAAATGCCATATCATTTATTTCGGCAGAGCAGGTACAGAAAATAATTGACAGTATTATATCGCCGGAATATAATGGTGAATATATTCCGAAAGAATTAAAAAGCAAACGCAAAAAACGAAAAAGAAAAGGTCAGTCAGATAATCAGTAACATTAAAAAAATCTAACTATGCAGACGGGAGAAAATGAACAGGCACTTAGAAAAATTTTGGATATGACAAGGCTGATGAGCCTTTGCATTTTAGGAATCCATTTTTATTATTACGGATATGAAGCGTTTAAAAAATGGGATTTGGTAAGCAGTCTTACGAACAATATTCTGTCTAATATATATCATACTGGATTATTCAAAACTTTCAGTAAATCAAAACTGTTGGCACTCGGGCTTTTGCTCATTTCCCTTCTGGGTGCAAAAGGGAGGAAAAATGAAAAACTCAATCATAAAACGGCATTAGGTTTTATCTTTATTGGGCTTTTTATATACTTCGCATCAAGGTTTATTTTTATATTGAATTTGGAAATTGATACCAAAATGCTGGTGTATGCGACACTAGTCTGCACCGGTTATCTTTTTATTTTAAGAGGGGGCACACTGCTCTCAAGACTAATTTACCGCAAGCTGAATTCCAATGATATTTTTAATAAGGAAAATGAAACTTTTCCACAGGAAGAGAGACTCCTTGAAAATGAATATTCAGTTAACCTGCCAGCGCAGTATTACTTAAAAAACAAACTTAGAAAAAGCTGGGTTAATATCATAAATCCTTTCAGGGGCATTTTAGTGGCAGGGACACCTGGTTCTGGTAAATCCTATTTTGTCATCCGCCATATCATAACCCAGCATATACGCAAAAAGTTCAGTATGTTTATTTATGATTTTAAGTTTGATGATTTGACACTTATTGCATGGAATACATGGAAGAAATACAAGCATTTGTATGCAGTTGAGCCGAAATTTTATATTATCAATTTTGACGATCTGAACCGCTCTCATCGCTGTAATCCTCTTGATCCAAAATCCATGATTGATATAACCGATGCAGCTGAATCTGCTCGCACAATTCTCCTTGGACTCAATAGGGAGTGGATAAAAAAACAGGGAGACTTTTTTGTGGAATCCCCTATCAATTTTCTAACTGCCGTAATCTGGTATCTAAGAAAATGTAACGACGGCGAATTCTGCACTTTGCCTCATGTAATTGAGCTGATGCAGACCGATTATGACAGTCTTTTTACACTGCTGAGAACCGAAAAAGAGATCGAGGTCCTTATCAATCCTTTTGTCAGCGCTTATTTACAGGACGTTATGGAGCAATTGGAGGGACAAATCGCTTCTGCCAAAATTTCCATGGCAAGACTTTCCTCTGCACAGCTTTATTATGTACTGTCTGGAAATGATTTTACACTTGATATTAATAACCCGCTGGAGCCTAAAATAGTATGTATGGGAAACAACCCTCAGAAGGTCCAAACCTACGGAGCGGTACTGTCTTTATTTGTCAGCAGACTTATCAAACAGGTCAACCAGAAAGGCAAACTTAAAAGCAGTCTTATTTTTGATGAATTTCCAACCATCTATCTAAACAATATGGACAGCCTGATTGCTACGGCAAGAAGCAATAAAGTTAGTACTTGTCTTGGAATCCAGGACTTCAGCCAGCTTCGTAAAGATTACGGACGTGAACAGGCAGATGTAATACTTAACATCACCGGAAATATTATTAGCGGCCAGGTCACCGGAGATACAGCAAAGCAGTTATCCGAGCGTTTTGGAAAAATAATGCAGGACAGGGAAAGTCTGTCCATTAACAGTTCAGACACGTCTATCAGCAGATCAAAACAACTGGAATCAGCCGTCCCGGCATCCAAAATTTCAACCTTAAGTTCAGGTGAATTTGTCGGCATTGTGGCTGATGACCCGAACTGCAGAATTGAGCTTAAAGCATTGCACTGCGATATAATAAATGATCATCATGCTCTTAAAAAAGAACAGGATTCTTATCAGGATATTGCTCCTGTCCGCAAAATTGACAATTCCATGATACAGAGAAATTACATGCAGGTAAAACAGGATATAAGTGAACTGGTAAATTCTGAAATGGAACGCCTTCTGAATGATCCGGCTTTAGTTCATTTAGTAATTAAAAAACAAAATTCTTAAACGAAGAAAATCTAAATTTTATCGCCGTGGTAGAAAAAAAAACAAACCCTACACTGGCATCAGGCCAGAAGGAATTGTTTATCACTTTTTTTAACGCTATTCCAGTCTATTTCAAAAATTTTCTGCAGAAGATTTTTTAATCCTTCAAAGGTACTTGGTTTAACAGCATAAAAATCAGCCCCAAGCGCGTAGGATAGTTCAATATTCTCAGGATTGCTGCTGGTAGAAAGCATAATAATTTTTACTTTTTTCAAATCTCCTTTCGTGCTTCGAATTTCTTCAAGGCAGTCAAACCCATTTTTGCGTGGCATATTGATATCAAGGAAAATCATTTCAGGGAGATGTTTTACAGCTTGTGAAAGTTTATCGAGAAGTTCCATCCCGTCCTCGACAGCTGTTACAGAAGCAGGAAGATTTAAATCATGCACTGCATCGAGAAATAACATTCTGTCATCCTCATCATCGTCTGCCATATAAATCATCCTTTGTGCGTTCTGCTGTTCTAACATGATTTCTAATTTTTAATTACAGTTAAAATTGAATTTAAAACTGTAAGTGTTATTTCAAAAACATTCAGCCTATGTAAATCAAAATGATCAGTTACTTTCGTGGAACAAGTAATCTACAAATATAAATATTTTCTCTTAAAAAATCACTTTCTGAACGCTACAAAACATTAATAAGTAAAAAAAAGCTGTAATTGTATTTAAGAATATTTGTATTACAAAACGAAATTCATCAATTAGTTTAGGATGCTGTAAATTCTGAATAAAGCTTCCAGACCTCATTTTTTCAGCATTTTATAAGTAGTGAAAAATAAGAGTTTTTTAATTTTGTTATTATTTATAACACATTAAAATTAAAAATTGTTACCATCCGTACTAATTTTGTCTCGTATAAAAATGAGAGGAATATGGGAAGATCAATTGTACATATCGACATGAATACGTTTTTCGTATCCTGCGAAAGACTGACAAATTCCGAATTAAACGGAATACCGCTTATCATCGGAGGTGGTGAAAGAGGTGTTGTGGCATCATGCTCTTATGAAGCACGCCGTTTTGGAGTGCGCTCCGCCATGCCAATCCATATGGCCATGAAACTCTGTCCGCAGGCCAAAATCATGAAAGGAGACATGGAACTTTATTCCAGACTGTCTCATGATATTACCGAAATTATCCAGGAAAAAGCACCTGTGGTGGAAAAAGCAAGTATTGATGAATTTTATCTGGACATTACCGGCATGGACAAATTTCATGGGAGTTACAAGTGGACAAACGAGCTTGCCCAGACCATAATCAAAGAAACAGGCCTTCCACTCACCTTTGCGCTTTCCATCAATAAAACTGTTTCAAAAATCGGTACAGGAGAAGGCAAACAAAAACAGAACCTCGAAATACCGGAACATCTGGTACAGCAGTTCCTGAATCCTTTGTCAGTTCAAAAAATACCAATGGTGGGCGACAAAACTTTTCAATTACTGTCCCGAATCGGTATACGTAAAATCCAAACCCTTTCGGAGATGCCCTGCGAGGTACTTCAGCAGATGATTGGTAAAAACGGGTCCGAACTCTGGAAAAAAGCCAATGGCATAGATCATAATCCCGTAGAGCCTTATACCGAAAGAAAGTCCATATCTACAGAACATACATTTTCTCAGGATACAATCGATATTCCAAAACTCAAAAGGGTAATATTGGGTATGGTGGAAAAATTGGCCTTTCAGCTTCGCTCTGAAGAGTGGCTGACCTCAACGGTTACCGTTAAAATCCGTTATGCCAATTTTGATACCGAGACCAAACAGTGCCGTGTCCAGTATACCTCAGCAGATCATATCCTGACCCAGACCGTTACCGATCTCTTTGAAAAATTATACCAGCGCCGCATGAGGCTCCGTCTTATCGGGGTAAGGTTCAGTGGGCTGGTTCGCGGTACCTATCAGATCGATCTTTTTCAGGACACTGAGGAAATGCTCGCACTTTACCAGGCCATGGATAAAATGAAAAGCCGCTATGGTTTTGATGCTGTGATGCGCTGCGCCGGGGCAACGTTTAAACCCAACAATAAAAATGAAATTTTAAAACGTAAATCCCAGTAAAATGTATCTCAATTGTCATTCCTTCCACTCCCTGCGTTATGGCACTATTCCTCTTGAGGAATTAATTGCACATGCTGCTGCCTGTGGGGTTACCGCTATAGCTCTTACCGACATTAATACGGTAACGGGTATTTATGATTTTATAAAAGGATGCGATGCTGCAGGGATAAAACCTTTAGTGGGAATGGAATTTCGCTCAGAGCATGAACTTCGATATATTGGACTGGCGAAAAATGCATCAGGCCTTGCCGAAATGAATCGTTTTTTGACAAGCCATAATTATGAGAAAACTTCGCTTCCTCTCTCGGCACCTTGTTTTTCGGATGTTTTTGTAATTTATCCTCTGGAGAATGCTCCTGTCTCACTTACTGAAAACGAATTTATTGGAATCCGCCCCGAACAGCTGCCAAAACTTGTGCTGTCAGATTGGAAAAACAGGCAGGAAAAAATGGTGATTCTCCAGCCGGTTACCTTCCGTACCAAACGGGAATATAACCTGCATAAAATACTCAGGGCGATAGACCTGAACCTGATTTTATCACGGCTTTCCGCGGATGATTACTGCAAAGATTCAGAAATCATGGTTTCTCCGGAAAGATTATTGAACTGTTATGAGCAGTATCCGAATATTATTGCAAATACCCAAAAGATAATTGAGCAGTGCCATTTTGAATTTGATTTTACAACACCCAAAAACAAGAAATTTTACACCAATAGCAAGAGGGACGACATGACCCTTCTAACCTCCCTTGCAAAGCAGGGCCTTGAATGGCGTTATGGTAAAAATAATGCAGAGGCCAAATCCCGTATGTTTAAGGAACTTAAAGTAATTGATCAGCTGGAATTTAGCGGCTACTTTCTCATTACAGCGGATATCATCCGCTTTAGTAGCTCTCAGGGATTCCTTCATATTGGAAGGGGAAGCGGTGCCAACAGCATCATTGCCTATTGTTTGGGTATTACCGATATCTGTCCATTGGAACTTGATTTATATTTTGAAAGGTTCCTAAACCTGAACCGAAAAAGCCCTCCTGATTTTGATATTGACTGGAGCTGGAAGGAAAGGGATGTCATATTGGAATATATCTTTTCACGATATGGATACGATCACGTGGCTTTCTGCGGGACAAACGTCGAATTTAAATACCGTTCCATTTTCCGTGAAGTAGGAAAAGTTTTTGGGCTTCCAAAGGAAGAACTCGATGTACTGGCCAAAAACCCGATGACACTTCATGCGACCAATAAAGTAGTGAAACAGGTCCAGGAATATGGGATGCTTTTGGAAAAATATCCCAACCAGCGAAGCATGCATTCCTGCGGCATCCTGATCTCCGAAGAGCCTATTACCAATTATACGCCGCTGGAAATGCCCCCAAAAGGTTTTCCAATCGTACTCTTCGATATGCACATTGCAGAAGATATCGGTCTTGAAAAATTCGATATCTTAAGCCAGAGAGGTATCGGCCACATTGATGACAGCGTGAAGCTGATTGAGAAAAACCGTGGTATTAGGCTCAATATACGCGACACGTCTATTTCAAAAAATGAGGCCAGCTGCAATGCATTTTTGGGGATTGGTAGGACTATCGGCTGTTTTTATATAGAAAGTCCTGCCATGAGAGGACTTTTGCGCCGTCTTAAATGTGATAATTACAAAACACTTGTAGCAGCATCCTCAATTATACGTCCCGGTGTAGCGCAGTCCGGGATGATGAAGGAATATATTTTCCGTCACAACCATCCCGATAAATTCGAGTACTTCCACACTGTCTTTGAGCAGCAGCTTGGAGAAACCTATGGGATTATGGTCTATCAGGAAGACGTGATCAAAATTGCCCTTCATTACGGAGGACTGCCGGCAGAAGATGGGGATATCCTTCGCCGTGCCATGTCAGGAAAAGGACGTTCCAAAGCCGCATTGCAAAAGGTAAAGGATAATTTCTTTCTATCGTGTGCCGCTCAAGGGCATCCTCTAAAACTCAGCGAGGAAATATACCGTCAAATAGAATCCTTTGCCGGATATTCGTTCTGCAAAGCACACTCTGCCTCCTATGCCGTTGAAAGCTATCAGAGCCTTTATTTGAAAGTGCATTACCCTGTTGAGTTCATGGTGGCAGTGATCAACAATCAGGGCGGTTTTTATCGTACAGAGGTTTACGTGCATGAAGCAAGAATGTCAGGGGCTGTCATTCACAATCCGTGCGTGAACAAAAGCGAGTTTGAAACTACCCTTTACGGCTCAGATGTTTACCTGGGTTTTATGCACCTGCAGAGCCTGGAATCAAAAATAGCCCTGCACATACAGAGCGAACGGGAGAATAATGGGGAATATAAATCACTGGAAGATTTTATCAACCGTATTCCAATAGGCATTGAGGGAATACAGATTTTAATCTTTATCGGTGCATTTAGTTTTACAGGTAAAACAAAAAATCAGTTGCTGGTCATAGCCCGCCTTATACTGGTGAATTTTAAACCTGAGAACAGAAACCTGATGCTGATTCAGCAGCCTGTCAAGGAATACGAACTTCCGAAACTGGAACGTTCCGAATTTGAAGATGCCTTTGACGAAATTGAGCTTTTGAGCTTCCCTGTTTCCTGTTCCCCTTTTGATCTGCTGCAGACCAAATTCCGCGGCGATGTAATGGCAAAAGACCTTTTGAAACACCATAAAAAAACAGTACGTATGCTGGCCTATTTGATATCCAGAAAACATGTGCCTACCAAAATGGGCGCTATGTATTTCGGCACCTGGATCGATGCAGAAGGTGAGATGTTCGATACGGCACATTTTACTGATAGTCTGGCAAAATATCCATTTCAGGGAGGCGGATGTTATCTCCTGCTGGGTAATGTTGAAGTAGATTATCACTTTCCAACTATTACTGTTACCAAAATGGCCAAGATGCCTTTTATTGCCGATCCTCGGTATTCGAACTCCGATGACAGGCAGTTTAAAGTTCATGGGCAGATTCGCGAAGATGTCAGCATGACCGACCGACAGCCTTATCCCCAAGAACATGAAATCAACCTGCCAAGGCTCAAAATGGGCAATTAGGAAAGTCTTTTTTTGCCTTTTGGTTTATAAATTTTGTTTAATTAAAACTTACCAAAATGATGCTTTTTGATGACACCGAAATTTTTTCATCAGGCAGAGGCGGCAAAAGAATATTTGACGTCCCTGATGCTGATCTTCTGCTGATTGATAATTTTTTCAGTAAGGAAGAATCCGATTATTATTATAATGTTTTATATCATGGTACGCGATGGAGGGAATATGAAATGCCGATGTACGACAAAGTCGTTACGGCTCCCAGAATGATTTCATGGTATGGACAGACCAGCAGGCCCGAGCGAAAATCAGATCCCAACTGGCCAATAGAACTGCTTCAAATCAGGGAGCGTATAGAAAAAGAAACCCAAATTACTTTTAATGCTGTACTGCTTAATCTTTACAGGGATGGCAGCGACGGTGTGGGATGGCACAGCGACAAAACCTCCAGCAGCAACAAGAATATGAACATAGCCTCAGTGACTTTCGGGGAGACACGTTTGTTTCGTCTGCGTCACAAAACCCTAAAACATATTCCGCCAATAGAAATTCCCCTGCATCACGGGACGTTTTTACTGATGGCAGGCAGCACTAACACCTATTGGGAACATCAGGTTCCCAAAACAGCCCGGGACGTACTTCCAAGGATTAACCTTACCTTTCGGCAGGTAAAAGAAGCATAACAGATCTTGCTGTCTTTTAGAGTTTTAAAGACATAAGAAATTCCCACGGGTGTAATGGGGACTTTATAAAGTAAGAGTCATATATAATTGAATATTAAAATTTGTTCTTTAAATATTCCTGTTTAATCGGGTTATATAGCTGCAAATGGAGGGAATTTATTTGTAGTATATCCCTTTTATCAGTTCTCAGGGTTTTCCATCCTGCTAATAATCTTGTTTACTTCTTCCTCTGCATTTTTAAGCTTAGCCTGGCAGAACTCAATAAGCTCTGATGCTCTTTTCACCTTTGAAGCCAGTTCGTCTACCGAGATTGTTTCACTTTCTATTTCTTTTGAAATGGCTGTCAGCTCTGCCAGGGCCGCCTCATAGGTCAGTTTCTCTTCCATCGTATTGTATTTTTTCTTTAACGGTGCTTTTTAGTTTTGCGTCTTTAAGTATTACTTCTATCTCCTGCCCGGCTTCTATATTCTTGGCATTGCTGATGATTTTTTGATTGACTTTCACAATCGCGTATCCTTTGCGAAGGATATTCTGAGGGGACATCATCGTGATACTTTTCTGGTGGTGTTCCAGCGTAAGTTTCTCCCGGCGAAGATACTCGTTTGTAGAATTCCTTATAGTGTTTTTTATATGTACTATATCATTTTTCCTCTGCTGGAACAGCAATTTGGGACTCTGTACCACTTGATGTGCAGTTAAAATGAGCCTTTTTTGATGTCCATACAAAACAGCTCTTGAACTGCTGATAATTCGCTGGTTGGTTCGCGTCAGCTCTTCTCCGTGCAGTTGCACAAGTTCCTTAACATTACGGGAAACGGCATTTTTGATTTCGTTTAGTTCCTTGTAATAGCCATGAAAAAGCTGCTGTGATTTTATTAAAATATTTTGCTGTAACGATAGAATATGCTGCTCAAAACTTCGGTTATGGGCAATAATAAACTCTGCCGCCTTGGTTGGTGTTTTGGTATGGGTATGGGCCATCAGGTCGGTTATGCTGACATTTTTCTGGTGTCCTATACCGGTTATGACCGGAATGGGAAACTTGGCCACTGCCCTTCCGATATTATAGTTGTCAAAAATAAGAAAATCAGACTGTGAGCCCCCTCCCCTGTTAATGACAACAGCGTCATATGGTATTCCAGTACTATAGATTTCAATGAGCTTATTTAAGAATAGTTTGGCGTTGTTATCTCCCTGCACAACGGTATAATAATCATCTATCTGGAAAACATACCCAAAATCATTATGCTGCATCGTGTGGCGAAAATCTTCATTCCCTGCAGAACTGCTCGAAGAAATTACAGCCACTCTCTGAATTACTGCCGGAAGTTTAAGCCGGCTGTTAAACGTCGAGTAACCATCCCCCACTTTCTGGATATAATCATTTTCCTTTACCAGACGCTCAAGGGTGGCATTTCGCTGCTGCTCTAAGATACCCAGCATAAAATTGCTGTCGATATCCAGAACGCTCACAGACAAACCGTATAAGGGGTGATAATCCACACTCACCTGTACAAGAACATGCAGGTTGTTGGTAAAGGTCTGTCCTGTATTTTTTTCAAATTCCTCAATACGAACGGCTCCCCCTCCCCATGATTTGCCCATCATCTTGGCTGTTATCGCATTGCCGTTCTGCGCTTTCTCGACCAGCTCAAAATAATGGATCTTTTTATCTGCCTTATAGGAATGATTGGTGATATCGGCCAGTACCCAGAAACGCTGCGAGGCAAAACGTGCACTGATCGTATCATGGATCATGTCATTAAGCGCTGAGAGTCTGATATAGTGATGCGGTTCCATTGATTGGGATTTCTTGTGTTTAGCTAAGGTACTACTATTAGCTGAAAATCTCAAAAGGCTTAAAAAGTATAGTCTGATTTTCATTCAAAACGGGTTAAAAGGGCAGCTAAAGTAGTGCCCGCCGTCACCTGCATGCGCATAACGGCTCTCGCCGCCCTTCGGGACTTATAGCACTCCGGCTTCCTTATCCGGACACTTTACTTGTGCTTTCTTTTTTCCCGTTTTTTCTTTTGAAAAAATTCATTTGGCGCAAACGGTGGAAGAGAACTTAAAATTAAGTATTCACTAAGAATTAAATGTCATGGAAATTACAGGACGAATTGTAAAAGATGCCTCAGTTTTTAAACTAAAAGAAAACCGTGAGGTTGTAAACTTTACCATAGCTGTCAACGACAGCTATAAACCCAAAGACAGCACAGAGCTGAAAAAAATTACTACCTACATCAACTGCTCTTATTAGGTTTCTTCCAAATCAGCAAAATGGCTTAAAAAAGGCGCACTTGTAGAACTTTTCGGTCGCATTGGTCTGAATGTATATATCGGCAGTGATTCCGAGGCGCACGGTGCTCTGACCTTTCATACCAGCCATATTAAAATCCTTGCATTTGCCAAAGACAGGGAACAGACCCCTGAGATAAGTAAAGGCGCTAAAGCAAGTTCCGAAAAAGAACCTGACGACCTCCCTTTCTAATATCCCGATAAACAATGTATAAGCCTAAGAAATGAGTTATGAAAGCCTTGGAAAAATCAATGTACAAACAGTATGAAGTATGCTCTGCATTCAATAAAATAATCCTGTCCGATTTAGGATCGTATGATGGAAAGAAAAAAGAACAGCTCAAATCCTTTTTGGAGGATTTGCAGAATGGCGGGTGCATGAGCGGTATGATCTGCGAATTTATTTACCACGTGGACTGTAAAAAATTCTATATCGAAAATCTTGATGATTTGGAAAACATCCGCGAAGAAATCGAGGATTCACTTGGCGAGCCTGTAAAAAATACGCATCGTCTTCCCCACTACACTTTTATGTGTTGGCTCTGTTTTGAAGAATACTGTTTTGACATCTACAGAAACAGTTTTGAATAGCATTTTCAATCTTAAATCATTTTATTACATAAATATTACAAGCAACCAGACCTATCTATGTTAATTCTAGTCTTATAAACGGAAAGAACAAAAATTTCTATTAAAATCATATTATAGAAAAACCTTCTCAATATGTACTTCTTTTAATTGGAGTTTATAAGTCTAAATCGTAAATTTAGTATGTTTTTAAAATCTTTCAAATGGACAAGTTCTCTAAAGAGGTAAGAAGTAAAATTATGCGAGCTATCAAAAGCAAGAATACTAAGGAAGAGATCCTTCTTGCCAAAGCTTTGTGGCATGAGGGCTATCGCTATAGAAAAAACAATAGGTCAATTTACGGAAAACCTGACTTGACTTTCACAAAATATAAGATAGCAATATTTGTTGATGGCGAGTTCTTTCATGGGTTTAATTGGGAGGAAAAAAAATATCAAATAAAGTCTAATCTGGAATATTGGATTCCCAAAATTGAACGTAATATATCAAGGGACAAAAAAGTCAATCAATATCTTATTGAAAACGGATGGAAAGTAATTAGATTTTGGAGTAATTTTGTAAAAAAAAATTTGCAAGATTGCATATTAATAATTGAAAAGGCAATAATAGATTCTAAAAATGAAAAGCTATAATAAATTAGGTTTAACAAATAAATTTAAACTAAATGTTATCAATAACTCTCATCATTAAATGGCGATATTGTTATGTTGAAATCCAAAAACCATGAAAATTTTGAAAGATAATCTATACTGAAATTAAACTTACCATTTTCAATTTTAGAGATAGTAGTCCTGCTTATTTTCATCATGTGGGCTAAATGCTCCTGACTATATCCTTTTTTTTCACGAATCTTTCTAATCTCATCACCTATTGTTGAGCGACAATCATGGACATGAATTTTAAACTTAGGATTAATAACCTCAGTACTTTTATCATTCATCATAATCATGCTTCTATAATTTGTCTTGATATGATTTCAATAGCCTCCACTCTGCTAACAATATTACCAAATTCTCTTAGGGAATCTTCATCCTTATATACACCATTGCGATCATTCCAACAAAGCCATTCTACCAAATCTAACCTAGACCAAGAATTTAATTCAGCTTCTAATGCATCACCGCGTAATTCCATGAGCTTGTAGTATGGATGTTTCAATTTGTCTTCATTTATCATTTTTCTCATGTTGAAAGTTTAAATTGATAATTAATATTTATTCCTGATCAATAAATAACGTTCCAATGTGTTCAATGCCATTATTATCAATAACGGTAACCAAAACATTTGTTTCTACACCTCTTTCCACAACGGATAGGCTTAATTCTGCTTTTTGTTCACTGACTTTAATTACTCTTCCTTGGATTTGTGAATAGTCCGCTTTATTTATGGTTACTTTATGCCCTATCAAATCACTATTATCCACTTGAGTTACTTCCAAATCTATTAATTTTATCATATTCACGGGAGCAAACTTCAGTCCTGTATTAAGCGCCTGAACTTTTGCTCTAGATCTTTCACCATCTTCAATAATCTCCAAAACCACATATAACTGGCTAGGATCTTCATGATCTAACGGAGTATGAAATTTCACAATCTGTCCTTCCTTACTTGGTTTCATAGAGTCTGATTTTTATGTTTAATTATTCTTATATTATACCCTACAAATTTAATTATAAAAATTGACATGTGCAATATATTGAACACCCCAAAGGCATTTATTCAAAGCTAACATTCAGCCATTTGAAAAGATGAAAGAAAAAAATCTTTATATAATTTGAAAATGATCTGTAGATTCTCTAATAAATTAATAATGTATAATCATCATCCTTGAAACTAACAAAAACGTTTAAATCCTAAATTCAGAATACGAATTTGTTTTCATTATATCTATCTTGAAATTATCATTTTCGTCTTTTGTAATTATGACACTATCAAAACCTAATGCATCAAGCTTTTCTATTGTTGCCAACTCACCTTCTTTTAGTTCCAAAACTCTACGCAGTAACCAATCTGACAACGCTTTATTAGGATTTGTCATTAAAGCTTTTGAATTTTCTTGACAAACTTTTGCATTAAAAATTTCACCAGTCGGAATTTGCAAACTAAATTCATGGTCACGTTTTGGGAAAAAATTTGGATACTTTTGGTGTAATTCCGCAGGTATTGGTATGTAAATTTCTCCAAAATCTCTCTTCCGTCCATTGGCATTCCATTGATTTAGACCACTTCTTTCAAAAATAAATCTTTCTCCTTTATTTATGCCGTAAAGTGGTAAAATCACATAATTTTCACCCTTTACAAGTCTGTCAGTTGCAGATTTTAAATCTTTATTCTCTTCAAATAACTCAAGTAACAATGAGTAAGGATCTTCAATGATATCAACTTGTAACCGGAATACATTTTGAGGAATTATAAACTTTCTATAAAGCGTACTTTTAGAATAATTGAAAGAATATAAATTTATTCCATCTTCGAATTGTAAACCAGCTTTATTTTCTTTAATGGAATGAATATTAGCAATATCTATTGCATTGTAATCTGTCTCGTACAACAATAATTCTTTTTCTTTTCGAGCAACAATATGATATAATGAACTTTCAATATTATAAATACGATTTGCTAGATCTATTCTATCATTTCTAAATTCTCCAAGTTTCAAAGCAAGATCTTTTCCTTTAAAATCTTTTAAAGTTCTTGATAATGAATTAAATTCTGCAACCTTTTCTGTGCTTGAATTACCATTGCAAACAAACGTTTTTAATCCAATCCCGACAGAATTATAATTCGCATCAAAAGCCGTATCTGAACGAGAGAGATTTCCAGCTTGAAAGCTTCTGCAAAAAATATTTTCAGCAACACGATAATTTATAAAAGGCACAGCACTTTCACTAAACAATCCAGAAAGTTTTGAAACAGCAGAAAGCAACTTTAAATAGTTTCCATTTTGTTGTGTATCTATTTCTGCGAACGACTTCATAAAACGCTTAAAATTTCCCTACTAATTCTCTCAATCAAAGTTGTAGTTACAGAATTACCTGCTTGCATATACAATTTGCTATTTGCCAAGTTCGGCAATATATAAGTTTCGGGATAACCTTGAAATAAGAAACATTCCTTTGGAGTTAGTTTTCTAATTCCAAAATCGTCTTTTATAAGTGGAACATTATGCCCTCCTGTACCCATATTTGCAGTCAGAGTTGGGCAAACATTACTTTTGTTTTCCCTTGCATAGACTCTACGCCATTGATATACTGTGTCTTTTGAAATCATTGCTTTTTCAAGTTCCGGAAAATAACGGTGATCCTTGTTATAATATAAATTATCTGCTTGTTTTCCTTTTTCAAGAATATCGTGAATTGTTTTTGTTAATTTAATTTCTTCTGGAAATTTAAAATTCTCAAAGTTTTTTACCTGATGAGGATCAAAAGCCACTATAAAAATCCTTTCACGATTTTGAGGAACATTTGCATGGGTCATTGAATTTAAGATCTTTGTAAAAACTTTGTAACCTAGTTTTTGCTCCAGAACGTCGATAATAGTTTTAAAGGTATTTCCCTTATCGTGAGAAACTAGATTCTTAACATTTTCTAAAAAAACTACTTTTGGCTTATGTTTGAGCACAATTTGCTCAATATCAAAAAATAATGTTCCTCTTGTGTCAGCAAAACCTTTCTGATTTCCTGCTATGGAAAAAGCTTGACAAGGAAAACCCGCACATAAAATATCAAATTCCTGTGGTATATAATCCTTAACTAGTTGATTTGTTATATCCCCAAAAGGAACTTCTCCAAAATTCTTTCTATAAGTCTTCTGAGCACTTAACTCCCATTCACTAGTAAAAACACATTTTCCTCCGACATTTTGCATTGCTAACCTAAACCCTCCGATTCCTGCAAAAAGATCGATAAACTTAAAAGTATATTTTTCGGGTGTTGGAAATGGTACATTTTCAACTTCAGACAGCAACTGTTGCAAAGCATCTTCTGTCACTAAATTAACGTTTTCTGTAGACTGTTTATATTTAACAAAATTATTTAAAACTTTTACTGCATCTTTCTTATAGTGTCCAGCAATCCCATTTCTATAATTATGCAAATAGTGTGTTATTAGAGCTTGGTCAAAAGGTTCGACTAATTTTGTTGGATAATTTTTAGTATCAAATTCTTCAATACTTATTTTTTCTGCTACCATCATCGTTTTCTCTTAATTAAAGGTGCAATTTATAAATAAAAAATCGAAAAATAGAATTATAATTTAGTCAAGAGAATTTCTGTGGGACTTATAAATTCAACATTAATTTGCATACCAACTTGCGCCTTAATATGCACAAACCAAGTACCAAGTAGCTTTAGGTTTCCATTCCCGTGCAAGTTTTTAGCATATATATCGCCTCTTTTTGAACTACCTGATGCTTTTAACTCTAGATCTTTTAAAAAGCCATCGTTAGTACTAAATTTATAGATATTGCTGTGACCTAAACGTAACCCGTCCTTATTTGTAATATTAAATAACTTAGCATACTTGATAGGTATTGGAATAAAACCTTCGTTTCTAATTTTTGGTCTTGACGAAGTATATCTCAAAAGCCCCCATCTAAAATGAGTATTCTTCAAAGTTGCAATATAAGAGTTTCCTGTGGTTGGCATATTTTTATTTTAAATTAGTTAATACTTATTCATTGATGGAGACTTATCCAAATTATTACAAACCTTTTTTTTTGGAAAATTAAATAAATTCTAAAAAAATATAATGAATCCCCTACGATCCCATATTACCAAAACTTTTGTAAATAGTAATCTATTTTATATAAAAATCTCCCGCAATTAAATCATTATCAATACCTGAACTATATTCGCTGTGAAAATCCTTAACTGGTACGTAAGCCAATGCAATTGCGCCATCAGATGACATATAAGCATTATAAACACTTAGGGATGAAATTTTAGGTCCTTGAGAATCTATGACAACATTATATTTATCTTTCAATTCATTATACTTAAATGTCAGGAGTTCACTTGAACTTTCCACATTATAGCTATCAATAGATAGAATTTCGATATCGCCACCATGATTTTGTATATAATCATTAAAATTATTATTACGCTGTAAATTTTCAAATTGAGCTCCCATTTGGGCAAATATCAAAACTTTATGAGGTTCATAAAATGCTATTATTTGATCCAATCTGGAAAGATCAAAACCACTAATTATAAATAAAGCCAAATCCTTATGAAGATCAATAAGACCAGAATGTTTAAAAAGCAGTCTTGGATTCTTGTGATTCCTTGTAAGCCATGTATCGCTATATTTCAAAGGCTTGAAATAAGCATAGGAAATATAGGAAGATGTTCGCTTTAAAAAGAAAAATAAAGTCCAGATCGTGTCTCTTGGGATGGTAGTAATATTCAGAAGATAATTTTCATCGGTGGGAATAAAGAAAGTTTCTAATATAGTCCAATTATTAATAGAATCCCCGTATTGCAAATCAATACTTTTTAATTCAATATCTCTATCTGTTGCCAACGAAATAGTTTTATCGTAATTCACCTGCATATCTTTCATTGAAAAATAGTCCTGAAAGCATATTAAGATGATTTTATCAATATTATAATTTTCCAAAATAGTGACATTACTACTGAAATATCTCTCTTCCCATCCTAATACGGTAATTAAAGTTTTATTTATTGTCATAAGTCAAGAATTAATTGATCTGGAGATTCATTAGGATCTTCGTTGAAGAAAGGAATTGGTTTGTTTTTATAGGCAGCAGCCAGAAAGTCTGAAGCAGTTATTGAAAAATATGAATACTGCCCGTGGGGATCTAATCCATGAGTAGGAAGTAATAGTCTATTTGGCACATACAGATACTGCTTATTGCCCGTAGATTTATTATTAGCTAATCTTCTATATAACAATGTACTTCGGAGACACACCTCTAATATTCTTTTTACTTCTTCATCAAGTTCCTCATTGCTATTAGTAATAACAAAATTTAAAGCCCTTGGTTCAGAAATAGTTTCGTCCTTAAGACGTTTTTTTAAATAAGAGATTAAATTGTCAAAAAGGTTATTAATAGCATTTGCAAGTTCCGTTGAGCAATTATCAATTTCAGAATCTATACTTTTAAGTTTTTGCCAAAATCCTTCACTTGTTTTCTTTATTATATCTGCCTGTGTAGAACTTCTAATCAGCTTTACATTTTGGTCTACACTGTTGGAAATCTCTTTCTCAAACATATAGTATAACGGACTTAACAAATTTCTAATTACGCCTGTAGAAATGTCAATAATTGTATCTATTCCAGAATATTGAGGCAGGTTTTCTCCTGCATTTCTTCTAAAAGAGATAGCTCTTCCATACTTAGTAACATAATCTGCAACCTGTGTACCAGTAGGGTTCGGATATTTAATTTTTGCTTGTACAGATGCTAGTTCTTTCCCTTTAATTAAATTTTCTTCAAATTTTGCACTAATTGGAAGAAATTTATCAACTGAAACATTTATACCTGAAATTTTTAATCTATTATTTATAACTTCTTTAGCAAATTTAGCAAATTCAGAATCTTTACTGTATAAGCTTTTAGTAAGATCAATTTTAATAAAATCATGACCTTCTAATATAACTCCTCCGGCGGATGTTAGTAAAAATAACTTTATATCTGCAGTAGCGATTTTGAAAGAAAACAATTTATTATCCCTATATGAAATCCATGAATTAATTATTTCTTTATGGATTTGACTCAAATCTTGCATGTCATCAAATAACAATGAAAAATGCGCATTTTTAAGCTTATCGATCTTTCGTAACTGTTCCAGTACAGGTATTACAGTATTATTAAAAGAAAAAGAAAAATTTATAAAACTTTCGAAGTCATCTCCATTCAATTTCTTTTGACTGTTCAACGATTCTCTACTCGTGTAAAGTTTTAATTTTTCAAATATATTATCTCCGACGCAAAATTCACAGTCTAAAATAAATTCAAGATTCTGAATAATCTGTAACTCTACCGATCTGTCAATCTCCAGATATTCGTATGTATTCAGGAAGGTTTCACATAAACTTGTAATAATATTGATACATAAAAAATGTTCTACAACAATATACTTTTTACTTTCTTTAGAATATAATAAATATTCTTTTTTATTAAATAAAGCATTTTTACAAGGAATATGAATTCCTATTACAGAAAATTTGTTTTCGTTTTGAGAATTTTTTATTTGAACTGGAAATGAATAATACATTAATGTCGAGGTCTTACCACTACCTCGCACACCTATGAGAATAATATTTCTTGTTGATTCTAGAAATCTCGTGTAGGTATGATCTTTAATATAATATTGTAAAAACTCATCCACATCCATAGTATTAGGACGATCAAAAATAAAAGGATTTTTCATAGCAGATTATTTTATGATTAATGATGAGATTAATTTTTCTATTTCGTAGTCATCGTCTTTTTTCACTATCAATTTTTCTGCTGACTCTATTATATCTTCTTTCACTTCGCCCGGAATTGGATATAGGTCTTCAAAAACAATCTTTTTAAGATCAAGATCTATAGGTATTCCATCTCTTGTAAAATTGTATACAATTGACACATATTTGAATGCTTTTAATACGGATGAATAATTTTTAGTATATCTTCTTTCTTCATCAAGCTTGTAAGCTCTTCTATAAGTGAACTTTAATAATTCCTTTAAATTTTCCCTTTCTTCTTCTCCAAATTCATTAGATATATCAATATCATAAGTGATAGAAATACGTCCCATGTTACGATCGGGCGCAATACTCGTAATCTCAGCATACTGATGATAAATCGAACTCTCCGCAGAATAATTTCCTGTGTCAATTAAAAAAGTACATGTCCTTTGCTTTCCCTCTGCTAATTCGTCAGCGAATCTTAAAATTGCAGCGAGTTCAAGTAATCTTATTGGGATTGAATCTATATTTTCATCCCCATTGCTTAAATCTCTAAGCGTATCCTTACTCCCCGCTTTGTTAGTTCCCGCATGTGCGCTTGCCCCTCTTAGTATTATTCTTCTCTCCGCCCTGTAATTAATATGGGGTCGATATTTATTATAAACTTCTGCTATCTTCGCTTGAGCTTCATGTCCAATTCTACCAAAAATGTTGCCTACATCATGAAAAAGAATCATCAATGCTAAACAATAAATTTCATATTCATGAAACTTGTTGAATTCTTCGGGACCAATGATCATGTAAGCTTTATCTAAAACATCGCGAATATGTCTGTCACTATGATCTGAAAGATCAGGTTCGGTACCTTTAATTTCTGAAAAAAAATTATCAGTTAACATGGCATTTCTAATAGACTCGAAATCTACAATCAAATGATTTAAGCCATTGCCACGTTCTCTAATAATTCTTTGCATCTCCTTTTCAAATGTTGTATTAATCCACTCCATTAAAATTGCACTAAAAGGTTTATCTGGTTAAAATTACTCATAAAGCAAACATAATATAATTGGAGTTGTTATCCCGTTAAATTGTAAATTATCTTTTGATTTAATATTGTAATTAATTATAACATAAGAATTTAATTGCTACTACCATTTGACTAACAATACGTTCCCGTAGTAAAAGCATGTTGCAAAAAAATAAAAGCGAAAGTTTATATAGATTTCTAACATAGGAAAACTTCAACAATACAAAGATCTTATTGCAATATGGTTTTCCGTAATTGTTTTCAATTGTTTTTTTGTACGTTTATATAATTTATGAAGTTTAAATTTACCTAATTAAATAACAGTGTAGTTATAATTACAAAAACTACTTTATTAAAATTAATCT
>NZ_LMMA01000034.1 GCF_001422725.1 Flavobacterium sp. Leaf82 | reverse complement strand
TTAAGCCCGCCTGCGCAGATGGTACTGCAGTTATGTGGGAGAGTATGTCGTCGCCTTTCTTTTTAAAAACCCTGATTCCAAAGAATCAGGGTTTTTTGTTTTATAATAATTTGTGTTTTTGACCCTCTTTTTATAACTCCTAAATTATATCCCATTTAGTATAAAACTTTAGTAAATGGATCATCATGAATTACATTGTACTACAGCTGAGATTGCTGACAATTTGTATAAAGCGAGCTCTGAGAATCGGTTATTTGAAAAATACTAAAGCATTATCTCGATTAAGTGATTGTCAAAGAAGTAATAGAATCAAATTTCTTCTTATTTATCGATTTATTTTGAAATAATTTGGGTTGAAATTAATATTAGTCATTTCGTTCAGATTTTATATATTAGATTCCAAATTTTAATTGACCAGTATTATGAAAATTTATATTATAATTTTATTGCTTTTAGGATTTTCTTCTAATGCTCAAAAGCAAGATGTTCAGAAAAGTATTGAGATTTTTTTTGAGGGATTTCATCAAAGAGATACGGTGAAAATACAATCTATTTGTTCTTCTGACATTCTTTTGCAGTCTATTAGTGAGAGTGTGACGAAAGGAAATAAACTATCAGATGAAAAAGCGGAAGAATTTTATAAATCGATTGCTTCAATTCCGTCAAGTATGAAATTTCAGGAAAAAATATTAAGTTATAATGTTCAAATTGATGGTACAATGGCTCATGTTTGGGCACCATATGAGTTTTATTTGAATGATAAACTCAGTCATTCCGGAGTAAATATGTTTACATTATTTAAAGAAAAAGATATCTGGAAGATTATTTATTTGATAGATACAAGAAGAAAATAGTTCTTAAATAACTTCTGTTAGATAATAATGACAAATGTCGGTCAATAAACATTCTTCACATTTAGGTTTTGGTCTGCATGTTTCTCTACCTAAAAACGATATCGCCATTCCAATTTCAGACCAAATTGATTTCGGAAGTACTTGCATAAGGTCTTTTTCGACTTTATTTCCGTCTTTACTTTCTTTTATGATTCCAATTCTTGGTGCAACTCTAATAATATGTAAGTCTGCAATAATTCCTTCGGCAGGTTTACCTGTTTCTCTTAAAATAACATTTGCAGATTTTCTGCCGATTCCTTTTAGAGCTGTTAAACCTTGCATCGTTAAAGGAATATCTTCATCATTTTTAATAGTTTGAGCAATTTCTAAAAGCCATCCTGCTTTTGTAGGATAGTTTCTAACTTTACTTATATAAGGTTTAAAGGTTTCAATATCAGTTTTAGATAAACTTTTAAGGGTTGGAAACTTCTCAAATAAAGCTGGAGAAATTGTATTGATATTTGCATCTGAATCCTGAGCGGATAAAACTACCATAACCAATAGCTGATAGGTGCTTTTATATTCTAATGGATGTGTTTTTCCTTTATATTTTTTTAAAATGGGTTTTAATTTAGTTTCCCAATTTGATGTTTCTCCAAATAAATCCATTCTTATTTCATTTTAAATTAAACGATACAAATATAACTATCACAAAATTAAGTACTTTTAATGAAATCAATGATTTTTTTTATTACATTTTGATTGCCCAAAATTTTTCTGTGACCTAGGTTATCAGTCAAAAATAAAGTTCCGTTTTGTAGATATTTATGAATATGAATTCCGGCTTTTACGGGAACCTCAGGATCATGATTGTCATGAATGACAAGTGTGGGAACTTGAACATTTTGAGCTGCTCTGTAAGCGGAAAAATCATTCATTTTTAGTTGATATTTGTTCTCAAAATAATCGCGTAATCTAGTACTGATTTCAGGTTTTAAACCTAATTTAGAAATAAATTCGTCAAGAATGTCTTGTACAATATCTCCACTTCCAATGATGATGGCTTTTTTTACTTGTAGACCATCTTTAATCGCATTTAAAACTGACATACCACCTAATGAATGACCAATCGCAATTTCAAATGGTCCATATTGTTTTTCGATTTCTAAAATCGAAGCAATAAATTCAGACATTATGGTGGTTTTGCCTTCTGATTTTCCATGTGCAGGAGCATCGAAACTTATAGTTGAATAACCATTTTTTAGAAGTTCATCCGCAATTTTAAATAATTGTGTACCACGACCTGACCATCCATGAACTAATAAAATTTTCTTTTCACTTTTTCCGTATTCATATGCAACAACACTTTTATTAATTGCAGGAACAAAGATTTTTTTTTGAATACTATTTTGTTCCATTTCTAACTCTCTTTTCGGAAGCTTATGTTTTATTGGAGTTGTGAAAAGTTTTACAGCAAATGAAGTCACTAATTTAACCGAGATAAAAGCGAGTACTTTACTGTATATTTTAATTATCTGTGGAATTTTTAAAGATTGCGTAGGATTATTTGTCTTTTTTGCCATATCAATAAATTTTTTCTGAAGCCTTAATTTTACTTATTTTTTCCTAAATTTAGGAAACATAAAAGTAGCATAATAATGTATGCTTGCTAAAAAATAATTTACAAATTGGTTTTAATAATTCATTTACAAATTTCTACATGGAGATATTTCATATAAGTGCAGAATGTTATCCTATGGCCAAGGTTGGTGGTTTGGCTGACGTTGTAGGAGCATTACCAAAATACCAAAGAAATGCAGGTCATCAGGTTTGTGTTGTTGTTCCTTGTTATGATACTTTATTTAAAAAAGAAAATGACTTTGAAAATGTGTATTCGGGAACTGTAAAATTGGGGAATTTTGATTTTCCATTTAGTGTATTAAAGGAAACGACGGATAAGTTAGGTTACGAATTATATCTGATAGAAATTAACGAATTGTTTAATCGTCCAAATGTTTACGGGTACGAAGATGATATAGAGCGTTTTGTATCTTTTCAGATAGCAGTTTTAAATTGGATTTCCAGTAGGGAGACTGTTCCTAATGTTATTAATTGTCACGATCATCACACTGGATTAATTCCTTTTTTGATTAAATATGCTTATAAATATGAAAATTTAAGAACCGTAAGAACTGTAATCACCATTCATAATGGTTTATATCAGGGTTGGTTTGGTTTTGATAAATTAAATTACTTACCAGAATTCGATTTGATTCATGTTGGATTTTTGGACTGGAATAATTCTATTAATTCATTGGCGGTTGGCATTAAATGCGCACACGCTGTTACAACGGTCTCGCCAAGTTATTTAGAAGAAATTAATTTTTATGCAAATGGTTTAGAATCTTTATTTAATTCTGTGAGGAATAAGTCCAAAGGTATTTTAAATGGTATTGACATTGAAGTTTGGGATTCATCTAAGGATAAAATGATTGTCGAAAACTATACTATAGAAACTTTAGATACTGGTAAACAAAAGAATAAGGAAAAACTTTGTGAGCAGTTTGAGTTGGATCCATCGAAACCTTTATTCAGTTTTATTGGTCGCTTATTTGAAGAAAAGGGTGGAGATTTATTACCTCAGGCTTCAGCATTGGCTTTGTCTGAAAATTTTGAAAATATAAATATTTTGATTTTAGGATCAGGAAACAAAGTTATAGAAGAACAATTACTGCAGTTAAGAAATGATTACAATGGAAATTATAATGTTTTTATAGGATATAATGAAGAATTGGCACATTTGATTTATGCAGGATCTGATTATATTTTAATGCCGTCGAGGGTGGAACCTTGTGGATTGAATCAGATGTATGCTCTGAGATATGGCACTGTTCCTATCGTAAGAAGAACTGGAGGTTTAAGGGATACGGTTATTGACTTTGGTGATAACGGAAATGGGATTTGTCATGACCAGGCTTCGGTTGGAGACATTTGTTATTCTATAAATCGTGCTGTAAAATTGTACAATGATAAAATAAATTTTAATAAAATAAGAAAGACAGGAATGGCTATTGATCATTCCTGGGAGAGAGTTTGCCAAGAATATATTGAGATATACAACCTAATAATTGAGAAAAATGAAATTTAAAAAGAAAAATGTAGTTGCTATTATTTTAGGAGGAGGACAAGGATCACGTTTGTTTCCATTAACAGAAACCAGATCAAAACCAGCGGTGCCAATTGGCGGAAAATATAGATTGGTAGATATTCCTATTTCAAATTGTATCAATTCTGATATCTTTAAAATATTTGTTTTGACACAGTTTAACTCAGCATCTTTAAATGCACATATTAAAAATACCTTTAATTTTAGTATTTTCAGTCAGTCTTTTGTTGATATTTTAGCGGCAGAACAGACTCCGGATAATCCAACCTGGTTTCAGGGAACGGCAGATGCTGTTCGCCAATGTATGTCGCATTTTTTAAAACACGATTTTGATCACGCTTTAATTCTTTCTGGCGATCAATTGTATCAAATGGATTTTAATGAAATGCTGGAAGCTCATATTGCTGCAGATGCAGAAATTTCTATTGCTACTTTGCCTGTAAATGCTAAAGACGCACCTGAATTTGGAATCTTAAAAACGTGTCATGAAAGTTACGTAGAAGCTTTTATAGAAAAACCTCATGCATCACTTTTACCGGAATGGGAATCTGAAGTAAGCGAACATATGCAAGAGAAAGGTAAAAAGTATCTGGCTTCAATGGGAATTTATATTTTCAACCGTCAGTTGTTAGAAGATTTGATGGCAGATCCTGAAACGAAAGATTTTGGTAAAGAAATTATTCCGCAAGCTGTAGGGAAACATAAAATTTTAAGTTACCAATATGAAGGATATTGGACAGATATTGGGAATATCGAATCCTTTTTTGAAGCTAATATTGGTTTAACAGCTGACATTCCAGAATTTAATTTGTTTGATAACGATAATAAAATTTTCACCAGACCAAGATTATTACCTCCGTCAAAATTTAGAAATTCGATTATTAATCAATCCTTAATTTCTGAAGGATGTATTATTAACGCCAAAGAAATTAAAAGTTCTGTAATTGGTATTCGATCAAGAATTGGTACAGGTACAGAACTGGAAAATTGCTATGTAATGGGGAACGATTTTTATCAGGATCTGGATGAAATGAATCATGAAAGTACGATCAATAAGATACATGTTGGAATAGGTGAAAATTGTTTTATAAAAAATGCTTTAATTGATAAAAATGTTCGAATAGGAAACAACGTTCATATTAATGGAGGAAAACATTTAGACAATTTTACAAATGAATTATACAGTATAAAAGATGGTATTGTAGTTATAAAAAAAGGAGTTGTCCTGTCGGATAATTTTAGAATTGAATAAAATATTTAAATTTAATTTGTTGCCTTAAAAACCAAATATGAATAAAGTTATCACGCATTCTCTATTTACTGATTTTGATATTGATTTATTCAAAGCAGGGAAACACTTCAGGTTATATGAAAAATTAGGAGCGCATTTAGTTGAAGTTAACGGAGTAAAAGGCGTTTATTTTGCAGTTTGGGCTCCAACTGCAGAATCTGTTTCGGTTGTTGGCGATTTTAATTACTGGACACAAGGCGAACATTTATTGCAAGTGCGATGGGATTCTTCCGGAATTTGGGAAGGATTTATTCCTGCTGTAGAAAAAGGAGCACTTTATAAATATAAAATTCAATCAAATATAAATGGAGCTGTAACTGAAAAAGCAGATCCGTTTTCTTTGTATTGCGAAAAACCACCACATACAGCTTCGGTTGTTTGGGATCTGGATTATAATTGGAAAGATGATAATTGGATGCAATCCCGTAAAGAGAAAAATGGTCTTGATAAACCTTATTCTGTTTATGAAGTTCATTTAGGTTCGTGGAAACGTGCAGAAAATAATAGGTTTTTAACCTACTTAGAATTGGCAGAAGATTTGGTGACGTATGTAAAAGAAACGGGTTTTACGCACGTAGAATTTATGCCAATTATGGAGTATCCTTATGACCCGTCTTGGGGATATCAATTAGCCGGATATTTTGCTCCCACTTCTCGTTTTGGAAAGCCACAAGATTTTATGGTTTTGGTTGATAAATTGCATCAGGCAGGGATTGGAGTGATTTTAGACTGGGTTCCATCACATTTTCCTGATGATGCACATGGATTAGGCTTTTTTGACGGATCACATTTATACGAACATCCGGATCGCAGGAAAGGATATCATCCGGATTGGAAAAGTTTGGTTTTTAATTACGGACGTAATGAAGTACGAGCTTTCTTGATTAGTAATGCAGTTTTCTGGTTACAACATTATCATGCTGATGGTTTGCGTGTTGATGCCGTAGCTTCGATGTTGTATCTTGATTATTCGAGAGAAGAGGGAGAATGGGAACCTAATATTTATGGAGGAAGAGAAAATCTCGATACGATTAGTTTTCTTAAAGAATTTAATGAAGTAATCTATGCTAATTTTGATGGAGTTCAAACCATTGCTGAAGAAAGCACCTCTTTTCCTATGGTTTCCAGACCAACTTTTACAGGTGGTTTAGGTTTTGGAATGAAATGGATGATGGGCTGGATGCATGATACTTTAAAATACTTTCAGAAAGAAACGGTTTATCGAAAGTACCATCAAAATGATTTGACTTTTTCAATGACGTATGCTTTTACAGAAAATTTTATGCTTCCGTTTTCGCACGATGAAGTAGTGTACGGGAAAAAATCTATTGCTAATAAAATGCCGGGTGATGAATGGCAGAAATTTGCTAATTTAAGATTGTTGTACGGTTATATGTTTACACATCCCGGAACAAAGCTGCTTTTTATGGGTTCTGAGTTCGGACAAAGTGATGAATGGAATTTTGAAAAAAGTTTAGACTGGCATTTACTGCAATATGATTATCATTCAGGAATTAAAAAAGTAATTACAGATTTAAATCAACTTTATAAATCACGTCCTGCATTGTATGAAAAGCAATTTACAGGAGAAGGTTTTGAATGGATTAATTATTCAGATCACCAAAATGCTGTTTTGTCTTATATCCGAAAAGGAAATGACTCTAAAGACGATTTAGTTATCGTTTGTAATTTCACACAAGTAATGCGGGAGAATTATAGAATAGCGATTCCACAAAAAGGTAAATTAGAAGAGATTTTTAATAGTGATGCGACGATCTACGGAGGAAGTGGAGTAGGAAATTTTAAAAACTTAAAAACAGAAGCAATACCTTATGATGGAAGACAATATTCTGTTGAATTAATATTACCTCCTTTAAGTGTGACTGTTTATTCTTTTGTGTAAATAATAATTATTTTTTACCAATACCAATTTATCAGTTTAACGTTTTTAAATTATTGAATTGTCTGTTTTTAGACATCAATTTTAGCACTCATTCAGAAAAAACGTTTTCGTGAATAAACCTTATATTGATAGAGCTTTATATGGTTTTTTTGTATGTTTGAAACAGAGATTAGCGTTAAAATAATTAATTCATTAGCGATATGATTACAAATACATCATTAGAATACAAAGGCGATTTGTATCCATCAAAAATTGTCTCATATGAACATGAAGGCGATTCGATTTTTTTTAATACTGATAATAAAGTAATCTTAAAAGTTACTATTCTCAGAGACAGTTTGATTCGGTTTCGCTTTACGACAAAAGGTTATTTTAGTAATGATTTTTCATATGCAATTGATAAGACCCAACTTCACGGTTATAATTTTTTAGAACTTACAGAGGAGGAAACTTATTTCCAGATCAGAACCAGTAAAGTAAAATGTAAAATTCAGAAAGCAGATCTTCGTTTGTCTATTTATGATTTGAACGATCTCTTAATTCTTGAAGATGAACTTGGTTTTCACTGGGAAGAAAGTTATGAATACGGAGGAAACATTGTAAAAATGAGCAAATCATCAAAAGATGGTGAATGTTTTTATGGTCTTGGAGATAAAGCAACCCAAATGAATCTTAAAGGCAAACGATTAGAAAATTTTGCAACTGATCAATATGCTTATCAAAAAGATCAGGAACCTTTATACAAAGTTGTTCCGTTTTATATTGGACTGCACAACAAACAATCTTACGGGATTTTCTTTGATAATACTTTTAGAACTTTCTTTGATTTTTGTCAGGAAAGAAGGAACGTTGCCAGTTTTTGGGCTGAAGGCGGCGAAATGAATTACTATTTTATTTATGGACCACAAATGCAGGATGTGGTCACGACATACACAGATCTTACAGGAAAACCAGAATTGCCACCTTTGTGGGTTTTGGGATATCATCAATGTAAATGGAGTTATTATCCAGAAAGTAAAGTAAAAGAAATTACTTCAAAATTTAGAGAATTAAAAATTCCCTGCGATGCGATTTATCTGGATATTGATTATATGGAAGGGTTTCGATGTTTTACCTGGAATAAACAATATTTTCCGGATCCAAAACAAATGGTTGCAGATTTAGCCGAAGACGGTTTTAAAACAGTTGTCATCATTGATCCAGGAATTAAAATTGATAAAGATTACTGGGTTTATCAGGAAGCATTAGAAAAAGATTATTTCTGTAAAAGGGCAGATGGACCGTATATGAAAGGTAAAGTCTGGCCGGGAGAATGTAACTTCCCAGATTATACAAATCCCGCAGTAAGAGAATGGTGGGCAGGTTTATTTAAAGAATTAATTTCAGATATTGGCGTAAAAGGAGTTTGGAATGATATGAACGAACCTGCAGTTATGGAGGTTCCAAATAAAACTTTCCCAATGGATGTTCGCCACTCTTATGACGGAAATCCTTGTAGTCACAGGAAAGCCCATAATATTTATGGCACACAAATGGCGCGAGCGACTTATCATGGAGTAAAACGATTTACCTATCCTAAACGACCGTTTGTAATTACAAGATCAGCCTATTCAGGAGCACAACGATATACATCATCCTGGACAGGAGACAATGTAGCAACTTGGGAGCATTTATGGATTGCCAATATTCAGGTTCAGAGAATGAGTATTTCCGGAATGGGATTTACAGGTTCTGATATTGGTGGATTTGCAGAACAGCCTACAGGCGAATTATATGCACGCTGGATTCAGTTGGGTGTTTTTCATCCGTTTTGCAGAACGCATTCTTCAGGAGATCATGGCAATCAGGAACCTTGGGCTTTTGATGAAGAGGTTATTAATATTACCAGAAAGTTTGTAAGCCTTCGTTATCAATTATTACCATACTTATACACGATGTTCTGGCAATATATTGAAGAAGGAATTCCTATGCTAAAACCATTGGTTTATTACGATCAGGATGATACTCAAACGCATTATCGTAATGACGAATTTATTTTTGGAAATCAAATTTTGGTATGTCCAATACTTGAACCTAATGCTGTAGGCAGACGTATGTATATACCAAGAGGTGAGTGGTATAATTACTGGACAAATGAATTTTATACTGGTGGAAGAGAAGTTTGGATTGATACCAAATTCGATGAAATTCCGGTTTTTATAAAAGCAGGTGCCATAATACCAAAATATCCTGTTCAGCAATATGTAGGTGAACTTGAATTTGATGAATTAACATTGGATCTGTATTTTAAAAATGGTAAAGAAAAATCTGTTGTGTATGAAGATGCACAAGATGGATATGATTATAAAAAAGGACGTTATAGTTTTCTGTCTTTTAGAACGATAGGTAAGGAAAAAGAGTTAATTGTTCAGCTTCATAAAGAAGGTAAATATGATACGCCATACACGAAATATAAAATCAATTTGATTGGATTGCCGTTTAAAGTTGCTGAAATTGAAATTGACAACGAAAAAATAGAATTTGATAGAATCAATTTTGAAGAAAATGGATTCTTAATAGTTGATAAAGAGTTTAATGAACTCCATATTATTGGTGAATAAGTAAATTCTGATAGCTTTTTGAAAAATTATATAAATTAATAAGATAATAATAATTGTATTTTTGTGTGTGTTAAAAAATTAAATATCATGAAAAAACATTTATTCTTAGGGATTTTCACAGCTGTTTTACTTGTTGGTTGTGCAACAAACCCTGTTACAGGAAAGAAAAATTTGAACTTTGTTTCGAACAGCGAATTGTTTCCGTCGTCTTTTCAACAATATAATGCTTTTATAGCAGAAAACAAGGTTATTACAGGTACTGCAGATGCTAAAAGAGTAGAAACAGTAGGTTCAAGAATTAAAACTGCTGCCGAAAAATATTTGACTTATCTGGGACAATCACAATATTTAAGTGATTACAGATGGGAATATAAATTAGTAGAAAATAAAGAAGTAAATGCATGGTGTATGCCAGGAGGGAAAATCGTGGTTTATTCCGGGATTTTACCAATAACTCAGGACGAAGCAGGTTTAGCTACTGTAATGGGACATGAAGTTTCTCACGCATTAGCCAATCACGGTGCACAAAGAATGAGTGCAGCACAATTGCAACAAATTGGTGGAGCGGCTCTAGGAGCAGCAACAAGTGGAAAATCTGAATCAACTCAGCAAATTTTTGCTCAGGCTTACGGATTAGGTTCTGAAGTAGGAGTAATGTTGCCATTTAGCAGAAGTAATGAAACAGAAGCGGATAAAATAGGTTTAACACTTATGGCAATTGCAGGATATAATCCAGACGATGCTATTGCATTCTGGACTAGAATGTCAGCAAAATCCGGAGGAGCAGGAACACCTGAATTTATGAGTACACACCCATCTGACGCTACGAGAATTGCGAACATTAGATCATTAATTCCAGAGGCAAAAGCAATGGCTTTAAAAGTTGGTGTTATTCGCTAAAAATATTTATCATTTTGATTTAATTCAAAGATGATTTTAAAAGCTATTCGCTACGGTGAATGGCTTTTTTTATGAGCTGTAATTTTAAAAGTTTATAATTTATTAATATACGATTTGTCAAATTTGTATTTGATTATGATAAAAAAGAGATAAATTCGTAGCCTGTTAACAAAACCATTTCTATGAAAGATTTACAAAAAGGAGATAAAAAATTATTAAACGCCTGGGCATTTTACGATTGGGCAAATTCAGTTTATACACTTACAATTGCATCAGCAGTATTTCCTATTTTTTATGAAGCTTTATTTTCAGAGCGTGATCACTACATTGATGTTTTTGGCATGCATTTAAAGAATTCGGCTTTAATTAGTTTTATTACAGCAATTGCGTTTTTAGTTGTTTCTATTATATCTCCATTTTTATCAGGTATTGCTGATTATGTTGGTAATAAAAAATCCTTCATGAAATTTTTCTGTTACATGGGAGCTTTATCCTGTATGGGCTTGTATTGGTTTGATCTTGATAATATTTATATTGGCCTGATGTTCTACTTTTTTGGTTTATTGGGATATTGGGGAAGTTTGGTTTTCTACAATTCTTATTTACCGGATATTGCATTTGAAGAACAACAGGATAAAATAAGCGCCAAAGGATACTCATTAGGATATATTGGAAGTGTAATTTTATTAATCATCAACTTAGCGATGATCATGAAACCAAAACTTTTTGGAATTAGCGGTACAGATGGCGAAGCAGCAATGAAAGCGATGCGATATTCATTTGTGATGGTAGGAGCGTGGTGGATAATATTTAGCCAGTATACCTATTACTATTTACCAAAAGGAAGAAAAGAAACCGGCGAAAAACTAACAAAATCTGTTGTATTTAATGGATTTAATGAGTTGAAGAAAGTTTGGGCTTTATTACAGGAAAATATACCGTTAAAACGTTATTTAGGAGGTTTTTTTGTTTCAAGTATGGCAGTACAAACGGTATTGCTTGTGGCTACATATTTTGGGGCTCAGGAAATTCAGTGGGAAACTAAAGAAGAAGGGACTATTGGGTTAATTATTTCTATTTTACTAATACAATTAATAGCTGTTGCCGGTGCTGTAATAACTTCACGAGCATCTGCAAAATTTGGAAATATCCCAACTTTAATCTTTATTAACTGTATTTGGGTAGTATTTTGTGTGATTGTTTATTTTATTTATTTACCAATTCATTTTTATATAGCAGCCACTATTGCAGGATTTGTCATGGGAGGAATTCAGGCATTATCACGCTCAACTTATTCAAAATTATTACCGGAAACAGAAGATACAGCTTCATTTTTTAGTTTTTATGATGTAGCTGAAAAAATAGGAATTGTAATAGGAATGTGTGTTTACGGTATTATCGATCAAATTACAGGGAGTTCACGCTCAGCAATTGTAATTTTAGGGATATTCTTTGTAACTGCTATTTTCTTATTACGCAGAATACCAAAAAAGGCACTTTAAATTAATAAAGTGCCTTTTCGGGGATTAATTTGTCGAAATACGACAAACTTATTTTGATTGATGATCGTAATTTTTAGAATTCTTTTTTATTCTAATTGATATAATTATGCTTTTGATATACTACCGGAACCTGAAACTTTTACGTCTCGTTTTTCAGGATTTCCTGTGTATTTGATATCTCCGGAACCTGCAATTCTCGCCGTTAAGCTTTCGATACAATTAACACGACTGTTTCCGGATCCAGAAACATTAACATCCGCTTTTTTTGCTTTTAGATTTGTAGAATCAATATTTCCTGATCCTGCAAGTCTGGTAATTAAGCTTTCTGAGTTTCCTTTTAAATGTATATTTCCTGAACCGCTTAGATTTAATTCTAAGTTGTTTGAATCTACATCTAAATTAAAGTTTCCTGAACCGGCTAGTTTTGCTGAAAATTTGTCATTTTTAATAACATCTTTAGAATTGATATTTCCGGAACCTGATAGACTTACTTCTGATATTTTTTGGAACGGAACTGTAACTTCAATTTTTTTACCAATACTGGATCTTATATTCGTACCTCTTTCAACATAAATTTTCAGGGTATTATCTTCGACTTCGACTTTTACGGCAGCAACCAGATTCTCTTCACCTTTAATAATGATTTTGCCTTCTTTGCCAGCTACTAAATCTACATCAAATGATCCCGATACTTTTATTACATCATAATCAGATGTCGTTCTTGTTTCAGAAACTACCTTACCGTTTCCTTTAATCTTGTTATTGTCTCCTTGTGCATTCGCAATAGCGCTAATTAATAATGTGCTAAAAACGAATATTTTAACTAGTTTTTTCATTGTTTGATTGATTTAAAGTTGTTTTGATTGATTATGATTTTTATTGTTTTTTAGTTAATATCACATTTCCGTAACTGGAATTGATAACTACTTTATTCTGTCCCTTTTTCTTATTATATCCGCTTATTTTTTTTGTGTTGCTTTTAACTTCGCTGACTAAAACATCTAGAGAGCTATCATTTTTAATGCTTCCGTATCTGGTATTTATGTCAAAATCAAAAGAATAATTTGTATTATATCCCAATGAAATGTTTGTGTATCCGGTGTTTAGGTTTACATTCTTTGGTTTTTCATTCAATGATTCTACATTGATTTTAGAATAGGTAGCATCAATATTTAAATCTTTAGAAATTTCGGCAATAGAAACAGTTAGATAATTTCCGGTACCTGCGAGCGAGTTTATTTTCTGAAATTTAAAAGTTCCGTAACTCCCCTGGTATTTTATATTTTGTCCTTCCTGCAAACTAACATTTGTGTAATTTGCATCAAGATTTAAGTTACCTGATTCGTTTATTTTTATGCTGGAGTAACGCGCTTCGATATTTCCGCTTTTAATATAATCAATGGTTGAATTTTGACTGTATCCAATATCAATTCGATTACTGGCTCCATTTAACTGACCAATAATAATCTTACCGTATTTGCAGGCAATATCAGTCGCAGACTCTAAATTTAGCGTCGTTATGTTTCCGTATTTATTGTTAAGTTTTACAGATCCGTTTTTTGGAATTTTGACAACATAGTTAATTTCGAAACTATTACTGCTCCCTTTACTTTTCAGCGATGAACTCGCAATATTAGTTACCGCAGAAACCATTGCTTTCAAAGCCGTAATATTTACATCAATACTGTTCAGTTTTTCGTTTACCCAATCTTCATTTGCTCCTGAAACCTTAATAGTGATATCCAGATCTATCTTGTCTTCATCCCAGGTGCTTACGGTAATATTTCCGTATTTGTTATCAATATCGATTCCGGCATTTGAATTAACGATATAGGTTTTTTTAATGTTTTTTTGTTTTGAAATATATGTGTCATCGTTTGAAAATCCTAAAAAAGGAATCAAAAGAAATAGGATAATTATTTTATAATGTTTTTTCATCAGTAGTGTTTTTAAATTTTTCGTTCTCTTCAATTCTTTCTAAAACCGTTTGTAAAAAAGATATTCTGGTTTGCAGGTTGCTGATCATGGCATAAATAATCTGTTTATTTTCGCCGTTTTTCTGAACCTCTTTTAAAATTTTCTCATAATCGGCATCAAAAACTTTCATTTGTTTTAATGCGTCATTTATGATTTGCTCATTTTCCGGCGAACTTTTTTCTTTTAATTTAACTAGCTCATTATCTATTAAAATACTAAATATCGAATCGGTTCTTTTTGTTTCTTTAGAAGCAAATTTGAATTCCTTGGGTTTTTCATTATAAGTATTAAAAAGCACTGATACTCCTAACAATACTACTATAGAAGCAGCGATTGCCCAAACAGCATAGTTTTTTTTCTTTGGTTGTTTTTTATTTAATTTATTTAAAAAATCAAGCTGATGGTCAGAATTCATTTTTTTGACATCCCACTGATTCTCAAATTTTTCAAATAATTGATCTAAATCGTCATTTTCCTTTTTCATGTATCTAAAATTTATTTTTTAATAGTGAATCACTTATCGCTTTTTTACTTTTGTTTGTGCACAAACTTTTTGTTATTGGCGAGTTCATAATTCTTCTAATTTCTTTCTCAAACTTTCTTTCGCCCTGCTTAATGTTGTTCTGCAATTAGCATAGCTTATATTTAAAATTTCGCAAATCTCTTCCTGATCATAACCTTCTATATAAAAAAGTGTCAAAACCATTCGGTAGCTATCTTTTAAACTTAAAATAGTATCTAAAACTTGTTTCACTTTAAGTGAATTGATATCTATGTTTTCAGAAAAAAAATTGTCATTTTCTTCAATTTTGTATAATGTTTTACTCAAATCCTCGAGCTGAAAAGCATTATTTTTTTTATAAAAGTCAATACTGTAATTGACAATTATTTTTTTTAACCACGCTCCAAACGCTACTTCTTGTTTATAGTCGTTAATTTTAGTAAAAGCCTTAAGAAATCCTTCCTGCATGACGTCTTGTGCAAAATGCTCACCCTTGACAATGCGGTATGCCACATTGTACATTGCTTTACTGTAACGATTGTAAACTTCGAATTGGGCCTTTTGGTTATTCTCTTTACAAAGCGCGATTAATTCTTCGATATTTTGGTTTGTAATACTCAAGTAATGGTTGCTAGTTTTTTATAATGACTTTGCTTTTTTTAATATGTTACACTTTGGATAAAAATAAATGTATTTTTTTTTAAAATAGTTCTGTTTGCTATGTTATTTAGCTTTTAAGATCAAATTTCAAAACTTTCTTTCTTGGTTTTGGCATAATGATTGTCTATTTTTACCGCCTATCTTATAAATGAAACACTTAGTGTAGTTTTATATAAAAGCACTATATCTAAGGATTGATTTGGAGTTAGGATTAAAAATTTAATGACAAAACGACTTATATACTATTATGTCAAACCATAAAATACTCACAATTGACAATCTGTCACTTCAAGAATTTGATTCAGAAGCAGAATTGATTCCATTATTAACTCCAGAAGACGAAGAGGAAATGAACAACGAAGAGCTTCCGCTTTCTTTGCCAATTTTACCTTTACGCAATACCGTTTTATTTCCCGGAGTTGTTATTCCGATTTCTGCAGGAAGAGATAAATCGATTAAATTAATAAACGATGCTAATGCCGGCGGAAAAATCATTGGAGTAGTTTCTCAAATTAATGAAGAAGACGAAGATCCCTCAAAAGATGATATTCATAAAATAGGAACCGTTGCAAGAATTCTTCGTGTTTTAAAAATGCCTGACGGTAACGTTACGGTTATTTTACAAGGAAAAAAACGTTTTGAAATTGATGAAGTTACATCAGAAGAGCCTTATATCACTGCAACGATCAAAGAAGTTTCAGAAGAACGTCCGGAAGAAAATGATACTGAATTTACGGCAATTTTAGATTCTGTAAAAGAATTGGCAATTCAAATTATAAAAGAAAGCCCAAACATTCCTTCAGAGGCTACTTTTGCAATTAAAAATATCGAAAGCCAATCGTTTTTAATCAATTTTGTTTCTTCGAATATGAACTTGTCAGTAAAAGAAAAGCAAGGTTTATTATCGATAAACGGATTAAAAGAAAGAGCTCTGGAAACTTTACGTTATATGAACGTAGAGTTGCAAAAATTAGAATTAAAAAATGACATTCAGTCAAAAGTTCGTTTTGATTTAGATCAGCAGCAAAGAGAATATTTCCTTCATCAGCAAATGAAAACCATTCAGGAAGAATTGGGAGGCGTTTCGCAAGAGGAAGAAATGGACGAAATGGGACTGAAAGCCAAAACCAAAAAATGGGACGAGAAAACGCAAAAACATTTCGAAAAAGAATTATCAAAAATGCGCAGAATGAATCCACAATCGCCTGATTTTGGAATTCAGCGTAACTATTTAGAATTGTTTTTAGAATTGCCCTGGGGCGAATATTCTAAAGATAAATTTGATTTAAAACATGCTCAGAAAATATTAGATAAAGATCATTTTGGACTTGAAGAAGTTAAGAAAAGAATGATTGAACACTTGGCAGTCCTTAAACTTCGTAACGATATGAAATCGCCAATTATATGTTTAACAGGACCTCCGGGAGTTGGTAAAACATCGATTGGACGATCAGTTGCCGAAGCTTTAGGACGTGAATATGTTCGTATTTCGTTAGGTGGTTTACGTGATGAAGCAGAGATTCGCGGACATAGAAAAACATATATTGGTGCAATGCCGGGAAGAATTATCCAAAGTCTGAAAAAAGCGGGAACATCAAACCCAGTTTTTATACTAGATGAAATTGATAAACTTTCAAGCGGAAATAGCGGTGATCCGTCTTCGGCTTTACTGGAAGTTTTAGATCCGGAGCAAAATAATGCTTTTTATGATAATTTCCTCGAAATGGGATATGACTTATCTAAAGTAATGTTTATTGCTACCTCTAATAATATGTCTACAATACAACCTGCTTTGCGTGACAGAATGGAAGTGATTAAAATGTCAGGTTATACAATTGAAGAAAAAGTTGAAATTGCAAAAAGACACCTTTTTCCAAAACAATTAGAAGCACATGGTTTAACAGCTAAAGATTTGATAATTGGTAAAAAGCAATTAGAGAAAATCGTAGAAGGTTATACGCGTGAATCCGGTGTTCGTAATTTAGAAACTAAAATTGCTCAGGTAATTCGTAACGCTGCAAAATCAGTTGCGATGGAAGAGGAGTATAACAAAAAAGTAACTGACGAAGATATTATTAAAGTTTTAGGCGTACCAAGACTAGAACGTGATAAATATGAAAATAATGATGTTGCCGGTGTTGTTACAGGTTTAGCCTGGACAAGCGTTGGTGGTGATATTTTATTTATTGAATCATTAATATCCGAAGGAAAAGGTTCATTGACCATTACTGGAAATTTAGGTAATGTCATGAAAGAATCAGCTACAATTGCTTTAGAATATATCAAGGCAAATGCTAAGAAGTTAGGATTGGATGTTGCTTTATTTCAAAAATACAATATTCACTTACACGTTCCCGAAGGAGCAACGCCAAAAGACGGACCAAGCGCGGGAATTGCAATGTTAACTTCTTTAGTTTCACTATTGACTCAAAAGAAAGTTAAGAAAAGCCTTGCCATGACAGGTGAAATTACACTTCGTGGAAAAGTTTTACCGGTTGGAGGTATAAAAGAAAAAATTCTGGCTGCAAAAAGAGCTAATATTAAGGAGATTATTTTGTGTCATGAAAATAAAAGTGACATTGATGAAATTAAAGCAGAATATCTGGAAGGCTTAACTTTTCACTATGTAAAAGAAATGAGCGAAGTTCTGGGATTAGCTTTGACAGATCAGAGTGTGAAGAACGCAAAAACACTGAAATAACTTCATGCAAAACCTATATTTTTAAAAATCCAAATTCCAATTTCTGGCTTCAGAATGGGGTTTGGATTTTTTTTATTGTAATTTAATTTTTAATTTATTTTATAAGTTATATAATTTTATCTTCGCAGTTGCGTTATTCCCATATAGGAATCGCCCCAAAAGCATGTTAAAACGATTTGTTTTACTTTTTATTATGTTAGTTTGTTCGATTTCTTTCGGACAAGTTGGAGGACGTTACACCTATCAGTTTCTTAATTTAACGACTTCGCCAAGGCAGGCAGCGTTAGGAGGGAAGACAATAACAATTTATGATGATGATGTTAATCAGGTAATGTCAAATCCGGCAGTTTTAAATGAAGATATGGACAATCACCTTGCGATGAATTATGGTAGTTACTACGGAGAAGCTTCTTACGGAACGGCTTCTTATGCCTATACATACGACAGACACGTACAAACTTTTTATGCGGGTGTAAGTTATGTAAACTACGGATCCTTTGAAGGTTACGACGAAAATGGTCAGGCAACTTCAGATTTTACCGGTAGCGAAGGCGCATTATCACTGGGATACGCTTATAATATTCCTTATACAGATATACATGTTGGGGCAAATGCGAAGTTAATAACTTCAACTCTAGAAAGTTATAATTCGATTGGTGGTGCAATTGATGTGGGAATTATGTATGAAATTCAAAAAAATAATGTAAATTTGGCCCTGGTATTTAGGAACATTGGTACACAATTTACTACTTACTCAGGAATACAAGAGAATTTGCCCTTTGAAATCATTGCCGGTGTTTCGCAAGAATTAGAACATGTTCCTATTCGTTGGCATCTTACTTTAGATAATTTGCAACAATGGAAAGTTTCTTTTTCGAACCCCGTTCGTAGCGAAACCAACATTGATGGATCAACAAGTGAGGAAAAAGTTTCATTCGTAAATAATGCTTTAAGGCATGTTATTTTTGGAGTAGAACTTTTCCCTAAGAAGGCATTTAATTTGCGTTTGGGATATAATTTTAGAAGATCTGAAGAATTAAGAATTGACGAACAGCGTAATTTTTCAGGAGTTTCATTAGGATTTGGGTTAAAAATAAATAAGTTAAAGTTTAATTATTCGTATTCGAGATATACATTGGCAGCTAATACAAGTCTTTTTGGTCTAATTTTAAATTTTCAATAATTATATGAAATTATTTAGTTTATTGTTGTTTATGACTTTAGGTGTTTTAACGGGTTCAAAACACTATTATAAAAATGAAACTACTATTACCAGTCTAGAAATAGAAAGGATAAATACTAGAGTATCCGAAATAAGAAACATGATTAGTATTGATCCTAAATACAATACTAAAATTGCTTTTTTTGTTGACATGAGAATCCCTTCAGGGAAAAATCGTTTTTTTGTTTATGACTTAGTAAACAATAAAATATTAGATCAGGGATTAGTAGCACACGGTTCCGGGTCTGAAACAGGAGTTAAAGGAAGTTTGAAATTTAGTAACACGCCAAACTCTAATTGTACTGCATTAGGAAGATATGCTATTGGTAAATGTTATAAAGGCGGATTCGGAAAAGCATATAAGTTAAATGGTCTGGATGAAACTAATAATAACGCCTTGTCAAGAGCTATTGTTTTACATTACTATTCTGCTGTTCCTTATGATGAACAAGATTATTATATTAGTAATAGTCATGGATGTCCAATGGTTAATGAACAATTCTTCAAGAGAATAGAAAAGTATATTGATACTTCAAAATCAAATATTATTCTGGATATTTATTATTAGTAGACTTTACTGAGTACTTTATTTGCTTAAAATGCCATTGCTATAGTTGTGAATGGTAACGTCTGTTTTGCCTTTATTTTAAATTAGTTTTGAATCCTTTATATTAGTATGAAGAAGATCTTTTTTGTTTTTCTTTTAATACTGACGCTTGTTTTTGGGTATAAAATTATTTTCAGGACTGATACTTTTTTGCCTGAGGAAAAAAGTATAGACATTTCTCAGATCAATGCGGTGAAAAAATTGGTAAACAGCAATTCAAAATACAATAATAGAATAGCTTTTTTTATTGATATGAAAATAGCTTCGGGTAAGAATCGATTTTTTGTCTATGATCTAAAACTAAATAAGATTATCGATAAAGGATTAGTTGCTCATGGTTCTGGTTCTGAAACCAAAATAAAAGGGAAATTAAAATTTAGTAATGTCCCAAATTCTTTAAGTACTTCACTAGGAAAATATTCTATTGAAAACCATTACACCGGTAAGTTTGGAAAAGCTTACAAATTGTACGGATTAGATACAACTAACAGCAATGCCTTTATTCGGGATATTGTATTTCATTATTATTTTGATGTTCCATATAAAGAACAGGATAACTATATTTGCAACAGTTACGGCTGTCCAATGGTGAACAAAAGATATTTTGACCGAATCGCTGCACTAATAGATCACTCAAAATCAAATATCGTGATGAGTATTTATTACTAAAACCTTAATTGTATAAAAATTTAAAATAAAAAAAATTGAAAAATATTACCATTGCAATTGATGGATTCTCATCAACAGGAAAAAGCACTTTAGCAAAACAATTGGCAAAAGAGCTGGAATATGTTTATGTAGACACCGGAGCAATGTATCGAGCTGTGGCATACTTTGCAATGCAGAATCAATTTATAGGCGCTGATTTTTTTGATAAAAAAGCTTTAACCGAAACTTTGCCCAAAATTCAGTTAGAGTTTAAATTTAATGCTGAATTGGGTTTTGCCGAAATGTATTTGAATGGTGAAAACGTCGAAAAACAAATTAGAACGATTGAGGTTTCTAATTTTGTAAGTAAAGTAGCAGAAGTTTCAGAGGTGCGTTCTAAATTAGTGGAACAGCAGCAGGAAATGGGGAAAAACAAAGCTATTGTTATGGACGGAAGGGATATAGGAACAGTTGTTTTTCCGGATGCAGAGCTTAAAATTTTCATGACAGCAAGTGCAGAAACCCGCGCTCAAAGGCGTTTTGATGAACTTCAGCAAAAAGGCGATGATGTATCTTATGAAGATGTTTTGAAAAATGTTGTCGAAAGAGATTATATAGATACACACCGTGCAGATTCTCCTTTAGTAATTGCAGATGATGCAATTGAAATAGATAATTCTTATTTAAGCAGGGAAGAACAGTTCGCAGCTGTTTTAGAATTAGTAAATGATGTTGTAAAAACGAATTAAATTTTTGTAGATATTTTTTTTAATGGTAGTTTTACCGCTTCATTTATTATTTTAAAGATAATTTCATCATATGGGAATTAAAAACAGGTTGATTATAATGAGCTTTCTTCAATTTTTTGTTTGGGGAGCCTGGCTTATAACAATTGGAAATTATTGGTTTGGAACTAAAAATTGGGAAGGAACCCAATTTGGTCTTGTTTTCGGAACCATGGGAATTGCTTCTTTATTTATGCCTACTCTAACAGGAATCATTGCTGACAGATGGGTAAATGCTGAAAAATTATATGGATTATTACATATATTTTATGCGGTAGTTTTATTTGGTATTGCACAAGTTACTACACCGGATAATTTTATATATGTAATGTTTGCTGCAATGTGTTGCTATATGCCAACAATTGCATTAAGTAATTCAATTTCGTATACTTCGTTAAAACTGAACAATAAAAATATAGTAAAAGATTTTCCGCCTATTCGCGTTTGGGGAACTATTGGTTTTATTGCCGCAATGTGGATTACTAATTTAAGTGGAAGTAAAGCAACGGAGTATCAGTTTTATATTGCCGGAGTTGGCGCATTAATTCTTGGAATTTACGCTTTTACATTACCAAAATGTAAACCACAACGTTTAACGAAAGAAGATGCTACACTAACAGAAACTTTAGGTTTAGAAGCTTTTAAGTTGTTTGGAAACTATAAAATGGCTTTGTTTTTTGTGTTTTCTATGTTTTTAGGAGGCGCTTTGCAACTAACAAATGCTTACGGTGATGTTTTCTTAGATGAGTTTAAACATTTTCCTAAATATGCTGATTCTTTTGTAATTCAGTATTCTACTATTATTATGTCGATTTCTCAGGTATCAGAAACTTTGTTTATTTTGGCAATTCCGTTTTTCTTAAGACGTTTTGGTATCAAACAAGTAATGCTTATTAGTATGCTTGCCTGGGTATTACGTTTTGGTTTATTTGCGTTTGGAGATCCTGTAGGAGGTTTATGGATGATCATTTTATCTTGTATCGTTTACGGAATGGCATTTGATTTCTTTAATATTTCAGGTTCGTTATTCGTAGAAAGTAATACAGATTCTAAAATACGTTCATCAGCTCAGGGATTATTTATGATGATGACTAATGGAGTAGGAGCAGTTTTAGGAAGTTTAACTTCTGGTTGGGCAATCGACCGTTTCTTTACAAAATCGTTTAGCAATACAACTGAATTGGCAGGTTTTTTACAAACAGAAGCTACGAACTCTAAAATGTTGGAATTTGTAAAAGGACAGGGAAATACAATTTCTACAGATGGAATTTTTACAAATCCAATTTTGATGAAAGACTGGCATACGATCTGGTTATCGTTTGCAGCTTATGCTTTGGTTATTGCAATTGCTTTTGCAGTTTTATTCAAACACAAACATGATCCTAAAGAAATAGAGAATTTGAGTCATTAATGACCTATTTAGATATAAAATCCCGTTTTCGATTTATTGAAAACGGGATTTTCTTTTTTAGTTTATATGTATATTTGATTATTCATGTAATAGTACAATATGCAAAGCCAACAAAAAATAATTCCGCCTTTTAGAGCTATTAGTTCAAAACCAATGTTATTTCTAAATTTTATATTTGGCTTATTTTGGGTATTTTTTGTTCTTTTTTTCGTTGCAGGGATTGTGTTTATGCTTTTTACTTCTCCAGAAGATATAGGGTTAGATGTTATAGCATCTGTCTTTTTGTTTTTAATATTTTTTATTGCTTTAGCCGGTATAGTAGTATTGTTGGTTTATTCAAGAAAAAAAATGTCTACAACTACTATAATAGACGAAAAAGGAATTCGGTATTTGAATAAATTCAATAGCAAAATTGTCAAAGAAGTACCTTGGAGCAGTTTTGCAAAAAGAGAAAAACTAGAGCATGTTTTTGAACCTCCAAAATACGATGTGACTTCTATTACACCAATGAAATCATTTTATGATCAGTTTTATTGGCCCGTTTTAATTGATGATAAAGTAACCGTTCATAACGATGCATTTTTAGGAAGGCATTTTTTTGCCATGTTTTATGCAAATCGATTAGAATTGATCAGAACATTTATGTTAGGAGTTGCTCATTATAGACCTGATATTACTGTTGATCCCATCATTTTTACCAATCATTATATCAATCCTGAAGATTATAGTATTGATTATCGTCAACAGAAACGGGTTAGAATTATGGCAGCTGTGTTTTGTATCGTTGTTTTAGGACTTATCTATTATTTTGTAAATTGAGAAGTTTTGTTTTTGTGACAACCAAAAGTCTTTACATATTTAGGTTTTAAACTTTTACAGAATGCAGCTAAGAATAGTAAGTCCAATAAAAATACAAAACCTCTTATCTAGCCCCGATAGAGCGGTTATCCTTTTATGGTGTCCCGAGGCTTCGGGATTCATAAAAGATAGGAGCGAAAGCGGGACTTCAGGCTTTGAAAACCCTTAAATTTGCTGCTCCTGAGCAATTAGCTGATTATCATATAGAATTGTTTTGCTATTACAAATAAATGTATTAATTTTGCAAACCTTTTGGCAGAGAAGAGTTTCCATTAGGTATCAACTATTTATGTAAAACAACTTCTGTTTTTTCTATCGCTTTATGAAACTCGAGAAAAGCAGAATACAAATTTTTTATCAGCATGTCTGAACAATTAAAATCACAAGAAGAGTTTTTAGCAAATTTTAACTGGCATAACTTCGAAGAAGGTATCGATGCAGTAGATGAGAAAAACTTACAAGAATTCGAAGACTTAGTATCAAAAACTTTCATCGCTACAGACCAAGAAGAAGTAGTTGAAGGTGTAGTTGTTAGAATTACAGATAGAGACGTTATCGTTGATATCAACGCAAAATCGGAAGGTGTTATTTCTTTAAACGAATTCCGTTACAACCCAAACTTAAAAGTAGGTGACAAAGTAGAAGTATTAATCGACATCCGTGAGGATAAAACAGGTCAATTAGTATTATCTCACAGAAAAGCACGTACTATTAAATCATGGGATAGAGTTATTTCTGCAAACGAAACAGGAGAAATCGTTAATGGTTTTGTAAAATGCAGAACTAAAGGTGGTATGATCGTTGACGTTTTCGGAATTGAAGCTTTCTTACCAGGATCTCAAATTGACGTTAAGCCAATTAGAGACTACGATGTATACGTAAACAAAATGATGGAATTCAAAGTGGTAAAAATTAACCACGAATTCAAAAACGTTGTTGTATCTCACAAAGCTCTTATCGAAGCTGATATTGAAGTACAGAAAAAAGAAATCATCGGTCAATTACAAAAAGGACAAGTATTAGAAGGTGTTGTTAAAAACATTACTTCTTATGGTGTGTTTATTGACTTAGGTGGTGTTGACGGATTAATTCACATTACTGACCTTTCTTGGAGTAGAATCAACCACCCAAGTGAAGTTCTTGAATTAGACCAAAAATTAAACGTTGTAATCCTTGATTTCGATGATGAGAAAACAAGAATTCAATTAGGATTGAAACAATTAAACGCTCACCCATGGGATGCTTTAGATGCTAATTTAACTATTGGTGATAAAGTAAAAGGTAAAGTAGTTGTAATCGCTGATTACGGTGCATTTATCGAAGTTGCAGAAGGTGTTGAAGGTTTAATTCACGTTTCTGAAATGTCATGGTCTACTCATTTACGTTCTGCTCAGGATTTCGTAAAAGTTGGAGATGTTGTTGAAGCTGTTATCTTAACTTTAGATAGAGATGACCGTAAAATGTCATTAGGTATCAAACAATTGACTCAAGATCCATGGACTGATATCACTTCTAAATACCCAGTAGGTTCTAAACATACAGGTATCGTTAGAAACTTTACAAACTTTGGTATTTTCGTAGAATTAGAAGAAGGAATTGATGGATTAATCTACATTTCTGACCTTTCTTGGACTAAGAAAATCAAACACCCATCTGAATTTGTAAATGTTGGTGAAAAACTTGATGTAGTTGTATTAGAATTAGATGTTGAAGGACGTAAATTATCTTTAGGTCACAAACAAACTACTGCTAATCCTTGGGATCAATACGAAGATTCTTTCGCTGTAGGAACTATCCACAATGGTGAAATTTCTGAAATCGTTGACAAAGGAGCTACTGTAGAATTCGGAGATGATATCGTTGCTTTCATTCCTACTCGTCACCTTGAAAAAGAAGACGGAAAGAAATTGAAAAAAGGTGATACTGCTGATTTCAAAGTAATCGAATTTAACAAAGAATTCAAAAGAGTAGTTGCTTCTCACACTGCTATCTTCCGTGAAGAAGAAGAGAAAAACGTGAAAGCTGCAACTGAAAATACTTCATCTAACTCTTCTACAAATGCACCAGCTGCAACTTTAGGAGATAACAATGATGTATTAGCTGCATTGAAAGCTAAAATGGAAAAAACTGAGAAAAAATAATTCTTAGTTTTCTCTAAATAGAAAGTCCCACAGCAATGTGGGACTTTTTTTTGCTTTATGTTTTTAATTTTAAGATATTTTAACAAATAAAGTTGTGTTATTATTTTAAAAAGTTATTTTTGTTTGAAAATATAAACATATGAAGAAACTTTACTTTTTAGTTACAGCTTTATGCTTTTTTAACGGTTTGAGTGCGCAGGTTATTAATTTTCCTGATGCGGTTTTAAAAAATATTTTGATTTCTACAAATTGTGTCGACAATAATAATGATGGTATAGCCGATAGTGATGCTGATACTAATAATGATAATGAGATTGATTATAATGAAGCTAGTGTAATTAACAATCTATATTTGGATGGAAATATTAGCTCTTTAGAAGGTTTTGATTCTAATAATTTTTCAGGATTGAAAAACTTGAGTATTAAAAATACTTCTTTAACTAAAATAAGCCTTTCCTATTTTGGTTCATTAAAGATTTTAAAAATAAATAATAATTTACAATTAAAATCTTTGCTTTTAACTTATCTAACTTCTTTATCAACTCTTGATTGTTCTAATAATCAATTGAATTTTATAAAAAGAGATAATACCAATAATATCGCTAACGTTAATTGTAGTTATAATAATTTCACTACACTGTATTTTTCAGATACAAACGCATTAACTAATTTAAACTGTTCAAATAATAACATTTCAACTTTATTTTTAAATCGTCTATATAACGTTTTTAGTTCTCTGGAGTTTAATAATAATTTAAATTTAAACTCTATTTGTGCATATCAAAGTGATATTTCATTAATTCAAAATAAATTAGCAGAATATGGAATTTCTAATGTTACAGTAGTAAATTCTTGTGCTTTACCTCAATGTGCAGCAGGAACCATATGTTTTGATGATGAAAATTTTAAAAATTCTATTTTAAGTAATACAACTATTGATTTAAACTTTGATGGTGAAATTCAATTTTCTGAAGCATTACAAGTAACTAAAATGAGCATAGCTTCAAATGTGAAATCAATTAATACAATCAAGTATTTTACCAACTTAAAAAGTTTAACTATTGTTAGCACTCAAATTGGAGGAACAATAGATTTAACCAGTTTGGTTAATTTAGAAGATTTGACTGTAGAATGGAACAGTAGTTTTTCAACATTAAAAATGGATGATTTAGTTAACTTAAAGACTTTAAATGTTAATAATAATCATAATTTGTCCGGTTTGTATGCAAATGGACTTACAAATCTTAGCAGTGTTAAATGTAATATAAATCAATATTTATCTGTTTTTCAAATGAAAAACTCCTCTAATTTATTAACTATTGATTGCTCAAACAATGCTATTACATCTTTAGATTTATTAAACGGTACAAACATAAAATCCATTAAATGCAGTAATAATAACATAGCTTATTTAAACACTGGTTCTACAACAAATTTAATTGATTTAAATTTTTCCGGAAATAAAATTACCTCTTTTACTTTTTTACCATTTGTAAATTTGCAAACGCTTAACTTTTCTGCAAATCCAATATCAATTTTTGATTTAACGGGGTTAAATAATTTGCAAAAACTTGAATGTCAAAGTACAAAGCTTTCAAAAGTAGATGTTTCCTATTTACCTAATCTAAAAGAATTAAATTGTGGATATAATAATATTTTAACCGATATTTTTATTAAAAATAATAATCCTAATCAGGATTTGATAAAATTAGACATAATTGGAAATTTAAATCTTAAACATATTTGTGCAGATATTATAGATTTTAATGTTATTCAAAAAAGCATAGATTTAAGTGGTTTAAATAATGTCTTATTAGATTCTAGTTGTAGCTGCTTAGGTGCTTGCAGTGATGCAATTATTAATATTCCAGATCCAATTTTTAAAGCAAAATTATTATCTGCAACTAATCAAAATTATGTGGCAAGGAATTTATCTGGTTCTTATTTTAAAATTGATGCTAATAATGATAAAGAAATACAATTAAGCGAAGCATTCAATGTTTATTCTTTGACGTTGAATGAAAGTAATATTTCTTCTTTGCTTGGAATTGAATATTTTGTGAATCTTGGAGTATTAGATTGTTATATGAATAAAATTAAATTGCTTAACGTTAGTAATTTATCAAAATTAACTTCCATTCAATGTCAGATTAATGGCTTAACTTCATTAAATATAAGTGGTTTAACAAAAATTCAACGACTTATTTGTTCTACAAATAGTTTAACATCTTTGGATCTTAGCAATTTAACCGAATTATCGCATCTTGACTGTTCAGGAAACCAATTGTCATCATTAATGATAAAAAATGGAATAAATGAAGATCGACTTTATATTACTCAAAATCCCAATTTAAAATACATTTGTGCTGACGAATCTCAAATCGCAGCTATACAGTCACAACTTTTATCAGCAAATATGAAAGATTGTAATGTTAATTCGTATTGTACATTTAAACCAGGAGGTAAGTTTTATGCAATTAAAGGAAATAATAGATTAGATTTAAATAATAATGGATGTGACAATGGAGATATTAAATTTCAAAATATGAAAGTTAATATTGCAAGTCAAACTATAACAAACAGTTCTGCATCTGATGAAAATGGTGATTACAATTATTATGTTAAATCGGGATCTTATGATGTTACTCCAATACTAGAAAACCCAGCGTATTTTAATGTTTATCCAACAACAGTTAAAGTTACTTTTCCAACAGAATCGAGTCCATTTACTCAAGATTTTTGTATTACTGCAAACGGTGTTCATCCAGATTTAGAAGTTGTTTTATTGCCATTAGAACCTGCAAGACCGGGTTTTAACGCTACATATAAAATTATCTATAAAAATAAAGGAAATACTACGCAATCTGGCTCAGTTAATTTAAGTTTTGATGATGCTGTTTTAGATTTCGTTACAGCAAAACCAATATCGGTGACTAATTCCTTTAATAATTTATCTTGGAATTTTGTTAATTTATTCCCATATGAAACTCGCGAAATTAAATTTACTGTAAATGCAAATTCTCCAATAGAAAGACCAGCATTAAATATTGGAGATATATTAAAATTTAAAACAACAATAGAAGGCGCTGTAACAGACGAAACTCCAATTGATAATACATTTACTTTAAATCAAACTGTTGTTGGTTCTTATGATCCAAACGATAAAACTTGTTTAGAAGGTTCCGTTATCACGCCAAGTTTGATAGGCGAGTATGTACATTACATGATCCGCTTTGAGAATACAGGAACCTATGCTGCACAAAACATCGTTATAAAAGATATGATTGATTTATCTAAATTTGATATTTCAAGTTTAGTTCCAACCAGTTCAAGCCATTCCTTTGTAATTAAAATATCAGAAGGAAATAAAGTAGAATTCATTTTTGAGAATATCAATCTTCCTTTTGATGATGCCAATAATGATGGTTATATCGCTTTTAAAATCAAGACAAAACCAACATTAAAAGTGGGAGATACGTTTGAAAACGAGGCAAATATTTATTTTGATTATAATTTTCCAATTTTAACCAATAAAGCTACTTCAAAATTTGAAACTACATTAGGAACGTCTGATTTTGTGTTTTCTAATTATTTCATTTTGTATCCAAATCCTACAAGTGATATTTTAAATATCAATACGACAAAAGATATAGAGATAAAATCGTTAACCATTTATGACATTTTGGGGCAAGTTGTTATTGCAATTCCTAATGCGCAAACGGTTTCTAACATTGATGTATCGAAGCTTAGAACTGGAAATTATTTTATAAAAGTAAAATCAGATAAAGGAAGTTCAAGTATAAAGTTTATCAAGAAATAATTTTCATATATTTCAAATATAAAGTCCCACTTACTGTGGGACTTTTTTTGTTTTAAAGATTTAGTTTTAACAAAATTTAACAAATAAAGTTGTATTATTCTCTTAAAAAGTTATTTTTGTAGTAAAATTAATCTATATGAAGAAAATATACTTTTTAGTTCCTATTCTGTTCTTTTTTAATGTTTTAAGCGCTCAGGTTATTAGTATTCCTGATATCAATCTTAAAATGAAGTTGATATCTATGAATATTGACAAAAACTCAAATTTCGAAATTGAAATTAGTGAAGCATTAAGTGTCCCTTTTTTAGATCTGAGCAATTCAAACATTAGCTCTTTGAGCGGATTAGAAAATTTTACCAATTTAGAGTATTTAAATTGTAGCAACAATCCAATATTTAACAGAATTGATTTTAATTTATTAAAGAAACTTACTTATCTAAATTATTCTAATATTCAAAGTAATACTTATTTTAACATTGACAATTCAAACCTTACTACATTAGTACTTGATGGATCGACAAATTTAAAAGAACTTTATGTTACAGGTAATAAGAATCTAACTTCATTAAGTACAGTTGGAGCAATAAATCTAACAGATCTTTTTTGTACTAATAACAAACTAACATCAATAAATGTAGCTGGATTAGTTAGTCTTAAAAATTTGCAATGCAACAGCAATCAATTGCAAACACTGGACGCGAGTGGGTTACCAAATCTTAAAGGTTTGGGTTGTGGCGGAAATTTATTAACGTCATTGAACGTTACCGGATCAACAAATATTACGAGTTTATCATGTCAAATGAATAAATTACCTAATTTAAATGTGAGCGGTTTAGTTAATTTAGTTAGTTTACTTTGTTATTCTAATCAATTAACAGGCTTGAACGTGAACGGATTAGTAAAATTAAATGAGCTTTATTGTGACGGAAATTTTATTCCTTCATTAAATTTAGCAGGTTTAGTAAGCCTTGATTTCTTAAATTGTACTAATAATCAATTAACAGAATTAAACGTAAACGGGTTAACAAATCTTAAAAGTATAAAATGCGGTTATAATAAATTAGCAGCAATAAATTTAACGGGCTTAACCAGTCTAACAAATTTAGAATGTTATCATAACGAACTTAAAACATTAGATTTAAGTGATTTAAAAAATATTGAGCAATTTAGCTGTTATCAAAATCAGCTTACCTCTTTATTGATTAGAAACGGAAGCAATGAAGCAAAATTGCTTGACTTCTCTCAAAACCCTAATTTACAATATGTTTGTGCTGACGAAAGCCAAATAAGTGATATTCAAATATTAGTAGACAAATACGGCTATACCAATTGTAATGTAAATGCATATTGTTCGTTTAAACCAGTTGGAACGTATTATACCGTTTTGGGAATTAATAAAGTTGATATGGATAATAATGGCTGTGATGCTTTAGACTCAAGTTCGCCAAATTTAAAATTTAATTTATCTGATGGTATAAATACTGCAAGTTTTATATCGAATGCAAACGGAAATTATTCAATTTCTTTTCCTGCCGGTACGCATACAATAACACCGGTTTTAGAAAATTCAACTTACTTTAATATTTCTCCATCTACTTTAAACGTTAGCTTTCCAGCACAAGCAAGTCCGCTAAATCAGGATTTTTGCATAACACCAAATGGCGTTCATCCAGATCTGGAAGTTTCAATTTTGCAAATTGTTCCGGGAAGACCAGGATTTAATTCTGTTTTCAAAATTATTTATAAAAACAAAGGAAATACAACGCAATCTGGCGTTGTAAATCTAGCTTTTCATGATTCAGTTTTAGATTTAATTACTGCAAATCCGGTTGTTGCTACTCAAACAACAAATAGTTTGTCATGGAATTTTACATCCTTGAAACCTTTTGAATCTAAAGAAATTAATGTTACCTTTAAATTAAATGCTCCAACAGAAGTTCCTGCGCTAAATATCGGAAATATTGTGTCGTATCTCGCAACCATAACATCTGCAAGTACAGACGAAAACACATTAGATAATACATTTACTTTTGACCAAACCGTTGTAGGTTCTTATGATCCAAACGATAAAACTTGTCTTGAAGGTTCTGTTATTACGTCAAATTTAATAGGCGAGTATGTTCATTACATCGTTCGCTTTGAAAATACAGGAACATATCAGGCTCAAAATGTTGTTGTAAAAGATCTAATTGATTTGTCTAAGTTTGATATTTCAACTTTAGTTCCAACAAGCTCAAGTCATTCATTTGTAACTAAAATTTCAGATGGAAACAAAGTAGAATTCATTTTTGAGAATATCAATCTTCCTTTTGATGATGCCAATAATGATGGTTATGTAGCTTTTAAAATTAAAACAAAACCAACATTAAAAGCGGGAGACACTTTTGCAAACGAGGCAAATATTTATTTTGATTATAATTTTCCAATTTTAACCAACAAAGCTACTTCAAAATTTGAAACTACATTAAAAACGTCTGATTTCGAGTTTTCTAATTATTTTACTTTGTATCCAAATCCTGTAAGTGATATTTTAAATTTCAATACAAAAGAGGATATAACAATACAATCTTTGGCGATTTATGATATTTTAGGTCAAGTTGTAATAGCAGTTCCTAATGCGCAAACGGTTTCCAGCATTGATGTATCAAAGCTTAGAACTGGTAATTATTTTATAACAGTAAAATCAGATAAAGGAAGTTCAAGTTTGAAGTTTATAAAGAAATAACTTTTAGTTTCATTTAAAGATAAAGTCCCACTTAAAGTGGGACCTTTTTTTGTTTTATATTTTTAATTTTAAGAAAATTTAACAAATAAAGTTGTGTTATTATCTTAAAAAGTTATTTTTGCATGAAAATTACTTATATGAAGAAAATCTACTTTTTGGTTCTGGCTTTAGGCTTTTTTAATGGTTTGTATGCGCAAATAATTAGTATTCCAGATACTAATTTTAAAGATAAATTGTTATCATCAGCACTTTATTCAGATATTGCAAAAGATCTCAATGGCAATAAGATAAAAATTGATTCTAATGGCAATGGCGAAATTGAAATTAGTGAAGCTGAAAAGATAAGCGAACTTTATTTAAACGAAAATGTAGTCATTAAAAGAATAGCTTCATTAACTGGTATTTTATATTTTAAAAATTTAAAGAAAATAACATTAGAATATGGTAATCTTTCTACACTTGATTTAGCTGGATTAGGTAATCTGGAAACTTTATCAATTGAAGGAAACCAACAACTAAAGTCTATCAACTTAAGTGGTTTAAATAATCTTAAAATATTAGATTTATATGGCTGCAAGCTTACGACGCTAGATTTAAGTACTTTGTCCAATCTTGAAAATCTTGATTGCACTGGTTGTAGATTAACCAATATAGATGTAAGTGATTCATTTAATTTGAAAACACTAAATTGTAGTTACAATTTATTTACCTCATTAAGTATTGCTGGTCTAAGTAAGCTTAATAATCTTGTCTGCAGTAATAATCCTATCACTGATTTGAATTTACAAGGATTAGATAATCTACAATTTCTAGAATGTGATTATACTAATTTAACAACTTTAAATTTGAATGGTTTTCCAAAATTAGAGAATGTTTTAAGTAGATGGGGAACATTGACATCAATAAAGATATCAAATTTGCCAAATTTAAAAAGGCTGGAATGTTTTTATAATAACATTACTGATTTTGATGTTACCAATACAAGTAAACTTGAATGGTTGAGTTGCGGCAATAATAATATCAGTAATTTAGATATTAGTGCTTTTAACGAGTTAAAATTTTTAAATTGTGAAACTAATAAAATTAGTTCATTAGAGACTAATAATTTGTCAAAATTAGAAGTCCTGTATTGTGGTATAAATAAATTTACCAGTCTTGATGTTCAATCTTCGCCTAATCTTCAAACTTTATCTTGTTCTAATAATCAGATTAAAATATTAAATTTAGAAAATTTGCCAAAGCTTCTAGAGGTAAATTGCAGTTACAATCAAATTGAATCGTTGGATTTTAATAGCGCTAAAAAGATTTCACAAATTACGTGTAATAATAATAATCTGGTCTATCTATTTGTAAAAAATGGTAAACAGGAAGGATTAGGTTTATATGACAGTTTTAGTTATTATAACAATCCTAATTTAAAATACATTTGCGCAGATGATACTGATATAGAACAAATAGAATATTATTTAGCAAATAATAATATGCCTAAAGTTAATTTAAATACATATTGTTCTTTTACGCCAGGAGGGGATTTTTACACTATTCAGGCATTAAATAAATTTGATCAAAATAATAATGGATGTGATTTAAATGATGTAGTGGTTTATGATATAAAATATAATGTAACAAGTAATTTAAAAACCGGGGTTCTGGTTTCTAATAACTCAAAAATTCCTTCTATTGAACTTCAACAAGGAAATTATAAAATAATACCAGTTCTGCAATATCCAGAATATTTCAATATATCACCAAAAGAAATAACGATTTCTTTTCCCAACGATGCAAGTCCGCGTATAGAAAATTTTTGTATTACTGCTGTTGATAGTCGCAACGATTTAGAGATTATTTTAGTTCCGGGGATAGCAGCTGAGCCGGGCTTTGAAAGCACCTATAATATTGTTTATAAAAATAATGGAAACACAACTCAGTCTGGATTTATTACAGTTAAATTTGATGACACCGTTTTACACTATGTTTCTTCAGATAAAGATTTAATATCTAAATCCGGTAATGAATTAAAATGGGATTTTAATAATTTAAAACCTTTTGAAAGCGGGAATATTACTTTTACCTTATATTTAAACAGACCAACAGATAAACCTGCGGCCAACATAGGAGATATTTTGAAATTTAGTACAAATATTTCTTCACTAAGTTTGGATGAGACTCCATTAAATAATCTATTTGAATTAAAACAAACAGTTGTGGGTTCTTATGATCCAAATGATAAAACTTGTCTGGAAGGGACAATCATAACACCAAATTTAATAGGGGAGTATGTTCATTATATGATCCGCTTTGAAAACACAGGAACCTCTCGAGCAAGAAATATTGTAGTAAAAGACATGATTGATTTATCTAAGTTTGATATTTCTACTTTAGTTCCAACAAGCTCAAGTCATCCTTTTGTAACTAAAATTTCAGATGGAAACAAAGTTGAATTTATTTTCGAAAATATCAATCTTCTTTTTGATGATGCCAATAATGATGGTTATGTAGCTTTTAAAATTAAAACAAAACCAACATTAAAAGTAGGGGACACTTTTGCAAACGAGGCAAATATTTATTTTGATTATAATTTTCCAATTTTAACCAATAAAGCTACTTCAAAATTTGAAACTACATTAGAAACGCCTGATTTCGAGTTTTCTAATTATTTTACTTTGTATCCAAATCCTGTAAGTAATATTTTGAATTTCAATACAAAACAAGATATAACAATACAATCTTTGGCTATTTATGATATTTTAGGGCAAGTGTTAATTGCAGTTCCAAATGCAAAATCAGTTTCTAATATTGACGTTTCAAAACTTAGAACCGGAAATTACTTTATAAAAGTAAAATCAGATAAAGGAAGTTCAAGTATGAAATTTATCAAAAAATAATTCTTAGATTTTATTAAAACAGAAAAAGTCCCATATTGCTATGGGACTTTTTTTATAATTGTTTTCAAAACAAAGGAGTGTTTATTTTGATAATTTTTATTATAATTTTAAGGAGCTATTTCCTGCTGTCCACTGTATCTTTTTCTGTCTAAAGAAGCCAGAAAAAGGATGCCGCTTCCATCAGGGCTAGGGAAGTCGTTGTTATAAGAAACTTTTATATATTTAAATTTTGATCTATTCCAAGAGAAAAAGATAATGCGTTTATTTAGCCGCTAAAATAATATTATCGGGCTGCTAATAACTTTGATTCTTCCGCTGTAAACTCGTCTACAATAGCAAAGGTTTCAATATTTGCAATATTCATTTCATCTAAAATATCGACCAAATTTTTAAAGTTGCTTTTTTTGCTTGGTTTAATAATTACTATCGGACCATTCTTTGGTTTTCCAATATTGGTTGAGTATTCCAAAATAGACATCTTTTTATTTACTAATTCTTTTCGTATACCTTCTAGGCTATAATTAGTTTCTTTTGGGGTTTCAACTGGATATAATAATAAGCCTGAATAGGTTATAATTTTATTGTTGTCATCAAGTAAAATTGTATAAATTCGATTTTCATCAACACATCCTATTGGACCACAAACTGGATCTCTATCAGGTAAAGCTAAGTCAATTCCTTTTGGTTTTGCCAATTCAATTGTGACCATAAAAAATATAATTAACAAAAAAGAGACACTAACCATTGCTGTTAAATCAACTCTTGTACTTAGTTTTTTACTTCTGACTTTTTTAGGTAGATTTTCCATAAAGAATGAATTTAGTTTACTAAAGTTAGCAATAAATTTAACATATGGATGAAGCAACAACTAAAATATTTAAAAATAAATTTTATGATTAAAGGCTTGTTTTTCAGCTATATTTAAGGATATTTCAACTTTTTTCAAACTTTTTTAGATATTTAATAAAACCAAATCGAATATTACCCCGTAAATGAGCTTATAACTTAAAATATTAATTATGAAAACTAGAAAATTTTTAGCCGTAGCAATCTTAGCATTAGGATTTGGATTTACATCATTTGCACAAAAAACTGTAATGGTTGGTGGAGCAGCAATGTACCCAAATAAAAATATTATTGAAAATGCCGTAAATTCAAAAGATCACACTACACTTGTAGCAGCTGTAAAAGCAGCAGACTTAGTAGAAACATTACAAGGTAAAGGGCCATTCACCGTTTTTGCTCCAACAAATGCAGCTTTTGCTAAATTACCAGCAGGAACTGTTGAAACATTATTGAAACCAGAAAACAAAAAAATGCTGCAAACGATCTTGACCTATCATGTGGTTGCAGGAAAAATGAATGCTTCTGATATCGCTAAAGCAATTAAAGCTGGTAAAGGAAAAGCAACTCTTAAAACTGTTAGTGGTGGAACTCTTAGTGCATGGATGAGTGGTAAAGATTTATACATTAGTGACGAAAGCGGAAATAAAGCTAAAGTTACGATTGCTGATGTTAATCAATCTAATGGTGTAATTCACGTTGTGGATACTGTTTTATTACCAAAAAAATAATAAAACTATATTTCCAGATCAAAAAAAGTCCTGCATAAGCGGGACTTTTTTTATTTTATCAAGTTGCAAATTCTATTTTTTAGCCGTTAACGTAGATCCTGCAGAAGCAATTACAACACAAACGACAGCTAAAATTTCAGTAAAAATTAATTTTTCTTGCAAAAATATAAAAGCACAAATAGATGCTGCAGCAGGTTCTAAACTCATTAAAATACTAAAGGTGCGAGGAGGAAGTTGTCCTAATGCTTTCATTTCTAAGGTAAATGGAATTGCACTGGATAATAGCGCTAAAGCGATTCCCATACCAAAAAGTTTTGGAGTAAGATTAGCTAATCCGTTTTCGTAAAAACCAAAAGGAAGAATTAAAATTGCTGCAAATAACATTCCGGTTGATACTGCCTGACCACCATTCATGATTTGAGAAATCTTTCCTCCCAAAACAATATAGGCTGCCCAGAATCCACCAGCTAAAAGTGCAAATACAACTCCTAAAATATCTACACGATCATTTGTCCAGGGAGCAATTAAAGCAATCCCGATAGCAGCCAGCAAAACCCAACAATAATCTATTAAACGTTTTGAACCAATAATAGCAACCAATAACGGACCAATAAATTCTAATGTAACCGCTAACCCGATTGGGATTCTTTCTATTGCCAGATAAAAAATTAAATTCATCGCTCCTAATGATAAACCATAAGGCGCAACAATTTTCCATTGTTGCGGAGTAATCGCTTTTAAGTTTGGTCGATATGCAATTAATAAAATTATTGCAGATACACCAATTCGAATCGATGCTGTTCCTGCTGCTCCAATTGCAGGAAATAAAGTTTTAGCTATTGCTGCTCCGCATTGTACGCTAATAATGGCAAGAAGCACCGCATAAATAGGAGGTATGTTGAATTCTTTGTTTTTCATGGGAAATAATTGATGAGATTAAGAAATGAATTAGAAAAAAATTCTCATTTCTTAAGAAGGGTTGTTGAAATTAATTTCAACCATTTGATTTCAAAATGCTTTTATTCTAAAGCACGTTTAGTTACATAAGCGCGGTAACCAATAATAGCCATTTGCCATTTTTTTGCTTTCGAAATATCCAGGCCTTGTTTGGTAAAACTTGGTAAAAGGACTTTATTTATTTTGGCTAAAATTTTATACATAACTGGTTAATTTTTCTCAAAGATATAAAAAAAAGACCTTGCGTTTAGGCAAAGTCTTTTTGGTGTATATTATAAAGGTATAAAGCAAGTAAATATTAAAATTTCAGAATTAGATTTTGTTCGATCCATTTTTAATTTTCTCCAGCATTTCTTTAGCATTTTTGTGATCTGGGGATAATTCTAATACTTTATTATAGCTTTTTTTCGAATTTTCGAGTTGGTTGCTTTTAAAATAACCATCAGCCAGACTGTCAAATGCATTTTCAGATTTTGGATTTTCTATTGTATTTAATTCTAAAACTTTAATGCCATCTTTTATCCTTCCGTGATCCATCAAGGTGTAACCAATAACATTTAATCGGTATTCAAAATCCCAATCCGGATGATTCTTTTTTATATCCAGATAATTTTGTTCTGCTTTTTTGATATCAAGTTTTAAAAAAGCCTGATTTACTTTTTCGCCAGCGAGATAGTAATCATCTGTAAGAGTTTGATCTACAATTGATGCAACATGATTTATTACCTGACTCTGAACGTACAAAGAGGAATATTTATGCCCATTTGATAAAAATATGATCGTTAATTTATGATCAGGAAATTTTCTAAAAGCCGTTTCATTTCCGCCAGTAAAACCATAGGATAGAATTTTATTTACAGGAACAATTTCCCAGCCATAAGCAAATCGATCCGTTTTATTTGCAAACGCAAATGGCTGCCACATCGAATATTTAGTTTCTTTTTTAAGATAAATATCGTTATCCAGATTTTGGTTCCATTTAATAAATTCCGGTAAAGAAATATTTAAACCATTTGCTGAATGAGCATCAAATCCAAAGTCTGAGATGCTTTTTATATATTTTTTAGTTTCTGCATTATAATTGTATCTGGAAGCACTATTAAGCACTGCTTCACCAAAATTCGATGAAAAATAAACACCTGATTTTACACCTGGAAATTGATTGTTCAAAATATATTCATCAAAACTTAAACTAGTGATTTTCTCGATGATTTTCGCCAGAAATAAATAATTGGTTTGATTATAATTGTATTCATTTCCAGTTACAAATTCCATTGGTTTATTTGATAATAACTTCAATTTTTCATCAAAAGATAATGTAATCGCAATGTCTTCGAACATAACAATATTAGGCAATCCTGAAGAATGAGACAATAAATTTTTGATTTTTACTCCTTGCCATTCTTTAGGCAGATTATTGAGGTATTTAGAAATAGGATCTTCTAATGATAATTTGCCTTGCTCTATAAGCTGAAAAACACCAACGTTTGTGCTTAATTTTGTTGTAGAGAAAATTTTAAAAGCAGTGTTTTTATCCACTGCTTTATTTTCTTCTAATGAAGCTTTTCCGTAATATTTCTCATAAACAACTTTTCCATCTTTAATAACGGCTAATGCTACTCCTGGAATTTCATTTATTGCTATAACTTCTTGTATGTAGTTGTCAATTTTTTGTTCCGTTAAATTTTCTTCCTTTTTTTGACTAAAAGTTAAATTAAAAACGAGTAGCAATACTGTAATAAGAAATGATTTTTTCATTTAAGATTTTTTACTTTCCTTCTCCATTCTTTTCATTTCTTTTTCACGAAGTTTCATATCTCTTTCCTGAAGTTTCATGTCTCTCTCATAAAGTTTCATGTCTTTTTCATATTGCTTCATGTTAAGCTCGTACTCTCTGGAATCCTTACCATATTTTTGTTCCATGTCCTGACCATATTTTTCCATATCGGCACTAAATTTCTCCATGGCAACTTCATATTTCTCCATTTCCTTTTCGTATATCGCTTCTCTTTGAGCCATAATTTCTTCAATTTGTTTTTCAAAAGCTGACATATCCGGTTCAAAGGCTTCCATTTTTTTCTCAAATTCAGCCATCTCTTTTTCAAATTTTGCCATTGCAACTTTATCTTTATGATTTGCAGGCGCAACAGGAGGTTTTGGCATTTTTGACATATCAACAGGAGGAGCTTCAGGCATTGGTCCGCTTGGGAATACCGGTGGAACTGGAGGAATAGGAGCTTCTGCAGGCAATACACGTACATTAGTACCATTTGTTTCGTTTACCTCTACAACACGATTTCCTATTACCATAGGTTTGTCAACTCCGCCATCTGTAACAACGTCGATTTTTTTAGAACCATTGTCTTTTGTTGTAATAACGATTCCGCAGCTTTTTATAGGATTATCTCCTTCAATCTGAATAGTTTGTGCTTCTCCGGTTCCTTTTTGAATATCAACTTTAATAGCTGTTAACTCATTCTTAGAGTTTCTTTTTACATCTGATACTTCCATATCAATATTATGCTCTTTTTTTAATTTTTCAGCAATTTGTTTTAACTCCTGATCCGTTGTATTTTTCTGAAATTTTAAAACATAAATTTGATCTGTTTTCTCAACATGTTCCTGATTTTCTTTTCTCTCTTTTTCCTGTGCGATTGTTTTTATCTGAAATAAAAGCACAAAGGCTACAAGTGCTGGAATAACAGCATAATACTTCCAGTAATTACGTTTTTTTGATTGATTTTTGTTTAACATGACAATTCGTTTTTTGATTAATGATTGATAAAAATGATTGGTGATTGCAACACAGCTTTCATGTGTTGTTATTTTTAAAAGCGTGTATTGATACGCTTTTTTGTCGGATATTTTTTTGGCAGCTTCGTTGTCTGCTATAAATTCAAGATTTTGCAGAATAGCTTTTTTGTAAAGCCAGATAATTGGGTTGAACCAAAATAAAACACAAAATACTCTTGCAACTAATACATCAACAGTATGATTTTGATCGCTGTGTACCTTTTCATGTTCAATAATATTTTCCAGTTCTGCAGCCGTATACATTGATGAGTTGTAAACGATATAATCAAAATAAGAAAATGGAGCAATGTTTTCGTTAATATCTACAAATTTAAAATCAGCTTGCTGTTGTACTTTCTTGCCTTTTAAAACAGAGTTTAAACTATAGAAATCAATAGCAAATTTTGCAAGTAAGGCAAGAAAACCTATCGTATAAATTGCAAGTAGTACATAATTCCAATTAATATCAAAAGATGGATTTTCAATCGCTGGAGAAATATATCCTTTTGAATAATTTATAAGAGAACCAGAAACTGCATTTTGAATAGGAGCAGGTTCAATCCATACAATTTTGGTATAAATCAAAAAAGGCAAAACTAATGAGGTAACTAAACCTGACAATAAAAACCATCTGTTGCTATTGAAAAAAGTCTCTTTGCGGAGTAAAAAATAATATGCGCAATAAAACATTGCTAACAATCCGCTTGATTTTGCGATAAAAATGAAAAGTGTTTCCATAAACTATTATTTTGCTTCTGTAGCGTTTTCAACCATAGCTAAGATTTCGCGTAATTCAGCCGCCGAAATCTTTTCTTCTTTGGCAAAAAATGAAACCATATTTTTGTAAGAACTATTAAAATAGTTGTCGATTGCAGTATTCATATACTTTTTGCTATAAGCTTCTAAAGTAATGATTGGGTAATACTGATGCGTGTTTCCAAAAGCATTGTGCCCCACAAAACCTTTCTCTTCAAGATTACGCACAATAGTAGATAATGTGTTATAATGTGGTTGGTCTTCAGTAATCTGCGCTTGGATTTCTTTTACAAAAGCTTTCTTAAGCTTCCATAAAATGTGCATGATTTCTTCTTCTTTGTTGGTTAGCTTTTGCATTTTCTGATTTTTGAAAATTTAAATAAATCGCTTATTTACGGGTTTCAATGATAATAACACCATTTTTTCCTTTATCTCCATATTTTGCAATTGCCATATCTCCTTTTAAAACATTCATCGTTTTAATATCGCCGGATTTATAGTCATCAAAACTAAAAGTCGCAGGCATTTCGACACCATCAATAATTACAAGCTTTTTTGAGTTAGAATCATTTTTACCTGAATTTGAAACAACAATCATAGACCCTCCATCTTTTGTTGTTATTTTTGTCGTGCTATTGTTATCATCTGAGCTTGTTACTATTGTAGTCTCAGAATTTGTGTTACTATTAGTATTAGTTTTTGTGCTAACAGTAGAATTAGTGCTATCATTTGTTTTTAGTTTAGTTTTCTGTTTTTTTTCTTTTATAATTTTTGGATTTTCATCTGTTTCATCACCAGTTTGGATCCCCACTTTTTTATTGCCATTATGGTCTGTAGTAACAATTATTCCGAAATCTTTGATCGTTTGATTTCCTGTTTGAACAGATTGTGATTGCTGATTTCCGTTTTTTACATCAATTTTAATTGAAGTCAGATCATTGTCAGCATTTCTTTTTATTTCAGAGGTTACAAAGTCAACGTTATGAATTGCTTTTAGTTTTTCTTTAATCTCTTTCAATTCTGCATCTGTAGTAGTTTTTTTGATTTTGTAAACATCTACAGATTTAATTTCTCCTGAAGCTTCCTTTATAACCTGTTGTTTTTCTTTTGCTTCAGTTTTTATCTGAAATAAAAAGACAAAAGCGGCAAGCACCGGAATTACAACATAAAACTTCCATAAATTCCTCTTTTTTGATTGATTTTTGTTTAACATAATGATTCGTTTTTTGATTAATGATTGATAAAAATGATTGGTAATGGCAACACAATTTTCGTGAGTTGTTATTTTTAAAAGCGTGTATTGATATGCTTTTTTATCTGATATTTTTCTGGCAGCCTCACTATCTGCAATAAATTCAAGATTTTGTAAAATAGCTTTTTTGTAAAGCCAAACAATTGGATTAAACCAAAATAGTACACAAAATATTCTCGATACGAGAACATCTATAGTGTGATTTTGCTCGCTGTGTACTTTTTCGTGTTCAAGAATACTTTCTAATTCTGAGGCGCTATACAGTGATGAGTTGTATACGATATAATCAAAATAAGAAAACGGAGCAATGTTCTCGCTAATATCTACAAATTTAAAATCAGCTTGTTGCTTTACTTTTTTACCTTTTAATACAGAGTTTAAGCTATAAAAATCAATTGCAAATTTTATTAATAAAGCTAGCAAACCAATACTGTAAATAGCAATTAGAGCTAAATTCCAATCTATATCAATATTGGTATTCGATTGCGGAGTAGAAAATTGGAAATCAATATTGTTTGAAATCGGAGTAGCATCAACCCAGACGATTTTAGTATAAACTATAAATGGTAAAATTACTGAGGTGAATAATCCCGCCAATAAAAACCATCTGTTATTATTAAAGAAAGTCTCTTTTCGCAATAAAAAATAGTAAGCACAATAAAACAATATTAGCAATGCGCCTGATTTGATGATAAAGGTAAAAAGTGCTTCCATAATGATTATTTTTCTTCTTTTGGATTCTCGATCATAGCTAAGATTTCGCGTAATTCAGCTGCAGAAATTTTTTCTTCTTTGGCAAAAAATGAAACCATATTTTTATAAGAACTATTAAAATAGTTGTCAATTGCAGTCTTCATATACTTTTTACTGTAAGCTTCTAAAGTAATGATTGGGTAATATTGATGCGTATTTCCAAATGCATTATGCGCTACAAAACCTTTCTCTTCAAGATTACGCACAATAGTAGAAAGCGTGTTATAGTGTGGTTGATCTTCGGTAATTTCTGCCTGAACTTCTTTTACAAATGCCTTTTTAAGTTTCCATAAAATGTGCATGATTTCCTCTTCCTTGTTCGTTAACTTTTGCATGTTTTCTAATTTTAATTCAAACCTACAACTATTTCTCTAGTTACGCAACTATAAATATAGTTATTTAACTAAAAAACACGTTGATTTGTTTTTGAAGTTATATAAATTTAGTTTTAATTGTTTGGTAATCAGTGTTTAAAATAGTGGTTGAATTTTACCGCAAAGTGCGCAAAGTTTTTTTATTTGGAGTGTGATTTTTATAAAACACAAAAAGTTCGCAAAGCTTTGTGATGAAAAAGCTTTGCGAACTTTATGTTTTATGTAGATACTCCTTTAAAAATAACTTAGTAAACTTTGCGTAAAATCTTCGCGAACTTTGCGGTAAAATTTCGAACCCAATTTAAAAATAAGAATTAACTAATTTTCTCATCTAATAAAGCTCTTCTAATCCAAAAGCAGCAAAGTGTTGCAAAAACACCTATAGAAGCCATAAATAACCAATTGATCTGATAACCGAGACGAGAAATGATTTCAAAACCAACTTTTGAGCTTATAATATGTGCCAAACTAAAACTCATAGTATAAAGTGCCATATAACGTCCTTCCTGACCTCGCGGTGCACGGCTTAAAGCAAAAGCATTTGAAAACGGAAAGGTTAGGATTTCTCCAATCGAAATACAAATCATACTAATAACCAGAACTCCGGCCCAGATATTTATTAGTAATAAGAAGAAGCTCAGCGCCATAATAAATGATCCCAGAATAATGATCCTGATTTTAGCAAATCCTTTTCTCTCCATAAAGCCAACTGTTGGCATTTCGAGCGCAAAAATCAAAAGTCCGTTTAAAGTCATTAATAAACCCGTTTGAAATTCACTTAAACCAAATTTTTCATTATGATATAAAGGCAGAGTCGTAAAAAGCTGAAAGAAAATCATTGCCGTTACAAAACTCACAAATAGAAATACCCAAAATATTTTATCATGAAAAACCGATTTTATTTCGGCTGCATTTTCTGTTTTATCATCATGAGCCACTTTTTTCTTCTCTTTTACCAATAAGGCAAAAATAGAAATCGAAATAATACACGAAGCGCCATCAACCCAGAATAAACCTGAATATCCAATTCCCATAATAATCAAACCACCTAAAGCAGGTCCGGCAGCAAAACCAAGATTTACTGCTAAACGTACTAAGGTTAAGGCACGGGTTCTGTTTTCGGGCTTCGCATAAGCGCCAAGAGAAACAAACATAGCCGGTCTAAACATATCCGCAATTGTCATTAAAACAAACATAGCAACACATAATGCCCAGAAAGTGGTAATATATTGTATGAAGAAAAGAGCAACACCGCTGGTAAATAAACTAAAAATCATGATTTTATAGAAACCTATTTTATCAGAAAGTTTTCCGCCCAGCCAGGAACCTAACATCGAGCCCAAACCAAAAGCGACCATGATCCAACCTACCTGATTATAACTAAATTGGAGATCTTCTTTTAAATATTTTGATAAAAAAGGAAGTACCATAGTTCCGGCACGATTGATAAAAGTAACGATTGTAAGTATCCAAATTTCTCTTGAAAATCCTTTAAAATTATTGATGTAGTGACTAAAAGCGGTCTTGAGCATTATAAATAAGTTATTTGCAACAAAGTTAAGAAACTTTGTAGAGATCATGAGTTGCTGCTTTGTTACTTTTAAACTATTTTTGCTCAAAATTTAGAAGATGAAAAATGTTATCGCTTTTCTGGTATTACTGTTGGTAAATTTTTGTTTTGGTCAGAATAAATTTGATCAGAATGAAGCTGAAAAATTCCAAAAGACAATCAATGGTGAATATGCTGACGCTAAAACAAGTCCGTTGATGGAAGAAGATCTGAAAACTTTTAAAAGTTTAGATTTTTATCCTATAAGTGCAAAATATTTTGTGAATGCAAAATTTGAGAAAGCAAAAAACGAAAAAGTTTTCGAAATGAAAACTACCGGAACCAGAACACCAAAATATATTAAATACGGAACGTTATATTTTACAATAGATGGTGTTGACCTTAAACTAAACGTATATCGAAATATAGAACTTTCGAAAACTAAGGAATACAAAGATCATTTGTTTTTACCTTTTTCAGATTTAACTTCAGGTAAAGAAAGTTATATAGGAGGAAGATATATCGATTTAAAAGTTCCAAAGGGCAATACAATTGCAGTCGATTTTAATCAGGCTTATAATCCGTATTGTGCTTATAATCATAAGTATTCCTGTCCTTTAGTTCCGCTGGAAAATGATTTGAATGTAGAGATTAAAGCCGGAGTTAAAACATTTCATTAATGGAATTCTTTAATTTTCATACGCATCAATTTACGAATCAGGCGAATATATTGGAGATGGTAAATCAGTATCCAAATGAGTTTGATGCTGCGATTCCGTATTATTCCATTGGGATTCATCCCTGGTATATAAAAGAAGATCTAATCGATGAAGAGTTGAAAATTATTGAAGAAAAATTACAAACCAAAACGTGTCTGGCAATTGGTGAATGTGGTTTAGACAAACGCATTGACATTCCGTTAGAGCAGCAAACTATAGTTTTCGAAAAACAATTGGCTTTGGCCGAAAAATATAAAAAACCAGTTGTAATACATTGCGTAGCGGCTTATCAGGAAGTTACTGCAATTAAAAAGAGAATGAAAATCTCGGTTCCGATGATTATTCACGGTTTTTCTAAAAACAGTCAAATCGCCAATCAGCTTATTAAGGAAGGATTTTATCTTTCGTTTGGAAAATATTTACTTAAAAACCCAGATTTAAAGACTGTTTTTGAGAGTATTCCAAACGATCGTTTTTTTCTGGAAACAGACACAATCGAAGAAAGCATTGAACAAGTTTATGAGTTAGCATCAGAATACAAAAACATAACCATTAAAGGGTTACAAGAGATTATCTCAAGTAATTATCGGAATGTTTTTGAAAAGTAAAAAACATGAAGTTTGTCACTTTGAGCGAAGTCTAAGGGCTTTAAAATTATAAAAGGGCTTCGACTTCGCTCAGCCTGACAACCTGAAACTTGAAACAAAAGATTAAAATAAACAAAAAATAACAAAGAAAGATATATGGCAGAGTGGACAGAAAGAGCCGAACTTTTATTTACAAAAGAAGGATTACAGAACTTACAAAACTCTAATGTTTTAGTTGTAGGTTTAGGAGGAGTTGGATCATTTGCAGCTGAGTTTTTAGCAAGGGCAGGAGTAGGAAACATGACAATTGTAGATGGTGATGTTGTAGATATTACCAACATTAACAGACAATTGCCAGCTTTGCACTCAACAGTTGGTCAGCCGAAAATTACAATTGTAGGAGATCGTTTAATGGATATTAATCCGGAATTGAAACTGACCCGCGTACAAGAGTTTTTGTCTCCGGAGAGAGCTTTTGAGATCGTTTCTCCTGAGTTTGATTATGTATTGGATTGTATTGACAGTATAACGCCAAAATTAAATCTGATTATTGCAGCCAAACGCAAAAGAGTAAAAATTATAAGCAGCATGGGCGCCGGCGGAAAAATGCTTGCTTCTAAAGTAAAAGTAACGGATATTTCGAAAACGATAAATTGTTATTTTTCTAAAGCGATCAGAAAGCGCTTAAAAGCAGAAAAAATAAACAAATTAAAAGTGGTTTTCTCTTCTGAAATTCAAGACGAAAAAAGCCTAAAACTAACTGACGGAAAAAACTTCAAAAAGTCATTTTACGGAACAAACAGCTATATGCCAGGATTATTTGGTCTTTACACAGCTGAAACAGTGATTAGATATTTGCTTAAAAAATAAGGTACTAAGATACTAAGTTGCTGAGTTGCTAAGATGTTAGCCCATAACTCTGAATTTAGTTTCTGAATACCATAATTGATTTACAATAACGTTGTCAAAGTTTTGAAAAAAGAGAAGCTGAAGCCTAAAAACTTAGAACCTTAGCAACTCAGAACCTTAGTACCTTTAAAAAAATGATTAAAACAGTAATTTTTGATATGGATGGTGTAATTGTAGACACTGAACCCGTTCACCGTTATGCTTATTACAAACAATTTTCAGAATTAAATATTGAAGTAACCGAAGAAATGTATACTTCATTTACCGGATTTTCGACAAAAAATACTTTCCAGACTTTAAAGGGATTTTTTCCTGCAATCGAGCACGAAGTAGAAGATTTGATTCAGAGAAAAAGAAATATTTTTAATGATGCTTTCGATACTAAAGAAGATTTATATCTATTGGAAGGTGTAGAAGATTTAATTAAAGATCTATATGCGAACGGAATACAATTGATTTTAGCTTCTTCGGCATCAAAAGTAACAATCGAGCGTGTGTTTACCAGATTTAATTTGCATCAGTATTTTACAGATATTGTTAGCGGTGAAGATTTTCCGCAATCAAAACCCAATCCGGCAATTTTTGTTCATGCAGCTTCATTATCTGTTGCTCCAAAAGAGGAATGTATTATTATTGAAGACAGTACAAATGGCGTAAAAGCAGCAAAAGCAGCCGGAATTTATTGTGTAGGATATAATAGTCACCATTCTAAAATGCAGGATTTATCAGAAGCTGATATCATTATCAATCATTTTACTGAATTAAACGCTCAAAAAATATCACAGCTAAAGGGCTGAATTATAGAAAATTTAACATTTGTTCGCTAATTGAATTTGTAAATTTGAACAAAACAAAATAAACTCAAAAATGAAAAAACTACTTATTGCATTGGCCATTATTTTGGCTCCTTTTGCTACAGAAGCACAAATAAAAACTCCACAAGCGAGTCCAAAAGGATATATCAAACAAACTGTTGGATTAACGGATGTAGAAGTTACTTATTCAAGACCGGGCGCGAGAGGCAGAGCGGTTTTTGGTAATTTAGTTCCGTTTGGAAAATTATGGAGAACAGGAGCTAACGAAAACACAATCATTAATTTTAGTGATGATGTAGTAATCGATGGTAAAACATTGAAAAAAGGAAAATATGCAATATATACCATTCCTAAAATTGAAAGCTGGGAAGTAATTTTTTACCTTTCTACAGACAACTGGGGATTGCCTGAAAACTGGAGTGACTCTTATGTTGCTTTAAGAACTACTGTAAAAGAAGATGCTTTACCAACTCCGGTTGAGACTTTTACAATTGGTATTAATGGTCTAGATCCTAATTTTGGATATTTAGAAATGGCTTGGGAAAACTCTCATGTAGCTTTAAAATTTGAAGTTCCAACTGCTAAAAATGCTATTGCAAGTATAGAGAAAACTTTAGGCGGACCAACTGCAAATGATTATTTCGCTGCAGCTACTTATTTGTTTCAATCAAACGGAAACATTGAAACTGCCAGAACTTATGTAGACAAATCTTTAGATATGAGCACTGATAAACCATATTTTATTTTAAGATTAAAATCACAAATCCAGGCAAAACAAGGTGATAAAAAAGGAGCTGTTGAAACTGCAAAAGCATCGCTTGCTGCTGCTGAAGCTGCTAACAATCAGGATTACGTAAAATTAAATAAAGATAGTATTGCTGAATGGAGCAGATAATAATTCTTTGAATTATTAATTTCCAATTAGATCCCGAAACTTTGGGACACGATATAAATCCAAATTCCAATTCAATATTGGAATTTGGATTTTTTTTTATTTATGTGTTGTGTGTGTCATCTCGACGAAGGAGAGATCGCACAAGAAATTCCTTTACCAAAAGGACAAATCTTTGGCGAGTTACGAGTGCGATCTCTCCTTCGTCGAGATGACAAAATTGTGTGTAGAAAATTAAATACTAAATAATATAGACAGACTTGTCTGTTTGTTCAAATAATTATTTTACATTTGTATTTATAAATTATTATCAATGCAACCCAAAGAACGAATTTTAGATACTGTTTCTGTTTTATTTCACAAGCAAGGTTACAATGCCACAGGTATTAACCAGATTATTGAAGAGGCAAAAGTGGCAAAAGCGAGTTTTTATCAGCACTTTAAATCTAAAGAAGATTTATGTGTTGCTTTTTTAAACGAAAGACATACTTTTTGGTTCAATTCGTTAGAAAATTTTACATTAAAAGAAACAGATTCAAAATCAAAAGTTCTGGGTTCTTTTGATTTCCTGATTTATATGAATCAGAAGGAGAGTTTCAGAGGTTGTAGTTTTCTAAATATTCTTTCAGAAATTCCGCCTGATAATCAAAAGATATTAAGTGTAATACAAAGCCATAAAAAAGATTTACGCCAGTATTTTAAAGATTTTATAAGTAATGATCTTGTTGCGGATCACATCTATTTATTATTTGAAAGCTGTATAATCGAAAGTCAGTTATTTAAATCAAATGAACTGATAGAACAATCTAAAAAAATCATCCAAACCTTAATTTCATAAAAATGGAACAAAAACTACCGTTGCCGCCTTTCACTTATGAAACGGCATTAGAAAAAATTCAGTTAGCCGAAGATGCCTGGAACAGTCAGGATCCGGAAAGAGTCTCAAAAGCCTATACGCTTGATAGCGAATGGAGAAACAGAGATCAATTTGTAAATGGACGTGAAGAAATCGTTCGCTTTCTATCTCAAAAATGGGAAAAAGAGAAAAATTATAAGCTAAAAAAAGAATATTGGGCACATACAGAAAACCGAATTGCTGTTCGATTTGAGTATGAATATCAAAACCCTGAAGGCAATTGGTTTAGGGCTTACGGAAATGAAAATTGGGAATTTGATGCAAACGGTCTTATGCAAAAAAGGTTTGCAAGCATAAATGATCTCGCAATAAAAGAACAAGACAGAAAACTAAAATAGCTTTTTAGTTCATACTTGGCGGTTCAGGAATTTTGATAGTTCTTTTAATTTTTTTTACGATTAAGAGATAAAAAGTAATTCCGCCCAAAATGATAAGCAATGCAATTTGCAATTGTCCCAGACTATTGTTTTTACTGTACATTGCATTTGCACTTGCCAATTTTGCTTTTCCTTCCTGAATCTGAATCTGGGATAATGATTCTAATGTTTTTAAGGCTTCTGTGCTTGAAACAACAATTTTATTCCAGTTTTTGTTTTCGACTTGTCTGTTGATTTCTTTGCAGGAGCTTAAAAAAACATCAAAATATTGCTTTTCCTTATTCGTTAAAACGGTTTTTGAATACAAATCATCGATATTATGAATCACGTCTAAAGTATGGAAAATCTCTTCTTTTTTTATTTTGTCACTTAAATCCAGTTTTTCAGCTTCGGCTTTTATAAAATGAAGTTCTTTAGAATATTGAAAAATATAATGCGCGACAACTAATCGATCATTAAAAATCTCATTGATGTTTTTATTTACGTTTTTCGAATTTTGAAGTGTATTAAAATTTCCCAACAAAATGATAAGCATCACAATAAGCAAAATAAAAGCAGCCTTTGTTTTATTGCTGTATTTCTTTAAATCTTTCATGATGACTTATTTTGCTAATTTGTAAATAGTTAGTTTCTCAAAGATATAGTTTTTGCCTTAGAATCTAATTTTTTAAATTTTCACTATATTATTAAACTTAAATTGCTTAAAAATTAAACCAAGTACTTACGAAATAGTGGTTTAAAAAAAAGCAACCACAATCATTGTCATTTCGACGAAGGAGAAATCACGCTAGAAATTCCATAAAGAGTCGCCAATCTTTGTCGAGTTACGCGTGTGATTTCTCCTTCGTCGAAATGACAAAAAAACTCTAGAAAAGATTGATTAGGTCAAGATTGAAACAATTAATTTTTGAATTAGAATTTTCAGGAGCTATTTCCTGCTGTTCGCTATATCTTTTTCTTGCTAAAGAAGTAAGAGCATGCAATCTAAATAATGAATCATTTAGCAATTATAGATTTTTTTACCAGTAATAAGAATATTTAAAAGCTATATTAAGTATAGGAATAAAATTAAAAACAACAAAAGTTGGATTTGCATTCAATTCTCTTAATCTTCGAGTTGTGACAGCTTGCATAGGGACAAATGTAAATAAGAAGATAAGGCAGCTATAAAATATATTAAGAATTTTTTCATTATCTAGATTTACGTTACGGTATAAATCTAATGCTAATAAGGACAGTAAAATATTTACTAAGCAATAAATTCCATATTCAATTCTACCTGATTTTGCTGTAAAAGAAGAATAAAAAAACAAAACATTTTTCAAATTTTCCACAGAATATTTTTATTTGATTTGACAAATAATCTTTTTACTCCAAAACAACTTCATCATTATCAGTTTCTTTTTTAAAAAACAGAAACTGCATTAATAACGACAATACAATAGTCAGCATTGCTCCAATAAAATTAAGCCATAAATAGCCTAATTTTTCTTGTTTGTAAATCATAAAATAGTAGATAAAAAATATGGTCATCTGACTAATTATCGCGCTGTAAAACATTGCTTTTGCTTTTACGCGTCGCAGGTAAAAACCAACTAAAAAGATTCCTAAAACAGTTCCGTAGAAAATAGAACCAATAATATTTACAAGCTGAATTAAATTCTCAAACAAAGTTCCTACGCAGGCAAAAAGTATCGCTACAACTCCCCAGAATAGGGTAAAGAATTTAGTTGCGTTTAAATAATGCTTTTCTGATTTTTCGGTTTTTAGATTTCGTTTGTAAATATCAATTGCCGTTGTAGATGCCAAAGCATTTAATCCTGAAGCCGTTGATGACATCGCTGCCGAAAGAATTACCGCCAATAATAACCCAATAAGTCCTTTTGGCAAATAATGCAGGATAAAATGGAAAAACACATAATCTTTATCATTGGTTTCGCTGGTGCTGTCGGCTCTGGAAATGATTTCTTTGGCGCGATCTCTTAAGTCTTTTTCCTTATTGGATAAAGTCACTAATTCTTTTCGCAAAATAGGATTATCAAAATCCTGATTCAACTGATCGATGTACAATAAATTAATTACTTTTTTATCTTCTGAAAGTGTGCTTAGTTTTTTCTCTAAAGCGTGATATTCTTCTTTATAAGCTGACTTTTCAATTACAATTTTATTATTCGGATTAAAATTTAACGGAACTGGATTGAATTGGAAAAATACAAAAACCATAACTCCGGTTAACAGAATAAAGAATTGCATCGGCACTTTTAAAAGTCCGTTCATGATTAAACCCATTTGGCTTTCACGAACAGATTTTCCGGATAAATAACGACCAACCTGAGATTGATCTGTTCCAAAATAGGCGAGAGCAAGGAAAAATCCACCTGTGATTCCGCTCCAGAAAGTATATTTTTCTTCCGGATTAAAAGAGAAATCTACGATATTCATTTTATCATTTGCACCGGCAATATGCAATGCGCTTGTAAAAGTCATATCATTTGGCAAATAATGTAAAATCAGGAAAAACGTAATAAACATTCCGGACATAATCACAAACATTTGTTGTTTCTGAGTCACGTTCACTGCCTTTGTTCCGCCGGAAAAAGTATAAATAATTACCAGAACACCAATCATAATGTTCATTAAAGTCAAATTCCATCCTAAAAGTGCTGACAAAATAATTGCCGGAGCATAAATAGTAAGTCCAGTTCCTAAACCACGCTGAACCAAAAACAAAATTGCAGCCAGAGAACGTGTTTTAAGATCGAATCGTTTCTCTAGGAACTCATAAGCGGTAAAGACTTTATTTTTATGATATAACGGAATAAAAGTCAAACATATAACAATCATAGCAATTGGCAATCCAAAATAGAACTGCACAAAACCCATTCCGTCATGATAAGCTTGTCCCGGAGTAGATAAAAAAGTAATCGCACTGGCTTGTGTTGCCATTACCGAAAGTCCAACAGTATACCAAGGAGTTTCATTGTTTCCTAAAATAAAATCCTCGACGTTTTTACTTCCTTTAGTTTTCCAGGATCCGTACCCAACAATAAATAAAAGTGTAACAATAAGTACGATCCAATCAAATAGTTGCATAGGTTATGAGTATAATTGCATGATTAAGAAAAAAATCACAATATAAATTGCGTTGGCTACCAAAACATAGGTGTAGCTTTTTTTCCATTTTTTTGTTTTTTTAGCTTCCATAATCTGAATATTTTATTTCTTTATTTCTTGTTTTGGAGCTTCAACCGGCTGTTTTAAAGAGATCATATTCGACAATAATCGGTATGCTCCGGCAACACCTTCGGGCAATTCTCTAAAAAAGCTCAAACCAGTGTAAATGTAATATCCTTTTCCATACGGCGCTACCAATAATGCACCATTTTTTGGAGATTCGCCTTTATCGTGCGATGATATAATAGGAGTAAAAGCGGGATCGTATTGATCCGGATAATATAAACCTTGTTCTTGTGTCCAGCCTTCAAAATCTTTTGAGCTTATTTTGTTTGGAGTGTTTAAAATAGGATGATTGGGTGCGAGAAAGGTAACTTTAGCGTTTTCTTCCGTCACACGATCATTTGAAATTTTTAAAGGATATGGTGCAATTTGATCCGTAACGGTTTTGCCATATGTATTGTATTGTACAATCATATTTTTGCCGCTTTTTACAAAATTAAAAAGGATATTTTGTTTGTTTGCCAAAGCATTTACGGTATTGTAAGCACGAACTCCGGTCATAACGACATTGAAGGAATCCAGTTTTTCGGGTGTAATTTCCTCTGGTTTTATGATAGTAACTTTATATCCCATTTGAGCCAGACTTTCCGGAACTTCATCGCCGGCACCCATAATATAAGCAATAGCATCTCCATTTGTTTTTAAATCAATTCGGATACATTTTGATTCGGCCGGTTTTAAAACCATTTGTTTTGTTATATGGCTGTAATCAATAATAGTCTCATCTTTATCGAAACGTTTATTATCAACAATTGCGATACTTTTAGCAACAGCTTCTTCAGGATTTACGGGCGGTGTAACTTCAAAATAAAAGATTTGTTCGTTTCCTTTTTTCTCTAAGCTAAAAGAAATTTCTTTAGGCGAAACACTCCAGCTTTTAGGCAATTCTAATTGTAAATTTCCTTTAATGCCATCTTTTCCGGCGCGGACTTTTACAGGAACCATTTTGCTTTTTGTACTTCCAAAAATTAGTACTTTCTCTAAAACAGAAGTAGTTACTTCAGGAACAATGTCGAGAAAATTATACATTTCGCCCTTTACACCATCATTATATTTATAAACAACGGTACGGTCAAAAGGAATTTCAATACCATTAATTTTGATATTAAACTGTACTTTAACCTGTCTGATGATATCCGGAATACCAATATTTTCCTGATTAGAAACGGTATACATTCCTACGCTTGCTTTTTCTTTTAACCAATAAGGCTGTGTGTATTCAATATTGCCTGGCAATTGAATTTGTAAATTTATTTTTTGATCGTTATTGTTTTTTAATACAATATTCTGAGTGGTATTTTTATTATCAGGTAATGAAGTTACGCTTATCAGTTGCATATCAACAGGAGATCTGTTTATCGCTTCAAGACTTAATTTAATAGTGCTTCCGGGAGTTGCTTCCTGTTCACTTGCAACAGCTTCAAGATATAATCCTGAACAAGATGCAATTATATTTTTTATTGCAGCAGATTTTAAAGATTTCCAGTGATCATCTTCAAGCGCTTCAATCATAGCATATGCTTTTACTAAATCCGGAATACTGGCTGATGGATTGCTAAAATCATATTTCGAAATAATGGTTGTAATCAAATCTCCAATAGGTTTTCCGTTTTTTACGCGGTTCCATGTAGTGTCAATTCCATCAAATAAATTATCACGGTCTTTAGGAGTATCGCCATTTATAAGTTCCAGATATTCAGTTTCCTGACCTCTTGCGCCTGTACTTCCAAAACCTTGTGACTGATGACGGCTTCTGCTTAAAGCGGCAATCTCCTGATTCGATTTTCCAATTCCGTTATAGTAAACGCCTGTTTCTAAATTTGTGAATTTTGATTTATTGGCAGCATCAAACTTTTCCTGACTTCCATAAAACCACCAGGACGGATTAAAAAATTGACGTTTTACTTGCCATGGTTTTACATATTTTAATTGATCGGGATATATTTTGGGATCGTTTGTAAGTTTAAAACTTTCGACACTTAACATTGCTGATGATGTGTGATGTCCGTGTGTTGTTCCCGGAGAACGATGATCGAATCGATTGATGATCACATCCGGTTGAAATTTTCTAATAGTCCAGATTACATCTGCCAATACTTTGTCTTTATCCCAGATTTCAAGGGTTTCATCCGGATTTTTTGAGTAACCAAAATCATTAGCACGAGAAAAAAACTGTTCGCCACCATCAATTTTTCTGGCTTCAATTAGTTCCTGAGTTCTTATTACGCCTAACAGTTCTCGCAATTGCGGACCTATTAAATTTTGACCTCCATCACCGCGTGTTAATGATAAATAACCTGTTCTGGCATTCATTTCATTCGCCATATAAGCTATCAAACGTGTGTTTTCGTCGTCTGGATGCGCGGCAACATACAAAACAGAACCTAAAAAGTTTAGTTTTTTGATTTGATTGTAAATTTCTACTGAACTTGGTTTTTGTGGTTGTTGTGCAAAAGAAATGGAAATCCCTGTTAAAAAAATAAGAAGAATCTGGATCTGAATTTTTCGCATAGCGTAGTTAGATATTTTGAAAGAGCTTCAAAAATACTAATTATATTTTTGAAGAGTAATTAAATGAAATGTTAATGTTTGGTTATTGATTTCCTTTTTCGTCAATAAACTTCATAAAAAAAGAGACTATCAGTATTTGATAGTCTCTTTTTGAAAATTTATTTAAGAAAAATTATCTTCTTCCGTGGTGATCATCGCGATCGTGTCTATCATGTCTGTCGTCTCTATCATGTCTGTCATGTTTATCATGCTTATCGTGATGTCTGTTATCATGTCTGTACTCTTTGTGAGGACGATCATTATAACCGTAAACTTCTCTTGGTCTGTAAGGTCTTTGTGGAGCTCCGTGATATCCTTTGTAATATTTTACTCTGTGACGATCAAAGTAGGTGTAAGGAGTTCTTCCGTGATAATCATTCAAAACTACTTTGTAACCTCCGTATAAATCGTAGTTTCTGTATTGTCTTGGTAAGTAAGTTGTTCTAACCCATCTTCCTCCTCCAAAATAAATAAACTGCGATGCTCTTACATCATAATAAGCTTCAATGTCTGGCAAATAGTAATATTCCATTTCAGAATATCCCTGAGGTCCCCATGCAGGAGGTGATCCTATGTTAACATTTATAGATACTTGAGCTTGTGTGGCACTTGCAACCAAAAGAAATAAACCTACGATTGCTATTTTTATTGTTTTCATTTTTTTTAGTTTTAATGTTAATGTTATTCCTGTTTAGGGATATTCATATACTGTGCCAAAAATGAAAAACAAAATGTAGTTGGTCGGAGAAAGAATGTATTTTAACGAGTGTTATCTGCGTAAGTGTTTTGTAAAGTTTTGATTTTGAAAACGTTTTCGTAAATTTTAAATTTAAAAAAAAAGATAAAAAATATTATCTGTATTCTACAGCTCTTGGTTTTGCAAGCTCAAAATTTTGTAAACCAAAATCACTAGTTTCAAATGTATTTGTTTTAAATACATTATCTCCCTGATACGGAATAGTAGGGTAGTAGGAGATCGAAAGCTGAAAAGAACTGAATACCAGATAATCATTGCTGATCAATAAACCTAAAGTGATTTTTTGATACGCTTTATTTCTTCCCATTGCATTATTTGGACTTCCTAATACGGCAATCGAATAATTAAAAAACGGATTCATACGAAATCCCCAAAGTGCATGAGGAGAATAGGTTTGGGTTTGCAAAGACAAAACCATTTTATTTGTTCCATATACTGCACTGTTAAATCCAGCGAGACCATTTTGTTCATTGATATTCAGCTGATCACCAATAATAGCTTCACGATTTGCACCTATAACAAATTTTGGATTAACAAATTGTCTGAGTTTCCAATTACCAATTTTGTAAAGTTTTGTAAAATAATTGGTTTCCATCAAAAATGCGGTTTGATACGTTTTTGATTGGTGAAAGAAAGTTCCGGCTTCAAAATTCATACTTAGAAATCCCCATCGGTAATAATTTCCAAAAGAAAATTGTGCACCGGCATAAGGTCGCCAGAATGTGTTTTTATATTGATATCCCAGAGTAATCCCGTAAATTCGACCTATAGGTACATCCTCAACCTGTCCGTTTCTAAAAAGATAAGTCTCTTTTATAAATTTACGTCTGTTAAGACCAATTCCGGTAAAAATAAATTTTTCGTCTGAATAAAAATTTGTCGGATCATAAACTTCAGATGGACTTTCGCTATAATTAACATTCAAAAAGCGTCCGGAAGCAACGAGATTTGTTATACCATTTTCGTCTTCAAATACTTTAGAAGCATGTCCTGCCCATAAATCCTGAAAATTATTTTTAAAAGGCTGATATGCATAAGTCAAATCCGGTGCCTGTAAAGTATCGCGTCTAAAAATCTGACCAACATAAGCTCCTCCAGCCCATTTTGTAAGTGGTGAGTAAAAGAGCCGTTCAACATTGATACTTTTAGTATAATTATTGTCCAGATCCATATTATAATAAAGTGTGGTACTTATATAAGTATTTTTAATATTAGGAACGGTATAAGTAACTTCATTAGCATTACGACCATCATCGAAACGATTGGTAAAACGATATTCTAATTGTTGTCCTGAACCAAAAAAGTCTTTCTCTTTTACCCCAACAGAAACACGATTACTGGAGATGGAGAATTTTGGTATTGTACTCCATGAATCCAGAACACGAATAGTTACATCTACAGAATCTGATGCAGCGCCTGCCAGTTTGTTTGTTATTCGAACCGCTGTTACATATTTCTGAGAACGTATCAAACGCTCCGATTCCTGTACTTTATAAGTATTATAAGCAGAGTTTCTTTTAAATAATAACAGATTATAAATTGCTATTTTTTTTGTTTTTAAATGCAATCTGTTTCCTGTTCTTTCTCCCCAATTTTTGGGCATTTGGGTCGTGTCAGAAATAGAATGACCAAATGGATCAAGTGTTACAATATTAATGTTTCTAATGATTTTACCATTAAAATTAGTGGTATCATTCTGTACAAGAATTTGTTCCTTTTTTTTGGTTTTTGCTGTTCTGAAAAATAATTTATGAAGCGTTTTTGTAAATTTATTTTTTTTAGAATAATTCTTAATTCTAGTATATACTTCTGTACTGTCTTTTTTATCGCGGTTGTCTTTTTTAGACTTATCAACCTGAGCATAGGTGCTTTGTAAGCAAAAGCATAACAAAATAAAAACTACTATTTTTTTGTTTACAAACATTAGATAATTGATAACTGGCTTAAAGTTGATATATAGTATGAATATAAGAAATTAATAAGACTTTTTTGTAAAATCGAAATACTATTTAGTTTTCGATCTTTGCTTTTCGGATTCTCCAGGTAAACTTTCTGGGCATGTGATTGCCCATTAAATAACCCCACGGTTCTAAGGATTCAATTCTGTCAAATATAATTTTTAGAATAGCTAAGAGAGGAATAGCTAAGAACATACCTGATATTCCCGCGGCTGCACCACCAATAATAATTCCCATGATGGAAACAAAGGCGTTTATTTCGACTTTAGAATTGATAATTAAAGGCACTAATAAATTATTGTCAATTAATTGAACGATGATGTTTACAATTAAAATCCCTAGTATAACGGAGCTTTCACCAGAGCCTGTTAATGATGCTAAAAGGGTAATAATTCCAGCAATTAAAATACCGATATAAGGAATAAGGTTTAGAATTCCGGTTATTAACCCTAATAAGATAAAGTATTTGATTCCAATAATCCAAAGTCCTAAACCTGTCAATACAGACACGACTATCATTTCTAAAATCAGACTTACGATGTAATTATTAATAGAAACTTTTATTTGTGCTAAAATGGCTTTTAGGTTTGCATGATCTTCTTTATTAACCAGTTTAGCTAAAAACAAAATAAAATGATCTTTATATAAAAGGAACAGAAAAGTATAAATAGGAATAATGGTGCAATCTACAAGTAAATCGGTTATAGAAACTAATGCAGAGCCTATAGTTGCTTTTCCATTTTGTACAGAATCTTTGGCAACGGTATCAATATATTTTTTTTGTTCACCAATGCTTACATGAAAATTATCTTTTACAAATCTATGAATGTCTGTAATAAACTTATTGGCATTCTTTTTTATAGTGTCAAAATCATTTGCAATATCACTTACCTGATAGGAGATAAAAACCAAAATACCTACGATACAAGCTGCAAAAAGTAAAATACAGCAAGCAGCGGCTAAATGTCTCGGGAATTTTAACCGGGAATTTAAAAAAGTAAAAATGGGCACTAATAATACGGCAAATAAAAATGCCATTAGTACTGGTGTGATAATATCTTTGCCAAGGCAAAATATAAAAGCAAAAGAAATTAAGCTAACAAGTATAAAAGCAAGTTTAGCATAAAACGGTAATTCTATGTTACGAATCATTTTAGTTGGTGAATTAGTAAAAACTAGTAATTGGTAAAGCAAATATTATATTTTATTTAAAAAATATCGTTTTAGCTTTTTAGTATTAGTTTATAAAATTCCCATTATGATTTTAGTCAAAAAACTCTTTGTCTTCGTAATGTGTAGGTATAATCGAGATTCCTTTTTGTAATAAGAGATTATTGGGAAAAATAATTTTTTCGCCTTCTTTTGTTCTTAAATTAACGTGAAATGCGCTAATATCTTCGATCTCTGCTTCGATAGGAAAATCTTTATCATGAATTTTGATTGTATCGCCAATTCTAAAAGGAAACGAAAAAAACAGTATCATTCCGGATGTTATATTGCTCAAAATAGACCATTGTGCAAACATAGCCACACCAATCACGGTCGCAATTGAAGAAACTGTGATAAAAATATCCTTTGTATCAACACCCCAAATTACAATCAAACTTATGGTTACCAGTATATTCATCAAAATCTGAATATATTTGATTACCAAATTAGTTCGATGTTCTAATAAATGACTTGTACTGGCGTAACGGCGTATTAGTTTTGCGATAATAACTCTTAACGCAACTAAAGTAAAAAGGAGAACAATGGTACTTAGAATTTCCTGACTATATTCTTTAAAAGAAAACATAAATAATTTTTTACACTAAAGTACTCAAATATTCGTAAACTTTGGCTGTTGGCAAGCCCATAACATTTGTATAAGAACCTTCAACTTTCTCAACTGCCATAAAACCAAACCATTCCTGAATTCCGTAAGCACCCGCTTTATCGTAAGGTTTGTAGTTTTCGATATAATATAAAATTGCCTCGTCTGATAAATCTTTAAAAGTAACTTTTGTAACATCATTTATAACAGTAGAAGTAAAGCTTGTTCTAAAACATACTGATGTAAAAACTTCGTGTGTAGTATTCGACATCGATTTGATCATTTCAAAAGCTTCTTCGGCATTTTTAGGTTTACCCAGTGCTTTTTTATTATGCCAAACGATGGTGTCGCTGGTTACTAAAATCTCATTTTCTTTAAGTTCTCCGTCAAATGCACTCGCTTTTAGTGCTGCCAAATAATCTGTTATTTCGACTGCTTTTAATTCTGGAGGATATATTTCTTCAATCTCTTTTAACCGAATCTCGAAATCAAGGTCAAGATCCTTAAAAAATTGCTGTCTTCGAGGTGATCCGGAAGCCAGAATTAAAGTATATTTTTTTAATTTTTCTTTAAGCATTGTATTTGATATTTAAGGTAATAACCAGAATTGATAAAATTCCGAAGAATAAAATTAGTTTTAAAACAGTACTCAAATGATGATAATCCTTACTTGTTTTTGCTGAAACTATTTTGATAATAAAATATAAAAGAGGCGCCAGTACAAAAGCAAAGGCATAAAATGTAGCTATAAAAAGATTGTTCTCTACAAAGTATTTATTAACATAAAGTAAGCAGGAAATAAAAGGAATAATAGCAAAAGCCACCGCTACTTTTGCAGCACGACTAATACCTATTGCAATTGGTAATGTATTCATTCCTTGATTATAATCACCATTTACGTCCTCAATATCTTTAATGATCTCACGAATAAAATTAATCATAAAAGCAAACAGGGCATAATCTACAAGTATAGAAAAAAGACTTGCCATTTGCGCCTGATTCTCTGAATTAGTTGCCGGAAAAAGATCAAAGACTCCAATAATAAGAACGCTTGCAGAAAGTAGCAATGCGACAACAAAATTGCCCAGAATCATGATTTGTTTTAATGTTGTGGCATAAAAATAAAGCAAAGATGCAATCAGTATAAAAAGTGATGCAAAACCTGGTCGCAAAATAATATTTGATAAAAGAAATCCAATCGCAACTCCGGTGATATTAAGCCCAATGTAAATATTATAAGCTGCAGTTTCAGAAATTCCTTTGCCAATTACTACATCCTGAGGCTTGTTGATTGTATCCGTAAAAACATCGTAAATATTATTGATAACATAACCTGCTGCGGCCAATAAAATGGTACTTAAAACCAATAACCCGTATTGCCAATCGGCTAAAGCCAAAGGAATATCCTGTTGTTTTAAAAATGCATATCGAAATAATAGCTGCATAAAAGCAAGCATCAAAAGGTTTTTGTATCGAATGAGTTTGAGGAATTTCATTTTTTTTAAGTTACTGAGTGGGTAAGTTGCTAAGGTTCTAAGGTTTTGAACTGTTTTAAACTATGCCAAAGTTAAACGTTGAAGAGAGTTGCAAGGTTATTTATTTAAACTGAAAACTGAAACTGAAAACTGCCCTCTAATCATGTTGTCCATTAAAATATTCCATCCATTTTCCCTGAACCTTCATAACTTGTTCAATTACATCACGTGCAGCACCTTTTCCGCCTTTTACATGCGAAATATAGCGTGAAATATTCTTTATTTCAGGACTCGCATCTTGTGGGCAAGTTGGTAATCCTACTAACTTCATTACATGAAAATCAGGAATATCATCTCCCATATATAGAACCTGCTCAGGCAGAATGTTATAAGTATCAGTGTATTCCTTAAAGGTTTTAACTTTATCAGGAGTTCCCAGATGAATATCTTTAATTCCTAAATTGTGTAAGCGAACACGAACGCCTTCGTTGCTTCCGCCAGAAATAATGCAAACATGATAACCACTTTCAACAGCTGCTTTCATCGCATAACCGTCACGAATATTCATCGTGCGAAGTATTTCTCCTTCACTGGTTACAAAAACCGAACTGTCTGTAAGTACGCCATCAACATCAAAAACAAAGGTTGTGATGTCGTTCATTATTTCTTTATAACTTTTTGCCATTATTCTGTATAGATTGTGTTAGTATTTTATAAATATTCTTTTGATTTTCGTTCGTCAAATACTCCAAATGCGTTTGTATTGTTGTAAAATCATTACGTTTTGCCGGTCCGGTTTGCGCATCAATTGCATCAAGCGAATTGATTTTATTAGCTGTTTCCTGAATCAAAGGTTTTAGAATCTCAAACGGAACCTGATGTTCTTCGCAAATTTCCTGACCTATTTGATACATATGGTTTGTAAAATTATTGACAAAAACAGCGGCAACATGCAACGCTTTTCTCTGATCAGAATTAATAGGGAAAATAGCTGTAGAAACACTTTTGGCTACGGATTCTAAAACGCGGAAATCAAAAGTATTTTCAGCTTCTAAGCAAAGCGGAACTGTCGCAAAATCAATTTCTTTATTTTTAGAGAATGTCTGAAGTGGATAAAAAACGCCTTTTCTGTTTTTTGAGTCCAATATATCAAGCGAAGCCGCACCGGAAGTATGAACAACGATTCGGTTTTGAAAAGGCAATTGGCTCGAAACATCGGCAATAGCCTTATCAGAAACGGCTATAATGTATAGGTCAGCTTCTTTTAATTCTTCAAAATCATTTGTAATTTTATCAAATTCAATTAAAGAAGACAGCGTTTCCTTTTTTCTGGAATATACCTGTACAATTTCTACAAGTTCACTTTTTGAGAAAGCTTTTATCAAATGCTGGGCAACATTGCCGGAACCAATTATCGTTATTTGAATCATATCGCAAAATTAGCATTATTTTTTCTAAAGGAAATAGTCAAAATAAAGTTTAGCCACAGATTGCAAACATTAAAGTGATTTTAAACCGATATTATTTTGTTAATGATATTCAAACGCCGTTACGAACAGAAAAATTTTATCTCATATTGACTTCAAAAGATATGCAACAGCTTAGTTATCAGAAAAAATGACTTTCATCACCGTAATCCGTAGTAAGATTTTTAATATATAAGCATAAATGTCATTGTCGATTTATAAAATTAAGGGTACGTTTTTAAGAATTCAATTTAATTAAATAGCCTTTTTTTAGTTTTTATTAACAAACTTCAAATATTGGAACTCAACATTTTTAAGTACTTTTGTGCCACTTTTATACAATGTAATTCCTCGAAAATGGATAAAAAAATATTCTCTTTTTTGTTTTCTACAAGATTAATGTCTGTTCTTTTTTTAACATTTGCTATCGCAATGGGTATTGGTACTTTTATCGAAAGCAAATACAATACAGACACAGCTCGAATTCTAATTTATAATACATGGTGGTTTGAAGCAATAATGGTCTTTTTTATGATCAACTTCTTCGGAAATATCAAACGTTACCAATTGCATAAAATAGAAAAATGGGCAACACTTATACTTCATATTGCCTTTATTTTTATCCTTTTAGGAGCTTTTATTACTCGTTATATCAGTTATGAAGGAATGATGCCAATTCGTGAAGGGGCTGCCGAAAATCAGATTTATTCAGATAAAACATTCTTAACTGTTTTTGCAGACGGGGAATATAAAGGCGAAATGAAACGCAGGTCTTTTGATAAAGCATTATTGTTTTCGCCAGTAACCAATAACGATTTTACACTTTCAGGTAAATTTGACGAAACTCCTTTTGAAGTAACTTATGTTAAGTACATCATGGGAGCCAAAGAAACTATAAAACCATCTGCAAACGGAACTTTATACCTTAAATTGGTAGAAGCCGGAGCGGGAGGACGTGAAGAGCATTTCCTGAAAGAAGGAGAAGTTCAAAACATTCACAATGTATTATTTGCCTTAAACAAACCTACCGAAGGTGCAATTAATATTAACACAACAGGTGAAAAATATACCATTCAAACCCCTTTTGAAGGAGAGTTTATGCGAATGGCAGATAAACTAAAAGGAACTGTAACAAAAGATAATGTACAGCCACTTATGATGCGTTCCTTATATAGTATAGGTGATATTCGTATCGTATTTCCGGATCCTGCTGTAAGAGGAGTTGTTGATTATGAATCAGATAATGATTTTAAAGCTAAATCTCATCACGATGCTTTAGTTGTAAAAGTTAAAGCAGACGGTCAGGAAAAAGAAGTTCGTCTTCTAGGTTCTAAAGGTAGTGTAGGAGAACCTCAAACCGTAAAAATTGGTAAAATCGAATACAGCTTATTCTACGGAAGTAAGGCTTATATCTTACCTTTTAAAGTAAAATTAAACGATTTTATCGCTACAAAATATCCAGGAACAGAAAAAAGTTATTCTGCTTTTGAAAGTAAAGTAACCGTTCAGGATTCTACAGAAACATTTGATGCCAGAATTTTTATGAACAACGTTTTAGATTATAAAGGATACAGATTTTTTCAATCGTCATTTGATCCGGATGAAAAAGGAACTGTATTATCTGTAAACCACGATTTCTGGGGAACATCAATTACATATTTAGGATATTTTATGTTGTTCTTTGGTTTAATGGCAATTATGTTTACCAAACATTCTCGTTTTGCCGATTTAAAACGCAAATTAGACGGTGTTAAAAAGAAAAAAGAGAAACTAATTACCATTTTGGTTTTAATGATTAGTATGAGTGGTTTTGCTCAGGCTCCGCACGTTCACACACCTGGAGAAACTCATAATCACAATCATACAGCAGATCCTAACGATCACGCGAATCACGTAACAGCAGCACCAAGTAAGAAACAAATAGATTCGTTATTGACGATTTATAAAGCACCGGAAGCACATGCTGCCAAATTTGGTCGTTTGATTATTCAGGATGCCGGTGGTAGAATGAAACCTATTAATACTTTCTCATCAGAATTATTGAGAAAAGTAAGTCAGAGCGATACATATAACGGAATGAATTCTGATCAGGTTTTCTTATCCATGACACAATACGCTCAGGTTTGGATTCAGGTTCCGCTTATTTATTTAAATACAAAAGATGATAGTATTCGTAAAATCATTGGCGTAGACAGAAAAGAAAAACTGGTACCGTTTGTAAAATTCTTTGATGAAAACGGAAATTATAAATTATCTCCTTATTTAGATGCAGCTTACAAAGCGGGGAATCCAAATAGCTTTGAAAAAGATTTTATCGAGACTGATAAAAAAGTAAATTTAATGGAGTCTGCTTTAAGCGGAAGTATTTTAAGAATTTTTCCAATTCCAAATGATCCGGGCAATAAATGGATTTCTTACTTAGAATTACAAAATGCAGGTTTAAAAGGAATGGATTCTACCTATGTAAAGCAAATTTTACCAATGTATTTTAGTGCTTTGAATAATGGCTCGATTTCAAAAGATTTTACAACCGCAGATCATTTGGTCGAAAGTATAAATGGTTTCCAGAAAAAATTTGGAAGCAAAGTTCGTCCAAGCGATAGAAAAATAGATCTTGAGATTGCCTACAATACTTATAACATTTTACCAAAAATGTTTTATTGGTATTCACTTGCCGGAATCTTCATGTTGATTTTTACACTTTTCAGTATCTTCTTTGATAAAAAATGGCTTCGCATTACCGTAAATGGTTTCCATGTATTAATAGGAGTCATATTTGCATTTCATACAGTTGCATTAATTGCAAGATGGTACATTTCTGGTCACGCACCATGGAGTAACGCTTATGAAGCAATTGTTTATGTAGCATGGGCAACAATGTTCTTTGGACTTGCTTTTGATAAAAAATCAAAACTTACCGTTGCATCTGCAGCATTCGTAACAGCAATGATTTTCATGGCAGCAAATGCAAACTGGATCGATCCGGAAATTGCAAACCTGCAACCGGTTCTTAACTCTTATTGGTTAATGATTCACGTAGCAGTAATTGTAGCAAGTTATGGTCCTTTTGCATTAGGAATGATTCTTGGTTTTGTTGCATTGATTTTAATCTTCTTTACCAACGAAAAGAACAAGGCAAAAATGGATTTGAACATCAAAGAAATCACCTATATCAACGAAATGGCCTTAACAATTGGTCTGATTATGTTAACAATTGGTAACTTCCTTGGAGGACAATGGGCAAACGAAAGTTGGGGACGTTACTGGGGATGGGATCCAAAAGAAACCTGGGCTCTGATCTCAATCATGGTTTATGCGTTTGTAATTCACGCACGTTTTGTTCCTTCATTAAGAGGAAAATGGTTCTTTAATTTAATGAGTATGTACGCGTTTATATCTATTTTGTTTACTTATTACGGAGTAAACTTTCACTTGGTAGGTTTACACTCATATGCAAGCGGAGACGCACATTCATTAAGCTGGACCTGGTATTCATTAGGTACGATTTCAGTAATTGGAGCTATTACATACCCTAAATACTGCAAGTATTATAAAAGCAAGAAAAAATAATTAAATAAGGAGTTTTATTAATTCACAAAAAAAGGTTCAACCGCAAAGTTGAACCTTTTTTTATGCAATATTGTAAGTTGATCAAAAGAATTGGGAGCTATTTCCTGCACCCGAGCCTGAAAGAGCGAATTGGCGAAGCAATCCGTTACAATCTTTTACTTTTTAAAGAAAAAAGTAAAAGGATTTCCACTTCTATCAGGGCTAGGACATTCGTTTTCATGATATAAATACAAAACCCACAGTCGAAACCGTGGGTTATAATTAAATAGGATAAAACGTTTAAAAAAAATTACCAACTCAGTCCCGAAACCTCGGAATATTTCCTCAGTACCTTTCAAAAAAAATATTTTTTTCGAAACCAAAAAGCAACATTTACCAAAGCAATCAAAGCCGGAACTTCAACCAGAGGACCAATAACACCTGTAAAAGCCTGTCCGCTATTAATGCCAAAAACGCCAATTGAAACTGCAATTGCTAATTCAAAATTATTTCCCGTAGCGGTAAAAGCAATCGAAGTACTTTTAGAATAATCAGCGCCAAAATATTTTCCGGTAAAAAAACTAATTACAAACATTAACCCAAAATAAATCGCTAACGGAATCGCTATTCGAATCACATCCATCGGAATCTGAACGATTAATTCTCCCTTTAAACTAAACATTAATGCAATCGTAAACAATAACGCTAACAAAGTAATAGGGGAGATGAACGGAATGTATTTGTGTTGAAACCATTCTTCGCCTTTCAGTTCTATCAAACCATATCGTGTTATAATTCCTAACGCAAACGGAATTCCCAAGTAAATACCAACACTTTCAGCAATCTGAATCATACTAATATTAACCGTAAAACCTGAATATCCAAAATATGGAGGCAAAACGGTGATAAAAATATAAGCATAAACGCTGTAAAGTAAAACCTGAAAAATGCTGTTCAACGCAATAAGTCCGGCTGCATATTCACGATTTCCGCCAGCAAGATCATTCCAGACTACAACCATAGCAATACAACGTGCCAAACCTATCAAGATCAAACCTATCATATATTCAGGATAGTCTTTTAAGAACAAAAGAGCTAAAGCAAACATTAAAAGAGGACCAACAATCCAATTTAAAAAAAGAGAAGCACCTAATATTTTGATATTTTTAAAAACTTCTCCCATTTTTTCATACTTCACTTTTGCTAATGGCGGATACATCATCAAAATCAAACCAATAGCAAGCGGAATATTAGTGGTTCCGCTTGAAAACGAATTGATAAAATTTCCGCTTGACGGAAAAAAATACCCCACAGAAACACCAATAAGCATAGCAAGAAAAATCCAAATAGTCAAAAAACGGTCCAGAAAACCTAATTTCTTTTTCTCTACAACAGGATAACAATGATTTAGAGACATTTTATTTTTTTATTTGAGAGAAAACATAAAACATTTCAGCAGCAATTTGTAGACTTCTTTCCTGATATTTCTCGGTTTGTTCAGAAGTGCCATCAAAAGCTTTGGGATCATCATAAGTTATTGCAATTCTTTTTTCGGCTCCTGCTATAAAAGGACATCCTCCGTCAGCTTGCGAACAAGTCATAATAGCTGCAAATTCACTTTTGGGATTAAAATCAGCATCATATGTTTTAGAAAAAACAATAATTGGTGTTTCGTTTTCAGAGAATTTAATTGCATATATAGGATTATCTCCTTCAGATAATTTCTGAATCTCAAAACCGGATTCTAAAAGTACTTCAGCAACTTTTGGGAATAATGCTGTAGCTTCAGTTCCGCCAGAATAGCAAGAGACATTTTTTATCTTATAATAATAAGCTGCCGTTTGCGCCCAAACCTGAGCCAAATGACTTCGTCTGGAATTGTGCGTACAAATTAAGTTCAATCTAATTTCTTGCTCTTGATTAAATTTTAATTGGATAAAATCAATAAGAGGTTGTAGTGTCTTTTTACGATCATTAGAAATCGCATTAAAATCAAAAGATTCAAATAAAGATTGAATTTTTGGATATAAAGCATTTTGATTCGACATTATTATAATCTTTTAAGTTTTAGCAGCAACCTCCGCCAGGAGTACAAGAATTGGCTTCATCAGTATTTAATTGTGTCAGCTTTAGTTTTGGTTTCTCAGATGGAATTCCGCATTGATCCTGTGCTAAACAAGCCGTAGTTTTATTGAGTAATAAAAAATCTTTTCCGTTAAAACTCAAGTCATATTTACCAATTGTAGTATTTTGATATTCTACTTCGATTTCAAAATCCTCTATTTCTAAAACTTTTTCAGAAAGCTCTATAATATGAATTAATTTTTGAGGTTTTAAGCGATGCTCATAATCATTTGCATCCCAAAGCTGAAAGTTTACGACAGTTTCCTTGCGAACCACTCCGCCACAATCGATAAAGTTTTTGGTAATCAGACCAACTTCTGTAACATGAAAATATTCCGGAACAAAGTTTCCGTCTGGTAACTGAAAATTTACTGCTTCTACCGTAGTAAGTATTTTTTTAATTTCTGAAAGTTTCATAATAATTCAATTTAATAGTTAACAACATTCGTTTTTTCTTTTTTCTAAATGAAGGTCAATTTGCGTAAAAAAACTTTTGATTTTCTCAAAGCCAACTTCGTTGATGCAATAACAAATAGCATTTCCTTCGATGCTTCCTTTTATAAGTCCGGCGTTTTTAAGTTCTTTAAGATGCTGAGAAACCGTAGGCTGCGAAAGTGGCAACTCGTTTACGATATCACCGCAAATACAAGCGTTTACCTTTAGTAAATATTCTATAATAGCAATCCTTGCCGGATGCCCTAATGCTTTTGTTAAAATGGCCAACTCATTTTGACTATCTGTAAAATGATCTGATTTTGTAGCTCCCATCGTTTTATTTTTATATTGCAATATTACGATATAGATATTTATAAAAAAAGAAAATAATGAACTATTTTCTTTTTAGGCTTTGTTTATGAAAGTATTAGCTTTTATATATTATTTAAATTACTATTCTTCTTTACAAATCCTTCCGGATACATAATAGCTAATAGAACAATAATCAATAAAAAATTATATTCCATGCCATTTCTTCCTCCGCCAACAACGAACCAGCCTTCCTGAAAATGCACCAATATTATGCCCATAATCAAGACAAAAATGGTTACAAATCCTGCGAGTTTAATATATTTATTCAAAATCAAAAGTACGGCAGCTACAACATGTGATAATTTTATTGACCAAGCCAGAATTACACCAAAAGGAGCAAAGCCAATCTGGTTGAGATATAAATTACCAAAATCATTAATACCGTTGTTAAACATTCCTAAAACAGAATGTGTGAGAAGAATTACAGCAACCGAAAGCCGCAAAAGTAAAGTTGAATTCATGGTTTAATTTGGTTTGGTTTATAGATAGTTATGCGAATTAAAAATAATAAAAAAACGCATATTAAATAAATTAATATGCGTTTTGAATTTTTAAGCTATGTAAGTTTTTAAACTTTTCCTAAAGTGTATAATTGTTCCATTGTAGGCGTTAAACTTCCTCCGGCAGGTTCAAGAGTGATTCCAAAAGCTTCTGCTGAATCTGTTTGACTTACAGCAAATATTTTTTGGTTATTTCCTTCAAAATTATCCAATAATCCAATACTTGTTGGCGTAAGAACCGGGCTTAATTTTAAAGACCAAACCTGATAAACCATTCCTTTTGGAGGTGTTGGTAAACCTGCTGCATCAATATAAGTTGTTTTTGTGTCTTTGTTCCAATAAACTTTAGCAAATGATTTAGGAGAAACTGCCTGACCACCAAGTGTTACACCAGTATTTTTAATATCCCTTACAATAGTTAAGTTTTTCTCCGTTTGTTTATTTTGCTGGTCTAAGTAAGCATAATCTCTTTGGATTTTGTTTTTCTCAGTGCCAACAGTAGCAATAGCATCTTTTGTTTTTGTAAGTTCCAGGGTTTGATATCCAAAACCTAAAAGCAATAGTACTGCTGCAGCCCATCCTACATATTGAGACCAGTTTGAGGCTGGTTTCATGTCGACTACTTTGCCGTGTTTCAATTCTAAACGGGCTTTTATCTTTTCGAAATTAGCTACAGAATGAAAAGGGGAGAAGCTTGATGATAAAGCTACAATAGCTTTTTCTATCGAAATGATTTCCTGCTCAACCTCCGGATTCTTTTTAGCTAATTCTGCTATTTCCAGATTTTCAGTTTCGGTTAATAAACCATAAACATACAATTCCAGAATTCCTGATTCTATATATTCTTGTGCTTCCATTATATTTTTAAATAATTACGTAAATCGTTAATACAGTTTCTGTTTTGTGTTTTGATAGTTCCCAACGGAATTGCTAATTCTTCTGAAGCTTCTTGTTGGGTATATCCTTTAAAAAATAATAAATCTATAATCTCAATACATTTTGGTTTCAGTTTTTTGACGAATTCCTGAATCCCAATAGTATCAATTCGATTAGTCAATTTATTGCTGTCGTCTAACAGATTTACGAAATTATCTGAAGAAAGGTTTTTTTGGCTGTTATTAAAATTCTTTGATCTCAGCTTGTCAATCGATGTATTCCTAGCTATATTAAGGATCCAGGTATAAAAACGACCTTTTCCTTCATTATAAGAATCGATATTTTTCCAGATTTTGACAAAAACTTCCTGCAAAACATCTTCGGCTTCTTCGCGATTTTTTATTAAAACATTGATGACAGAAAATAAACTTTTAGAGTACATATCATACAAATGGGTAAAAGCTCTTTCGTCTTTCTTGTAAATTAAAACTAACAACTCATCTTGACTCATAGATTGGATTTTTAAAGCTTAAACAAAATTTCAGTATACATTTTTATACCTTGAGATAAAGATAATTTATTTTTTTGTGAAAAACATAAATTTTTTAGTAGCCTTAAACCTAGTAAAACAAGGGATTAGAGAAAAATATTACTTTTTTTTCATTTTTTTAAATCCAAAAATAATCCAATTACGTAAATGCTATTATAACATCAAATGATAATTCTGACAATAGCAGAACGAAAGAAAACAGCTTCAAATTTATAAATGCCAAGTTGTATAAAATGGAGTTTACGAATTTGAATTATTATTGATGACAGAACAAAACGTAAAGTAAATCGCAGTATATAAAAGCTAAGAATATGAATTACATCTATACTTTAAAAATATTAATTGTGGGGCTAACGGCCATTTTAGCATTAACAAATTTTAGTAAAAGTGATTTTTGTTATAGTTTGTGTATAACAAAAAATCAGATTTAATATAGTATTTCATGGTTGATGTCCCCGGACTTCCAAACCGAAAATTTAAATAAGAATTTAAAATATTAGATTCATCTCATTATAAAGGATTAGTAAATTTTATAATATAAACGCCAGTAAACAGTATTAAAGACAAAAGATATTTAGATTTTAAATATAATTTTCACAATAACCGGGGCATCAATTATAAAGTAAAAAAATATAAAAGCATAACAATTAATTCATGGTTTGATTTGTTTGTATGGGGGGAAGCCTAGCGTCTGATTAACGCTAGGCTTCAATTTTTTATTTAACTTATGTTTAATAAAAATAATGCAGACAAAAGATTTACTGAAAACAGATTTTAACTAATTTTATAAAAAATTAAACAATGAAAAAAATAGTATTTATAGCTTGTAGTGTTGTCTTTTTATTAGGTACACAAATTCAGGCTCAAACAAGTAAAAATAAATTGTCTAAAACAGATAAAGCCATGGCAAAAGAAAACATTTACCAATTTAAAGTTCAGGACTTATCAGGAGATACTTTTGATTTTTCTTCTCTAAAAGGTAAAAAAGTTATGATTGTAAATACCGCTTCAAAATGCGGATTAACGCCTCAGTACAAAGATCTTGAAGCGATTTACAAAGAATATAAAGACAAAGGTTTTGTAATTGTAGGTTTTCCTGCTAACAATTTTGCTTCTCAGGAACCTGGAACAAACAAAGAAATCGAAACATTTTGCCAACAAAATTACGGTGTAACTTTTCCAATGATGGACAAAGTTTCTGTAAAAGGTGATGATATGTGCGAAGTTTACAAATTCCTGACGCAAAAATCTAAAAACGGATTACAGGATTCTGAAGTTGAATGGAACTTTCAGAAATACCTAATCAACGAAAAAGGAGAATTGGTAAAAGTAATCAAACCAAGAACATTGCCTACAGATCCTGAGGTAATCAACTGGATAAAAAGTTAAGCAATACTATCTAAACCAAAAAATCCACAAATTTGAATCAATTTCAAGTTTGTGGATTTTTTTATGCCGTCTGATTTGTCAAATGACAAAGAAGTAGCATCCAGCTTTGTGAACTTAAACTTTTACTCTTTCTTCAAGAACTCTGCGTAATTCTTTGTGCACTTTGCGGTAAAAAAACATTGCTGTAAAAACATTGCTGTAAAAACGTTCCAGTAAATAAACATTGCAGTAAAAAAAGAAAAAAACCACGTTAATCAGCGTTTTCTCGTTAGCGAATCCGTTTCATCCGCGTGCCATTACTTCAAAATCAACTGCATAAAAACCAAATCAAGCCAGTGATCAAATTTATAACCAACCTCACGAATTGTTCCGGTTAATACAAATCCAAATCGCTCATGAAAAGCAATACTTCCTGCATTATCCGCATCAATAGCGCCAATCATAACATGATAACCTTGTTCTTTTGCAAGGCGAATTAATTCAAGTAATAGTTTAGATCCAACACCTTTACCTATTATATTATCAACAACATAAACAGAATGTTCGACCGTATATTGATAGCCAATTTTCTCACGAAATTGCCCGTAACTTCCAAAACCTACAACTTCGCCTTCTAATTCAGCAACAATAATAGGCAGATTTTTAGCGGTTTTATCTTCGAACCATTTTGTTTGAATATCAATAGTTTGAATATCATAATTATAATTTGCAGTTGTATGCAATATAGAATGATTTACAATTTCAAGAATTTTCTCTAGATCGTTGGTTTTGGCTGGTCTTAATATTACGTCCATGGTAATTTTGTGGTAAGTTATTTTTTTTATTTTTTATTGAGTTCAGCTAATAAATCATCTACATCTTTGGTGCTCCACGTCATTTCAGTACAAATAACTTTGGCATCCTTAGCATATTTTAAGGCTGATTTTTTATCCTTTATCTTATTATAAAGTCTCGCTATAAGTAAATTTCCGTCATAAGAATCATTTAATTCTAAAGAATGCTTTACCCAAGAAATAGATTTTTTCAGACTTTCAGTATCTGTAATATGTTTTAAATAAGTCTGTCCAATATCCTTAAGGAAACTTGCATCATTCCAAACTAATTTTTCTGTGTTTTCAAGCGTTACTTTTTTGTAGAAATCCCATTTTTCGGTTCTTTCCGCCAGAGTCAGATCAAATTTAAAAACAAGAGAATCTGTCTTTTGTAATCGGATAGATTTTGCAATTTCCCTTTGTTTATAGTAGTTTATCGTATCCAGATTATCAACATATGGGCGAAGTAATTCATTAACAATACTTTCAATTTTGCGATCAACACGATTTTGCGAAGCCACAGCAGCAAAATCTTTTTGATGACTTAAAACATATTGAAACTCTCTCGATTTAATATCGGTTACACCATTTGCAATAACACGCCAATTTAGTTCACTAACCAATTGTGCATCAGATTGAGTATTTAGATAAATATGCGTTGGAATCGATAAATCGGTTCTGTCTTTTCCTTTCTTTAAAGTATTCAGATAAGTAAAAAATGTGGTTGAATTACTTGGGTCTGCAAGAAATTGTTTCTCTAAATAAGGCAATTGCATTTTAGGATTCAACGCATAATTCGCTTCGGTCATAAAATCAGCCTTTTTAGATTCTCCTTTCAAAGCATATAAAAGAGTTTCGGTATTTGGATCAATAAATAAAAAAGCAGGCAGGGATTTAGTTCCGTATTTATCCTTAAGAGCAATTCCTTCTTCTTTTTCTATATTTTTCCAGCTGCAAGTATAATTTTTCTTCAAAAAATCGATTACTGCAGGATCGCTAAAAACTTCTTTTTTCATTTGGTTACAATGCGGACACCAATCTGCATAAAGCATTACAAAAAGTGGTTTGCCTTCTTTTTTTGCATTTTCCAGAGCAGTTTTATAAGGAGTATCATCAGGAACGAATTGATTCTGAGAATGTATGGTTTGCAACGAAAAGCAAAGAAATAATAGGCAGAAGAAACGCATAAAGAGTTTATTTTTATTAAAAAATCTGTTTTACAAATATATTCCCTTTTTCTATAAACAGCCCTTAATATCTTCCTATTTATAAGTTAAATCCAATGCGAAGTTTGTAACTTTGTGATATCAAAAAGAAATTTTGGACTTCTGGATTTTCTTTAAAAAATAATACGCCATAAGAATGATTTACCCCAAAATAGCGCTTGCTCAAAGCATTATCGAAATTTGTTTAGCAAAAGGAATCACCAATATTATAATTTCTCCGGGATCAAGAAACGCACCGTTAACAATAGGTTTTGCACAAAATCCTGATTTTACTTGTTACAGTATTGCTGACGAACGTTGCGCCGCTTTTTTTGCATTAGGAATCGCACAACAAACAAAATTGCCAACCGCAGTGGTTTGTACCTCAGGATCAGCATTGTTAAATTATTATCCGGCTGTAGCCGAAGCCTTTTACAGTCAGATTCCGTTAATTGTAATTTCAGCAGATCGTCCGCAAAGTAAGATCGATATTGGCGACGGACAAACGATTCGTCAGGAAAATGTTTTCCAGAACCACTCTGTTTTTAATGCTAATTTAACCGAAGATGCTTCTGTAGAAAATGATTTAAAAATCAATAAAGCAATCGAAACTGCGATTCTTCAAAAAGGCCCTGTTCATATCAATGCTCCGTTTGAGGAACCATTATACGAAACGGTTTCAGAACTTTCTGTTGAACCAAAAATTATTCACTCAGAGGAAATTCTAGGGACAAAAATTATCGAAAATATTGATGATGTAGTTTCTGTTTGGAATACTTCAAAAAGAAAATTAATTCTTATTGGAGGCATAAACGAAGCTAATTCTGTAAGCAAAGAAATTCTCGAAAACTTCGCCAAAGATCCCTCAATTGTAGTACTTACGGAGACAACATCAAACTTACATGATCCAAGTTTTATTAATAGTATAGACAGCTTAATTACACCTTTTGACGATTGTGATTTTAAAGAATTAGAACCAGAAGTTTTAATCACTTTTGGCGGTATGATTGTTTCAAAACGTATTAAGGCTTTTTTGCGAAAATACAAACCTGCACATCATTGGCATATAGATACTTTACGTGCTTACGATACATTTAATGCTTTAAGTAAACATTTTGTAATGGAAGCACAAGATTTTTTCAAAGAACTGCTTCCAAAAACAACATTTGTATCGAGTAAATATTTCTCAAAAATTGATAAAATTTACGATTTAAGAAAAATCAGAAAACAGGAATATTTGCGTAAAATTAGATTCTCTGATTTTAAAGTATTCGAAAAAGTAATAGAATCACTTCCTAAAAACAGTCAATTGCAAATTAGCAACAGTTCAGCAATTCGCTACGCACAATTAATAGATATTGATCCATCGATCGAAGTTTTCTGTAATCGGGGAACAAGCGGAATCGACGGAAGTACATCAACAGCAATTGGCGCAGCGGTAGGAAATAGCAAACAAACCGTTTTTATTACCGGTGATATTGGCTTTCTTTATGATAGTAATGCTTTATGGAATTCTTACATTCCTAAAAACTTCAAAATTATTTTGATAAATAATGGAGGAGGAGGAATTTTCAGAATTTTGCCAGGACATGAAGAAAAGCCTGTTTTTAATACTTATTTTGAAACTTCTCACCAACTAACTGCTGAGCATTTAGCTAAAATGTATAGTCTTAATTATTTAACGGCCAACGATGTACCTTCTTTAGAAAAGAATATAGCAGCACTTTATAATGAAAATGATATTCCAGGAATTTTAGAAGTTTTTACTCCAACTTTTGAAAATGATGTTGTTTTAAAACAATACTTTAAGGAATTAATTTAATTTGTAAATAAAATTAACTTAAAATAATTTTTAATGTAAGATAAATCTTTAAATTTGGCTTTTATAAGTCTAATTTAAATTTTTATTATGAGTGCAAGAGAAGAATTGATTAAAAAGTATGCAGAAGATCTAAAAGTAAAATGTGGTGTAACACCAAATATGGATTTACTGACGAAAGTAGTTATTGGCTGTGGACCCTCTATTTATAATGCAGATGCATCTACGGTTGCAGGAACTCAACATTCAGAAATAGATACTGTGAGAAAAAATTTCCTGATTAAGAAACTAGGATTACCGGATGGCCCGGATTTAGAACCGGCGATTTCTACAGTTCTTCAAAAATACGGACATTCAAACAAACACAAATACAGAGCTGTTGTTTATTATTTATTGACATTGCATTTTAAAAAAGAAAGTGTTTACAAATAAACCTTTCAAAATTAAAAAGAAAAAGCGCCTTATTGGCGCTTTTTTTATACTGTAATATTAACGAATCGGGACGGGGAAAACCGGTAAACTTGCATGGCCTAAAGCATCTACGGTTTGTATCGCAAAAAAGTAATTGTCTTTAGAATAAGGTATTTCGGCTTTTGTATCCTTTACAAAAAATGTTTTTTCCCAATGCGAAGAGGATGTTTCTCTCATCAAAATCTGATACCCGTATTGTGCTTTTCCTTCTGGTGCAGTCCACGAGAAAGTAGAGGAATTAGAAAGGTTTTTAACCTCAATACCTACACTTACAGGTGCTTTTGGCGACCAGGCTAAATTGGCAAGCGTGGCTAAGTTAGCACAGGCATTTTTGCGTAAATATTCAAAATCCATAAATTCTACAAGATCACCATATTTAATACCGTTTTCAGTTCTAAGATCCTGATGCTGATGATCGAAATTCTCATTCATTTCACAAAAACGAACCGCTGTAAAACCATTTTGGCTAAACGGCGTATGATCGCCACCACGTAAAAAACGATCGTTTCTATAAACCAGTTTTACTTTTAGCTGATCTACATATTGTTCTGTAACCGTTTTGATATAACGCGCCAATAATCTCGAAGGACTATCATTGTCGCGGCTTGTTGCTTTACGCATTTTTGCCTCATCTTCGGTTTCCAGAAACGGAATCGTCTCGCTAAAAATTCTGATTTGTGTATTGTCTCTTACATTAGTTCCGCTTGATAAACTATTACCAATCATATCGTTATTTAGCATCGCAATGATATTCCAGTTAGATTCTTTTGCTAATTCGGCAAGATGTCTCGCACCGTAAAGTCCTTGTTCTTCACCAACTACAGCCACAAAAATAATGGTTGCAGGAAAAGATCTTTTACTCATTACTTTTGCCAGTTCGATTACAGCTGCAACTCCGGATCCGTCATCATTTGCGCCAGGAGCATCAGATTTTACATTCATAACATCAGAAACTCTCGAATCAAGATGTCCGCTAATAATCAGGACGCGATTATCATTAGGATCAGTTCCTTTTAAGGTTGCCATAACATTACCAAGCTGGCTGTCTTTTGCAATACGCTTACCATCAGCTTTTACCGTAAAATAATCTATTGTCGAAGTCAATCGTCCGTTAGATTCTAATGCATATTTATCAAACTCAGATTTTACCCATTGTTGTGCAGCGCCAATACCTTTGGTTTTACTTTTTGTATCACTAAGTGTATGCCTTGTGCCGAAAGAAACTAATTTACGAACAGTTGCTTCAAGATTCTCGGATTTAATTTCGGTAATCATTTTTTTTATTTCGGGATCTTCAACAACTTGAGAAATAGAAATCTGAGTAAAAAACAGAAATGTAAAAACAGAATAAAAAATGGTCTTTTTCATTGATTTGGAGTTAATTTTTGATTCTCAAATTTAATTAAAAAAAAGAGAAACCAGAAAAAGATGTTGTGATACATTTTATGTAAAACATTTTTCGTCGTACCATTTTCAAACTTCGTACATTTGCACTTTAAAAACTCAGCTACTTTTTAGCTTAGAATCTCAAGAATATGATTGAAATAGGAAAATACAATACCCTTACTATATTACGTGATACCAAAGTTGGTTTATTTTTAGGAAATCCTGAAGAAGATCCGGAAGGAATTCACGATATATTATTACCTAATAAATATGTACCCAACGAATTCGAAATAGGCGAGGAGCTTATCGTTTTTGTTTATTTAGACCACGAACAACGCCCGGTTTCCACAACGCTGGAACCTTATATATTATTAAATGAATTTGCACTTTTAAGAGTAAATTATATCAATCAGGTTGGTGCTTTTATGGACTGGGGAATGGAAAAAGATATTCTTGTTCCGTTTAAAGAGCAAGCCCGTCCAATGGAAAAAGGAAAACGTTACCTCGTTTACCTTTATATGGATGAAAAAACCAATCGTTTGGTAGCTTCAAGTAAATTAAATCAGTTTTTAAGCAATGAAAACCTAACGGTTGAAAAAGGAGAAGAAGTTGATTTGATCGTTTCTCATATTACAGAATTAGGAATCAACGTTATTATCAATGAGCAACACAAAGGATTGTTGTACAAAGATGAAGTTTATGATGATGCGATTAGAACCGGAGACAGAATGATAGGTTTTATTAAAAATATTCGTCCTGATAATAAAATAGATGTTGCATTGCAAGTTCAGGGTTATCAAAGCATTGAACCAAATGCAGAGAAAATATTAGATGAATTAAGAGCGAACCGAGGATTCTTACGCCTAAACGATGCTTCACATCCTGAGGATATCAAAACGGTTTTGAAAATGAGTAAAAAAACTTTCAAAAAAGCAATTGGAGCTTTATATAAAGATAAACTTATTGAAATTAAAGAAGACGGGATTTATCTTGTAAAAGAATAATTTCATTAAAAATATTGAATTTACTACAAAAAACAGGAAAGGCTGCTCATTACAAGCAGCCTTTCCCTTTTTATTCTAGTTTTAAAAAAAATTGTAATTAAAAAAAAACAGAAATAAAATAAATTCGAATCCATTCAGGAAATAACTTTTTAAAAATTTTGAAATTACTTCATGAAACGGTATGTCTTCAAACAATCTATACATTCATATTTAAAAGCGAAATATCAATTTCACGGCTAATCCATTGGTTTTATAAAATAACTTATAGAAAGTTTCAGTTAGTATTTTTTCCTCTTTTCGTAATCAATTTGATACTAATCATTAAACAATTCCAGCATTTAACCTTAGGTGTTACTATTTCCTTTTCGTAGTTTCAACAAATGAATAAATCATTTGCTCATTATTTAGGGGTTTACTAATAAAAACCAAGTAAAAATGAGCGACAAATTTTTTAAATTTTCTCAAAAAAATCATTTTTTAGGTTAATAAATCAGTGAAAGAAAATCAATCGTAAAACAATGAAATAAAATGTATCTCATTGATTTCTAGGGTGTAAAATTACTTATTATTTTTTGAATCTAATGTTAAAAAATGTTATTTTTTGTAAGACAATACCAATTGTTAACATTAGAAGTTATTTTCTGACAGACTTAAAGTAAATTGAGTAGGTAAAAATGTAAAAATGCTTTATTTTTACGCTATAATTATTTAAAATAAAACAAATAGAAATGGATTGGATAACTGCCAGAGAATTTGAAGATATAACTTATAAAAAATGTAACGGAGTTGCTAGAATCGCATTCAACAGACCAAATGTTAGAAATGCTTTTCGTCCTAAAACAACTTCAGAATTATACCAGGCTTTTTACGACGCACAAGAAGATACTTCAATAGGTGTAGTTTTACTTTCGGCAGAAGGACCATCAACAAAAGATGGCGTATATTCTTTTTGCAGTGGAGGAGATCAAAATGCCCGCGGACATCAGGGTTACGTTGGTGAAGATGGTCAGCATCGTTTAAATATTCTTGAAGTGCAGCGTTTAATTCGCTTTATGCCAAAAGTCGTTATTGCAGTTGTTCCGGGTTGGGCAGTTGGTGGCGGACACAGTTTGCATGTAGTTTGCGATATGACTCTGGCAAGTAAAGAACACGCAATTTTTAAACAAACAGATGCTGATGTAACCAGTTTCGACGGAGGTTACGGATCTGCATATCTGGCAAAAATGGTAGGTCAGAAAAAAGCACGTGAGATTTTCTTTTTAGGAAGAAACTATTCTGCTCAGGAAGCCATGGATATGGGAATGGTAAATGCTGTTATCCCTCATGATGAGTTAGAAGACACGGCATATGAATGGGCTCAGGAAATTCTTCAGAAATCTCCAACTTCTATAAAAATGCTAAAATTTGCCATGAATTTAACGGATGACGGAATGGTAGGACAACAAGTTTTTGCCGGTGAAGCAACTCGTTTAGCATACATGACAGAAGAAGCAAAAGAAGGAAGAAATGCTTTCTTGGAAAAAAGAAAACCAAACTTTGGTGAAAATAAATGGTTGCCATAAAAAGTAATTAGTTCCCAGTTTCAGTCTCAGTCACAGTCTTAAAACTGAAAACTGAAGTTGTGACTGAATACTTTTTAAAGAAATCTAAAATCTAAAATTAAAATATGAAACATTGGATTGAAGCCGCACGATTGCGCACATTGCCTTTATCAGTTTCTGGAATTATAGTAGGAAGTATTTACGCACTTTCAAACCCTACAGAAGCGATCAACACACCAACAGAAGTATTTAGTTGGAAAATTTTTGGATTTGCCTTATTAACAACATTAGGTTTGCAGGTTTTATCCAATTTTGCAAATGATTACGGAGATGGAGTAAAAGGAACTGATAATGAGGACAGAGTAGGGCCAAAGCGTGCTATTCAAAGCGGAGTTATTACGCCTCAAGCCATGAAAAAAGCGATAATAATAACCTCTATATTGACTTTATTAGCAGCAATAATCTTAATTTATTTTGCATTTGGTGAAACTAATTTCGGATATTCTATCTTTTTCTTATTGCTTGGAGTTGCTGCAATTGCTTCTGCGATTCGTTACACAGTTGGGAATTCAGCTTACGGATATAAAGGATTTGGCGACGTATTTGTCTTCGTCTTCTTTGGTCTTGTAAGTACTTTGGGCGTTAATTTTTTATATTCTAAAGAAATAGATCCGCTATTGATTCTTCCGGCAATTGCAATTGGTTTGTTAAGCGTAGGGGTTTTAAACCTAAACAATATGCGTGATGAAGAATCAGACAGAAAATCAGGAAAAAACACAATTGTAGTTCAAATAGGAGGAGCACAAGCCAAAATTTATCATTTTACACTGATTATTACAGCAATGCTTTGTGTGATTGTTTTTGCAATTTTAAGCGATTACAATTTCGATCAATACTTATTTTTACTGGCATATATCCCTTTAACAAAACATTTAATTACCGTTTATAAAAATCAAAACCCTAAGCTGTTAGACCCCGAATTAAAAAAACTGGCACTTAGCACATTTTTGCTTTCCATATTATTAACAGTATGTATGATTTCATTGATTTCAGACATTATTGTTAACCTTTTCTTAGGTGGAAGATAAACAAAGTTCAACTTTAAAAAATTACAAAAATGAAAATCACATTTTACGGACACGCGTCATTAGGCATTGAAGTTGGAGGAAAACATATTATTGTTGACCCATTTATTACAGGAAATCCAAAAGCTGCGGCAATTGATATAAACACATTAAAAGCAGATTATATCTTGCTTACACACGCACATGGCGACCATGTTCTTGATGTAGAAGCTATTGCAAAACGCACTAATGCAGTTATTGTATCAAATGCTGAGATTACAAGCTATTATGCACAAAGAGAGTTAAAAGCGCACCCAATGAACCATGGCGGAAGCTGGAATTTTGATTTCGGAAAAGTAAGATATGTAAATGCCATTCATTCAAGCTCATTTCCTGACGGAAGTTACGGCGGAAATCCGGGTGGTTTTGTAATCGAAAGCGAGCATAAAAATATTTACATAGCCGGCGATACAGCGCTGACATATGATATGAAACTGATTCCGTTGCGTACAAAATTAGATTTGGCAATTCTGCCAATCGGTAATAATTTTACGATGGACGTAGAAGATGCCATTATTGCTTCTGATTTTATCGAATGTGATAAAATTCTTGGTTATCATTTTGACACTTTTGGTTACATAGAAATCAATCATGAAGAGGCTATTCGTAAATTTTTCGATAAAGGAAAAGATTTGATGCTTCTTGAAATTGGAGATTCAATAGAACTATAATTGCAATCATTCGTAAAATAGAAGAATAAGGAGCTATTTCCCGCTTTCGGCTATATCTTTTTTGAGAAGATAAAAAATCTTCTCAAAAAAGGATACCGCCTCTATCGGGGCTAGGATTTTAGTATTCATAAAAAAATTAGATGAACGAAACGATTAAATTCATTTGTGAATGTTGTGGTCAGGAACACGAAAGCTGGCCCGCATTAACCTACAATACTCCTAATAGTTATCATAATCTTTCTGATCAGGAAAAAGAAGATATTGCAGTAATCGATTCTGATTTTTGCGTAATAAAACATCCAGAACATGTCCTTAGATTTATTAGGGTTGTTTTGTTTCAAAAAGTTAATGATCATTGCGAAGATTTAGAATATGGTTTTTGGGTATCATTAAGCGAACAAAGTTTTAAGGATTACCTTGAAAACTATGATAACCAGAATCATGAAACCAATTATTTTGGATGGCTTTCGAATTTTATTCCGGAATATGAATTCTCAGGTAGTATCCCAACAACAGTTGTCACTAAAATTGGTAACGAGAGACCCGAAATTTTCCCTCATAAAGATTTCGATCATCCATTTGTAAAAGATTTTTATAACGGAATTACAAAAGAAGAGGCTGAAAGAAGAATTCAGCAAATGCTCAAAAATTAGGCTTGAAATTTGCATGAATATTTAAACTAAATTTTACAAAATGAATTTAAAAAAGGTTGCACTATTTTTTTTAATCACAGTTTCACTTAATTCTTTTGCTCAAAAAGATGGTTATTGGGACAAAGAACGCGCTACAACAAAAGAAATTATAGTTTCAGCCCGTGACAGAATCGTATTAAAAACCGAAGATCTACCGGTTGGTACAACAGAAATCGTTTACAGAATTACCCTTTTAGACGAAAACCAGCAAATGGCAAATAGTTTGGTATCTGTATTAAAATCAATTCCGGATCCCACCGGAATCAGTCAGGGATCAGCAGGAGCAGTTTTTTTAATGTCAAAAATCTCTGGAGACGATACCTGTACTTATGCGCTTTTTACCTCAAATGATGCTGCAAAAAAATACATCGATGATGGTAAAACAGACAAATCCTGTTATGCTCAGGTAGAACCTTTAAGCAAAGATGCAAAGCGATTATCCCTGGATAAATCATCATGCTTAGGTCAGGATGTAAGTACAATTTGGTTTGGTTTTCACAGCAAAAACTGGCTTCTTAATCAAAAAATAGTTTTAGAAGTTGTGCCGTGGGTCGATACAAAATTAAACCGTGGATGGAATCAGGACAACAAAAACGAAATTATAAGTCTTTGCAAAACATCGACAATGGCTCAGAAAATGGCCAACTCTGATGATTTTTGTGTTTGTATTCTCGATAAAATTATTAAACAATATCGCTACACAGAGTTTCAGAAATTGTTGCCCATAGAAAAAAACAAAGTATATAAAGACTTTGGAAACAGCTGTTATAAAGATGCTGATATTTCTAAAAATGTTTATAATGATTTGAGAACCCAGGCTTCGACTTTAATAAAATTGCAAAAATATAATGAAGCAATTCAAAAGCTGAATACGATCATTAATGACGGAAAAGCGACAGCAATTGACTACAGTTCTATAGGATATTGCTATATTTTGACTAAACAATATGCAAAAGCGATTAAATTCCTGAAAGAAGGAGAAAAATTAGATGATACTGAGTTATTGGTAAAATTAAATTTAGCGCATGTTTATTTGGTTAGCGACGATTATAGCGAAGCAAAAGCCATCTACAAAAAATATCAGACTCAAAATGTAACTGACAGTTTAAGCTGGAAAGAAAAAACAAAACAAGATTTTGCTGTTTTCGAGAAAGCAGGTTTACCATCAAAAGACTTTGAAAGAGTTTTGAAATTATACAATTAAAATATATTTACCATATAAGTTATATAAGTTCATTTAAACTATACTATATAAAGCTTGCTTAATCTTTAACCATTAAGATTTTGCACAATCTAATTAAATGAACTTATATAACTTATATGGTTTAAAATACCACCATGAAAGCAACTTACCATAAATACATGTTAGAGTTTAAACGACCATCTGGAACTTCCAGAGGCGTTATGACACAAAAAGAAACCTGGTTTATTGTTCTGGAAGAAAACGGCAAAAAAGGAATAGGTGAGTGCGGAATCCTTCGTGGTTTAAGTGCTGATGATCGTGATGATTATGAAGAAAAATTAAAATGGGCTTGCGATAATATTCATTTAGAAGAAACGGCTTTATGGGAAGCATTGCCAGAATTTCCGTCGATACAATTCGGAATTGAAATGGCTTTTTTATCATTAAAAAGTAAAAATCCGTATGTATTATTCCCTTCTGATTTTACGAATAATACGAAATCAATTACTATAAATGGTTTGGTTTGGATGGGAGAAGCTTCGTACATGAAACAGCAAATCGAAGAAAAATTAGCAGATGGTTTTAATTGTATCAAACTTAAAATTGGTGCTATAGATTTTGAGAAAGAATTAGAATTATTACACTTTATCCGAACCCATTTTTCAGCAGAACAAATCGAAATTCGAGTTGATGCTAATGGTGCTTTTGCTTTAAACGAAGCTTTAGATAAGATTATTCAACTTGATAAATTTGAGCTTCATAGTATCGAACAGCCAATTAAAAAAGGGAACATTACAGCAATGGCAAATTTGTGCAAAACGACTCCATTTCCTATTGCGCTGGATGAAGAACTGATAGGTGTTTTTTCAATAGAAGAAAAAGAAAAATTATTGCAGGAAATCAAACCTCAGTACATCATTCTTAAACCAAGTTTTATTGGTGGTTTTAGAGGAACTAGAGAATGGATTGATTTAGCAAAAAAATACAATATTGGCTGGTGGATTACATCTGCATTAGAAAGTAATATAGGACTTAATGCTATCTCACAATGGACATTCATACAGAATTCTGATATGCCGCAAGGCTTGGGAACCGGAGCACTTTATACTAATAATATTGATTGTCCGCTACAAGTTTCGCAAGGACAATTATGGTATAATATTTCTAAAAATTGGGAATCAATTTTTTAAGAGATTCAAAGTGACAAAGTAACAAAGGCTCAGAGATTTAAATTAAATAACAAAAAGTTTAAAATAAAAATACAGAGTTACAAAGCCTTTGAACTTTTCAACTCTGTACCTTTATAATTTTCTTTACTCTTTTCCTCCCAGCAAACCTTGTTGCCAGTCTTTTAATTCCTGCCATTTTCCCTGATAAGCTAAAAAGGCTTGTTTTGCCCAGGTACTTGGATTATGAATGGCATAATTTTCTCCGCCGGCATCAAGAATTGATTGTAATTTCTCAGTTGATGTTTCAGATAATGCATGCCAGGTCGTAATTCCTGCTGCGTTTAGCAAAGCTTCAATTTTAGGTCCGATTCCTTCAACAATTTTCAAATCATTTTCCTTGATTTTTTTTCCATAAACAGTTGAAACCAATTCCGCATCAAACAAAAAAGCAGGAGGAATTGTAGAAGTAAATGATTGTCCGGATGTAGAAATATTAGTTGTAGAAATGTTATTTTTTGACGCTAAATCATCTTCCAGAGAAGAAATCTTAGCATTTAAATTTCTTGTATTTGCTTTACAGGCATCTAAATCAGCTTGCAGCGATATCGCAAGTGAATCATCTCCTTTAGCATTCATTTTTCCTAGTAAATAACCCAAAATTCCACAGATTAATCCAACTAGCACAGGTATTAAGATACATGGTATATTCATAATAGTATATTTTGATTAATTATTTGATTGTAATTACGGTTCTTCTGTTATTTGCTTTTCCTTCAGCTGTTGTATTATCGCCAATAGGTTCGTCAGGGCCTTTTGATTCAGTCGTAATGCGACTTTCTTCAATACCTTTTTTGGATAAATAGTTTTTAGAAAAATCAGCACGTTTTTGTCCCAGAGAAATATTAGAATCACGATTTCCAACATTATCACTGTGTCCAACTACTAAAATTACGGCTTCCTTATCATGTTTTATGTATTGAATTAAATCTGCTACTTTTTGTTTCTCAACATCAGTCAATTTATCACTGGATTTGTTGGTATTAAAATGCAGGATTAAAGGATCACCATTAATTTTATTTTTCAAAACGATCCATTCATCAGTTACAGCCGGAGTTGCTTCCGGAGTTTCAAATTTGTAGTCGGCCGGACCTAAAAGTGTATCTGAACTTGTTTTCCACTTAGCAATTATTTCACCTTTAGTATCAAATTGAGAACCTGATAAACCTTTAGAAATAAAATACTTTTTGATATCATTTGCTCTTGCAAGACCAAGGTTTTCATACGAAGTAGAATTTGTTTCATCAGAAGTAGCGTAACCCGTGATTGTAATTTTTTGTTTTGGATTTTCTACTAAAAACTTTTTAAGATTTTCAATTCCAATCGCTACAGAATCACTAACAGGCAGTATTACTGCAAAACTGTTTTTCAGAAACTTGATGTTGTCATTTGCATGATAATCAATTCCCGAACCATTTAGAATAAAAGGGACAAAATTGGTCTCCTCAGCCACAACTACTGGTACTTTTTCAGTATCAGTTGCTGGTGTTTTAATAGTACAATTGCAACAAAAATTTATATACAAATAGGTACCTAAAATTATGGTTATTGCAATGCCTAACAGATAAAGTGCTTTTTTAGACATAAGAGATGGAGTTAAGATTCTATCAAATTTAACAAAAAAATAAATACATAACACATTAATAATCAGTTATTTCTGATCTATATATCTAATTTTAAGATAATTAAATTTAACAACAAAATCGTTCCAGATAATTGGTTCTCGATTTTATGAGTGAATTAAATTAAGTAACTTGCATAAAAATTTAATTTAGTAAAGAGAAATGGTCGAAATAGAAAGAAAGTTTCTTGTAAAATCAGATGATTTTAAAGAACAGGCTTTTACTCAAAATAACATCGCTCAGGGATATTTAAGTTCAATTCCTGAAAGAACTGTTCGCGTTAGAATTAAAGGAAATAAAGGCTTTATAACCATAAAAGGAATTGGAAAACAAGGCGGAATGTCTCGTTTTGAGTGGGAAAATGAAATTCCGGTTGATGAAGCCCAGGAATTACTTAAGTTATGCGAGAAAGGCAAAATAGAGAAAACCCGTTTTGAGATAAAGTCAGGTAAACATGTTTTTGAAGTAGATGAATTTTACGGAGAAAATGAGGGTTTAATCATGGCAGAAATCGAGTTGGAATCTGAAACAGAATCGTTTGAAAAACCAGATTGGCTAGGAGAAGAAGTTACAAATGATCCAAGATATTATAATGCTTATTTGAGTAAAAAACCCTTTAAAGACTGGGAAAAACAATAGTGCTATGACAGAACAATATGATTTAATCATTGTTGGAGGCGGTCCTATTGGTCTTGCTTGTGCAATAGAAGCCCAAAAGAAAAACCTGCGTTATTTGATTATAGAAAAAGGTGCTATTGTAAATAGTATTTTCAACTATCCTTTATACATGACTTTTTTTTCAACAGCAGAAAGACTGGAAATTGGAGATATTCCGTTTAATTGTCTGGCTCCAAAACCCGGACGACAGGAAGCGTTAGAATATTATCGCAATATACATCGCTACTTTAATTTTGCTATCAATTTATTTGAACAAGTTACTGAGGTTCAGAAATTAGAAAATAACCAATTTAAAATTACAACAAATAAATCTTCGTATGAAGCGAAGAACGTGATTATTGCTACAGGTTTTTATGACATTCCGATTACAATGAATGTAAAAGGAGAAGAATTGCAAAAGGTGCGTCATTATTATAAAGAAGCGCATGAATATGCTTTTAGAAATATTTTAGTTGTGGGCGCTAATAATTCTTCTGTTGATGCAGCATTAGAATGTTTTAGAAAAGGAGCAAATGTTACAATGGTTATTCGTAAAAACGAAATCAATAACAGGGTAAAATATTGGGTAAAACCAGATATCGAAAATAGAATTGCTGAAGGTAGTATTAAGGCTTATTTTGAATCTAATATTACCGAAATTAGAGAAGATGAAGTCGAAATAGAAAGCGCTGAAGGAAAAATTGTAATAGAAAATGACTTTGTTCTGGCTTTAACCGGATATCAGCCTGATCTTACTTTTCTTGAAAAAATGGGCATTCAACTATCTCAGGATGAATTAAAAACACCAACATATAATCCTGAAACAATGGAAACAAATGTAGAAGGTTTGTTTTTAGCAGGAGTTGTTTGCGGAGGAATGCATACTCATAAATGGTTTATCGAAAACTCTCGTGTTCATGCCAATATGATTGTAGATTATATTACTTCGAAATAGAAATTGAAAAAGTTTGCCACGAATTTCACGAATTTAGACAAATTTTTGTTGTCAGTTCGAGCGAAGTCGAGAACACTTTGCGTGCATTTCGACTTCGCTCAATGTTACATTATTTTATAGGCTAAATTTATAAATTCGTGGCAAAAAAACTTTTAAGAACTGCAAGAAAGCATCGAACAACCTACTTTTGATCTTGCCCAATCTGGTCGTTTTGCAAACCATTTTTGGTATTCAGGTTGTTCATCATAAGGTTTTTGTAATAATTCGTAAAGATCATCAATTAAAGAATAATCTCCCTGATCTGCTGCATCAATTGCCAATTGTGACATATAATTTCGAAGAACATATTTAGGATTTATAACGTTCATTTTTTCGGAACGATCTTCATCTGATAATTCTTCAGTTTGTAATCTTTCAAGATACACAGCAAACCATTTTTTCCAGGAATCTAAAATATCACCCGAAATTTCTTCTGGAATATAAAATGAATATTTAATTTTTTCGGTTGCCTCATCTACTGAATCTGTCTTTTTAATTTGGCTTAAATTTCTAAAAAAGATTGTCATATCAGTCTCAGATAATTGTAAAACGGTATCTAAAGCAACTATCAATTTACTATCAGCTTCTGTAGAAGTGAATATACCTAACTTGCTTAAAAACATTATTTTATAATCTGAATCAAAATCAGTTATAAATGATTCCAGAATTTTTTCTAAAGGTGCCGCTTCATTAATAAGAGGATAGAGGGCATTTGCCAATTGATACAAATTCCATTGTGCAATTTGAGGCTGATTCCCAAAACGGTATCTTCTATTTTGACTGTCTGTAGTATTTGGAGTCCAGTTTGGATCGTAGTTTTCTAACCAGCCGTAAGGACCATAATCAATCGTGATTCCGTGAACAGACATATTATCTGTATTCATTACGCCATGTACGAAACCTACACGTTGCCAATGCAAAATCATCTCACGGGTTTTATCTGCAACAGTTTTAAAAAACGCTATATATTGGTCTTTTGGTTCCCCTTTAATTTCAGGGAAATAATGCTTTATATTATATTCAACAAATTGTTTTAAATTTTTGAGTTCATTTCTTGCCGTCAGCATTTCAAAACTTCCAAAACGAATAAAAGACGGAGCGACACGGCAAACAATAGCACCTTTTTCGTATGCCGGATTTCCGTTGTACAGAATATCTCGTAAAACCTGATCACCAGATAACATCAGTGAAAGCGATCGGGTAGTGGGAACTCCCAGATAATACATTGCTTCGGCACATAAATATTCTCTCACAGAAGATCGTAAAACGGCCAGACCATCAGCGGTTCTGGAATACGGTGTTTTTCCGGCTCCTTTTAATTGAAGCGTAAAAAAATCATCATTATGTTCTATTTCGGTCAAATTAATAGCGCGGCCGTCGCCCAATTGTCCCGCCCAGTTCCCAAACTGATGTCCGGCATAACACATGGCATACGGACGTGTTTCAGGCAGAATTTCTTTACCTGAAAAAACGTTTAAAAATTCATCAGATTTTATTTCGTCAGATGCAATACCTACTAATTCTGCAACTTCTGTCGATGCGTGAATAAGTGTAGGATTGGATGGTTTTGTGGGATCTACAAAAGAGAAAACTGCATTAGAAACCTGACGAATTTCATTTGTTTCGTTAGGATCTGCAGGCAATTCTGCGGTAAATCGATTGTTTATTTTTAAATTTTTCATTTTAGTATTTGTTTTTAGCCACAGATGAAATGATCTTAAAGATTCTTTTAATGAGTAGTAACCTTTTATTATTCAACAAGTTTATCTGCGTACATTTTTTTTAATTTCTGTACTTTCGGATCTATTACGATTTGGCAATAACGTTCATCCTGATTATTATTATAATAGTTTTGATGGTCTTCTTCGGCATTATAAAAAACTTCAAAAGCAGCTAATTCGGTTACAATCGGATCTTCATAATAGGGTTTTACTTCTTCAAAAACTTGTTTTGCAATTGCTTTTTGTTCTTCATTATGATACAAAATTACAGAACGATATTGAGTTCCTTTATCTGCTCCCTGACGATTTAAAGTTGTTGGATCGTGACTTGTCATGAAAATAAAAATAAGATCATGATATGAAATTATGTCAGGATCGAAAGTAACTTGTATCACTTCAGCATGTCCGGTTCTGCCAGTACAAACTTCACGATACGGAGGATTTTTAATAAAACCTCCTGAAAAACCTGATTTTAAATGTTTTACTCCTTTTAAACGCTGAATTACAGCTTCAATACACCAAAAACATCCACCACCAAAAGTAGCTATTGATACATTTTTCATAAAATAGTATTGTTTAAGTTTTACTTGCCCTATTAATCCGATAGAATATTATGATAAATTATTAAGAAAATGACAATTTAGCTAAACATACCAAACGGATATGGAATGTTTGAAGTTTACAATTGATAAATTCGCAATTGTATAAAAAAGCAATATATTTGCAATCAAACTCAGGCACACTAATGAATAGCAAAAATAATACCATCACTCTGGAAACTTATTTTCAGGATTTTAGACAACATATTGTTGGAATTGATCAGGAATTTACCTCTCCGTATGGCAAAAAAAAGATAATTTATACAGATTGGACAGCCAGTGGAAGGCTATATCGCCCTATTGAAGAAAAACTTCTCAATGATTTTGGACCTTTTGTAGCGAATACTCATACAGAAACTACTGTGTCAGGTACTGCCATGACAAAAGCATATCATCATGCCAGAAATATTATCAAGCGTCATACAAATGCAAGTCAGGATGATGTTTTGATTACTGATGGGACTGGAATGACGGGTGTTGTGAATAAATTTCAGCGTATTTTGGGACTTAAGGTTCCTGAAAACCTAAAAGATTTTATAAATGTTCCTGCAGAAAAAAAACCAATTGTTTTTATTTCACATATGGAGCATCATTCTAATCAAACATCCTGGTTAGAAACTATTGCCGATGTTGAAATTATTCCGTCTTGCGAAAAAGGACTTTTTTGTCTGGATAATTTAGCTTTATTATTAGAAAAATATGCTGACAGAACAATCAAAATTGCTTCTATAACTTCTTGCTCGAATGTTACGGGTTTAAAAACTCCTTTTCATGAAGCAGCGAAATTAATGCACCAAAACAACGGAGTTTGCTTTGTAGATTTCGCTTGTTCAGGACCTTATGTAGAAATTGATATGCATCCGGAAGATCCTGAATCTTATCTCGATGCTATTTTCTTTTCTCCACATAAGTTTTTAGGTGGGCCGGGAACTTCCGGAGTTTTGATTTTTAATAAAAAGTTATACAATAATATGATTCCTGATTGTCCGGGCGGAGGAACTGTGAGCTGGACAAATCCTTGGGGAGAACATAAATATATTGACAATATCGAGGATCGTGAAGATGGCGGAACTCCTGGTTTTCTTCAGGTTATAAAAACAGCACTTGCAATTGAGCTGAAAGAAGAAATGGGAATTGAAAATATCCTGCAACGCGAACATGAAATTGTTGATTATGTTTTTAATGAACTTGGCGCAGTTTCTAATATTAAAATTTTAGCCGGTCAACATACAAACCGACTAGGTGTAATTTCATTTTTTGTTGAAGATCTTCATTTTAATTTAGGTGTAAAATTACTGAATGATAAATTTGGAATTCAAACCAGAGGTGGATGCAGCTGTGCCGGAACTTACGGACATTTTTTACTGCATGTAGATCAGGAAACTTCGAATAAGCTGGTGAACGAAATCACGATTGGTGATTTGATCAAAAAACCGGGATGGATAAGAATGTCGATTCACCCAACAACAACTGATAAAGAAATTGCTTTGGTTTGTGAAAGCATCAAAGACTTAGCTAAAAATCACCAAACTTGGGCTTTAGATTATTCTTATAATAAAAACACAAACGAGTTTATTCATAAAAACGCGAATTCATTTGAAGATGAATTGGTTGCCGGTTGGTTTAAAAGTTAAATTTTTCTTTTTCAACTATAAAGAACACTACGATATTAATCTTGTAGTTTTAGAAAACACAAAGTTCGCAAAGCTGTTTTAACACAAAGCTTTGCGAACTTTTTTATTTCTTATAAATGATATATTTCTCGTCTAGCCCCGATAGAGCCGGTATCCTTTGAGAGGAACGAACAAAGATAAAGGCGAAAGCGGGACTGTTGTTCTAAAAATAACTATTTTTTTGCTCCAAAAAAAAAAAATATATCGAACGAACTCCTCCAAGATCCTAATCTCTATTTTCTAGTAATCTTATCCGATAAAAAAAATAGTTTGGTATTTCTTGATTTTTTATTCAGGCAAATTATTTTACTTCCTGAAACTTTTTAAGTGAAAGCAGGGCTTGTTCCTGAATTTTTTTATGAAAAAAACCGGTCCATCCCAATAAATATCCTGTAAGTCCAAAAGCTTGTTTTGACCATTTCCAGACATCAAAACTATCAGTATGTTTAATTATAAGTCCGTCTTGAAATACAAATTCGGCAGAAATTCTATTAATTACTTTTCTATTGGTTTTGCTAAAATTATAAGTAGCGACCCATTTTGCAGATCCTGAAAAAGTATCTGCTTTGATATCAAAAAATTCAATTTTTAGATTGCCTTTACTTTTTAAAATCAGCATTTCCCACATTTTAGAAACCTGATCTTCTTTAAGTAAACCAAATGCCGGATCAATAAAATGAATCTTTGGATGGTAACATTCACTCATTGTTTTAGCATCAGCGTTTGCAAAAGCAGTATAGAATTTTGTAATTAAAGCTTCGTTAGAATTCATAAGTTATTAAAATTAGACTATAAATATAAGATTAATTAGACCAAATATTTTATTTATAGCGCACTAATTGCTACAGCTGTGTCAAATGATTTTTTTGATTTATCAAAGGCCGTAGAGAAATATGACATTTTGTTTGAAGCTGTAAAATACCCCGTTTGATCGCCAAAAGTAGCTGAGTTTCCTTTTACTATAAATCGAACTCCTTTAATATCATTTTTTTTAAGCTTAATCATTTCAGCGGGAGTAAAATAATAGTAAGATGATGTTTTGCCTTCGATAGTTTCATTGCTGTTTTTATCAACGCAAGGTATAACATCTCCATTTGCTAAATCAACATACAAACCACCAGAAATATGGGTTTTATCATTGGTGGTTTGTATGCTTATTTTTAAAACTCCTCCTTTTTCTGTTTTTGCAATCTGAACATTTGCTTCGCCTGTATAAACATACTTTTCACAAATAAAAGTATAATCCTGTGTTGCGGGATAAGGTTTTGAACCTTTTATACTCATAGTTTCCTGAGCATTTGCAAATGTCGAAATTAACAATACTATTAAAAGAGATAGTTTTAAATTCATAGTTTTACTTTATTGTTCTGTTAGTTTAGAATCGAATTTCTCATCCCAATCCATTGATTTGATTGCAGATATTAAATTGTCTTCATTTACAAAAACGCGCAATTCTTTGTTTGCAACCTTTTTTGTGTATAACGCGTGATAGCGATAAACGATTTCTTGTTTTGTTTTATAAACTCCATCTAATTTTAAATCGATAAAACTTCCGTAATACTGTCTAAATTTTTGACAAGTTTTAGTCAGTCGTTCTTCAGTTGTGTTTTCTCTTACTGATGACGTAACTTCGGTTTCATTAAAAGGTTTAAATTTTGATGTATTACAGGTTTCTAAAACCCGTTTTCCTAATTCATAGGCTTTTTGCTGCTGATTGGCATTAATTTCTGAACCAGAAATTTTCTTAATCTTTAAATCTTCCGTGTCTCTGCTGATGTTTTTTGATTTACATCCAATTAACAACAACAAACATATAATCAATCCTGCTTTCTTCATAACTATTTAAGTAATTTTTAATAATAAGTTGGGGTCGGGGCAGTTTTCGATATAGAAATTCAAATCATTTGTATTACAAACTCCGGGATAATCACCATGATATTCTTCGATATTTTTTATAATCTGAAAGTGTACATGCGGTGCATAATCACCATTGACAGAGGAGTTTCCTAAAGTTCCGATTTTTTGTCCTCTATTAAAAACTTTCCCAACACTAAGGTTTTCTATACTTTCTAACGATAAATGTCCGTATAAAGTATAAAATTTTTCATTTTCGACAATGTGTTCTAAAATTATTGTTGGACCATAATCCCCTAAACCAGGATTATTTTTAAAACTGTGAACTTTTCCGTTTAACGGAGCTAAAACTGCCGTGTCGACTTTTGTCCATAAATCCAGTCCAATATGAATATTTCGTTCCGGAATAGAATCGTTCTTAAAAATCGTACTTCGCTGATATAAGGTACGACCTTCTATGTAGCCGCCAAATGCAACTTGTGCATTGTTTTTTTCTAAATAATTTGAAATAAAATTTTCAAATTCAGCAGCATTTTCAGGTTTACTTTCAACCAAATCCTGATTGGTCACAGACAAATCCAACGGAATATATTTTGATAAATGAATACTGGAATCAATAATCTTAGTAGGCGGCAAGGCTTTTAGTATAGATACAAGAGGTTTCATAAAATTTAGATTTAAGCGACTTTTTCAATAATTATTAGTTCATTATGTACTTCTACGCGGGGCAGCATTTTCGAAGTAAATAATTCAGCGTTTATCTCAGAAATATATTTTTGATTTCGAACATTATGTGCTTCATCTAAAATCATGGTATTAAAAAGTACAAAACCATTTTTTTCTAAAAGAAAACAAATACGTTCGCTAAAAAAACTTTCAAATAAAAAGTTGGGCATTTTTATATCTTCAAAAATATCAATTATAATCAGATCGTATTTATTTTTTGTTTTTAAAACAAACTCAAATGCATCATCAATAATAATTTCTAATTGTTTTATTTGGTCAAGGTTAAAATATTGATTTGCGATCTGAATCATATCCGGGTCAATTTCGACTCCTGTAATTTTACCTTTATATTCAATTTCATCCACTAATGTTTTTATGACGCTTCCGCCGGCAACTCCCAATAATAAAATATGATCCATTTTAAGAATGGTATCATAACCTATATTTCTAAGACCGTACCTTAATATACGCTGCAAACTTCCGTAAGAGTAATTTGTATTTTCAGAATCTAAAACTAATTCACCGTTCGCCCAGGTAATTTCGATAATTTTACTTCTTTCTGATTTTTTCTTAAATATTTTGATTGGAATGATATAACTAAATAATTTTTGAATCATTTTTAAATGCTTTTACTCAAATTTACCACTTTAAATCTTTTATTTTGCAACAAAAAATAAATTTTAATGAAAAAACAGTTGTACAAATTCATCTTTTTTAAGCTAATGGGCTGGAAAATAGTAGGAATTGAAAATGCAGAAGTAAAAAAATGTGTTATGATGGTGATGCCACATACAAGTAATCATGATTTTTATTTAGGAATTTTTACGAGAGGAATCTCCGGATTGCAGATGAACTGGGTAGGAAAGAAGGAATTGTTTAAATTTCCTTTTGGATATTATTTCAGAAGTGTAGGAGGAGAACCCTTAGATCGCAGCGGTGGACTTAACAAAGTAGATTCGATTGCAGCAATTTTTGATAGAAAAGAAGTATTTCGTCTGGCAGTTGCCCCTGAAGGTACACGAAAAGAAGTGAATGAAATTAGAAGCGGATTCTATTTTATTGCCCTTAAAGCAAATGTGCCAATTGTTCCCGTAGCTTTTGACTGGGGTAAAAAAGAAGTTAATTTAGGGAAGGCATTTTTTCCAACCGGAGATTATGAAGCTGATCTTTTAGTATTGAAAAAACATTATGATGGAGTTATAGGTAAAATACCAAAAAACGGCTATTCATTTTAACAAATAATAGTGTGTTATTTTTAACTTAAAACCGTAAGAGTAAATTTTGCGTAAGTATAATTAACTTTCTAAAATTATACTTATGAAAAATCTATTTATTACCGCCGCATTTTTGTCAATAATTTTTACCTCTTGTGATAGCAACGACAATGAGACGACAAATACAACCGAGTCAACTTTAGTAACTTCCAGCAATACTTCCGGAAAAATTACTTATCTGGACTTATTATCTGCTTCACCAATGGTAAAATCTTTTACCGTTGCATCACTAGACGCCGAAGGTATTTCATATAATAGTGATACTGATGCTATTATTGTTGCTTCGAGAACTAATAATAAGTTAGAAACTTATACCGGAATAAAAAATGCAATAAAAGCCGGAACTGATAATTTAGTACTGTCTTTTAGCAGTTTAGGCAGCGAATTTACCAATGCAAGAGAAACTGCAGTTTCAGGAGATATAGTTGTGGTTGCACAAGATCAGCTTGCCTCTAATGGCATGGTGAACAAACTATTTGTTTACAAAAAAACTTCTTCAGGTTTTACGTTAGCAAAAACTTTTACTACAGATTTTAAATTATGGGGTATTCATATTAACGGAAACGATTTATATGCAGTCGCAGATTTAACCAGTGACATTGTTCTTTTTAAAGATTATATGAGCAATGCAACCGGAACAATTACAGCTACTAAAAGAGTAACAATTGCTGGCCTGGTTCGTACACACGGAATTACATATTCTGCCGCTGATGATACAATGATCCTGACAGATGTAGGCAGCGCAACTTCGGGAACAGATGGAGGTTTGGTGATTATTAAAAATTTCTCAAGCGTTTTTAGTTCTACTATGGCAGCAGGAACGATTGCATTAACGAATCAAATTAGAGTTTACGGACCTAACTCACTTTTAGGGAATCCTGTTGACGTTGCTTATGACCAGGTTGCAAAAAAGATTTATGTGGCTGAAAGACTAAATGCAGGAGGAGAAGTATTGACGTATGCATATCCAACAATGTCTGGCGATTTTGCTCCTACTAATATAAGATTAGAAGCAGGTGTTACTTCTGTTTTTGTTTTAAGAAAATAATTTACTTTTAAATTTCATAAAGCCTGGTTCAAAATCTGAATCAGGTTTTTTTTTGGTCTTTTTTGAGTTCCGTGAGAATCGCTTAAATGAAAATTATTTCTAAAATTTTTCAAATATCCGATTTTTTCAAATTACGGGTTATAGGCCTTGAAAGTTCCGTTTTTATAAAAAATAACTATTTTCTCAATTTCACCTTCTTCAGAAACTAAATTTTGACTTTTAATTTCTGGAGAAGATACTTTTTCTATTTTTTGAGGTTCCTTATAATCAATCTGAGAAAATAAATCTCCACCACTAAAATTTTCATTTACAGAAATAGGAGCAGGAGTTTTTACAGCTTCTGTAACTTCATCTGTATTTTTAGGGAAACTTCCCTTGCCGTTTAGAATCCAATATAAATCTACATCCGGAAAAACTTCTAAAATTTTCATTACAAAATCCAGACTGGGTTTATTTCTTCCGGAAAGAAGGTGAGACATACTCGAACGCTGAACACCAATTCTATCTGCAAAAGAAGAAGCATTTAAGGCATAATAATCCAATATAATTTCAAGCCTTTTTACAAAATCGTCGATGTTTACCATTGTAAATTATTATTATTTAAAACGTTGTTTACAAATGTAATTAAAAGTAATGAATAAAGCAATTTTACAGTTGTAAATAGTATAAATAGGCTTTTTTATAAGTAATAATAGCTTTAAATAATAAGTATTAAAACACTAATATACAATTATTTAATATTTTTTATTTAAAGTAATAACATTTGTCAACTCTTGGTACACTTATCAACTAAATAAAGACCGAAATCCTGTTTACAATTATAAATTTTCTTCTTTTTTAATTGTTTACAATTGTAACAATAAAGATGTTTACTTTTGTAAACTAATCAAAAGACAATGAATTTAGAAGAATTATTTAGCCAACACAAAGAACAATCAATATCCGGTCGTTATTTGACTTTAGACCATATTCAACCTTTATTAGACAAACTAAATACGAATAATGAAGTACAGGTAATTGGCAGATCAGTTTTAGACGAACCTATTTATAGTTATAAAATTGGGACTGGAGAAACGCGCATTTATTTATGGTCACAAATGCATGGAAATGAAAGTACGACCACAAAAGCGTTGTGTGACTTTATTAATGTATTAAACAGTGGATCTGAATTTGCACAAAAAATGTTGAATACCTTTACATTCTATAGCATTCCGATCTTAAATCCTGATGGTGCAAGACTTTACACCAGAGAAAATGCAAACAAAGTAGATTTAAACAGGGATTCACAAAATCTTACACAACCAGAAAGCAAGGTTCTAAGAGAAGCATTTGAATCTTTTAAACCTCATTACTGTTTTAACCTCCATGACCAGCGTACTATTTTTGGTGCCGGAGCAACAGGCAAGCCTGCAACTGTTTCATTTTTAGCACCATCCTATAATGAAGAAAGAGAGATAAATGAGAACCGTTTAAAAGCTATAAATGTAATCGCAGGAATCAATGATGTTTTACAAAAGTATATTCCGGGGCAAATAGGCAGATTTGATGATTCGTTCAATATCAATTGTATAGGAGATACATTTCAGTATTTAGGAGTACCAACTATACTATTTGAAGCGGGTCATTTTGCTAATGATTACGAAAGGGAAATAACCCGAAAGTTCTTATTTTTCTCACTTATTTCGAGTTTTGAATTCCTTAGCGAAAACGATTTAGTTAATAACAGAATTAATGATTATTTGAATATTTCACAAAATAAAGTGGTTTTTTATGATTTTATGTATAAAAATATCAAAATAAATTATGATGGTATCGAAATTATTACGAATTTTGTCGCACAATACAAAGAAGAATTGATTGAAAATAAAATTCATTTTAACGCTTACATAGTTGAAGTGGGCGAATTGGAAAATTATTTTGGACATTATGAATATGATGCAAAAGGAGCAGTTTATTCAGATGACTTTACTAATTTTCCGAAATTGAATCAAAAAGCAGATTTTTATTTAAATAAAAATGTTAAATTTGTTAACGGATTGATAAAAAGTTAATTTTTATGTGAATTTGTTGTTTTTTATATATATTTTTATACTTTGTAATAGCAATTAGTAATATTAATTAAAGAATTATGAGTAAATTTCGTTTAGATGAAGTAGATCACCAGATTTTAGATATGTTAATAGACAATACGAGAGTTCCGTTTACTGACATTGCAAAAAAACTATTGATATCTGCTGGTACAGTGCATGTTAGAGTAAAAAAAATGGAAGACGCCGGGATAATAATGGGTTCTTCATTGGCCTTAGATTACGATAAATTAGGATATTCATTTATTGCATATGTAGGGGTATTTCTTAATAATACGTCTCAAACAAAATTTGTACTAGAGCGAATCAATCAAATTCCGTTCGTAACAGTAGCTTCTGTAACGACAGGAAAATTCAATATCTTTTGTAAAATCAGAGCAAAAGATACTAAGCACGCAAAAGAAGTTATCTTCATGATCGATGATATCGACGGTGTTTACAGAACAGAAACTATGATTTCATTAGAAGAAAGTATAAACGATAAGAAGCGTTTGATGCATACTATTTTTAAAAATATGTAATATCTTCTTGAATGCTATATTTAAATATAACCTCAAGTTTATTCTTGGGGTTTTTTTATGACTAATTAACCAACCAACTACAATAGATTATGTACACGTTGCCTAAAATAGAACGTTTTAATCAAGATGTTCTCTCTAAATACCATATATATAATAGTGTATTTATAACATTACCCTTTGATTCTATAGACAATACTGGAGTTTTACTTCCTTTATTTACAGAAACTTGCGAAACGGGATTTAAAAAACAAGAAACACCTAAAGAAATTTTTGATTTCTTTTCTAACAGATATTTAAACGATGCTTCAGAGACGGAGAAAATCGATTTAATGTTTCGATTTATTCAATATATCGAACGTCAGATTGTATTGTTTGACGCCATCGAAGATGCTGCTTTTCCTGAAGTAAACAACATGGAAGGCCGTGGATCTTTGCGTGATATCAAAGAGAAATCTGATGCAAAAGAAAAAGATGAAGAATTAATCGAATTTTTGGAAAATTTTAATGTAAGAACTGTTTTAACAGCGCATCCTACACAATTTTATCCTGGACCGGTTTTAGGAATCATCAATGATTTAACGGATGCAATTCGTTTAAATGATTTATTAAAAATAAAACAATTATTGGCACAATTGGGTAAAACTCCTTTTATCCAAAACGAAAAACCAAATCCTTATGATGAAGCGGTTAGCTTAATCTGGTATTTAGAAAATGTTTTCTATGCTACTTCAGGAGAGATTGTTCATTATTTACAAAAAAATATTCTTCAGGGAAGCGCTATTCAGAATCAATTAATCAAACTTGGTTTCTGGCCTGGAGGAGATCGTGACGGAAATCCTTTTGTAACTACTGAAATCACATTGAAAGTTGCAGAACGTTTGCGTACTTCGATTTTGAAGTGTTATTATATAGAAATGAGAAACTTGAAACGTAAGTTAACTTTCTCAGGTGTAGATACATTAGTGTCTGAACTTGAACATAAACTTTATCGTTCTGTTTTTTATTCAAAAGGAGAAATTTATATCACTTTAGATGAATTGTTAACGCAATTAAATCTTATCAGAGATATTATTATCGAAAAGCATCAGTCACTTTATTTAGATGAACTGGAAGCTTTTTTAGTAAAAATCAATCTTTTTGGTTTTCACTTTGCGACTTTAGATATTCGTCAGAATAGTAAAATTCACGATGCTGTATTTAAGGACGTAGTAAGTCATTATTTAAATTCAGGTTCACAAATATTCCCTTCTAATTATTTTGAATTATCTGAAGAGGAGAAACTAGTAGTTTTATCAAAAGTAAAAGGAGAATTAAATCCGGCAGATTTTGATGATGAAATTACAAGATCTACTTTAGAATCTGTTCAGGCAATAAAAACTATCCAGGCTAATAATGGCGAATTTGGAGCAAATCGTTATATCATTAGTAATAACGAAAGTGCGCTGAATGTTATGGAAACTTTTGCAATGATCAGATTGAATAATTGGGAGAATCCAACTGTGGATATTATTCCGCTTTTTGAATCTGTTGATGATTTGCAAAATGCCCATCAAATTATGGAGCAATTATATACAAATCCAGAATATTCTAAACATTTACAAGCCAGAGGAAATAAACAAACTATTATGTTAGGTTTCTCTGACGGAACTAAAGATGGTGGATATTTAATGGCAAACTGGAGTATTTATCAGGCTAAAATCGCTTTAACTGAAATTTCAAGAAAATATGGTATTAAAGCTATTTTCTTTGATGGACGTGGCGGACCTCCGGCTCGTGGTGGTGGAAAAACACATAAATTCTATGCATCTTTAGGTCCAAAAATCGAGAATAATGAAATTCAGATTACCGTTCAGGGACAAACTATTAGTTCTAATTTTGGAACATTAGATTCTTGTCGTTATAACATTGAGAATTTATTAAGCGCCGGAGTAACGAATCAGGTATTTAGTAAAGGAAAAAATGAATTGAGCGACGAAGAAACTCAAATTTTGAATCAATTAGCTGGTTTAGGATATGACAAATATTTAAGTTTTAAAAATCACCCTAAATTTATTCCATATTTAGAGAAGATGAGTACGTTAAAATACTATTCTAAAACAAATATCGGAAGCCGACCATCCAAAAGAAGCAAATCAGAATCATTAGATTTTGCTGATTTAAGAGCGATTCCTTTTGTAGGTTCATGGAGTCAATTGAAACAAAATGTACCTGGATTTTTTGGAGTAGGTTCTGCCTTGAAATATTTTGAAGAAAGCGGACAATGGGATAAAGTACAGGATTTATATCACAACTCTTTATTCTTTAAAACGCTCTTAGAAAACAGCATGATGTCATTGGCTAAATCATTTTTGCCACTAACAGCTTATATGAGAAAAGATCCGGAATTTGGTGATTTCTGGCAAATTATCTACGATGAGTTTTCTGAAACAAAACGTCTTTTATTAAAAATAGCGGGACATAAAACCTTAATGGAAAATTATCCTGATGGTATAGCTTCTATTCAGGTAAGAGAACGTATTGTGTTGCCATTGTTAACGATACAGCAATATGCTTTATTGAAAATCAATGAATTGAATAAAGATTCTAATGGTAATGAGGAGTTGATAAAAGTATACGAAAAAATCGTTACGAGATCACTTTTCGGAAATACCAATGCAAGTAGAAATTCAGCATAAAATTAGATTAGGTAAAATTACAGAATAACGTAAATTGTAAAAAACATGAATTCAAGTCAATTATTAGAAACAGAATATTCCGGTCCTTTCGCCAATTATGTTCGTGAAGCCGGAGAAGTTAATCTGATCGAAGAGTTAGAAATTTCTCTTCATGATTTTATCCGTTTTGTACAAAATATTCCATTAGATAAATTCGATTACCGTTATGCCGAAGGAAAATGGACTATTAAGGATATTATCCAGCATTTGATAGATTGCGAACGTATTTTTATGTATCGTGCTTTGCGTTTTTCAAGAAATGATAAAACACCTTTACCCGGATTTGAAGAGAATGATTATGTAGATAATACGAGTGCAAACGAAAGAAGCATTCAGGAATTATTAATGGAACTTTCCGCTGTAAGACATTCAACTTTATTATTTTATAAAAGTTTATCTAAAGAACAACTTCAGCGAATAGGAACTGCTTCAACTCATCAATTATCAGCAGGTGCTTTGGGTTTTGTGATTATTGGTCACCAAAAACATCACCAAAAAGTCTTTGAAGAAAGGTATTTGTAGGCCTTAGAAATTGATATAAAAAAATCCTGTGAAATTGATTCACAGGATTTTTTGTTTTCAGAATCTTGTCATTTCGACCAAAGGGAGAAATCACACAAGAAACTCCGTTCCTAAAGTTGCTAATCTTTGTCGAATTACAAGTGTGATTTCTCCCTTTGGTCGAAATGACAAAAAAAACCAGGAAAATTATTTTTTCAATTCTAATTTTTTCAATCTGGAGTTTATTGCGCCTTCATTTCTTCCTAACAAAAGCGCTATTTCTTCCACTTTCTTTCCTAGATAAAAATTATGAACAAGTGCTGCATCTTCCTCTGAACTCCATTTTTTATAGGCTTCAGCATTTTCTAACCTTTTTTCATCCAACGAATAAGCTTTGATTTTTAGCTTTTCACCATCATTTTTGTGCCTTTCAAGAAAAGCTAATCCAAAACGAATTTTATCGTAAGACATTTTTTCTTCAAAATGATCATAATAGGGTTTCAATGCAGTCGGAAATTCAAGTTCGATTTGCGCTTTTTGCAATTGAGAAATTTCTTTTTCTCCAACAAACTGATTTAAATCAAAATCATGTCCATCAACATATAATTTAGCCAAATGCGAAATAATCGTAGTAAAACCCAAATTTCTTTGTTCAGCAATTTCTTTTACAGTGGCACCGTTTTGAAATAATTCTAAAGTTGTTTTGTAAGTGTTACCTTCTTTTTTAGTCTTAACTTTTGTTTTCTTTACTTTTTCATAATAAGTAATAGCATCAATAAATTCTTGTCCGTATTTTTCAAGTTTTGCTTTACCAACACCATCAATGGCAAGAAATTCTTCATCGCTCATTGGTCGTAAAGTTTCCATTTGTCTAAGGGCAGCATCACTAAAAATTACATAGGCAGGAACTTCTTCATCTTTAGCAATCTCATAACGTAATGTTCGAAGTATTTCAAAAAGAGAATTTTTAGCTGTTTTAGTTTTAACTTCTTTGATTTCGTTTTTGTCAATTACTTTTTTGACAACCGTAGTCAATTGCACTTTTTCACCTTCAAACAAAACTTTCTTTGCAAAAGGAGTTAAGAGAATTTTATTGTGCTGATGAAAAGCAATTTCGCAATACCCTAAATTTATCAGCTGAATTAAATATTGATTCCAATCATACCATGAAATGTCGGCGCCAATTCCGTACGTTTTTAGCTCTTGATAATTTTTTTCATAGATATACGCGTTTCTCGAGCCACGCAAAAAATCTACAATTACTGCAAGAGGCTCAGATTCTTGTAAACGGCTAATAGCAGACAATGCTTTTTGCGCGAGAATCGTACCATCGAAAAATTTTGGAGGATTTTTGCAAATATCGCAGTTTCCGCAATTCTCTTTTACGAGTTCGCCAAAGTAGGAGAGTAGAATTTTTCGTCTGCAGCTCAAAGCATCAGCATATTGTTTCATTCTTTCCAGCTTTGCCAACTGAACATCTGAATTCAAACCTTCTGAAGCAAATTTTTGAAGCTGAATTACATCGGCATAACTTTCAAACAAAACAGTTTCAGCGGGTAAACCATCACGACCGGCACGACCAATTTCCTGATAATATCCTTCGATATTTTTGGGTAAATTGTAATGAATTACCCAACGAACGTTTGATTTATCAATCCCCATCCCGAAAGCAATTGTAGCACAAACTACCTGACAATCATCATTTATAAATTCATCCTGTGTTTTTGCTCGAAGTTTGTTTTCAAGACCGGCATGATATGCTTTTGCTTTTACACCGCTTTTTTGCAATTTCAAAGCAAGTTCTTCTGTAGTTTTTCTGCTTAAGCAGTAAATAATCCCGGATTCATTAGGTTTGTTTTCTACAAAATCAATAATTTGTTTTACTCTGTCTAATGCCGGACGAACTTCTAAACTTAGATTTTTTCTATCAAATGAAGCTACGAAAGTTTTAGGATTTCTTAATTTCAGCTGTTTTGTTATATCTGTACGCGTTGCTTTATCTGCAGTTGCTGTCAAAGCCAGAACAGGAGTAGAAGGGAAGCGGCTTTTTAAATATCCCAAATTGGTATATGCAGGACGAAAATCATGACCCCAAGACGATATACAATGTGCTTCGTCAATCGCAATTAGACTGATTGTCAGTTCATTAAAAACAACATCAAGATACGATAAGCTTTCCGGCGCTATATAGACAAGTTTAAATTTGTTTGATTTTAAATTGTCAATATAAAATTGCTGCTCTTCGCTTGATTGACTGCTATTGATATAACAAGCGAAGATTCCGTTTGTTTTCAAACTATCTACCTGATCTTTCATCAAGGCAATCAAAGGCGAAATAACAATTGTAATTCCTGGCAAAACCAATGCAGGCAACTGGAAACAAATCGATTTTCCTCCTCCGGTTGGCATAATGGCTAAAGTATCCTGACCTGAAAGTATGGTATTGATAATCGTTTCCTGATTTGGTCTGAATTTCTCAAATCCGAAATTTTCTTTTAATTTGGCATGTAAAATTTCTGAAGTCATTGGCTGCTATTTATAGATCGCTAAATATAATGAAAAATATTAAATATAGTATTTTTCCTATGTTTTAAAATATTGTTTTCTGTAATTAATAAAAAAAGGAACCCCAATAGAGTTCCTTTAGTTTATTTTGAAAGAGATGAATTAATCTTCATCGTCGTCATCATCTTCGTCAGCAATATCATCTGGATCTTTGTCATCATCGTCATCATCATCTCCACCATCAGTATCTGGTTTATCTAACGTATCATCATCATCGTCGTCATCAATATCATCATCAAGATCAAGACCTTTTACTGGTTCGATTACATCAACATCTACGTCGATATCATCATCTTCATCGTAATTTTCGATTCTGTCAGCAAGTTTAGTACTAATTTTTACTAAATAAATAGTGTCTTCAGTACGAACTTCAACAGCTTCGATTAATTCGTTTTTAGCATTTCTAAAACGGATTACATCCGAATCATCATAACCATCAGGAAATTTCTCTACCAAAAGGTTCAAAATTTCGTTGGTAAGTTTAGCGTAGTCTACTATAACTCTTTTCATAAATATCCTATAAATCTAATAAGTAAGCAAAAATTAACGGTGCAACAATTGTTGCATCCGACTCGATAATAAATTTAGGGGTTTTAATGTCTAATTTACCCCAAGTGATTTTCTCGTTTGGAACTGCTCCGGAATAAGATCCGTAACTAGTTGTAGAATCTGAAATCTGACAGAAATAACTCCAAAACGGAATATCATGCATTTCCATATCTTGGTACAACATTGGCACCACGCAAATTGGAAAATCTCCTGCAATACCACCACCAATTTGGAAAAATCCAATTCCGTTAGCACTATTTTTTGGATACCAATCTGAAAGGAAAACCATATATTCGATTCCTGACTTCATTGTAGAAGCTTTCAAATCTCCTTTGATTACGTATGAAGCAAAGATATTTCCCATTGTACTATCTTCCCAACCTGGTACAATAATAGGCAAGTTTTTCTCTGCAGCTGCATACATCCAGCTATCTTTTAAATCTATTTCGTAATATTCTTCCAGAACACCTGATAACAACATTTTATACATGAATTCATGCGGAAAATAACGTTCTCCTTTGTCATCAGCATCTTTCCAGATTTTGTAAATGTGTTTTTGCAAACGACGAAATGCTTCATGCTCAGGAATACAAGTATCTGTAACACGGTTTAGTCCTCTTTCAAGCAAAGCCCATTCATCTTCAGGAGTTAAATCACGGTAGTTAGGCACTCTTTCATAATGAGAGTGTGCTACTAGATTCATGATGTCTTCTTCTAAATTGGCTCCGGTACAAGAAATAATTTGTACTTTATCTTGTCTGATTATTTCGGCAAAAATTTTACCAATTTCTGCTGTACTCATTGCGCCAGCCATACTTACCATCATCTTAGCACCATTTGCCAATTGTTGCTCATATGCTTTTGCAGCGTCAACCAGAGAGGCAGAGTTAAAGTGTAAATAATGTTTTTCAATAAACTGACTGATTGGTCCTTTCATTTTGTTTTTGTTTTTTTGTTTTTTTTGAATTAAAAGTGTAACCTTTTTGGATGGTACTGCAAATTAATAATTTTATAGTTATTAACTTTTATTTTGCAGGTTTTTTTTTATACTTTTTTAGTATAACCTAAAATCTTCAATACATCGTCAGAAGTTTGCTGTTCTGAGAAAACTTCAGTCGCTAAAATGCCGTTTTCATCACGATCTATCAAAATATGTTTAGGCTGTGGGATCAAACAGTGGTGTAAACCTCCGTAACCGCCAATAGTTTCCTGATATGCACCAGTATTAAAGAAACCAATATACAATGGCTTTTCTTTGTTGTATTTAGGCAAATAAATGGCGTTCATATTTTGTTCTGAGTTGTAATAATCGTCACTATCACAAGTCAAACCTCCTAATAAAACCCGCTCGTATGTATCATTCCAGCGGTTTACCGCCAACATGATAAAACGTTTATTTATAGCCCAAGTATCCGGCAAAGTGGTAATGAATGAAGAATCAATCATATTCCATTTTTCTCTGTCATTTTGTTGTTTTTGGTACAAAATCTGATAGATTGCGCCACCGCTTTCACCTACTGTAAATGATCCAAATTCTGTAAAGATATTTGGCACATCAACTTCGGCTTCATCACATGCAATTTTAATCTGATTGATAATTTCATCAATCATATATTGATAATCATATTCAAATGCAAGAGAGTTTTTAATCGGGAAACCTCCGCCAATGTTCAAGCCATCAAGGGTAGGGCATTCCTTTTTAAGGGCAATGTATACTTTAATACATTTTACCAGCTCATTCCAGTAATATGACGTATCGTTTATCCCGGTATTGATAAAAAAGTGAAGCATTTTAAGCTCTAATTTATCATTTTCCTGAATTTGTTTTTTATAAAACGAAACTATATTTTTATATCCAATTCCTAATCTTGACGTATAAAACTCAAATTTAGGTTCTTCTTCAGCTGCAATACGGATTCCAATTTTGAATTTTCCTTTTATTTCTGCCTGAAGCAAATCAAGTTCTTCATAATTGTCAATAATCGGAATAGTATTTTTGTGTCCGCTATTGATTAATCGTGCAATATTAGTAATGTATTCGTCTCTTTTAAAACCATTACAAATAACATAGGTGCTTTTGTTGATTTTACCATTTTCAAGTAGATTTTCTACAATATTAACATCAAAAGCTGATGATGTTTCTATGTGAATGTTATTCTTGAAAGCTTCATTCATAATGTATTCAAAATGAGAGCTTTTTGTACAATAACAATAGTAGTATTTTGCGTCATACTTGTTTTTTTCCATCGATTTTCTGAACCAGGCTTTGGCCTTATTAATGTTTTCAGAAATTTGTGGTAAATAAGTAAATTTTAATGGCGTACCGTATTGTTCAACTAATTTCATCAAATCGATATTGTGAAATTGTAAGTTGTCTTTGTTTAATTTAAATTCCGTTTGAGGAAAATAGTAAGTTTGATTAATTAGATCAGAATATTTTGTATTCATTATATTTTTCGATATTTGAGATTGTAATTTTTAATTTAGAAAACGGTACTAAATCTAAAATTCAAACCCTAATATTCGCAAATACAATTTGCAGTTTTTCGTGTTCTGCCTTTGAGTATTGAAAAATATCACAACAAAACGGACTTTTACTAGTATAAAAACGATTCAACATCCTTAGCAAGGAACTATTGAGCCGATTTCTATAAGAACTAAATTGTCTTTGTTTTTTGTTTGTTTTCATCGTGGCAAATGTAAAAAATAATATATACCTAAAGCAAAGCTTTTTATTAAAAAAAGTTTAAGATTTATAATCTTGAAACGCATCTAGAATCAATTTATTTTCAACGGATTGATTAATTTTTATTTTCCCGATTCCTTCAATTAAGGCAAATTGAATCAAACCGTATTCATTTTTTTTGTCATGAATAAGCAATTCCAAGATAGGATCGATGTCATTTTCTTCGATTTTTACATCATCATAAATACTCTTTATTGCGGTTTTAATCTCAGTATATTCTTCTGCTGTAATTAAGTTTTTGTGCAAAGAGATATAACTTTCCAAAATCATCCCAATTGCAATAGCTTCTCCATGCAGCAATGTTGTTTTGGTTTCACTTTCTAAAAAGTAACTTTCGATAGCATGACCTAAAGTATGGCCAAAATTTAATGCTTTACGAATGTTCTTTTCTGTTGGGTCTTGAATTACGATATCATTCTTAATTTCTACAGAACGGTAGATTAACTCATCAAAATCAGCAAAATCAATCGCTTTTAGGTCTAAAAACTGTTTCCAATAAGCTGCATCATATATTAAGCCGTGTTTTAGCATTTCTGCCAGACCGGAACGCATTTCGCTTTGTGGTAAAGTTTGAAGATAATCCGTATCAATTAATACCATTTGAGGCACGTTGATAACACCAATCTGGTTTTTAAGATTTCCCAGATCAACCCCTGTTTTTCCTCCAACAGAAGCGTCTACCATAGACAATAATGTTGTTGGAATATTGATAAAATCAACTCCGCGTTTAAAGGTAGAAGCCACAAATCCGCCAAGATCTGTTACCACACCACCGCCAAGATTTATAACAAGTGATTTTCTGTCGGCACCAAGTTCAGTTAATACTTTCCAGATTTCAATACAGGTTTCAATATTTTTATTGATTTCTCCAGATTCAAATTCAATGATTTCAATCGTTAAATCAGTTTCAAGCAACGGCAAAAATTTAGGCAGGCAATATTCATTTGTCTCATTATCAACTATAATAAACAAATTAGAGTATTTATTTTCTTTTAAATGATTATTTAGGGCTTCGTATGCATTTTGGTTAAAATGCACGAGATAATTATTAGCTTGAATAGATTGCATATTTCTGTAGTTAATTGAAACCGCAAAATAAGGCATTTTTAACTAAATAATATTCAAACTTTCGTTCAAATTTGTTTTAAAACGAATGATTCTAATTAAGGTTTGAGAGATTTTATTTTAATTTTTAATAACTAAAAAACAAGAAAGACGTAAAGTCTTACTTTATAAATGCAACATTGCCAAAACATTCAGAATATTGCTAATCGAAGTAAATATGATTAGAAATCACATTTATAAATATTTATGACTAATCGTGATAATAAAAAGATAAGCAGAAATCATTGATTTCGTTTGTGCTTAAAGTGTGGATTTACTATTTACAGATTGCATTTAATTGTTGTCGTGCTCCCGAAAAATTTTTAGCTTTAGATAAATTAAAATATTTACAGGCATTTTCCTGATCATTATTTTTAAGATAGCAAACACCAATATAAAACTCTGTTAATCCATTATACAAACCAGGATGTTTTAATGCCTCTAAAAAGTATTTCATGGCATCTTTATAATTTTGGGAATAGAAGTAATTTAGTCCAATACTTTGCAGTAAATAAACATCTTTAGGATTTATTTTTAAGGCTTTTTCAAATGATTCGAGAGATTTGTCTAATTTTCCCTGAGATAGAAAAACTTGCCCGTCTCTGGTATAATTTTTTACTAAAATATCTTTTTTAAATTGTATCAAAGTACTGTCATTAGGGATCTCTTTTAATCCGTTATCAATAAAGCTAATTAAACTTTTTTCTTTAAAATTAGTTTTTTGCAATTCAGCAGCCGGAATACTCCAGGCTTCGGGGATTTTTCTATATTTAGAAAATAGTTTATGTTCTTTAAGGATTTCAAGTGTATCTTTTTTTACCGCAGCCAGACTAGTCGAATGTTGGAAAAACAATAAATTTCTTGGACGCAAATAAAAAGCTTCCTTTATATAAACGTATGCACTATCTGTATTTCCTTTTTCTTTAGAAATAACATACTTATAGAAATTTATCCTCCCAGAATATGGATTAATTTTACTGGCTTTTGCAAAAGCTGATAAAGCTTTATCATAATTTTTTTCACGGACATAATAAATTGCTGCGTATTCATAAAACGATTCAGAAGTTGAAAAAACATTCGGATATTCACGCATTCTGTCAACAACTTTATCTCCGGTTAAAAGTCCTTTTAGATTAGTATTAATATCATCTCTTAAAATTTCGGATTCCAGATTCGAAGCTTTATAAACTATTAAAGCAGAATAACTTGTAATAAAACTTATAAGAATCAAAACTGATAAAACAGCTTTTGTTTTAACTGATTGTGAAGTATCATTATTAGTAAAAGAACCGTTTACGACTGTTAATGCTACTATTAAACCAAAGAATATTTGCATTGTAGGTCTGTACATTGGAAAATTAAAAAATGCATCCCCTCCATAAACAATTAAAAGCATTATAGTAAGAATTGCAACTGTCCTGACGTTTGTATCTTTAGATTTCAAGACTCTTTTTACATTAATAAAACCAATAACAAGAAAAAGAGAAAAATATATTAGCCCATTGATTATTCCGGTTTCTGCAAGAATTTCTAAAAAATCGTTATGTGAATCTAATGAAACGATAAAATCATTTTCTGATATTTTTTCGTAAGGAATAGATTCTATGCGATAATTACCTAATCCAACTCCTAATAAAGGATTTGCCTGGCTTAGTTTTAAAGAGTTTTCCCAATATGTTAATCTCGCTTTTGCAGAAGCATCTGTTTCTTTTATTTGCGTAATTCTGTTTGCGACAGATTTGTAACGATCGTTATCTTTAGATTTTTCAAAAGATTTATTCGAAACAAATAGTGCTACAATAATTGGTATTATTAAAGTCAGGATTTTTAATGCGCTTGATTTATTAAAAGAATTGATTTTTAGGTAATAAATAATATATACAATAACAATCAGAATTAGATTAAGCAGCGATGTTCTTGCACCAGTTAAGAAAATAGCTGTAGTCACAAAAAACAGTGTAAAAACGAAAAAATTCTTTTTGAAACTTGTAAAATGAGTAATTCCCAGTAATAAAAAAGGAACTTTAATGGTTAAGCTCGCAGCGAATATGTTTATGTTTCCTGTATTTCCGTTAAGATTATTTAAAGCATGAGCAATAGAAATATATCTGGATAATTGCGAAAATTTGTATAACGCCAAACCTGATTGAAAAAAAGCGCTAATCGCAATAATAAATGCAATTTTGTATAGGAGATCGAGCTTGTCTTTTAGTAAGATCGAAAGATTTATAAATAAACAAAAAGTAATTACTAATTCAGTAATTCTCATTAAAACAAGCGAAGTATTTTTTGCTACAACAAATGATAAACCACAGATTATCAAAAATATTAAATAGAGTATTGTAATATAACTTCTTTTTAATATTGGAATTATACTACTCGAAATCATTTTTGAATTGATGAAAAAATAAACACCAATTAAAAAATTAAGTATCGATAAATATAAAAATTGGGTTTTTCCAATTAGAGCACCTGAAGTATTGGGTAAATAGTCAATAATTAAAAGTAAACATATAAAAACTAAAATAATATACTCCGGAATAATTGATATTCCAGTATTAAAACGTGTTCGGATATTATTCATAGTAATTATATTTTTGCAAATATAATTTTTTAAAGCATAATCTTGTTAAAATAAACGATAAAATTATTTATTTTCTTACTTTTTAATTGTCAGAATTGCTCATTTTACTTAAAGCGTAAATAAATTCTTTATTCATTAAAGTGATAAATTTTATAACAACGTAAACTCCTGTCATTTTCGGATAATAATTGACAGAATGTTATTAACGATATTAAAAATTATGCTGTGTTTTAGTAAATAATATTCAAAACTCTATCTATATTTGCACAAAAAACTGACCTTAATGGAAAAAATATTCGATAACACTCAAGTTGCATTTTCGCTAAAAAGCGATACAGAACTTGATAGAGCTTATTTTCTTTTTAAAATGATCGACAGCCAACCTTTAGTTAGGATAGGAACTGCTGTTACCAATTTTGCGATAAAAGCAAATCTTCCGGTAGAAGGATTAATTCGTGCAACTGTTTTTGACCATTTTTGTGGTGGTGTAAACGAGAATGATTGTATTACAGTAGTAGACAAAATGTTTACTAAAGGTGTTTCATCTGTTTTAGATTATTCTGTTGAAGGAAAAGAGGAAGAGGAGCAATTTGACGCTGCTTTACAAATGACTTTAAAAACAATCGAATTTGCTAAAGAACGTTTGGCGATTCCGTTTGCTGTTTTTAAACCCACTGGTTTTGGCCGTTTTGAATTGTATGAGAAATTAGGCGAAAAACAAACTTTAACTCCGGCTGAACAAGCAGAGTGGGACAGAGTAGTGGCTCGTTTTGACCAGGTTTGTGGTGAAGCGCATAAAAAAGATGTTGCTTTATTGATTGATGGTGAAGAAAGCTGGATGCAGGATGCCGCTGATGATCTTGTTACTGATATGATGCGCAAGTATAATAAAGAGAAAGCAATTGTTTTTAATACTTTGCAAATGTACCGTTGGGATCGTTTGGATTATTTAAAAAAATTGCATGAAGTAGCAAAAAACGAAGGATTCTTTATTGGTATGAAGCTGGTTCGTGGCGCTTATATGGAAAAAGAAAACAAAAGAGCGGAAGAGAAAAATTATGTTTCGCCAATTTGTGTTTCTAAAGAAGCTACAGATATTAATTATGATGCTGCTGTACATTATATGTTAGAGCATTTGGAAATTATGTCAATTTTTGCGGGAACTCACAACGAATTGAGCTCTTATAAATTGATGGAAATGATGCAGGAAAAAGGAATTGCCAAAAACGATAATAAAATATGGTTTGGACAATTGTACGGAATGAGCGATAATATTAGTTACAACCTTGCCGAAAACGGTTATAATGTAGCTAAATATTTGCCATTTGGCCCTGTAAAAGATGTTATGCCTTATTTGATTCGTCGTGCCGAAGAAAATACTTCTGTAGCCGGACAAACAAGCCGTGAATTATCTATGATAAAAGCAGAACGTAAACGTAGAAAAGGGAAATAGTTTTCTGTCTCAGTTTACAGTTTACAGTTTACAGTTTATAATAAATAAAAAAGCTCCAATTTGCATTGGAGCTTTTTTTATTGACTTTTTTAACCCGACAGGTTTTAAAAACCTGTCGGGTTTGTTTTTGATATTTTTATATCTAATAATTACTAAACTGAAGATTACTTAGGTTTTTATAAGTTCCGTTTTCAAGGGTTATCAATTCCTGATGTGTTCCTTCTTCGGTTATTTTTCCATTATCAAGAACCAGAATTTTATCAGCGTTTCTAATAGTCGAAAGTCGGTGCGCAATGATAATGCTTGTTCTTCCTTCCATTAAGACTTCTAAGGCTTCCTGAACTAATTTTTCGCTTTCACTATCTAAAGATGATGTTGCTTCGTCTAATATTAAAATACGTGGATTTTTAAGTAATGCTCTCGCAATTGCAATACGCTGGCGTTGTCCTCCGGATAATTTTACACCGCGTTCTCCTACGACTGTTTCAAATTTTTCAGGGAATCCTTCTACAAAGTTAAAAGCGTTTGCTTGTTTTGCTGCCAGAATAATTTCTTCGTTCGTTGCATCAGGTTTTCCGTAAGCAATATTCTCCTTGATCGTTCCTCCAAATAAAATTACATCCTGAGGAACAATACTCATATTACCACGAAGATTTTCAAGATCATATTCGTAGATATTTTTTCCATCAACTGTGATTTCTCCCGATGTAATATCATAGAAACGCAGCAATAGAGACGATATAGTTGATTTTCCTGCTCCACTTGGACCTACAATCGCGATTTTTTGTCCAAATTCAGCAGTAAAATTTACATCTTTAAGAACCTGAACTTCTTTTCTTGAAGGATAACTAAAGGCAACATTTTTAAAAGAAACATTTCCCTTTATTTTTTCCAGCGGAGTTGTATTTTGTACAGCATTTATTTTCTCAGGAGTTTCTTCTAATAATTCAAAAACCCTTTCTGTAGCTCCAATTGCTTTTTGAATTTGTGCATATAACTCGGCAATTCCGCCAAAAGAAGCACCAACAAATGTAGAATACAATACAAAAGAGATTAATTGTCCAACGCTCATTTCGCCCGCAATGCTTAAACGAACTCCGTACCACACAACGGCAACGATGGCTCCAAATAAGCAGAAAATAATAAACGATGCAAAATAACCTCTGTATTTACCACCTTTGATGGCCAATTTTACAACTTCGCTAATTTTACCTTTATAACGGGCAACTTCGTACCATTCGTTTGCAAAAGCTTTTACGATACTAATTCCCTGCATGGTTTCTTCGACAATAACCTGACTTTCTGCAACCTGATCCTGTACTTGTTTTGAATATTTTCGAATAAAACGTCCAAAGATTACAGCAGCAACCGCTACAAGAGGAACTACAGCCAACATTAATAAGGTTAATTTAAAGCTTTCTGTAGCCAATAAAATAACGCCGCCTATAATAAGTATAAATTGACGCAGAAACTCTGCAATCGTCGACGTTAACGTATCCTGGATCTGAGTAATATCTGCGCTGATACGGCTGTTTAATTCTCCAACTCTTTTTTGAGAAAAGAAAGTCATTGGCAATTTTACTAAATTGGTATATAAAGACAAACGCAGGTTTGCCAGTGTATTTTCGGTAAAATTGACAAACAATGATAATCTGAAAAACGAGCAAAAGGATTGCAGGAACAAAATCACAATTAATCCTAATGCGATTTGGTTTGCCTGATCATTGTCTTTGTTTTTTACACAATCAATCAGCATTCCCATTAATTTAGGAAAGGCGAGGGCAGTGGCTCCTGTAAGCAAAAGGAAAACCAGTCCAACATAAAATTTCCATTGGTGTTTTCCGGCGTATTTGAATATTATTGTTGCTTTGTTAAGTGAAGTAGCGGTAATTTTTGATTTGGGTAAATCATTTTCTTTAAATCTTGCCATTTGAGTATACAATTAAGGTTTACAAATGTATGATTATAGCAAATGAATACAAAGGATTATTATAAATTAGACTTTGTGATCTGTATTTTTAACTAAATGTAAGGAAATAGCATTTTTATTTATTTTTTAAGAAGCTGAAAAATAGATTAGTAAATAAAAAAGCAAAAAAATATTTCATTTTATTTCAAAAAACGCTTGCAAATACAAAATCTAGCTGTATATTTGCACTCACAATCACGAAATGATAGCGACCTAGTAAAATAGGGCGATTAGCTCAGCTGGTTCAGAGCACCTCGTTTACACCGAGGGGGTCGGGGGTTCGAACCCCTCATCGCCCACCATAAGAGACAAGTTAGAAATATTCTGATTTGTCTCTTTTTTATTTTGGTCTAATTGCTCATTAATTAAGTACATTAGCTGAACTGCTTCATTGATTCTTGTGGTTCGAAATCCAATTCCATCATATATCAAATTCTCAGGATATATTGAACCAATTAAATCACGACAAGCCACAAATTCAGAATTATCATAGATAGAATGAATTCTAAATAAATTTTCAATTCCCTGATTAAGCAGTTTTTCAATATCATCCTGATCCGTATTCAGTCCTGAATATTTTGCTTGAAGTCTTACTAATGTTTCTCCATAATCAGATTTTATATCTCTATAATCTGCTGAATCAATTTGATTTGTCATTAGCAAATCTCTAGCCTTACTCAACCTGCCTTCATAGTCTTTTATTTGATTTAATAATTGAGATTTTTCATTTTGTCTTTCTCTTGTTTGTTCTTTATATGCTTCTAGAATTATAATGCTGTAAACTTTTTTATATTCTCTTTTTGGAGCATATTTTAAAAGTTCTTTTATAAATATTTGATTTACTTCCTCTGCATTTGAGCGATGTGTACATCCTTTATAACAATGGTAATAGGCGTAATATTGATTACGCCCTTTTGATTTACTCCCTGACAACACTTTTCCGCATACTGGACAAGTTAAAAAACCTCGAAGAGGAAGGTCTAATATAGTTTCAACTTTGGGACGAATTACTTTCTTTCTTCCGTCCACCACATCTTGAACTTTATAAAACAATTCCTCGCTTATTATTGCTTCATGCTGTCCGTTGGCTAAATAGCTTTCCTCATCCTTATACTGAGGGACTTTTATTTTTCCGCAATACAAAGGATTTCTTACTGCAAGCCAAAAGCTATGTTTTCCTGTTTTTATTCCTTTTTTCCTTGCCAGACGATGAATATCTTCAGTACTGAAAATACCTTGGGCAATTTCATTAAATGCCCAGCGCATTATAGACGCTTCCGGCTCTTTAATAGCGATATATTTACTACCATCATCTTTAGATTTGTTTACATATCCAATGGGAGCCTGACTAACATATCTACCTTCCTTCTTTGCTCTTCGCATTCCATGAAAAACATTTAATGCTCTTCTGTCATTTTCTACTTCAGGAACAGCCAGATAAAAAGCAAGCATCATTTTGTTTTCAGGAACAGATAAATCTAAAGGCTGTTCTATTGCTTGTGGTTCTACTCCGAGTTTTCTTAAGGTGCTGATCATTTGATAAGCATCCCCTGCGTTTCTGCTGAAACGATCCCATTTAGTAAACAAGACCAGATCTGTTTTATTTTTGAACTTTTTTAAATTTACCAGTAATAATTTCCATTTTGGCCTAAGAAATGTTTTGGCAGAATGATCTTCATATATAATATCACGTATGGCAATGTTATTTATCTGACAGTACTTTTTTAGTACTTCTTCTTGGTTTCTTTGTGAATATCCTTTGTCGGCTTGTTCGTCTGTACTCACTCTCACGTATAGGTCTGCTATTTGTTTCATTTTGCTGATTTAAAAAATTAGACACGGTTATTCTCGCTAGTTTGCGCATAAATTCCAAGATTATCCTTGCTTGGTCAATTGTTATATCTACATTCTCTTCTTTTAGCATTTTTACAGCTTGCTCTGCTGTTAATTTCCCTCTTTCAATTCTTTCATCGCTCTCCATTTGATTCCCCCTTCATTAAAAAAAGACCATCCCTGGTCTTTCTTGTTCCACAATCACTCTTCACTATAAATTTAAAATAGTTTTTTTATTTTACCCCGTTCAAAATATGGCAGGGATGATAGTAAAGGTAATATACATTTTCATCAATATCATGGACATAATATGTCCATAAATACGGTGTGGTCATTCATAATCAGCTTTAGTTTCATCCTTCTGATCATTATACAAATAACTTATTTCAGTTATAAGCTCAAATTCATCAATTGGAAACAGCTGAAGCGCAATTCCTAATATAAGTCCAATATCAATATTTTGATTTTCAACAGTATGCGGAACTTCTGCACTGTCCTGATCTACAGCAATAATGCATAGCTTTATAAGATTTGTGATAACCGAAGCAAGTTCGTAATAATCGTAAACTCTTATCTCTGCATTATACATTCCCCTTTTATCATGCATTGGTTTCAGAGTAGTAAAAAGTCTTGCGCTTAATGCTTTGATTTCTTCGAGTTTTTTAATTTCATCAGTTTCCATAATCTTTAAATATTTCTTTAATTTTTTTTCTCTGCTCCTGAAATATTTCCTGAATCACATTTTTGATCCATTGTAGTTTCTCATTTGCATAATCTACTGTCTCTGCATCAAATGAATCAGCCTCCTCTCCCCATTGAACTGCTTTACGTGCTAATTCAATCTTTTCTAAGACTTCCTTTTCTTTTTGATTGCCTGAGTCAAATACTTTGCCTAGAGATGCATTAAAGGCACCGATATGCTCCTGCTGGTCTGAGAGGTTTTCATGAGGAATCCATTCCCCTGTAATGAACCATGAAGCATTTATAAACATATATCGGAACTGCTGGTGCAGAACATACAGAGCCATTAAATGGTTGTTGTTTTTGTGATGATACTTAAAATCCCTGCCTATAGTGCTTGCTTCTGATCTCCACATTGAATATCTTTTCCCTGTTTGTTTTAAAAGCCGTTTCATTTTTATATTTCCGATATCCAAAACCGTCTTCTGTCCAGAATTTTTATATATGAGCTCCGTTTCTTTGCAATGGAAAACAAAAAATAGGTTTCCTCTTTTCAATTCATCCTTAATGCAGTCCCTGTTAAAAAAACAGAATACAAACTCATTATGATTCTGGATTACTTTCCATAAATGGTCATTTACATCGTCATAATAATGCAGGCTTTCCCTGCTTATCACTACAGTCATAATACCGATTTTTGATTCTAAATCTGATTCGGAAAAATAAATGCAGTCAGCTTCTACAAACTCCAGAAGAAGTTTAGTCATTTTCTTCACAGCCCAATATTTTGGATGTTCTTTCTGGGTCAGAATATTGCAGTACATAGCTTCTACTTTTATGATTCCGAAACTGACAATTTTTCTTGACGCAGTAATTCTGCCTCTGCAATCTCTATAGCTTTTTCATAAAAAAGACAGCATCTTTTATCCATAAGTTCAGTATCTATTAAGCATGATTCTTTAACCTTAGCCCAGCGAAGTGAGTTTGGATTCGTTTTTAATAATTCAAACAGCCTTTTATCTTCGCTGGTGGCTCTTGGAAACATATCAGAAGTAAGCGGTGTGAATATTTCACAGATATCAAATAAATATCCCATTGAAAAATGATCGGGATAATATCCCAAAAACACATTAATAAGACCTAAGCATATTTGCTCTACAGCCGTATGCATCATGGAATCCTGAACAAATCCAGTATCCATATAATCAATTTGATTTTCGCTTTTTAAAAAGCTTTCAGCAATTTTTTTTCTATTTTCCCAATAGAATTTTATAGAATCAATTTTACGTTTTGGAGTTTCATCAAAAGAAATATTCAAAGGCGTATTCTCACGCTCGTAAACTTTATATCCTTTGGTTAAAACCTGATGGTAAAAATAGCGTTGATTTGGCGAGAGGTAATGACCATATTTTGCTTTATACAATAACAGCGTTACTGTATAACGATTTTCGGTTTTATTCTTTATAATATCGCTGATATCGGCAACGGCATTAATAACATATTCATCTGTTAATACCATCAGATAAAAATGAGTATGTTCTTTTTTTCCTGAAATAAACTCCTGAAATGGGTTTTGAAGTTCTTGAATATTTTTCTTTTCTCCAAAGCAGTATATACTGCTTGTACTGATACTCTCAACAATAATTTTGCTAATTGCCTGTAATCCTTCGTTCTCAATTGCTTTCATAATTTTACATTATTTAGTTAATACTTGTCTGAAAATTTGTATTTTTGACTAACACACAGGCAAGTAAGCAATTACTCGTATGGTACGGTATCAATTTGTCCCGTACCGTACAAGACTAAATTATGTATCATACATAAGTCTTACTTTTTTATTCTTAATTATTATCTTTGAGCTATGAGTACATTAACAAAACCAAATCACATAGGGCGAAAAATTAGCCGTATTCGTGAACTAAAAGACATGAAGCAGGAAGCATTAGCACAGGCTATGGGAACAAACCAGCAGGCTGTTTCTATTTTGGAAAACAGCGAAACTATTGATGATGAAAAATTAATACAGGTAGCAAAAGCTTTAGGTGTAAGCGTGGAAGCAATTAAGAATTTTTCTGATGAAGGAGTGTTTAATTATTTTAATAATTTTAGTGATAACAGTATTAATCAGGGACCAATAGGTGCACATAATGTTTGTCATTTTAATCCTTTAGACAAATTAATTGAGTCTTACGAAGAAAATAAAAAATTGTATGAACGTTTAGTTCAAGCCGAAAAAGATAAAGTTGAATATTTGGAAAAATTACTAAAAGCTAAATAAGCTTCTGTAAATGATATATTAATTTAAAAAGAGACTTTTCGAGTCTCTTTTTTCTTTTATTACCTGTAACTTTTACTGTACAATTCAAGGTTTTTCTCAAAACTAAGGTGTTAAGTGCCTAAATAAATTCTGATTTGCATTTTTAAATAACTTATTTGACATTTCTTTTGACATTCCTATTTCAAACAAGAATCCACTAACTAATAACATTTTTAATCTTTCAGATAAAAATAATAAATCCTTCTCAGGAATTATCTTTTTTTCAAGTGACTCGCTATAATGGGTATAATAGTTTCTTAAATTTTTTACTTGTTGAACAAACTCAGATTTGTCTGGAATAGCTTTATTAATTACTTCATTTGAATATTTTTCAGTCAATTCTGTAAGTCTTTGAGATAAATCCAAATGATTCCCAAAGTTTAATTGTTCTTTCATCCAGTTATGATACTCAATTGGCAACACTTCTAAAATGTGTTGTTTCATTTTCTTATAATCATTCTTTGGCATTTTTGTATGATTATACAATCTTGAATGTAATGTTTCAGCAGATTGTGCCAAATTGAGAAATGTGTTTTCGTTAAATATAGCACCATTATAAAATTGATCAAATAAAAGGTTAAAAGCAGGGCTTAATTTATTATACTTTTCAAACCAGTTTTTTATAATTTTTGGGAAATCCGCTTTAATTTGAGTGTAATTAAAAAGCATTTCAAATGATTGTTTTTCTTTTTCATTTCTCCTTTTACGAGTAGCTTGATAGAATTCAATTGGTTTTCTATATTTACCAGCTCTACCAAAATCGTTTTGGATACTATCATTATAAAGAATAACTTTATTAGGAAAAACACTTTTGTATATTCCAAGTATTAGAAAATTTTGAAAGCGAGTTAGTAATTCGCGTATTTCTTTTAAACTTTTTTCATTTTTAGAATTAAGCTCTAACCAAGTTTCCTGAATAATGTACTCGTTTTTTTGAGAATAGACATTTGGTCTTGATACCAAAAAAGTAAATTTTCCACGATGATCAGTATGAAGATCAAATTCAATATCTTTTGGCCTGACATAATTAATACAATATGAATTTTCAATATTTATCTCAGAATCATTCTGGAAACCAGAGATGTTTACCCACTCGTCAAAATTTTGCAGTGAACTTGAAATAGTATTAAATTTAATTGATTCCTCATTTTCAAAATGATAACCTTTTAAAATGAAATTGACATAATATCTTTCACTTATTGGTCCAGTTTCTTCATTCCGTAATGTTCTTCTTTGTCTGGAACTAAAATAACAGTTATATAATGTTATTGCTTCACTATCAACTGAAGTCCCTAAGATTATAAAGCATTTCTCTTGAGAAGTATGAAACATTTCATTTTCATCTAAAGAACCGATTAGTTCCAAATAAGAACCATTAATTGGATCAAAACTTAATATACCAGTTACTTTATCATTTTTGTTTTGAGGTAAAAACCACAATCCTTTTATTTCAAATTTATCTATCATCGTATCTCTTTTATATTATATGAACCTTTTATTTAATTATCTATTTAAATAGTATTAGCTCTAGAATTCCTTATCAAAAATAATAACGAAGTACGAAGTGATTTTGCGTAGATAAAAATATTCATAATTCAACTCAAAACTGTTGATCTATATTTATAAAAGTTGATTCTCAAAATTACTATAAATAATTTCAAAATGCTTCGATCAAATTTATTTTTGCTAGGATTAGAAATATATGCATTTAAAAACTATTCCAAAAATAAAAAAACAAAACAAGATATTTGGACACAGCCAGAGAAGTGCGCATAACATTTTTCTTCGTTCCTCAAAAAATGCCCTTCGGGACTTATAGCACTTCACCTGTCTGATTGTCCAATTTTAGATTGCTTTCTTTTTTCTTTTTTTCTTTTAAAAGTAAATTTAATTTAAATGCTCTGTCATGGACATAATTTAACCATGATAGGTTTACTTTTTTTTATTCCTTAAATTTGCTGTTGACCATTATGGTTTGCAGGTTAATCTTAAATCTGCAAAAAAAACATCTGAGGTAAAATTTAAAAAAAAAAAAAAAACCTCAGCCAATCCAGATTATTTACCGCAGGCAGACTTTTTAAAAGTCATTAAGAATTCCAAAAAATCTCAAAGATTGCAACGTTCCTGCAATCGGCAAGATGAATCGTTGTTAAACAACGACCTATCTTGCCACCTATTACCTCGGAACTCGGTGGTGGAGACACTAAAAGAAAAAGAGTTTGAAAACAATGAAAATGAAAGATGATGAAAAGAGAAAATTCAAACAGAACACGCATTGTCGGGTTAAGGTTTACACCTGAAGAGTATGCACAAATTGAGCGTAAATTTAAAGCAAGCACATGCAGAAAATTAAGCGATCACATTCGAAAACATTTATTCAATAAACCAATTGTAAGTACTTACAGAAATCAATCTTTAGATGATTTGATGGAGGAAACAATTGTTCTTACTGCTGAACTCAAAGCAATCGGTAACAATATTAACCAAATTGCTAAAAAGTTTAATACACTGAAACTAATTCCGGAATTTAGAGAGCAGGCTTTTTGGTTTGAAATTGACAAAAAAAGACTTCTTGAAAAAATGGATCAAGTTACAAACCATACTCAAAAAATATCAGAGCAATGGTTGCAATTATAAAAACAAGTCATTCCATACATAACATTCTCAATTACAACGAAAACAAAGTTAAGACAGGAGTTGCTGAATGTATTAGTGCTGAAAACTACCCTTTAGAATTAGAGAACTTAAGTTTTAATTTAAAACTTAATCGTTTTATAAAACTGGCATCATTGAATGAAAATGCCAAACGCAATAGTGTTCATATTTCTTTGAATTTTGATCCGTCGGAAAATCATTCTAAAGAGAAACTAATAGAAATTGCAAATATGTACATGCAAAAAATTGGATTTGGCAGACAACCATATTTAATTTATCAGCATAATGATGCAGGTCATCCGCACCTGCATCTAGTAACTAATAATATCCAGAGAGATGGAAAAAGAATTGACCTGCATCTTTTGGGTATACGAAAATCAGAACCTGCACGAAAAGAAATTGAAGAGTTATTTGGACTTGTAAAAGCTGAAGGTAAAAAGAACAAACAAGACATTTCTACAGAACAAGCTTCTGCAAGAATAGTCAATTACGGAAACGTAGAATCCAAAAAAGCGATTAACAGTGTTTTAAACACAGTACTAAACAAGTATAAATATTCAAGTCTTCCAGAACTAAATGCCGTATTAAAACAATGTAATATTATGGCAGATCGAGGAAGAGAAGATTCCAAAATATTTCAAACAAGGGGATTAGTTTATCGAATATTGGATCAAGAAGGGAATCCAATTGGAGTCCCAATAAAAGCAAGTTCTTTCTATAACAAACCTACTTTGAAATTTTTAGAGGAAAAATTTAAAGTTAATACAACTAGAAATGCAACAGATAAGAGTAGAGTGAAAAATGCGATTGATATAGCTCTACTTAAAGAAAAGAATTTTTCATTAAATGATTTAGCAAAGCAATTGGAAAAGGAAGGTATCAATACAGTTTTCAGAAAAAGTGAAAAAGGTTTGTTATATGGAATTACTTATGTCGATCACACAACCAAAAACGTTTTTAACGGAAGTAGTTTAGGGAAACAGTACAGTGCAAAAGCTATTGAAGACCGATGTAGTTCAACGTTTACAAATGAAGCTAAAAGAGAATCGCAGAGAAACCGGCTAGAAATTACTAAACCTTATTTGAATTCAGATCAAAGTAACAATTTTCAAGATGCAAAACAGCAGTTTCAAATACTGACTAAAATGGAAAATATTATTGATGCTTTAATGCAGGCTGAACAGTCTAGTGAATATCTGCCTTATCAATTGAAAAATAAAAGAAAGAAGGGGAGAAGACAAGGTTTATAGTCTAACAATCATTTGTTTAAAATTATAATTTAAAATTGCATACCCTTTTAAATTTATATTAATTTTATCGAAGCTGGTCTACATATAAATTGAATCTTTTTTACGCTGATGAAATTATTTAAAAAACTAAACGACTCACAATGGCTGTTAAATTCAGCAATTTTTTGTGTTCTAGTCATTTTAGTAATATTACCATTCTTCATCAACAATCATAAAAAAGTTGCTATTTTAGAAAAAAAACTTGACAGCATAAATATAATCCTTTATCAAAGAGAAGCTATTTTTAAAAAAAGGCAAAAGAACTATGATGAGAAAGCAATGAAAAAGAAGGCAGATATTGATAGTATGAAAACAGAAATAATTAAACAAATTAAATAATGGCACCTTCTAACCTCATATTAGTAGAAATTTTTTTATCTTAAATTTTTTCTTTTGAATCTATTTATTCTATTTTTCTTTTCTTCTGGCAGAATTTTGATTAAGTTAAATCGATCTCTGTTAAAACATATAGTTTAATATCCGCATATGACTCGAAAGCTACAATATAAATTTCAAAAATAATTAAAAAGCCACAAACGTTTGTTGGCAGTAATTAATTTTTTCTTAATAAAGGTGTTAGAATATTTACTAAATATGCATCGTAATCAGGAGCTTTAAGCTTTATTTGATTAAGACAAATATTTAATAATAAAAACATTATTGTTAAAGTATCTTCTCCTGTATCAATAACAATGAAAGTATCATAGTCATCTCCAAAGCGAGTAACTTCGTTATCCTTTATTCTCATTGCCATATATTTTTTCTTTTGATTGAATATATAATCAGGCATTAGTTCTTTATCCGTTTCATTAAATTTTTCTAATAGCTTATTGGTAAATGTATTTTTACTTAATCCATCATACGCAAAAATAATCCCAATATATGGGTTAAATTTATGATTATTTGTACTCATTCCTGGTCCCAAAACTAAATTATGAAAAGGTGTTAAATCAAGTAATCCGGATGATTCACGACATAATTTTTTCAAAGATGCAATATTATCTATACTCAAGCTTAATTCGTCCGTAGTTAAATTAGATTTTACCTCTATTTCCCCATAAACTGACTCACAAGGAAAAAGGCTATTTTGTTTATATTTGAACAATACGTTGGAATAAACTGCATCATAAATTACAATATCAATTTGATTACTTACTTCGTCATTCTGCGAAAAAATTTGTCCCGTTCCTAAACTATAGCATTCAGGAAGAAATGGTCTTAATAATTCTTGGATTATTTGTTCTCTAAATTCTCCCTTTTCCCCTGAGTGCTCAAATAATTTACTGTCTTCAAATTCATTTATAAGTTTAGCTGATAAGTTTTTTAAAGCTTGTAAGAATTTCATCGTTTTTGTTTTTTATTTTTGAAATCAAATCTTGTTTCTGCTCATTTTTTATTCTGCGGGTTAATTAATTCCAACCTTTAGGTAATTAGCGGTTTTGTACTAAATTAATTCCATTCTTCGGATTTGCCAAAACATTCAAATACAAACAATTTTTAAATTAAACCAATTGGGCAAATCTGTTGTAGTAGCCGTGAGCAAATCTGCTTTTTATATTTGATCTAATTCAACAATTGGATTAATTCTATGGATTTCTTTTGTTCCCTCAATAGGAAACGAAAACCAATATCTTTCTAATAGTTCATTGTCAGAAACTATATGAAGTAAGTTTGATATAAAATATGAAAATGAAAGATCTCTAATATTATATTTTATATAGCTTCTTCCCTCATGATTTGTTGGAGGTTGCAAGTGCGCTGTGCTTTCCCAATAGCGTATAAATGTATTTGGTCCAAGTGAAATATGGTTTACAACTCCATTTGAGCTTCTCAAAGCGTCATTAATATTTTCTGCCATAATATCTTGATTATAATTGTACGAGAATATTCCAACAAACTTCTTTCTGTGATTTCCTATTGGATTAAATGTTTGAAATTGCTGAAGACGATTAAATTTGTCAATTATAATATTTAATGCATTATCTTGAGGATTTTGACCTTGAGGATTGCTATAATTTGTAACAGTTGATTTAACTTCAATAACTCCTCTAACTGAATTTTCAGTAACAATTACAAAATCTCCTTCCCTAAAAAGGACAGGTAAATTATCATCATAGATTATAATGTCAAGTTGACTTGAAGTTCTAGGTTCTTGTCCATTTATTAGGTCGTTATTTCCGATTATGAATCCTGTTCCAAGTTTTAAATTTGAGGGTAGAAATTGAGAAATTGATTTTCTTAAAATAGCTTCTTTGTACCTTCCAACTTCTCCCCAGTTTGCATTTCCAATTAAAAATTCTACTCTATCTTTTGTTAATATAAGTTCTTTAGTAATTGATTTTTGAAAATCTCTTATTCTTTGAATTGCCATAGTTTAAATTTTTTAAGCTGTTTGCGAACGTTATGATACCACAGTGGGTCGGGACTAAATTAAGACCATTCTTCGGATTTGCCAAATCATTAAAATACACAACTATCATTCCATTAAACCATTCTACCAAATCCTTTGAAGCAGATATTATACACAGCTTTTTTAATTACTATTACTTAAATTTTTTAATTTTACCCAGCCCTTAGTAATTAAACCCCGACTATTTCTGAATTCTATATACCCAAAACCGCCTGACACTTTTTCCACATAAATATTCTCCTCACCAACTAAATAAGCTTTCCTAATAAAATTTTCATTTGGTTGATCATAAAAATGTATTTTTTCATTTTCGCTATTCAATACTATGTAATTGCCAGATTTAAAACTTATTGAAGCTTCTGTTTGAAGTTCACTTTCATTATTTAAGATTTTAAATAGAAATGATTTATTTATTTTTTCGAAAGTATTAACGAACTTGATACTGTCTTTTGGATATGAAACAGTTATATCATAAAAGTTAGGATTTGCTATAATTTCATAACTGGTTACTAACATTTCGATATTTTTTCCTGAGATTTTTGTTGACGTTTGTTGAATTTTTATTGCTCTAACATTACCAAAAGGTGCAATTTCATAGTTTACAAGTTTAAAATCATTAAAATTCCGTCTATTATTTTCATTAAATGTTTCAGCAAAAACTTTTAAATTATCCTTAAAGTCATTAATTGTTTTATGTTTGTTTTCCTCATCAAGAGAATCCCCTGTTATTGTTAATGATAAATTTTGCTTCTCGTCAATATAAACTTTACCTTGTGAAGTTGATAAACTTTCTCTTAATACCATGTTTTCGGGAAGACTAAATTCCATATTACCAAAGTTCTCAAATGTCCATAAAATTTCTTTTGAAAGTTCTTTAGCTTCTGATTTAACCGTAACTGTTTGCGGAAAAGGAGAAATATTCGGAGAAACTGATTCAGTACTAGAATTTTGATGATTATTTTTAAAATAAATATGTGCAAATGTTCCAGACAGGAGTAGAAGTATTAATAAATAGGAATTATGGTTTATTTCTCTTTTAGATTCATTAGCATGTTGTTCATTTTTTCGTGTTGACTCTGCCCACCAAAAAAATATTTTAAAGACTAATAATATACCTGCAAGGATAAGAATGGGAATGAAATTCCCTGTAAATGTTTGATAGATTACATAAATGATTAATACAATTCCAGTAATCAATGCGTATCCTGAATCATTTCTTGCCATAGGATTTCTTTTTTACGCAGTTGTTGTTTTAAAGTTATGCATAACGTTCTCGCGCCACAATCAGTTGGGATTAAAGAAGCCTATTCTTCGGATTTGCCAAATCTTGCAAATACAAAATAAACTTTCCATTAAGCCTAATGCCCAAATTGATTGTAGCGTGTGTTAACAGTCGCCATTTTAATCTTCTTTATAATATTTTATTCTTGAACACTCAAGAGTATTATCAGATTTAAAATTTATTTCAAAAATAAAAACATTTCTTTCATTATCACATATTAAATCTCTTAAAACTGGCAGAAATTTTTTATGAGAAACATTTTTAGTTTCCAAATCAAAATCAGCTAAAGTCCCCGAAATAAAATCTGGTATTTTTATAAAATCTCCATACCAATCGTCAGTATTGCTGTCAGCACGGGAGCTAATAAATTGACAATTCCTATTTTTTAGATAAGCATTAAATTGGATATTGAATAAATCAGAGGCATAATGATCTGCAACATCATTAATCTCATCTCTATCTGAAAACCAACCGAAAATTTCCGCATTAGTTTTGTTTGCAAATTGTGTACAGATATAACTTCCAATAGAAGTTATTAAAAAAAGGTTTTTTAAAATTTTAATTTTCTTGTTGTCATTTACTAATCTTATTACTTGTTTTGTTTTCTTTATAATTTCTTTATGATAAGGTTCTAAATTTGTGTTTTCTGCTGTCCAATTGGGAATTGTATCAAGTAACATATTCATGCTTTTTAGAATATCATTTTTAAAACCTTCTTTATTTTGTATATATACGTGGTTGTCATTTTTTAAAATAAAAGAAAAACTAACAAAAGGAGATTTTCTAATGAAGTCAATAAATTTAGCATTTACATTACGAGTCTTTTTTATGTCTTTTGGCGCATAATAATTTATAGTTTCTGATAAAAAATTCGGATTAACTACATGTGGTAATAATGTAAAAGTTATTACAGAGTTTGGTTTATTACCATCTACAGCATAATCACTATAGCATTTCCATTTTTTTACGTCTTGAAATTCCGAAAAATAATTTTTGTCAAGAGGAATTTTAACAGATTTTTCAAAAGTTTCATTTAAAAGTTTGATTAAAAGTATTTCATTGTCATAAACTGTTTTCATGATTTTTGTGGTATAGTTACTGCCCGTTCTCGCGCTACAAGCAGTTTGGGATTAAATTATGCCAATTGTTTTTTATCGTTCATGTTTTTGGTAATACGGTTTTCTAAACTTGGGGATAACATTCTGGCACTACAGCGGGTTTGGGACGAAATCAAGCTCGTTCTTCGGATTTGCCGAATCATCCCAAATACAAAACCATTTTTTCTATTAAGTCTACTACCGAAATCCGTTGCAGTAGCTGTTTGGGCGACATACTTTCTTATTTATCATTTTTGTTTAACCAATCTGCAATGTCATTAAACGTTGCTTGTACAACTAACCAAGAAATATTACAAGTATCAATATCAGGATTTGTTTTCAGAACTAGTTGTTGATATGGATGAATAATATTCCTGAAATCTTTTAGTGCGTGACTAAACTTCTTAACATCTAATTGAATCCAACCAACTTCGTGGGCTACGTCAATCATATCATTTAAACTCCATTCGGAAAAGTTTTTTACTTTTTCGTCTTTTCTGGGAGCGCTTTTGGCTTGGTTTACTAACTGTGGTTTCTTTTGCATTATTCCTAAAAGAAAACCCTCAAGCATACTTCCCATCATTATGACAGCACTAACAGTTGCGTTAACCTTTATACAACTTTCGACTTCAATCCACCGTTTTTGTAAAATTTCAGCGAGTCCAAATTCAAGATTTAATTTATCAAAATTTGGTGGTGGAAGTGGTTTTAATTCTCTTTCTTCTTTTTCTTCTGTTTTTTCTGAAAAGTTATAATTTGGATCTTGTTTGATTAATTTTGGTTCAATATTTTCAATCATTACTTTCAAACTTTCTACAGCTAATATTTCATTCATTGTCAAAATAGCAAGTCTAATTTGTTCTCTGTCTCCTCCGTATAATTTTGGCGAAACTAATCTTAAAATTACTTTTTGTAAATCAGTTCCATTTAAATTTGAAATGACGTTTTGAGACCATTTATTTCTCGATGAACCATCGTGAGTAGCGTTAATTCCAATTTCTTGAAAAAATCTTGTGAGAAAAAATGAACTTCTATAAACAGGATATTTTGTTTTATCATCCCCACAAATGAATTCTCCAATTTTATTTTTTGTAGTGCTGTCCATTAAATTCTTATTTTTTGTATTTCAGTTCTTTATTTGCAATTTTGGTGTAGTATGTTGCCAACGTTCTAGGACTACAGCGCGTTTGGGACTAAATTAAGCCAATTGCTCAAATCCTTTGTAGTAGCTGTTGTGCTATCATGCATTAATTTACAAATGTATAGGTATCGGAAGCTTCGGAATAATCAGCATTGTTTTGGTCTTGCAATCGTCTCCAAACTTTAGTCGCACTATCACTACGCCATTCAGTTTCAAAACTTTTAAACTCTGCTATATTTGAACTCGAATGGATACTCTTATTTAAAACTATTGATGATTCTTCAATCATTTTTTCAGGTATGCCTTTAGCTACGTATTCAGGGTTATTTTTATGACTCATTATTGTTACTTTTCCATTTTCATTGTCAATTTCCGTAACGGCAAATTCAAACCAATCATAAATATTAATATTATTTTCTGGAATTATCATAAATACCCATTTTTTATTTTCGTTTTCTTTAGATTCTTTTAGATGATATTTAAAGTTGTTGGCAACTCCATTTCTATCTGTACAAATTATATCATTCTTAAAATCAAACATTGAAGTGAGTAAAGTCATTTTTAGTTTTTTTTAGTTTTTCTTTCCGTAGTTGCATGTCACACAGCATTCTGGGACTACAGCGGGTATGGAGTTATTTTAAGCCTATTTTTCGGGTTTGCCAAATAATTTAAGTACAAAACCATATTCCCATTAATCCAATTACCCAAATCCGTTGTAGTAGCTTTTATGTGCAGGTTTATTTGTTCCTAAAATATTCAATTATTTTTTTGTTTTTGTAGAAGTCTTTGTTTCTACTCCAGTATTCATATGCCTGTTGAACAGAACCAACATGAATTATTTCGTCAAAAAATGGCTCACCAAGAATTCGATAGGGTGCAGGTTTTATATGCTTTCCTTTTTTTATTTCATCTATAAAAAAACTATTCGTTTTCATCGCTTCCTTTAAAAGAGTATCTGCTTTTTTTGTATTTCCATCTAACACAGCTAGAGCTACTTCTCCAAATTTAAAGTCTATAGAGAAGTCATCTTTATATTTCGTTATTATTTTTTTAGCTTCATGTAAATTCATAAGTTTAAAATACGTTTCAAGCAGAATATATCTAATACCTTGATTATCATTTTCATTAAAGTCTAAAATATCTTTTAATACCGAAATTGCAATTTCATATTTGTTGTGTTCCTTACATTCTAAAGCGTAGTTCTGATATGCCCTTAAAAATGGTCTGTTTTTTGGATAAGTCCATATTATTTTATGCTTTTTTGAGTTGAATTCTTTAGGAAGACATTCTCTTGAAATGTTAAATGCTTTTTCAGCAGTCAATAAACTTTCAAATGTCTTCTTCTGATTTCTAAAAGCAATACTTAAATGAACATAGGCATCAATATAAAATGGATACTTTTCGATTAATTTTTTTAAAGCATCTTCAGCAAACTTGTCGTCGTATTCCAATAAGTCTATCGCTTCCCAAAATTCGCCAGCCACAATTTCATTATTATATGATTCTGGATTGACAAATTCCCAATCAGTTTCATTAAATTTTCTTAGTGTTGGTCTTTCTAGTATTTTTAACATATATTTTATAAGATGAGTTTTATTTAAACTTGCACATAACGTTCTGGTACCGCCACGGGTTTGCGACTAAATTAAGCCCATTCTTCGGATTTGCCAAATCAGTCAAAATACAAAACCATTTTTCCATTAAGCCAATTACCTAAATCCGTTGTAGTAGCTGTTAGCACTAGTTTTTTCTACCATTCTCTGGGAGCAATCAGTTCTTCTACATCAGCATTGAATCCATATGCTTTAGCTATAAAGTCAAAGTCTGCCCCGATCGATTCCCTAGCACCAGTTTCAATTTCGCTGTTATGCTCAAAGAATTCGTTTTGTAAATCATTTATTTTCATAGTTGCTGTATGTGTTAACTTATAAAGTTCGTCAAGATTTTTCGGCGATGTTTTTTCAATATCAATGCATAGTTCAATAAGAATAGTTCTCACTTTGTCAACGAGAAATTTTGGAAAATATGAATCTGCGTACATATCTTTTAAATAAGCATAATTTTTCATTTTCTCGTTTTTTAAATTTTCTTGTTTTACAATTGTGTTTTGATTTTTCACTTGCTTATTATTACAAGAAAATAAAATTATAGAAATTATTAAAATAATATGTCCTTTCATCTTTATAAAATTAGTGCTAACTAGAATGTACTAGTGACAACATCTGACTTATCTCCTCAAAATTGACTAGATATGCCTGATAATGTTCAGGGTTTATTTATTATCAAATATATAATAATAAACTTATAAATAATTAAAAGGACGTTTAATTAGTTGAATGCTTTTAGTTCTGATATGGGGATAAATTCGGTAGTTTTGCTATTCTGAAAAATAGCGTAGCAATGTGATTCTCATCGCCATGATTTTATTCTATTTCTAAATATTTTAGCAGAAAGTTTTTTCAAGTCTTGGAGAAAATGGCTCGTAAACAGGTTCTTAAGGACCACCATTTTTAAAAAATCTCTAAAGTCTTTTGATTTTAGAGATTTTTTATGGTTCGAAAAAAGCTTAAATTTTTTATCTAATTCTGTAAAACCCTATGTTTACTAAAATAAATGATTCGTAGTTCTTATCGATCATAACATTACTAAGATCGCTAAGCTTTTCACTCAACTACATGAACAATTTAAAATCACAATTAATTATTTATAAAGAATTGTTTCTATATTAGTAAAGAAATAATAACTGATATTTTTCATACTTATACATCTTAATTAGGGTTGATATGTTTAATAAATCAGACATATGTATAAGTTAACTGCTATATTACTAAAAATCCTAAAAATGAATTGTATAATTTGCGACAATACAGCTGATGAAGTTGGTTCTCATTTAATCCCTGCAAGTTTAATAAAAAATTGTGTAGGGAAACATTACAGTGAAGAATCGTTTAATATTAATAGCAAAGCTTCAAAAATTGACACTTATTTTGGAAGAGATAATTTAAAAAATCAATCTGCAGAAATAAAGCAAAATCACTATAAAAGAGATTATATTCTTTGTAAAATCTGTGAAAAAAAATTAGCAGAATTAGAATCCAAATTTGCTTCTGAATTTTTACAAAAATTTAGAGAAGATAAATATTTAGCTAATTTTAATTCATATAAATCAAGTTCAGATTTAGAGATTTTAGAACCAAAAAAGATTCTTAATGTTGAGATTCAAGCTTACTTTTATTCAATTATATTACGTTTTTGCTACATCTATAAATTTGAAGGAGGTGACAGCTATATTGAAGAAAGTGATTTGTTAAAAATCAAAAAGTTTTTGTACAACTACTTATTTGCTAATAGCATTAATAAAGAATATGAAATTGAAAATTTTAAAATTGCAATAATTTTTAATAAATATTCAACTAATAGCGCATTTATTTCGACATCAGATAAACTCAAAAACCCATATATTTTTTATTTCTGCGAAGCAATTTTAATATTATATATTGAAGAGAATAAAAATGATAACAAATCATTATTTGTTGATTGCTTAAATTCCATCACTGATAAAACTTCTAAAATAATTGTTGGCCCAAAACTTATGTATGAAAAGTTTACGTCATTGATTTCATATATTATTGCAGAAGATTTTATGACGAATGGAATTAATTATATTTCAGAATTAAACAAAAAATCTTTTAAAGAAAATGAAATTGAAGTTAAAGAATTAATTGAAAAATATGAGAAAGATGAAAAAGGATTATACATTATGAAAATTTTTGAAGAACTAAAAACAAAATACAGCATTTAACAGCCGTTAAGAGAGATTTGGGTATTAGGTTGAATTTAAAGATTGTTTTTATTTGTAAAATTGTGGATATTGAAAAAAACGCGCATCTTTAATCCCAAACCTCTTGTAGCGCTAGGAAATTATATAACATTTTTAAAACCGCAAAAATGAACAACATCTCTTGGAGACATCATTATTTACCTGTTTTTTATCTTAAAGGTTTTACTAAGGATTCAGAACTTATTAAAATCTTTAATGTTCAAGAAAAACGTTTCCTGAAAAATGGGAAAGAATTCTCACCGGAATCTTTCTTTTTTGAAAAAGATGCTAATACTGTAGTATTTGGAGATAAAAGAAATGATTATATAGAAACGAGTTATGCGGATTTTGACAACGAGATGGCAATATTAATTGAAAAAATAAGTAAGTCAGATTACACAACTAATTATGATGTTACAGATGATGATATGCCACGAATGAATCACTTTGTAAGTCTTATGTATTGGAGGTTACCACATCGGACAAACGAATTAAAAAAAGTTATAAATAAAAATGATTTATCCAGCTTAGGTTTAAAAATAATAAACAAAAGCGGAGAGCGACAAAAAGCTACAGAAGAAGCGTTTAAAAACAACCCAGAGTTTGTTAAAAGTTATAAGTTTTATAATTCATTAATGGATTCAGTTCGCGGTTATAATTGTAAAACGCCATACTCAATATTAGAAAGTCATAAAAATTTTCCATTTCTATGTTCTGATAGTCCTGTAATTTTTGAAAGTGCAAATCCAAAAGTTTATGAAGATGATTATCTATTTCCGTTGTCAGGAAATAGATTGTTTATTAAGGCAAACCGCACTAGTGACTTTCCGCCATACTTAAGAATGCTAGTTGATGCTGTAGTATATAAACAAGCTCAAAAATATGTAAGTTGCACAGATGAATCATACATCCAAAATTTAGAAACTTTATTAGAAAAACAGAACATAGATGAACTAAAAGCCGAAATATTTAACTTTATAAAATAAAACATAATATATCAGCCGTTAAAGAGATTTGGGCAAAAGGCTGAATTTGAAGATAGTTTTGTATTTGGAAAATTATGCATAATTAATCCCACATACTTAATGCACAAACATTACAAAGAATATAACGCTGTGACAAATTAAAAAAATCCTCTATTTAATCGCAATTTTCTTCAAATCCTGCATAAAATGGTTCGTAAACAGGTTCGTAAGGACCACCAAGAAACTCCTTAAGAAATTAAGGAGTTTTTTTATTTATATTCTTCACAGATTTATCCGCTTAAATTTTTATTGTTTCAAAATAAATCTCAGTTTATTAAAATATGTTAGCTAATATCTAAAAAAAAATAGAGTGAACAAAAATGAATTTCTATTGATGAATAAATATATTTTATTTCTACTACTTTTAATTCTTAATAGTTGCAAATCTGAAGCAATTATGGCTAGCGGACAATATCAAATCAATTCCGTAAATGAAGGCGAATATACATTTGATATGAATACTTGTAGTTACTCTATAAAAACAGGGAATAAATCCCTTGCAAAAGGAAAATTCAAAGTTTTTGTATTGAGTTCAGAAAAAATATTAATTGTTTTTAATGATATAATTTTAAAAAAAACTAGTGGCGATGTAAGAGAAATGGATAAATCTGGCGATTCGATTGTTTCACACGTGTTTGATGGATATAAAAATGTAGGATCCACAATTTTTGAAATAACTTCAAAACAAAATATATTCTCATTTAGAAAAACATATGTAAATCAATTACAAAAAACTGAAAGTGAAGGTACTTTAATTAAAAAATAAAAATACCAAATAAAACACTTAAAATCAACTAGTTATAAGTAAATAAAAGATCTTCTGAAATAAGCGATTTGATCTTTTTAAATCGTCAATCTATATAGAATAAGATTTGGATTATTTTCGACTATATTATCTAGTTTCTTAAAATTTAATTTTTGAAGAAGTTTCGTTGAGCTGTGATTATCTTTATGAGTTTGGGCATCGATCGTTTTTTGCCCAAGTGTTTTAATTGCGTATTCTACAACCTTTCTTGCAGCTTCGAGCATAATTCCCTGACCGTGAAATTGAGTTAGAAGTTCACATCCAATTTCGCATTTCTTTAAATCATCTACAAAGTCAAATAGACAAATTGTACCAATTAGTTTATCTTCATCAGTCTTTGTAATTGCCCAATAAAAAAGATTGTTACTTTCGTTTTCTATTATAATATTGATGAAGTTTAAAGCATCTTCTACTGTTTTTCTTGGTTTTCTGTCAAGAAATTTATTTATTTCTGAGTCTGAACGTAATTGCAGTATTTCTTCGGAATCATTTTTTGAGAGTTTCCGTAGTGTTAACCTTTCGGTAATTAATGTTGGGAAAGTTTGTAAGTTCCTGTCCATTTTTGTTTTATGATGGTTTTTCTGCCTGACAACCAATATAAGAAATTTCAAATAGTTTTTTTTATCGCTTTATTGTTTTATTATTGCTTCGCGCATGAATTTAGAATCTTTAAGAGATTATAAGATATTTTCAAGTAATCATAAAAGTAAATAGACAATAAATACTAACACATTTGAGAGCAAAACAAAACCAAAAGAAAATAGACAGAAGGAAGATTAAAAACAAAGAAAAAAAAATAAACCGAAAACATTATATCCTTCTAATATTGGCAATGATTTTTTTTATTATAAATCATACGCTCTTAGAAAGCAAAACAATTGGACACGATGTTAGGTATACAATTTATATATTTTTTCTGCCAGTACTTATCGGAATACTCTTTTTTGGAATTTACAGGAAAGATTTTTTAGTTAGAACATATTTAAGTTTCAATGAAACATATGCCAAAATATACGTGATTTGCTTTTATCTACTACAAGGAATCATAATTTCATATTTGAGTTTTGGGCAAATTGCAGACGTAACATGGAATTATATAAACACCAGAGAAGCAGAAAAAAATAAGGTAGAAATAATAAATTGTAAAGTTGAAGGTTTTTACACTAGAAAAAATCCGGACATTTCTTTTAAGTTTAAAAACCGAATCGAAGTTTTTAGTGTTACTCAGGAAATGAACAGACAAAACTACAATCGCAATCCAAAGAACTATTTATTAGAAATTACAGTGCAAAAAGGAATTTGGAATTACTATGTTGTTAAACACTGGGAACTTAAAAAAATCTATTTTTTAAAGAGAATAACGTATAAAAAATAGGGATATAATACCTAACGAATAACTATTTTACAAGATAATTTTTTTATTAAAAACAAGACTTTTTAACCTAAATGGCTTTATATTTGAGCTTTCGGAAAAATTGATATTTATTATGGAACAAAAAGTACATCAGGGAAGAAACGTAAAACGTTTTAGAGAAATGCTTGGCATCAAACAAGAAGCGTTGGCTTTTGATCTTGGAAATGACTGGAATCAGAAGAAAATTTCTATGTTGGAGCAAAAAGATGTAATTGAAGACAATTTGCTTAAACAGATCTCAAATACATTAAAAATTCCTGTTGAAGCTTTTAAGAATTTTGATGAAGATCAGGCAATAAATATTATTTCTAATACATTTAACGACCAATCGAATGGATATAATTATTATCCAACTTTTAATGCAAATCCAATAGAAAAATGGTTAGAAGCTCTGGAAGAAATTAAACGATTGAATCTGGAACTTTTAAAATCTAAAGAAGAACATATTAAAGTTTTAGAGAAATTGATTTCTAATAAATAGTCCAGTATAACTTAAAAAGAACGTTGGCATTCATCAACCCAAATCATAAAAATGAGAAAAAAAATAACAACTCTTTTATTCGTATTTACTGTTATAAATATATTTGGGCAAGCGCCAGAGACACCAAAACCTGGTATTGCTAATACTAATAATAAAACTTTACCACTTACTGATATGGTGGTTAATAAGGTAATAAGTCCGCTTAAAAAAGTACCTTTAGATCTGGCATCAATTTTAATTTATGATTACGACGGTTCACTTTTTTCATTTGATTTAGAATCTGAGCAAATTGGCTGGACCGTAAAAGCTACAGACGCTTATACTGAAATGTGTGCAAACGCAATAACACTGCTGGATGGCGTTGTATATGTTCCGTTTATTAATGGTGAAATATTTGCAATTGATAACGAAACCGGTAAAGTTTTTTGGAAAACAAGATTGGGCAATATCACAGATCAAACTGTATTAAAGGATCAAATTCCGGTTATAAATGGCGGAAAACTATATATAACTTCTCAAAATGGTAATATTTATGCGCTTGATATAAAAGACGGAAGTTTGATCTGGAACTACAAATTAGATTCTGCAAATAACGATATTCCGGTTCTGTTTTTTGACAACAAAATTTTCGCTCAAAGCGGTTCTAGTTTCTATAGTTTCGAAGCAAATACAGGAAAAGTAGTTTACCAGAAAACTTTCGAACAACCTTTGCACGGAAAACCTGTAACTGATGGTGAAAATGTTTTTGTAGCAAACGAAAAAAACGTGGTTTTTGCCTTAAGTGCTAATAAACCGGATATTTTATGGGAATTTAAATTTGATGAAAATCAAAATAATGTAAAAGAACGCATATTTTGCAAAGACAAAAAAGTATATTTTGCAGCACAAGGTCCAGAAGTTTCTTCTATATATGCTTTAGATTCAAAAACAGGAACTCAGCTCTGGAAAACTGATTTTAAAGGCGATAATGTAGAATATATAGTTGAGGAAAGTGATAATATTTGGGGATATACGCGTAAGAAAAAACTTTTTCAGATAGATATCACAAATGGTGAAATAGCATTAGAAGCAAAATTAACAACAAATCCTATTTCAAATCTAGAATTTGCAAATGATGATTTCTTATTTTATTATTCTGATGCCGCTTTAATTCAATTTGAGTTTAAAACACAAGACGAAAACGAAATCTACCTTCGAACTTCAATCAAAGACGACGTTTATAGTGCTTATATCAAAATGATTCGATAAAACAATCAATTTGTTAGGTTTAAAGCCTGATAATTCACAAAAAACTCCTTAATAGCTTAAGGAGTTTTTTTTTAGATTTGATTCTTTATTTTCTTTTCCATTTTAAGTCTTTTCAGTTTTTGGTAACGCTCTCCAGGAATAACTTTTATGTACTATTTTCCAGGTATTTTGATATCTAAGTATCAAAAAATAGTCGGTAAAAGTACGCTGATTTGGTATTACGATTTCTGCTTTTGCTATTGCTGCGTCTTTTTCTATGTCGATGGCAATTATATTTCCAATTCGGTTATTTTTTTCACCAGCTTTTATATTCGCAATATATTCTTTGCCGGAACGTATCCACAAAGTATCTTTTGCAACGGTATATAAATTAAAATCCGGATGAAACGCCTTTCGCAATCTTTCGGGTTGTCCGTTTGCGGTTCCTTCAATATAATCCAGCAACATTTCTGTAATTTGTACCAAATCACTTTTTACAGCTGGATTAGTGTTTTCAAAATTAGTTTTTAGGATCGTTATAACTTCATTTGCCACTTTTAATGCTGAGCTTGGATCTTGTCCGGTTACAAATCTTCCGTCAACAATATAAAAACCGTCTCCGGCTTTTTCAGAATACTTAAAATTTCCTTTATTTTTACTTATTTCTTTGTCTATCGAGAACGGAAATGCTTTATAATATTCGGCATTTTTATTTTCGAATATATCCGGATATCCTGTAATTTTTTTTCCGGCATAAAGCGAATTCCCTTTTTCGTTTTTTAGATAAGCGATTCCGGCGGTTCCGTGGCAAATTGCAGCAATTACTCCGTTTTTGTTGTAAATCTTTCCGGCAATTTTCTGAATAGCAATATCTTCAGCTACGCCAAACATTGCTGCACCGCCGCCACTGTAAAAAATTGCCAAATAGTCATCTGCAATAATTTCCGTTGGTTTCATTGTATTCGCTAATTTGTTCATAAACCAACCATTATACAAAGACTTTTTTTGCAAACTGTCTGATATATTCATGTAACCCAAAGCAATTGCTCCGCCTTTTGGACTAATAAAATCAACTTCGTAACCGGCTTTTATGAACGCATTATAAGGCACGATAATTTCCTCAAAGTGATTGGCGGCAGGAATATTTGTGTTTCCATAAAACTCCTGGCTTGATGTTACAAATAGTATTTTATTCTGCGCATTGATGCTTGCACAATTCAAGCCTGTTAAAGCAAGCAATAAGATTATCGTTATTTTCATTTGTTAGAAATTAGAATGTTTAACTATAAAAACAACATTATTATTTTGCTTTTGGCGCAGGAGCTTCAACGGTTTTATGAGGTGTTCTGGTCGAAATTTTATCTACAATTAACCAGCCTTTGTTTGTCTTTATAAAATGAAAATAATCTACAAATAGAAGTGTCGCTGTACTAATTTCGACTTTTGCAATTGCCACATTGTTTGTAATATCTATAAATACAGTGCGACCTGACCAATTTTTGGGTCTTGGATGCGCTGTAAAACCTACAACATATTGCGCTTTAGTGACGGTTTTTAATTCATTATCAGCAAAATATTTCAATTGCCAGGAATCATCAAATGAAGAACCTACTTTGACAGAATCTCCCGTAGCTTGTCCGTCTAAGTATAAATTTATTGTTTTTTGAATAAGATCCCAATCGTTTGGAGTGTCGCTTGTTTGTGCATTTACATTTAAAGACAAAAGAATAACCGAAATAAATAAAAGCATTTTTCTCATTTTAATTTTTTTAAATTATTAATAATGAGTACAAATATTCAGGTTTTATGCGGCTTGCTGGTTTTAGATTATAAAGTAGAACTTATTTTTTCAGGATATTTTTTTGATATTCTGCAGGAGTTACGCCCGTGATTTTTTTAAACGTAGTAAAAAAGGTCGATTTTGAACTAAAGCCGCTGTCATAACCCAAACTTTCGATTGTATAATTGTTTGTGGATTCTAACAGTAATTTTGCCTTTTCGATTCTATATTCTTTAATTAGGTTTGAAAAAGATTTACCCAATATTTCATTGACATATTGAGAAAGTACATGTTTGGTTACTTTAAGTTCTTTTGCAGCTTCATCAAGAGAGAAATCAGGATTTAGAAAAAGTTCTTTTTCTAGTATAACAGATAGTTTTTGATTCATTAAACCTAATGTTTCTTTGTCGATTTCTTTGTTCTTGTATTTCTCTTTTTCAATAAAGAAAGTGGATTCAGAATTGTTTTTAAAGATTAATAGTAAAATAATTAGATATAAAACAAATGTAAAAGACAAAGCTCCAACAATATATGACGTATAGGCTGCAAATGTATAGGCCAACCAGATAAATGCCACGCCAAAATAAATACTAAGAAACCAAACATCGATTCGTTTTAAAGTTTCTTTGTCCTTTATTTTTTGAATAATCGAACGAATATATTTAAAAGATAAAAGAATGTAGACAAACCATTGAGCGTATATGACACACACAATATATTTGCTCCAAATCGCCCTGTGTTCTACGTAAGGATATAGCAAACCCAAAATGGTAATTATTACCAAATTGGGTATTACATTTTGTTTCCAGTTTGCTTTTTCTACTTCTGAATATGATTTTAGATATAAATACAGAAACGGACCAATAAGAACGCAGGCAGAAAGCCCAATATGAATGAAAATATTAGACAAATGCGGATTAAAATAAAAAAATATCGATTTGATAATTCTAATACTTAAAACCAATAGGAGCAAGGATAAAAAATAGTTTGTAAAATTTTTCTTTTTAGCATTTACACCAAAATACAACGAAAGTAAAACACCGTTGAAAGCGCCTAAAGCACTAAAAAAGAAAAGTAACAAATTTGATCCTGCCATTATTGAGTAAAATTAATAGGGTTTTAATTGGTCGTTAAACACTTGTATGCATGTATTTACGATCATATTAATGATCTTTATATTTCAATGTTTTATTTTACCCTTTTTAAATCTAAATCCTGAAAGTCGAAACTAAAATCTATGTTTGGAGAAATTCCTTTCATTAAAATAGATTGGGCTTTGCCTGTTTCATCAAGCGAAAACATAGCAAAAGCATCACAATTCATTGCCTGATATTCCCATTTTATAGCAAAAGTGTTGGCGTTATAAAAAGCCATTGGACCATTTAATTTAGGCGAACGATATGATTTGAACCATAATTGTTTATCTTTTTCAAATACTTCAATTTCACCAAACCATTTATCTGCATAAACTCCTATAAAATCTGCATTTTTTACTTTTATATTTTTTGAGGATTTTACTTTTTCCCAAATACTTTTTGTCGCTTCGTCACTTGAATTTTCACCTTGTTTCATCCATTCGGCTACTTTCTTGCTCCAGCCATAATCGTCTAAGCCCAAATAACTATCAGCAATAGTATTTGTAACTGCAGTAAAAAGTGCTGCACCGCCATTTTGGGTATTTGTCAAAATTACAATTCCAAGATTCAGGTCCGGATACATCGTTACAATCGAAAGCATTCCAGGCAAACCTCCTGTGTGTGATACTTTTAGATTTCCTTTCTCTTCAGATATTCCCCAACCTAAACCATAACCGCTAAAATGAGAATTATATCTGGGATTTGGATCTGAACCTAAAACAGTATGAATACGCCACATTTCGTCATGGTTTTTTTCAGAAAACAGAGTCGATTTTAAATCAGCTCCGTATTTTCCTTTATTTAAGCGCGTAATCATCCATTTAGACATATCGGCTGCATTTGAGATTATTCCTCCGGCAGCGCCATTAACCTGAATTTGAAATCTTTCGATAGTTTTTATTGTTCCTGATTCTGACGAATGAGGTACTGCCAGATTACTTTTATCACTTATTAAATCGCTTCCTGCAAACGAATTATTCATTTGCAAAGGCTCAATGATTCGCTTTTGTACAAATGCTTCATAACTCATACCGCTTACTCTTGCAATTACTTCTCCGGCTACAATATAAAGCAAATTGTCATAATCGAATTTAGTTCGAAAAGCCGAAACTGGCTTAAAATACTGAAAACTTGTCATAACATCCTTAATAGTAAAGTTTGAACTGTCAGGAAAAAACATCAAATCGCCAATGCCTAAACCAAGTCCGCTTCGATGCGTTAATAAATCTTCTATATTAAAATTCTCCGTTACATAATCATTATACATCTTAAATTCAGGCAAAACGTCCCTTACTTTATCTGTCCATTTTAGTTTGCCTTCATCTTCTAAAATAGAAAGTGCCGCGGTTGTAAAGGCTTTACTATTAGACGCTATTTGAAAATTGGTAAATTCGTTTACAGGCTTTTTAGTTTCTACAGAACTAACGCCATAACCTTTTAGATGAATTATTTTTCCATCTTTTACAACAGCAACTGATGCGCCGGCAACTTTTAATTCTTTTAATGAATTTTCTACTAAAGAATCAATTTTTGCAGATGATATTTGAGCAAACATTGAAGAGGTAAAACAAATAAAGAGGAGGGAGGTAAAACGAAATGTTCCTTTTTTCATAATTTTTTGTGGTTATTAGTTTCTTAAAAGTTAGAGATAAAAGGTAATAATACCCTTAAATTATAAGCGATTTGTATTACAAATTAACATTTATCGATGGCTAATATAAGAAATATCTTTCGTCTAAATAATCAACTAATTTAAGTTAATAAAAGACTTATGAACATTATTTTTATGAAGTTGAGAGGGATTTTTTGAATGATGAAATAGTAATGTTTATACTATAAATAGTTGTTATTCCTGAGAAGTTTGAATTTTGAAAGGCAATCTAAAACAACCACTTTTGTCAAAAATATTAATCAGGTTTTCCTTTTTCATTGTCACGATCAATTCGTCACAAAAATTCTTTATGGTTGTAATAGCGCAATTGCTTTTTCCTTTTTTATCCATTTCATAAGAAGATATTAAACAATTCGAATCTACATCAAAATTAACGTAAACTGTTTCTTGCTGAACTTCACAATCGTCTGGAAACAGTATAAAACTACTAATTTGAGTAAATTTAGTTCCATTTCCTGTGCTTTGGGCAATAATAAGATCTCCAAACTTGGTTTTGATTTTATTAGTGGTTGTGGTACTTTTTACATCATTTTCCTGAGCATAGATCGAGGACATAAAAATTAGCATAATTATATGTAGTGTAATTTTGATTTCTTGTCAAAAATTTAGTTTAATTGTCTCGAATATTTATCGCAATAAATTCTATTTTATCAATTTAATAAGTTCCTCGATTGTTGATTTTTTTTGGTTTAATATTATAAGCTGGCTTTTATCATTTAATAAAATTTTCTCTGCAAACTCTTTGTCTGCGTTAGCTTTCCAGTTTTTTAACTCTGGGAATTTATTCTTTATCAGTTTTAATTTTTCAGCATTGTTTTTCGAAATTATGATGATTTTGGTTAGCGTCGTTTTCTGCATTTTTTCAATGCTTGTTTCAGTAATTTCATTTTCAAACTCTGATCTTGAACGATATCTGAATAGTTTTCTTATTGTATTTTCATCCTCTTTATTCTCGCTTATCACATATCTGTAAGACATTATATTATTGAGCTCATTTATCCAATCCGGAAAATTTTCTTCGTAAATCCTGATGTAATTATCAATAAAGTTTTTATCAATTGGTTTCTTCTGATCGATATATGCTGTAACCAACGGATAAATTTGCTTTGCCATCAGGCTAATGTATTTTTTATTATACCAATCTCCGCTGTCAATTTTACCGTCTAATTTTCCGTAAACATAGCCATTTCCTAATGCCGTTGCCAGGGCTTCATTCATAAGCTGATAGGCATAATTGCTGTATTTTGATTTATTTTCTTTAAAATAAGTATCAATTTCTGTTTTTACTTCAAGCGATTGTTCGTCATAAATAATATGGTAGGTTTCGTGCAGCATCACACTAAAAAGATCTTTATAAGATCCTAAATCCGTTTGTACGGCGCTTATAAAATTGTTGCAAAATGCCTGTGCCGTAAATCCGTTAGAATTAGGCAAAGGATAAAATGCGATTATAAAAGGAATCGATTTATCCCAACTTGAATTATAAAATACCAATCCGGTTTCAAAATATTTTTCTATATCCTGCTCGTTAGAATATTTTGTAATTTCTAGAAGTTGTTTTTCGAATTTTTCTTTGTTCGGATTATAAATGAGTTCTTTATAAATGGGAGTAAATTCTGAAATTGCTTCTGCCAAGTCACTCAATGTTTTATTAGGAATAAAGCCAATTGTATGCAATTTAAAATCGGTCAAATTTTCGGTTTCAATTAGATTTTTTTTCAGCAGATCTTCTGTTTGCATGGACTTTTTTGATCCATACGGATATTCTTCATATCTAAAACTATAGTCAATAGATAATTTTCCAAATTTTGAAATAATGCTTTTGTATTTCTCGGTATTGTATTTTGATTGCTTAAAAGCTGTTTTAAAAACATTCTCGGGATAATCTTCAGATAGATTTTGCAAAAAAACAAAAACAGCTAACTGTTCAGAATATTTAATTTTAAAGGTTGTCTTTTGTGCAAATGCAAAAGTTGTTAAAAATAAAAAAGTTAATAAGAGTTTGTTTTTCATCCTGTCGTTTAAAGTTGTTACACTATTTTTGGCTATTTGAATAATTTAATAAATACTATTTTTTGAAATCATAAATAGTCTTTATTTCTACGTTTTAGATATCATATACAAGCGAATATAAGAAATATCTTCATTGTTAATACTTTAAACTTTTAACTTAGAAAATTAAAAACTTCCTTACATCAATTATAAAAAAGTATAAAAACAAAAAAACTCCATTAATTATAATGGAGCTCTTGTATGTATTCAAATATTAAAAACTATTAAGGATATATCATAAGAAATACAAAGGCAAATAAATTTACCAGAAGTACGACTCCGTAAACAATATTCGATTTTCCTTTGCTAAGGGATAACATTACAGTAAATACTGATAACGCTAACAGAACTATAGATTTAATATCAAGTCCCAGAATAATAGGCATATCCATCATGATACAAACCGCAGCAACACTTGGAATCGTTAACCCAATACTTGCCAAAGCTGAACCCAGAGCTAAATTTATACTCGTTTGCAGTTTATTTTTTCTGGCTGCGATGATTGCTGCAATAGCTTCAGGAAGCAAAATTATGGCTGCTATTACAACTCCTACCAATGTTTTGGGAAGATGGTAACTTACAATAATGCTTTCGATAGTAGGCGAGAGGGTTTTCGCTAATAAAACAACAATACCCAAACTTACAATCAGGAAAACAAGACTGGTATAAAAGGTTTTATTATCGATTGATATAGGCTGAACAGCTTCTTCGTTTTCATCATCGCCAACCGTCAGGAAATATTGTCTGTATCTGCTGGTTTGTGCAAATAGAAAGGAAGAATAAATAACAATACAAGCAATTGAAGCAAATACAAGCTGTGGAATTGAATAATAAGATCCGGCAACACTTTCTGTAAAAGTGGGGAAAACCAATGTAAATACGATAATTGAAACCAGCGAAACCAAACCAATAGTTACAGAAGATACAGAGAAATTTTGTTCATAATGTTTTAATCCGCCAATTAAGAGGCAAAGCCCAATAATACCGTTTAGAATAAGCATTGTCGCAGCATATACGGTATCACGTGCTAAAGAAGCCGCTTCTGAACCTTCTGACAACATTAGTGAGACAATAATCGAAACTTCGATTACGGTTATGGATATCGCGAGAATAATGGTTCCATAAGGTTCACCAACTCTTTCTGCTATAATCTCAGAATGATGCACCGCAGACATAACACTGAGGATAAGTAAGATACTTGCTACAACCTGAAAAATACTGCTGTTGTCTACAAGTCCGCTAAAAAAAAGTATCCAGGCGAGAGCCGGAATTATGGTAGTCCACTGAAGTAATTGTTTCATTTTCTTAATATTTCTACCAATAGATTTTATTATAGATTGGCGTTTTAAATTCCTGTAATATAAGGCTTTTTGCAAAAAGGAGCAAACAAAACAAGGCTTGTTTCATTTTTTATTACAGAATTTACACTAAAAAACAGCCGTTTTTAAGTCGATTTTACCTAAGAATTTAGGTTACAAAATGATTCAAAAACTTCATTTAAAGCACAAAAAAACTCCATTATTTCTAATGGAGTTTTTAGTATTTGAATATTTAGTAAACTATTTTGTTTCAATCTCATGATCTGGTTTTTTATTCAACCGTACCAATCTGACCATTTGATATATAGCATGATTTTTTAAGGACAAGGAGCGTGCAATTTCTGGAATTCCCTGCATGTGTTATTAAACCGGCTCCCAAAGCTCTATTTTATTACCATCTGCGTCCAGGATATGAACAAATTTTCCGTAATCAAAAGACTCAATATCATCCAGAACCGTTACTCCGTTTTGCTTGAGTTGCTCTACAAGTTCTTCTATATGCTGAACCTGATAATTTATCATAAAATCTTTTTTGGAGGGAGAAAAGTAATCGTCTCCTTTTTTAAAAGGACTCCATTGCGTCGAAGTTATTTCGTCAGGTTTATTTATTTTTCTGGATTCAAAAGTCGAACCCCATTCGTTAACATCAAATCCTAAGTTTTTAGCGTACCATTCTCTGGTTTCCTGCGGATTATCCGAAAAAAAGAAAATACCGCCAATTCCTGTTACTTTTGGCGTGTTATCATTTGTGGGTGAATCTGTTTGGTTTTTTGAATCTTCCATGATATTTGTTTTGATTTATAAATCCAGTTTATCAAATTTAATAAATTAATTAAAATATAATTCAGTAAACCAATCCTTTACAAGTAATTTATCACCAGGTATTATCATGTATTTGATATCTGATATATTCTAATTTTCGATTGTTGAATTCTAATATTTTGATGAGATCTGAGTCTTTAAAATATTCCAGATAAATAAAATCTTCAACCTGTAATTTTCTAAAGTTGCCATTATCCATGAAAATATATTTATTTTTATTTTCAGGCTCAGAAAATATTTTAATCACATTATGACTCGTAGAATCTGAATCATGCTGATTGGTAATTAATTTCTCGAGAACTTTAAAAGAACCTGCTATTTTCTTTTGTTTGTATAAGTTTTTCTTCCACTTTATATTTCGTTCAAAACCTTTAATTAAGGCATAAGTAAAGAATCCTAAAAATGCAATTTCTACTAAAATAAAGCCGTCTAAAATGGAAGCCTCAGATGGAATTTCCTTTGAAAAATTGAAATGATAAAAAGCATAGTACAAACAAAGCATAATTATTGTCCATAGAATACTGTATCTGTCGTATTCCTTAATTCTTTCTTTCAGGAATTGGATATCGTCGTCTGTTAATGCTAATTCTTCCAAATAATCAGTTTAATAATAATCTGTATTTACAATTCCTTCGTTAATCGATCCAGCTCTTTTAGCAGTGTGGGAAATCTAAATTCTCCCGCCATACTTGCCACTTTTTCAAAAGCATCGTCTAAGTCAATACCGATAGATGTAATATAAAGCGGTTTTTTGCTGTCGCCTCTAACTAACGCTAGTTTGAGTTTTTCGATAGCGGCAAAATTTGTTTTTGCAACACCAATTATTGGGATTTTATTATTGAGTTTTTCGTATAAACGACCTCCTAAACCATATTTTTTTTCATCGTCTAAATACACAAATCCATCTACAATAATAGCTTCTATATTTGTTAGATCAATCTTGTTCAACAAACTAATGATGCAAGGTAACTCTCTTTTATAAAATTCACCGGGAATATATTCTTCGACATTATCGATAATTTCTGTGTGAATTTTAAAGTTTTTATCTTCATTCCATTGTTCAAATTCAAGGCAAACCGTTTTTGCTTTTCCGTCAAAATAATAAGTATCAAAGGCTAGAATCATATTTTATTTTGTGTCAACTTTTGTTATGTAATCATGTACCAAAATTTCTTTTTGCAGTGATTAGTTTGATTTTAATTTTAATTCAAATTCTTTTTTAATTTGATATTTTGGTTCATACAAAATAAATTCATTTTCTATATCACCAACACCTTCCAGAATTACATACAAACTTTCTGTAGTAGTAATATCATCAAAAGTTAAATGCTTTTTAAAATCTTCAAAAGTATAATCTTTATTTTTTGATATAAATTCAAAGTATTTCTGTCCACAAGCCATACTATAAATCATGGAATTTTGCGAATTGTCGTCGTAAACTAATAATTCCTTTTTTTTGTTTAAAATCAGTAACTTAATATTGTTTTCTAAATTTGATTTGATCTGCTTTTTCAGAATAACTTTATTATTGTAGATTTCAAAAAGCTCATATTTAATACCATTTATGTCCAGAATCGAACCAACTTTTGTTTTGTCTAACGTAAGAGTAGAATAATCAGTTAAAAATGATAACTCATAAACAACAGTTCCTTTTAACTTTACATCTTTATTATTCGATGTAATAGATTGCCTGTTAGCCGTTTGATATTCTAATTCTGTATTTGAATCTTTTTTAAATTCACCTCCCAAATTCAAAAAGCCACTCTCAGACAAGCTGACCTTTTGATTTCTGGAATCAAGTAAATTACTGCTTACACTTTGTAGCTTAACAAATCCAAATGATTCACAATTATAATCAGGCGGAAATTTAGAATCCAACATAACATCAACTTGATTATTATCTTTTTTCCGAATTGATAAAGTAGCATTCTGTGCAAAAATATCAGCCGATTTTTGTAAAACCTCTGCTTTACATTTACTCGTCATAAAAATTTTTTCCGGAACGTATTTTTTGGTTTTTAAGGTATAAGAAGGTTTGTTATGATATTCTTTCGACATCTCATATTTATACTGAAACAGTTGCTCTTTGGTTTGGGCAAATGCACTATAAAAGCTAAGAAAAAGGAGCAGGCTTAAAGTTGTTTTCATTTATTGATTTTGGTAAATTGTTGCTAATATAAATAAAAACCAATCTCAAATCTTTAAGATTATTTAAAAGAATAATTATAACTCCTTTCTTTTCTGTCCACAATTAAACCTAAGCTTATTTAACTGTTGATTTTCAGGTTTTAGAATCGTAATCCGAATAACTAAACTCGCAAAAAACCTCGAAAACCTCTCGCTGCATAATAAGATTCGGCGCCATTATGATACACAAATACTGTATTGTAACGGAAATCAGAGAATATGGCTCCGCCCAATTGTCTAATATTAGAAGGTGTTGCGATCCAGCTGGATGTTTTTAAATCAAAATTACCCAAAGCCTGAAGTTCTTTGTATTGTTCTTCATTTAAGATTTCGATTCCCATTTCGGCAGCCATATTTAGCGCACTGTCAGCGGGTTTATTTTCTTTTCTTTTTTCTAATGCTTCATGATCATAACACAAACTTCTGCGTCCTTTAGGGCTTTCAGCAGAACAATCATAAAAAATATATTCATCGGTTTTTTTATCATAACCTACAACGTCCGGTTCGCCTTCAGTTCTTTCCATTTCATCGAGTGACCATAATTTATTGGGATTTGCTTCAAGTTTCGCTTGTACTTTTGCCCATTCAATCCCTTTATGACGCGCTGTATTTTTGTTGAAACGAGTTTCTAAAATATCAAGTATTTGTGTTTGTTGCTCTGGAGACAACTTATTTTTATTTGTACTCATGTCTTTAAAATTTTTCTTACTAAGTTAAAAATATTAGAAATATTATAGGTTTAATGAAGTTACTTTTCTATCCAATGGCCTGAAATACCAAGAAGTCAGCGTGAGAACAATTAGCAAAACTGGTCCAAAAAGAGCTATAACAGGATCTGCTGAAGCTAAATGAGAAAAAACTGCACCAGACATTGCAAAAAAGAAACCGGCATAAGCCCATTCTTTCAATAAAGGAAATTTAGGAATTAATATCGCTATAACGCCAAGTATTTTCCAGATTCCTAATAGTGTCAAAAAGTAAATAGGGTAGCCTAAATGGTTCATCATATCTACTTCTTCTTTCATTTTGATCAATTGTACTATTCCTGTAGCTGTCATTCCTAATGCAAGCCAAAGTGTGGCGATCCAATAAATAATTTTATTTCTTTTTGTCATGATTTTTATTTTAGTTGGTTTACAATTTCCTGTAATCTGTTGTGTGCCATATTTATACCTTGTGCAAAAGGTAATTTTAGCATTTGATCGCGAAGCTCAACTGATTTATAAATGATATGTATCGTTAATTTGCTAGTTTCGTCAGAGATAGATTCAAAGTCTAAAAATTCAAGCTGAACAGCAAAAGGGGAGTTCTCCATCTCAAAAGTGCGCGTAATCCTTTGGTTTGGACTACATTCATGAATGACGCCATTTGCTTTAAATACAACATTTCCGTGAGGATCAGTCGTTTCAAATTGATAACCTCCGTGTTGCTTGTTTTCTAATTTGAGCACTTTTGTGCCCATCCATTGTGCTACAATTTCAGGATCATCATAAGCCTTAAAAAGTAATGCTAACGGAAGATCAAATTCTCTTGTAATAACAAGATCCTGCTTGCCATTCTGGGCATCAATTTTAGTTTTTAGTTCCATAAATAGTTATTTTTCAGGTTTATAGTTTTTCATAATACTTTCTAATTTATTAAAACGATCATCCCACATTTGACGAAAAGGCTCGATGAAATCGGCTACTTCCTTCATTTTTTTTGCATTAATATGATAATAAATTTCTCTGCCATTTTGCGCCTGTTCCAGTAATTCGCATTCTGTAAGGATCTGAATGTGTTTTGAAATCGTTTGTCTTGACGAATCAAAATTTTCCGCGATAGTTCCGGGGGTCATAGCCTGGATTGCAACTAAACTTAGTATTGCCCTGCGGGTAGGGTCGGCAATTGCCTGAAATACATCTCTACGAATTTCCATTGTGCAGTTATTTGACTGCAAATATAGTGCAGTTATTTAACTGCGCAAATTTTTTTACTGATTTTTTATTATAAATCAATTATTTACAAACAAAAAGCTCTAAAGTTTTTAGGCTTTAGAGCTTTGATTAATTGATATATTGCGACTAATATTGAGATAATTTTAAAAACTGAATTAAGTTGAAATCTAATTAATAAAATAATTCAGTTCATTTACAGCAGGATACTTTTTTCGATATTTATTTCTTCCAGAAATGATTCATCGTGAGAAACCACAATCAATGTTCCCTGATATTCATTGATCGCGGCAGTCAGGATTTCAATATTCTGAATATCCAGGTTATTTGTTGGTTCGTCTAATATAATAATGTCAGGAGATTCATTATGTATGGTCAAACAACACAACATTAATCTCATTTTTTCTCCACCACTTAAGGCATGACAAGGTTTATCCCAATATTCTTTATTAAATAAAAAGCGATTTAACCTCATTTTTATTTCGTGTTCTTCTAATCCTGAAGTATTAAATTGTTGTGCCTGATCGTATACTTTGAGGTCATTATTTAGCAATGAATAATCCTGATCTATATAAACCGATTTATTTTGTGCGATATATACCGTTCCTGATTTGGGCTCTAATTTTCCCAGTATTATCTTGATCAGAGTTGTTTTTCCGGATCCGTTTTTGCCTTTAATCGCGATTCTTTCTCCGCTTACTATCTCGATATTTAAATCTTTTTGCCACAATAAATGCTTGTGATAACTGTAGTTGATTGCGTTTGCCTTAAATAAAATTTTACCTTTATGTAAATCCGAATTATCGAAACCAAATTTCATCTGATCAATATCAGGCAACGCAGATCGTAATTCGCGTAATTCTTTAGCAATACCATCAATTTTTTCTACATGAACACTTTTGAGTTTCGAGGAACTGTTTTCTGCATTATTCCGTAATGTATTCATCATTATTCTGGCAACTCCGGATTTTTCCTGTTTCTTTTTGCCTCGTGCATCCAGTTTTTGCTGTCTTTCTATTGTTTCCCGCTCTTTTTCACGTGCTTTTCGCAACGCTTTTTCCTTACTCTGCAAATCCTGATTTAGAGCAGTATTTTCAATCTCTTTCTGTTCTGTATAAAAATTATAATTTCCGCCATACATACTGATTCCGCGTTTGCTGAGCTCATAAACTGTATTTAAAAGGTTGAGTAATTTTCGATCGTGGCTCACAACAATCAAGCTGCTATTTGTAGTACCAATAAAACTATATAGTAATTCTCTGGCTGCGTAATCTAGATGATTACTGGGTTCGTCAAGTAAAACCAGTTCCGGTTCATGAATCGAAATACCAGCGAGAAAAACCTTTGTTTTTTGACCTCCGCTTAACGTTTCCATTTTTTGAGTCAATTCCAGATCAGATAATTGCCAATATTTTAGCGCATTACTGCAACGTTCTTCAATAGTCCAGTCGTCGTTTAGAACCGTAAGATTTTCTTCGGTTACGTTTCCGTCCAGTATTTCTTTGAGCGCATTAAGTTTATCATGGACACGCAATGCTTCACCAATCGTAAAATGATTGTATTGTCCAAAGATTTGAGGTATATAATAAGGCTCAGAACTAACTCTTAGTACTCCGTTTGAAGGTTCTAATTCGCCAGCAATAATTTTAAGCAACGTCGATTTTCCAACGCCATTATTACCAATTAATGCAATTTTGTCCTGATTGTTTAGTGTAAAACTAATTGTATCAAACAATACATCAGTATTGCTGTGTTTATATGAAATGTTTTGTAGAATAAGCATAATTTCTTTCTCTAAAGATGAATAAATAGAACAACCACAATTGCAGTTTACCCTTTAAATTGTCTGAAAGAAATTATTTTTCACATAAATTATTACGTTGTTTTAAGATTGCAAAGATACAATTTGGATTTTTATTTAAAAAAAATATTAATTGTAATAACAAACCTAAATTGGGGATTTGCCTAAAATAAAAAACCACGCTGTGTTACAGAGTGGCTCATTAGGTTTATATAAAAAGTATATTATATTTTTTTGAGTGTGACTTTCATCTCTTTGCTGTCTAAAATCAGTTCGTCATCAGTTATAGTACTCTCACAAGGATATGGGGTTCCTGTTTCATCTTTTATTACTAAACTTTTTCCTCCTTTTGTCAACGCAAATGTACCATCAGTTATTTCTCTTTGTAGATATCCCGTAACATGTCCGTCTTTTGTAAATGTAAGTTGTCCCTGAGTCAGGATTACATTTTTTAAAGAGTCAGAAAGAGGTATTTTTGGCTCAACAGCTGTAATTTTCCAGGAGTTTACCAGTTTATTTCGACCCTTGTGACATGAAACCATTAATACTGCTAATAACGCAATTCCGAAGATAAGTAATTTAGATTTTTTCATGATTTTGGTGATTAAAGTTAGACCATAGAAATTTACAAAATTATTTTTAATTAAAAATCTAAAAACCAAATATTTACAAAAATAAACAAGAACTAAACTTACAAAAACTCAATTCAATCAGCAAAGGCGATACTTTAGTAAAAAATGACAAAGCACAAAAAAAGGCACGCCATTGTGTGCCTTTATATAAAATATCTGAACCTTTGGTGTTCAGAATGTTAGTTGCTTAAAAATTTATTTTAAAGTCAAAGCTCCCAAAATTTCTTCGTACATAAATGGTCCGCCGGGATATTTGGCTGTATAATCAAGATTCATCCATACTTGTCCGCGTTCGTCAATATGATAATGGATTTTCTTGCCGTAGCTTTCTTTTACAAAAAGTACATTCTTAATCAGATAATTTACTTTTTCCAGATCGATTGATGAACCAATCAAAATTTCCGGATAAATATGTCCTTTCGTATGAATTAGCCTTGGAGTTCCGCCAATAGAGCGGATTGCGGCCGCCATTAAAATAGAATGATCGTCGCAATCGCCTGAAAAATATTCTAACGATTCACTTGCTGTAGCAATATAATCACCTTCTTTAGGGTCATTGACATAATTCCAGCGTCCGTTTATTTCTTTAAAAACCGCAAAACACTGAATAATGGTTCTGTAGTCAGAATATCCTCTTATACCTTTAAAATGCTTTGTAGTCGCCATTATCGCAAAATTCCGAACCTTGGGGTTTTGGTATTCTATGGCATTGATAATTTTTGTTTTATTAGGAAACGGAAGTAGTTTTGCCACAATAATATCCTGCGGAAAAGGATTATCTGACATCGTATAAATCATCGAATTATAATCTTCGGATATTTCGCTGAAGCCATAATTTCCTATAACACTTCCGTAGATAAGGACTAATATATAAACAGCTATACATAAGATTATTATCGTTCGCAGATACATTAAAAGAAAGAAAATAGCAGCAAATATAAAGATAAAGATAAAGACACGATCAAGATTAAATGACCACTCTAAATCAATCAGGTTTTGATGCAGAATGATAAAAATTGGTATCGTAATTAAAAGACTCAACAGCATAATAATAATCCTATCCCAGGGAGATTTCACCTGTAATTTGGATTTTAATTGCGGAAAGTCAATTTTAGGAAATTTTATCATAAGAATCAAAAGCAGTATTTACAGCGCTTTTACAGTTTCAACAAAAGTACTTTTTTTATCAATAATTCCCAGATCAAATAACTGATTTTGAATTTTAATAAATGCTTTTTCACTCAAATTCTTTTGAGACCATTGCGTAAGTTTTAACCATTCCTGAATATCTTCGATTTTTTGATTGAATAATTCTGATAATGTTTTGTCTATATTAGGGATTTGAGTAAAATCCTGAGTTGTTTTGTTTATAATTTCGAGTATTTTTTCGACTGTTTTAGGGTTCTTTTTCAGGAATTCGTCACGAACCGTAATAACAAAGGAAGGCCATGGAGTAGGGCAGTCGCCAACGCGTCTAAAAATCCCCTGATCTACAAGTGGTTTTGTCATAAAACGTTCCCACATAAAATAATCAGCAGTTCCTTTTGTCAAAGCTTCAACAGCGCCGTCGATCGTATTAATAATCTCAAATTGCAAATTATCAGTTTCCCAACCGTTTTCATATGCATTTACATAAGCCATTAATTGCGATCCTGAACCTAATCTGGAAATAGCTACTTTTTTATCCTTTAGATCTTTTACAGTTTGAAAATCTGATTTTGCAGCAACATGAATTCCCCAGATCAAAGGCGACTGAACATAAATCTGAACAATTTTACTGGGGTTACCGGCAACAATATCTTTTATAATTCCTTCTGTCAAAATAACAGCAATATCAGCTTCACCATCACGGAGCATCTGACACATTTTGCCGGTACCTTCAGGAATATTGTTCCATTGCAAATCAATGCTTTCAGCTTCAAATTCGCCATTTTCGATGCATAAATGCCATGGCAAATTGAAGTGTTCAGGAACACCTACAATTTTTACAGTTTTCATTTTTAAGTTAAGTTTAAGTTTGGTAAGCGTATTCTAAGTTTGTTTGTTTAGTTTTTTAATAAATCAGTTCTGTGTTTTTCAGAAATACAAGGTTCTGCATATTCTATTACCGCAAGGGATTCGTATTCGTCTAAAAGACTTTTTACAATAGAATAGTCAACGCTTTTTATAATCTCTACCGCCAGAAAAGTATCGTTTAAAGCTTCTGAAACACAATTAATCGATTTTAATTTTTCTCTTATTATTTCCTTATCAAATCCTTCCTGCAGAATTAAAACCTGAACGATAGAATTTCCCGAACTTTCTATGGTTTCTCTGTGAATAAAAGTCTTTTCATCTTCATCGTATTCAGCCCTGAAAATATCATCAGTTGCAATCAAAGGTCCAAAAAACGGAATATTATCTAATTTAAAATATCCTTTCTCTGCATCAATGATTTCTGCCCACATGGTTTCTGAAACCACTTCTTCTAAATAAGTACTATAATATTTAAATAATATTTTTTTATGCGTTTCTGCCATTTTATAATTGTGTAATATTTTTTAAGCGCAATCTCTTTAATTATCTAATTTTCAAATTGACTAATTCTCTAATTATTTTTGCTAATTATCTAATTTTCAAACTGACTAATTATCTAATTTACTTCTCCGCCAATTTATTCAAAGTATATGCAATCAACTCATCAACTGCTTTATAAGGATCTTCACTAAAAGTTCCTGATGCACGATTTGCAATTATAGCGTTCAATGACAAAGCGTTATGTCCTAAAAGCGCCGATAATCCATAAATAGCAGCCGTTTCCATTTCTAAATTAGTGATTTTTTCGTCATTAAAAGTAAAATTATCCATTTTACTGTTTAATTCTTCATCCTGAATATTTAAACGCAAAACACGTCCTTGTGGCCCGTAAAAACCTCCTGCTGTAGCAGTAATACCTTTAAACATTTTATCTGACTCGATAATTTTTTCTAATTTCTCAGAACATGCAATTGCATAAGGTTTTCCTTTTCTGATATCCCAATTCGTGTGCGCAATAAAAGCATCTTCAATTGCTGCATTCGATACTTTATCGATTAAATAGGAGCGGAGCATATTATCTAATCCTAAACCAAATTTAGACATTACAAAACTATCCACAGGAATATCAGCATGTAAAGATCCGGAAGTTCCAATCCTGATAATATTCAAAGACGTTAATTCTTCTTTTGGCTGGCGTGTTTCTAAATCAATGTTTACAAGAGCGTCTAATTCATTTATAACAATATCAATATTGTCAGGACCAATTCCGGTTGACATTACAGATATTCTTTTTCCTTTATAAATTCCGGTTTGTGTTTTAAATTCTCTTTTTTGTGTAGAATATTCAATCGAATCAAAAAACTGTGTAATTTTTTCGACTCTGTTTTGATCTCCAACAAAAATTATATCGTGAGCAATATGTTCAGGACGAAGGTTTAAGTGGTAAACACTTCCGTCCGGATTAAGTATTAATTCTGAGTTTTGTATCATTTTTTTAAGGTACTAAGGTTCTGAGCTGCAAAGGTTCTAAGGTTTTCTGTAGCGATGCATAAAAATGCTACTTTTTATGCCCGCAGATTTAACGGATTGAACTGATTGTCACAGATTATTATTATTAATATTTTTTTTTAAACTTTTTTTTAAAATTTCAAAATCATGAAAATAAAATATTTAAAGCCAAAGCTTTGCGTTCTTTTCGGTTAATTTTTTTTATCGTTATTCAATCTAAAATCTAAAATCAGAAATCTAAAATTATTATCCTCCCACACGTTTTGTTTTAAATCCTTTTGCATTCAGGATTTCCATGATTTTATCGCGATAATCGCCCTGAATAATAATCGAAGCGTCTTTAAAAGTTCCGCCAACACTAAGTTTGGTTTTAATTTCTTTCGCAAGAATTTTAAAATCTTCGTCAGATCCTTCGTAACCTTCGATAATGGTTGTGGCTTTTCCTTTTCGCTTTTCGAATTTACAAATCATAGGCTCTTTCTGAATGTAAAGCACATGATCATTTTCCTGAACTTCCTCAGGTTCATTCGATTCTATATGATCCGGAAATAAATTTTTTAATTGATCTTGTAAGTCCATAATTTTTTTAGGCTAAAAAATAAATTTCAATAGTTATGGTTTTTAAAAATTAAATTCCAAATCCCAATTGATAGTTGGAATTTGGAATTTTAATATTGGAATTTAATTTGGTGTTATTTTTTTATTAATCCCAAATCTACTAAACGTTCGTATAAATAGTCTCCCGCAGTAATATCTTCGAATTTTTTAGGATTCTCAGCATCAATACAGTTTTCTAAACAATCCAGACGCATATCGCTGACAGGATGCATAAAAAACGGAATCGAATAGCGTGAAGTTCCCCATAATTCTCTTGGCGGATTTACTACTTGATGAATCGTTGATTTTAGTTTGTTGTTGGTATGTCTTGACAACATATCTCCCACATTAATAACCAATTGATCATCTTCTGCGATAGCATCAATCCATTCTCCATCATGGTTTTGAACCTGTAATCCTTTACCTTGCGCACCCATTAAAAGGGTAATCAGGTTAATATCTCCGTGAGCCGCTGCACGAATCGCATTTTCTGGCTCAGAAGTAATTGGCGGATAATGAATTGGTCTCAAAATAGAGTTTCCTTCTTTTGCATATTGATCAAAATAAAACTCATCCAGGCCTAAATGCAAAGCCAAAGCTCTTAACACATAAACCCCTGTTTTTTCAAGCATTTGATAGGCTTCTTTACCTACAACATTAAAACGAGGTAATTCTTTAACTTCAACATTGTCAGGATATTCAGAAGCATATTTAGAATCTTTGTCAACATATTGGCCAAAATGCCAAAACTCTTTCAAATCCCCTTCTTTACGACCTTTAGCATGTTCTTTTCCAAAAGAAACATACCCTCTTTGACCACCAATTCCGGGAATTTCATAACTATGTTTCGTCTCTACTGGCAAGGCGAAAAATTTTCTAATTTCGCCATAAAGTTCGTCTACTAACTGGTCGTCTAAAAAGTGACCTTTTAAGGCTACGAAGCCAATGTTTTCAAATGCACTGCCGATTTCATTTACAAATTTTTGTTTACGTTCCGGGTTGTCCGAAAGGAAATCACGTAAGTCTACACTAGGAATGTTTTGCATACTTTACATTTTTTATTAAAAAGAACTAAGGATATTAATCCTTACAATAACAAAGGTATAGAATATTTTAGATTTGAATTTTAAATTTTACCATAAAATTTAATTTTAAATGCAATTTTTAACCCAAAAAGATTGCTTTAATTTTTGAATATTCAAAAAATCATTCATTATTGCTTTGTAGCTAAAATAACATAAATTTTAATTTAACAGAGGAATATCATATTATATTTGTGCTGTCTTTTTTAAAAATAAAAATCATCCAATTATTTTTTTATTTTTATTAAAACAAATGATTCCAGATTTTAAATTATTTAACAAATAATGTTAAAATTGTTATATTTTTATATATTTGAATACTAAAAAACAACCTAATGATCTTTTACAGACAAAACCTTACAGACAATCAATTACTTGACCTTTATAAAAAAATTCTAAAACCCCGTTTAATCGAAGAAAAGATGCTGATCTTAATCCGACAGGGAAAAGTTTCGAAATGGTTTTCAGGAATAGGGCAGGAAGCGATTGCAGTAGGAGTTACAGCTGCATTAGACGAATCAGAATATGTATTGCCAATGCACAGGAATCTGGGTGTTTTTACGACCAGAAATATTCCTTTGTACCGACTTTTTTCGCAATGGCAGGGAAAAGCGAATGGTTTTACAAAAGGAAGGGACAGAAGTTTTCATTTTGGAACGCAAGACTATAATATTATAGGTATGATTTCGCATTTAGGTCCTCAATTGGGGATTGCTGACGGAATTGCCCTGGCAGATAAACTTCAAAAAAATAAAAAAGTAACCGCTGTATTTACAGGAGAAGGCGCAACAAGCGAAGGAGATTTTCATGAAGCCCTGAATATTGCGGCGGTCTGGAAATTACCCGTAATGTTTATTATCGAAAATAATGGATACGGACTTTCGACTCCTACAAACGAACAATATGTATGCGAAAACCTCGCAGATAAAGGTATTGGATACGGAATTGAAAGCTATATTATTGACGGAAATAACATTGTAGAAGTCTTCAATAAAATAACACAGTTAAAAGAGGACATGCAAAAAGATCCGCATCCTGTTTTATTAGAGTTTAAAACTTTTAGAATGCGTGGTCACGAAGAGGCAAGCGGAACCAAATATGTACCGCAGGAATTAATGGACGAATGGGCTGCCAAAGATCCGGTTGCGAATTATAGAAAATACTTAACCGAAAATGGTATTCTTACAGCAGAATTTGATGGGCAATTACACAGCGAAATCAAACAGGAAATCGACGAAAATTTAGCCATTGCAAATGCAGAACCTGAAATCGTACCAACTTACAGTGGCGAATTAGATGATGTTTACAAACCTTATCAATATGAAGAAGTTAATCCATCTGAAGAAATAAAAAACATACGTTTTATAGATGCAATAAGATATAGTTTGGAGCAATCTATGAAACGCCACGGAAACCTCATTATTATGGGGCAGGATATTGCAGAATATGGCGGCGCTTTTAAAATTACAGACGGTTTTGTAGACTTATTCGGGAAAGACCGCATACGCAATACGCCAATTTGCGAAAGCGCGGTGGTTTCTACCGCAATGGGATTGTCTATAAATGGTTATAAAGCAATTGTTGAAATGCAATTTGCTGATTTTGTTTCGACAGGTTTTAACCCAATTGTCAATTTACTGGCAAAATCGCATTACCGATGGGGCGAAAAAGCTGATGTTGTTGTACGTATGCCTTGTGGCGGCGGAACTCAGGCAGGACCGTTTCACTCACAAACAAACGAGGCGTGGTTTACAAAAACTCCGGGATTAAAAGTCGTTTATCCGGCTTTTCCTTATGATGCAAAAGGTTTATTGAATACCTCTATAAATGATCCAAATCCGGTTTTGTTTTTTGAACATAAACAATTGTATCGCAGCGTTTATCAGGATGTTCCAGTTGATTATTACACGATTCCACTAGGAAAAGCTGCTTTGCTAAAAGAAGGAAATTCAGTTACTATTATTGCTTTTGGTGCTACAGTACATTGGGCTTTGGATACTTTATCTAAAAATCCTGAAATCGAAGCTGATTTAATTGACCTTAGAACTTTACAGCCTTTAGATACTGAAACTATTTTTACATCTGTAAAAAAGACCGGAAAAGTAATTATTTATCAGGAAGACACTTTGTTTGGTGGAATCGCAAGCGATATTTCGGCTTTAATTATGGAGGAATGTTTTGAGTATCTGGATGCTCCGGTAAAAAGAGTCGCCAGTTTAGATTCTCCAATTCCGTTTACTAAAGCCTTAGAAGATCAGTTTTTACCAAAAAACCGTTTTGAAGAAGTTTTATCAGAATTATTGAAATATTAATTACAAATAGCAAATAGTTTTGCATAAAGAACATTTTTTTTATCTTTAAACCATAAAAAAATTAACTTATGAAAAAACTATTTGCTTCTGTTTTTGCAATTACACTATTTTTTTCCTGCAACAAAAGTACTAAGTCTAACGATGATAAAGCATTAGACGGAAAATTTGACAAGTATAAAGATGGTTATGTAACTTCTTTATGGAAAATTAATCCAGGTTGGGCTTCTGGCGTTGGCTACCACAAATACGACAGCATATTGTCTATTCCGGATGCTAATGGAGATAAACTACAACTTGAATTCGTAAATGCACAATTAGATTCTTTAAAACAATACGACATTGAAAATTTGTCTGATAACAATAAGACAGATTTTCAAATGATTAAAAATCAGCTTGAAGCTACTATTTTTAGTATAAAAGAATTAAAATCTTCTGAATGGAATCCGTCTGAATACAATGTATGCGGATCATTTGCAGAGATTTTAAATGGAAAATACGCTCCTTTAGAAGTTCGTTTACGCGCTTTTAATATCAAAATGAATAATGTTCCGGCTTACTACGAAGCTGCAAAAAAGAACATCAAAAACCCAACTATTGAGCATACTGAACTTGCAATAGCACAAAATCTTGGTGGTTCATCTGCTTTTGACACCGATTTGAATGCTGCTTTACAACAAAGTAAACTAAGCGCTGCAGAGAAAAAAGAAATTCAGGATAAAGCTAAAATTGCTAAAAAAGCAGTTACAGATTATGCGGATTGGTTAAAAAAATTACCAAACAAAACGCCACGTTCTTTTAGATTAGGCGCTGCATTATATGCTAAAAAATTCAATTTTGATATTGAGTCAAGCTATTCTGCTGATGAAATCTTTAAAATTGCAAACGATCACAAAAAAGACTTACACGATAAAATGTTTGTTCTGGCTGATAAACTTTGGGCTAAATACAAAGGAAATGAAGCAAAACCAACAAACAAACTGGATTTAATCAAACAAGTTATTGATAAAATTTCTTTGCAGCATACTACACCAGAAAAGTTTCAATCTGAAATTGAAAAACAAATTCCGGAATTAACGGCGTATGTAAAAGCAAAGGATTTATTATACATCGATCCATCAAAACCACTTGTAGTTCGTAAAGAGCCTGCATATATGGCTGGAGTTGCCGGAGCATCTATTTCTGCGCCTGGACCTTATGATAAAAATGCAAATACATACTATAATGTAGGAAGTATGACGGGCTGGACAGCTGAAAACTCTGAAAGTTATTTACGTGAATACAACGATTATATTCTACAGATTTTGAATATTCACGAAGCAATTCCAGGACATTACACACAATTGGTTTACAGTAATCAATCGCCAAGTATCATTAAATCTATTTTAGGAAATGGCGCAATGGTTGAAGGCTGGGCTGTTTATGCTGAAAAAATGATGTTAGAAAGTGGTTATAAAAATTCTGATGAAATGTGGTTGATGTACTACAAATGGAATTTAAGAACAACTTGTAACACTATTTTAGACATTAGTGTTCATACTAAAAACATGTCTAAAGAAGCTGCAATAGATTTATTAACCAAAGAAGCTTTCCAACAACAAGCAGAAGCTGACGGAAAATGGAAACGTGTAACTTTATCTCAGGTTCAATTGTGTTCTTACTTTACAGGATATACTGAAATTTATAACCTTAGAGAAGAACTTAAAAAGAAAGAAGGAGATAAATTTAACCTGAAGAAATTTCATGAAAAATTCTTAAGTTTTGGAAGCGCTCCGGTAAAATACATCAAAGAATTGATGATATCGAAAGAGTAGTTTTTATTACTATTTTATAGAAAAAGGTTTGATGGAATTTATTTCTGATCAAACCTTTTTTTTATTTATAGATTTTGTTTGAATTTAAAAGACAAAAATGAATCTTGATTAACTTGGATTAATTCACTACTTCACAATCAGAATCCGCAATCAGAGTCCGCATTCTTGTCATTTCGACGAAGGAGAAATCTTCGTAAGAAGCTCGACAAAGATTAGATTCTCGTTACGGAGTTTCTTGTGAAGATTTCTCGTTCCTCGAAATGACAAGATTGGCGAATATGTAAACGGAAATACTAGTGTGATCTCTCCTTCGTCGAGATGACAAACTTTACAGTCGTTTTTTCTAAAAATATAAAATCTGTTTTTATCCGCGTTTTGCTTTAGCAATCCGTTTAATCCGCGTTCAATTTAAACCCTAAACAATAACCACCAATCGTTTACCATCAGCAACTTCAATATTCCACGCTTTTTCGATATCAACTAAACCAATAGTTTCAATATTTACCTGCAATTTGTTTTGGGCGGCTAAAAGAAACATTTCCGGAAGAATCTCTGTAAATAACAATTTTACTTCGTCTTTTGTCCAGCTTCCTAAACCGGAACCTGACAATTGTAAATCTACGCTTCTTAAAATTGCGGCTGATAATTGTATTGTATCACCAGACATTGCACCAATGGAAACATATCTAACACGATGCGTGAAATTTCCTTTTCCCTTTAAAAACGAAAAAATTAATTCAGCCGAATGTCCCCACAAATAATCCAAAATAATATCGATTGGCGTATTTTCCTGAATCGATTTAAGCTGTGCAATAATTGCCTTATCATCTTGTTTTAAGGAAATAATTTCATCTGCGCCCAATCTCAAAAGACTTTGAAGTGTTTTTTCGTTTCTTCCGGTTACAATTATTTTTTTTGCTCCGTAATGTTTAGCAATCTGAATTGCCATTTGCCCCGTAAAACCCGTAGCTCCGTTAATTAAAACTGTTTCTCCCCGTTGTATTTTTGCCCTGAAACGTAACGCCATTGCTGAACCCGCAACCGCATTTGGCATTGATGCGGCAATGGCATCACTAATTCCGTCAGGTAAAGGAACCATTCTGCTTTTTTCTACAATTGCTTTTTCGGCAATAGTACCACTGATTCCGCGAGCATAAACTCGTGTTCCGTTTTCTAATAAACCTATGGCGTCGCTGCCAATTACAGTTCCGTTTTGGTTTTCATTTTCTGCAGAATAATGATCTCCACTTACAATTCCTTTGTCCAGATTCGTAATCGACACGGCTTTAACTGAGATTAAAACTTCATTTTCGTTTTTTACAATTGGATCCGAAAATTCTGCGTATTTTGGCAATTCGCCTCTTTTATAAATAACTGCTGCTTTCATAATTATTAAATTTTATGAAGCAAAATTAGGAAGTCGTTTATGGGGACACGATAACATTTGTTATCAAATAAAAATATTAAAACATATAAGTGATGTAAGAAATTATAAGCAAAAAATTAAATGAACTTATATAACTTATATGGTGAAATTTAATTATTTCTTATTTAGTAATTTGCTTTTTATTCGGCTTAAATGAACTGTAGTTACGCCGAGATAAGAAGCAATATAATGCTGAGGAACGCGCTGAATGATTTGAGGTCTTTCTTCAATTAAATTGAGATAACGCTGAGTAGGAGAGTCTTTTATAAAAGAAACAAAATATTTCATATAATCGAACGTACGCTCAAAAAGCATATTGATTAAACGATCTCTTAGTTCTGGAATTTCCTTGATCTCTTCCAGAATTTTATCCAGATCATTTTTATGAATCCACCATAAAACAGAAGATTCAATAGTTTCAACCACAACCGGACTTGGCATTTTCTTCATAAAACTTTCGATAGAAGCAACACTTTGATTTTCGAAAAAGAATTGAGTCGTCAGATCTTTTCCGTTATTATTAAACCAAACTCTGATACAGCCTTTTTCGATGATAAAAAGCTTTTTTGAGATTTCGCCTTCTTCTAAAAGAGTTGTCTTTGCAGGAACTTCAATGCGATTGAAAAGATTGGTGTATTCAATCCATTTTTCATCTGATAATGAAAATTTATTTCGGAATTGGTTAAACATTATCCCTTAATTACTTTAGTTCCTGAGATTACATCATGAAAACCATTTCTTGAAAAGAAAAATGAAAACCTATCAAAAGGAATTAATCTACAAAATGTTCGACTCACAATATCAGCAAGTTCTGGTTTATTTCCTTCTAAATTAACAACTTTCGTTTTAGTTATAATTTTCCCTAGAGTTTTTTGAGATTTATATTCAAAAGGAATATAATAAAGAGCTATAAAAAACACCAACGAACTAATTCTATATATTGAAAATTCAACTCTACTCACTAAAGGCAAAAATCCTTCAACTACAGGAGATATCAAAGCGAAAAGAATAAATATTACTATAAAATCAATTGCAAAATTCACAAATCTAATTCCAGAACTAACAGAGCCTTTTTCGATGTTTATAATTATACTTTCATTGATTTTAATCTTTTCGCTTACTTCTTCAAATTTAAATGATTCAATTTTTCTTAAATCAATCTCATTTTCAGCAGCTATAATAGCTATTTCTTGATATTTGCTTCGATTTATAGTTACGATTTTAATTAATTCTTCGTCTGTTTTATTAGACATCACATTCGTAAAGTTATTCTCCATTTGGGTTTAATCTCTTTTTTTTGTTTTAATCTAGTTCAAATCCTTTTCAACTTCAAACAATTGAACCTGACTTTTCAATCTTTCAACCAACAAATTCATCATTCGTTTGTTTAAACTGGAAGAATTCTGGATATAAGTATCATATTCTTCAATGGTAAAAAGTGCCATGATAATTCCTTTAAGAGAATTTCTAAACTTAATATCTTTCTGAATAGAATTTTCTATGGTTTGCAATTTCTTTTCTACAGTATAGGAATAAAAATCGGCTTTATTTTTATTTACGTAGTTAATGAAAACTGCTATAAATAAATCATTTTGAAGTTTTAAAATGGGCCTAATAGTCTGGTTTTGAAATAACTCATCTGGCGAAGATTGAGCACTTACAGTTCCTAAAGTCTCTCCTCTAAATTCTCTTAAAAAAGCATCTCTATCTTCCATGTTTTTTCTTTAAATTTAGAAAAAATTATAATGCGAAAATTAGTTTAACCTTATGAATTATAAATAAAGTTTCACCATATAAGTTATATAAGATATTATAAGTTGATCTAAAATTAAGCGTAAAGCTTTAAATGAACTTACATCACTTATATGGTAAAAAGAAAAACCCTTTCTATGAATATAAAATCTTCATTGTTTTCAGTTTTAATCATAATCTTAATTGTTTCCTGCAATTCTAAAGACAAAAAAAGCGAATACAATCATATTGTATATCATGCCGTAAATGGCAAAGACACTGCAATTTTAGCCATAAATATTAACGACAAACGCTTTTACGGACGTTATGAAAGATCTTATTATCAACAAGGTAAAGATTCCGGAGATGTAAGAGGCGATATAAAAGGAGATACTTTAAGAGGTGATTTTCATTTTATATCAAACGGAGGAAGCTGGAAAAGAATCCCGCTGGCTTTACTGAAAAAAGATAACAAATTATTTTTAGGAAGCGGGGTAATAGGCATATACTTTAATCTTCCGTGTTTTATGCCCGGAACTCCAATAGAATATCACAACTCAAAGTTTGTTTTTGAAGAGATTAAAAAATAGTTTTTAGTCTCAGTCTCAGTTTTCAGTTTAACTGTAACTCCAAAACTGAGATTAAAAAATAGTTTTCAGTCTCAGTCTCGTTTTTCAGTTTAACTGTGACTGAAAACTGAGACTGAGACTGAGAACTAACTTAAAGGTCCAATCGTCGACGGCAATTCGAATATTTCAAGATCAAAATAAATAACCGAAGCCATTACATGATCAAAAATATCTGACATAATATATTCGTAATTCGCCCAGCGTTTATCGCTCGAAAAAGCATAAATCTCTAACGGAACACCATGTGCAGTCGATTGTAACTGACGGCACATAATATGCATATCTTTGTTTAATCCGGGATGATCCAGAAGATATTGCATAATATATTTTCTAAACAATCCTAAATTGGTCATATTTCGACCATTTAATGACAATGATTTATCGATACCGCGCAAATCATTGTATTTTTCAATTTCAGATTGTCTGGTTTCGATATAAGTGTTAATAAGCTGTACACGTTTCATATGATTGAGATCATCATTATTAAGGAAACGAATACTGCTGCTTTTTATTAAAATATGTCTTTTTATACGTCTTCCGTCAGATTTTTGCATCCCGCGCCAGTTCTGAAAAGAGTCTGAACTCAGCGCATAAGTTGGAATCGTGGTAATCGTATTATCAAAATTTCGAACCTTTACCGTAGTCAGGTTTATTTCGATTACATCACCATCTGCTCCAAATTTATCCATCGTAATCCAGTCACCAATACGAACCATGTCATTAATGGCAACCTGAACACTTGAAACAAATCCTAAAATAGTATCCCTGAAAATCAAGATAATAATTGCCGAAAGCGTTCCTAAAATCGTTAATAATTCTCCTTTTTTGATTCCGAATAACGTCGAAATAATCATCGCAACGCCAAAAATCCAAAGAACAATCATAATTACCTGAACAAAACTATCGATAGGTTTATCGCTGTATTCCGGTTTTTGTTTTAGATAATCTCTTAAAGCATTAAAAATAGTTCTGATGATCCATAAACTGATCAAAACGATATAAATACCCACTATTTTTCCAAAAAGAGATTCCCAATATTCGTATTTATCCAGAATAATAGGAACAGCTTTATAAACAAAGAAAAATGGAATTAAATATGCCGTGTATTTTGTGGTTTTGTTGTGAATTAAGTAATCATCAAACTTAGTTTTAGTTTTTTGCGCAAAAATGGCGGTTAAGGTTACTAAAACAAATTTTGCTACATAATATATGGCAAATGCCAAAATTACCATGATTACAATATTAAGGACAAGGCTAATATAAGACGCAAAGTTGCGGCTCATTCCCCAATCCCTAAAAAGCGGATATAAAAAGTTAAATATTTTATCCAAAGGTTTATGCATTATTTTCCAGATATTTTTTCTCGATATAGAAAGTTCCAAAAGGAATAAGGGAAGCAATCAGGATGATTCCGAAAGTTTTAAGGTCCCAATTTTGAGATTTTCTAAGTAAAACTGCTAATATTATGTACCCAATAAACAAAACCCCGTGCGTCATTCCTAACGGACGTAATATTGTATGATATAATTCAGGATTACTGTTTTTGATAATCAACATATTAGCGAATAACACCAAATAAGAGATTCCTTCTAAAATTGCGGTAACTTTGAAAATCTTGAGCATGTATCTGTTTTTTAAGTTTTATACAAGCAAAATTAAGTATTAGGATTGGTTTTTGCGGTATGAATCAATAAAGTAATTTACTTTTGTAACCTTAAACTTTGATAATGAGTAAACGCGATTTAAAAAAATATTTGGGCGAATTGACCAAGGAACAACTCGAAGAACAAATTATTGAGTTGTATGAAAAATTTAGTCCCGTAAAAGTCTATTATGATTTTGTTTTTAATCCTAAAGAAGATAAACTTTTGCAGGAATCGAAAGTAAAAATATCGCATGAATACTTTCCTGTAAAGAAACCCAATGCAAAATGGCGTCCAAAAGCCAAAATGCGACGTTCTGTTGCTCAAAAAATCATCAAACATTTTATAATGATTGGCGTTGATCCTTTTGTAATTGCAGATTTGATGCTTTATAATATCGAAATTGCACAAACCTATTCGTCCAATAATTTTATTAAACAGGAATTATTTTACAAAAGCATTCTTAATTCATTTGAGCAAGCTGTAAATTTTGTAATTTCTAATGGAATTTTGCTGGAATTTAAGGAACGTATTTTTGCCATTCAACAAGAAACTATTCAACAAAAATGGAAAAACAAGTACGAATTTGAGGCAATTTCAGACAAAATAGACTTATAAAGGCTTTTCTCATAAAAAATCTTATTTAAAAAAATCATTTATTTTACGTTAAAATAAGATGAATAACTGTTTTTTAGGTGTATTTTTGCAAAAATCCAAAAATAAACAATGTCTCAAAACACTTTAGAAATAGAAAGAGAAGAGAAAAAAGAACTTTATGCATACCAAAAAGGCGATATCGATGCCATTTTTGAACGTTTAGACAATGCTCCTTCCAAACATCATTTATTATATCAATTGCCAACAGGTGGGGGAAAAACAGTTATTTTCTCTGAAATCGTTCGTCGTTATTTAGCTAATAATGATAAAAAAGTGGTGGTTTTAACGCATCGTATCGAGCTTTGTAAACAAACATCGAAGATGCTAAAAGGTTTTGGTGTTTCTAATAAAATCATTAACAGTAAAGTAAAAGAATTACCGGACCAAAACGAATATTCGTGTTTTGTGGCCATGGTTGAGACTTTAAAAAACCGTATCAATGACGAAAAATTGCACCTTGATAATATTGGTTTGGTTATTATCGATGAGGCACATTACAATTCATTCAGAAAATTATTAAACTCATTCAAAAATGCTTTTATTCTTGGAGTAACAGCAACGCCTTTGAGTTCGAATATAAAATTACCAATGCACCAGAGTTATGATGAACTTATTGTGGGAGACACCATTAGTTCATTAATCGACAAAGGATTCCTTGCACGTGCAACAACCTATAGTTATGATGTGGGATTAACATCACTAAAAGTTGGTATTAACGGAGATTATACCGTAAAATCATCAGACGATTTATATACGAATACCATCATGCAGGAAAAACTTTTGCATGCGTATACAGAACGTTCGTTAGGTAAAAAAACTCTGATTTTCAACAACGGTATTCATACTTCATTATATGTATATGAAACTTTTAGAGAAGCCGGTTACGACATTAGACACCTTGATAATACAAGCAGTTCAGAGGAACGTAAGGATATTTTGGCATGGTTCAAAAAGACTCCGGACGCAATTTTAACCTCTGTAGGAATCTTAACTACAGGTTTTGATGAACCTACAGTTGAAACTATTATCTTAAACAGAGCAACAAAATCACTAACATTATACTACCAGATGATTGGTCGTGGATCTCGTAAATTACCCGGTAAAGACGAGTTTACAGTGATCGATTTAGGTAATAATGCAGCACGTTTTGGTTTATGGAGCGAGCCGGTAAACTGGCAGCATATCTTTAAATCACCAGAATTTTATCTGGAAAATCTACGTGATGATACTGAAATCGAATTGTATTTTAAATACAGCATGCCTCCGGAATTACGTGCTAAATTTGCAAAAACTGCTGATGTTACTTTTGATGTTGATGAAGAACATAAACTAATCATCAAACAAAATTTACGTTCAAAAGTAGTACTGGACAAATCATTAGAGCAACACGCCGCAATGTGTGTTGATAATACCGAGACTTTGCAAGAAGCAAAATCATTAGGAAAAGAACTTGATGATGATATCGAATGTCGTATCAAACGTTACGCAAAATGTTTGAGCCAATGCAGTAAAAACTACCGTGAATGGCTGGTTGACGATTATAAACTAAAATTAGTCTTATTAATAGGTAAAAAATATCGTGAGAAAATCATGAACGAACCTGACGAAGAATAAAAAATTTGTTTCAGGTTTAAGGTTTCAAGTTTCAGGTTGTCACGCTGAGCGATCCCGATAGCTATCGGGAGAAGCGCTATCCAGTTGGAATTTTAAAATCATTGGAATTTTTAGGAGCTATTTCCTGCTGTCCGCTAAATCTTTTCCCGGCTAAAGAAGCCAGAAAAAGGATACCGCTGCCATCAGGGCTAAGGCTTTAGATTTCATAAGGAATAATAATTATAAAGTTATGTCACCAAAATAAAGGAGAAATCACACTAGTATTACACAAAGTTTGTCGAATATTGGATGTGATTTCTCCTTCGTCGAAATGACAAAAAAATAAAAGAACTGAAGGTTCTAAAAAATCATTTTAATCTGAGTAATCTGCGGCAGAAATCTAAAATCTAAAATCAGAACTCTACAATAAAAAAACAATGTCTAAACAATTCTCATCATTAGGAATTTCAGCACCAATTTTAAAAGCATTAAGCGAATTGAATATTATTGAACCAACAGAAATTCAGCAAAAAACAATTCCGTTACTTTTATCTGAAAGTCATGATGTTGTAGGTTTAGCCAAAACCGGAACAGGTAAAACAGCCGCTTTCGGATTACCATTATTACAATTAATCAATACAGAATCGTCTATTGTTCAGGCTGTAATTTTGGTTCCCACCAGAGAACTTGGACAACAAATCTTTAGAAATTTAGAAGATTTTGGAAAACACATTCCAAACATTTCTATTGCTTCAACATGTGGCGGAATCCCAATAAAACCACAAATCGAGCGTTTATCGCAACCTACACATATAGTAGTTGCAACACCGGGACGTTTGATTGATTTGATTCAGCGCAAAGCAATTGATTTAAAACAAGCAGAATATTTAGTATTAGACGAAGCCGATGAAATGGTTTCGATCCTGAAAGAAAGCTTAGACGAAATCGTAGCTGAACTGCCTAAAAAACACAGAACTTTATTATTCTCAGCAACTTTGCCGGGAACGATCAAACAATTGATTCAGAATTACTTAAATAAAAACGTAGTTCAGGTTAGCGCCAATATGGAAACTGTTGGTAACCAAGGAATTGATCACGAATATATTGTAGTTGATCCTATCGAAAAATTAGATGTATTAATGCATTTCCTGAATTCAAGAGACGGAGAACGCGGAATCATTTTCTGTAAAACCAAAGCTGCAGTAAATAAACTGGCTAAAAACTTAGCGATCAATCGTTTTTCTTCAGGCGCATTACATGGAAGTTTATCACAAGGAATTCGTGACAGAATCATGGAGCAATTTCGTGAAGGTCATATCAATATTCTGGTAGCAACAGATTTAGCAGCAAGAGGAATCGATGTAAAAGAGATCTCTTATGTAGTCAACTATCATTTACCGGATACCTACGAAAACTACGTTCACAGAAGCGGTAGAACGGCAAGGGCAGGAGCAAAGGGACTTTCCCTGACGGTTTTACAAGAAGAAGAAACAGCTGAAATTCCGGAATTCGAAAAAGAATTGGGGATTAAGTTTACGCAGTTCCAAAAACCTTCTGTAGTAAGTCTGGAAGAAAACAATACTCTTTTATGGGCAAAACAAATCTTTAAAACAAAACCTAATCACGATATCTCAACGGATTTAAAAACGAAAGTAAAAACAGTTTTTCACCACCTTACAAAAGACGAATTAATAGAAAAATTGTTAGCCAATTACGTTCTTCAAAACAAAGTTGAAGTAACCGAAAAGCCTGTTAAAAAATTCAAAAAGTAACATTTCAGTTCATTGGTTTCATAGTTTCTGTTGTATTTTTATAAGGTATTCCAAACCTTAAAAACACAACAGAAAGTTACTTATGGAAACTATTGAAATAAAAAGAATAACACTACAAGAAATCGATCAATTGAAAGAAATTGGTCGAAAAACTTTTCATGAAACCTTCTCAGAATCAAATTCTGAAGAAAACATGCAAAAATATCTTGATGAAAAATTTTCCAGCGAAAAACTAACAGAAGAACTTAAAAATACTGATTCTGAATTTTATTTTGCTACGCTTGAAAATAACGTAATTGGTTATTTAAAAGTAAACTTTGGCGAATCTCAAACCGAATTAAAAGACGATAAAGCGCTGGAAATTGAGCGAATTTATGTTTCGAAAGAATTTCACGGAAAAAAAGTTGGACAATTGCTTTACGATAAAGCAATAGAAATTGCCCAACAAAAAAACAAAGACTATGTATGGTTAGGTGTTTGGGAAGAAAATCTACGAGCAGTACGTTTTTATACAAAAAATGGTTTTAGAGAATTTGATAAACACATTTTTAAGTTAGGAAATGAGGAGCAAACAGATCTTATGATGAAACTTAAATTGACGCATTAATTCTGTAACAATTTTAAAAGAAAACTCACATTGGGTTTTGTATCTTGAAATTATAATGTTAAATTTATACAACTGCTAAGGCAGAATCGTTTTACTCATGAACCCTACTTAATAAATAATATATGAACATAGTCATCATAGGAGGTGGTTTTGCAGGACTAAATCTCGCAAAAGAGCTTGTAAACCAACCTCAAATACAAGTAACACTTGTAGACAAAAACAATTATAATTTCTTTCCACCACTTATATATCAGGTTGCTACAGCGTTTTTAGAACCATCAAGTATTAGTTATCCTTTTAGAAAATTCTTTGCAGGCAAAAAAAATCTTCAGTTTCGTTTAGGCGAATTAATTTCTGTAGTTCCTGCCGAAAATAAAATAGTCCTTAATAACGGCGAGTTGTCCTATGATCATTTGGTTTTTGCAACCGGAGCCGAAACAAGCTATTTTGGTATGGAAAACGTAATGAAAAACGCTATCCCGATGAAAACCTTAAATGATGCCATCGAAATGCGTAATACATTGCTTAAAAACCTGGAGAAAGCAGCAATTACAAAAGACATACGCAAACGTCGTAAATTATTAACGATTGTTGTTGCCGGAGGTGGCCCAACAGGAGTAGAGGTTTCAGGAATGTTTGCAGAAATGCGTAAAAACATACTTTTAAAAGAATATCCGGAGTTAGAAACATCTGCCAGCAACGTGTATCTGGTCGATGGGGGAGACGCACTTCTTGCGCCAATGAGCAAAGCTTCGCAAGAAGATACTCTGGACGCTATTACAAAACTGGGCGTTGTCGTAAAACTTAACAGCCGCGTTACAGATTATATAGATGATACCGTATATTTTGAAAACGGAGAAACAATCAAAACCAAAAATCTAATTTGGGCTGCGGGAGTTTCGGCTAAAATATTTGAAGGAATCCCAACAGAAAGTTATGGCCGCGGCAGACGTATGGCAACAGATCAGTACAATAAAGTAAATGGTCTTACGAATGTGTATGCAATTGGTGACACAGCAATTTTGGCCGGAGATAAAAATTTCCCTGACGGACATCCACAAGTGGCTCAGGTTGCGATTCAGCAAGGATTGAATTTGGCTAAAAACTTTAAAGCATTAGTTCACAACAAACCTTTAAAACCATTTATGTATAATGACAGAGGTTCTATGGCAATCATTGGTAAAAATAAAGCTGTAGTTGATTTACCAAGTCCAAAATGGCATTTTAAAGGATTCTTTGCCTGGATTATCTGGTTGTTTATCCACCTGATATCGTTAATTACTTATAGAAACAGATTAAATACATTCTGGAACTGGATGGTCGCTTATTTTGCAAGAGATCAATCGCTGAGAATGATTATCAGACCTGATAAAAGATCTTAAATTGATAAAAAAACAATTCTAAAATCTTCATTCAATTGGATAATAAGATCACAATAAAAAAGCCAGAATTATTAAATTCTGGCTTTTTTATTATTTAAAATATATCTTAGAGCATCAGGGAATACATCACGTTTGTCATTTCGACGCAGGAGAAATCTTCGCAAGTAGCTCGACAAAGAATAATGACATTCTATATATAATTCTAGTGTGATTTCTCCTTCATCGAAATGACAAGATTATGTAAAATTGTTTTTTTTTAATGCCCAACTAAAACATCTTCATTTTCAGAAACTTCAACTTTATTTTTGATAAAACGTTTTCCAATATTTAAAACAATAAAGGCAATAATAGTTGTTACGGTCATAATAAGAACCATTGGTGCAACAGAATTTTTCACAAAAACTCCAACAGCAAACGAAGCTAACGCACCTAAACCAAGCTGAATTGCGCCCATAAGAGCTGAAGCACTTCCTGCATTTTTAGCAAAAGGCGCCATAGTAAGTCCGGCAGTATTGGGATTTGAAATTCCTAAGCATCCTAAAAACAAAAAAAGCATTGCAATTGTTTCATATAATCCTAATAGATTGTTTACAGAAAGGATTAAAAAAACAATACTAATCACAGATTGTATAATTAGTGCCGCAAAAATCATTTGTTCGCTTGAAAATCTCTTTAATAAAACCGAATTTAACTGACTAGATCCAATAAAACTAACGGACATAAATGCAAAAATCCATCCGTACGTTTTAGCGTCTACATGATAAATATCCATAAAAACTATAGGAGAGGCCGCTACATATGTAAATAATCCTGAAAAAGCGATAGAACCTGTAAATGCGTATGTAAAAAACTGAGGTTCTTTAAGGACCTTCAAAAAGTTTGAAATAATAGGTTTTGGCTTTAATGAAATCGAAGTGTCAGGTTTATAACTATTAGGCAAGCCAAGCTGAGCAGCTATTAAAATAGCGATTCCCATACACATCAAAATAAAAAACACCGTGTGCCAGCCATAATCTTCAGTAACGTAACCACCAATTGTTGGCGCCAACATTGGCGAAAGTCCCAAAACCAGCATAAGCAATGAAAAAACTTTAGGAATATCTTTTACAGGAAATAAATCCCTTACCATTGCCACAGAAGCAACTGTCGCAGCACAACTGCCAACAGCCTGAATAAAACGTAAAAGTATAAATGAATCGATATTAGTAACATAAACACAACCCAATGAGGCTAATATATAGACTAATAATCCAATAAATAAAGGTTTCTTGCGTCCAAAACGATCCAGTAACGGTCCGTAAAGTAATTGTCCGGCAGAAATCCCGATAAAATAACTGGATAAACTCATCGAGACTTTCGCAACCGTTGTATGCAAATCCTTAGCTATACCGGAAAACCCGGGCAAGTACATATCGATTGAAAAAGGACCAAGAGCTGTCAAAGAACCTAAAATAAGGATGAGTTTAATGTATTTTTTTGTTGTCATTATCTTAAAAAATTGCTTTTAATTTCGTGCAAAGGTAAATATTTAGTACCTTGTTATGTAATTAAACACCATCTTATAACAACAAAAGAGGGTTTATTTAATATAGAATTGATTTCAAAAGAAATTAATCTTAATTTAAAAACTAAATTTTATGAAAAAATTCACTTTACTATTAGCTCTTATTTTTACAACAATGTCATTTGCTCAGACTATTACAACTAAAATAGAAGATGCGTCGCCAGAGCAATATGCACTTTTACAAAAAGTAAACCAATATTATCCGGACATTACTTTGAACAAATCTGTTACAAATTTCTATGCCGACGGAAAAATTATTGATACACAGCAAGAATTTAATCTTAGTACGTCAAAATTCTCAAGTTATAGAATTGGAATTGAACCGGATAATAAAAAATTATTATTTGAATATGTTTCTGATGAAACCGGAAAAGTTTATGGAGATGTTTCTATTTTTAAAGGAAATGCTTTAAGAACAACTTTCTCAGAAAAAAACAATGAAATAAATGTTGCCTTAAACGGGAAATCTGTTTATTTGAAAAAAATTAAATAAATTAGAATTTATATTCAAAACAAAAGCATTCGCCACGGTGAATGCTTTTTTCGTTTATATTTGGAGCGTATTTATTAAAAAAAGTTTTTTAAAATTTTATATGAGAAAATTTATTCTATTATTGTTGTTGATTTCATTTTCAGCGCATGCACAAACAAATCGATTTACAGGAACCTGGAGCACTGAAAATTGCAAGGATTGCAGCAAAGAATATATTTTTAAATTAAACATCGCACAGTCAAATAATAAAATATTTGGAACCGCAGAGATTATAAGCGACAATGAAAAATTTGTTACGGATGTTATGGAAGTTACCGGATACGTAAATTCATTTGGTGAAAAAGCTCAAATAAATATAAAATCTAAAAATGGCTCTGTAAGCGCAGTTATTTTTACAAATGATCAAGTACTGCAATTCATTAAAAGAGGTGGCGCTGATTTAGTGCCCAAAGAAATAATTCTCACGAAGTTATATTAGTCGAAAAGGATGATTTAATACAAATCACAGCTCAAATAAAAATATACTATTTGAACTATAATTTATATTATGTAAAATAGAATATTTTGGAATCTCCTCCAATACAATCCTGATTCCTGTAAAAAGATTTCCAATAAAACGGCAAACAAATGTTTTTTGAGCTCTCTTCTGCTTAATTTCAAATGTAAATAACAATTTTAAAAGACTAAAAAAACGTTTTTAAAGCCTTGAAAACAGGAAACTTTAGCAATTATTTAAAATAATGACATTCTCATGAAGATGCTTTCATAGTAAGACTTTATTTTATTATTTTTACATTCGATACTTTAAAAAAAATTATCAAAAAATTATGAATACAATTGCTGAGCATATTGCAGATTTTTTAAAAGAATACCCGCCATTTGATAATTTAACTTTTCAGGAATTATCTGATATTGCTACTAATATTCGTGTTATCAATTTAGAGAAACACGCAGTTTTATTTCAAATTAACGATGTGCTTCATGATAGTTTTTATGTTGTAGCTTCTGGTGTCATAAATTTAACTACAATTGCCGATGCCGAAGAAACGATTATAAACAAATGCCATGAAGGCGATATTTTTGGTTTACGTCCGTTTTTTGCTAAAAACAACTATATGATGACAGCAAAAGCGCGTGAAGAAAGTATCATTTATGCTATACCAATAGCAGTTTTCAGACCTTTTGTAGCTAATAATTCAGACGTTTTAAACTTTTTACTGGAGAATTTTGCCATCAATTCAAGACACGCAAAAGACAATGTAAATTCTAACGGAAAACTGATTTCTGACACTGCATTCTATGTAGATCAGCAAACAGAAATGCAATATATTCAATCTCTTGTCTATAATAATTCGCCATTAACTACAGAATCTAACCGTATCGTTAAGGATGTTGCGATTTTGATGACCGAATCAATGGTTGATAACATTGTAATTTGCGAAAAAAATAACCCAATTGGGATTGTAACAAATGCCGATTTATCGTCTAAAATTGCGACCGGACGTTACCCTATTACAGAAACAATTGACAAGATTATGTCTTCGCCGGTTGTTACGGTAATTGAAAATGTTTCATTGGCCGAAGCTCAATTATTAATGCTGAAACACAATGTTACGCATTTATGTGTTACTAAAGATGGTACAAGTAAATCTGCCGTGAAAGGAATTATTTCTGAACACGATTTGATTGTAGCTCAAGCCAGTAACCCTGGCGTTTTAATTAAAGAAATTAAACGTTCACAGCTTCCAAAAGACTTAAAACAAATACGCGATCGTTTGTCTGATCTGATTCAAAACTCAATTCAGAAAAATATTCCAATTTCTCATATTAGTAATATTGCCAGCGAAATTAATCTGGCGATTATAAAACGTGCTGTCGAATTATCTATTTTGGATTTAGGCTCCCCTCCTGCTCGTTTTGCATGGTTAAGCATTGGAAGTCAAGGTCGTAAGGAACAATTATTACTTACAGACCAGGATAGTATACTTATTTTTGAAGATGTTGCGCCAGAGAAATACAGAGAAGTTAAAGATTACTTTTTGAGATTGGCAAAAAGAACAACTGCCATACTTGAAAAAGTTGGTTACGAGTATTGCCCAAACGGACATATGGGAAGTAATATGTTATGGTGTAAATCATTGACAGACTGGACAAAACAATACAACAGCTGGATGAATACTCCAGGTGAAAACAGCAATGATTTAAGTAGTATTTTCTTTGATTATGAAATTGTTTTCGGAGAGCCAAAAATCGAAGAAGTAATAGAAAATGTTATCTTTAAAAATGCCGTTAACAATACCTTATTCTTTGACTTTTTAGGAAATGATGCTTTAAAGAAAAATTCTGCTTTGAGCTTTTTCAAAAAATTCATTTTAGAGGAAGAAGGACCACATAAAACAAAATTTGATATCAAAACCCGCGCATTAATGCCATTAATTGACGCTGCCCGTTTGTTGATTTTAAATTCAAATATAAAAGGAATAAAAAACACTTATTTAAGATTTAAACAACTCGCGATAACAGATTCTAAAAATGCCGAAATATATTTAAGCTGTGCCGAAGCATTTTTAACATTATCAAAATTTAGAACTGTTGAAGGATTAAAAAATGACGATTCGGGACAATACGTCAATATAAGAGAAATGTCTAAAACGGACAAAGAAAAGTTAAAAAATGCCTTAACCCCAATGAAAGACCTTGAGGAACTAATTAAGAGTAAATTTCAACTTACACAATTCTCATAACTATGCTAGACTGGATTAAAAATATCAACAAAGAGTATCCGGATTTCTGGAAAGATTATCTGACTAAATTCGAAACAAAACCCAATAGATTTGTAGTTCTGTCTACAGAAACTTCTGGATTAAATCCTAACAAAGATGTGATTTTATCTCTGGGGGCTTTTTCAGTAGTTGATGACAGCATTATAATAAAAGAAAATTTTGAAGCCGTTTTACTGCAATATAAATTCCTGCAGGATAACGGACTTTCGAATGAGTTTATCATTGAAAGCAAAATGGTCAAAATGCCTGAGCCGGATGCAATTGAAGCATTTGTAAATTTTATAGGTAATTCTATTTTGGTAGGTCATCACATTAATTTTGATATCGAAATGCTAAACGCAGCACTTGAACGCCTGGATTGCGGACGTTTAAAAAACGAAGCATTGGATATTGACATGATGTATCGCAAATTAATGGATATCAACGACAAACAATTTTCGTTAGATGATTTAAGCGAAATATTCAAGATCCCTAAAAGTGACAGAAACTCTTCATCTGAAGACGCTTATAAAATTGCGCTTTTGTTCCTAAAATTAAAATCAAGATTGGGTATTAAATAAATTTTTAAAACCATATAAGTTATATAAGAATATTTAAGTTTTACTTGTCAGACTGAGCGAAGTCAAAGTTTTTTTTTATGGAGAATCACTTTGCGGGACTTCGACTTCGCTCAGTCTGACAAATATTTAATAATACAATTTTAAACATAAAAAAATGCCTCTTAATTTCTTAAGAGGCATTTTTATTTCTATTTATCTTTAGAATTAAGAAATTCTTTCTTTAGTAATTTCTTCTACAACTTCAGGGTTTAACAAAGTCGAAGTATCTCCAAAATTAGAGAAATCTCCTTCGGCTATTTTACGTAAAATTCTACGCATAATTTTTCCTGAACGTGTTTTTGGTAAACCAGATACAAACTGAATTTTATCTAATTTTGCAATTGGTCCAATATGGTCAGAAATGTATTGGTTAATCTCTTTAGACAGGTTCTCTTTATTTCTAACTTCTCCTGTTTCTTTCAGGATTACATAACCATATAATGCATTTCCTTTAATATCATGCGGGAATCCAACAATTGCAGATTCAGCTACTGCCGGATGCTCATTGATCGCATCTTCGATAGGCGCAGTTCCTAAATTATGACCGGAAACAATTACAACATCATCTACTCTACCCGTAATTCTGTAATATCCAACTTCGTCTCTTAAAGCTCCGTCTCCTGTAAAATATTTACCCGGGAAAGCAGAGAAATAAGTGTCTTTGTAACGCTGGTGATCTCCCCAGATTGTTCTGGCGATTCCTGGCCACGGAAATTTAATACATAAACTACCTACAACCTGATTTCCTTCGATCTCATTGCGTTTTTCATCCATTAAAACTGGCTGAATACCCGGTAATGGCAAAGTAGCATAAGTTGGTTTTGTTGGTGTAACAAAAGCAATAGGAGAAATCATGATTCCGCCAGTTTCTGTTTGCCACCACGTATCAACCACAGGACATCTTTTATCTCCTACGTGATCGTTAAACCAGTGCCATGCTTCTTCGTTGATTGGTTCTCCAACAGATCCAATAACTTTAAGTGATTTTAGAGGATATTTTTGAATATAATCTAAGCTTTCTTTTGCTAACGAACGAATTGCTGTAGGCGCTGTATAGAATTGTGTGATTTTATGTTTTTCGATAATATCCCAAAAACGGCTGAAATCCGGATAAGACGGAACTCCTTCAAAAATTACAGTTGTTCCACCGTTTAACAATGGTCCGTATAAAATATAAGAGTGACCTGTAATCCAGCCAATATCAGCAGTACACCAGAAAATATCATTTTCTTCGTGACTAAAAACATTTTTAAAGGTATAAGCTGTGTAAACCATATATCCGGCTGTGGTGTGAACCATTCCTTTTGGTTTTCCTGTTGATCCTGAAGTATATAAAATAAACAAAGGATCTTCGGCATCCATGATTTCAGCAACACTATTGTCTAAAGCTGCATCTAATAAAGGCTGTAAATATTCGTCACGACCTTCTTTCATTTTGATGTTGGTGTTGGTTCTTTTAGCAACCAAAACTTTAGTAACAGATGGGCAGGTTTCTAATGCTTCATCTACGATTCCTTTTAAATCTATGGTTTTATTCCCTCTGTAACCTCCATCTGAAGTAATTACCATTTTACATTCGCAATCATTAATTCTTGCAGAAACTGCCGAAGCTGAAAATCCTGCAAAAATAACAGAGTGAATTGCCCCGATTCTCGCACATGCTAAAACCGAAACTGCCAACTCAGGAATCATTGGTAAATAAATACAAACTCTATCACCTTTACGAACACCCTGCTCACGCAAAACATTCGCCATTTTTGAAACTCTTTCGTATAATTCGTTATACGTTATATGTAAAGCGCTATCAGAAGGATCATTTGGTTCAAAAATAATCGCCGTTTTTTCTCCTCTTTTGCTTAAGTGTCTATCGATGCAATTTTTGGTAATATTAACTTTTGCTTCAGTAAACCATTTCACTTCAGCATCAGCCATATTAAAATCTACTACTTTCTCCCATTGTTGGTACCAGGTAAAATTTTCTTCTGCTATTTTTCCCCAAAATTTCCTTGGTTCCCTTATTGACTTATTGTAATGTTTAAAATATTGTTCTAAATTTTCAATTTTATAATAACTCATATGTTTCTGGAATTTTTTTATAAATGTATTAAATATCAACGTATTCTTAAAATTATTTAATTCATAAATTTTGTCGAAAAAAAACACATATTAAAAAAAATATTGCTTTTTTCTGAATTTACTATAAATTTTTACTTTTTTGAATAAAAAGCTGATGACAAAAAAGGCACGATAAATAAATACCATGCCTTTTGTTTTTAACAATTTCAATAACAATTAATTTTGTAATTCTGTATTACAATGCCGGGTTCTATTTTGAAAATAGCAGCATCTTTATTAATTAAAATGAAACTTCAACAAGTATATCTATTTTACTAAATATACCCCTTCATTAGGGATTAGCTTCACTTAACTTACTTGCTTGCAGAAGTTAAGTGAATGCAATATGCATCTATATCCATTTTTCTTAATAAGTGCTTACTAATTCAAAATATTACTTAGAACAGAGATACAGTGCAAATCCCACATTCGAATGTGTGGTAATTCCCAATTTATTATCCAATTTTTTTCATTGCAGTCATAGATTCTCTCAACCATGCTCCTACTTCTTCGATAGGATGTTGGCGGATTTCTTTGTTTACTGCAATTAAAATAGCATTATCTACTCCGTTTGAAGCCGAGAATGGTTTTCCTATAATGTTAGTTTCAACAGTTTTCATATATTCTGTTAATAACGGTTTGCAGGCATGGTCAAATAAATAACAACCATATTCTGCAGTATCCGAAATAACACGGTTCATTTCAAACAATTTTTTTCTTGCAATTGTGTTAGCAATCAAAGGCAATTCGTGTAATGACTCATAATAAGCAGATTCTTCGATAATTCCTGCTTCTGTCATAGTTTCGAAAGCTAATTCTACTCCGGCTTTAACCATTGCAATCATTAAAACTCCATTGTCAAAATATTCCTGCTCAGAAATTGCAGCATCTGTTGGAGCTGTTTTCTCGAAGTTAGTTTCTCCTGTAGCAGCTCTCCATGTCAATAAGTTTTTATCGTCATTAGCCCAGTCAATCATCATAGTTCTTGAGAATTCTCCTGAAATAATATCATCCTGGTGTTTTTGGAATAACGGACGCATGATGTCTTTTAATTCTTCTGCAATTTCATAAGCTTCAATTTTTGCAGGATTAGACAAACGATCCATCATATTTGTAATACCACCATGTTTCAAAGCTTCTGTGATAGTTTCCCATCCGTATTGAATTAATTTTGAAGCATATGCAGGATCAATTCCTTTTTCTACCATTTTATCAAAACATAAAATAGAGCCAGTTTGCAATAATCCGCAAAGGATTGTTTGCTCACCCATTAAATCTGATTTTACTTCGGCAACAAATGATGATTTCAAAACTCCTGCTTTGTGTCCTCCAGTTGCTACAGCGTAAGCTTTTGCCTGATCTAAACCAAAACTGTTTGGATCATTTTCCGGATGAACTGCGATAAGTGTTGGTACACCAAATCCTCTTTTGTATTCTTCACGAACCTCAGAACCAGGACATTTAGGCGCACACATAATTACTGTAATATCTTTACGAATTTGCATTCCTTCTTCAACAATATTGAAACCGTGAGAGTATGCTAAAGTCGAACCTTGTTTCATTAATGGCATAATGGCGGTAACTACAGCAGTATGTTGTTTATCCGGTGTTAAGTTACAAACCAGATCAGCAGTTGGAATTAATTCTTCGTACGTACCTACTGTAAAACCGTTTTCAGTAGCATTTTTATAAGAAGCTCTTTTTTCAGCAATTGCATCTGCACGTAATGCATATGAAATATCCAAACCAGAATCTCTCATGTTTAAACCTTGATTCAAACCTTGCGCACCACAACCTACAATGACAACTTTTTTTCCTGCTAATGCTGAAATTCCGTCTGCAAATTCTGATTGCTCCATAAATTCGCAAACTCCTAATTGTTCTAATTGTAATCTAAGTGGTAATGTATTGAAATAATTTGCCATTTTCTTTTTTAATATTTAATGAATGTGTAATTTGATAATTGATTAACTAAGTAAACTAAAATGATACTATTTGAATGTTTCTAATAATGTCGAAATCTCCATTTTTTCTTTAGAAACAGATATTCTGCCGGAACGTACAAATTGCATAATGCCGTATGGCTTAAATTTTGCATATAATTCTTCAATTTCTGAACGTCTTCCTGATTTTGAAATCACAAAGAAATCACGCGAAACTGTTACAATCGTAGACTGGCTGTCTTTGATGATATTCTGAATTTGTTTTTCGTCAAACAACAAGCTTGAAGCGATTTTAAATATTGCATTTTCAAGATAAATAGTCTCTTCATCCGTGTGATAAAATGCCTTTATTACTTCGATTTGTTTTTCTATTTGACCTACAATATTCTTAACCCATTTTTCAGTTGTATCTACAACGATAATGAATCTTGAAACATTCTCTATTTCTGATTCTGAAACGTTTAAACTTAGTATGTTAATGTGGCGCTTTAAGAATATTCCTGATATTCTATTCAACAAGCCCACGTTATTTTCTGAATATACCGATATGGTAAATGTTTTATCTTCCATGTTATTTTGTTTAAAGTTTTTCTTGTTTCAGGTTTCATGTTTCAGCGTAAAAACTTGAAACAAATAAAACTTGAAACTTGAAACTCTCTTTTTAGCTTAATCTAATTTCAGAAACACAAGCTCCTGTTGGAATCATTGGGAATACATTATTCTCTTTTTCTACCATAACTTCTAAGAAATAAGAATCTTTTGAAGCCAGCATTTCTGCAACAGCTGCATCGAGATCTTCTCTTTGTGTTACTTTTTTAGATTTAATATAATATCCTTCAGCAATTGCTACAAAATTTGGATTAATCATATTTGTTGAAGCATATCTGTTGTCAAAAAACAATTCCTGCCATTGACGCACCATTCCTAAGAATTCATTGTTTAGAACCACAATTTTTACCGGAACTTTAGTCTGGAAAATAGTTCCTAATTCCTGAATTGTCATCTGGAAACCTCCATCACCAATAATGGCTACAACTTCACGATCCGGTCTTCCCATTTTTGCTCCAATTGCAGCTGGCAAAGCAAATCCCATAGTTCCTAAACCTCCCGAAGTAATATTACTTTTGGTTGAATTAAATTTAGCATAACGGCAAGCAAACATTTGGTGCTGTCCAACATCCGAAACTATAATCGCATCACCTTTTGAGTGTTTATTGATCATTTCCATGGCTTCACCCATAGAAATACCTTTGTTATTTGTTGGGTTTAACTCTTCGTTTATAACTGTTTCTACTTCAATTTTAAGCAATTCCTTGAATTCGTTATGCCATAAATCATGTGATTTTGCATCAATTAAAGGCAATAAAGCATTTAAAGCTTCTTTTACATCGCCTAAAACAGCAACTTCTGTTTTTACGTTTTTATCAATTTCCGCAGGATCAATTTCAAAGTGAATCACTTTTGCCTGTTTTGCATATGTTTTTAGATTTCCTGTAACGCGATCATCAAAACGCATTCCCAACGCAATTAAAACGTCACATTCGTTGGTCAGCATATTTGGACCATAGTTTCCGTGCATTCCTAACATACCAACATTTAAAGGATGATCTGTTGGCAAAGCCGAAAGTCCAAGAATTGTCCATCCTGCCGGAATTCCTGATTTTTCGATTAATGCTTTTAGCTGTTCTTCGGCCTGACCGAGAATAATTCCCTGACCAAAAACGATAAAAGGTTTTTTTGCACTATTGATTAAAGCAGCAGCTTCGGCAACTTTATCTAATTTTAATTTAGGAACTGGTATATAACTTCTAATTGCTGTACATTTTTCATAACTAAATTCGAACTCATCAAACTGAGCATTTTTAGTAATATCGATCAATACAGGTCCCGGACGTCCGGAACGTGCAATATAAAACGCTTTTGCAATGATTTCCGGAATTTCAGATGCTTCTGTAATCTGATAATTCCATTTTGTTACCGGAGTCGAAATCCCGATAATATCTGTTTCCTGAAAAGCATCAGAGCCCAATAAATGTTTTCCAACTTGTCCGGTAATACAAATCATTGGCGTTGAATCGATTTGTGCATCTGCAATTCCGGTAACTAAATTTGTAGCACCCGGTCCAGACGTAGCGATTGCCACTCCTACTTTTCCTGTCGCTCTCGCATATCCCTGCGCAGCATGTGTTGCACCTTGTTCATGACGTACTAAAACGTGGTGTAACTGATCCTGAAATTTATACAATTCGTCGTAAACAGGCATTATGGCTCCTCCCGGATATCCGTAAACCAAATCTACTCCTTCTGCTAATAAACATCTTATAACGGCTTCTGCCCCTGATATTTTCATAGTATATTTTTTTTATCAATTGCGATTTCAATTAAAATCGCAATTGATTTTGATATGTTGTTGTAAAATTATTTATCGGTAACGCAACCTGTAGAAGCGCTTGAAACCGATCTTGCATACTTAAGCAAAACTCCTTTTGTAACTTTTAAAGGAGGCTGAACCCAACTCGCTTTACGAGCTGCAAATTCTTCGTCAGATATCTTCAGGTCGATTGTATTTTTTACAGCATCGATTGCGATTAAATCACCATCTTTTACTAAAGCAATACCACCACCATCATATGCTTCTGGTGTAATATGTCCTACGACAAAGCCATGCGAACCTCCAGAGAATCTGCCGTCTGTGATAAGTGCACAACTGCTTCCTAATCCGGCTCCAATAATTGCAGATGTAGGTTTCAGCATTTCAGGCATTCCCGGACCACCTTTTGGTCCACAATACCTGATGACGACTACACTGCCTGGTTTTATTTTTCCGGCCTCAAGACCTGGAATTACTTCAAATTCACCTTCAAATACAACAGCAGGTCCTTCAAAATATTCTCCTTCTTTTCCGCTGATTTTTGCTACAGCACCTTCAGAAGCAAGATTTCCGTATAAAACCTGAATATTTCCTGTAGGTTTCAATGCTTTCTGGATTTCATGAATTACTTCTTGTCCATCTTGTAAATCCGGAGTAGAAGCTAAATTTTCAGCTACTGTTTTTCCTGTTACTGTTAAACAATCTCCATGAATAAGTCCAACTTTTAAAAGATATTTCATTACAGAAGGAATACCTCCAACTTCGTGAATATCTTCCATCATGTATTTACCGCTTGGCTTCATGTCAGCCAATACAGGTGTTTTATCATTAATTGCCTGAAAATCATCTAATGTAATTTCGATATCAACAGCGTGAGCCATTGCAATTAAGTGCATAACTGCATTTGTAGAACCTCCTAAAACTGCAACAATTGTAATTGCATTTTCAAAAGCTTTACGAGTCATGATATCTCTTGGCTTAATATCTTTTTCTAATAAAATTTTTATTGCTTTACCGGCAGCAAGACATTCGTCTCTTTTTTCCTGGCTCAAAGCAGGATTCGAAGAACTGTATGGCAAACTCATTCCTAATGCCTCGATTGCTGAAGACATAGTATTTGCAGTATACATACCACCACAAGCACCAGCTCCGGGACATGCATTTTGAATTACTCCTTTAAAATCTTCGGCAGTAATTTCGTTTTTTACTTTTTTTCCTAAAGCCTCAAAAGCAGAAACAATGTTTAAGGATTCACCTTTCCATTTTCCAGAATGAATAGAACCACCGTAAACCATCATCGCCGGGCGATTTAATCTCCCCATTGCGATTAATGCTCCGGGCATATTTTTATCACAGCCGGGAATTGCAATTACACCATCGTACCATTGCGCACCTACAACTGTTTCGATAGAATCTGCGATAACATCACGGGAAACCAATGAAAAACGCATTCCTTCAGTTCCGTTAGAAATTCCATCACTTACACCAATAGTATTAAAAATAAGTCCGACCAGATTTGCATCCCAAACACCTTTTTTGACATCTTTTGCCAAATCGTTCAAGTGCATGTTACACGTATTACCATCGTAACCCATGCTCACAATACCAACTTGTGCTTTTTTCAAATCTTCTTCAGTTAAACCAATACCGTACAACATGGCTTGCGCTGCAGGTTGTGTTTGATCTTGAGTGATGGTTTTGCTGTACTTATTTAATTCCATTATTGTATTATTTATTTTAATTTTTATTCAAAAAAAAACCTTCCAGTATTTGGAAGGTTTGTAATATAGTTTTTCAATTATATTTATACCATTCCCGCCGCAGATGTGTGAATCACATTGACAACAAAGACAGAAGTAATAATAATTGAGATTTGCATTATCTATTTTTTAGTGTCACAAAAGTATGAAAACTAATAGGACTAAAAAAATAAAATCTCAACATTTCACATACTTCTTGTTATTTATTTCATTATTTTAATAAAAAACCTAAACTATTGTCGATTGACCGATATGAACATTGTCATTATTAAAATATAGCAAGTCATCTTTGCTGAAAATAAAATTAGAAACAAACTCCCCTACTTCATTTGTACCGAATTTTGAATCTGGTTTTAAATCAACTGTAACCACTTTGTATTCGATTGCTTTTTCAACCGCCTGATAAATCACGTTTGCTTCTTTAAATAATCCAAAATGTTCTAACAACATTGCCGCTGATAAAATAGAAGCGATTGGATTGGCAATATTTTTTCCTTTTGCCTGAGGATAAGATCCATGGATCGGTTCGAACAACGCATTTTTTTCTCCTAAAGATGCCGATGCCAATAAACCAATAGAACCTGTAATAACACTTGCTTCATCTGACAGAATATCTCCAAATAAATTTTCTGTCAAAATCACATCAAATTGTTTTGGATTTAAAATCAATTGCATTGCTGCATTATCTACAAACAAAAAGTCTAAAGCCACATCTGGATAATTTACGCTGACTTTCTGAACGACTTTTCTCCATAATCTTGAGGTTTCCAAAACATTTGCTTTGTCGACCATTGTTAGTTTTTTGCGTCGGTTTTGTGCCGATTTAAAAGCTAAATGTGCAATTCTGGTAATTTCTTCTTCTGAATATTCACATAAATCCGAAGCGTGTGTTCCTTCTTCATTTAAAGTTTTAGCTCCAAAATAAGCACCGCCCGTTAATTCTCTGAAAATAGTAAAATCTGCTCCGTCGATAATTTCTCTTTTTAAAGGAGAAGCATCGATTAATGCTTTATACGGTTTTATAGGACGAATGTTTGCAAACAACCCAAGTTCTTTACGAAGCCTTAATAATCCTTGCTCCGGACGAACTTTTGAATTTGGGTTATTGTCATATTTAGGATCTCCAATCGCGCCAAACAAAACTGCATCCGTATTTAAACACAGATTCAGCGTTTGTTCCGGTAATGGATTTCCTGTTTTTTCAATAGCAATTGCCCCCATGAGAGCCTCTTCAAATACAAATTCATGATTGTACACCTCACCAATAGCATATAATGCTTTTTTGGCTTGTAAAATTACTTCCGGTCCAATTCCGTCTCCTGGTAAAACTGCTATTTTCAAATTCATAACGTCTCGTTCTTTATGTATTTAAATCCTTTATTTGTTCTCTTTATATTCTTTTACACATTTAAAATCTATGATTCTATGTGTTAAAACATTTTTCTCTTTCTTCTTTGTTCTTTCCTCTATTCTCTATTATCTCAATCCAACTAACTTCTAATCAAATCACCTTCAATTTTCGAAGCTTCAATAATTTGGTGAATATCTGCATCTATCACTTCTTTTTTGATATCTGCAAATTTCAGGAACTCAAGATAAACAATGTCCAATTGCACTTTTGTAAGCTCGTAACCTACTTTTTTAGCACGGTAAGCCAAAGCTGCTCTTCCGCTTCTGGCTGTTAAAATAATCGAAGATTCATTTACACCCACATCAAGCGGATCCATGATTTCGTAAGTTGCTCTGTTTTTAATTACACCATCCTGGTGAATTCCGGAACTGTGTGCAAAAGCATTTGCTCCAACAATAGCTTTATTAGGTTGAACGATCATTCCCATACTTTCAGAAACTAATCGGCTCATTTCATTCAATTCTCTTGTATTAATGTTTGTATCAAGATTTAAGTAAGGATGTTGTTTAAAAATCATCACCACTTCTTCAAGCGCCGTATTTCCGGCTCTTTCACCAATACCATTAATAGTACATTCTATTTGTCTTGCTCCATTTATAGCTCCTGCAATAGAGTTTGCAGTTGCCATTCCTAAATCATTATGACAGTGACATGAAAGGATCACATTTTCGATTCCTTTTACGTTTTCTTTTAAATATTTAATTTTTGCTCCGTATTCTTCCGGCAAACAATATCCTGTTGTATCCGGGATATTTAATACCGTAGCTCCTGATTTAATTACTTCTTCACAAACTTTTGCAAGGAAAGCGTTATCAGTTCTACCGGCATCTTCTGCATAAAATTCAACATCTTCTACATAAGATTTTGCGTGTGATACAGCATATTTTGCTCTTGCGATAATATCTTCTCTTGTGGTATTTAATTTATGGAGTATATGAGATTCAGATGTTCCGATTCCTGTATGGATTCTAGGTCTTTTAGCATGCTTTAAAGCTGCTGCAGCAACATCGATGTCGTTTTTTACGGCTCTTGTTAGTCCGCAGACGGTTGCGTTTTCTACGATCTTACAAATCTCAGAGACCGATAAAAAATCGCCCGGACTTGACACAGGAAAACCTGCCTCGATCACGTCAACTCCCATTTTATCAAGTCGTTCTGCTATAACTAATTTTTGTTTAGTATCTAACTTACATCCTGGAACTTGTTCGCCGTCGCGCAAAGTGGTGTCAAAAATTTGAACTTTCTCTCTATTCATATTCATTTATTTAATGTAATTTCACATCTTGATAACAAATATATATTGTACATAACGAGTATGAAATTCATTTTAATGAAATTATACTGTTCATAACACAATTTATAATGAATTAATCAATTAATAATCAATAAGTTATATTATTATATTTTACAATGGCTAACCATCAAAAAGATTTCTTATTTGTATTAATAAAATCACTTTCTAAATCCGAAAAAAGACAGTTTAAGATTTTTGCAAGCCGTTTAGAGACGAGTTCAAATACTAAATTCATTGAATTATTTAATATTCTGGACAAATCTGAAAACTACGATGAAAAGCTTATCCTGAAGAGCGGAATCATTAAAAAAGTACAGTTATCTAACTTAAAATCATACTTATACAAACAAATTTTGGTAAGTATTCGATTGAATATCCCAAGTCAGAACATTCGTTATCAATTGCGCGAACAAATAGATTTTGCGGGTATCCTATATAATAAAGGTTTGTATAAACAGAGTTTGAAAATTCTGGACAAAACAAAAATTATTGCGCTCGAAAATGACGAGAAATATATGGCGTATGAGATTGTGGAATTCGAAAAACTAATCGAATCACAATATATTACGCGAAGTATTCAGGGTCGCGCAGACGAATTGGTTATTCAGGCAAAAGAACTGAATTATAGAAATACAATCTCAAGTAAATTATCGAATTTATCGCTTCAGCTTTACGGAATCATGCTTAAAACGGGTTATGTAAAAAATGATGAAGAATATAAATACATCGATGATTATTTCAATAAACATATTGCCAAATTAGATGAAACTAAGTTTGGTTTTCGTGAGAAGTACTGGTTTTACAATGCTAATTTATGGCGTAGTTTTCTGGTTCAGGACTTCCTTGCAAGCTATAAATACGCTTATAAATGGGTGACTTTGTTTTATGACAACCCAAATATGATTTATCAGAATCCTGTGTTTTTCCTTAAAGGAAATCATTACTTTCTGGAATCCTTGTATATGTTGAAATACAAATCGAATTTCAAGAAATACCTGTCTCTTTTAGAAAAAACGATTCAGGACGAAAAATTCCCTGTAAATGACAACATTGCATCGCTATCATTTCTATATGTTTATAATAATAAATTAAACCTTCATATTCTGGAAGGAACTTTTGCGGAAAGCGAATACCTAATTCCCGAAATTTTAGAGAAGATCAAAATACACAGTGAGCATCTTGATGAACATCACGAAATGTTGTTTTTCTATAAAATTGCTTCTATTTATTTTGGAAATGAAAAATACAATGAATGCATTCTTTATCTTGATAAGATCATCAATAACAAGAACTTATCAATGCGCGAAGATTTAATGTGTTTTGCGAGACTTTTGTCTTTAATTGCTCATTATGAGTTAGGAAAAGATTATTACTTAGAAAATCATCTTAAAAACACGTATAAGTTTTTACTAAAAATGAATGACTTACACGAAGTTCAAAAAGAGATCATTAAGTTTTTAAGAAACCTGAATAACTTTTATCCGGCTGATATTAAAAAAGAATTCAAAAAAATGCACGCTCGTTTCGTTGAACTTGAAAAGAACACCTATGAAAAAAGAGCTTTTTTATATCTGGATATTATTTCATGGCTCGAAAGCAAAATTGAAAACCGCAAAATTGCTGATATAATAAGAGAAAAAGCAAAGTTTAATAGCCGTTAATTTAAAATCATTTTTTTTAAACTACAATCTTAAACAGTTTAAGATATATCCTTTTTAAAAATTTAAAAATTTGACAAAGGCTACAAATAATAAAAAGCGTGAAAGATTAAGGTCTTTCACGCTTTTTTTGTCATTTCGACGCAAGGAGAAATCACAAACTTTTTAGAGAATCTTTTTAAACAATAAACCCGACAGATTTTAAAAACCTGTCGGGTTAAAGCATTTATCTGCAATAACAGCATGTAGATGTTCCAGCAAGACAAATATCACCTCTTCCTGGTGTATTTGATAAAACTCCGCCGGCTTCTCCGCACAATCTGTCGCATAAACCTATAGTTGGATTAACGTATGGGAGAACGCCGCCAATTATAAATTTTTGTTCATTTTTACTTAAAACTTCAATGTTTCTTAGGTTTTTTAAGTTTTTCATAATAGCATGATTTGATTTTTCCTACTCTATTAGCTTTTCGGATTTCGCTTTTTAATTAAACTGAATTAACTCATTTAAATTCAAGTAATTGTCCTCTAAGTTAAAAATAAAAAGGTAATATTCGTACAAATAAAATAAAAACATACTGATATAAAATGACAAACCCGACAGGTTTTAAAAACTGTCGGGTTTACTTAATTCCAACGAATTGGATTTTTTAAACTTTATTCAACAATGTTAGAACTCGTTACATAAAAATCTTTACTCACCTCCATAGTTCTTTTTTCATTATTGGTTTTCTCAGATTTCCATTCTGTTGTGGGTTTCAACCATATTTCTTCGCCATTCAAGGTTACTTTTACCGGCATATCAAATTTAGAAACACAATTAGTCCAGTGATATCCAAAAGATCCGTTTTTAAAAATATATTCAAAAACCGGAATTTGTGTTGTCGTTAAATATTGAGCATAAACTCTGTTAAAATTAATTCCGGATTGATTATTTATATAATCTTCGATTTGCTTAGAAGTAACCGTTTGATGGTAAAAAGTACTGTTTAAACCTCTTAAAATCGATTTCCACTTTGCATCATCATTGATAACCTGACGAATCATGTGCAGCATATTGGCACCTTTTGGGTACATATCGCCAGATCCTTCATTGTTTACATCATAATTCCCTATAATTGGTTTATCATTTTTGATTCCTTTTCTGCATCCAATTACATACTCTGCCGCAGCATCTTTTCCATAATAATATTCCAGAAACAAACTTTCAGAATAGTTGGTAAAACTCTCGTGAATCCACATGTCTGCAATGTCTTTGTAAGTAATATTATTGGCAAACCATTCGTGTCCCGATTCGTGAATAATGATAAAATCAAATTTTAATCCCCATCCGGTTCCGCTTAAATCGCGGCCTAAATAACCGTTTTTATAGCCATTTCCGTAAGTTACACTACTTTGGTGCTCCATTCCTAAATAAGGCGCTTCGACTAATTTATAACTGTCTTCATAAAAAGGATAAGGTCCAAACCAATTCTCAAAAGCCTTTAACATTCTTGGAACATCTTTAAATTGTTCTTTGGCAAGAGCCAAATTGTCTTTTAAAACATAGTAATTACAATCTAGATCCCCTTTTTCTCCTTTAAACTTTTCAGAGAAATTGACGTAATCTCCAACATTAATATTTACTCCGTAATTATTAATAGGGTTCGAAACGTACCAATTAAACGTTTTTGTACCGTCTTTTTCTTTTTTAACGCTTTTTAGTCTTCCGTTCGAAACATCAGTTAAATCTCCCGGAACATTTACACTAATCAACATATTTTCGACTTCGTCATACATATGATCCTTGTTTGGCCACCAAACACTGGCACCTAAACCCTGACAGGAAGAAGCAATAAAATCTTTTCCGTTTTTATCTTTTTTCCAGGTAATGCCGCCATCCCAAGGCGGATTAACAGCTTCTTTTGGTTTTCCTCCAAACGAAATTATGATTTCCTTGGTTTCACCTACTTTTTGATTTGCTGTTAATTCAATAAAAAAAGCATTTCCGTCTCTTTCAAATTTCAATTCTTTTCCGTCCTGCGTTACCTTATAAATCTGCATAGGTTCCTGCAAATCAATTTGCATTTTGTTATAGGCAGTCAAAACGGTATAACGAACTGTGTTCGAACCTGTAATTGTTTTTTCTCCAGGATTTACCTTAACATCTAAATGATAGTATTTTAAATCCCACCAGATTCTTTCTTTTGTAATGCTTCCGCGTAAAGAATCCTGATGTGTAAAAACAGTTTCTGACTTATTCAAAAGTCCTTGTGCATTGGTCGTAAAACCAATTAAGAAGGCGATAAAAACGCCGACAAAGTATTTTTTCATACGAAGTAATATTTGCTTTTAACCAAAATAAAGCGGCTTTTCAACCTGCTCAAACTTCAACAAATGTAAACATTCGAATCAAATTTTGAATGATTTTACAATTCCGATTCTCAATATTTAATGTTAAACTTCATTTATTCTTCTGTATTTTAGCCAATCAAAATTATTTATACTATTTATGAAAATTAGTACAATCACTTTTATTTTGTGCTTGATATGTTCCATAGCAAACTACTCACAATCTGTTCCGGTTTATAAAACAAACGAGAAAATAAATATTGACGGTGATTTATCAGACTGGAAAACGCCATTTCTTGGTCCGTTTATCATTCATAATTCAGGCGAAAAAGCCAGCCAGAATACTTTTGTTTCACTTTCGTGGAATGATGAAAATTTATATATAGCGTATCGTTCTACTGATTCTAAAATAATTGGAAAAGCACAAAAAAGAGATTCTCCAATTTTTAATACTGATGATTTAGTAGAGATTTTTATAGATTCGGACGGCGACGGGCAAAATTATGTTGAGATTGGAGTCAATGCCTTTTCTTCTAATTATGATATGTTGCTAAAATGTATTTCGCCTATTTGTGGCGGCTGGAATACAACAATGTCTTTTGATATTGCAGGATTAGAAGCCGTTAGTAAAATAACTCCTGAAGGATATAATACCGAAATTAAAATTCCATTTTCGAGTTTAGAAACTATAAAAAACGGTAATTTTTTCAAACCAAAAATTGGCACAAAATGGAAAGGAAATACTTTTAGAATTGATTACGGTAATACAACCGAATATCTTGCATTACAACCTTATAAGAGTTTGAAATATGGTTTTCATCAACCGGAAGAATTTGCAGTTTTTGAGTTTGTGGAGTAACGTTTAGATGGTACGCGGATGACACGGATTCGCTAAAGCGAAAACGCAGATTTATGCGGATTTTTTGTTCTGTTTTTTGTAAACCGTATATTTTTTGTCAGACTGAGCGAAGTCGAAGTCCCGCAAAGTGATTTAGCAAACGGGACTTCGACTTCGCTCAGCCTGACATGAATGTAGATTGCAAATAAAAACTACTTCTGACGTTTCTTCAAAACATCAACAACATCATTCAATTGAAAACCTTTTGCCTGCAATAAAATCAAATAATGAAATAATAAATCAGCGCTTTCGCTTAAAAACAAATCATCATTATCATCTTTTGCTTCAATCACTACTTCTACAGCTTCTTCACCTACTTTTTGAGCAATTTTATTGATTCCTTTTTCGAATAACGAAGCCACGTAACTTTTTTCAGAATCAGCATTTTCTCTTCTGGTTTTGATTGTCTTTTCAAGATCAGAAATAAAACCATAATTGGCCGCGTTTTCTTCTTGCCAACACGTATCGGCGCCAGTGTGACATGTTGGCCCAACAGGTTTTGCCTGAATTAAAAGTGTATCGCCATCACAATCATTTTTGATACTTACCAGATTCAAAAAATTACCACTCTCCTCGCCTTTTGTCCAAAGCCTTTGTTTAGAGCGGCTAAAGAAAGTTACTTTTTGAGTTTCTATTGTTTTCTGAAGCGATTCTTCGTTCATATATCCCAGCATCAGGACATTTTTTGTTTCTGAATCCTGAATAATTGCCGGAATTAATCCGTGTGCGCTTTTTATATCTATGTCCATAATTATTTTAGATTTTAGAGTTCAGATTTTAGATTTTTCTGAATTCTATATTTTATTTCTTTCTTCTTGATTCTATTTTCTATTTTCTAAAGCCTAACTTCAATACCATTACTTCTAAGTTCCTGTTTCAAAACTTTAATCTCAATCTCTTTAAAGTGAAAAACACTCGCTGCCAAAGCAGCATCAGCTTTTCCGACTTTAAATGAATCTACAAAATGCTGAATATTTCCAGCGCCACCAGAGGCAATAATCGGAATATTAATCAACGTTGATAATTTCGCTAAAGCTTCGTTTGCAAAGCCATTTTTAGTTCCGTCGTTATCCATTGACGTAAATAGAATTTCGCCCGCGCCACGTTCTGCAACTTCTATCGCCCAGTCGAACAGATTGAGTTCTGTTGGTACTTTTCCACCAACCAAATGTACAATCCATTGTCCGTCAATTTGTTTCGCATCAATCGCAACTACAACACATTGACTTCCAAATTTCTGAGCTAAGTCATTAATCAACTGCGGATTTTTTACTGCCGATGAATTTATCGAAACTTTATCAGCGCCATTGTTCAATAGAATCTCAACATCTTCAACTGAAGAAATTCCACCACCAACTGTAAACGGAATATTGATTTTCTCCGCAACACTTCGCACCATATTCACCAACGTTTTACGACGTTCTTCTGTTGCCGAAATATCAAGAAAAACCAATTCGTCAGCGCCTTCAGCCGAGTAAATTTCTGCCAATTCAACCGGATCTCCCGCATCGCGCAAGTCAACGAAATTAACACCTTTTACGGTTCTTCCGTTTTTTATATCCAAACAAGGAATGATTCTTTTTGCTAACATTTTTTTAATGTGTCAATTTTTAATGTGCCAATTAGAAAATTTGATAATTAGATAATATAAATGCAATGTCAAAAAATATCTAATTTTCTAATTGGCACATTATCTAATTAATTCTCATTTTCTAATTATAAAGTTCTCTAATTGTTTCAAAGTAATTCTTCCTTCATAAATTGCTTTTCCAATAATGGTTCCTTCACAACCCAATTCAGCTAGTTTAGGCAATTCGTCGAAAGTTGAAATTCCTCCTGAAGCAATTAATTTTATGCCAATTGCTTCCTTTAATATTTTCTCATACAAATCAAAACTTGGTCCTTCCAGCATTCCGTCTTTTGCAATATCAGTACAAATAACATACTGAATTCCTTTGATTTGATAATCCTGAATAAACGGAATCAAATCTTCATTCGAATCTTCTAACCAGCCAGAAATAGACACTTTTTCATCTTTGGCATCAGCCCCAAGAATAATTTTATCTGAACCGTATTCAGAAATCCATTTTTCGAAAATCGCTCTGTTTTTTACGGCAATACTTCCGCCGGTTATTTGGTTTGCACCACTTTCAAAAGCAATTTTCAAATCTTCATCCGACTTTAAACCTCCGCCAAAATCAATCTTTAAACTCGTTTGTGTCGCAATTTGTTCTAGTATTTTATAATTGACAATTTTGCTTGATTTTGCGCCATCAAGATCCACTAAATGCAGATATTCTATTCCGTGCGCCTCGAATGATTTCGCTACTTCAAGCGGATTTTCGTTGTAAATTATTTTAGTATCATAATCGCCTTTTGATAAACGGACACATTTTCCGTCGATAATATCTATAGCTGGTATTATTCTCATGTTTTGATATTTTAGATTTTAGAGTTCAGATTTTAGATTCTCTAAATTGATATTTTGATTGAAATTGATTTTTGATATTGTATTACAATTGGAATTTTAAAATTTTACATTTTTAAAAAGTTCTCCAAAATCTTCTCTCCAACTGCTCCACTTTTTTCGGGGTGAAATTGAGTTCCGTAGAAATTATCTTTTTGTAATGCCGATGCGTATTCAAGTTCGTAATTGGTTATAGCAATGGCTTCATCGCAATTTGGAGCGTAAAAACTGTGCACCAAATACATAAATTCATTTTCAGGAATACCTTTAAACAAATCCGATTTTAAATCATAAATCTGATTCCATCCCATCTGTGGCACTTTTACTTTTGAAGTAAATTTAATCACATCAACATCAAAAATCCCCAAACCTTTTGTATTTCCTTCTTCAGATGATTTGCACATTAACTGCATTCCAAGGCAAATACCCAAAACAGGTTGTTTCAAAGTTGGAATCAAGCCTTCTAAACCACTTTCTTTCAGCTTTTTCATAGCCGAACTCGCTTCTCCAACTCCTGGAAAAATCACTTTATCTGCCGCAAGAATTTCTTCTGGATCATCACTCAAAACAGCCTTAAAACCAAGTCTTTCAATAGCAAACATAATGCTCTGAATATTTCCTGCTCCGTAATTTATAATTACTATTTTCATTTTGTTTTTTGTTTCTTTTGTTTCACGTTTCAAGTTTCAAGTTGCTCCACATAACGTGAAACCTGAAACTTTAAACTTGAAACAAATTTTAAATCATCCCTTTCGTCGAAGGCAAAATCATTTTCTCTGTATCTCTTTTCACTGCTACTTTTATGGCTTTCGCGAAAGCTTTAAAAATTGCTTCGATTTTGTGGTGTTCGTTTGTTCCTTCGGCTTTTATGTTGATGTTGGCTTTTGCTCCGTCTGAGAATGATTTAAAGAAATGATAAAACATTTCTGTTGGCATTTTCCCCACCATTTCACGTTTAAATTCGGTTTCCCAAACTAGCCAGTTTCTTCCGCCAAAATCAATCGCAACCTGCGCTAAGCAATCGTCCATTGGTAAACAGAAACCATAACGTTCAATTCCAAGTTTATTTCCTAATGCTTTCGCGAAAACTTCCCCTAAAGCAATTGCAGTATCTTCAATCGTGTGATGTTCGTCGACTTCAAGATCTCCTTTTACCAGAATTTCCAAGTCCATTTGACCGTGACGTGCAATTTGATCCAACATATGATCAAAAAAGGCAATTCCGGTTTCGATTTTACTTTTTCCGGTTCCGTCCAGATTCAAATCGATAAAAATATCCGTTTCATTTGTTTTACGCGTAATCGAAGCTGAACGTGCTTCTAGTTTCAAAAACTCATATATTTCTTTCCAACTTTTGGTTTGAAGGATAATCGTTTCATCTAATTCCTCTCTTTTAGAAGAGATTTCATTAGTCCCAATTCCGTCATTATCATTGATGAAAATTGCTTTTGCTCCCAGATTTTTAGCCAGTTCAATATCCGTTAAACGATCTCCCAAAACAAAAGAATTTGCCAAATCATACTCCGTATTATCAATATATTTTGTCAACATTCCCGTTCTAGGTTTGCGTGTTGGCGCATTATCTTCCGGAAAAGATCGATCGATAAAAATATCATCAAATAAAATTCCTTCGTTCTCAAAGGCTTTCAGGATAAAATTTTGCGTTGGCCAAAACGTATCTTCCGGAAAACTATCCGTTCCTAGTCCGTCCTGATTGGTTACCATAGCCAATTCGTAATCTAATTCATTGGCAATTTTAGCCAAATATTGAAAAGCTTTCGGATAAAATTCTACTTTCTCCAAAGCATCTAATTGATAATTTTCTGGTTCTAAAACAATCGTTCCGTCACGATCGATAAAAAGTACTTTTTTCATATATTTATTTTTGAGAATAAAGAAAAAAGAGTAAAGAAAATAGACTTTTCATTGTATCCAAAAAGCTCTTTCATTTTTTTCTTTCTTCTTTGCTCTATTCTTTCTTCTATGTTAACAACTTCAACTCTTTAATCAAAACTGCATTTTCCTCAGGAATTCCAATCGTAAAACGTAAACAATTCTCACATAAAGGTTGTGTAGTTCTGTTACGAATTACAATTCCTTTTGCAATTAATTGATCATATCTTTTATTGGCATCATCTACTTTTACTAACACGAAATTAGCTTCTGTAGGATAAACTTTTTCTACAAAAGACACTTCAAGTAACACTTTAAGCAGTTCTTCTCTTTGCTCAATAATTGAAGCTATTTCCTGTTTTATTTTATCCGAATCATTTAAACGAGTTATAGCTCTTTGCTGCGTTAATTCGTTTACATTATAAGGAGGCTTTATTTTGTTCAAAACCGAAATTACAGCTTCAGAACCATAACAAATTCCTAAACGAATTCCAGCCAGACCATATGCTTTTGAAAGCGTTTGGGTAATCACCAAATTTGGATATTCATCTATTTCCGTCAACCAGCTTTCTTTATCCGAAAAGTCAATATAAGCTTCATCAATTACAACCAAACCTTTAAAATTCTGAAGCAATTTCACGACACTTTCATCTTGAAAAGAATTCCCCGTTGGGTTATTTGGCGAACATAAAAAGATGATTTTTGTATTCTCATCAACGGCGTCTAAAATCTTTTCTACTTGTGGCTGAAAATCTGTAGAAAGTAAAACTTCCCTGTTTTCTACAGCATTGATATTCGCCAGAACGCTGTACATTCCGTATGTTGGCGGTAATGAAATAATATTATCAATTTTTGGCTCACAAAAAGCTCTAAAAAGTAAATCCAGAACTTCATCGCTTCCGTTCCCTAATAAAATCTGACTTGATTTTACGTTATTATTCTTCGCCAAAATCGCTTTAACCGAACTCTGTTGCGGATCCGGATAACGATTCACGCCATTTGGAAACGGATTTTCATTGGCATCCAAAAATATCATTTCTGCAGTATCAAAATCTTCAAATTCATCTCGTGCAGACGAATAAGGTTTTAATGTTTTTACATTTTCTCTTGTAATTGTATTTATATCGAATTTCATTTTTTTTATTTTTTTGAGGAGAGGAAAGATGCAAGAGACAAGAAAAAAGACTCAAATCTAATCCCATAAATCTTGCTTCTTGGCTCTTTACTCTATGTTCTATTTTCTCTACTCTAAACTCATCAATCTCAAAGTAACGGCATTTTTATGCGCTTGTAATCCTTCGGCTTCAGCCATAATTTCAATGGCGCGACCAATGTTTTGAATTCCTTTTTCGGATATTTTCTGAAAAGTCATTGATTTCATAAAACTATCGAGATTTACGCCACTATAATTTTTGGCATAACCGTTTGTTGGTAACGTATGGTTTGTCCCAGAAGCATAATCTCCGGCACTTTCAGGCGTATAATTTCCAATAAAAACCGAACCTGCATTTACGATTCCGTTGCAATAAAAATCATCAAATTCTGAACAGATAATAAAATGTTCCGGTCCATATTCGTTAATTAATTCCAAAGCAATCTGATCGTTTTCAACGTAGATTAATTTCGAATTTTCAATCGCTTTTTTAGCAATTTCTTTTCTTGGAAGTTCTTCAACCTGAATTTGAATTTCTTTTTCTACAGCATCAATCAATTTTTTCGAAGTCGAAACTAAAATAACCTGACTATCAGTTCCGTGTTCTGCCTGTGATAATAAATCTGAAGCTACAAATGCCGGAACCGCAGTATCATCAGCCACAACTAATAGTTCTGAAGGTCCTGCCGGCATATCGATTGCTACTCCAAACTGAGTTGCCAATTGCTTTGCTACCGTTACAAACTGATTTCCCGGTCCAAAAATTTTATACACTTTCGGGATTGATTTTGTGCCGAACGTCATTCCGGCAATTGCCTGTATTCCGCCCACTTTCAATATTTTTGTTACGCCACATAAATTAGCAGCATATAAAATCGCCGGATTTATTTTTCCGGTTTTATCCGGTGGTGAACACAAAACGATTTCTTTACAACCTGCAATTTCCGCAGGAACGGCCAACATTAGAACTGTTGAAAATAAAGGCGCAGTTCCTCCCGGAATATACAAACCAATTTTTTTAATTGGTCTTTTTTCCTGCCAGCAATTAACACCTTCAATGGTTTCTACTGAAATTCTATCTGTTTTTTGCGCAGTGTGAAATTTTAAAATATTAGCTTTTGCCAACTGAATCGCATCTTTTAATTCACTAGAAATCGAATTTACCGCTTCTTCAATTTCTGTCGTTGTAACCTCATAATTATCCAAAGAAATTCCGTCGAAAATTGAGGTATATTTTGCAACAGCTTCATCTCCTTTTTTCTGTACTTCTTTAAAGATTTCTTTTACCGTAACTTCGATATCATCAATAGTTTTGGTAGGTCTTTTTAATATATCTGACCAGGTTTCTGGTTTTGGATTGTCTATTTTATTCATTTTTTTTTAATGCTTTATGCTATAAGCCATAGGCCTTAAGCTTTAGTAACTTTGTATTTTTTTGGCGTAAAGCTTAAAGCTTATTGCCTAAAGCGCGCAAAGCGCATTAAAGAACCATTTTTTCGATTGGGCAAACTAAAATTCCTTCGGCTCCGGCTTCTTTTAATTTGTCGATTACGTCCCAAAAAGTGTCTTTATCGATTACGGAGTGTACGCTGCTCCAGCCTTCCTGAGCCAATGGCAAAACGGTTAAACTTCTTAAAACCGGTAAAATCTTACCTATTTCGTCGATTTTGTCGTTTGGTACATTCATCAGTATATATTTTGAGTTTCTGGCTCTTAAAACTGACTGAATTCTGAATTTTAGCGTATCAATATGCTTTTGAATTTCCGGAGATACTTTTGGTGATACGGCTAAAACTGCTTCACTTTTCAGGATTACTTCAACTTCTCTTAAATTATTTTTGAATAAAGTGCTTCCGCTGGAAACAATATCTACAATAGCATCTGCAAGACCAATGTTTGGTGCAATTTCTACAGAACCAGAAATTTGGTGAATATCAACTTTTAACCCGAAAGAATCGAAATATTCGTTAACTGTATTTGGATATGAAGTCGCAATACGCAAACCTGCAAGATCTTGTATCGAATTGTATTCGAACGTTTTAGGAACAGCAACAGAAACCTTGCATTTAGAAAATCCTAATTTCTGAATTACTTCAATATGCTTTCCTTTTTCTACTAATAAATTGTCTCCAACAATAGCAAGATCTACTACTCCATCAATTAAATATTGTGGAATATCTGAATTTCTCAGGTACAAAACTTCTAAAGGAAAATTTGAAGCTTCTGCTTTTAGCTGATCGTTTCCGTTGTTGATCGAAATACCGCAATCTTTTAGAATTTGAATGCTGTCTTCGTTTAAACGACCTGATTTTTGAATTGCAATTTTTAACGTACTCATTTTTTTAGTTTTTCTTGGATTAATAGTTTGAGTACAAAGAATAGGAATAAAAAAACCCGTTTGATGTACTCAAACGGGTTTTAAAATATGATGATTTACATGCATACCATTAACACATCGCTTGAGAGCAATAATGAAAATGATGACGATGTAATTGAATAGAAATCATGACTTGGTTTGTTTTTAATTCTTTGATTCGATTGCAAATATAATAGTTAATTTCATAAAAAAGCAATTTTTAATTTAACTTAAAGATTATTTATTGTTAAAAAAAAGTTTGTGCGGCAATTTCATTTGGTTTTTTCTATTTACGATAACGATTGCATATTATCATTAAAACTCAAAATTACGGTTGTTCCTACTCCTATCTCGCTATCAATCTTAAACTTAATATGAAGCAGTTCTGTAATTCTTTTTACAATAGACAAACCTAATCCGGTTCCTTTAATTTCTGGATGATCTGTTGAATTTGATCTAAAAAATGGATTCAAAATAGTAACTAAATCATCTTTGGCAATTCCGATTCCGGTATCTGAAATTTTGCAGATTATTTTACCGTTTTCTTCTGCAATTAAAATAGCAACTTCTCCACCGTCGTTTGTATATTTAATTGCGTTAGAAATAATATTTCTTAAAATTGTAACGACTAAAAAAGTATCTGATTTTGTATAATAATCTTTTTCCGCATCAAATTTAATATTGATTTTTCGATTGTTTATTTTATCAGAATTTAACTTTAAAACATCTAAAATTAGCGCATTTAAATAAACCGATTCTGTAACAATATTCTTTTTCTGATTTTCGAAACGTGCCATTAAAAGAAGCTGATCGACTAACATATTCAAATGATCTACTTCATTTATACAATAGTTTATTTTTTCTTCATACTCTTTATTATCACGAGGTTTACGAATTAAAACTTCAAGTGTTCCTTTGATAACTGTAAGTGGCGTTCGTAACTCGTGAGAAGCATCAGATGTAAACTGTTTTTCGCGTTCGATTGCGTCTTCAATTCGGTTTAATAAATTATTTATCGTTTTAGAAAGTGTGTATAATTCATCACGTGTTTTGGGCAGTTCAATTCGCGTTTTCAAATTATCCTTGGTGATAATTTTTGAAGTATTGATTATTGCATTTATAGGTTTTATACTTCTTCCTGCAAAAAAACGGGCTATAAAAAACAACAATATTAAAATTCCCAAAAAGGACAAACACATGATATCAAACAAGTTGTTTAAAACCATTGTTGAATCAGCAAGGGACATCGCTACAATTACATATCCTATATTTTTGTTTCTAACATGAAGCGGAACCTGAATTTGCCTGATGGCATGATCGCCCATTTTTGTATCAAATAATTCAAAATCTTCTACAGAATCATTAAATTCAAGTGTTTCAGTTTTTAGATTGGGCGCTTTTTCTATAATTTTCTTGTTTACATCGAGAAATTCAACAAATACAGGGTTTACATCTACTGTATTGTGTTCACGCTCTTTCCATTCTTCTTCATCAATAAGGATAATCTTGTTCCCTACTTCTTTGATTTCATCGAGATGGTTTTGAATTTCGACTTTGATATTTTCGTCAATATGGCTGTAAACGGTATGTTTTACAATAGAATATATAACCGAAAAAACTGCTGCAATCAGCAAACCGGTAGTAATAATATAGTTTAGGGCAATTCTATTTTTAAAGGAAAGCTGTGCCATTTATAAGTCGTTAGCGATATAACCAATACCGCGAATTGTTTTAATATAATCTTCTTCAATTTTTAGATTGAGTTTTTTTCGAATTGCATTCATAAAAACATCAATTACACCTGTATCGTATTCAAAATTAATCTCCCAGACATCTTTTAAAATCTGATTTCTTGTACATACTTTTCCTTTATTTTTTATTAAGTAGGTCAATAATTCAAATTCGCGTTGTGTGAGTGCTATTTCTTCTTCATTTTTCAGGACAATATGTTTAGATAAATCCATTTTTATAGTTCCTAATGTCAGAATTTCTGAACCTTTTTGATTTCTAAAATGAATTTTAATCCGTTCTACCAATTCTTCAAAACTAAAAGGCTTTTTGATGTAATCATTCGCACCGGCTTTTAGACCTTCAATCGTTTCTTGAACTGTATCTTTTGCGGTCAAAAAAATAATTGGCGTTTTCTGATCCTTAACCCTAATGGCTTTGCATAAATCCAGACCATTAATTTTGGGAAGCATCCAATCTAATAAAATCAAATCAAATTTTTGATTCTGAACTAATTCAAAACCTTTTGATCCATCATTTGCCGTTGTAATCTGGTAACCTTCTTCTTGCAGACCTTGTTGCAAAAACTGAACAATACCTAACTCATCTTCAACTATTAAAATATGCATCTGCGTTTTCTAATTATGATTATATCTCGTTTTTATCACTCAAAGATAGATATTTTACCTTTCAGAAATCGCTTAAAACCATTAGAATAGCGAAAACAATAGCATCTTAAGTAAACTTTAAGTTTACACTAAGCAAGGTAAAAGCATAACTTCATCAGGAACTAATTTATCAGAATTAATTTTGTGAAAAAATAATTTCATGGTCTTTTACAAAAAACTTTCTCCTTTTTACAATCTTGCTTTATTCTATTTTATTGTAAGTTTTCTATTGCGAATTGTTTTGTTTTTTCACCCGATAACGCAAAGTTCATTCACTATTCTTGAAAGCCTCAAAATCTTTTGCATAGGATTTATTTCTGACTTTTTTGTTTTTGTCATTGCAAGTATCTTTTTATGGCTTTATTTAATTTTTATTTCAAATTCTAAATACAACAAACCATCCGGTTATATTATTCTGGGATTTCTTGTGGCTTTATTATTGTATGTGGCATCAGGGAAAAGTATTCTGGATGAATATGGCGGCGCTTTACCCAGAATTGTTTTGATTTTTATTGGTATTAAAACAGTACTTTTTTCTATTTTTCTTTTTGTACCTAAATTAAGGGACAAAATCAGGTATTGGTTATTTGCTTTTGTAATGTTCTTGTATGTTTTACTGATTCTTCAAAATGGTTTAAGTGAGTATTTCTTTTGGAATGAGTTTGGTGTTAAATACAATTTTATCGCTGTAAATTATTTAATTTATACAAATGAAGTTATCGGGAATATTATGCAGTCATATCCTGTAATTCCTTTATTTTCTGCTTTATTTTTAGTAACCGGAATTGTGACTTATTTTATTCTGAAGGGCTCCAGAAGATATATTGATGAGATTCCGAATTTTAATGAAAAAATAAAAATTACCGGAATCTATATTCTTTTATTTCTAGTTTCCCTGGCGGCAATACCTGCTTTTGGAAAAACTGAAAATTCTAAAAATATTTTTGTAAACGAACTGCAAGCTAACGGATTGTATAAATTTTATTTGGCTTTTGAGAATAACAAACTTGATTATTTTAAATTTTACAAAACATTACCGTCTGAAAAAGCATATTCTATTTTAAAACAGCAATTTCCATCTATTTCCGGAAAAAATACAAGCCACATTATTTCAAGTGATTCTCTTGAAAATCATAAGAATGTTGTTCTAATTACTATTGAAAGTTTAAGTGCAGAATACATGAAAATGTACGGAAACCAGCAAAATATTACTCCGTTTCTGGATAGTTTAGCACAAAAAAGCATTCAGTTTACTAATCTTTATGCTGCGGGAAACAGAACTGTTCGCGGACTTGAAGCGGTAACTTTATGCCTGCCTCCAACAGCGGGTGAAAGTGTGGTAAAAAGGGAAGACAATAAAAATAAATTTTCGACAGGCTTAATTTTTAATCAAAAGGGTTATAATGTAAAATTCATGTATGGCGGAGATGCTTTTTTTGATAATATGCAGGATTTCTACTCTGGAAATGGTTACGATATTGTAGATAAATCTAGCTTTACTCCTGAGGAAATTACTTTTTCAAATGTATGGGGAGTTTGTGATGAAGATATGTACAACAAGGCTATAAAGGTTATGAACACGGAGGCGAAAGAAAACAAACCATTTTTTAATCATATTATGACGGTTAGTAATCACAGGCCTTTTACGTACCCAAATAATAAAATTGATATTCCGGGTGATATTAAATCTCGTGAAGGTGGTGTAAAATACACGGATTATTCCTTGAAAAAATTCTTTGCAATGGCTGGTAAACAACCTTGGTTCAAAAATACTGTGTTTGTAATTGTTGCTGATCATTGTGCTTCGAGTGCTGGAAAGACGCAACTTCCGTTAGATAAATACAGAATCCCTGCTTTTATATATAGTCCCGGTTTTAAACCTGCAAAATACAATCAGCTAATGTCGCAAATTGATCTTATGCCTACGCTTTTTGGTTTGCTTCATTTTAATTATAAAAGTAAGTTTTTTGGTGAGGATGTTTTAAAAGCTGATTATAAGCCTAGGGCTTTTATTGCTACTTATCAGGATCTTGGCTTAATAAAAGACAATGTTCTAACGATTTTATCGCCTAAACAACAAGTAAAGCAATTTAAACTGAAATTAGAAACAAAAGAAGGAATTGCGCCTGAATATCAGATTGATTACAACGAAAAATGTATGAAAGCTGAACGAACAGATTTAGTAAATGAAACGATTTCTTTTTACCAAACCGCTTCAGATATGTTAAAACATAAGAAATATCAAAAGTAGACTTATCAAATAAGCTAACTAAAAAAGCCTCAAATTCAAATGAATATGAGGCTTTTTTTTATTTAAATCTGTAAGAGACAGAAAATCTATCTAGTCATTTTGATTCTTTATTCCGAATAAGTTTCCTTGTTGAAATAATTGTAAATCATCACGTAAAGACTGGTAGTTTCTTTGTGTAACCGCTGATGCATCTAAGTCGCTTAAATCTGGTTTTCCAGCATTTACCCAGGCAGTATACCAAAAACTTGCTGTAGCAGTAATCGCTTTTTTCATTTGGCTTTCAACCATTCCGTTTAACTCTTCATGTAGTTTTTTAGCATACTCATCAGAGAAAAGAGCTGTATTGTATTTACTTTTTAATACTTTTCCGTCAGCATCCATTTTAAAAACCTTAGCTTCAGGAGTAGCAGTTCTAAGCTTTTTATCAATGTCTAATAATGGCTTAGCTAAACTATGCGTATCATTAATCATATCCCATGTTGCTTTATGAACATCTGCATAATATTGCGCTTGCGGAACATTTAACTTGTAATTTTTAGCAAATAACTCCGGAAGTCTGCTTTCCCAAAGCGAATGAATTCCTTTTTGGTCGCTTAATTGACCATCATGATTAGCAGAAGTATGCAATGGCATATGTGCGTCACCAATATAATGACCTAAATCTGCAGCAAGAAACAAGATTTCGGCTCTGTTTTTATCTTTAAAAGCTTTCGTTAATTTCACCATCATTTCTTCAATATACCAAGGTAAAATTCCGTTGTCATTCAGGAATTTAGCATCGTATTTTTTCTTCGCCGCTTCCATAGTTTGCGGAATACTGTCTACTGCTCCAAAATTTTCCATGTCAAAATAATGTCTTGGATTTTCGTCTTTATAGTTTAAAGCATACTTACGGATATCTGGTACAGAAGCTTCCTGTGTAATAAAATCGATATGATTGTAAAAAAACACCTGTAGCGATTGAGGCAAAGCCATAACGGCAGCTTTATTAATACGTTCGTGACCAACAATTCCCCAGGATAATGTCAAAAAACCAATTGCTGATGCGAATATTGCAATTAGCATTGGTTTCATTTTAAAGTTTTTCATTTGTAATTAGTTTGAGGTGCAAATTTATTTTATTTAAGCATAATTCAAAACAATACCAATGAATATTGTGATATTTTAATTTCTTTTAATTTTTAAACCCTGTTAATGATATAAGTTCAAATTAAAAGTTTCTTTGTAAATTCGTTTTGTTTTTTATTCTAAATTTTAAATTTATGCGCCCTATTTATTTAAGTGTTCTTTTCTTATTATTTTCTTCTGTTTGCTTTGCTCAGGATGATATTGTACAATTAAAAAATGTTAGTGATACTATTTTAAACACTAAAAGACAATTACTGGTAAAAAATCCTTTTGATGCTTTAAAAACAATGCAAAAGCTGTTTCCGGGTAAATTATATACTATGTCAGATCATAATACTTTTGTGAGCTGGAAATGTAAAAGCTGCAAACCTGTTGCATATGTTGACTCGAATGGCGAAGAAGGAGATCAATTGTTTCCCTATACTCAAGGTGTTGCCACAAGATTGCTTACTAATATTGATTACTCAGATTCAAAAGGAAATCAATTTAAGTTTCTGGTTTTCAATCATTCTGTTTATGACGAAGATGGATTGCAAACAAGCAGATTTACGGGCGGTCTTTTAAGCATTGCTAAATTTGTAAAAAATGAGAATAACTGGGAAATGAAATCTTTTCAACCTGCTATTCAGGCTTTTGGTTCTTTTGCACAATCTCCTGTACCCAAATTAGTGCAAATTGGCGAAGATCAATATGCTTTAACTCTTGTTCATGCAAATGGCGGCGGCGGTGCTCCATATTCCGGATACCTTTATCTTCTTGTTGGTTTTGATGGAAAATACCAACCTTTGATGGAAGTAGATTATTATAGCCTTTTTAATAGCAGCAGTTCAGATTGGTCAAGTGTATACACTGTGGCTAATGACAATAACAAGAAGTTTTTCCGTGATTTTATTATTACAACAACAGGTTCCTATAAAAAAGCAAAAGGTACTGAAGATGACTATGAAGTAGATTTACCAAGCGAAATTGCTACAATGGCCAAAACCAAAAAGCAATTTAATTTTGTGATTGAAAGACGTTTTTCATTTAAAGGAAAACATTACAGCATTGTTGGTAAACCCACAGTGAAATTTTCAAACGTAAAATAGAGAAAATCTTATTTTTTTAATTAAGATATAAAATTGAAGCCAAACCTAAAGCAGCAATAAATATCCAGAGCATAACACCTTGTAGTAAAGGCTTCACTCCTACTGATTTTACGGTACTGATATTTAATGTTGCTCCTATTAAAAACAGCGTTATTGTTAAACCAATTTTAGCAATACCAACAATATTTTGTGCCACTAAAGCGGTTGCAGGTACATAAGTGTTCAAAAGCATTGCCAGAATAAATAGCCCAATGAAGTAAGGGATTTTAATTTTTGCTCCCTTATTTTGTGATTTATTTTTGAAAAAAAATGCTGTTAAAAGTGAGATTGGAATAATCCATAATGCTCTGGCTAGTTTTACGGTTGTTGCAATTTGCAAAGCTTCGGCTCCGTATTTATTTGCTGCGCCCACAACTGAACTGGTATCATGAATGGCAATCGCGCACCATAAGCCAAAATCTTTCTGGGATAAATCAAGTTGATGACCAATAAAAGGAAAAACAAATAACGCGATAGAATTAAGAATAAAAATAACCCCTAAAGCTATTGAAGTTTGATTTTCGTTTGATTTAATTATCGGAGAAATGGCTGCAATGGCACTTCCGCCGCAAATAGCTGTTCCGCATGATATCAAGTGCGATGTTTTTTTATCGGTCTTTAACCATTTTCCTAAAAATGTACCTAATATTAAAGTACTGAAAATCGAGAATATTGTTAGCAAAAAACCTTCTTTACCAGCCGAAATGGCACTTGCTGCATTCATACCAAATCCTAAACCTACAACAGAAAATTGTAATAAATAAGTGATGGCTTTATTATTGAATTCGACAAATGGATTTCCAAAAACGTTCACCATTATAACGCCCAGTAATAATGCAATTGGCGGTGAAATGATAGAAAACAAACACAATACAACTATTAAAGCAAAAAATGACTGCTGGATATAAAGGTTAACTTCTAATAAATGTACGGATGAATGTTGCTTTGTTTTCAAAATAATGAATTTGATATTTCATTACAAAGGTCTGGCCTTTATATCATATTCACCAATTGTAAAAAACGATCGACTATAACCCTAAGTTATAGTAAGAAGAAATATTCTGAATAAAAAGTTCTGACAAAGAATCTGATTTGCCTAATAATGTGATGATATAAAAGTATCTTTCTATCGATAAATTCTGAACATCTAAAACTGCCAATTCATTATTTTTCAATTCCTTATCTACAGCATGTATGGACATAAATGCGAAACAATCAGAATTTAGCAAATAAGATTTTATGCTTTCTGTAGATCCTAATTGCATTTCGATTTGAAGATCGGTAATTTTTACATAGATTTGTTTTAAAGCAAATTCTATAACTTCAAGTGTTCCTGATCCTCGTTCCCGAGTAATGAATTTCATTGTCTTAAAATCTTCTAATGAAATCTCGTTTTGTTTTACTAAAGGATTTTTAGTATTGCAAACCAAAACTAATTCATCTTTTAAAAACGGAATGTATTTTATGGATTGATTTTTAGATTGTCCTTCTACAATTCCTATTTCGATTTCTTTATTGAGTAAAGCATTTTCGATTTGTTCTGTATTTCCGTTTAGCAAATTGACTTTAATATCTTTTTGCTTTTGATGAAAACGTGCCAAAACAGGCGAAATAATATATTGAGAAATCGTTGTACTTGCTCCTAACCTTAATAATCCCTGACGTTCATTAATAAATGAACTCATATCAAAATCTATTTCGCGATAAATTTCGAAGATGTTTTTGGTATGTTTTAGCAGAATTTCTCCGGCTGGAGTTAAAGCGATTTTAGAACCATTTCGTTCAAAAAGTTTGGTTTTATAGGTTTCTTCGAGTTCCTGAATGTGTTTAGAAACCGCTGGCTGCGAAATATATAATTCTGTTGCCGCTTTAGTAAAGTTTAAGCGAAGTGCAACGGTGTAAAATACTTTTAGCCTGAAATCCATATTTTTAGTTGTTTTTGTCTCAAGTTTAAAGTTTCAAGTTAAGCAAAACTTCTGTTATAATGTATAACAGAGATTGTCAAAGAATTCACAAAGTTACACTAAGAATACTTTTTATAAATTGTAATCACGATACTGAAGTGAGCTTTCAATATTAGCTAAAACTTATTTTTATTTATTGAGAAAAAGCTCTTACTGCCAATCTATCGGAAATGTTCCTGATTCATTTAACATTAATACTAAATTATATTTATCTGTCTTTTCATTTTTTCTGTAAATAAAAACGTTTTTTGAAAAAGCCTTTTTCACTAAACTATCTTCTTTTTCAACATCTATTTTATAAGAATTAAAATTTGCAAAACGAAATTCATTATCAGCATTGCTAACAATTATATCTCCTTTTGCTCCTTCGATAATTTTAGTAATTACAAAATGATAATTTTTTCTATTTTCTCCTCTTGCGTTCAGGTAAACAAGAAATAAAACACTTAAAAAAAATAAACTAAAGAAAGTAATGATTTTCTTTGCATTCATATAATGTTAAAATTAATTATCTCCAGATAAATAATCTGAAAGTTTATTAAATATAAATTCGTGCTAATTCGTGCAATTCGTGGCAAAAAAACTCGATTACAACAACCCGTTATACTTCCTTACAAACCATTCTGTTGTCAATAAAATAGCAATTAAAACTAATAACCAAACCCAGTCAATTAACGGAGTTTTTGTTGAAACGTTTTTCTCTATCGATTTGTATTCTTTATTTTCTAAAAGCTGCTGAATCAAATCATCCGCCTGATTTTCAAAGAAAGCTTTTCCGTTTGTTTGAAGTGCTAATTGTTTCAGTTTTACAACATCAGGATTTACAAATTGTTTTTCGATATCAAAATCTAAGATTTCAAAATGACTTGAATAAACTGTATTTGTATTTAATTCTTTTACGGTAAAATTATATTTCCCCGCAGCTAAACCGTCAAGATTTGCTGAAAACGAATTGTTTCCTTTTAATAGATCGTAGTTTTTTGCTTGCTTCGTTTCAGCATTTGTAACCGTAATTTTTAGCCTTGCTTTTTCATCAAATTCATAATTTTTATTGAAGTATTGTGCATTGATTACAATTGCTTCTCCGGAATTATAAAAACTCTCATGCGTCACTACCAGGGATTTCCTTGAAGTTGTCGAGGCTAAATATTGAATAATCTTGTCGATAAAAACATCATATTTCTCAAATGACTGATTATCGATATGACTTTGCAAACGCCATTTCCAGCTATTTTCACCTAATAAAAATGCAGTACGTTTTCCTTGATTTTCGGCGAAAGCCAACAAAGGTGCATTTGTAGCAACGTTTCTAATTTTTGAAGAAAGTAAAACAGACACATTTCCGTTTGTTGTAATTGTACCGAATAAATTTTGCAATGGTGGAAAATTCTCGAACCCAATATTTTCTATCGCAAACAAATTAAATTGGGATTGAAACTCTGTTAGGTAATCCTCTCTTTGATTGCTCATTTTAAAAACCAGACTAGTTTGTTGTTGGTTCAGAAAATTAAAATCGGTGTTGTTTCCTGTAATAATAAAAGTATTTGTCGCTGCTAATTTATTGTTGTCAAAAATAGCTTTAAAAGCAGCGTTTGGCTGATATAAAACTAAAACCGAAACTTCTTGTAACTGGTTAATATCATTTGGCTTGACCAATATTACTTTACGTTGCGCATTAACTTCTATTGAGCGTTTTAATGCTGCAATATCCGGATGGTTTATAGCAGATACGATCGCAATAGTCGACTTTTGATCAATTACTTCTACAGCAAAATTCTTGATGTTATTGTAACCGTTTTTTTCTTTTGAACCAGACGAAATACTTGCCTTAAAAATTTGTAACCCTACTTTATCAGCAGGTAAAAGCAAGTTTAAAGTTGCCGTTTTTTTAGAAGCAGAAAAAGAAACTTTCTCTTTTGCAACAATTGTATTTCCTTGTGATATTGTAAAATCAGCATTTACATTTTTATCTCCTGCATATTGAAGAAATACTTCGACAGGAAATTTATTTTTATGAAAAGCGTATTTGTTTACATTAAGCTGATTGATTTTTAAATCAAGAAAAGTGGTTGTATCTCCCACAACCAAGGGATAAACTTTATTAACAGGATCAAAACGATATACATAATCATTTCCTGTAGTTTGATTTCCGTCAGTAATAATAACCGTTGGGAAAATCAGGTTTTTATTGATACTTTTTAGGTTCTTGGCGACTTCGTCAAGATTGGTTTGTTTTCCTTTAAAATCAAATTTATCCAATGGTTTAAATTCAGCATCAAATTGATAAAACTGGATTTCAAATTTTTCTTTTAATGCCGGATTCGAAATTAACTTCTGGTATAATTCTTCCGTTTTTTTGTCTGATTTTAAAGCTGTAATCGAACTTGAGTTGTCGACTGCAATTGCTAAAGGTGTTTTGGTAATTTCAAGCTTATTTTTTGTCATTATTGGATTTATCAATAATAACAATAACCCAAAAATGGCAAGAAAACGTAAAAAAGCCAAAAACCAAACCACATTGGATTTGTTTTTGGCTTTAAAAAAATATTGAAAATACGATAACCCACCCGCTATTACTAAAGAAAGTAATAATAATAGAATCGTGTTTGTAGTCATAATTATTTAGTATTCAGTGTCAGTTTACAGTAATCAGATTAAAAAGTCAATTAATTATGACTATTGTTCAGCTTTTATTCTAGAGTCAGATAAAAACTGATTACTAAAACCTTTGAACCTTTGTAACTTAGAACCTTATTACCTTTTTAGGTAAGCATTCCTCCGCAAACATTCAGTACTTGCCCTGTAACATAAGCACTCATATCTGAAGCTAAGAAAAGACAAGCATTAGCTACATCTTCTACAGTTCCGCCGCGTTTTAACGGAATTCCGTCTCTCCATCCTTTTACTACATCTTCAGGTAATTTTGCAGTCATTTCTGTTTCAATAAACCCTGGAGCAATTGCATTACAACGAATATTACGAGAACCTAACTCTAATGCTACTGATTTTGTAAAACCAATTGCACCTGCTTTTGAGGCTGCATAATTTGTTTGACCTGCGTTTCCGGAAACTCCAACTACAGAGCTAATATTAATAATAGAACCTGCGCGTTGTTTCAGGAAAGTTTTCTGAATTGCTTTAGTCATATTAAATACTGACTTTAAATTCACATCTATAACCTGATCGAAATCAGCCTCAGACATACGCATTAATAGGTTATCTTTTGTAATTCCGGCATTATTAATTAAGATATCAACTGTTCCAAAATCTGCCAAAACAGCATCAACGAAAGTTTGCGCTTCATTAAAATCGGCCGCATTCGATTGGTATCCTTTTGCTTTTATTCCTAAACCGTTCAATTCAGCTTCTAAAGCCTGAGCTGACTCTACAGATGAGCTGTATGTAAACGCTACGTTTGCACCATGTTTAGCAAAAACTTCAGCAATTCCTCTTCCAATTCCACGACTAGCGCCCGTAATAATGGCAACTTTTCCTTCTAGTAATTTCATATTCAAAATTAATGTTAATATTTATTTGTAGCTAATCCTGATCCCGAAGCTTCGGGACGAGACATTTCAATCTTATATTTGCCGTGACTGACATAAAATGATTTCAAATACTCAGGGCTATGAATGACTTGTCAAATATATGATAATTCCCTTTTTAAAAAAATAACAATTGCAATAACCTTTGAAAAATCTCACTTATAGCGAAAATTTTATGTGTATTCTCTATTTAGAAAATAATTATAAAAAATATCTAAAACAGGATCAACTTCAATTACATATTTTTATGTCTTGTTTTTGGTATTTAACTACATAAAACTGAAAATTAAAAACCTACAGCTTAATAAAAAAGCCTTACTAAATAAATAGCAAGGCTTTTTGATGTTTTTATTTAAAACGGCTTTTTAGAAAGCTACATTCCATCTTGGTAATTTTGCATTTTCATCTAAGAAGCTTTGCAAAACTTGTCCTTCAACTGCAGTTGGAATTGCTTTTACATCAGCATTAAAAGTTTCATACCAAACTACTTCAAGAGCCGAAATTGTTTCTAACTTCATTTGTGCCGGCCATGAATATTTTCTTCCTGTTTTAGCAAATTGATGTCCGTTTACGATTTTATCGTATAATCCACCATTTTTGCTTTTCAAAGTTCCGTCGTTTTGAACAGTTCCTGTAGAACCAACCATGATTAGTTCTTTTGCATCACCTTCAACAGCATAAACAACAAATACTCCTGCACCTTCCGGAGCGTTACAAGCTTGTTCTAAACTATCTTCAGTTGTAAAAGTAAAACTATTGGTTACTTTAAATTTTTCTAATTCTTTGTACATATATTTTTTTTTAAGTTTCTGAGGTACTAAGGGTCTAAGATGCTAAGTTTTTTTTACTTTGCTCGCCTTAATATATCAAAAATGTAAAAAAGTCTCAACAAGATATTGAGACTTTTTTGGGAATTTATTATTTAAAATAGTAGAAATTATCCTAATATTTCTTTTACCTTTTTACCAATTTCAGCTGGTGAATCAACAACGTGGATTCCGTTGTCTCTCATAATTTGTTTTTTAGCAGCAGCAGTATCATCAGAACCACCAACAATAGCACCTGCGTGACCCATTGTTCTACCAGCAGGAGCAGTTTCTCCAGCGATAAAACCAACAACTGGTTTACGGTTACCATCAGCTCTAACCCATTTAGCAGCATCTGCTTCTAATTGACCTCCAATTTCACCAATCATGATGATAATTTCAGTTTCCGGATCGTTCATTAATAATTCAACAGCTTCTTTAGTTGTAGTTCCAATAATTGGATCTCCACCAATACCAATAGCTGTAGTAATTCCTAAACCTTGTTTTACAACCTGGTCAGCAGCTTCGTAAGTTAAAGTTCCAGATTTAGAAACGATACCAACTGTTCCTTTTTTGAAAACGAAACCTGGCATAATACCAACTTTAGCTTCACCCGGAGTAATAACTCCAGGACAGTTTGGCCCAATTAATCTAGAATTTCTTTCTTTAACATAATTATTTGCTTTAATCATATCTGCTACAGGAATTCCTTCTGTAATAGCAATAATTACTTTAATTCCAGCATCAGCAGCTTCCATAATTGCATCAGCAGCAAAAGCTGGTGGTACAAAAATAATAGATGTATCAGCTCCAGCTTGATCAACAGCATCTTTTACTGTATTAAAAACCGGACGATCTAAATGGCTAGTTCCTCCTTTTCCCGGAGTAACACCACCAACAACATTAGTACCGTACTCAATCATTTGAGAAGCGTGGAAAGTTCCTTCGCTTCCTGTAAATCCTTGAACAATTATTTTGGAATCTTTATTAACTAAAACACTCATGATATATATTTTATGTAGTTTTTAAAATTGTGATGCAAAAGTAAGGTTTTGTAACGTATTTTAACCTTTTTGTCTTCAAAAAAATTAAGAAAATTGACTCATTTGATACCCGCGATATAATTTATCATCTTTTATTTGCCAAATTGTAGCAAAATGGGCTAATAACATCTCTTCTCTTGGATTCTCAATCGTTTTCACAAAATGAGAATATCGTATCGAAACTAAGTCGTCTTCGGCTAGAATGTGGCTTATTCTTACTTTTGATCGCACGTAAGCACGACTAAGTTCATTCGCCATCTCTAACATCGAATTATAATCCATCTCAATTAATCCTTTGGTGCTATTCCAATCTAATTTTACATCAGGATGTAAATAGGTTTTCATAACTTCGCTATCAATTAAGGCGTCTGACTTATAAAATTTTTGAACAAATTCTTTAATAGACATATTATTTCAATTTATTTAAAATTTCAGGAATCTTTTTGATATTGGCTAATTGTTTTAACTTTTCTCTTGATTCTTCGATTGGGGTTCCAAAATAAGATTTTCCTCCTTCAACCGATTTAGTAACACCTGTCTGCCCCATAATAACAGCCTTAGCTCCTATTGTGATGCCACTGGTTGTACCTACTTGTCCCCAAATCGTAACTTCGTCTTCTATAATAACACAACCTGCAATACCTGTTTGCGAAGCAATTAAACATTTTTCACCTATTACAGTATCATGCCCAACATGCACCTGGTTATCCAATTTGGAACCTTCACCAATTGTTGTGTCGCCTGTAACACCTTTGTCAATTGTACAAAGCGCGCCAATGCCAACATTATCTTTAATTACAACTCTTCCACCGGAAATTAACTGATCGAAACCATCCGGACGTTTTTTATAATAGAATGCATCAGCTCCTAAAATAGTTCCTGCATGAATGATTACATTATCACCAATTACAGTATGATCATAAATGGTAACATTGGGGTGTATCAAACAGTTTTTACCAATTGTAACATTGTTACCAACAAAGCAATTAGGCTGAATAACGGTTCCTTCTCCAATAGTTGCAGAAAGTGATATTGATACATTTGTAGCCTGAAAAGGTCTAAAATGTTTGGTGAGGGTATTAAAATCTCTAAAAGGATCATCAGAGATTAAAAGAGCTTTATCTTCCGGACAATCTACTTTTTTATTAATTAAAACAATAGTAGCCGCAGATTGTAATGCTTTGTCGTAGTATTTTGGGTGGTCAACAAAAACAATATCTCCAGGTTCAACAACATGTATCTCGTTCATGCCTGAAACCGGAAAGTTAGGGTCGCCAATAAATTCGCACTCAAGCAAATTTGCAATTTCTTGTAAAGAATGAATCTTTGGAAATTTCATATATCTATTTAGTTTTTAGTCTCAGTTTTCAGTCACAGTTTTCAATCTATATCAATAAACTGATAACCGCGACTGAAAACTGAAAACTTGTAAAAACTACTCTTTTACGCGCTCCATGTAAGAACCTGAAGCAGTATCAATTTTAATTTTATCACCTTCGTTGATGAATAACGGAACGTTTACAGATGCACCAGTTTCTACCGTAGCAGATTTAGTAGCATTTGTAGCTGTATTTCCTTTTACTCCCGGCTCAGCATAAGTAACTTCAAGAATTACAGAAGATGGCATATCTACAGATAATGGCAAATCAGTTTCAGTATTAACCTGAACCATTACACTTGTTCCTTCTTTTAATAATCCCGGAGCATCCAGAATGTTTTTATTCAAAGAAATTTGCTCAAAAGATTCTGTGTTCATAAAATGAAATTCATCTCCTTCAGCATATAAAAACTGATAATTATGCGTTTCAACACGCACATCGTCAATCTTGTGTCCTGCAGAAAATGTATTATCCAATACTCTTCCTGTAGTTAAACTTCTTAATTTTGTTCTTACGAAAGCTGGACCTTTTCCAGGTTTTACGTGAAGAAATTCGACTATTTTATAGATATCGTGATTAAATTTAATACACAATCCGTTTCTAATATCTGATGTAGATGCCATTTGTTTTTATTTTAGATTTTAGAATGTAGATTTTAGGTTCTTAACAAGAACAAACCGTCCACTCTGTTATTTTTTATAATTTTAATTTTTACAGTATAGAAATCCAAAATCAGAAATCTATCCCGAAACTTCGGGACTAAAATTAATAGTTTCCTGAATAACCTTTCATGATTCCTCTTGATGAATTTCTGATAAAATCTAAAATTTCATCTCTCTCAGGAGTAGCTTCCATTTCAGCTTCAATAATACTTAAAGCTTGGGTTGTATTGTAATTCTTTTGGTATAAAATTCTGTAAATTTCCTGAATTTCTCTAATTTTTTCAGTACTAAATCCTCTTCTTCTTAATCCAACAGAATTGATTCCTACATAAGACAAAGGCTCTTTTGCTGCTTTTGTATACGGCGGAACATCTTTTCTAACCAAAGATCCACCAGAAATCATAGCGTGATCTCCAATATGAATAAATTGGTGAATCGCTGCCAAACCACCAATTACTGCGTGATTACCAACAACAACGTGACCTGCCAGGGCAACACCGTTTACAATAATAGCATTATTACCAATTTCACAATCGTGTGCAATGTGGGCATAAGCCATAACTAAACAGTTATTCCCTAAAGTTGTTTGTCCTGAAGCAACTGTACCTCTATTAATGGTTACGCATTCTCTAATCGTACAATTATCTCCTATAATAGCTAAAGAATCTTCTCCTCCAAATTTTAAATCCTGTGGTACCGCAGAAATAACCGCCCCTGGAAAAATGTTACAATTTTTACCAATTCGTGCACCTTCCATGATGGTTACATTTGAACCAATCCAAGTACCGTCACCAATAATAACATTATTGTGAATTGTTGTAAAAGGCTCAATTACAACATTTTTAGCGATTTTAGCGCCGGGATGAACATATGCTAATGGTTGATTCATCTGTGATTTTTATATTTTATATTAAAATAGTCTATTTGGGCAACAAACGTAAACAATAAAATTGATAAATTATTATTGTTTTCTTGCAATTTGAGCCATTAATTCTGCCTCTGTTACCAATTTTCCATTTGCGTATGCATTTGCCTGCATGTGACAAATTCCTCTTCTGATAGGAGAAATCAATTCGCATTTGAATATTAAGGTATCACCAGGCAATACTTTGTGCTTGAACTTAACATTGTCAATTTTCATGAAATAAGTTAAGTAATTTTCAGGGTCCGGAACAGTGCTTAACACTAAAATCCCTCCTGTTTGTGCCATTGCTTCAACAATTAAAACACCTGGCATTACTGGAGCTTCAGGAAAATGTCCAACGAAGAAATTTTCATTCATCGTTACATTTTTCATACCCACAACATGACTATCAGACATTTCTATAATTCTGTCGATTAATAAAAATGGAGGTCTGTGTGGCAAAACTGCCATAATTTTATGAATATCCATCAATGGCTCCAGGTTTAAATCGTAAACTGGAACATGATTTCTTTGTTCAATTTTAATAATTTTTGCTAATTTTTTGGCAAACTGAGTATTTACATAATGTCCAGGCTTATTAGCAATAATTTTTCCTTGGATTCTAACACCAATCAAAGACAAATCTCCAACAACATCAAGTAATTTATGTCTTGCAGCTTCGTTTGGATAATGTAAAGTAAGGTTATCTAAAACACCATTTGGCTTAACCGAAATTTTATCTTTACCAAAAGCTTTCTTTAAATTTTCCATTGTACCTTCAGATATTTCTTTATCTACGTATACAATAGCATTGTTTAAATCTCCACCTTTTATAAGTCCGTTCTCTAAAAGAGATTCTAATTCATGTAAGAAACTAAAAGTTCTTGAGTTAGCAATTTCATCTTTAAAATCAGCTATGCTTTTCATGGTTGCATTTTGTGTACCTAAAACTTTAGTACCAAAATCTACCATTGCAGTTACTTGATAATCATCGCTTGGCATCACTAAGATTTCGCTTCCGGTAGCTTCATCAGTAAACGAAATAACTTCTTTTACTACATAAACGTTACGTTTCGCATCTTGTTCTTCGATACCGGCATTCTCAATCGCTTCAACAAAATATTTTGAAGAACCATCCATAATAGGAAGTTCAGAAGCATTCAATTCTATAATAACGTTATCCAAATCGCAACCAACCAATGCCGCTAAAACGTGTTCAGGAGTTTGAATTTTTACACCTAATTTTTCTAAATTAGTACCTCTTTGCGTGTTAACAACATAATTAGCATCTGCTTCGATCACGGGCTGACCTTGCAAATCTACTCTTACAAAAGTGAAACCATTATTAATTGGAGCTGGTTTAAAAGTCATTGTAACTTCTTTTCCAGTGTGTAATCCAACGCCTGTTAGTGAAATTTCATTTTTGATGGTCTTCTGTTTAACCATTATTTCCATTTTTTGGGTTTATTATTTGTTTTTTTAATTCATCAATTTCGGCAACAATTTTAGGCAGATTTTTGAAATGTACATACGATTTATTAAAATCTGTATATGCAAGAGAAGGTGTTCCCTGCAATATTTCGTCATCTTTAATGTTTCTTGCTACTCCTGATTGAGCCTGCAATCTTACATTATTACCTATAGTTAAATGCCCTGCGATACCTACTTGCCCGCCAATCATACAGTTTTCACCTATTTTTGTAGAACCAGCCACACCAGATTGCGCAGCAATAACAGTGTTTTTACCAATTTCTACATTGTGGGCAATCTGAATTTGATTGTCTAATTTTACTCCTTTTCTAATTATTGTAGAACCCAGAGTTGCTCGATCTATTGTTGTATTTGCACCAATATCTACATTGTCTTCAATAATAACATTACCTATTTGAGGAACTTTACTGTAAACACCTTCTTCATCCGGCACAAAACCAAAACCATCTGCGCCAATAATAGTTCCGGAATGAATCGTACAATCGTTACCAATTATCGTTTCAGAATAAATTTTAGCGCCTGCAAAAATATACACATTATCGCCAATAACAACATTATCTCCAATAAAACTGTTAGGATAAATTTTTACGTTATTTCCCAGAACAACATTTTGACCAACATAACTAAAACTTCCTAAATATAAATTCTCTCCATATTTAGTTCCTTCAGACATAAAAGAATGAGTTTCTATTCCGTTTTTATTCAATTTTACCTGATTGTAAAATTGCAAAAGCTTAGAAAAAGACGCATAAGCATCTTCTACTTTTATTAAAGTTGTAGTAATTTCCTGTTCAGGTATAAAGCTATCATTAACAATTGTAACTGATGCTTTTGTAGTATATATGTAATTGATATATTTGGGATTAGCCAAAAAAGTAAGCGATCCTTCCTCGCCTTCTTCAATCTTAGACAGCCGAGAAACTTCTGCATTGGGATTCCCAACAACTTCTCCTTCTAAAATTCCTGCTATTTGTTCTGCTGTAAATTTCATTGCGACAAAAATATAAAAAATAGATTTTAAATGTTAATTTTAGATAAGTTGTTTTGGAAAACAGATGTAATATTTTGTCACCAATTTAGATAACGATTTCAAATTCAGCTGATCAGAAGCTTCTACAACATCCTCAATTGTTTTATCTTTTTTCAATATTCGTATTGGTTCAGCCTCTTTACTGTAAGCCTGATTTTTTATTTTTCCTCTAAATATAAAATACCCCGCCTCTAATTGCGTGATATGATGGTCATTAGCAAATTTTTCTTTTAATGATTGCGATTCTTCTGCCGGAATTTTCTCAGCACTTAACTTAATTTTAAGTAAATCTCTGTTAATTAACATTTTACTTAAAGTAGAAAGTATAAAATCACTTTGCTTTTGCCATGCCTTTAAAGCACTTATAATATCAAAATCATCTAATTGAGAAAATAAATCCAATTTTTCAGCATCAAAATCTTCTAAAGCGACTTTATTTTGCATAAAATACAAAAGAGGTTCACTACAAGGCAAACTAATTCCTTTTAAGGTTAATTCTTTTGCTCTTTTTAGAACATTCATCAAAATTAGTTCAGCTACTAAACTTGTTTTATGTAAATAAGCCTGCCAGTACATTAACCTTCTGGAAAGCAAGAATTTCTCAACAGAATAAATTCCTTTTTCTTCAATAACCAGAACACCATCAACCACATTCATCATCTGGATCAAACGTTCAGAATTTACGTTTCCTTCCGCAACTCCGGTATAAAAACTATCACGTTTTAAATAATCCATTCGATCCATATCTAACTGACTTGAAATCAATTGCAACATGAATTTTCTATGATAATCACCTTTAAAAACCTGAATAGCCAAACTTAGTCTTCCGTCAAATTCATCATTTAACTGGTTCATGAATAATAGTGAAATAGCCTCATGATTCACATCCTCTACAATGCTTTTTTCCATTGCATGCGAAAAAGGTCCATGACCAATATCATGCAATAAAATAGCAATCAGCAACGCACATTCTTCATCACTTGAAATCGCAACGCCTTTAAAACGAAGTGTTTCAATAGCTTTTTGCATTAAGTGCATGCAACCTAAAGCATGATGAAAACGCGTATGATTAGCACCAGGATAAACCAAATACGATAATCCCATTTGCGAAATACGGCGTAAACGCTGAAAATACGGATGTTGAATTAAGTCGTAAATAAGTTCGTTCGGAATGGAAATAAACCCGTAGATGGGATCATTGAATATTTTTAACTTATTGATATGAGTCACTATTTGATTCTTTTTAGGTCAACAAATATAAGTAAATAAGTATAAACCACTTTGTGTTTTTCATTTAAAAAACAACATTAAATTGTCGTGATTCTCAACCTTATGTCTAATTTAAAAAAGGATTTTACAAAAAAAACACTTTTTATAATTCTGAAATTTATACTATTTTTAATACTTTTTAAGTTCTATACTTCTAAATTGCATTAAAATTAAATTACGTTTATGGATAAGATAAAAATACTTTGGGTCGATGATGAGATTGACCTTTTAAAACCACATATATTATTTCTTGAGAAAAAAAACTACGCTGTAACCACTTGTAATAATGGTTTAGACGCTATTGCTTTGTTTGACGAAGACAATTTTGATATTGTTTTTTTAGATGAAAATATGCCCGGGATGAGTGGTTTGGAAACACTTTCAGAAATGAAAGAAAAGAAATCAGCTATCCCGATGATCATGATCACAAAAAGCGAAGAAGAATATATAATGGAAGAAGCCATTGGTTCTAAAATTGCTGATTATTTGATCAAACCGGTAAATCCGAATCAGATCTTATTGAGCCTGAAGAAAAATCTGGATCATTCAAGATTAATTTCAGAAAAAACAACCTTAGATTATCAAAAAGAATTCAGAAAAATTTCGATGGAAATGGCCATGGTAAATTCTTATGAAGATTGGGTTGAGTTGTATAAAAAATTAATATTCTGGGAATTAGAACTCGAAAACATCAACGATCAGGGAATGATAGAAATCCTTGAATCCCAGAAAGTTGAAGCTAATTCGCAATTCGGAAAATATATCGAAAGAAATTACGAAGACTGGTTTGCGCCAAAAGCTGATAAACCTATTCAGTCCCATAATTTATTCAAGGAATTAGTCGTTCCGGAGATTAAAAAGAAAGACAAACCTATATTGTTTGTTGTGATTGATAATTTGCGTTACGATCAATGGAAATCTTTTGAAACCGTTGTTGCAAATTATTATAAATTAGAGAAAGAAGTTCCTTATTTCTCTATACTTCCAACAGCTACACAATATGCCAGAAATGCTATTTTCTCTGGTTTATTACCTACAGAAATGGAAAAACAATTTCCTCAATATTGGAAAAATGATGTCGAAGATGGTGGAAAAAACCTTTATGAAGCTGAGTTTTTAAGTGCGCAATTAAAACGTTTAGGTTTAAATATTAAAGAGGATTATTTTAAAATCACCAATTATGCCGGCGGAAAAAAATTAGCGGAAAATTTCAAAGCATTAAAAGGAAATGATTTGGTTACAGTTGTTTATAATTTCGTAGACATGTTATCGCATGCAAAAACCGAAATGGACGTTGTAAAAGAACTTGCCTCTGACGATAAAGCATATCGTTCGCTAACATTAAGCTGGTTCAAAAATTCTCCGCTTTTAGAGATTATTCAGCAAGCACAACTTTTGGGTTTCAAATTAATCCTGACTACAGATCACGGAACAATTAATGTAAAAAACCCATCAAAAGTTGTTGGTGATAAAAATACAAGCTTAAATTTGCGCTACAAAACTGGTCGTAGTTTAACCTACGAACAAAAAGATGTATATGTTGTAAAAGAACCTAAAGACATAGGTTTACCGGCAATAAACATGAGTAGTTCGTTTATATTCGCTAAAAATGATTTCTTTTTAGCCTACGTAAATAACTACAATCATTATGTGAGTTATTATAGAAATACATATCAGCATGGCGGAATTTCGTTAGAAGAAATGATTATTCCGTTTTTAGTATTCAATCCAAAATAAAATATACTGCCACGAATTACACTAATTAGCACTAATTTTTTTTTAGTAAATAAACTTTAATTGGCTAAAATTCGTGAAATTCGTGGCAAAAAAAATCACAACAATGAATATCGTTTTTTCATTAGATCAGATTAAAGAAGTTGCGGCACAAATTTTAGCACAAAATCCAAAGAAAATTATTCTTTTTAATGGAGAAATGGGTGTTGGAAAAACTACTTTAATCAAACAACTTTGTAAAAGTCTTGGAGTTGAAGATGCAACAAGCAGTCCAACTTTTTCTTTAGTTAATGAATACTATACTTCTAACAATCAAATCGTTTATCATTTTGATTTCTACCGATTAAACAAAGAAACTGAAGCGCTTGATATGGGAGTTGATGATTATTTGTATTCCGGAAATTGGTGTTTTATCGAATGGTCTGAAAAAATTGCTAATCTAATTCCTGAAGAACATTCAATAATCAATATCGAGTTATTGGCTGATGGAAAAAGAGCATTGGAATTAGTTTAAAAGATAAGAAATGAATCCCCAAAATACAGTCGAAATAATCCCATTCTCACCTGATTTAAAAGATCCGATAAAAATCTTAAATAAAGAATGGCTTCAAAAATATTTTAGAGTTGAAGAAAAAGACGAAATAGTACTTTCGAATCCTCAGGAAGAAATTATTGATAAAGGAGGATTAATTTTCTACGCTAAATATAATGATGAGATTGTAGAAACTGTTTCCTTAATGAAAGTCAATGATTCGACATTTGAATTGAGTAAAATGGCAGTTTCTGATCAGGCGCAAGGTTTAGGAATTGGAAATATACTACTGGTACATTGTCTGGCTGTAGCCAAAGAAAATAACATTCAAAAATTGTTTTTGTATTCAAATCGAAAATTGCTTCCGGCGATTCACCTGTATGAAAAATTTGGTTTTACAGAAGTTCCCTTAGAAGGAGGGATTTATGAAAGGGCCGACATTAAAATGGAAAAAATTATGCCGTAATTTCATCACATACTATTAGCAGAATTTTTACATTGATTTAAAACTTTTTACGTAATTTGTACTCTTAATTTTCGCACAACCCATGTCAATCACCTTAACTCCATTTACGAAACAACAATTGTTGCCACAAGAAGAAAAACTTGAAATTGGCCGATTCAAAAGTGAACTTTTTATAGGAATCCCTAAAGAAACAAGTTATCAGGAACGTCGTATTTGCTTAACCCCGGATGCTGTAAACTCATTGACTTATGAAGGTCATCGTGTTATGATTGAGTCCGGAGCAGGAGAAAGTTCCAGTTATTCTGACAAAGAATACTCAGATGCAGGAGCAGAAGTAACAAAAGATACTAAAAAAGTTTTTGGTTGTCCGATGTTATTAAAGGTTGAACCGCCAACATTAGCAGAAATTGAGATGATTAATCCCGAAACGATTATTATTTCTGCCATTCAGTTAAAAACAAAAAAGAAAACTTATTTTGAAGCTTTGGCTCAAAAAAAGATAACAGCATTAGCTTTTGAATATATTAAGGATGAAGACGGATCATATCCTGCTGTAAAATCATTAAGTGAAATTGCAGGAACTGCTTCTATACTTATTGCTGCAGAATTAATGATTACTAATGAATTTGGGAAAGGTCTTTTATTTGGAAATATAACCGGAGTCCCTCCTACCGAAGTTGTAATTTTAGGTGCCGGAACAGTTGGTGAATTTGCAGCAAAAACGGCAATTGGATTAGGTGCAAACGTAAAAGTTTTTGATAACTCGATTACAAAATTACGACGTTTACAAAATAATTTAAACCAGAGAATCTTTACTTCTACCGTTCAGCAAAAAGCATTGTTAAAAGCTTTAAGACGTTGTGATGTTGCCATTGGCGCAATGCGAGGAAAAGAACGTTGTCCTATTATAGTAACAGAAACTATGGTTGAACACATGAAAAAAGGCGCTGTAATTGTCGATGTAAGCATAGATACCGGAGGTTGCTTTGAAACCTCTGAAGTTACGACCCACGAAAAACCAACTTTTATTAAAAGTAATGTTTTGCATTATTGCGTGCCTAATATACCTTCAAGATATTCTAAAACAGCCTCATTATCAATAAGTAACATACTTACTCCCTACTTACTTCAAATAGCTGAGGACGGTGGTTTAGAAAGTGCCATCAGATGTAATAAGGGATTAAAAAACGGAATCTATCTATACCATGGAATTTTAACCAACAAAGCAATTGGCGAATGGTTTGATTTGCCTGATAACGACATTAATTTACTTGTATTTTAAGGGAACTTTAGTGTACCTTTGCAAAAATTTTATTTCATGAAGTTCGCACATCGTTTTGCCTATTATTTAGTTGGTTTAGTTATGGGATGCTTTTTTGTAGCCCTTGTTTTTAGCGGAAAAGATACCCGTTGCAACTACTTCCCAAATGCCCGCGTTTTAAACAATTTACGTACAAAACCTTTTCAATATTCTGAAAAAGCAGTTCAGACTTTAAACGAAAAATGGATTGATACCGCTGATATAAAAAATACCCTGAAGTTTGGAGATGTAGATTTTGACCAAAGTAATGTTCCTTTCAAAAAAGGAAAACTTTATATTATTGAAGGAAAAACAGTTAAAAACCAAGAAGTAATTCTAAAAGTTATTAACTACGAAAATAAAGCAGTTTTAGACGAAATTGTTAGAAAATAAAAAAAAGCCAGTTAAAATTTTAACTGGCTTTTTTATTTAATTTTTTATTACCCTTTTGACATCAACCTTATTATCTGAATCCAATACTTTGATATAATATATTCCTTTACTCAAATCCTTTATAGAAATCTGATATTGGTCACCCTCAAAGTGATCGTTCAATAATAATTTTCCAGTAGTATCATATAGAAATATTGTATATTTCAAATTATCAACTAAACTAATATTAACGACATCAGATGTTGGGTTAGGATAAATGGTAGTTTTTAGTACTCGATCAAATGTTGCCACATCTAGTGTATTACAACTCTCAGAAAATTTCAAATCTAAAAATGCCAATCTATTCGTTAACCACGTAGAAATATAATCTAGTTCGGTTTCATCAGCATTATAATCTGGCCACGCCATACTTTCTCTCTCATAAACTCCATTTTGTTTTAGAATATTATAATTATTAGTAAGCATGGTCATTAAACTAGAATGTGTAATTAAAGTGTTTCGTAATTCACTCCATCTTAAATTTAATTTTTCACGAAATCCACCTGCTGAACAATCATTAAGTAAACGATCATACAAACCATTAGATAATAAATCATTAGTAATATTTTCATGCTGACCATTCCATATAGTTCCAAAGGTTCCATCCAAATCCCATGGCACATAAAAATAAGGGGAATTATTGTTATATTTTGCCAGATATAAATTTTTTCCACGATTATCAGTAGCTCTAAGTAAATTTAGAAATATAAAATAATCAACCGCGTTATTAATCTCAAACTTAGTTTTATATTCGCTCAAAAATTTACTATCAGTTTCATTAACAACAAAATCAACAAAATTGTAAATGTTTGTCCAATCGGTTTCCTCTTTTGGATGTTTGTATTCGTAACCACCCCATAGTGATTGATTATTATCATATGACAACAAGGAGTTTAGTAATGTGCTTTCACCCCATTGGTCACCTTTGTACAATTCCCCTTTTATATTTTTATTATATTTTTTTAGTTTTAATAGTTTTCTGTTTACTTTTTCTCCTACACAATATATACCTCTATATTCACCATTTAAAAATAGTTCAGCATATTTCATTTCGATACCACTTGCTGCTTCTGGCTCTGAATTAAGATAATATGGTTTATGTATTAATCTCCATAAATCATTATTAGTTTTACTATGGAATCTGAGAGATTCATTGTACATAGCCTGTAAGTTCCATCCATCATCAGAATGCATACCTAATAAGCTTTCGTCATGGGTTTCTTCTCCTGTTACATCGTTCCAAAATTCAATTTCGAAAGGTTTTTTAGGAAGAAATTGTGATGAAGCACCTCTATACTGTATGCCAATATTAGAAATTACCGTATTTTGATTCGTTTCAACTATTCTAAAATTGCCTAAAACATAAGGATCATCGACAATTAAGTCATGTGTCGTAATAGTAATTAAAGGTAACTCAGTAAAATAAAGTACATATAATTTGTTATCCGCTGGATTTATTACTTTGTAAGGAGTTCCAATTTTAATTATAGTTACAGGGGTTTCAAACTCATAATTCACATCAAATGTTATTGAAGTTTTTTCGCCTGACCATTGTATATTAATGTAAGTAACATCTAAATTAGAAAGTATTAATTTTTTATTGTTATCTATATTAAATTGATTAGATGGAATAACAATAATTTCGCTTGCATAAGAAAAATAAAAAAAGTTAAGAAATAGTAATAATAGTATTTTTTGCTTCATTTCGTTATTATAAATTTTGAGGGTGCAAAAGTAAGCTTAACTTTTACAAATTCTAATTTATCATGAAAACTCTTCATAATCCATTCCATTATTTTCCCGACCAAATCATTATATAATATGCATCTTCCTTTATCGAAGATGTTTATAAAGTTTTGAAAGAATTAAACTAAAGTTCTTAAATAATAATTTAACATGTATTATCCTAAAAAAATCCAAAAATTTTAAAAAACTGAAAACTATTTTAGAAAAAACAAAAAGCCAAAATGTTCTTTTCAATTAACACTTTGACTTTTTATATTAGCTTATCTGAAATTGGTTACCATTCAATTTCTTTCAATCCTTTTGATTTCAAGAAAGCATTTGCCTGACTAAAATGTTTATTTCCAAACCAAAATCCTCTGTTTGCGCTTAAAGGCGAAGGATGACCTGATTTTAAAATATAATGTTTTGATGAATCAATTAGCGCTGCTTTCTTTTGGGCGAAACCTCCCCATAATAAAAAAACGACATCTTTACTATTAGCCGAAATTTGTTTAATTACAGCATCTGTAAATTTTTCCCAACCTTTTCCCTGATGGCTTCCAGCTTCCGATTGTCTTACGGTTAAAGTAGCGTTTAAAAGAAAAACACCCTGATCTGCCCAACGTTCTAAATTACCCGTTTTAGGAATTGGTATATTTAAATCGGTTTCGATTTCTTTGAAAATATTTTGAAGAGAAGGTGGAAATGCTATTCCGTCGTTTACAGAAAAACACAAGCCATTTGCCTGATTAGGTCCGTGATAAGGATCTTGTCCTATAATTACAACTTTTACCTGATCAAAATGACAATGATCAAATGCCGAAAAAATCTGATTTCCTTTTGGATAACATATCTTAGTTGCATATTCAGATTTTACAAAATCAATTAATTCTTTGAAATAAGGTTTCTCAAATTCTTCCTTTAAAACCGGTTTCCAGGAATCATGCATTTTTACGTCCATATTTTTTTTAATGCTAATCTCGGAATTTTTTTATTGAAATCATATTTAGTAAACGATAAAATTTAGAGCTGAACTTTATAGAATTCAATGATTATGTTTTCGTACTTTTGCGTGTACTTTGTTAAAGAAATTAAATGATATCCATTACCGAAAAGACATTACAAGATTTACAATTTCCAACAGTGCTCGAAACCATTTCGGCAGGCTGTAACACAGATATAGGAAAAGAAAAAGCTTTAAAAATAACACCTTTTAAAGACAAAGAAACTTTGATGCAGGCTTTGATGCAAACATCAGAATATGTTTCGTCTTTTGAAAATAATAACGCCATTCCCAATCACGGATTTGACGCCATAACGCATGAAATAAAATTTCTTGCAATAGAAGATAGTTTCCTTGAAGTAGGAAGCTTTAGAAAAATTGCAACGCTTTCATCAACCGCAAATTTCTTATTGAATTTTCTTAAAAAGTTTGATGATTATTATCCAAATCTTAACGCAAGAGCTTCAAGAGTTGAATACACTAAAGATATTGTTACTCTAATCGATGCTATTGTAGATAAATATGGAGAAATCAAAGATAATGCTTCACCTGCTTTATTGAGTATTCGCCAGAATATGAACATAATTCGCGGTAAAGTAAATCAAAGTTTTGGCGTTGCACTTACCCAATATAATAGTCTGGGTTATCTAGATGATATTAAAGAAAGTTTTGTGCAAAATCGCAGAGTTTTAGCCGTTTTAGCGATGTATCGTCGTAAAGTAAAAGGTTCTATTTTAGGCAGTTCAAAGACCGGAAGTATTGCTTATATCGAACCGGAAACTACACTTCAATATTCTCGTGAACTAAGCAATTTAGAGTACGAAGAAAAAGAAGAAATTACCCGAATTTTAAAGCAATTATCAAATGCAATTCGTCCTTTCTTACCAATTTTAACTGAGTATCAGGAATTTCTAAGCGACATTGACGTAGTTTCAGGAAAAGCAAAATATGCCAATAGAATCAACGGAATCTTACCTACAATTACCGAAGAAAGAAGACTGTTTTTTAGAGAAGCATATCATCCAATTTTGTATTTGAATAATAAGCAGAAGAATGAAATTACGCATCCGCAAACTATTGAATTAAAACAAGATAACCGAATCATTGTAATTTCAGGACCAAATGCCGGAGGAAAAACAATTTCGCTTAAAACAGTTGGTTTATTACAATTGATGTTGCAATCAGGGATGTTGATTCCGGTTCATGAACGTAGCGAAACTTTTTTGTTTGATAGAATTTTAACAGACATTGGCGATAATCAATCTATTGAAAATCACCTAAGTACTTATAGTTATCGATTAAAAAACATGAATTATTTCTTGAAGAAATGCAACAAGAAAACCATGTTTTTAATTGATGAATTTGGTACAGGTTCTGATCCGGAATTAGGAGGAGCCTTGGCTGAAATCTTCCTGGAAGAATTTTATCATCGTGAAGCTTTCGGAATTATAACAACACATTATTCTAATTTGAAAATTCTGGCAAACGAATTGCCTTTTGCAACAAATGCGAATATGATGTTCGACGAAAAGTCGCTTGAACCAATGTACAAGTTGGCTTTAGGTCAGGCCGGAAGTTCGTTTACTTTTGAAGTTGCCTTAAAAAACGGAATTCCATTTGGATTAATAAATCGCGCGAAAAAGAAAATCGAAGTTGGCAAAGTTCGTTTTGATAAGACCATTGCAACTCTTCAAAAAGAAAGATCCAAACTTGAGAAAACTTCTATCAATTTAAAAGAAGAAGAAACGCGCGCACGTGAGGAAAGCAAAAAGATGGAAAACATCAATGTAAAAATCAAACAAAAACTAGAAAGCTATCAGGAATTATACGATAGCAACCAAAAGACGATTTACATTGGTCAGAAAATAGAAGATATCTCAGAGAAATATTTCAACAATAAAAATAAAAAGGAACTAATTGGCGAGTTTTTGAAAATCATAGAAATTGAAAATTCAAAACGAAAAAAAGCAACTCCAAAAGAAACAAAAGCCATAATCGAAAAGAAAAAAGAAGTTATTGCAGAAGTTTCGGTTCAGGTTGAAGAAATTAGAAAAGAGAAAAAAGAAAAGAAACTCAAACCCGTTATCGAAAAACCAAAACCAATTTTAAAAGTTGGTGACAGAGTAAGAATGCTTGACGGAAGATCTGTTGGAAGTATCGATTCTATCGAAAAAAATAAAGCAACGGTTAATTACGGAATTTTTACTTCGAAAGTAAGTTTAGATGAATTGGAATTTGTGGAAGCTGGTAAGAAGTAAGTTTTCAGTAGCAGTGGCAGTTTTCAGTTATAAAAAAGCTTAAATTTTATCGGAAACCAAAATAAAGCGATTTAAAGATAGATTTATAAAAAGATAATTAAGAAGATAGATATTTTATAAAACTCGATTAAAAACAAATTATGAAAGTCGTTTTTAATCTATAAAAATGATTAAAATTATAATTTTAATAAWCAAAAACAATAGTACTAAAAATCTTATATTTAAAATTTTATTCTTTAGTTTTGTCATTGCAAGGAACGAAGCAACCACACGAACATGAGCAAATGCAGTATATAAAAAAATAGTGAGATTGCTTCGTTCCTCGCAATGACTAAATTTAAAAAGAGGATAAAAAATGAAGCCGGGGTTCGTATATATAATTACTAATAAATATCAAACTGTTGTTTACACGGGTGTAACTTCACATCTTCCGAAAAGAATTTTAGAACATATAAATAAAAAATATCCTAAATCTTTTTCGGCTCGATATAATGTGAATACTCTTGTTTACTACGAACAATTTCAATGGATTGAAGATGCGATAACAAGAGAGAAACAAATTAAAGCCGGATCAAGAGAAGATAAAAATAATTTGATTCGTTCTATAAATCCAACTTGGAAAGATTTATTTAAAGAAATTGAGGATATAATGATTGTTTAAATACTACATAGAAAAATAAAGTGAGATTGCTTCGTTCCTCGCAAAGACATAACACAGGTCATTGCGAGGAACGAAGCAACCACACGAAAATAAGCAACTGCAATATATGAAAACCAAAAATGAGATTACTTCCTTCCTTGCAAACACAGCAACAAACAAAAAAATAATCCTCTTCGATGGCGTTTGCAATTTATGCAACGGCGCAGTTCAATTTATTATTAAGCATGACAAAAAAGATGTTTTTAGATTTGTGGCTTTGCAATCAGATTTGGGAAAAGAAATTTGTATTTATATAGGTGTCGATCAAAGCAAAATTGATAGTATTATTTTATACAATCCCGGTGTTGCCTATTATTATAAATCCTTAGCAGTTTTAGAAATTGGAGAAGATTTAGGAGGAATTTATAGTCTTGCTTCTATTTTTAAAATTTTTCCAGAAAAACTTCGAAATTATATTTATGATTATATTGCTAAAAACCGTTACAAATGGTATGGCAAAAAAGAAAGCTGCATGATTCCAACTCCGGAGTTAAAGGCTAAATTTTTGTAATTATTGTCGTGGAGAATGATGGTCACCCGCAGATTTTACGGATTAAACGGGTTTGCACAGATTTTTTATTCCCTTTTTTATTATTCCCTTTTTTATTCGCATTTTGTGTCATTTCGACGTAAGGAGAAATCACACGCGTAACTCGATAAAGATTGGCAATTTTCTTTGCGAAATTTCTAGTGTGATTTCTCGTTCCTCGAAATGACAAATTCTATATAAAAAAAAATCCCAAATTCACAATAATTGGAATTTGGGATTTTAAATTTTGAAATTTCTCAGATTATTATCTAATCAACTTTCTGTATTTCAAACGTTTTGGAGTTAAATCACCACCTAAACGTTTCTTTTTGTTTTCTTCGTATTCAGAGAAACCTCCTTCGAAATAGTAAACTTCCGAATCTCCTTCGAACGCTAAAATGTGCGTACAAATTCTATCCAAAAACCATCTGTCGTGCGAAATAATTACGGCACAACCTGCAAAATTCTCCAAACCTTCTTCAAGTGCACGAAGTGTATTTACATCTAAATCATTCGTTGGCTCATCCAGTAAAAGTACGTTTCCTTCTTCTTTTAAAGTCATAGCTAAGTGCAAACGGTTACGTTCTCCACCAGATAACATTGAGACTTTTTTATTTTGCTCACCTCCACCAAAATTGAAACGTGATAAATAAGCTCTTGAGTTCACTTGTTTTCCACCCATCATGATTAATTCCTGACCATCAGCAAAGTTTTCCCAAATAGATTTATTTGGATCAATATTAGAGTGTGACTGATCTACATAAGCGATTTTCACCGTTTCACCAACTGAAAATTCTCCGCTATCAGTAGCTTGTTCTCCCATAATCATTTTGAAAATAGTAGATTTACCAGCACCGTTTGGTCCAATAATTCCAACAATTCCAGCTTGTGGCAAAGTAAAATTCAAATTATCATATAATAATTTCTCCCCAAATGCTTTGGCAACATTTTTAGCTTCGATAACATTTGTACCTAAACGCGGACCATTTGGAATATAGATTTCCAAGTTTTCATCCAATTGTTTTTGGTCTTCGTTCAATAATTTATCGTAATTCTGTAAACGTGCTTTTTGCTTCGTCTGACGTCCTTTTGCTCCTTGACGTACCCAGTCAAGCTCACGTTCTAAAGTTTTTCTGCGTTTAGATGCCACTTTTTCTTCTTGTGCCATACGACTGGATTTTTGATCTAACCAAGAAGAATAATTCCCTTTCCAAGGAATACCTTCACCTCTATCTAGCTCTAAAATCCAACCAGCTACATTATCAAGGAAATATCTATCGTGCGTTACAGCAATAACAGTTCCTGCATATTGTGCTAAATGCTGCTCTAACCAAAGAACTGACTCAGCATCAAGGTGGTTAGTAGGCTCATCCAGAAGCAATACATCAGGTTGTTGCAACAACAAACGACATAAAGCTACACGACGACGCTCTCCTCCTGAAAGGTTTTTGATAGGCGTATCACCTTCTGGCGTACGCAAAGCATCCATTGCAATTTCTAGTTTTGTATCGATTTCCCAAGCACCAAGAGCATCAATTTTGTCTTGTAAAGCCGCTTGACGATCCATCAATTTATCCATTTTATCTGGATCTGAGTAATTCTCTTCAAGACCGAATAAATCATTAATTTGATTGTATTCTTCCAGAACGGCCATAGTTTCTGCAGCTCCTTCACGAACAATTTCGATAACGGTTTTAGAGTCATCAAGAATTGGTTCCTGCTCTAAATAACCTACAGTATAACCCGGTTGAAAAACAACATCTCCCTGATAATTTTTATCAACTCCTGCAATAATTTTTAAAAGAGAAGATTTTCCTGATCCGTTAAGTCCTAAAATACCAATTTTAGCACCGTAAAAGAAACTCAGGTAAATATTTTTAAGTACCGGTTTGTCTGCACCCTGATAGGTCTTACTCAATTTTTGCATTGAGAAAATTACTTTCTTATCGTCTGACATTATGTTTGTTTTTAATTTTAATTAATTATTTTTTGATATTATATTACTGACATTTTATAGAATTATACTCTACCTTTTAAAGCATTAAAAACCCATGCATTAGCAAAAAATCCAACACCAACTGCTACAAAACCCCAGCCAGAAACGTCTCTGTATCTAAAAGCGCCAAGACCTATAAGTAACAATCCCATAAGTACCATTATAAAAGTAGCCCATCCTAAAACGGTATTTTTATTCATTCCCATATTTGTGTAATTATTATTTTAAAAGTAGTAATTTTTTTAGAGATGCAAATATCGTGAATTTTCACGGCTTAATTAAATATTTTGTACAGCATTTCTTTTAATAAATCCGACTGAGGTAAAGCATTGGCTCCTACTCCTTTACTTTTAATATCAACATCACGCAAAGCTCCCACAATCTGACTGACTTTACGCATGGGATAATTTTTAAGTGCAAGATCGTATTCTTTTAAGAAATAAGGATTTACACCAATTACAGTTGCAACGTTTTTTGGGTTTTTATCTTTAAGTCCGTGGTATTTTAAAAGCTGAATAAAAAATCCAAAAACCAATCCTGTAGTCATTACTAATGGATATTCTTTAGGATTATGAGCAAAATTCTCTGCTATTTTATATGCTTTAAGCTGGTTTCGTTCTCCTATTGCCTTTCTAAGTTCGAATACATTGTAATCTTTACTAAAACCAATATTTTCTTCAATATGTTGAGGCGTAATTACAGTTCCTTGCGGTAAAATAATCTGTAATTTCTCCAGTTCATTATTAATTTTACTTAAATCTGTACCCAAAAATTCTACAAGCATAGCATTTGCTTTTGGATCAATCGTATATTTTTTTCCTGCAAGAACACGCTTAATCCAATCACCAACCTGATTTTCATAAAGCTTTTTACTTTCGTAAACGATTCCGTTTTGAGCTAATAACTTGGTAACTTTTTTACGTTTATCAAGTGTTTTGTATTTATAACAAAAAACAAGAACGGTAGTTTGCATAGGATTATTTACATAGGATTCTATTTTATCTATTGTTCTGGATAAATCCTGCGCTTCTTTTACAATAACAACTTGACGATCAGACATCATAGGATAACGTTTTGCCGTTGAAACAATATCTTCTACAGATACATCCCTACCATATAATACTGTTTGATTGAATCCTTTTTCATCTTCCGAAAGCACATTCTGCTCGATATATTCTGATAATTTATCGATATAATAAGGCTCCTCACCCATTAAAAAATAAATTGGTTTTATATTTCCGGCTTTTATATCATTAACAATTTTTACAACTTCATCCATTTATTTTATTTTTCAGTGTTCAGTACCAGTAAGCAGTTTAAAAAAATAATTATCTAATTTTCATATTGACTAATTTTCAAATTATATTTGCCGCATGCAGCAATTAAATTTTCCTACTTATACTTTCCGATTCAAAAATAGCGAAAATAAAGTGTCTATTTTTGATGAAATCAGGAAAAAATTTATCATCCTTACTCCAGAGGAATGGGTACGACAACACGTAGTTCATTATTTGATTGATGAAAAAAAATACCCTAAATCTTTAATCAATGTCGAAAAAGTTTTAACAGTCAACGGATTACGCAAAAGATATGATGTGGTAGTCTTTAATCCTGATGGTTCTATACATATTTTAGTAGAATGTAAAGCTCCTGCCGTAAAAATATCTCAGGCAACTTTTGATCAAATTGCCCGCTATAATATGACAATGAAGGCACGGTTTTTGAATGTTACAAACGGTCTGAATCATTTTTATTGTCAAATGGATTTTGAAAACGAAAAATATCAGTTTTTGAGAAGTTTGCCGGATTATAAAGAATAATATTAAAAATAAATAAAATTTTACTTTTGGATAAAATAGCAGTTGTCATTTTAAATTGGAACGGCGTAAAATTGTTAGAGCAATTTTTACCATCTGTTGTTCAGTTTTCAGAAGGAGCTCAAATATATGTCGCAGATAATGCTTCAACAGATGATTCTGTTAATTTTATCAGACAAAACTTTCCCACAATAAAAATAGTTGAAAACAGTGGTAATTATGGTTTTGCAAAAGGCTATAATAATGCTTTACAACATATTAACGCTGAAATTTATGCCCTTGTAAATTCAGATATCGAAGTAACCGAAAATTGGCTGAATCCAATTCTTGAAACTTTTGAAACAGAAAAACAAACTGCGATAATCCAGCCTAAAATACTTGATTTTAGAAATAAGGAATACTTTGAATATGCCGGAGCAGCAGGAGGATTTATTGATAAATTTGGTTTCCCTTTTTGCCGCGGACGTATTTTTGATACTCTGGAAAAAGACAATGGTCAATACAATGATAATTGTGAACTTTTCTGGGCTTCAGGAGCTTGTTTTTTTATAAGAAGTGAAGTGTATCATGAATTGGGAGGTTTTGATGAGACGTTTTTTGCACATCAGGAAGAAATTGACTTATGCTGGCGCGCTGCAAACGAAGGTCATATCATCAAATATAATTCAGGATCAACCGTTTATCATGTTGGAGGTGCTACTTTACAACAAGGAAATCCGAGAAAAACCTTTCTTAATTTTAGAAATTCTTTATTAATGCTGGTAAAAAATCTTCCTAAAAAAAGGATGTTTTTTGTTATTTTCTTCAGAATGATTTTGGATGGTATTGCCGGTATCCGTTTTCTTACACAAGGAAAATTTCAACATACTTTTGCAATTTTGAAAGCACATTTTTCATTTTATTGCATATCTTTAAAATATTTGCGGGAAAGAAAAGATTTTCAGATACAGCAATACTATACTGTAAAAAGTATCGTTTTCTTGTATTATATAAAGAAACTGACCGTATTTAAAGAAATCTTTAACAGTAATCAAAATATTAAAAACTAAATTTGTAATCAACGTTTAATTAAATATAATACCTATGAGAAAAATAGTAATCGCACTATCAGTATTAATGGCCTTAACTTCGTGTGTATCGAAAAAGCAATACGCAGCATTAGAAGCTAAGAACAAAGAAACCCAAGATTTATTAAACTCCTGTACCGTAAAACTAAATGCTTGTTTAGAGGAAAAAGCAGGACTTGCAGCTACAGCAGAAAGTTATAAACAACATAATCAAGATTTAATAAGCACTTCTAAAGACTTAACTGTTTTAACTACTAAAGGAGCTGAAAATCTTGAAAAATCATTAGAAAGTTTAAAAGAAAAAGATTTAAAAATCTCTAGACTTCAGGATGCTTTAACTAAAAAAGACAGTGTAACGTTAGCTTTAGTTACAAGTTTAAAAGGAGCAGTTGGAATCAACGATCCGGACATCGAAATCAATGTAGAAAAAGGTGTTGTATTTATCTCTATTGCAGACAAATTATTGTTTAAAAGTGGTAGCTATGATGTAACTGACGCTGCAAAAGGTGTTTTAGCTAAAGTTGCAAAAGTAGTAAACGACAAACCAGATTTCGAATGTATGGTTGAAGGTCATACAGATAACGTTCCTTACAAAAGCAACGGAGTATTGTTAGACAACTGGGATTTAAGTGTTAAACGTTCAACATCTATTGTACGTGTATTAACTAACGACCTTGGTGTTAACCCTGCTAAATTAATCGCAGCTGGTAGAAGTTCATATGTGCCTTTAGTTGCAAATGACACTCCAGACAACAAAGCCCGTAACAGAAGAACTCGTATTGTTGTTATGCCAAAAATCGATCAATTCTATGATATGATTGAAAAAGAAATGAAAAAACAACAAAAATAATATAAGGTTTTACATACTTTATTATACAGAAAAAGCAGGTCAATTGACCTGCTTTTATGTATTCTTAATTCTTTAATAACCAATTAAATATAAATCAAGAATAGCATTATCTTTTAATTAACTAACTAAATTTTAACTAACCTAAAGTTAGTTATTTATTTTAAACTTTTATAGTATTTCAGTTTTTTTTTACAAATAAACCATATTGATTAATTTTTTACTCAGATAATCAATTATTTAAATGCTAAATCTTATTTAATTCCGTAATTAAGAGGCAACATATCACCTACTTTCTTCTCTGAAATTTTACCTGAAAAAAGAATACTTTCTATATTTGAGTTATTTCCATATTTATAAATATAAAAACTATCAGTCTGAAAAGTAATTTTAGATTCTTCGGTTCTGTTAAAAGCAATATTATAAGAAGCAACAATATCTTTTAGGTTTTCATTTTTGATTTCTCCTTTTGGCTGTGGCAATACTTCTACTTTTACAAAATCTTCTTCCTCAGTTATTTTAAAACGCTTAAGAGGATCAATACTGTTATCATCATTAAGCAATAAAAACTTCTTTATTCCCCATTCTTTTTTAGCAAAATTCCTGAAAAACTGAATTTGAGATCCCTGATACGTTTTTTCCCTGCGTTCCAAAACAGCAACAGAACTATCAATATCTTCGAATCTACTTACTCCACCGTAGAAGTTTTTTATGACATCTTTAGAACTAATGCTTAATTTATTAAATGCAATTTCAAAAACTACCAACTCAAAATCAATTTTATATCCTAAAAAAGTATTTAGAATTACTAAAGGTTTATCTGATGAAGCAGTAAAAATTAGTTTTTCTTTATCGTATTTGAATCGAAGATCAGATTCATTTTGTATTACGGCTGATTTAGCATTCTTTGTTGTACCTAAAAAGTATTCTCTAAAAAGTTTTAATTTCTGTTCTCTTGTAAATAATTCATTTGTATTGATTACAACTTCTTTAAGTTCGTTTTTTGAAACTGTAAGAGCCACATTAAAAGGTCTGGACATATCAAGACCTGTAAGATATTCTGTTTGATACCCCATGAAACTTATCACTAAAATATTATTAGCGTTTGGCTCATATTTAATGGCAAAGTTTCCATTAGAATCCGAAATAGTAGAAATTGTGGTTCCGTCAAAATAAATATTTACACCTTCCAATGGTGCATTTTCTTTTGAAGTAATTTTTCCTTTTAAAACATTTTGAGAAAATATAGTAACTGATAAAAATAAGAAAAGTAACAAATAAAGGTTTTTCATAAAACAAAAAATGGTTTGGTTAAATTATATGCTAATTAACCAAACCATTTTCTATTAACCTAAATAATTTTAGATTTTTTCTTACAAGATATTTATATCTCCTTTTCCTTCTCTAATAATGACAGGTTCGTAGTCAGATAAATCAATAATTGTTGAACCAACATTATCCCCATAACCTCCATCAATAACAAGATCAACAATATTTTGCCATTTTTCAAAAATCAATTCAGGATCAGTCGTATATTCAATTACATCATCTTCATCACGAATAGAAGTTGAAACGATTGGATTCCCTAACTGTCTCACTATTTCTAATGCAATATTGTTATCCGGAACACGAATACCAACAGTAGTTTTCTTTTTAAACTCTTTTGGTAAATTATTATTTCCCGGTAAAATAAAAGTGTAAGGTCCAGGCAACGCTCTTTTCAAAATTTTGAAAGTAGCCGTATCAATCTGACGAACATAATCTGATAAATTACTTAAATCGTGGCAAATAAACGAGAAATTTGCTTTCTCTAACTTAACTCCTTTTATTTTTGCAATTTTTTCTAATGCACGTGAATTTGTAATATCGCAACCCAAACCGTAAACAGTATCTGTTGGATAAATTACTAAACCTCCATTCTGAAGCACTTTTACCACTTTGGCAATTGCAGCTTCATTAGGTTTATCGGGATATATTTTTATGAACTCAGCCATTTTTCTTTTTTTGTTAGTTTTGTTTCAGGTTTCAGGTTTGTCAGGCTGAACGGAATCGAAGCCCTCGTTTATCGATAAGCTCTTCGACTTCGCTGAGAGTGTGACAGATGTTTTCAAAACCTAATTTTAGAATACCACCCAATTAAGTCTTCAATAATCTATTAAATTCTCAAAATAGAACACATCTTTATCTTCTATTTTTGCATCAGATGGTTTTTCAGAAAAAAAGATTTCATTTATTCCACTAAAACTATAATTGATTACAGTCAAATCACCTGTTCGAGAATTTAATTTATAAAATTTACCGTTATTAATCCACCATCTTCCTCTTTCGTTCCAAACTCTTACTTCACAATCTTTTGTCGAGGTAAACACAATAAAGTATTTTCCATTCTCTTCTCTATTTATAGTCCAATATTTTTTAGGGACAAGTGTAATTTTATCATATTCAGCACCTTTCCAATATCCAACTAACTTTTTATCATTCTTGCTCGATAATACTTCTGATTGCCCTAAAACATTTAAAGAAACTAAAATTATTAGATAACATAATAATTTACTCATACTACCCGACCACATCTAATTTAGCAAATCTGAGTAAAAGCTTTTTCAAGCCTCCAACTTCAAATTTTATTTCGGCTTTTTTATCAGCTCCAACACCTTCTAAATTAACCACTTCACCTTTACCAAAACGTTCATGCATTACGACATTTCCAATCGTCAGCTTATTGTCGAATAAATTTGGCGCAGCACTATTTGGGTTTGTTCCTGTAACCGGCTTTAATTTACGAATGTTTAAATCCGGTTTTGGCTGGTTATCAGTAACATGTTTTGGTGGTGTTGATCCAATTGGTTTCGCCAGACGCAATTTAGATTTGTCGATATCTCCAAAAATATCTCCGTTTATTGGCGATTTATATCTGTAATTACTTTCTGCAGGTGTTAAATACTCCAGATATTGCCCGTCGATTTCTTCAATAAAACGTGATGGTTCACTATCTGTTAATTTACCCCAACGGTAACGTGATTGCGCGTATGTTAAATAAGCTTGATGTTCTGCACGAGTTAAAGCTACATAAAATAAACGACGTTCTTCTTCTAATTCACTTCTGGTACTCATACTCATCGCACTCGGAAACAAATCCTCTTCCATTCCTACCACAAAAACATGAGGAAATTCCAGTCCTTTTGCTAAGTGAATGGTCATCAAAGCCACACGATCTTCATCAGATGTATCTTTATCTAAATCAGTTGCAAGTGCTACGTCTTCCATAAATTCAGACAAAGCACCTCTTGCACCGTCAATTTCTTTTTGTCCTTCAGTAAAATCTTTCAAACCGTTTAAAAGTTCCTCGATATTCTGAATCTTTGCCATACCTTCAGGTGTAGCATCTTTCTTTAATTCCTGAACTAAACCTGTTTTTTTGGCTACGTAATCTGTAATGTAAAAAGCATCCTGATTTTGATCAATTACCTGAAAACTCTGAATCATTGTCACAAAATCATTGATTTTATTTTTTGTTCCTGAGTTCAGTTTCAAATCGATTTTATCAATATTCACCATTACTTCCCAAATCGAACGTTTGTAATGATTGGCAGCAATAGTCAGTTTTTCAACAGTTGTATCACCAATTCCACGTGCCGGATAATTAATAACACGAACCAGCGCTTCTTCATCTTTTGGATTAATTACCAAACGCAAATAACACAAGACATCTTTAATTTCCTTACGTTGGTAGAATGATAATCCACCATAAATTCGATACGGAATATCACGTTTTCTCAACGCATCCTCCATCGCTCTGGATTGTGCATTGGTACGATATAAAATTGCAAAAGAACCATTATGAAGCTGATTTTGCATTTTTTGTTCAAAAATTGTACTGGCTACAAAACGTCCTTCTTCGGCATCTGTCAAACTGCGGTGTACTTTTATCTTTTGCCCAAAATCATTTGCTGTCCAAACTACTTTATCCAGTTTAGTCTTGTTGTGCTCCATTACGGTATTTGCCGCTTCAACAATATTTCTTGTTGAACGGTAATTTTGCTCCAAACGAAACATAATTACACCTTCATAATCTTTCTGGAAATTCAAAATATTATTGATATTCGCTCCACGGAAAGCATAGATACTTTGCGCATCATCACCAACTACACAAATATTCTGGAATTTATCAGATAATGCCCTAACAATCAAATATTGGGAATGATTTGTATCCTGGTACTCATCAACCAGAATATAACGAAAACGGTTTTGATACTTTGCCAGGACTTCTGGAAAACGGGTCAGTAATTCATTGGTTTTCAACAATAAATCATCAAAATCCATTGCTCCCGCTTTAAAGCAGCGTTCTACATATTGTTGGTAAATTTCTCCTAATCTTGGTCTTTTTGCCATAGCGTCGGCTTCAACCAATTCCGGATTATTAAAATATGCTTTAACCGTAATCAAACTGTTTTTATAGGTCGAAATTCTACCTAAAATTTGCTTTGGTTTATAAATATCACGATCCAGCTGCATTTCTTTAATAATGGAAGAAATTAATCTGGCAGAATCCTGAGAATCATAAATTGTAAAATTGGATGGATATCCCAAATGATCTGATTCTGCACGAAGAATACGCGCAAAAATCGAGTGAAAAGTCCCCATCCACAGGTTTTTAGCTTCTGTTGCCCCTACAATATCAGAAATCCTGTGCTTCATTTCACGAGCTGCTTTATTCGTAAACGTAAGCGACAAAATATTGAAAGCATCAACACCTTGCGCCATCAAATAAGCAATTCTAATTGTTAAAACACGAGTTTTTCCTGAACCTGCACCAGCAATAATAATCATTGGCCCGTCCTTTTTTAGAACAGGTTGTCGTTGCGCTTCATTGAGCTGGTCAATATACTTTTGCATGAAATTTTTCTCCATATTATGCAAAAATAAGAATTAATGATTGAATAAGCTACTAAGTTTTTAAGGTTCTAAGTTGCTTAATTTTTTTATTTTTTTGAAGCAGATCAATTGGCTTTTCATGAAACATTGTTCCCGCTTTCGGCTATATCTCTTCTTTTCACTGCGAGGATACCGCCTCTATCGGGGCTAGATTAGAACAATTGTTTTTTAGAAAGGCACTTAGATTCTAAGTTACTAAGTTGCTAAGGTTTTGTTTTAGGATAACAAACCGTATTTTTTGGAATTTAAAAATTATTCCTAATTCGAAGTTTTTCTTTAAAATCAGAATAGTCGATAATTCTACCTGCTTCAATATCCTCTTCACTTTTTTTTATTCGTCAATTAATTTTTCTAAATTCTGATAATCATCATCTAATTCTGTAATATTCATAATGCATATTTCCAACAAAAATAGCTGATTTCAAACTATAATTCTTACAATTAATTAAAAACTTAGCTACTTAGAACCTTAGTACCTCAGAACCTTTTACTTATAAAACACATCATATGCAAATCGAATTAGCGTCCCCACAACCACAATCAAAAAGAATATCCTAATAAAACCATTTCCTTTATTAATTGCCAGTTTTGCACCAAGCCATCCGCCAAGTCCGTTACTAACTGCCATGGGAATTGCAATTGACCAGATGATTTTTCCTTTAATCATAAACAAACAAATCGAACCAAAGTTTGTTGCCAGGTTTACCATTTTAGCATTTGCAGAAGCGTGTAAAAAGTCAAAACCTAAAAGAGCAATAAAAGCAACTACGAAAAAGCTCCCGGTTCCCGGACCAATAAAACCATCATAAAAACCAACTATTATACTAATTACAACAGCATACATTATTTGTGTTCCGGCAGAATGATCTTTGACCACATGCTGACCAAAATTTTTCTTTGCATAAGTATATATAAACAATAAAGATAAAACCACAAGCAAAAGCGGTTTCATAAAATCATTGCTTACCATCGTTAATATTGTAGATCCCAGAAAAGCCGACGGAACCGCCAAACACATCATAATCAAGAGCAATCGCCATTGAATCACTACTTTTTTCATGTATTGAAAAGCCGCAAAAGCAGTTCCGGTAAAAGCCGGAATTTTTAATGTTCCTATAACAGTCGAAACTGGCAAGTTTGGCAATAAAATCAATCCCATTGGCGTCTGGATTAATCCGCCACCACCAACAATTGCATCGATAAATCCTGCAGCAAAAGCAGCTAAACAAAGAAAAAATATAATATATGAATCCATCAAAAGGGGTTTCTGCAAGTTAAAAAAACAAGATGCAAAAGTAAGTCTTCCTTTTTGTTTATTACAATAAATTTAAAGTGGATTTCTCCTTAAAAATTATATTTTTGTTGAAAAATTGAACCAAATGGATTTTAATAGAATTATAGAATTAGCCAGTTATACTTTACCAGCCATTGTTACCGGATTTGTGGCTTACAGTTTTTTTGAATTGCATATAAAAAACAATGATAAAAAACGAAATTTTTTATTGAACAGAGAAGCACACAAAGAATCTTTACCAATACGTTTACAGGCTTACGAGCGTATGACTTTATTTTTAGAGCGTATTAACCTGTCGAAATTATTGATCAGAATCGCGCCAATTTCAAATGAAAAGCATGATTATGAAAATTATCTGATCGATCAAATCGAACAGGAATTTGAACACAACTTAACGCAGCAAATTTATATGTCTGATGAATGTTGGACAATTATTACAACAGCTAAAAATTCGACGATACAAATCATTCGCAAAGGCGCGATGAGCGATCGTGTTGACAGTGCTGATAAATTACGTGAAAAGATTTTGAATGATTTATTAGAGAAACAATCTCCAAGTAACGCTGCTTTGGGATATATCAAAAATGAAGTTTCGGAATTGTGGTAAAATTCTAATTGCAGAGTTCTGATTTTAGATTTTAGATTATCATTTGCTAATATAAAATCTAAAATCAAATACTTCGTTTACCTTTTATTGCCACCATTTCTGTTTTGACTTAACATTCCATCCGTTTTTTAGATATTTTTCGGCAACACTAAGTTCGCCTGATCCAATATCAAAATTGCAATTTACGCTGGGAACTCTGTAATCCCCCCAATTGCATATTTTTTCTTTTCCAGAATTATTCGATTTCCATTTGCCTGTAAACGCGTTATTAAAGTAACTATCCTTGTGACTTTCAATATCATTGTACTTTATAAAATCATTTTTGTCGACATAAAATATGGTTTGCAAGGTACCTCTAAATTCTCCCGTATCTTTTTGATTTTTATCTTCTGTAAACTTATAATTGGCAATCAATAATCCTTGACTTTTGATACCGGCATTTTTGTATTCATCGTCAATGCCAAATTTCATCTTTTTGAGTTCCTGAATTTTTAAGATTGTTATAGTTCCAATGAAATCACAAATGTTTGAATTAACCTGAGATTTACCCCGAATAATATATTCATTTTTACTTTTTTCATTTCTTTTAATTGAAATAAACTTTATTGATATTCTTTGATAATTGTCTCCTATAACGCCATAAACAAGATAATTTTGAGTATGATTCCATAAAACCGAAAAATCATTATTTGCATACTTCTCGATTTCATTTTTTTGAAATAATTCTGCATTATCCCAAATGTCAGTTCTGCATAATTTTTCCTGACTGAAAACGTTTAGACTAAAAAAGAAAACAAGGAATAATATTATATTTTTCATTTAAAAACTACTAAAAACCAACAACTTAAACCCTGTTATCACTCATAACTTCAGACTTATTCTGAGCATATTCATAACCTTGCTCCCACCATTCTTTCATAACTTCTTTATTAAAGATAAGAGCATTATCTGTCAGTTTTGTTGGAGTGTAATATAAGTTAAGCTTTACATTCTTATTGTTTGCCATCAGTTTTCCTATCGCAATATCATGTTTTTCAACCTGATCTAAGGCAATTCTAAACAAATCGATCATTAACGAAAACGGATTTTTACCAATAACCGTTTTAGTCATATTTACTTCGGTTTCCAGAATAATAACATCAATTTCGGTTGCGCCACGGTTAATTGCTTCTCTAATAGGAACTAAACTCGAAAATCCGCCATCGCCATATTCATAATTATTTTTCTCTACCAAACTCATAAACGGAACATAATTACTGGAAATCCAGGACCAGTCACAAAATTCTTCGTAGGTACAATCTTTTATGGATTTATACTCTGATTCGTTTTTAGTGAAGTTGGTGACTGTAATAACAACATCATTTTTCAGTTTTTTCAAGTTATTAAAATCTGATAACGAAAAATTATTTCTGATGTATTTCTTTAGTCCTTTACTTTCTCCAAAAGTTCTTTTTCCTTTAAAAAACTGACGTAATACATTGAAGTGATTTATAGTTACAATATCTACTCCGTCTTTATTTTTAACAACGAACGGACAAATATTAAAAATACTCGCCATAGTAACATTGGTATAAACGGAATGAATTTTTTTTATGTGACCAAGGGCCAAATGCGGAATAAGTAAACTGCCGGTAGAAGTGCCTATAAACAGATCATATTCGTGATTTTTTTCTTCTATTAAATATTGCGCTACGCCGCCGGCAAACGCGCCTTTACTTCCTCCACCAGAAATAACCAATGCTCTCATAAATATTAATGTAGGTTTTGTTTTTGGATATTTTTTTTGAGAAGATAGAATCAAGAGTAAAGAACAAAGACTTTTATAATCGTGAAATCTTTACTCTATTCTCTTTCTTCTCGCATCTTTCTTCTTGTTTCTTGCTTCTATTCTCTTTATTCTATTCTCTTGCATCTTCCCTCTCTACTCTTTCAACAAACGACTCAACTGGAATTGTTCATCGGGGGTCAAATTAGGCAAAATTCTTTCAAACGAAGCACGCATTTCTGAATTTTTTAATAATAATCGAATTGTATCTCTTCCAAATTTCGAAAATTGCCACATATGATGCGTTGTTGAACTAACTAAATTACTCAAAACCTGATCGTTAATAATTTTAAAAGCGATTAATTTTTCAAGTGCATTTTGTCGTGTAGTTGCTTCGTATTTAGTTGAAGAAAAGTCAATTAATTCTGAAACTAATGTCTCAGGATTCGTCGAATAATTTGCAGTTGATAAAGCCAGTGAAAGCCACAAAGTGCGAAGATTATAGTCACTAAAACCAATCCAGCTTTTAGATTTATCCAGATATTCTGTGCGGTGATCCGGAAAGTTCCTCCATAAATAATATAAAGCAAGTTCTTGTGTCTGATACGAATTATCGTCTAATAAAATCTCATATTCAGTTCTGAAATCTTCAGGGATTTTTGACATAGAACCTGCCACAGCCTGACGAATCTGAACATTATTTGTATTTAAAGCTATTTGCAAAAGTTCTTTTTTAACTTCGTATTTTTCAGTTTCTATTTGATTTACAATTGCCTCTTTTACGGTTTCATAAACATTAGATTCTAAAGTGTTTTTTAAGAACGCTTCTTTTTCTGCTAAAGGAGTTTTCTTTAATTTATCGACTTCTAAACGAACCTGAATTGCTTTGTTTTTACTCAATAAAGCATTTGCTGTTGGCGTATCAAAAGCAGTAGATTCTAACCAGGTTTTTTGAAATGTATCCAAGTCAAAATCAGATACTTTTCTAATCTCATCAAAGAAGTTTTGCGTATTTACAGTTTGATAAGCATATTTTTTTAAATAACTTTTTATCGCTTTTTTAAACGCTTTATCGCCAATAGATTCATGCAAAACAAATAATGCCCAAGCACCTTTTTCGTAAAAAGTCAAGGAACTTGCTTTAGCATTCAAAACGGGAATTGTATCTGTTCTTGAGGCAAATTTTATTTGTTGAGCGGTTTCATATAATTTCGAATAAAAGAAATCATCGCCATATATTTCTCTTTCTGCCAATGCAGCATAATAAGTTGCAAAACCTTCCTGAAGCCAGTGATGTGTGCTGCTTTCTGCCGTTATCAAATCACCAAACCAGTGATGTGCTAATTCGTGTGCATCGACATTTGTATAATTTCGATCTGTAAAACCTATTGAATCTACCACATAACGTGTTGCAAATAGTGTTGTTGTGGTATTTTCCATTCCTGCATACAAGAAATCACGAACCGGAATCTCTCTGTAAATTTCCCAGGGATACTTTACTCCTGTTTCTTTTTCGAGAAAATCAAAAATACGTTTCGAATAGCGATAAGTGGGTTCAAAACGATTTGCATCTTTACTTTCAAGATAATATTCTAACGGAATTTTAGATTTTGCCCTGAATTCCTTTTTATCATATTTGCCAATAGCCAGCATTAATAAATAGGAACTCATTGGATTCTCCATTTTATATTGCCAATGAATTTCATTTCCTTCCGGTTTCTTTTCTTTTAAGATTCCATTAGAAATTACCTGATATTCTTTATCGTACGTTATTCCTAAACTAAAAACAACTTTTTCGTTGACATCATCAAAACTCGGAAACCAGTTACTGGTATATCTTCCCTGCCCTTGTGTCCAGATTTGTACTTCATTATTTTGAATAGCAACAAAATACAATGCTTGTTTTGGTTTAACCGAATATTCGAAAGTTAAGTGATTTTCGCCTTTCTGAAAGTTATTCAGAATTTGTAGTTCCTTACCTGTATTAATAAAAATTACATCTTTATTATCAATCTGAACCTTAGAAAATTCCATGTTTTTAGCATCGATTTTAATAGTATCAACAGGTTTTAAAACTTCAAACTGATAATCGACTACTCCGGAAACTGATTTATCTGAAGGATTTAATTTTAATTGCCCATTAACCGATTTAAAATCGACAAATTGGGATTGTTGCGCAAAAACGAAACTGGTAATAAATAGAAAGATGTATTTCATTGATAATTAAAGTTTCATAGAATCCATTTCCCAAGACAATGGGTTGGTTTTTATATAATTATAAATAGTTTCGAAAGTTTTATGATTGCGAACAATATGATCGTGATAATTTGATTGCCATATAGAATCAAGACCATTTATTTGTTTTGTTGTTACCGATTTAAAGATAGCAACAAATGATGAAATAGAATTGGGTTTTCGATATAATACAGTTCCATATTTATTCGCGTGATTATTCTCATGGTTATTCTCATGGTTATTCCGTAGAGACGCACAGCAGTGCGTCTCCGCAACGTTTAACCCAATATTTGACGCGATATTTGTTGTCGATGTGCCGGGCGTAGACGCACTGCTGTGCGTCTCTACAATATGCGAACGTTCAATTTGTTGGTGTTCAATTTGTTGGCGTTCAATTTGTTTGTGTTCAATTTGCGATCGTTCAATCTGGGTGTGTAGATTATTTGTTTGTGTAGAAATCTCGTTGTTTTGAATTTCTATCAATAAATGAATATGATTTGGCATAACGATCCAATTATGAAAAAACCAATTTTTACGAATTTTTATAGATTTCAACAATTCATTTTCTACAACTTGACCATTTTTATTTAAAATCATTTTATCCTGCATAATAGATCCAAAAACACATTCTCTATTTTGAGTAACCAATGTGATAAAATAAATTGCTGAGCTAGAATAATCCCAGTTTTTCAATCTATTTGAATCCATTTTAAATTTATCTTTAAATAATGTCATTTTTTGGCGTGTAAGAAACCCAAAGTTACAAAGGTTTCGCTAACAAATCGAATGAAATTTGTAAGTTTACCATAGAAAATTATAACAACGTGCCAACATCTCAAAAAGCAATATTTAACTGGAGCAGCGGGAAAGATTCTGCTCTGGCTTTATACAAAACACTACAAAATCCTGATTTTAAAATAGAATATTTACTAACGAGTGTCAATCAGCAATTTCAGAGAATCTCGATGCACGGCGTTCGTGTTGAGTTACTTGAGGCGCAGGCAAAAAGCATTGGATTACCTCTTAAAATTATGCAGGTTCCTGAAATGCCTACGATGGAAGTTTATGAAAATGTACTGAACGAAACCTTAATCGATTTTAAAAATCAAGGCATTGTATATTCTGTTTTTGGGGATATTTTTCTGGAAGATTTACGTAAATATCGCGAAGATCAACTGGCTAAAATTGGTTTTAAAGGTGTTTTCCCTCTTTGGAAAATCCCAACCCACGATTTAATTCAGGAATTTATATCGCTTGGTTTTAAAACTATTGTGGTCTGCGTTAACGAGCGTTATCTCGATAAAAGCTTTGTTGGTCGAATCATAGATCAGGAATTCATAAATGACTTACCGGAGAATGTAGACGTTTGCGGAGAAAATGGTGAATTTCATACTTTTACTTTTGACGGACCTATTTTTTCACAACCAATAAATTTTGAAATTGGCGAAATCGTTTACCGCAAATATGAAAAGCCAAAAACACAAGATTCTACAAATACTGCTTGCGATACAACTGCCAGCGATGCATTTGATTTTGGATTTTGGTATTGTGACTTAATTTAATAGAAGATGAAAATACAACGTTATAAAAAATTATATCCTTTATTGCTTTTGCTTATAATTGGTTTTGTTTGCCAAAGCTGTTTGACCAGTAGATGCAAAAGACCTCAAATTGTTGGATATATTTATGATTCTATTTCCAGAAAACCTATTGAAAACTGTAAAGTGGGAGAAAATCTAACAAATGTTAACGGTTATTTTCAATTAAAAGAACTGCGTTATTCCCAGCTTACTTTTGTTGGGTATGAAGCGCCGCCTTTAATTGTAAATGAAGTAATTAGCAAAGAAGGTTATGACAAAAAACACATTGAATTATTCAACCCTTTTGGCGGCGGAATCAGAAAAGGAAGTATTCATAATGCCGATACCATCTTTTTAAAAAGAACACCAATTCTATCCATTGAAAAATAAGTTACTGCCTGATTATCTAAAATATTAATTCACCTGAAAATTTATTAGTATGTCTGTAAAAGCAAGTCTAGAAATACAGAAAATTATATCCTTTATAAACGAAATAGGAATAGATATAATTGAAAAAAAATTAGATGATACTTTTTTACCCGGATTAAGTTTAGGACCAAATTGTCTTTATATCGATTATGATAAATTACTATATCCCGGAGATATCCTGCATGAAGCGGGACATTTAGCAGTAACAAGTTCTGCCGAAAGGAAATTAGCAGGAACTAGTGAAATCTCTCCGGATTGGCCAACTCAAGCCGAAGAAATAGGTGCAATTTTATGGTCATTTGCTGCGTTAACACATCTAAAATTACCGCTGGAATTTGTGTTTCATCCCAATGGTTATAAAAACCAATCAGATTGGTTTATTTCTAATTTTAGTGCTAAAAACTATATTGGTTTACCTTTTCTGGAATGGATGGGACTTTGTTTATCGCAAGATCGTGCTCTTGAACAAGGGAAACCTGCTTTTCCTGAAATGCTAAAATGGCTGAGAGATTAATGAGAAAATTACAAGATTATCATTTCCTAATTAAATTATTCAGCATACATATTCAATAAATTTGTAACGGTATTCCAGTTTCTAATTGTTGCCGTAACATTTAGTTTTTTCTCAATGTATTTTTGATCAAACCTTGTTTTTCCTGCACCAACGGCATATTTAATAAAAATTCTGTTTCCGTCGATACTTGCTTCGTCCGGTTTGAACTGACTGATTTTCAAGTCGTTTATATTCTCACTTTTTAAAGCAACTGACACAAAAGCTACATAAAGTTTTTTGGTATCGACTTCTTTTTCTTTAAGAAATGGATTGTTTTTAAAACACAATTCCAAGTCTTCTTTAGCAATAACAATCGTAGGAACTTCATGTCCAAAAACCTTGAAAATTTCCTGTTTGATCATAAAACCAACTTTCGACGCACTTTCTTCGTCAGAATCTACAAAAACATTTCCGGATTGCAGATACGTTCTCACATTCTGAAAACCAATATTTTCTAACATAGCTTTCAAAGCTTCCATTTTCATCATATTGTGACCAGAAACATTGATGCCGCGTAAAAGTGCTAAGTGAGTTGCCATTTATTAGTATTTTTTTAGCAAACTTACGTTTTTTATTTTGCTTTTTTGTATTTCCCATAACGATCACACATGCCAGCATTATCATTTAAATGTCCGTTTTTATCCAAAGTAAAACTTTCTGTCAAACCTCCGGTACAACTGGATATTAAAAAATTTTCTTCTTTGTAAGTCAATACAAAAACGGTTGAATTTTCATTGGTTTTTATCTCAAAAGTTCCTGACAAAGTTGTAATCTTATTATCGTAATTTCTTGTCTTGGTAAAAGTATTATCTTTATTAAACTGATACGAAAATTGTGTTGACGACGGATCATTCGCATACGGAGCTTCAGCAAATTGATTCCATTTTCCGTAATAATCAGAAACTACAACAACATCGTCAGCATCATTATTTGAACAAGAAGCAAGCGCAAGAGCAAACACCAATAAAAGTACAATTTTCTTCATTTTTTAAGGTTTAAAAGTTATTAGTATAAAGATGCTCATTTATTAGAATAGTTGCGTATCAGATTATTAAATTAACGGTAAGTTAATATTAAAAATTTTAAAACCTTCGCCTAAAGTAATAAAAGCATAATAAAACAATACACTTTCAAATTTCCTAATTAAAATCTATCTTCGCTTTTCTAAAAAAATAAAAGAGTAATAAATTAAAGAAAATAGACTCAAGATGCTCTATTCTCTTTTTTTATAGTCTAAGATTAACTGTCTAAATAAAATGTCTAACTATCTTCTTGAAACCCCAATTGAATACTTAAAAGGCGTTGGTCCCAATCGTGGACAATTGCTTCGTAAGGAGCTGGGCATTCATAAATATATAGATTTAGTTAATTTTTTTCCCAATAGATATATTGACAGAACTCGATATTATAAGATCAATGAGCTTCAAAATACGGGTACAGAAGTTCAGATTATTGGAAAAATCATCAATATAAAAACCGTTGAGTTTGCTAAAAACAAGAAACGTCTCGTTGCTGTTTTTGTAGATGATACAGGACAAATTGATCTGAACTGGTTTCAGGGACATAAATGGATCAGAGAGAGTATAAAACTGAATGTACCTTGTGTTATTTTTGGAAAATGTTCCGTTTACGGAAGTCAGTTTAGTATGGCACATCCGGAAATTGAATTGCTGAGCGATCACGAAAAAAGTCTTCGATCAGCGATGCAGCCCGTTTATCCTTCAACAGAAACCTTAGCAAACAGAGGAATTTCTAACCGCACCATTAATAAAATGATGGAGCAATTGTTTATTGAAACGCAAGCGCTGTTTACAGAAACTTTTCCGCCATATTTGATCGAGGAATTAAAACTAATTTCAAAAAGAGCCGCTTTATTCAACATACATTTTCCTAAAAGTACTGATGCTTTGGCGAAAGCCCAATTTCGATTGAAATTTGAAGAATTATTCTTTATTCAATTGCAATTGATTACTAAAAACCTGATCAGGAAACATAAAATAAAAGGACATCCATTTACAAAAGTGGGTGAATATTTTAATAATTTTTATCAAAATCATTTGCCGTTTGATCTTACGAATGCGCAAAAACGAGTGGTAAAAGAAATTCGTGCAGACATGGGCAGTAATGCTCAAATGAACAGGTTGTTGCAGGGAGATGTGGGTTCCGGAAAAACTATTGTTGCTTTTTTGAGCATGCTTCTGGCTTTAGACAATGGTTTTCAGGCGTGTTTGATGGCGCCAACAGAAATTCTGGCAAATCAGCATTTTATTGGATTATCAGAGTTGGCTGAGACATTAAATATCAACATAAAAATATTAACCGGTTCTACTAAAATTGCAGCCCGAAGAATTATTCACGAAGAACTCGAAAACGGAAGTCTGCATATTCTAATTGGGACTCATGCCTTACTAGAAGACAAGGTAAAATTCCAAAATTTGGGTTTAGCAGTAATTGATGAACAGCATCGTTTTGGTGTAGAACAGCGCTCTAAATTGTGGAAGAAAAACGAAATTCCGCCACACGTTTTAGTGATGACCGCCACTCCTATTCCGCGAACTTTAGCGATGAGTTTGTACGGTGATTTAGATATTTCTGTAATTGACGAATTGCCTCCGGGTCGAAAACCCATCCAAACCGTTCACAGATTTGACAGCAATCGTTTGAAAGTATGGAAGTTCTTAAAGGATGAAATCGCTTTGGGCAGACAAATTTATATTGTTTATCCTTTAATTCAGGAATCCGAAAAAATGGATTTCAAAGATTTAATGGATGGTTACGAAAGTATATCACGCGATTTTCCGTTACCGCAATATTCGATTTCTATCTTACACGGAAAAATGAAACCTGCTGATAAAGACGCCGAAATGAAACGTTTCTCTGAAGGTAAAACCAATATTATGGTGGCAACAACCGTAATCGAAGTTGGTGTAAATGTACCAAATGCGAGTGTTATGATTATCGAAAGTGCAGAACGTTTTGGACTATCGCAGTTGCACCAATTGCGTGGTCGCGTAGGTCGTGGAGCTGAACAGAGTTATTGCATTTTAATGACCAGCCATAAATTAAGTTCTGACAGTAAAACCAGAATGGAAACAATGGTTCAGACTAATGACGGTTTCGAAATTGCCGAAGTCGACCTGAAACTTCGTGGTCCCGGAGACTTAATGGGGACGCAACAAAGTGGTGTTTTAAACCTTCAAATTGCAGATATTGTTCGCGATAGGGATATTTTAAGTCTGGCACGAAATTATGCCATGAAAATCTTAAAAGAAGACGGACCATTACAAAAACCGGAACATGCCGTACTAAAAGCGGTTTTTATAGAATTAACAAAAAAGAAAAATATTTGGAATTATATTAGTTAAGGTACTAAGGTTCTGAGTTACTAAGATTCTGAGTTTATAAAAACTTAGATCCTTAGAACCTTAGTAACTTAGCAACTTAAGAAAAAAAAACTTCACTGCATTAAAAAAAATCAATATCTATGTTCTAAGGTGATTTAGATTTGTTGGGGGACAAATTTTTAAGATTGAAATAGTTTATACAATGAAGCTATTTTATTTGACAGTTTTTACTTTTTAGGTGGCGCTTTCTTATCGAATAAACCGCTAAAAAGTCCTTTGCTTATTTTATTTTTATCATCTTTTCCTGTAGCAATCAAGTGATCGATATATTCCATATAGGTCTTTTTGCGTTCTTCCAGAAAACCAATTAAATAATCTTCTGAGGCTCCAAGACCGCTTACTTCCTCGATATGAAGCAGTTTTTTATACAAAGGTTCTATAAACTTGACGATGATTTCTTCAGGAACAGATTTTCTGGTACCAAAATAACCGGCAATTTCTCCATCGCCATCTGCAATAATTTTAAAATCGGTTACAACCCAATAATACCTTCCGGTTTTCGACATGTTTTTTATAACCACATGAATATTTTCACTGGACTTAATACTGTCCCACAAAAATTTAAAAATCACTTTTGGCATATCAGGATGGCGTACCACATTATGAGGCTGTCCAATTAGTTCATGCTCATCATATCCTGAAACGTCAATAAAAGCTTCATTTGCGTATAAAATTGTTCCTTTAATATCTGTTTTACTTAATAATACTTTAGTTTTATTCCAATCAACCTCTCTGTCTGATGGCGTTGGGCGATTAATTCTGGTATCCATAAATTTTGTATTTTAAATTAATATGCAATTGTAATTGCGTACAATTGTGGCTTATAAAGTATTATTTTAATTAAGCTCTTTTCTCTCTAAGATTAACTCTGACCTCTGGTATTAGTCGATTTAACGTGAATATCATTGACAAGATCATCGATTTTTTTGGCACTTTCTCTCATCATTTCCAGGTAACTCAACAGTTTATCATTATCTGTATGTCCTTTTGAAACATCAATAAGTTTAAGAACTGAGTTTACAGGCAATTTTAAATCCAGAGTTGTTCTGTGTATAAAGTCATTATAATCTTTTGTAGCGCTCATTGAACTGTATTTTGCCGATGCCAGTTTGATGTTTTCCAACTCATATTCATCAGAAATTTTAGAAATATGTTTTTGGCTGTGTTCTTTAAAATAATATGCCCAATAACCATTCATAAAGAAAACAACTGCTGCTAAAACAACATGGATAATCAGGGTTTCCAAATCAAAATTTACCTGAGAAAAATACAACTGTAATCCTTTTGGATCAGTGTAAATAAAGTTTTGCATATAGGCTAAAGCTGCGTGATGCAGGACTACCAAAAGCGTAAGCGGAATTTGAAGTTTCCAGTTTTGATAAATAATTAAAATGGTACTGGCAATAAAAACCGTAAAATGCATCTCAAATAAACCGTGCATCTGGTAGATATATTGTGCCATAAAAATCGCCAGAACGACTGATAAAACGTATTGATAAAAATTAGAATTTTTAATAAAAAATTTTGCAGAATAATACAATAGAACATTCAAAGTCCCTACTCCAACCCCAATTTCAAATGTGTCGTATTTAAAAGATAAGGCAATCCCGAGAAGGAAATAAACTGCAAGAACATAATTAATAATCGTATCTGATTTTTGTGTCATGGTAGACATAAAATTGTGCAGATAATCTTGTTCGTTCAAACTGGCTTTTGTTTTCATAAATTAAATGATTAGGTTAGGAATAGATTTATTTAGTGCATTTTGGCAATGAGCATCCATAAGCTCTAAGAGCTAAAGCATCAAACGAAGGGGACTTGGTTTGTTTTAATAGAGAATCGATTGCTATTTGCGCATAATTACTGTCTGCGTTTGTGCAATATCTTGTTTTATTATAATTTCCGCGGTAGTACAAACTTCTTGAACCATCGATAATAACTGCCTGAGGTGTTGAGAATACCCCACAACTTTTTGCAATCCCGTTATCAAAATATACCGGAATTTTAGCATCAAATTTTTTCTGGATTTCTTCTATCGAAAAATCTTTTTCTTTATTCAGTACAACGATTTTAAAATTAATTCTATCGCCATACTTTTTAATCAGTCCGCTTACATGAGGAATATTGAAACGGGAACAAGGACAATCCGGATTAAAAAAATGAATAAAAATAGGTCTGCTGTCAGTAATACAGCATTTTAAATCAATTTTACTTCCCATGGCTATCTCATGGTAATTTTTGGGGATTGGTGTGGGTAAACTGTATTTAAATTCGTTTTTCCAGAATAAAGCAGAAATAGCAACACACAATAATAACATCCATAAGCCAACAAGTAGTTTTCTTAGCATAAAAAGATAGTTTTTGATTTAGAACAGAAAATGTTTAAACGATTGTTAAATGATTTATTCCAGTATTTAATAACTTTAACTTAAAAACAAATAAAAAACCTACACATTTTATCGCTTAACCACCAAAAACATTACTATTCTCACAAAAAACGGATCATTTTGTTTAAGCTTATCAATGTTACGAATAAAATCGATAAAGTGCAAAAAAAATAAGTCAAAATGCAAACTTTTTTTTAAATACTAAATAACTTACGTAAAATGCAATTTAAAAAACATATTTATAGGTATATATTTACTAAAAATGATTTTAATACAAACTTTTAACATCACACAATAAATAATCGCAGTTAATTTAAAATAATTAAGATTTGATTTAAACCTTTTTTCGGAACTAAAGTCTAATTACAAAAAGCTGGCTTATTTTACTGTTAAAAGACGTTTAAAATTAATATTATCCAAGTGTTAAATAAAACCTAACATCTTTAGTTTTCGTTTCAAAAAGTTAATTTTGTGAGCTTACAAAAAACACATTACCAAAAAAAAAATATTACCTCAATTTTATGAAAGTAAAAAACCTTATTTATGCCTTACTGATTATTTGTGTCGGAGGATTTATAACCTACAGAATAGTTTCTAACAAAAAGAAAAACGAAGATTCTAAAAAATTCGGAGACAAAGACAAACCAACATCAGTAACAGGAATTGTAGTTAAAACTGCTACTTTTGATAATAACTTATCGTTATCAGGATCTATTGAAGCAAATGAACAAGTAGAAATTCACAGTGAGGTTTCAGGAATTGTTGAAGGAATCTATTTCAACGAGGGAAGTTACGTAAATAAAGGTCAGGTACTTTTTAAGGTAAATGATATTGAATTAAGGGCACAACTAAGACAAGCCCAAACAAAAGAAAGCCTGACTGCAGAAAACCAAAGAAGAGCTAAATTGCTACTTCAAAAAGAAGCGATTAGTCAGGAAGAATTTGATGTTGCAAATGCAGACCACGCATCTGCTCAGGCACAAAGCCAGTTAATTAAGGCTCAAATTGCCAAAACATCTGTAAAAGCTCCTTTTTCAGGAAAAATTGGTTTGCGTTCTATTTCTCCCGGAACTTATATTACACCAACAATTTTGGTGGCAAAACTGGTTAACACAGGCAAATTAAAAATTACATTTTCTATTCCTGAAAAATATGCTGCACAAGTAAAAACCGGTTCTGTAATAGATTTCAATGTTTCAGGATCTGATAAAACTTATACTGCAAAAATATACGCCATAGAACCAGAAGTGGCCGTAGCAACACGTACATTACAAATTCGCGCAATTGCAGATAATCACGACGGAAAATTATTTCCGGGAACTTTTGCTGATGTAAAATTACCTCTAAATATTATCAAAGATGCTATCGTAGTTCCTACAGAAGCGATTGTACCGATACAAGATGGTAAAAAAGTATACATTGCCAATATGGGCAAAGCCAAAGAAATAAAAGTAGATGCGACAACAAGAACTGACGCTTCAATTTTGATTTTATCAGGATTAAAAGCTGGTGATACTTTGATAACAAGTGGCGTTATGTCCTTAAAAGATGAGTCTCCGATAAAAGTTACAGTTAAATAGTCCTAAAGTTGAAAGTCTTTAAGCCAAAAGTTATAAGTCTTTAACATAGATATTAGAAATCAACAATCTAAAATCAACAATCTAAAATCTAAAATCTCACATGAGTTTATCAACTACAAGTATAAGAAGACCTGTTTTAACCATTGTACTGAATCTTTTGATTATTTTATTCGGTTTCATTGGTTATACATTTTTGGGTGTTCGAGAATTTCCATCAATTGATCCGGCGCAGGTTTCTATCAGAACCAATTATACGGGAGCCAATTCTGACATTATTGAATCGCAAATTACGGAACCTCTTGAAAAAGCCGTAAATGCCATTGACGGAATTCGAAATATAACTTCATCAAGTAATCAGGGAAGCAGCAATATCACAATCGAATTTAATTTAGATAAAAACTTAGAAGAAGCAGCAAATGATGTTCGTGACAAAGTTTCGCAGGCTGTTAGAAGTTTACCGCAGGATATCGATGCACCGCCGGTAGTTTCTAAGGCAGATGCAGATAGTGAATCTATTATTTCGATGACGGTTCAGAGCGACAGCAGAAGTTCATTGGAATTAAGCGATTATGCCGAAAATGTTATTTCGCAACGTTTAGAAACGATTCCGGGAGTAAGTGGTGTTCAGATCTGGGGACAAAAACGTTACGCGATGCGTTTATGGATTGATCCTGTAAAATTAAATGCCTATAACTGTACGGTTTCTGATGTTAGAGATGCCTTAAATGCACAAAACGTAGAATTACCATCCGGAAAATTAACCGGAAACAATACTGAATTGACTGTAAAGACAATTGGAAATCTTTCTAAACCGGAAGAATTTAATAATATCATTATTCGAACAGACGGAGATAAAATTGTTCGTTTGAGCGATGTTGGCGGTGCTGAATTAGGTCCTGAAAACATCGAAACTTCGTTAACTTCGTCAGGACTTCCAATGATTGGACTGGCAATCGTACCAATGCCCGGTGCTAATTATCTGGATATTTCAAAAGAGTTTTACAAAAAATACGACGCTTTAAAGAAAGATCTTCCCAAGGATATTAAACTGAATATTGCGCTTGATAATACGTTATTCGTAAAGAAATCAGTTCTAGAAGTTGCTGAAACTTTAGGAATTTCGATTATTTTGGTAATCATCATTATTTATTTGTTTTTTAGAGACTGGGCAATTGCGTTCAGACCTTTAATAGATATTCCGGTTTCGTTAATTGCTACGTTTTTTATCATGTGGCTTTTTGGTTTTTCGATCAATGTATTAACCTTATTAGCAATTGTTCTGGCAACTGGTCTGGTTGTAGATGATGGAATTGTAGTTACAGAAAATATCTTTAAAAAAGTCGAAGAAGGAATGTCGCCAATTGAGGCAGCAATTAAAGGTTCTAACGAAATTTTCTATGCTGTAATTTCGATTTCGGTAACATTGGCTGCGGTATTTTTACCTGTAATTTTCTTAGAAGGTTTCGTTGGTCGACTCTTTCGGGAATTTGGAGTCGTTATTGGTGCTGCGGTATTAATTTCTGCCTTTGTTTCCCTGACTTTAACGCCAATGCTTAATGCCTATTTAATGAAAGGCGGAGAACAAAAGAAATCAAAATTCTACATTAAAACCGAACCTTTTTTCGAAAAATTAAATAGTGGATATGCAGCTTCATTAGGTCGTTTTATGGATAAAAAATGGATCTCATTCCCTATTCTTATTGCCTGTTTTGGATTGATATATTTATTTTTTACGATACTTCCCAAAGAAACTGCTCCTTATGATGACCGTAGTTCTGTAACGATGCGTATGACAACTCCTGAAGGTTCATCTTATGAATATACCAATCGTTTTATGCAGGAAATGTCAAAACTGGTTGATGATTCTATTTCAGAGAAAAAAGTAAGTTTAGTAATTACTGCCGGAGGTTCCGGAGGTTCTGCGACCAATTCAGGTTTTATCAGGCTTTCGTTAAAAGAACCGGATGAAAGAATAACGTCTCAAAAAGATATTGCTGATAAATTAACCAAGTGGACTAAAAAATACCCAAATGCTAAAACATCTGTAATTCAGCAGCCTACAATTTCTGTAAACAGACGTGGAGGTTTGCCAATTCAGTATATTATTCAGGCGCCGACTTTTGAAAAACTAAGAGAAAAAATTCCGGTTTTCATGAATGAAGTGGGTAAAAGTGATGTTTTCTCGACTACAGATGTGAATTTAAAATTTAATAAACCTGAAATCAACGTAAGTATTGATCGTGCAAAAGCAGAGAGTTTAGGAATATCGATTATGGATATCGCACAAACTTTGCAGCTTTCCTTAAGCGGACAACGTTTTGGTTATTTTATTAAAAACGGAAAACAATATCAGGTAATTGGTCAGTTTGATCAAAAAGACCGTTCAAAACCATTGGATTTAACTTCTATGTTTGTGAGAAACAAATTAGGTCAGTTGATCCAGATGGATAACGTGGTAAAAGTAGAAGAACAAAGTAATCCGCCGCAATTGTACCACAACAACCGATATATGTCTGCTACTGTTTCTGCAGGTTTAGCTCCGGGCAAAAGTATCAGTGATGGTATTGAAGAAATGGACAGAATTAAAACTAAAGTTCTGGATCAGAGTTTTACAACGGATTTAAGTGGAGAATCGCGAGATTTCGTAGAAAGTAGCTCTAATACTTCTTTCGCCTTTGGATTAGCATTATTGCTTATATTCCTGATTCTTGCCGCTCAGTTTGAGAGTTTTATAGATCCGCTTATTATCATTTTAACAGTGCCAATGGCAGTTGCAGGAGCTTTATTTTCGTTATGGTTATTCAATCAGACCTGGAATATTTTTAGCCAGATTGGTACCGTAATGCTTATTGGTCTGGTAACAAAAAATGGTATTTTGATTGTAGAATTTGCGAATCAGTTACGAGAACAGGGAAAACCAAAATTAGAAGCTATTCTTGAAGCATCAGAGGCACGTTTACGTCCTATTTTGATGACCAGTTTAGCCATTGCATTAGGTGCATTGCCAATTGCGATGTCACTTGGAGCAGCGTCGACAAGTAGAATCGGGATGGGAGTTGTAATCGTGGGAGGAACTATTTTCTCTCTTGCATTAACACTTTTTGTAATTCCTGCTATTTATTTAATGTGGTCTAAAGCCAGGAAACATTATCCGGAATTTGATCATATCGAAGAATATGAAAGAGACAGTAAATAATTGATATTAAATTTGAAATAATATAGAAGCTGCGAATTTCGTTTTAAACCTTAATTCGCAGCTAACAATTCATCACATGAAAACTAAAACAACATTAGTAAGTATCGTTTTATTTTTGTTCTGTATCGCAAAAAGCAGCGCACAAGAAGTTTTAACGATTGAAGATGCTATGAAAATAGCATTAGAAAATAATTTTGAAATTAAGATTGCCAAAAACAATACTAAAATCAGCGAAACCAATGTAACTGTAGGAAATGCAGGAATGCTGCCAGTAGCAACTGCATCAGTTACAGATAATAACAGCGTTACTAATTCATCCCAGACACGTCAGGACGGAACATCAACATCATTAAACAATGCTAAAAACAACAGTTTGACTTATGGTGTAAGTTTAGGCTGGACAGTTTTTGACGGTATGAGAATGTTTGCGAGATTGGATCAGCTGAAAGAATTGCAAAAACTAGGCGATGCAGAACTTAAAAGAACCATTTTAGTCAAAATTGGTCAGGTAAATTCTGCTTATTATGATCTGGTACAACAACAACAGCAATTATCTGCATTAGATACTACAATCGTAATCTCGAAACAACGTTTAACCCTTGCCCAAAATCGTTTTTCTATAGGAAAAGCATCCAAATTAGAGGTTTTAAATGCTCAGGTAGATTTAAACTCTGATCAGGTGGCTTTATTAAGACAGAAAGAATCGTATGCAAATGCTAAAATCTTACTGAACCAGTATTTAGCCCGCGATCCTAAAATTAATTTTACCGTTACAAATCAGGTTACTGTTGATAATAAATTGGTTTTGATTGATTTAATGGATTTGGCAAAAAAGCAAAATCCAGCTTTAGAGTCGCAAATAATAAACAAACGAATTGCCGAATTACAACTCAAACAAGTCAAAGCAAATCGATATCCTGTAGTAAACTTAACTTCCGGATATAATTTTTCAGAAACTCAGTCCAGTTTAGGATTTACAAGCGAAGCATCGTCAAAAGGTTTTAATTATGGTTTTAATGCATCGCTAAACATATTCGATGGTTTTAATCAGCATAGAAATGAAAAGGTAGCAAAACTGCAAATTGAGAATACACAAATTGCAATCGAACAGCAAAATATGATTTTAGATACACAATTGAGTACGGCTTTTCAAACGTATTTAACCAATCTTGAATTAATTGACCTGGAAGAAGATAACGAAGCTATCGCTAAGCAAAACCTGGATATTACGCTCGATAAATTCAGAATTGGAACCATAACTACTATTGATTTCAGAACAGCGCAGTTAAATTATGTCAATGCAAAAGTACGCTACAGCAATGCACAATACGAAGCTAAATTATCTGAAATTGCCTTAAAAGAATTAGCAGGAAATATTAATTTTTAAAGTAAATTTGTTTCAAAACAAACTTAATGATCTCATATAATACCAAAGATTGGTTTACTTTTATTTTCCATTTTCATAAATCAGATACCGTTAGAAAGTTGCTTCCGGTTATGATTGCCATCGGAGTTTACTCTGCTTTAGTTGGTTATCTCGAAGTTGAATATTTCAAGATTGGAAAAAATGATTATATCCACAATATTCCAATCATGCACGGAATGCTTGGTTTTGTAATTTCGTTATTGCTTGTTTTTCGAACCAATACTGCTTATGATCGCTGGTGGGAAGGTCGCAAATTATGGGGAAGTCTGGTTAATAATAGTCGAAATCTGGCTATTAAACTTTCTGCCATGCTTAAGGATGAAAGTGATCGGAAATTCTTTAGAAAATTTATTCCTACTTATGCGTCTATCCTCCAAAAACATCTTCATGATTCTGAAACCAGCAAACAGCTTTTTGAAGATGTAGATTTAGAAATTGACCATCATAAACACAAACCCAATCAGGTAAAAAGAATGATGTTTCATAAAATTAATGATTTGTATGAAGCTAAAAAAATAACCGGAGATCAACTGATTATTTTAAACGAAGAGTTACAATCTTTTACAGATATATGCGGAGCTTGCGAGAGAATAAAAAACACGCCTATTCCCTACTCGTACAGCGCTTTTATCAAAAAATTTATTTTCTTCTATATCATGACATTGCCTTTTGGCTACTCGATTAGCCTGGGATATTTTGTAGCACCGGTTGTTGTTTTTATTTTTTATGTACTGGCGAGTCTTGAGCTTATTGCAGAAGAAATTGAAGATCCGTTTGGTGATGATGAAAATGATTTACCAACAAAAAAAATCTCCGAAAACATTAAAAAACATGTTGAAGAATTGATTTAATAAAACGTTAAATATCAGCTTGCTATTTCTTTTTTGATTAAATTTAAAGACTATACTTAAAATTTAATCGCAATGAATAATCAACGTGCTTTAATCCATCCTCCTCAATTATCGAATGAAAAATCATTAAAAACACTGGTCGAGAACAGGACGGTTTACACGCTTAATCATTGTGAATTAAATCTTTTTGAAACCTATGAATCTACAAAACTTGTTCCGCTAAAATTCAATGATTTTGTGGTAACCAGTATGTTGAGAGGCAAAAAAGTAATGCATCTTTTTGATGAACCCGGATTTGATTATTTGCCCGGAGAAACAGTTGTTATTCCGTCAAATGTAGAAATGAAGATCGATTTTCCGGAAGCATCACGAAAAAATCCAACGCAATGCCTTGCTTTAGCAATCGATAAATCTAAAATAAACGATACCTTAAATTTTCTAAACGAACGTTATCCTAAAGAAGGTATTGATGCGTATTGGCAATTAAATTACCAAAATTATTTCTTCTATAATAATGTAGATCTTGCCACAACGGTCAATAAACTTATTAAGGAATGTATGAGCACATCTATCACAAAAGATGCTCTTGCAGATTTGACTTTACAGGAATTGTTAATCAGAATCATCCAGACACAGACTGTAAAATCTATAGACGATGGAATTGCAATTCAAAGCAATAATCCAATTTTTGAAGTAACAGAATTCATCAAACTCAATTTAAAAGAAAATATAACCATGAAAAGCCTGAGCGAAAAAGCATGCATGAGCTCAGCGTCTTTTTATCGTTTCTTTAAAAGAGAACTAGGCATGAGTCCGATTGAATATGTTTTGAATGAAAAAATAAAACATGCGAAAAAATTACTTAGAAATCCCGGAATTCAGATTAATGAAGTTTGTTATTTATCCGGTTTTGAAGATGCCAATTATTTTACAAGATTATTCAAAAAACACGAAGGAATTACACCTAAGCAATATCAGTTATTGTATATTAACTAAAGGAGGTTCAAAGATTTAGAGGTGCAAAGGGACAAAGGTTTTTTATGATGTTTTTTCAAAACATTTATTTTATAACGTTTATTTGACAACGTTTAATTCAAAACGTTTATTTCACATCATTTAATTCACAACGTTTAATTCACAACGTTTATCGTAGAGACGCACAGCAGTGCGTCTACGTTCCAATTTTCTATATCATATGTTAGACGCACTGCTGTGCGTCTCTACAGAAAACCTTTGTCGCTTTGCACCTCAGAACCTTTGAACCTTTTTCACTCAATATAATTAACCGGTTCTAAATCCTTTTCCTCTTCTTCTGTAAAAATTCTATATTCTATTTGAAACGTTTTTTTTAATGGGGTTTCTAATGAAAAACCGCCAACTCCAAAAGCATCAATTACTTTTAGTGTAAAATGGGCATGTTTCCAGTATTCGAATAAATCCTTGTCAACCCAGAATTCTGTATCTTCAATTGTGCCAATACAAACATCTCCCATTCGTTGGTAATAACCTCCTTTTTCAAAACATTGTGGCTGCGTTCCCTCACAACAACCTCCGGCTTGATAAAACATAAGATCACCGTGTTTTTCTTTTAGAATTTTTATTAATTCAATAGCTTCATCTGTGGCATCAAGTCTCTTTATCATGGTATTGTTTTTAAATTAAATTTACAAAAAAAAGGTAAGTCAAAAACTTACCTTTTCGAACCAACATAATAACTAATTAAAAGAAACCAAGTTTCTTTTTATCGTAAGAAATCAGCATATTTTTTGTCTGACGGTATTGTCCCAGCATCATTTTGTGATTTTCACGACCAATTCCGGATTGTTTATAACCTCCAAAAGGAGCTCCGGCAGGATATGAATGGTATTGATTTATCCAGACACGACCGGATTGGATAGCTCTTGGAACCTGATAAATTTCATGTGCATCACGTGTCCATACGCCCGCACCCAAACCATACATCGTATCATTGGCAATTTCGATAGCTTCTTCGGTAGTTTTAAAAGTTGTAACGGCAAGAACAGGACCGAAAATTTCTTCCTGAAAAATTCTCATTTTGTTATGTCCTTTAAACAAAGTTGGCTTAATATAATATCCTCCTTCAAGATCTCCGCCCAGTTTATTTTCATCTCCTCCGGTCAGCAACTCTGCTCCTTCTTCTTTACCCAGCTTTATATAAGACATGATTTTTTCTTTTTGCACTAATGATGTTTGTGCTCCAATCATTGTCGATTTATCTAATGGGTTTCCTGCAATAATCGCTTCGGTTCTTTCGATTACTTTTGCAATAAACTTCTCGTAAATATCTTCATGAATTAATAATCGTGACGGACAAGTACAGATTTCACCTTGGTTTAAGGCAAATAAAACGGCACCTTCAATCGCTTTATCAAAGAAATCATCATCATGATCTGCTACAGACGGGAAAAAAATATTGGGAGATTTACCACCAAGTTCAAGTGTAACCGGAATAATATTTTCTGTTGCATATTGCATCACAAGACGTCCTGTAGTTGTAGAACCTGTAAATGCCGCTTTTGCTACTTTTTTATTTGTTACTAACGGGCGACCCAATTCTGCACCAAAACCATTTACAATATTCAGAACTCCCGGAGGAAGAATATCGCCTATTAATTCCATTAGAACCAAAATAGAAATTGGCGTACTTTCTGCCGGTTTCAAAACAATTGTATTTCCTGCTGCAAGTGCCGGAGCAATTTTCCAGACTGCCATTAAAATTGGGAAATTCCACGGAATAATCTGAGCAACAACTCCTAAAGGTTCGCTTAAAGCAATAGAAACAGTCTGAGAATCCAGTTCTGCAATCGAACTTTCTTCGGCACGAATTACGCCTGCAAAATACCTGAAATGGTCAATTGCCAACGGAATATCTGCTGCGAGGGTTTCGCGAATTGGTTTTCCGTTATCGATGGTTTCTACTGTCGCAATATATTCAAGGTTGTCTTCTATTTTTTGTGCAATCTTATTGAGCAAAATACTTCTTTCTGTAACTGATGTTTTTCCCCAGGTTTTGAATGCTTCATAAGCTGCGTCTACAGCCAGTTCCAGATCTTCTTTTCCGGAGTGTGCTGCTTTTGTAAACACTTTTCCGTCAATTGGAGAAATAACATCAAAATATTCTCCTTTTACCGGTGCTGTAAATTTTCCGTTGATGTAATTATCATATTTCGCCTTAAATTCAGGTCTTTGCGCTATAGTACTCATAATAATATTTTTTTGATTCATTTCAAATTTACCTTCATAAATTGAAACAGAATAGCACTTTTCATTCATGTAATAGCACAAAAATTACATATTCATTTTTATAACTTAGTTTTAATATTTAATTAATAAAATATTAGCACTAAAAATACAAACTACTCAATAACAGCACGTTTTAAATGAAATAAAATCAGCTCGAAAAAACCAAATAAATTGTTTCTTACTACCACACGCAATCCTTATATTTGTATCCTTATTCAAGAATAAAAAAGTTAACATGAAAATATCTTACAACTGGTTAAAACAATTCATTAAAACGGACTGGACATCTGAACAAACTTCAGAATTACTAACAGATTTGGGTCTGGAAGTTGAAGTTGTCGAAAAATACCAATCAGTTAAAGGCGGTTTAGAAGGAGTTGTTGTAGGACACGTACTTACTTGCGAGAAGCATCCTGATGCTGACAGATTAAACATTACAACAGTAAACATTGGTTTAGAAGCTCCTATACAAATCGTTTGTGGTGCTGCTAATGTTGCAGCGGGACAAAAAGTTCCTGTGGCTACTATAGGAACTATTTTATATGATAAAGATGGTGGTGAATTTACCATTAAAAAAGGAAAAATTCGTGGACAGGAAAGTCACGGAATGATTTGTGCCGAAGATGAATTGGGTTTAGGGACTGGACATGACGGAATCATGATTCTGGACGAAGCTTTAATTCCCGGAACTCCTGCTGCAGAAGTTTTCCAGATTGCCAATGATGAAGTTTTCGAAATTGGGTTAACGCCTAATCGTGCTGATGCAATGAGCCATTACGGAACTGCGCGTGACTTAAGAGCGGGAATGTTGCAACGTGGTGTAAACGTAGAATTAATCACGCCATCTGTGAGTAATTTTAGAGTTGACATGCGTACTTTAAAAATCGATGTTAATGTAGAGGAACCTCTTTTAGCACCAAGATATTGTGGTGTAACGATTTCAGGAATTTCGGTTCAACAATCTCCTGCGTGGTTACAGGATCGTTTAAAAGCTATTGGGTTAACTCCAAAAAATAATATTGTCGACGTTACTAATTATGTTTTACATGAATTAGGACAGCCACTTCATGCTTTTGATGCTGCGAAAATTAACGGAAAAGTAATTGTAAAAACACTTCCAGAAGGTACAAAATTTGTGACTTTAGACGATGTTGAAAGAACACTGCACAAAGAAGATTTAATGATTTGCGACGAAAAAGGTCCGCTTTGTATTGCGGGAGTTTTTGGAGGAAAAAAATCTGGCGTATCAGACGGTACAACTACAATATTCTTAGAAAGTGCTTATTTTGATGCTGTTAGTATTCGTAAAACGGCAAAAAGACATCAATTAAATACGGATGCTTCTTTTAGATTTGAAAGAGGTATTGATCCTACTATTACAGAATATGCGCTGAAACGTGCGGCTTTGTTAATTCAGGAAGTTGCGGGCGGAAAAATTACTTCGGATGTTGTGGAAGTTTATCCTAAAAAAGTAGAAGATTTTTCGGTTTTATTGAATTTCAGCCATGTATCGAAAATCATCGGACAGGAAATTCCAAAAGATACCATCAAAAAAATCCTGGTTTCATTAGATATTAAAGTAAACAGTGTTTCTGATTCTGGTTTAGGATTAACAATTCCGGCGTATCGCGTAGATGTGCAGCGTGAAATTGATGTAATCGAAGAGATTTTGAGAGTTTATGGTTATAACAACATTAATTTCTCTAAAAAATTCAATGCAACTGTTTCTAATTCGCCAAGAACAGAAGATTATAAAGTACAAAACGTTATTGCGTCTCAATTAAATTCTCAGGGATTTCATGAAATGATGGCAAACTCTTTAACAACGGCTTCTTATGCTAAGTTATCGAGCGTTTTAAAAGAAGAACACAATGTTACGATGCTTAATCCGCTTAGTAGTGATTTATCTACCATGCGTCAATCGTTATTATTTTCCGGTTTAGAAGCGATCTCTTATAATATCAATAGAAAAAATGCTGATTTAAAATTATTCGAATTCGGAAAATCTTATCATAAATACCTGAACGGATACGAGGAGCACAAACATCTTACTTTATTAATTTCCGGAAACAGAAATAAGGAAAGCTGGACAAATCCTCAAAAAACTACTGATTTCTTTTTATTAAAAGGATATGTAAAAGGAATTTTAGCACGTTTAGGAATTGAAAAAATTTCGAATGCGCCGGTTCAGACTGATATTTTCTCTGAAGGAACAGCTATTTGCTACAACAATGATACATTGGTAGAAATGGGTGTAATTAAAAAACCAATCCTAAAACATTTTGGAATCAAACAAGATGTTTATTTCGCTGATTTTAACTGGGACCTGATTTTAAAAATCATTACCGGAAAAATCAAATATTCTGAAATTCCTAAATATCCTGAGGTTCGCAGGGATTTAGCGTTGTTGATCGATAAGAACACAACTTATGAAAGTATTTATAACCTGGCAAAACAATCTGAAAAAGCGCTTTTAAAAGACGTTAATTTATTTGATGTTTATGAAGGAGAAAAACTTCCGGAAGGTAAAAAGTCGTATGCGTTGAGTTTCACGATTCAGGACAATACAAAAACGCTTACAGACGCTCAAATTGATAAAATCATGTCTAAATTGCAACAAACATTTGAGACTGAGCTTGGAGCAAGTTTAAGATAAATCTTGTTTCTCATTATATATAAAACCCGACTTTGTAAAGTCGGGTTTTTTGTTTTAAAAATTAACTCGCGTCGACAATCTTCGCGCTCCAACTGAATTAGGATGAATTTCATCTCTCCAGTAATCAGATGAATTTAAAAGTCCGCGGTAATCAATTATTCTGCTTTGAAAGCGATATCCATAATAATTAAAATGGTTTTTAATTTGCACCAAAAGAGCATGAAATTTATCCAGTAAACGAATAATGATATAGGCTTTTAGAATGTCATCTGTAATTCTCAATCGGTCAAAAACAGGTTTAATCCACGGTCCTAACGGCAAATCAACTCCTACAATCGAAGGTCTGACTCCCAGTTTAAATAATGGATAATCATAAGTATGCATATAAAATATCGTATTGGGTGTTGAATGCGCGTTTATTATACTGCCAAAACCAAGATAATTTCGCATAATAACAGTAAAAATTCCGTTGAGATTAACGGTATTAAAAAGAGCAGCATCAAACGCGGTTGTATTTAAATATCTTTTATACAAAATGCATTTTTGATATAAAGAATCTCCTGAAGGCATTGCTTTTAGTTCATTTAATTTTGCTGCATCAGTAAAAAAAGAAGCATCAAATAAAGTAACTCCTGCATTTAGAATTCTGCCAAGTTGAGGAAATACATCATTTCCGCCTCCGCTAAAATAAATTCTATCAATACGATAACTACTTATATATTGCACAAAATTTGTTTTATCAGCATACATCTGTGAGGTTGTTTCTCCAAATTTTGCTAAGTGCAGACAATTCAGGTTAAGCCTTTGATTGTGATCTGTAATAGTATCATACAAATCTAAAATTCTGGGCACAGGATAATCCAGCCACGAATCGCCTTCGAAAATAACATTAAGCGTATTCGCATTTCCTGCATTTCGTCTAAAAATAAACGAATTGGTAAAAAAAGGCTGATGCAATGATTCATCTACATCTTCGGTCAGCAAAACACTTGCATTATTTAGTTGTTTCAAAGCATTATAAGTCTGATCATTAGGATTTATAATTCCTGTAACCTGAACTCCGTTATTTGCCTGAAAGTTCAGGATAGAAATAATGGTATTGTCTGTTTGATCGTTTACAACATTGCCATTTGTCTGGACAGGATATCCTAATGCTTTGAGATAATTTTGAATTTGCAATACATCCGCAGGATTATTGACCGCATTTAAGCCAACACTATTTAATATCCCACGACGATTCACGGGATTTCTATTTTGATTTATAACTGGTATATTCGAAACTAAATTTTCCATTTTATTCCTGATTTATGTTATTTTATTAGGATTAATGTAACCGTGTCCTGCCCTGAAAACTTCGAAATTATTTTCATTGAAAAAAGCGGTATCACAGGCCGCAAAAAGTTTTTTTCTGATGGCAATAATATCCAGTTCAGGTTCTTTTTCGAGAATTTTCATTACTAAAGAAGCTACATAAGGCGCAGCCATACTACTGCCGCTTTTAGAAGTTAGCTTATTTGCTGCTCTGTTTTCCCGACTTGAAGACGAGCACGATGATTTTATTTTAAAACCAGGCGCAACAAGTTCCGGTTTCATTCTTCCGTCAGCTGTAGGTCCGGAACTGCTAAAAGACAAAATAGGTTTTGTTTCGTCACTCTGGTTGTAGGCGCCAACTACTATACTGTATTTCGAATTACAAATAGAATTGGTGGTGTGCGTTTTATTGGCAATTGCAGGCAAAAAAATAGACTGACCACCATCGTCACGCTCAATATAACAATGATATCGTCCGTTTTTGACCGTTTTGCCAACCAGTTCAATTGTCCAGAATTTTGAATTTAATTTGCCATTGATCAAAATATTAATTTGATTTTTATTGGTATTTGGCTCGTTGCATCTGTGAAGGCAAATCCCCACTTCGTCATCATCTTTTACAATTATTTCATCTTTAAAAGGCGTCGACGAAAGCAGGATATTCTGGTTATCATCATAAATATTGACACTTAGAATATCGTCGCCGTGATACCAAATTTCCATTTCGTTTGGCGTACGGTCATTTTTCTTAAACATCCACGGAATTTTTACTTTCTGGTTTGGTTTAATATCTCCGTAAGTATGCACATTTGCCTGATGATAATTTCCTGTACTCTGAACAATTGCCGTTCCTTTTCTGGTGGTCAAAATATGATCTATAATTTGCTCCAGCAAAGTTTCTCCAGTATGCGCATCGCCGTGACCTCCTAAACTCATATTAATTACAAGCGGCATTTTATCTGCTGTAGCGGTACAAAAATGCAATCCGTGAGATGTTTTTACAGAATCTCCCAATGATAAATTTGATCCGTTGATGTTGTTTAATCCCAGATCTACAGCCGTAATAGGAACATTTGGCGCATAACTTTTTGTTGCTACGGCGCCGTTACCACAGGCAATACCAAGAACATGCGTGCCATGAGTTCCGTTTCCGAACAAATCTGTTTTACCGGGATGATAGCCCAGTTTTTTAAACGGAAACTCGTCCAGAAGCGCTTCATTGATTTGTTCTTTGGTAATAATTCTTCCGTATCCGTAAGCGTTACCATCATATCGATCTGATTGTACCCATATTTTTTCGAAACGGGTTTTACCGTTCACAATAAAATCAGGATGTGTAAAGTCAAAACCAAAATCAATAATCCCAAACATGACATTAGATATAGTATCTCCGGAAACATTATTTTTTTTATCGAGAATTTGGTTTTCAGGAAATTGCTCCATGATTTCATTGACAGGAACTACAGTTGGAGCTTTTAGGCTTTTTACTTTTTTGCTGTTATAAATAGAGAGCAGATGACGACGCTTCGTGGTAATACTTACAATTTTTCCAAATTCTGTAATGATTTTGCAATTATCGGGATAATCCTTTTCTTTTTCCAATCGCATAAGCAAGGACAGTTCCTCGTCCGGATTACCATATAATATGATTTTAAGTCTGGGATCCATGAGTTTATTTTTTAAATGAAATTCAGAAGTTTTCCGCTTATTCTGCTGAGCTCCATGTTTAAAAGAGTTAAATAGATATTCTCCTCCACAACAACACTAAAAACAGTTTCTAAATTATTTTCTTTATCGATATATGACTTGATCTCACTAATGTATTTGCTGTTTTTAAACCCTGCTTTTTCCAGTCCCAGAATAAAATCCTGATCTTCTTTTTCAAGTTTAGAAAAATTGACATCTTCTACTATTTTAAGATACGTTTCACTGTTATTTCCCAAAGACAAAATTGTTTTAGAAACCATATTTTTAAATAAGTACAACTTTTCTTCTTTTGCTTTCTTCGAAAATTTTATCTCATTTTTAAATAAACTATCCCGAAGATTATTTAGCTTTTCCAGAATTAGAATAGTATTCTTTTCTGTTATTCCGCCATTTACATCCTGACTAACCGCTACAGTTTTCATTTTGTATTGGTTTTAGATTGCACTTTTACATCAGGCTCAGTTGGTTTTGCAACAATTGACTGATTTGTTTTTGCAATTTCATCCAGCCTTTTTTCGATTTCTTCAATAGAATCGATTATTCCTTTTTTTTCTTTATCAAAAGATTCCAGCTTTTCTCTTAATCCGGCCAGTTCATTTATTTTTTCTTCTAATTCTTCTATTTTTTTATTACTTGTTGTAATATCATTTTTAAAAGTCTCAAAGGTTTTCAGGCTAAGACTTTCTTCGTTTGGCACAGTAGTTTCTTTTTTAGGTTCTTCTTTAACTGGTGTTTGCGAAGTTCCTGATCCTGACTGTTGTAATTCCTTAGTACTGTGTGTAGCTGCAGGAATTACTACTGGTGTTGAAGTATTGGAATTCTCCCCTTCTGATTTTGCTTTGTTATCAATAATTAAATAACTCAGCAAGGTGTTTTCTGAAATCATACCCGTCAAAAGAGCTGTATTTGTTACTTCCTGATTTCCTGAAACATTATAATAACTTGCTCTGCTATTTGCAATTACATAATTAATTAGTAAATTAAATGGATTCATCTTTTCATGTTTTTAAGGTTAATAGAAATAAAAGGGCAATTGGGGATCCACTTGCCCTTTTTTAATATTACTTGTTCATCATCATCACCATTGCTAGTGGTAATATGTTGTTATTGTTTGTAGTGTCTTTATTTTGTTGAGACATAATTAAGACTAATGGTAACATCATATTATTGTCTGATTTTCCGGAACCTGAATCTCCCATTGTGGTCATCATAGGCAACAACAGCGACAGGGTTTGATCTACGTAAATAGCACTTGTATTCGTTTTTTCAACGATTTTTGTAGTTAGTACATTTCCGTCTTTATCTTTGGTATCAGCTACAATTTCCAGATTTTCTGGTTTTAATTTTGGCTGATTCAAAAGCGATCCCATCATGCTCATCATTTGCATATTTTTTAAAACCTTTGTTTGGTTGTCGCCTTTTCTGGCGTCTATTTTTGCAAATTCTGTGTGTTTTTGATCTAATGAAACTAAGGCTTTATTGGTAGCAAGCGAAGTCTTTTTAAGCTCGTTGACCTGATTTGAAATTGAGTCAAGTGATTTTTTCAACTCACTTTTAGTAGCGTAATCATTTGCTCTTCCACTTAAGGCTTTTCCAAAGTTTGATCTTTGCTTAACAGCAGAACTCACATTGGGTCTGATGCTTCGTGTTGATGGTCTTCTGCGTTTTGCCGCTTCATCATAACTTTCATCGTAGCTCTCTAATAAATCTTCGCTTAGCAAATCTTCATTATAATAGTCTTCATTTAGTAAATCTTCGTCTAAATAACTTTCGAAATAACTCATAATTTTAAATTTAAAGGTTAATTTTTATTGAAATAATGTTTGTTATATTTCTGGATGGCAGGCTGGATATATTTATTAAAAAGAATGAAATCCGGAATACTATTGCCTGGTTTTCCTGTTCCAAAACATTCCGGACAATCTATATTTTCGCCAAAACATTCTGTACACGCGCCAATAGCTTTTGCTAAATCATCGTTTTGGTTTATTTCAAATTCCAATTGAAATTTTAATCCTTCGATGATGGTAAAAAGCTTATGATTGATTTTTTTTAGTTTCCTGATTCTTTCTTCAAGTTCCAAATCAATTTTAGGGGTTTCTTTTTCCTCTTCCGGTTCTTTTTTCTCCATCATAGGCTGCATCAACTCAAAGTATTTAGCCATTTCAGGATTGTGTTCTTTCAAATATTCTATATAAGCATCCATTGGTATAACTTTTAAGTTTTTTTATAAACTGGCAATAGAATTTTCAAGTCGGTTAATGCGGTTTGGTGTATTTGTGCCCACAAACTGACCGTATTGATCTACATAATAATCTTCAGTAGGAATTAATCCTCCGTTGTAATATTCGTATAAAATATTCTCAGTGAGGTAATTCACACTTTCGATTAATTCTGCAAAAGAATGGCTTTCGATGGGCGCATTTGGGCTTGCAGTACCTAAGCTTTGTTGTGCTTGTCCGGCTTGAAATTGCGGATTATTGATTACGCCTCCAAGCTGGTTGTACAATCCCTGAACCCTGCCAATATCCTGTGCTGCCTGCGGACGCAATTGTACCGGATTGTTTTGTACATATTGCTGAATAGCCGGAATAGCTGCTCTGCCGGCATCTGCCAGATATCTGGTTGTATTGTTCCATGCCTGACCAATTGGTGACGGATTTTGTCGTGGTCTGTTGTTATAGGCAGGTCTGCGTTGTGGTTGTGCGGGTCTTTGCTGCTGGCGGCTATTGTCTAATGCTGTACTGGCAGATCCGGCAAGATTACTCACCAATCCTCCTACGGCACCACCAATTTGCGGAGCACCAAAATAAGTGCCAATCGCTGTTCCTGCTATGGGAGCAACTGCCGAAACTCCTCGCAGAACTCCGGATCCAATACTGCTGGCAACATTTCCTAAACTGGACCAAAATCCTTCGGCCTCACTTTCAGACATTTGATCTACTCTTGACAACAGAACGTCCTCTAATTCATTTTCATTTAAATTTGAATATTCCGGACCTAAAACATATCGTACAGCTTCAAAATAATTGTCTTCGCTGAATGATTCTCCTTGAAAAACTTCATGATATAAACTCATAACTTTTAGTATTACAATTAGTTCTTACTCTTTTAACAGGCTTTTCAGATTTCGCCTATCCATTTTGTGCACGAAAATGAACGATGTAAAATTGGTTTTTTATAAATTACTACAAAACAGCACTTTAACCCTATTTTTTAAATAAATTTACCCTCTAAAAAAAGGGTATATTTCCCCTTGCCTGCTTTATGCGTTTGAAATAATTTTGCTCTTAAGTTTTGTTTAAAACTTTACAAAACAATTAATTAACCATTTAACCAATCGATGATTTAATTTTTAAGATTATGAAAAAAGAACCAGGAAGACCGTCCCAATTAATTACTAAGAAATTTGGTAAAGAATTACATTCAAATTTTATGAAGTACCGAGCCAGTATTATTGCGAAATACATAAAAAAAGAAGATGCAAATGCCGTTTGGTTTTCGCTTGAAGAACTCGAAAATTATATTCATTATATAAAAACAAAGGGTGAAAAAACGGGTTATACCGTAAACGGAATCCGTTTTTATTTTGGCGTATATCCCGAAGAGAAAAAATATGCTGAAAAAGCAGGTTTGATGACGATATTTCTAACAGCAACAGGCAAAAGAATTAGAATAAATACCATAGATCCAACTGAAATACAAACTTTTGCATTAGTCCGTGAAGAAGAAAACAAAGATATATCGACTATTGAACCTATGAATTATGGCAGTATTGGAAGACCGCCAGCTTTATTATATTAAAAAATTATGTTTGAAATTCTAAGATTTTATATTGTCTATTTAGCTTTATTATCCGGTATTATTGGACTGATATCGCTGCATAAACTCCCCAGTAAAAGAGCAAAATTCTTAGTTGTTTTAATATGGTTTTCTGTTTTGGTAGAAATAGTGGGATATCATTTTACAGAATGGACGGGCGTCTTAAATTATTATGTTTTCAACATTTACATGTTCGTTACTTTTTGTTCATATATCCTGCTTCTCAGGAGTTTATTGATAAAAATTAATCATAAAGGAACCGCTGTTTTATGTTTGGTTTTGTTTGTATTTTCTTTTCTTTTAAATATTTTATATTACAAAGAAGATATAAATCACTCGTTCATATATAGTTTTGCCATTGGCGTTCTGATAGTTATGATATTATCTTGCTTATATTTGATAGAAAATTTTAATTCTGATAAAATTTTAAACTTCAAAAAATCTGTGTTTTTCTGGTATATATTAGGTCTTTTGGTCTTTCATGTGCCAGTTTTGCCGTTTATGCTGGCTATAAAATGGTTTTTGATCAAAGAAGATGAATCAGTTTTTAGTCTGGTATTATTTATTTTAAATTTTCTAACGCACAGTTGTTTTATTATTGGATTTTTATGGAGCGAAAAGAAATACAATTATTAGTAATTTCGTTAGGTATTGTTTTTTTTACTTTACTGGTTATTCTGCTTGTTATATTCTTTTATTTTTTAAAGAAAAAGAATACCTACCTCGTCGAAAAAATGGAATCAGAATTGTACTTTCAATCAGAATTGATAAAAACGAGAATCGAAATCAAGGATCAGACTTTAAGCGAGATCAGTAAAGAACTTCATGACAATATTGGTCAAATTGTATCTGTTGGCATCATGCAGCTCAACATGTACATCGATAGCGGAAAACCTGTTCATGGTAACGAATTATCAGATCTTAAAGAAATCCTTGCAAAATCCCTCGACGAAATACGCATTTTGTCACGCATAATCAACAAAGACAACTTACTGCAAACCAATTTTATAGAAGCAATAAAACAAGATTTGGAGCGTATAAAAAAGTTAAAAAATATTCAATATAATTATAACTTTACAGGCGAAATACCAAGTATAAACGAAGAACATGATTTGTTTATTTACCGCATTTTTCAAGAAGCGATACATAACAGTCTAAAACATTCTCACAGTGATTTATTTGAAGTAAATATTACCACAACAACGGATGTTTTTTATCTGGAAATGAAAGATTTTGGAATTGGTTATGATCCTCTAAAAACAAATCCAGGATCAGGATTAAACAACATGAAGTTAAGAGCCAAATTAATTGGCGCAACATTAATCATGAAATCAAATGCATCAGGAACAACCGTAACTTTAGAATACCCCTTAACTAAACCCGATGAAACCTAAAAATAAAATTATTATTGTAGATGATCATCTGCTTTTTTCTCAATCACTTGAGCTTTTGATCAATAGTTTTAAAGATTTTGAAGTAATCAACCGCTTTGAAAACGGAAAAGTATTCATTTCATATTTACAGGAAAACATTGACGCAGATGTTGATCTAATATTATTAGATGTTAATATGCCAATTCTGGACGGCGTAAGTACAATGAAATGGATTAAGGAAAACAGACCTGATCTTAAAGTTATTGCATTATCTGTAAATGACGATGAAGAAATTATTATAAAAATGCTCACCAACGGTGCCAAAGGTTATTTGCTTAAAGATACATCGCCGGAAATTTTTAAGGAAGGCATTATATCCGTGATCGAAAAAGGTTTTTATTTTACCGAATTAGTCTCTGGTATGCTGGTAAAAAAAGCCAATAATGATACTAGCAAAATAAATCTAAAAGACAAGGAAATCATTTTTATAAAACACGCCTGTACTGAAAAAACATACAAGGAAATCGCCTCAGAAATGTGTCTGAGTCCTAAAACAATTGATGGTTACAGGGAATGTTTGTTTGACAAACTCGAAATTAAAACCAGAATAGGTTTGGTTTTATATGCCATTAAAAATAAAATTGTCTTAGTTTAAATTCCTAAGACAATTTTATTTCGCCAATATAATGCTGTTTTAGTATGTCAAAGCTGAAAAAATGGGATGGTCTTTTATTTTTTCTCTTCCGTTCAAGAATGTTAATTCCATTAGAAAATTACATTGTACAATTTCGCCACCTAATTTCTCTACTAATTCACAAACTGCTTTTGCGGTTCCTCCTGTTGCCAAAACATCGTCATGGATCAAAACCCTGTCACCTTTTTTTATTGCATCTGTGTGCATTTCTAAGCTGTCTGTGCCGTATTCTAATTCATATGAAGCCGAAATTGTTTTATACGGTAGCTTTTTTGGTTTTCTAACCGGAACAAAACCTGCATTTAATTCCTGCGCCAATAATATCCCGAAGAAAAAACCACGGCTTTCTGCTCCTACTACCTTGTCTATTTTTTGCCCGTTAAGAGATTCGACTAGAATATTAAGGCATTCTTTTGTCGCAATTGGGTCATTTAGTAGCGGAGTTATATCTTTAAACAAAATTCCTTCTTTTGGAAAACCCTGAATATCACGTATATAATTTTCTAACTGCATTTTTTTTTAATTTTATGTTATTTTTCTCTTGTATATCTCACATTTCTTCCTATCTTTGCACCCGCAATAAGCAATCAACAAAGCTACGAAAAATTAGCTAATTGATAACAAAAAGGCCTCGTGGCGCAACTGAATAGCGCACTTGATTACGGCTCAAGAGGTTACTGGTTTGAATCCAGTCGAGGTCACTCTTAAAAAAAAGTTAAAACGAAAGTTTTAGCTTTTTTTTTGGCCTTTTTGACAAGATTTAACCATCTTTTACATCGAAAAAGCGAGCGGTTTGTAAATCTGTAGAGTTAACTCCACTGGATACAAACCGTTCTAAAGCATTGTAAACATTAAGATTACTAAAATGTTATTTTTATATTAACAATAATTTTAGTTTTATGGAATTCTAAGTAGAAAAGCATAATGGGAAAATTTAATCACAAAAAGCATAAAAAATGCTTACTGATGAAGGAATGGATGTTACGAAGAAGCTGCAGAAATTTTAAGCTTTCTAAAATTCATGACAAACACATATCTACGATTATTAATTGTTACTCAATAGATCACAAAAGCCTTCTCCATATTGCGTAACTCTCTTGAAGAAAAGGTAAAAAACTTTTTATTTTTACTTTTTGGGAAAAAGAAATTTTTCGTTTAGCTAAAGCTGTCAGCAATATCAGAAAGAGTATTGTATTATCTTCTCTAACCATTTCTTAATAAGTACGCCTAGTTCTTATCGGTTAAATCTATTATTGTAAAAATAAAAAAACTGAACTGCTTTTTTTAAACAAATCTGCATCTGTTTTTATTTGATAATCCGCCATAAATTTGCTGAACAAAATAACAGTAAATATTATGGAAACTATTAAAATGAAAGTAGATCAAAATCAGAGTTCAAAAAATGATAATTTAAAAAAAGTAAAATCGATTCTTCGCAATCAGGCACCTGGATTTTTCCGTTATGCTTTGGGAGAACTAGTAGTAACTGCAATCTACGATGGGTATGTAAGTCTTGATCCTATGTCACTATCAGGAATAACAGATCAGGAGCGCAGTGAAGATCTTGCAAAACAAATGCTTGCACCAAAAGGAGCTCTTGACACATCAGTAAATGCATTTCTTGTTCATGATGGAGAACGTTTAATTCTTATCGACGCTGGTTCAGCACATTTTGCCGGACCAAGTATGGGCCGACTTATAGATAATATCGTTGCATCTGAATATACTCCGGAAGATGTTGATACTATCCTGCTAACGCATATGCATCCTGACCATATTGGCGGAATTACCAATGATAAAGGAGAGGCTCTTTTCCCTAATGCAGCTGGCTTGATTCAGAAACAGCCGCAACGCTTCCTGAAGATCAGCGCATATTTGTCACTATTGCTCAAGATGCAGCTGCTCCTTACCTTGCCAGTGGAAAGTTTAAAACTTTCTTACCTACTGACGAGATTTTCGCTGGATATGTAAGCATTGTCGAGGCTCCTGGGCACACTCCCGGACATACTGCCTTTATGGTAACTTCTGCTAATGAAAAAATGTTGTTCTGGGGAGATATTTCCCATCTGCCATCCATTCAGCTTCCGCATCCTGGTGCAACAATTGAATTGGATGTTTATCCTGATATGGCAATTGCATCACGTCGACGCGTACTTGCGGAAAGTGTAATTGGCGGATACGCTATTGGAGCTGCACACCTTCCTTTTCCTGGTATTGGTCATGTTAAAAAGGATGGCGACGGTTACGGATGGGTTGCTGTTGAATACGGAGCTCAAGGATTAAAATCGTGATTGAAGTAATTCTTCACGCAGGAAAAAGTGCACTTGATGTCGCATTATATAATCTGTTGCCTATTTTAATTGTGCTGATGATTTTTATGCGAATTCTTGAAGCCTACGGAATTCTGGAGAAACTTGTGACCTGGCTTTCGCCGGTCACAAAGCCCTTCGGACTTCCCGGTCTTGGAGCAGTGGCAATTTTGCAAGGAACTCTGATAAGCTTCATTGCCCCTTTGCCTACTATGAAAATCATGGAAATGCGCGGAGTTTCAAATCGCCACCTTGGTGCAACCCTTGCAGGTGTTCTGGCTATTGCGCCCGCTAATGCAACTTTTCCTTTAGCACCACTGGGTCTGCCAATTGGTTTTACCATATTAGCATCTTTAGCTGCGGGATTGTTAGCGGCAGCTTTAACCTACTGGATTTTTGGACGACGACTTTCCATAGAAAAGCATGAATCAATCCCAGTTGAAAAGGTGGAAGGTAAAAAAGCTTCTCTGATCTCTATAATAAACACAGCAGGAAATGAAGCAATACAGTCCGTTCTGGGAATTATTCCGATGCTACTATTGTCGCTTGTAATTGTTATAGGACTGCAGGCAGCAGGTGCAATTGGATGGCTGGTAACAACATTAAGGCCCGCACTTTTAGCCTCGGGAATTGACGAAATGTTTGTTCTGCCGGCAATAACGAAATACCTTGCCGGAAACACGGCTTTTGTGGGTCTTGTTCATGAGATGTCACAAGAATCCGGATTTAATGCAAAGCTGTTATGGCAGGGAGCAGGCTTTTTGATTCACCCTTTGGATCTTCCCGGAATCGCTATTTTAACTTCAGGAGGACCACGGTTAGCAAAAACACTTTGGCCCGCTTTGGCTGGAGCATTTGTAGCAATTATGCTGCGCGGTTTTGTTACAGCTCTAATGTGTTAGAAGTTCAAAACCTGAAATATCTTTAATTATTTAATTAGATAGAAGAACCCGGGTTACTTAGCCCGGGGCTTTCACAAATTTAGTATTATGAAACTAGAAACATCTTATACAACCCCTGAAAAATCTGGATTTAGCCAGATGTTCAAAAAAAACCAGCTGACACTCGGCTTTTTCTTTGCTATCGAATCATATCCGGGTGCTATACCTACTATGAAACATCAGGTAGAATTGGCAAAAAGAGCGGATGAGGCCGGATTTGCAGCCCTATGGACACGCGATGTCCCTTTGTATGATCCGTCATTTGGAGATGCTGGTCAGGTTTATGATCCTTGGGTATGGCTTGGTTACATGGCCGCTCACACCAAAGATATTACCCTTGCAACAGCCGCAATTGTGACTACACTTCACCATCCCATTGATATAGCCAAAGCTGCAGCATCCGTTGACAATCTCTCAGAAGGAAGACTTCTGCTAGGCATTGCTTCAGGCGACAGGCCACTTGAATATCCTGCTTATGGAATTGATTTTGAAAGCAGAGGCCAGCGCTTTACTGAAACACTTGACTATATGAATGCGTTATGGGAAAATGATTTTCCGCAAATAAAATCACCACTTGGAAATATGAATGCAGGCGATTTGCTTCCCAAACCCTTAAATGGAAGAATACCACTAACCGTTATCGGCAATAGCCGTCAATCAGTAGAATGGATAGCCCAAAATGCAGATGCATGGATGATGTATCCGAGGGATTTACAAACCCAATTTCTGGTTATAAAACGATGGCAGGACGAAATAACTGAAATTTTAAATAATTTTCTTATAAATTCACCTGAAAATAAGCCAATTTCTTTAAATCGTTCATAAAATGGTTTGTAAATTGTGCAGTAAGGGTCACTCTTAAAAAAACGTTAAAACATCAGTTTTAGCGTTTTTTTTATGCCTTTTTCACATAATTTAACCCACTTTAACTTATAGACATAAGCGGTTTGTAAATTCAGCAAGGTCAACCTGACTGGATTCAAACCAAGCATAATTAACTACAAACCAACTTTCTATTAAAATTATTATCTTTATCTTAATAAAATTTTAGCTAATGGAATGTGAAGAAAAATATAAAGGCAAAATAACACCTCAAGCAGCACAAAAAATGCTTAAAGATGAAGGAATGAATGTTAGTGTTGATGAGGCAGGTGAAATCTTAAAATTTCTAACCGATATCGCTACTGTAGTTGTGCGAAATTTTTAAGTAAAGAAAAAGAGAGCCAATCAAATAAATATTAATAAACACTATAAATACCTTTAATTTTTTTATTTACTATACTCGGTGTCACTCACTTTTTCCAGCCAAATTGTTTCCCCTTTTTCTCTTCCTGTTATTGCAACCTGAACAAATTTGGTGTCTTTACTTGCTCCGTGCCAATGCTGAATATCAGCGGGACATTTAATAACGTCTCCTTTGTTAACAATAATTTTTGGACTTCCTTTTTCCTGATAATACCCAACTCCTTCAAGAGCCAATATAATCTGTCCGCCAGGATGACTGTGCCATTTAGTTCTTGCACCTGGTTCAAATGTTACACTGCCTACGGCGTTCTGATTAATACTATCAGCTTGAGCCAGATTATTCAGCCAGACGTTTCCTGTAAAATTAGTATTAGTAACTTTTTCTCCCTTTGAAAAAATTTCATTTGGAGTTGGAGTATTATTATCTAGTTGATCTTTCTTATTATTACAAGATATAGCACCCACTGTAATGCAGAATATAATAAGTATTTTTAGACTCTTCTTAAAATTCATTTTCTTCATTAATTTCTGTTTTTTTGATTTCTAATGCTTGATAGTAGTCAACAACAATCCAATTCTTGATCTTAAAGATTACTTTGGTAAAATTCCTTTAATTTGGTTACAATCTGTGATACATATTCTGGTTTCCAATACGTTTGAATATGAGTTGCTCCCTCAATTACAAATAGCTCTTTACTCTTTGCATTTACTGCTTTAGGAAATGCTTCATCGGTCAAATATTTTGTATCAGCCTTACCACCTGCTATCATTAAAAGAGGCTGATTAATCAAATCCATATTGGTGGCAGCATCCCATGTCATTAAATCCAGTAAACTACTCATTGTGTATAGAAAAGTTGAATTTGGATGCGCATAGGTTCTGTAATAATACTCATATCCTTCACGGTATAAATCGGTTGTAGTTTTAGCAATTTCTTCATCTGTAATACTTGCTACACCTGCATAAATCATTTTCCCTCCTGCAGCTTCCTGTGCGCGGGCTTCTGATGCTTTTTTGAGGCGCTCCTGAATAGTTGCCAATTGAGAATTCTGAAAACCATTGCGTCTTACTTCTCCTGAATTAAACATACTCAAAGTTGCAACTGCTTTAAAGCGTTTGTCTGATTGTACTGCTTTCAAAGTATATCCGCCGCCACCGCAAATACCTAAAACACCCAAACGATTTGCATCAACTCCCGCGTATTGTGTAATAAAATCGGCCATTCCATGAATATCTTCTATACGGCTGGCAGGTTTATCCGTATGACGAGGCTCTCCTCCGCTTGCTCCCTGATAGGCTGCATCGGCAGTAATGGTTATGTAACCTGATTCCGCTAAACGCTGCGCATAAAGTCCGGCTGTCTGTTCCTTTATACCTCCATTAGGATGAGCAACAACAACTGCCGGATATTTTTTTGAAGCATCGTAATCGGCCGGTGTATATACATTGGCAGCAATATCAATCCCATTAAGTTTATAAGAAACTGGATGAATGTTTACTTTTCCTTTTTCGTTATTGGTTATTGCGCCGTCGTATACAAGTTTAAAAGCATTTTGCTCATACCTTTTATGAATAGATTGTGCATTTGTCATGTTTATTGTTATTAATGCAATTATCAATATTATTTTTTTCATATTTATTTTTTAAATCTTGTTTTTAGTACTTCTTCTAGTACTTTTTGTGCAGCCTTTGCTTCTTTATTACCAGTTGCTGCTTTAATTTCGCCTACAAAATCTTTTAACTGACTTGGAGTAAGACCAACATTAAGGCAAATATTTAAATGTGACTGCAACATAGGTTCTGCATCTCCAATACTAGCTATTACAGAAATGGTTACTAATTCTCTTTCAGCATAAGTTAATACATCTCTTTCAAAAATATCTGCAAAGAGATGTTCTTTAAGAAACGTATCTATTTCAGGTGCAAATGCTGAATAACCTGTTTTTGGACCGTCTTGCTTTGCTCCGGTTAGCTTTTCCAAGATTGCTTTGCCTCTTTCATATTTACTGCTTTCTTCTTTTATTGGAGATGCTTCAACACCAACAACATCAGTAATACCTTTGGCTTTTCGGTCGTCTAGCACAGTCATAAAAGTTTGTAATCCACGAATACTGCGTGGGAATCCGCAATAAGCATAAAGATGAACAATACTTTCTTTGATTTGATTGATTGTTAAACCAGTATCTAATCCTGTATTTAGTTCTTCTTTAAGTTTTATTAAATCGCCTTTTGCAGTCACAGCAGCAATTCTAACAATCGCTTTTTGTTTATTATCTAAACTTTTAATTGTATCAGTTTGAGCTTCCATTGTTGTTAAAGTAAATATTGCGATTGTAAATAATATTGATTTTAAAAGTGCTTTCATTTTCATTGAATAATTAATTAACCATTTTTATTTTCTTCAGCCAATTTTGGATTTCAACCTGAACTTGTTTTTCTTTTTCGCCTTCCATTACAAATAAAATTCCATCTCTTTCAATGCCTCCTTTGATTGAGAAACCTTCTAAAAAACTGCTTTTTGGACATAACTCTTTGACAGTTTGAAAACTGCTTCCAATTCCATAACCAGCATTGGTATTGAAGGGAATAAGCGTTTTTCCTTCCAAATTATATTCTTTTAAAAAACTTTTCATTGGAGGGGGCAGCTGCATTCCCCAAGTTGGAAAACCTACAAATACAATGTCAAATTTTTCAATATTTGTTATTTTTGTTTTTAGCGGAGGCAGAAAACCTGTTTCATTTTCATTTGCTACCTGACTGACTATTGCTTTATAATCTTCAGGATACGGTTTTTCCAATTCAAGTTCCACTAATGCACCGCCAGCATTTTTATGAATGATTTCAGCAACAGCCTTGGTGTTTTTAGTGCGCGACAAATACACAATCAATATATTTTTATCTTTAGACAATTCTGCTTTATTTTGAGCTGATTCCTGTGCTTTACTACAACTTGAAAATAAGCAGATGACTGCAGTTATTACAAACAAGAATGTTGATGATTTCTTCATTGAATTAAGTTTAGCAAAATTATTTTTCTAATCCTTTTTCTTTCAGCCATTGAGCCATCAGATCAGCAACCTGAATATTATTCAAATCAGAAAATGGAAAATGTGTATTGCCTTTAATTCCGATTTCAGGAAGATGAACTACAGTAACATCTCCACCTTTTTTGTTTACAGCATCACGCCATAATCTTGCCATTTCCAAGCGTGCTCTCCATCCGTCAGCACCTGAATTTTTTGATGGTTTGTCTGGAATGTTATCTCCATAATAAATTACTATCGGAATTTTCGTCAGTTTCATAAAGTCTTCTAGTGGAACAGCTGTTGCTTCCAGAGCACCTGCTGAACTGGCAATTGGAGACGGAACTTCACCTTCAGGGAATAAGAATCCGCTTCCCGGCTCATAAGATACAATGGCTTTTACATTTTCATTTTTAATAGCCGTAATCCAGCCCATTCCGCCAGAGTGTGAATGCGTAACCAGAATGGCAGGGCCAATTTTTGTAAAAAGTGCAGAAGCTGCATCTGTAGTAACCTTTATATCAATTGTTCCCAGATTCGGTGTCATGGAGCGGAAGTATTGATTAAGTGTTTCCGGATCACGGGAAAATTGAACACCATCAAAATAATTGGGCCAAATGCCTACACGGAAAACACCAAACCATTGTTGTTCATCAGGAACAGGTTTTATCAAAGCTTCTGAAGTACTTCGTCCTGCATTTCCTCTTCTGGGCTGATCTATCAAATAAACAGGAAATTTTCTGCGAAGAAAAATATTCTGAAATCCCTCACGTCCGTCTGGTGTAGTTTCCCATGTTTTAGAGAACTGACCTATACCGTGCCACATTACCAAAGGATATTTGCGCGCTTGGGCAGGTATTTGATAAAAAACATAAGCGTGATCACCTCTAAAAGTCTGTCCTTCCGGAGTAATATTATAGGGATCAAATGTACCGGGATTCTCAATCATGGTTCCTCCTACTGCAAAACTTCCCTGCTCTTCAATAACTATTGGCTTTTGTTTGGCTTTCTTCTGCGCTGTTAGCGAGGAACTGCTTACTACAAATAACAAACAGAAAATGCTCCATCTTGCACTGATTATGTTTTTCATAATATTTTCTTTTCTCAATTTCTAAAATTTATTGTCCAGGAGTCATTAGCTTTGTAAAAGACAATGATCCTAATTTCCAACCATTACTGTTTTTTATATACACTTCTGTCACAATAAATGGATTAGTAACTTCATTTCCTCCTACTACTGCTAATAATGTAATTTTACTCAAAAGTATTGCCGTATCACCTATAATATTTACTGAAACCTCGTGAACGTCTGCTTTCTTGTAATGAATTCCTCCACTTTTAATTACATTGATTTCCTGAGTTTTACCCCAACTTCCTCCCATATGAACGAAAACAGATTTATCATCAAACAATGGTGTAAGTTTATCGACGTTTTTATCGGACATCCACTGCCATTTTTGATGTGAAAGTTGAATTACTTCCTTTTCAGCAGTAGTATTTTGTGCGAAAGACTTGTTTGCAATTAGAATAAGTACAAGCAATCCAAAAAGTGATTTTTTCATAATGATGTAAATTTTTAATTCGTATTTTTTTCTATTTATAAATTTGACACACCTTTAAAAGGTACCGGTAAGAATTTAGCTATAATAAATTAAAATTAAATCTTTTTCTGCGGGGCTTCAACATCAGAAAAAGCTAAAACTCCCGCTGGCAATCTTTCTCCCAAAATCTTAATTGCATTTAATGCTGTATTAAATTCCTGTAATTCATTTACAGAAAATTTTATTTGAGAAGCTCCCGTATTCTCTAACATATGAGCCATCTGCGTAGTTCCTGGAATTGGCACAATCCATGGTTTTTGAGCTAGCAGCCATGCAAGGGAAATTTGTGCAGGTGCAGCTTGCTTTTCTTTACTCCATTTCTGAATCAATTCAACTAAAGCTATATTTGCCGTTAGGTTTTCAGGATAAAATCTTGATTCAATACCGCGAATATCTCCCTGCGCAAACTTTGTTCCTTCGTCAATTGCTCCGGTCAGAAAACCAACACCAAGTGGGCTCCATGGAACAAAGCCAATTTCGAGTTCTTCGCAAAGGGGAATAATTGTTTTTTCAGGACCTCTCCATAAAAGAGAATATTCGTTTTGGATGGCGGTAATCGGATGAATAGCATGTGCTCGTCTAACCGTTTGGTGACCTGGTTCACTAAGGCCGTAATGAAGTAGTTTACCTTCTTTAATCAGACTTTGTATAGCGCCAACCACATCCTCTGTTGGAACCTGCGGATCAACACGATGTTGGTACAACAAATCAATTCTATCAGTTTTAAGACGCTTCAACATCCCTTCCACTACAATTTTAATATGTTCGGGACGGCTGTTTAAGCCCGGTAAACGTTTTCCGGTTTCTTGGTCTATATTCCATCCAAACTTTGTAGAAATCACAATTTTATCACGAAAAGATGCAACTCCCTCGCCGAGTATTTTTTCTACCTCAAAAGGACCGTAAGCTTCGGCAGCATCAAATAAAGTAACTCCATTGTCATACGCCGATTGAATAATTCGATGCATTTCTGGTCTCGAAGGAATTGTAGTTTGGTAGTTACGGCTCATATTTTGAACGCCAATACCAATGGTGGAAACTTCCAGTTTCCCCAATTTTCTTTTTCCGGGAGCAAGTGATTTATTATTTACTTCTAAATTTAGCTCATCATTGTGTGAATTTGCGAGAGAACGAAACGGAAGCAAAGCGCTTCCTGCCAATGCTAAACCTGCTGTTTTTAATATTGATCTTCTATCCATTTAAATATTATTTCGTATTTGTTATCTGCTTAATTTTCTTTCACTTAACCACTTCACCATAGTAGGATCTCTGTGATCAAAAAACAGACTTGCATTAGTGTCTAAAGTCTGGATAGCTGTCAAATCTTCATTTGATAATTCAAAATCAAAAATGTTGAAGTTCTCTGCCATTCTTTCTTTTCGAACAGACTTTGGAATCGCTACAACGCCTCTTTGAGTCAGCCATCTCAGAATTACCTGAGCAGTAGATTTATTATATTTTTGAGCAATTGCTGTTAGAATCTCATTTTCGAAAATATCATTTTTTCCTTCAGCAAAAGGTCCCCATGATTCAATTTGGATATTATTGTCCTGAAGGAATTTTTGTGTTTCGTTTTGCTGATGAAAAGGATGTGTTTCTATCTGATTGACTGCAGGAACAAACCCTGTGTTGGTAACCAAATCCATAACTCTGTCAGGATGAAAGTTAGAAACGCCAATAGCTTTTACTTTTCCTTCTGTATATAATTCCTGCATAACGCGCCAAGAGCCGTAGATATCACCATAAGGCTGATGGATCAGATACAAATCCAGATAATCTAATTGAAGTAATTCTAATGATTTCTGAAAAGCTGTTTTTGTATTTTCATAACCTGCATCACTTACCCAAAGTTTTGTAGTTATAAAAAGTTCTTCTCTTGCAATCCCGCTTCTTTTAATACCTTTTCCAACAGCTTCTTCATTCATGTAAGAAGCAGCCGTATCAATTAATCTATAACCCGTTTTAATTGCATCTACTACCGCCTGTTCGCATTCTGCCATATCCTGCATTTGAAAAACACCAAACCCTAAAATGGGCATTTCAACACCATTATTTAATTTTATATTGTACATTGTAATATGATTAATAATTTAATTATTACAAATTTCCGAACTTAAACCGACGGCACTGGTATACGGATTACGGAATCTCCTACCAAGATTACTGATTGAGCGCTAACTGCTGTTTAAGCTATACTTAAATAGCTAAATTTGTGTAATAAATAACGAAAGATATGGGACAAGTATTTAACTTCGAGACAATTAGTGAATATAATGATTTTAATAATCATGAAACACTACATCCTTTAGTTAGTATAATTGATTTTAATAAAGCGAAACCAAGAGCTGGTTCTAAAATGAACTTCGAATTATATTGCATATTCTTAAAACAGGTAAAGTGCGGAGATTTGAAATACGGTCGTAATTATTACGATTATCAGGAAGGAACTTTAGTTTTTATAAAGCCGGGACAAACCATTGACGTAGAGAATAAAGTAGATATTTACCAGCCCGCAGGTCATGGATTGGTTTTTCATCCTGATTTAATCAGAGGAACATCACTCGCTAAAAGTATTGCTGAATATAGTTTTTTCGGTTATGATACTAGTGAAGCGCTACATTTATCAGATAAAGAAAAACAGCTTGTTTTTGACTGCTTTGCTAAAATTGAAGTGGAATTAAAACAATCTATTGACAAACACAGCAAGAAACTGATTGCATCTAATATTGAGTTGTTTTTGAATTATTGTGAAAGATTTTACGACAGACAATTTATTACCAGAGATACTACTAATAAAGGAATTGTTGAAAAATTTGAAGAACTTTTAAACAGCTATTTTTCTTCCGACAAACCGAATATTATAGGATTGCCTTCTGTTGCCTATTATGCCAGTGAACTTAACTTATCTGCGAATTATTTTGGTGATCTTATTAAAAAAGAAACAGGAAAATCAGCTCAGGAATACATTCAGAATAAAATTATTGAAACTGCAAAAGACAAAATATTCGACTCTAAAAAGACAATCAATGAGGTGGCTTATGAATTAGGATTTAAATATCCACAGCATTTTACTCGTTTTTTTAAGCAGCATGTTGGCAGTACTCCTAATGAATATAGGATTATGAATTAATTAAGGAAAACAAGTTGATAAAAACGTTAAGTCATAAAATTTATGTTGCTGTCCTAAACAAATTTTGGTGTTTATTTTCTAAAAACATTTATTTAATTTTAAATATTATTTGAATCAAACTCTTAAAAAATAAATCAAATAATCTTATGGATTTCAATCTGAATATATATATTCAACAATTCAATTACATTTAAAAGTAGTCTTTTTAACATTTAACCCTTACGATACATACAAACCGCCCCTAAATAAAAATACAAAATAATTATCTTACAAATTCACCTGAAAATAAGCCAATTTCTTTAAATCATTCATAAAATGATTTGTGAATTGTGAAGTAAACGTCACAAAAAAAAATCCCATTTCTAACGAAATGGGATTTTTTTTTGAGTCTTTTTTTAATCTTACACTTCTTTAACGAGATTTTTAATAAATAGATTTACAAAGTGGAAATAACTAATGTGTCCGAAGTCCGGAGACTTCGAACAGTTATTTTTTTGTTTTGACTAAACGAAAAGATGATATGGCTAAATAGTTTTTATAAGTGGTGCAGATATTTGCACCAACAAATAATATAAAAATTATGAACAGTAGAATTGAAAAAACAAAAGTTGCCATTATTGGTGCTGGAGTCTCTGGCTTGACATTAGCAACATTTTTGCAAAAGTCAGGCATAGACTGCATTATTTTGGAAAGAAGAAATCGTTCTTATATCGAAATGCCACAACGTGCAGGTGTCGTTGAAGGACGAGGTGTTGAAATGTTCGAACGTTGGGGACTTGCAGATAAACTTCTGGGAGGACCACTTGCACAAACAATCGACTATCGTGTAAATGGATCTAGTCGGCTTTTTACAATTTCTGATGAGGGTGGAGCTCAAAGTAAATTTTGTACCCAGCAAATGCTTGTCAATAATCTGTTGAGAGAACTTATTGATGTGATGGGTGGAGAAGTTCGATTTGATGTAACCGACCTAACAATCATAAATGAAGAAAACGAAACACCACAAATTATTTATTCTGACAAAGATGGTTCACACAAGCTTTCTTGCGACTATATAGTTGGCTGTGATGGCGACAAAGGTGTTAGTCGTGCTTCTATCCCCAAAGGCGTATTAACTAAATATAGTCACGAATACGGCTATGCCTGGTTGGCGGCACTTGTAGAAGCCCCTGTTACGGGAAATGCAATTATGGCTGTTAGCGATAACGGCTTTGTCGGACAGCTGCCAAGGGGACCCCAAAGAAGCCGCTATTATTTGCAATGTGCATTAAAAGACAGCATTGATGACTGGTCTGATGAACGTCTTTGGGATGAAATCAGGTTAAGATTATGCGATGACACTATCGAAAATGCACAGGTTCACGACAAAACATTTGTTCCTTTGCGAAGCGTTGTGTACGCACCAATGCAATACAACAATCTTTTTCTTGCCGGTGACGCTGCACATCTTGTGCCACCTGCAAGCGCAAAGGGTATGAACCTGTCACTTTTTGATGTAGACATTTTAGCTCAGGCATTTCTACATGCTTTAAAGGATAATGATTATTCTGCATTAAAGGAATATTCAGTAACAGTTTTGCCACGAATCTGGAAGTATCAGGATTTTGCTCTTTGGATGACCGATACAATGCACAACGCAGGCGATCCAACACAGCATGGTACTTTTCATCAGATGGTTGCACGTGCCCGTCTTGATACCTTATTCAGTTCGCCACTAGCAGCAAGATTGCACGGTGATTACCAACTCGGTAAAGTGTAATTTTTTTTTCATTAATTTTACTTACATACAAATTGTTTCTAATATGACAAATGAAGTACCGTATAGAATAAAATCCATCGCCGAGTACCACGAATTACGTGGCTATACAAAACCTGAACATCCTCTAATCAGCCTTGTGAGAATAGAAGAAGCTAAATATATGATTGACAAAAGTTTAGTATTGGATTTTTATTCTATTTCCAATAAGCGTGGGCTGAGTGGCAAACTTAAATACGGACAACAAGAATATGGTTTTAATGACGGAGCAATGTTTTTTATTGCTCCCAATCAGGTTTTCAAAGTTGAACACAACAGCACAGATGAAACAGCAGACCAACCGACAGGCTGGATGTTACTCATACATCCAGATTTTTTATGGAACACTTCTCTATCAAAAAACATAAAACAGTATGAGTTTTTTGGTTATACTGTCAAGGAAGCACTATGGCTTTTAGAAAAAGAAGAAAAAACAATTGACAGCATCATTCAGAATATCCTACAAGAGTACTATTCTAATATTGATAAGTTTAGCAAACAAATTATTATTTCGCAAATTGAAAGCCTGCTCACTTATGCCGACAGGTTTTATAATCGTCAATTTATCACAACGGAAAAAGCAAATCATCTGATGCTTGAACGTTTGGAAAAATTACTCAATAATTATTTCAAAGACGACAACTTGATAACCAAAGGTTTGCCAACTGTTCAATACATTGCGCAAGAGTTAAACATTTCACCTAATTATCTCAGTAGTACCTTACGCGTTTTAACAGGACAAAATACACAGCAGCATATACATGACAAACTAATCGAAACTGCTAAACAAAAACTTACCAATACAAATTCGTCAATCAGTGAAATTGCTTATGAATTAGGCTTTGAACATTTACAATCCTTCAGCAAATTATTCAAAGCAAAAACTGCACTTTCTCCTTTAGAATTTAGACACTCTTTTAACTAAGTACATGGCAATGAAATGTTAATATTAGAACGTAAGGGGAAAAATTAAATATTAAAAAATGGGGGACAAAAATATCCCCAACAGGACATCAAAACCAAATTCATAAAGCCAATGAAAGACAGATACTAAATATAGTATGCCAATTTCTTCAAATCTTCCATAAAATATATAGAAATTTGTCCAGTCGAGGTCACAAAAATTAAAATCCCATTTCTAACGAAATGGGATTTTTTTTTGTTTTTTTACAATCTATTTAAACCCAATCACACGGATTTATAATCAGTGTCAGCAAAGTATATTTCTACAAATAAAAAAGTAAGTCTGGTTTTTATTAATATTGGCACGGAAAGAATTTCCGCACTATCGTTGCTCGCGGAACTATCCGTAGAGATTTTTTATCTCTGACATAACAAAGGTACTTTGGGTACTCCCTATACTTTCAACTGATCCCAATTTATTAAACACAAAATCCTGATAATGCTTCATGTCTTTGGCAGAAACTTTCATTAAAAAATCATAATCTCCTGAGATATTATAACATTCTACGACTTCTTCTATTTTCATAATATCACTAACAAATTGATTCCCGATATTACGATCGTGCTGTTTAAGTTTTATATTACAAAAAACAATAAATCCTCTGTTTAGTTTTTCTGCATCAAGCAGGGCAATATATTTTTTAATATAACCATTGTTTTCCAATCTTTTAATTCGCTCAAAAACAGGTGATGCCGAGAGATTAACCATTTTAGCAAGCTCTTTTACAGTGTATTTAGAATTATCGTGAAGTATATTTAATAACTGAAGATCAATATCGTCTATTTGTTCCATAGAATATTACTTAAATAGGTTAATTTATTTTTAAATCAGAATAAAATTCTTCAAATATAACTCAAAACAATATAAAAATCTTATTTTACATACTTTAAAAATATAAAATACTGCAACTTTTATCTTCACAGTATAAAAATCTAAAAATCATTGTTTTACAGCAGGGAGAGTCATCCCTAGTGCCCTTTATCGAAAAAGGATAAAGGGCCATGTCATAAATAAAAATTATACTTCTTTTCGTCGAGCCATACCCTGAGCGATGATACTGGCTGCAATCAATTGCAAGGCATGATAAAGCATAAGCGGCAGCAATACGATGCCGGTGATCGTACTGTGCTGAAAAAGTACTTTTGACATTACGGTGCCGTGTACCAATGACTTTTTAGACCCGCAGAATAAGACAGTAATACGATCTTCATCTGAAAAACCAAGCAGGCGGCTGAGTAGTCCGACGCAAAAGAATACGGCAAAAAACAACGCCATCATCCCTGCAGCAAGTCCGACAAGTTCAAGGGCGGTGAAACCTTCAAAAAGATGTTGTGAAAATGACTTGCAAAACGACGTGTAAATAATCGTTAGAATAACTGCCTGATCGAAATATTTGAGCTGTTTCTTATATTTTTCGGCCATGGCTCCTAAACGGGAATTGAGGCTTATGCCAATAATTACAGGCAGCAATACTTGAAGAATCAGCTTTATGACGATTTGAGTAACATCAAAATCGCCTGTCGCAGAAGCTATAAACAGCCCAACCCAGAGTGGCGTAACCACTACTCCGATTAAACTGGAAATACTTGCATTGAAAATGGCTGCAGGAATGTTTCCTTTAGCGATAGAAACCATGACCACCGAAGAGGAAACTGTGGACGGCAATGCAGCCAGAAAAAATACACCCAGCCAAAGCAGCTCGAAGCCGTTATTGACAAACAACGGGCGAAATGCCAAAACAAGGAGCGGAAAAAATAAAAAGGTTGTCAACTGAACGACAATGTGCATTTTCCAGTTGGAAAGTCCTGTTTTTAGTTTCTCAACACTCAGTCGCATGCCATAAAACAAGAAAATAAAGGAAACACCAGCATTGGCAATCTCCTCAAGCGAAACAGGTTCCTTGACCATGCCTGGCTTTGGCAAAAAATAAGCCATCACGATCATGGTGGCTATCATTAACAGGAAACCGTCGAAACCTGCTTTTTTTAATACTTCTAATAATTTCTTCAATGTGTTTTAAATATTATTCCTCCGTGGAGGCACGGACTTCTTTATTAATGTATTGAAATTAAATCCCAAGTTCTTCGCGTATAATTTCTGCTCCTGCGCTTAAAGCACTTAACTTGCCTCTTGCTACCTCTCTAGATAACGGGGCCATACCGCAGTTTGTAGAAGGGTATAGATTTTCGGCATCTACAAACTCAAGAGCTTTACGCAGGGTAGCAGCTACTTCTTCTGGTGTTTCGATAGTGTTGGTTGCTACATCAATGGCGCCTACCATTACTTTTTTACCGCGAACAAGTTCCATTAAATCTAAAGGCACATTGGAGTTGTGACATTCTAAAGACACCACATCAATTTTAGATTTTTGAATTTTCGGAAAAATTTCTTCGTATTGTCGCCACTCTGAACCTAACGTCTTTTTCCAATCAGTATTTGCCTGTATTCCATAACCATAGCAAATATGAACCGCAGTTTGACAGTGTAAACCTTCAATAGCTCTTTCTAATGCTGCCATTCCCCAATCGTTTACTTCATCAAAGAATACATTAAATGCAGGTTCATCAAACTGGATAATCTCAACCCCTGCGTCCTGAAGTTCTCTTGCTTCTTCATTGAGTGCTTTCGCAAATTCCCACGCCAATTTTTCCCGACTTTTATAATGGTCGTCGTACAAAGTATCTACCATTGTCAGCGGGCCTGGCAATGCCCATTTTATAGGCTTATTAGTCTGTTTACGTAAAAATTTAGCATCTTCAACGAAAACTGCTCTTTGACGTGCAACCTCACCTACAACCACTGGAACACTCGCGTCGTAACGGTTACGGATTTTTACTGTTTTACGATTTTCAAAATCTACACCGCTTAAATGTTCGATAAAAGTCGTTACAAAATGCTGGCGTGTCTGCTCGCCGTCACAAATAATATCCAGATCTGCCAATTGCTGTTCCTGCAGCGAAATGCGTAAAGCATCTTGTTTTCCCTCAAGTAGTTGATCGCCTTCTAATTTCCATGGTGACCAAAGTTTTTCGGGTGGTGCAAGCCAGGCAGGTTTGGGTAAACTTCCAACAATAGAGGTAGGTAATAATAATTTCTTCATAGTAGTATAATTTTAATGCGTTGTAATCAATTAAAGGGTAAAATTAGCAGACCATTGTTCCAGAAGATTTTTATAAGGCTTAATGAAATGCTCTTCTGCATATTTGCCCTGTTCCACAGCTAATCGGCTGCGCTCTTCGCGGTCATAATCCACACGAGTTAGTGAATAATCTTCGTGTTTAAGAGTTGGTTGATAGATTTTCCCAGCCACTGAATTTGCATTGTAAATTTCAGGGCGATAAATCTTCTGGAAAGTCTCCATAGTGCTAATTGAGCTGATTAGTCCAAGATCAGTATAATCAGCAAGCAGATCTCCGGAATGATAAAAAGCCATCGGTGCAACACTATTCGCAGGCATGAAAAAACGAACTTTTAAGCCCATTTTAGAGAAATATTCATCAGTGATAGAATACTGATCCTGCAGATACTCAAAACCCAGAACCGGATGCTGATACTCAGTACGAGTATAAGTTTTGTTGCTTGATACACTTAGACAAATGATCGGTGACATTTTAAAGTGCTCTTTGTAAGTGGCTGAATTGACAAAACACTTATAAAGTTTTCCATGCAAATCGCCGAAATTTTCAGGAATACAAAAATTAGGTTTATTTTTATTGTGCTCGATCAATAAAATACTGAAATCATAATCACGAACGTAAGACGAAAAATTATTTCCGGCAATACCTTCGATACGCTGGCTAGTCTTGCGGTCAAAAATATTCGTTTTTAAAACTTCAATCAACGGCAGATTGTTAATACCATTATTATCATCAATACGCATCGTTACTGTGATGATTTCAAGTTCTACAAGATAACGATCAGCTTTTGGATTATCCATATGAGCCAATGCATTGAATCGATTGTTAATCATATTTAATGCATTACGTAAGTTTTGTTGGCGATTGCCTCCTCTAGCCAAATTTGCAAAATTAGTTGTCAAACGCGTTTCACTTGAGGGGTGATAGTTTTCATCTAAACAAGTGCTCTTTAGTGTGAATGCAAAATCATTCTGGATTGTATTCTGGGTATTTTCGATATTCTGCTTTTCGTTTATTCCCCTATCTTCTTGTATGTTCGCTTTCATCTGATGATAATGTTTAGTTTTTTTACCCTGCAAATTTGAATATAAAAGATTAAATATTTTTATTTATACATAAAATCAGTTAATTATTCTTTATAACAATATTTTTAAAGATTTTTAATCTTTAAACAAATACAATAAGGAATGAAAACAGATAAATATTCTTTAGCGACCTAAGATTATTGGTTTGGAGTTTTCCAGAGCGCTTTAAAAACTCGAAAAAGAAAACAATATCATTTATATTTGCCAAAAATTAAGACAGACATAGCAATGAATTTGATAGAAAATTTAAAATGGCGCTACGCCACAAAAGCTTACAATAACATTAAAGTAACAGAAGAGAAAGTCGATCAGATCTTAGAGGCTATAAATCTTTCAGCATCTTCTTGTGGTCTGCAATCTTACCGTGTTTTTGTTGTAAGCAACCCGGAAATTCAAAAAAAATTAGGTGCTGATTCGTATAATAAACAGATTAGCTCTTGCTCTCATTTATTAGTTTTTGCTGCATTGACTGACATGTCTCCGACTTACATTGACGATTATATGGCAATGACAGAAAAGCAAAGAGGTCTTGACGCTGGTGCCTTATCAGGATTTAGAAATGGATTGCATTCCTATTTTGGCGCTATTAACGCAGAACAAAAAGCCTTTTGGGCGGCCAAACAAGCTTATATTGCATTAGGAACGGCACTTATTGCTGCAGCAGAATTGAAAGTAGATGCCACTCCTATCGAAGGATTTAATGCCGCCACTATTGATGCCGTTTTGGGTTTGAAAGAAAAAGGGTTGCATTCTACAGTTATACTCGCTTTAGGATATCGGGATTCGGAAAAAGATTATATGGCAGCTACGAAAAAAGTTCGTTTGCCAATAGATGAAATGATAACGAAAGTTTACTAATAAAAATTAAAAAAACGAATTCGGACATAACAAACGTGTCCGAAGTCGGGAGACTTCGGACAGCTGGGTTTCTCGGACAGCTGGGTTTCCCTCATTTAATGTGTTTCCGAATTCCTACGGTATTTGCATTAATGTTTTGCTTCAATTTATTTTAGGAACCAAATTTTCAATCATCCATTCTCTAATGGTTGTAGTTCTTGAAGCAGCCTCTGTTCTTGGTTCTAAGTCATATAAACCATTACCAATTGCCGTCAACATTTCGGTTAAAGAGATTGCAAATGCTTCGCTTGTATGATGTTTTTCCAACAGTGTTTTTATATAATTCTCTTTTGAAATCTCCATAAAACAAATAGTTTTTCCTGTTACTATACTCATTTGTCTTGCAATTTCATTATAGCTTATATCTTCCGGACCAAGAACTGTAATTCCTTCAACTCCAGTCCAGGTGTTATCCGTCAAAAATTCTACAGCTTTTGATGCGATATCTTTTACGGCGATTTGCGGCGATTTATAATTTCCGTTCATTGGCAAAGAAAATACCCCCTGTTCTTTTAGAGATGCTATTTGATACAAAAGGGTTTCAAAAAATACCGGACAGCGCAATGCCCTTACTGAGGCTCCGCATTGGCTAATTATATCTTCCCCCTTGTGCAGGGCTGTGACAAGACCTGCCTGCAAATTGCTTTCTTTACCGCCGCTGGATAAATAAACGACTCTTTTTGTACCTGCATTTTTAATTGATTTTGAAGCCACTTTTGCAAAATCTTCATAATAGCCATTTACATCTTCCTGAGTATTGCTTTGAGGCACACAAAAATAAAGAGTATCGCAGCCCTGTAATGCCTCTGTAAATTCATATTCGTTGAGCAAAGAACCTGTGGCAACTTCTACTTTTTCTAAAATATCAGCTGATATTTTTTGAGGATCCCTTAAAAAAATTTTAACCTTTTGCCCCTGCTCTACTAATTGTCGAAGAATTATTGAACCTGTATTTCCTGTTGGTGTTGTTACTAAAATCATAATTGAACTTTTCTGTGTTTGTTGAAGTGCAAAGATGATCAGAGTATATTTTGTAAACGTTGTCCTATGTTCACATTTTTAGATCTTTGATTTTAATCTGCTTAATGTTTGAGGAGTAAGTCCCAGGTAAGATGCAACCATTTTATTTGATAGCCTCGTGAGCAATTTTGTTTGATTTGTTAAAACCCAACGGACTTTTTCTACCGCATCCAGACCTTGAAAACAATATATACGTTCCTGGGATTTTATGTAGGCTAATTCTAAAATTTGTCTGTAAATAAACCCGAACTGCGGAACGTTGTCTACCAAATGAAAGTAATCTTCACGGTTTATCACTAATAGTTCCGAAGGTTCAATAGTCTGCATAAATTCAAATGAAGGTTGTTGATTGATTAAACTGGAAAGTGCAGTTCCTAAGGAATCTTCAAAATGAAAATATCTTGTTGCCTCTTCTCCTTCTTTATTAATGTTAAATAGTCGGATACAGCCTTTATTGACAAAGTAGAAATTATTACAGATTTCGCCCTCTTTCAACAACAATTCATTTCTTTTGGTTTTCCTAAATTTAAAATACGAGTAAATATAAGAAAGTGTCTTATTGGAAAAACCGGTCAATTTGACCACCTAATTCCGGACTAAATTGACCACCCGTTCCGGAGCAAACTGACCACCTAATTCCGGAGCAAATTGACCACCAAG
>NZ_LMMA01000033.1 GCF_001422725.1 Flavobacterium sp. Leaf82 | reverse complement strand
TAATAAATAGCAAAGTAAGAAATTATTTATTTTAAAATAATTTCTAATTAGTATAAACCAACAATTTTCATTATGTTTAGAGATAGATTTGGGAGAAATAGAAATCCATTTGACAAGGATGATTTCATGAATAATGACATCTGGAAAAGAAAAGATGCTATAGGCGAAATGCTGGAAGCCAGAAAAAGTAAAAATAGTTTTGATCACTTTTCTTCCAGCAATAATTTCTTTGCTGATGGTCCAAATAGAAGAGCTACTGAAGGTGAACTTTATTTTGAGAGTAAAGACAATACAATTTATCGAGGAAACCGCGACGGCAGTTGGACAAAAGCTACACAATTGAGCGAAGTTGTAGTAAAACATTTAGTAAGTATAGGAATAAAAAGCGATGGTATAAGAGTTTTTGGGTTTGGTGCAGACCCAATTGCAGGAAGCGGAAATATAAAAAACGACAGAGGTTCCGGATCTATAGATACTCCGGGTCATGATTTTAATACTTGTTTTGATTTAGGCAATTTATTAGGCAAATTATTCCCAAAATCTTCATTAATGTTTCCGTGGCTTCTAGAATTAGAAATGATATTAAAATATGGAATTCCGGATAGACAACCATTAGTTACAAAAAATGCAACTTTATCTGATCCCGATTCAATTCGTATGCCGTTGTATCATTATGAGATTATGGAAATGCCAAATAACGATCCTCAAGTAGCCGCACCAGCACATCATGATACAACTGTAATTGCTTCGGAAAGAAATATTATTAATAAGATGAATGAAGAGAACTTTAAGAAAATGGAAGAGAAAGCTAAATTACTACCTAAACAGTAGAAATTTGATTAAGTATGAAAAAATCTATAATACTTCTAAGCTTTATTTTTTTGTTTTCTTGTAAGCAAGAAACTAAAAAAATTCAAGAAAAAAAACTACTGATTTCAATATAGAATTTAATTTCCCTGATACAGTTTATGTGGGTAAATATTACAATGGAAAGATATTTTACAAAAATATTTTTGACACAGCAACAACTAAATTACTAGATATTAAAAAACTTAGAATTATTAAATATAGTTTTTCGGTAACTAAAAATTTAAACAATGATATTGAAAATTTAAAAAAGTCAATAACTGATACATTTATTGCTGAGAATAATAGAATGATTCCATTATACAATATCAGTTTTAATAATCCTGGGGTGCGTTATATTGATGGTGTCATTACTGACGAGATAAATATAGATGGTATAATGCTTCGAGATGGTAAAATGCAAGCTAGTACAAGAATTATCACTCATGAATTTAGAGCGACTCATAAAGTAATAGTAATTAAAGATCGTACCAAGAAGTAATTTTTGACTTCCGACAAAATGAAAAATAAAAGAATAAAAAAACTAACCTGTTTCTTGATAACTATATTAGTTTTAATTTCTTGTAAAAAAGAGAAAAAGATAGTAGAAAGTGCAAAGGACAATTATGAAATAAGCTTAGTTTTTCCAGATACGGTTTTTCTAAATGAGAGATACGACGGTAAAATAAATTACAGAAATAATTTAGATACATTAACCACTGAAATACGCAAGTTGCAAAAGAATACTAGATTCCTAGAATTTGCCCTGACTCAAACTAAAGACATTAACTACGAGGACAATCATTTAAAAAAAATAGCAAATGACACATTTGTTGCAACTAGTAATATATTAATTCCTCTATATAATATTAAATTTAATAAGTTAGGTCTGAATTATATTGATGGGATGATAACCGATGAAGTTATGATTGAAAACGGAGCAAAAAATGATAAAGGCGAACCTATGATGAGAATAATTACCAACGAATTTAGAGTTACGAAAAAAGTGCTAGTAATTAAAGATCGTACCAAAAAGTAATTTTGACTTTCAAGAAATGAACAATAAAAGAATACAAAATCTAACCTGTTTATCGACAATTATATTCTTAATTCTAGTTTCTTGTAAGCAAGAGAAAAAGATAGCAGACAGAACCGCAAAGAACAATTATGAAATAACTATGGATTTTCCAGATACAGTTTTTCTTGGTAAAGGATATGATGGTAAAATAAATTATAAAAATGTTTTAGATACAGTAACAACCAAATTACTAGACATTAAAAGATTAAGATTTATTGAATATGGGTTTTTAAAAACTACTACACTAAACTACGATGATAAATATTTAAAAAAAAATATGATAGATACTTTTTACTCAGAAACTAATAGAACTATCCCTTTATACAATATTTACTTTGACAAATTAGGAGTAAATTTTATTGACGGAATAATTACTGACCAGGTTAGAATTGATACTATTATGCTCCACGATGGTACAATGCAACCACGTACAAGAATTATAACCAATGAATTTAGGGTTACAAAAAAAGTATTCGTGATTAAGGATCGTACAAAAAAATAATTTTTTGACTTTGTAAGGATGAACACAAAAAGAATAAAAAATCTAACCTGTTTCTTGACAACTATATTCGTATTTCTATTTTCTTGTAAAAAAGAGAAAAAGATAGTGGAAAGAAGTGATAATTATAAAATAAGTTTTGTTTTTCCTGACACTGTATTTGTAAATGAATTATATGATGGAAAAATAAATTACGAAAATGATTTAGATACAATTGATACTACTTTAAATAACCCCAAAAAATATAGATATATTGATTACTATTTTGTAAAAACAAAAAATGTAAATTATACTGATGAATATCTAAAAAAAATAACTAGTGATACATTTACAGCCGAACATTACAGAAGTATTCCTTTATATGCTATTAGATTTGACAGGTTGGGTGTTAATTATATTGATGGTTTAATAACAGATAAAGTCATGATTCAAATTGGAGAAAAAGACGAAAAAGGCGATATACTGACACGAATAATTACCAACGAATTTAGGGTTACAAAAAAAGTGTTCGTTATTAAGAATCGTACTCAGAAATAAGTTTTTTAAGGTTGTTTAAGATACGTCGTTACTAAAGAAACTTTAGTTTATACCAGAAACCAATTAAATAAAGAGAAAATTGAAAAAAAATATTTTATTACCAGTATTAATTTGCTTGCTATTTTCTTGCTGTGAGAAAAAAACAGTAATTGAAAATGAATTAAGCAGAATAGGAATTACCAAAGAAAATTATAAGGTAAGTGACACATTTTATTATGAAAATAAAAAAATAAAAACTATACGGTTTTACAGAGGAAAATCTGGTTATATTAAGGTTGATTTTTACGAATCAGGAAAAAAGAAATCAATTGTCAATATTAAAAATAAGAATATTATTTATGACAAAATGGTTGATTGGTACGAAAACGGAAACCTAAAAAATGTTAGTGAATATGATAGTAATGGAAATCAAATTGGAGAAAACACAAGTTTTAGAGAAAATGGAAAGATCGAACATAATTATGATAATGACACAAATGAATCTACTGATTATTGGGAAAATGGAGAACCAAAATTAAAATATATAATAAACGTATCGCAAAGTTATCATTACTTTAATGGCAACTTTATGGAAAAATATACACAAAGAATAAAAGGAGAATATTATGTAGAATATTTTAGCGAAAATAAAGATTTGATTTTTTCAGGACTTTATAAAAAAAACATTCTCTTTAAAGACAATTTAAGATATAATGGAAAAATTATTTGTTATTTCAAAAATGGAAAAATTTCACTATTCCAAAATGTTGTAAATGGAATTCCTGAAGGGGAATTTTATGCTTGTTTTGGTAACGGAAATCTAAAATATCAAAGTGCAATAAAAAATGGAGAAGAGATTTATTACAAGTCTTATTATGAAAATGCAAAAGTTCATTATATTAGGGACAGAACAAAAAACACGTATACAGAATGGGACAAAAACGGAAAACAAGTAGAAAAAGTACCACTAGGAACTTAGCCTAAAACAACTAAAATTGTATTTTATCAATTCGATCTTGTTTTTTACCGATCCGTATTTTTTTAAAGAATTTTAAATACCTTTGAATTATGAGCACAGAAACCAGACCCAGAAATATTGGCCGAAATATCAGCCGAATAAGAGAACTTCGCGGCATGAAACAAGGAGCGCTTGCCGATGCTATTGGCACAAGCCAGCAGACTATTTCCAGCATTGAAACCAGCGAAACTGTCGATTTTGATAAATTAGTGCAAATTGCAAAAGCGCTTGGCGTAACTGTAGAAGCTATTGAAAATTTTACCGAAGAATCTGTTTTTAATTTCTTTAATAACTTTTATGATAATAGTGCTAATAATGGCGCTCAGGGAAATACAACTAATAATCATTGCGCTTTTAATCCTCTTGATAAAGTTGTTGAGCTTTACGAACGTTTGGTTCAGTCTGAAAAAGAAAAGGTTGAGTATTTAGAAAATATTATAAAAGGGAAATAATATTCTTGATAAGAGAATTTTATATATATAAAATGCGCAATGAGAATTGCGCATTTTTTTATTGGTATAATTCTTCTCGAATTTTAATTAAAGTTTGAATTACTTTTTCTTCATCTGGTTTTTCCTGAAGATTTGATGTTAGATAATGATTTTCGATTGAAACGATTAAATTATCCGCCATTTCGAGTAAATCGTCATACTCTTTATTTCCGGCTTTTATATCCAATAATTCCTCTCTATTTGAAACTTGTATATTTAATTTTCCAGTTGATAGAATTTGTTCTGCAGTTTGCAAAAGTCTGATTGTGTGCATCATGTTTTTGCTATCATAATTTTTCCCGTGTTGTTGATTCGTGTTGTACCGATCTTCGTTTCGTTTCTCAATCCAGCTCCAATATTCCGTATATTCTTTGCAATATTTAGAATATCCATCTTGATTGCAGGATAAATAACCAATTAGCTTTTCGTTTTTAGGAATTGATGAAAGCGAAACTTCATTAGAGTTTTCTTTTTGAATAATCCCTTTATAACCTAAACTATTATTATCGTCATAAAACAAAGCAAACATTCCTCTCGAATTAGGTAGATTCACTAAGCCACATTGTTCTTGTTTTAGATCATTTTCTTCTAAAAAAGTATTCAAAGCAACCGTTTCATAGCCTTTTAAAACATAACAAAAATCCAAAAGACTTTTCTTTTCTTTTGACATTGGGTTTACAATTTTCTTGTTTAAACCTCTCGCCTTTTTAATTTGCGTTACGGCATAACCTGCAAAAGAATCTTTGCAAAGTTTTGATAGGAAATCTTCTAGTTGCAAATGCTCCATTAACGGATGTTTGTACAAAATACAATCTTCCGGCGAAGCTAAAATCTCCAGAATATTTGGATTGTTCTTAAGCAACAATTCTACAAAACGACCAATTTCATAATAAACCTCATCATTAGTTTCATTACTTATCTGCGGAATATAATCTAACCCAAAGAATTTTTCTTTTGGCAGATAATAAACGCCTTTTATATCTGTATCAGATACTGGTGTATTTAACCCAAAAGATTTACTTCCTGATATTACTTCGAATAGGATTAGGTTTTGGGATTTTAGGGTTTGGATGGTCATTTTAATTTAATTCATCATAGCCTCATAATGAGGTTCTGCTATTTCTCGGAAAATCATTTCAAATGCATTAAATAAATTCTGTGGCACTTCATTCACCACTCTTTGATAAAACATTTCGTCTAAAGGAGAAATCTTATGGCTTCCATCATTTATTTCGGACATTAATGCACTACAAATATAATACCTTGAGTCTGTGATTGGAATAGTAGATAGGGAATCCCAAGTATCCTTTCCTAATTTTGTAAAATTAACATAACTCTCCAAGATTCTTCTCATTGTATTACAAAGCGAAATATTTAATTCACTATCATTTTTTTCTTTAAAGTTTTTTAATGAATCCCAAAGCAGTGTGTAATCATTCAAAATTTCATTCTTATTTCCTGTACAAATTACATCAGTTATATTTTTTGATTTTTTTATATGAAAAAATGTTCTATCATGACAAATAGGTCTATAATAGAGGGATACTTCTTTAAAAAAATAGATATTATGCGACATTATAAAAACTTGTTGAATATTAGAATTTTTTAATAACATGTGCTCTGGACTATTACCTTTTTTTGCAATTAGTTGATGCACTAAAGTTGTAACAATAAATAAAACTTGACTATCTAAACTTGATACAGGATCATCTATTACAATAATTTTCTTTTTTGAACTTCTATCAACATTATCAGTTCCTAAACAAAGTTGATAAAAATATAAAAAGGAAATGAAATTTTTCTCTCCTTCACTCAATGTTTTAAATACATTCTCTGATGTCTGTTCATCAATTCTTTTTAGATAATACTGTGAAATGTTATTAATCTTTTCTTTTTCATCAATTAAAAAACCATCAAAACCGCTATTATTTAAAATTTTATTAATATTTGATACTGCTTCTTGAGTGGTTATAGTTTCTGTTTTCCATTCTTCTATTTTATTTTTTGACTCTAAAATTAAAGACTTAATATAATCTTCAATTTGTATTTCAAAAAAATAATCAGTTGAATAATTATATTTTTCAATATAATATTCTTCTATTTTCTGCTTGTTTTCTATCGCAAAATATTCCCATAAATCTACTTCAAATTGTTTTTTATTCGAATCTAAATTATCAAAATCCTTATTATGTTTATTTATTGATTTATTAATTTCAGAAATATTATCTTTAAAAGTAAATAGAGATTGTATTTCCTTTCTGATATTTGATTCTTTTATCTTTTGATCTATTTGTTCAATATTGAGTTCTAAAAAAATTCTAATTGTATCGTACAAATTAGATACAATATTCTTCTCATTGTATTCATCAAGAACATTTTTAATTTCTTGCAAAAAAAGTGAAACAGTTGTTACATAATCTGTTTTTAATGTCTCTAACTCTAATATTTTATTTTTGTAATTTTCATCAAAATAATTTTCGAACTTTCTAATCAAATCAACATCAATAGTTTCCTTCTGACAAAAAGGACAAGTTTGTAAATCTACGTCCTGTTTTAAAAATGATATTCCTGTAGAAACCCAATTTCTAATTCCTAAATCATTAATTATTTGAGCGATATCTACATCATTATTACCTATAATTACTTCTTGCAGAAGTTTATTTAACTTGATTTCCTGTCTTCGAATCTTCGAATATAATTTTGGAGAGATATTTGAATTAATCTTAATTATTTCATCATCAAAATATCTTTTATAAGCACTTACTAAATCTTCAAAAACAATACTATCATTATTTAATGTTTTAGATAACACATCTTGAATTTTATCAAAATTATTTTGATTTTGCTTATAAGGAAATGAATCTCTTATTTTTAAAAAAAATTGCAATGCCTTTTTTCTTTCGTCAAAGCATTCTTTTTTTAATTTTTCAAAACTATTTTTATCATTTTGAATAATCTTCTCTTTTTTCGGTGCTAATATATCTTTAAGATAATCAATATTTTGCTTTAACAAGATATTTTCATCTTCTATTAATTTATCAATTGTATCATTACCTTGATTAAGGGAAAAAATTCCGTCTTGAACATCTTTCTTAATAAAATTTTTATCAATAAATTTTTCATCGAAAACTAGTATCTCGAAATTATCTTCCAAATATCCTATTTGACTACAATTATTAAAGTCGGAAGATTTAATTCCTTCTTCTAAAGATAAGTTGTATAAAAACTTAGCTATCGTTGATTTTCCAGAACCATTATTTCCAAAAAAGAAATTAACCTTTTTTAAATTATCAATTAAGACTTCATTTTTATAACTTGATATTCCTTTAAGTTTAATATTAGTAATCATAATTATTGCTTTATTTTTTAATTTTCTCCCTAAAAAACAAATCCAACTCCTCACTCAATTTCTTTCCACTTCCCAACTTACTCGCATTTTCCTGATTAAACTTTACCGTTTCTAATAAAAAATCAGTTATTAAAACTTCTTTTGGATGCAAATACTTTTCGTTTTGTTTGGCTTTTATTTCTTGTAATTCTATTATTTTTTCTTGTATGTTTTGTGGTGCAATTGGCAATAAATCAGCAAAAGCAACAGGCGGAAAAGTATTATTTTCTATAATCCATTTTCCGGCTAAAGCGGTTCTTAAAGCATAGAAATAACTTTTTAGTTTTACTTCTTCCATTTCGCAAACTTCCATGAAATTCTTTGTCGTTCCTAAATAGTGATGTAAAACCGCTATTGGCGAAAAACATTCTACAGCTAACTCCCGCATTTGTTTTAAAAAATCATCATTTGCATAATACACCACAGGCGAAAACAACCACTCGATCAAAGGTGCGTTAGATTTTGCTAATAACTTTACGGCTTTCCGTAAATCCCAACCGGAGCCATCAAGATCATCTTCGGTCATGAACTCGATTACGTCTGGTTTTTCCCAAAGCGATAAATAATAATCTGGTTCGTGTTTGTATATAAAACGGATATCATAATCGCTGTCCGGAGAAGCAAATCCCCAAGCGCGACTTCCTGATTCTACAGCAAAAAGTATTTCTACATTTTTCTGTTTTTCTATTTCTTTTAATTTTTTAAGTATTTTTTCTTTCATGATTGGTTTCAAATATATATAAACAAAAAGCCTTTAAACTCAGTAAAAACACCTGATTTAAAAGCCAACAAATAAAATCTCTAACACAATACCTAACAGGTTTCTAAAACCTGTTAGGAAACATCGCTATTTAATAATCTTCATTATCAGGCGGAGCAGTTTTATTGCGTGTCGTTATTTCCCAATTCTCTTTTTGATATGGATTATCTATTTTATCAATTTGAACTAAAAACCTCAATTGCCCTTTGCGGTCGTCATCTTTATCAATTAAAACTCTAAATCCGTATCCTTTTATCTTTTCGATATATTCGTTGTCTAAAGGATTGTTCTGATAATAGCTTATTGCAACATTAATTTCTTTTGAAAACTGAGTATTCTTAGCTAAAAATTCTAATAATTGTAAAGCAGTTTCTTTTTTAAATTCAGTATCATTTATTTTTTCCGGTTCTACTTTATAAAACGTATTAAACTCTAATATTAAATTATCACAGCCACCTACACTTGCATTAATTAGAGTATCATTCTTTTTATATATTTCTTCGATCGTTTCGGTATAATTATGCATTTCGATACTTCTGGTACGTTTTTCTACTCCAGGAATATCATTAAAAATAGTTTTAGATTTCAATTTTGCCAATTTACATTTTGACAAATATGATTCTTCGTATAGATTTCCATTCTTGTATATAAACGATAATGATGTCGATTTTAAATTTTCTACCGAACTTGAATACGTTCTGAAATTTTGTGTAACCTTAATTTTAAATTTATTACCAACAAAATTTGCTTCGTCAATTATATTGTATGAAAAAGGGGCGTATCCCAGAATACTATGAGATTCTTTTTCCTTAATTTCATCTTTCATGATGTAAAAAATAAAGTCATTGTTGGTGTTTGCATTTCCACCCAGCATTCCTTCAGATGATCTGAGAATTACATAATCAATGATTCCGTCATTATTAAAATCAGCTTTTTCATAAATCGAAAAAGAAACCGTATAAGGATCGCCATCATTTGCAAACGAAACGTAATAAGGAGATTCGTTTATTTGCATTTCCTTATATTTTTGTTCGCCAATTTCTTCGTTTAAAAGTCTTTTCAAAAAATTACCTTCAATTTCTGTAGGAATTATTTTTTCCTCTTCTGGTTCTACAGTAGAAACGGTGTCTTCACTAGTCTTTTTATGTACCGTTTTTACTTCTTTTTTGCATGAAAATGCTAAGAGAATAAAGGCGAGAAGAATTATTTTATTAGTTTGAAAGTATACTGATTTATAAGTCATTCATCAATCTGTTTTGGTGGTTAAAATAGCTAAAATTAATTGTTTTTTGGCTTGGATATTAGTTGTAATAGATTTCAAATTAACAAATAAAAAACCACAAACTCACAAAATAAATTTGCTAATTTGTGGTAAAAACTAATTAAATTATAATTCTAAATCCCAAAAAAGCTTTTAGAATTTCGAGTAGTTTCTTCCGCCACTTTATCTAAATTAATCCCTTTAAACTGCGCCACAGTTCCCGCAACAAAAGGCAGAAAAGCAGGTTCGCAACGGCGTTCGTGGTATTTCTTCAAAAGGCTATTCGGTACGTTTTTCGGCAACATAAACGGCGCATCGGTTTCGATCATCATTCGGTCGAGCGGTACGTACTGAATCACTTCTTTTAAATGTTCAAACCGTTTACTGTCGGATATTGCTCCGGTAAAACCAAGATAGAATCCGTTATCGAGATAGGTTTTGGCTTCCTGCAAAGTTCCTGTAAAACAATGCACAACGGCTTTTGGCAATTGAGGTAAATAATCTTTGGTAATACTCATAAACCTTGTAAAAGCAGCTCTTTCGTGCAAAAACAAAGGTTTCCTGACTTCAATCGCCAGTTCTAGTTGCGCTTTGTAACACGTTTCCTGCACATTTCTGGGCGAAAAATCACGATCAAAATCGAGTCCGCACTCACCAACCGAAACGACTTGTTTCTGCTTTAATAAATTGCGCAGTTTCATAATGCTCTGCGCATCAAAACTCTTCGCATCATGCGGGTGAATTCCGGCTGTAGCATATAATACTCCCGGATATTGTTTTGCGATTTCTAATGATGCTTCGCTGTTTCGCACGCTTGTGCCCGTTAGGATCATTTGCGATACATCGGCGTCGATCGCGTCTTGTACGACATCGTCTATGTCGTTTTGGAATTGTTTGTTGGTTAAATTAATTCCGATATCTATGTAATTCATATTTTTTGTTTTAAGTTACAAAGGCTCAAAGGGACAGAGGAACAAAGGTTTCTTCTCTTTGAGTCTTTTTATTATTTTTTAAGATTTTGTAGAAGCAAAAGGCAAGAAACAAGACCACAATATCTTGCTTCTTGCCTCTTGCTTCTCTTTAGTCTTCTCGACTCCCGTCATCAGCCATTCTAACCAATTTAGGCGTAAACTTCGCTACGACATCAACCAAATCCTGTTGCGCTTCCATCACCTGATCGATATTTTTATACGCCATTGGGGCTTCGTCAAGACCTGCACCAATAAGCGTAACGCCATGATGTGTTAAGATCGATTGCATCTCGGTTTTAGTGATGTTTTTTATGGCTTGAGTTCGGCTCATTTGTCTTCCTGCTCCATGCGAAGCCGAATTAATCGCGTTCTCCTCACCTTTTCCTCTCACCAAAAATCCCGGCGCGGTCATACTTCCCGGAATGATTCCCATAACGCCTTTTCCGGCTGGAGTTGCTCCTTTTCTATGTACGATCACTTCTTCGCCGTTCCAGATTTCTTTCCAGGCAAAATTATGGTGGTTTTCGACTTTGGCTAAAATTGTAGCACCCAGAGCGCGTTCCATTTTGTTATGGATAATCTCATGACAAGCCGAAGCGTAATCTCCAGCAAGATTCATCGCCATCCAGTATTCCTGACCCAATTGTGAGTTCATATCCAGATACGCCAAGTTCTGAGCCACTTCAGGAAGTTTACAAACATCTTTTGCCATTTTAGTATAATGTCCGGCAATTGTTGCTCCCATTCCGCGTGAACCAGAATGCGTTAACAAAGCAACGTATTTACCTTTTGGGATATTTAAAACCGCATCGTCTTTTGCAAATTCCATGATTCCGAATTCTACAAAGTGATTTCCACCTCCTGAAGATCCTAATTGCGACCAGGCTTTATCTTTCAAATTCTTCACAAACGGAGTCATATTAAAAGCATCGTTTTCTAAAACCGCGTGATCTGATTTGTACTGACCGTGAAATCCGTGACCCGCACCAAAAATCGAATTCGCAATTAATTCTTTTTTGAATTTGGCTTCGTTTTCAAAGTAAAAATCTTCTGCAATATCATAGACTGACAATGCCATTCTACACCCAATATCAACCCCAACACCATACGGAATTATGGCATTTTTTGTGGCCAAAACTCCACCAATCGGTAATCCGTAACCTTGGTGCGCATCTGGCATTAAAGCTCCTGCAACGGTAACGGGTAATTTCATGGCAACTTCCATTTGTTTTCTGGCTCCCTCTTCGATACCATCTAAACCATAAGCAGAATATGCATTTGGATTTTGATTTAAAGCAATAAAATCTTCTGGTTTTTCATTTGCTTTTTCGATCAAGGCAATTGCCAGTTTGCTAAAAATAGCATCGTCTATATAATTTTCTGGAGTTTCAAGAACGTTTTTGAAATTTGCGATCATTTCATCACGTTTTAACCCGTGTCTTTTGCTGTTTATTTTTAAGGCAATCCCGATTGTTTTTCCTTCCGGGAATCCTAATTCTATTATATCTGTACCGTTTATTTGTGTTTTCATTTGTTTTTGTTTTTTGATAGTACAAAGGTTGTTTTGTACTGCGCAGTTATTTTGCGTAGTTTTTATTTCGCGCAAAGTCGCAGAGTCGCAAAGTTTTTTTTTAGCCACAGATTATGAAGATTAAAATGATTTTTCTCATTTTATGTCATTTCTCTCCCGAAGCTTCGGGAGAGAAATCACACTAAAAATTCCACAATACGTCGCCAATCTTTGTCGAATCCCGTGTGTGATTTCTACCTCCGGTCGAAATGACAAACTGTACGCCTTTGCGAGATTAAATTTACCAATCTTTGCGGAGATGCACAGCAGTGCGTCTCTACAAAACCTTTGTGCCTCTGAACCTTCGTACCTTTGAACCTTTCCTTAATCAATTAATAATTGCGTAACTGCCGCAGCATTTATCGCCCATTTTGCATCGTAAACCTCATCGGCATTTTGATCTTCGGTGATGGTTAAACCTTGAGCTTCTGCTTTAAGTTGTAACAAACTACCAATATTCAATTTGCTGCTTAGTTTTGATAACAAAGCCTGAACTCCTTTAAAATCCAAACCTCCAACTACTTGTCCTCCAAAGGTCATCTCTAACCAAACGATTTCTCTTTTGGCTACATCAAGAACTCCAAAAACCAAACCTTTGGCAACATTCTGCGTTACACGAACCTGATGATCTACACACGACGGATCGTATGCAACTCCAGATTTTTCCGAGATTTTCATCGGGTATTTGCTGTTCATCCAACCTACAACAAGATTTGGCGTGATACTTCCGTTGCTATACGCATTGCAGGTAAAAGTTACATATTTTGCGTTGGCTTTCGCCAAATCGTCGATGTTGATGTTGATATATTCAGCTGTTCCCACTTTACTCGGAATGCTTCTAATATCACCACTATGTTTACAACCAACAGTTTCCAATCGGTGGTAAGAACACATATCGGCTTTATCTTCATAAGCAATATGACAGCTTAAATCCATATCAAGATGTTGCGCTGGTAAATCTTTACCCCATTGCATAAACAAACGCACTTCGTTTCCTTCAATCGGGAAACGTGTTCCCATTAAAGCAACCGGTAAATCCTGAACGGTCTCGCTTCTATCGCCAATCGAAACTGGCATATTAAACAATTGCGGATCTATATAAATTGTCTTGTTTGGGTTTGCAATTGCAGCAAATCTTTTCTTCATCGCCAAAAGACACAATTCTTCGATTTGATTTTTCATCGCCTCCAATTGTTCTTCATCATATAAATTCAATAATGCATTCGGTGCAATTCGTTTGTTTGTTCCGCCCAAAGGTTTCACGCTTCTTTGCATGTTTTTATCAAAATAATTTTGAGCATACATGTTTAAAGTAAACACTAATCTTGCCGGAACTTTATCGATAATTTCTGTAAAATGTGCCACAGTTTCGTCTGCACCAAACCAAAGCATATTCGAGAATAACGAACGTGCAAACAATCCCGGACGTTGTTTTAATAATGTAAATGTTTTATCGGCATCAAATTTTAATCTTGATGTGTTTACTTTACTTTGCCAAACATCATAAACCTGATTATAAAATACATCCATTAAAAAATTCAATTTCTCAAATCCTTTTCTTTTGCTGTATTCTGCCAAACGTAATGCACGGATAAAACGAACCCACATTCCTGTTTTTGGGTGCATGATTTCGCACATTGTTTCAACATCCATATCAAGATTATTCAACCAGTTTGCCACCATTAAACATTCTTTTCGGGAATATTTCAATTTCAAATCGTTTGCAGATGCAATTCTCGCCTGAGCGCTTGTATCTAAAACATTGAAAAAATGAGTTGCATTTTTAGACGTTCTTTTAATGATTGTTTTTGGCTCGATAATTTGCAACAATCCTGTATTCTTAAACCATAAATATCTTAAAATATCTGTTGGCGATTTAAAATAGGAAGACGCATTTTCGGCTTTTCCTTCTTCAATTAAAACATCAATTACCAACATTAAAGTTTCTTTCATTGCAATATCCACTTTTGGTAAAGGCAAGTATTTCAATGTCATTTTTAAACTATCTACCTGCGTAGCGTCTAAAGCGGTCTTTGATTGCAATAATGATTTATAGAAATTTTCTAATTCAGTTTCTGACCATAAATCCAATACTTTTAATTTGCTTCCTTGTCCGAAGTTTTCGATTTTACCGAATTCAAACGGAGTTCCGCAAAACGGACAACCATTGTATCTTTCTAAAGGAAAAGTATTGTCCGGGATTATGTGCCCGCATTGTAAAGTTGTTCCGCTTTTTATGTTTAGAACATTCCATAAATACGTAACAACATGATCTAAAACAGATTCTCCTGTTGGAATATTCCATTCTTTAACCAAAGGCGTCCAGTTTTTATCTGTTCCTAAAACTTCTCTCAAGACTTCTAAAACTTCAACTTTATAATTTGGGTTTACATTATTTAAAGCGTGTAATAACGACTCAGAAAATGTAAATCCAGGTTTTGAAACATTGGCCACTAAAACCGATGTTGTTCCTGATAAATTTTTGATATCATTTGCAATCATTTCTGATGGAATGAAAATAGCATTTTGACGTAAACTGATTTTTAATAATTCTTTTGTTTTCATTTTTTTTAATTTTTAAAATTTAGATAATTGCGTTTCTGAGTTCTACCTAAAAGATTTTTGAAGTAAGAAACACTTGACCTGAAATTAGAGTGTAATTGATGAACTATTTTATCTGATGGGTTTCCCCGAGAAGTAAGTTAATCTTGACCCTCATTTTACTAATGATGATTTTAAAACTCGCCCAGACTCGAACCGAAAGTTACCAATTTCCTGAAGTAAGTTTTAATTGACCATTAATAGTGAAGCAGATGGGATTCGAACCCACGACCCGGACATTAGAAGTGTACGAAGTAAGTTTTGATTGACCTTGAAGGATAATTTCAAAACTACCTGCTCTACCGCTGAGCTACTGCCTCATATAAGAATAAAAAGGTAATGATGTAAGTGTGTACGTTGGAAAGTTTTCGAAGTAACTCAAACTTGACCTGTTTTATTCTTTTATTTTATTTCTATGAACGTTTGTTTTTATTTCCTGAACAAAGATTTCGATTGTACTGCGCATTTATTCTGCGTAGTAAAAAAGAAACTTATATTTGAGTAAAATGGTAATGGTTTAAGTATATCTCTTAATGGTTTTTGAAGTAACTTAAACTTGACCTGTTGAACTCTTTTTTATTTTAATGAACTTGTTTTATTTCCTGAACAAAGATTTCAGAACTCCTACGCAATTATTTTGCGCAGTAAAAAAAGAATTTTATATTTGAGTAAATATTTATTTACCAAAAACGCATAAGTCCCAGAGGCACGGCATATTTATAGCTTTAGATAAAAACAATGAAGTCCCAGAGGGACGACACATTTATAGCCATTTTCAAGAATGAATTTTAAAAAGCCCCAGCGGGTGACATATTTATTGATTAAACATAAAACCAATAAAAATCCCAGAGGGATGACATATTTATAGCTTTAGATAAAAACAATAAAGTCCCAGAGGGACGAAATATTTATAGCCATTTTTAAGAATGCAGTTTAAGAGCCCCAGCAGGGTGACATATTTGTTGATTAAACATAAAACCAATAAAAATCCCAGCGGGATGATATATTTATAGCTTTAGATAAAAACAATGAAGTCCCAGAGGGACGACATATTTATAGCCATTTTTAAGAATGCATTTTAAGAGCCCCAGCGGGGTGACATATTTATTGATTAAATATAAGACCGAAATGTCGCTCCGCTGGAGCTTTTGATCCTCTTTTTAATAAATTGCTATAGATATTACGCTCCGCTGGAGCTTGATGCTGAATAATACAAAATTGGTTATAAATATTATGCTTCAACAAAGCTAATTACAATTCGAAATATAATCGCGTATAAATATTCTGCTCCGATGGAGCTTTTATAAGATTTAAATAAAAAAACAATATGAATTTAGAGAAAATTTATTCTGAATTACTTTTGAATATGGGCTTTCCAGCAAATGATATTCAGAAAAACTGGCTGAATTTAGAAACGGCATATTCCAAAAAATCAAGGCATTATCATAACCTGACGCATATTTCGGCTATGATTGAGAGTTATGAAACGTATCGGGATAAACTTCAAAAACCTGACGAAGTATTATATTCTATTTTTTATCACGATTATATCTATAAAAGTTCTAAGAAAGACAACGAACTTAAAAGTGCCGAATATGCTTTGTCGATTTTACCCGAGAATATCTCATTTGATCGTCAATTGGTTTTTGATGCTATTTGTGCAACGCAACAACATCAGCATAATATAATAGAAGATATTAATTGGTTAATTGATTTTGATTTGAAAATTCTCGCCAGAGATTGGGAAGATTATAAAATTTATTTTGAACAAATTCGAAAAGAATACAGCGTTTATCCTGATTTGCTTTATAAACCTGGACGTGCAAAAGCCTTGAAACATTTTCTGGAGAATGAATTTATTTTTCAGACGGTGGAATTTAGAGGTTTATATGAAGAGAAAGCGAGAATTAATATTAAGCAGGAGATTTCATTATTAATATAGGTATCACATTTATGTTATTTAAACCTGACAGGTTTTTAAAACCTGTCAGGTTTGACCGCAATCTGAATAAATTGTGGTTACGTTACGTTAGACGCACTGCTGTGCGTCTCTACGGAAAATTGGAATGGAAAATTGGAATAGAAAATTAGAACGGGAAATTAGAATAGGCAATTGAAATCAAAAATCATTTTTCAATACTATGAAAACGAAATTTTCTTATTAACATATATGCGTGAGGGATTGCAGTGAAAATCCTTTTGTTTTTTTCTTTAAAAAACAAAAGATTGTAACGGAAAGCCCGACCCGAAGGGACACGCCCAAAAACATAAACTATGTCACAAAACAAAAATGCCTTAATACGATATAAAACCATTGACAAATGTCTGCAGAATAAATACAGGCAATGGACTCTGGAGGATTTAATCGAATGCTGTTCTGAAGCTTTGTTTGAATATGAAGGTCGGGAAAACCCGATTAGCAAACGAACGATTCAGATGGATATTCAGTTAATGCGAAGTGAAAAACTGGGTTATAATGCGCCAATTGTAGTGTATGATAAAAAGTATTATAAATATGAAGACGATGAGTTTTCGATAACGGATATTCCGCTGACGGAAACGGATATGAATGTTTTGACAGAAACGGTTTCGATGTTGAAACAGTTTAAGGATTTCTCGTTGTTTAATGATGTGTCGGATATTTTGCAGCGACTGGAGGATAAAATCTACGCGGAAAAATCGCATACAAAACCGGTTATTTATCTGGATAAAAACGAAGGATTAAAAGGTTTACATTATCTGGATGAAGTGTATCAGGCGATTATCAAGAAGATTGTTTTGGTGATAACCTATAAATCGTTTAAATCAATAGAGGAAAATAAATTTCATTTTCATCCTTTTATATTGAAGGAGTTTAATAACAGATGGTTTTTGGTGGGAAAGAAAAAAGGGTCTGCTCCTATTACCAATTTGGCTTTGGATCGAATTATTGGTATCGATTATGATTTTAATCTGCCTTATTTAGAAGAAGATTTTGATGCTGAATTATTTTATAAAAATGTAATTGGCGTGACGGTAAATTCAGGTTTACAGCCCAGAAAAGTCGAATTGTGGATTGATGCCGTAAATGCGCCTTATGTTATCACAAAACCTTTGCATCATACACAAAGACTGATTAAGGAAAATGAAGATAAAAGTGTAATTGTGCATTTGTTTATTTCTCCTAATTATGAAATGGAACGTATTCTGTTAGGTTTTGGTGACGGAATTGAGGTCTTGGAACCAAAAAACCTACGAAATCGTATGAAAAAAATCCTTGAAAAGGCAATTTCGAGATATGAAGATCAAAGCATTCCTGAATTAAACTCATGATTTTTTACAAATTGCGGAATTAAATCTTAATTTAAAACCATAAAATAATTTTTACAGCATAAAAATTGTTAAAATCACAAAAAAGAATAGTATATTTCAATTAAAATTAAACCATAAACCACTCTAAATCAGAGATATTTTTTTACTAACCAAAAATTTATCATAAATTAATATGCATGCATAGTATTTTTTGATTATATTTGAAATCGATATAGTTACATATGAAAGAGAAAACAATAGATTATATTTTGCGAGCTACCTGGCAAGCTGTATCAAGAATGTACAACGAAGAAGCAGCCAAATACGATGCGACAATGGCAACCGGATTTGCACTTTTGAGTATTGATAAGGAAGACGGGACTCCATCGACAGCTTTGGGTCCAAGAATGGGAATGGAAGCTACAAGCCTTACCAGAACCTTGAAATCGATGGAAGACAAAGGTTTGATTGTTCGCAAAAAAAACCCAACGGATGGTCGCGGTGTTTTGATTTACCTGACCGAATTTGGAAAAGAAAAAAGAGATTTATCTAAAAATACGGTTCTGAAATTTAATGAAACAATCAGAAAACATGTTTCAGACGAAAAACTGAAACATTTTATCGAAGTTTCTGAAATCATAAATGAATTAATTCAGGACAAAAACATATTTAATCAAACAGAAAAATTAGAAAATGAATAACCTATTTAAAGAGGATATTTCAAATTCAATACAAACAAACATTAACAAATATGAAACGCACAATTAAAAAAGTTGCTGTAATTGGATCCGGAATTATGGGTTCAGGAATAGCTTGTCATTTTGCCAATATTGGTGTTGAAGTTTTACTGCTTGACATCGTACCCCGCGAGTTGACAGATGCTGAAACTAAAAAAGGATTAACGCTTGAAAGTAAAGTTGTTCGCAACCGTGTGGTAAACGAGCACTTGGCGAATTCATTAAAATCGAAACCATCTCCTATTTACAGTCAAAAATTTGCTAACAGAATCACGACTGGAAATACAACTGATGATATGGCAAAAATTGCCAATGTTGATTGGATTATCGAGGTTGTTGTAGAGCGTTTGGATATCAAAAAATTAGTTTTTGAGCAAATCGAGAAATTCCGTAAACCGGGAACTTTGGTTACTTCAAACACTTCTGGTATTCCAATTCATTTTATGAGCGAAGGAAGAAGCGAAGATTTTCAACAACACTTCTGCGGAACTCACTTTTTTAACCCTGCGCGTTACTTAAAGTTATTTGAAATTATTCCTGGTCCAAAAACGGCAACTGAAGTATTGGATTTCTTAAACGAATACGGATCTAAATTTTTAGGAAAAACATCTGTTGTTGCTAAAGATACTCCTGCGTTTATTGGAAACAGAATTGGTATTTACGGAATCCAAAGTTTATTCCACTTGGTTAAAGAAATGGGATTAACGATTGAAGAAGTTGATAAATTGACTGGACCGGTTATTGGTCGTCCAAAATCGGCTACTTTCCGTACAGTTGACGTTGTTGGTTTAGATACTTTGGTACACGTTGCCAATGGTATTTATGAAAACTGCCCTAACGACGAACAACATGAATTGTTTAAACTTCCTGATTTTGTAAACAAAATGATGGAGAATAAATGGTTGGGAAGTAAAACTGGACAAGGTTTTTATAAAAAAGTAGATAAAGATATTCTTTCTTTAGACTTAGATACATTAGAATACCGCGCTGCTAAAAAAGCAAATTTTGCTACGCTTGAACTTACTAAAACTATTGATAAACCTATCAACCGTTTTAAAGTTTTGGTGAAAGGAAAAGACAAAGCGGGTGAATTCTACCGTAAGAGTTTCTCAGGTATGTTTGCTTATGTGTCAAACAGAATTCCTGAAATCTCTGACGAATTATTCAAAATTGATGATGCGATGAAAGCTGGTTTTGGATGGGAAAATGGTCCATTCGAAATTTGGGACGCTATTGGTGTTGCCAACGGAATCGAAATCATGAAAACAGAAGGTCTTGAACCAGCTGCGTGGGTTACTGAAATGCTAGCTTCTGGAAGCGAAAGTTTCTATTCTGTAAAAGAAGGAGCTACTTATTTCTATAACATTCCAACAAAATCACAAACTAAAGTTCCTGGACAAGATTCCTTTATTATCCTAAACAACATTCGCGAAAGCAAAAAAGTTTGGAGTAATAGTGGTGCAATTATTCAGGACTTAGGAGATGGAATCTTAAACTTAGAATTCCAATCTAAAATGAATACAATTGGTGGCGATGTACTTCAGGCTATCAATAAAGCAATCGACTTATCTGAAAAAGAATATCAAGGTTTAGTTATTGGTAATCAGGCAGCGAATTTCTCTGTCGGAGCTAATATCGGAATGATTTTCATGATGGCAGTTGAGCAGGAATATGATGAGTTGAACATGGCTATCAAAATGTTCCAGGACACGATGATGCGCGTTCGTTATTCTTCTATTCCAGTTGTTGTAGCACCTCACGGAATGACTTTTGGTGGTGGATGCGAAATGAGCTTACACGCTGATAAAGTGGTTGCTGCTGCTGAAACGTATATGGGATTAGTTGAATTTGGTGTTGGTGTACTTCCTGGTGGTGGTGGATCTAAAGAAATGGCTTTGAGAGCTTCAGATTTATTCCGCAAAAATGATGTGGAATTGAACGTTCTTCAGGAATATTTCTTAACAATCGCTATGGCAAAAGTTTCAACTTCTGGTTATGAAGCTTTTGATACCGGACTTCTTCAACATGGAAAGGACGTTATCGTAGTAAACAAAGATCGTCAGATCGCTGAAGCTAAAAAACATGCTTTATTAATGGCAGAAGCTGGTTATACACAACCTATCAGAAGAACTGATGTGAAAGTATTAGGAAAACAAGCTCTTGGAATGTTCTTAGTTGGAACGGATCAAATGGAAGCTGGAAAATACATTTCTGAGCACGACAAGAAAATCGCTAACAAACTTGCTTACGTAATGGCTGGTGGTGATTTATCTGAAGCGACTTTAGTATCTGAACAATATTTATTAGATATCGAACGTGAAGCTTTCTTGAGTTTATGTACTGAACGTAAGACTTTAGAAAGAATTCAATATATGTTAACTAAAGGAAAACCACTTAGAAATTAGAAAATAGAACAAAGAGAATAGAATATAGATTTTCAGACTTAGTAAAGTCTATTTTCTATACTCTATCTTCTATACTCTTAAAAAACAAAACAAATGAAAACAGCATATATAGTAAAAGCTTACCGTACTGCGGTAGGAAAAGCACCAAAAGGGGTTTTTAGATTTAAAAGACCTGATGAATTAGCTGCAGAAACCATTCAGTTTATGATGGATGAGTTGCCTGATTTTGACAAAAAACGTATTGATGACGTTATGGTAGGAAATGCCATGCCGGAAGCTGAACAAGGACTTAACGTTGGTCGTTTGATCTCTCTTATGGGATTAAAAGTTGAGGATGTTCCTGGTGTAACAGTTAACCGTTATTGCGCATCTGGATTAGAAACTATAGGAATGGCAACTGCTAAAATCCAATCAGGAATGGCAGATTGTATCATTGCTGGTGGTGCAGAAAGTATGAGTTTTATTCCGATGGGAGGTTACAAACCAACTCCGGATTATAAAGTTGCTGCTGCAGGTCACGAAGATTACTATTGGGGAATGGGTTTAACTGCGGAAGCGGTTGCTAATCAATTTAAAATTTCAAGAGAAGATCAGGATGAGTTTGCTTATAACTCTCATATGAAAGCTTTGAAAGCTCAGGCTGAAGGAAAATTCGACAAACAAATCGTTCCGATTACTGTTGAACAGACTTTCATCAATGAAAATGGTAAAAAAGAAACTAAATCTTATGTTGTAAAACAAGACGAAGGTCCAAGAGCCGGAACTTCTGTTGCTGCTTTAGCGGGATTAAGACCTGTTTTTGCTGCTGACGGAAGTGTAACTGCCGGAAACTCTTCTCAAATGAGTGATGGTGCTGCTTTTGTTTTAATCATGAGTGAGGATATGGTAAAAGAATTAAACCTTGAGCCAATTGCAAGACTTGTAAACTTTGCTTCTTCTGGTGTTGAGCCAAGAATTATGGGTATTGGTCCTGTAAAAGCAATTCCGAAAGCATTGAAACAAGCTGGATTAACATTGAACGATATCGAGTTAATTGAATTAAACGAGGCTTTTGCTTCACAAGCTTTAGCAGTAACTCGCGAATTAAACATTAACCCGGAAATCGTAAACGTAAACGGTGGAGCAATCGCTCTAGGACATCCTCTGGGTTGTACTGGTGCTAAACTTTCTGTTCAGTTATTCGACGAAATGAAACGCAGAGGTAACAAATACGGAATCGTTTCTATGTGTGTGGGAACTGGGCAAGGAAGTGCTGGGATTTACGAGGTTCTTTAAAAAGAGAATATTATTAAGTAAAGTACACGTTCAGTTTGTCATTGCGAGGAACGAAGCAACCTCGCTAACAATTGCACAAAGTTTTATTTTGCAAGTGCGGTTGCTTCGTTCCTCGCAATGACAAGATTGTGTACAAAAAACATAAATAAAAAACATACAAAAACAAAAAGCAATGGCAGATACAATCGAAAAAAACGTAACCCGTGGTGGTCAGTTTTTAGTTAAGGAAACAAAATGCGAAGATGTCTTTACACCAGAAGATTTTTCGGAAGAGCAGTTAATGATGCGTGACTCTGTAAAAGAGTTCGTTGACAAAGAATTATGGGCACACAAAGATCGTTTTGAGAAAAAAGATTATGCTTATACTGAATCATCTATGCGTAAAGCTGGTGAACTTGGACTTCTGGGAGTTGCGGTTCCTGAGGAATACGGTGGATTAGGAATGGGATTCGTATCTACAATGTTAGTTTGTGATTACATTTCTGGTGCTACAGGATCGTTCTCAACTGCTTTTGGTGCTCATACAGGTATTGGAACTATGCCAATTACTCTTTATGGATCTGAAGAACAAAAGAAAAAATACGTTCCTAAATTGGCTTCCGGAGAATGGTTTGGAGCTTATTGCTTGACTGAACCAGGTGCAGGATCTGATGCTAACTCAGGAAAAACAAAAGCTGTTTTATCTGAAGACGGAACGCATTATAAAATTACCGGACAAAAAATGTGGATTTCGAATGCAGGTTTCTGTAGCGTTTTCATCGTTTTTGCCCGTATTGGTGATGATAAAAATATTACAGGTTTCATCGTAGAAAACGATCCGTCTAACGGAATTTCTATGAATGAAGAAGAGCATAAATTAGGAATCCGTGCTTCATCTACTCGTCAGGTTTTCTTCAATGATACAAAAGTTCCTGTTGAAAACATGTTATCTGAAAGAGGAAACGGTTTCAAAATTGCAATGAACGCTTTAAATGTTGGTCGTATTAAATTGGCAGCTGCTTGTTTAGATGCGCAACGTAGAGTAACTTCAAATGCAGTAAAATATGCGAACGAAAGAATCCAGTTCAATACTGCAATTTCATCTTTTGGAGCTATCCGTTCTAAATTAGCTGAAATGGCAACTAATGCATACGCTGGAGAAAGTGCTTCTTACCGTGCTGCAAAAGATATCGAAGACAGAATCGCTGCTCGTGAAGCTGAAGGAACTACGCATCAGGAAGCTGAATTAAAAGGTGTTGAAGAATATGCTATCGAATGTTCTATCCTGAAAGTTGCAGTTTCTGAAGACGTACAATCTTGTGCTGACGAAGGAATTCAGATTTTTGGTGGAATGGGATTCTCTGAAGACACTCCAATGGAAAGTGCCTGGAGAGATGCTCGTATCGCTCGTATCTACGAAGGAACAAACGAAATCAACAGAATGCTTTCTGTAGGTATGTTGATCAAAAAAGCGATGAAAGGTCACGTTGATTTACTTGGACCAGCAATGAAAGTTCAGGAAGAATTAATGGGAATTCCATCTTTTGATACTCCTGATTTCTCTGAATTATTTGCTGAAGAAAAAGGAATTATCGCTAATCTTAAGAAAGTTTTCTTAATGGTTGCCGGTAGCGCTGTTCAAAAATACGGACCGGATTTAGATTCTCACCAACAGCTATTAATGGCTGCTTCTGATATCTTAATCGAAATCTATATGGCTGAAAGTACTATTCTTAGAACTGAAAAATTAGCTAAAAATCAAGGTGAAGATAAAGTACAAGAGCAAATTGCAATGGCAAAATTATACTTATACAAAGCTGTAGATATCGTAAACTCAAGAGGAAAAGAAGGAATCATTTCTTTTGCTGAAGGAGACGAACAACGTATGATGTTAATGGGACTTAAACGTTTTACAAAATACACAAACAATCCTAATGTTGTAGCTTTAAGAGAGGTTATTACATCTAAATTAGTTGCAGAAAACGAATACTGCTTCTAATATAAAAATAGTTTTTAGCTTTTAATTTGTTTAAACCCGCACTAATCCGAAACAGTGCGGGTTTATTTTTTTGTCATTTTTTTGTAGAGACGCAATATTACGATCTCATTTCACAAATCTTTATTAAAATTGCATTTCTGATACAAGATCAATAGCAAAATTTATAATCTAATGTTTTATATTTAGCGTTCTAAAACTTCAAAAAATATAAAATGAAACAAATTAACCTAATTGCTCTTTTATTTCTTTGCCTGATATCTACATCTATTTTTGCTCAGAAAAACAAGAAATTTGACATTATCGCTTATTACACTGGCGATGATAAACTGATTAACGAATACGAAGTAAACAAATTGAATCAAATTATTTTTAGTTTCTGTCATTTAAAAGATGGAAAACTAAGTGTAGATTCCCCTAAAGATTCTACCACAATTAAATACCTGGTTTCTTTAAAAGCTAAAAATCCGCAACTTAAAATTATTCTTTCACTTGGTGGCTGGGGAGGTTGTGAGCCTTGTTCTGCTGCATTTTCTACAGCTGAAGGAAGATTAACTTTTGCAAAATCAGTAAAAGAAGTGAGTGATTATTTTAAAATAGATGGATTAGATTTAGATTGGGAATATCCTGCAATTGAGGGACTGCCTGGACATTTATTTCAAGCTGCTGATAAACCTAACTTTACAGAATTAATTAAAATTTTGCGTTCTACTTTAGGTAAAAAGTATGAATTGAGTTTTGCGGCAGGAGGATTTCAAAAATATCTGGATGAATCTATAGACTGGAAAACCGTAGCGCCATTAGTAAATCGTATCAATATTATGAGCTACGATTTAGTAAACGGATATTCTAAAGTTACCGGACATCATACGCCATTATACAGTACAAATGCAAAAGAAGAATCTACAGACAGAGCGGTTACTTACTTAATAAAACAAGGAGTTCCTGCAGAAAAATTAATTATTGGAGGCGCTTTTTATTCCAGAACATGGAAAAATGTAGAAAATATAAACAATGGTCTTTATCAGGCGGGCGAACACATTCAGGGTGTTGACTTTAAAAACTTTGCTTCAACTTATACAGAAGCTAATGGCTGGAAATATTTTTGGGATGATAAAGCAAAAGCACCATATTGGTATAATGCGACATCAAAAACCTTTGCAACATCAGACGATCTAAAATCGATAAAGGAAAAAACGGAATATGTAAAATCTAAGAAATTAGGAGGTATAATGTTTTGGGAACTTACTTTAGATAGTCCGCAAAACGGAATGGTAAACGCAATTTATGAAGTTAAAACAAGTAAATAAGCTTTAAATAAAAAACGGTCGTTATAAATTTATAACGACCGTTTTTTTATGTTTATAACTTATTGCAATTTTGATTTATCCAATTCTCCTATAAAAGGAACAGATTCTAAGATTTCAGCACGGATTATAGTCTGTAAATAAACTTCTAACTGAAGAAATTTCGCTGCATTTATGGCGCCAACTGCTTTTTTAGCTTGTCCATAAGTTTTCGAGTATAATTTTTCATAAGCCAAATGATTTTTTAAAGTTCCTTTTGCCAACTCATCTGCTTTTTCATCTGTTAGTGTCGCATAATTTGCAGCATAATCATTAATCAACTGAAATTTTGCCTGACCTAAGGCTTTACGTTCTGTTTCGTAATTATCATACACTTTAGTAAAAGCAGCACTTTGAGTATCAGACAAATTCATATACTGTTTTACAAGATCACTTTTTGATTTGCCGTAAACACTTTGCAGCACATCAACATCTTCCTTAAATGAAGATTGGGCAAAGGATGGAAACGAGACAATTGCCATAAAAATAAGAAGAAGAAAATTTTTCATAGTTTTAAATTTAATTTTGTTTGTAAAAAATTCATACACTATCAAATATACTTATTTTTCTTACACGAAATCTTATTTTTTGCTTTCTTGAGCCTTAGGTGCTCTGATTTCTCCATCATAAGAAATTGGCCCTCTGTTATTGCTATTTATAGAAAGTGTTGCCCCGCCATCAAAAAAGACAGAAAGCATTAAGTCATATGAATCATCTTTACCTCTGACAGTTGCCTTGACGATATAATTTTTTTTATTTTTTTGAATTTTTATATTTTCAGGCAAACCTTCAAATTTTATTCCCCCATCGCCACCGTATGGTACATTAAAACCCCGACCAAAAAAGGGCAAATCACAAGTTGTCTTTTCAGTATTAAACTTTAGAAAATAAGTATTATAGTCCAGAAAAATAAGCCTTCCTCCTTGCGGATTGGCTTTTTGTGCTTCAAAATCAAATTTCTTGGAATCAATTAGAGCTTCAATTTCTTTTTGTTTCTTTAAATCTCTTTCTGCTTTTAATTCCTTCTTTGTTTTTTCCTGAGCAAAAACACCGAAACTTAAAAAGCATAATATCAGTATTGGTAAAACAGATAGTTTCGTTTTCATAAAACAAATATTTAAGTAGAACTAAAAAGCATTTTTATTTTTTGGTAAATCGCATCATCGCAATATCTTCCGAAATAAAATTCAGCGTTTTCCCATCATCGGTAACATCATATGAAGTTATTTTTTGTAAAGTGCTCATAAAAATGGGTTCACCTTGTGCATCAATACACATCATTCTGGTAACAGCCATAGGTTGGGTAAAATCAATTTTATTCCCTGTCACTTTCAATTTTCCTGTAAAAGAATTGCAGCTGTTGTTTCCGGAAACCTGATTTTCTTTTACATTAAAAGTTATGGTTGGTTTTTTATTTGGATACAAACCGTCAAAAGTTATTCTTGGTCCCGTTATATAATTAAGTTCCCATGTTCCTTCAAGTTGCGAAACAGAATCATTTTTTGAAGTTTTAGAAGCATTGCATGAGATTAGGACAATTCCTGAAAAAACTAAAATTAAAATATTCTTTATCATAATTTTATAGATTAAATTAGAAAATAATCGACACTGATTTTGAAAACTTTAAATTCGAGGTGATACGAAATTACGCAATAATAATTTGTTGATCCCTTAAAGAACCATTAAATTACAGGTAATAGTTTTAGATTTTTTTAACTCTTAGCGCCAATCAATGTCGGAATTTTATGTTAAATTTACTTAATCTTTAATTTAAAAAGCCTTTCATATGAAAAAAATAATCGTTTCTTTCGCTATAATTACAGCCTTAATTATTGGTTGTAAGACCAATACAAAATCAAATGACGCTAAAACACTTACTGTTGCCTTAGAGCCTAAAAGCAATAGTAAAGTTGGAGGAACTGCTACTTTTACAGAGAAAAATGGTAAAGTAACGTTTGTTGCAAAAATGACTGGTTTAGAACCGGGAGTACATGCAATCCATATTCACGAAAAAGCAGATTGTAGCTCTGCAGACGGAAGTTCTGCCGGAGGACACTGGAATCCCACTTTTAAGAAGCACGGAAAATGGGGCGTTGCAGAATATCATAAAGGTGATATTGGAAACTTTACCGCTGATGCAAAAGGTAATGGAACTATTACGCTAACAACAGACGAATGGTGCATTGGTTGTGGTGATACCAACAAAGATGTTTTAGGAAAAGGTTTAATTGTACATCAGGGAACTGATGATTTTACAACTCAGCCTACCGGAAATGCAGGCGGAAGAGTTGCCTGTGCAGGAATCATCAAATAAAAAACACAATAACCACTACATTTTCACAAAATCTAGTGGTTATTTCATTTAAAACTTATCCTAACACAAGAAAAAGATATAGCTTTGCAGCTATAAATTAAAGTTAATGATTAACCCATCGGCATCAGGTTGGATAGACAAGTTTTTTAGTGAACAAAAGTTTTCAGAGGCAATTCCTTTTGAGACTACAGAATCGTTTTACTATAAAATCAGAGAAACCGGTTTTATCTATGGCCACATTATCGAGATAGATTCTCAGGTTCCGGTGCCTATAAAAGGCTGGTTTAAAACCGAAATTTCTAAAGTAGCTTTACTAAATACTTTATATCACGTTTTTTGTTTGGAAAAAAGAAGTTCTGAACCAAAAAACTTTATAACCGAAGTCTTGAAATTTTATAATAAAATGAATCCGGAAGGATTTAATTTATTCAAAATTTTACTCCCTAAAGACACTCCTTCCCTTTCTCTTGAAAATATAATTGATCAAAGAGTTCAGACTAATGATAGTATTATTAGTAAAAACTTTTCGCATCTGGTTACCAATGCGCTTTTATTTATTGATGTTTTAGCTTTCAGACAGTATCTGGAGCATGGTGTAATTCCTGAAAAATATCTAAAAAGAATCGAAGAGACTGTTCTTGGTATTGTCGCTTTGGCCTTAAAAACGAAAACTGTTAAATCGCAACATGACGATTTACTGATTAAACTTTTTGAAGCATCAATACGATATTCTAAATTCTCAAAAGTTACTGTAGATACTTTAGAAACCCTGCAATTAGAAAACTTCAGTAATAAACTAGAGCAATATTATTTTATTGATATGGCCGGAATGGCACTATGGAGTGACGGCGTTGTAGAAAATGAAGAATCTTATTTTTTATATTCTTTAGGATCAATGATGGGCGTTACTGATGATTTTGTTACCAAAAGTATTGATACCACTCATACTTTTATAACAACTCATAAAAAGAAAATTCCGTATTTTAATTATTCAAATCCTGTAAAGCATTTTTACGATCAAATGACACATAGTGTTGTAAAGCTGATTGTAAGAAACAAAAACAGATTAGTTAAGGAAATTGTTCAGAGTAAAGAATTAATGGTCTTATTGGCTTATTCTACAACGAGAGATCTGGATGCCAAGGAAAAGAAGAAAGTAAAAAAACAGTTGTTGGATATTTGCAAAACGATTCCGTCATTAACAATATTTTTACTTCCCGGCGGAAGTTTATTATTACCTATTTTAATAAAGTTTATTCCAACCCTATTACCATCAGCTTTTAATGAAAATCTAGACGAAAACGAATAAAAAAAAAATCGCCCTTTTGAGGCGATTTTTTTTTTTATAGATTGCTTAGTTGATAAACCTCATCTAATTCATCATTTGATGCGATATTTACATTAAGATCCGTTACAAATCCGGAATTTAAACCGTAAACCCATCCGTGAAGCATTAAATCCTGACCATTTTTCCAAGCGCCTTGTACAATTGATGTTTTCGCTAAATTGTATACTTGTTCTTTAGCATTAATTTCAACAAAAGCATTAAAACGTTCCGTTTCATCTTCAATTGAATTTAGATATTTATCATGTAAACGATATTCATCTTTAATGTGACGAATCCAGTTATCGATGATTCCAACAGACATATTTCCCATTGCTGCTTTTACACCGCCACATCCGTAATGTCCGCACACGATAACATGTTTTACTTTAAGAACATTTACAGCATAATCTAAAACACTCAACATATTCATATCAGAGTGTACAACCATGTTTGCGATGTTACGATGCACAAAAACTTCTCCTGGTTTTGCCCCAATAATTTCATTTGCAGGAACACGGCTGTCAGAGCATCCAATCCATAATAATGGTGGTGTTTGCCCCTTGGCTAAATCTGCAAAATAATTTGGGTCTAATGCTAATGATTTTTCAACCCACTCCTTGTTGTTTTCTAATAATTGTTTATAAAACTCTCTCATTTTTTTGTTTTTTGAATGGTACTTCTACATGTTTAAACATATCAAAAATAACTTAATGTAAAGTTATCTAATTTTCATACTTCTCACAATGAAGAAATACCTTTAATTAATTTAATTTGTTTAAAAATCTTCTTTTACCGTTTCTTTTTTAACTAAAGCTCTTTTTGCAACATCATAATAATGTTCTATAGTTACATGATTGTTAATATCAGGAGAGTTTTCAAGCTCGTAAGCTTCTTTAAATCCTTTTAGTTTTACTTTGATATTTTCATCGATAGCCCTTGTTTCCTTAAACTCACGAATCAAATCTAAAACATCATGGGCAATATACTCTGTATCATGTGCATTGATAATTACTTTTGAGTTTTGAGGAATCTCACTTAATGTCGATTTAATTGCCGCTTTGTTCAGGAATGAAACTTCCTGAGCTAAATCAATATGAATAATGTCTCCATCTTCGTATTCTTCTTTTTTGAAACTGTAAGCTCTTTTCAGGTTTCCTCTCAAGACAAAAATTATACTAATAATAATTCCCAGTGCAACTCCTTTAAGTAAGTCTGTTGCTACAACAAATACTAATGTTGCAACAAAAGGAATGAACTGGTATTTTCCTTTCTCCCAAAAATGTTTGAAAGTTGCAGGTTTTGCTAATTTATATCCAACCAAAATTAAAACGGTGGCTAAAGTTGCCAACGGAATTTTATTTAAAATTGCTGGTATTGACAAAACACTAATCAGTAAAAGTACACCATGAATAATAGCTGACATTTTTGACTTTGCTCCTGCATTGTTATTCGCAGATGATCTCACAACAACTGATGTCATTGGCAAACCTCCTAAAAGTGAGCTCATGATATTACCAATACCTTGTGCCCTAAGTTCAACATTTGTATTGGTGTAACGTTTTTGAACATCCATTCTGTCAGAAGCTTCGATACAAAGTAATGTTTCTATAGAAGCTACAATGGCAATTGTAATTCCAACTACCCAAACTTGTGGATTTGTAACCGCAGCAAAATTTGGTGTAATTATAATAGATTTAAATTCATCAAAAGATTTTGGAACTGGCAATGAAACCAAATGTTCTTTTGCAATTGCCAATGAACTTCCTGAATTAAGAAATAATTCATTTAAAACTACTCCTGTAATAACCGCAATAAGTGCACCCGGAACTAATTTTAATTTCTTTAAAAAAGGAACTTTTTCCCATGAAATCAATATTACCAGTGAAACAAGTGAGATAACTACTGCTCCTAAGTGAATGTGATTTAAAACATCGAATAAAAATGAAAATGAATTGCTTCCATCATTTTGAACAAAAGCCTGATCTCCTTCAAAATCAGCATCGTAACCAAAAGCGTGAGGCAATTGTTTCAAGATGATAATGATTCCAATTCCGGCTAACATTCCTTCAATAACATTTGTTGGAAAATAATTTGATATACTTCCGGCTTTTAAAAACCCTAATGCTAATTGAATTAATCCAGCAATAAAAACCGACATTAAAAACACATCAAAAGCACCTAAATCACTAATAGCGGTCAAAATAATAGCGGTCAACCCGGCTGCTGGTCCAGAAACACTAATGTGTGACTGGCTTAAATAACCAACCACAATACCACCAATAACACCTGCTATAATTCCAGAAAATAACGGTGCTCCAGAAGCCATTGCGATACCTAAACACAACGGAAGAGCCACCAAGAAAACCACTAAACCTGAAGCAAAATCAGATTTAAGGTTGGCAAAAAGATTGATTTTTTTTGTCATAATACAATACTAAAAAAATTATTCATTAAAGATTTACCACATTTAATCAAAAATGCAGTGTAGTTCAAAATAATCGGAAGTATTATGCCAGGTTGGGAGGTGGAGCAAATATGCTCGGAGAAATATTATCTAATTTTACGATGTTTTCAGAAACGATCGTTTTCTTTTGAATATAAACAGGTAATAAAACTTCATGCTCTAATATTGTAGCATGAACTACAGATTTAAGTTCTTTATGAACTTCCTCTTCTGCAAAATTAAAAGACATAGGTGTATTGCCTCCTTTCTTTATCGCCTGAACAATTGTTGGGGTCGATAAAAAGGCAATAAATATGAATAATAATATGCGTGCGATTAGTTTCATTGCAGCAAAAATAGTGTTAAAGAAATAAAATCAAAGCGCGAGGGCAAAAAATTTATACAAATTTAACAAACATAAAAAAACAGAATAAAGGAAAGACCAATATTCTGTTTATATATCCTTAAAAAACAATTCGTTACAGTGATTCTTCTAACCATGCTTGCATCATCCAGATGGTTTTTTCCTGCTCTGCAATGAAGTCACTCATCATAGAATTTGTTCCTTCATCATTAATATCATCTGATTGTTTTAAAATTTCTCTTTCGATTTTCAACAAATCAGACAGCGAATTTACAATCAAGTGAACTGCTTTTTCATCATTAGAAATATTTTTTCCAACGGTTAATTTATTGTTTTTAATATAGTCTTCAAATGTATGCAATGGAGTTCCTCCTATTGTTAGGACTCTTTCTGCAATCATATCTATTTTTAGTTGTGCATCTGTATATAATTCTTCGAATTTAACATGCAAATCAAAGAAACGTTTACCACGAATATTCCAATGTATTCCTCTTAAGTTCTGATAGTATACCTGAAAATTTGATAACAGAATATTTAATTCGTTCACTAATAATTCTGACTCTTTTACCGGTAATCCTAAAATATTTGTTTTGATAGTTTTCATTTTATAATAAGTTTACTACAAATTTAAAACAACTTCTTTAAAAATATTATAAAAAAAAATTATATTTTCTTATTTTTGCATCACAAAATACTATCAAAATGACGATTACTCAATTACAATATGTGTTAGCTGTTGCCGAACATAAAAATTTTACACTTGCTGCCGAAAAATGTTTTGTTACTCAACCAACATTAAGCATGCAGATTCAAAAAATCGAAGAGGAACTTAATATTTTAATTTTTGACAGAAGTAAAAAACCAATCCAACTTACTGATATTGGTCAAAAAATTGTCAATCAGGCAAAGAATATTGTAAATGAAGCAGACAGAATCAAGGATATAGTAGAACAGCAAAAAGGTTTTATAGGTGGTGAATTTCGTTTGGGAATTATTCCAACCATTATGCCTACCCTTTTACCTATGTTTTTAAACAATTTCATTAAAAAATATCCTAAAGTAAAACTCTTAATCGAAGAATTAAATACGGATGAAATTATTATAAAACTAAAAAATGGTCATCTGGATGCTGCAATTGCTGCAACTCCGCTTGAAGATGAAAAAATAAAGGAAATTGTTTTGTACTTCGAGCCATTTGTGGCGTACATACCGGAACATCATGCAAGTTTTCAGAAAGAAGAAATTGAAGTTTCAGATTTAAATATTAATGAAATCCTGCTTTTGCAAGACGGACATTGTTTTAGGGACGGGATTTTAAATTTATGCAAAAATGGTACTGATATCGACCAGAATAATTTTCAGATCCAAAGCGGAAGCTTCGAGACCCTGATAAAATTAGCCGATGAAGGATTGGGTACAACATTACTTCCGTATTTGCACACCTTAGACTTAAAAGATTCTGACAAACTGAAACTACGAAATTTTAAGGAACCAAAACCTGCCCGTGAGGTAAGTTTAATTTACCCAAAGAGCGAATTAAAAATGCAAATCATTGACGCCCTAAGATCTACAATCGCCGGAGTTGTAAAAGGAGCAATTGTTTTTCAGAACGTTCAAATCGTGAGTCCGCTACAAAAGAAATAAAAAGAAAAAAGGAGCCAATTTGGCTCCTTTTTTTATACTTTGATCAGTAGTAAACTTTGTTTTAGTTCTGGTTTTTCAACAATAAAGTTTAATAACCATTCTTGCAATTGTTCCATCTCGTATGGTAACAGTGTTTTGATAGCTTTCTCTAGTTCTTTACAGAAAAGTATCGGGTCGAAACTTACTCTCTCAAGTATTGATTTCGTGTAATCAAACATCATTTTTGACATAATAAAACAAGATTTTTGGGGGTTATCTATATTTTTAAACTCGCACAAATTTAATCAAATATCATTCATACGTATTCATTTTAACTTATTTTTTTAAAAATTTTATCAACGAATACGTTTTCTTAATATATATAAATCAATATAGAACGATTCTAAACAATTCATTTAAACCTTTTTAAAGGCTCTAAACATCTCTCTTTTTCCCGGAGGTCCAGCTAATTTTTCGACGGTAAATCCAACTTCGATCATACTTCTTTTAACAACTCCGCGAGCGGCGTATGTCACTAAGACTCCGTTTGGCTTTAAACTATTATACATTTTCCTGAAAATTTCAGTACTCCAAAGCTCCGGTTGCACTCTATATCCGAAGGCGTCAAAGTAAATCAAATCAAAAATTTCAAAATCGTTTATTTCATCAAAAAATTGTTTCCTTTTGGTTAACGAAAAAGCATTACAAATTTCAATTTTTTTGTTCCATTCACATTTATGCATTTTCTCAAAAATGTTCTCAAATTCCAATGCCTCAAGTTCACTGACATAATTCATCGCTAAAACTTCTGCTGCTTCAACAGGGTAAGCTTCTACCCCAACGTAATCAATCTTCTGGCTTTTATGATTCGATTCTAAAAAAGTAATAAAAGCATTTAGACCTGTTCCAAAACCTATTTCAAGAATATTTACAGGATTATTTTCAAATAATGAAAGTCCGTTTTTTATAAAAACATGCTTTGCTTCTTGTATAGCACCATGTTTTGAATGATAACATTCATCCCATTCTGCCAAATGAATTGTCGTTGAACCATCTAGCGTTTTAATTATTTCTCTTTTCACTTTTTCGGAATTTATAATCTGATTTTGTTGGAATTCAGAGCGTTTTGCGAGCCAAATTTAGTCAAAACAAATGCGTAAAGACTTAAAAAATGGCTGTTTTTTCATAAATTCTATATAAAAATGTGCTAATTTTTTCACTTTATTATAAGATAAATAAATCTCAGTTAAACCCCATAAATAATGCAGTTTTACTAAGCAAATTATATATTTTTACTTAATTTTGCATTTGTTAAATTCTATTTCACACCAAATCATTGCTTTAGAATCTTCTATTGGAATGAGAATTACATAAAAACTTTATATAATTATGAGTACAACTCAAACAAGCAAAATTGAAATCAGAAAAGCCACTTCGTCAAAAATAAGCGGAGTTGACTTTCAAAACTTAAGCTTTGGTGCTGTTTTTACAGACCATTTATTCGAATGTGATTTTAAAAATGGAGAATGGCAAAATCCTGTCATTAAGCCTTATGCTCCAATTTTAATGGATCCGTCTTCTAAAGTCTTTCATTACGGACAAGCTATTTTTGAAGGAATGAAAGCTTATAAAGATGACAATAATGATGTTTGGTTGTTTAGACCTGACGAAAACTTTAAGCGTTTTAATAATTCAGCTGTTCGTATGGCAATGCCAGAAGTTCCTGAAGCTATTTTTATGGAAGGCTTAAATGAATTATTGAAAATTGATCAGGAATGGATTCAAAAAGGAAACGGAAGCAGTATGTATATTCGTCCTTTTATGATCGCTACAGGCGCTGGTGTTGTCGCTAATCCTTCTGACGAATATAAATTTATGATTTTACTTTCTCCTGCACAATCTTATTATGCCGGTGAAGTAAAAGTAATTATTGCTGAACATTACAGTAGAGCTGCAAATGGCGGAATTGGTGCTGCAAAAGCTGCCGGAAACTATGCTGCGCAATTTTACCCAACTAATTTAGCAAACAAAGAGGGCTTTCAACAAGTTATCTGGACTGATGACGCAACACATACAAAACTAGAAGAAGCGGGAACAATGAACGTTTTCTTTAGAATTAATGACACTTTATTAACTGCTCCAACAAGCGAAAGAATCTTAGACGGTATTACGAGAAAAAGTTTGATCGAAATGGCAGAAAAAGAAGGTCTTAATGTAGACGTTCGTCCTGTAATTGTTTCAGAATTGGTAGAAGCAGCTAAAAACGGATCTTTAAAAGAAATTTTTGGCGCCGGAACTGCTGCAGTTATCAGCGTTATCAAAGGTTTCTCTTATCAGGATGTTTATTATGAAATGGCTCCGGTTGAGAATTCATATGCTTCTTTATTAAAAGAAAAACTAACAAGTCTTCAAAACAAACTTTCTGAAGATACTTTTGGATGGACTGTAAAGGTGCAATAATCAAAAGAAGTTTTAAATATAAAAACCCGACAGCCTAATAAGTTGTCGGGTTTTCTATTTTATATGATTATTATAGGGCTAATTTTACCGCAAAGAACGCTAAGTTTTTTTTCTTTGTGGTCGTTTATAAAAAGTAAAAAGTTCGCAAAGCTGTTTCGACACAAAGCTTTGCGAACTTTATATTTCTTAAGTTATATAAAAAAACTTAGCGTTCTTTGCGGTAAAAAAAGTTCGTTTGTATTTACACACAGAATAAAAAAACCTTAGCGTTCTTTGAGGTGAAAAAAAATTATAAAAGTTTAGAGAAATCAGGTTTAAAATAATTTGGTCCTTTCATGACCTTACCATCTTCTCTGTAAATAGGTTGTCCGTCTTCGCCTAATTTACTCATATTACTACGCTGAATTTCATCAAAAACAGCTTCTATTTTATCCTGTAAACCGTGCTCGATAATAGTTCCGCACAAAATATACATCATATCACCAAGAGCATCAGCAATCTCGACCAAATCATTGTTCTGAACAGCTTCAAGATATTCTTCGTTTTCTTCTTTCATCAAATTATAACGAAGTATTTTCTTTGTTTCGCCCAAATCAGCAATTGGAGTCTGACTGTGACCTATTTTAAAAGCAGTATGAAATTCTGTTACGGCATCAAGTTGTTTCTTCATGATATTATTTGATTAAATGAAACGGCAAATTAGCAACTATTCATATACAATTCTCTAAATTTGTCAAAAATAATTTTCAACTATGTTTAGTCAAGGACAATTAATATTCGCGCTCTGTTTTTTTATTGCATTTGTAATCGTAATGATATTTGCTTACCGTAAAGATCTCGCTTTGCATAAAGTTTTTTATAAAGGAAATTATAAAGTTTTAATTGTATTCTTGATTTTTATTGCTCTTTTATTTGTTATCAAATTTTTCTTTAAAAGATAATTTCAAAAATTTATTGCTATATTTAGAATAAAATAACTTTAGAAGCTTTTTATACTTAAACATCTTCAAAAACGTTTATTTAAAGCTTTTTTTGACCAATATAATTTATAAAGTGTACTTTTATTGCTCCGTTATTATTGCGACTGGTAATTTAAATTTATAACTTTACGACACAAAATAAACGACTACAATGAAGATTCTAAAATATTTATTTCTCCTGTTATTATTAAGCTTAGTTGCTCTTACTGTTTTTGTCGCTACCCAAAAAGGGATTTTTTCTGTAGAAAGAAGCAAAGTGATCAATTCGCCAAAAGCAACGGTTTATAATTACGTAAATGATTTTAGAAATTACGAAGATTTTGAATCGTGGTCTGTTGAAGATTCATCAATAAAAATGACGTTCCCAAATAAAACTGCCGGAAATGGTGCGTCTTATTACTGGGACGGAGCTGAAGGAAAAGGAAATGCGATTACCCTAAAAGCAATTGACGGTGAAAGTATTCAGCAAAAAATGAAATATGACGGCACAGAAGCTGATGTAAACTGGACATTTAAAGATACTCTGGCAGGAAAAACAAAAGTTACCTGGAAAGCTAGCGGAACAATGAGCTTTTTATTTAAAGTATACACTGCGCTAAATGGAGGTTCTGATAAAGTCATTGGAACTATTTATGAAAAAAGCCTTGCTAACATCGATAAAAATTTAGATTATGAAACTAAAACTTTTGCTATCAATGTAAATGGTTTAGTAAAGAAAACAGAAACTCCTTATATCAAACAAACTTTTACGAGTGAGATTTCTAAAATAAATAAAAATGCAAGAATTGTAATTCCTAAACTTATTGAGTTTAGCAAAAACAATGGTTTGTCTACAAACGGAAAACCTTTTATAATTTATCATACTTATGATACACAAAAAGGATTAGCAAAAATCTCGATTTGTTTACCTACAAACAAAGAAATCATGACCACATCCGGAAGTGATATTTTAGGAGGAAAACTTAATGGTTTTGAAGCCGTAAAAACGACTCTAAAAGGAGATTACACGCATTTGAATACCGCAATTGCAAAAACTACTGCTTTTATCAATAAAGAAAAAATCACACCAGAGTTAAGCTGGTCTCATCTTGAAATTCTGGCCATTAGCAAGCTGGATGTAAAAAGCCCATCTAAGTTAATGACAGAAATTTATTTTCCTGTAAAACCAAAAGTAGTTCCTGTGGTTAAAGTTCCTGTATACAATACTCCAACAGCAGAACCTGCTTCGCCTAAACCTGCTACAGAAACACCTAAACCAGCACCTAAACCTACTACAGAAGAAGAGCAGTCAGAGTTTTAAAATAAATGATGCATTAAACCTTTTGTTTAAAGTTCATTCTAATAAGATAAATCGAAAAATTTGACAGACGAGAAGGAATTTATACAACAATTATTAGATCCTAAAACGCAAAATACTGCGTTTCAAAAACTCTTGTCTGATTATCAAAAACCATTATATTCTCACATTCGAAACATTGTTTTGAACCATGATGATACAGATGATGTATTGCAGAATACTTTTGTAAAGGTTTTTCAGTATTTAAAGAATTTTAAAGGCGAAAGTAAACTCTTTTCCTGGATGTACCGAATTGCCACTAACGAGGCTCTTACTTTTTTAAATCAGAAAGCAAAACTAAGCGGATTAACATCTGAGGCATTACAAAACAAAACCATCGATAATTTGAAGGCTGATGTTTATTTTGACGGAGATGAAATTCAGTTAAAACTTCAAAAAGCAATTGTAACGTTGCCGGAAAAGCAACAATTGGTTTTTAAGATGAAGTATTTTCAAGAGTTAAAATACGAAGAAATTGCTGAAATTCTGGGAACTTCAGTGGGCGCTTTGAAAGCATCTTATCATCATGCTGTAAAAAAAATTGAAATATATGTTACATCAAATTAAACCTTTTGTTATAAAACATATCTTATAGACATTATGAAAGCATTTAAATTAGAAAACGAACCCAAAATAACAACTGGATTTAAAACTCCGGAAAATTACTTTGATAATTTTTCGGCAAAAGTTTTAGAACGGGCAAACGAAGAACAGGAAGTAAAAGTAATCCCAATTTACAAGCGTAAAAAAGTACTTTCGCTACTTGCTGCCGCTGTAGTTGTTATTGCCTTAATGATCCCTATAGTTAATAATTACAACAATACCTCTAAAGATCTGGATGAAGATACTTTAGAAACCTATTTATCTTATCAGTCGAATTTAAATCAATATGATTTAATTCAAAAACTAGATACAAAAGACATTCAGCAATTAAGTAAAAATGTTGCAATTGAAGATGAAACCCTTGAGGATATTCTGGCAACAAATCCAAATATTGAGCATTTAATATCAGAATAAAAAAACTAAAAAATGAAAATCAAAAATATACTTCCGATAATCCTGTTTCTGGTTAGTTTTTCGTTTTATGCACAAAGCGGCAAAACTGATGAAAAGAGAGAAAAAATTAAAGCTTATAAAGTTTCATTTTTAACGACTGAGCTGGAATTAACCTCAACAGAAGCTGAAAAATTCTGGCCTATTTATAATGTTTATGATGATAAACAATTTGAATTAAGACATCAGAAAATGAAAACGTACATGCGTAAATTAGATGATGATAATATCAATTCAATGTCTGATAAAGATGCCGTAACGCTTTTATCACAAATGGAAAGCACAGACAAAGAGCTGTATCTTTTGCGCGATAAATACATGACGAATTTGAAAAAAGTACTTTCGGCTAAAAAGATATTAAAGCTTAAAAAATCAGAAGACGATTTTAATCGCAAATTACTGCAGCAATATCGAGATAAAGCAGGTAAAGATTAAAATACATTTTACAGTACAACAGCGACAGGAACCCTTTATAATAATACTTACTTTATTATTTAGGGTTCTTGTTATTTAGAGTTCTTTCTAATTATTTAAAATTAATTCGAACCATTTTATTATATCCTGCAGCAATTGCCGTATTTTTATTTAAAAATCGAATTGTAAAAAGCTTAGTATCATCTGATAATTGTATCCATGAAGCGCCATTATCTGTAGAATATTGCAATCCTCCTGATCCCACACAAACCAATTGGCTACCATTAGTTCCGGGAACATACTGCACGCAGGAAGCATAACCAAAACCTTCATTTTGACCTATTACATTCCAGGTTTTTCCACCATCTTTTGTAAAGGCTTTATTATCCTTTTTTTGATCCGGTAATTCATAATCTCCTCCAGCGATAAAACCGGTTTTCGCATCATAAAAATCAGCCGTAAAAATTCCGGTCATTTCTTTACCCTGAACTATTGGCGTTTCGATTACTTTCCAGGTTTTACCTTTATCAGGAGAATAAAAAGTCCTAGCTTTTTTTCCGCCTGAAAAAATCCATGTTTCGTTTCCTTTTATTACAATATTTGAATTACTTGCTGCAAAAGCTGCCTCGCCCGTAGCGTTTGTTGGTAATTTATCTGATAATAATTTTGTCCAATTTTCTCCTCCATCACGGGTAATAATGATCGAAAAAGTATCTTCTGTAGGATCTCCAATTGCGATTCCTTCTTTATCATTCCAGAATTGCATACTATCATAAAATACTTTTGTATGGACTTCCTTGTAAACTAATTTTACTTTTTGAGTTTTTTTAGAAACCTGATAAAGTAGTGCGGGATTTCCTATACTTAATAAAAAAACATCGTTAGAAGTTTGTGCTATACTTCTAAATTCAAGCTTTAAAGTATCGCGATAAATATGCTCTTCAAATTTCTCATTTTTATCTAAATCATAATAGCCAAAACGAGAATTATCGCCACCGTACCAGACCTTGTTTTTATCTATTGATATGGCGCGAATACTAATTTGATCCTTAAATAAAGTATCTATTTTGACAGTCGAAAAATAACCATTTAACCCTACTTTATCACTGTAATTCAGCGTCTTAAAAGACATAAACAAAACAAAAGCGCAACAAAATAAAATTAGTTTTTTCATAATCAATTAGAGTTTATTTGGCGCTAAAATACAATTATTTACAAAATATAAAATAAGTTAGGTGTTTTTTTCTGGCACAGTAATTGGATATCTCACAATATTAATCTTAATATGATTTAAAATGAAAACGAAACTACTATTTATAGCCCTGTTAACATTAGGTTTTAGTTCTGTACAAGTTCAAAGCCAAACTACTGTATATGCAAAGAATTCAGATATAAGCGATAACTTAGATTTAAGAGCCGTGGCTTCTATTTTTGGAGAATCAGCCAATCTTCAGGATTTTGAAAGACGTTTGAATGATCCAAAATACCAAATATCAAATCTAGATTTAAATGGAGATGATCAGGTTGATTATTTACGTGTAATCGAATCTGTAGAAGACAGAACCCACGTTGTAATTATTCAGGCAGTTTTAGATCGTGATGTTTATCAGGACATTGCAACAATCGATGTAGAAAGAGATAACTCTAACAGAGTCGTGGTTCAGGTTGTAGGTAATACTTATTTATATGGTGCAAATTATATTTATGAGCCGGTTTATAATGTAACACCCGTAATTTACAGCTCATTTTGGGTAACCAATTACAGACCTTACTGTTCTACATGGGGATGGAACTATTATCCAACCTATTATTCAGTTTGGAGACCCTTCCCAATTTACAGATACAGAAACAATATTAATGTTTACATCAACGTAAATAATCATTATAACTATGTAAATACAAGAAGAAGTTACAGAGCTCCGGTTATGTATGAATCAAGACGTACTTATGGTTACGAAACAAGACGTCCTGACTATAGCTTTGCTCAAAGACATTCTAATGTATCTAACAGATATGATCTCGATCAAAGACGTGTTGCGAGCAGAGAAACAGGCAGAAACCAAAATTACAGCACAAACAGATCTAATACAGGAAGAGTTTCTACTACAGACAACAGAACTGCTCCAAACAGAAATTATGCTGAAAACAGAACGAGCACTGACAGAAGTTACAACACAAATCGTTCTGCTTCATCAAACAGAAATAGTGCATCTACAGGAAGCAATCCTACTGTAAACAATCCGGTAAGAGTTGAAAATACTCCAAGAACAGAAACCAGAAGAGATTACAGTCAAAATAATGGGAATGTTTCAAGAGGAAATTCTCAAGATAATGTAAACACGAATAGAAACGTTACACCTCAAAGAACAGAAACTCCAAGAAGTTATTCTGAAAACAGAGGAAACTCAGAAAGCAGAGGAAACTCAGCGAGAACTCAAAACACGCAACGTTCTGAAGCTCCAAGAGTAAGCCAGGAATCAAGAAGCAGTCAGCCACAAAGAGAAAATTCTGCTGGCGGAAGAAGCGCCGGAGGAAGAAGAGGTTAATATTAAATTCGCATTTCTAAATAAAAATCTAAAGCACAATTTAACGATTGTGCTTTTTTTTATCTTTTTAATTATAATTGATGCTAATTTGTTTTAAAACAGTAAATTTGCAACCGTCTTTTATAAAAACATACATGAGCGCATCGCATAAAAACTTACATAGTAAGTTGTCTATAGGGGGTTTATTGATAACATTAGGGATTATTTATGGGGATATTGGTACTTCTCCATTGTATGTAATGAAAGCCATACTTGGTGAGTACGCCATTAATTCTGATATTGTTCTGGGTGGAATTTCTTGTGTTTTCTGGACCTTGACTTTACAAACTACCATAAAATACGTACTTATTACCTTAAGCGCTGATAATCATGGCGAAGGTGGTATTTTTGCACTTTATGCACTAGTCAAAAAGACTAAAATTCAATGGCTCATCGTGCCCGCCATAATTGGAGGAAGTGCCTTGCTTGCTGATGGAATTATAACACCGCCAATTTCGATATCTTCAGCAGTAGAAGGAATCAGGGCGTTTTATCCTACTATGCAAACCCAGACAATTGTATATATTGTTATCGGAATTTTATTCATATTATTTACCATTCAACAATTTGGGACCAAGCTGGTTGGAAAGTTTTTTGCTCCAATGATGCTTATCTGGTTTGCCATGTTGGGAACTCTTGGAACTATCCAGATTATAAATCATCCGGAAGTAATAAAAGCGGTAAATCCTTATTATGCTTACCATTTATTATCTATTCATCCTGATGGTTTCTTCGTTCTTGGTTTTGTATTTTTATGTACAACTGGTGCAGAAGCTTTGTACTCTGACATGGGACATTGCGGAAGAAAAAATATTAGAATCAGCTGGATTTTTGTAAAAACTACTTTAGTATTAAATTACTTTGGTCAGGCAGCTTATTTAATCCACCACGAAGGAAGCACTTTGCAGCAATTAGGCGGTGAAAACGGAAATCCTTTTTACCTCATCATGCCACATTGGTTTCTTCCGTTTGGTATTGTGGTTGCAACTTTAGCAGCGGTTATTGCTTCTCAGGCGCTTATTAGTGGTTCATTTACTTTGATAAACGAAGCAATGCGATTGAATTTCTGGCCAAAAGTAAAAATCAAATATCCTACTGAAGTAAAAGGACAATTGTACATTCCGTCGATTAACTGGTTATTGTTTTTTGGTTGTGTCGGAATCGTTTTGCATTTCGAAAAATCAGGTAACATGGAGCATGCTTATGGTTTAGCAATCATTTTATGCATGATCATGACTACTATTTTACTTAATTATTATTTAATAATGAAACGAGTAAAATTGTATTTGATGGTTCCGCTTATTACAATTTATTTATTGATAGAATTTAGTTTCTTAATTGCTAATATTACCAAATTTGCCGAGGGTGGTTATGTAACTTTAATCATTGCAATGCTGCTGATTTCGATTATGACAATCTGGTATCTGGCTAAGAAAATTAATAAAAGCTACACTAAAATCATTAAAATTGACGATTATAAGAAAGTATTAATGGAGTTAAGCGAAGACTTATCTATTCCTAAATACGCAACGCATTTGGTATACATGACCAATGCAAACCGCGTTGATGAATTAGAGGAAAAAGTAATCTATTCGATATTGCAAAAACGTCCTAAAAGAGCTGACATTTATTGGTTTGTACATGTAAACATTCTTACTGAACCATACAAAACACAATATAAAGTTACTGAGATTGCGAAAGACGATATTTACAGAATCGATTTTAACTTAGGATTTAGAGAACCTACAAAAATCAATTTAATGTTTAGAGAAGTAATTCGTGATATGGTAAAACGTGGCGAAGTAGATATTACCAGCCGTTACGAATCATTAAACAAAAACAATATCATTGGTGACTTTAAATTTGTATTATCTGAGAAGTTTTTATCGAATGATAATGATTTAAGATGGCACGAAAATATCATCATGAACTCTTATTTCTTTATCAAGAAACTGAGTTTGTCTGAAGAAAGAGCCTTTGGTTTAGATAGTAGTTCGGTAAAAATAGAAAAATTCCCAATGGTGCTTCACGCTCCGGAAAACATCGGATTAACCCGAATTATAAAATAAAATCAATTCAAAACACATTCAAAAAACACTCTTTTAAACTTTATTAGAGTGTTTTTTTTCTTTTTAAAGGAAGTTAAAACAACAATCAAAATTAAAAATTTAACTTTCAATCAATTAATAGTACCTTTGCAACTCAAATATTTAAAATGAGATTACACAGAAATTTAGTTTATACTACCATCGATTCTTTAAATGCTATTTTCAATGAAGGAGAATATGCAGACAAAGTGGTAGCAAGAGCATTAAAAAAAGACAAACGTTGGGGAAGTTCTGATAGGAAGTTTGTTGCTGAAACGATATACGAAATTGTTCGTTGGAAACGATTATACGCAGAAATTGCCGAAGTAAAAGAACCTTTCGACAGAGAGAACCTATGGAGAATGTTCGCAGTTTGGGCAGTTTTAAGAGGATATCCTATTCCGGATTGGAAACAACTGGAAGGAACTCCTGAAAGAAAAATAAAAGGACGTTTTGATGAACTTTCTAAAATCAGAGCATTAAAAGAATCTATTCCGGACTGGATGGATGAATTGGGTGTAAAAGAATTAGGCGAAAAAGTTTGGGCTACAGAAATTGCTGCTCAAAATCAACCTGCAAAAGTTATTTTAAGAACTAATACACTTAAAGGAACTAAAGAAAGCCTGAGAAACACGTTGATGGATTTGAATATTGAAACTGAATATTTAAAAGATCAACCGGAAGCTTTAGTTTTAAAAGAAAGAGCAAATGTATTTTTGACAGACGCTTTTAAACAAGGACTTTTTGAAGTTCAGGATGCAAACTCACAATTAGTTGCCGGTTTTATGGATGTAAAACCTGGAATGCGTGTTGTTGATACTTGTGCCGGAGCTGGAGGAAAAACATTGCACATTGCTTCTTTAATGGAAAACAAAGGACAATTGATTGCAATGGATTTGTATGAAAGCAAATTGAAACAATTAAAATTAAGAGCAAAAAGAAATGGCGCTTTTAATATTGAATATCGTATTATTGACACAACAAAAGTGATCAAAAAATTGCACGAAAAAGCGGATCGTGTTCTAATTGATGCGCCATGTAGTGGTTTAGGAGTTCTAAAAAGAAATCCTGATGCAAAATGGAAATTAAAACCTGAGTTTATTGACAACATTCGTAAAGTTCAGGCAGAAGTTTTAGAAAGCTATTCTAAAATTGTAAAACCAGGCGGAAAATTAGTTTATGCAACTTGCTCTGTTTTACCATCTGAAAATCAGGAACAAGTAGAGAAATTCTTAAAAACCGAAATTGGTAAACAATTTACTTTCATAAAAGATCGTAAAATTTTAGCTTCTGAGTCTGGTTTCGACGGATTTTATATGGCATTGTTAGAACGTAAAGATGCAGTAATAAAAGAATAATTCTATATTACTTGTAAATAAAAAGCCTTTAGATTTATTTTCTAAAGGCTTTTCTTTTTTTCACCATATAAGTTCATTTAAAGTATTGTGTCCTAACGTAATGTATAATCCCTACGGGACATTTTTTGTTTGTCTTTATTTTTTTTCTACCAACCTTTAACTCCTAGCGGAGTATTCCACATAGTACTCATGTAATGCTTTCAAATATAAAAAACTACAAGAAAATTATCTCTTAGAGATTAAATATTGGTAAAAACCCACAACAAAAGCGAACGATTGTTCCGTAGGAACTACACCACTATTTTTTAAATGAACTTACATAACTTATATGGTAAAAAACTACGCCAAACTAGGCTTACGCAATAACTTTCCATTTTCATTTTCTTTAAATTTTGGAACAAAAACAATCTCTTTTGGTTTTTCATATTTGTCTAAAACATCAAAGAAATCATTCGCAAAATCTTGTTTTTCTCCTTCAATAACTAAAATTAATTTTTCGCCCAAAGTTGTATCCGGAACTCCGGTAACAAAAAATCTTGTGCTGATTTTTCCATTCAGCTTTGCTTCTATCTGTTCTGGAATGAGCTTTACTCCTCCACTATTCACTACATTATCTATTCTTCCTAAAAACATGAACTGATTTCCTCTAATTATTTCAACCAAATCATTAGTAACAATTGCATCTTCAGAAATAGTTGGAACAGTAACAACCAAACATCCGCGGTGATCTTGTGCGATTTTTACATTTGGCAAAACGGTAAAAACATTCTCTCCTACCTTTTTTGCAGCAATATGAGTAATTGTTTCAGTCATACCATATGTCTCGTAGACTTCTGTTTTTATTAATGGTAAAACTTTTTCTTCGAGAGAAGCATCCATTTTAGCTCCGCCAACTATTAATTTTTTAATGTTTTTTAAAGCATCAATAGAATTCTGAACTTGCAAAGGCACCATTGCCACAAAATCATAACTTTTTGTATTTAAAGCTAATGGCTGTGTACTTGGTTCTACAATATCCAGTTCAAGTCCTAAAATTATACTTCGTACCAACATCATTTTACCTGCAATAAATTTTACAGGCAAACAAAGTAAAGCTTTATCTCCAGGCTCTAATTTAAAAAAATCACCCGTGGCCAAAGCAGACTGAATCATGGCTTGCTTTTCTAATTGTACTAATTTTGGTAATCCGGTTGTTCCGGAAGTTCTCATTTCGATATATTCTTTATCATCGAACCAATCCAGCAAAAATTCACCAATCGCCTGTTCGTTGCCATCACCTTCTTTTATATAATCATAAGCAACACGGCGCAACTCCTCTGCGTTTAAATGAAAACCATTTATCTTAAAATAATTGTGAACATTTTTATGTGTTAATTTTGACATGATATTATTAATTTGAAATTTCTACAACATTTATTTTCCCCGTTAATTTTTCTTTCCAGTTTGTCCACTTGTATTTTTTACTAAAAATAAAAAGCAAAATAGGATAAATCACTACAATAGGAAGTATTACATCGAGTCCTGCTGAAGGATCTGACATGTCTTTGAAAAGAGAATGAGTCTGAAAAACTGACCAGTCTGAAGTAACTAACAAGGCACCAACCAAATTATTGGCGGCATGAAAACCTAAGGCAAGTTCTATACCTTCATCCATAAGGGTAATAACTCCTAAAAATAATCCTGTACCAATGTAATAGATCATAATAATATAACCCATTTTTGCCACTTCAGGATTAAAAACGTGCATGGAGCCAAATATAAGCGATGTCATCAATAGCGGAAACCATCTGTTTTGCGCCAAATTTGCAAATCCCTGCATCAAATAACCTCTAAAAACATATTCTTCGGTACTGGTTTGTATCGGAATCAAAATAGATCCTACACCAACTAAAGCTAAAAAAGGAAGTAATTTAAAATTCCAGATGAAATTCTCAGGAGATTTTAGATAAACAGCCAGAAAACTCAAAACAGAAAAGAAGGACCATAGAAAAAAAGAAAAACCTATACGTTTCCAATCTACTTTATTTCTGGATGTTGTAATTGATAAAAATGTCTGATGATGCAAATATTTTACCACATAATAAATTCCCGCAAGTGCAAAAGCAAAAGAAATCATTACTAAAAACAAGGTCATATTGGGCTCGAATATTTTCATAACCGCAGCATTATCAGTTGGAAAAGTCTCTTTGCTAATAAAAGTTTTACATAAGACTGCAACCGAAAAAGGAATCTGACCAATAAATGATGCAATAATGATTAAAACGGATCCTATAAGATATAGCCAAAATTTATTGTGAGGTTTAATTCCTTGTTCTAAAAACATATTTATAATAATTTAAAAATGAGAATTCGATTTGATAAGTAAATCTTATTTTTGGTCTTGCTAAAATACCGATTTTTTAGTTTAATTATCTTACAACACTTTAAATTTAGTAAAATGATACAAATTTACCATAATCCTCGTTGCGGAAAATCAAGAAATTGTCTTGCCTTTATTGAACAGACAAATCAGGAATATGAAATAATTCCCTATTTAACAGAAACTCCGAGTTTTGATGAATTGAAAAAACTTTTAGAAAAACTAAATCTTCAACCAATTGAATTAGTTAGAATTAAAGAAAAAATATGGATTGAAAATTACAAAGGAAAAGAACTAACAAACGACCAGATTATTCAGGCTATGATTGAAAATCCAATTTTGATAGAACGTCCAATTGTAATAAAAGACGGAAAAGCAATCATAGGCAGGGATTTAGATCGTGTCGCTTCTTTTTTAGACTGATTATAAAGAAGCTTATTAACATATTTTTGTGATTTTCCTCTTTAAACCAAAAGCTACATTTGCGGTCTAAAAAGTAATTGAAACCAAAAATAACAATGAAAAAAATCAAATTTGCTGTATTGCTTGTATTCTTTCTTACAAGTTTTTACAACTATGCACAACAGGAACCACCTGCCAAAAATAAGGTAAAAGTAACGGGAAAAGTTTTCGAAAAAATAAGCAAACAACCCCTTGAATATGCAACAATTTCTATCACTGCGCCAAATGACACTAAAGTTATTGCGGGCGGAATCACAAATCCCAAAGGAGAATTTGATGTAGCGGTTGCGCCGGGAACTTATGATATAAAAATTGAATTTATTTCGTTTAAAGCGACTGAAATCAAAGCAAAAAATATTCAGGAAGACACCAATTTAGGAGTTGTAAATTTATCTGAAGATGCAGCACAATTAAATGAAGTTGTTATACGTCAGGAAAAATCGACTGTAGAAATAAAACTGGACAAAAAAGTATACAATGTTGGTCAGGATATGATGGTAAAAGGCGGAACTGTAAGTGACGTTTTAGACAATGTACCATCTGTTTCTGTTGATACAGAGGGAAATGTAAGTTTAAGAGGAAGTGATAATATCAGAATTTTAATCGATGGAAGACCTTCAAACGCTATAAATGTTGCCGAAGCTTTACGTCAGCTTCCAGCCGATGCTATTGACAAAGTAGAAGTAATTACAAATCCATCTGCGCGTTATGATGCCGAGGGTGGATCAGGAATTATCAATATCATTCTTAAAAAAGGAAAAAACCAAGGTTTTAACGGAACTTTTATTGCCTCAACAGGTCTTCCGGAAACTTATGGAGCAAGTGCAAATTTGAATTATAAAACAGAAAAACTTAACTATTTTACAACTGCCGGATATAACTACAGAACAAATGAAGGAGCAGGTTTAACTAACTCTGAATATTTTAATCCGGACGGAACGACTAAAAATTTCCTTGACGAAGATCGTGATACCAAAAGAACCAGAGAAGGTTTTAACGGTAGAGCTGGTATTGAATGGACTGTTGCACCAAATACATTCTGGACAAATGCCATTAATTACCAAAAAAATACTGGTGAAGACAGAGATTTAATCAATTATAATAACTTTGACGCCGGTCGTAATTTTACCGGTTCAACTTATCGTTTAAATACCGGAGATACCGGAAGTGAAAACGTAGAATATACTTCGAACTTAATTAAAAACTTCAACGATAAAGGTCATAAATTAACGGCTGATTTATCGATTTCAAGAAATACTGATGATAGTAATAGTGTTATTACAGGTTCTGACGATTTTAACAATACACTAAACAATCAAGTTCAGAAACAAGTACAATTACAAGCTGATTATGTTTTGCCATTAGGAAAAGGAAGTCAGTTTGAAGCTGGATACAAAGGAAGTTTTGGAGATTTGAATAACGAATATTTTGTTCGTGATGATCAGGGAGAAGCACTTCCTAATTTATCAAATACGTTAGAATACAAAGAAAACATCAATGCACTTTATGCTTCATATGGTTTTAAAGTAAACAAATTCTCTTATTTATTTGGTTTACGTTGGGAAGACACAAACATTCAGGTTAACTTATTAGACACGAACGATTTTAATACTAAAAAATACAACAACTTATTTCCAAGTGCATTTATTAGTTACGAAATCTCAGATCAAAGTAATTTTACAGCAAGTTACAGCAAGCGTTTATCCAGACCAAGAGGACGTTTCATGAATCCTGCGGTAAATTATTCAAGTAACATTAATATCTTTCAAGGAAACCCAGACTTAGATCCATCGCTTACAGATAAATACGATATAGGATTTATCAAACGCTGGAACAAAGTAACCTTTAATACCTCAGCATATTTTGAAGACACAAAAGATGTTTTCAGTTTTGTTCGATCTCCTACGGGTGAAGACGTAAATGGAATTCCTGTTATTTTGAGCAGACCTATTAACTTAGGAAAAGAGCAAAAATTTGGTTTTGAATTTACATTAAATTATACCGCGTTTAAATGGTGGAAATTAAACAGTAACTTCAATTTTTACAATGTAAAAACAACTGGAGAAAACAGTTATACAGATGCTAATGGTTTACTTGTAGTACAAAATCTGGACAATCAGGCAAATTCTTGGTTTGCCAGAATCAACTCAAAAGTAACTTTACCATACAAAATCGACTGGCAATTAACCGGTATGTATAACGGAGAGCAAAAAACAGCACAGGGTAAAAACTTAGGTCAGTTTGGTATGAATACAGCTTTGAGCAAAGATGTCCTAAAAGACAAAGCTACAATTGCTTTTAATATTAGTGATGTTTTCAATTCAAGAATCATGAAATCATACACCTATCTTGAGAACCAAACTTCTTATGGAGAAATGCAATTTCGTAAACGTCAATTCAACTTATCGTTTACCTATCGTTTTAATAAAGCTAAAAGCGATAGAGAAAAACCAACAACACCTAAAAATGAAGGTGACGGCGGAGGAGAATTTCCTGGATAATCTTCAACAAATAACTTATAAGAGGACTCGTGAAAACGGGTCCTTTTTTTATGAGTTAAAAAACATAAAGCATAAAAAAAAGGACTCGTAAAACGGGTCCTTTTTTTATGAAGTCAATTTAAAATTAAATTGCTTGTTCTTGTTTCTTTTTTGCTCTTTTCTCTTTGATAAGTTCCCAGCTTGCTCCCGTAACCCAATAAGATACGAAACCAACTAAGAAAAACATCAACCAAAACCCTATAGTTAGTATGGTCAAGAAAAGTAAAAAGCCTAAGTACTGTGAAAATTCAAACATGTTTTCCGGAATTTTTGAATGTAAGCACAAATGTATGTTTTATATTTTTCGTTAGCAATAAAAACCAAATCAATTTTTATAAAATCACAATAATCCGTATATTTAAACTCATTTTAAATAAGGGATTTTTTCGATTATTATTTAACTATCTAAACTGTAAGAACATGAGTATTTTCAGGAGCTATTTCCCGCTATTCGTTACAATCTTTTATGATTTTTAAAGAAAAAACATAAAAGGATTTCCACTTCTATCGGGGCTAGGATATACGTTTTTATAAGAAATTTTAAGCATCAGAATCTTAACAGACTTTTAAAATGAACGAATAAGAGAAAAAATCCGTCTTAATCTGCGTCTTTACGAAGTAAATCAGCGTCATCTGCATTCTATTTATACCAATAATCAACAATCCACATTTCAAATAATAATATATAACAACTCACATAAATAAAATAAAATGAAATACAGAATAGAAAAAGACACGATGGGCGAAGTTCAGGTCCCGGCAGATAAATATTGGGGCGCACAAACAGAACGCTCCCGAAACAATTTTAAAATTGGCGCTTCGGCATCAATGCCACAAGAAATAATCGAGGGTTTTGCTTATCTTAAAAAAGCTGCCGCTTACGCCAATGCTGATTTAGGAGTTCTTCCTGCCGAAAAACGTGACGCAATTGCTGCAGTTTGCGACGAAATTTTAGCCGGACAATTAAAAGACGAATTTCCATTAGTAATTTGGCAAACCGGTTCAGGAACCCAAAGCAATATGAATGTCAACGAAGTTGTTGCCAATCGTGCACAAGTTTTAAAAGGATTCAATATTGGCGAAGGCGAACCTTTTATTAAAGCCAATGATGATGTCAACAAATCACAATCTTCAAATGACACCTTCCCCACTGCGATGCATATTGCAGCATACAAAATGGTAATCGAAACCACTATTCCGGGAGTAGAAAAACTTCATGCTACTTTATCAGCAAAAGCAAAAGAATTTAAAGATGTTGTAAAAATTGGACGCACGCATCTTATGGATGCTACGCCACTAACTTTAGGACAGGAAATTTCAGGATATGCCGCTCAACTATCTTTTGGATTAAAAGCATTAAAAAATACTTTATCACATTTATCTGAAATCGCTCTTGGCGGAACTGCAGTAGGAACCGGATTAAATACTCCAAAAGGATACGACGTAAAAGTTGCAGAATATATTGCGAAATTTACGAACCTGCCTTTCGTTACTGCCGAAAATAAATTTGAAGCTTTAGCAGCACACGATGCCATTGTAGAAACTCACGGAGCATTAAAACAACTGGCTGTTTCGCTTAATAAAATAGCAAACGATATTAGAATGCTTGCTTCAGGACCACGTTCCGGAATTGGAGAAATTCATATTCCAGAGAATGAGCCAGGATCTTCTATCATGCCGGGAAAAGTAAATCCAACGCAATGCGAAGCCTTAACCATGGTTTGTGCACAAGTTATTGGTAATGATATGGCAATTGCTGTTGGCGGAATGCAGGGACATTATGAACTGAATGTTTTTAAACCCGTAATGGCGTCAAATTTTCTTCAATCAGCACGTTTATTAGGCGATGCCTGCGTTTCATTCGACGAACATTGCGCTCAGGGAATTGAACCTAATTACAAACGAATCAAAGAATTGGTAGACAATTCGTTAATGCTGGTTACAGCTCTAAACACAAAAATAGGATATTATAAAGCTGCCGAAATCGCTCAGACTGCACACAAAAACGGAACTACTCTAAAAGACGAAGCTGTTCGATTAGGTTACGTAACTCCGGAAGATTTTGACGCCTGGGTAAAACCGGAGGAAATGGTGTAAGTTAATTATTAGTTGTTAATTATTGATGATTGATTATTAAAAAGCCCTGCAATTTTTATATTGCAGGGCTTTTATATTTTTTATAACAGTTATATAGTTTGACTCTGCCTTGGGTAAAAGAACATCGTATTCCAAAAACAATTAACCATCAATAATTAACCATTAACAATCAACAATAATACTTATTTCCCGTCTACATAATCTTGCAGATAACTAAATCTTTCCGTTAGCTTTCCTTTTTCTGTTACTTTTGATCGTTCTAAAATTCCATCTTTATCTCCGTTAAAAAAGGCAGGAATAACATGTTCCATAAATTGTTCTCCAAAACCTTCGCTAGCATCTTTTGGGATCTCGCATGGCAAATTATCAACTGCCATTACTACAACTGCCGCCGGGTGAAAAACCTCAACTTCTCTGTCTTCTAAAGGAAAATAACCATAAATAGGCTCTTCAATTGTAGAAGAACGCAAAGTACAGGCGATTGGTCCTTTTACATCACAAGAAATATCAGCAACCACTTTTAGTTTACAATCACTGGCATTCAGCATTTCTCTGGTTAAAATCATTGGAGCTCCAGTAGCATAAAAATGTCCTGCAAAATAAATATCAGAAACTTTGGTGAATTTTTCAAAGTCAGAAACATATTCATTCGGATGTGCTACGAAATCATTAAAATCTATAATTTCACCGTCTTTTCGTTTGTTGTATTCTAAAACATCTAACTGAACGTAAACTGGTTGTGTATAATTTTTAGTTAAGTAATTCTCAACCGTAATTTCTTTTACCTTTATGGCATCCAGAATTTCTTTTGCACCATTCCCTACTTTTCCGGTTCCGGTTACGACAAATTTTAATGCTGGTAAATTAAGACGTTTCAAATGCGTAATTAATGCATCTTTTCCGTCAAGAGATTCTGCTTTAGGCAATTTAAACAATTCGAATTTTATTCCAAAAGCACGAATTCCGTTATAAACACCAACCATTCCGGCATATTTTCCAAAACCAATTAAACGACGATTTTGATCATCAACAATTGTTTCATGATCATAGAGATCAATATTTTTTTCTAAAATTGCTTTTATTAATTTCTGATTATAAGGCTGTTTCTTTATAGTATGAGAAAAAAAGAAATACGCTTTATTTGGAATCAAATTTTCTACAGGAACTTCTTTTACACCAAATAATACATCACAATCAGAAACATTATCTGTAACCGTAATTCCCAAACTTTTATATTGAACATCCGAAAAAATCCTAATATCCGAACTTTCTACCTCAACAACCGCATCGTGGTATGTTTGTTTAAGTTTTGCAAGCTCACTTGGTGAAAATACAACACGTCTGTCCGGCGGACTTTTTCTTTCTTTTATAATTCCAAATTTCATTTATATCAGATTAAAATAATTATTAATATAACTTTTTAAGTTCAATTTGTTTCAAATATAACAAATTTAGTTAAAGTTTTGTTGTTAAAATACAATTTAGAATACTTACAAACCGTTAGGAGCTGACTTACAATCAACTAATTAAACAAAGTCTTAATTTTTTGTTAAAAAAACCTTTTCCTTTATCGAAAAAAGCCAAAACATAAACATTGAATTCTATATATTTGTTTTTAAAGAACGATGAAAATGATTTTCCTTAAAAAAACAAAGATACCACAAATACTTTTCTCAATACTAGTTTTGAGCTCTTGTGGTAATGACAAAAAGACTCAAAAAAATACAACTCCTGAAGTCGAAGATACTTTACCTAAAATGAAACCATTAGGTCCGGAAACTAAGATTTCGCAAGCCTATATAAATTCAGTAACTGGACGAATAAATCATTTTTATGTTAAAAATTGGCCAAACAACAGTATGAACGGAAGTTTTTTAGTGGCTAAAAATGGTCAGATTATTTTTGAAAGATATAATGGTTTTGCCAATAAAAACGAAGGAACTAAAATTACGGCAGAAACACCTGTACAAATTGCTTCTGTAAGCAAAGTTTTAACGGCAACGGCAGTTTTAAAATTGGTAAATGCCGGCAAAATCGATTTAGACCAAAAAGTAAATACAATACTGAAAACATTTCCGTATGAAGATTGCACGATCAGAATGCTTTTAAGCCATCGTAGCGGAATGCGTAATTATGCCTATTTTACAGATCATGACAAAACTGTTTGGGACAGACACAATCAACTTACCAATAAAGATATCTTAGACATTCTGGCAACAAAAAATGTAGGTTTAGAATCAAGAACAGGAACACGTTTTAGTTATTGTAACACAAATTATGCAATGCTTGCGCTTATTATCGAAAAAATTACGGGGCTAAGTTATAAAGAAGCTATGTCTCAAATGATTTTCAAACCTTTGGGAATGACGCATACTTATGTTTTTGATGATGACAAGGAAAGAAAAAAAATTGTTCCTTCTTATAAAGGCAATGGTGTAGAGATTGGTTTTGATTATCTGGATAATGTTTACGGAGATAAAAACGTTTTTTCTACGGTACGAGATCTTTTAAAATTTGACAGAGCCAGAAATGCTCCTGGCTTTTTAAAACCGGAACTTTTAAAACAAGTTTATGCAGGCTATAGTAACGAACGTAAAGGAACAAAAAATTACGGTCTTGGTATTCGAATGATCAATTGGGATTCCGGACAAAATTATTACTTTCATAACGGTTGGTGGCACGGTAATACCTCATCGTATATCCCGCTTATGAAAGAGCATGTTACTATTATTGCTTTATCAAATAAAATGACCAGAAACACTTATGCGGTGCGTAAACTGGCTCCAATTTTTGGTGATTATCCGTTTAAATTTAAAGATGAAGAATAATATTATTTTTCTGTAAATTTTATTACGAACCTAACTTCAAATAGTATAAATTTGCAAACTCATTTTTGGGGTCGACTGGTTTTGACAGCAAGTCGAATTGAAAAGTAAGCACGTCGAGCATTGAGACCTTGCTCGTAAATATAAGATCTTACAATTTTACACGGCGAAAATAACTACGCTTTAGCTGCATAATCCGAATTATAGTAAGATTAAGCCACGTCCCTATCAGATAGGGAAGCTGGATTCTCCTTGAAAGCCTTGGTTTGTGGCGGTCAGTACAGGGGAACCGTAAAAATAGACCTAGATTTCCATGAGCTTCGGGTGGATATCGAAATTAAGAAGATAAGTGTTGAGTGGTTGTTCCTGACCTAGCTTAACAACGAAAATCCAATCAGGAAATAAACGTGTAGAAAGCTCTTTAGTTGCTTGTTTGGACCCGGGTTCGATTCCCGGCGACTCCACAAAAAAAATCGCAATCACCTATAATAATGGTAATTGCGATTTTTTATTTTCTAAATTAGCCGACATCTAACCGACAAGTTTTTTTATTAATATGATTTTATGCAATATATGCATTAAACTAAGCCTCTTACTTACTATTTTGTGGTAATTCAAAAGTAAAATAAATCCTTTGTATAATAGTTGACATTTTTTGATATTGTTTTTCATTGTCTTTTCTTTCGATATCTCCAACAGTTAAATGAAGCATTAACGATTCTTTACTCGTTTCATTATAAATATATCCCTCTAACTTTCCTCCTCTGATACGAACTAATGCAAATCCACCGCCTATAAATATTTGTGCAAGGTTTGAATTTAAATGCTTATCTAAAGCTTCAATACTATAGGTTGGTGTTGGACTAAACTCTATATTAAGTTTTAGATCTTTACTGTCGGGTCTATTTACAAAGTCATAATTAGTTTGCCTTAATAATTTTAACGTTTCCTCCATAATTTCCCTAATTAACCAATTACTTAGAATCGCTTGAGCAAACTTATGATCACAAAAATCAAAAATGCGATCTTTAGGTCCCACACCCTCAGCAAATTCATACAATAAAATAGCGACTGTATCTTCGTAACTTGTTTCAAACAAGGACTTCTTTTGGTTATCACTTAGCTTATCAACTCCCGGGTGAAGACGTTTTGCAAATTTAACTAATGCTTTTTCAGCTATTTCATCCCGCATATGGTTAACTTCTTTCCCGATGTTATCTACTGTTTTACCAACTTTTTCCTCTATCTTATCTACTGTCTTATGTACTTTTTGACCTATTTTTTCTTGTAATTTTTCTCTTATTTCGTTAATATCATCATATAATTTTTTAATTAAATCAAAATACTCCATATCATAAGGCTCATGTGGTCTTTGTATTTCAACCTCTTTCTTGATTTCATTGTAAAGTTTTAATAAATCATTAGAAACTACATTATTAAAACTCTCTGACGAATTATTAATTTCTTCGCTTATGCTTCTCACAGAGTTCTTTATTTCTGCAATAATACTTATTAAGGAGGTTTTAATTTCTTTCTTAATATTAACTGCTGACTTTTTAATTTCTTTCTTTGAAATATCTTTTAAATCATCAATAATTTTATCAACTTCATGTGAACCATCAGACTTTTTATTAAGCTTATTGTTTATTCTAATCAACCTCTGTAACAGCTTATATTCTTTTAGATGTTTTGGTTTTTCTTTTACTGCTAATTCTTGGTCAATTCTAAAATATTCTGTAGTTTTTATACTTCTTTCAAAAGGTTTTTCAAGTATTTTATCAAGAGTATCAACTTTAAAAGTATCGCTCAGCTTTAAATAATATAACTCTTTTACCATGATCTGTCCAAGTTTTACCCTGTCATCGTATTTTGCAAAATTGAAAGTTATCTTTTTGTTTGTAGTAAAATATTTTTCCATGATATCTTCTATTATATCCGGAGCCATCCAAATTGTAAAATTGTCATTAATCTCTCTAACAATAGTGTCAAATTCTTTATTTCCTGTTGTTGACGATACTTCGTCTAAGGATTTTTTTAGAAAACTATTGTTTAAATCTTTAAAAGATGAATTTATATAATCCTGAACTAGAGTCTGTTCAAATTCTACCAGTTTAAAATCTAATTCTTCCTGAGATAAATTTTCAAAACTTTGTTTATTTCCTTTAGCATCGATAAATTCTCCACTCAATCTTCCCTTACCTTCTAAAAGTAATTTTACATTATTCATATTATCAGCAAACAAATATTTATTTCCTCCCTTTAAGAAATCATCCGTTTTATCAGTTAAGAACCAAAGATTTACAGGCATTTCTGGTCCTCCTAATGCCATTTCCCCATCTATCGCAGTTAAAATAGACCCCATTGTTACTCGTGCCGCAGCATCAAACCATTCAGATATTATGCCTTTAGTTTTTAAATAAGCATCAACGAATTGATAATAAGCGTGACGCTGCGCAATTGTATGGTATAAATAATGCTGCCCATTTAGGGTATTATATAAGGAGGCATCCCAGAAAGTAGATCCTTCTTTGGTTGGATTAATTCTATCATAATCATACCATTGGCCTATTTTTAATGGGGCATAATTCCAAAATATATCCATTCCTATTTCACCTGTACCATACTTAATCTCTATGTCATCCAACAACGTTCCTGACCAGATGAAATACATGTCTTCTAGTCCAATGTTAGGATACATTTTTTGAGGACTTAAATTGGGATATACTATTTTTTGAGTTTGTATGGTTACTTTTCCAGGTAAATTAGGGAAAACTGATTTTAATAGTAAGAATAATTCATCATGTTCTGAAAATAGCTTTTGAATATTTATATCAGGATTTTTAATTTCTTTAATCATCCTATTATAATATACTCTCAAATTTTCATTCGTTTCTTCATCTGATAATTGCAATAATTTCAAAATCATTAATTCACTTACATCTCCCCAATTTATATTAGTAATTGCAGGCTCATCAATTGTAGCGAGACGCCATTTTTGCAATCCAAAATACATTTTTGAAAAAAGTTCATGATCCTTTTTACCATTAAAATCCTGAGCAGTGGCTCCTTTTTTAAAAGCCTTAGTAATCTGTCTCCAATATGCTATTTCTTCAGTATTTTTTATTGCAATAGCAGCATCTAATTTCTTTTTAATTTCTGCCTTAATAACTTCTAAAGTAGGTTCGTTGCTCTTTGTTTGAGGTATTTCTAAGGTTTGATTTGCAGCCACACCCGCATAGGTTTGCGTGGTAATGCCGCTACTGAAGTTTAGCGTATTATTTTCTGCTCCCAATCTCGGAGGAGTAATGTTGCCTGATACGGAAGAACCCATTGTTATTATTCCATTGTTATCAGTAACGCCTCCTCCGATTAGAGCAGTTGAAGTTGTTTCTCCGAAAACCGAAGAAGTATTGCTATCCGATGTTGCTGTTTTTTTAATAGTTTCAGCATTGGTATTGGCAGCGCCCTCTTCGATTGCGGTAGTATTTTGATTATTTTGCTCTTGCCATTCCTGCATGATATCTTTTTGCTGGCTCATTTCTTTTGAGACTTTGGCTAACTCTTTTATAATTGCTTTGGTCAGTTCTTCTGAGCTTTTTATATCAGCAGTATTTTTTATTGAAAGATCGAAATTGTGAATTGAATTTTTACTCATCGCTAGGGGTTTTTCTGAGTGTAAAAGTAATATCAAAATTTACGTTTTCTAAATTTTAAAACACTTGTATTCAGTAGTTTCAGTAGAAATACAACTTACTGAAACTACCGAATTCACCAGACTTTTTTTTGCACTTTTTCTATTCTTCTGTTCTACTTTTACACCCTCAAAAAGTAACATTCATGCAATTTTAATTTGCAAATTCTGCTGTTATTTTCTTAAAAACAATCACACATTATATATTAATCATACTAAAAACGATAGCCATTATGGATTATTTATTATCGAAAGGCAGTAGAAAAATGCCGAAAATTCCAGACAAGAATAACTATCAATATTCTTTTAATCAACCGTTGAGAGAAAACTCCAATTAGAAATTCATCAATAATTTAATCTATACATTTAAAAGCAGAAAATATGGCTACACAAACATTAGAAACAATAAAGAAATGGTTTAAAACCGGTTTAAAACCAACACAGGTTCAATTTTGGGACACATGGGATTCCTTTAGACACAAGTACGAAAAAGTTCCTGTAAAAGATGTCGATGGGATTGATGAATTGCTTTTATCTAAGGCAGATAAAACAGTTTTAAATAATCACTTATCAGATAAAGAAGCACATGCCCCACAAATAAATACGGATTGGAATAGTGAATCTGGTTTTAGTCAATTGATTAACAAACCTGAATTTAAAACAATTAATGGGGAAAAAATAGTAGGAACAGGTGACATATCTATAATTGATAGTGGTTCTCAGAATTTACAGCAAACTTTGAACAATGGAGCAACTGCCGAATTTGAAGATACTGCTTTTATAAAATTATTGGATGGAGAAGCTTTTCAAAAAGTTGTTTCCTGGGACTTTTTAAATGACTCCCAAGAGGCTCATTTTTCTTCAAACGTAAGTAATTTTAGTAATTCTATAAAAAATGGAAGCAAAAGCACTTCTATTATACAACAATCAAATGAATTAATTTTAGCTAAAACTCAGGATACAGAAGACGGAACTTTTCAAAACAAGCTTGACCTGGGAATTCCTACAAGTTATTCGAGATTCACTTTACCTTCAAAAGAAGAAGATGGTAATTATACCATAGCAACACTTGACGATGTTGTGGGTGAAAATGGTTTAACCCTAAAAAAGGTTTTAGAAAATGGGAGCGAAGGAAGAATTGATAAAGATGTCATTCTGGGATTCACCGCTTTGGACAATACCTCATGGTCAACAATAGTTTTTAGAGATGAAATACAAGAGAATGCCACCGGAGTAGGAATAGCTACAAGTGGCTCTTTTGATGTAAATGCAAAGCACATAGGTTTAAATACCCCATTCGGCTCAATATCAACAGGATACAACAACCAAACAAATATTTTCGAAATACACGCAAATAGTTCTAAACTTTCTTTGAGAGGTGGTGCCGGAGGTGTTGAAATTTGGGGAGATGGTAAAGAAGTTAAAATATCAGGAAGCGACTATGGAGACGGTGCAATTCAAATGCTATCTACAATGTCAGCAGGAAAAATTACAAACAGACTAAATCAGGAACTTAAAATTGAGACACAAACAGCATTAAATATTAATTCCTACAAAACTCTACAAATGGGAGTATACGGATCTGCTGCAACTATTTTTATGGAAATGAGTGGAGAAAATACTCCATATATAAATATCAATTCTTTTGGAAATATAAGAATTGGTGCAGAATATGGGGTAATTAATGTTGTAACTGGTACAAATACAGGACAAGGAATAACTGTCAATAATAAACATGTGGTTAGAACAGTCAACGGAATTGAAGCTGATATTGCTGGAAATGTAATACTTTCAGAGTTTGGAGATATGACAACAACTACAAATCAGGAAGTATCAGGAATAAAAACCTTTTTAAGCGGAAAACTTGCTCTTAGAAATAATGCCGATACTTTTTCTTCGTTTTTATCAAATTCAAATACGGGCTCCAGAACTTATTCCTTACAAGATACAAACGGAACTTTAATGCTAAGTGACGCTGGAAATTCAAATTTAACTGGATATGGTCAGGCTGTTCAAGTATTGTCTCCAAATGGGACTCCTACAAGAGGAGGAAATATCATTAATTTATTCTCTTTTGTACAGGCAACACCAATAACTATAAATAGTAAGACATTAAGTTCTATTTTGACTGGTACTATATTTGGAAATACTACTTTAATTTCAAGTACAGATTTGGACAATCCGATGTTAACAATTGGAAAATGTTTTTCAGGTAAAATGTTTGGAAAAATCAACGCAATTCCATCAGCTACTTTTAACACAATTTTGAAGGTTGGCTCAACAATACTATTGGATTCAAATTCTTTAATAATTCCATCTTCCTTAACTAACAAATCATTTGAAATTAATTATTCTTTCACAGTTCTTTCTGAAGGATTGATTGGAAAAATGATTGGTAACTTAAGTATTTTAATAGATGGTATGGGGGTTTATTCTGTATCGGGAGATCCAGTTACCATAGATACCACAATAAACAAAGTATTTGATATACAATTTGCATTTGGAGAAACAAACGCAGGAAATTCTATAACTTTTACAAGTGTGAAAGGAGGGAATGATGTTAATTAAAGATTTAAACGAAAATATTATTTCTAATAATTCAAAATTCATTAATAGAGACAATAGAGAAAAATGGATCGACAATGGAATTAAATTTAATGGCGGACAAGTAATAAGTTCAAATTTAAGTGGAGTAAATAACTGGAATACAGCAACTCCTTTTTCAGTAAATATAATATTCAAACCTACTAAAATAGGAAATTATGAAATGATTTTTACAAACTGGGAAGATAATATTGAGGGAAGAAATGCTTTTAATATAGATTTGAGATTAAATGGAACTTTTTGGGTTTCATTTCAATTAACTGGGATAGCAGGTGAACCGGTAACAATTCCATATAAGATAAATGAGACTATTGTAATAGGTATGACCTACGATGGATCTATTATGAAGGTATATAAAAATGGTGTTTTCTTTGATTCCGTAACAACAAATAGAATTGTTGGTGATTCAAATACTGTACATATTGGAGCAACTGGAAATCGAGGGATTTACAGCTCGACGGCAATAATTTATGATGTTAAAGTTTTTAAGAAAACCCTTTCACAAACAGAAATTGTTGAATTGTATAATACAAGAGGAAAAATTGTTCCAACAACTGCAACAAATGATGTATTGCTTGATTTAGGATTTGAAGAAAAAACAGGTACAATTGCAAATGACAAAAGCGGAAATTCTTACAATGGTTCTCTTATTGGATTTATAAATACTTCTTTAGGATCAAACAATTGTCATGTAGATTATACAGGACAATCTATCAACAATTAATTTTATAAAGTAACCATTAAAATCAAAGATATGATTTTTCTCTTATGTCTTTGTTTATCAAAATCTATATAATATGGCAACAAATATCAACACCATTCTAAACTGGTTTAAAACCGGCAAAAAACCAACTCAGGAACAATTTTGGTCTTCTTGGCAAAGCTTTTGGCATAAGGACGAAACAATCCCGCAAAGCAGCATAACAAATTTGGTAAATTCATTGGATGCTAAAGAAAATCTAAGCAATAAAAGCTTAACACTTTCTTCATTATCTACAAACAATGATTACCCATCTTCGAAAACAGTTTATGATTTTGTAAATGAATTTGTAAAAACAGAAAACAATTTAAATACAGAAGATATTCTAAATCTGGTAGAATCGAATTCTTTGATTCCAGGTAATTATTATTTAATAAATGATTTTCAAACCATTTATACAATCAATGGTTCCGACTCTTCTCCAAAAATAACAACAAAACGAATTGATTCTTTTATTGCAAATCTTGCTGCTCTAAAGGATGGATATGATTATAATTTAGTTTTGGGGAAAAATGTAACTATTACAAAACTTCCTGAAGGCTATTCAGGTCCATTAACTGTTGGATCAAGCACAACTGTTTCTTTTGTAGACCAATATTATTATTTCCGCTTTGCTAATGGAATGCAAAATGTTTTAGGATTAGAATTCGAATATTCCATGCCAAGATATTCTAATGGAATTGCTGATAATTTAATGATTAACGATTCTAACGGAAAACCAGTAATACGTCCGGGAGGAGTATTAAATATTGAAGTGCACAACAACACGCAATATATGGATATGTTGGCAAATGAAAATCCTGGAGTTCCTTTAGAATCAATTATTTTAAAAGCAAAATCTACGAATGAATTTGAATTAGAAGGAAAATCAATAACATATGCTGATGATGTTATTGAATACAGATTACCTCTTGCAGGTAGTGTTGCAACAAAAGGAAAAATATTAAGGCGATACAATAATGCACTTAATATTGATTTAAAAATTGACTGGAGGGTGCAACGCTATCGTCGATGGAAAATTTCTGCTGATTCTATTTTAAAAATACTTAACCAAGATCAGCCAGTTACCTCGTTAACCGGATTTGATGGTGTTTATCAATTTACAGCTACTCAATCCAGTACTGCAACACAAGAAAGATTTTATATTGCTTCAGACTTAGATAGTAAATCAGTAACAATAGATGCTAACACGAAAATTATCGATTTTACTATGGAGGTTAGCGCTTATGATCAGGCCAAAGATTTTACAATTTTTAAATTAGATCAAGATCACAAACCTGTTAATATCAAAATGATGAAAGTTTCCGGATCTTTTGATAACATTGTAATTCAAAATAATTTAGGTGAACTTAATTTTGATACTGCAGTAGATGCAGAAGAATTAAGCAACACCACATTTGTTTGTTCTGCAGTAATTAATGGTACATTTATCAAAATATCTGACAGTTTGTTTTTAGACAGTTTATTTTTTTCTCCTACCTGTAAATCAATACTTTCTATTTCTAAAACAAAATCATTACCATTTTTTATAATTTCTACCGCAAGCTGTTCTGAAATTTCAAATTGTGTAATTGGCATTAATACTAATAACTATACCGGCGATCCTGCTCCATCGGTTAGATGGCTTATAATAGAAAATGTCCAAAGTTCTACTTTAGAAAGAGTGCTTCTTGGTGCATCATCAGTTAATTATAATTTTAATAACTCTGACATTAGCAACTCTACTTTATTTTTCTATCATGCGCCTCGCAATGAGTATTCACCATTCTATAGCAAAAACAGCAAATTGATATTTAATAATTGTTTAATGGTTTCAATGTCAATTTTTAACAGGGCCAACTTAGCTAATGCTATATTTAATAATATAACTAGCAATGTCTTTTATACACCATCATCTGCATCGGGAAGGGATCTTTATATCAATTCGACAGAATTAAGCGAAATTCAAATTCAGATGAATAAATACAATCATAAATTATTCTACGAAGAGCGAGATGCATCAGATGTTTTAACCGTTAAAACGTATGCAACTCCTTTGCCATAAAAAAACAAAAAAACACTCTTTTAAATAAGAAAAAAAAACATAATTATTCAATATTAAAAATATACTCTCTAATAATATATCAAAGTCTGTCAAAAAGTTTAACTATTAGATTTTATGCATTTTATTTCAAAATGAAAGTGGAAGAGACACTAAAAATCGCTCTGTTTCAGAAGTTTTAATGTATCAACATCCGGGTTTAGAGATCACCTTTAAACAATTATATTAACCTTTTAGAATAAGCAATGATTAAACATTTTACAAGCAATAAATTTAATAAAACTGTCCAAAACATACTATATAAACTAAATAACTAAATCACCTATTTACAAAAAAACTTCTCCATATATTATCATAAAACTGATTGAATACTATATAAGAAGTTTGATTTTACAAACATTATCACATTAATATAAAAAAAAAGAACATGGCTCTACAAACATTAAATACAATTAAAAACTGGTTTAAAACTGGTTTAAAACCAACACAATCTCAATTTTGGGATACTTGGGATTCTTTTCGACATAAAAATGAAAAAGTTCCAGTTAAAGATGTAGCAGGTATAGACGAATTACTTTTTTCTAAAGCAGACAAATCAGCCTTAAATGATCATTTGCTGGATAAAAATGCACATGCTCCACAGATAAATACTGATTGGAATAGTGGATCTGGTTATAGCCAATTAATTAATAAACCCGAATTTAAAACAATCAATGGAGAACCAATATTAGGCACTGGAGATATAATCGTTGATAATGAAGGTCCACAAAATATAGATCAAGTACTTACAACAGGAAACACTATTAATAATCAAGCCCTTGCATTTAGAAATTCATCTTTTAATTATCCCGTTGATGTGTTACAAGACTCTGATGGAAGCCTTTTAATTAAAGGTAGTGCAAAAGCTTATGGAACAATTGAAACTCCTGAATTAAAAGCAACTGTTTGGATAAATACACCCTTAATAAATACAGGTTCTTTATCAAGTTCTTATTCAAGCTTATCACCTTCTCAAATCTCAGCAAATGGTAGTTTTGGTATATATCCTGCCGGTAATTTTTCTATAGGCAGTAATGGTGCATTTACAGTAAATAGCTCTAATGCTTCATTTAACTTACCTTCAATAGATTCTGGAAGAGCTTTATACAAATTTAATGAAAATAAAATTTCTGGGGATTATGTAATTGCGACACTAGACGATATTACTGCAGGAGGAGTACAAGATCTACAACAAACATTAGACAATGGATCTATTGCTAATGGAGTTAATGATTATAACGTTAGTGGCGATAATGGCATGATTAGGCTATCATCTGATGGATTAACTCTTGGATCGAGTAAAGGTTTCGTTTCATTTGGAGACAAACAATTTAATGGATCAAATTTCTTTAATGGAGAGGTTGTACTCGAGGGGGCTCCAATTAAATTGGGTGAATCCAGCACAATCGATTTCTATACTCATACTGGAACTCCAACTAATCGTAAAGGATTAATCTCCTATGATGACACAAATGGATTAGGGTTAGAAAGTCAAGACGGTAAAAAAACATTTCTTAGGTCTGTTACAGGCGGAGGTATTCTTCTCGATGCAGGAGGACAAGGGGCAATTAGAATCGATAACGAAGGATTTATTCTTGAATCAAGAGGAAGTAATACAGGAGTTAATATATCCGGAGTTGGAAAATTAAATGGAGTTAAATTAGCTACTATCGATGATATAGGATTACCCGTTTCAGCAATACAATCAGGGGTAGTAAACAACGTAGCTCTACAGGAATTAGGTGGTTCAGATAAGTTAATTAATGGTGTTAGAATTGGTCAGGGAGAAGGTACCGGGGCTTCAAACACTGTGTTAGGTATTAATGCTTTATCTGTAAATACTACAGGATCAAACAATACAGCAATTGGATTTGGAGTCTTAGAATTAAATAATACAGGTGAATCAAACACTGGATTAGGAGATTCTACTTTACATGCTAACACATCAGGATCATATAATGATGCCTTTGGAAGCAATGCACTCAGTAAAAATACTACTGGTTATGCTAACACTGCACTAGGTGCATATTCATTATCTGAAAACTTAACATCGCAGTTTAATGTAGCAATTGGCTGCAGTTCGTTATCAACTATGACATCAGGACTTGGACAATCTACAGCAATTGGAGCATACTGTATGTCTGATGCCACCAGTACAGATAAAAATGCAGCTATTGGTACTTATGCTTTACGATACAATACAGCAGGATTTTCCAACACAGCTATTGGTCATACTGCATTGGGCCTTAACACATCAGGACATTCAAATAATGCGATAGGCAATTACTCCCTTGGCGCTGTTTCAACTGGAGCGGGTAATATTGGTATTGGAAAATCTGCGGGAAGATACGTAACAACAGGAAATAGTAACATTTATATAGGGTCAGAAGGTATTACAAATGATGCGGAAGCAACTGGCGTAATTAATATAGGAAATAGATTTATTGCAAGAGAAGCAAAGTTATCTTTAATTGGAACAGTAAATATAGGAACAACCCCTACACATGAAAATAATACAATCGCTTTAGCTGCTGGTTTAACAGCTGGAGACATCTACCGTACATCTACAGGTATATTAATGATTGCTTATTAAATGACAATTATTATTTATAAAGATCATTAAAAATAATATCTCTACTTACTAATACATCAAAGTTTATTAAAGAGCTTAATTCTCTTGATAGATTTTGATGTATTTTATTTAACATACAGATAAAATCCTTATGCTTTTGGCAAATACAACAGTGCCTCTAAACGATTTAACCGTAACTCAACATTTAGAAAACATCAAACCCATATAACTAAAAAACAAATAGTTAATATCGTTTTATTTCTTACTGAAACTACTGAATACAGACCTTCAATTTTTCTTTTTTCACACTCTTCTGCCGTATTTTTACATACTCTAATTTCAACTATTAGAACTCCCAATAAATCGAATATCATGCTCTGTTTTCTGAATATTTCAGAGAACTGACACCTCAACTTTATACCTCAATTTTTAGCAATCATTAACAATTAAAAAAGTAAAAAATCATGGATTATACACCCAAAGATTTAGGAGAAACACCTAAAACACCAGACATGAGTAATTTCAAAAATCCTTTAATGCAAGCATCAGAAGGAAGCATTTTTATAGGGAGTTTTAATATCACGCCATTAAACATCTCTGAAAAAAGTGAGAACCTCAACGAAATTATAAAAAAGGAAAGCAGAGACAGCAGTATTTAAATATCCTAAACCCTTTTAGCCCTGATTTTACATCAAAAAAACAAAAATCTAAAACCATAAAAATGCCAGACGAAACAATACAAAAATTAAAAGAAAAATACGGTACGGTTTTAAAACTTACTTCCGATGATCAGACAATTACAACTTATTGCAAGAAACCATCATTTGCCACATTCTTAAACTATCAAAATAAATACAAAGAAAATCCGCATGAAGCCATTCTTTTTTTATTTAAGGAATGTGTTCTCGACCAGGAGAATTATGACGACGAATTCATGCTTTCGGCAGGAAATTCTATTGTGGCAATGATCAAAAAAGATAGCGAATTTGCGATAGATCCCACTCCGCAAAAAGACGAATTCAAAAAATCTGCAGCACTTATCAGACACACATTTCAGGTAGATCCATATCAATTATCAATGGATGAGTTTTATAAACTACTCGAAGAAGCGCTTTGGCTGCAAAAACACAACGACAAAAGACTCGAAAACACCTTCATGACAGCTCTTGCACAAACATTTTCTAACTAAAAAACAAAAAATAAATCATTATGAAATTCAATTTTAATGTAAATGAAATTTTAGACACAAAAGATGCTGAATATACAGGCATTAACTATAACGAATCAGAATCGAAAGATTTTATTATAGATAAAACCGGAGGTGAATTTAATTTGAGAGTTTTTGCTCCTTTGGTTTTTGAACCTCTGATAAAAAACGATCTTAATTTACCCAGTTTACGAGTAGATGCCGTTACTGTAAATCTAAATCGTTCAAAAACAATCAAAAAAGAAGGAGTTGAAGGAAGAGATTCAACCATCAAAGAACATATTACAAATGGAGATTTTAGTATTTCAATCGAAGGTTTAATTGCGAATGAAACTGGAGATGAATATCCAAAAGAAAAACTTTTTTTACTGAAGCAATTCCTGAACGCGCCTTATGCTTTAAGAGTAACGCATGCGATTTTAAACCGATTTGGCATTTATGAATTAGTGATAGACTCCTACTCTATTCCTTCTATTTCCGGAACAAAAAACATTCAAAAATTTACCGCCAGCGCCACATCAGATGAAACTGTAGAACTAATAATTAGAGACAATGCTTAAACTAAATGCTAAAATTAGAGTTTACGAAACTATAAAACTCATCCCTACTCCTAAATTTTATGAGTTTACGTATGTAAAAAATGTAGAAATAAACAGCTCGTACAAATCCCTCACAGATACAGCTACTCTTGTAATGCCTCAAAAAGTATATACAGATACCAAAGGATTTGACCAGAGCATGTTTACAAATGCAAGTGGAACCGAAAAAACAATTCATGATTTTTTTAAACTCGAAAATTTCATAGAAATATTTTTAGGATATGACGGTGATTACAAACCTGCTTTTAGAGGTTATATCACAGGAGTACAAACAGATATAAATGCTGTAATAACTTGCGAAGACGCAATGTATGCGTTTAAAAAAGTAAAGGCTGTAAAAGATGATGATGTTCAGGATAAAAATGACACCTTAAATTTTGTGGCAACAAATCCAACCACAAATGTTGAGAATTTTAATCCAAAAACTTTCTTCGAAAAAAGAATCAAAGAACTCAATTTACCTTTTAAAGTAAATGCACTTGACGAAGAATTAGGAAACATAATGATTAACAGAAACCAAAGTCTGGCTCAGGTTTTTGAGATGCTCAAAGACAAAGGAATTTATACCTATTTTAAAATCGAAGATGCAGCGCCTGTGCTTACAATTACCAATAATCCGCAGCAACATACCGCAATTGAATTAGCCGGTTTTATAGATCGAAATTTTATTAAAAGCCCGTTAGCCGGAGCGCTTGTCAAAAAGTTGATCAATCAGGGGATTTCTCTTTTAAGTGCTCAATTAAGCAAAGCCACGAAATCACTTTCTGATCGTTTTTTAGGGCAGGTACGTTTTAGATTTCGGTATAATATTATCGAAGATAAATTAGTTGTGGTCAATGAGTCTACAAAGAATACACGTTTACGGGTAGAAAAATACTTTAAAAACTCAAACACGCCAATTTATATCGAATTAGGTGATCCAAACGGGCAATTAATAAAAACCCACGTATTGCATAATGACAAAGAAGACTTGCCAAAAGATCCTGTAGCTTTTAAAAAAGCAGCAACTGAAGTAGCTTCAGAATTGTATCAATATGCCGCTTTACGAGCAATGGAATCTAAACCAAGCGGATTTGAAGGTTCGTTTCTCACATTTGGAGAACCGTTTGTGCGACCTACTGACAAAGTAATCCTGGAAAACGCAAAGGACAAAGAAAAAAACGGAACATTTCAGGTCGAAAAAGTAGAAAGAAGCTACGGCGAAAATGGCTACAGACAAAGGATTTATATAGGGCGAAGAGTAGAAACAGTATAAAAATACATAAATGGGAAATATAACAGACTTAATAAAAGACGTCGCCAGTAAAAATCAAATTATCGAAACTTTTGCGGCGAAAGTCATCGAAATAAATAAGGAAACAGAATCGCTCCATAATCCGGAAGACGCTTATACTGTAAACATTATGCGAGCTGATGGGGCGATCATTAAAAACGTACGATTAAAGGCTTCAATCCTCGATGTAGAACAAGGAATTATTACCATTCCAAAAAAAGACAGTTGGGTTTTGGCTACCATTATTGACGGAGTAGAAACGAGAGCTTTTATTTCGCAGTTTTCTGAAGTTGACAGACTTATGGGGAGAATTCAAGGAACAAATGAACCAAAATTGCTTTTCGATTATAGCAGCGATGGCGAGGTATTACAAATTCGATATGTAAAAACTGACATAATAACAGAAACTGACGAAACAAAAATAATTGATGTAGCTAAAATCGAATTTAACAAAGATAAAAACTTTAAAATAAGTTACTTTGATGACGATGAAAAACCATTGGCAACTACACATTTTACATCTGACAGCTTAATTACAACTTTTAATTCGATTAAAGACAAGCAAGTAAAAGAACGTGTGGCATTCACTCTTAGACAAGGAGAAGCTACCTTAAAATTAAATAATCAAGAAGGTAAAAAACAAAGTACTATCACAATAGATCAGAATAAAATTTCTGGTTTACTATATGATGACCAGGAAGCTGAAAAATTAGTTTTTGAATTAAATAGTGAGAATGACAGTATACAATTAAGGAAAAATGATAAGAATTTAATCGAACTGAAAGGAAAAACAGCCATTACTTTAAAAAGCGAAGGAGATATTAACATTGAAGCAAAAAATATTAATCTGAAATCGACTGAAAAAATCAATATAAATGCCATAGGAGATACTATTATAAGCGGCGAAAAAGTAAAAATTAATTAAATTATGGCTACCAAATATGTATGTAACGGTGCATTATGCGTCTGCAATAAAGGTGCTACAGGAGGCGTTTTGGAAGTAAAATCTCAAAGTAACATTTTTATTCAGGAAAAATTGATGGCTACTGATAGTGATTTAACTTTCAAAGTTCCTCTTACTGGAATCTGTTCAATAACTCAAAAAACATGTATCCCGGCTTTATTGACAAAATGGGAAAAACCTGCAAGTAATGTATTCGAAGGAGATAAAAAAGCTCTTTTACAAACCTCAACCTTAAATTGTGATATTGGAGGGGAGATTAGTATAACAGATCCACAACAAACTGGATCTAAAACTGTTATATTTGACAATTATACAGCCCCGGAAATCATAAAAACAAAGCAAATTATAAGTGCTTCCTGGATGACTGGAGATTTAAAAAACAATATAAAAAATGCCTCATATGATGAAAAAATAAGTCTTTTAGTTAAAACTATTAATTATGAAGCCGGAGAAAGAATTACTATAATTGTAGATGAAAAAGATGGTAAAGATATAAATCAAGGCATTAAAGAAATTAGTTTAAGTGGAATAGTCAATGAAAATGGTTTTGCAGAGTTGAAAGAAATTATAGAAATCGAATCACCAAAACAAAATACAACATGGATATAACACTTCAAATAAAAGAAATTAGTGGTAATACTAATTTTAAACAAGTTTTTTTAAAAATTAGTAATCCAGTAGAAGGAGATTTTTTTGATGTGTCTGGAAACTATTTGGGTTCAACTAAACAAAGCAAAAAAGAGATTTATATTTTGGGCAGGGATTTTATAAAAAATCCCTATTCCAGAAGTAATCTTCCCAAAGATTTTTATGACAAACAAGTATCCTTTGATGGACGAGGCAATATAGTAAACAGTAAAATTGGTGGTCAATACGGAACTATAATTACTGATTTATCAATTGAAACCAAATCAAAAATCGTTGAAAGAATTTTTAATCATTACTATACTGAAGCCGGTTTTAATTTGAATGAATTAAAATATAGAACCATTACAGACGCAGATGACTTAGACAGACATTTAGATAAAGCTGAAATTCAAAGACGAAATGATAAATATACGGAAGGCAGAAGACTTCAACTCGAAGGCACCGGATTTGCAATAACCAGAATTGGAGGATATACTAATTATTCTGATTATTTGAAAAAATTTGAAGGTGAAATCAGTATCTGTTATTCCCATCTTGGATTTAATTTTGACACTGGTTATGACATTATGAGTATTTGTGCACATGAGCATAAACATCTTGAAGATTGTATTAAAGATTTACAAAATAATACAAAGATAAATTCAGAAAACAGAGCATATACTCATCAAACTCTAGTTGACAAAAATTGGCCTTTTGTGTCATTTCGATTTAAAGCTGGAATGTATTTTAATACTCCGGCAAGCTCAAACATGTATAAAGATGACTTTAAAAAAGCATTTGGAAAACAGGAAGATTATCAAGGATTTATTGAATATATACCAGGTAAAAACATCACTTTATGAAAAAGATATTATTTCTATTTTTATTTTTATTTGCTTTTTCGTGCAGCAAAGATAAAAAAACACAACCTCTTGCCTCTATAGAGAAAATCGAATATATCGACTTAGATTACGAAAAACAGCCAGGTGTAATTATAAATATTAAAGTCAATGACTCAATTATAGCTAAAAAGCTTAAAAATAAAGAACTAAGAGAATTTATAATATATTCAATCAAAAAGGAAGATAGAAATTATTTTTTTTACGAAGTATGGAAAGTCCCAATAAGAAAGGGGAATATTTTTTCATTTTTAATTCGTACAAGTTATTTTTCTCAAAATATTCCAGATAAAGAAAAAAAAGGAAAAAGAATTTGGAATAAAGATAATATTACAAAAGCATTAAGTGGTGATATAGGTTTAATTTTTTATAAAGATACTATTCACGTTAAACCTAGTAAAGATAGGAAAATCGTAATACAAGAACTTAATGATTGAAAAACTAAAAAAAGAGAAAATTTCAGATTAACTGAAATTTTCTCTTTTTTTAGTTTAATTGAGTTTCTTTCTCAAACTCTCTTCCATTTCATAGAATTTACTTTCGAGATCGTGAATCTTTTCATAAATATTAATAGGATCCGGCATTTGTTTAGAAGCATACATACTTGCGTACCAAACTTCCAGAATATCCTCGGCATAAATAGAATACATTGGGTAATTTCCGTCTCTGTTGTCAGATTTCAAAATTAATTTTCCGCTTTCCCTGATTCTGTTTAAAACCCTTTTTACGACAACTCCATCATTCTTACTAATGATAACATAAATTCTTCCGTCCAGAATATCATCAAAATTATCTACATATTTCCCAAAAAGATAATCGCCGTCATGTATTGTTGTAGACATTGAGTTTCCTTTAATTTCAAAACATCTGTAAGTTCCGTTTTTTAGCATTGGCATACTAAACGAGGGAAGTTTTTCCATATATTCCGGATCAGCGTAACCGTCTAAATAACCTGCTCTCGCCTTTACTCCAACAAAATTAATATTCTCTTCTCCGTCTTCATTAACAGTTATAATCTTTGGAAGATTTAAACCAACTTCAGTACTCGTTTTATTGGTAAAGATTTCTTTACTGTCTCCAAAAAAATAATCCGGATTAACATTGCAATGGTCAATAATACTTTGCAGTAAATCAAAACCGGGTTTTGTTCTTTTTCTGTCTCCGTCTGCTTGCAATCTTCCAATCGTGATACTATCAATTGTAGTACTGGTTACTCCTATTAATTTCGCAAATGAGTTATTGTTTAACTTCATCTCGTCTATAATACGTTTTATCTTAGTATGTATTTCCATGTTTTAATTGCATTTGATTTTTTGTGTAATATGTTTTAACCAACAGTAAACATTCCACTATATGTTGCAAAACTAAAAAATATTATACAAATAACCGCATTCTTTTACATTTTTTTCATAAAACAACTGATTTTCAATACAATTGTAACCTCTTTCTTATTGTATTACTAGAACATATGACATAAATAAGCAAATCATATTACTGAAACTATTGCATTTTTTAGCGCAATATGTTGTATATTTTAAAACATATGTTGTATATTTGTAAAAAAATAATCCATCATATGATTTTAAAAGAATTTTATAACGAGAAAAAGAGCGCAATACAAACTGAGTTTTCCAGCATTGCGCCAGCAGTACAACTTTACAGTGATGCTGTTTTTAAAACTGCTATTGAAGCGCCTTTAGTAATGTTTAAATATGATACTATTTCCTGGGAAACATCTTCTGAGAAAAACTACAAAGCAGATGTCTCTTTTTGTTTATACATCGTATTACCTATTGGTTCTGCTTCATCAACAAGTTACGAAGAGGTATTCGAAATTGCCTATCATTTAGACAAAGCCGTCTTGTCTACAACGAGCAATAATACTTTTATAGACACCAATTCGACTTTTAAAGTAAAAGAAAAGCAATACAATAATGAAGAAGTATACTGGAATAAAAATGACCATTTTATTTGGGAGATCACTTATAAAACAACGTTGATAGAAAATATATTAAAAAAGAAATATATTCTTTTTAACAACGGTTTAAGTAATGAAGCTTTAGAAGAATTAGGATATAACTTAACTTCTGACATAATCGAAATAAACCCAAATCAGGTCGAAGGAGATATAGATTTAAATAGTATCAAATAATCAGAACTGGCTGTTAATACCACTTGATAACAGCACGTTTTTAGAAAGAAATAAATGAAATAAAACCCAAAGCATACAAACCAAAAGCAAATTAATCCGTACCTATTAAAACCCCAAAAATGAAAAGAAGCAGAACACTATTAGACAAAAGGAGAGATTATGTGATCAACTACCTAAATAGAAATCAAGCTAAACAAATGAAAGTTGTAGTATCTGAACTTTCGGATACTTTGTTCCTTACAGAACGCACTATTTATACGATTATAAACGAAGGCTTGTCTACAGAAGCCAGAGCTTAAATCGCTGAAACTACTGGTTTTGACCATCAAAAAAATTGGAAAAAGCAAACTTGAACCTTAAATTTGTACTCGATATCAAAAGCAAATTTATCTCTTGGCCAAGAGCAAAATTCAATTGAAAAACCAGTTTTTATAAACCGTCCAAAAACACCAATCTACTTTTTGGATTCCAAATTACGAATACCTTTTTTTTAAAATTAAATCATTGATAATAATAAGTTCAGCAACTTATTACAGTCCTTCTTTTGCTCTTTTTTAAGCAAAAAACAAAAACAAATATTAAACAATTAAAACAATTTATATTATGAGTACATTAAACGATGTAGTGATTAACAAACTATCTGGCGGATTAGGAAGAAGAACTCCGGAACAGGATATGGTTTCAGGATTACTTTTTGACGGAGTTGCAACCACAAAATTAGCATTAAACAAAATCGAACGTTTGGTTTCAGTAGAAGATGCCGAAGCATTAGGTATTACAGCTGATTATGATGTAAATGGACAATCTGCTTACTACCAGATTCAACAATTTTTCAGAATGAATCCTTCAGGCGATTTGTATGTTATGGCAACAACAGGAGCTTCATACACAGATATCGTTGCAAAAGCGATGGATATGCAGGAAAAAGCGAATGGAAACATTCGCCAGATAGCAATTATTTATTCCGGAGCAACCACTTTTGATCAAACACTTGTTGCAGTTACAACAGCACAAACACAAGCAGGACTTGCTTATACAGACTATATGCCTTTTGAAGTAATTCTGGAAGGAAAAGGATTTGATGCTGACTCTGCTACAAGTTTAGCGCAATTAAACGCAGAAAACGTATCAGTAGTAGTGGCTATGGATGTTGAAAAAGCATTTGAACAAAAATTGTTTATGAAAGGTATGACAGCAAAGGATGATAAACTTTATACCTTAGCATATAACGAGAAATTAGTTCCTATAGAAAATTCTTCTAATCTTTACAAGGTACAGAAAATCGATGGCAGTAATAATATCGATAGAGAGAATCTTGAATTCATTTTCAAAGATTCATATAAAAATACTGCTGCAGTTGGTTTGGCATTAGGAGCTGTATCAAGAGCAAAAGTGTCTGAAAATATTGCCTGGATTGAAAAATTCAATCTTACTGGCGAAGGTTTTGCAAAAGCAGGTTTTGTAGGCGGACAAGAAATTAAAACTCTTGGAACTTTAAGCGAATTAAACGACAACAGATACATTTTTACAAAAACACATACTGGTTTAGCAGGCGTTTATTTTAACGACAGCCACACTTGTACTACAGGAACATCTGACTTTGCTTATGTAGAAAACAACCGTACAATTAATAAAGCAACTCGTTTATTGCGTACTGCTTTGTTGCCAAAATTAGCTTCTCCGGTTTTAGTAGATATTGATGGTAAATTGCCTCAATCTGTTTCTAAAAGTTTTGAAGGATTATGCCGTAGCGCTTTAGAAGGAATGGTTGCCAATCAGGAAGTTTCGGCTTTTGATGTTTATGTAGATCCAAAACAAAATATTTTGGCAACATCAGAATTAAAAGTTAAAGCAGAAATCACACCAATTGGAACTGCCCGTAAAATTACTGTTGATTTAGGATTCAAAAATCCTTTTGGGATCGACAAAGCATAATTTATTTAATCTCTTATAATTCAAAAAAACAATAAAAATTCACCAATAATATCGCCATAATTCAATTGCTGTAAACACAATTAAATAAAAGTGATAGTTCCTGAACGTTATCAGGATAATAAAAAACAAATCAAGATACATATGAATAAATTACCATTAATTAACGGACAACAACACAGCTGGTCATCTATCGAAGTAAGTATTGCAGGTAACATCGTTACCGGAATTACAGCTGTAAACTATAGTGACTCAGTATCTAAAGAAAACCATTACGGTGCGGGAGATATGCCGGTACACAGAGGTAGAGGAAAATATGAAGCAAAAGCTTCGATTACTTTATACAACTATGAGGTTGAAGCAATTTTAGCAGCTTTACCAAAAGGACAAAGATTGCAGGATATCAATCCGTTTAGCATCATTGTTAGTTATTTAGACGACAGCAACGAAGTAATTACACATACGGTTAGAAACTGCGAATTCAACTCAAACAGCAGAGGAATTAGCCAGGGAGATACTAAAATTGCGGTTTCTTTTGACTTGATCTGTTCTCACGTTGAATGGAATTAATCAGCCGATAAATTCCTAAAATTATAATGCCCCTTTCCCTGTCTTAAAAGCCGACTTAAAAGAGAAACCCAATATTACATGCGTTATGCAAAAAAGGAGTTCAAAGAACATGATTATTGCCAGCAAACTTATTTTACAAGCTCTTTATTAGTCCGTTTTTAGGCAGGAACCTACTTCAAGAGGCTGTTTTGAGATTATTTAACTCAAAAAAAATAACTCAGGCAGCCTCTTTTTTTTAAAATACACTTACACAAAATCCAATTTCTTTAAATAAAAGTCAATCAGTTATTAAAACCGAAATGACATTTTATTTGTGTCCGGCACTATTATCTATCGCCATTGTTTTTAATAAATAATTTAAAAACAAAAGACATCACTAAATCAGACATCAATTTACTCAATCATACAACCAAAAATTAAGTCTAAAATGGAAATAAAAAACTCAAAATCAATAGATATTCTTGACGGAAACATTACTCAGGCACAATTAAACCAATGGAAATACAAACATAAAAAAGTAGTCAAACTTAGCATTGCAGATGATGACGAAACGACTTTGTTTGCCTATTTCAAAAAACCGGATATCGCCATTCGTTCTGCCGTATTGCAAGCTTCAAAAATGGATGAATTTAAAGCACTCGAAGTATTATTTAAAAATTGCTATTTGGGAGGTGATGGCAAAATTGAGCAAGAAGACGATTTACGCCTCAATATTACCACAGCATTCTCAGATCATATCCAGCCAAAACCTGTTAAAGTAGAAATACTATAAAAACACCTTTTTCTCTCCAGTAAAAACTATCCTAATGAGTACCAGAAAACATATTATAGAACTTGAAAATACCAGTGCTTCTGAAATGGCCCGTTTTAGACGAATTATGCTTGGTATTTGGCGTCAGCAGATCGAAGATGATAAAAATGCTGGTGAGATGGAGAAGTTTGTAAAAATGAATAATTCAGTAAAAAGAAAACCTCAGAAAAAAGTATCTAAAAAATCTTATAAAAATGATCTTTTTTATGTAGACGAAGATGGAAATATTACCAAAGTTGAAATTAATAAATCACGTTATATTACGGTAGTTTTATCTGGCAGAAAAAAAGTTTTATTATCAGATTTATATATTTCAGGAAGTACTTTTAGCTGGAATAACACTAATAGACAAATAGTAGCAAACATAGCTGGTTACTATGGTAAACAAGTAAATGTCAAAAACATTGGAGCCAATTATGATAGGAATGATAAAAGTCTGGCTTACACAGACAGCAAAAATAAAATATGGTTTCATCCAACTTCAAAAGGTGGGATAGATCCTGACTTTAATGATAAATACAATTTACAAAGTACTATTATTCACGAACATAACCATCAAAAAGAATTACAAGTAAAAACATATACGTATTCTGCACATGCTAAAGTTTATTTAAAACAATTTCAGCATCCTACTTTTAAAATGACAAGTAAAAGTTATTATGAAGGCCAAATGGGTAGTTTTATTAAATATTTGGATTATGCATCAGGACATGATGAAAAAGGTTGGGAAAATATACTAAAAAAATTTAATGACTTAAAAATTTTAGGAGGTTACCAGATTAAGTATCGGGAATCTGGAGGAACTCAATTATTTAATAATAAAGGAACTGAAGTTATATTTCAACCAGGGATGGCATTAGATGGTCCACATTAAATTAAGTTTATGAAAGGAAAGTTTAAATAATCCCTATTAAAATTCCGTTTTTCAAATCTGAAAGGCGGATTTTTTTTATAATTTATCTTCATTTTAAACCAGAAAACAAAACCAAAAACACCACAATATTACCCACTGAAACTACTGACTTACAACATGATAAAGCTTTTAAAACGCATTATTTTTGCGTATTTTTATACTATTATTAAAAGCACTTATTCCATTAAAATCAAATTTTAAAAAGGAACATTTACAGAATTTTTTTAAGAGATTTTTTTTATCACAAATAAATTTCAAAACACAAATAATCTTACCGAATACTAAAAATCCAGATTGTCTTCAAACAATCAGAAAAGCTTTTTATTCTCAAAATTTAAAATCATTAATACATATAAATATGGATCAAACAACAAAAAAACACATTGATTTGCTTCATCCTTCGGTTAGGGAAGAAGTTACTAAAATCATCGAGGAATGCGATCTTGCCTTAACAGGAAAAGCAAAAGTTCGCATTACGCAAGGACTTCGTTCTTTTCAGGAGCAAGAAGATCTTTATGCTTTTGGAAGAACAAAACCCGGAAAAAAAGTCACAAATGCAAAAGGCGGACAATCCATTCATAATTATGGATTTGCGGTAGACATTTGTTTAATTATAGATGGCAAAGTGGCTTCTTGGGATACAGCAAAAGACTGGGATAATGATCAAATCTCGGATTGGCAGGAATGTGTCAAAATTTTTGCTAAATATAATTGGAACTGGGGTGGCGACTGGAAAACTTTTAAGGATCTTCCGCATTTTGACAAAAAAGGATACAGCGACTGGAAAGTGCTAAGCAAGCTAAAACGCGACAAAAAAAACTATGTAATCTTATACAAATAATCAGATGAAATATTTAAAACTAAAACTCACTTTTTTAATTGCCATTTCTCTGGTAATTAGCTCTTGCACCTCAACCAGAACGGCGTTATTTGATCCTTATTCATATCAAAAAACAACTGAGATAAAAGTAGAAGCTTCTAAATTAATGAATAAAGCCAACACACCTTATAATACTCATAAAGAAGAAGTTGAAATTTTGCAACTTAACATCGAAAAATTGGTCGAATATGAAAAAAATAAGCCGAATAACGAAATCTCTTCTGAGATGTGGAAAATTCTAACCGATAAGGAAAAAAATCTTTTCGCTGGATTTTTCAAACGCTGGGAAATGAAAGGTTTTTTATCCCCGCTTTTTTTAGAAGAATCAAAAAAACAAGTTTTAGATGCTTTGGATTTGCTGATTCAATATGAAATCAAAAAAGACAAAGAGTCAAAAGATGCCCTTTTAGATTTAATAAACAGCAATACCTAAACTATGAATAACGAGCAACTTATAGAAGAGCTAAAAAGCAAATTGAAAACTATTATAACAAAAAGTTATAAAGACAACAAAGCTGAATTAGAAAAAGATCTCAATACGTTTTTAGAAACATCCAAGGAAAAACTGGAACGCTGGACGATTCTTTTCGCTTCCGGAAATCTGACCGAAGAAGAATTAGAATGGCTGTTAAAAAGTCAACTTGATTTAGTAGCATTACAAGCGCTTCAATCTACCGGAATTTCAAAAATAAAACTGAATACTTTAAAAAATAATATCATAAAAATAATTTTTAAAGTGATTATTGACCTGATTATTCCGGGCGTTTAATATCTGGTTTCCATGTTGAAAAAACAAAACAAAAACCGGAGTTAAAAAACTGAAATTCAATATAGTTATAACAATATTTAACTTACTGAAACTACTGATTCCTAATGCTTAAAATCTTGGTTAAAGGCAAATCATGGCGTATTTTTACAGTATCAAATAAAACATCATCTTTTGGGTATGGCGCGCAAATTCAAAGGAGATATTAATTAATAAAAACAACAAATAATAACGACATATGAAAGATTTTATCATAGATGAAGACTTGTTAATTACAAATGGAGATTTCGCCATTAAAGAGGCAGATCAGCAAAATATAGAACATCTATTGTTAAGCCAGAAAGGAAGTTATAAAGAGTTTCCTATTCTGGGAGTAGGAATAAAAAAATACATTAACAGTCCGGACGCAACCTCCAGGCTTAGACTAGAAAACGAAATAGATAAACAATTATCGTATGACAACTTTTATGTAAAAACATTAGATGTCAACGATTTACAAAACATTAAAATCGATGGGAACTATTAAACCACAAGAAAACCAAAACATTTTTGACATCTCTTTGCAAGAATACGGAAGTATCGAAAAAGTATTCGACCTTTTAGAAGATAATGATCAATTTAATATTACAGATGACATTTCTGTTTACGAAGATTTAAAAATAGGCAGAGAAGCCTTTAAAAAGGATATTGTCGAATATTATAATTCGAGAAACCTAAAACCCGCAACGGCTATTTCAGAAGAAGAGCAATATTTACTGGATAACTTCTCGGGAATTGATTACATGATTATTGAAGATGATTTTATCATTTATTAATAAATAATTTCTCCTTTAAATTTCTCCTTTTTAGAAATTTCTTAAAACCTAAACTACATCTCTGTAGTATTTACAAAAAAACATAAACAATTATCTATAAGCATATTACACATATCTTACAGGCTAATCTATATTAAAAAATTAAAATATGGCACGTACAATTGCTGAAATACAGAATGAAATTCTGATTGAGAAAGGAAAACAATCCTCTCTAAACGGCTTGACAGATTCCTTATCAAACTCAAAAACTGCGATTTGGAAACTTTGGATTAATATCGTCGCAACTGCGATTTGGGTTCACGAAAAAGTAGTAGAAAAAAATGCTTTGATTTCCAGGCCTCATACCTTAAACTGGTATCGCGAACAGGCTTTAAATTTTCATTACGGAATGCCTTTAGATCCGGATTCGAGTAACGGAATGTCGCTTGTCTGGAAAGACGGTTCGTATCAATTTGATACTACAGCGCTCTCTGAAGACGAAATTGAACAGGCAAAAATAATAAAACATTGTGCTGTAAGCGAAATTGACTTAGAAACAGTGCTTAGGCCCAATACCGATATAAAAGAAATTTTCTCTGATTATTTCCACAATAAAGTTGGGGTTGTTTTTATAAAAGTAGCAACTTTAAAAGAAGACAAAATCTCGAGAATCGATGTGCCAAATGAACTTTTTGCATTTAAGGAATACATCGCAAAAATTAAAGATGCAGGAAATCAGGTTTTTATTACATCTGATCAGGGTGATAATCTTAAATTAAGTTTGAATGTTTATATCGATCCCCTGACTATTTATATCAATCCAAAAGATATTGAATATTATCAGCTCAAAAGTTTAAGCAGGGATTTAAGTGATGAAGAACAAATCAAATTAGCCGCTTACGAATTAGCTTTATCAGAAGAACCATTAGATACAAGAAACGGTTCATTAATATTAGAAAGTGAAGTATTTCCGGTATTGGATGCAGCAAAAGATCATTTAAAAAACATTGAGTTTAATGGTGCTTTTGTAAAAACATATCTGGTTGATGCGGTTCAGAAAGCAGCGGGAGTTAAAATTCCGATACTGAAAAAGGTTGAAACTGCCTGGGCAACAAATCCTAGCGACGAGCCTGAAAATCTTAAAGACGTAACCAATATTGAATATTTTATTCCAAACGCAGGATATTTTGATATGGATAAACTTCAGGTTGAGGTAAACTACATTCCTTATACTTTCTACCGAGATAAACAATAGTCTAATATATATATACAATGAATAAATACACCGTTTTAAAATGGGAAAAGCTGTTGTTATGGCTCATCCCTCCTATTCTTAGAAAAAAAACACATTTTGACTGGCTCGATGTTTTACTGACTCCGCTTCATACCATTTACGAGGAAGTTCTTTATAAAATGCAACATACAGGTCAGGTCATTTATCTGGAAAAAGTACTAAACGAAACTTATAATCCAACTAAAAATTATAATCCTAATTTAAGTACAGAGCAAAAACGATCAGAGGAGTTAATTTATATAGACGAATCGGTCAAGCCTACTTTACAGTATGTATATCTGCATAAGGAATATTATGAGCCAAATGGTACTTTAATGATTCCGCAACTAAAAGTTTTTACATACGAAGAATATAAAAACAGAAACAACAAACCTGTTTATCTGGCTCATCGTGAAGATTATACCACAATAGCTTATGCCAATTTCAGAGTATTTATTCCGGAAAGCTTAATCGCAAATCAAACCATAATTGTCGAACCCCGCAAAGACGGATCTGTACAAACTGAAGCTATTAAAGTAGCAAATATCGAATACCACAATCTGCTTAACTTTTATAAACTGGCGGGAAAAAGTTATGAAAGCTACGCGTATAGATCAGAAAAAATAATATTACCACTGCCAATAAAATAGTTTAAAACAACAGACATTTAAATACATAAAAATGAAACAAGTAAATTTTAGTCATTCAGGAGGATTTCCTCTCGAGCAAGAAACTTTAGAAAGACTTCAAACCGCATACAGGTCTGAGTTATTTGAAGCTTTAAAAAGTCATTTAAGCATTACGACAAATGAAAATTATATCGTAGCCATGTCAACCGCAGATAAGCAAGGCTGGGCTGTTATACATCAATACGAAAAAGATCCTAAAGATGCTGATGCATTACTTGTATTACAGGGAATTTTATATCCTATTGCCAAAGGTGATTATACAGGTTATCTAAAAACCACAACAACAGGTGTAAATCTGGTATATGGAACCGGAATATCTCAAACTGCTTATTTTGATTATGAAGCAGAATACATTAGTGAATTTGATTATGTTAACGGGATTTCTGAAAATAGCGACGCATTAAGGATAGAATATTATGATTTGGCAAATTTTAAAATCGTAAAAGATATCCAGTCGATACAAGATGATATTGATACTATTAATCAAACTTATTTGCCTTTGGATGGCTCAAAGGCAATGAAAGGCGATCTGGATTTAGACATTTATCAATTGTCTAAATTAGATATAAAAGAAACACCTACAGCCAATGTAAGAGTTACAGATTTTAGATTGGGATCAAACTTAGGCAGAGCATTAGTAAACAATAACACAAAACTTACATTAAATTATAATTCAGATTGGCAAAATACTTCTATTGGAGGAAAAGTATACTTAGAGAATCTAAATACATCAAATTCTATTGGCTCTTTCTTAGCAATAGACAGCTCAAATCAAGTTACTAAAAACAACATGGTAATAGATTTACTGGATCGTATCACGGTCTTAGAAAGTAAAATTACAACGGCTACAGCTGTAGTCCCCCTAGGAATGATCGCTATTTGGGGCAAGCCGGCGCCGTTTCCTGAAGGCTGGGAAGAATATGTGCCTTTGAGAGGAAGAATGCCTGTTGGTTTTGACAGTAGTCAATCAGAGTTTAATAATTGGAATGCAAGAGATGGTGGAGCTAAAAATAAAACACTGACAAAAGAAAACATTCCTCAACTAGATATAACATTACCTATTTCTGAAAGCGATAACAGTGGAGGTGATGCTCGATATGTAAATGCTACAGATGTAGAAAATGCAGGTACAAAAAAATATTTAAATGCTGTAAATAACGGAAACATAGCTACAGCTATAAATATTCTAAGTCCTTACAGAGTTGTTCATTTCATAGAATATACGGGAGGATCCAGCGATACAATTCCACCAACAGCTCCAAATTTAATAGTATCAAATATAGGGGTTACAAATATAACTTTAGAATGGACGGCTTCAAGCGATAATGTAGGTGTTACTAATTATATTTTATATAGAAGCGGTGCTTTACCAATTCCGTTAGGCAACGTTCTTTCCTATGATGTTAACGGATTATCAACAGGAACATATTACAGTTTTTATATTACTGCACAAGACGCAGCCGGAAATATATCAACTTCCAATACTGTAAAAGAAACTACAAAGTCAATTGTAGAACCAACAACTCCGAATAATTTCACTGCTGCGTTAATAGGTGTTAATAGAATAGACCTTTCATGGACCATAAATACAAACAATAACATTGGGGTAGTTTATGAGATTTATAGAAAAGAGACTTTTCCTGATAAATTTGAACCAATTCATCAAACGACTGAAACATACTATTCTGATAGAGCCATAAACAGTGATTTAAATTACACCTATTACGTAGTAGTATTAGATGCTGATGGAAAACCCACTTCTCATACTACAAATGCCATTGAAGTAAAAGGAGACCCTAATATAAAAGATGAATAAAAAAATTAACCGATACTATTAACGTCTAGACTTTGGATTGAAAAATTCAAAAAAAATATCTAACAATCTTTTGGGGCTTAAAACCCCAAAAGATTATCTACCTAAATCACTAAACCCAAAAAAATATATATGAAAATTGTAAAATTTATTTTTACAGCTTTAGCACTGTTATGGCTTTTGATAACAATTCTAACAATGCTTCCAATAGCAATCTTATTACTTACAACCCGCTTTATTTCGAAAAAACATTACATAGAATGGATACTTTTTTTATTTGCATTAATTTGTTCGTTAGGCATTTATCCTATTTGTTTTATATATGCCGCAATCAAATGGAAAGGATTTTTAGGCTATTTAAGAAAAATTAGTTTATCCATTGACATAAGCGGAAACATGATAGGCGGAGCATTACTAAATGATAATTTTATTATGGAATCTTCAACAAATAAGTTTGGCGCTGTTCAGGAAACCATAAGCGATAATTTAGGCGAAAATGAAAGAGACAAAACACTATCGATTTTAGGAAAGAGATTTACCAACTTACTTGGCGTAATTGATTTTGATCATGCCCAAAAATCTATAATAGAAGATTAATAACCTACAAAAACCGATGATGCATAAAATTTCAGAATACTCAAACGAAATGAAACTATTGCTTTACGGAATTTTTATTTACTTAGAAATGGATATAGAAATTGTTAAAGTACTGTTTTACCTGATGGTAATTGATACTTTTTTAGGCATTATCAAAACCATAGTATTAAGTAACGCTTTTAGTTTTAAAAAATTGGCTTTGGGATTTGTATCCAAATTAGCCGTATTGTTAATTCCTACTGCATTGGCATTAATGAGTATAGGACTCAATTACAACTTTAAATGGTTTGTAACCGTAGTAATGGACTTATTAATAGTGAGTGACGGAATTTCGATAATCAGCAATATTATTGCAATAAAGACAAAAAAAGAAGTAGAAAATTTCGACGCAATGACACTGATCCTCAAATCGATAAGAGATCGATTAATACAACTCTTTAAAAGACTTTTAATTACGATAGATCCAAAATTTCATATAGAAAAATAAAAAAAAACGGGAAGGTATTTTAATATCTTCCCGTTTTTTATACACTAATTAAAATAATACAAATTAAGAAACCAAATATTGTAACATAATGTGTTTTTAAACCGCTACATTTGAAGAATAATAATTTAAAAATTTCATTATGAATACTTTAAATAACAAAAACAATGTTTCAAGTGCCAGAACATCCGATAAAAAAGCAATAACAAAATCGATTTCATCGAGGGCAAATGAAAAGAACAGCATTGAAATAAATAAAAGCAAACAAAATCTAAACACCTTATAAAACGAATTCTCTATTTCATAAACGCTAAAAAAAGCCTGTAAATATTAATCTTACAGGCTTTTTTATTTTTTATATATTTAGATCCAAGTATTAGAATCAATCCGGATTTGCCAGTATTTTATACAACTCAGCATTCGAAATATAAAACTGATTCTCGATACTAATCTGAGAAAGTTTTGCACTAACCAGATTATTTTCGCGTGAATTGATCAGGAAAATAGAACTTTCGCCAAACGAAAATAGTTTTTCTTCTGAATTTAGCATCGTCATATAATCTTTGACCAGATTATCTATAACCGCTTTTTGTCTTTTTAGTGATGCAATTTCAGTTTGCTGTGCTTTGATTTTGTTTTTAAGCTCCAGTCTCTGCTGATCGATATCAAACTTTAAATCCTGAATTTTCAATTTTGCCAGTTTCAAACCTCCGCGTTCCTTTCTTAGAAAAATTGGAATACTAAAATCAATATTAAACTTGTAATCATCGGCATTAAAAGAATCAAAATAAGAGGGCTCAGAAATATAATTGTATCCCACGTTTATCTTTGGCAGCAATGAATTTGCTTTTAACTGTCGGTTAATTTCAAGCATAGACATTTTAGTTTCCAGAGCCTGAATTTTAGGATGTGTTTCCAATGTTTCTGAATTTACCATCATTGCTGAGGTTTTTAGCGTTTCTTCAAGTGTCTGAATTAAATTTTGTTCCGGTTTTACATTATCTTCCAATTCAACCGGAACACTTTCGATCCATAAATAATTAGAAAGATTAAGTTTAGCTTTTGCCAGTTTCAGATTTCCGTTTTCTACATTCAGTTCCCTGTTTCTAACCGTAATTCCGGCTTCGACGCTATCTATTGCAGGAGAATCTCCATATTCTATCAGCTTTTTTACACCTGCAAAACGCGTACTGGCAAACCCCAGATAACTTTTATAAAGTTCTGCTTCGTTGTAACTTTTTCTCCATTCAAAATAAGCTTCGCTCGCTTTGTACAAAACTTCGATTGCTCGTAGTTTTCGCTGCGCGTCACTTAATTTTATCTGCAATTTTCCTTCTCTGACATCAGCCATTCGCTGGTTGATAAACATTCCCTGACCTAAGGCAACGTTAACTCCCAAAGAAGTTAATCCTGCTTCAGGAGTACGATTTTGTGGGTTATAATATTGTCCGTCCGTTTGGTCAAAACCCGCTTTAATTTCGACACCATACCAGGTTGGAATCTTAAAACTGCTGTTTAATAACGAATAATATTCAGTTCCTTTAAACTCTTTTTTATTATAATCTACTTCAATTTTTGGATCAAATCCGCCACGTGCAGCCATAAGCATTGCCTGAGCGCTGCTTACTTCAAGATTGGCTTGTTTTACCAGCGGATGATACTTTTTTACATATCCCAAAAATTCGCTGTAACTTAATTCCTCTTTATTAAAATCCTGACTATAAGATGTAGAAAATCCAAATAGAAATAAAAAGGAAAACAATTTTACTATGTTTTTCATCTTATTTTTTCTCCTTTCCTTTTTCTTCTTTCGCTTCAGACTTGTAATAATTAGGCGGAAAACCATTTAAGTTACGCCATATTTCATACCAAACTGATACGGTTTCCAGCAAGGCAATACTTTGCGCACCGGCTCCTATGCTCAGTTCTTTTGGCCATTTTTCTTCTTTATTACCATCCGGGGCAATTAGAACCCTGTACTTTCCGTTGGCACTTATAAAGTTCTCGATAGCCACAACTTTACCTCCAAAAGTTCCGTACGACAATCCCGGCCATCCAGAAAATACAATTCTTGGCCATCCGTCAAACCAAACCCTAACTCCTGCACCACGATGTACCAGAGGAAGATCGATTGGATCCACATAAGTTTCTACCGCAATATCATAATCTGCAGGCATTATGCTAACTATTGGCGTTCCTTCTTTTATTGTTTCACCAAGACCGGTCAATAAAGCACGATTTATGTAGCCGCTTTGTGGTGCTGTAATATAATACATTCCATTTCGCATGCTATAATTTACATATTGGTTCTGTAATTTATTAACCTGGGCTTCCGTATCATATTGTGTACTTAAAGCGGTGAACTTATCACTTCTTGATTTCGAAATTTTCTCAGAGTATTCAGCCGTAATTCGGTTAATTTCAACTCTGGCATTTATAAGCTCATTTTTACTGCTTAACAATTTATTTTGCTGTGTGATGATATAAGCTTCAGATTCCTGCAGTTTTAGTTTTTTCTGCTCGACATCTGTAAGTGGTTTTAAACCTTCTTTGTTAAGTGCAGTCGAACGGGTAAATTGTGTTTGGGCGATTCTTAACTGCGTTTTAATCGCTTCAAGATCCATACTGTCACTTTTTATTTTCAGCTGGGCTTGCTTTATTTTATTCTGCGCCTGTTGCAGCTTTAATTCCCTTTCAGTATTTAGCGATTTTGCCTGAACATCCAGCGAACTTACTTTATCTCCATACGATTCAACAGCCATTTTTTTGGCATCGACCTGATCTTTCGTATTTCCTACCAAATTAGGATCCAGATAATCTTCTTTAGTTTCTGAAATAAAAAGAATCGTATCGCCTTTTTTTACATAATCACCTTCTTTTACAAACCATTTTTCGACTCTTCCTGCAATAGCATTATGAACCGTTTGTGGTCTTTGGTCCGGTTTTAAAGTCGTAACAGATCCGCTTCCTGAAATATTCTGAGTCCACGGAAGAAAAAGACAGGCAAAAGCAAATATTAAAAATCCGACAATAATCCTGTTTAAAATTTTATAGTGTGGTCTTCTGGCCACGCTGGTAATAGATTTGTATTGTCCGGGCGTTATAAGTATATTATTATCTTTAGATATGTTGAGCATGATTAAAGCTTTATGTCGTTAATAATTTTTCCATCATCAATCGTTATCATACGGTCGCATTTATTCTTCCAGATATCATTTTTAGAAGTAATAATTACCGTCCAGTTATTTTCTTCAGAAAGTAAAAAATCAACTATTTTATTCGAAGTCAGTTCGTCCATTTTATCAACAGGATCTTCCAGGAATAATATATTAGGTTTATGGACAATACTTCGCGCCAACAGAATTTTTTGAATATCTGATGCCGAAAGTTCACTTCCGCCCGGATGAATCTGATTTTCAAGTCCGTTAGGAAAAGTTTTGATATACGGCGTAAGACATACATTATCAAGCGCCCATTTTAGATCATCATTATTAATGGTTTGATTGCCAAATAGAATATTTTCTCTAATCGTACCCGCAAAAAGTGTATCACCCTGCAAAAATGTTCCCGCCTGTTCTCTGTAAGTATCTTCGTTAAGGCGGTTCATATAATTATCAGTAACATACATGTCACCACTTTCCGGTTCAAGCAAGCCTGAAAGTAAACGCAACAACGTACTTTTTCCTGCACCGTTTGTTCCTTTTAATATAATTTTCTCTCCCTGAGATATTTTAAGGTTGATGTTTTTAAGTGACTTTTTATTGTGATTAGGATAATTATAAGCAATGCTTTCTGTCTCGATATTAATTCCGGTATTGCTTACGGCTGAGGTTTGCGGAATACCAGAAATCTCCATATCTGTAACCTGACCAATTTTCTCTACCGAAGTCAGAACATCATAAAAAGATTCTAACCCAAAGATTATTTTTTCTACCGAATTGATCAGTAATACAATAACAATTTCTGCTGCCACAAACTGCCCAATGTTCATTTGATGGTGAATTACCAGAAAACCACCAATCGACAAAAGAGCAGCCGTAACAATAACTTTAAAAATAGTAAGCTGAATGTATTGCTTTTTCATTACCTGAAAATGCTTTTCACGATTATTTACATATTCGCTGGCATAACCGTCATTTCTATTTAAGGCATATTCGAACCCGCCTTTTCTACGGAAACTTTCGCGGTTACGTGCAATTTCCTGAATCCAGGCAGCAACTTTATATTTGAACTTAGATTCGTTAAGACTTGTTTCTAAACCATCTTTATACGAAAATTTAAAAATGATATATAAAATAACGATAAACAAAAGACCAATTACCGTAAAAAAGGAATGGTATAAAACCAATAAAATTATCCCCAGACCTACTTGCAAAAAAGCAGTACAAAAGTCTAAAAGCAGTTTTGCAGTTCCTTTTTGAACCATTAGCGTATCAAAAAATCGGTTGGCTTTTTCAGGCGCATATTCAGAATACATTTCTTTAAATTTAATTAAAGGCATTCTGTAAGCGAATTCAAATGAAGATCGCACAAAAATTCGCTGCTGCAGGTTTTCAACAATTCGGAGTTGTAAAATAGTCAGAACACCGCCAAAACCAACACCCACAGTTACCAGAAAAACCAGTACAACCCAGGAAACGCTGACTTGACCGCTTTGAATAAAATTAATAATCGCCTGAATTCCCAAAGGCAGAGAAAGATTTACAATACCGCCAAATGCGGCGTAAAATATAATTTGATATACGTCACGCTTATCAAGCGCAAGTAAATTAAAAAAACGTTTTAATGGTGTCATGAATTTATAGTATAAATACAAGATTAATATTAGACATTAATATACGGTAAATACCATACAAAGGATTATAGATTTTATCTACTCCTATCAAAATTAAGCATTTATAAAATAGTACGAGGTGGTCTTAAATGTATTTTTCCGTAAAATCCAAACGAAAAAACAGGGTTGCCAATATGGTTTTTCCCTTTTGAACTTATTAAAAAGTATAATGGCGTTATCGAAGCATGATGTGGAATTAAATAATCTAACAAAAAACTTCCTTTTGCCAGTTTTGCAGTTTTAGTGTCTTTAGTTTGATAGTCATCCAGTTCTTCGGGAATACCATCGCATTTGAAGATTTTTTTAAGCAAATTGCAGGTAATTCCCTTAACGGAATGCGTTTCTGAATTATCATTTATTATTCGGCTAACACTACTTGATATATTAATACTGCTCATTAGAAAGTAGCCAATTAGTAACACCTGAAGGCATTTACAAAAAAGACTATTTTTAATTTTATTCAGCATGATCAAAAGTTATATAATTAGATAAAATCAAAGAAAAAAAGGATTGTTTAATTCTATTTTTTGTTATAGAAAACCATCATGATTTTAAGTGATTCTTCTCTAAAAAATGTACAAGCGCGCAATTTAAATTTAAATTTTCGCTGCTACATTAGAATAACATTAGAATTTCAATACACTACATTAAAACACTTAATGTCAAAAAGTTACAAAACAATCAAGCGCCTCAATTCAGACTTTTTTTTAATTAATTACTTATTTATAAAAAAAAAGAGACAGTTTATAAAAACGATCTCTTTTAAAATCTAAAACTAAACGGAACATTTTTTATAAAAGCACAAACCTTCTTTACAAGTTAAATAAATGAAAAGGTCCGGTTTTTAATATTCACAAATTATATGTTTAAAAAACGGATTGTGAATGCTATTCTATTCAAAAAAAATAAAAACTTCAGGCTAAAATTAGTTTACAAAATCAAACTTATTTTCGAATATTTTTCCAATTACCGGAATTGGCTTTTTTTGCTCATTTGCAGCATTAATTATTCCGAAAATCCATAAAATTAAAATCGCATATCCCACATATGACAGAAAAAATAATGCAGGCACTATTGATACTACTACAGAAAGGATAATGTTTGTGATTAATGAAAGTAAAAAAATGCCGAAGCCTTGTTTTAAATGATAGATTACAAGATCGCTTTTTGGAGTTACATCTTTGCTTTTTACGAAGGCTACAATCCAGCCAATAATGGTGATGTAGCTCAGGATTGATAAGGTTTTGTTGTTCATGGTGCTTTTTATTTATATGCCCCAAAAATATACACTAACAAATAATCCGCCAATATAGACTTTGTCGTTAGCGACTTTAAATTGGTATTTGTTGCACTTGAGTACTTATCTTGTAATGTGCTTGTAAAAAATCACAATTCGTCTTTCATTAATTTAAAAAAATGTTCTTTTTTGCCTCTGGAAATGGGTACAACTGATTTATCGTTCATATGAATCATTCCTTCCCTCGAATAACTTAAAATGGCATTTACATTGATGAGGTGCGATTGGTGAACCCTAAAAAATACAGGCGGTAATAAAATGTCTTCATAATTTTTTAAAGGTTTAGAAACCATTATTTTCCTACCATCTTTGAGAAAAAAAGTAGTATATGACCCTGAAGTTTCACACCTGATGATTTGCTCTAATTTAACCACATACATCGCTTCGAGTGTAGGCAATACAATCCTGTCCGATGTTTTAGAAAGATTAGTATGCAGTTCGCTAATTTGTTCTTTTTCCAGCATTCTTGCCTTTAAAACAGCTATGCGATCGATTGCGGTTTTAAGTTCCTGCGCATCGATTGGTTTTAGCAAATAATCTACAGCGCTGTATTTAAAAGCATTTACGGCATGTTGTTCATAAGCTGTGGTAAAAATAAGATGAAAAGAATTGAAGGTAATTTGCTGTAAAACTTCAAATCCGGTTCCGTCCTTGAGCATAATGTCCATAAAAACCAAATCAGGTTTGAGCCTGTCTATCATTTTTTTAGCTTCTTCAACGCTTTCAGCATATCCAATGATTTGTATCGTATCTCCAGCTACCATTTCCAGCATAATCGATAAGGCTTCTCTCAGCCTGTTTTCGTCTTCAATAATTATCGTTTTATATATCATTATAGTATCGGGATATTTAAAATTACTATGCAACCCTGCCCGTCTGTCTCCGGATCACGCTCTTTTACCTGAAAACCTGCATCCGGATTTTCTTTTTGCATTTTACTCAGTCTTTCATTGGTAATAGTCGTCGAAAGTGATTGATGTGTATTATCCGTTTTTAGTTTTCTTGATGCCGTCAGCCCAATTCCGTTGTCCTTTATTGTACAAATTAAACTTTCCCGGGTTTCATCATATTTAAAATAAATTTCGATTAAACCTCTTGTATTATTTTCCATTGGTTTTAAACCATGTTCTACGGCATTTTCTATAAAAGGCTGAATCAGTAAAGGTGGTATCGATATATGGTTTTCTACCGTTTCATCACATTCAATACAATAATCAAAACCATTATTTAAACGGAGCTGCTGCAATTCGATATAATTTTTTAAGGTATTAATTTCTTCTTCCAGAGAGATTGTTTCTTTTCTGGATTGCTCTAAAACCTGCCGTGTTAACCTGGCAAATTTATTAAGATATGAAACTGCCGGAATGGTATCTTTTTGCAAAATCATACTTTGAATATTTCCCAAAGCATTAAAAATAAAATGCGGGTCCATTTGCGATCGCAGCAATCGGCGTTCGAGAGATAATCTTGCAGAGAGATTCTCGATTGTCTCCTTCTCCATAAGCTGCATTTTAAGTTCGCTGTTTGCCTGCTCCTGTTTTAAAAAATCTTCGCGATTTTGATAATACCGCTGGCGATAATAATAAGAACGATACATAAAAACCAGTCCAATTAATAATACTCCGGCAATAATATAGCCCAGTAATTTATTTTTTTGCTGCAATTCATTTTCAAGTTCGAGCTTTTTAATACGCTCTGCTTTTTGCGATGATTCGTATCTGGCATCGGCATTTTGCAACATCGATTGTGTTGATTCTTTATACTTTAACTGATTGTATTTTGTAAAAAGCGTATCATATGCATAATAAGCTTTAAAATCATTACGCTTGACAGAAACATCTTTTAAACAACTGTAAAAAGTAGCCAGAAGATAATTATCAGTATATGGCAAACTTTTTTGGTATTTGATTCCATCTGCAAATACAACTTCAGCCTGGGCATAATTTCCTTTTTGAGTCAGATAATATCCTTTAAGACCAATAGCGCTGCGGTAAATAATTTTGATATTATATTTTTTTGCAATGACAGTTGCTTTTTCAAGATTTTTAAGAAATTCTTTTTCGTTAAGAGGCTGCGGTCCTTTTGTATAAAGATCTGCCAGATTAATGTAGGCAACTCCAATATTACTTTTACTTACTATTTTTTTCTCATTTTTTTCGGCTATTGAAACCGTTTTTTCAAAAAAACCAACAGCTTTTTTCCAATCGGCCTCAGTACCAGTTTCCAGATTATCTGTCAGGTAACTTCCCAAGGCAAGCCTTGCATACATCTGACTTTCTGGATCGCCTGCTTTATTTGCATGCGCCATAGCTTCTCTGGCATATTTCCCGACTTTTGTAGGAGATGCAGGCGAAAAAAGATACGATATATCTGAGGCTATTTTAGCACACTGATCATGTGCATTAACTTTAGAAAATAATTTATACGCTTCTAATAAATAATTTAACGCCTGCGGTTTATCCTCTATATATGATTTTAAAGATCCCATGGCATAAGCAGCATAAGCGTTTGCCCTTATTTTATTTACTTTTTTCGAAAGATAATATGCCGTATCAGCATAATGAATATATTCTTTGAGATTAATCAAACGTCTTTGTGTCAATGCTAAATAAGCATAACAAATTATCTCATCTTCTTTACTGTTATTTTTTATAGCTAATGCAAGAGCTTTTTTCTGAATTTTTATACTAACGATGGTGTCATAAAAACGTTTATTGTAACCCTGACCCGCCATTTTTTCGATGGCAGAAATACTTTGTGCCTGACTATTTATTGTAAATAAGACTAAAAATAAAACCAGAATGAATAATCCTGTTTTCTTTTGTTTTGAGTGATCTATGGAGAAAATTTGGCGCATAAATAGAGTTAAATGTCGGCAAAATACAAATTGTGATCTGACTTACCAAACATTTTTACCCAGTTTATCACCACATAAAATACTTGATTACAACCATTTAAACAACAACCTTAAATACCATTTTTCATAATATATTTCATAATTAACCAAATAAAAATGTAAACGCACCATTTACCAATTCGCAATTGTTATTGGTTGAGGTATGAAGTAATCTTGCCTGAATAAATTAATTTAAAATCAATTTTATTATGAATAAGAAAAGTCTTTCATTACTACTAATTATCTTTTGTTTTATAACCGGATTTACTCACGCTCAGCAACTTGAAGAAAGACGTGTAAAAATAGAAATCACCTTAATAGAGGGCAATAAATCTATAACAGCAGTTGCGCGTACCGTTGCTTTTTCTTTTACCAGACCTACTGCTATTGCTGATGGTCCTCAAAAAAATTATTATTTGTCTATTGATTTTGAAAAACTAGATGTGAATCTATTACGTGCCTTTGCCAGGAACAAAAATGGTATTGACGGACAATTGACGATGGTTGATCTTAACGGAAAAACACCTTCGCGTAAATACGAATTTAAGGCTGCAACATTAGATGCTTTGAGCGATCAGTTAAATGGCGATTATTCGAGCACTTATTTTTCATTAAACTGCGCTTCATTAATAATCGATGGTGTAACAATCGAATAATCTAAGTATGACAGCGCTTAAATATTTTACCCAGGATAGAAATCGATATATTATGAAAAAGGAATATGTTTTTGGTTTCATTGTAAGTTTTGGGCTTGCAGCTATTGCTATTGCCGGAATCTGGATAAATGAGCTTAGTATTACCTGGATTTTGGGTATTTTATCTGTTCTTTGTTTTATTTCGATTTGGCTAAAACAGGTAATTATTGATCTTGATAAAAAAGAATTTGTTATCAAAAGCGGTCTTATTAATGCTCCCGTTCATATTCCGTTAAAAGATTTTCAAAATTTTGAACTCATCCGTACCAAACAATATTTAATAACTATAAATACTTCATTAAATATTTGTTACTTAAAAAATGGAGAAGAAAAATATGCTATTCTATCACAAGGTTTTACAAGCAGTAAGATGCAAAATATCGCAAATGAAATAGATGAAATATTAAGCAGTTATGAATATCCGGGAAAAATATAATCTAAAAGAAAGTGCCCATTCACTTTCGTTGCAGCCTACAAAACCATTGCAGAAATTATCGCAATGGTTTTTGGCAGGCATTCTTTTGGCTGCTATAATTTTACCATTGTTTAAGCAGTTTTTAAGCGAAGTATTATTTTATTCTATTTATATTTTATTAGGATATTGTATACTTCATAGTTTATATGATATTTTTATAAGAGCCAGGATTTGTTACATTTTTGATGCTGCAAACAATACTATTTTAAGAGTTAGTCCTCTAACTTTGAGAAAAAAAATAATGAAACTCGAAGAAGCCGTTATTTTTGTCAGTTCAGAAATGGGAAGCTGGCATTACAGTCTTGGCGCTAAAAAAAGCCACTTTATTAAAAGTTATGCCATAAGCGAAAATTTTAGTTCGGGAAAAAAAAGTGAAGAAAAGCAAACTCAATACGAAGATCAAATTCTTATAAAAATTACGAGATTAATAGAAACAGCTCAAATAATAAAACCCTAAAAAAATTATATGAAATTAAAAAACATCTTTATTTTATCCTTTTTAATGACATTATTTTATTCCTGCAATCTTATTAATGATACTCCTGACACGGTTTTTCAATTGGTTGGATTAAATGCAAATAAAATCCCCAGGAGTTTTGAACGTGTTTTTAAAGAGTATCGCGAACAAAAGATAAACGGAAAACTTAAAATTCCGGCAAGCGACAACAAAACCATGAAACCTGCAACTTGTGTCGAGGCTGTAAACTATTTTTATTCGAATACTTTTACGGCTGATATTGAGAAAATAAAAAAACTAAATGTTACAGATGATGCAAAACCTATTATTGCAGCCGGTTTAGAATTGTTTGAATATGCTCAGGAAATTCAGAAAAATGATTTTCCTAAAATAGCCAAAATGATCGATGATGGAAAAAGCGAAGAAGAAATTAATCTTGCTGCAAAAAATCTGGACGATACAAAAGGAATAGAACTAGATAAAAAACAGGAAAAAATGATGAAGTTGCTTTTGCCGTATGCCAATGAAAATGGAGTTGAGTACAAACAATTGTAATGCTACTTAATAAGCAGATTTTTTAGCATTAAAAGTAAAAACATTTAAAAGGTGATAGTAAAAAAACTATCACCTTTTTTGTTTTACAGCATTTTCAATCGCCCTTGTTTTTAGTAGTAATTTAGAAGAAAACAGCAATTGTATACCCAAAAAATGATAAAATATTTTTTTTCTTAACAAATTAAAACAGCATTTTTCTGTCAATATTCTTGTTTTTAATAATGATATTGATAGTTTTGCGTTTCATAAACAAACCTCAAATTTTACCTACAAAACCTATGAAAAAAATCCTTTATTACGTATTATCCTTTGTTATTCTCGCCAGCATATTTACCAGCTGCAGCGATGATGACTCAAAAGGCGACGGTTACAAACCAAACTATCTGGCTATTATTGATGCTACAAATTTACCGGCAGATAACAAGCCAATGACGATGTTTCAGGACGATGAAAGTGCATCAAAAATGTATGACAATAAAGACCGCTGGTTTCGCGTAAACCAACCGATGCAAATCCTTCAGAAAGGAAAAGATTCTGTACAGGTTTCTCTTTATTCTCCAGTTGGTCTAAGCGATGTAAAAGTCTATGCAAAATTAGCTAACTACGATAAGCGTTTTCTGATTTATGAGTTTTCTAAAATTCCTGCTTTTCACCGTTCTTTCCATCAACTTCCTTTAGTAGAAGGAAAACATGATTATATGTTAGAAAACGGAAAAACAGTTACTATCGATAAAATCGACGGTTTTTCTACCGGAGCAATAGAATTTTCTGTAGAATCAACAGATCCTTTGTTTGCTAAATTCAAAAAAATTAAATCGGCCAGATTAGTTCAGTTCAGCGATCAGTACCATAAAAACGAATATGGTAAATACCTGCCTATGAATCCTGTTTTGGCAAAAGAAGCGATTACGATGATTATCAATTTTTCTTATGCCATAAGTCATCCTATATATTACGATACTTTCATGAATTTTGACTTGTACAAAAGAGAACAGGCAGCCGCAGCAGGAACTGCAGTAAACGGTGCATTAAACTGGCACGGCAACGCTGATGATGCAGACGGAGTTTATGATTATTTTACCAAAGCACAAATCGATCAGGCATACAATACTTATATCGACAGCCGAAATTTGAATATGGCAATGGTTGGCGGAGATTCTGCCTGGGGAGGCGGTCCGCTGGCATCACAATGGGAATCTGGATATGTAACCGGACACTGGGTTGGCGAAATGTCGGTTTGGTCACACGAATACTCCCATCATAGTGGTTATAATCATAGCAGTAATTTAGCCAATAGCGGCGAAGGTGGCGGTCAGCAGGAAATGTTAACCAACTTTTATAAATACCTGATTCATTTAAATGATCTTCCATTTACGGATCCTGATGTATTAAAAGGGTATTCGAAAACGGGATATTTAACAGGGACTTATAAAAAGCCTGTATTTACTATAAATCCTAAAAATCCATTTTTAGTAAAATATAAAGAAGAAGGAAAATGGAAATAACCTACAGAACTATCATGAACAAAATACCGTTTTTATTATTATTACTTTGTCTGTTTACCAATTGCAGCAAAGACTCATCAGATGGAAATCCAACTACTTACGATTATTTATATCCAACAGACGAAGCTTCGATAACGGCTGCTCAAATTGGCAACGGAACGGGAACTTTAGATCCTAAGGGAATCACGATTGCGAACGAAAAATTATACGTAGCGAATGGCAATGTGCTTGAAGTTTTTAATGCTGTAACCCTGGCACATATTAAAACAATTACCGAATATAAAAAAGGAACAACTACAATTGCTTTAAGCGAAATTACGTCGGTTGCTGTTGATAATGGCAGGATTTATATTGGTAGTCGTGAGTCGAGACTTTTTGTTATTGACGAGAATACGAATGCCGGAATCAGCACTGTTGGTAACGGACAATGGTGGCAAACTTTTGTACACGTTTTTGGCGTTGTGGTAAAGGATGGATTAGTTTTCGTTAAAGAAAAAGAAACGTCGATTAAAGTTTTTGAAACTTCTCAAATTACGGAAACCAGCGAATGGAATTTAAAACCTATTGCGAAACTAAATACTTTAAACGGTTTTGATCAGGTTTATGCTCTGGATGTTGAAGCTGGAAATCTGGTTGTTGCAGGACGTGATGCAAAAAGCTATTTGTATTATGATATTGCTGGTATTAAGGCAAATGCGGCAGCTTCTCTTACTGAACCGTTAAAACCGGTTGTGTCTGTATTTGATGCTAAACCTATTGCAGTTTCTTTTAGTAAAGATTGGGCGGTTACGTCAGAAAATTTAGGAAGCACAAATTATTTACGCATATATCCTAAAGCTCAGTTTATGGCGCGCAACTTTACGGCAAGCTTAAATGTTTCTGATGTTTTGGGAGCAAATCCTTTTGGAAGCATTGTAAGCGTTGCACAACTTAACGATCGTTTATTTTTATCTGATAACACTAATAAAAAGATCAGAGTTCTTAAACTTAATAAAGCTACAATTGCTGAGCAGGATTAAATTAATCTAGTTTTATAATTCAATAATAAAAGGGAATAGTGTTTAGCTATTCCCTTTATTTTTTTTAGCACATATTCAGGGATTATACTTTTGTATTCGTGATGTACTTTGTCTGTTTCACGCAGACATACGGATTCGCTAAAGCGAAAACGCGGATTTAAACGGATTTTTTTATTTTGGATTTGAAGCTTAAGTAAACCCGACAGGTTTTAATCCCGAGGCTTCGGGACTGTCGGGTTTGTCTTGTGGATGTCTCGTCCTGAAAAAAATAATCTAAAAACCAATCAATTCATTTTAAATTTCTAATTTTAGAAAGTATATTTCAATACATTTTAGAAAACATATGCTAAAAAAATATAATGCTTTAATTATTTTTATTGCAATTGAAATCGCGATCGCATTAGTCAGTTTTAATACTCATATCAAAAATAATTCGACCTCATTATCAGTCTTCACAGCTCTGTTTTTGATTGTGACACCGGCATTATATTATATCACAAATAAAAAACAAACTGAATTTACTTTTTGGTTTATTTTTTATTCTGTTTTCAAGATTACTCCTTATATATTCGAAATGGAAAATAACTTTTTTCAAGTCGTTTTTCAATTTAAAATCTATTTAAATATCGCGTTTCTGATGTTTTTACTTTGGAAAGCTTTTCAATTTATTAGGGACTTTAGAAAAGCTGTAAAACAAAGTAATAATATCGAAGAAGATGAATATTCTATTATTTCGGATTCTTTAAAAAAATCAATTGCGTTTAAAAAAATGGGAAAAATGATCGCTTTTGAAGTTTGTTCTTTCTATTATTGTTTTATAAAATGGACAGGGAATAAAATGTCCGAAAGTAATTTTTCAGGTTATCGCGAAAGTGGTGTTAGTGCGCTTTATATTGGTTTAATGTTAGCTTCGGTTTTTGAAGCAATTGCTTTGCATGCTTATTTAATTTCACGAATCAGATTTGTCGCTATTGTTGTTCTGATTCTTCATGTGTATTTATTAATTAATTTGATTGGACATTTAAAAGCGATTTTTTTTAGAAGTCATCTTGTTTTGTCTCAAAAAATTGTAATTCGTTATGGGCTTTTCGATACTTTAGAAATACCAGTTGATTCAATTAAAAGCATACAAAAATTCGAAGGCGATTATGAAAAAAGCAATGATCTCGTAAAATTTGCATTGCTGGGTAAATTAGAACCGCATAATATTTCGATTGTATTAAAACAGAAAATTAAAGTTAGTTTACCTTTTGGCATTAAAAAAGAACCTGAAAAAATATTCCTTTATATCGATAATGCTGCAGATTTTCTTAAAACCGTTACTGATAGAATAGAAGAATTACAGAACTCTGATTCTATATCTCTGGAACTAAATAAAAGTAATAATGTTTTTGTTGTTTAAGATTTAGAAATCTAGCCAAATAAACCGATAATCTTATTTTTTTCATTTCGATCCCGAAGCTTCGGGATCGAAATGAAAATTATTGTGAATAAATTATAATACCAAAAAAAAAGACTGCCTTCTCAGACAGTCTTTTATATTCTTAAAACAAGAATGTATTATAACTTAATTTCTTTTGCAACGACTTCTCTTTTTTTCGCTAACTGATTTACTCTCCATATTAAAAGTACGGTAAAAGCGGTAATCACAGCAATTACATATCCTAGTATGTCATAATTTTCTAAAGGAGAAGATTTCGTTTTTTGATGTACAATAAATCCGGCACAAACTGCAGCTATTCCGCCTGCAATTTGTTGTAAAGACGAAGATATCGACATATAAGCACCACGATCTTCTAATCCTGGAATAGCAGTATTTAAAGTAGTTGCCGGAATCATTCGGCTCATGATTCCCATAAACAAAATCATATTGATCACTACGATTTCCCATAGCGGAATAGGATTTAAGTTGGTATAAATTAAAATCATAATCACAGAAATTATAGATCCTGCGGCAAACAATTTAAACTTACTTACTTTATCACTTAATTTTCCGATTAGAGGCATAATAAAAAGTACTGAAAGTCCGGTAAAGAAGAATACCATTGGCAATTCGAGCTGGCTTATTTTAATATTATTGACTAAAAAAGCACTCCCGAAAGGCTGCAACATAAAACCTCCTACAGACAAAAATGCAATCGAAGCAAAACCTATCTGGTATTGTTTGTTGCTTATTGTATGCCAAAGATGTACAAAAGGACTTTTATCTGACTGTACTTCTAAATGTTTGGTAATAGGCTGCATTTGTGTTATAATCGCTATAAGAATTAATACTCCCAGAGCGGCAATCATAATAAAAGCCGAATGCCATCCCCAGTGATTCGCAAAGTATAAACCAACGGGAATTCCTAAAATCTGACTTGTTGCAAAGGCCATTTGTATGAATCCCATAACGCGGCCTCTTTGATGAATGACGAATAAATCGGTTACGATTGCTAGTGAAACAGAGCCTATAACACCACCAAAAAGTCCGGTAACGATTCTTGCAATCAGCAGCATTAAATAACTTGATGACAATGCACAGAAAACCGTACCAATGATAAATCCTGTATAAAAGAAGATCAGCAATTTTTTGCGATCAAACCGATCTGCAAAACCTGCCGCGAGCAATCCCGAAATTCCGGCACTAAATGCATAAGCTGAAACGGCAAACCCAAAGTTTGACGTTGTCATATCAAGGGTTTTCATTAAGATATCTCCTAACGGAGAAATTACCATAAAATCAAGTATTACAGTAAACTGCAAAAGCGCCAGAATGGCAATAATGATTTTTTGGTGAGATGTAAAAGCGGGGCTTTCCCCTATTGTTTTTTCCATATAAACTGGTTATTTTTTATTAATTTAATTCCTGGCATTCGTGACCAAATTCGTTGATCATACCAATAATTGTTTCGGGTTTCAGTACATCCGAAACAACGCGAAGTACACAATCGACATCTTCATGATCGATACTCCATTGTTTTATATCAGAATGATCGTCGAGCGTTTTGCGCATCTCGCAAGCGGGATCGATAGTCTTGATATTCGTTTTAAAAACGTGTATTGAGTTTAATTCTGTTTCCATATTTTTTCATGGTGTTAAAGCTTTTATGGTTCGGCTAAAAGCTTCTTTCATAATTTCTTCGGTAAGCTTAAATGGCTTCCCTCCCATACTCTTACCTTCAGTATGCAAGTTCAAAAGTGTGTACAAAGGCCCGTAGGCAACAGCCCAAAAAGATTCAAAAGTCATCGGGACAAGCTCTTTGTTACGGAGTCCGTTATCGATAAAATCCTTCATAATCATTCTAAAATCTGCAAACTCTTTAATAGAATCAAGAATGGTTTCTGAATGGGGCGAATGTTTGACGATTTCAAAAAAAGCAACTTCCTTTGGGTATTTCATGGTAAACGCCGCGCGGTTTTCCCATTGCTTCCATAATCCTTCTTCAAACGACATTTCGGGCGAAAAGTCTTTTACTGTACCGGTAAAAAACTTGAGGGCAATTACGGCCCCTATTTTTTGTATTAAATCATCTTTGTCTTTGTAGTATATATATAAAGTCCCAACAGAAATCGAACAGGCTTTTGCCAGTTTGTTCATGCTGAAACCCTGAAATCCGTCTCGTACGATTTGATCTATGGCAGTCGCAATTACCAGTTTCTCTTTATCAACATCACGTATTCTCATTGCGTTTTTTTTGACAAAGATAAAATAATAAATGAATGAACATTCTTTTATTAATGTTTTTTTTAATTTATTTTAGGCAATAAACCTAACAGTCCAGAAGCCTCGGGATAAAAACCTATCGGGTTTGAAATTTGATTTTATGTAATCCTGGAGTGAAAAAAACATAGTAAACGGTTTCAACCGTTTGGACATAATATATTTTTGATATGTTATTATGATTCGTTTCCCGTGGTTGAAACCACGGGCTATGTTTGAAAATATGATGTAATTATGATGTGAATTTTAAATAGATGAAATTATTTTGTTTTGGATTATAACAAAATGTGTTATTTGATTTTGATAATGATTAATTCTTGATGTAGATATAATTCGTGAAAATTGGACGAAAATAGTATTATGAAAATCAGTGTCCTAGCCCCGATAGAAGTGGAAATCCTTTTGTGCTAGTCCCGATAGCTATCGGGAGGCACAAAAGATTGGAACGTATAGCGGGATTAGCTTCTGAAAAAAAAATATAAATAAAAAAAAACTCCTGCTCAAATGAACAGGAGTTTTAAAACAAATCTAATTTCTATTTCTAATCTACTTCTACTATTTTTATTTATGCTAAACCACGTGTTAACCAACCTCTTTTATTGGCTGTAACGATGGCGTAAGGTGTAATCCAGAATAAGGTAAAGGTGTAAAAAACGCTGTATGAATAGGCCCAAAGCGAATCAGACAAATTGTATCTTTTAGCGTAAAACAAAACAGGGAAACTCGATACGATTAAGATTCCTAAAAGTGTTGAACTTAAAAACAATAACGGATGCATGATGATAAAAAAGAACATAAAAAGCATGAACGGATATGCCATAACGATTTTTGTTGCTTGGTTCAACCATAAAAGTCGGGCACCAAATTTAGATTCTTTTCTAAAATCTGTAAACACATATTTTGCCATTGCGATGTTTTCACGCACATTACTTCTACTCCATCTAATAAACATTTTGTACAATCCTGTGTATTCTTCCGGAACGTTTGTCAATACATAAGCATTTCTTTGAAACAATACATGCTGACCTTGTTTCAGGATCATATTGGTCATCGCACGATCTTCGCCAATGTCTGATGGTTGTCCCATAAAAGTCTGGTTGATCCATTCGTCAAGACAAGCAAAAACAGCTGTTTTACGATATGCTGCCGCTGCTCCGGGAGTACAAAGTACAGATCCTAGTTTACTTTCGGCAGAACGCATGAATTCAAAACTCATTACAAAACTTACATTCAGCATTTTTGGTAAGATTGCTTTTTTGCTGTTCAAAACATGAACATTTCCTGCAACTGCTCCACATTTTTCGTCTACCACAAACGGGCTTACTAAATTACGTAACGTATCTTTTTTCACGATTGAATCACTATCAACCGTCACAAAAATTTCTCCTTTTCCTAATTCGAATCCACGGTATAAAGCGTGACGTTTTCCTGCATTTGCCGGTTGTTGAAAAATCGTTAGACGATCTCCTAATTTTATTTTGGCTTGTTGCATCCAGTACCAAGTATCATCTTTACTTCCGTCATCAACGGCTAATATTTCTAATTTATGTGCCGGGAAATCACTTTCTGCCAAACTCAATAAAGTATCCCAAACCAGTTTTCCCTCGTTATACGCAGGAACGATTACGGTAACGGTTGGCAACATTTCGTCAGAAACGGATTCGATTGGCTTGTATTTTATATATAAGTATGCGTTGTACAGGAAAACTCCTGTCTGAAAGAAAAACAAAATTCCTGCAACTATCAGGAACGGAAATCCCCAAGATGAGTTCATTCTGTCGATTTGAAACTGATCAAAGTCATCTTGCAAATAATATACAGAATATGCTCCGGCAAACATTAAGATAAAGGTACTCACCAGTACAAATAACCCAGACTTGCTTTTGGTGCGTTCGCTTATTTTTTTTGATGTTACATTGTCATTACTAATACGAAAAATGGAACTGTTTAAGGCTTGTTCGTTACTAAGATCTGATTTCGACGTATAAAATTGTTCTGTTGTTAAGGTTTCACTTTTCATATGACACTACTTTTGATTGCTTTGTATGGCTTTTATTTAATTTGTTTTCCTCCCGATGCGTAATTTTCTTTATCGAAAAGGAATTTACATTATCCCATTTTGCAAGCGTTGTGCCATTATCAGTTTTTACTGGTTTTGAGTTGTTTAGCTATTTTGAGTGTTTTTGATGTGTGTAATTATTATACGTTTTTAGGATACAGTATACAGTTTTTGTTGGGGTTTTGGAAGATTTTGGGTGGAGGTTTCGGTGTCTTTGAGTGTGACGAAGTTTAGTAAAAACGGTTTTTGGAGTTTATTATTGTAGTTGAAGGTTTTTATGGAATTTTAGACTTGATGGATAGCGAGCACTTGGAATTTGGAATTTTAAAATTTTGGAATTTATTTTTCTGGAGCTATTTCCAGCCATTCACTATATCTTTCCTTGCTAAAGGAGCAAGAAAAAGGATGCCGCTTCTGTCTGGGCTAGGAAACATTTTCACACATTTTGAAGAAGAAAAAGAAGAATTGAATGCAGATTCAGTTGTTCGGAAATTCCGAACAACTGAATCTGATGGTAAAAATTACCAAACTTTTTTTTTACAATACTGATGTTCAATATTTTGTACCGAACGCCGGCATCAAAGCATTTTCACTTCTATTGGGCTAGGAATTTTGAGATTATAGAACTTTTTTAAAATTCGAAAACTCAGGTATAAATACGCATTGTCTTGTTTTTAATTATTGGTATTCTTGTTGGAAATAATTTTAGGGGATTATGGTTTTCCGTAAAGAGATTAGTTTTTAAATAGTAATATTTGTTATAGATAAATGATTACAGATATGAAGCCTTCAATTTTACTTTATCGTCAATAACAAAATTGAAAGATCTATTCCATTTCATCTGAATTTAAAATTAGATAAAGAATTATAGATTAAAAAACATTAAAACAAGATGAAAGAATGCACTTATTTACTGAATCAACATTTTAATAGAATATTATCTTTCAATGAATTAAAGGATGTCACGGCTATTTATAATGACGCTATTAACAATACCAATTTTATAATTCCAGAACTTGACACATTAACTTTTATGCTTTGGGCAAAAAGAGAAAAAATAAATTTTGGTCCCTATCAAAATCTAACTTTTTTTGAAATTAGTAATCGGATTTATTCCGATTTGGTTCTATTAGAAGCCGCTGAAATATTGTTCAGCGAACATCAAATAAAAAGTATTCAATTAAAAATGAGTAATCATTCAGGTAGTGACTTAACAATTATCGATAAAGACAATAATCAAATCGATGGTGAAGCTTTTAATACCGCTCCTTCTTTCTTCCAGATAAAAATGAGAAATGAATTAAAAAAATTCAAAGACAAATCAGGAATTATCACTTTCAATAGTTCTGCATTAAATGATAGAAATAAAGTGTTTTTAGAAAGAAAAAAAATAGATTTCCCGAACATTTTGTTCATAGAATGTAATATTTAGAAAATAAAAAATAATGGATTACAAATCAACTATTAGCGACATCTTTAGTCCACGTAAAAATCTCTTTGCCGTACCAAATTATCAACGAGCTTATTCTTGGGAAAGAGACAAACAAGTAAAACAGTTTTTGACAGATTTAAAAGAACATCCCAAATCAGTAACACAATATCATTTGGGACATTTTCTATTTGAAGCTGATGAACACAATAAAAATAAGTTCTGGATAATTGACGGACAACAAAGACTAACAACTGTGGTTATATTTTTAAGCTGTGTATATAATAAACTTAAAGATTTAGAAGGCTACAAATCCATCGCTACAAACATTTATAATGAGTACTTGATAAATTCAGATGGTGAACAAAAATATTCAACAGTTAGTTATGATAATAATTTTTTTCAAAATCTTATCATAAGATCTGTAGATGATAAAGTCGATACCCGATCTCGTAAAAGAATACTAGAATCATTTGAATATTTTACTTTAGAATTTGAGAAAAAAGAGGTTTCTATTGAAAATATTATTCATTGGAAAGATTTACTCGAAACCGCTAAAATCACAACAGATTCTGTTTCTGACAAATCAGAAGCGACACAACTTTTTAGTTTTCAGAATGATCGAGGAAAAGATTTAACCGAATTAGAAAAATTAAAATCTTTTTTAATGTTTAATACTTACCTGGATTGTAATTTGTCTGGAAAGAAACCTGATAATGATATCGCTTACATTGAAAAAGAATTTGAAACTATATATCAGTCATTAGAATTAATAAAAATTGCTGATGAAGACCAAGTACTAAATTATCATACTATTGCTTTTATCTCTAATGATGATACTTCATTAGAAAGAGTAAAAAAAGCAATAAAAAAAGAAGATAATAAATCTGAATGGATAAAAGATTTTACAGTTGGATTAAAAAAGAGTTTTTTAAATGTTATTGAAATTCAGAAATCAAAAAATAAAGAAAGTCTATTAGGCGATATATTATATTTAGATCAGTATAACTCATTTCCTCTAGTTTTAAAATTATTTCACTATCATGAAATTTCCGAATTTAGAAAAATTCTTCGATTAGTCGAAATCATTCTTTTTAAGATGGAATATACGTTTGGTAACTATAGAACAAATAAAATCCATAATATAGCACTTCATTACAAGAATGATCTAATTTTATTAGAAAATGATTTAAGATACTATGCAAATCAAGGATTTAAGCATTATTGGAATTTTACAAGTGATTTTACAGGTCGCTTAGAAGCAAATTCTCATTATTTTAAACCAACACGATATCTATTATGGAAGTATGAGAATAAATTAAGACATGATTTTAAGGAACCTGTAATGAGCTATAATGATTTTGTCAACTCTTACGGTAAGAACAATCTTGAAAACACATTAGATCACTGGACACCTCAAAAACCTGAGGGCATTGAATATACTCAGGAATTTAAAGATAAATTCTTGAATAATATAGGTAATCTTGTTTTATCCACAAGAGGCAGAAACTCCAGCGACAGCAATAATTTACCTCATGATAGAGAAACAAACTCTGTACTAATTCAAAGGCAAAAATTAGAACCATTTAAAAATAACTGGACAGAATTAGAAATAAAAAATCGTCAAAAAGAAATTGTGGCTTTTGCAACGGATTATTGGAATCCAAATAGTATATAGAAATATAGCAACTTTAATAAATAAATATAAAACTAACCAGATTTTCAATGAATCAGAAATTAAAGTCTAGTTCTTTTATTTTTCAAAAATAATATCGATTCTAGTATATCTAATCATAAAAATAAAAACATGAGTTACAAAATTACTATTGAAGAGTTTGACAATGATATCACAAATTATATAGAAAAATTAAAAAATGATTTAAAAAATATTAAGTTCGATATAGAAAATAGTATTCGTTTTATAATTTCAGAGGAGTTAGATTGTAAAGACTTATTCACCTGTAAAAAGCAAAAAGGAGTTTATCTTTTCGAACTTAATTTGGACACTCCTAATTTAACAGGGACAAAAAGAGCAACGAAAATTAAAAATTTTGCAGAAGCTTGGTCTAAAAAAAAGAATGACTCTTTTTTTTCTTCAAGTGTGATAAAAAAGAGACTACAGTTAAGATCAAGCTTTGATGAACAGTGGTTGCCTTTGTATATAGGAAAAAATAAAGATATATACAGTAGAATAAAAGAGCATATTGACTTATGTCCAACTAAAAACACTTATGCAATGAAACTTAGACATCGTGCTAATTTGCATGGTTTAGAATTTAGAGTAACAGCTATAGAAATTGACGTATTAAATTATGATTTTATTGTTCCGCATATAGAACGTTCCTTGAGAGAAATATATCATCCTTTAATTGGAAAACAATAAAATTGAATAGATAAAGTTTAAACATCAAAATAAATTGCACCAAAAAAAAAGGCTCAACTATAAAAGTTGAGCTTTCGCATTTATTTAAAAGTTACGTATCTAAGACCTCGGCTTACCCAAATTCCTATCATACATAATAATAGTTCCTGCTACTGCCACATTTAAACTTTTTTCTGATTTAAATTTTACTAAATGATGGCATTTAGCCATTACTTTATGGGATAAGCCATGGTCTTCGGCTCCCAAAAGATAAACACAACGTCTTGGATGTTCGAAGGTCTCTAAATCGACCGCTTTTTCATCTAATTCAACTCCAACCAATCGCGCTCCTTTGGGCAGGTTTTCAAAAAAGGCGTCAAAAGTATCATAATGAAAATACGGAATTGCTTTTACTGCATCATGGGTATCACATGCTTGTTTGGCATATCGATTGCCTATGGTAAAGATAAAAGTAGCGCCTAAATTTTGAGCAGATCGCCATAAAACACCCAGATTTTCAGGCGTTTTACCATTTTGAATTCCTATCCCAAAATATTCATTTATAAAGTTATCATTCATACGGCAAAAGTACAAACTGTACGTACATAAGTCAATTTTTTATTGCGCAGAAACGAAGATCAAAATCCTATTCTTCATACATCTCCATCCACAATCTCGTCTCTTCCAAATCCAGTTCCTTCTCAATCTTCCTAAAAATCTCTTCGTTAACAGAACCTGATTTGTGCATTGATTCAAGTTTACCACGTTCAACATTTAGAAGATCAATTTGCAGTTTGGTGAAATCGTTAAAAATCTCGCCGCCCATTAGATTTCCTTTTCCGAAAAAGTTGGCTGGAAGTTCGGTTTTTTGGAGGCGGTTGAATTTTACTTCGTATTTGCTTTTTATGTTGTGAAGCAAGTCGTCGTTAAGTAACGAGAAATTATCTTCAATATGGGTAATGGTTTGAGAAACGATCACGTTTCTTATTTCGTATTCTTCGGCAAGGATCGAATATTTTTCTATTTTTAGTTTTTTGATTAACCACGGTAATGTCAATCCCTGAATCACTAAAGTCGAAAGGATCACACAAAATACCAGATAAATGATGAGGTTTCGTAACGGGAAAACTTCCGTTTTGTTCATCATTAGCGGAAGCGCCAATGCAGCCGCCATAGACACGACGCCACGCATTCCGGACCAGCCGAAAACAATCATATTCCGGAAATCGAATTCTTCCTGCAAACGGATTTTTTTACTGATTACTCTGGGTAGCAATGTTGCCGGAATCACCCATAAAAAACGCACCAAAATTACAACTAAACTGACCGATGCGCCCCAAATAAACAAAGACCAACCGGAGTAATCCCCAATTCCTAAAATGATTTGGCGCAACTGTAATCCGATTAAAATAAAGATCAATCCGTTTAGAATGTTGGTTAAAACACTCCAAATTGTTCCTGTCATGATTCGGCTTTCGTGCGTGAATATCGTTCCCGATCTCGCCGAAAGAAAAAGTCCTGTTGCCACTACGGCAAGAACTCCCGAAGCTTCAAAATGTTCAGCAATTAAATATGAAGCGAAAGGGGTTAATAAAGTTAAAGTTGCTTCGATAACTTCATCGCAAACAAACTTTTTATGTATAAAACTCATGATATATCCTACGCCTAAACCAATCGCGATTCCTAAAACCGACATTACAACAAAGTTCAGTCCGGCTTGCCAGAGTACAAAGTTTCCGGCGGTTATGGCAGTCAAAGCATATTTGTAAGCGACCAGACCACTGGCGTCATTTACCAGACTTTCGCCTTCAAGAATTGCAATTAATCGTGGGTGCAAACCCAAACCTTTTGTTATAGAAGTTGCCGAAACTGCATCAGGCGGCGAAACAATCGCGCCCAATAAAAAAGCTAACGACCAAGAGATATCATCAATTAACATATGGGCGGCAAAAGCTACAGCAACCGTGGTAAAAAGTACCAAACCTACAGCCGCCAAAGTAATTGGTCGGATCGTTTGTTTAAAATCAGACCAACTTGTGTACCAGGCGGCATGATATAAAAGCGGTGGTAAGAACACAATAAATACAACTTCAGGACTTAAAGCAATTACCGGAAGCCCCGGAATAATACTAATCACAACACCACAAAGAACCAATACAATTGGAATAGAGAAATTGTATTTTTTGCTGATAAGGCTCAAAAATGCAACCCCAAATAGTAACATGATAATGACGGTAATATTTTCCATTTATGATTATTTTGGTATTTCTGGTATGAGAGTACGAATATAATATTTTTAAATCTTTGCTAAAACTATGATTCTTTCTATTATTTCTTTTTTGCCGCTCCCGATAGCTATCGGGATAAAAAGATTAAAAAGATTTTTTACAGATAATTGTTTTTAAATTAATTTATTTCAAACTTGATCAAAGTTCTCTAAATACTATTTTTATGTTTAAACATCTTAGTTAAAAATGCATAATCATTTTAATCATTTAATCTCTGGCGAAAAAATCCTGAGCAGAATTAATACGAAATAAGCAAACTGTCTTTTAACCAAATTTTATCATACTTTCCATCATAAATATCCCAAAAAAAATTACATTTGACCCTTAAATTCATGCCTTAAATTATGATTCAGAAAAGAAATTTTATTGGTTTACTGACCTTATTAGCCGTCTTTTTTTACGCGCCTCTGACCTACTCTCAAACCACGCCTGAAAAAACAGAAACTGCAGCCGGGAAAACGGAAACGGAAACTGCACCAGCAAAAACAGAAAATCGTTCGAAACTATTTCAGGAAACAGTTACAGACAGTGATTACTTAATGTCTATTGAAAAGGCTGGAGAAGTTTTAGAATCGGCACATAATGATACGGAATTCGACGGGAACAGTCATCGTTTATTTGGAGAAATCAAAAGAACGCAAAGCAAACTTGATCTTATTTTAACGAGCTTAAAAGGGGCAAACCCGAATGTGCGCAACCAGCAAATGTATCGCATTGTCCTGAAAGAAATCGAACAGGAACTGAACGAACAAAATACGGCAATCAATTTACGTAATCAGACTCTTGAAAAAATCAAGTCCAGGGTAATTGATTTGCGCAAGGACAAAACCTTAATGGGACTTTTGAAGGATACGATTCGTCGCAAACAATTTAAAAGTGAATTTGCCAATCTTAAAAACAGATACCTGAGCACAGACAGTCTGATGACTAAAAATCAGAATATTTTAAATAAAAATAAAAGACTGACTGTTGAACGAAAAATAGCGGTATCGAATGCTTTAATCACTGTAGAAAGCAAACTGGAGCAATCCGGAATAAGCATGCTTAAAAAAGAATATCCTGCTTTATGGACTACAAACGATTCTACGGCGAAGAAAATAGTAGGCAAAAATATCAAAGCCAAAATCATTATCGAAGAAAATGTTGCCGCTTATTATTTAAGTTACAGAGCGGGCGGATTAATTTTTCTGATTTTATTAATGGGTTTATTGGGTTGGTATATTTCACGCAATCTGAAATATCTTAAAAATAACGGGCATGAAGAAAATCTATCTGAATTTAATTTCAAATATTTAAATCGTGGTATCATTATTCCCGTTGCTGTTATTGCGTTAAATATTGCTGTGGTCAGTAATTTATATGCTCCGGCAATGTTTATAGAGTTGATTCAGCTTGTGCTTTTGGGACTTATTACTTTTCTGTTTAAAAACAATTGGTCAAAAGTCGCAATGCGCAATTGGCTACTTCTTTTAGTGTTATTTTTTATACTTTGCTTTCTCGACTTATTTATTGCGGTTGGTTTTATACAGCGTTGTGCTTTTATTATCATCAATATTATGGGCGTTCGTTATGGATTTGTTCAAATAAAAACCCTGAAAGATCAGCTTTACTACAAAGGATTTTTTAAGTGGGCGACTATTATTTTTATAGGCCTGAATGTTCTGGCAATCCTTAATAATCTTTTTGGAAGAGTTTCTCTTGCCAATATGTTGAGCATTACTGCTTTTATATCACTTACTCAAATTGTTGCCCTAAGCGTACTTTTAAAAATAGTATTAGAGGTGATTCTTTTACAAATTTATACAACCCGTGTAAAACGCGGTATCGAAAAGATTTTTGATTATGAAAGCTTGTCTGAAACTCTCAAAAAACCTTTCATCATTGTTATTACTTATATGTGGGTTGTTGTAATTGCTGCCAATTTAAACATTTGGGAATCTTTACGAGCCGGTTTAACTTCATTATTAAGTCATCCGAATACAATAGGAAGCATCACTTTTACTTTAGGAAACATTGTATTGTTTTTTATTATTATTTGGGTTGCCCATTTATTACAGAATTATGTGGCGTACTTTTTTGGCGAAGTTGATGATGAAAACGAAGAAAACATCAATAAAAAACAACATTCTAAATTATTGATCACCAGACTTGTTGTTTTGATTTGCGGATATCTTTTGGCAGTTGCTGCTTCCGGAATGCCATTAGACAAACTGAGTATTTTGTTAGGAGCTTTGGGTGTTGGTGTTGGACTTGGACTTCAGAGTGTGGTTAATAACTTTGTTTCGGGTATTATCCTGATTTTTGATAAACCAATACAAATTGGCGACGTGATCAATATTAGTTCAGAATCCGGTCGTGTAAAATCAATGGGATTGCGTACTACCAAAATCAACTCGGCAAACGGGGCGGAAATCATTATACCAAATGGTAATTTATTATCTCAAAATATTACGAACTGGACGTATACTGATAATTTTAAACTGGTAGAAATTGCTGCAGAAATCAGTGGCGATATTATGCCAGAAGACATTAATGCCTTAATATTAGAATCTCTTGAAAGCATGGATTTAGTCAATAATGCTAAATCTCCGCAGATTTATTATACTGCAATTGCTGACGAAAAATTCAAATTGCAAATAAAATTCTGGTGCAGTATTTACCGTACCGAAGAAACTATTAGTATGGCGCGTCAGGTTCTTTTTAGTAATTTTAAAGCGAAAGGTTTGACCTTATCAACATAAAAAAATCAAATTAGCTTATATCTTAAATCCGTCACATTAATTTTTGACGGATTTTTTTTTGAAGTTAACCTCAGAAATAAACATGGCCGAAATAATCAGCATTCCTCCTATTAAGATTTGGCTGGTAAAATTTTCTCCAAGAATAAAAACTCCCGCAATAGTGGCAAACACAGGTTCGAATAAATAAGTAAGTGCAACTTTTTCTTCGCCCAAATAACGCTGTGCTACATTTTGAACTGCATACATAAAAGCCGTTGCAGGAATAGCAGTAAAAAAAATACCTGTCCAAAAACCGTCTGTTTCCGGAAACCAATTAGAATTAGTATCAAATAAAGCGAAAATCAAACATCCGAAAGCACATAAAAACAGCATCAATATTACGGCAGGCATTGGTTTTTGTTCTTTAGCATATTTTCCTACCTGAAGCACATAAAAAGCAAACCCAAAAGCACATGCCACAATTAGCAAATCACCGTAATTGAGCGATAATCCGTCTTTGACCACAATACTATAAAGTCCTGTGAGCGCCATAATACAGGCAATCCAAACTTTGTTTTCTATTTTCTTTTTGTACACTAAAAATTTCAATATGGGTATTAGCAATACATCTAATCCTGTAATAAATGCAGCATTTGAAACTGTGGTATATTGAAGTCCTATTGTTTGTAAAATTGTTCCGGCAAGAAGCGGAATACCAATTAGCAAGCTGATTTTTAATGTTTTTTTCGAAATAAATTGAAGTTGTCTGATAAAAACAATAGCCAGGCAAAGTGCCGCTATTAAGAATTTATAAAATAAAAATACGAATGGTGAACCAACGCCAATACCAACTTTTACAAATGTGAAGGAAATCCCCCAGAAAGCCGTTCCTGCAATGAGAAGCAGTAAATAAAAATGTTTTTTTTGCATGTCTATATAGTATTAATGAATTACATTAAACTATTAGAGTATGCACAAGGCAAAAGAAGTACAATAATCCCGATTTCTTCTCTAACGTTAGAAAATTGTATGTATGTTTCTTATCTGCGGCAAATATAAAAATAAATTTAGACAGTCAGGGCAAGGGTTTTAATACATTAACAATTGTTCTATTGCTTTAAATCGTTTTTTTAATTCTTCAAATTCACTTAAAAACCACTTTAAAAAAATCCTTAACCTTCTAATTTTAAAAACGATACACAAAAAATAAGGAATTATTGATTTCTACAGTAAAGCGTTAAATTTATCGGTATATTCCTGATTAATAGTAAGTAAATTAGTCCTATCTTAGCAGAATTAAATCGATTTTGGATTATACAACATCTCCTTTAACAGGGAAATAAATCTTAAATGAGAGCTGATTACAGATTAGAGAGCGATTTAATTTTCGAAAAAATAAAAAAATCACAATACAACAAATGATTAAACAGAATTACAATTTACTGCTGGCAGATGATGATGAAGATGATTGCGCTTTTTTTAAAGAAGCACTGGATGAACTGTCGCTTCCTGTATCTCTTGTAACTGTAAATGATGGCGTACAGCTTATGGATTTTCTAGCGGATCATTCAGCAGAAAATTTGCCGGACCTGCTTTTTCTGGATCTTAATATGCCTCGTAAAAATGGCTCTGAATGTTTGAAAGAAATTAAAGAAAACGAAGAATTAAAAAATCTTCCTGTTATTATTTTCTCTACTTCGCTGGATAATGAGATTGTTGACCTGATGTATAAAAAAGGGGCGACTTATTATATCCGTAAACCGGGCGAATTTTCTAAATTAAAAAAAGTAATCGAAAATGCTCTTACAACAGCATCTCAAAATAATTTTAAGCAACCTTTAAGAGAGCAATTTATCCTTCAACCCTAATTCGTTTCCAGAATGAGCTTAACAGATAATAATCATTATTTTCTATCCAATGGTGGCGAAATGGGTGAATTGATGCGTGCCAAAAACTGGAATGAAACTTCGTTAGGCGATCCTGAAAACTGGCCACAAAGTCTTAAAACCATGGTTGCTGTAGTGCTCAACAATCCGTTTGGGATGTATATTGCCTGGGGAGAAAACTACACCCAAATTTATAATGATGGGTTTCGCCCTATTTTGGGTTCAACCAAACATCCCGAAGCTTTAGGAATTAGTTCGAAAATTACGTTTGCAGAAGCATGGGACACTATTTCTCCTATGTTTAGTGATGTAATGCAAGGAGAATCTGTTAGTCACTCTGATTTAAAACTGGTATTAAACAGAAATGGTTTTGATGAAGAATGTTATTTCAATTTTTCATACAGTCCCATTAAAAAGGAAAATGGCGAAGTTGGCGGTATTTTCGTTACAGTTATAGAAACAACAGACAAAGTTCGAGCGACAGAAGCTCTTACAGAAAGTAATGCAAGATTTAGAAACAATATCATGCAAGCTCCTGTTGCCATGTGTGTTATGCGAGGAAAAGATCATGTTGTAGAAATTGCAAACGATGGAATGATTCAGTTATGGGGAGTCGAAGCCAGCGAAATCCTCAACAAACCTGTTTTTGATGCTTTACCGGAAACAAGAAATCAATATCTTGAAGATGTACTGAATAATGTATATGAAACCGGTATAAAATTTATTGCCAACGAACAACTTGTCAAATTGCCGCGAGGCGGAAAAATAGAAGATACGTATTTAAATTTTGTTTACGAAGCCCTGACAGAAACTGACGGAAGTATATCTGGTGTTGTAGGAATTGCAATAGAAGTTACTCCGCAGGTACTTTCTCGTTCTAAAATAGAAGAAAGCGAACAAAAAGTAAGAGAGTTGGTAGAAAACGCCCCTTTCCCGATCGCTTTATACGTTGGCAAAGAAATGACGGTAGAACTGGCAAATGATACTATTATAAAAATATGGGGAAAAGGGAATGATGTCATCGGGAAATCATTTAAAGATGTGGTTCCGGAACTCGATAATCAGTTGGTTTTTGAACAAATTACTGAAGTTTTAACCAGCGGAAAATCTTTTCATACACAAAATACTCCTTTGGATATTAATGTAGACGGACAAGTAGGCACTTATTATTTTAATTACAGTTTAACGCCAATATATGACGTAAACGGTAATGTATATGGCGTAATGAATACCGGAGTCGACTTGACGGATTTGAATTTAGCCAAGAAAAAAATAGAAGAAAGCGAACAAAATTTGCGAAGTATGGTATTGCAATCACCAATTGGTATTTGCGTACTGGATGCAGAAACTTTAATAGCCGAAATTGTCAATGACAGTTTTATCGAAGTTGCAGGAAAACCTTATGAAGAGATTGCCGGAAAAAACTATTGGGAACCTTTTGCTGAGGTAAAATCTGCTTATGAAGGTGCTTTGCAAAAAGTTGTTGACGAAGGAAATCCGTTTTTTGCAAATGAGGTCGCAATGAATCTCATTAGACATGGAAAAGAAGAAACTATCTATGTAACTTTTGTATATGCGCCGCTAAAAAATATTGAGGAAAAAGTAACCAAAATTGCTATTTGGGTACTCGATAATACGCCGCAGGTTATTGCAAGACAAAAAATTGAAGAAGCTGATAAACGTTTTAGAAACACCGTTAAGCAAGCGCCTGTAGGAATCACCATTATGCGTGGACCAAATCATGTGGTAGAAATGGCGAACGAAACGTACTTAAAATTAGTAGGTCGCGAAGAAAATAATTTTATTGGCAGACCTTTATTTGATTCTCTTCCTGAAGTAAAATCAACAGTTGGCGAACTTTTAGATACTGTTTATGCAACCGGAATTCCTTATCACGGAAACGAATTGCCTGTACCAATAAATAGAACCGGAACTCCGGAAATCTTTTATTTCGATTTTCTTTATCATCCGTTAAAGGAAGAAAATGGACAAATTTCAGGAATTATCGTTACCGTAACTGAGGTTACTGAAAAAGTTGAAGCCCGTAAAAAGACCGAAATAAACGAAGAAAGACTTAATATAATAGTCGAAGCAAGTGAATTGGGTACTTGGGAATTATATGTAAAAACAAAAGACTTGCAATATTCTAACCGATATCTGGAAATTGTTACCGGTTATAAAGGAGAAGAATATTTAACTCATGCCCAACTTCTTAGTCACGTTCATCCTGACGATTTACACATACGCGAAAAAGCTTTTAAGGAAGCCATTAATCTGGGAAATATTTACTACGAAGCGCGAGTAATATGGGACGATCAATCGATTCATTGGGTCGAAGCCAAAGGAAAAGTATTTTATGACTCAGAAAATAATCCTGAAAAATTACTGGGAACCGTCAGGGATATTACAGATGAAAAAAATCATCAGCAGGAACTTGAAGCCAGCGAAAAAAGATTTCGAAAACTGGTCATGGAATCTCCTGTTCCTAAAGCGATTTTAAAAGGCAAAGATATGGTGATCGAAATGGTCAACGGAGCACTTTTGAAAAATATCTGGAGAAAAAATGAAAGCGATGTTCAGGGCAAAAACATATTAGAAGTTTTTCCGGAACTCAAAAAACAAAAATACGCCAAACTCTTAAATCAGGTTTATACAACCGGAAATGTACATTCAGAATCTGAGTCTTTGTTTTATGTAAACCACGATAATAAGGAACATAAAATGTATATTGATTTTGAATATGCACCGCAACGAGAATTAGACGATACGATTTCAGGAATAAAAATGACCCTGATCGATGTAACCGAAAAAGTCGAAGCACGAAAAAAAATAGAAGAAAGCGAAAAGAAATTCCGTTCCCTGACCGAGAGTATTCCACAGCTTATCTGGGAAACTGACGAGAAAGGAAATGCATTATTTACTTCTGGTAAATGGTTAGAATATACTGGCGTAATTCCTGCTGGCGAAGCCGAATGGAAAGCCATGATTCATCCTGATGATTTTGAACAAAACACAAAAACCTGGAGCAATAGTTTAGCCACCGGAGAAGTTTATAAAACAGATGTAAGGGTTTTAAGAAAAGACGGAACCTATAGATGGCACGCCGTTATTGGTGAACCGGTTTTGAATAAAGACAACAAAATCATTAAATGGGTTGGTGCTTTTACGGATATTCAGACAGAAAAGGCATTTACACAAGAACTCGAAAAACAAGTTACCGCACGTACAAAAGAACTGGAGCAAAAAAATGTAGAACTGGAGCAAATGAACAAAGAACTACAATCGTTTGCTTATATTTCGAGTCACGATTTGCAGGAACCTTTGCGAAAAATTCAAACTTTTGCAACGCAAATTATCGAGAAAGAATCTGAGAATTTATCAGATTCAGGAAAAGATAAATTCCTGCGAATGCAAAATGCTGCGCAGCGAATGCAAACTCTTATAAATGATCTTCTCTCGTATTCGAGAACGAATATTCAGGAACGTAAATTTGAAAAAGTAGATCTTTCTGAAATTATCGATGCCGTAAAAGAAGATTTAAAAGAAGAACTCGAACAAAAAGAAGCGATAATCGAAACTGATAAAACCTGCGAAGTAAGTATTATTCCGTTTCAGTTTAGACAATTATTGTATAATCTTGCGAGTAATTCGATTAAATTTTCGAATCCTGATATTCGTACTGTAATAAAAATAAATTGTGAATTTGCAAAAGGCGAAGATTTAAACAATGAGCTTTTATCAAAAGATCTGGAGTATTGCCATATTAGTATCTCAGATAACGGTATTGGTTTTGAACCGCAATACAGCAAAAAAATATTTGAAGTTTTCCAGCGCTTACACGGAAAATTAGAATATACCGGAACAGGAATTGGACTTGCAATCGTAAAAAAAATTGTAGAAAACCATAACGGAGTTATCACCGCCACTGGCGAAAAAAATAAAGGAGCTACATTTAATATCTATATTCCTGTAGTTCAAAATTTAAACTAAAAAAAACGGAAATAACTTTTAGAAAGTCATTTCCGTTTTTACTTTTAATCCATAACATTAAAAGATCAATTTCTGATAGATATTATCTTGTATAAACAGTAATAACACCAGTAACTTTATCTTTTATTTTTAATTCTTTGTTAGTAAGATTCATGATATCACTTGTAGAACTTACAGCACCTACCGTAAGAGTTAAATCATTATGAGATCTTACATAAGTTCCAGTAGTTTCTGTCAATGCACAGTTTGTACCATCATAATCACCAATAACTGCAGCGTTGCTTAATCTTAGATCAAGGTAATCTCTGTTACAACCACTTGCGTTTTGAGGAGCGTCGATTAACACTTCTTGTCCGTTAATGATTGTTCCAGTTTGGCTTAAATTATATTTCCCCTGGATTGGTACAATTGTTTCTCCGTCGTTGTCATCGTTACTACAAGATGTTGCAAATAAACCGATGCTTAATAATACTGCGAATAATATTCTTTTAGTTTTCATGTGATTTCTTTTAAAAATTATTGTTTGATTTGTTTAAAATTATTTATGCTAAATTACTTTCAAAGTCGATGAATAATGTTCTATAATTTTCGATTTGATTTACATAATTTCACATAAGTTTAAAGAAATGCTTTACGAAATAACATTCCTGCAACAAATCCGGTAGTATTTATCTCAGAAAAGCATAATATGCAATATTTTCAACGAGACTTATATATAGGTAAAACTATCCTTTTACTCTTGTAGTAAGGATATATCAAAAGATTAGCGGGTTTTATAGAAACAAGTTGTTGGTTCTAATAATTAGGTCTGCTAAAAATTGTATTTTTACTTCATAAAGGCAGGCAAGGAATCTATTTAGATGATATCAAATTATTTTAACGGTATGGTACAATGCTAAATATGTTTTTTACACATCGCCGGATTACACTTAATTATTATCTTTGAATTATGAGCACACTTACAAAACCAAATCATATAGGGCGAAAAATCAGCCGTATTCGCGAACTTAGAGATATGAAGCAGGAAGCTTTGGCGCAAGCTTTAGGAATAAGCCAGCAAACAATATCTGCTATCGAAAATAGCGAAACCATAGAAGAAGAAAGACTTATTGAAATAGCAAAAGTATTGGGAGTAAACGTCGAAGCTCTTAAAAACTTCTCAGACGAAGCCGCGATTAATTATTTTAATAATTTCTACGATAATAGTAATAATAATAGCCAAGGTACTTTTGCAAATAATTGTACATTCAATTCCTTGGATAAGCTAATGGAATCAATTGAAGAAAACAGAAAACTTTACGAACGTTTATTACAAGCTGAAAAAGATAAACTGGAATATTTAGAAAAAGTATTAAACAGAAAATAATCTGTTGTAACTTATCAAAAAAAGGGCGAGACTTTATATAAAGTCTCGCCCTTTTTTATTGAAATAAATATTACTTAAATATTTATTTTTTTACATACTTATTTATGATATAATGCGTCACAGGTCGTAACGGACTATTATTTTCCGGATGTCTGCCATGAACGTTAAAAAAATCAATTCCGTTTGCTGTTTTAGCATACCAAATAATCGCTACTCCGTTTTTATCAAAATAAGTTGTGGTATCGCAAACTTTAATCTTTTTGAGATTAACGAGAGTTGGATCTAAAATTTCGATATTAGATGACTTGCCAACACCTTGTATTTTCAATTCACAATCTACAATTTCATAATGATCGCCAGACCATTGCATGCATTCCTTATTTGGAAAAGCAAAATAGATCACTACAAATCCTATAAATAAAAAAACTGAGGCAAATACAATGGCGTGTTTTATCGTTATTGGTGGAAATTTCTTTTTATGATTTCTTTCAATACTTGTATTTGCAAATGAATTTATTGTTGGCTGTCTTACTTCAATATCAGTTACTTTTTCTCTTGTTCTAAATATTGGAGTTTCATCTTCAATTCCTTTTTCCCTTCCTTTTTCTTTTTCCTTTTCATCAATAAATGTATCCAAAATTAATGAACTGTCAATTTTCTTCTTTTGTTCACTTTGTTCTCTTTCCGGACTTGAGAATCCTACTTCGTCTTCATCATCAACTTGAATTTCATCTTTAAATAACTCTTTAAGTCTAAATTTATTAAAAGGTCTTGCTTCAAAATCTACCAGAATTGCAGCCATATTTACTGCGTCAACATTTGCGGGATCACTTTCTCCTTTAAAATAATTATCAATAGGTCTGAATTTATCTATTTGTTCATCAAACTTATTTCTTTTATTCACATCAAAAGCTAGTCCTAATAAAGAACTAAAAACATTTAAATCATCTTGATTTCTGTTTTGCTGCTGAAATAACTCCCAACACAAATTACGAAGTCTTGCTCTCGTGGGACTACTCAAATAAAAAGAATGATCGCCTTTTTTTTCAATCTCATACTTCTTTTTAACAGCTATTTTATAATCTTCAAAAGTATTGTTTGGCATACGCTTGCGGAATTTTAAGGATTTCGTAATTGGATTTTCAAGGACTTCTACGGAATTCTCAGGACTTCAAAAAATACATCGGAATTCCCGGAATTCCCTATCAAAACAGGCTCATAAGCGTTGTTCCTTTGCTTCAGAATTAGTTCTTATTCGATATCGAATTAAAACAAAAATACAAAACTAGTTCAATTAAAAGTACGGAAAACCGTAAGACAAGATTTATCCGGGAAGTATAAATCAACCTCTTATAGTTCTACGCACTTCACTTCCCAAAACACGAAATGATTATTGCTTTAACAAGATCCGGATGAACTCCGGACGGCAATACTCATGCTTACTTTTAAAATTATAAAAACATGAAAAAGTTATTTATATTGGGAGCGTTTGCGCTATTGAGTACAACTGTTGTTTCTTGCACAGCTGATGAATACGATGAGGTTAAAAAAGAAGTTAAACCTACAGTACCAACATATGCCGATGGTCCCGGCGATGCTGTTATACCGATTCCACCACCAAAAAAACCAGACTAAGAATACTGGTTGATATATAATAAATTAGTAAATTCGGGGAAAGTAAGTTTTATGCTACGGTCCCCGTTTTTTTGTTTCCTTATTTTCCTGATTTTTCTTTCGTGCAAAGAAACAACGACTTCATCTATACACAAAAAAACAGTCTCAGAAGAAGGCTATAATTTAAGAGAAAAAGGAATCTCTAATCTGGAAAATAAAAACTTCAATAGTGCTTTTTATTATTTTAATAAATCAAAAATAGCATTCGAATCCACAAAAGACAGTAGTAATATTACATACAATCTTACTCAAATGGCTACCATTCAGCAAATAAATGGCGATTATTATGGCAGTAAAGAAACCCTGACCGAGGCATTACCTTATATTAAAAAGAAAGATATTTACAGTGCGGCTATTAATAATTTGTTCGGCATTGCAGATAAAGAACTTTCGTTATACAATGATGCCATTTTTTATTACAAAGAAGCTTTAAAAGATTGTACAGACGAAGCATCAAAACAATATCCGTTAAACAATATTGCCGTTGTATTTATTGAGCAAAAGAAATATGATGAGGCCATTAAAATTTTGGAGTCTATAGTAAACAAAAAACTTGCTGAAGAAAATTATTATATCAAAGCAAAAATTTTGGATAATTTAGGTTATGCTTATTTTAAAAAAGGGCTATCAGAAAAAGGACTTTTATTAATGCAAGATAGTTTTAACCTAAGAAACAAAATCGCCGATACGTATGGTAATATCGAAAGCAATATACATCTTGCAGAATATTACTCGAAAACAAATCCTGATAAATCTCATCAATATGCGAAAACGGCATATCAAATTGCTACAAAATTGCATAGTATTGATGAACGCCTGGAATCATTATCTTTTTTAATTTCGAATACATCCAGCATTCATACTACAGAATATGCTCAAAAATATGTTTATCTAAATGACAGTATTATTAAGATTAGAAATAACTTTAAAAATAAGTTTGCCAAAATAAAATACGATTCTAAAAAAGAAAAAGACGAAAACCAAAAACTGCGTTTAGAGAAAGCAGAAAATGAATTATCGCTTCAAGAAGCAAGATACCAAAGAATATTTTTAATAATTGGATTTATTGCTTTACTCTTTTTATCATTATATCTCAGAAAATATTACCAAAACCGAAACAGGATTGAGAAAATAAAAACTGCCTACGATACCGAAACCAGAATTGCGAAAGATATTCATGACGAGTTGGCAAATGATGTTTTTAATGCCATGACTTTTACGCAAACGCAATCTTTGACCAAAGAGGAAATAAAAGAAAACTTGCTACAAAAACTGAATCATATTTATACTCGCGTTCGCGGAATTTCGAGAGAAAACAATAGTATCGATACCGGAATAAATTATTCAGTCAATCTAAAAGAAATGCTTTCGACTTATAATAGCAGCAATACAAACGTGATTATTAATAATATCGAAAAAGTAAATTGGGAATTAGTAGACACTATTAAAAAGGTTACCATTCAGAGAATTTTACAAGAGTTAATGGTCAATATGAAGAAACATAGTCAGGCTTCGATCGTTGTTTTAAAGTTTGAAAGTAACGGGAAAATAGTTTTTATTGATTATACCGATAACGGAAAAGGTTGTGAAAAAGATCAAATTGTAAAAAATGGTTTGCAAAATATGGAAAACCGTATTTTATCCATAAAAGGAACTATTACTTTTGACACTGAACCAGAAAAAGGATTCAAAGTAAAAATAACACTGCCTAAATAAAAGCCTATGTTTAAAAAAGTAATAATAGCCGAAGATCTTGATGCTATCAGTTTAGGAATTGAGCAAGTTTTAAAAGATTTAAATATTGTTGAGTTTCAACATTCAAAGTATTGTGATGATGCGTTTTTGAAAATACGCGCAGCTATTAATAAAAATGAACCTTATGATTTATTGATTAGTGATCTTTCTTTCAAGACAGATCATCGAGAAGTAAAAATTACCAATGGTGACGAACTGGTTCAAAAAGTTCGGGAATTACAACCTGATATTAAAATCATTGCCTATTCTGTAGAAGATAAAAGTTACCGAATTAAATCTCTTTTTGATAATGCAGATATTGATGGTTTTGTATTAAAGGGTTTAACAAGTATCGAAGAATTAAAGAAAGCAATCAATCTCATTTCTACCTCTGAAGGAAAATATATTTCTCCCGAAGTTGCCTCTGCATTGCAGGAAAAAAGCAATTTCGAAATAGACGATCTCGATATTAAAATTTTAAAACATTTATCATCCGGAACGCCTCAAGACGAAATCATACAAATATTTAAAGACTTGGGTGTAAAACCCAATAGCAAAAGTGCTATGGAAAAAAGACTTTCGAAATTGAAAGATTTTTTTAAAGCAAATAATACCGTTCATTTGGTTTCTATCGTAAAAGATATGGGGATTATTTAAATCTCATTATCATAGAATTATAAATTTTAAAAGCTCCTTCGGGAGCTTTTTTTTATTGCCTGAATTTAAAAAATTGCTGATTATGGATTTCCGTAAAATACTGGTTTCAAATAGGTTTAAGTTTTAATTGTTAAAAATTCTAATATTAATAATAATTTAAAAACCTAAAAATTATGGAATACAAAGTAGTACCATTCGTAGCATCAATTGATGCAAAAAAAGAAAACTCAAATCATGTTGCTGAACAACTTGAAAGCTTGATAAAAAGTTTCACAAATCAAGGTTGGGAATATGTAAGATTAGAAAGTGTATCAACATTTGTTCATCCAGATAACGGCTGTTTTGGAATTGGAGCCCGCCCAGGTTACACAACAAATAATCAAATGGTTGTTTTTCAGAAAAGATGAAATATTTGATATTATTCATCATTCGATTGTATTGGAATTTTATCCCTCAATCTAAAAGGAGAAAATGCATTTTTAAAAAATCCTGTTCCAATTATGTTTTTGAAGTCACTCAAAAAGAAGGATTAATAAAGGGATTAAAAGCATTTCAATTTAGATATAAAAATTGCAGAGGAAACTTTCAAATTTTTAAAAATCCAATTAACAATCAGATACAAATGATTCTTCCTTCTCAATTAATTATTGACAGGGAAGAAATCGCAGATAGATTAATCAATTAAAACAATTATCCTACTATGAATGAATCAACTAACATGACTATCGAACTAAAAAGCCACTTTTTAAGATTATATCAAATGGCATTGTCTGATGATCAATTTGATGTTTTAGAACTTCAGATGCTATATCACTTTGCAGACGAACGCGGAATTCCGAGAGAGGAACTTGATAAGCTTTTTCTAAATCCTATTAGTACAGAGTTTATTGTACCGGAAAATTTAACTACCAAAATAGAATACTTGTACGATTTTACAAGAATCATTTGGGCAGATGGAAAGATTACGGATGATGAAGAAAATATGCTGAAAAAGTATTGCCGAAAATTTAATTTTTTGGATGAAAACATCAATGATTTATCCAGTTATCTTATTGATTGTGTTCAAAAAAATATTCAGAAAGAAGAAATTATTAGTCAATTAAATTCCTAAGTTATGAAACCACTATCACAACTATTCAGTTTAAAAAAAACAGAGGATTCTCAAATCAAAACTTTAGACGAAAATGAAGAAGACAGAGAACAAATCAGAATAACGTATTATCAAAGCGGATTTGCTGCATCGATAAAAGCAACCGGAAAACCAATTGTTCTAAAAGCGTGTCTGCAAAACTTATATATGAGTTTTGAAGATCAGTGCCGAAAACAAAAACTGGAGCAAGACAGATTAAAACAACCTTATAAGGAGGAACAGGAAAAAAACAGAACCGAGCTTAAAAAATCTGAAGCCGCAATAGGCATATACGAGAAAAAAGAACAGGATATTACGGATGAAATCGACCAGATCAAAAATGAAATTATCGAGGTAAAACGCAATCCTGATAAATACGGAATCGAAGACGGAAAGGGCTTAAAAGCACAATTTTATATTGGTTTATTTTTGTTGCTTCCTATAACGCTTTATGTATTGGTGTTTTACATTTCGGCATCTTATTCTGCTTTTTTCAAAGAATTTGCAAATGATAGTTTAACCGCTGCAATTTTTGATGCAAATGCGTTGACCAATTCTTTTAAGGCAAGCTGGCTTGAAGGTGTTTTGGTAATTACGATTCCGTTTGTATTTATGGGTTTAGGCTACGTAATACATATGGTGCAAAAAGGAAAAGGTATTAAAAACGTCTTCAGAATGATTGCCCTATTTGTTACAACATTTCTGTTTGATGCTCTTTTAGCATATCAAATCGAAAAGAAAATATATGAATTTAACAAAACTACAGATTCTGCACCTTATAATTTGAATATCGCATTGGGCGAAGCTGAGTTTTGGATGATCATATTTGCCGGATTTGTGGTTTATATTATCTGGGGACTTGTTTTTGATTTTGTGATGAAAGAATTTGAAAACATCGATAAAATCAGGGCATTTATTAGAGGTAAAAAAGAAAACCTTCTTGATCTCGAAAAACTAAAAACAGATTACATCAACAAGGTCAATGATTTTAAACAGCAAATAGTAACCATAACAGGAAAAATATCTGAATTACAATCTAAAATTGACGGTTTTGTGTTTCCTGTAAAAGAATATCTGCATTATCATCATCAATATAAAGAAGGATGGTTTCAGGCAATTAATACTGAAATTGCTTTACCTCACACCGAAAAAACGGAGTTATTACAAAATTGCGATCTTTTTTCAGAAGAACATTTAAGCAAATTAAACCTCATCGATCCTGATTTTCAACATTTGATTTATTCTAAAAATTAATAAGTATGAAAAACATTTTAACCGTAATAGCAATCTCATTATTGCTGGTTTCTACAGTTTCGTGCAAGAAGGATTCTGAAGAGAAAGAAGAAAAAGAAACGTTGGCAAAAAGTCCGGTTTCAGAAAATTACAACATCAGTATTCTCCTGGATTTATCGGATAGAATTAGTCTTCAAAAAAATCCTAACCCCACTATGGAATATTACCAAAGGGATTTGGGATATATAAAATCTGTTTCTGAAGCTTTTACGCAACATTTAAAATCAAAAAGAATAAGACAGATTGATGATAAAATGCAGTTGTTTTTTAATCCGGAACCTCTCGATCCGGCAATTAATACCATTGCTAAGGATTTGAGAATTACGATTGATAAAAATAATGCTTCAAAAAAATTATTGAATTCAATCAATTCAGATTATGCATCGAAGACATCAAAAATATACGAGTCGGCTATAAAAGACAACAAATATGTAGGATCAGATATATGGAGCTTTTTTGACAATAAAGTAAAAGACCAATGCATTGAAAATAAATATCGAAACATACTTGTTATACTCACTGACGGATATCTGTTTTATGAAAGTACGGTAATGAAAGAAGGAAATCGTACAACATACATCACTCCGGAACTCATTAGAAAAAATGGACTCAACACAAAAGACTGGGATAAAAAATTACAAGATCAGGATTTTGGTTTTATTAAAGCAAACGATGATTTATCGAATCTTGAAGTTCTGGTAATTGGTATTAACCCCAATAAAAACAATCCGTACGAAGAAAAAGTAATCCGTGAATATTGGACAAAATGGTTTACCGAAATGAAAATAAGCCATTTTGAAATTAAAAATGCTGATTTGCCATCAAATATGGAAAATATTATCAAGGATTTTATTCTAGACAAGGAATAAAAATCACATCAGTTTTATACGTTTAAAAGAGGAAATTAATGTCCTCTTTTTTCCATTTATAAAAATATTCAAAAAACTTTCTTTAAAACTTTCTGTTATTATGGATTTCCATAAAATACTGATTTGTATTGGTTTTACATTTGAAAAATAATTACTGGAAACTGTCATTTTTTTAAAATGACTAAAGGTAAAATCAAGTATTAATACGCATTTAAAAGAACATATTTCTAATTAGATTTAAGACCTGAATTCCTGTTACAATTATTTGTTACAGATACCAAAAAACACCAATTACAGATTTAAAATTTATTCTAAAAAGCCTATGCAAAAAAACTACTCTATTCTATTTTTATTACTTGTAACACTTTCCTGCAAAAGAGCTTCTGCTCCTCCTCTACCGCAAATTAATTCATTATATAAACAAGTAATTACGCCTGATGATCGTAAAACAATTACAGCAGAAGAAGCAAAAACGTATCATGTAAACACCACGTATCAATATGAATACAGAACCGGAAATCCGGGACATTATGAATATAATTATGATGTAAAAGGAATCAACATCAAAGGCGATTCGGTTTGCGGGAATATCAATGTACAGGGAAAATACGGTGCCGGAATTTTGATTGGCGATACTATTGCTGATGTTGAAATTAATACCGAATGGGTTTCATACGGCAAATTAAAAGCATGCGATAAAAATGGAAATGAATATCAATTAATTGTCAAATAAAAAACGTTATGAAATATACATTACTACTTCTATTTGTTTTTCTGACCTCTTTTCATCCACCGGAAACCAAAGTTTATATCTGCGGATCAACCGGTGCAAAAAAATATCATTTTAATGAAAATTGCCGCGGTTTATCGTCTTGTAATCACGGAACGGTAAAAACATCTCTTAAGCAAGCACAAGGTCTAGGACTCACACTTTGTGGTTGGGAAGATTGATTTTAAACTACTTATACTCATATTTTAGTTGCCATATTATAAAAATACAACTCACTTATTTACAAATAATTACTTTGTAAATAAGTGAGTTTTTTAATAAAAAAGAGATTCTTTTTATTATAATGCAATTATCACTCTCTTATATTTTAACAAAAATTTATCAGGTAAATTATTATATAAAATAAACACATATGCTAATTTTGTAAAATAATATTTACAAAAAGTGTTTTACAACAAAATAAATAGTGTCTTAGAAATCAAGAATAAAACAAGTTTTGTTTTACTCTTCAGTATTCTATTTCTATTCTTTTTATCTTTTAATTTGTTTCATGATAGTCAAAATTCTTTTTTATTAAAGGATAATTTCAAAAAAGAAACTGCAATAAATAAAACATTTCCTTTAGCAGACAGCGATATAAATGCTGCAATTTCTTTAGATGATTTAGATTTAGATAATCCCTTATTTATCTCTTATAAAACATTTCCTTCCCTACAAATTAATTCATTTGATAATCGCTCTTCAATCCTGAAAGAGCATCAGATTACAATACAATTTCACCTTCCTCTTTTCTTGCGTTATCATGCAATAAAAATCCCTTAGTTTTTTCTGTATTCGGTATTTGGTTCATCCAAAAACCTGAAAGTATTACCGTATTTCTTCCATTTAATAATCTTAAATAAAATAAACATGCACTTAACTCCCAGAGAAACCGAAAAATTAATGGTTTTCTTAGCTTCTGAAGTGGCTTTAAAAAGAAAAGCCCGCGGTCTGAAACTTAATTATCCAGAAAGTATTGCACTCATTACCGCTTATGTAATGGAAGGCGCAAGAGATGGCAACAGCGTAGCTGAACTTATGCAAAGCGGTGCCAAAGTTCTTACCCGCGACGACGTAATGCAAGGTGTTCCTGAAATGATTCATGACATACAGGTAGAAGCAACTTTTCCGGACGGAACAAAACTCGTAACCGTTCACAACCCAATTCGTTAATTTTTAAAAAACTCAAAATGATACCAGGAGAAACATTTATAAAAGAAGGCGACATTATCTTAAATGAAGGCAGGGAAACAACAAGTATACAAGTAGTTAACACAGGTGACCGCCCGATACAAATAGGATCTCATTTTCATTTTTTTGAAATAAACAAAGCCATGGAATTTGATCGTGAAAAAGCTTTTTGCATGCGTTTAAATATTCCTGCAGGAACTGCTGTTCGTTTTGAACCGGGAGAACACAAAGAAGTGAATCTGGTTAAAATTGGCGGTAATCGCAAAATCATAGGCCTTAATAATCTTGTAAACGGAGATGGAAATTCATCTCATAATAAAGAAATGGCGCTACAATTAGTTGACAAACTGAACTTTAAAAACATATCAAAATGAGCCTGAAAATAACCAGAGACAAATATGCCAATCTTGCCGGACCTACAGCAGGAGACAAAATAAGATTAGGTGATACCGATTTAATTATCGAAATCGAAAAAGATTATGCCGTATATGGCGATGAGGTAATTTTTGGCGGAGGAAAAACCGTTCGTGATGGTATGGGACAATCTACCACGACAGTAAGAGACCAAGGTTCATTAGACCTTTGTATTACCGGAGTTATTATCATTGATCACTGGGGAATCGTAAAAGCAGATGTTGGTGTTCGCGACGGTAAAATCGTAGGAATTGGTAAAGCCGGAAATCCTGATATTATGGATGGTGTAGATCCTAACCTGATTATAAGTGCCTCAACAGAGGTTCATGGCGGTAAAGGTTATATCCTGACTGCTGGCGGAATTGACACACATATCCATTTTATTTGTCCACAACAAATAGAAACGGCCTTGTATAGCGGTATTACCACAATGATTGGTGGAGGAACCGGACCTAACGACGGAACAAATGCTACCACCATAACTCCCGGAAAATGGAACCTTGAAAAAATGCTTCAGGCCGCAGAAGAATATCCAATGAATTTAGGATTTTTTGGTAAAGGAAACTGCTCTACCCAACAACCTTTAATAGAACAAATTGAAGCTGGTGCTCTTGGATTAAAAATTCACGAAGACTGGGGAGCAACACCTGCAGTTATTGATGCATCGCTAACTGTAGCAGATAAATATGATGTGCAAGTTGCTATACATACCGATACGCTTAACGAATCCGGGTTTTTAGAAGATACGATGAACGCTATTAATGGCAGGGTAATACATACTTTTCATACTGAAGGTGCCGGCGGCGGACATGCTCCGGATATTATAAAAGCGGCGATGTATAAGAATGTTTTGCCGGCATCGACAAATCCAACACGACCATATACTAAAAACACGATCGATGAACATTTAGACATGCTAATGGTTTGTCATCATTTAAGTAAAAATATCCCTGAAGATGTTGCCTTTGCAGATTCCAGAATTCGTCCTGAAACTATTGCTGCCGAAGATATTTTGCAGGATATGGGGGTTTTTAGTATCATGAGTTCAGATTCTCAAGCCATGGGACGCGTGGGAGAAGTAGTAACCAGAACCTGGCAAACTGCCAGTAAAATGCGCTCGCAAAGAGGATATCTGGAAACAGATACTGAAAATGATAATTTTCGTGTAAAAAGATACATTTCTAAATACACTATAAATCCTGCGATTGCTCACGGAATCTCTGATTATGTAGGATCTATCGAAATTGGTAAAATAGCCGATTTTGTACTGTGGAAACCTGCTTTATTTGGCGTAAAACCAGAAATAATCTACAAAGGCGGATTTATTGCAGCAGCAAAAATGGGAGATCCAAACGCTTCTATTCCAACACCTCAGCCTATCATTTACAGAAATATGTTTGGTGCACACGGAAAAGCTAAATATGGTACTTGTGCCACTTTTGTATCTCAGGTTTCTATCGAGAAAGGAATTGTTGAAGAATATGGTTTGAAAAAAATGGTGCTTCCGGTAAAAAACTGTCGTAACATCTCAAAAGAAAACATGATTCACAACAGCGGAACTCCGAATATCGAAGTAAATGCAGAGAATTATAAAGTATTTGTAGACGGTGAACATATTACTTGTGAGCCAGCAGACAAACTACCATTAGCCCAACTGTATTTCATGTTCTAAGAATTTAGATCAGGTGTCATTTAGAAAAAAATCATCATATGCTTATTAAAGAAATATTAGGTAATACTGTCCTGCAATCGTTAGGCGACCTAAAAATTGACCTATTAGAAATCGAATGGTATGAAGCTACAAAACGCATACAACGCAAAACCAGTAATGACGGGACAGATTTATCTATAAAATTCCTGAGAGAAGGACAGCGTTTGCATGACGGTGATATCCTTTTTAAGAATGATGAGAAATCAATCGTTGTACATATAAAACCTTGTGATACCATAGTGATTACCCCAAAAAACATGTTACAAATGGGAACTGTTTGTTATGAAATTGGCAATAAACATATGCCGCTTTTTATTCAGGGAGAACTTGTTTTAATGCCTTTTGAAATGCCCATGTTTCGATGGCTGGAAGCCGGAGGATATGAACCTGCAAAAGAAGAACATCAATTACTGAATATACTAAAATCTAACGTAGAACCTCACGGGCATTCAGGAAGCAATTCTTTATTTAGTAAAATAATCAATATCGCCTCAAAAAATGCTTAGTAAATTTTTAGGCAGCTTATTGCACATTTCAGATCCAACATTGCCTATAGGCGGATTTTCTCATTCGAATGGATTAGAAACCTATGTGCAGAATAATAAAGTAAATAATACCGCCACAGCAGAAATTTTTATTGAAAATATGTTGCAACACAACATCAAATTCAATGATGCTTCTTTTATGCGATTGGCATACGAAAAAACATTAAACAATGATTTGCAAGCCCTGATTCTTTTGGATCAGGAATGTACCGCATTTAAATCCCCCAGAGAAATGCGGGACGCCAGCCAAAAATTAGGGTTGCGATTCATTAAAATTTTTAGACGCCATAAAGAATTTGATCTCGCATTGCAATACGAGCAAAGTATCCATAATGGCGATGCAACAGGTCATTATGCCATTGCATTTGGAATGTATGCCTGCTTAATGGAGATTCCGATTGAAGAATCCCTGTTTGCTTTTTTTTACAATAGCTGTATCGGTATGATTACCAATAGTGTAAAGCTAGTGCCTTTAAGCCAGTTAGACGGTCAGGATATGATGTTCCGTTTTCAACCCAAAATTGCAAAATTAGCAGCAGAAACCCTTTGTCTGGACAAAAATCTGATCGGGATGTGCAGTATTGCATTCGACATACGCGCCATGCAGCATGAAAGGCTGTATTCGAGACTTTATATGTCTTAAAACAATAAAATAAACACTAAAATGGAAGAAAGAAAATATATAAAAATTGGTGTTGCCGGTCCTGTAGGATCCGGTAAAACTGCCCTTTTGGAAAGACTTTCCAGAAAAATGATGGATAGATATGATATTGGCGTAATTACCAATGACATCTATACTAAGGAAGATGCCGAATTCATGACCAAAAACAGTCTTTTGCCAAAAGAAAAAATCATAGGTGTAGAAACCGGTGGATGTCCGCATACTGCGATTCGCGAAGACGCAAGTATGAATCTTGAAGCTGTTGATGAACTCGCAAAAAGGTTCCCGAATATTGAACTTATTTTGATAGAAAGTGGCGGTGATAACCTTTCGGCAACTTTTAGTCCGGATCTGGCCGATGTGACAATTTTTGTGATTGATGTATCCGGAGGAGAAAAAATTCCAAGAAAAGGCGGTCCCGGAATTACACGTTCTGATCTTTTGCTGATTAACAAAATTGACTTAGCGCCAATGGTTGGTGCAAGTTTAGAAGTAATGGAAAATGATGCACGCAGAATGCGTCAGGGAAAACCATTTGTTTTTAGCAATTTAAGATCTGATGAAGGTCTGGAAAGCGTTATTGGCTGGATTAAAAAATATGCACTTTTAGAAGAAATAGAGGAGCCAAACTTATACCGTTAATGGATTCTAAACTTAATATCGTAACGGGCTGCAGAGACGGAAAATCATATTTGAAAGATGTTTTTGTAAGCCCTCCTTTTCGGGTTATTCCTGTGGGGCAATTAAAAAAAGATGGTGCCGCTTATTTGATGATAACAAGTTCATCTCCGGGAATTTTAAGCGGAGATCATTATTATATGGACATTCTGATTGAAGAGAATGCCCGTTTACAGCTTCTGTCACAATCATACCAGCGTTTATTTAATATGGATGATCATGCAACGCAAAATTTTACGGTCAAGATGCAACCTAATACTTCTTTTTTTTATGTGCCGCATCCAATTGTACCGCATGAAAACTCAACTTTTATAAGCACAAATACCATTTACATAGAAGACAATTGCGAGTTTATGATGGGAGAAATAATTACCTGTGGAAGAAAACACCATGGAGAAGTTTTTAAATACAATCATTTCCAGAATAAAACACAAGTCATACACAAACAAAAATTAATTTTTAAAGACAATATTTTATTACGTCCACAAGCAATTCCGTTGGATGCCATAGGTTCATTAGAAGAATTTACGCATCAGGGCACTTTGATATATTTAAATACAAAAAATCATAATACAGATGATTCCATAGAAGAAATTTTTGAAATGATGTCTCCCGAAAAGGATTTACAATTTGGTATTTCATCCCTTCAAAACGATGGTTTTGTGGTAAGAGTTTTAGGCAACGGAGGAGAACAAATTTTTGATTGCTTCCAGAAAATACAAGAAAAAATGTGGTGCGTTAAATCCAAAATAGTTTAATATGACAGAAACATTATGGGCATTATCGCTCACCGCAATTTCTATTAGTTCTATACATACAATGTCAGGGCCGGATCATTATTTGCCTTTTATCGTTTTATCGCGTTCCAGAAAATGGTCATCATTTAAAACCTACCTGCTAACCATTGTGTGTGGATTTGGTCACATCTTAAGTTCAGTTATTCTGGGACTTGTTGCAGTATTTTTAGGCTGGCAGATGAATAAGATAAGCTGGTTTCAGGATTTACGAGAAAACATTTCCGGATGGGCACTTTTAATCTTTGGTCTTGTTTATTTCATTTATGGTATTTGGCAAGCTTATAAAAACAAACCACACAAACATTTTGATGTTTTAGGCGAAGATGTATATGTATTTGAGCACAAACATGGCGAAATTGTTATGCCGGACAAAAGAGTTAAAGTAACTCCGTTAGTCCTTTTTGCCATTTTTGTAATGGGTCCAAGCGAACCCTTAATTCCGTTACTTTTCTTTTCCGGAACACATCGATCTGTAACTGAGATTACCGTTTTGATTAGTGTTTTTGCCATTTCTACTGTTGTTACAATGTTAATCATGGTCATGCTGGGGCGTTATGGATATAGTCTGATTAAAACAGAAAAATTAGAGCGTTATTCTAATGCTATAGGAGGTTTTGTAATTACGATTTGCGCTTTTGGAATGGTGTTTCTGGGTTGGTAAAACTAAAATCTGACTCAAATAAAATGTCTATCAAAAAAATAGATAAAACTTATAAATTAAATAAAATGAAAAAAATCAGAGAGCAAAAGTTCTCCCTTATCACTGAAGTTTTAAGAGGAATTGGACAAATAATGCTGCAGGAAAACAGTCTCACCGGCTTGTTTTTTACAATAGGTCTTTTTATGGGATCGCTATCAATGGGAATTGCAGTACTTTTTGCCGCTTTTACCGGTACTCTTACTGCCCGATTTTTAAAATACGATCAAAAAGAAATCACCATGGGATTGTACGGATTTAGTCCGGCATTAGTAGGTGTTGCCCTTATTTTTTTATTTAAAAATGAACTACTAATCTGGATCTGTATTTTTCTGGGATCGATAGCTGCAGCCGTGATTCAGCATTTTTTTATACAAAAAAAGATTGCCGTTTTCACCTTCCCTTTTATTCTTGTAACCTGGATATTAGTAACCTTACTCCATCAGTTTACTAATATAAGTCCATCTGATGCCTTTATGAATGTTCCTGATTTATCGAACATAGATAGTTTTACATCTGAAACAAACGGATTTGGCGAAGTGATTTTTCAGGCAAATATCTGGGCGGGACTTCTTTTCTTTATTGGCGTTTATATTAATTCTCCTATTGCTGCGTTATACGGTTTGCTGGGTTCTGCTATAAGTTCTGCAATTTCTTTTCACGGACACGAACCTATAAACGAAATTCATATGGGACTTTTTAGTTTTAATGCTGTTTTATGTTCTATCGTTTTTGCTGGAACCAAAAAAATAGACGGTATTTTAGTTGTGCTGTCTGTTGTAATTTGTGTAATTATTAATATTGGCTTAGTAAATGCAAAATTTGAAATTCTTCAAAATGCCGGCGGAGCTTTCACTTTACCTTTTGTAATTGCAACATGTATGGTATTACCTCTTAAAGACAGAAAGGACAAACTTGAAATCTTTTTAAAAAATATTACTGCTGAAAAAACAGCATCAAAAATTACTTAACATTTTAATAATCTTTACATTACGTTAAATTCATATCTGTTTTATTAATTTGAATAAAACTAAACGTTATGAAATTTTTCAACCTAAATTTTCTGGTTTCATTCAAAGAATGGCTTTTTTTAAGAGCTATGCAATCTTCTTTCCTTCATTAATAAATTATATAGAAAAGGAAATACTTATTTGAATGAATAAAATTGAGAACTCATTTTTGAACAAAGACCAATTTGGAGATGATTTCTTGTGGGGTGTTTCAACCGCCGCTTTCCAAATTGAAGGGGCTCATGATGCCGATGGAAAAGGTTCGTCTATCTGGGATGTTTTTACATCAAAAAAAGGAAAGATTAAGAACGGACATCATGCCCTAACTGCCTGCGATTTCTACAACTCTTACCAAAACGATATTGACTTAATGAAGGAATTGAATATTCCTAATTTTAGGTTTTCGATCAGTTGGTCCAGAATTATGCCTACCGGAATTCACCCCGTAAACCAAGCCGGAATAGAGTATTACAACAAAATTATCGATTCTTTATTAGCCTCCGGAATAGAACCCTGGATTACACTTTATCATTGGGATTTACCTAATGCTTTAGAAACAAAAGGCGGATGGACCAATCGGGAATCTGTTAAATGGTTTTCTGACTACGTAGAAGTTTGTGCACAACATTTTGGCGATCGAGTAAAAAACTGGATGGTTATCAACGAGCCTTCTGTTTTTACAGGAGCAGGATATTTTCTGGGTATTCATGCTCCGGGAAAAAAAGGGATAAGCAATTATCTTAAAGCCATGCATCATGTAACGTTATCAACGACAGCTGGAGCAAAAATTGTACGAAATCTAATTCCTGACGCGAATATAGGAACTACTTTTTCCTGCACTCATATTGAGCCGGCAACTCAAAGTCCTAAAGATATTGAAGCTGCAAAACGCGTAGATACTTTATTAAACAGAACTTTTATAGAGCCAATTTTAGGATTGGGTTATCCGCAAGCCGATTTGCCTGTGCTAAAAAAACTTAATAATTATATTTTAGAAGACGATCTTAATAATTTGTCTTTTGATTTTGACTTTATAGGCCTGCAATGTTACACGCGCGAAGTCGTAAAATCAGCAATGTTGATTCCGTATATTGGTGCCGAATTAGTAAGTGCCGAAAAAAGAAATGTGATCTCAACTGATATGGGATGGGAAGTTTATCCTCCTGCTCTTTATCATGTTCTTAAGAAATTCAACGAATATAAAGGCATCAAAAAAATAATCATTACTGAAAACGGTGCTGCATTTCCAGATACACTTTCAAACGGAAAAGTTTATGACATCAAGCGTACTCATTATATTCAGGATCATTTAGAACAAATTCTAAAAGCCCGAAATGATGGTTTAAATGTTGAAGGTTACTTTGTCTGGAGTCTTACTGATAACTTTGAATGGGCAGAAGGCTATAATGCCAGATTTGGGTTAATTCATGTAGATTTCGAAACACAACAAAGAACAATTAAACATTCAGGATTATGGTTTAAGGATTTTTTATCTTAAAACTGATTTCAAAAATATAAAAAGCCTTTCACGTTAAATTGTGAAAGGCTTTTCTATTTGAAATAAAATCTTTTATCAACGAAGTCTAAAATTATATTGTTGCTTTAAAATCCCAATATGAACCTTTCCATTTGTTTTCATGTAGGCTGTTACAAGAATGTATCTTTCTTCCGGATACTTTATCTCATAACTAAAGGTTGTATCCTTTACTTTAACCTGAAGCTGGTGTTTTCCATCATCTGATACTGGTAGTTCTGCCGTTTCATAACCAGGCATTGCATTTGTTGCTTTTAAAGTAATTTCCTGAACTTTCTTTTTATCCAGAAGTATTTCCAGCTTTAAGTTATCAAGTTTCTTATTCGTTGGCTGCTCAAACGAAACAACATACTTTTTACAACCAAAAGTGCATAAAACAATTAATAATAACAGGAACTTTTTCATAAAGAATATTTTTAAAACTGATAGTGACCAAGATCAAAATCTATTGTAATATTTTATAAATATAGATAATTTTATTACAATTCAACTTCTAAGGAAAAGCAAATTTTATAACTTTAAAATTAGTAATAACATCCGGAAAATTATACAAAAAAATATCCATTTAAAAGTAAAAAAAACGTGTATTTCCCTTGTTATCACTAGGTTTATTGGTTAATTTTACTTATCTTTATAGTATAAATAACTATAAATATATGCCGAAAAACAAACTTTTTAAACTCCTAAATTACACCTCAAAAATTTATTCTTTTTACTTCTTTAAGCATTTTATTTTTCAAAATGCTTCCCAATTTCATTTAGAAATTATTCGATCTCCCCTTTTTTCTGCGCAAAATATAAACACGCAGATAGTCCCAAAGCGAAAACTCCAATTTATACCATAATTATTTTTCCTTGCTATATCTTCTAAACTGTTTTTTTAGAAAATATAATTTTAAAATCAAACAAAAGATTTCCCGTTTCAGGATTCTCTTTCGACTCTTCATTTTCATTTTTCAAAAACCAAACGTAATTCTATGATTAATTTCTCCTTTTTCTGCGATTTGATTAGTTCTATTATTAATCTCAATTTATTAATTTCTTCAAGTTTACATTTTTAACTTTTTTTTATAGTTCAATCCAACTTTTTCAGAACTTTTTGCATCTATTATAATAGAGATCAGATTCGTTTTACATTCAAATAACAGGTTCTCACAGACCTAAATTACTATGCATTGTATTTTGTTTTAGGGAATTTTTAGGAATCTTGGGAAAACGCGGGAATTCTGGGAATCCCCTATCTACAAAGGGCTCAAAGCGCCTTTACTTTGCCAAAGAAATTAGTTCAGGTTTTGTCTGCAGACTAAAACATAAATATAAACTAGTTCAAATTAATAGTGTAAAAAACCGTAAGACCGAGTTTAATCGGGAAGTATAAACAACGTCTTACAGTTCTACACACTTTACTTCCCAAAAAAGCAATTTGGTATTGCCTCAATCAAGTTCTGGATCAAATCCGGACAGCAATACCTATGTCTAATTTCTAAATTAAATTAAAATGAAAAAACTAATACTATTAATCGCTTTTGCGTTATTGTTCACTATATTTTCTTGTACTCCGGATGAGTATGAAACTCAACCTAAACAAGAAATACAAAAAAATATTAATCCTATAAAATCAACTTATGCTGATGGTCCAGGCGATGGAGTTACACCACCGAAATTGCCACCACCTGCTTAGTAAATTTATATGTTTTTAGTATCTAATTTATTACTATTTTCGGGGAAAGTAAATTTATATGTTACGGTCCCCGTTTTTTTATTTTATTATACTTCTTTTCCTTTTTTCCTGTAAAGAAAAAAAGCATCTTAATACAAACAAAGAATCAATACGAAAAGAGGCATCTAGTTTACGAAATAAAGCCATTGAAAATTACAATAAACAAAATTTCAATACCTCTTTTTACCAGTTTTATAAATCAAAAAAACTTTATGAAACGTTAAAAGATAGTGCTAATATTGGTTATATACTTATTGAAATGGCGTCAATACAACAAGTTAATGGAGATTATTACGGTAGTAAGGAAACAGTAACCGAAGCACTACTTTATGTTAAAAAAAAGAGTATTTATACAGCTTCTATAAATAATATATTGGGTATAGCTGATAAGGAACTTACTCTTTATGATGACGCTATTTTTTACTATAAAGAATCTGCAAAAGAATATATCGATCCTATTGAAAAGCTAAACCCTTTAAGTAATATTGGACCAGTATATATTCAACTAAAAAAATACGACAAAGCAATTTCTCTTTTAGAATCTCTTTTAAGCAAAAAAATAGTAAAGGAGAAAGCTGACATACTTAGTGTATCCAGACTTTTGGATAACTTGGGTTATGCCTATTTTAAGAAAGGAATGGATGAAAAAGGATTTTATTTAATGAATAAAGCACTCCAGACCAGAAATAAACTTAAGGATTATTATGGAAGTATTGAAAGTTATCTACACCTTGCTGATTATTATGCTAAAAAAGATATTCAGAAGTCAAATGAAAATGCTCTAGCTGCTTACAATGCAGCCACAAAGCTAAATAGTGTTGACGAAAGATTAGAAGCATTACAAATTTTAATATCTAATGATCACAGTGCTAAAAATAGTACATATGTGCAAAGGTATTTTACTTTAAACGACAGTATTATTAAGGTTCGAAATAACTTTAAAAATAAGTTTGCTAAAATTAAATACGATTCTAAAAAAGAAAAAGATGAAAACGCAAAACTTCGCTTAGAAAAAGCAGAAAACCTTTTATCTCTTCAAAAAGACAAATATTTACGAATTGTTTTTGTAATTGTCTTTGTTTTTTTAGTGATTTTAATTGCAATTTTAATACGCTACTACAAGAATAAAAACAGAGCCATAGAATTTAAGACTTCCTATAACACTGAAACCCGAATTGCAAAAAAAATACACGATGAATTAGCAAACGATGTATTTCATGTCATCGCTTTTGCCGAATCTCAGCCGTTATCTAAAGAAAGTACCAAAGAGAATCTACTCCAAAAATTAGATGATATTTACGGACGTGTAAGAGGGATTTCGAGAGAGAACAATAAAATTGATACCGGAATAGACTTTACCAACAGGATAAAAGAAATGTTATCAACATATAATACCCCCGAAAGAAATATCATTGCAACTAATATAGAAAGTATAAACTGGGAAATTATTGATGATATAAAAAAGATTACCATTAGCCGTATTTTACAAGAATTAATGGTGAATATGAAGAAACACAGTAAAGCAAATTTGGTTCTTATAAAATTTGAAAGCGATCAAAAATCAATCTTAATAAACTATACTGATAATGGAAAGGGTTCCGAAAAAACTAAGATGGTAAAAAATGGTCTCCAAAACATGGAAAACCGTATTCAGGCTGTTAAAGGAACTATTGATTTTGACACAGAACCTGATAAAGGGTTTAAGGCAAAAATATCTATTCCTAAATAAATAAAAATTAAAGTTTAATATGTAGTACAAGAGTTTAATTCTTGACAAACAGACATAAAAAAGCCTTTCAAAAATTAAATCTTGAAAGGCTTTTTATCTACAAATTAACAGGCAATATTATTTCCAACCGCCGCCTAAGTCTCTATAAACATGGACAGCTGCATTTAGTTGTTCTTTTTTGGTATCTACCAGTTCTAATTTAGCTTCTAATGCATCACGTTGCGTCATTAAAACTTCGAAATAATCTACTCTGGCAGATTTAAACAAATCGTTAGACACATCAATAGATGTGTTTAAAGCGTCTACTTGTTTTGATTTAAGATCATATCCTTTTTGAAGATTTTCAATTTTAGAAAGCTGATTTGATACTTCTAAATAGGCATTTAAAACCGTACGATCATAGTTGTACAATGCCTGAAGTTGTCTTGCATTTGCACTTGCAAATTCGGCTTTGATTGCATTTCTATTGATCAATGGCGCAGCAAGATCTCCAGCTAACGAATACAAAATCGATTCCGGAAAAGTAAACAAATAAGACGGTTTAAAAGCCTGAACCCCAACTGCTGCAGAAATATCCAATGAAGGATAGAACTCAGAACGGGCTACTTTTACATCTAATTTTGCAGCTACTAATTCTAGTTCAGTTTGTTTAACATCCGGGCGATTTGCCAATAATTGTGACGGAATTCCTGAGCTAACAGCAGCTGGTAATAAACTCAAGAAATTGTTGCTATCTGTTCTCTTGATTTCCTGCGGATATCTACCTAACAAAAAGTTGATTTTATTTTCGGCTTCTTTTATCTTCTGAAGAATATCAAATTCAAGACTTTGTGAAGTTAAAACCTCAGCCTCAAATTTCTTAACTCCTAATTCTGTTGCTCTTGCAGCCTGCTTTTGAATTTTTACAATTTCTAAAGCATTGGTCTGCAATTTGATTGTTTGCTTTACAATATCCAACTGATTATCTAAAGCTAATAATTCATAATATGAATCAGCCACTTCGGCAATAAGGTTTGTAATTACAAAGTTTTTACCTTCAACCGTTGCTAAATATCTGTTTAAGGCCGCTTTTTTAGAATTGCGTAATTTTTTCCAGATATCCACTTCCCAATTGGCGTAAGCCGAAATAGTAAAATCGCCTAACGGATCCGGCGTTTCTACACCCGGTTTAATTTCTGTAGTAGCATCACCTGCACCCTGACTGGTATATCGACCCACTTTCTCTACTCCAGCTCCGGCACGAACGCCTACTGTTGGTAATAAAAGTCCTTTTTTTACACGAATATCATTCTTAGCGATTTCAATTTCCTGTAAAGTAATATTCAATTCCTGATTGTTCTTTAAAGCAACATCGATCAGGTCTACAAGGTTTTGATCTTTAAAATAATCTTTCCATTGTAAAGTTGAGGTATTATTGTTGGCATCCTGAGTTTGAGCAGTTGTGCCAAACGACTCAGGAACTGGTGTACTGGTTGTAGGTGCTGCCTCAGGCGCAGGGGCTTTACACCCCGCAACCGTAAGACATATAACTAACGCAATACCATATTGATATGATTTGAATTTATACATGATTGTTATCAATTTCTTCTGTTAATGGATTTTCTTCTTCATGTTTTACCAATTTATGTTTCTCTGCAATTTTGGCAAAAATGAAATATAAGCCAGGAATTACGAATACTCCACAAATAGTACCTATAAGCATACCTCCGGCAGCAGCAGTACCAATGGTTCTGTTACCAATTTTACCCGGACCTGTAGCAAAAGCAAGTGGCAATAATCCCGCAATAAAAGCAAATGAAGTCATCAAAATAGGACGAAACCTTGCTTTTGCTCCTTCCATTGCTGCTTCAAGTACTGATTTTCCTGCTGCATGTCGCTGTATCGCAAACTCTACAATAAGTACGGCATTTTTACCCAGTAAACCAATAAGCATTACCATTGCTACCTGAGCATAAATGTTGTTTTCTAATCCTGTTAATTTCAATAATAAGAAAGCTCCAAAAATACCTGCTGGTAAAGAAAGAATTACCGATAATGGTAAAATAAAACTTTCGTACTGAGCTGCTAATACAAGGTAAACGAATCCTAAACAAATTAAGAATACCCAAATCGCCTGATTACCCTGAGCAACCTCATCGGCAGAAATACCTGCCCAGTCAATATCATAACCTCTTGGTAATTTTTTGGCAGCAACTTCCTGAATCACTTTAATCGCTGTACCAGAACTATAACCTGCTGCTGCAGAACCACTAATTTGTGTAGAAGTGTACATATTATGTCTTGTAATTTCTGAAAGCCCGTATACTTTTTCTAATCTCATGAAAGCAGAAAAAGGAACCATTTCGTCACGATTGTTTTTTACATACAACTTTAAAATGTCATCTGGCTGCGCACGGTATTCCGGAGAAGCCTGAACGATTACTTTATAGTTGATTCCGTATTTAATAAAACTAATTTCGTAGTTACTACCTACAAGAGTTGACAACGTATTCATGGCGTTTTCGATAGAAACTCCTTTTTGCTGTGCCATATCGTTGTCTACTTTCATCATATATTGAGGAAAACTAGAGCTATAAAAACTAAACACGTTAGATAATTCCGGATGAGTATTTAACTCCTTCACAAAATCATTATTTACCTGCTCCATTTTTTTGTAATCATTAGAACCTGTTTTGTCTAACAAACGAAGCTCAAATCCTCCGGCAGCACCATATCCCGGTACAGCAGGCGGTTGGAAAAATTCGATATTAGCACCTGCAATATCTTTAGATTTTTCTTCCATTTCGGCCATAATCTCAAGAACAGAATGCTTTCTGTCACTCCAGTCTTTAAGGTTAACCAAACAAGTTCCTGAGTTAGAACCTGTACCTTCAGACAAAATTTCATAACCTGCTAGTGAAGAAACTGATTTTACTCCATCGATATGTTCTGCAATTTTTTGCAGTCTTTCTGCAATATTATTTGTTCTTTCTAATGATGAACCTGGCGGTGTTTGAATTACTGCATAAAACATACCCTGATCCTCATTTGGGATAAACCCGGAAGGAACAGAACTACTAATTAACCATGTTCCGGCACAAAACGCAAGAAGTGCAATAATGGTAACCGCTCTTCTGCTTACAATTTTAGCCAATAGATTTTGGTATTTACCTTGCGCTAAATTGAATTTATTGTTGAATCCGTCTATAAATACATTCACAGGAGTTTTCTTTTTAACCTCACCGTGATTGTTTTTTAACATCATCGCACAAAGCGCCGGTGTCAAAGTCAAAGCCACAATACCAGAAAGGATAATAGCTGTTGCCATAGTTACAGAAAACTGTCTGTAAAATACTCCAACAGGACCAGACATAAACGCAACCGGAATAAATACCGCTGCCATTAAGAAGGTAATCGCTATAATTGCTCCTGCAATTTCGTGCATCGCTTTTTTAGTCGCTTTTAGTGGCGAGAGATGCTCCTCTTCCATCTTGGCGTGAACCGCCTCGATTACCACAATGGCATCATCGACGACGACTCCAATTGCCAGAACTAAAGCAAATAATGTAATTAAGTTCAATGAAATATCAAAGAAAGTCATGAACACAAACGTTCCGATCAGGGATACTGGAACCGCAATTGCCGGAATAACCGTCGAACGCCAGTCTCCTAAGAAAAGGAATACTACTATACCTACCAGAATAAAAGCTTCTACAAGGGTATGAATTACTTTTTCTATAGAAGCATCAAGAAATTTAGAAACGTCATACGAAATTTCATAATCCATTCCTTTAGGGAATCTTTGCTTGATTTTTTCTAATTTAGCTTTTACCTCTTCGATAACCTGATTGGCATTACTACCAAACGATTGTTTTAATACAATAGCCGCAGAAGGTCTACCATTTAAGTTCGAATAAATATCGTACATCGAACTACCAAATTCTACTTTAGCAACATCTTTCAAACGTAAAAGTTCCCCGTTAGCGTTTGATTTTACTACGATATTCTCGTATTGTTCTTTTGTTGTAAAACGTCCTGAATATTTTAATACATATTCAAATGCCTGAGAACGTTTACCAGAACTTTCTCCTGTTTTACCAGGCGAAGCTTCTAAACTCTGACTTGATAATGCTTCCATTATTTCATCAGCAGAAATTTTATACGCCAGCATACGATCTGGTTTTAGCCAAATACGCATAGCATATTCACGTGTTCCTAAGATATCTCCTGAACCAATACCATTTACCCTTTTCAATTCAGAAAGTACGTTGATATCAGCATAGTTATACAAGAATTTCATATCGGTATTTTTGTCTGTACTGTAAAGATTCACGTACATCAACATACTCGGTACTTCTCGGGTAATTTTAATACCTTCTCTAATGACTAACGGAGGTAATTTATTGGTAACCGAAGCCACACGGTTTTGAACGTTGATCGCAGCCTGATTAGGATCTGTTCCTAAGTTGAAGACCACTTTGATCGTAGCTTCACCATCATTTCCGGCATCAGAAGCCATATATTTCATTCCGGGAACTCCATTCAAGGCTCTTTCCAAAGGAATTACAACGGCTTTGATCATTAATTCACCATTAGATCCTGGATAATCTGCGGTAACATTCACCATTGGTGGTGAGATTGTAGGGAATTGTGTAATAGGTAAGTTTAATACCGACAATACCCCTAAAAAGACAATTATAAGCGATATTACTATCGACAGTACAGGTCTTTGAATAAATTTATTAAACATTTTATATTTTTTTAATGATTAAACCAGTTAAATCTATTCTGCTTTTACGCGCAAATGATTCATTACCTCTTTTGGAGATTGGAACTCATATTTAATTTTGTCGTTCTCTCTTACTTTCTGAACTCCTTCAAGTAAAATTTTGTCATTTTGAGTAACTCCGCTTTTAACCACGTACAAATCAGGAATTTCACCTGTAATTGTAATTTCTCTGGAAGTTACTTTGTTGTTTTTATCGATAACAAAAAGATATTTTTTATCCTGAATTTCATAAGTTGCTTTTTGCGGAATTATGATCGCATTTTTAAGAGGCACTAACATTTTTACTTGTCCTGTTTCTCCATTTCTAAGCAATTTATCTGAGTTAGGGAATCTTGCTCTAAAAGCAATGTTTCCGGTTTCGTTATTAAATTCACTTTCGATAAGTTCTACTTTTCCTTGTTCTTTAAAAGTATCACCATTAGCCAAAACCAAGCTTACTTTATTATCAGCGCGGTCTTTAACATTGGTTTGATATTGTAAATATTCAGGTTCAGAAACGTTGAAGTAAGCAAACATTTGGCTATTGTCTGAAAGACTTGTCAATAGTTCACCTTCGTCAATCAAACTTCCTAATTTTAAAGGAATACGATCGATAGTTCCGTCAAACGGAGCTCTGATTTCTGTAAATGATAAATGAAGTTTTGCTAATGCAACCTCAGCTTTTGCTGATTGTAGTTTTGCCTGAGCAACACTTAATTCGTTTTTAGAAACGATATTTTTATCTGCCAGTAATTTTGAATTTTGCAATTCTATTTCTACAGATTTTTGTTCAGCCTGTGCCTTAAGCAATTCTGCCTGGTACATATTTGGCATAATTCTAAACAACAGTTGTCCTTTTTTTACAAACTGTCCTTCATCAACATAAATGTTTTGTAGAAATCCTTTTTCCTGAGCGCGGATTTCGATGTTACGTACAGATTTAATCTGAGAAACATATTCTTTTACAAACGAAGTATCGATTAGTACCGGATTTGTTGCGGTAAATTTTTCCACTTCTTCTTTTTCTTCTTTTTTAGTTGTACAACTAGTAAGGCACACTAGGCCAATTAAGCCTGTGAACAAGATAATTCTTTTCATGATTTAGTTTGGAAATTAAGCGATGAATGCTTGGAATACAGTGATTCCTTTAGATGAAAAAATGCATCAGGCAGCCTTAGTTATAACTTAACTTTCATATAAGAAGAAGTAGAAAAAATACATCAACAAGATATGCAGGATTACAACTTAGGTAACCGATGTATGCTGTTGAATCAAATTCTTAAAACCTGTTGGGTAATGTAAATAGGATTTGAGTTGCCACAGAATGGCACGAAGAATTTAAAACGATTGTAATTATTTACAATAGTCTGACTTGAAAAGGAAAGATACCAATTGTCAAGTAAACTGTAGTTTGTTGCAAAAAATTTATTCGTAAGTCCATCTTTAAGATCATCACTTCCAAGATATTCCTCTTCAAGATCTACATCAGCATCTTCGATTATAGAAGATCCCTGATCCTGATTGGTGAATTTTACTCGGTGCTTTTTCTCAAGAGTGTGTTGATGAAAGTTTTGTGGAGTACCAGCATTAAGATATTGACCTCCGCCAAGCAGAAGCAAATTCATGAATACTAAAAATACTATTAACTTTCTCATTTGGGTGCGAAAGTAATCAAAGTATCGAAACAAAAAAAGATTTTTTTATAAGCTTTAACATTTAATAAAAGCGAAAACGTTTTCATTATTTTATTAGAAACTAATAATATTAAATTCTTAATCTTTTATGCGAAAAAATCATAAAAAAAAGTCTACAAATCACAATTATATTAAAGATGAATTTAAAAAGGCACTAAAACAATTAAAATCGCAAATATTTGACGCTGTATAAGTTATTCAACAAATTCTATTAGGATTTCTATAGTAAAATTTCCATTATGGTAAATTCTTGTCCTGCTTTGTTAAAAATTTTGTGAGTATCAACCATCCCAAATTTTTCGTAGAATGTTTTTTTGTTGCTTCGGGCATTGCACCATACTTTTTTCAAATTCTTCTGTTTTGCAAGTTCCAAAATGTAAATTATTAGTTTTGAAGCGATTCCTTTTCCCTGAAAATCTTCTAAAGTTGCCAGTTTTCTAAACTGCATTTCATCATTTGTTATAAAACAGGAAACGATTGAAACCAATTTTTGCTGATCAAAAACGCCAAAATGCATTCCTAAATCATCTTCTTCTAACTGAACAAATTCAAAAGGCTGATTGGGCCACATTACTTCATGTCTGATCTGCCAGGTTTGCGAAGATTCAATCTCTCTAATTTCCATATGTTCTCTAATTTAAAGGATACAAATTTACTGGATTTAAAAATTAAATTCATTTTAAACCAACTTTTGCATTTAACTCATTATCAAAAACATGCAAAAAATAAATAAGATTAATCATTCTTTTTCGATTTATAATATTTATTTTTATGCTATCTAAAAACAAATCCAATTATGAAAAAATTCATTTTAGTAATATTATTATGTATTAGTGCAAATGGTTTTGCACAATTAATACAATTTGGACCTCAGGTTTCTTATAATATAACCTCTCCGCTTTCAGATGACTTTAGTTCAAAAAGCTCAGGAACCGGTATGGGGGTTGCAGGATTTGCGAGAGTTAATTTATTGCTGTTTTATGGTCAGGGTGAAATTGGTTATGCCAAATCAAAATTTAGCATTGCTCAAACGGGGATTGCAGAAACTGAATATGAGTTATCCGGAACTGATGCTACATTGATTATTGGTTTTAAAATAGTTCCGTTAGGAAAACTAGGAAATGTTCGCATTTTTGCCGGATACAACTGGAAAAGTTACTCAGATATTAAAGCAAATAATAATCTAAATTATATTGCTTTCGAAAAAAATAACAGCAGTATTCTGGGCGGAGTTGGTGTAGATTTATGGAAACTGACTTTGGATTACAGATATCTTGCCGGAGTTACGGATCTTGATCCTTCCGGAAGAAACTTAAAAACTGCTGCATCTAATATCTCACTTGGATTTAAATTTTTATAAAACTTCCTTTAACCTCATAAAAAAAGGGAATCAAATTTGATTCCCTTTTTTTATTATTTTACTTTAACATAAAATCGTTCTATATTATTGGTGACTATTTTCTCGACACCATCTTCTCCTGTCTTGCCTACATTGATTACGTGCAATTCATTTGCGGCATCATTTATTGCACAGTTCCAAACTGTACCGTCTGATAAGATAATATCAGAATATCCTGAATCTGACTGTTCTTTATTGTAGTAAACTAATTTCTCTGATTTTACCAATTTCTTTTCCTGCGTTTTCTTATTTTTCTCAAAAAATAAAATTTCGTTTTGCTTGATCTCGACTATTTCATCAAAATCTTTTGCTGTTGCAGTACTCGTTTGATTGGCTGCCCAAATTGGTTTATCACCAATCATTTTCCAGGTGCCTAAAGCCTGAGTCATTATGTTTTCTCTTAAAATTGTTTTTAGAGTATCTACTTTTTTAATAGATTCCTGACCTATTTCACTGTCAGGTTTAATTTTAGAAGCAACATAAAACAAATCAATAGCATTTTTAAAATCTGCTTTTTTATAAGAGGCTACGGCTAACTCATATCTGCTTTTTTGAAATGCAAGTTTCGAATTATTTTGTGCTACAGTTTTAAAAGCAATTAATAAAACAATAAAAAATAGTTTTCTTTTCATTAACAATGTTGTTTATATTTTGCAAACGTAGTTTTTTATTCTGAATATTAATTACGTTTTCCCACATTTGTTTTATTAATATAAAAAACCAGCTTATTTCAATAAAAAAAAGGAATCTATGTTATTAGACTCCTTTTTTTACGATATTCATTTTTTTAAAGATTTACAGACTACATTTAACTTGACAATAAACGCAGGATTTCCATCGCTTTTTCTGTGTCTTTTTTGCTCACAAAAATATGGTCATGATAAAAAGCAGCTACCACATTACAGCTTATTTCTTGCTCTGAAAGGGATTTCGAAAATGCAGCTGTTAGTCCCACCGCTTCTAACGACGAGTGAACTGTAAGAGTTATCCAGGACATTATTACAGAATAATCTAATTGTAATGTATCAGCAATTTCTTTTTTGAGGATTAATGTGATTGCTTCTTTTTCCTTAAAAAACATTTCAATATCAATTAAACTTATCCCTTCTAAATTTTCGACTTTACAAAAAACATAATCACCAGGATTATGTTCCGGTTTCATCGTTTTAAGTAATTGCTGCAAATCTTTTTCTCCTGACATTTTTATGAGTTTATTTTATTGCTAGAGTATTGTTCTCTGGCGTAGCATCCATAAAAATACCTCCATCAAGAGATATTTGTTTAATTTGCTTTTTGTTTTTTAATACAATCGTAGCTATTTTTTGGTTTGTTTCCCAAATTGCCGGAGTTTGATGTAATGTTTCTGTAGTATTATCTGAGTATGAAATAATAACATCAAACGGAATCGCAAAACCTCCTGTATTCTCTACGGAAACAACATTCTTATTTATACTTTTAACCGAAAGATCGATATAATTGTTGGTAAAAAACCAGTTATTAAAGAACCAATTCAGGTTTTTCCCTGAAGCTGTATTTATCGAATTAAAATAATCCCACGGAATTGGATGTTTGCCATTCCAGTTTTCCATGTATGCATGAAGTGATTTTTTGAACAAGTCGTCGCCAAGTAAATCTTTTAAGGCAAGATACGACAAAGAGGCTTTTCCGTAGGAGTTGTTTCCATAACCGGCATCAGAAACCTGAGACGACATCGAAATTATAGGCTGATCTTCTTCAGTCGATTTATCTTTGATATAGTTTTCGACCCTAAATTGCTTATAAAATTTATCTGCAGCTTCTTTACCATGTTCTGCAATCCCAATTAAATATTCGAAAGTAGTTGCCCAGCCTTCATCCATAAAAGCATAACGGGTTTCGTTGATTCCCATATAAAAAGGAAAATATGTATGTGCTACTTCATGATCCTGAACTAATTGTGCAAAAATAGGATCTCCCATTTGCGAATCGTTACACATCATTGGGTATTCCATATCTGCAAAACCCTGAAAAGCTGTCATTTTAGAAAACGGATACGGAACTCCCGGCCAACTATGCGAAAAGAAATCTAATGCATATTGGTTATTTTTTACCGAGTTTACAAAATCAGTTCCTTTTATATCATAAGCCGCCTGAACGCTTGCACGGCGATTTGTTTTTTTATCGACCACAACACTGCTTGCATCCCATAGATAATGATCACTTAAACCAAAACAAACATCAGATATATTTTTAGCTTCGAATTTCCAGACATTCCAATCATTTTGTTTCGTTACAACACCAGTTTTCAATTCCTGCTCATTTGCAATATGCAAAATTTCATCTGTATTATAGGACTTTTTCAAACGAGCCGAAAATTCTGGCTGTAAAACTTCATCCGGATTCAGTAAATCTCCGGTTGCATAAACCACATAATTTTTGGGCGCTTTTACCGAAAATGTGTAATCATTAAAATCATTATAAAACTCCTGACGGTCTGTGTGAGGCAATCTGTCCCAACCATTATAATCATCAAAAACACTAATGCGAGGATAACTATAGGCAACAAAAAAAGTAGTTTCATCAATCTGCCCTTCTCTTCCGCTTTCTTTAGACAAAGGATAATTCCAGTCGATATTAATCGTGACTTTAGAATTTGGCGGTACAGGTTTTTTCATTCTTATATTTCCTACCGTTCCCCATTTTCTTGCATCTTCTTTATAAACCTCGCCTGCAATTTTTAATGACGTAATTGTTAATCCATCACTTAAAAAATCATTGCTTACACTACCGCTTCTTGGCGAAGAAGGTTTATGCAGGTTATTTACAAAACGAATAGGCAAATTCTTTAAAGTATCCTTGCTGTTGTTTTCATAAACAATAGTTTCTGTTCCTGAAACAATTTTAGTTTTAGGATCTACAGCTATTTCCATAGTGTATTTACCATGATTCTGCCAGTAATTTTTCCCTGGTTTACCGTCAAGAGAACGTGTGCCTTTTGCATAAGCATTTTTTATATTTCTGGGCATATAAAGTTCCTGCGCAAAAGTATTTTGTGCCAAAAATAAAAAGGCAACAAATAAGAATTTAAATAGTGTTTTTTTCATAAGTGGTTTCAGAATTTTGATGATTTAAAATTGACTATACTACTTAGAGGCTTTTTTTAGTTTAAAGTTACATTTATTTGTAAAAATTAATTTCGAAAAGTCACAAAAGCACAAAGTTTTTCTGAATAGCCTTCAGTTTTAACTGGAGGAATACGTTTTAATTTTTTAAAGGCTTTGTTTGCGTTTATATTTCCATCCAACTAAAGCTGGAAGCTATTAATCTTAAAATTCAAAAAAAATTATCCCTTACGATTTTACGATAAAAAACTTAGAACCTTAGCAACTCAAAACCTCAGAACCTTTAAAAAAAATAAAAACCGTCTGATTCTAAAGAAAAAGACGGTATCTACAATTAATATATAACCTTGATCACTACAAAATATAATCGGTATTAATAAAATTAGATTCCTTGCTGTTTAGCAATTCCTGCAAAATTTCATTATTATAAGCGATATCTTTTGAAGCAACAAACGTACGAATGGAGAATGAGCGTAAAGCATCAGGAATACTTAAAGTTCCTACTGCCGAATCTTTACGACCGGTAAACGGAAAAGCATCCGGACCTCTCTGGCAAGAACTGTTGAGGTTTACTCTGCAAACTAAATTTACCAAAGCATCAATCAGCGGAGCAAGAGTTTTTATGTCTTTACCAAACAAACTTACTTGTTGTCCGTAATTTGACTCTGCCATATCTTCAAGAGGTTCATTAATATCTTTAAAAGAAATAACAGGTACAACAGGTCCAAATTGTTCTTCGTGATACACACGCATATTCTTATCTACAGGATATAAAACAGCTGGAAAAATATAATTTTCAGTATGTTTTCCTCCTTTTTCATTCAGGATTTTTGCGCCTTTGCTTGTAGCATCGTCAATCAATCCCTGAATGTAAGCTGGTTTATCACTTTCTGGCAGCGGCGTTAAAGAAGCTCCTTTTTCCCAAGGATTTCCAAATTGCAAACCATCTACTTTTTCAGAGAAACGTCTGTTAAACTCCTCTACAATAGATTCATGTACATAAAGCACTTTTAAAGCCGTACAACGTTGCCCGTTGAATGATAAAGTTCCTGCGATACATTCCTGAATTGCCAAATCTAAATCAGCGTCCGGTAAAATAATCGCCGGGTTTTTAGCTTCTAAACCTAAAATTAAACGTAATCTGTTTTTGTTTGGATGTTGATCCTGCAATGCAATCGCAGATTTACTGTTTCCGATTAACGCTAAAACATCAATTTTTCCTGATTTCATTATCGGGGAAGCCACTTCGCGACCTCTACCGTAAACAATATTGATAACCCCTTTAGGAAAACTGCTTCTAAACGCTTCTAATAATGGCGTGATACATAAAACTCCATGTTTTGCAGGTTTAAAAATTACTGTATTACCCATAATCAAAGCCGGAATCAACAACGAGAAAGTTTCATTAAGAGGATAATTGTAAGGTCCAAGACACAATACAACCCCAAGTGGTCCACGACGAATCATGGCGTTTACACCTTGTACTTTTTCAAAATGCGAACTACGACCGTTTAGTTCTTTATAACTATCGATTGTATCGTGAATATATTCTACGGTTCTGTCAAATTCTTTTTGCGAATCGCCAAGGTTTTTTCCAATTTCCCACATTAAAAGTTTCACCACTTCTTCGCGGGTTTCCTTCATTTGCTTTACGAAATTTTCCATGCATTTAATACGATCAACCACTTTCATGGTTGGCCATAATCCCTGACCTTTATTATAAGCGTCATTTGCTGCTTCAACAACTTCGGCAGCTTCTTTCTCTGCCATAAACGGAATTGATCCTAATAAAGTTGGCGTATATTTTTCTGTAGATGAAATGGTCGAAAACACAGGTGTGGTTTGTCCTGTCCATTGTTTTAATTCGCCATTTACAAGATAAGTATCTTGATTTATAAGGGTTTTAATCTGATATTCTTCAGGTATTAAACTCATAGTCTGGTAATTTATGTTTGGTTATTAATAGCATATTAAATGAAAAAAGAGGCTATTTTCGCCTCTTAATTTGTTTTATGGATTTATGGTTTCACCTTCCCAATCCAGGATTCCGCCAAGCAAATTATAGGCATTATTAATACCCAATTCGTTCATTACCTGACATGCTTTAGCGCTTCTGGCTCCAGAACGGCAATACACATAATAATTTTTATTTTTATCTAATTCTTCGATTTCATAAATAAAACCCTGACCTTTATTAATGTCAATGTTTACGGCATTCTCGATATAACCGTCATTAAATTCGTCTTCAGTTCTTACGTCCAGTATAACTGCATTCTCGTCAGCAGCAAGCTGATTAACCCAATCTTCTTGTGATAAATTCATAGTATCTGTTTTTTGTAAAATTACGACGTTTCTATTAATTAAAAACGTGCTAAATGCGATTTCGATTATTATTCTCAGAAAACGTTTTAGAGAAAGTATTATAATCAGTGAAATACAAATTTACTCACTATTTTTAAAAATACAGTCTATAAAATCGATAGAAAATAGGATTTTTTCATTTGCCTTTTTAAATCTTAAATATAGTTTTCTGATAATTTATACCATTCCAATCTGCTATCTTTGTAATAAATTGTGCATTTTAATTTTATTATGATAAAAAAAGTTAGCCACGAATTTCACAAATAAACACGAATTATTTTTTTATTGCCACAGATTAAATGATTTTGAGAATTTTTATCTTTGAAAAATTCACAACAAAATGATCACACTTTAATTAGTGAAAATTTGTGGAATTCGTGGCAAAAAAAACACAGGTAATAAATAAAATTATCTGTGTAAACCAGTTCAATCCGTAAAATCCGTGGGCTATTATTACCACAATTAATATATGCAAAACTCACTTAAAAATATATTTCCTAATTTCTCCAGTGAACTCATTTCGACGATTGAAGAAAACGGAAGCCTGCAAGATTTTGAAGCCGGAACAATCCTGATGCGAACCGGACAATACATAAAAAACACCGTTTTGATTACCAAAGGAAAAATCAAAATCTATCGCGAAGGCGAAGACGGCGGAGAATTTTTAATGTATTATTTACAACCCGGACAAGCGTGTGCTATTTCGATGATTTGCACTGCCAAAAGCGAGAAAAGCCAAATCATGGCAAAAGTAGTCGAAGATGTTTCTGTCATGATGATTCCGTTACAAATGATGGATAAATGGATGATGGAACACAGAACGTGGTACGAATTTGTAATAGAAACTTATAGAAGCCGATTTGAAGAAGTCCTGGAAGTAGTCGACAATATCGCTTTTCGATCTATGGACGAGCGTTTAGAATTCTACCTAAAAAGGCATTCTGAAGCCTGCGGATGTCAGGAAGTAAATTTATCACATCAGGAAATTGCAACCGAATTAAACACCTCAAGAGAAGTCGTTTCCAGATTACTCAAAAAAATGGAACAACGAGGTTTGGTGAAACTTAATAGAAACCAAATTGAACTTTTGAAGTAATTTATTCGCCCACGGATTTTACGGATGAAACGGGTTTGCGCGGGTTTATTTTTTATTAACCATTACGAGATTAAGAAAAATTAAGGCTAACTACTTAATTTCCTTGATTATAGATTAAGATAAAAAAGCTAAACTTAACTTTCTTAATATCTTAATGGTAAAGTTTAAATTTTAAAAGCAAAGTTTGTCTCATTGAGCGAAGTCGAAATGCTTTGTGGGTTCTCGACTTCGCTCGAACTGACAAATCTATTCGTGCAAATTAGTGAAATTAGTGTTTAGTAATTCTTATGTGATAAATGTTACTGAAGATTTCTTTTTATCCAAGCACCTTTGCATCAAAACAAATAGAATGGAATATTTAGGTTATTTTGCTTCGATAATCATCGGGATTTCGCTTGGCTTAATTGGCGGAGGCGGATCGATCTTAACCATTCCTATTTTAGTGTATTTATTTAAAGTAAATCCGGAGCAAGCAACCTCATATTCTTTATTTATTGTGGGATTAACGGCCATGTTTGGGAGTTACAGTCATTATAAAATGGGAAATCTAAAGCTGAAATCGGCATTGTATTTTGCCGTTCCTTCGGTAATTTCTATCTTGATTATTCGCGAAGTTATTTTTCCTCAAATTGCTTCTACCCTATTTTCGATTGCTTCTTATTCCGTATCCAAAGATTTTTTGATCATGATTATCTTTTCGGTATTAATGATTACCGCAGCAATCTCGATGATTAGAAAAAATAAACCCGAAATAAAAGCAACCGAAACCAATTATATTCAATTAAGCATAATTGGCTTCATCGTTGGGATCATAACCGGATTTCTAGGTGCCGGCGGAGGATTTCTCATTATTCCTGCCCTGCTTTTTTTCGCCAATTTACCTATGAAACAAGCAGTAGGAACATCATTATTAATCATCACCATTAATTCATCAATAGGTTTTGGCGGCGATTTATACATTGGCACACCCATAAATTATTCTTTTTTATTAGGCGTTTCGGCAATGGCATTATTAGGAATGATTATTGGGAGTCAGCTTTCTAAAAAAATAGACGGTACAAAACTAAAACCCATTTTTGGTTGGTTTGTTTTGGTGATGGGATTTTATATTATTACAAAAGAGGTTTTATTTTAGTTTTACTTGTAGACAAAAACTAAAAAATCCGTTTATTCCTGAGAGTAAACGGATTTGTATTTTTTGGGCGTTCCCTTCGGTCGGGCTATCCGCTAAATTCCAGATTAACAAAAACTACGGCAAAAAAGCCTTGTTTTTCTAAATCGGGAGATACCGCTTCTATCCCTAACGCAAATTTGCGTGAACTTAAGTCTTTTAGATTTCTATTTATTCAAAAGTTTTTCAAGATAAGCTACCTTTTCTTTTTCAGCCTGAACTAATTCTTTTTCGGCAAGAACCAAACGTTCGTAAAGTTCAACCATCTTATCCAAAGGATTAAAAGTAAAAATAGGTCCAGATGCACCTTGACCATTACTTGCGCTATTGTCGTAAAAATTATTAAAAAAATTAAAAACAGATTCTTCCGAAAAATTTTCAATTGCTTCTACTGTAACTCCAAGCGCTTTTGCAATTTCCACAAGTCTTTTAGTATCAATTTCTTCGCTTCCTTCGATGCTGGAAATAGTTTGTTGACTTATACCAATAGCTTCGGCAAGTATTTCTTGTTTCATTCCTCGAAGCTCTCTGATTCGGCTAATATTTCGTCCGATATGTTTTGGTTTTGTTGCTGTGCTCATAGTTCAAAGATATTTAAAATTCGGGAGAAAATTAGTAGTGTAGTAAAATACATCTCTTTTGTAAGATACATTTTACATGTTTCTATATAGAACAAAAATACAATTTTCCGGACAGGTTTCTATTACGAATCTAAAATGACAATATACAATTAATAACAAAGTTTCATTTCTACTAATAACAAAGTTTTATTTCTTCATAAATAGCTGAAATTTAAGATTATAAATTTTCAAAATCTCAAAAATGGGCTGAAAGCTCAAAATAACTAGCGTAGTGCATCGCACTACGAAATAAATTAACGATTAATATTGCCCTGAAAGGGCTAAAGCAAAATGACAATACAAATTCAAAACAATCTATAACTACCTTATAAACAACACATAAAACATGTTAGTTTTTTTTCTGTACGAGTAGGCTTTCGCCCTTTCAGGGCTTAAACTAACAATCTTTTTTATTCATAGTGCTTCGCACCATGCTGTTGCTTAGGCTCTTTCAGAGCTCGTTTTTAGCTCTTATTATTTTCAATTTGTACTATTAGAATTGTCTCCTGCTTTAAACAAATATATTTTGTATTTGGTTATAGCCTTAATATTTAAAAATAAAAAAACCGTTGGTTAAAACCAACGGCTATTCAATATTAAGCTATAAAATAATTCGTGAAAATTTGTGCAATTGCTTCGCCTGTTCACTATAGCTTGAGTTCCCATTTCTGATTTTTCCTTAATTCAAATAACAATTCATACAACTTTTTCAAACTGTAACTTCCTATTAAACCATTATCTACAATAGTTTTCACTTTGCCATTATCATATGTAATTTTCAATGTTGAACTTTGATTATCGTCTTGAGCTTCATCATATTCATTATTTAAACTTTCAAAATTCATATATTCTAATAGTTCCAAAATTTGCTGATAATTTTCTTCTTTTATTATAGATTTAAAAGTGCCTTCCCTATTGTTATTGAAAAAAGACGACATTTTCTTCATATTTTCTTTCTCTGTTCCAAAATTAAAACGTTCAGCAAAAAAAGTTGAATTTCTTTCTTTATCAATTACTAATGAAAATACTGGACAAGTTCCATAACAACCAGAAGCTGAAAATTCAATCTTTTCTATAAAATGTTTTACTGGTTTTTCATTATAATCAATAAATCCATCACATTTGTAAATTAATGTATGATCTTCTATATTATTCCCTTTATCACTTAATACCCCAATTTTACGATGATGAACTTTTATTAAAGTTTGATTTTTTTTCTTTATAATTTGCGGAATATAACATCCAGAACTTAGATTAAGACTATAAATTTTTACCAAATCTTGAGGGAAACACATCATCACTAAACATCTAAAATTACAGGATATAGTTCTAGATTCATCACAATTATAGTCATCTCCTATCATTACGATATCCATTAAAGAATTATTATCAAAATCTGCTTTATAATAATTTTTAGTAATTTTTAATGAATCTCCTATTCTTTTACAAATTAAGTCCATTTCGTAGTCGTACTTATCAGGATCAAAATCGTTTATTTTCTTTAATTCAAATTTTTTAAATCTTTCACTATTTGCATGAACATATTTTTCGATTTCGAATTTTGTATCTAAGAAATCACCGGATTGCTCAATCCCCTTATTTTGAGAATAACTGATAATAAAAACAAATTGTATTATTATAAAGATTATCTTTTTCATTTATTCATATGTTAAAAAATAATTCGTGAAAATTTGTGCAATTAGTGGCTAAAAAACTTAATGCTCCCCATACCCAACATCATCCATTTTACCATTAAAGACGCGATACTGAACAATTAGATAAATAATAACCAAAAACAAAGCGATAAAAAACCAACTCATTCCGGCATTCAATCCATATTCTCCCGCGGCTGTATTATAAATCGTTAATGATGGATTTACCTTATTGGTAGAAGGCAAAACATTGGGGAAAATCGAAACGGCGGTTGAAGCAAATCCTCCAACCAAAAATAAAGACGAGAATAAAAATCCTAAACCATCTTTTTGATACGAACGGACTTTGAATAATCCTAAAATTCCAACAAAAGTCATTAGAGGAAAAAACCAAAGAATAGGATTTTCGACAAAATTATGAAAGGGTTTTGGCTCGATAAAATGCCAGATTTGCAACGAAATAACAACCAAAACCAACAAAACAATATTCAGTTTAAAAACGATATTTTTAAGTTGCGGATTCAGTTCTGAATTGGTTTTAAAAATTATCCAGTTTGCACCATGAATCGTTAAAGCGACAACACTTACAATACCCAAGAAAAGGGTAAACCAATCTATAATCCCCAGTTCATTTGCTTGCGGACTAAAAGTTGGATTCCATAAAGGTAAAAAGAAATAATGTGCCTCTTGTGTCGAAACGCCGTTAGTTACCATTCCCAGATTTACACCGCGAACAATATTCCCTAAAGCAATCCCAAAGAATAATGCCAAAAGTAAACTTGCGATCCCAAAAGCTTTATCCCAAATGGCTTCCCACATTGGGTGATGCACTTGTCCGCGCATTTCTAAACCGATCGCACGGAAAATTAAAAGCCATAAAATCATAATTAGAGGCAAATAAAATCCGCTAAAAGAAGAAGCGTATAAAGTAGGGAACGCGAAAAATAAAACTCCTCCGGCAGCAATGATCCAAACTTCATTAGCATCCCAAAACGGACCAATCGCGCTTGTAATTGCCTTTTTATCTTTCTCGTTTTTAGCTAAAAATAAATGAATAATTCCTGCTCCAAAATCGTAACCGTCTAATACAATATAAACAGCCAGAATTCCCATTAAAACAACGTACCAAAAAAATTCCATAATTATATTTTTTCTGAATTCAGTTCAACATTATGAGGTCCTTTATTGATGATTTTTCCAATCAAAAGCAAAAACAACATTCCAAGTAAAAGATACAATCCTATAAATCCCAGTAAAGTAAACAAGGTATTTCCGGAAGAAACCGTTGGCGATGCGCCTGCTGTAGTTCGCATTAAATTATAAACCAGCCAGGGTTGTCTGCCTAATTCGGCTGTGTACCAGCCTGTGGTATTTGCGATATACGGAAATGGCATCATGAACATCAACGACCATAAAACCCATTTGGTTTCGAATAATTTCTTTCTAATCAACTGGAAAACGGCAAAAGCCATCAAACCTATAAATATGGTTCCAAGTCCTACCATTATATGATAGGCATAATACAAACCTGAAATATTAGTTGGATGCAGGTCTTCTTCAAACTGATCCAGACCTTTTATTTCTTCATGCCAGCTTCCGTAAGTCAGGAAACTCAGGATATTAGGAACGGCAATTTTATTGTCTAGTTTTTTGTCTTTTACATCGGGTTGCCCAATTAAAACAATTTCAGAACCTTTCTTTTCAGTATGAAAAATTCCTTCCATTGCAGCAAAAGTTACAGGTTGGTATTTCACTACATTTTTCGCCAATAAATCCCCTGTAGGAACGGCTACAATAACACTCGAAATCAACCCGAAGATTACACCTGTTTTTAAGAATAATTTCCCGAAAGCAACATTCTTTTTACTCAGGATATAAAAAGCTCCAATTCCGGCAACTACAAAAGAACTTGTCACTAAAGAAGCTGCCTGATTGTGCAAATATGAAGGCCATAACCACGGATTCAGAAATAAAGCTTTAAAATTCGTCAGAACAAATTTTCCGTTTTCAAGAATTTCATAACCAACAGGATTTTGCATCCACGAATGTGTCGCAATAATTAGGTATCCGCTTGCCCAGGAACCAATCATAATTAATAATCCGGTTACAAAATGCCATTTATGTCCAATTATTTTTTCTCCAAACAAAAAGATTCCAAGAAAAGAAGATTCTAAGAAAAAGGAGAACATTCCTTCCATTGCAAGGGTTTGTCCAATGATTCCGCCCGTTAATTCAGAGAACTTTGCCCAATTCGTTCCAAACTGAAACTCCATTGGGATTCCGGTTACAACGCCCATCGCAAAATTCAAGGCGAAGATTTTCATCCAGAAATGAGTGGCGTGATTGTATTGATCGTCTTTAGTTCGTAGGTATTTCCATTTAAAATAAACAATGATCAGCGAAAGACCCATTGTAAGTTGCGGAAAAAGATAATGAAAAGTAATTGTGAAGGCGAATTGCATTCGGTCATAAAAAAGCATTTCTTCCATAGTGGTATTTTATTTATGAAGTCCCACAAATTTACCCATTAAAACCCGAAATTCCTGCCTTTAAAAAAAGTTTATGACGTTATATTTGTTAAACTTTTCAACAATTTAGATGTGTAGATAACACTTATATTTAATTCTGATGCGCACAAAGTTTGTCATTTCGACGAACGAGAAATCTTAACGAGAGACTCGACAAAGATTGGGTTTACGTTGCGGAGTTACTTGCGAAGATTTCTCCTTCGTCGAAATGACAATATCGTAGATATATTGTACTTGGAGCTGTGTGTTTAAAAAACTATTATTTTTTCAAAATTCCTTTTGTCACACTTTCGTTTATTAATCCTTCGGCATAATTCCATAAAGTGGCAGAACCTTCTTTTATGATACTTTTTTTCTCGTAGACTTTATTATAAGGTACATCAAATTCTTTCCACGTTCCTCCGTTATTCGATGTGTTTTGCAATAAAGGTTCTAGTCTGTCCATTGATCTTGCAAACTTTGCTTCGTTGGTTTCTCCGGCTTCAAATTCTTCCCAAATAGCAATAAAATCCTGAGCTTGTTTTTCAGGAAGCAAACCAAAGATTCTATTCGCCGCTAATCTTTCTTCATCTGTATTATCGTGACTTTTTTTGGTGTCGTATATAAAGACATCTCCAGCATCGATTTCTACAATATCATGAATCAAAACCATTTTTACGACTTTTAAAACATCAATTGGTTCATTTGAATGTTCAGCCAGAACAATCGCCATTAAAGCCAAATGCCAGCTGTGTTCTGCATCATTTTCATTTCGGTCGCTATTAAACAATTTCGTTTTTCGCTGTATGTATTTAACTTTATCAATCTCTTTAATAAAAGCAATTTGATTCAATAAATCTTCTGTGTTCATATTCATAATTTTCGTCAGTTGTAAAATTACGTAGATTTTCTTTCTCACCATATAAGTGATATTGCAAAACCAACTATCTTTTTTAAACCATATAAGTTATATAAGTTCATTTTAGCCTTAAGCATATTAAACCAAATCTTAAATTTTCTTATATCACTTATATGGTAAAACCCGTTCATTTTGGTTTAATTTATATGCGTGCTTTTGAATTTCCTATGGGCTTTATATGGTAAAACCAACAAACTTTTTTTTACAGAAAAATCAAATTTGTGTAACATTAGTCACCTGTTTTAAGCAAAAAGTAGATTACCTTTGTAATCCCATATTTTTAGAATACGTATCATGAAAATAGAACAAATTTACACCGGATGCCTTGCGCAAGGTGCTTATTATATTACTTCAAACGGAGAAGCAGCGATTATTGATCCGCTTCGTGAAATTCAACCTTATTTAGACCGCTTAGAACGTGACGATGTGAAACTGAAATACATTTTTGAAACGCATTTTCACGCTGATTTTGTTTCCGGACATGTCGATTTAAGCAAAGAAACTCAGGCACCAATTGTTTACGGACCAAATGCGGCTTGCGAATTCGATTGTATTTCTGCTAAAGACGGACAAGAATTTAAAGTAGGAAACATTACGATCAAAGCCTTGCATACTCCGGGACATACCATGGAAAGTACGACTTATTTACTAATTGATGCAAATGGAAAAGATCACGCGATTTTCTCCGGAGACACTTTATTTATTGGCGATGTTGGCCGTCCGGATTTAGCTCAAAAAGCAGCCGGAATGACACAAGATCAATTGGCTGGGATTTTATACCATTCGTTAAGAGATAAAATCATGACTCTTGCTGATGATGTTATCGTTTATCCCGCGCATGGTGCAGGAAGCGCTTGCGGAAAAAACATGAGCAAAGAAACGGTTTCGACTATTGGTAATCAAAAAGCGACCAATTATGCTTTGCGCGCTAATATGACCGAAGCTGAATTTATCGAAGAAGTTACAGACGGATTATTGCCTCCGCCAGCTTATTTCAGTATGAATGTAGCGATGAACAAACAAGGTTATGAAAGCTTTGAATCGGTTTTGCATAACGGAATGAAAGCGATTGATGTAAAAGAATTTGAGGCTGTTGCCGAAGAAACCGGAGCATTAATTTTAGACACCAGAAAAAGTGCCGATTTCCACAAAGGATTTATTCCGCAATCTATTAATATCGGAATCAATGGCGATTTTGCGCCGTGGGTTGGGACTTTAATAGCAAATGTAAAACAACCTATTATATTAGTAACTGAATCCGGTCTTGAAGAAGAAACCGTAACGCGTTTAAGCCGTGTAGGTTTTGATGCTATTATTGGACATCTTGACGGAGGTTTTGAAGCTTGGCAAAAAGCAGGTTTTGAAGTGGATACAGTTAACAGAATTTCGGCAGAACAATTTGCAAACGAGTTTAAAATTGAAGAAGACAAAGTAATCGACATTCGTAAAGAAACCGAATACGAAGCTGAACATATCGATGATGCATATAGTAAACCTTTAGCTTATATCAATGACTGGGTAAAAGATATTAACCCAAACGAGCATTTTTATTTGCATTGTGCCGGAGGATATCGCAGTATGATTGCAGCTTCGATCTTGCAAGCTCGCGGTTTTAGAAACTTCACCGAAATTGATGGTGGTTTTGGAGCAATCGCAAAAACGAATATCCCAAAATCAGATTTTGTTTGTCAAAGTAAAGTATTAAAATAAATAAAGGCGCTGAGTTACTAAGGTTCTGAGGTTCTAAGATTTTTAGTCTTTAAACTTAAAACCACAAAAGAAGAAACCTTAGTAACTTAGAATCTTAGCACCTTAGAACCTTAAAAATATGCTAGAAATCATCAAAGAACCTTGGCCTTGGTATGTTGCAGGTCCGTTAATTGGATTAACAGTTCCTATTTTATTAATTATCGGAAACAAATCTTTCGGGATTAGTTCTTCGCTTCGTCATATTTGCGCGGCTTGTATTCCGGCAAATATTTCGTTTTTTAAATACGATTGGAAAAAAGAAAGCTGGAATTTATTCTTCGTTTTCGGAATTTTCCTTGGTGGAGTAATTGCGGCTTATTTCCTGGCAAATCCAAATCCGGTTGAAATTACGCCACAACTTTCTTATCAATTATCGACTTACGGAATCACCGATCATTCGGGTTTATTACCAAAAGAACTTTTCTCTTGGGAAAGTCTCTTTACACTTCGTGGTTTTATCATGATTGTCGTGGGTGGATTTTTAGTAGGTTTCGGAACCCGTTATGCTGGTGGTTGCACAAGCGGACACGCTATTATGGGAATTTCAAACTTACAATGGCCTTCATTAGTAGCTACAATCTGTTTTATGATTGGCGGTTTTATCATGGCAAACTTGATTTTACCTTATATACTTTCTCTTTAAGGAATTCTTTCACTTTAAAATTTCAAAAATGAATAATTTAGAAAATAAAAATACAGACACTGAAGGAATCAACGGAAGTCAAATTAAAGATTCAGGATTGTCAAACTTAAAATATCTTGTCGTTGGAATCTTTTTCGGGATTGTATTCGTAAAAGCCGAAATTGTAAGTTGGTTTCGTATACAGGAAATGTTTCAATTACAGTCTTTCTTTATGTATGGCGTAATTGGAAGTGCAGTTGCAGTGGGACTTATATCTGTTCAAATCATTAAAAAATTCAATATTAAAACCATTCAAGGCGAAAAAATCGAAATTCAGCCTAAAGTATTTAGCAAAGGGCAAATATATGGCGGATTATTATTCGGTTTTGGCTGGGCAATCACAGGAGCTTGTCCCGGACCGCTTTTTGCTCAAATTGGTACAGGAGTTACTGTAATTGTAATTACTTTAATAAGTGCTATTTTGGGAACTTGGTTTTACGGTTTAATAAAAGACAAACTACCTCATTAAGATTTAAAATATAAAAAATGAGCAACACAACAGAACAACTACTATTAAGAAAAGCGAATATTACGGACTTGCCAGTTATCTGGACCATCATACAAGATGCCATCGAACAAAGACGCCAGGAAGGAAGTTCGCAATGGCAAGACGGCTATCCTAACGAACTTAGCATTACCAACGATATAAATAACGGTTACGGATATGTATTTACAGAAAACGAAACCATTTTATCCTATTCTGCCATTATATTCGACAAAGAACCAGCTTACGAAGACATAGAAGGCAAATGGTTGACCAATGGAGATTATGGCGTTGTACATCGTGTAGCCGTATCAAAACTGGCAAAAGGAAAAGGAATTGCAACAAAACTCTTTAAAAGCATCGAAGGTTTATGTCTCGAAAAAAATATTCATAGCATAAAAGTAGACACCAATTTTGACAATGTGCCTATGCTTAAAATTTTAGACAAATTAAAGTATACTTATTGTGGCGAAGTATATTTTAGAGGATCAGCCAGAAAGGCATTCGAAAAAAAGCTAGCTTAAAATATACAATCTCAGGATTACAAATCAAACCCGACACGTTTCAAAACTCGTCGGGTTTTATTTTTAATCTAAATTCAGAAATCTAAAATCTAAAATTAAACTGGGCGTGCCACCATCGCAATAAAAGGGCAAAGTTACTGTGCGAATATACGCCCTTTTATCGCGATGCTGTCGGGCTATCCGCGCTACTTCGGTAGCTAGCTTCTATCCCTCACGCGCGCAAACGAAGAACCTCTTTCGAAAAAATCAGAAGTTTCGTTTTTCGAATTTTTATAAAAATACTATTTTGAGGCAATTATAACCTCTACTCCAATTTCTTCTAGTTTCGTTTTGGTTTCGATATCGATACCATCATCCGTAATCAAAACATCGATTTTATCCAGATTACAAATTTTACCAAAACCTCTAACATTCATTTTTGTAGAATCTACCAGTACAATCACCTTTTCTGCCAGTGAAATCATCACCTGATTCAGATGTGCTTCAGACGCATTCGAAGTACTTAAACCAAAATCCAAGTGAAGTCCGTCTGCTCCTAAAAACAATTTATTACACGAAAACTCTTTTAAAATTGCTTCAGAAATTGGTCCAATTACAGAATTTGAACTTTTACGAACATCACCACCCAACTGTATTGTATCTATATTTGTTTCTTTACTCAATTCTAAAGATACCTTTAAAGAAGGTGTAATCACGGTTAGTTTTTGAAATCCTGAAATGATTTGCGACAAATAATGAACATTAGATCCTGAACCTAATATAATGTTATCAAAATTATTAATATATTTTAAAGCCTCTTTTGCAATTTGCATTTTTTGCTCTACCTGAAGCCCCTCTTTATCACTTAAATCTCTTTCGAAAGCGTAAATAGGCTGTTTGCTTGCGCCACCATGAGTACGGTGCAGCAAGTTTTCATTTTCTAAAAAATTCAAATCCTTTCGTATTGTTACGGTTGAAACATTCAGAATTTCGCATAAATCCGCCACATTTACGTATCCGCTTTTATCGAGTTCTTTAAGTATCTCCTCTTGCCTTTTGTTTATAATAACCATAATAGCCTGATAATATTAAGATTTTTGAAGGTATAAATGTACGATAAAAAAATAATTCAAAAAAAACCTTATTTTATTACTTTAGTTTCGTTTAGTTTCGTTAATTTTGCTTTAAAGAAACAATAGACAAGAAAAAGAAACAAAAACAACACTATATGAAACGTTCAGAACAGTTATCGAAACTAAAAAGCACTGAAAAGTGGGATGTAATTGTAATAGGTGGTGGAGCAAGTGGTCTTGGAACTGCTCTTGACGCTGCAAGCAGAGGTTATAAAACAGTTTTGGTCGAAGCAGTAGATTTTGCAAAAGGAACTTCAAGCCGAAGCACAAAATTAGTTCATGGTGGCGTACGTTACTTAGAGCAAGGTGATGTACATTTAGTAAAAGAAGCCTTAAAAGAAAGAGGATTGATGGCAAAAAATGCCGGACATTTAGTTAAAAATCAATCTTTTGTTATTCCTAACTACAATTGGTGGGGTGGTTATTTTTACACCATTGGTTTAACCATTTACGATTTACTGGCGGGACGTTTAAGTTTAGGACGCTCAAAATATATTTCGAAAAGGAAAACAATCGAAATGCTTCCTAACGTGCAGGAAAAAGGTTTAACAAGCGGTGTTATTTATCATGACGGACAATTTGATGATTCACGTCTTGCCATAAATATTGCTCAAACTGCTGCCGAAAAAGGTGCTTGTATTGTAAACTACTGTAAAGTTGTTAACTTATTAAAAGACGACAACAATCAGGTTATTGGTGTTCAGGTATTAGATCAGGAAACAGGAGACAAATATGACTTAAAAGGATCTGCTATTATTAATGCAACTGGAGTTTTCACCAATGCAATAATGAAATTAAACGATACCGTTTACAAAAAATATATCGTACCAAGTCAGGGAATTCACTTGGTTTTCGATAAATCATTTTTACCGGGAGATCATGCTTTAATGATTCCTAAAACAAGCGACGGAAGAGTTTTATTCGCCGTGCCATGGCATAACCGAATTGTAGTAGGAACAACTGATACTTTAATTAAAAAACAAAGTTTAGAACCTATCGCTCTTGAAAGCGAAATTGAATTTGTACTGGAAACAGCACAACGCTTTTTAGCAAAAAAACCAACCAGAGCCGATGTTTTATCAGTTTACGCTGGTTTACGTCCTTTGGCAGCACCAAAGGAAGAAGGAAAAAGCACCAAAGAAGTTTCACGAAGCCATAAAATCATAGTTTCTGAAACTGGTTTGATCACCATTACTGGTGGAAAATGGACTACTTACAGAAAAATTGCCGAAGACATTATAGATAAAGCAATCAAAACACGTAAAATACCTGCAAAAGGTTGTAATACAGAACATCTTCCTATTCACGGAAATCAGCCTACAACTACTTTAGACAGAGAAAACCACCTATATATTTATGGTTCAGACATTCCTAAAATACATGAGTTACAACAAAATGAACCTGAACTAAAAGAAAAAGTACATCCTGATCACGAGTTTACCATGGCAGAAGTTGCCTGGGCGATTCGATACGAAATGGCCAGAACTGTAGATGATATTTTAGCAAGACGTGTTCGTTTATTATTCTTAGATGCAAGAGCTGCGGTTCAGTCTTCTGAAAAAATAGCAAGATTACTGGCTAAAGAACTAGGACATGATGAAGCGTGGATCGCTCAGGAAGTTTTAAATTTTAAAGAAATTTCAAAAGGATTTTTTCTATCAGAATTTCGATAAAACGATGCGAATTTCAATAACAGAACTTTATTAACTTAATTATACTATAAACCATGCAAGAAAAATTAATTTTAGCTCTAGACCAGGGAACCACTTCCTCCAGAGCTATTCTTTTTAATCACGAAGGAGAAATTGTAAGCCTATCACAGAAACCATTTAAGCAAATTTTCCCCAAGCCAGGTTGGGTAGAACACGATCCTAACGAAATCTGGTCTTCGCAGATAAGTACAGCTGCCGAAGTAATCGCAAAAGTTGGGATTTCAGGTCGCGAAATCGCAGCAATTGGAATCACCAATCAGCGTGAAACTACTATTGTTTGGGATAGAGAAACCAGCGAACCTATTTATAATGCAATCGTTTGGCAAGATCGAAGAACAGCAAAATTTTGTGACGAATTAAAAGCACAAGGTCATGCTGATATGATTCAGAAAAAAACAGGATTAATCCTTGATGCTTATTTCTCCGGAACAAAAGTAAAATGGATTCTTGATAATGTTCCCGGAGCACGTGAAAAAGCAGAACAAGGAAAACTATGTTTTGGAACTGTAGACACTTGGCTTATCTGGAAACTAACCCGTACCAAGTTATTCATGACTGACGTTTCTAATGCCAGCAGAACGTTATTATTCAACATTCATACTTTAGAATGGGACAATGAATTATTAGAATTATTTGATATCCCAAGAGCAATGCTTCCGGAAGTAAAACAAAGCAGTGAAATTTACGGAGAAACCTGCACTACTCTATTTGCAACAAAAATTCCTATTGCAGGAGTTGCTGGAGATCAGCAGGCTGCTCTTTTTGGCCAATTGTGTACGAGTTCAGGAATGGTAAAAAACACATACGGAACAGGTTGTTTTATGTTAATGAACACGGGAGAAAAACCAATTCAGTCTACAAACAATTTATTGACTACGATTGCCTGGAAAATTAACGGGAAAACGACTTATGCTTTAGAAGGAAGTGTTTTCGTAGGCGGAGCCGCAGTACAATGGTTAAGAGACGGAGCAAAAATGATTGATTCATCCGAAGAAATTGAAGCGCTTGCAGCTAGCGTTCCTGACAACGGAGGTGTATATTTTGTACCGGCATTAACCGGTTTAGGAGCTCCGTATTGGGATCAATATGCCAGAGGTGCGATTGTAGGTATAACAAGAGGAACCACAAATGCTCATATTGCCAGAGCAACTTTAGAAGGAATTGCTTATCAGGTAAATGATTTAGTGAAAGCGATGGAAGCTGATTTTGGCGACAAAGGAAAAGAACTTAGAGTTGACGGAGGCGCTGCTACCAATAATTTATTGATGCAATTTCAATCTGATATTTTTGGTTCTACTGTAACACGACCAAAAACACTTGAAACAACAGCTCTTGGTGCTGCTTATTTGGCAGGACTTGCTGTAGGATATTGGGCAAGCTTAGATGATTTGAAAGAGCAATGGTCTATAGACAAAGTATTTTCGCCAGAAATGGAAGAAAAACAAGTACATACACTTGTAAAAAACTGGGACAAAGCTGTTGGGCGCGCATCAAACTGGATTGAAGAATAACTAAAAACGAACGATATGACTCCTTTTATAGCAGAAATTTTAGGCACCATGGTGATGATTTTATTAGGAAATGGCGTTGTGGCAAACGTTAATCTTAAAGGTACAATTGGTAATAATTCAGGTTGGATAGTCGTTACCAGCGCATGGGCATTTGCCGTGTTTGTAGGTGTAACTATTGCAGGGCCCGTTAGCGGTGCACATTTAAACCCTGTAGTTACTCTTGGTTTAGCACTTATAGGAAAATTTAGTTGGGATTTAGTTCCTACCTATATATTAGGTGAAATGATTGGAGCAATGTTGGGTGCATTTTTAGTATGGTTGTCACATAAAGAGCATTTTGCAGCAACAGAAGATGAAGGCGCGAAACTTGCCTGTTTTTCTACAGGACCGGCCATCAAGAATAATTTATCTAATTTGATAAGCGAAGCAATTGCAACTTTTGTTTTGATATTTTCTATTTTCTACATTGCAGGTCCAAGCTTACAAATTGCAGCTGATACCAACGCAGTAATTGGTTTAGGAACCATAGGCGCACTGCCTGTTGCAATAGTTGTATGGGCAATTGGTCTTTCGTTAGGAGGTACGACCGGATATGCTATAAATCCCGCAAGAGATTTAGGACCACGAATTATGCATGCTATTTTACCCATAAAAGGAAGTAGCAACTGGGGATACGCCTGGATCCCGATTATAGGACCTATAATTGGAGCTTCTTTGGCTGCAGCATTATATCTCAGTCTTAATTAAAAACATCTTCTTTTAATCCATAAATTTTTATGAAAAATCTTTTTTTTTCTATGATAATCTTCATAGGACTAGCTGGCTATGCTCAAGAATCAACGCCGGAAAGTACGGCTAGTAAAGAACCAAGCCGATTAAATTTTAATGTTACGCTTGCAACAAGTCACCTTTGGAGAGGATTAATTATCAGTCCAAGTATGACGGCTATGGGAGATATTCATTATACCTTTGATAAAAACCGAAACTTTTCGGTTGGTGTTTGGGGCGGTAACAGTTTTGATGGTAAATATACTGAGGTAGATTATTACGTTCAGTACAAAAATAAAGGACTAACAATTGGTCTTTGGGATTTATTCAACACTACAAATGTTGAGCATCCGGAAGTTTTTAATTACGATAAAAACACTACGACTCACCTTATTGATTTAAGGACTTCGTATCGTTTTTCGCAGGAATTTCCGTTGCGAATCGAAGCTGATATTATTCTTTATGGAAACGACAAAGAGTTAAACTCTGATGCTAATTATAAAAACAGATATTCGACTTACGTAGAATTAGGATACCCTATTATAAAAAATGACGAAATAACGCTAGATGCTTATGTAGGAGCAGGATTCTCGCTTGACGGAAAAACAAATCTATATATAAAGGATCCGGATCGTAATTTTGGTATCGTAAATACTGGATTGAAAGCTTCTAAAGATATTTCGATATTTCAGTATAAACTTCCGGTTTTTGCAGGCATAATGTGGAATCCTGCTGAAAAATATACTCGTATGCAATTAGGAGTTTCATTATTCTAAAACTGAAACAAATTATTCTATTAAACCCGACACGCCTTTACAGCCTGTCGGGTTTCTTGTTTACGTGAGCCGAATGAGGGATAGAAGCTAACTGCCGAAGCAGTGCGGATAGCCCGACAGCATCCTGATAAGAGGGCGTATACGCGCAAAGTAATTTTGCCCTCTTGTCTGGATGGTGGCATGCCCCTATTATAATTTTAGATTTCTGATTTTAGATTTTAGATTTTAGATTCCTGCATCCTGATTCCTGATGAACCCGACAGGTTTTAAAAACCTGTCGGGTTAGTGCAGACTTTATTGAACATTTATTAAAGCTCTATTTCATCAAAGACAACATTGTTATTAAACAATCGTTAAATATTTATTAGACAATATTTTAAGTAAAAAATTGTACTATTTTTATACTAATTATATAGAGATTATCTATCTCGTTATTTCGCCTTCTTTGAATTAACAAAAAATTAACACGACATTTGTATATACAACTATTAAAAGATATACATTTGTATATACAAATTATACACTTACGACTATGACAATTGAAGAGGTTATAAAAAGTACAGTTAAGATGGATAATGCGAAAAAAGTTATTCTGAATATCATGTACACGCAAAACGTGATTCAGGATCATTTCAACGAGTTGATAAAACCGTATGATTTATCCGGAGAGCAATATAATGTGTTACGTATACTAAGAGGACAAAAAGGAAATCCTGCTAATATGTGTGTCATACAGGAACGTATGCTGGCTAAAACGAGTAATACAACCAGATTAGTTGACAAATTATTACTAAAGGATTTTGTTACACGAAATGTTTGTCCTGGTAACAGACGTAAAATTGAAGTTCTGATCACTCAAAAAGGATTAGACGTGTTAAAAGAATTAGATCCAAAAGTAGATGAACATGAGCGTTTGTTTGCTGAGAATATAAGTCCTGAAGAATTAGAATTATTAAATCAATTATTAGAAAAATACCGAACCCAACAAAATTAATATTTATGAGCACATTATTAGACAATCTAAACTGGAGATATGCAACAAAAAAGTTTGATGCGACTAAAAAAATCTCTTCAGCAGATTTAAATACTTTAAAAGAAGCTGTTAGATTAGCTGCTTCTTCATACGGATTACAACCTTATAAAGTTGTTATCGTAGAAAATCCAGAAATTAGAGAGCAATTAAAAGCTGCTGCTTACGGACAAACTCAAATTACAGATGCTTCTCAAATTTTTATTTTTGCTAACGACTTAAATGCCGGAGCAGAATCTGTAGATGCTTATATTAAAAATATCAGCGAAACAAGAGGAGTTCCTGTTGAGGCTTTAGGGGGATTTGCTGACATGATGAATGGAGTAATTTCAAATTTATCTCAAGATGCTAAAAATATCTGGACAGCAAAACAAACCTATATCGCTTTAGGAACACTATTAGCAGCTGCAGCTGAATTAAAAATCGATGCAACGCCAATGGAAGGATTTAATCCTGCAGCATTCAATGAAATCCTAGGTTTTGACAAACTTGGTTTAAACGCTTCAGTTATTGCTACTGTTGGTTACAGACATGATGAGGACGACGCTCAACATTACAAAAAAGTTAGAAAATCTCACGAAGAATTATTTATCACTATATAATTATTATTAATCTAAAATCAATTTTAAACAACATGAAAAATTTAAAAACAATTGCAATAGCATTATTCGTAGCAGCGGCTAGTATTTCAGTAAATGCTCAAACTAAAAAAATCGACGTAAAAGCATCTACTATCAAATGGGTAGGTAAAAAAGTAACTGGAGAACACTCTGGAACTGTAAACTTTAAAGACGGAGCTGTAGTTTTTAAAGGAAAAAAATTAACTGGTGGATCTTTCACTGTTGATATGACTTCTTTAACTTCTACTGATTTAACTGGAGAATACCAAGGAAAATTGAATGGTCACTTGAAAGCTGACGATTTCTTTGGAACTGATAAATTCCCAACTGCAAAATTAGTTTTCAAAACTATCGGAGCTAAAGCAACTGACGTATATACAGTTACTGCTGACTTAACTATCAAAGGAATTACTAAACCAGTAACTTTTGACATTACTGTAGCTGGAAACACTGCAACTACTGCTTTCAAAGTTGACAGAACTAAATACGATATCAAATACAACTCTGGTAACTTCTTCGAAAACTTAGGAGACAAAACTATCAATGACGATTTTGAATTAGCTGTAGCTTTAAAATTCTAATTTTAAGACTTACTAATTCTTAACAAGAAAACCCCAATAGTTCACTAACTATTGGGGTTTCTTTTTTTATTTATTTTCAAAAACATAACCTCCTTAACAATCACATAACGCTTTCGTAACAACATACAGGACTTTGATTAACATTCGGCTTCTAATTTTGGGGTAATTAAAAAACAAAACTAGAAATTCAAAATCATAGTTATGAAAACAAAAACATGTATTGTCATTATTACTCTTCTAAGCACTTTATTTATACAAGCTCAACAACCTAAAGGAATTATAGGTAACACGAACTGGATGGGCAACTGGACCAATTTTAAGCCAGCCAACACTGAATATAGCGAAGCTACAAACATTATTGCAGGAACAATTGATAAAGATACCAGATTAACAAAACGCAATACTTATCAATTAGTTGGAGTTGTTTATGTAACTAAAAATGCCGTTTTAACCATAGAACCGGGAACAGTTATTCGCGGCGACGATAAAACTTGTGGAACGCTTGTTATCACAAACGGTTCAAAAATTGTGGCCGAAGGTTTAGAAACTGATCCAATTGTTTTTACTTCAAACAAAGAAATTGCAGATAGAAAACCAGGAGATTGGGGCGGAATCATTATACTTGGAAAAGCGCCAATAAATACTATTGGTGGCGTACACACATTACCTTTTGATCTAGAACCAATGTTAAATCATTACGGGGGTCAGGATGCCGAAGATAATTCAGGAATTTTAAAATATGTTCGTATTGAGTATTCCGGTAGAAAATTAAGTGCTGCAAAGGAACTTAACGGACTTTCGTTAGCGGGTGTTGGCAGAAAAACAGTTTTGAGTAATATCCAGATTAGTTTTTCAAACGATGATTCTTTCGAATGTTATGGCGGAGATTTGAATATGAACAATCTTGTTTCTTACAGAACTACAGATGATGACTTCGATTTTACACAAGGAGCTCAGATTAATATAAATAACAGCATTGCTATTCGTCACCCATTTTCTTCTGATGTTTCAGGATCCAGATGTTTTGAAGTAGATTCTTATGATAAAATAGGAAATACGGATATGACTAAAAAATTGACTAAAATAAATGCCAGCAATATTACTTTGGTAAATTTAGAAGAAAATAACCAAGGCCTTGTTAGAGAATCTGTTTATGTAAGAGAAGACACTTTTTTTACTTTATCTAATAGTATTGTTTCCGGCTTTACTCCTTTTGCTTTGCTGGAAGGTAATATTGGAAATGGAGAAGCTAATCTAGCTAAAATCGCATTCAAAAACTTAATCATTAATAATTGTAATGGCGGAATTACGAGTGAAGCCGGAGGAGCTAATCCAACAATTCAGAAATATTATACTAATCCTGATTTTGAAATAAATTTTACCAGAATTAAAAATAGTGAATTGTTTGCAATGCCTAATATCAAAGGGAATCCTGATTTTAGAATGAACCAAAACAATACTTTGGCAATTGGAAATTAAGTATTTAAAAACATTTAACATTCAAATAATTTAACAAAATTGAATATAAATAAAAGATTTTTTTTACAATTTATGTATTGTAATTCAAATTACATTTATATATTTGTGAAATCAAAATAAGATATGAAAACAATAATAAACAATACTTGGTGGTGGAAGAATTTACGTCAAACGTCGTGAACTAAGCTTCCTATGGTATTGTAAAACTATAAAATATAAAAGGCTTGTCATCACGACAAGCCTTTTTTTTTGGCCAAAACTCAAGTGAAAAATATATTATAAATTAAAAAACAACATACTTTGAAACCATTTATACTCAACACACATTACAAACAAATTCTGGCAGATACGATTACGCCGGTAAGTACTTATTTTAAAATCAGAGATAAATTTCCAAATAGTCTATTATTAGAAAGTAGTGATTATCATGGCAATGACAATAGTTTCTCGTATATCTGCTGTAATCCGATTGCGACAATTAAAATTGAAAACGAAATTATCTCCAAAACTTTTCCTGACGGATCAACAGAGCAAATTGCCATTGATGCTTCGACAGATATCCCTGAGGTAATTCAGAAGTTTTCAAGCCAGTTTAAGTCAGAGAAAAATGATTTTAAATTCATCAACAATGGTTTATTTGGATATATTTCTTACGATGCGGTTCGCTATTTCGAGAAGGTTTCAATCGCTAAAAAAGATAGTGCAACTTTAATCCCAGATGTCTTTTATGCAGTTTACCAAAACATTATTGCTATTAATCACTTCAAAAATGAGGCATACATTTTTTGCCATAGTGTAGACGGAAGAAACAATATTGCCGAAATTGAGCAATTGCTACAATCCAGAAATATTGCCTCATATAAATTCACTAAAGAAGGCGAAGGTTTCTCTAACTTAACAGATGAAGAATTTAAACACAATGTGGCTTTAGCCAAAAAACACTGTTTCCGCGGAGACGTGTTTCAATTGGTATTATCACGTCGTTTTACACAAGGATTTAAAGGTGATGAATTCAACGTTTACAGAGCTTTAAGAAGTATAAATCCATCTCCTTATTTGTTCTTTTTTGATTATGGAGATTTCAAAATATTTGGGTCTTCGCCCGAAGCACAAATTATCGTAAAAAACAGAAAAGCCGAGATTCACCCAATCGCAGGAACTTTTAAAAGAACCGGAAATGATGAGCATGACGCAGTTTTGGCCAAACAACTTTCTGAAGATAAAAAAGAAAACAGCGAACACGTAATGTTAGTCGATTTGGCGAGAAACGATTTAAGTCGTAACGGACATGATGTAAATGTAGAGAAATACAGAGAAGTTCAGTTTTTCTCGCATGTAATTCACTTGGTTTCTAAAGTTACTGGACATTTACATGAAAAAGCTACAACAATGCAGGTTGTTGCAGACACTTTTCCGGCAGGAACTTTAAGCGGTGCTCCAAAACACAGAGCAATGCAATTGATAGAAGATTACGAAAAAACAAATCGTAATTTTTACGGCGGTGCAATTGGCTTCATGGATTTTGAAGGCAACTTTAATCACGCGATTATGATTCGAACTTTCCTTAGTAAAAACCATCAGTTACATTCTCAGGCAGGAGCAGGAATCGTAGCAAGTTCAGACGAAGAAAGCGAAATGCAGGAAGTGTATAATAAATTAAGAGCATTGAATACAGCACTTGAAATGGCGGAGAAGATTTAGTATTTAGTCACTCCCGATAGCTATCGGGATCAGTCGCAGTCGCAGGGACATAGAATGAGATGCAATATGTCTTCCGAGGTTGAAACCTCGGGCAAGGTTTAAAAAATAATCTATATAAACATAGCCGACGGTTTCAACCGTCGGAACAAAGATTAGCAAGATCTGAAACAATTAACAAACAAACCATAAAAACCACAAAACCATAAATCATGAAAAAAGCAATTTCAATTTTAGTTTTAATCATTACTATCACCTCTTGTAATTCGGAAAAAAAGGAAATCCCAATAGCTGGAACCTGGCGTTTGATATCAGCAGAAACAACAGAAAAAGATTCAACGTTCTCGACTTTCAATTCCAAAACAAAAATGATTAAAATTATAAACGATACTCATTTTGCTTTTTTCAATCATGATTTAAATAACGGAAAAGATTCGACAAATGCAGTATTCTTTGGCGGAGGCGGAAAATATACTTTGAAAGATAGTATTTATACAGAAAATCTCGAGTTTTTCAACAATCGTCAATGGGAAAATGGAAAATTTGAGTTTACAGTAAAAATTAAAAATGACACGCTAACTCAAAAAGGAATCGAAAAAGTAGAAAAATTAGGAATCGACCGCATTATTACAGAAAAATACGTTCGAGAAAAATAAAAAATAGTTTCAAGTTTCTGGTTTAAAGTTTCAAGTGTTGAAACCTGAAACAAAGAAAACTTGAAACCTGAAACAAAACAAAAGACATGAAAAAAATATTAGTTATAGACAATTACGATAGTTTCACTTATAATTTAGTACACTATTTAGAAGATTTAAATTGCGAAGTTACTGTTTACAGAAACGACGAATTCGAAATTGATGAAATCGCTTCTTTCGATAAAATACTACTTTCTCCAGGTCCTGGAATTCCGGATGAAGCAGGTTTGCTAAAAGCAGTAATCGCAAAATATGCACCAACAAAAAGTATTTTAGGCGTTTGTTTAGGACAACAAGCAATTGGAGAAGTTTTTGGAGGAACACTTTCAAACCTTGATAAAGTATATCACGGTGTTGCAACAAATGTAAAAACAGTAGTTTCAGACGAAATTTTGTTCGAAGGTTTAGGCAATGAATTCGAAGTTGGTCGTTACCATTCCTGGGTTGTTGACGCAGATTTACCCGAAGTTCTTGAAGCAACCTCAATAGATGAAAACGGACAAATTATGTCGCTAAGACACAAAACTTTTGATGTAAGAGGGGTTCAGTTTCATCCGGAAAGTGTTTTGACTCCAAAAGGAAAATTAATTTTAGAAAACTGGATCAATAGTTAGATGTTAGTCAAAAGTTTTAAAGTCGAAAGTCATAAAGTCCATATTATAGCTTATTCTTTCCTTCTTTAAAACAAAAAATATCTAATAACAAATATCACAAATCAGAAGACTTTAAGACCTTCGACTTTAGACTTTAAGACTCAAAAAAATGATAACTATTTCAGAAACTAAAGAAATCAACATTGAAGACATTTTGGTTTTATACAAAGCAAACGAATGGAGTTCAGCAAATAAACCAAACGAATTATATAATGCTCTTTTAAATTCAGAAACATTAATTACGGCTTGGGAAGAAAAGAAATTGGTGGGACTTGGCAATGCAATTTCTGATGGATTCTTAACGGTTTATTACCCGCATTTATTAGTGCTTCCGGAATATCAGGGAAAAGGAATTGGAAAATTGATCATGGATAAAATGCAGGAGAAATACAGTCACTTTCATATGCAAATGCTAACCGCCGACGGAAGATCTGTTGATTTCTATAAGAAAAATGGATTTGAAAGAGCCGGAAAAACAGAGCCCATGTGGATTTATCAGGGAGATGAACATTGAAAAAGTAAACGCAGTCGCAGTTTTTAGTCTCAGTTACAGTTTTCAGAAAAAAACTTAGTAACTCAGAACCTTAGCAACTTAGAACCTTAAAAAAAATGAAAAACATACTAAATAAATTAATCAACCACGAAGTACTTTCAAAAGAAGAAGCAAAAAACGTATTGATTAATATCTCAAGCGGAAGTTACAATCCAAGCCAAATTTCGGCATTTTTGACTGTTTTTATGATGCGAAGCATTACCATTGATGAACTTTCCGGATTTCGCGAAGCTTTATTAGAATTATGTGTTCGCGTTGATTTATCAGCTTACAATACAATCGATTTATGCGGAACTGGTGGTGACGGAAAAGACACTTTTAATATCTCGACTTTGGCATCGTTTATATCTGCCGGCGCAGGAATAAAAGTTGCAAAACACGGAAATTACGGTGTTTCTTCTATTTCAGGATCAAGTAATGTAATGGAAAAAATGGGAATTAAATTCAGCAATGATCCTTCATTTTTAGAAGAATGTATTGACAAAGCGGGAATTTGCGTTTTGCACGCTCCCCTATTCCACCCGGCAATGAAAAATGTTGGACCAATTCGTAAAGAATTAGCAGTAAAAACATTCTTTAATATGTTAGGACCAATGGTAAATCCGTCGTTTCCAAAAAATCAGCTAGTTGGTGTTTTCAATCTTGAATTAGCTAGGATGTATGCTTATTTATATCAAAATACCGATATTAACTTCACCATTTTACATTCGCTTGACGGATATGATGAAATCTCTTTAACTGGTCCAACCAAAACGATAACATCACACATGGAAGGAATGTTGAAACCAGAAGATTTTGGTGTTAGACTTTTATCTCAAAGCGAAATCGAAGGCGGAAAAACCATCGAAGAATCGGCTGATATCTTTATCAATATTTTATCCGGAAAAGGAACTGAAGCACAAAATAATGTGGTTTGTGCAAACGCGGCTATGGCAATTGCAACGGTTACAAAATGTTCTCCGCTAGAAGGATTTGAATTGGCAAAAGAAAGCTTATTCTCCGGAAAAGGACATCAAGCACTCAAAAAACTACAAGAGTTATCTCTTTAAAATTAAAAACTTAGTACCTCAGTACCTTAGAAACTTAGCACCTTAAAAATGAATATTTTAGATAAAATAATATTTGATAAACAAAGAGAAGTCGTTCTTAAAAAATCGATCATTCCGGTTTCACAATTGGAAAGTTCAGTATTTTTTGAAAGAGAAACCATTTCTTTAAGTCAAAAACTAAGAACAAGCTCAACCGGAATTATCGCTGAACATAAACGTCGTTCTCCGTCAAAATCAGTAATCAATCATAGTTTTACAGTTGAAGAAGTTGTAAAAGGCTATGAAAATGCAGGAGCATGCGGAATTTCGGTTTTAACGGACGGAAAATATTTTGGAGGTTCTCTTGATGATTTACTTTTGGCAAGAGCAAGCGTAAATATTCCGCTATTGCGAAAAGAATTTATTGTTGATGAATACCAAATTCTGGAAGCCAAAGCTTTTGGAGCCGATTTAATTTTATTAATCGCAGCGGTTTTAACTCGTGAAGAAATCAAATCATTATCTGAATTTGCAAAGAAACTAGGATTAGAAGTGCTATTGGAAGTTCACAATCAGGAAGAATTAGAAAAATCGATTATGCCAACTCTTGATATGATTGGTGTAAACAACAGAAACCTAAAAACTTTCGAAGTAAGCTTAGATTTCAGCAAACAACTAGCATCACAAATTCCGGATGATTTTGTAAAAGTTTCTGAAAGCGGAATCTCATCAATCGAAGCTATTTCTGAACTAAGACCTTATGGTTACAGTGGATTTTTAATTGGAGAAAACTTCATGAAAACCGACAACGCCGGTCAAGCTGCAACTGAATTTATTAGCCAGCTGTAATTTTAAGTTTGCCACGAATTACACAAATTAGCACGAATTGAATTAGTGAAAATTAGTGTAATTCGCGGCAAAAACTAAACACAAAGCTTTGCGAACTTAGCATTTATAAGCGCAAAAAAAATAAAAACTTAGCCCCTTTGCGGTAAAAAAATAAAAACAATGAAACTCAAAATTTGCGGCATGAAATATCCCGAAAACATTCTCGAAGTAGGAGCGCTCCTACCCGATTATATGGGATTTATTTTCTATGAGAAATCTGCCCGATATTTTACCGGAACGATTCCTGAACTTATAAAAACGATCAAAAAAACTGGTGTTTTTGTAAATGAATCTGTTGAGAATATCATAGAAAAAATAAAACAACACAATTTACAAGCGGTTCAGTTACACGGAGATGAATCTGTTGAATATTGTAAAGAATTAAAAAATAAAATCAGTAAGAAAGTCGAAATTATAAAAGTATTTTCAGTTGGGGACGATTTTGATTTTGAGGTTCTCAAACCGTTCGAAAATGTTTGTGATTATTTCCTGTTTGACACTAAAGGAAAATTACCGGGAGGAAACGGAACAACATTCGATTGGAAAATATTAAAAAATTATAAATCTGATAAACCCTTTTTCTTAAGCGGCGGTATTGGAATAGAAGAAATAGCAGCGATTAAAAATTTAAAATTACCTGTTTATGCTATTGATGTAAATAGTAAATTTGAAATCGAATCTGGATTAAAAAATAAAAATTTATTAACCAATTTCAAGCGAAAACTTGAAATTGTCAACCTTTAAAATTTCAAAAAATGAATTTTAACGTCAATGAAAAAGGATATTACGGAGAATTTGGAGGAGCTTACATTCCTGAAATGCTCTATCCAAATGTAGAAGAATTACGCCAGAATTATTTAAAAATAACAAGTGAGCCAGATTTTAAAGCCGAGTTTGACCAATTGCTAAAAGATTATGTTGGACGTCCTAGTCCGCTATATTTTGCCAAGCGATTATCTGAAAAATACAACACCAAAGTTTACTTAAAAAGAGAAGACTTAAACCATACCGGAGCACATAAAGTAAACAACACAATTGGGCAAATATTAGTTGCGAAACGTTTGGGCAAAAAGAGAATTATTGCCGAAACTGGCGCTGGTCAACACGGAGTTGCAACTGCAACGGTTTGTGCGCTTATGGGAATGGAATGTATTGTTTATATGGGCGAAATCGACATTGCGCGTCAGGCACCAAACGTAGCGCGTATGAAAATGCTGGGCGCTGAGGTTCGTCCCGCTCTTTCAGGTTCAAGAACGCTAAAAGATGCTACAAACGAAGCGATTAGAGATTGGATCAATAACCCAGTTGACACCCATTATATCATTGGATCTGCAATTGGACCGCATCCTTATCCGGATATGGTGACACGTTTTCAGAGTGTAATTTCTGAAGAAATAAAATGGCAGTTAAAGGAAAAAGAAGGACGAGAAAATCCTGATTATGTAGTTGCTTGTATTGGTGGCGGAAGTAATGCTGCAGGAACTTATTATCACTTTTTGCACGAACCAGAAGTTGGAATTATAGCTGTTGAAGCTGCCGGAAAAGGTGTTGACAGCGGTCATAGTGCCGCAACCAGCAAATTAGGAAAAGTAGGCGTTATTCACGGTTGTAAAACCCTTTTAATGCAAACTCCTGACGGGCAAATTACAGAGCCATATTCTATTTCTGCAGGTCTTGATTATCCCGGAGTTGGACCAATGCACGCACATTTGGCGCAAACTGGTCGTGGCGAATTTTTCTCTGTGACTGATGATGATGCTATGAATGCGGGTTTACAGCTTACAAAACTAGAAGGAATTATTCCGGCAATTGAGAGTGCACATGCTTTTGCAGTTTTAGATCAAAAGAAATTTAAACCAACAGATATTGTAGTAATCAGTCTTTCCGGTCGAGGCGACAAAGATTTAGACAATTATATCGATTATTTTAAATTATAAGATTAATTTGGGCGTTACCTGCGGTCCGGGCTATCCGCTAAATTCCCAATTAACAAAAACTACGGCTAAAAAGCCTTGTTTTTCTAAATCGGGAGATATCGCTTCTATCCCTAACGCAAAAAACAACAACGAGAAAGATAACAATTATGGAAAAATTATTTTCTTACGGAACATTAAGGTCAAAACAAATTCAAATGCAGCTTTTTAATAAAGTTCTGACTGGAACTCGTGACCAACTGCTGGGTTATAAACTAAAAAGTCTGCAAATTGAAGAAGAATTTGGAATGGCAGATTATGTTGTAGCTGTACCAAGCGCAGATTCTTCAGATCCTATACACGGCGTTGCTTTTGATATTTCGGCTACAGATTTAGCCAAAGTTGATATATTCGAATCTAATTCATACAAAAGAGTTCAGGTTACGTTAAAGTCCGGAGCTGTTGCATGGGTTTATATAGAAAATAAATAATTGAAGTAAAAATGATCTTAGCTGCTGCACAAACAAAACCAAAACGAGGAGATATTGAAGCTAATTTATTAGATCATTATCGCCTTATAGAATTGGCTGTGCAAAATAAAGCACAATTAATTGCATTTCCGGAAATGTCCCTTACAGGTTATGAAAGAGAAAATGCGCATCAATTGATTTTAAAAAAGGATGATTCAAGATTAGATCATTTAAAAAAATTGGCTGTCGAAAACAATATTGTAATTATTGCCGGTGCGCCAATTCAAATAGATTCAGAAATGTTTATTGGTGAATTTGTAATTTCTCCTGACAATTCAGTTGAAATCTATACGAAGCAATTTTTGCATGAAGGCGAAGACGAATTTTTCCAATCTTCATTCAATTATAATCCGATGATTACTATTGAAAACCAAAAAATTTCATTTGCCATTTGCGCTGATATCGATAATCACCTGCATCCGGAAAATGCCTGCAAAAGAGAAACTGATATTTACATTGCCAGCATTTTCTTTTCACCAAACGGAATTCCGAATGCGTATCGGGATTTACAGAATTATGCACAAAAACATAAAATGAATGTCTTGATGTCGAATTTCAGTGGCGAATCCTGGGGATATCCTTCGGCAGGACAAAGTGCTTTCTGGAATAACAAAGGAGAATTAATTGCACAAATGAATCATTCAGATTCCGGATTATTATTGATCGAAAATCAAAATGATAATTGGTCAGGTAAAATTGTAAATAATTAAAAAAACAATACCACAGATTTCACAGATTAAAACAAATTTTCAATAGTAATCAGTGAAAATCAATTAATCTGTGGCAAAACAAAACTTAACATACCTAACAGGTTTTGGAAACCTGACAGGAAATAAAAGATATTAAAATGAACAGAATAACTCAAAAATTACAAGAAGATAAAAAGATACTTTCTATCTATTTTTCTGCAGGATATCCTAATTTGAATGATACGGTTCAAATCATTCAGGATTTAGAAAAAAACGGCGTTGACTTAATCGAAATTGGTCTGCCTTTTAGTGATCCATTGGCAGATGGACCAACAATTCAGGCAAGTTCTACACAAGCGCTTCATAACGGAATGACGACTCAAATTCTTTTCGATCAGCTTAAGAACATCCGCGAAAGCGTAAAAATTCCGTTGATTATTATGGGATATTTCAATCCAATGTTGCAATACGGAGTGGAAGAATTTTGTAAAAAATGTGCCGAAATTGGTATAGATGGTTTAATTATTCCAGATTTACCGGTTGACGTTTATGCTGACGAATACAAAGCAATTTTTGAAAAATACGGATTAATCAATGTATTCCTGATTACACCACAAACTTCTGACGAACGTATTCGTTTTATCGACAGCGTTTCAAACGGATTTATTTATATGGTAAGTTCTGCAAGTGTTACTGGTTCTCAATCTGGTTTTGGAAACGTTCAGGAAGATTATTTCGAAAGAATTTCAAACATGAATCTTAAAAATCCACAAATTATTGGTTTTGGTATTTCGAACAAGGAAACTTTTAATCAGGCGACCAAATTTGCAAAAGGAGCTATTATTGGTAGTGCTTTTATTAAACATTTAAGTGAAAGCGGTTCTGGTAAAATTGAGCAGTTTGTGGGTGAGATTCGATAATTTATTTGATTCAGATTAAATAAATCAGACATGGGATTATCAAACATCAAAGAAAATACTATCGTTAAATACATTCGATAATATTCTTTTTCGTTCCCAATAAAAATAATTTGCTTACAGGAATAAATAAAATCACAACAGAAAAATAAGAGAGCTTATTGAAAGTATTCAGTAATTAAAATGTAATTTACACGGATTTTATAATTTTAAAAAAATCCGTGTATGCTGATATATTTTATAATTAATAAAAGAACATGTTTTCTTTTTATTCTCAATTTGGTATTTTACTCTCTTCAGGCACAGGAAAATAAACCTTTAAGAATTCCAACTAAGCAAGATACACTTAATGGTTCTATTACTCCGGAAAGAATTTGGTGGGATATTCAGTATTACGATTTAAGTATTAATCCTGATTATAATAATAAAACGATAACAGGAAAAAATGTAATTGAATATAACGTTACAAACAAAAAGCATTCTCCTCGAATGCAGATTGATTTAGTAAGTCCGCTTAAAATTGACAGTGTATTTCAAAAAGGTAAAAAAGTCGATTATACACAAGATCAGAATATTTGGTATTTGAAATTACCTCAAAATCAAACTTCCAAAAAAAATAAAATCACCATTTATTATTCCGGTAAGCCCACAGAATCTATTAAACCTCCTTGGGATGGTGGATTAGTTTGGGCAAAAGATTCCCTAAATCGTCCCTGGATTTCGGTTGCCTGTCAATATAAAGGCGCCAGTTTATGGTACCCCTGCAAAAACACGATGTATGATGAACCTGATAAAGGAGCCTCAATTTCTATTACAGTTCCTGATACGCTAATTGCGATTGCAAACGGACGCTTAAAAAACAAAATTAAAAATGCTAATAATACTTCAACGTATAGATGGGAAGTTAAAAACCCAATAAGCCATTATGCAATTTCATTTTATGTGGGTAAATATGTAAATATCAGCCAGGTTTATAATGGTAAAAAAGGAAAGCTAACTATGGATTACTGGGTTTTGGATTACAACAAACAGAAAGCTGAAAACCACATGATTCCTGAAGTGAATACAACAATGAAATCCTTAGAGCATTGGTATGGTCCCTACCCTTTTTATGAGGACGGATTTAAAATGGTCGATGCGCCTTATATTGGGATGGAGCATCAAAGCGCAATTGCCTATGGAAGTTCATACAAAAAAGGAACTAATAAAAAAGGCGGAGACATTTCTAATACTGGCTGGGGTAAAAAAACAGATAAAATTATTGTGCACGAAATGGCACATGAATGGTTTGGTAATAATATTACCGCAATTGATATTGCTGACAGATGGATTCAGGAAGGTTTTGCAGGTCTGGCAGAAGAGCTTGTTATTGCTGATATTTCAGGAAAACAGGCTGGAAATGAATTTATGGCAGGCAGATTTAGAACAATAGAAAACGATAAACCCATTATTGCACGATATGGAATAAATGAAGATGGAAGTCAGGATAATTATGTAAAAGGATGGGCAATTTTACACATGATTAAAACGATTATCAATGACGATTCAAAATTTCTGGAAATCTTAAACGGTTTAAATCGTACTTTCTATCACAAAGTTGTTACAACAAATGAAATTGAAAATTATATAAGTTCATCATCAGGAATTGATTTTAAATACTTGTTTGACCAATATCTACGAACTAAAAATATTCCTGTTTTTGAATATAAACTAAACAATGGCAATTTGATATATCGATATACAAACTGCAACGAAAAGTTTACTATGCCTATTAAAACAAACTGGACTAAAGACGTTTTGATCTATCCCACAACAACCTGGAAAACACTAAAGACTGATGAACAAATTGAAACGAATCCTTTAAAAATTGACATCAATTTTTATATAACCACCAGTAAAATCAACTAATCACGGTACAAATTAGATAAAAACAGCAGGCAAAATAACTACATGGTTTTCTGTTAAAATTATGTTAAAATAAAATTAAACAACTGTTTAAATTAAACGCTTGTTTAATTTTGTACCCGATTAGAAACAATACCATGTCAAACTTCGAATTTAACGATAAAAAAATTCAGATTCTTGAGGTTGCTGAAAAGCTATTTTCTGAAAAAGGATTTGAGGGTACATCTATACGGGATATCTCTAAACATGCAAAAATAAATATTGCAATGGTTTCGTATTATTTTGGTTCTAAAGAAAGGTTGCTTGAGGCTTTAATTATCTACAAAACATCAGATTTAAAATTACAACTTGAAAATTTATTACAGGAAAATCTCGAACCTATTGAAAAAGTCAATAAATTAATCGAAATTTACATTAATAGAATTAGCTGTAACAAAGGAATTTTCAGGGTTTTACATTTTGAACTGAACTCAAAAAACAGAGAAAAAAGCATGGCAGCTTTTACAGAATTAAAAAAAGGAAATTTAAAATCTGTTGAAAGTATTATTACGCAAGGTCAGTTAAAAGGTGTTTTCAGGAAAGACGTTATCATTCCGCTTATTACACCAACTATAATTGGAACCTTTTTTCACTTTCATATGAATAAACCTTTCTTCGAAGAATTATTGAATCTAAAAACAGACGCATTGTACAATGATTATATTAAAACCAGTCTTACAAAGCACATTCAACAAACTATAAAAGCTCTACTTGTTTATGAAAATTAATCAATTAATGCTCTTTGGGATTTTCTTTATTGGAATTTCGTCAATAGAAGCACAAGAAAAAACAAGTTTAACCTTAGACGAAGCCGTAAAAATGGCTTGGGAAAAAAGTAACGAAGTTACTCTTGCCACTACTAAGGTAAACACAAAAAAATACGAATCCCAGGAGGTTAGAAATAATCAATATCCTGATATTAAAGTTTCAGGACAATATCAACGCCTAACGAAAGCGTCGATTGATATGCCAAATCAGGGAGAAAGTGGATCTCTGGCTTCTCCGGACAGAGCAATGATTGGAATGGCAAATTTAAGTTTACCTCTTTTTGCAGGATTTAAAATTCAGAATAGCATCGACGCATATGATAACTTATATGAAGCCGAAAATGCTAATGCTGCTAAAACAAAAGAAGATGTTGCTTTAAGAGTTATTACTTATTATACTGCTTTATATAAGGCTCAAAAAACATTAGATGTTTTAAATGAAAATCAAAAAAGCGCTAAACAGCGTGTTACTGATTTTACTGAATTAGAGAAAAACGGAATCATTCCAAGAAATGATTTATTAAAATCACAATTATTAGTTTCAAAAACGCAGTTATCTATTGATGAGGCTAATAACAAACTTAATAATATCAACTTCTATCTTACTACTTTACTTAAACTGGATCCAAGCACAAAACTTCAGGTTAATGAAAGTGATTTCTTTAATTTGAAAACAAGTAATGCACCAACATCAGATTTGTTAGCACTTGAAAACAGAAAAGATTTGGAAGCAATTCGTTTTCAACAAAAAGCTTCAGAAGCAAATATTAAAGTGGCAAAAGCAGGATACTATCCTACGCTAGCGTTACTTGGTGGTTATACTGCTTTAGATCTTAAAGACATTATTACTGTAAAATATGCGATGAACTTTGGATTAGGTTTAACGTATGACATATCCGGAATCTACAAAAATAGTGCTCACGTCAGACAAGCTGAAAGCAGAGCTCTGGAAGTTAAAAATACAGAAGCCGTAATGACAGATCGTATTAAAGTTGAGGTTCAAAAATCTATTGAAGATTATGACTTGGCTATTAATCAAAGCGTAGTTTATGACGAAGCACTCCAACAAGCATCTGAAAATTACAGACTTGTAAAAGATAAATTTGACAATGGCCTAGCAGATACAAACGATTTGGTAGAAGCTGATGTTGAACAACTAAGCGCTAAAATCAATACTGCAGTGTCTAAAGCAACTATTATTCAAAAATATTACGAATTACTATCCGTATCAGGACAATTATCACAATCATTCAATCTTTCTAAAATATAATCGATAGCTCTCATGGAAAAGAAAAAAACAAATACTAAATTCATCATTATACTAACCGTTTTGGTTTTAGTAGGCGGAGCTTACGGAATAACCAAATACATGCACTCATTGGCTCATGAAGAAACAGATGATGCTCAAATCGAGAAAAAAATGAATCCAATTATTCCTAGAGTATCTGGATATATTAGCAAAGTGTATGTAAAAGATAATGATTTTGTAAAAAAAGGAGATACTTTATTTACTATCGATAAAAGAGATTACCAATTAAAGATTGATGAAGCTAATGCTGCTTTATTAGGTGCTGAAGGTCAATACGAAGCTGCAAAAGCAGATATTGGAAGTGCTAGTGCAAGTATTTCGGTTTCTGATGCTCAAATGAGATCTGCAACAGGTTCTATCGAAAGTGCAAAAATCAGATTGAGACAAATTACAAACGATTACAACCGTTACAATAATTTGTATAAAACCCACACAATTACAAAACAACAATATGAGCAAGCGTTATCTGCAAAAGATGAAGCCGAAAATCAAGTACGTGTTTTAGAGCAACAACAAAGAGCAAGTTCTTACCAAAAATCAGTAATTCAGTCAAAATCTAAAGTTTCTGACAAACAAACTGAAGTTGCTTCTGCAAATATCAAAAGAGCAAAAACAATGTTAGATGTTGCTCATTTAAATTTAACTTATACTGTTGTAACTGCAGCTATTGACGGTCAGGTTTCTAAAGTAGATATTCAGCCTGGACAATTAGTTCAACCTGGACAATCTTTATTTTATATCATCAACAATACTGAAGCTTGGGTTGTTGCAAACTTTAAAGAAACACAATTAAACAAAATGGTTGTGGGACAAAAAGTAAGCTTAAAAGTTGATGCTTATCCTAACTACGAATTCAAAGGTACATTAACTTCATTCTCTCCTGCTACAGGATCACGTTTTTCATTATTACCTCCTGATAACGCAACTGGTAACTTCGTAAAAACAATTCAGAGATTACCGGTAAAAATTAGTTTAGACGAATCAAACGATCCTGAAAAAGTAAAATTACTTAGACCAGGAATGAATGTTGACGTAGACGTACATTTAAAATAAAATAATGACAGCAGTACAAGGAGATGACGATTTAGTAGAATACGGTTATAGACGTGTAATCATTACGATTACTGCAGTACTTTGTGCACTGTTAGAAATTGTAGATACAACGATTGTAAACGTAGCACTAACTGACATGCGAGGTAGCCTTGGTGCTACTTTGACTGATGTGGCTTGGGTAATTACAGCATACGCAATTGCGAATGTTATTGTAATTCCGATGACGAGTTGGCTTTCGCAGCAATTTGGAAGACGTAACTATTTTGTGGCTTCTATCATAATATTTACAGTCTGCTCCTTTTTGTGTGGTAACGCCAGTAATATTTGGGAACTGGTCGCTTTTAGGTTTGTACAAGGTATGGGTGGTGGTGCCCTTCTTGTAACCGCCCAAACGATTATTACCGAAAGTTATCCTGTGGCAAAACGTGGTATGGCGCAAGCTATTTATGGAATGGGTGTAATTGTTGGTCCAACTTTAGGTCCGCCTTTGGGAGGATATTTAGTAGATAATTACTCTTGGCCTTATATATTTTATATCAATATTCCGTTAGGAATTATTGCTACAATCTTGGCACTTACCTTTGTAAGAAGTCCAAAATATGGAGAGAAATTAAAAGCAAATCAGGTTGACTGGTGGGGAATTATATTATTAGCCGCTTTTATTGGATCACTTCAATTCGTTCTGGAACACGGACAACAAGATGATTGGTTTAACGATTCGCTTATTGTAACCTTAAGTGTGGTTACTGTTCTTGGATTAATTTTATTTGTATGGAGAGAGCTTACTTATAAACATCCAATTGTAAATTTAAGTGTTTTAAAAGATGGTAACTTAAGAATTGGAACTGTAATGTGTTTCATTCTTGGTTTCGGTTTATACGGATCGACTTTGATTATCCCAATTTATACGCAATCTATTCTAGGATGGACCGCAACTGATGCCGGATTACTATTGATTCCAGGTTCGATTACAACCGCCATAATGATGCCATTTGTTGGTAATATGATTCAGAAAGGTGTTCCGCAAGGATATATGGTTGGAGTAGGATTTTTAATTTTCTTCTTCTTTACCTTCATGATGAGAAATCGTCTGACACCGGATACAGGAGTTGAACATATGTATTGGCCTTTGATTTTAAGAGGAATTGGTTTAGGATTACTTTTTGTGCCTATTACTACACTTTCGCTTTCTACATTAAAAGGAAAACATATTGGTGAAGGAGCTGCTTTTACCGGAATGATGAGACAATTAGGAGGATCATTTGGTATTGCAATTATTACCACTTTTATCACCCGTTTGAGTCAGGAACACAGAGTTAATTTATTAACGAATTTAGATCCTGCAAATTATCAGGTTCAACAACGCATTATAGGAATGCAAAAAGCTTTTGAAGCAAAAGGTTATAGTGCCGATGTTGCTCTTAAAAAATCCTATCAGGCAATAGATTACGCCGTTTTAAAACAAAGTACAGTGATGTCTTATATGGATATTTTTATGTATCTGGGAATCATGTTCTTATTCTGTATACCAATTATTCTTTTCATTAAAAAAGGAAAAAACAAAATTAATCCTGCTGATGCAATGCATTAATAATAATTGATTTATAATACGAAAAAGCCGAACTATTTATTTAGTGCGGCTTTTTTATTTTTATGTGTAATGATGATTACAGTTATATAATTTGAAAGGATTGAAAGCCAGCTCAAATATTTGCATAATCTGAAGGGATTAAAATCCCTTCTTACAATATAATCCGAATCTTCGAATCTCTCCTAAAAAACTTATTATTTCAGAATCTTAGAACCTTAAAAATTACCTCGTAAATACTAAATGATTTCCTTCAGAAAGATTAGCGTCAAAATGATATCCTTCGTAATCAAAACCTTTTAAGTCATCGATAGTTTCAGCGTTGGTATCAATAATATAACGAACCATCATACCTCTCGCCTTTTTCGCGAAGAAACTTATGATTTTTAATTTTCCGTCTTTGTAGTCTTTAAAATCCGGAGTGATAACCGGAACTTTTAAAGCTTTTACATCTACTGCCGAAAAATATTCGTTACTCGCCAAATTCACAAACAACTCACCTTTTTCTAATTCTTTGTTTAGTGCTTTAGTAACTGTTGGTTTCCAGAATTCGTGTAAATTTTTGTATTCCTCAATTGGCAATTTAGTTCCCATTTCTAAACGGTATGCCTGCATTAAATCCAGTGGTTTTAAAACGCCGTAAAGTCCGGATAAAATTCGAAGTTTGTTTTGTAAAACTTCTACCTTTTCAAGCGGAATTGTATAAGCATCTAAACCCGTGTAAACATCTCCATCAAAAGTATAAATTGCCGGACGTGCATTTTGAGGTGTAAAAGGTGTTTTCCAATCTTGATTTCGTTTCCAGTTTAAATCTGATAATTTATCTGAAATTGACATTAATTGAGATAATTCAGCAGGCTTTTTTTCTTTTAAAACTTTATGAACCTGACGCGCTTCTTTCAAAAAAGCAGGTTCTGTATATTGAGATGTTGGTAATTCTTTTTCGAAATTTAATGACTTCGCGGGCGATATAACAATTTTCATGTGTGCGTTTTTATAGAACTCAAAAATACAAATTGAATTTCTAAAAAAATATTATTGTAATTGATTTGTTTTATTGCTGCATAGTTTTTTCCGCCACGAATTGCACGAATCTCCACCAATTATTTTTTTATTAAGATTGCGAAGATTTTTTTACCACAGATTAAAAGATTTCTACAGATTTTTTTTTAAAATCCATTTAATCCTTTTAATCTGTGGCTATATTTTTTTCGCCACTAATTGCACTAATTCCCATGAATTATTTTTTTATTGAGGTTGCGAAGTTTTTTTTGCCACAGATTAAAAGATTTCCACAGATTTTTTTTTAATCAACTTAATCCTTTAATCTGTGGCTATATTTTTTACGTCACTAATTGCACTAATTTTTTGATCCTTTTAATTCATTAATCTGTAGCTAAAAAAAATTAATTAGTGGAAATTCGTGCAATTCGTGGCAACTCTTTCTCAATTCATAAAAATTGACGTTACAAAATGTGAAATTGTTCAAAAAAGTCAACAATACATTATTATAGGCATTTTCTATGTTGTAAATTTGCAGACGTTTCATTCTCTTCCAGAAAAGAAATGTAATATTTAAAATTAGTGAATTCGTGGCTATACAAACAAACTATACAACAGCTTTACAACATAAAATCTTCGGAGTAATTTCGAAAGCATCTCAGGAACTAAACGTCGACAGTTATGTTATTGGTGGTTTTGTCCGGGATTTGCTTTTAAACCGGGGATCTAAAAAAGACATTGATGTTGTTGCTGTTGGTAGCGGGATCGAACTCGCTTTGAAAGTTTCTGAATTACTTCCGAAAAAACCAAAAGTACAGGTTTTTAAAACTTACGGAACAGCCATGTTGCGTTTTGAAGATACTGATATTGAATTTGTTGGAGCAAGAAAAGAGTCTTATAATTTTGACAGCAGAAACCCTATTGTTGAAAATGGAACACTTGAAGATGATCAAAATCGTCGTGATTTTACCATAAATGCTTTGGCTTTATCATTGAACGAAAAAACATTTGGAGAGCTTTCTGATCCGTTTAATGGTTTTGCAGATTTAGAGAATAAAACGATCAAAACACCTTTAAACCCAGATATTACTTATTCTGATGATCCGTTAAGAATGCTTCGCGCGATTCGTTTTGCTACGCAATTGAATTTCGAAATCGAGAAAAACTCTCTTGACGCAATTACTAAAAATGCGGAGAGAATTAAAATTATTTCAGGTGAACGAATTGTCGATGAATTAAACAAAATTCTATCGACTGATAAGCCTTCGACAGGATTTTTACTTTTATACAAAACCGGACTTTTAGATCTTATTTTACCTGAATTAACAGCTTTGAATCAGGTCGAAGAAATTGAAGGTCATACCCATAAAAACAATTTTTATCATACGTTAGAAGTTGTAGATAATATTTGCCCAAATACAGATGATGTTTGGTTGCGTTGGTCGGCTTTGCTGCATGATATTGGAAAAGCACCAACAAAACGTTTCACTAAAAAACAAGGCTGGACTTTTCACGGACATGAATTTTTAGGCGGAAAAATGGCTAAAAGAATATTCGAACGCCTTCATATGCCGTTGAATCACAAAATGAAATTTGTGCAAAAAATGGTTATTATGAGTTCGCGTCCAATTGTTTTGGCGCAGGATATTGTAACGGATAGCGCAGTTCGTCGCTTGGTTTTTGATGCCGGAGAAGATGTCGAAGATTTAATGACGTTGTGCGAAGCTGATATTACAACCAAAAACCCATCTAAATTCAAGAAATATCACAAAAACTTTGAAATCGTCCGCAAGAAAATTGTCGAAGTTGAGGAGCGCGATCATGTTCGTAATTTTCAACCGCCAATTTCCGGTGAAGAAATTATGGAAATATTCGATTTGAAACCTTCTCGCGAAATTGGAGTTTTGAAAGAAGCGGTAAAAGAAGCCATTTTAGAAGGTGATATTCCGAATGAATATCAGGCGGCTTATAATTTTATTATTAAAAGAGCTGAAAAATTAAATTTAACGCCTAAGAAATAATGGATATTTTAAAAATAATTTTTAGAATTTTACTGGTAGCAATAGTAGTATATCCTAATTTTTATTTTTTAAAGAACTAAAGAATACTGGAAAATATCATTTCAAACATACATTGTTTTATTTTATAATGTCACTTATTCTTCCCTGTTCTATAATCTTTCTTATTGCCGTCATAATAACAAGTCCAGTGTTAATAGATTTTTTGAATCTTGACATTGACACTACAGGTTATACTTATAGGTTTATTGTTGGGGCTATTATATTCCCTTCAAGCTTTATATTAAATATATATTTCGCGAAATTCTATTTAAAAAGAATTTCCAAAACAAAAAATGAAATCGAATTAATTGGAAAAGAATGAAAAAAGAGAATAAATCAGTAATCATTTGGTTACTATCAGGTTGTGTTTTATTGTTTTTAATGGTTGTCGTTGGCGGAATTACCCGTTTAACCAATTCAGGGTTATCAATGACAGACTGGCATTTGGTAACCGATACTTTTCCACCTTTGACTGATGCAAAATGGAATGAGGCTTTTGAGCAATACAAGAAATTTCCTGAGTATCAAAAAATCAATATTCACAACGATTTTCAATTAGCCGATTATAAATTTATTTACTTCTGGGAATGGTTTCACCGTTTTATAGGAAGAATTATTGGATTGGTTTTCTTTGTACCATTTGTTTATTTCTTAATCAGAAAAAAACTGGATCGCGATACTATCAAAAAGTGTGTTGTTCTTCTGGCAATGGGAGGTTTTCAAGGTTTCCTTGGTTGGTTTATGGTTCGTAGCGGATTAATTGACAATCCTGATGTTAGCCATTTCAGACTATCACTACACTTAACTTTTGCCTTTATCACTTTTGCATATACTTTGTGGGTTGCACTAGATTTAATTTATCCTGAAAGAACCATAACTAAAGTAATTCCGCTTCGTAATATTGCACGTTTTGCACTTGTAGCTTTGTTAATTCAAATCATTTATGGTGGATTTGTTGCCGGATTAAATGCCGGATTAATTCACAATCACTGGCCTTTAATGAGTGACGGACAATTTATACATGATTCTGTTTTTATAGAACAATCTACTTTGGTCAAGAATTTAATAGAAGGTAAAAGCGGAGTTCAGTTTGTACACAGAACTTTTGCTTATGTTGTTGTGGCTTTTATTCTGTTTTTATATTACAAAAGCACAAAATTTGCGCTTACCAGAACACAGTCAAACGGAATTAAAACTTTAGTTGTATTTGTATTTATCCAGTTTGCATTGGGTGTTTTTACACTTTTATATAGTGTTCCGCTGGCATTAGGCTTAATTCACCAAATTATGGCTTTCTTCCTTTTAAGCGCCATGACTTTTACTTTGCACAGATTGAGTAAATAAAAAATAACTGTAAATAAAAAAATCCTTCAGCCGAAGGATTTTTTTATTTGTAATTGATGCTAAATATTTGTCTAATCTTTGTGTTAACCGGATTGAAATCCGGCTCTACAAAATAATTCGAGCCTACGGCTCTTTCATGTTAGATCAAATTCCGTAGGAATGGCTAATATTGTTCAACCGGATTAAATACGATTTATCCAAGCCAAGCCTTAAAATCCTGCACTTTCTCGCGGCTTACAATTACTTCATCTTCTTTATAAGTTGGTAAAATCACTTTTAAGCGGGAGTTTGTATATACCTGAATTTCTTTTATTGCTGTAAGCGGAACAATAAATTTACGGCTTACACGAAAGAAATCCTTCATATCCAGTTCTTGCTCCAGAACTTCTAAAGTAGAATCGATTAAGTAATTCCTATTATCGAAAGTATGGATATAAGTTCCCTTGTTTTCACTAAAAAAACATTCAATTTCATCAGTGGTAATCACTTTTAAATGCTGACCAATTTTAACGGTGAATCGTTTTTTATAATTCTTTTCGAAAGGATTAGACAACATTTGTCGTATCTGCTCAAAATCAAGCTGAAGGTTTTGATTTCCTGAATCGGTTTTAGGAATTCGGGATTTAAATTTCGTAACGGCAATTTCTAAATCATCTTCGTCAATTGGTTTTAAAAGATAATCGATACTATTTAGTTTGAATGCCTTTAAAGCATATTCATCATAAGCAGTTGTAAAAATAATGGCACTTTGAATGTTTATTTTTTCGAAAATTTCAAACGACAAACCGTCTGACAACTGAATATCCAGAAAAATTAAATCAGGATGTTCATTATTGGTAAACCAATGAATTGATTCTTCTACAGAGTGCAACATGGTTTCTACGGCAATATCTAACTTTTCGAGTTTTCGTTGCAATAATCTTGCTGCGGGTTTTTCGTCTTCTATAATTAATGTGGTCATTTAATACAATGCAAAAATTCAGTCTAAAATTACTCCCATTTATTTTTATTCTGAGCATCTTTATCCATATATTTTTGGATTTTCTTTTGCTCCCAATTGTCACTAAAGAAAATATTTGGACCAAACACTGCAAATGCATGTATCAGCAACGCTATTCCCCAATAAAATGCTGTCGAATAAATCTCCCAATCTCTAAAACCTCTTACTTCAACATGATTTCCTGCAAAAAAATGACTTCCAAGATAAGTTCTATTCAGGCTTGAAACAATGATAATAATATTTACTAAAATGTAAACTTTCAAATGCGAATAAAATCCTTTTATCTTTTTTACTTTTTTGTACGCAACATTATAACTTTCATCTGTACTAAATTCGTGTCTGTAATCTTCATACATACGTTGTCTAAATCTTCCCATTTTATCATAAATTAAATTATTGCCATTTATTTTTATTCTGTCTTTCTTTTTCCATCAATTCCTGGATTTTTCTTTCTTCCCATCCTTTTCCAAGAACCGGAAATACTTCAAAAACCTTTAATCCATGAAAAACAACTCCAAATCCCCACCACATCAAAGGCCAGTAAAACCACAAATGATTAGGTGATGTATATAAATTGATAAAAATCAAAATTGCGTTTACTAATAAAAAAGAAGTCAGATTTCCGTAAAATCCCTTAATATTTTCGACTTTCTTTTTTGCAATATAATATTTGTCCTCTTCGTTTAAATTTACTTCCATGATTACTCCCATTTTTGTTTTTTTACTTTTTTCTCTAAAATACTTTTCATTTTACGTTCCTCCCATTCTTCATTAAAGATTTTATAAGAGGCAAACAAATCAATAGCCGAAACTAAAAATACACTCGTCCAGATTATCATGACTACACTATTTAAATATTTTATTGGAAAGAAATTCAGAGGCACTCCGTAATATTCTTTTAGAACAAAAGCAATTAATCCAATAGTATAAATAAAAGCATGAATATAAAAGGACTTAAGTTTAATAACCTTTTTGCTGAAAAATTCTTCAAATTCAAAGTTTTCATGGTCTTTGTTGCAATTTGGTTCCATGACTATTTCCAGCTTTGCTTGTTATTTTCTTTTTCTAAAATCTCTCTGATTTTTCGTTCTTCCCAATCTGAGCTGTAACCAAAAACCTTAAAAGCATGCATCGTAATTCCAAATCCCCAACCTAAAGCCGAAAACCAAAACCATTGAAATCCGGGAGAGAATCTTAAATTTATAAATATCAAAAACGGAATTACGCAACAATATGATATGATATTTGCATAGAATCCTTTTAACTCTTCTACTCTTTTTTTAGCTCTGAAATAAGCTTTATTTTCATCGCTGTATTCTGCACTTGTTTCCATAACTGTAACTTGTTTGGTTAAAATTGGAATTTTGACTGTGAAATTTTTCTCGTTTTGTTCAATCAATACTTTTCTGTTCGTTATAATTCCGTATCGATTGACAATATTCTGCAAACCAACCCCTTGCCTGTCTTGTAGAACTTCTTTCTTTTGAAAATCATTCTGAATTGCCAGATAATCTCCATCAATAAAAATTCTGATATGCAATGGTTTTTGCTCGCTTACAACATTGTGTTTTACTGTATTCTCTAATAAAAGCTGCAACGATAACGGAACCACTTTTGCATCCGGATTTATATTTGTTGTTGGCAATTCGTAAAACAAACTATTCTCGAAACGCATTTTCAACAAATTCATATAGGTTTTTGCAAATGATAATTCATCTTCTACAGATACCAGTTCTTTATCTTTTTGCTCTAAAACATAGCGATAAATTTTAGACAAAGAAGTTGTAAATCGCTGCGCATTATCCGGATTTTCTTCGATTAAAGAACTTAAAACGTTTAAACTATTAAAAAGAAAATGTGGATCAATCTGATTTTTTAAACTTTCGAATTTAGCACTTGCCGTTCCTGCAATAATCTTTTGTTGTGTGATTTCAAATTTTGATGCTTGTTTCCATTTTACCATAAAGCTTCTGGCTTGCAAGAAAGTAGAAACTCCTAAAGACAAAATGATATAAAAAAGGTGAACCCAGATCATTCTTTCATTAAAAAACCTTTCCAGAGGTAAATGCTGAATTACAACAAAAATTATATAATTGATTCCTAAAACTGCTGGAACGGTGTAGAGAACCGTAACCAGAATTCCGTAATAAACCCTGAGATTTGTTTGTTCGAGCCAATCCCATTTTTTATCTAAAAGAACGTTTAAAAATCCATTACCAAAACCTAGTCCAAATGAATACAAACAGCTTAAAAAGAACGTAATTGCTACATTTTTTACATTAAAATCAGCTCCTAAAAAAGCAGAGAATATTACTGTAAAGACCATAGAAATCCTGAAACAAATTATTGTTCCACTTTTTAAACTAGAAAATGAGTTTCTATGATCTTTCATTATAATTTGCTTTTATTTAATTTTATTTTTTACAATTTTTTTGAGTTTCCAAAGCTCTGTCTAATCCCCATTTTGGCGAAAAAGGAGTTGCCGGTTTAAAAGTAGCAAAAAGTTCAACAGCTTTATCAACTTGCGCACAAAGTGGTTTTGTGTCAACACCTGTCCATTTTGCACCGCCTAATGCGTAATCAGCTTCTCCAAAAACAATTCTCGGGTTATTTGGATCGATCGCTTTTCCTTTTGCATAAGCTTCCATCACTTTAGCCGAATATTTCATTCCGTTAGTCATTGGATCTGCAACTACATAACCTGTGTAAATCAAAGCCTGCATGGCGTATAATTCGGCATTGTTTTGATCTTTAATCAATTCAATATCTAGTGCGTCTTGTGCTTTTGTCAATAACAAATCGATTTTTGTTTTATCTTTTTCGCTAAAAGCTGATGTAGTGTTGATTAAAGCTACATAATAATTAGGCAAATAACTTGTTTTTTCTGCCGCAGCAATTCTTTCAAATAATGCAGATGCTTCTGTGTTCTTTCCTTCTTTCCAAAGTCCGAAAGCTTTTCCCATTCCTTGTTCAAACTGTGTTTGTGCAGAACTTACTACGACTACAAATAATGCTACTAAAGTGATGATTTTTTTCATTTTATAAATAATTAAAATGGTTGTTTTAAATTGTTTTGTTCGTTATTATTATAATGTAATTTCAATTTTTGAATCTTTCGCAATGGCAAATTTAGCATCTTTATACGACGGCGGTCCCATAAATCCTTTTGCATTATTCGAAGCTGCATAATCTTCAGAAGGAATTCCCATCATATTTTTATCGAGTTTTCCGTTATTATTTTCATCGTGATAAGTCGAAATTGCATATTCTCCCGCGGGAAGATTGTCGAATGTCACAACTACTTTGTTATTTTTAATTTCAGACCCAACACTTTTATACGTTGTTTTAAGAAATGTACCGTCTGAGTTATACAAACCTACTTTAACAGTTCCTGCATTATTTTTTAAACCCGAAACAGAAACGGTTAGTTTTACATTTTGAGCAGATATAAGACTGCAGATAAATAATGTGATTATTGTAATAATTTTGGTCATGGTTCTTTTTTTTGATAGTGTTAATATTTGTTTCAAGTTTAAAGTTTCAAGTTTTTTGATTGATGAAATGAAACTCTGTTTGTTAATTTATACTTCAAAAGTATGTTGGTTTTTATTGTTTTAAAATTAAATAATACTGAGTTGTTGATTTTTGCGACTGAATTGTTATTCTTTTGAGGAACAAAGGTTCAGAGTGGCAAAGGTTTTCTTTTAAATTCTTTAAATCTCAATAAGTTAAAAACTTTGTACCTCTGAGCCTTTGTCACTTTGTACCTCCTTTTACAAATTTTTCAATTGATTCTCATTTTTGTTATCGCTGATTGTCCAGAAGAAGCCTACGAAAAAGAATCTGTCTGCGTTTGGTACAACCGCTTGTCTTTGGTAAACTCCATTTGGATCAGGTAATTTTGCGTAATCGTAACCAAAAACATTTTGAGTTCCCAATACATTCGAAACAGAGAAATAAAGGATTTTTTGGGTAGTCAACAAATATGCCCAGTTAAAACTCAAACTATTGTATGATTTTGTTTTTCCGTTCATGAACTGCGTTTGATTTGGATCGTTATACGGTCTTCCTGAACTGTAACTGTTGGTGAAACCTATTTGCGATTTCCAATCTGTAATAAAATATTTGGTTACGATGGATAAACTATGATTGGCTACGAAATTTGGAGTCGCCATGTTTGGAAAATTCTTGTATTGCCTTTCTGAATCAATGTAAGAATAGGATATCCAATATTCCAGGTTTTTATATAAATTACTGTCTCTCCAAAACAAATCCAAACCTTTTGCATAACCGGAACCGTTGTTATTGAAAACCGAATTGTACTGAATATCTCTGGTATCGTATTGAACTAAATTGCTGTAATCTTTATAATAAGCTTCTGCTCTAAAAGTCTGATCTGGTTTAGTAAACTGATAATTCAGGATATAATGTTTTGCTTTTTCACTTTCGAATTGATGGTATTTAGAATATTTAATATAATCAACCACGGGAGTTTGAGAAAAATCTCCATAAGCAAATGAAAACTGACTGCTTTTAGAAACTTTATAAGCAATTGAAGCCCTTGGTGCAATATTAGTTTCGTCTAGCAAATTATTATTCGAAAGTCTGAATCCTACTTTTGCAGCCAGCTTTTTCGAGAATAAAATATCTCCTTCTGTATAAAAAGCGGCAATATTTGAGTCATAACCGTTTGCCGTTTTTATAGAAACATTATCCGTATAATTTTCATTGTATTTGGTAATAAAATAGTCGACTCCAAAAGACAATTTAAAATAATTAGAGATGTTTTTTCTCAATTTCAATTTCAGCTGTGCTGCATTTTCGTTGCTGTCAACATCATTTATATCATATTTGACTTTGTTATTGCTGTAACCATAACTAATTCCGGAGGTAAGTTGCCATCCTGTTCCAAAATCTCCTTTGTAAGACGCATTCAGATAAAAATTATTATTGTTTAAATCTGTTCTGATTGGATTTGCAAAATTTACATTCTTCTGGTTCAAATCGAATTTTTCAGCATCAAAAGCGGCATATAATTTAAAAATACCTCTTTCAAAATGATATCTGTAAACTGCTTCGCCGCCCAAAGACTGATACGGATTATTCCAGTCTACATTTTGAGGAATTACAGCCTGATATGGAGCAAGATTTATATAATTGGTATTAATACTAAACGAACTTTTTTTCCATTTTTGCGTATTTCCAATTCCTAAACCTACGGTCATTAAAGCAATATCAGTTTTATTTTGGTCCGGTTCATCTTGTGTATTCAATAATAAAACACTTGACAAAGCTTCACCATATTCTGCTGAATATCCTCCGGTTGAAAAAGCAATTCCGCTAAATAAAAAAGGCGAAAACCTGCTTCTGGTTGGTAAATTATTAGTTGTTGCGCCATATGGCTGCGCTACACGAAGTCCGTCAACAAAGGTTTGCGTTTCGCTGGCTTCACCTCCACGAACAAATAAACGGCCATCTTCGCCAACGTTTTGTGTTCCTGGTAAAGTTTGCAAAGCTGCAATTATATTTCCGGCAGAACCTGCTGTTGTTACAATATCTAATGGTTTTAAAACAGAAACCCTTGCTTTATCTCCTGATTCTAAAGTTCCTGCGGTAATCACAACAGCGTCAAGTGCATTTACATTTTCTCGAAGCTTTACGGTTTGATCTTTATAATTGGTAACATCAATTTCTTTTTTGAATGTTTCATAAAGCAAAAAACTAACCACCAAATTCTGATTTCCTGTTGTGGTTGTTTCAAAAGAAAAATCTCCTGTTTCAGAACTTGTTGCTCCGTCATAAGTTCCGTCTATATAAATATTTGCGCCCGGAACCGGTTTGCCTTTTTGATCTACTACTTTCCCAGAAATAGTGTTCTGGGCATAAATGAAAGAAGTAAGTAATAATAAAATTAAAGTAAAATTGGTTTTCATATCCTTGGTTTTGATGAGACAAATATATTTTAACAGTTTTAGTTAAAAAATATTAAATAACCCAATTGTAGAATTTCAGGGATGAGTTGTAAAATACTTATTTGTATCTTAGCTTTCAAGTTTTAAAAACGACCTATTATGTCAGAAAGTAAAAGAGTTTCGAGTTTATATCAATCCATTTATAATGGAAATCCTTGGCTGGAGGTTACTTTGGCACATACTTTAGAAAATGTAACTGCTGAGCAGGCTTACAGAAAAATAAATCCAAAATTAAATACGATTTGGGAAATCGTAAACCATCTTATCCAATGGAGAAGAAATATTTTAAGGCGTGTTCAGGGAGAAACGGTTACGACTCCTGATCATAATTATTTCGTGCCTATTCTAGATTCATCAGAAGCAGCCTGGGAACAGTCTTTGCAAAGTCTTGGAAAATCACAGGAATTATGGGATGCTTTTTTTGAAGATTTTGATGACTCGGATTTCGAAAAAATATATCCACACAATAATCATACATATTACGAACACATACACGGAATCATTCAGCATGATGTTTATCATTTAGGACAAATTGTTATTTTGAAAAAATTACTTTAAACAAAAAATACGAACCTTCATGAATACTGAAAAAGAAAAAATGATTTCGGGAGAATATTACATTGCCGGAGATCCTGTTTTAGTAAAAGAACGCCGAAAAGCAAAAAACTTATTACACCGCTTAAATGTAACCGAATATCGTTTGACCAAAAAAGCGAAAGAAATTTTAGCGGAATTAATCCCGAATGTTGGAAAGAGTTTTTATATCGAACCTCCATTTCATTGTGATTATGGTTACAATATTTCTTGCGGAGACAACGTTTATTTTAATGTCAATTGTGTTGTTCTAGATTGCGCTCCCGTAAATATTGGGTCGAATGTATTTTTTGCACCAAATGTTCAAATTTATACAGCAACTCATCCGCTTGACGCCGAATTAAGAAAAACACTCGAAAATGCTTTACCAATTTCTATTGGAGATGATTGCTGGATTGGCGGTAATTCTGTAATATGTCCTGGAGTAACTATAGGGAAAGGATGCGTTATTGGCGCTGGATCTGTTGTGACAAAAAATATTCCGGACAATTCATTAGCCGTTGGAAATCCGGCAAAAGTAATTCGAAAATTAAATCAGGAACCTGAAAAAAACATCTAATGCTTACCTTAAACAAAATTCATCATATTGCCATTTTATGCTCTGATTATCAAGAATCCAAAACTTTTTATACTGAAATTCTGGGATTAACTATTATTAGAGAAATCTACCGTGAAGAGCGCCAATCGTACAAACTCGATTTGGCTTTGAACGGTATTTATGTTGTCGAATTATTTTCGTTTCCAAATCCTCCACAACGACCTTCAAGACCTGAAGCCGTTGGTTTGCGTCATTTGGCTTTTGAAGTCATTAATCTGGAAGAAACAATCGCATTTTTGAATACTAAAAACATCGAATCTGAACCTATCAGAATTGATGAAACGACCGATAAGCGTTTTACTTTTATCGCTGATCCTGATTTATTGCCTATTGAGTTTTATGAAAGATAAAGTTTTAAAATAATCTCGCAAAGTCGCAGATTCGCAAAGTTTTTCTTTAAAAATATTGCTTAAACGTGTAGTTTGTCATTTCGACGAAGGAGAAATCTTCACGAGTAGCTCCGCAATCAAAATCGCCAATCTTTGTAGAGTTTCTTGCGAAGATTTCTCCTTCGTCGAAATGACAAATACTGCCTTTAAATCATTGTCTCTAAATTGAAAATCGTGCCTTTTTAGCTAATTTACAAGTGAAAGAATTTTCTCTAATTAGTAACTTTAACACAATATACTGAGTGTTTTTCATTAAAAAACGAATATGATTCTTTAATTTTGTGAAATCGCAAATATAATTCTGCGATTAACAAATCCACTTCTGATGAACAAAACGGCGAAAATCAAAAAAAATCATCAATTCATTGTCCTTCAAAAATTAGTTATCGTTTCTATCTTAATTGGCTTTCTTTCTGCCTTTTTAGGAATCTCACTTAAAAAAATTACGGAATATTACGAAGAAATCTTCTTTCATCAAGTATCTGTAAATCCTCTGTTTTATATACTTTTTCCGGTTTTTGGATTGTCTGTAATTTATTTTTTGCGACAATATCTCTTTAAGAAAAAAGAAAATAAAGGAATCAAGGAAGTATTTGAAAGTACCAAATCAACTTCAAAAAATTTACCATCCTATAAAATTCCATCACACTTTATAAACGGATTATTGACTGTTGTTTTTGGAGGTTCGACCGGAATCGAAGTTTCGACTGTTGTTGCCACCGCTACAATTGGATCTGTTGCCCAACAAAAAGAAAATGTATTTCGTAAATACAAAACAGAGCTTATTTGTGCAGGAGTTGCGGCCGGAGTTACAGCATTATTCAGCAGTCCAATTGCAGGAATATTATTTGCTCTTGAAGTAATTTCCAGAAAAGTGACCCGCGCATTTATTATTTCAAATATAATTGCAGTTTCAGTCGCTTTTGGATTACTTACAATATTAAAAGAAGAACCTTTGTTTGCCGTTTCGATTACAACCTGGCATTTAAAAGCGATTCCGTATTTTATACTTTTAGGAATTTTAGCCGGAATAAATTCGGTTTATTTAACCCGTTGTGTTTTATTTTTTAAATCTCAGTTTGGCAAAATCGACACTCATTATTATAAAATCTTAATAGGTTCTGTGGTTTTAAGTGTTTCGTTATTTATTTTTCCTCAATTGTATGGCGAAGGATATCACGCTATAAAAGGAATCTTTAGCAATTCAGCCGAAATCCCGCTAACATTAACTTTAGCTTTTACTTTTGTTGGAGTTTTATTACTTAAACCTATCGTAACTTCGATAACATTAGCGTCTGGTGGCGATGGTGGAGTTTTTGCTCCCAGCCTTTTTATTGGTGCTTTTTTAGGATTATTGCTGGCATCAGTTCTTAACACTTTTTTCCATGTACATGTTCTGCCGGTTAATTTTATGATTCTTGGTATGGCTGCTGTTTTAAGCGCCAGTATTCACGCGCCATTTACAGCAATTTTCTTAGTCTGCGGATTAACAAATGATTATACTTTGTTTTTACCGATTTTAGTAGTTTGCTTAATTTCAAAATATACAGCAAAAATGATTTATCCTTATACAGTATATAGTTACGCTCCAAGCTTGACTAAATAATTTTTTGCCAAGAATTCACGAATTCATGGCGCATAATACCACAAAAAATATTAAACATCTATGCCAACTCCAAAAATAAAAAGAGGGTATCGTAAAACACGTTATATACTTTACAAAGAAACTTTAATAGATTACAAAGAACATTTCTGGTCATTTATAGGTTCTTTTATCGGTATCGGAATTCTCTCTTATCTAGAATCCATCCGTTTTTCAGGTACAGATATTGTTTTTTTAATTGGTTCTTTTGGCGCATCAAGCGTATTGGTTTACGGAATTATTCAAAGTCCGTTCTCGCAACCTCGAAATTTAATTGGCGGTCATCTTATCTCAGCCGTTATTGGAGTCACAATAAACAAATTGGTTCCGGATATTGTTTGGTTATCAGCGCCTTTGGCCGTTTCTCTTTCGATTATATTTATGCAAATTACCAAAACACTTCATCCTCCCGGAGGTGCAACGGCACTTATAGCGGTTACAGGTTCTGCCCAAATAAAAGATTTAGGGTTTATGTATGTACTTTCTCCGGTTTTAGATGGTGTACTGATTCTTTTTATAACAGCATTGATTTTTAACAATATGACTTCAAGCAGAAGTTATCCTAGTCATAGCACTTATCATAAGCATTATCACAAGATCAGGAAAAGATTGGTTGGAAGGTGATTTTAACTTGTCATTGCGAGGAACGAAGCAATCTCACTTGTTTAATCATTTTGCGTTTATTTGTAGTGTGGTTGCTTCGTTCCTCGCAATGACAAACTAACCGCTAATCTATCTTTTTAAAATCTTTTCAACAAAACGTAATTCACAATTCGTATTTCGTTTTTTATATTTTACCTTTGACCTTTCAAAAAAACAAAGATTATGGTTTATAAATTTAGAGTAATTCTAGACGCCGAAGAAGATATTTTTAGAGACATTGCAATTCTTGAAGATGATACTCTTGAAGATTTACACAATGCAATCTTCAACGCTTTTGGTTTTGACGGAATGGAAGTAGCTTCGTTTTATACTTGCGATGAAACTTGGAATCAAGAAGACGAAATTGCTCTTTTTGATACCGGCGACGTTCCCGGAGAACAAAAAACCATGAGCGATTATCAATTATCTGATATCTTAGATAAAGATAATACCAAAATCATCTATGTATATGATTTCATTAATATGTGGACTTTCTTAGTTGAATTAGCCGCTATTGAAGATCAGATTGCAGGAGTTCCTTACCCGGAAACTTTATTCTCTCACGGAGAAATGCCTGACGAAGCTACAGAAAAAAGCTTCGAAGCAGATATGCACGATGATATCTACGGAGAATTTGAAGATGATCTTGACGAAGACGATCTTGACATGTTCGAAGGCGACGACAGCTTTGAAGATTTTGGATTTGAGGAGAATTGGAATTAAGAGGAAAGGTACAAAGGTACTGAGTTGCAAAGGTTCTAAGTTTTTTGTTTTGAAAGTTTTTTCTTATATTTAATTTTATTGCATAAAAACTAAATATAAAATGAGCAACTTTAGAAGTCTACTTATCTGGCAAAAATCAATGGCCTTAATTACCAAAATCTATTTTTCAACAAACAAATTTCCAAAAGAAGAGATCTTTGGATTAACTTCACAAATCAGACGTAGTTCCATTTCGATTTCCAGCAATATTGCCGAAGGATTTGGACGAGAAAGCACTAAAGATTTTTTACGCTTTTTAAATATTTCAGTAGGTTCATTATTTGAAATGCAAACTCAATTAGAGATTGCTAAAAACATAACCTATCTTAACGAAGAAGAATTTAATAATTTATACGAGGACAGTCGAGAAGTAGAGAGAATGTTGGTTTCGTTTATTAAGAAATTAAAAGACAGAAACTAAAACACTTAGAACCTTAGCAACTTAGAACCTTAGCACCTTTAAATATGATCAACCTTTTCAACACCCACATCGAGACGCTTGCGATACACCGCGTAGGAAACAAAAGCAGAAACGAAGCGATTTTTTTATCAGAACAACCATTTAATCTAAACGATGAAATTGTTCCTTTGATAAAAGAGTACTTTTTTAAACCTTTTAGAGAGAAAGAAGAAAACTATTATCAGTTTGCGCACGAAGTCGATTTGGATTACAACGACATGTTTAAATATGCTACTGAGATTTTTGACAATCCGAACAACTTACAGGAGATTTCGAAAAGAATCACAACGCATTTATTCGAGCAGTCAAATCATCCTCACATTAAAAACGGAGAGGTTTATGTAACGTATTTAACAAATCTAAGTATCGACAATAATGTTGTTGATGCTATCGGAATTTTTAAAAGTGAGTTACAAGCTGATTTTTTACAATTTGAAGAAAAAAACAGTAACCTTGAAATGATCTTGCAACAAGGTATTAACTTGAGTAAATTAGATAAAGGCTGTTTGATTTTTAACTATAAAAAAGACGAAGGGTACAAAATTCTAACTGTTGACAGCAACCGTTATGATGCGCGTTACTGGTTAGAGCACTTTTTATCAGTTGATGCTTTTGAAGATGAGAACTTCATCACTAAAAAATACTTGAAATTCTGTCAAAACTTTGCAAAAGATGTTGTTTTGCCAGCAGAAGACAAAAAAGAAGAAGTAATGTTTATGAACCGATCTGTGAATTATTTCGCTAAAAATGATCAGTTCGAAGAGCAAAACTTCCTGAATGAAGTATTAGACAATCCTGACTTGATTCCTGAGTTCAAAAACTATAAAGTTGATAAAGGAGAAAAATACAGCATCGAAGATGTAACCTCATTCCCTATTGCTAATGCAGCAGTTTCTGATGCTAGAAAATCGATTAAAAATGTTATTAATCTGGATACTCACATCCAGATCAAAATGGATTTTATCAATCCTGAAAGCGCAGAAAAATTTGTTGAAAAAGGCTGGGATGAAGAAAAACAAATGTATTACTACTTAGTTTATTTCAATAAAGAAGAAAAAAGCTAATAGTCATTCATTTTCTATTACTTACTTAAAACAAAAAACGGCAACTACAGTAGTAATTGCCGTTTTTTTATTGACTTACTTTTCTGTTCAATAATAGACATTAAGTTTTTATCGCAATAATAAAATGCCGTTTTTATACTCTTTAAAAAAAGACAATTGATTGAAAAATTCAGTAGATTTGATACTTAACGTATAACATAAACAATGGCACCTCAAAAAAATACAGAATCTACACTAGAAGAACGCGCTTTTGAATGTGCCAAAACATTACTCCAAAAATATCAGAATCCAGATCTCAAACTTGAAGAAAATTCAAATTTAGAGGATTCTTACACTATTCTAATTACTCTTTTATATACACAAGAGTTGGAAACAGAAGAACAATCAGCAATTGCAACTATTATAGATGAAATGAAATTACTTGACGGAAACAGGTAATTATTTTTAATTTTTTAAAAAGAAAAAATCTAATCGTTATTATTCATTTTCTATTAAAAACAAAAAACGTTAATTACACTTGTAATTAACGTTCTTTGTTTTTTCAGCTTTCCTAATCATTACAATATAGAAAACATTGCTTTTATAATATCATCATAAACTTGTTTGTCTCTTTCGCCAGTTCGGGCTAAAACCCTGATTCCGGAATAAGTATTAAAAATGGATCGGGCTAAAACTCGTGCGCTATTTGCTTTGGAGATATGTCCTGAATCCTGCCCTTTTTGTACGGCTTTTGTAAAAACCTCTTCCATTATCTGGCTGTTGTTTTTTACAATTTTTGCAATCTCTTCATCATGCATTGCCAATTCTACAGAAGAATTTACCATAAAACAACCTTTTGTAATGCGGTCTTCTAAACTTTCTATAACAGCTTGTTTAAAGATATCCCTTAAAGTTTCTTTGATATTATCTGACTGCTCTAATAAATCAACGATTTGATTTTGAGCATTTTTTTGGTAACGCTGCAAAGACTGAGCAAACAGCTTTTGCTTATCGCCAAAGGTATCATACAAACTGGAACGACTTAAACCTAAATGTGTTACTAAATCCTGGGCAGATGTTCCGTTGTAACCTTTGTGCCAAAAAATTTCAATCGCTTTATCTAAAGCCTGATCTTCATTAAATTCTTTTGTTCTAGCCATGACTTCAAAATTAAATTATCATTACAAAGGTATGAAAAACGGAACAATCGTTCCTGAATTTGTGTAAAAAAAATTATACTACTGCATTAACAGTAAGACCTCCATCTACAACAATTTCGGCTCCTGTAATAAACGATGCATCATCTGAAGCAAGGAAACTAACAGTTTTTGCAATTTCTGAAGCCTGACCAAAACGTTTCAATAATATTTTTTCACCTAAAACTGCTCCAAAACCTTCTACCTCTGCTTTTTCTAAACCTAATTTTCCGTAAAGCGGAGTTTCAACCGGACCAGGAGAAACTGCATTTACTCTGATTTTTCTTGGTGCCAATTCTGTTGCAAATACTTTATTCAAAGATAATACTGCTGCTTTACTGGCTGCATAAACACTTGAATTTGGCATACCAACATGCGCATTTATAGAAGTATTAAAAATAATAGAACCTCCATCATTTAATATTGGTAAAACTTTTTGAACGGTAAAATAAACTCCTTTTACATTTACATTCATAATGCTGTCATAATGTTGCTCTGAAGCTGATTCTACCGGAGCAAAAGAAGCTGTTCCTGCATTCAAAAATAAAATATCAACTTTACCAAATTGAGCTTTAAGTTGTTCTACTAATGCATCAATTGATTTTAGATCAGATTGATCTGAAACAATTCCGGTAACATTCAATTCTTTTTCGGCTTGAACCAAAGCTTCTTTGTTTCTACCTGTTACAATTACTGTTGCACCTTTTGCTACTAAATCTGCAGCAGCTGCGTAACCAATTCCACTATTTCCACCAGTTACAATTGCTACTTTGTTTTCTAAATTTTTCATTTTTATTGTTTTTAAATTATTGATTATTTAATTATTATGGTACAAAGATATAATAACGGAACGATCGTTCCGTTATTATTAAAGTTAATATTTTGTTAAAATAATAATTACCCCTAAAAACACTGATTTTCAGCAAGTAAAATCTATGGAACGATAGACGAAAGAAATAAGAAAATGACAAACATTCTTAATTTATGCTTAATTTTGTACTCTAAAAAAAACTTAACATGGATATTCATTTACATAAAGAAAGTCCCTTTAAAACCATAATTTCATTTCATAAACTAATTGAATCTTTTGAAGAAATTGCTTTATCAAATGTTGATTACCGAGCCAACTACGCCAAAGCCATATTAAAACAAACAGAATTAATACCTGAATTTAGAACTGGTATTGAGGATTTTTCTATTATAAAAAACAATGAAGCTTTAATTAAAAATTTATTAGCAGATTTGTTTCCAACTGCTTTGACAAATAATGAGATTAAAGCTGTTACAATTCCTTTCCAGAACGTATCTTTTAATTATACAGACCGTTTCAAGAAAATCCTGCGTAATGCCGGTGATGAATTTTATATGGAAATTCGTGATTTTGATGATCACCAATTCTATATCAACAACTGCTGTCTTATTTTAGGAGTATATTATAAACAAAAAATAGATTTTAATAAGCCATTTTTCTATGACATTCCGGATGAAGATGGCGTAGAAAAACATTATCGTATTTTGTACAATGCTGATTTTATGGAAATTATTCCAACAAATGAATCTGTACATTTAACTCAGGACGATATTAATTTACTAATTGACAATTATAATGATATCGAACTCTGGAAATCGAAATTTCCTCCGGGAAGCTGGACTCTTAAAGGTTTTGGTATTGTTTCTCTATTTGATGCAACGATAGAAAGTGCTATTTCTAACTTAAAAAGTAATTTATTAAAACCTGATTCTAAAACAGTTGCAACGGATGAAATTGTAACTAATATTTTTAGATCTATATTTAAGGTTCCTGATTTAAAAGTTGGTTTTATAGTTTATAATCCAGAGGAAGAAAAATTTCTAAGACCGCTTAAGTTTGATCATCAGCTTCAGAGTTTTCTGCTTACAAAAGATCAGGAAGTCGATTGTAAAAATGCTTTTTTTGGCTGCTCATTCGAAAATCTTCTTGATAATAAAGAACTATTTGTAATTTCTGACGTAAAAAAATTCATCGAAGAATCATCTAACAAAAAACTTGGTGAGCATTTATTAAGACAAGGGATTCAGAGTTGTGTTTTTGCACCAGTTATAAAAGACGATCACTTATTGGGTGTTGTAGAATTAGTTTCTAAAAATGTTCGGGATTTAAATAGTATAAATGCGACTAAACTAGAATTGGTCCTTCCCTACTTAACAGATACTATTGATCGCTACAATACAGATATGCAACATCAGATTGCATCAATTATTCAGCGTGAATACACTACGATTCACCCAAGTGTATATTGGAAATTTAAGAAAGAATCTCAGAATTATTTTCAGACTACAAACAATCAGACTAAAGATTATATTTTTAAAGAAATTGTTTTTAAAAATGTATATCCTTTATATGGTCAGATCGATATTAAAGGTTCCTCTGAACATAGAAATGAAACTGTAAAAAGAGACCTTAAAAACCAGCTGACTGCTCTGTTAAAGATTTTTGAATCTCAGGATCCTAATACAAACTTAGTGTTGCTGGAACAAAGAAAATTTGAATTAGAATCGTTTCGCAGTGAATTAGATTCTCCTTTAAAAGCGGATACAGAACAATATATTCAACGTTATATTGAAGAAGAAATTCATCCTTTGCTAAAGAACACGAAAGAAACCGAAAAAAGTCAAAAACTAGAGCGTTTGTATTTTGAAAGCCTGGATGAAAAAACCGGATTATTTTATCAGGAAAGAAAGAAATTTGATAATGCAATGTCTATTATCAATAAAAAATTAGCTACTGTTCTGGATAGAAAACAAATTGAGGCACAACAAATTTATCCGCATTATTACGAGCGTTTTAAAACAGACGGTGTTGAACATAATTTGTACATAGGGGCGTCAATTGCACCAACACGTCCTTTTGATATTATGTATTTGCACAATTTGCGTTTATGGCAATTGCAAACATTATGCGAAATGGAACTTGAACATCATCAGCTAAAGGAATCATTGCCTTATGAACTTGATGTTACGTCTTTGATTTTGGTATTTAGTGCTCCGCTTTCTATCCGTTTTAGAATGGATGAAAAACGTTTTGATGTTGACGGAACTTATAATGCGCGATATGAAGTGGTCAAAAAACGTATCGACAAATCGAATATTAAAGGTACAAAAGACAGAATTACAGAGAAGGAAAAGATCACAATCGTATATTCTCAAAACAGTGAAGAAGCTGAATATTTAAAATATATTAAGTACTTACAACACAAGAAAATCCTTGAACCATCAATAGAACAATTTGAGGTCGAAGATCTTCAGGGTGTTTCAGGTTTAAGAGCAATTCGTGTAAAAGTGATTAATAATAGCAATCAGGTGACTCAAAAAATCACCTATCAGGATTTATTAGATGAGCTCAACTAAATAGTTGAGCTTTTTTTTTAAATCGATTTAAAAGCAATTATAAAAGATACTACTGTAACAATAAGACCAACCATAAAAAAGTTATAGGCTATTCGCAGTAAATTATATTTGCGCTGTAAAACTAATCCCAGATAATATAAATCTTTAATCATGTTAGAATAAAGATAATCTCTGTCTTTCATCATTTCATTCATTGCCCAATCATATTCTTCTAAAGGCATTTTGTAAAAGTTTCCAAAGAACAATAAATTAATTTTTTTATTTTCGATATCTTCTCTTGTAAAAACTCCGGAAGTAACTTTTGGTCGTGTAGAAAGTATGGCAAAGATTATAGTAATTACACTTGACATTAACATTATAAAAGTGGGAATTACCAAATGGGCATTTTTAGGACTATCCAGTTTTGGAATAATCGACGAAAGTGCAATCGAAATAATAATCGCATTTACAGACAATAATATATTGGCTTTACTATCTGCAATTCCGCTTAAACGCGTATGATTTCCTAAAGTAACACGAAACAAAGTATCAACTCCACGATCCGGTTTTTCGACTTTGTCTTTCTTTTTATTGTCTTCTTCTATTTTATCCGCTTCTTTCTTTTTTTGCTTTTCAATCTTCTTCTGAATAAGAAGTAAGTTTTTCTCTTTTAGAGGTTGCCATTTTTTCATGGCATAATCAGTATAAAATCGATGTTTATTGATTAGAAAATTAAAATTTTCTTTTGCCCATTCTTCATTAGAAAAATTCAAATCCCAGGTATTTTTCAACTCAATACGCAGTAATTCACATGTTGTTTCATATTCTGTTCCCATAATATGAGCAAAATCAGCATCTTTAATAATTTTCTCCAAATGTGTTTTTGGTACATACTCTTTTATTGTAGCCAAAATTAAACTGGAAACAGTTGCTATAAATTCTTCAGATTGGTGTTTTTCTTTCAAAAACTCCGTTGCGATTTTAACACTTTGTGCTTCATGGTTTTCATACCCTTCTGTATAACCTGTATCATGAAACCATGCCGCAACCAGAAGCAGTTCTTTATCATCGCCTTTAACTTCTTCTTTTTTACATAGCTCTTTTACCGCATTTACTACCGTTAAAGTATGGTTAAAATTATGATAAGAATATAGATTAGAAAGTTTATCTTTGAGTAAATTACTGACGAAATCTTCGGATTGTTCTATTAGATTCATGGAGATTATTTTTATACCACTAAATTATGAAATTGTTTTTGGATAATCATTTTATTACTAAAATTAAAAACCGGTTTTTAGCAATTGTTGCCTTATTACTGGTTTATTCCTGTGCGACGCATAAAGTGCAATACGGAAAAGATGTTAGTGCCAACGAAACGGAAAACGCAACAGATACTATAAAAATTGCACACACCATTTATTTAGTTGGAGATGCCGGAAATGCAGATGAAGTGCAAGCGCAGCAAACGCTTGAATTACTGCATGAAAAATTAAAGAAATCGAATAAAAAAGCGACCTTATTATTTTTGGGAGATAATATTTATCCTAAAGGTTTCCCTAGTGATGAAAACGCCGCAGAGAAAGCTTTGGCCGAAACGAAACTTACGAATCAATTAAAACTTACCAAAGGTTTTAAAGGAAAAACGATTGTTATTCCGGGTAATCATGACTGGTATAATGGTATAAAAGGTTTAGAGCGACAAGCAGATTTTGTAACTAAATATCTTAATGATAAAAAGGCATTTTTGCCTAGAAAAAGTTGTGCTATCGAAGATGTAAAAATTGATAGTACCGCAACTTTAATTACAATCGACAGTGAATGGTTTCTGGAAGATTGGGATAATCACCCTACGATAAATGATAATTGCGACATAAAAACGAGAGAAGATTTTTTTGACGAACTTGAAAATCTTTTAAATAAAAATCAGGAAAAAACAGTTGTTATTGCTATTCATCATCCTTTGATGAGTAACGGAACACACGGCGGACAATTTTCGTTAGAGAAACAATTATTTCCGTTAGAGAAAAAAATACCGTTGCCAATAATTGGTTCTTTTATCAATTTGCTTCGAAAAACATCTGGTGTAAGTCCGCAGGATATACAAAATAAACAATACACGATTTATGCTAAGCGAATTAAAACACTTTTACAAAAACAAAAAAATGTAATTGTTGTTTCCGGACACGACCATAATTTGCAGTATGTCAATAAAGAAAATATTAAACAAATTATTAGTGGCGCGGGATCAAAATCTGAAGCTGCAAGGGCTATAAACCCAACTGAATTCTCTTATGGAGGAAATGGTTATGCAACTTTGACTTTATTTAAAAGCGGAGATGCAAAAGTTTCTTTCTTTGGAAATGAAAACAACAAAGAAAAACTGCTTTTTGAGCATGAAATCATAAAAGCAAAAGAAATTAATTGGGCTGCAACAGTCGATAATAAATTTCCGGCAACAGTTACAACCTCAATTTATTCAACAAAAATGACAGATAAGAGTTTGTTCCATAAATTCTTATTTGGGCAACATTACAGAAAGTATTACAGTTTGCCAATAGAAGCAAAAACGGCCACTTTAGATACTTTAATGGGCGGTTTAAAACCTATTCGTGAAGGCGGAGGCCATCAATCTGTATCGCTAAGAGTTTCAGATCCTAAAGGCAGGGAATATGTAATGCGTGCCTTGAAAAAAAGTGCCACTGTATTTTTGCAATCCGTAGCTTTTAAGGATCAATATGTTGTCAATGATTTTGAAGATACTTATGCTGAGAACTTTTTATTTGATTTCTACACCACTTCGCATCCTTATACACCATTTGCAGTTGGTAGTATGGCAGATAAAATTGGTTTGGCACATACAAATCCTATCCTTTACTATATACCAAAACAAAATGGTTTAAAAGAGTTTAACTCGAATTTTGGAGATCAGCTTTATATGGTTGAAGAAAGACCTGCTGACAATCATCTTGATGGCAAAAATTTTGGAAATCCAACTGATATTATCAGTACTGAAGATATGATGAAAAATCTTCATAAGGATGAAAAATACAGTGTTGACGAAAAGGAATACATGAAAGCACGTTTATTTGACATGCTTATTGGCGATTGGGACAGACATAGCGATCAATGGCGTTGGGCTGAACACAAAAAAGACGGCAAAGTAACTTACATCCCAATTCCTCGTGACCGCGATCAGGCTTTTGTGAAATATGACGGAACTTTACTTTCTATTTTAATGAATATTCCGGCACTTCGACACATGCGAACTTTCAAAAATAAAATCGACAATGTAAAATGGCTTAACAGAGAACCTTATCCAATGGATTTAGCATTTTTAAGAACTGCTGAAGAAAAAGACTGGCTCGCTCAGGCTAAATATATCCAGGAAAATTTATCTGACAGTGATATCGATAATGCCTTTAAAAACTTACCAAAAGAAGTACAGGACGGAACGATTGAAGATATTAAGCATAAATTAAAAAACAGGAAAAAAGATCTTCAAAAATATGCATCAGAGTATTTTGACATCTTAAGTCATACGGTTATGATTGCCGGAACTGACAAAAAAGATAAATTCATTATCAACCACAATGCTAAAAAAAGTATCGAAATTCAGGTTTTAAGAGTTAAAAAAGAAGGTGATGAATTGGTTTATACCAAAACTGTTACAGATGCTAAAACTAAAAATCTTTGGATTTATGGTTTAGATGATAATGATGTTTTTGAAGTAACTGGCGATCATAAATCGAAAATAAAAATTCGTTTGATTGGTGGTCAGAACAATGATACTTATAACATTGAAAACGGAAAAAGAGTTATTGTCTATGATTTTAAATCAAAAGAAAACACTTATAATCTGGACTCAAAAACCCAAACACAATTGACAGATGACTATGATGTCAATTTATACAATTACGAAAGACCTAAATACAATGTAGTATCAGGACTTCCTAACATTGGGTTTAATCCTGATGATGGTGTAAAAGTGGGGATTAATTTAAATTATACTGTTAATAATTTCAAACAGAATCCATATACACAAAGACACGTTTTAAATGCTTTTTATTATTTTGCAACTGGAGGTTTGGAATTTAATTATGTAGCACATTTTCCTGGTTTGTTAGGAAAATGGGTTATTGATGTTGAATCGCAATATACAACCCCAAATTTTGCTGTAAATTATTTTGGATATGGAAATGAATCCATAAACAATTCTGAGGAGTTTGGAATGGATTATAACCGTGTTCGTATTCAGAGATTTAATCTTTCAGGAGCTATTAGACACGTTGGCAGATATGGCAGTGAATTTAGCATTCAGCCAATGTTGCAACAAATGAGAGTTGAAGAAACTGAAAACAGGTTTATTGATACTCCGGGTATTATAAATCCTAACGTTTTTGACAGTCAGGTTTATGGTGGTGCAAAAATTAAATACCTTTTTAAAAATGCTGATTTTGCTGCAAAACCAACTTTAGGAGTTGCTTTTATGGCTTCGGTAACATGGCTTTCTAATTTAAATGATACAAAACAAAACTTCCCTGCTATTGAAAGTTTTTTAGGATTTACTCATAAAATCGATCATAACGGAAAATTGGTTTTAGCTACAATTTTAAAAGGAAAAGCAATACTAAACAACAATTACGAATTTTATCAAGGTGCTACTTTAGGTGGAGACACTGATTTGCGTGGTTATAGAAACGAACGCTTTTTAGGAGATTCTTATTTCTCTCAAAGTTCAGATTTACGATTAAGTATTGGTAAAATAAGAAAAACGATTGCTCCTCTAACTTACGGAATTCTGGGTGGTTTTGATTACGGAAGAATTTGGCTTGACGGAGAAAATTCAAAAAAATGGCATCAGGATTATGGTGGCGGACTTTGGCTGAATGCAATCAATGTTTTAACAGCAAGAATCTCTTATTTTAAATCTCCTGACGAAGAAGGAAGGGTTATTTTTGGAGCTGCATATAGCTTCTAGTAAGGCACTAAGGCTCTGAGTTGCTAAGAGGCTAAGTTTTCCAGGAAAGGTTCAAAGCACCAAAGGCTCAAAAAGACAAATTTTTAGCCACGAATTCACGAATTATTTATAATGAAATTCGTGAATTCGTGGCTATTTTTTTGTAACTCTAAGCTTATCAACTTAAAAGAACTTAGCATCTTAGTAACTTAGCAACTCAGCAACTTTATTCTCACTTTAGCTTAAACTCATAAACATTTCCTCCTACTTTATTTGTTTTTTCATCGGCGATCAATAACGTATTATTGTCTTTGAAAACTATGGCTTCTTTTTGAGAAAAGTGATTTAATTTTATTTCCGTCTGGGATCCTTTATGAAATAAATCTCCTTTGAAATCTTTAAACAAGACAATTTTATCATGACTTAACAAAACTACTTTTTTACCATCCGGACTAATTGTAGCGCTTGTTAGAACACAATGATTATAATTGTTACAGGTTTTAAATTCACCAATTTTAGTTGCTTTTTGAGTTCCCGGCGCATTTAATATTTTATAAATAAAAGCTGTTCCGTCGAAGTTTTTACTTCGGTTTTTTGTAAAAAGATAAAAATAATTTCCGTGCTCAAAAAATCCTTCAACATCATAAAATAATTCTTTTTTCTTTGGTGGAAATTCCGTTTGCTCCGGGTAAGAAAATGAAATTTTATATTCGGCTACAGCCAAATCTTTATTTAATTGGTTTTTATTGACTTTATAGATACACAAATCTTTGCGTTCGTTATCGTTGTTCCCAAAATCTCCAATATAAATATTGCCGCTTTTATCTTTTGTAATATCTTCCCAATCTACATTTGTGGCGTTTGTAATTGCAATGGTTTTATTAATCTTCCCTTCTGAATTTATGGCGTAGATTTCATTTTTATTTCCACTGTCTTCTAAGGTATAAATCAAATTCGAATCTGGAAAATAAGTAATTCCCGATACTTCTTTTAACTTTTTAGGAAGCGAATACAATGTCTTTAAATCACTATTTGATTGTTGCTGGCAAGCCAGTAAAGCAATGGAAAATCCAAACAAGAAAAACTTTTTCATATTATATTTTTAATTAATTAGCCACAGATAAAAATGATTCTCCTGAAATAAATCAGATAAAAGACCTAAATAATCTGTGCAATCTAAAGCATAAAAACCCTAGATTAAATTCGTGTTTTTAAAATTACGTGTAATAAATTCAAATGCAGCGAACATAATGTGTCCCATTGATCTGGCATTTTTAAATTTCATATCATTTGTATAACGATACAATTCCATTTTTAATTGATTCAGATGTTCCTCTGTCGAAATAGTATCGTGGCACATTATATTCAATAATTTTTTGATCCTGTTTTCAGCAGAATGAATACGTTTTGCTAAAATTGCTCTTTCTTCATCTTTATATTGTATTATAGATCTGTCTTCGAGCTTTTCCTTTATCAACTGAATCATTGGATAATTCTCCTTGAAAAACTGCGGACGATATACTTTAAAATTACCTTCGTAACATTGCTGATCAAAATCTATAGGGCGAATTTTATACACCACCTGATCAAAATCGTGAATAGGTACAATTACATAATTATACGCACGCATATCACCCAAAAGCCTGATCATACATCGTTCATTAAACTTTACAAATTCTTTTGCAATCTGGGATTTTTCCATTTCTGTACAATTATCCAATAAAGTATCCATAAAAACATCACCAGGAATGCCAATAATATGTTCCTCAATCAAAGTGTCTTTATAAACCAGGAAGTTAATTTTATCCGGTGATAGGATATCTTCTAATTCCAGTCCGTAAATTCTGGAAGCATCTGCTTTCTTTATATAAAAATGAACATAATTATCATTGAGAATATTTCGGACTTTTATTCGGAAAGGTTTTGAGTTTCCAAAAGTACAATAGTCGATTGCATCGATATTTAAAAACTGAATAATCTCACTGTTTCCATCAGAATGCAAAAGCGAATAGATCTTTTTCAGGTTTAAATCGATTTCATTTCTTTCAAATTCATTATAATAAACCCGAATCCATAAAGTATCCGTTTCATTTTTATCATAGACATTTACAGAACCTGAAAATCGCAGTAAATCATCATAGAACACTGACACTTTCGAAATACGCTCGTATCGTTCTAAATAATTTAAAAGAGATTGCGTTAAAGGATAAGATGGTTTTTTAAAAACCATTAAAGGTTCGCTCATTTTGAATATCTTTATTACAAATTTACATTAAATAAAATTTAGCGTAACAATATATAAGTTGAATCGTCATACTTAAAACTAAAACCGAAATAAATTTGGAAACCATACTTACTATTGAAAATCTGCATAAAAGATACGGGCGAATTCAAGCCTTAAAAAATGTTTCTTTTGAAATACAAAAAGGCCGTGTTTATGGCATTTTAGGTCCTAACGGAAGTGGTAAATCAACTACTCTGGGAATTGTGCTGAATGTTGTAAACCGCACATCAGGAAATTACAGCTGGTTTGGAGGGAGAGTTCAGACTCACGAAGCTTTAAAAAAAGTAGGCGCTATTATAGAACGTCCTAATTTTTATCCGTACATGACCGCGGAAGAAAACCTGAAATTAGTTTGCAAAATAAAAAGCATCGACTATTCTAAAATCAGCGAAAAATTAGATTTAGTTGGTTTAACCGAAAGAAAAGACAGTAGATTTAGTGCTTTCTCATTGGGGATGAAACAACGTTTAGCTATTGCATCAGCGCTTTTAAACGATCCTGAAATTCTGATTTTAGACGAACCTACAAATGGTCTTGACCCACAGGGAATTCACCAGATTAGGGATATTATAAAGAAGATAGCATCACAGGGAACTACCATTTTACTAGCTTCTCATTTATTGGATGAAGTCGAAAAAGTTTGCTCGCATGTAATTGTTTTAAGAAAAGGAGAAATTCTTTATTCAGGTTCTGTAGATGCAATGTCTGCAAATGAAGGTTTCTTCGAAGTTATGGCAGATGATAGTGTTATGCTAAAAAATATTTTGGCACAACATTCAGCAGTTGACAGAATTACCGAGGAAGAAGGGAAAATTTTGGTATACTTAAAATCAGATCTATCAGCTTCAGATCTAAATCAGTTTTTATTTTCTAAAAACATTTCATTGAGTCATTTAGTGAAACGCAAAAACAGTTTAGAAGCTCAATTTTTAGAATTAACCAAAAACGCCACTACCAAAATCAACTAAACCATGAACAGACTTATCGCTATAGAATTACAAAAAATCTGGAAAAACAAGGCCAGTCGAGTACTTACACTAACTTATTTTATTTTACTGTCCTTTATTGCATTGCTGGCATCCATTAAATTTAATATTGGACCAATTCGCATTGATCCGTCAGAAATGGGGTTTTTCAATTTCCCTTATATCTGGCATCTTACCACTTATATCGCTGCTTTGCTAAAGTTTTTCCTTGCTATTGTAATTGTTTCCATGATGGCAAATGAATACAGTTATGGCACCTTAAAACAAAATTTAATTGATGGTTTAAGTAAAAAAGAATTCATTTTATCAAAATTCCTAACAGTTGTACTATTCTCATTAATTTCTACAATTTTTGTTTTTATAATGAGTTTAATTTTAGGACTTTGCTTTTCGTCCTACACTGAATTTGGAATTATTTTTACTGATTTAAATTATCTATTGGCCTTTTTTGTAAAATTAACAGGATTCTTTTCTTTCTGTTTATTTTTGGGAATTTTGATTAAACGTTCTGCCTTTGCATTAGGTTTTTTATTGGTTTGGAATTTTATTGAATGGATTTTAAAACTGGTTTTGATTTTTATAGTTTTTCCAAACAGTAATAAGGGAGATTATATTACACAATTTTTCCCTTTAGAATCAATGTCTAATTTAATTATTGAACCTATTACCAGATTATCAGTTATAAGAAGCATAGGATCCCAAATGGGTGTTACGAATGTAAAAGATTACAGTGTTCATTATTTTTCGATTTTAATAGTTTTGGTGTGGACATTTTTATTCATTTACTTTTCTTACAAATTATTAAAAAATAGAGATTTGTAGTATATTTGTCAGACTATGAATTATTTTAAAGTTTCTTTGTTCTTTATCCTAACGTGCTTACTATCTGCAAAGATTAAAGCACAAAACATTACAATAGATGCTACAAAAACACCAGATGAACTAGTAAAAAATATATTGATTAACAGTTCCTGTATAAATATTGGAACTGTTAATGCTTCTGGAAATCCTGCTAATACAGGAAACAGTTATGCTTACTTTAATGCAGTAACCGGTAGTTTTCCTTTTTCTGGCGGAATTGTTCTAAGTACATCTGCCAGTAAGAATGCTGCGGGTCCTTTTAATCAATCAACTTCTCAGGGACAAACGAATAAAAACTGGAATGGCGACGCTGATTTAGAAAAAGCAATAAACAAAGATGGAAGCACTCAGGCAACGGTTCTAGAGTTTGACTTTGTAGCCTTAACAAACTCGATTAGCTTTAACTATATTTTTGCTTCAAATGAATATCAGACCTATTATCCTTGTGAATATTCTGATGGTTTTGCTTTTTTGATAAAAGAAGCAGGAAGTTCAGGAGATTATAAAAACCTAGCTGTTTTACCCAATACTTCTACCGCTGTTTCCTCTACTACTGTTCATACAAAAATTGATCCCGTTTTTATGAATGGGGAAAGTTTTAGTGGTTGCGATGCTATAAATGAAAACTATTTTAACGGTTACAATACGGTAAATAGTCCTATAAATTATGCCGGACAAACGGTCGTAATGAACGCTCAGACTGAAGTAATTCCGAATAAAACATATCATTTAAAATTAGTAATTGCAGATGATCCAACTGGTCAGTATAACTCTGCTGTTTTTATTGAAGCCGGAAGTTTTGTTTCGACCATAAATTTTGGAGTTGATAAAACAATTGCTAATAATAATCCTGCGTGTTTTGGAGAAAATGTAACGCTAGACACTCAATTAAATAGTGCTTTGTATACTTTTAAGTGGTTAAAACAAGATGCCAGCAATAATTATGTCGAAATTGTTCCTGCAGAAACCGGGGCTGTATATAACGTTAAAACAACAGGAAATTACAAAGTCGAAGCAACCTTAACGGGCACTACTTGTGTATCTACAGGAAGTATTAAGATCGAGTACGCACCAGAAATACTTTCAACTAATACAAGTCTGTTACAATGTGATGACAACACAGACGGAATTTCTGATTTTAATCTAACAAAAGTAGATAACATTATTAAAAATAATGTTGCTCAAACTTTGAATAAAGGATACTATGAATCCTTAACAGATGCTCAGGCAAAGTTAAATCCAATTTTGACTCCTGAAAAATATACGAATAAAACTTCAGGTCAAATTGTTTTTACCAGACTGGAAAATCAGTATGGATGTTTTAAAATTGCCGAAGTAACATTAAATATTTCAAGCACAACAATTGCAGATCAAAAACCAATAGCAACTTGTGATGGTGATGAAAAACAAGATGGCTTATATCAATTCGATCTTCAAGCACAAGTAACGCCACAATTATCAACAGGTTTGCCAACTGGTTTGGTCTTTACGTATTATTTAAACACAGATGATGCTTTATTAGAAAAAAACGCATTACCTAACATCTTTAAAAATATAAATCCTTACAGCCAGATAATTTATGCAAAAGCTACAAATGGAGCTGATTGTTTTGATATAACACCTGTTACGCTTGTTATAAATACATTTGATCCTCCTGGTTTTGAAAACACAACTGAATATCTCTGTAAAGGAGAAGAAATAACCTTGGATGTAGCTTCAGGTTTTGTGAGTTATTTATGGAATACAGGAAGTACAACCAATACTATAAAAATAAATTCAGCTGGCGATTACTCCGTAACTGTAACTGATGAAAATGGTTGCGAAAAAACTAAGAATTTTAAAGTAATTGCATCTGAATCAGCTTTAATAACAGATGCTGTTGTTAAGGATTTTTCAGGAACTGACAATTCAGTATTAATAAAATATACAGGAAGTGGAAATTATGAATTTTCATTAGATGGTACAGTATTCCAGAATGATCCTTTATTTACTGCTGTAAATCCTGGAACTTATTATGCAACTGCAAGAGATAAAAATGGTTGCGGGCTATCTAATTCATTTACTATTTACGTATTAGATTATCCCAGATTTTTCACCCCTAACGGAGATGGATATAATGATTTATGGTATATCAAAAATATAGATCAGCTTCCGGATTATAAAATTTTGATTTTTGATCGTTACGGAAAATTATTAAAAGAAATGAACCAAAACAGCGAGGGCTGGAACGGTGTTTTTAATAGCCAGCAATTACCGTCAGATGATTATTGGTTTACCCTACAATTTATAGATGGTAAAAGTGTAAAAGGTCATTTTAGCCTTAAGAGATAAAAAATATTTAATTTATTTCTTAGACGTTTTTGTATATTTGATTTTGATGAAAAATATATGAAATCTATCCGATTAATAACATTCATTTTATTCCTCATTACAATTCCCTCTTTTGCGCAAAAAGAGGCAGCTATCTGGTATTTTGGTTATGGAGCAGGATTAGATTTTAATTCCGGAAATCCAGTAACCTTAACAAACGGGAAATTATTTACAAATGAAGGGTGCACCAGTATTTCTGATAAAAATGGAAAACTTTTGTTTTATACTGACGGATCGATTGTCTATGATAAAAATCATCAGGTCATGCCGAACGGTACAGGATTATTAGGACATCGATCCAGTACACAATCAGCAATTATAGTTCCTAAACCTAAAGATCCAAATCTATATTATATATTCACGGTAGACGAACCCAACCCACTTAATGCTGATAATAATACAAGTAATGATGAAGATGCCCCAAATAGCGGTTTAAATTTTTCTGTAGTCGATCTTAGATTAAATAATGGTAATGGAGATATTGCTTCAACTGAAAAGAATATCCATCTTATCACCTACAATGTAAATGATGCAGAAGATATAAAGTTTAAATGCTCAGAGAAAATTACTGCCGTACAACATAGTGATGGTATTTCGTTTTGGGTCATTACTCATTTCAAAAACACATTCTACAGTTTTAAAATAAGTACTACAGGTATCGACCAGACTCCAATAAAAACTATAACAACACAAAATGTACCTCTTGGTGGATATAATACAAATGCAATTGGTTATTTAAAGGCGTCGCCAAATGGTAAAAAAATTGCCATGGCAAATATGGCAACAAAAACTTCTAACGATTTTAATCAAAGTGGTCAGATAAAAAGAAATACAGGAAATGTTTCTCTTTATGATTTCGATACAAGTACTGGAATTTTAAACAATGAAATAATAGTATTAAGCAATGTTGATCCTTACGGCGTAGAGTTTTCTCCAAAAGCAACGAAACTTTATCTTACTTTCAACAGATATAATGATGTAAATGGTATTTCGCTTGGAAGCACTCTCATACAATTTGATTTAAAAAAAGTAGACATTATAGGTTCTCAACAAATAATAAATTCTTCAAATTATGTTGCAGGTGCGTTGCAACTTGCTATCGATGAAAAAATTTACAGATCTGGTTATTCAAATACTGACAGTAATAGCAATAAACTATCTGTAATCAACAATCCGGAATCAGATGGCATAAATTGCAATTATATTCAAAATAAAATTGACTTAAAAGGTGGCATTTCAAAATTAGGACTACCTCCCTTTATCACTTCTCTCTTTCTCTACACGTTCGATTACGAATTTAACTGTTTTGGACAATCAACACATTTCTTTGTGAATTCTTCCGAAAATATAGATAGCTTTTTATGGAATTTTGGAGACGGAAATAGTTCAAATAAAAAAGATGCCTTTCATACTTACACAAAACCGGGAGATTATAAAGTAACGCTTGTCAAAACTGTTAATGGTGAAAACAGAGAACCCATCGAAAAAATAATAACCATTTATGAAAATCCTACTGTACTTGGAACTCCGTATAAATTAATTCAATGTGATACTCAGGATAATAATTCATTAGACGGATTGGCTACTTTTAATCTTGCTGTGGCAAATGAACCTATTTCATTAAGGAATAAAGATTATAAGGTTTTTTATTATCATAATAAAAGTGATGCCGAAAATGATATAGCAAGTACGTTATCAATTGATACTATTTATAGAAATGTTACGCCTAATGAAACAGTTTATGCAAAAATAAGCCAACCAAATTCGTCCTGTTATAGCTTCGCAACTATAATATTACAGGCAAATCCCAATATTTATATTAATGCCGATGACTTTCATAAATGCGATTTAGGTGTTGGAAAAGCTGAATTTGACTTAGAACAAAAAAGACACCTTATTAAAAATCAATTAAACATGCCTTTAGACGTTAAATTATTTTTTTACAATTCCGAAAATGATGCAGCTTTATCATTGAACGAACTTAAAAATATAATTACAACAAATTCAAAAAATGTATTTATACGAGCCGAAAATACAGATGGCTGTTATGGGACAGGAAAATTTGAACTAATCGTCGACCCAATTCCACTTTTAATACCACAATCTGAAAAAGTTATATGCGAATCTGTACCCAATGCAACATTAATTTTAGAATCAGGGGTTCAATTATCTGAGATCAATAATTATACTTATTTATGGTCAACCGGAGCTATAACTCCTACAATTACCGTAAATAAAGAAGGAAATTATAATGTAGTTGTAAAAAATAAAGCAGAATGTACTAATAAAGTGGATATTCCTGTAAAATTATCTCATCTAGCTTTTATAAATAAAATTGAAATTAATGATCTAAACACCTTAAATCAACTTATAATAGATGTAAATAATCCTAATAATTATAAATATAGAATTCATTTTCAGGACGGAACGTTTAGTGATTTTCAAAGTTCAACTATTTTCGAAAATATACCGGGAGGATTTCATGAATTAATCATAGAAAATATTGATGGCTGCGGAAGAATCTTTAAGAACTTTGCTGTATTGAATGCTCCCAAGTTTTTCACTCCTAATAATGATGGTTATAATGATTATTGGAATTTTAGCGGAATAAATGATCCTATTTACAAGAATTCTGTAATCTATATTTATGATCGGTACGGAAAACTGCTAAAACAATTATCTCCGTTTGAGGCAGGATGGGACGGAACTTACATTAAAGAACCAATGCCTGCTTCTGATTATTGGTTCACCATTAAACTTGAGAATGGCAGAGAGGCAAAAGGTCATTTTAGCCTTAAGCGATAATAAACTTATAATCATTATTCAAATAGGATCGTTAATTCTAATCGTAGTCTTAAGAGATTAAGTTTAGAACTCAAAAAAAGATATAAAAAAATCCCAAATTCCAGTTCCGATATCTCGGGAGGAATTTGGGATTTTCAATATTAAATGTTAGAAATGGATTTAGATTTTAAATCTTTTTCTATCAGTTTCTGTCAAATAGATTTTTCTCAAACGAATAGATTTTGGAGTTACCTCTACATATTCATCTTTTTGAATATACTCTAAAGCTTCCTCTAATGAAAAAATAATTGGAGGGATGATTCTTGCTTTTTCGTCATTTCCAGAAGAACGAACGTTAGATTGTTTTTTCTCTTTAGTTACGTTCACACACATATCATCAGCACGAGAGTTTTCACCAATAACCTGACCTTCGTAAATTTCAGCATTTGGTTCAACAAAAAACTTACCACGATCTTGCAATTTATCGATAGAATAAGGAATAGCTTTTCCTTTTTCCATAGAAATCAATGAACCTTTGTTACGTCCGGCAATTTCTCCTTTGTAAGGCTCATATCCAATAAAACGGTGCGCCATAATAGCCTCACCAGCTGTTGCAGTAAGTAATTGATTACGCAATCCAATAATTCCACGTGATGGAATATTAAATTTCACAATCATACGCTCCCCTTTAGTTTCCATAGAAAGCATTTCTCCTTTACGCAATGTAACGAATTCAACTGCTCTACCTGAAAGGTTTTCTGGTAAATCGATTGTCAATTCCTCAATTGGTTCACATTTTTTACCATCAATTTCTTTGATGATAACTTGTGGCTGTCCAATTTGTAGCTCATACCCTTCTCTTCTCATTGTTTCAATAAGAACAGATAAGTGAAGTACTCCACGACCAAAAACCATGAATTTATCTGCAGAATCAGTTTCACCTAACTTCATAGCTAAGTTTTTCTCTAATTCTTTTGTTAATCTTTCTCTAATATGACGAGAAGTTACAAATTTACCCTCTTTACCAAAGAAAGGTGAGTCATTGATTGTAAACAACATACTCATTGTAGGCTCATCGATATCAATCGTTTTTAGACCTTCAGGATTTTCATGATCAGCAATAGTATCACCAATTTCAAAACCTTCAACTCCAATGATTGCACAAATATCTCCAGCAATAACCTCTTGTACTTTTTTACGACCAAGTCCTTCAAAAGTATGAAGTTCTTTGATACGAGATTTAGATACCGTACCATCTCTTTTTACTAATGAAATTGGCATACCTTCTTTAAGAACTCCTCTTTCAAGACGACCAATAGCAATACGACCTGTAAAGGCTGAGAAATCTAAAGAAGTAATCAACATTTGTGGTGTTCCTTCAGAAACTTTAGGAGCAGGTACATTAGCAACAACCATATCCAATAATGCTTCAACATTATCAGTTACGTTTTCCCAATGATCAGACATCCAGTTGTTTTTAGCAGAACCATAAACTGTTGGAAAATCCAACTGCCATTCTTCAGCACCTAATTCGAACATTAAGTCAAAAACTTTTTCATGAACTTCTTCAGGAGTACAGTTTTCTTTATCAACTTTATTTATAACTACACAAGGCTTTAAACCAAGATCAATCGCTTTTTGTAATACAAAACGCGTTTGTGGCATTGGACCTTCAAAAGCATCAACTAGCAAACATACACCATCGGCCATGTTTAATACACGTTCTACTTCTCCTCCAAAATCGGCGTGACCAGGAGTATCAATAATATTGATTTTTGTTCCTTTATATTGAACTGAAACGTTTTTTGAAGTAATAGTAATACCTCTCTCACGCTCTAAATCGTTATTATCAAGAATTAAATCACCTGTGTTTTCGTTGTCACGAAATAATTGACAGTGATACATAATTTTATCAACCAAAGTGGTTTTACCGTGATCGACGTGGGCAATAATTGCAATGTTTCTAATAGATTCCATCTGTGATTTTTAATGGGTGCAAAGGTACACTTTATTTTGATATAAAAAACGTTTCTGCGATAGTTTGCGTATAGACAAGTAATTAGTTCGTTAAAACAATGTAAATTTAACCTCCAAATTGAACTTTCGTTATTGTTTAATTATAGTTAATTTAACTATATTTGAGTAATGAAAAGTAAAACTCTCCAAATTACTCTAATTTACGTTATCATATCGCTAATTATGGCAGCAGTCTGTCATAAAATACTTACTACCTACTTTTCTAAACTAGAATATTTTTATTTGTTTTTCTTAAAAGACATTATTTTTATCCTCGCTACAGGTTTTATCTTCAAATATATACTTTCAAAAAAAGAAAGAAAAAATGTTTCCGTTTTTGAAAAATTAAAAAGTACAAACGAAGAAATTAAGGAATCCAATGAAAAATACGACATTGTTGCAAAAGCAACAAGCGATACAATTTGGGATTGGAAAATTCAGGAAGACAGTATCAACTGGAATAAGGGAATAGAAAGTATTTTTGGTTACAAATCTGCTGATGTTGGGAAAACATCGAAATGGTGGTTTGATAAAATTCATCCTGAAGACAGTATCAGAATGTCAATTAAACTATATTCTTTTATTGAACAAAAAACTGAAAAATGGCAAGATCAATATCGTTTTAGATGTGCTGACGGAAGCTACAAATATGTTCTTGATCGTGGTTTTTTATTGAAAGATGAAAACGGAAGAGCCATTAGAATGATTGGAGCCATTCAGGATATTACCAAGCAAAAAGAAGAAGAGCAGCGATTAAAACTTCTGGAAACCGTAATTACACAATCTAAAGATTCGATCTTAATTACAGAAGCAAACTCATCAGACCGAAAAATCCCAAAAATAGTCTACGTTAATCCTGCATTTTCACACATGTCCGGATATCTTTCGCATGAAATAATAGGAAAATCTACCAATATATTTAAAGGACCAAAATCTGATTCAGAAGAACTGAAAAAACTATTAAGAGCAATAAAAAACGAAGAAGAATGCCTGATAGAAACAATTAGTTACACAAAGAAAAATGAAGAATACTGGGTTCGATTCTCTATGATTCCAATTTTCAACAACGAAGGTGTTATTTCGCACTGGATCTCGATACAAAGAGACATTACAGATGAGAAAAAATTAGAAACAGAAAAAGAACATCTAATTAGGGAGTTAACTCAAAACAACAAGGACCTAAAACAATTTTCGTACATCACATCACATAATTTACGGGCACCATTGTCAAATCTAATTGGGTTATTAAATCTCATTGAAGATATTGCCATTGAAAATCCGGAATTAGAAGAAATCCTTGCTGGTTTTACTAAATCAACTCACCTTTTAAACGAAACAATCAATGATTTGGTAAAAGTAATTATTATCAAAGACAACCCTTCTATGCAAAAAGAAGAAGTTTCTTTAAAAGAGGTTTTCGAAAATGTATTTAGTCAATTATCTTTTCAAATCGAATTACACAAACCAATCATCAAACTAAATTTCGAAAAAGTTCCATTATTAAATACGAACAAAGCATATATTGAAAGCATTTTACTTAATTTGCTCACCAACTCGATTAAATACAAATCTGAAAACAGAAAATTAAAAATATCAATTACCGCAGAACAAATTGAACATCAGGCAATTTTAACTTTTAAAGACAACGGAATTGGGATTGACCTGGAAAGAAACGGTGACAAAGTTTTTGGTTTGTATCAAAGATTTCACAATTATCCTGACAGCAAAGGACTAGGTTTATATCTCGTAAAATCACAGGTAGAAACAATGGGTGGAACAATAAGTATTGAAAGCGAAGTAAATAAAGGAACGACATTTACAATAACATTTAAAAATTAATTTTTATGCTGGAGCAAATTTTATGCATTGACGACGATCCTATCACATTAATGTTATGCAAAAAAGTAATTTCAAAATCATCATTTTCCAAAGAAATTATAACAGCTCAAAATGGCGAAGAAGCGCTACATCATTTTAACAATTTAAAATACACCAACAATAAAAACAAAGTAAACAAAAAACCGGAATTAATATTCTTAGACCTAAATATGCCAGTAATGGGCGGCTGGGAATTTCTGGATCACTTTACTTCTCCTGCTTATGCAGACTTTAATTCTGCACACGTAATTGTATTATCCTCAACAATTGATCCTGACGATTTAGCCAAAGCAAAAAAATATCCTATCATTATAGATTTTCTTTCAAAACCTATTACACAACCTATGTTAGAATATCTAAAAAAGAAAATCAATCTTTAAATCTATTCTGCAATTATAGATTAAGTCTTATGGCGTTTCCCTACGGGTCGGGCTGTACGCTAAATCTTTTGTTCCAGTTCGTTTATTAAAAATCAAAAAGTTTGGATTATCACAAAAGGATACCGCTTCCATCCCTAACGCAATTGGCTATAAACATAAAAAACAGATTTCACAAACTCAAAATTCCCATAGATAACCTGTACTTTGGGATTTTTTTTGATTTTAAAAACTAAAAAACAGTTTGTTTGAAACAAAAAAAGTCCTCTTAAAGAGGACTTTTTATATATTTTAGGAAATTGTAGTTAATTACAATTTAGCAACATGCTTAGTTAATTTAGACTTCAAGTTAGAAGCTTTATTATCATGAATGATGTTCTTTTTAGCTAATTTATCAATCATAGAGATTACAGTTGATAATTTTGAAGTTGCATCAGATTTATCAGTAGCTATTCTTAATGCTTTAATAGCGTTACGAGTAGTTTTATGTTGATATCTGTTAAGAACTCTTCTTTTTTCGTTACTTCTGATTCTTTTTAATGCTGACTTATGATTTGCCATTTTGTTTTAATTTTAGATGTAATAATTGTTATAGATACTAGTTAAAAAAGAAAAACCTCCCACAATTGCTAAGCAATCACTTTGGTTTTAACTAATAAAATAAAAATCGAGACACCAATTTTTATTTTATAAAACTTATTCACAACTAATTTTAGTAGTCTGTAAGGGAATCGAACCCCTGTTACCAGGACGAAAGCCTGGAGTCCTAACCCCTAGACGAACAGACCATTCTCGTTCTAAGTTTTCTTCAATTATATTAATTGAAATTGTAGCCCGTAGCGGAATCGAACCGCTCTTACATGGATGAAAACCATGCGTCCTAACCGATAGACGAACGGGCCATTTTAATTCTCAGTATTTAAAGAACAATTTCGCAAAAAAAGTAGTAGCCCGTAGCGGAATCGAACCGCTCTTACATGGATGAAAACCATGCGTCCTAACCGATAGACGAACGGGCCTGCTTCCCTAATGCGGATGCAAAGATACATCTATTTTTTAGTTGCACAATAGCTGATGCAAAAAAAAATAAAATTTTTTAATATGCCTTAGCAAAAAGCACTCTTTTTGTAGACGGATTACCAGTAAACACACAGGTTCCCGCCTCTTCTACAGCATCCAAAGGAATGCATCGAATCGTAGCTTTTGTCAAATCTTTTATCTTCTCTTCAGTAGCTGCAGTTCCATCCCAATGTGCAGATACAAAACCACCTTTACCGTCTAAAATTTCTTTAAATTCCTCAAAACTATTTACTTCCGTAACATGAGTATTACGATACTCTAATGCTTTATTAAATAAATCAGTTTGAATCTGTTCTAACAAGTCATTTATATAAGTAACTATTCCTTCACCAGAAACTGTCTCTTTTGTCAATGTATCACGTCTGGCAACTTCAAAAGTTCCATTTTCTAAATCTTTTGGTCCAACAGCAATTCTAACAGGAACTCCTTTTAATTCCCATTCAGCAAACTTGAATCCTGGTTTTTGAGTTGTTCTGTCATCATATTTAACAGAGATCTTTAACTTCTTTAATTTAGCTGTCAATTCGTTAACAGCGGTTGTAATTTCAGCAAATTGCTCGTCTGTTTTATAAATTGGCACAATAACAACTTGTATTGGCGCTAAATTAGGAGGCAAAACCAATCCCTGATCATCTGAGTGCGTCATAACCAAAGCTCCCATTAAACGAGTAGAAACTCCCCAAGAGGTTCCCCAAACGTGTTCTTGTTTTCCTTCGGCATTTGCAAACTTCACATCAAAAGCTTTTGCAAAGTTTTGTCCTAAAAAGTGAGATGTTCCCGCTTGCAAAGCTTTTCCGTCTTGCATCAAAGCTTCGATACAATAGGTTTCATCAGCACCGGCAAAACGTTCTGTTTCGGTTTTTATACCTTTTACAACCGGAATAGCCATAAAATCCTGAACAAAATCAGCATAAACATTCATCATTTTTTCAGATTCTTCTATAGCTTCTGCCTTTGTAGCATGTGCCGTATGTCCTTCCTGCCACAAAAACTCAGCAGTTCTTAAAAATAAACGTGTACGCATTTCCCAACGAACTACATTTGCCCATTGATTAATTAGCAAAGGTAAATCTCTGTAAGATTGCACCCATCCTTTATAGGTAGACCAAATAATAGCTTCACTGGTAGGACGAACAATTAGTTCTTCTTCTAGTTTAGCATTTGGGTCAACCATTAGTTTTCCGGGTTTGTCCGGATCGTTTTTTAATCTATAATGTGTTACGATAGCACACTCTTTTGCAAATCCTTCTGCATTTTTCTCTTCAGCCTCAAACATGCTCTTAGGCACAAATAAAGGGAAGTACGCATTTTGATGTCCTGTTTCTTTAAACATTCTATCTAACTCAGCCTGCATTTTTTCCCAAATAGCATATCCGTAAGGTTTAATAACCATACATCCCCTAACGCCTGAATTTTCGGCTAGATCTGCCTTTACAACCAGCTCGTTATACCATTTCGAATAATCTTCTGATCTTGTAGTGAGGTTCTTACTCATATTGAATAGTTTGGCACAAATTTTGTTTTAATAATTTTAACTAAATAGTTTGACAAAACTAACTATTTTTGTAATGTGCAACAATAAAAAACACCACAGATATGAAAACTTATACTTCTCTTCGCCAAAACTCAAGTCATATTTACTTAATTGGATTACTGAGTTTTCTTTTAGCATCGTGTGGTTCTTACCAAAATACTTCTTACAATGATAATGACGGAGTATATGGTGGCTCACCAAGAACGTATGCTCAGACAAACACCACAAATACTAACAATCAATACAAAGATTACTTTAAATCTTTGCAAGATGATAATCAGCCAACCGAAATTTTTACAGATGTTGACAGTTACGGCAATTATCAAGATAGCGACAGCACACAAACAGTAGCAACTGCTTACCCGGCTTGGGGAAGTGCCAATTCAGAAGTTTCAGTAAACGTTTACTCTGACCCTACATGGTCAATGGGATTCGGCTTTGGTTTTGGATATCCATATTACGGTTACGGATATGGAGGAGGTTATTGGGGCTACCCTGGATACGGATGGGGATATCCTGGATACTGGGGAGGCGGATGGGGCTACCCTGGTTATTACAGACCTTATTACGGATATAACAACTACTCTTACAGTTATGGAAGAAGAGGTTCTGCTGCATATTATGGAGGAAGAAATTATGCTTCTAACAGAAACTTTACTACAAACAGAGGATATAACAGTAACAGAAACTACAGTTCAAACAGAAGTTATACTACAAACAGAGGAAGCTATACAACTAACAGACAAAATGGCTACTCTGACTACAGAAGAAGCTCTTCTGTAAACGGAAGAACATACAACTCTTCAAGCCCTACTTTTACAAACAGAAGAAGTACGACTCAAGGTCAAAGCAACAGTTATGATTACTCAAACAGAAGATCATCAAGTAACACAACAACGAGAAGTTACGATAGTGGCAATTCATCAAGAAGCTACTCTCCTAGCCCATCCCGTTCTATGAACAGCGGTAGTGGCGGAAGCATGAGATCATCTGGCGGCGGTGGCGGTGGCGGAAGATCATATAGCGGAGGCGGTGGTGGAAGAAGATAATCTCTTCATTCACTAATCTAAAAATCACATAAAAAAACTTATCCCAATGAAAAAAATATTATTCCTACTTATTACAGGACTAACAGCCAGCGTCTCACATTCACAAGAAATATCTGATGCTGTTCGTTATGCACAAGACAATTTAACCGGAACAGCAAGATTCAGAGCAATGAGCGGTGCGTTTGGAGCAGTTGGTGGAGATTTATCTTCTATGAGTGTCAATCCGGCAGGATCTGCAATTTTCTCTAACAATCAAACTGGTATAAGTTTTAGTAACCAAAATATTAAAAATAATTCTAACTATTTTGGAACTCAGACAAGCGAAAAAGAAAACTCATTTATCCTAAATCAGGCAGGAGCCGTTTTTGTTTTTCACGACCACAATCCAAGTAATAACTGGAAAAAGATTGCAATTGGAGTAACTTATGAAAACACAAATAATTTCGACAACAGCATTGCATCAGTAGGAACAAATCCAACAAATTCTATTGACAAATATTTCTTAGCCTATGCGAATGGTATTCCTTTAAGTACTATTACAAACGTCCCTTACAGAGATCAGTTCTACGATGAACAACAAGCCTATTTTGGATACAAAGGATTCGTAATAAATCCGGTTACAGATACTGATAATAACAATCAATATATATCAAATGTACCAGCCGGCGGTAATTACTATCATGAAAACGAAGTTTATACAAGCGGATACAACAGTAAATTAAGTTTTAATATCGCTACATCTTATAAAGACAGAATTTATCTTGGAGCTAATTTAAATGTACATATAACTGATTATAGAAGATCAAGCAGTTTTTATGAAGATAACAGCAATCCATTAGAAGCAAATCCAACTATTTCAAATTTGCGTTTTAATAACGACTTGTATACTTATGGTAATGGTTTTTCTTTTCAACTTGGAGCTATTGCAAAAGTTACAGAATCATTCCGTCTTGGTTTAGCCTACGAATCAAATACGTGGTATGAAATGAATGACGAAGTTTCTCAAAGTCTTTACACAACTACACAAGCTATCAACGGACCAGAAGATTACGCAAATGTTAACCCAAATATTGTGAATGTTTATGATTCATATACTTTACAAACTCCGGGGAAGACCACTTTTAGTGCTGCGTATGTATTTGGAAAATCAGGTTTGATCAGTGTTGATTACGCTATCAAAGATTACGGAAATACTAAGTATAAACCAACAGATGATGCTGGTTTTAGAGGTGTAAACAATGATATTAGCAATCAACTAACAAGTAATGGCGAATTACGAGTTGGAGCTGAATATAAAATAAAACAATTGAGTTTACGCGGTGGTTATCGTTACGAAGGAAGCCCTTATAAAGACGGCACAACAATAGGAGACACAAACAGTTATTCAGGAGGTTTAGGATATAATTTTGGAGGAACTAAACTAGATTTAGCGTACTCTTACCTGGAAAGAAAATCGAATCAGGGATTTTTCGCAACTGGATTTACTGACGGAGCTAACATTACATCAAAACTGAACAATGTTACTTTGACTTTATTATTTGAATTGTAATTAAGAATAAATAGATGAATTGAAATTTCCGTCAGGTTTTACCTGACGGATTTTTTTTTAGCCCCGATAGAAGCGACATCCTTTTTCTTGCTCCTTTAGCAAGGAAAAGATATAGCGGAGAGCGGGAATAGCTTCATAAAAAACACGTAAAAGAAAAGGAAACAAGCGGTGTTTGAATAAAAAAGCGTAATTTTGCACTCCAATTTATAAAAGTATGAGAACCAAGTCTTTAAAAAAGAACAAAATTAACGTAATCACTCTTGGGTGTTCGAAAAATGTATATGATAGTGAAGTCTTAATGGGACAGCTTCGTGCAAACGGCAAAGAAGTGACTCATGAGGCGCCTGCAGCAGAAGAAGGAAACATTATTGTAATCAACACTTGTGGTTTTATTGATAATGCTAAAGCAGAATCAGTAAACATGATTTTGGAATATGCAGACAAAAAAGACAAAGGATTAGTTGATAAAGTTTTTGTAACAGGATGCTTATCTGAGCGTTACAGACCTGATTTAGAAAAAGAAATTCCTAATGTAGATCAATATTTTGGTACAACTGAATTGCCTCAGTTATTGAAAGCTTTAGGAGCTGATTATAAACATGAATTATTAGGAGAACGTTTAACAACAACCCCTAAAAACTATGCTTACCTGAAAATTGCCGAAGGTTGCGACAGACCTTGCAGCTTTTGTGCTATTCCGCTTATGCGTGGTAAACACGTTTCTCAATCTATCGAAAAACTGGTAAAAGAAGCTGAAGGTTTAGCTAAAAATGGCGTTAAGGAACTAATCTTAATTGCTCAGGATCTAACTTATTATGGTCTTGATATTTATAAAAAGAGAAATCTTGCTGAACTTTTAGAAGCTTTAGCAAAAGTAGAAGGTATTGAATGGATTCGTTTGCATTATGCCTATCCTACAGGTTTCCCTATGGATGTTTTAGAATTAATGAAACGCGAACCTAAGATCTGTAATTATATCGATATTCCGTTGCAGCATATCTCTGACTCTATCTTAAAATCTATGCGTCGTGGTACTACTCAGGCTAAAACGACTCAATTATTAAAAGATTTTCGTGCAGCTGTTCCCGGAATAGCTATCAGAACAACTTTAATTGTTGGATATCCTGGTGAAACTCAGGAAGATTTTGAAATTCTAAAAGATTTCGTTCAGGAAATGAAATTTGACCGAATGGGATGTTTTGCTTATTCTCATGAAGAAAATACGCATGCTTATTTATTAGAAGATGATGTTCCGGATGATGTAAAACAAGCCAGAGCAAACGAAATAATGGAACTACAGTCACAAATTTCATGGGACTTGAACCAGGAGAAAGTAGGACAGGTTTACAGATGTATTATTGACAGAAAAGAAGGCGCTCACTTTGTTGGAAGATCTGAGTTTGATAGTCCGGATGTAGACAATGAAGTTTTGATTGACGCATCTAAACATTATGTAAAAACAGGAGAATTTGTTAATATAAGAATAATAGAAGCAACAGAATTTGATTTATACGGAGAACCTGCTTAAATTTACGCTGAACAATTATCAATTTTAGATAAAACAATCTTATGAAACCTATACAATCTTTATTTCTTTTAGTTTTCACCTTATTCTGCTTCAATTCTGTTTCGGCTCAATACGGAAATGGATACAATAACGGTTACGGAGGTGGCGGTTATGGAGGAAACGGATACGGAAGAGGTGGCGGAATGGGTATGGACAGAAGTATGATGGGCGGTGGACAGCAAGGTAACACCAGCAAACCTAAAGAAGTTCCTGTAGAAGAAACTGCTGCCAGAATTGTAGAGCAAATGAAGCCCGTGGTAAATCTTGATGAACTTCAGGCAATTGCTATTACAAATGTTTTTACTGACAGCATGAAAGAACAAGGTGTTCTTTTGAAAAACGAAAGCAGCAGCCAGGACGAAAAACTAGAGCAGATTAAAGCTTTAAGAGAAAGCACTAATAAAAAAGTTACTGCTTTTTTGAATCCGGACCAGATTGAAAAATATACTGCTTTTATGGCAGATTTTAAAGAAATCAAAAAACCTGCTAAATCGAAAAAGAAAAAAGATTCTAAAGAAAACAAAAATAAAGAAGAAGTTAAAGAAGATACTGAAACAATAAAAGCTCAAGAATAACTGTTTCAATCTTATCTTATAAACATAACTAACCATGGCAAAAAAACATTTTTGTTTCCTGATTTTGGCCCTTATTATTACTGCTTGCTCGACAAACCCTTATAAAAACACAGAAAAGGTTTACGACAAACAGCTTAAAACTCTAGAGAATCAAATCACAAATAAAGAAGCTCAACCAATTCCGGCAGTTACGCCTGTTGTTATTGACACTACTTATGCAGCACAATTAGGAATTGTAAAAGATACTTTATCTAAAACGGGTTCTACGTACTTATTAAATGGTGTAAATACAGAATGGATTGGAACAGTAAACTTTAACTTAAGAAAACCAAGCTTTATTGTTATTCACCATACTGCTCAGGATTCGATCCAGCAAACCATAAAAACATTTACCATAACAAGAACACAGGTTAGTGCCCACTATATTATATCTGAGAATGGAAAAGTGGTTCAGATGCTAAACGATTATTTAAGAGCCTGGCACGCAGGAGCATCTACTTGGGGAAAAAATACAGATTTAAACTCTTCTTCTATTGGTATTGAACTTGACAATAATGGTTTTAAACCTTTTACCGAAGCACAAATTAGCAGCCTTGTAGCACTTTTAACGAAATTAAAAAAAGATTACAATATTCCGACTCAAAACATATTAGGTCACGCAGATATTGCACCAGGCAGAAAACAAGATCCAAGTGCCTTGTTTCCGTGGAAAACCTTAGCAGAAAAAGGATTTGGAATCTGGCCAGATGAAATTTTAGAAGAAGCTCCGTTTGATTTTAAAATCGAACCGGCTTTGAGAATTATTGGCTATAATACCAAGAATCTTTCGGCAGCAATTCAGGCTTTTAAATTACATTATATTCAAACTGATACTACTGCTACTTTAGATCGAAAAACAATAGATACTATCTACTCGATTTACAAAAAGCAACTGCAATAAAAAAGCATACAAAACGCGTTTCTAAAATTTAGAAACGCGTTTTTTTATTACTTGAAGTTTGCCACGAATTACACAAATTTTCACGAATTAAAAGGCAAAAATTAGCTGTTCCCAATCTCTATTAGACAAAAAGTTGATTGTTTTTTATCTGTTTTAATTTGTACTTATACTTGATGATGGTGTTATTGTTGCTTGAGAATTCTTACAGATAGCAGGAATTGATGGATGACTTTTTAAATAAACTGTGCTTATTGAAAAATTTAATAGAGAAAAAATTAGTGTAATTTGTGAAATTCGTGGCAAAAAAAACCAGAATAAACTCTGCTGAGTTTACATACATTGTGCGAGTTTGCACAAATAAAGAATATGAAATTTAGCTGTTAATTAAGATTAATAATAGTTCTGCCATGACCTAGAGAGATAAAAAACAAGCAAAAGTAACTGTCCAAACCAAAATAAAAAATTAGAGCAAATTAGTGTAATTCGTGGCAAAAAAAATCAAACCATAGTTCCTATCTAAATTTAAGACAAAAAATAACAGGAATACATTCAAATAAAAAAGCTGCCAAAACATTAGTATGTTTCGACAGCTCCAAAAAAAAAAAAAAAATATCAATCTTTATCTCTAGAAAGAGTATGTTGTAGCAATTAATCCGAAGAAAGATCCTCCTGTTGGAGCGACATCTTTATCTAAAAAGATATCATTCGATGCAGCATCGTATCTTAACTCAGGAATTATGGTTAGTTTTCCAACTTTGTAATTTAAAGAAACTGTGTTTGCAAAAACATTCGATCCTGTCAATGTTCCTAAACTCGCAGCAGCATCTTTAGCATCAAAATATTCTATTCTGTAAGCCAAACTCAAAGATGGCATGAAGGCATAATTAGCATATCCTACTAATGCAAACCAATCACCGTCTAATTCACTATCGAAATCATTTTTAGTTTTAGCATATGTTGCATTAAATCCTAAAGAAAAAGCATCTGTTATTGTTTTAGACGCTACAAAATCGATTTGTGTTTTATTCTCATCAGATGCAGGATTACTACTGCCTGACGTAAAATTTAAATAAGCACTTCCGGTATCACCAATATATCCTAATTGTGCGATATATGTTTTTTGGCTTGACCCCGCATCCATAGCAGATTTAAAATCTGTTGGGTTTGTAATCCCAGCCATAGCTGTAAATTTTCCCGAAGTATATACTGCTTTTACTCCAGTATTAAAAAATGGACCGTAAGAGAAAGCATATGACATACTATAGTTTTTATTCCCTATCGCATCTAACACTTCATACCCTATATGCGTACCAAAACTACCTGCGACTACTTTAAATTTATCTGTTACCTGATAAGTGAAAAATAATTGTTTGATTAAAAATTTTGCTGTAACATCCTTATCTGTTGTTTCATTATATGAAAATTCCCCCGCTCTTTTTCCGAAACCTAAGTCTACAAAAACTGAAGCCTTCCCGAACGTGTGCGCCGCCTGAATTGAGGCCATTCCTAATTCGAATGAATCTTGTGAGTTGGTAAAGCTCGTTAATCCGTTCATTTGTTTTGAAAAATCATATTTATAATAAGCGTCTGCTGATCCTCCCCAAGTGGTTGCTGGCGAAACTGAAGCTTCAGTCTCATCTTGGGCAAAAGCAAAAGAACTTGTTAACATCGCGGCTAATACGTGTAATACTTTTTTCATGTGTTAATTGGTTTTTAGTTATTAATTGATTCTGGTTAGTTAATCTTTTATATATCTATTTAATAGTATAAGTCATTTCTAAAACCTCTTATTCGCCTCTAAAACATTCTCTTTTTCATTAGCGAATTTATTAACTTTTGTATGAGGAAAAGAATTGAAGTCTGTTTTTTTGACTATTTAGGGCAAGAATTATGGATTACAAAAATTAAATTAACAATAATCATGATTTGACATTTATATTAATTTATTTTTGAAAATTCAATAACCAGTTTTTACAATAAACCCTCAATAAATAAAGATAAATACGACATTTACTGATTTAAAAACATATTTAAGCATCAATAAATAGATACAAATACACATGACCCCCTTAAAAAATAGGGTATAAAATTTTTTAATTAAAAATAAGCTGAAAAACACATTTACTATTTCAAATTAAAAGCAAAAAAATAGTCCATAAAAATTCCTACAAAAAAAGCCTGATCAAACTGAACAGGCTTTTCTAGTTTATGCAAATTAATACTAGTTTTGCGTATTGTATTTTCTTAAAAACTCACGGACTTTAATTCCTGACTCTTTTAAATCTTTATCTTTCCAATTGCCTTCTGACTTTGCAGACTTTTTTAGAATAGAACAGGTTTCCTCTTTATCAGAAACGGACCAGGTTATCCAGCTTAATTTTCGTGCTTCCATCCAGTCTATATATTCTTGCCAGGCTTTCATGTTTAAAGGACCGTCTCCTGAGGCTTCCATACCTGCAGATTCTGAAACAAAAATTGGTAAACCGTTTTTTATTGCCTCATCTGTTCTGTCTCTTAATTCTTTGCCATGCGTTGCTGCATAAAAATGCATCGTGTACATTATATTATTAAATCCTTTAATTGGGTCAGCAGCTGCAAGATCAACATCCTGATCCCAATGTGGCGAACCAACTAAAATGATATTGTAGGGATCATTTTCACGAATCACTTTTATCACTTGTTCTGCGTAAGTTTTAACTTCTGACCAGGACTCATGATCCGGCTCATTAAATATCTCATATATTATATTAGGATACTTTGCATATTTTTTTGAAACCTCATCAAAAAATGCTGTTGCTTCTTTTAGATTAATGTTATGGCTGTGCCAGTCAATAATTACATATATATCATTTTTTATAGCTCCATTTACAACCGCTTCGATTTTTTCTTTAGAAAATTGCTTCTCCTTTATATATGCCATTTCCCCTAACTCAATTCCCATAGCTGCACGAACCACATTACAATTAAAATCTTTTTTTAGCCAACTAACTGCTTTTTCATTATAAAATCTGGGCCACATACTGTGCCAGCCAAAACTGAGACCGCGCAAAACAATTGGATTATTATTTTTATCTGCTAACTGCGTTCCGTTAACGCTTAGCTGACCATGATTTTTGACAAACTGTGCATTCGAAACAAAAAACATCAATAATAAGGTAACGATAAAGTAATTTGTTTTCGTTTTCATTAGTATCAGATTTAAGGAATTAATCTAAGCGTAATTACATCATGAGATGCAATATCTGCAGTAAAATTCTTTTTTGTATTTCCTGATTCCCTATTTTTCCAAAGATCTTTTAATTTATAAATCGTTTTACCAAAATTAGCTTCATAACCAAAATCAGCATCCTTGATAATATGCTTTTTCCAATCAAAATTGATTTTTTTAGCCACATCACTTCTGTTTAAAAAGGTTACTGCCCAATTACCATCTGATAAGGGTTTTACCCAAACTTCAACTCCATCTTCAGCAGAATATTTAAAACCCTGAATTCCTAATTTATCCTGATTAACAGCAATTAATTCTTTATTGGTTAAAATCGCAAGTGTCTCTTTTGACATTTTTCTAAAATCATTTCCTGAAACAAGCGGTGAAGCCATCATACACCACATTGCAAAATGTGATTTATCTTCGGTATCATTCATTTCATTTCCTACTTCCATCATATCAAAATCGTTCCAATGATCAGGTCCAGAATATTTACGAATGTCTTTACGCATCTCTACGATCTTCATAAATCCCCAGGAAGACCAATTTCCTTCTTCATGTTTAAATTCACAATCAAAGCAAGGATATATATCTCCTGAAATCCTCCATAAATTACCAACCGGTTTTCCCCATTCCCATGGCTGATTATCTCCCCATTCACAAAGACTAAACACAATAGGTCTTCCAGCAGTTTTAAGCGCATTACTCATCGTTGTATAAGCTTCTTTAGCTGTGATTCCTTGTGTATTACACCAATCATATTTCAAGAAATCTATACCCAGTCTGGCATAAAAACGAGCATCCTGATATTCGTAACCACGTGTTCCGGGATAACCGGCGCAAGTTTGTGTTCCGGCGCAATTGTACAAACCAAATTTTAAACCCTTGCTATGAACATAATCAATTACAGCTTTCATTCCGTTAGGAAACTTTGCCGGATCAGGAACTAAATCTCCGTTTGCATCACGTTCTCTGGTCATCCAGCCATCATCGAGCACAATATAATTATATCCTGCCGAAGCCATTCCGGACGAAACCATAATATCTGCGGTTTCTTTTACTAATTTTTCATCGATACTTGTCCCAAAAGTATTCCAGGAATTCCAACCCATTGGAGGCGTCATTGCCAGACCTTCAAATTTTCCTGCCAGTTGTGTATGTGTATTTCCCTGACTAAACCCTAAAGCTGATATGCTTAAAGCAAACAATACTACTACTGCTTTTTTCATTTTTGATTATTTTGATATTTTTTTTATTCTATTTACTATTTAATAAGTAGTTATTGAATTAACTATTGAATGCTATAAAAAACTCCATCGCGATATTTCGAAATGGAGTTCTCATTAAAAAAAGAACTTAATTTAATTGACAACTAAGTTTTGAGTTTTTACAATTCCGTTTGGATATGTTACCTGCACAATATAAAGTCCAACTGTTAATGAAGCTCCAACCGTTGCTTTTAACGGAAATGAAGTTGATGTTGCCGATAAAGGAAAAGTAGCTTTTAAAACTCCTGAACTATTGTATACTTTGCAAATTGTACCAGTTCCTACTGAGCTAATTGCCGGAGCATAAATTGTTATGTATCCGTTGCTATATGGATTTGGCGCTATTGTTACCTCATAATTTATTCCGGGAATATTATTAGAACATCCTGTCAGGTTTAAAGAAATTGAGTTTCCATAAGATGTTGATGTAACTGAATTTGACAAACATCCTGACGAAGAGGTTGTACTTGTAACATCATATAGAAAATAGGATTGTCCGTTTAATGGCAGTTTTAATTCGAATACATTTTTAGAAGTCTGCGTAATTACAATACTTGCATCTGCAACTCTTGGAGAAATATTAAAATTGGTATTCGGACTCGGATTTGGATTCGGAATAATATTAACTGTTATTATATGATATTGTGTTGTACAATAATCATTTGTTTTCGTGACATAATAACTGGGCTGAGCCGGTAAATCTGGTGCTATAAAAGTAAAAACACTACTTTGAGCGACTACATTTGTACCATCAAGAAATTGTACTGTAAGTGTTGTACCTCCCGGAATTGGTCCCGGATTTTTGTATAAAACTTTAGACAATGATAATAATGATGGATTTCCTGAAAATGTCACACTTGGATCACTGCAAATCCATTTTACTTCAGTGTAACTGATATTTGCCGGAGGCGGCGAAACTGTATAAGTAGGATTTGAAGACAAACAATAAGGATTTACGCCTGTAATAACCTGAGCATTTGTTATAAAACTAATTAATATTAAAATAAAACTTAATATCGAAAGCTCATTTTGTTTTGAAATTTTAAAAGTGCGAACACTTGAAGAGTCATTTTTTTTCATGATTTTTTTGATTTTTATGGTTGTTAGTAATAAATAAATTTAACCAGAAAATTAAACAATAAATGATATTATTTCTTCAAATAGCAGTATTATAAAATCATATAACAAATTGATTATCAATTAAAAAGCATCAAAAAATAAAATTTAAAAAAGTATTCCCTAATTGAGTAGATTAGGGAATACTTAAAACAAAACTCAAAATAATATACTATTTCAAAACAAATCCCATGTCATCCATAAGGATCGTATTACCTCCAAAACCTCCGGATTCCTGCAATGTTAACTGATCAAAAGTTGTAGGATTTCCTATCTCAGAAAAAGGAATTTCGATAGTAGTCCAGTTTGTGGCAAGAGATTTCTTAATTTGATACGCCCAACCGCCAAAAACAAATATTATACTTGCATTTGTATTTGCCGAAACACTTTTAACTTTAACCCTAAAAGCTTTGTATTTAGAAACATCTCTTGAATTAAACTTCATATCAGCGCCATTCCATCCGCCAAAAACAAATTTAATCGATGATTCTCCCTGCACTTTATCTACTTTGTAACCTGTATCAAAAGAATCTGCTGACTGCCACATCCAGTGACCTGCGTCTCCTTGCATTACATCATCATAAAGTGCTGAACCAATTGCTTCAGCAGAAACAGCAGAACCTGAAATATTCGTCACTGTTACATATTTATCAGTGGCATTGGCTGGCATTTTAAATTTAATTTCAGTTAAAGTAGAAGACACAACCGGTACATTTTCCGTCCCTACTTTTACAATAGGATTCAGGAAATAATCACCACTAAGAGTCACCATATCACCTTCTTGAGCATTTATAGAATTAAACCAATTAAATGTTGGTGCTGGTGGTGCAACAGTTAAATTAAAAACAGCTGTTCCGCTTCCTGTTACTACTTTTAACTGATTGGCAGCATTAGCATAAGGCGTTTTTTCATCAACCAATATCACAATATCTGTATCTGTTACAAAAGTGGGTCTGAAATACGTTTCAAAATCATTAAAATATACTTTTTGCGTAGACAGTAATCCTTTTCCATGTATGATATAATAATTTTTTGGATCTACTAAAGTAACCGGAGTAGATGGTAAAAGATTTCCTGCAGTATCATAACCTGAACGTGATATGGATTCTATAACCGGCGCACCTGTATATACTGAAGCATTATCATCATTTGAGCAGGAACTAAAAAACATTAAAGATAACATCCATGCCATACATGCTGTTAACGAAACAATTTTTATATTTTTCATATTTTTATTTTTAAAAATTATTTAAAAGTATACGGCGCTACTTCTGTTAATTTTGGATTTTTAATCAAATCATCTGCCGGATAAGGCAATAAAAGATTCGTTGCAGAAATCGAGATGTGTTTTTCTGTAACCTTATCTCCTCTATTTTGTGCTTCAAGAATTGCTTTAGCTTTAGCGAAAGGCAAACGTCCTAAGTCAAAATAATAATCTCCTTCGCAAGCTAGTTCTGCACGTCTTTCTTTGAAAATATCATCAAATGAAATCGATGCTTTAGCCGGAAGACCAGCTCTTAAACGAACTGCATTGAATGATTTCAAAGCCATAGCATCTGTAGTACTGCCTGATTGTCCGCCTAAAATAGCTTCGGCATGAATTAATAACAGTTCCGCATAACGCATCATATAACTGTTCATACTGCTTTCACCGTTAAACGGAGGATTAAATGGTCCGGTAATTGGTAAATTTTCTTTTCCGATTACGTATTTTTTTAATCCCGCCCCTGAACTTTGAGCTTCATTTTCTATCGCAAATGTATAGCCTAAAATTAGCGGAGAATCAACAGCAAGTGTTTGAGCATAAGTTAAGTTAGGATAAAAATCACCTGGCAACATAAAAGTTTCTTTTCTTCTTTTATCACCATCTTCAAAAACATTATGAATCAAATCCTGAGAAGGCGCTATCTGACCTGAATAAGTAGTTTCTACCAATCTGTTTTCAGGAGCGAACAAAGTATTAGAAAAGTTACCTTCAAAATAAGTTCCGGCACCTGTCCATTGCCATGAAAATATAGACTCTTCATTATTGTTATTTTTTTGCAAAAATAAATCGGCAAAAGATTTTGTAGGTAATTCTTCTCCACCCAACAATTTAAACTCACCACTATTAATTACTTCCTGAGCCATTTGTCTTGCCAGATCATATTTCTTTTGGTACAAATAAACTTTTGCCAGAAAAGCTTTTGCAGATCCGCTGGACACGTGCGCATTCGACGCATAATCTGAACCTCTGTTTTTTGTTCTTAAATTCTCTATTGCAAATTTTAAATCATTCTCTATGAATTTGTAAACATCCTCAGTAGGATTACTTGGAACAACAAAGTTTTTAGAATAGTCAGCATTATTTTCGATAATTGGCACATTTCCCCATAATCTTACTAAGAAGAAATATGAAAAAGCTCTGATAAAATGTGACTCACCTAAAGCGTTATTCAAGGCTTCTTTACTAACATTTGGTCCCACACTTTGAGGTAAATTACTGATATAGGCATTAGAATTTGCAATTGCGCCAAAACAAGATCTCCAGGCATCAGAAATAAAAGCCTGAGAATTGGTAAAACTTAAATCTGTGAACTTACCAAAATCATTGTATTGGCTTGCATACATATTACCCGAAATTACATCTGTAATACCATAAAATGCCGATTTATTCATGTTGAACCAAACGATCCCATACAATCCGTTACTGGCATTATCAAGTTTTGAATCTGAATCGTAATAATTACCTATCGTAGGAGTTCCCTCTGCCGGCACATCAAGAAAATCCTGAGAACAAGACGATGAGATCAACAATATCAACGCCATAGCAATAGCACTGTTTATTTTTAGTATATTTTTCATATTTATTCGTATTAAAATTCAACATTAAAACCAAAAGTTATTTGTCTTGGCGTTGGGTAACGTCCGTTATCCACACCAGATAACAATGCATCCTGGTTATAAGAACCTACTTCTGGATCGTATCCTTTATATTTTGTAAACGTAAATAAGTTTTGCCCGGAAGCGTAAAGCCTCAATCTTGATAATTTTAATTTCGAAATCATATCAGAAGGCAGAGAATACCCAAGAGTTACGTTCTGAACTCTTAAATACGATCCGTTTTCTATAAAGCGGGTTGATACAGCATTGTTTATATTATCATAAGTTGAAGGTCTTGGAAGAGAAGCATCTAAATTAGAAGCTGAATAAAAATCTGCTGCTTCTGTTAAATAATTCGTTCCCATATTACTATTCATTACGCCCGAAGCACGAGTTAAATTCATTAACTTATTTCCGGCAGTTCCCTGAACAAAAACAGATAAATCGACATTTTTATATTTAAAGTTGTTGGTAAAACCATACGTAAATTTAGGATTTGGATTTCCTATGTTAACCATATCTTTTAAGTCAATAACACCATCGTTGTTTTGATCTTTATAGATAACATCTCCTTTTTGAAAACTCGGTAATAAAGAGTTTGTTCCGTTTTTCAAAACTACTTTAGCTCCGGTTCCGTCTGTATGACCGTAAGTTGTCAAATCATCATCCGTTCTGTAAATCCCTAAAGCTTCATACCCTATAAACGATCCTATTGGCAAACCTTCCTGAGTTCTTGAAACCGTTACCGTATTATAAGCAAGAGTACCCATTGTTCTAACAATATTTAAACCTGCCATATTTGTAACCTCATTTTCATATTTGGTAAAGTTTAAATTCGCATTCCATGAAAAATTTTGAGAGAATTTCTCCGTATAACCCAGCGTAATCTCAATACCTTTATTTTCCATGCTTCCAAGATTAAAGTACGGAGGATTTACACCACCTTCATAATCTCCGCCACCAGAAAGAAAATTTGGTAAAGGAACCTGATACAAGAAGTTTTTAGAAACTTTTTTATACAAATCTACAGATGCAGTAAGCTTAGATTTGAACAATGCAAAATCTAATCCTAAGTTGGTTTGATCCTGAGTTTCCCATTTCAAATCTTTATTAGGTGTATTAGATGGCAAATAAGAAGTTCCCATCGAGCTGTTAATCAAGTGTAAATTAGCATCATATAAATTATTACCAATTTGGTTATTTCCGGTTTGTCCCCAACCAAATCTAAGTTTTATACCATCAACATATTTCTTAGTGCCTTCCATAAAAGCCTCATTCGAAATCTTCCATGAACCACCAACAGAACTAAAAACACCCCATTTATTGCCAACAAAAAACTTAGAAGATCCATCAGTTCTTACCGCAGCAGAAATTCCGTATTTATCGCCATAATCATAAACCACCCTTCCTAAATAAGAAGCTAAAGTCTGAGTTCCTGAATATACACCGCTTGTTACCGCTTTAGGCAAATCAGATGCCGCAAGAGATTTATCATTATTATCCTTATATCCTTCACCCGTTATAGTATATCCTTCCCAGTGCGCCCTGTTAGATTCCTGCACAGCCAAAACTGTAAAGTTGTGTTTACCAATAGTGTTTCTATAAGTAAGCATGTTTTTTAAGTTCCATGAATTACCACTTGATGGGCTGTAATATAAATTAGCAAAACTTTTTACCGCATTCCCCAATGAATACATCGGATCAAATCGCTGTCCTAAATTATCATAGATATAACCACCAGCTTCAAAACGATATTCTAAACCTTTAAATAAATCAACCTGAGTATAAAAATTTCCAGAATAGTTTTTTCTAACCAAAGTATTAGAACCCAGTAATGATGTTGCTACAGGATTTACAAATGATGTTGCTCCTCCTGCTGGCGGACCTGCAAAAGCACCTGACAATTCTCTGACAGCTACATCCGGAGTTGCTAATAACGAAGTTGCCACAACCCCATTAAATTGTCCGTTTAAAGTTAGTTTTTCGTCTGTAATTGCACCACTTACGTTAATACCAACCTTAATAAAGCTATTTACTTTAGCATCAACATTTGTTCTAAAGTTGTATCTTTTAAATCCGGATTCTATTACAATACCTTCCTGATTTAATACTCCTCCAGATATATAGTAATTTATTCCGTCCTTACCTCCGGAAAAAGACAACTGATTCGATGTCATAATACCTGTTTGATATATTGCATCTTGCCAATCTGTCCCTTGTCCTAAAACTTCAGGATGAGCAAATTCCGGACGTTTAGCCGTAGGATCATAAACCTCAGCAAGTGCATTTTGATGAATTGCATATTGTTGCAAATTCATAGAATGTAATTTCTTTGGAAGATTGCTAATTGAATATGAATTTTCGAATGATAATTTCCCTGTACCTTTTTTACCGGATTTTGTAGTAACAATTACTACTCCGTTAGCGCCGCGTGAACCATAAATAGCCGTTGCAGAAGCATCTTTTAAGATATCGATAGACTCTATATCATTAGGATTTATAAGTGCCAAAGGACTTAATGTAATGTTTCCTGAATTAGAAAAATTAGAATTCCCGGATGCATTTCTACCAGAAGTAGAAGAGTTACGTGCATCTCCGGATATTGGAACACCGTCAATAACATATAAAGGTTCATTTGTTCCCGTTAAAGACGAAACCCCTCTAATTTTTACAGATACATTACTTCCCGGCTCACCTGAATTACTGCTTACAACAACTCCGGCAGCTTTACCCTGCATCATTTGGTCGAAAGAAACTACTTTTAAATTTTCAATATCCTTAGAACTAATACTAGAAATAGCACTGTTTATATCTTTCCTTTTTTGAGTTCCATAACCTATTACAACTACATCTTTTAAGTCTTCGGCATTTGTTTTTAAAACGACATTAATAGTTTTATTTCCTCCTACAACTATCTTTTGTGTATTAAAACCAATAAAGGAAAATACCAAAGTAGAATTTGCAGGAACGTCAATTGTATATTTACCATCAAAATCTGTTGAAACCGTTGTTTTTAGTCCTACAACCGAAATATTTGCCCCAGGAATAGACAATCCTTTTTCATCAGATACAATTCCTGATACTTTTACCTGAGCAGCAATAAAATTACTGGTCAGCAACAAAAATAAAATCAAAGGAACTGCTCTGTGGTTAGCATTCCAATGAATGAAGTTAGTCATTAGTTTTTTCATAATAAATGTTTGGTTAGTTTAAATTTGTTTTATAATTCAAGTCCTAAAAAAGATGGTATTTATTTTTCTTAAATTATTTAACAAATCTATAACACAAGAAAACATTAAATCGATAGTATTATATCATTTAATGATAATATTTTTACTATAACGTTTTAAAAAAACACATATGAAAAAAAAATGAATCAAAAATTGCATTATTCTCAAAACACACCTATTAAATCATCAGGAATTATAAATAAAAATTAACGAATAAGCAGAAAAGCAAACGATTTCGTTAAAAATAATACTTGTTTGTGCAAAAAAAGTATCACTACAAAATACGCTTAAGTCCAGAAAAATCTTCTCTATATTGACTAGGCGTACAATTTTTAATAGCCTTAAAGCTACGATTGAAGTTTGCGATATTATTAAACCCGGATTTAAAAGCAACTTCAGAAACACTCATGTCTTTTTCTACCAGCCAACGAGCTGCATATCCAATGCGGATATCATTTATATAATTGACAAAAGTTTTGCCGGTACGTTTTTTTATAAAACGATTAAAAGAAATAATGGACATACTCGCTACATTCGCAACATCTTCAAGAGTGATTTTATCTGCAAAATGTTTTTGTACATACTCATAAACCAACTTCATTTTATCATAATCATCAAACGTATCATAATCTACCGTATAAGTCGACAGCAAACGCTGGTTTCTGGAATTCGCAAGATCATATAATAAAGAGGTGATTTCTAAAAAATAGTCCATACCGTCTAACTTAGAAAGCTTTACCAATCGTGGAGTTAATTCTTCAGCTACTTTTTTAGAAAATAAAATACCATGAATCGATCGATTGAACATATCACGAATTGGATTCATAATTCGTCTTGACAATAAAGATTCATGAAATAAATCGTTATGAAACTGAATCGTTATTTCGTGTATTTTTTTACTGGTACATTTACTTAATTCCCAACCGTGATATAAATTAGGACCAATCAAAACCAATTCGACATTGTCAATTTCTTCAATATTATCACCAACAACACGCTTCACTCCTTTTCCGTTTAAAATAAAATTGATCTCAAATTCCGGATGATAATGCACCGGAAAATCAAAGCTGTCTTTCACCCTGTCGAAAACTAAAAAGCTATCGCCAGCCGAAAGCGGAGCAATTTCTCTGTAAAAATTTTTAGTATTACTTATCATTAAAAGCTATTTAGGAAGTACTATTTGAATTTTTATTTGCAATAATATGATATATAATTGATAAAATAATATTAATTACACGATAAACATCCGATTATCTTTGAAAAATAGAATTATCAATTTTACAAAAACAACATTAATAATAAACATTAATCATTTTTAATGGAATATCTTTTTATAGTTTTGATAATTTTAAACCAAAAACAGTAGTAAATTTTCGATGAGAAAATTAAGCCTTTTTTGAAACAGTATTCAATTGACAAATTTGCAGTTACTGCACTGAACCCAAGTATATCATAATGAAAAAAAACATCCTTACGCTACTAACTACCATAATTATTGGAACTTCTTGTTCAGCTAAACTTATTACTACTAATACTAATTTGTCACTTTCAGATAAAAAAGCAACACCAGAAACGGTTTCCTTGTATAAAAAGCTAAATCAATTATCTCAAAAAGGATATCTTTTTGGACATCAGGATGATCTTGCCTATGGTGTAAATTGGAAATATGAAAACGGCCGCAGCGATATAAAAGATGTCGTTGGTGATTATCCTGCCGTTTACGGTTGGGACATTGCAGGCTTAGAAAGAAATGATGTTAATAATATTGACGGAATCCCTTTTACTAAAATGAAACAATACATTGAAGAAGCGCATGAAAGAGGCGGTATTTCGACAATAAGCATGCATTTTGATAATCCGGCAACTGGCAAAAGTGCCTGGGACAATACTCCAAATTCATTAAAAACGGTTCTGCCTGGCGGAGAAAATCATCAAAAATTCACTATTTGGCTAGATAAAGCAGCAGACTTCTTTCTTTCCTTAAAAGATAAAAAAGGAAAAAACATTCCAATACTTTTTAGACCCTATCACGAACTTACAGGCGGATGGTTCTGGTGGGGAAAAGGAAATTGTACTCCCGAAGAATTTAAAACATTATGGAAATTTACTTTCGAATATCTTCAAAATAAAGGCGTTCATAATTTAATTTATATTTACAATACCAGTAGTTTTAGCTCGCAAGAAGATTTTCTGACCAACTATCCCGGAGATGAATATGCAGATATTTTAAGCTTTGACTCTTATCAGAATAATGATGATAAAGAAGGAAAAAAATTCGTTGAAGAAGTTCAAAGTCAGCTTAAAAACTTAAGTGAAATTGGTAAAAAACAACATAAACTAATTGCGATAGCCGAAGCAGGTTACGAAGCAATTCCGGACCCAAAATGGTGGACAGGAACTTTATCTAAAGCGATTGGCGATTATAAAATTTCTTATGTTTTATTATGGAGAAACCATGGCTGGCAGGAAAAAGAACAAAAAATGCATTATTACGCCCCATATTCCGGTCAGATAAGTGAGAAAGATTTTGTTGATTTTTATAATCTGGACAAAACTTTATTCGAAAAAGACATCAAAAAATTGAGAATTAAAAATTAAATATCTGCGAGAAACATAGATTTTAAGAATATCGCATTCAAAATAAAAATCTGTTTTTATCCGCGTTTTTACGAAGTAAATCCGTTTTATCCGCGTCAAAAAAACACACAGAAACATTAAAATAATTAACCAAACAAAACCACAAAAGCCTAATGCACGACAAAATTAGTTTAAAAGAAAAAATAGGTTACGGTCTTGGAGATGCTGCATCATCCATGTTCTGGAAAATTTTCAGTATGTACCTTCTCTTTTTCTATACCGACGTTTTCGGATTGGCGCCTGCCGTTGTAGGAACCATGTTTTTGATTACCAGAATCTGGGATTCTTGCTTTGATCCTATCGTAGGAATCATTGCTGACAGAACAAAAAGCAAATGGGGAAAATTCAGACCTTATTTATTATGGGTAGCCGTGCCTTTTGCCGTAATTGGAGTATTGACTTTTTACACACCGGATTTTGACGAAAAAGGAAAAATCATTTATGCCTACATCACCTATTCAGCAATGATGATGATCTATTCGTTAATCAATGTGCCTTATGCATCGCTTTTGGGCGTAATGTCTTCTGACCGAAAAGAAAGAACAACCTTATCCTCTTATAGAATGGTTTTTGCCTTTGGAGGAAGCTTATTGGCACTTTGGCTAATTGAACCTCTCGTAAATTATTTTGGAGGAAGTTTAAATTCCAAATCTGGCTGGTTGGCAACAATTTCAGTTTTCGGAGTAATTACAACCGCTTTTTTCTGGGGATGTTTCTTCTTTACCAAAGAAAGAGTGAAACCAATTTCTGATGAACAAACGAATCTAAAAGAAGATTTAAAAGATTTACTAAAAAATAAGCCGTGGTGGATTTTACTAGGCGCCGGAATTGGTGCATTGGTTTTCAATTCTATTCGGGATGGAGCTGCCGTATATTACTTTAAATATTATGTAAGCAGCAGCGTAAATTTTGATTTTTCGCTTTTTGGTACAGATTTTCATATGACGCCAACTTCTATCTATTTGGTTTTGGGACAAGCCGCAAATATTATAGGAGTTATTGCCGCTACGCCAATTGCTAACAGAATTGGTAAAAAGAAAACTTTCTTTGGTGCTATGGCTTTAGCCGCAATTTTGAGTTTGATTTTCTATTTCTTTGGCAAAGAAGATGTTTTCCTTATCATGAGTTTTCAGGTTTTAATCAGTATTTGTGCCGGTTGCATTTTTCCGTTAATCTGGTCGATGTATGCAGATAGCGCTGATTATTCAGAATGGAAACAAGGCCGCAGAGCAACAGGATTGGTTTTCTCTGCATCATCAATGTCACAAAAATTTGGATGGACAATTGGTGGCGCCGGAACCGGATGGCTTTTAGGTTATTATGGCTTTCAGGCTAATGTTGAACAAACTGCCGTAACCCAAAACGGAATTCAATTAATGTTAAGCATACTTCCTGCCATTGCAGCAATAATATCAGTTCTTTTTATACTGTTTTATCCATTATCTGAAGAAAAACTACAGGTAATAGAACAGGATTTGAATGAAAAACGAGACCAGACCAATTAAAAATACAGATACAGAAACCTATTAATATGACAGCAATAGCCACTTCAACTACATTTCAGGATAGAAAAGTAGCATTAGAAAAAGAACATAAAATACTGATCGAGCAAAAAAATGCTCCACAGGATCACGCCGGAAACGGTATATATGAACGTTATAAAAACCCGGTTGTTACGGCTAATCACGTACCACTAAACTGGCGTTTTGATCTGGACGAACAAACCAATCCTTTTTTACAAGAACGAATTGGTATAAACGCCGCTTTTAATGCAGGCGCCATGAAATGGAACGGAAAATATCTTCTTGCTGTTCGTGTAGAAGGAATTGACAGAAAGTCTTTTTTCGCTATTGCAGAAAGTCCAAACGGAGTTGATAATTTTAAGTTTTGGGAGAAACCATGCGTGATTCCGCAAACCGAAGAACCAGACACCAATGTTTATGATATGCGTTTGATTCATCATGAAGACGGTTGGGTTTACGGTATTTTTTGTACCGAAAGAAAAGATCCAAAAGCTCCAAAAGGAGATACAAGTTCTGCGATTGCAAATGCCGGAATTGTTCGATCTAAAGATTTAGTAAACTGGGAAAGATTGCCGGATTTAATTTCAAATACCGGACAACAGCGTAATGTCGTTTTGCACCCTGAATTTGTAGACGGAAAATATGCTTTATACACGCGCCCACAAGATGGTTTTATTGATGTTGGAGCCGGTGGCGGAATTGGTCTAGGATATGTAGAAGACATGACAAACCCGGTTGTAAAAGAAGAAAGAATCATCTTTGGGAAACAATATCATACCATTTACGAATTAAAAAATGGTCTTGGTCCAGCGCCTATCAAAACAGAAAAAGGCTGGTTGCATCTCGCACATGGCGTTCGTAATACCGCTGCAGGTTTACGATACACCCTATATATGTTCATGACAGATCTACACGATATTACCAAAGTAACACACGTTCCTGCCGGACATTTCATGGGACCTGAAGGAATCGAAAGAGTTGGTGATGTATCAAATGTTCTATTCTCAAACGGATGGATCGAAGATAATGACGGAACAGTTTATGTATATTATGCGTCATCTGACACAAGAATGCATGTTGCAGTTTCATCTGTAGAAAAATTAGTTGATTATGTTACCAATGCGCCCGCAGATACTTTTATTTCTGCAGGTTCAGTAAAAACAATTATCAATCAAATTGAAAAAAATAACGCAATATAACTATCGTGTCAACAAAACTAAAGCAACTTAAAACAGAACTATCAGACGAACTGGAATCGATCTTAAACTATTGGTCAAAAAATACGCTAGATAATGAAAATGGTGGTTTTATTGGTCAAATCGATTTCAACGATAATATCATCGCCAATACTGAAAAAGGTGCTGTTTTGAACGCCAGAATTTTATGGAGTTTTTCAGCAGGATATAAAGAAACCAAAAACGAAAATTATAAAAAAATCGCCAAACGCGCTTTTGAGTTTCTTTCACAATATTTTTATGACTCGGAATTTGGCGGTTTATTCTGGAGCATTAATCCTGATAAAACACCAAAAGATACCAAAAACCAAATTTATGCTTTAGCTTTTGCCATTTACGGATTGTCTGAATATTATGCTATTTCTAAAGATGACAAAGCTTTAGAAATAGCTATTAATTTATATTTAAAAATTCAGGAACACAGTTACGATCCTGAAAACAAAGGTTATTTTGAAGCTTTGACCCGCGATTGGCAACCTATTGACGATTTGCGTTTGAGCGATAAAGATGCCAACGAAAAAAAGACCATGAATACACATTTGCATATCGTCGAGGCGTATGCAAATTTGTATAAAGTCTGGAAGGATAAAAAACTTCAAAATGATATTATTGAATTATTAGAAACAATCGAAGAACATTTTATTAATCCAAAAACGGGTCATTTAAAATTATTTTTTGATGAAAACTGGATCGAAAAACCAGACGTCATTTCGTATGGACATGATATCGAGGCAGCCTGGCTTTTGTTGCAATGTGCCGAAATTTCTGAAGATGAAACCTTAATTGCCAATTACAAAAAACACGCAATTCAGATGGCAGAAGTTACCAAAGATGGATTAGATTCTGATGGAGGTTTGTGGTACGAATTAGATCCAGAAAAAAACAAATTAGTTGCCGAAAAACATTGGTGGGTTCAGTCCGAAGCTTTAATTGGTTTTTATAACGCCTATCAAATAACTGGCGATGAAACTTATCTAGAAATAGTTTATAAAAACTGGACGTTTATAAAAAAATACATTCTGGACAAAGAAAACGGAGAATGGTTCTGGGGAATTAACCGTGACTATTCTTTAATCGAAAAAGACAAAGCCGGTTTCTGGAAATGTCCGTATCATAATAGTAGGGCTTGTTTAGAATTAATTGAGCGTATTAAAGTATAAATCAGTTTGTCATTGCGAGGAACGAAGCAAACGCACTAACGATAAAAACATTTGCTAATTAAAATGTATACTGCATGAGAATGCTTCGTTCCTCGCAATGACTAATAAAACCTAAATCCCTAGCCCTGATAGAAGTGGAAATCCTTTTATTTTTTTCTTTAAAAAAATAAAAGATTGAAACGGATAGCAGGAAATAGCTCCTAAAAAAACAACTAATGAAAAATAATTTTCTAAAAATTCTTGTATTCGGTTTAATGCTTTCTGCAATTGCTTGTCAGGCGCAGGAAAGAATTACAGTAAAAGGAACGCAATTTTATAAAGGCGATAAACCGTACGCTTATATTGGTACGAATTATTGGTATGGAAGTTTACTGGCTTCGAAAAAAGTGGGTGACCGAAAAAGATTGCTTCGCGAACTGGATTTAATGCAGAAAAACGGAATCGATAATTTACGAATTTTAGTGGGTGCCGATGGTGGGAAATATGATTTTACCGTTCGTCCGGCATTGCAATATGAGCAAGGAAAGTATGACGAAGATTTGCTTGACGGGCTTGATTTTTTAATCAATGAAATGAGCAAACGTAAAATGTATGCCGTTTTATATTTAACAAATAACTGGGAATGGTCTGGCGGAATGTCGCAATATCTGGAATGGAATGGCAAAGGCGCGATTCCGGTTCCGAATATTGCTCCAAATACCTGGCCGCAATTTATGTCGTATACAGAACAATTTCATAGTTGTGAGCCTTGTATGAAGGCTTTAGAAGATCATGTTAAGTTTATTATTGGAAGAACCAATAAATATTCGAAAAAGAAATATAACGAAGATAATACGATTATGGCTTGGCAAGTGGGAAATGAACCAAGACTTTTTACGGTAGAAAATGAAACAAAATTTACCGTTTGGTTAAATAATATTGTAAATCTGATTGATAGTTTAGATAAAAACCATTTGGTTTCGACGGGTTCTGAGGGAAAAAACAGCTCGAACGACAGCATGGAAATTTTTGAGAGAACACATCAAAATCCCAATATTGATTATTTGACGATGCACATTTGGCCAAAAAACTGGAACTGGTTTAAAGCTGACAATGCCGAAAAAACCTTAGCAATAACGCTCGAAAATGCAGGAAAATATATTGATGAGCACATTAAAGTAGCCAACAATTTAAAACGCCCTATTATTATTGAAGAATTTGGTTTACCAAGAGAAAATGAAAACTTAACTGCGGGAACTTCTGTAGCAAACAGAGATATTTTTTATAATTATATTTTTAGCAGAGTTGCCGAAAGTGTTAAAAACAAAGGTCCGTTGCAGGCAGCTAATTTCTGGGGATTTGGCGGAGAAGGAAAAGCAATAACCAAAGAAGGAAAATGGAATCCCGGAGATCCATTAACTACAGATCCTCCGCAAGAACCACAAGGATTGAACTCGGTTTTTTCGAGTGATAAATCGACTTTGGATGTTGTGAAGAAGTATAATTTACAATTGAAATAATTCAAATCAATATTTGTAATATTTTAAACCCGACAGGTTTTTGAAACCTGTCGGGTTTAAAATATTTAAGATAAAATCTTTTCAATCGCATTCAATTCATCCTGCGTAAATTCAAGACTTTGCAAACAATCAATATTATTATTTAATTGCCTAACAGAACTTGCGCCAATTAAAACCGATGTAATACGTTTGTCTTTTTGCAGCCAGGCCAAAGCCATTTGTGCCAAAGATTGATTACGGTTTTGAGCAATCTCATTAAGCTGAACTAATTTATTAATACGTTCCTGAGTAACCTCATCTTCTTTCAAATGTCCGTTTGGATTATGCGCTCTTGAGTTCTCTGGAATTCCGTTTAGGTATTTATCGGTTAAAAGCCCTTGTGCCAAAGGCGAAAAGGCAATACAACCTACTCCTTTTTCTTCCAGAACATCTAATAAACCATTTTCTACCCAACGTTCTAACATCGAATATTTTGCCTGATGAATCAAACATGGCGTTCCCAATTGCTTCAGGACATCAACCGCAACACGAGTTTCTTCTGCCGAATAATTACTGATTCCCACATACAACGCTTTTCCGCTTCTTACGGCATAATCTAATGCTGACATGGTTTCTTCAATTGGAGTTTCAGGATCTGGGCGATGCGAATAGAAAATATCAACATAATCAACCTTCATTCTTTTCAAACTCTGATCTAAACTGGATAATAAATATTTTCTGGATCCCCAATCTCCATAAGGTCCGTCCCACATTGTATAACCGGCTTTTGTAGAAATGATGATTTCATCACGTAAGTTTCCCTGAAAATTATGCCAAAGGATTTTACCAAAATTAGTTTCTGCAGAACCTGGAGCCGGTCCATAATTATTAGCCAAATCAAAATGGGTAATTCCTTTATCAAAAGCTTCTACGGCAATACTTTCTGCATTTTCAAAATTATCTACTGAACCAAAGTTATGCCACAATCCCAAAGAAATTTCAGGTAGTAATAAACCGCTTCTTCCGCATCTGTTATATTTCATTTTTTTAAATTAAAGGTTGGAGTTTTAATAGGTTTTAAAGGTAGAAAACAAACTTCAATAATTAAAAATCTAATTAGTCTTTAATTTTGTAAATTTGTTTAAATTATAAAATTATGATTAATAATTGGCAAACTTTTATTTCAATAAATCCTGATATCAGGTTTGGTAAACCTGTAATTACAGGAACCCGAATTTGTGTTTCGGATATACTTTCATGGCTAGCAACAGGAATGTCTTTCGAAGAAATTATTGAAGATTTTCCCGAATTAAATAAAGAACATATTCTGGCTGCTTTAGCCTTTGCTGCAAATAGAGAAAACATCACAAAAATAATTGCAGCATAATGAAATTACTTCTGGATGCCAATATTTCATGGAGAATAATCAAGCTTATAGAAAATGATTTTTCAGATTGCTTACATGCAAAAGATATTAAAATTAATCAACCTGCAAAAGACGTTGAAATTTGGGAATTTGCAAAACAAAATAACTTTACGATACTTACTCACGATGATGATTTTGAAAAATTATTGCTTTTAAAAGGAGCTCCACCAAAAATTATCATTTTAAAAACGTTCAATAAGAACACCAAAGAAATTGCTGAACTTCTAAGTACAAAAAAAGAAATTATTGAGTCATTTGTTTCTAATGATGAATTAATGATTTTAGAAATTTATTAATCTAGCAAAAGCACAAAGTTTTTTTTGACTTTTAATCTGAATAGCTTCCAGCTTTAGCTGGATGAAAATATAAACGTAAACAAAAAAGGCTTTAGCCAAACTTTATAGGTTTGGCTAAAGCCTTTTTCTATTCAAATCTTTTTCCCCTAGTTAAAACTAGGGGCTATGCAAAAAAACAGCCATGAATTTTCAAACAATTTATTCGTGAATTCGTGGCGAAAAAACTTTGTGTCTTACTGACTTTATAAGAATAAAAACTTCGCGTCTTGTGCATTTGTGGCAAAAACCTACTCTTTTATCTCAAAACCACTTTCCAAACCTTTATCAGAACTTCCTCCAACCATAATTTTAAAAGTTCCGGGTTCTACAAGATAATTTCCATCATTGTCATAAAAACCTAATTCTTTGTTGGTTAAAGTAAAAGTTACCGTTTTAGTTTCACCTTTTTTAAGATTTACTAATTCAAAACCTTTCAATTCTTTTATTGGTCGGACAACACTCGCATATTCATCGCGAATATAAAGTTGTACCACTTCTTTTCCGTCGTAGTTTCCTGAGTTTGTAACCGCAACGCTAACTTGCACATTTTCTCCTTTTGCAAAAGTTGTCTTGTTCAATTTTAAATCTTTATAGTCGAATTTGGTATAACTTAATCCAAAACCAAACGGATATTGAGGCGTTTTCTCCACATCCATATAATGAGACCAAAACACGTTTTTATCACTGTCAATTGGTCTTCCTGTACTATATTTATTATAATAAATTGGCACTTGACCCACATTTCTCGGGAACGACATTGGCAACTTCCCACTTGGGTTATAATCACCATACAAAACCTGAGCAACAGCATTTCCGGTTTGAGTTCCTAATTGCCACGCTTCAACAATTGCAGGAACATTTTCTGCAGCCCACGGAATACTTAGCGGACGACCGTTATTTAAAACCAAAACCACATTTGGGTTTACTTTATAAATTTCCTCCAACAATTCCTGTTGCAATCCCGGCAAATTCAGATCAGTTCTACTTCTTCCTTCTCCACTTTGAAAACCGTATTCTCCTAAAACAATTACCACAACATCGGCATTTTTTGCGGCTGTTTTTGCAGCTTCAAAACTACTTTTGTCTGTAGTATTAAAAACTGTTTCCGTTAAAAAAGTTGCTTTTTGTTTCAATAAATCGACTCCTTTTTCAAAAACCAATTGATTGTCTTTATATTGCTGCATTCCTTCTAAAACCGAAACGGCAGTATTGTCATCTGCAGCAATTCTCCAACTTCCAAGCGGACTATTTTTATCATTTGCCAAAGCGCCAATCAAAGCGATTTTCTGTCCTGATTTTTTTAGCGGAAGCAAATTCTTATCGTTCTTCAACAATACGATAGATTTTTTTGCCATGTCCAGAACACCTTCATTATTAGCTTTACTGCCAACAACCGCTTTTTCGCGTCTTTCATCACAATATCTATACGGATCATCAAACAAACCAAGCTCAAACTTCACACGCAGAATTCTGCGGACTGCATCATCAACCAATGCTTCTTTCACTTTTCCTTCCTTTACTAAACCAACTAATTTTGCCACATACAAATACGATTCCATATCCATGTCAGAACCTGCAATTACCGCTTTTGCAGTCGCATCAGCTTCATCTTTTGCATATCCGTGAGCAATCATTTCACGAATCGAAGCATAATCGGAAATTACAAAACCATCAAACTTCCATTTTCCTTTCAGGATATCTCTTTGCAGAAAAACATTTCCGGTTGCCGGAATTCCATTCAAAGTATTAAACGAATTCATAAACGTACGAACTCCAGCCTGAACCGTAGCTTCAAAAGGCGGCAAAACCGAATTATACAATTTCGAATTACTAATATCTACAATATTATATTCCAATCCAGCCTCAACATAACCATACGCCGCAAAGTGTTTCGCACAAGCCGCAATCGTATTTACTTTAGCCAGATCAGCAATTGTTTCACCCTGAAAACCGTGAACTCTGGCAATCGCAATTTTGCTTCCCAAATATGGATCTTCTCCCGCACCTTCCATCACACGACCCCAACGTGCATCATTTGCAACGTCAACATTAGGTCCAAAAGTCCAGTTAATTCCAGATGCCGAAGCTTCATCAGCCGCAATCGCCGCCGATTTTTTAATCGCTTCTAAATCCCAACTCGCCGCTTCTGCCAACGGAATCGGACTTAACGTTTTATACCCATGAATAACGTCAAAACCTATAATCAACGGAATTCCCAATCTCGTTTCTTCTACCGCAATTTTCTGTACAGAACGAACTTCCTTTACACCGCGAACCGTCAACATCGATCCAACTAATCCTTTGCGCAAATGTTCGTATTTAAGTTCTGCGGTTCCGCCTTTTGGCGCTGGTCCCGTTACATCCCAAAATCCGTTATATTGATTCATCTGACCCACTTTTTCCTCTAAAGTCATCAAAGGCAAAAGCAAATCGATACGTTGTTCAATAGTTTTATTTTTATCCAGATATGGTTTATTTTGTGCATTCATATTTCCAACTGTAAACAGGGCAAAAACCCCGATTGTTATTATTTTATTTTTCATTGGTTAGATAGTTTTTTTAAAGGTGCTAAGGTTCTGAGGCTCTAAGTTGCTAAGTTTAATATTTTGGGCGTGTCCCTCCGGGTCGGGCTATTCGTTTCAAGTCCTCGCACTTCCTTCGTCAGGCTGTGGGCTTTACTCTTCTATCCCTCACGCGAACGTTGCTAAAAGAACTTTTTTCTCATATGGATTTCCTACAATCCTGTCATCCTGAGCGAAGTCGAAGGACACACAAGAAGATCGACAAAGATTGGCGAATTACTGTGAGGAGTTTCTAGTGTGATCCTTCGTTCCTCAGGATGACAAACTTTGTGTTTCACTTTGTGGGGCTTCGACTCCGCTCAGCCTGACAAACGCAAACAAAAAATACGCATCAATCCGTTACATCAGTAAAATCCGTGGGCAAAAAAATCTAAAATCTACATTCTAAAATCTAAAATCCCTCTTACTCCGTAACAAAACAAGAAGCCGGTAAATTTGCTTTATTAAACAAATCCGACTGAATTGTATTTCCCCAAGCAAATCTCACTTTTGCAGGATTTACAACTTTTTTACTTGTCAAAATCACCTCATTATTTTTTATCGAAGCCTCAGCGGGATAGAAAACTCCATCGGCTCCAGCCACTTCAAACTGATTTGAGATTTTATTTTTGAAATGCAATCCATCTGAGAAATCAAACGAAACGATTACTTTGTTTTTATCAATCTTTACGTCCTTAAAAAGTGGGCCGTTTACCAAATTAGAATTTAGTCTCGAAACTTCGGGATAAGTTTCAGCCAAAGCCAAATTCGCCAAACGAATGCTAACTGATTTTTTATTTTTTGGATGAATATCTATAGTATCCGAAATATCACTTATCACCACCATTCCGGTTTTAGGAACCTTTTTCAGGACTTTTCTTTGAGAATTTCTTACCGTAACATTCGAGAAGTTATTCGAACCGGTTTTATAAGGTGCAATCTGAACGAAATAAAACGGGAATTCATACTTCCAAGCTTTTCTCCAGGAAGTAATCAAAGCCGATAATGTTTGATCATACACCAAAGAACCAACATTCGATTCGCCCTGATACCAAAGCGTTCCGGCAATCTTAAAACCTACAAACGGATAAATCATCGCATTATAAGCACGTCCGGGTTGGCGTGGACCGTATTCTTGTTCGTTTAGTTTTTTGGCATTTTCTAATAAAACAGGATCATTCTGAACGACTTCTTCCGGCATCCAGATTTCAGCTGGAGTTCCTCCCCAGTTCGAAGAAATTAATCCGATTGGGACATTTTTTAAATCTTCTCTCAAACGCTTGGCAAAAAAATAACCAATGGCGCTAAAGTTTTTCATGGTTTCCGGAGTCGATTCTGTCCAGTTTCCTGATAGATTATTCTGAGGAGATGTTGCAGTTAATTTTGGAACTGTAAAAAACCGAATATTAGGATTTGTGGCGTTTTTCATTTCCTCTTCGCCATTATCAATTCCCCAACTTACAGACATTTCCATGTTCGATTGTCCGGAACAAACCCAAACTTCGCCAATCAAAATATTTTTTAGCACAACTTCATTATATCCTTTTATAGAAATGGTGTAAGGTCCGCCGGCTTCTGGAGTTTTAATATGCAGTTCCCATTGTGCCTGATTGTTCGCAACCACTTTATATTCCTGATTGTTCCAGCTCGAAACCAATTTGATTTCTTCTTTTGGATTTGCCCAACCCCAAATCTTAACTTCAGAGTTGCGTTGTAAAACCATATTATCGCCAAAAATATTCGGAAGTGTAACGTTTGCCATCATAGTACTGGAAATCATCAGAATGAAAACAAACTTAAATATATTATTTTTCATTTAGCAACTTTTTTAAAAACGGAGCATATTCATTCGCTAAAACCTTATGATCAGCCACATCAGGATGCCCGCCACAACCATTTGGAGTCATTGGTTTGAATTTGAAAATCAAAATTGGTTTATGTATTTTATCAGATTCAAAAGCTGCTTTTACTTTATTCAGACAATCCTCAAAAACAACAGCTCTTTCGCCGCCAACCATCGGGCTGTTTGTAATCACAATTTGAGCATTTGGATTATGTTTGTACAACATCTTTATAAAATTGATGTAATTCGAAACGTACTTTTCCGGATTAAAAGGCAAACGCTCTTTTTTACCATCTCCTCCGGAAAAATCATTGGTTCCTAAAGCAATACTGATAATATTGGGCTGAAAAGCAAAATCATATTTAGGCTTAGAATTGTCTTTGGTCAAATACAAATTCTCATAAACGTCAGGCATAATTGCTTCGTCTTTATTCTCGTCGTTCCAGTTTCTATACATTCCGATTCCGGAAACAGAACTCATCAAATAATCGACGCCAATCGCTCTCGAAAGTACTGGACCATAAGCATAATAACCGTTGTGATGATCAAAATATTCTCCTTTATCACACGGAATATCAGATGGATCACTTGCTGCTCCGCAAGTAATCGAATCTCCTATAAATTCGATTTTCTTTTTCTTTTTAGCTGTAATCGAAGTTAGTTTTGCTGTTGTTCCCGCAAATAAAATTCCGCCGCTATGAGCTTCTGTAGTTTTATAAATTTCGAGTGTATGTACTTTTTTATTCGTAGTTGGTTTTATTGGGAAAGATTGTGCTGCACCTTTTTCGATTCTTAACTTACCTATATATTTCCCGTCTAAAACCAGTGAAACATAATTATGATGTTCCCATGAATCTATACTTTGCAATGAAATCGAACATTCGTTTCCTATAAAATTAAACGAAACCGAAGAAGCTGTCCCAATTAATACTACAGTGTTGTTTTCAAGTTTTTCTACGCGCCCCTGATAAAGAAAAGTATTTGTTTTGCTTTGTGAAACCGAAACAATTGAAATCAGCAAAAACGAAATTAAAAATGATATTTTTTTGAGAAACATAATTTATTTGTTAAAATATAAATACGATTCACAAATATATCCGAAAAACAACATATAGAAAGATACTAAAACATCAAAAAGCAATAAAAAAACACCAAAATAAAAAGACGTATCTTCCGTTCTTATTCTGCAATCAAAATTTCCTTGGCAAAACATTGCTTTGATTTTCAAAAGCATGGATATATCTTTATAAATTAAATCTTACAGCAACTTTATAAAATGAAATTAACCTTATATATAACATTTACAGCTACTGTTTTATGCACTTCTTTTTTTATAAAAGAAGAAAACAAACCGGTATTGACAACAATTCAGGCACAAAAAAAAATAGATCGGGATTCTATTGTTACTTACGCAAAACAATATCTGGGAATACCTTATTTATATGCAGGAAATGACCCTAAAAAAGGATTTGATTGTTCTGGCTTCGTAAATTATGTTTTTAAAAATTATGGTGTCACTTTACCAAGAAGTTCAGGTGGTTTTAAAAACATAGGAACCAAGTTAGCTCCTGAAGACTTTAAAGTTGGTGATATTTTAGTTTTTTATGGTTATAAAGACAAAACCATTATTGGACATCTCGGGATCATTTGTGAGGCAAACGGTATGCATTCAAAATTTATACACGCCTCATCCGGAAAAGCCGGAAGCGTAACTATTAGCGATCTGGACTCAGACCATTACAGCAAACGTTATTACAAGTGTATTAATGTATTGCCTTGATTTTTTTAGCCACGAATTGCACCAATTTTCAATAATTTTTATCTTAGAATTATAAATCATTCGTGTTAATTCATGCAATTCGTGGCAAAACTTTTTTATTCTTCAGTTAATAGTTTTATTAAACTTTCATCTCTTTTGTAAACATCTTTATAAAAGTTCAAATTTCCGTCACGATCTACCCAAGCGGTAAAATAACCTATATAAACCGGAACTTTCTTTTTTAGCGTATACCAGCTTTCTTTACCGGCATTCATCGCTTTATCAATTCTCGCCGGAGTCCAACTAGGATCTTGTTTTAATAATTCGATTGCTAAATCTCTGGGTTTCCCTACACGAACGCAACCGTGACTAAAAGCCCTGTTTTCTCTTTCGAACAAACTTTTTGCCGGAGAATCATGTAAATAAATATTATTCGAGTTTGGAAATAAAAACTTCACCAAACCAAGCGAATTATTTTTTCCCGGTAACTGACGAACAGCACCATTATTCCATTCCAGGTTTTTCTGAGCCAAATAATTTTTGTTTTTAGCCATTCCGGGTTTTATCTCACTTTTGATAATGCTTGGAGGCACGTTCCAATACGGGCTAAAGACAATATTATTCATCATTCCGCTAAAAACCACCGTTTTTGTCATTGCTTTTCCTACTACAACCGGCGAAACAAAAGCGATTTCATGATTGCGGATTAAATACAATCTAAATTCAGGAATATTAACTTCGATGTATTCTTTACCTTTTTCAAGTTCAGGATCAATCCATCTGCAACGTTCCATATTAGCAATTATGGTTTTAATTCTATCCGAAACCGGAATGTTCAATTCAGCAATATGCTCCGGTAAAATGGTGTTTTTTGGCGTTAATCCGTGATGCAATTCGTAACTTCTGATCCCTTTTATCAATGTCGAATCACAAATATTACTTTTACTATTCTCTTTAAGATCTCCCGTGATATAAAGTCTTTCTCTAATTTGACCAATTGCAGCAACAGAATCTCCAAGTTTCAGACTTTTAAAATCTTCATCAGTTTCAATAGTTTTCCAACCTCCTTTTTTCTCAATTTCCCTGTATTTATGAAGTGCGTCACGAAGTTTGTAATATTGACTGAACATTTTACTTTTTTTGTCGTCACTGATAGTCGTTTTTTTATAAATGGAATCTGAAAAAACCTGATAATTGACTTTTTTTCGAGGTAAAAGCCATTCTAATGATCTTGTTGTTTTTTCGTCTACACCAGAAACTTTCTGAACATAATAAAAATACAGGTTGCTAATCATCAAATCTGTATCTGATTTTGATAGTTTGTTTTCTGCCGTATGTTCAAAAATAGGATTGATATTTTCGTTATAAGGAAAATTTGCTTTCAAACCTTCCTGCTCTAATCCTTTGTATTTATTGAATAAAGTATTTCCGTATTCTACAACACCTTTATTATCCAGCCACAATTGAGTTGATTTATTTTTCTTGTATAAAGCCAAAACTTCATTCTGAAATTTAATCAATTTAGGATATGTTTGATAAAATGAAGTGATACCAACGCTGTCGATTGTAAGTTTAAGTTCAGGAATCGCTTTTTCTGAAGCATTTTTTAATTCTCCCTCTTTCTTTTCTGCCTTTTTATTACAGGAAATAACACTTAAAAGAAGCACAACAGCTACAAGCAAATGCAAAATTTTCATAATCTTTTTTTTAATAAAAATAGAAAAGTTTTACTCAAAACAAAGCATTTCCCAAAAAAATAATATTGCCTTTTAAATCTTATATTTCATTCATAAAAAAGCATAAAAAAACTCCGGATACATTACATATCCGGAGCTGCCACTTTATAACCAACCTTTATTTTTAAATTACTGTCCCTTTTAAAGTAAGAATTTTTGGAGCAGTTTCAGCACTTGTTGTTACAGTAACTGTTTTTGTAAAACCTCCTTTATTTGCTGCATTGTAAGTTGCTGTAACTTTAGCCGATTTACCAGGTAAAATTGGCTCTTTTGTATAATCTGTCGCAGTACAACCACAAGATCCCTGAACATTTGTAATTACAACTGCAGTTTTTCCTGTATTTTTAAATTCGTAAACAATTGCTTTTGGTGTTCCTTGCGGAATTTGACCTACATCGATAGTTTCTGCTTTCCAGATAATTGTAGAAGCTGTTGTTGTTTCAATTTTTGTTTCAGTAGCGATCGATTTGATCGGTGCAATTGCTGAAAAAGACATTAAGCTTAAAGCTAAAGCTAACATCGAAATTTTAATCATTTTCATAGTTATAGATATTAATGGTTTATAGTTCAGATTTTGTTTTACAAAGATAATTCAGACAAATCCTAATTGCTGTTAACCACTTTCAAATCTTTGTTAATGACTTGTTAATCGCTGTTTTTAAACCTAAATTTGATTAATATTACACTCTAAAATACCGTTTTCTTGAAAATAAATAAACTCAATAGTATTATCCTTCTGGGACTTGTAGCCATTATTAGCATATTGGTCGCACAATTGCTTTGGACGAAAGAGGCCTTTACTTTAGAACAAAAAAAACTGAGTCAGAAAGCAAACATTGCTTTACTGGAAGTTGCCAGAAAATTATATGAAGGAAAAGACCACGAATCATCTTGTCTGAACCCTGTTCAAAAAATTTCAAACGATTATTATATTGTAAATATCCAGAACGATTTTGAACCTGATGTTTTAGAGTTTTATTTGAGATCAGAGTTTAAAAAAATGAATATTACAACTGATTTTGAATACGCAATGTACAATTGCCAAAGTGATGAAATGGTTTATGGAAAGTACATCTCGTTTTCTGAAAAAGAAAAAGCTAAAAGAACGGTTTCTTTTCCAAAGCATAAAAACTTAGTGTATTATTTTGCTATTCGTTTTCCTAACGAAACAACTTATTTATTTAGTTCAATGCGATTTTGGTTTGTACTTTCGATTGCATTAATTCTTATTTTATTGATTTATGTATATTCGATTTTTACACTTTTGCAGCAAAAAAAATATTCTGAATTGCAAAGGGATTTTATCAATAATATGACGCATGAATTCAAAACCCCTTTGTCTTCTATACTAATTGCATCGAAATATTTAAGTGAACAAAACCCCATTAAAGACGATAAAAAACTTCATACCTATACCAATATTATTATCAATCAGAGTCATAAACTGAACAATCATATTGAGAAGATTTTAAATATTGCTAAATCAGATTATGCGCCTTTAGAATTAAAAAAAGAAACGGTTTTAATTGTGCCGATTATTGAGGAAACTATCGAAAATATTTTGTTGAAATATCCTGAAGCTTCTATTAAAATAGAAACACTTTCAAAGGAATATCAAATAGAAACCGATATTTTTCATTTTTCAAATCTGGTTTATAATTTACTGGATAATGCTATTAAGTACAGCAATGAGAAACCGGAAATCATAATTGGAATTGCACCCGAAAATTCGACTTTAAAACTGGAATTTATCGATAACGGAATCGGAATTTCTCCAAAAAATATTTCCTTTATCTTTGATAAATTCTATCGTGCTCAAAATGAGAAAAGCAATGAAGTAAATGGTTTTGGACTGGGCTTGTATTATGTAAAAGAAATTTGCAACTTGCATAACTGGAAAATAAAAGTCGGAAATAACCTTACAAATGGCATTACTATAACTTTGTCAATTCCTTATAAAAAATGAAACAATTCAAAATACTTTATACCGAAGACGACGAGACTCTGGCGTTTTTAACCAAAGATAATCTGGAACAAAGCAACTATCAGGTTGTTCATTGCTGTGACGGTAAATTAGGTCTAGAAACTTTTAAAAAAGAGAATTTTGACATTTGTATCTTCGATATTATGATGCCAAAAATGGATGGTTTTGAATTGGCAACTGAAGTTAGAAAAATAAATACTGACATTCCGATTATCTTTCTATCGGCTAAGACCTTAAAAGAAGATCGCATTAAAGGTTTGCGACTTGGTGCAGATGATTATCTGGTTAAACCTTTTAGTATTGAAGAATTATTATTGAAAATTGAAATATTTTTAAAGCGTTCACAAAAGAGTATTCCTGTAGACAAATCTGTTTATGAAATTGGTAAATATCAGTTTGATACAAACAATTTTATTCTTTTTAATGAAAATGAAAAAATCAGTCTTACACAACGTGAAGCCGAATTATTGAAATTATTTCTGGATAATAAGAATTCGGTTTTAAAAAGAGAACAAATCCTAACCTCGCTTTGGGGAACCGATGATTATTTTATGGGACGAAGTCTGGATGTTTTCATTTCACGTCTGCGTAAAATTTTAATCAATGAAAAAGGTATTTCTATAGAAAACCTTCATGGAATTGGTTTTAGATTTACAATGTAATTTTTAGTTTTTGTAAAATCCTTAAGGCAACATTAAAAACAGATTTCACTTTATTATGCATTACAAAAAATATAATAATTATGAAATCGTTCTTTTTAATGCATAAAATCAAATAATAACAATTCTAATAGAAATAAGGAAAAAACTGTAAAATTAATTTTAAAAAACTTTCGTATTTTTAATATCTAATTTTCCTCGATATGAAATTACATCACTTACGCAACGCCACTTTAGTTATTGAAACTGAAACCGATGTTATATTGGTTGATCCAATGTTAGGGAAAAGAAAAACGATTCCGCCTTTTACTATTTTTCGTTATAACCCGCATAGAAACCCGCTTGTTGCTTTACCCAAAAATAGCAGGGACATTTTGAGCCGAGTTACCATTTGCCTGATTACACATTTGCATCCGGATCATATTGACAAAGCCGGTGAAGTTTTTTTAAGACGTAAAAGTATCCCCGTGATTTGTAATATTAAAGATGAGAATGCTTTAAGCGCAAGAGGTTTGAATATTCTACAAACTTTAAATTATTGGGAACCTCAGGAATTTCTGGGAGGCAAAATTATAGGTATTCCGGCTATTCATGGCTACGGATTTATTGCAAAATTTATGGGAAACGTAATGGGTTTTCATATCGAATTACCTAACGAAAAATCCATTTATATAAGTTCAGATACTATTTTTACAGACCATGTACAAAAAGTTTTGGTTGAATTCAAACCGGAAATTGCTGTCGTGGCTTGCGGAACAGCAAGATTAGATATTGGTCAGCCTTTATTAATGAGAATGAACGATATCCTGAAATTTGTTGCCTTAGCGCCTAAATATGTTTTGGCAAATCATTTAGAAGCTTTAAATCATTGCCCAACAAAAAGATCAGAATTGCGATTAGCTCTCGAAGAAAACGGTCTTTTAGATAAAGTTTCGATTCCGGAAGATGGTGAAATTGTTTCTTACTAATTTACAAAACCAGTAAACCAAATTCACGCAATGTATTAACGGGTTTTGAATACCAGAATAATTCAAAATCTTCCAGCGTTGTTTCAAAATCAGCTTTTACTTCCTGAAAAGTATAGTTTTTAGCATTTGAGATTGTAATTTTGGTTAAAATGTCAACTAGCCACTCTCCTTCTTCTTTATTGGTTTGTAGGCTGAAACTTTCTTTTTTATCATGAAAAGTAAAACTCATCATTTCCCAGGAGCTTCCTTTTTTTGATTTTGTAAAATGTTCGGTAAAAGGCTTCCCTCCTAACCAAACTACTTTTGCATTTGGTTTTGTATTAAAATCATTTCCTTCTTCAAGTGCATTAAAAATAAAATCGGGATCAATTTTAGTTTTCGGGATTTTAAAATCGAACCAATCTTGCAATTCGTAGTCAAAACAAATTCCGTGCATGAAATTAAAAAGCGATTTTTTTAATCCAAAACTAAATTTATCGTGGTTGATTCCTGTAGAATCTGTATAATCGATATCATTATTGGCAAAAGTTCCAATAGCTTCTGTAGTTTTTGTTACGCCAAATTTCTCTGGATACAATCCAACCGGACTATGCGCGGTCATGGCAAATTGATGCCAAAATCCGGATTGCAAAATTCCCGCTTCAAATAACTGACGCACCATTTCGAGACTATCAACCGTTTCCTGAATCGTTTGTGTTGGATATCCATACATTAAATAAGCATGAACCATGATTCCGGCTTCAGTAAAATTTCGGGTTACTTTTGCTACTTGCTCTACGGTTACACCTTTGTCAATTAATTTTAATAATCGGTCAGAAGCGACTTCTAAACCTCCCGAAACAGCAATACAACCAGAAGCTTTTAGCAGCAAACATAAATCTTTAGAAAAACTTTTCTCAAATCGAATATTGGTCCACCAGGTTACGGCAAGTTTTCGTCGTAAAATTTCGAGCGCCAAAGCTCGCATCAAAGCAGGCGGCGCAGCTTCATCAACAAAATGGAATCCGTTTTGCCCTGTTTGCAGCATCATATCTTCCATACGGTCACACAATAAATTGGCTGCAACAGGTTCATATACTTTGATATAATCTAACGAAATATCACAAAAAGTACATTTTCCCCAATAACAACCGTGTGCCATGGTGAGTTTATTCCAACGACCGTCGCTCCACATTCTGTGCATTGGATTTACAATTTCGATTACCGAAATATATTTATCCAAAGACAAATCAGAGTAATCCGGAGTTCCTACGTAAGCTTGTTTATAATCGTGTTTTAGTGAATTGTTTTTGTAAACTACTTTTCCATCTTCTAAAAGAAAAGTTCGTTTGTATGAGTTGTAACCTGGATTTTCTAGATTAAATATTAATTCCTCTATCGGAACTTCTCCATCATCCAGAGTAATAAAATCGAAAAACTCAAAAACACGTGCATCAGAAAGGGAACGCAATTCTGTATTTGGGAAACCTCCTCCCATTGAAATTTTAATTTCGGGATGATGTTGTTTAATCCACTGTGCACATCTAAAAGCGCTATATAAATTCCCCGGAAAAGGAACAGAAATAAGAAAAAATGTAGGCTGAATAATTTCAATTTTAGTTTTTAAAATTGAAATTAAAATCGCATCAATATAAGTTGGTTCTTGCTGTAAAGCTTCGTATAATTCATCGAAAGAATTAGCGCTTCTACCTAAACGTTCGGCATATCGGCTAAAACCAAAATTTTCATCGACACATTCAACAATATAATCGGATATATCTTCAAGATACAAAGTCGCCAAATGTTTTGCTTTATCCTGTGTTCCCATTGTCCCAAAAGCCCAATCGAGTTCTTCTAATTGTGCAAAACGAGAAGCTTCCGGCAGGAAATCTTCCTGACAAATTTGTAATGCCAATGTTGGGTTTTTTCCCTGCAAAAACTGAATTACAGCATCAATAGTTTTGATGTATTCGTCTTGTAAAGCAAAAATACGTTTGGAATTATCTGAAACTTCTGAACCTGAAACTTGAAACCTAAAACTTGAAAATTCAAATAAATCGATCAACCCTTTTTTCGAAAACAACTCTAAAATTACATCAATACCCAAATCAGCCTGAACCGATTCGATATTTTTGGTGTTTAGAAATCCTTTTATATACGCAGTTGCCGGATACGGTGTATTCAGTTGTGTAAAAGGCGGCGTAACGACAAAAAGTTTGGTTTTCAAAGCAACATTATTTTTTTGCAAAAATACAGCATATTTAGAGACTTTTCAGGAAAAGATTCAAGTTGTTATTTTAAATTAAAAAAGCCTTTTGAAAAAATTCAAAAGGCTTTATATTATACAAATAAGATTTTTTAAAACTTATGTTCTTCTTTACTAATCACCAAAAATGCAAACAAAGAAATACATGCCGCAATTGTTAAATACAAACCTACATAGCTCACACTATAAGTAGAGGCTAACCAAATTGCGATCATTGGTGCAAATGCCGCACCAAGAATTCCTGCCATATTAAAAGTCAGGGAGGCACCGGAATACCGAACATTGGTTGGAAACAACTCTGATAAAAAAGTTCCCAAAGGTCCGTAAGTAAATCCCATTAAAGCCATACCGATACACGCAAAAGTGGTAACTAAAACAATGTTTCCTGAACTTAAAAAGTACGAAAAGAAAAATCCGAAAATCGCGATTGCGACTGTTGCAATAATTAGCATTTTGCGTCGACCAATTTTATCTGCAACTACAGCCGAAACCGGAATAAAAATCGCGAAAAATAATACCGAAAATAATTGTATCAATAATCCGTCTCTTTTAACAATTCCTAAATCTGAAGTCGCCCAACTCAATGTAAAAACAGTCATCAAATAAAAAACCAAAAAAGTTGTAATTGCAGCAAACGTTCCAAAAATCAATTGATTTTTATATGATTTTATCAATTCTAAAAAAGGAACTTTAACTTCTTCCTGTTCTTTTTTAGAGTTTTCGAAAGAAGGTGTTTCAGTAATTTTTGTTCGAATGTAGAATCCAACAATTACCAGAAGTGAACTTGCTATAAAAGGAATTCTCCAGCCGTAATCCATAAAATCTTCATTGCTCATTGAATCAGTCAACAATAAAAAAGTTCCTCCTGAAAGTAATAATCCAATTGGAGCTCCCAATTGCGGAAACATTCCGTACCAGGCACGTTTATTTGGCGGTGCATTTTCAATAGCCAATAAAACAGCTCCTCCCCACTCACCTCCTAAACCTACACCTTGTCCAAATCGACAAAGCATTAATAATAAAGGAGCTGCGAAGCCAATACTGGCGTGACTTGGCAGAAAGCCAATGGTTACAGTAGAAATACCCATGGTTAATAAAGCGGCTACTAAAGTAAATTTACGTCCAATTTTATCTCCATAATGTCCAAAAAAGGCTGAACCTAAAGGACGCGATAAAAATGCTATTGAAAAAGTAGCTAATGATTCCAGAGTTGCCATAGTCGAATCGGCACCGGGGAAAAATAATTGCGGAAAAACCAATACTGCAGCATTGGCATAAATATAAAAATCAAAAAATTCAATTGTAGTTCCAATTAAAGAACCAAAAAGAACATGTTTTAATGAGTTCTTCTTTTTAAGGTTAGTTTCCATGTAAATAGATATATCTTTTTTGTTTACAAAAATATAGTTTCGTTATTAATATTTCACATTTAGAACAATTAGTTTCAGAACACTTATACATTTTTAACAAAATTCATAAATTTTACATTTTAAAAATCTTCAAATTAATCAATATTAAAAACCTGATTACAGGAACTTTAAAATAAAAATCGAAAATCAAATCATAAGCAATCGTTAAAACTGTATTTAACTGCATATTTTCATTAAATTTACAGCTGTCAAAAATAAATTTAAAATTATGCCTACCGACTGTATCAGCTATCAAAATTCAGGATATTTCTCTAAATTGATACAAGATTATTTAGATCAAAAATCAGAATTAAAACCGCTGTACAATTATTTTCCTACTTTAGAAAATTTTGAAAAACAAATTGCAGAAAAAGCAGCGAACTTTGACAACAACAACCGAATTCCCCTGGTTGAAACTTTAAAAAAGCAATACAGGAATATCGAGATTTCTGATTTGACAAAACAAAACATAGAGCTTTTAGCACTTCCAAACACCTATACTATTACAACCGGACATCAGTTGAATTTGTTTAGCGGTCCTTTGTATTTTTTGTATAAGATTATCTCGACGATTAATCTTACCAAGGAATTAAAATTAAAATATCCAACGAATAATTTTGTCCCCATTTATTGGATGGCAACAGAAGATCACGATTTTGAAGAGATTAACTATTTTAATTTTAAAGGAAAAAAATTCCGTTGGAACACAGAAAGTAATGGTCCTGTGGGAAGACTTTCGACTGAAGGTTTAGCTGAATTTTTCGAAATTTATTCAAAAGAATTAGGATCAAGCACAAATGCAGGCGTTCTGAAAAAACTATTTGATGAAGCTTATTTAAAACATGAAAACCTTGCAGATGCAACGCGATTTTTAGCGAATAGTTTATTTGCCAACTATGGTTTAGTAATTTTAGACGCTGATGATGCAAATTTAAAACAAGCTTTTATCCCTTATATTAAAGAAGAATTAATCAATCAATCTTCTCTTAAGGCGGTTCAGGAAACTATCGAACAATTAAAGGATTATGCTGTTCAGGTAAATCCGCGTGAAATCAATTTATTTTATATCGAAAATGATTTACGTGAACGCATCATTTTTGAGAATGATACATACTTTGTAAACAATACTAAAACTTCCTTCTCAAAAGATGAAATTTTGCTCTTATTAGAAAGCAATCCGGAGAAATTTAGTCCAAATGTAATTATGCGTCCGCTATATCAGGAAATCATTTTACCTAATTTATGCTACATTGGCGGAGGTGGAGAAATCGCATACTGGCTGGAATTAAAAGCCTTTTTTGAAGTTGTAAACATCACTTTCCCAATACTTTTGGTTCGTAACTCAGTACTTTTATCTACTGAAAAGCAAGCTCAAAAAGCAGATAAATTAAACCTGACATGGGCGGATTTATTTACCAAACCTGCCGATTTAATCAATACTATTACACACAAATTATCTGCTTTCCCTATTGATTTAACACCTCAAAAAGAAGTGTTAGAAAAACAATTTGAATATCTTTATGAACTTGCACAGCAAACTGATAAATCATTTACCGGAGCTGTAAAAGCACAAGAAGTTAAACAAAAGAAAGGCTTGGAGAATCTTGAAAAAAGATTATTAAAAGCCCAGAAAAGAAAATTAGAAAACGAATTACAACGTGTAGTAGATTTGCAATTCGAATTATTTCCTAATCAAAGTTTACAGGAACGCCAAACTAATTTCTCTGAATTTTATCTGGAAAAAGGAGATCAATTAGTCCCGCTTTTATTGCAAAAACTGAAACCTTTAGAAATGAATTTTAACATTATAACAATATAAAAACCAAGCTGCAAATTCACGAATTAATCAAATAAAAATTCGTGAATTCGTGGCTGAAAAACAATAAAGTAATAATTCCTGAGAACCAAATAACCACCTATCTTCTCAAAATTATTATTTTCAAACCAAATAGCGATTTTTAAAATTATTAACTAACCAATTTACCCAAAACCAATGGTAAAAGAACGCTTAATTTCGCTAGATGTCTTTCGCGGACTCACTATTTTATTAATGACAATCGTAAACAATCCCGGAGACTGGGGCAATGTTTATCCGCCATTATTACACGCCGAATGGCACGGCTGCACACCAACCGATTTAGTCTTTCCGTTTTTTATTTTTATAATGGGAGTTGCCGTTCCGCTTGCGATGCCGGACAAATTTTACGACGGCACCACATTCAACAAAATTTTAGTTCGTTCTTTGCGAATGCTTTGTTTGGGTATTTTCTTCAACTTTTTTGGAAAAATCCAATTATTCGGACTTGAAGGAATTCCGCTTCTCATTGGCCGACTAGTTATTACAATTGCAGTGGGTTATGCTTTAATGGGCACTTTCAGTTCAAAAGTCAAAAACATTTTAGCCTTTTCAATTCTGTTTATTTATCTGTTTCTGGCATACAGCGGTATCGAAGCGTATCAAGACGTTAGACTTCCGGGCGTTTTACAACGAATTGCCATTGTTTATTTTGTAGTTTCTCTTTTGTATTTAAAAACATCTCAGAGAACACAAATCATAACCGGAATTGTTTTATTATTTGGCTATTGGGCAGTTATGACTTTAATTCCTGTTCCCGGAATTGGCGAAGCTAATCTTGACAAAGGAACCAATTTAGCTTCATGGCTGGACAGCGTTTTACTAAAAGGACATATGTACCGCGGAACCGTAACCTGGGATCCGGAAGGAATTTTAAGTACCATTCCGTCAATCGTAAACGGAATCATCGGTTTGCTTATCGGACAACTTTTGCAAGCAGATACAACTAAAATTCTAAAAGCCAAAAAAATGGGAATTGCAGGAACAATCCTTATATTTTTAGGGTTAATGTGGGATCTAGTTTTTCCAATCAACAAATCCCTTTGGACCAGCAGTTATGTTCTGTATACAACAGGACTAGCAACTGTGTTCCTAACAATCTTATATTACACTATTGATATTGCCAATTATAAAAAAGGATTCAAACCACTCCTAATCTGGGGAGTAAACCCAATGATTGTTTTCTTTACCTCGCAGATTATTCCGCAGGCTTTAGTCATGATTCAATTTAAAAACCCACATAATCCCGAAGAGCAGATCAATCTTTTAAGTTATTTATATACTTTCGGGATCGCCCCATTTTTCAGTAATCCAATGACCGCTTCTTTGGCCGGAGCCTTGGTGTATGTTGGTATATGGACTTTTATTTTATGGATATTCTATAAAAACAAACTAATATTTAAAGTTTAATTTTTTTACCATATATGTAGAGACGCACTGTTGTGCGTCTTTATTGTTATTAGGTTATAAGTTAGATGCACTGCTGTGCATCTCTACATTATATGGTTTCAAAAAAAAACAACCTTTCTTACTCAAAACATCATTCTAACGTGTTTTAATTACGAATTAATTAAAAACAATTCATAAAAAAAGTATACTTTTGCACAAAATTTAATAAAATATAAAATGGCAACTAATAGAACTTTTACAATGATTAAGCCAGATGCAGTTCAAAACGGACACATCGGGAATATCTTAGCAATGATTACTAATGGAGGTTTCAAAATCGTTTCATTAAAATTAACTCAACTTACTGTAGCTGATGCTCAGGCATTTTACGCAGTTCACGCAGCAAGACCTTTCTACGGAGAATTAGTTGAATTCATGTCTCGCGGACCAATTGTTGCTGCAATTTTAGAAAAAGACAACGCAGTAGAAGATTTCAGAACTTTAATTGGAGCTACAAATCCAGCTGAAGCTGCTGAAGGAACTATTCGTAAAGCATACGCAACTTCTATTGGAGAAAATGCAGTTCACGGTTCTGATAGCGACGAAAATGCTGCTATCGAAGGTGCATTCCATTTTGCTGGAAGAGAGCAATTCTAGTAATTAGTTTTCAGTCGTAGTCACAGTATTCAGTGATTGTAAATCATAAAAAAACCTGTTTGTTTTACAAACAGGTTTTTTTATTTCCTATAATAGATTAAGATTGAATACTGTCACTGAAAACTGCGACTAAAAATCAGCGCAATACCACATCTGTCACAACTTCACGCCCTAATTCCTCATTGATCATTTTCACGATTTTAGATTTTCCGTGACTCAATTCTTCTCTTAAAACAGCTGATCCTAATTCTACATAAAGCGTACTGCCCTTCAATATAACATTTTTTGTATACGTGTTAACTCCATTCCCCATCAACTGTCTCCAAGCTTCTTTTACATCAATTTGATCCATTCCGGCACCCAATTTATTGACCTGGATTATTTGTTGTAAAACCGCTCCAATAGTACTTTGATTATTTAGTCTTTTTGCCATCGTTTAATAAATTTATAGGTGCTGCTTTTTTATAATGATATTCTTTATTCTGTTGGTTTTTTACCACCAACTCTTTATCCGAAATTGAAATCAATTCCTCGCTCCACTTTGCATAATCTGTTTTGTAATCCAAAAAAGTTTTATCATCCTTAAACCGAACCGTAACATTCTCAAAAGAATCACTTGTTAAAAAAGTTCCATCAAATTGCGGCATTACTTTCTTTCGGATTCCTTTATTATTTTTAACTTCAAAAAAGTCAAAACTCTCATTCATTCCATATTCTTTCTCTTCACCTTTATCAAAAACCACTTTTTCAATTTCCCAATATCCATTTAATTTTGCAATATCCGCAGGTTTAATTTCCTGTTTGCAACTCACAAACAAAAGCGATAAAACCAAAATCATAAAAGTATTTTTCATAGTATACGTATTAAAATTCAACAACTGTCAATCTAAATATCCTTAAACTTCAGGAGAAGAATTTGGAGCTGATTCCTGCTGTCCGCTATATCTTTTTCCTGCAAAAAAGCAAGAAAAAGGATGCCGCTTCCATCAGGGCTAAAACTCCTGTTTTTAAAAGAATATTTTGTGATACAAAGTTAACTTTATAAATTCAAAAGAAATAAAAATTGCCAGAAACAAAAATAAGATCACGATCAAGTTATTAACATTGTCAAAAATAGAACAACGTAATTTTGATGAAATCTTATAAAAGAAAATTCGTTTATATTAAACTATCGCTTGGTACGTAATCTTTTTAGGATTCCCATAAAAAAGAAAACGATCCCCAATACTAATAAAACATAGTAAAAAGATAAAATTTTATCTCTTAATACATTTGCCAATACAAAACAAATAACACTTCCAAAATAAAAAGTAAGAGGCGTTATATTTTTTAAAGAAGAAAAACTCATTGAAACTATCTCAAAAATTATTTAAAAAAACTATCTACAAATTCATATTTATTAAAAACCTGTAAATCTTCAATTCCTTCACCTACACCAATATATTTTACAGGAATTTGAAACTGATCAGAAATACCAATTACAACACCACCTTTTGCGGTTCCGTCTAATTTGGTTACAGCAAGAGAAGTAACTTCTGTTGCAGCGGTAAATTGCTTAGCCTGTTCAAAAGCATTTTGTCCGGTAGAACCATCCAAAACCAAAAGTACATCATGAGGAGCATCAGCAACAACTTTTTGCATTACACGTTTTACTTTAGTAAGTTCATTCATTAAATTAACTTTATTATGCAAACGTCCGGCAGTATCAATAATTACAACATCGGCATTTTGCGCCACAGCTGATTGCAAGGTATCAAAAGCTACAGAAGCTGGATCACTACCCATATTTTGTCTCACAATTGGCACATCTACACGATCTGCCCAAACTTGCAATTGATCGATAGCAGCGGCACGAAAAGTATCAGCAGCTCCTAAAACAACTTTATAACCCGCTTTTTTAAACTGATAAGCTAGTTTACCAATTGTAGTAGTTTTACCCACTCCGTTAACACCAACAACCATTAAAACATATGGTTTTTTATCTTTTGGGATTTCGAATTCAGTTCCTTCTCCAGTATTGGTTTCAGATAATAAAGCACCAATTTCTTCTCTTAGAATTTGATTCAGCTCATCGGTACCTAAATACTTATCTTCAGCAACACGCTTTTCGATTCTAGAAATCACTTTCAAGGTTGTATTTACACCAACGTCTGAAGCGACAAGAATTTCTTCCAGATCATCTAAAACATCATCATCGACTTTAGATTTTCCAGCAACTGCCTTGCTTAACTTTGAGAAAAAAGTAGTTTTTGATTTTTCAAGACCTTTGTCTAAAGTCTCTTTTTTATCAGTAGAGAATAATTTTTTAAAAAAACTCATTTTTTATAGGTTGTTAGTTTTTTAGACTATATGATTTTTGACAAATCTAATAATCCTATTTTTTACAGAAGACCAATTGTTTTTATCTTACCTGACAGTAATTATATCCTTTGACTCCTACAATGCGGACAGTAAAGATATAGAGGATATCGGGAATTAATGCTTAAAAAAAAGCCAATTGTTATATTTCTATAAAATTTTAGACAAATATAAAAAATAAAAAAGCTACTTCCGAATGAAAGTAGCTTTTCTATATACTGTAATTGTTATTATTTCTTTTTCAAGAAAGTATCAACTTCTTCAGGAGCCATAATAGATTCTACGAATGTATATGCACCTGTTTTAGGAGATTTCACCATTTTGATGGCTTTTGATAATCTCTTAGAAGATGTTTGTAACGATGCTACGGTTTTCTTTGCCATGATTTAAATGTTATTGAAATTCAATAAATCTTAAAATATTACTAAGTATTACTTTTAATAATTAGTATTTAAGATTGTACTAAAATCTCTAAATTATTACTTAATTTCTTTGTGAACAGTTACACGTTTCAAGATTGGATTAAATTTTTTAATCTCTAATCTGTCTGGTGTATTTTTTTTGTTCTTAGTTGTTATGTATCTTGAAGTACCCGCAACACCAGAAGTCTTGTGTTCAGTACATTCTAAAATTACCTGGATTCTATTACCTTTCTTTGCCATCTTGCTATATATTTATTTAGGAAAAGATTATTTGATAAATCCTTCTGACTGCGCTTTTTTCAAAACAGCAGAAATTCCATTTTTATTAATTGTTTTTATCGTAGATGCTGCTACTCTAAGAGTAATCCATCTATCTTCTTCTGGAAGATAAAAACGCTTTTTAACTAAGTTTACAGAAAATTTTCTCTTAGTTTTGTTCATAGCGTGAGAAACGTTATTTCCTACCATCGCTCTTTTACCTGTAAGGTCACAAACTCTTGACATTATACTTATCTTTTATCGTTATTCAAAATCAGGGTGCAAAGAAAAGAAAAATAAACGATTGAAACAAAAAATTAGACGACATTTTTTAAAATTTCTTTCTGTAATATTTCTAAACTCTTAATCGCGGCTCTATCTATCACTTTTTCACGTGGTTGGCCAAAATTAAATTCTTCTGTAATTATACCGTTTGGAGTAGCTAAAGCGATAAAAACAGTTCCAATTTCAGCATCTGAGTCTCCTTTTGTCGGTCCGGCGTTCCCAGTTGTTGCAATTGCATAGTCTGTTTTAAGTATCTCTTTCACGTTCAAAGCCATAGCCGAAGCAACCTCTGCGCTAACTACTGAAAAACTATCGACTAAATCTTGCGAGACACCAAGAACATTGACCTTTGCCTCTGTTGCATATGAAACTATACTGCCTTTAAAGTAGTTAGACGCTCCGGGAACCGCTGACAAAATCGAAGCAATTTTTCCTCCCGTAAAACTTTCTGCCGTTGAAATACTTTTATTTTGTTTGGTTAAAATTTTACCAACTACAGATTCTATCGTTTCATTTTCTTCATAACCTACTATAATATCATGAATTATAGCATCTAATGTTTTTACGTTTTCTTCGATTGCCGCTTCCAGCAATTCTTTATTTGTTCCTCTGGCAGACAAACGCAAGCGTACTCTTCCAGGATTTGGCAAATAAGCCAGCTTTATAAATTCAGGTAAATTATTCTCCCAATCCTCAATACGTTCTGCCACTAGACTCTCGCCCTGACCATAGGTCAAAATGGTTTTATGAATAATATAGGGACGTTTGTATTCACGAACTATTTTAGGAATAATTTCTTCTTCGACTAAATATTTCATTTCATAAGGAACTCCCGGAAGCGAAATAAACACGGTATTTTCTTTCTTCATCCACATTCCCGGCGCTGTTCCCATTTTATTGTGCAAAACAGTACATTTTGAAGGAACTAAGGCCTGATCTTTATTTAATTGTGAAATTGGTCGTTTATAAAAACCTTCAATCAATTCTGTCACATGAGCCAGAACTTCGGGATTCACAACTAATTCATCATCAAAATAATCACAGAAAGTTTTTTTAGTAACATCGTCTTTTGTGGGACCTAAACCTCCGGTTACAATTACAACATCTACTTTGTTTTGCAATTGCGCAAAAGTATCCAGAATGTGTTTTTTATCGTCGCTTATCGAAATCATTTCATGGACTTCGACACCAATTCGATCTAGCGATTTAGCAATAAAACCTGAATTTGTATCTACAATTTGACCTATTAAAATTTCGTCTCCAATAGTAATGATAGTTGCTTTCATAGCTGTGGATTATTTTTACTTACTTATCGTAAGTGATTATTATAAAGTAGGTTCTTGCTGTAACGGTTTTTCATAAGGGGTAAAACAACAGCCTTTTATAACAAAAAGGCATGTGTTTTTAAGTTAAAATTATGGGATAAAATATATTATCCCAAACCGTCGAGATCATTCCTGTTATGATCCAATTAAAAAAAGAAAACAGGATGAAATATGAATTTTACAAATCGAAATCTTTTTTAATTTCTTTGATTGCTTCTTTTACCTGTATTTTAATACTTTTAAAAGTTTCGATAATTTCTTTCTTTTTGCCTTCGGCCTTTGTCCAGGCTTCAACTTGCAGAATTTCTTCAAAAGCAACATTCAACCCCATTAAATCTAATGTTGGTTTTATTTTGTGTGCATATGAATATGCATATTTATGATCTTTTTTCTTGATCCCTTCTTTGATTTGCTGTAAATCTTCAGGAACTTCAGTAACAAATAATTGCAGAATCTCGTTTACAAATTCCGGATCATTGTCTGAAAGCGCATATACTTTCGAAAGGTTATATTTTAAAGCCATTATTTTACTTGTATTCTAAATAATTTTTTATCTTCTAAAAAGCCTTCTAAAACATCATTTGGTTTAACAGAAGCTACACCTTCAGGAGTTCCTGTAAAAATAATATCCCCAATTTTTAAGGTAAAAAATTGCGATACATACGATACAAGTTCGTCTATTTTCCAGAGCATAAACCCTGTATTCCCCTTTTGAACTGTTTTAGAATTATTTGTTAACTCAAATGTAAGATTTTCCATCGAAACGAAATCAGTTTTGGGTAAAAAGTCTCCAATAACCGCAGAGCCATCAAATGCTTTTGCCTTCTCCCAAGGCAATCCTTTAGCTTTTAATTTATCTTGTAAATCCCTGGCAGTAAAATCTATACCTACACTTATCTCATCATAATACTTATGTGCAAACTTAGGCTCAATGTACTTTCCTACTTTGTTAATTTTAACAATTATCTCTATTTCGTGATGAATTTCTTCAGAAAATTCCGGAATTACGAACGGATGTTGTTTCAATAAAACTGCCGAATCCGGTTTCATAAAAACTACTGGCTCTGTTGGACGTTCGTTTTTTAATTCCTCAATATGATTGGTATAATTTCTACCGATGCAAATAATCTTCATTATTTCTAGTTTTCAGTCTCAGTTTTCAGTCACAGTCTGTGTAAACACAAAATCAGCCCCAGTATACAACTGAAGACTGACACTGTGACTGAAAACTTATTTTGTGTTTAACTTTCTTAATTTAATCGCCGTTAGAACCTTTTTGGTATATAATGGGAAGTCTGCATTTTGAATCCAGCTAAAATATCCCGGCTCGGTTTCAAGGATTTTATCAACCTTTGCACCTTTGTGTTTTCCAAAGGTAAAAATCTCTTCGTTGTCTTTATCAAAAGCGATCATTCCTGCAAAATCAGCTATTTTTTTACGGGTTGTAAATTCAGACAATGACTTCATATCATTTTCTAAATCCGGATAACGATCTAATTGTGCTTTTAATATTTCGTAAGTTGCCATTGTATCTGCTTCTGCAGAATGTGCATTTTCAAGACTTTTTCCGCAATAAAATTTCAATGCAGCACTTAAGGTACGCTCTTCCATTTTATGAAAAATAGTCTGCACATCTACTGATACTTTATTTTTCATATCAAAGTCAACTCCGGCGCGAAGTAATTCTTCAGCTAACAACGGAATATCAAAACGATCTGAATTAAAACCACCCAAATCACTATCCTTAATCATATTATGAATTTGCGGCGCCAACTCATTAAAAGTAGGTTCGTTTGCTACTTTTTCATCGGTTATACCATGAACAGCCGTAGTTTGTGGCGGAATTGGAATCGTAGGATTCACTAACCAGGTTTTACTTTCTTTATTTCCGTTTGGAAAAACTTTGAATATCGAAATTTCTACTATTCGATCTTTACCGATATCAATTCCGGTTGTTTCAAGATCAAAAAAGCAAATTGGTTTGTTGAGTTTGAGTTCCATTTTTAATTTTTATAAGATTACAAATGTAATTTTTAAAGCCGAATTTCCTCCTGTATTCTCATTTTTTTTAATCAAAAATGGATTCAATTTTTAGACTTTAACTTTAAAATATATTATTAAAGAAAGGCAACGTTGATTTCTTTAACCTTTTCTTACAAACAAAAAACCCGGAAAATCATTGAAATTTTCCGGGTTTGAATTTATTTTTATTTGATTTTAGAAATCACGATCTATATCAAAAGCTTCTAAATATTCTGCTACTCTTTTTACAAAACTTCCACCTAAAGCTCCATCAACTACTCTGTGATCGTAAGAGTGCGACAAGAACATTTTTTGACGGATTCCGATAAAATCACCTTCTGGAGTTTCGATAACTGCAGGCACTTTACGAATTGCACCAAGAGCAAGAATACCTACTTGTGGCTGATTGATAATTGGAGTTCCAAAAACACTGCCAAAAGTTCCCACGTTCGTCACTGTATAAGTTCCGCCTTGAGTATCATCTGGTTTTAGTTTTCCGGCTTTTGCACGGTTTCCTAAATCGTTAACTGCTTTTGCCATTCCAACAAGATTCAATTGATCTGCATTTTTAATTACAGGAACAATTAAGTTTCCGTTTGGTAAAGCTGCAGCCATCCCTAAATTTATATTTTTCTTTTTGATGATATAATCACCATCAACAGATATATTCATTCCCGGGAAATCTTTCAACGCTTTTGCAACCGCTTCCATCATAATTGGCGTAAAAGTCAACTTTTCACCTTCTCTTTTCTCGAAAGCAGTTTTTACTTTTTCTCTCCATTTTACAATATTCGTTACATCGACTTCGATAAATGATTGTACGTGAGCTGATGTTTGCACAGAAGCTGTCATATATCCTGAAATCAGTTTACGCATTCTGTCCATTTCGATGATTTCATCACCTCCATTTACAGAAACCGGAACTGCTTGCTGGCTTTTTTGAACCGGAGCTACTTTTGCTACTGGTTCTGGTTGCGCTACTGGTTCTGCCACTTTTGGAGCAGCAACAGCAGGTATTGGAGTTACGGAACCTGATTTACGATCTTCAATATATTTTAAAATATCTTCTTTTGTTACACGTCCATCTTTTCCTGAACCGGCAAGACTTTCTAATTCAGCAACAGAAATTCCTTCTTCTTTCGCAATATTTTTTACTAACGGAGAAAAGAATTTATCAGATCCTGAAAAATCCTGTGGAGCAGTTACCACATCTTTCGCAGCTTCTATAGTTTGTTCTATTTCTGCCACTTCAGCAGGAACTGTGGTTTCTTCAGATTTTGCACTTGGTGCATCGCCTTCTGTTTGAATAATTGCAATGGTTTGTCCTACCTTAACTAAATCATCTTTGCCAAATAACTGTTCAACTAAAATTCCTGAAACTTCACTTGGCACTTCACTGTCAACCTTATCAGTTGCAATTTCCAGTACAGCTTCATCAGCTTCAATTTTATCTCCCACTTCTTTCAACCAGTTGGTAATAGTTGCTTCAGCGACACTTTCTCCCATTTTAGGAAGCTTTAATTCAAATCTTGCCATATTGTTAATCTAAAGGATGATTTTGATTTTCTGATTGCGAAATTACTGAATATTTTAAATATAAATTACACTTAATATAATTTTTTACTCAATTTTTATAATTTGCCCTCTGTCATTTCTGGAATTACTCCCAATAATAAAATTTGTGTTTTTGGGGAAAATCTTAAAAGTAATGTTCTTATCTTTAAGAGTTTCTATGATTTTGATACATTTTTTGAACGAAACATACTGATTATCTAAAATAATCTCAACCTTTTTACCCTTAAAAATCAGGGACGAATTTACCATTTTTTCTTTTTTCAAATCTAAAAAGAGAACTTTATTTTTTAAAATAAAAGGTAATTTTTCAGACAAATTCTTATTTGAAGAATAAAAAACAACACTTTCCGGTGAAGGTTTTGACTTCGTTTTTCCCTCAAACATTTTTATGAAAGAGAAAATCCAAATTCCGATTTGAATGAAAAACTCAAAAAACCATGATTTTTTAAAATGCTTCTGATAGAAAAAACTCATTGCTTCCTGAAAACGTTTCATATATTTTTCGTCTTTCACGGTGCTTTCTCCTTTATAATGCAAAACGGTTGTTTCATGAAAGTAATAGTTTGATTTCTGTTTTTGCAACACCCGATATGACAAATCGATATCATCTGCATACATGAAACATTTTTCATCAAAACCTTCCAGTTCAAGATACAAATTACGATGCATTACCATAAATGCGCCAACTAAAATTTCGACTTTTCCGGTTTCATTTTCAGGTATATGTTGCGCATAATATTGATTAAAAACCTTCCATTTTGGAAAAACTTCATACAAGCCAAAAATCTTTGTAAAAGCAACCCACGGCGTTGGAATCCCACGTTTACTTTCGGGCAGAAAACTTCCTGTTCCGTCAATCAATTTACATCCTATAATACCTAAATCAATTTGCCTTTCGGCGAAAGCCAAAACTTTAATAAACGTATCTTCAGCAACAACCGTATCCGGATTTAAAATGCAAATATATTTTCCTGAAGCTTCATTGACTCCAATATTATTACCTTTTGGAAATCCGCAATTAGAATTGTTTTGAATTAATTTTACGTTTGGAAATTTACTTTTCATCATCAAACAGCTTTCGTCTGATGAATTATTATCGACTACAATAATTTCGGCATCAAGTGTCAAAAGCGCTTCCTGAACACTTAAAACACATTGTTCCAGAAAGTAACGTACATTATAATTGAGAATAATTACCGATAATTGCATGAAATTTTGATCTGTGGATTTTTTGGAAAGTTAGAAATTTTCAGCCAAACCTAACCGCAATGACCAATCGTTTTTACTAACACCAAAATCCAAGACTAAATTGCTGTTGTTTTGCTTGTTCCATTTTATTCGCAAACCGGTTCCAACGGCAGGATTCCATTTTTTGAAATCATAAGTATCTAACTTTGAAACCGAGGAAAGATTGGTAAAAAACACAACTCCCCAAAATCCGTTTTTAGAAATATCTGTTCGATATTCGCTTTCAAAATAAATCAGCGCATTACTACGAAATCTATTTCTTGTAAATCCGCGACCGGTTTTTCCGTCACGATCCCAACCAATACTTGGCAAATCAAGATAATGTGGTTTTCCGCCAAAAGTAGACCAATAAAAAGCTCGATAAGCTAAAACTCTGTGTTTGTATTTATGGAAAGAATGATATTTTCGGGCATCCAGATAAATAGATTTCCATTTTGAGCCCTCTACTCCACTGGTATTAATTCTATAATCTGCTTCGACATACAAACCTTGTTCCGGGTTTACATTGTTTTTTCTGGAATCATACAATCCCTGAATAGCAACACCAAAAGAATTTTCGTTTGAGAAATCACCATTCATATATTTTGAATAATCGGTTTGATCGTCTATATAGGATTCTTCAGAAATATTTTGATAATTATCCAACAACAAACCTAATCCTAAACGGAAATCGCCAATAATTTTTCGGGTTGCAAATTGATAAAAACGCCATTGCTGATAATCTAAAGTCGACATTTTTTTATCTGTATTATGTCCGCCTAAACCGTATGTAGGCTGTGGATAAATCATATAACGATAATCACCAATAAAATTCCAGTTGTTGTCTTTTGTATAAATATAAGATTGTACAGGAAAAACATATTGTTTGGTAAAACTAAAATAAGGCGAAAACGAAACCTGTGACATTTTTGTCGTATTGCTGTCACCTAGGTAAAATGTAGTCAAAAAAGAAACTACTAATCCTGCACTTTTATTTGCATCTATGGGAACCGGAAGCAAAGAAAAAGCAACTTTTTTATCCGGATTAATTCGTGTTGAATCATTTTTATGAAAGAGCTTATATAAAACATCCAAAATATCTTTTTCGTTATTCGAAATTGAATCATTTTGCGAATAACAAAGTGAACTCAGAAAAAAGAAAAACAAAAGAATTAGAGATTTTACATTTTTCATTTCGTAATTATTTAAGAAACAACTTCTTACAAATTTAAAATTAAATTTAGAACCGAAGCTGATTTTAGAAATAATAAAAAAAGAAAACCTGTAACAAACTATAAAATCATATTTTTGATGGTAAATAAGATTTCATTTATATGAAAAAGAAAATATTGATTAAAACTGAATTCTTGCTTTTAATTCTAATGATAGCATTTTTCATGTTTGGATTTAGCGCTTTTAAAAACAATTCAGATAAGAATTTAATCAAAACCTCAACTTGGTATATTGCCGGACCTGCGGTAGAAAATCAGGAAACTATAAATAGGGTTCGTCAGGAACAAGGGATTGTTAGAATAACTGCAAAAAATAATCCGGTTGGTGAAATTGAATTAAATGTTATGGTCACAAATTCAAGTTCTAATGATGGCGCTCCAACAAACTTATCTGACAATTCTAGATTTGTAACGATTACTTATAAATCATCTCATCTTATAAAATTACAAGCCAGAGAAGGAAATCCGGAAGGAACCGGCTGTGTGCACGGAGGTTCGCACCCAAGAGTTGATTTAGCATCTTCACCCATAAAATTTACAACTATAAAAATTCTTTGGTCAGACTTTAAACAAGACGGACTCTCTGATGGTAAAATTTTAGATATTCATAATCTTTGTAAATTCAATTTTGTGAATTACAATCCGGTTTCGGGAGCATTTTTAGAAATAAAATCAGTTATAATTGAGAGGTGAAAGTTGTTTTATGTTTCAAGCTTCAGGTTTCATGTTAACGCAATTTGAAACCTGAAACCTGAAACTTTTATTTTTTTACAAATGCAATTGAATTTTATACCTGTTGCATAATTTCATTACAAACAACATAATGGTAGAAAACACAAGTGACCAGATAATTCCCGGAACTCCTTCACGGAAATATCCCGGAATAATATGAATATTAAAAGCTTTACAGAAATAATAAATTACGCCCGGCAAAATATAAATCAATAACGGATTTGCCGCTGCAGGCATAAAGAAATTACTCCATTTGGTTATCTTTTTTATTTCCATCAACCAATAAAGAAAGTAGAACAAAATGGTACAAATTGCTGCCGAAAACATGGTCCAGGACGGAGTTCCTTTAATTTTTGAAATTCCATAATAAGGTCTTAATAAATATCCTGTAACAAAAAACAAAATTGCAAAACCTATTACCGCCCAATTGATTTTTGCAGGCACTTTTCGATCAAAAAACAATAGCGAAATAACTACTCCTGCAGCAACTAGAGCAGCGTGTGTTAAATGTCCTGAAATAAAATTAAACCAAGGCAAATTCTGCAAAGGTGCGCCTTGAGTTAAATTTATAGCATTGGCTAAAACACAAACTACTAAAAAAGCAATCATTGCCCATAACTTTCCGCAAACCAGCCAATAATAAACTACCGTAAAAAGATATGCCCAACCTATTAAACCCAGAATCCCCCACCATTTTGGCGTCATCCCAATTTCTCCTGTATCCTGAACATATAAAAAATACAACGCTACTAAAACCAACATTCCGCCATATTGAAGGGTGTTTTTTAACCAAACCGGAAAATTTTTATCATATTTATTCCAGATCGGGATTGGCATTGTATAAGCCAAAAGTCCCCAAAATGCTGGCGCGATTATCATTTTTGCAGCATCATAACCATATTCTGCATTAACCATAAATACACCAATTATGATCAATGCCAAAGCTCTTTTTAAAGTATGAGACCAAATTATTTTAGCACTATCTCCTTTTAACAATCGGGCATTAAAAGCAAACGGAACTGACATGCCTACAATAAATAAAAAAGCGGGAAAAACAGCATCAACAAAAGTCATCGCATCAGCATCTGCCGGCATATGTTTCATCCATTGAGGCACATTTTTGATACTTGCAAGTTCATTTACAAAAATCATAACAAAAATTGTAATTCATCGTAAAGCATCTATAGAAATAATCCTCTGGTTGTATAAATTTTCGTTAATTTTCATAAAATGGTAGATTTTTAGCAATTCAAATATAATATAATTACAAAAGGTCAGGTTACATTTGTTACATTAAATTTAAGTAATAACAAATCCCTTCTGTTTTCATACTTTTGCAACATGCTATCGTTTTTAAAATCCAAACCAGTTCTAAAAGACCTTTTGTCTGATAATTATATTGATATTCATTCGCATTTATTACCCGGAATAGACGATGGAGCAAAAACCATAAAAGATACCACAAAACTTGTAACTGAATTTCAGAAAATTGGGATTACTCAATTTATCACAACACCACATATTAGCCATTATGTATGGAATAATTCTGCAGAAATTATTACTGCCAGGCATCAGGAAGTTAAACTTATTTTAGAAGAAAAAAATACAACGATTCCTTTTCATGCCGCTGCCGAATATTTTATGGATGACTGGTTCGAAAATCATTTCAAAAACGAAAAGCTTCTCACTTTAAAAGACAATTATGTATTGGTAGAAATATCATATCAAAGTCCTCCTATTCATCTGTACAAAACACTTTTTGAATTGCAAGTTGCCGGATATACTCCGGTTTTGGCGCATCCGGAACGTTATTTATACTATCGAAAGGATTTTAGCGAATATGAAAAACTAAAAAAAGTGGGATGTTTATTTCAACTGAATTTATTATCTACAGTAGGTTATTATGGAGAAAGGATAACTAAAATTGCTGATGAACTTCTAAAAAAAGGAATGTACGATTTTACAGGAACTGATGTACATCATATGAAACATATTGCCTCTTTTAGCGAAAAAATAAAAATTGATAACGTTTCTAATCTAAAGGAAGTTATAAAAAACAATCAGTTTTTTAAATTGCATTAATAAGCATTCTCTTCGCCCTTGAATATATTGATGATTGTTTTTATAATGATTTTCATATCCAGTAATAAGCTCCAGTTTTCGATATACCAAATATCATATTCTACCCGATTCTCCATGTCGCTTAATATTTTTGTTTCACCGCGAAAACCATTAACCTGCGCCCATCCTGTAATTCCGGGTTTTGCATATTGGCGGACAACATAGTTATTAATTAGATCACTATATTCTTTTACAACATTCATCATATGTGGTCGCGGTCCTACAACAGACATGTCTCCCCAGAAAACATTAAAAAACTGTGGCAGCTCATCAATACTTGTTCTGCGTATAAAAGCACCAAACTTAGTCACGCGGCTATCTCCTTTTTGGGTTATTTTATCATGCGCAAAATCATTTACATACATACTTCTAAACTTAAAACACATAAAAGATCTATTATCCCGCCCTGATCGCTTTTGTTTAAAGAAAATTGGACCCGGAGATTCTATTTTAATAATCAGCATTATAATAGGAAACAACCACGGAAACACAAAAAAGATAACCAATGAAGAGAAACAAATATCAAATATTTTTTTTACAAGTCTGTTTACAGGAAATTCCAAAGGTTCTGTACGAAACATTAGTACAGGAGTATTTTCATAAAAAGTAACTTCGACCTTGCTTGATTTTGTGTACAATTGAAAATCAGGAATAAATTTGATCCTTACCATGTTTTGTTCGCAAATTCTGGTCAATTCGTTGATTATTTCGATCTTATCAATATGTAATGCCACATACATTTCATCTACTTTTTTTTGAATAACGAAATCTCTAATCGCATCAAATCCGCCCAAAATTAAATTTGAACTAACAATTTTATCATCTGTTTTGTCATCTGTTTTGTCATCAAAAAAACCTAAAAACCGATATCCGTAAGTTAGATCTTTGGCTAATATTTTGCGGATTTTATCTCCGGATTCATTAGCTCCAACGACTATAAAAGTTTTAAAATTATATCCTTTTGCCCGAATATATTTTAAAAGTTTCATCGAAAAATAACGCGAAATCATTAATAAACCGAAGAATATAAGGTAAAAAGACAGCAATCTCAATCGCGAAATATCAGTGTAGTTCAGGTACACAACAAAAATTGAAATTAGAGATGCATGAATTACTAATTTTTTTATTGTCCGTACCAATATCGATTCGATCGGCTCAACCCGAATACTTCTGTTGGAATCATTTTGAAGCAATAAACCAACCCATATTAAAATTGCCAGCAATGAAACCGTTCTTTCTTCTTTAGACAAAAGCCTGTCTAAACTGCCAAATCTTGCCAATGCAGAAAGGATTGTAGCTAAATTTAACAATACCAAATCTACACCTACAAATAAAATTTTAAAATAGCGTGAAATACGATAATGTGAAAGTTGTTGTAAAATTTTCATATTTGGGAATTATGCTACATCCAGAGAAAAGCCTAAATTAAATTAGCACCGCAAAATAACATTTTAATTATATTTTTTCAATAATATTTAAAGCTATTCTTTAAAACTTTACTTTTATCTTATGCAAATATAACATTGCAGAATATGCTAAAAACTATTTTATTTTTTTGTTTCATTTTTACTTCTAATTATGCACAAATTAAGGGTTGTACAGATCCCAGCTCTAAAAACTATAATCCGCAAGCAACAATAAATGACGGAAGTTGCTTGTATAAAGATCTCAAAATCAAACCACAATATTCTATTAAATTAAGTGACTCGATACGCGAAACTTCAGGATTAATTGCTTTTGATAATTTATTATGGACACATAATGACGATCATGACAAAACAATATACGGGTTAGATTCGTTGGGGAAAATCCGGAAAAAAATCATTCTTGACAAAACCACAAATCACGACTGGGAAGAAATTTCTCAGGACAGCAGTTATTTATACATAGGTGATTTTGGCAATAACTATTCTGGAAACCGAAGTGATCTTAACATTTTAAAAATTGAAAAAAAATCCTTTTTACAAGGAAATCCCATTACAGAAACCATTTCTTTTACCTATTCAGACCAAAAAAATCTGAATTTAGAAAAACCAAATACAACCAATTTTGATTGCGAAGCTTTTATCGTTTCAAAAGACAGTATCTATTTATTCACCAAACAGTGGAACTCTTCTAAAACCAGCATTTATGCATTATCTAACAAATCCGGCAATCACGTTGCACGACTAAAAGATACTCTTGATACAAAAGGTTTAGTAACTGGAGCAACCTATTTAGAATCACAAAAATTAATTGTTCTTTGCGGATATTCAAAAATTGGAAAACCATTTTTATACCTATTATACGATTACAAGGACAATGATTTTTTATCCGGAAATAAAAGACGAATTAGCATTAAATTCCCCATTCTTCAAATAGAAGGAATTGCAACTCAGGATGGTTTGCATTATTACGTGACAAATGAAGCTTTGGTACGCAAACCTATTATTAATGTTATCCAGCAAATTCATCGTTTTGATTTAAGCGAGATCCTAAAATCCTACATCCATAAATAATTTGTAATAAGCGTATAATAGTTTACTTTTTGCGGAAAAATTATTTTACACGATATTTTTTTATCTTTGAAACTCATGCTTTTCATCGAAATGGGTTTATCTTTGAATCTTTAGAAAATTGATATTCATTATGGAACAAAAAATACATCAGGGAAGAAACGTAAAACGTTTTAGAGAAATGCTTGGAATCAAACAAGAAGGATTGGCTTTTGATCTGGGAAATGACTGGAATCAGAAGAAAATTTCTATGCTGGAGCAAAAAGATGTAATTGAAGATGATATACTAAATCAAATCTCAGATGTATTAAAAATTCCTGTTGAAGCTTTTCAAAATTTTGATGAAGAACAAGCAGTGAATATTATTGCAAATACTTATTCATTCCAGGATTTTAAAGATAATGCAGTCGCTTCTGGATTTAGCTACCAACCTTCTTTTAATCCCGTAGATAAAATTATTGAGTTATATGATGCCAAAATTGCATTGTATGAACGTATGTTGAAAGAGAAAGATGAAATGATGCAAAGACTTGAAAAATTAATCAATAAATAATTTTGTAATTATTATATATCACCAAACATAAAAAAAGTGCCATTTTCATGACACTTTTTTTTATTTTTAAACCTTCTTTACAAGTGATTTAAAATGTAAATTATTTAAGAATTTTTTTGCGGTTTCAACTTTTTCGGGAAACAAAATTCTTTCCTTCAATTTTGAAGAAACCAATGATAAAAGAGCACTTTCTGACACTTTTACATATTTGTCGTTTTTTATAACTTTATTTTCCATAGTACAAAGGTATTATATTTTTTCTACTACCACACTAAAATACTCTTTGTTTTTCACGTAATCCTCTAAGTAAGAGTTTTGAAATTCATCTTTAAAGCCACCATAAAACTTATATTCCTTAATTAAAATATCATAGTTTTTGTCAACGTAGCCTTTATAAATTTTCAATCTCTGATTGAACTTTCTGCATTTATTATCTTTGCAATTCTTTATACAGTTTTCTTTACATTTTTCTAAAAAATCTTGTGTTCCGTCACTTCCTTGGACAATTATTTTGTCATTTGGAAAAATTTCAAAAAAAGCAGTTATACTAAGTAAAACAGTATTGAATACAGGATAAACATCACCATTATTTGAATTTGCATCATCAACTACGATATCTTTTTCTGCATCATAATTTCCAAATGCTAAATTATAAATATCATGTTCCTCATATTCCTGAACATATTGATAATCAATGACTTTAATAATTGATTCTTTACCTTCACTTATAAAATAATATCTTAAATAATTATTATTCTCATCTTTACTTTCGGATAAATTATATGTATAGGAATTCAGGTTCATTTAGAAGTTTTAAAAAATTAAAAGTAAATATTTTCTTTCAATTATATTGTATTTTTTCTTATAATTTGTAAACTGATTTGCCTTTTACAGCTTATATCCATAAACTTTAATTTAGTTTGTTATGTCATTTTTTTTAAAATCAAATAAAAATATCCAAAGCCACTATATTTTTACATTTGAACACTAATGTTAAGCTATTTTTTTCTTTGATCCAAAAAGGTATCTTTGCACCGTCTAAATTAAACTCCTATTTAAAATTAGAGACCTAATTAGAGACCTCTTTTTTTAAATAAACAAAAAAGCCCTATTTTAGGCAACATTACAACATGAATTACTTATCTGTAGAAAATATATCGAAGTCGTTTGGCGAGAAAACGCTTTTTGACAACATTTCATTTGGAATCAATAAAGACCAAAAAATTGCTTTTATTGCCAAAAATGGTTCTGGAAAAACAACCATTATGAGCATTATTAATGGTTTAGACGAACCAGATACTGGTCAGGTAGTTTTAAGAAAAGGCATTAAAATGGCTTTTTTGTCGCAAAATAATAATTTGCAGGAAGAACTGACTATCGAAGAAAGTATTTTTGCTTCAGATAATGAGACTTTAAAAGTTATAGAAAAATACGAAAAAGCACTTGAAAATCCAGACGATGAAGAAGCATATCAAAAAGCTTTTGACGGAATGGACCAACATAATGCGTGGGATTTTGAAACGCAATACAAGCAAATCCTATTCAAATTAAAACTGGAAGATTTTAAACTAAAAGTAAAAAATCTTTCCGGAGGGCAAAAAAAGCGTCTTTCGTTGGCGATTATCTTAATCAATCGTCCGGATTTATTAATTCTTGATGAGCCAACCAATCACCTGGATCTTGAAATGATCGAATGGCTTGAAAGTTATTTTGCAAAAGAAAACATTACCTTATTTATGGTTACGCACGACCGTTTCTTTTTAGAACGTGTTTGTAATGAAATCATCGAACTTGATAACGGAAAATTATACCAGTATAAAGGAAATTACTCTTATTATTTAGAGAAAAAAGAAGAACGAATTGCATCTGAAAATGCCAGCGTTGACAAGGCTAAAAACTTATTCGTAAAAGAATTAGAATGGATGCGCCGTCAGCCAAAAGCAAGAACTACAAAATCAAAATCCCGTCAGGATGATTTTTATTTAATTAAGGAAAAAGCACAAAGCCGTCGTCTTGAAAACAAAGTCGAACTTGAAATTAATATGGAACGAATGGGAAGCAAAATTATTGAGCTTCACAAGATTTCAAAAAAATTCAAGGATCACGTTATTCTGGACAATTTTAGTTTCGATTTTCAGCGTGGAGAACGTATTGGTATTATTGGAAAGAACGGAACTGGAAAATCTACTTTTTTAAATCTTTTAACCGGAACACTTCCATTAGATAGTGGTCGCGTGATAAAAGGTGAAACGATAAAAATTGGTTATTACACACAAACCGGTATCAACCCAAAACCACAACAGCGTGTAATTGATATTATTAAGGAATACGGAGAATTTATTCCGCTTGCAAAAGGGCGTATGATTTCGGCTTCACAATTATTGGAGCGTTTTCTTTTTGATGCCAAAAAACAATATGATTTTGTAGAAAAATTAAGCGGTGGAGAATTAAAACGTTTGTACTTATGTACTGTTTTAATTCAGAATCCTAACTTTTTGATTCTGGATGAGCCTACAAACGATTTAGATATTGTTACGCTAAACGTTCTGGAGAGTTTTCTATTAGATTATCCCGGATGTTTGCTTGTAGTTTCTCACGACCGTTATTTTATGGATAAAATCGTGGATCACTTATTTGTCTTTAGAGGAAATGGTGAAATAGAGAATTTCCCAGGAAACTATTCTGATTTCAGAGCTTATGAAGATAGTGCCGATGTTGCTCAAAAAGAAGAAAACAAAGCCGAAAAGAAAGACTGGAAACAAAATAATCCAACAGGAAACCTAACTTTCAATGAGCAAAAAGAATATCAAAAACTAGAAAGAGAAATTAAAGATCTGGAAATTGATAAAACTAAAATCGAGCAATTATTCTCTGACGGAAAAGTTGCCGATGCTGATATCGAGAAAAAAGCAAACGAACTACAAAACATTATCAATAAAATAGATCAGAAAGAAGAGCGTTGGTTTGAGCTTTCGGCTAAAATTGAAGGGTAATATTTAGTTTTCAGTCTCAGTTTTCAGTCTCAGTTTTTATCTTGAAATTTTAATATATTTACGCTTTTAAAAATCGAAAATTCATGAAATACCTTTTAACTTCATTATTAGCTTTAACACTTTTTATATCTTGTAACGGTGATAAAGAAACAAATCAACCGGAAAAAGATTTCACTGTTGAAAACGAAAAAGAAATTACAGATTATATTGCAAAAAATAATTTAGTTGCCATAAAAAGTGAATCTGGCTTGTATTATGTCATCAATGAACCAGGAACCGGAAAACAACCAACAGCAACATCAAATGTAACTGTAGCTTATAAAGGATATTATTCTAACGGAAATGTATTTGATAAAAGTAAAGACGAAGGGCTTTCTTTTGGATTAAATCAGGTTATTAAAGGCTGGACTGAAGGTATTACATATTTTAAAGAAGGCGGAAACGGAATTTTATTAGTTCCTTCACGTTTAGGCTACGGAAGTTTTGATTATAATGGAATCGCAGGAGGTTCTGTACTTATTTTTGACGTTAAATTAATTAAAGTCAACTAAAGGAATTAAAGCATTATTTCTATATATAAAAACCACAACAGAATATATTTTGTTGTGGTTTTCTTTTTGCATTAAAATCTACATAAATGAAATAATATTAAAAAATGAGAACTATTTTATTAAAATGAAAATTTCAATATGTAATTATTAAGAAAAATTATGTAAATAACTATCTGGAGTGTTTCACGAGCTTTGTGTAAGTGAAAATGAATTCACAATATAAATTTACATAAAATGGAAAATACACATAACCCTGACGGAACTAAACGTCAAATATTAACAGGAATGTTTACAGATCGTGAAAGCACAGAAAGAGCTTACAACACTTTAAACGACAGAGGATATACAAAGGATGAAATAAACCTTATCATGTCTGACGAAACAAGAAAAAAACATTACTCAGATAAAGATGATCATTCTGAATTGGGTACAAAAGCTGCTGAAACTGCAGGAACAGGATCTGCAATTGGAGGAACAATTGGTGCTATCGTAGGAGTAATTGCTGCTTTAGGAACAAGCCTTGTTATTCCGGGATTAGGATTAATTATTGCTGGACCTCTTGCTGCAGGATTAGCCGGAGCCGGAGCGGGTGGAATTACAGGAGGATTAATTGGAGCCTTAGTAGGATCTGGTATTCCTGAAGACAGAGCAAAAGTTTATGAAGACGGAATTAAAGATGGTCACGTTGTATTAGGAGTTCATACTCGTAATGACGAAGATGCTGAATATTTTGAAAGAGAATGGAAATCAAACAAAGGAGAAAACGTTTACCGTTAATCGACTTATATTTCTAAAAGAAAACCACAACAGAATATATTTTGTTGTGGTTTTTTATTTTTTAGATCACAAAGAAAACTGAGACTGAATAGTGAGACTGAGACTAAAAGTCTACCACGGAATCGGATTATAATCTTTCAAAAATTTCCCGCACCAATGTTTGCCTGTATTTATACCATCAAACAAAGGATCCATAACTCGTGCTGCGCCATCTACAATATCTAATGGCGGCTGAAAATCTTCTAATTCCAGTTTCTTTTTCGCCAGTTCGGCAGGATCTTCATCGGTTACCCAGCCTGTATCAACGGCATTCATAAAAATACCATGTTTTGCTAAAGTTCCGGACGAAGTATGCGTTAACATATTCAAAGCAGCTTTTGCCATATTGGTATGTGGGTGACGATCTTCCTTAAAAAAACGATGAAATTTTCCTTCCATTGCCGAAACGTTTATAATATGCTTTTGCCCTGTATTGTCTTTTTTCATGACTTCAGAAAGTCGGTTACATAAAACAAAAGGCGCAACAGAATTTACCAACTGAACTTCGATCATTTCAGTAGTTTCTATTTGTCCCAAACGCAAACGCCAACTATTGGTTTTACGTAAATCTACTTGTTGTAAATCAGCATCGAGTTCTCCTTCCGGAAAAACCTCATTTGCTATCAAGGCATTATCAAACGAATACGGAATTTGTGATAATTGAGCCGAGGCACGCAAACCAATTCCTGGTTCCGGACCATGCCACGTTACCGGCATATTATCGTTTGAAGAAGCTCCGCTTGTCAGGATTTTCAATTCATCAAGACAATTCAAATGATCAGATAATAAATCTTGTGCTTGTTTGGGCAATGCGCTTATAGGCAATTCTTCATTTGGCATTAAATGCGAATAAAAACCGGCAGGACGTCTCACTGTTTGTGCTGCATTATTAATTAAAATATCAAGGCGTTCGTATTTTTGCTCAATAAAATTGCAAAAAATCTCAACACTCGGAATATGTCTTAAATCTAAACCGTGAATTTTTAAGCGATGACCCCACTCCATAAAATCTTCTTCTTTTGCAAAACGCAAAGCCGAATCTACAGGAAAACGTGTTGTAGCAATAACTGTTGCCCCGCCACGTAAAAGCATCAACGTAATGTGATATCCAATTTTTAAACGAGAACCTGTAATAATAGCAATTTGCCCTTTTACATCAGCCGTCTGGAAACGTTTGGCATAATTAAAATCACCACAATCTGTACACATTGTATCATAAAAATGATGCATTTTAGTAAATTCTGTTTTACAGACATAACAATTTCTTGGCTTTTCGAGTTCTAATTGTTCTTTATGAGCAAGATCATTTACTGCCAATAATTTTGGTGCAACAAATATACTCGCTTCACGTGCGTGACGAATTCCAGTTTCTTTACGCGCTGTTTTGTCTTTCTTTTCTTTTTTACGCTTGATTGCTTGTACTCCGTCTTTAACTCTTCTCGCAAACTCATCACGATCCGGTCTCGAAAACATTCCGGCTTCTTTGATTAAAGCGATTCGTTGTTCTTTCGGAATATCAAATATCTGATCTGTATTGGTGTTCAATTGTGCCAAAATAGCAATGCATCGATTAATTTCTTCAGAAGATATCTTGCTCATATCCTCTATTTCTTCCTTCAACATCATAAAAAATGTATTACTATTAGCTTAAATTAAAGTTGACAAATATAGTCTTTTAAAAGTCTTAAAGTCGAAAGCTTAAAGTCTTAAAATAATACCCTTGCCTTTAAACTTCACTTTATGACTTTAGGCTTTCGACTTTCGACTTTTTTGTATCTTCGCATTTATATGTAATTATTTTTATGCTATTTCAGATAAAATCTTATTTAAAATTCCTTTGGAACTCTAAAAACGAACATGGAGTTCATTCCCCTTTCGTATTTAATTTATTGACGAAATGTTTTTACGACAAAAAGCAAAAACCAGAGTATTCGATCTTAAAGAATTACAGAAAATCGCTTTTAGAAAATAAAAAATTTATCGAAGTAACAGATTTCGGAGCAGGTTCAAAAGTTTTTAAATCAAACAGAAGACAGATTTCAAAAATAGCAAAGACAGCAGGAATTTCTCCAAAACGAGCCGAATTATTATTTCGCGTAACTAATTATTTTCAGCCCAAAAACATTCTAGAAATTGGAACATCTTTAGGTTTGGCAACTTCTGCCTTAGCTTTAGGAAACACAAGCGCAAAAGTAATTACGCTTGAAGGTTGTCCGCAAACGGCAGATGTGGCGAAAAATCAATTAAATAAATTTGACTGTAATAATGTTGACCCAATAATTACAGAATTCGAAAGTTATCTTAAGGATCTTCAACTGGGACTAAAAACCGAGACTGAAAACTTCGACTTAATATATTTTGACGGAAATCATTCTAAAAAAGCGACTTTAGCTTATTTCGATCTTTTATTGACGACTATTACAAATGATTCTGTTTGGATTTTTGATGATATTCATTGGTCTCCAGAAATGGAAGAAGCTTGGGAAATCATTAAAAACCATCCAAAAGTTACTGTAACAATTGATACTTTTCAATGGGGATTTGTGTTTTTTAGATACGAGCAGGAAAAAGAACATTTTGTGATTAGGGCATAATATCTGACAAAAGAACGTTTTATAAGATGTTTTTTTATCTTTGAAATTCATTTTTTTTAATACAGATAGCTTTATCTTTGAACTTTCAGAAAAACGACATTCATTATGGAACAGAAAATTCATCAAGGCAGAAACGTAAAACGCTTCAGAGAAATGCTTGGCATTAAACAGGAAGCATTAGCTTATGATTTGGGAGAAGACTGGAACCAGAAAAAAATTTCTATGTTGGAACAGAAAGATGTAATCGAAGATAATCTACTAAGACAAATATCCAATTCTTTGAAAATTCCGGTTGAAGCTTTTCAAAGTTTTGATCAGGATCAGGCGTTAAATATTATTGCTAATACTTTTAGTGATAGTACATTAATAATTAACAACTACAATCCAATTGAAAAGATTATTCAATTGCATGAAGAAAAAATCGCATTATATGAGCGTATGCTTAAAGAGAAAGATGAAATGATGACAAGGCTTGAAAAACTAATCGTCAAATAAATTTCAGGGCGATTCAGCAATATTAGTGCATAAAAAAAAGACAATCATTTCTGATTGTCTTTTTAAGACTAATTCAATTTTAAACTAATTATTTTTTAGCTTCTTTATTTTCTTCAGATTTAGCACCCATTCTGTTAACAGTATACATTGGTGCAAATTTCAATTTTAAACCTGCGATTTTTCTATTATCTTCAGATGTAAGACCTTCTTTTTCAACTGTATTTTTACGGCTGTCAAGTGCTTCGTACATTAATTTTACTTCATCCCAGTCTTCACGAGAATATTTATCTTTGTTATTCTCTACTGTATGAACAAATTGTTGGTACACACTATGAATATTTTTAGCGTTTACCCAATCAAAATTCATATCATCGCCAATTTTTCCTTCACCAAATAAGGCGTTTCTTAATTGTTGTTTTGGGCTTGGAGCCGGTGGGGCAAAAACGGTGGTCATTTCATTTTTAAATTCTTCGTATTTAATCTTGCTCTCATTTATTTTTTCTGTAGCAGCAGTATTGTCTTTAATATCTGCAAGGGCAGTTTGAGCTTCTGCAGCTTTTCTGTCATATTCAGCTTCGACATTTTTCCAGTCTGCTTTCAAGTCGTCAGCTTTGACATTTTTAACTGAGTCTACGTAGGCTACATAGGCGTCGATTGTTTTTTGAGCTTTTTCTTGTTTCTCATCTTTACATGATGTAAAAGCTAATGCTATTAATGCAATTCCCGATAATAATTGTATGTTCTTCATAATTCTGATTATTTAAGATTAGATAACAAATATAGTTAAATTTTCAAATAAAAATA
>NZ_LMMA01000032.1 GCF_001422725.1 Flavobacterium sp. Leaf82 | reverse complement strand
TAATAAAGTGTTTTCTCTATAGGATTTTAAAATGAAAAAATTCATATTATCAGATATTTTAAAAAAACTATCTTTATAGTAATTAAACTTTTTAGCAAATTAAATTTTTAAACTTATAAAGATAAATCGTAGTATTTAGACACAACAAGACCAATAAGTCTTCTGTTACGAAAAAGTACTATTTATCAAACTTTCATTTTAATACTATGACCGATAAATCACAGCTCCGAAGTTCTATTTTCAGACATCTCGACGGACTTGCTGTTGCGCCAGTTGCGATAGCACTTAAAAATAATGCAGTTTTAGAGTTTATCTTAAACAAAAAGCAAGTACAATTAGCAGAACTTACAACTGTTTTTAAAGCAAATGAAGGGTATCTGAATGTTGGTTTGAGAATTTTGGCATCTCAGGGATTTTTAGAATATGAAGTCGATAATAAAACACAGGAAATTACAATTTCAATAAATGAAAAAACAGAAATTGCCTTTTCGATGTTTCATCTCTATGAAGATGTTGTCGAGTTACTACAGTTTTCTCTACAATTTCATCCACGTCTTTTTGAAGATGAACCGTTTGAAAAACTGAATCGTATTTTCGAAAAATATAAAAACAGATACGGAATCCAGCCTTCTGCTGATATCCTGACAAACAGTATTCAGGAACAGGTTTTAAAACATATCGAAGGATATTTGATTGGGCCTACAATTGTGCGATTGGCGATGAAAGGAATGTTTCACAAATATTTTATGGAAACTTCTTTTAAGCCGGAAGAGTTTCATAAATCTCCTGAAAATTTCAAAAAAATACTAGACTTTTTTACGCATCTGGGTTGGTTTCTGGAAAAAAACGGCAATTATCAATTTACAGAAACGGGTTTGTTTTTTGCAAAAAGAGCCAGTGCATACGGCGTTACAGTATCATATTTGCCAACATTTGCCAGAATTCAGGAATTAATTTTTGGCGATCCCGCTACATTAAGAATGGTGCCTGATGGTGAAAACGAAATTCATGTTGATCGCGAAATGAATGTTTGGGGAAGCGGTGGTGCCCACGATACGTATTTTAAAGTGGTAGATGAGATTATCGTAAAACTTTTTAACCTGCCAATCGAAGAACAGCCCAAAGGAATCCTGGATATGGGTTGTGGAAATGGCGCTTTCCTGCAGCATATTTTTGAAGTTATTGACAGACAGACTTTACGAGGAAAAATGCTCGACGAATATCCCTTGTTTCTCGTTGGGGCAGATTACAATCAGGCGGCGCTAAAAGTAACCAGAGCCAATCTTATAAAAGCAGATATTTGGGCAAAAGTCATTTGGGGAGATATTGGGCGTCCGGATGTTTTGTCTGACGATTTGAGAGAAAATTACAATATCGACCTGAAAGATCTGCTTAATGTAAGGACTTTTTTAGATCACAATAGAATTTGGCAGGATCCCAAACACATCAACAAAGACAGAATCAGTCAATCTACGGGTGCATTTGCTTATAGAGGAAAAAGAATCAGCAACAATCTGGTAGAAGATAATCTTCTGGAACATTTGCAAAGATGGTCGCCTTATGTTCGCAAATTTGGTTTGCTCTTAATAGAATTGCATACTATAAATCCAAAACTTGCTGCCGGCAATTTAGGAAAAACTCCTGCAACAGCTTACGATGCAACGCACGGTTTCTCTGACCAGTATATCGTTGAGATTGATGTCTTTAATAATATCGCTGCAGAAGCCGGATTATTTCCGGACAAATCAATATTCAAAAGATTTCCGGATGCTGATATTGCTACGGTAAGTATCAATTTATTAAAAGGAAATTGAATCACTAATTCCAATTAGAAAGCATTTGCCAGTCATACATTATAGACACTAAGTAACAAAAGCCAAATCTCTTGATCTGGCTTTTTTTATACAATTAAACAAGCTATAATTAATAAATACATTCACTGGTCTTTTCTTCTCTTCAACATATTCTCGATAGCTTAATATAAATCTAGACTCGGAATAAACTTCTTCAAAATAATTAGCTTGAGATAACATTGCTTTTCCACTCCTTATTGTAATATTTTGAATATCAGTTAATTTAATTTTACACCGTAAAAATAAACTCACAAAAAAAACTCGTAACATGAATTTCCTTTCTCATGTATAAAAAACCAGTTTTCGTGACTTTTTATCGCTGTAAAACACTACAAATAAGTAGCTTTATAATAGAAATATAAAACTATTCTCATTTACTTATGCTATTATTTCAAAATAATACTTCAAAGATAAAATGAAATATATCAAAGCATTATAAAGTTATAATATAAAAACAGTGGAGTTCAGAAACCACTATAAAAACGGGGTGAAATCTGAAAAACCTTATGAGTAGGAAAAAACAATTAAAGTTTAGAAATCATGAGCAAAGAAATTAAAATCACTAAAGAAGAAATTCTTAGTCAGTTGAAAAAAGAAGGTGTAACAAATTTAGATGAATTTGCAAACTTCTTAGTTAAAAAAACCCATAAAGATGGTGATGCTAACGGGCCTGTAGTTAACAGCGCAATCGTCTACCAACATGGTTTTGTAAGTCATTAACTACCTACTAATGAGTGAGAAATAAAAATCTCACTCATTATTTTTTTCTTTTCCCTAAATCTAAATAACATCATGAATAAACTTTTTAATAATAGTGATCGGGATAATATGCTCGAAGGAGTTTTAGATTGGCTTGACTCTAACATGGATAAATTTCAAACACCTGTTGAAGATTCTATCGTGGGTATTCCACCGGAAAATATTAAAGCTGATTTATCAAGAAAAGCATTAATCGAGTTAGGACTAGCTTTAAGACTTGCGCAACGATCTTCTGTTTTAAGGAAACATCCTAAAATTGAAAAACTAAAAGAAGCTTGGATTTCTATTGTTTACAGTCAGAATTTTTTCTTTGATTCCAGACGAAGAATCCAATTGTTTCCACATAGAGTTGTTGCCTGTTCTGTACTTAAATCTTTTGGAATCAATGAGCAGGAAGTTTCAAATGATTTACAAACTGTTTTAGACAGAGGCTATCTGGATCGTATTGAACGAAGTGCCTGGGATAAATTGGACATGAAATATTATATTGAAGCTTGCGATTTAAAACATTCTTTCTCAAACAATTACGACTTATTATTAAATTCTTCACTTATAAATCTTCCTAAATTGTCTTATATCCAAAACATGGATTTATATGGTTTAACGCACCTTTTATTTCACTTTTCAGATTTTGGATCAGTAGATATGAAACAATTTTTAGGAGTGCATTATAAAGATGTTCAAAAATATGTTGATTTATCGACGTCTATGTCTATAATAAAACAAGACTGGGATTTGACTGCCGAATTATTAATTAATCAATTTTGTCTGCGAAAACAATTTACAGAAATAGATCGCGATATTGCTTCAACATTGTGCAAAAGTCAGCAAACAAGCGGCTTTATTCCTGGTAGAGATTGGGTAAAACAAAGACAAGATGGTAAATCATTAGAAGAAAACTTACCTCTTTTTGATGATGTTTATCATCCTACAATTGTGACTTTAATATTGCTGGATTGCGAATTTATTAATAATTGATTTATGGAAAAGTCTATCAAAAAAATCACCGAAAAATTATATAACTGGATCCGTTCAAATAATGGTATACAACAATCGGATAATGTAATTAAAGTTCTGGCTCTACTCAAATTAATTACTTTAATCGATAGAAACAGGAATGAAGACGAAATAAAATTCATCCAAAACTTTATTAGAAATAATAATCCAATTGACTATCGTTCAGAAAGTTTATTTAATTGCATTTTAGCAAATTCTTTAATACTGGATTTTGGCAGTATTGGTCAGATAGAAGCTCCTTTAGAATATTCTTCCATTTTATACGAAATCAAAGATGCTAATCCAAATTCCGTAAATGGAGTGTTATTAAATTGCGTTTTTGAGGATGATAATGATAAAAATGAAATCTCTTCGCTTAATTTTAAAATTCCAATGTTTGAGCTGGATATCATAAAAATGATAAATGATGTTCTTACTCAAATAGAAATGAAATCAAAATTCGGAACCTGTGAAGTCGAATATAATCCTGTATTTAATAGCAAAATTGAAGGAATGGCCATACATGCCATGAGATTATATGATCTGGAATTAGTAATGAGAAGTTTGCGAGCTTTAAATTATTTAGAATGTAAAGAATCACTTGCAATTCAAACAGGACTAGATTTTATACTACATCAACAATGTACGGATGGTAGTTTTGGAGATTTTGAAACTGCATTTTCTGAAGTAAAAAATGAAGCCAACGGAGAAATTACTATACTCCAAATAAAACTAGAAACAGCTATTCAGGTTTTATGGACGCTTTATGAATTAACCAAAGATAAAAATAATTTAATATCCCGAATATTTAATTCTCATAAACATTTTAATCAAATAAAAACTTGAATTATGTTAACAGCTAATCAAATAGAACAATTTAAAAAAGATGGAGTTTTAATTATAAAAGATTTTTTTGTTCAGGAGGAAATCGCTGAATGGAAAAAACAAGTATTAAACTATTTTCAGAATCCGGTTTCTGATGAAGATTGGTTTAATTCTTTGAAGAACATCCCTTCAAGCCAATTTTTTCTGAAAAATGAACCATTGCCAACACTACATTACAAAATGAAAAGCTTATATGATTGTCTGTCCGATAGTATTTTATGGCACGGTGAAAATGAAGTTGTAGCAAGATCCCCGGATAATGACGCAGAATGGTTAGGTGCAAGAGCGCCGCATCTTGATTTTCCGGTTTATGATGCAATTCGAACTTTAGTAAATTCTGTTTTTTATTTATCTGATGTCACAGAGTTTGGCGGACCATTTATGTACTGGCCTGGAAGTCATATCACTTCCTGGGATTATTTTAAGGAAAATCCACAAGATTATATGGCTCAGGGCGTTCTTAGCCAAGACATGATATTTGCTAATATAAAAAACAGGGTTTCAAGCGAAGCCGTTCCTTTTTTTGGTAAAGCAGGAGATTTAATGCTTTGGCACTCCTTGATTTTGCACTCGGCATCTGTAAATAAATCAGATTCAGCAAGACTTGCATTAATTGGAAGATGGGGAAATAAACTAAATGGAGGAGAAAATCATTTTAACTTTGATACCAATATCTGGGATTATTTAGACCTCAAAACATCTAAAGAATCAGAATTACAACTGTAATACTATTTATTAAAAAGAAAATAAAAAATGCCAGATCAAAAGTCTGGCATTTTCTGTTTTTTAAATATTTAAAGAATTATTTAACGATCAGTTTTTTAGAAACATTAAAATCATTAGAACTAATCGTAACAACATATATTCCCGATGCTAATTCATGATTAATTTTTGAAGATACAGTCAGTTTTTTTACCAGAACCTTTCTTCCGTTTATATCAATAACTGATACTGTTGCGATATCACCTGTTTCTAATTCCGGCAGGGTAATATTAAACTCATTATTGGTTGCAGGATTTGGATAAATACTAACCTGAGAATTTTCAACTGTTACTTCCGCTTCATTTGCATTGATTCTTTTGGAAGCCGAAACAGTTTGAAATTGCCATTGCGCGCTTTCCCAATTGTTTTGAGCGCCGGAGTATTGAGCAGAACCATTTAGGTTTTCGATATGAATCATGCTTCCGGTTTGCCATCTGTTTTTGATTCTCACCCAGGTAGCATCAACATTTTCATTTGACCATTGTGCGCTGTACCAGCCAGATGATCCGGCTGTACATTGTACTGCTCCTGTTAAGTTTTCGATATGCATAATATCTCCTGTACCTACATTTTGCAGTATAAAATAAGTGGCATCAACGGCTACTTTTTGCCATTTATAGTTATTATTTGCAACGGTTGCACCATATCCTACATTTGCACCGGCATCATATAAATAATTATTTGTCCACTTGTTTTTAATGGTAAAATAGTTTCCGGTTGCCGTACTCACGGTAATTGAAGCCGTACTTGTTTTATTTCCGTCTACAGTTGTTACTGTAATTGTTGCAGTTCCGTTGCCGATTGCTGTAACTAAACCTGCACTATTAACCGTTGCTACGCCAGTATTGTTAGAAGCATAACTTACTGATTTATTTGTGGCATTAGACGGTAGAATTGTTGGTGTTAATTGTTGTGTTCCGCCCACAGCTAATGATACTGATGTTGGGTTAAGACTCACACTTGTTACCGCCACATTTGATGTATTTACCGTAATTACAGAAGTCGCTGTTTTTGCACCATCTTGTGTTGTTACCGTTATTGTTGCAGATCCTGAGCCAATTGCCGTTACAAAACCTGAACCATTTACGGTTGCAACGCCTGTATTATTAGAACTATAGGATACGTTTTTGTTTGTAGCATTTGCAGGAGCAATTGATGGCGTTAATTGTTGTGTTGAACCAGCACTTAATGTAGCTGTTGCCGGTGTAACGGTAACTCCTGTAACCGGAACTGATGTGCTTGAACAATTACTGCCTGGTGTCCAGGAAAATGTACCAATTGCACTGGTTTCTTCATTACTGGTTGCATTACCGCCTCTATTCGAGTAATTCATATTGCAATATGTACCATTTCCGGCTGGAGAACCTGCTATAAGTACAAAAAAACCTCTGCCCCAATTTCTGTTTAATGCATTATTGTTTGGATATTCTTTCCCAGTTCCGTTAACGGTTATGTCTTTAAAACTAAGATTATAAATACCATCTCCTGATCTTTTGCTTATAGAAATTGCATCGTTTCTTGAATCCAGAATATCGATATTATAAAGCTGAACATTTTTTACCTGAGATCCTGCATTAGTCGCGCTAAAAATATCTACTGCAGCTACCGGATTATTGTACGTATCATTAAACGTTCCGCATGTTGATACTGTGATATCGTGAATTTCATGCATTCCGTCATTGTTAAATGGTGCTCCGGGAAAATTATTGCTAACTCTGATTCCAGCTTCCAGATTGTCTTTTATAATTAGATTATAAGCTTTGTTGTTTTTTCCGCCATAAATAGCAAGACCACAAGCACGCCAGCAATTTTCTGAAGTGTTGTATCTAAACGTATTGTTGATACATTCCTGTCCGTCTGCAGACCAGATTGCCTGATCGTCATCACCGTTATTTCTAAAATTGCAATGCTCTACAATTGAATTTGCAGTTCCTTTGCAAAGATTAATTCCGTCAGCATAATTATTTCTAAAACGGCAATGCGATACTGTAAATCCATCTGCAATTGCTGGTCCGCCAACATTGTATTGTGCAATCCAGGCGCCACATTCAAAATGTTCTGCCCAAATATTTCTCACGGTTGAACCCGAAGTAAAAACGCCATTTATAGCTTTATAAGAATTACTTCTGGATGCTGAATTGGTTGTTAAATAAAGATCCGTAAACGAGATATTACTTGCATTTGCACGCAATCCTCCGTTACCGCTGCTGTTATTCGTAAAATTAATTTGGGTATACCACATTCCCGCACCCACTAATGAAGTATTTGCAGTGCCAAAATACAATTCTCTGTTCACGTTAAAAACTCCGCTTGGTACGTATATTTTTTTACCGCCGTTTGCATCAATAAAAGTCTGAAGATCACTTCCGTTTCCGGTATACGTCACAGAACCCGCCGGAGCTGAAATACTTGCCGGAACTGGTTCCATCTCTGCAAAGTCCAGATGAATATTTCCGCTTTCTCTCACCAGTCTTAACGTTCCTGATGCAGCAATTTTTGACGGAAGTTTATAGCGAACTTCGTCAAATCGCATTCTTGGGTTTTGATTCGTAATTCCGTTATTATTAGGATTTCCGTTACTCCATAAATATTCCCACGACCAGTTTGCAGTCAAAGTAAGAGTTGTAATTTTTGTACTGCCGTTATACACGCCCAAAGTCGCCGTTTGTCCGTCAGGAACACTGTATCGAATCACAAGTCCATCGGCAGCTTCTGTAAGTGTCCATTGTACCGTAGCATTTGCAGTAGACATGTTTACACATTGCTGGTCAGATGCTTCTGATTGAAGATCAGACTGAACATATGATTTTGAAGTAGTGGTACTTCCGTTAGACAATTGACCTAAGTTTGCCTCATATCTTTTATAAGGTGCATCATAATAGCCACGCTGTGCGTGTAGATTTGTGGTTAAGAGGATGAAAAACATCCACATTAAAAGACAATATTTGCCTCTTTTAAAAAAAATAGCATGTAATGGATTATTCATAATTTCGGTTTTATAGATTAGTTAATTCCTACAAATAGGACATAACGAAACTAGACTTAAAAACGAAACTAAAAAAAAGGTGCTGTAAAAATCAAGATTGAAACAGTTGCTTTATTATCGTAAATAACTAATAATCAATAATCTATAATTCACAAGCAATTAAAAAATCAAGAATTAATATAGATAAGAAACTGATATTTAAGCCAAAAAGAATACGAATATTAAAAAAATTAACATCATTTATAAAGACATTCTTTTTTTTTATATCTAATAATGAAAAATTCATTTTATGATATCGAATTTTAGAAGATTATCAAATGAATTACTAAAATTGATTCGGGTTAAAATTTAAATTCTTTATCGAAAGTTGTGTAAGATTATTTTCTCATGCTTTCTTTGACTTTTTCCCTGTGTAATTCTCCCCAATTGCTAAGTTCACGTATCACACTTTTCAACGTTCGGCTATATTCAGTTGCTTCATATATAATGCTAACCGGAGTTGTTGGATAAACAGTACGTTTAATAAAGTCATTTAATTCGAGATCTTTAAGCTCTTTTGCTAAAATTTTTGGCGAAATGCCTTCGATCTCTTTTTTTATTTCATTAAAACGTTTAGGAGACTGAATGATACTAAGAATTAAGGCAATCTTCCATTTCCCGTTTAAAACATAGAGCGCATCTATAATATTTCTAAGAGATCCTGCACATTCATCCTTGGTAGGAAGCTCTTGTTCTTCAATTGTTTTCATGGCAGTAAAGATACAAAGTTTCCTAAAAGTAACTGATTTCCTTTTGGAAACCGCTGTCTTTTGCACCCTTCTCAACTGTAACTTTGCTTTAGATAAAACCCTATTTCTAATAATTATCAGCGTATAAAAAGTAAAATTTAAAACATCTAAATTATGAAACACATACTTCATGTAATGTCCAGTATTCAGCCCAAAGAATCTTATAGTATTCAACTGGGGAAATCTATTATTGAAAAAATCGAGGAAAAATATCCCAATAGTTCAGTTGCCGAATTAAATCTGACGGATCTGGATATTCCGCATCTTAATCCCGAATCACTTCGTAAATTATTTGCTCCGGCTGATTTTCTGAGTACAGAAGAATTAGAATCTGTTACATTTTCTAATAATTTGATTCAGCAATTAACAGCAGCAGATATAATTGTTATTGGCGCGCCGCTTTATAACTTTACTATTCCATCTACATTAAAAGCCTGGATTGATCATATTACAAGACCCGGAATAACTTTTGGATATGGAGAAGACGGCAGGCCAACAGGTTTAATAACAGGCAAAAAAGTATATGTTGCCATGTCTTCCGGCGGTGTATATTCTGAAGGTGCGGGAAAGGCAAATGATTTTGTAGTTCCTTATCTGCAGGCTTTTTTAGGATTTCTGGGTATGACGAATCTTACCGCATTTCGTGCAGAAGGATTAAAAGTTCCTGAATTAAAAGAAAATGCTATGAGTAAAGCTATTAATAGCATAACAATAGATTAGTTTTCTTTAATTCCTGAATATAAAAAAACCTCCAGAATCAAATGATTTTAGAGGTTTTAATTTTTTAAAATATACGATTACATTTCGTTCAATTCGTTGAACTCGTGTAAAGATTTTAATGTATTTTCGTAAAATAAGATTGCTGCAATAAGATTTCCTTTATCAGAATATGGCATCATTTTTCTTTGAAACTCTACTGTAGTATCTAAGAAAGTTGTAGTACCAACTGCTTGTGCATCTAATACTTTTTTGTGCTCACTGTCGTCCGGAATACCTAAATCTGCCATCGTAACACCTGGTTTAGTAACCAAAGCGATGTAAGGAAGAGTTTTCACTAACACTTTAATACGTTCAATGTATAGTTCCAAAAGTTCTCCTTTTTGCATACCACTTAATTCTTTTTGATCATGGTATTTGCGGATAAGAGCTGTCGTACTGATAATACTTCTTGGAGCATTTTTTGCCTGTGCCGAAATTGCTCCGGTTGTAAGGAAAAAAAGGATACTTAGTAAAATAATTTTGCTGTTCATTTTCTTAATGTAATTGGTTGTTGATAAAAACAAAAATATATAAATTAACTTAAATTGCAAGTTTATTGATTTCTTTTTTTTGAAAAATTTTAACAGTTCGTATAGTGCCATTCTATTGGCCTGTAGCGGCAAAATAATGCAATCTTCTTTAAAAAAGAATCATTATTAAGATTTAATCTACGTTTTGATTATCCTAAAACGTCCCGGATATTTTATCCAAATACTTTTTTTGTTGCCATAATAGTCCATAAAGTCTTCGCAAACAAAAACTGCATGTGCTGTTGACCATGCTACAACTCCGCAAAATTCACTTCCTGATTCCCGCTTTAATTTTTGTATTTGCTTGCCTTCTTTAAAGCCTAAATATTTATAAATAGTTGGCGTATATACCGTACCATCTTCTAAATCTTCGAGTGCTTTGTCAAAAGTTGATTTTTTATCAATAATCTGTTTGTATTTTGCCATCACGGCATAAGTCATTACGGCATAATCTGTTATTTTTTCGCTTTCGCAATTGTCTTTAATATAGACAAAACCAGCAGAAAATTTAGCTTTTTCGATTTCCGAATTTTTAAGATTAAATGATGCGTTATTCTTTAATGTTATTTTATACAAACTGTCGTTTACGGTTTCGGTTACAAAAAGATTGTCTAATCCATAAACATTCAAAGCTGCCTTAATAAATGCAATTGAGGAACAATTTGTACGTTCTCCTTGTTTAAAGCTTTCAAATATTTGATCTGAGCTCAGTTGTGCATAAGAAGTGCTGCAAATAAAAATGAAAAATAAAAATGTTGAAGTAACAGTTTTCATTGTCTTTAGATTTTATAATTTTTCTCCAGTATTTTTTGGAAATATATTGATTTTACAAATCTATAAAAATCAGTCCATACTTGTCTTTTTAGTTCTTAACTTTTATTAAAAATTATAAAGGGCGCTAAAACACAAGGGTTGTAACCGTATAATGACTTAATTATTTTCTAAATAAAAAAAAGTCCGTAAGAAAATTAACATTGTTTCCTGAACTGCTAACACATGAGAAGCTCGTAAACTTAAACCAAATAAAAACGTCCCAAATTCTAAAATTTGGGACGTTTCTATTTTTTACTTTTTTTCTTCGTTGTTAAGCTTATCATCTAAATCAGGTTGTTCACCTTTAAATTTATGAGTGTCAACATCATAATTCTCATCGTTTGTTAAAACTTCATCATGATCTTTATATTGATGTTTTCTCATGTCACTACGAGTATCAGAACCACTTTTCTTAGTGTTATTCTGATTTTGATTGTTTGTGTTCATATCTGTAAGTTTTAATTTTAATAAAATTACTTAATTACTAAGACGATCGCTTATACAATCACTTCTAAAAGTTATAAAATATCCCTTATCCATTGCTTATTTCACCCATTAATTCCTGATTTAAAATAGATTGAATCCTGTTGAACCGTTAAGCGTATTTTCCTTATTTTTGTGTAAATAAATCCAACAGATGAAACGTTCCGGCACAGCAGATCTTCCATTACATTATGGGCATGTTCCTTTATGGCTTTCAGAACGAATGTCTAAACTTGGCTTTGCCATTGTAGAAACAATTGCCTTAGAATTTTCTACTTCAGAAGTAATAAGCAAATTAAGCAATCCTTTTTGGTTTCAGAGTTTTGGCGCTGTAATGGGTATGGACTGGCATTCGTCCGGCATTACAACTTCGGTACTTGGTGCATTAAAAAGATCCGTAAACCCGCATTCAAAAGAACTTGGAATATACATTTGCGGAGGCAAAGGAAAAAATTCTATGCTCACACCTCAGGAACTTTTATTTGTAGGAGAAAAAACTGGTCTTGACGGTAACAATCTTGCCAATTGCAGCAGACTTACCGCTAAAGTGGATAATACAGCGATTCAGGACGGATTTCAATTATACCAGCATAATTTTATTGTCGACAATAAAGGACAATGGGCTGTTATCCAGCAAGGAATGAACCCTAACTCTCAGACTGCAAGAAGGTATCACTGGCATTCAGCAGATTTAAAATCTTTTATAAATGAACCGCATACGTTTATTTATGGTGAAAATCAGGGTACAATATTAAATCTTACCGCTCAGGCAGCCACAAAATCCCGGGAAGGCATTTTGGAATTATCAAAAGAATCTCCCACAAAAATCATGAAGGAGATGCAGTATCTTTCTATGCCGGCGCATCACGATGTAAGAATGGAAGATGTAAACATGAAAAGACTTGGCGCAATGCTCTGGACCACGCATGAAAATAAACCGGAAGATTTTGAAGAACTGCTTCTTTTAAAAGGAATGGGACCAAGAGCTTTGCAATCTCTGGCATTGGTGAGCGAAATAATTTACGGTACGCCTACCCGATTCGAAGATCCTGCGCGTTTTTCATTTGCTCACGGAGGAAAAGACGGACATCCGTTTCCTGTTCCTGTAAAAATATATGATGAAACTATCGACACTTTGCAAAGAGCAATTCAAAGGGCAAAAATTGGTAATAGTGACAAAATACACGCGATTCAGAAATTATCTGAAATCTCACGAAAAGCCGAGGAAAGTTTTACGCCTAATACGAACTTCGATGCCTTAATTCAAAGAGAACGTGATGAATCGCATAAATATGGCGGAAGAACTATTTTTGGAGATGCCAAACCTCCCAAAAAAAGACCTATAAATCCGGGAAATCAGCTGGAATTATTTTAACTTAGTAAGTAATTCAGCTTAAATTAAATCTTATTTATTTTAACTGTCATTATTTTCAAAACAAAACATCTCTTATAATTATCAAAAATGACTGATCCGATTTTAGAAAATCTTAACGCCCAACAACTTCAGGCTGTTAAAACTACCGAAGGTTATGTACGTGTTATTGCCGGAGCAGGATCAGGAAAAACGAAAGCCCTGACATCTAGATTTGCTTATATCGTAAACCGACTGGGAATAAATTCGTCGAATATTCTTTGTGTGACTTTTACGAATAAAGCGGCACAGGAAATGAAAAAAAGAGTAAAAGCCATTATTGGTGATACTTTTGATGTAAGCCTTATTACCACGTATCACGGTTTTTGCGTGCGATTTCTACGCGAGGAAATCAACAAAATTCATTATCCTAAAAATTTTATTATTCTGGATACCGAAGACCAAAAAACCATTTTACGCGATGTTTTTACAGAACTCGATATAAACTCTAAACATTTGACTTTTAAACAGGTGCTTCAGTTTATTTCGAAATCAAAAAGTACGTCAGATTATCTTAGTTATATTCTGGACAATAAAGCTTTTGAAGATCAGGAAACCGAAAATTTATCGTTGAAAGTATTTCATAGGTATCTGGACAAACAGAAACGTAATTATGCTTTAGATTTTGATGATCTCATACATTTTACGGTTTATATCTTAAACTCTTTTAAGGAAGTGCTCCTTAAATGGCAAAAGAATATGCATTATATACAAGTCGATGAAGCTCAGGATAGTTCTGACAGTCAGTTTGAACTTGTAGAAATGCTTTCGCGAATTCATAAAAATTTATTTGTGGTGGGAGATCCTGATCAGACTATTTATGAATGGCGAGGTGCAAAACCGGAATATCTGGTAGATTTTGATAAGATGTTTCCGGATTGTGAAACTATTATCATGAATCAAAATTACCGTTCTACGCCCAATATCCTGAAAGTAGGAAATCATATTATTAAAAATAATAAAATAAGGGTTGCCAAAGATATGATTACCGAAAAACCGGAAGGTTTTGAAGTGGTGCATTTTCATGGAAAAAATGATTTTGAAGAAGCTTTATGGGTTGCCAATGAAATCAAGGATATTATTAAAACCGATAATGCCAAATATTCTGATATTACAATTTTGTATCGTGCCAATCATATTTCAAGAAATATTGAGCAATGCCTGATTAAGGAAAACATCCCCTATTCTATTTTTGGCGGAATAAAATTCTTTGAAAGAAAAGAAATAAAAGATGTTTTATCGCTTTTAAGGCTGATTGTTTTGGGAGATAATATTTCGTTTTTGCGAATGTTCAATCATCCTACGAGAGGTCTTGGCAAAAAATTTCTGGAGCGTCTGAACTATATTGGACGCGAACAGAATCTTTCTCTTCTGGTAGCGCTGAAAAGAAATATAGAAGATAAGGAATTAGCCAAAAAAGGAGCCATTGAATTTTTGGCTTTACTGGATGAATTAAAACAATTGTCGCAAACCAAATCAATATCTGATCTTGTAAAAGATATTCTGGAAAAAAGCGGTCTGGCTGAACTTTACAGAAAAGACGGCGATGAGGACCGACTCGAAAATATTAAGGAACTGGTAAGTTCTATGCTAATTCTGGAAAAAGAAAATAACGGCGCCATAAATATCGAAGAATACCTGCAGGAAGTTTCCTTGTATACGGATCTGGATACGAATAATGAAAATCAGGACAAGGTAAAATTAATGACGATCCATATCTCAAAAGGTCTCGAATTTCCGTATGTGTTTCTCTGCGGATTCACAGAAAGTGTTTTACCAAGTGCAATGTCTATTAAAGAAAGACGAAAACGTGCCATAGAAGAAGAAAGAAGGCTTACTTATGTGGCCGTAACCAGAGCCGAAAAACGATTTTATATCACAGACTCTGAAGGTTTTAATTTTACAACGGGCCTTAATAAATATCCGTCCCGTTTTCTATTTGAAATTAGTGAAGAGTTTTATATCCGAAAAGGGAAATTAAGTCAGGAAATTATCGACAGCAGCAAACAGCAATCAAACAATATTAGAGCTGAAAACGACACGAATTTTAGCGTTGGCGATTTGGTGATGCATGAGGTATGGAAAAAAGGAAAAGTTACCGGGGTCAATCCCGATAAAAATGAATATATCATTGATTTCTTCGAAATTGGCAAGGAGAAACCAATCGATTTTTCTTTTCAGTTTCTAACAAAAATACCGAATGAAGAAAACGATTCTATTGCTGTAAATACAGATAAACAAAAAGCTGCCAGAGATTTTGAATTGCATTTAAAAGCACAGGAAAATCCTTTTGAAGAAAATAACACCGAAATAAACCCTAAAATAGAAACCGTCGAGGAACTTCAAATAATTGAAACTGTAAAACCGGAGCCCAAAATTGATTTTGACTCAGAAAGTGAAACAGAAAATTCTTCTGACATGGATAAAAAATGGTGGAAATTTTGGGATTAAAGTCCTCTGTTTTTAATCTGTATATTCTTCTCCATCGGTTTTGCTTAATCTGGAGAATGTAATACTCGAAAAAATGGTAAAAACAGCCAGCGTTATAAAAGTATACTGAAAGGCGTGTTTGGTATTCATTTCGAAAATACCGGACTGAAATAACGATAATACAAGACTTGCCACAGATACCCCAAAACTTACTGATAATTGCTGCATGATTACCAGCATTGTATTTCCGCCGCTTGCCGTATTCTGATCCAGATCAGCAAGTGTTATGGTATTCATGGCAGACATTTGTATCGAAGTAAAGATTCCGTAAAAAACCATAAGAACGATATAATATCCAAGCGGTGTCTCTTTTTCTACAAATCCCAGTACAATCAAAATAACGCCCAGCATTATCGTATTGCTTATGAGCACGTTTCTATAGCCCATAAATTTTATAATGCGAACCATAAACGGTTTGATTGCGACGTTTGCCAAAGCCGAAGGCAACAATAAAAGCCCGGATACTGATGCAGAATATCCAAAACTAGTCTGAAGCATTAAAGGCAATAATAGCGGCAATCCGCCAATACCAAGCCTTGTGATCAAACTGCCTGTTAAACCTATTTTGAGTGTTCTTATATTAAGCAATCGTAAGTCTATAATAGGTTTTTCGGTTTTTTTATAGTGAATAAAATAAAACACAGAAAGTAATCCTGACAAGAATAACAAGCCCAGAATAAGCATAATATGCATTCGGCCTCTGCCAATAAGTTCCAGAACCATGGTAATAAATATCAGCGCGAGACTAAAGTAAATTAAGCCCCTGAAATCAAACCTGCCAACGGCGTGTTTAAAGTTCGGCATGATTTTGTACGCCATAGAAATCCCGATAATCCCAATGGGAACATTGACTAAAAATATCCAGTGCCACGAGAAATTATCAGATAAAAATCCGCCCAGACTTGGTCCAACGACCATTCCCAACAAACCAAAAACCGTTATAAAGTTCATCGTTTTTAATAATTCTTTCTTGGGATATTGATATAAAATGGCAAGCCTTGCGACAGGAACCATCATTGACGCGCCAATTGCCTGCACAACTCTGGCAAGGTTAAACGTGGTTAAATCTACAGAAAGTGCACAAAGCAACGAACCGGTAACAAATAAACCAACAGCGATCATGAACATTGTTCTTGTGCCAAATTTATCTGCCAGCCATCCTGATAACGGAATAAACATGGCGAGCGTAAGCGTATAAGTAACGATAACAGAATGCATTTGTGTAGGCGAATAGGCCATATCACGCGCTATTGACGGAAGTGAGGTATTTAAAATTGTACCATCAAGGGATTGAATAAACATTGCTACAGCAGTAACCCAAGGCAGAAGATGTACAGCATTTTTCTCTTTTTGCTCTGTTTTAATTATCTCTTTTATATTGGTTTCTGTAGTATTGGTTTCTGTTTTATTTATCATATTATAAGTAGTCGAAGCCTGAATGAATCACGCTCTTTTTCAGTATTTGAAATTCGCGTTTTCCTAATTCAAACAAGGCAGCTGCAGTACATTGGCGTTTAATGGCTGTTCTATTTTTCTTTGAAGTTTTTGCTGATTCACAGTGATGTATATTTCCATGGAACCTGTTCCTACTTTAAGCCCAAGAATATGTCCGCCATAGGCATCAAATTTGTCATCAGTGGCAATTCCGTGAATGTGTAAAGATGGTTTATCTTCATTCCAGGCAATAGAACCCGTCAGATTTCCCATTTCGACTTTACTGAAGGTTTTTGGGTTGAATTTCTTTTGGCTAAAATCATAAAAACCAAATGTAACTTCCTGTGCAAAACCAATACCGGTAAAGTTTGCCGAAGGAATTTGCTGTTCTTTTGCCAGATTTTCGATTAATGCAAGTACATTATCACCTTCTCGCAAAACCATCAAATAACCGTATGAAGTTTTGGTATAACGGCATTTCTGGCTGTCGTCTTTTTGTTGTGCACTTACTAAATTTACTGCCAGACAAAGCATTGCTCCGGCTATTATTTTTTTTGATAGTAAAAACATATGGATTTAATTTTAAAATTTATTCAGATCTGATGTTTAAAATTTTAACGCATTACAAAAGTTTGTCAAAATGAATTGGTAAATCATTTATGCGTTTTCCTGTGGCGTGAAAAATGGCATTTGCAATTGCCGGAGGCATTCCAACCACTCCAATTTCTCCAACACCTTTTACACCAAGATCATTTACAAAAGTATCATTTTCTTCCACAAAAATCACATTCAGATCATGAATATCCGCATGAACCGGAATATGATATTCGGCTAAATTTTGGTTCATGTATTTTCCAAATTTATGATCGGTAATTGTTTCTTCGTGTAAAGTTTTGCTGATTCCCCAGATCATTCCTCCTAAAATCTGACTTTCTGCCGTTTTTGGATTTATAATTTTTCCTGCTGCAACGGCTGTTACTGCTCTTTTTACTTCGATAACACCTAATTCTTCATCTACCTCAACCTCAACAAAAACGGCACTATGAACCGCTCTGGCTTTTTTTCCGTATTGCAACGGATTTGGCATTGAAGTATTGGTTGTTTTAATTTCCTTTCCTTCATTTACAGCAAAAATCGCTTCTACATTAATTTTGATTTCGGGATTGTTTTTTACTGTTATAAAGCCTTCATTAAAAATTACATCTTTAAATTTCATTTCCCTTAAAACAGAATCTCTTAGATATTTGGCTTTTCTAAATAGTTTTTCATTTAGTGCTTTACACGCTGCTTTTACAGCAGGTCCAACTGTTGCCGTGGTAAAAGAACCTCCTTGTATAGGCGCAAACGGCATTTTGCTATCAGCAAATGAAAACGTAATATCTTCAATAGGTAATCCCAATTCGTCTGCCGCGATTTGCGTCATTATCGTCAGGGTTCCTGTTCCAATATCTGTAACGGCACTTTTTATTTCTACTTTTCCATCGCTTGTCATAATGGCTTGAGCACGCGCCAGAAGTCTGTTAGCGTCCCAAATTCCCGTTGCCATTCCGTAACCAACCAATTTGTTGCCGCGTTTCATGCTTCGTGGTTCGGGGTTTCTATTACTCCATCCAAATTTTTCAGCACCTTCCAGATAGCAATTTCTAAGTTCTTTACTGGAGTATTCTTTGTCTGAACTTTTATCTTTTTCAGAATAATTAATCAGTCGCAATTCTACCGGATCTATATTTAATTTATAAGCCAGATCATCCATCGTAATTTCTATGGCATGCATTCCTGTGCTTCCGCCGGGAGCACGCATATCCAGAGGAGAATATACATCTAACGGAATAAGTTTGTGTTCCAGTAAGGTGTTTTCTGCGGGATAAAGCATATTTGCCCAGTTTACTACAATTTCTACATAATCTTCAAATTTCGAGGTCTCGCCTATTGCTTTGTGATATATGGCATTTACTTTTCCGTTTTTTTCGGCTCCAAACTTTGTAAACTGCAATGTTGGCGGTCTGTGTCCAAAAGTAAACATTTGGGCACGATCTAAAGTAACCCTAACATTTCGTTTTAATTTAAGCGATGCCATTACTGCCATAAAAAGCTGGTATTGTGGTCGTAATCCAGATCCAAAAGCACCGCCAACAAATGGCGATATAACCTGAACGTTTTTCATTTTTAACCCAAAAACATTTGCCACATACATCTGGGAATTAATTGTTCCCTGCGTTTTGTCGTATATTTTTAATTTGTCTTTTCCTTCGTAAATAACGGTCGTTGCAAACATTTCCATTGGATTATGATGTTCTGTGCCGTGTTTAAATTCTCCTGTACTCTGAACAAAAGAGTTTTGAAATGCTTCTTCAAAATTACCCGTAGGTTTTGGCGGAGGCGGTTTAAGCATAGAAGCAAGACCTTTTTTAGGGTCTCTCGCCTTATTTATATTGGATTGCAGGTCTGTTTCAAATTCCTCTTCGACATAAGCCAGCTTAATTTTGGTGGCGGCATATCGTGCCATTTCAAAAGTTTCTGCTACAACAAGTGCAATGGGCTGACCGTTGCATTTTATCTCATTGTCTTTTAGAGGTTTAAAAACCGTTCCGGGAGGCGCGTCCATATCTGCATATTGAAAATCAAACCAAGCTGTTGAAGGTCTGTTTTCGTGGGTAAAAACCTCAATTACTCCTTTCAGGTCTTTTGCATCTGTTGTATCTATAACGGCTATTTTACCTTTTGTAATCGTACTGTTTACAACATAACCGTATAATAAATCCTGCGCCTCGTATTCTCCTGCATATTTTGCGCTTCCTGTTACTTTGAGACGGCCTTCTAAACGACTTATCGGTTTGCCTATTGAGGGTAATTTTGTCATTTTTACAATTTTAATGTGATAGTAACTTTATAATGATGGTTTTGCACCCGGACGTTGCGATTCTGGATTTAATGCCATAAGACAATTGCGTATAATCGCTCTTTTTGCCAGTTCAATCTTAAACGCATTGTGTTCGTAACCTTTTGCGCCTTGCAATAAAATATGGGCTGCGGCAGTAAAGTTTTCGCGTGTTGGTTCTTTATCATTCAAAAAATCTTCGGCTTCAGCGACGCGCCAGGGTTTGTGCGCCACTCCGCCCAATGCAATTCTCGCTTCTTTGATAATTCCGTTTTCAATCTCCAAACCTGTCGCTACGGCTACCAGTGCAAAAGAATACGAACTTCTGTCCCTCAATTTTAGATACGAGTAGTTTTTCTCAAATCCCTGAGGCGGAAGATCAATACTGGTGATTACTTCTCCATGTTTAAGATTATTATCAATATTGGGCGTATCTCCGGGAAGTCGGTGAAATTCGGCGAAAGCCAGATTCCTTTCTCCATCCGGTCCCATTATATTTACAGTTGCATTCAAAGCTGCTAAAGCCACGCACATATCCGAAGGAAAAACGGCAATGCAATTTTCGCTTTGTCCCAAAATAGCATGAATCCTGTTATATCCCTGAATTGCTGAGCATCCGGAACCGGGTTCGCGTTTATTGCAAGGTGTATTTATATCATAAAAATAATAACATCTGGTGCGCTGCAAGAGGTTACCGCCATTGGTTGCCATGTTTCTAATTTGCGCAGATGCTCCTGCAAGTATCGCTTTTGACAATAATGGATAACGCTCTTCTATAATTGGATCATAGGCCGTGTCTGCATTTGTATGAAAAGCACCGAGTCTAACGCCGCCATTATCAAGACGGATTATAGCATTATTTTCGTGAATGGGGTTTATATCTACAAGTTTATCTGCTTTTGTAATAAAATATTTCACGAGATCATTTATATTGGTTCCTCCTGCTACAATTTTGTTTCGAATATCTCCATCGAGTTGTGAGATTGCCTGAGTTACATTTGAAACTTTAGCGTACGAAAAGTTATTCATGATAACCTCCTTCCTTTACTTCCATAATGGCATTTATGATTCCTCTATTGGCGCCGCATCTGCAAAGATTACCGCTCATTAATTCCTGAACATCTTCTCTTGTTTTTGCTTTCCCTTCTTTGAGCATTCCAATAGCGCTGCAAATTTGTCCGGGCGTACAATAACCACACTGAAAAGCGTCGTGTTCAATAAAAGCTTTCTGGATTGGATGCAGGTTTTCGCCATCAGCAACACCTTCTATGGTTGTAATTTCAGACCCGTCTTTCATAACAGCAAGCGTTAAACAGCTCAATATTCTTTTGCCGTCAACAATAACTGTACAAGCGCCACATTGTCCGTGATCACATCCTTTTTTGGTTCCTGTAAGATGAAGTTCTTCCCGAAGAATATCGAGTAAGGAAACCCACGGTAACGTTTTTATTTGATAACTGGCATCATTAACTTTTAAGGTTATTTGATGCGTCTCTTCTGATTCCATATGATGACTTTTTTTATAAATAAAAAAGGGCTTTTTACTGATAATTTCGATAACTTAAATTTACCGAATTACCTTATGGAAAGATTTACAGTATTTTTTATTCTTATTACACAACTCCAACCATAAATTTCAGGGAGAAATGCAGTTGTAAAAAAGTGTTTGGCAATAGTTATCTACTAAGCTTGTAATGCATTTTCTCGTAAAATTATAAGGCATTTTGTACTGGCAATCTTTTGTCTTAAATTTGCGCGGCTTCGTGTTACCGCTTTTTAGATCCGGCATTAATTGCATCGTCTAATTTTTCTATAAAGTGAAGTCAGGATTAAATCAATAAAATGGAAGTAAAAAAAGGGAAAAATGAAGACGGAAGCTGGACTATTTGTGAGGAATGTCAGGGTCGCGGTAAAAAAAGCCGCAGACTCAGCAAGAAAGTCCGGCTTAACTACCAGATAGCTTTAGATCAATTCGAAAAAATGCAAGGCGAAGGAACAGCTCCGGTTCGTCCTAAAAGTCCTTTGTATTCCTGCGAGAATTGTCAGGGATCAGGATTGATACGTGCTGCCGAATCTCCTGTAGCAGATCATGAAAATTATCCGCATGTTGCCATTATTGGAGGCGGTATTGGAGGCGTTGCCCTTGCGGTTGCGTGTTTGCACCGCGGAATTCCCTTTACACTTTTTGAACGTGATACGCACTTTGATGCCAGATCTCAGGGATATGGACTTACTTTGCAGCAAGCCAGTAAAGCGATCGAAGGATTAGGTATTTTTTCATTGGCAGACGGTGTCGTTTCAACAAGACACCTGGTTCATACTACAGAAGGAAAAGTAATTGGAGAATGGGGAATTAGAAAATGGCTGCAATCAGAATCAAAAATGACTGCAAAACGAACTAATATACACATTGCGCGACAATCTTTGCGCTTGGCCTTACTGGAACAATTGGGCGGACATAATGCTGTAAAATGGGATCATCAATTGATCGATTTTAAGGAAACTGACACTGAAAATGTTGAACTGAAATTTCAGGTAAACGGAGAAATAAAAAGCTACAACGCAGATCTTGTTGTTGGCGCTGACGGCATTCGCAGTTCTGTACGCAGATTGCTGATTGGCGAGGATATTACTCCCTTGCGTTATCTGGGCTGCATTGTAATATTGGGGATTTGTCCTTTAAGCGTTCTCGAAAATCTTAATAGTCCGTTATTGGATTCTGCTACTGTATTTCAAACTGCGAATGGTAACGAAAGAATCTACATAATGCCTTATACATCAGACTCTGTAATGTGGCAGCTTAGTTTTCCTATGTCAGAAAACGAAGCTAAAGCATTAAGTGCATTGGGACCTCAGGCACTTAAGGAAGAAGCGTGTCGCAGAACACAATGGCACGATCCTATTCCGCAAATTTTAGCCGCGACTCGTGAAGCTCAGGTTTCCGGATATCCGGTATACGACCGTGAATTGCCAGAATTGGAATTACTGAATAAAAGCGGAAATGCAACCCTGATTGGCGACGCAGCGCACCCAATGAGTCCGTTTAAAGGGCAAGGCGCTAATCAGGCATTGCTGGATGCACTTACTTTGGCTCGCGGAATTTTAAAAGGATGCAGACCATTATCGCAATGGAGAAAAGCCGGAATTAGAGAAAGTGTATTAACTGCATTCGAATCAGAAATGTTAGAACGAAGTGCCGTAAAAGTTAAAGATTCAGCCGATGCTGCTCAGTTTCTGCATTCAGAAATTGTACTTTATGAAGGTGATGAACCAAGAGGACGCTGCTTAAAGAAAAAAGAGGTGTAAGCACATCAATTTAATCTAATTTTGTACTAAATAGAACGTAATACTTTTGAAAAATCAAAACCAAAATATTAAACAATACGAACTTCCCTCTTTTGCAAAGGCGGGAATTATAATTGTTAATATGGAGGATAAAAAAGCAGAAACTCACGAAATCTCAAAACCACACAGGGACAATCATTGCCAATTGATGCTTGCCATAAACGGAGAATTTAAACTAAATATTGATTTTGAAATTATTGAGTTCAATAAACCTGCTTTAGTTTGTATTTTTCCTGAAGAAGTGCATCACATTATCGAAGTAAAAAATCCAAAAGGATGGATGATTAGTTTTGATCCGTCACTGGTTAATAAGGAAGTACTGCAGCTTTTAGAAAACAAAATCAATAATCCGTTTTTACCGCAACCGGAATCTGCTTTTTTCAATCAACTTGTTATCCTGATGGATCTCATTGAAAAAGTACAGTCTGAGAACACGAATAATTATATTCAAAAAACGATTCATTTCTTGCTAAATAGTCTTTTGAGTTTGATTGCCGGTGAAATCATTACTAATTTACCGCTTGAAAAAGAGAAAGAAAATCGCAGTATTATCATTAAGGAGAGTTTTATAAAACTCACAAAAGAACATTATAAAACCTGGAAACAGCCTGCACAATATGCATCGGCACTTTCTATCTCGTCCGCACATTTAAACGATACTGTAAAAGCGATAACCGGAAGTCCTGTTTCTGTTCATATTCAGGAAGCATCAATTATGGAAGCTAAAAGACTGTTGTATTTTACAGATAATACGGTCAGGGAAATTGCTTATGAAGTGGGTTACGATGAACCTGTATATTTTGGAAAACTGTTTAAAAAAGTAACAAACCTCACTCCTCTTGAATTTCGAAAAAAATTCCGTGATCAGGACTATCCTTCCCTTCATTAAAACTATCATTCAGGACGTACCCGTAAGTAGCTTTGCATTGTAATTAATACTATAATAATATGCAAAACGAAATCAATATTCTTCTCATACTCGATGCAGTACGAAAAGTAGGTAACGTCTTTTTGAAAGACTACAAGCAAAATTCCATACCACAAACTATGGATGAACTCTTAAAACAATTAGAAGATATCGATACATTGTGTCTCACTTCTTTAAAGGAGGATTTATCTCCGGAATTCCCAAATACGCCGTGGCATATAGGAGATGAATTTGACACCAATTCTCAAAGAAATCCCGCAGAACAAGAAGAATACTGGCTTTGTGATGCCATGGATGGCGCGATACAATATCTTCAGCATATTGCAGGATGGACAATAAATCTGGCGCTTATTCGCAACGGAAAACCTTTTTTTGCTGTAATCTATGATCCGTTGGCAAATGAAATTTTTTGGGCAAAAGACGGTGAAGGCGCTTTTATGAATGGAGAATCATTGACTATTAGCCGCAAAACAGATCCGGCGGTTATGCTTGCGGTTTTTGATTACGGACATCAGGATAAATCCAATAATAATTTGAATGAAAAAATTGGTGCTACGGTTACTAAACTGTTGGGAAATTTTGGGATTGTTAGAAATTATGGTCCACACGGATTGCAATTGGCATATGTTGGCGCAGGAAGAATTGATTTGTTTGTTCAGGAAGATATCGATACTTATAACTGGATTGCCGGTTTGCTTATCGCCAAAGAATCAGGTGCCGAAATCCTGACCACAACCGGAAGTTCATGGAAATGGGGAAGCGAAAGTTTACTGGTTGCACCAAAAAGCATCACTGAAAAATATCTGCAAATAAAATCTACAATCTAAAATGAATATAGCAATTATAGGAGCCGGAGCAGGAATTGGGTTAGAATCTGTTTTGAAAGCACTCAAAAACGGACATATCGTAACGGCATTATCTACTAATACAGACCAAATCCCCAATCATCCTAATTTAATAAAAATCAATGGCAGTGCAACATCGCCCGCAGATTTAAAAAACGCCATCAAAGGTTCTGATGCTGTGCTTATAACTGTTGGGACAAAAAATAAAAAAGCCACTACTCTATTTTCTGATATTGCGGTTGCATTGCTAAAAGTAGCTGACGAATTGAATTTCTCTTCACCAGTTTTGGTTATTACCGGTTTTGGAGCGGGAGAAAGTAAAGGATTTCTAAGCTTTTTTATGAAAACGGTCATTTCGTTATTTCTGAAAGAGCAATACGCCAACAAAACCATAATGGAAGAACTGATTACAAAAAGCAATCTAAAATGGGAAATCGTACGCCCGGGAATGCTTACAAATGCTGAAGCAACCTCATCTTATAAGGTATTACCTATTTTACAAAAAGGAATGAAAGTTACAAAGATTTCAAGATCAGATGTTGCTCATTATTTAATTAATGAAGCCGAAAACCCAAAGATGTTGTATCAATATGTTGCTTTAACGAATTAATTTAAAATAGGTTGGTGTTATTTTTACCGCAAAGGGCGCTAAGTTTTTTAATAGATTGTGCTGACAAACACAAAGAACGCAAAGCTTTGCGTTCTTTGTGTTTTATTAAAATCCTGCATGATAAAATCTTTGCGCGCTTTGCGGTAAATTTTTATTTTAATTTATAATGATTTACTTTTAAAAACCATCATTTTCTCTCTGAGCATATCTTCTATTGTATAAGAGATTCCTCCCATTCCCAAACCTGAAGAATCCCTGCCGCCAAATGGCATCCAGTCTACTCTAAAAGCGGTATTATCATTGACCATAACTGCTGTAGCATTTAGTTTCTTTGCAGTATCTAAGGCAATATCTATATTTTTTGTAAAAACAGCCGCCTGAAAATGTACCTCTAATGCATTGGCTCTTTTTATGGCTTCTTCCCTATCTGTAAAAGAATAAATACAAACCACAGGACCAAAAATTTCATTGGTCGATACTTTAGAATCTTCAGATGGGTTAAATAAAACTGTTGGTTCAAAACAAGTATCAGAAATTCGTTTTCCGCCTGTAATTAGTTTAGCTCCGCGTGCGATGGCTTCATTCACCCATTCCTCAACACGATCCACTTCTTTTGGCGTAATAAGCGAACCTACATCTGTTGTTTTTTCAAACGGATTACCCACAATTAATTTATTGGTTGCCTGTGAAAATTGCTCTATAAAACGATCACAAATTTCTTCGTTGACGTAAATTTTCTGTACAGAAACACAAACCTGTCCGGCGTGATAAAAACCACCTTTTACCAAATCCGGAATCATCTCGCTAAAATCAGCGTCGCTTTCGACAATTACGGGTGCTGCACCGCCATGTTCTAAGGCACATCTGGTTCCTGGAGATAATTTGCTTTTTAAATACCAGCCTACTTTTGCTGAACCAATAAAGGTTAAAAAATGAACTCTGCGGTCGGTAACCAATAATTCTGCGACTTGATTGTCACATAAAACGACTTGCAGCCATCCGGCAGGTAATCCGGCTTCTTTTAGAATATCTGCGAGTGCAAGACCTGATAATGGCGTACTGCTTGACGGTTTGAATATTACAGGACAACCCGCTGCAATAGCCGTTGCAATTTGATGCACCGCTAAATTTAAAGGATGATTGAACGCACTAACGGCAGCAACAACGCCTATAGGTTCTTTTGATGTAAAAGCAATACGGTTTACAGATGCTTCTGTAAGTCCCATTGGTATTTGTTCGCCTTTGATTTGAGAGATGTGTTCTGCTGCCAGTTTTACCCCTTTAATCGCTCTGATTATTTCTGCTTTCGAATCTTTATAAGGTTTTCCGCCTTCGCTTATTGCCAGATGTATTAATTCCTCGCTTCTTTCGTTCATGATCGAAGCTGTTTTTTCTAATATTTCGATCCTTTTATAAGCCGGAATCCAGCCGGATTGATCATTAAATAAAGTATAAGCAGTATTTAGTATTGTTTCAACATCGTTTGTATCGATCATTGGTAATTCTTTTACCGGACTCTGATCGTATGGGAATATTATTTTTGTTGTCTTTTCCATAATTATTTTAATATAAGCTTAAATTTAGTCAAATTATCCCTGATTACAATGTGATTTCATTCAAAAATCAAATCATCAAATCATGAAACAATACAATAATCTATTCTAAAAGCGTCGCTAAAATAATTTCTCTTTTTTCTAATAAAGGAACAATTTTACCCAAAACCAATTCCTGAAAATAAGTCGAATTTCTATGATCTGCCACTGCAGCTTCATTTGTATATCCTTCAAATAAGACTAAAGTATCTGCATCTGAATTGCTTTGGTGAATTTTATAAAACAGGTTTCCCTTTTCTTTTAGGCTTTCTTCCTGAACTATTTTCATTAGGTTTAAAACGTTTGTAAGCTGCCCTTCTTTAATTTTCCATGTAGCAAAAACATGAACCGGATTTTGATTTTCCATTTTTATATTTTTTAAAATTATACTAAGTTAATTATTTGTTTTTTAGTGAATCTATTGATCTTCTTATGCGAAAGAAGACCAATAGAATCAGGATATTACTTTTTAGAAGATTCTAAAATAACAATCATTTTTTCAGCAACTCCTTTTGCCGAAGCAGGATTTTGACCTGTAACCAGATTACCATCAGCAATACTGTGAGCTGACCATATTGCTGCTGCATGAAATTTTGCGCCTTGTTTAGTTAACGCAGTTTCTAATAAAAAAGGTACATCAGCAATAGCGTAACCTCTTTCTTCTTCATCTGTAAACGAAGTGATATTTTTATCTTTTACCAGATAGTTTCCGTTGCTTAGTTTTACATTTAATAATGCTACCGGACCGTGACACACTGCTCCTACAACTGCATTGCGTTCGTAGGTTTCTTTTATTACTTTTTTAAGCAGTTCGTTTTCCGGCATATCAACCATTGGCGCTAATCCGCCGGGTACAAAAATAGCATCATATTTACTAACCTCCACATTTGATAATTTAACTGCTTTTTGCATTGCTTCCCATCCTTTTCCGGTTAGAAATGAAAGATTGTCGGGATCATTTGCCAGATTAAGGGCGTCTAAATAAGGCGTATCTCCTGTTAAGCTGGCGAAATCTATTTGGTAATTTGCTTTGTCGAATTCAGCATAAGGATGTGCTACTTCAGGTAAAAAGATTCCGGTTCTTCTGTTGTTTGGTCCAATTGCATTGGCATTAGACACAATAATTAAAATTCTCTTGTTCATTTTTGTTTCGTTTTTAAGGGTTGTTTTTTGTGATGTGTTTTCTTTTTGGTTTTGTGCATACGAAGAAAAAAAGGCAATTGCCGCTGTTAGGATCATAAGTCTTTTCATTATTATAATTTTTAGGTTGTTATGAATTATTTACAAGGCAAATTTATGCCGGCTCTCCTCTTCAATACGAGGAGGAAAGTCACAAAAAAAGTGTGACGGAAATCACACTTTGAGAATTAAACAGGTATCTTATTTATTGTTGGAGTAAAGCCTGCTAAGGGTTTCACGGCTTACACCGAGATATTCAGCGATATATTTTTTAGGGATTTTTTGCATGAGATTGGGATAAAGATCTGCAAATTCTTTATAACGCTGCTGCGGATTATTAGAAAGTAACGAGATCACTCGTTGCTGAAGGGCAATATATCCTTTGGTTAATTTTACTCTGAAAAAGTGTTCCATTTTATGAAGTGTGACTGAGAGTTTTTCCCTTCCGTCAAGTGTAAGGCATAAAACCTCTCCTGCCTCCATACAAACCACATACATATTTGCAGGTTTTTGATTGAAATAAGAAATGTAATCAGACATCCACCAATTTTCTGTGGCAAATTGCACAATGTGTTCTTTACCATCTTCGTCCAGATAAAAAACCCTGAAAATACCGCTCATAATGATGTACTCATATTTAGCATCATCTCCTTGCTGAATAAGATATTGATTTTTTAATACCTTTCTTATGGTAAAAAATGGTTTGATCGACTCAAACTCTTCATCACTTACGGGTATAATTTCTTCAATATGTTTTCTAAGCTTCTCCATAGATTATTTTTACATTTTCAAAGATAAAAGATTTATTATCTTTTAATAACATCCAGAATATTTAAAATAGTTGCTGTGTTATCCACAGATTGCTGCATCAACATGATCTGTTTTTCGCTATCATAATTGGTACAATAATTAGCAAAAGATTCAGCTTCAAAAAATAAACCACTGCCAGATGGAACTTCGATTTTCTCTAATTCATAATTCCAGTCTAAACCTTTTTTTACCTCAATATACGCCGTATTGGGTTTTGTAATATTATTGTAACCTGCCATAATAATACCATTGGATCCTATTACACGAACATGGCGATGCGGAGCAGCATTAAAATTACAATTTAACTGCGCCGTTATTCCGTTTTCAAATCGTAGCATTGCAGAAACAGAAGTATCTAATCCCTGATCGTTAAAACTGCCAAATGCTACTATTTCTTTCGGGTTTTCGCCTGTAATTTCACGAATAATACTAACCGGATAAGCTCCTGCGTCCCACATTACGCCACCGCCAAGTTCCGGATTCAGTCGTATATTACTTTCGGCATTATCAACAGTAAAACCAAAGTCGGCATAGATTTGTGCTACTTCGCCAATAGCGCCCTCTTTTATCATTTGCAGCATCAAAATAGTCTGGGGTTGAAACTTATACGGAAAACCTTCCATTAAAAATACATTGTTGCGTATGGCTTCTTCATACATTGCCTTTACATCTTCGACAGTTAAGGCTATTGGTTTTTCGCATAAAATGTGTTTTTTTGCCTGAGCCGCTTTTATTACCCATTCTGCATGCAATGTATTAGGCAATGGTATATAAACCGCTTCTATTTCAGGATCTTCAAGAAGTTCCTCATACGAAGCATACGCTTTTTGAATACCAAATTCAGCTGCAAAAGTTGTGGCTTTTTCTAAGCTGCGACTTGCAATTGCTGTGATTTTAATTGTCGCTGAATCTTTTAAAACTTCTGTAAATGAGCGCGAAACATTCGCTGTGCCCATGATTCCTATTTTTAGCATATCTTCTAAAATTTGTCGGTTTTTGTTACATTTAACCGTGTTAAGGAAGCAAAAGTAGCAGTATGATTTCGTCCTGAAAAGTACTTACCATTTGGTTAGGTATTCACATATTAGTTAGATTTGCAGAAAATTAGATCGTTATGAACGAAAAAAAATTAGAAAAAAATACAATCGGGGAAAACTATACAGATGGTGATGCTTATTTTTCCTGTCATGTTGAACTTGCCAACAAAAGTATCAGCGGAAAATGGAAAATACTTATTTTATACAGATTGTCCCTGAGTCCCGTAATACGATATACTGAACTAAGAAAAGAAGTAGGAACAATTTCTGAAAAAATGCTTGCAAGTCAGCTTAGGGATCTTGAAAATGATGGTCTGGTTCAAAGAACCGTTTATCCTGTAGTTCCGCCTAAAGTTGAATATAGCCTTACAGAAAGCGGAAAAGGTATTATTCCGGTTATTATAGCTTTGAGAAATTTTGGCTGTTTTTTAAAACATCGATCTTAAAAAATCCTTCGTTTATTCTGATACAAATTCTCCTTTTTGGGTTACAATCTGATTTCCCCAATTTGTGATCGCTTCCAGGGCAGGAATAAAAGTCTTGCCAAAATCGGTCATTTCATAAATAACTTTGATCGGAGGTTTTTCTCCATATACATTTCGGGTTACTAATCCGTCTTTTTCAAGCTGTTTTAGCTGTAAACTCAAAGTCATTTCGGTTACTAATGGAATCTCTTTTCGTAATTCACTGAATCTTTTTTCAGTGTCTTTTAAATGGTAAAGAATTACAGCTTTCCATTTTCCGCCAATTAAATCCATTGCAAGGCTTACGGTACAAGGATAAATTTTGCCTTCTACTTTTACATGATTCCCTACACATTCTTCGCCTTTTTTTGCCATCACTTTCTTTTTATTAGCCCTATCTATTTTGATAGTTATTGCACAATCAGATAACTATAAATAATTTTGCAACTATAATTTTTATAGTACAAATTTAAAATAAAAAAATAGTTATGCAAAATTCAATAATATGGCCTGAAAAATATCTTCCGGGAACAACTGATAATTATTGCTCGAATGAAGTTATCGTTGCAGGTTTAACGACAAATGATATCTGGCCTTATCTTAGTAATCCTTTTGCCTGGCCAAAATATTACAGTAATTCGTCTGACATCGCATTTATAAATAAAGAAGATCTATTATTTTATGATACGGCGCGATTCAGATTCAAAACTTTTGGTTTTCCTATAGAAGCACAAATAACAGAATTCATCGAACCTAAACCGGGTGAACCTGCCCGAATAGCTTGGCATGGCTGGGCTGAAGGAGATTCTGAAACAAGATTAGATGTTATTCATGCATGGCTAATCGAGGATTTACCAGGCGGAAGAGTCAGAATCTTAACGCAGGAATCTCAAATTGGCAAACCGGCACAAGAGTTGGCTGTTGCCAAACCAAACCCAATGATCAATGGACATCAGGACTGGCTGGACGATTTGGTTAAAGCTGCTAAAGAAAAATTGACAATTGAACCTTAAAAAAGTTTTAAAAACTATATTTAATAGGATATAACACAAATAAAATTCTTAAAGTTTACTGTATTAATCGTTTCGATTTTTATTGTAAACTTTTCTTTGAATGATTAGCTACAAGCAAAAATATGATCAGAATTGGTGGCTTGCAAATTAAAAACGGCTTCTCTTAAACCAGCTCCCAAATTTGATGTAATCGTATGCAATACGTGTTTTAAATCATTGAAATTATTAGGTTTTACAAAATAACAAACGGCACCAAGATCTGAAGCGATATCCATGTCTTTTCTATGCGACGAAGTAGAAATCATGATTACAGGTATATCCTCATAACGCTTGTCTTTTTTTAAGAACTTAAGACAATCCCAGCCATTCATAACGGGCATATTAAGATCCAGAAAAATAAGTTCCGGTTTTTCTTGTAGCTCATCGAGTATGCGAAGCGCTTCACTGCCATTATCTGCGCAATGGCATACAATGTTTTTATTTATTTCTTCTAGTGCCTCACAAAACATTTCTGTATCATCCATGTCATCATCAGCCAGTAAAATTATTTTTTTATCCATTTTAAATATCTGCGTCTTTTTGTTTTAAAGGAAGTGTTATAATAAATTTGGCGCCTTCGCCCGGAGTACCTTTTGCCTGAATGCTGCCTCCGTGGCGCTCTACTATTTTTTTACAAAGAGAAAGTCCTAATCCGGTTCCTTCGTATCTGTCTTTGGGATTAAGTCTGGTGAATGTTTCGAATATTCGTTCTGCATGATCGGGCTCAAATCCTATTCCGTTATCGACGAGTGTAATTTGGGCGAAATTCGTTTCTTGTTGCTCTTTTTGTGCGGATATAGTAATGCTTGGCGGTAAATCTGTATTCGCAAATTTTATAGAATTATTGATAAGATTATAAAATAGCTGATACAGTAAAACCGGAGCGCCTTCAAGTGTTGGAAGATCCTGATAATGAATTTTTCCTTCTGTCTTCTGTAGGGAAACTTCTAAATCTGTTTCAATATTTTTAATGACTTCATTCAGGTTTACCAATTCTGGTTTCTGGATATCTCCATTTATAGTAGAATAAGCCAAAACTCCGTCTATCATTGTAAACATACGATCTGTTGCAACCTGAATTCTTTCCATAAAACGTATTGCAGTTGCATCTAATTTATCTTTAAGATGTTCTTCAAGCCTACTGGTAAATGTTTTTATTTTTCGAATTGGCTCTTTCAAATCGTGAGACGCTACGTGAGCAAATTGCTGCAGGTCTCCATTAGAACGCTGTAATTCCTTGGTGCGGTCTGCTACTAGTTTTTCCAGTATTTCTGCAGCCTGTTTCGACTCGGTTATATCACGTGTTATTCCGGCGATCGACTCTACTTCGCCATTGTCTTTAAAAACAGGAGTGAGAATATAGTCGTAAACCCGACTTCCTAATTCAGCGTGAGGAAAAGAAACGGTTCCTCTTATTGCTTTTTTATTAGCAACTATATCATCTATTTCGCGTTCATGCATTTGCGCATGCCACTCTTCATAACCATTATCACGCAGACCAAAACCTATCGCATCTTCTGCAGATTTCCCCCACATACTTAACAAAGCCTGGTTAGCATAACTAAATTTGTAGTCAAGGTCAAATACATACACAAGATCCGGCGTATTACTGGTAATAGAATCGTAGAGACGTTTTTGTTTCTCAACTGCTGCTAACGCTTCATTAAGATTAATTTCTGTCTCTTTGGTTTCAGTAATATCTTCTGTGGTTACGACCAATAAATTATCCTGTCTTACAACAGTAAAATGAAACCAGCTTTTTATGCCGTCGCCATCATACCATCGTTCAAAATTAGCGGTAACACCGGTTTCCGCTACGCTAATAAATTTTTCAAGTATGTCTGTCTGTTTTACTGAGGGAAAAACTTCGCTGTAGAGTTTGTTTTTATAATCTCTATTATCGATCGTAACAAGTGCTGCCGGATTAAATAATAGCATTAAAAAATCTTCTACCCTGTTTTTGTCGTTGTATACAGCTTGCATCACGGCGATTCCGCTCGAAGCCGAGCTAAAAACGGTTTTAAAAAGGTCTTTATTTTCGGTTAGCTCCATCGTTGCTTTTCTGGGTCTTTAAAAAAGTGAATATATTTTATTATCAAACTTAACTGTCTTTATGGAGCAGTTGTTTTTTATGCTGACGCTTTAGCTTTAAACACTTTTCTGTTTACCAGAAATTATAGCAATGGGCGATTGATCTTCAACAAAACCAGAGGCTTTCCTTTTAACCAAAATAATAGCTAAATAAATAAAATTACCGCGAATATGCAATCAAATAAAAATAAATCTGATATAAAAAAGCATGATTATTTTGATTGTAGGAATGAAGATTTCTCAGATTTATAAAATTGTATCTGATAGCTGCAATCAGAAGAATAGAAAACCAGAAAAGCCCTAAATATTTAGGGCTTTTCTGGTTTTGTTTTTTATTACTGTATGATAAAACTTAAGCAATTATTTCGCGTCTACGAACACATATAGTTTTTGAACTTTACCATTTTCAATCACAAATAAATCCATACCGCTTACTGTTGCAGGTTTTGCTTTTGAGCCAAATTGCCAGTAAAGACGTGCAACATTATGATTTGTCTCAACGGATTTAACTGTAAATTTAAAATCCGGATTTTTTTGCTGTAATCCAATAATAAAGGAATTTATTTCATCGTTTCCTACCGCAATAAAGTTGCGATCAACCATTTCTATATCAACAGCATAAATTTGGTTTAGTAATGAAGTACGTTTTGCCTGATCTTTTTCATTCCAGACTTCAAGATGTTTTTCGATTAATGCTTTGTTCTTAACAGCATCAAAATCATTTGTATTTGGTTTATATGCGGCTGCATTTTTTGGTGACCATAATACTGTTTTAGGATTTGATTTTTCATAACCTTTTCCATTGGGATATGAAACAAGTTCCATTTTAGAACCCCACGGAGTTTCAAAATAAACCCATGATTCTCCTGCTGTATCTCCTGAAGGAGTAAGAAAGGGTTCGCCTAATATTTTGACACCTTTGCTTTTAAGGTATTTTACCGCAACCTGAATATCTGCAGTATAAAAAGCGATATGAGATGCTCCCGCATCATCTGCATTAGGATGTACGTGACTGCCTTTATTATCATCATATTGAAATACTTCGATACTGGCTCCGGTTCCGGCATTGATCATTTTTATGGTTACCGCGCCAGTTCCGGGATTAATATGGTTCAGGTCTTTCCAGGCTGCATCAAGCGGAATGGGACCAAGTTGTGTTACGGGTGTAAAACCCAATACATTGCTAAAAAAGTCCACCGCATTATTAAGATCCGGAACATTTATTCCCACGTGATCAATTCCTATAATTCCTGCGTTGTTTTGTGCCGCTGCTTTTTCTGAAGTTGAAAAAAATAAAACGAGGTTCAGTAAAGCAATTGCTGAAGTTTGTAATTGATTTGATTTATTATTTGTTTTCATGATGTATATATTTTGTTATTAAAATGATATTTTTTTTAAATTAATTACTGTAAGCTGCTAACCATTTTGCTTTAATTTCTGCACGCGCCTGAATAAATTCTTTGTCTGTTCCCTGAGCAATTGCATCTAATGGAAAACGTAATGGTCGCTCTCCTTTTTTCATGTTAACCAACTCAAGAATTCCATCCGCTATGGTTTGCGGGTTCATATCAAACTGTGCCATTTTGCCAAATAATGCAGCTCCCAATGCGTTGAATTTGTCTGTTGCAGCGTCTCCATACTGATCTAAGATTTCTTGTTTATCTGCATGAATACCTGCTTTTGAGCCGTTATTCATTTCTGTAGGATATACGCCGGGTTGTATGCTTACGTTTTCAATTCCGTAATCTGCAAGTTCATCCTGTAGTCCTTCGGTAAAACTTTCTACCACAAGTTTAGATGCGATATAAGGAATCATAAATGGCAGCGTATGTCCACTTGCGCCGGTAGTAATGTTAATGATTAATCCGTTTTTAGCTTTTCTCATAGAAGGAAGAACTGCCTGATACGTGCGAAGTACGCTGTAAACATTTACATCGAACATTTTACGCATCTGATCGATAGAATATCCTTCAAGTAAACCAAAACCGCTTACTGCAGCATTATTTATAAGGACATCGATTTTGCCGTATTTACTAAGTACTTTTTCAAAGGCATTGTTTACAGAGGCGTCGTCTGTAATATCAATATCGACTACTTCAATATTTGGCAATGAAGCCATTTCTTTTGCTGCGTCAGCATTTTTATCTTTTGTGTTGCGCATTCCTGCAATTACTGAATGCCCTGCATTTGCTAATGTTATAGCTGTAAGTTTACCAAAGCCTGTACTTGTACCTGTAATGAAAATTGTTTTTGACATGATTTCTAATTTTTAAATGTTTATAAAGTTTGTTTCTTTTGAACATTACAAAGTTGCGCAGATTGCAAAACCTGTACATTGATTAGAAATAAGTAAAAACTTGATATAGATCAAGTCATCGAAATACAGCATAAAAAAAGGAGCTTAGAAGCTCCTGATACATTATCACTATTTTTTTGCGGTTTGTTTCCGGATACGGCTTAATGTTTCCGGCGTCATGCCCAGATAAGAGGCAATCATAGTTTGCGGAATACGCGAAGCAAATCCCGGATATTTATTTATAAAGTTCAAATATTTTTCTTCGGCAGTAAAACTTAACGATGCCTGAATTCTATTTTGTGCTGCTATAAAGCTTTTTTGCAAAATTGTTTGTACCATAGTATTAAAGGCTGGTATTTCGCGACAAAGCAATTCAAAATTTTCATGTGTAAACAATACAAGTTCACTATCTTCGATAGCATCTATATTAAAACGTGATGGCTGCTGAAACATTAAACTTTCACGATCGCCTGTCCACCAGTTTTCTATGCTAAAACTATTAATATGTTCACTCCCCTTTTCATCTACCGAATAAGTGCGCAGACAACCTTGTGTAATAAAAGCATCATATTTCCAGATATCCCCTTCTTGCAGCAGATATTGTTTTTTACGAAGCTTTTTTATAATAGCAAATGACTTTATATAGTCTGACTCTGATGGTGTCAGCGTTGTTTTATCGTCAATATATTTTTGAAATATTTCATACATAGACCGTAAAATTATATAAAAGTTCCTGAATTGTCATTAGGATTATTTCAGGAATTGTAAAAAAAATTAGAAATTGTTTTCGTAAAATAAAACTTCATTATAAGTGAAAGATTCAGAGACATCATAAGATTGTCAAGTTGATATATACTAAAAATCAATCTGTGATTTAATGCTAATATCCTGAATAATCTTAACCAGATTTTTTGTAATAACCTGTAAATTATATAACTTTTTAAGTGTTTAAATGTAAAATAAATTCATGCAACCCAATTATATTTATGACAAAATCATATTGTGACTGACTAAAACTTGTAGTAAAAACAGTTGTTTCTCATACAAAAAGTAACTTAAAATAAATGTAGCATGAATTATGAAGAAAAAGAAAATCACAATCGGCATGATAAGGATTTTCAAAAAATTAAAAAAAGTACAAGAACTAATGATTTAAATTCTTCTTCCTTATATCATTCCATAACTATTGGAGGTGAACATGAAATTTGTAGACATTTCAAAAATAAATGTAATACTATTAAATGGGATGATGAAGATTTATTTAAACCTAAAAATGACGATAATTTTGATCGTAAAGACACATGCGACTTATAAGTATTTGCGATTTTACCTTGCATAAAAATATAAACCCTCCTAGTTATCTACTAATAATCCATGGATAGGGGAAGTATTTTTTTCCTAATCAATAATCTTTCTCTATAATCTTAATTCTTTTTACTCTTTCTTCTATAATCTCATTTCTAAAAATCTTCCCTCTATACTCTTTCTTCTTTACTCTTTCTTCTATACTCTCTCCTATTCACTCCTCTTGCAAAAAAAACATGGAAATTATATAACAAAAAAATGAAATTATATAAACTCGTATTTAGTCATGATTTTACATTTACGAAAATTAATTGAAAATAACTTTAAGAAAGGAATTATGAAAATGCTAAAAATTAAGATTATTTTGACCATTATTTTAATTACAATTTTAAATGCAAACTGTGCCCCACATTGCGATGACGAAGATTACGCACGCGATAAACAAGAGGCTGCACATTATCAAAAGGATTCACTTTACGTAACCATAGTGGATTAATTTCTCTACAATTTTTTTAGGAAAAGCTTGTTGTGCCATATAACAAGCTTTTTTTACCCCTTAAAATCAATAATTATGAAAATATTCTTACTATTCATCCCTCCTGTGTAAGTTTTTGATTCCTCATAACAGAATTATGTTATTTGACCACAAGTTTCTAAAGAATTACCCCTTGCAAATTGTGCTAAAATCAACAATCAAATCATTATGAAATATAAAAACATTCTACAAATAGATGACGATTATGATGACTGCAATTTCTTTTTAGAGGCACTTGAAGAAGTTTCTGCAGCTGCTTATACAGCAATTCATAATCCGGTTAATGCTTTGCAACAACTTATAAATAATGAAATTCGTCCTGATCTTATTTTTCTTGATATCAATATGCCTTTTATGAATGGCATGGAACTATTGACTGAAATAAAAAAGAGAGAAATAATAAAAAACATTCCGGTAATCATATTTTCGACATCGATACCTCTGGATATAAAAACCAAAATAAGAGATTTAGGCGCAATAGATTTTTATACTAAACCCAATGATTTTAAAGTACTGAAAAATCTATTAAAAAATTTGACATAAAAAAACCTGTAAAACACAGGTTTTCGAAAATCTCTATGACAGATATTAATTCGGAATTGAATCTCTTCCGATTGTGGTTGTTTTAGCTTTATGCTTTTTCGCCGGTTTTGTTTTTATTGAATCAGTTTTATAAGTCGATTTTTTTTCAACCTTAGTTTTCGTAGTACGATTAACAATTGTATCTGGCTTAGATTTTGCTTTTTTTGTTGTTTTGGTAGTCTCCTGGGCAAAACCATATCCCATAACTCCTAACATTGCGATTGTAATAAGCATATTTTTCATAGCATTGATTTTTAATTAATTACACGTTTTAAGATCCTTGATATTCGCAAATTTTATAAATATCAAAACCTTAATTTTATATAATTTTACGCAGATTTTACATGATTCCCATTTTTTGAATATTATTATTATAAAAGACTTTATAACTTTGATTTAAAATAGTAACACCTCATGAAATCACCTGACAATCAAGAACCTAAAAAGTCTAAACAGGATTTTCCTGTTGTTGGTATCGGCGCATCTGCCGGAGGATTGGATGCTTTTAAAAAATTATTAAATGCAATACCGGATAAATCGGGAATGGCATATGTTCTGGTACAGCATTTATCACCGGATCATCCCAGTAATCTGGTCGAAATTTTATCACCACATACTAACATTCCGGTACATGAAATTATCAATGATATCAATCTGGCACCCAACCACGTTTACATAATCCCGGAAAACACCAATTTGGTTGCAGAAGATGGTATTTTAAAAATACATCCCAGAACGAGAAATGAAAGAAAAAATGCCTCGATTGATATTTTCTTTGAATCATTGGCGCAAGTTCATAAGAGTTTTGCGATTGGTATAATTCTTTCGGGTACCGCTTTTGACGGGACTTTTGGATTAAAAAAAATCAAGGAACTTGGCGGTGTGACAATCGCTCAGGATCCTGAAACTGCTGCTTTTAAAGGAATGCCCCAAAGTGCTATTGAAGCAGATACTGTCGATTATATACTTGCGCCTGAGCTGATACCGCAGCAATTAATTGAGATTCAAAAAAGCTACAAGATTAACCATGCGTACACCGAACAGGACCATGTATTAAAAAATGAAGAAGAAGTATTAAACTTAATTACGAATCTTATTTTATTAAGAACCGGAAATGATTTCAGTCATTATAAACGTCCTACAATAAGACGCCGCATTTCCAGAAGAATGGTGATCGCCCGCAAAGACACTTTACAGGATTATTACTATTATCTTAGAAATGACAAAACAGAGCAAGATCTACTTTTTAATGATTTTTTGATTCCGGTTACGTATTTTTTCAGGGATACCAGTTTTTTTGACTCTTTGCCGGAATTGGTTTATCCGCAGCTGATCCAGAATGTATCCAACAATAATATACGCATTTGGGTTGCAGGATGTGCCACTGGTGAAGAAGCCTATTCTATCGCCATAAGTATTCATGAATTTCTTGCCGAAAAAAATAATAAGGATATAAAGGTTCAGATTTTTGCCTCGGATATTTCTGAAAAATTCATCTCAAAAGCCCGAACTGCTATTTATTCGGCACAGGATATACAACAGGTTTCGCCAAGTAGGCTTCAAAATTATTTTACAAAACATGACGGAAATTATCATGTCAATAAGGTAATACGCGAAATGTGCATTTTTGCAGTTCACAATTTTATAAAAGATCCGCCTTTTGCACGTATTAATTTAATTTCCTGCAGAAATGTATTGATATATCTTAATCCTTTTTTGCAAAATAAAGTATTGAGTTCTTTTCATTATTCACTAAAAGAAAAGGGAATTTTATTTCTTGGAAAATCAGAAACTGCATACAACGCGCATAGTTTGTTTGAACCTATTGGGATAAATGAAAAAATATACATTCGTAAATCTGCTTTTACCAGATATGTTCCTGATGCTTTAAAACCCATAAATCTAAGTATAAACAGTGAAATCGAATCATTTGAAAAAAGGAATTCGGCTGAAACTGATTTTAGAAAAATTGCTTCTGATATTTTATTTTTACAATATACTCCGGCAAGCGTTATTATAAATGAACAGCTCGAAATTGTACATTTTCACGGAGATACCAGTTTTTACTTGCTGCCTTCGCCGGGAAAACCTAATTTTAATGTGCTGAAAATGGCTCGTGAAGGAATTAGTTTTGAACTTCGTAATGCCATTTTAAATATAAAAAAATACAAGAAAAACGTCTTTAAGGAGAATATAATTGTCAAAAATCAGCCTTATACAGCTTCGTTTGAAGTCGTTTTAATTCCTGATGATGAAGAGCATATAATGATTCTTTTTTACAAAAAAACAATTGCTAATTTAGTAGACGGGGATAAAACCACAAGAAAAAATTCTAATCAAAAGCGAATTGTTGAGTTAGAAAATGAATTGATACAGCTTCGCGCAGATATCAAACGTGTAACCGAAGAACAGCAAACTGCCTTTGAGGAACTTCAATCTACGAATGAAGAATTACTGAGCAGCAGTGAAGAATTGCAGGCGATGAATGAGGAACTGGAAACCTCAACGGAAGAATTGCAATCGAATAATGAGGAATTAATGTGTGTCAATGACGAATTAGTAGATCGTCAGGAACAATTGATTTCGATGAGAAATTATTCTGATTCTATTTTTAAAACTATTCGGGAACCTTTATTAATCATTGACAGGGATTTTTTTGTAAAAAGTGCCAATCCTGCTTTTTACAAATACTTTCAAACGACAGAAAAAGAAACCGAAGGGCATTCTTTTTTTGAAATTGGGGATTGTCAATGGGATATTCCGGAATTTAAGGATCTAATCGTTAAAATGCTGGGAGAAAAAGCATCAATCGAAGATTTTCAGGTTCATACAATGTGTAAAGGAATTGGCAAAAAAATCATGATGGTAAATGCCAGACGAATTTTAAACGCAAAACCCGCCGGAATGATTCTTCTGGCTCTGGAAGATACCACTGATGTTGTTATTGCGAATGAACAGCTGACGATTAAAAATCAGGAATTACAAAAATATAACGAACAGCTCGAAACGTTTAGCTCTGCTGCAAGTCATGATCTGCAGGAACCGCTTCGTAAGATTCATATATTTTGCCAGCGAATTATCGATCATGAAAAAAACTTGTCAGAAACGAGTAAGCACAATCTGGACCGAATGTTATTTGCGGTAACGAATATGAGTCAGTTAATTGCTGATCTTATCGATTATACCCGAATAAACTTTGTAGAAAAAGAGTATAAAAAAACAGATCTGAATGTACTTTTAAAGAAAACAATGTCTGATATTAAGGATATTGTTTTAGAAAAAAATGCTGTGATTGAGATTGCGCCGTTTCCGCAGTTAAAAGTAATACCGTATCAAATACAACAGCTTTTTACCAATTTAATTCTCAATGCTGTTAAGTATACAAAAGAAGGCGTTGTGCCTCAAATTAAAATCGAAACGCAAAAATCTTCAGTAGATGAAATTCTGGAGATTGGAGGAAACAAGGATATTGATTATCTCAAAATTTCTATAAGCGATAATGGTATTGGGTTTGATCAGGAATTTGATGCTAAAATTTTTGAACCTTTTTATCGCTTGCACAACAATAACCAATATCACGGAAGTGGACTTGGATTAACTTTAGTAAAAAAAATCACAGACAATCATCACGGATTTATTAAAGTGAGAAGTAAAGTAAACGAAGGAACTGTATTTTATGTTTATTTACCCATGCAGCTATAAAATAATCAACGCAAATTAAACAATATGAATAAGATAGAAACAAGCAATTTTAGCCGGCTTATTGGAATTTGGGTAACTAAAGGAACTATTTTAGCTGACAATGCAGAGTTAATTGGTATTGATACTTATGAATATATTTTGAACGGAAATTATATTCTGCATAAAGCTGATGTAAAAATGGGTAATGAAAGAAGTCAGACTTTCGAAATTATTTCTTTGGGAAATTCTCCAACAAGGGCAAAAATGCAATACTACAATTCTAAAGGTCAAAGTGGTTCCATGACCGGTTACCTGACCAAAAATATTTTTAAAATTAGAAGTTCTGACATGAGATTTGAAGGTAAATTTAATGAGGAAAGCACCGAATTAATTGGAAAATGGTTCGTGAAAGAAAACGATAAATGGACTAATTTTATTGATCTGAAGCTTAAAAAGCAAAAAGAATCTGTGTAGAAACTGCCTTATTATTATCAGGCAAAAAAAAATACACCTGACATGCGTTTTATGCCAGATGTATTTACAAATCAACCTTCAATTAAATTCTTATTTTACTGTATAGAGAACATGATTGGCTTCGTATAACCTGAAGTAGCCCAATGCAAAATTATCCGTATCAGTTGTATTAATTATATTGCCTCTAATATTGCCCGGTACCGCACCAAAAGGGTTCGAACTTGCCGCTTGCAAAATTAAATTCATGTAATTATAAAAGTTCTTGGAAACACCGCGATGGGTTATTTCCATAATTTTTCCCGGTTTTAAATCAGTACCTCCAAATTTTTCGTTTATTTCATTTCCATTCACAAATTCATCATTTGATAAATTGTGTTCCGGATAACCCAGATAATCTGCTTTGTAATCCGTCAGATAATAATTGACCTGATCTGCCGGATCTTTATAATAAAATGATACTACAATAAAATCGGGTCCTGTTATATCCGGCATTAACTCCTGCTCTATTTTGTCTATTGGCGATACAGAAACTAATTTTTCTGTAGCGGTTAAACTTTGTCCATCAACTTGTACAAATAATTTATATTCCATATTAATTACCGGAACAAAATTCGTACAGACATATAAGCCCGGTTCAGATTCATTGAATGTAAAAATATCCCCGTTAATATTTTCGACCCTTACCTGTGCTCCTGAAACCTTTGGTACTTCGGCACTGTAATAAGGTGCCATTCTTGTTATTTTTATAGATTGCTGGCTGCCGTCAGTTCCTTTTTCCCACATTATCTCAGCGTCGATCACTATTTTGGGATCTCCGGCTTCTAAATCAAGTTCAACAACCTTATCGCAGGACAAAAAAAGTAAAACAAACAGAAGACTAAATAAAGTAAATGCTTTACTTTTTAAATTGTATTTTTTTAATCGTAACATACTATTAAAATTTAAAATTATAAGAAACACCAGGTACTAATCCGTAAATAGATAATTGTCTGGACTCATTGACTCCCGTATCTTCATTTTGTGAGAACGTCATCGATGCAGCATTTTGCCTGTTATAAAGATTATAAATACTAAATACCCAATAGCTTTGCCATCCTTTCTTTTTATCCGGTTTAGGCGTATAAGTTGCGCCAACATCCAGGTGATGATATGCAGGAAGCCTGTTCGCATTTCTCAACGTATAATTAGGTATATTTCTTCCTCCAAATTCATAATAACCGTTTGGATATGTTACCGGCTGACCTGATTGTAAAGAGAAATTAGCATTAAAAGACCATTTAGGATTAAACTCATAATTTGCAGTAACATTTAGATTATGCAATTTATCGTATCCTGATAAATACCATTGACCATTGGCGATACCCGGTTCTTCTGGAGTTCTGCCAGGCGTTTTTTGTTCAGCTCTGGATAAAGTATACGAAACCCATCCTGTAAAACGACCGGTATTTTTTCTAAATAACAACTCCATACCATATGATCTGGCTTCTCCGTTCAGGATGTCCTGTTCGATATTATTGTTACCTAATAAGTCTGCGCCATCAATATAATCGATACGGTTTTGAATCTTTTTATAAAATAATTCACCTTCAAAAGAGTACACACGTTCCTTAAAATTCCTGAAATATCCTACTGCATATTGATCCAGCAACTGTGGTTTTGTAAAAGGTCCGCTTGGTGTCCAGATCGTCATAGGCAACGGAGCGCGGGTATTTGCTAACATATGAATGTATTGCGCCATTCTGTTGTAGCTTGCCTTTACAGAAGTTTCATCATTAAAAGCATAAGACAATGCCAATCGTGGTTCAAGGTTATCAAATTTACTGATGGTTTTTCCTTTTCCGTAATAACTACTTCCGGTTGGTGTTCCTTCTTCATAAATATGATATAAAGGATTGTAAACCACAGATTGTCCGTTTTCATACGTACTGATATTTTCGTTACCTAAGCGATAAAACATACTGTAACGAAGACCGTAACGAAGATTCAGTTTTTCTGTAATCTGATTTTCAACATCCAGATAAGCAGACGTTTCTAAAGCATATTTTTTGTCTAATTGATTGTAATTAAAAGCCGAATCACTGCCATAAGGCTTTATAGTTCCCGGATTAAAATCATAATACAAACCATCAATACCATAGTTAAGTTTAAAATTGTCTGATATCGTTTGATTCCAGTTGTATTTAAATCCGTAGTTGGTAATTTTACTATTCCATTCAAATTTTTGAAATGGTATTTGCAGATTAAATTTATAATCGCTGTAAAAAACAGAAAGGTTCGTGTTTAAATTGTCTGAAAATTTATGTTTCCAGCTAAACGTTCCCATTGTATTCCCGTAAGTGGTATTGAAAAAATTGTTTATATCAAATAAATCATTTCCCATATAACCGGAAAAAGCAATTGTATTATTGGCGCCCAATCGGTAATTGAACTTGGCATTAATATCATAAAACATAACAGAACTTTTGATATCTGTAAGTTTTAAAAATAAATGCGCATAAGAAGCACGTCCTGCAATAATAAACGAACCAACATCTTTTTTTATAGGCCCTTGCACCATAAGTCGGCTTGAGATAAGACCAATACCTCCGCTTACTTTATAATCCGTAAGATCTCCGGTTTGCTGACTTACATCAAGAACCGAGGAAACGCGTCCGCCAAATTTAGACGGAATTCCGCCTTTGTATAAATCCAGTCCGCTTACGACATCTGCATTAAAAATAGAGAAAAATCCAAACATATGAGAATCTCCATAAACCGGAGCACCGTCTAAAAGAATCAAATTTTGGTCAGCAGCACCTCCCCTAACATTAAATCCTGACGAAGCTTCGCCGGCATTTGTAACACCCGGCAAAGTCAGTAATGATTTTAAAGGATCCGGTTCGCCCATTGCAGTCGGTAGCCTTTTAATCTCAGCCATCGAAAGTTTATTCACACTCATTTGAGTATTTTTTACATCAACTGCCTTGCTTGTTGTTATAACTACCTGCTCTAATTCATGACTGTCTGACTCCATGCTAAATTTCATTTTTTCATCGTCAGAAATCGTAATCTGCTTTTCTTTATTTTTTAAACCAACATAACTAATCTCAACAGTATAACTGCCATTATCAAGTTCTATAGAAAAATATCCGTTTGCATCCGTTATAACACCGGTAGAAGTTTCTTTAATAAAAACATTAGCACCAATAACCGGTTCTCTATTTTCGTCAAGAACCTGACCTGTTAGCGTGTTTTTTTTTTTAGCTGATGCCGCTTTTGTAGTTTTTTGCTTTACAAAGATATTATTGCCTACAATCGAGAATTGAATCGATGCACTCTTGTTCAGTTCATTGATTATTTCTTTTATTTCGGTATTTGTAAAGGTGCGTTTTTGGGTAAAATATTTTTGACTTGTATTAATTTGATCCGTAAAAGCAAATTTAAAATCCGTTTGACCTTCTATCTGCTTAAAAAATTCTTTTAATGTTACAGTCTGGTCTGTCGTTACGGTTACGTTTTGAGAAAACATACACCAACTGAATAAAAAAAAGCATGCTGAAATTATATGCTTCATGAAATTTTGTATTTTTGATATTATTAAATAGATAGTTTTATACTATCCTGAATATGGGAAGGATGTTTAGTTTCGCGGCTAGGACATCCTTTTCTTTTCTATTGAAAAGTAATCTGCTTTAGATTGTCATTTACTACATAGTTTAGGTTATACATTTCTGATATTAATTCGATTATCGTATTTAAATCTTCTTTTTTGTTTATTCTCACCGTAATTCTCTGGTTGTAATATTCCTTTGGGATTGTTACATGATATCCGTAATTAGACTCGATATAAGTATTTACAACACTTAGTTTTTCGTTCTCAAAATCTACAAACCTGTTAAAATCAGTTACCAGAGCTGTATTGTTGCCGTATGTAAATTTTTCTCCGGGTTTCAATATCCATTTTTTGTTCTGGTCTTTTACAGTCATTTCAACGCTTCCTTCATAAAGTGCGACCGTAACTTCTTCACGATTATTTTCGGTAACGGTAAAAGAAGTTCCTAAAACCGTTGTTGTAGTTTCATTGCAAAAAACCTGAAAAGGGTGTTTTTTATCTTTTTTAACTTTAAAATAAGCTTCTCCAAAAACTTCAATCTTTCTGTTGCTTCCAAAATTATTAGCATAGACAATTTTAGAATTCGGACTCAGTTCTACTTTCGAACTATCCGGTAAGGCAATGTATTTTATTACCGAAGACGTATTTTCGATTATATTTTCTGTAAGCTTAATTTCAGTATTTACAGAAGATTTATTAAAATACAGTCCGGTCCCAATAAGACCAAAAACCAATACTGCCGCAGCTGCATAATAACGCCATGGTTTATTTTTTTGCTTTTTCGACGAGAATGCTTTTGACTGGAATTCCTGCCAGGAAATCTCTTTCTCGCTATCAGAATGTGAAATGGGAGTTTCATCCCAGATTTTTTTCAACTCTTCTTCTAATTTATTTTCGTCCATATCTTTTGATACTAAAGTTTTTGACAATAAAATCCCTGTTTATTAAAAACACCATAAACCATTTCCTTAATATCCCTGTTGGTTTCGATTTTTAGAACACGATCGTTATTCTCTAAATCAAAATTCATGATACAATCAGAAATGATGAACTGCAGAAGTACTACAATAAATTTTGCATCCTCCTTTGTAGTAACATCAGTTTTATAAGACTCAATATGCATTTTATGTTTCCGTTTATATCTATAACAAACGAGAAACTAAAAGTTCCTAATGCTCTTCGATTTTTTTTCGAATAAATTTACTGGCGAGATAAATATGATTGGCAATAGTTTTTTCAGAAAGATCTGTAATTGCTGCAATCTCCTTATAGCTAAGGTTTTCCAGTTTATGTAAAGTAAATATTTTTTGTTGCTGTTCAGGAAGTTGATTAATGAAATTATATAATTTTTCTTTTCTCTCTTCAAAAATTCCTGTTTCAGTATCTTCCTGTTCCATTTCGAACGGCAAGGTATCAAGCTGAATTATTTTATTTTCGCGGTTAACGTGATTGATAATAATGTTCTTGCATATGGTAAACAATTGTTTATCAAACAACACTTCTTCATTAAGCAATTCTCTTTTATTATAAAGTCTCAAAAAAGTTTCCTGAACAAAATCTTGTGGGGTTAAAACGGTAAAATCAAATCGTTTGGCAATGTTTATCAGTTTATCGTAGTAGTTGAGATATGCTTCTTTGAAAGAAACCTCATTACCTTTTTTTAAACTTAAAATAAACTTCTTGTTGTCCATAACGTAAATACGATGATTAGTCTTAACTTAAATTACCTAATAATATTGTATTTTAAATTGGTCGTTAAAACGTAGACTTAGTTACCTTTTTTTGATAAAACATTTAAGACGCAAAGAACAGAAATTTTATTTAAAGATAACCGAACCTGAAAAGTATTGTCTGAAAAAATCATGTTTTTTCCTTTAACATTTACTTTAAAACAGTTTATTTTTCGATTTTTTTTACCCAAAAACTTAATTCTTTTTTTGTTATTTTTGATTCACTAAAAAAATATAAAACCCATCAAAAAGAGACCGTTAAAGCCGGAAACATTTTTATAAACCTTCAAATGAAACAGAAATTTTTACTATTAATTTTAACGGCACTTTTGGTTTCCTGCAAAGACAGTCCAAAACAAGAAACCAATTCTACAAAGCCAAAAAACACCAATCAAGAAGCAAAAAATACAGTTTCTAAAGTCGCAGATTCATCAAAAACTGCTGTTTATTTTATAAAGTCAAAAAAGACAGCTGCCACAAATGAACTTAGAAAATACATTACAGAAAAAATTGAAAGTGTCGAAAGTGTCGACTTTACAGGCGATAAAGTTCCTGACTATATTTGCAAAACCACAATTGATACTTTAGGAATTGGAAACGAATACTGGATTTCATCTGAATACAAAACAATAAAAAAGGTAAAATACTATGGAGATGGTTTTTCTTATCGCTGGTTTATAAATTTAGATCATGATCCAGAACCTGAAATGTTTGTTGCAAATGGTGACGAAGATGGAGCGGATTACACAATTATGGATCAAAATTTAGTTTCAGGAAAAGACAGCATCTTACTGTATATTAATCCTGTACTAATCGAAAATCAAAAAAAATATTGGGGTTATCCGTGGGACATTCAAAATATAATAGCACGAAAAAACGGAAGCAATATTGAATTGTTTTGTTCCTTAAACCATCAAATAATTAGAGATGGAAACGAAGAATCTGATCCTGAATTTCAGAAACAAATGCCGGTATTATTTTTCACCGGACATCATACACAAGAAAGCGGAAAAATGGGCATTAAAGACGAAAAATGGCTGTCATTGCAAGAAATTATTAAACAATCCAAAAGATAAATTTTTTAGCCTTTATAGAATCGAATCCCATTTACAACAAATGGGATTTTTTATTTTTTATTAAATATGTATTTACAAAATATCTAAACTCTTCTTTTTAGGCTTATAAAGCATTGCTGTACACAAACAGTTTTTTCTTTCCTTACTGATTAATATCGGGCAATTGACGCACGATTTGCAGTTGTCCCAGAAAAGTTCGTCTGTGGTCAACTCAGAATATGTGACGGGTTCAAAACCAAGTTCGTGATTCATTTTCATTACTGCAAGACCAGTTGTTAAACTAAATATGCTTGCTTCCGGATATTTTTGACGGCTTAATTCAAAAATTTTTCTCTTAATATTTTTTGCAAGACCGGTATGTCTGAATTGCGGCGCTACAATCAATCCGGAATTAGAAACAAATTGTCCATTATCCCAAGACGAGATAAAAGAAAACCCTGCCCATTTTCCGTCTGACGAAAAAGCAATAATTGCATCTCCATTTTTCATTTTTTTTTCCAGTAATTCAGCAGATCGTCCAGAAATACCAGTTCCTCTCGCTAAAGCCGATGATAACGTAGTTTCGCAAATTTCTTTTAGCCAAAAAATATGGCTTGAATTGGTAATTTCAATCTTAAAATCAGGTAATTGCTCAGATATAGGATTTTCGATTAATATTGCTTTTTCTAAGATGGAATCAGGTAAAGAAAAATCTTTTGTAAGTTGCTGGGTTTTCATATTTAAGGTGTCGCATTTCCGGTTTTATTAATAATACCAAATAACTACTGTTTGGAAACACATAAGACTATTGCCAAATTACATACCAATGCTAATATCCCCGTGAAATTTTAAGTTACAAACCTTCTATATAACTGATTAACAAACGGTAATCATTATTTGTGATTTTTTGACTGCTTTATCAAAATGATACGATTTTATCATTTTGATGCATCCCTCCTATTTTTATTTAAAACCAAATAACTGTTTGTTTTAGCAAAGAAACTCAGAGTAATAAAAGTCTGATTATGACACTATAACAACTTTTACTGGTTACCGTAGAGACAAATGAATGGTACTTTTGCATCGTTCTAATAAAGAGCTATTTACGCAAGTAATAAGCTATAAAACAACACATTAACTATTGAAATATGAAAACTAAAAATATCACACTCTACTTTTATATCTTATTTTTAATTCCCTTTTTTACGCAGGCAGTTGCTCAAAACAAAGTAGCTAAAGTAAAAGACAATAATACTTTTTACCTGGATTCTATAAAAAAGACATTTGTCAAAAATAAAATGACTGCACGTGTTGACAGTTTATGGATGAAAGAATTAACCAGTCTGGATAATTTTAATGCTTTTTCTACTGATATTGAAAACATTACAGACCAAAAAGTAGATCTGGAATTGCCTACTGAATTACTGAAAGCGAGATTAGCCGAAATGAATTCTAAATCTCCTTTTAATATTGAATACAACGAACAGCTTGAAAATGTTATAAAGTCGTTTCTTAAATACAGAAAAAAATCCTTTGGACGTTTAATGGCTATTTCTGAATATTATTTTCCTTTGTTTGAAGAAGCATTGACTAAAGAAAATATTCCGTTAGAGATTAAGTATTTAGCCGTAGTTGAGTCAGCTTTAAATCCAAAAGCAGTTTCAAAAATGGGCGCAACCGGACTTTGGCAGTTTATGTATCATACCGGAAAACAATACAAACTAAAAATCGATTCTTATGTAGATGAACGACATGATCCCTTAAAATCGACTGAGGCTGCCGCAAAATATATGACGAGTATGTATAAAGCTTTTGGTGACTGGGATTTAGTTTTAGCAGCTTATAATTCAGGACCCGGAAATGTTTCTAAAGCAATTAACCGTTCCGGCGGACAAAGAAATTACTGGAACATCAGAAAACAACTTCCCAAAGAAACACAAGGTTATATTCCTGCTTTTCTGGCTACAATGTATCTTTATGAATACCATGCAGAACATGGGATTAAGCCGGAAAAAGCGCTGGTAAAACATTTTGCCACAGATACAATCATGATTAAAAAGAAAATGAGTTTTAAACAAATTTCTGATTTAATCGACATTCCAATAGCGCAATTAGAATTGCTAAACCCTTCTTATAAACTAAACGTAATTCCGGTTTATGACAATCAAAACCATTATTTAAGATTGCCTCAGGATAAAATTGCTGTTTTTACTTCAAACGAAGATAAAATCTATGCATATGCAGCTCATCAATCTGGTTTGCGTGAGAAACCTTTATATACTTCAATGGCAATTGCCGCTGTAAATACAGGTTCTAAAAACACCAAAACGATTGATAAAACAACGTATTATACCATAAAAAAAGGAGATACTTTGGGCAGTATTGCAAGAAAATATGCTGTTTCTGTTTCTGACTTAAAAAAGTGGAACAAGATAAACGGAGATATGCTTGCATTAGGAAAAAACTTAAAAGTAACGAAATAGGAACCATAATTCAGATTTCTTTCATCGCAAGTTTTTCCCCAAAAGTTTGCCTGAATTTAAACAATCTGATTATAGCAAGTTCCATAAATAACCCGACAGTCCAACACTTGGAATATACTGTCGGGTTTTATTATTTTCCAGAATTTAATAGTTATTCTATTTTACCAAAACACTTTTGTATCTGGGTATATCTTTTAAGACAATACCGGTACCTCTAACCACAGCTCTCAAAGGATCTTCGGCAATATAAACGGGTAAATCTGTTTTTTGTGAAATCCTTTTATCAAGACCACGCAACATCGCTCCTCCTCCGGCAAGATACAATCCTGTATTATAAATATCTGCGGCAAGTTCCGGCGGCGTCATAGAAAGCGTTACCATAATTGCATCTTCAATTCGCAATATCGATTTATCGAGCGCTCTGGCAATTTCCCTAAAAGTAATCCTTACCTCTTTAGGTTTACCTGTAAGCAAATCCCTTCCTCGAACCATGATATCTTCCGGCGGATATTCCAGCTCTTCTGTAGCAGCGCCAACCTCAATTTTTATCATCTCTGCAGAAGCGTCTCCAATATACAAGTTGTGCTGTGTACGCATGTAAAACAAAATGTCATTGGTAAAAACATCTCCGGCAATTTTTATAGATTTATCACAAATTATTCCTCCAAGAGCAATAACGGCAATTTCTGTAGTTCCTCCTCCAATATCTACTATGATATTTCCTTTTGGCAGCATAACATCCAGACCAATCCCAATAGCGGCAGCCATAGGTTCATGAATCAAAAATACTTCTTTACCATTTACACGTTCGCAAGACTCTTTTACAGCTCTCATTTCAACCTCAGTAATACCACTCGGGATACACACAACCATTCGTAATGCAGGAGTAAAAAAGCTTTTCTTTATTTCAGGTATGTTTCTTATAAACCAGCTGATCATTTTTTCTGAGGCATCAAAATCTGCAATAACCCCGTCTTTAAGTGGTCGGATGGTTTTAATATTCTCGTGTGTTTTACCTTGCATTAAACTTGCCTCTTTACCAACGGCAATAATTTTTCCGTTTCTAATATCTCTGGCTACAATCGATGGACTGTCTACTACAATTTTTCCGTCATAAATTATTAAGGTATTCGCAGTTCCCAAATCCATAGCTATCTCCACTATCATAAAATCAAATAAGCCCATAAATATAGTTTTGTTTAAGAACGTTGATTATTGTTGTTTTATTCTCTCTAAATAAGAAAAATCGAATGTACCTATAAAAATCCCGTAACTGTCACAATATTTAAGTTATTGTATATCAAGACACAAATTATATTAAACACCAATCTTTCGAATTAAAAAAAAGAATCCTAAATTTTTCTTAAAGTAAAAATGAACTCAATTTACGTGGAATATTTTCAAATTAAAAAGTCGAAAAAAAAAGCCCTTTCAAATAAAATTGAAAGGGCTGATTTCTTAAAATACTAACTCGTTATTGCTTGATAAATGTTTTATTTACAACCGTATTTCCTGTTTGAATGCGCAACAAATAAACTCCTTTTACCAATTGACTGCAATTGTACGGAATATCAATTCTGCCCACTTCATAAGTCTGGTTTGTAATAACGTTTAACTTACGTCCGTTTATGTCAAATAATGAAATCGTAACCTTTTGAAGCTCAGTTTGCATAAACGAAATATTTATGTTTCCTGATGTTGGGTTTGGATAAACACTTAAATCAACTTGCTCATCCAGAATTGAATTTGTGGCACTTAATGTTGCGGCTGCCGTACAAGTAGGTGTCGTACTAAAAGCCATTGTTGCGGCTGAAAAATTTGTAAAAGCAGGATTTATATCTATATTAGAAACATCGCTCGCGCCTTTGCCGTCACATTCTGCACGTCCGTTTCTCCAGTAAGGAAACTGAAGATAAACACCAGCAGTAGAACAGCTTCCTATTTCTGCATCACCGCCTACAACAACAGATCCGCCAAAATTTCCGGCAAACAACATCGCATTTCCTTTTATATTTGCTGTGTTTGCTACTGATCCACCTTCCATCCAGGCATTTCCTTCTACAATAGCATTACTTGATAAAGTAGCATTATAGACACACGCATTATCCCTTACAATTGCATTTCCTGAAATTGTACCTCCGTCAACCATTGCGTATCCATCTATACGCGCATTTCCTGAGATTGTACCACGTCTTACAATTGCATACGGTCCAACATAAACAGAGGCTGCAACACTTGCAGTATTCGATATCCATCCTCCGCCATTGCTATGAATACGTCCATTTGTTTTAAGGAATTTTCTAAAGTCAGCCGCCGGTTGAAAACCTTCAGGAGTTGCATTTGCAATTTTTAGTTCATAAGGATATCTTCTTTGTTTTGGATAACCAACATCCATATTGTAGTTTACATGCACTTTTGGAGCCGAAAATACGACTAGAAAAATTCCTGCTTCAGTAGTTGAATTCAGTTCAAACGATGCTTCTCCATCTGTGTTATACATTGGACTGTAACGAGATACAGTTCCATCTGCTTTTGTAGTCACAAATCCGTAACGCCATCCAGCCTGCGTTGGGTTAACCTCTGTGTGACCTTTAAATTTTACACTTACTTTTTTCTGAGTTCCGGTACAAGTTGGGTATAACGGAATTATATTCATACCGTAATCCTGAGGTGCCCAGTCATTATTGGTATAATACTGATCTGTTGTACCTTCTACCTTTGTTAATAATGTATATTGCCTGCTGGTATATCGAGGCATATTGTTTTTTATAAGTGTATGTGTATTTCGTATTGTTTTTCCAAAATTACTAGTTGCGTTTATTTGGGAATTCCATTGAATAGGATAATCAAATGCTGGTTGTCTTTGGGCATATCCCCAGAGATAATCGTTAAGCTGTTCCTGAGAAAATCCTTTAAGTCTTTTTATGGTTTCAAGAGGATGTTCCTGATTTTTAGATTCTGCCCACATTCTTCTTGTAAAATCAAAACCTTCTTTTTCCTGCACATAATACATCAAATGAAAATTAGTGTAATGATGACGATTAGACGACCACATAAAATGTCGGGTTTGTATCCATCTGGTTAACGTTCCGTCGATTTCTGCCCATTTCGCATACGCCTGAGCACGCATAAAATTAGCATGCCCTTCATAAAACGGACTTGCCCAGTCATAACCGGCAAAAGCAGTTCCGTTACCCGGATTTTCCTGAATACCCATCATCATTTGCAGCGTGTGAGCAAACTCATGCGATAATGCACCGCCATCTCTGGTTGCTTCAGGATGCACGAACATAGCGCCAATAGTATTACTAAAAGAACTCGCCTGCGCAAATGCCTCTAAACGCGGATCTGTAGAGTTCCAGGTATTCATCATCATGATGATGATTTTGTACTTGCCAAAATTTGTTGTTGGCGCATTATTGATAAATTTTAAATCGGTTATATACCTCTTAAAACTGTGCTCAAGAGTATCTGCAACAGATTTTGGCGTAAAACGCAATGCCGCATCAGCATATGCCGCAGGATTGGTACCTACTTTATCGCCCCAATAGACGACAAAATTCGTAGACTCGTATTTTCTGGTATTCGAGACATTGTTATAAAATTCATTGTTAGGGTTACTCCATTCTGTAGGTGTGAACAGCGTTTTTTGTCCCATTGCAAAATAACTGCAAAGAAAAAGGACGACTTGTAATAAAAGTTTTTTCATATATTAATTTATTTGGGGGTTTAATTACTTATCAAAAATCTTCTTTCACTTAATCAAAAGACACTTATAACATCACTCCCAAATTGCAAACTAATTGCAAACTAATTGCAAATACAATCCTCATAAAAACGACTTTTAATTATTCTTTTAAACTTTCTTAAAATCTGGTTTAAAACAAACTATAATACTTTAAATGTAAATGCAACATTTAAAATAAAAGTTGCGAATATACGTATTAATATAAATTAAAAAAGAAAAATAAATCGACTAAGTGCAAATTAATACGACGAAAGGTAAATTTCATAAAGAAAACTATAATTCATGTTCCTGAATATTTAGGATAAATCCCTAATAAGACTACTATTATTAGGACAGAAAAAGATTTTTAAAAACTAATTAAAGCTACCTACTAATTATGCAACTATAAATTATTTTTCTGTAATAAGAACCAACTCCTTCTAAAGTAAATTTGTAAATATCAACTTGATAGAAATAGAAATTAATTTAAAAAAACAGCGTTATGGAAAAGCAAAACAACAACGAATATGGACAGACAGATCCAGATTTTATTGATCAAAATACGCTAGTTGATGGAAATAACATTGAAAGCGACGATCAATTTAAGCACAATCCAACTACTGAAAATAGTACAGAATTTGGCGAAAGCGATCCTGATTATATAGACCAAAATACATTGGTTGATACTGATAATTATGCCAGAGATGAAGATCCATACCAATATCAGGAAGGATATATCGAAGAGCTTAAAAATACAGGAAACGATATTGAAAACAATTCCAATAGCAATTCTGGTAAAACGGAAGTTCAGGAAAAAAATACCAATAAAGATTCAGAGATCAACAATCTTAAAAAGAATAATCAGCCTGACGAAAATCAGGAATAACTGGATTATTACAAGATCAACATAAAAAAGGCATGCTTAACGCGTGCCTTTTTTGTATTTAAAAATGTTTCAAAACGAGGATTACAATACTACTTTCTGTAATTTGTCTTTTTCTAAAACTCCTAAGAAACTTAAAATCCTTACATTTACGCCGTGGCTGACAAAATTGTGTCCTAATAAGTAATTTAAGCACCGTTAAGCCAATTAATTTTAAGCAGTCAAGATGGAAAAACATACTGTATCAGTAGCATCGTTACCCTTAGATGATAATACAATATCGAATAGTCAAATAAAAAAAGCTGATTTAGTACCGAATCCGGAATCTCAGCTTGATTCTATGGAAAGTAAAGAAACCCCAATTTGGGATTCTAGTATTCCGTTTAGGGATTTGACAAATACTGCGACTAAAAAAGAAAGCATTGCCCAATTAATTGATAAACTGGATGTCGAAAAAAACCTCAGATATCAAAGAACTGTAGAAGACACATATTGCAATGTATACTCTTATGATTATTGCTATTTTTCTAAAGTATATCTCCCAACAGTTTGGTGGACACCGGAATGTCTCGAAAAAGTTTTACAAGGAGAAGAAGTAGAAGCTGTTTTCGAACAAACCGTAGATCGCATTTATTCCAGCGCCATTCATGATTGGTTCTTAGAATGGGGCGTTAGTTTTGGCTGGGAAAGAATGTTTAGTCTTGATGAAATTCAAAATAAAGTAAATGAAAATGGCGGTGTTGGAATAATTTGCGCCAAAAGAAGAGAAAAAGGACTTTCCGGACATATTGTTCCGGTTGTTCCTGAAACAAATTTACACAAAGCATATCGCGAGAATGGCGTAGTAGTTTATCCCTTGCAATCACAGGCAGGAAAACTAAACTACAACTACTTTGCAGAGGTTAGAAAAGACTGGTGGAATGATGAATTATATTCCTCACACGTGTTTTATTATCATGAATAAAAATACAATTATCCGAATTGTTGAAACATTCAAAAAAAAATATTGATTATCAACGAGTTAACCACTTGGAAATAACATAATAAAAAACTACTTTTGCAACTTAGAAAAAACAAGGATAGCAAAAGCAGTGATTTAGCTATTCTCGTGCTTAAATTATTGATACAAAAGTGATTAATAACGCTAGTAATTTTATAAGCCTTTTATAAAATTTTACTTCTTAATTGAACTTTCAGTCGATAAAAGTGCAAAAATCTAAAATATAAATTCCTATATTTTTAAAAGTAAACGAAAACTTTTATAATGGAGGCAACAATATGCTTAATCCGTTATAGGTTTCCTGTCTCTGATTTTAACAGATTGGATTTTATATTTCCGAATAAAAATAACTTTAGAATTAAATAACCTTAAAAAAAGAAAGTAAGTATAAATGAAAGACAATCAGACAAAAAAATATTATTGGGGAATAGGATTGGAAAACGAAACCTACATGCAATTTGAAGAATCCCTAATAGTTTCTGGTGAGTTTATACAAGAAAAAATTGGTTTTGAGAAATACAGTATTGATTATAGAAAGTGTTATAAACCGGAAAGCTTAGCTCCTATTTTGAAAAAAGCTTTTGGTTTAAATGAAAACTATAAGGTAAGCCGAATGATGAACAGTCACTCGCTGGAAAAACTGGATATCAATTACCAGCACAAAACAATCGCGCCCATAAAGCCATTAATCGATACCGAAACTGGTGAAGTAAGCGCACAACCTACTGAAAATCCTGAATATTTAGGAAAATCGATCATGGAGCTTTTCCTTGAAGATCAGCCATATAATATTCAAAGTATGATTACCCAACGAAACAAAACGATGGGTTCTGTACATTTTGATGGTGATTCTATCGAGTTTGTAACCAAATATTTTGAAAACAGAACAATTGCTGAATCCTGCAAAGAACTTAAGGCTACAAAAAAGTTATTCCTTGATAAAATCAATGAATCATCAGTTTTAAACGGAAAATTAAATTTTCCGGATTACAACAACGGGCTTAATATGTTCATGACAAATCAGGAAAACCTGGTTTTGTTCAATAACGGGACATACCATTTTCATATTACTTTACCATCATTAACAGAAGACAGCAGAATTGTTGACTATAATGATTTTGAAAAAACCCACGCAAACGCCATTTATTTATTGCAGTGGTTTGAGCCATTCTTTATTGCAACTCTTGGAAGTCCGGATATTATGGGCGTAATAAGTGACAAATACAGTCTGGATAAAAAATTCACTCTTGGATCGATGCGTAATGCCATGTCAAGATATATAGGTGTAGGAACGTACAATAAGGCAATGCCAAAAGGTAAAATCCTGACGTATAATGTTGATGATTTTAGAAAATTACTAAAATTCGGAAAAGAAGAAAATATTTGGTGGCGCGATCAGATCGAAGCAGATATGGAATATGAAATGTTATCTGAATTAGGTCTTGATTTTAATCAGGAAAAAATGTACCAAAGTGGTTTTGAATTCAGAAGCTTTGATGAGTTTCCGGCTGAATACCTGAATGATGTTCTTTTTTCTATTATTTTAATTTGTGAGCATTCCTTAAATCTGCCTGATGTACAATGGGCACATGATAGTAAAGCCTGGAATAATCTTGTTTTTAAAACGCTGAAAATGGGATATTCAACAGAAATTAATGCAGATGAAAAACAGGAAGTTTTAGATTTATTACATTTATTGAATCCGTCAGATCCTAATTACAATACATTAAAATCAGAATTTGAAGCAATCGTTTTATTAGATGAATTCTTCTTTAAAATTCTGGCTGTTTTGCACGATATGTACAAAGACAATAATATTTGTTTGGATGCCATGTACGGACAAAAAACAAGTTCTCCACCTAAATGGGATAACTTTAATAAATACCAAACAGAAAGACATTTACAGCAAATAGGTTCTTTTTGTGATAATTAAAATTTAAAAAGCTAATTATTATAGATACAAAAAATCCCATAGAGAAATTTTCTTTATGGGATTTTTTTAATTTTAAGAAGTGTCTTAAGCGACCTCTTCTACTTTTAATATTTCAAGTTTCAGATGTCCTTTTTTTGCAGGCCATTCTACCACATTACCTTCTTTATATCCTACCATTGCTATCCCTTCATCAGAAAGAATAGAAATTTTGTTTTTACTTACTTTATTTCTCTCAGGACCTACAAACACAACCGTTTTTTCTTCATTGGTTGCACAATCTTTATAAGTTACTCTTCTATTTACAGAAACAATATCTTCCGGTAAATCTCTTCTTAGTACCTGTGTGGCTTTTTTAAGTTCATGAAGCAATAATACTTCTTCTTCTACTGTTACTTTCTTTCTTCTTACGTGATCTTTGATTAAATCGTATATTCCTGTTGTTAAAATGATATTTTGTAATTGTGACATAACTTTCTGTTTGCTCCAATTTCATAGGTAGAATAATAACTCATCACTAAATTGCTTATAGCCCTTGTGTAAATTTGAATTCAATGATATCCTAATCCTAAATGAAAGTTGAAGATTAAATAATTGAGCAGTCTAAATGAAGGAATCCCTGTCCAGAGTTTTGACAGGGCTTAATAAATAAACTCCTTAGAGCTTTTTAAGAAAGTATCGTCATGCAAATATAATAACGTGCCCATAAGGCGCATCAAGTGATTATTTGTTAAATAAAAATTTGAAATAGTCATTAGTACTTGCTTTTAATATTGCGCAAGATAGCTCTTTTTTTGAAAGAAAAAACCTAAATAAAAGTTAATGGCATAATACTGAAGATTTATAAATAATATAAAACCCCTATTTAATAATATAAAAGCGGGACAAAGAAAGTCTTTTCCTTGTCCCGCTTTTATCTATGACAACTTAAAAATTATCTAATTAATTTTTCAAGGTATAATTTTATCGTTTCGTAACTGCGTAAACAGTTCAAAAAAGGAATCTTTGGTATCTTTATAAGTTGCAAAACCCAATTTTCTGCTTCTTGACATATCTGTCATAACTTCTAAAGGACGGCTTAAATCAAGATCTGTATGCCAGGCAGATGCGAGCTGCCCCAAATCGTCTTCTATTAATTGATGTTCTCTTGCAATTGATTTCCAGATAGCATTTTTTTCATTTAACACACTTTCAAGCGGTTTTACGGTTCCGTTATATCCTTCAAATTCAATATCAAACCATTCTGCTATTTTTGGCCACAGCCATTTCCATCTAAAAACGTCTCCGTTTGTGATGTTAAAAGCCTGATTGTGAGCTTCAGGATTTGTAGCAGACCAGATAATTTGTTCAGCCAGAACTTTAGCATCCGTAACATCAGATACCCCGTTCCATTGCGCATCAGAACCCGGCCATATAAACGGAGTTCCCTCCTGCTTACAAATACTGGCATAAACCGCTAATGTTGTGCCCATATTCATGGCGTTCCCAATCGTTTTACCAATTAGCGTGTGTGGTCTGTGTATATTCCAGGTAAAACCATCTCTTGCAGCAGCTTCATAAACTTCATCTTCTTGTGCATAATAAAAATTAGGCAAGTCTAATCTGGGCTGTTCTTCTCTTAATGGTGTTTCCGGCAAAGTTCCGGCCGTAGCATAAGCATCAAATGGTCCTAAATAATGTTTTAAACCTGTAACTAACGAAACATGTTTTACTGATTTTTTAGGAGATAATGCGTTCAGTAAATTTCGAACCATAGCGCTATTAACCCTGATGTTTTCTTCTTCAGTATCATTTCGCATCCATGTTGTAAAAAAAACATGTGTAGGCTTACAATCAATTAAGGCAACCTCTAATGATTTGGTATCCAGTAAATCAGCAGCAATTGAATGTAAACCCTTAATATCATTTTTCGGATTTCGGGAAAGTCCATAGACTGTCCATCCGTTCTCCAGAAGTTTTATTGCAAGATTACTTCCTGCAATACCGGTTGCCCCTACTACTAAGGCTATATTTCCGGTTGTTTCTTGTATTGGTGTTTTTTTAGAATCCATAAGTAATTATTTTTTACAAAATTACTTCACAAACCATATTCAGAAAGATGACCTGAAACAAGAAATTCGCTTGATCTAAATCAATTATTTCGCATCAAAAATTATATTCTTTTTGAGACGACTCAGCGTTTCAGGAGAAAGTCCAAGATACGAAGCCAATAAGTTTTGCGGTATTCGTTTCATTAAATCGGGATTATTTTCTAAAATATGCCTGTACTTTTCTTCTGCAGTATGTGTATGTGAACTTATTAATCTTCGCTCTTTTGTGATTAGGCTATTTTGAAAAAGTAAGCGAAAATATCTATCCATTACTGGAACTTGTATCGTTAAATTCTCAAAATCTTCTCTCGTAATCAGTAAAACTTCTGAATCCTCCATCGCATCAATACTGTAAAAAGAAATTCCGCCGCTAAAAAAACTGTTCATATCAGATGTCCACCAACCTTCTGGCGAAAACTGATTGATATGTTCATTGCCTTTATCATCAACATTATACGCTTTTAGAAGTCCTTTCGAAACAAATGTCAGATAGTTGCAAACGTGACCTTCAACAACCACAAATTGCTTTTTCTTTAATTTTTTAAACTTAAAAAAAGTCTTGATCAGTTCCTTTTCTGCTTCAGTTAATGAGACTTTCTCTTCAAGATGTTTGAAAATGATATCGTACATTTTAAAATATTTACTTTATGAATTATGAAGTAGAACAAATGTATGTTATTTATTTTTTAACTTTCATAATCAAAAAACAGAGAATTACACTCATTTCAATATTCTAACAATTTAAAGATTAGAAAAATGGTATTAAATTTTAAAAAATTCCCACAACTCACAACAGAAAGGTTAGTATTGCGAAATATTGAAAGTAATGATGCTGTCTTTATTCATAAGCTTCGTTCTGATGAAATTGTAAATGCATTTGTTGGCAGGGATAATTCATCTACATTGAAAACAGCAGAGGAATATATCCTTAAAATACAAAATTTAACAGACAAAAGCGAATGCATTTACTGGATTATAAGACTAAAAGAAAGCAATGATATGATTGGATCTGTTTGTTTGTGGAATTTTGATACTGAAAATGAAATTGTCGAAATTGGATATGAAATGCTGACTGAATTTCAAGGCAAAGGAATAATGAGTGAAGCCATCAAAAGAATAATAGAATATGCATTTGACAGCATGAAAGCAAAAATAATTTCTGCCTTTCCATCAGCTGATAATGTCAATTCTGTAGCCATTTTAAAAAAGTTCAATTTTGAATTCGAAGATAAAAAGTATAACAATACACATGAAAATATAAAAAACCTTGTCACGTATACTTTAAGAAATCCTCAATGATTAAAAAACCAGATCAGGTATAAATACTTAGTCTGTTATCAATAAAAGATTTTTAATTTTATGTTGGTTTTGTATTCATAACTAATAAAAATCAAAATGGGAATATCTTCTGAAAATGAACCTGCAAAAAGATCTAAAATCAATGAAACTCTAGTCAAAAACAACATAGCTGTAAAAAATGCAGGAATTGTTCTTTTAAACAATTATATCGTTTTGCTGTTTGAAAGACTGGGTCTCGTTAAGGATAATGATTTTACAAGTGTAGAAAATCAAAAAAAAGCGGTGCAATATTTACAATATATTGTTACCGGATCACAGGAAACAGAAAATATCTATTTACCCTTAAATAAAGTACTTTGCGGTTTGTCTATAACTGATAATATTCCAGATAGAATTGATATTACACATGAGAATAAAAGCCTTATGGAAGGATTACTAAATGCTGCCATTTCTCATTGGCCGGCAATTGGTGACTGCTCTATAAATGGTTTTAGAGGCAATTGGCTTGTTAGGGACGGATCACTTTTAGAATTAGAGGAAATATGGGAACTTGCCGTAGAAAAAAGAGCTTATGATATCTTATTAAATAAATCTCCTTATTCGTTTTCCATTATAAAATATCCCTGGATGAATAAACCATTGCACGTTATCTGGCCTTATTAAAAACTATAAAACCGCAAAAAAATGCCTTGGAATATTCTTGAAAAACTATGGATAAGTACTTTAAATCCTTCCGGCGTTTCTGCCGCCAATTCTCAAAACTGGAACGAAGAAATTAAAGCCTTGTATCTGTTAGGGATTAGTATGGAGGAAACACTTCAATTTCTATATTTTGAAAAACCTGATTTTGAGACTTTTAAAATCTGGATCAATGCAAGACAAAATAAAAATACGGCTGTTGATGATTTTACAAATGATGTACTTACAGAACAAGATCTTGAATTTTGGACTAAAAACGGATATGTTATTATAAAAAATGCCATCTCTGAGCAAGATTGCGAAGCGACACAACAAGCCATTTGGCATTATCTGGAAATGGATTCCAACAAAAAAGAAACGTGGTACAAAAGACATCAGGAACAAAAGGGATTAATGCTTAATTTTTCTGATCATGAAACCCTGAATAGAAACAGGCTTTCGCCAAGGATAAAAAAAGCGTACGAACAACTTTATAATTCCTCTAAAATATACAAAACAATAGACAAAGTTAGTTTTAACCCTCCTGAAACTGACGAATTCACTTTTTTAGGAAGTTCGCTTCATTGGGATACCAGTTTAAAACAGCCTATAAATTTTGGTCTTCAGGGACTACTTTATCTTACTGATTGTGGTGCTGATGATGGCGCTTTTCATTGTGTTCCGGGTTTTCATAACATTATAAATCATTGGCTCAATACTCTTGAACCGAATGAAAATCCCAGAGAAAAAGCGGTTAAAACCTTAAAACCCGAGCCAATATTAGGAAACACCGGAGATTTTATAATTTGGGACAATAGATTACCGCATTGTGCAACGCCAAACAAAGGCAAAAAACCAAGAATGGTTCAATATCTTACTTATTTGCCGGACGATTATAAGGAATCCGGAGAATGGATTTAATTGTAGTGATAAAGTAATTCCCGTTTTGTCAAAGCCTTTATTTTCTGACATTACAGGATTTTTTTGCTATATTTGAGATTCTAAAAAAAATAGCAGAATGCAATATGGCATAAAAAATATTTTATCAAGAACACTCATCGTATTGATGTTGTTTTTTGTATGCCTGCCCTGCACCGCCAAAAGAGAAATTAAACTCGTTTTGGATATTCCGATAAACCAATTAAAAAATAACCTCAATGCTGATTCGTCTGTTTGTTTTATAACGATAGATAAAACCGCTAAGAAAGTTTCAGGTTTACTTCAGAAGCACGATTTAAAAAATACTTATTCTTCGCGTTTTGCTGTTTTTCAGCAAACTGTTATTTCACTTACAACACCCAAAACTTCTGTTCGCGAGAAAAAGACATTCAAAATTATTCCCGTCTATTTATTACACGAACAATATTTGATTTGATTTTTTGATTACAAGCAACACGCGCTTCAATACTAATTGTATTGAGGCTTTACGTATTTTTCATCATTAAATTCATATCAAAATGAACAATCAAACCTATTTATATAGCGGAATGTTTACCACGGCTTTGCGCTGGGTGGCAGGCTGGACTTATTTTTCTGCTTTCTGGAGAAGACTAATTTTAGAAAATAAATTAAATCCTGATGAAGCGGGATATATTGGCGAAAAATTCAATCATTTTCTTCCTCATGCATTGGGCATAAAACCTATTATAGAACATCTTGTGTCTAATCCGGAAAGTCTTTGGTGGGCAATGGTTTCGTTTACAGTTATCGAAGGAATTGTTGGCTTTCTATTTCTGCTTGGTTTTTTTACCAGATTAATGAGTATAGGCGTTTTTGGTCTCGCGTTTGGTATTTTACTGGGTTCCGGATGGCTTGGAACTACTTGTCTTGACGAATGGCAAATTGGGATTCTTGGCGTAGCAGCAGGTTTTACGATTTTTATGTCCGGCGGAGGAAAATATTCTCTTGACGAATATTTCATCAGGAAAAATAAACCGTTTACGTCTAAAAAAGGATTCAAATTTTTAGGTTCCGGACCTTTACCCTTAAAAGATCATACAACAAGCAAAATTGTATTGGCAGGATCTGTATTTATAATGGCATTAACCTTATTTACCAATCAATATTTTCATGGAGGCGTTTATGGCAAACTACATAATCTTTCTGTAAAACCACATGTTACGATCAGTAATAGTTTTATAGAAAATAACACTTTAAGTTTTACGGTATTCAGGGATGAAGGAGCAGATGTTTATGGTTCTTTTCTTATTGGTATTAAAGTAAAAGACGAAGAGGGAAATGTTATTTTTGAACAAAATCAGACACAACTTTCTAATTTGGCAAAAGAACAAATCAAAAACGATTATGTTGCCAAAGTAAAATCCGGAAAACACAGCCTTATTTTGCCATTGGGCGCAAAAGCCACACTGAATTTTCGAATCGCACCAATCAAGAATAAAACCGAAAAATATACGCTGGAATTAATCGATATCAGTGGAGAAAAATGGACACAAAAAGTTGCTTTATAGCATTTATCTTACATATATGGTTTTAAAATAAAATCTGAAAATTAAATATAAAAAGTGCTAAATAAACACATTTAGCACTTTTTTGCGTTATATCATCTTTTACTATAATTTAACTATTTCAGTCTTTATGGCTTTTATTGTAATACGTTTAATACCCGTTTTGAATCTTTGATGCTCTATCATTTTAATTGTAAAGCAAACATTAATAAGTAAAAAGTCTGCTAAAATTTTAAAAATAAAGTTTTATTTAGTTAACAAAATCATTAACTTGTATAGGAATAGAAACAAAATGGAGAATTAATATTGTTTCAAACAGGTACAATTCAATTCTTTTTTAACCTGAAATAACTTTTCTAAAAAACACAAAAACATACAAATTATGCGAGTATCAGTCATCCGTAAAAACATAAAATTCACACCAGATTCAAAAAGAGTTGTTGCACGATATTTTATGAATGGCGAAGAACGGACCCAGCAAATGGTTGCCAGGATAATGATGCTGGATGAAAAGCAGGTATTAGAAACATTAGAACAAACGCTTCGTGAATTTGCAAGGCGTCATAGAAATATTTCGGCTATATTTTTCAGGCATTGCGAAAAAATAAGAGATATGATCGAAGCCATGCAAATAGATTATGAAGCTATTTCACTGGATCGAAAAATGCTTATAGGTTCGTATTGCACTATGGAATATGCGATAGAATCTGCTGCTATTTTCAACCCTTCGATTGTAGAAGATTTTGACCAGTCAGGTCTTGAAGCTGGCGAAAAACGCGTTATCATTTCTTTTCGTGCAACCGGAGAAGGTCATATTTCCTCGATAGTTTTTAGAAGAGGAATTCTGGATAAAGACAACAACCTGCAGATCATGAAAATTGGTCATAATATTGATAAGGCCGAGATTGAGCATAAAACCTTATTCAATAAAGAGCGATTTTTATTGAAATTGTCAGAAATGCATACGCAGGACAAATATATTGCGCAAATTATGCAGGATTTGCCACAGGAGTTTGAATTTGCCGTACTAAAAAGTGTAGTAAATACAGCCTTAAACGATCCATCAATCCGTCAGGAAAGAAGAACTGCACTGGAGGAAATAATTTGGCTGGCTGATTCTTTTTATGATTTGCAATTCAAGCACGACTCAGATATTACGGAGCGCGTTATATTTCCAATATCAGAGTCTGAAAGCCGCGGTATCGAAGATGCACGATTTGTGCGTTTTATTGATGACGATGGTTCAAATCGCGTTATGGCAACTTATACGGCTTATAACGGACACACGATTTTGCCTAAACTTATTTCTACCGAAGATTTTTACACCTTTAGAGTAATGCCTCTTCACGGTATTGGTGCCCAAAATAAAAATCTGGCATTGTTTCCAAGAAAAATAAAAGGTAAATATGCCATGTTAGCCAGAATCGACGGTGTAAACAATTATATTATGTACTCTGAAAGGGTTACACAATGGAACAATCCTATACTTTTACAAGAACCACGTTATACCTGGGAACTTACCCAAATAGGAAACTGCGGATCACCGCTCTGGACTACAGAAGGCTGGCTTGTTATCACTCACGGTGTAGGTACAATGCGACGTTATTGCATAGGAGCTTCATTATTTGATCTTGACGACCCGTCTAAAGAAATAGGAAGACTTAAAGAACCTTTGCTTTCGCCACTCGAAGACGAACGTGAAGGATATGTACCAAATGTGGTATATTCCTGCGGAGCAATTATTCATAACAATAGCCTAATATTACCTTATGCCGTATCTGATTATTCCTCTACTTATGCCGTTGTGGATATGGTAGAATTAATCGATGCGCTGAAAAAAAGTAAATAATTATATTACTCAATAATCTTATAATGTCTTAAAAAAACCGTTTTTTATCACTTGAATTCTGATAAAAATCTTTAAATTTATATTTTAAAATCTTATTTTATGAAAAATTACATACTACTATTCATTACTGTTTTAACGCTATCTTTTAATTCCTGTACAACGATGAAGGAAACTGCAAAAACTGATGATCTCTACAATACATCCTGGGAATTAGAATATATTTCTGGTCCTCGTATCGCTTTTCAAGGTTTGTATCCGGATAAAAAACCCTATTTAAAGTTTGACAAAGAAAAAGGCGAAGTTTACGGAAATGCGGGTTGCAACGGTTACAGTGCACCATTTACCCTAAAAGGAAATTCGCTTACTTTTGGAGAGCAAGGTCCGGCAACTTTGATGTTTTGTGAAGGCGGCGGCGAACAAACTTTTTTACAGACCATTAAAAAAATCGACAGCTATTCTATCGATAAAGACGGGAAACTTAATTTGAATATGAAAGACATCCCAATGATGCGATTTAAAAAAGTAACAAAATAATAAACTGGTATTTTTATCAGGATTTAAACCCGTCAGTTCCGAAGCTTCGAGACCGTCGGGTTTATTTTTTATGTATAAATAATTGCCAATAAAGGCAATAAATTGCTTAATTAAATGTTTTATAAAGAGACGTTATGCATTTTGTTTTAACGACTAATTAGTTTTATTAAATGAAAAAAAGTATGAAAAAAATATTGTTTCTGGTCACTATATTAAGCCTCTCTCTACAAGGATATTCGCAAAAAGAATTAAAAGACAAATACAAACCTATTCCGGCTAAAAATTCTGAATTGAAAGAACCACTTCCGCCAACTGAGACTCCTCCAAATGAGCAGCCTCCGGTAAAAGAACCCACTGTTATAAAAATTAATCCGGATGATCTTTATAAAAACAACAGCCTGTATAAAAAAGAAGCAAATGTCGAAGGTATTTTTTATAGAAGAAATGAATATCTGGGCGCTTTTGTAACCAGTACAGCCGTTTCTACAGTTCGTTATCGTGATGCCGCTTTTGTAGATGGCGATAAAATAAGAGTATTTCTTAATGATAAAGTTATCGAACCAGAAGTAAATTTAGTGGGAGAATTTCAGGGATTTAAAATAACATTAGTTCCCGGAATTAACAAAATCGATTTTGAAGCTTTAAACGAAGGTTCGGCTTCGCCAAATACAGCAGAATTTCAGGTTTATGATGATAAAGGTGCTGTTATAGAAGCCAGCCAATGGAATGTTGGTACAGGTTATAAAGCCACTATTATTTTATATAAGGAATAATTTAAACTTATAAAAGCTAAAAACTAAAGTCCAATTCAGATTTGAATTGGACTTTTTTTATATCCGTATTTTATAAAGAAAAACTCCGTCCTGATCAGGGACGGAGTTTAAAGCGAGGATAATTCCTCTTATTGATTTCTGTATTACGTTATTTTAACTCATTAAAAAACAACAGATTCCAGAAATTCAATAACTTCCCCATTCGGGCTATATACCAGACTATTACTTACTGTTACAGATTTTCTACGATCTTTAAGTTCTAAAGTTTCTTTTACTGATAATGGTTTTGCGCCATTTTCTATTGCTTCATCATATGCTTTTTTGGCATCGACGACCGTAAAGCAAATGTGCAAAAGTGAATTTTCGACATAAGGATCGCCCTGCTTTCTTTTACGTCCCTGAGTTGGAAAATCGGCATTGTTATCGCATATTTCTATATAACAATCAAATCCTTTGTTCTTTAGCATCACACATTTTTGTAAATTGAACTCCGGTAAACTCCAACTGTGTACAATTTCAAAATTAAGTGTTTCGTAAAATTGCACTGTTCTTTCAAAATCTTGTGCCTTAATCGCAAAATGATGAAAGCCTGTTATATTATTATTCATTCTGATTATTTGTTTGATTGAAATTTATCTTTTAATAAATTCTTGGGGTTGTTTAAAAAATTAAATATATAGCTATGTTTCTACCTATTTAAAAAATCGGATATAATAATTATTCCAGCCAAAACCATTCCTTTACATTTTCTTCTATGGTTTCCTCTATTAGAAGATTTTCATATTCGTTTGTAGCACTATTATGTTGATACTCTTTTTGCCATTCTTTATGGTTTTCAACTATTTGCTGTATGGCTTCGCAAATAAATAAAAGTTCCTCATTTGTCATAATAGGATGAAGTGACAAGCGCACCCAGCCCGGTTTATTCGTTTGGTTTTTCTGCAGCAGTTCGTTTGTTATTTCCTTTGATTTTGTTTCATCAATATCAAATAAATAATGTGCATACGTACTCGCACAAGACCATCCGCCACGAACCTGAATCCCAAAACGATCATTTAACAACCGCACGATTAAATTATAATGAATATCATCGATCAAAAAAGAAACACATCCTATTCGATCTGTTTCAATATCTCCTAAAATAGATAAACCCGGAATCTTTTGAAACTCTGTATAACAAATATCAAGCAATTCTTTTTCTCTTTTATGAATGTTCGCAACTCCCATTTGATCTTTTAGTTTCAGTGACAAAGCCGTTCTTATCACTTGCAAAAAACCCGGAGTTCCGCCATCTTCCCTAACTTCGATAGTATCACTGTAATGATATTCTCCCCACGGATTCGTACTTTTTACATTTCCTCCGCCAGGATTATCCGGAAAATCAGAATTATAGAGTTTTTCGTTAAAAACTAAAATACCACAAGTTCCGGGTCCGCCTAAAAATTTATGCGGCGAAAAGAAGATAGCATCCAATTGTTCTTCGGGATTTTCCGGATGCATATCGATTGCAACATACGGTGCCGAAGCTGCAAAATCAACAAAGCAAAATCCATTGTGCGCATGCATTATTTTAGCCAGTTCATGATACGGCGTTATGATTCCCGTAACATTTGAGCAACCTGTAAAAGAACCAATTTTCAGGGTTCTGTCTGCATATTTTTCAAGTGCTTGTGCGAGACTCTTCGGGTCAACCAAATTATTTTTATCAGGCTGTAAAACCACAACATCGGCATTAGATTCATACCACGAAACCTGATTAGAATGATGCTCCATATGCGTGATAAAAACTACCGGTCTGTCGTTTTCATTCGTGTTTTTGGCATGACGCAAACCTATAATGCGCTGCAGTTTTGATAAAGCAGCCGTCATTCCGGTTCCTGTTGCGACTAAAACATCAGATTCATTAGCGTTTACATGCTTTTTGATTACTGCTCTGGCATGATTATACGCATATGTAGATGCCTTGCCCGTCTCGCTCGAAAAAGAATGAGTATTGGCAATCATTGGACCTATTTTATTGAGCATGATATCTTCTATAGGAATATACAATCTACCGCTCGCAACCCAATCTGCATACAGCAAATTCTGTTCGCCGTAAGCGGATTCGAATGTGTGATTTACTCCAATTGTATTTTTTCTGAACTTAGAAAAATAATGTTCTAACTTACTTGGTTTCGTTTTCTTATCTATAGCATTCATTTCCGTATCATTTAAGTTAACTTGTTTTATTTTTGATTGAATCTTTCAAAGAATTCATAAGTGCGAAGCAATTGATCTATTCTTTGACGATTATCTCCGCTTCTGGTAATTTCGTGGCTTGCTCCGGGCTGTCTAACATATTCTACCGGTTTACCCAAAACTTTTAGGCTTTTATAAAGCATCTGACTTTGCGAAACTCCCGTACGATTGTCGTTATCGCCATGAATAATCAAAAACGGAATATTGATATTTTCTACGTAATTAATTGGTGATTCGCGTTCTAAGATTGCTTTCGTTTTTTCTTCCCACGGATAACCGCCAAAGTATCTGGGAATCATTCTCCATACATTTGCTTCGCCAAAAAAAGTTCCGAAATCATAAACCCCACGCTGACTTGAAGCGGCTCTAAATCGCTGATCGTGGCTAATAATCCATGTTGTTAAATAACCCGCATAAGATCCTCCGGTTATAAATAATCTATTGGTATCTGTCCAGCCTTGTGCAACAGTTTTATCTACTGCAGTAAGTACGTCGCTTGCAGGTCCGGTTCCCCAATCGTTAATGTTTGATCGCAGGAATGTTTCGCCATATCCTGATGAACCTCTTGGATTACTGTAAATTACGCCATATCCCTGCGCACAAAAAAACTGATATTCCAGCCACATACTAACATCTCCGGGACCAAACATTGAGGCAGGTCCACCATGAATTTCGGTCAGTAAAGGATATTTTTTTCCTTGTTCGAAACGAGTTGGTTTCATGATCCAATATTGTACTTCAAGCCCTTTTTCGTTGGTAAAAGTGCCTTTTTCAGGAAAGCTGATTTCTTTGTTTTGAAGCCAGGTTGTATTAAAATCAGATACTAATCTTGGGGATTTTAGTTTTAAATCAGAAACATACAATTCAGATGGATTTGCTACAGCAGTTTTGGCAAAAACCACAACACTATTATTAACATCATAATCCGTTATTCCCTGATCTACAGTACTAAGAGTTTCGATTTTAAGAGTATTAAGCGCAACGCTTACAAGAACATATCCGCCATTGCTCGATGAAGTAAAATAAAGCTGTTTTTCGTCTTTAGAAAACCTTACATTATTGTTATTTCGATCATAATCAATCACTTTACTTTTTGCCGAAGGATTTTCTAAATTGAAGATTTTAAGAACCGGAACAGATAAGTTATTAATGATACTTTCCTGATAAGCCAATTGTTTTCCTGATGGAGAAACTGCCAAAAGCTGAAACACCAGATTTTCTGCGCCAAGCAATTCAGTAACATTTGTTCCGTCTGTATTGATAGTGTAGATTCTGCTTTCGAGAACCCTGTCCGGATGTCTGTTTTCATTGACATTTCCGTTGAAAGCTATTTTAGTATTGTTTACAAAATAAGGGTTTGAATACGAGTAAAATCCTTTTGTAATTGCGGTTTCTTTTGCGCCGGGTTTGGCATCGATTATAAAAATATGCGTAAATCTAAGTTCGCTGCTAAGTCCTGTTTCAGTTTGAAACTGCAGTTTGTCCATTACTTTTGCTTTCTTGTCCTTTTCGTTAATTTCAAGATATGCTCTAATGGCTTCCAGATTTCCGTTTGGGTCTGCTTTTGTTTTGTTTATTTTCAGGTTTTCATTTGCTGCAAAACCGGGCTTTTCAAAACTCCACAATGGTAATTCTTTTTTTGGGTTTAAAACCGAATCTTTTACCAGTTCATTGATTAAAATTGATGCTGTAAACAAAAGCTGTTTTCCGTCCGGACTCCATTTTGGACTTCCTGCACCATATTTCGAATCGGTTAATTGAACTGCTTCTCCGCCTTCATTTACATTTAAAAGAAACAATTGCGATTTTCCTTTTATATTTCTTGTAAAAGCAATTTGTTTTCCGTCAGGACTAAAAACCGGAGAACCAGATCCTTCTTTACCAAAAGTTAATTGTCTTGGAGCACTTTTATCAGAAGTTTTTGTGATCCAAAGTTGTGTATCATAGTCATAATCTAAAGCATTTTCAGGATTTTTAATGATACTTTTCACCGTAAAAACAGCGTTTTGTCCGTCTTTGCTTAATTCTACATCGCCAACTGTTCTTATTTTTAAAAGATCAGTAACCTGAATGGGTTCCTTTTTTTGCTGACTGAAACAACAGACTGATGCGATCAACGCTAAAACAATGCAAATTTTATTTTTGATTTTGTTCATCTCAATATTCTTTTAGTTTTTACTACTTTCCAGTATCAATTTCATGAATTCTTCTCCGGAAACTTCTCCTTTCTTTTTGATAAAATCCTTTGGTGTATTATCACCAATTTCAAATACCAAAGCTTCTGTTTTATAGGTTTCAAACAAATAACTGAATAGCGTAAAAGTGGGCGGTTTAAAATACAATGGCTTTATATGTGGCGTATAACCCGGAATTCCGTCTTTGACTTTGCTCAACCAATTGGGCACAAAACCAGGAATATTGCCTTTTAATTCCGGATCTACGGTATAATAAATATCATCGTGAGTCGAATGAAAATCAATAGAAAACAGGAGTTTATTGGCGTCTTTGATTTCTGCTTTTAGAAAATCACGAACGGCTCTGGTTTCAGGCTGATTGAACTCGTTATAATCCCTGTTTAAATCGATTCCTCCTGAATTATGTCTCCAGAATCCGCCGTCTACTCCATCCGGATTTAGTAACGGAATCACATAAACTTCAAATTTCTTTCTGAACTTTTTTGCCAGTGGCGTATCAGCTGTCAACGTTTCAACAAAAGCTTCAAGAGCATAATGTCCCGTAACTTCCGGCGGATGATTGCGTCCAGAAATCAGGATTTTATTTTTGGCAGAAGGATTCCCAATACTAAAAACAGGTATTTTTCGTCCTTCGGCAGTTAATCCGATAGAAGCTTCTGCGGTATTATTTTTATTTTTTAAAGCCGAAATCCACTCTTTGATATCTTTAGAAGTTTTAAGTTCCTGCGCAGCAATCCAGGTTGTGTCTTTGCTCACTTTTACGGTCAAAACATAATTGGAATCTTTTTCTCTTTTTACAAAAGTCCCACTTTCAGAAGCTTGCCATTTTTTACCGTCTCCGCTGATTTTTGCATTATAACGGTGCTTTACATTTGGCGGATAATCAAACCTGATCTTGATTTCTTTATTGGTTTTAGACCAGACTTTAAAAGCATACCACGGACTTCCGTTAATTGGTGTATTCTCGGGAGTAATCAGAACGCTAAAAGTATTTTCATCAATTTTGACAACGCCGTTTAATCTTGCTCCGGCGAAATCATTCCCAAAGAAAACTTCATCGCCCGTTTTATCAAAAACTCCTTTCCATTGTTTTTCAACAGGACGCGTTACGGTCGAAACTGCCGTGATGGGATCTTGTCCTTTAAAGCCGCCTTTTACCTGTGCATTAGTTGTAATGGCAAGTAAAACAGCTGTTGAAAGAAATAATTTCGTCTTCATTTTATTATTATTTTTTTGTATTTATCAAGTTTGTCAATCCGAGGAACAAGGAATCGCATTAGAAATTCCGCATTAAAAATCTCAATCTTTGTTGAGTTTCAAGTGTGATTCCTCGTTCCTCAGAATGCAGAATGACAAACAGTAACTAATTATTTGCGTTCAAAAGTGCTTTTAGTGTTGTCTGAAGTTCTTCGCCACGAAGGTTTCTTGCTACAATAATACCTTTTGAATCTACCAGATAATTGGCAGGAATTGCCCTAACTCCGTATAGTTTTGCGATTTCGCTGTTCCAGTAAATAAGTTCAGAAACCTGTAACCAGTCTAAGTGATCGTCCTGAATTCCTTTTATCCAGTTTTCTTTCTTTTTGTCTAATGAAACTCCAAATACATTAAATCCTTTATCATGATATTCTTTATAAGCTGCAACGATATTTGGATTTTCTTTTCGGCAAGGTGCACACCATGAAGCCCAGAAATCAACTAATGTATATCCTTTCAGGTTTTCTAAAAGACGAACTTGTTTTCCTTCAGGATCTTTAGACACAAAATCCGGTGCTTTTTTACCTACTTGTAATCCGTTTAAAACTTTTACCAGTTCCTGTAGTTCTTTCACGTAAGTAGAATTCTGCTGGCTTTTATCCAGCAACGCAATGTTTTGCGTAATCTGTTCCGGAGTTAATCGATACGACCAATTTCTATATAATACGTATGCCGAAACCAGAGAACCAGGATGTTCTGTTATAAATTTACTTATATCAACGTTTTGGGTTTTTCTATAAATATCAAACAAATCCTGAGATGCAGATCCTTCTACAACAGATGTACTGTAATATTTAACAGGACTTAGTTTTACAGTTATTGGAGTTTTTTCTAAAAAGATATACAACGGATTATTGGCAGTATTCACGCTTAATCCGTACAATTCAGGAAGCTTTACTTTCGTTTTAAAACTAAATTTTCCGTCCGTTACTTTTACAGAATCTATTGTGGTAAACATCTTATTGTGAAACTTTTGCAGGTAAACATATTTTGCTACGGTGTCTGTAACCGTTCCTTTTAACTGCACATTTGCTTCTTGTGCCTGAGTTGTTGCTGCACTAATACATAAAGCCAGAAATACTATTATTTTTTTCATATTATTTGATTTTTAAGTTGATTTGATTCATTAATTTTAAGTGAAACTCTGATAAAGACTCAAGTTTTTAGTCTGCGTATTTTTATGCTTTATACTTAGACAAAGCTGTTGTATTTAGTATAATTTATTCGTTGCAAGTTCTGTATTTGCGGGCGGGAATATATAATTAGCATCAGATGGCGTTACTGCGGGCGTTTGTAATTTGCTATCGCCTTTGGCAGGAAGCGTCTGAAGATTTCTTAGTAAATCCGGTCCGCGGAAACCTTCACCCAACAATTCAATTCGGCGTTCTTTCCAGATTGCATCAATTAATAAATTTGGATCTGCAAGTACAGTTGGGGCAAAAACATAAGAAGCATCTGATCGCTGGTGAACTGCTTTTAGTAAATTAGCAGAAAGTGTCAGGTTTCCGGTTTTTGCAGCTGCTTCGGCATAGTTCAGTAAAACCTCTGAATACCTGATAACAGGGATATAATCGAGAAATGGCGATGGTTTTGCATACTTTTTAAAGTATTGTTTTCCGGAAACAGTTCTCGTTAAATCACGGCGTTTATCTGCTGTTCTCCATTGTGCATCGCCCAAAATACCAGTTGGGTTTAGATAATATTCTAAATTTGTATTGTAGATATAAGCGATAGAAGATTGTCCGGTATAAGAATCTAAAGAACTCATTGGGATACTAAAAATAGATTCTACCGTACTGTAATTGGATGAAAACACAACTGTAATATCCGGTTGCAAAGCATGTTTTACATCACTTGCCGTTGTCGAAAATGGTGCTTGAACCTGAGGCGCTAATTTCGCAGCTTCTTCTATTACTTTTGCCCAATTGTTCATCGATAAATAAACTCTTGTTTTTATAGCAATTGCAGTACTTACGTGCGCTCTGGTTGTGTTAAGGTCTGCGGTTGCATAACTTTGCGGCAATGCTGTTTCGGCTTCATCCAAATCTTTCAGGATTTGTGCGTAAATCTCAGCAACAGAACTTCTTGCCAAATCATTATTAGCCGGACCGGTTTCTGCTTTTAATCGTAACGGAACTCCTTTTGATGCTCCCGCATCTTTATTATAAGGCTGTCCGTAACTGATAATCAGACTGTAATACGCCAATGCTCTTACTAATTTTGCTTCGCCAATGTATTGCTTTGCTTTTTCTTCGGTAATAATATCTTGATTTACAGCCAGTCCTTCGATTAAAATATTGGCATTGTTAATTGCTGAATATGCGGCTGACCATAAATTATTAATATCATTTGATCCTGAACTGTACGAGTTGTTCCAGCTTTCATAACCTGTAAAGTTATTCGCTGTGATATTGATAAAATCTTCACCACGCTGATCCTGATACAACAGGAAACGTCCGCCATATAAACTCGCACCTTTAAAAGCTTTGTAAATTCCGTTTACCAAACCTTCGATTCTTGCTGGAGTTTTAAAAATATCCTTGTCAGAAACGGTAGTTTCGGGTGCTATGTTCAGATCTTCATTATTTTCACAAGACGTAAATAATATTCCGGAGAGCAGTAATACGGTTGCAATTGATTTTCTATGTGATTTAAAATATGTTTTCATTATAATTTTTATTAGTTATTAAAAACCGACGTTTAGACCAAATGTGAACGTTTTTCCTTGTCCCACAGAATTTTTTTCGACTCCCATTGATGTAGTCGAAGCTCCGTTTGAAGACGTTTCAGGATCTGATCCTGTATAAGAGGTAATCAGGAAAAGATTGGTTGCCTGTGCATAGATTCTAACGGATGATAATTGTGCTTTTTCTAAAATATTTTTTGGCAGAGAAAAACCAATTGTCAGTTGTTGTAATCTTAAGAAATCTGCTTTTTCTGCATTTTCAGAAATTGCAAAACCGCTTGATCCATTTGAAATAACGTCGTTATAAACTAATTTCGGAATATCAGTTACTTGTCCCGGAGTGGTCCAACGGTTCAAAATTTCTGTCGAGTTGTTGTAAAAACGCTGGTCTAAAAGAGTTCCTCTGGTATTATTCATTACTTTATTTCCGCCTGAATACGTGAAACCAATCGTAAAATCAAAGGCTTTATATTGAAAATTATTCGTTAAACCTCCGTACCAAACCGGCAATGCATTACCCAAAACCTGATAATCTGCAACTGTAATTGCCGCAGCAGTTGTTCCGTCTAAATACGTCCAGTTGCTTTGTCCTGAAGGAACTGCCGCACTGTATTGTACTTTTTCGCCGTTTTTATTGATGAAAATCCTGCGTCCGTTATCCGGATTTACACCGCCGCTAACCGCACCGTAAAGACTTCCGGCAGAATATCCTACTCTTGTAATATTATTGGCTTCGGTAGTTACCTGCGTATAACCAATAATGTCTGTATTTCCTTCGGCAAGAGCCGTAACTTTATTTTTTACATGGGTATAATTGAAGGAAGCTTTCCATTGAAAATCTTCAGAGTTTGCTATCGTTGCACTAAGTCCAAGTTCAAGACCTCTATTGTACATCGAACCAACGTTTGAAAGAATCGCGTCTCCCGGAATTCCTTTAGACGGAGATTGCGGCGTGCTTAAGATCAAACCATTGACATCATTATTAAAATAATCTGCGGTAAATTGCAATCTGTCTTTAAAGAAACCTGCTTCAAGCCCAATGTTGGTCTGGTCGCTGGTTTCCCATCCCAGATTTTCATTTCCTGCCTGAGAAATTGCCCATGTCGATGCTGATCCGTAAATAGATGCTCCGTAAAGATTTTGCGACGCATATGCTGATGATAGGTTTCCGTTACCTACTCTTCCCCAGCTTCCTTTTAGTTTCAGCGAACTTACATATTCTGTAATTCCGCTATTTTTAAAGAATGCTTCTTCGCTTAAAGACCATCCGGCAGATATACCGCCAAAATTTCCGTATTTATTATTTAATCCTAAAGCCGAATTTCCGTCTTTTCTAAAGTTTCCGGTAATGAAGTATTTTCCGCCGTAATCATATGATAATCTAAAGAAAGAAGAAAGGAAAAGCCTTTCAGACAAGCTGTTTCCAGATGATCTGATGGTTCCCCAGGTTCCTTGATAATTTTCGAAAAAAGGATCAGAAACATTGGTTTGATTCGCGCCCCAGGAGGAATTTTCATATTTTTGAACATCATATCCAGCTAATGCTGCAATATGATGATTCGCTCCAAAACGCCTGTCGAAAGAAAAACTGTTTGTAAAATTGTAATTATTTCTAAGCGCGGCAATATTTGTTGCAGAACCACCTGTAGCATACGCCGAAGATCCCAGATTAGGACTCAAATAGGTTATATTCTCGGCTCTTAATCTGTCGATACCGTAGTTACTATCAAATTTAAATCCTTCAAAAAAGGTAATTGTAGCATGAATATTTCCAACAATATGATCGTTTGAACTTGTGTATTTACTGTTTTCAAACAATGCTCCGGGATGCCATAAGGTATTGGTAAACAAGTTATTTCCCGGGCTTGCAGTTCCTGTAGCGCTTAAGTTATAAGAACCATCTGCATTGTAAGCAGCTACGTTTGGCGGCAATGATAAAGCTAAACGTGCTGCACCAATCAACAATAATCCGCTGCTGCTCAAGGAACCTGTGTTTTGTGCCTGATTAAAAGTATTGTTGTAAGACAGGTTTCCGCCTAATTTTAACCAGCTGTTTACATCATGGTCAATATTGAACCTTGCTCCTTTTCTATCGAACTCATTATCTTTTGTAATTCCTTCTTGCTTAGAATAATTACTGGAGAAAAAATATCTCGTTCTATCTGTTCCTCCGGAAATACTAAGGTTATGATTTTGCGAAACGGCATCACGATACACCTGATCCTGCCAGTTTGTACTCACGCGTGAACCATCTGCATTATAAGACGGGAAAAAAAGTGCCGAAGCTACAGCAGCATTATTTTCGTTACCGCTTAATATTTTGCTGTTTAATACCGCTTCATTTTTAATGTCTTCATATTGTGTATTATTTAAAAGATCAGGTAATCTGGTCGCTCTGGTGATTCCAACCCACGAATCGTAGGTTACTTTTGCTTTACCTGCTTTTCCTTTTTTGGTCGTAACCAAAATAACTCCGCCTGCTGCACGTGAACCGTAAATTGAAGTTGATGCCGCATCTTTCAGGATATCAATAGACTCAATATCTGATGGGTTAATATCTGATAACGGATTATTTGCCACAGAATTTGTTGTGGATACATCGCCTGAATTAACCGGGATTCCGTCAATAACTATTAAAGGAGAAGTACTTAACGAAATTGAATTGACACCGCGAATCCTGATTACCGGCGGATCGTTTAATACGCCGCTTGGTGTAGAAACATTTACTCCGGAAGCTTTACCAATAAGCGCCTGCTCAAAACTTTGCACCGGAATATCTTTTATGGTTTTTGAAGTTATTCTGGCGGCTGATCCCGTAAATTCTTTTTTACTCTGAGTTCCGTAACCTACAACCAAAACTTCTTTTAAAGCTGTATTCGATGGATTTAATCTAATATCATTAAACGATGAACCGGCTCTTTTTTCGAGCGTTTCGTAACCTACATAATTTATAGAGATAGTATGATCTTGTGGAGTTATCGAAAGAGAAAATTTTCCGTTACCATCACTAATCGTCGATTTACCGCTTTCGGCAGCAATAATGGTAACTCCGGGCAAAGGTACTCCGGTATCAGAACCTTTGACGGTCCCGCTTATCGTTCGTTCTTGTGCGTGTAACACACCGGAAAGTATGGTAAACAGAAAAATTAAGTTTAGTAAGATTTTTTTCATTGAGTTTGGTTGTTAAAAATTGGACATAGAAATTCCCGGACCACTATTAAAATGGCCTATCATTGATCGATAAAAAGGGAGTGGTTTAAAAAAATCTAAATGAATTGCATTCGGAAAACCTTAAAGTGATTTTCTTGTCTTGAAAATTGGTTGCTTTTTTCAGTAATGGCGTGTAATAATAATTCCGTTTTCATTCTTAAAAATAAATGATTTACTAATAATGATCTTATTCAGATTTACTAAAGAAATCTTTCTTATCTGTCCGCCGCAGCGGAAGGATTTAGCACCTTATTTGGCAACAGGTTGCTAAGACATCATTGGGCCTACTCCCTCAGTCTTTCTGGATAAGTTCACGTAGATTTTTTCTACTCTGCAAATATATACATAAATTCTATGTAATTAGTAGAGTTTAAAATTATTTTTCTAAAGTTTTTATCAATTTGCTCTAAAATACTTTACTATCACAGATAAAATGAGACAAATAATGTTGTAATAAACATAAGATTATCAACTATTTAAAAAACAGAAAAGTATTTAATTCATTAAAACTGAATGGCGAAAAATTTATGCTTCATTTTCAAGCAATGACTTGCAAAGCAAAAAAAAGATTACAAAAAAATCGCTTTTTTTAAGAATTTGAACGTTTGCTAACACTTGTTTTTCAAGTTCTTGTCCTTCCCTATTTTACAACTTTAGAAAAAAAGATTTATCTTTAAGGTTTATGAAGGGTAAATTAAAATGTTTGTATCATTCTATAATCATCTTACTCCATGCAATTTAGAATACGTTCTGGTTTATAATGCCTAACTTAAAATAATTCAAAATGCAGAAAATATTTCCTTTCATATTAATCATTTTCTTTTGGTGTTCAGTTGCATGGACACAAACAAAATCAAAAAACAGCATTTCGAAACCTCAGGCTGATAAAAATATTGATTTTAATGTTTTGCCTTATCTTAATTACAATCGTACTCTTGATTTTATGTTTGGCGCTATCCCAATGATGATGTACAAAATAAACAAAACTGATACGATTTCGCCTAAATCTTTGTCTGGTTTATCAGGCGTTTATACAAACAATAAATCATATTTTATAGCTTCATTCAACAAATGGTATTTTAAAGAAGACACCTGGCGTGCACAATTATTTTTAGTGACTGGAAACCAAAATGCACAGTTTTATGTAGATGATATCGATATGCCTGATTTTTACGATTATGCGACCAAATCGAGTATGATAAATTTTAGCATCCAGCGTAAGGTAATAAAAGCGTTATATGCAGGACTTGGATATTCGTATGCGCATTATGACACAAAATATCAGGATGATATAGAACCATCAGCCGTGACGCAAACAAATGGTTTGCAACTTAATGTGATGTATGATACGCGCGATGCTGTTTATTATCCTACGAAAGGAGATAAAATAAAAGTAAGATGGCTTACTTATCCCACATGGTTTGGAAACGATGCCAATGCCAATAAAATCCTGTCTGAATACAATAAATATTTTCCAATGCAAAACGGAACTGATGTTCTGGCTGCCCGTTTTTCAGGTAAGTTTGGCTTGGGCAATATTGCATTTGAACAGCAAGTAACAATTGGCAATGAAGATATCAGAGGATATTCTGAAGGAAAATATCGCGGTGACGGACTTATGGCTTTACAAGCAGAATACAGGTATAATTTTAATAAAAAAATGGGACTTGTTGGCTTTGCAGGCTTGGCAACCATTTACGGTTCTGATACCAGTGATTTTAATTGGGGATTATATCCCGGAGCCGGTGTAGGATATCGCTACAGGGCGTTTAAACACGAAAAATTTAATATTGGCCTTGATGCTGCTTTAGGCAAAGGCGACTGGGGATTGTATTTCAGGATTGGAGAAGCTTTCTAGATTATTCGTCTGCGGCTGTAAGCTGTGATTCTGTAAATTTTCCGGTCATGATATTTCCCATTTCATCTTCCCACTGGGTAATAATATTTTCGATCAACTCTGGCTCAAAGTCAATTACTTTCATGACCTGATTGCCAAATTCCTGTTTTACATTTTGTCCTTTCTTAAACATAATATCAAGTTTTTAAATTAGTATAAAATATTCAGCTTCTCATTCTTAGTTGCTGTAATAGCAAAATTAATAGCAGTTACTGTCCTGTATTTTATACAATTACAGAATCCTTTTATATTATTAAAATTTGATATTGCTTAAGTTCTATTCTTCAATATTTTAATTATTTAGAAATTTTTTGATTCTGGATGTTTGTTTTAAATTTTATAAAATCTGCAATAGATTGTATAAAGGCGCCAGGCTGTAATCTGATAATTTTACAGTTTCAAAACCTTCATTAAAACAGATAATATTATGACTGATATATCCCGCCGTTTTACAGAAAATCCGGCATTTATGCAAACTCATTTACGCACAAACAATAAAGAAACTGAGACTATAAAGTCTGTTGTGGACGAACTAATTACCAGTCAAATTTAAAACCATGAAAATATTTTACTCTTTTATTGCTGTAACCTTCTTTTGTTTTTCTCCTAAAATTCTGGCGCAGCAAATACAAACTGACCGCCCTAATGAAACCGAAAGTCCAAATACTGTTCTGGCTAAACATTTACAAATAGAAAGCGGATTTTCGTTTGAACAGGATCACAGTGATAAAACTTTTGAAATTCCGGAACTTGTATTGCGCTACGGAATCATTAAAAATTTTGAAGTTCGTGTAGAAACTGCTTTAAAAATAGCTCATGAAGATGATAGTAATCTCTTCGGCATTCAACCTGTTGTATTGGGCGCTAAATACCATATTACAGATCACAAAGGCGCTGTTCCGGATATTGGTGTTCTTGCCCGCGTAAGTATTCCGTGGATGGCAGATAATGCCTATCAGGAAAAATATTACAGTCCTGAAATTAGAGTGCTTGCCCAGCATGAACTAACAAAAGTTACGCGTTTGGGATATAATTTAGGCATTCACTGGTTGCCTGATTCTTTACAGCCTGAATATGTTTACACGCTTTCTGCGGATCATTCCCTGACTAAAAAAATTAAACTATTTGTAGAATCCTATGGTTTTGCAGTACCTCAACATCATGCAGAAAACACAGTAGATACGGGATTATTATTTATTGTGAATAAAAATATACAATTGGATTTTATAACGGGAACAGGAATTATGCACGCCAATTCAGAAAAATTTGCCGAAGTAGGGTTTTCTGTCCGAATATAATTTCTAACAGTAAATAATACATTATAATAAAAAACCTGTAACAATTGCTACAGGTTTTTTTTGGCATTAAACAAAGCTTCAGTTAATTATTTAACGCCTATTTTTTTTCTTTAGAAGACAAAATTGAATTTTATTCTTGAATAGTAATTTATGTATTCTTTTTTAATTTCTGAATATTTGACAAAGTTAAAAGACTGATTATTAAATATTTTACATCATTCATTAAAACCTTTACATAATATATACCATGCAAAATAGAATAATTATTTTGGCAGATAAATGTAAAACGTGGTTCCTTCACCGAGTTTACTGGTAAAATTAATTGCGCCATTATGATTTTCTATGATTCGTTTGCATAAGGCAAGACCAATTCCGTTACCGCCATATTGATCGCGTTGATGAAGTCTTTGAAACATATCAAATATTCGGCCTGAATAATCACTGTCCATCCCAATACCATTATCGGCAATCGAGATCAGGTGGTATTCTCCAAACGGAATTAACTTACTATCCGGAACGGAGCTATTTGCAGAGAAAGTTGTTGCAGAAATACAAACAGATGGTTGCTCCGAATTAAATTTAAGTGCATTATTGACCAGGTTATAAAACAACTGGCGAAGCTGGGTATTTAGTCCTGTAACTTCCGGCAATGGACCTATATCAATCAGGGCATTTTTTTCTTCGATAACCATGCTCAGGTCATTTAAGGTTTCTGCGATAATTTCGTTAAGGTCAACCTTAGTAAGCTGGTGTATTTTATTGTCTATTCTGGAATAATTTAAAACGTCAGAAATCAGATCAGACAGCCTTCCGGCTGCAAGACTAATTCTGTCAAAATAATATTGTTTTCGCTGTTCTTCTGACAAATGTTCTCCTGCACGCGAAAGCATAATCATAATTTTACGAAGTGGTTCTTGTAAATCATGACTGGCAATAAAGGCAAATTGTTCGAGTTCTTTGTTTTTAAACAATAATTTTGAATTGGCGCTTTCCAGTTCACGCTGAATCATTTTTAATTCAGTATTATCCTTAAGTGTTTCTACTACAGTTTTTTGAGCATTTATATCAACAAAATAAATAAGCCAGCTATTAAAAGAGCCATCTTCGGCTTTATTGGGTATAATCGAAATAAGATGCCAGATATAAGCAGCATCTTTTTTGATTCTGGTTTCTCCAAAAAAGTCAGATCTTGTTTTCTTTGCCCTGCTCCATCCTTCGCTTATTGCATCAAGATCATCAGGATGAATAAAATTGCCTAACTCTTTTTTATCAAAAACGGTTAATGGCAATTGCAAATAGTTTTTGAGTGAATCATTGGTAACCAAAACATTATTTCGCTCATTAACAATACATATTAAAACCGGAAGTGTATTGGCCAATTGCCTGTATCTGTTCTCGCTTTCGCCTAGTTTTTCTGATAGTGCTATAAGCTCAATATTCTTTTTTCTAATCTCGTCATAAGGCGACAAAGGAGGTTCGTATTTAAAATAATCTACTAAGCTCTTTATCTTTATATCAGACAAAAGTCCGGGCGCTGATACGGGTTGGCTCAATTTAGTAACAGACTGATTATTTGAATAGGTATATTCAATATTGCCTGTTATTTTTGAAGCATATTCAAATGCTTCCGGACTGCATTTTTTTAAATCTACAGTATCTGTAAGTATCGCCAATATCTCTTTTTGAGTTGGTCTGATTACATTTATCCCAATAACCAGTACTGAGTTTTTTCCTTTAGCAATAGAACATCTCGCTACTTCTGATACGGCTGTCGAAAATCTTGTCTGAGCTGAGGATGGCATGCCGCACATTTCTGCAATTTTCATTGCTCGCTTATGGGCAAGAATTAAGTCCATTTCATTATCAAGATTAATTTTTACAATCTCTTTCATAGCACTTAAATTATTTTTCCAACAAGAACTGTCGCATCATCAGTACCTCTGATATTATCTTTATATAAAGAGGAAGCGATAACACCCGGATTTTGCTTAATGATCGAAGTAAGATCGTTTAAGTTCCATCTGGTGCGCAATCCGTCACTATGCATTACTATAAGCTGGTGTTTTTCGTAAGGGACAATCGTACTGTTTAAGGTACGCGGAATGTTATGCCCAATAATCCCATTATACGGTGTATAGGTTTTATTCTCCAAACCACGATAAATACGTGTATTGATATTGCCCACACCACAAATGTTCCAGCTCTCGGATTTATAATCTACTGTTGCAATTGTTGCTACCAATCCCCTGGTTTTTTTTACTTTATCGTGAATTTCCCTAAGTATAGCCGTAGGATCATGCTCTGTAGTTTGTTTGAATACTTTTATAGCTTGTTCTACAGCTTCATGAGCATTTGCTCCGTGCCCTAAACCGTCTCCTACAAAAATATAGAAACCTTTTTTTGAATATTTAATGTAATATCCGTCACCACAAACGCGTTCTCCCGGATAGTTTACACTAACGGCAGAAAAATTGAATCCGCTTGGCATTAATGGAACTTCGAAATCTGCCTTATCACAAATTTTTATGTACTGTACAGTTCCCCAATTTCTCAGGGAATAAATCTGAAAATCATTACTTAATCTTTTAATCGCGCCTAATCCTTGTCCAAGCGTATTGGATGAAGAATAACCGTCATTCATTATTTTGTTAACATTATCAATCCCTACTCCTTTATCCAGACAATAAATTTCGATCTGATTATGTCCATCAGCGTGGTGTGCCCTGTATAAGAGTTCACCGCCTTGTGCATATTTAATTAAATTAGAGGTTAGTTCTGCAACTATTATATCTGTCTCTGCCGCTCTGTGGGGTGTAAAACCCAACTGAAGCGCCAAATTATGTATTTCTCGTTTTATAAAAGCGATAAGACTCCTATCGTCGATTTTATAACTCGAAAATGTATTATCCATTTTTCCATTTTGTTATGGTAACAGTTGTTCCGTTTCCCAGTTCTGTTTTAATATCAAACTCATTTACAAGTCTTTTTGTGCCCGGCAAGCCAAGACCCAAACTTTTTCCTGTACTAAATCCGTCTTTCATGGCTAAATCAATATCTGGTATACCAGGACCATTATCAATAAAAGTAACACGTACACCGTTGTCGCGACCATTGCTGACAGATTCTATAATGACTTTTCCGCCGCCTCCATATTTCAAAAGGTTACGAACAAGCTCACTTGTAGCAGTGATTAACTTGGTTTGATTTAAAATACTCATTCCAACTTTTACGCCATAGTCCCGCACGCGATTACGCAATGGCACCACGTCCTGTTCTTTTACAATAGGTATTTCTTCTTTGTTATTCGCTGTCGTCGTCATAAGTCTGCTCCTGATTATCGCCATTGTACATTTTTGCGCGAAGCAGATCCATGCCTTTTTCAACATTCAGGGCACTTATAACACCATTTAAGGATAATCCAAGTTCTACAAGGGTAATAGCAACTGCAGGCTGCATGCCAACTACCACTGTTTGTGCGTCCATAATTTTAGACATAACAGCAATATTCCCAAGGATACGTCCCATGAACGAATCGATTATAGAAACTGCAGATATATCAATTAGTACACCTTTTGAACTGAATTTATTTATAGTATTTATTAAGTCTGATTCCAGGTTTTCTGCTAATTGGTCATACAAATCAACTTGTATGGTAACCAGCAAAAAATCCCCCATCTTAAGTATAGGAATTCTTTCCATGTTCTAAAATCTTATTGAATTATTTTCTTTTTACCACAGTAAGCTGAAGCATATCAAATGCTGTTTGAAGCGCACTTGCAAGTGATGCTTTTGTGATAATTCCGGTAAGATCAATTCCTAAATGCACAACAGTCTGAGCAATTTCAGGACGAATACCGCTTATGATACATTCTGCACCCATTAAACGTGTAGCGCTCACCGTTTTTATTAAATGCTGTGCTACTAAAGAATCTACTGCAGGTACTCCTGAAATATCAAGAATAGCAATAGAGCTTCCTGTATCAACTATTTGTTGCAAAAGATTTTCCATAACAACCTGAGTTCTTGAACTATCAAGCGTTCCTATAATTGGTAAAGCAACAACACCGTCCCAAACTCTGATAACCGGAGTCGAAATCTCACTAATTTCGTCGATTTGTCTTGAAATTACATCCTCACGACCTTTCATGTAAGCTTCAAAAGTCATGATTGTCATGTTGTCTATAACAGTGCCTAATTGTAAATTAGCATCATAAAGTCTTGCAGGATCACTTTCTAATTCTGAAAGTATTTGCGAAGCCGCTTCTTTAAATGAAATAAGATATTGAGCATTTTCTCTTGGCGAAAAACCTCTTTTTGCTCTTGAACTGGAAATTCCGATAAGTAAATCATGTACTTTCTCGAATTGTTCTGAATTCTGATTGTAGTTATTTGAGGTACTTAAAGCATCTAATAAAAGAGATGTAAATTCCTTTGATTCTTCTTCTTCTGTTAAACCGTCTGTTGATCCATTTTCAAGAAGAAGCTGAGACCATGTGGTAAGTAATTTGTTTTCGTGCTCTTTTAAGCTGCTTAGGACATTATTTTGCATTTGTTTTAAATTTGGATTTGGATGAAACAATATTATATTATGGTGGATTTATTAAATTCAAAAAAATGCTTAAAACCATTATTCAATAATACTTTTTATGATATTATTAATTGGTTTAAATTATAGCAACCTTAAAATAAACAACTTACATTTTTTAATTCTTATTTTAAAAATTAGCACGTAATGCTTCGCTTTTAATATAAGTTTATTCAAAAAAAAATATGTCCCATACTCTAAAATGCATATCAAATGTATATTACACGCTAATAACAATTTTACAAAATTATCGCATAATCTTACAGTATTAACATGCTTAATTTAACTTAATGCTATAAAAATTAAAAGTCAAATCTACTAATAATTTTCTTGCTAAAAGTAAAAAAACCTGCGAATTAAAAAATTGCAGGTTTTTTTATTATAAAGGCCAAATCCTAAATTGATTTTACTCTTCTGTAGCATCAAAATTAATCGTGTTATAAGCCGCTTCAGTAAGGGTTACGTCAGCTTCTTTTTCTTCGTTTAAAGTCTGAACCAACAATTCTACTGCTTCATCTTCTCCTAAAGTTTTTGCAAAAGCGGCAAGGGTTCCGTAAGTAGCAATTTCGTAGTGCTCAATTTTTTGAGACGCTGCGATAATTCCTGCATCACGTACTGCTCCTACTTCTGTTTCTTCCATAATTCCTTCGCCTTCTTTAATAAGACCTTCCATGGCATCACATTTTTTTGCTGTTGCTTTTTCTCCAATAGATGCAAAAACCTGTTCTAATCTTGTTACCTGATTTTCTGTAACAGTAAGGTGTTCATTGATCGCGTCAATTAAATTTTGAGAAGTTGCATTTTTTGCCATTTTAGGAAGCGCTTTTGTCAAAGCTTTCTCTGCCCAGTAAATATCTTTTAATGAATCTACGAATAAATCTCTTAATCCTTCTGCTGCAGATGATTTTGCTTTAACAACTCCTTTTGGTGTTGTAGTTTTTGATGTACTTGCAGTTTTAGATGCTGCTGTAGTTTTTGATGTTGTTTTTGACGCAGTTGTCGTTTTTTTAGCCGGTGTTTTTGTGTTTGAATCTTTCATGATAGTTTTTTCTTTAAAATTTTATAAGTCAAATGTATAACTGATATTTCTGACAATCTTATAGAATTAAATTCGAATCTTACATCATTTAAACAACTACAAATCAAACACATAACAAAGTTTTAATTGTATAACAAACGCCTATAATTATGTAATTCTAAAATTGCGTGCTTCTTTTACATTTGAGTATAATATGGTATCTCTAAGCAATATCCGCTTTTTGTTTTTTATTGCTTTAACTTAGTACCACATTCAAATCAAATAAAAATATTTTTGTAAACACAACTCCTTATTATGACAGATTATACAACCACTAAAACACAAAACTTTTTCAGAATCCTATTAGGTCTTTTTATGATAATGGCCGCTATTGGACATTTTACTTTTCAGCGACAAGATTTTCAGGCGCAAGTTCCTAATTGGGTTCCTCTTGATAAAGATCTTGTTGTTATACTCTCCGGTATAGTAGAGATCGCTTTGGGACTTGCGATGGTTTTTTTAACAAAGCATAAAGTTAAAACCGGATTGGCGTTGGCTGTTTTCTATGTGCTGGTTTTCCCGGGTAATATTGCTCAATATATGAATGGTACAGATGCTTTTGGTCTTGATACAGATCAGGCAAGATTAATTAGACTGGCTTTTCAGCCTGTTTTGATTGTTGTAACATTATGGTCTACCGGCGCACTTGAATATATCAAAGAAAAATTGGCCCGTGTATTATAAAGTATTATTTCTAAAGGTTAAATTATAAAACATGTTCCTGATTATTAAAATTTGAATAACTTTGAATTCTAATATGCAGGCAAACCTTAGAGAACATATCGAAAAAATAATACCATTGACAGATGATGAATTTGCCTTTGTGTACAGTCACTTTACAACCAAAAAGTTTAAAAAACATCAATTTTTGATTCAGGAAGGTGATCCTGTCAAATATTCTTTCTTTATAATTTCAGGGCTTTTAAAATTGGTTTATACAGATCATAAGGCAAAAGAGCATATAGTTTCTTTTGCCCTTGAAGATTGGTGGGAAAGCGATTATTATGCTTTCTTTACTCAAACCGAAGCTACAATGTCATTACATTGTCTTGAAGATACAGAGGTTCTTTGCTGTACTCTTGAAGATTATAAAAAACTCTGTGAAGGCCTGCAAAAAATGGAACGTTTTTTTCTCAACAAAGCTACTTTTGGTTTTCTGGGATCACAGCGTCGCATTATATCCTGGCAAACATCAAACTCTAAAGAACGATACGAACAGCTTTTAAAACAATATCCGTCACTTATTCAGCGAGTTCCCAAAAGCCTTATTGCTTCATATCTGGGTGTATCGCGCGAAACCCTCAGCAGATTATCTTCCTGATGTGACATATCTCACATTAAATTCGTGAGAAATGTCAAGACTTCTTTCCAACTGTTATTCTCAATTTTGCAGTATAATTTTAAACTGTAATCGTGAAAAAAAGAGCAAAATTTTTAGCGTTATTATTATTAATTACTATGCCAATATTGGCACAATCTAAAAAAGCGAAACAAATGGAAAAAAGAGCAATTAATCCCTGGCAATGGCAGGATCAGCGAAGTTATGTACAAGCCGTAGAAGTAAAAAATCCCGAAGGAACATTATATGTTTCAGGACAAACTGCTATTGATGCAAATGGAGTTTCAAGCAATGAAAATATGGAATCGCAGATTATCCTTGCGCTAAAAAATCTGGAACAGGTAATCACAGAATCCGGCTATGAATGCAAAGGAATCGTAAGGTTAAATATCTACACGACAAATACGAGTGAACTTTGGCCTCATTTTGCTATTATTCAGGATTGGGTTACCAAACACGACATGAAACAAGCCACTACTTTACTGGAAGTCAAAAGTCTTTTTGAAACTTTAAAAGTCGAATTAGAAGCTACTGTCGTAAAATAACATGTTACTACTATTAAAATAAGCTGTATTGTTTCTGATTAGAAAAAATGCAGCTTATTTTGTTTTATAATAGTTCTTCGATTGTTGTTTTCTTACTTTTTTAAAACTAAAAAATACCTTTATAATTTTCTTTTTCAAATATTTTTAAAGAAAAATCAAATTGGGCAAACTTTCTAAATACCAGATAAACAAAAGCATTTCAATGGTTTACATAAATTACTTTTTAATTCTTACAATTTTTTTTAATTTTTTGCCTTATATTTCAAAACTAAAAAATCCAATATTACGTAATTACATGAAACGATAGTCTTGTAATAAGATAAATTCAATTCACTGTAACGTTTTTGGAAAAATATTGAATTTTATCTTATTCCTGATTATCGTTTATTTTTTATTAAATTAAAGAAAATTAAGTGTGGACAAAATTAACGTACAAAGATTAAAAAAGACTTTAACTTACCTGGAAAGCAAACAACGGGAACTAAAAAGACAAAATGATAGTGATACCCGAAGCATTGAATCGATGATAAAATATCTTAAAAAAGATATGCTGGAGCAATTTAAATTGACAGATTATGATGTTTATATAAAAGGCGAAATCAACAATACCGAAACTTTTATTCAAAGTGTAAAAAGCATTATCGACAGTAATTCTCTTCAATAAATACACAATCTGTCCATAAATACTACTGTGCTATTTTATTATATTCATCAAATGCCTTATTAGGATCTGCGGTTGCATATTCGTTTTCAGGTTCCGGAATAACGTGAATTTTTGAATCACTGAGCGAAACTATTGCAGAACAAACATATACACCAATTTTGCCTTCGCTGTATTTATAGTCCAACAACGTTAGTTTGACAATATCGTTGATCGAAAGTTCATAATAATTTCCGTATCGAATGATCTTAAAATAAATCTCTTTGTTTTCGACAATTTCAAATTGATTGGTTTGTATATTTTCGAAAACAAAATTATTTTTCACATCTTTTTCATTAAATCCCCAAGCTCTGAATTGCACAAAACCATTTACAAAATCAATTGAGATGTAATAGGCTGTTCCTTCATCATCGCATTCGATAACAAAACCTGTTTTTCCCATTCCTTCTACCGCAAGAGTTCCTTCCCAAACAAAATTTTCTGAAGGTTTTTCAAAACAAAAAACTTCGTATCCGCTTCTACAGCCAATTCGCCATTTATTTTCATTTTCTATTTCAAAATTTGCCGACGGATTTCCTAAAATAGGAACCGGAACCGGTAAGTTTCTCTGTAGAATAGTTCTTTGATAAAGGGTTCGCCAATGGTGATAGGTTTTTAATAATAATCTGCCATTACTATCAACGTCTAACTGTTTTGGCGGCGGAATTACGCGAAGTGTGTTTACATTTCCTCCAACAAAATAAAAGTTATAAATCAAATAGTAGTCGCCTTCTTTTACAATTCTGGCGGCATAATTACCTTGTGGCATTAATACATTATTATGAAAGGCATGATATTCTCCTTTAAAATCCGGCGAAAACCAATAACGAACTTTTATATCTTCCCGAATTGAGCCCAGCAAATAATGCATTCCTTTTATTTCTACCACACAAGGACATTCAATATCATCATATACATACGCCACATGCAGCGGTTTTTGAAGCACGAAACCTTTCTCGCCTCTTTTTGCAACACCAATACAACCTCTTCTATATGTTGGTCCTACTGCACTTCGTGCGCAAATAAGCAGATAATCTTCTCCTTCGAATTCGTATTTATAAGGATCCCTGAAACTCAGCCATTCGCGCGGGTTATTATCGCGGCTTTCATAATAAGGGGCATCACTTCGCAAAGGCAAACCGTATTGATTGTCTTTTGTCCAGTGAATTAAATCCGGAGAAACTGCGCGGCCTACCTTTTGCGTAATTCCTTTATCCTGACGTTTGAGACCTGTATAATACATTTCGTAACCTTCACCGGCAGAATTTTTACTCACATGCATTGTCCATAACATATCATCATCCCACTCTCCGGGATCGCCTACAAACAAAGCATTTTTTACTCTTTTCCAAGAAAGACCATCTTTTGATACTGCATGCGCAATATAATCGTGATTGGGAATAATGAGATGAAATAAATGGTGTACTCCACTTTCATCGATAAATACATCTACGTCTCCTATTTCCCAATTGCTAAATCCTGAACCTGAATACATACTAACCTATTTTATTATTTAACATATTGTGTCATTTTTGTCATCCTGAGCGAAGTCGAAGGATCGCAAACAAAATCGCCAATCTTTAATTTCCATATTTCAAGGGATTAAAATCCCTTGCTACAATATGAATCGTTCCTCCGGAACTTATTTATTTTATAATTTTATAATGTTTTAATCCTTCCAGAATACCGGAAGATGCAGAATCTTTGGCCACATAAATACTTTTTGTAGTTTCATAATTGGCTAATTCTACGCTTCGGTTTCCTACGATTATTCCTTTTATAGAACCTCTGAACATATCGATATCGTTTCCTGAATCTCCTGCCGCAATAACATTCGATAACGGAATGGACCATTTGCGGCACAAAAATTTAATAGCATTTCCTTTTGACGCTCTTTTTGGAATAAAATCAATAAATTCTCCGTGGCTTGGTATAATGTTTATTTTGTACCATCCTACACCCAAAACTGCAATCAGTTGATCATAATCGTAATTTTCTTTCTCATAATAGTAAGATATTTTATAAGGATTTTGTGCTTCTTCTTCCTGCATTCGCAACCACGGAATCTCTTTTAAACGGTTGACAATATCGTCTCTTTTCCAGCGTCCGGCTAAAAACTTAGCCCAGCCTTTGTCCAGAATATAATCCTTTCCGTTTGTATAATAAATTTCAGTACCTACAGAGCAAATAATAAAATCCGGCAACGGAAATTGTTCTTCTTCGATAACTTGCTTCACCAAAGCTAAATTTCGTCCGGATGCCAATGCAAATGCCATTTTATCGGTACGGTTTACCAAATGTTCTTTTAGCTCGACGAGTCCTGGATTATTTAATTTTGGTTCTATTAATGTCCCGTCAATATCCGAAACAAATAAATGGGCAACTTTCCTTTTTAACCTTTCGATATTAATATTAGGATAGTGCTGTTTTTTTATTCCTGAACCGGACGATGCCGATAAGTTTTCATTTACCAACTCAACATATTGATTAACATGGCTTAACCAGCTATAATGTTTCTGGATATTAATGGCTCCGTTATTCGAGTAATATTTCCATTGGTTTTCGTTGGTCAAAATGTTTCGCAATGCTTTTTTGATTTCATTTTCATCCAGCGGATTCACCAATTCTCCGTTCTGGCATGTTGGAATAATTTCAGACGGTCCTCCGTTTTTTGTTACTACAACGGGCAAACCTGAACTTGCGGATTCAATTACGGTTAAACCAAAATTTTCATGCAAAGCCAGATTCACAAAAACACCTCTTTTTTCTGCCGCATAACGATAAATAATAGAAACTTCATTTTCTACATCATGCTTCTTTGGAATTGCCATTTTTCCGTACAAATCATATTTGTCCATCAATAGCAATAAATCTGTCAGTACATCCTTCTCAGATTCCGGCATTTTCGAAATATCTTTTCTGATTCCGGCAAAAATTACCAGATTGGCAATACTTTGCAGTTCCTTGTCCTTGCCGTAAACCTCGATAAGTGTATGAAGGTTTTTATGGCGGTCAGGTCTGGAAAGTGCCAGAATAAAAGGCTTATGCGGATTGATTAAAAATTTAGAAATAGTTTCTGCCACCCAATATTTTCTTTGCTCCTCTTCCATTTGTTTGTCAGAGTCTTGTTCTCTATGATAATAAGGAACAAATTTACTGGTATCAATTCCCGGGGAAATGGCGTGGTATTTACCTAAATCAAAGTTGAGATAGGGTTTATAAGTTTCAATTTCCTGCTCTGTCGAGGTTACAATAAATTCAGATAATTCGAGTGTTTTTTCTTCGGCAGCAATTCTTTGAATGAACTTAAATTTCTTTTCAATTTCTTCTTCACTTGCACCACTTTCGAGTAATTTTTTCTTTTTATGAAAACCCAGTGAATGTCCCGTGTGCGCAAATGGAATATTTAATATTGTTGATAATTCACTGGCGACATATCCTGCGTCTCCGTAATGGGAGTGAATCCAGTTTGGGAATATATCATGAAGTTTGATATGCTGGACAATTCCGTTTACAAAAGTGTCCAAACCATCCCATAATTGTTCTTTTGGCTTATACTTTTTTCCCAAAAAAGGGATACGCCTTATGTCTAATTTATCATTAATGATTTCGATAGGTACTGCATATTCCGGAGAAAGATTGGGATCATCAATTAATCTTGTAAATACATGAACATGTTCTACATCTTCATGTTGTGATAAAAACTCAGCAAGTTCGTATACATATTTTGTTTGTCCGCCATTATCAGCATCTCTACCAATCTCCAAACCTGAACCTTTTAAGAGTCCGTGAATGTTGATTAATGAAATTCGTAATTTTGTCATCATTGTACTTTATTTGTTAGAAATTTTAAGGTACGAAAAATCGAGCAGTTTTGCCCGGGCTCATAAAAAAAATAACAGGATTCTTAACATTTAATAACAAAACTGTAAGAATGATAGTCCTTTAAAATCTTTTTTTAACAATTCTCAATATTTTCTAATCTTCGCTTAAAAAGTATTTATAAATGCTTTTTTCAATCAAAAAAAGTACAATAACGATCCTACAAATTAACCTGATTTAATATGTAATTGTTACATTTGTGTTTCATGATATTCTAGCATTAAATTCGGACTTATCGTTTAAAGAACCCAAATAATTTTTCTAAAAAAAGGTAAATGTTCCTGATTTTATATACAGCATAAAAACAGTTTTTTCGCAATACCCAATTTTACCTTATTTGATTAGTCGGGAAAAATTAAAACTAAGATTTAAAAGTCATTTAAAGCTTCTTACAATACTTTTATTTGTGATCCTTATAATTTATTAAAGCATAACTTTTATATTGATACTAAAAACTAAACAATTATAATGCAACAGGATTTATTACTAATGGGTGCCAGTGCTTTAAGAAAAGCGGCGCTAAACGAACAGGCAAAAGAGTACATTCTTTCTAACGAAATTCTTTTTAAAACAATCAAAAAAGCGGCAGACCGATATATTGGTGGTGAAACATTAGAAGAAACCATTGTTAAGGTTCAGGACCAAAACAAACAAGGTTTTAAAACCTCTATAGAATTCATGGGCGAAAATACGCTGACTGAAAAAGAGGCTTTTGAGGCATCTCAGGAATTTGTCAGGATTGCACAGGAGATTTCAAAACAAAAACTGAACTCTACTTTTTCCCTCGATCTTTCGCACATCGGATTATCTCTATCAAAAGAACTGTGTTTAAACAACTTAGATTTGATCTGTAAAGAGGCTAAAAAAGAGAATATTGAAGTAACAATTAGTGCAGAAAATATCGAAGTAACAGATGCTGTTATCGATCTATACAAAACTGCTTCTAAAACATATGATAACGTTTCTATCACTTTACAGGCGTACCTGCACAGATCAAAAGATGATTTTGAAGATTTGGTGCAACAAAACGGCAGAATAAGAATCGTAAAAGGAGCTTTTGCTACACCTGAAGGCGTTTCGATTGCCAGAGGTAACGCACTGGATGAACGCTATTTATATTATATAGACCAACTGTTTTCAAGAAAGCATAAATGTGCTATTGCCACGCATCATGATCTAATTCAGAAAGAAGTTGTGGCAATGATCGAAAATTACAAGCCCAATAAAGATTTATATGAATTTGAAAGTTTGTATGGTATTCAAAATGAGCAATTAAGAATCTTAAAAGAGCAAGGTTATCCAACAAAAATTTACTTTGTATATGGCAAAGAATGGTATTTGTACCTGTGCAACAGAATCGCCGAATATCCTTTGAATATATTTCAGGCTTTACATGATGTTGTTAGCTAAGATTCTTATTTTCAATATATTTTGCAGATTTTAATTTGGCTGTAAAAATTTCTAAAAAACAAAAAATCCTATTTCATAATAAAATAGGATTTTTTATTTCAATTTAAAAAACAGAGAATTTTATTGTTCCGGAAGTAAATCATCTAAGTCAGACAATTTATAAAACTTAAGATCATTAAGTTTCATGTATTTACAAATAAACTCTAAGGTTTCTATTTTGGTCTGATAATTTTCAGTCACATTTTTTACGGGTTTATGACCGCATAATAGTAGAATTTTATTGTGTTTTTTAGCATAATCCAGCAATTCTAAAACATACGGAATACTAAAATGAATATGGCTGTTGTCTATATCAAAAGCAAAAACAATTTTTGAATTATTAAAAAAACTATCTTGTTTTTCAGGTGCTTCGCCTCCAAAAGCTCTTCCTCTTATGATCCTGAAATCATTAGATAATGCTTTATCCAGTGCATCAGATCTTTCTCCGTAAGGATACGCAAATGAAGTAGCTTTAAAATTAAGCCTTTTCATTGACACAATCATAGGATCTACTTCCTGTTTCATATAAGCATCAATCCCGTGTTGCTTTACAAACTTAACCGCATTATAATGATGATAACCATGACCGGCAATTTCATGTCCTTCTTTTTGCATTTCAAGAAGTTTTTTTATTTGCGGAGCTCCAATAGAATCTATTCTGCAGACATTAAAAGTGGCTTTCCATCCGTATTTTTTCAAGGCCAGATCGGCTTCATACCATTCATCAACATAAGCATCATCAAAAGATAAAAGCACGCCGGCTTTATAAGGTTTTGATTCTGGTTTTTCTTTTTTGGTTTCACACGAAGAGAAAGTTAAGAACAGTAAAAATAGCATTGCTTTAGTGTAGAATAGCTTCATATATTACGCGTAATTAATGGTTTTGGCTCTTAAAAACATACTTATATACCTCAAATATATAACATTCCGGCACAGCATTTATTCTAGTTCCCGTAAATTTTTAATATAAAACAGAGTTGCTACAGGCGATTTAATTAGCCTCACGTTTGTGTTTTTATTTTTCTACAATTCCCCAGTTTCATGCGGTTTGAAACTGGGAAATTTTTTTATGAAATTCTCAAACCAAGTAATCGGTTGAGAATGTAAGTTCTTTATTTTTTTCGATTTCAGTTTTAAGGGAATCAATTTTATAATTGGCAAACTGGTACGCATCTGATCCGGTAAGAATACGCAAAGGCGGTTCAGGATTTTGTACAATATTTATAATTAATGCCGCCACCTTATCAGGATCACCCAACTGTTTGCCCGGAATATCTTCCTGATGTTTGCGCACAGCTTCGCGAATAGCCGTATATTCTTCTAAAGGAGCTTTTGTTGTGATAAGAGAACTGCTGTTTAAGAAATTAGTACGCACATAACCCGGTTCAATAATCGTAACATTAATTCCAAAAGGCTTAACCTCTTGTTCCAATGCCTCAGAAATAGCTTCGACTGCAAATTTAGTACTGCAATAAATTCCCCAGCCTGCTCCGGCTAATAATCCAAAAACCGACGAAAGATTGATTATATGCCCAGATTTATTGTTTCGCATATAAGGCAAAACGGCTCTGGTGACATTGAGTAAACCAAAAACATTACATCAAAATTAGCGCGAACTTCAGCATCAGAGCTTTCTTCTATTCCTCCTATTAAGCCATATCCCGCATTATTTACTAAATAATGTATAGATCCAAATTGTCCTACGGTCTCTTTTACAGCTTGTTTGACACTGTTTTCATTAATCAAATCAACCTGCAAAGGCAAAAATTGAACTGACGAAATACCAACTGCTTTTTTGAGCGAATCAACATCTCTTGCAGTTGCCGCCACATTAAACCCCTGCGCTAATAATTGCTGTACTAAAATAAGCCCAATTCCTTGAGAAGTTCCAGTAATAAACCATGTTTTTTTATCATTTTCCATTTTTATATTTTTTTAGTTAATGTATGATAAAATAAACAAGCGAAAACAATACCTGTGTTTAAACAATTAAAAATCAATTACTTATGAAAATTATACAGAAAATTATAATTAGATATCGCAATGAATTTCAAAAAGATAGCGATATAGCACTAAAAAAAAAAGATACCCATTACGATATCTTTCTTTTACTATTCAATTTTTATTGATTTAATTTCTATTTTATTGTATTGCGCAATAGATTTTGGTTTACTCCAATACTCTACAATCGTCTTGATTACCTGCTTAAATTTAGTATAATCAAAAGGCTTTACAAAATAGCTGTGCGTGGGCAGCGAATAAGGGTCGATCACAAAACTCTGTTCAAATAGTGTTGTAAAGAACAAATACGGGCAATTGAACATTGTTCCTACACCATTGTCAGGATTAGTTTCCATAACCTTGTAATTCATCACATTAAGCAACACAATATCAGAGAAAACCAAAAAAGGTTTTATTTTATTCCGCAACATATAACTGCACGCCGCTTCGGCAGTATTAAAATATATAATCGAGTTAGAGTAATTTAGTTCCATAAAAACTTCAATAAATAACTTACGGTCTTCCTGCTTATTCTCGATTATTACTATAGGTCCTTTTTTATTCATAGTAATAAGTTTAAATTCTTATTTAAAATATGCGCTGTTTACAGGCATAAATTCTTATGTAAATATTTAAAAATTAACTAAAAACTACTTACAAAATCCTCTTTTCAAATTATATAATTTTCATTATAAGCACTTAAAAACCCATATCTTAATATGCTGAAAATTATATAATTACTCTGCAGAATCGTATAAGTAAATATATACGTATTGATGGTAATTTTGGTTTAACCTTTTAACATTCAACTAAATGAAAATAAAAGGAAACTTTAATTAACTATTAATTTAATATCTAATATTATGAACACTTCAAACCACAAAAACAGCAGTACAACAGGTACAAAAGCAACAGATAAAAAAACGAGTACTTCAAAAAGTACTACAAAATCTGCTGATACAAAAAAGTCTCCAACGACTAAAAAGTAAAAACCTCTAAATCATTATAATATGATAATAGGAAATAGTGAGAATTACGGTCGGGATGACCGTAATTTTTATCATCCCGAAGATGATATCCGTCAGAAACCTGATAAAAAACAAAATGATATTTATGCTTCAAGTCACAATACCGACGAAAGTTATGTAGATGAATATCAAAAAAGAAACGATGAAGAGTACGAAGACGATGAAGAAATCTTTAATCAGACCCAGAATGAAAATGAGGATGATTTAGATGAAAATTTCTCAAATGCACTTGACAGGGAAAACGAAGATGACGATTATTCTGAAAAGGATGATCTGGATGAAGACCTGGACGAAAGCGATTTAGACGATGATCTTATAGAAGATTATGATGAAAATGATCGTGATCCTGACAGCTTTGCCACAGATAGCCTCAAGCAGGACGAACTCGATCAGGAATACGACATTGATCAGGATCTGGAAGAAAAAGATCCTGTAAATAATCCCAGAAAATTTTAAGCATTGTGCTTTAAAAAATAAACCATTCGCAACGAATGGTTTATTTTATTTTACCTCATAACACCTGACAAAATGATCAAAAAATTATAAATCTATAAATCAATCTACTATGGATATTTATGTTTTTTTACAACTAATAATAGTTTCGATCGCAGCAACATCTGCCATGACATTATTTAGTTACGCAGCATCTGCAAGCTTTCGGGAATTGTATAAAGAACCCGTTTTGCTCACCTTTATGCTAACTAAACTTAATATTAAATTACCGGAGCAAACAAAGGCAACATTAGCCTGGATACTCCATTATTTTATAGGTTTTCTTTTTGTAGCGGCGTATTATTTTTTATGGATAAGGGATATTTTGCCTATTTCATTTTTAACTGCTTTTTTACTAGGATTTGTAAGTGGGGTTATTGGTATTCTGGGCTGGATGATTATGTTTAAACTAAGTGATCATAAACCTGCAATCGATTTTAAAGGATATTATTTTCAGCTGTTGCTTGCCCACATCGTTTTTGGTCTTGTCGCAACGGCGGTTTATTCCCTTTCTATAACAATATTAATATTAGCGAAAACATATGTCACTGTCTAAATACAATCAAAAAAGAGATTTTAAACAAACTCAGGAACCAAAAGGCAAAGTCGAAAAATCAGCAAGCGAATTGATTTTTGTAGTTCAAAAACATGCTGCTTCGCATTTGCATTATGATTTTAGGCTTGAAATGGACGGCGTTCTTAAAAGCTGGGCGATTCCTAAAGGCCCGTCAATGAATCCTGATGACAAACGTCTGGCGATGATGGTCGAAGATCATCCGTACAGTTATAAAGATTTTGAAGGAACAATTCCTGCCGGAAATTACGGTGCCGGAAATGTTATCGTTTGGGATAATGGTACTTATACTCCGGATGAAAAAACAGCAAATCCTGAAAAAACACTCTTAAGCGATCTTAAAAAAGGACATTTAAGTTTTATTCTAAAAGGAAAAAAACTCAAAGGAGAATTCTCTTTAATAAAACTCAAAGGAAAACAGGAAAATGCGTGGTTACTGCTTAAAAAAAGTGATCCGCATGCTTCTGAAAGTGATGTTTTGAATAAAAATAAATCAGTTCTTTCTCAAAGAACATTAGAAGAACTGGAGAAAAATTCCAAAAAATTAAACGAAACCATCGAGAAAAAGAAAAGCGTCAAAAAAGAAAAGGCTTTAGAGGATGATTCTGCTCTGGAACCGGCTGTTTTCATTAAACCCATGCTTGCCACAATACGCGAAAAAGCATTTGATGATTCTCATTGGGTTTTCGAAAATAAATATGATGGTTATCGCGCAATAGCTGTAATTAATCCTGCTGATGTGCAATTATTTAGCCGAAATAAACTATCTTTTAACACCAATTTCAAACCCATTGCAGATGAATTACAGAAAATAGATCATATTGCAGTATTAGACGGCGAAATTGTTGTGGAAGATGAAAACGGAAAAGCAAATTTCCAGTTGCTTCAAAACTATCTTAAAACGGGTTTGGGAACTTTAAAATATTATGTTTTTGATTTACTGAATTTAGACGGAAACCTAATTACCGATTTATCCTTACTGGAAAGAAAAGAATTACTTAAAATTTTGCTGAATAAATATGGTTTTAAAAATGTTTTTTTCTCAGAACATACCGTCGAAAAAGGGTTGAATCAATTTGATCTTTCGATAAAAAGCAAAGGCGAAGGAATAATTGCAAAAAAAACTGACAGCACTTATATTTCTAATAAAAGAAGTACAGACTGGCTTAAAATTAAAATTTCGAATGAAGAAGAAGCCATAATTATTGGAATTACTGAACCTAAGAAATCCAGAAAATATTTTGGTGCGATTTTACTCGGACAATATTATGGAAAAAGACTTCAGTTTATTGGAAAATGCGGAACTGGATTTACAGATTCTACTCTTAAGGAATTGTATACGAGCTTAAAACCTTATTTTGTAAATGAATCTCCGCTCAACGAAAAAATTGCCCTGAAAGATGAAATTCAGTGGGTTAAACCTAAATTAGTCTGTCAGGTTAAATTCTCAGAATGGACAAATGACAAACATTTGAGACATCCTGTATATCTGGGTTTACGAATTGATAAAAAACCGAATGAGGTTTTTGTGCCTTCGAACATTAAATCTGATGTTGCACCGGAAACGAATTTAAAAGAGGATACAATGAAAGATAAACCAACTCAAAATACAGAAAACGATTATGATTTGAAAATAGGAAAAACCACTTTGCATCTTACTAATCAAAACAAGGTTTATTTTCCTGATAACGGAATTACCAAGGGAGAAATTGTGCAATATTATAATGAAGTGGCAGATTTGATCCTTCCCTATCTCAAAGATCGTCCGCAATCTATGAATCGTTTTCCTAACGGAATCAGCGGTGCCAGTTTTTATCAAAAAGATGTCGATGTTGATAAAGTCCCTGCCTGGCTAAAAACCAAGAAAGTTTTCTCAGAATCAAACGAAGAATATCTTAATTACCTGCTTTGCAATGATAAAGCAACACTATTGTATATGGCGAATTTAGGCTGTATCGAAATGAATCCGTGGAATTCAACCATCAAACACATCGAAAATCCGGATTGGCTTGTTATAGATATTGATCCTGAAAAAGATAATTTTGAAGAAGTTGTAAAAACAGCTTTAACCGTAAAAGAAGTGCTGGATGAACTGGAAACTGAGTGTTACTGCAAAACTTCTGGCGCAACCGGATTACATGTTTATATTCCGCTTGGAGCGCAATATGACTACGATTCTATCAAAATTTTAGGCGAATTACTGGCAACAGAAATACAATCGCGTTTGCCTGAAACAACTTCTCTGGAACGAAGTATCAAGAAAAGAAAGCATAAAATATATATTGATTATTTACAAAACCGACGCGGACAAACGCTCGCAGCGCCATATTCTGTAAGACCAAAACCGGGAGCAACAGTTTCGACACCGTTAGAATGGAGCGAAGTAAACCTGAAACTGCATCCGTCGCAATTTACCATTAAAAATGTGATGAAACGTTTTGAGAAAAAAGGAGATTTATGGCAGCCCGTTTTAGGTAAAGGTGCCAATATCAAAAAGATATTACACAAACTGGAAAATAGAAATCCCGATTAAGAGGATTTCTTTTTTTCCAGACTTGCTTTAAGCATCGCCATTAAATCATCGCTTTGTTTATGCACGACTTTTAATTTTGGAGCGGCTTGTTTCTTGCCTTTGGCTTTGTTTTTTATAATTTGCAAAAGCTTCGCAGTATATTCGTCTTTATAAGCACTAATATCAAATTTCTCTGTAAGCTGATCGATCAGTTTCTCGGCCATATCCATTTCTTTTGTCGCTTTTTTTGAAGCTGCAGGAAGTTTTAAATCTGATGGATCCCTGATTTCCTGTTCAAATCTGATTCTGTTTAATAAAATCACATTTTTATAAGGTTTTAAAATCGCCAGACTTTCCTTGTTTCGCAAAACAAAGCTCGTTACTCCTACTTTGCCGGATGCTTCAAGCGCATCCCTAAGCAAAGCATAAGCATTCATGGCGCCTTTATCAGGCTCAAGATAATACGGTTGTTCGTAGTAAATACTATTAATTTCTGTTTCTAAAGCAAAACTCTGGATATTAATAGTCTTTGTTTTTTCGGCATCGGCGGCTTCAAAATCAGCATCTTCAAGAATCACATATTTATCATCAATTTTATAGCCTTTTACAATACTGGCATAAGCAACTTCTTTGCCCGTATTTTCATTTACCCTTTTAAATTTAATGTTTGCATGATCCTTTTCATCCAGCATATCCATGTCAATACTGCTTTCCTGCACCGCAGAAAATATTTTAATGGGAATATTAATTAACCCAAAACTAATTGATCCCGTCCATATTGCTCTCATAACTTTATTTTATAAAATTGAATTTCCTTCGACCCATTTTAAGGCTTTATTGAAAGCTAACTTTTTAAAACCACGTAATTCACCCGTCGTATTGAATGTAAATCCGTCATTAAAATTAATTTCTTCAGAATCTGAAACAATGGCAACCCTGTTCCAGTTGTCAAATTGCTGTAATCCCAGAACGGCATCCTGAAACCAAACATTTTCAGTAAAATTCTGAACATCCGTATCCAGCGCAAATAAAAAATTAATTTCATTAGACTGTTTCGATAACCCTTCTAATTCAGGTAATATAACATTCTTAAAATCAGCAGTTGTAACCTGACCAAGTGCTCTAAAAGCAATTAAATTTTCAGCCGTTTCTATCTTGTGTATCATAATGATTATGGTATGTTTTGTTGTTCTAATATTTTCTTTTACAGAGGGTTAAAATTAATTCACAACCCATCAGAAAATCTTACACGATTATGGGCAGAGATTACAAAACTTCAATAATGTATTTATCAGGAAAACATTGCAAGATTATTTCAAGCAGACATTGCAGATTACAGCAGATTTTATTTCAATAATAATCCGCTCGAATCTGCATAAATCCTTTAAATCTATGTGAAAACTTTATTAATTAGAAAAGATAAATAGTTTCAAACAGCTATTCGGTATTATTAAAAATGAAATACCTTTTTTTTAATCCCTAAAAGCTATGTCACTATGTGTTTAAAAATAAAAAAGCTCCAAAATCAAACCGACTTTGGAGCTTTTAAATTAACCTTTATAAAAAATTATTTCTTTGCTGCAGCTTCTTCAATAATACGTAAAACTTCTGTTGGGTGCGAAAGCATTACAACATGGCTTGCTTCGATTTCTGTAGTTTTAGAATTAGCTCTTTTTGCCATAAATCTTTCTAGTTCCGGGCTTATTGCTTTATCGCTTTTTGCTAAAATATACCAGCTTGGTTTTGTTTTCCATGCAGGTTCTCCACTTTTATCAGCAAATACACCTTGTGCTGTAGGAGTTTGAGTTGCATGAATCAGGTTTTGGTCTTTTTCTTTAAGATCCTGTGCAAAAACGGTTTTTACTCCTTCTTTAGACAAATAAATAAAACCATCAACCGGTTCCAGATAATTACTCAAAGTAACTGCCGGACCTTGCGCAGATAATGATGGAAGTGTTTCTCCTAAATCAGGAACTAAAGCGGCTACAAAAACCAAACCTTTTACTTTAGGATCATTTCCGGCTTGTGTAATTACAAAACCTCCCCAGGAATGCCCTACTAAAATTACATTTCCTTTTGCCTGAGCGATTGCTCTTTTTGTAGCAGCAACATCATCAGCTAATGAAGTAATTGGATTTTGAACTGAAATTACCGGATATCCTTTTGCCTGCAAAGCGACAATTTGATTTGTAAAAGAGGATCCGTCAGCCCAGATTCCGTGTACAAAAATAATAGTTGGTTTAGTAGATGATGCTTCTTGCGAATACATTTTAATTGTACTAAAAGAGACCAAAAGTGCGAAAGCTAAAATTTTAATTGTTTTCATTTTTTAATTATTTAGTGTTTAATTTATTTATAGTTATGGCAGGATTGCCATTTTTTGTTTAAGTATTATTTTAATGCTGTGATTATTTCCCAGCGTGTCATTTTTAAGAGACATTCTATTTCCTTCAAATTTTTGATAACTGGAATTTTGATTTTCCGGCAGCCATTCTAAAATCTCCAGAGCTAATAATTTTCCGGGAATAATTGCACCAATCCAGTTAGGATCTGATTGTTGCTGCCAAGTAATCCGTACTAATTTTTCGCCTTTTTTTAAATCCCTTTTGTTAGCTCTGATTCTTTCTATTGCAATTTGATTTCCGTACAATAGTGATGTTGTCTGTTTTTTAATATTGATAGAAGAATTTATAACATGCAGACCTGAAACCTTATTCAGTAAAGCATCCGGAAGTGAAGCTTCGTTGTTCAAACCCTTATTACTCGTTTTATCTGAGCAGGAAAACAGAAAAAATAAAGAAAAAATTGCTGTAAAATATAATATCGTTTTCATATTTATTGACGTATTGGAAGTGTGAATACATAATCGTTTTTCTCCATAGGTTTATGGCAATTCATACATTCGATAACAAAATCAGCACTTTTACCATACGGAATCAATTCTGTTGTTTTGAATCTCGAAAATCCCCAACCATTTGTTTTCTTGTATTTAATATGATCCTTAATCATAAATTCTACTTGTTTAAAAGTGCCCTGAGAAATATTGCCGTCTTCATCTTCAATTTCATCATACGCAGCTTTGGCTATAATAGTACCATCCGGCCACGGACTAATTTTCTTTTCCCTGATTGCTTTTACGGCGATATCATTACCAAAAATTATACGCATTGTACCATTATCAAGACGTTGCGTTGTACTTATCACCGCCCAGTTTTTATAATTGGCTATATAAGCGATTCCGTTTGGAGCTTTTGGTATTTGTGCCAGTTTTTGAGCTTTCTTTATACCTTTTGTCTGCTGTTGTAATGCATTAATTTTTGCAGTATCCTGAGGTTTATTATTCACCCTTAAACTCCAAATATAATTTTGAAGCACTTTCAGGTCTTTTTGAGATACTTTTGCCTCTGGATGTGCAAATGTGTAACTCTCTAATGGCATTGCTCCCTGAGAAACCTGATTGACAGATTCCCATAGTTTTGCTTTTTGATCTGCCGGTGATAATTTATCCCATTCAGAAAAATTAAGTCCGTTTCTGCCGTCTTTTATATGTTGTGCTACCAACCAAGAAGCCGGAACTACTTTATCATACCAACTTAAATTAGTTTCATTAGAATGACAATCGTAACAAGAGTTTCTTAAAATAGTTTGTACTTCATGTGGTACTTTTAAATCTCCAGTAACCGGTGGATTTGTAATTTCAGGATGTATAAATTGTATTGCCGCAAAAATCACAACCAATATGGCTAAAGGAATCATGACAACTTTTCTTTTGTATATTTTTTGCTTTTTCATATCGTTGGTTTTTATGTAATCACTAAAATTGAAACTTGATTTAACCTTTAAAAATCAAAATCAGAGAGAATAAAAATGATCTCGTTTTGAAATTTGATACTGCAAATGAACGACTGTTTACCGCCTGAAATCAAAGAAAACTACGCGAAAGGGAAAAAATGAACTTAAAAGGGAATAAAAAGAAGGGAACAGAATTGGCTTTATCCCCAAAATAATAATTCGTGAAATTTTAATCTCTCTTTTGAAATTTTTGCTGCTTTTTTACCTTAAAAATAATTGCATCCAACCCATTATTATTAATTAAATTTGGCTGTTGAATACAAAACCTTCCCATGAAAAAAGACAAACTTTATCTTTTTACTTTTTTATCCTTAATCATTGTCGTTTACATCTGCGGTTATTTTAGCATGAACTATCTCGTAGGTTTAAGTACAGAACAATTTTTGAAAATACAGATCGAATCCAGTAAAAGAGAAGCCAAAGAAATGGCAAATCTGATTTCGTATCAGGCAGAACAAAACAAAGATAAACAAGTCATTATCAATAACGTACAGAGAAGCATTGAAAAAACCGACATGCAAACCGGTTTTATCTGTATGTTTGACCAGAACGGCAAAGAGATTTGTCACCCTAATCCGGCAAGAATTGGCGCGATGACATTGCCTAATGAATCTTATATTTCTAAAACGCATAACGAAGTAAACTCTGAGGACTTTTATAGCTATTTAAAAAATAAAACAGAAGGCGGCGGAGTTCGGAATTTTAATAATCCTGAGATCAATTCTGAAATTATTTACCTCTATCCCGTTAAAAACACCGATTGGATTATCGCCTCGCACGCCAATCTTCAAAGCATTAACAAACAAGTTCAGGATTTAAAATTCTACTTTATTATCGTTTACATCAGTACCGGAGCTTTGATTGTCTTGCTTTCTTTTTTTATGATCCGAATTTTTGGAAGCCGTTACGAAAGAAAACTGGAGCAGAAAAATGAAACCCTCTTTAATGAAGTTTTAAGCCTTTCGAAACTCAATTATGACCTGACGAGTTACAAATCGAAACTAGAATCGAATGAGCAGTCAAAAACTACAGATGTCTCTGCTCCTGCTTCAAATAAAAAACGGATTTTAACGAATCTGAAAAACGAAATCGTCACGCTCGAAATAGAACAAATCGCTTATATCTATATGGAAAATACGATCACTTACGTGAAAGATACAAACGGAAAAATCTCTACCAGTAACAGTAGTCTCGAAGAAATTTACAGCGAATTAGACAACACGATCTTTTTTAGGGCAAACAGACAATTTATTCTCGCCATAAAATCTATAGATAAGATTTTAAAATATGGCAACAATCAATTGAAAATTGAAGTTATACCAAAATCTGCGATCGATGTAATCATCAGTAAAAACAAAGCCGCCGAATTTAAAGCATGGCTGAATAAATAAAAAGAGCCCCAGCGGGGCGAAATATTTATAGAAAATAAAAAAAACATAATCATTTCAAGTCCCGGAGGGATGACATATTTATAGAAGACGACATATTTATAGAAAACGAAATATTTATAGAAAATAAAAAATCATAATCATTTTCAAGTCCCAGAGGGACGACATATTTATAGAAGACGACATATTTATAGAAAACGAAATATTTATAGAAAATAAAAAATCATAAGCATTTTCAAGTCCCGGAGGGACGACATATTTGTAGAAGACGACATATTATAGAAAATAAAAAATCATATTCATTTTCAAGTCCCAGAGGGACGACATATTTATAGAAGACGACATATTTATAGAAAATAAAAAGGGGAATATTTCAAAAATGAAATATTCCCCTTTTTCTATTATTTTAGAATTATTAACCTTAGAATTTAAATGTTACGTTTGCCGTAATACGTGTTGGATTTTGAGCCGCAAGTCTGTAAGACCAATATTTTTCATTCGTTAAATTATCTACTTTAAGACCAATTCTGTATTTCGGCTGATCGTAAAAAAGTGACGCATCTAATACCGTATATGACGGAATAGAAAATTTGAAAGTCGTTGTATTCGTCTGGTAATATTCGCTGCCATAAATACCTCCAAAACCAAATCCCAAACCTTGCGCAGCACCATTTACAACCCTGTAACTTGCCCATAAATTTGCCGTTCTTGGCGATCCGGCCGTTGTGGGACGTAAACCCTGAACACTGGCATTACTTTTCTCGTATTTACTGTCATTATACGTATAACCGGCGACAATATTTAATCCGGAAATTGGGTTGGCGATCAACTCCGCTTCAAAACCTTTACTGACCTGAGTTCCGTCCTGAATCGAAAAGTTCGCATGATCCGGATCATCACGTGTAATGTCTGTAACACTAATATCATAATAACTAAGCGTAGCCGATATTTTGCTTAAATCAAATTTAAAACCTCCCTCAAACTGATTCGCCTGATTAGGTTTGAACGTGTTTCCGTTAAAATCAGAACCGGAAACATTACTAAATCCGTTCATGTAATTACCAAAAACAGAGATTTTATCTTTCATAATTTGATATACCAATCCAAATTTTGGCGATAATGCCGTTTGGTTGTAGTTCCCTGCAATAGAATCTTTGCTTGGGTAATATGTTCCTTTATTTTCGTAACGATCCACACGAAGACCAGCCATTGCCAGTAATCTGTCTGTTACATTCAAAACATCAGAAACATAGGCGCTATAGGTGTTTTCATCATTCGATACAAAATTGTTGAATTTGGCATTAGCAAACATTGGCGCCACTTTTTCCAGATTAAAATTGTTATAAGCGTCACCCGGTTTTTTATAATTCAGTGCAGGCATATTTACAATTGCATCGTTACGTGTCGCACGCAAACTATAAAAATCCAAACCGGCAACTACCCTATTTTTAAGTTTGCCAATTTTAAAATTTCCAATAAAATTTTGTTGGATATCCGTTCCGTAAAAAGGAGATTCCTGATACGTAACCTGTTGTCTTAATGTTGTTGCAGACATCATTTGCAAAGCCACAACATAACCATCAGAAGATGATCTGGTTCTGGATAAAACAGTTTGAGAAGTCCATTGCTCTGACATTTTATATTTTAACTGAGCAAAAATATTGTATTGCTGGCTTGTATAATTGATCGTATTATTAGCAAATGATAATTTATACGGAATCTCAAGCTGTTCAATACTGCTTTCTGTTCCTTTTACTACAAACGGTGCCAGTCTGGTTGGCGAAGTCGCTTTGTAAATACTAAATTCAGCATCGATTAAAAGCGTTAAACGATCGTTTATTTCATACGAAAAACTTGGAGCAAAAGAAAAGTTTCTATTAAATCCCGCATCCTGAAAACTTCTCTCGCTATGCAAAGCCGTATTTATTCTTAACAAAGCAGTTTTATCGGCGTTTATTGGCGTATTTATATCAGCCGTTAATCGGTTTAGATCCCAACTTGCAGCAGAATAGGATATTTCACCTTTAAAAGTATCAAAAGGTTTTTTCGTCACACGGTTAAACAATCCGCCAAAAGAAGATAATGTACTCCCAAAAAGCGTTGCAGATGGTCCTTTGATTACCTCGATACGTTCCAGATTTGATGGGTCGATTGTAGTATACGTAAAACTTCCTACCCCATTTCTAACCACTTGTGGCGTTGGAAAACCTCTTGATATAGAAGTTGTACGACCTTGGTTTCTCACCTCAGCAATACCTGCACCGGGAACATTCTTAAAAGCACTATTATAATCTGTGATTACTTGCTCCTTCATTAATTCCTTGCTTACAATGATGTAAACCTGTGAATTTTCGATATTCTTTAAAGGCATTTTTGCCACATCGATACTTTCTTTCTTCGCAAAACGATTTCCTCCAGTTCGAATTACAACATCTTCAAGATTTTCAACAGATGAATTTACTCTGATATCTACCACAACTGATGAAGTTTCCGCACTAATTACGGCAGTTTCTGTAGAGGATGCATATCCTGACATTGTAACTTCAAGAGTATAAGTTCCCAAAGGCACTTTTTTAAACTCATAATTACCGGAAACATTGGTTACAGCGCTTTTATTAATCTCGATTAATTTTACAATAACACCCTGACCCGCATTTCCGTCATTGGTAATAATACTTCCCGAAATTTGTCCGGTTTGTTCGGTTTGAGCTTGTAGAAATCCTCCGCATAAAAGCGAAAGCAGCATAGTGATGAAAGCGCTTTTTTGTTTTAATGCAAAAAATATTGAATTAAAAGTTCTCCTAAAAGAGATCTTTGATAGTAGTATTGTTGTCATGCAATTCTTATTTAAACTGATTCTAAATTGAAGCGCAAATGAACAATATTTTTTCTTATATATCAACTGTATTTGTGTAATTTTTTTGCAGAAAAGTTACATTTAAAGAAACGTTGAAACCAAACTCAAACAAGTATTTAAGAATTTTATTACTTTAATAAAAGATTGGTGTGTGCTGAAAGACTATGTTTTTATTTAATTATTTTTCTCTCGCAGATTTGACAGATTAAGCAGATAATTCGCATCAATTCACGATTTCAAACTATGCGGTATTATTACAAGTGAAACGCCTTTTTTAAACAATCCTAAAAGCTATGTTTCTATGTGTTTAAAAAACTCACACAGATTAAGCAAACCACTACCCTTTCCTGCCGTAAAGCAAAATCCTTTTAAAAGAATAAATTGCCGGAAGCTTTGGAAAATATTCTGCGATTCTCTCTTTATAAATCTGGATAAAAAGTGCTTTCTGCTCGCCTTCCAAACGTTCTATATACGGAATCAAAGCAGAACCCGAAATAAAATTATAAAGCGTTTCGTGATCGTTCGCGATTATAGGATATACTTTTTGCAGGATCTGCAGCTCTTCGAGTCCGCCATCAAAGAGGATTTGTGCATAATTATCAATACTCAAAACCGGAGAATCTCTTTTGTAACCTTTTAGATAAGATTTAAAAGGCTCTTCATCAACCAAATCAGACAGTATTTTATTAAGTATATTTTCCGGCTGAACAGGCATTTGAACTGCAAATTGCCCTTTTGGATTAACCAATTTTATCAATTCTGTAAACAATGTTTCATGATCGTTGGACCATTGCAAAGCGGCGTTACTAAAAATTAGATCCCATTTTTCGCCAGATGCAATTGTTTCTTCTGTAGTTGTTTTTCTAAAATGCAAATTATCCGTTTCTAAAGCCTTTGATTGTTCGAGCATTTCTATCGAAGAATCGACGCCCAGAAAATCTGCATCTTTAAATTTATCCGCTAGAATAGCTGTTTGTTCGCCCGTTCCGCAACCCAAATCAATCGCTTTCATTCCATTTACGGGTTTAATAAATTCGGTCAAATCATAAAATGGCTGATAACGAATATTTTTAAACTTATTATAAATCTCTGGATTCCAAGGCATTTGTCTCTATTTATTTTTTATTTTGATCTGATAAAAGTTCCCGATCAAACCAAAACTGGGTTATTATGACTAAGATACAAAATTTGTTTACTATATATCTTGTCTCGTATCTTTTATATAATCTCTAAACTGCTGTTCCCAAATTGGGCTTTCATAGCATATTCCTACATATAAATCTGTCTTCCTTATGATTACTTTCTAATCAAAAATTTTTGAATTCTTTTGTTGTTTTCATATAATAGTAATCAAATATTCCATTAAAGTTTATAAAACCATTTTGAGTTTTTTCTATCAAATAAATCATAAAGCATTATAATACCTGTTTCTTTTACCAACTCTGTTTGTTCTTTTGATTGCTTTAACTTCACATAATGCTCTTTATCAATTTCAAATTTATCATTCCTTAAAGAATGTAAAGTGATTTTTCTTTTATTGAAATCCCAATTCATATAATCTAACAAACCATCATTATTAAAATCTCCAAAACAATCATTATTCGATGTATATCCATCAATAAAAGCAAAAGAATTTACAATGTCTTTATTTTCTACCTGTAATAAAATCCAATAATTTCGTTCTAAGTTTCTAAAAAATCTTCTATCTTTTGCTGATAATAAAATAAAATCTTGTCCATTAAATTTAAAGAAATCAATGCTACTTGTAAAAACAATATAAACTTCATTTGAGTTTATTAGTTTATCTAAATTCATTTTTAAAAGTGAACTGATATTTATTTTTTTATCATAAAATTGAATATATTCTCCATTTCCGACATCTAAGCTATTTGGAATAGAATCATAACAACCATGGTATATTGGGAAAGTGTCACTTATTTTTATAGAATAAATCTTAGATCCAATATTTTTAGCCTCAACAATAGCTGAAATTCGATCATCGTAAATTTGATATCCATTTCCTAAGCTTATATCTTTAAATACTATTTTCTCATTTCTTAACTTATCAAAACTAAATTCCTGATAATATTTGTGTTGAGTAAAATTGCTAAAAAAAAATATAAAAACTAGACTTACTAATACATATATTCTCTTTATATTAAAATCTTTCATAATGTTATAATTTTAGCTTGTCCTGTATATTGTTTTTTTAATTTAAAAAATCTATGCCAATACTTTGATCCTATAGGCAGATTTAATTGCATCTCGCCAGAACCTTTTCCTCCGCGCCATTGGTTGGAACCATTTGTTGGATCATTGTCAGGCTGTAATTGTGTTTTGAATACTGCCGCAATTTCTCCAATCATATCAGAAGTCATTTTTGAAAAATCTTTTCTTGTATCCCAAAATGATTTACCACTTTGATTTTCATATCCTCCTGACAAGTACTTATCTTTATCTAATCTTCTTACTTTTTGTGTAACGGGATCAGTATCTTGCATACCGTAGAAATACATGTTTTTTTCACTTTTGGCTACTTTCTGGAAATTATTCATTGCATATGCATAATATTCTGGTATGTAACCTTTTCCTTCTGCGTAGGCCCAATTTGCCCTATCTAAAAGCTGAGTATTATTCAATCCATATTTTTCAGTGAAATAAATGACTTTTTCTTTCTCAACATTCTTTCCTTTTTCCAATTCTAAAAATGATAATTGATCCGTAATATAAACATTTTCACCTGAACTTATTTTACCTAAATAAATTCCATCATTACTATAAAAATATCCATTTACATATACTATCGGTGTATATTCAGGAACCGGCGCGCACAAAGTATCCAGATTTGTAATTACATTTCGTTGTCCGCAATCCCAAATCGTGATGTCAACTCCTCCGTATTCGCATTTTATAGTGCTGCGTAAAAGTACTGCCAGTTCATCCTGAAAATAAACGGTTCCGGGATTTTTCCATTCTCCCAGTTTCATTACAGAGGCGCAAGGGCTGGAATTCATAAAGCTTTTTTTGCAATTACCCTTAAATATCAAGCTTCTCATATCTTTCTCGACAACTGTAACAACACGTTTTTCTTGTATACTTGGCGTATCATAATTTGCCTTTAAATCTCCCACAGGAATAGTACAGGAATTGCATTTAATTTTGGCACCGTTAATAACAAATTTTAAACCATTTTTAGCTTCCTGCTTTTCCTCTCTTTCCTTTCGTCGTAAATTATTATCCGGTTTTGCCATTACACTGATGTTTTATAAAGGTTATATACAAGAGTGTTTTTCTCTTTTTCTATTTCTATTGTGGCAAAATTTATTTGATCTTCTCTATATTCTATAATGCCCTGATATTTTATAAAGTTGCTATTTTCATTGCTCTGTACCGGTGCTCCTTTTATTGCATACGTAATGAATTTTTCGTCTTTTGGATAAAAGCGTTCTGTCATCAATGTTTTTCCACAATCAATTAGTTTTCTTTTTTGCTCAATATCATAAGAGTTTCTGTATAAGCTCGAAAAATACAATCCGTAGATTTTAAGGTCCGAAAAAAAGGAAATCAGTCGTCGTTCCTCTTTTAATAAATCTGTAATATTTTGCATATATGTTTCTACAGTACGGCCTTCGTTATCGATTGCCAACTTTGTATGCATCGTTTTCCATCGATCCTGTAATTCTTTAAAATTTAAGATGCTGATGATTTTTCCGTAATCATTTATTTCTACCTCTACTTCGTCGAAAACGGATCCTACTTCTTCAAGAAAAAAAATGTTTCCTGTAGACATATTACTTTTGATTTTTATATCCGAAATAAACAACTGAAGCAGCATATCATTTCCGTCGCGTTTGAATCTGGTAATAGAAACGTTCCTTGTATAATTTATTTTTTTCACCGTTTTAGGATTTGAAAAGTCTGTAGAGATGTTTTCAAATAAAAATTCATTTGTTTTATCAAGTTCCGGCAGGATAATATTGTAGTCTAAATAATTCATCTTTTTTTGGTTTTGATCTTGATAATTTTTTACCTGTATGATGATGATTTATCAATATCATTTTTACAAATAAGAATTAAGTAAAGCTCAAAAAACAAAATGCTTTAATTGGCCAGAAGAAGTTATATGAACGACAGAATACGGTATTTTTCAGATAAAATAATATAGATAATTTAACCTTTAAAACTGTATTAAATCTTACAATCGCATTTTGGATTTTACAGAAAGAAGTAACAAATTGTGATGTAACAAATCATTTTGACAGTTGCCGATTAGATAAAAAGCTTTAACTTTTTGGCTTTTAACCATTTCATGTCTCAAAAATCGTACTTTTGTTTAGCAGAAAATTGTTTATACCAAATCATTTTGCTTGTATCGTACCCGGCAAAATATGTTTTTTATATATTGCCTGTTATTACCCTTAATATTATCTTTGAATTATGAGCACACTAACAAAACAAAATCATATAGGGCGAAAAATTAGCCGTATTCGTGAACTTCGTGATATGAAACAAGAAGCTTTGGCACAGGCTTTAGGGATAAGTCAGCAAACGATATCTGCTCTGGAAAACAGCGAAACTATAGACGATGATAAACTTTTAGATGTAGCAAATGCTTTGGGAGTAAGTGTTGAAGCGATTAAAAGCTTTTCAGATGAAGGCATAATTAATTATTTCAATAGCTTTAATAACTTTAATGATAATACTTCTACAACCTTCAATAATCATTGTACGTTCAATCCTTTAGATAAGTTGGTTGAATCTTACGAAGAAAATAAAAAACTTTATGAACGTTTAGTTCAGGCTGAAAAAGACAAAGTTGAATTTTTACAAAATATATTAAACAATAAATAATACTTTGTAAAGACATATATAAAAGAAAAAGAGACTTGTGGGTCTCTTTTTTTATGCGGGATTGTTTGATTTAGTTTTTTGGAATGGATTGTAAATGCGGGTTATCAGGATGTAGAAATTAAAAGAAAAACTTTGTCCAAAATACATCTACTTCTGATGCAAAATCCGCAAATAATAGATTTCTATTTAATTTGTCATAAATAAAAATACTTTTTCGATAATCATTTCTAAAAATGTCTTTTTCAGTAGAAATGCAATAATACCAAATACAATTTATTCCATTATAAGACTTCTCCTCGATCTTTTCAATTTTTCTTATTAAATCTTTTCGATTATTATCAAGATATTTCTTTAAGACTATTTCTGATTCACTTATTAAAATATTCATTTCACGATCTTTACTTACAACTTCCAATTCTTTTATTAAAAGAGAACTTGATTTTAATTCTTGTGCATTTATCGAATTAGAGATAAATATTAAAACTAACAATTTTATTAATTTCATTTATTTTGCTTTATTTTTATCAACTGTTTAAATACTCATAACATATTCACGGTAATGAATTATAGTTTGTAAAATTCATATAATCTTCAATTTCTTTTAAATTTTGAAGAGTTAACTTAAACCATTCACCCCGAATTCTTCTATCGTTATACTTTTTATGCAATTTTTTTTCAATTTCTTTATTGCAACACCATAAAGCAATTAGATGTATCTTAGGTTCTTGTGAATGAAGAGTTTTTTCTCTGTATAAAGGTTTTTTACTAGTGCCTATTTTAATTAATGATGTATCTTTATTTATCATTAAATAAACATAATCATTACCGTCTAGAGGAGCTATTTTATAATTATTATTAAAAAAATCTCTATAAAATTGTACTTTATCAATTAGTTCCAATTTTTGAAAACCTCGTTTTGGGTTTCCTATAAATAAAAGTTCCTTCCCTTCGAATTTTTGTACTTCAATAGACGTTATCGTAAAAAAACCTGTTTTTTCTAAAAATGTTCTTAATTGTGATTGAAATGTATTGAAAGTATCTATCGTATCTAAATCATCGTAATTATCAGTAAGCATATTACAAAAACGAAAAAGAAGTTGAAAATAATCTTGATCATCCAAATTCAAACAAATAATGTCACCTTTTAATTTCTTATCATTATTAATGTAAGCCATCCTTGTCGCAAGACCAATTTCATCATCAATAAGTTCAACTACAAAACAATGTCTTTCTAATTTTGTTAAAACATTATTTATTTGACCATTATCAATTCTATCAAATTGGAAAATATCATTCGATGATAAGGTAAAGCAAACTTCATTGAATCTATCTACAATATCGGTATCTTTCATAAATATCAGTTTAAAGTTTTAATTGAGTTGTTATTATTTTATAAAATACTTTTAAAGAATCTCTTTCATCTTGACCAACATAACTGTTATGAGCAACTAAGCATCTAACTTTATATAATTCTTCAATCATTACATTTAGCCAATGTTCATTCTGTTTTGGAAAATATTTTCCGAAAACTGCCCAATTTGATATAATAATTTTACCTAACTCAATAAAATCGCAATAAAACAAATTATTTCCACCTCTTATAGGGAGATATTTACTTTCATTTTCACTTTTTTTTAATTTGTTAATAGTTTCCTGCACTTTTTTAGGAATAGAAAAGACCTCTAATTTCATTATTTCTTCAATAAAAATTCTTAGAGAATTTTCAATACAATATAAGTATAAATAAATTTCTGCCATTTCTCTTCCTTTATCTTGTATATCTTGGGGAAGTAAATTTAAATGACCAAAATTAACTTTTTGTTCAATTTCTTGAATAGAGTCCAATAAAGAATCATTTTCATTAATTAATGGATAAAAAATTTGATTAATGTATTTTCGCCTTTCTGCATACCCACCTTTTTCCTGCATTTCTCTCCTAAATTCTTTAAGCGATGTACAAGTTTTTAATTCTTTGGGCCTGTTTGCCATATATTTTGATACAGATCCTAATTCTTTTCTTAATGATGTATACTCTTCTTCTTTATCATTATCTATCATAACATCTGTGGAAATACTATTCAATAGATTTTTTAATCTCTCAATTTTTTCAATGTAATTCATCATTTTTATTATTCTAAATAATTATTTCTTTTTAATATTTTAATATTTGGATTTAGATTTAGATTAGATAATTTATTTATTATTATTTGTTACATCTTATCATTTAAAAGAAACAAATATCAGCATTCACCAATTCCCTACTTTACGGAAATCCATAATCCACTAAAATTTATTTTAAACAAGTATAACAACTAAATAAAAACCTAACAATACGTATTTATACGGGTTTTAAAAGAAGCATGAAAAACAGAATTAAACCATTATTTTTGTTTCTACTAAAAGCGTTTAGAAACTCTAAAATGGAAAAAGCGATATCTACGGTTTATTTTTACATTCCCAGGCAAGTTACTTTACTTGATTTGAGTGGCGTTTTGCAGGTATTTCAGGAAGCGATACTTTTAGGGTTCGAATATAAGCTACAGTTTATCAGCAGTCAATCGTCTGTAATTTGTTCTTCGGGATTAGAATTGGCGTCGCTTACTCACTTTTCTAAAACAAAACCGCAGAAAGAGGATATTATTTTTATTTCGGGATTTAGTACGCACCAAATCGATTTGAATCATGAAGATCCTTCTTTTTTTGAATGGCTTCAGGAAATAAACGCCAATCAAATCACGATTTGCAGTATTTGTTCCGGAGCGTTTCTTTTGGCGAAAGCCGGACTTTTAGATCACAAACAATCTACAACGCATTGGAAACTTGTTGATAAACTCCAAAAAGATTTTCCGCTTACACAAACGCAAAACAATACTTTGTTCTCGCAATCCGGAAATATTTATACCAGCGCCGGAATCACAACCGGAATTGATCTGGCTTTGCATATTATCGAAGAACGCCACGGCAAACAAACTGCCGCTGTAATTGCCAAAGAATTGGTGGTCTATAAAAGAAGACACGGAAATGACGAACAGGAAAGTGTTTATTTGCAAAACCGAAACCATCACGACGAAAAAATCCATATTGTTCAGGACTGGATTATTTCGAATATCGATAAAACGTCGACAATTGATTTTCTTGCTGATTTAATACATATTGGTTCCAGAAACCTGACCCGCATTTTTAAGAAACAAACCGGAATTACTATCGCCGAATACCGAACAAAACTAAGAATCGAAAAAGCCAAAAGTCTGCTCACTAATACAGATTATAAAATAGAACATATTGCACATTTATGCGGTTATAAAACCTCTAAACAATTGCGTATTGTTCTCGAAACCCATCTGGATGCTTTGCCTACAACGATAAAAAACAGATTGTCTTAAAACGACTATTGTTTGTCCTTTTTTGATTGAGAATACAAAAGTAAATTTGCGTCTAACAATCTAATTTATAAAAAGATGAAGCTTAGAGACCAAAATACTGCCTTGATTTTAATTGATGTTCAAAAAGGTTTTAATGAAGAGGATTATTGGGGCGGAAATCGAAATAATAAAGATGCCGAAACGAAAATGTCCCAGATTCTCGAAGAATGGCGAAATTATAAACTGCCTGTTTTTCATATCGTTCACAGTTCTGTACATCCGGATTCGAGATTGCACAATTCAAATCCGGGATTCGAAATAAAAGACGAAGTAAAACCTATTCCTGGCGAACCTGTAATTACAAAAAATGTCAACAGCGCATTTATAGGAACAGATTTAAAAGAGCAATTAGACGCAATGGGAATTCAGAAACTGGTTATTGTGGGTCTTACCACCAATCATTGCGTTTCTACGACGACCAGAATGGCGGGAAATTTAGGGTTTGACGTTTATTTAATTGCTGATGCAACCGCAACCTTTGACCGAATTGGTATCAACGGCGAAAAATATGATTCGGAGTTGGTGCATCAAGTATCGCTTGCAAGTTTACATCGTGAATTTGCAGAAGTTATGAATACCCAAACATTGCTTGAATTAGTTTAAAAATAAAAAAAATCCTCTAAATATGATAATTTAGAGGATTTTGGTTTTTGTTATTCTATTGGAGATAAAACTTAAATTACGGTAAATTCAAATCTTTAAATCCGGAAACTTCTGTAGAAACTTCTCCCAGCCAGCCACCATCTGCACGGTTAGAATTGTATACTTTTATAAAATTAATTCCTTTTAGTTTCACAGATTCCCCTTTTGCATTTACAGCCCAGTTAAGGTCAATTTGCCCTCTTACATCAGCATTTGCCCAGTTGTCTGTATATCCCCAATCATATGGAGGATTTGCCCAATTGCTTCCTGTTCCTGATTTATCATAGATATTCGATTTCAGGAAAGTTCCCTTAAAAGTAATCGAACTTGCCCCTTTCCACATTGGGTAATAGGTTTGTTTATGATACGTATTTTTAGCAATATAACCGCTTTGTCCCTGATTATCTGTCCATCGAATATAATTAGGTTCGTTTGGGTTCGCAGGTTCTGCATCTGGTTTGTAATACGTCATTTCATAATTTTTGATCGTCGTTGCTTTTCCATGTTCAGAACCCGCAATTTCAAACCATTCATCATCTGCTTTTCCGTTACCGTTTGCATCATACGAAACCATTACAATTCCAGGCTCTGACCAATCTGTAAAAGCGTTTCCTAGAACTACAAAATCGTTCCCGTCTTTGTTGATAATCGTATGGTCAAAACCAAATTGTACGTAACCTCCAAATCCTCCAAGACTTACCATACTTCCTGATGTTAAAGCTGTTTCGGCTTTTACACGCATCGTTTCGTCAGTATCTGCAGCTGTTGCAGCCGGAAGTGAATTTGTAAATTGTCCCGGTGCAGGAAGAAACTCAAATACTTGCGTGATGCGGTTCAGGTAGGTTTTATCTGTTACAACAACAGTAAAAGTCTTGCTGTTTTCGCCTACTCCGTTTTTTGCTTTAAACTCAACATTATAAGTTCCCGGCGTTGCAAATACCGAAAATAAATCAGTCGTTGTACCCGCTTCTTCTTTGTTTATGAACCATTTATAAGTCGCTCCCCCAGCATTTGTTAATTGAGGCTGAACTCTGAACCATTGCATTTTATCTATCGTAAAACCGCCTGTTGGAACTGCAATTGCGATTTCGGGCGCGCTTGCCAGAATACTAATCGTACGTCCGTCAGCAAAAGTAAAAGTCATAATACCGTTTGCAATTGCTACAGCCGTAATTTCTGCGGCATCTTTTCCTTTTTGTCCAGAGGCAGATATTCCGCTGTCTACATCGTTTATAATCCAGTTTCCGTTGCTTCCAATAGCAATTTTTGGAGCATCACCTTTTGCGCCGTCTGCTCCGTTTGCGCCATCAGTTCCATTCGAACCGTTTTGACCGTTGCTTCCATTTTCGCCATTTGCTCCCTTGTCTCCTTTTGCAGGATTTCCGGTATCAATACCATCTATCCACCAATTGCCATTTTCTCCAATTTTTATAAATGACGAAGTATTACGAACAGAAAGTTTAGTGCCGTCGCTCATTGTAATAACATAACTGCCGTCTTTTGTTTCATAACTAGTTACATAAAGGCGTTTATTAAGTACATCAAGCAGGTTTTCGTATTGTGCCATTCTGTTTTTCAAGTCGTTGACATCATTTTTCAGGTCATTAATATCATCTTTATAACAGGCTGACAAAAGCAGGACAACCGACAATACAAGTAAAATTTTCTTCATTTTAGAATTTTTAAGGGTTAATTAGTTTTGATTATTTTTTTGTTCCAAAGGCATAATGCAGCTAATCAAATCACAATCATTTTTAATCTGATGCATAAATGCCGGTATTAAAAAATCTGACTCTTTAATAACTCCATAAAAAAGCTTTCTATAAATAAGGCATGATACACGAATGCAGCAAAAAATAATGCTTACATAAGCGCACAACAAAATACCCTATTTATTAAATAGCGATTGACGGAAAATTAAAATCAAATGTTAATTTGATAACTGTATTGGTTTCAAAACTCTGGTCCACGAAAGTTTGAAATTATTTGCATTGGCAGGTCTCCTGACTTATTCCCATTTTGATCAGCCTTCCCACATTTTAAAATGCAGTGGCAAAAGATTAGATTGTAATACTTTAAAAGAATTTGAATCTGCCAAAATGTTGCATGGAACTTACAGTAACGGGCTTGCTCAGGATTTGCACCTGATTCCCTCTTCGTCGACTACATTCGAAAAAATGCAGCCAAACCATTGCGGTGGCAAATGTAAAACAACAAGGACTTTAAAAAAAATCAAAAACTCGTTTTATTGACCTATATCAAACTTTTGCGTGTGAAACAATTTTAGATTTGCTGCTTATTAATTTCAAAAGCATTTAGAATAAAATGATAAACACACTAACATATCCGCTGGAAAAATTTGGTTTAACCAGCTTAGAACGTGTAGAAAATGCACTACAACATTTACAAAACGGAAAAGGGATTTTACTAACAGATGATGAAAACCGCGAAAACGAAGGTGACCTAATTTTTTCAGCACAACATATGAGTGTTCGCGATATGGCCATGATGATCCGCGAATGCAGCGGAATTGTTTGTTTATGTCTGACAAACGAAAAAGCAGATCAACTCGAACTGCCGTATATGGTGAAGGAAAATACAAGCAGTTTCCAGACGCCTTTTACCATTACAATCGAAGCAAAAAATGGCGTTACAACCGGAGTTTCGGCAGCAGATCGAATCACAACTATAAAATCGGCGTCGGCAATAAATGCAAAAGCATCTGATTTGGCAAGACCGGGACATATTTTTCCGTTAAGGTCTAAAAATAACGGAGTTTTGGAACGCAACGGACATACAGAAGGCAGTGTTGATTTAATGAAATTAGCAGGTTTAAAACCCGAAGCTGTTTTATGTGAGTTAATGAATGAAGACGGCAGCATGGCTAAACTTGACAAAATCATTAGCTTTGCAGAACAACACGATTTGGTAGTATTGTCTATAGAAGATATTATTTATTACCGCAAATTTGTGAGAGATTATATGTAACAAATGATATACGAGCAACTTGCTGATTATATAAAAAATCGTATTGAGGTTTCTGATGAAAACCTCAATACGATTTTATCTTATTTTAAGCCTTTAAAACACGATAAAAACGAACTGCTGGTTTCGGCTGGACAAACCAGTCAGAACACTTATTTTGTGGGCAAAGGCTGTTTAAGGATTTATTATATCAATGAAGAAGGAAAAGATGTAACCCGATATATCGCTTTCGAAAACCAAATCGCTACAGCATTAGTCAGTTTTATTACTAAAGAACCTTCGGCAGAATATATTCAGGTGATCGAAAAATCGGAACTTTTGTATATTAGTCATGAAGATTTTAATCATTTGCTTCAAACCATTCCGGAATGGATGCCGTTTTATTGCCGTTATCTGGAAAGAGCGTATGTCAATAATACCAACAGGCTCATGTCGTTTACCACAATGGATGCGCTGGAAAGATATCAGTTGTTACTCAAAATAAATCCAACTATTGTAAAGCGTTTGCCGAATAAAATTGTGGCTTCGTACATTAATGTCTCACAGGAAACATTGAGCAGGTTAAAATCTAAGGTTTGAGTTTATAATTCGTGCCGTTAGGCACATATCAACTTTAATTCACCTGAATTAACTTTATTAAATTCAAAATATTTTTAATGAAACAGTGTTGCATTTATAAATAAGAATTTTATATTTGCAACAACATTGCATTATCAATGTCAATTCATCTGAATGAAAAAGAAATTTATATTACTTAATATCTTTATGCCGCTAATAGTAGTATTTGCTATACTATTTCCGGTGCTGCATTCTTATGAACATATTCAGATTCATACTGCAACGCATAAAAATATAAAGCAGTTATATCATTCTGATAAAAGTGAATTTAAAGTACTCGATCATTCAAATGAAGAATGTGCGATTTGTCATTTTAAATTTAGTCCGGTTGGAACTTTTTCTTTCGAAACTTTTCAATCCTATAAAAACAGTACACTAATTCATACTGTAAATTTTTACTCAAAATCACTTTCTGAGTTTTTTAAAGGTTCTTTATTTTCCCTTCGAGCACCTCCTATTTTCTAAAACCATAAAAGTAAATCAATTCAATTTTGGCTTGATGTGCATTTATATGTTTTAGATTCAATACTGTAGAAAAAGCAATTCGCTTTTTCAAAATCCATACTATTTAGTTTTCTCGCAATTATAGCCTGAAAACAGCTTTTTCTTTTTCTGATACTGTAAAGTTTTTCCCTTTTCGGAATAAAACTATTGTGCTCAAAATCAGATCAAAAACTTTAGTATTACACATTACTTTCTATCGCTATTAAATTCAATATCAACAAATTGGACCTTGCTAAACGCTGTTTCTAATCGTTTTGCATTTTACTTTTTACTTTTTTACCACTTTCTTATTTACTATTTAAAATCGATAAAAGAAATCCCTTTTACGCCCTGTTGCTATGGCGTAAAGTCAACATTCTTTTTCTTTTTCCTGTAAAGAAGATTCCCGTTCCGTAACTCAAATTTTATACATACGAACCTTTAAATCAACAAAATGAAAAGAACCAACTTTCTCGTCGCTGTTTTTATATGCTTCATTGCGCTTGCATCTTGCAGCAGTGACAATAACGAAATCGATACGGAATATCCGGTAATAGATGTTTCGGCTGCAAATGCATTTCCTATACAATGCAGTGAAATCAAACGCGGACAAAAAATTACATTCCGGGCAAAATTCACAGATAATACAGCTTTAGGATCTTACAGTCTGGACATTCACCACAATTTTGATCATCATACACACAGCACCGAAGTGAATAATTGTGTGGCAGATCCTATCAAAAAACCAGTGAATCCGTTGTTGTACATTAATTCGGTTACGATTGCAAACGATCAAAAAAGTTACGAAGCGGTTCAGGAAATTACCATTCCAGCAGATATTGATCCGGGCGATTATCATTTCATGATTCGCTTAACCGATAAAGAAGGCTGGCAGACAATTAAAGGTTTAAGTATTAAAATTTTATAGTTGGTTTTGATGAACAAAAACAAATCGAATCGATTACGGATTTTTTATCTGTTGCTATCTTGTTTGGCCATAATTACAAAAGTTTCTGCACAATCTGAAGTAAAAGAATTGCAGGAAGTAGTGATTAAAGAGGACTATGAAAAACGCCGTAAAAAAGAAGAATCCCTTAATATCGAAACCGTTAACAGTAGTTTTATTCAGCGGAATCTCGGCGGAAGCCTTATGCAATCGTTGCAAAGACTTCCGGGAGTTAAAACTATTTCTATAGGTTCCGGAGGTTCAAAACCCTTAATTCGCGGACTCAGTTTTAATCAGGTTATTGTTGTCGAAAATGGTATCAAACACGAAGGACAGCAATGGGGCGCAGATCATGGTCTGGAAATCGATCAATATGCAGTAAACAGGGTGGAAATTATAAAAGGACCGTCTTCGTTTATGTACGGATCTGATGCTATTGGTGGCGCAATTAATATAAAACCTGTCCCTTTTCCTTCCCAAAATGTTTTAGGCGGAAGCCTTGATTTTACAGGAAAAAGCAACAACGAACAATTTGGAGGATCATTTAATTTATTTGGTCGAAATAAAAAATGGTTTTTCGATACCAGAATTACCGCTATGGAATATGGCGATTACCGTGTTCCTACTGATATAGTACAGGTTTACAACTACACCGTTCCGCTTTACAAAAATCATTTGCGTAATACAGCCGGGCGAGAACTGGATTTGCACGGAAGTTTGGGTTATGTTACGGCTCGGTTTAAATCGGTTTTTTATGCAAGTTCTGTTTATACCAAAAGCGGCTTTTTTGCCAACGCCCACGGGCTCGAACCCCGAAACGTTGATATGGAACTTCATGATAAATCGAGCCGTGATATTCTCATGCCTTTTCAGGAAGTTACGCATACTAAAATTAGCAATACAACCTCATTTTCTTTAGGAAATCATACACTGGAAACACAATTGGGTTTTCAGAAAAACTTTCGTCGCGAATGGAGCCATTATGTCAATCATGGTTATATGCCGCCTATTTATCCGGATGATATGTATGCACCAAAAGACTTGGAAAGACAGTATGATAAAGAAGTTTTGTCTGTTGCGATAAAAGATGAATTTTCGATAGGTCAGCATCAATTTACAGCAGGTTTAAATGGCGAACAACAGCAAAATGCAATTAACGGATGGAGTTTTTTGATTCCTGCTTTTAAACAATCAAACGCCGGATTATTTATGTATGATAAATTTCAGCTCAATGATTTATGGTTAATTCATGGCGCAATTCGGTTGGATCATGGTCGAATCGAAATGAAAGAATATACAGATTGGTTTCAAAGCGAAATCACAGAAAACGGACAAACTACGCAGCAATATTTAAAACGATCTGAAGAACTTACCAGAACATTTGATAGTTTCAACTGGTCAGCGGGCGTAAATTATACTCCGGGACAATGGTCGCTTAAAGCCAATATGGGAACGAGTTTTAGAATGCCAATTGCCAAAGAACTGGCTTCAAATGGTGTGAATTACCATTATTTCAGGTTCGAAAAAGGAGATCCAAATTTATCGGCAGAACGTTCGTATCAATTAGATCTGGGTATCGATTGGCAGCAAAATAAATGGTCTGTGCAACTGAGTCCGTTTTTTAATTATTTCCCCAATTACATTTACCTCAATCCTACTTCGCAACATGATATTTATTATGGAGCAGGCAATCAGGTATTTGAATACGAGCAAAGTAAAGTCATGCGTTATGGCGGTGAATTGCAAACGCGTTATCAGTTTCTGAAGAATTTAAGCGGTGAAATTCTGGCTGAATATCTTTATTCTGAACAATTATCAGGAAGCAAAAAGGGTTATACACTTCCCTTTTCTCCGCCAGCTTCGGTTTTATTTGGTTTAACCTATAATCCGGAAATAAAACATTTAAAAGACACTTATTTTTCGCTCGATTATCGCTATACGGCGCAACAAAATCAAATCGTTCCGCCAGAAAAGAAAACTGCCAGCAGTAATGTGTTCAACATTGCTATGGGAACAAAATTAAAAGCCGGAAAACAGGATTTTATTATAAGTATGCAGGTTCAGAATTTGTTTAATACAAAATACCTCAATCATACCAGTTTTTACAGATTGATCGAACTTCCTGAAGCAAGCCGAAACATTATTGTATCTGTAAAAATTCCCTTTTTAATACATAAATCAATTTAATATGAATTCAATTAACAAACCCCAAACCCTTATGAAAAGAGCAAAATTATTTCTGCTGTTTTTTGTTGTCGCTGCTGCATTTACAGCTTGTGATAACGATGACAACAACGAAGTTTTGAAACCAACCGCCACTAATGTGGAAATTGGAACCGCCAATAACAAACGAGCCTTAATTGGTCGCGATTTTCATTTTAATGCCGATGTAATTGCAGGAGATAAAATCGCCGATGTACAACTAAAAATACTGCCTAAAAAAGGAGAAACCTATACCAAAGACTGGAAGTTTGAATTGTCGTGGATTGAATATAAAGGCGCAAAAAATACCAATGTCCATAAACATTTTAATATTCCTGCCGATGCTCCTGAAGGTAAATACGATTTCTCGTTTATCGTGCTGGATGAAAACGGATTGCAACTCGAAATCAAGGAAGAACTTACCATTACAGATCCTGCAAATATGCCTGCTGACCCGCTAATTGGGCGCGATATGCTATCGCGAAATGACGATCTGATTTATTATATGGAAACCTGGACAGAACCGGAATTAATCTTCAAAAAGAATGATAATATTACGGCACATGCCCAAGTAAGCCAGATTATGGGTGACGGAATCCTGTATTCTGTTTTAATAAAAAAGAGTCTTAATTATCATCCGGAAAGCATCGATAATCTTGATTTAAAGAAAGTTATCGTGATCACAAAAGTAGAACACAAAGGACTTGCACCAGCTTCTAAAATTGCTACGTTACAAAAGATCAATGATGTTTGGGGAGGCGAAAGTATCGTTGTTGGCGCAGACAAAGATGCGGAAGGAAATCCAACAACTGCAGACAAATCGTGGCAATCCGGACAATACAATTGGGTGATTCTCTATAAAAACACGACTTATAATATGAGCGTTTACAAATCAATGCCTATTACTATTAATTATTAATCAGTATGCTTTCTCCTGCCGGGAATTCAAAAATCTGATAAAAAGAGTTTGATTATGAAAACAAAAAAAATGATTCCGTTTTATTTTAAAGCGATAATTCTTTTGTTGTTGCTAAGTTCAAAACAAAGCTTTGGACAGCAGCAAACACAAGAAACGAATATAAAAATATTGCCTGTTTTATGGCAGCAAACCTCAGCAGAATATCGGGCATTATGTTATCAGGCCTTTAATTTAGCTTCGCTTCGTCTTAAAGAAATTCCCAACCAACAAATTAAAAAACGAAACTTAGCCATTATCACTGATCTGGATGAAACTATACTGGATAACAGTGGTTTTGAAGCGCATTTGATTAAAGAAAAAATAGCAATCAGCGACCGTGAATGGAATCTCTGGACAGATCAATCAAGAGCATTAGCAGTACCCGGAGCTGTATCTTTTTTGCAGGAAGCCAGTAAAATGGGGATTACTATTTTCTATGTTTCAAATAGAGATACAAGTGCGGTAAAGAGTACTATCATTAATTTACAAAAACTCAAATTGCCAAATGCAGATGCGCAACATTGCCTCTTTAAAAAAGAATCATCTTCTAAAGAAGAACGACGATTGGCAGTTGAAAAAAATTATAATCTTATCATGCTTCTTGGTGATAATTTAAATGATTTTACAGCTGCTTTTGAAAAAAAGAATATTCCGCAACGCCTCACGGAAACGGATAAGGAACAAAATCAATGGGGCAAAAAATTTATTGTGCTTCCAAATCCTGTTTATGGTGAATGGGAAAATGCACTTTATAATTATGTCCAAAATAAAACAGAATCCGAAAGAGAACAAAATCGTCTGAATCTTCTTGTAGAATAGTTCGGCATTTAAACTATTGTTTTAAAAACAATATCCATATTTTTTTTAACCATTAATCCCAATTTACAATGAAAAACAATTATTTCAAACTGATTTTCCTATTTGCTTTAGCAACTTTTACAGTATCGTGTAGTAATGACGACGATAATACTGCTGAAACACCCGAAGAAACCCTTGCCGAATACAAATATTTGAGAGTACTGCTTTCTGACGAAAAAACTACCGAGGTTACACTCGTAAATCCGGTTGATGCGACAATAAGTTCTTTTAATGCAAAATTTGCAAAATCAGCTCTTTATACAACTGAATCAGGTCGATATGCCGGAATTATACACCGTGCAGATAATACAGTTGAAACTTTTGACAGCGGTTTCGAAGGTCACGGCGATCACGTTGACGTTGAAGGAAATCCTAAATTTGGAGCCTTAACAGGACAATCGCTTTTGCCGACTCACTTTAAGAGTAAAATCGGGGAACTATTAACTTTTAATGACGGAGACGGTACTTTATCTGTTGCCAAAGAATCTGAAATTAATACTGCCGGAGCAAAGTTTAAAGTAATAAATGCCGGTTTATTGGCGCATCACGGTGCTATGGCAACTTTTTCTAACGGAACTTATGCCATTACCCAAAAAGACAATTCGGTTGCAGGAACATTGCCTGAAAAAGTAAAAATTATTGATAATACGGGAAAAACGCTGTTCGAATCTACTGTTGCCACAAAAGGAATCCACGGAAATGCTTCTGACGGAACTTACGCTGTTTTTGGTTCTGCAAGCGGTGTTCTTGTCGTAGAAAGTTCCGGAAAACAAAAACTGATTACTCTTCCTGAAGATTTTGGAACTGCTTGGTTTGGAAGTATTTTAGAAACAAAAGCCAAAGGAAAATTTATAGGATTCACTGCCGCAAAAGGAGCTTATTTAATTGATGTTGTAAATGCAACCATAAAACCAATTTTGCAAAGCACAACAATTACGCAATGTAAAGTAAGTTACAACGCGAGTAAATTAGGAATTTTATTGCTTTCTGGTGAATTTAAAGTTTTCAATTTAACCAGTTTACAAGTTGAAAAAGAAGCAAAAATAATTCCGGAAACAGCAAGCGATGCCGCTTTAAAACCACAGATTCAGTTAACAGAGAATTTTGCATACATCACTTCGCCAACTACAGGAGAATTATTGCAGCTGAACTTATCGACAATGACAATTGTAAAGAAAATCAAGGTTTCGAACACGCCATATATGATTACTATTCTGGGTTTTGAGAATAGTAAAAGTCATTAAAATTTAGGGAGGTTGTTTATGGAGAGGCTGCCCCTAAAAAGGCAGTCTTTTTTTTTCGTCCTAATTGTAGCATAATGTTTGTCATCTCGACCGAAGGGAGAGATCGCATTATCAATTCCTTAAAGAAAATCGCCAATCTTTGTAGAGTTTCGAGTGTGATCTCTCCCTCTGGTCGGCATGACAAGATTACGGATAGCAACTTTTACAAAGATACCCATACATTAAAAAAAACCAGCGAAAACCCGTTTAACCCGCATAATCCGTGGGCAAAAATTACCACAAAAAAAAGCCGGATAAAATCCGGCTTTCCTTTTTTATGATTCGCAACTACTGCAAGTAACCAAACTCGTAACTAATTCTTTAGATACACTTTGACTGCGTTGGTAATACAAACTTTTGATTCCTAATTGCCATGCTTCGATAAGCAAACGGTTTACCTCTTTAATTGGTAAATCCGAAGGAATATTCAGGTTGATACTTTGACCCTGATCTACATATTTCTGACGGATTGATGCTTGCTGCACAATCTCTAACTGACTAATTTCCTTAAAGGTTTTAAAAACGTCTTTTTCATTTTGGCTTAGTTGGCTCATATGCTGAACGCTTCCTCCATTTAGCATAATTTCTCTCCAAACTTCTTCATTATCAAGACCTTTTTCTTCTAATAATGTTTTTAGGTATTTGTTTTTACGCATAAAATTACCTTTGCTTAAACCCGCTTTATAGTAATTACTACTAAAAGGCTCAATACCAGGCGAAGTTTGTCCCAAAATAGCCGATGATGACGTTGTTGGAGCAATTGCCATTGTTGTTGTATTACGTCTTCCGTATCCTTTTAGCAATTCAGGTTCGCCATAAATTCGGGCTAAATCCTGCGTTGCTTTGTCGGCTTTATCACTGATATGTTTGAATATTTCTGTTGTTTTCATTTTGGCTTCAAGACCTTCAAACGGAATCATATTTTTCTGTAAATACGAATGCCATCCTAATACTCCAAGTCCAAGCGCACGGTGTCTTTTAGCAAAACGATTCGCAGCTGCCAAGTAATAGTTTCCTTCTGTTTTTTCTATGAATTCCTGTAATACGGCGTCCAGGAAAAAGATCGCCAGTTTTACGGCTTCAGTATCTTTCCATTCTTCGTACAGTTCCAGGTTCATGGATGATAAACAGCAAATAAACGATTCATCAGTACTTGATGGCAACATGATTTCACTACAAAGATTACTCGCGTTAATTCGCAGGTTTTTATCTTTATAAACTTGTGGTTTGTTCTTGTTTACGTTGTCACTAAAAAAGATGTATGGTAATCCTTTTTGCTGACGGCTTTCAAGAACTTTCGCCCAGATTTGTCTTTTATCACCGTCTCCATCAATCATTTCCTGCATCCAGTAATCCGGTACACAAATTCCGGTAAACAGGTTCTGGATTGGGTTTCCGATGCTTTTTATCTTCAAAAATTCCTCGATATCCGGATGGTCTACGTCCAGATAAGCGGCAAAAGCTCCGCGGCGAACTCCACCTTGAGAAATCGTATCCATCGTAGTGTCAAAAAGTTTCATGAAACTTACCGCTCCACTACTCTTTCCGTTATCAGTTACGGCGCTTCCTCTTTCTCTTAATTCTCCAAAATATCCTGAAGTTCCTCCGCCAATTTTGGTTTGCATGATTACCTCACCCAATTTATGTGTGATTCCTTCGATTTCATCCGGAACGTGAACATTAAAACACGAAATTGGCAATCCGCGTTCTGTTCCCATATTTGCCCACACCGGCGAACTAATACTCATCCAGCCACGTTCGATCATTTCTACAAAAGAATCTTTTAACTCAGGTTTGTACAATCTTTTTGCTGCAGCAGTACAAATTCTGTCAATTGCACCTTCTACAGTTTCACCTTTTAAAAGATATCCACGATTTAAAATTTGCTCACTTTCAGAGTTTTTCCACCACATTTTATTATCTGCTTCGCTCAAAGGAGCGCTATTTCCTGAAATTGTATCTATTGTATTCATAATTGTAATTTGCTGTTTAGAAAAGGTCGTTTGCGGTAATACTTTTGTCATGTTTGGTATATTCTACAGGTCTTTTCGCAAAGAAATCATCCAGACTGTTGGCAAAAACCTCTTCTTCGAACCATGCCATCGCTTTATAATCATCTGGCGGAACATTAAATACGGTTTCAATGCCTATTTGGGTTAAACTTTCGTCTAATCTAAATTTCATAAAGTTCACCAAATCAGCTTTTTTGATACTTTCGATTTCACCTTCTTCAAATATCCAGTCTAATATATCTGCTTCTACAGCGATAGAATGCTTAACGGTTTCTCTGATAAGAGCTAAAGTTTCTTCATCAAAAAAGTCCGGGAATTCTTCTCGTATTTTATTGATGATATAAATTCCGCCATTAGCATGAATTTGTTCGTCTATAGAAGTCCACGCAATAATATTGCTTACATTTTTCATGTATCCTTTAAATCTCGTAAAAGACAATAAGATTGCAAACTGACTAAAAAGGGATACATTTTCGATCAGGATACTAAATAATATCAAGGAAACGACATACTTTTTGTTGTCTTGTGATTTTGTATCTTTAAGCACATCTGATAAATAATCAACACGTTTGCGGATTACCGGAATGTCCATTAGTTTTTCGAATTCATCATTATACCCTAAAACCTCCAAAAGACGGGAATAAGCCTCAGAATGCCTGAATTCACATTCGGCAAAAGTGCTTCCTAAACCGTTGAATTCCGGTTTTGGAAAATGCTCGTAAATATTTCCCCAAAAACTTTTTACAGCTACTTCTATCTGCGCAATTGCCAGTAAACTATTTTTGATAGCCGTTTTTTCAGCAGCATTCAAATGCGAATGAAAATCCTGGGTATCAGCCGTAAAATCAACTTCAGTATGAACCCAATAGGCTTTATTTATAGCTTCTGTAAATTGTAAGACCTCTGGATATTCAAAAGGTTTATAATTGATTCTTTTATCGAAAATAGACATATGTATAGTATTAAATGGTGACTTGTTCTGAGTAAAAATGATTCGATAATTGGGGGATTTTAGCGACATTTCTATAACTGCAAAATTAACCCACAGTTCTTCTTTTGACCTAGTTTTGATGTTAAAAAACCATGCAATTATCAACAGGTAAGAGACTGTTAAAATCGATCAGAAATCCGTTTTTATCAACAGCAGTAAAATATCTCCTAATCATCGACGCATCAGCTATTTATACTAAATCTAAATAGAGTTATCAACATAAAAAAGTCCTCGAATATGCTTTTTCGAAAAAACAGTTATCAACAGGTAAGTTCGAAAAATTAATATTTTTACTACAAAATAATCAAAATTGAAAAAATAATTATGGCTTAATCGTCCATTTTTAAAATTATGCTGTGTGCCATAAAATTTGATTATTTCTTACTTTTAAAAACAATTAACAATCTGATTTAAAGATATTTAACTTTAAAAAGTAATTAGATTTAATTCCTCATATTTTGATTAAAACCTAAAAAAAGCTACTATTTTCAGCATTATCTCAATGAAAATCGCTCATATTTAAAAGTTACCGTAATTTTGTCCAATCTTAAAAGAGAAATCATGATTATTAGAAAAGCAACAATTGAAGATTCAGAATCTATAGCCGCACTTTTATTGTTAGCAATGGAAGAAATTATCTATAAATTCATTGGCGAAAAAGATCCAAAAACGGCTTATTATTTTCTGCTTCATTTTGTTGAAACAGAAAAAAACCAATACTCGTATCAAAACTGTTTTGTAGCAGAAGAGAATGACGAAATTGTAGGTGCTGTTTCGATTTATGAAGGCGGAAAATTACAGGAATTGCGACAACCAATTGTAAATTATGTGCAGCTAAATTTTAATCCTGATTTTGATCCCGAAAACGAAACCCAAAGTGGTGAATTTTATATTGATTCATTAGGTGTAAGTCCAAATCATCAGGGAAAAGGCATTGGTTCTAAACTATTGCAATTTTTAATCGAAGAGTTTGTAACTCAAAATAATCTGACTTTGGGTTTATTGGTTGAAGTGGAAAATCCAAATGCTAAGAAGTTATATTTAAAATTAGGTTTTAAAGTCGTTGGCGTGAAAACTCTGGTTGGGAAAACGCTGGAACATCTTCAGATTTCTTAAAGTTTTTTTTGTTTCAGGTTTCAAGTTTCAGGTTTGAAATGAGAATTACTTTATGATTTTTACCGCAAAGAGCGCAAAGATTTACGCAAAGTTCGCAAAGCTGTTTCAACACAAAGCTTTGCGAACTTTGTGTTTACTAATCGTATAGTAAATAAAAAATCTTAGCGTGCTTTGCGGTAAAATTTTACACCAGCATTCATTTTTAAAAGCAACTCAAAACAAATATGTTTTAACTAAATTGAGATCTTATGATTTGAATCATAAAACAGAGCTTTATACGAGGTTTAAATTTGTGAAAAATAAATTCTGAAAGAGTTTATAGACACTTAAAAATTTAAATCCAAATAAATGAATCCACATCAAAAAGAGCTTATCAAAGCTACTATTCCTATTTTAAGATCAAACGGTGAAGTTCTTACTACTTATTTTTATGCCCGAATGTTTAAGAATCATCCTGAATTAAAAAACATATTCAATATGGGAAATCAGGCAAACGGAAGACAAAAATCTGCTTTGGCAAATGCTGTTTTGGCTTATGCTGAAAATATCGATAATCCCGGTGTTTTGATTCCTGTTCTAAAAGGAATTGGTACCAAACACAGAAGTTTAAATATTCAACCAGAACAATATAAAATAGTAGGAACACAATTGGTCGCTTCGATTGGTGAAGTTGTGGGCGAAGCTGCAACACCGGAAATTCTCGAAGCCTGGACGGTTGCTTATTATGAGCTTGCGCAAATTATGATCGATATCGAAAAAGAAATGTATCTGGAAAATGCCGCGAAACCGGGCAGCTGGAATGGATGGAGAAACTTTATAATCAAAAAAATAGTAGCGGAATCAAACGAAATCAAATCCTTTTATCTTTATCCGGAAGACGGGAAAGAAATCACCAATTTTTATCCGGGTCAATTTATAAGTCTTCAGGTTTTTGTTGAAGAATTAGGTCTCCTGCAACCGCGACAATATAGTTTATCAAGTGCTTTTAATCCTGAATATTATCGAATCTCGGTTAAAAAAGAAACCGGAATCGCTTCAAATCCATCGGGATTGGTTTCGAATACACTTCATGCAAAATCCGAAGGTGATGTTGTTGCAATATCTGCTCCGACGGGATTGTTTCACTTAGAAAAAGACTCTGAAAATCCGTTGGTACTTATTAGTGGCGGTGTTGGTTTTACGCCAATGCTAAGTATGCTGGAAACGAATCTGAATGCGATCCAGAATAAAAAGACAGTTTGGGTTCATGGTTGCAGAAATGAATCTGTTCATGCTTTTAAAGATCAGATTGCTGCCTTAAAAAAAGAAGCAAAATGGCTGGAAACGTTTACTTTTTATGATACATTAGATAATCCCGATGATTCGGTAAACTCAATTATCGAAGGCCGCGTTGATCTGAGCAAGTGCAAAGATTCGATTTTATTAGAGAATGCGAAATTCTACATCTGTGGACCGGAAGTGTTTATAAAAGCACAATACGATGCTCTTATCGATCTTAAGGTAAACCAGAAGAATATATTTTATGAAGAATTTGGACCACAGCTTATTCATTTGAACTGATTTTTGTTTCAGGTTTTGAAGTTTCAGGTTTCAGGTTGAAATGTGAGTAGAAAGACTTTATAATTTACCGCAAAGTTCGCAAAGCTTAAGTTAGTACAAAGCTTTGCGAACTTTGTGTTTTATAAAATAATTGCTTGATAAAATCTTTGCGGACTTTGCGGTAAAAATTTACGCAATCTTTAAGTTCATTTCAAACTTGAAACCTCAAACTTTAAACAAATTTTAAACCCTTTTCTCTCTTAACAAGATTTTTACTAAACGAGCCTGCGAAATTTGCGCTATATTTTCATAACTAAAAGGGTATCAGACAAAAAGTTTTATATTTGCGCACGAAAAAAACGAATACCACATTGTAATAAGAACTTTAATAGGTCTTATTTTTTAATAATTACTTTTGAGATTTACTTTTAAAAATACCTTTTCCGGCAGAAACTTTTTCATTTTAGGAATCATTTTCGTTGTTCTCACTTTGCTTTCTATTTATATATTGAGTGGCTTAATGACTCAAATTACCGAAAAATCAAATACGGCAACTGAACAGCGTGGCTTTTTTAAAAAACAAGAAGTTATGGCGCAGGAATTGTCCCGATTTCTTGAAACTCAAAATGAGTTAAAGGGCGTTGTCGAAATGAGTAATGCCAAAAATTTGCCTGAGAATTTAAAGGTTTTAAGTGCAATTCATGCCAATGATAGCCTTGTAAAAAATAATTGGTTTCAGATTAATAATCAAAAAATAGAATTTACTACTTCTAGTAAATCTAAAAATTTAAAAACTTCGATTAAAGACTGTGTTTTTAAAAACGGAAATCTAAATCAGTCTAATAGTATTATCGAAAATGATCAGGACTTTTTCTGGCGCATTTACTATAAATATGTTGCTAAAAATGGTACTGTAATTCGCTACGGATATGATATTGATTTGCAAGCACTACAATCTTATTTCTCGACGATTGACCAGAAAGCGCCCAACTATGCTTTTGTCTTTAATAAAAAGGGAACTATTATTTATCATCCCGAAATAAAATTACTGAAAAAGAATATTTTTAAACTTACTGATATAACCGCCCGCGATACCACTTTTACGGACATTGATAGTTTTAGCAGAAAAATAGCCCTTTCAGAATATTTAGGTCTTGACATTGTGCGATATACAAAACGACTGAATATAAAAGGTACAGATTGGTATTTGTGTGTCAATTTCCCTAATAAGGTTTCTACGGAAGATGTAGATGCCGTAAAAAAGTACGCTTCGTTGATTTACTTTATTACAACGGCAATTTTAATTGTGTTTTTCTATTTGTTTACCATTTTTACCCGAAGAACTTTTCAGGAAAAGGAAATCTTGTCGCAGGAAAAAAACAAGCTTCTGTTAGAAAACGAAATGATCAATAAAGAAAAAGCGCTGATCCAGCTGCAACAATTAAAGGAACAGATAAATCCGCATTTCCTTTTTAATTCGCTGAATTCCCTTTATATGCTTATTGAGAATAATACGGGAGTAGCACGAAAATTTACATTGAACCTTTCTAAAATTTACAGATACCTTATTAATCCTCCTATCAATAATATTGTTACGGTTCAGGAAGAATTGCTTTTTATCGAGAAATACATTTTTTTACAGCAAACCCGATTTACAGCAGAATTTGTTTTTACTATCACGATCGAAAACGAGAGTATTTTGGCGAAAAAAGTGCCTTATCTGGCTTTTCAGATTGCGGTAGAAAATGCCATAAAACACAATATTGCTTCGGAAGAAAACCCTTTAACGATTACAATCGACATTAAAGAAAACGTTGTAATTATTACCAATAATTTAAACGAAAAGCAAAACTTCGAGAAAGAATCCAAGTTTGGTCACAAATACTTAGAAAGTATCTATAAATACTATTCTAAAAATGATTTTAAAGCCTACAAAAAAGGCGGTGATTTTACTTGCATTTTACCATTAATTGGATAAAAAAAAACATTCACTCCCGAAAAAAAGCCACTCACTCCATTTCACCTTTTTTTAACGTAATCCGTGCAATATTTTTAGCAAAAAATTAACCTAAACTTAACTTTCTATGAGAGAAAAGGCAATGTTGAGAAGTCTAAAAAATATCGCTTTATTGATATTGGTGCTGAATACGAGTACTGTGATTTCTCAAAAAAAGAACAAAAAGAATAAAGAAGACAAAACAGAACAAGTTAAGGATTCGATAAAAAATTCGAAAGGACAAAAATACGACGATCTTATAAAAAAAGGAACATTCAAAAAAGGATTGTTCAATACGATTCAGGTAAAAACAGATTTGTATCTGGAAATTAATGATTCGCTTTTTCAGAGAGAATTTCTGGTTGTCAATAAAATTTCAAATGTTCCGTTGCCGGTTAATGATGCAGGATTGAATAAAGGAATGAATTATGAAAATAAAATCATCACGTTTCATAAAGATCTTATTGCTAAAAAAGTTTGGGTAAAATCATCTGTTCCAAAGGTATCATCGCCAATTGGCGATGCCATTACAGCATCTGTAAACAGTAATTTCTCTGAATCTATTATAGAAGTTTTTGACATTGAAACTAAAAATAATGATTCGACTTCGATAGTTATTAAAGCCAATAAGGTTTTTGACGGAAAACAAAAAAGTTTCAATGATGTTTTGAGCAATATTGGTTTTGGCGGATCTGTAAAATCGGAACTTTCGTATATAGAAGGTGTGAAAACTTTTCCTAAAAACATTGTTGTTAAATCTCAGCTTACAACATCTGTTAGTGAAGGTGGTCCTTCGCTATCGGTTACGCTTGGTGTAACTTCTAATATTATTTTATTGGATAAAGTGCCTATGCAGGCTCGTTTTGCTGACAAACGTATTGGTTATTTCTCAGAAAAACACTGGTATTTTAGCGACAGCCAACATGCGATGCTCGAAAAAGAACTTATTACACGTTGGAGATTAGAGCCTAAAAACGAAGACATTGAAAAATACAAAAAAGGGGAATTAGTAGAACCAAAAAAACCTATTGTTTATTACATCGATCCATCTACACCCAAACAATGGCGCTCTTATATTATAGAAGGTGTTCGCGATTGGCAAGCAGCTTTTGAAAAAGCAGGATTTAAAAATGCGGTAATAGCAAAAGAACCTACTGAGGAGGATACTGATTTTGATATTGACGACGTTCGTTATTCGGTTATTACCTATGTGGCTTCGCAAAAATCTAATGCCATGGGACCTGCGGTTGTAGATCCTAGAAGTGGCGAAATCATTGAGTCTGATATTATCTGGTGGCACAATGTAATGACTTCTTTACAAAGCTGGATGCGTATTCAGACCGGTGCAATTGACCCAAAAGCAAGAGGAAACAAATTTAGTGATGAACATATGGGAGAAGCAATTCGTTTTGTATCGTCTCACGAGGTTGGACACACTTTTGGTTTAAAACACAACATGGGTGCTTCATTTGCTTATCCGGTAGAATCGTTAAGATCTCCGGCTTTTACAGCAAAAATGGGCGGAACAGCTCCATCAATAATGGATTATGCGCGCTACAATTATATCGCACAACCAGAAGATAATGTAGAAGCAATTACACCAAAAATTGGCGAATATGATAAATATGCTATCGAATGGGGCTACAGATGGTACGCTGACCAAACCGAAGAGCACAATTCATTAAACGCATTGATTGCAAAACACCAAAATGATCCCATTTATTTTTATGGAGAACAACAAGACGGTGACAGTACTATTGATCCTCGTTCACAATCTGAAGATTTAGGTGATGATGCGATGAAAGCCAGCGAATACGGACTTAAAAACTTAAAAAGAGTTGTTGGTAAAATCCTGGAATGGACATATGATAAAGACGAATCTTATTACCAAACCGGTAAACTTTATATTGGTGCAATTGGGCAATGGAATCTTTATAATTACCATGTTTTAAGCAATTTTGGAGGTATTTACCTGAACACGACGGTTCATGGTGATAACAAACAAAGTTATGTGCCTGTTCCGGCTGCGATCCAGAAAAGAGCGGTTTCGTACTTATTAAACAACAGTATTAAACTTCCGGAATGGCTGTTTTTTAATCCAATTTTAGACAAGACAAATCCTTTAAAAGATTCTCCTCTTGGACCTTATGAATACACACCTTATACGCTTGCGAGAGAATTGCAATACGGAATTTTATATAGTTTATTAAGCGATGACCGTTTGCTGAGAATTACTGAAAACGAATTGTTTCAGCGCAATGAAGCTAAAGAAAATGTGTATACGGTAACGCAGCTTTTCAAAACAATACACCAAAGCATTTTTGCTGCTACAATCCAAAATAAATCACTTACGATTATGGAGCGTATGACCCAGAAAAACTATGTCGATGTACTGATTGTTTCTACCAACAAACTTTTTGAAAAAACAGATGTTAAGAAAACCATTCAGTTAGAAGAAACTTTGAGCATGCCACATTTATGTGATTATCTGGAGGAATCAAAAATGGCGCGTAACATTAATCAGTCGTCTTTAAAAAGAGTTTCTGAAGTTACATCTGATAAAAAAGGAGAATTAAATCAGATTTTGCAATTATTGAAAACGAAAAGAAACGTGGGTAATCAGGAAACGAAAAACCATTATTTCGATTTGATCCAGCGTATTGAAAAAGCCTTAAACAACACATTATAATTAACACAAATCCAAAAACAACCCAATGAAGAATCTATTTTACATGCTGAGTTTCCTTCTTACCTTATCAGGGTATGCGCAGGAAAGGACTATTAAAGGGAAAGTACTTGATGCTAAAGACGGACTGCCAATCCCGGGAGTTACTGTTTTTCTTGAGAACTCTTCTGTATCAAACAACACACAAGAAAAAGGAGTTATTCAAAGTGCCAGCTTAGGAACTGTAACTGATTTTGATGGTGCATTCGAATTTAAAATAAACAGTAATATCAAAAGTCTGCGTGTAACTTATATGGGTTACTTACCGTATACAATCGATATTACAGCACAAAATAATTATACTATTTCTTTAAAATCTGATGTAAGCGAACTTAAAGAAATTGTAGTAACGGGTTACCAAAAGATCGAAAAAAGAAAACTGACATCGGCTGTTGCACAAGTTGATATGGCAGATATTAAACAAGCGGGTGTTGCGAGTTTAGATCAAATGTTAATTGGTCAGGTTGCGGGTGTTGCTGTAACGCAGCAAACGGGAGCTCCGGGAACAATCTCAAAAATCAGGATTCGTGGTACTGCATCTCTAAATGGTGCACAGGATCCGTTATGGGTTCTTGATGGTTTACCTCTTGAAGGAAATGATGTTCCTCAAAACTACGACAAAGACAATATCGATGTATTGAGCAATTTTTCTATCGCAGGATTAAATCCTGAGGATATTAAAGATATTACCATATTAAAAGATGCTGCTGCGACTGCAATTTACGGTGCAAGGGCTGCAAACGGAGTTATTGTGGTAACTACTAAAAAAGGAAGAAAAGGAAGCATGAAAGTAGATTTTAACGTAAATACTTTTGTGACTCAAAAACCTGATTTTTCTAAATTAAACCTTATGAATTCTTCTCAAAAAGTAGATTTTGAACTTTCGCTGGCTTCAAGAGAAGATTTGACTTACAGAGACGCAAACGGAGAAATTTCCCGTATTCTTAATCAGGCTAATGAATTAGGAGCCTATAGATCGGGAGGTTTTTCGTCTCTAAGTTCAACAACACAAAATTCTATCAACGCTTTAAGAAACAATAATACCAATTGGGGTGATTTATTGTACCAAAGTGCCATTAACAAACAGTACTCATTAAGTTTATCCGGTGGTGGAGAAAGGTCTGATTACTATTTCTCTTTAGGCGCATATGATGAAGAAGGTGCAACTATTGGAACTGGTTTTAAAAGATACAACCTTACTTTAAAAAACAACTATGATGTAACAGATAAATTGCATGTAGGTGTTGGTATTTTTGGTACACAAAGCAAGAAAGAATCTTATATTACAGATGCTGATGCTTATACAAATCCATCGAATTATTCTAGAAACGTAAATCCATATTTAACGCCGCTAAATGCTGACGGAAGTTATAATTATGATAAGGATATTAGCGGATATGCAGGAAATTATGTTCCTTTTAATATTCTGGAAGAAAGAGCCAATACCAATTACGAATTAACGACAAGATCTATAAAAGCATTGCTTGATATTGATTATAATATTACGAAAGGCTTAAAAGCAAGTACACAAATTGGTTTGCAGTTTGATAACAATTCTTCTGAAAAATATGCTGGTCAGGAAACGTATTTTACCAGAAAAGAAAGAGAAAAATCTCGTGTATTTATAGACGGTGCTGATACTTATTTCCTTCCGGCAGGTGGAATTATTCAAAATTCTAACACAGACTTTTTTCAGTACAACTGGAAAACTATGGTAAACTACAACACTACTCTTGGCGGAAAACACGAGATAGAAGTCATGGCTGGTAATGAATTAAGAAGAAACAACAGCACTTCGATTGCAACAAAAGGTTTTGGTTTTGATCCAAAAACACTAACTACAACTCAAATCATTTTTCCTAATGCAAATACAGCTGCAAGTGCAAACTGGAGAACTTATTTGAAAAGTGAAAATGAAAATGCATTCGCTTCCTTTTTTGCAACGGCATCTTATACCTATGACAGAAAATATACTTTCTTTGGAAGTGTTCGTTACGACGGTTCAGATTTATTTGGCGTAGACCCTAAATACAAATACTTGCCATTATGGGCTGCTTCTGGTTCATGGTTAGTATCTGAAGAAGATTTCTTAAAAGACAGTTCTGTAATTTCTAATTTAAGATTACGTGCTTCTTACGGTTTACAAGGAAATATCGACAAAAATACTTCTCCTTATGTAGTTGGGGTAAATCAGACAACGGTTATTTTACCGGGACAAACAGAACCTGTTATTTCAGTAAGTTCTCCTCCTAATGATAAATTAAGATGGGAGAAAACAACGAATACAAACGTTGGAATGGATCTTGGTTTGTTCAACAATCGTGTAAATATTGTAACTGATGTTTATGGCAGAAAAAGTACAGACTTAATTGGTTTGCAATCGCTTCCTCTTGAAAACGGTTTCGAATTTACAAACGCTAACTGGGCGCAGGTAACCAATAAAGGATATGAAATTGCTTTGTCTACACGAAACATTGATCATCCAAATTTTAAATGGAATACGACGCTTAATTTCGCTCACAATAAAAGTAATGTTGATCGTATCGAGATAAGATCAAACAGTTATTTACCTTCAAGACAAGGACTCCCGGTTAATGCGGTATTCGCATTAAAAACTGCAGGAATTGATGAAAATGGCTATCCTTTATTTGTAAATAAAAAAGGAGAAACCGTAAACTCACAAACCTTTTTTGCCCTTTATGACCCATATGCAGAATTATTTCCGGGAGTACTTTCTACAACAAAACTTACAGATGCTGAAACAAGAGATTTGTTTACTTATGCAGGAGATTTAGACCCTAAATTTACAGGAGGTTTTACCAATACGTTTAAGGTTCATAATTTTGATCTTACGATTGCAACTACTTTCAACATCAAACAAACTGTTGTAGAGAAACCAACTTTTAACGGTACCATTTTAGACCGTGGTCAAAACTATACTACAGATGCTCTTAATGCATGGTCACCAACAAATACAACCTCAAACATTCCTGGAATTACAAGTGAGACTTCCGGAACTGGAGATTCATGGATGGCGTACCAATGGTATTCAGGCGGAAACCAAATCCAAATGTATAACTACTTAGATACGTGGGTTCACGAAATGAGTTTTATGCGTTTAAGCAGTGTTCGTTTAGGATATTCATTGCCTAAAAAAGCAACAAATACTTTGTATATGGACAATGTTAGATTTAGTATCGAAGGTAGAAACCTATTCGTGATCAGCTCTGATTACAAAGGCTATTTTGATCCTGAAACTTACGGAAATATCTATGCACAACCAATCCCAAGATCAATTTCTTTAGGATGTAACCTAACTTTTTAAAATGATTTAAAATGAAAAATATATTAAAATACGTATTCTTTGCCAGCGTTGCTATCACGGCAGTAAGCTGCGATCATTATCTTGATGTTCAGCCGGTAGGTAAAGTAATTCCGGAAACCTTAACAGATTACAGAGCAGTATTAACAAAAGGATATTCGGCTTATCAGGCTCATAAATCATTATCAGCTTTAAGATCCGATGAATTATTATTGAATGAAGACAATGATAATTCTGTTTTCTATAAAGATATTTTTATCTGGAAAGATGCCAATCCTGATAAGCTTACAAACGTTTTTCCGTATGCAGGATTGTACACCAGGATTTTCTATACCAATGTAATTATCAATGAAGCAAGCCAAAAACTGGCTCCTTCTGCAGAGAAAGATCAATTAATTGGAGAAGCTTATGCGTTAAGAGCCTTAACTTATTTTGATTTGATTAACCTTTTTGGAAAACCTTATAATGCAGCAACAGCAGCAACAGACAAAGGTGTTCCGTTGGCTTTAAAAATAGATCTTGAACAAGCTTATATTCCGGAAAGTGTAGCCGTAATTTATGATCAGATTCTTTCTGATAATAACGAAGCACTAAAATTACTGAATTTAGATACTCAGGCAGCCGGAATGAATTATCGTTTCTCAAAAGTTGCCTTATATACTATGGAATCCCGTATTTTCCTGTACAAAAAAGAATGGGCTAAAGCAATTGAAGCGGCAGATAAAGCAATGACTTATAAAAGTGCTTTGACTAACCTGAATACAACGGCTGTTTTGCCAAATCTTTATACTGGTACTGAATCAATATTAGCACTCGAAGATACTTTTATCAATCTTCTAAAAGGAACTTCATATGTATCACCTGAATTAATTGGAGCGTATAATAAAACAACTGACTTGCGTTTTCCTTTGTACTTTCAGGCAAGCGGAAGCAGGTTTAGATTTAAAAAAGGTGGTGATATCAATCAAAAATGTACGTTTAGAACTTCTGAATTGTATTTGACAAAAGCAGAAGCATCAGCTCAGTTAAGTGATCTTCCAACGGCTAGAACAATCGTATTGTCATTTATCAAAAACAGATATACAGCTGCTGGTTTTACTCAGTTAAGTACATCAATTGCTGACATGACACAAGCACAGCTTCTTGATTTTATAGGTCAGGAAAGACAACGTGAATTTGTTACAGAAGGACAACGTTGGTTTGATTTAAGAAGAACAAATCAAAAACAAATCATTCATACGTTTAAAGGTGAAAATTTCACCCTTATAGAAAATGATCCGCGTTATACGTTGCCATTTCCCCAAGAGGCACGTTTAAACAATCCTGAATTGTAATTGAATCAGCTCCGTTTTTAACGGAGCTTTTTTTTTAACTTTACTAAAAATTATACGTAATGAAAATAGTTATTATTGAAGATGAACATCTGGCTTCAAGCTATCTAAAATCGATATTAGAACAACAAAATATACTTTTGATAAATGAAATAACGGTTCTGAAATCTGTAAAAGATGCCGTTACTTTTTTTACGTCAAATACAGTTGACCTTGCTTTTATGGACATTCATTTAGGAGACGGCAAAAGTCTTGATATTTTTGAACAAGCCACGGTTTCATGTCCGGTTATTTTTATTACCGCTTATGATTCTTATGCCGTAAAAGTCTTCAAACATTTTACCATAGATTATCTTCTAAAACCTTATGAAGAGGAAGAATTATTAGAAGCTTTAAAGAAATATAAAAACATCAAAGAAACCTTTAATACAAATGTAATTGTAGAATCTCTGGTCGAAATCGAAAATCAAAGCAGTATTCAGCATCACTTTTTGGTGAATCACAGAGATAAACTCATATCGATAAATGACACTTCGATTACGTACTTTTTTGCCACAGGAAAACACATGTTTATTTACTCAAATTCCGGAAGCAGTTATTTATACAACAGCAATCTAACCGATTTAATCAATAAACTTAATCCTGCTCTCTTTTTTAAAATAAACCGAAAATATATTATTAACCGTCATCATATTCAGGAAATTGTCAAACATTCGAGCCAGAAAATCGAGATTTTATTAAATGTCGCAATTCCAGATACCGAACCAATTATTTTAAGCAAAAAAGAAATTAATAATTTCAAGAATTGGCTGGATTCATAGAATCTTGTGTGATTTATTTTAAAATATAAAAATTTCTATAAATATGTCGCTCCGCTGGAGCTTTAGCTACAATTGCATTTTTATTTGCTATACATATATCGCTCCGCTGGAGCTTTGACTATGATTACGAATATATTTGCTATAAATATTATAGTCCTCTGGAGCTTTAGATATAATCGCATTCTTATTTGCTATACATATATCGCTCCGCTGGAGCTTTCTTTTTTATTTTTAGATTAATGATAATAAAGTCACCGCGGGACATAATTTTATAGAAAAAGCCCCAGCGGGGATGAAATATTTATAGAAAATCAAAAATCCATGAAATAAAGCCCAATCCGGACGTAATATTTATAAAAAAAAAACAGCGGGGCGAAATATTTATAGAAAATCAAAAATCCATGAAATAAAGCCCCAGCGGGGTGAAATATTTATAGAAAAAGCGGGGTGAAATATATCTCAACTATGTATCTATGTGTTTAATTTTTTTCAAGCAGATCTGGCAGATTGAGCAGATTTTTAAAAATCATTTTAATCTTTTAATCTGTGGCTATTATTATCATACCACTCCGCAATTATACTATGCGGTAATATTCTAAATGAAACGACTTTTAATCTGTGGCTATTAGTTTTTCTTCAATCCTAATTAAATTTATTGATATTTGTAAAAGCACTTCTCTCCTACTTTTAAAACAAATGAAAAAAATAATCCTAATTTCCGTTATCAGTTTAGTCGTTTTTTATCTCATTCGAGAAAAGGTTTACAAACCTTATATGTGGAAAAAAGCCATAAATACCAAAGAACATCAGCTACAATTAGGAAGTTTTATTTTTAGTAAAGAAACCGGCATTAACGGAAGTCAGAGTTACCAAAAATATTATTTTGTATTTAAGGTTATCGAAATCGACGGCGATTATGTCCGACTTTCGGTTATCAGGCAATTGTCACAAAAAGACAATCTAAAAGAATCTGATTTTTCTACCACTTCAGATCAATATAAGAGTTTAAAACAAAATATTAAAAGTCTCACTATAACACCCATTTTATTTGAAGATTTGTATAAAGGCGATGATCCTAGATTTACTATAAACGATTATTTACTGAACAAATATCCGGTTTTAAAGCAATCCCGATATTATTATGAAGACATTCCCGAAGAATCAAAAAATAAAGGTATGCCAAAAAAACCTGATGATTACGAAATGTATTTCAGCATGGTTTATTCTAAAAAAGAAATCATAGAAAACGGAAAACTTATTCCGTGGACAATGACCAATAGCTTTAATAATAAACCTTTATTGTCTAACTATTCTAAAGATATAGATTTAATTATAAACTAAGAATCCTTGTAAAATCAGGGCTTTTAAAAATAATTTAAAAAATTTAATATTTTTTTTGAAAATTTTGTCCAATCTCGAAAGTTCAGTTGTCATTAGGGTATAACATTTAAAATTATACATTATGGAAACTAGAATCAATGCATTCGAAAAAGGACAAAAAGCTTTAAGCACATTATTTGCTATTACAGGTTATATCAAAAAATCAGGACTTGAAAAATCATTATTAGATTTAGTCGATTTTAGAGTATCACAAATCAACAGTTGTGCATATTGTTTAGACATGCACTCCAAAGAAGCTTTGGCAACCGGCGAAACTCCGCAACGTTTATTTGGCTTAAGTGCCTGGAGAGAAACTCCGTATTACACTTCAAGAGAAAGAGCGGCACTTGCGTGGGCTGAAGCTGTTACTGCTTGTGAGGTTCATGATGAAGTTTATGCGCTTGCAAAAACCGAATTCTCTGATGAAGAACTGATCGATCTTACGCTTGTAATCACAACAATTAATACGTGGAATCGTTTTAATCTTGCTTTTCCTAATACTCCGGGAACTTACAGAGTGGGACAATTTGGATAAATAAATTCAGGCTGTCTTTTATCTGATGTAAAACACTAAATTTATATCTCAGATAAAAGACAGTTTTTTTTATTGGATAAAATAACAATCGATAAAATTAAAAATATAAAGTAATGAACGAATTCATATTAATTTTCAGAAGAGATTTTACAACCAAAGAAAATCAGCCTTCACCCGAAGAATTGCAGCAGCATTTACAACAATGGCAAAACTGGTTTGGTGGTCTTGCCGCACAAGATAAACTTGCAAGACCTTTGCAACGCTGGGATGGCGAGGGAAAAATCGTAAGCAAATCTAAAGGCGTAACAAACGGACCTTTCGTAGAAATCAAAGAATCTATTGGCGGACTAATCATCATAAAAGCCAAAGATTATGACGAAGCCGCTGAAATTGCACAAGGATGTCCGGTTTTGAATTTAGGTGGAAATGTAGAGATTCGTCAGGCAATGTAGAATTTAGAGAAAAGAGAATAGAAATAAGAGTCAAGAGCCAAGATTGTAGATTGTAAATCCTATACTCTTTATACAATATTTATTATAAATTACTGACAATAAGACTATACGCAAAAATCTTGTCTCTTGCTTCTATAATCTATTCTCTAAAACTTATACTCAAAAATCTTTACTCTTGCCTCTATATTTTCTCTATACTCTTTACTAAATCTCAACTCAATTTATGAACCAGGAACTAATCCCCAACTTATTTAGAACCGAATATCAAAAAATTGTTTCGGTTTTATGCAATCTTTTTGGTATTCATCATATCGAAATTGCCGAGGATATTGTGAGTGATACTTTTTTGACGGCATCAGAAACCTGGGCGATTAAGGGAATTCCAGAAAATCCAACAGCCTGGCTTTATACCGTGGCTAAAAATAAAACCAAAAACTATTTTAAGCGAAATGAGGTATTCGAAAAGAAAATAGTTACCGAAATAAAATACAACAATTCTCAAAATAATCAGGAAATTGAAATTGACTTATCTGATAAAAATATTACAGACAGTCAGCTGGCGATGATTTTTACGGTTTGCAATCCTCGTAACTCAGACGAAGCACAAATTGCCCTTGCCTTAAATTTATTATGCGGTTTTGGAATCACTGAGATCGCTGATGCTTTTTTATCCAATAAAGAAGTGATTTATAAAAGAATAAATCGCGCTAAAGAAAAACTGAAGGAAGAAAATATTAAGATTAAAAATCCAAATCCCACAGAAATAAAAGACCGAATCGATACGGTTCTTAAAACCATTTATCTTTTATATTCTGAGGGTTACTACTCTACTTCTCAAAACACGACTTTACGAAAAGACCTATGTGCAGAAGCGATGCGTCTTGCTTATTTATTAATTCAGAACGAAACAACGAATTTGCCTGCAACCAATGCATTAATGGCTTTGATGTGTTTTCATTCTTCGAGATTTGAAGCCCGAACAACTCAAAATGGTGAAATTATTTTATATCAGGATCAGGATGAATCTCTCTGGAATCAGGAATTAATAGATAAAGGAACTTATTTTCTGAGCCAGTCTTCAATCGGAAACACGCTTTCTAAATACCATCTCGAAGCTGGAATTGCCTATTGGCATACCCAAAAAAAAGACACGCCTGAAAAATGGCAGCATATTTTAGAATTGTATAACAATCTGATTATTTTAGAATATTCTCCAATTGTCGCTTTAAACAGAACTTATGCGTTGTCTAAAGTAAAAGGCAAGCAAGAATCTATTGCCGAAGCAGAGAAACTGAACTTAACAAATAATCATTTTTATTACTCTTTACTGGGCAATTTATATTCGGGTTACGACAATCAAAAAGCACTTGAACACTTTGAGACAGCGCTTGGTTTAGCCAAAACGATTTCGGACAAAAATATCATAACTAAAAATATGGAACAGCTTTGTTTAAGAAATTTATAATCCTTTGGTTACAACCCAAAAACACGCATTAAAAATTTTATCTTTATTTACCATTATTATACTGTTTAGCTACAATATCTTTCAAAAAAAGATTTAAAAATTCTTTGAACAGCTGTTAAATCTTTAATAAATATTAATTGCTAATATTCTAGGAAAACGTATATTTGAGTAAACAGAATATTAAATAGCGTGCAAGAACAATCAAAATCACATAGTTTTATATTTCCCAAAACTCCTACAGGAGTTGATGGCCTTGATGAGATTACTGATGGCGGATTTCCGAAAGGACGACCAACTTTAATCTGCGGTGGTGCCGGCTGCGGAAAAACATTGTTATCGATGCAATTCCTTATTAAAGGGATTACAGAATATGACGAACCCGGAGTTTTCATGTCTTTTGAAGAACCTTCGGATGATCTTACTTTAAACGTAAAATCCCTTGGCTTTGACCTCGAAAAACTCAAAAAAGACAAAAAACTCGTTGTAGATCACGTAAGGGTCGAAAGATCTGAAATCGAAGAAGCTGGCGAATATGATCTTGATGGTTTATTTATCAGGTTAGGACACGCCATAGATTCTATAAAAGCAAAACGTGTTGTACTGGATACCATAGAATCTCTTTTTGCAGGACTTGATAATCAGGCGATTCTTAGAGCAGAATTGCGAAGATTATTTCACTGGCTTAAAACCAAAGGCGTAACAGCAATTATTACGGGAGAACGCGGCGAAGCAACTTTAACCCGTCAGGGATTAGAAGAATATGTTTCTGATTGTGTTATTGTTCTGGATCATCGTGTTATAGAACAGGTTTCTACAAGAAGGCTTCGAATTGTAAAATACAGAGGATCAACACATGGTACAAACGAATATCCGTTTCTTATTGATGAAGACGGAATCTCGGTATTACCAATTACGTCCTTAAAACTGGATAATGAAGTTTCATCTGATGTGATTTCGACCGGAGTTCCCGGATTAAACGAGATGTTTGAAGGCGGTGGATTTTACCGCGGAAGTAATATTTTAGTTTCCGGAACTGCAGGAACTGCAAAAACCACGATTGGATGTTATTTTGCCAATGAACAATGTAACAAGAAAGAAAAAACAATTTATTTTGCGTTCGAAGAATCACCACAACAATTGGTTCGTAATATGAAATCAATAGGTATCGATCTTCAAAAACACATCAACGACGGTATTTTGCAAATTCATTCTTCACGTCCGTCTCTTAATGGTCTTGAACTGCATTTGCTTACACTTCGCAAATTAATCAGAGAATTTCAGCCTACTACTATTATTATCGATCCTATTAGTAATTTGATTTCTGTAGGTAGCGAACACGAAGTACGCTCGATGCTGGTAAGGCTTATTGATATGCTGAAAGCAAACAATATTACGGCGCTTTTTACGTCATTAAATAAACAAACAGATAATTTAAGACCTGATCTTGCCGAAGAATCTGTATCATCATTGGTAGACACCTGGATTACAGTTCGTGATATGGAAGGAATTGGCGAAAGAAACCGCGGAATTTTTATTGTAAAAGCCCGAGGAATGGGACATTCTAATCAGGTAAGAGAATTTGTGATTACTAATAACGGAATAGAATTACTGGATGTAGAATTAGGGCCTCAGGGAATCCTGACCGGTGCTGCAAGACAATCACATCAATTAAAGAAAACCATATCTGAGATTAAACTTCAAAACGAAATTAGCAGAAAAGACAGAGAGATTGAACGAAAACGAAAAGTTCTTGAAGCTAATATTGAATCACTTAGAACTGAATTCGAATCGGCACAAGAGGAACTAAGTATCCTGAAAGCTACCGAAGAATTACAGGATAAACTAAGTTCTAAAAAATAGGATAAAATGAAGAAAGAAGCTGTAGCCGAATGGCAATTACGATTATATATCGCAGGTCAGACGCCTAAATCTATAACGGCGCTGGAAAATATAAAAAAATATGCCGAGGAACATTTAAAAGGAATTTACAGCATCGAAATTGTAGATTTGCTTAAAAATCCGCAATTGGCAGAGGGTGACCAGATTTTTGCTGTACCTACGTTAGTTAGAAAATTTCCGGAACCTATTCGCAAGATCATTGGTGATTTATCGAATGAAGAACGAGTACTAGTTGGGCTTAATATAAAACCCTTAAACTCTTAAAAAAAAATGGACGATTCATCTGATGGCTCAAGTACAACCAAAAATAAATTTATGCTTTTTGTTTCGGGTATGTCTGTTAAATCAGGTCATGCGATAGAAAACCTCCGTAAAATTTGCGATCAGTATCTAACGGATAATTACGAATTAGAAATTATAGATATTAGCCGTGATACAGAACAAGCAGTAATACATCAAATAGTGGCAATACCCACATTGATAAAAACCTATCCTGAACCAAGGAGGATTATTCTGGGCGATTTATCAGACGAAGAAAAGGTATTAAGAATCCTAAACATACGCAAATAATTTGAAGGACAATAATACAAATATAGAATCCCTAAAAGCCGAAATAGCTTTCTTAAAAGAGCAACTTTACGAATCTAATAGTATTGTTGATGCCATAAAAGAGGGAGATGTTGATGCATTGGTGGTAAATACAAATGGAACGCCGCAGCTTTATTCGCTCGAAACTGCAGATTATACCTTTAGGCTCCTGATCGAAAAATTTGGTCAGGGCGCATTGAGCATTTCCAGAAATGGACTTATACTATATTGTAATGATTATTTTTCTAAGCTTATAGGCTTGCCTGCTGAAAAAATAATTGGAAACTATCTCTATGAATACTTTAATAGTATGGATAATTTTGTTCCAATTATCGAAGCTTTAAAATATGGTATTACGACGCACGAAATTGTTTTTAAAACACGGACTTACAGAAAAACTTTTCCTGCTTATATCGCCGTGACAGATCTTGAACCTACCGTTCAGGGAATTGGAATTGTGATTACAGATCTAACAGAAAAGAAAAAACACGAAGATGCATTAATACGCCATCAAAAGGAACTGGAAGAAAAAATTCACGAATTAAATAGAATTAACGCTAATCTGGAGGAATTTATTCATGTTATATCGCATGATCTTAAAGAACCTCTAAGAAAAATCGTGATGTATAATGGAAGAATAGATGCAAGTTATCTTTCTGAAGGTGATGCAAAATCTATGAATGTAATGAAATCTGCAGCTTTAAGATTAAATTCGCTTGTTGATGATTTAGTTAGTTATTCATCCCATACCGCGCAGGAAGAACGAACAGAAGTTAATCTGGTCGATGTAATAAAAGACGTAACCGATGATCTGGAAATTATAATATCAGATAAAAAAGCAGAAATCAAAATAGGAAAACTGCCAATATTAAAAGCTTCCAGAGTTCAGATGCGTCAGCTTTTTTCTAACCTTATTTCAAACGCCATAAAATACAGCAAGAAAGATAGTTCTCCGCTTATTCAGATTTCTCAAATTGATAATTCGGAAGCTGAAATTCCAAATGAAACGGATCAGTTTATAAAAATTCAGATACAAGATAACGGTATCGGGATGGAACCAAATCATCTTCTTAAAATCTTTACCATATTTCAACGCCTGCATGCCAAAAATGAATATTCCGGTAACGGAATTGGTCTGGCAATTTGTAAAAAAATCATGGAAAATCATTCCGGTCATATTACTGTGGAAAGTAAACCGAATGAGGGCACCACGTTTAACCTTTATTTCCCAATATTATAATGCCACACTTAAATAATCTACATATTATTATTGCCGAAGATGATATCGATGATGCCGATATAATCTGCCATACCTTTACTAAAAACCCGGATTTTGCAAAAGTAAGTCTTGTAGCAAATGGTGAAGAACTTTTAAATTATTTAGAAGATACTTCAAATGAAACTCCGGACATTATCCTTACAGACATCAATATGCCAATACTGGACGGTATCGAGGCATTACAGCAAATTTTGAATAATAATGATTTAAAAACAATTCCGTGTTTTGTTTATTCAACTAGTATAAATCCTGTTTATAAAGAAAAATGCGACTTGCTGGGTGTAAAAGCATATCTTATAAAACCATATTCTATTGAAGGTTTTGATGAAATTCCTAAAAGTATTCTTTCGATAATTGAACAATAACATAAGTTTCTTAGAAGCTAACAAAATACAACAAAAAAATTCATAGATTACTCCTATTTAAAGCTCTTCACAAAGCTGATTTAGTAATCAAAACTATTCTGAAATAACAAAATCTCATACTCCAAAAAGAGCTGGTCTAACGATCAGCTCTTTTTTTGTACTATCCCCATATTCTTTACTAAAAACATCTCTTTACTTCATTTTCATCAAAAGCCAATCTTTTTGCAATTTACTATGCTAACATAGGAAATTACTTAAATTATTATTTTTAGTTTTCTAAAATATAAGATTTTTTTCAATATATTTAGAAAATCATCTTAATTATACTACAATACAAATTTGTTAAAAAAATGAGAATTATTCAATTTTTATCTTATTTGTAAGGTATGTTTTATAAGATTGTTTTAAGATTTAACAGATTGTTCCATTATTATTTCGAAGTAAAAAAAATCCATATTGTGCTCATTTCCATCAAAATACAAGTTTATTAAAATACGTTCTTACATTTTATAAAATTATTCTTACCTGCTCATTTTTTAGTAAAGTAAAAAATAATATCCATTCATGAATTTTATTCCCAATCTAAAATTATCATATGAAAATCAGAAAATTAAAATTACTATTAGCCTTATTTTTTTGCATAGCTTTTAAAAGTTTTGCCGCTCCTTCTCCTCCACAACCACAAGCAATTCCTCCTCCGGTAGGCGATCCGGCTCCAATAGACAGCGAAATTTGGATATTATTCGCAAGTGGTCTTTTGCTTGGCATATTTTTTCTCTTTAAAAATTCAAAATCGACAGCATAATCTATCACTAATGTAAATCAAGATGAAACGCAAAAATCCTACTCTATTACTACACTAAAAGTGAAAGTTATGAAAAAAACAACATTACTTATTTTGATACTGGCCACTACAAAATGTATCTCCCAAATTTATTTTAGTCCCAACGCAAACATGTATGTAAAAAATGAAGTACTATATGTTCAGGGAAACATAAATCTGGACGCATCCTCTAATTTGTATTTAAGAAATAATTCGCAATTACTGCAAGGATCTGCAGGAACTTCTGCCAATCTGGGCAGCGGTGTCTTATCTGTTTATCAGGAAGGTACCTCAGACAACTTTGATTATAATTATTGGTGTTCTCCCGTAGGAAATGCTTCTGCTACTCCCGGAAATGAAAACTTTGGTATTACCATGTTAAGCAGACCAACAACTGTAACTGCTTCGACTGTTGCCACAATTTTACCTGCAACGAATTCTAACGGTACATCCAGCCCGCTTGCAATCGCTTCTAAGTGGATTTATAAATTAGTTAAAGCCACGAATTATTCGCAATGGTTTTTTGTTGGCGGAGCCACAACTCTTGCTCCAGGTGAAGGTTTTTCTATGAAAGGTACAAGCGGAACTGACACTACAGATCCTGAGGGAACTGGAATTACCAATAATCCCGGAAGTGCCCAAAGGTATGATTTTAGAGGAAAACCGAATGATGGTAATATCGTCATTAATTTAGGAGCCAATAATGCAACCTTGACTGGTAATCCATATCCATCTGCTTTGCACTTAAATGCCTTTTTATTAGATGGTTCTAATACCGCAACCGGAGGTGTTGCGTACTTTTGGCAACAGGATAAAACCGTAAATACTCACACGCTTGTAAGTTACAAAGGAGGTTATGGATCATATGCTCCTGTAGATTTGGTTTCTCCGGGTGTATATATACCTGCTTTTTTTAGTTCTTATAATGCAGATGGTTCTGTAAATAATACCGGATCGTCATCCGGAATCGCAATAAACAGAAGATATTCTCCTATAGGTCAAGGCTTTGTTATTAGTGCTATCGCTGACGGAACTGCAACTTTCAAAAATAGTCACAGAGTATTTATTAAAGATGGAACAGGTTCTTCTCAATTTGAAAGAAAAGCACCTAAAGAAGATACTGCCAAAAAAGAAGATTCTGATCCCGAAACTACTGAAGAAGTAGTTGAAGAAGTTTCGCATTTTAAATTCAATACCATTATTGACAATCAATTTACAAGACAATTAGCGCTTGCATTTGTACCAACGGCAACAGATGGAATCGATATAGGCATTGATGCGATGAATATGGATGATGCTGTGCCCAATGATGTAACTTTTTGGGTAGAAAACGGCAGTTATGTAATTCAGGGAATCAATTTTGATGAAACAAAAAAAATAGCGCTTACAGCAAAAGCAGCTACAAATGCTACTTTTAAATTTTATATTCCGGAAGTAGTCAATTTTGACAACTCGCAAATGATTTACCTGTATGATGCGCTTGATAACTCTTATCATGACATTAAAAACGGAACCTATGAAGTTAGCGTTGCGCCCGGAGTTTATCCTGACCGATTTAAGATTACGTTCAAAAACGAGCAAACTCTTGGTACGGGAAGCGAAACCTCTAAACAATTCTTTATCATCCAGGATAATACCAATAGTAAATTACGAGCTTCAAACCCGAATAATTTAGCCCTGAAATCATTTAAATTATATGATGTTTTAGGTAAAACGGTATTGTCTAAAAAAGACCTTGGAACAGATCAAAATTATACTTTTTCGACAAGCGGTTTAAGTAACGGAATTTACATTGCAGAATTCTTAACGACCAATAACGAAAGACTTACTGAGAAAATTGTAATCTCAAATTCAGGCAAATAAATTATATCCTTTAAATAAAAATATACACCAAACTAATATTAGATATTATGATCAACAAACCTACTCTTCAAAATCATAAAAAATTATTATTGCTATTTTTCTTCCTTTTAACCTTAACAGGAAATGCACAAATTGGAATTGGTACTACAACACCAAATGCAAGCTCTATTCTGGATGTTACCTCAACAACAAAAGGAATGCTGACTCCAAGAATGACAACTGCACAAAGAAACGCCATTACAACTCCCGCAGATGGTTTAATGGTTTATGATACTGACCTTAAATTATTTTACTACTATTCAGCAGGAACAGCAACATGGGTACCAATTGTTAGCGGTTCTCCGGGAAGAATTAACTTTAAACGTATAAAATCTACAGATGTTTTGGCAACAGTTTTAGCAACTGAACTTGCTGCCGGAGGAGGATCTAAATATGTTTTGACTTCTAATACCTTATACGAAATAAATGGTACTGTAACTTTTAATTTTCCTATTGATTTAAATAATGCTTATGTACAGGGATTAGATGCAAGTGAGGATGTTATTGTAAGACCTACAGGAAATCTTTTTGAAGGCGCAACCGGAGGAAGTATTCGAGGTGTAACCCTTATTGCTACAGCCGGAAGTGTGTTTAACCTTACCGGAACAAGTCAAAATTTAATTTTCAGGGATAGTATTGTTGCCAACTCTAATTCTGTAGGTACTGTTTCAGGTTTTGGATTGGTATTTTTAAGTATCGTGAATTTTACAGGAAATACAAACGGAATAACCTATACTAATATCACGCAGTTATTGCTAAGTAATACGGCATGGTTTGGTAATAATACAGGAACTTACGAAAAACTGACAGGAAACTTTACATTAGTCGAAAAACAAGGCGGTTTTAGCCAGGTAGAGGGCTCAGCAATAGGCTTTGATGTATCTGCAAACCCTACTGTAAGCGGCGATGCAGTACTGGAATCAGTTGTGTTTACAGGTTCGAATGCTGCGGGATATGTTAAACCTTATACCGTAGGAACCTACACAGGATATAACTTTAATAACAGCTGGAATGTTAGAGCTGCAGGAATACCAACCGAAGCAGATGCAAATGCTGTAGGAGATTTTTCTATGGATTATACAGTTGGCTCTGGAGCGGGTACAACTTTTAATGCATCGAATCCTAGTAATACAGTAAAAGTTCTTGGAAATTCAGCATCGTATAATTTATTTCGATTTGCGTTGGATGCATCGCCAAACGCCAATAACAGATTAAGATATATGGGTAAAAAGAAAAGAATTTTTCAGCTTGCGGGTTCTATTTCTTTTCAGGTACCCGGAGTAGCAGTCTATATCATTTATATTGCTAAAAATGGAGTTCCCTTAACGCAATACAAAATTTATGGAAGAGGGGGAGCAGTAAATGATATAGTCGTTCTTCCCTTAAATGGTACTGTTGAATTATCAAATAATGATTTTATAGAAATATTTGCACAACGTTTCTCAGGAGCAGGCGGTGATATAATAACGCCAAATATGGCAATCACTCTTAAATAATTTAAACATCAAAATCCTTATAAAGTAACCAGAATATAAGTTTATTAAAAGGCTGTCTGTTCGGACAGCCTTTTTTTTGTAATTTTTATTTAAAACTTAATTGCAATTTTTCCAATTGTTTTGCCGGATTCCAGCAATTCATGCGCTTTTTTAAAATTATCAGCTGTAAGCCCAATAAGAGTTTCCTTTAAAGTTGTTTTTAGAGTTCCGTCATCCAGAAGATCAGCGATTTTATTCAGGATATTGTGTTGCTCCTCAATATCGTCAGTTTCAAACATAGAACGCGTGTACATTAACTCCCATGAAAATGAGGCACTTTTGTTTTTTAGTTTATTCAGAGCCACAGGATCACTGCTTCCGGTAATCGATGCAATATGTCCCTGAGGTTTAATTAATTCTACCATCGCATCCCAATACAAATTTGTATCAACAAAATCTAAAATAAAATCTACATATTGAAATCCTGCTTCTCTCACTGAGGTAATTAAATCTTTGTGATTCACTACATAATCAGCACCTTGCTGTTTGCACCAATCCATAGTTTCCGGACGTGATGCAGTTGCAATAACTGTTAATCCGGCAATTTTCTTTGCGAGCTGAATCGCAATTGAACCCACTCCGCCGGCACCGCCAATGATTAAAATAGATTTTCCTTTGTCTTTTTCAGGATCGATTCTGATACGATCAAATAATATTTCCCAAGCCGTTAAACCTGTTAAAGGTATTGCTGCGGCTTCTTCAATACTTAGTGCTGTTGGTTTTTTGCCCACAATTCGTTCATCAATAATCTGATATTCAGCATTGCTTCCTTGTTTTGTAATATCTCCCGCGTAAAATACGGAATCTCCTACCTCAAACAAACGCACCTTTTCTCCTACTGCTTCGACAATTCCTACTGCATCCCAACCAATGATTTTTGGAGTATCTAATATGGTATCTTTTGCACTATTCTGGCGAATTTTATAATCAACCGGATTTACGGATACTGCACTAATCTTTACCAATAAATCACCTGGACCCGGAATTGGCTTTTGGGTTTCAAATTCTATAAAACTCTCTTTTTCAGTTATTGGTAATGATGTTTTGAATCCTATAGCTTTCATATTTATAATTTTTAAGGTTCTAGTATTACAAAGATAATGGCTCCTTGAATTTTATAAATGGTATAAGTTGATCGTATATCTGTATAATTTTGTCAACGCGAAATCATTTATTTTAGAAACAAAAAAAGAGCTGATTTAGAATCAGCTCTTTTTATAAAAATTAGAATTTAGCAGCAAATTCTTTTGCAAAATCTTCCAGTTTGATCTTTCCATCAACAGGGAACGTATCGCTAAAAAAATGTTCCTGAATTTTTCCGCTTCTTAAACCTGATCCCATTTCCAGATACAATCCGGCAATTTCTTCCGGTAATCCGGCTTGTTTCATTCCGTCGAGAGATTGCTCATCTGTAAACTCAACCCATGGTAATTGCGGTTTGTCAATTGCTTCCCCTAAAGCTTTTGCCACATCAGTTGTGGTGCGAACGTCACTTATAATATAACGAATATTTTTACCTGAAGGTGATTTTTGCAATTCTTCGGCAGCCGCAACCGCAATATCTTCCGGATGTACAAAAGGAATTGTTGCTGTTGCCTGATAATTGGCACCTATAATTCCTGCACCTTTTATCAAAGGGATATCATTATATAAGTTCGTGTAGAAAAATCCGGCACGAAGAAAAGTAAGCGAGACATTTTGTATTGTTTCGTATATTTTTTCGATATTATAAAGTCCTGCAATTGGTCCGTTTCCTGTTGGTAAATCTGCACCAATACTACTTAACATTACCACACGCTTTACTCCTGCTGCTGCTATAGCTTCTGCTAAGGCTTTACCCGCAACTGTTGTATTGGCAATAATATCAGATCCTCCTAAATTGGGCGGAGTCATAGCAAAGACAGCATCAGCTTGTGCAAAGGCATTTTTCAAAAAAGCAACATCATTTACAGAACCTATTGCTGCTTTTGCGCCAAGGGCTTCAATAGCTTGAGCTCTGTCATTATTACTGCTTATTACGGTTACATCATGTCCGGATGCAACTAATTTTGTGGTTAAAGGTTTTCCAATATTTCCTAATGAACCTGAGATTGTAATTTTCATATCTAATTATTTTTTTATTATCTGTAACAAAGGTATATTTGTACTTACTTTTATACAAGTACTTACCCTAAAGTATGCTCAAATGACAGCGATCAAAGAATCATCGACAATACAGGAAAATAAGCAATATGCCTTAGAAAAATGCCCTGTAACCTATGTAATGGAAAAATTGGAGGATACTGGAAACCCATTATTATATACCATCTTTCTGGCGGAAGCAAACGCTACAGCGAGCTAAAAAGAGCGATTCCTGCAGTTACAGAGAAAATGCTGATCCAGCATTTAAAACAACTCGAAGCAGATAATCTGGTTATTAGAGAAGCAAAACCTGTTGTACCTCCTTATGTAACGTATAGATTAAGTAATGCCGGAAATGGTTTGATGCCCGTTATTGAAGCAATGGCAATATGGGCTTTTAAAGATAAAGAGAACGGATTTACCGAATCTTAAATTATTAAGAATACATTTTAAAAATAAGAAACCGCTATAAAGAGTATTGTCTTTTGTAGCGGTTTCGTTTATTTTAGTCTATTTTAAAATGGAATAATGATCTCCAAATTTCTCCCTGAATCTTCGGCTCATCGACACCGTTTTACCGGATAATAATTCGATATGACTGTCAGAAATATGAATTCGTTTTATAACATTCAGATTTACCATATGATTTCGGTGTATTTGTATAAACTGTTTATCTGGTAATTTTTGCTGAATTTGTTTCAGTGATATTTCGACCAAAAATGATTCATCTTTGGTAATAATCGACGTATATTTTCCTTCTACATAAATATATTCGATACAATTGAAAGATACTTTTACCAAAGTGTCTCTTTTTTTGATCAGGAAAAAACCATCCATTAAAATTGCTCCTGACTGACTGCCCGAAAACACACCTTGCATGCCCATAAATTTCTCGATTGCAAGTTCGATTGCAAATTCTAATTCCAGAACATTAAAAGGTTTTATCAAATAACAATATGGGTTTGTAATTCTCGCTAATTCAAATGTCTTGCGATCTATAGAACTGGTTAAAAAAGCAAAAGGTTTTAAGGTAAACTGGTTTTCATTTATGCGTTGCGCGAAAACAATGCCGTCCGGTTTTCCGTTCAGGTATACATCTACAATAACAATATCAGGTTTTTGGGCATAATAATAGCCTAATGCATCTTTTAGATTATTGGCAATAGCCGTAACCTCATATCCTCTCTCTTCAAGTGCTTCTTTTAAGGATTGAGCCTGTAATGTTTCATCTTCTATAATTAGTATTCTTATTTTCATAATATTTTTATCTTTTTGAAAGTTATAAATGCACGGATTACTACACCTGTCTTTTTCAATATCATTAACCCGATATTTTTAGGTATTTATTAAAAAATCATGCTGGAATACGTGCTTTTTGTTTCGCATTTTTGATTATACGATCTTTCAGTGCTGTTTTAAATTATTAAAAAACAGCATAGAAAAACCATGCAAAAAGTGTTTGCGAGACTAAAAAGTAAAATATAAAGAGGAAAACTCTGCTGAAGGATCTCAAACAAAAATGAAATTAAGCAGTAAAAAATGGGGAGATGCCGACAACAATCTTCTAAAAAAGTTATAGCGCCATAATTAAATAAGCAATTTGTATCCTTTTTTAGAAAATGGTCATAAACACATAATTGAAATAATGGCAGGCGTTTTGACTTTAATCTTCGCATAAAGTCAATTTTAAATAAATATTACTTCAAAATTCAACAGTAAACTATTGAAAATAAAACAACTAATTTCTATTTCAGTATAAATAACATGTAATATCGAGCCTTGTAAGGTTTCCTCTTTTTAATGTAATGTAAATCATAAACTATATTAAATCAGGAATTTAACTTCCGCTTTTAAGCATATTCTATAGTTATGATGGTAACTTCTTCATTGACTCTTAAACCATTTACTAATAAAATGGAAGTGGCAAACAAGTTAAATCTCCCGCGGGTTCGCACAAATTCCTTATAATTTCTGTTTTAAAAAATAAAAAACGTTTGCCCTTAACCACTCTGAATACCGCACTTCTATAATGCTGTTTTAATCGAAATCGAGTACTTAAGCAAGTAATCCGGTTTAAATCCGTCATTTTTAGGGAGGATGTGAGAACCCTCCTTTCGATACTAATTTCTTTAATAGTCATAATTATGATTTGTTTTGGGGTTATACAATGCCTAAAAATAAGAAATAAAAACCTACATAATCCATATTAAACCACTCATCCCTAAATATTTACCACTTGTGCCATTAGAATAAAAAAGTCTTACATACGGAAGTAATATTGTCCTGTAAATCATTGATAATCAATTATCAAATAAAAATAAGGAATATGAAACCATCTATTAATGAAATCCAAGCGGTTCTTACCAAAAAGGGATATGCTTTTTTTGACCAGAACAAACCTTATAATCTGAATATTATAGGGATTAGAAGTAAAAATACAATCGCCAATTCTTTTGATGATACGTTGTGTTTAGTCTTTAGAGACGAAAGCCTTAATCATCAAATATTCACTTTTGCCGCTACTACAGATCCAGGGCTATTTTGGTTAAAAAATCCATTGAATGTAAGCGGAACTGCCATTTTAGTACCTGGTCAGTATAAAGGTTCACACCAGGTTGGACTTCACAAAGGGCAATACGAAGCTTTAGTACAAAAGGCTCCTGTTAAAGTATGGAGAGATGCTAACAAAGACGGCGTTTTAGACTTTTCAGGAACGCAGCACGAAGGGATTTTCGGGATCAACATTCATCGCAGTAATCCGGACTCAGAATCACAAACGGTCGAAAAATGGTCTGCAGGATGCACCGTTTTCAAAAAAGTTGCTGATTTTAAATTCTTTATGGGAATCTGCAACAGATCAAAAAATCTTTATGGCAATTCTTTCACCTACACTTTACTGGAAGAGGCCGACTTTATCACAAATTAATAACACTTAAATAATTTTATTATGAACATTGGAGATCAATTTAAGGGACTTCCTATGGAAGACCTGATCGGTGGACCGTTATCAGCGGCTGTAAAATCGAATACCGATTTAGCCAAAGCTACAGCAGCGTTTATTAACGACATTGGTTTTGAAAAAGTAAAAGATGCAGAAGGGCTTATTATTCCCGGTCCTGCACGAATGGTAGATTTTGTTTTTGAACGTCCCGGGATTGACAAAGAAGGAAATGCTACAGTTGAAGAGGTTAAAATGAAGGTGCCGATGCTTGCCATTGTACCTATCCCAAACCTGCAAGTAGATTTAGTAGACATCACTTTTGACATGGAAGTTAAAAGCTCTACGAAATCTGTTGAATCATCTGCTTCTAAAGGTGAGTTTAGTGCAACGATGAGTGCAAAAATAGGGTTCTTCTCTATCAACGCAAGCGTATCCGGTTCTATTTCATCAAGTAAAGAAAACACCCGTTCGACAGACCATTCTGCAAAATACCATGTAGAAGTAAAAGCGACCAATCATGGTTTGCCAGAAGGTTTGGCAAGAGTGCTTGATATTATGAATGATGCCGCAAAACCACGTCAGATTATGGCTTATAAACCTAACGCTGATGGTGAGATTGAAAGAGGCGAAGACGGTAAACCTAAAGAACAAGGTAAACTGGTGAGCGCAGATGGCTCTGACGTAACGCCATCTACAGAAAAAGAGTAATTGATTAAGTAATCTAACACCAACTGTATGTTACCAGATAATTCACAAAAGATCACGATCGCAGATATACGATATATAAAAAAAATAACAGTTGGTTCTATAAACCCAAGTGCACCTTTTACTGAAGAAATGCGGGAAGATCAGTTGGTGTTGCTTAACAAATGTCTTTCTCAACATCCTAAGGGAGTAATAATTGGCAAAGACATCTCGATTGGGAGTTTTAAGCTGGGCGAACACGAACTTAACATGCAAAGCACTACGTATCATGTAGGTTTTACAAGAAAGCCATATTGGCTGGATGAAAAATAACATTTAAAAAATTGAAACCATGTCACAACAAAGATTTGACCATTTACTACAGGCAATCCACAGTGCAGTATTACGCGCTCAGGAATTAACCGAAGAGCAGCATATCATGCAAATTGCAAAATATTTTGACGAAGATGGAAAACCAATTGTACAAGAACTTCATGTACCAACCCTGGATCCTGATGATGATCCTAATGCAATGACGACCTTAAGCGTTCCGCTATTGAGTCTTTTACCGCCATCGGCAATAAAAATTAAAGAACTCAAACTAAAGTTTAAAGTGGGATTAGGCAAAATCAAGGTAGAACAAGGTGATAGTAAAAATGGACCAAGCCTGGATATTGACATGGGCGGCGGCGGCGGAATTTTTGGAAAAAAACAAGCCACTGCAAACGTTGAAATCACATTTGAAGCCGGTGATCCTTCAGAATCTTTTTTAAGAATCAATGATTACCTCGTGAAAAGTGTGGTATAATATTAATTATTAACCTTTAAATATAAACATTATGGCACTTAATTTTAAAACAGGCTGGGATATTGCCTTAACAAAGTATGTAAACAAATATGGGCAGTATCAGGCTTTTCTTGACACCTTGACACCCTTGTTAATCGAGCAGGCATTTAGCGATGCAAACTCGCGCTTTACAGATCCTGCAGCGGCAGATTTTATTAGAACAGTTGTGGCTTCAGGTACAGAGGCGTACACAATTGAGCAAGGTTCTCATCAGGTAGAAGATTTACCAAGCGGAGGTTTTTGCCTGCATTTTACAGGAAGAAATTCAGCTAATGTAGCATTCCACTTCTACATTGTTCAAAATTTAGACGGAACGCCTAAAATCATTAAAATTACTTATTTCGATAAAAAAAGTAAAAAACTGGTAACCAGCGAAAGAGCTTAATCGCATAAGTATTAAGATTTAAAAACTCCTTTTTTGGAGTTCCTCAAAAAAACATCCGGATGTAAATGAGGTTATCAGTACTATTTCATTAAAAATATAATACTATGGGAAGTTTAATCATCGTAAAAGGGAAAAAACAAGAAGCATTATATACAACCACATTAAATAAATTAGCATTAGACGATGAATTGTGCATTTATGCAATAGCCGATTTCTCTGTAAAAAATGGTATTCCCTACCCTAATTGCGAAATCAAACAAAAAGTAGACATCAGCATATTCAATGCTATTAACCTTGACGAGTTAGCCAAATACTAATCTCTATTAAAATCATTTTACCATGAAAAAGCATCTTATATTAATTTGCCTGGCATTGCTGTGTCTTGTACCAAAAGTAATGGCACAAAAAACATGGACACTTAAAGAATGTATTGCTTACGGTAGAAAACGGAGTTTTAAGGCCGAAGAAAATACAATCCTAAATGCTGCTTATATCGAAGATAAAAAAAGTATCGAAGCGCTTTATCTGCCTCAATTTAATGCCGTATTAAATCCGTCATACATCAAAAATTCGCCTGATTATGTCTGGCAATATGGTGTAGGATTAGAAGCAAATGCAATTATTTACTCTGGATCAAGAAAAAAACAAGAGCTTGAAAAAGCCAATATGATAGTCCTGCAAAGTGAATATAATATTGCAAGTGCCCAAAACGATATCGAGTTACAGGTTTTGTATGCTTATACCGATGCACTAATTAAAAGAGAACAATTTTTAGCAAGTGTCAGATTTTACCAAAACGCTTTACAATTGCGCTCTGACTTATCTAATAATAAAGTAGATCTTACTGAATATAAAACTTTTTTTGAGACATTGTTACAGCAAGACTGGCAGGAAATTAATGCATTAAGTTTACAATACCAACAAGCATTATTAAAAATAAGGCAACTTATTAATCTGGAAAATGCACCGGATTTTGATATCGAAGAAATTCCAGCTTTTATACCGGATTACACAACAGTAACAGAAGCTTTTCCTAAAGCGATTCTGGCAGATCCGGCGATCAGCAGTAATGAATTCGACGTTGCTATAGCCACAAAAAATATTACAATCGCAAAAAGTTTTCTTTCTCCAACGATCAGTATTCAGGGAAGTTCATTTTATAGTTTAAGCAATAATAATACTGGTTTTCAGAACTATTTGGGGCTACGTGTTGCTATTCCGGTAGGGAATTTAAAAGGACCGAATGCTAATATTAAGCGTGCCGAAATCTATTTTAAATATCACGAAACACGGTTAAAAAATCAAAAAAAGACTTTACTAAACACCATGATTTTCATTATAAATGAATTGCAAAACAAAGAAATCATGTACGATAATATGCTTCATACACTCAATCAGACAACACTATTACTAAGTGAAAGCACTAAAAATTTAGAAACCGGAAAAGCTACTTATGAATCGTATTTAATGATTAGAAACTGGAACAAACAAAACGCACTGCAAACTGTTGTTTTAAAATACGAAACTATTGCGCAAGCAAAGCTTCTTGACTTTTATACCGGAACAACTTTATAACTATAAAACGAAATAGTATGAATGCAATATTTGAAAAAGTAAAAAATCGTTCTCCGTATGCTTCAGAAACCACGGAATCAACAATAGAGAATCCGCCGGAAGAGATCATAATAGTACAACCCATAGAAGAAGATGCTTTTATTCCGGTTGAAACTAAGCCATTACCAATTGCAGCCACCAGTAAAACAGCTTTTGAAATACTAATCGAAAAAGAGATCGATACAATGCTGCAATTCAGCATTAGAAAAGGGAAAAAAATAATAGCTGAAATAGGTTCATTGGTCGAAACCAAAAAATTATCTCAAAAAATAGTTCTACACGAAATGCGTAGGGATGCCATACATCCTGTAACCCCAAAAAGTATTGATTATGTAAACCAATATCGGGATAATACACATGCAAGAGTTGTTTTATTAAGCCTGCCTACATTTCGCCAGTTTACTATAATTGCTATAGTTAGTACCATTTTGACCATTTTGGGTTATTGTCTTCTCGAATCAGATATTTTTACGGGTAAATATACCTTTACAGATATTGCTTTATTGATCATAAATCAGGTTTATACCGTTGCTACGGCATTTCTGGGTAGTATGTTATACTTTTTTCCAAAGCTCATAAAACAAGTCAACAACAGTACATTAACCGCTCATAAAATTCCGTTTTACTGGTTGGCAATTTTTCTGGGCAGCATAAGTGCCATATTATTGATCAATACAAAAGTATTCGCGCCTTATCTTATAGACGATACACTGCTGCACAATCTTTTTATTGCCCTGGTATGTGGTTTTATTGCTGATATCCTTTATGGTAATATTCAGGCAATCGCACAATTATAATTCTCCTAAACATTAAGATCAAACTCCAATTCTCATGAAAAAGAATCGTATTATTTCGCCTGACACTTTTCCTAAAAAAGGAAATAAAGCTGCAAAAGTCTATAACAGGATTTGCTCAGAACTGGCTATGGATGGAAACATAGATCTCGATCTTGGCAGTTTTAGTACAACAAAAATGAATCCGTATGCAGATAAACTTATAATGGAACAGCTGGGTAAAAATTTTATTGACTATGCTGAATACGGACAAACCAAAAAAATTCAGGACAGAATTGTTGCCATACTTTCCGGATTATTAAATGTTCCCGATCACAATGCAATAAAAGGTACGGCAACTTTGGGATCATCAGAAGCGATACATCTTGCTTTGCTCTCGCATAAATGGAACTGGAAAAAAAGACAACTTTCTTTAAACCAAAATACCGCCAAACCCAATATTGTTTATACCAGCAATTCTCATGTTTGCTGGGATAAATTTGCATTATATTTTGATGTAGAACCCAGAAAAATCTCCATCACCTCTTTGCATCAATATCCTTTAGAAGAAATTCTAAAAAATATAGATCAAAATACCATTTGCGTAGGCGCAATTGCAGGAAACACCTATACCGGAACCATTGATCCTATCGAAGAACTGAATGATAAAATACTCGAAATCAATTTAAAAAATAACTGGGATGTTGGTATTCATGTCGACGCAGCAATTGGCGGATTCGTATTACCATTTTTACAAGAAAATATCGAATGGGATTTTCGTTTGCCATTGGTTAAAAGTATAAATCTATCCGGACATAAATTTGGACTGGTATATCCCGGAATTGGCTGGCTTGTTTTTAGAAATGATCAGTTTTTACCAAAAGAATTAATTTTTTCCTCCCATTATCTTGGTAAACCTATAGAAACTTATACGCTTAATTATTCAAAGGGAGCTTCGATGATTCTGGCACAATATTTTTCGATACTTCAAAACGGTATTTCGGGTTATAAAAAAGCAATAAAACGAAGTTGTAAAACAGCACATCTAATAAGAGAACGGCTAACACAATCCGGCTATTTCGAAATAGCAGATCAAGGCACGTTACCAGTTGTAGTATTCAAACTTAAAACCACAAATGACATTGATATTTACAAATTTCAATTGCAGTTAAGAGCAAAAAACTGGATGCTTCCCGTGTATAATATGCCCGGAAATTTTGAACCCAATAAACTCATGCGAATAGTGGTAAAAGAAAATTTCAGCACCGTTATGGCAACGCTATTATGCGATGATCTTATTGGTATTTACCAAAACCTAAAACACTATCGTTTATGAAAAAGTTGTACTATTTAATGCTGTTTTTTTTAGCAGCAACCTATTCATTAAAGGCAAAATTACCGGAGCCAAACCAAAAATCAACTAATCCTCTGGTGGTTACCGTATCGATTCATCTCAATAAAATTTATGATATCAATACTGTAAACAAAACCTACATGATCGATGCGTATTTGGTCCTATCCTGGCATGAAGCCACAATTCCGGATATGTTTTCAGGAAATAATAAAGCTAAAATAATTTTCGAAAACGAAGAATTTCCCAGAGAAATAATCGTTCCATCATTCGAATTCATTAACATTCTGGGCAATCGAGAAATCATCAATAAACGATTAATCATAAATCCTGATAAAACATTAATTTATAACGAACGCTTTCATGGCAGGTTTACTTCTATCATGGATTTTCATAAATATCCCAATGATAAACAGTGTTTTACAATACAACTGGAATCTTTCTCTATGGAAAAAAAGGATCTTGTATTTACAAATCCACAGCTTTTTCCTAAAGAACTCGATCAATCATATATGGAAGAATGGAATATTTTAGGCAAACGTGATTATGTCAATAAAATGGTTTATAATCACTTAAGCGCCAGTAAAAAAGGAGAAGAATTTTCAAGGTGTAATTTTGAAATCTACGCACAGAGAAAAATAGAATATTACATCTGGAAAGTAATATTACCAATTGGGATTCTGGTTGTGGCTTCATGGCTGGTTTTCTGGGTAAAAGATTTTGCAAACCAGTTAAATATTTCTTTTACACTAATGCTCACAATGGTAACTTTCAATTTTTTCACCTCATCATTATTACCAACATTACCCTATAACACGTTTATAGAACTTGTAATAATATCCGGTTACATCTCTATTTTCCTGACATTAATAGCTATAATTTTTACTTATGCCTATTCTAAAAATGATAAAACAACCCTGAAAATCAATAACTTTTTTCAGATATTTTTTCCTTTACTTTACATTCTTTATATCATGATTTGTATTTATATCATCTTTTTTAAGAGCAATTTTACCAATAATCTGGGCTGTAGTATTTATAAAAACTGGACTGTCTAATTGGCAAACATCTTATTATTTTTACGTAAAATATATCCAAATGAAAAACATATCAATACCACAAGCAGGTTTAATTTTACGAATAATTTTAGGAATCACAATGTTATCTGCCGTTGCAGACCGTTTTGGACTTTGGGGCGCTCCGGGTGATCCTGGAGTAGCATGGGGAAATTGGGAAAATTTTATCGCTTATACCCACACCCTAAACCCTTTTGTGAGCAAATCTATTGCCGGAATATTAGGCATTTTAGCAACATCGTTCGAAATTGTATTTGGTATTTTCCTAATCATCGGATTCAAAACCCGAATCATAGCTTTAGGAACCTCAGCTCTAATGTTGCTTTTTGCGCTTAGCATGGCAATTTCGGTTTCCATAAAAGCACCATTCGATTATTCTGTTCTAACAAGTTCTGCAGCGGCATTGTTACTTGCTGCAATTGGCAAAACTTCTTTTTCTGTAGACAATAAATAAATTGAAATATTTTTTTTGATTAGAAGCTAATCCGGCCATCCGCTATATCTTTTCCTGCCTAAAGAAGGCAGCAAAAGGATGTCGCTCCTGTCCGGGCTAGAAAAAATTTTTTGGAACTAAGAAAGTTAAATGCTACAATGAACTAACAATGAGTATTTTATAAAACAAAATTAAGAATAATGTAAAGTATTAAAATGTTAAACATCTAATTTTGAAGTAATTAATTATTAACTAAATAATAAAAATTATGAAAACTCTATTCAAAACCAAAATTGCATTTCTTTTTATTTTAATCGGACTTTCATTTTCATGCAAGAAAAACGAACCCGTTTCAGCTGATACAGATACCTATGTTGACTCTACAGAAACTGCAATTGACAGTGTAGATACTACTGTAGACACCACAGCAGTACTTGTTGATACAGCAACTGTAAGAAGAGATTCTATCGCTAAAGCTAAAAAATAGAATATACTTTTTTTTTATATTATCCTAACAGGTTAAAAAAACCTGTTAGGAAATTATAATCAATTAGCAAAAACTTTCTTTATCTTTGGTATATTACAAAATTCTCATACAGGAAAATATTATAATGTATCTTTTAGAAATGATACAAATTTTATTGGGTTTTTAATTAAAAGGAAATGATAATGAAAAAATTAGATAAAAAAATAACTGTAAATAAAAATCTTTCAAAGATTAACTCGACTATATCTACTGACAAAAAATTAGATCAAATTAAAAACGTAAATTTTGTTTCAAATAAAATAGAAGAAGTAAACAAGATCGTAAATAAATTAGAATTAACTTTTTAAATAATATATAAATGGAGCTTTAAGCTCCTTTTTTTATCCTGTTTCTTTAAGATGTCTCCGTTTTATATACTGAGAAATTATTATAAAACTATCCTAATCTTTTTCTAATCCTGCTAAGAGACTGACTTGTAATACCCAGATAAGAAGCTATATGATATAAGGCAATACGGTTAAGAATTTCAGGTTGTTCTTTTTGTAATTTTGTATAGCGCTGTTCGACATTATTAAAAAGAAGCGCTTCCATTCTGGATTGCGCGTAGATAAAAAACAATTCAGCCAAAATCCTTCCTGTATTTGCCCAGCCTTTATTAATATCATACAAGTTTTGCAAGTCTTTATATTTTATAGCATATAACTCAGAATCTTCCAGCGCTTCGACATAATATACACACGGATATTGATAAACAAAACTGGCAAAAGAAACTATAAACTGCCCTTCTGAAAAGAAAAACATATTTCGATCCTCCATTGCTTTTTCATCATAATAATAGATTCTAAAAATACCTTTGCGTATAAAACCAAGATCAGAGCAAACAAAATTTTGCATATTAAAAAATTCTCCTTTTTTAATGGTTCTTGTATACCAATATTGATTTCCCTTGTCAAAATCTGGTGCAGAAAGATTGGAAAAATCATTTAAAAAATCAAACAATACTTTTTTATCATCCATATAAAACATCTAAACCCAGCCTTACTAAGCTGGGTTTAAAAGTATGAAAATAAAGTACTACTTTGCTTGTTTTAAAAAGTCTAATACTTCTTTTGCATGCGCAGCACCTTTAAAAAAGTCCCTGAATTTATAAATTACAATTCCCTCGTCGTTTAGAACAAAAGTTTCCCTGCCTGTTAAAAACAATGCCTTTTTTACGCCAAATTGCTTAATAACTTTATTTCCCGGATCGCTTAATAATTTAAAAGGCAATCTGTTTTTTTCGGCAAAAGTTTTATGACTTTCTATACTTGCAGCATTAATACCTAAAACTTGTATTCCGGCATCTGTAAAATCCTGATAACTATCTCGAAAAGCGCAAGCCTCTTTTGTACAAACGCCACTTTCATCCTTTGGATAAAAATAAATTACCGTCGTAATACCAATAGTATCAGTGCTGCTGTTAAAATTATTTCCGTTTTGATCCTGAAGGGTAAAATATGGTATTTTATCTCCTACTTTTAATTCGTTTATCATTTTTATTTTGGTTTAAATTTTATACTGCAAATTTGATTCTAAATAAAACTGCCCGAATTAACTTAAGTTAATCTATATTCAAAAAAATCAGTTTTACAAAAAACAAACATTCTTATTCGTCTGTTTTTAAAAGCTTTATTACCGTTTAAATATCGTACTTCTCATTTTTAAGGTATTATTAAGGTCGTAATTTTTCCAGAAACTAATATCAATTCGTAAATTAGCCCTAATAAAAATTTATCCGAATGACAGTACTTACATTTACCCTGATTATGATTCTTGGTGCTTTTTTAGCAGGTTTTATTGGTTCATTATCAGGCTTGGGTGGCGGAATTATCATAATTCCCCTTTTAACAGTCATTCTTGGCGTTGATATACATTATGCAATTGGTGCGGCATTAGTTTCTGTAATTGCAACTTCATCAGGTTCTGCCGCTGCTTATGTCAGGGAAGGAATTACAAATATGCGACTGGGAATCTTTCTCGAAATTGCTACAACAATTGGCGCCGTTTGCGGTGCTTTACTTTCTACCATTGCTCCTACTTCATTCATTGCAGTCTTGTTTGGACTTACTTTAATTTTCTCGGCTATTAATTCACTTCGAAAAAAAGAAGAACATATTGTTTTAGAATCAAGTCCATTAGCTAAAAAACTCAGATTAGAAGGAACTTATCCTTCGCACGATGGACAAGTGATTAGTTACGGAACTAAAAACGTAGTTGGTGGTTTTGGTATGATGGGAATTGCCGGAATGATGTCCGGACTATTAGGTATTGGTTCCGGAGCTTTTAAAGTAATTGCAATGGACAATATTATGAGAATCCCGTTTAAGGTTTCTACAACTACCAGTAATTTTATGATGGGTGTTACTGCAATGGCAAGTTCTGTAATCTACATTCAGAAAGGATATATCGAACCCGGAATTTGTATGCCTGTTGTTATTGGCGTTTTGTTTGGCGCTATGGCGGGAGCGAAAGTACTGGTAAAAACAAACCCTAAAAAACTAAGAATATTTTTTGCGTGCCTGATTTTTGTGCTTGCAGTAAACATGATATATAACGGACTTAATGGAAAAATCTAAAGTTATGCAACACGAAAAATTTGGAGAAAAAGATTTTCAATCCATTATTGGTAATTTATTGCGCTACGGAGTCTGGATTTCATTATCTGTAGCATTTCTTGGAGGAGTTGTTTACTTAATGGGACACAGCAGCGACATTGAAAACTACTCAGTCTTTAAGGAAAATGACCGTAATATTTTTGAAGTTATAACAGCAATCTATAATGGTGCAATTCTGGGAAAAGGAGAATCGTTGATATTTGTTGGAATCATCTTGCTTTTTCTAACGCCTGTATTACGTGTTTTACTCTCTTTATTTTCTTTTCTTCTCGAAAAAGATTATCTGTATGTAGTAATCACTTTAATCGTAATTTTAATAATTCTGATTAGTGTTTCGTTTGGGTTTTCACATTAAATATGGATATTAAGCTTTTAAAAAGCACCAATAATTGCTCTGAGTTATCACTATTTGCGCTTTATAAAAAAGCTTAAAGCGCTACAAACAAATAATTGCTAAACGCAATAAGCCACACGCTTTCTAAAGCTTATTGCATAAACCCTAAAGCTAAAAAAAATGGAAATAGGAATAGACAGTTTTGCTTCGGCAATGTACGGAGACAACAATACTTTGAGCAGCGTCGATGCGATGGAACAATTACTGCAAAGAATTGAACTGGCAGATCAGGCGGGACTTGACGTTTTTGGGATTGGGGAACATCATAAAAAAGAATTTTTAGATTCGGCTACAGCCGTAATATTAGGTGCAGCCGCAGCAAGAACAAAACGTATCAGGTTAGCAAGTGCCGTTTCGGTTTTAAGCGCTGCTGATCCTGTTCGATTGTATCAAAATTTTTCTACGCTCGATTTAATATCAAAAGGAAGAGCAGAAATTGTCGTAGGCCGTGGATCAGCAATTGAAGCTTATCCCCTTTTTGGCTTTAGCCTAAATGATTACGATGCACTTTTTAGTGAAAAATTAGACCTTTTACTTCAAATTAGAGATAATGAATTTATAACATGGTCAGGAAAATTTCGTCCGGCTTTGAATAATCTTCCCATTTACCCAAGGGCTTTACAGGAAAAACTTCCTATTTGGTTAGGTGTTGGCGGAACTCCAGAGTCTTTTATCAGAGCAGGATCTTTAGGTTTGCCTTTGATGGTTGCCGTTATTGGCGGACAAACATATCGTTTTCGTCCGCTGGTCGATTTGTATCGTGAAGCAGGGAAAGCTGCAGGTTACAAACCCGAAGAACTTAAAGTAGGTTTGCATTCGCCTGGTTTTGTTGGCAGTACAACTGCAAAAGCAATCGAGGAATATTACCCGGGTTATGCTGAACTTTGGACAAAATTAGGAAGAGAACGCGGTTGGCCACCTGTAACAAAAGACAAATTTGACGGGCTTATTGATGATCAGGGCGTTTTGGTTGTTGGTGATCCGGAGCGTATTGCCGAGAAAATTTTACGCCACAGCGAATCACTTGGCGGAATTTCGAGATTTACCTTCCAAATGGATAATGCAGGACTTACGCACACCCAATTAATGAATGCTATAGAACTTATTGGTTCAAAAGTTATTCCTTTAATTCAGAAAGCATAAGTTTAGTTACAGCTAGAACACATAAACGGATTTTCGCTGGTTTATTTAGTATTAGAGTTTTTTTGCCACAAATTAAAATGATTTTTAATCACTTTCTCTTTAAAGAAACCAGCGAAAATCCGTTAAATCATTCAAAATCCTAGATTAAAATCTTAAATAATAAAAAGCATCCGCCAAATGACGGATGCTTTTTTTATGTAAATTAACTCTTTTCAATGAAAGTAGAACTGTTTTTAAAACTTATAAGTCAAACCAACTCTAAAGTTTCTTGGTTGCTCTGTTTGCCAGTAATAAGCATTAAGATAAGAATAGTAAGAACCGCTGTAAAGGTATTTATCCAATATATTGAAAACATTCGCTGTAACTTTAATTTTTCCAATTTCATAAGATAAACCTCCATCAAGTTTAAAATAACTTGGTAATTTTTGCAGTCCTACACTCCACGTATCCGTTTGGCGTCCGTCAAGGAAAGTTCCACCAATAGAAGCTCCAAATCCTTTAATTGTACCACTTTGAACGGTATAATTCAACCATGCATTTGCAACATGTTTAGAATAACCCGGTACGATATCTCCAACTTTGATTCCGGTTGCAGCAGAAACTGCAGGATCAACTTTATTTACGATAGATTCTGTAAACGCATAATTTGCAATAAGATTAAGACCGTCGAAGATTTTTCCTCTTAAATCTAACTCAATACCCTGAGCTCTTTTTTCTCCCAATACAACAGAATATTGTTCTCCCGGACTATTTGCAGGATCTGATGTAAGTTCATTTTTCTTTAAAATACTGTAGGCTGCTAAAGTTGTACTCCATGAACCATCAAACCAATCTTTTTTGATACCAAATTCGACATTGTTACCTGTAAGAGGTTTTACCTTATCGCCATTTTTAATAAGACCTGATTGTGGCGTAAAAGCCTGATCGTACAATCCGTAAACCGCAAGACTTTCTGTTAGAGAATAACTTATACCAACACGAGGCGTGATATGAGAGTCAGCAATTGGAGCTCCACCCCAACTTGCCTGGCTAATCCAGGTATATCGTGCTGCAAGAGTTAATCTTAGTTTATTTTCAAAAAATCCCAACTCATCCTGAACATAACCGGCAGCATATTCTGAACTCATTAATCCGCCTATTGCAGCAGCTCTTACAGAAAGAGGAGTTTCTCTGTCAAAATTAGGCATTCCGTTAGCCGGAGGTCCATAATTAGGCGCATTTACATTAAAAGGATTATCAACAGTATCCAGATTATGAGACTGACCCCAGTCGGCCTTGTAATCTTTACTTCCCATATCTACTCCACCCAACAATTTATGGCTTACAGAACCTGTATTAAATTTTCCGTTCACAAATATTTGACCTAAGTACATATTACTTTCAGAATCCCATATTGCAACATTTCTAATAATTTCACCATTTGCAAGAGTTCCTTCCGGAATACCGTCAAAATCTGAATCAACAGGACCAGGACCTACAGAAGTTGGCCATGAACTATATCCTTTTTGAAGATATTTAAAATAAGTAGTCTGAGCAGTCAGTTTCCAGTTGTCATCAAATTTATGTTCGAATACAAGGTAACCACTATGATCATTTATTTTTGTATCAGGAACACCCGGCTGCGTCATTGTAAAATCTACCGGTGTTGTAGCATAACCTCCTGAATCAGCACCAAAAACATAGTACGAACCTACCTCAGTCATGTTTGCCATTTGATAATTATATTCTAAAGTAACTTTTGTTTTATCATTTATTTGATAAGAAAGTACCGGAGCGATTACGTAACGATCATTATGTTCAAAAGGACGATGAGATCCTTTCTTCTGAAAAGCACCATTAAATCGGTATAAGAATTTACCTTTTTCGTCAAATTTTCCGTCAAGATCAACACTTGCTCTGTAAAAATCATAACTTCCTGCCATTACAGTTGCTTCACCTTTGGTAATTCCGGTTGGTTTTTTAGTCACCACATTATAAAGTCCGCTTGGATCACCGCTTGAAAGCATAAATCCTGCCGGTCCTTTTACAAATTCAATATGGTCTACAAAGCTCATATCTTCAGTTAATGGTCCCCAAAAAGACGAAACTACATTAAAACCGTTACGAAAAGCCTGAATCTGAGAGCCACGCATCGTAATATTGGTATACATATCTCCCCAATGCTCTAAACGTACAGCGCCACTCACATTACGAATAACTCCGTCGCTCATACTAATAATTTGCTGGTCTTTTAAAGTCTGACCACTTACAATCTGAATGTTTTGAGGAATTTCAAGTACAGGAGTCTGAAGACGCAATGACAAAGAAGGTTTATCCTGTTTGTACTTATTTTTTGTAATCACTACTTCTTCAAGATCTTCCTGACTTTCAGAAAGCATAAAGTTTTTAGTCGTAGTTTGCTTTGCATTAACAACAATATGGTCTTCAACTGAATGAATCCCAACAGCATGAATACTAATAGTATAGCTTGCCGGTTTCACATTCTTAATTTCATACTGTCCCTTTTCATTGGTTACAGCACTATACTTTGTTCCTCTTAAAACTACAGAAACATTCTCTGCAGGCACATTACCGCTTAAAGAAACTTTTCCGATTACTTTTCCTAATTCCTGACCCATCATTGTTAGTGAGGTCAAAAACATCAGGCAAAATAAAACTTTTTTTATAGACATGATATTCATTATTGTTTGGTTTTGATTTCGCTGGCAAAAGTAATGGCTAAAATTCTGTTTTCCAAATTATTTTTAATCATTCTAAATAAATTTAAACGCCTTTCCGAATTAATAGTAAAGGCACTAAAATTTTAAAATATATTATTTAGAAAATATCTGATTACAAATAAGTCTGCTTATCTTTAATCTGTCAAAATAAAATTGTCTCCCAAAACCAAAAATCAAATATGAATAATACCACCACAATTAGAAAAGTAGCTATCGTAGGCTACAACCGTATTCCGTTTGCAAGAGCAAATACTGCCTATGCCGAAGTTGGAAACCAGCAAATGATGACCGCCGCTCTTGATGGGCTTATTTATAAATACAATTTGAAAGGAAAATTATTAGGCGAAGTTGCCGGAGGAGCCGTAATCAAGCATACTTACGACAATAATTTGATTAGAGAATGTGTCATGAAAACCTCTCTGGATCCTGCAACTCCCGCTTGTGACTTACAACAAGCCTGTGATACCGGAATAGAAAGTGCTATTTATATTGCCAATAAAATTGCTCTTGGTCAAATAGAATCCGGAATTGCCGGCGGAGTCGACTCAATCAGTGATATGCCGATTGCAGTAAGCGAAAAGCTGAGAAAAATTTTACTGAACGCCAGAAAAGCAAAATCATTAGGCGAAAAAATAAAACTCTTTCTACAATTACGCCCAAAAGATTTAACGCCTTTGGTTCCCAGAAATGAAGAATCGCAAACCGGACTTTCGATGGGCGGACATACTGAAATCACAGCAAAACACTATAAAATATCCCGTGAAGACCAGGATAATCTAGCACTTAAAAGTCATTTGAATATGGCAAAAGCGTACGACGAAGGTTTTTTTGATGATATGATTACGCCTTTTAATGGTCTTGAAAAAGATAATAACCTGAGAAAAGACAGTACTATCGAGAAACTTGCAAAATTAAATCCTGCATTCGATAAAGCAAACGGAACTCTTACTGCCGGAAATTCGACACCACTTACAGATGGCGCATCTTGTATACTTTTGGCCAGCGAAGAATGGGCGGCAGCACAAGGACTTCCTGTTTTGGCTTATATTACTTTTGCCGAAGTTGCTGCGATCGAATATGTAAAAAACCAACAAAATCTATTGTTAGCGCCTTTATTTGCTGCCAGTAAAATGCTCGATAAAGCCGGACTGACTTTACAGGATTTTGATTATTATGAAATTCACGAAGCCTTTGCCGCACAGGTTCTGGCAACTTTAAAAATCTGGGAAAGTCCGGAACTAAGCGCGCAATTAGGTTTAAAGAAAGCTTTAGGAGCTATTGACAGAGAAAAATTAAATGTAAAAGGAAGCAGCCTTGCAGCAGCGCATCCTTTTGCCGCAACCGGAGGAAGAATTATTGGTGTTATGGCAAAATTATTAAACCAAAAAGGTTCAGGACGAGGATTTATTTCTATTTGTGCCGCCGGAGGTCAAGGAGTTACCATGATAATCGAGAAATAATAAGATGGATTTTTTTTAGCCACGACCCGAGCGACAGCGAACAGGCGAAGCAATTACAGCAATTTCGCGAATTATTTTTAAAACGATGTGATTAAAAATTTGTGAAAATTTGTAAAATTCGTGACAAACAATCTTTTTTTAAACAATTTAAAACCCAACAGTCCTAAATTCTAATGAAAAAGACTGTCGGGTTTATTTAAATACGAAAATGTCCAACTATCGTATTATTGTTTTCTATTTAAAGTGCAAATTCTTTAACAGCAGTCAAAGCTTTTGGCAACGCATTTTCGGCAAAATCAGGAATTGCAGTTCCCTCTACACGAAAAGTAGTAACATCTGTTATTCCAAGAAAGCCTAAAACGGTGCGTAAATATGTTTCTGAGAAATCATAACTTTTGTACGGTCCTTCAGAAAATATGGCGCCTGAGGCAATAGATAAAAATACTTTCTTATCTGTCAACAATCCTTTTGGGCCATTTTCATCATAACTAAATGTTTTTCCAGCCCTTGCAACCTGATCGATCCAGCCCTTTAATACAGCCGGAATTCCAAAATTATAAAGTGGCACACCAATTACAATAATATCCGCTTCGATAACTTCTTTTGTTGCCGCATCAGAATATTTAAGTGCTTCTTTTTGCGCTTCGCTATGCTGATCTGCAGGTGTATAAAACGCGCTAATATCTACTGCATTCAAATAAGGCAAAGGCGTTTTTGAAAGATCAAGGGTTTCAACCTGTGTTTCTCTATATTCTGCCTTCAGTTTTTCCAGAATAGCATTTGATAATTGGTTGCTAAATGAAGCATCTCCTTTGATGCTTGTTATTATATTCAGAATCTTTTTGCTCATGTGTCGTATGTTTTGATTATGATACAAACTTATCTACATTTGCTATCTCTTTTATAGTACTATCCTCAAGGATAGCGCTATCCTTGAGGATAGTAACGCATAAAATTAAAACGATACCGGATAAAAGTTTATCAAACCTTAATACCTTTGCTGATTATGAATGCAAAAACAAAAGAATTAGCTTGTGAGCCAGAAGAATGCCTGGCAGCATTGCGTCCGGTAAGAGATGCATTAGAGGTTTTAAGCGGAAGATGGAAATTACCCATATTGATCGCTTTATCAAACAGACCAAAAAGGTTCAAGGAAATTTCGAAAGACATTAAAGGAATAACGGATAAAATGCTTTCGAAAGAGCTGAAAGACCTTGAAATAAACAAACTTGTTACCAGAACTGTTTACGATACATTCCCGCCAACAGTAGAATACGCATCAACAGAACACAGTAAATCCTTGTCTGATGTTATTATGGCGCTAAAAGACTGGGGAACTTTACACCGCAAAGAAATTATTGGTCACTAAATAATTTCAGAAGATCTAAACCCGACAAGTATTAAAAACCTGTCGGGTTTAATTTTTTAATAAAAACTGTAACAAAATCAAAAAATAAGTCTCTATAGTAAAAAAGTCATTATAAAATCAACCTTATATCCTTTATTATGAGAACCTTAAAATCAGTTACTTTACTTCTTTTTACTTTCATTTCATTTTCGAAAATACATGCTCAATCGACTCAGAATGATAGTATAAAACTCGATTATACCAAGATTTATTCTCTCGCATTAGACGGAAATCCTGTATTGGCTTTGCCATTAATACAAATAGATCCATCAAAAAAAATAGCAGCAAGGGACTTACAATTCAAAACTAATTTTGAAAACCGTTTTAAGTTCAAAGACGACCAAAGTGATTTTCTGGAAACCCGAAAATCTAAAATAGATCAATTATTAAAAATCTACAGAGATTACTGGCGATTTTCATTTTTAAATAAAGAAAAGAAAAACGACACGCTGATCATGAAAAATGTATCTGATTTTCTTAGAAAAAACTTTCCATCCGCAAAAAAACTAACTCTAAACGAAGACAGCATCAATGTGTATCAAAAAAAATACATCGCCAGTTTAGGTTATCATACAACAGGATTTGGGAAAACCGGAGGTCTTTATGATTTATTGGTTTGGAAAACAGAAAAAGACACCATCTATAAACTCAATTATGACGGAAAAGAAACTCCTGTAAAAGTTTATTTTATGGATGATTTTATAACGCTGGGCTGGAGCGAATATGCCACTTTAGGACGTTATTATCCTGCTGGCTGGGCCACTAAAGAAGCTTTGTTTTGCGTAAAAAAATCATACGACTTAAAATCAGAAAACTTTAGAGTAAGTTATATTGGTCATGAAGGAAGGCATTTTGCTGATTATAAATTATTTCCCAATTTAAAAGGAGTCGGTTCTGCAGATTTAGAATACCGCGGAAAATTGACTGAATTGTCTCTTTACTCTCCCGATGGACTTTATAAAAGAATTCAGTTTTTTATTAATAATGGTAATTACGATAGCGAAAATGGTCATTCGATTGCCGCTTTTTGTGTCATCAGAGATTTATCGAGAGTATTATTTCAAAACGATTACGAAAAAGATTTAGAGAAATGGAAGGCAATTCCATCAAAAAAAATAAATGAAGTTGCGGCTAAAATTCTCGAAGAAAACACAAAATCATTACAGAAAATTCCGAATGTAGAAAAATTTATCAAACAATAATTTTGACTAAAGAATACATCAAATCCTTACACAAAATCACAAAAACAATTAATAATCAATATTTTACACAATAAAGATAATATCAAGAACTAAAATAATTATAAAGAAAAATGTTAAATTTGATTACCCAAATTATAAACCCATTCTTAATAATTATGAAAAGAAACCTACTCAAAAAATTTAAAAAGAAGTCATTTCAGCATCTATTCTATGCTTTTTTCTTATTGCTTTCATGGCAGGCAAATTGCCAGTACATTACACAAAACCTTGCTCCTACTGCTGTTATTAAAGAAGGACTTTCGCTAGAGCAATCTTCTGACGGTCGAATATTTATAGCAGAAAGAGCCGGAATTGTAAAAGTTTTTCAAAACAATACCGTTTCAAACGTTTTTACCGTAACTACTGTTACAGACAATGAACAAGGCTTACTTGGATTGACTTTGCATCCTGATTTTGAGACAAATGGATACATTTATGTGTTTTATTCGATCAATGACGGCGTAATCAGACATCGAATCGAAAGGATACAAATCGACAATGCCAATCAGGTCTTAAACAGACAGGAAATTTTATTATTAGAACCTATTGGCGGCGGTTTTCACAATGGTGGCGATCTAAAATTCTTTAACGGATTTCTATATGTAACCGTTGGGGACAGCCAGCAAAATACTAATTCTCAAAATTTAGATACGTATAAAGGAAAAATCCTCCGACTTACAGAAGACGGACAGCCTGCACCGGGAAATCCGTTTTACGGAAGTGGTTCTGTACAAAGACAAAGCATCTGGGTTTATGGTTTTAGAAATCCGTGGAGACTTGTTGCCAATAAAAAAGCCAATAAACTATTTGTTCTGGATGTTGGAACTTCTTGGGAAGAAATCAATGAAATCAGTAATCCTGCGATTCGCAATTATGCGTGGGGACATCCACAAGGCGGCGACGGAAAACAAACCGAAACTGATTTATTTACCAATCCTATATTTACGTATGCAACCGGAAGTATTGGAAACGCTTTAACAAACGGTGTTCTCTATAACCCAACTACACCGCGATATCCTAATCTTGACGGCAAATTTATTATCAAAGATTTTGTTCGAAATGAAATCCGTTCTTTTGACCCGAATATTGCTGATCCGGAATCAACAGAATTTTTCTCGGCTCCGCAACAACAGGCACTTGGTATGATGTTAGGCAATGATGGCTTTATTTATTATTGTGCTTATGGTAATAATGGAGCTTTAATTAAACTGGATTATATTGCAACTGCGGCTCCTACAATCGTAAATCACCCTATTTCGCAGTCGATTATGCAAACTACACCTGTAACTTTTACAGTTTCTGCAAGTGGCGTGGGACTTAGTTACCAATGGCAATTTAATAATGTAAATATTCCGGGAGCAAATGCAATAAGTTATACCATACCAAGTGTTATGCCGGCAAATGCTGGTGCTTACAGAGTTATCGTAACTAATACTGCCGGTAATGCCACCAGTAATCCTGCAACATTAACCGTAACTCCTTTTAGCAATGCACCAACAGTTTCGATTGTTTCGCCATTGCCAACTTTAAAATGGAATGCTGATGATGTGATTCATTTTGAAGCGAATGGTAATGATATCGAAGACGGAACATTGCCTGCAAGCGCGTATTCATGGAATATGGATCTTTTTCATGAAGATATTCCCGGAGCAGGACATTCGCATCCCGGTGCCAGTCCGCAAGGGGTAAAATCCGGAAATTTTACTGCCTCGAATCAAGGTGAGAAAACACCAAATGTATGGTATCGATTTACTGTAAAAGTTACGGACAGCAATGGTTTAACAGGAACTGCATTTGTAGATGTAAAACCCAATCTGGTTGATGTTACGGTAACGAGTTCTCCGGCTTTACTGGGTTTAGAATTCAATCAAAAAGCAGTTGCGGCACCATCGACAAAACCAGTTGTTGCTAATGCTGCTTTGCAGACTTTAAATGCTCCTACACCGCAATACATAGAAAACATAAGATATGATTTTGACCATTGGAATCATGGCGGAGCTGCCAATCAGACTTTTAAAGCGCCTGCAACAGGAACTATAACTTATACAGCAGTTTACACCGCTACAACTTTGCCGAATGCACCATATCTAGGAATTGCAGCGCAAATTCCGGGTATTATTGAAGCTGAAAATTATGACATGGGTCCAAATGCTTATTTTGATAGTAATGGCGGCGGAGATACTGCTTACAGAGCCGGAGACGGTGTTGGTACCGAAGTTTGTAACGAAGGCGGATTTAATCTGGCATATGTAGCCAGAAACGAATGGCTTAAATACACCACAAAAGTAAACACGACAGGCAATTATACTATTAATTTAAGAATTTCATCGCCTTATGCCAATAGAAAATTACATCTTGAAGTTGATGGTGTAAATGTAACCGGAACTGTCAATATTCCTAATACAGGAGGTTTTCAGGCCTGGCAAACTACCGCAATTCCTAATATTCCGTTAACTTCAGGAACGCATGTTGTTACCTTATTTTTTGAAGAAAATGATATCAATATCAATAAAATGGAATTTGTCCTGACAGGAAGTACAGCTGCCCCAATTGCAGATTATGAAGTAAATACACAAATGGGATGTTTGAATACGGCTGTTACTTTTACCTCAGTTTCTATAGGAAATGTTGATAATTATGTTTGGAATTTTGGCGAAGGTGCACAACCTGCAACCGCCACAGGAGTTGGTCCTCATACTGTAATTTATGGTACCGAAGGAACAAAAACCGTTTCATTGACCGTAAACAACACAATTGGAAACAATAAAAAAGAAACCGCATACATGATTCATAATTGTAATCTTGGTATCACGGATCCAAATCAGGAATCGAATAAAATCAGCATTTTTCCTAATCCTTCAACCGGAATATTTCATATATCAAAAGAGTTAGAATGGACCGTTTATTCACCTTTAGGAATTAAAGTTAAACAAGGATCAGGCAATTTAATCTCTATTACAGAACATCCGTCAGGTATTTATTTTGTAAAAACAACTGCCGGAAGCAAAGCAATTTCGATTAGTAAACAATAGTAAACAAAAGGCACAAACTTTTGTATAAAAGCAAAAATCCTAAATCTAATGAAGATTTAGGATTTTTTTTGTGCTTATAAATTAAGCCATTTCACGATTAATCTTTTTTGTAAATTCGTTCCTGTCCGTCCTGATAGATTCTTTTAATTCCTGTGACAGCATTATTTTCTAAAATTACTTTTATTCTAAATTCGTCAATTCCATCAATCTTAAATAAATCCTGTTCAAGAGGAACCAATAAAAAAGTCGCTATATTATTCCAGTTATAATACAAATTATTGTCTTCATATTTCAATTCAGATTTGCCATATTTTGCCTGATATGATTTTAAAATTGCACTGTCAATAGTTACCGGTTTTTGTCTGTTTTTAACGATAGGAATAAACCAATTCAGATTATTTGCTTCGTCTTTATTTTTTGATGCTAATTTTTGTAAAGCCAATAAATGAGATGTATTTACAGCTTCTTCGCTTTTGCACAAAACATCCGGCACAACCCCTTTTCCTTCAAAATCTGTGTTGGTAATTGGATCTTTTACTTCTCCAAACGGAATATTTACAGAAAAACCATTTGGCAATACCTTTCGATCTATTGGATGCGCTCCGCCAGCCGTTTTTTCTCCCACAATTGTAACACGTTTTAAATTTTGAAGAGAATAACTCATCCATTCAGCAGCCGAAAATGTAACTGAACTTGTCAAAATATAAATATCGATATCCTCCATACGTTTCCCGGGAACTGAAGGCAGTAACCACATTTCTCTTTCTACCTTTTTCCTGTTTTTCTCGTAATAATAATATTTATAAAGCGGTAATTCTTTATCAGAATAAAAATAACTGCTTAGAAATTGTCCCATTTCCATAGCGCCTCCATTATTCCTGCGCAAATCTATAATCAGGGCATCTGTATTGTTTAAAAACTGCATTACAGACGCTGCCTTTTCGCTTGCTATCGCAGGATCCTGAAAATAATCAAACTGTAAGTACCCTATATTTCCTTCTAAAATTCGCACTTGCTGAAACCCGAAATTTTTCTTTTTTGCTTCTGATAATTCCTCTGCTTTAATTTTTTTCTGTACTTCATTATCTTCTTTTTTAAGCTGGTTTTCTGACCATTCCGGATCATACATTACTGAAAAATGCAAGTCTTTACTAACCTCAATAAGATCTGCGCTTAGTTTACGGGCAAATTCATTTGGTTTGCCAATGTCTTTATAAAGCCCTTTTTTGTAATTCTCATTCAGTTTCTTTTTAATATCCCCAACAGCATTTGGTCGGATATAAAACCCTTCCAGTTCTTTTGTCAGTGAATCAATAATTTGTTTTTTATTTGATTCCGTAAGATTAAGATCTTCTTTAAGAATGGACTCCTGGGCATAAGAACCAATTGAAAATGTTAGAAATAATAAGGCTAATAGTTTTTTCATCATTATGAAGTTTTACAGTTTAAAATTATTTTATTTAAGATTTTGTCCAGTAATTCGATTTCATCAGGTGATAATCCGTCAAGAGCAGTTTTACGATTGAGTTTAAAAACAGGAGTTAGCAATACAATCGTTTTTTTTCCTTTTTCAGTGATTTCCAGCTTTGTTTTTCTTTTATCCAATTCATCAGTTTCTCGTGTCAGATAATCTTTTTTAACCATCAATTCAATTATTCTTGTAACCGATGCATTATCCTTAAAAATTAGTCTGGCAATCTCTATTTGAGAAATTTTTGCATTATCATTTAAGATAATTAACACCAAACACTGGTCAACAGTAATATCGCTTACCACTTTCTGGATATTTTTTTGACAAACTTTTCTATATTCTTTTATCGCTTGTTCTATCGTATAAAGAACCGTTCCGGTTGGGGTTTTCAGACTCATATTAAATTCCTTAGCTTTAAATTTATTTGATATATCAAATATAATTATTTATTTGATATATCAAGTATTTATTTAAATTTTATCCATACAATAAACCCGACAGGTTTTAAAAACCTGTCGGGTTTGGAATGTTTAAATCAGTATCTTTAAATGCTAAATGTTTTAAACGGTAAAATAAGGAGTCAGAATATCTTCAAAATTGTATAATCCTTTTTGCTTGTGTTCTAAATTTTCTGCAACGAAAACAACTCCGTTTCCAAAAGCTTCCCTGGAAATCGATTCGTGAATCAATCGAACGGTTTGATAAGGAAAACCAAAGATTACTTCATGTTTACCAACAATCCCTCCTGCCCTGACTGAATTGATATTTTCTTTATCAATATCTAAAGCTTCTGCAATTTTCACGGCTGTTCCGGATGTTCCTTCTTTCTTTTTAAAGTGCTCTTCGTTCACTTCGATATCAACCCAAGGCGCAATTTTCTTTAGAAATTTAGCAGCAAAAAGTAAATAATTCACACCAAGCGTAATATTTGGAGACCAAAATACGGTGGTTTTATGAGCCAGCTTTTTAAGCAATTGCAACTCTTTATCTTTATAATGGGAAATTGCAGATATTATTTTAATATTTCGGTTTGCTGCAAGTTCTCCGTAAGTATAAATCCCTTCATTAGACGAAAAATCGATAATTACATCAACCGGATGTTTGTCTAACAACTCTTCCATTGTGGTTTTAGAACTGGAATATATTAATCCGGGTTCGTCTGACTGAATTCCAAAAAATTCGGGAACTGATCTATGTTCTAAAACAGTGCTTTGTCTTAAAACCCACTCCAAACAAAATTTCTTGTTTTCCAGTAGTATTGATGCTACTGATTTTCCAGTCTTCCCGAATCCGATTAATCCTATTTTCATAATTTATTTTTTTATTGGACAGAACGCCCGTTAACAGAAATTGACATTTTTTGAAACTAATGTCAATTCAAAAATTTAATTATTATCTAAGTTGATAATGACACTCTATTCGTAAAAATAGAAATATTATAACGTGATGTCTAGAAATTACTGAGATTTGTAACAATACAGAGTCTTGTTAACAGGAATAATAATGTGAAATTTTTAGTTTGCTGAAATTTTATGCTAATGGATTTTCTTTATAGTAATCTTGTTCTTCTTGAAATTATACGACGCGATAGCGAACAGATGAAGTTAATCGCATAAATTAATCTACAAAAATTGACTTTCGTTACGGAGTTACTTATGTGTCCTTCGACTTCGCTCAGGATGACGAAAGCGAGATTAATTTTTTCCTGATTTTTCTCTAATTTTTAATTTCTCTTTTTAGGAATTCAACAAAAATTTCCGATAAATACTACAGCTTTTTATTCGCTTAATATATAGAAAAAAATAGACGTAAAAAAAACTTTAGAAATGTACAACTACATATATTTTCAGTAGATTTACGACCTGATTGTCCCAAATAAAATCAGTAAATAATGGCTTACAATACTAAAGAATTAGTTCGCTTTTTAGACGCGCAAAATAAATTATACCTGTCTGCACTTTCAGAAATTAAAAAAGGGAAGAAAGAATCTCCGTGGATGTGGTTTATTTTTCCACAAATAAAAGGGCTTGGATCTTGCGATACTTCTAAATTCTACGAGATTAAAAATGCTGATGAAGCCATAGCCTTTTTAGAACATCCTATTTTGGGAAAACATCTGATCGAAATTACTGCCGAATTAATCAAAACTGACGAAAAAACAGCAGAAGAAATTTTCGGAAATCCTGATAATGAAAAACTGCAATCGTGTATGACTTTATTTGCCAGCATTCAAAATTCTGAACCTGTATTTAATGACGTATTAGACAAGTATTTTGATGGATCTTCAGATTTTCATACCTTACAATTGTTGTATAATTTCTAGACATTCAGTACAAGTAAAGTTGAAATAATTTTAAAATATTACCCGATTTTAGGCTATTTCAAAATAAGATATTTATATTTGCAACCAAGTTGCATTAGATAAAAACTCAGAAAGTCCTTTTAAACACAGGGATTTTTAAACAAGAATGAAAAAGAAATTTCTCTTAATTAATCTTTTTATGTCTCTAACCGTATTGTTCGCAATGCTGTTTCAGACGCTACATTCTTACGAGCATGTTTACAGGCAATTAACAGAGAAACGTTGTGATCATCAATATGTTGAAGGTCAAAAGCAAATTACGCACAGTCATAGTGTTGATACAAATTGCCACGTTTGCCACTTTGCTTTTAGTACATTTATTCCAAACACATTTCAGGCTTTATCCTTTTATAAAGCAACTATTGAGACTTCTTATGTATTCTTTTATACAAAAAGTGTTTCAGCTTTTTTTAAAGGAAGTCTTTTTTCGCTTAGAGCGCCTCCAGCTTTAATTTAGTTTACTACATTTTATTTTTCGAAAATTAAAATTACCCTCTTTCCTATTGTCATAATTGGAAAAGGAAATGAATTGCATTTTTTATTTGACGCGCTTTATCCCTACAAGAAATCGTTTCGAATAAACGACAAGGCTATTCTTATTTTCAAATATCAATAAATTTCTTTCTACAGAACCGTAGTAACATCCCTATTCCCACAATTACTGTCACTAAGACTAAACTGAGACTGAGACTGAGACTGAGACTGAGACTGAGACTGTCACTGAGACTGTCACTGAGACTGAGACTGAGACAAAAAATTAAAACAATAACTCCAAATACATAAAAACTATGCTTATAGCTGAAAATCTGACCAAAAATTATGGCGATCATACTGCTTTAAATAAACTGAACCTGACAATTAAAGAAGGTGAAATCTTTGCCCTTTTAGGTCAAAATGGTGCAGGAAAAACCACTACAATTAACCTTTTTCTCGGTTTTATTGAACCAACAGACGGAGAACTGAAAATCAACAATATATCTGTAATTGATAACGCGCAGGAAACCAAAAAATATGTCGCTTATATTCCTGAAACCGTAATGTTATACCCAAATCTAACGGGTTTAGAAAATCTGAAATTCTTCTCGTCGCTTGCCGGATTTAAATATTCTACCGGAGAACTCACCTATTTCCTGACCAAAGCAGGATTGCAAGTTGCGGCACACGACCAAAATCTGGGCGGATATTCTAAAGGAATGCGTCAAAAAGTGGGTATTGCGATTGCGATTGCAAAAAAAGCAAAAGTGTTGTTGTTAGATGAACCTACGAGCGGTTTAGATCCTAAAGCATCAAATGAGTTTTCTCAAATCCTGAAGGAACTTTCTGCAGACGGAACCGCTATTTTAATGGCAACACACGATATTTTCAGAGCCAGAGAAGTAGCGTCTCATATTGGGATCATGAAACAAGGAAACTTAGTAACGGTGATCGAAGCTGATAAAATTTCAGCAAACGAACTGGAAGATTTGTATTTACAAACGGTATAAAAGGAAGTATAATTTTCCATCATCATAAAAATGAAACACATATATCCCTTTTTATTATTACTTATTGGAACACAATATTCACAATCCCAAACTGTTAATAAAAAAGTAGCTGACAGTATTGTTTCCGATTCCATAAAAATGGCAGGAAATGAATTGCAAACGGTTGAAATCGTAGGCCGTTCATCAAAAAAATACAACAGCGATTATTCGTTTGCTGCGACAAAAACTGCGGCACTCAACAAAGATATTTCGCAATCTATATCGACGATTACCAAAGAATTAATTGCAGATAAAGGTGCTTTTTATCTTGCCGATGCTGTAAAAATGACAAGCGGCGTGATTCCGGCGAGTTATTACAATCAATACACAATTCGCGGAATTAGTCAAAATGAGGAAGGTCAGATTATAAACGGAATGCGAACGCGTCAATATTACTTTTTACAGCCTTTGACCAATAATATCGAACGTGTAGAAGTGATTAAAGGACCGTCGAGTGCCACATTTTCCTCTGTAGATCCAGGCGGAAGCATCAATTTGGTTACCAAAAAACCTTTGGCAATTGATCGAAAAGAAGTTAGTCTGAGCGTTGGGAGTTTTAGTACTTTTCGAGGAAGTTTAGACTTTACAGGACCTCTTAACGAATCAAAAACTCTTTTGTATCGTATAAACGGGGCTTATCAGGAAGCGAAATCATTTCGGGATTTGGTAAGTAATAAGTCGTTTTTGATTTCTCCGTCTTTTAGTTATATCCCAAACGAAAAAACGGCTATAAATACAGAGTTGATTTTAAGCGACATGACCGGAATTCTCGACAGAGGTCAGCCTATATTTGGCGCTGTTGCCGGAGTTACAAATTTAAATAAAACACCAATCAGTTTAAATCTGGGTGCGCCAAGTGATTTTTTTAAATCTAAAGAAATGATTTTTACAACGAGTTTCGCACATAAATTCAGCTCTAAGATTGGTTTTAATGCGCAATACATGAAACAATCCTGGACAGAAAATCTTCAGGAACACAGAACTACAAACGGTTTTGCAGTTGATATGAACAATAAGCCTGTAACGAGTCTGGCAATGATGCAATTTGTACAGCGCCAGCAATATTGGGACGTTGATAACCTGAGTACTTATTTTAATTTTAATTTAAAAACCGGAAAACTTAAACATAAATTATTGGCTGGATACGATTTAAGTGCCTGGAATAAAACCAAAGGCGGCGGACAAAATGCAGCAAGAGGTTATCTATTAAAGGACGGAACTGTGGCAAGTACTTTTGTTGTAGCAAATGCTGCTAATTATCAAACCACAACAATTGACGGTGTAGTTTTGCCAAAACCAAATGTTACTTATTTCAACCTAAACAATCCAACTTATACGGTAACAAGTGCCAATGATTATACGTTGAATGTGAGAACGGCTCTGCCATCAGCTTTAACGACTACAAATGCGCTTTATATTCAGGATCAGATTGAGTGGGAAAAATTTACTTTTTTACTGGGTTTAAGACAAGATTGGTTTGAAGATATTACTAATTACGAATCGAATAATGAGTTAACAGTCAAAAAATCAGCCTTATTGCCTCGTGTGGGAGTAACTTATGCTGTAAATAACGAAATCAATGTTTACACGACATATCTCGAAGGTTATCAGCCACAATCGAATACGGTGACTTTAATGCCTCAAACGGGCTCTTTGCCTGCCGGAAGTTTGTTTGATCCGCTTGAAAGTAATCTTAAAGAAGTTGGAATAAAAGCGACTTTCTTCGATAATTCGATGAGTTTTAATGCTGCGATTTACGAAATCAATCAACGTAATATCCTGATGAATGCCAATGATCCTGCAAATCCTGATTTACTCGTAACCAGAGGCGCTGAAAGAAGTCGTGGTTTCGAGTGTGATTTAGCGGGTTATATCACTGCAGACTGGCAAATAAATGCTTCGTACAGCTACATAGATGCGGAAATTACCAACGATCGCGATGTTTCCTTAATTGGCGCGAGAAAACAAAACACGCCAAAAAACAGCGCGAATTTATGGACACGCTATAATTTTAATTCAGACTCTGCCTTAAAAGATTTAGGAATTGGTTTCGGGATGCAATATCAAAGCAGCAAAGTGCCTTGGTTTACCCGTGATTTTACACTTCCTGATTTTACCGTTTTTGATGCCGCTGTTTATTATAAACCCAACAAAAGCAACATGCAAATTGCGCTGAATGCTGGTAATTTATTCAATAAAACCTATTGGTTAGGCGCACAAAATTATTTGAGATTGTTTCCCGGAGCTCCAAGAAATTTTAGCCTGACTGTAACTTATAAATTTTAATTGGTATGAAATCATTACACAAAGAAATTTTAATCGCCAAACATTTAAAGAACTCCGTTTTTAAGAATTCGGCAGTTTTTATTATCACACTTTTTATTGGGATTATTTTGCTTTATGCTGCATTTTCAGGTTGGAAAAATTACACCAATCAAAATGAAACCAGCGAAAAATACCAACACGAATCCAGAGAAGACTGGCTAAAAAATCCGGATAAAAATCCACACCGAATGGCACATTACGGTAATTTTGCCTTTAGAAAAAGTACGCCTTTAAGTGTTTTTGAATTTGGAATGGAACCGTTTTTTGGGAATGCTATTTTTCTGGAAGCGCACAAACAAAATACCGCCAATTTCTCTGAAGCCGGATTTTCGAATAGTATGCTTCGTTTTGGAGAAATTAGTATTGCAATGGTTTTACAGGTTTTACTGCCTTTATTGATCTTTTTTCTAGGATTTAATGCCATCGCATACGAAAGAGAAAACGGAACTTTAAAACTCCTTTTAAGTCAGGGAATCAACTGGAAACAACTTTTAATTGGTAAAACATTGGGCATTGCAAGCGTTATCATGCTTCTTTTTGTTCCCACTATTATTGTTCTTGTTTTTATCTGGCTGTTGCTTCAGGATTTTAGTATTTCGAGAGATGAAACCATCAAAATGCTTCTGTTTATCGGGTTTCATTTTATGTATCTAATGTTCTTTTGTGTTATCGCTGTCCTGGTTTCTGCATCAAGTAAAACATCAAAAAAAGCATTGATTACCTTAATTGGGATTTGGTTGGTTTTTACGATAATCCTGCCAAGAACGACTCAGGCAATTGGCGCTTATATCTATGAAGCTCCGTCTAAAGTTCAGTTTCAGAGCGATATCGAGAAGGATATTCTCAAGCAGGGAGACAGCCATAACCCAAATGATTTCCATTATAAAGCCATAAAGGATTCGCTTTTGCGTGTTTACAAAGTCGATTCTGTACAGAAACTTCCTTTTAATTATTCGGGATTTATCATGACTGAAGGCGAGAGAATAAGTTCTAAAATATACAACCAGCATTTGGCCGCTTTACTTCAGGTTTACGAAAAGCAAAACAGTTTTTCTAAGACTGTTTCGTTTATAAATCCTTATATCGCAATGAAGAATTTATCGATGGGATTATCAAATACAGATTATGATTCGTATATCGATTTCCAGAAACAAGCCGAAGATTACAGGTATAATATGGCGCAAAAAATGAATGCTTTGCAGGTAAAATACATCAGCAACAAAAAACCTGGACCTAATGATAAACCTTTAACAATCAACAAAGAACATTGGGCTGATGTGGCTGAATTTCATTATGAACCAAAAGGAATTTGGGATGTTTTAAAATCCGAAATTGTCTCTGTTCTTTCTATTACTCTCTGGATTATTATGCTGTTTGTTTTGATTCGAATTGCAGCTAAAAACCTTAAAGCCATTTAATATGTTAGCATTACTTTTTAAAAATTTTATACGATCCAAGGGAACTAAAATTGGACTGATTTTTCTTTTAATTACCTGTTTTATAAGTCTTTTAATTGGACAGCAATTTCAGCAAAAACAGCAAAACAATATTAGGGAAACAGCAATTTACCAAAAAGAACATATTGCCAGAAATGCTGCTTTTCATAAAGACGAAATTGGGCTTCTGCTCTATTACATCAAGTTTTCACTGGTAAACAAAACCTTGCCGGTTAATAGTCTGGCAATTGGTCAGAGAGATGTAAACCCGTCGATACAAAGTGTTACAATTCGTGGACTTGAAGGTCAGAAATATGATGCAGAACTTAATAACCCAAACAATCTGTTATCCGGAAATATGGATTTTAGTTTTGTTTTGATTTATCTATTTCCGCTTTTGATTATTGCATTTTCGTACAATCTTGTTTCAGAAGAAAAAGAAAGCGGCACCTGGAAAATTGTCGCAACTCAAAGCCAAAACACTTTTTTATACATCATTAAATTGTTCTATATCCGAATTTTAAGCTTGATTGTAGTACTAACAATCGTGCTTTTTATTGCTGTATTATTTCTGAATCTTCCGTTTAATAAATCGCTTTTTACTTTTTACGGGCTTGGGATTTTATACATTCTGTTTTGGTTTGCCATCAGTTTTTTTATTGTTTCGTTACAGAAAAACTCCAACTTCAATGCTGTTATTTTACTGACGATCTGGTTGTTTCTGATTATTATTTTACCGGCTATAATCAATACGTATATCGTTAATAAATATCCAATTCCAGAAGCTTTGGAACTTACTGTAAAACAACGAAATGCATATCATGAAAAATGGGATATGGATAAAAAATTTACGATGGATAAGTTCTATCAGCATTATCCTCAATTTGCACATTATCCGTTGCCAAATACTGAGTTTAGCTGGCTTTGGTATTATGCCATGCAACAAGCCGGCGACGATGACTCAGCCAAACAATCTCAGGAATTAGAAACTAAATTGTACCAGCGAAACAAAGCCAGTCAGCTTATTGCGCAATTTATTCCTACTTTGCATACTCAGCTTCAGCTCAATGAAATTGCCCAATCTGATTTAGGAAACCAGCTTTTGTTTTTGAAAGCAACAAAGCAATTTCATGAAAAAATGCGTTTGTATTTCTATCCAAAAATCTTTGATAATACAGCCGTAAATAAAGAAAACTGGTCTAAATTTAAGGTTGAAACATTCAATGATCCATCAGAAATAAGCTTTGCCAAAGCATTTTTACCATTGCTACTTTTCAATTTATTATTGATAGGTTTTGGATGGAGGAATTTTAACCGTAACGGTTTCTAGATTTAAAATTATAACAAAGTCCTGACAGGTTTTAGAAACCTGTCAGGACTTTTATTTAAGCTTTTGTAATTTTTAATACAACACTTGTATTTCCAGCATTTATATTTGGGTTAATCCCAATCTGCATTAAAAAATCACCGGAATAAACAGCTGTTTCTATTGCCGGTTTTTTGTCCGGATAGCCATTTATTTCTTCTACTTTATAGTTTTGTGTGGCTTGTAAACCTTTTAATTTTACCGGAAGATGTGTTCCTGCATCGTAACGGGAATTAACAGCATAATTAAATACCACGGCTTCGTTACCATTTTTATTCACAAACATTACAGCTGCAGCATCATTATACCACGGGTTTTGTAAACGGTATTGATCTCCTTGCCAGATTGTGTTACTCAATGCGCCATAATTTTTTATTGCCTGCTGGCAAAAAGCCAAATCTTTTTCGTTTAAATCCTTAACCACAATATCAAAACCAAGTCTGCCCATCATGGCAACATCCGTGCGGTATTTTATAGGCTGTTTTCCCCAATCTGTTACGTGAGCTGCAAGAGTTAGCGCAGGATAAAAATACGAGTATTCCCATTGTATATAAACACGCTCTAACGGGTCTGTATTATCACTTGGCCAGAACTCCGTGAAGTATTTCAAAGCGGCATAATCTACCCTTCCGCCGCCGCCGGAGCAAAGCATCATAGGCACTTTTGGATATTTTACACGAATGCGTTCTAAAACCTTATAAAGTCCGTTTACATAATCCGTATAAAAATTAGACTGTTTGTCTTTCAAATTAGTAGAATATGCATTGTATATCACAGCATTACAATCCCATTTGATGTACGCCAATTCCGGGTTTTCAGTAAAAAGATGGTCTACAACGCCATAAACAAAATCCTGAACTTGTGGGTTCGACAGGTCTAAAACCAGTTGATTACGAAAATAATGCTCTGCTCTTCCGGGTTGTTTAATGATCCATTCCGGATGTTTTTTATATAAATCACTCGCCGGATTTACCATTTCCGGTTCGATCCAGATCCCAAATTTTACCTGATGGTCTTTTGCCGTTTTTACCAAAGTTCCAATTCCGTTTGGTAATTTCTTTTTATTGACTTCCCAATCTCCTAAAGCTGCATTGTCATTATTACGCGGATAATTGTTGCCAAACCAACCGTCATCCAGTAAAAACATATCTACGCCTAATTTCTTGCTATCGCCAATAAGCACTTTCAGTTTCTCTTCATCAAAAGTAAAATAAGTAGCTTCCCAATTGTTCAATAGCGTTAAACGGCTTCCTTTACCCTCTAATATTTTATAATTTCTGGACCAATCGTGCAAATTACGACTTGCATTTCCTTTTCCTTTTGTCGATAACGTGTACCAAAATTTAGGCGTTATAAATACTTCGTTTTTAGGCAATGTATACGCTGCTGCGGCATTGTTAATTCCGGAAATAACACGAAGATTATTTAAGGGATCCAGTTCCAGATCTGTCCTGAAATTACCGGACCATTCTAATCCCGCAAACAACACTTTTCCTTCGTCTTCTGTAGCTGGTTTATCCAAGGATACCATAAATACTGATGGCTGAAATAAGTTCGCGCGGGTTCCCAGTTTAGAATCCAAAACTTTTATGCCGTGAGTCAGTTTCGTTTCTTCGGGCTGCATTTCCTTTGCCCATTCTCCGTGATATTGATTCAGCCAGAAATTACTGTACCCTTTTAAATATAAATTTGCCGAAGCATATTTGTTTAAAACAATATTTCCCTTTTCGTTATGCTTAATCGTTGTCCATTGCTCGATAACATCAGTATCATAATAAGCCAGGATAAACAAATGAACCTCAACAGGATAAACATTGTCTTTAAGAGTAATTTCGGTTTGAGAAACTCCTGCGCTAATCGTTGTCGTTTTATGATCTGCATATAACAAATCCAGCGAAGTATTACCATCAATATGCGTTACGGCAATTGCAGGCTCTAACAAGTTTTTTGAACCTGATGGCGTATAAGCAGAGTTGTAAATTCCTGTATAATCTGTTCCCTGACGAAACTGGTTTTCTACTTTTGCGTAATCAAAATCGTTTGCTAATTTCTCTCCAAAATAAATGGTGTTCACTTCTTTTCCCGGAGTTACCTGCAAAACAAGCGCATTGCTTTTTGTTTTTACGGTGATAATCTGTTGAGCCAAAATTGGGTTGCAATAACTTGCCAGAATAAAAAATGCAATCGCAAAAGATTCCTTTAAAGTGATACTGTTTTTTTTCATTTTTATTATTTATTTGCGTTCACATTAAAGCCGTTTTTTTAATTTGAGCTTTTCAATAAACCTATAGAACTGAATCCGAGCTTTAAATTTAATACTATAACATACCGAATGTAAAAAATTTACACTTATTCTGAATAATATTTTTTCAAACAATCTTTATTTGAATTTTATTTAGAATTAATATAAATAAACTTTTATATTTGCCGCTTTCCCGGCAAATCTTGGTAGTTTTTTATATTTACCAATATTGCTCTTTCTAAGTAAATTTCGTTTGATGAACAACAATAACAGTTTCGAATTAAATCTTTTTGAATCTTTCAAAGAAGGAGATGAAACTGCTTTCACTTATTTCTACGACAAATACTTTCGCAGAATAACATCTTTTAGCGTTCAGTTTATTTATGATCAGGACGAAGCCGAAAATCTCGCGCAGGAAGCTCTTTTGCATTTATGGCAAACCAGAGAAGCTGTAGAATCTATTAACGGCATACAATCTTTTTTGTATACGTATGCCAAATCAAAATGCCTGAATATGATCCGACACAATAAAGTGAAGGATAAATTCAAGAACGATGTTTTAAATCAAAAAGAAAGAGAACTGGATATCGAAATCCTGAACTCGGTGCAATTTGACACTTTAGAATTAACAGAATTAGAACGTTTAATTCACGAATCCATAAGCGATCTTCCGCCAAAAACTCGTGAAGTTTTTATAAAAAAACGTTTTGAGAATAAAAAAAATGCAGAAATAGCCGAAGAAATGCAAGTAACCTTAAAAGCTGTCGAAGCCCATATGACAAAGGCTTTGAAGATTTTAAAAACGAAATTATCCGATTATTTGTTCTTAATTTTTATTCTTATTTGTAATAATTAAAAATAAAAGGTAGGGTATTTTATTTCTGAAGTGTACTTACTATAACCAGAAGTTTAAAAACCAAAATATGATTACCGAAATTATTGATAAATACCTTTCTAACGAAGCTTCAGAACAAGAAGTTCAAACTCTTTTTGAATGGATTGATGCTTCTGAAGAAAACAAAAAACAATTTATCGCTTTAAAGAAAACCTGGGCTTTAGCGGCACTTTCCGGTGAGGTTTCCAGCGATTATACTCCGGTAATTTCAATTAAGTCAAAAAATAAAACAATTCAGTATTTAAAATATGCTGCTGTTTTTGTGGTTTTATGCGGATTAGGAAAATTAGCTTTCGATTTTAGTCAAAAAGAATATTCATCAAAAGAAATTATTTTGGAACTAGCAGACGGTCGCTCAGAAAATATCTCAAAAGAGAACCAAACCCAATTGGTAAACGATAAAGGCGATTTGATTGCCAAAAAATTTCCAAACCAAATTATTTATTTCGGAAAAGTCGAGGATCAGCAAGTCGTTTACAATACACTTAAAGTTCCGTACGGTAAAAAATTCAAACTTATCCTTTCTGACGGAACTGTTGTAAGTTTAAATTCAGGAACGACTTTACGTTATCCGGAGCAATTTGGACTTAACGGAAAAAGAAATGTCTACCTGACCGGAGAAGCTTTTTTTGAAGTTGCCAAAGACAAGGAACATCCGTTTATTGTTAACGCCAATAAGGTTGATATTGAAGTTCTTGGAACCAAATTTAACGTGAGTGCTTATCCTGAAAATCCAAGTGTTAACGGTACTTTGGTCGAAGGAAGTATCGAAATGTATGAAGTCGAAAACAAACTAAATGCAGTTTTGCTTAAGCCAAACCAAATGGCAACCTGGAATAATAACTCTAAAAAAATTACAACAAAAGCAGTTGATCCTACTTTTTATTCAGCATGGACAAAAGGGGAACTTGCTTTTAAGGATACTCCATTTTCAACAATTGCTAAAATAATTCAGCGTACTTATGATGTCGAAATTATCAATGAAAATACTGTTTTGGCCAAACAGAATTTTACGGGTACGATCAATATCAGTGAATCAAGTGTTGAAAACATTCTGGAACTTCTAAAACGTGACACGCCGTTTAATTATTCGATTAAAGAAAATACTATTACCATTACCAATCTTCCATAACTAAATAAACATGACTTTTACGATACCCAATTTAAGGAAAATTCTATTTTTCCTAGCCCTTTTCATATCTTGTTTTAAAGGTTTTTCTCAGAATAATGGAATAACATTACAGTTAAAAAACAAACCTATAAGCCTGATTATTAAATCGATTGAAGAACAAACTGATTTTAGGATTATTTATAATGCCAGAAAAATTGACGCCGATCAATTGGCAGATATTAATGTTGTAAAGGCGAGTTTAGAAACTACTTTGACGCAATTGTTTGCCGGAAAAAACATTTCGTTTTACATCCAGAAAAAACAGGTTTTACTGACCAACTCTGCTCCTGCTTCGACATTAAATCCTGATGAAAAAGAAAGATTCATAAGCGGAATCGTTTATAATGCCAAAGACAAACAACCGCTTCCAGGAGCCACAATTCGTATAAAAGGTACGGGAATGGGCGCTATAACTGATTTTAACGGAAAATTTGTCTATGAATTAAAAGGCAATAATATTAATAATCTGGTACTTGAAGTTGGATTTTTAGGCATGCAGACGCAATCGCAAAAAGCAGATGATAAAAAGCAGTTTATTTTTTATCTGCAGGAAATAACAGATGAATTAAATCCGGTTGTAATCACTTCGTCTTATGGTACAACAAAATTAAAAGAGGAAATTGTTGGGAGTATTTCGACTATAAATGCAAAAGATATAGCTGTAGAACAAGCCTCAGAAAGTATCGATAAAATGATCACGGGACAAATTGCCGGCGTTATGGTCGAAAATACGTCTGGTGTTGGTGGTCCGGTAAAAATCAATATTCGAGGACAGGGAACGTTATCATCTTTGACCGGAGCAAAAACAGGAACTTCGACACAACCGTTAATAATTATTGATGGTGTGGTAATGAGCGAAGAATATGCAATTGACAGCAGTTCTTTTGACGGAAGTGGTGATACGGCAGAAAATTTAGCCAACCCGTTAATGAAAATTGCTCCTGAAAATATCGAAACTATATCTGTTCTAAAAGATGCCGCTGCCGTAGGTATTTATGGTGCCGATGGTGCAAATGGTGTAATTTTGATTACTACAAAAAAAGGAAAAAAAGGAAAAACACAATTCGGATTTTCGAATCAACTTGGGATATCATCTGCGATTAACAGAATTAAATATCTTAACGGAGAACAATTTACGGAACTTAGAAATGAGTTCATGAAAAATACCACAACAAACTATACGCCTGTTGCTTACAACGGCGTAAACACAGATTGGTTCGAGATTTTGAACAGAAGCGGTATTTACAACAAATACAATTTTAATGTTTCAGGATCAACTTCAAAATTCTCTTATCGTACAAATGTTAGTTATTTAAAAATTGATGAACCTCAATTGGGTAATGATACCAAACAATTAAACGCAGGAATTAATTTGGGTTTCAATTCCGGTAAATGGAGCGTAAACTTAATGCTGAATCCAAGTTATGTAGAAAAAGATGCACCCAATATTTTTTCGAGTTTTGCTTATTTGCCTACTCTTGCTGTTTACAATCCGGACGGTTCGTATGCAGATTTAGGCGTAAGCGGTATTACAAGAGGAAATCCGATGGCTGCTATTGAACAAAATAAAAACCAAGCCAGGACATTTGGTCTTCTTGGAAGTTTGAATTTGTCTTACCAGCTTAGTAAAGCCCTAAAGTTTTCGACACTTTTTGGAATGGATTATACGGATAAGGAGCAAGATCGTTATTTTTCTGGTCAAAACGAAAGCGGTCAGTTTAATGGCTCTTTTACACTTGACGGAATTTTGTATCCTGCATGGGGAAGACGCCTTTTAAACCAAAGAAATGCTACAAAATGGAACTGGCAGGGACAGGTTTTATTTAATAAACAATTGAATGAAAATCATGAAATTGATGGTGTTGCGGGTTTTGAATTATCTGAAGATAAAACAGATTTTAATTTTAAATCAGGAGTAGGATTTGTTAATCCAAATCAAATTAATAAAGTAACTGATGCCATTAGAGACGACAATCCGGCAACTCCTTTAGTCGATGAATCAAAAGGCGGACAAAGTTACAGAAGCGAGATTAGTTACAACTCAAGAGTTTCATTTTTATCTCAGGTAAATTACAATTATAAAAAACGCTATTATGTTTTAGCCAATTTAAGACGTGATGAAAGCTCTGTATTTGGCGATGATACAAATGTTGCCCTGAATGGCGGCGCGGGTTTAAGCTGGATTACAAGCAACGAAAATTTCCTGCAGTCGAACACATGGATTGATTTCCTGAAATTTAAAGCCAGTTATGGTTCTACAGGAAATTCAAGAATTGGTTCTTACCGATCAAAAGGTATCTACAACATTAACCAAAATTATTATAATGGCGCAGTTGGAGCCACTACAGGAGCAGCTCCAAATGGGGATTTAAGCTGGGAAAAAAACACAAAATTCAATGTTGGTTTTGACTTTAATATTTTTAAACGAATCGAATTAACCTTAGAATATTACTACGATAACAAAACCGATTTGATTACTACAAGAGATATTCCTACTGAAACAGGATATAGTTCTGTACAATTAAACGCTTCAAGTATGTACAATAAAGGTTGGGAACTTACTACAAGAATCAAATGGATAAAAAGTAATGCTTTTAAGTGGACTACGACATTCAATATTTCTACAGTAGAAAATAAAGTGACTGACCTAAAAGGTTTAGGAAGTGATTATGCATTAGGAAATATAGCACTCGCACAAAAAATAGGCTACAGCACAACGACATTATGGGGCGTAAAATGGATTGGAGTCGATCCTGCAACAGGTCGTGATCTGGTGCAAAAAGGCGGAAAAACATATGATGCCAAAACCTATAATGATCTGTATACTGTTGCAGACTGGGAACCTATTGGTGACTCGCAAGCAGATGCATATGGAGGTTTCTATAACAATTTTACCTTTTATAACAACCTGACACTTTCTGTGAGAGGAGATTTTCAAATTGGTGGCGATGTATTTGTTACTGATGCTTTGATCGATAAATATTCGAATACCATAAATAGAAATCTTTCTGTAAATGCTAATGATCACTGGAGAAATCCGGGTGATATCGTATCTCAGTCAGCAGCTGTAACTTCTCCTATTATTCCTAATTTAAGCAAATATGTTTATGACGGGACTTATGCAAGAATCAGCAATATTAATTTAAGTTATAATGTTCCGCTCAAAAATACTTTTCTGGATGCTCTTACTGTTTTTGCAGATGCTTCGAACGTGGCATATTGGTACAAATCAAAAAGTCCAAAAGGCATGAACGGCGTACGTGAATACAGTTTTATCTATCCACAGGCAAGAACGATCTCGCTGGGAGTTAACGCAAAATTTTAAACAAATGAAATATTCAAAATACATAACAGTTTTTTTCCTGATTTTCTCGTTACAGAGCTGTAGTGATTTTCTCGAACAAGAACCAGGAACACAAACCTCTATAGACGAACTTTTGCAAAATAAACAAGGCGTATTAACTGCTCTAACAGGAGTTTATACAGAACTTGAAGAAAATGTGCGAGGAGAACGTTTTGCCGTTTATGCAGATTTACAAGGAGGAAATATAAAATTTACGCCAACCGCTTCCGGAAGCAGCAGAGGTCAAATTTCTCCGGCATTAAATACCAGAGAAGTCTATTCTTTTGCAGATATGGCACAGACAAGCAATTTCAAGACATTTTATGATGAAAGCTACAATATCATTAATCAGGCTAATTTAATTTTAGAATATACGCCTTCCCTAACCGATGCAACGGAACAGGAAAAAAATCAGATTAAGGCAGAAGCATTAGCCATAAGAGCGTATGCGCACTTTCTTTTATCTCAGGTGTACAGTCAGGATTATAGTTATACCGCAGATGCTTCGCATTTAGGGATTGTTTACAACACAAAATCAATTAAAACCGGAATACAATATCCTGTCAGAGAAACTGCCGCCAATACGTACAATCTTATCATTACCGATTTAAAAACGGCAATTGATAATTATGGTGATAAATCCCTGCTAACAGGTGCCGCGTATTCTCTTTTTAATAAAAATAATACAAAAGCGTTACTGGCAAGAGTTTATCTGCAAAAAAACGACTGGAATAATGCTTATGAAACTGCCAATGATGTGATTACAAATTCTGGTGTGGCATTAACAAACAAGGCAAATCTAATTTCGGAATGGGAAAAAGCAGATCTTCCAGTTTCTGAAATCTTATTGGAATTTGCTCTTAAAAAAGATTCAGAAGGTTCTGTTTCATCCTCAATGTCGCAGGTTTATGGTTATACTTCGGCTACTAGCTATCAGGCTTATGCAGCGTCTAATGATTTGTTTAATCTATATGAAAATGCCGATTTAAGAAAGCAATTGTTCCTTACACAACCGCTTCAGACTTTGGTAAACGGGCTTCTTACAAATGTAAATTATAATTTTACTAAAAAGTTCCAGAATAATGCCGGTTATGTCGCTTTTAGATTAAGTGAAATGTATCTAATTCGTGCCGAAGCAGCTTTAGAAACCAACAGAAACGACGTAGCTCTGGCAGATATCAATAGTATTCGTGCACGTGCAAATGCGACTTTACTAACCAGTACAACGAATCTGAAGGAAAATATTCTTTTAGAAAGAAGAAAAGAACTTTGTTTTGAAGGTCAGTTATTCTTTGATCTCAAACGCAATCATAAAAACATTTCCAGAATCGACGGTTGTATTTCCTCTACGTGCAGTTTGATTTATCCGTCTTTAAAATTTGTACTGCCAATACCAACATACAACACCAATCTTAACCCTAACTTACAACAAAATGAATCGTATTAAGATATTAAGCATATTGTTTATAGCCCTGTTATTCAATTCCTGCTCGAAAGACGATTATAGATTAGGTACTGAAATAGATCCGTTTATAAGGTTTAATTTTCTAACAAAAGATAATATCCCTTTAGAATATCCTACCGTAAACGGAAGCATATTGCCACAATCAACGTATCTCAACAGTTCCATAAAAACTTTGAAAGTTCCTGTGGCTTTAACAACCAGTTCCCTAAAAAGTCCTGTAACGGTCAATTTTAGCGCTGTATCGTCAACAAATGATAATGAAAGTTTTACTGTAAATCCGGTTAATCAATTGGTATTTGAAGGCAGTAAAATAACAGATACTATTTTTGTCTCTTTTGATAAAAGATGGACTGCAAATCAAAGCATTAGTTTAAAATTAGAGACGGTATCAGATCCGGAAATTCATATTGGAAACCTGAATACAGAATATCCCAATGATACTTTCAAGATAGATTTGGGAACAATTTCAACTTTTTATACTTTTCCGGTAACGCAATATCTTCTAAAAGGAGAAGTTGGCGAAACAATCGATTTTAAAGTTAATTTCCCTAACGGGTTTTTCCCTTCGGAAATAGAAAAAGCTTCTATTTTTAAATTCCAAAATGGCTTTGAATATTCATTAACGCATGATGATTATGGCGATAACAGAAGTTCAATAACCTACCATTTAAAACTTCTGGAAGATATTCAGAACGATGATGCGCGTTACGAATCTAAAATAACCTTAATCAATGCTCCAAATTATACTGCTGCCGGAAACATCAACCTGACAATTGTAAAACCTATAAAATCTCCGCGAGATATTCTGGCAAATCCTGCGTCTAAATTTTCTGACCCAACAAATGCGTTTTATTTAACTTATGGAGAACATTGGTTTAATAACAACGGTACATGTTCGTGGCAGACTTTTAATGCTTTGACATTTCCGGTTGTGGTAACAAAAGACAACGAAAATGCTATATTGTACAGCGATAAAGGAACGACAAACCCAAATGATGATGTGTATCACGATGCCTTCAAAATTGGTTTTAATGTTGCAACCGGAACCAATACAATCAATTCTTTTGGTTTAAAAAGATGGTTTTCTAATGAGAATAATTCGGCTGCCGTTTCTCCCGGATTTAATATCACCTCAGCATTAGAATTTTTCCCGGCAAACGGAAACAGCAAAACCCAGGGAACAGTATTAGTGATTCCGCAAGACATTACGATTGGTTCAAGCGCAACAAATACGCATGTAATTGCCATTTCCGGCGACGGAACATACAAAGAAATCAGTGCAGGTTTATATGAGATTTCATTTGAGTTAAAACTAACAAACGATAAACTTTTTGGAGGAACAGTTTCGACACAATACAGAATGTATAACAACAGAGTTTATCCAAAACCTGCTGCATTAAGCATTCCGTGTCCGAAAGAAGTTACGCTTTAAAGAGTTTTTAGTCGCAGTCGCAGTCGCAGTAACTTTTTCAAAGTTTAAAACTATGAAAAAGTTACTGAAAGCCTGAAAACTGAGACTGAAAACTTGAAACTTAAAACTTAAAACCTGAAACAAAAAAAACTAAACAAGACAAAAATTGAAAAAACTCATCTTCCCTATTCTGCTTTTGCTGAGTTTAACGGCATATAAAAGTGTCGAACAACCAGATTATATTGATATTCAGGAATTGCGAAAGCTATATTCGAGTGGAGATTCATCAAAATGGCCAGCGGCAGATTTGAATGCAAGAATCGATAAAAAAACATTTCAGGATATTGGCGTTCTTCCTGCGGTTCCGTATCCGGATTATAACCCGTATTCGAAAGAGAAAGAAAGTCTGGGCAAAATATTATTTTTTGATCCAAGATTATCGACCAGCGGACAAATTGCCTGCGCTTCGTGCCATAATCCTGAATTGGGCTGGACAGATAATCTAACACGTTCTTTTGGTCACGATCGCCAAACGGGCAAACGAAACTCGATGACGATTTTAAACTCGGCGTATGCCACCTCTTTATTTTGGGACGGACGCGCTTCAAGTCTCGAAGATCAGGCGCAGTTCCCGATTGGAGATCCTCTTGAAATGAACGAAAAACTGACTATTGCCGTTGATAAAATTGCCAAAATAAAAGGATATAACGAACTTTTTAAAGCGGCTTTTGGAGATAAAAAAGTCAATCTGCAACGCATACAATATGCAATTGCCACTTTTGAAAGATCAATAAACAGCCCAAAAAGTAAATTTGATAACTTCGTTAGCGGAAAATCTGAAGCTTATACAGATTCGCAGGTAAAAGGACTGCATTTGTTCAGGACAAAAGCGCAATGCATCAATTGTCATAATACGCCTTATTTTAGCGACAATCAGTTTCATAACGACGGTCAGACTTTATTTGGAACAAAAAATGAAGATTTTGGACGTTATAATGTCACAAAAAATGTAAAAGATATTGGCAAATTCAGAACGCCAACGCTTCGTGAAGTTGCCAATACAAAACCGTGGATGCATCACGGACATTTTCCGTCTTTATTAGATGTTGTCGAGTTATACAATTTGGGAAATCCTTCACCCGTCCAGAAAAAATATCTGGGAACGCCAAGAGATTCTCTAATCCCGAAAGTAGATCCTATGCTTAAAAAATTAGAGTTAAGCAAAGACGAAATAAGCGATTTATTAGCCTTTATAGAAACTTTAAGTACGCCAACAAGAAGAATTATGGTGCCTGAAATGCCAAAATAAACTTAATAACCGATTTGTACATTGCCCCCAAAATTGCAGATCTGTAAAGCCCGTTTCTTTATGAAATGGGCTTTTTTTATTTTAAACACATAGAAACTAGTTCAAATAAAATGTAGAAGACATTTCACTCCAAATAAATTTTATATGTTTAAAAAATAACGTGTTACAATAAGAGAAATTCTTATCATAATTTACTATTCTTTCATTGAAGTATAAAATAGCTTGTCAATCGTAATCCGGTATTCATTTTTTAAATTTGTTTAAAACGAAAAGAAGTCTTTTTTCTTTTATAAAAAATACCATCATGAAGTTACAACACATCCAGATCCAGACAAACAATATTCAAGAAACAGCATCATTTTATCAAGATATTCTTGAACTTCCAACTATAGAAAAAACCTCAGATTCAGTTACAATTCAGGCAGGAAATTCAACTTTAAAATTTATTAAAAATCTTCAGTTTAAATCTATTCATCATTTTGCTTTTAATATTCCGGAAAACAAACTTGATGAAGCCATTGATTGGTGCAAAAGTAAAGTAGAATTAATTATTATTGAAGATCAAAAAGTCATTACCAATTTTGAAAACTGGAATGCAAACGCCGTTTATTTCTATGACAACAATGGTAATTTATTAGAATTTATTGCCAGACATGATCTCAATAATGCACAAACGGAAGCTTTTAGTTCTAAATCTATTTTGAATATCAGCGAGATCGGAATCGTGAATGAAAATCCATTAGAACTGGGAAAACAATTAATCGCAAAACACGGATTAGAGTTTTTTTCTAAAAATGCCAATAGCGATTTTTTTGCTGCCGTTGGCGATGATGAAGGTTTATTGATTCTGGTACAGCCTAATAGAAACTGGTATCCTACGCTAACACCATCTGAAAATAATAAAACAGATATTCGAATAGAAAACGACAAAAACCATGTTGAACTGTCTTTTGATTGATCAATAAAATATTTTTAATTGCAAGCCTGATTCTAAAGTATCAGGCTTTTTTTTATGTTTCATTTTCTAACTTTTTTTGTTTCATTTTATAAAATGGAACATACTTTCTAATAAGCCAATTACTTAAAAAAGATAACTTTACATCTACTCTTTTACATCTTTTGCTTCCCCATATTTTCCATTACAAACTTCTTAAAAACAATTTTATGAATTTATTTAAAAGATTAAAACGTAACGAATCAATAATGAAATTTGCGTTAATGGCTTTATTGTTATTCGGAATTTCAATAGATGGTCTTGCACAAAAAGACAAATCAAAACCCAATATTCTTATCATCTTTGGTGATGATGTTGGAGTTACAAATGTAAGCGCCTACAGCCGTGGATTAATGGGATTTACAACTCCCAATATCGACAAAATAGGTAATGATGGAGCTGTTTTTATACAGTATTATGCCCAACAAAGCTGTACTGCAGGTCGTGCAGCACTAATTACAGGACAATCTCCTTATCGAACCGGATTAACGAAAGTTGGATTACCGGGATCGCCTGTTGGTTTGCAGAAAGAAGATCCAACTATTGCCGAATTCCTAAAACCATTAGGTTATATGTGCGGCCAGTTTGGTAAAAACCATCTTGGAGATCAGGATAAATATTTGCCAACAGAACATGGATTTGATGAGTTTTTTGGAAATCTATATCACTTAAATGCTGAAGAAGAACCAGAAAATCCGGATTATCCAAAAGGTGCAGAATTTAAAAAAGCATTTGGTCCTCGTGGAGTTTTAAAAGCAACTGCAGGAGGAAAAGTAGAAGATACAGGACCGCTGACTAAAAAAAGAATGGAAACGGTTGATGAAGAATTTTTAGCTGCTGCCAAAGATTTTATTACACGATCAGCTAAAGCGGGAAAACCATCTTTTACCTGGTTTAACAGTACCAGAATGCACGTTTTTACCCATTTAAAACCTTCATCTTTAGGAAAAACAGGTCTTGGAACTCAGGCTGACGGAATGGTGGAACATGATGCAATGGTAGGCGAACTTTTAAAATTATTAGACGATCTTAAAATTGCCGATAATACCATCGTAATCTGGTCTACAGATAATGGCGCAATGAAAAATCAATGGCCTGACGGAGGCTCTTCTCCTTTTCGTTCTGAGAAAGACACGAACTGGGAAGGCGCTTATCGTGCTCCCGCCGTTGTTCGCTGGCCAGGAGTTATTAAACCCGGAAGCAATTTAACCGGACTATTTTCTGCCGAAGATTGGCTGCCTACTCTTGTTGCTGCAGCTGGAGGTGATCAAAACTTAGTGCAAAGTGCACAAAATGGTGTTCAGGAAGGTGGTAAAAACTTCAAAGTGCATTTAGACGGTTACAATCAATTATCGTATCTAAAAGGTCAAACTGCAAGTAATCGCCATGATTTTATCTATTTTGATGATGATGGTAATTTGGTGGCTTATCGTGATGATCGTTTTAAATATACTTTTGCGGCTCAATATGCAAAAGGAATGGAAATATGGCGCGACCCAATGGTCAAATTAAGAGGTCCGTTTATAATTGATTTATTAGCAGATCCTTTTGAATATGCCGTTGATGGCTCTATAGGATATGAAAAATGGATGATTGATCGTGCATTTTTGATTTTACCCGCAGTATCAAAAGTCGCTGCGTATCTGGAAACCTACCGTAAATTTCCACCGCGTCAGGCGCCGGCAACATTCTCAATAGATGAAGTTATTGCCAAATTGCCAAAACCACAAATCGAACGATAATAGCTCTAAATACAAAACCCCGAAAGTAATATTTCGGGGTTTTCTTTTAAATGGTGTTACTCTTTCAAAAAGAGCCTTTATCTTTGTTAGTACATTATTAAATTATACTAAAATGCCATTTGTTAGAATAAGCCTTCCTAAAAAACTTTCACTTGAAACTAAAAACAATATCTCTCAAGCTATACATCAATCTTTAATACAAGAATTTAATATTCCCGCAGCTGATTATTTTCATGTCATTGAAGAACTGGAAACGCATCAAATAAAATATCCTGAAAGTTACCTTGGGATTTCACATTCTGATGAAATTATTTATGTGCAAATTACAGCAGGACAAGGAAGATCTTTAGAACAAAAAAAGAAATTATACCATCAAATTGTGACCAGAATTGCTGCATCGACCCAAATTTTGATTAATAACGTGATCATTGTTTTATTAGAAAATAATGGTCTGGAGAATTGGTCTTTTGGTAATGGAGAAATTCAGGAACAAAAACATTTGAAGAAGTTGTAACCCCTTGAATCTTTTTTTTAAAACACATAGAACCATAGATTCTGTAAACTTATAAAAGGCGTTTCACTCACATTAACAAACATAGGTATGTGTGAAGAAACTAGTTTCTTTTTTTACACTCTTTTAAACATCTAAAACCTATGTTTCTATGTGTTTAATTATTTTTTTTGGATTACATCCAACAGTTTAATTATAATAAATAGAAAATCCCAATTCAAACAAATGAATTGGGATTTTTATATTTATAATGAAATGCTGAATTAAAACTTCATCTTCTGGATTCTCACAGCGTTTAATATTGCCAATAATGCGACTCCAACATCGGCAAAAACAGCTTCCCACATTGTAGCAAGTCCGCCGGCACCAAGAATTAGTACAAAAGCTTTTACGACAAAAGCTAAAGTGATATTTTGCCAGACGATTTTTTTCGTTTGTTTCCCAATGTTTATTGCCATTGCAATTTTGCTTGGTTTATCATCCTGAATCACCACATCGGCAGTTTCGATTGTAGCATCGCTTCCTAAACCTCCCATTGCAATTCCCACCGTACTTAAAGCGATTACCGGAGCATCATTTACACCATCGCCCACAAAAGCTACGGTTTCATTTTTGGCTTTAATCTCGTTTAGTTTATTCACTTTATCTTCCGGAAGTAAATCTCCGTACGCATTTGTGATTCCTAATTTATCAGCTACAAACTGTACAACATTCGTTTTATCACCACTAAGCATTGTTACTTTAACACCTAAGGCTTTTAGTTTATTCACCGCTTCTTGTGCATCTTCTTTAATTTCGTCTGCAATAGTCAGATATCCGGCAAATTTATTATCGTAAGCAATTGCAATTGTGGTATAGACAACTTCATTGGGATCTAAATCATATTTTATATTGAATTTATCCATTAATTTAAAATTCCCAACATGCAGTTCTTTTCCGTTTATTACCGCTTTTAAACCATGCCCTGAAATTTCTTCTACATTTTTTAATTCGATTAAAGCATCAATTTTACCTACATGATTATGAATTGCCGTTGCCACCGGATGTGTACTTTGGCTTTCTAAAACGTTGACTAATTTTAAGATTTCTTCTTTATCGAAACCTTCCTGAATAATGACTTCCTGAACTTTAAAAACACCTTCGGTCATGGTTCCGGTTTTATCCATCACCACATTCTGAATCGTCGAAATACTATCCAGAAAATTACTTCCTTTAAACAGAATTCCGTTTTTACTTGCAGCGCCAATTCCGCCAAAATACCCTAACGGAATACTAATAACCAAAGCGCAAGGACATGAAATTACCAGGAAAACCAAAGCTCTGTATAACCAATCGCTAAAGACATAATTATCTACAATAAGCCATGGCAACAAACAAATCGCAATTGCCAGATATACTACGATTGGCGTATAAATCTTGGCAAATTTGCGGATAAACAATTCGGCTGGCGCTTTTTTGGTCGTCGCATTTTGTACCATTTCTAAAATCTTAGAAAGTTTACTGTCTTTATATGCCGTTGTTACTTTTACCAGTGCAATCGTGTTTCCGTTGATCATTCCTGCAAGAACCGTTTCTCCTTTTACCTTGGTATCAGGTTTACTTTCGCCTGTTAAAGCAGCCGTATTAAACGAAGCTGTATCTGATAATAATTCTCCATCTAAACCTAGTTTTTCTCCCGCTTTAAGCTGAATAATCGATCCTATGGCAACATCAGCCGCTTTGACTTTTGTGGCAACATTATTCTCTAAAACGCTGACTTCGTCCGGACGCTGATCGAGTAGACTTTTTATATTCGATTTTGCACGACTTACCGCCAATCCCTGAAAGTTTTCTCCAATGGTATAAAACAGCATAACCGCAACACCTTCAGGAAATTCGCCAATGGCAAAAGCTCCAATCGTAGCAATACACATCAGGAAAAATTCTGAGAAAACATCGCCTTTTGTAATGCTTTCGTACGCTTCTCTCAAAACCGGTAATCCTACAGGCAAATATGCCACAATATACCAGGCAATTCTAACATAACCGGTAAACCAGGTTTGCGGAAAATAGTTGTCAAACCCAATACCTATAAGCAATAAGACAAATGAGATAATCGCCGGCAAGAACATTTTGAATAATCCTCCTTCTGCATTATGTTCATGATCGTGATCGTGTCCATGATCGTGTCCGTCATTTTCATTATGTACCGGTTCCTCATGCGAACAGCAGCAACTGGATTGTTTTGGTTTCTTTTTTATTATTTTTTCTTCTGTATGTGTATGTTCCATAAAAAATTTGTTTCAGGTTTCAGGTTTTCTTTGTTTCAAGTTTACCTGTAATAGTTGTTTTAACAGCCATTAAAATACTTTCTAAATTTACAATTTTTGTTGCAAATGTTTTCAAGTTGAACAATTTTAATCTCCCAAAGACGCAAAGTCACAAAGTTTTTAAGTTTCCACTGATTTCAAAACTATAATTAAATTGCCTTCAGCTTTAGCTGGAGATTTTATCAAATCAATTTGGGAGGCTTTAGTTGAAATGTTTTGGCTAAAGCCAGCGGCTTATCAACCGCTGAATTAAAAAATAATTCAATCTTTGTCGAGCTTCTCGTGAAGATTTCTCCTTCGTCGAAATGACAAATAGTGCGGTAAATATAAGTAAGATAGAAAAACCTCAGCACCTTAGAATCTTAGTAACTTAGAACCTTAAAAAAAATCAGTGCCCGTGCTCTCCTCCGCCTTTCATTGCAGAAAGTAAATAAAAAGCTCCTTTTGTCACAATTTTAGCATCAGAATCAATTTTGTCTACAAACTTTACTTCTGTAAACCCTAAATCTGTCGTTCCGGGAATCACTTCAATGGCTTTAAAATGAATTTCTTTTTCATGAGCTTTTCCCTCTTCAGATTTATTTTCCTGATGTTCTGCGTGTTCATCTTCCTGAACAAAAACAAAATACTTATCAGCATTTCGAACCACGGCATCTTTTGGTAACGCAGGAACGGTGGCATTTGTGATGTTGATATTCGCCGAAACGTACATCCCGGGAATCAATCCTTTTGCATCTGCCGATTCGATTTTAGCATGAACCGCGACCGTTTTACTTTCGTTAGAAAAGGATTTATTAATTCCAAATATCTTTCCTTTAATCGATTTGTTTGATTGATTTGTGAGCACAAAATCAATTATCTGCCCAATCGAGATAGAACCTAAATCTTTCTCGTAAACATTTAGATCCAGATGCATCTGGCTATTATCTACTACCTCAAACAAGGCAACTCCGGTTTGTGCATAAGCGCCTTTTGCGATTTTTATATTACCCACATAACCACTAATTGGCGCTACAATTGGCACTAACGAAGTACTGCCTTTTGTACTCACATGCAAAGCATCTAATTTGTTTTTTGCGGCTTGTGCTCTGGCTCTTTCTGCCGCCAATTTTGATTTTACTTCCTGAAAAACTTTCCTCGGATTTACATTTTCATCGCTTAAGGTTTTCTGGCGATTGTATTCTAATTGCAAATATTCAATATTGGCTGTAGCCGAATGATAATCTTCCTGCATTTCGATAACTTCCAGATTCTGAATCGTAGCCAAAACTTTTCCTTTGTTGACAAAAGTGCCTTCCAGAACAAAAATATCCTTTACAGTTCCTCCTATCAAAGTCGAAACTTCGGCAGAATTTTGTGGCGGAACGGTTGTGTAACCATTTGCTTTTATGACTTTATTCAGGTTTCTGTTCTCTACAAATCCAGTTTCGATCCCAACAGTTTTATATTGAGATTCGTTTAAGGCAACTTCTGTTTGGGACTTTTCTTCTTCCTGAGGTTCTTCTGTTTTCTTTTCATTGCAGGAAATTAATATTCCGCTGTAGGCTATAAGCAATAAGCTATAAGCTAATCTTCTTTGCGAACTTTGCGATACAATCTTTGTGAATTTTGCGGTTAAATTTATTTTCATTTTTAATTGTTTTTGAGGATTGGAAATTGAAGTTCTATAGCGCTTTGATTAAAAGTATGAGTTGCCTCTGTATATTGTTTTTTAATATCAATTGCCTGATTCAAAAAACTGATGTACGACCAATAACTCATATCGCCATTCGCATAACTTTTTTGTGCTGTATTAATAATCTGATCGGCATATTGCAAACCTTCATTTTGATAATATTCTAATGCTTTTTGCTGCTTGGCAAAATTGTTTTGCAATTCTTGTTTTTGCAGGTTCAGCGTTAATTTATTTTTATCCAAAGCCAACTGTGATTGCGAAATACTAATTGCCGATGCCTGAGCTTTTGCGGTATTCACACCACCAAACAACGGAATTTGCAATCCGGCGGTAAAACCCTGAAACAAGGATTGAGTATTAATAGTTTGAGCAAAATAACCCAAACCTAATTTTGGCGTTCGCATGGCTTTATACGTATTGGCTTCTTTTTGATAAACCGAGATTTGCTGCTCATAATAATCCGTCAATAAACTTTCTGCTTTCGTATTTTCCTGTTCTTTTAGAACGGTATATTGCAACGATGTTTGATCGTCAGGAATGATATTTTCATTGGTCTGAACAAAAAATTGCAATTGCTTTTGGTAAATCGCCAAATCATATTCTAATTGTGCTTTTTGCGTTTCGATCTCTTTTACTTTCGCTTTAGCGCTAATAACTTCAATGTTTCCGCTTTCTCCGGTTTGAAAACGCAGTTCTGCATTCTTTAAAAACTTAGTGTAAATATCATTGAGTTCCGAGTTTAATTTCTGAATCGAAACGCCATATAAATATTGATAATACGATAACGTTACGGCTTTTTCTATTTCATAAGAAGATAATGCTTTTCGTTTTTCGGCTAGTTTTACCAGTTCTTCCTGCAATTGACGATTGGCTTTTGTGATGTTTCCTATCGGGAAAAACTGCTGAATCGAAACATTATGATCAAAATCTACACTATTAAATTGTCCGCCCTGATATTGCACCTGAAGCGCTTCCGGCTGAAATGCTGTCTTTTTTAGAACGGTTTGTTTTTCTATTTCTTTATCGGCAATTTTTAAATCGATGTTGTTTGATTTGGCAAGTTCGATTGCTTTTTCTAAGCTGATTTTTCCTTGTGCTTGCGAAAATGTAGTGATCAATAGAAATGCAATTAACCACAATGTTTTATTGGCCAATTGGAGCGTGTTTAACCGCAAAGAGCGCAAAGGAAGATTCGCAAAGTTCGCAAAGGCTTTTTCTTTTGAATGCAGTAATAAAAGTTTTAAAAGTAAAGTTCGCAAAGGAATTATTGCAAAGTTTGTTTTGTCTAAGTTATATCTTGTGTCTTTCATCTTGTCTCTTTTTAATCTTCTTTGCGTTCTTCGCGTAAATCTTCGCGCTCTTTGCGGTTAAACTTCTTCTCTAAAAGCAAATACAAAATCGGTAAAACGATCAGCGTTAATAATGTTGCAGAAAATAAACCACCAATTACTACAGTTGCTAAAGGTTTCTGAACCTCTGCTCCTCCGCTCGTTGATAATGCCATTGGCAAAAATCCTAAAGAGGCAACAGCCGCAGTCATTAAAACAGGACGTAATCTCGTTTTGGTCCCTATTAAAACTCTATGCAACGGATCCAAAATTCCTTCGGTTTTGAGTTGATTGAAATACGAAATCAATACGATTCCGTTTAAAACGGCAATTCCGAATAAAGCAATGAAACCAATTCCTGCCGAAATACTAAACGGCATTCCGCGCATCCAGAGTGCAAAAACACCTCCAATTGCGGATAACGGAATTGCAGTAAAAATCAATGCCGCTTGTTTGAAACTTTTAAAGGTGAAATAAAGCAAAACCAAGATTAAACCTAACGCCATTGGCAATGCGATCGAAAGTCGTTTTGTCGCTTCGATTAAATTCTCAAACTGACCCCCATAGGTTACGTAATAACCGGCAGGAAGTTTAAAATTTTTATCTAATTTTTGCTGAATTTCCTCTACAACACTTTTAATATCGCGACCACGAACATTTAAACCAACGGTAATTCTGCGTTTTCCGTCTTCACGCGTGACCTGCACCGGACCTTGCTCATAATCGACCGTTGCTACTTGCGAAAGCGGTACTTGCTGTCCGTTTGGCAACGGAATAAACAAATTACTTACATCTGTAATATCTGCGCGATTGTCCTGATTCATTCTTACTACGACATCAAATCTTTTGCTTTCGTCATAGATTTTTCCGGCACTTTCTCCGGCAAACGACGAACGAATAATTTGATTGATGTCTGAAATATTCAATCCGTATAAAGCAATTTTATTGTAATCGTATTTAATGGTAATTTGAGGCAATCCGGTTACTTTATCCGCTTTTAAATCTCCAATGCCTTCAATGCTTTTAATCTTCGAAATTAACTCGTTTGCTTTAGCATCCAGAATTTCTAAGTCATCACCAAAAATTTTAATGGCAATATCGCTTCGGCTTCCGGTCATTAATTCGTTGAAACGCATTTGTATGGGTTGCGAAATCTCAATATTGGCTCCGGGAATTACTTCCATTTCTTCTTTCATGGCATTTGCCAATTCTTCCCAATTGTGATATTTTCGTCCCCATTCTTTTTTGTCTTTCAAAACAATAATCAAATCACCACTTTCTATAGGCATGGGATCTGTCGGGATTTCCCCGCTTCCTATTTTGGTTACAATGGTTTTTATCTCGGGAAATTTTGCTTTTAATATCTGCTCGTATTTTGTGGTCGTTTCTACCATCTGCGTAAGCGAACTTCCGGTCATAATAGTCGCATTTATAGCTAAATCTCCTTCTTCGATAGTTGGGATAAATTCTCCTCCCATACTATTAAAAACAATTAATCCGAATGCAAACAAACCAAGTGAAATTCCTAAAACGATCTTTTTAAATTGCAACGCTTTTTCTAATAATGGCGTATAAAATGACTCTAGCCAAGCCATCATTCTGTCGCTGAAATTTTCTTTGTGCTCAGTATTTTTAGATAAGAACAAAGCGCTCATCATAGGCACATAAGTCAGGGAAAGGATAAAAGCTCCGGCAACGGCAAAACCAACGGTCATTGCCATGGGTTTGAACATTTTTCCTTCGGTACCAACCAAAGCGAGAATTGGCAAGTAAACAATCAAAATGATGATTTCTCCAAAAGCTGCACTATTCCTGATTTTTGAAGCCGAATTATACACTTCGACATCCATTTCGGTTTGCGATAATTTTTTTTTGCGTTTCAGTTGTTGTAAATGATGCATGGTGGCTTCGACAATAATTACGGCTCCATCGACAATGATTCCAAAATCGATTGCCCCTAAGCTCATTAAATTTCCGCTTACGCCAAAAGCATTCATTAATATAACAGCAAAAAGCATCGCCAACGGAATTACCGAGGCAACGATTAATCCTGCACGAAGATTCCCCAAAAACAAAATCAGGACAAAAATCACGATTAAAGCGCCTTCTAATAAATTCTTTGTAACGGTTCCTATTGCATTATCGACTAGTTTTCCTCTATCAATAAAAGCTTCGGCAACTACCCCTTCGGGCAGACTTTTATTAATCTGGATCATTCTTTCCTTGATTCTGTCGACAACGGCGCTGGAGTTTTCTCCTTTTAGCATTAAAACCATTCCGGAAACAATTTCTCCTTTTCCGTCTTTTGTTGATGCGCCGTAACGCAGGGCAACACCTTCGCGGACTTCGGCAACATCACGGACTAAAACGGGTGAACCATTTCGGTTTTTAACGACCACATTTCCTAAATCATTCGTTCCTTTTGCCATTCCTACACCACGAATAAAATACGCTAATTGATCTTTTTCGATATAAGCGCCGCCTGTATTTTGGTTGTTTTTTTCTAAGGCATTAAAAATCTCTGTAATCGTAACACCCAAACTATTAAGGGTATTTGGGTTTACGGCGATTTCATATTGTTTTAGTTTTCCGCCCCAGGTACTCACATCTGCAACACCTTTAACGCCTTGCAATTGCGGAATAATAATCCAATCCTGAATGGTTCTTAATTTTATGGCGTCGTACTTGTTTTCATACCCTTTTTTGGCATAAACATCGTATTGGTAAATTTCTCCTAAACCTGTGGTAATTGGCGCTAATTCTGGTGAACCGGCATAGGCGGGAATATTTTCTTCGGCTTGTTTTAAGCGTTGAAATATTTGTTCTCTTGCCCAATAAATATCTACGTCGTCCTCGAAAACAACGGTAACAACTGATAATCCAAACCGCGAAATACTGCGAAGTTCTATAATATCCGGAACTGTTTTTACGGCTTGTTCCAGCGGATATGTAATTAATTGTTCGACTTCCTGACTTGCCAATGTAGGCGCTGTCGTAATGATCTGCACCTGATTATTGGTGATATCCGGCAAGGCATCTAGTGGTAATTGTTTGAGCGAATAGCTTCCCCAAGCTATTAATACAAGGGTAAGTAATAGTATGACGAACTTATTCCGTATACTAAACTGTATGATTTTATCTAACATTTTAATGGTATAATGGCGTGAGAAATTAGACAAGGTTTGTCTATTACTTTTGTGGAAAATCCACAACTCTCTAACCTGAATTTAATCAGGCATCATTATGCTATTTGTGGGGGTTGCCAAATGCTTCCGTAGAAATTAGAAGCAAAAACAGAATTATAATTGGGTAATGGGATTGAAATAATGGTATATGCAGCAGGAAAATCAAAACTTACTGTGCTTTGATAACTTAAAACCTGTGCTCCGCAGCAATTACAGGCACAAAACGGCGAACATAAATCATTGTCTTTATCATGCGTATGATTTGCTTCTGATGAAAACTGAGCAGTTTTATGTACAGCACTATCTACTTCCATATCTGCACAAGGCATATTTGAAAGCGCGATTAAATAAAGTGACAATATAATTGTAATCCATTTCACAAAACAAAAATAGTATTTATTTCTAATACAAAATCTAAATAATTGAAAATGATGGAAATGAAAAAGGATAAACTTCCTTCGGATTTCATTAAAATGCATTTTCCTAAAAATATACTTTCTTAAAAAAATATTAGAACTGGTAAGAAAATTTAGTTAACTTTAACAATAATTAACATATAAATTCAGTTCATACTTTTAAAGCCAAAATTCCTAATTGTTTATAAAACAAAAACTTAAACGCCACTTCCGCTAAAAATCTATTAGTCCCTGTTTATTTTACGCATTTCTATTAATTAACAATTTTAAAAACGAAAGTCAATGAAATATAATACACTACTATCAGTCTTTTTTTTATTTTTAAGTATGCAGATTTTTGGACAGGTATACACTGAAAAAATTGTAGGAGCGAAAAATCAGGAATTAAAAGACAGTCTTAAAGTCGAGGAATATCCATATGCTTTACCTATTTGGGGACAAAAAGTAGCTCAAAAAGGATATAAATTGCCTTATTCTGCGGGGCTTTCAGTAAATTATTTCTGGCAGGATTCTGAAATAAACATCAAAAATCTGCAAGTTGGTTTTAATAACGGACCATTATATAACCTGGATGAAATTGTACGTTTTGATAAATCTTCTGTCGAAGTTGGAGCGATTACTATCCGACCAGATATTTGGCTGCTTCCGTTTTTAAATGTGTACGGAATTTTTGGAAAAGCAAAACCTACAACTAAGATAAATGCGGGAATCTGGATTCCTGACGCGGATAATAACTGGTCTCAAGTTGCCAGTTTTAGTACTAAAGCTAATTTTGATGCCACTACATTTGGTTTTGGATTAACGCCTACAATTGGTATTGGCGGAGGATGGCTGGCGCTGGATATGAATATGTCCTGGAGTGATGTTAGTGCTCTGGATAAACCTGCTTTCTCGTATATTTTTGGTCCAAGATTAGGTAAAACGTTCAAACTGCGTAAACCGGAACGAAATATTGCAGTCTGGGTTGGTGGTTTCCGAGTTCATATTGAAGGAAACACGCAGGGAAACATCGCTTTATCTGATGTTTTGAATCTGGATAACGCTCAGGAAAAAGTAGATACCGGATTAACAAAAGTGTCTGAAAACCAAACAAAAGTAGATACCTGGTGGGACGGATTAACGGCGTCTCAGCAAAAAAATCCCGCCAATATTGCGAAACATAATACGGCAAACAGAGCTTTAGAATCTGCTGGAACTTTTTTAACGACTCTTGATGGTGCTTTGAGTACTGCAGGATCATCAACGGTACAATATTCATTACAAAAATCACCTAAAGATATGTGGAACTTTATTGTTGGATCTCAATTTCAATACAATAAACATATCATGTTTAGACTCGAAGCTGGATTTTTGGGTTCTCGTACACAATATTTAGCCGGTCTGCAATATCGCTTTGGACTTTAATTCTCATTATATGAAAAAAGGTTTATTATTACTTATCGCATTGTTTTGCATTTCTACGGCACGCTCGCAAGTTTTAATTTCCTTAATTTTTGGAGACAAACTAAATTCTCCTTTTCTTGAATTTGGTCTGGATGGCGGGGTAAATTTCTCTACAATTTCTGATCTGGAATCTTCAGGAACTAATGTAGGTTTTAATCTGGGTTTTTATTTTGATATTCGTTCTAAAAAAAATCCTGCCTGGATGATTAATACGGGCGTAATTGTAAAATCTCCTATGGGTGCGCACGGAATTCCGGTTTATTCTTTAAACGATGTTAATCTGGATAATACATTTGCGGGAGGAAGTGTAAATCGTGAAATACGCTATTTTAATGTGCCTATTTTAATTAAATATCAGTTTAAAAATAATATTTATCTTAAAACCGGGCCTCAATTGGGCTTACTTGCCAAGGCTTTTGATGAATTCAAGCAAGAATACGATAAAGATGATGTGATTTATAAAAAGAATATTCGCGATCAAATACGGGTTATTGATGCCGGGGTTGCTCTTGGCGTAGGCTATCACATGAATGTTGGAAACGGACTCAATGTAACGGTTCAATATTATTACGGACTTGTTCCCGTTATGAAGGGCGACGGACCTAATGTATACAACAGGTCTTTGTATGTAACGGCTGGTTTACCTATTGGTAAAGGAAAAGCAGCACAAAGAAGGGCTGAAAAAGAAGCAGAATTGAATAAAGTAATCCTTCCGGAGGATGAAGAAGTGAAACCTAAAAAATAAATCTTAAGTATTGATGTTACTAATAAATGTCAGGATCTCTTCATTTGTTAAAACAAAATCAGGATTTGCATTTAAAATAGCGTTGTTGGGCATAAAAGGCATATCTGCAGAAAGAGGATTTTGAACCGCAATTTTTCCTCCTGCGGCTTTAATAGCTTTCAAACCATACGTTCCATCAGTATTGGATCCTGATAATAAAATTCCCACTAAGGAATCGCCGTAAATTTCTGCGGCTGACTCAAATGAAACATCTATACTGGGACGGCTGTAATTGATTTTTTCTGAAATATCTAAAGAAAGTGTTTCGTTTTTTTCGAATAATAAATGATAATTTGACGGAGCAACATAGATAAATCCTGCGAGAAGTGGCGCTTTGTCCTCGACTACTTTAACCTCAATATTCGATTTTAGTATAATAAGCTCTTCTAATGTCTGATCATCTGTGCTTTTGCGATGCAATACGATTACGATTGCAAACCCGTTTATATTTTGCAAATCAGGCAGGATTTGCATTAAAGCATTTAAGCTTCCTGCAGATCCGCCTATAATAAGTACTTTACAGTTTGATATTGTTATTTTATCTTCCTCCATATTTTTTCTTTATCCAACTGTTTGTATTTACTCATACTAATAGAATATTTTATGGTTTCTTTTGTACCAAGTGCTAAAAAACCTAAAGTGGCTAAACTTTCATCGAATAAATTAATAACTCTTTTTTGAAGGTTATTATCAAAATAAATTAAAACATTGCGGCATAATATCATATCAAATTCATTGAATGATGTATCTGAAACTAAATTATGCTGTGAGAAAACCATTTTTTCAGCCAGTTCAGCATTAAATTTAGCGATACCGTAATTGGCAATATAATAACTTGAAAAATCTTCGAGCCCGCCGGAATCCCTATAGTTTTCTGAATATTCTTTCATCATTCGCAAAGGGAAAATTCCTTTTTTTGCTGTCTCTAATACAGTTGCATTAATATCTGTTGCATAAATTAAGGATTTATGCAGCAAACCTGCTTCTTTTAGCATTATAGCCATAGAATACACTTCTTCGCCGGTAGAACATCCTGCATGCCACAATCTAATAAAAGGTTTTGTGCCTAAAAGGGGTAAAATTTCATTTCTAACGATGGTATAAAAAGCAGGATCGCGAAACATCTCCGTAACATTTACGGTAATTTCATCGACCATCCTTTTATAATATTCCTGATCGTAACGAACTTTAGAAAGAAATTCATGAAAATGGGTAAATCCATCTAAATGCATTACTCTGTTTACACGCCTTTTTAATGAAGCACGGGAGTAACTGCTAAAGTCAAATCCATAATATTCGTATACATCATTAATAAGTGTTTCTAATTCGATATCCTCAATCATAATCTCCTCAAATTTTGCTCAAAATAGCAAGTAATTTATCTACATCTACCGGTTTTGAGATATACGCATCTGCTCCTGCTTCCAGACATTTTTCTTTATCGCCTATCATTGCCTGCGCTGTAACAGCAACAATATAGGCAGATCGTCTTTCTGGAATTGCCTTAATTATAGGAATTGCGTCGTAGCCATCCATTTCCGGCATCATCATATCGATTAAAATTGCATCGACAGGCTCGTCTGTACTCAATATTTTTAAAGCTTCTTCAGCACTTAAACAAGACAAACAATCGTATGATTTTGCACGTAAAGTGTGTTCTAAAGCAAAAATATTTCTAGAATCATCATCAATAATTAAGAGTCTTTTTTTATTCATTTCGTCCACCTTTTATTTTTTTTACGCCACGAATTCCACGAATTTGCACGAATTATTTTTTTAATGTTTGTGTAGCTAATTTTTCTTTTGCCACAGATTTCACAGATTCAAAAGATTTTTTAAATTAATCTGCAGCACTTCTCTTTATTCTCTACTCTTTCTTCTTTCTTCTATATTCTATAATCTTTCCTCTTTCCTCTTATCTAGATTTTATCATACAACCAAACTCTCAATAGCGAAAGTAACTGATCAATATCTACCGGTTTTGTAATATAATCTGATGCTCCGGCTTTGATGCATTTTTCTCTGTCGCCTGTCATTGCTTTGGCTGTTACGGCGATTAATGGTAAGCTTAAAAATTTAGGAATGCTTCTAATTTTTTCGGCTGTTTCATAACCATCCATATTTGGCATCATCATATCCAGTAAAACAACATCAGTATCAGGATGTTCACCTAAAATTTTAATTGCTTCTTTACCATCAAAAGCGGTAATAACGTTCATTTTAAAGACTTCAAGCGCTTTTGTCAGAGAATAAATGTTACGAACGTCGTCGTCTACAATCAATACCTTTTTATCATGCAGGATATTGTTTAGTAAATTTAGCTTTTTATGGCTTTCTTTTTTGTCTTTTCCATCTTTTTTATCTTCTACCAAGTGAAGGAAAAGTGATACTTCGTCTAACATTCTTTGGTAAGAATGCGCCGTTTTTACAATAATCGAATCCGCATATTTTTTAATTTTCACTTCTTCTTTCATCGACAAACTTTTTCCTGTAAATACAATTACCGGAAGATTTTCTAATCCCGGAGATTTTTTTACACCATCTAAAATTTGATAAGCGTGTTTATCCGGAATTCCCATATCAAGAATAACACAATCTACTTCTGTTTTATTTAAAGCTTCTAATCCTTGCGAAACTTCACTTTTTATTTCAGAGTTGATATTATATGTTTCCAGGAAATATGCCAATGCTTTAGCATGTTTTGGATTGTCCTCGATAATCAGGACTTTTTGTGCGTCTTTATTTATGATGTGTTCAATTCTTAAAAACACATCCGGAATTTTATCAAACGCAACCGGTTTATCTAAGAAATCAACTGCTCCTTTTAGTAAACTTTCCTGTTTTAGTTTATGCGATGACATAATATGAACCGGAATATGTTTGGTTTCTGAATGATTTTTTAATTCTTCCAGTACTTCCCAGCCACTTTTTATTGGTAATTCGATGTCTAACAAAACACCAACCGGATTATAAAGTAAGGTAAAGTTCAGGGCATAATCACCACGAACAGAAACAACACCTTTATATCCTTTTTGTCTGGTAAAACTCAAAAGTGATTTGGCAAAGTTAATATCGTCTTCTACAATAAGGATTACTTTATCTCCATCTTCAATTGAATCTCTGTCGTCTTCGATTTCAGCCGGAATAGTCTCGCTTATGTATTTTCTCTTTACAGGTTTTTCTTGTTCTTCTGACACCTCAGTAAATTCTGTTGGAGGAATTTTTTCTACATTGATTTTATGCATTGCAGATCCAAAAACAGGAAGGCATAAAGTAAACGTACTTCCCTGATTTACTTTACTGTGCAGGATTATTTCACCACGAAGCAGTTTTGCTAATTCCCTGCTGATTGATAATCCCAAACCGGTTCCGCCATATTTACGTTTTGTTGAACCATCTGCTTGTTGAAAAGCTTCGAAAATTAAAGGCTGTTTGTCTAACGGAATTCCTATTCCGGTATCTTTTACAATAAAGCAAATCACTTTATCATCGTCAGTATTTATTTTTATTTCTATACTAACTGTTCCTTTTTCCGTGAATTTAATAGCGTTGGAAATCAGGTTTTTTAGAATTTGTTCTAAACGCATTTTGTCTGTTTTAATGACAACTGGCGCATCTTTAGAAATAATTTCAAACTTAATTCCTTTTTCTTTAGCAACCTGATTAAATAAGTTCCATAAAGTATCTGTGATTTCTTTTGTTGAAACATCCAGGAATTCAAGTTCCATTTTACCTGCTTCAATTTTAGATAAATCCAGAATCTCGTCGATCAATCCCAATAAACTGTTTCCTGAACTCTGAATTACTTTGGCGAACTCAATTTCTTCAGAAACCATGCTTTTGTTATTGTTTTCAGATAACAATCGGCTTAAAAGCAGGATTGAGTTTAAAGGTGTTCTTAATTCGTGTGACATATTTGCCAAAAACTCTGACTTATAACGTGTTGTAAGTTCAAGTGCTTCAGATTTTTTCTGGATTTCGTTGTTTTTTTCTTCCAGTAAAACACTTCTTTCAGACAATTCTTCGTTGGTTTGTTCCAACTCTTCCTGTTGCACTCTTAGTTCCTCTTCAGAAGCTTGCAGTTTTTCTGTTTGAGCTTCCAACTCTGCATTAATAGCTTCTAATTCGCTATGCTGAACCTGAAGTTCTTCAGACTGGGATTTGGTTTCTTCTAATAATTCCATTACCCTTTTTCTGTTTTGAGTAGATTTAATTGCGATTCCAATATTATTCGAAACCGTTCTTAAAAACTCTAAATGCAAGTCAGAAAATCCGTAAATACTTGCCAGCTCAAGAGCGCCTTCTATCCTTGTATCTAACAATGGAACTGCCACAATATGAGTTGGTTTTATTTGTCCTAATGCATAATTAATGTGAATATCGTCCGGTGATAATGTTTTTAATTCCAATAATTTTCCTGAAATAATTGCCTGCCCAATTAAGCCTTCCCCTTTTTGAATACGCTCGCGGTTTTTACTTGGGATATAACTGTATCCTCCGCTTACATAAAGTTCATTTTCTTCCAGAACATACAAAACTCCCGCGCTGCTGTTAGTATATTGACAAACAAATTCAATAACATCTTTTGATAGTTTTTGAAGCGTTTTATCTCCCAGCATGACATTATTAAGATTCGCAACACCAGTTTGCATCCATTCTTTTTGCGATAACAGATCAAAAGAACTTTTTAGGGAAACTCCCATATTATTCAGCGATTCACCTACGCTGCCTAATGCATCAGCTTTTGTATCATCTACACGAATATCATAATTTCCGCTCGAAATATTACTCGCTATTGTACTAATCGCCTCAATTCTCTGCGCTGTTTCTATGTCTTTTCTCTCTAATTCGTTTTGAAGTAAAGCACGCTCATTAAAATCTTTTAAAATTCGGATTAAAAAGACAATCGAAATCAGAAAAGCGACTATAAAAGCAACAATAATCAAAATGATACTGTACATTCCGTATCGTTCTGAGTTTTGGTTGCGTTCTTTTAAAAGATTTTGTTCTGTATTTTCGACTGTTTTAATTTGAGAACGCAAGTCGTTCATCATTGTTCTCCCCTCGTTGAGATCAAATACTACGGCATCTTTTCCTAATCGTTTTTTTACAATTTGATTGTTGAGATATTTAAAAAAATTACTTCTTTGCGTTTTTAATTCTTTTAACTGCTGTTGCTGCGACGGATTATCTACAGTAAGTTCATTAACTTTTTCAAAATACGAATTCGATTTTATCTCTGCATCATTATAGCGCTGCACAAATTGCTCGTCGCCGGTAATCAAATATCCCCGCATACTGGTTTGTGCCTCTGTAATTATAGCTGAACCTTCGTTCAGGTTATAAATTACTTCCTGGGTATGATTGACCCAAAAATTACTGCTTAATAAGCTTTTTATACTTAGATAAGAAGCTGTAGAACTGATCATTAAAACCAGTAATGAAACAGTAGAACTTATGAGTAAATTTCTTCTAAAATTGCTCTTCATACATTTAAATTATAATTATTCGTATTTTAAAGGGAGTATAATAATAAAGCTGGCACCATGTCCAACCTGACTTTTTGCTGTGATTAATCCGTTATGTTTTTCGATGATTTTTTTAGCGATTGCTAATCCAATTCCGGTTCCTTCATAAGATTGGCGATCGTTTAAACTCTGGAAAATAATAAATATCCGATCGAGGTAAATTTCATCAAAACCTATTCCGTTATCTTTTACCGTGATTCGGCAAAATTTTCCTTCCGGAGAAGTTGAACTTTCAAAGGATTTTTCTGAAATTAATTCAGATGTAATTTCGATCAAAGGTTTTTGTGAATTTCCGGAGAATTTCAATGCATTCCCGATCAAATTCTGAAAAACCTGCCTCAACTGGCTCGGAATACTATCTATGGTAGGAAGTTCACTGGTTTTTATGGTAGCATTTTTTCTTTCGATAAGATAATCAAAATCAGAAAGTACTTCCTGCAAAACCACATTCAGGTCTGTAGATTCCGGTTTTACCTGAGATGATAATCTTGAATATGCCAATAAATCGGTAATTAAAGTCTGCATTCTTTCTGCTGATTTAATCGTACGATCTACATAATCTACCGCTTTTGCATCATCTGCGAGATAAAGCTCTTTGATGATTTTTATAAAAATCTGGATTTTCCGGATGGGTTCATTTAAATCATGCGATACAACCCATGAAAATTGCTGCAATTCGTGATTTTTCATCTCTAATTCTTCGTTTTTCGAAACCAGTTCCTTGGTTCTTTCGGCGATTTTAATTTCGAGATTATCCTGTGCTTCTTTCCTGATTTTTATTTCTTTAGACAGTAATTCTTTTATTCCTTTTAATTCATTTTGCTGCTCGTAGATTTTCAGGAAAGTTTTTACTTTTAAAATCAGTAAATCTGTGTCTACAGGTTTCGTAATATATTCTACCGCACCGGTTTCATATCCTTTAAAAATATATTTTTTCTCGATATTTAATGCTGATAAAAATATAACCGGTATATCCTTTGTGCGTTTATTGCCTGAAAGAATTTTTACTACTTCAAAACCGTCAAGTCCCGGCATTTGAACGTCCATTATAATAAGACAGTAATTTGTTTTAAGAATTTTCTTCAGGGCTTCTTCCCCGGATTCAGCAGTATCTACTTCAATATTATGCAGCTCTAATGTTTTTTTCAGGGCAATAATATTTGCCTTTATATCGTCTACGATTAATACCATACTGTCGTGGGGGAGTAAAGTTTTATGAATAAAATTTGTTTTTTTTAGTCTTGTATTATTTTATAAAATGACATTTAACACTATCTGATCCTAGTATTAGCGCCTGTGGCAAAACCTTCAAATTTATAAAAAAAAAGGAGAAAGAAATTTTATTGGATATGAAATTAGTTACATAATTCCCATGTTAAATAACCTTTGTAAATGATAATTCTATAAGTTTTATTGAGACAATTTTAGATTTGTTTCAGTTAATAGTTTAGGCATGTAATCGTTATTTTTAAAGTATGATTAACTCTAAAGTAAGTACTATGAAAACGATAAAAAAATTTCCGGAACAAAAGCAAAATCTTCCGGGTAACGAACATCAAATGAATCCTGAGCCTGAAATTATTAGAGAAAATTATGTTGGAAGCGGAAAACTCTTAGGTAAAGTTGCCTTTATAACTGGCGGAGACAGTGGTATTGGCCGTAGTGTTGCCGTACATTTTGCCAGAGAAGGTGCTAATATTGCCATTGTTTACCTTAAAGAAGATAAAGACGCCAAGGATACCAAAGCACTTATCGAGAAAGAAGGACGCGAATGTCTTATTATAAGCGGAGATCTAAAGGAGGAGAAATTTTGTAAAAGTGCCATAAAAAAATGCCACAGTGTATTTAAAAAAATAAACATTGTAGTAAATAATGCTGCCGTACAATTTCCTCAAAACGAATTAGAAAACATCACGGCTGCGCAGCTTCATAAAACATTCGAAACCAATATTTATCCGTATTTTTATATTTCTAAAGCTGCATTGCCATTTCTTTCAGAAGGCGATACCATAATCAATACAAGTTCAGTTACAGCCTATCGAGGCAGTGAACATTTAGCAGATTATTCCAGTACAAAAGGCGCAATTGTAAGCTTTACCAGATCGTTATCGACGATGCTTGCCAAAAAGAAAATACGAGTAAATGGCGTTGCTCCCGGTCCGATATGGACACCGCTAATCGTTGCCAGTTTTGACAACTTAGCTGATTTTGGAAAAGATAATCCTATGGAAAGAGCCGGTCAGCCTTCAGAAGTTGGTCCTGCTTATGTATTCCTGGCATGCGAGGACAGTAGTTACATCACGGGACAATTTATTCATATTAATGGAGGTGAAATGATTGGCGGATAAGGTTTTCTTTTAGAGTTACTAAGGTTCTTAGATACTAAGTTGCTAAGGTTCTGAGATGCTAAGGTTCTTAGATACTAAGTTGCTAAGTTTTTTTTCTTACTAACTTTTAGATAAACTCATATAATTAAAAAGACAATCTTGCTCCTGAATAAACATCTGAATTATGCGATTTAAAAAAACTTAGTCACTTAGAAACTAAAAAAAACTAAAAAATGAATTTAATAGATGTTGTTGGACTCTTTGCCGGAACTTGTGTTACGATATCCGTAATTCCGCAAATTATAAAAGTTTGGAAAACTAAAAAGGTAAAGCAAATTTCGCTTAAAACCTTTGGTATCCTTACTTTTGGAATACTAATCTGGATTATTTATGGCATCTTAAAAGAAGATTTACCCATTATACTAACCAACAGCGTTTCATTATGCCTGAATTTAATCATGGTTTATTTTATTATTTATTATGAAAAGGAGTGAGTTTATTGAAAAAGTACTAAGTTACTAAGGTTCTGAGAGACTGAGATTCTGAGAGATTGTATTTAAAAATCCTTTTTTTGAAAATATATTAAATAAAAAAACAGCCCGTAAAAGCTGTTTTTTCGTAATGTAGAAGTGATATATGATGCTTATTAGCTAGCTAGTTTTTGATTGTATGGCTTGTATGATAAATGGTATTTTTCTTTAAAAATACGTGGCAAATAGTGTCTTCCGGCTAATCCAGCGGCATTTATAACATCAGAAATATTGATATTCGAAATTCTTTTAATCTCGTTGATTTGCTTTGTTGCCAAGTTTAAAATAGGTTCAAATGTCTTGATATAGTTATAACTATGTTGCGCTACCTCCATATCTACAATTTCTTTTAATATTACTTTTTTAAGTAAATTTTTAACGATTCCTTGTTGAGGAAGCGCTTTAAGTTCCTGCCATTTTTCGGCAATTTTAAAATTCTCAGATCCTGTATAAATATAGTTTCCGGATTGCGTCATGAATCTTCTTTTTAACTGAGAGATCATTTCAAAATTCTCATCTTCAATATTTGCTTCGGTTGGCACTCCTATTAATGAGAACTGAATACGTTTGTGGCTTTCAAAATACAATACACTGTTTATAACCGAAGTATTACTCAAAATACCTGTTTGATTGTTTTTAAGGCTCTTTTTCTCTCCATTTGCCCCAAAACTGTGTGCTAGTTTTCCGTTTTCGCAATACACAAAAAATATTGGCGCAGATTGAAAAGATTCCATACTCAAGCTTACATCCTGATTTAATACAAGGTCAAAACTCAAATGCGACATTCTGTTATTTAAACAAACTCCGCTAATAGTTCCTTTTGCCCATTTTGATTTTATGATCAAATTGTATTCGTTATTATTGGTGATCAACTCACCATCAAAACTATCTTTAAGATCATTAAAAATAGTATCAAATCTTCCTGTATTTAAGTATAGTTTTTTCATGTTGGTCTGGTTTAATAAAACTGGTTTGTATTTATTTACGTACAAATTTTAGTTTTGGTTTTTTATCTTATTTTGATAATTCAAATTTCGCACATATTGCTAATCAATTTATTATACAATTTCAGTGAGATTTTTCATAATTATTACAGAGCCCATTTTTACCTTCTGAACACTTATATATATATTGACAGAATGTATCAATCCAATAAAAAAATAGTAAACCAGCGCGTTTTGGCGTATGACCACAAAAAAAAGCAGCTGCCCCAGATAAATCTGAAACAACTGCTCCCCAGCAAAATAAAAAATACTTATCTATGTAAGTTCGTTTATGTCGGCATTTTTAGAATAATTTGCCTTCGGTATATCTTTAAAAAATTCGGCTTCTTCCAGATCTGCGATTGGACCGTATCCTATTAAATGAGTTCCTTTTTTCTGATCCTTTGTTTCTATTACATATAAAATCGACATATCATCAGGATCGCTCATACCTTCGTATCGATGATGGGCTACAATAAAAATCTCGTCCGGCTTATAGGCATATTTTGATTCTGAATCGATTAGGCAGCCATTGTCAAACAAATAATTTGTCATATACCCTTCGTCCTGATATTTCTTTATATAGTCGGTTTCGTGTTTTTGTTCCTTTTTCATGATTTCATTGAATTAAGATTTTTTAAAATCTATTACTTATTCAAATTTCATCAATGTTAACAGATAAAATTAACTCAATTGATTTAAAAATTAGCTCATTCAAAAATTCAAAATAAAATCAATAATTATTTTAGTAATTTTAACAACTATCTAAAATTGGCTTATAAATAATCCTATCAATCCTTAGCTTTATTAGCTTTAACCAAAAACGAAATACCTTTTTAATGAGTACTACAAATCAAGACTTTCTTGCTAATGGAGGCGAAATGGGCGCTTTAATGCGAGCCAAAGACTGGAATAAATCCCCAATTGGTTCAACTGAATTATGGCCTCAAAGTTTGCGTACAACATTAGGAATTCTTTTGAACTCAAAATTTCCGATGTTTTTATTTTGGGGACCGGATCATATTTGTTTTTACAATGATGCCTATCGCCCCAGTCTTGGAAACGACGGAAAACATCCTTTAATATTAGGAGAAAAAGGTGCTGATTTCTGGCAGGAAACCTGGGACTTTATACAACCATTAATCGATCAGGTTTTGACTCACGGTGAAGCAACCTGGCATGAAAACCAACTTTTGCCTATTTACAGAAACGGAAAAATGGAAGATGTTTACTGGACATTTAGTTATAGTCCGGTTAATAATGATCAGGGAAAAATAGATGGCGTACTTGTAATCTGTAATGAAACTACAGAAAACTTATCTATACTTAAAAATCTGGAAAACAGCAATGAACGTTACTTAAACAATATATTACAGACTCCAAATGCGATGTGCATTTTTAGGGGTAAAAATTATGTAGTCGAAATAGCAAACGAATTAATGCTCGAAATTTGGGAGCGAAAAATAGATCAGGTTATAAACAAACCCATTTTTGAAGCCTTACCAGAAGTTACCGGTCAGGGTCTGGAAGAAATTTTGCTTAATGTTTATACAACAGGTGAACGGTTTACAGCTTATGAACTTCCGGTTAAACTGACTCGTAATGGTAAAGTCGAAAATACTTTTATCAATGTTGTTTATGAAGCATTAAAAGAACCTGACGGAACAATTTCAGGAATTGTCGCAATTGCAAATGATGTTACGATACAGGTTATTGCGAGAACAGCGGTTGAAGAAAGTGATAAAAGGTTCAGGCATACTGTAAAGCAGCTTCCATTGGGAATAGCGATTCTTAAAGGGGCTGATTTAGTTATCGAAATGGCTAATACTACTTACCTTCAAATTATTGATAAAACGGAAGAGGAAATCCTTAATAAACCTGTTTTTTCTTCTGTTCCTGAAGCTAAAGATACCGTTTATCCTTTACTGGCAAAGGTTTATAAAGACGGAATTCCGTATTATACAGATGAATTAGAGGTGACTTTAAATCGATACGGCAAACAGGAACTTTGCTATTTTAATTTAGTTTTTCATCCTTTAAAAGCCGAAAATGATACTATTGAAGGTGTTATTATTGTGACTCATGAGGTTACAGAAGCTGTAAAAGCCAAACACCTTTTAACGGAAAGCGAAAAAGCATTTAGAAAATTAGTAATGGGCTCCCCTATTGCGATGGCAATTTTTAGAGGAAAAGATCATATTATCGAAATGGCAAATGATGCCATGAGAAAAACAATTTGGCAAAAAAAGAAAAGCGAAACCATTGGAAAACCAATCCTGGAGGTATTTCCGGAATTACTGGAACAAAAATATCCTGAATTACTGGATCAGGTTGTTCAGAATAAAAAAATTGTTCGGGAAAATGAATCACTGGCTTATGTCAATGTCAAAGGCGAACTTAAAAAGTTTTATCTGGATTATCAATATACTCCGCTTCTTGAAAAAGATGGTGAAGCATCAGGGGTTATGGTTACCGTAAACGATGTAACCTTAAAAGTAGAAGCCCGCAAAAAAGTAGAAGATGCAGAGGAACGTGCTCGTTTAGCCTCAGAAATTGCCCAAATTGCAACCTGGGACCTGAATGTTGCTACTCAGGAATTGATTTATTCAGAGAATCTGGCTACCGTTTTTGGTTATGAAAAGACAACAAAACTTACACGTCCGGAAATCCGTAGTAAAATATATCCTGATGACATACCAATAGTAGAAGAAGCATATAATCGTGCCCTTATCACAAGTATTTACAAATATGAATCGCGTTTTATTAAACCTGATAATTCTATTGCGTGGATCAGAGCGCATGGCAAGATATTTTTTGACGAAAATAAGCAGCCGGTAAAAATGCTTGGTACGGTCATGGATATTACTGATGAAAAAAACAATCAGGAAACTTTGATAAAAAGCGAAGAAAAATTCAGGCTTCTTGCTGATTCTATGCCTCAGCATATCTGGACAAGCGATCCAATGGGAAATCTTAATTATTTTAATAAATCTGTTTTTACCTATTCCGGTATAAAACAAAAAGAAGTTGACAAATACGGCTGGCTTCAAATTGTGCATCCTGATGATCGCGAAGAAAATATAAATGCGTGGATGGAAGCTGTAAAAACAGGAAATGACTTTTTAACAGAACATCGTTTTCGACGTCATGATGGTGAATACAGGTGGCAATTAAGCCGTGCAATTGCACAAAAAGATGCCGAAGGAAGGATTCAGATGTGGGTTGGTACAAGTACTGATATTCAGGATCAGAAGAATTTTACCGATCAACTAGAAAAAGAAGTTTCTGAACGTACGGAAGAACTGGAAAGCAAAAACAGGGATTTGATCAATATGAATATCGAACTTCAGTCTTTTGCCTATATATCGAGTCATGATTTACAGGAACCTCTTAGAAAAATCCAGACTTTTGCAAGCCGATTATCTGATTTGGACGAACAAAATATTTCGGCGAAAGCCAAAACATATTTAAACCGAATTGAGGTTTCTGCCAAAAGAATGCAGAATTTAATTCAGGATTTACTGGAATATTCCAGAACAAATTCTGCCGACAGAGTTTTTGTAAGATCAAATCTTGACGATATTGCCGAGGAAATAAAAAGTGATTTTTCTGAGCGCATTGAAGAAAAAAATGCCCAGATTTATTTTGATCCTTTGGGCGAAGCAACAATTATTCCGTTTCAGTTTAGACAGTTATTACATAATTTGATTGGAAACGCGCTCAAATTCACTAAGAATGACGTTACTCCTGTAATCAAGGTAAAAGCAAATTTAATCGAAGGATATAAGATTAAACAAGCCGTTGATTTTCCGGATAAACTGTATTATCATCTTCAAATTTCAGATAACGGAATTGGTTTTGATACGGAATACAACGAGCGTATTTTTGAAGTTTTTCAACGTTTAAATACTGAAAGTGAATTTTCCGGAACCGGAATTGGACTGGCAATTGTAAAAAAGATTGTAGAAAACCATAAAGGAATCATTACTGCCAGTGGGATAAAAGACAAAGGGGCAACTTTTGATATTTATATTCCGGAGTTATAAGAGCTTAATTATGACTTGTAAACAAAGGTTTTATCGGTTGGAGTAAATTTTTTCCAATCGATTTCGAGTGCATGATCAATAGATTTTATAATATCTTTCATCAAAATTGGCTTTGTAATAAATAAATTAGCGCCTAAAGTGCGGCATTTTTCTATAATACTTGGCTCATTTGATGTCGAAAAAATAATCACGGGAATATCATTTTTTACCTCAGAATTTCGAAGTTCCGTAAGAACATCAAATCCATTTTTACCGGGCATATTCAAATCTAAAAAAACTACATGAGGAGTTGGTGGCGGATTGTAAATTGCATTCAATAATTTCTCTCCACCGCTATAAGTCTGAAGTCTGATTTTTTTAGGTAACGATTCTACTGCGTCTGCAAAAATACTCAAATCGTCTTCATCATCATCAGTATAAAAAATAGTAAAATCAGTCATGTGGTATCTTGTGAATTAGGATTTTTTTTCCTCATCAAAGGTAACCAAATTAATAGATAAAATCAATAGCTTTTTGAATATGACCCAAAATATTAATAATTGAAATCTCATAATTTAAAAATTTAATTATGTAAGCCCAAAAAGCATAAAAATGGCAACTTTACTATTAGTATAATTTTCATCATATACTTGATTTTAACGATCATAAAATGAGAATTTATAAAAAAATCATTGTATAAATTTTAAAAATATAAAGCCATGGGAGATCATAAAGACCTTACAAACGAATTTGCTGTAGATAAAATAAAAGACCTTGCAGAAAACATTAAAACGTGTATGTTTTGTACTTATAACGAATACAGACTTCAATCGCGTCCAATGTCTGTTCAGAAAATTGATGATTTGGGGCAGCTTTGGTTCTTATCAGACAGAAACAGCAGTCAAAATGCTGAAATAAGTCTTAATCCACAAGTTGAATTATTTTTCTCTGAGCCACACGATAAATTCCTGACTTTACACGGGAGCGCAAGTATCTCATATGATAGAGAAAAAATTAAAGAATTATGGGATCCAATTGTAAAAGTATGGATGCCAGGAGGCGAAGATGATCCAAATTTAAGTGTTATAAAAGTAGTTCCGGAAGATGGTTATTACTGGAATAATAAAAACGGAAAAATGGTCGCTATTGCAAAAATGGCCGCTGCATTTGTAAGCGGTAAAACAATGGATGATGGTATCGAAGGAAACTTGAAATTGTAGTTTTTTTTTAGATTTTACCACAAGTTTACTATAATTAACGTAAGGTTGCAAAGATTTATTTCTTTGCAACCTTGCGTTTTTTTTGCTTGAATGTAGCGTTATTTTTTCATCTCGACGAAGGAGAGATCACACTAGATGATAAAAATATTGTGAAATATTGGATTGAATTTCTCCTTCGTCGAAATCACAAACTGAGTTAAAAACCCTTTAAATGATTTACGTTTTTTGACCTAAATACAACGCTAGTTTTTGTCATCTCGACGAAGGAGAGATCACACTAGATGATAAAAATATTGTGGAATATTGGATTGAATTTCTCCTTCGTCGAAATGACAAACTGAGTTAAAAAACTTAAAAATCAAGAAATTCAAAAGTTGGATTTGATTCTTTAATAAGTTCAATTTTCTTATCTCTTCTCCATTTTTTCAGTTCTTTTTCTCTTGCAATTGCTTCATGAATCCAGATGAATTTTTCGTAGTAAACCAAGAATTCAATGTTGTATTTTGCTGCAAAAGTATTGGCTTTTGTTTCAATATTTTCTTTGTGCTTTTGCAATCTTAATTTTAAATTATTGGTTACTCCTATATAAAAAGTTGATCGATATTTGTTTGTTAAAATATAAATATAATAGGAATGAAAGCCTTTTTGCGAATTTAGCATGATTAAATTTTAACACAAATATACCTATAATAGCTATAGACTTTATTTTAAAATTGATTCTTCTTTTTATAGTTATTTCGCAATAATTAGGAGTCTTATTTTGTCATCACGACGAACTAGAGATCACACTAGATTATAAAATATTGTAGAATATTGGATGCGATTTCTCCTTCGTCGAAATGACAAACTGAGTTAAAAACCCTTAAAATAATTTGCTTTTTTTATCTAGAATACACGCTAGTTTTTGTCATCTCGACGAAGGAGAGATCACACTAGATTATAAAAATTGTGGAATATTTGGATGTGATTTCTCCTTCGTCGAAATGACAAACCGAGTTAATTAAAAATTTCCAAAAACAGGTTATTCCAACATATGTTTTAACGCTAAAGCATTGAGAATACCTGCTTCACTTGCTGTATTGTTAAAATAAACAAATGCTGATTTTGAATCTATTGCATTCTTTATATAAAGTAATTCTTCAGGTGAATAACTGGAGTAAAACATCTTGGGAGTTCCGTGAAGTCTGATGAAAATTAGGGGGAAATCGGTAAAAATTGTGTTGGGTAATTGCGGATGGCTAACGCTGCAGAACGTAATATTGTTCGTTCTGAAAGCATTCCACACTTCTTGATTCCACCAACTTTCGTGACGAAATTCGACTACGTTTTTAAATTTTAAATCCAGGTTTTCGATAATTTGTGCCAGTTTTTCTGCTGTAAAATGGTAACTGGGCGGAAACTGAAACAAAATACAGCCTAATTTCTCTTTTAAACCAGTTTCGCATACATTATAGAACTCTGAAATTAGGTCTTGGCAATCAACAAATTTTTTAAAATGAGTGATTTCTTTTGGCGCTTTTACAGAGAAAATAAAATTTTCAGGCGTTTTTTTATACCAATTTTCAAATATTCTTACTGTTGGAAACTTGTAAAAGCTTCCGTTGAACTCATACGTGCTAAAGTACTGGCAATAAAACTCAAACCACTTCGAAGATGACAGGTTGTCAGGGTAGAAAATTCCCTTCCAAAACCTATTATTGTAACTGGAACAGCCTATTAAAATTTGATTTTTCATATGTGTAACTTTTGACAATTGGTACAAAAAAAACTGCTGCGATTTCTCTTTCCGGTGTTCTTCTTTTCGATGGGAAGATTACAACGCTTACATGTACTTTTGCTATAAGCGAGCCAATGCTTCTTTAATTCGTTTTTTTTCTTCCAATAAAGAAATTCAAAACTATAGATTGAACATTCAGAAATGAGTTCATCTAATTTTTTAGATGGGATTTTTCCAATCAGCGATTCAGGATGAATCCTGCATCTGTACAAAACTTCATTCTTAATAATATTCCCTACTCCTGAAAATATATTCTGATCTAATATGGCATCGCAAATCATGTCCTTCGGAATTTCGTCAAGACTATTTTTTGCTTTTTTAGGATCCCACATTTCGCTCATTACATCTTCGCTCCATTCATAATGATTGTTAATATCACCTTCGAGGATTTTTACGGAACAGGTATAAAAATTAAGTTCACCATTTGTAAAAAACATACTTAGTTTGGGCTGTAATTCCTTTCGGTCATTAATGCGATAAGTTCCAAACATGAGCAAATGAATTTTGACGGTAAAGTCATCAAAGCAAATCAGGAAGTGTTTTCCCCAGGTTTTAAATTCCAAGATTTTTTTATGCTCCAATCGCTGAATATCTATTGGGCTGGTTCCGGAAGCTGAAAGTATTTTATGTCCTGCAAATTGCTGCACTTCTTCTTTTAATATTAATATCGATGGTCCTTCTGGCATAATATAACTTTTAGGTTTTTAAGCTAAAAAAAGTGCAACTTACAGCTGCACTTTTTTAGTTGGTAGATTTGATAGATTAATCTGCTTCTGCAGCTTCAAGGTTTACGGCATTTACAGCAACTTCTGTTAGTTTTTTATCGGCTCCTTTTTCTTCATCAAGAGTTTCCTCTAATAATGCGGCAGCTTCAGGTAAACCCAGTGTTTCTGCAAATTGTCTCAAAGTTCCGTAAGTAGCAATTTCGTAGTGTTCGATTTTTTGGCTTGCGGCAATAATTCCGGCATCACGCACTACTCCAACTTCGGTTTCTTCAAGAATTCCTTTTCCTTCTTCAATTAAGTCTTCCATGGCGTCGCATTTTTTTGCCGATGCCTTTTTACCTATAATTTCAAAAACCTTCTCTAAACGCGCGATTTGCTCCTCTGTTTCGATTAGATGATTGTTTATCGCATCGATCAATTCCGGTGAGGTTGCATTTTTTGCCATTAATGGTAAAGCTTTTGTCAATGCTTTCTCTGCCCAGTAAATGTCTTTCAGTCCATCTTCAAACAATTCTGTTAGTCCGGATGCGGCATTTGATTTTGGTTTTTGTTACTCCTTTTTTCACTTCTTCTTTAGGAGTGGTTTCTTTTTTACTATCTGTAGTTTTCATGGTAATAGTTTTTGATAATTAATACAGGTTAAAATTACTATCTTGATTATCAGGCGAGTTATATCATTATTCGTATAAATTTCATTCTAAGCACCTGTATATTATGCAACTACATTTTGTAATTCTATAAGAGTTTTTTTTGTAATGCGGGATAGCTTTGTAGTATAGAATTAAAAATATATTATAATGGAAACTTACACTGACTATACATACGAAGAAGCAGAAATTTACTTTCAACAAAAATACCAAAGAGGTCATCTCGATATCGATACTGCAATGTTGATTGATAAGGCTATCGATACACTTCTTAAAAGAGATAATATTGCCAGAAACGAAAATATCCCAAATGAGGAGCAAGTTGTTAACGAGGATGATTATATCACGAATAATCCTGATGAGGAATTTGAAATCATCGACGTTGATAATGACGAAGAGGAACATATCGAGGATGAAGATCATTTTGACGATGACGATTTAGAAAGAAACGATAATTAATGTTTTTTACTTTCTAAAGCCAAAATTTAAAGACCGTTATTGCCAATGACGGTTTTTTTATGCCCAAAAACCAATGTTTGGGCTATTATTATAAATAGCTGTTAATTATACAATTACGTTTTAAAATTCTATAAGGCAATTGGTTATTATCATGATTAGATTTGTATTATAAAACTATTTAAAGCTAATTATCATGAATACTACAGACCAAAAAGACAGCATGATTAGAGGAAACAGAGTTCCTGGAAATCAGAATCAAAATACGACGGATAAAAACAATCTTATGAACGAAGAATTGTATGATATCGATGATATGAAAGAAAGCGATAATGACAACAGCGAAATCGCAGAGCGCGGTTATACGGTTCGAAATGGTTTTGATCCTAATAAACCAAATCCTGACGAACTTACCGATGACGAAGATGACCTGACGGATGATTTTCATAGCGAGAATGATCTTAAGTCGAGCAACGATGATTTATACGAAGAGGAACTGGATATGAACGGCAAAAATGTCGATGATGTAAACGACGAACTTGATAACCCATCTGATATTGCAGATATCGAAGATGATTTTAACGAAACCGAAGATGATCTTGAAGATATCGATGACGAGGAAGATGAGGAAGACGAAAGCGAATATATCGAAGATGATGTTCAGGAAGAAGAAGAAGATGTAGAATATCCGGATAACGATCCTAGAAAATTTTAGAAGAAAGAGTAAAGATTATAGAAGAAAGATTAAAGACTATAGAATAAAGAGTATAGAAGAAAAAAAGGTTCAAAGTAGCGCTGCAACTTTGAACCTTTTTTTTATCAGTTTAAAAAACTCTAAAACCTTCAACAAAACCTTTGTTCCTTTGAACCTCTGCTCCTTTGAACCTTTTTTAACCTAATCCCCAATGATTTCCAGAACTGGGATATCATCCATTTTTTCCAGGCGCTCTGCGAGTCCTGCCCTTGCTTCTTTTAGTTCTTCTTCGGCAGCTATAAGATCTTCTAGCAATTTGTCTTTTCCTGTGGTTACTTTTTCGATTTTACGCATGATTTCGTAAATCTCACCTTCCGCTTCCATTACTTTTAGTCTTTTGTAATAGGTTAAACTTTCGGTCATGTGTGCCAATGCAATCATTGCGGTTAAAAACGGATGATTATTGGTAACATTTACATCTTTAATTTTACCGTGTTCGAGTTCGACTTTCAAGGCAAAAGCAAATTCCTCCATATTAAAAGCTTCGTATTTGCTCTGAGGATTTAAATATGCTTTTATCGCCTCGACATTGTTCATGGTCGAAAGATCTACATCTGTTTCTTTGTTTTCGCTTAGATCATTAAAAACCACGTTTCCTATTGCTCTGGCTTCGGCAACGGTTGGGTCATTATCCGGATTATCGAAATCACGTATCGACCAATCCCAATTTTCAGGATGAACAGGTTTTATATATTTTTCACAGAAATCTGTTACATCGTTTTTTAAGCTCACCATTGCATCGTCTCTTTTGATATAAACGTCCTGATAAGCACCGCTTTTAGTTCCCATAATTTTATTTTTATTTTTTATTGAAAATACAAACGACACATTTACCTGGATATATGTGTCGTTTTTTTAATTGTTATTTTATTTGCTGTTTAAATACTTTTTCTTCCGCTAATTAGAGATATAATAAATAAGACTAAGAATATGAAGAATAAAACTTTAGCGATACTTGCGGCTCCGGCAGCAATTCCACCAAAACCAAATATTCCGGCAATGATTGCAAGAATAATAAAAATGACTGTATAACGTAACATAAGCTTGTGATTTTAGTTAATAATGATTTTGTTTGTTACTCAAATTTCATACTTTTTAAAGAGATGTATTAACTCTAAACATTATATTGTTAGCACTATAAAACCTTATTTATGATAAATTGATCTGATAGTTTTGTATTAATTCTGAAAACGCAATTTCGCTATGCGAAAAATGCTCTTTATTGCTTCGGCATTTTTTTGCCCTGTCAAAATATTGCTGGATAGAACCGTCCTCATAAGTCGAAACCAATAATGGATGTACATAATAATTCTTGCACACATTTCTGGTATTTCCCAGCGCTTGGGCAGTCGCATCAAAAGCGGTCAAAATATTCTTTTTAATTTCTTTTTCGTCGCTTGTAATTCCTATTTCCATCAGGGTTTCGAAAAATACAATCGATGCTGACCACGTTCTAAAATCTTTTGCACTAAAATATTCGCCTGATATTTCATGTAAATATTCGTTTACCATATGACTGTCGAGCACTTTTCGTTCGCCGTTTTTATCATAATATTTAAAAACTTCCCAACCCGGAATTTCCTCGCAGCGGCTAACCAATTTTACCAGTTGTTTGTTTCTGGTTGTAATCGTGTGCTTTACTCCTTTTTTTCCGGTAAATTCAAATTTCAAAGAATTTTTATTGATATTGATATGGCGTTTTCTTAAAGTCGAAAGTCCGTATGATTTATTGTCTTTCGCATATTTTTCGTTTCCAATTCGTATATGGGTTTCTTCCATTAACCGAATCACGAGTGCGACAACTTTTTCTTTCGACCATTCTTTTATTTCAAGATCTTCGTCGACTTTTTTTCGAATCAAAGGTAATTTTGTTCCAAATTCAGCTATTTTATAAAATTTAGTTTGATTTCTGATCAAATTCCATTTTGGGTGATATCTGTATTGTTTTCTGTTTTTATCGTCTAAACCTACTGCTTGCAAATGTCCGTTTGGCAAATCAGATATCTGAACGTTTACCCAAGCCGGCGGAAGCACCAAACTGCTAATGCGTTTTAAATCGCTTTTTCGTTTTATGCAGCGTCCGTTTTTTTTATAAACAAAACCATCCTCGCATTTACATCTTTCTATTGGCAGCCTTTGATTGTTGATATAAACTAAATCTAATTTTTCGATCACCAAATGAGGTGTCTTAATCAATTGATTCATTAGTTTTTCGGTCTTTGCTGCTGCATTCATGGTCGTTTCTTTATTTATATTACCACAGATTAAAAGATTTAAAAGATTTTTTCCGATATATTCTATCCATCTTCGTCATCTGTGGCATTTATTGTTTCAAAAAATTATTTGGTTGCGTACTTATTTTCTTTTGCTGATATTTTCTCTCGCAGATTTTGCAGATTAGGCAGATTTCTTTTAATCTTTAATTCCTGGCTGTTTTACTTTTAGTGATAATATCGCTTTGAAAGGATTTTAGTTATTACGCAATGAATCGATTAGATTTTTCTTGCTCATATACGAACGTCCTGAAATTCCAACTTTTCTGGCCTGTTGGTACAATTCCTCTTTTGTCCATTCGTTGTATGGTTTTGCATTTCCGCCTTTTTCACCTGCATCAGGCGTATTGGCAATTCGAGCTGCTTTTTCTTTACTATATCCTATTTCTAAAAGTGCTTGATATTGCTTTTCGTTTTTAATTCTTGCATCTGGCATGATTGAAAAATTTTGAGGTTAGTGATTCAGAAAATTATTATATCAAAATTCCTCAAAAAGTAAGAATAAGGCGTTATACAATTCTTTGATTTATTTTCATAATTAACTCTACCCTAGAACGTTTTCAGGAATTATAATTATTTAGAATATTTAGGAACTGTTTGCTTTGCCTGAATCTGTTATTGTTTAGGAGCTATTTCCTGCTTTCCTTCCAAATCTTTTACTTGCTAAAGAAGCAAGAAAAAGGATTTTCACTCCAATCAGGGCTAGGTACTATTTACATAAGAAAATTATTATAAAATAAAGATTTTCATTATATTTACCATTCTTAAATCTTCACATTAAGAATTAATAAACTTTGCCTTTGTAACAGGAGAACGGTATTAATTAATAACCTACCAAATTTTATAACAAAGGTTTTATATTCACTAATAATGTCAAGATATGAGTACAAACACCCTTTCAAAAGAAGCCGAAACAAGGCTAATGAATTTCTTCAACAACAAAATTGACCCAAAAGGAATGGCAAAAGCCTTAAGACAAGTAAACTACGTCATGGCTTTAGGAATTATGAGGGAAAACGAAACGCTTCAGCAAGAAGTAACCAGATTAGAAAGCAGTTTTTACTGGCTCAACGAATTAGCCGAAATTTTAAATCCTTATCTGGATGTAGAATAAAACCCTATGCTTATAATAAACAAAAACCCTCGATCTAAAAAGATCGAGGGTTTTTTATTAAGCAACAATTTATGCTTGAATTAAAATTACGTTTTATTTATATATTACTATATCTGAGTGAGTTTGAATCAATGAATCATTTAGCTCATATTCTTTTAAACTACATCCATATAATTTTGCATTCCACATAGTTTTCTTTTCTATATAAACTTCTTCCATTTTTATATTGCTTATTTTATATTTAATAGTGTCATTAATTGTAACGATAAAACCATTCACCATGAAGCGCGATGTGAGTTGATTGGTTTTGAATTCTTTTATTCCAAGATCTGTAGAATCAAAATTTGGATTAATGTATTCTAAATTGTTTTTACTGTCTTTTAAATCTTCAAATGAAATTTTTTTTATTTTTAAAATATTAAAGCCTTTAAAATATATCTCATTAATACCTTCTTCTTTACATTCAACATTCTTATTACAGCCTGTAAAAATAATCATCAGTAAAATCATAAATTTATTTCCCTTACACATAGCTTTAATAGTTACATTTAAAAATTGAATAGAAATATGTCTTTATTTTTTCTTTATAACCTTCCCTAATTTTGTTGGGATTTCAATGCTTAATGGTGCATTTTTATTATCTAACTTTTTACCGTTTACAACTAGTGATTTTATATTATTCATTATTATCCATTTTCCTGGACCAGACCTTGCTGAAACTGTATCAATTCCATCTTTTATATCAGTTATTTTATACACAAGACTATCATCAATGACTAATTTGATATCGTAGTTTATTTTACCATTATAAGGAACATAAGGAGTTAGTATCATTTGGTCATTATAAGGTGAAGTTGGTATTATATTATTGAACTTATCATATTTTGGCAAACAGTTAATATTTATATCAAAACCAGAAGTACTATCAATCAAATTTTTAAAATTTGATTTTTTTTCATATTTTTCAAAAACAATTTTTGACGGACATCTTGTTGAATTCCAACCTCTAAGATAAATATTATTAAATGATTGATCTTTTGTTGCATATTCAGTTTCATGGCAACTGATGAATATAAATACAATACAAAATGTGGTAATGAACTTGAACTTAACCATAATACTTGTTTTTTTAAGACTTAATATTGTTTTTATCTATTTAATTCTTTTTCCTAATGTTGCATCTAATGATATATATGAGGACTGATGTGCTGATTTCAAAGTATCTGCATAATTTATTTGCTTATCATTAACTGTTGCTTTAAGATTATATCTGATAGTGAATTTATATCCAATAAAGGTTGGTCTTTTTACAGTGTCTTTAATAAAACAAACGTTAGTAAATCGATATTCAATGCTATCATTTAATAAAAGAATCATGTCATCATTAATTGACTTATCATTTTCAAATTTTGGAGTAATTATCAAAGAATATGATTTTGTGGGATTCTTTTCTGTACCGCTATCTAATTCTCTGGTTACTTCAAAAATCGAATCTATTTTTGTTAGTTTTTTAAAATTCGTATTTTTCTCGTAATAGAATAATTTGGATTTAATATTAATATTTATCAACCCCTTTTCATTGTCCGCAATTTTAGTCTCCCAATTTTTTATGGCAATAAAATCATAAATCTTTGTATCTTCTTCGTATTTATTACAAGAAGTAATCATTAATAATATTGAAGAATATTTAAGAAATGTCAATATAGCCATAATAATTACTTGAAAAAGATTGAATAGAAATACATCTTTATTTTTTCTTTATAACCTTTCCTATTTTTGTTGGGATATAGATACTTACTTTACTTGGTAAATGAATAACAGATTGTTTAACTATCGAGTTATCCAATTGATGTTCATTTACAATTAATGATTTTATGCTATTCGTTATAGTGTTATCTCCAGGTCGACCACCTAAAAAAACAGTATCAATTTTGCTTTGTATCTCTGTTATTTTATATTCAATACTGTCATCAATAATTAGTCTGATATCATAATCAATCTTCCCAATATAAATCTTATTAGGAAATAATATTCTTTGATTATTATTAGAAGAATCATCATCACAATTAATGGTAAAGTCAGAATCACTTTTAATTTTATTTTTAAAATTTGAATTCTTAACATATCGTTCATAGACGATTTTTTTAGGGCATTTTGATGAATTCCAATTTTCTAAAATAATATAATAAAAAGATTCATCACTTTTTTCATAAGTAATTCGTCTGCAATTAATTAAAAAGAAACTTAAGATAATAACACTAATAAACTTCAATGTATCCATAATAGTTACTTTTAAAAGATTCAATAGAAATGCGTTGTTTTTTATAAATGAGAGGTCGCTTATGCTTTTCATCAGAAAGTCCTACTTCATTTTTTTGTGTTATAGGATTTAATCCCCAAGTATAAATACTAAAACCTACAAACTTACTTTCCCCTACATCAATAAAACTTAAACCTCCTTCATAAACAACCCAATGTACATTTGTTGTTAAAGCTTTCAGGTCATAATTTACTTTATCCTTAATCATGTCACTATCAATCATCATTAAAATAGTATGTCCTTGTTTGTATTTTCTATCTATAATTTTAAGGTGCATAATATCAAAACCTCCAATAGCATCGTTTAATTTTCCGGATATTCCTTTTTTGTTTGAAATTTGAAGCATTCCTAAATCAATCGCTTCAGCAGAGGTGAATCCTGCAACTTCCTTACACATTCTGGTCAGCATTTCTGGCCAGTTTGCTCCTTTTAGCATGTCAATTTCGTCATTTTCAAATCCGTTATATACAAACTGGCTGTTTAAACTTTCCTTACTTCGGGTTGTGGCAAGTACGATCCAGTCTATTTCTGCAATTTCTAAGGCAATATAATTGTCATAACTTGTATTGACTTCATACATGCTTAAGGCTTTTTCATGCGGTTTTATCACATAACTGCCAATTGTATATTCTCCGGTTCTAAACAATTCTTTTGCCAGTTTCTCATATGCTTTTGCATCTCTTTTTATCATGGCATAATAAAGTGCAGCCATACCGCAAAGCGAAGTTTGTGCCTGATTAATTTTCCACGGATCATTGATACGATTCTTTATTTGGTTGTGCACTTTCTTTCTGTCAAACCATCTAAACCTGTTATGTTTCCAGACTTTAAGTTCTCCTTCGTTTTCCGGATCTTTAATATAAGCACGCATATGTATGACGCGTCCGCACATGTCTTTTTCGTTTAGTGTAAACTTTAGCGTGTCGCCTGTTACTGCAAGTTTTTTCTCGATCCATTTATTCTCAGATAAACTGTGGTATTTATACATCCAATTTATTACCGTTTTATCTGCGGGAGTTTCCTCGGTAAAAGCTACAACTTTAAATTCATATGTATTGCCATACAACATTCCTTCCTGGGTTTCTGTTCCTGAATTATCATTTGCAGAACCCAAATCCAGCGTAGTCATTAATTGTATTGTTTTTACCTTGGTTTGTTTCTCCTCTTTTTTAGGTACATAATAAACTGGTTCTACGGGAACTTGGGATATTTGCCAATATTTTACAAAATCATGTGTATAACCATAATTTTGAATCGCCGGCGACAACATTACAACAGTTTGCATGTTTCCGGTGTCATAAGCATCGAATGTTTCTGAATAACGCACAACATAAGCGTCGTTGAATTTATATATTCTATGGGCAATATCTTTTTCACCTTTGCTGTAAAAACGGATTTCTCCTTTTTCCATTCGGTCTGTATGTTTTTCGATAGGTTTAGTCATATTGCGCCAGAATAAATCATCGCTTTCCTGCGATGTAAAACCAAAAGTAAGAAAACCTCCTTCGGTATCACTGGTTGGCATTCCATTTACATGTATATGTCTGTAATAATTGGTATATACCCACAATAATTCGCGCTCTTCTCCGAACATAAATAGCTTAGCCGATGTCATAATTTTATGGTTTATTGAATCATAATCCAATAAAATTACTCCGATGGTTTTTCGACAACAGGCTGTATAAGACATTAAACTATTAGATTAAGACAAACCTTTGAAAATTAACAGTTTTAGGATAAAATCTAATACAAATAAGAGATGTTTTAATAAATACAAACTACAATTACGAGCTAAATTGTTTCTGCATGGTTCATTAAGCTTCTCGACCACTCGTTAAAAACGGGCAAGAATCTGAGATGTAGAATCTGTTTTTAGGATTAAATCTAAATCTGTAAACTTATTTCAGGACGAGACAGGATTGCGTTCACGAGCGAGACGCTCGCGCGAGCAAAAAATAACAGCTTTAGTAAGTAATATCTTCCTTGTTTTTATTCAAGATATTTAACTTTTAAGAAGCCATAATTAAAACTGACTTGAAGAGTGTCATTATTCTTATAATCATAAACCGATTTAAGGTTATTGTTGATTCTTTGATTATTGATTTTATCTAATTCTTCTTTATAAGTGATAAAGTTTTTATAATCATATAATTCAAAAACTTCATTTTCTTTATTTTCAATTACTTTATAAACAATTAAAATGCTTTTGTGACTTATTTTTTTATTTATATAGAGTAAAAAATTATCTGTAAAATTTTTAAGCAAACTAGAAAGAAAAAATGAGAATAAGGCTAGTAAAGCAAAATTCCAAATTCTTATTTTAATCATATTCGTTTTAAAACCATAAACAACAAAAACTATTAAAATTAAAATAAAAACTATAATGGAATATTTCCATGAATCATTTTTAAAAAACAAAACATCTGAATGAAAATAAGTATTATCTACAAATGGTTGAAAGTAAAAAAAGTTTATCAATATTAAAGATGACCAAAAAATAAAACTCAATACCGAAAATCTTGATATTTTTCTCATTACTTAATATTTATTTTTATTTGACCTCTAAAGAATATCCCAATTTTATTATGATTCAAAATATCTGTGATAGCTTCTTTAGTTAATAGATTGTTTTAGTTTCTTTTGTATCAAATTCTATATTTTTTACAGAATTTAAGCTGATACTTTTATTATTTTTTCATTCACACATTAAATATTAATCGCATTTTACCTTTTTCAATTTTCCGGATTTAATATCTAATTCAAGGCAGCTTTTCTTTATCAAAACCAATTTATTATTCACCACTTTGTACTCAGCATTCATCTGGCTTGCTCCGGCACAACATTGATTGTATTCATGAATTCTTTTGGTTTTACTGTCGAACTCTAATGAAGTGCCGCTAAAACTGCTTTCGAAATATTTTCCTGTCTTTGGGTTATATAAAAAATACAAACTCGTAGTATTAGGTCCGGCAGCACTTGCTTCGAAAACAGAGAAATCTTCGATTCCGTCAAAATTATAATCGTCCGTACTTATATTGTTTAAACCCCAAAGCTGGCATTCCACATCTATTTGCTGCAGGAGTTTATCAGTCTTTTTTTCCAGAATTTTGAATCCGGTAACTCTTGCATAAAAATCGTCTTTTGATTTTGAAACAATCAGTTTAAAATATTTTCCCTTTAGAGAAACAGCCTGTAGAATTTCTCTGTTTTTCCATTCGATTTTATCTCCATAATCGATATCAAATACTTTTGTCAAACTTATTTTAAGTTCTTTTTTGGTATTTAAATCAATCCAGGTTCCTTCCAGTTTTTTGCTTTTAGGGTTGAAGTTCTCAAAAACTATTTTAGCAGTTTTCTTATCCATTTTATCCTTTTCGAAAAAAGTCAATACTTTATTTTTTAGCGTGCCGCGTACTTGGATTGGTGTATCATAATTTGAATACGCATAAATAGCACTTCCTGAACCATCAGAATCAACATCAGTAACAAATTCTATTGGGTATTTATCAATAAATCCAGTATAAGTGGTTTGTGCAGTTAGATGAATTGAAATTAAAAAAAGTAATGTTATTATAATTTTTCGGTTTACTGTATTCCGGGTTTTAGCAATCATGAAGGGTTGGTTATATATAGGTATGATTATTTTTTGCTTTGCGAATATAATACTAATTGTATTACATATTAATTTTTCACAAATCCAAATCATATAAAATTATCCAAAAATACTGTAAGACATTCTTCACACAATCTGAATAATTTTACATTATAACATTTAAACTATAAAATCATGAAAAAAATACTATTAGCCGGAAAAGCAATTTTAGGAGCAGGATTATTAATCATTTCCCTGAACTCTTGTAAAAATGAAACTAAACAAGAAGATCCAAAAGAAGTTGCTGAAGATAGTAATGAAGCTAAATTTGACTCAATTGATGATAAAAAAGATGATTCGGAATTTTTAGTTGATATCGCAGAAGTAAATCTTGCTGAAATCGAAATTGGAAAATTGGCACAAATAAAAAGTACAAATCCTGAGGTTAAGAAATTTGGAAAAATGCTTGTTGATGAGCATACCAAATCGGCTTCTGAAGTAAGTGCTTTGGCTAAAGCTAAAAACTTCACTTTACCTTCTTCACTTACCGAAGATGGAAAAGAGGAATACAACAAACTGAATGAGAAATCAGGTCTTGACTTTGATAAAAAGTTCGCTGATATGATGATCGACGGACATCAAAAAGCGATTGATAAATTGCAAAAAGCTACAGAAGATGCAAAAGACCAAGATGTTAAACTTTGGGCATCAAATAATATAGCACCGCTAACAGCTCATTTGGAGCATGCGAAATTGCTAAAACAAGACTTAGATAAAAAATAAATTTAATTGGTTATTATTTATTTTTCAAAAAACCCCTTAAGAGTTGAATTGCTTAAGGGGTTTTCTTTTTTTAGGTTCAGAGGTGCAGAGTTGCAAAGGGACAAAGGTTTTCTATTGGAATGTAAACGCATTGCGTCTCTATGGAAAAACCTTTGTGCCTTTGTGCCTTTTCAATTGGAATGTAGACGCACTGCTGTGCGTCTCTACGGGAAAACCTTTCTGCCTTTGAACCTTTGTCCCTTTGACTACATCTATGAACCTATTGTGCCGGCAATCATTTTTCCTTTATAAAAAACGCCTTCTCTTTTGGGTAAACGGGCAACGGCTTCGGCAGAACAGGTTGCTTTTACCAAAATAAAATTTGCTTCATTGTCTACTGCGGGCCAAACTCTTGTTCCGGAATCGTTAAGTGGTAAAATCTCGTCTTTTGTTGCAATATGCAACGCTCGGCTTAAATTATATTCGTCTGTCCAGCCATAAAGCTGCGCGCATAATTTTGCTTTTTCAAGCATATCGCAAGTACCAAAAGGCTGCCAGTGATCGACAATACTATCTGTTCCTGTCATTAGTTTTACACCATAATTTTTTAAAGTGGGGATTGGCATTATTGTTTTCCCAATCGGAATTCCTGACACGACTCCTATTCCCAGACTTCCCATTTGTTCTGCTATTTTTTCCAGATCTTTTGGGTCCATTTTTGCCAAAGCAAAACCGTGACTTATATACGTTTTGCCTTGTAATTGTTTGTTTTCTTCGGCTTTTTTGATGATATATTCAATTGCTGCTTTTCCAGACGGTGGCGCTTCATGCAAATGTATATCGATTCCTTTATTGGTATCTAAAGCAATTTGACACATTACGTCAAGAGATTTTTCCATATTGCCATCGACGTTTGTTGGATCAAGCCCGCCAATAAAATCAATTCCCATACTTGCCGCTTCTCTTAATAAAGGTTCTGACTTTGAATATAAAATTCCGTGTTGCGGAAAAGCAACAATTTCCCAACCAAAACTATCTTTGTTTTTATCTAAAGCTGCCTGTAAATGTTCCAGACTTTTTAATCCGCTTACAGGATCTATATTACATTGGCAACGCGCAAAATAACTTCCCTGACTTTGCATTAGTTTGATTGCTTCTTCGGCTTTGTGCTGAGAATCCGGTAATAATTGCGGGATTAACTTTTGCTCCAGCGTAATCATGTCTTTTACAGTATATCCTTTTCGTGGCGCTGCATTCCAGGTTCCGCTTCCATAATAGGTTTTATCAATATGAATGTGCATATCTCTTAATCCCGGTAGCATCAAAAGTCCTTTGGCATCAATTGTTTTTAGTTTCAAAATTGATTTTCCGGTGGTGATACTTTTAATTTTACCATCTAAAATATGAATGTTGTATAAAGCTGTTTTGGTGGCAATTACTTCATTTTTTTCATTGTATTCAAAACCATCTTCTAATCGCACATTAATTAAAATATATTCTTTTAAGGCCGCGCTATTATTATCTTGCAATACCTGGGTCATTGCATTTCCGCCAATTCCTGAAAATAAAGCTGCTCCGGTTGCTGCAGCGCCTAATCCTAAGAATTTTTTTCTGCTTATTTTATTGTCTTCCATAAATTATATTTTACTTGCCTTGAGTTTGTTATAGATTTTTACAATAACACTTTAATAGTATTACAGTATTTATTGCATTGCAAAAATCGTTTATAAACTAAAACCTATAATAGTAATATTACGGATAAGGATGGTAAAAATTATAACTTTCTTTAAAATCACCCGGAGTTTTACCGGCGTATTTTTTAAATACTTTTGTAAAATAGCCATTATCATTAAAACCAAGTTGATAGGCGATTTCTTTTATAGATAAATCGGTACTGGTTAGCAATCTTTTTGCTTCGAGAATAGTTCTTTCTTTGATGACATCGCCAGCGGGCATTTTTAAATATTTCTGGGAAAGGATATTAAGATAATTTGGTGTAATATTTAATTTATCAGCATAGAAATTTACCGAAGATTCGTGGTTAAAATATTCATCGATAAAGGCAGTAAAGTTTTTAATTATCTTTTCGGGTTTAGTAGAAGAATCATGCTCCGGAAATTGTACTAAATAATCCTTTTGCAATAGTTTTAGAAGTAAGTGCAAACGCAGTAAAACGATTTCTTTAATAAGGATATCAGTATCAGCAAGGACTATTTCTATTTCATGTAAATGATTTCTAAATTCCAGAAATTCCTTTTTAGTCAAAGAAAGACAAGACGGAACATTTTGTCCAAAAAAAGGAAATTGTCCCAGATTCGAAAAAACAGTAACTACTTCTGTTGAAAGCATCAGCTGAAAACCGGTTGTATCAACATCAAGTGACCAGTTATGCACTTGACCCGGACGGATGAAATAAACCTGATAATCCGCTACATTATATTGTGTAAAATCGACATTATGAACTCCTGAACCTTTTTCGACAAAAAACACCATATAAAAATCATGTTTATGTGGCTGTTCGAATTCGTTTCTCCCTTTTACGCTATGGCGAAATAAAGTAATACCCAAAGTTTCTTCTCCAAGTATATTGCCAACAGATAAAACAGGAATCGATTGTTTGTCCAAAACAAGTGTTGTTGATTATTCAATTTCAAAATTATAGAATTAAAATTTATAAAGTTTGAAACCCATTCTTTTTTTCTAATTAGAATAACTTTCAAAACAAAAAAGGTTTGACTTTTATTGAAAGCCAAACCTTTTTTGTCCTTTATTTTGGAGCTTGTTTTAAATCACAAAGACAAAGTTTTAAAAACTGAGCAACTTAGTCACTCAGAGCCTTAGAACCTTTTAAAGCTATTTTCCAAAATTATTATATTCTTCATCCGTTACGCTTTCCAGCCAAATTCCGGTTCCTTTATCAATTTCTGTAATGATTGAAATATGTGAAAATCTACTAAACGGTGTTGCGCCATACCAGTGTTCTACGCCTGGTAAAATGGTTACAACCTCATCTTTATGAAGTAATCGTATCGACGAGCCTTTTTCCTGAAAATAGCCAATTCCGTCTATTGCGATAAATAATTGTAAAGTGGGATTAACGTGCCATTTGCATCTTGAACCCGGCTCAAAAGAAACTTCTTTAATAACCGTATTATCGGGATGAATGTTGCTGGTTTGTTTTTTATACGAAACATCGCCAGTCATATAGGTGTTCGGGATTTTTCCCTCTTCAATAACAGAAGTATAAAGTGTTGACATAAAAATTTATTTTTTGAGATTGATTTTTTATTTAAAATGATCCAATAAAAAGCCGTTACTTATTTATCAGATCGACAAACAACACCTTTACCTTAATTATTTAATGCTATTGTATTGTTCGTCTGTTACTGGTTCAAGCCAGTCTACAATACCTTTTTCAGTATTTGTACTTATTGCGATATGAGTAAATTCGCTATCAAGAGAAGCTCCGTGCCAATGTTTTAGTTCTGGCTGAATGTTTACCACATCGCCTTCGTTAAGCAACTGAATTGGTTTTCCTTCTTCCTGATAATATCCGGTTCCTTGTGTTACGATCAGGATTTGTCCTCCGGGATGTGTGTGCCAATTGTTTCTTGCCCCAGCCTCGAAAACGACATTACCAACGGCTGTATTTAAAACAGGATCGTTAGGAACCAGCATTTTTACCCATGCTTTTCCTGTAAAATAATCTGCAGATGCTAAATCTCCTTGAGGAAAAATGGTGTCTTGTAATTGATTTTGAGTTGCTTTTATAATTATTTGTTTTTATGTATCAGTGCCGGAAACTAAATTTGAAAGCTGGAATGCGCTTTATAGAAGTTATATTTAGTCAGCAAAAAACCGATAGGTGGTTAATACTAATTATTTCAGGGCAAAATTACTTTAGCAATGACAATCAGAAATAACAATAATCAAACAAAAAATTAAGAATATGAAACAATTTACATTCTTAACGATTTCGGAATCGTTCCGGTTAGTCTTTTAAAGTAATTATTAAAATAGCTTGGATATTCAAATCCAAGGGAATAACCAATGTCAGAAATACTCCAGTCTGTGTGTTGCAACAATGCTTTTGCTTCGCCAATAATCCTTTCGGTAATATGTGCAGTTGTTGATTTTCCTGTTATTTCTTTTACGGAGCGATTGAGGTGATTGACATGTACAGCAAGACTTTGCGCATAATCCTGCGGAGTTTTTAATGCCAAAGGTTCGTTTTTTGTCTCAATAGGAAATTGTCTTTCTAATAATTCTAAAAACAACGATGTAATTCTGGATGAAGCATTTTTGTGTTTAAAGAAATTCTCTGAAGGCTGCATTTTCATTGATTCATGTAAAATAAGATTGATATAATTGCGTATTAAATCATCTTTAAAGACATAATCAGTGTCTTGTTCTTCTATCATTTTCTTAAATAAAGAATCGATAAAGACTTTTTGTTCAGGTGATAACGAAAAAATAGGTGTTCCGCCAATTTTAAACAAAGGCGATTCGTGAAGACTTTCAGAACGGTCGTTTACTTTTAGGAATTCTTCGGTAAAAACACAGGCATATCCTTCGTAAACCGGAGAAATAATTTCCCACGAATATGGAATATGAGGATTTCCAAAAAATAATATAGTTCCGTTGGTTTCTATACCTCTGTCTGCGTAATGAATCAGACTCTCGCTGGTATTTATACAAATCTTATAAAAATCCCTGCGATTGTATGTTGGGATTTTACTAACATCACCATTTACCTCATATACTTTAAAACCTTTTAGTTTTAAATCGTTTAAACCAAGTTCCGATGCCTGAAATTCTAATTGATCCTTCATAATGCAAAGTTATGAAAATCAAATAAGTTTTAGGATTTTTTTTGGTTCGAAGTTTCAGGTTTCAGGTTTCAGGTTTGAAGTGAGAAAGTTGGAATCTGGAATCTGGAATTTTACCGCAAAGAGCGCAAAGATTTTATTATGTAAGGTTTAAAAAAACACAAAGAGCGCAAAGCTTTATGATGACTATAGTTTTTAATATAATTTATATAAATTACACTTTGCAGTAATTTTTTATCCACAAAGCTTTGCGTTCTTTGCGTTTTAAGCACAATCTATTATAAAATCTTTGCGCTCTTTGCGGTAAATTTTTTGCGCACTTTGCGGTAAATTTCTTATCCTCAAAGCTTTGTGTTCTTTGTGTTTTTAAGCACAATCTATTATAAAATCTTTGCGCTCTTTGCGGTAAATTTTTTGCGCACTTTGCGGTAAAATTTCTATCCTCAAAGCTTTGCGTTCTTTGCGTTTTTAAGCACAATCTATTATAAAATCTTTGCGCACTTTGCGGTAAATTTTTTACGCACTTCGCGGTAAAATTTTATCCTCAAAACTTTAATTCAACTTTAAGCTATTTCCCGCGCGTAATCCTTTGGCGGAAGCCGATAAAATTACTTCGGCTGCGTTTTCGTTTTCACCTTTCTGAATAATAATCTGTGCGTAACCATTAAAAAGTTTACGTTTCCAGGGTTGCGATGGTGTAATTATCCTGATAATTCCGGGATCTGTATTCATAACGTCCCAATCTTTTATTTTTTGCAAAGGCGAAGCTCTTATACTAATAACGTTGGTTCCTTCTTTTAAAACAGCTTTATCAAGATGGTATTTTTGAGGATCATCTGTACTTGCATTAATTAAATTTCCGTTGACAAAAACGGACTCGTTTGCACCAATTTTTTTATAAAAGAAATCTACAATATTAGATTGCAGGTTATTCTTCAACTCAAATCTTCCTCTATAAATATATGCCGACGCCTGATTTTTATAATCTCGGTCTTTAAAAGCTTCTTTCCAATCTTTTTCATCATTCAAAGCAGATTGATTTGCATTGTCACCCGATACATTCTTTTTTTCTTCGAAATTAGTAATGGGAACAAGATTAATATCATCCAGAAACTGATCTTTTTCTAATGATGTTGGATCGCCATTTCCTACCCCTAAAATCTTTCCGCCTTTTATAGAAAATGTAATTTCATTATTTGCTGTAGAAACATGCAAACCATTTTTATCCATAACCTCAACAGTTATTACAGAAACAGTAGCTTTTGAAGGACTTTCCTGATCTAAGGATAACTTTATCGTTTCAGGATTTCCGGTTGTTTTTTGAACTTCGGTCAGGATTTTTTTTCCGTTTTTGTATCCAATTGCTTCCAGAGTTCCGGGTTCGTACTTTACCTTCCATTCTAAATGCCCGTATTGTTCCATTTTCTTTTTGCCTAAACTCTTTTTATTCAGGAAAAGTTCTACTTCATCACAATTAGAATAAGCCCAGACATCAATTTCTTTCCCTTCCATCCCACTCCAGTTCCAATGTGGCAGAAGATGTAAAACAGGTTCGTTTTTCCACCATGATTTTAAATAAAAAACATTGTCTTTTGGAAAACCGCAAACATCCATCATTCCAAAATAAGACGTTACAGATGGCCAGCCATAAGGTGTTGGTTCTCCGCGATAATCAAAACCGGTCCAGATAAACATTCCTGCCAGATACGGACGTGATGCATAAAATTTCCAGCCTTCTTCGATACTATAAAAAGTTGGTCTAGGCTTTTTGTCATAAGCACTTTGATAATGTTTGGCATCATCTGTAAAATAAATCCCTCGTGTTGCAAAAGTAGAACCTTCTTCTGTGCCCATTCCGGGTTGATTTTTAAATTCATTTCTATGCGCGTCGATATCGCCATTACCTATATAATTATAGCCCATAATTTCTACAACAGAAGATATTCCGCTTTTAAAACCACTGCTAATTCCAACCGTTACAGGTCGCGTAGGATCTATGCTTTTACTAAATCCCTGCATTATATTGGTAATGCGTTCACCCACGATTCCGCCTTCGATATTCCATTCTTCATTTCCTACAGACCAGCAAAATATACTGGGATGATTGCGATCACGTTCGATTAAGCGCTTTAAATCATTGAGATGATAATCGTTAATTCCCATTAAACGGGTTTCGTCAATAACCAGCATTCCCAACTTATCGCACGCATCAAGCAATTCAGGAGTTGGCGGATTATGAGAACAACGATACGCATTCGATCCCATTTCCTTGAGTTTTTTTATACGGTAATATTGCAATTCATCAGGCAGAGCTGTTCCTATTCCGGCATGATCCTGATGATTGTTTGTGCCTTTTAGTTTAACCGATTTTCCGTTAAGGAAAAAACCATTTTCCGGATCAAACTTAATCGTTCTTATCCCGAAATTAGTTTCATAACTGTCTATAACTTTGCCTTCTTGTTTTATCTCAGTAAGCAAACGGTATAAATTTGGAGTATCAAGATCCCATAATAATGGATTTCTTACTTTAATTTTTGAGGTGTATTTTGCTGTTTTATAGAAATCCGGTGCTGCTGCATTTTCTACAGTATTCGAAATATCTTTTCCCGAAGCATCAAAAATGGTTTGTACTATTTCAATATTTCCTTTATAATTTCCTTTATTTTCTATTGTAACTTCAGCAGTAACTTCTGCTGTATCATTTTTAATTTCAGAAGTTACATAGGTTCCGTTTTGTATCACATATAACGGATTTGTTTTCTGGAGATAAACATGTCTGTAAATCCCTGCGCCTTCATAAAACCAACCTTCTTCCATCGAAGCATCTGCGCGAACAACGATCGTATTTTCTCCGCCATAATTTACATATGCCGTAACATCATATTCAAAACCATTATAACCGCTTTCTTCTGTTCCGAGGAAATGACCATTAAAAAACACTTTCGAATTTCTAAAAACTCCATCAAATTTTAATGAAATGATTTTTCCCTGATCGCTTTGCGCAATTGTGATTTTTTTTCGGTACCAGCCAATACTTTTTTCAGGAAAACCTTTTCCGGCTGTTTTAAATCCGTGACTAAAACTTGCCTTTTCGCTAAAAGATTGTTCTACGGCCCAATCGTGCGGAAGATCTAGTTTTCTCCAGGCGCGATCATCAAATCCCGGCGCTGCAGGACCATCACCAAAACCGGTTTTTGCTAAATAGGAAAAGTAACCTTCGGCATGACCAAAATCTTTTTGGGTATCATACAAATGACCAAGCGAAAAACGCCAGTCTTTATCGATTAAAATCAATTCCCGATCTGATTTATTTTGGGCAAATAAGGTGATAGATAGCAAAAAAGTAAAATACAACAGTATTTCTTTGGTAGAAATAATTTTCATAATAATGTGGTTAGCAAAAATGGTTAGCAAGTAACGATAAAAATATTGTTTTTAGCCTGATTAAAATAATAGTATTTTATCAAAATATGATCGAATAAACTTTTCTAAGTATCATTAAAAATTAGTGGGTAAAAATTTAGAATCATTCTACGGGCTATAGTTTCTGAATTTATTCTGTTTTAATGTAATTTTAATCTTTAATTCAACTAAAAAGTACAATCACATGAGTGTTATTAAAGACGAAAACACACTTCTTAACACTATTAAGCGCATTGATCAAAAAATTGACAAACTAAATGATCAAAAAATAATTGCTTTTTTTGAATCACTTGGCTTAACAGAAAGAGAAGATATTCCACCGGCTGCAGATTTCTTAAAATGGGAAACCATACTTGTTGTCGTACCCAATAGACATATATCGCACGAATTAAAATATTATAAGTATTCGATTGCAAGGCTTTCGTTTGTTACAAATCCGAATGCAAAAGAAATACATATTTTTGATTTTAAGGAATGGAATAATATCACCCGAAACAAAACACAATTTCAGGTTAGAGAATTATTAAAGAATAGTTTTGGAGGTGTAAGAAATCACGAAGAAAGATTAAATTAACATTAGTTTTTTTGTTTCAGGTTTCAGGTTTCAGGTTTCAGGTTAGCTTTTTCAAAGTTTCAACTTTGAAAAAGCTGGTCTAAATACTTATAAGTCTCTTTTAATTTCAAAAATCCTTATGAATTTTTGTTCTAATTTTTTCCTTTTTCTTTCCTCTTTCCATCTCGAATAGAAAATGATAATAAGCAGAAACAAACTAACAATTGTTGTTGCTCTTCTAAGTCCTCTTCCAAAAAAAAGAAAGAATACATTAATTGCGATCAGAAATACTACGGGAGAAAATCGTGTCCAGACTAACTGAAATTTACTGTTGGGCTCAACGATATAACTTACTTTAACTATATTATTGATATTCTTGTAGTTTCCTCTTATAATAAAATAAGTTGGCGATGTTCTTGAGTTGATAGTTAATCTAAAACTTTTTTCATCAAAAAGTCCATAAAAAGGCTTTGTCTCTCCATAACGGGGAAATATTCTAAAGAGACTTAAGTTTACTTTTAGAGAACCAATTTCTGTATTGTTTTCTAATCTTCTACGAAATTCAGATAAACTGAGCTTTGATTCCATTTAAGTAATTATTTCGGGCAAACTATATTCTTTTTATAAGTTCTTTGACTCTCGCAAAAACATAATTTGCTTTTTCATCAAAAACTACCATATCAAAATCGCTGCTTCCTTCTATAAAATGACCTTCTTTTTTAGTGTCTGAATATACTTTTTCAAAATACAAATCACGTTTTTTTAACCAGTCTAATTGTTCTTTTTTTAGCTTTGATTGCTCTTTAGAACTCAATTTTAATTTTAAATTCTTGTATGAAACATTCAGTAAACTATCTGATTGATTATAATACCCAATCGAACAATCTTTCATGCCGCTTCCGCTGTCTAAGCAATGATGATAAGTATTTTTTAATTTATTAATTGTTTCTATGGTCTGTGCATTACAATAAAATGAAAAGAAGAGAACAAATAATAGCAGCGACTTTTTTATCATGATTAATTGAATTTTATTATTGACGGTTTAGTTTCACAATAGCAATATAATCAAAGTTTTATAAGTTTCAAATTTTACTGTGCCGGCAACAAACTTTTAAGCATTTCATTTAATGCATTTCCGTGAATATTTTTTGCCAGAATAATTCCGTTTTTGTCAATTAAAAAGTTTAATGGTACAGATTGAAGCATGTAATCGCCAATAACCGGAGATTGCCAGTATTTTAAATCACTTACTTGTGTCCACGGAAGTTTTTGCTTTGCGATTGCAGCTAACCAAAGTGGCTTTTTTGTATCCATAGAAACACTGTAGATCGAAAATTTACCTGCGTAAGTATTGTATAATTTTATTAATTCCGGTTGTTCTTTAATACACGGTCCGCACCAGGAAGCCCAAAAGTCAACCAAAACAATTTCTCCTCTTAATGAAGAAAGTACAACGTTATTTCCTTTTGTATCCGGAAGATCAATTTCAGGAGCAATATCACCAATATCAGTTCCTACAACCTGTGCTTTTGTGCTTGTGATTACACAACATAAAAATCCTAAAATAAGTAAAGTTTTTTTCATAGTTTGATTAAGTTTATTTAGATAAATTGAGGCTATTTGGTTTTAATTTTATTTTCAAATTAGATTGAATTGTCTCGAAAATACACAAAGTTTGACTTTTCTTTACGGAGTTTCTTCGAAGATTTCTCCTTCGTCGAAATGACAATATTGTGTCTGAACTTGCGATATTAGTAGCAAACAAATATATATACTTCTCAAATAAATATATCTCCTCTATCTTAATTTTTTGCTAAATATTTTTCTTTAGATTGGTATATCGGGAAAAGTCGATATATTTGCGCCATGGAACCAATAGAAATCTTTAAGGCACTCTCTAACAAATCCAGATTGCAAATGCTGGAATGGTTAAAAGAACCTGAAATCAATTTTCCGGATCAACTCCAGCATGCAGGATTTGAGCACGGGGTTTGCGTTGGACAAATTCAAGCTAAGGCTGGTTTGACGCAATCAACTGTTTCTGAATATCTCTCTATTTTACAACGCGCAGGATTTATAGAATCTAAGCGTGTTGGACAATGGACTTACTATAAACGTAACGAAGGTGCCTTTGAAGCACTCAGTAACTTAATTCAATCTAATTTGTAAATTACTATGAGTACAAACAACCTGTTTTCGCCATTTAACTTAAAAACGTTAAATCTTAAAAACCGAATCGTAATGGCGCCTATGACGCGTTCATTTTCTCCAAACGGAGTTCCAACTGATGAAGTAGCTTCTTACTATGAAAAAAGAGCTGAAGGCGAAGTTGGATTAATATTATCTGAAGGAACTGTTATTGACAGAGCTTCATCATCAAACGACGCAAATGTGCCGCATTTTTATGGCGAAGCAGCATTAAACGGATGGAAAAAAGTAATCAATGAAGTTCACGCTGCCGGAGGTTCAATGGGACCACAAATCTGGCATATGGGAATCATGGATAATCACCATTCAGGATGGGTACCGCCGGTTCCTTTTGAAGGACCATCAGGATTAAACCGTCCGGATTTTAGAAACGGAGTTTCAATGACTGAAAAAGATATAGAAGACACGATTCTTGCTTTTGGTAAAGCTGCCGCTGATGCTAAAAAACTAGGTTTTGATACTATCGAAATTCACGGAGCTCACGGTTATTTAATCGATCAGTTCTTTAGAGCCGAAACTAATTTACGTGAAGATATATACGGCGGGAAAACGTTACCGGAACGTAATCGTTTTGCTATTGAAGTTGTAAAAGAAATTAGAAAACAAGTAGGTAATGATTTCGCTGTGATTATGCGTTTTTCTCAATTTAAACCTTCTGATTATAACTATAAACTAGCACATAATCCGCAAGAATTAGAAGCTTGGCTTACTCCTCTTGTTGATGCAGGAGTAGATATTTTGCATTGTTCTCAACGTAGATTCTGGGAACCTGAATTTGAAGGATCTGATTTGAACTTTGCAGGATGGGCTAAAAAAGTTACGGGAGCGCCAACTATTACTGTAGGTTCTGTTGGTTTATCCGGAGATTTCTTTGGTGCATTTGCCGGAGAAAGTTCTCAACCAACTTCTTTAGAGGAATTAAACAGACGTTTCGACAGAGGCGATTTTGATTTGGTTGCTGTAGGAAGACCTCTTTTATCTGACCCGAATTGGGTTGCAAAAATTAAAGCCGGAAAAACTGATGAGTTAAAAGGATTCAGTAAAGAAGCTTTAGGGGCTTTGGTTTTAGAATAAGTTTTTTTTAAAGGTACAAAGACGCTAAGGTTTAGAGGAACAAAGGTTTCCTTATTGAACTAAATATAAAAGGGATGAAACAAATAATGTTTCATCCCTTTTTTTTTAATAGCTAATAACTAACAAATTAGAAATTCAATTTCATTATTCTATTGTAACCGATTTTCTTTTTTGAAATTTATTCTGAAGCCAATTGCGTACAGGTTCATCGTAGAATTTCAAACATAAAAAAGCAATAGAAATACTGGCAATTAAAACTCCGATTCCAGTAAGGTAACCCTCTTTTAGCGATACTTTATTATCGATAACCCAAGCCGTATACCAATAAATTAGCGGATAATGTGTAATATAAATTGGGTATGAAATATCTCCCAGTGCTTTACATATTTTAATCGAAAGTGCATTTTTTATCTCTCCTCCTGCACCAATCGCAACGATTATAGGAAACAATATAATGATACTGAAAGACTCATACAAACCATTCATCCACAAGCTGTTTTCACCACCAATTCTTGGTATCGAAAAAATAACAATAATCAAAATGCTGCAAACCCAGAAAGCGCCTTTTATATGAATTAATTTTCCTAATCTGGAAAGTAAAACTCCGGCAAAAAACGGATATAATAAACGGGTAAAACCAACATTCAATTGTTCAAGATTTAAAGACCATCCGCCAATAACGTCGCCTTTTGGTCCATAAACTGTATAATTGATTAACATTAACGCAAAAATGAAAACAAAGATTCCAAGAACTTTATTCGAAAATTTACGGAAGAATAAAGCGTACAAAATGTTGGCAATATATTCAAAAAACAATGACCACGCAGGTCCGTTAAGCGGATGCATTTCGCCCCAGCCTCTAATTTCTAATGATGGTGGAATTGGGAGCAAAGTAAAACCAATAACCATTGTTAAAATAACTTTCCAAACTTCCATTCCGGCAATTTGCGGAAATATACCCGAAGCCTGAAAATAGTAAAAAATTGCGCCAACGATCATTCCCATAATAACCATGGGCTGTAAACGAATTAAGCGTCGTTTGTAAAATTCCCATTGAGACATTTTCCCCCAGCGATCATCGTAAGCATAAGCAACTACAAATCCTGATAAAAGAAAAAAGAAATCTACAGCAAGATACCCGTGATTGATAATCTGTGCAAATCGGCTTCCTCCGTTATGTGCTTCAAATATGTGAAAAATAACTACTAAAATTGCGGCTACTCCACGTAATCCGTCCAGAATTTCATAATGTTTTTTTGGTTTAATATCAATAGAAGGTGAACTCATAAAAATATTTTTTGGTGGTTAAAGGTTAGGTTTATTTTTTTGGCGTAAGCTAAAGTAGTATTTTTTAGACAATTTTTATATGTAATGATTTAAGCATAAAGTATCTAAAACACCGTCATTAAAAAGTTTAATCAAAACCGGATTAATTGTCTTAATCTTTTAATGGTAAAATTTATTTTTATATTTGAATGTTAAAAGCAAAGCCGCAATTTTTTACAATTGCAGCTTTACAACCAACCAATTTAGAAATAATGAAATTATTGAAGTGAGAAACTTACTTTAGATTTTATATCTGTAGAAGATGCTCCAACGATTGCTTCAAAAGCACCCGGTTCAGCAACCCAGTCGTGTTTTTTATCATCAAAAAAGCTTAATGCTGTTTTGTCTATTGTAAAAGTCACTGTTTTTTCTTCTCCTGCTTTAAGCGAAACTTTATCAAATCCTTTTAATTCTTTTACCGGACGTGGCAATGAAGATTTTAGATCGCTGATATAAAGCTGAACAATCTCAGAACCTTCTCTTGATCCTGTATTTTTTACTTTAACAGAAAATGTAATTTGATCTCCGGAAGCAATTTGTTTTTTGTCAGCTGTTACTTTTCCATATTCAAAAGTCGTGTAGCTTAATCCGTGACCAAAAGAAAACAACGGTTTTACTTTTTGTTTGTCTGTCCAACGGTATCCTACAAAGATGCTTTCGTTATATTTTACCTCGTCTCCACCAGGAAATTCTCCTAAAGCATGTGCTCCGTTATCTGCTAATTTTACAGGAAAAGTAAACGTTAATTTTCCCGAAGGATTTACATCTCCAACCAAAACGTTTGCTAAAGCATTTCCTGCTTCTGTACCTAAAAACCATCCTTGTAATATTCCCGGAACTTCTTTTACCCACGGCATTGCCACAGCATTTCCTGAAATATTTACAAAAACTACATTTTTATTTACTTTAACTAAATCTGTAATTAATTTATCCTGACCATATGGCAAACCTAGTTGTTTACGGTCATGTCCTTCGTCATCCTGATTTTCGCTTTTGTTCAAACCTCCAATAAAAATTACAATATCTGCATCTTTGGCTACTTGAAGAGCTTCTGCAGTCAATTCAGCCGGAGAACGTTTTTCTTCTAAACTTACTTTCGCAATAACTCCGTTATAATTACTTGTTGGATCTCCAACATAACCACGGGCATAAACGATTTCAGCCTGATTACCAATTCTTTTCTTTAATCCTTCAAGAGGCGTAATTTCATATCTTGCTTTAAGCGAAGAACTTCCTCCGCCTACAGTCATCATTTTGATGGCATTCTCTCCAATAACAGCGATTTTCTTTGTTTTAGAAAGATTAATTGGCAAAATATTATTGTTGTTTTGAAGCAATACAATTCCTTCTTCAGCAATTTTCAAACCTGCTTTTGCGTGTTCTTCTGTACCAAAAGATCCAAAAGGTCTGTTTCTATCCATTGTAGTTAAAAAAGCCAAGCGTAAAACACGACGTACTTTTTCGTCTAATTCTTTCGTTCCAACTTCTCCTTTTCTAATCATTTCAGAATAAGGTTTTGCTAAGAAATAATTATCATATGCATTACTTGTTCCCCATGAAAGTCCGTTTGTCCAGGAACCAAATTCCATATCAAGACCATTATGAATCGCTTGTTTAGTATCGTTAACTCCTCCCCAATCTGAAACTACAACACCTTTGAAACCCCATTCTCCGCGAAGAATATCATTAAGTAAAAATTCGTTATGGCAACATTGCTGTCCTTTATATTTATTGTAAGATCCCATAATTGCCCACGCATCACCTTCCTGAACGGCTGCTTTAAAAGCTGGAAGATAAATTTCGTACAAAGCACGATCATCAACAATTACATTTACAGAGTTACGGTTTGTTTCCTGATTGTTTAAGGCAAAGTGCTTAACACAGGCAGCAACTCCATTAGACTGAACTCCTTTTATATAAGGAACAACCATTTTAGCGGCTAAGAAAGGATCTTCGCCCATATATTCGAAATTACGACCGTTTAATGGGGTTCTGTAGATATTAACTCCGGGTCCTAATAATACATTTTTGTTACGGTAACGTGCTTCTTCTCCAATTGATTTACCATATAAAGAAGATAATTCTTTGTTCCAGGTTGCAGAAAGTGCTGTAAGAGCCGGAAATGCGATACAAGAATCGTTTGTCCAGCCTGCCTGATCCCATTCATCCCATTTAACTTCAGTACGAATTCCGTGTGGTCCGTCAGTCATCCAGTTTTCCGGAATTCCAAGACGTTTTACACCAGGAGAACTAAATTTAGATTGCGCGTGAATTATCGCAATTTTTTCTTCTGTTGTCATTCTTTTAAGAGCATCTTCTACACGCTCATCTATTGGTTTTTTATCGTCCAGATAAACCGGAACTTTGCTCTGTGCATTTACACCAATCGAGCTCAACAAAAGTAAAACAAGAATTGTTTTAACGTTTTTAAACATAACTATTAATTTATTAAAGCATTTAATTTAAAATCTAAAAGGCACTATAATGTCATATATACCTTCTAATAATATTGTAAAGCTAAAACGTTATAGTTAGTCTTGAATTTTTAAACGAAAAAAAGTAGTGAAATAAAAAATCAAAATACTGATAATCAAATTTTTAAATAAAAATAAACAGCAAAAAAAGTAGTGGATTTAAAATAAATATTTAGACTTTTATAGAGATCAAGCCTATTTTAATGACCATTTCTTCGAAATCATTTCGAGAAACTGCGGCTTTATTTCGAGCTCTGGTCCTGTAATTATAAATCGTACTTAAAGAGTACCGAAGGAAGGCCGCAATTTTTACGCTGTCAGTAATTCCTAAACGAATTAAGGCAAAAATTCGTAATTCAGTATTCAGCAATTCTCCCTGTTTTAGAACTATCTGTTCTTCCTTAATTAAAAGTGCATTGAAATCTTTGACGAAAGTGGGATATAAATTCAGAAATATAATATCAAAATTCTTGTACAATTCTTCCAGTTCGTTATCGACCAATGTCGTAGATTTTAGCATTTTGTAAATCTCATCAAACTGTTTTGCCGTTGCTTTTTTATTTAAAATAATACGGTAATTTTCGAGTTTATTGATGTAAGTCGAACAAAGGCTGAAAAAATGCGCTATATACTCTTCTTTAATATGATTTGATTCTGATAACTGTGCATTACGTTCCTGAAGCTGATTATTAGTTTCTGTGATATCTTTATTTAATTCTGCCAGTTTTTGGCTTGTTTCATACAATTCTCCACGTATTCTGGATACTTTTTTCATTTGCTTGTAGACGTAAATGATCGCAACAATCAAAAATGCCGAAAGTAAACTAATGCATAAAAGATACAACTGTAATTCGGTTTTTCGTTGTGCTTCTCTCTCCAGATAAACCGTATTAATGATCGAATAAACCTCAGACATTAATAAAGTCCTAAATTGTACATTGCAATAAAGGGCATCTTCGATTGCTGATTGTGTTAGCTTATATGCCATATCAACATCGCCAATCTTATAAAAAACAAGTGCCAGTTCCTGCAAAGAGGCATTGTCCTTATTTGCGTTTCTTATATCTGAAGTAGCCGAAAGTGCATAATATTTTTTCCTTGATTCTAATTGATGTGTTGCCTCATAAATACTGCCCAAAAGATAGGTAATCATGGCATATTGCGAATTGTCTTCTTTAATATTATTAAATATATGTAACAACTGCTTCTCTGCAATGTCGAATTTTTTTTGAGACATTACTTGCTGAATTTTTGTAATGCGGTAAAGTAATGTACCTTTATCTAAAACAGACAATAATGAATCGCGATATTGTCTTATCTGATGAATGTATTTTATGTCGTAACTATTGGCGGCATAATGCTCGAAGAATTCTCTATAGGCAACATAATAATTTTGAAGCAACGCTTTTGAAAGGGTATTTTTATCGATACTTTTTAAAAGTGCTTCAGATTCACGGTATTTTCCTGAAGAAGAATAAAGAGTTACCAATTGTAAATTTGCCAGGTTTTGCAATTCCTTATTATCAAGTTTGGCAGCAATTTTAAGGTTCTTTTTTACGTAAAATATAGCCGAATCTGAATTGAATTTTTGATATTCTGTATATAATGTTTTGTTGTAATTGTATTCTTGTTCCTTTGTCAAATCATCTGACTTGATTTTTTTGAAATTCAAAATTCGTTCTTCCTTCAGGCGAACATAATGCCCTTTATTTTTTAGAGCGTCGTTTAACTTTGCCAAAATAGTATCAGTACTGTCTGATGAATAAACAGGAATACTTAAAAGAACGAACAGCAAAAACAACGGATAATTTTTCAAACCAATTAAAATATAATGAGACTTACAAATATAAGAAAGTGTACAAACAAAACTGAATTATTTAGTAAGTCGTAAATTTTGTTTTTTGTAACACGCAAAAAATAAAATTAAACATCATAGAAGCATAATTTTTCATCTATAAAAATACATTTCACTTTTTTAAAAGTGCATTTTTTATTTTAAAAAATAAATCTCAGTTGCTGTGTATTAAAGCTGTTTTGATACTTGTTTTTCGTAAATTTGATTGTACTTTTTATAAACCTCAACTACATACAAATGCCTCACTTTATAATTGATTGTTCTGAAAATGTAATTCGTTTAAAATCTGCAGACGATATTATGCAGGAAGTTTTTAATGCTGCAGCATCAACGGATCTTTTTACTGAATCTGAAATTAAGGTTCGCATTAATCCGTTTTCCTATTATAATAACGGAAATTCCTTAGACGATTTCATTCACGTTTTTGGATACATTATGGAAGGGAGAAATACGGATCAAAAAGCCCAATTATCGAAAGCTATTGTAACAACGCTAAATAAAATCCTTCCAGAAGTTCCTGTGATTTCTATTAATATTAAAGACTTTGAAAAGGCAAGTTATTTTAATAAAACAATGATTTAAAATACTTTATGATATAAAATAAATAATAACAAAAGCTTCTTTGTTATTACAAACGATTATTTTTTTGCAACAGATTAAGAGGATTAAAAAAGATTTTTTTTGAAAATATCTCCATAAATATCATCTCCGGAGACGACAATCTATACGAAAATATTGTTCTGAAAATGGTTACCCTAGCCCTGATGGAAGTGGAAATCCTTTTGTGGCGATCCCGATCGAGAGCCAAAAGATTGGAACGTCCCGAGGCTTCTGGAGCGGGATTAGCTCCTAAAAAAAATAGCTACGAATTCACGAATAATTCTCAATAATAGTTCAAGAAAAAATTCGTGAATTCGTGGCTAAAAAAGCATAAAGCTAAACCTTTATCTAACCGCAATTGGCGCCGACAGACAACTCTCCGGAATATCAAAAGCATTTACCAGCGAAACCGCATCAGGACGAATATCCCAACAAAGCTGGTTGACCATTTTACGGATTGCTTTGGTTTTTACAGCTTCCATATATCCATCTTCAAGATACCAGGCTTTGTTTTTCTCTATTTGCGAAAGCGCATATAAATGATTCAGTTTTGTCAATATTTCTTTTGATTGAACATCTTCTATTTCTTTTATTGCTAATTGAAATTGCTCCAGAACCACTCTTTCTAAATATGCCTGAGCGACATCGATCATTTGGTGTTGCACAACATTAAAGGCATCATATGGTTCTAAACCACCATCGACCAATTTTTTGATACGTCGTGCGGCAGAAGCAAGAATTGTCTTTTCTCTATGAATAAAAGCCTGCAAATGAAACTCATTATCTAATAAATGTTCATCATCAGTTTTACGCGTTGCGATTGGATTTTTTTCTGTGATGGCTGTTTTGGCATTTTCGTATACATAATTAATAATTCCGAGAGATCCCATTTCTCCAAACGATTTTCTGAACTCTGATAAACGGTTTTTAGCTACCAATTGCATCAAAACAGTATTATCACCTTCAAAAGTGGTGTAGATTTCGGTATCATTTTTTAAAGCGTCGATTCGATTTTCAGACAAATATCCTTTTCCGCCACACGCTTCGCGGCATTCCTGTAGAATATCCCTTGTACTCCACGTCGAATAGGATTTCATTCCTGCTGCCAGAGCTTCGATTTCCTGCATTTCTGCTTCGGTTTTATTCAGGAAGCGATTTGTTAAGTATTGCAAAGCAAAATGTACAGCGTAGGTTTTTGCCAATGGCGGAATCAACCTGCGTTGGTGCATTCTGTAATTTAAAATCGGAACTTCAGAACCTCCTTCTGGTCCAAATTGTCTGCGTTGATCGCTATATCGAATGGCAATTGTTAATCCGGATTTGGCTGCAGCCAATGCTGAACGCGGAATCCCGATTCGTCCTCCTACCAAGGTTCCTAACATGATAAAAAAGCGTCTGTTATCACTCGGGATCGGGCTTTCGAATTCGCCTTTGTCATTTACGGAAGCAAAACGATCGAGCATATTTTCTTTTGGAATCACAACATTTTCAAAGCTAATTGTTCCGTTATCTACACCGTTTAAACCCATTTTGTGTCCGCAATCACCAATGGTAATTCCGTTTAACGTATTTCCGTTTGTATCTCTTAACGGAACCACAAATGCATTTACGCCATAATCATGACCATCAATAACAAGCTTTGCAAAAACAGTCGCCATTTGTCCGTGAACTGCTGCGTTACCAATATATTCTTTTTGAGCATTTTTGTTTGGTGTATGAATTGTAAACGTTTGATCGTTATGATTGTAAGTTGCTGTTGTTTCCAGTCCTTTTACGTTTGAACCATGATGCGTTTCTGTCATTGCAAAACAACCCGGAATTTTTAAAGTTCCAATATCTTTCAGGTATTTGGCATAATGTTTATCTGTTCCTAACGATTGAACGCTCATTCCCCAAAGTCCAAACTGAACGCCAAATTTTATCACCAGACTCAAATCGTGATAACTTAGGGTTTCCATAATCGCAAAATAATCGGCTATGTTTTCTCCACCGCCATATTGTTTTGGATATGCCATGTTTCCCAGATTTTCTTCGGCCAGGATTTTACACCAGCTATATACCGTTTGGCGATATACATTGATATCTGTAGAAGTTTCATAAGCAAATTCAGGTCTGGAAATAACTGATTTTACTTTATTGATAATAGCAGCTTCTTTGCCATTTAGAATTTTGGTTATTTTTTGAATATCAAAATCTGAATTGGTTTGTGAATTTGCCGTAAAAGAATTCGCTTTTGTTTTGAAATTCTGAAGTGCTTCTTCTCCTAAAATTCCAAGATCATTTTCAAGTTTTATAAAATTGGATTCTAAGGTCGAAATATCCACGTCTTTTTCTGAAAGTGCAACTGCAATATCAAAAATCGATTTTATATCTGTTTTATTCTGAATGCTTTTTTCAATATCCAGTTTCCATTGTGTGAGTTCATTTCGCGAAGGCGGATTTGAGATGTCTAATCTGGACACTAATTCTTGTTTTTCTTCGGGCGAAAGCCAAGTTAGGTCATTGATAAATTTCTGAATAGTTGTAAACTCTTTCTGAGTCAACAAATCATCAGACCACACTAAATAAAATAAAGGAGTAAAGGCTTGAAGTTTGGTATTTTTCATATAAATAGTTATTCGGTTTGTATTGTTTTTTGCCAAAGATTAAATGCTTTTTTTAGCTACGAATTCTACTAATTACCACTAATTTTTTTCCTAAGAAGCAGAAATTAATCCATACAATCTGTGACATTTCTTTTCATGCTTTTTATTCCATAAAAAAGCAGGAATGAAAATAGTGATTCCTGCTTAGATATCCTGTTAAGATTGTGGTAATTTAATTAAAATTGTTAGGGAATAGAAAAAAGGTTTGCCACGAATTACACGAATTTTCACGAATTAAAATTGTTCTTGAATTGATAACTGAATTGAAGAAAAAATTAGCGGAAATTCGTGTAATTCGTGGCAAAAAACTTTATAATAAAAAAAACAGGAATGAGTATTTTCATTCCTGTTTTAAATATCCTGGTAAGATTCGGGTAATTAATATTTCAAACCAATAAAAAAATAAAAACCTCACGTTGTTTTAGAATCTTTGGATATTGTGGCGAACTTTTGCTTGATAGCAAAAATATGATGTGAGTTGAATACCAAAACTGCCAGAAAGACTATTCCGTATGCAACGATCTGTATAAGTCCAAATTGCTCTTTATAAAGAAACATTGCCAGAAGAAAAGCGATCATTGGGTTAATGTTTAAAAGCATTCCTACCGTTGATGAATTAATTCCTGAAAGGGCATATAAATTAAGAAATAATGGAAATATGGTAAATAAAATCGCAATTGTTTCGATACAGAAATAAAACTTAAATTCTGTTGGAATTGTACCGCTGTAAGCCGGATAAAAAGGCAATAAAAACAAAGCTGCGAGCGAAATATGAAATGTTAGGATTATAAATTTATCAAAACCTTTGTTAACACGCTGACTTACTAAATAAGAGGCGTATGTAAAACCTATAATGATACTAAAAAACATGTCCATAATATTGGCGTAAGATAAAAGTAAACATCCTGAAATGCTTAATCCTACTGCCATCCATTGGGTTTTGCTTAGTTTTTCGTGCAAAATAAAATAAGCCAGTAAAGTGGTCAAAATTGGACAGACCAAATATGCCAGAGAAGTTGCTTTTACGCTTACGTGGTTCATTACATAAATAAATGTAAACCAGTTTGCCATTAGAAAAACACTTCCGCCAATATTCAATAAAACTGTTTTGCGTTTCTCAAAAGCCGACATTGACTTAAAGGTTTCTACTGCTTCTTTCATTCTTTTTCTTTTGAATGTAAAAGCAATAAGCAACATTAAAATACTACAGCTAAATACGCGATAGAATAAAATATCTAAGGAAGGATAATCGTGTATTGGTCTTAAAACCAAACTGAAAAATCCCCAGATTACAAAACAGGTAATAGCGGCGAAGTAGTATTTTGTTGTTTTCACGAAATGTGTTGTTTAGTTTTCTTATTAAAGCAAATTTCTAAAAAATAAAACAGCAATACAGATACAGTTTTTGTAAATTGCACCATAACAGTTTTTTTTTTATGAAAAATTCAAATTACTTATATCTTCAATTTGCTGACCGAATCGAAAAACAAATAAAATCCGGCGTTCTCAACGTTGGCGACAAATTGCCATCGATAAGGGAGGTCTGCGCCGAAACAGGTTATAGCATGAGTACGGTAAGTAAAGCATATTATGAAATAGAAAGCAGATCATTAATTGAATCCAGACCGCAATCCGGTTATTATGTAAGCAATACTTCGGCCAGAACAATTCCTGAGCCTTCGCCAAGCAGTCCAATTTTAAAATGCGCCAATATTGATCGCGAGGATTTAATCGATCAGGTTTATGGTAATATGACAGATCCTAATATTACGATGCTTTCGCTGGGATTTCCGTCAAATGAGCTTCTTCCTATTGCGAAATTAAATAAGGGAATGGTTCAGGCAATGCGTCAATTACCCAATAGCGGAACGAGTTACGAGCAGGTAAAAGGAAACCCTAATTTAAGACGGGAAATTGCCCGATGGTCGTTTACCTGGGGAGGTTCGCTGACAGAAGAAGATATTATTACAATGCCGGGATGTACAAGTGCCATATCGCATTGTTTGATGACGCTGACGCAACCCGGCGATACTATTATTACGGAAAGTCCTGCTTATTTTGGCATCTTGCAACTGGCAAAATCATTGGGATTGTATATCATGGAATTGCCTACGAATATCACAACGGGAATTGAACTGGAAGCGTTGAAAAAAGCACTGTCGTCTAAAAAAGTAAAACTTTGTCTGTTGATGAGTAATTTTAGTAATCCGTCAGGAAGTATGATGCCGGCTGAACATAAAATTGAAGTGGTTAAGTTGATGGAGTTCTACAATATTCCGCTGATCGAAGATGATATTCACGGCGATTTGTACTTTGGCTCAAGCCGACCAACAAATTGTAAGACTTACGACGAAAGCGGAATTGTGCTTTGCTGCAGTTCTGTATCAAAAACATTGGCTCCGGGTTATCGTGTAGGATGGGTTTCGCCGGGGAAATTTAAAAAACAAATTCTGCGAAATAAAATTTACCATTCGCTCTCCTCTCCTACTATAACGCATGAAGTTGTGGGAGATTTTCTTAAAAACGGACGTTATGAGAATCATCTAAGAAAGATACGTCAGATTTTGAATCATAACTGTAATAATTATATTAATACTGTTTTGGAATCTTTTCCAAAAGGCACAAAAGTGAGTCAGCCTCAAGGTGGTTTTTTTCTTTGGATAGAACTGGATAAAAGTGTTGATACTGCAGCTTTTTATCATTTGGCGATGCAGCATAATATTAGTATTGCACCGGGAAGAATTTTCTCTTTTCAGGATCAATTTTCAAATTGTATGCGACTGAGCTTTGGTTTGCCGTGGACAAATGAATTGAGGAATTCAATACAAATATTAGGAAGATTACTTCATCGATAGTTTTAAATCTTTCGTAATCTTGTCATCCTGACGATCAGATACGGAACTCGACAATCTTTGTCATGGCACGCGGATGACACGGATTCGCTTCGCGAAAACACGGATATTCGCGGATTTTTTATTTTACTCATTGCAGCTACCCCAAATCTTGTCGTCCTGAGGAACGAAGGATCACACGCGGGATTCTACAAAGATTGGCGATTTTAATTGTGGAGTTCCTGGTGTGATCCTTCCTCCGTCAGGATGACAAACTATATAAATATTAATGCCTATAAGCTAACATATAGGCATAAAAAAAGCCGGACAACGGCATGAAAAGCGTTGTCCAGCTAACAAATTGAGAAACCAAAATCAATTTAATTAAATTATAAAACAAAGTAAGCGTTGTTTTCCGCTTTTTTAGGCTCAGGCTGAAGATGGAATTCATTGATGATATCAAATTCGGTTTGGTATTCGTTCAGCATTTGCGTGATGTTCTTTTCAATCGTATTGGCAATAGCCGTCACGGGTGTATCTGTGGCTCTGTTTTCGAATGGATCCTGCAAGTGAATTGCCATTCTTTCGATCAGGAAAAAAGCTGCTGCAATCGCGGTAATTAACGGAATCGCAAACCAACTAAGCACACTAATTAATCCAAAAGGCAATAACAAAATAAACAAACACAATGTTAATCGAATGTACATACTGTAAGTTGTTGGGAAGATCGTGTTTTTAATACGCTCACATTTACCCATTTCATCGCACAATCTCGATAATGTATTGTCAATTTCTACTTGTTGGTACATATTAATACGTTTGTCGTTTTTAGCATTTCGCAGATCTCTTCCGTGCAGTAATAAAATAGCATTAGGTATGTTTTGATGATTTTTTACAAAACGCATTTCTTCTTCGCTGATCAAACCCTCAAGTGGTTTTAGGGCATCTTTATTTCGTAGGGATTGTCCTAAACTGTAGCACCATGCAATTTGCCTTTTTGCAAAATTTTCTTTGAATTCATTTGCTTCTACAGAAAAATCAGGATCTTTATAAAATGTCAAAACTTGCCTGATCAGTGTTCTGGAATCATTAACAATTGCGCCCCAGACAATTCGTGCTTCCCACCATCTGTCATAAGCCTGATTGGACTTAAAAGCTAATAATAAGGATATAATTGTTCCAATCATCGTTGGTATTGCAATTGGAATATCTACAGGAAGATTGATGAAATAATTGTGAAAAACTTCAAATAGTATGGTGTATGCCAATACTAGTGTAATTTCTACTTTAATTTTCCCGAGAACGTACTTCATTGGTATTCTTTTCTTTAATAACATATTTTTCGGTTTAAAATTAAACTTGTGTGTGTTTTAGCAACATTTGGCTTTATGCCATTTCTTCGTAAAGTGACAGAACCGGAAGTCCTAATTTGTCGTTTAGGTTTTCTGTTTTCTTTTTCTTGAATTTGATTTTTTCGCCTTTGCGGGTTTCTACCAGCAAATCGATATCATATTTCGAAATAGCTTCTGATAAATGAGGTGCAAAATTTTCGTTGTTATCTTCAAAACTGGAAGTCTGACTTACAATTTCGAATGAAAAATTGGCACTCAAAAATTGCTGTACATCTTTTACATGCATATTACCGTTTGCATTTTCTATATAAAGTGCTTTATTAAAATCTTCTTTATATTGCTCTGAACCCAAATGTAATATTGGACATTTTTGATTTCCCGCCAATTGTACTACATATTGATGAATTCTTTTTGTTTCCTGTTTATATGAATTGGTAAGAATCATTAATTTTACAGAGAAAACATCTATAATACGTTTAAAAATTGGGGAAGAAACTCCGTATTGATTGTGTACTTTTATTTTGCAGTTTGGAGTATGATCTATAATATAACGACAGGTATCAAGTACAATTTCCTGACTTGCAGTAAGTCCGGTACGCATTTCGCGTAAATAACCTGACGATGAAAAAGTATCTGGAGCATCAGAAACCATCATTAAAATGATTTCACAACCTGATGATTTTGATTGACTAATTGCTGATTTTACAGCACAAATAGTATCATCTTTTAAAGTGGTAGGGATTAGGAAATTTTTCATATGTATAATCGTTTAGTTTATACATACAAAATAACTCTACCAATATTAGAAGGGTCTTAATATAAAATTAGAAGTTTCTAAGATTCAACATTAGATTTTTTAATGTTGCTTTTCTTTATTTTCGATTTATTGAAAACAATAGTCACAATAGTTCCTTTGTTTTGCTCTGACTGAACCTGTATTTCTCCGTCATGCATTCGTATAATTTTTGAAGCCAAAGGAAGTCCTAAACCATAACCAATATATTTTGTTGCTATTTTTCCTCTAAAGAAAGGTTCATACAAATGCGGAATATCTTCTGGCGGAATACCAATACCTATATCGTTAATAGCGATTTTAATCATTTCCTGATTTGCAGAAAGTGTTACAAACACTTCATTGTTATCAGAATATTTTACACCGTTTGTAACAATATTATTAATTGCTAACTCTAACAGAGGTTTATTGCAGGGTATTAGTAACAGATTAGAATCTTTTGGAGCAAAATTAAATTTCATACTCACACGGTTGTCTGGATAAATTTTATCAAGATCAGATTTTACATCCATTAACAGTTCGTCTATTCTGGCAATATCCAATACTTGTTTTTTGCCGTCGTAACCGGTTTGTGTCAACTTTAGTAAACTTTCGGTTAAGTTTCCTAATTTTGAAGCCTGATTGTATATGTTCTCTAAAGACTGAACATATTCTGAAACTTCTCTTTCTTTCAAAAGCATAATTTCAGACTCGGCTATAATTGTTGTTATTGGTGTTTTTAATTCGTGTGAAGCATTGTTTATAAAATTAGCCTGAATTTCAAATGAGGTTTCCAAACGATCCAGCATATCATTAAATGTCTCAGTAAGATCTGAAATTTCATCTGAATTTTTTACTTCGGGTAATCTGTTATGAAGATTTGATGCACTAATTCTATTTACTTCTCTGGTAATTCTTGCTACGGGATTAATGACTCTTTTTGCCAAAAATCTTCCTAGAAAGAAAGCCAAAAGTATAAAGGCTATACCTCCAAAAATTAAAATTTTTGCAATAAAAATGGTGGTTGTTTTTCCTCTGCGGTCTCTTGCTCCAACTATTACAATGTATTTTTGATTGTTTTCATTAAAAACCTGACCTAAATAATATTTGCTGTTTACTTCAAAATAATCTTCTCCGGTTCTTAATACATTGGTATAAAACTCGTTTGGTAAATTTAAATTTGTATTGTAATCAAAACTGTTGGCGCTGTTTATTTTAAGAACAAACTCTTCTTCTTCGATAAGTTCTTCAAGTCCATTTTTTTTTAACTCGCTGTAATACCTGCTTTTTTCAGGATCGTTTTGAAAATGGATAGATGCTACGATTTTAGCTCTGTCTTCTAATCGTTTTAAGAAGTGATATCTGTTATTTTCACGAAACAGGACAAAAACGATAACACACAATAATAATGTACTAAACGTAGAAAGAGCTACATAAGTAAAAGTAATTTTTTTTCTTATATCCATTTTATGGCTTTATGACATAACCTAAACCTTTCATGGTATGAATAAGTTTGGTTGCAAAAGGTTTATCTATTTTTTTTCTTAAATATGTAATATAAACATCTACAACATTTGTGTTCATATCAAAATTAATATCCCATACATTGTCTAAAATCTGATCACGAGAAACAATTCGTCCGGTGTTCTTGGCTAAATAATAGAGCAGTTTAAATTCCTTTGCGGTTAAAATTATAGATTCGCCATTTCTTTTTACTGTTTTGGCTCTTGCATTAACTTCTAAATCGCCCACTATTATACTATCGATTCTTTCGGTTTCCTGATGTGCTCTACGGTTTAAAGCGTTGACTCTTGCATCAAGTTCTCCAAATTTAAAAGGTTTAACCAGATAATCATCTGCGCCGGCATTAAGTCCGGTTACTATATTTTCTGAAGTTCCCAGAGCTGTCAACAACAAAACAGGAATAAAATTCTTGTTGGCACGCAATCTTCTGCAAATTTCAATTCCGTTAATATCCGGTAACATTACGTCTAAGATCACAACATCAAAATTATAGTTATGAAGCATTTCTAAGGCTGTTGTACCATCCATAGCGACACTAACTTCGTTGTTGTTTTCAGCAAATCCTTTGCGTAAAATCGATAAAAGATTTGGTTCGTCTTCGACTATAAGTAATTTCATTTTGATAAATGTATGAATAACAAAAATAAGGATTGCCATCAAAAATATAAATCACAATAGTTATAAATTATGATTTAATTATGAACAATAGCTTTTAGCAACCATAAAAAAAAGCATTCACGAAGAGTAAATGCTTTTTATGTTTTTAAGAGTGATTTGTTGGGGATCTCAGATTAATTTTTGAAGTTAAAACTTAAGACTGCTCCTAGTCCAAACTGGAAAGTAGAAATATAATCATCAACTGCAACTGGTCCGTACCAATATGTCCAATAATAACTTTCCCCAACTGCTGCTGACATCGATTGTAAATAGGCATTAATATTTACAGAAACTGATGAAGCAGTTTTAATTTTTACACCGCCTTTAACATCCCAGGCAAAATAAGTACCACTTCCACCCTGAGGTGTTTCTACAATTCCAACTCCAGCTCCAGCCCCCAAATAAGGCAATAAATTTGATCCTGTATCAAAATAATGGGTGAAATCTGCTAAAATAAAATTAAAGGCACCTTTATCGTTTCCAGCATTTACCTGAATACCGGCTTGATCGTAAAAGGGGATTTTAGTATCTGTTCTTTGGTATTTTAATTCGACCGAATTGTTTGTAGAGAAAAAATATTCAAAACCTGCTCCATATTGAAAACCATCTTCAATAGTTGCAGAATAACCGTCATAATCTAACTTATCTGAAAAGTTGTAACCTCCATACAAGTTAAGAGAAAAAGATCTGGCATCCTGGGCATTCATCCCTATCGCCGACATGAAAACAACTAATAATAAACTGTACTGTTTCATAATGTTTGTTTTTGAAAGTTAATTGAATATCAAATTTAAGTTTTTTCTTTCTCATATTATGATTTAATTATGATAAAATTCTCACATTTAAAAATATAACTATTTGATAATTAATTTTTTAAATTCAGAAACTCTCGCCGGCATTCAAATAAAATCCTTTCGAATTATTTCCCCAGGCATAATCAACAATTAGGTTTGTCCGGGTTTTTTTATCAATTAAAATACGCAAGCCTATTCCCACAGCAGGCTGAACTGATTTAAACAAAGAGGTATTACTATCGTCATTACTTGCGGTGACAAAATTGGTAAAAACAGTTCCGCTAAACATTTGGTCACAGGTAATTGGAAACCTGAATTCTGTTGAAAGATAAATTAAACCGTTTCCTCTAAACAATCCTTGTGTATATCCTTCTCCGCTTCGGCTGCGCTGATCCCAACCAATTGCAGGTAAGTTTAAATACGGAACTTTTCCTCTGGTTACAAATTGTCCGTAAGTCCAGAGCGCTAAAATATATCTGTCGTTCTTGCTCGAAAGTGGTATAAAATGCCGATATTCTGCATATAAAACATTGCTGTAATCCTGATTATGGAACAAAACCGGATTAAAACGATAGTTGATATTAGCAAACCATCCGCGAGTAGAGTTAACCTGATTGTCGCGGGAATCATAAACTAAATTGAGACTTACTCCAGTTAAAAAATATTCTAAATCATTAAAACCGTGTTTTTGGCTATACGTATAATGATAGGTATATTTTCCGTTTTCTATATCCAGATTTTTATCTTTTATACTCGAATACCAATCCAGATTTATTCCTCCTCCAACATAGAAATTATTGTAAACCTCAAAAGATACGGTTTGGTGAAATTTAAAATAATCGTAATCCATAGTTTGTGCAATAGAATCAATACTAAAATTATTCTTCTTGCTGTGATGGGGAATATTATTGGTTCCCAGTCCATAATTAGGCTGTGAGAAAATGTACAACCGATAATCTCCACTTAAAAAAATCCTGTTGTTCCGGAGCAAAATATTATTCTTGACATTTACAAGCCATTGTTTCTTTGCCGTATACGTTATACCAAGATTGGCAATAGAATATTTATCTGATTCTAGTTTTCCTTTAAAAGTATATTGTGCTACTCCGCCAAAAAAAAATCCGGTAGCAGGCTGAGAACCAATCGCCGGAATAACTAAGAAAAAATTGTTTTTTGTAGGCTTAACTACATAAGCAGAATCTTTCTTTTTAAAGATTTCTAAAATTGTTCTTGGAGGACATAATTCCGGATTAATAGATTCAGTCTGGGCAATAGAGTTAAATGCAATAAAAAAGAGTAACCCGAAGATTTTATATTGATAATGAAAATAATTATTTTTTAAAAAACTGATCATTTTAAAATTTTAATTTTTCTATATAACACTCAATCACTATGTAAATATATACCTAATTTTCAACAATTTACATAAATAATTATTTTAAAAATTAGTAATACAGCCACAAAAAAAGCCGCCAATAAAATTGACGGCTTTATAAATATAGCAGGATAAATATTTTATTTCGTAATAAACTTAGGATTGATCAGGTTGTCTAATGAATAAATTTCATCCCATTTTTCCTGAGTGATTAATTTTCTCTCGACAACTACAATATCGTGAACACTTTTATTCATCTGCAAAGCTTCACCTGCAATACTGGCACTAACTTCGTAACCCAAAATTGGATTAAGCTGAGTAACGATTCCAATACTGTTCATTACCATATTGTAGCAATGATCTACATTCGCAGTAATTCCTATAATACATTTATCGATTAAGGTTTGAATTGCATTAGACAAATAATCTAACGATGTAAACATGGCAAAAGCAATTACAGGTTCCATTACATTCAATTGTAATTGCCCTGCTTCTGCTGCCATTGTAACGGTTAAATCCTGACCAATTACATAAAAGCAAGTTTGATTGACTACTTCCGGAATTACAGGATTCACTTTTCCGGGCATTATTGAAGATCCGGGCTGACGCGCCGGTAAATTAATTTCATTAAGACCAGTTCTTGGTCCTGAACTTAATAACCTTAAATCATTACAGATTTTAGAAATTTTTACCGCTGTTCTTTTTAACGTTCCCATAATTTGAACGTAAGCACCAGTATCGACCGTAGCTTCAATTAAATCCGGAGAAAGTGTTAACGGGATTCCAACTTCTTTGGCTAAATAGTTCACACAAATTTCAGGATATCCTTCTGGTGCATTTACTCTTGTACCAATTGCAGTAGCTCCCATATTGATTTCTAAAACTAAACTTTGAGCGTCTTTTAATCTTTTTACATCTTCGCCTATTGTAGTGGCATACGATTTAAATTCTTGTCCTAAAGTCATGGGAACTGCATCTTGCAATTGTGTTCTTCCCATTTTCAAAACACCTTTAAACTCTTCTCCTTTTGCAGCAAAAGCAGTTTCTAATCCTTCTAATGTTTTAATAAAGCTTTCCATTTTCAGGTAAAGCGCAATTCTAAAAGCCGATGGATAAGCATCATTTGTAGATTGAGAACAATTGACATGATTATTGGGATGCAAAAAATTATATTCTCCTTTTTTATGTCCCAGATATTCCAGACCAATATTTGCAATAACTTCGTTAGCATTCATATTTACAGATGTTCCGGCTCCTCCCTGAATTAAATCGCTTACAAATTCCTGATCAAACTTGCCTGCAATAACCTGATCACTTCCATAACAGATTGCTTCGGCAATTTTAGGATCAAGAGCTCCACAATCTTTGTTTGCTAATGCCGCAGCTTTCTTAACATATCCCAAAGCTCTGATAAATAGAGGTTCTTTTGAAATTGGAATTCCTGTAATATTAAAATTCTCCACAGCCCTGAAAGTCTGGATACCATAATATAAATGACCGGGAATATCTAATTCTCCCAGGAAATCATGTTCTTTTCTTGTTGATCCCATATAATATAGATGTTATGTTTTTAAACTAAAATCAGTGTAAAGCTACAGTAAAGTACTATTATAATAAAGTATTTTAAATCAAAATTTAAGCACTTTAGTACTCAATTAATGAGACGTAATTATTATCTTTTCGGTCTTAAATAATCCTCAAAAATTAACTTGAAAAAAGAGTCTGAATATTTCCTTGATAAAGAATACAATAACATCACTTATGGTAGAGATGATGCTAATTTTAAGGATTTTGAATGTTGTATTTTTAATAATTGTAATTTTTCTGCCTGTACTTTTTTAGCAGTCACTTTTATTGATTGCGTTTTTAATGATTGTATTTTTAATGAGGCAAAAATCAATTATGTAGCTTTTAGAACTGCTACTTTTAATCGATGCGAAATTAAAGAAGTAAATTTTGCAATGTGCGACAAACTCATATTTGAAGTTCATTTTTACGATTGCATTCTTGATTTTTCTAAATTTTATACTTTAAAAATAAAAGGAACCACTTTTACCAATTGTAGTTTAGTTGCGGTAGATTTTATGGCAACCGATCTAACAAGTGTACTTTTTGATAATTGTGACTTATATCGTTCAGAATTTGATAAAGCAATAGCCAACAAAGCCGATTTTAAAACCAGCTATAATTATACCATCGATCCATCAAAAACTAAATTGAAGAAAGCTGTTTTTGCATTAAAGGAGTTGAAAGGATTATTATTTAAACATGATATAATTGTGAGTTAAGTCCATAAAAAAAGCCAGTCGAAAACTGGCTTTTTGTTTAATATATTTTTAAATCTATAACTTTTAAAATTTTCCTTTTTTATAAAATTGTTTACCAACTCTATTTATATGATTTATCAAATCAGGATTTTCAATGTTGTCAAAAACTATTAGATCAATAAAATTAGGTATAAATAGTTCTTCTAATTTATTTTCAATCTGCTGTAAAGTTGATAAATCGATCGCTTTTCCTTTTATTGCTAAATCAATATCTGAATTATCCCTGTAATTACCTTTAGCCCTGGAACCGAATATTATAACTTCTTCAATATTAGAATATTGTTGAAATACTAAATTAATTTTAGTTATATAAATTGAAGAAAGCCCAAAAAAACTCATAAGATTAAATTAGTTTGTTCACCACTTCTTTTTTCTTCCATCATTCTTTGAAAATTCAAAAATAATTGAAAATAGTCATTAATGATTTTACCAAATATTTCATTTGCAATTTCCTCGTTGTAAGTATGAGAGGTTTTATTACGACTCTGAATCATATCCATCCATATATCAGCATTTCCAATTATTTGTAATCTAAAAGCTTCTCTAGTCGCGTCTCTAGATCCTCCAACTGTAGAGTTACCTTGAAAAAATGCATAATCTTTCATAACGTTCCAAGCCAATTCATGAGTATATTCAAATCTTTGAATTAGTCCTTCTTTTATCAATTCTTCAACAACATCTTCTAAATTTTCGGCATCTAATTCATTTTCATCATTTAAATAATTATGTTTTATATAATTTACAGATTCTTCCAACTTCAATACTGCTTTATTAAAATTAGATAATCTTTGTTCCCATCTTATATCTTCCATCTTATTTTTTATTCAAAGTTAGCTTTTTTATAATTTAAAGAAACTACAATTTTCATTTAGACTTTATACTTTATTATTTCTTTTAAAATTTCTTTTCCATCACATAATCCTCCATCAAATAACCGTTTCCAATTTCAATATTTACTTCTTCAGCAACTTCAAAACCAATCTTTTTATAGAATCCAAAAGCAGAATTAAATCGGTTTACATTTAAAAGTAATGCTTTTGAATTATTATCAATAGCTAATTTTTGAATCTCATCAATAACTTTTTTACCAATTCCTTTTCCTTGTGTTTCAGGCATAAGGTATATTTTATGAATCTTGGTTATTGCTTCTCCTTTATATTGATGCTCAATACCTATAAATCCTAAATTAATTTCATTTTCTGAAATTAAATAAAACAATTGCTCTTTCTTATTATATTGGTTCGTTAAAGCTTCATCAGAATAAATGAGATCGAGCATGTATTCTAATTGTTCTTTTGATAAAATTTCTCCGTATGTAATTGGCCAGGTTGCATGCGCAATTTCCTGAATTAGTTTAATATCATTTAATTTTGCTTCTGTAATCGTAATCATGATTGTATTTGAAATATTTCTTATTTAGTAAAAATTTGATTTTCCTGTTCGCTTACTCTTATAAAAGTAGTGCGTTTGGTTAGTTCTTTTAATCTCGAAGCACCAACATAGGTACAAGTGCTTCGCAAACCTCCTAAAATATCCAAAATAGTATTGATAACCTGACCCTTAAAAGGTACTTCAACAGTTTTTCCTTCGCTTGCTCTATATTCTGCAACTCCGCCAACATGTTTGTCCATTGCCGTTGTAGAGCTCATTCCGTAAAATTGTTTGAATTTTTCGCCGTTTATTTCGATGAGTTCTCCTCCGCTTTCAGTATGTCCTGCAAGCATTCCGCCCAACATAACAAAATCTGAACCTGCTCCAAAAGCTTTAGCAATATCTCCGGGAGTGCTGCAGCCTCCGTCACTTATAATATGTCCGCCTAAGCCGTGAGCAGCATCTGCACACTCTATAATAGCCGAAAGTTGTGGATATCCAACGCCTGTTTTGACACGAGTTGTACAAACAGAACCTGGACCAATGCCTACTTTTACAATATCTGCTCCTACCAATAATAATTCTTCGACCATTTCGCCTGTAACTACATTTCCGGCAATAATAACTTTATCTGGATATTGTTTTCGTATTTGTTTTAAAAACTGAACAAAATGCTCCGAATATCCATTTGCAACATCAATACAAATAAATTTAAGTAAAGGATTTGCTGTAATTATTTTACCAATTTTTTCAAAATCATCAGCTCCGGTCCCGGTACTAATAGCAATATAATTGTAGAAATCAGGTGTTACATTTTTTAAAAATGCATTCCATTGCTGAAGTGTATAATGTTTATGAATGGCAGTAAAAAGTTTTTCTTTTGCTAAAACCTTCGCCATTTCAAAAGTTCCAACTGTATCCATATTGGCTGCCATAATAGGAATTCCTGTCCAAATTGCAGTACTGTGCAAAAATTTAAAATTCCTCTCCAGAGAGACTTCAGATCTGCTTTTAAGCGTAGATCGTTTTGGTCTTATCATTACATCTTTAAATCCTAATTTCAGATCAGTTTCTATTCTCATGGCTCTAAATTTTCGTTACTCTCAAATATAGGAAATTTTAGATTGCTGTCCCGAAGCTTCGGGATAGATTTTAGATTATTAAAACTTTACCGTTAATTTTGGCACGCGGATGATACGGATTTGCTATCGCGAAGACGCAGATTTATACGGATTTTTTATTTTTGAAATACTCTTATTGGAGCGCGTTTCTCCCGATAACTATCGGGATCGCTCAACGTGACAAACTAAAAACTGAGACTGCGACTGTCCTGAAAACTAAAAAAACTGAAAAACTGAGACTGAGACTGGAAACTGAGACTGGAAACTGAGACTGAAAACTAAAACCTACCCGTGAATCGTTTCTCCTTTTCCGTAGTTTGTGATGATTGATTCTTCGTATGCCAGCCATTCTCTCCAACGCTTTTCAACATCGATTCCTACTCCGTATTTACGGGCGTAAGTTATAAATGTTGTGTAATGTCCGGCTTCGCTTTCCATTAAATCTCTGTAAAAAACAGACAATTCTTCGTCCTTAATATTTTCTGATAATACTTTAAAACGTTCGCAGCTTCTGGCTTCAATCATTGCTGAGAATAATAATCGTTCTACAAGACCTGAAACGCGACTTCCGTCTCCGCTCTTTTTCATGTACAAATACAATTCGTTTACGTAATCGTCTTTGCGCTCGCGTCCTAGTTTTAATCCTCTTTTGATGATGATATTATGAACTTGCTCAAAATGGTCAATTTCTTCTTTGGCTAAAGCCAATAAATCTTTGACCAAATCCTGATGTTCTGAATTATTAGTAATAATTGTAATCGCGTTTGTTGCTGCTTTTTGCTCGCACCAAGCGTGATCTGTCAGGATTTCTTCAATATTTTTTTCTACAATATTTACCCATCTTGGATCTGTTGGTAATTGTAATCTTAGTACGCCCATTTCTTATAAGTCTTAAAGTTGTAAAGTCGAAAGTTGTAAAGTCAAAAAAAGTCGAAGATCAAAACTAAAATAGAATTTTACATTCTATTTCAAGACTTTCGACCTTCGACTTTAAGACTTTATGACTGATTTTTAGTATACGAAAATTGGTCTTTCGCTCATCATTTCATTTACTTCGTTTGCTACTTCTTCGATAACAGCTTCATTGGTATGATCAGCAAGTACTTTATCGATAAGTGCTACGATAGTTTCCATGTCTTCTTCAACTAAACCACGAGTTGTGATTGCAGCTGTTCCTACACGAATTCCTGAAGTTACAAATGGTGATTTATCATCAAATGGAACCATATTTTTATTTACAGTGATTTCTGCTTTTACTAATGCGTTTTCAGCTTCTTTACCGGAAATATTTTTATTTCTTAAGTCAATAAGCATCATGTGGTTATCAGTTCCTCCAGAAATAATTTTGTATCCTCTTTTTACAAAAGCATCTGCCATAGCATTTGCATTTTTTTGCAATTGCATTGCATATGTAAAGAACTCATCTTTTAGCGCTTCACCAAAAGCAACAGCTTTAGCAGCGATAATATGCATTAAAGGTCCGCCTTGGTTTCCCGGGAAAACAGCAAGATCTAATAATGAAGACATCATTCTGATTTCTCCTTTTGGAGTTTTTAAACCTTGTGGGTTTTCGAAATCTTTACCCATCAAGATCAAACCTCCGCGTGGTCCACGTAAAGTTTTGTGTGTTGTTGTAGAAACAATATGACAATGAGGAATTGGGTCATTCATCAATCCTTTTGCAATAAGACCTGCAGGATGAGAAATATCAGCAAATAAAATTGCTCCTACGCTATCAGCAATTACTCTGAAACGCTCAAAATCCATATCACGAGAATAAGCTGATGCTCCTGCGATGATTAATTTTGGTTGCTCTTTTGTTGCAATTTCCTGAATTTTATCATAGTCCAAACGACCTGTTTCAGCATCTACACCGTAAAAAACTGGCTTGTATAAACGACCTGAAAAATTTACCGGAGAACCGTGCGTTAAGTGACCACCGTGAGATAAGTCGAAACCTAAGATAGTATCACCAGGATTTAAACATGCATGGTAAACTGCAGTATTTGCCTGAGAACCTGAGTGAGGCTGTACGTTTGCATATTCAGCACCAAATAATTCTTTAGCTCTGTCTATTGCAATTTGCTCAATAACGTCAACTACTTCGCAACCGCCGTAGTATCTTTTGCCAGGATATCCCTCTGCATATTTATTAGTTAAAACAGAACCAGCTGCTTCCATTACCTCATCACTTACAAAATTCTCTGAAGCGATAAGTTCTAATCCGTGAATTTGTCTGTCTTGTTCCTCTAGTATAAGGTCAAAAATTTGTTCGTCGCGTTGCATTTTTTCGTTTTTCGTTAATTTCCTGCAAAAATACAAAAAAACGTTTGTCAAACTGCTAGATTATGATATATTTGACATACAATTTTTCAACAAATAATTAACATTCACATGCCAATAACCGCTAACGATACCAAAAGAAAATCATGGTTAGAAGTGCCAGAAAATAGCGACTTCCCTATTCAAAATATTCCTTTCGGTGTATTTCTTACCAAAGAAAATGTCGTTACAGTAGGAACACGAATTGGCGACTACGCTATAGATTTAGGGGCTCTACAACAATTAAACTATTTTGCAGGAATAGATTTAACTGATGATATGTTCATGCAAGACACGCTTAATGATTTTATTTCTGATGGAAAAAAAACATGGCGTTTAGTTCGAAATCGCATCGCCGATATTTTCGACGAAACCAATCCGCAACTAAGAGATTCAACAAAAGATCGAGATATTGTTATTTTTAAAATCGACGATGTAGAAATGCAATTGCCTGTTTTAATTGGTGATTACACTGATTTCTACTCCAGTAAAGAGCACGCTACAAACGTTGGCAAAATGTTTCGCGATCCTGAAAATGCCTTATTACCAAACTGGTTACACATACCTGTAGGTTATCATGGCAGAAGTTCTACTATTGTTCCGTCCGGAATTCCGGTTCACAGACCAATGGGACAAACTTTACCGGCTGGGGAAAAATACCCTGTTTTTGGACCGTCTCGTTTAGTAGATTTTGAATTAGAAACAGCTTTTATTACAACTGACGTAAATATAATGGGAGAAAATATCCCAACTTACGAAGCCGAAGACTATATCTTCGGAATGGTTTTATTAAATGACTGGAGCGCACGTGATATTCAGAAATGGGAATATGTGCCACTTGGACCGTTCTTGGCTAAAAACTTTGCAACATCAATTTCTCCGTGGATTGTAACTATGGATGCTTTGGAACCTTTTAGAACTAAAGGACCTAAACAAGATCCGTCGCCATTACCTTATTTACAAACTAAAGGTAAAAAAGCATTTGATATTCATCTTGAAGTTTCTATTAAGCCTGAAGAAGCTGAGGAAACTGTGGTTTCAAAATCAAATTTCAAATATTTATATTGGTCAATGAGCCAGCAATTAGCACATCATACTTCGAATGGTTGTCGTGTAAATTCTGGTGATATGATGGGTTCAGGGACTATTTCTGGTCCAACTCCGGATAGTTTTGGTTCTATGTTAGAATTGACCTGGGGAGGAAAAAATCCGATAAAATTAAAAGATGGAAGCGAACGTAAATTCATAGAAGATAACGATACCGTTATTATTAGAGGTTTCTGCGAAAATGCTGAAGTAAGACTTGGATTTGGCGAGGTATGCAGTCAATTATTACCTCCTTTTATCAGACCATGAAGAGCAGATAAAATATCTGAAGATTTATAAAATAGAAAACCTTGTTATCGCTAACAAGGTTTTTTTTATGGTTTAAATGTCCAAAGTTGCCGAGGCACAAAGTTCTTTTCTTATTTTATGTTATTTAAAGTAAAGACAAATGTTACTTTTAATACTTTACTTTGCGAGGCTTAGACTTCGCTCAGCCTGACAAAATTAAATAATAAAAAATATATTTACTCCAAAACTACTTTTACCCAAACCAAACGATGATCCGAACTTGATTCTCGTTTTTCAACCAATTCTGACATTGGTTCGCCTTTGGCAGGCCAGAACACACCACTGTTAACAAATTTAAAACCAAGTTTAGAAGGCAATACATAATCAGCACGCATTCTCCAAAAAGCAGTATGGTTAATTCCGAAAGGATTTTCAGGAGTATATTCAGCACCACCTTTACTAGCAGGTGTAAAGTCGCTATTAATTTTCGGACTGTCTATTAAAGACTTTATACCTTCTCTAATGGCGTTTCCTTCAACTGGTGATGCATTTTGATCACCCATTATGACAAATCGAGAATCTGGAGACAAACCACCTTTTACTCCTTTATCATCATAAATATACGAAGCCGAATTGTCTGAAATATAATCTCTCCAGAATCGGATTTCATCATGATTTCTTTTCCCATTTCGATCTTCATCACCATCAAAAGTAGGAGGAGTTGGATGACTGACTAAAACATGAACTATTTTATTACCAATCTCTACAGGAACATCCCAATGAGATTTTGAAGATAATGGAAATTCCTTCCATGCTTTCTTACTATACCAATCTGATCCATCTGCTTTTTTAGTAAGCAATGCTCCTGGCATATCTTTCCATTTAAAATGCTGAAAAGTACGAACTGCCTTAACATCAATAGGATATTTAGATAAAAGCATCATCCCATATTGGCCGGGATACATTCCAAATCCCCATGCATCATTCCCAAAATTATTTAATTTTCCATCATTGTTTAAATCGTAAGGACTTGGCTGGCCAGTATTCACTGTCGAATAATAGTAATAAGGATAATCAATAGCAGCCACTCCGCCCTGGCTCACATTCAGGTAATTTTTGATGAATGCCTTCACTCCAAGTTCAGGGTCTTTAATATAATCGAATTCATTTAACAGAATAACGTCTGGTCTAACGGTCTGAATAATCTGAGCAATATTTCTGATTTGAGTATTATGGCCTGAATTAAGCTGATAAATCAATATTTGCTCCGATTTTCCCATTGCGCCTTTCGGAGAATAATTATCAGATTCCATACTCACATTGTAGGTAGCAAATGTAAGTTCTGGTTTTTCCTGCGACTCTGACTGTGAAAATAAAGCTCCGGAAGAAAGCACGGAAAGGATAAAAAACATTTTCTTCATATAAAATTAAATTTGCATTTCTGCATTGTTGAACATACGAATATAAGAAGGATGTTGGGACACATAGCAAGCCCGTCTGTTAAATATACAATAAAAAAAAGCTGCCACTTTTGGTGACAGCTCAAATGATATAAGAAAGTCTCTGTATACCTGATAATTTTATCACAGATTAATGTAACTTTTTTTTTATGCAGGAATCTGTTGGCTTAAACAATGTAATGTTCCAAATCCCCAGATAAAATCGATACAGTTTATTCCTATTACTTCTCTGTCAGGGAAACATTCTGCTAATATGTTTAATGCAACTCTGTCATTGCTATCATTAAAAGTAGGTACTAAAACACATTTATTCAAAATCAAGAAGTTAGCATAACTTGCGGGCAATCTTAAAGTTTCAAAATCAACACGTTTTGGCATTGGCAAAGCTACAATTATTGGCGATTTTCCGTCTTCTAATTTTGCATTTTGCAAACGTTTCAAATTATCTTGTAATGGTTTGTAATTGGCGTCATTTTTGTCTGTTTCAACAATTGTTACAATCGTATCTTCATTTACAAATCGGCATAAATCGTCGATATGACCGTGAGTATCATCACCTTCTATTCCGTCTCCAAGCCAGATTACATTTGTAACGCCAAGATATTCTTTAAAAACAGCTTCGTAATCTTCTTTGGTAAAGTTTTTATTTCGAACCTGAATTGTTGGGTGCATTAAACACTCTTCAGAAGTTAATAAAGTTCCTCTTCCGTTTACATCAATTGCTCCGCCTTCTACAATTACAGGTTTTCCTTTGTAGATTACTTGTGTTAAGGGAACATCAATAAAATCAGCTATTTTAGAAGGTACAAATTTATCTAATTGATAATTTTTGTATTTAGCCCAACCATTAAAATTAAAATTTAAAGCTTCTCTTTTCGAACCATTTTTTACAATAATTGGTCCGGAATCGCGCATCCAGCTTCTGTTTGTTTTATGAATTATAAAAGATACATTCGCAATATTTACGCGGGCTCTCTCTAACATTTCGGCAACTTTTTCTTTTAGTTTTTCATCGGCTACGACCAAAAATACAGTTTCAAAAGTGGCTACTTTTTTTATAAATTCTACAAAAGCCCATTGAACTGCTTCGTATTTTCCTGGCCAATCGTTACCATTATGCGGAAAACACAATACAATTCCTTGTTGCTTCTCCCATTCTGCTGGAAATCTTCTATTATTTGTTGACATAAAGAGGTTCTAAATTTGAAAGTGTACAAAGATAATCATTCAAAAGGATTATAAAATAGCACAATCAAAATCATATCCTATTTAGATTAAATATCTGATAAAATTTAAGTTAAAGATTAAATAATACAGCCTTAATATACGACGGAACTATGCTAATTACTTTTGGCAAAACTAAAAAAAAACACAAAATGAAAAAACTACCTATCTTATTATTAGCATCTTTATCTATTATGGTAAGTTGTAATAATGATGAAAACTCAAACAGTCAGGAACCTGAAGTTGTTGTAAATGAAAATCCGGGAACTTTTAAAGAAATTGGTTCTGTAACTATTGGAGGTGAAGGTGCTGCAGAAATAACAGCTTATGACGAAAAAACAAAAAAACTTTTTACAGTAAATAATAGTGGAACTAATCAGATCGATGTTATTGATTTATCTGATCCAACAAAACCAACAAAAATTGGCAAAATAGATTTAACTCCATATGAAGGAGCTTCAAATAGTGTTTCTGTTTTTGACGGAAAACTAGCAGTTGCCTTAGAATCAACGGTAAACAAACAAGGAAACGGAAAAGTAGTTATTTTTAATACAACTGATTATAGTTTGATTAAACAAGTGACTGTTGGCGCATTACCTGATATGGTTACTTTTTCGCCTGACGGAAAATATATTATGACGGCTAATGAAGGAGAACCAAATACAGATTATTCTCAAGATCCAAACGGAACAATTTCTATTATTGAGGTAACTAATAATTATATTGTTACTACTTTAGATTTTGCACCTTTTAGCAGTCAGGCAGTGGCTTTGCAAAAAGAGGGTTTCAGAATTTCAAAGTTTGCCAAAAGCTTTGCTCAGGATATCGAGCCTGAATATGTGACTATTTCTGATGATTCTAAAACTGCCTGGGTAACATTGCAGGAAAATAATGGGGTTGCAAAAGTAGATTTAACTTCTAAAACAATTACAGCTATTTATCCTTTGGGTTTTAAAGATTTTAATACTGCTGAAAATGCAATTGATGTTTCTGATAAAGATGATAAAGTAGCTTTTAATCCCTGGAAAGTAAAAGGTATGTTTATGCCGGACGGGATCAGCCACTTTTCTGCAAATAATACTCCGTATTTTGTTACCGCAAATGAAGGTGATTCAAGGGAGTACACGGCTTACTCAGATATTAAAAGAATGAAAGACATGAAACTTGACGCGACTGTTTTTCCTGATGCTGCAACTTTAAAATTAGAAACGAATTTAGGAAGATTGAACCTTATTGCTGATATGGGCGATACCGACGGTGACGGTGATCTTGATGAAATGGTTGCTTTTGGAGCACGTTCTTTCTCGATCTGGAACGGAAATACAGGAAAAATTGTTTACGACAGTAAAAATGATGCTGATAAAAAAACGAATGAATTAGGAACTTATGATGATAAACGCAGCGATGATAAAGGTTCTGAACCCGAAGCGGTAGTTGCTGTTAAGATGGGAAGTCAGAATATTCTGTTTGTTGGATTAGAAAGATCAGATTCTTTTATGACTTATGATATTACAAATCCTGCTTCGCCACAATATTTGCAAACTGTAAAAACAGGAGACGCTCCAGAGGGAATATTATTTATTCCGGCATCTAAAAGTCCAACCAAAAGAAGTTTGTTAGTAGTTAGTAGTGAGGGAGATGGAACAATCAAAATCTACCAACCGGATTTAAAATAACCTTCATATTTACATTTTTAAAAAAGAGCTAAAAAATAAATTTAGCTCTTTTTTTTGCTCCAATCTTCTGATTATTTTAACGTATTTACATAAATAAAACCCAAAAGGTGGGAATTATGTAAGACCGGATAGAACACATTCTAAAACTCGTAGTATAATTTTGTCCAGAGTTTAAAAAGAAAAACTCTTAATAATCACAATTAAATTAAAATTTGGATATCATGAAAAAGAAATTAGCTTCAGTATCGCTCTTACTATTAGCATTTGCTGCAAATGCACAAAATATGGCAACAACGTCAACTCAGCCAGCAATTGAAAAACCTGGTTATAACAAATGGTCGATTGAATTGAATGGTGGTTTAAATAAACCAACGAGAACAATGACAACTGGTTATTCTACTGAAACTGTAAGTCCGTTTCACGCAGACTTAGGTGTAAGATATATGTTTAACCCAAAATTCGGTTTAAAATTTGATGTTGGTTATGACCAATTTCAGGAACGTGATAACACGCCTGACTTCGAAAGCAAATATTACAGAGCAAGTGTACAAGGGGTTATTAACCTTGGTAGAGCTTTGAACTTTGAAACCTGGACAAACACTTTTGGTTTATTAGCACATGGTGGTTTTGGTGTTTCTCAATTAAGTTCTGACAAAGGTTTTGACGGAAAAGATTACATGGGTCATGGAATCATGGGATTAACCGGACAAGTTAGATTAAGCAATAGAATTGCTTTAACCGGAGATTTAACCGGTATTGTTAACGGAAGACAAAATCATAATTTTGACGGAAAAGGTGTTCCAACAACTGGTTCTTTAGACGGAGTATTATTAAATGCTTCTGTTGGTTTGACTTTCTACTTAGGTAAAAACGAAAAACATGCTGACTGGTATTCTGAAGAAAACGAAAGATTAAACAAATTAGAAGACAGAGTTACTACAATCGAAACTAATCTTATTGATACTGATAAAGATGGTGTTGCTGATTTGTACGACTTAGAACCTAATACTGTTTCAGGAGTTGCTGTAAATACTAAAGGACAATCTATTGATAACAATCAAAATGGTGTTCCGGATGAATTAGAAAGCTATTTAGACAAAACTTATGTTAAACAAGGTAGCCAAACTGCAACAAACAATACTGTTGAAGAATTGATTAATGGTGGATATGTTAATGTTTATTTTGACTTTAACTCTTCTAAACCAACAAATGCTTCTTTATCAGGTGTTGATTTCTTAGTGAAATACTTGAAAAACAATCCAGGAAAATCTGCAGATATCATTGGGTATTCTGACGAAATTGGAAGTTCAGATTACAATACTGAATTATCAAGAAAAAGAGCTGAAGCTGTGAAAAAAGTAGCTGAAAATGCTGGAATCGATGCTTCAAGATTAAATATAATCGCAAACGGTGAAGATACTTCTGTGAATAAAAATTCTAAAGAAGCTCGTCAAATCGTAAGAAGAGTTACTTTTAAAGTAAAATAATCTAATTATATATTTCTAAAAATCCGCTTCGGAATATTCTGAAGCGGATTTTTTTTGTTTAAAGAAAATAAAAAAGGACGAAATATAAATTTCGTCCTTTTTTTGTATTTATAAATTGACTGAATTAATCAATTGCTCTTTTTGTAATATCTCCAAAAGCATCAATTCTTCTGTCTCTGAAAAATGGCCAGTTCTGACGTACATTTTCTTGTAGATCCAAATCAACTTCGGCAATTAGAATTTCTTCCTGATCGTGAGAAGCCTGCGCTAAAATCTCACCTTGAGGTCCTGCAATAAACGAAGCTCCCCAAAACTGAATTCCTTCTGTTCCTTCAATATATTTTTCTAAACCAATTCTGTTTGCAGCGGCAACAAAAACTCCGTTTGCAACAGCATGACCTTTCATAACGTTCATCCAGGCTCCGTATTGGTTTTCGCCATATTGTTCTTTTTCTTTTGGATGCCATCCAATTGCTGTTGGATAAAACAATACCTCAGCTCCTTTTAAAGCTGTAATACGTGCTGCTTCCGGATACCATTGATCCCAACAAATTAGGGTTCCAATTTTTCCTTTTTTAGTTTCAATGGCCTGAAAACCTAAATCTCCCGGAGTAAAGTAGAATTTCTCATAGAAATGAGGATCGTCCGGAATGTGCATTTTACGGTATAAACCAGCTTCTGTTCCGTCAGTATCAATGATGTAAGCGCTATTGTGATAAATTCCAGCCATTCTTTTTTCGAAGAAAGGAACAATAATAACTACTCCTAACTCCTTTGCCAATTCACTAAATGCAATAAACGAAGTACTGTATAGTGGTTCTGCTAAAGCAAAATTGTCTACATCTTCGCTTTGGCAAAAATAATGACTGCTATATAATTCGGGTAATAAAATTACTTCGGCACCCTTATTAGCTGCATCTTTTACCCAACTGATACATTTTTTAAGATTATTTTCGGCAACGTCATTTAGATTTAACTGAATAACGGCGATTTTATATTTTCTTTTCGGCATGACATAAATTTTAGAGTGCAAAAATAGTAATTTTTAAAGGAATGGCAAAGTGTGTTTCACTACTTACTATCATAAAAAAAGAGCTTAATAAGCTCTTTTATATCTGTTTTACAGAATCTCTTTTTGTTGAAAATATTCTGGCAACATAAACAACTTCTTTCTCTTCTATGTATAATATTTTATAATCTCTAACGATAATTCTTCTAAATTCGGATTCAATTTCATCTTTCCGATACTGTTCTACAAAATGAATACTTTTCGTACTATCTAAAATATCATTTTTTACATTTATTACACCTTGAAGTGATTTCTCTTTGTAATAATTATATATTGTTTTTAATTGATCTTTAGCTGTATTAGTCCAAATTACTTTCTTTACTTTAATCATCTACCAATTTTCAGATTCTTTTTCTAAATCATCCTGTGAAATAAATCCTCCTTTTTGAATCTCTAATTTTGCATTAGCTACTTCTGCTTGGTAAGTACTTCTTGTAATTGGTTTTCCATCAACTGAAAAAGCCACTATTTCTTCTTCCTGGTAACTGTCAATAACTGCTTTCACAACTTTTAAAAGACGTTCATCTGCAGTATTTATATATTCTAAAATACTATCTCTTAACTCTAAAGCTCCCATAATTATAATCTTTTAATAACTCAAAGATAGTTATTTTGACTTATTCCTTTTTAAATAATTATTTATAAAATCTCATCAGATAGATCTTCATAAAAAAGAAAACCATTCTACATCAATTTAAAAAAAATTAAATCTTTGTAAAATGGTTTCATAACTTACCTTTTATCAAGCTGGAATCTGATTATTCAATAACCACTTTTGTTGTTATGAATTCCTTATCTGATTTTTTGAATTTGATTTCGAAAGTTCCTTTTGCTGCTGATTTGAATTTGTAGACTGTCTTTTTAGGATCCGGAACTTGTTGGGTACAAACTCCTGATGGATATTTTGCTTCTACTTGTAATCCTTTCTCTGTTCCGATTGTGGCTTCTGAAATTTTGCTAAATTCTCCGCAAGCGTTGTCTACTATAAATGTTACATCATAACTTAGTTCTTCGTTTACTTTTCCTGTTGCGGGACCTTTTACTTCGGTTACCAATGCCACTTTTGTAGTCGCATCTGGTGGAGTTTCTTTATCGTCATCATTACTGCAAGAAATTAATGCTGTTACTAGAAATAATACTACAAAAACTGATTTAAATTTAAAATTTTTCATATAAAATAATAATTAATTGTTATACTATGAAGATGTAAAGCAATTACTTTGGTTGCTTTATGCATTTGTTAAATAAATAAACAAAAACACTAAACAATTACAAATCAGAATTTTAATCGAATAAAAAAAATTACGTAATAACAGTTATTTCTTATGAAATTGAATTTTTATTTCATAGCCCCGATAGAAACGATATCCTTTTTAGCCGTTTTTTTAACGGATAAAAAGATATAGTGAATAGCGGGACATAAGGTGTTTTGAAAATGGCAGTTTTGCTTCAAAAAAAAACACCAGCCTTTCGACTAGTGTTCTGATATTTTTATATTATAGAAATTATGCGATTTCTTTCTCTTTCTTTTTAAATATTTTTTCGAATAGGTTTACAAATCCTAATACTACAAATCCTAATATAATACCTACTACAAATTCTTTTATGATTACGGGAATATTAATTTTAGGTGCTAAATGATGAAAGAACGGGATGTAATGCACGAAGATTCCGCCTGCAACCAGAATTAAAGCTATTGTTCCTATAACAGTTAAACCTTTAATTACTATAGGAAGGGCTTTCACTAATATATTTCCGATAAATTTTGATATGCTTTTTTCGTTTTTACTAAACTTAATCAGTTTATAACCTGCTTCGTCCATTCGAACAATAAGAGCCACAATACCATAAACACCAATAGTGGCAATTAATGCAATTATCGAAGTTACAATGATTTGTTGTATTAAAGGTTCGTCGATTACGGTTCCTAAGGCAATAATTACTATTTCTACAGATAAAATAAAATCAGTTACAATAGCTGATTTTACTTTTCCTTTTTCGGCTTCCAGAATTTCTTCTTCGGTTAAAACTTCATCAGTTATTCCTGCAGACTCGTCATGGCTGTGTGGAAATATAAATTCATAGATTTTTTCGGCTCCTTCATAAGCTAAAAACAATCCACCAAGTACAAGGATTACAATGATTGCAACCGGTAAAAATGCACTTAATAAAAAAGCTATGGGTAAAATAATTATTTTATTAAGGAGTGAACCTTTACTAATTGCCCACAATACCGGAAGTTCTCTTGATGAAGCAAATCCTGAAGCTTTTTCAGCATTTACAGCTAAATCATCGCCTAAAATTCCGGCTGTTTTTTTTGCTGCAATTTTACTCATTACTGCAACATCATCCATAATTGCTGCGATATCATCTAATAGTACGAAAAAACCTGATGCCATTATCTTTTATTTGGTTTTAAAAATTGTGTAATTCACTGGCATTGAGCAAACAGTTTAATGCACAATTTTGTTTATTTATAGGCGCTAATCTAAGACTTTTTTTGGTTATTTTTTAGTATAAAATTAACTACATTGTCCTAAAATCACCCAAATAATTATAAAAACGAAAATAGTACCAAAACATCCTCCGCCTAATTTTTTTGCTCCGTAACCTGCCAGTAATCCTCTAAAAATATTGTTCATAGTGTTTCTTTTTAATGATTTGTAAAATAAATTTCTGAAAGTAAAGTTCATACTTTAATCCCTGAATCTATTTATATGACTTTTAAAAAAAGTTTCATGATTTACGGATTGGAAATTTTAAACAAAAAAAGCATCAGTAGTAAACTGATGCTTTCCCATAACTTAATTAAATTTAATCTGTAAAACAAACACCAGCTTTTCAGCTGGTGTTTGTCTCAAAAAAATAAAAACCAAAAAATAATTATCTTTCAATATGGGTTTGATTTCTAAAAACCAACTGCCCATCAAAAGCATCTAATAATATAATACTATCTGTAGTAATGTTTCCTGCCAAAATTTCTTTCGACAATTGATTCAGTACTTCTCTTTGTACAACACGTTTTACCGGTCTTGCTCCAAATTGCGGATCATATCCTTTGTCAGATAAATACTTGATCGCTTCTGGTGTAGCATCCATTGCAATACCTTGTAAGGCAAGCATTTTTGTAACACTCTTAAGCTGTAAACTCACAATTCTTGAAATATTGTCTATTGTTAAAGGTGTAAACATTACAATTTCGTCGATACGGTTAATAAATTCCGGACGAACAGTTTGTTTCAATAATCCCAGAACTTCAACTTTGGCAGATTCTGTAGCAGATTCAATACTTCCTTTTAAGTTCTCAAATTTATCTTGTATAATCTGACTTCCCATATTGGATGTCATGATGATAATTGTGTTTTTAAAATCAGCTAAACGACCTTTGTTATCTGTTAATCGGCCTTCATCAAGAACTTGTAATAAGATATTAAAAGTATCCGGATGCGCTTTTTCGATCTCGTCTAATAAAATTACAGAATATGGTTTTCTACGCACGGCTTCTGTCAATTGACCGCCTTCGTCATAACCCACATATCCCGGAGGCGCTCCTACTAAACGGCTCACACTATGACGTTCCTGATATTCGCTCATATCGATACGCGTCATTGCATTTTCGTCATCAAAAAGATATTCTGCCAGCGCTTTTGCTAACTCTGTTTTACCAACTCCGGTTGTTCCTAAGAATAAGAAGGTACCAACTGGTTTTTTCATGTCCTGCAAACCTGCACGACTTCTACGTACGGCATCACTTACAGCCTCGATCGCTTCTTCCTGACCTACAACACGTTTGTGCAACTCGTCTTCAAGATGCAATAGTTTCTCACGTTCTGTCTGAAGCATTTTCATAACCGGAATTCCGGTCCATTTTGCGACTACTTCAGCAATATCTTCGCGGGTTACTTCTTCTTTTATTAATGAAGTTCCTAATTGATATTCCTGTAATTGTTTTTGTAAAACGTCAAGACGTTCTTGTGCTTCTTTTATTTTTCCGTAACGAATCTCAGCAACTTTCCCGTAATCTCCATCACGTTCTGCACGTTCTGCTTCATATTTAAAATCTTCAATTTCTAATTTAACAGCCTGGATTCCGTCAACAACATCTTTTTCAGATTTCCATTTTGCATAGATTTCGTTGCGTTCTTCTTTTAAGTTCGCCAAATCCATGTGCAGGATTTTCAGTTTACTTTCTTCTTTTTCACGTTTAATCGCTTCAATTTCGATTTCTAACTGCATGATTTTACGATCCAGAACATCTAATTCTTCTGGTTTCGAATTAATTTCCATACGCAATTTAGAAGCTGCCTCATCCATTAAATCGATCGCTTTGTCCGGTAAAAAACGATTCGTAATATAACGTTGCGAAAGTTCAACGGCTGCAATAATTGCCTCATCTTTTATTTGAACTTTATGATGCGTTTCGTATTTTTCCTTGATTCCGCGTAAAATCGAAATTGCACTTTCTGTATCTGGCTCATCGATTAAAACCTTCTGAAAACGACGTTCCAGAGCTTTATCCTTTTCAAAATATTTTTGATATTCGTCTAAAGTTGTTGCTCCAATTGCTCTTAACTCTCCACGAGCCAAAGCTGGTTTAAGAATATTAGCTGCATCCATTGCGCCTTCTCCTCCACCCGCGCCTACAAGTGTGTGAATTTCATCAATAAATAAAACAATATCACCTTCTGCAGCTGTAACTTCTTTGACAACAGATTTTAAGCGCTCCTCAAATTCTCCTTTAAACTTAGCACCCGCAATTAGTGCTCCCATATCAAGTGAGAAAACGATTTTATCTTTTAAGTTTTCCGGCACGTCGCCATCAACAATTCTATGTGCCAATCCTTCAGCAATAGCAGTTTTACCAACTCCGGGTTCTCCAACTAACATTGGATTATTTTTTGTTCTACGAGTCAAAATCTGCAGCACACGACGAATTTCTTCATCACGGCCAATAACAGGATCAAGCTTTCCGTTTCGTGCTAATTCGTTTAGGTTTTTAGCGTATTTATTTAATGAATTATAATTTTCTTCAGCAGAAGCAGATGTTACTCTTTCTCCTTTACGAAGTTCTTCGATTGCTGCTTTTAAACCTTTTCCGGTAACTCCCTGATCTTTTAAAATCTGAGAAACTTTACTTTTTGAATCAAAAATTGCCAAAATCAAATGTTCGATAGAAACATATTCATCGTTCATTTTTTGAGCAATAATCTCAGCTTCATTCAATGCTTTATTTGCATCTCTGGAAAGTAAAATATCACCTCCGGAAACTTTTGGAAAACTCTGTATTGTACTGTCTAATATTTGTAAAAACAACGGAACATTTACATTTAGTTTTTTCAGAATAAACGGCGCCACATTTTCGTCTACTTCAAAAATAGCCTTAAAAATGTGTTCGTTTTCTATTTGTTGCTGTCCGTTGCGTTGTGCCAATTGTTGTGATAACTGAATGGCTTCCTGCGACTTAATTGTAAATTTATTTATGTTCATATGTATACGATTTAAGTTTGATTTTTAGCTGTAAAGTTCGATATCATTAAAATTACAATTTATTGGATTAAATTTTTAACTTTAAATAATATAACTTTGCTATCGATTAGTCAAATTATATTCCACAGTAAAAATAGAGACAAAATGACATCAAAAACCAGTATTTCACTTGTTTTTAGCGTCAAAAAGTCATAAAACAAGTCAAATATGAGCTTTTTAAATTCAATATTCGGAAATTCAGATAATGCAGATACACCAAAAAGTAATGTAAATTGGACAGAATTAACCGATGTAGCACAATTAATAGAAGTTACAGCGATCTCGAATGAAAAGCCGGTTGTAATTTTTAAACACAGCACAAGATGTAGCATTAGCCGTATGGCTTTGAAACAATTTGAGCGTGAATATGATTTAAATGAAAGTGTTGATGCTTATTTTTTAGACTTAATTGCGCATCGCGATATTTCTAACGAAATTGCCAGCAGATTTAATGTATATCACGAATCTCCACAACTAATTTTAATCAGAAACGGGAAAGCTGTTTATGATGTTTCCCACAGCGATATTGATGCAGTAGCTTTGAAGGAGAAAATATAAATTTCAGGTAAAATGATTTTTATAAAATGTGAGATGTAAATTAATAAGGTTACATCTCACATTTTTATTTATAATTAATCATTAACCATTCACAATTAACTAAAAATTTCCTTCTGAACCTCCGCCACTAAATCCTCCGCCGCCAAAATCCATTGGAGAATCTGGTCCTTTTACTTCTGGTTTCATACCAAACGTTGAGGCAATTATTAGAGCTTCGGCATTTAAAATCGCATTTGAATTATTGATTCTGTCTGGCTTAAATGTCAATCCCTCTTCCTTATCTTTTAGTTTTTTAATCGAAAAATAAGCTATTGCGAATAAAACTAATCCACCAAGAGTTAGCGCAACTTCGATTGGTAAAACAGAGTGATAAAATCGAATAGTATAAATTGAAAATCCTATGGCTAAAAAACTAATCCAAAGCATGATCCTGTCTTTGGTTCTTAAAGCCTGAACTAAATAAACTACCGGAATGATAAAGGTAAAAGCATAAAATAAAATCGCAAAAGGAATATCATTGCCCGGAAGTATTTCATTATCTAAAAGCTGTACAGAAAGTTCTCTAACTACTAAATAATTGCAGGAAAGATAAAACAATATCAAACAAAAGCTATTGGCTAATAATGCCCCTTTATAGTAATAACCTGCAGTAAGATTATTAATTATTCTTTTTGTAAAGAAATAAAAGACTGCTGAAGCCAGCATCGCTACAAATGGTAAAATCATTTTTCCGATATCGCCAAACTCAAACATTCCGAAAAATAAAACCGCAGCAGCTGCGATGCAAAAAATCAATAAAGAAAGTAAATGCAAATATCTTCTGTACATAAAAAAAGAAGATACTGCTACAAACAGCGCTATTTGTATCTCATAACCTTCCGTAGTTATGGCAATAGCAAATCCTATATTTAAGAGAGCTCCTAAAATAAAAGCATCGTCTAAACCATGTCCAAAATATTTTTGATTGGCTAAAATCTCTGCTCCTGTAAAACCAATTGCAGCAAAAATATAACAGCAAATACTAAAAAAAGTACGCTCAGAACCTGAACCGGTTAATCCCAATAATGCAATTACACCACATACAGATAAATACAAAAATGCTCCTAATAAAAAGAATCCCAATCGTACCAAAATGTTACTTTGTCTTTTAAAAGCCGGTAATTCTTTTTTGATTAAATTCTTTTGCTCTTTACTAATAAATCCAGCCGATTCTAAAGAATTAGCTTCTTCGACTAAAGCTAAATTGTTTAATAAATTTTTCTCGTATACTATCATGCCGTAATTTCTTTATTGAAGGTTTTAATCAGTTTTATAAACATTATTATAGATCCAATAAAATATACAGGAAGAATCATAATGAATAATACCCAAACATCTGAAAAATTAATATTCTCCATAATCCTGATAAAGAATATATTTAATCCAATATAAGCGTAGATAATCATAAAAACATATAATGAGATTGCTTTAAGTTCATGGCTGATTTTGTAGAAATAAAAAGAAGAAGCCGCTAAAACAATTAGAAATAAAAACCATATTCCGTCTTCAAAATATTCAAGCAAACTGCTAATTGTTGCAATGCTAATAATATGTAAAGCAAAAGTGAGATAGATAATATTAAAGTGTAATTTTAATTGAATCCTTGAACTGTAAATTGTCCATAAAATAAGTAAAACTCCTAATATTATAGCGGAATAACTTAACGTTTGGTCTTGGTAAAAATTACTATTGTTTAATAAATCCTGAGGCGTTACAGAAAGCCCAACATATGCCGCCAAACCTGTAATTGCAATTGTTAGCACACTTTTATTATCAAAATAATAAGCACAAAAGAAACTGACAACCGTTGGGATTAAAGTTGCTATACCGTAATTTGTTCCAAAAGGTTTATACTGAAATTGTAAATATCCTATAAAAATACACGTCAAAATACTGGCAGCCAAAACCAGATATTCCAGAACAGGATGTTCAAATGTAGTTTCCTGTTTTTGAAATCCTTTTGAATTTTTAAAACAGAAATAAAAGCAAACTCCAATAACAATTAATAAGAGTGACAAAATTGCAATATGACCAATTGTATCTATATTATTGTAAATTAAAATACCAATTCCGGACGTAAATAATAAAACAGAGAAATAGAGAAACAATTTTAACTCTGCATTTAGCGAGAAAATATTCAAATTGCGATAAGAAGATATTTCCTTATATTGATCCTGGGTTATCAAATTCTTTTGCAACAACGCTTTAGTAGACTGGTCATCAAATTTATTCATATTTTATTTTTATAAACATACAAATCAAAAATAGTCTTTTTTGTTTGAAGAAAACCTTACCAGTAAAAATAAACCTACTAAACACTTGTTTTGTTTCGCTTTAATTATAATATTTTGACAAAATAATTGTTTATAATATTTATTAAAGTAAATTCGTGTAATCGATTACATTTAAAAACTATCTAAACAAAAACCACAAAACCAAACTCTAAAAAATGAAAAAAAATCTCGTTCTGCTCTTTTTCTTATGGAGCTTATCCAATCTTTCTGCTCAGAATTATTATATGGAATCTCCTGAAGGATTTGGTGCCGCAACTACCGGAGGCGGAACTTCAACTCCTGTCACTGTAACAACATATGAAGATTTACTGGCAAAAATTAAATCAAAATCTCCTGAAGTAATTTTAGTATCGGGAACAATTACAATTCCTAACGGTAAACCGATACAGCAAATAGTTTCGAACAAATCTATCATAGGATTGCCCGGAGCTAAACTTATAAATGAAAACCAATCGAATCCCGGAGCAGGTATTTTATATTTAAAATCTGGATCAGATAATGTGATTATAAGAAACTTAATTTTTATTGGCCCGGGATCCTATGATATTGACGGTCAGGATAATTTAACCGCAGATTGTACCAATCTTTGGGTCGATCACTGTGAGTTTCAGGACGGTCAGGATGGGAATTTTGACAATAAAGGAAAAACAGATAACGTCACTATTTCATGGTGCAAATTTACCTATCTAAAAGCGCCAAAATCCGGAGGTTCCGGCGGAGCTGATGATCATAGTTTTAGCAATTTAATTGGTTCCGGCAAAAATGATTTTCCTGCTGATGGACATTATAGCATAACTTTTAAAAATTGTTATTGGGCACAAGGATGCAAACAAAGAATGCCTCGCGCCAGAAATGCCGAAATTCATATCCTGAATTGCTATTACAATACATCAGAATCCGGTTCTTTGGCTATTGGTCTAGGCGGTGGAATTAAAAACTCTACGTGTTATGTTGAAGGTACTGATTTTGCTAAAGTCGAAAAGGTATTTAAAGAATACATCAGCACAGATGGAGGAACTGTGGGAATTGTTTTTTCTAATTGCCGTAAAGGTCCAATGGATTTTGGTACACCTGTAAATAAACCTACCTATAGTTATACAACAATTCCTCTTAGTAAAGTTGAAGAATATGTCGCAAATAAATCTTGCGGTGCCGGAGCAACACTTCAAGTAAGTTCAACGGGTATTATTTCTACAAATTGCAGTAATAAAATTTAAAGCATAAAAAAAACCGATTTGTATCAAATACAAATCGGTTTTCTTTAATTGGTAAAAGCTTTAAAAAGCAGCTTTCATTTTGTCTTTTATAGCATTAAGGCATAAGTTATTTATACTGCCTTCGTGTGTGTGTTTTGTTTCTTTTGGAGATTGATAAGTTCCTGCTTCTAATTGTTCTGCAACAGTTTTGTATGCATCTCTAAAAGGTATTCCTGCAACAACCATTTCATTTAAGGTATCTACTGTAAACAGATAATCGTACTTTTTATCTTTTAGAATATTATCTTTTACTGTAATGTCTTTTACCGAGAAAATTGCAATATCTAAACACGCTTTTAAATTTTGAAGTGCCGGAAATAATCCTTCTTTCAAAAGTTGTAAATCTCTGTGGTAACCACTTGGTAAATTATTGGTAATTAAAGTGATCTCGTATGGAAGTGCCTGAATTTTGTTGCATTTTCCTCTGATTAATTCGAATACATCCGGATTTTTCTTGTGCGGCATAATACTTGAACCTGTTGTAAGATGCGCCGGAAGACCAATAAAATCAAAGTTTTGACTCATGTACAAACAAACATCCATAGCAAATTTTGATAAAGTCCCAGCAACACTTGCCATTGCAAATGCAACGGTTTTCTCTGCTTTTCCACGACTCATCTGAGCTGCAACAGCATTGAATTTCAGCGTTTCAAAACCTAATTCCTGAGTTGTAAATGTTCTGTTGATTGGAAATGAACTTCCGTAACCTGCAGCAGATCCTAACGGATTTTGATCGACAATTTTTGAAGCTGCGTTTAACATCGTAACATCGTCAATAAAACTTTCGGCGTAAGCAGAAAACCACATTCCGAATGACGATGGCATAGCAATTTGCAAATGCGTATATCCTGGCAATAAAACATTTTGGTGTTTTTCTGCCGATTCCATCAACAAATCGAACAAGGTTTTTACTTGTTCTTTTAAGGCTTTTAATTCGTCTTTCAGATACAAATGAACGTCTACTAAAACCTGATCGTTACGAGAACGCGCGGTATGGATTTTCTTTCCGGCATCGCCTAGTTTTACAGTTAGTAAATATTCTATTTTAGAATGTACGTCTTCAAAACTATCTTCGATTTCGAAGTTTCCTTTTGCAACGTCAGCAATGATTTCGTTTAAAGCATCAACTAGAGAAGTTGTTTCTTCCTGAGTTAACAAACCAATTTGCCCCAACATCTTGGCGTGTGCAATAGAACCTAAAGCATCGTATTTTGCCAAAACTAAATCGAGTTCACGATCGTTACCAACGGTGAAATGTTCGATTTGTTTATCTGTTGGTATTCCTTTTTCCCAAAGTTTCATAGGTTATATTTTTTTTTCGCCACGAATTCACGAATTTTTAAATTCAAAGATTGTCAAAAAATAATTCGTGAATTCGTGGCGGTTTTTTTTCTTATAATTTAAAGAAATCGGTTAGTATTTTGATATACAAGTCGACTCCTTCTTCGATTTCGTTTATGAAAATAAATTCGTCTGCTGAATGCGAACGTAAAGTTTCTCCTGGTCCTAGTTTTAAAGACTTACATCTTAAAACAGATTGATCTGAAAGTGTTGGCGATCCATATGTTGTTCTTCCTAAAGCGATTCCGGCTTGTACTAAACCATGCTCAACCGGAATAGACGAAGCATTTAAATGCATCGATCTTGGCGTTACTTCGGCATTTACATTTGCTTTTACAACTTCAAGAATCTCGGCATTTGTATAACGATCTGTTACGCGAATGTCTACCACCAAATCACATTCTGAAGGCACTACATTATGTTGTTTTCCGGCACTAATTTGGGTTACGGTCATTTTTACGGGACCTAAAACGTCTGAAATTTTGTCGAATTTATAGTTTTTAAACCATTCCATTACAGGAATTGATTTATATAATGAGTTATCATCGTTTTGATGCGCGGCGTGGCTTGCGGTTCCTTTTACTTTTACGTCAAGAACTAACAGACCTTTCTCAGCAACAGCAAGTTGCATTAATGTTGGTTCGCCAACAATCGCGCAATCTAACTCTGGTAAATGCTGTAAAACGCTGTTTAAACCATTTTTTCCGCTGCTTTCTTCTTCTGCCGAAGCTACAATTACAAGGTTATGAGACAGATTTTGATTCTCATAAAAATGCACAAAAGTGGCTAATAACGAAACCAGACATCCTCCGGCATCATTGCTTCCTAGTCCGAATAATTTGCCGTCTTTTTCGATGGCTTTAAAGGGATCGTTAGTGTACGCCTGATTTGGTTTTACGGTATCGTGGTGTGAATTGAGTAAAAGTGTTGGTTTATTTTCGTCGAAATATTTATTGAAAGCCCAAACATTATTATTTTCTCTTTTAAAAGGAATTTCGTTTTGATTGAACCAATTTTCTATTAAAAGGGCTGTTTGATCTTCTTCACTAGAAAATGAAGGCGTTTCGATAAGGCTTTTTAATAAACTAATTGCTTCCTGAGTAAGCGTTGCAATATTTTTCATAGTTGTTTAGGTTCTCTGCTGTACCCGATAGCTATCGGGACAAAGTCACAAAGTTTTTTAATTAATCTGTGACGATTTTAATTTGCGCAAATTTCTTAAATTAATATTTAAAATGTCTTGTGCACATGTATTTTTTTGCCACAAATTACACGAATTTTCACTAATTTTTTATTTTCATTCGATTATAATTCGTGAAAATTCGTGTAATTCGTGGCAACCTTTTTTATAACGTAATGGTAGTGTGCAGAACGTCTGGATTTTGAAGCATTTTATGATGCCCTATTTTGATTTTCTGAACGCCTCTTGACAAACTATTGAAGCAATTATCCAATTTTGGAATCATTCCGGAATGGATTACTTTTTCTTCTTTTAGTTTATTATAAAGTTCTTCGTTGATTTGGGTTATTACAGATGAATCATCTTCTGAATCTTGCAAAACACCTTGTTTTTCGAAACAATATGTCAATGTAACATCAAAAACTTCAGACAATGCGATAGACAATTCGCTCGCAATAGTATCGGCATTTGTGTTTAATAATTGTCCGTTTTTATCGTGAGTAATCGCGCAGAAAACGGGAACGATTCCTGTTTCTAATAAAGTGGCTAATAATTTGGTATTAACCTGTTTTACGTCGCCCACAAATCCGTAATCGATTGTTGGATGATTTCGTTTTGTAGATTGAATTAAATTTCCGTCAGCTCCAGAAAAACCAATTGCGTTGTTGTCTTTGGCTTGCAATTGCGCTACAATATGTTTGTTGATTTGTCCGGCATAAATCATCACGACAACATCAAGCATTGGCGCATCGGTAATTCGTCGTCCGTCGATCATTTGCGGAACCAAACCAATACTTTGTGCCATTTTTGTAGCCGATTTTCCTCCGCCGTGAACTAAAACTTTATAGCCTTCGATTTTAGAAAAATCAGTTAAGAATTGTTCTAACTCGGTTGGATTATCGATAATGTTTCCACCAATTTTTATTACTGTAATTTGCATATTTTTAAGGTCTCAATTAATTCACATATTTTTCTATGTAGATATTTTCTAAGATTCTAATTAACCTATTTCTATTTTTTCTTCTAGTATCCAAAATTTCCTTCACTATGGTTCTTTCAATAAAAAAAATTAAATTTAATCCAGCAAAAATTAATGCAAAGACTATTTTATAAAAGTATAAATATTCGTCAAGTTTATTATCTGAAAAATTCACAAATCCGCTTAGGAAACTTCCAAAAAATAAACTCCCAAAAATCATTGCAAACAAATTGACAGAAATTGGATATTTAAATTTTTTATCCTCATTTTCTTTTCTTATACAATCAATTAAAAAAAGAAGACTATCTTTTTCATAAATATTACTACTTTGAAATATCTTTTTAAACTCTTCTTTTTGAATTTCAGCAATTTGTTTATTTCTTGAATTTGAAAAATGTAAAGTATAAGAATATTTCTCTTCAATGATTACTCTTTCTTTTTTAATTTTAAAGTTCAAAAAATAAACTCCTAAAAAAAAACTTATGAAACCAAAAACAATTCCTATCAAATATTGATTTTTCATTATAAAATAAAACATTAATAAAGAAAAGATTATCCCTAATCCAACCATCAACACTTGAAATGCTTTCCATTTTATTGAGAAATATTTATTTACCAAATTCCACGTTGATAATTTAGAATTTATTGCAATCAGATCCTCTATAGTAATCATTTTTATATTTTGACTTAAATCTTTGTTAACTTATTTATAACCTCTTTAGAATCTTTTGTAAAACTAATTGTGCCGAATATGTTCTGTTATTCGCCTGCTGAATTACAATTGAATTTTCTCCGTCTAAAACTTCGTCGCTTACGATTACATTACGACGAACCGGAAGACAGTGCATGAATTTTCCGTTGTTGGTTAATGCCATTTTTTCGGCTGTAACGGTCCAATTTGGATCTGTGTTGGTTACTTTTCCGTAATCGTTGAAGTTACTCCAGTTTTTTACGTAAACGAAGTCTGCATTTTCGAAAGCTTTATCCTGATCGTATTCGATTTTACAATCTTTTGTAATTTCAGGACTTAATTCGTAACCTTCTGGATGTGTGATTACAAAATCCATATCTTTTTGCATTTGCATCATCTCTACGAATGAATTGGCAACGGCTTGCGGTAAAGCTTTTGGATGCGGCGCCCAGGACAAAACTACTTTTGGCTTGTGTTTCGTTTTGTATTCTTCCATCGTAATGGCATCTGCCAAAGATTGCATGGGGTGACGAACAGCGCTTTCCATGTTTACGATTGGAACTGTTGCGTGTTTCAAAAATCCCGATATCACTGTTTCTTGATAATCTTTTTCTTTGTCTACCAAACCTGCAAAAGCACGGATTGCAATAATATCACAATATTGAGAAACTACTTCTGCAGCTTCCTTAATGTGTTCTGAAGCTCCGGAATTCATGATTGCTCCGTCTTCGAACTCTAATGTCCAACCTTCGTTAGTAAAGTTCATCACCATAACATTCATTCCTAAGTTTATAGCGGCTTTTTGAGTGCTCAAACGCGTTCTTAAACTCGGGTTGAAGAATAGCATTCCTAAGGTTTTATTTTTACCTAAAGCTTGATTTTTAAGCGGATCCTTTTTAATTTTTAATGCGCTTTTTACCCATTTTGATAATGAGTCGATGTCTTTTATTGAAATATAATTCATGTCTTTTCTTTTATATTGATTCCTATTTAGACGCGGATTTCACTGATTCGCTTCGCGAAAACGCGGATAAAAACTGATTTTTTTCTTTTCCTTTTTTTACTTTCTTATTTTCCTACTATTTTCGAAAACTTTCCGCTTGAATTCTGGCTTCTTTCCAAAATTTAGGAGTAAACCGACTTCGCAATTTGTTCCTCTTAAATAGTTTAATATTTGATTTTCGAACGCTGGAGCAATACTGTCAGCAGCTTTTAATTCAAGAATAATTAAATTCTCAACAATTAAATCTGCGTAATATTCTCCTACTTCTATTCCTTTATAATAAACTTCTATTTTTCTTTGAGTTTCAACATTTAAACCTTTACTTTTTAATTCCAAGTATAGAGAATTTAAGTAAACTCTTTCTAAAAACCCATATCCTAATTCATTATAAACCTCATAAAACGTTTTAATAATAACATCGGTCAATTCTTCATGTAATAATTCCATAATTTTAAAATTTGAATGAAATATACTACATAAAAATTAAATATATAAATCCGTTTTTATCAGCGTCTTCGCTTTAGCGAATCTGTTTCATCAGCGTTACATATTACACAATCTTAGTAAACGATATTTCGTTTTTCAAAGCCTTTAAAATAAAATTATCATTTAATCCGTTGACGATCCAGGTTTCGATGTTGGCAGCTTTTGCGATTCCAGCTGCTTCAATTTTCGATTGCATTCCTCCTGTTCCGTGTGATGATTTTGATTCGCCGATTTCTTTTTCCAATGTTTTTAAATCATTTACTAATTTAATCGTTTCCGGAATTTCATCATGAATAGAATCCTTGGTGTAAATTCCATTCGTATTGGTGGCAATAATCAGAATATCAACATTTAGCAATACTGCTGTTAAAGCTGCTAATTTATCGTTATCTCCAAACCTGATCTCATCTGTGGCAACGGTATCGTTTTCATTAATAATCGGAATGTAATTGTTCTCAACCAAAACGTTTATTGTATTAACAATATTTACTTTTGACTGGTCTTTTTCAAAATCCGAATAAGACAATAAACATTGGGATGTCAATAAACCTAAATCGCTGAAATTCTCGTGAAAAATCCGCATTAAATGAGGTTGCCCAATTGAAGCTAAAGCTTGTTTTAATGCAATTTCTTTTCCTTTACTTTCGAGCTTTACGAATTGCTTGGCGGCGGCGATTGCTCCTGAACTTACGATTACAAATTCGTAATCTTTGTTAAGAGCGGCAATTTGCATACCTATATCTTCAATCTTTCCCCGCGAAATATGATTGGTTTCTTTGGTTAAAGTATTACTTCCTATTTTTAATAAAATCCGCTTTTTTGACATGCTGTATTTTTTTTACCGCAAAGGGCGCAAGGTTTTTTATTCTGTTTGTGTTTACAAACGCTAAGTTCGCAAAGCTTTGTTTTTAAATAAATTACAATTTTTATCCCGAAGCTTCGGGACCAAATTCCAATAAATCTTAAATCAAAAATCGTTAATCATAAATCTAAAATCATCTTATTTGCCCTTCTCCGTAAACATACCATTTGTTGGTTACCAAATGTTGTAAACCGATTGGTCCTCTTTGGTGCAATTTATCTGTGCTTATGGCTAATTCTCCTCCTAAACCAAATTGTCCTCCGTCTGTAAAACGGGTTGAAGCATTTTGGTAAACTGCGGCTGTGTCAACGGCATCCATAAATTCTTGCGCTGCTTTGTCATCTCTTGTAATAATTACTGCCGAATGTCCGCCGCAATATTTATTTATTTTATCAATTGCATTTTCTTCAGAATCAATACTTCCGATTACAATTTTATAATCTAAAAATTCTTCATACCAGATATCTTCGTTCTGAAGTGTTTCTGTATCTTCAAAACTCTTTAAAGATTCATCAACGATTACTTCTACATTAGATTCTTTTAAAGTCTCGATTAAAATAGCTGTAAAACCTTCAAAATTAGGTAACTTAGAATCTATTAAAACTTTATCAACTGCATTACAAGCTGAAATTTTAGAGGTTTTGGCATTCAAAATTATTTTTAAAGCCAAATCCGTATCTGCATCTTTATGAACGTAAACAAAATTATTTCCGCGTCCGCTTACAATTACAGGACAAGTGGCGTGTGCTTTTACAAACTCGATTAATTTTTCTCCTCCTCTCGGAACAATTAAATCTACTTTTTGAGTTGGTTTTTCTAAGAAAGCCTGAGTTTCTGTTCTGTTGTAATTCAGATATTCAACCCATTCTTTCGAAACTCCGTTTTCTTCTAAAGCCTGATGCCATAAATTAACAATTTTCAGGTTTGATTTTAAAGCTTCTTTTCCTCCTTTTAATAAAATCTTATTTCCGGATTTAAAGGCAATTCCTCCTGCTTCGATTGTAACGTCTGGACGAGATTCATAAATAATTAAAATCGTACCAAAAGCTGCTGTTTTATTAATGACTTTTATTCCATTATCATGAACAAAATGAAAACGTTCTACTCCAACCGGATCTTCCTGAGAAGCTAGTTGATTCAAAGACAAAATCATCTCGTCGACTTTTTTATCATCTACTTTTAGGCGTTCTTCCATCGCTAAATCTGAGCCGTCGTAATCAGTAATATCTTCCTGATTGGTCAAGATAATCTGACTCCGCTCCTGCTCGACCAGCTTTGCCATAGACCGCAAAACCAGATTGCGTTTTTCAATTGATAATGGATTCATAATTTTGTAGTTGGTTGTTTTTTGGTTTGTTTCTTTTTATCGAAACTTATTAGTACTTAACAGGTTTTATAAACCTGTTAAGATATTTATTCTGATTGTGTTTCTAAACCCGACAGGTTTTAAAAACCTGTCGGGTTTAACTTTGAGATAACTTAGTTTTGAAGTTCTTGTAAACTTTCTTTTAACGCTACAATAAAGGTATCAATATCAGCTTTTTTCACTGTTAATGGCGGTAAAATTCTTAACAGATTTTTGTTGTTGGCGCTTCCTGTAAAAATATGTTTTTCGATAATTAGTTTTTTTCTTAAAGCTGCTACATCAAAATCAAATTCTACTCCAAGCATTAAACCTTTTCCTTTTACTTGTTTGATTCCAGGAACTTCTTTGATTTTTTCTAAGAAATATTCATAAACTTCGTTTACATTTTTATGTAAATCTAGTTTTTCGATTACATCAAGAACCGCAATTCCTGCTGCACAAGACAAATGGCTTCCTCCGAAAGTAGTTCCTAATAATCCGAAACTTGCTTCAAATTTTGGAGAAATTAAAATAGCTCCAACCGGAAATCCGTTCCCCATTCCTTTTGCAACTGAAATAATATCAGCATTAATTCCGTGATGTTGGAACGCAAAGAATTTTCCGCTTCTTCCGTATCCTGATTGAACTTCGTCTAAAATTAAAACAACATCATGTTTTTTACATGCTTTTTCTAAAGCCTGAAAAAATTCTGTTGTTCCCTGATCTAAACCTCCAACTCCTTGAATTCCTTCGATAATTACTGCCGTAACATCTCCTTTTTCAAGTTCTGCTTCAACTAATTCGATTTGGTTTAGAGGTAAAAAAGTAACTACTTGTTGTGCATTAATTGGCGCTACGATTTTCTTATTGTCTGTAACGGCAACGGCTGCAGAAGTTCTTCCGTGAAACGAATTGTCAAAAGCAATAACTCTTGATTTTCCGTTATGGAAAGAAGCTAATTTTAATGCATTTTCGTTTGCTTCAGCTCCAGAACTACATAAAAATAACTCGTAATCTTCTAATCCTGAAAGTTTCCCTAATTTCTGCGCCAATTCTACCTGCAAAGGATTCTGAATTGCATTCGAATAAAATCCTAAATGATCTAATTGATTCTTTAGTTTTTCTACATAATCAGGTTGCGTATGGCCAATTGAGATTACACCATGTCCGCTATATAAGTCTAAATATTCCACTCCGTTATTGTCTGTAATTGTGCAATCTAGTGCTTTTACAGGTGTGATATCATAAAGTGGGTATACGTTAAATAAATTCATGTCTATTTTTGTTTTTTTTGTTTCAGGTTTCATGTTTCAGGTTATATAGAGAACGTGAAACTTTAAACTTGAAACTATTGTTAAGCTTCATATTTATTGCTTCAAGCTACGTACAGAACGTGAAACTTGAAACTTAAACCTGAAACAAATTTTTCCTAAAATCCGCTTGGTTTCAAATGTAAACCTGTAGTTTCTTCTAACCCAAACATTAAATTCATGTTTTGAATCGCTTGTCCTGAAGCACCTTTGGTTAAGTTGTCAATAATTGAAGTGATTAAAACCCGGTTTCCTTTTTTCAATAAACTGATGATACATTTGTTAGTTTGAACGACTTGCTTCATGTTGATGTTTGTCGTTGTAACGGTTACAAAAGGTTCATTTTTATAAAAATCTTGGTACTTTGCAACTAAGTCTTCTAAACTTTCTTCAGAAGTTGTATATAATGTTGCAAAAATTCCTCTTGTGAAATCGCCTCTATTCGGAACAAAAATTAACTCATCTGAATAATCGGCCTGCAATTGATTCACACTTTGGTTAATTTCTCCCAAATGTTGGTGCTCAAAAGCTTTATAATGCGACATATTATTATTTCTCCAGCTAAAGTGCGAAGTTTCAGCAAGACTTACTCCTGCTCCTGTACTTCCTGTTGTTGCATTAATATGAACATCATCTTTAAGAAGATTATTTTTCGCTAATGGCAACAAAGCCAATTGAATTGCGGTAGCAAAACAACCTGGATTTGCGATAAAATTTGCTTTTTTGATTTCCGTTTTATTCAATTCAGGCAATCCGTAAACGAATTCTTTTCCGTCAAAATTAGCGTCTTTCGTTAATCTGAAATCATTTCCTAAATCAATGATTTTAGTATGGCTTGCGAATTTATTTTCTTGTAAAAATGAAATCGATTTACCGTGTCCTAAACACAAGAAAACTACATTTACGTCAGGATTTACAACATCTGTAAAGTTCATTTCAATATCTCCCATCAAATCATGGTGCGCCACAGAAAGTGGTTTTCCAGCATTTGTTGTACTGTAAACAAAATCGATGTTTACATTGGGATGATACATCAAGATTCTGATAAGTTCTCCGGCCGTATAGCCTGAACCACCAATTATTCCGACATTAATCATGATCTAAATGATTTACAGATGAAAATATGTTTTGTGCATTTCCGAGAATTTTGATAAATCCTTTTGCATCATCAGATGTCCATGCGTTGTTCATTTCTCCGTATTGACCAAAACCTGTGTTCATCAAATCATTATCAGATTCAATTCCGTCAAGCGAAAAATGATATGGTTTTAGTGAAACGGTTACAACACCATTTACTGTTTTTTGTGTGTCTTGCAGGAAAGTTTCGATGTTACGCATTACCGGATCTAAAAACTGACCTTCATGAAACAACATTCCGTACCAGTTTCCTAATTGTTCTTTCCAGTATTGTTGCCATTTACCAAGTGTGTGTTTCTCTAATAAATGGTGCGCTTTGATGATGATTAATGGCGCAGCAGCTTCAAAACCAACTCTTCCTTTAATACCAATAATAGTATCTCCAACATGAATATCTCTACCAATTGCAAAAGCATTTGCCAGTTTTTCCAGCGCTACAATATTATTTGATGGTTTATCAAACTGACCGTTTAAACCAACTAATTCTCCTTGTTCAAAATGCAATCTTACTTTTTCTTCTTCTTCTTTTTTCAATTGAGATGGATAAGCATCACTTGGTAAGGGTTGGCTTGAAGTTAAGGTTTCTTTTCCTCCAACACTTGTTCCCCAAAGTCCTTTATTGATCGAATATTGTGCTTTTTCCCAAGAATAATGAACTCCGTTTTGAGCCAAATAATCAACTTCTTCTTGTCTTGAAAGTTTTAAATCTCTAATTGGAGTAATAATTTCAATTTCCGGAGCAATAGTCTGGAAAATCAAATCAAAACGAATCTGATCATTTCCTGCACCTGTACTTCCGTGTGCGATTGCGCTTGCTCCAACTTTTTTAGCATATTTAATTGCTTCAATCGCCTGAAAAACACGCTCTGCACTTACTGATAATGGATATGTATTGTTTTTTAATACATTACCAAAAATCAAATATTTTATAGCTTTATCATAATATTTGTCTACGATTGTAAGGTTTGCGTGTTGCGCGCTTCCTAATTCGTAAGCTCTTTTTTCGATTGCTGATAATTCTTCAGCATCAAATCCTCCTGTATCTACAAGTACGGTGTGAACTTCGTATCCTTTTTCATTTTTTAAATATTTCAAACAATACGAGGTATCTAATCCTCCACTATAAGCTAATACAACTTTTTTCATTTTTTATAATTTAGGCTAATACTTTCGTATGTAGCAAGTTTGAGATTTCTTTTTTGATTTATTCTTAGGTTAAAAAGATAAACGACAATAGTTTATTTAAGAATAAAGCTTGTTTAATTTTTTTTAATCTGCTTAAAACGGCCTCATTAAAAGGATGTCTTGGCGGATCTTTTTGTTTTTCTTTTGGGTCGTACAACATTCCGGTACAAAGGCACATTTTGTTTTCTTTGCTTTGCAGGATTTGGTAATTGGTACACGTTTTACAACCTGCCCAAAAACTCGGATCTGTTGTTAATTCTGAGAACGGAACTGGTTTGTAACCCAAATCAGAGTTGATTTTCATTACAGCCAAACCGGTTGTAATACCAAATATTTTAGCGTCCGGGTATCTTTTTAGGGAATAATCAAAAACTTTTGATTTGATTTTTTTTGCCAAACCTAAACTTCTGTAATCCGGATGTACAATTAAACCAGAATGAGCCACGAATTTTCCGTGTTGCCAACTTTCGATATAACAAAAACCTGCAAATTTTCCGTCTGCCAGAGCAATCATCGCATCACCATTCGACATTTTTTTCTGAATGTATTCAGGAGTTCTTTTAGCAATCCCTGTACCTCTTAGCAAGGCAGATGATTCTATCGTATCGCAAATTTCCTGTGCGAATTTGAAGTGTTCTTCCTGAGTAACAACAATAGAGATTTTCATTTCAATAGTTGAAGTTAGAGTTAAAAATTAAAACGTATTGTTTAGTTTGAAATCCGGAAATCAATCCCGCAAAAATAGACATAATAGAAGTAACATTCTCAAAATCAAAAACTTGATTAAGAAAAACGAAAAAATTATATATACTTTTAGGATATGTTTGTCCAATGGACAAATGTTGTGATTTCAAAATGAAAAATGAATATAAATAAATACGCGGCGAAAAACTCTGTGAATACTATAGAGATAGTATCCGTACTTCGGGAGAAGTAGCAGGTGAGTTTGTCCGTGACAAAGAAGTTATATGTAAACTTATTTTATTCATTGGTGCAAAAGTACACTATTTTTTTATTTACAAAACAAAAAATTAAAATTCTAACATTTTTTTAATGTTCTGTTATTTTTATGAGACTCTATCCCGAAGCTTGGAGACTAAGATACTGAGGTTCTGAGTTTTCTTTCTTAATTTTAAAATTAAAATCATGAACAGCTGATTTTATACTTATTAAAGAGTTTTTCTCAAAGTTTGTCATTTCGACGAAGGAGAAATCACACTAAAAACTTCATAATCAAATTCGACAATCTTTGTCAAGTTACCTGTGTGATTTCTCCTTCGTAGAAATGACAAAAAATCAATAAACGATATTTTAAACAAAAGAAAACCCGATAGTTAGAGAATAACTATCGGGTTTTAAAAACTTTATAAATATTGTGTTTCTATTTTTTAGTAAAAGGAATTGTTTCCCCACTACTTAAAATAATCATATCAAAACCTGTTTTTGCTTCGTTGTATTTAAATTTTAATCCCGCACTCGCAGATTGAAATGCATCTTTTTCATTTTCTACAGGACTTACAGTAAATTTAGGAAAGTTTGTAATTTCAACATTTAAAGTGCTGTTTTTTTCTGTTACATCGATCTTCAAAGGTGCTCTTGAAGTTGAATATGTTCCCAAATAGCTGTCTAAAACAACATCTTTCTCTATTTTACCGTTTCCCAATTTCCACACATTATTCGCTTCGTTGTTGTCAGGAAAAACATGATCAGGATCAAGTGTTATACTTTCAATTTCTTCGGTAGAATTATGTTTAAAAGTCCACACGTTATTACGTTGCCAAACTTCTACCGGTAAGTTAACTCTTGTAACTTTTCCGCTTTTTGTTTTAACATCTAAAATAACCGGCATTGGCATTTTATCGAAATTTTCAATTGTTATTGCAACTCCTTTAGAAGGATCGTTTTTAATATATTTAATTGAATTAATTCCCTGATCAAAACGCCAGTTGTTTACGTACCAACTTCTCCAGAACCAACTTAAATCTTCGCCGGCAACATTTTCCATAGATCTGAAAAAATCATCCGGTTGAGGATGTTTGTATGCCCAACGCTCAATATAAGTACGGAAAGCAATATCAAAACGCTCTTTTCCTAATATTTGTTCTCTTAAAATTACCAAACCAGAACTTGGCTTAAAATAGCAAAGCATACCAATATTAGCCTCTTTCATATTATCCGGAGAACTCATTATCGTTTCTAAATTAGGTCTTGTAAATGACTCTGCCGCTTTATGCAAATCGGTTAGTGGTTCTACATATTCTCCTTTATTAAATGCAGCAGTACTCAAGGAATTAATAAAAGTATTAAAACCTTCATCCATCCAACCAAATAATCTTTCGTTTGAACCTACAATCATAGGAAACCAGATATGTCCAAATTCATGATCTGTAACTCCCCATAAATCTTGTCCTTTTGAATCCCAGCTGCAAAAAACGATTCCGGGATATTCCATTCCGCCCTCATTTCCTGCTACGTTTGTCGCTGCCGGATAAGGATATTCAAACCATGTTTTAGAGTAATGTTCTATGGCAGCTTTTACATATTCAGTAGAACGTCCGTAAGCTGCTTCGCCACCACTTTCTACAGGATAAGCAGATAAAGCCAATGATTTTTTACCACTTGGCAAGTTAATTTTTGCTCCATCTAAAACAAAAGCCTGAGATGATGCCCAGGAAAAATCACGAGCATTTTTTATTTGGTAATGCCATGTTTTTTCACCTGCAGCGTTTGCATTTGCAGTTGCAGCAACTTCTTCAGCAGAACGAATCATAACTGCTTTATCGCTTAACGAAGCTTCTTTATAACGCTTGAAAACTTCTGCCGGCATTACTTCTGCCCCGTTCAGTAATTCTCCTGAACCTACAACATAATGATTTGCCGGAACTGTAAGTTTTACATCAAAATTACCATATTCTAAATAAAACTCAGAAGCACCTAAATACGGATGTGTATTCCAGCCTCTTACATCGTCATAAACACACATACGCGGATACCATTGTGCTATCGTGAAAATTTTACCGTTTTTAGTTTCTAAAACTCCCATTCTGTCTGATCCTTCAAAAGGAGCAACAAACGAAAATTCGATTTTAATTTTTACACTTCCGCCTTTTGATGCTAATTCTTCAGGAAGAAATATTTGCATTCTGGTATCTGTAATTACAAATTTTGCTTCAGCTTCGGTCTTTTTCTTTCCTAAAGAAATTACTTTAACTGATTTTATTTTATTTCCGCCATCAAAAACCTGTCCCTGAGCGCCATTACGACTCCCGGTTAAAGGCACAACGGCATTTCCTCTAGAATCTTCTTTAAATAAATTTTGGTCTAAATTCAACCATAAAAATCCTAATTTATCAGGACTATTATTGGTATATGTAATTTCATCTGTACCAATAATCTCGTTTGTAACAGCATTTAATTTTGCCGTTATTTGATAATCGGCTCTGTTTTGCCAGTATTCAGCTCCCGGCTGACCGCTTGCAGAACGGGTTGGCGTTCCGTTTTTTGTATAAAAATGTGGTGCAAATGCATCATGATAACTATAACTATTAACTGGATTTACCGCTGTTGTTGCAGGCGTTTCTTGTGCCCAAACAGAAGAAATTCCAACAAACAAAGCCAGGGTTAATAAGGCTTTTGAGGATTGTATTTTCATATTTTTTAGCTGTTTATGTAGCAAATTAAGGAAAAAAAAAGCTATTTAAAGGAAAAACAGGAATCATAAATTTAATTTTAGCAAAATTTTACCAAAAAAATAATTTAAAGGATTTTCTTAAAAAAATAAAATTTATAAAATATATTTACATCACTATTAAGATTCATTCATTTCAATATTAAAATACTTTGAATACAACTATTTCAAATTCAATACTAAGTGCCTCTATAAAACATGCCGGAGCCGAATTGTTTTCGCTTAAAGACAATCAAAATAAAGAATATATCTGGGAGGGTAATCCTGATTTCTGGGGAAAACATTCTCCAATACTTTTTCCTATTGTGGGTACTTTAAAAAACAACACTTATACGATCAACGCAAAAGAATACCAATTACCAAGACATGGATTTGCTCGTGATATGGAATTTCAATTGATAGAAAAAACTCAAAACAGAGCTGTTTTTTCATTAAAATCTGACACTGAAACTTTAACGAAATATCCTTTTAAATTTGAGTTGCAAATTATCTATTCTCTTGAAGAAGCTTCATTGAATATTGAGTATAAAGTAATCAATAAAAATGAGGGCAAAATACCTTTTTCGATTGGGGCACATCCTGCGATAGCTTTGCCTGAAAATTTTGAAAATTATGCTTTTGAATTTGAAAAGGATGAAGCTTTAAAATATTACCTTTTAGAGAACGATTTGATTTCTAACGAAACTAAAATTTTAGAAACATCTAATAATCTTATTCCTTTAAATTATAAATTATTCGAAAATGACGCTTTGATTTTCAAAACATTAGAATCAAAATCATTAACAATTCTTGAAAATTCTAAACCATATGTGAAAGTTGATTTTAAAGATTTTCCAAGCTTCGGAATCTGGACAAAAGAACAAGCTCCATTTGTTTGTATTGAGCCTTGGTTAGGATACTCGGACACTGCCGAAAATTCAGGAGATTTATTTGAAAAAGAAGGAATTGTAGTTTTAGACGCAGGTCAGACTTTTAATTCAAAATTTAGTATCACAATATTATAATTAAGAAAAATGCTGGAATTTAATTTTACTCCATTTCCTGTAATAGAAACAGAACGTTTACTTTTAAGAAGAATAACAAACGACGATGCAAATGAAGTTTTCGAATTGCGTTCGAATCCTGAAACGATGAAATACATCCCAAGACCTTTAGTAAAAGACAATGAAGATGCATTGGCTCACATTGCTATGATTGATGATAAAATTGTAACAAATGTGGGTATCAACTGGGGAATAACTTTAAAAGATAACCCAAAACTTCTTGGAATTATAGGATATTACAGAATGCAGCCTGAAAATTATCGTGCTGAAATTGGCTATATGCTTTTGCCGGAATTTCACGGAAAAGGAATTATTCCCGAAGCCGTAAACCGATTAATTGCTTATGGTTTTGAAGATTTAAAACTACACTCGATAGAAGCTGTAATTGACCCGGAGAATTATGCCTCAGAAAAGGTTTTACAAAAATGTGGTTTTGTAAAAGAAGCACATCTAAAAGAATCCGAGTTTTATGAAGGCCGCTTTTTAGACAAGGTAATTTACTCATTATTAGAACCTAAGTAATTTATAGCTCTGATTAGAAAAAAACATTGCTGTTAAATTAAAACATTTAGATAATAGTAATAAATGGTTTACGTTATATTTGCACGCGAAATAAGTGATGAAGCCTTATTTTAATACCACGTAAACCTATTTTTTTATGAAAAAATATTTAATCCTTCTTGTTGTTTTCTTTTCCATCCAATCTCAAAGCCAAACTTTTATTAAGTTCAATGCTGCAACTGCTTTACTTGCAATACCTAATGTTGGTATTGAAACCAGCATTGGCAAAAATTTGACTTTTAGTGTTGATGTAATGGCTTCTTTTTGGGAATCCTTTAATGGACATAGTCCAATGAAATTTTACACATTAACTCCTGAATTACGTTACCATTTTAAAGAAAATTATGACGGGTTTTATGTTGGTGGTCATGCTGGTCCGGACATTTACGAAATACAAAAATGGAATTACTGGGATTCTAACAAATACGAACACGGTTTTGGTTACCGTTTAGGAGTTACAGTTGGGTACAACCTTAAATTGAGCGATAAATTTTTATTAGACTTTTTTGCAGGAGCTGGCTGGCACCAGGGCTTTTATCATGGTTACTACAATGACGGAACTCCGGGAAGATATGAAAAAGCGCCAAACTGGAACAAAAGTGGTGAATGGCTTCCGTACCGCGGAGGTGTTATGATCTCTTATAAATTGTAATTAATTAGAGAATTTAGGTAAAGTTTTTACGTATAAATCCTCTACTTTTTTACGCGCCCAATCTGTCTTTCTTAAAAAAGTAAGACTTGATTTTACACTTGGATCTGATGTAAAGCATTTTATCGGAATTAACGCTGCCAAAGTATCAAAACCGTAATGATTTACCAGCGCTTCTACTATTTTTTGAAGTGTAACTCCGTGTAAAGGATCTTTTGATTGATTTTGCATTTTATAATTTTAAAATAATATTAAAAGACCGTACTTATAAAGTACGGTCTTTATCTTTTTTACAAAATTAGTAAATTGAAATGTAAATCAATCTACAACTATTTAGAATATAAATTTAAATCCAAATGATAGCGGAGACGTTAAGTTTGGATTACTTCCGCCCAAAGCACCATTATAAAATGATTCGACATTTGCTACGTGTGCCAATCCAAAATTTGTAACCGTAGTTTTTTCGCCATTTTTTGGGTCCAGCGTTGTTGAAGTAAAGTTCGCTAAATCATAAGAAAACTCAACAGAGAAATTCTTTGTTACAAAATAATCAAATCCGCCTGAAAGCGACAAGCCAATCTGGTTAACTTTTAAATCACTTTCTTTTTCTTTTCCTGTTATAATTGGAGCAGCCAATTGTCCAAAGAAATATAAAGTACCGGCAACGTTCCAATATTTCCTTGCTAAAGGCTCAATAACAATTAAATCAGTTTTTGCAGCTGTTCCAGCTTTCGAATCTGCTTTGATATTTATATAACCTAAACCTGCTCCTACAGCAACAGACGGAGTAATAAATGTTCCTACAATTGGCAATACAGATATACTTGTATTCTTAGCATCGGCAGTTTTAGTTTGCTGATAACCAAATTGCGAAGTCGCGAACCAAGCCCCTTTTAATCCTTGGTTAACCTCTTGTGCTTTTGCTGTTAAACCTATTAATACAATACCGGCGAGTGTTAAAATTTTTCTCATTTTAAATTTATTTTTTAAATTATTTAACAAACTTACCGGTAAGCTTTATCTTCAAAAATGATTAAAATCATAGATTAAAAAAAATCTTTAGTTATCTTTGATAGCACCAAAGTTTTCAATTTTGTTTACATTTGCATTATGTTAAAAACAGTCAATATACTTAATAAAAGAGCTCGATTTGATTATGAGATAATCGATACTTATACTGCCGGAATCGTTTTATCCGGTACAGAAATTAAATCGATACGATTAGGAAAAGCTAATATCACAGAGAGTTTTTGTGAATTTAGTAATCTTGAACTGTTCGCTATAAATACTTATATCGAAGAATATACTTTTGGAAATCAGTTCAATCATAAAGCAAGAAGTGAAAGAAAATTGCTTTTGAATAAAAAGGAATTAAAAAGTCTTCATAAAAGTGTTCAGGCAAAAGGACTTACTATTGTTCCTCTAAAATTATTTACAAATGAAAAGGGGCTTGCAAAATTGCAAATTGGTCTTTGTAAAGGAAAGAAAAATTACGACAAGCGTGAATCCCTAAAAGAACAAGACACCAAACGCGACCTCGACCGAATAAAAAAAGCTTATAATTAAAGTTATTTAGTCGCCAGAAGTATTTTCTTACTTTTTATACGTATTTTTACTACAATAATTTTTTAAAAATTGTAATATGAAAAAATACTTAATCTTATTAGTTACTATTCTAGTAGTTTCTGGTTGTGGCACCAATACTTCTATCGTAAATAGTTGGAGAGATCCAAAAATTACAGTTGCTCAGGAAAACTTCAAAAAAGTTTTGGTTGTTGCATTGGTAAAAGACGAAGCGTCCAGAAGGGTTACTGAAAACAGAATTGCTGCCAGTAACGAAATCTTCAAAACTTCTTACCAATACTTAAACGAAACAACCAAAAATCTCACTAAAGAACAAAAATTAAAAATATTACAAGATGAGAACTTTGACGGAGTTATTACGCTTCGCTTAGTAAGTACCGAAAAAGAAACTGAATATGTTCCGGGAACTTACACCGGCATGTATTACGGAGGATTTGATGGTTTATATACCGGAATGTATGGTTATGGTTTTGGAAACTGGTACGGTATGTATTCTCCAAACTTCTATGATCCGGGATATTATCAGGAAACTACATCTTATATGGTAGAAACGAATGTTTTTTCTCTAAAAGAAAATAAACTCATCTGGACAGGAACTACAAAATCAGATTATGTTACTGATTTAGGTCAAACCGTTGATGCAATTATGCAAACAGTTGTAAAAGAAATGAGAAAAGACGGATCACTTCCTCCTAAATAAAAAGAATTACTAAAAGCGATAGTTATCTATTGCTTTTTTAATTTAAATGAAAATGACTAAATTTGTCAAGACAATATAAAGCATAAAAAAAATGAAAACACTTCTTAAAAACGCGAGAGAACAAAAAGGATTAAAGACTCGGGAAGTGGCACAAATACTCGGTATTGATCAGGCTTTGATAAGTAAATTTGAATCAGGAACGAGAAAACCTACTAAAGATCAAATTTCTAAACTTGCTCAACTTTTAGAAATTGATTATGAAACTTTAATGATCGCATGGCTTAAAGAAAAAATTCTATATGAAATTGGAGATGATGAATTTGCTTTAAAAGCTTTAATACTAGCCGAGCAAGAAATAAAATATAATAAAACAGTTTCGAAATTAAAGATTTCCAATACTTTGGAAAAACTTTTAAAAGAGATCGATCTTTTAAAAGAAAAACTAGATAGTTATCGCAAATATGATAGTTTCAGAATCACTCAGGTATTAGAGTTAGAATATACTTTTGAAAGTAATCGTATTGAAGGCAATACAATGACACTTCGCGAAACAGATATGGTTATTAATGAAGGTTTGACTATTTCAGGAAAAAGTATGCGCGAACATTTAGAAGCTATTAATCATCAGGAAGCAATTGGTTTTATAAAAGATTTGATGCAAAGAAATGTTTCACTAAACGAACGTGATCTTTTATCCATTCACAATTTAATTTTACGCGGAATAATTCCTGAAGATGCCGGACGTTATAGAAAAGTCCAGGTTATGATACAAGGAAATACACATATGCCGCCACAACCTGATATGGTTGCAAAAGAAATGGAAGATTATTTTATTTGGTACGAAATCAATAAAAACAAATTACATCCAATAATTCTTGCTGCCGAAATGCATGAGAGATTAATCACAATTCATCCTTTTATTGATGGAAACGGACGAACTTCCCGTCTTGTCATGAATTTAATTCTATTACAAAAAGGTTACACCATTGCAAATATAAAAGGAGATTATGATAGTCGTATGCAATACTATCAAACTCTTGAAACTGCTCAAACAAAGAATAATAAAGAAGACTTTTTACTCTTTGTTGCTCAAGTTGAAAAAGAAAATCTAGAACGATATATTAGTATTATTAGTCAATAAAAAAGCCCAACTGAGTTGGGCTTTTTATTAATTTTTATCTTCTAATAAAGGAACAAATCTAAATTCTCCAAACTCATGTTTCTCGAATTGTGTTTCGTTTTTACGAATTAATAAAGTCATAATCTGCACGTCTTCTCCTAACGGAATAACAAGCCTTCCTCCTATTTTTAGCTGCGCCATTAAAGGCTGAGGAATAAACGGAGCACCCGCTGTAACAATAATACTGTCAAACGGTGCGTAACTTGGTAACCCTTTATACCCATCTCCAAAAGACAAATGCTTAGGGCGAATATTTAATTTAGGAAATAAATTTGATGTTGTCTTGAATAATTCGTTTTGTCTTTCTACACTAAAAACCTTAGCGCCAAGCATACACAAAACGGCAGTCTGGTAACCTGAACCAGTTCCTATCTCTAAAATTTTATGCTCTTTTTTTACTTTTAATAATTGCGACTGAAAAGCAACCGTATAGGGTTGTGATATCGTTTGCCCCGCTCCTATAGGAAATGCCTTATCCTGATAAGCATAATCTTCGAAACTGGAATTCAGAAAAAGATGTCTTGGGATTTTTTTTATTGCATCCAAAACTGCTCTGTCAGTAATACCTTTTTGCTCTAAAGTGCTTACTAATTGATTACGTAGTCCTTGATGTTTGGCAGTATCTTTCAAAATGGGTAGGTTTTATTTTTGCAAAAATAAGAAAGTAAATAGTAAATCAAATATTGATTTTTAATTATTAAATCGCTAAATCTTTACTGCATTCATTTTCACGTTCGACAAATAAATTATATTTTTGTTTAAAATACATTCTCATGTTAAAAGTAGGAGTTTTAGGTGCTGGTCATCTTGGTAAAATACATTTACGCTTATTACAACAATCTGACAAATACGAATTAGTTGGATTTTACGACGAAAATCAAGAAAATGCCGAAAGAATATCAAAAGAATTTGGCTATAAAAACTTCAGTACTATTGCAAAATTAATCCACGCTGTGGATGTCATTGATATTGTAACTCCTACGCTCTCGCACTATAAATGTGCTAAGGTAGCTATTAAATCAGGAAAACATATCTTTATAGAAAAACCAATTGCGAATACCGTTCAGGAAGCCGAAGAAATTATTGCTTTGGCAAAAGAATATAACGTAAAAGGTCAGGTAGGTCATGTTGAGCGCTTTAATCCGGCGTTTATTGCTACAAAAAACATGATCGAAAATCCTATGTTTATAGAAACACATCGTCTGGCTGAATTTAATCCGCGTGGGACAGATGTTCCCGTAGTTTTAGATTTAATGATTCATGACATTGATGCAATTTTGAGTGTTGTACATTCAAAAGTAAAAGACATTCACGCAAGTGGCGTTTCTGTAATTAGTGATACTCCGGATATTGCAAACGCCAGAATTGAATTCGAAAACGGATGTGTAGCTAATTTAACAGCTAGCAGGATTTCGATGAAAAATATGCGAAAAACACGTTTCTTTCAAAAAGATGCTTATATATCAGTTGACTTTTTAGAGAAAAAATGTGAAGTAGTTCGTATGAAAGATGCGCCGGAAACTCCCGGAGATTTTGATATGATCCTGCAAAATGCCGAAGGCGTAAAAAAACAAATCTACTTTACAAATCCTGATGTCGAGCAAAACAATGCAATTCTGGATGAGCTGGAATCATTTGCAAATGCAATAAAAACAGACACAACTCCTGTGGTAACGCTTGAACAAGCTACAGATGCTTTAAGAGTAGCGTACCAAATTATTGATTGTTTCGATAAATAAATAAAAAATAAACTCATTATTTTTAAGGTTTAAAGCGTACTTCATAGGAGCTTTAAACCTTAACTTTTAAAATTCAAATACTAAAATTAAATGAAAACTATAGCTGTAATTGGTGCAGGAACAATGGGTAACGGAATTGCTCATACATTTGCACAAAGTGGTTTTACTGTAAAACTGATTGATGTTTCTGAGAAATCATTAGACAAAGGAATGGCAACTATTGCTGCTAATTTAGACAGAATGTTATCTAAAGGTACCATAACTCAAGAAGAAGTTGCAAAAACAATAACCAATATTATAACGTATACTGATATTAAAGATGGTGTTGTAGGTGTTGATTTAGTAGTTGAAGCTGCAACAGAAAATGTAGAACTAAAACTAAATATCTTTAAACAATTAAATGAAGCTTGTTCTCACAATACAATTTTAGCCACCAATACTTCTTCTATATCAATAACTCAAATTGGGGCTGTTGTTTCGCATCCTGAACGCGTTATTGGTATGCATTTTATGAATCCGGTGCCAATTATGAAATTAGTAGAAATTATTCGCGGATACAATACCAGCGATGAAGTCACTAAAATCATCATGGATTTATCTGAAAAATTAGGAAAAATACCTGTTGAAGTAAACGATTATCCTGGCTTTGTAGCAAATAGAATTTTAATGCCTATGCTAAATGAAGCAATTGAAACGTTATATAATAAAGTAGCCGGTGTTTATGAAATTGATACGGTAATGAAATTAGGTATGGGACATCCAATGGGACCGCTTCAACTTGCTGATTTTATTGGCCTTGATGTTTGTCTTGCTATTTTGAATGTAATGTACGAAGGATTTAAAAACCCCAAATACGCTCCTTGCCCATTATTAGTAAATATGGTAAGAGCAGGAAAACTTGGAGTAAAATCAGGAGAAGGTTTTTATGATTATAGTGAAAGTAAAAAAGCAGAGAAAATCTCTAAGCAATTTATTCTTTCATAAAAAAGAAATACCATGTCGATACAATCGAATTTAAATACAATCAAATCAACTTTGCCAGAACATGTAACTCTTGTTGCGGTTTCTAAAACAAAGCCTGTTTCTGATTTGATGGAAGCTTACGAAGCCGGTCAACGCATTTTTGGAGAAAACAAAATCCAGGAAATGACTGATAAGTACGAAGAAATGCCAAAAGACATTCAATGGCATATGATAGGTCACGTGCAATCGAATAAAGTCAAATTTATGGCACCATTTGTGAGCTTAATTCATGGTGTTGATAGTTTAAATTTACTGCAGCAAATCAATAAACATGCTTTAAAAAACAATAGAATCATTGATTGTTTGCTTCAAATATACATTGCCGAAGAAGAATCTAAATTTGGTTTAGACGAAAATGAATTAAATGAATTATTATCTTCACCAGAATTCAAAGAGATGAAAAATATTCGTATCTTAGGATTAATGGGAATGGCAACTTTTACAGAAGACCAAAACCAAATCAAAAAAGAATTTACACATTTAAAATCTATTTTTGATTCGATTAAAAAGCTAAAAGCTGAAAACTGCGATCTAAAAACAATTTCTATGGGAATGTCTGGAGATTATAAACTAGCCATAGAATGCGGAAGCACAATGGTTCGCATTGGAAGCAGCATTTTTGGCGGCCGTTAATTTTGAAGCCACATAGCAAGACGCACTGCGGTGCGCCCCTACAGAAAACTGAATACTAAAAACCGAGACTGAATACTGAATTTGTACGCAATACTAGACATAGAAACCACTGGAGGCCAGTTTAACGAAGAAGGAATTACCGAAATCGCCATTTATAAATTTGATGGCCATGAAGTAGTTGACCAATTTATTAGCCTTGTTAATCCTGAAATTCCGATTCAGCCTTTTGTGGTGAAATTAACCGGAATTAATAATGCTATGTTGCGTTCAGCCCCTAAATTTTTTGAAGTTGCAAAACGAATCATCGAAATTACTTCTGATTGCATTATTGTAGCTCATAACGCATCATTTGATTATAGAATTCTACGTACAGAATTCAGACGTTTAGGCTACGATTTTGAAGCCAGAACGCTTTGTACAGTTGAACTTGCCAAAAAATTAATCCCGGAACAACCTTCTTATAGTTTAGGAAAACTCGTTCGCGCATTGGGAATACCAATGGCAGACAGACATCGTGCCAGCGGTGACGCAATGGCAACTACGAAACTCTTTAAAATGCTTTTAGAAAAAGATCTAGAGAAAACCATTGTAAAAGACTTTATAAAGCTGGAAATTGAGAAAGGAATTGCACCTAAATTTTTAGACATTTTAGCACAAATGCCTACAAAAACGGGCATTTATTATATTCACAATCAAGGTGGTAATTTAATTTATATTGGCAAAAGCCAAAACATAAAAAAGAGAGTCAATCAGCATTTTACTGGAATTACGACAAAAAGCAAAAAAATTCAAGCCGAAGTTTTTACCATTACCTATGATGAAACCGGCAGCGAATTAATAGCTTTACTGAAAGAAAGTGAAGAAATAAAAATAAACCGACCAAGACATAATCGCTCACAACGAAAAACTATATTTCAATATGCTTTATATCCTGAAAAAGATTCTAACGGATATATCAACCTAAAACTTGAAAAAGCAGATGGACGTAAAAAAGAAATTACTTCATTTGCCACACTTCAGGAAGGTAAAAATGCCTTATTTAAATTCACTTCTAAATATCATTTATGCCAGAAATTAACAGGATTATATCAAACCAAAAAAGAATGTTTTCAATATAAAATAAAAGAATGCGACGGAGCTTGTATAGGAGAAATCACTCCTGAGGTATACAATGCCAGAGTACAACAATTTATATCAGAAAATAGCTTCGATAATAAAAGCATGATTCTTATTGACAGAGGCCGTAATATAAACGAAAGAAGCGCAGTACTGATAGAAAACGGAATATATCAGGGATATGCTTTTTATGATTTAAATTACCAGATAAACAACATCGAAATTCTAAAAAATATTTTAATTCCTATGCAGCACAATCGTGATGTAAAAAATATTATCCAGAATTACATGCGCAAAAGCAAATCGCTTAAAATACTTCATTTTTAACAAACAAAAACTTTCATTATCTTCGTAGATATGAAAAAAATAAAATCAAAATACGAAATTTTCAGAGAGAAAATCAAAATCATCCTATATGGCACCAATACCATTTTAGGCCGCATGTTCGATTTAGTATTACTGGGATTAATTCTATTGAGTGTTATTTTGATTATGATGGAAACCGTTCAGGGAATCAATCAAAAATATCATTATCAACTTTTTATCTGCGAATGGGTTATCACCATATTTTTTACAATTGAATATATTTTAAGGATTATTTCGATTCAAAAACCCGTCAAATACGTTTTTAGCTTCTACGGAATTATTGATTTACTGGCTGTTTTACCCATGTATTTATCGATATTTTTTCCCGGAGCCAGCATTTTATCTATTGTTAGAGCGCTGCGTTTCTTTCGATTATTCAAAATTTTACATATTCCGCAGATCTCACATCAATCCATACAACTTCGCGAAGCTATAGAAGCGAGTAAAGAAAAAATCCTCGTGTTTATTTATTTTGTCCTGATTAGCACCATAATTATTGGATCTATTATGTATCTCGTCGAAGGCAGAAGCTCCGGTTTTACAAGTATCCCAATGAGTATTTACTGGACAATTGTAACCCTGACAACAGTGGGTTATGGAGATATTTCACCACAAACGCCATTAGGACAATTCATAGCAGCATTAGTTATGATTTTAGGTTACGGAATTATTGCCGTACCTACCGGAATCGTAACTGCAGAATTTGCAAAAAGCAGTCTTAAAAACAATGCTGTCGGCACTAAAAAAACATGCAAAAAATGTAATTCACAAGTACATTTTGACAGCGCAAAATATTGTTATCAATGCGGAACTGAATTACCTGATAATTAATTTAAGAAGCTATTTCCAGCTGTACATTACAACTCCTCCTTATCTTTGTTGTTTTTTAAAGGCATAAAAGGAGCTTCTAAAGTCGCTCTTTTATCCCAAAAAAAACTAACAAATATAAGTCCGGGGTTTTCACTCCCATCTGGGCTAAAAAATATGAAACACTTAATTACCATTGTCGGACCAACAGCTATAGGCAAAACAGCCTTAAGTATTGCTTTGGCAAATCATTTTAAATGCGAAATAATATCTTGCGACAGTCGTCAGTTTTTTAAAGAAATGACAATTGGTACAGCTGTTCCAAATCAGGAAGAACTACAAGCTGCAACACATCATTTTATTCAAAATAAATCTATTTTCGAAAATTATACTGTAGGAGATTACGAAAAAGAAGCGCTGATTAAACTTGAAGAATTATTTCAAAATAACGACTTTGCTATTCTTATCGGCGGTTCTGGTCTTTACGTTGATGCAATTTTAAAAGGTTTTGACGAATTTCCGGAAATTAATCCAGAAGTACGTTCTGAAGTAAATTCAAACTACGAAAAATTCGGAATTGAATATCTTCAGGAACAATTACAGCATTTGGATCCGGAATATTATCAAAAAATAACTCTAGAAAATCCACAAACGCTCCAAAACCCGCAACGAATGATGCGTTTTGTAGAAGTTTGCATCGGAACTCAAAAACCATATTCGTCTTTTCTGAATCAAAAGAAAAACAACCGAAACTTCATTCCCATCTTAATTGGTTTAGATGCTGAAAGACCAATCATTTATGACAGAATCAATCAACGCGTCGATAATATGATCAAAGAAGGTTTATTAGCCGAAGCAGAACAATTATATCCACATAAAGTATTAAATGCATTACAAACTGTGGGATATAGAGAATTATTTAGTTATTTTGACGGAGATTTCACGTTGCCTTTTGCGATCGAAGAAATCAAGAAAAATACCCGCCGTTTTTCCAAAAGACAACTTACGTGGTTCAAAAGAAACGAAGCTACAAAATGGTTTGATTACGCCACACCCAAGAGTGAAATCATCTCGTTTATTCAGTCAAAAATCTAAAATCTAATATCAAAAATTAAAAAATGCCTATATCACCAAATTTCACTTCAGTTTTAAGCAAAGACTGGGAAATCAATTTTACACAATGTACACCAACAGGTTTCTTAAAATATACTGATTTATGTAATATTTTACAATTAACCGCTGCAGCACATTCAGAAGTTGGCGGAATCAGTTTTTTTGATATGCAGGAATTTCATCAAGCCTGGGTTCTTAGCCGCATGCGGGTTGAAGTTAGCGCTTTACCAAAATGGCAGGATATTGTAACAGTAAAAACATGGATCAATAGTTTAGAAAATTCACGTTCAGTCCGTGCACTTGAAATGTATGTAAACGGAAAAAAAATAGTGGGATGCGAAACTTATTGGGCTGTTTTTAATACACAAGCCCGTCGTCCGGAACCTTTGGCATTACCATACGAACATTTTGAACTGTTTCCTGAAAACAGAGCTACAAACGAAGGATTTTCAAAAATAAACATCAATCATGAAAAAGAAGCAGTTTTTGAAAAAACAGTTTACTTATCTGATTTAGATATTGTAAATCACGTAAATAATGTCAAATATTTAGAATGGTGCCTGGATCATGTTGATGAGAAAAGAATTTTGAAACAAGAAGTAAAAAGTTTCGAAATGAATTTCATGAAAGAACTGTCCCTGAAAGACCAGGTTGTGATTCATGAAAGTGAAGATAATACTACTGCAAAATTTAGTATTACAAAAGGCGAAAAAACTTGTTTCGCATTAGAATTACATTGGAAATAAAATTGCCAACAGATATAACGGATTGAATGAATTAACACTGATTTATCTATTTTAAAATTAGTAAATTCTCGGCTAATTATATATATTATTCAATAAAAAACGATGCAACTCAAAATAGAATTGCATCGTTTTTAGTTTTAAATCAAAAATCATTTTGATTTCTTATTAGAATCTTTTTTCAGGTTCTTTTTCTTATTATTATTTTTGATCAAATCAATTTTACCCTTTATTCTTTTTTCTACTTCTGTAATATCAGAATCAAAAGCAAACTGTAAAGTACTCAATTTTGCATTTTTTATTTCCTTTAATGCATTTTTAAATTGCCGTTGTGTTTCAAAAAGAATTGCTTTTTTTACAAATATTTCAGATTTGTTTATTCCTTTTACAGTCAGAGCAAAATCGATCAGTTTTTTGGCTTCTTCATAATCTTCATTCAAAATTAAGGTATGAATATAATACGGATATACTTCCAGCGCATGAATATTTATAGCCAATGCATCTTGAAAATAAGATTTTGCCTCTTCATAATTCCATAATTGTTCTGCCTGGATTCTTCCGTATAAACACAAAACCATTGTATTTTTTGCATCATAAGAAAAGGCATAATCTAAGGATTCAATCGTTTCTTCAAGCGAATACGGATAATTATCCAAAGCCTGAAAAAGGTATTTATCAATTGTTTTCATTTCGTAAATCTGTTTTTAATTTCTGACGAGTTCCTTTGTAACTTTTCTCCACTTTATTCTTTTTAAAGTCAGATCCTGTAAAAACCCTGACAGGATTCCCACGCTGAATATTCAGTTGGTTTTCCCATTGTTTTCCAACATGGTTTTTAAGCTGCTGCAAAGTTTCGCCTTCTAATTTTTTTAATAATCTCTCTGTTGCCAGTTTTTTGTTTTGATGTTGCGATCGGCTATCCATCGATACAACAGCAATTCCAGTTGGAATATGTGTTGCCCTGATTGCTGAACTAACTTTATTAACGTGTTGTCCGCCAGCTCCGGAACTTCGCATTGCCTGGTATTGAATATCGTTTTGTAAAATTGATGTATTCTTTTGTGGCTCAATCTCAAAAACACCAATAAACCAATTTTTGCGTTTATGCATTTTTCTAAACTGGCTTTGACCAATCCATAAAATTGTTCCAATCCAGGAATTAGCAAATGTTGTAGCATTTTCTCCTTTTACAGCAATTGTAGCCGTTTCAATAGTTCCATTTTCCTGACCTGCCTCTCTTTGAAGCAAAATAGTTTCTAAACCTTGCACCTGTGCTTCGTCCAGAATTTTTTTAAGCACTTGGGCAACTACCCAAGTGCATTCTGCAGGTCCCCGACCCGCTGTTATCTGAATTATTTTTTCCATTTTTTAATTTCTTTATCGGTCCATTCTAACGATTTTAGGTGTGAATGTTCCCAGAACTTCAACTAAATCTGTTTGATTTCCCATTACTTTTGTAATGTCTTTGTAAGCCATTGGCGCTTCATCAATATTTCCTCCAATCAAGGTTACATCATTTGCTTTTAGCACTTTTTTGATTTCGCTTTGAGTAAAAGTAGCTTTGCACTTAGCTCTCGAAAATAAACGCCCCGCTCCGTGAGAAGCTGAGTTTAAACTTTCTGCATTTCCTTTCCCTTTTACAATATATCCAGCAGCGGTCATCGATCCCGGAATAATACCCAATTGACCTTCTGCAGCCGGGGTTGCGCCTTTTCTATGCACAATGCATTCTTGTCCGTTTACCATTTCTCTCCAGGCAAAATTGTGATGATTTTCAATTGTCACCACTACCCTTTTCCCTATTGCTTTCGCAATTCTTCTATGAATATCATCGTGACAAGCTTTTGCATATTCTCCCGCCAAATTCATCGCCAGCCAATATTCCTGACCATCATGTGTGTTTAAATCAAGCCACGCTAAATGCTGAACGTTTTTAGGTAACGGACATTGTTTAGTTGCCAAATAAGTATAATGCTTGGCAATATTAGCGCCTAAACCTCGTGAACCACTATGCGATAAAACAGCAAAATATTCACCAACACCCAACTTCCATTCATTCTCCGGATTGTCAATTTTGGCGATACCAAATTCTACAAAATGGTTTCCTCCTCCAGAACTTCCAAGTTGCTTATAAGCTTTTGGCAAAAGGTTTTTTAATAAAGGAATATCTTTAAATTCGCTTTTGTAAAAAACTTCATGATCTGCTTTTACAGCATGTGTTTCGTTCATACCAAACTTAGTATTGTCTTTTAAAATAGCTTCTAATTGATGTTCTTTTCCTTTAAAATACGAAGCCGGTAAATCGAAAATTGATAAACTCATTCGGCAGCCAATGTCAACGCCAACTCCGTACGGAATAACCGCATTATCTGTTGCTAAGACTCCGCCAATTGGCAATCCATAACCTGAATGCGCATCCGGCATTAAAGCGCCTGCAATTGAAATGGGCAGTTTTAAAGAATCATACAATTGAAATTTTGCCTGATCATCAATTTCATTTTCTCCAAAAATGGTAAAAGGTACTCGTGTTGTTTTAAGCTGATGCATTCTTACCTGAACTGGTTTTATCAAACCTTCAGCCACTTTGCCCCAGGTTCCGTTTCCTTCAAACTTTTCAGGATGAAGTAAAACCTCTTTTGCCTCTGTTAGAATAGCTTCTTTTTTCTCTCTTTTTCTATATCTGTTGATTTGCCCTAAAGCAATATTTATTGAATTGTTTTTTGGAAAGCCTAATTTTATAAGGTCCTTTCCGGATAATTTATTTCCCATGATTTATATCATTTCGTCTACATACTGTTGATACAATACATGCAGACTTTTATTTTTAATTGGGTTTATCTCTCGTGGATTTTCATTTTGATAATAATTCCAGCGATAAGAAAAACCATCTACTAATTTGTTTATCTTATATCTTAAATTAAGATTAGTAATGTAATTGTCAAGAACCTGAATTTCACTTTCTAAATCTGCATCAACCATTTTAGTATGCGTTATCATGTACGGTTTAACGCGAAATATATAACGCCATGGCTCATTAAATACATAATGAATTTTATAACGTTTACAATTAGGACACCAACGTTCCCTTTTATAAAAATGCATTTTCTCTTTTTCTGTCAATTCTAATTTTGGACTTCTCCATTCTGATTCAGAAAACTCTTTTACAGTCTGAAGTTTTTCGACATATACATGTTTTCTTTTCCTCTTTTTCTTTTTCTTAAAAGATTTCTCAGGAGAATATTGCCATGTATTTATCTTTTCCAGTAATGTTTTATAAAAAGAAGCTTCATTTGATCTTGTTATATCTTCTCTTAGTACAAAACTGCGTTCCCAACCTTTTTGATAAGGTGTTGCTAAAGGAACTAATGGTAAATCTTTACGTTTTTTCCAGAGTTCAACTTCAAGCTTTCTTAACTGAATTAATTGTTTGTCAAAATCTTCTTTTACTAATCTTTTCTTTGTTCTTTTATTTTTAAAGCGAGAGCACAAAGCATACTCTTCTGCTGTATAATTTTCCATAAAAAATTATAGTGCATTAAATTGATAGCCAAAATGGCTATAACATTTTACCTGTGAGGATAAATATAAAATCGATTATTCGGGAAAATTTGAAGTGTCTAGAATAAAAAAAGCCCGAAACTAAATGTCTTCGGGCTTTTTTATATATCAAAAAATGAATTTCTAAGATTGAAATAAGCCACGAAGAAGCGTTGCACCAAACTTGTTTGATGTGAAGCTCTGAAATGATAATGTAAATACAGACATTTTTCTTCGTTATTAAAGGGTTATTATTTTTTTTTCGTCTGCAAATATTCAGAATACTTTTTTGATTTTCCAAATTATTTTAAAGAAAAATCGTGTAAAAAATAATTATTATATTTTTTGAATCATGGAATACCATATTATCTACTTGAAAATTAAAGCCCTAGCCCTGATAGAAGCGGCATCCTTTTTATCCGTTTTTCACGGATAAAAAGATATAGCGAATAGCAGGAATAGCTCCTGAAAATTTAAATTCGAATAGTCTTAAATTCCAAATTCCAACTATTCTCGCGGTATTTGTTATCTCGACGGAGGAGAAATCCTCACTAGAAACTCCGTATCCAATAGCAATAATCTTTGGTTAGATGCAATGCAGTGCATCTCTACAGTAAAACTGTGGAAGATTATTGATGAAGCAAATTGTAGAGACACACTGCAGTGCGTCTACGCAAGAGAATCCCTAAATCTTTGTCAACTTAATAGTGTGATTTCTCCTCCGTCGAAATGACAAGATCATGAAGAATCACTATTTTGCAAAAAACTAAACACAAAAAAAAGCCCTGATTTCTCAGAGCTTTATGCTTTTGTTTTTGTGAATTTTGTTATTCTGTTACTTTACTTTTAACAACTAATCTAAAACCTTCACCGTGAATGTTTAAGATTTCAACATCTTCATCAGCTTTTAGATATTTTCTAAGTTTAGCGATGTAAACGTCCATACTTCTTGAAGTAAAGTAGTTGTCATCTCTCCAGATTTTTGTTAATGCTAATTCTCTTGGCATTAAATCATTTTCATGAAGGATTAACATTTTAAGTAATTCGTTCTCTTTTGGAGACAATTTTATTGGTTCATCTGTTTCAAATGTCAAAAATCTAAGTTTAGAATTTAAGTGGAATTTACCAATATTAAATTCAAACTGAACTTGTTCCGCTTTTGTATCCGCAGATTTTCTTTGAATAATAGCTTTGATTTTCATTAATAAAACTTCTGAATCAAAAGGTTTATTCAAGTAATCGTCAGCCCCGGCTTTGTATCCTTTTAGCACATCTTCTTTCATAGATTTTGCTGTTAAGAATATAATTGGCACTTCGCTATTTTTTTCTCTAATTTCTTTGGCTAAAGTATAACCATCTTTATAAGGCATCATTACGTCAAGAATACATAAGTCATACACATCTTTCTTGAATTTCTCGAAACCTTCCATACCGTTTTTAGCTAAAGTAACTTCAAAGTCATTTAACATTAGATAATCTTTAAGAACTGCCCCAAAATTAAGGTCATCTTCTACTAAAAGTATTCTTTTGTTATTATTTTCCATATTTTAATTTATTAATGGTATTTTTATTATAAAGGTGCTACCTTTTCCTTTTTCGCTTTCAACATATACTTGGCCATTGTGATCTTCTACTATTCTTTTTACATATGCAAGACCTAAACCATGTCCTTTTACATTATGTAAATCTCCTGTATGTTCTCTGTAAAACTTCTCAAAAACTCTTTTCTGAGCGACTTTACTCATACCAAGACCATTATCTTTTACTTTTATCAGGATCATGTCTTTAACATTTTCTGTAAAAATTTCAATTTCAGGAATATCCGGTGAATATTTTATGGCATTTTCTAAAATATTAACCAACACATTTGTAAAATGCACTTCGTTGATTAAACAAGTTGTTCGTGCTGCATTTAAGTGCTTTACAACTGTTCCGTGTCTGTCTTCAAGAATTAAATTTACGTGCTCAATTGCATCATCAATTATATCATGAATTGCAGTTGGCTCTTTTGTAATATCTAATTCTCTTTTTTCTAGTTTAGAAATACGCAGAACGTTTTCAACCTGAGCATGCATTCTTTTATTTTCGTCCCGAATCATTTGGAGATATCGAAATACTTTTTCTTTATCTTCAATAATTTTAGGATTCTTAATTGCATCAAGTGCTAAATTTATTGTTGCAATTGGAGTTTTAAACTCATGTGTCATGTTATTTATAAAATCTGTTTTGATTTCAGAAATATGTTTTTGACGCAATAATTGGTTCAATGCACTTGTGTAGGCAACTATGATAATTAATGTAAAAATTATTGATAGTATTGTAATACTCAACAATTCAGACAATAAAAATTTCTTTTTGTGAGGAAAAGTTATGAATAACTCATATTTACTATTTCCTTCGTTATCTGTATATATTGGAACATGGTAGCTTGCATCTTTATCATAATGAAATCCGTCTGATTTCACCTTTGTTGCAAGGCCGCTGTTAAGGACTCCATATTCAAACTTGGTTTTTACACCATATTCTTCTAACTCTTTCTTTAAAAGTTTTTGAAGCTTATCTTTTGTAATCCTACCTTCTATAGGTGTCAAAGAAGCAATATCTTTATATTGAATTTGCTGCTGAACTTTATTTAAGATATCTAAACTACCTGATTTTTCAATTTTCAGATCCGGAATAATACTTTGTCCTAAACTATTATTATCAATTCCGTTATTATTATAAACTTCAGTTACTCTTTTTGAACTGAAATTCTTAAATCTCTCGCTGCTGAATTTTTTATTAAATAGTGAACCATTAATATCGTAATCCTCAGATGTAAGGGTATTCGAGTATACTATTGTTTTATTTGTTTTTGTATTTCTCTGAACATAGAGTACTTCCAGCAGATCTTCTTTTTTAGGAGTTTTACCAGTACTGTCTTTTATACGATTGTATTTGTCGTAAAAACTATATTCTTCCTGTTGTTCCAGTTTGTCAGCAACATTACCTATTACTTGTGTAACATGATATTTAAATTGCTCGTCATTATTTTTAAACGAAGAATTGAACCAATATACCTGCACCAGAATAATCCCTATTAAGGACAAACTCATCAGTAAAACAAGTATTCTAAAAAATAATTTATTCATCGAAACAAAATTAATATTTTAACAATATACTAAATAATACATTAACCAAATATTAACATTTAAGACGGTTTTTGTTTTATATTTAAAATTTTAAGAATTTTAACAACTTCTTCTTTAGCAATTTTAAGATTACTGTTATTTATTACAAAATTGCTTAAAGAAATTCTTTTTTCGTCATTCCATTGCATTTTCATTCTGCTTAAAACTTGCTCGCGCGTGGTATTATCTCGCTTTATGACTCTTTCAATCCTTATTTCTTCAGCGGCTGTGACCGTTATAATCACATCACATTCTTTATAACGACCACTTTCGAATAAAATCGCAGCTTCATAAATTACATATTCACTGTTTTTATTGTCAAGTAACCATAATTCAAAATCATTTTTTACAGCAGGATGAACTATACTATTTAACGCTGCCAGTTTATCAGCATTGTTAAATACAATTTCAGCCAGTTTTGCTCTGTTTAAAATCTCATTTTCAAAAAGAGAATCCCCAAAAGTTGTTTTTATTTGTTCTGTAATACTTTTAGATTGCATTACTTTTTTAGCGGCATCATCAGCGATGTAAACAGGAACTCTCATTGTCGCAAAATAATTTGCAATAGTTGTTTTCCCGCTTCCTATTCCACCTGTTAGGCCAATAACTTTTGTCATATTATACTTTAAAAAACATACGAGGAAAAGCTTCTTGTGGTTTTTTCTTTAAAAGAATAATTTTTATGAAGGACTTTAAAAATCCTGTTCCATAACCATAAAACTGTTTCCAGACTGCAATTACAGATAAGTATCCAATTTTAATGCTTTTATTCTGAATACTTGCTGTAAGAAAAATTATAACGAAATATACGAAATATAATTGTAATAAAATATCAATATTAAAAATTAATAGTAAAAAAGCTAATAATAGACCTATTATAAATACGGATGGAAAGAAGAATGTTAGCTTATTATGTTCTGGATACCAACTGTTTAAAATTGGTCTCGCTATTCCGAATTTATTCACCTGAACAGAAAATTTTTCCCAGTCTATCCTGCGTTTGTGATACACATATGCCTCTGGAAACAATCTGGTTTCAAATCCTAAATTCCATAAACGAATAGAAAGATCAGGATCTTCACCCGGATGAATATTTCCAAAACCTCTTGAGGCTTCAAAAGCCTTTTTTGAAATTCCCATATTGAAACTCCTGGGCTGAAATTTATTAATTTTCTCTGAACCTCCACGGATTCCTCCTGTTGTAAGAAATGAAGTCATCGCAAAATTAATTGCTTTTTGAATATCAGAAAAACTATCTAATGCTTTATCAGGACCGCCAAAACAATCAACGTAATCTGCATTTAATGCTTTTCGAACTTCTGTTAAATAATTGGAAGGAATGATACAGTCTGAGTCAAATATGATAAAATAATCTCCCCTCGCCTTTTGCATTCCAAAATTTCTTGAATCTCCCGGTCCTGAATTTTCTTTGAAATAATAGGATATATTCAATTTCCCCTGATAAGTCATCACCACATCTTTGCATGGTATTGACGAACCATCTTCAACAAGAACAATTTCAAAAGCTTCATTATAATCAGATTTTGACAGACTTTCTAAAAGTTCATCAACTTCATCTGGACGATTATACACGGGTATAATTAAAGAAAAAATCATAACGGGATGTGCGGTATTAAAGTGGCAATTTTTTAAATTCAAAATTTTAACAAAGATATGTTATATTCATAAAAAAACCATCAACTTTTGGTTGATGGTTTCCTATTTATAGTAATTCTTTTGTCTACTTGATACTTTCTATTCCGACAACTTCATTTGCTTCTGCTTTATAATCTACTCCAGCAAATTCAAACCCGAAAAGGTTTAAGAAATCATTTCTGTATCCTGCTAAATCTCCAATCGAAAGTAATGTTTCAGTTGTAGCTTCTAACCAAAGTTTAGCCACTTTTTCCTGAACGTCATCACGCATTTCCCAATCGTCGATTCTGATTCTTCCTTTCTCATCTACAGGAACTTCTGAACCTGAATATAATCTGTCCTGAAACAAACGCTGAATCTGTTCGATACAACCTTCATGAATTCCTTCTTCTTTCATAATTTTATACAAAAGAGAAATATATAATGGAATAACCGGTATTGCAGAACTTGCTTGAGTAACTAATGCTTTGTTTACAGAAACATATGCTTTTCCTCCTATTGATTTCAAACTGTCTGTAATCGAAAATGCTGTAGCCTCAAGATCATCTTTTGCACGACCAATTGTACCTTTACGGTAAACTGCTTCTGTTAATGATGGCCCAATATACGAGTAAGCAACTGTTGTAGCTCCATCTGCCAATAAATTCTCTGCTTTTAAAGCATCGATCCACATAGACCAATCTTCACCGCCCATTACTGCTACAGTATTTGTAATATCTTCTTCATTTGCCGGAGCAATAGAGACTTCAGTAACGTTTCCGGTATGAAAATCTACTGTTTTATTTGTAAATGTTTGTCCAATTGGCTTTAAAACAGAACGGTGCAAAACTCCAGTAACCGGATGTTGACGAACTGGTGAAGCTAAACTGTAGATTACAAGATCAATCTGACCTAAATCTGCTTTGATTAAATCTAAAGTTTGTCTTTTTATTTCATTTGAAAAAGCATCTCCATTGATACTTTTTGCATATAAACCTGCTTTGTGAGCTTCTGTTTCAAATGCAGCAGAATTATACCAACCTGGTGAAGCTGTTTTTCCTTCAACCGGTGGTTTTTCAAAAAATACTCCAATAGTTGCAGCATCAGATCCAAAAGCACTTGTAATTCTTGAAGCTAATCCAAAACCTGTAGAAGCACCAATAACTAATACTTTTTTTGCACCTGCAATTGGTCCTTTTGATTTTATATATTCTATTTGATTTTTAACATTTTGCTCGCTACCTTTTGGGTGTGCAGTCAAGCAAATAAATCCTCTCATTCTAGGTTCTATAATCATATTTTTCTATTTATTCGTTGATTCGGTTAATCTACTGTTAAGATAATAGTGACTAACTTATTTACGTTTGTTTAATTAGCTTTAAGATGACAAATATAAATTATTTCTTTAGTTCAACAAGGCTTTAGCATGATTTAAAGCCGAATCAGAAACAACTGCTCCTGATAACATTTGAGCAATTTCTATAACTCTTTCGTCCTGAGACAATAGCTTTAATTCTGATTGTGTATCGTCATCAACTGTAGATTTGAAAACTTTAAAATGAGAATCTCCTTTGGCTGCAATTTGAGGTAAATGTGTTATGGCAAAAATTTGCATTGTAGCACTCATTTCTTTCATAATCTCTCCCATTCTGATCGCAATTTCTCCAGAAACTCCTGTATCAATTTCGTCAAAAATTAAAGTAGGCAATTTTGAGTATTGTGCTAAAATTGCTTTTACAGCCAACATAATACGAGACATTTCTCCTCCTGAAGCTACTTTTTTAAGTAATCCAAAATCGGTTCCTTTGTTTGCAGAAAATAAAAATTGTAATTCGTCTTTTCCGTTTTGGAAATAGTTTTCTGATGGTAAAAGTTCCATATTAAAACGAACGTTTGGCATTCCTAAAGTTTCTAAAATCGAAATTAGTTTTTGAGATAAAACCGGAATTGCATTGGTTCTGTTTTGATGAATAGTTGCTGAAAAAGCATCCAATTCAACGACCTTCTCTTCTATAGCTTTTGACAAAGCGGCTATTTCTTCTTCTATATTATCAAGCTCTAATAGCGTATTTCCTAAATTGGCCTGAATTTCAATCAATTCATCAACTGAGGTTACCTGATGCTTTTTTTGTAAATTATAAATCAATTGTAATTTTTGACTTACCAGTTCTAATTGCGCAGGATCATTCAATAATTTCTCAGAAGCATTTTGCAATTCTTTCGAAACATCATCAAATTCGATTGCCAAACTTGTAATTCTTTCAAATACACTTTTATATTCTGGAGAAAAAAGGGCAATTTTTTGTAAAGCTGTTTTGATTTCATTTAAATTATGAAAAACGCCAAATTGTTCTTCGTTAGCAATAACCAACGATTTATCAATTGCTTCTTTTATAATTTCAACATTGTTTAATTTCTCAAAATCAGTTTCTAATTCTTCCTGCTCGCCTGATTTTAATTTTGCCGAAACCAATTCATTCAATAAAAAAGCATTGTATTCCTGCTCTTTTCCTGAATCGCTTTGCTTTTTCAACAAAGCATTTAATTTCGATTTATCTGCTTTATATGATTTTAATACTTTCTGATAAGATTGAATAGTATCAAAATTATTAGCAATTGCATCAATTATTTTAAACTGAACACCTTCATCTGAAAGTTCCTGAGTTTGTTGTTGTGAGTGAATATCAATCAAAAACAAACTTAGATCTTGTAATTCCTGAAGGTTTACAGGGCTATCGTTTATAAATGCACGAGATTTTCCTGAAGGCAAAATTTCTCTTCTTATGATAGTTTCATCTTCATAATCAAGATCATTTGTTTCAAAAAATTCTTTAAGGTTGTATTTAGAGATTTCAAAATGCGCTTCGATTACACATTTTTCTTCTTTATTTTTTAATGAAGTTAAGTCGGCTCTTTTTCCTAAAACCAATCCTATTGCACCCAATATAATAGATTTACCAGCACCTGTTTCACCTGTAATTATAGAAAAACCTCTTGAAAAATCGATTGTGAGTTTTTCAATCAGGGCATAATTTTTAATCGACAAGGACGTAATCATAAGGAAATTGTGTAAGTATAAAAATTAGTAAAAGAAAGTAAATAGAATAAATCAATTAAAATTTAATCTGGGACCATTTAGTAGAATTCAAAGGTGATACCTTATTCAATACATCGGTCAAATCTCCAACAGGAATACTAGGTCCTCCTGAAAATATTGAGACTATTTCATCTGATTTAGCATCAAAAAACACTCTGGTCAAAAAAGCATTGGGTTTAACTGAATTTAATTTTCCGATGATGATTATTGCTGCTTTGATTTTTTCTTTTGATGTTTTCAAATCCACGCTCATTCCATCTAAACCTGTATGATAAGCATACATGGTTTGACGAAGGTCGCTATACATTGGAGAAACCATATCATTTATTAAATAATAACGGTTCTGAACTCCATCTGACTGGCTCCAGCCTTTAAATCCGCCTTGTTGTGCAACGTTTGCAATATTTTGAGCTGTTTCAAGATACTGATTTCCTGCTCCCATTTGGAAAGTATCGGCATCCATTGCCAAAATTAAGTAACTGTAGAAAGAAACAACAGAAACCAGATTTGATTCAAAAGTAGTTGGATTGAACAATAATGGCTCGTATTCTGTATATCTAAAATTAAAATCTTTATCGTTATAATTAAATACCGGCGAAGAATATGTAGAATTAAAAATCAATCGGGATGATTGTACCTGAATTGTACCTGTAAATTGATCAGAACTATTTGAAGACAATGTAATATACATTGAACAATTGATTCTCTCGTTTTGTTTTAAAACTGATCCTGTCCAATCTGTTTTATTTACAAATTCAGACAAAGATGTCTGCAGTGTTTTAAAAACTTGCTGATTGGGATTGGGTAATCTTTCCGTATTAATAGTTACCGTACAATTTAACTGTTGTGCTTGTGTAAAGCCAAAAATGAAAAAAGCGAAAAGTGCAACTATTTTATTCATGAGAATGATACTATTTGATTTAGCAGGAAAGAGTTTTACTATCCTTGCTTTTAGTTTTTATTCTAATTATTATGATTCGGAAAAATGCGAAATCACTTTATTTAAAATATCAACTGCAACAGATTCTTTTGCTTTTAATTCCATTGGTTCGATTTTAAAGTTATGGTCTATAAAAGTCACTTTATTCGTTTCTTTCTTAAAACCGGCACCTTCATCTTGTAAGGAATTTAAAACAATCAAATCTAAGTTTTTTTTCTGAATTTTCAACTTAGCATTTTCAATTTCATTTTCTGTCTCTAAAGCAAACCCAATTAAATACTGGTTTTTCTTGATTGCTCCAAGCGATGCTAATATGTCTTTTGTTTTTTCAAGCTCTATCGAAAATTCTTCAGATGCTTTTTTAATCTTTTGTAAAGCTACAACTTTTGGTCTGTAATCTGCCACTGCTGCTGCTGCAATAGCAACATCAACATCATTAAAATGCAAATGGCAAGCATCATACATATCCTGAGCAGAGATTACATCAATAACTGTAACTAAATTATTTTTTGCTTTATAATGCGTAGGTCCTGAAACCAGGATTACCTGCGCGCCTAAATTAGCCGCTTCGTTAGCGATATCAAACCCCATTTTTCCTGAAGAATGATTTCCTATAAAACGTACGGGATCTATTGCTTCGTATGTTGGACCGGCAGTAACTAGTATTTTTTTTCCTTTTAGTGGTAATTTACTTTCTAAGTCAGCCTCAAGAAATGCTATAATATTCTCAGGTTCAGCCATTCGGCCTTCGCCGGATAAGCCACTTGCCAATTCTCCATTTTCAGCAGGAATCATTACATTTCCAAATTGTTTCAGAGCTGCAAAACTTGATAAGGTTGATGGATGCTTGTACATATCCAGATCCATTGCCGGAGCAAAATAAACAGGACATTTAGCTGATAAATAAGTAGCTATTAAAAGATTATCGCAGTTTCCTGTAGCCATTTTAGATAATGTATTGGCTGTTGCGGGAGCAATTAAGATTAAATCAGCCCAAAGTGCCAATTCAACATGATTGTTCCAAACGGCGTCTTCATCATCCTGATTAAAGAAACTGGAGTGTACAGGATTTTTTGATAACGTAGATAACGTAAGTGGGGTTACAAAATCCTTAGAAGCAGGTGTCATTATCACTTGGACATGTGCACCTGCTTTTATAAAAAGTCGTACTAATGAGGCTGTTTTATAGGCTGCAATTCCACCAGAAACACCCAGTAAAATTTTCTTCCCGTTTAAAACTGACATTATACTATATATTATTTATTTGAATTTCTGTGGTAAGTTTTACCGTCTAACCATTCCTGAACTGCTAAAGCATGTGGTTTTGGTAATTTTTCGTAAAATTTAGAAACTTCAATTTGCTCTTTATTTTCAAAAACTTCTTCAAGACTGTCATTATATGTAGCAAACTCTTCTAATTTCTCAGTTAATTCTTTTTTAATTTCAGAATTAATTTGATTTGCTCTTTTAGCCATAATGGTAATTGCCTCATACACATTTCCTGTTGGCTCTTCAATAACTGTTTTATTGTATGTTATTGTATTTACAGGAGCATTCGTCTTTTTTAAATCCATGACTTTATTTTATTTAGTAAATTTTTGTAAATCTGTTTCCACTCTGGCATTCATTTCGTCTGCCTCTTTTTTATATTTTGTAGCGCTATTAAACTTAATTAAGTTGTTATAAGCCACTTTTGCAACATTTAAACGTTCTTCCATTTTTGCAGGAACACTATTTATTGCCAGTTTATATGCTGAATCGTATTTGTAGAATAAAGCATCTTCTTTAAACGGCGTTCCGGGAAAATCAGCGATAAAATTATCAAATGCAATTAATGCTGACTTATAATCTGAAATTGTATTGTATCCTTTTGCATTTTCGTATGCTTTTTTCTCTAGTTTACCATTCAAAATTTTCACAGTTTCATTTGCTTGTGCGATGTATTCTGAATTTGGATAATTATCAATAAAAGCTTGTAATTTTTCTAATGCCTTTTGTGTATCTGTCTGATCTAAGCTATAAACCGGAGCTAATTTTGAATAGCTGTAGGCTCCCAAAAAAGCAGCTTCCTGTACTTTTTCACTACGCGGATAACCTGAAACAAAACTTTCGAACTGATAACCTGCTAAATAGTATTGTTTTGATTTGTAATAAGACTGGGCAAACATATAAAATAGTTTTTCTGCCTGAGGCTTACCTCTATATGAAGGTGCTAATTGTTCAAAAAGACGAATGGCTTTTGAATATTTTCCAGCATCATACATTTTTGTTGCCACATCAAATTTGGCTGCAACATCTTCATTTTTTAATGCTTTTTGATATTCACTACAAGAACAAAAAAGGACAACAACAATTAATAGAGATACTATTTTTTTCATTTTCTTACTTTTATTATGATTTCTTAGACAATTATGCCAAAGCAAAATCACACCGAAGTTCCGGTGGCAAATTTAGTTATTAATTTAGCTACTACAAAATATTTTTTGGTATAATAAAATACCGGCAATCTCACTCTTATTTTATGCTGTTTTTTACAAATTCATTCAATCTGTCTGCCAGAGAATCATCAACGCTTACTAACGGCAAACGCACTGTGTTCTCAGCAATACCAAGGGCTTGAAAGACTTGTTTGATTCCGGCAGGATTTCCCTGTTCAAAAATCATATCGATACAATCTGATAAAAAGTACTGAGTTTTAAACGCTTCTGTTACTTTTTTATTTAAACCCAAACGTATCATTTCTGTAAATTCTTTTGGAAAACCTTGTCCAATAACAGAAATTACACCTGCTCCACCAGCTAAAACAATTGGCAAAGCTATCATATCGTCTCCTGAAATTACAAGAAAATCTTTTGGCGCATTTTTAATCAATTGCAAAGCCTGAGCCATGTCTCCGGCAGCTTCTTTTATTGCAACGATATTACTAAATTCATTCGCAAGACGAATTACTGTAGATGGAAGCATATTACTGGCAGTTCTTCCCGGAACGTTATACAAAATAACCGGAATTGGTGACGCTTCTGCAATAGCTTTAAAATGTTGGTAAATTCCTTCTTGTGTAGGTTTATTATAATAAGGAGATACAGAAAGTATGGCTTCAAAAGCAGAGAAATCCCTGGTTTTTAATTCCTCAATGATCTGCATCGTATTATTACCTCCAACTCCAAGAACCAAAGGCAATCTTCCTTTATTTGTATCGATTACTGTTTTTATAACCAATTCTTTTTCGGCTTGAGTAAGGGTAGCATTTTCTGCTGTTGTTCCCATAACTACAAGATATTCAACTCCGCCGTCTATCGAAAAATTAACGATGCGCTGTAAAGCTTCGATATCAATTGAAAAGTCTTTTTTAAATGGGGTTACAAGAGCAACACCAGTTCCTATTAATGATTGCATATTCTAATTTATATTTTATTTTATACTCTTTAAATATTTAAACAATTCGTGTACGAAAAGTTTGTAATTCTCCATAGTGGTATCTATCATCCATCGATTTAAACTTTTATCCACAGATGCAAATCCCACTTTAAACCTGGCTTTTGATTGGTTGGTTATCATCATCAAAATGGCTATTTCGATATTATAATAACTAATCAAAAGATCAAATTCTGTGTCTATAAATTCATTCAAGAAAACGGCTGTAATTTCTCCATTCCAATTGATATGTTTTTTACCAAAAGTAGGGACAGAATACGTTTCTTTTTCTTTAAATTTACTTCTATAGGCAACAATTTTTATGTTCTGAGGCGCTATACCCTGCAAAACCAATTCATCTGCCAGCTCTTTCGAATGTCTAAAATTACTTTCATCAGTCAGCAAACCAATTGTTTGTATATTGCTTGTAAAGACTTCGTTTTTGAAATTATTCAAGTTTTTATTTAATGTTTTTTTTACAAAAAATTCCTTTATATAATTTAAAAACATAGTACTTTCGCCAGATTACAAAATTAATTATTTAAGTCGCATTTAAGATGGTAAAACTAAAAAAGTATAACGGATTTTTAAAACTTTTTGTTATATTCTTAACACTTTTTTTCATATTATCCTGTAGTCAAAAACATTATAATTTGACCAAGATAGAAGGAAAACAACTCCCTATTGATGAAAAAGATAGTGAATCTCCAAAAATTGAAGCTTTTATTAAGCCTTATCGCAATCACATTAATAAGGATTTAGACAGCGTTCTTGCGTATAGTCCTGAAACGCTTGATATAAATAACGGAAAATGGCAAACAAGTATTGGAAATCTTTTAGCAGATGTTTGTATAGAAAGAGGGAATATTGTTTTTAAAGCCCGAGAAAAAAAAAGTATCGATTTATGTTTGTTGAATCATGGTGGTATAAGAGCAATTTTACCAAAAGGAAATATTACCACAAGAACTGCTTATGAAATTATGCCATTTGAAAATAACCTCCTTGTAGTAGCATTAAAAGGAGATCAGATTCTGGAGATAACTTCTTATATTATTAAAATTCAAAAAGCACAACCACTATCCGGAATGACTTTTACGATTACAAAAAATAATACTGCAAAAAATATTCTAATACAAGGAAAACCTCTGGATCTTAATAAAGTTTATTATGTAGCTACAAATGATTATCTCGCAAACGGCGGTGACAGTATGGCTTTTTTCGCAAAAGGTATTGAGAAATTTGATTTGAATTACAAACTTCGAAATGTATTGATTGATTATTTCAAGCAAGTAGATACAATTCCGATAGCTAATGATATCAGAATTACTGAAGAATAAAATCATCTCAAATAAATATAAAATACAGCATTTGTGCAAAAAACATAAAAAATGAAAAGAAGAGAATTTATAGAAAAAACGGCTGCTAGTACTGCTCTATTAAGTTTAGGTTTATCATTGAGTAGTTTTGAAATGAGCGATATTAAACACTTAACAATTCTACATACTAACGATGTTCACAGTCATATTGATCCATTTCCGGCTGATGACCCCCTTAATCCAAATAAAGGTGGTGTTTCTCGCAGGGCTGGGCTTATAGAAAAGATTCGTCAGGAAAATCCAAATGTTCTTTTACTGGACGCAGGTGATATTTTTCAGGGAACACCTTACTTTAATTATTACGGTGGTGAACTTGAATTTAAGTTAATGAGTATGATGAAATATGATGCATCTACAATAGGAAATCATGATTTTGACAATGGTCTTGATGGCTTGCACGCACAAATGCCACATGCTACTTTTGAATTTATTAATTCTAATTATGACTTTAAAAACACGGTCATGAATGGGCTTGTAAAACCGTACAAAATTTTCAATAAAAACGGTATTAAGATTGGAGTTTTTGGCATAGGGATTGAGCTTGCCGGATTGGTTGACAAAAAACTTTACAAGGAAACGGTTTACAATGATCCTATTGAAATTGCTCAGGATATGACACAATTACTTAAAAAACAAGAAAAATGTGATTTGGTAATTTGTCTTTCACATTTGGGATATAAATACGAAGAAGATGAAGAAAAAATTAGTGATTTGAAATTTGCTGAACTAACTCAGGATATTGATTTGATTATTGGCGGACATACGCATACTTTTTTAGATAAACCAACAATCGTAAAAAACAAAGCCGGACAAGATGTTTTAGTAAATCAAGTGGGCTGTTACGGAATAAATTTAGGAAGAATAGATTTTTACTTTGATAAGGATAAAGCGCACACTAATCAGGGAAGATCAATTATTGTATAATACCTTTTTTTGAATTTTGGCTTTTTCTAAAAAGTACTTTACCATAAAGAAATAAGCCAAAATTTGAGTTACATCCCGAATTAAAACCAGTACTACAGAATAAGAAAAATATTCATTGAAGATATAGAATATATCCGAGAATATATAACTGATGGCCATTAATGACATTAAAAGTGTTATATAGGTACCTTTTGTAATGTAGTTTACAAACGAAAAATAACTCAAAATACTTAATACGATTCCATAAAAGGTATATAACAGATTAAACTTTTTCATGTTATCTGATTGCAGGCTTAGTACTGAAATCAGCAGATAAACAATAAATATAACTACTATAGAAACCGGCAGAATATCTTTACGCCTGAGTTTAATTTTGTCGTTATCTATTATTATTAGTTTTAGGATTAAGATGTAAACAATTAGAAAACTTACAACTCCGCCAATCTCAGAAACTTCGACATCCATCAGATCAAAAACCTGACCTACAAAGCAAAACAAAAATACTAATCCTTGTGTTTTATTTATTTTAAACTCGCTGCTTATTAAAAAGTAAATAAAGATTGCAGGAAGTACAATGGTTTTAGAATAGAGTGCATAAAAATCCTGTTGTGTACAATCAAAAATAATTGTACACACTAGTGCTGTAAAGAATAAAATCAAAGACGGCTTATTCGCTTTCATTTAATTTGGTTATAAAATCTTCTTCGGATAATATAGGGATATTTAATTTATTTGCTTTTTCTAATTTTGCCGGTCCCATATTATCCCCTGCAACTACAAAATCAGTTTTGGCAGAAATTGAACTTCCTACTTTACCTCCGTTATCTTCGATCGTTTTCTTTAAATCGTCTCTCGAAAATTGTGCAAAAACTCCTGAAACTACAAATGTTTTACCTGTAAATTTATTGGTAGCATTTGGATTAATTTTTTCTACAATTTCAAATTGAACTCCATAACTTTTCAGGCGTTCGATTATTTTTTTATTTTCTTCGTTTTCAAAAAATTCAATTACGCTTTTAGCAATTCTTTCACCAATTTCATCCACCAAAATCAAATCCATTAAGGAAGCCTGGCTCAATGCGTCGATATTTTTATAATGTTTGGCTAATTTTTTAGCAACGGTTTCGCCTACAAAACGTATTCCGAGTGCAAAAAGAACGCTTTCGAACGGAATTTCTTTTGATTTTTCAACACCATTTACCAGATTTTCAGCAGATTTTTTTGCCATTCTTTCCAGGTGCAAAATATCATCTACTTTTAACTCATATAAATCTGCATAATTATGAACTAAATCATTTTTAAAAAGCAAAGCAACCGTTTCTCCGCCAAGACCTTCAATATCCATGGCTTTTCTTGAGATATAATGTTGTACTCTGCCTATAATCTGCGGAGGACATCCGTAGAAATTAGGACAATAATGATTGGCTTCTCCTTCATTTCTTACCAATTCGGTTTGACATTCCGGGCAATGTGTAATGTATTTTGTTGGTTCTGAGTTTTCAGGTCTTTGAGATAAATCTACGGCAATAATTTTAGGGATAATCTCTCCTCCTTTTTCAACAAAAACAGTATCATTTATCCTGATATCTAATTTTTCTATTTGGTCTGCATTATGCAAAGAAGCTCTTTTTACAATCGTTCCTGCCAATTGTACAGGTGCTAAATTAGCGACTGGTGTTATGGCTCCGGTTCGACCTACCTGATAAGTAATCGAATTTAATTTTGTCGAAACCTGTTCTGATTTAAACTTATAAGCAATTGCCCAACGTGGCGATTTTGCTGTATATCCTAATTCTTCCTGATGTTGTATACTATTAACTTTTACAACAACTCCGTCAGTTTCATACGGTAAATTATGGCGGTGAACATCCCAATAGTCTATAAAGTCAAAAACTTCCTGCATGTTATTGACTAATTTTGCTTCGGCCGGGACTTTGAATCCCCATTTTCTGGCAGATTCCAGTCCATCGAACTGAGATGAAAATGGCAAATTATTTCCGGTTACAAAATACAATAAACATTCTAGCGGGCGTTTTGCAACCTCAGCGCTGTCTTGTAATTTTAAACTTCCTGAAGCTGTATTTCTTGGATTTGAATACGGCGTTTCTCCAATTTCTATCAGTTCCTGATTCATTTTTTCGAATCCGCTAAACGGCAAAATAATTTCGCCACGAATATCAAATCTTTCCGGATAATTTCCTTTTAGTTGTAACGGAATTGATTTTATGGTTTTAATATTATTGGTTACCTCATCTCCCTGAAAACCATCTCCGCGAGTTAAGGCTTGTACCAGTTTTCCGTTTTCGTAGGTAATACTTATAGATGCGCCATCATATTTTAATTCGCATGTATATTGCAAATTCACATTTCCTAAAACTCTCTGGATTCGGTTTTCCCAATCAAGCAAATCTTCTTTAGAATATGAATTATCTAAGGAATACATGCGGTATTGATGTGCAATAGTTTTAAAATTCTTGGTTACCATTCCTCCCACTCGCTGTGTTGGCGAATGTTCGTCAAAAAACTCGGGATTTTTGTTTTCTAAATCCTGAAGTTCTTTTAGTTTAATATCAAAATCGTAATCAGAAATTGTGGCATTATCTAACACATAATAATTGTAGTTATGTTGATTAAGTTCATCTCTTAATGTTTGAATTGTTTCTTGAATACTCATAAAATATTAAAATACTGGAGGTTGTGTTTTTGAATAACTGAATATCAAAATTAGGATTATTTTTGTTGAAAAACAGTAAAAAATCAAACTTTTATAAAATCAAAAATCAAGTTGCAAAACGATGCAACTTGATTTTCTTCTTGCCCATTATTCTTAAAAAGAATTAAACAAAACCAACTTCCAAATGGTCTCTTCGTTTTATATTTTTACACTGATAATCAACAACCTGGTGCGCAAATATAAAACTATTTCTGAATAATGATAAAGTCTGATCTTCGGTTTAACAAATGCTCTTCTTCTGTGCATTTTACTCCGTTTTTGCATTTATTAATCAAGCGTGTTTCGCCATAACCTATGGCGCTTTCTATTCTTGATGTATCGATACCCTGCGAAACAATATAGTCTCGTGTTGATTTTGCTCTGTTATCAGACAATTTCAGGTTATAGGCGTCTTTTCCTCTGGAATCTGTATGTGATTCTATTTTGATTCTGATAGCAGGAAATTTTCTCATTATAAAAACCACTTTAGACAGTTCTTCTATTGCCAAAGGTGTAATATCGTATTTGTCATAATCAAAATAAATTGGGTTTACATCTACTTTTTCAACACCTTTCTTTTTGACTACTAAATCATCGTAATTACTCAATTCAAAATTAACATCGATAATTTCGCCTTCATTTTCCCTGGTCGTTTCTACTGTTTTTTCGTCATCGCTATAATTTGTTTTTTTAGCTACTAGTCGAACTGTTTTATTACAAGGAACTGTAACGGCATACTTTCCTTCGAAATTTGTTTTTGTTTCTGCCAGAATCTCGTTATACGAATTATAAGCAACAACAGTAACATCTGTTATAGGCAATTTAGATTTTCTGTCTAATGCTTTACCGGAAATATTTTGATTACAAACCGGTTCTCCTTTTACAAACGAATAAATATCATCATCTCCTTTACCTCCTGCTCTGTTTGATGACAGATAACCATAAGTGCCGGTTTTGTCGATTATAAAAGTAAAATCGTCTTTATTGCTATTTATGGGCGTTCCCAGGTTTCTTGGTGTACCGAAGCTTCCATCTGCAAGAATTTTACTTTCGTATACATCTAAATCTCCCAAGCCATAATGTCCATCTGAAGAAAAATAAAGTATCCCGTTACGAAAAAACGGAAAAAGATCATTACCCAGTGTATTAATTTTTGGTCCCAGATTTTGTGGTGAACTCATTGTACCATCATCTGCAATTTTAACTACATACAAATCTGTTTCGCCGTATCCGCCAGGCATATCTGATGCGAAGAAAAGCCATTGACCGTCGTCGCTTAAGGATGGATGACCAACTGAATAAGCATCATTATCAAAGAAAACTTTTTGTGGGTTTTCTACTTTTCCGTCGACCATGGTACCTTTAAGGATCTGAAAATTATTAATCTTATCTCTGTCAATAACCAATTTGTTTTTTTTAATAATATTCGACGAGTAATAAATAGTTTTTCCACTGGCATCAAAACTTGCTGTTGCTTCGTGATATTTGGTCATTACATTAGGCATAAAAAGAGCATCATTAAACAAACTCCCATCAGCAGGATTTCTTTCTGCAACATATAAATTCAGAAAAGGCTGATTGTTCCAGTTGTATAATTTCTCTCCAAAATTTGTTGTATCTCTGGATGATGTAAATACAATTCGGTCCTGATAAAACGTTGCTCCAAAATCTGATTTGCCGGTATTGATTTCTAAATTTTTAATTTGATAGAGAGATTTTGATTTCGCAATGCTGTCCAGTTGTTTCTTTTGGGCAACATATCGATTGATCTCTTTTTGATCTCCTTTTTTATTTAGATATTCCTTTGTGATTTTATCGGCATCATCATAATCCATAACTGCTTTCATTGTCTGGATGTAACGCAGGTAATAGATATCTGTCAGGTTATTTCCTTGTATTTCGTACAATCTTTTGTACCATTTTAATGCGTTCCTGGCATCTGAAATAAAATAATAAGAGTCAGCAGCATTTTTTATCGTTTGAGCCGATGGATTCTCGATATTCTGCAAACATTCTTCATAGGCTTTTGAAGCATCTAAGTAAGAGTAGTTTTTAAACAAAGCATCGGCCTTTTTTAAATTAGTCTGAGCAAAACCAAATGTAAAACTCAAGACTAAACTCAGGATATATAATTTTTTCATAGGTTTTTATGTTTAGAAGAATCTAGGAGATTTGATTTTACTTTCTTTTTTATTGAATTGATAGCGTAAAATGATTTCATGAGTTCCATCATTGTACTTGTTCAAATCGCTAACGGTGTAATCAAAGGCATATCCGATATAGAAACTTTTGGATATTTGAAAACCTGCCAATATACTCACAGAATCATCTGTTCGATAAGATCCTCCAATTACAAATTTCTCTGCAATCATAAAGTTTGCCGATATATCAGCAGTAAGTGGCGCTCCACTCACTGCTTTTACTAAAAATGCCGGCTTAAACTTTAAATTAGGATTCAGATCAAAAACATAACCTCCCATCAAATAATAATGCAAACGATCATAATCTATAGATTCCTGAACGTCGTCATAATAATCATTTTGAAGAAAGCTTGGAATCGAGAATCCTAAATACCATTTATCTGTATAATAGTAAATCCCGGCTCCTACAGCTAATTTCATTTGATTGTCGATGTTTTGATTTAATAAAACATCATTATTATTATAGTATCTTCCTTTAGACCAATCTACATTCAACATTCTCATTCCTGCTTTAAGACCAAATGCTAATCTTTTTTCATATCCTAACGGAATTGAATAGGAAAAGTTTCCGTCCAGATACAATTCGTTCGATGGACCAATTTTGTCATTTACGACGCTTAATCCCAAACCTATCATCTCGTTTCGCAACGGAGAATGTATAGAAAATGATTGTGTTTCTGGCGCTCCATCAATTCCAACCCATTGTGAACGGTGTAAAAGTGTTGCTTCTAATGTTCCGGTAGATCCAGCATAAGCTGGATTTACCGACATTGTGTTGTACATATATTGCGTGTACTCCGGATCTTGTTGTGCACTGGCACAAAATGTAATAAAAGAACATATTAAAATGAAATACGTTTCTAATGATTTTATATATAGTTTCATAACGATACTTATTAAGTTTAATTAATTAGATGATTAATACAGCTGATTATCTCATTATAGATAACCATCCTTTTTTAGCCGATCCATCTCCAATGGTTATCACATAAAAGTAAGTACCTGTTGGCAACATATCTCCTCTATTAACCACTCCGGATACATTGGCGGTTCCGTCCCAATCATTTTCATAATGTTGTTTACTATATACTAATGAACCGTATCTGTTATAAACTTTCAACTCATTATTTGGATATGATTCTATACAATCAATTCTGAAAAGATCATTAGCTCCATCATTATTAGGAGTGAACTCATTGTAAACTGTCAAACAAATTGGTTCAACAGAAGCTGAAGCCGAGTTATTTGATGCATCAACATCTAAAGGAGTCGAAATTTCGACAGTTGCAACATTAAGGTAATTACCACTTGGTAATACTTCTGCAACAATTGTAAGAACTACGCTTTGTCCGGCATTCAAAGCTGGAATTGTCCAAAGTTGAGTGCCTAAATCGTATGTTCCTGCAGTTGTAGATGCACTTACTAAATCATATCCGCTTGGTAATAATTCGCTTACGATCGTATTTATAAAATTACCCTGACCAACATTATTTACAGTTACAGTAAATGTTATTTGCTCACCAAAATTAGGTGTAGGATTACTAACTGTGTTTGTTATCGTTAAGTCAGAACAAGTTGCTACAGTAACATTTAAAGTTTTAGTTGTAGTCTCGTTACAAGTATTTACATATTTAACCTCTACTTTTCCAGGTCCAATATCAGACCATGAAACGGTTACAGATCCGTCAGCATTTCCTCCACCAGAGGTAATAGTTCCGTTTGTAATTGACCACACATAATCAGATTTTCCGTTGGCAATTGAATAAGTGATTCCCTGGAAAACACATGGTGTATCGTCTGTTGCTGTGATTGGAACCAAAGCATCATTTTCAAAAGCAATCGTTACTGCTAATCTCGTAGCACTCTCACAACCATTTGTTGTATTATTAAGTGCTGCTGCATAATATGTTGTAGCTGTAAGCGGCGTATTTGCTGCTAATGGTGTTCCTCCCGTTGCAGAAGTATACCATACTAAATTTGCCTCATTTACAATAATACTTGCAATTGTAGGAACTGCTGACAAACAGAATGTTTGATTTGGTTTTGGCGTAGTAACAATACCCGGTGTATTTACATTTACAGTAACTGCTAATCTTGCTGTATTCTCACAACCTGAACCACTCGCTATAACACCGTAATATATGCCGGTAATTAAAGCTGTTGTTGCCGGAATCGCTGTTCCTCCTGTTGGAGTATTATACCAGATTACATTTGCTTCGTTTACCTGAATATTAGAAACTTTTGGCGCATTTACAGAACAGAAATTCTGAGTTGAAGAATTCGTTGTTGGTGTTGACATTGGATTCACAATCGTAATCATAACTGCTAAACGACCTGCACTTTTACATCCCGTTACAGGATCTGTAATTTCTCCATAATACGTACCGGAAGCTAAAGCTGTAGTTAACGGAATTGCTGTTCCGCCTGTAGCGGCTGCAAACCAACTTACATTACTTTCGTTTACCTGAATACTCGCAAATGTTGGAGCACTGGTTGAACAGAAGTTTTGAGCTGCATTATTGGTTGTAGGCGTATTTGTGTTTCCAACTACAACGGTTACAGATAATCTTGCTGCACTTTCGCAAGTTGTAGCAGCATCTTTTAAAGCAGCAAAATAAGTTCCGCTTGTCAAGGCTGTAGTCGACGGAATCGCTGTTCCGCCTGTTAAAGCTGTATACCAAACGATATTTGCCTGATTAAACTGAACGCTTGCAAAGGTTGGTGCATCTGACAGACAGAAATTTTGTGTTCCTGCTGTTACCAATGTTGGTGTTCCAGGATCTGAAACATTTATAGTTACTGATAATCTGGTAATACTTTCGCAATTTGTAACAGCATCTTTTAGTGCAGCAAAATAAGTTCCGCTTGTCAAAGGTGTAGTTGACGGAATCGCTGTTCCGCCTGTTAGAGCCGTGTACCAAACGATATTTGCCTGATTAAACTGAACACTTGCAAATGTTGGCGCATTTACCAAACAGAAGTTTTGTGTTCCTGCTGTTACTAATGTTGGTGTTCCAGGATCTGAAACATTTATAGTAACTGATAATCTAACAGCACTTTCGCAAGTTGTTGTAGCATCTAATAATGCTGCGAAATAAGTTCCGCTAGTAAGTGGCGTAGTTGACGGAATCGCTGTTCCACCAGTTAAAGCTGTATACCAAACAATATTTGTTTCATTAAACTGAACACTTGCAAAAGTTGGTGCATTTACCAAACAGAAGTTTTGTGTTCCTGCCGTTACCAATGTTGGCGTTCCAGGATCTGAAACATTTATAGTTACTGATAATCTAACAGCGCTTTCGCAAGTTGTTGTAACATCTAATAATGCTGCAAAATAAGGTCCGCTTGTCAAAGCTGTAGTTGACGGAATTGCTGTTCCGCCTGTTAAAGCTGTATACCAAACGATATTTGTTTCGTTAAACTGAACACTTGCAAAAGTTGGTGCATTTACCAGACAGAAGTTTTGTGTTCCCGCTGTTACCAATGTTGGTGTTCCAGGATCTGTAACGCTTATGGTTACTGATAATCTNGCAAAAGTTGGTGCATTTACCAGACAGAAGTTTTGTGTTCCCGCTGTTACCAATGTTGGTGTTCCAGGATCTGTAACGCTTATGGTTACTGATAATCTAACGGAACTTTCACAATTTGTAGTTGGATCTAGTAACGCTGCGAAATAAGTTCCGCTTGTAAGTGGCGTAGTTGACGGAATCGACGTTCCCCCTGTTAGAGCCGTATACCAAACAATATTAGTTTCATTAAACTGAACACTTGCAAATGTTGGTGCATTTACCAAACAGAAGTTTTGTGTTCCTGCCGTTACCAATGTTGGCGTAGCCGGATCTGTAACGCTAATTGTTACTGATAATCTAACGGCACTCTCACAAGTTGTTGTAGCATCTAATAATGCTGCGAAATAAGTTCCGCTTGTAAGTGGCGTAGTTGATGGAATCGCTGTTCCGCCTGTTAAAGCTGTATACCAAACGATATTAGTTTCATTAAACTGAACACTTGCAAAGGTTGGTGCATTTACCAAACAGAAGTTTTGTGTGCCTGCAGTTACCAAGGTTGGTGTTCCAGGATCTGAAACATTTATAGTCACTGATAATCTAACCGCGCTTTCGCAAGTTGTGGTAGCATCTAATAATGCTGCAAAATAAGTTCCGCTTGTCAAAGGTGTAGTTGAAGGAATCGCTGTTCCGCCTGTTAAAGCTGTATACCAAACAATATTAGTTTCGTTAAACTGAACACTTGCAAAGGTTGGTGCATTTAACAGACAGAAATTTTGTGTTCCTGCAGTTACCAATGTTGGTGTTCCGGGATCTGTAACGCTAATCGTTACTGATAATCTAACTGAACTTTCACAATTAGTAGTTGGATCTAATAATGCTGCGAAATAAGTTCCGCTTGTTAAAGCTGTAGTTGACGGAATCGCTGTTCCACCTGTTAAAGCCGTATACCAAACAATGTTAGTTTCGTTAAACTGAACACTTGCAAAGGTTGGCGCATTTACCAAACAGAAGTTTTGTGTTCCTGCTGTTACCAATGTTGGCGTAGCCGGATCTGTAACGCTAATCGTTACTGATAATCTAACGGCACTTTCGCAAGTTGTGGTAGCATCTAATAAGGCTGCGAAATAAGTTCCGCTTGTCAAAGGTGTAGTTGACGGAATCGCAGTTCCACCTGTTAGAGCTGTATACCAAACGATATTTGTTTCGTTAAACTGAACGCTTGCAAATGTTGGCGCATTTACCAGACAGAAGTTTTGTGTTCCTGCTGTTACCAATGTTGGTGTTCCAGGATCTGAAACATTTATAGTAACTGATAATCTAACCGCGCTTTCGCAAGTTGTTGTAGCATCTAATAATGCTGCAAAATAAGTTCCGCTTGTAAGTGGTGTAGTTGAAGGAATCGCTGTTCCGCCTGTTAGAGCCGTGTACCAAACAATATTAGTTTCGTTAAACTGAACACTAGCAAAAGTTGGTGCATTTACCAGACAGAAGTTTTGTGTTCCCGCTGTTACCAATGTTGGTGTTCCAGGATCTGTAACGCTTATGGTTACTGATAATCTNGCAAAAGTTGGTGCATTTACCAGACAGAAGTTTTGTGTTCCCGCTGTTACCAATGTTGGTGTTCCAGGATCTGTAACGCTTATGGTTACTGATAATCTAACGGCACTTTCACAATTTGTAGTTGGATCTAGTAACGCTGCGAAATAAGTTCCGCTTGTCAAAGCTGTAGTTGACGGAATTGCTGTTCCGCCAGTTAGAGCCGCGTACCAAACGATGTTTGTTTCATTAAACTGAACGCTTGCAAATGTTGGTGCATTTACCAGACAGAAGTTTTGTGTTCCTGCCGTTACCAATGTTGGTGTTCCAGGATCTGTAACGCTAATTGTTATTGATAATCTAACAGAACTTTCACAAGGTATTGTACTATCAATTAATGCTGCAAAGTAAGTTCCACTTGTTAAAAGTGTTGTTGACGGAATCGCTGTTCCACCTGTTAAAGCAGTATACCAAACGATATTTGCTTCATTAAACTGAACACTTGCAAAAGTTGGCGCATCTGCCAGACAGAAATTTTGTGTTCCCGCAGTTACCAATGTTGGCGTAGCCGGATCGTTAATCATTACAGTTGCAACTTTAAGCTCTCCGTTTTTATTCTGACATGTATTATCACTTGTAACGGCAACATAATAAGAAACAGGACTCATAGCAGTAGTTAAACCTGAAGCTGTTAAAACTCCTGTACTACTTACCGCATATGTTACTCCGTTAATTACTCCATTAAAAATAGGCTGCGTTTTATTCGCATCTAAATACCAGAAGAAAACTGGATTTATTAAACTGCTGGTTGGTGTTAACACCGCATCAGTATCATGACAAATAGTAGCATTATCTACATTAATATCTGTTACAAGAGAAGTAGGTAAAATAGTAAATGTTACTTGTTTTCTATCTGCTGGTGCAGTTTCACAATATTCATCTGAACTAAGTCCAACATAATAAGTATATGTTCCCGGAGCTAATCCTGTTATTATTAATTTAGGAGCTGTTTCACCAACTATTTCCTGACTAGTTGTACCGTCAAAACTATACCAGTGGTATACAGGATTCGTTAGTACAGGCGTACCATTTAAGATTGCGTCCAGTGTTACTGTACCATCTTCGGCACATATAATAGTACTGTTTCCTCCGTTTATGGTTACACTTGCTATTGTAGCCGCAGGAGTAGTTGCTCTAACTATTACAGTTACTTCACCTCTTTCTAAAGCTGGGCAACCATAACGAATTGGCTGAATATAATATTTATAAGTTCCGGCAGCTAATGTTTCCGGAAGAGTATAAATCTGACCAGTGGTTAAAACATTTCCTCCTGTTGGTGAATCATACCAGACATAATCCGCACAAGATTTAGGCGGAACCTGGAGTGTAATAGCTGCTCCCGGACAAACCGTTATATTATTATCAAGATCTCCGCCAATCACTTTTGTATTGGTTACACGATCAATAGTATGAACTCTAAGTTGATCCAGCACACTTGCAACACCTCCAAAAGTAATAACCGCTTTATCATATGGTTCCGTTTGCGGCGCAACGATTGTCATTGCCATTGTATCGCCTGAAAGCAATTTTAAAGTCAATAAACTACTGGTATTTTGTATTGGTGCGCCTACAGGGATATTTCCTGAGTAAAGCTGAATAGTAAATCCGGTAAGTAAATTAAGATTTAAAAGTGTTCCCGGTTTAGAAATGGTAATTCTTAAACTATCACCCACCATAGATGGCGTTCTAAAAGTTGTAGTAAGTTCAGCAGCAGCAAGTACTCCTGCCCCGCTAAACATTGTAGCATATGTAGCAACATCACCATCAGCCACATTCCAAGGATTAGAAACCCCTACTGTTGCTGTTAGTGCCCCGACTCCTAAATCTTTTACGCCAGAGAAAATATCTTCGATATCGCCTTGACCACAAGCAATTTGAGTTACTTGTTTTTTATAGTAAGCATCATAAACATTAATATTTTGTGCTACACTCAAAACAGAGCCCAACTGTACACGAATACCATCATAATCCTGAAGACCAGTAGTATTAGAAGGAACAAATGTATATTCGAATGAGTTTTGTCCCGGTAATAAGTTTAATAATGATCCTGATACAGATTGTAAAGTTCCAATATCTATTGGGTTATTAGATCCGTCACGTTTAGTACCTATTACAGAAATATTTTGTCCAACTGCAAGTAAGCTGTTTTCTAAACCTATTTTTACAGTTACCGCAGTTCCTTTAGGAATAGTTGTTGGCCATTGCAGATTTTGCCATGTTGTGCCAATGCCTAAAAGTCCTAAACCAGTAGTTATAGTAGAAAATGTACTTGGGTCATTATCTACAGCCAAAGGTCCGTTTGTAACTGATCCTGTAATAACTGATCCCGATAATTGAGAATTTGCATAAACTCTTTCTAATAACGCATCACAAGCAGCCGGATCAATAACGCTAATCGTTACTGTTTGACTGGTTGTACAAGTACCATTGCTGGCTACCACAGTATAGGTATAAACACCAACAGTATTTAGAATTCCTGTGTTATTTGATGGTAATGCATTTCCTTGTGGGTCATACCATGTTATTGTTCCGTTTGAAGTTGCTGCTAAAGCTACCGAAGTTCCTGTGTTAACAGCAATCGAGCTCGTTACTCCTGTTAATGTAGGCAATGGATTAACAGTTACCGCTACAGGTACTCTTGTTGACGGACAATCTACACCAGTAGTTTGAGCCTGAATAAAATAAGTACCACTTACAAGAATATTTCCTGCCGCTTGTTCTGTAATTGGATTATTTGCTGAATCAAAGAAAGTATAAGTTGTATTTCCTGATGTATCAAAATTTGAAATAGCATCTTTTAAATTTACTTTACCACAAGCTGAATATGGACTTGTAACTGTTAAAGCTGAACCTGCAGGATAATTTACGACAACTTCTTTTAAAGTTCCATTTACATTCTCACAAGTTCCTCCGTTAAGAACAGATACATAATATGTATAAGGTGCATTAGCAGCAATAAGTCCGCTAATGGTTAAAGCTCCGGTTGTAGCATCTTTAGAATATGTTACGCCCGCTACCGAACCTGTTGTAATTTCTTCGGTTTTATTTTGATCTAAGTAATATTTAAATGTTGCTCCCGCTAAAGCAGATGTTGGAGTCAATACAACACCTCCTGCACATGAAGCAGTTAGAGGACTTGTAATTGCAATATCTGCAGCTGTAGGAATAGGCAATACAGTTATTGTTACTGGCTGACGAACACTATTAATACATGCACCACGAGTGGCTTCTAAATAATAAGTAGTGGTAACATTTAAAGGTGTAGAATTAACCGCTGCTAAATTTCCTCCTGTTGGAGCATCATACCAGGCAAAAGTTTCTGTTCCAGTAGAAGATGCAGTCAATGTAGGAGTTTCTCCAGAACAAATTGGTGCTGTTGCCCCAGTTATTGTTGCATTTGGAAATCTATACGAAACTTCATAAATATTTAGCGTTGTTAACAACCCTACCAAAGCCCCAAATCTAATTTCGACTTTATCAAATACTGCAGCTGTAGGAAAGCTAACTTTAAATTTATTTCCTGATAATACCTGCAAATTCAATAAATTATTATTGATTAAAAGTCTGTCATTGTTAAATGTTCCTCCATTATAAGTTGCTATACTAACAGATCCTAACAATGCTACATCAGCAATTCCTCCAGGTAATTCTAGCTCAATATCTATGATATCTCCTGCCTGACCCGGTGTACCAAAAGTTAGTTGTTGTTGTATATAAGCATTCAATACTCCCGCAGGAATAGTCAGAGTAGCAAATGTATTTATGTTTCCATCATAAGAATTAATTTCATTACTGGACGTACACAAAACACACAATGCAACTGGTAAATTCGTATCTATGCTTACCGCTTGTGAAATTGGCTGCAAACAGGTGCTTACAGTATTAATTACCATAACATTTATTGCCGCTCTTGTAGCACTTATACAATCTGTAGCTAAATTTCTAGCCTGAACATAAAATGTTTTGTTTGCTGTTAAAGCCGGACTAGGAGTATAAGTACTTGAATTTGCTAATAAAAGGTTACCTCCTGTTGGAGCATCATACCATTCATAAGAAACCCCGGCACTAGTTGCAACAGATAAAGTTACAGTTTGCCCAGACTGAATAATTACATTTGAAGATACCGGAACCGGAACTGATGCTGCCGGATTCACAGTAACAGTTACTGCTGTACGGGCAGGACTTAAACAACTGCCAATTACAGCTTCAACGTGATAAGTAGTTGTTGCAGTTAAGTTAGGTGTTGTATAAGTGGTACCTGTAAACAATAAATTTCCGCCAGTCGCCGCGTCATACCAATTATAAGTAGTGCCCGCAACCGGTGTATCAATTGTTATTGTTGTTGTTTCGCCACTACATAAATTCGATGGACTTGCAGTAACAGGTGTTGGTGCAACAGGATTATTTACTGTAATAACTACAGGAGTTCTTTCGCTATTTACACAACCATTTCTGGTAATTTCAACATAATAAGTTTGATTAGCCGTTAAAGCCGGAGTTGTAATAGCCGCTGTACTAAATAATAAATTTCCTCCAGTTAAAGCATCATACCATCTTATCGTTTCGCCCAAAGCAGCACTAGAAACTAAAGTAGCTGTCTGACCGCTGCAAATTGTTGTATTTCCTGAAATTGTTGGCGCTTTATATCTGTAAGTTGCCTGATAGATATCTAAACTGGTCAATACCGTTACTACGGCACCAAATCTAATTTCTACACGATCAAAATTTGCACCTGAAACGATACTCGCTCTAAATCTATTTCCGGATATAAGTTGTAAAGAAACCAACGGATTATTGATAAAAACGCGGTCTCCGTTATAAGTCGCTCCATTATAAGTTGCTAAACTAACGCCTCCTAATAATGCAACATCTGCCAATCCTCCTGGTAATGCCAATTCAACATCTACAATATCACCCACTTTACCTGGATTATTAAATTGTAATGTTTGCTGAATCCATCCATTTACCAAACCTATTGGTAAAGTTAATCTTGCCGAAGTAGCACTATTTCCATCAACAGAGTTGTTTGGAGTTGTAGAAGAACAAAGCAAACAAAGTCCGTTTTGAGTTGTTTGCTGACTATTTGCTTCTAAACATCCTCCTAACGGGTTAGCCAAAACAGTTACTGTAACCGGAACTCTTGTTGCGCTGACACATCCTCCTGCACTATTACGTGATTCTACATAATATGTTTTAGTTGCAGTTAATATTGGTGTTGTAAAAGTGTTCGAATCTCCTAATAATTTAGTTCCCCCTGTAGGTACATCATACCAGTCCAAAGTAACGCCTGCCTCGCTTGTCGAAGCGCTTAAAGTAGCATTTTGTCCAGATAATATAGACACACTTTGCGTTAATATTGTCGCAAGTGCAGGTACAGGAGTTGAAGTAACTGTAACCTGAGTACGTGCTGACTTACAGGCACCAATTGAAGCTTCAACATAGAAATTTGTTACTCCTGTAGGTACAGTTGGTGTATAAGTATTACCAGTAGTTAAAAGTGTTCCTGCCGTAGGAGCATTATACCAGGAATAAGTAGTTCCTAAAACCGGATTTACAACAGATAAGGTCGTTGCCTGAGTTGCTCCGGCAGAACAAATTGCTGTTCCCGCAGGGCTTATAACCGGTATTACAGGATCTATTACATTAATAGTTACCGGTAAACGCTCACTGCTTTCACAACCGGCAACTCTTGAAGTACTTACATAATATGTAGTTGTAGCTGTTAATGCTGGCGTAGTATAATTTGCTACGTTAGAAAGTGCTGTAGTAGATGTTGGCGAATCATACCATGCTACTGTTGTTCCAGGTGCAGCAGTAGCTGTAAGTGCTATTGATTGTCCGGTACATATAGATTGTGTTTCTCCATTAGTAATCGTTGGTTTTGCAAATTGCAAACGCACATCGTATATTCTTAAATTCGAGAGCACACTAACAAGCCCGCCTACCTGAATTCTAAGTTGATCAGCATCACCCGTTAGTGTATATCTAATAACACCCACTGTGTTTCCGGCCAAGAGCTGAATATTCAGCAAAGGGCTGTTTAATGCAACCGTGGCTCCATTGGTATTTGTTGCTGAATTTCTTGCCTGAATACTCGCATTAGACAACAAACCAACATCTAACAACGCTGAATTTGAACCGTAATAAATAACAATTTGATCACCCGCTCTCGCTGTTTGACTAAATGCTACCGTTTCCTGTGCAAAACAAAGTACACCCAGAGAATTCGTCAGTGTTGCATATGTGCTCAAACTGGCATCATAAGCAAAAGACGGATTAATAATTTCTGTTGCACCCAGACACACTCCTCCAATACCAGAGGTCTCAGAAGTAGGTCTGCAAAAGGTTTGTGCAAAGTTTTTATTGCATAAAAGCAATAAAAACAATAAACCCAACAATCTCTTCTTTACGATGAGATCATAGAAAGTAAAATTTTTTTTCATAATTTGGAAGATTAGAAAATGGACAATAAAATACCTGTTGCGATAAGCACGTATGCTTAGGCAATTTTAAAAAACGTTAAAAATCAACTAGTTAAAATGAAATTTAAATCCGCAGTATACTAAGAATGTAAACTCCAATTCAGTAAAAAAATCATGTTGTATTGCGTATACCGAAGTATACCAAAGAGCAGTTTTTATTCTGATAGAATAAAAAATGTCTGGAAAATTTTAGGGAATATTGACCTACATCAATCTTCCAAAAGGAGTGATTTGTTAGTGGACTAATTTTCATAAAAGAAAATTTAAGTTGATGTAGAACTGAGGGAATTCTAATATATAGTATGAATCAATATTTATAAAAAGTTGATTAGGCAATCTATAAACTTTGTTGATTTAGAATAACTTCTAAAAATTGAATCATTGATTTTGATAAGGGGCATTTTCAGTATCTAAAAATTAAACACAAAAATGCCTTTCGTCAACAAAGCCACCGATCTGACTTTGAAAATAAAAAACTGACATAACTGTAAAAATGTTGAGAAAAGTCTGCACTTAAATAAAAGTCAGATTTAAAAATAAATTTGACTAATCTTAAACTCATAAAAAATAAAGCTAAAATAACAGCAACACCTAATGCAAACTTGATAAAGAAAGTAAATGTCAATTCCATAAGCAAACTAATTAAGTTATTATTTAATCTTCAATTTTAAAAATTCAATAAAAAACATAAAAAGGGAATCTGAATCTATTTAAAAAATAGCAATTTAAAATTATCTCCTATTTTATGAATTTCAAAAAGCACAAAAACTACTTTGTTTAACTTTTGTATTCTAAAATTATAAAAAAGTAAAATGCAAAACAAGAATAAATTTCTTATTTTTTTTTGAATTTTAAAAAACTAAAAGCACAATAACAGCCATAACATGCGAAAAACCTATACTTTTAACATTAAATCAACTGTTATAATTATCATAAAAAATGCAAATAAAATTTGTTAAATCTTAAAAAAGTAAGTTTTAGATTACTTTTATTCTTTCTTAATCGTTTGATTTAGAACTAAAAAAGCAAAATTGAAAAGTAAAACTTACAATTTAAACACAAAATCTTCATTCTTTACACATTTCAAAAAAAAACCGTGAAAATACGGGGTAAACAAAATACAAAAGTCTAAACAAGTGTTAAAAAAATAAAAAAAGGTAAATAATTTAACATCAATCATTTACCTTTTTTAAAATTTATTTTGCAAAAAACTACGATTCAATAATAGTATTGATCTGAGTGAACAATTGTCCGTCACTTAAAAACGCACCTTGCTGAATTAATTCAAAGATTGAGGCATTTCTATCCTCTGTAAATACTTTTTTACCCACTTTCATTTCTATGTTCTCCGTAAACATATTATCACTTAACCATTGCAGACCTTCTTTAGTCAAAAAATCAGTTTCAGGAAATAATGATTTTAAAACTATAGATTGCACCTCAGTCTCAAAACATTGAAACAGAAAAATATGATTTTTAGAAAAATGTTCTAAAAATTCTGCTCTGGATAAAACACCTTCCCATATTAAATCTGAAAAAACATCCAGCTCCTGTTCTGCAACTTCCGGTTTATTTATCTTAATAGAATCCCATTCTGCTTTATCTATCGCCTGAGTGGCTAGAAAGCTGGCAAATTCTGCATGCAATTCATCAAATTGCTCTTTTGTTAATCTTGCGTATTTCATTAGTGTTTATTTGTCAGATTTTTATTCAATAGCCTCATTTAGCTATTCCAGGATATTTATAATAAAAAAGCCCTCTTAAATTAAGAGGGCAAATTTACACTATTTTTTATTTTCCTAGAAAATATATCGTATACCAAATTGCATCTGCCATCTTGATGTTAAACTGGCGTCATAGCTAAACGTTTTTGTTTGTGTATTGGTAAAAGTATAAGTTGGTGTATTTCCTGCTACAGTAACCCCTATTGGCTGTACACTGGTAGGAACCTGAACCACACCCCAATCAGAATTAATTAAATTACCAAGATTTAATATATCAACACTAAACTGGATCGTATTCTTTTTCTCAGAAGCTGATGAAACTTTGAAATTATAATCCTGTAAAAATTTAAAATCACATCTTCCTCTCCACGGAGAAATTGCCCCATAGCGCTCAGCATATTGCCCTCTTCTTGTTTTTAAATATTTATCCTGCTCAATATATTTATCAAAAGCTTCTCCTTGTCCCGCTCCGGTAAATGTCATTTGTCCAATTTCGGCAGTTGTAGGGATATAAATCAAATCATTCACAGCAGAACCGTCGTTATTAATATCTCCGCCATACGTGTAGTTAAAACGTCCTCCCTGAGCATATTCAAAGAAAGCAGACACTGTTGAAGCCCATTTATCATTACTTCCATATTTCCATTTTTTAGAGGCTACACCAATAAAACGATGATTATCTCCATATTTAGAGTTCGACAGAACATCTTTATTTACATTTCCCAAGGCGGGGTTAAAGGCAAAAGCATCACCTGTAATTTCAGCCTCGATTGAGTTAACATCTTTAGACACCAAATAGTTATAAGCCACACTTGCATATAAACCATTATCAAAATTCTTCTGAACTTTAACACTAGCATTAAAAGCAAATCCTTTATTAGAATTTGTCATTACATAAGCATTGTTCGCCCCTTTATCTGCTGCAGTATAAATTAACCTAGCATCTGCTCCGGCAAGAGTTCCTGTAGGATCTTTTAAACCCCAGTTTTGTACCTGAACGCCATTAATATCTTTATTGTATGAAAAATCGAAAGTTAAAATATAATTACTCTCAAATTTATGATCGTAACCTAAACTTGTTCTCCAGACCTGAGGCCATTTATAATCAGGATCCATAATCTGAAAAAAGCTGTCATCAGCACCACTTACCTGATTCCCTAACCACACAAACGGAATTCTTCCGGTAAAGATTCCGGATCCACCACGAAGCTGCGAAGTTGCATTGCCTTTTACATCCCAATTGAAACCAATTCTGGGAGACCATAAAATTTTATCACTTGGTAAATTGGTCGAAATTAATTTAACCGCATTTCCAGTATCCGGATCATAATAATCAATATCATTATCCCTGCCGGCGCCACCGTTATCAGTATCGATATATTTCTGGATTAAATCAGCAGTATTAAAATACAATGGTTTATCAATTCTTAAACCCAAAGACAGTTTAAAATCTTCGGTAACACTAAAATCATCCTGTGCATAAAAAGCCAACTGACCTACGTTTAATTCTGCCAGTTTCCAGCCGCCATCGCTGCCAACTGCAAATTGACTTTTTGTATTAAATGTATCCTGGGCATATTGTAAATTTTGTGCTACTATACTTGTTGCATAAGGTTTTGCAGCATCATCCAGAAAATCCTGTGTAGTAAAATAAGGCGTAAAAAAAGTTCCTGCATAACCATTTGGATTTCCAAAGTTATCATATCCACCTAAATTAAATGAATTCGCGAATTTAAATTTTTCAAAAGAAGATCCAAATGTAAAAGAATGTTTTCCAACCGTATAAGTCAGGTTATCTGTAATCTGAATCACTTTCTGATCCAGCGTATTATTGATAGAAAATGGTTCATGACCCGCAATAATATAATTTGATCCCGCACCATCCTGAATATTAATTACCGGAGCCGGAGTAGAAAAAGGATCTCTGTAATCATTAAAATGAGTATAACCTGCCTGTAATTTATTAGATACTGATTCACTGAATTTTGAATTCAATTCCAGCAAGAATGAACTTAATTTATTATTAATCTGATATCCTGAATTTTGAAATTGCAGGATTGAAGCATTTGGCCCTCTAAATCCTAAAGCTGTTGGATGTGCAGGTTTATCTTTTGAAGCATCCAGAAAATTATAAATAACAGCTAACTTATGATTATCATTAATATTCCAATCTACTTTTATAATTCCCTTACTGGAATTCGATTCATGAATAAATCCCTGATAGGCACCAGTATTATATCCCAGATTTGCCAATGCATTAGAAACAGCAATCAGGTCAGATTCTAAAACCCTGGATTCATTAATTCCTGTAACACCGTCATTATTATTTGCTATAAAATTAGAACCCAAGTCACTTCTTTTGTCAATTTCAAAATTTCCAAAAATAAATAACTTATCCTTAATAATTGGCGCTCCCAAACTAAATCCTGCCTGAGTTTGTTCTAAACTTGGTACAAAGATTTTTTCTCCTTTAATTTTACTTCCGGTTAAATCCTGATTTCTGTAAAAAGCATATGCAGTACCATGAAACTCATTTGTTCCTGATTTTGTAACGGCATTTACAGAAGCACCTGTAAAACCAGACAAAGTCACATCATAAGGAGCAGTTGCTACCTGAATTTGCTCTATCGCATCGAGCGAAATAGGTTGTGCTCCGGTTTGACCTCCGGGAGTTGCAGCATCTAAACCAAAAGGGTTATTAAAAATTGCACCGTTTAGAGAGTAATTATTATATTGATCATTTCTACCGCCAAAAGAACCACCGCTTGCTGTTGGTTCTAATCGGGTAAAATCTTCAGCTGATCTTGAAATAGTAGGCAGTGCAGTTAATTCTCTTCGTCCAATAGTGGTTTCTGCACCCGTTTTTCCGCTTTTAAAAACTTTATCCTTAGATACTATTTTAACTTCTTCTAATGTCTGGCTTTCATCATTTAGAACAACATCTAAATTAAAAGCTTTACCCAGATCAAGATACACATCATTATATTCCTGGTTTTGATACCCTACAAAAGTGACCAAAATTTTATATGGTCCGCCAATTCTCATATTTAAAATATTAAACCTTCCGTCTTCATTAGAGAGAGATGAATATTTTGAACCTGTAGGAGTATGTATTGCGAGGATAGTAGCTCCGGGCAAAAGTTCGTTACCTGAACTTTTTACAATACCCTTAATACTCGAAGTTGTTGTTTGCCCTGTAACCACAGTGACAATAAAAATACATAATAAGGTTACGATTTTTTTCATTTTCCTAGTTTTGAGTGAGTTATTCCTTTCAAAATTAGGCAAAAAAAAATCACTCTTAAGAGTGATTTTTATATTTTATTAACACGAAGTTAACAAAATGTTATTTTTCAGCGATAATCTCGTATGGTAATTCAACGATAACATCTCTGTGTAAACGGATGTTTGCTGTATATTTTCCAGTACGTTTTACGATACCACTAGTAATGAATTTTCTATCAATAGCGTTACCAGATTTCTCTAAAGCCTGAGCAATATCGATGTTTGTGATAGAACCAAAAAGTTTCTCTCCACCAGCTTTAGCAGTAAGTTTAATCTCAAGAGCTTTTAAAGTTTCAGCTAACGCTTTTGCATCAGCAACAACTTTAGCTTCTTTGTGAGCTCTTTGTTTTAGGTTTTCAGCTAAAACTTTTTTAGCAGAAGGAGTTGCTAAAGCAGCAAAACCTTGAGGGATTAAAAAGTTACGTCCGTAACCCGCTTTTACACTAACTACATCATCTTTAAATCCTAGATTCTGTACGTCTTGTTTTAAAATAAGTTCCATGTTGTTGTCCTTATATTTTAGAAGTTAGGTTCCATTTGACCGGAAACCAGCGACTAGAGTTTTTAATTATTTTAATAAATCGGCCACGTATGGCATTAAAGCTAAGTGACGAGCTCTTTTTACAGCTACAGAAACTTTTCTTTGGTATTTTAATGAAGTTCCAGTTAAACGACGAGGAAGAATTTTTCCTTGCTCATTAACGAATTTCAATAAGAAATCAGCATCTTTATAATCGATATATTTGATTCCTGATTTTTTGAAACGACAGTACTTTTTAGTTTTGTTAGTTTCAATGTTTAAAGGCGTTAAATATCTGATATCTCCGTCTTTTTTTCCTTTTGCAGATTGCTCTATTGTAGACATAATAATTAAGCTTTAGTAGATTTTAATTTGGCTCTTCTTCTTTCAGCCCATGAAATAGCATGTTTATCTAAACTTACAGTTAAGAAACGCATAACTCTTTCGTCACGTCTAAATTCAGTTTCAAAAGCAATTAGAACTTCTCCAGCTACTTTGAATTCGAATAAGTGATAAAAACCACTTTTTTTGTTTTGGATTTCGTAAGCCATTTTTTTCAGACCCCAATCCTCTTTTGACACCATTTCAGCTCCTCTACTAGTAAGAAATTCTTCAAATTTCGTTACTGTTTCCTTCACCTGAACCTCAGATAAAACGGGATTTAAAATGAAAACAGTTTCATAATGATTCATAAATACAATATTTATTTGTTAAAATTGGGTGCAAAAGTAACCAATAAATTTATATATACAACACTTTTTTGCTTTTATTCGTTGTAAAGTAAAAAATACAAGCCGATTTTAGTTTTTTTTGCAAAAAAATAATACATTTACTACTGCTATCCTGAATTTATTCTAAATTTTAATGTTATGAAACTAAACTGTGTTGTTGTTGATGATAGTTCTATACAAAGGACCATTATTGCAAAATTAGTTAATAATCACCCAGGTTTGCACTTAATCGGGGATTTTTCTAATGCAATAGAAGCAAAAAGCTGTATTTCTCTAAATAATATCGACTTAATATTTCTTGATATAGAAATGCCTGTTATTAATGGATTTGACTTTCTTGATGGTTTAAAATCTAAACCACAAATTATATTTATTACTTCTAAAGCTGAATATGCTTTGAAAGCTTTTGATTATGACGCAACTGATTACCTTCAAAAACCTATTGCCGTTGATCGTTTTAATGCTTCTGTAAAGAGGGCAATAGACATGCATTTGCTGAAAAAAGATGTAAAAGAAGAAGAAGGCGAACATATATTCATTAAAAGTAATCTTAAAAAACTTAAAATTTTTACAGCAAAAATCAAATGGATTGAAGCATTTGGAGATTATGTACGAGTAGTTACCGAAGATGATAGCAATTTGGTACTGTCAACAATGAAATCTTTTGAAAATGATTTATCAAAAGAAAAGTTCATTCGTGTGCACAAGTCTTATATTATCAATATCGATAAGGTTGAACGCTTTAACAGCAAGTTTGCCGAAATTGGTATTACCAAAATTCCATTAAGCCGAAACAAAAAAGAAGATTTAGTAAAAGCATTGTCAACATCGTCATAATTAATAAAAATCGACATTTGCAATGACTTTTATCGCTCGGTACTGAGCAACAGCTTCAAAACTATTCATCATTTTCTGAATAGTTTTTTTTGTACTTCCAATAGGCAAATTCTGCGGAATCTTTATCAAAATAGTTCTGATGTATTCGTTTCTTATCCTGCCAATCGCTGGTTCTTCCGGTCCTAATACCGGCATAGCTAAGTTTTGACTTAAAACCTGATACAACCACATCGAACCTTCTTTTAATTTATCAAACTCCCTGTGTTTCAAGGTTAGCTTAATAATCCTGAAATAAGGCGGATATTTATAAATCTGGCGATCATACAATTGCTCCTTATACATACCCATATAATTATGGTTTGTAACTTGCTGGATTGTATTGTGATTTGGGTTATAGGTCTGGATAATAACTTTTCCTTGCTTCTCTGATCTTCCGGCTCTTCCCGCTACTTGTGTCATCATTTGAAAACTACGCTCAAAAGCCCTGAAATCAGGATGATGCAACATATTATCAGCATTCATGATCCCAACAAGACTTACATTATCAAAATCTAAACCCTTGGCAAGCATCTGTGTACCAACCAAAATATCGATTTCACGGTTTTTAAAAGAATCAATTATTTTCTCAAAACCAAATTTCCCTCTTGTTGTATCCTGATCCATCCTGCCGGTTTTGGCTTTAGGAAAAAGCGATACCAACTCTTGCTCGATTTGTTCCGTTCCAAAACCTTTTGTCGTTAAATCAATACTCGAACAACTATGGCAATGCGTAGGTTTTGCAATCGAATAACCGCAATAATGACAACGCAATTGGTTTTTATGTTTATGAAAAGTCAAACTCACATCACATTGCTGGCAATGCGGTACGTGCCCGCAGGTCAAACATTCTATTATAGGCGAATATCCTCTTCTGTTTTGAAACAAAATCACTTGTTCGCCCAAAGACAAAGCTTCTGCAATTTCTTCAATTAAAAGATCACTAAAATGCCCTGTCATTTTTTTTCTGAAATGCTTGTCTTTTAAATCGACCAAAACAATTTCAGGCATTCGCACATTATTATAACGCTCAGTAAGTGTAACTAAACCATATTTATCCGTTTGCGTATTAAAGTAAGTTTCAATACTTGGAGTTGCTGATCCCAGAAGCACTTTTGCATTATGAAAATTAGCCAGAACAATAGCTGCATCTCTGGCATGATAACGCGGTGCAGGATCCGTTTGTTTAAACGTCTGCTCATGCTCTTCATCAACAATAAGCAATCCTAGATTATTAAAAGGAAGAAACAGTGCAGATCTTGCACCTATTACAATCTGCGCTTTATCAGCATTTTCAAGTGTTTGTTTCCAAACTTCTACCCTTTCGTTATTGCTGTATTTAGAATGAAAAACCGCTACTTTATCTCCAAAATAAAAACGCAAACGTGATACTAATTGAGTTGTAAGAGCAATTTCCGGCAACAAATAGAGAATTTGTTTTCCTGTTGCCAGATATTCTTCGATTAATTTAATGTAAATCTCCGTTTTTCCGCTTGACGTTACACCGTGAAGCAAACAAACTTCTTTCTCTGAAAAATTATTCTTAATAGATTCAAAAGCAATACTCTGCGCTTCGCTAAGTATTAATTCTTTATCACTTGCTTCTCCGGTAAACGAAACACGATCTTGCTGCAAAAGATATTCCTCAAAAATTTCCTTATCAATTAAAGCTTTTACAACAGATGAAGATGAATTCGAAACCTCAACCAGTTTTTTTACCGTAATTGGTTTCTTTTCTGAAGCCATAAGCTGAAAATAAGACAAAACAATTTCCTTTTGCTTATTGGCACTTTTCAAAACTTCTAACAATTCTCCCAAACCATTATCTGATTCGTATTGAGCGTGCAATTTTACATACCGAACCAATTTAGGCTTATAACTTTCTTTTATTTCTTCTTCTAAAACAATGATATCTTTTGCCATCATTTTTTGAAGAACCGGAAAAATATTCTTTTTATTTAATATCGAAATAATTTCCTGAACTTTCAGCGAACTCTGATGATGCAATGCTTCATAAATCAAGAATTCATCATCAGAAAGTTCAGAATCATTGACTACGATTTCTGCCTTAAGCGAAACTATAGTCTCACTTTCCAGTAATAATCCAGTTGGGAAAGCACCGCGATAAACATCGCCAATGCCACACATATAATAAGTAGCCACCCAAAGCCAGTGTTTAATCTGGATTTCGGTCGCAATAGGTTTCTCGTCTAATATTTGGTGAATTTCTTTGGCATCATAAAGGCTTGGTTCGTTTTGATGAATATCAATCACCAACGCCGTATATATTTTGCTTTTACCAAAAGGCACCGCAACCCGCATTCCTTTCTTAATGAAATGAAATTCAGTCTCAGAAATACGATAAGTAAAAGTTTTCGCTAAGGAAAGTGGTAAAACAACTTCGACAAAAAACATGTAATGATTTTAAAAGATTGAAAGATTATTTTTTATCAGAAGATTTTGAAGCTTTATTATACTCCTTTACTAATGTCAGAGTATGCTTTAAAGAAGTTAAATCCTTCCAATCATCATGACCTGTGATAATAAATTTAGGATTTTTAAATTTCGTTTGTGTTTTTTCAATAGACTTTTCCCATTCTTTTACATCTGCATCGCCCAGATATCCTAAATCTTTTGCCTCTGCACTTTTAATAAAACAACCTCCGTAAAGTACTTTCTCTTTATTAAACCAAACAACAATATTGTCCGGAGCATGACCTTTACCAGGATAATAAACCTGAAAAGTATGTTGTCCTACTGTAAATGTTGTATCATTGGGAATTACAAATTCAGCTCTTTTTTCATTATTTTTTAAAAGAATCTCGTCTGTTAATTTTATTGTATAGGTTTTTATTCCTTTTTGTCTGTAAAATCCTAAACCTCCTGCCCTGTCTTCGTGCGAATGCGTTACAAAATGCATTACCACATCTTTATTGTGTTTTGCTTTTATGCTGTCTAATAATGGCTGGAACTGGGTTTTATCCCAAGGCGCATCAAATAACACAACACCTTTATTAGTAACCAGATACATTGCATTGGCAGAAATCAGAGTTCCTTTGTAATCATGAAACGTTTTATAAACATAAAAGTCACCTGTAAGATGACTTATTTGTAATGGCGAATTCTTAGTTTGTCCAAAACTATTAGAAAAAAGTACTAAGAACAAAAGTATCGATGCTAACTTTCGCATTTTATTTTTATGAAATTAATTCTTCACTCTGGTCCAATATTGTGTTCTTCCCATAATAGAAATCCCTACATAACCACGAAGTTTTAGTTTATCAGCTGAATCCAGTGTGATATAACATTTGTATTTTTTTCCGTTTGTAGGATCTAAAATAGTTCCTCCGCTATATTCATCACCGTCTTTTTTAAGTCCATTAATAATATTTAAACCCATAATAGGTTTGTTTTTATCTGCACCATCACATTTTACACATAAATCTTTTTTATGATCAGCACGAAGTATTTCTACCACTTTACCATATATTTTTCCGGATTTTTCATAAATCTCTACAACTGATTTTGCTTCTCCTGTTTCATCATCAATTGTTTTCCACTTACCAATAACGCTTTGAGCCTGAATTGTGCTTAATGCGAAGAAAAAAACACCAATAGTTAACATCCAATTTTTCATATTATTTCTCTTTTTTTTGTTTTAATTTTCTGATAGAAGCATTCAATTCGAACCCCAAAAGCAGAATCATACAGTTTATCCAAATATAAAACATTAGAATTAATAATGTACCAATTGAACCATAAAGTTCATTGTATTTTGAGAATTTTATAACCCAAATCCCAAAAAAGAACGAAGATATAACAATTAAGATGGTTGTAAAAACAGATCCAATACTAATAAAAGGCACTTTGTTATATTGTTTTGTACCATAACGCAATAATATTGAAGACGTTATCAAAATCATCAAAATCACAAATAAATATCGCCCTAAAATAATCAACGGAATTCGATCGCTCAACACATCCTGAATAATTGTTTTTTGAATAAATACCTCAAAAACAACAATTGTGGCAACAGTTACAAACAGTATTATAGTCATAACCAGCGAAATCGCCAGTGCTACTAAATACTGACTAAAAAATCCACGTTTATCAAAAACATGTTTAGAGGATTCAAACCCGCTTAAGATTCCGTTAATACCATTTGCCATCAAAAATATAGAAAGCAAAAAACCCGATGAAAGCAATCCTGAGTGACTATTGTTTAAGATATCACTAATGATTTTACTAATTGCATCATAGGTATTTGGCGGAACACTTTGCTGCACAAACTGCAAAAAATCTGCCTGAAAATTGTCTATTGGGATAAACGGAATTAAGTTTAAAATAAACAGTGCAAAAGGAAACAAAGCCATAAAAAAGCTAAACGAAACAGCACTTGCATGATACGAAAATGCACCTTCGAGAATACCCATCGTATACATTTCGAGCAAATCGTACAAGGAGAAACCTTCCCGCCAAGGCAGTTTTATTCTCTTTAAAAACCGGGCAAGAGTTCGTATTACAGGAAGCTTTTCAATCCGATCTTCTATCTCTTGAGACATATTTATAATTTTAGATTTAAGAGTTCAGATTTTAGATTTAATCCCAAAACATCAGGATTACATTTACAAACTCATAACGTATAACTCAATTAATAATTAACAATTAATAATTATTTTAAAAAGCCTTTAGACTCAAATCCATGTTGTAAACAGAATGTGTCAAAGCACCTGACGAGATATAATTTACACCACATAAACCATATTCACGAATCGTTTTTTCGTTGATATTTCCAGAAGATTCCGTTTGGCATTTGGTACCAATTAACTCAACTGCCGTTTTTGTGTCTTCATAATTAAAGTTATCAATCAGGATTCTGTGAACGCCGTCACTTAAAAGAATTTCGCGAATTTCATCCAGATTTCTGGCTTCAACAATAATTTTCAAATCCAGATTATTTTCTTTCAAATATTCTTTTGTTTTCTTTATTGCCAAAGTTATTCCGCCGGCAAAATCAATATGATTATCCTTCAGCATTACCATATCATACAAGGCAAAACGGTGGTTCTCGCCTCCTCCTATTTTTACAGCCCATTTTTCTGCAGCTCTAAAATTTGGAGTTGTTTTACGTGTATCTAATATTTTAGCGCCTGTTCCTTCTAAAAGCTGTACATACTGATCTGTTTTTGTAGCAATAGCAGACATACGCTGCATGGTATTCAAAACGACTCTCTCTGATTTTAAAATAGACTGAGAACTTCCTGAAACCTCAAAAACAATATCACCATATTCTACATGCGTTCCATCTTCTATATAAGTCTTGATTTTTAATTTAGGATCTACAAACTCAAAAATCATTTTTGCAAGTGCAACACCCGCAATAATTCCCTGATCTTTTACCAGCAATTTGGCTTGACCGTGAGCAGTTTCAGGAATACACGCCAATGAACTATAATCGCCTGTGCCTATGTCTTCTCGAATTGCGTTGCTAATCAATAGTTGTAATTCGGCTTGAAATTGTACTTCGCTAATCATTTTTATTATATTTTATAAGATGCTAAAGTAGGATATATTTTGTGGATTTGAAAGTTAACCTTCTCCAAAAAAAATCTAAACATTATAAAATTCTTTTTTTTCACCATGAAGATATTAAGAAAAATTAAGCCTTTATTCTTAATGAAACTTAATATCTTAATGGTTTAAATATTTTCTTTTTTGTTAGTATCCAATTAAGAACATTAAATATCTTTGAGGTTCATTCAAACAAAATCATGGGATTAATTAAAGACATTTACTCCGTTACTTTTTACGAAAAATTCAGTCAGGCTGTAGCCGAAGTGCATCCGGATTTCGATAAACAAAAATTTATTGAAACCATATATCAAGGTGATTTTGCCCAAAAAGAATGGAAAGACCGAATGAAACATACAACTGTTGTGTTTCATCAATTTATGCCTGAAAATTTTACCCAAGCCGTTTCTCTAATTGATAAAATCATTGAAAATCTAAAGAAAAATAAGTTTACAGAAGGAAATCTTGCCTTTATATTTTTTGCTGATTATATCGAAATATATGGTTTAGATGATTTTAAAACTTCAGCAAAAGCCTTTGTTTCCATCACACAATTTATTAGCTGTGAGTTTGCCGTTCGTCCTTTTATTTTAAAATATAAAGAAAAAATGATCGACGAAATGACAAAATGGTCTTTGCATGAAAATCATCATGTACGCAGATTATCCAGCGAAGGAAGCCGACCAAGATTACCGTGGGCAATGGCGATTCCGTTCCTGAAAAAAGATCCAACTTCTATATTGCCCATTTTAGAAAACCTGAAAAATGATCCTTCAGAATATGTTCGCCGAAGCGTTGCCAACAACTTAAATGATATCGCAAAAGATAATCCGCAGATTGTGTTAGAAATAGCCAATAAATGGCGCGGAATAAGTCCTGAAACTGACGGAATCATCAAACACGGCGCTCGTACTTTACTAAAACAAGGACATCCTGAAATCCTAAGTCATTATGGATTAGAAAGTACTAATATTGAACTTTCTAATTTTGAAATTAAAACGCCAATAGTCAAAATTGGCGATTATCTTCAGTTTCAATTTCATTTAAATAACAAAAATGAAGAAGCCAAAACGATTCGTTTAGAATACGCCGTTCATTACAAAAAATCAAAAGGACATTTGGCAAAAAAAGTCTTTAAAATCAGTGAGAAAAAATATTTACCCAATCAATTGATTAAAGTCAATCGAAATCAATCTTTCAAGATAATTACAACGCGTGTTTTTCATACCGGAATACATCAATTGTCGATTATCATTAACGGAACTGAAAGTGAGGCTTTGGAATTTGAACTTATTGATTAAACACAAATTCCCGCAGTTTTGTCATTTCGAGGAACGAGAAATCCTCGCAAGTAACTCCGCAACGAGAATCCAATCTTTGTCGAGCTTCTAACGGAGATTTCTCGTTCCTCGAAATGACAAACTACACGGAAATATTGTTATGAAAATGATAGTCCTAGCCCCGATAGAAGTGGAAATCCTTTTGTGGCGGGGTTCGCCACAAAAGATTGAAACGGATAGCGGGATTAGCTCCTGAAAAAAGATTTGGTTTTATTATAGAAATAACAAATAGAACTGCATCAAATAAATGAATTTGAATTATTCCACATTTTCCTTACTTTTATAAATAATACCAAAACAAGTTTTCTTAATCTAAATTAAGTTACAGATTTCTATCACAACTGTAATTTTGTTTTCAAATCAAATCAAAATAACCATGTCAAATATTAGTTTAATTATTGAAGAACGTGCTGCCAATATTGGCAATTTTATGGTAGGGAGATTATTGCCTTTCCGCGAAAAAAGAGCTGTTGGACCTTTTGTGTTTATCGATCATATGGGACCCGCTCATTTAAGTGATCATGAAAACATGGATGTTCCGCCACATCCACATATCGGACTTTCGACTTTGACATTTTTGTTTGAAGGAAGCATCATGCACCGCGATAGTTTAGGAACCGAATTAGAAATAAAGCCCGGCGCCGTAAACTGGATGACTGCAGGAAAAGGAATTGTACATTCTGAGAGAACTCCTGAATATTTAAGACATTCAGATAAAATGCTTCACGGTTTGCAAATTTGGGTAGCATTACCAAAAGAACTGGAACAAATGGATCCCAATTTTACGCATGTAGAAGCAGATGCTATTCCGGCTTGGGAAGAAGATGGTGTTTCGTATAAATTAATTGCCGGAGAAGCTTTTGGAAAAAAATCACCCGTTCCAGTTTATAGTCCGTTATATTTTATAGAAATAAAAAGCACCGAAGCTAAAAAAATAAATATCGGACAGCATTTATTTGGCGAAAGCGGTTTGTATATTCTCGAAGGAAGCATTAAAAGCGGCGAACATGTTTATGATTCCAAACAAATTCTAATTACAAACGACAGCACACTTTGCGAGTTTGAATTAGCCGAAAATTCTACTGTTTACATCTTTGGAGGAACTCCGTTTCCGGAAGAACATTTTATCTTTTGGAATTTTGTTTCCTCAGATAAAGAACTACTCGAAAAAGCCAAAAAAGACTGGACAGAACAAACTTTCCCAAAAGTTCCGGGCGAAACTGAATTTGTGCCTTTACCTCAACCAAGAATTAAATAATATATGGATACTATATCAGCACAAATTGATACTCGCTTGTATCGAACGGAAATAAAATCAGCCAGCGAAAATGTTTTAATTTCAGATGAACCTCAGGAATTGGGCGGCAAAAATTTAGGTCTGAATCCAACAGAACTTTTAGCAGCATCATTAGCTTCCTGCACCGTAATTACTTTGCGAATGTACATAAATCGCAAACAATGGGATGTATCAGAAATCAATGTCAAAATTGATTTTGAAAGAGATTCAGATCGAAATGTATCTTTATTTACAAGAAAAATAGAAGTAATTGGTGAAATCGACGACACACAGAGACAGCGTTTAGAAACTATTGCTAATAGTTGCCCAATTCATAAAGTACTAACACATTCAATCGAAATTAAAACCACATTAATATAACTTATAATGGAAATTCAACAAATAAACGATACAAAAAAAGGCTATTTTGAAGCCATAGAAGACGGAAAAGAAGCTGGAAAAATGACTTATACCTGGGCTGGAGATTCTAAATTTATTATTGACCACACCGAAGTAAGTCCTGATTTTAACGGTAAAGGTGTTGGCAAAAAACTGGTTATGGCAGCCGTAGATTATGCCAGAACAAATAATGTAAAAATTATTCCGCTTTGTCCTTTTGCAAAAAGTGTTTTTGATAAAGTAGAAGAAATTCGTGATGTACTTTCTTAAAGGTACTAAGGTTCTGAATTTTTTTACCGCAAAGTTCGCAAAGAATTACGCAAAGTTCGCAAAGTTTTTTAGACAAAGCTTTGCGAACTTCGCGTTTATATTAAGGTTAGCATATACTAAAACCTTGCGTTCTTTGCGGTAAAAATTCACCTTTCCAAAAATCAATTTTAAAATCTCCTCAAAAACTCTTATATTTGCATGTAATTTAAACTTAGAGTATGACGAGGATAATTACACTTTTCTGTATTTTTATAGCACAAATTGGCTTTTCTCAAACGGCTGAAAACTATTTAGAAAAAATCAGAAATAACGAAGCTCTCTTAACAGCTTTCTTTCAACAAATGCCAAAAGGCGGAGATTTACACCATCATTTTTCAGGATCAGTTTATGCAGAACCTCTTTTAGAAAGAGCGATCGCAGAAGATTTTTATTTGAATCTGGAAACTATGGCGGTTTCTAAAACTAAACCATCAAAAGGAAATTGGCAAACTTTCTCAGCTCTTAAAAACGAAGGAAAACTGGCTTTTTACGAGCAACAAGTCATGCAAACCTGGTCGGTTAAAGATTATAACGGTTCTGTTCCTTCTGATGACCAGTTTTTTGATTCTTTTATGAAATTCGAACCTACTATTCAAGGTCATTTTGCAGAAGGAATGCTAGAATTAAAAAAACGCGCCATTGCCGAAAATGTAAGCTATATCGAAACCCAATTATCAACGATTCCGTGTGACATGAATGTTTCTGACTTAACTGATTTCAATACAAAATTACGTCAGGCTGCAACTCAAAAAGATGAAAAAGCAGTTCTGAAACTTTTAGACGAATTGTATAAATCACTTCAGCAAAAAGATGCAAAAAAATACGCTGCAGATTTCAACACTAATTTCACTGCTAAACTGCACAAAGATTTGAAAATTGACGATGAACGTTTTACAATGCGTTATCAAAATTTTGTCCTTCGTTTTATGGATCCGGTTGATTTATTCAAAAACCTGACAATTGCTTTTATCTCTGCAAACGACAGCAAACTGGTTGCGGGTGTAAACATTGTTTCTCCGGAACATGGCGAAAATTCTATGAAGGATTATTGGTTGCACATGTTAATGTTTAAATATTGCCACTCTAAATATCCTGATGTAAAATACACGCTTCACGCGGGAGAATTAACTTTAGGATTAGTTCAGCCGGAAGATTTAACATGGCATATAAACGATGCTATTTATGTTGCCGGAGCAAACAGAATTGGTCACGGAGTCGATATCGCTTACGAAGCAAATTCATATGATTTGTTGCGTTATATGGCAAAAAACAATATCCCAATCGAGATCAACTTGACGAGCAATGAATTTATTCTGAAAGTAAAAGAAAACAGACATCCGTTTACGCTTTACAAAGAATTTAATGTGCCAATCATTATTAGTACAGACGACGCCGGAATCTTAAGAACAAATATGACGGAACAATATGTTTTATTAGCCAAAAGATATCCTGATGTTTCGTATGCAACGATAAAACAATATGTTTACAACGGTATTAATTATAGTTTTATTCAGGATGTATCAGTAAAAAAACAATTACTAAAAGATTTAGATGCAAGATTTAAAACTTTTGAAGATAAATTTGCTAAGAACTAGAATGTTTAATCGTTGCGAAGATTGCACGCTGACTTAAACGGATTGAACAGATTAACGCAGATTTTTTGTTTCTGAATACTTAAAATAAAATCTCGAGCAGATAAAAAATTATAATTATGATTTTAGAAGCCGTATTTCTTTATGTAAAACCAAATTTGCTAACTCAATTTGAAGTTGATTTTGCAAAAGCAAGTCAATACATTTCGTCTATTGATGGCTATTTAGGACATCGCTTAGAAAAATGTATTGAAGTCGAAAATAAATATCTTTTATTAGTAGATTGGAATACGCTTGAAGATCATACAGTAGGTTTTAGAACTTCTGAAGCTTATCTGGAATGGAAAAAGATGCTCCATCATTATTATGAACCATTTCCAGTTGTAGAGCATTTTGAAACTGTTTTTGAGAATAAAAAATAGCCCACGGGTTTTACAGATTGAACGGGTTTACACTGATTTTAACTTTTAATTTGTGATAATTCGTGCAATTCGTGGCAAAAAAAACATACAAATGAATATCAAACTTATCGCCATTGGCAAAACAGATAATAAATCGCTTCAAACTTTGATTGACGATTATACCAAACGTTTATCGTTTTACATCAAATTTGATCTGGAGATTATTCCGGATATCAAAAACGTAAAAAATTTATCTGAAAGTCAGCAAAAAGAAAAAGAAGGCGAATTGATTCTCTCCAAACTAACGCCAACAGATCAATTGATTTTATTGGATGAAAACGGAAAAAACTTTTCAAGTGTTGGCTTTTCTGAAGAATTGCAAAAGAAAATGAATTCCGGAATCAAAACTCTTGTTTTTGTAATTGGTGGTCCTTACGGATTCTCAGATACGGTTTACAGCAAAGCACAAGGTAAAATTTCTCTTTCGCTAATGACGTTTTCGCATCAAATGGTTCGTTTATTTTTTATCGAACAATTGTATCGTGGTTTTACGATTTTAAGAAATGAACCTTATCATCATCAATAGAGGACAGTATTCAGTCTCAGTTTTTAGTATTCAGTTTACAGTATTCAGTTTTAGAAGATAAATTCTACCGGAAGTTTATCAAGATTGTAAGTCACATATTTTTGCAGTACAATTTTATGTTGGATATATTCTTCATAACTCATGTCTTTATCAAATAAGAATACTAAATCTGGTACTTTGTCAAACTTGATACTGTAAAAATATTTTAGTATTTCTGCTGTTTTTATCTCCCTATTTCCCATGAAAACCTGTTTTTTTCCTTTTCTAAAATAAAAGACAAAATTTCTTCTATTAGGTTTTTCCATTTTATAATACACTTTCGTGAAAGGTAAAAAGGCTAAATTCTTCCCGACAGAATCTGCGTAGGAATAATAATTTTCGGAACTTTCGTTTTTGTGGGCGCTATCAGCACGTTTTTTCTCCTGAAGTTTCATTACTTCCGGAATTACCAGTCTTAAAGGCAAACGTTTGTCAATATTCAAAATCCAATTGGTAGAAATAATGCTATTTTTTCTGTTTACATCTGCAATGGTATCTTTTCCCTCTGTTTTAAAGAAAATGTAAATTAGCGAATGATCCTGAACGTCTTTCACAATAGAAACATTTGATTTTGGAAGTAAAACGTCTTCTTTTTTTTCACATGAAAAAAGAAGAAAAGCGATAATTAGAGTAAAGTATTTCATTATTTTATTTATTATTTTTTGTACGCGGTTTGTCATTCGACGAAGGAGAAATCTTCGCAAGTAGCTCCGCAACGAGAATACAATCTGTGTCGATCTGGCAACGAAGATTTCTCCTTCGTCGAAATGACAAATCTGTGCGTTCAGTTTATTATTATTTTTATCCTACATGTCATTTCGACCAAAGGGAGAAATCTTCGCAAGTCGCTCTGCAACGAGAATACAATCTGTGTCGATCTGGCAACGAAGATTTCTCCTTCGTCGAAATGACAAATCTGTGCGTTCAGTTTATTATTATTTTATGCTGCATGTCATTCCCACCGAAGGGAGAAATCACACTAGAAACTCCGCAAAGAAGATCGCTAATCTATGTCGATTTTCGAGTGTGATTTCTCCCTTCGGTCGAAATGACAAATCTATCGTTTACATATTATTCAAATTCATTTTCTCAAACAAAGTAACACATTCCACCGCTTCTTTTACATCATGAACCCGAAGAATCTTCGCCCCTTTTGTCAATGAAATTGTATTGAGAACTGTTGTTCCGTTTAAAGCTTCTTGTGCTGTATTATTTAAGGTTTTATAAATCATTGATTTTCTCGAAACACCGGCTAAAACAGGTAAATCTAATAAATTAAAAAGTTCCATTTTTTGTAAAACTTCATAATTCTGATTAGTTGTTTTGGCAAATCCGAAACCCGGATCAAGGATTAAATCATTGATTCCAAAACTTGTTGCTTTATTTACTTTTTCAGAAAAATAGAAAAGCATTTCTTTTACAATATCCTCATATTGCGTCAAACTTTGCATCGTTTGCGGATTTCCGCGCATGTGCATCATAATGTACGGAACATTATATTGGGCGATAACTTCAAACATTTTATCATCCAGTTCTCCAGCTGCAATATCGTTTATAATCGCTGCACCGCTTTCTATACTTGCTTTTGCAACCTCAGCCCTAAAAGTATCGATTGATAATATAGTTTTAGGGAAATGCTTTAAAATCAATTCTATTGCCGGAACAATTCGGTCAATTTCTTCTTGTTCAGTAACAAACTCGGCACTTGGTTTACTCGAATAAGCACCAATATCTATAAATGTCGCACCTTCAGACAGCATTTTATCTACTTGTGAGATAATTTCATCTTCATTTTTATACTTTCCTCCATCAAAGAAAGAATTTGGCGTAACATTCAAAATTCCCATTACTTTAGGAATCGACAAATCTATAAGTTGACCTTTGCAGTTAATTTGCATTTTTTTATTTTGTTTCAAGTTTTATTTGTTTCAAGTTTCAAGTTGACTCAGATTACACGAGTTTCAAAACTTGTAACCTGAAACTTTTCACATTATATCCTGGTTTCAAATTATTGTCATTAACACTTTGTTTAGAAAAAACTTGAAACAAAGAAAACCTTAAACTTGAAACTCTTTATTATTATCCTTATTTTTGAAGAAATTTTAGCAAATATACAGCAATAAATGAAGAATACTTCCCTTGAATATGATAATGTAATTACGGTTTGCCGTACTTTATTTATCAATAAAATGAAAGATTATGGTAGTGCCTGGCGTATTTTGAGACTGCCGTCATTGACTGATCAAATTTTCATAAAAGCGCAACGAATCAGAAGCTTACAAGAAACCGAAATCCGTAAAGTTGATGAAGATGAAAAAGGAGAATTTATCGCCATCATCAATTATTCTATTATGGCTTTGATTCAGTTAGAATTGGGCGTTGTTGATCAACCGGATCTTGATGTAGAAAAAGCAACCGAATTATATGATGCTAAAATCAAATTAACAAAGGAGTTAATGGAAGCTAAAAACCATGATTATGGTGAGGCATGGCGTGATATGCGCGTAAGTTCATTGACAGATTTGATTCTGCAAAAGCTGCTTCGAGTAAAACAAATTGAAGATAATAAAGGAAAAACTTTAGTGTCTGAAGGTATTGATGCCAATTATCAGGATATGATTAATTACTCTGTTTTTGCTCTAATCCTTGAACCTATTAACTAAATATCTAAGTTACGAAAGCATGAATAATTCACGCTAACTTAAAAATTCGTTGCAAAAAAATAAGAAAACATGAAAAACATCATTACTCAATTCTCAAGATTATTTGTTGGAGTATTATTTATCATTTCGGGATTAATAAAACTAAATGACCCGGTTGGATTCTCATACAAATTAGCCGAATATTTTAGCGAACCGGTTTTTAATATGCCTTTCTTAGAGCCATTGGCTTTAGGATTAGCGATCTTTTTAGTAATTCTTGAAGTAGTTCTAGGCGTAATGTTATTGGTAGGTTACAAATCAAAACTAACGATTTGGGCTTTATTACTTTTAATAGTTTTCTTTACGTTCCTTACTTTCTACTCGGCTTATTTTGATGTCGTAAAAGATTGCGGATGTTTTGGAGACGCTTTACACTTAACACCTTGGCAATCATTTACAAAAGACATTGTATTGCTATTCTTTATTTTGATTTTATTCATCAATAAAAAATTAGTAAACCCTTTATTTTCAAGCGCTGTTACCAATATCATTACTTATGCAAGTGTTGTATTGTGCATTTTTATGGCAGTTTGGGTTTTAAATCACAATCCTATAAAAGACTTCCGTCCTTATAAAGTAGGAACAAACATCGAGAAAGGAATGGAAATTCCGGAAGGAGCTCCAAAATCTGTAGTAGAAATGATTTTTATCTATAAAGTAAATGGTGTTGATAAAGAATTTACAGAAAAAGATTTGGCAAATATTCCTGAAGGAGCCAAGTTTGTTGATAGAAAAGACAAAGTAATTACAGAAGGTTATGTACCGCCAATTCACGATTTTACAATGGTAAAAGATGATTCTGACTATAAGGAGGAATTATTAAAAGAACCAAAATTATTAGTTTTTGTAACCTATGATTTGGCTTTATCTAATCCTGACGGAATGAAAAAACTGGAAGGTTTAAGCAAAGAGGCTAAAGCAAAAGGATATAAAGTGATTGCAATGACTGCATCAGGAGCTGAAGAAATTACAAAAGCGAAGAAACAATATGGTTTAGATATTGATTTCTATTTTTGCGATGCAACGGCTTTAAAAACTGTTGAAAGAGCAAATCCTAGTATTGTAGCAATACAAAACGGGACTATAATTCAAAAAGTACATTACAACGATATTAAGGATTTGAAATTGTAAAATCTCACTTTAAAATTCAAAAATCGGTAAATTATAGTGCTATAATTTACCGATTTTTTTTACCCAAATCTGACGTTTTTTTTGCTTCTAAAATTCCTTCTTCAATAAAAAAAAGGGTGTTTTTTTCTCTTTAACAAAATCCATTTACTGAAATTCATTAAAAAATCAGGTTTTTCAAACCTACTATTACGATTTCATTCGGCTTTTTCTAACCGAAATTTCCAGATTTGTGATAAAATAAAGGTGTCTTCAAATTTTGTTAATCTCCATTTCTCATTCGATTTGTTTGTTTAACTTTGTTCGGGATCTTTTATTTTATGAAATCAATATGAATTTAAACCATAAAAATTATCAGATCTAAAGATGATTTAAATCCAAATTAAAAAAAGCAAATATTATCTACGTATGAAACAAATAGCCTTAATCGTTATTGCATTTATTACATTTTCATGTTCACAGGCTCAGAAAACAAGTTTTTCTAAAGAAGCATTATCAGAAAAATTATTAACTATTGACGGAGGTCAGACTTCTTTCAAGAATATTTTAAAGAAATATAAAGGTAAAACTTTGGTTATCGAAGTTTGGGCTTCCTGGTGTGGTGATTGTGTAAAAGCAATGCCAAAACTAAAAGAATTACAAGCTAACAATCCTGATGTATCTTACTTATTTCTTTCTGCAGATAAAACTGCTGACAAATGGAAAGCAGGAATTGAGAAACACGAACTAAAAGGCGATCATTTTATGATGAATGATGGTATGAAAGGTGTTTTTGGAAAAGCAATTGATCTGGATTGGATTCCAAGATATATCATCGTTGACAAAACAGGTAAAATTGTATTGTACCGCGCCATAGAAACTGATTTTGATAAAATCAGTGAAACGCTTAAAAGTTTAAAATAATACCCGATCACAATAGCACTATTGGATTCAATAGTACCACAACAAAAAACAAAAAAAGAATAAAATAAAAACTACCAAAATGAGAAAAAAGATTGTTGCAGGAAACTGGAAAATGCATAAAAACGCAGCTCAAACTGAAGAATTATTAAGCGAATTAATTACTAAAATACCAGCTCATACTACAGCTCAGGTAATTGTTGCTCCAACATTTGTAAACTTACAAGCAGCTGTTGCTAAAGTTAAAAACACAACTATTAGTGTTGCTGCTCAAAACGTTCACCAAGCTGAAGGCGGAGCTTTTACAGGAGAAATTTCTGCAGATATGTTAACTAGTATTGGTGTAAACACCGTAATTCTTGGTCACTCTGAGCGTAGAGCTATTTTTCACGAAACTGACGCTTTAATCGCTAATAAAGTAGATACTGCATTGAAACATGACTTAACTGTAATTTTCTGTTTTGGAGAAGAATTAAAAGACCGTCAATCAGGAAATCACTTTAATATTGTTGAAAACCAATTGCGTGACGGATTATTCCAGATTGCAAAAGAATCATGGTCTAAAGTTGTTTTAGCTTATGAGCCTGTTTGGGCTATTGGAACTGGAGAAACTGCTTCACCGGAACAAGCACAGGAAATGCACGAATTTATCAGAGAAGTTGTTCGTAAAGCTTACGGAGCTGAAATCGCTGACGAAGTTTCTATTTTATACGGTGGTTCTGTTAAACCGGACAATGCTAAAGAAATCTTTGGTAAACCAGACGTAGACGGTGGTTTAATTGGAGGTGCTGCTTTAAAAGCAGATGACTTTTTAGCAATTGTAACAGCTATCTAATTTTTAGATTTTAGATTTTGAAATCCCTAGATAAAAAAAGCGTTCGCTATGCGAACGCTTTTTTTATGTCTCTATCTTTTCTCTTGCGTCTTGCATCTTTTCACTTCTCATAAAAACCTAGTTGATAAACGAATGCAATAAAGGGCAATTGTACTTTTTAAACGTTCCGGTTGTTTTATAAACCGAGTAGAAATTGACCAGCTCCTGCCCTGCTTTAAACGGATTTTTTTCTTCTTCTTCAGCCGAAACAATATTAGCGTAGTGGTTGTAATAATTACATTCAAAAATCATTAAACTTGCCATTGCTTTTTCGTTATTGTTTTTAGACATTTTCAAGGCTTTTTCGTAATACATTTTCGCCATTGTCAAGCTGTAATAATTACCTTTTTGATACGTTTTCTCAAGTTCAGAATTGTCTCCGTAAACATAATCTACATACGATTCTCCTGATGTCCAGTCGTATGCAACCATCATCCAGGAATTTCCTAAATACGAAACATTAAAATAAGCATGGGCCAATTGCAAATTACTTGCTGCTGTATTTTGTTTCTTAAGCTGAATAAGTTTAGCAATAAAATCGGCTTTGTTAAAGCGATAATCAAATTTGCGTTCTTTGTCTTTTTGCAGGATTTTAGGCGTAAAAGGATTTTCGTTTAAATAATCTGCAAACGCATAATTCTTTTCCCAGAAATCTTTTGGCATAGACGAAAAGGTTTCATAAGCCAGTTCTAAATTGTTATTCCTAAAAGCAATTGTACCTTTCAGGTCTTTGTAATAATTTATATTTGGTGCAATTGTTCCGGAACAAATGTATTTTTCAAAAGGAATTTTATCTTCTTTTTGCTGCAAAGCCATCAATCGATCGATATCATCTACAGTTGCAGAACGGTCAAAATAACCTATATAATTATAAAAATAAGGATTATTGTAAGAAGCATATTCTCCGTCATTTTTAGCGTCTGATTTCATCATTAACAAGCCTGATGTAACACGATCACCTTTTTTATAGAAATCTGCACTGGCTATGCGATACAAACTATAAAGATTCTTAAACAATCCGTGATCTGTTTCTACCAGATTCTCAACCGAATCGAAGTACTTGAAAAGTTGGTTTTGAACTTTCTCGCTTTTCAAATCATCTTGTTTTAATGATACTAAAGCCAACTGAATATTTTTTTGCATTTGTATCGATGCATTCGCTTTATCAGAAATCATATTGGTATATTTTTTCCCTGATTCAATATCATCATCAATAAAACAAAGCTGTGCAATTGCTGCCGTGATATACTCTTTTTGCTCACCTGAAGTTTGTTCCCTGATAGAAATCAGAAAATATTCGAGTTCTCTTAAATATAAAATATCTTTATTTAGATTTTCATCTCTTGCTTTTGCATAATCTCCGTACCAATCTGTGCCTTCAAATACTACAGATGGAGTACCATTATTGGTGTATTGAGGTGTAAAAATCCAATCTTCGAGTTTGTTGATTTCCCTTCCAATTAAAAAACTCAAATTAATACTATTGGGACTTAGTTTATAAACCTCTTCGATTGTTTTTAAATCCGGCGAAGGATTACGAAAACTTTCAATAGAAAGAATCACGCTTCGTTCTTCGTCATTTTGAGCCAAAGTCAAAGTTTCTTCGGTTAATTTCCAATTATAATGCTGTAAAACGGCAAAAGATTTTTCTTCGCAAGCAGCAAAAACTTTACTCAATAAATAATTTTGTAAAGGCAAATTATCAATACACAAAGCTTTATAATACAAAGCCCACGGTTCTAAAATGGTATTTTTATTTTCAGTAAAATAAGTGTCGTATAAACGAATTACTTCATTTTTATCCTGAACGTAAAAACTATATCTTAAAACTAAAAATGCATATCGCTGTTTCAAAAAAGGATCTTTGGCTGAATTAATTTTCTTTTCAAAATCATTCACATCGGCCAGTTTATGATCTTTGCTTCCGTAACCAACTTGTCCCCAAGATTCCCATTTTACATCAATATTACTATTGTATTCCAGCTTTTTAGCAAACAAAATGTAGTTTAGAAAAGCTTTATTTTTGGATAATAACAAAGCATCAATAAAAGTATTTTTAGCGAATAACTTTTTTAATGTTTTAGATTCAAAAGCATTTTCAAATTGTTCAGAATCTGTTTCATACAAAATAGTATGAACATCTTTTGGATCGACTGTATTGCCTAATTTTTTCTTCCATTCCTGGCAATTTAATTCCTGGTCAACGCCAGAAACAGTATTGGTAGAATAGTAATAATCTGCTGAATAATAAAATGGTGTCAACTTAAAAAAACCTTCTCTTTGTGCTTTAAACAAAGCTAACCGACTCGTTTCTGGCGAAACACTCCAACCACAGGCAAAAGATACCTGAAAGCTCAATGCTAAAAGTAAACTACTAAAAACGCGCATAATAACTGGATATATTTTGGGTTCCATAATCATTGATATATTTTTTATCAAAGGAGAAAAATGTGACTTTGGTTTGGTTATCAATCTTAATTTTGCTTGTTATAATCGAAATCATTTTCTCAAGTTCTCCTTCAGAAATTTTTTCGATCCTGATTTCATCTCCGTTTCTTAAATAAGTTTGTCCTATCAAAACATCATCTTGCAGAATATATTTGCAGTCTGATGTTTTCTTCAGTTTAATACTGTCATTTCTTAGCTGATCATAGTCTGATAAAATCCCCTTAAACTGATTTCCTCGAAAAACTACTGCCCAACTATAAAGCGGTAAAGCAATATCAAGTTTTATTTTGTATTTATCGTGTGTAATATATTGCGCTAATTCTTCGCTGGTTCCTATTGAGTTTTTGGTGCTAAAATCCTCTGGTTTATTCAAATTATAACACATCAACAAGCCTTTATCGACTGGCGGAACTCCTGCTTTTTCAGCATATTTATATTGCCAAAGTCTGATTGTTGCAGAAACCTGCGCAGTTGGAAATCCTTTTTTGATTTGTTTTAAAAGATAAAAATAATTGTCTTTCGATTTTTCTGTCCAGTCACAATCAACAAGAATTTCTTTAAAATCAACTTTTAGTTTCGCCAGTTCAATTGATTTTACTGAGTCATAGTTGATGCGTTTGTAGTTTTCCTGCTTGTAATAATCCTTTGGGTATACAATTGCATTCGCGATTTTATCTGCTTTTGTTTCATTTAATCTCACACCAATTTGCTGTACGCGTTTTGCAATTCTTATTGCCAGACTGTCCAGTTGTTTTTTATTAGATTGCAAAACAACTTCATTCGTTATAAAAACACTTGGCGTTATTTCAGGATTGCTTTCATTTAATCTGATATCATTAATTGTTGCAACTGGCAGAGGTTCTTTGGCATACGGATTCCAATCGATATCAAAAAAACGAACATACATATGTTGTACTTTCAAATTATTAAGCAGTGAATCTTCTTCTTTTTGAAAATACAAATCAGTTTTCCAATAACAAAATGATCTTACTACTTCATGTTCCTTCTCACAAGTTGCTCCATTAAGTACCACAAAGAGCAAAATAAAAATGATATTCTTCATATTTTAAAAATCCTTACAAATTCAAATCAAAATTAACATTAATAAAGGTAAGGATGTCGATTATTTATGAACAACTTCTACTTTGGATTCTTACCTTTGCAAAAAATTTATTTATGTCGAATATATATTTAGGATACCATTTTACGATCGAACCAAAAGAACCGGGTTCTGAAATTTTAATTGCTGAATTAGGCGAAAAAGCGTTTGAGACTTTTACTGAAACTGAAACTGGAATTTCGGCTTTTGTAAAGAAAGATTTATGGGATGAAAATATTCTGGACGACATTTATATCTTAGAATCTGAAGAATTTAAAATTGAATATACAATTGAAGAAATCGATCAGGTAAACTGGAACGAGGAATGGGAAAAGAATTTTGAAGCGATCGATGTAGACGGAAAATGTCATGTTCGTGCTCCTTTTCATGAAAAAACCAATGCCGAATTTGATATTGTAATCGAACCAAAAATGAGTTTTGGAACTGGTCATCACGAAACAACTCATATGATGATCCAGCATTTATTAGAAATGGACGTTAAAGGTCTTAAAACTCTTGACATGGGTTGCGGAACTGCAATTTTAGCTATTCTTGCCGAAATGAAAGGTGCAGAACCAATTGATGCGATCGACATCGACAACTGGTGTTATTTGAATTCTATCGAAAATGCTGAACGCAATAATTGCAAGCATATTACCGTTTACGAAGGCGATGCAGCATTATTAGCAGGAAAAAGTTACGATCTAATCATTGCAAACATCAACAGAAATATTTTGTTGAACGATATGCAAAGCTATGTTGATTGTCTAAATAAAGGCGGCATAATATTGTTTAGCGGTTTTTATGTAGAAGATATTCCGTTTATTGATGCTTCATGCACGGAAAAAGGATTAACATATGTTAAAAAGTTTGAAAGAAATAACTGGGTTTCATTAAAATACGTAAATTAGATAGTTGATTATTTGTTTATTAGCTGAAAGATTAAGGAATTAAAATGATTTTGTTTCCTGCAGATTCAACAGATTAAAGCAGATTTGGTTAAATTTTATTAAAATTAATTTGCTGGAATCTGCCTAAATATTTTTAAATCTGATTGAAATTTAGAGAATAAAAATCTTGCTAATCTTTTTAATCTGAGGAAAAAAAAAATATATTAGTAATTACAAAAGTACAAAAACCTAAAAAAATGAGTACTAAAGAGAAAGTAAGAGAAAGGGTTCGCGAAAAGGAAGCGACAGGTTTCAATAACGAAATCATAGTTTATAACGACGATGTAAACACTTTTGATCACGTAATTGACACTTTAATGCGTGTTTGCAGTCACACGCCTGAACAAGCAGAACAATGTTCCTTAATTGTACATTACAACGGAAAATGTACCGTAAAAACGGGGTCAATGGACAAGTTAAAACCTCAATGTACACAACTTCTGGAAGCTGGACTAAGCGCCGAAATTGTATAATTGAAAATAATTAAAAAAACGCATTCTATTATGTTTACTTAAACAAAATAGAATGCGTTTTCATTTTAAACAATCTGAGATAATTCAAATTTCATTGCAAAAGACAAAAACAAATATGGATTAGTCAATTGAATTATCAGGTTTGAAATTAAAAATCAAAAAACTAAAAAATACTACGCCGTATACAACTCTTCCCAGTATTAAACAAGAAGATTCTAATCGCCTTAGAAAAATCATAATTGAATATGATTTATTTCTAAACCGTTTAATTGAAAATAATTTAAAAAACATTCTATTTTATTCTATATTTGAATAAAATAGAATGTTTTTTTATGGAAGAATACGGAAAGATATTGATTATCGCAACGCCTATTTTTTTAGTATTAATTATAATCGAAAAAATATACGGCATTTATAAAAAGGACGACACCGCTCCTTTGATTGATAGCGTATCGAGTATAAGTTCCGGAATTACCAATTCTGTAAAAGATGTTCTTGGTTTAAGCCTTACTTTTATTTCTTATGAATGGATGGTTTCTAAAATTGCCGTTTTTCATCTCGAAGCTAGCATTTTAGCCTATTGCATTGCCTTTTTTGTCATCGATTTTTATGGGTATTGGAGTCATCGATGGGCACATCAAATTAATATTTTCTGGAATAAACATGCAATTCATCACAGCAGCGAAGAGTTTAATCTTGCCTGCGCGCTTCGCCAGCCTATTGCCAGTTTAGCTAATCTTTTTACTTTTTTACTAATTCCGGCTGCGCTATTAGGTGTTCCTGCTACTGTAATTGCAATTACACTTCCGCTCCATTTATTTTTGCAATTTTGGTATCACACCAAGCATATTAAAAAAATGGGATTTCTGGAATATATTCTCGTTACGCCATCACATCATCGGGTGCATCATGCAATAAATCCGGAATATTTAGACAAAAACCATTCACAGATTTTTATTTTTTGGGATAAACTTTTTGGTACTTTTCAAGCTGAGTTAGAGAATGTCCCGCCAGTTTTTGGTATTACAAGGCCTGCAAATACCTGGAACCCTATCCGAATTAATTTTCAGCATTTGACTTTATTGATTAAAGATGCCTGGAGAGCTGAAAACTGGAAAGACAAATTTACAATCTGGTTTAAACCAACTGGATGGCGACCTGAAAATTTTGAAACTAAATATCCCGTAAACAAAATTGATAACGTTTTTGAATTTGATAAATACGGCACACAAAACTCGCAGCAATTAATTTACTGGTCTGTAGCACAAGTTTTGATCACACTTTTGTTTGTAACCTATTTATTCGACAATATTGCAAAAATTGGTTTACCCAATATTTTCATCTATGGTTTATTTATTTTGATAACAATCTATAGCTACACAGAGTTAATGGATAAAAGTAAATATGCCATTTTTTGGGAAGGTTTTCGCTTTGCTATTGCCGTTGCTATTATACTCTATTATGGAGATTGGTTTGGTTTAAATCATACTTTATCTATGAGTAATTACGTTATCATTATTTATTTAAGTTTATCATTTTTAATTACAATTTACTTTGTAACTACTAATTTCAGAACCCCAATAAAACCAATATAAAATCATAACCGCTTATGAGAAACGTTACTTTTTTTAAAATATACATTATTTTTAGTATTCTATATCTCATCATTCTATTTTTAGGAAATGATAATTTAGATTTATTTTTAAAACCTGCCCTGATCCCATTATTGGGTTTTGGAGTTTACTTTCATCAAAAATTCAGCTCCAGGAAAACCCTTTTAACTGCATTATTATTCTCCTGGATTGGAGACGTTATTTTGCTTTTTACTGATATAGCCGAAATCTATTTTATTTTAGGTTTGGTTTCTTTTCTAATTGCTCATCTTACTTATTGTTCGCTTTTTAACAAACAAATTGTAGGCGAAATTCAGATTAATAAATTCTTATTTGGAATTGGAAGTCTTCTGATTGCTTTTTATCTCATTGCAATGGTTTTGTTTTTGATGCCCAATTTAGGCGATTTAAAAATTCCTGTAATTGTTTATGCTGCTGTAATTTCGATAATGCTTTTATTTGCTTTTAATGGCTATTTGATCTGGAAAAAACCCGGAAGATTACATATTTTTTTAGGCGCCATAGCTTTTGTAATTTCTGATAGTATTCTGGCAATCAATAAATTTCATGCACCTATAGAAAGGAGTTCCTTTTTTATTATGCTAACTTATCTTGTGGCACAATATCTGATTGTAGTTGGTATTTTAAAACTAAATGCAAAAGAGACGGAATAGTGTGCAGAGAAAAGCAGATTTTTTGTAAAATCTTTTTAATCCTTTAATCTGTAACAGAAACATTTTACATTTGCATTACCAATACTATATTAACCATGAAAAAAATAGCTCTTTTTATCGTTTTGTTAATTACTGCAACTTCTTGCGTAAGCACAAGATCGACCTTGAAAAATGTCGATGATAATGCTCCCGATTTAGTTTTAAAGAAAGACAACACTTTTGTAATTACACTTTTTAGCAGCGATAAAAAATACGGTTATGATCCTGATTATCCGGTAAATATTTTTTATAGAAATACAAAAGACGAAGCTTTAAATGAAACTCGTTTTTTGAATGCTTTAGCCGGACCAAACGGAGAAAAAATCACTTATACGCGTTTAGAAACCTGTTGCCCTTTCCCAACCAAAAGAAGCGATATGGGAGCGGGATTTTTGAATGTTTATGAATTAAAGTGGGAAGGACAAAAGAAACCTTTAAAACTGTATTTAAATGTTTATGAAAAAGGTATCTTGATGGTTCCGATGGGATTGAGTTTGAAAAAAGAGTAATTTTTACTCTTAATTTTATTATCTATGTATTACTTTATTAAATGATAAATAGTAATTAAACCAGAATTATTGTTATGATGAAAACTAAAACGGCTTTTACAATTTTCTTGTTTTTAACGATATTTATATTCCCATATTATATCATAATCCTTTGTATAAATTCTAGTTTTCTATCTTCTATAATTCCTGCAAAATTAATTCCGACCTTAATTAAGTTTTTTATTCTGGTTGTTGTTTCCTTTTATTATTGTAAATTATCTAAAATTACAGAAGAAATAGGTTTTAAGAAATTCATACTTCATTTAACATTAACCCTCCCTGCAATTTTGATTGCAAAAATGAATGTATATCAATTTGTCACCGTCTATTTTTATAATTCTGAAAGCATATTATCGCAAATTCAAATGGTTGTTTTGATTAATGTATTGGTCAATATTTTGCTTTTTACCGGACAGATTTTATTTGGACTTTCTTATACCAAACTTCAAAAAACTGCAATTGTAACCGAAAGAAAATAACGAAATTGCCATACCTTCATTTTTAAATAAATCAAGCAAAACCATAACATGACAATTATCATTTAGCAACTTCTTGCAATGTCTTAATATTGTTTTTTATAAACTAAATTATGATCATGTATAAATTGTCCTTAGGATCTAATAATTCTACTAATGCTCCTTAACCCATAGTTCAGAAATTTCGGGATAAATTATTTTTTTTAAAAATCTGGCTTTTGAGAGTAAATGGAAGAAACTCTTGTAAGAACCAATAACAAAGGATTTAGAGAAAATATTATAGTGAGTAGTAAAAGGAGCTTCTTAAAATAATCTTAAATCCTCATCTCGTATTCATAAATCATAACTACCTTTGCACTGTCAAAAAATCATATTATGAACATACAACATATTCCACAAATTAAGCATACTGAAAGCGGAAATTTCTTTTTATTAGCAGGGCCTTGCGCCATTGAAGGAGAAGAAATGGCTTTAAGAATTGCTGAAAAATTAGTTGGTATTACCGACAAACTTCAGATTCCTTATGTATTCAAGGGATCGTTTAAAAAAGCCAATCGTTCCAGAATTGATAGTTTTTCCGGAATTGGTGACGAAAAAGCATTAAAAATCTTAAGAAAAGTTTCAGAAACTTTTCATGTTCCAACTGTAACAGATATTCACACAAATGAAGATGCTGATATGGCGGCGCAATACGTTGACGTTTTGCAGATTCCAGCATTCTTAGTTCGTCAAACTGATCTTGTTGTAGCTGCAGCTAATACAGGAAAAGTAGTGAACCTTAAAAAAGGACAATTTATGAGTCCGGAAAGCATGAAACATGCTGTACAAAAGGTACTTGATTGCCAAAACGAAAATGTGATGGTTACAGATCGTGGTACTATGTTTGGATATCAGGACATGATTGTCGATTTTAGAGGAATCCCTACTATGCAACAATATGCGAGTACGGTTCTTGATGTTACGCACTCGTTGCAACAACCTAACCAAACTGCCGGTGTTACAGGCGGAAGACCTGATATGATTGAAACTGTTGCCAAAGCGGGAATTGCTGTGGGTGTTGACGGTATTTTTATCGAAACTCATTTTGACCCTGCTAATGCAAAAAGTGATGGCGCTAATATGCTGCATTTAGACTATTTTGAAGGTTTAATGACTAAGTTGGTTGCTATTAGAAAAACAGTTAACTCATTTTAAATTTTATAACACAATTTCATTGAAAACAAATATTTTATTTTTCTTCTTGGTGTGTTTTTCACTAAACACTTTTGCTCAGGAGGAAATTACAGTACAAAGATACACTGCTCACAATAAAGGAAAATTCTTTGTTTCATGGGGAGGCAACAGAGATAGTTACACAAAATCTGACGTAAACTTTAGAGGCAAAGATTATAATTTTACGGTTGCTGATATGAAGGCGCATGATAAACCAAAAGGATGGCATATTGATTATGTGAATCCGGCAAACATGACAATTCCGCAAACGAACTTTAGAATGGGATACTTCTTTAGCGATCATTACAGCGTTTCGATTGGCTGGGATCACATGAAATATGTGATGACACAGAATCAAATCGCTAATGTTACCGGTGATATTAATTTACCTGCTGATCAGCCCGGATCTATTTACAACGGAGTTTATAATAATACACCTGTAGATATGTCTCAGGGTGGTGCTCAGGAAGGTGGTTTTGGCAAAGGTGCTGCTCCGGAAGGTACTGCGTTTTTAATGTACGAACATACAGATGGTTTAAACTATATTAATACTGAGGTTTCCAGACATGATGATATTTCTAAATTGTTTGGTATAACTAATACTGATAAGGTTCAGATTAATTTGACTGAGGGTTTAGGTGCAGGACTTTTATATCCTAAAACAAATGCAACTCTTTTAGGAAAAGAACGTCATGATGATTTTCATGTTTCGGGTTATGGTTTATCTGCAAAAGCGGGAATTAACTTTACTTTCTTCAAGTATTTCTATTTGCAAGGTGAGCTAAAAGGTGGTTACATCAACATGCAGGATATTAGAACTACACAAAGTAATGATGATAAAGCTTCACAAGACTTTTTCTTTTTTCAAAGAATTATTGCTGTGGGCGGAATTTTCAGAATCTAATATTTCTTAAAATATATTTAAAAATAGCTATCATTTTGGTAGCTATTTTTTTTTGCCTTTTATTTGTTGAGATTAATAATATAAGCCACGGGTTAAAGATTTTTTCGCCACAAATCACACGAATTTTCTCAAATTGCGTTTTTCGAAAAATGTATTTAAAAAATCTGTGCAAAACTGTTTAATCTGCCAAATCTGTGGGCTATAAAACATTAAATTTAAACATGAAAAAATCAAAATATCTATTTCCAATAATTACATTTTTACTGAGTTTTGGCTGTGCTTTGTTTGTTGCTATGAAAGTGTTCCCGAACAATCCGTTTTCGCAGACAAAAACGAAGCAGGAAAATACTTTGCCGGATAAAATCCATGATGGTGATTTAATTTTTCAAACTTCGGAATCCAGTCAATGTGAAGCGGTTCGAATTGCAACAAACTCAAAGTTTTCGCATTGCGGAATTATCTATAATATAAACGGAAACTGGTTTGTTTTTGAGGCTGTTCAACCAGTAAAACTGACTAAACTTGAAGAATGGATTCAACACGGAAAAGACCATAAATATGTAATCAAAAGATTAAAAAATGCAGATACAATTCTAACGCCTGCTATTTTAGAAAAAATGAAGGATTACAGTCAGAATTTTATGGGCAAGGACTACGATGCTTATTTTGAATGGTCTGACACCAGAATTTATTGTTCTGAATTGATCTGGAAAATTTATAAAAACGGAGCCAATATTGAATTATCAAAGCTGAAAAAATTGAAAGATTTTAATTTAACTGATCCAAGAGTTCAAAAAATAGTAAAGGAACGATATGGAAATGATATTCCGCTTGACGAAAAAGTTGTAGCTCCATCTGATGTAGTAGATTCTGATTTATTGAAAACTATAATAGATACATATTAGTACTTTCTTTTAAAAAATTTAAATTAAAAAATCATTTATAAGATTTTACTTCTGCTTTAATTTCATGAATATTGTCGTTCAACGAATTAAAGTGTTTTTAAACGAAAAACTAGCTTTGAATGTTAAAAATTTAATATAAGTGTAAAATTTTAATATTATTTTAGTAATGTAATTTCAAAATTAGGTTTTATCTATGAATACTATAGCACCTAACTTTACTAAAAACACTGTTGATTTTTTCAATCAGTTTGAGGAATTTTTTGATTCTTCGCCAGATCTTTTATGTGTCGCCGGATTTGACGGATATTTTAAACGGATAAATCCATCTGTATCAAAATTATTAGAATATAATGAAGAGGAGTTATTATCAAGACCCATTAATGATTTTATCTTTGAAGATGACAGACTGTCTACTTCAAACGCAAGAAAAAGGCTTAGTAAAAAAATAGGTTTATGTAATTTTGAAAACCGTTATGTTACCAAAAGCGGTCGTGTTATTTGGTTATTATGGACTTCGTTTCCTGTACTAAAAGATAGGTTAGTTTTTGCAATTGCCAAGAATATAACTTACAAGAAAGAACTTGAGCAGGAAAGAAACAGTCATTTGACAAAACTCACTAAAATAAACAACGAACTTAAACAACTTACTTACACTACTGCACATGATTTAAGGTCACCGGTAAACAATTTGCTGGCAGTTTTTGATCTTCTTGATACTTCGACCATAACTGATCCGGAAACACTCGAATTAATCTCGATAATCGAAATTACTACGCAGAGTCTAAAAAAAACTTTAATTGATCATGTGGCTATTTTGGATAAAAAAAATGAAGAAGACGAGCAATTAGAAATACTAAATCTGAACATCATTTTAAGAGAGGTTTTATCTTCTATAAACTCTTTAATTCAGAATTCAAAAGCAAAGATTACAATTGATTTTACTGAAGCAGAAACTATCTTTTTTAATAAAACTTCTTTAAAAAGTATTTTCCTGAATTTAGTTACCAACTCAATAAAATACTCAAAACACGGATCTGTGCCTATTATTAATTTTAGTTCGCACCGTTTTAACGGATCTACGCAACTTACAATTACTGATAACGGAATTGGTTTTGATATGGAAAAAGTAAAAGATAAAATTTTTGGATTACATCAAAAATTCAATTCTATGGAAGACAGCAATGGCATTGGATTATATCTGGTCTACAATCATGTCACGAATCTTGGCGGACATATTTGTCTGGAAAGCAAAGTAAATAAAGGAGCAAAATTTACTATTGTTTTCAAGGATTAGCTTTTAAATTTTTAGTAATAAAAAAAGCTATGAGTAAACCCATAGCTTTTAAATATAGTAGTTGTCAATCTTAGTTTGCCGTTGGCAAAACAATTCCGGTTTGATCAATTAAATACATCAAAGATGTCATTGTTGCAGCACCAAGTTCTAATTCTCTTTTATTGATTGCATCAAATTTATCATTTGCTGCATGATGATAATCAAAATAACGTTGCGAATCTGGTTTTAAACCTGCTTTTACTATCGCTTTAGAAGTTAAATGACTAATATCTGAACCTGCATGTCCAATTGTAAAACTATGCACTAAATAAGGCTCGAAAAGAGGTGCGAAATCTTTTATTTTTTTATAATTCGCGTCATCTGCTTCTATAGAAAATCCTCTTGGAGTAAATCCTCCTGAATCACTTTCTAAAGCAAAAATATGATTTTCATTGTTTTGTTTTGAAACTTCTTCATATTTAGCGCCACCTTTTCCGCCATTTTCTTCATTCATAAACAATACAACACGAATCGTATTTTTAGGTTTGTAGTTTAAGTTTTTCAGAATACGAATAACTTCCATACTTTGTACTACTCCTGCTCCATCATCGTGAGAACCATCTGCCAGATCCCATGAATCTAAATGTCCTCCAACAACCATAACATTTTGCGGTGTAACGGTTCCTGTTAATTCTCCTATTACATTATAAGACAATACATCCGGCAAGGTCTCGCATGATTGTTTAAAATAAAACTTCAAGGCAGGATTTACTTTTAAAGATTTACTCAACAATTCAGCTCCGTTTGTGCTTATTGCGGCAGTTGGAATATATTGTTCTTTTGGTAAATCTCCGTAACTCTGAGCTCCAGCATGTGGAAAATCGTCTAAACGTAAATTCATAGAACGAACAATTGAACCAACAGCTCCAAATTTAGCTGCTTCTTTTGCACCAGCAAATCTTTGATCTACGCAAGCTCCGTATGAAACAAAAGTTTCAATATTTTCAGGATTCATTGGTCTGTTAAAAAACACAATTTTACCTTTTACTTTGTCGCCTAAAGCTTTTAATTCATCAATACCCTGCACTTCAACAATTTCTGCAGTAAGTCCGGTTTTTGCTGTTGCAATTGATCCTCCCAGAGCACAAATTGGCACATTGGTTTTTACTTTTCCGTCTAAAATAAAAGCGGTTTCTTTTTCGCCACGAACCCAATGCGGAACCATAACTTCTTGTAAATATACTTTATCAAGTCCTAATGCTTCGAGTTGTCTTTTAGTGTATTGCACTGCTTCTTCGGCAGTTTTTGAGCCTGATAAACGGCTCCCGATATCGTTAGATAAATATTCTAACCAAGTATAACACTTCGCTTCTGTCAGTGCTTTTTTGTAGAATAATTTAATGTTCTTTTCATCATTAGATTGTGCAAAAGATGTCAATCCGCTCAAAACTAAAGCAGTTAAAAGAATCGTTTTTTTCATATGGTTTATAGCATTTTGGGTTGTTACGCAAAGGAACAAAATTCTTTAGAACTGCGACAAGTTTTATTTAACGTTTTATAAAAATATAATTAAAATTATTTCACTTCTAATAATTCATTTTTAGCGCTAATTCCGTTTTCATTGAAAGCTTCAATCGTAAAATAATACTTCGTTCCTTTGTCTAAACCTCTAAAATCATAAGAAGTTTCATCATAGACCATTATACTGTTGTATAATTTATCAGGTGTAATGCCATAATAAATATTATACCCAATTGCATCTGTTTGTTTTTTCCATGAGATCATTGCATTGCGTGAATCAGATGTATTTCTGTCTACTTTAAAATCAGTAACAGTTTTTGGTTTTTCCGCCAGTCCGTTTCCAAATACCCTAAAATCAGAAATTGCAAATAACCCTGATGCGTTATGAATATTTTCCATTTTGATGTAACGTGCCTTGATCGATTTTGTTAATTCTACATAATCGTGCGGAACATCTTTTGCATTTTTAGATTTATCTACTACTAATTTCCAGTTGACAGCATCATCAGACATATAGATTTTATATTGATAATAAATATCCATTGCCTTATTGTATTGCGTTGCTTTATGATCAGCATAATTAATCTGTAAAGCGTTTATTTGCATTGGTTTTCCTAAATCAAGCTGCAGCCATTCACCGGGATTATTTGTTTTTGCAGACCAATACGTCTGAATATTTTCATCGGTTAGATTCCCTGCTCCATAACAAAATTTCTCGTATACTTTTTTACCTCCATTATCTACTCTGTGCGTTTCGACTTCCATACATTCTTCTGAAGAAGAAACTGTCACTGGCTTTTTATACGAAAGCAACATCCATCCTGAAGATGCTCCTTTTTCCTGATTACGCTTTTTAGTTGGCAAAACTATAGGAAAATCTCCATAAGAAGTAATCGAATACATGACATCATCTTTATCAAATCCAGCTGGAAACATATCGATACGACGCTCAAAACGATCTTTTATAGATATTTTGCAGGTTCCGGTATTCCAATAATTGCCATAATTATCTGCAAAAGTATTTCCGTGTCCGGCTCCAATTACAAATCCGCCTGGTTTATAAGACATTGGATTGTGTTTTTGATATTCAAAAGGTCCTAACGGGCTATTCCCCACATGCACACCATTTGCATATCCTTTATATTCCGTTGCCGGTGCTCCGTATTGCATATAATATTTACCATTGTGTTTGGTCATCCAGGCACCTTCAATAAAGTTACCCCAAGGCGCAGGTTCCATATCATTATTAGGTCCAAAACGTTCCCAACCGTGAGAAGCGGGATCAAGACCTACAACTTCTTTTATTTGACCATACGGACGCTGAATATCCTCAACTTCTGTTGCTTTATATAATTTTTCATAATCTGCCTGATTTCCTTTTGGCAACCAGGTTTTATAATCTACTTCAACGCCAACAAGAGGTAATTTTCCGCTTGAGCCATAATACATGTATACTTTTTTATCATCATCCTGAAAAATTGCCGGATCCCAAGTTGGCAGCATCGCCTTGTCAACATGTCTTAACCATTGACCTGATTTTGGATCTGCGGTTTTCCAGATTGGATGATCTCTTTTCCAGGTTGAACCCACATAAAATAAAGTGTCATTTACAACCCATGCAGCCGGTGCGCACTGATCATCATCTGCAGGTTTTCTTTGAAAGCTTCCGTAAACAAATTTCCAGTCAGACATGTCTTTACTCCAGAAAAATCCTGCCTGGTTTGTAGCAAATAAATAATATTCTCCTTTAAAAGTAATAATTACGGGATCTGCACTCGAACGACGAGATTCCGGAATTCCGTTATGATTTTCAGTAGTATAATTGTAACCTATATTAACCGGATTACAATAAGTTGATGCTTTTTTATTAGGGTCAAACCATTCTGTTTTGCCCGGAATATTTGTTTTTTGTGCCCAATTATTATTGCATACAAACAAAAGCAACAAAAGCGGTATTGAAAGTACTTTATACATTTTTCTATTTTTTATTTTTTATTCTTTGATTGAGTAGTTCAGGTTCGTTTGTTGTTATATAATCAAATTTGTTTTCAATAATCCAATCCATAACTTCAGGATCATTAACTGTCCAGACATTTAAAATAATGTTATTGTCTTTCGCTTCTTTAATCCATTCAGGATGTTTTTGAAAAACAGAATAATGAAAATCAATTCCTGTAATCTGATCTAATTTTACTGCTGCAGGAGATTTATTTCCTTCCAGATATTGTAAAGATGTTACCGGATCTATTTGCCTGATTTGCTTTAGAATTTCATAATCAAAACTGATGTAACAGGTCATTTTTTCAGCTTTAAGCTTTTTAATTGTTTCAACAGTTTTTATGGCAGTTTCTTTTCCTCTTTCTTTACTGATTTCCGAAGGTTTTATTTCGCACACTAACAAAGTGTTTTTATTATTTTTTTTACCTTCAGTAATATATTCGTGTAAAGTTGGAAGTTTTTCTCCGTTTGAAAGCTTAACCTTTATCAGGTCAGCATAATTTGTTTCTTCGATAAGCAACTTGTTATAATGTGCATCGTGATTGATTATTAAGGAATCATCAGCTGTTCTCCAAACGTCGAACTCTGAGCCAGCAAGTTTTAAATCTATAGCATGTCTGAGAGAAGCTATTGAATTTTCAGGCAGATTATTTTTTTTCCAGGCACCGCGATGTGCGACAACAGCATTTTTGACTTTACAAGAAGAAAAAGCAACCAGTATCAACATCAGAAAAAATAATTGATATTGTTTATTTCTATTCATTTTATAAAAATTTAAAATTGTAAAAATTTACTGTATTTTTTAAGACTAAAAAGCTAAAAAAAGCCCTTCGCTAACCAAAGACGAAGGGCAATTTAACTAATTAACAAACCAATTATTTAGTTAATTCAAAACTAACTTTCTTATCGGCATTTGAATTTCCTCCAACGAAAATATCAAACTGTCCAGGTTCTGCTACAAATTGTAAATCAGAATTATAAAATTTTAAATCTTCAGCTGTGATATCAAATGTCACAGTCTGTTTTTCTCCTTTTTTAAGAGTTATCTTTTGGAAATTCTTCAATTCTCTAACTGGTCGTGTTACTGAACCAACCAGATCTTTAATGTATAATTGTACCGTTTCTTTTCCGTCATAGTTTCCTGTATTTGCTACATCAACTGTTACTTTTAATTTTCCGGCAGCATTCATTTTATCAGATGAAATTTTCAGGTTTGAATACTCAAATGAAGTATAACTTAAACCAAAACCAAATGGAAATAATGGCTCATTTCTTTCGTCGATATAGTTAGATCTGAATTTTTCGAATTTTCCTTCTGTATTAGAAAGTGGTCTTCCTGTATTTTTGTGTGCGTAATAAATTGGCAATTGACCAACGCTTCTAGGAAAAGTTGATGTCAATTTTCCTGAAGGGTTTACATCTCCAAATAAAACATCAGCAATAGCATAACCTGCTTCGCTTCCGGCAAACCAAACATTTAAAATTGCAGGCACGGTTTCGTTTTCGTCTTTTATCACTAAAGGACGACCATCAAATAAAACCAATACAACTGGCTTTCCTGTTTTTAATAATGCGTTTAATAAATCTTTTTGAGCTTGTGGAATTTCTAAATTGGTACGGCTGCTTGATTCTCCACTCATTTCTGCAGATTCTCCAAGTGCAGCAACAATTACATCTGACTGATTTGCTATTTTTAAAGCTTCAGCTAATAACTCTTCTTTCGAACGGCTGTCACGGTGTAAGGTTTTACCAAACATTGTCGCGTTAGTTTCAAAAGTTTCGTCGTAATCTAAGTTGCTTCCTTTTGCATATAATACTTTAGTAGAAGTTCCTGCTACTTCTTTAATTCCTGCTAATAAAGATATTGCATTTTCCATTTTTGTAGCCACACTCCAGGTTCCCGGCATGTTTTCTTTAGCATCTGCCAATGGTCCGATTAAAGCTATTGTACCCGATTTTTTAAGCGGCAATACCTGACCTTGATTTTTTAATAAAACCAATGACTGAGCTGAAATTGATCTTGCTTCTTTTCTGCTGCTCGCTGTAAAAATTTCTGTTTTTGCTCTGTTGGCATCGCAATATTTATAAGGATCCTGAAACAATCCTAAATCATATTTAGCTTCCAGAATAAGTTTAACTGCATTGTCGATGGTTTCGATTGTTACTTTTTTCTCGTCTAAAGATTTTTTTAAAGTTCCTAAAAAACCTTCTCCAACCATATCCATTTCAACACCAGCATTAAGTGATAAAGCTGAAACTGCTTGTAAATCACCCATTCCGTGTTCGATCATTTCAGGAATTCCGGTAAAGTCTGTTACTACAAAACCTTTAAAACCCCATTGTTTTCTTAATATATCTGTCATTAACCATTTGTTTCCTGTTGCAGGGATTCCGTCAACTTCATTAAAAGAAGCCATAACTGATCCTACACCAGCATCAACGGCTGCTTTGTAAGGAGGAAAATAATCATTAAACATTCTGATATGACTCATATCGACTGTATTATAATCACGACCTGCTTCTGGCGCACCATATAAAGCGAAGTGTTTTACACACGCCATAATCGAATTATTTTTTGAAAGATCGTGTTGTTGGTAACCATTAACCATTGCTTTTGCAATTTGGCTTCCCAGGTAAGGATCTTCACCTGAACCTTCAGAAACTCTTCCCCAACGCGGATCACGAGAAACATCAACCATTGGAGAGAATGTCCAGTTGATACCGTCAGCACTTGCTTCCTGAGCAGCAATTTGAGCACTTCTTTCGATTAAGCCCATATCCCACGTACAAGATAATCCTAACGGAATTGGAAAAGTTGTTTCGTAACCGTGAATAACATCCATTCCAAAAATCAATGGAATTTTCAAGCGGCTTTGTTCAACAGCAATTCTTTGTACTTCTCTAATTTTTTGAACAGATTTAATATTGAATAAACCTCCAACTTTACCTTCAGCAATCTTTTTAGCCACATCAGAGCTATTTGCTTGTCCTGTAGTAATATCTCCGGAAGTTGGTAAATTAAGCTGACCTAATTTTTCATCCAATGTCATTTTCGACAATAACTCAGCTACAAACTCTGATTTTGGTTTAATTTTTACTGTACTTTTAGTATTCTTTTTCTGGGCATACCCCAAAACAGCGCATCCTAAAAATAGTAAGACTAATTTGTTTTTCATTCTATTATATTTATTTGTTTGTATTCTTTTTTATTTGTTTAAACATCCAGTTATATATTTCAGGATTGTCATAAACTCGTGTCCAGCTATCGTGTCCCGCGTCATCAAAAATGGTCAGTTGAACATCTTTTGCATTGCATTTTTTTAACTCTTTATAAATACTTATTGCGTAATCTACTTTTACCACATCGTCTAATAATCCGTGAAAGATTCTGGTAGGGATATTGGCTATTTTGCAGGCACTTTCAAGCTCAATCAAATCAACAAAACCAGAAATAGGCACTATTACCGCAAACATATCCGGATATGAAAGGGCTAAATTCCAAGCTGCCCAGCCTCCGGAACTTAATCCTGTAACATATATTCTTTGAGGATCTATTTTGTTTTCTTTTTGAATTTTTAAAATCAATTCATGAATAGATTCAATATTCCAATTCTCATCTTCTTTGCATTGTGGCGCAAGAACATAAGCATCTAATTGATTCGTTTTCAAGTATTTTAAAGGGCCATTAATTTTTACTTTTTCAATGTCTGTTCCTTTTTCTCCATCACCGGAAATAAAAACTACCAATGGCTTTTTCTCTTTTGTATTGGCAGGTTTGTGTAAAGCGTAACCCAATTCGTAATTGGTTACTACAACTGTCTTTATTTTTCCTGTTGTCTCACTTTGTGCAAAACCAGCAATAGAAAACAAGAGTGCGATAATTGGTAACTTGAAGTTCATTTTAAATACTATTTAATTCCGTATTTTTCAGATTTAAAGCCCAGTTTTACTAAACCTTGTTTTACTTCTGGAGCATTCATGAATAATTTCCATAATAAACCGGTTCTGTAGTTTTCGATCATAACTACTTCTGGTCCCTGATCGATTGCCAAATAGCGTTTTGCTACCCAATTATTATTTCCAAGACTCAAAGCATCATAAAAACCAGCTTCTCCCCAAGTTATTTCTTTATGATTGTCATAAAGATTACGTATCACAGCCATCGATTCTTTTGGAGTATATACAATTGAACTTATTGCCGCTGTTGGCGAAATAACTGCCTGATCATTACTTGGCATATGAGCATTATATCCTATTGATCCGTCAGGATTTCTGGAATAAGATGCTGTTAATCCCCAGTAATCAGGTCCGTAACCTTTTACTTTACCGGGATTTTCTACACAATATTCATAATTGATTTTTGTCTGATTAACATTCAGATCCCAGTAATTAGCATATTTATCTGTTAATTGATTTGGATCTAAACCTACATAAGAATAATGTGCCCAAAATAAAGGACCTCCAAATTCTTCGGCTCCATTATGTTTTAAAACTAATGGAATATTATATTTTGTTTTGGCAGAAACAATTCCACCACTTCTCGCCCATCCTTCATGGTATGCTTTTGCATCAATTGAATGTGTTGGCGAAGATGCTGCAAGTACATAAGTAATTAAACATTCATTATATCCTTCTAAAGGAAAATTCATTTGCCAGTCATATGTTGGTGACCAATGCCAATACAATACATTTTTATTATTGGTATACCATTGCCAGTCAACCCCTTTCCAGAGTGCGTCATATTTTTGAGCTACAGCTTTCTCTTTTTCTGAACCGTCTTTTAGATATTCGCGAACAGTAATCATCCCTGCAACCAAAAATGATGTTTCGACTAAGTCTCCACCATTATCCTTGGTTCCAAAAGGTTTTACTTTTCCGGTATTTCCGTCTATCCAGTGTGACCACGCTCCGTGAAAACGATCTGCTTTGCCTAAAAAATCAGCAATTTTATTTAATCTCTCTACTCCTTTTTCTTTAGTAACATATCCCTGAGACATTCCTGAAACAATGGCCATTAATCCAAAACCTGAACCTCCGGTTGTTACTATATTTGCATCATTTTCAGGATAAACTCCATCCGGATGATAACGCTCTCTTGCTAATCCAGAATTTGGTTCAGCATAATCCCAAAAATATTTAAAGGTTTGTTTTTGAACAGTTGTTAAAAGTTCTTCATCTGTTAATTTTACAGCAACTTCCTTTTCTCCTTCATTTTCTTTTGATTTATCAGCATTTGAGCCACAACCAAAAAATGTAAAAACTAATAATAAAACTGAAATTCTAACCATTATAAAAAAGTTTAAGATTTTATAAATAATCACTTCCTTCAAAATCTTGAAGGAAGTGATATATTAATATTAATTGTAACCAGGATTTTGAGAAGACATTCCCTCTGCTATTAAAAGGAAGGATGCCGGAATTGGGAATAATTCGTTTTTACCTACTGTAAATACTTTTCCATCTACCGCAAAAGCATCTTTTGCCTGACCTGTTCTAACTAAGTCAAAGAATCTGTCAAATTCAAAAGCTAATTCAACTCTTCTTTCTTTCCAGATTGCAGTTCTAACTGCTGCCTGAGAAGTTGCCGGAGTATCACCTAAACCAGCTCTGTGTCTGATTATATTTAATAATGGAATTGCCTCTGAAGTTTGTCCTAATTCATTCAAAGCTTCGGCTTTCATTAATAATACTTCACCGTATCTTAAGTATTTAATGTTAGCATCTGTTTCCCATGCACTTGTATATGCAGAAGAATAAGCTTTTAAGTTATATCTCGGATTAGGATCGTCTGCACTTATTACAGGAATTACTCTTCCATCATATAAAGTTGTACCTCTAAAAATAATGGTTGCATTTTTTCTAACATCTCCAGTCTCATAAGCATTAACTAAACTTTGAGAAGGCTGATTGAATCCCCATCCCCATGCATCACGAACACCCTGAACGTTAGAATATCCTTGAATTCCACGAGCTGGTACTGCACCATTCCCGTTTATTTCAAAAATAGATTCTCCATCATTTTCTCCTTCTAATCTGAACATTTTAGCATAATCCGGAGAAATAATATATCCTGTAACCAGATTACAATTATCTACAACACTTTGCCATTTTTTTTGATACAAACTTACTTTAGCCAATAAAGCATAAGCTGCTCCTTTTGAAGCTCTGGCCTTTTCTGCATCGGCATATTGAGATTTATTTGGTAAAACCGCTGCAGCCTCAGTTAAATCTTTTTCAATAAAAGCATAAACTTCAGCAGCTGTTTTACGAGTTAGCTGCATAGCTTTACTTTCTGCAGATAATGGAATACTTGATACGCGATCTACAATTGGAACACCTCCATAACATTTTACTAAAGTAAAGTACATGAAAGCTCTCAAAAATTTTGCTTCTGCCATTAATCTTTCTCTTAATGCCGGATCAGCTTTGTCTAATTTTGGAAGAACAGCTAATGCTTGATTACATCTATTGATTCCATCATAGTTTGCATTAAAAGTACTTTCAGCAGATGGATTTGATGCATTATAAGTTAAGGCATCCAAAACATCTTTATCGGTACCGGTATCACTTGGAGTTGAACCTTTATCAGCATCATCAGATGTAATACTTGCTAAACCTATCCATCCGAATGAACTCATATCCCAGTCTAAAAATTTACTGTAGATTGAAGTGACAAACGTTTTTGCTCCATTGTCATTATTAAACAGCTCGATATCATCTGTAGAAATGGTCTCTGTTTGTTTAACATCTAAGTAATCATCTGCACATCCGGTAAATGTAAATGCTGATAACACGAAGATTGATATATATATCTTTTTCATAATATTAAAATTTTAAATTAGCACCAATTACAAATGATCTTAATGTTGGGTAAGCATCCAATTCTACCCCTTGTGTTCCATAAGGATTACCATCTCCATTTAACTCAGGAGAGAAACCTGAATATTTTTGTGTTATAAACGGGTTGATTGCATTAAGATAAATTCTGCAAGAACTAATAAATTGGTCGTCTTTAAGAGGAAGTTTGTATCCTAAAGTAATGTTGTTAATTCTAAAGAAATCTGCAGATTCCATATAATAAGTAGAAGCAACAGGAACGGTATTAAATGGTCTTGGATTCTGAGATGTTGTATTTGTTGGAGTCCAATAATCATTTGTCATAGAAGCTTCAATATTTTCACCTCCAAAACGCTGTGCTTTTTTACCATTATATACTTTTGCCCCACCAGTTCCATATCCGTCAACTGAGAAATCAATGTTTTTGTAAACAACTCCTAAAGAAACTCCGTAGTTAGCTTTTGGTAAAATTGAACCTACATATTTTTTATCAGCTGTTGCAGATAAAGCATCCTGAGTCACTTTATCACCAGAAGCATTATAATAAAGCATATTTCCATTTGCCGGATCTACACCTGCATATTCATAAAGATAAAAACTACCTAATGGCTGACCAACTGAGTTGTTGTATAACAATTTAGTATCCTGACCATTTCCTAAATTACCTCCAATAACCTGAGATAATGAAATATCTTTTAAGCTTGTAAGCTCATTTTTGTTGTGAGAGAAGTTACCTCCAACCCAGTAGCTTAAATCATCAGTAATTTTATCATCCCAACGTAAGGCAATTTCATAACCTTTGTTTGAAACTTCACCAACATGAGAAGGAGAAGCAGTTGTGATTCCAGAAGTTGGATAAGGTTTTACATATAAAATTACGTTATCAGTATTTTTGTCATAAACATCAAATGATCCTTTCAATCTGCTGTCTAAAAATTCGAAATCAATACCTGCAGAAGTCTCTTCAGTAATTTCCCATGTTAAAGTAGGATCTATTTGAGAAGTGATACTTGATCCTTCATATAAAATTGAACCTCCCAGATAACTATTTAATCCAGAATTATAACTTTGACTGTTTAATGGTACATTTTGGTTACCCAATTTACCCCAGCTTCCTCTTAATTTAATTAAATTAACTCCTTTAATATCTGACAAGAAACTTTCTTTAGTCATGATCCATCCTAAACCTACAGATGGGAAAGTTCCCCAACGATAATCTTTATCAAAGTTTGAAGATCCGTCACGTCTAATAGTTCCAGTTACTAAGTATTTGTCCATCAATTTGTATTGGAAACGTCCAAAATAAGAAGCTAACTTACTTTCATTGAATACAATATCTTGTAAATTCGTAACAGTACCTGAGTAATCAACACCTTTTGCATCTGTCGCATTGTATAAAGACCAATAGTTAGAATCAGGACTTACATTTTTTCTTGTAATCACTAATTTTTCTCTTGAACCTTTTACAGACGTTTCGATACCAGCAGTTAATTCAACATCATGAATTTGAGCAAATACTTTATTATAAGTAAAATAGTTAGATAAGTTCCAGTTAAAATACTGTTCTCTACCTTTAGTCAATAAATTGACAGGATCAGTACTTGAATAATCTGCATCTTTACGAGTTGGATTAGCAGCTAACCAAATATTTTTAGTATCCTCGAAGTTATAATTTTTCCAAGTATAGTATTCTCCATTAAATTGTGAAGTAAACTTTAAACCTTTTAAGATTTCATAATCCAATTTTAAACCTCCCTGAAGCGTAACACTTCTTTGTTGTTCATTGTAAAAATCTAATTGTGATACAGGATTACCAACATTGTTAAATGAAGTACCTGTTGGGCTTGCTACTCCACTTGCATCTGCAAAAGGTGCTCCATATTGACCATTTGCAAAACGAACAGGAACAATTGATGACTGTTTGTATGCATTTGTAAATGCGCTTAATGGTTTTGGTGTAGAATTAGCCGAAGTAAAGCTAAAGTTTTGATTTAAAGTTACTTTTTTAGAAAGTTTAAATTCATTGTTATTTCTAAAACTTGTACGGCTGTAATCTAATCCGTTAAGTACCGCTTTTTCCTGATAGTTCCCTGCACTAAAAAAGTATTTAACATTTTCTGTAGCACCAGAAATAGAAATATTATTTTGTGTGTAAGTACCAGTTCTTGTAATTTCATCAAACCAATTTGTATTAACAGGTTGATCTGTTGAAAATCTGTTTGTCCCTAAAGAAGCATTAGAATAGCTTGCATATTGATTTGCATCTGCCATTTTTACTTTTTTAAGCGGCGTTCTAACGCCACCAAAGCTTTCCACTTCTACAGAAATTTTGTCTCCTTTACCCTTTTTAGTAGTAATAATGATAACCCCGTTTGCAGCTCTTGTACCATAAATGGCAAGAGATGACGCATCTTTTAGAATTTCGTAAGATGTAATATCATTAGTATTGATATTATTGATGTTATCCGTTGGCATACCATCAACAATATATAATGGATTTCTTCCTCCTAAAGCTGTACCTAAACCTCTAATAACAACAGAAGGTGTACTACCCGGAGCATCTGAAGAAGTAACCTGAACCCCAGCAGCTTTACCCTGAATTGCCTGAGAAGCATTTAATACCTTTGTTCTTGTAACATCCTCAGCTTTTAAAGAAGTAATTGCTGAAGTGTTATCGATTTTTTTTCTGGTACCATATCCTATTACTACAACTTCTTTTAAGGCAGTATCTCCTGCTTCTTTTAAAGTAATTTTCATTGGAGATGTAGTTGCTGCTATAGAAACAGCCTCAAAACCTAACATTGAGATTTTTAAAATCTCGCCCTCTTTGGCATTTATTGTAAAATTTCCGTCAAAGTCTGCATCAGTCGAAGTTCTGGAATTTGAAGCAGCAATAACTGCTCCCGGAATTCCCATTCCACTACTGTCTACTACTTTTCCTTTAATTGCTTGACCAGACATGTAAGCTGGCAGTAGCAAAAGTGCTAAAAAGCTAAAAATAAAATTTTTCATACAGTTTGTAATCGTTTAAGTTAGTAGAGCCAAATTAAACAATTACAACGTTGTAGTACATCAAACACCACTACTACATAACTACATCATTATGATAAATAATAAACATATAATAATGATTATCAATACATTAAATGTTAAATTAATTTTGTTAACATTACGTTATGATGTAGTAATGATGTATTGGAATTATATAAAAAATGATGTGTAAAAATATAAGATCCTTAAAAATTAAATGCAAATCTTACAGACTTAATAAAAATTTTGAGAGGTTTTCATCCTGAGTAAGGTTTAATTTCTTTCTTAGTCGATATCTGTGCAATTCTACGCCTCGAAAAGAGATATTCATCATAGGTGCAATTTCCTTTGAAGAGAGGTTCATTTTAAGATAAACACACAGTTTTATATCTTTTGGAGTAAGATTTGGAAACTTCTTGGACAAACTTATTATAAACTCATTATGAATTTGATTTAGATTGGTTTCAAAAATTTCCCACTCGTGTTTATTTACTTCATTTATTTTAATGGCTTTCTTGATTTCACTTTTAAGCTTATTAAAATCTTTTTCTGAATCCAGAATGCTCTGAATATTTTCGATCATTTCACTTTGCTTTGCAATAGACAAAGATTTCCCTGCAACTTCTGATGATTTCGTTTGTAATTCGAGTTCTAAAATATGTTTTTGATATTCCTGAATATTTAGTTCATTCTCCGCTTTCAATTCCATTTCCAGAATTTCTCGTTGATGTTTTAGTTCTTCTGCCTGCAATTTTAATTTTTGCATGTAGCGGAGTTTATTCCATTTATAATAGAAAAATAATACTGTACCTATTATTAGCATATACAATAAAACCATCCAGAACGAAAAGTACCAGGGTTCTGCAACACGAAATTCAAAACCAGAAACTTTTTCATAAGTAGCTCCGTCATGTTTGTATACAACAATAGAATGATTGCCGCTGCTTAGATTATTCAATACAATCATTCCGCCAGAAATCTGAACGAAGTCATTACTTTTATTGATCTTATAAAACAAATTAGGTTTACTTGCTCCATAAATACCGGATATTACATTTACTTTGAGTTCTGTATTATATTTAATTTTAGAATCATTAGAAACTAATAATCCATCATTATAAGCTTCTATTTTAACATCAGAATTTTGTTTGTTTTCGTACTTTAACTGAAGAGAAATAAATCCGTCGTCCAGATTTAATAAATAATGATTTTGAGTTTTAAAAATTCTCAAATTATCATTAATCAGTTTTCCTTTATAATATTTCTCCTGAATAATGTTCCAGACAAATTTATTTCCTGCAGCCTGAATATGATATAAAATTCCGTCCTGAAGTACCATAAAATGATCTTCATCAATGGCAACTACATCGGTTATATTTTTAAAATTAACATTAAAGAGTTCGTTCCCTTCAAGTTTGTTTGTAATAGAATTATAGGTATACCAGGAATTGTTGATTAGAAAAAGAATCTCATTTCTAAATTCGAAAATTTTAACCCCAAAATCATTTTTTATCTTGCTTTGCTGAGTAATGTTCTCAACTTTTCTTGTCTTATAATCGTCACTATATAAAACACGATATAATCCACGATAGTTATCTGCTGCCCAAATTTCATTTTTTTTATTTTGAGCTACATATTTTATAGGTTTCGAAAGATCTTTTATTACTTTATTTTCGGTAAGTTTTGAAATATCGTCATAAACCAAAACTCCACTATAAGTAGACTGAAAATAGGTGTTATTAATACTGCTTTTAGACAAATTCCAACCTCCGCTAATATTATTTGTCTTTATCAAAGAACCATTTTCATAACAAAATGTCCCATCATTATGACCAATAATATATTTATCATCAATTTTCGTAATATTCCAGGCTTGACCTTGTGTATTAGGCATCATATGAAATTTACCTGAATCAAATTCAAAAACACCATGATTCGAAGCTATCAAATATCCCCTGTTAGTGGTTGCAACTGAGTAAACGGAACCAAGAAGCCCTGAATTATCATAAAAAAATGAGATTGGAGAATTTACTTCAACATGCGCAATTCCGTTATCCAAACCCAGCCATAAATCATTTTCTTTGTCAAAACCAATACTCAGAATTGAGTTATTCATCAGGACATTATTCCTGTCGATATTTTTATAGGTATTTGTAGTAAAGTCATAAATATAGAGACCTCTGTTTCCTGTTCCTATAACTAATTTGTTTCCTTTGATGAATTTGGCAACATTAATTGTCGCTCCCTTCAGCGTTTCATTTAATGGATTATTCCAGGGTCTTAAACCTTCTTTTTCTACTATAAATATTCCTTTTTTCTGAGTAAAAATATAAGGCTTGTTTTGATATTTTTCTATAGCATGAACTACCGTTTTCTTTAAGACATTCCAACCTTTTGGATTTGTAATTCTGGAACCATTTAATCTAAATAATCCTTTTTCTACTGATGCTACATATACATTCTTATCGACTACAAAACAATAGGATATTAAAAAAGGAAATTTGATTTTTTGAATATGTTTGCCATTATAAATAAAAATATCATTAAACGATTGAAAATAAATAGAACCGTTAAATCTGAAAATTTTCCAGATTTCTTCATTATCTTTTTCATCAAATAATCTTAGATTTTTGGTAATAGAAACATAATGCATTTTTCCATCTTTTCTATACCAATATCCAAACTCTTTATAAGATCCGGAATAGATTTTATCGCCCTCGATCATAATCGAGCGAATAATAGTTTTATTAGGTAATGTATATTTTTCCCAAACTACGCCATCATATCGCAATAAATAGTGATTATTAGCAAAATACATTGCATTATCCTTACCCTGAACGACATTCCAAATTTGATTGTCACCCTGATAATCTGATTTATTATAATTTTCTACGAAAGGAAGTAATTCTTGTGCTTGTATTTGTGAAGCAATGAAAAAGAAGAAAAATAGTTTTAAAAGTGTCGATTTCAAAATATTCGGATTTGTCTTCAAAGGTACTGACAAATATTTAATCCTAAAGCATAAAAAAGCCCCTCAGTTGAGGAGCTTTTTTATATAGAGAACGTCATTTTTAGTTGTGAAGTAAATGATAAACCTGATTTGCAATTTCGTATTCTTCATCTGTTGGGACAACTAATACTTTTGTTTTTGAATTTGGTGTGCTGATTTCCCTAATTGCCTTGGAACGAATTTGATTTTTTTCCTGATCAAGTTCAATTCCAAAATAATCCATATCCGTACAAACCAATTTACGCATGTATGATGAATTTTCGCCAATTCCTGCTGTAAAAATTATAGCGTCCAAACCATTTAAAGCAGCCGTATAAGAACCAATTGTTTTTTTGATTCTATACGCATTCATTAATAAAGCCAAGAGACAATCTTTATTTCCTTTTTCAGCTTCTGACTCAATATCACGCAAATCACTGTAACCTGTTAGCCCAAGCATACCGCTTTGTTTTAGCAAAATTGCGTTTACTTCGTCTGGCGTATAGCCTAAATTTTTTATTAAATAAAAGATTACTGACTGATCGATATCTCCTGCACGAGTTCCCATTATTAGTCCATTTGCGGGAGAAAAACCCATAGTATGATCGATACTTTTGCCATCTTTGATAGCGGTCATACTACAGCCATTTCCTAAATGGATTGTAATGATCTTAGAATTGTTTTCTAAGTAATCAATTGCTTTTTCAGATACATATTTATGACTGGTTCCGTGAAAACCATAAACCCTAACTTTATTCTCTGTTAAAAGATAATTAGGAATCGCATATTTATAAGCTTCAACCGGAATAGTCTGATGAAAAGCAGTATCAAAAACCGCCACTTGTTTTGCTGATGAAAAAATTTCCTCGGCTACATTTATTCCTACCAAATGCGCCGGATTATGCAATGGAGCCAATTCTGAAAGTTCTTTTATTTTTTCTTTTACTTCTTCTGTAATAATAGTGGTATCAGAAAAATAACTTCCTCCGTGTACCACGCGATGTCCAACAGCCTGAATTTCTGAAGTAGATTTTATTACTCCTTTTTCCGGATCTAAAAGCATTTCGGCTACTTTTTGCAGTCCTATTTTATGTGATGCAATTGGCAATATTTCCTCAATAGAATCAGAGGAAGTTTTATAGCTAATATTCGAAGTTTCGAGTCCAATTCTATCAATCATACCAGAACAAATTACTTCGTTTGATGGCATAACCATTAATTGATATTTAATCGATGAACTTCCTGAATTGATAATTAGTATTTTCATTTTTTATTTATTTTTAGCTGCTAAGATGCTAAGGCACTAAGGTTCTAAGTTTAATTAATTCACTAAAGAGGCAAAATTCATAATTAATAATTCACAATTTATAATTAATTAAAGTCCCTGCGCCTGAATCGCTGTAATTACTACTGTATTTATAATATCGTCTACCGTACAACCGCGGCTTAAATCGTTTACAGGTTTGTTCAAGCCTTGTAACATCGGTCCAATGGCTAATGCTCCGGTTTCTCTTTGTACTGCTTTATAAGTATTATTTCCTGTATTTAAATCCGGAAAAATAAGTACGCTCGCTTGTCCGGCTACTTCAGAATCCGGCATTTTGCTTTTTCCAACCACTTTATCTACGGCAGCATCATATTGAATTGGTCCTTCGATTTTAAGATCTGGTCGTTTTTGTTTTACAATTTCGGTAGCAGTTCTGACTTTATCAACTTCATCTCCTTTTCCAGATGCTCCGGAAGAATAAGAAAGCATGGCAATTTTTGGTTCAATTCCGAAAGCTGAACTTGATTCTGCTGATGAAATTGCAATTTCTGCCAATTGTTCTGCAGTTGGATTTGGATTAATAGCACAATCTCCAAAAACAGAAACTCTGTCTTCTAAACACATAAAAAATACTGAAGAAACGACAGACGAATTTGGTTTTGTTTTAATGAATTGCAAAGCCGGTAAAATAGTATGCTGCGTGGTATGTGCTGCTCCGGAAACCATTCCGTCAGCGTGACCTTTATACACCATCATTGTACCAAAATAAGATACATCCTCCATTAAATCCCTTGCCATTGTAATACTTACATTCTTTGCTTTTCGAAGCTCGTAATAAGTATTTGCATAATCTTCGTAAAGTTCAGATTCTATAGGATTGATAATATTTACTTTCGAAAAATCAAATGTAATTCCAAGCTCAGTAACCTTATTTTCAATTTGTTTTTTATCTCCAATAATCGAAATATCCACCACATCCATATCTAATAATCTTGAAGCAGCAATGATAATCCTGTCATCATTTCCTTCCGGCAAAACAATATGTTTGCGATGTTGTTTTGCTCTTTTTACCATATTGTACTGGAACATTTTTGGCGTCATTCCTTCCGGTACAAAAGTGATTAATCTTTCAGACAGCGTTTCAACTTCAACATACTTTTCAAAAGTAGTGATCGAGGTTTCTATTTTATGTGTATTATTGGCATAAATCTCGGATCTAATTGCGCCAATTTTATTGGTGATATGATATGTTCCTCCATCAACAGCAATAATAGGAACTATGGCAGAAAGCCCTTCGATAAGTTTTAAAATACTTTCTTCCGGAACAATATTTCCGGTAAGGATAATTCCTGAAATCGTTGGATAATTTGCTGATTCATTTGCTTGTAAAGCTCCTAAAATAATATCAGAACGATCTCCCGGAGTAATTACCAAAGCATTGTCATGCAAGTGAACTAAGTAATTATGCAACTGCATTGCTCCAACGCTAAAATGCCCAATTTCATTGTTTAAATAAGCATGTCCAAACAACACTTTTGCATCAAGCTGATTGACAATTTCCTGCATTGTTGGATTGTTCAAACTTGAAATCAATGGAATTGTATTGATCAGGACATTAGCCGGTAAGCTTTTCTGTAATCCTTTCGTAACTAATTCTATATTCTCAAACTGAACCTTATTTGCTATAACAGATAAAACCTCAACCTCTTTTACTTTAAAAGAATCATACACCAAATAAAGGCTGTCAACTAATTCTTCTAATGTTTTACCAACTCCTGAACCTATAATTATAGTTGGAATTCCGAGATTTTTTGCGATTAAAACATTCAAATCCAATTCAATCGAAGTTCCTTCGCCAGTAAAGCTTGTTCCTTCAACCAAAACAAAATCAAAACGTTCTTCGAGCTTTTTATATTTTTCGATAATCAGGTCTAGAACCTCCCCTATTTTACCTTTATTTTTTTTCTTGATTAATTTGCTTTTCGTAATCGCATAAGCATCTTCAAATTTTATATCAAGGTCAAAATGCGATAAAACTGTTTCTATATGATTGTCTAATTCGCCATCTACAAAATCTTCTATAATTGGCCTAAAATAGCCCACTTTTGCCGTTTTACCGATTAAAATACTCATTAAACCGAGCGTAATAATCGATTTCCCGCTATTTTGATCACTAGTGGCTATATATATCGCTTTACTCATAATTTATGTGTTATATCTAAACAAATGTACTTTAAATCGTTTTTTTACTATTGAAACAAACGTTAAAACCAACGTCTTTTTTTGAAATAAATAATCAGGGCGATCACTAGAAAAAACATTGCAATCATCACGCTGTGATATCCGTATTTATATCGAAGTTCCGGCATATTTTCAAAATTCATTCCGTATACTCCAACAATAAAGGTAAGCGGAATAAAAATAGCCGATATAATGGTTAAGGTTTTCATGATTTCATTCATCTTCCTGCTTTGCTCAGAAAAATAAAAATTAGAAGCACTTTCCAATGAGCTCATATCTGATTCTATTTGCTCTAAAAGTTCTAAACTTTTTTGATGTAACCTGACGAAAAAATTAAAGGTATCTTTTTGAATTAAACTGTTTGTATCATCATCTTTAATTGTTTTAAGATAATACAGCGAATCCCGAAGCGGAACAATAGAGCGTTTTAGAAAATTGAAGTTATCACGGTGATTTTCAATTTTTTCCAAAATAACAGGATCTGCACCTTTTTTAGTCAAATTGATTAATTCTTCAATTTTCTCTTCTTCATCTTCTATTGTAATGTAAAAGTTTTCTATTACGGCATCTAATAAAAGATACAATAAATAATCGACTTTTTTAGTCCTTACAATTCCCGCATGTGTGCGGAGACGTTCGCGTATATGGGTGAAAAAATCGCTTCGTTTTTCCTGAAAAGAAATAAGAATTCCATCTTTCAATATAAAACTAATTTGCTCTACACTAATATTATCAGAATATTCAGAAGGCAACAGTGATTTTATATTAAAAAATAAAACATTTTGTTGCTCTTCGAGTTTAGTTCGCTTAGTAGTATTTAAAATATCTGCCAGTAAAAAATCATCCAGCTTAAAATGAGCTCCAATAGTTTTGAGCAAACTTATATCATTTAAACCATGAACATTTAGCCAGTTATTCTTTGTATAATCAAAACAAGAATTTAATGCCGCAACGGTAAACTTTTCATATTCAACAACATCTGCATCGTCATATACAAAAAGCTGCATCTCTGTTTCATGCTCTTTATGCGTTCCTGTATACTCTAATGTAATATGCTGCAGCTTGCGTCCTTTCTTGTATTTTATCTTTCTCATTCAAAAATATTTACAATAGTAATATTACGAAAAAGAATCTGAATGGGAAATGACATTTATCATTTTGATAGGAAAAGATTTTCGAGAGAATTGCATTTTTTGTAATCTTTTTATTACTTTTATAAATTAAACCCGACAGGTTTTAAAAACCTGTCGGGTTTGACAATGAATATATAAAATATGCAAATAACCGAACCTCTAGAATCTGGAAAATACTATCACATTTATAATCGCGGGATCAACAGCGAAAACATCTTTAAAGAAAATAGAAATCACGAATATTTTCTAATTCTTTACAACAAACATATTGACCCAATTGCCGAAACATTCGCTTGGTGTCTATTAAAAAATCATTTTCATTTATTAGTACGAATTAAGACTTTAGAAGAAATTCTGTGCACAAAAAACGAAGATAAAATCAAAAAAAACATTCCGCCACATCAGTCTTTTGGTAATTTATTTAATGCTTACACAAAGGCAATCAATAAAGGTTATAACAGACATGGTGCTTTATTTGAAAGACCATTTAAAAGAAAATTAATTGATAACGAATCTTATTTACGCTCTGTGATAAAATACATTCATTATAATCCTGTAAATCATGGTTTTTGCGAACATCCAATAGAATATCCCTGGAGTTCATATATAACTTGTGTTTCTGAAAAACCAACTAAATTAAAACGTGAAAAAGTCATTTCATTATTTAAAAATATTGAAACGTTAAAAGCTTTTCATAACCAAGGAGAAAATTTCGATTCAATAGAAAACTCTCTGAATTTATAAAAACTTTACCCGCAATATGATCGCAATCCAAACCCGACAGGTTTTAAAAACCTGTCGGGTTTAACAATAATACGAAACTAAAATCCATAAAAAAACCGAGCCATTTCTGACTCGGTTTTTCCTTATTTATGATCTTCAAAAGATCCCGACAGAAATCGGGATAAGCGATTCACATTCCGATAAATCGGAAGTTCTCTGCTTATTTTACTTCTTCAAAAGAAACAACCATTGTATATCAACTAATTACAAATCAATGGTACAAATAAGGTACAAAATAAATTTAATTTACCTCGATAAGATATTGAGTAAAAATTTTTCTTGAGAAAGAAAAACGTGAATTTAACACATTTTTTACCATTTCTTTAAACCACTGTTTAGCGGTTCACCATTTAATTTATGAGTCAAGTTTTGCTTTAGTCTTAATAATTTAAGCCAATTACCCAAATCTCTTGTAGCTAATTTTACCCGCAGCCTTTTATTTGTTTATAAAGTCATTTCCACTAACTATATCAAATTCCCACTTCTTTTGATAAGGTCGAACTTTTCTATGTCTCTTAAATTCTATGTCAATTTCATTCTCAAATCCTAATCCATTATAATATTCTGCATCAAATAATTCAGACATTCTTGGGTCAGCATTAAAAATTTCCTCGATAGTTGAAAATTTCTCAAAGTCTTTTGGTGAATTTATAAAGTATCCACATAATTCCAATTCATCTCCACACATTAAGTGTTCGTTGTAGGCTTCTCTGTGTCTTAAATAGTTTATAAACTGTGTTCTCGCCATACCTTTTTTTAGTTTTTTTAAAGCAAGAACGAAAGCTTCGAAATCATCTATACAGACAGACCAAGGATATAATGCTTCTTCATCTTTTGTTAATAGGTTTTCAAGATTTGTTTGAATATTCCCATATTTGAATTGAGTAACAACTATAGAAAAATAATCTTTGATTTTGTTTGGTTTTATTTGGAATATGCTTTTGTGAGTTTTGTTGTCAAAAATCTCAAAAGGTTTTCCTTCCGCGAATTTATTTTCGATTCTGACACATTGGTCATATCCATATTGAATTGATTTTTTGAAATCAGATTTTATCTTATCAAATGCTTTTATTGGATCACGCATTGGTGCTCTGAAAAGAGTGTCTTTAATTTCTACTATGAAGAAAAAACCTTTAAACATAATAAGTAAGTCTTGTTCTGACCTTTTTTTATCGACATAGTAAGAATCAAATATTAGAGCTTCTTTTCCAAATAACTTTCTAAAAACTTCTTCTACTTTTTTCTCAAGTTTTAGGTTTCTAAATTGGGTATATTTCTCTTTTTTTATTTCAGATAATTTAGAATTGATTCTATTATAAAAGCTCTCAATTAAAAATTTGTATTGAGGACATAAAAACTCAGCTTCATTAAGTTTTATTAATGGTGTATCAAAAAAAGGATTTTTGTCTGCATAATATAATATTTCTCCTTTTTTTTGATTTTCATCATAAGTTAAAAACTCAATTAATATTTTAGTAATATTAGTTGGTAGATTTACCTCATAAATATCACTCACATTATGAATAAATATAAAACCTGGCTTACGCATAAAATCTTTCATAAGTTTTAATTCTGGCTCATCTATCCATTTCTGTGGGTCAATTAGTCCTCTTTCAACGAATTTAGCCGTTAGTTTTGGCCATTCTTCCTGATTCAAAAAATAGTAATTACAATCTGTATATTTTTTATTTATGAGATCTTTAATATGATTGCAAAAAGCAATTGACTCTGTTACTGAAAAACCGAGAATTTCTTTCACTTCTTCATTAAACTCGCCACAGTTTCTTTGTAATCTTTCTAATGTTTGCTCATCATAAGATAATTGTGCATTCCCAAAATAATTTAGAAAAGTTTGTAATGAAACCGAAACTTTATCAATATTTGGACTATCATTTATGTTTTCATCATAAAAGCCAATATCTCCGAAATAAGTCATTTCAATTTCATTCAACAAATAAGTTATTTTATCCCATTCTTCTTTTGAAATACCTACTTTACCTCCTCCTATCTCGACTGAAAAGTATAAATCTGTTAAATACACAAATTGCTTCATCGGAGACATCAAGTTTTTAAAAACTTCTGAAGTTTCCCTTTGGTCAATATGGCTTGTCATTTGAGTTAGATAAGGCAAAAATGAATCTTTTTGAAAATCGCTAATTAATAATGAAAGCTCATTAATTATTTCTTCTTGTGTTCTTCGTGATTTACGAATAGCCTGCATTTCCTCCCAACGCTTCTTTAGTTCTTTAAGTGCTTCAGGACTTGGTTTGTTCATTTACTCTAAAATTTTGAGGTTAAGTTTTTTTTTAAAAGCTCAGGTAACGTTCCGTTGCTACAAGAGGTTTGGGATTAACTAAGTCTTGTTTTCGGATTTGCTTAATGATCCCAAATACAAGACCATTTTTAAATCAAGCCAAATGCCCAAATCACTTGCCGTAAGTGTTGGTAGGTGTTTTTTATTAGAATTCACTCTTTTTTAGTTCTTTCTCAACTTCAATACTAGGACTTATTTTCAACCATAAATACGTATTATAATAATCATCGTCAAGTTTTAACCACGTATTAAATTCCTCTTTTTTAAAATGTCTTATTTCAAAGCTTGCCCAACTTCTTTCGTTTTTATAAGATATTTTTACTCCGTCTCCATTAACTCTATTTAATTCCGTTTGGATTAAATTTATGGTTTCGTCGTCAATCTTTCCTTCTTTTAGTTTTTTATCTGTATCTCCGCTAGTACCTGTAATTCTCCAGCCTAAAACAAAGGGAGTCATCTGTTTTTTGATTAATGCTTCAAATATAAATTTAACTTTATTAATTTTATATGATATAGGAACGCTATGTTCCGGAGTTACTCTTGAATTATTATCTTTTGGACCATACACAACATAAGTAAGTTGCCTCAATCTACCATTTGAGAAATAATAAATTAATTTGCAAGTTACCTCTTCATTTAGTTCAATTTTACTATAAACTAATTCATTATTTTGTCCACTACTAGGAGTTAAATATTTTTCGGAATTTTTAACTTCTTTAATCGACATTCCCCAATTTACATTTCTAATATCAAAATTTACTTGTGCTAAAATAAAATTTGGGATTACGATTATAAATAATAAGATTTTTTTCATTTTTAAATTATGATAAAGTTTTCGTTTCCCCAGCTATTAAATATCTACCAATTCGCTTATTCCAGCCACAAATTGGCTTACTACCATACATTTTGAGATAGCTTTATTACATTTATAAAATTTAACACCAAACATACACAACCACTTTCATTACTTTTTATGGTTTTCCATAAATCACGGTAAAAATGGCAAATAGTTTTTTTATAAATATATAGACCCCGTGTAAATACCTATTTTGTAATTTCAACTAAATAACAATAACATTTGCATCATATTCTTAGAGATTTTACTAGCACTTCCGTAACAGCTTTGTATGAAGTGTTTTTTTGACTTACATGAATTTAATTCATCCTTATAATTAATCAAAAAGTAGATACAATTTCAATAATTTTCTATAGATAATCATCCATTAATCGATAATCTCTTCAACCTTCTGGATTGCTTTAGAGAATTCCATTGGTTTAGATTTAAAGTTGTAATGAGCATTTTTAGACAAATCAAGAAGGTAATTGATATAAAAAATTTCTGCATCACGGCCATTTGGTTCGACTCTGCTTTTTATTTTGTTAAGTACTCTAAAGAAATCGGATAGTTACCATTTTTATTTTTCAAAATATGATTGATAAGTAAAACTGGAAAGATAAATAACAAAAATTAAGTATTCGTATTTCTACGATTAAATAAAACTCTTTTTAATTTTGAACTCTTGTTTAAATGGTGAACTCTTATATTTTCCCAGACAATTAATTTATTTTCAATTCTTGTTATTACTCTTATATCGCCGTCCTGTGAAATAACAAATCCTAAACTTCCAATATTTTCCCAACAATGGGAAAATATTGCACGATGTCTTGTTCCAAAATGATCTGGTTTTATAGCTTCTAAATTTTTAATAATAAATCTTGCCGTTTTTGATATATATACTTCCTCTGGTAAATTAAATCTTCGTACTACAGCTCCAAATCCATTAACTTTTAGCTTATCATCTAAAACAACTAATCCATCAATACAACTTAGAGAAGCGATAAATCTAATTGCACCTTTTAATTCATCTGTACTTTCTTTTTTATTGCTATTAGAGATTACTTCTTTTAAATATAATCTCCTTGGAATATCTCCTCCATTAACACTATCTAAATAATCTTCATAAATCAAATCAGAGTATTTACTGTTCTCAATTGAAAAAGAAATTTTATTTTTTAATGCGCTGTAAATTCTATCATATTGGATTTTATGTTTAATATCCAAGTCAAGATAGTTTGATTTACTAATAATAAATGAACCTCCATGACGGTAATTTTGAATTCTTATTAACAACCTTGAGATTGTTTCCCTCCAAAGATTGTCAACAATACTATTCCATATTTTTTTATCATTAAGGGATAAATCTCTTATATCACTACTAATATCATTTATAAGTTTTTTTGAATGTAATTCAATTATTTCCGAAACTTTACCAAATTTAAAAACGTCAATATATTTACTTATTAAAATATTTTGTTTTAGTGTTGCTATTAGTTCATAGTCAATAATAACTAGCAGTGTTCCTATGTTTGTAATAGAAGTTTGAAATAAGCCTGGTTGTTCAGGACCTTCTTCAGATTCATAATGCAAATAATTTTGGTAATGTATTGACTGATCAATTAAGCCCCAAATAAACAATTTCCCATTTTTATCAAAATTAACAGCTAAGGAAGAACTCCATGGATCAGCTGCCTTGGAAAGTTTAACTATATTTTTTACATTAAATTCAATTTGTTCTTCAAATCTAATTATGCTCCATCTATCCTTAACAATTCTTCCTGGTGGCTTCGGATCTGGATTTTCAGAGTTTATTAAAGTAATAGTTACTTTAATAAAATCACTTTCCTCTGTTTTTAGACTTGTATAAAACAAACTTTCAAATAAATTAAAAAGAACTTGTTCACTAGGTCGAAGCGATTGATTTTTTAAACTTTTAAGTTTATTAAAAACAAAAGTTGATAAATCGAGGGGAGTCGCATTGATTTTTTTCATCATTTAAATTTTCTTTAATTTTAAATCTAATGCTTCCAGTCAGTTTGTAAATATTCTGACGTCAAAAAGGTCAACAGTGCTACGTATGTACTTTTCTCACAGATACAAGTCAAATTTTACCCAAAAAGTATGCTTTTGCTGAAAGTTTTTTCAAACGATAAAGACAAAAGAATATTTAACACTTATAATCGTAATATACTGTTAATCTTCGTATCCGAGATAATCCCAACAATATTGCATGAAATTCATAGCATCTTTATGGGTTCTAGGGGTCCTAATGCTAAAAAGCCATAACAGCTCACTAACTTCCTTGTATTCAGCGTTGTTTTTCATATCTGTATATATCTTTTCAATGACATTTTTTAATGTTTGAGTATAATTTCCTGACATGAAATATTCATTGGGTACATTATATACTAAACATTCAATAAAGAATGAAGAGACTAGCGTATCAGAGATTTTGCGATCATCAATTAATCGATAATTTACCACTTTTAAAATCCGAACCATACGCTTATACAAACGATATGTCTCATTAGTTTTTCTTGTTCCGTTTGTATAGTGCTGGTCGGGAAAACTAATAATTGCATCGTTTTCATCTGAATAAAATTTAATACCTTCCGCTTCAATGGTAGTGAGGTTACGGAATCTTTTTAAAACAAAACATGGAATTACATCAGCTGTAATACGATTAGTGTTGCCATTAATCTGAATACATTTATTTTTTCTTTTTACATCACTACTAAAAACATTCCTTAAAGCTAGCTCTGTATCAGCTTTTAACTGATCAAAACTATATCCAGCGGATGTTTTTTGAGCATTATATAATGCCTTATCACTTTCAGATAAACGATGTAAATCTGAATAATAGGCATCATCATATCGCATAACAATATCTACATCACTATTTTGTTTAACATTGGTATTATTTCTATATGAGCCCTGAAGAAAAATGGAAATCTTATTCCCAAATTTAGCTTTTAATGCCGCTGTAACCTGACTAATCACATTTTGGCATTTTTGATCTTCTGTAGTACTTATCGGTTTTGACCAAGTTATTAATTGTTGTTCATCAAAATTCATTTCTAAGTATTTGTTTTATAAATTTTTACTTGATCAAAAAACGAAAGTACCTCTGGTTGAATAGCATAATGATACCCAGCTTGATCTCCCATACCTTTAAGAGTTTTTAATGCACTACGATGTGCTATATCCATGTCAATCATCCCTATATGCTCTTTTGAAAGCTGCGGTGAAGGAATTCTATAATAAGTCCCAGACGGTTGTATGTTCTCAATAATATTAGTTAAGAAGAAATCATTAAAATAGGCTTGCCCATCCATCGAGGCTTGAAAAAGTTTATTCCCCCAATGCCTGAATGAACGATTTCGCTTGGAACTAGAAGGCCATCCGCTTGGCTGCGTAACACTCGAAACAGACAAAATCTTGAAAGTTGAGAATTGCTTTTGAGGACCAACGAAAAACTTCAAACCTTCTAACAGCCCACAAAGTGATGGATTATTTGCCCATAGTCCCCCATCAGCATATAAAATATTTCTATGTTCATGTATGGGCAGATAAGTTGGTGCAGCTGAAGTAGCTAAAGCTACATCCACCATCTTCACTTCTCTTTCCATGAAAAAATTACCTTCTTTATGAGGAAATTTGAACACTCTAGGCATGCCAGTAATTAGATTATAACTAGGAATACATAACAAATTATTGGCCTCTCCCATGGTTGTTTCACCAAGCATATCTTGCAATATTTTTTTTAAAGGTTCAGCAGAAAACTTTCCTCTCCATAACAGCTGTTTAAAAAATTGCCATTTTCTTTGAAAATATCTTATCGGCTGATATTCGGAAATAGGAAATATTTGGCTCCCCTTATTGAAATACATATCTGCAATTTCCTGTGCCGATATTCCCTTAGTAAGCGCTAAAGCAATTAACCCGCCCGTGGAAGTACCACAAATCATATCAAAATGATCTCCAATTTTTTTTCCAGTTTTTTCTTCTAATCTTGCAAGTACTGATGCACTGTAAAGTCCTTTTATACCTCCACCATCTATTGCAAGGATTTTAAAGATATTTTCGTTTGATTCTATTTGTTCATTTTTTTTATCCATAAGGTTACAAGTTATTCTTAAGCAATAGACTTTGTATCATTTTTTCCAGAAGTTTTTTTAGCTTCATTTAAAGCTTCAGTCACTCGATTAGTTATCGTAATAAAATCATCATCTTTTTTTAATTCAGTTATTCCACAGCAAACAGTTAAGTTATAAATATTTCTCTCTATTAAAAATAGATTTTTCTGTATCATCTTTCTTTTTCTTTCAGCAGCTTGATAAGCCTGACTTAAGCTAGTTTCTGCTGCAACTACAAGAAATTCATCCCCTCTATTAAAAAAACGAAATGTTTCATCAGTTGCTCTTTTGTCGTTACCTAATAATTCTCCAACTTTCTTAAGTAATTGATCCGCCACATTAAAACCTACCTCCGTGTTAATTTTTTTAAAATCATCTATATCTATTAAAATTATTGATAAAGACTCATTTTTAGACTTCGAATCAATAATTTTATTATTTAAATATTCATTTAGTGCTTTATGATTTTTTAATCCAGTCAATTCATCTGTATAATTATCATTAACTACATTCCGAATTTTCTTTTTAAATAAATAACTGATTACAAGAGTGGTTATGCTTATCAACAAAACTGATGAAATTAAAATCCAATAAATTGAAATACTATATCTAGTTTGTATTATCTCCTTCACATATGGAATCCTTCTCGACGGTAGTAGTAAAATTAAGGAAACAATTAGCGCTTTCAAGATGTCGTAAATACCTTTAGATAAGACATCATCTTTGAATTTTTTAAATGATTTATAAATATACGCCATACAAATGTTGAATACATATTGCTTAAGAATATATTAAAACTCTCTCACAAAATATAATTTTATAAGTTACTATTCTAGCAAATATATTAAAAATGAAAATTGAATAAGTACGTAAAACCGTATTTAAGTAAAGATTTTCGTAATTATCCAAGAATTAATAAAATAGTTGTAAACAGAAACAAAAAGCAAATAAAGTGGCAACCAAAAACAGAAGAACCACATAATCCAAAGATTACAAGGCTTTTTGTGAACGCATAAGGCTTCAATACTCCAAAGGACAGAAGGCCAGATTACCTTTCGTTTACTTATTATTTGGGAATAATTTTAAATGTAATCCTTAGCGGTATTGTAGGATATATTTATTTTGAAGAGGGCTAATGACCGAGTTATAAAAAGTTTGATTTGTGCATGTATGCTTCAGCTGATAATAATATTTTTTATCATCCCGCAGATCATAATATTCTGAAACACCTATTACATACTCTCCTTCCTTTTTATTTTCTTCATATCCTTCAATCAAAATGGAACGGAGAGAAGTTATTAAGATATAGAAGTTCTTTTGTTTTAATGCAGAAAATAACTATAAAGATCACTAATAGTATACCTTCTTTCCTATCTGAATAATAAAGGAGCTATAAAGCTCCGTCATCTGTAAAGGAATAGTAGGTTTCAGGGGTAATGATAAGGTGATCCAGCAGCACAACATCAAGTATTCTGCCTGCTTCCTTAACTTTTTTGGTTATCTGTTTATCAGCTTCGGAAGGTCTGATCTGTCCTGAAGGATGATTATGAATCATAATCAGCAATACGGCATTTGCTTTAAGTGCTGCTGCAAAAATTAGTCTGAGATCTACCACAGTGCCGGAAATACCTCCTGAGGATACTTCGTAAATACCTAGCACTTTATTGGACTGGTTGAGAAGCATGATTTTAAACTGCTCGAAAAATTCTATTGTATCAGGATTCCAGGACTGGAGTGCCAGCTGGTAAGCTGTTTTGGAAGAATTTATAAAAGGTCTTTCGGATGCTTTTACTTTTGTTTTGTAGACCAGTTCAATTTCTGCTACCTGATTCCAGTTCTGAAGTGTTTTTAAAGTTTCCATGATTTCTAAAGTTTTAAGATTAATTATGGAACCTCAGCCGGGAATGAGAAAGCGAGCGAAAAAAGCAACGCAATAAAGCAGGTTTTTCACCTGCATTTATGGGGGAATTTTTTTCGGCGAACCGCCTTTCCTTCCCGAACTTTGTTTTAGAATTAAGCCTGAACCCCTGAGACAATATCCCCGCCTTTAAGTGTCTGCTCGCCGAAATTTCAGATAAAAAAAGCCGAAAATTAATTTTCGGCTCGGACTGCTTTTTTGTTTTTTATCCGCTTTTTAATCTGATACAGGTTCTGATTCAAAAGTTTTAGAATCTGTTTGTGATGCGGGGAATCCTTATTTTTATGTCCCCCGCACTGCACAATTTCAAGTGATGGAAGCGACACCTCTATGGTCTCTACAGGCTTGTTTTCAAATTTAGCCGAAAGGATAAGGGAGTTTTTCTTTTTATAATATTCGTTGGTAAATACGCAGTGTCGGAGTATATCGCCCTCTTCAAGAAAATCCTGCACGCTCTCCATGATACTTATGCTGAGATTTTCCCTAGTGAACTCCAGTCCGAAAAACTGTTTTTTCTGCTCTTCATAAATAATCTGCGCTCGCTGTATTTCCGAGCGGAGTTCCTTTATTTTAAGACATCTCTGAATCCTGCGTTTTCGCTCCACTAGCCTGTCATGCTGTTCAGCTAAATTTTCAGGACATACATTATCGGCATTATTCAAATCCTTTTTGAACCACCTCAGCAGTGAGATATAATCTTCCCAAAGCGTAAAATCTGACACCTTATAACTGTTTTTAAAACATGTTTTAACCGCCTCCCAGTTCTCCCTGATATACTGCGAGTGCGACAGCAGATAATGCTTCAAAAAATCTGTCTGCCTTGTTTTAAGGAGCGTCTCGGCATGCGAATCTTTCAAAAGAGCCGTGAAAAGTACCTGCGGTGCAATGGTGTAAAAACTGCCTTTAAAACCATTTCTTTTCAGGACATCAAGTATCTGCGCTCCTGCATAAACCTTATAAGGATTAATGCGGTATTTGGGAGAATCCTCAAAATTTTTAGGGCGGATTTCAAGGGGCGAGTAATATTTCCAGGCATCATAGGTATTTGAAAAAACGTTGGTGCCGAGCGAGAGTGTACGCACCTCCCCTTTTGAATTTATCCAGTGCTGCATCACTTCCTTATGAAAGTAGGACGGCATGAAATTCTTTTTCATGTTTTTGTGCGAGCAGATAATACGCACTACCTGAAATCCTGCGCATACATTCAAAACAGCCCAATACTCTATTTCTTTGAAATGCACCTGATTGTACTGCTGTATTTTGAGTTTCCCCCTGCATGCTGTGCAGTTTATATAATTTTTACAGGATGCTTTCTGCGCATCAGACTTCCAAGTGTGGGCGCATTCCAAACAGTGGAATTTTCCCCTTGAGAGCACAGCCCATTTTAGGAAAATATATCTTTCTGCCCTGCCTTGCATTTTTTCCGTTACAGGTTTAAGGGAAACACTCAGCGCTGTAATCTGCTTTTCGATGATCGTTTTAGGTATCATAGGTCAAAGAGTGTTAAGGTTTTTGATGCAGGTTTTAAAGCAGGAAATTCAGTTTTAGGAACGATGCTGTTTTGAGGAACTTCGGATGCGGAGGTAAACAAATCAGCCTTTTCAGGCTGATTTACCACAACCCTGCATTGCACAGGCTGAGGCTGACCAATCCTATCATCTGCATAATATTTAACAGCCATGTCAAATATTTCAGAATCGTCAAAGGCGCACAGTCCCGTTTTTTTCACCTCTCCAAAAATGTAATTGAAACAGCCCTCCAAGTTTTTGGATGCTTTACTGAAGTTCTGCGCAAAGACGGTGTCGCTCTGCGCAGTTTCATTGAGATAATTTTCTATAACGGTTTTAAATTTTTCTGAAGCTTTCATAAAAGTTGATTTAAGATTGAACAGTAACTGTTATTCAAAACTGCTTCTGTAGATGTCAAAACAGTATTCTTCGAAACAAAGCCAACACATAAAAGTGTAGTGAGGCAGGCGGTGTCTGTTTTTTACAGCTTCGCCAAGCGAATCTTCGATTTGTTCCCTGATGTCTTCTAAATCCTCAAGATGCTTGATATAGAATTTTTTACAATCGGCATGATAAATAAATTCGGAAATCATACCGCTGATGCACCCCATTCTCTGCAGGTCTTCAAGGAAAGATTTAAGCTTTACTTTTTTAGTTCCGTCATAGGATTCCAAATCGGAAAGAATAATTTTATTGAAGGCAAGGCGCACATCATAATCGGCGTATATTGATTTTTCTAAGGCTTTCATAACTCATTTCTTTATGCTTATACATTTATCGTCCGAATTAAAAAGGCAGGTCAACGGTTTCTTCGTCTTTATTCTTCATGGGTAAAAAATTCCCCCACTGAACAGGCTGAGTATCCGATGTGAAAATCAATATTTTAATATTACTAGTGTGAAAAGTGAGACTACCTACGGCTTTACCCTCACTGCTGAGATAAGCGTTCACGCCGATTCTTCCGAATAGTTCCACCATTGTACCTTTTTTAAGCCACTGGGCTATACCTGCACTGAGCCAGTAAGAGCAGTCAATAAAAGTGACTATCTTTTTTACTTCAGTACTGTCTTTGGTTTTGTAAGTGTCATTAACTGCAATGGAGAAGTTAACAACCTGTCTGTCTTTTGCTGTTTTAACAACAACAGCATCTCTGGTTAAGCGTCCTGTAATTTCCATGATTTAAAAGTTTTAGATTATTACTGCTTCTTCCCGCCTGCTCCGCAAAAAATGTTTTCAAAAGAAAAAACGGAAAAAAAGAAAGCAAGAATCAAGTGGGCGCTTAAGGATACGGAGGGCTATAAGTCCCGAAGGGCGGCAAGGCCGTTATGCGCCTGCAGGATCCGGCGCACGCTATCTTGGCTGCCCTTTTAGTCCGTTTCGAATGAAAACCTATTATCTACTTTCCTTACCAATTATAAAGTGCAATTAAATTGTAGAGGCTATGTTATTAAATAGGAAATAATAATGTTTCCATCAGTTAGAAATCACCGGAAAATTTATTTAAAAAAACAGTATAGAAAGAAAATGTGCATTTTCACGGATGAATAAAAGGCGCACATGTAATATAATGGGAACCAATGTAAGAAATAGGAGATAAGAGAAATTAGATCGACCATTAATTCTTTACTTGCCACTTGAGAATACACGCGCTATAATCCAATAAAATAATGGGCTATCCGAGGGTTTTATCCTTATAGTTCTTTATTTAAAAAAAACACATTAAAAAAAGTAATTTTGTTTTATTGATGTGACACTTCTTTTCGCTGAATTTTCAATATTTGCAGGTGTTAACCGTATCAGAAAATAATGACTAAATATTTTAGTTATAAATTATACCAAATAAACCTTTAAATAAAGTTACAATCTGTAATAATTTTGTCCTGTATAAAATGAAAAGATTATGGAAAGGTCAATTGTACAAATGTACATGTATACGTTTTTCATCTCCTGTGAAACACGGAACTCTATACCGAGAGAAAATCAATATCAACTGAGCATACCTTCAGTCAGGACACAACAGATTTTTCCAAGCTAAAACGGGTAATTCTGGGAATGGTCGAGAAGCTAGCTTTTCAACTGCGCCCCGAAGAATGGCTGATCTCAACGTTAACGGTCAAAATCCTTTATTCCAATTTTAATAACGAGACCAGGCAATGCCAGGTCCAGTATACTTCTGCTGACCATATCCTGACTAAGAACGTCCATGAATTTTTCGATAAACTACACCAGAGGCGAATGCGCCTTGTATTTTATTAAACAGGTATAATTACCTGCTCTTTTTCTTTTATTTATTGTTATTATTGTTTGTTATGAATTTTAGCAAAATATGGTTTTCCGTAAAAAGATTATTCTGGATTGCTGATATTTGTTTCATTATCCAACACTTAGTTCTAATCTTAACCTTTGTATAACCATGGAAAAAATAACAGTAAAAAATCTGATAAAATTTAGAGGAAAGAATGATCAGACAAAGATAACTTTTGTTAATAATCTTAAAAAGGAGAAAATAAAGTCTGCTGATGATTCTGGAGGAGATTATTGGATTAGTTGTTTGAGTGCAATTAGAAATGCTTTTAAGTATGACAATGTAGAATTATTAGAAGAAAAAATTAGTCTACTGCAAGATAAGATTAGAGTTGAAGAAGATAGAAGAATAAAAGATCAATTTCAAAGAAACCTTGATATTGTAAGTAATTTTAAGGATTATGATTTTCAACATTTAAAACCAAATGTTGATTTGACTTTTCTTACGCAAAGAAAGGATCATGCCATACTTAATATTAAAGGATTTCCAATTGAAGCAAAACCATGTCATATTTTTTCATTTTCAAATAATAATAGCGAGGAAATTGGAGGAATTTGGTTTGTGTCTCAATTAGCAGGCTTCACGAAAAATGAATTAGGGATGTTTGTTGACGTGCTTTATCGTTATTTACATAAGCATTATTCAAATGATTTTTTCGTTAATCCAGATTATTGCATTGCTGTCGACCTTTATAATGGAAAAGAAGTAAACTATACTGAAGTTCTGAATGGTAAAATCCCAACATTGATCGATTCAACATTGGATGATTTAAAAGAATTTTAAATAGCACTTATTAGTTGATTCTTATTAATAATTTTAGAATTAAAAACAAACAAATGGTAAATAATCAGGCACAATTTTATAGAGGAGATCTTCATATCCATTCTTTTGGGGAATTTGGTTCATTTGATGTGACTGATACCACAATGACACCACAAGCAATTGTTGATACCGCTATTGAAAAAAATCTCAAAATAATAAGCATAACAGATCACAATGAAATAAATAATTCTCATTTTGCAATTGAATATGCAAAAGATAAAGATATTTTAGTAATACCCGGGATAGAGATTTCTACGACACAAGGACACTTACTTGTTTACTTTGAAACTTTTGCAGAACTAAGAAGTTTTCATGGAAAACTAACAATTTCCGGAGATAAAACACTTTGTACTCAGGGTATTATTGATTGTTTAGATTTTGCCAATCAATTTGGAGGATTCGGAATTCTTGCTCATATTGAATTAACATCAGGATTTGAAAAAACAATCGGAAGGTTTGGTCCTCAAATGGAAGAGATTTTTAAAATTAAAAATTTACTAGGATTCGAAATTAATTCTAAAAGCTCAATTAATTTATACAGTGAATTCGATGATTCAGATTTAAAAAATGAACGTAAGAACTTGTTAAGTATAAGAAGGACTCATCTTGAATATGATTCAGATTATAATCTTCCAAAAATTATGTCTTCCGATTCTCATACTTTAAATAAGTTGGGAACAAATGCTGAAGGTGAAAATAAGTTAACAAGATATAAAGTTGATGAATTAAATTTTCATTCAATTAGAATTGCTTTACAGTATTATGAATCTCGAATAAGATTAGAAAATGAAATTCCAGAGCAGAGACCACATATTAAAACAATAAAATTAGAAGGAGGGTTATTTAAATCTACAACTATAAATCTCAGTAGTAATCTAACATGTATTATTGGTAGTAGAGGAGCGGGGAAATCAACTTTACTTGAATCCATACGTGAAGCAACTGGTAATAAATCAAAATATGGAGTTGTGGATTCTGAAGTTTGGCCACAACAGATAGAATTAACATATTATGATGAGACTAATCAAAAGATTGATTTTGTTAGAGAAAAAAATAATTTAATAAGAAATGTAACTGATCCTATAAATGGGATAATTAAGATAGATATCGAGACTTATGGGCAAGGCGAAACTGCCGAAACATTGCAACATAGTGATGAAAACCCAAAAGTATTAATTAATTTTTTAGATAGTTTTTTAAATCTTGAATCGAAAAATCTTGATGATGAGTTACTAATTAAAGAATTATTAGAAAACCAAAGCTCATCAAAAAAAATAAGACTTGAATTATTAAGTTATACAGAAACAGAAAAAGTCTTAAAAAACGAAGAAAAAAAATTAGAAAACTTAAAAAAAGAAAAAGCCGGAGATTTAGTAATCTATCAAAATTCTTTAATAAAAGAAAGACAAATTAGGGCAGAATTGATCACTAAGCTTAAAGAGTTAGTAGCCAAGTATAAAGAGATTTTTTCTGATGATACTTTGTTTGTTAATTTTTTAGCTATATCTGACGACGAAATTATTGTCGGAAAAGATTTTTTTCAAAATGTAAAAACTATTGTTTCAGATTTTTCAAATGTTGTAAAATCTAAATCAACTGAATTGAATTCTGAACTTACTACAAAAATTGAAGAATTAAATATCGAATTGAAAAATTGGGCTCAAAAGGAAACAGAAATTCAGGTAAAAATAAACGCTAAGAAAGTACAATTAGAAGCTCAAGGAATACCTTTTGATTTAGGTAAAATAAATCAGATATCAATAGATATAATTGATTATAAAAAGAAAATAGAAAAGCTTAATCAGGATAAAATATTATTGCAAAAATTGAATGATGAGCGTATAGCATTAATTGAAAAACGATTAATTAACAAGAAAGAAATTTTTAATATAAGAAAGGTTTTTTCAAAAAAAGCCAATCTTAGTTTAAAAAATACAATTGATGGTTTTTTTATAACCATAAAATACAAATCAGGAATATTTTCAACAGACTTTGAAGAACTATTAAAATCTAAAATGGATTGGAGGCAAAATAAAAAACCCAAAATAATTTCTTCAAATTTTTCAGTTTTCCAATTTCTTCAAATTTGTCAAAAAAATGAGCTTGATAAATTAATTAGTTTAGCAGATGACGATGGTAGTTTGGTGTTTACAAGTTTAGAATGTCAAAGTATTATAAATAAGATTAATGATGATTTTAATTTTGAAGATTTTGAAGCAATAAGATTTGATGATTTACCCGAAGTTACTATTACTAGGACTTATGTAGAAAGTGATGGGACTACAAAATATTTATCAAAGCCACTTTCAAAGCTTTCTCTTGGTCAACAACAATCCGTTTTGCTTGGTATTCTTATGTTATCAGACAGTAATAAACCTTTAATAATTGATCAGCCAGAGGACAATTTAGATAGCGAATTTATTGTTAAAACCATTGTTAAAAATTTAAGGAAAATTAAAGAGCAAAGACAAGTTATTATTGTAACTCATAATCCGAATATTGCAGTATTAGGAGATGCGGAACTTATTATTCCTTTAAAAAGCACAAATATAGTTACTCATGTAATTGATGCAGGATCAATTGATAGAACAGAGACAAGAGCAATTTGTTGTGAAATATTAGAAGGAGGCAAAAGAGCCTTTAAACAACGAGAAGAAATTTATGGAATTAAATAAACAACTAATAAGGTAAATTTGTAGCAATTAGTGAGATTTTATAATTGTAAAAAGCATTACTTAAAAAAACTTAAAATGCAAAAGAGATTTAAAATAAGACATGAAATTTTAAAAAAGCTTTTTGAAAAAAATCAATTAGGTAATAGCCCGAACGCTAGTCATATTTCTGATATAGCTCTTACGTGGACACAATTAATTAAAGTCGAAAATCTTTCAGAAAACGAAATTTTAGAGCAAATATACTATCTTAAAAATCAAAACGAAGTAAAGGAAAAGGAAGATGATAATTTTGAGTATTACTATTGGATTTCCAATATTGGAATTGACTCATTTTATAATTATAAATATCTAAACGAAGGAAAAAAAGAATCAAGAGAAAATTATTTTAATAAGGTAAGAAACTGGTCAATAACAATACTTTTGATAATTGCAGTTGTAACTTTTTTAACAAACATATTTGTTAAAATAAAAAATAATTCTGATTTAGAAAATTTACAGAATGAAGTAAACAAACTGAAAGTAGAGGTTAATAAACAAAAAAATCTCATTAATAAGATGGATATCAATTAGACAATTAAAAATTAACAAATCCTTTTACGAAAATCCATCGTCCGATCCTGTCCAATATTCCAATAAAGATTTATCATCTAGGTATTGACTGCTGTTATAGTTTTGGAGCTGGATTGTTTATCAACTGGATTATTTCTGAAAATTTTCCTGTAAAATTGCTTCTATATTTTATTTTTTTATCGTTTTTGCTATTTCTTTAACACCAAATACACCAGCGCGGGATCATTAAGCAGGCGTTCCATTTCGGAATGAATTATATCCTGAACATCCTGTTTTATCTGAAGGTAATTGCGCTGGATCATAGCATTGTCAAGTTTTCGAACTGGAGGTATTTCCTTATAATTTTCCATCTCTTTTCTCAGCGCTTCATGGTCATTTATAATTTCGTTATGAAAGGTTTTGAGTTCAATTTTACAATCCGGATCATCAGCCACCATGCCCACAAATTCGCCAGAACTTAGTCCTGAGATTTTCGAGGGCGGGACTGCAGATTCCAATTGTTTTGAACGGTTGATTGAAGTGTCGGCGCTGTTGATCGACAGGCTTTCCCTGTCCTGCATAATTTTTCCGAATCGCTCTGATAATTGTTTGGAAGTATCTCCTGTAATGGAAAAACCGGTCAATTTGACCACCTAATTCCGGACTAAATTGACCACCCGTTCCGGAGCAAACTGACCACCTAATTCCGGAGCAAATTGACCACCAAGNTGGAAAAACCGGTCAATTTGACCACCTAATTCCGGACTAAATTGACCACCCGTTCCGGAGCAAACTGACCACCTAATTCCGGAGCAAATTGACCACCAAGTTTTGTGGTTAATTAACGATTAAAAACTATTAATTTTTTCATGTTGTTAGAACCATACATTCGTTAAAAATATACGGATTATGGCAAACAAAATAACAGACATGAGTAAAATTAGAAAAGTAATTAAATTCTATTGTAATGGAAAGAGTAAGTTATTTATAAGTAGCTACTTATCCCTTTCAAGAAATACGGTAAAGAAATATATTTCTTTATTTGAAGTTCTCGGATTAAGCTTTGAATTAATCGACCAAAAAACCGATGCAGAGCTGGAACTTTTGTTCTCCCAGACTAGTGTAGAGGCCATTAGCCCGAGATTCCAGACACTTTATGATTTTTTTCCTAAAATGGAACGTGAACTAAAAAAAGTTGGCGTTACCGTACAGCATATGTGGGAACAATATATTGCTGTAAATCCGGATGGTTATCGAACTTCACAATTTCATTATCATTACAATATATGGGGCAAACGAGTCAATCCGGTCATGCATATGAACCATAAGGCTGGTGATAAAATGTATGTTGATTATGCTGGAAAGACACTCTCAATTATTGATATAGATACCGGAGAAGTCAAAGAAGTACAATTTTTTGTAGCAATATTAGGAGCCAGCCAATACACGTATGCTGAAGCTTCCATGAGCCAGCAAAAGGAAAACTTTGTTGACTCAGTAGAGAATGCCATGCGCTTTTTTGAAGGCACTCCTGCCGCCATTGTTCCGGATAATTTAAAATCTGCAGTAATAAAAAGCAGTCGTTTTGAACCGACAATCAATGAAACCTTGGCTGATTTAGCAGAACACTACGAAACTACAATTTTACCTGCCAGAGCTTACAGACCCAGAGACAAATCATTAGTTGAAGGAGCTGTTAAGATATTATATCGAAGGATTTATGTAACCATAAAAGAAACTAAGTTCTTTTCTCTGGAAGAATTAAATCAGCAGATCTGGGATTTACTTGACTCTCACAATAACAGAAAACTTACAGGACGCCCTTATTCCCGCTTTGAATTATTTTTAGAAGACGAAAAAGAAAAACTGCGTCCACTGCCACAAGATCGTTTTGAAATTAAATACCAATCTTTTGCAACGGTAATGCAAAACGGTCATGTTCAATTAAGCCAGGACAAAAACTATTACAGCGTTCCGTATCAATATGTAAAAAAGAAAGCAAAGCTGTTATATACCAAATCAACGGTAGAGATTTATTATAAATACAATCGAATAGCTGTACATCCCCGAAACTACAAACCTTATGTCTATACAACAACCCCTGAGCATTTAGCAAGTACACATCAATTTGTAGCCCAATGGAGTGCTGCCCGCTTCATTGAATGGGCTAATAATATTGATGAGTCAGTAGGAGAATATATAATGCAGATAATCGAAAGCAGAAATCATCCGGAACAGGCTTATAAGAGTTGTTTAGGAATACTGAATTTTGAAAAAAAGGTAGGCAGACAGCGATTAATAAATGCTTGCAGGCGCGCACTTGATTTTAAAATTTACAATTTTAAGACCATACAAAATATTTTAGAAAACAACTTGGATCATATTGATTTTGAGCAAGAACCTGAGCAAGAACTTCCCGATCACAGTAACATAAGAGGAAAACACTATTATAACTAAATTAAATCTTGAAAAAATGAATGAATCCACAGTAACCAAAATGAAACAGATGAAGCTTTATGGCATGTTTAATGCTTTTAAAACAGCCATTGAAAGCGGAAAAACAGATCATTATACCCTTGACCAGTTTGTATCGATGATTATTGATGCAGAATGGGATGAAAGGTACAATCGCCGTATTGAACGAAGTATCACTAATGCCAAATTCCATTACAAATCAAATATTGAAAGTATCAATTTTGATGTATCACGAAATCTGGACCGAAACATGGTACTGCGTCTGGCAGAATGCGAATTTATAGAGAAAAATGAAAACATCTTAATTACTGGAAGTACCGGGGTTGGTAAAAGTTATTTAGGTACTGCATTAGGTTATCAAGCCTGTATACAGGGTTTTAAGGTAAGTTATTTTAATACCTCAAAATTGTTTGCTAGACTAAAAATGGCTAAAGCAGATGGTACTTATCTGCGGGAACTTACCAAAATACAAAGACAGGATGTTATAATACTTGATGATTTTGGGCTTCAGGCACTTGACAGCCATAACCGGATTACTCTTTTGGAGATCATAGAGGACAGGCATAATAACGGCTCTATAATCGTGACATCACAAATCCCAGTTCAGGGCTGGTATGATATAATTGGAGAAAAAACGATAGCCGATGCAATATTAGACAGACTTATACACCAATCTCACAGGCTTGAATTACATGGAGAATCGATGAGAAAGAAAAGAGGAATAAACAAAGAGTGATATTTTATTATATTTGAATACTAATTAACAGATGAAAAAATATAGTTTTTAATCAAAACGGAGGTGCTCACTTTGCACCGGAATTAGGTGGTCATTTTGAACTGGAATCAGGTGCTCACTTTAAAACGGAATGGGGTGATCAATATAACCGGAATTTGCANAAAACGGAGGTGCTCACTTTGCACCGGAATTAGGTGGTCATTTTGAACTGGAATCAGGTGCTCACTTTAAAACGGAATGGGGTGATCAATATAACCGGAATTTGCAACAAGGAGATTTTAGAAGATGTAATTGTATCTCTGGGTACCACTAACAAAATCGTCTGGAAAATTAATGGCGCAGAAGCACTTGAATATCTATGTAACAGTAATGAAAAAATGCTGATTATTTTTTGCGATGTGAACATGCCAATTATGAATGGACTGGAGCTAAAGAGACTTATAGATGCTGACCCGGTCCTTAGAAAAAAAAGCATACCTTTTGTTTTTTACTCAACCGCAGCAACGGAAAATGCCATTGAAGAAGCTTACACTACACTTAGTATTCAAGGCTTTTTTAAAAAAGAAAATGACTTCCATAAAACAAAAGCAATTATCAATACAGTACTTGAGTACTGGAAAAATTGCATTCACCCAAATACATAATTTTATTCTAAATGTGGAAAAATTAGGACAATTAACAAACAGTTGTCAACTAAATGGCCACACCAATTTTCGGAATAAGACCACTGAAAATTAGAATCTGGTTAACTTTGCTCTCCTTTCAGTTTCTGAAGAATTTCGAGACACCGTTTTCGTTTATCGATAATAGACCGGGAGATTTTGATGCTTTGTATGATGTAACATAAAAATATTCGATAATTTAAACCGTAAATTGATTTTTTTTGATTTAATTTATTTTCTATTCTTTCACCTGTTTGTAAACTTCAATTTTACCTATTACGTCAAAATCCAAAGTATAATTAATAGTGAATTGATAATTTTCATTCATCAAGATTATCATTTCAGCCTGATAAATCGAATTGCCCAAATTTAACTTTGGATTTTTGGATAAAATGAGATAATAGGGCAATGCACTTTGGGATAATTCATTATTGATCAACATATCAAATCCTTCTTTTCTGGTTTGCTCAACAAAACAAGAACCGGGAAAGTTAGGTTTATTTTTAGCTATAAAACTCTTAAATAGTTCAAGATCTGATTTGTTAAAAGAAAGCGCTTGCAAATTTAAATTGCTAAACTTATCAAGTTTAAACCATTTAATATTTACAATTAACTTTTTAGAATCTAAGTTGTATTTAAAGTAGGCCAGCTGCGTATTTATAGTATACATGGATAATATTTCTAATTAAATTACTACAGGATAAGTTTATTGGTAATGCTATGTAATCTTGTAACAGCTGATAAATAAAAAATAAGGCGTTTTTTTAACAGTGGCTTTTATGCAATGGCTAATTTAGTGTGAATTCAAGAAAAAAAACAATCAAATTTAACATTTAGAACCATTCTAGTGAGTAAGAATAAACTTCCAGTAATAGCTTTATCGCCCTTTGTTTTTAAACAGACTTTTATCTTTTTGGAGGTAAAACTTAAAAGTATTTTGGCAAGACTTAACTATTTACAACATTTCTAAACAAGTAGTTACCTAAAAATATTACAGGATTATTAGCTATATTTGAATTGTGAAAAAACACCTTTCCATATTATTTTTATCGGTCTACCTTTTGTCTTTAACGCAGTTGGTAGAGCTTATAAAGCTGCCTGTAATGGTAGAACATTATGTGGAACATAAAGAGCAAAATCCTAATTTAACTGTTCTTCAATTTTTGTGCATTCATTATCAGGGACCAGATGTATTTGATGCCGATTATGCTAAGGATATGAAACTGCCTTTTAAATCACACACCAATATCAGCTCTGTTGTATTTTATCCTTTAATACAAGAATACGAAACCATACAAAAAGTAAATTTTACGTATAAAAAACAAAATTTATATACGTATTGTTTTGCCTATTCTTCCATTTCCCTTTCCTCTATCTGGCAGCCGCCCAGAGACTGTTAATCGTTTTTTATCGGCTTAAAAATTTCACGTCTACTGACGCGTGTTTTGCTATTGCTTATTTTTTACAACGACGATTAACAAAACAAACTTATGCTTTCTAAAATAATTGAGTTTTCCGTAAACAATAAACTCATCGCAGGGCTTTTTACAATTGCCCCGATTGGTCGATGAAAAGCAATGCCGAGAGGAACAAAATCTGGCTTAGCCAATGCATTGCCTGGATGAAAATGGAGAACAAAGAAGAATAGAAAATTAATACTTTAAAACAAAACATTATGAACGGAGCGCATTATCACTTAGTATTGAACCACTTGCCTATTATTATACCCATTGTAGGTTTATTGATACTCATAGGCGGATTTGCAGTAAAATCTGAAATTGTAAAAAGAACAGCTTACTGTATTTTTATACTGGGAGCAATTACGGCATTTGCAGCAATAGCAACAGGCGAAGGCGCCGAGCATGTGGTAAAACAAATTGAGGGAATCTCTAAAAGTTTAATCCATGAACATGAAGAAAAAGCAGAGATATTTGCTTTACTATCCTATGCATTGGGCATAGGTTCAATAGTCGCTTTATGGAGCAATTGGAAAAAGAAATTGTATGCTAATTATATTGCATTGGCTATACTGGTGTTCTCCCTGACAGTTTTATACTTTGGTCAGCAAACAGGCACTACAGGCGGAGAAATCAGACATTCTGAAATTAGATAACTGCTAACTGATTATTTCATAAAATATTTACGAACCTAAAATAGTATTATAAAATTCAGAATCATTCTACAAGTCTTAATCCATTATTTTACAATGTGTTGATGTAATTTTTATGATATAAAACAAAAAAATTTAATATGAATACAATTCAGGATGAGGCAAAACTTCATACCTTCTTAAAATCAGTTGATTCAAATATAGAGAAGCTTAATGACAAAAAAATAATAGCCTTTTTCGAATTTTTAGGATTAAAAGACCGTGAGGATATCCCTAAGGATTTTCTTGATTGGGAAAATATTCTTGTTGTGCTGCCAAATCGCGAGATGTTAAATGAAATAAAAAAATATAAGGATTCAATATCCCGAATTTCATTTGTTACAAACGCAAATGCAAAGCAGATTCATATTTATGATATGAATGACTGGAAAAGTGCTACACAAAAAAAAACAGCATTACAAATAAGACAGTTTCTAAAAACTAATTTTGGAGGTGCTGAAAAAATCTCTAAAAGTCCGGACTGGGTTAAACTAAAATAAATTAGAATTATGGAGACTGAAGTTCATTATATTAACAGAAGCGGATGGCTCAGGGCAGCTGTCCTAGGTGCAAACGACGGTATTTTATCGACCACCAGTTTAGCGATTGGTGTTGCGGCGGCGAGTGTAACCAGAGAACCTATTTTGCTTGCGGCAGTAGCCGGTTTAGTGGCCGGTGCTCTTTCCATGGCGGCAGGCGAATATGTATCGGTAAGTTCTCAATCTGACATTGAAACAGCTGATTTAAAAAGAGAAAAAAATGCACTCGATACCTTGCCCGAAGAAGAACTGGAAGAACTCACCGATATTTACATTCAAAGAGGTTTAAATAAAGAACTGGCCAGACAGGTTGCCATCGAATTAACGGCTCATGATGCCCTTGAAGCCCATGCGCGCGATGAACTCGGAATTAATGAAATCACACAAGCAAATCCTTTAACTGCAGCTTTTGCATCGGCAGTATCATTTATCATTGGAGGTTTATTGCCTCTTTTGGTCGCAATTTTTGCCCCTATCAAAGAAATGGTATTTTATCAATATGGCTTCTCTATACTCTTTTTGGCATTATCGGGAATACTTGCCGCTAAAGCAGGAGGTTCACATACTTTTAAAGCAGTATTGCGTATCTGTATCTGGGGCACCTTTGCCATGGCAGCCTCGGCATTGGTGGGCTATATTTTTGGTGTCCAGACTGCTTAGAAAATAGTTTTTTTGATTTAAAATTTAATCGAATCTTAAGCAAGCAAAAAAAATAAGATCCCCGACAATTCGTTATTTCGTATATACCTAAAAACAAACCGCTTAATGAAACTAATTACAATGTTCCTTTTAATGACAGTGCTTCCCATCAACTGGGAACCTGACTTTACTAATGCCAAAAAAGTGGCAAAGGAAAAGCACGAATTAATTCTACTCAACTTCTCCGGTTCAGACTGGTGTGGGCCTTGTATCGTGACGCGCAGAGACTATCTGGAAAATCAGGCTTTCACAGATATGGCCAACGAGAATCTGGTACTGGTTAATGCTGATTTTCCAAGAAAGAAGAAAAACATTGGAACTCCCCAGCAGGTAAAGCGAAATGAAGATTTAGCCGAAATTTACAATAAAGAAGGAAGTTTCCCTTTAACCCTTCTTCTTGATGCTGATGGAAAAGTTCTTAAAACCTGGCACGGAAAACCAGAAACTACACCTGAGCAGTGGACTGCCGAAATAAAAGCAATCTGTGATAGCAAAAAGTAACATACTGAAAAAACAGAAGTATTCCGAGTCCCTAAAACTCATGGGAAACAACTTTACTATCACTGTTGTGGCCGAAAATGAGTATATTGGAAATAAGAATATTAATCTTGCCATTGAAGAAATCAGGCGGATTGAAAGACTTTTGACTACTTATAAAGAGGACAGCCAGACCAATCTCATTAATGAAAATGCAGGAATTAAGGCGGTAAAAGTAGATCTGGAAGTTTTTAATCTTATCGAAAGATGTATTGGTATTTCCAGAATTACACAAGGTGCTTTTGATATTTCTTATGGAAGTATCGACAAAAGTCTATGGAATTTTGATAAGGCAATGACCCAATTACCAGATGCCGAAACGGCTTTAAAGATGGTACACCTTATTGATTACAGAAATATCATTTTAGACCCGGAACACACAACCGTATTTTTAAAAGAAAAAGGAATGCGGATTGGTTTTGGCGGCATTGGAAAAGGATATGCCGCTGAAATGGCAAAACAGATACTTTTAAATCATAATGTGCAGAGCGGCATTATTAATGCCAGCGGCGATCTTTCGGCCTGGGGATTACAGCCAGACGGTAGAAAATGGACAATTGGCGTAGCCGATCCTAATTTGCCAAATGCAGCATTCTCTTATATGGAAATTTCCAATAAAGCAGTGGCGACCTCTGGAAATTATGAAAAGTTTGTAACCATTAACGGCAAAAAATATTCGCATACCATTGACCCAAAAACAGGACTTCCGATAACCGGAATAAAAAGCGTGACCATTATTAGCGGAAACGCAGAATTTGCAGATGCAATGGCCACTCCAATAGCGGTTATGGGTATTAAAGCAGGCTTGTTTTTAATAGATCAGATAGCAGATCTATATTGTATTATCATCGACGACAACAATAAAATTTACACTTCTAAAAACATTAACCTGAAATGAAAAAGCCAAAACAAAAAGCGCTCGTACTGTTATGCAGCATTGCTTTTACGGGCATTCTGTTCACCTCCTGCACATCGGTAAAAGAATACCAGAAAGGAAAAATCAACGATTCTGAAATGGTCCTTTCCAACAGGAAAATAGAAAAGACAGAACTCAGTTTCCAATCCTACCGTGAAGGAGCTTCCGGGGCAAATTCAGGAAAAAGCGGCGGCGGCTGCGGTTGTAACTAATTTTCATACTATAAAAGATGAAAAGAATATTCATTACAGGATTTGCCTTACTGGCATTATTTCAGACAAGAGCACAAAATGTTCCTACAGATTCCACAGCTTACAAAAGCAAAAAATTAAAACTAGAGGAGGTAAATCTGGTTTCCAGCTATTACAAGCAGGACGGAAACAATTCAGCCGTTACCGGGGGAATTGGTTCTGAACATTTAACCGACATTGCCAACACGATCGATGTTAAACTGGTAAAATACGGAGAAACCGGAATCAAGCATACTTTTGATATTGAAGCCGGTATTGACCACTATACCTCTGCCTCATCAGATATGATTGATTTAAGTGCCAATTCATCTGCATCTTCTTCAGACAACCGCTTCTACCCTTCTCTAACTTATCTAAGAGAAAATGAAGAGAAAGGAAGAACATTGGGTATTGGCGTTTCATCATCGACCGAATTTGATTATCAGTCGTTTGGAGGCAATATCAGCTTCTCCCAAAAAACAAAAGACAGAAATGGTGAATTCACGGCCAAATTTCAAACCTTTCTCGATCAGTTAAAACTGATTGAACCTGTTGAGCTTCGCACTTCGGGAGGCGAAGGCTACGGAAGCGCGAACCGAAATACTTTTGCAGGAACTTTGAGTTATTCTCAGGTAGTAAACAAAAATCTGCAGGTCATGCTTGTAGGTGACGTTATCAGCCAAAACGGATATTTAAGCCTTCCGTTTCACAGGGTTTATTTTGCAGACGGTTCTGTTCATCAGGAAAAAATGCCCGATACCAGACTTAAAATTCCACTGGGGATCAGGGCCAGTTATTTCTTAGGAGACAATGTAATTATTCGCGCCTATTACAGATATTATACCGATGACTGGAGTCTCAGAGCACATACTGCCGATCTTGAAATTCCGGTGAAATTAACCCAGGCATTTTCAATGAGCCCGTTTTACAGATATTATACCCAAACTGGCACGAAGTATTTTAAACCGTATGGCGAACATACAGCAGCTGATGAATATTACACCAGCAACTATGATTTGTCTAAGTTTGACAGCAGTTTCTTTGGGATGGGAATGAAATTCACTCCATTAAACGGAATCTTCGGCCTCAAACACTGGAATACTTTAGAGATTCGTTATGGTCATTATACAAGAACTACCAATATGACTTCGGACATTATCAGTATTAACATCAAATACAAATAGAATTAATTATTTAAAAACACAAAGCCCAATCCAATTGGGCTTTGTGTTTGAATAACATCACAGCAGCAAAATGAAATTGTCCTGGTACAAAAAGAACAGATAAGAATCTCTGATAAAAAACCGTTACCTTTAAATCAGCGAACAGCAATAGAAAATGAATAGAATTTTTGAAAAATTAACCCGTCATCTGGCAAAGAATCCAAGAAGACTTTTCTTAATTGACTCTGTGGGGGCTCTGCTAACCGCTGTACTGCTTTGTGGAGTGCTTTCAAATCTAAGCCCCTATATTGGCATGCCCAAGACAACACTCAATTTACTCTTCTCAATCGCAGCTTGTTTCTGCTTTTACTCGGCTGCCTGCTTTTTATTTTTAAAAGCAAAATGGGCGCTTTACATCAGACTAATAAGTTTTGCCAATTTACTGTACTGCGCGCTGACCATTGCCTTTTTATTTATTCATTACAACAAGCTTACAATTCTTGATCTGATGTACTTTTTAGCTGAAACAGCAATCATCTGCCTGCTTCTTTACATAGAGCTTACCGTATCGGGAAAAATTTTAAACAAGCGGTAATGGCAGTCAAATTATCTCGCGCCGTAAACCCTGCCTTTAAAATTAGCATTACATTAACGTTTGGTTTTTCCCATTAACCCCTTTGAAGAGGTAACTTTGTGATTCTACAATACAATTTAGTAAAATGTTCAAAAAACAATTCGTAAAGGCAAAGAACCTGCTGATCTGGGGACAGGAAAAATTAACCAAAAAACAATTTATTTTTCTCTCCAGTGTCCTTATCGGAATTATTTCCGCCTTTGCCGTGATTTTCTTAAAAGCCTTTGCGCACTGGGTCTATTCTTTTGCAACCTATATCAACGGCACCTTAAAGCTGAGTTTTATTAATAGTATCCTGCCAGTTATAGGTATCCTTTTAACTGTTTTTGTGGTAAAAAGAGTACTGGGAGGCACCTTGGAGAAAGGGACTTCGCAGATTTTATATATTGTGGCCAGAAAAGCCAGTATTATTCCCAAAAAGCAGATGTATGCCCAGATTATCACCAGCTCGCTCACCGTAGGGCTTGGAGGATCTGCAGGACTGGAAAGCCCCATTGTGATCACAGGCGCCGCTTTTGGCTCCAATTTTGCCCAGCAGTTCAAGTTAAGCTATCAGGAACGCACACTGCTCATTGGCTGCGGGGTTGCAGCCGGTATAGCGGCCGCCTTTAATGCGCCGATTGCCGGGGTGCTCTTTGCCATCGAGGTGCTGCTGGTGGATGTCACCATTTCGGCCTTTACCCCTATTATGATTGCAGCGGCCACCGGAACACTAGTTTCCACCATAGTGCTTAATGAGAATATACTGCTGACCTTCAGGGAAAAACAGACTTTCGATTACCATAATATTCCCTTTTACGTTTTAATGGGACTTTTCACGGGTTTTATTGCCGTTTTTTATGCCCGGAAATTTTTAAAAACCGAGCACTATTTTGCCCATTTAAAATTTGGCATCTATAAAAAAGCGCTAATCGGGGCCTGCATTTTAGGACTGATGATCTTTATTTTCCCTACGCTTTTTGGCGAAGGATACGAAAGCATTAAAACCCTTGCCGACAAAGAGCCCGGAAAATTGCTTGAAAATACGCTATTTGGGGATTATGCCGACAACAGCTGGGTACTGCTGGCCTTTGTAGGGTTTTCTATGATGCTCAAGGCATTTGCTTCGGGAATTACCTTGGGAAGCGGCGGTAACGGCGGTAATTTTGCCCCTTCGCTTTTTTTGGGCTCTTATGCCGGATATTTCTTTTCCAAATTTTTAAATCTCACGGGACTTACTGATCTTCCCGTCAGCAATTTCACGCTCGTGGGCATGGCAGGGATCCTCAGCGGCCTGTTTCATGCGCCGCTAACGGCTATTTTTCTTATTGCAGAGATAACAGGAGGATATGATCTGATGATTCCCCTTATGATTGTAGCCTCTGTGAGTTTTGCTGTTTCCAAGCGTTTTGAAAAGCACTCCCTGGATGTAAAGAACCTCGCTAAAAAAGGAAATGTTTTCACCGGCAACAAGGATACTAATATTCTGTGCACACTGGAAATTGAAGATCTTGTCAAAAAAGATTACCTCACTATAGCAACCAGTCAAAACCTTGAAAATGTTGCCGATCTTCTGGCACATTCCGATCAGGTTATTTTTGGGGTTGTAAACGGTGAAAATGACCTTCAGGGACTGGTGTATTTTAATGATATCCGCGAAGTAATTTTTGATAATATCAAAGCGGAAAATATCCTTGTAAAAGACATAATGGTACAGCCAGTCCAGACTGCGGATCTCTTTGACAGCATGCAGACCGTTATGAATAAATTTGAAAAAAGCAATAAGGCCTTCCTGCCGGTGCTTAAAAACGGGAAGTACTATGGTTTTATAACCAAATCAGATGTGCTGGAATCGTATCGAAACAGGCTAAAATCGATGATTTTTGAATAAAACCTTCCCTTATATAAAAATGAATTCAATCAGCTTTGAGTTCTCATTTGCCCGATTTCAGTAAATAATTATTAAAATTAGTCTTATCTTAGTCCTACATGCCAAAATAGCGTATTAAATCGCTTGCTAATTATATAGATTATGAGAAAAATTACAGACCTGCTCAACCTTCGCGATGGAGAAGATGACAGGGTAAAAACCCTGGAGGCGGTAAAGAACAATATAACGTTCAAAGGAGCAAACCTTTGGATTTTAGCCTGCGCTATTATTGTCGCCTCGGTTGGGTTAAATGTAAACTCAACAGCTGTGATTATCGGGGCAATGCTCATATCCCCTCTCATGGGGCCGATTGTGGGGGCCGGATTCGCATTGGGTATTTATGATTTTTCATTGCTTAAAAGGTCACTCAAAAATTTACTGACTGCAACAGTAGTAAGCCTGGTGGTTTCGACCTTGTATTTTTACCTTAGTCCCTTCAAGGATGTACAGTCCGAACTGCTGGCCAGGACTTCCCCAAATATCTATGATATCCTTATCGCCTTTTTTGGAGGTGTTGTGGGAGTGATTGCCGTTACCAGATCGGAAAAAGGCAATCCAATTCCAGGGGTTGCCATTGCAACGGCCCTTATGCCGCCGCTGTGTACGGCCGGTTACGGGATTGCCACCGCGCAGTGGACCTTTTTTTTAGGGGCATTTTATCTCTACTGCATCAACTGCGTCTTTATAGGGATCGCTACCTTTTTAATCATTAAATACCTTAACTACCCGGCCGTTAAACAGGTAGATGAAAAACACCAAAAACGGGTAAAGTATACCATTGCTTTTTTAATAACAGTTATGCTGGTGCCCAGCAGTTATCTGGCCTACTCTCTGTACAGGGAGCAGCAGTTTAAAAAAAATGCAGATCTTTTCATTGAGAGTGAATTCACCAATAAAGGATATACCATAGTGTATAAAAAAACTGATTTTACGCCTAAAGCTAAAAAACTCGAGCTGGCTTTCCTCTCCAGACGGTTTTCCGCATTAGAAATAAAAGAGCTTAAAGATAAACTGAACCAAAATAAATACCTGGCCGGCACACAATTGCAGATCCGTCAGGACAGCACTGACCGCTTCAATGCTCTAAAGGGCGATATCCTGAGCCAGATTAAAAGCAGTGAGAATGAGATGAATGTAAAAGACGTTAAGATCATGCAGCTGGAAAAGCAGCTGACCAGGAACAAATTTGACAACCTTCAGATTTTAAAAGAAACCCGGGTTTTATTTCCAGCTGTAAGTTCACTCTCTATCAATAAAAGCAGCCTTGTTAATCAAAAAGACAGCATTACAACGATAACGGCCGTTATCTATGACGGCGCTAAAACTCTAAGTCCGGCCGAGAGCGACAAACTCAAGCTGTGGCTCAATGAGCGCCTGCTGGTAAAAGATGTGGAACTTTTCAAGAAACATTAATTTTCCCCAAGAGCTTTTTTCTGCTTTTTATTGTACAGGCTCAAAATGCAAAACCCTGAAATACCGGCAATTGTAGAGGCAATGAGTATCGCGAATTTTGCCTCATTTTGATGCAGTGCATCTCCAAAGGAAAGAAGTGCTATAAAAATCGACATTGTAAATCCGATCCCGCCCAGCAGACCAAGCCCCAGCACATGCATCCAGGTAACAGACTGGGGAAGTTCGGCAATTTTCAGCTTGACCGACAGCCATGACATTATAAAAATTCCAATGGGTTTACCTAAAAATAATCCAAGGATAATACCCAGTCCCAGATTACTGAAAAGCCCTGATATCATTTCAGTTTCAAAAGTGATATTGGTATTGGCAAGGGCAAAAATGGGCATAATTATAAAATTCACTGGACGGGTGAGGGCATGTTCCAGTTTTTCAAGAGCAGACTCCGTATCATCCTCAGTAGTGGGCAGCGTTACGGCTACCAGAACACCGGCAATAGTGGCATGAATACCCGAGTGATGAATAAAATACCAGATAACTGCTCCGGGGATCAGGTAAAAAAGTATATTTTTGACACCCATTCGATTAAAGATTATCAATAAAACAAACAATGCCCCTGCATATCCTAAATAGAGAAAATTCAATTCCGAGGAGTAAAATATGGCTATTACTAAAATTGCAATAAGGTCATCCACAATAGCCAGCGCGGCCAGAAATATTTTAAGGCCCGAAGGCACCTTACTGCCTAAAAGGGATAAAATCCCCAGTGCAAAAGCAATATCGGTAGCCATTGGAATCCCCCAGCCTTTGGCCGTATGCGGATCGCCATTATTAAAAAAGAAATAAATTAAGGCCGGAACCGCTACACCGCCCACTGCGGCAAGCACCGGAAGGGAAGCCTGGGCAAATGAAGAAAGCTCCCCTTCCACTATCTCCCTTTTTATTTCCAGTCCTACAAGAAGAAAAAAAACAGCCATAAGCCCGTCATTGATCCAGAGTAAAACCGGATATTTTAAATGCAGCAAAGAAGTATTGAATCCCAGTTCAAAATTAAGCAGTTCCTTAAAACCACCCGACCATCCCGAGTTGGCAATCAAAAGTGATATAAGTACACAGATTAATAATATAATTCCACCTGCAGAGGAGGATCGGAAAAAATGAGAAAAGACCTTAAGATTTATGAGTTTTGCCATAAATACAAATTTAACTCATTATAACTGTACCTCCAATTAAATATACCAAAAACCAATAGACTGTATTTTAAACAGGGCTGCATGGAAATATTTTTCGTGTGATTTAAAGAATAATATTCAGACTGTAATTTATCATTTCAGCAGGTAAAATTCAGGTTTGCTGCAAAGAATTGCGTTTGAATGTGCAGTCCTCCACGACAAAACAGGGCTCTGTGGCAGCCCTACCCTCGATGGCAGTGAAATCCTTTTGTGCCGGGGCCTGGCACAAAAGATTGCTTCGCCAGTACGCTGGCACTCGGGTGGAACCGATAGCGGGAAAAGCTCCTGAAAAATTATTAATTAATAGTCTCCACTAAAAATCACCTGCAAATCATAATAAATTTTACCCTTTTAAAATTCTAATACACACTGAAATATTTCTTATATACTTTAAACAATTGAATACCTGCTAAAGCAATAAAAAAAAGCGGAATAAAAACAGGCAGTATGCCCTTTGCGAATTGATTTGTGTCTTGTAAAACAGACTGCAATATTATTATTACGCTAAGCATTCCTGTAAAAATACCCATTAAGGTTCCTGCGATATAATAATATTTTAGCTTCCTTTGAATGGTAATATATTTTTCATTGAGCAGATATAAATTCCAGCTGGTCCAAAAAGGCAATTGTAAAAAATTAAATCCATTTAAAATTACCCCAATTATAAATGGAGAATAAATCAAATATCTCCCTAAATAATAGTTAGACTCTGCCGGGTGATTGAAATTCAAATAAAAAACAAACGCCAGAGTAAGCATGAACCCAACTGAAAACAGATCTATGATCTTCATGAGTTTTCTGTTTTTGATAAGCTCTCTGGCGAAAAGCAGCGTAAAATAAATCACAAAGGTTTCAATAAATATGACTCCAAACAAAAAGTAAACCAAATTATGAAATCCTGATTTTGCATAGATTTCCAGTCCAACTAAGTTTAAGTATCCCAGCGGAACTGATCCGAGAAAACTTACCAGAAATCCAACTGAAATATTTTTTAACTTTTTCATTTCTAGAAATTCATTATTTTATTGTTTTGTGCCAGATGCAATCTGTACTCACGCATACCTGCTTTGTGCTCTAAATAGGGAATGCCTTTTTTATGGTTTTCAACACTTATTTCATACATATAAGTAATATGTCGTGCCAGTTCTTTCCAGGCAAACCAAACCGAATGTTTGGGGTCATAGATATGTGTAGGTTCGCTTGCCGCGCCGTTTAATTCTACAATCTGGAAGTTTTCTCCTTGTTCTAATTCTTCAAAAGTGTTGTACATGATATCGAAACGCCCGAAATAAAATTCAGGGATTTGAGCAGCGAGCTCATTGATCATCTTGGTTAATTTTGGCGTAACCCAATGGCTGCCATCCAAAAATTTTGCGCCCCGGGCGTGATTGCCAAATGGAACTAAATTTATGGTTTCGCCTCTGGGTAATATCAGGTCCAATTGATCTCCGTATTCTTCTTTTAAAACATTAAACTGCAACTGAAATCTTGGCGTTTGTTTGATCAGATTTTCAATTGTTGATTTGCCATCACCTCTTACAATCAAAAACTCTTTAGAGACAATTCCGGTAATTTTTCCGTATTTTTCCAGCGGATGACGAACATAAAAAACACCCACTTCATTCTTTAATGGAATTAAATCCTGTAATAGAAAATCAAAATTTGCTTTTTGGGCATAGTCTTTCAGCTCCGATATTGTTTTAATTTTTTTCACGCCCGAACCACGCAGGCCAATATCCGGCTTTGCAATTAACGGGAAATAGATTTTCCTTTCTAATACCTTATCTGCTATGGTTTTAAAATCCGTATTCTCTTTAATTAAAATGGTTTTCGGGTAGCATTTTTCAGGAAGCAGATCATAAATCTGTTTTTTGCTTTCCATCATAAACCCGCCGTTTTTAATTTTCGGATTAGAGGCATTAAAGAAAAAAAAAGATCTAGCTCTAATGGCATAATAGGCCCAAAGAAAATAGATAGGAACATATAGAACCTGAAATGGCCAATATTCCCAATTGGTTATTTTATGAAAAAATAGTTTCATCTGAATGTTTTTAAATTCGAATAAATGAGGTTGAAAAATCTTCTGCTTTGACTAAATCATAATATTTCATTACCCCCTTATTTTGCTCTATTACGCTTTGGGTTACGCTCAGGGTTTTCATCCTATTATCTCTATTGATAATTAAACCATTTTGAGTGTCTTCGCTGCTTGTGTTTCGATGAAAATCCAGCATTTCCAATGGTGATATTTCATTTTTATCTTTCAAAAAATCAAAAAACCAGTCTGATCTTTTCTTTCTTACCGGATCTGCATATAAAGTAACTGATGACCAAATATAGTTTCGGGATTCATCTAATATTGTGCTCTTTTTTTCAATGCCATCCCAAATCAATTCGTACAATTCTTTTTCCTGATACAAAACCACCGTAAAAGGCTCAATATTATCCAGATCAATTTGTTTCCAAAAGTCCTTTGGAGAATCATCCGAAATAATGTCCAAAACAATTAGTCCGCGGCTTTTTCGATAAGGCAGTATCACATTGTGTTTTGCGATTCCGCCATTTAGCAAAACCAGAACTGTTCCGTTTTCATCCATGACAAACCAGGTTCCCCCCGCTTTTGAATCTTTTGGGTACATCATATTTTTTCCCTTATGCTTATAATTCCTGGGCACAATAGCACTGGGACGAATTACTTTTTCATCCCTGTTTGAAGTGATCATTACAACTCCGTTATTATTTACAAAACTTACTGTACACATTGTTTTCTGTATGCTATGGTCGAGCGCGCTACACCAAAATTTTCATCAATGATAATATTTTCGAATTGCAAAACGGCCACTTTTATGAGCGCCTGATGATGCACACAATGCTCTAAATTATAGAGCAATTCTCTATAATAATTGCTTTGAATCCTCATGCTAAGACCATCAATAAACTGTTCGAGATAGATTATTTTGTTCTCGCTTTTCAATTCTTTTTTAATTTGAATAATGCATTTTTTAGCAAATTCTGTTTCGGTTTGAATTTGCTTATTTCTCTGGCGGTTGTCATAATTTAAAATTCCCGAATCATAACTTTGTTCCAGACATTGAAACATCTCCAGAATATGTCTTGTATGTTCGCCAATTGTGGCATTACTTAAAGCCTGGCAAGATTTTGAATAATCCTGATCTGACAATTGATCTAATAGATAAATTAACTCATCTAAACTCTGGCGTATTGATTCTAGTAACATGATCTTTTAATTTAGAAGATTAGACAATTTGTTTTTGTTGAAATAAAGCAAACCCAGGCAGCATAATAAGGTAATAATAGCCAGACTAAAAAGTAATCCGCCGTCATCTTTTACCACGAGTCCCAAAACAAATACATGTGATAAAATAGCTCCGGTCATTACCCCAATTCCACTCAAAGCACCAATCCAGGTGGTTTTTGGAATGAGGATTAAAATTACCACTATCAATTCGGCTATTGCTGAACCAATTCTTCCGTAAGGTTCTACTCCTAGGGCAGTGAAAATATAGATGCTTTCTTCTGCTCCGCTGAACTTGAAATATAAGGTCTGCAATAAAATTACCGAGGCGGCAATTCTGAGAATCCATATTAAAATTTCCCTTTTCATGACCGTGTTATTTATAGATTTTTTTCCAGTTGTCATCTGCCTGTGTTTTTAAATTTACCTCGTCTTTATTCCAGCTTTTTAAGGTGTTGTTGAAAAAGGCATTGTAAAACAGAAAAAGTTTGCCATCAGTAATTTTAAACGTTTCGGGGTTTATTTCGACTTTTTCGCCAGCGCTTCCCATCGCATAAGCACACCAGCCACCGTATTGAGGTTCGTATTTTGATGGATTTTTCAGAAAAGCATTTTTATTTTCACCTGACGAAAAATTATAAATCACGCCCTGGTAAGAAGCTGAGATCCCTTTTTTCCCTTTAACTGCTTTTCCCTGACTAAAATATCCTACCGGATCATAACCCTGAATGGCAGTTTTGTTTCCTAAATTATACTGGCTAGCTCTTTTGGCATCATTTTGAGCAGAAGAAACTCCAAAAACCAAAATCAATACAAGTAATACTAACTTTTTCATTTTTTTTATTTTAAATTTTTTAATACTGAAACAAGTAATTCGGTCGTGATACGATGCTTAAAATCAGGAGAGACATATTCAAAAAGGATATCACTCTGGGGATTCACAACAAAAACGGACGGAACAGGTAAAAAACTAGTATTCATTCCTTTAGAATTTACGTTAATTACACTTTTATAGTTTTCAGGAGCCTCAAAAGCAATTCCCATGGCTTTTATTAATTCTCCTTTTGAGTCAGAAAGTAAGGTATATTTTACTTTATCTTTTTCTGCTGTCATTTTTAAATTTTCAGCAGAATCAGGACTTACCGCAATAATTTGATATCCCAAATCCAGAACTTGCTTTTCGGCTTCAGCCAATGCCTGCAGATGCATATTGCAATACGGGCACCAGCCTCCACGATAAAAAACAAGAACTGTCTTTTTCTTTTTTAGCAGGTCTGAAATTTGTACATCTGTATTATCCGATGATTTTAAAGTAAGGTTTGGAATCTTCTCTCCTAGTAGCAAAGGAGCGATATCAGTGGCAGATTTAGCAATCATGTTCTGCGCGTTAGCAGCCCAAGTAAGGGTCGCTAAAAAAATAAAAATTAATTTTTTCATAGTGTATGTTTTTACATATTTTTAATAATGTAAAATTATCATACTATAAAAAAGCAAAATGTCGGCTAATTTACACTTAGCCCAAAATAATTATAATTTGGTAATATCTCGAATGATAATTTCTTTTCTGTTGTAGTTTAAAAGCTGATTGGTTTCCATCTCATTGAGCAATTGTGTAGCGGTTTGTCTGGAGGTACAGATAATCTGGGCAATATCATTTTGGGTTAGATAATTTTCAATGGCTACTGAATTTCCTTCTCTAACGCCTTCCTGTTCTGCCCAGTCTTTCAGGAATTGATACAATCTGGTTTTGGCATCCTTAGAAATTAGATTGGCATAATTGTTTTTAATACGTTTCATTTTCAGTCCTACAAACTTGGTGTATGAAAGTGCTAAAGTCGGATTACGAAGCAATAAATCTTCAAAATCAGACATTAAAAAACTGCAGATGGCAACATCGTCTGAAAGGACTTTTGCATATTCTTCGTTTTTATTATCTGTTTCCAAAGTCAGTTCACCAAACAAATCTCCTTTCTGGATAATGTCCTTTATAGTTTCGTTGCCATTATTATCCAGGGCAACAATCTTGATATTCCCCTTTTTAAGTAAAAAAATCCGGGGCACATCTGAAGATGAAAAATAAATAATTTCCCCTTTTGAGGCTTTTTTAAAACCTGTGATTATGCAAAGTTGCTTGATTTGAGAAAAACTCAAAGTCCTAAACAATTTATGATCACGCAAATACCAATATTTTAATTCTTCGTACATAAGAGATACATTATTTGGTAAATGTAAACAATTTGAAAAATAATTCGCTTCCATGTTTAAATCGCATATTCAAGCCCTATAAGCATATAGTAGCCTGATGCATAATTTACGATTAATAAAGTTACATTAAAAGTATAGTATCTAAACTGCTTTTCTGATCTAAACATATCACAACTAAAGAAAAAGAAATTTTCGCCTCTCCTTTTCATCTTTTCAGGCTGCTTTGATTGTGAAGATAACAGCGAAATTATTTTGACCATAGTAAGTTATCAAAAAATATTCCCTTAAAATACTCATCCATAATACCTTTTAGTTAGTCCGGTTTTATTTTAGTTTATTTCTTGGCTTATTTTAAAACCAAAAAGAATATTAAAGCGTAAATGACTTTATAACTTAAAAAAAGTAATTATGAAAACTGGAAAATTTTTAGCAGCAGCAATCCTGGCATTAGGATTTGGATTTACATCATTTGCACAAAAAACAGTAATGGTTGGTGGAGCGGCTATGTATCCTAATAAAAATATTATAGAAAATGCGGTAAACTCAAAGGATCATACCACATTGGTAGCAGCAGTAAAAGCAGCAGGATTAGTTGAAACCCTGCAAGGTAAAGGTCCATTTACTGTTTTTGCACCGACAAATGAAGCTTTTAGTAAATTACCGGCCGGAACTGTTGAAACATTATTGAAACCTGAGAATATTAAAACATTGCAAACTATATTGACCTATCATGTAGTATCCGGTAAAATGAATAGTTCTGATATTGCAAAAGCAATAAAAGCCGGTAAAGGAAAAGCCACTTTAAAAACAGTGAGCGGCGGAACTTTAACTGCCTGGATGGATGGAAAAGATTTGTACATCAGCGACGAGAGCGGCAATAAGGCTAAAGTTACTATTTCAGATGTAAATCAATCCAATGGTGTTATACATGTAGTGGATACAGTACTGCTTCCGAAAATGTAATTTTCCGTGAATAAAATACAATTACAGAAAAGCCCTGAAATTTCAGGGCTTTTTCTGTAATTACTATCCTGAACAATAGTAATAGCAGATTATATATGAGATACTGCTTAACATTTTATTGCCAGCTCAATACTTTAAATATATGGAGCTGATGTCTTTTTTGATACAGAAACATAACCTGCAACGACTATCGGATCAGGTGCGAAAGTTTGGGATTAACCAAAAGATTAAATAATCTAACTATTAATAGTAAATGTAATATTCTATGCTCTTAATTTAGATTTATCTAGCCCAGTCATTAATCCAATTACTCACGGTCTTACACCATTCATCATCATCATTCAAACACGGAATCGCTAAGAAATTCTCTCCTCCTTTTACTTCAAAATCTTCTTTGGCTCGCATTGCGATTTCTTCCAGCGTTTCTAAACAATCTGAAACGAAAGCCGGAGTTACAACTGCCAATTTCTTGATCCCTTTTGCTGGCATTTTATCAACTTCAACATCGGTATAAGGTTCTAACCATTTATCGCCCGCTAAACGCGATTGAAAAGTTAAACTGTATTTATCAGCTGGAAGCCCTAATAATTTTACGACTTGTCTTGTTGTTTCATAACATTGATGACGATAGCAGAAATCGTGTGCCGGCGAAGGTGTGTTACAGCAAGAGCCGTCAATTTTACAATGTGATTTGGTTACATCGGTTTTGCGAATGTGACGCTCCGGAATTCCGTGATACGAGAATAACAGATGATCGTAGTGGAATCCAACTAGATGTTTCTGGATAGAATCAGCCAGATTCTTGATGTAATCCGGTTTGTTATAAAACGCAGGAACATCGGTAAAAGTCATTTGTGGAAATTTCTTTTTACGAATTTCTTCCGCTTTAACCAAAATTGTCAATGTTGAAGCCATTGCATATTGCGGATATAAAGGAAAAAGTAATACTTCTGTGACTCCTTTATCATGTAATTCCTGTAGCCCTTTTTCAATTGTCATGCTTCCATAGCGCATTGCTAACGAAACCGGAACATTTACTAAAGACTGTACTTTTTTCTGCATTCTTTCAGATAGCACCACTAACGGAGAACCTTCTTCCCACCAAATTTTAGTATAAGCATGTGCAGATTCTTCCGGTCTTTTTCTCAGGATAATGCCACGAACTAAAAAAGCTCGCAACAAATACGGAACATCGATCACGTGTTTGTCCATTAAAAACTCGTCTAAATATGGTTTTACATCTTTTGTAGTTGGACTTTCCGGAGATCCTAAGTTTACTAATAATACGCCTTTCATTTACTTTTTGCTTTGTTCTATAGAATAGATGTTAAAATTGTCGCGCAGATTTTGCAGATTGAGTAGATTAAAATTCGTGGATTGCTTCGCCCGTTCATTATCACCAGGCTCATAGCCAACAAAACTTAAACATTCGTATTAATCGACATCAGATATTTTTTTGGAGTTGTTGCAAACTTTTTCTTGAATCCTGCAATGAAATGGCTTCCTGTACTGTAACCTATTTTCAACCCCACTTCGTTTACATTGTAAGAACCGCTGTCAAGCAATTTTCTGGCGAAATCCATTTTATAGTCAAAAAGAAAACCGTAAACCGTATCCCCATAAATTTGTTTGAAACCCATTTTCAGTTTCTTCAGATTCAGACCAATTTCATCGGCTAATTCTTGTAAACCAGGCGGTTCAGCCATATTGGCGATGATAATTTCTTTGGCTTTTTTTATTTTCAATACATTACCTTCATCAATTAAAAACGGACAATGATGCGCATTTGGATCTTCGCTCCTGTTAAAAGATAAACTAAGTAATTCGTATCCTTTACCTTTACAATAAAGATTTTTTATGGATGGATGAAGGTTATAATGGAACAACTGGCTTAAAACAACTGCCATTGAAGGACTTATACAACCTTCATTATAATAATTTTTATACTTGTTATCAGGACTTAAAAAAGTAATATAATCTGCTTCAACAGAAAACAATGCATGAAATTTCCTAATTGAAATAATAACAGAAATCATCCACGAATTTGGTGAAAGCTCTAAATGAAATGGTAGCTCCTTTTGTGGATTGTATAAAAGAAAGGATTTTTCTTCTTGTAGTGCTAAATCATAATTACCATTATTAAATGAAAATTTGGCGTTACCTTTAAGTACGAAATGAAACTGTATGAAATCAGTGGTTAGTTGACGGTGTGTAAAAAAAGGTTCTGGACCGTCATTCTGAAAACGGATAAGTGCAAAGTCGTTTTCAACTTTTATTTCTTCCTCCATTTTTGAAATAGCGAATAATTGGTTTTTCAAAATTAAATCTTTTTAATGGTTTAGTATACTTCTCTTAAAGTTATAAATCTTACTTTTTTGATCTGTCATTTCAAAACCGCAACAACTAGAATATTTATTTTATTAGAAACTTTGCTTTTCACGAGAGTTGGTATGACGATGTTAAAATCACTGGCATTTACGGCAAAATTAGATACAATACTAATTCCAGATCCGGACATCATTATCCTTGCTTTGGTTATTATATCCTTTGATTTTCCATGAAGCTCTAACTTCCCTTTTATAGTAAAATCTTTAGCGGAATTGGTAAGACTGTTTAAATCAAAATCTTCTATTTTCCCTTTAAATATAGCTTTAGGGTATTGATCGCTCTCCATATAATTTTCATTGAAATGCTCTTCCATTAACGCAACTTTAAATTGAAATCCTTTCATCAATGCTAAACTTGCAATTTCTCCTGTTGTAGTATTCAATACAAAGGTTACATTGTTATTTGTAGCTTTAACCTCTTCAAAAGAAGCAACAGATGCTTCAAAAGTTATTTTACCTGTTTTACTGATCATTTTTTCTTGCGCCAGACCAATAGCGCAAGCATAAAGCATGGAAACGAGTATAATTTTTTTCATGGTTTTCTTTATATTATTATGTTAGTTTAAAAATCAATTTTTTGCTTATTTTAAAACAGCAATAATTTGAACCTTTACTCTATCATCAAGTTTATACTTGATAAGCGATGGAATTGGAATGCCAAAATCACTGGCATTAACAGCAAAATCTGAAATGATGGTAATTCTGGAACCTGTCCTGGTGATCTTTGCGCTCGCATTTATATCTCTTGATTTCCCATGAAGTTCTAAGTTTCCTTTTATTAGGTAATCTTTATAATCTTCAGTTAAATTATTCGAATCAAACTTTTCTATTTTTCCCCTAAAAATAGCTTTTGGATATTTATCGGTCTCCATGTAATTTTCATTGAAATGTTCTTCCATCAAAGGCATTTCAAACTGAAATCCTTTTATCAGGGCTAAGGATGCAATTTCACCTGTTGCCGGATTTAAAACAAAAGTTACATTGGTATTGGTTCCTAAAACCGGCTGAAAAGACGGGACCGAAGCTTCAAAAGTGATTGTTGATGATTTAGTTAAGATTTTTTCCTGCGAAAAAACAAGGAACGAGGCCAATATCATTGGCATTATTATGATTTTTTTCATGTTTTTTACTATGGATTATTGCTCTAATAATCCATCTTGTTCCCATTTTTTAATAACATCAATTGTGGTTTGAGGCAATCTTGGCCCTCCCTGTGGCATTAATGAACTATTTCCATTTTCTAAAGAAATCCGGTTGAGCAGCCCGCGATTTAAGACCGCATTTTTAACCTGATCATAAGTAACCAGGGACATAGGTGCCCCATTTTTGGGAACAGCTGCATGGCAGACAACACAATTATTATCAATGATGGATTTCACATTCTGATTGTATGTGGCAACGCCGGTAATTGGTGGAGTGTCAATTAAAGTACTGGGATTATCATCTGTACAACTTACCAGTAGTAAAGCAAATGATGGAATAAGCAAACGAGTTTTTAAATTCATGGGATTGGTTTTTAGTTTTAGAAAGGCTAAATGATTTTAATATTTAAAGCATTTTCAAATCATATACGGTGAAATGGATGATACAGATTTAGCAGCAGTCATATTTGATCATTTAAATCCAATAGGTATTTTTTAACGTAGATAATCCAAATACTAAAAACCAGCCATGAGAAAAAAAATACTTATTATTATTCCCCTCTTCCTGATAACCGGGATCTCAATTTACCTCTACAGTTACAAAGGTCATAGGAATATCGAATCAGAAACTGCAGATTATACTGTAACGGTTAAAGGACTCGAAAAAGAATTTACTTTCAATGACAGCCTTGCTACTGTCAAATACCAGGACAAAACAATTGAAGTAACTGCAATTGTAACAGCTGTTGAACCCGCGAGTAAGGGAATCGTTATTGACGAAAAGATATTTGCAACCTTCAAAGACAGTTTGCCCAAAGACATTGCAATTGGCAGAATGCTAAAAATTAAAGGACGGTTTTTAGGATATGATGAGCTCTTACAAGAATTTAAAATAGATCAATCCTCCCTTGTACACCAAAACAAATAACAATTAAAATTAACCACATGAAAAAGCTCATTCTATTATTGTTTTTATTTCCATTACTAACCTATTCGCAAGATGACCTATTATCCGGAGTTGAAGCGCCAATCACAAAAGAAAAGGTGGCATCTGCATTTAAAGCCCTGAAGATTGTCAATCTCGAATCGACCAAACTGGCGGCAAAAGGAGATTTGTATTTTGTTGTAGCACACCGGTTTGGTTCTATAAAAGACGGCTTTGAGGGATTCTATGGACTGGATAACGCCAACACACAAATAAAATTTATATACGGATTGACCCCGGGGATTAATATAAGTGCCGCCAGAAGTGAATTTGCTTATGACTTTGCAACAAAATATATGTTATTGCCGCAAATAAAAGACGGATTTCCGGTGACTATTGCAGGGTTTAATAGTTTGTCTATCAACAACACGCTAAAGGAAAGTCTATATCCTAAACTTGAATTTAAAAATAGGCTCACCTATGTAGCCCAGCTTTTAATTTCCAGAAAATTCTCTGAAAAATTATCTTTAGAAATAGTTCCATCATTTTTCCATGAAAATTTTGTGCTCGACCCCGAACAGAGCAATTCACAATATGCCATTGGCTTTGGCGGTAGATATAAGTTTGCAAAACGCTGGTCATTGAATATGGATTATGCGGCACACTTAAACAGGGCGTCAAATTCTATTTATAAAAATCCATTATCCATTGGTTTTGACCTGGAAACCGGCGGACACGTTTTTCAAATGCATTTTACCAGTTCTCAAGCCATTGATGAAGCCGGATATCTTGGAAGAACTACGGGAGACTGGACTAAGGGAGATATTTTCTTTGGGTTTAATTTGGCAAGAGTTTTCTAAAAAACCCTGTAATTCAGTGTGTTGTTATTTACAATAAATCTAAACTACTATTTTATCAATTTAAATAAAACCAAGCCAAAAAAGGGTTCGTATATGATCTAGAAAACCTAAAATCATTTTAAAAATCAGCTTTATGAAAATTAACAAATTTATTAAAAAAGGCCTTTGGACGGGATTGATCATTTTGGTACTATTTTTTGCCATTTTTCTATTCCACATTATTACCGCTAAGCCTGCTGTTTATGAAAGCCCAAATCTGCAGGTAAGCCGAATTGATTTTAAAACAAACATAGATTCGGTACAAGCCAAACAAATATGTTCAGATTTGAGATCTATCAAAGGATTAACCTCTGATTCTATAATCGTAAAAAGAAATGTGGTTGTTTACTTCCATAACAACAAGATCACGAATTCTAAAAAAGTATTTGATCAGTTGATAGCCATAGGACATTATGATGCTCAGCGTTATATTTTACCGGAAAATTTGGCTGGCAAAGAAGTTTGTCCAGTGAATCAAAATAGTTTGAGCTACAGATTGTCTCAAAAACTAAACCGTTTTTTTAATTAACCTTTAATATTTTTATTATGAAAATTTATTCCAAAATTACACTTAGTGTATTACTCGCAGCTTCTGCAACCCTGGCTTCGTGCAGTAGTAATGATGATGACGCCCAGGTAACTCCTCCTGTAAAGGCATCTATTTACGAAAGATTAGGCGGAACTAAAATGGTTTCAGATCCAGATAACGCTGGCCAAATGATCGAGCAGGGGCGTTTGAGTTTCCGCAAGGTGGTAAATTCAACTATAGGATTAATTGTTGCCGATGTTCAGTCGAATGCAGCGGGGAATCTACAAGCGCATTTTGCCCCGGTATTAGCCGAAACAGGAACTACCCAGTCTACAAATATTGCTAAACTATCAGACAATCTGACTGATTTCTTTTCGTTTAACACTGGTGGTACAAATGCCGTAAATACCTATTCTGGTTTGAATATGGTAGCTGCGCACGATCCTGCGAAAAATCCTCGTATGGGGACAAAATCAAGTACTGCAGATTATACAAAATTTGAAGGATATGTAGGAGCAGCTGCAAATGCAAATGGTGTGGCTTCAAATACAGAGCTTTATACAGATATTGTTGCGGTCTTAGAATCACTTAGAACTCCAATAGTTCAAAAATAATTTCTCTTAAACGCTACCTGTTTTTCAGGTAGCGTTTTATATTTAAATCCTGCCGGCAACTTATAATGCAATTATGTGTGAATCCATTATTCTTTAGCATTAAAGGAAGTTTCATCGTGTTTTACAATAACCTACTAATATTTTTTTGAACTTTAAAAAGAGCATAATATGGAAAAATATAACATGTCCAAAAATACCACCTTTTATGCTTTAGGCTTAAGTTATAAAAAAGCAGATGCAGCAATTAGAGGGAAGTTTAGTTTGGATACTAAAGCACAATCTGATCTTTTGCTGCAGGCAAAGGCAGAAGGGATCGAATCATTAATTGTCACTTCTACTTGTAATAGAACCGAAATATATGGTTTTGCCAATCATCCATATGAATTAATCAAATTACTTTGTGAGAACAGCAAGGGCTCCGTAGAAGAATTTCAGCAAGTTGCTTATATATACAAGAATCAGGAAGCTGTGAACCATATGTTTCGAGTTGGAACAGGGTTGGATAGCCAGATTTTAGGTGATTTTGAAATCATTAGTCAAATTAAAATCGCTTTTAATAATAGCAAACGCGAGGACTTAATCAATACATTCCTGGATCGTTTAATAAACGGGGTTATACAGGCTAGCAAAAAAGTCAAAACAGATACTGAAATTTCATCCGGTGCCACATCTGCTTCATTTGCAGCTGTTCAATATATTATCAGAAATGTAGAAGATATTAGAAATAAAAATATCTTACTATTCGGAACAGGGAAAATTGGCAGAAATACGTGTGAAAATTTAGTAAAACATACAAAGAATACCCATATCACCCTTATAAACAGAACAAAGAACAAGGCCATCGAATTAGCTGGTAAACTAAACGTTATTGTAAAGGATTTTCTAAACTTACAAGAAGAAATAAAACAGACAGATGTGCTCATAGTTGCAACAGGTGCACAAAATCCAACTATAGACAAAGCACTACTTAACAGAAAGAAACCATTACTGATTTTGGACTTATCCATTCCACGAAATGTAAATCCAGATGTAGCGCAAATTCCAGGAATAACTTTAATACATCTCGATTATTTGTCTCAGGTTACAGATGATACGCTTGAGAGAAGAAAACAACATATTCCTGCTGCAGAAGCTATTATTGAGGATATGAAATTAGAATTCAATACATGGATGAATACTCGAAAATATGCGCCAACTATCCATGCGTTAAAAGCTAAACTAAATGATATTGCGGCAAGCGAATTGGCTATTCAGAGAAAGAAAACAAGCAATTTTGATGTCGCTCAGGTTGATTTAATCAGCGCCAGGATCATTCAAAAAATAACAAACCACTTTGCAAGCCACTTGAAAAATGAAAATACTTGCGTGGATGAAAGTATTGACTTTATTGAAAAAGTATTTCAAATTGGACAGCTCGCGCCAAAACACGCTTCTTCTCAAATTGAAAAAACATATAAGATCAATCTTTCATAGACGTTATTAGGTTTTGCAAACAATTTTCGATCTGTATTAGAAATACCCAAATAAGTTAGCAAATTTGATCCTGAAACTTGCTGTAAATAACTATTGATGTATAAAAGTTCAATCCCAACAGGACATCCAAACCAAATTAGTAATAGCCAATCTTTTCAAATCTTCCGTAAAAATTTATAGAAATTTGTACAGTAGAGATCACTATAAAAAGTAAAATCCTGAAAAATTTAGATTTTTCAGGATTTTTTTGTTCAAATTCATTTACAGATAACATATCGCTTTGTATTAAATGCTTTTTGATGATCTACCAGAGTGACATAAGTATTTTTGCGGTCTGTTATTCCCCCTATTTTTTTTGATTATCATTATACTTCAATACTTCTGATTCAATTTCCTGTATTGTTTTCTTTTTCCCTTTAGAAATCCATTCTAAAAGTTCTTCTTCAAAAAAATACAGCTTTTTACCATATTTATAGCACGGAATTTTTCTCTGCCTTACAAGAGCGTAAATTGTAGGCTTTGCTTTGCCTATTAGCCGGCTTGCTTGTTCAATACCAATAGGAATACTTTTTTCTTTCGATTCATACACCTGTACATTCTGAATCAGAAGTTTAATCTCGGCAATTTCTTTCACTAAGTGTGCTACTGCTTTGGGCAGGTTTTCAAAAGAGATTTCATTTGTATCCATAGCTATCGTTTTTAACAGTTATGATGCAAATGAAAAAAGTGTTTCTGCTGTGTCCTTCTTCACAGCAAAAATACTTGAAAAACACAGTGCTTTATACCTATTGGCATTTAAAAATCTGTAAAATCATCTATTATCTTTATAAGACCTTTATGTTCATCATCTTTGAGATGCGTTTTAATGCTTTTCTCTTCAACATCTTTTAAAGCATCAGCAAAAGTCAGCTTTAAAAATTGTGCGGCTCTGTCCTGTCTGCTGGCTTTAAAGCAATTCCAGATATTCCAGCCAAAATGATACAGATCCAGATTGGACAGATCTTTTACTTTGATCGGTTTAATCTTTTCAAAATTTAGGACTTCAGCATATATGATTATATTGCTGCCCAATTGTTCCAGATCATCATCCGACACGTACAGCGCAAACTCCTGCTGCGCATAACGGAGGGCAGTATCAATCCTGGCCTGTTTTTGATTTTTAATTGCATTTTGCTGCTGCTCCCTTAACTGCTGAATATCAATGACAGCATTTTTATTTTCAGGCATTTCGGGCTTAATTAAAGCATCCTGTGGCTCCTCTTCTATTTTTTCAAGGTTTTCAACTGGAATGCGGCTTTCAGGCGATTCATTTTTTTTTGCCTTCAAAAAACGATTCACCAATCTCTCAGCCAAATCGTTTAGAAATAAACTTAGAATTGCAAACATTAAAACTCCAAATCCAGTGCTGATCCAGAAAAAAACACCGGCCGTATATTCATCCGCACCTTTTTCCAGCAGCACCAGTCTTCCGATTACACCGACAAAGACGCAGACTAAAAAAACAGACAGGTAAACTGTGATATATTCAAAGTATTTAATTTTCATTGCGCTTATTTCTTTAAAGATTCCAATTGTATTGCCTGCGAAGCTCTGTTTTTCTTCTCATCTATTACTTTGGCGTAGATTTCAGTAGTTTTTACATTGGTATGCCCCAGCATTTTGCTGACCGTATAAATGTCTGTCCCGCTCGACAGCTGCAGTGTTGCAAATGTATGGCGGAAGCAGTGGAAGGTAATATTTTTTTTAATCCCTGCCGATTCAACCCATTTTTTCAGAGGTCGTGAAATCCACGACGGGTCCGGCAGATCCTCGAAAACAAGCTGTCCTGGAAGCCTAGGTTCTCCGCTGAGATCTAAAGCCTGCTCAGAAATAGGCATGTATTCGACACCCTTTGTCTTTTTCTGCGTAAAATGCAGTTTGGCCCTGCCGTCTTCCAGACTAATCTCTTTCCATCGGAGATTCTGAATGTCGGAATGCCTCAGACCTGTAAGGGCTGAGAAAAGCGCGGCTCTTTTAAGGACGTCTTTTTCGCAGGGCGTTTCGGCCAATGCATTTAATTCTTCAATAGTCAAATATTCGCGTCTTGATTCCTGCTCCGGGATGCCCTTAATTTTTGAAGATAAATCAACGCTTAAATATCCGTCGATAAAGGCCTGTTTCAAAGCTGCTTTAAATATGGAGAAATAGGTTGCCGCAGTGTTGCAGGAAATAATTCCCTTCTTACCTCCTCCGCGCGGAGCTGATAATAAAAACAGTTTAAAATCTTCCGCCATTCTGCTGTCAATCTGTGAAAACATAAGGCTGCCCTTGGAATAACTTTTTAAAAATTCTCTGCTCCGCTGCCAAGTGATCTGAATGGATTTTGAACTTCGGGCGTGCCTTTTAGCCGCCACCGCAGCGATGTATTTAATAAAATCCTCTTTTGCTTTTTCTTTCTGTTCAGCCAATAGGTTCTCAGCATCACTGTACAGATCTGTTTTATCGTATTCTTTCTGCCGGATATTACGCACTGCATCCGCATAGAGCATTATCTCACGGTCGCTTTCGCTACTGCAGATTATTATTCCGTTATCGCTGCGTCTGGGTTTGTAGGATTTTATACCCTCTGAATCTGTGCGGGCAGTTCTTTTCTTGTCCCACTCCACTGTGGTTACGGATCTGTTTAAATATTCACGGATTCTCTGGGGCGTTTTCTTTCCGGAAACCTCTACAGGATAGCTTTCTATGTAAACATACCATTCCTTTCGGTCTTCTGCCTTTCGAAGACGCACAGTCACCTTGGTTTTTGCTAATTGCTTCATATAAAATCATTTCCGTTATACAAGTTGTCAATTTCGCTTTTTGGGGCATATACATGCTTTCCAATCTGTCTGGTCGGGATTGAATATTTCCTGATGTGGCTGTAGACAGAACCTTCAGATATCTGAAATCTCTGGGCTATTTCACCGATGCAATAGCAGTCCTCTTTTTCAAGACTGTATAATTTTTTCTTCGGTGGGCTTTCAGCCTGCTGCAGGATGCTTGCAGGGCCGAACATCTCTTCCATAACTCTGCGGTCTATTCTTATAAGGCGAGTCCCCAGATTAACTGAAGGAATTTTTCCCTGACCGACAAGCCGGTAAAGGGACTTATTGGGAATGCCAAAAAGCATGCCAGCTTCCGCAACAGAAATAAATGCCCTGTTCTGGGGTATTTTATCTACCAGCGCTTTGATCCCCACTTCCTTTTTAAGCCGTATCATCTTCTGTTTGTATGCTTTTTTACTGCATACATGCGAGCAGTAAACAGAAGTCACGGTTTTAGGCAGGAATTCTTTCCCACAATTAAGACATTGTTTATCAGATCTTTTCATAGTCTTTGTCTCCCATTAAGGTACCATAAGGGTACATAAGTCCCACTTTGTCTCCTTTTAAGTGCCGGTACAAATATGATACAAATATATGATAAAAAATGATTAAAAAACAGCAGAAACAAAAAAGAATAAAAAAGAAAAAGCGCTGTAAACATTACGTTTACAGCGCTTTAGCACTTATTATTAACTGATATTAATCAGTACTTATTTGACTTCTTCGAATTCAACGTCTTCAACATTGTCACCTTGCGACTGCTCTTGTTGTGGAGCTGCTTGTTGACCTTCACCACCTTGAGCGTACATTGCTTCTGTAGCTACTTTCCAAGCTGCATTTACATTGTCTAATCCTTTTTGGATTGCTTCAAGATCTTGAGATTGGTGAGCAAATCTTAATTCAGTTAAAGCAAATTCGATAGCTGTTTTTTGATCGTCTGTTAATTTACTTCCCAATTCTTTCAATTGACTTTCAGTTTGGAAAATAGTACTATCAGCTTCGTTCAATTTCTCAGCTCTTTCTTTAGCTATTTTGTCAGCATCAGCATTAGCTTCAGCATCTTGTTTCATTTTTTCGATTTCTTCAGCTGTTAAACCAGAAGAAGCTTCGATACGGATATCGTGAGATTTTCCTGTTCCTTTATCAGTAGCAGTAACTTTGATGATACCATTAGCATCAATATCAAAAGTAACCTCGATTTGAGGAACTCCTCTTGGTGCTGGTGGAATACCATCTAAGTGGAAACGACCAATAGTTTTGTTATCAGCAGCCATTGCTCTAGCTCCTTGCAATACGTGAAGCTCAACAGATGGTTGAGAATCAGAAGCAGTAGAGAATACTTGAGATTTTTTAGTTGGGATAGTTGTATTAGACTCAATTAATGTAGTCATAACACCACCCATAGTTTCGATACCTAAAGAAAGAGGTGTTACGTCAAGTAACAATACATCTTTTACATCTCCAGATAAAACTCCACCTTGAATAGCTGCTCCAATTGCAACAACCTCATCAGGGTTAACACCTTTAGATGCTTTTTTACCAAAGAATTTTTCAACTTCGTCAGCGATTCTTGGCATACGAGTAGAACCTCCAACAAGAATAACTTCGTCAATATCAGATGTAGATAAACCTGCATCTTTTAATGCTTTAGCAACTGGCTCCATAGAACGTTTTACTAAAGTATCAGATAATTGCTCAAATTTAGCTCTTGATAATTTTTTTACTAAGTGTTTTGGTCCTGAAGCAGTAGCAGTTACGTAAGGTAAGTTGATTTCAGTTTCAGCAGAAGATGATAATTCAATCTTAGCTTTCTCTGCAGCTTCTTTCAAACGTTGCAATGACATTGGATCTAAACGTAAATCAATACCTTCTTCAGATTTAAAATCGTCAGCTAACCAGTCAATAATAACCTGGTCAAAATCATCACCACCTAAGTGAGTATCACCATTTGTAGACAATACTTCGAATACACCGTCTCCTAATTCAAGAACAGAGATATCAAAAGTACCTCCACCTAAATCGTAAACAGCAATTTTTTGATCAGTTCCTTTTTTATCTAATCCGTAAGCAAGTGCAGCAGCAGTTGGCTCATTGATAATACGCATAACTTTAAGACCAGCAATTTCTCCAGCTTCTTTAGTAGCTTGACGTTGTGCATCGTTAAAGTAAGCAGGAACAGTAATAACCGCTTCAGTTACAGTTTGACCTAAATAGTCTTCAGCAGTTTTTTTCATTTTTTGAAGTGTCATTGCTGACAATTCCTGAGCAGTGTATAAACGACCGTCAATATCCACACGTGGCGTATTGTTGTCACCTTTTACAACACTGTAAGGAACTCTTTTTGCTTCTTCCTGAGTTTCAGCAAAAGTGTGTCCCATAAAACGTTTAATAGAAGCAATCGTTTTTGTAGGATTCGTTACCGCTTGTCTTTTTGCAGGATCACCCACTTTAATTTCTCCACCTTCAACAAAAGCGATGATAGATGGCGTTGTTCTTTTTCCTTCTGCGTTAGGAATAACAACTGCTTCGTTACCTTCCATTACAGAAACACAAGAGTTCGTCGTACCTAAGTCAATTCCGATTATTTTACCCATTTTTTATATATTTAATTTTGATATACTAATTTTATAACTCAGGTGGCATAAGTCAATCTTTGTGCCAATATAAAAAACCAAAGTAAATTGTCAGTTTTACTGTCGGCACAATAAATACAATCTGACAACATGACATTTTAAAAACCTGACATTCGTGGCATATCAGCACTTTACGTGTCATTATCAGGAGCTATTTCCTGCTATTCGCTATATCTTTTATGTCTCCCGAAGCCTCGGGAGACATAAAAGGATGCCGCTTCTATCAGGGCTAGGCATTCCGTCTCATCACAAGTTTATCTTAATCTAATAGTATAATGTCTTTCGATATTTTTAATTAAAGCCTGAAATATATACATTAGCATCTTCCTAAATTCAATATTCGCCAATATGGAAAATTACAGCATTATCATTTTTATTCTCGCCATCGTAATAGGACTATCTGCATTTGCCGATATTATAAAATTACCTCAGCCTATTTTACTTGTTATCGTAGGAGTTGCAATTGGTTTTATACCTACAATGACTGAAATTGAAATTAATCCTGAAATTATATTTCTGATCTTTCTTCCTCCATTATTATACGATGCTTCTTTTAATATCTCCCCTAAAGATTTCAAAACCAACATTCATACCATAAGTACATTGGCAATTCCTTTGGTTTTCCTTACTACTTTTTGGATAGCCGTTGTGGCACATTTTACCATACCTAATATGACCTGGCCTTTATCCTTCGTACTTGGCGCTATACTTTCTGCTACTGATGCAGTTGCAGCAATAAGCATAACAAAAGGGCTTAACATATCGCGTAAAACAATTACAATTCTAGAAGGAGAAAGTCTTATTAATGATGCTTCTGCGTTGGTTGCTTATCGTTTTGCCATTGCAACTGCAATGGGTTCAGCATTTGTCATCTGGAAAGCATCCTTGCAATTCGTATTATTATTAGGCGGAGGTTTCGTAGTAGGCTTTATAATGGCAAAAATTCTGGCTTTTATATTAAGCCGGGTACATAAAAATATAAATGTTACCATAAGCTTCATGTTGCTAATGCCTTTTGTAACTTATTTAGTTGCTGAACATCTGCATGTTTCAGGAGTAATTGCGGTCGTTATTTTAGGACTTACTATTATTGCTCGTTTTAGCAAAAAGATATTCCCTGAAAGTTTAAAAAACCAATCCAGAAGCCTTTGGGACATTATTATTTTTTTATTAAACGGATTAATCTTCATTCTAATCGGACTTAATTTTCGCTACATCTTAAAAGGAATCGACAACGATATGATCCTGCCTTATATTGGCTATGCTTTTATCATTACGATTGTTGCTTTATTAATTAGGATGGTCAGGGTTTTTCTTCAAAAAATTAATCTTCAAAAAGCTTTTTTAAACACCAAACGAAAAAGAAAAGTCAGTGAAGATGCTCTTTTAGATTTCAATAACAGCATTATCCTGAGTTGGTCCGGAATGCGCGGAATTGTTTCTCTGGCAATCGCAATTGGTATTCCTAAAGAACTTCCGGACGGAACTCCTTTTCCGGAGCGAACCGTAATTATTTTTATATCTGTAGCCGTAGTTTTAATGACTCTTATTGGTCAAGGTCTTACTTTGCCCTGGATTGTCAAAAAATTGAGCGCTAAAGAAGATAAAGAATCACATTTGTAATTTTTTGCTTTAACATTAAATCTTTTTAATCAATCATTACTAGAAAACATTTAAACAAATAAAAATCATTTAAATATTTGTAATGATTTTTCTATATTTTTACTCGGCTAAAAATACCTAATTTAACTAAAACCAAATACCACATTAATGAATGATAATTTAAAATATGTTACTAAATTATTTAGTAGCGCAACCTTTAGTTTCTTCAAAATAAACATCCTGGGACAAATATTATACGCCATTATAGGCGTATTTACTTTATTCACCATAATTTACCAATCAGGTACAGGACTGGGACATGTATCCGGCTCAGCAGTTATACTTTTATTATTTGCTTTACGCCCAATAGGTTTTGGTTTAACAGTAATCTCGACATTTGTAGGTCCGTTTTTATTGTTTTCCTTTGGCAATAAATATATAATATCAAAAACGATCCATAAATTACTTTCAGACAAAGGAGAAACTTTACTATTTCCTATTATTGACAAAGTATTAAACAAAGTAAAATCTAACCAACCTGATTTACTGAGACAAGGAGCCGATAAAACAAAATTACAGCTTAAGTTAATTCAGGAAATCAGAGATTCTAATGACAATAAATGGTTGAAAAAAATCATTATTTATGGTTTTAAAAAAATAAAGTTGGAGGAAGTTGATTTTAAGGATGAGAATGTTAGTTTTTCTGATATTATTAAAGACAAAATAATTACGGGCTTAAAAAATGTTTCGCAGCCAAGCAGAAACTTTTTCTGGATTATTTTAGGCATACAGTTTACTATTTTAATCTTGATTCTTACTCAGGTTATATAATTGGACCCTAATAATAAAACCTAAAAAATATTATGAATCAGGAATTAGAAAGTCATTTTGACGAATTTGACAAAGCACCGGTAATCAGAAGAAAACTTTTGCCATGGTGGATTAAAACATTTTGCTGGATTTTTATGATTTTAGCAATTTGTGCTTTAAGCTCCATTATAATGAGCTTTTTCATATCAAACGTAAATATTTCTCTTTATGGTTTTTCGAGTAATACAGCTCTTTCACCAATCGGAATGTTTATTGTTGCCATTATGGCATTTAAGGGTTTTGCCGCGTATTCTCTTTGGTTTGAAAAAGCCAATGCAATCTCAATAGGGAAAATTGATGCCGTTCTGGGAGTCGTGATTTGCATTGTTTCCATGTTTGTGCTACCTTTTGTAACCAGCGATGGTCATTTCGCATTAAGATTAGAGATTATATTACTTATCCCATATTACAGGAAACTGGACAAGATAGAATATGAATGGGATAATTTAGAAAGTCTGTAAAACACAATAATATTCAAGAAAAAAGTCGGAAAATGAAAAAATCAATTTTATTGCTAATTCTTATTTTTAATCTGGGTTTTGCTTTTTCACAACAAAAAACAACCGGCAAAACCACAAAAAGCAAACCCGTTCAAAAACACGATACTTTTAATGAGACTGTCATAATTACCAACCCAAAACTAAAGGTATTTATACCAAAAGGTTATCAGGCAATTATAAAAGAAACAGGCGATTTGAATCTGGATAAAATTGAGGATTGCATTTTAGTTATACGCAAAGCGACAGAAGAAACCACTTCAAATATGGAAGAAGGCAAACCAGATAAAAGAGTCGTATTACTTTTACTGGGGCAAAAAGACGGAAATTATAAACTAGCCTTTAAAAATGAAAATGCCGCTTATTGCATCGATTGTGGAGGATTATTTGGAGATCCGTTTAATGCAATTGTTATCAAAAATGGTTATTTTTCTATCGAACACAGAATTTCTGGCGGACATCATTGGGAACATATCACCACTTTTAAATTTAATAAAACAAAAAATAACTGGTATCTATATAAAGATCATTTTATAAATTATATTCTTAATCCAAGCACAGATCCAAACGCAGAAGCTCTGATAGCAAATGTTGATAAACTAAAAACAGTCAAAGATTTTGGAGAAATTTCATTTCAGCAATTCAACATATATGCTGACAGAGGATATTAATTAACTTCATAAACCAAGACTTTAAGATTTTCTAAGAAACAGTTTCCTATTTTATTTGTAATTTCGATTTTCATTAAAATACAAAATATAAAATGGCTTCATTTATTAAAGAAATATCTTTTCGCTGGTCTGATCTTGATCCAAATTTTCACGTTCGACATAGCGCATATTACGATTTTGGCGCACAGCATCGTATCGAAATCCTCGAAGAATTAGGTTTAACATTGCGAGTGATGCAAACACAAAGTTTTGGTCCGGTTTTGTTTAGAGAAGAATGTGTTTTTAGAAAAGAATTAAAACTTTCTGATAAAATATTCATTCACACCAAAACTTCAAAAATGAAAGCCGATGCTTCGCGTTGGTCAATTATTCATGAATTTAGAAGAGAAGACGACACACTTTGTGCTGTTATTACTGTAGATGGTGCCTGGATGGACACAAAACTTAGAAAATTAGCTTCTCCAACTCCAGAAATTGCTATCGAAGCCCTAAGTATTTTCCCTAAAAGTGATGACTTTGTTGGACTATAAAACAGACTAATTTAATTTCATAAAAAGACCGTTACAAATTATGTAACGGTCTTTTAGTTTCTAAAAAAAACATTTCTTATTCTATAATAACTTTAAAATTATTATTCAAATTCTCTCCTGAAATATTCAGCATATAGATTCCTGATACTTTTTTGTGGGCAACGTTCAGGGTAAAAACACCATTTCCATCAGAATAAATCTTTTCTTTTATAATAATTTTCCCAGTCATATCAGTTAAAACAGCCGTTGCATAAGATACATTATAGTCTGGAATATTAATAAAAATTTTATCTTTTACAGGATTAGGATATACAATAATATTGCTTTTTCTTTGACTGAATTTATCTGTACTCAAAAATACTTGCGCATACAATTCCATTACCTGAGTTGCATTTAGCGGATAATTAAATAACTGGAGTTCATCAAACAAACCTTTGTAAGGCGCCGGAGCAGTACCCGATGACAGTTCAAGTTCACCAATGTTTCCTATTATTAAATCAGTAGGTTCTGCAATACCCGTAACGGCAGATTCATCAAGTTCTGCAGATAAAATACCATCCGTATAAATTCTCATTTTGTGGGCAATAACATCTCTCATAATAATGACATTTACCCAATTTCCAGTAAAATATTTTGCCGCAGCTGTAGTAACTTCTCTTTTTGTACTATCATCATCTATTGCAAAACGCAAAAGTCCGCCTTTGATTTCAATATTATATCTTTTACCGGTTGCTCCAGTCACTGCATTTTTTGTAAACGAACCTTTGCACAATACATAAATACTCGTTGCTGAGGAACTTGGCAATAAAGCCGGAGCAGCTTTCATCCAAAACGAAACAGTAAACGAATTTTTATCAAATAATAAATAATCCTGATTCGGGATATTTACCAAAGATTTAATATTCAGAGAAGTCGAAAAATCGATCGCGTTGTTTGCCTTTCCCGGAACCCTGACAGCTGTATTGTCAAAAGCAGAATCTAATATGCCATGATTAGCATAAGTCGTAATATCTGTGATTTGTTCTCCTGCTAATGCTGCCTCTTTAAACGGCCAATGCCCAACAATACCGGGATTTATTGTACTAAAACTCCATACATCTCCCGTTGCAGTTCCTTTTGTATTTATTGCATCAATCCTCCAGTAATAATTTGTTACAGAACTTAATCCTGTAATCTGATAAGATGGATTTGCTGAATATACGACATCAGTCAGTTTTGTTAAGTTCGAAGCATTTGTACCAAAATAAACAGCGTAATTAAGCGTGTTAGAACTTCCTGCCCATTTTAGAGTCAAATTACCACTTGCCAATTCTACAGTATTAATCCCGGAAGCAGGTGTTGGAGAAAATGTCTTAGTTGGAGCAGATGGAATTGGGGGTGTTATTATTGGTGCGATTGAATTATATACCGAAGATTCTGTACTATTTGTCGCCTTAACACGATAATAATATTGCGTATTAGGAATCAAACCTGAATCATTATAAGTCGTAATATTAGATCCTAATGTAGCAATTACCGTAAAATCAGTTCCATTAACAGAACGTTCTAATACATAATTATCTTCGTTAGATGCATTATCTCCCCAATTTACAGTAACAGAACTCGATGCCGGAACTTCGGTAGAAACCACATTCGTAAAAGTGATATCAGACGGTGGAATGATAAAATCCGGAGGAATCTCATTCGTCAATCCGTTTATGTAAACCTCAATATTCAAATAAGGGGCATGACTTGAACTTACCAATAACGCGTCGGCAACATTTTTATTAAGATCATTTGCATCTTCCCAAGCATCAGGCATTCCGTCATTATCAGTATCAATTGGAGCCGGAGCGCCATAAACATGTCCGGCGCCACCGTTTATGAAACCAAATTTCTGCGTTAAATCTGTCTGGACATATACATATGTTGCCGTAGTTCCTTTAGACATCAAATCAGTAATCATTAAATTTTCGACCTGATCACGTCTTGGATATGAAGCTCCCACATTTTGTACTATTTTATCATAAGCATCCTGAGCCGTGAGAGTTGTATTTTTCATGGGATAATCATAAGGACTTGACAATATTGTAGCGGCATCACCGGTAGGATATCCTGTTAAATCTGCAGGAACTAAAGTGCCGTTTAAAACTCCATCCTTATTATTATCAAAATAATTTCCGGAACCGTATAAAGAAAAATTGTCATTCCCTCTGTTAAAAGGAGTCGAAATCGTATTGCTGGTATTTGGACCGCCAATAAAATAATTATTGATAATATTAACATCAGAACTTCCCGCAGAATCTCCACCCATAATATAAGCATCACCAGATTCTGTGTATCCGTAAGTGTTTCCGTAATTGCCCCAATTATAAACAACGTTGTTTACAAACTCATTAATCCCTTTTATTTTATTGTTGCGCGTTTTATTACAGATATATAAATTACCAATTAAACTTATTTTTCCGCCAGAAGGCTGCATCAAACCTCCGGCAGAATGATTGTGTCGATGCAATCCCTGCCCAATAATCGAATTTTGAATCGTGATATTATCAGGGCTTATTCCTTTATTATCCCAGTTAATAGAGAAAACTTCATCAGTTCCCCAAGTAAAAGTCATATGATCAAAAATGAGATTCGCTCCATTTGATAATCCTGATGCATCCTGATTTTGAGCAGTTCCGCCGTAACGAATACGAAGATATCTGGCAATTGTATTACTGGCTCCTGAAAAGGTAACACGCGGTCCTAAAAACACAATTCCTTCTCCGGTTGCGGTTTGACCTGCAATAGTTGTATTACTTGCTACAACAACCTGAGTTTGCAAATTTACAATACCTCCAACCCTAAAAATTACAAATCGGCCTGGCTGACTAACGGCATCTCGAAATGATCCGGGCCCGTTGTCATTTAAATTGGTTACTAAATAAATCTGAGGATTCGAAGCGCCTCTTGCTCCGGTAGTAAACCTGCCAAAACCTGTCGCTTCAGGAAATGCCAGGGTCTGAGCATTTAAATTGTAAAAGCTTACAAAAAGTGCACAAATCATAAAAATCTTAAGAACATGCGTAATGGTTAAAGTACTTTTTTTCATGATAAATTGGTTAATGTGGTTAAATAGTTATAAACCAAATTAGTAATATCACCAAAAGAGACCGTCCTGCCCTATCCTGATTTACATTATTAATTATCAACACATTACACAATTCATAAGAATACAGAAACCAGATGAAATGAAAATAATTTAAAATTAAAAAAACATTCATTTTGCCTGATTTACTTCAAAAAATGTAACCAAATTAATATTATTACAAAGTGAATAACCCAAATTCATTGTACCTGTTTTTCAATTTAAAGTAAAAATTAAATGCAACAGGATTAAAAAATTAATACTTCCTGCAAACTATTGAAATAACATACATTCAAAGTTGTAAAACTTCGTAAATTAGCTTGAAACTGAAATTCACCTATTTCTTAAATCCCAAATATAGTTTTTGGATTTTTTATAAAACTTAAATCTTTATGATCGACTTTTCAAAAGACTTTAGAATAGCTATAATAATTGCCATAATCGCCTTTACAACAATTGTATTAGGCGCTTTGACCGAAAAAGTTTTACGCTATTTTTTATATCGAAAATTAACCGATAAAGAATATGATGCTACGGGTTTTAAATTTTTAAAACATTTAATCATAACCGTAATTTATATTTTAGGCTTTGCTTTCGCTCTTATTCAAATCCCCGAATTCAAAATTATTGGTCATTCCTTTTTAGCAGGCGCAGGAGTTATTTCGTTAGTAGCAGGTTTGGCGTCTCAACAAGCCTTGAGCAATATTGTAAGCGGAATTTTTCTGGTGATTTTTAAACCTTTCAGAATCAATGATAAGATCACGATCAACAATTTTGTTGGCACAGTCGAAGATATCAATTTGCGACAAGTTGTCCTGAAAGATGCTGAAAACAACCGAATCATAATCCCAAATTCTGTTATAAGCAATCAGATAATTGTAAACACAAATATGCATGATACCAAATGCTGTAAAATAATCGAAATAGGAATTGGTTATGAATCCAATATCGAGAATGCATTAACAATCATGCAGGATGAGATTGCAAAACATCCTCTTTTTATAGATACTAGAACAGCTGAAAATAAAAAGCAAAAAACACCTTTGGTAATTGCTCGTGTTGTTGCTCTCGCAGATTCAAGCGTAACACTAAAAGCCTGGGCGTGGGCAAAAAATTCTACAGATGGCTTTGTGATGTATTGCGATTTACTGCAAAGTATAAAAAAACGTTTTGATGAGGATAATATTGATATTCCTTATCCGCAAAGAGTCGTGACTTTCAAAAATAACGATACAAAAACTACTGAAAAATAACTCTGATTATGGCATCTCCAGAAATTGTTCCTATAAAAACAGTACACCTTTTTTCTATTTTAGACGACTTATTGATAGAACTTCTAAATTCGTTAACCGATGAAGAATGGAATGCACAAACCGTTGCCAAAAAATGGACCGTAAAAGATATTGCATCTCATTTGCTGGACGGAAATCTAAGAGGTTTATCGATATTAAGAGATGGTTATTTTGGAGAAAAACCAGAAAATATTAATTCCTATAATGATCTGGTTGCATTTTTAAATCAGCTTAATATGAACTGGACAAATGCAACAAAACGATTAAGTCCGGTTGTATTAACCCAATTATTAGAAACAACCGGCAAACAATATTCAGAACATTTATTGACATTAAATCCATTCGAAAATGCTGTTTTTTCGGTTGCATGGGCAGGAGAAGAAACCTCGTTGAACTGGTTTCATATTGCTCGTGAATACACTGAAAAATTTTTACATCAGCAACAAATTAGAGACGCCGTTAGAAAACAGGCACTTTTAACAAAGCCTTTATTCCATCCTTTCATTAGTACATTTATGTATGCATTACCTCATACCTATAAAAATGTCGCTGCCGAAATGGGTACAATTGTAACGCTGATTGTAAATACAGAAATTGGTGGTCAATGGAATATTATTAAGCAAGAAAATGAATGGATATTTACAGAATCGTTAAATGCGGAACCAAGTGCAATTATAAAAATTAATCCTAATGATGCATGGTTATTATTTTCTAAAGGAATGACTCCTGAGCAGGCAAAAGAAAAAGTAGAAATTACCGGAGATAAAAAACTAGCCGAAATCGCTTTAAATACTGTAGCAGTAATGGCATAATCTTAATACAGATATTTTCTGATAACTTTAAGATTTTATTTTTTGAATTTAAAATCGTTAACTTTAATTTTATAAATACTCCAAAACGAAATACATTCAAAAAATGAAAACTATAAAACTCATTCTCTTACTTTTACCTTTCTTCTGTTTTTCGCAGCAGGAAAATATAAAAGCACTCGACATAAACTTAACTAATTATGAATATCCTTTTCCTGTACAATTTTTAGAATTGAGCAATCAGCGTCAATATCTTAAAATGGCTTACATGGATATAAAACCTGATAATTATAACAATAAAAATATTGTTTTGCTGCATGGTAAAAACTTCAATGGCGCTTATTGGGAAACTACTATAAAAGCTTTGACAAAAGAAGGTTTCAGAGTTATTGTTCCTGATCAGATAGGATTTGGAAAATCATCCAAGCCGGACAATTTTCAATATACCTTTCAGCAATTGGCTGAGAACACCAAAAAATTATTAGATCATTTAGGGATCGAAAAAGCAACTATTTTAGGACATTCCATGGGCGGAATGTTAGCCACAAGATTTGCTTTAATGTATCCGGAAACTACACAAAAATTAGTATTAGAAAACCCAATTGGACTGGAAGACTGGAAACTGGTTGTGCCCTACAAACCTGTAGATTGGTGGTATGAATCTGAACTAAAACAAAATTATCAAAACATAAAAAGCTATCAAATGGCAAACTATTATGATGGTAAATGGAATGTCGATTTCCAAAAATGGGCTGAACTTTCTGCAGGCTGGACAACCGCTCCGGATTATGCAAGAGTTGCCTGGAATTCTGCACTTATGTATGACATGATTTTTACACAACCTGTTTTATACGAATTTAAAAATATCAAAAGTCCCACACTTTTAATCATAGGAACAAGGGATAAAACCGCCATAGGAAAACCTTTGGTATCTGAAGAGGTAAAAAAAACAATGGGAAATTATCTGGAATTGGGTAAGAAAACACAAAAATCAATTCCGAATGCAAAACTAATCGAAGTTCCAAACACCGGACATTTACCGCACATCGAATCTTTTGATCAATTTATAAAACCATTAATCGTATTTTTGAAACAATAAATTTTAAACCCACGAATTGCAAGAATTTGCGCGAATAAATACTTGAAATCATTCCGAATATAAATTCATGCTAATTCTTGAAATTAGAAACAAACTTTAACTTAAAAACTAAAACACATGTTTACAATCGAACAAATAAAAGAAGCACATGCCAAAGTACAAAGCGGTGCAGATTTTCCAAATTATATACAAGACCTGATTATTTTGGGCGTAAAAGGTTATGACACTTATGTTAATAACGGTAACGTAGAATATTATGGCGTAAACAATTACAAAGTTTCGGCAGACGAAAAATATAACGAAATTAAAGTTGCTGATTCAGCTAATAAAGAACGTTTCATTGAATTTTTAGTAATGCATCAGGACGGTCAAACAGATTATCTAACCTTTTGCAATCATGCCGCACAATCCGGAATTGCAAAATGGCGTGTTGATATCATCGAAATGACTTGTACGTATTACGACAAAGCTGATAATGAAATATTAATCGAAAAAATTCCCGATTAATACATCATTATTATTTGTCAATAAAAAAGAATTAAGATGTCAAACAAATTATCTCCCATTATAAATGCTGAAGAACTTTTAAACTTAAAAGATTCTCGTACTATTATAATCGTCGATGCCAGAGCAGGAATTAATGCTGAAGAAAATTACAAAAACGAACATCTAAAAGGTGCGCGTTACGTCGATTTGAATCGCGATTTGGCAACAGTTGAAAATCCCGCAAACGGAGGAAGACATCCTTTGCCTTCTTTAGAAAAATTTGCTGAATTGCTCGCTAAAATTGGAATTTCACCATCGAGTCAAGTTGTAATTTACGATGATAAAAACGGATCGAATGCTGCAGCGAGATTTTGGTGGATGTTGCGTGCAATTGGTCATGAAAAAGTTCAGGTATTAAACGGAGGTTTACAAGCAGCCATAAAAACTGGTTATCCTGTAAGCACAAAGATCGAACATTTTACAGCAACTGAAAAATACCCGGTTTCAAAATGGAAATTGGCTACAGCCGATATTGATGAGGTCGAAAAAGCCCGAAATAATACTCAAAATGTTGTAATTGATGTAAGAGATAAAAATAGGTTTGATGGTCTTACAGAACCGATGGATTTAATTGCAGGGCATATTCCCGGTGCTATAAATGTTCCGTTTAGCGAAAATTTAGACGACGATGGATTCTATAAACCAGCCGAAGTTTTAGCAGAGAAATATGTTGAAATTACAGGAAATAAAAGTCCTGAAAATATAATCGTGCATTGTGGTTCAGGCGTTACGGCGTGTCATACTTTATTAGCAATGGATTATGCCGGGCTACCAATTCCTAAACTTTATGTAGGTTCCTGGAGCGAATGGTCTAGAAATGATCGCGAATTGGCAACAAAAGAAAACAAATAAATTAAAAAACTTTCTATTTGCCACAGATTAAAAAGATTAAAAGGATTAATCATTCTAATCTTTTTAATCTGTGGCAAAAAAATTATTAATCTTTGTCTACATAAATAATATTTTAAAAATGCAACATTGGGATATCCTATTATCAAATCACGTAAATAAAAAAGCTTTTATAGATACTTTACTTTCCAGCCAGGCCAAAGGAGAATTAGCCGTTTTTAACAATCAAAAAGGCATTTTGTTTTCAGACATTGCGATTGAAAAATTTATCGAAAAAGAATATCAATACGATACTGTAGAAGCATCTCCGGAATCACACAGACAACTCAGAACTTTTTCATCAGGAGAACGCAAGAAAGAGTTTCTGAAATACTGTATCAATCAAAGACCGGATTTTATCATTTTCGATAATCCGTTTGATCACTTAGATCAGGCTTCACGCGTAATTTTAGCCGAATCATTAAAAGATTTAACGGATGAAATCGCTATTATTCAAATCGTAAATCGCATAGTCGATGTTTTAGCTTTTGTTCCAAACAAAGCACAGATTAAAGACAATACGTTTGAACTGCATCCAATTCCTAAAAACATCAATCATTTTAAAACGTTAAATACAGCAGCAATTCCAAAAGCTATTGAGCCACATTCCTTTCACGAAAGTGTATTAATAAAAATGGAAAATGTATCTGTGAGTTATGATGATCGCAAAATTGTAGACAATATTTCCTGGACAATAAAGCAAGGTGAATTCTGGCAGTTAATTGGTCCAAACGGCTCCGGAAAAAGCACCATTTTATCTTTGATAACAGGAGATAATCCAAAAGGTTTCGGACAAAATTTACATTTATTCGGAAGAAAAAAAGGAACTGGAGAAAGTGTTTGGGACATCAAAAAACAAATCGGAATCTTTACTACTTCGATGACTGATTTATTTCAGAAAGGACATACTTTAGAAGAAATGATCCTTTCCGGTTTTTTCGACTCAATCGGACTTTATATTGAGCCAACAACGCATCAAAAACAAATTGTTACACAATGGCTCGAAGTAATTGAAATGAGTGACTTACGAAAAAAACGTTTTATCGATCTTTCTATCGGTCAGCAAAGAGTTGCCTTAATTGTTCGTGCCGTTTTAAAACATCCGCCATTATTAATTTTAGACGAACCAGTAGAAGGATTAGACGACGAAAATGTCGATTTGGTCATTCAGCTTATCAATACCATTAAACAAGAAACAAATGTTAGTATTTTATATGTTTCGCATCGTATAGAAACTGGCCTCGCTCCTACTTCGGTTTTTGAACTTTTACCAAATCCTGCAGGATCTATTGGTAAAATTAAATACCACTCAGAGTTAAACTAAAAAAACAAATGAGAATTAAACATATCGTATTATCAGCCTTTTCAATAGTAATCACTTCATGTTGCGGAACAATTTCGACAGCAAAACATCAATACAAAATAAGTGAAAGCGGTTCTTTAAAATCAGAATGGAAATCAAATCCCAAAGAATGGTTTCTGGAAAAAGATACCTTAAAAGGAATTGGAGGTCCAATGCATTGGGGCGTTATAGAATCTAAAAAACAACTGCCTGAAAATTATGAGATCGATTTTAAAGTAAACATGACCAAAGAATCTCTTTTTGAAGTAATGTTAAATATCGACAAAGAGAATTACATCAGAACTTATCTGTACCAAATCGACCAGAATATTGTGATAGGCAGAGGAGTTTATAATAAAAACAGCGACGAATATGGCAAACGAGGCGGTCCAACTTTGTTTAAAAAACCAATGAAACTCGAAAACAATAAATGGTATGCCGTAAAAATCAGGGTTTCAAATAATCAATTATTCTTCTCTGTTGACAACGAAAACTTCTTAGAATGTTCTATTGAAAAAAGTAAATTAAATGAAAAAGGTAAATTAGGTTTTCTAACAAACGGCGAAGTAAAAATCATAGATTTAATAATAAAAAGTATTTAGTAGAAAAACACTCTTTTGATCTATATACAATCTATTAAATTAGTACATATATTTGACGATGGAAAAATATATTATTAAGAAAATGGTAAATAACGAAATCATTATTTCTTTTAATTTTAATAAGACCTCCACAATTCTATCAATAGTATTTTCACTATCTATTTTAACATTAATAGCTTTAAAAATAAGATCTGGTGTAATACAAAATATTTGGGGTTCATTAATAATTTTAATCCTTCTTCTATTATATCTAACATTTAATAAATACTACGAGTGGACAAAAAACAAATATCACAAATTCAACATTCAAGAAGAAAATTTGTTTATTAATGATAAGTTTCATTGCAATCTAAACAAATTACAATCTGTAAACATTTATAATAGCATCAATAAATTTGAGAGCGGATGGATTATTTATTTAAAAATTTTTCCTGGTTCTTCTCACGATTATATAATCAAAAAAAGATTAGGCGAGAAAGAAGCCATCGAGATTGCGCATAAAATTTCACTATTTCTAAATAGAAAAGTCATAATTGATTAGATATATAATAAAAAAAGCTCAAAAAAGGAGCTTTTTTTATTATTAAGAAATTATCTAATTTTCTAATTGACAAATTATCTAATTAGTTCTCTTCATCTTCCATATTATGCGTCTTTCCATAATTGCGCCATTTCTCGATACAATCCTGAAAATCCTGAGGTAATTCCGTATCAAAGCGCATCATTTCGCCTGTTGTTGGATGCACAAAACCAAGTGTCTTAGCATGCAAAGCCTGACGTGGCAACGCTTTAAAACAATTATCAATAAACTGCTTGTATTTTGTAAAAGTAGTTCCCTTTAAAATCAAATGACCACCATAACGTTCGTCATTAAAAAGCGGATGTCCAATATGTTTCATATGCGCACGAATCTGGTGCGTTCTTCCCGTTTCTAATCTACAAGAAATCAGGGTTACATAACCAAAACGTTCCAATACTTTATAATGTGTAATGGCAGGTTTCCCAATTTCAGGATCTGCAAAAACCGCCATTTGCATTCTATCTTTTAAATGTCTCGCAAGATTTCCTTCGATAGTTCCTTCTTCTTCGGCAACATTTCCCCAAACAAGGGCAATATACTCACGCTCAGAAGTTTTAGCTTCAAATTGTTTCGCCAAATGCGTCATTGCAGCTTCGGTCTTAGCCACAACCAAAAGTCCTGACGTATCCTTATCAATTCTATGAACCAATCCCGGACGTTCGCTGCTGTTCATTGGCAAATTATCAAAATGATGTGCCAAAGCATTTACCAGAGTTCCGGTGTAATTTCCGTGACCCGGATGTACCACCATTCCCGGCTCTTTGTTAATCAGCAATAAAGCATCATCTTCATAAACAATATTCAACGGAAGATCTTCCGGAAGAATATGGTTTTCAAATGGCGGATGCGTTAACATAACCGTCACAACATCAAGCGGTTTTACTTTATAATTTGACTTAACCGGAATATCATTTACAAAAATATTTCCTTCAGTTGCTGCGTTCTGAATCTTGTTACGCGTCGCATTCTGAATCAAATTCATTAAATACTTGTCAATACGCAAAAACGCTTGACCTTTAGGGACTTCAAATCTAAAATGCTCGAATAATTCGTCTTCCAGATCTAAATTTTCATTATTATTGTTCATCTTTTGGGGTTTCAGTAGTTGGCGCAGCTAAACTGTCTGTCGCCTGACTTTCATCTACATAACTTGCTTTTCCGTCTCCTAAAACCAAGTCGATTTTAGACGCTTTAAGCACACGGTCTCCTACTTTTAAGTTTCTACCTTTATATCGCATCTCCAGAACCATATCTTTTCCAAGATTCGGGATATAAGTAATCGTTCCCTGCTCAAGCCCTAAAGCCTTCAAAGTTGGAACCGCTTCGCGATATGTTTTCTCAATTAAATCAGGAATTTTAACAGATGAAAATCCTGATGCATTAATTTTAATATATATTTTTCTTCCCACTTTTACCATGGTTCCCGGCAACGGATCTTGCTCAACAACACTGTATTTAGGAAACTCACTTCGGTAATCAACACTATCCAAAAGCACATAATCCAAGTCCAGTTCATCTAATTTTGATTCAACCTGCTCTTCAGTCAATTTTGTCAAATTAGGAACCGCAATTTCGTGTCCATGATCAGTTGTAAAAGTTAGCCAATGCATAAACAAATAACCTAAAACCGCAATGATAGCAACCGCGATTAGTATTTGTACAAAAAACACACGGCTCGTTAAATACTTACGTAAACTCATAAATTTATTTTTAGTTGTGGCAAAGATAAAGCTATTTCGTTTCAAAAAAAATGATAATTTTGTTTTAAACAAGAAAGTCGCATGATTGTCATCCTGAGTGAAGTCGGAGGATAATTTTCAGGAGCTATTTCCTGCTGTACGCTTTATCTTTTCCTTGCTAAAGAAGCAAGAAAAAGGATGCCGCTTCCATCAGGGCTAGAGATTTAGGTTTCATGAAGATATTTTAAAACTCTCTTCACAATTTTGTCAGACTGAGCGGAGTCGAAGTCCCGCAAAGTGATTCAGCATAAGTAACTTCGACTCCGCTCAGTCTGACAAACAAAACGAATAAAAAACAAGTAATAAAACTTCGTGGAATTCAGGGCAAAAATCCTGAAACCTGAAACAAAATAAAACTTTAAACAAAAATACAGAATGAAAAACATAGCCATTATCATGGGCGGATATTCAAGCGAATACAAAATTTCGCTTATCAGCGGAAACGTTGTTTACCAATATCTTGACAAAACAAAATACAACGGATTCCGTATTCATATTTTTAAAGAAAAGTGGGTTTATGTAGACGAAAATAACGCTGAGTTTTCAATTGACAGAAACGATTTCTCAGTAACCGTAAACGATCAAAAAATTACTTTCGACTGTGTTTTCAATGCCATTCACGGAACTCCGGGCGAAGACGGATTAATGCAGGCTTATTTCGAATTATTAGGGATTCCGCAATCGTCTTGCGATTATTACCAAGCTGCATTAACTTTTAATAAACGTGATTTATTATCGGTTTTAAAACCATACGGAATCAAAACAGCAATCTCTTATTACCTAAATAAAGGTGATGTTATAAATACAGCCGAAATCGTTAAAAAAGTTGGTCTGCCATGTTTCGTAAAACCAAACAAAGCAGGTTCTAGTTTCGGAATTTCAAAAGTAAAATCAGAAGCCGAATTACCAATTGCTATCGAAGTAGCTTACAAAGAAGATAACGAAATCATCATCGAAAGTTTCCTTGACGGAACCGAAGTTTCTGTTGGAGTAATAAATTACCAAGGCGAAATTAAGGTTTTACCCATCACCGAAATTGTTTCAGACAATGATTTCTTTGATTACGAAGCCAAATACGAAGGGAAATCACAAGAAATTACGCCAGCAAGAATCTCAGATGAGCTAACACAAAAAGTAGGAGAAACTGCCAAACGTGCTTACGAAGTCTTAAAAATGAAAGGATTCTCAAGAAGCGAATTCATCATTGTAGACAACGAACCATATATGCTGGAGATGAACACAATTCCGGGTTTAACAACCGAAAGTTTAATCCCGCAACAAGCAAAAGCTGCCGGAATTTCTCTTGAAGATTTATTCACCAATGCGATTGAGTTAGCGCTTTCTTAAAAGATACTAAGGTTCTGAGATACTAAGTTACTAAGATCTCAGAACCTTTTTTTTAACCACAAAGTATTGTCAGACTGAGCGAAGTCGAAGTCCCGCAAAGTGAGCAAACCACAAATGATCCTTAACCGACCAAACTTAGCACGTTAATCTCTCAGCACCTTAACACCTTAAAAAAAATGAAAGAAATATTCGAATGGAATAGACTTTTTTACAATAACCTTCCCGCAAACTTTGCTCTGGAAGTAATATTTCGTTCTACAGTTATGTTCATCATTTTACTGCTCACCTTAAAGTTAGCAGGAAAACGAGGTGTAAAACAATTATCGATTTTCGAAACCGTAATTATAATTGCATTAGGATCCGCCGCAGGAGACCCAATGTTTTATGAAGATGTGGGTATTGTTCCGGCTGCAATCGTTTTTACGGTAATTATTATTTTATACCGTTCTGTAACCTGGCTTACCGGAAAAAGCAAAAAATTTGAAGAATTTATCGAAGGCAAAACCGAATGTTTGATCAATAATGGTAAATTTTCTATTGCGACTTTCAAAAAAGAAAGCCTCGCGCAAGATGAGTTTTTCTCTGAGCTTCGTATAAAATCTATAGAACATCTTGGTCAGGTAAAACATGCTTTTATAGAAACAAGCGGAGAAATAAGCGTGTTCTTTTATGAAGATCACGAAATAAAATACGGATTACCAATTTTGCCAGCAGCATTTAATAAAAAAAGCAAAATTATTGAAAATGACGGCATACATGCCTGTACTTTTTGTGGCCATACCGAAGAACAAAAATCGGGAACTGCAAAATGCGAAGTCTGCAAAAAAGACGAATGGGTTCCGGCAATAAACACAAAAAGGATTACTTAAAAATCAATTCAAAAAAAGCTTTTGAATCTTAAAAGAAAAAAAATGAGAAAAGCCATATTTCCGGGATCATTTGACCCAATTACATTAGGACACGAGGATATCATTAAAAGAGGAATTCCTTTATTTGATGAAATTGTAATCGCTATTGGTGTCAATGCCGAAAAAAAGTATATGTTTTCACTCGAAGAAAGAAAACGTTTTATAGAAGAAACTTTCAAAGACGAACCTAAAATTTCTGTTATTACTTACGAAGGATTGACAATTGATTTGGCAAAAAAATTAAAGGCCAATTTCATTTTAAGAGGTTTGCGCAATCCTGCCGATTTCGAATTCGAAAAAGCCATTGCTCACACTAACAGAAAACTATCTAAAATAGAAACCGTATTTCTATTAACAGCAGCAAGTACCTCATTTATTAGTTCGAGTATAGTTCGTGATGTATTGCGTCATGGCGGCGAATACGAAATGCTGGTTCCGGATGCGGTTCGAGTGAAGAAATAACAACCCACACAAAGTCATTGCGAGGAACGAAGCAAACACACTACTAATTTCGTTCTGGTTAGAATCCAGCAAATGAGATTGCTTCGTCCCTCGCAATGACAAAAATCCGTTTCAACCAGCAAAATCCGTGGTGCAAAACCACGCCAAAACATAAACTTGCAAGCCAATCAAATTATAAGTAATTTCGCATTTTAAAATAAACACCAAATAATGAGCATCGAAAGAGAATTAAACAAACGTAGCGGATCTAAATGTGAACTTTGTGGAGCCGAAGAAAACCTAAAAGTATATCAGGTATTGCCAACTCAAAAAGGCGGACTTGACGAAAGTATTTTAGCGTGTAATACGTGTATTGACCAAATTGAAAACCCGGATAATGTAGATTTAAATCACTGGAGATGTCTTAATGACAGTATGTGGAATGAAAATGTTGCCGTACAAGTTGTTGCCTGGAGAATGTTAAGCCGTTTGCGTGCTTCTGGATGGCCTCAGGAATTACTTGACATGATGTATTTAGACGAAGATACACTCGCATGGGCACAAGCAACAGGCGAAGGCGAAGATGACGAAAACAAAATCATTCACCGTGATAGTAATGGAGTAATTTTAGACCACGGAGATTCTGTGGTTTTAATTAAAGATCTTAAAGTAAAAGGATCAAGCATGGTTGCCAAACAAGGAACTGCTGTTCGTAATATTCGTTTAGATCACGAAAATGCCGAATATATCGAAGGAAAAGTCGATGGTCAGCAAATTGTAATTATCACACAATACGTGAAGAAAATATAAATATCAGTCACAGTATTCAGTTTTCAGTCGCAGTTGTCGCAACAAACTAAAAACTGAGACAAAAAACTGTAAACTAAAAAAAAGGCTATTCAAAATTGTATAGCCTTTTTTAATATTATTTAATGTTTCATGACAAAGATATAACTTGAAACAAATTAAACCTGAAACCTGAAACTAAAAATTATTTTTGAAATAATTTATTGATCTGATCTTTTACAAATGGCTCAGAAACACTGCTTGTAGCAGAAGAAGCTTCTTTAGAGGAAACCATAAACTGAACTGTAGCTTTCTCAGGAAGTACACTTCCTGTGTAATGCAACCAAATATAGTTATTAGGTAATTCTAATTTAATATCATATAAAGGGCTTGCAGTAAAACCGTTTACAATAATGCTGTAAAGGCTATTATAATCATTATTTACATTTTTAAATGTAAATTTTCTTAAGCTTGAAGATTCGTCATCATTTTGAATACTAGTATAATAAACAGTATACTCATCTCCTATTTTTTGAATATAGTTGTTATTTACTTTTCCTAATCTTTCAACTGGAACGGTTTCAAGAACTTTGATTTGTGCAAAAGACACAAAACTAAACATCAAAATAGCAATCGTAATAATTCTTTTCATAATTAATTTGGGGTTTATTATTTACGGGCACAAGAAACGCAGAAAATATGATAAATTAAAGTCTTAGCCGTTAATTTATTAACAATAGATTAAGAAGTTATTTTAAAACCGTTTTACGACTATAACAACCTGTAATTAATTTATTGAATTTCAATAAATTAAAACTTAATTCAACCTGTAAAACTTATAATCAAAATAATGTAAAACCATAAATTTAAAGGCTCTAAAACGTCATAAAATCCTGATTTTTTCACCACAATACTCGCTTTTAAACTATATAAAAGTGCATTAATGACAAAGATTTGCGACAAAAAAATTAAAAGGTTATTCTAAACCTAAATAAAATTTAAAAAAATATTATTTCTCCTCTTCCTTTTTTACCACTTTACGGGCAACTTCAATCTTAAATTTCTTGCCTTTCATTTTCTCATCTTTAATATTATGAAGCAAGTCTTTTACCTTATTGAATTTTACAGCAGCAAACGAAATAAAATCTTTTACCTCGATCAAGCCTAAATCGCCTTTTTCCAGTTTTCCTTTTTGAGAAAAGAAACCAACAATATCAATTTTATTTAGTTTTGTTTTCTTTCCGCCACTAATATAAATAGTTTGAAATTCTGGCGGTTTTGGTAAAGTTGTAGCGTTCTCAACTTTTAAGACTTCCATTCCGTAATCAATATAATCTAATTGTTTTTCACTTTCATGAATAATAATATACGCCGTTCCAGAAGCTTGCATACGCGCTGTACGACCATTACGATGTGTGAATTCGTCTTCTTTTAGAGGTAAATGATAATGAATTACGTGTTTCATTTCCGGAATATCCAATCCACGAGCCGCTAAATCTGTCGTGATTAAGTAACTCATACTTCCGTTTCTAAACTGAATCAAAGCACGTTCACGTTCATCCTGATCCATTCCGCCATGATAATACGTAGCGTAAATTCCTTTTTCGTTTAAAGTATCACTAATACGCTCTGCCGCATCACGATGATTACAGAATATAATAGCCGATTGTGATTTTAGAGAGCAAATCAAGTTGAATAAACTTCCTAATTTGTCTTTAGAAGGTGAAACAATCATTTTCATAGAAAGATTCGTTTTCTCCTCTTGCTCCGGAATAAAATCTAAAACTGTAGGATTTACGACTCTTGTATATCTTGGAATTTCAATATCTGAAGTTGCCGAAACCAATACGCGTTTGTTCAGCTTCGTCAATTTACCAATGATATAAGACATTTGCTCATGAAAACCCAATTGCAATGATTTATCAAATTCATCCAGAATTAAAGTCTGGATTTTATCTGTACGAAAAGTATCTCTGTCAATATGATCTGCGATTCTTCCAGGAGTTCCTATTAAAACTGCCGGAGGATTGCTAAGATTCTTAATTTCAGTATCTATCGAGTGTCCGCCGTAACAAATATTTACTTTGTATTGCGTTCCCATTTTTTTCCAAACCTGCTCAATCTGCAAACCTAATTCGCGCGAAGGCACTAATATTAAACATTGAACCGAAAGGATTTCCGGTTGCAATAATTCTAAAACAGGCAGTAAAAAAGCTAATGTTTTTCCTGATCCTGTAGGCGAAAGTAGCAATACATTGTTATCGTTTAAAATTGCGTCTTGAGCAACTTCCTGCATTTCGTTTAGGCTTTCGATTCCTAAATTCAAAAGTATGTTGTTGGAATGGTGATTTTTATTCATTTTGCAAAAGTAGTCAAAATACTGATTGTTTCAGGTTTTCTTTGTTTCAGGTTTCAGGTTGAAATGCGAATAGAGCAACTTTGAGATTTTACTGCAAAGAGTGCAAAGTTTTTTACAATTGATTGTGTTTAGATTATGTTGACAAAAGCAAAGTTCGCAAAGCTTTGTGAACTTTGCGTTCTTTGCGGTAAAAATCCATACAAACTATGATCGCACTTCAACCTGAAACCTGAAACAAAATTTCTATATTTGATTCTCTATTTAAAACCCAAAACATGAGATTTTTCATTCTGCCACTTCTACTCTTTTCGTTAACAATCTTAGGACAAAACAATAAAAAATACGATACTTATTTTGAGAAAGGAAACGGAAATCAATCGGCTTCGTATGCTGAAACTATTGCTTATTTTAAACTTTTAGCGAATGATTTCCCAACGATTCAGATCAAAGAAATGGGCTTAACAGATTCCGGAGAACCTTTGCACATGATTGTTTACAATCCCGACAAGGAATTTGATTTTGAAAAAATTCAGAAAAACAAAGCAGTTCTTTTTATCAATAACGGAATCCATGCCGGAGAACCTGACGGAATCGACGCTACAATGCAACTTTACAGAGATTTGGCAATTGGTAAACTAAAAGCACCTAAAAATACTGTTTTGGTAACGATTCCGGTTTATAATATTGGCGGGGCTTTAAATCGAAATTCGACTACTAGAGCGAATCAGGACGGACCGGAAATTTACGGTTTTAGAGGAAACGCCAGAAACTATGATTTGAATCGTGATTTAATGAAATCTGACACTCGAAATACTAAGAGTTTTGTTGCCATTTTTCAGAAAATAAATGCTGATGTTTTTATTGACAATCACGTAAGCAACGGATCTGATTATCAATACAAACTGACTTATATTATGACTCAGCATAATAAACTGGGAACCGTTTTGGGTGATTTCCTGAATAACGAAATGATGCCGGCATTAGTAAAAGATTTACAACAAAAAAAGATTGAAACGACGCCTTATGTAGATTCATTTAAAGATACTCCAGACAAAGGTTTTGGTCAGTTTGTAGATAGTCCGCGGTATACGACTGGTTATACTTCGTTGTTTAATACGATAGGTTTTGTGGTGGAAACTCATATGCTGAAAAAATATGCCGAACGTGTAAAAATGACTTACGAATACACCAAATCGACTTTGGATTTTACAGACGCTAATTATCAAAAAATCAAAGCGCTTCGAGTGAAAAACTTAGAGCAATATCAGCCTAAAAAACCATACACTTTAAAATGGGAATTAGACAGTACAAAAGCAACTACATTTTCGTTTTTAGGATATGAAGCGAGTTACAAAAAAAGCGACGCTACAACAGGAAATCGCTTGTATTATGACCGAAACAAGCCATATAAAAAAGATGTTCCGTATATCAAGGAATTCAAATCAGTAAAAGATGTTGTTATTCCGTCTGCTTATATCATTCCGCGTGGTTACTGGAATATTATTGATTTATTGAAGAATAACAATATTAGTTATTCTCAGCTAAAAAACGATACAATTATAGCAGTCGAAAGCTATAAAATTGCTGATTTTAAAACCGTACAAAATGCTTACGAAGGTCATTATTTGCATTACAATACAACGATAAATTCTAAAGTTGTAAAAATGGCTTTCGCCAAAGGTGACTACGTAGTTTCGACAAGCCAAAAAGGCGTAAAATATCTCGTAGAAGCTTTTGAGCCAGAAGGTGTTGATTCGTTCTTTAACTGGAATTTCTTTGATCCTATTTTACAACAAAAAGAACATTATTCAGAATATATTTTTGAAGATACGGCTGCAAAACTTCTAAAAGAAAATCCAGCCCTAAAAGCCGAATTAGAAACTAAAAAACAAAACGATCGCGAATTTGCTAAAAATGCTGAAGCACAATTAAACTGGATTTACAAAAATTCTGTGCATTATGAAAAGGCGCATTTGCAATATCCCGTTTATCGTGTTTTGTAGATTTTAATCGTAACGTTTTTTTTACCGCAAAGAGCGCAAGGTTTTTGATTTTGATTGTGTTGAAAAAACGCTGAGGTCGCAAAGCTTTGCATATAAGCATCTTTATTAAAGTTTTGAGCTTTGATAAAGATGAATTAAGTTTGAATAATATCTTTTAAAATAACAAATAATGACATACAAGCTTTTTCTTGACGACATTCGAGATGTAAATATGGTTTACAAAAAACTCACCAATGATCATTTTGTAGTAGTTAGAAATTTTCAAGATTTCAAGAAGGTAATTCTAGAAAATGGACTTCCTGAATTTATCAGTTTTGATAATGATTTGGGTTTAGACGAAAATGATATCATTGCAGAAGACGGTTATGCGGCAGCAAAATGGCTCGTTTATGAATCTGGACTTGATTTAGAAAATTTAATATTCAATGTTCATTCAGCGAATCCTGTTGCCAGTCAGCAAATTCAAGGCCTGCTTGATAATTATATTAAATATTTGAAGAGTCTAAATAAGTAAGGAAACATCATCTAATATTTTAAAACTGTTCTTCTACATGCATATTTCTAAGATCCGTTGACTGCTGTACAAAATCAATTGTGAATATTTAGCCAAGCTATGTTACAAATCCACGAAAGTGTACATCAATAACCATGTTTAATATTCCGTAGGAATATCTCATCGGTAGAAAAAAAATAATATTGTTCTGAAGTGCGTGTCCTGTAGGGACACCTGCTGTTCGAAAATAATACATCTGTCGCCATTAATCAAACGTTCCTACGGAACGTATAACCATAATTCGAATTTGATTCTACCGAGCAGACATTCCTCTGGAATGTTTTTTTGTTTCAAAATTGTAGAATACTTATACTGCTCAAAGATTCTTAAAAAATTCTTTCGATAAACTTTATCAAAGTTGGCCAAGCAAATTAAAAACCCGCTCCACGAAACGTTCGCAATTGCTGTGCGAAGTCTCCTGACTTCGTACACGTTCCTATATTCCATTATGATTTTTTTTGCTTCTCTTTGTAGATTATTGGAGCGGGTACGAAGTCAGGAGACTTCGCACAGCAGTCAGCAAAGTCAAAATTTCGTAGAGCTGGGTATTAAAATTATAGAAATTTCAATTCTTTTTAAAAATAGGCTGAAAGCCTAAAATCAATAGCGTAGTGCAACGCGCTACGAACTAAATTAAGTGCGAATAACGCCCTGAAAAGGCAAAAGCAAACAAACAATATCAATCTACAATAGAATTATATTTTTTTTAATGATATTAAAATATTTAGAAACACTTTATTCGAGATGAAACTTTCGCCCTAACAGGGCTAAACAATAATCGTAATTTTATCATAGTGCTATGCACCATGCTATTGCTAAAGCTCTTTCAGAGCAAAAGTAAAGTGAACACTTCAAAGAGCTAGTTTGTTTACTTTTTAATCAAGATATTAAAAACTACAGGATTACAATCCTTTAAAAATAGGCTGAAAGCCTAAAATCAATAGCGTAGTGCAACGCGCTACGAACTAAATTAAGTACAAAAAAACGCCCTGAAAGGGCAAAAGCAAACAAACAATATCGATCTACAATAGAATTATAATTTTCTTAAAAATGATATTAAATTTTTAGAAACGTTTTGTTCGAGATGAAACTTTCGCCCTTACAGGGCTAAACAATAATCGTAATTTTATCATAGTGCTTTGCACCATGCTATTGCTAAAGCTCTTTCAGAGCAAAAAAATGTCATACTTATTTTAAATACGATGAAGAAAACATAGTTTTAAATAATAACAGTAAACTAAATAGCATAAAAAAGCCCAATAAAAATTTAAATTTTTATTGGGCTTTTTTTCACAGAAAGAATAAAAACTATTTATCCTTCAATATATTTTGTAAAAACTCAACTTTGTCTTTTTCTGCCTGAACTAAACGTTCGTACAGTCTTTTGTTTTCTTCTATAGTTTCCATTAATTTATCTAATGGATTAAAAGTGAATAGTGGTCCATGAGAAAACGCACCATTACTTCCACTATTATCATAGAAATTATTAAAATAATTAATTGCAGCTTCGTCTGAAAAATTTTTCAGTGCTTCAACACTTACTCCCAAAGCTTTTGCAACTTCTGCAAGTCTGTCGTCATCGATGGTTTCGCTATTTTCAAGAGCAGATATAGTTTGTTGGCTAGTTCCTAAAGCTTGTGCCAATGCTTCTTGTTTCATGTCACGAAGTTCTCGAATTCGGCTAATTTTTCGCCCTATATGATTTGATTTTGTAAGTGTGCTCATAATTCAAAGATAATATTAAGAGTAATAACAAGCAATATATAAAAAACAAATTTTGCTGGGTACGATACAATCAAAATGATTTGTATACTAACAACGTATTACTTATTGTACTAAACAAAAGTACGATTTTTGAGACATGAAATCGTCAAAATAAGAAATTATAAAACGCCTGACTTCTAGCAAAAAAACCTGAAACGTGAAATTTTAAACAAATTTTCTACTCAAAGTGTAGCTTTGCGTGAGGGATAGAAGCTAGCTACCAAAGTAGCGCGTATAGCCCGACAGCAATTAAAAAAAGACCTAATGAACGCAAAGTTGATTAGGTCTTTTTTTAATTGGTGGCACGCCCAAATTAAGTTTATAAAACTAAAATTCATATAGATTGTTTCTTCTATAATCTTTCTTCTATAATCTTGCTTCTATAATCTTGCTTCTATAATCTTGCTTCTTGCTTCAACTTAAGAAACCGTATTCTCTTCTTCAAACAATAATTTAATGTTTTCGTAAGAGTTTTTTAGGGCTTCTTTGATTTCTTCGGGATTTAGCCAGGCTACTTTTTCGATGCCTTCCTCGATTTGACCTTGTGGAGTTCCTTCAAAGTCTGATTGCATTTCGAACCAATGTGTGACTTTTAGTTTGTATTTTCCGTTGCGTTTAAAAACGTGATAGGTTTTTTCGAGTTTATTGGTGATTCTGAGCTTACCTACGCCGGTTTCTTCTTCGACTTCGCGCATTGCGGTGTCTTCAATTTCTTCGCCTTTTTCTATTCCGCCCTTTGGTAAGTCCCATTTTCCGTTTCTGAAAATAAATAAAACTTCGCCTTTTTTATTGTACACAAGACCTCCACCAGCTTTATTTACTGGGATTTTGGCCTTTAGGGTTTTCATAATTTCCTTTTCGTCAGGATGATACAAATAAGCCTTTTGAATTTTATTTTGAAACATTTTAACGATAAGATGCTCGATATCAATACTCTCTAACAAGAATAATTGAAAATCAGTCTCTTTCGAGATCTCATTTGTCAAAAAAAGTGGTTTGTCGTTCACAAAAACTTTATACATTTGTACTATGATTTTTAATAAAGATACTGCCGAAAAAACAGCCGAATTGCTTTTGCAAATAAATGCAATTAAATTGAATCCCGAAAATCCTTTTACATGGGCTTCTGGTTGGAAATCTCCTATTTATTGCGATAATAGGTTAATTCTTTCATTTCCGATCATCCGAAACTATGTTCGTGATGAGTTTGCGAAGAATATTGAAAAACAATTTGGGAAACCAGATGTTATTGCCGGTGTTGCCACTGGAGCTATTGGAATAGGTATTCTGGTTGCTGAAAGCCTTGGATTACCGTTCGTTTATGTGCGTCCGGAAGCAAAAAAACACGGAAGACAAAATCAAGTTGAAGGTTTTTTACAAAAAGGACAAAATGTTGTTGTTGTAGAAGATTTAATCAGCACAGGAAACAGTAGTTTGATGGCTGTGGAAGCTTTACGTAACGAAGGCGCGAACATAAAAGGTATGGCTGCGATTTTTACATACGGTTTTAATGTTGCCGAAGAGAACTTTAAAAATGCTAATATCGATTTGTATACGTTAAGTAATTACGAAAATTTATTAGACTTAGCGGTTCAGAAACAATATATTACCGAAGAGCAACAATCGACTTTGCTGGAATGGAACGAAAGTCCATCTACTTGGGGGAAAGAGGAAGAATAGATTTTAGGTTCTTTAGATGCAAGATGATAGAAGAAAGAAATTAGATTTAGAATTTGAAATTATTGCTACGCTTCATCTTAAAAAAAACAATTAGTAAAAAAATTAAAATATGAACTTAGAAAGTCCAAAAGTTACTGTTCAGAAATCATCTCAAGATTTATTTGATTTATTGACTGATGTTAAGAATTTTGAAAAATTAATGCCGGATAATATTGCTAAATTTGAAGTAACTGGTGAAGATGCTTTTATTTTTGGATTAAAAGGTATGCCGGAAATAAAACTTAAAATGAAAGAAAAAGTAGCGCCAAACAAAATCGTTTTGGGAGCTGCAAGTGATAAACTTCCGTTTACTTTGGTTTCGAATATCGAAAGTGTTTCAGATACTGAAAGTGCTGTACAACTTCATTTTGATGGAGAATTCAACGCTATGATGGCTATGATGATCAAAGGACCAATTAGCAAGTTTATCGAAACTCTGGCAACTAATATGACGAAGCTTTAATTAATTATTAATTCTCAAATTACATAAAATTTAAAAGCCTGATTTTACAATCAGGCTTTTTTATGAATAGACATTTTTTTTAAACGTAACAATTGTCATTTCGAAGAATGAGAAATCTTCGCAAGAAACTCGACAATAGTAATCACCAATCTTTGTTGAACTACGAGTGTGATTTCTCCCTTCGCTCGAAATGACAAACGTAGGCGTTATTTGACTTTAAATAAAAGTAAAGGAAAACCTTTGAACCTTTGTCACTTTCGCCCTTTGAACCTTTGAATGAACCTTTTTCAATAAAGCATCTGAACTTCTTTAATTTCAAATTCTGAAACCGAATCATCTTCTAGCAAAATTTGTATTTTACCAACAGGAGAAACACCTTGAATGATTCCCATGAAATTTCCCGAATTATTGGCATCAAGATGTTTAAAAGGCATAGGAACTCCTTTTCTGAATAGTGAATTAAAATACTCTGACCATAAATCAGCCAAATTCGTGTTCCAGAACTGTATTTTTTCTTGTATTTTTTCGACTATTAAATCCGGTAGTTTATTTTTATCAAATTCAGATTTACAAATCACTGCCAAAGAAGAGGCATTGGGTAAATGATCAAAATTTGTCTGATTAACATTTAAGCCAATTCCGGCAACTGACACAATCCTGCCATCACTTTTGATGGTGTTTTCGATAAGTATGCCACCAATTTTTTTGTTGTATGACATAATGTCGTTAGGCCATTTTATAGATAAATTAGGAATATTTAACGTTTTTAGAGCATCGATTACACTTAAAGAAACTACAACACTCATATTAAAGACCTGATCATTACTATAGAGAAATTCTCTTACCAAGACACTCATAATTAAGTTTTTACCTGATTCAGATTGCCATTCAGATCCTCTTTGCCCCTTTCCTTTTGTCTGATTTTCAGCAGTTACTACGGTAAAATTATCGAGTTCATCCTTGCTTGCTAACGATTTAAGGAAATCATTTGTAGAATCTATGGCATCGAGTTTGATTAGTTTCATTAAAGGAATTTAATTAACTTAATTTAATATTTTGTTAAGGTTCAAAAATAATCACAAAATTTGGTAACTTTACAAAATCATATAAAATAATTCATGGCGAAAAAGACTATTAACAATGATGTTCTATTGGCGAACATAATCAAAGGGATTGAAGAAGTAAAAGGAAATGATATCGATATTCTTGACTTAAGAGATATAGACACGGCAGTTTGTGACTATTTTGTCATTTGCAACGGAAATTCAAACACCCAAGTTAACGCCATTGTTAACTCAATTCAAAAAACAGTATCTAAAGACTTAAAAGACAAACCGTGGCACGTAGAAGGAACCGATAATGCAGAATGGGTTCTTATGGATTATGTGCACATTGTTGTACACGTTTTCCAGAAACACATTCGTGAATACTATAATATCGAGAGCCTTTGGGGTGACGCCAAAATAACTACAATCGAAAACAAATACTAAAAGAAACTTTCTCTAATGGCTAAAGATAATAATCCAAATCCGAGTAAATTTAAAATAAGTCCTTGGTTAATATACACCGCAATACTTCTAGTTTTTTTATTTATAAGTTTTGCAACCGGAGGATCTAACTTAAGCGAACCAGCTCAATTAACCTCTTCTAAATTTAATGTTTTATTAGAAAAAGGTCAGATTGAAAAAGTTATTGTTTACAATAAAGCTGAAGCTGAGGTATATTTAAATGCTGCTTCGCTTAAAGATGCAGCAAACAAAAAAGTGGCTAAAGATATTTTTGACAGACCTAACAAAGGTCCTCATTATACTTTAGAAATTGGTAACGACCAAATTTTTCAAACTAAATTAGAAAAAGCAGTTGGCGAAGGCAAACTGAAAGATTTTAATTTTTTGCAGAAAAACAACTGGAGCGATATTCTAATCAGTTTACTTCCTATCATCATTATTATTGGTGTTTGGATTTTCATTATGCGTAAAATGTCAGGTGGCGCTGGTGGCGGTGGCGGACAAATCTTTAACATTGGAAAATCGAAAGCTAAATTGTTTGATGAGAAAACCGATATTAAAACTACATTTAAAGATGTTGCTGGTTTAGAAGGTGCAAAAGAAGAAATACAAGAAATTGTAGAATTCCTTAAAAATCCTGAAAAATACACCAATTTAGGAGGTAAAATACCTAAAGGAGCCCTACTTGTAGGACCTCCGGGAACTGGTAAAACCTTATTGGCAAAAGCAGTTGCAGGAGAAGCTCAGGTTCCTTTCTTCTCATTATCAGGTTCTGATTTCGTAGAAATGTTCGTAGGAGTTGGTGCTTCACGTGTTCGTGACTTATTTAAACAAGCTAAAGAAAAATCTCCTGCTATCATTTTCATCGACGAAATCGATGCTGTTGGTAGAGCAAGAGGAAAAAGCAATATGTCAGGCGGAAATGACGAAAGAGAAAACACATTGAACCAATTACTAACAGAAATGGATGGTTTTGGTACAAACTCTAACGTAATTGTTCTGGCTGCAACTAACAGAGCTGATGTTCTTGATAAAGCTTTAATGCGTGCCGGTCGTTTCGACAGACAAATTTTTGTTGACTTACCGGACATTCGCGAAAGAGCTGAAATATTTGCAGTACACTTAGCACCTATTAAAAAAGTTGAAGGTCTTGACCTTGATTTCTTAGCAAAACAAACTCCGGGTTTCTCTGGTGCAGATATTGCAAATGTTTGTAACGAGGCTGCTTTAATTGCTGCGCGTAACAACAAAACTGCAGTTGACAGACAAGATTTCTTAGATGCTGTTGACAGAATAATTGGTGGTCTTGAAAAGAAAAACAAAATAATTACTCCAGAAGAAAAAAGAGCAATCGCAATTCACGAAGCTGGTCACGCAACTGTAAGCTGGATGTTAGAGCACGCTGCACCACTTATTAAAGTAACTATCGTACCTCGTGGACAAAGTTTAGGAGCTGCATGGTACTTACCTGAAGAGAGACAAATCGTAAGAACTGATCAAATGTTAGACGAAATGTGTGCTACTATGGGCGGAAGAGCTGCTGAAAAAGTAACTTTTGACAGAATTTCGACTGGTGCATTAAGCGATTTAGAAAAAGTTACACGTCAGGCTCGCGCTATGGTAACAATTTACGGTTTGAATGAAAAAATTGGAAATGTTACTTATTACGATTCTACAGGACAAAGCGAATACAATTTCTCTAAACCTTATTCTGACGAAACTGCAAAAGTAATTGACAAAGAAATTTCAGAATTAATTGAAGGTCAATACCAAAGAGCAATTCAAATTTTAGAAGAAAACAAAGACAAGCTAAATCAATTAGCTGACATATTAATTGAAAAAGAAGTTATTTTTAAAGATGACTTAGAAACTATTTTCGGAAAACGAACTTTTGATAAAAATTTAGAAGAAGTGGTTTCATAAATATTCAATAAATATGTAATATTTTTTAAAATCTTAATTCAAAATAGCCTTTTGAATTAAGATTTTTTTATCTTTGAACGTTTTCAACTAACATGTAAAGTATTTCATATAAAAATGAATTTTTTCAAAAAAATATTTGGTTCAAGCGATACCTCTTCTGATGAAGAAACTGAAAGCGAATATGGAGGAAATCACTCTCCTGACAGTCATTTATCTATAGATGAAAGATTCATTTTCAATTTCAAAAAAAATGGCGGTAAATTTTTGTATTGTGAAAACAAGCAAGAAGTTGCAGAGCAATTTGAAAACATCTTAGAAGAAAATGACTGGTTCGAAAATGAAGTTTTATGTTATGAACCAGCTTTGTTTAGTTTATTAGAAGAGAATAAACTAACTTATATTTCTCCTAGAAATCCTAAATTTTTACTGGCAACCTGCGAAAATTTAATTGCTGATGAAGGTTCTATTTTATTTTCATCAAAACAAATCAGGCAAGACAAACCAAACGAATTACCTGCAAATATTGTAATTATTGCTACGACAAGTCAGCTGCAATTGATTAAAAGTGATGGACTGAGTGCTATCAAAAGAAAATACGAAAGGGACTACCCTACTAATATTACCACCATAAAATATTTCGAAAAAGCAAAAGAAGAAGATTTTACTCAATACGGAAGTGTTGCAAAAAACTTGTATTTATTGCTCCTAGAAGATCTTTAAGATGAATGAAACACTTAAGAGAACCATTTCTGGTGCTGTTTATATCGCTTTACTATTAACTTCAATTTTGTTTTCTACAGAAAGCTTTATCATTCTTTTTGGCGTTTTTTTAGTGATTGCAACTTACGAGTTTTCTAACTTGGTAGGTATCAACAAAGTCTTTTCTATTTTATTCGTTACCCTTTTTTATTCGGCTGTATCCTTAATTAGTTTTTACAGAACCGAAACTGAAAATTACATCAATAAATTTTTAAAAGAGAATATCGTATTTACAATCGATACAGATCGATTATTTACCATATTACTCATTATTACCCTGATTGTATCGATAAAGTGTATTGTCTTTTTATTTGATGATACTCAAAATATAAGCAGAATATCCAAATACATTTACCTGATTGGCTATATCATGTTGCCTTTTCTTTTTATCATTAAAATTTCTTTTGGTATCAAAGATTATAACCCAAAAATTATCATTGGATTATTTGTATTAATCTGGACCAATGATACTTTTGCCTATTTGGTTGGAAAATCTATTGGAAAACATAAATTATTTGAACGCATTTCTCCTAAAAAAACAATTGAAGGATTTCTTGGCGGAGTAGTTTTTGCTGCTTTTGCCGGTTTTTTAATCTCGAAATTTTACATTCAGCCTAATCCTGACTTTAGTAGTAAATCAATCCTTATATGGACTATAATTGCTTTAATAGTAAGCATTTTTGGAACTATAGGAGATTTGATCGAATCAAAGTTTAAAAGAATTGCTGGCGTAAAAGATAGTGGCGCGATAATGCCTGGCCACGGAGGCGTATTAGATCGATTAGATAGTGTTATATTTGTAGCACCAATTATATTTTTATTTTATCAAATTTTATATTATGTTTCATAAAGAAGGAGGCCCGTCCATTTTATTAGGTACTGCATTTGCAGTAGCTGTACTTTTAATTGCTGACAAATTCATTGATATTACCTGGCTAAGAATGCTTGTTCAGATTGCCGGCATAATAGTTTTGATTATTATTTTACAGTTTTTTAGAAACCCTAAAAGAATTGCAATTAAAAACAGCGATCATATTCTTGCTCCGGTAGACGGAAAAGTTGTGGTTATTGAAGAAGTTTATGAAGGCGAATATTTTAAAGATAAACGTTTACAGGTTTCTATCTTTATGTCTCCAATAAATGTTCACGTAACGCGTTATGCTATGGACGGAATTATAAAATTCAGTAAATACCACCCTGGTAAATTTTTAGTTGCCTGGCATCCAAAAGCAAGCGAAGAAAACGAAAGAACTACGGTAGTAATCGAAAATGAAACCTTTGGACAAATATTATACAGACAAATTGCCGGAGCTTTAGCGCGCAGAATTGTAAATTATGCTCAGGAAGGTATGCAGGTTGTACAAGGTACTGATGCAGGTTTTATAAAATTTGGTTCAAGAGTAGATTTATTTTTACCTTTAGGTACGCCTATTAATGTGGTATTAAACCAAAAAGCAATTGGAGGAAAAACCATTATTGCTACAAAAGCTTAATGATCGAAAAAGATTTAGATACTCGTTTTTCTGAGGCTGTAGAAACTGCTTTAAAAATGACTCAGGCCTCACTGCCGCAAGATGTGCAGCTGCGACTTTATGCTTATTACAAACAGGCAACTTTTGGGACTGCAGTCTACAATCAATCTGAGAATTTTGATTTAAGAGACGCTTTCAAAACAAACGCATGGATGCAAATTAGTCATATATCGATCGATGAGGCTAAAGAAAATTATATTGAGATCATTAATTCACTAACAATTAAATAACTAACATTATGAAGAAAAACATTGTTCGTTTCAGCATTTTAGCTTCATTCTTTCTATTATTTTCTTGTAATGATAACAACAAGCTAACTGAAGTAGTAGAAGTTCCTTTGCCAACTAAAGAAGAAAAGATTACTATAGGATCGCCAAATGACATAAAAGCTGATCCGGGTTCTTTTGAGATGACAAAACTACCTTTTTCTTATGATGGACTGGCTCCAGAAATAAGAACGCTAACTTTAGAAACACATTATTCTAAACACTATTTAACGTACACGAATAATTTTAATAAAGAAATTGTAAATACGGAGTTTGAAAATTCACCAATTGAAGATATCCTGAAAAAAATGGATCTTAGCAATGCAAAACTTCGTCAGAACGCTGGTGGTTATTACAATCATACTTTGTATTTCAATATTTTAACTCCTAAACAAGAAACTCCAAAAGATACGCTGGCTGGTTCTATTAATAAAGAATTTGGTTCTTTTGCTAATCTTACGAATCAGTTTAAAGGTCAGGCAACAAAACAATTTGGTTCCGGATGGGTTTGGTTAGTTGTAGACAGATATGGAAAACTACAGGTAACCACAACAGAGAATCAAGACAATCCTTTAATGAAAAATGCCCTGATTCCCGGAACACCTATTTTAGGAATCGATTTATGGGAACATGCTTATTATCTGGATTACCAAAATAGAAAAGGAAGTTATATTGATGCCTTTTATCAACATATAAATTGGGATAAGGTAAACGAAAATTATATAGAGGCTTTAAAGAAAGTCAAAAAAGTATAAAACACAAAAAGCTGATACAAATAAGTATCAGCTTTTTTTTTTGCCAAAAATTTAAAATCTTCAAAAATATTCTTAATTTAAATAAAAGTTAACTTATGTTCTTAAAAAAGAAAATTGTCTTACCTTTTTATTCACAACAACTTAGCAGTAAAAAAAAATGAAAGATATAGCAAAACGTTTTACAGATAATCCATTATTATCACCTACAGATATTCCAGCAAGCAGAGAAGGATTAGAAATCACCTGTTTATTGAATCCGGGTGTATTTCAATACCAGAATAAAACCTGGTTAGTGGTACGTGTAGCCGAAAGACCAAAACAAAAAGAGGGTATTATTTCTTTCCCAATATTAACAGAAACTGGTACTATCAAAATCATTGAAATTCCTAAAGAAGATCCGGAATTAATAGCAACAGATGCAAGAGTGATTAATTATAAAGGTGCTGATTATTTAACAACACTTTCTCACTTGCGATTATTGTGTAGTGAAGATGGACATGAGTTTTATGAACCTGAAAATTACCCGTCTCTGGTTGGAGAAGGCATGTTGGAAACTTTTGGTATAGAGGATTGTCGTGTTGCTTTAATCGAAGGAACGTATTATTTAACTTTTACTTCTGTCTCAGATAATGGTGTTGGAGTTGGTTTACGCACAACAATCAATTGGAAAGATTTTACAAAACACGGCATGATATTACCGGCACACAATAAGGATTGCGCCATTTTTGAAGAAAAAATAAACGGATTATTCTATGCTTTACACCGCCCAAGCAGTGTAGATATTGGCGGTAATTATATCTGGTTGGCTTCTTCTCCTGATGGCATTCATTGGGGAAATCACCATTGCATTATTAAAACCAGAAAAGGACTTTGGGACAGTAAAAGGGTTGGCGCCGGAGCTGCTCCTATAAAAACGGATAAAGGCTGGTTAGAAATTTATCATGGAGCAAATGAAAATCATCAGTATTGTTTAGGTGCTTTTTTAATGGATTTAAAAGATCCGTCGAAAGTAATTGCAAGAACTGAGAAACCTATAATGATTCCTACTACAGAATATGAATTAAGCGGATTTTTTGGTAACGTAGTATTCACCAACGGACATGTTGTAGAACCAGACGGAGATACATTTACCATTTATTACGGAGCTTCGGATGAGTTTGTTTGTGGTGCTCAATTTTCGATTAAAGAAATTCTTTTACTTCTAAATATTTAAAAAACTTATATCAGAAATTGACCATTTTAAAAGCCAAACCTATAATTTTCGTTTCCTAATTTTCACTAATCTGGTTTTGCAATAGTATTGACCCGTAATCTATATTTTTGTTGCTTCATATATAATACAAAACTCTAATGACATTTCTAAAATTTAATACGGAGGTTCTAGCGTGATCCTCCGTTTTTTTTTTAGGATAACCCAGATAAAAAACCTTCTGTATTTAATACATGTTAAAAACTATTTTACTTCATAAATAAATGATTCCGAAGGTGCTATTTCAACTATAATAGTTCCTTCTCCATTCTTTACAACCAAAACATTTTTCTTATTCAAATACAATTGATCTGTAAGCACATATTCACCATCTTTTAAATTCCATTTTAGAATAATATCAGAAGGAATTTTCAAATTAAACGTACTTGTTTTGTCAGAAGAAAAATTCGCAACGATTACCAATTTTTGATTTTCGGACCAGCGCACATACGAATAAATTGATTCATCATAACCTTGATTATTCTGACGGTTTACGGATTGAATCTCTTGAAAATCTCCCATTAAAGCTGAACTGTTAATCGAAAAATTCAGCAATCGTTTATAAAAATCACGAAGGTTTTTTTCGGAATCAGATAATTTTCCTCCATCAAATTTTCCGTCATTCATCCAGCGTTGGTGATTGGGAACTCCAATATAATCAAAAATAGAAGTTCTGGAATGTGTTCCAAAACCTGCATTTTCATTTCCCGCCTCTCCTACTTCTTGTCCAAAATAAACCATTGTTGGCGACGTACTAATTGTTGTTGAAACCACCATTAAAGGTTTTCCTCTTTCCGGAGTTCCTGCAAATTCAGGACTTGCCAAACGCTGTTCATCATGATTGTCTAAAAAGTGAAGCATATTATGTTCAATATCCAACATTCCCTTCTGAATATCTGATAATCCATCAGGATTCGATTTTCCACGAATCACATCTTTTAGTTTATCATATGTTTCAACCTTATCATACAAATAATCCATTTTTCCTAAACGGATATAATTTCGGTATTCATTTGGATTATAAACTTCTGCCAATAAAAAAGCATTTGGATTTTTCATTTTAATAGCCGAGTTCATGTAGCTCCAAAATTCATAAGGAACCATTTCGGCCATATCATAACGAAAGCCATAAACGCCTTTAGCTGTCCAATACAAAGCAATAGATTTAAATTTCTTCCAGGAATCCGGAACGTCTTTGTCCTGCCAAAAAGCAAAATGTTCTGCATACGATTTTTGATCAAATCCAGCCGGAAGTTCAGGAAAATCTTTAGATCCGTCAGGACGAATTCCGTAATTTACTTTTACCGTTTCGTACCAATCGTTTTGATCCGGTTTTACTTTACGCGATCCGTTTCCAGTCCATTTTGCAGGATTTTCATCAAAAACGCCATCAACAAGCGCATTTTTTTCTCCGTTTAACGGAACATCATTGTCCGGAATTTCAAAATGCTGATTCGGTATATAATAAAAGTTGTTATTTCTATTGTATTCAACATTCACATCGTCATTGGCACCAAAATCCTTAACACCATCAGGATTATTCTTTCCTTCATACTTTCTGGCAATATGATTGGGCACAATATCTATTATTAATTTTAGACCTGCTTTGTGCGTACGAGCAATCAAATCTTCAAATTCCTGCAATCTATTGGCTGGATTCACCGCTAAATCAGGATTTACATTATAATAATCTTTTACTGCATAAGGCGATCCGGCACGACCTTTTACAACTTCGGGATCATCATCAGAGATTCCGTAAGCTTTATAATCTCTTACCAAAGCGTGGTGCGGAACACCGGTATACCAAATATAAGTAACCCCTAAATCTTTAATTTCATGAAGTGCTTTATCTGTAAAATCATTAAATTTTCCAACACCATTTTCTTCAATTGTTCCCCAAGGTTTATTGGTTGTATTTTTATTTCCAAACAAACGGATAAAAACCTGATATACTACAATTTTCCTATCATCGGAAACTTCTTCTTTTATTGTATTCATTTTTAAGTCTTTGGTTTTACATGCAGAAAAAAGCATGCTTGCAGCCAATCCCGTAATAAAAACTTTTTTGTTGATCATATTCATTTAAACTAATTTTTTTCCTGATTAAAGATTCTATCTATAATCCTTAAACTATTCTCTAAATTTAGACTTATTTTTATATTAGGAAGAACCTAAAATTAATTTTAACCCTATTTCAATTTAAAAAGCTAAACTACAACGAAAGAGTCCCTTATTTTGTTGATAAATTAGACATCGGTAAAATCCCTTATCGCTGCACGCATTTTGAATTATAAATTAATCTTAATATCACCAAAGGTTGTAACCTTTTTCATAAATTTGACAAAAATTTAATCAATTGAAGAAATCACTATTTTTCATATCCTCTTGTTTGCTTTTGTTAAGCGTTCAATTCATTTTTGCCCAGGCACCAAAGCCAAAAGTAATTAATATTGAAAATTCAGATTTAGTAGAAGTCAATCAGGACTTAGTACCTGACGGAGTTTTACTAACCGGAAATGTAAAAGTAAATCATGACGGAGTTGTATTAACCTGTAATAAAGCCTACTTTTTCCAGAAAGAAAACTATCTAAAAGCCTTTGGAAATGTGCAATTAGTACAAGGTGATACTTTATTCCTGAATAGTAAATATGCAGAATATAGTGGTAATCAAAAAAGAGCTTTTGCAACCGGAGATGCTGTTATGAGTTCTCCTGATGCTACTTTAACAACGGATACCATTAATTTTGACCGAAATGTTCAGCAGGTATTTTACAATACAAAAGGTACAATTGTTAATAAAGACAATACTTTGGTAAGCAAATCCGGAAAATATTTTGTGTCCGAAAAGAAATTTCAATTCCTTACAGAAGTTACCATTACAAATCCTAAATATGTTATAAAATCTAATCACTTAGATTATTACAGCAATTCAGGTCACACCTATTTATTTGGTCCATCAACGATTACAAGTAAATCCAATTATATTTATACAGAAAAAGGGTTTTATGACACCAAGAAAAACCTGGCACATTTTTTAAGGAAATCATACATTAAATATGACGATCGACGTATTGAAGGCGATAGTTTATATTACAATCGAAATATTGAATTTGCATCAGCAACCCGCAATGTAAAAATTACAGATTCTATCAATCGCGGAATCGTCAAAGGTCATTATGCCGAAATTTACAAACTTAAAGATTCGATGTTTGTTACTAAAAGAGCCGTTGCGGTTAATCTGGTAGAGAATGATTCGGTTTATATTCACGGAAAAAAATTAATGGTTACCGGAAAAGAAGGCGAAAGAATATTGAGAGCTTATAATAACGTCCGTTTTTATAAAATAGACATGAGCGGAAAATGTGATTCGATACATTCGAACTCAAAAACCGCTTTGACAAAACTAATTGGAAATCCGATTTTATGGAATGGTGAAAACCAAATCACCGGAGATGTCATGCATTTAATAGGCGATAATAATACTAAAAAATTAGACTCCTTAAAAGTACTCAATAATACCTTTATAGTCTCGCGGGATACTCTGGGCACAGGTTTTAATCAGGTTAAGGGACTCAATTTGTTTGGGAAATTTCTGGATGGGAAACTCCATGATGTAGATGTTATCAAAAATACCGAAGTCATTTATTATATGCGTAATGATGCCAATGAACTTATTGGAATCAATAAAAATGTAAGTAGTAAAATCAATCTTATCTTAGAAAATAATGCGGTAGAAACCATCACTTTTTTTAATAAAGTAGATGGTGATGTTTACCCTGAAGCCGATTTGCCGGAAAATGCACGTAAACTAAAAGGACTTCGCTGGCGCGGAGACGAACGAATAAAATCGAAAGATGATATTTTTACCGCCGAAGACAATGAACTCAATGACAAATTAGTTCAGGAAGGAAAAGACGAAGAAGCCAAGGACAAAAATACCCCGATGAAAGTTAGGAAAGAAACCCTGGATTACGACAAAAAGAAACCCGCGGTCAAAGCAAGTACAACCAAAACAAGCACTAAGACTAAGAAATAGTTTTCAGTCGCAGTCGCAGTTTTCAGTTCCTTATCTTTGCAGTAAAAATAGTTGCAGTCGCAGTTTTCAATCGAAAAGCTTTACGAACTTTGCATTTTAATAATATAAACTTGACTCCAGCTTTGTGACCATTGCGTAAAACTTTGCGATCTTTGCGGTTAAAATCAGTCACAGTATTTAGTCGCAGTTTTCAGTCACAGTTTTCAGTTTTATACTGAGACCGAAAACCAAGACCGAAACTAAACTTAGAACCTTAGTACCTTTACCACTTTGAACCTTTAAAAAAATGAATCCAGATTTTATAAAATACCAGGCGCAAACTTCTCCTTACCCTTTAGGAATGGAAGTTTCACACGCCATTGGTTCCTATATTTACGACACTAATGATAAAAAATATCTAGATTTTGTTGCTGGTGTTTCTGCTTGTACGCTTGGACATCAGCACCCAAGAGTTAATCAGGCTATTAAAGATCAGCTGGATAAGTATTCGCATGTTATGGTATATGGCGAATATTCGCAAAGTCCCGCCGTTCAATATTGCAAATTACTTGCTTCACTCCTGCCGGATTCTCTAAATAAAACTTATCTGGTCAATTCAGGTACAGAAGCAATCGAAGGCGCGCTTAAATTAGCGAAACGCACCACAGGTCGCAGCCAGCTTATATCTTGTCATAATGCCTATCACGGTAATACGATGGGATCTATGAGTGTTATGGGATTTGAGGAACGCAAACAAGCTTTTCGCCCTTTGCTTCCGGATGTTGATTTTATCACTTTTAATAACGAAGAAGATTTACAAAAAATAACCACCAGAACAGCTGCTATACTTTTAGAAACCATTCAGGGAGGTGCAGGATTTATTCAGCCGGAAAATAATTATCTGCAAAAAGTTCGTAAACGTTGCGATGAGATTGGAGCTATGATGATTGTTGACGAGATTCAGCCCGGATTTGGAAGAACCGGCAAACTATTTGGTTTTCAGAACTATGACGTAGTTCCTGACATTGTAGTTATGGGAAAAGGAATGGGTGGCGGAATGCCCGTTGGTGCTTTTACCGCCTCAGCAGAAAAAATGGATCTTTTGACAGAAAATCCTAAACTGGGACATATCACAACTTTTGGAGGTCATCCTGTCATTGCGTCAGCTTGTTTGGCAACTTTGCAAGAATTAACTGAGACAAACTTAATGCAAGAAGCCTTAGACAAAGAAAAACTCTTCAGATCGCTTTTGGTACATCCTTTGATAAAGGAAGTTAGAGGAAAAGGATTAATGCTTGCCGCTATGACAGAAAGTGCCGAAATAACGAATCAGGTTATTTTAAACTGTCAGGATAAAGGCCTCATTTTATTCTGGTTGCTGTTCGAAGGATGCGCAATACGAATAACACCGCCATTGACCATTTCTCAAGAAGAAATAAAAGAAGGTTGTGCCGTAATCTTAAATGTTATGGATGAAATATTGAAAAAAGAACAAGAAGTTTAATCAGGAGCTATTTCCTTCTGTTCGCTAAATCTTTTGTTTTTTAAAGAAAAAAACAAAAGGATATCGCTGCCATCAGGGCTAGAACTCCCGGTTAAAAACAAAATATAGAATAATAATCAAATTTAATCTTTTAAACATCAAAAGATTATAACTTAAAACAGAATAGAAATTCTGTCCATATTGTTAATTAAATTGTTCACAACAATTAATTCTCATTCCTCACAACAATAATATGGTTGCCTAAATTTATAACAGGCTAATTTCAAATAAAGACAGTATGCAATTAAGCAACGAAGAAGAAGATTATAACCTATCCTTATCCAAATTTGAGTCGATGTTAAAAACTAACAAAGTACTCTTTTTTGATTCTGAAGAATTTGAAGAAATTATTCTTCATTATTTAGACATAGGTAAGGCTAATTTAGCAAAGAAGGCCTTGAAACTTGCATTAGACCAACACCCAAAATCTACGGGCTTAAAATTAGTACAAGTAGAAATGTTGGTTTACGACGACAAACTAGAAATCGCTGAGAAGCTCTTAAATGAGTTATATGCAATCGAACCCAATAACGAGGAAATTTACATCCAAAAAGCTAATATTTGTTCTAAAAGAGATCAACACGAAAAAGCGGTAGAACTACTTAAAATTGCCCTGCAATATACAGACGACTACGCTGATGTGTACAACTTGATTGGAATGGAATATCTTTTTATGGATAACCTTGAGATGGCAAAAGACAGTTTTATCAAATGTCTTGAAGAAGATTTAGAAGATCAGTCTGCTTTGTATAACGTGGTTTATTGTTTTGAATTTTTAGATCAAAACCAGGAAGCCATCCTATATCTAAACGAATACATCAACAAAAATCCATATAGCGAAATCGCATGGCATCAGCTTGGGCGCTTGCATTATGGCGTAAAAGAATACGAAAATGCTATTCGTGCTTTTGATTATGCAACCCTGATTGACGATGAGTTCTTAGGCGCTTTCATGGAAAAAGCAAAAGCATACGAGCGTCTGAAAAAATACGGCGAAGCGATCGAAAGCTACAACCGCACCATCGAGTTAGACGATGCAACATCCTATGCCCTATTGCGTATTGGTAAATGCTACGAAAAATTAGGTAATGCCGTAAAAGCACTTCAATATTACAATCAAACCGTACATGAAGATCCACTTTTAGACAAAGGATGGATTGCCATTACTGATTTTTATGTTCGCCAGAAAAACTTTCAAAAAGCATTATTTTTTGTCAATAAAGCATTAGCAATCGACAATCAAAATCGTTTGTACTGGAAACGTTACGCAACGATCAACAAACAAATGAACTTTTTTGAAGAAGCTGAGTTTGGTTATAGAAAAGCAGTAGAATTTGGAGATCATGCCTTAGATACCTGGTTATTTTGGGTTGATATTCTTCAGTTTTTGGGAGAATTCGAAAGCGCAATTCAAACCTTATTACAAGCATCTGAATATTTTCCTGAAGAAAACGAGATCGAATATCGTTTAGCAGGATTGTATTTCATGATTCAGGAAAACACAAAAGCAAAGTTTCATTTAAGCAACGGTTTACGTTTAAATTTTGACAATTATATTCTGATCGAAGATTTATTTCCAGTAGTATGGGCAAAAAAAATGGTTAAAAATTATATTGAAAAACATAGAAAGCAATAATGATTGATATTTTAAGAAGACGTTTTGGATTATTAGGTCGTAATATTAGTTACTCATTTTCAAAAGGATATTTTACAGAAAAATTTAGTGACGAAGTTTTTGCCGGCAACAGCTACGAAAATTTCGATATTGCCGAAATTAGTCATCTAACAGGACTACTTAAAAACAATCCTGATTTAAAAGGCCTTAATGTTACGATTCCGTATAAAGAACAAGTCATACCTTTCTTAGATAAACTTTCAAAAAAAGCAGCTTTAATTGGCGCTGTAAACACTATTAAATTTACCAAAAACGGAAAATTAAAAGGATATAATACAGACTACTATGGTTTTAAGAAATCATTAGAACCCTTATTAGAACCACATCATAAAAAAGCGCTTATTCTAGGCACAGGCGGAGCATCTAAAGGAGTTGCCTTTGCACTTGACGAACTTGGTATTCTATATACTTTTGTATCCAGAGAAGCAAAGGAAAATATTATTGATTATAATTTAATCAACGCTACAACTTTTGATAATTTCCAAATCATAATCAACTGTACACCAGTCGGTACAAGTCCAAATATAGAAGCTTGTCCGGATCTTCCGTATGAGTTTTTTACAGAGAAACATATTGCATACGATTTAATCTATAATCCTGCAGAAACTCAGTTCCTTAAAAACGCCAAAGAAAAAAGCGCAGTAATAAAAAATGGTTACGACATGCTTATTTTTCAGGCAGAGAAAGCCTGGAAAATCTGGAATAAGTAAAAAACCGAAAAAATAAAGAAAAAAAATAACTGTAATTTATGTAATTTAGACTACTCATTAACAAGTAGTTATGAATAAATTACAGTTATTTTATTTATTAAGCTTTTTAATAACTTTTTCAATAAAAGCTCAAGACACTTTAGAGCCGGGAAAAAATCCTTACACTGAAGCGCGTTATCACTATTATTTAAAAACCATTTTGCTTTTTAATGAATATTTAGATACAGATTCAGGATCATACAACACTACACAACTTCGTTTTTTACATCCTATTGCTAATAAAGCCTGGAATTTAAGAGTAGATTTACCTCTCATATCTACAAATACTTCATCTGTCAATAAAACCGGAATTGGAGATATTGGTCTTGGCATAAGCTATATTCCTTATTTAGATCGCAGTAAAGGTATTGCCTTTAGAGTCCGGGTAATTTCAAATTCTGCTGTAGATCCCGCATTCGGCACAGGAAAATGGATTTTTGCCCCCGCATTATTTTATGGTACTTATTTCATAAATAAAAAGATGCTGTGGATTGCTTCATTAGAAAACCAATTGAGTTTTGCCGGATCTCAAAACCGACAAGATATAAATACAACAGCATTTGAAAACTACTTGATGTATTTCATTGGAAAAAACTGGATTGCTGCTGACGTTGCTTTTCGATATAACGCCACCAACAAGGGATATCCCAATAATGCTTTTATAGAATTTGGACGAAAAATAACCCCAAATGATATGGCTTACATACATCCAAGTATTGCATTTGGCAACCAAAAAACATACAACTTTGGTATTGAAGCAGGATTGCTAATTCTGTTTTAAAATTATAAATTAGATAAAATCAACAAAAAATTAAATTAAATCTTAAATAATTTAGAATAATTTCTTAAATAAACTTAATTTGTAAGTTTATTTTTACGTATGTTTGGTTTTAAATCAAAAACCAATGAAAAATGTAATTTTTATTCTATTCTTTTATCTTTTTTACTGTACAGTACATTCTCAAGGTACAGAAAACGAGGAAAATCCTTTTGAAGAAGGTCGTATTAATTATTTTAAAAAGACAATTTTAGTTTTTAATGAATATCTTGATACCAAAAAAGGTTCCTTCAATACTACTAATGTTAGATTAATTTTACCAATTGGTAATAAATCATGGAATGTACGCGCAGATATACCCTTGGTTTCTACAAATACTGAAAGCATTTATAAAACAGGTTTAGGCGATCTTTCAGTTGGTGCAACATATATTCCTTATATAGATAAAAAAAGAGGAATCGCTTTTAGAACCCGGATCGTTACGAACTCAGCAATTGATCCCAAACTTGGCAGCGGAAAATGGATTATTGTTCCCACTCTATATTATGGCTCTTATCTTGATAATATACAGACGGTACTTATGGTTTTCATCACTTGAATATCAATCCAGCTTTGCTGGTTCAAACAATAGAAATACAATAAACACCACTTTATACGAAAATTTATTATTACGTTATTTTGGCAAAAACTGGATTGGCGCCGATATTGCTTTTCGATATAATGCGACATTAGACGGATTTCAAAATAATTCATATTTAGAATTTGGACGAAAATTTACTCCTAATAATATGTTTTACATTCATCCAAGTGTTGCATTTGGAGGTCAAAAAGCGTATAATTATGGTATTGAAGTCGGAATTTTAACTTTGTTCTAGTTGCAATCATTTAAAATTGCAAACCGATTATTAAAAAAATACAAAGTTTAAATTTAAATTAAATTCAAAAAAAACAGCGAAAAATTTCATATCATATTTGTAAAATTGCATTATAAATAAGAATTTCATCGCAAAATAGCGTATAAACAAACGATTTATTTTGTATTTAGAAACACCTTTACTATCTTTCGCTCTGTTTAAAATAAAAAACCTTATACATTTAAAATGTTAGAAGAAAAGAATGATAACCTGCAGGAAGCAGACGGAAAACTAGAAATCGAAATTAACGATTCTACACAAGAGAATGCAGTTGAAAAACTGGAGACTGAAACGGTTGCTGAAATTCCAGCTTCAGATACTGAAACTGAAGCAGAAAACACAGCAGAAACGACAGAATCCAACCATCAGACAGCATTAGACGCGATAACAAACTCGAATGCCGAAGAAAGTGAAGATGAAACGCTAAAAGAGCGTCATGACATTCCTATGCAGGATTATGATACTTTCTCTTTGGACGCACTTGTTGATGAGCTTAAAAAACTGATCAATATAGACAAAGTAATGTCTGTAAAAGATCATATCGAAGAAATTAAAAAGTCATTTTTATTACAATACAACCATCTTATAGAGGAGAAAAAAGAAGAATTTAACGCTTCGAAACAAGATCCTAATGAGGAGTTCGAATATCATTCTCCGTTAAAATCAAAATTTGACGAATATTATAATGTTTTTAGAGAAAAAAGAAATGCACATTTCAAGCATTTACAAACGAATCTAAAATCAAATTTAGAAAACAGACTTGCCATAGTTGAAGAACTTAAAGAGCTTATTAATCCTCAGGAAAACATCAAAGACACGCTTAAACATTTTAATGATTTAAGAGAAAGATGGAAAAATGCCGGAGCAATTCCAAAAGACAAATACAATCACGTTTGGAATAATTATCATTTTCACGTTGAAAATTTTTATGATTATTTACACTTAGATCGTGAAGCGAGAGATTTGGATTTTAAATATAATCTGGATCAGAAACAAAAAATAATTGCTCGTGTTGAAGAATTAGTAAATGAAACTGATATTAGTAAATCATTTAGAGAATTACAAGATTTACACAGAATCTGGAAAGAAGATATTGGACCGGTTTCTAAAGAACACCGTGATACAATCTGGAATAAATTTAGCGAACTGACTAAAAAAATCCATGATAAAAGAGAAGTTTTGTTTGAAAGCCAAAGAGCAAACGAGCAAAAAAACCTTGAAGTTAAAAAGGAAATTATTGCCAAAATTGAAGTTTTAGGAACTGAAAAAGTTAACTCTCACTCACAATGGCTGGTACAAATTCAGAAAGTTGAAGCACTTAGAAATGAGTTTTTTGCAGCCGGAAAAGTACCTTCAGAAGTTAATGAAGAAACCTGGGCTACGTTTAAAACTGCCGTTAGAAACTTTAATTCTTTTAAAAATTCATTTTATAAAGACATCAAAAAAGATCAAAACGACAATTTAAATAAAAAAATGGCTCTTGTTGCAAAAGCCAAAGAATTACAGGAAAGCACTGATTTTAGCGCTACTACTCCGGTAATGAAACAAATTCAGGAAGAGTGGAAACAGATTGGTCACGTTCCTAAAAAATATTCAGACAAAATCTGGAAGGAATTTAAAGACGCTTGTAATCATTATTTCGACAAACTAAAAGAACATAAGTCTGAAGAAAACGTTGATGAAGTAGCTGCTTTCGACAATAAAAAAGCATACTTAGATATTTTACGTGCTTACCAACTTACAGGTGATCACAAAACAGATCTTGATGCTATTAAAGCGCATATCGAAATCTGGAAAGGATATGGAAAAGTACCTTTTTCAAGACGTCATATCGAAGGAAAATTCAATAAAATCCTGGATGCTCTTTTTGAAAAATTAAGTTTGAGTAAAAAAGAAACCGAAATGATGCGTTTTTCTAACCGTATCGATTCTTTGTCTGACAGTAACGACACTCGTAAACTAGATAACGAAAAGATTTTCTTAATGCGTAAAATTGAAGAAGTTCAAAATGAAATTTTCCAATTAGAAAACAACATTCAGTTCTTTACGAATACTAAAAATGCTAAAAAAGAGAATTCTATAGTTCTTGAGGTGCGTAAAAACATCGCGATCCACAAAGAAAGCCTGGAACTTTGGAAAGATAAATTGAAACAATTACGTAACCTGGGTCAGGAATAATGTTTTAAGTTTCTACAATAAATAAAAAGGTGTAATGATATATATTCGTTACACCTTTTTTATATTAAAACGTTTTTTTTACCGCAAAGAACGCAAAGGTTTACGCAAAGTTCGCAAAGCAATGTCTATAATAATGATTCGCTACTAATTTGTTTTTTCTCATTTTTGTCATCCTGAGCGAAGTCGAAGGACCACAAGTAGCTCGACAAAGTTTGAAATCTATTTAAGAAGTTTTTATGAATATAAACCATATTTAATATTACTGATTTTCTTTTCATAAAAACATTCCAGGGCTTCGACTTCGCTCAGCCAGACATACCATATAATAATATAATGCGACAAAGCTTTGCGAACTTTGTGTTTTCTAACTGCAATGCAAAATAAAACCTTAGCGTTCTTTGCGGTAAAATTCACACTAACATTTATCTCATTTCAACCTGAAACCTGAAACCTGAAACCTGAAACTTGAAACATAAAATATAAAAAATAAACCCCTAAACTTAACACTTCCAATTCAACTTCGTAAAACTATTCTGTAAAATATTTATTATATTTGATAACCACATCATCTTTTGATGATCAATTAAAATGAACAAATTCAATTATTAATCTTAATAACAACGAAAAATGAAATTTACAAGAAAAGCAAATGCCAACTGGAAAGGAACCGGCATGGAAGGAACCGGAAAAATCAGCACACAAAGTACTACATTAGATAACGCACAATTATCATTTAAAACAAGGTTTGCAGACGGAGTTGGAACTAATCCTGAAGAATTGATTGCTGCAGCACATTCTGGCTGTTTTACAATGCAATTAAGCTTTTTACTTAACGAAGGTGGTTTTACTGCAGATGATTTAAATACAGAAGCTACAGTAACTTTTGAAGACGGAACAATAACTTTAATACATTTAGATTTAAAAGGAACAGTTCCTAATATTTCAGCTGAAGAATTTGAAAAAACAGCTGCAAAAGCAAAAGAGATCTGCCCGATTTCTAAACTTCTAAATACTACGATTACACTTTCTGTCACTTTATTATAAGCTAATTCAGAATAGTAAATCAAGAGCATAAAAAAAACCATTCACCGCGGTGAATGGTTTTTTATTTTATAAAATCCTGTCTAGAATTACATTGTAGCTTTCAAAGCTTTTGCTTCAGCAGTCATTTCTAATGCTTTATAAACACCTAATAATGTTTTAGAAACATCTTCATTTTTAGGATCTAGTTCATTTGCTTTTTTAAGGTAAGGAATAACTCCTTTAAAAACATTTTCTCTTTGTGCTTTCAACACATCATAACGTTTCATATCCTTTGCAGAAGTACCTAACTTATTCATCTCATCAATAATTGGCTTTTCAGCTTCTAATTTTAAAGCTGCAAGGTTAAGATAAGCATTTGCATAGTTTGGATTAATTTCGATAGCTTTCAAATAATATTTCTCAGCATCAGCATTATTTTTTGAATTTGCACTGATAACTCCTAAGTTAAATACTAAATCAGCATTGTTTGGTTCTTTTTGTAAAGCCTCACCAACTAATTTTTTGTAAGTTTCAAAATCTTTAGATTCTAAATACAAGTTAGCTTCTGTAAGTATCAAAGAAGTATCTTCAGGATTTGCTTTTCTTGCATCAGCGATTGCTTTTTTAGCATCTTCACTACGTCCTTTTTGAACTAAAATTAAAGCTAAGTTTTTATAAATCTCACCTCTTTTAGAAGGAATAGCTTCAGTTTTAGGTTTTTCGTGAGTTCCTAATTTTACTGCTAAATCTCTGTCTTTTGCATTATTAAAACCATCTTCGTTACCTGAAATTTTATTTACGGCAGTATAACTAGTTCCTTTTCCTGAATAGTTTAATTTTTTTAGTTCTTCGTACATTGGCAATGCAAGATCAAAATCCTGAGCATTTACCGCTGTTGAAGCTGCGTAATACAAATTGATTGTATCGTTTTTATCTAATAAATAAGCATCATACAATTTTTTTGCTCCTTCAGCATGTTTAGTTGCCTGAGAATCTGCAATAGCTGAGTTAATCAATTTTCCTTTAATGTCAGTAATTGATGTTGCAGCCTGAGTAGAATATTTCACTTTTCCAGATGCTTTTTCAACGTCAATTAGCTTTTTATAGCTTTCAGCTGCAAGAGACAAGTTTTTACTTTCTTCTACTTTTTTATTTGCTAATTCTAAATAAGCATTACCTTTTACAAAGTAGTATTGTGCCTGTTCAACATCTTTGGCATTTACAACCAGGTTTTCAGCATCTTTCAGAATGGCAATCGCTCCTTGTGCGTCTCCTCCTTTTAATGCTTTTTCAGCACTTTTTATCTGATCTTTTTGAGCAAAAGTAGCTACTGAAATCAATAATGCTGACGCAAGTATTACATATTTACTTTTCATAGTATTCAATTTGTGGTTTTTAATTTTAATTTTCGTAATTGTTATTTTTATTCTTCAGACTCTTCTTCTTCAGATTCGTCTTCGTCTTCTACAACTTCATCAGTTTCTTCATCGTCGTCATCTTCTACAGTACCGTCATCTTCAAGAACTTCTAAATCCGGTTTAACTCTTTCAATAACTGATTCTATAACATTACCATCTTCATCAACAACAACTTCTGCAACGTCATCTTTCATAACTTTTGTTACGGCAGCAATAGAATCTTTACCTTTTAAGTTAATCAATCGAACACCTTGTGTTGCACGACCCATAACACGTAAATCTTCAATAGCCATTCTGATTGTTAATCCTGATTTGTTGATAATCATTAAATCATCAGCATCTGTTACAGCGTTAATCGAAATTAATTTTCCTGTTTTTTCTGTTATATTAAGTGTCTTAACACCTTTACCTCCACGGTTTGTAATTCTGTAAACATCTTCACCATCGTCATCCACTAATTTGGTACGTTTACCGTATCCGTTTTCAGTTACAACTAAAATTTGTGAGTCGTTAACATTTTCTTTATCAACCGTAACCATACCAATTACTTCATCAGTATCGTCTTTTAAAGTAATTCCACGAACTCCGGAAGCTGTTCTTCCCATTGGTCGTGTTTTGGTTTCCTCAAAACGAACTAATTTACCGGATTTAACAGCTAAAATAATTTGGCTTTCTCCGTTAGTTAATTTTGCTTCAAGTAACTCATCACCTTCTTTAATTGTAATTGCAGCAACACCATTTACCCTTGGTTTAGAATATTTCTCTAAAGAAGTTTTCTTAACCTGACCTTGTTTCGTTACCATTACAAGATTGTGACTATTGATATAATCTTTGTCTTTTAAGTCTTGTGTACAAATGAAAGCTTTTACTTTATCATCACTTTCAATATTTACTAAATTCTGGATTGCTCTTCCTTTTGCAGTTTTGCTTCCTTCAGGAATTTCGTAAACACGCATCCAGAAACATTTTCCTTTTTGCGTAAAGAACATCATATATTGGTGATTGGTTGCAACGAACATATGCTCAAGGAAATCCTGATCTCTTGTTCCTGCGCTTTTTTGTCCAACTCCACCTCTATTTTGAGTTTTATATTCCGTTAAGTTTGTACGTTTGATATAACCTGCGTGAGAAATTGTTATTACAACATTTTCATCAGCAATTAAATCTTCGATACTCACATCTCCACCAGAATATTCTATTTGAGAACGACGCTCATCTCCGTATTTCTCACGGATTTCTTCAAGTTCTTCTTTAATTAAATTCGTTCTTAAATCTACATCTGCCAATAATGCTTTCAAATGTTCGATTAATTTCATTAATTCGTCATACTCAGCTCTTAACTTGTCTTGTTCCAGACCTGTTAATTGACGCAAACGCATCTCAACAATTGCACGTGCCTGAATATCTGACAAATTGAATCTTTCGATTAATTTTTCACGCGCTTCTTCTGTATTTTTAGAACCTCTGATGATCGCAATTACTTCATCAATATTATCAGATGCAATAATCAATCCTTCTAAGATATGCGCTCTTTCTTCTGCTTTACGCAATTCAAAACGAGTTCTGCGCACTACTACATCATGACGGTGCTCAATAAAATAGTGAATCATATCTTTTAGATTCAACATTTGTGGGCGACCTTTTACAAGTGCAATATTGTTTACACTAAAAGAAGATTGTAATGATGTAAATTTATACAAGGTATTCAATACTACGTTTGGCGTAGCATCACGTTTCAGGATATAAACGATACGCATACCGTTTCTATCAGACTCGTCACGAATATTGGCAATCCCTTCAATTTTTTTATCGTTTACTAAATCAGCCGTACGTTTGATCATTTCGGCTTTGTTAACCTGATAAGGAATCTCGGTAACGATAATACATTCTCTTCCGTCAACTTCTTCAAAACCAACTTTAGCACGCATAACAATACGCCCTCTACCGGTTTTAAAAGCTTCACGAACTCCTTCATATCCATATATTACACCACCGGTTGGAAAATCCGGAGCTTTAATATGTGTCATTAATTCGTCAACTTCAATATCGTTATTATCAAGGTACGCTAATGTACCATTGATAACTTCAGTTAAATTGTGTGGAGGCATATTTGTTGCCATACCAACTGCAATACCAGTTGCTCCGTTTACTAATAAAGTAGGAACTCTTGTAGGCATTACTTTTGGCTCATATAATGTATCGTCAAAGTTCAATTGAAAATCAACTGTTTCTTTTTCGATATCTGCCATAATATCTTCCGATATCTTACGCATTCTGGCCTCAGTATAACGCATCGCTGCAGGACTGTCACCATCAACAGAACCAAAGTTACCCTGACCATCCACTAATAAATAACGCATACTCCATTCCTGAGCCATACGAACCATTGCATCATAAACAGAAGTATCTCCGTGTGGGTGATACTTACCCAGAACCTCTCCTACGATTCTTGCAGATTTTTTGTGGGCAGATCTTGAAGTTACACCTAAATCATACATTCCGTAAAGAACTCTTCGATGCACTGGTTTCAAGCCATCTCTAACATCAGGAAGCGCTCTCGATACAATTACTGACATCGAATAATCGATGTAAGCTGATTTCATTTCATCTTCAATGTTAATAGGAATTAACTTTTCTCCTTCAGACATAAGTTGTTATGTTTAAATAATTATATTAGTTTCAAAGCGTGCCAAGATACGTTTTTTTGGAATTTTTTCAGCTATTTACTTACACTTATTTCAATGATTTATTAACAACTTTATTTTAGGTTTTGGTTAATAAATTAAGCGTTTTTTAACGCTTTTATTGTTATTTTTTTTGTCTCTTAGCTGTCAGGAGTTCCTTAAGGGTATGGTTTTTGTTTTTCAAACACTAATTCACTAAATTTACAATACCAATTATATATTATGGATGATAATTTTTCACCAAGAGTAAAAGATGTTATTACCTACAGTAAAGAGGAAGCCTTACGTTTGGGCCACGACTTTATTGGTACTGAACATCTAATGCTGGGCATTTTAAGGGATGGAAACGGAAAAGCTATTCATATACTTAATAACCTAGCAGTCGATTTAGATCATTTACGCAGGAAGGTAGAAATACTGAGTCCGGCCAATCAGAGCGTTGAAGTAAATGCCGAAAAGAAAAATCTTCATCTTACGCGTCAGGCGGAAAGAGCACTGAAGACAACCTTTCTCGAAGCAAAAGTATTTCAGAGCTCGTCTATCAGCACGGCGCACTTGCTATTATGTATCTTACGAAACGAAAACGATCCAACAACCAAGCTGTTGAATAAACTAAAAATAGATTATGACATAGCTAAAGAACAATATTTAAATATGACTCCAAACGAAGAAGAATTCTTAGAAAACTTGCCAAGAAACGAATCGTATAATGATGATTCAGGACAAGATGACAGTCTTAAAGAAAGTAGTTTTAATAATCCAGCCAATAAGTCAAACAAAAAATCCAAAACTCCGGTTTTAGATAATTTTGGGAGAGATTTAACAGAAATGGCCGAAGAAGGAAAACTAGATCCGGTTGTAGGACGCGAAAAAGAAATTGAACGTGTTTCTCAGATCCTAAGCCGTAGAAAAAAGAACAACCCACTTTTAATTGGAGAGCCCGGAGTTGGTAAATCTGCTATTGCAGAAGGACTGGCACTACGCATCATCCAGAAGAAAGTATCTCGTATTCTTTTTAATAAACGTGTGGTTACACTTGATCTTGCCAGTTTAGTTGCAGGAACAAAATACCGCGGTCAGTTTGAAGAAAGAATGAAAGCCGTAATGAACGAACTTGAAAAAAATGATGATATCATTCTTTTTATAGATGAAATTCATACCATTGTAGGTGCTGGCGGAGCAACTGGTTCATTAGATGCTTCGAACATGTTTAAACCTGCTTTGGCAAGAGGAGAAATTCAATGTATTGGTGCTACAACTCTTGATGAGTACAGACAATATATTGAGAAAGACGGTGCTCTTGAAAGACGTTTCCAGAAAGTAATTGTTGAACCAACATCTGTTGAGGAAACTATTGCGATCCTGAACAATATTAAAGACAAATACGAAGATCACCACAATGTTACCTATACTCAGGAAGCTATTGAGGCTTGTGTTAAATTAACAAACAGATATATGTCTGAGCGTTTTTTACCGGACAAAGCTATTGATGCTCTTGACGAAGCCGGGTCTCGCGTACACATTACTAATATTGATGTTCCTAAACAAATCCTTGATTTAGAACGTCAGTTAGAAGAAGTTCGCGAAATGAAAAACATGGTAGTCAAAAAACAAAAATACGAAGAGGCTGCCAAACTTCGCGATGATGAAAAACGCATCGAAAAAGATCTTGCTGTTGCACAAGAACAATGGGAAGAGGATTCTAAAAACAACAGAATCGAAGTTACAGAAGATAATGTAGCCGATGTTGTTTCTATGATGACTGGAATTCCTGTAAACAGAATTGCACAAACAGAAAGTAATAAACTGGCTAAATTACCTGAATTGATTCAGAATAAAGTAATTGGTCAAAACGAAGCAGTTTTAAAAATTGCACGTTCTATTCAGCGTAACAGAGCTGGACTTAAAGATCCTAATAAACCAATTGGTTCGTTTATTTTCTTAGGTCAGACCGGAGTTGGTAAAACCCAATTAGCTAAAGTTTTAGCAAAAGAATTATTCGATTCTGAAGATGCGTTAGTTCGTATTGACATGAGTGAATACATGGAAAAATTTGCTATCTCTCGTTTAGTTGGAGCGCCTCCGGGATATGTAGGTTACGAAGAAGGGGGTCAATTGACTGAAAAAGTTCGTAGAAAACCATATTGTGTTGTACTTTTAGATGAGATCGAAAAAGCGCATCCGGATGTATTCAATATGATGCTTCAGGTTTTAGATGACGGATATTTAACGGATAGTTTAGGTCGCAAAATCGACTTTAAAAACACGATCATTATCATGACATCGAATGTTGGAGCACGTCAGTTAAAAGATTTCGGACAAGGTGTAGGATTTGGTACTGCTGCAAAAGTAGCTCAGGCCGATGAAAACTCTAAAAGCATTATCGAAAATGCCTTGAAAAAAACTTTTGCACCTGAATTCCTAAACAGAATTGATGACGTAATCGTATTCAACGCATTAGAAAAAGGCGATATTGATTTGATTATCGAAATCGAACTTGCAAAACTATATTCTCGTATTGCAGAGTTAGGATACAAACTGAATCTTACTGACAAAGCCAAAGCATTTATTGCAGAAAAAGGTTTTGACAGACAGTTTGGAGCACGACCTCTAAAAAGAGCAATCCAGAAATATGTTGAAGATTTGTTGGCAGAAGAAATCATAACTTCTAAAATACATTCAGGTGATGAAATCTTAATGGATTTAAAAGATGATTCTCAGGAACTTTCAGTAGAAATACATAAAGCCGAGGAACCTACAAATTTGTAAATAATTTAAATTTTATAACAAATATAATTTACCCGTTACGTTTTCATAACATAACGGGTATTTTTTTTATAAAAATTAGTATCTTTAGTAAAAGCAAATAGCTATTTTTGGCTATTAAATTCTATAAAAACAAATAATAACGTATGCTTCAAAACAAAGTCATTTTAGGTAGCGAAGAATGGTGCTCATTTCCAGAACTAGGAATCCCAACAATCAAAGCTCGTGTGGATTCCGGTGCTAAAACTTCGGCAATGCACGCTATAAACATAGCTCCTTTTATAAAAAATGATGCCAATTGGGTGAAATTTGATATTAATCCAATTCAGAATAATATTAAAACCATCATTCATTGCGAAGCTCCGTTGGTTGACAAAAGAATAGTAAAAAGTTCAAGCGGTTTTAGAGAACATCGTTATGTTATTCAAACCAGCATAAAACTTGGCGATATCAAATGGCCAATAGAAATGACTCTGACTAACAGGGATTCAATGGGTTTTCGCATGCTTTTAGGACGTGAAGCCATGAGCGGACGCGTACTGGTTGATCCTGAAGAAAAATACATGTTAGGACAGCCAACTCCTGAAACCTTAAAAGAATTATATCAAAATTCAGAGAAAGCAACTTCTGGTTTACGAATTGGGCTTTTGGCCAGTAATCCTGAATTATACAGCAATAAAAGAATCATGGAAGCGGGTGAAATGCGCGGACATGAAATGCATTTTTTGAATATCAAGGAATGCTATATGAAACTAGACGCTAAAACTCCGGAAATTCATTATCGTGGCGGAAAAATATTAAATCAATTTGATGCAATAATTCCAAGAATCCGTCCAAGTATTACTTTCTACGGTTGCGCTCTGACACGTCAGTTTGAAGCCTTGAAAGTTTTTGTTTTAAACTCCGCTACTGCGATTACGCAATCACGTGATAAATTATACTCTTTACAATTGCTTTTAAATAGCGGAATTGACATTCCTACTACTGGTTTTGCAAATTCTCCTCTTGATACTGACAATTTGATTAAAATGGTTGGAGGCTCGCCTTTAATTGTAAAATTATTAGAAGGAACGCAGGGAAAAGGTGTTGTTTTGGCCGAAACCAAAAAAGCTGCAGAAAGTGTTATCAATGCTTTTAAAAGTTTAAATGCTAATATTCTGGTTCAGGAATTTATTAAGGAAGCAAACGGAAAAGACATTCGCTGTTTTGTAATCGACGGAAAAGTGGTTGCTGCTATTCAGCGTGAAGCAATGCCGGGAGAATTTAGAGCAAATATACATCTTGGAGGAACTGCATCAGTTATAAAAGTAACTGCCGAAGAAAAACGAATTGCCATAAAAGCTGCAAAAGCAATGGATTTAAAAGTAGCCGGAGTTGATATTATCCGTTCTTCAAAAGGACCTTTATTACTTGAAGTAAATTCTTCTCCAGGTCTTGAAGGAATCGAAGGCGCAACAAACAAAGATATTGCAGGCGAAATGATTAAAGCAATTGAAAAGAATTTTAAACTGATATAAGTAAGTTCATTTGAACTTAATCACACCTAATTAATTTAGTAGCTTTGTCAAAGTTTAAACTTCGGCAAAGCTTTTTTATTTAATTTAAATCCTAAAAAATGATATTACTACCCTATTTAGATATTATTTTAAGAAGCGTTGCTGTCTATTTTTTTATGACAATAGCATTGCGAATCTTTGGCAAAAAAGAACTTTCACAATTAAATACGGCAGATATTATCCTGATTTTATTAATTAGTAATTCTGTTCAAAATGCTATGGTTGGTCCTGATACCAGTCTTTCAGGAGGATTAGTTGCCGCTTTGGTTTTGTTTGTGGTCAATTATATCATTAAAAAATTAACGCATAAATATAAATTTCTAAATAGTTTACTATTAGACAAACCCGAAATCCTGATTCACGACGGGAAATTAGATTTCAATGCATTAAGCAAATTAGACATTTCGCACGAAGAATTAAAAGAAGCAATGCGCGAACACGGAATTGAATTTTTTGGAGATGTAAAACTTGCGATGCTGGAAATTGACGGCACAATAAGCATCATCTCAGAAGATAAAAAGAGCCTGAAACAAACGCACTACAAACGAAAACACAATCGTAAAAATCTGCAAAAATAGCCGTTAAAACCCGCTAAACACCTAAATATCAACAAATTTATTTTTATAAATTAAAAAAAACTTAGCTATATACTTTGTTATACTATGTATTTTGTTATATATTAGCCAAATGAACGAAACATTTGTGACAAACTGGAAATCGCAGGTAAAGAAAGGCACATTGACTTTCATTATTCTTAACGTGCTCAAAAATCATGAGTATTATGGTTATGAACTTATCGAACAAATAAGAAAACATACCGAAATAGAAATTGCAGAAGGAACTCTTTATCCTTTAATGAATCGATTAAAAACAGAGGAATTAGTAGATTCTAAATGGGTAGAACAGGAAACCGGTATTCCAAGAAAATATTATTCTCTTACAGAAGCCGGAACCGAAACTTTAATCCAGATGAATATTTACTGGGAGAATCTCGAAAAATCAATCAAAAAAATCATTCAATGAGAATAGAAGACATCAAATTCGAAGAGAAAGCTTCGCAACGAATTTACAACGACTACATGAAGCGCATTAGAAAAGCTACAGCTTCATTATCAAAAATAAATCAGGATGATATTTATATGGAATTTAACAGCCATATTTATGAATCGATTCAACATAAAAATGGCGCAAACGAAGTTGATTCCCTTTTAGACATTATAGAAAAACTAGGTTCTCCGGAAGAAGTTCTAAAACCACTTGTAGCTGATAAAAAACTGGAACAGGCAACAAAAACATTTAATCCTGTTCACGTTTTCAAAGCATTGGTATTAAATTTTACAAACGGCATTTCGTACATCTTTTTCTTTGTTTTATATCTTTTTCTATTTGGCTTCGTTTTTCTGATTTTCGCAAAAATTTTTAATCCGTCCCTTGTTGGTCTTTACATGAAAAAAGACTCCTTTTCTGTTTTTGTATTAGGAATGATAAATCCCGAAGATCAGATTAAAAGTCAGACTCATGAAGTTCTGGGCAACTGGTTTATTCCGGTAATGTTATTATCAATCGTATTTTTCTATTTCATTATAACCCTATTACTAAAATTCAAAAAATCAATCAATCAAAAAACACTATTATGAAAAAAATCATTACTTGTTTATGTGCTCTTATTGTTACGAGCGCTTTCTCACAAACTTTCAATGCCAAAAGACTGGACAGTTTATTTGCTTTACTGGAGAAGAATAATAAATTCATGGGAAGCATTGCCATTGCTGAAAACGGAAAAACAATATATACCAAATCAATTGGGTTTGATGATATTGCAAGTTCGAAAAAATCCAGTATAAATTCAAAATACCGAATTGGTTCTATCTCAAAAACTTTTACTGCATCTCTTATTTTTAAAGCTGTCGAAGAGAAAAAAATAGATTTAAACCAAACTATCGACAACTATTTTCCGACTATAAAAAATGCAAAAACCATTACGATTTCTAATTTATTAAACCACCGAAGCGGTATTTATGATTTTACCAATAACCCAGATTATCTAAAATGGAATACTCAACCTCAATCCAGAGCTAAAATGACAGAACGTATAGCTGCCGGAGATGTCGTTTTTGAACCCAATACAAAAGGAAAATACAGTAATTCGAACTATATTTTATTATCCTATATTCTGGAAGACATTTACAAGAAATCGTATGGCGAAATCCTAAATTTAAAAATTATCAAACCTTTAAAATTAAAAAATACTTATTTAGGAGGAAAAATAAATTTAGAAAACAACGAAGCTTATTCTTATACTTTGTCAGGAAAATGGGAAAAAGAAACTGAGACCGATATGTCGATTCCGCTTGGAGCCGGAGCAATTGTATCTAATCCAACAGATTTAAACCTATTCATCGAAGGTCTTTTTGCCGGAAAAATTGTTTCTATTGAACATTTAAATGAGATGAAAACTATAAAAGACAAATACGGAATGGTAATTATGGAGCTTCCGTACTTCGAAAGAAAAGGTTACGGTCATAATGGGGCAATTGATGGATTTAGATCTGTTGTAGATTATTATCCGGAAGAAAAACTGGCATTAGCCATAACTTCAAACGGAGCAATGGGTTACGACAACAACAATATCTTATTATGCGCTTTGAGTTCGTATTTTAACAAACCTTATACAATGCCGGTTTTTACGAGTATTACTGTCACTACAGAAACACTTGATCCTTATTTGGGGAGTTATGGCAGTACGCAAATTCCGTTAAAAATAGATATTTCCAAAAAAGACAACATATTAGTCGCGCAAGCAACAGGACAACCTTCTTTTCCTCTTGAGGCAACTGCCACCAACATTTTTAAATTTGATGCTGCAGGAATTATTTTAGAATTTAATCCTGATAAAAAAGAAATGATCCTAAAACAGGGCGGAAAAGAATTTACATTTAATAAACAATAAACAGAAAATTTTAAATGATAAAAAAAAGCTGGTTTCTAAATATAGGACCAGCTTTTTTATTTCTAAAAACCAAAACATTCTTGCTTTAAGAATCTGTTTTAATTTTCTTTATTGTTTTATTATTTAAACCAAATGACTTTAGTCTATGATTAAGATTCACTAAAATATAATCTTGCTCTACAGGGAATTTTTCAGCGATGGCTTTGTAATACTTTAAAAGCTTTTTATCTTTTATTCCTTCTAATGCCTGTAAAGTAATATGAATAACCCTATTTGAACCATCATTAAGACCCGCAATAAAAGCATCAATATAATCACTTTTGTTTTGCAACTCGCCTAACGAATAATAAGCACTAACTCTTATGCTTTCACTTTGATTAGTCGTAAACGGAACAATAATAGAACCGTAGTCAAAATTCATTTCTTTTAATAAATAAGTACAAAAATCAAAAGTTTCTTCGTCATTAATATTGTCCCCTTTTGATTTTATAATATCCAGAAACCTAAAACTTTTATCTTTTGCATACCAAAACACAAATTGAAAAACAGCCAACAAATTCACCTCTGAAAAATCAACTAAATAAGGATACGCTCGTTCAAAATCAAACTTAGTAAGTAGTTGAAGCAGCTTTTTTTGAATTTCGCCAGAACTTAATTTGTATTCTTTTTCTAAGACATCAATAGTTTCTGAATCGGGATTTTGCTTTTTCAAAATACCAGACAAGCATTCCATTTTAGTTTCATAATCATCCGTAGAAAAATACACTTCAAGAATATAACTTGTAATACCACCTAATGTATATTTAAATAAATCAGGTTGCTTTGCCATTTCATTTTCAGGTATAATTTCGTCAAGCCATCTTTCGTACCAATGCAAAAAATCTGACTCGAAAGCAAAATACGGTTTTTGCCTGTCACTATCTACATTAACAACTCTTCCTTTAAATTCGCCATTTAAAACCAGTGCATGATAATAACTACATCCCTGACTTCCGATAGGCAATAATCCCGAAAATATTTTACCTAATTCGAGTTCATAATCTTCGTCAGCCAGATCGTCATTTTCTTCTATATTTTTGTTTAGAATATGCCAAAATTCATCCGACATCTTTGGATATATCTTAGAATCTTCTTTTAAATATTGCTTTGCATTTTCATATAGAAATTCATTTACATTTTCTCCAAAAGGATAAATTCCGTAACCTGGTCCAGCGGCAGAATTCTCATACGAAATTCCTCCATTACCAATACGAAGTAAAAATGCTTTATAATCCTCCGGAAGCACTAAATTAAAGTCCTTTTCAAAACTTAGAACATCATCGTTACTAATCGTTTTTCCTAAAATATATTTATGACTTGCTGCACCAAATACTTTTAAATCTTTATCAGTATTTTTCGCGATCAGCAGCTTACTTTTAATTCTATCTATCTGGTTCAATTTATCCATTTACAATCTTTTTGTCTTCCTCTATTATGGATCAATTCTAAATGCTGTAGGGAAGTAAAAAAAATATACGCCGTAATTATTTTTTACCGCAGAGAACGCAATCCCGATAGCTATCGGGATTCGCAGAGTTCACTAAGATTTAAGTTGTGTTTACACAATTTAAGCACACAAAGCTTTGCGAACTTTGTGTTTTTTACTAAACTTCGTATATTTAAAAACTTTGCGTTCTCCGTGGTATTTTTTTTTCTCTTTCCACAGGTTTTAGAATTGATGGTATATTATGGAGTAAATATAAACACATTATAATTTCAAAACAACCTATGATATCAAACAAAAAAGCCAGTTTCAATAAAGAAACCAGCTTTTTTTATCTGTTTTAAAATATGATTTTGAGATCTCACATTTACAAAAAACTTTTTATTATCCTATGAATATACTTAAAATATAGTATACCAAACCTGCTAATATAGCTGAGATAGGAATCGTTAAGATCCAAGCCCAAATTAAGCTTACGGTAACTCCCCAACGAACAGCAGAAACACGTTTTGTTAATCCAACACCAATGATAGAACCTGTAATTGTGTGTGTTGTACTTACCGGAATTTTTAAATGCTCAGTAAAATAAAGCGTTAAAGCTCCAGCAGTTTCAGCAGCAACACCTTCAAACGAAGTTACTTTTGTGATTTTAGAACCCATTGTTTTCACAATTTTCCAACCTCCACTTAAAGTTCCTGCAGCAATTGCAGAATAACACGCTAACGGAATCCATCCCGGCATTACTCCTTTTATTCCTAAATCATCATTTGGCAATACAACATCTAACCAGGAATCCATATGTACACCCGGATTTGTATTGATATAAACTGCTACAGCAGCAGCAATAATACCCATTACTTTTTGAGAATCGTTTCCTCCGTGTCCTAAACTAAAAGCAGCAGAAGAAAGTAATTGCATTTTTTTCAACGCAGCATCTGCCTGATGTAGATTTAAACTACTAAATATCAAACAAAATGCACTTACCGTTAAGATAATAAAAGCAACTAAAAACCATTTGATGTTATGCGGATCAAAAGCTACACTCCAAAAATGAGAATCAAAACGAGGTTTACCATGCTTAAGAATCTCTTCATAAGGTACCATTAAAGTACTCACAAACCAAACGGTAGCAATCATTAAAACTACTGTAAATATTTTAGGACCAATAACTTTGCGAGAAGCATTTAGTAACCAGATCGAAATTAAATACGATGCTAAAGCCCCTAATAAAGGTGCTAAAACAATAAAGGCAATGATAATAAGAACCCCAGAAGGCATTCCGCCATCTTTTCCGGCTTTGTACCAACTTACGATTTGATACCAGTAATGTGTAGTTCCGTCTGCATCTACATAACCTGAAAAACCATGTACGGCGATCGCATGAGCAACTGCTGCTCCCGCAAAACCACCAATCAAAGTATGTGATGAACTTGAAGGAATCCCTAACCACCAAGTCAATAAATTCCAACAAATTGCTGCAATAACACCAGCAAGAATAACAACCAGGTTAATCTCCATTGTGTGCGCTGTTTTTGCAACAGTATCTGCAACACCAAATCCGAAAACCCAATATGCCAAAAAGTTAAAAAATGCTGCCCAAAGAACTGCCTGAAAAGGCGTTAGAACCTTAGTGGCAACAACTGTTGCAATAGCATTTGCCGCATCATGAAAACCGTTGATGTAATCAAAAATTAAGGCTAATACTATAATAATTATAAGTAGCGTCATAAATTATAACTTCAGAATGAAATAAATTGAATTTAAGAATGTTTTACAGAAATAGATTCCAGTATGTTTGCAACACTCTTACATTTATCTGTTGCTGATTCTAAAACAGACAATACTTCTTTATATTTAATAATATTTTTAGCATCTGTTTCGTTTTCAAAAATTTCAAAAACTGCTTTGTTATAAACGTTATCTGACTTGTTTTCCAGTTTATTAATTCTGGCACAAGCATCTTTTATGACTTTGAAATTCTTTAAATTTCTCAATTCTTTTACTGCACTATCAATGTTTTGACAAGCTTCAAGATTGATTTCTGTCATTTTTCTGATTGATTTTGTAATCTTATCAACCTGATACAATCTCATTCTGCTTGCTGCTCCGTGCAAATAATCTGCAACGTTGTCAATAGAAGTAATCAATGTGTGAATATCTTCTCTGTCAAACGGAGTAATAAAGTTTCTACTTAATTCCAGATTGGTTTGACGTGTAATGTCTTCTCCTCTTTGCTCTAACTCATCAATTTTTTGAAAAAGAACTTCTCTTTCTTTTAATGGAAGATTTACAGCTTCGTGTAAATTAGAAGCTAATTCAATTAAATTGCTTGAAGCTTCTTCAAAAAGTGGAAAGAATTTCTTGTCTTTCGGCACTAAAAATTGGAAAATACTGTTTATTGACATTTTTATATTTTTGATAGTGCAAAATTACTTCATTAATATTTTGCAATGTTAAGCCATTGTTAACAAATCGTTTTCAATTTGGAAACTGTCAAGGAATTCAACGGTTTTCTCAATATCATAATGTAAGATTCTATCCTCTTTTACAAGCGGAACAACCTCTCTGTAACTGCTCAAAAACATCTCGATAAAATCGCTTGATTTCAGTGGTTCTCTATACGCAATTGCTTGAGAAGCATTCATCAATTCGATCGCTAAAATACGCTCTAAATTATCTAAAACACGTAACGCTTTTGTAGCTCCGTTTGCTCCCATACTTACGTGATCTTCCTGCCCATTGCTCGACACAATACTGTCTACGCTTGACGGAGTTGCCAATTGCTTGTTTTGACTTGCAATACTTGCAGCCGTATATTGCGGAATCATAAATCCTGAATTTAATCCCGGATTGTCTACTAAAAATGCCGGAAGGTTACGCAATCCAGAAATCAACTGATACGTTCTTCTTTCAGAAATACTTCCTAGTTCAGCCAACGCAATCGCCATAAAATCTAAGGCTAAAGCCAAAGGTTGTCCGTGAAAATTTCCTCCGGAGATAATCTGATCTGCGTCTATGAATATATTTGGATTATCGGTTACCGAATTAATCTCGGTTTTAAATACTTTTCGAACATAATCTATCGCATCTTTTGAAGCGCCATGAACTTGTGGCATACAACGGAAAGAATACGGATCTTGTACATGTTTTTTCTCTTGGGCAATAATTTCGCTTCCTTCAAGGAACTCATTAATACGTTGTGCCGTAATAATTTGTCCTTTATGCGGACGTATATAATGAATCAATTCGTTAAAAGGTTCGCTTCTTCCGTCAAATCCTTCAAGCGAAATTGTCCCAATTAAATCAGCCAGATACGAATATTTATACGCTTTTATTAAAATATGAGCTCCGTAGGCACTCATAAATTGAGTTCCGTTTAGTAATGCCAAACCTTCTTTTGATTGTAAAACAATTGGTTCCCAGCCAAAATGTTTCAATACTTCGCCCGAAGCTACTTTTTTACCTTCAAACAAAACTTCACCTTCTCCTAATAATGGCAACGATAAATGTGCCAATGGCGCCAAATCTCCAGAAGCTCCAAGTGATCCTTGTGTATATATTATAGGTAATACATCATTGTTATAAAAATCAACCAAACGGTTTACGGTTTGCAACTGAATTCCTGAATGTCCGTAACTTAAAGATTGAATTTTAAGCAACAACATCAATTTTACAATTTCAGCAGGAACTTCTTCTCCGGTTCCGCATGCATGCGACTTTACCAGATTTTCCTGAAGTTGCGATAAATTTTCATTCGATATTTTCACATTACAAAGCGATCCAAATCCTGTATTGATACCATAAATAGGTTCAGAATGTGAAGCCATTTTTTTATCTAAATAATCACGGCATTTCTGAACATTTACTTTAGCTTCTTCTGATAATTCAAGTGTTTTTTGATTTACTATAATTTCTTGTAAAGCTTCTAAATTTAAGGTTTCGGTACTTATGTAATGGATTTCTCTCATGATGTTTGTATTTTAAGACGTCAAAATTCAACAAATCAATATTAAAAAGCAACATTTGTTCATAATAATTAAAATTTAGCCATTTTGACTTCCTCCCTATTACTTATTTCATAATCTATATCAGACAAAAATTAAGTCTTTATCTATATGAATTGATTTTAATTATAATCTTAAAATTTCAAAATTTTTCTCCTACTTAACATATAGGACAAAATCTGTTATTTTTAATCGCTTTTGCAGAGGATTCGGCTTTTATTCATTGTTGAAAGTCTGTAAAAAACTCCGAAATATATGAATAAGTCATATTTGTAGTTTTAATTTTAACAAATACTCAATATTATTTTTCCTATATTTGAAATATTAAAATATTCGCAAAAAGGTCTTTAGGTTTTTTAACTTTTATAAAAAACTGTACTTTTGAAAAATCAAAATGAAAAGTAACAGCGCAAAATATCACTCTACAATGACAGCTCAAACAAGAGTTGCAATTGCTGCTACAACAATTTCTACTACAACAACTACTACCCCTTAGGGGTATACATTTTACATATAATCCTGGTTATCTATACTTTTTTCTTAAAAGAAGAGAGGCAATGGATACATAAAAAACATTTACAAAGAAAAAAAAGCCGCAGTTTTCAGTTTCAGTTCACAGTTGATAACCTTTGAACCTTTGTTACTCAAAATCTTTGCACCTTATTAAAAAACAAAAAAATGAAAGTATTAAAATTTGGCGGAACTTCGGTTGCCAATGCTCAAAATATAAAACTCGTTCTCGAAATTATAAACCAAAAATCTAAACAAGATAAATTAGTTGTTGTCGTTTCAGCATTAAGTAAAGTCACTGATTTATTGCAATTAGCAGCAGCAAAAGCGGCAGCAAACGACGAAAGTTTTAGGGATATCGTTGCCGAAATTGAGAAAAAACACCTTGATACCTTAAAAGATTTAATTCCGGTAAGCGAACAAAGCAGTTTATTAAGTCACGTAAAAAGAATTATCAATCACTTAGAAACTTTATTGGATGGCTGCTTTTTATTAGGCGAATTATCTCCAAGAACTGCTGATACAATCTTAAGTTTTGGAGAATTACTTTCCTCTTATATCATAGCGCAGGCTTATAAACAGGTTGATAATAATATTTCTTATAAAGACAGCCGCGAGTTAATCAAAACCAATAACAATTTTGGAAAAGCGGTTGTAAACTTTGAAGTTTCGAATAAGTTGATTCAGGAATACTTTGCAGAGAATCAATCAAAAATTAATATTTTACCAGGATTTATAGCCTTAACTCTTGACGGAATTACCACTACTTTAGGTCGTGGAGGTTCTGATTATACTGCAGCAATAATTGCGGGAGCGCTGGATGCAGAACAATTAGAAATCTGGACTGACGTAAACGGAATGTTTACTGCAAACCCAAAAATCGTAAAACAAGCGCAGCCTATTGCAACAATTTCATATCAGGAAGCGATGGAATTATCGCATTTTGGAGCAAAAGTCTTGTATCCGCCAACGATTCAGCCTGTTTTAAGAAAAAATATTCCAATTTTAATCAAAAATACTTTCGAACCGGAAGCTGAGGGAACTTTAATTTCCAGTCAGGTTTCATCTACAGATACTGTCGTAAAAGGAATCAGCCATATCGATAATATTTCGTTAGTAACGCTTGAAGGTCCCGGAATGATTGGAGTTGCTGGTTCATCAAGACGTTTGTTTGAAGTATTGTCTCAGGAAAAAATCAATGTTATTTTTATCACTCAGGCTTCTTCTGAACATTCGATTTGTATCGGAATTCTAAATTCAGACGCTGAAAATGCCGAAGCTGCAATAAATAAAGCTTTTGAAGTAGAGATTTTACAAAACAAAATTGATCCTGCTATTGTCGAAAAAGACCTTTGCATTATTGCTTTGGTTGGTGAAAACATGAAAAATCACCAAGGTTTAAGCGGAAGAATGTTTAGTACTTTGGGTAAAAACAACGTAAACATTCGTGCTATTGCGCAAGGTGCATCTGAACGTAATATTTCGACTGTAATCAACGAAAGAGACGTTAAAAAAGCGTTGAATACGTTGCACGAAAACTTCTTTGAAGAAAACACAAAACAGCTGAATCTATTTGTAATGGGAGTTGGAAATGTAGGTGAAAAATTCATCGAACAAATTCATAATCAAAGAAAGTTCTTAAAAGAAAATCTAAAAATAAATGTTCGCGTAATTGCTTTATCAAACTCCAGAAAAATGCTTTTTGATGAAGACGGAATTTCACTAAAAGACTGGCAATTGGCTTTAGATAAAGGCGAACACGCGATTCCAACAGAATTTATCGCACGCGCCAAAGAACTGAATTTACGTAACAGTATTTTTGTTGATATTACAGCAAATGCAAGCGTTTCTGAAATGTATGAGAAGTTCTTAAAAGAAAGTATTGCCGTTGTAACTTGTAATAAAATTGCCTGTTCATCTGCTTACGATAATTATAAAAAACTAAAAAGTTTATCTCGTCAATACAACGCACCGTTTTTATTTGAAACCAATGTTGGTGCGGGATTACCAATTATAGATACCGTAAAAAACTTAATTGCTTCGGGCGATAAAGTGCATAAAATTCAGGCGGTTTTATCTGGAAGTCTGAACTTTATTTTCAACAATTTTGATAAGAATAATTCTTTTCATGATGTAGTAAAAGAAGCTGGAGTTCAGGGATTTACAGAACCAGATCCAAAAATTGACTTAAGCGGAATCGACGTTGCGCGTAAAATCTTAATCTTAATTCGCGAAAGCGGTTACGAAATGGATATTGATGCCATCGCAAACGAATCGTTTTTACCGGCAGATTGTTTAGAAACCACTAATAATGAAGACTTTTTTGCTTCACTAATCAAACACGCCGCTCATTTTGAAGGTATTTATGAAGAAGCTTTAGCCAAAGATTCAAGATTGAAATACGTTGCTCAATTCGAAAACGGAAAAGCAAGCGTTGGTCTTCAATTCATTGCAAAAGATCATCCTTTCTATAACTTAGAAGGAAAAGACAATATCGTACTTTTCTACACAGATCGTTACGTAGATCAGCCGTTATTGATCAAAGGCGCCGGAGCCGGAGCAGCCGTAACCGCTTCAGGAATTTTTGCGGATGTTATTAGAATTGGAAATAATTAAAAAAAGGTACTAAGGTTCTAAGTTGCTAAGATTCTGAGGTTTTTTCCTTAAATCTTCCACTTAGAACCTAAGATTCTTAGAAGCATAAAAATAAAAAGTTGCAAAAGAAAACTCAGAAACTTAGAACCTTAGCAACTTAGAACCTTAATAAAATGACACAAATAAAACTATTTTGCCCGGCAACTATCGCGAATCTCTCCTGCGGATTTGACGTACTTGGACTTTGCTTAGACAATGCGGGTGATGAAATGATTGTTCGAAAAACAGATCAAAAAGGAGTTCGTATTACTAAAATTGTTGGTGCCGATTTACCTTTAGAAACCGAGAAAAACGTTTCGGGTGTTGCGGCTTTAGCGATGTTAGAAGCTTATCAAAGAGATTTTAATCCGATAACTTTTGGGTTTGAAATCGAAATCTATAAAAATATCAAAGCCGGAAGCGGAATTGGAAGCAGCGCTGCAAGTTCTGCTGGAGCAGTTTTTGGGATTAATGAATTATTAGGACAACCTTATTCTCGTAAAGATTTGGTGCAATTTGCGATGCAGGGCGAAAAATTAGCCAGCGGAAACGCTCATGCAGACAACGTTGCTCCTGCCCTTTTGGGTGGTTTTACTTTGGTAAGAAGTTATGCTCCGCTTGACATTATCAGAATTGATAGTCCGGAAGAATTGTTTGCAACGGTGGTTCATCCTCAAATTGAGTTAAAAACATCTGATGCGCGTTCGGTTTTAAAACAAACCGTTTCCCTAAAAAGCGCGATCATGCAATGGGGAAATGTGGGCGGATTAATCGCAGGTTTATACACCAAAGATTATGATTTGATTGGAAGATCGCTTCATGACGAAATCGTAGAACCTTTAAGAAGCGTTTTGATTCCGGGTTTTGATTTAATCAAACAAACGGCTCTCGAAAATGGCGCTTTAGGTTCTGGAATTTCAGGTTCTGGCCCGTCGATTTTTGCTTTAAGCAAAGGAAAAGAAACCGCAGACAAAATCGCAAAAGCCATGAGCGATGTTTACGAAAATATGAATTTACCATATGAAATTCACGTTTCGAAAATTAATCCGGATGGTGTACGCATTTTGTAAAATGTGAAATGTGAAATGTATTAAATAAGAAGACAAAGTTTGTCAGACTGAGCGATCCCGATCCCGAAGCTTCGGGCCGGGAGAAGTCCCGCAAAGTAAAGACGCAAACAAAAAACATAACGTTTGTCATTCCGAGGAACGAGGAATCGCACTAGTTTGTCGACAAAGTATAGACACAAAGCGTAAACATACAGTTTGTTATTTCGAGGAACGAGGAATCGCACTAGTTTGTCGACAAAGTATAGACAAAAAGCGTAAACACACAGTTTGTCATTTCGAGGAACGAGAAATCTTCACGAGAAGCTCGACAAAGATTATCGATTTAGTTTACGGAGTTACTTGCGAAGATTTCTCCTTACGTCGAAATGACAAAAACAAACCGAATAACAATTATTGAAATTTTAAATAATTAAAAGCAATAGTCAAAACTTACAGCGTAAAGCTTATTGCTTAAAGCCACAAAAAAAATGAAATACTACAGTTTAAACCATAATGCACCAGAAGTTTCGTTTAAAGAAGCTGTGATACAAGGATTAGCGAGTGATAAAGGATTGTATTTTCCTCAAACTATTACGCCATTAAATCCTGCATTTTTTAACGTAATCGAAAATCTAAGCCATAACGATATTGCATTTGATGTGATTCAGCAATTTGTGGGGGATGAAATTCCGGAAGATAATTTAAGAGAAATCATTGCTGATACTCTGGTTTTTGATTTTCCGGTTGTGGAAGTCGAAAACGGAATTTACTCGCTTGAATTGTTTCACGGACCTACAATGGCTTTTAAAGATGTTGGCGCGCGATTTATGTCACGTTGTCTGGCGTATTTTAATAAAGACAAAAAAGACAGTAAAAATACGGTTTTAGTAGCGACTTCGGGCGATACGGGCGGAGCTGTTGCAAGCGGATTTCTTGGCGTTGACGGCGTTGATGTTGTGATTTTATATCCGTCAGGAAAAGTGAGCGATATTCAGGAAAAACAATTGACAACTTTAGGAAAAAATATTAAAGCTCTGGAAGTTGACGGTGTTTTTGATGATTGCCAGGATATGGTGAAAAAAGCGTTTCTGGACGAGACTTTAGCGCATAAAAACCTTACTTCGGCAAATTCTATTAATATTGCGCGTTGGTTGCCGCAAATGTTCTATTTCTTCTTTGCTTACAAAGCTTTGAAAAGCCAAAACAAACCTTTAGTTTTTTCTTGCCCAAGTGGAAACTTTGGAAATATCTGTGCCGGAATTATGGCAAAGAAACTAGGTTTACCAATCGAACATTTTGTCGCGTCTACAAACGTAAACGATACTGTACCAAGATTCTTAGAAAGCGGAAAATATGATCCAAAACCTTCTAAAGCAACAATCTCTAACGCTATGGACGTTGGAAACCCAAGTAACTTTATCAGAATTCAGGAATTATACAACAACGATTTAAAAGCTTTCGAAAAAGATTTCTCTTCTTATAGTTATACTGATGAAGAAACTCTTGAAGCTCTAAAACAAATATACAATACAAACGGTTATATCGCAGAACCACACGGCGCAGTTGGATATTTAGGTTTGAAAAAAGAATTACAAAAACATGAGAATGCGATTGGTGTTTTCTTAGAAACGGCACATCCTATTAAATTCCTTGATGTTGTTGAACCTGCATTGGGTATTACACTTCCTATTCCGGAACAAATTGAAAGTGTTATTAATGAGGAAAAAGTTAGTGTTAAGATTTCTAGTTATGAGGAATTGAAGGCCTTTTTGGGGTAGTATTCTTTATATTAGAAAAAATAAAAGCCAAGAATAAAACTTAATAATTCTTGGCTTTATCTAAGCGTTCATAGTAAAACTAAGCATCTCTATCTTTTATTTCTTTCATCAATTCATCTGATTCGCCAATTAATTCCTTAACTAAAAGATGAATTAAAGTACAAGGATTATGAATAGCATAATTTTCGCAAGTATGTGTTGCAATTAATTGTTCAGCCCATTTAATTGCTTGATTTTGATTGCCATATTTTTCTAAAATATTGTACATTTCTGTACTATTTTTTTTATACTCAAACTTTTTAGGCTTTTTGCTTTTAGATTCTTTCGCTATTTTAGCGTTTATTTCATCTTCTATAGCTTTTTTATATTCTGTTCTAGACATTGAGGTATTTCTATATTGAAAATGTAATAAATACCAAAGCTCGAAAGCCTCATTTGACCATCCCACTTTAATGTCTTGACTATTTGCTAATTGAACAGCTCCGTTAAAATTATCTGGACTAAAACTATCTCTATCAAAAACAGTCCAAACTCTATCATATTTTTGACTAGACTTATCCCTCGCTTTGATAGTTCTTTTTACTAAATCCTTGGTGTTAGAACCTTCTCCTAATGTATCTATTGTATAAACAAATGATTTCACATTTGATTTAAATGACTTAAAATAATTAGGTTCTGTTTTTTCTCCTTCACAAACTATTAAAAAATAAACTCGTACTTCTTTAGTATTCTCTTTTCGTTTTTTTTCTATTCTTTTTTGTCGCTTAAGATCAGCATTGTCAATTTTAATAATATTTGCCATAGATTATAATTCTTGAAAGTTTGAAATATACGGAATAGCACCATAACGACCATTTATATAGTCTTTTTCAAAACTTCTATCTTTTCTAATTGTATGCCCTTCTTCATCTTTAAACTCCAATAAAGAGTACAAATCAGTTGCTTCACAATTATCTTTTTCGGTAAACCAAATTTGGTCTCTTCTAAAAAGTCCTGCTCCAAGCAAATTAGTATCATGAGTAGTAAAAACTAGTTGAGCATCATTAGGATTTGTTTCTGGGTTATTGAATAATTTAATAATCTCTTGAGTTAAAATTGGGTGTAATTTCGCATCTAATTCATCAATAAACAAGTGCAATCCAAGCGAAAGCGTAAAAGCAATATGACCAGAAATATCAAAAACTTTATTAGTTCCTGAAGATTCATGTTCAACTAATTTAAATTCACGCTCCCCAACTATTTTTCCATTATCATCAAAAATACTATGAATAGTGTTAATCCGTTTTTTAAAAGTCTCATTAGAGTCCGATTCAAGACGAAAAGATCGAAAACCTAAATTTAATCTATTTATTAGTTTTTCAACTGTTTCTTGATAACTGTTAGTTTGATGCATTAAAGACGTCATAGTAATAGACTTCTCATGCTCTACACCAGATTGTATAAAAATATAAGAGAAACTTCCCATTATTTGCTTACCTATTTCAATATTTAACTGATCTAGCAAAGATATAAACAAGCTATTCTCCTTCGTATTTTCAATAAATATTTTTGCCTCCTCAAAAACATCAGCCACTCCAATTCCATCAATATTTCTGATAAAATATAAAGTTTCTTTTTTTGAATTTTCATTTAATATGTATAGCCATTCTTCATGAATTCTTTCATTATCAAGTTCGAAACCATACCTATATCTTTTTCCATATTTAGTGAATAAAATTTCAAAATGACTTGGTAAATTAACTGTTTTATCATTGAGTAAAAAAGGTTTCGCATTTAATTTATCCGTTGAATTTAATTTAGATGAGTTTCTAACTGTTTCAACCATAAATTCTAGAGCTTTAATAAAATTACTTTTACCACTAGAATTCGCTCCATAAATAACAGCAGAACGAAGTATTTTATATTTGCCTTTTTGAACAATATTATTTTTATATTCCGTAATACTAGAAGCTTCTAAACTAAATGTTTTTTTTTCTTTAAATGACAAAAAATTCCCAACTGTGAATTCTAACAACATATTTATAGTTTTAATTTGAGAAATTTTCTCAATTTTAAAACAAATGTAATTAATAAGATTTAATTAAAAACTTATTTTAACAAAACATTCTTTAATTAAGTTAACTAAAAATTTTATTCCAATAATTAAGATAAAACCTCTTATTTCCTTATCTCTTAAATTCAAAATCATAGACTTTCGCTAACTTTAACTCCCACTCTTGCATTGCACTAGCAATAAAAAAAGAGATCTTAAATTAAGATCTCTTTTTTATGTTTATATATATTCAAAAACGTTTTATTTCCCGTTCAATAATTTCTCCAAATACTCAACTTTATCTTTTTCAGCTTGCACCAAACGTTCGTAAAGTTCTACAACTTTATCTAAAGGATTAAAAGTACAATTGCAATTGTAAATTGCGCTTTGATCTTGAAAAGTATTTCCAATAATATTAAAAACCGCTTCATCCGAAAAGTTTTTAATTGCTTCAGCAGAAACTCCAAGAACTTTTGCTATCTCAATTAATCTTTGTTCTTCTACAGTTTCGCTGTTTTCAATAGCCGAAATTGTCTGCTGGCTTATCCCTAAAGCTTGTGCCAGTGCTTCCTGTTTCATATCTTTAAGCTCTCTGATACGGCTTATATTTCTGCCGATATGTTTTGGTTTTATTGCTGTACTCATAATTCAAAGATATTTAAAATTCTCAAACGAAAATTAGTTTAGGTAAAAAACAAACCTTTTTTGTAAGATACTATTTTCATAATGGATATAAATTTACAAATTCGGCTTTAACCAAAAAACACAAAAGATTAGGCTAAAGCTATTTTCTAATGTAATTTTGTTTCTCAGCAAAAGCAGGAGACAATTGATATTTTATTCAATTAACCGAGATACATTTAACTCGTGGCATAATTATTTTTAACACATAGTAACATAGAATTATTGAACTCAAAAAAGGCGTTTCACTTGCATTAACAATCATAGCTATGTGTGAGAAACGAGTTTCTTTTTGATTTACTTTTTTCAAAATCATAAAATCTATGTTTCTATGTGTTTAATTAATTTTTTATGTATTACAATTTATATTTATAACACAGTCAGATTAACATGATTACAAAAGCAACATTACAAGACATTCCATCATTATTAACTTTAATAAATTCAGCATATAGAGGAGAAACTTCTAAAAAAGGCTGGACTACAGAAGCACATTTATTAGAAGGAAAAAGAACTACCGAAGAAGAATTAACCGCAATCATTTTAGATCCTAAAAATACATTCCTGAAATTTACAGAGAGCGACAAAATTATTGGATCGGTTTTATTGGTCGAAAAAGGACATCAATTATATGTGGGAATGCTAACTGTTTCTCCTGAATTACAAAATGCCGGAATAGGAAAAAAGATGTTGGCAGAAGCTGAAATTCATGCCACAAATTTAGGATTGTCTACGCTTAGTATGACAGTTGTTTCGGTTCGTTCAGAACTTATTGCGTGGTACAAACGTCATGGTTATGTTGAAACTGGCGAAAAAGAACCTTTTCCGTCAAGTGATATTCATATTAATATTTCTGATAAGCCTTTGGAATTTATCTTTTTAGAGAAGAAGATTTAAGCTTTTTTTTCAACCATATAAGTGATATAAGTTCATTTAAAAGTAGAGTTAAAAATGCACTATTTGAAGTTATATTAAAATATTCAGTAAATGAACATAAGTCTTTTCACTAAAAAAAATACTACAGCCTCTATTTGGAGCGGCGGATTGACCTATGAATATATGATCTTTCCTGAAACGGCAAACTATATTGATAGAGATTTTCTATTTAGAATTAGCAGTGCTACAATAGAGAAAGTGCCTTCAGAATTTACTCAATTTCTGGGCTATCACCGATATTTGGTTATGCTTGATAACGACTTAGATATTGAGATAAACAAAGCAAAAAAGCTATATGAGAAATACGAAATCATGGAATTTAAATCTAATGATGATGTGACTTCTTATACAAAAGGTATTGATTTTAATTGGATGGTTTCTGAAAAAATAAACCATCATAAACTGAAGATAACAACTAGTAAGCAGAATTGTAATGCTGAAATAATAGTTTTATTTTCTATCGATACAACAGTTATTAAAATTAATGAGAAGCCATACGATCTAAAACCTCATGATTTATTAGTGATTGAAAATCCAGAAAAGGAAAATGTAATACTTGATTTTTCTAATAAATGCCTCTTTGGAATATTAGATTTTTAATAAGATCATAAACCTCACAAATAGGTGAAGTTTTTATCTCACAGTTGTCCTAATATTGTCATTTCGACGAAGGAGAAATCTTCGTAAGTAACTCCGCAACGAAAATACAATCTTTGTCGAGCTTCTCGTAGAGATTTCTCCTTCATAGAAATGACAAACTTTACCGAAAGTTTGGTAAAAAACTTTTGCATCTCTGCGTCTTTATACTAAATGTTAGACGCACTGCTGTGCGTCTCTACATAGCATCTCAACACCTTAGCACCTCTTTTTAATTTTTGATAAAAATTCGTGCGAAACACCAAGATACGAAGACAAATTTCTGTTGTTGATTTTATCTGCTTTTTGTGGATGTTTCTCGATAAACTCCAGATATCGTTGTTTTGAGGTTTTGTTCAAAACATCTATAAGTCTCTGCTGAATAGCGATATTTGCTTTTTCGACCATAATAATGTGAAACTGGACGAGTTTGGGTACTTGCTCAAATAAGAGCGTTTTGTTTGATTTGCTGATAACCAGAATTTCACTGTCTTCAATTGCCTTGATGTTGTAGGTTGTTGGCTTTTGATGATAGAAACTTTCCAGGTCGCACATCCATTCGTTTTCGAACGAGAAAAAAATTACACTTTCGGTGCCATTGTCATTCAAAATGTAGGTTTTGAAAGCACCTTTTAAAATAAAGCCTTCATAAGAACTGTTTGAATCCTGAATTTGCAGGTATTCATTTTTCTTGAGTTTGATAAACTCGGCTTTTTCAACGACAAATTTCCATTCACTATCTGTTAACGGAATTTTTCGCTCAATACTTGATCTGAGGGTTTTGTACATGTGTTTTTACTTTTATTCTTACTCGGGGGCGTAAGTTTTGAATTAATTAAAAATTATGTAATCGATTACGTAAAAGTACTTTTTTTATGCGTTTTTGTAAATTAACAACTGTTAAAAAAACACTTTTAGTCAATTTATTTTCAAAATATTGAACTTGTTCAACTTTTTACATATTTTTTATAGTCAGTTTTGCACTGTTAAATTAATATAAACCCCCAATTTATTATTATGAAAATTAAATCAACACTTTCAATGTTCCTACTAACATTGATTTTAGGTTTTACAGCGTGTAACACCGAAGAAGTTGCTTCGTCAAATGACGAAAATGCTATTATTGAAACAACAACACCAACTTCTGGCGGTTTGACTGCAAAAGTTGGAAATTGTTCTGCCGTTCCAGGATGGGCTTCGCAAAACGGAAGTGTAACCGGTGGAGGATCTGCTGCTGAAACAACTGTTACTACCTACGCTCAGTTGAAATCTGCAATCGAAAGCAGTTCTGTAAAGGTTATCAAAGTTAGCGGTACTATTACTGTAACTACAAGATTATCATTGCAAGACCAGACTGGTAAAACTATTTATGGTGCAAATGGTGCAAAATTAGTTTCGACTAACCAAACTAAAGATGCGTCTGGTATTATCAACATCAAAAGATGTAAAAACTTAATCATCAGAAACCTTATTTTTGAAGGACCTGGTGCTTATGACACTGACGGATGGGATAATGCAATCTTAGACGAATGTACAAATGTATGGGTGGATCACTGCGAATTTAGAGATGGTGTTGATGGAAACTTCGACATTAAAAACAAATCTGATTATATCTCAGTTACTTATTCTAAATTTCATTACCTAAAACCCCCAAAAGCAGGAGGTTCTGGAGGGTCAGACGATCACAGATATTCTAACTTAATTGGTTCAAGCGATGGTGCTACAGGAGATCGTGGAAAATTAAGAATTACTTTTGCTCGTTGCTGGTGGGCTCCCGGATGTAAGGAAAGAATGCCAAGAGTACGTTTTGGAAAAGTGCATTTAGTAAACAATTTCTTTAATAGTACGGTGAGCAACAAATGTATTGCTGCTGGTTTTGAAGCTGATCTTCGTGTTGAAGCAAACGTTTTTGAAGGTGTAAAAACACCAATCGATTTAATGACAGGTTATACAGCGGTAACTGCTGTTGATAACATTTTTACAAATACTTCAGGAAACCAGGCAGGAAGCAAAACTGCTTTTACTCCTCCTTATACAATTGTAAAACTTACTAATACTGCTGTAAAAGCTGATGTTTCGGCTAATGCAGGAGCTACTTTAGGTGGTAATATTTGCGGATCATTTTAATGAATGACGAGCAGAAAAAAAACATGAGTTAGTTTAGTTTTTTTTATTTAACCATATAAGTTATATAAGAAAATTTAAGTCATTGGGCTTATGATTTCTTAAATTACTTATATGGTTGTTTTTTTTATTGGTGATTTTTTTGCCAGCTATTTTTTTTTAAATAGGTTAGACGCACTGCTGTGCGTCTCTACGGAAAAAACCTTTGTTGCTTTGAACCTTTATTCCTTTAAACCTCTTTTAAAGAACTAATTCTTCAAACAATCTTTGAATTGTTTTTTCTAAATCCTGAGATAATCCTGAATGTGGTCTGGAAGTTTGAATCGCTGAACTTCTAATAGCGGTTAACCAGCGAAAACGTTCCGGAATATCCATTTCTCCAATTGGACCTCCATCTTTTGCTCCGTTTACAATTTTTTCTAGTGCGGTGATATTGCAATGCAATTGCTCGATATCAAAATCGTTTGATAACGCTTCGATTTTTGCATCGTTTAAGTGGTATAATACTTTTATATATTTGGCTTTTTTGCAAAATAAAATGATTCCGATATTCAGGAATTCTTCGCGCTCTACTCTTGGTACCACACGAATTACGGCATACTCATATAAGTGACTATCTTGCATTTTGCGCTTGGTTTACAAAGATTTCTGAATTGTTTAATCTTGTTTGCAAAAACTGTAAGTACACATTTCGCAATGCTTCGGGTGTTTCGTCCGTATCTTCCCATTGCAGCCATTCTAGCGGAATAGTATTTACAATTTCTTCCAGAATTTCTGGTGTCAAAAGTGCTTTATATTCGGTGTCAACTTCTTTTAATAATGAGGCTTGTGGCAATAAAACGTGATCTTTTATCAATGCAAAAGGACTTTTTGCATGTTGCTCCCAATTGTTCCAGGAATGGTGAAAATACAAACACGCGCCATGATCGATAAGCCATAATTCTTTATGCCAAATTAGCATATTGGTATTTCTAAACGTACGATCTACATTGGTTATATAGGCATCTAACCATACAATTTGCGACGCTAGTTTAGGATCGACTGTTGTTACAACAGGATCAAAAGTAATAGCGCCGGATAAAAAATGCAGTGCTAAGTTTAATCCCTGACTTCCTTGCAGTAAATCCTGAATTTCTTCATCGGCTTCGCTTCTTCCAAAGGCTTCATCGAGATTGGCAAAAACCAATTCCGGTAATTGGAGCTTTAAAGCTTTTGCTATTTGTCCGCCCACTAATTCGGCTATCAGGGCTTTTACACCGTGACCGGCTCCTTTGAATTTTAAGACATATTTAAAATCGTCGTCGGCTTCTGCCAATGCGGGTAAAGAACCGCCTTCGCGCAAAGGTGTTATATAACGCGTAACGTTTACGGTTCTAAGATCGAAATTGTTTTTCATAAGCAGTATTTACTGAAATACAAACTTACTAATTTAGATTGTTAGATTCGTTATTTTACCGCAAAGAGCGCAAAGGTTTACACAAAGGTTCGCTAAGTTTTTTTAAGCTAGTTGTTTTTTTAAAGGTCGCAAAGCTTAATTTTATAAAGGGATTCAACAAAGTACGCAGATGAAACGGATTCGCTAAAGCGAAGACGCTGATTAATGCGGATTTTTTTATTCTTATTTGCATTTTTTGTCATCCTGAGCGGAGTCGAAGGCGCGCCAATTGGAACTTGGGCTTCTCCCGTCCCGAAGCTTCGGGATCGGGATCGCTCAGCCTGACAATTGATGGTCAATAAAACTACAAAGCCTTCTTGTCATCCCGAGGAACGAGGGATCACACTAGAAACTCGACAAAGATTGGCGAATTTCTATACGGAGTTTCTTGTGTGATTTCTCCTTTCGTCGAAATGACAAAAAAAGTTCGTCGAAATGACAAAAAACCTTGTAACCATTAGTATATAAACAAACTGCGTTAACCTGAAACAAAGAAAACATGAAACCTGAAACAATTATCTAATTATCTAATTGGCACATTTTCTAATTCCAAAAAAGCTTTCCCCAGATTCTCGATAATATCAGATGCTACAAACGATTGGTAACCTGTTTTGGGCAAGGCAATATCAGCAGTTAATCCGTGAATGTAGACACCAAATTTTGCTGCGTATTTGGGTTCGTAACCTTGCGCGAGGAAACTGGTGATGATTCCGGTTAGGGTATCGCCGCTTCCGGCGGTGGCTAAGGCAGCATTTCCTGTGGTGTTTTCGTAGATTTCGGTTTTATTGATGATGTAAGTTGGTGCGCCTTTCATGACGATGATTACTTTGTATTTTTCGGAAAAAGCGGTTGTTTTTTGAAATTTTTCAGATTCTGAATTCCATTTGCCTATTAAGCGTTCAAGTTCTTTGGGATGTGGAGTTAAGATGGTGTTTTCAGGAATTAATTCTAACCAGGATTGGTTTTCTGATAAGATATTGAGCGCGTCTGCATCGAGAACTAAAGGTACTTTATTGACTCTTAAAAATTCGAATAAGGCTTTTTGTGTTCCTAACTCCTTCCCTATTCCGGGACCTATTGCGATTGCTTGCGGTTGTATGGGAAAATGAATATTAGTGATAAAATTAGTATTTTCATCGGTTACGACCATAACTTCGGGAATTGAGATTTGAAGGATTTGATACCCGCATTTTGGTGTAAAGGTTGTTACGAGTCCGCAACCTGATTTTAGGCAGGATTTTGATGCCAGAACTGCTGCTCCTATTTTGCCATAACTTCCGGCAATAATCACGGCGTGTCCCTGAAGTCCTTTATGTGTATGAGGATTTACGGGTTTGTAGAATTTTAGAATTTCTTGTTTCGTGATTAAAAGAGGATCTTTCATTGGGTTTATTTATTTTAAATTTTTAATCACTTTGTGTTTTAGGCTGATGCAATTTATTACGCGAATGAAACGGATTTACTTCGTAAAAACGCGGATAAAAACGGATTTTTTTAATTGGCTTATTTTATAAATTTTTAATCACTTTGTATTTAAGGCTGATGTTTTTTTGACGCTGATGAAACGGATTTACTTCGTAAAAACGCGGATAAAAACGGATTTTTTAATTGGCTAATATCTGTCTGTTTTACCTTAATAGTATTAATCATAAAATTCAGGTTACTAAAGTTACATAAAAAAATTGAAGAAGAAAGTGTTTCTTGTTTTCCGTAAATTCCTAGCCCTGATAGGAGCGATATCCTTTTTGTTTTTTCTTTAAAAACAAAAAGATATAGCGGATAGCAGGAAATAGCTCCTAATCATTGCGAAATTTATAATTTAGACTATCATTTTTAGATATTTTTTGAATAAATTTGCGACACAATTTTATAAAACAACACAATGAAAAATACTGCGCTTACGCACATACATGAGAGTTTGGGAGCGAAAATGCTTCCGTTTGCGGGTTATAACATGCCTATTACTTATGAGGGAATTAACGCTGAACATGAAACGGTTCGTACAGGTGTGGGCGTTTTTGACGTTTCGCATATGGGAGAATTTTTGTTGACGGGTCCAAATGCTTTGGCTTTGATTCAGAAAGTGACTTCGAATGATGCGTCGACTTTGACAATTGGCAGAGCGCAATATTCTTGTTTGCCAAACAATGAAGGCGGAATCGTAGATGATTTGATTGTGTATAAAATGAAAGATGAGCAGTATTTACTGGTTGTAAATGCTTCGAATATTGAAAAAGACTGGAATTGGATTTCTCTTCAAAATGATTTGGGAGTTGAGATGAAAAACCTTTCTGATGATTACTCTTTGTTGGCAATTCAGGGACCAAAAGCAGTTGAAGCTATGCAGGCATTATCGTCTATAGATTTATCTGCAATTCCTTACTATCATTTTGAAGTGGCTGATTTTGCAGGAATCGAGCATGTTATTATTTCTGCTACGGGTTATACGGGTTCTGGCGGATTTGAAATCTATTGCAAGAATTCTGAGGTTGAGCAGGTTTGGAATAAAGTTTTTGAGGCTGGTGCAGCTTTCGGCATTAAACCTATTGGTCTTGCAGCTCGTGATACTTTGCGTCTTGAAATGGGATTTTGTTTGTACGGAAACGATATTAATGATACCACTTCTCCGCTAGAAGCTGGTTTGGGCTGGATCACAAAATTTACTAAAGATTTTACTAATTCTGAAGGTTTGAAAAAACAAAAAGAAGAAGGTGTTTCTAAAAAATTAGTTGCTTTTGAGATGCAGGAACGTGCTGTACCAAGACATGATTATGAAATTGTTGATGCAAGTGGCGCAATAATTGGTGTTGTAACTTCTGGAACTATGTCGCCTTCTATGAATAAAGGTATTGGTTTAGGATATGTTACAGTAAGCAATAGTGCTGTTGACAGTGATATTTTTATTAGAATCAGAAAAAATGATGTTCCTGCTAAAGTGGTAAAATTACCGTTTTACAAGAAATAATTTTAAATCATAAATATTTAGAAATGCGTTACTTAACAAGTAGCGCATTTTTTTTTGTAGCATTCATTATCCTTTAAATTGTTCCTCTATTTAACAACAAATACTGTTTTTTATTATGTAAAAATTCTTACCAAATTAAATCATTTATATGTAAGATTTTTTAGAAAAAATATAACTTTAAATCAAAAATTAAAACGTAATTTTAATCTAAACGAAGATTTTCGATTATATGAAAAAAATATTATTAGTATTAATGTTGGTTACGAACGTTCTATTTAGTCAAAATAGCAATTCGACATGCGAAATACTAAACAAAATAAATGCTGTTATTCAGGAAGAACATATTAGACCAAAACCGGTGGACGATAGTTTGTCGGTTTTTGTTTTTGATAATTTAATTAATGAGCTGGATCCCTCCAGAAACATATTATTTAAATCAGAATATACAGAACTGGTCGATAAATATCGTACCAATCTGGATGATTTCATCCTGAGCAATGATTGCAGCTTTCTAGCTGATATTACTGCAAAATATAGAAATGGTCTTTTGAGAACTAAAGCTGTTCTGGAGAAAATACAAAAAGAACCTATTGATTACAGTAAAAAAGATACAATTAGATTTTATAAAAAATCCTTTGCTTTTTATCTTAAAAAAGAAGATCTGGAGAAAGTTTGGTCAAAAAAAATACGTTATCAGATTCTAGATGAAATTGCCGAAACCAGTGATAATATCGATTCACTTAAAACCAATTTTAATTCGATTGAATTAAAGTCTAAGAACTTAATTGTATCTAATGAAATCTGCCGAATAAATACTCTTTTAGAAACAAATACCAAGCAGGAAGAAAAACTCTACAATTTTTTCTGTACTTATTTTGATCCGCATACGGCTTATTTTAGTGATGATTCTAAAACAAGTTTCGTGGCTTCATTATCAAAAGAACATTTGTCTCTGGGAATGACTGTGAACCTGAATGAAAAAAATGAAATTATAATTGCCGAAATTGATCCAAATGGTCCTGCATATCAAACAGGGCAAATTAAAAAAGGCGATCAGATTCTTTCTATATCCAATCAAAAAGAAACGCTGCAGGTTTCATGTGCTTCATTAGAATCTATTTCGACAATGATTTTATCAGAATCTAATAAAAGTATTACGCTTACTCTGAAACGTAATTCCGGTAAAAGTTTTGATGTTTTTATCGAAAAACAAGTCATGAAGGATGAGGACAATTCTGTTTTTAGTTTCATCATTGGTAAAGACAGTAAAGTTGGGTACATTAAAATTCCAAGTTTTTATGCTGATTTAGACGGAAACAGTCGAAAAGGTTGTGCAGATGATGTAGCGCGCGAGGTTATAAAGCTGGAAAGGGATAATATAAAAGGTCTTGTAATTGATTTGATTGATAATGGCGGCGGCTCTATGGAGGAAGCCATAAAACTTGCCGGAATGTTTATTGATTATGGTCCGCTTTCTATTGTGGTAGATAATAAACAAGGAAAATCGATTATCAACGATCCGTATAGAGGTTTGATATACAAAGGACCAATTGTAATTTTGGTGAATAGTAACACGGCATCTGCAAGTGAATTTTTCTCTTCTATATTACAAGATTATAATAGGGCATTATTATTAGGCAGTAATACGTTGGGGAAAGCGACAATGCAAACGATTCTTTCGCTTGACGAAACTAAAAACACAGATTTTTTAAAAATTACCATCAATAAATTTTACAGGGTTACCGGAAAAAGCCACCAATATATTGGCGTAAAACCAGATGTTGTTCTTCCTGAATTTTATGAAGGTGTCTACCAAAAAGAAAGTGATTTTCCTACCGCTATTAAAAATGATAGTATTGAACCAATGCTAAAATTTAAACCGTATGTAAAAAGGGTTTTAATCGACAAACTAGCCAAAAATAGTTCTGTAAGACTGGCTGATAATTATTTTTTTAATAATATAAAAAAAATCAATCTAAAAATCGATCAGCTTGTCAATACTCCAAAAGCAGAAATCCCAATGACGCTGGATGCTATCTTTAAACAGAAAAAAATTGTAAACGCACTCTGGACAGAAATCAATACGTTTAATGACGAAAACAATCCGCTGGATGTTTATAATTCTACTGTAAATCAGTTTTTATTAGGCGCTTATCCTAATGATAAAACGATAAACCAATACCAGATCGATAACCTTAAAACAAATCCGTACCTAAACGAAGCGGTGAATGTTATTAATGAGTTTAATGCGATGAAATAGGTTTTTGTTTCAAGTTTCAGGTTTCAAGTTACAGGTTTCAGGTTACAGGTTTCAGGCTTTGAAATGAGAACAAAAAAAATTTAACCGCAAAGTGCGCAAAGTTTTTTATCGGTAATATGTATACAAACACAAAGTTCGCAAAGCTATGTCCAGATAAAGCTTTGCGAACTTTGTGTTTACTAACTACAATTTAAAACAAAAAAAACTTTGCGCACTTTGCGGTTAAACTCAAACAAAATTATCTTATTTCAAAACTTGAAACCTTAAACCTGAAACAAATCAAAAAAACTTAATCTTTGATTTTGCAAAAATAAGGAATAACCGTATTTTTGCAACTCAAAACTAAAAATTAGAAATGGGAAGAGCGTTCGAATTTAGAAAAGGAAGAAAAATGAAACGTTGGTCAGCAATGGCCAAAACTTTTACCAGAATTGGTAAAGACATCGTTATGGCTGTTAAGGAAGGCGGTCCTAACCCAGATGCCAATTCTAGATTAAGAGCTGTAATACAAAATGCTAAGGCTGCTAACATGCCTAAGGACAATGTAGAGCGCGCGATAAAAAATGCAAGTAATAAAGATACTGCCAACTATAAAGAGATTTTGTTTGAAGGATATGCTCCTCACGGAATCGCTATTTTGATTGAAACTGCATCTGACAACAATAATAGAACTGTAGCCAACATTCGTAGCTACTTTAATAAATGCAACGGTACAATGGGAACTCAGGGTTCTGTTGAGTTTATGTTTGATCATACTTGCAACTTTAGAATTGCAAAAGGTGATCTTGATCCGGAAGAACTAGAATTAGAACTAATTGATTTTGGTGCTGAGGAAGTTTTTGAGGACGAAGACGGAATTTTAATCTACGCTCCTTTTGGAAGTTTTGGTGCTTTGCAAAAAGAATTAGAAAACAGAGGTTTAGAAATTTTATCTTCAGGTTTTGAGCGTATTCCGCAAATTACCAAAGAACTTACAGAAGCCCAAATCGCTGATGTTGAAAAACTAATCGAAAAAATCGAAGAAGATGATGACGTTATGAACGTTTATCATACTATGCAGGAAGCATAATTTTCTCTTTTTATAAATATCAAAAGCCCTGAAATTTCAGGGCTTTTTTGTTATAATTCAATAAGGTAAATCATCAACCGGAATATTAATAAAATCAGGCTCTGGCGTATTCTCAAACTGAATTGCCTGAATCTCAAGATGACCTTCCAGCAACGCCTTAATTACCCGATGCATTCCATCCATTAAGCGTCCGTCTGAACATAAAATAATAGGATACTTTAGATCTGCTTGCTGAACAAGTTTCATATGATTAAGAACATCTGCACAAGTTGGTAAATTGGTATTATGTTCGAACCAATAAGGTTCATTTACTTCTTTTATATCAGACAATAAAATGCTTTTTACAGGCAGATCTTTAGATAATTCAATTAGTCGATGAACATCCCAGGCTTTTAGTCCCTGTTCGCTTTTACGTAAGTTATATTGTTTTCTCATCATAATTAATCAAACATTTAATGAAGCACTTTATTATTAAAAAATAAAAAAAATGAGAGAGATTTACGTCAATAAAAATAAACTATTATATTTACGAATCTCAAATTTAAATTAACTCAAAATAAACACAATATGCAAGCATCAAAATACACAAGATACGCTGTAATCATTCTGGTAATTTTATTTGTCGTTCTTAGCGTTATCAACTAAAACGTATCAATTATAAAATTTAAAAAAGCCTTCTTAAAACAAATTTAGAAGGCTTTTATTATGCTTTCAACTTCCATAAAAAAAATCCACAAACAGAAAGCATACTTTTATAGCATTAGAAACTTCATTAAAAATAAATGAAAAAAATTATTGCCTACTTTGTTATAATACTTTCTTCTTTAATCTTAATTATTGAAATCATAAATGATTTTTCAGTTCTCAAAACCGGATATACAATTGCATTTTGTAAAGATGGATTTATAAAAGATACACTACTTGTCAATGAATTTGGTTCAGCATCAGGAACAAGTTGGAATTCAACGTCAAATTTTTCGTCAATTTACCATGGCACTTTAGTCTCGAATAAGAAAAAAGCCTCAATAGAATTAAGGAATGATTTCAATCCCTTCTTAAAAAACTTTAAAGACCACAGAATTCTAGTTTATCATTCTAAATATACAGCTGTAAATTTATTTTATTGGAAACCTACCAATTTTTCAGGCTTAGATATAAAGTATTTAATAGAACCATTTCTCTTTCTATTTTCTACATTCTCGATCTTATATTTATTACTTAGAAAATATTCAAAAAAAATAATTTAAAGTTTCATCAAAATTTGATCATTAAGCAAATGGGAGGAAAAATACTTTTTCATGGTTTTATATTCGCAGTATTTCTTGTATTACTTACGAGGATTATTAACAATATTACTTATAGCAAGGAAGATAACATGGGTAAAGGTGTTATTTATGATAGTGATTCATACAAAAGAAGTGGTAACTCAGCCAGAGTACATACTTATTATATTGTCGATAAAAACGGAAAAAAATATGAAGATGGTGGAGATAGTGATACCATAGAATACGGTTTTTTAATTGGAGATACTGTTGTGTTTAGAAAACTTCATTACGGCGATCCTCAATCCGTAAGGATGCTAAAACGTAATGGAGAACAAGTTAGAAGTTATTATGGTTTCGTGGATTATGCTAGTGTTGCAATAGTAATTTTAATAATTCTTGGCTATATCTTCATCCCTAAAATTTTGAAAAAATAGGGTAATTTTTTAAATTACCTATGGATTCAAATCATCAAGGACAGGTAAAACAATTCAAGAAAGTTTTTTTCGCTTCCATTTTATTACTGATTCCGATAATTCTTTTCTTTATATCATTACACATTATCAAATGAATAAAATCTCGATTATAAAAAAAGTACAATTAGGCAAAAATAGTTTCTCTGCCGAAAATCTATATTCAAAATTAAATTTTAGTTTTTATTGTGTAAATGGCGGAATAAAACATGAAGTAATTTTGTCATTTGAGACTTCGTTTTTTCTGAATGAATTAATTAAAAACGGACAAATAACCACTGAAAGTTTAGCAAATCATCAAATTAGTAAACTTGAAAACCTGAATAATACCGAAAGGAGTTTTTTATATCGGTATCAATTCTTTCAACCTAAGGAATGCAATAAATGTTATATGATAATTTTTAATATTGATGAATATCGGGAATATTGGGGTTTTTATATTTATGGTGTGTTAGAAATTGAGTAACTTACAAATATTAAAATTTGATAAAAAATAGCTTATGAAAAAATGGTCAATAGACAATCTGCAAAAAACATGGTACTTAATTTCGAAACTTCACCAAGGACAAAAGTACGGAGGAGATGAAGAAAATCTACAAATAGAATATATCAATCATATTGGCAGTGTGACTTTCGAAATAATAAATTCACTTAATTTCGAAGAAAATATAGATGGAGACCTTGCCATTACTTGTGCATTATTACATGACACTATCGAAGATACCGAAATTACATTTGATAAGGTTAAAGATTTATTTGGAGAACAAATCGCAAATGGAGTTAGTGCTTTAACTAAAAACACGTCTTTAGAACATAAAAAAGACCAAATGACGGATAGTTTATCCAGAATACAACAACAACCTAAAGAAGTTTGGTCTGTAAAAATGGCCGACAGAATTTGCAATCTCTATTCTCCACCCTATTATTGGACAACCGAAAAGAAAAAAGAATATCATAAAGAATCCATATTAATCTATGATACTTTGAAAGAAGGAAACAGTTATCTTGCCAGTAGATTAAAACAAAAAATTGATGATTATGTAAAGCATTTCTAAGAATGTTTTACATAATTTTAAAGAAAATAAAATGCGATTAATAGACGATTTTTATTGTATTGAAAATGAAATTGAAGGAAACGGAAATGAAAAAGTACTTTCAGAAGGGATTTGCAAAATTAAAAGTGAGTTGATTAGACCTGAAATTCTTCTTTTGTTAAACGGAAATAAAATTAAGTTTAAATATAATTTCAGTGCAACATTAAACGAAAACTCTTTCTCTCAGGAAGAATTACTCTTTTTTGAAAAAACATATAATGTTAAGCTTACTCCCAACAAAATATATCCATCAAGATTAACTACTGATAACTCGTTTGTAAATAAATTATACGATTTGCCGGCAACAATTGCATTGTTTGAAGATACGGAATCGAATAAAAACTATTTATTGATCGAATTTCGTCGCTGGCAATATGATTATCAACCCAGAGGAGCCGGAGAAGATAGTTTAGGAGAAGATATTACTTATGTCCATGGTATTTGGGAAGATCCGTTTTTGACAGATGAAATTAGGATAAAAATTAAAGGAATAGCTGATAAACTATAAAAACACGGTAAAACCGAACGATCAAATCTCTCTCTAATCGTATCTTACCGCTTTAAATCTGTTTTTTACATTTCGCATACTATTTTACTTAGTTATTCTTATCTTTGAATTATGAGCACACTTACAAAACCAAATCATATAGGGCGAAAAATTAGCCGTATTCGTGAACTTCGGGATATGAAACAGGAAGCTTTGGCGCAAGCCATGGGAATAAGCCAGCAAACTATATCTGCAATAGAAAATAGCGAAACTATAGACGACGAAAAACTAATTGAAGTTGCAAAAGCACTTGGTGTAACGGTTGAAGCCATTAAGAATTTTTCTGATGAAGCTGCAATTAATTATTTCAATAATATTTACGACAATGATATTAGTGGAACAATTCTTAATGCTCCACAATCCAATCATTGCTCATTCAATCCTCTGGATAAAGTGATGGAACTTGTAGACGAAAACAAAAAGCTTTACGAACGTTTGCTGCTAGCTGAAAAAGATAAACTCGACTATCTGGAAAAATTACTCAAAGAAAAATAGACTTTATAAAAACCTATATTAACACATAACCATCAAAAAATGCAATCTTCAAAATACACAAAATACGTTGTAATCGTTCTCGTAATTCTATTTGTAGTTCTTAGTGTTATAAACTAAATAGTTGCAACGATAAAATCAAAAAGCCTTCTTGAGTAACATTAAGAAGGCTTTTTATTTATAATGAATAGTTATGTTCTACAATTCTTCGGATTTATTTTAAAACAAATTAATTTAAACGCTTAAAATGAAGATAAATAATAAATTGAAATAAGTTTTCAATAAAAACAATTTTGACTGTTTATATATACTCTAAATAGCTTATACGGCTTTTAAAACAGACATTATCGCCTATATTTGTAAATTCCAAAAACAAAAAAATAAATATAATTTTATGAATAAATCGAAATATACAAGAGCTGCCGTAATTATTATGGTAATTCTATTTGTGGCTATTAGTGTTTTAAGTTGTAGCACACATGTTCACAGTGGCCCAAGTAACAGCAGCAACAGCAGTAATAAAAAAATTCCTCCTGGACAGGCAAAAAAAATGTCAGGAAGCAAAAGTGCCAAAGCTTATGCACCTGGACAACAGAAAAAACATTAACAAAAAAAAGCCTTCTAAAAATTATATTTTAGAAGGCTTTTACCATTTGGAAATTGTAATATATAAATAAAATTGGAAGTTATTTTTTTGCGGGGTTATTGGATACTTTCAATAAATAAGTCCCTTCTGGTAAATCAGCAATATTAGTAGCATTCGTTCCTACTACTTTTGTGCCTTGCGAGAAAACCTCAACAATTTTAGAACCTGTATTTTCTGATACAGTTCCTGTCTTTGCGGGCGTCGGTACTTTTGCCGCAACCACAGTTTTTACAGGTGCCGGAGCAACCACTTTTTTAGCAGGACTTGAAGCCTGAACAGTTTCTGCTACGGCTACACCAGTTGGTTTCGAACTGTTATACGATTCCATAACCTGTTCGTCTGTCATTGCTACATTGTATATTTTAAGATCATCTACATCTGCATTGATTCCAACTGTGCCATTTAATGCGCCTAATCTTAGAATATAACCTTTTGTCAAGCGCGAAATTCCATCAGCAGATTTTAGTAATTCTCCATTACGATATACTTTTGAATGGGTTCCATCATAAGTTACACTATATTGATACCAAACTTCTTTTGAAAGCGGAACTGAAGCTATAACATTGTTTGTATCTCCCCAACCCACTAAACTTAAGTCTGAATTGCCTGCAGAAGCAGCTTGCTGTACTAAACCAAAATACTGTGCATTTACGGCACCACCATATCCCAAAATATAATTTACAGAAGTAATTGTATTAAACTTCACCCAAACAGATATTGATCTTGGTTTGTTATCTTGCGGAAGATCCCCAACCATACCTTGCAAAACTTTATTTGTGAGACGCTGCGCGCCTTTTGCAACTCCCATTCTGTCATTTACAAAGTTAGGTGTCCCTAAAAGCGAAACCGAATTATCGGCATTGTTTAAAGTCCCGTTGAAATTGAATTCCTGGACTGGATTTTGGGCATTAGTAACTAAAAAACTTACGAACATTAATGTCAGTAATAATTTTTTCATATGGAACAGATTTTAGGGTATTTTAGAAAAGCGTATTTAAGAACACTAATCTATATTATAATATGTATGAGCAAAAATTTATTCGGTAACAAACCAAAATAACCGTCAAATAACCAAAATTGATGATTATACGCTCTTAATTAAATTTAGTTATACTTTTATAAATTTTGTTAAAACTATAAATTTAATTCAATACTACAAAAAATTTATTACTTATAAATACAGTATTCTTACCAAAAATAGAAATAAACGCACTCAATTAATTTTACTGTCCAGATTTGTAAAAACATTTTTACAAAAAAAACTCCATTCGTTTTACGAATGGAGTTATATATTATAAAGTAACTTTAATTTACTTTACAAATTCTATTTTTTGAACCTCTTCTTCATTGACACTGTCAAAGAAACCTTGTTCATTCATCCAGTCATCGCTAAATACTTTACTCATATAACGCGATCCATGATCCGGGAAAATTGCGATAATATTACTTTCTTTGGTAAACTCGCCTTCTTCTGCATATTGTTTGATTGCCTGCATTACTGCTCCGGAAGTATATCCTACAAACAAACCTTCTTTTCTGGTGATCTCTCTTGCAGAGTGAGCACTTTCTTCATCGGTTACTTTGATGAATTTATCGATAATATCAAAATCCGTAGCAGATGGAATCAGGTTTTTACCTAAACCTTCTATACGATACGGATAAATTTCTTTGTTATCGAATTCTCTTGTTTCGTGGTATTTTTTTAATACAGACCCAAAAGCATCAACACCTAGAATTCTAATATTTGGATTTTGCTCTTTTAAGAATTTTGCAGTTCCGGAAATCGTTCCTCCGGTTCCGCTACAAGCCACAAGATGTGTGATTTGTCCTTTTGTTTGTTCCCAAATTTCAGGACCTGTAGTGTTATAGTGTGCATCAATATTTAATTGATTAAAATATTGATTGATGTAAACTGAGCCTTTTGTTTCTTCGTGTAGTCGTTTAGCAACATTGTAGTAAGATCTCTCATCATCTGCTGATACGTGAGCGGGACAAACATATACTTTTGCTCCTAAACTTCTCAGCATGTCAATTTTATCTTTGGATGATTTTGAGCTTACTGCCAAAATACAGCTGTACCCTTTTATAATACTTACCATTGCCAGACTAAAACCCGTATTACCGGATGTAGTCTCAATGATAGTATCACCTGGTGTTAAGATTCCTTTTTTCTCAGCTTCTTCAATAATATATAACGCTATTCTATCTTTCGAGGAATGTCCTGGATTAAAAGCTTCTACCTTTGCGTAGAAATTACCTTCTAACTCTTCGGTAATTTTATTTAGCTTAATAAGTGGGGTATTACCTATTAACTCTAAAACATTATTATAAGCGTTTATTTCTTCTTTCATAAAAAAATAGTTAATCAAAGGCATTTTTAAATAACCTTGATAGGTTGCAAATTTAACAAAAAATTTCTAATTAGCTTTTAATTTTTTCTAAATCTAATAAAAAACTAAATTCCTTTGCTAAGTCTTTTAAAGCCTCAAAACGTCCCGAAGCTCCACCATGTCCGGCATCCATATTGGTATCTAAAAATAAAAGATTATTATTTGTTTTTAGATTTCTCAATTTAGCTACCCATTTAGCTGGCTCCCAATACTGTACCTGCGAATCATGCAATCCTGTAGAAACATACATGTTAGGATAGTTTTGTGCTTTTACATTATCATACGGTGAGTACGATAACATATAATCGTAATATTTTTTATTATTTGGGTTTCCCCATTCGTCATATTCTCCGGTTGTCAGCGGAATACTGTCGTCCAGCATAGTTGTAATAACATCTACAAAAGGCACCTGAGCAATAACTCCTCTATATAATTCTGGCGCTTCATTTACGATAACTCCCATTAAAAGTCCTCCTGCAGATCCTCCTTCAGCATATAAATGTTCAGGAGAAGTGTAATTTTCGTCGATTACAAATTTAGAGCAATCGATGAAATCTGTAAAGGTATTTTTCTTTTTTAACAGTTTTCCATCTTCATACCATTGTCTCCCAAGATCTTCTCCTCCTCTAATATGAGCGATTGCATAAACAAAACCGCGATCTAAAAGAGAAAGTCGTGTAGACGAAAAATAAGTATCCATCGTAATTCCGTAAGAACCATAAGCGTAAAGTAATAACGGATTTTTACCGTCTTTATTTAATCCCTTGCGGTAAATCATCGAAACAGGCACTTTTACGCCATCTCTGGCTGTTGCCCAGACACGTTCTTCGATATAATTCTCTTTATCAAACTTTCCGCCTAAAACCTGTTGTTCTTTTAAGATTTCTTTGGTTTTAGTCTTCATGTTAAAATCAATTACAGACGAAGGCGTTGCAAGAGATTGATAACTGTAACGCAAAATATCGGTATCAAAATCAATATTTGTTGTCGTGTAAGCGCTGTAAGTTTCACTGCCAAAAGGAAGATAATAGTCCGCATCACCATTCCATGGCATGATACGAATATGATTTAATCCGTTTGAGCGTTCTTCTACAACCAAATAATTTTTGAAAATTTCGATATCTTCTAACAAAACGTCTTCGCGATGCGGAATAAGATCTACCCAGTTTTTCTTTCCTGTTTTATTTTCAGGCGTTTTCATCAACTTAAAATTGGTCGCCTTATCTTTATTCGTCAAAATATAAAAAGAGTTCTCAAAATGAGAAATACTATACTCTAAACCACGAACACGAGGCTGGAAAACCTCAAATTCTCCATCAGGATTATCAGAATTTAGAATTCTGTATTCAGTAGTCAACGTGCTTCCTGAACCAATTACAATATATTTTCTTGATTTTTCTTTGCTTATCGAAACATTAAAAGTATCATCAGTTTCATTAAAAACCAATACATCAGCAGTCGAATCCGAATTTAGTTTATGTCTAAAAACTTTATCCGCTCTTAAAGTAACTTCATCCTGCTTGGTATAAAAAACAGTTTTGTTATCATTTGCCCAAACAGATCCTCCTGTAGCATTTTCGATTTTATCTGATAGAATTTCACCAGTTTCTAAGTTTTTAAACTGAATGGTATAAATTCTTCGTCCCACAATATCAACTCCAAAACTGGCAAACTTGTTATCCGGACTTACACTTAAACCGCCAAGTTTAAAATAAGCATGTCCTTTTGCCAATTCATTACAATTGAACATAATTTCTTCATCTGCAGAAAGACTTCCTTTTTTTCTGGAAAAAATTGGATAATCCTGACCAGTTTCAAAACGGGTAATATAATAATAACCATTGTAGAAATAAGGAACAGATGAATCATCTTCTTTAATTCTGGCTTTCATTTCTTCATACAAATTTTCCTGAAGACCTTTTGTATGCGATGTCATACTCTGGTAATACGAATTCTCCAGATTTAAATAATCAATAACTTCAGGGTTTTCGCGATCGTTAAGCCAAAAATAATTATCGACTCTGGTTTCTTTATGTTTTTTTAATGATTTTGGAATTTCTTTGGCTTGTGGAGCCATTATATCGTTTTGCATTGATTGAGCATTAGTTTTTAAATACGAAGCAGCAAAAATACTATAAAGACAACAGAACCAAATTAATTTTTTCATAAAATATTCTATTGTTATCATACAGCAATATACTAATTTTGTATGAAATAATTTAAAATCAACAAAAATGGATTTAATGGGAATGATGGGTAAACTTAAAGAAACCCAACAAAAAATTGAAGATACAAAAAAACGTCTGGATACTGTTTTGATTGATGAACAAAGTGCTGACGGATTATTAAAAGTAACACTAACTGCAAACAGAAAGGTAAAATCAATATCTATTGACGACTCTTTACTTGAAGATAAAGAACAACTTGAAGATTATTTAATCGTAACATTAAATAAAGCAATAGAAAAAGCTACAAGTGTTAATGAACAAGAGCTTGACGCCGTTGCAAAAATGGATATGCCAATGATTCCGGGAATGGATAATCTTTTTAAGTAAGCCTCTAAGAAACTAAGACTCTAAGGCGCTAAGTTTCCTATTCGAAAAAACTTAGAACCTTAGAATCTTAGTACCTCAGAATCTTTTTCTAAAACTTCTGCAACGTTTCAATCACATATGTATGCATTACTTCTTTATAATCTAAATGCGTTACAAGTCTAAGTTTATTGTGTCCCATAGAGCTTATTAGAATATTTTTTTGTTTTAATTTTTCAATCAAAAGCTGATCACTGTAACCTTCTGCAAGGGAGAAAATCAAAATATTAGTTTCTACAGGTTCTATTGCTGAGACCCACGGTTTTGTACTTAAAACGGCCGCAATTTCTTTTGCACGACGATGATCTTCGGCTAATCTTTCTATATTATTTGCTAAAGCATATAATCCGGCTGCTGCCAAATAACCAACCTGACGCATTCCGCCGCCAAGTATCTTTCTGATTCTCAACGCCCTGTGAATATCTGCTTTGGTTCCTAACAAAACAGAACCTATTGGAGCGCCTAATCCTTTTGATAAACAAACCGAAATAGTGTCGAAAATAGCTCCAAATTCTTTCGGGTTTTGCCTTTTTGCCACTAATGCGTTCCAAATTCTGGCTCCATCAAGATGAAATTTCAAATTATTGGCATCGCAAACTTTTTTTATTTCTCTTAAATCATCTAACTCATAACATGCTCCACCACCTTTATTGGTCGTGTTTTCTACACAAACCAAACTTGTTAGCGGACTATGATAAAACTCCGGATCATTAATAGCAGCTGCAACCTGACTTGCCGTTATCATACCACGGTCTCCGTCTAATAAACAACACGAAACCCCACTATTAAAAGAAACCCCGCCTCCTTCATAATTATAAACATGTGCATATTTATCAGCAATCAATTGTTCTCCGGGTTGTGTATGTAATTTAATCGCCGTTTGATTGGCCATAGTTCCTGATGGAAAAAAAAGCCCTGCTTCCATACCAAAAAATTCAGCCACTCTAGTCTCTAATTCGATAACTGTGGGATCTTGCCTGTATACATCATCGCCAACATGTGCATTAAACATATACTGCAACATCTCGTATGTAGGCTTGGTAATGGTATCGCTAATTAAATTTATCTCCATATTCTAAAAAGTATATCTTTTTTCAACAGCAAAATTACGTATTACTGATAGTTATTCTTAACAAGTTTTGCTAAAATTTAACTAGCAATTACAATTAAACCAAATTAACGTAATAATTACAAAAAACATATAAAACTAACATTAATATTCTAAAGTTATCCTATAATTTTAGAGACCAATTTGTTAGACGAAAAAATCACACCTTTGATATAGCCCATAAAACAAGAGAAAGTATCTGATTTTGAGACATAAAACATTTCTTAAAAATAAACTGAAGAAAAAACAAAACCTGTAATATTTGATCTGGATAATCAAAATATTTTTCTTCTTTTATCTTTAGCAAAAGCTTCCTGAGATCAAATCACTTCTTTATAACTTTTATATTCCGGAATTTCAAAATGCAGTTTAGAGAAAGAATCTTTATCTAAGTTGTATTTGTTTATATTCTAGATACAATTATTTGATGCTAAACACTTTTTTGCATTCTTTTTTATATGTTAAAATTAATGTGATAATATAAAAACTATATCTTATTTTTGTGCTACAAAAATGACGTTTTTACTCAATGAGTTCTTTTTACAATTAAGTAATCAACGTAATATTCAAAACAAATAAACTACTATTAATTTATGACAACTACCGAACAAATAAAAGGTATTGTGGAGCGCCTTGGTGCGTTGAGGAGGTATCTTTGACGTTGATGCCAAACTAATTGAAATTGCCAACGAAGAAGAAAAAACCTTTGCTCCAGATTTCTGGAACAATGCAAAAGAAGCTGAAGTCATTGTAAAAAACCTTCGAAACAAGAAAAAATGGATCGAAGATTATAACAAAGCAATCGAACTTACAGATGAATTGCAGCTTGCCTATGATTTTTATAAAGAAGGGGAACTTTCTCAAGAAGAATTAAGCGAGCATTATAATACAACACAAGCTCATATTGAAAACATCGAGTTCAAAAACATGCTTTCTGATGAAGGCGATAGTTTAAGTGCCGTTGTACAAATTACGGCCGGAGCCGGCGGAACCGAAAGTTGCGACTGGGCCGGAATGCTTATGCGTATGTATATGATGTGGGGAGAAAGCTATGGTTTTAAAATAAAAGAACTAAACTTTCAGGCTGGTGAGGTTGCCGGAATAAAAACCGTTACACTTGAGTTTGAGGGAGATTATTCTTTTGGATATTTAAAAGGAGAAAACGGCGTACACCGCTTAGTTCGAATCTCTCCTTTTGACAGTAATGCCAAACGCCATACTTCATTTGCATCTGTGTATGTTTATCCGCTTGTTGATGACAGTATCGAAATTGACATTAATCCAGCAGATATCGAAATTACAACTTCTCGTTCCAGTGGAGCCGGAGGACAAAATGTGAATAAGGTTGAAACCAAAGTACAATTGGTACACAAACCAACCGGAATCCAGATTCAGTGTTCTGAAACCAGATCGCAGCAAGATAACAGACAACGTGCCATGCAAATGTTACGTTCTCAGTTGTACGAAATTGAGTTGAAGAAACAGCAGGCACAACGCGCTGATATCGAAGCCGGAAAAATGAAAATCGAATGGGGTTCGCAGATACGTAATTATGTAATGCAACCTTATAAATTAGTAAAAGATGTTCGTACAGGCTATGAAACCAGCGATGTTGATGGCGTTATGAACGGAAATATTGATCCTTTCCTAAAAGCATTTTTAATGATGATGGGGCAAAGAGAGGAAGAATAAATTTTAGTTTTCAGTCGAAGCTTACAGTCTCAGTAGAGGAAACAATTGTAAACCGAGACTGAGAACTGTAAACTAAAAGATAAAAATACTATGATTAAGTGGGCAGATATAATTCGTTTTACGAATAAAGGAAATCCAACTCCTGACAAAAGGGTGGAAAAAACACCGGAAGAATGGAAACAACTTTTAACGCCGGAAGAATTTCAGGTAACACGATTAAAAGGCACAGAAATATCCTTTAGTTCTGAACTTTGCAGTTTATTCGATCCTGGAATTTATGAATGTAAATGTTGTGGCACTTTGCTTTTTGATGCAAGCGAAAAATTTGAATCAGGAACTGGCTGGCCGTCTTTTACACAACCACTAAAAGAAAATGCTATTGCTTACCATGCAGATAAATCATACGGAATGATTCGTGTTGAGGTCGTTTGTAATACTTGCGATGCCCATTTAGGACATGTTTTTCCTGATGGTCCGGAACCAAGTGGTTTGCGTTATTGCATCAACGCAATTTCTCTTTCGAAAATTAAAGAATAATACCAAAATAAGCGATTCCTTTATAAAAGTGAATCGCTTTTTTATTCTAATTTAAATTTTTAGAACAATGCAAATCTACATTGCTTTTTTGCGCGGCATTAATATTAGCGGGCACAAAATAATCAAGATGGAATCACTAAGAACTATTTTAGCAGAACTTCCCATAGAAAACATTAGCACTTATATACAGAGTGGCAATATTATTTTTACTAGTAATCTTACTAATATTTCAGATTTAGAAAATCAGATCGCAAATTGTATAGAAAAACATTTTGGTTATCAGGTTTCCGTTTTAGTTCTGACTCTCGAAGAACTTCAAAAATGTGTCGAAAAAAATCCAGATCCAGATCATAATTTAAGCGATCCAACTCAGCCGTATGTTACTTTTTTATCAAAAAAGCCAACAACTAGTGATCTTGACAATTTTCAAAAGATTGATTTCCAAAACGATAAACACATAACAATCAACAAAGTACTATATATTATATATGCTAATCCCGGAGGAAATTCAAAACTCAGCAATACTATAATCGAGAATAAGTTGAATGTTAAAGCAACCACCAGAAACTGGAAAACAATTAACAAATTAATAGATTTAATGTTAATTTTACAATATTAGAAGCCTTATTTTAAATACTTTTTAACAAACTCAAAAAAAATATTAGGTAATTCAAATCTAATTGATTTTATTTGGCGAAAATTAACCCAATCAATTAAATTCATTCGATGAAATCCTATTCAATTCAAGAAATTAACGAAGTTATAAAAGGTGAAATTTATGGCACCACTTCTCAGAGCATTACTGCAACAGAGCAATTAGAAAAAGCTACTACTTCAGAAATTTCATTTATAGGAAATAAAAAATATGAAAAATTCTGGGAAGGATCAAAAGCTTCAATTGCAGTTGTTAACGAAGACATTTCAATTGAACCTGGAGAAAACCGTGCTTTTATTAAAGTAAAAAATGCTGATTTGGCAATGTCTCAAATTCTAGCTCTTTTTGCTCCCCCTACTCCTGTATTTCGCAATAATATTCATAAATCAGCAAACGTTGATGAAACAGCAATTATTGGTGAAGGTGCGCGAATTGGTGCGGGTTGCTATATTGGTCCAAAAGTTGAAATTGGTGCAAATGTTACTATCTATCCTAATGTTACTATTTTAGACGAATGTACTATTGGTAAAAATACGATCATTTGGTCAGGAGCTGTAGTTCGTGAACGTTGTCATATAGGTACAGACTGTATTATTCATCCTAACGCAACAATTGGTGCTGACGGTTTTGGTTTTCGTCCTTGTAGTGAAAAAGGTCTAGTAAAAATTCCGCAAATTGGTAATGTAATTATAGGTAACGGAGTTGAAATTGGAGCAAATACTTGCGTTGATCGTGGAAAATTTAGTTCAACAATTCTTGGAGACGGATGCAAAATTGATAATTTAGTTCAGATAGGTCATAACAGTAAATTAGGTAAGTTTTGTATTATGGCTGGAAATAGCGGTTTAGCTGGTTCTGTAACGTTAGGAAATGGTGTTATTATTGGCGGAAGCGCTTCTATAAAAGATCATACCACAATTGGCGATGGGGCTATCGTTGGTGCAGGTTCTGGTGTAGTTGGTGATATTCCTGCCGGAAAAACAATGTTAGGATATCCTGCTGTTGAAGCTCGTGACGCATTAAAACAATGGGCAATTCTAAAACGAATGGTTTGCGATTCTAAAAAATAAAACAACATACAATTTATATAGAAAACAGAAGTTCGCTTCTGTTTTTTTTTTGTTTCTGATAAATCTAAATCATTTAAATTTAAATCAGATTACCCCCTCTTTACTTCTTCCGCGAAAGCAAATATTTTGCATTTATAAATCCTACTTTTTAATTTCGTATGACTTTATATTTTATTATGTGGGTTTCAATTGATTTTGTAAATTAGCCAACACTATTTTACAAAAACCACAATATATCATGGATTTAAACTTCAATAAAAACGAAGATCACAATAAATTATTACTTTCTGACTTAAAACAACGATTTGCCAAAGTAAAATTAGGCGGAGGCGAAAAGCGAATCGAAAAATTACATGCCGAAGGCAAAATGACAGCCCGGGAACGTATCGCATATTTATTAGATGAAGGTGCAAAAAGTATTGAGATTGGAGGATTTGTTGGAGACGGAATGTATGCTGAACATGGCGGATGTCCATCTGGTGGTGTCGTAATTAAAATAGGATACATAAGAGGCAAACAATGTATCGTTGTTGCTAATGATGCGACTGTAAAAGCCGGTGCGTGGTTTCCTATAACCGGGAAGAAAAATCTTCGCGCTCAGGAAATTGCAATGGAAAACAGATTGCCAATTATTTATTTGGTTGACAGTGCAGGTGTTTATTTACCGCTTCAGGATGAGATATTTCCTGACAAGGAACACTTTGGTCGTATTTTTAGAAATAATGCTCAAATGAGCAGTATGGGAATCACACAAATTGCTGCCGTAATGGGCAGTTGCGTTGCTGGCGGTGCTTACTTGCCTATTATGAGTGACGAAGCTTTAATCGTTGACAAAACAGGAAGTATTTTCCTTGCCGGAAGCTACCTGGTAAAAGCAGCAATTGGAGAAACGATTGACAATGAAACTCTGGGTGGTGCTACAACGCATTGCGAAATTTCTGGTGTTACTGATTATAAGGCAAAAGATGATAAAGATGCTTTAGACAAAATAAAAAATATTGTAGATAAAATAGGCGATTATGATAAAGCCGGCTATAACAGAATTAAATCTGAAAAACCCGCTTTAGAACCTAAGGATATCTACGGAATTCTGCCAAAAGCCCGAAACGAACAATATGATATGATGGAAATCATCAATCGCTTGGTCGATAATTCTGAGTTTGAAGCTTACAAAGATGGTTACGGACAAACTATTATTACCGGTTACGCCAGAATTGATGGCTGGGCAGTAGGAATTGTTGCTAACCAAAGAAAGGTAGTGAAAACCAAAAAAGGCGAAATGCAATTTGGTGGAGTTATTTACTCTGATAGTGCAGATAAAGCAACCCGATTTATTGCTAATTGTAATCAGAAAAAAATTCCGTTAGTTTTTGTACAAGATGTTACCGGTTTCATGGTTGGATCAAAATCTGAACATGGAGGAATTATAAAAGATGGTGCCAAAATGGTAAATGCCGTGAGTAATTCTGTAGTTCCAAAATTTACAGTAATTGTAGGTAACTCTTATGGAGCAGGAAACTACGCCATGTGCGGAAAAGCCTATGATCCAAGGTTAATTTTTGCCTGGCCAAGTGCAGAACTTGCCGTTATGGGCGGAACTCAGGCTGCAAAAGTTTTGGCACAAATTGAAGCATCTTCGCTTAAAGCAAAAGGAGAAATTGTAGATGAAGCAAAAGAAGCCGACTTATTTAATAAAATTAAAGCAAGATATGACGAACAAACTTCGCCTTATTATGCTGCTTCAAGATTATGGACAGATGCGATTATTGATCCTTTAGATACCCGTACCTGGATTTCTATGGGAATCGAGGCTGCCAATCATGCTCCTATTCAAAAAGCTTTTAATCTGGGTGTAATTCAGGTTTAGCATTTTAATTTTCTCAAGATGCGTTAAAAAAATACAAAAATCTCAATTTCAAACACTTAAAAAGATACATGTGATTAAAAATTACTAACTTTATATGTAATTTTTAATCACGTAGTATCATGGAAAATGTAAAAAGCTTAAATAAATGGGCAAATTCGCACACTTATTTACCTGTAGATTTAGTACGTATTATTTTGGGCGTTTTTTTATTTATAAAGGGAATTTCATTTGTAACAAACGTTCAGTATTTACATGATTTAATCTCTCCAATTGATCAATTTGGCGGCGGAATGTTTCTTTTGCATTACATTGCACCAGCCCATATGATTGGAGGAATTATGATTGTTTTTGGATTACTTACACGTTGGGCGATTGCCGCTCAATTACCCATACTATTTGGAGCAATTCTTATAAATTTCATGGGACATATGCACTCTGAAAGTTTAATTTTGGCAATAGTAGTACTTTTAGTCTGTGTTTTCTTTTTATTTTATGGAAGTGGAAAACATTCAGCTGATTACTATTTCAAAATGCAACAATAACACCTCTTATCCTCAATAATTCTCACCTGAATATTGAGGATAAATAATAACAGTCCTTTAAAAGTTAATTAATTCTTTAAAATTTCTTTAATTGTATTTTATGAGCTAAATTCGCCACCATGAATTGGATTCGTAAAACTGTTATTTTTGTATCACTTTTGATAATTGCTTTTTTTGCTGCTCAGGCAAACGATTCTGCTATACAAATAACTGAATCTCAAAAAACAGACACGAATTTTTCTATCGATCATGCTGATTCATTAGCTTTTATTCAACCACAGGCAAGCTATCAATTTGCTGCCAATATAAAGACCAATCCATCTATTTTAGTTAAATGGTTTGATTCGTTATTAATGGTACTACCTCAGCACAAAGCTGTAAAATCAACATCGAATTTTGCAAATCAATTTGCAACTCAGAGCAAAAAATTCCTCTTAATGCTCTATCCCTTCCATTTTTTTTGGTAGACAAATTATGACATATTAATTAGGAAAAATACTTTTTCCTAAACAAGACGAAGCGTTTTCTAATCTGGAAACGGCGTCATATTTCATAATAATTTATCAAATTTAAAAAACACAATGGAAACAAGTGTAACCATAATTGGTATTGTGATTGCGATCATAGTAGCCATTCCTATTTATTTTTCGGCAAGAACAAGCGCCGCAAACAAATCAAAAATTTTAAACATAAAAAAGAAATTCAGTCCAACGCATCCGGAGGATTTTGATTTAACTGAATCTCAAAGCAACAAAACGCTTACGATAGATCAAAAAAACCGAAGATTTATTTTGATGAATTTCAATCCAAATCAACAAGAATCTACTTATCTGGATTTAAAAAGTGTCACATCATGCAAGTTAGTTCCAACGACCGAAGGACCTTCTGACACAATTGTAAAAATTGATTTTGAATTTCAGGACAAAGAAACTTCTAAAAAAATTATAATTCCATTCTATGATTTTGACGATGACCGCATCAAACAAATAAGTGTCTATCAAGATCATCAGTTTGCAAAGAAATGGCTTAAAATCATCCAAGATTCTATTTCACGTTAGTTATTTAATTCAGAAAAGAGGCTCCTAGTGAGTCTCTTTTTTTTGGTTAATACATGATATTTGTCATTTTATGTGTAGTTCATAAATTCTAATTTTGAAACAAACAAAATCCGACTTTATGAAAATCTCACTGACTCAAAAGTACAATGTCCCAGGTCCCAGATATACGAGTTATCCAACAGTTCCGTACTGGAACGAGGGCGATTTTACAAATCAAAAATGGATAACGTCTTTTCAGAAAGCATTTTCAGAAAGTAATTCTCAAAACGGAATTAGTTTATATATTCATTTGCCATTTTGCGAAAGCATGTGTACTTTTTGTGGCTGCAATAAACGAATTACAAAAAATCATTCGGTTGAAGAAACCTATATAAAAGCCGTTCTCAAAGAATGGGATTTATATTGCAATTTATTACCACAAAAACCACTAATAAAAGAAATACATTTAGGAGGAGGAACTCCAACTTTTTTCTCAATAAATAATTTAGAATTACTTATAAACGGCATACTTTCTAAAGCTAACAAAGCTAATAACTACGAATTTAGTTTTGAAGGTCATCCTAACAATACAACTTATGAACAACTTAAAAAGCTTTATGATTTAGGCTTTCGCCGAGTTAGTTTTGGAGTTCAGGATTATGCCGAAAAAGTTCAAAAAGCTATTCATAGAATCCAGCCTTTTCATAATGTAGCAAAAGTGACATTTTGGGCAAAAGAAATTGGTTACACTTCAATAGGTCATGATATTATATTTGGTCTTCCTTTTCAAACCATTGACAACGTAATTGATACGGTCGAAAAAACAAATTCTTTAAAACCGGATCGTCTGGCATTTTACAGCTACGCTCATGTACCATGGATAAAAGGAAACGGACAACGCGGGTTTAATGAAGAGAACCTTCCCAAAGATGCTGAAAAACGAAAACTATACGAAACGGGAAAACAAATGCTTTCTAAAAATGGATATCACGAAATTGGGATGGATCATTTTGCTTTAATATCTGACAGTTTGTATAAAGCAACAGCAAACAAAGAATTGCATCGAAATTTTATGGGATATAGTGCTTCAAAAACACAACTTATGATTGGTTTAGGTGTTTCATCTATAAGTGATAGCTGGTATAGTTTTGCTCAAAACACAAAAAGCATAGAAGAATATTATCAATTATTAGAAGATGATAAATTGCCTGTTGTAAAAGGTCATATACTTAGCGAAGAAGATTTGATTATTAGAAAACACATACTAAACTTAACATGTGAATTTGAAACTTCCTGGAGTAATGAATTATATTTTAAGGAAATTGAACAAGTTCTGGAAAACCTAAAAGAAATAGAAAAAGATCAATTGATTATAATTGAAAACGATAAAATCAGGATTACGGAATCAGGAAGACCTTTTGTTCGAAATATCTGTATGGCTTTTGATTTACATTTAAAAAGAAGATCACCAGAGACAAACTTATTCTCTATGACAGTTTAATGACAGTTAGGAGTTCCTTGTACAAACAAACTCATATTTGATGGGGAAATATAAGGAATCCCCAATCCAAGTCCTCTAAGGATAAATAAAACACCTATTACGATAGCTACATATGGAATCGCCTTTTGGATTTTATTTCTAAAAGGCAATTTTATTAATGAATGTACGTAAACAACAATTGTCATTAAAGGTACAGTTCCCAATCCGTAGAGAATCATATATAAAACTCCAAAGCTGGCACTTTGCATGGCAATTGCACCAAATAGAGCTACATAAACCATTCCGCAAGGCAAAAACCCGTTTAATAATCCTATTGTAAAAAGCGATTTATAGGTTCTCTTTTTAAACTGATTTCCTAAACTTGATTTTACTTTTGAAATAATTTTATAGACCGGTTTTGAAAAATTGTATTTCGAAAAAACCTTTTCAGGAATCAAAACCACAATAATCATTATTATACCAATAAAGACAGACATTTTTTGTTGTAATCCTGCCAGAAAAAACCCTCGTCCCAATAATCCAAAAATGAGTCCGATAGTTGCGTATGCAGTCAGTCTTCCTAAATGATAAGTAACGATCTGACTAATTTTCTTAGCTTCATTTTGATGATCTACAGGTAACATCATAGCAATTGGACCACACATTCCTATGCAGTGTAAACTACTTATAAGTCCTAATATAAAAGCTGAGTATAACATTACTATAGTTTTTATCTTTTGCCACAGATTAAAATTAAAATGATTTAAAAAAATGGCTTTAAAAATCATTATAATCTGTGGCAGAAAAATATATTTTTTTTAACGTATAATTTAATTTACGTAAATAACCTCTTTCGAAAGGTACTTAGTTCCTTTATACTCCCATTCCATATTAACATCCCAACGTCCTTTAATCAGTTTCTTTTGCGGAATAAGTAAAGCTGAATTTGTTAAGGCAATTTGCGTTTCAAAATCAAATTTTTTATTTGAAGGTCGGTATAATGATACATTCCCTTTTACTTTATCATTTTCAAAAGTTGCAGGAAAAGCTATTTTTACACCGCTTTCAGTATATTTAATAGAAGGGCCTTGCGCTAAATCATGAGCATTCTGAATTCTGGCCATTTCATCCTGAAAATGCGAATCGTGTTTATAGTATTCTTCAACAACTAAGTCATTATCGTATTTACTATTTGACTGTACTTCAAAAACAAAATATAAAATAAAAGTCATAAATAATGCAAATGCAATGACAATTCCGGTTCCCCAATTTATTTTCATAATATTATATTTTTTAATTAAAACTTCGTGGTCCTAAAAAATTAGTTGTAGTAGTTTCCAGTAATTCTTTACCATTATAAAGTCCAATTTCAACTTTGGTTTTATCACTTTCAAGAAGTGCCTGATCAATTTCTATAAATAATGTTCCTTGCGAAATTCCTTCTTTTAAAACTTTAAAATGTTGGTTCCCTACATTTATGATATTACCTTTTTGATCAATTAGTTCAAAATGAATATCATGATAATCTTTTATTGTTTTGTTGACGATCTTATACGTGTAAACATTACTGATCATATCGCCTTTATGTTGAAACAATTGTCCGGGTAAACGTAAAACAACAGCCTGAACCTCGGTTCGCAAAAACAACATTCCAACAAAAACACTTAATAGAATAAATAAAACAGCTGTGTAGCCTTTCATTCTGGCAGTAAACTTAAATGGTGTTTTTTTAACAATTTCATCCTCAGAAGCATATCGAATAAGACCTTTTGGCAAGCCTACGCTTTCCATAATAGTATCGCATTCATCAATACAAGCAGTACAATTTGTGCATTCTAACTGTGTTCCGTTTCTAATATCAATTCCCATTGGGCAAACATGAACACATTGGTGACAATCAATACAATCTCCTTTTCCTGTTGTCGCTCTTTCTTCTTTTTTATTAAATTTTGCACGACCTGTTTCTTTTTCTCCACGAACAAAATCATAGGCTACATTAATAGATTTATCATCTAAAAGTACGCCTTGTAATCTTCCGTAAGGACAGGCGATAATACAAACCTGTTCCCGAAACCAAACAAAAACAAAATAAAAAACTCCTGTAAAAATTAGCAGCGCAATAAAATTACTGGATTGCTGGATTGGTCCTTGTTCAACCATTAAAAACAATTGGTCACTACCTACCAAATACGCCAGAAAAACATTGGCGATACCAAACGAAATGACAAAAAATATGACCCACTTAGTTAATCTCTTTCGTATTTTTTCACTGTTCCATTCTTGTCGTGCTAAGCGTGATTGAGCTCCGCGATCTCCATCAATCCAATATTCTATTCGACGAAAAATCATTTCGAGAAAGATCGTCTGAGGACAAATCCATCCGCAAAAAATCCTGCCAAATACAACGGTAAATAAAATTATAAAGACAATACCAACTAGCATTGAGATCACAAAAAGATAGAAATCCTGTGGCCAAAATGGAAAACTAAAAATATTAAAACGCCGTTCCATAACATTAAACAGCATAAATTGATTTCCGTTTACCTTTATAAATGGATTTGCAACTAAAATAGCTAATAATATATAGCTGACTATTTTTCGATATTCATAGAACTTACCAGACGGTTTTTTAGGAAAAATAAATTTTCTGTTACCTCCTTCATCAATAGTTCCAATGGTATCTCTAAAAGCTTCGTCTGGTAAATTTGACATGATTTGTTGTAATTATTTTTTAACTTGAGTACTATCTGCTGATGTACTTGTTGTAGCATCTTTTGCTGTAGCATTTTCATCTACCCAAATTTCTCCTTCTGATTCTTTTGGATCTTTTGGATTACTTCCTTGTAAGGATAAAATATAACTCGCTACTTTTTGAATTTCCTTAGGTTTTAAAGTTCCTTTCCAGGCAATCATTCCTTTTCCGTCTCTTCCTCCATTTGTTATGGTGTGGAAAAGATTTTTGATTCCTCCGCCCAAAATCCAACGATCATCAGTAAGGTTTGGACCAATTTGTCCACCAGCATCTGCACGGTGACAAGCTGCACAATTTGTTGTGAATATTTCTTTTCCTGCAGCTAAACTTTCAGGATCCGTTAATAAGACAACTGTCTTTTCATCCATTAAATCAGGTGCCGTTTTAAGGTATTCGTCTACATCAATTTTTGCCTGAGCCATTTCTTTTTTAAGCTCCATTTCCTGATCGTCTCCACCAAAAACTTCGTAACGTGCAAAATAAATTACTCCAAAAACAATACAGATATAAAATAAATATACCCACCATGGCGGTAAATTATTATCTAATTCTTTAATACCATCATAATCATGATCCATTAACAGATCGCCTTCTTTTTCTATAGGTTCTGTTTTGGTAAGCTTATGCATTAAATCTTTATACCATGTACTCTCTGTTAAACTTAAACTGTTTTCGTACTCTAGTTTTGCCTTTTCTTCTGGTGACATCAATTGGTACATAATACGATTGACTGCATTTAATGTAATTTCGATGGCAATCAAAATAAATAAGAAGACAAACAAAAAAACAGAAACCATTGGATATTTTATAAAAGCAGGTCTGTCACCTGAATCTATAAAGTACTCCATCAAAGCAAAGACGATAAAGAAAATCAGCGGTACTCTTATATATACTGGGAAAAACTTTTTCATTTTAATTATCTTTTGAAATTATACTATACTCCTCATCTAAAGGTATTTCACTCATTTCCTTAATTTTTTCTTTTCTGTATGTAAATACCCAAAAGCCTAATCCTACAAAGAAGAAAAAGAATATTAAGAGAGAAAGTATCGGGTAAACTTCAATACCCGATATGTTTTCCATATTGTGTTTTATTTGTTCAAACATATGCTGTTATTTAGAGGTCTCTTTTACTTTTATATCAGTTCCCAGTCTTTGTATATATGCTATCAAAGCAACAATTTCTCTTTCGTTCATCGGGATGAATTTTTCACCTTTTGCGGCTGCTTTTTTCTTACTTTCCTCATAACTTTTCACGAAATCAGGATCGTTTTCTAAATTCTTCTCGATTGTAATTGCCTGAGCTCTTAATAATTTTTGAGCATTTGCCACTTCAGCTTCTGTATAAGGAACTCCAAGAGTAACCATAACCTGCATTTTCTTTTGTGTTAAGGAAATATCCATTGGTTCGTTATCAAACAACCATTTATATCCTGGCATTATAGAACCGGCAGAAATACTTTGAGGATTCCAGAAATGGTTAAAGTGCCAATTATCATTATACTTCCCACCTACTCTCAATAGATCCGGTCCTGTACGTTTAGATCCCCAAAGGAACGGGTGATCATAAACAAACTCACCTGCTTTTGCCTGTGGTCCATAACGTTCCACTTCACTTCTAAAAGGACGAACGGATTGTGAGTGACAACCCACACAACCTTCTCTAATATATAGATCACGTCCTTCAAGTTCTAACGGTGTATAGGGTTTGACACTTGAGATTGTTGGAATATTAGATTTAACCATAATCGTTGGCACAATTTGAATAACTCCACCAATTAAAATAGCGATTGTAGCTAAAATGGTCAACTGAATTGGTTTTCTTTCTAACCAGGTATGGAATTTTTCTCCGCTTAATCTGTTTTTGCTAATTCTTTGCAAAGCAGGCGCCTGAGCCAATTCATCTTCGATTGTTTCACCCGCTTTAACTGTCATTATAATGTTGTAAACTAATGTAAACATCCCTATTAAATAGAAAGTACCTCCAATTGCTCTCATCCAGTATAATGGCATAATTGCAGTTACTGTTTCAAGAAAGTTACCATAAGTTAATGTGCCATCCGGGTTAAATTGTTTCCACATTGATGCTTGCTGAAAACCTGCAACATACATTGGTACCGTATATAAAATAATTCCTAACGTACCGATCCAGAAATGGAAATTTGCTAATTTTTTAGAGAACAATGTACTTTTTGTCATTCGTGGAATCAACCAATAAATAATACCAAAAGACATAAATCCGTTCCATGCTAAAGCTCCTACGTGAACGTGTGCAATAATCCAGTCTGTATAATGCGCAATAGCATTTACGTTTTTAAGCGAAAGCATTGGACCTTCAAAAGTGGCCATTCCGTAACCAGTTATGGCTACCACAAAGAATTTTAAAACCGGTTCTTCACGAACTTTGTCCCAGGCACCTCTTAAAGTCAGAAGTCCGTTAATCATACCACCCCAAGACGGAGCAATAAGCATTACTGAAAATGCAACACCTAAATTTTGAGCCCAGTTTGGTAAAGCTGAATATAATAAGTGGTGTGGTCCTGCCCAGATGTAAATAAATATCAAAGACCAAAAGTGAATGATTGATAATCTATAAGAATAAATAGGACGGTTAGCTACTTTTGGGATAAAGTAATACATTAATCCTAAAAACGGGGTTGTCAGGAAAAACGCAACTGCATTATGTCCGTACCACCATTGTACTAAAGCATCCTGAACACCGGCATAAACCGAGTAGCTTTTTAAGGCTGATACCGGAATTTCGATATTATTAAAAATATGTAAAACAGCTACTGTAACAAATGTGGCTAAATAAAACCAAATCGCTACATATAAATGGCGCTCTCTACGACGTAACATTGTTCCTATCATATTGATTCCCATCACGACCCAAATAAGAGCTATCGCGATATCAATAGGCCACTCCAACTCAGCATATTCTTTTGATGAAGTATATCCTAAAGGCAATGTAATTGCTGCTGCAACAATAATAAGCTGCCAGCCCCAAAAATGTAAGCTACTTAAGAAATCACTAAACATTCTGGCTTTTAGCAATCGCTGGAGGGAATAATACATTCCCGCAAAAAAGGCATTACCAACAAAGGCAAAAATTACAGCGTTGGTATGCAAAGGTCGTAATCGACCGTAGCTAAGCCACGAAATACCATCTGTGATGTTGGGAAAAAGGTACATAACCGCTAGGGTCAGACCTACTAACATACCTACTACTCCAAAGAGAATAGTGGCGTAAATGAACTTTTTTACAATTTTGTTGTCGTAATAAAACTGTTCCATTTCCATAATTATACTTGTTTTTCTTCTGTTGTTGATTTATTATTTTGGGGAGTAATTTTTGTTTCGTCATCAAAAAGCATTCTGACCGAAGGAGTATAATCATCATCATACTGTCCTGATTTTACAGCTATGATAAAGGCAATAAAAAAACAAATTGCTACGAAAATACTTACTGAAATCAATAGATAAATGACACTCATACCTTAAATTTATGTTAACAAAATTAGAAAGTTAAAGGCTTTTAAAATATGATAATTATCATGATTGAGGATATTTGTTAAAAATATAAAAAAATTCCTTCAAAATTACACATAATGACTATAAACTACTCTTACTGAAATAGTTAGAAGTTAATGTAACAAAACTCACTATTGTAACGGTACTTAATGGCATAATAATCGCTGCTACCAAGGGAAGCAGGTTACCAGTGACGGCAAATGAGAGTCCTACCAGATTATAAAGAAGTGATAAAATAAAACTCATTTTGATTATTAAAATCGATTTATGAGACAATTTTAGAAAATAATCTAATCGAGAAAACTCTGAAGCGTCTAAAATTGCATCACATGCAGGAGAAAAAACATTGACATTCTCAGAGATCGAAATTCCAACATTACTCTGCGCTAATGCACCAGCATCATTTAGCCCGTCTCCTACCATCATTACATTTTGCCCCTTATCCTGAAGTTCCTTAATAAAATCTAGTTTTTGTTCTGGCTTTTGATTAAAAATCAGTTCTGTACCTTTTGGTAATACAGCTTCAAGATTAGCCCTTTCTCCGTCATTATCACCTGAAAGCACTTTTATAGTATAGCTTTTACTAAGCGTTAAAAATAACTTTTCGAGACCTTCCCTATATTGGTTCTGGAAAATAAACTTACCTATATACTGATTATCAATTTTAATATGAAGTGCGGTTCTTTCAATTTCAGATGAATCTAAAATTGAATTATCCACAAAGGCTGCTGAACCTATTTTAATAATTTTATTTTCAACTAAAGCCTGAATTCCTTTTCCGGTTATTTCCTGAAAATCATCAACCTTTATTCTTTTTGAATCTTCTAAAAAATCATATAAAATACGGCTCAAAGGATGATTTGATCCGCGAAGCACATTCTTTATCAAAACATAGTTTTCATCAGAAATCGTATTTCCCTCATAAGTAATACTCGACTTTTTGTTGGTCGTAATTGTTCCGGTTTTATCAAAAACTATAGTATCAACTTTTGCCAATTGTTCGATTACCAATGCATTTTTTAGATACATTTTTTGTTTGCCCATTATTCTTAAAATATTCCCGAAAGTAAATGGTGCAGTAAGTGCCAGCGCACATGGACAAGCGACAATCAAAACGGCAGTGAAAACATTAAAGGCTGTATTGGCATCAATAAAAATCCAATACCCGAAACCTGCAAAAGCAATTAGCAATAATATAGGAGTGAAATAACGACTTATTGCATCTGTAATGGTTTTATGCTTTTGAAGTACTTTTTTCTGGAAAATTTCATTACTCCACAATTGGGTAAGATAACTTTGTGAGACAGAATGCAATACTTCCATTTCAATTACTTTACCAATTTGCTTGCCTCCCGCAAAAACTTTATCTCCGGATTTTTTAGTAATGGGAACTGCTTCACCGGTTACAAAACTATAATCAATTTCAGCTTTTTCGCTTATCAATATACCATCTACCGGAATAAGTTCCTGATTTCTTATCAGTAATCTATTTCCTTTTATAATATCATAAATGGGAACACTTTCTTCTGATACATCCGGATTTATTCTGGTAACGGCAATGGGAAAATAGGATTTAAAATCTCTTTCAAAACTTAAAAAACTATAGGTTTTTATCTGAAACATTTTTCCAAGCAGCATAAAAAATACTAAACCTGTTAAACTGTCAAAAAAACCTGATCCATAATTCATTATAATATCAAAAGTACTGCGAACAAACATTACGATTATCCCTAAAGCAATTGGAATATCGATATTTAGCATTCCTGATTTTATACTTTTATAAGCAGAAACATAATAACCACTTGCTGAATATAAAAAACTTGGCAGAGCCAAAATAAAAATTAGAATCCTGAAAAATGGTTTGTAATTATCTAACCAGAATTCTTTGATTTCAAAGTATTCCGGAAAGGATAACAGCATAATATTTCCAAAGCAAAAAAATGCAACTCCTAATTTATAAGTCAGAGTTCTATCTACATTTGTTTTACCTGTTTCGTAGTTTTCTAAACTAATATAAGGTTCATAACCTATTGAACTTAAGAGATAAACAATAGTTTTTAAGGAAACAAGATCTGAGTTAAAGGTAATTCGAACTCGTTTTTCAGGAAAATTAATCTGGGAAACACTTATTCCTGATTGAATTCTATTTAGGTTTTCAAGAATCCAAATACAAGAACTACAATGAATATGAGGGATGTTTAATGAAACTATTGAAGTATTTGCTTCCTGAAATTCTAATAATTTTGACAAAATAGCCTCATTATCTAAAAAGTCATATTTACCCTGAATATCTTGCGGAGTAGCACCGGGTGATTTTTCAAAATCATAGTAGCATGTTAAATCATGAAGACTAAAAATTTCGTAAACGGTTTTACATCCGGTACAACAAAACTTTTTTTCATCAAAATTGATTTCTTCATTTTTAACAATGGTTAACCCACAATGAAAACAACTTTGCTCACTCATAAAATTTGTTTTTTTTGATACGACAAAAGTTGTAAAAACGAGAGATTATAAAAATGATATTTATCATATTATAATGAAATCGGATTCTAAATTTAGGCAAATAAAAATGGGTAAATAGAAATAATAGTTTTTTTGTGCGTTTTTTCTAAGGATAATAGCGCCTATCTATTGAATAATGGTTAATTTTGCACCAAATATTTTTGCCATGAATAAATGTGATCAATGCATCGTACGACAACTTTCATCTCTTAAAGCTCTTAATAAAGACGAAGTTGTAAAATTGGCTAATAGTAAAACTACTTACAAAATAAAAAAAGGAGAAGCTATTTTTGAAGAAGGAGAAATCACCAACGGTGTTTTTTGTGTAAAAGATGGTGTTGGAAAACTCTCAAAATTAAGTGCCAACGGAAAAGATCAAATCGTAAAATTGGTACAATCAGGAGAGCTTTTAGGACAGCGTTCTATGATTAGCAACGAACCTGCAAATTTATCTGCAAAAGCTGTCGAAGACATGGAAGTTTGCTTTATTCCGAAAACTGAAATCTTACACTTCTTTAATAACAATAATCAGTTCTCGATGAACTTAATGCAATCTGTATGTGAAGATTTGAAAGAATCTGAAAATGATAAAATTGCTTTGGTACAAAAAACGGTGAAACAACGTTTAGCCGAAACTTTACTGCATTTGCATGACGCTTTTGGTGAAAACGATGATAAAACATTGAAAGTTCAGCTTACAAGAGAAGAACTGGCAGGAATTATTGGTACTGCTACAGAAAGTTGTATTAGATTATTATCTGATTTTAATAAATTGGATTTGATTGAATTAGTAGGTAAAAAAATTATGCTTAAAAACGTTAAGGCATTAAAAAAAATGGCCGAATAATTATAGTTTTTTAGCTTCGTTCCAAAACACATCCATTTCAGCCAGAGTCATATCCATTAATGGTTTACCCAGTTCGCCTGCTTTGCTTTCCAGATACTGAAAACGCTTAATAAATTTTTTATTGGTACGCTCTAAAGCGTCTTCAGGATTTACATTTAGAAAACGGGCATAATTTATCATAGAAAATAAAACATCTCCAAATTCAGCTTCAATTTTATCCTGATCTCCGGATTGTACTTCTACTTGCAGTTCTTCTAATTCTTCTTGTACTTTATCCCAAACCTGATTTGGTTCTTCCCAATCAAAGCCTACACCTTTTACTTTATCCTGAATTCGGCTTGCTTTTACCAATGCCGGTAAACTTCTTGGAACACCTTCTAAAACTGATTTTTTGCCTTCTTTAAGTTTTAATTTTTCCCAATTTTGCTTTACTTCTTCTTCATCCTTAACTACAGTATCACTATAAATGTGGGGATGACGATGAATTAGTTTATCACAAATTTCATTGCAGACATCAGCGATATCAAAATCATTTGTTTCAGAGCCTATTTTCGCATAAAAAACGATATGCAGTAATAAATCCCCTAATTCTTTTTTTACTTCATTTAGATCATTATCTAAAATAGCATCTCCAAGCTCATAAGTTTCTTCGATAGTAAGATGTCTCAGCGTTTGCAATGTTTGCTTTTTATCCCATGGACATTGCTCACGAAGCTCATCCATGATAATCAATAATCTCTCGAAAGCTTTAAGTTGAAGTTCTTTGCTCATTTTTTTTCTTTTATTAAATCAAAATTAATTTATTTTATGAATTAAAATGTCTAAAACGAAAAAAGAAGATCATATGATCTTCTTTTTTTATAATAATACTAAATTGATTCCTTAATTATACGTCCGTTTAATTGCTGGACATTTCTAAAATTATTAACCGGCATTATTTTTCTTAAATCCTCAATCATTTTTAACGAAACGTCTACCGGAGTTTTAAATATAAACCATTGGACTCCTTCTGTACAAGGCGGAGTTGTAAGGGATCCTGTGTACGTATAATACGTTTTATTTTCTGGAAGGACATTATTTAAATCGAATACTTCTTTAACCTGAATACTTTCATTGACTTTAACTGGCAAAAATTTGTCAAGAAAATCAAAAGTTTCATTGTTCTCTTTACTTTCTGTTGCCATAATTGCAACGACGGCAAATTTTCCTTCTTTATTCATATGAACCATATGAATCACTAATGGATATCTAACGCCTCTAATGGTGTGTTCTGCAGGTTCATGAAAGTGAAATTGTACCAGATTATATTGATCTCCGTCAAGAATTATATAATCTCCCTCTTCAAAATCAAATTGAATAGAGTGACCATTATTCACAACATCATGTATTTTTGTTTCATGGCTATAATGAAAATCAATTGGTTTTAAAGTTCCATCCTTTTGCGTTTCTACAATGTCTATTGGCGATTGTGCGCTTCCTCCGCAATCGTTCTGATCGATTTCTGACCAATGCTCAGGTCCCGTTTCTCCGTCGTAATTCCAGTGTTTTTTAGGCTCCTCTTCTGTCTTTTTATCTGATTTGTTATTATCGCATCCCATAAGAATAACCATTGCACAACCCATTAAAACTTTTGTTGTAATCTTTTTCATTTTTTTGTTTAAATTAATTTTTATGAAAAACATCTACTATATTTCCTTTTATATCATCAAACTATCATTTAAGAACTAAAAAGTTGAGACAGAAAATTTAAATAAATATTTTCCTACAAAAGTAAATTTTAAATTTAATTTAAATTCCAAAAAAATCATAAATTATTATTAGGGCAAAAAAAATCCTGCTAAGAATCATCTTAACAGGATTAATATTTTGAATGCAGTAAACTACTATTCTTCTTTTTTAGCTTTTGCTTTTTTAGCAGCTGGAGCTTTTTTTGTTTTTTCTTCAACAACCGGAGTTTCTTCAGTAACTTCAGCAGCCGGAGCTAAATCAGTAACCAAACCTTTTGCCTGAAGTGTGTTGTACCAGTTTAATACTTTTTTAATATCAGAAGGATAAACTCTTTCTTCATCATAATCAGGAAGAATTTCTTTAAAATATGCTGCTAATTTAGCGTTATCTTCTTTATGAGAAATTGCCTGACCTTTGTTTTCTTTAGTAGCAATACGCTGCATTACTTCTGTCAATGGTTTTTCTCCGTCGTAAGTATAAATAGAAATCTCTGATAATAAACTTACGTTACTTTTTAAGTTAACAGTAATTTTTTTTCCGTCTGTCAATGATTCTGCCACAAAGCCTGTACGAGTTTGCACTTTCAATACATATAAACCCGGTTTCCCGGAAATGGCTAAAATTTTCTCTAAATTCATGTTTATTAAAATTAGTATTAAGAATTTGATTTATTATATTTTTATTGATCGTACTTTCAGATCAATTATCTCCCTTTTTTAGCGGCAGCAAATTTCATTCTATATTCCTGAAATGTTTTGCCTTCGGTAATGTTTTTTAATTTCTTTTGAATCAAACGTTTTTTCAAAGAAGATATTTTATCTGTAAATAAAACCCCTTCGATATGATCATATTCATGCTGAATAACTCTTGCAATCAGACCATCAAAAACCTCTGTTTTCATTACAAAATCTTCTTCACAATATTCTATTGTCACGGTAGGTTTTCTATAAACATCTTCGCGAACATCCGGAATACTCAGGCAACCTTCGTTAAAACTCCACTCCTCACCTTCTTCCTTAACAATCTTAGCATTGATAAAAGTTTTTTTGAAACCTTTTAATTCTTTTTGCTCTTCTGAAGGCAGATCATCATCATCGCTAAAAGGAGTAGTATCAATAACAAACAAACGAATTGGTATACCCACTTGCGGTGCGGCCAGTCCAACTCCGAAAGCGTTATACATGGTTTCATACATGTTTGCTATTGTTTCTTTTAAGTTTGGATACTCTGGCACAATTGCCTCACCCACTTTCCTTAAAACAGGATCACCATATCCTACAATTGGTAAAATCATTTGTATTATTTTAATGTATTATCTACTGAAACTCCTGAATTTAGTTCTCATAATTCAGCTGGCAAAAATAGTAAAAAATAGTCAATGAATAATTCTAAAGATATATTATATCGCATTTTTTGCTTAGTCCTTAAAATCTCATCCATAATTATGCCAAATTAATTCGTACAATTCGTACTTTTGTTTGTAAACCTCACAATATGTTCGATCGTATCTCTAAATTTACTAACAGTACTTCTTTTTTAAACGCCTCTAAAGTAACTATTGCTTCTGTTGTTCCTGTTTTGGTTTTGAATTTTATGGGACATTTCGAAATAGGTTTCACAATGGCTTTAGGTGCTTTCTTTACCTATCCCAGTGATGTACCAAGTTCGCTAAGCCATAAAATAAAAGGGCTTATTGTAGCGTCATTCATTGTATCCGGGGTGAATTTATTAGTAAATCTGGCTTATCCGTATCCGGTTTTGTTTTATCCATTTTTATTTCTGTTACTTTTTTTATGTTCAATGATTTCGGTTTACGGGCAACGCGCTACTCTGGTTTCATTTTCTGCATTACTTTCTATTTCATTATCATTTGGTCATTTGCATGAAGGTTGGGAAGCTTTTGAGTATTCCGGATTTATTTTTTTTGGCGGAATTTTATATTTAATCGTATCGCTTGTATTTCATTTTGTACAACCTTATAAATATGTTGAGTTACAAATTGCCGAAGGTATAAAGTTAACGGCGAAATATTTAAAATTAAGAGGTGATTTATGGAGTCCTGAAGCCAATAGAAAAGCCATAATAGAGAAACAATTAAGTGTTCAGGTTGATCTTAATTTAATTCATGAAGACTTAAGAAGAATGCTTATTGGCAATCAAAATGCATCCGGAACTACAAGTCAAAACAGAAAAATGCTTCTTGTTTTTATTACTTTAGTAGAAATACAGGAACTTGCTTTGTATACTTCTTTTGATCATAGTAAACTTCATGAAAAATTCGCCAAACATCCTGATGTTCTCAGAACGTATCAAAATGTAGCTTATAAGCTGGCTTCGACTTTAAAGAAACTTTCTAAAAACGTACATAATATTAGTGTATATGTTGACAAAAATGATTTAAAAAATGAACTTGATGCTCTTGAGTTTGCCATTTTTGACTACGAAAAAACATTAGGCAAAGACGAAGCAGCAGAAGGCGTTTTGATGTTGACCAATATGCTGAAATATGCTAAAAATCAAGTTGGTAAAATTAAAATTATCCAACGTGCTTTTTCTCTTGCGATGCAATCTTTTAAACTAAAGGATAAAGATAAAGAACTTGAAAAATTCCTGACACCTCAATATTATCCGTTACGAACGCTAATCGAAAATTTAAGTTATTCGTCTTCTATTTTCAGACATTCGTTACGATTAACGATTACAATCCTGATTGGATTAATTATAGGCGGATTATTAAATGTTCAAAATACATACTGGATTTTACTAACGATTGTGGTTATTATGCGTCCCGGTTATGGTTTAACAAAAGAAAGGTCTTACCACAGGATTTTTGGTACTATTCTGGGCGGTGTTATTGCATTTGGAATTGTACTGGTGATTCAAAATCACTTTGCCTTAAGTATATTATCAATTGTTTGTATGTTACTTGGAATTTCCTTTACACAAATCAATTATAAAATCAGTGCAACTTTTGTTACGATGTATGTGGTTTTTATTTATGGAATTCTGGTTCCTAATATTGTAGAAGTTATTCAGTATAGGGTTATTGATACGCTTGCTGGCGCTACATTGGCTTTTTTGGCCAATCAGTTTTTATGGCCTGCATGGGAATTTATAAATACGCCTATCCATATTGAAAATGCGATTCGAGCCAATCGAAATTATCTTAAGGAAATTGCGGATTTTTATAATAAAAAAGGAGAAATTCCTACATCGTACAGATTAGCGAGAAAAAATGCTTTTGTTGAAATTGGTAATTTAATGACTTCTTTCCAGAGAATGATGCAAGAGCCCAAGTCGAAACAAAAAACATTGCCATTAGTTAATAAACTGGTGGTTTTAAATCATTCGATCTTATCTGCATTGGCTTCTTTATCGACTTACATTCAATCACACCAAACGACATCAGCCTCAGAATCGTTTAATTATATTATAAAAACGATACTTTCAAACTTAGATCATTCGATTTCTATTTTACGAAACGAAATTATTATTACGGATACTTTTTTTGATAAAGAAGATGTGACTTTGCAGTTTGAAGAACTTAAACGCGTGAATTTTACCCGACTCATTAAAGATGATGAACTGGATAAAGAAACCCGTCAGGCTAAAATGCAGGAAGCTCAAATGGTGATCGAACAATTGATCTGGATGAGTAATCTGGCCGAAAAGATTTTGAAAATTACGGAAGAATTTAAAGCAACAAATCCAGATTAATTCATCTGGATTTGTTTTTATATTATAGTAGGATTGAGCTTAATTATTTAGTTTTAAAACTTCAGCAGTATGTTTTCTAAGTTCTGCCAAAAGCTCTGGTTTGTCATTTAAAGTCTGACCGTAGGACGGAATCATAGCTTTCATTTTCGCTTCCCATTCCGGTGTTTTTATTTGATTGGTAAAACATCTGCTTACCAGATCAATCATGATCGCAACTGCAGTCGATGCCCCAGGAGAAGCTCCTAATAAAACGGCCAAAGATCCGTCATGTGTATTGATAACTTCTGTACCAAATTCTAAAACCCCTCCTCCTTTTTCATCCTTTTTAATTACCTGAACACGTTGTCCGGCTTTTTCAAGCTGCCAGTCTTTAGAACGGGCTGTAGGCAAATATTCGCGTAAAGCTTTCATTCTGTCTTTTGGAGACTGACGAACCTGCTCAATTAAATATTTAGTCAAAGGAATATTATGGAATCCCGCAGATAACATTGGGATTAAATTATTTGCTTTTATCGATAAAGGCAAGTCCAGGTAAGATCCATTTTTAAGGAAACGAGTCGAAAATCCTGCAAAAGGACCAAAAAGCAATGCTTTTTCTCCATCAATAACACGAGTATCAATATGAGGAACAGACATTGGAGGTGCTCCAACACTTGCTTTTCCGTATACTTTTGCCTGATGTTTGGCAATAACTTCTGGATTTGTACATTTTAACCATTGACCGCTTACCGGGAAACCTCCATAACCGTTTCCTTCCGGAACATTTGCTTTTTCCAGCAACGGCAATGAACCTCCTCCTGCGCCAATAAATACAAATTTAGTATAGGCTTTTCTGGTTTGACCTGATGTTAAATCAGTTATTTTTATACGCCATGATTTATCCTCACGTTGTCTTAACTTTTTAACTTCATGATTAAAGTATAAAGAAACACCATCAAGTTTTTCTAAATAATTAAACATGCTTCTGGTCAAAGCTCCAAAATTCACATCTGTACCAATTTCCATGTGAGTTGCAGCTAATTTTTCATTATCATCTCTGCCTTCCATAACAAGTGGCATCCATTCTTTTAGTTTTTCAAAATCAGAACTAAATTCCATTTGAGAAAAAATAGGATTGCTTTGCAAGGCTTCGAATCTCTTTTTAAGATATTCTACATTTTTATCTCCCCATACAAAACTCATGTGAGGGACACTTTTAATAAAATTATCAGGAGATGGTACTTTATTTTGTTCTACTAAATACGACCAAAATTGTCGTGAAATCTCGAAAGATTCTGCAATACTTATTGCTTTTTTAGGATCAATACTTCCGTCAGCCTTCTCTGGGGTGTAATTTAGCTCACAAAAAGCTGAATGTCCTGTTCCTGCATTATTCCAAGCATCAGAGCTTTCGGCTGCAGCAACATCTAATCTTTCGTAAATTTCAATTTTTATATCTGGTTGTAACTCTTTCAAAATTAATCCAAGAGTTGCACTCATAATTCCAGCTCCAATAAGCACTACTTCACTATTGGAACGTATTGTATTGTCAGGCATAACAGTAATTTGTTTTTAAAGTGCAAAGGTACTTTTTATAATTGCAAAAAAAAACTAAAATTACATGATAAAAGTTATGTTTTTACTAAAAACAACAGACTAACAAAATATAAAGAAGTAAAAATTAAAAACGCTTTGAAGAAAGATAATCCTGAAGCATAATCGTCGCTGAGATTTCATCAATTAATCCCTTATTTTGACGTTGTTTTTTGCTTAATCCGCTATCGATCATAGTTTGAAATGCCATTTTCGAAGTAAAGCGTTCATCAACACGAACGACTTTCATGTCTGGAAAAATATTAGAGAAGTGCGTTACAAAACCTTTAATTATCGAAGCACTTTCTGATGGCTGCCCATTCATTTGTTTAGGTTCTCCAATTAAAACTGCTTCTACTTTTTCTTTGGCAAAATAATCTTTCAAAAAGTCAATTAAAGTACTGGTGGGAATCGTTGTTAAACCTGATGCAATAATTTGCATTTCGTCAGTAACAGCAATTCCTGTACGTTTTTGTCCGTAATCTAAAGAGAGGATTCTTGGCATTTTGAAATTTTTTATCAAAGATAGAAAGGAATTTTTATAAATTCAGGGATGAATATTTGTATTTCAAAACTTTTAAATCAAAATGAAAAAAAATCCGTTTCAAAAAATTCAAAACGGACTTATCCAAATATTCAAAACCTAAAAAAAATCTATCTGTTAAATAACCTTCTAAAAAAACCTCTTTCTTCCTCTTCCTCCTCTTCTACAACTGCACGTTCTTCATATTGAGCAAATTTTGCCAGACCTTTTTCGTGTTCAAAAATCAAGTCCTTAATATATTCAACATACGTTTTCTTTTTTTCTTCTAAGAAACCAATAAGGTATTTTTCACTAAACTCCATTCCGCTTGCAGCTTCTATCTGCAATAATTTTTTATATAATGGTTCTATGTGCATTGCTATAACTTCCTGAGGAACAGCCTGACGTCTTCCAAAATAATTTACAATGACATCGTTTTCATCTCTTGAAATTTCAAAATCAGTAATTACCCAATAGTATCTTCCTGATTTTGCCAGGTTTTTTACAATTGCATGAAAGTTTTTTCCGTTTTTAAGATTCTCCCAAAGCACCTTAAAAATCACTTTTGGCATATCCGGATGACGAATAATATTGTGAGGTTGTCCCATTAATTCATAATCTTCATAACCTGAAACATCTACAAAAACTTCGTTGGCATATTCAATAATACCAAAAGCGTTTGTTTTACTCATAATGACCTGAGTTTTGTCCCATGAGACTTCTTTATCTATAATAGTTCTTTGTCCGTGAAGTTGATTTTCCTGATTCATGTCTTGCTTATGTAATTTGTTTTTGGAATGGTATTTTTAATTTCCAGGATATTCTCAGAAATTAATGGCGCAAAATTAATTAGAAGAAAAAACCGAAAACCTGATTTTTGTCATATTTTGATAGTTAAAAAACTTTTAGAGGACTTTTAGATCGATAAAATTCCGTAAAGTGATTGAATTTATTTATCAAATTAAAAACAAAAAGTTATATCTGTAACATTTTCAAAAGCGTTTACCTTTTTGCATTTGCACAAATACGCTATCTTTGCCAAAAATTAAAACTTATGAATTCTTTACAGACTATAATTGAACAAGCTTGGGAAAACAGAGCTTTATTACAAGAAACTACTACAACTGATGCTATTAGAGAAGTTATCGAATTGGTTGATGCAGGAAAATTGCGTTGTGCTGAACCAGTTGGTGACAAATGGCAGGTAAACGAATGGGTTAAGAAAGCGGTTGTAATGTATTTCCCGATTCAAAAAATGGAAACATGGGAATCTGGTATTTTCGAATATCACGATAAAATGTTGCTTAAAAGAGGTTATGCTGAAAAAGGAATTCGTGTGGTACCAAATGCTGTAGCACGTTACGGAGCTTATATTTCAAGCGGGGTAATCTTAATGCCAAGTTATGTAAATATTGGTGCTTATGTAGACGAGGGAACTATGGTTGATACCTGGGCAACTGTTGGTAGTTGTGCACAAATTGGTAAAAACGTACATTTAAGCGGTGGAGTTGGTATTGGTGGGGTTTTAGAGCCATTGCAAGCTGCTCCTGTAATTATTGAAGACGGTGCTTTTATTGGTTCTCGTTGTATTGTTGTAGAAGGAGTTCACGTGGGTAAAGAAGCTGTTCTTGGTGCTAATGTTTGTTTGACTGCTTCAACAAAAATTATCGATGTTACTGGTGATGAGCCTGTTGAAATGAAAGGTTTTGTTCCTGCTCGTTCAGTTGTGATTCCTGGAAGCTATACTAAAAAATTCGCTGCTGGTGAGTTTCAGGTTCCATGTGCTTTAATTATTGGTACTCGTAAACCATCTACAGATTTAAAAACTTCATTAAACAATGCACTTCGTGAATATGATGTAGCAGTTTAATTAGAATTTTATACTTTACAAAAAAAAGGAATGATATTACTCATTCCTTTTTTTTTGTTCTAGATTTTTATTTATTCTTTTTTTGAAGTTTTAAAAGCTTGGCATATTTCATATACGAAAAGAAACTCTGAATCATTGCAATTGATAATCCATCTACTCCATTAAAAATACCTTTCTTGAAAAAATAACAACGTACAAAAGCAACTGTTCCGTTAAGAACCGGTTTAAAAGCATTTACTCTTTTTCCCTGATCAAATAATTGTTGTGCATGCCAACCTGAGTACTGGTTCTTTTTTGCAATAATCTGATCTAAAGATTCCCAGCCATAATGCAATATATGCACGGCAACTCTTTTTTCATTTTGAGTTATAATTTTTTGATGCACTATTGAATTTGATGGATGTGCGGTTTGCTTGTTAAAAAAACGAACTTTATGATCCGGATACCATCCTGAAAAATCAATTAGTTTATCTGCCAGAAAGTTTTTTACCCTAAAACTAAAAGCATCATGATTTCCTTCTAAATATTTTTTCTGTAAAATAAAAGCCTCAGCATCTTTATCCAGAAATTCATCTGCATCAAGATTTAAAATCCAATCGTTTTTGCAATATGGCAAACCGTGTGTGCGTTGCGGACCATCTCCCAAAAAAGCCTGCTGAATCACTATTGCACCTTTTTCTTTAGCAATTTCGACTGTACGATCTTTACTAAAAGAATCTACTATAATTACTTCGTTGCAAACTTTTAATAAGGCATCGATGCATTTTCCTATATTTTTCTCTTCATTGAAAGTAATAACAAGACCACTAATTTCCATTGCAAAATTTAATTTATTAGCCACAAAAATAGAACTTTTTTATTTTATTTTAATCTTATTCTCTCTATACGGTTGTAGACTTGATAAAATTGTTTGTAATTTAGCCTTCAAATTGAATTTAAGATAAATGAGGATATTAGTCATTCAGCAAAAAAGAATTGGAGACGTATTAACAAGTACTATAATTTGTAACAATTTAAAAACAAAATTTCCGGATGCGGTGATAGATTATATGTGCTATCCAAATTCTGTAGATGTACTAAAAGAGAATCCAAATATTGACACAATTATTCCGTTAACTAATAAGGTAAGGAAATCTATACCTTCATTGTTTAAATTCATATTTCAGATTCGCAGAAAAAAATATAATGCTGTAATTGATGTTTATTCGAAATTAGAAACCAATCTTATTACTGCATTTTCCGGAGCAAAATATAAAGTTTCTTATAGAAAATGGTATACTAAAATATTCTACAATTATACTTACGAACGTTTTGATGCCGTAGAATCTGAACACGGATTAGCAATTGAAAATAGATTGCTGCTTCTAAAACCTTTTATATCTGAAAAAATTACAGATGTAAAACCAAAAATATTTTTAAAAGAATCTGAAATTAATGAGGCGAAACAACTTCTAAAAAGCCATAATATCGACACCGAAAAGCCATTGATTATGTTTGGAATTTTAGGAAGTGAAGCTTACAAAACATATCCTTTAGAAGGAATGGCAAAAATTATAGATTTTACAGTAGCAAAAACCAACGCTACAATAATCTTTAACTACATTCCCGATCAAAAAGAACAAGCTCTTGAAGTATATAATTATTGTACTGAAGAAACAAAAAAACACATTGCATTTGATTTGTACTGTACTGAATTAAGACCTTTTTTAGCTTTGCTTTCTCAATGCGAAATGCTGATTGGTAATGAAGGCGGCGCAGTAAATATGGCAAAAGCACTTGAAATTCCAACTTTCTCAATATTTACACCTTCTGTTAGAAAAGAAACCTGGCAGTTATTTGAAAATGAAGCCAAAAACGATTCAATTCATTTAAAAGATTTAAAACCTGAAATATACGAACAACATACAGAACAGTATATTAAGGAGCATACTTTTGAGTATTATGCCGAATATCCTTTGCCTCTAATGCTTGAAAAATTAGAAACTTATTTTCAGGAATATAAAAATTAACTGATGCGATATAATAAAAAAAGGACAGATAAATTATCTGTCCTTTTTTTGTTGCTATATCAATATTTAATTCGGTTTTGCCTATAATGACGCAAAAGAAATACTTTTTAGAATTATTTCTTCCAGAATTTAAGTTTCTTTTTAAGACGCTTTTTTCTATAAAATTGCTCTTGAAAATCAGCTGTATATTTCCATAAAGTATCATAAGTTTTTTGCTCAGATTCAGGATATAATTTAGCATATTCATTACTCATAGTCGCTACCATTTCTTTTAAGGGAGTTAAGCGACACAAATTCTTCATTCGCATTTCGAAAGTCATTGATTCATGAAATTCCATTCGGTTTAAATCAACCAGAAAAAAGTCATAATTCCCGTTTTCTTTCTTTTTGATTAAAGTATTTCCGGGTGAATGATCCAGAAACTCTATTCCTTTTTCATGTAAATCAAAACTAAATCTGGTAAACTGTCTCAATATATTTTCACGATCCGGATAATCCGGAATTTCTACCAGTTCCCTAAAAGTAAGTTCTGTTACTAAATGTTCGCTTACATAATAACTGTCTCTTAATCCCAACCAGTTAAAATTTTCAAGAAAAGCAATAGGCTGCGGAGTTCCTACGCCTCTGTTTAATAGAATTGTAGCATATTCAAAAGAACGCTTTGCTTTAGATTTTCGAAAATATTTATAGGCAATTTTATTTATTAGATTTGGAATTTTAAATGACTTGATATTAATTGTTTTATCCTTTAAATCGAATAATTTTATGATATTACGTTGTCCGTTACCAAAAAGAATTCCTTTGTTGCTAAATGTATTGATAGTATCAAGTATCGATGTAGTCTCTGTAGTAAAAATGGGATTTACTTTAAAATTCATGGGAATATCTTTATGAACAACAAAAATACACATACAATTTAAGACTTCAAATTAATATTGTATTTTCGTGAAAAATTAAATCAAATGGCGGATCAAAAAAGTGTTTTTTTAGAAACTCATAATATCAATAACAGAGCTGGCGGTTTGGGAACTTTTAATTATGAACTAATTAAAGGTTTATCTGAATTGGAATTTGATGATCTTAAACTAACATTGAATGCCTCTGATACTAAACTTCTTGAGAGTGAATTTGGCAAAAAATTCAACTACAATAAGTACAGCAGTTTATCGAGAATGAAATTTTTTAGAATTCGTAAAAAATACGATTTGTGGCATTCTGTAAATCAAAATATAAAGGTTGAACCTTATACTTGTAAAAAATATTTATTGACGATTCATGATGTAAATTTTACTGAAGAAGTGTCTGCAGATATAAATCATAAAAGAAATAAGCTTTTTTTAGAAAAACTAAACAAAGCAACTGCAATAACTTATATATCAGAGTTTTCAAAAAAACAAACGCACCAATATTTTGATGTTCCAAATGTACCGGAATATGTTATTTATAACGGAAACCCGATTACAAATTTAATCGACACTTCTACATATGTCGCTGATGTTCCTGTTGACAAACCATTTTTTTATACTATAGGTGATTTTATCGAGAGAAAAAACTATGAGTCTATCATTAATATGATGAAATTAATAAAAGACTATAATTTGATTATCTCTGGTAACAATAACAAAAAATATGGTGAAGAAATAAAAAAACTAATCAGTGATAACGGACTAACAAATCAGGTTTTTTTAACCGGAAAAGTGACAAATGAAGGCAAACAGTTTTTTATGAAAAACTGCACAGCATTTCTTTTCCCTTCTATTAGAGAAGGATTTGGTTTGCCGCCAATTGAAGCAATGAGTTTTGGAAAACCAACTTTTTTGTCTGATAAAACTTCACTGCCGGAAATTGGAGGAAGTGCCGCAAAATACTGGTCTAATTTTGACCCTGAATATATGAAGTCGGTATTATTTGAAGGATTAAACAATTTTGAGAATAATAAAGAGGAATACGAAACAATATTTAAGGAAAGAGCTGCAAGTTTTAACTGGAAAACTGCCGCTGCTGAGTATTTAGAAGTTTATAGAAATATTCTAAAATAATATTTCTATTATAAAAACACACAAATAGTCAAAGCCATAATTCAATAATTTTCAACTGATTACAATACTATACAAATCATGCATATAACTCTGGTAAGTCTCGATAATTTAGGAATGAACGCCTATATTGCCGCAAATCTGGAAAAACAAGGACATATTGTACATCATATTAATTTTAAACATTATAAGTACAAATATCCTTCTGTATTTCACAAAGTGTATAATTTTATTTTAAAAGCTTTTTTTAAAACAAATTTAAAACACCAGAATCACGGGAAAGAAATAGTAAAAGAATTACAGAAAAACAATCAAATTCAAGATGTAATCCTTACGATTAAAGGTGATTTTATAGATCCAAAAAGTATCTTAGAATTTAGAAAATTTGCTAAAAAAACAATCGGTTTTTTTAATGATAATATCGAGCGTTGCCCTAATATAAAAAGAGTTATTCCTTGCTTCGATGAAGTTTATTCATTCGAGAAAGAAGACTGCGAAAAATTTGATCTTAAATTTGCTCCCAATTGGATTTACACCAATATTGACGAAACTGCGGATAAAAATAATTTTGAATATGATGTTTTTACAATTGGTTCAATCGATAAAAGATTACCCATTTTAGTACGAATAGCCGAAGAATTAAAATCTAAACAAATCAATTTTAAGTTTATTACCTATTCAAAAAAACATAAACCTACTGATGGTACTATTACTTACATCAATAAATTTATACCATTATCAGAAGTAGATCAGTACATAAGCCGGTCAAAAGTTTTATTAGACATCAATAGAGCCGGACAAATGGGGTTAACTTTTAGGGTTTTTGAAAGTTTAGGTTTAGAAAAAAAACTTATTACAACAAACTCAGATATCAAAAATTACGATTTTTACAACCCAAATAACATTCTTGTTATAGATGAAAAAAATCCTGTTATTCCTGTAGATTTTTTCCAAAACGAATATGAAAAAATTCCCGATTCAATCTTTAATAAATACACTTTAGAAGGTTGGGTTGATAATGTTATATTCAAAAATCAACAGTAACAAACTTAAAAAATAAATTAAATCCTGTCAAAATCAACTCATTTGATTTCGACAGGATTTTTTCTTTAGGCTTCAATTTAATCCTTTAACACATTAACCAACAATACGTTACGATATTATGATTTTATTAATGAAATTCATAATATAAGAAAGAGAAATTTTACAATATTATTCTTTCAATTTTGTTATATCATTTATTATGTTTGCAAAAAAATAATACCACTAAACCGCCGCTTTAAATAATTGTAGTATGGTGCTATTCAAACATGTAATAAATGAATTTCACCATTATCGCCTTTTTACTCCCTATATTAGTTGTTCTAGTTGTATCTGTTTTGCTTGTAAATAAACTAGTAAAAACAGATCTAAGTGAGATTCGCTATCCTGAAATTGATGGATTACGAGGTTATTTAGCCTTTTTTGTTTTCCTGCACCATAGTTATATCTGGCAGGTATTTTTAAAAACTGAAAACTGGGAAGATCCTAAATCGAATTTATTCAATCAATTTGGCGAAACAACAGTTGTATTCTTTTTTATCATTACCGCTTTCTTATTTACATCTAAGTTAATCCATAATAAAACAGGAGAAATTGATTGGTCTGATTATCTTAAATCAAGGTTTTTCAGGCTTTTTCCTATGTATTTTTTCTCTGTAATCATTATTTTTATTTTAGCTGCCTGTTTAACTCAATTTACAATACGAGTACCTTTTATCGAAAACCTGAAAAGCGTACTATCATGGTTATTCTTTAACGTAAGTAAAAACAACTCTAACTTAAACGGCTTAGAAGATACTTTTATACTAAATGCCGGAATCACATGGACATTGCCTTATGAATGGACATTTTATTTTTTATTACCACTTATCGCTTTATGGTTTAAAATAAAGGTCAACTTAAAAGCAGTGCTGGGTTTTACAGCTGCAGCAGCAATAATTATGATTATAAACAAATCATCTTTAAGACATTTTATGCCATTTGTGGGCGGCATTATTGTTGCTTTCTTAATCAATGCCAAAAAATTTGAAGTCGTTTTAAAGCAAAAAAAATATACCGTTTTAGCGATTGTATTATTAGCACTTTCAGTATATTTTTTTAATGGCGGAAGAAAACCAATTCAGATTATTATAACATCAACTGTATTTTTGATTATTGCATCAGGAAACAACTTTTTTGGAATTTTATCCAGTGCATTTTCTCGAAAATTTGGACAAATAACATATAGTTTATATTTGTTACACGGTATTTTACTCTTCATTATATTCTATTATATAATTGGTTTTGAAAGAGCAAAAATGCTAACCAATTCTGAGTTTTGGCTCATTATTATAGCATCGATTTTTCCTCTTATTCTTGTTTGCCAGCTTACATTTAAATACATCGAATTGCCTTTAATGTCTCTTTTCAAGAAAATAAAATAGACCAAATTGCAATAATTATCTATTCTGTTAACTCAGGAAAATAATTCATCCTCTTTTTATTTATACCTTTGTATCTTAATTTAGCATGCAAAAACAAGTATATAATTTACAGAATGAACGAAGAAATAATAAAAGCATACGAGGTCATCAAAGAGGGCGGAATCATTCTTTATCCTACTGATACTGTTTGGGGAATTGGTTGTGACGCTACAAATCCTGAAGCTGTAGCCAAAATATACAAACTCAAGCAACGTGCAGAAACTCAAAGCATGATTGTATTGATGAATGGGGAAAAAATGATGTACAATGTGTTTAAAAATATCCCTGAAGTAGCCTGGCAAATTTTAGATTTATCAGAAAAACCAACAACTTTAATCTTAGACGAACCCAGAAATGTTGCTCCAAATATTATAGCTGCAGACAATTCATTGGGAATTCGCGTGGTAAAAGAGCCTTTTTGCTTTAAATTATTAGAGCGAATGAAAAAACCTTTAGTTTCAACATCTGCAAATATTTCGGGACAACCTACTCCAATTGCCTTTAAAGATATTAATCCTGAAATCGTGAAAGGTGTTGATTATGTGGTTAATCTGTATCACGATAAAGTAGCCGGAAAACCTTCAACAATTATAAAATTGACAAAAGATTCTCAAGTAAAAGTGATTCGTAAATAGTTTGAATTGCAGATTTTAGATTATAAATCATTTAAAATCTGCAAAAAACTAAGCTTCCCAGAATCTCATATTCTTAGAAATTTTATAAGCTAAATGCTTTTCAAACTCTCAATTAACCAATCAATATCTTCTTTGGTATTGTAATGACTAAATGAAATTCGAAGATTTGGCAGTTTTAAATCTTCCTCAGACAGCATTTCTTTTAAAACGTGAGAAGGTTTTATGCTTCCGGACTGACACGCACTTCCTCTCGATACGGCAATTCCTTTCATGTCTAAACTAAACAAAAGCATCGATGTTTTATCTGCAGAAAAAGGTAAAATGATATTGATGATATTATAAAAATCATCTTTTTTACCATTTATTCTAAAGCCTGGAAAATGGTTTTCTAATTGATCAATCAGATACATTTTCAACTCAGATATGTATTTTCTTTCCTGATCTAAATTTTCGTAAGAAAGGGATAGAGCTTTTGCCATTCCCGCAATTTGATGTACAGCTTCAGTTCCTGCGCGAAGTCCTTTTTCTTGTTCTCCGCCAAAAATAAGAGGCTGTAATCCTGAATTTTTTCGAATAAAAGCAAATCCAATGCCTTTTGGACCATGAAATTTATGCGCACTTGCCACTATAAAATCAAGTGGATTTTTTTGCAGATCAATTTCCATTTTACCAACAGACTGTACTGTATCCGAATGAAATAAAACACCATATTGCTTGCAAATAACCCCAACTCTATCAAGATTCAGAATAGTTCCGGTTTCGTTGTTTACATGCATTAAACTCACAATAGTCTTTTTTTCCTGAGACAATAAATTAGACAAATGCGTTAAATCGATACTTCCGTCCGCGTTTATATTCACATAATCGACCTGAACATTATACTCAGATTCTAATACCAAAACAGTATGCAAAACGGCGTGATGTTCGATTTTTGACGTAATGATACGCTCTATTTTAAGATCTTCGACTGCAGAACGCAAAATCCAGTTATCAGCTTCAGTTCCTCCTGAAGTAAAAATAATTTCTTGTGCAGAACAATTTAAATGCTTGGCAATACTTTTTCTGGAAAGCTCTAAAATAGTCTTTCCATTTCTTCCAAAACTGTGTGTAGAAGACGGATTACCAAAATCTTCTGCCATAACTTTTGTCATTTCCTGAATCACTTCAGGACGCATAGCAGTTGTAGAGGCGTTATCGAGGTATACTTTTTTCATTAGTGCAAAGTTATGAAATATCAATTGTCTAATCTTAAATATCATTTGCGAAATTTTTCACTATTTTTGACGTCAAATAAAATTACGATGAAAAAATATGCAAGCCTTCTATTATTCGCGCTATTACTAAACGGCTGCGATGACGGTGATTTAAAAGTAGACACAATTGATTTTGATGATACGAGCATTGTATCTCAAAGCTGTGATCCGCTGACCAATAATCTAATATACAGACTAAAATCTCAGGAATCTTTGCTGATTCAATTACCAGACGATAAAATTATCAATGATCCAACAGTAGCAAATACACCTTTAATTTATGATATTGACAATACAACGTATCGTGTTGTGTACAGGGCTTATGATGGTACTGTCGCTACGGCAAATATTTGTGGGGCAATACCGCCAACATCACCAAAAGTAACAGAAGAATGGCAGGCAACCGCAGGACAAATAGTAATCGTTACTACACAAGATTTTACTACTGCAGACGATGGTAGTACTAAAATTACAGGATATACTCATAATATCACTTTTAAAAACATTACCTTTTTGAAACCTTCAGGACCACAGGTTGAAGAAGAATTTAGTTTTGGTGATTTTAAAACAACCGTTACTCCGGTAGTAGTAAGTTTTACAGATGAAAATGCAGATTACTGTCCGGATACAAAGAAAATTTACAACGATAATACGGTATCTTCTTTAGTTCTTGAAAACTTAGCCGATGGTTTGATTGTAAATGAAGCCACTCCTACAGGTAAACCAAGAACTAATTTAATCAATGCAAACGGTGCAAATAAACTTTATTACAGAACGTATAGCGGTGCTTTGCCGGCAGACACTCAAAGTTATTTTTGTACAGAAAAAACACCAACAACACCTGCAATATTAGAGACATGGTTTGGTCAGGACGGGGCAGTAAATGTAAGTGGAATAATTGAAGTTACGACGACAAACGACCTTAAAGTTTTTAGACATAAAGTTGTTCTTAGAAATGCAACTCTTCAAAAAGGGAACAGTACTTTTAAACTGGCAACTACATTTTTATTAGGAACAGTAACTACAATTGCGCCGTAATTTATAATTAATATACGGATATGAAATACGATTTTATATCCTACAAAAAACGTCTGTTTTTCAAGCTAATTTCAATATGGAATTAGAAAGAAAAACAGACGTTTTTTTATGCTTAAAAAGTAACGAACCAAGACTTAAAAAAACAAATTATTTATTGTTTTGTCTAAAATAAACTTCAGTGGCACCTAAGCCATATTTTTGATAATTGGCATCCTGAAAATCAATTCCGTCATAACGGCCTAATAAAAAATCAAGTTCTGCTTTTAGAATTCCTTCGCCAACACCATGAATAAAAACAATTTTTGGAATCCTGTTTCTGATCGCAAATTCAATGTGTCTTTTTGCAGTTTCAGTTTGTAAAGTCAGGATATCATAATTTGACATTCCGCGTTTATTAGGAACCAGTTTTTCAATATGCAAATCAAATTCCGGAGCCGCTATTTCACGTTTATCCTTCTTTTCCTTGACAAAACTTCTCGGTTTTGGCTCTGTTTTCTCTTTTGTAATCTCATCTAAATCAATTCTTTTAATAGAATTCATTAAATTACTGGAATCCTGAATTTTAAGCAATTCATTGACAAAAAATGTCATCATGAATCCATCCTCAGTTTCTATCAAAACTTCTTTATCTTTTACAGAAACTACTGTTCCGTTTATGGCTTCGTCCAGGACGGAAACCTTATCTCCTTTAGTCAACATCGTGTTCTTCTTTTTCTTGATTTTTACTTGGTGTTTTTGCACTCAACTGCATCATTCCATACATGAAAACCGCAATTGCAATTACCATTATATAGATATTTTTTTCTGCTGAAACCTGCTCGTATAACGCAACCGAAATCGCAAGAATCATTATTAAAATTTTAAAAGCTTTCATATTTAAATAGATCAGAATTCAAAAGTATGAAACTTTAAAATAGTAGTTCTACTCTCTTTAAATCATAACACGTTTTTTTTTATTCCATTAAATAAAAACCAACTTTTAAAATCCAGAAAAACATATCGTTTTTCTTGTGTTAAAAACAGCTTTAAACCATAAATTCAAAAGTCTGTTTTTAAGCTATTTTATTCTTACTTTTTACGCTGTTATTTTATAGTTTCAAAATCTTAAATTCTGTTTTAAAATTTATACATTTTAAATTAAACATTTTATTTATAATGATATTCCAAATAAAAAACCTCTTGAAAATCCTGTTCATAAAATATCATTTTTTGATATCTAATAACAAAATTCAAAAGAGGTATTAAAACTTTATTTTTGTAAGAATTTATTTTTTAATCTGATTCAGAATATCGTTCATCATTTCGATTTGTACTTTCTGGATTTCAATTAATTCTTGTTGCTGATGCATAATCAAATGATCAATTTTATCATGGATCATTCTAATTTCCAATTCAGATTTCAGGTTAATCATATAATCTTTTTTAGCACGGTTTCGATCTTTTTCTTCCTGACGGTTTTGACTCATCATAATTACCGGAGCTTGCAATGCAGCAATACAAGACAAAATCAAATTCAGCAAAATAAACGGATAAGGATCAAAACCTTTGTTGACCAGAATATAAACATTGGCACCAATCCAGACGATTATAAAAAGTAAAAACGAAATAATAAAAGTCCAGCTTCCGCCAAAGTCTGCAACTTTATCAGCGATTTTTTGACCAAAACTTCTTTTCTCTTCTTCATCTTCAACAATGCTTACTATTGATTTATCTTCTTTAAGAGATGTGATTACACTTTTTTCAAGATCAGACAATGTTCCAATTTCTGTAGATAAATAGTTCGATACGTATTTTTGGCGATATTCATTCAACTCTTTTACCGCAATACAATCACTATCATTAAAAGCAGGATAATCTTTAATTATAAGCCCTAAAATAGGATCGTGAATAGATTTTCCCCAAATTTTCTCACTTTCAGGAAAAGAAAGATTAGAAATAGCACTTTTAAAAGTCGAATTATTTTTCATTTTATAATTTTTACTGGCTAATTTACGCATTTAACTTCTTAAGAATCATATAAAAAATACTGACTTAAATTTCTTTTTTTTATCACAAATACAATTTTCAGAACAAAATTTCTTTAGGGAATTCGTGTCCTTATTTACAAAAAACGCACTACTTTTAGCGTTTTAAATTATCCACTCAATTTTACAATTGTGACCAAAGAGACTATCATACAAAATATCAAAGCTTTAAAAAGCCATTCAAATATAAACTACGGAATCAAAACCAAAACTGAAGATTTTACCGAGAAGCTTTTCTACACCCTTTTTGATTCGAATGCAGATTTAGACAAAAGTATCGATGAACTTGAAATTTGCTTTAAAGAAATTGCCGTTTTAGCCTGCAAAAAACCACAAAACTTATGCGAATCAATCTGGGACAGATATTTGGAAAAATTACCCGGAGTTCTCGAAAAACTAAATCAGGATGCAGCCTATATTTTAGAAAACGATCCTGCATCAAATAGTATCGATGAAGTTTATTTGGGCTATCCCGGTTTTTTTGCAATTGCAATTTACAGACTGAGCCACGAATTGTATCAGCTCGATTTATTGTTATTTTCAAGATTAATGAGCGAATATGCACATAGAATCACCGGAACTGATATTCATGCAGGCGCAGATATTGCTTCGCCATTTTTTATTGATCACGCAACAGGAATTGTTATTGGTGAAACGACAGTGATTAAAAAACATGTAAAAATTTATCAGGGTGTTACTCTGGGAGCTTTGAGCGTAAGCAAAGAAATGAAAAATGCAAAAAGGCACCCAACTGTAGAAGCAAATGTTTGCATTTATGCGAATGCGACAATTTTAGGAGGCGGAACTATTATTGGCAAAAACAGTATCGTGGGAGGAAATGCCTGGGTTACCAAATCAATCCCCGAAGGTTCTATTGTAACCAACACAACTACAACTGAAGTTAAAATAAAAGAAATAAAATGAACGCACAGAAATTGCTTAACCTGATTGGAAATACTCCGTTGATGGAAACTGTCAATCTGGTTAAAAATAAAAATGTAAAACTTTTACTAAAGTTAGAAGGAAATAATCCCGGCGGAAGCGTAAAAGACAGAGCTGCTTACAACATGATTGCTGCTGCCCTTGAAAGAGGCGATATTAAAAAAGGCGATAAACTAATTGAAGCAACAAGCGGTAATACCGGAATTGCCCTGGCGATGATCGCACAATTGTTTCAGATAGAGATCGAACTGATCCTGCCGGAAGATTCTACAAAAGAAAGAACTCAAACAATGCGTGCTTATGGCGCTACGGTGATTTTAACGCCTGCAAGCGAAGGAATTATTGGTTCAAGGGACTACGCCGACAAAAAAGTAGCAGATGGCGGTTATATCATGCTAAATCAATTTGCAAATGATGACAACTGGAAAGCGCACTATAAAACTACAGGTCCTGAAATCTGGAATGATACTGACGGAACTGTAACCCATTTTGTTTCGGCAATGGGAACAACCGGAACTATCATAGGAACTTCGACTTATTTAAAAGAAAAAAATCCGGCAATTCAAATTATTGGCGCACAACCAAGCGACGGATCCCAGATTCCGGGAATCCGCAAATGGCCACAAGAATACCTGCCTAAAATATTTGATGCCTCAAAAGTGGACTCTGTTATAGATGTCAGCGAAGAAGAAGCCCGTCAAATGACCAAAAGATTAGCCCTCGAAGAAGGTGTTTTTGCAGGAATGAGCAGCGGAGGTTCTGTTGCCGTTGCCCTAAAAATTGCAGAACAACTTGAATCAGGAGTAATAGTTGCCGTTATCTGCGATCGTGGCGATCGATATTTGTCTTCGGATTTATTTGATTGAAAAAAAGTTTCTAAGGTTCTGAGTTACTAAGTTGCTAAGATTTATTTTGAAAAATATCTTAAAAAAACCTAGTAACTCAGAACCTTAGAAAACTTAGCATCTTAAAAAATCTACGGGTACAAAAAAGACGCACTGCTGTGCGTCTCTACAAAAAACCTTTGAACCTTAAAAAAAATGATCTACAGAAAACTAGGAAAAACAAACTTCAATATATCCGAAATCTCACTTGGCACCTGGCAAGTTGGAGGAAAATGGGGATCTGCTTTTGATAATAAAACCGCAGACGAACTTTTGAATACTGCAATTGACAATGGTGTAAATTTTATTGACACTGCAGATGTTTATGAAAACGGATTAAGCGAAACAGCTGTTGGAAGAGTTGTTCGTTCAAGGTCTGAACGCATATATGTTGCTACAAAATGCGGGCGCCATATTAATCCTCACGTTAGTGAAGGTTACCAGCCAAAAGTACTGCAGAAATTTGTCGAAGACAGTTTAAAAAGAATGGGATTAGAAACACTGGATCTAATTCAGCTGCACTGTCCTCCTAACGAAGTTTTTTACCGACCTGAAATTTTTGAGCTTTTTGATCGCTTAAAAGATCAGGGCAAAATTTTGAATCTGGGTGTTAGCGTAGAAAAAGTCGAAGAAGCCCTGAAAGCAATTGAATATTCGAATGTAACAACAGTACAGATTATTTTTAATTTGTTTCGTCAACGTCCTTCTCAGTTATTTTTCTCTGAAGCCAGAAAGAAAGATATTGGGATTATTGCGAGAGTTCCTTTAGCAAGCGGACTTTTAACTGGTAAATTTGATGTAAAAACTACTTTTGACCCTCAGGATCATCGTAATTTTAATCGCAACGGAGATGCTTTTGATAAAGGAGAAACTTTTTCAGGAATAGACTATGAATTGGGTTTAAAAGCCGTTGAAAAACTAAAAGCATTATTTCCTGAAACCACAAACCTTGCTCCTATTGCCCTACAATGGATTTTAAGTTTTAAAGATATCAGCTGTATTATTCCCGGAGCTTCGACAGCAAATCATGTGTTGTCTAATTTATCTGTTTATGATTTACCGGAATTAACTGCTGAAAAAATTGCTGCAATGAATAATATCTACGAAGAATATATTAAGCCTTCTGTACATCAGCTTTGGTAAGTTTTAAAGAAAACTGATTTATAAATACATTCAAATAAAAATCCTCGTTTCAGTATAAACTAAAACGAGGATTTTTTATTTTTTATAGTGACACATTAAATTTCAAACTCAATTCTAAATTCGGCACCTTTGTTTTTGCCTTCACTTGTTGCACTAAGTTTTCCTTTATTTTTTTCGATGATCTTTTTACATAAATATAAACCAATTCCGGTCGAAGATTCGTTTGCAGTTCCCAATCGGCTCATTTTGGTAAATTTCTTGAATAATTCATCAATCTGATTTTTATCAAAACCAATTCCTTTATCAGCAACAGTAATGATTAGTTTAGAATTTTCATTGTAAATCCGAACCTTAACTTCACTGTCGAAATAAGAAAATTTGATTGCGTTACTAATTAAATTTACCAAAACCTGAATCAGCAAACCTTCATCAAGCCTTAGTTTAGCTTCGACAAGCTCTAAAGTTAAATTTAATTTTATATTTTTATCTATCAAACGCTGTTCGACCTGTTCATTAATAAAAGGCAAAATTCCCGGAAATAAAATCGTTCTTATTTCCTGATTCCCTTTTACTACACGATCCTGTTCCTGCAATAATTTGATAAAATTTTCGATGTATCGGAATTGTAAATTGGTCGATTCACAAATAAGTTCTGCCAATTGTGTGATCGAATCAGATGGATGTTCACTTATAATTAATTTTGCCAGACCCTGAGGATTTCCTGCAAAATTTTTTAAATCGTGCGAAAGCATATAAATCAAATCCTGTTTCTCGTTTATAAAACTTTCGGCCTCATAAATAGATTCCTGAATATTACACAACAGCAATCCGGCTTCATCCGTATATTCTGTTGGTAAAATTGACAGTTTTCTATTATTCCTGTAATCATCTAATGATTTTGAAGCAATAGAAATAGGCTTAATAAGCTGATTTAAAACCACCAGTGTTATCAAAGTAGCCAGTAAAGTCATAATTAGAGAAAAAACCAAAATCGAAGTAGGCGAAACACTATGGTTATAATAAAGGACAAAAAACAAAATTCCGATAAGGGGAATATGTATTCCTATAAATGCAACAAATAAAAATTTGAACGCATAACTTTTTTTCAAAAAGCTAATTTGTGAAAGATTATGATACAACTTCATAAAAACATAACAATCTATAAATTAAAAATAGCAGATTTGGGCGAATTGCTAAAAACAAAGTTAACTTTTAAAGTCAATTAAAATAATAAATTAAACAATTTGATAAAATATTTGAAAAATTAAATTTGAAAAAGTTTACAAACCCTTATTTTTGCGCTATGGGAAGAAAAAATACAGACAAAGTTGTCTTTCATCAAATTCAGGTTCTGGATGCCGGAGCAAAAGGAGTATCAGTAGCAAAAGCTCCTGACGGAAAAGTAATCTTTATCCCGAACGTGGTTCCGGGTGATGTAGTTGACGTGCAGACTTTCAAGAAAAGAAAAGCCTATTATGAAGGTAAAGCCGTAAAATTTCATGAATTATCAGAACATCGCATTGAACCTATTTGCGATCATTTTGGAGTTTGTGGTGGATGTAAATGGCAAAATATGAAATACAGCCAACAGCTGTATTACAAACAAAACGAGGTAAAAAATCATTTGCAGCGTATAGGAAAAGTTGAACTTCCTGAATTCGAAACTATTTTGGGTTCAGAAAAACAATTTTTCTATAGAAATAAAATGGAGTTTTCATTCTCGAACAGCCGTTGGTTAACAGAGAAAGAAATCGAAAGCACTGAGGATTTAGGAAACAGAAATGCTTTAGGATTTCATATCCCAAAAATGTGGGATAAAATTCTTGACATTCAAAAATGTTACCTGCAGGAAGATCCGTCTAATGCCATTAGAAACGAAATCAGGGATTTTGCAAACGAACATAATCTAGCGTTCTTTAATCCAAGAGAACAATCCGGTTTATTGAGAACTTTTATGATTCGTACGGCTTCGACTGGTGAAATCATGGTTTTGATTCAGTTCTATGAAAATGATAAAAAAAATCGTGAACTTTTATTAGATCATCTTTACGAAAAATTCCCTCAGATTACCTCTTTGCAATATGTCGTAAATTCAAAACAAAACGATACAATTTACGATCAAAACATCAAATTATATAAAGGAAGAGATTATATCCTTGAAGAAATGGAAGGTTTGAAGTTTAGTATTAATGCTAAATCTTTTTACCAAACCAACTCTGATCAGGCTTATGAATTGTATAAAATAACACGTGATTTCGCCGGACTTTCAGGAGACGAAACCGTTTATGATTTATATACAGGAACAGGAACTATTGCTCAGTTTGTCTCTAAAAAAGCAAAAAAAGTAATTGGTGTAGAAAGTGTTCCCGAAGCAATTTTAGATGCTAAAGCAAATGCAGAACGCAATAATATTACGAATTGTGAGTTTTTTGTAGGTGATATGAAAGTCGTATTTAACGAGAGTTTCATCGCACAGCACGGTAAACCAGACGTTATCATTACAGATCCGCCAAGAGATGGTATGCACGCCGCGGTTATTGATCAAATCCTGAAAATTGCTCCTCAAAAAGTAGTTTATGTAAGTTGTAATTCAGCAACACAAGCACGTGATTTAGCTTTAATGGACGAGAAATATAAAGTTACCCGCGTTAGACCGGTTGATATGTTTCCGCAAACGCATCATGTCGAAAATGTTGTACTTTTAGAACTTCGATAACAAAATTTAAATGAAAAAAATAATCTCTCTTCTATTAGTCTTTACTTTTGGTTTATCCAGTTGTGAGAAAGATGATATTTGTGATGCAAATACACCCACTACTCCCAGATTAGTGATTTCGTTTTTTGATATTACAGCTCCAACAGTACCCAAAAATCTAACTAATCTAAAGGTAATTGGCGAAGGACAAACTAATGGAATTATTTTTAACGAAAGCGGCACAGAAATTACAAAATATTTAACCAGTGGCAACACCGTTTCCATTCCGTTAAAAACTGATGCAGACACCGTTACTTATAGTTTTATTTTAGACTCCGGAAATGCAAATCCGGCTGCAATAAATACAGATGTGATTAAATTTAATTATACACGTCAAAATGTATATGTATCAAGAGCTTGTGGTTTTAAAACAATTTTCACTTTAAATCCATCAGTTACTGTACCACCATCAGCCCCATTTGAGCAAACAGATCCAAGTAATGATGGACTATGGATGCAAAGAGTTATTGTTCTACAATCTAACGTCGAATCTGAAAATGAAACACATATTAAAGTATTATTTTAGTTTTTTCTTATTGTTTTCAATGTTTTTGGTTCAAGCCCAGGAAACATCAAAAAAAACAGTAACAAAAGAAGTTGTTAAGGAAAAACCAAAACCTGAAACCGCTAAACCTGCGATCCAGGAAGTACAAAAAGACAGCATCAAAACAGATCGCTACGGTCTTCGCGTAGGAGTTGATTTATACAAACTGACTCGTGGTTTATATGATAAAGATTATAAAGGAATTGAGGTTGTAGGTGATTTTCGTTTAACGAAAAAATACTATATCGCAGCTGAACTTGGTTTTGAGGATAAAACTACAGATGACGACAGATTAAACTCAACAGCAACCGGAACTTATATCAAAGGTGGTTTTGATTACAATACGTACCAAAACTGGCTTGATATGGAGAATCTAATCACAATAGGTTTACGAGGTGGATTTAGTACATTTAGCCAACAATTAAACAGCTATAAAATTTACAACCCAAACCCGTATTGGGGAGAACAGCCGGCAATTGCAGAAGGTCAAAAATATAACGGACTTACGGCGGGATGGCTTGAATTTGCAGCAGGATTAAAAGCAAAAGTATTTAATAATGTTTTTGTGGGATTTGGTGTTCAGCTAAAACTTTTAGTAGCAAATTCTAAACCTTCCGGTTTTGATAATTTGTATATTCCGGGCTTTAACAGAACTTATGACGGAAGTTTTGGAGTAGGTTTCAATTATACTGTTTCTTACTTTATCCCTCTTTACAAGAAAAAAACAATTATTCCTGCTATTACAACAAAAGACACTCCTAAAAAGTAATTTTTGCTAAATGAAAAAATTCATCATTCTGTTACTCTTTAGTCAAATCACTTTTGCGCAAAAAACAATCGTTAAGACCATTTTGCATTTCTCCGGAAAAATAGACAAATATCCTATAGAAATGACCGTTGAATTTATTCAGGGAAAAGATTCTGTTTCAGGAAGCTATTATTATGTAAAAAGCGGTAAAGACAGATCTATTTTTACAAATGGTATTTTAAAAAATGGTGAAATAAAGCTGGAAGAAACTGCTTATACATCTACTAAAACAGGAAATGTCGCTAAAAAAACCGGATCTTTTTTGTTACAGCTCAATAAAGACTATGGATTAAGCGGAATCTGGGAAAATGAAAAAAAAGACAAAAAACTTGAGGTAACACTTACTTGTCTGGAAGATTTAACTTCATTTAATCCAAAAGATTACAGTTATAAACTTAACCAGTACAAAGGAAAAGCCGAAAATATAAATGGAGAATTAGCAGATAATTTCTTAATCAGCAAACTCGACATTTACAATTCGAAAAAAGAAATAGTACAAACACTTTCCCGTTTTAATAAAGTGATTTATGAAAAAGATGGAGAAGTAGAATTAGAAGACCTAAATTTTGACGGTCTTTTAGACATCAAGATCCCAATCTATTTCCCGGACCGAATTAAGTATGATGGTGGTTTTCTTTATTTTGTTTACGATAAAACGAAAAAACAATTTATTAGAAACATAAAACTCGAAGAATTAGAATATTTATTCTTCGATCAAAAAAATAAAGAGTTTGTTAAATATGAAGCCGATGGAAGCGGAAACGAAACTGACAAACATTATAAATGGTTAAATAACAATTTCTATTTAATCAAAAAAGTTGAAAGTTTCGAAGACAAAGACAAAACTACTTATACTGAATATGAGATCAAAAACAATAAATCAGTAAAAGTCAAAGAATATCAAAAATAAAAAAAGCCATGAATCTATTAATTTAAATTCATGGCTTTTAAGTTATGTTCTAATTTTATGACAATTGAAATTCAATAGCTGCATTTGAATGTATTAAGGCAGTATCAAAAACCGGAACAGAAACATCTTCTGGTTTTATTACTAAAGGAATCTCGGTACAACCTAAAATAATTCCCTCTGCTCCCTCTTTTATCAACTGATTGGCAATTTCTAAATAACGTTTCTTAGTTTCATCCGTTACAAGACCTTTTCCTAACTCTTCAAAAATTGTAGTGTGAATAAAATCTTTATCATCTTCACTCTGAGGAATAATAGCTTCGATTCCCTGATCGATAAGTTTGTCTTTAAAAAAATCAAGTTCCATAGTAAACTTAGTTCCTAACAAACCCACCTTTTTTAATCCTTGTTTCTTAATTGCTGTAGCCGTTGCAGAAGCGATATTAATAATAGGCAAATCAATTTCCTTTTCGAGCCTGTCAGCAATAAAATGCATTGTATTTGCACATAAAACTATTGCCGTTGCACCGCCTTCTTTAAGAAATTGGCAACCTTTTAAAAGCATATTAAAAGTAGAATCCCAATCGTTGGCATCATTATTCTTTTTTATATCAGCATAATTAAAAGAGTAAATCAAACATTCTGAAAAGTTAAGACCTCCCAGTTTATCATTTATACCCTCATTTATAAGTTTGTAATAATCAGCAGTAGAAACCCAGCTAATTCCGCCTATAAGTCCAATTATCTTCATATAAAATCAAATTAATTATCCTATTTCTCTAATTCCTTTTATAAAAATCCATTTCATAAAAAGTTTTTCACCGTCTTTGGTTTTCACCGACTGAAACTTAGGCGAAATCAAAGTCGCCACAATAAAAGCCGTCATCGGGATCCAAAACCCCGTTAATCCTGTATACATTGCCACTAAATATCTTCCTAAAATAAATAGAATCGCAAAACATCCTAATTGGTATAAAAAAGCTCTTACTTGTAATTTTGACATTTTTTTTGAGTTGCTAAGGTTCTGAGTTGCTAAGTTTCTAAGCTTTTCTTTTAGAACTTATCCTTTCGAACCTAAATTTATATTTTTTGAGTTGCTAAGATTCTAAGATACTAAGTTAAAATCTTAGTAACTTAGAATCTTAGCGCCTTAGAATCTTAATTATTATTCATTAACCTGAAACTTTGTTCTCTTACTTCCTTCGTACATTTCGTATTTTACCAAACGTGCTTCAAGACTTGCATTAAAAAGTTTGATTTTTCTTGAAGGTTTTAGTCCCACAAATTTCAATGCTTCCAGATTTGCAGTAATAAACCAGGCATTTGTTCCCGGATAGCTTTTCTTTAAAGTATCTCCAATATTTTTGTAGAATTCTTCCATATGAATATCCAGACGCTCATCATAAGGCGGGTTAAAAACCATATGCAACTTTCCTTCAACATCTTTTTCTGTATCAAAGAAATTTTCTTCCTTTATAGTAACATAATCTTCAAGATTGGCATTTCTAATATTATCTTTTGCTTTGTTGACAGCACTTGGCGCCTTATCAAAACCTTTGATCGTATAATGAAATTCTTTAGTTTTCTTCATTAAACTGTTTATAATTTGTTCAAACAAATCATTATCCCAGTCTTTCCATTTTTCAAAAGCAAATTCTTTACGGTTAATATTTGCCGGAATATTACAGGCAATCATAGCTGCCTCAGCAAGGAACGTTCCTGAACCACACATTGGGTCTAAAAAGTGACTTTGTCCTTCCCAACCTGATAATAACAAAATTCCTGCTGCTAAAACCTCGTTGATAGGCGCAATATTGGTAGCCGTTCTGTAACCACGTTGGTGCAATGAATTTCCGGATGTATCTAATGCAACAGAGACCTGATCTTTATCGATATGAATGTTGATTCTTAAATCAGGAAAAGCCTTATCAATACTTGGGCGTTGTCCCGTTCTTTCTCTAAACTGATCTACAATCGCATCTTTACATTTTTGAGAAACAAACTCAGAGTGATTAAAATAGGTAGAATGCACCGTTGCATCAATCACAAAAGTTTGATTGGCATTTAGTAATTTTGACCAGTTTACGCCCGAAATTCCTTTATATAATGCTTGTTCATTATTAGCTCTAAACGAGTAAATAGGTTTTAAAACCTTAAGCGCAGTACGCAACGATAAATTAGCTTTATACATAAAACCTTTATCGCCCTTAAAGCTTACCATTCGCACTCCTTTTTCGACATCCTGAGCACCAAGATCCCTTAATTCTTTTTCTAATATCTCTTCAAAACCAAAAAAACATTTGGCTATCATTCTAAAATTTTCTTCCATCTTTATTTTTGTATTAAAAAACAACTCCAATCGCAGACGCAATCTGATTATTCAGGTATCGTAACGAAATAGTTATTTTTCGGCAAAAATACACTAAATTTGCGGGACTTTGAATTAATTGAAATAGAATAAATGTCTGAAGCACCAAACTCATCAACACCAAATCAGGAGCGTAACACCGAAAATTGGTTTACTTCATGGTTTGACACTCCTTATTACCACATACTTTATAAAGACCGAAATTATCGCGAAGCGCAGATTTTCATGGATAATCTTACCCATTATCTAAACCTGCCTGAAAAAGCAAAAGTTCTTGATTTAGCCTGCGGAAAAGGACGTCATTCTATTTATTTAAATCAATTAGGATTCAATGTCTTAGGCGCTGATTTATCTGAAAACAGCATTGCCGAAGCCAGCAAAAACAGCAACGAAACCCTGCATTTTAAAGTGCACGATATGCGCGAGCCTTTTGAAGAAAAGTTTGATGCCATTTTTAATTTGTTTACCAGTTTTGGCTATTTTGAAAGTGACGAGGATAACCTGACCACCCTAAAAGCCATAAAAGAAAGTTTAACTGAATATGGTTTTGCCGTAATCGATTTTATGAACGTGGCGAATGTTATCGAAACCCTAGTTCCCGAAGAAGTAAAAACTGTTGACGGTATCGATTTTAAAATAAAAAGATACGTTCAGGACGGACATATTTTTAAAGAAATAGATTTTGAAGATCAAGGCAGAAATTATCACTTTACCGAAAAAGTGAAAGCTTTAACCCTTAAGGATTTTGAAGAATTAATGGCCGAAGCAGGAATTTTTCTATTAGATATTTTTGGCGATTATAAACTCAAAAAGTTTCACAAAACCGAAAGCGAACGATTAATCATGATTTTTAAATAGGTTTAATTGTTTAACTGTTAATTTGTTTAATCGTTAAAAAATGTAACAATTATTCGATTAACCGATTAAACAAATCAACGATTACACCAAAACGAAATGAACTATCTATTACCCTTATTTTCTGTACTTTTAGGTTATGTTGTGGCTTTATTTTTAAAACCAAAAAGCAAAACCAATCTAAAATTATTGCTGGCCTTTAGTGGTTCATTTTTATTATCGTTAACCGTAATGCATTTATTGCCGGAAGTTTACGAAACACACAATCACAATATTGGAATTTTTATCATGGTCGGGATTTTGTTCCAGATCATACTCGAATTTTTCTCAAAAGGCGCTGAACACGGGCACGTTCACGGACATGCTCAAATGAGCCAGATTCCGTGGTTGCTTTTTATCAGTTTGTGTATTCACGCTTTTTTAGAAGGTTTTCCGGTAAGCCATCATCATGGTTTAGCACTTGGGATCGCCATTCATCACCTGCCAATTGCAGTAATTCTGACTACTTTTTTTATCAATGCAAACCTTAATAAAAAAGCCATTTTTGCGTTCATGCTAACCTTTGCCGTTATGACACCGCTTGGTACGGTTGCATCTCAATATCTTGCTTTTTTAAATGAATATTATACAGAGATTACCGCAATCGTAATTGGTATTTTATTTCATATTTCGTCTACGATTATTTTCGAAAGCAGCGAAGGACATAAATTCAATATAGCAAAAGTTTCTATGATTGTTCTGGGAATTTTATTGGCATTTATGTTATAATCAGGGCATGACCCTATTTACAAAATGCGCTATTTAACAAACCGCTTATTTGCGCCTTTCGCAAATACGGTCGGGCTATCCGCACTACTTCGGTAGTTTACTCCCATCCCTCACGCAACAACACTTTAAGTAAAAATCATTTTCAGGAGATTCAAAAAACTTTGTAACTTTGAGACTTTGCAACTTACAACCTAAAAAACAAAATGACATTTACTAAAACCACAGAACAAGCCTCAAAATACGAACATTTAGAAAAAATGTCAGTTCATGAGTTGCTTACCAATATCAATCAGGAAGACAAAACCGTTCCTAACGCAGTCGAAAAAGCCATACCACAAATCGAAGCTCTTGTAGCACAAGTTGTAGCTAAATTAAAACTGGGAGGACGAATTTTCTATATCGGCGCCGGAACATCAGGACGTTTGGGTGTTGTTGATGCCTCAGAATGTCCGCCTACTTTTGGAGTTCCTTTTGATTTAGTAAACGGAATCATTGCCGGTGGAGACACTGCAATTCGTCGTGCCGTAGAAAATGCCGAAGATAATGCCACACAAGCCTGGATCGATTTACAAAACAATAATATTGGTGCAAATGATGTCGTAATTGGTATTGCAGCTTCAGGAACAACTCCCTATGTTATTGGCGGTTTAGAAACTTGTAATCAAAATAATATCCTTACGGGTTGTATTACCAACAATGCAGGAAGTCCATTAGCATTAACTGCTCAATTTCCAGTTGAAGTTGTTGTAGGTCCTGAATTTGTTACCGGAAGTTCCAGAATGAAAGCCGGAACAGCACAAAAATTAGTGCTTAACATGATTTCTACCGCCGCTATGATCCAACTTGGTAAAGTAAAAGGAAACAAAATGGTCGACATGCAACTTAGCAATATTAAATTAGTAGATCGCGGTGTAAAAATGATCATGGAAGAAATTCCTGTTTCATACGAAGAAGGATCTGAATTACTAAAAAAATACGGCAGTGTGCGAAATGCTGTCGACAATTATAAAAAATAGAAAGGTTCTTTGTAAAATTTGAGATGATTTTTTATAACACAAAATTTGTCATTTCGAAGAATGAGAAATCACACAAGAAACTCCGCAATGTATATTTTCAATCTTTGTCGATTTACGAGTGTGATTTCTCATTCTTCGAAATGACAAGATTGCGATAAACCTGAAACTAAAAAAACCTGAAACTTGAAACTTTTCAAAACCTGAAACTTTTCAAAACCTGAAACAAAAAATTATGGCAACAAATAAAGAATTACTAGGAAAAGGAATTAAATATATGTCAGGTTCATTGCCTCTATTATTTATTGGACCTACTTTGATTTATAACGCCTTTATGAATCAGCATACAAACTGGCATTATTTAGTTCTGGGAATTGGAATTGTGGCTTGTTTAAGCGCCATGTTTTTGATTTTTTACGGATTGAAAATTATTATGAAAGGTTTGTTTAATGACTAATCCTTTAAAGTAATTAAAAAAACCCGACAGGTTTTAAAAACCTGTCGGGTTTATCACCTAATATAATTTAAAATCTTCATCCAATATATCATGGAAAGCCTAATTCACATTCAGAAAACCTTTGAAAAAGTCATTTATATTGACAAAAAAATAAACAATCGGGAGTTTGAAGATTGTGTTTTTAAAAACTGTGATTTTTCAAATAGTAATTTTGCCTACAATACTTTTTTAGACTGCGAATTTATTGACTGCAATTTGTCAATGACCAGTTTATTTGGTACGAATTTAAAAAATGTGAGTTTCAAGAATTGCAAAATTTTAGGAATCGCCTTTAACGAATGTGATGATTTCTTATTTCAGGTTTATTTTGAAGAAAGTGTTTTAGATTATGCCATTTTTTCGAATAAAAAAATGCCTAAAACCAAGTTTATCAATTGTTCCGTAAGAGAAGTTACTTTTATAGGAACCAACTTAACAAGTTCGGTTTTTGATAATTGTAATTTAGAAGGAGCTATTTTTAATGATACACAATTGGCAGCTGTAGATTTTAGAACGGCTTACAATTACAAAATAGATCCGGAATTTAACCCCATGCGAAAAGCACAATTTTCGAATGACGGAATTGTCGGGCTTTTAGATAAATACGATATTAAAATTGTTTAGAAAGTGCCACAATTTTTACAAATTACATTCTATATAGAAACGATTAAATTTTAATTCGTGAAAATTTGTGAAATTCGTGGCTAAAAAATCAACTATGGAAGCAACCGAATCTTATTTAGAAAGCGTTAAAAAGCAATTTTTATATTATAAAATGCTGGGCGAAAAAGCAATAGAACAGTTAGAACCTCATCAGCTTTTTGTTTCCGTAAACGAAGATACGAATAGTATTGCTGCCATAATCAAACATGTTTCCGGTAATATGCTTTCGCGCTGGACAGATTTCCTGACTTCTGATGGTGAAAAAGAATGGCGCAATCGCGATGCTGAATTCGAAAATGATTTACAATCTAAAGAAGAAGTTATACTGGTTTGGAACAAAGGCTGGGATTGTTTTCTAAATACTTTAAACAGCTTAAAACCGGAACAACTCTCAGACATTATATACATTCGCAATGAAGGTCATACAGTTATTGAAGCCATAAATCGTCAACTGGCACATTATCCATATCATGTTGGGCAGATTGTTTTTTATGCGAAACAATTAAAAAATAGCAGTTGGAACAGTTTATCGATCCCCAGAAATAAATCAGGAAATTATAATGCCGAAAAATTTGCCAAGGAAAAAGAAATCAAGAACTTTACCGATGATGAATTAAAGAGATTAAAATAACAATTGTTATATTTATTTTGGAACTATAAATATGAAAGACGACAAAAACGAATCACATCATTTCTTGCCTAGTGGAGAATGGGAAGGATTTTATTGTTATTCTAATTCGCCTAACCAACACAAAATGTCTATTGAATTAAGTTTTACAAACTCGATTGTTTCCGGTTCAGGAATTGACGATGTAGCCCCGTTTCGATGGAATGGTTCTTATAATTTGGAACAGTTTAAGCTTAAAATGGTTAAAACCTATTCAACGCATATTATTAATTATGCCGGAGATATTGACGAAAATGGTATATGGGGGCTTTGGGATAATCCGGAAGATTTGAGTGGATTTGATGAATTTGGCCCCGCCCTTTTACAAAATATAAAAGCGATGACTCACGGAGGTTTTCATATCTGGCCAAAAGCATCCAAAAGTGAATCTAAAGAAGAAATTAGAGAGGAAGTAAAAGAATCTAAAAAATTAAAAGAATTTTATATCCAAAAAATCTAAACATAAATATACCAGCCCTGATTGTCCTGAAGTATCCGAAGATATAAGAGATTAGAATAAAAAGCAGGAAAGAGCCAAAAAAAACAAAACAGTTAAAATGAAAAAAATTATATTCTTATTACCTTTATTAGCCTTAGTATCCTGTTATGATGCTGAACACAATTGTAAAGATTTTAAAAACGGAAAATTCAAATTTGAATTTGATGTAAATGGGGTAAAAAAAACAACCATTTTTGAACGTAAAGACGGTATCGAAATCGAAACTTTTGAAGGTAAAACAGATACCTCAACAGTTCGTTGGGTTAGTGATTGCGAATATATCTTGCAAAAGAAACATCCCAAAAATATGGCTGAGGAAAAAGCAATCAGCATGAAAATTTTAACAACCTCTAAAAATTCTTATACGTTTGAGTTTGGAATGGTAGGTTCTGATCAAAAACAACGCGGTACGGTTTTTAAAACAGAGTAAGAAAACGTGAAATAACAAAGTTCCTTTTTAGGGACTTTTTTTTTGTCTTCAAGTTAAAAAAACCCTTTGTCTGTATGCTCCTTTGCATCTTTCTCCCTTTTAAAAAAAAACTTAGCAGTGTTTCTTTTACATTTCTATTTTAAATCTTACATTAGAACCTAAATCTTACGCATGAAAAATACCATTTCGCATAGAGTTGCCGACTTTTTAAAAGGCTTCCCTCCTTTTAGTTTTTTACATCAAAAAGATTTAGAAAAACTATCTGAACAAATTTCTATTGTTTATAAAGATAAAGATGCCGTAATCTTTGCAGAAAATGACAAAACTCATGATTCTTTTTATGTGGTTCACAAAGGAGCTGTTGCGCTTAAAAAAAGCCCAAAAAATACGGTTTTAGACATGTGCGACGAAGGGGATATTTTTGGATTACGTCCGCTTTTGGCACAGGAAAATTATATTATGGAAGCCGTAGCACATGAAGAAACCATATTGTACGCGATTCCAATTGCGGTTTTTAAACCTTATGCGCTTGAAAACAGAACAGTTGGTAATTTCCTGATCGAAAGTTATGCGTCTAATACCCGAAATCCATATTCAGACATTCATAAGGATAAATTGTATGGCGATGATTTGCTTCATGAAAATCATCATGCCGCAAAAGATTCCTTTGACTTGCAGCCCATCAAATATTCGAAGAAAATTGTGACTTGTGAGCCATCGACAACTGCGAGAGATATTGCAAAAATCATGACAAAGAAAAAAGTTGGAGCAATATTAATCGTAGATGAAATGCTGCCTATAGGCATTATTACCGACAAAGATTTGCGCAATAAAATTGTTACCGGAGATTATTCGATCCTGACTACTGCAGAAACCATAATGACCAAACCAGTTATTACGTATCCTAAAAAAATGACAGTAACAGAGGCGCAAATGGCAATGATGAAAAGTAATATTAGTTATCTGTGTCTGACAAAAGACGGAACTACCAATACAAAAGCTGTTGGAATCTTATCGAAACATGATGTAATGGTTGCTTTGGGTAATAATCCTGCTGTTTTAATAAAAGCACTTAAAAGAGCTAAAAAAGCAAAAGAAATTAAACCTATTCGTGCCCGAATCATGCAATTGCTTCAAGGATATTTAGACCAAAATATACCGATGACTTTGATTGCTAAAATTATAACGGAATTGAATGAAGCTTGTACGACGCGCGTAATCGAAATTTCGTTAGAAAAAATGAGTAGTCCGCCATCTGTAAAATTTGCGTGGCTGGCTTTAGGAAGCCAAGGCAGAAGTGAACAAATGCTGCATACGGATCAGGATAATGCGATTGTTTATGAAAATGTTTCTGATGTTTTTAAAGATGAAACCAGAGTATATTTTTTAAAATTTGCTGCTCTTGTCAATAAAGGGCTTTTTGAAATTGGCTACGATTATTGTCCTGCCGAAATGATGGCTTCGAACCCAAAATGGTGTATGAGCCTGGATGAATGGAAAAATCAGGTACAGCATTGGATTACCAATCCGGGAAAAAATGAAGTTTTATTGTCGTTTATATTTTTTGATTATAGCCTGACTTATGGCGATGCCGCCATTGTTGATGAATTATCAGAATCTATTTTTGAGAATGTAAAAGCAAATCCCGTTTTTTATGTTCATTTGGTTAGTGGTGCTTTGCAAAGCCCGTCTCCAACGGGATTTTTCAGGCAGTTTCTAGTAGAACAGGACGGAGCTAATAAAGACCATTTTGATATTAAAAGAAGAGCTTTAATGCCTTTGACAGATGCTGCAAGAGTTTTGATCTTATCACACTCCGTGAAATCAATCAGCAATACTGCAGAACGATTTGAAAAACTTGCCGAGTTGGAACCTAATAATAGAGAATTGTATTTGTCGTGTTCCTACTCTTTTAAAGCGTTATTAAAATTCAGAACGAAGCAAGGTCTTTTGCATCATGATTCCGGACAATTTATCGCTTTGGAATCCTTATCTAAAATGGAAAAAATAAAACTAAAAAGAACTTTTAAAACCATTAAGGAACTTCAGGAATTAATTTCGGTTCGTTTTAATATTTCAAATCTGGTATAGATATGAGTTTATTTAATTTTTGGAAAAAAAAAGAAAATCTCTTTGATGAAACCATTTCGATTGAAGAAACCCGATTTGTGGTTTTAGATACCGAAACTACAGGTTTTGATTACGATAACGATCGTATATTGTGTATTGGAGCTCTTGTACTGCAAAACGGAATAATCGCCATTCAGGATAGCTTTGAAGTTTATATAGAACAGGATCATTACGACAAAGCAACTGCTCAGATTCACGGCATTTTAAAAGCTTTCGTGATTCAGCGTCCTACAGAGTTAGAAGCTTTGCAACAATTTTTAGCTTTTTTAGGAGATTCGATTATTATCGCACATCATACTATTTTTGATGTCACGATGATCAATAAAGCCCTCCAACGAAACGGATTACCAGAATTAACGAATAAACGCTTAGACACCGCGATATTATATAAAAAGACTTTAATAAAATCGCATTTATTCGAGCGAAAAGATCATTATACTTTAGACGATCTTGCTGATAAATTCGATATTTCGAAAAAAGACCGTCACACTGCTTTAGGCGATGCTTATATAACAGCAATTGCTTTTTTGAAAATTGTAAAAAAACTAAAAGAGAAAAAACATATTAATTTGAATTCATTGTTTAAATAAAAAGGATATTACTTAAATGTTATCCATTACATTATTTAATCTAACATTCAAAGTTTCTTTCCACTCTATACTAGGACAATTTTTAATTAAATCTTGATATTTATTATTATCTATCTTTCCAAATAATGATTCTACTAAATGTAATAATGTCCATTGTAAGTCATAAAATGAATTCTCAGGAAAAATTTTAATTAATACCTTTCCTTCTTCTAATGAAATTGGCTTTACTATTGATTGTAAGAGTTCATCATATTGCTCTAATTGCTTATCTATAGATACATCATCATTCAAACTTTCATTTGGCATTCTGCCCATTTTTTCTATTTTTTTTATTTCCTCTCTAATCATAATATTTTTTATTTAGACATTACTTTCATAACCTTTTTAAGTTACTTGTTATTTGAATGTAAAATTCAATACGTGATCGTAAGATTACATATTTGAATTTAAACCTACATTACATTTTAAATTAGATCTGCTAATTCACCTTCGGTTTCTAATAAATTTGCATACGGTAAAATACCTTTCTTATATTCTAACCATAGAGAATTTAGCCAAAAATAATTCTGTTTCGTTTCTAGTGATTGCACGATCATTCCAAAATCATCTGATATATAAGAGGATAAATCAGAATTATTTGTAATAGAATAAACTAATTTGAAAACTTTTTCTCTACAATTATCTGAAACAGTTTTATCTATTTTATCTTCTATAATTTTCTCTTTGACAATATCAAACATTTCCATCCATCTTACAGAAAAAGAATCTTGATCTCTTTGGTCTAAAACCATATCAAAATCATCTTCTGTGTAATTGGACAGAATTATTGGTAAATTCTTTTCAATGAAAAAATTTAGTTTATTTAAAATTTGCTCCATTTTTATTATTTAATATCTAAATTATATTAATCTAATTCTGCTATTGAAAACAAATCAAGCATCAATGTTTTGTTTTCACAAACTTCTTTAAACGCTATAATAAATGTCTTTAATGCAGCTGTATCTGAAGAATAAGCACAAAACATACTACTTTCAGGATCAAACTTAACTACATTGATGAGTTCTGGTTTTTGTTCCTCTAAAAAAACTTGTGCTAAAGAAGCCCAGTCGTAACCGTTCCCTTCAAAGCCTTCCTCTTCTCTTGTTTCAAAAATTTCTGTTTTATATTCACCTACGTTTAGACATACTGAAACACTTTTTTCATGTTCAACCCAAAAAAAAGGGGCAATTAATTCTTTAAAATTATTAATGTCCATATTGCTCTAATTCTATAAAAAGTTCATCTCCATTTGCTTTTATACCATCTCGGAATTTTGCAGGAATTTTACTCCCACATCTCTCAAACCATTCATTAAAAACTGATTTCCATTCTTGAACTTTATCTTTCTTAATTAATAAATTAGCATCTATAGTGAATCTTTTAGCTAACATAACCAAAATATCAATATGAGTTAAAACTGCTTGAGTTGGCTTATTTGTCGTTTTTAACCATTCTATATTTTCTTCAATCTGTCTTAAGGATAAATTGATATATCTTGCATTTTCTAATTCTGCCATCTCATTTCCCTCAGGAGCTGTACTAAATATTTTCATTATTATAATTTTATTTACATTTTACTTTCATAGGTGTTTTATGCATCTTATCCGCTAAATCTACTAAAGGGCTATTTGATAACCAACGTTCTTTAACTCTTCCTCTATTTTTATTTGCTAAACCTGATTTTCTTAATTGATCTTCTACTGAATCAGTTGCAGAGAATTTATCTATATTTTCAGCCAATCTTTTTCTAATTAAAGCCCCTTCAATAGATCTTGCTTCGTCATGAGAAAGATTGTCTGCTAAAACCTCCATGTTTTCGAAAATTTTACCATTATTGGTATGTTCTCCCATACGTGTTAAAGCATCTCTGCTTGTAATTCCATAATAATTTACGTTACCGCTCTCATCTAACAATTGATAAACTAATTCTCCACTAAGTCCAAATATATCTACCCAACTATTGCTATCAAATATATAAGCATATAAATTGGGTTCATGACTTAATAGACCAATTGGATCTTGAGATAAATAAGCACCAGTATCAGGATTATAATATCTAAAACGATTATAATACAATCCTGTCTCTACATCCTCAAATTGCCCAAGCTGCCTAAATGGAATAAAGCTCCTATCGCCATTTAAACTCTAATAAATTTAACTATAGAGGAGAAATTGAGAGATCAACTATAAGTAGTTCTTCATTCATTTGAACAACAATATCACTATTTGGTAATATTTGATTCGATTTAAGATGTAATAATAAATCATCTTCAATAATTACTAATTTTGAAATTGCCAGATCTTTCTTTAAACTAGTAAGATCTTCTTGATTAGTTACAACATTGTTTGTTTGATTATATGCTGCATCTGTAATTTCTTGAGCGACTTGATTTAATATATGATCTTGCTTTTGTATTGAAAAGTTATTAATAATTTTTTTGAAAAAATTAATCTCATTAGAAAAATTCAGTTGTTTGTTCTCAACTTCTAATAACACTTCAATTAAGTTATTATTACCTTGAAGCTTTGCTTTTGCATGTAAACTACGGCCCTGAATGTAAGAGTCAATTAATAGATTGGAAATAAATAATGTTTTTTTTTCTTTTTCTATAGTTGGTGGAATCATTGGACTTAGTTTACTGATGTTTTTATTTGAATTAGATACAAAGTAAATTTTCTCTATTTTTCCATCTGTTAATGCAAAACAATCAAATTCTTTATGAGCCCAAATTTTACAGAAATATTCAGAATCCTTACATATTAATTTGAAATTTTCCCTTAGTGCGCTATATATTCCAAATCCATCATGTTCTTTTTTATAGAGTGAATTTTTATATACATATGAAGCTAGCTCTGTTAAGATAATAACAGAAGAAGTATTAAAGTATATGGTAAGTTTCCCTTTTTCATTTACATATAAAGGAGGGTCCTCATTATTAAAATCTTCTTTTTTGATAAAAAAAATAGCAGGATTGTCTTTTAAACTAAATTTAACACCTTCGCTGACTATTTCATTTATAATAAAAGGAGTTTTGAATATTTGGTTTTGAATATTTTCGATCAAATTGATACTTCTAGGGTTTTCTATTATATCATCAACTATTAGTTTTTTGTTATTATAAGATTTGCTTATTGTTTGTACAACTTCAGTAAAATTATTATATGTAATCATAGATTGTATATTTAACTTAATGTATAAAATAATTATTTACATAATTTTCTTCTAAGAGTATCCATGTTGTATTCATATTTTTTAACATTAATTCCATCTGTTTCCGTTTGATATATTTTACCATTTTTCTTTTCCCAAGTATATTTCATTCCAGTATCTGATGCATGATATTCTGCAGTAACATTATTGTCTAATACAAATCTTCTAATAGCGGGCTGGCAACCTGGCTTGCAGGGGTTCAGTTGTCCTCTCATTACAAGATGATCCCCAGGTTCTACATCATCAATAATATCATTGAAAAATTTTCTTTCTGTGTGAGTAAGTAAAGCTTCTTGCTGGTTTAATCCTCCTCCTCCAATACCACCTCCACTTGTATAAGTTTTGTTATGTACAATATTACCAGCTCTTACAACTTGAGTATCTAACCCGTGTAAACCAAATATATCCACCCAACTATTACAATTATGTACATATGCATAAAATGCATTACCTCCATCAAGCCTAATCGGGTCTTGGGATAAGTACAGTCCTGAATCAGGATTATAGTACCTGAACCTATTATAGTACAAACCTGTCTCTAAATCTTCATATTGACCAAGCTGTCTAAATGGAATAAAATCTCTATCTCCTTTTAGATTTCTTAAACCTCCATAGATATCATAATCAGTTTCCCCAATTACATCGCCTTTCTCATTATAAGCTTGTACTCATCTAAATATATAATCGTTTTATAAAACTAAACTTTTCAAACAACTACTCAAACAAAACCCGCTAATTTAGCGGGTTTTGTCATTTTATATTGCTTTATGTTTGTAAACTAAAAACTTATGCTAGTGGAAAAGTATTAAAGTCTGATTGATTTTAATTATCTATATATATTTCTATTTATAAAAGTATAATTTCTAACATTACTACTTAAATCTTCCAACAGACTCATTTGTGAATTAGTTTCATTTAAATAAATTTCATTTTCATTTTCTTTAGAAATTAAAATCCCATCTATTTCTACATCAATTACATTTATAGGATTCTCATATGCATTATAAACTAATTTTAAACTCTCTTTAAAATTTAATATGATACTTTCTAAACCAACTATCATTTCTTGAATAGCTTTTTCTTCAACATCAAATTCATCTAAATTATCAAAATCGTCATTATCAAAATTCATAATACTATCTATACTTTCATCATTCAATATATCATCTAAATTATTATTTATTTTATCATTATAATCCCATAATAATTTATAACTCTTTTCAATATAAGTATAAAAAGGATAGCTTTTATTTTTTATTTTTTCAAATACATAATTCAAGCACCATAAGTCCCAAAATAAAAGATTATCTTGATTTAATAGTGATACTTTTTCTTTTACAAATAATATATATTCTTGATGTTTCATTTTAAATTTCTATTTACACCCAAAATGGGTTTTACAATTATTACACATTTCATTTTTCTGTTTAGATGCCCAAGATATACCCCATTCCTTAATTGACGCATCTTTAGGTATATTTCTCTCAATAACTCTTTCAGCATGATTTGAAAGTTTGGTTAAAGTTCCCGTATCTCCATCAATAATTTCTTTAAATCTTTTACCACTAAAAATATTTTCTTCAGGAACACCTAGTTCTACTAATTTAGTTCTTTGTGCAGGTGATAAACTTGCACCATTGCCTGAAGCATACAAAGTAGAAACTCCATTGACATCAACTTTTGCTACAGAAACGGTACTATTATTGAATCCTCTAGGAGATTTTCCTGGTTCTAATAATACATTGTGAGCTTCTTGAGCAATTTTGGATAATTCTTCACTAAAAATAACAGGATTTAATCCAAATATATCAACACAATTATTACAATCATGAACATATTTGTAAGATGCACTACCTCCTAATAGTCCTATAGGGTCTTGGCTTATATACCCACCACTCTCAGGATTGTAATAACGATGTCTATTATAATATAATCCTGTCTCTACATCTTCATATTGCCCAAGCTGTCTAAATGGAATAAATGATTTATCGCCTTTTAGATTTCTTAAACCTCCATAAATATCGTAATCAGTTTCCCAAACAACATCTCCAACTTCATTATAAACTTGGATAGGGCGACCAATATAATCATTAATGATACTAAATTTATGCTCACCAATTATTTTAGCACTTGGTACAAAAGAACCTCCCTCATAAACCCAGGTAATCAAATTCTTAATTGGCTCTGGTTTATCATAAACCAAATCATCACCATTAACGACAAGTTTTGGTCTCTCTTTTAGATTATACTTCCATTAGTGAAAAAGAACATTACTTCTCAAACATAATGATTTATTTCTATAAAGCATTTAAAAAAATAGTATAAATATTACAATTTTAATCTGAAAACGAAGAATTTTTAATATCTTTTTATTTTAAGTATTTTGAAGCTCTATTAAAATAAAAAGCAGAGAATATTCTCTGCTTTTTAGCTTTTTATTTATAATCTAAATTTAATACTTTGATATATTAAATAGATATTTATCATCTTCTCTAGGATCTAAGTATCCATTAAATTCCTCTATTTTTTGAAATTCAAATGAGTAACCATAATTTGCTTCTGGATATTCAATGAATTTTTTTCTTTTATAACCTATTACATTGACTAAATATTTGCCACTTCCTAAATTAAATTTAAATGAATCATATAAAACTTCCCCATCTAGTGTTTGATAGGAATTAAATTTTTTAGAATTGTCTAAATAATCATTAATTTCAAATGTTAGAAGATTTCCTGTTGAACCAACCCAAAAAGAATTATCATTACCTATTTCTAAATTAAATCCATCAATCTTAAAAACTCTATCCCAACTATTGTCGAAATTTTCATTTTCACCAACTTTAATTATATACTCTATTGAGTCTATTGGCAAAATGGGTAACCAAACACCATCTTCTAAGGATTTTAAATACAACTCGTGATTCTTCTGAAAAAACTCTAATATTTTTTTTGTCTTTATTTTATTTTCTTTTAAGAAATCTGTTAACTTATCAACTGATAATAAATAAATGCCATAATTTGACACATCTAATTTTTTCTCTATCATTACTAAATTTATTATATTATTTACAAGGTATTTTATTTGCTTCAAATAGTTCTTTCAATTTTGCCAATGCTTCTGCAGGAGTTAAATTCTTAAATAATTTTTCTTTTGTTCCAGGTATTTTCAAAAACCCTTTTGTATCAATATCTTTATAAGCTTTTGCTCCTTTATCAAAAAAATCATCAGCTGTTCCAGTAAATTTGGAACCGTGATAAGGTACTCCTTCATTTATAAGATTTGTATGCATTTGACCATGCAGATCAGCAGTATTTGCTCCATCATTAGGATACCAAGCAATAGAGTCAGTTTGAGCTAAATCAGTTATACCTAATTTATTGGCAACTGACCTAGGCATTATATGATGCCCCATTCCTGTATCTAACAAATCTGAATACCATCCAAATTTATCAATTTCTATATTTGAGTTTTTAACGTATCCATAAAGTACATTTCCTCCTAAAAGTCCAATCGGGTCTTGAGATAAATAGAGCCCAGTCTCAGGATCATAATAGCGGAATCGATTATAATACAAGCCTGTCTCTACATCTTCATATTGACCAAGTTGTCTAAAAGGAAGGAATGATTTATCTCCTTTTAGATTTCTTAAACCTCCATAGATATCATAATCGGTTTCCCAAACTAAGTTTCCTTTATCATCATAACTTTGTATTGGACGACCAAGATAATCGTTAATAATACTATATCTTATGTCTCCTATAATTTTAGCAATAGGTACAAAAGTATTTTCCTTATAAATCCAATTAACTAAATTTTCAATTGGCTCCCGTTTATCATAAACCACATTATCACCATCAATGATAAGTTTCGGTCTCTCATTTAGATCATACTTCCACTCATGAATAAGAACGTTCTCATCCCAAAAGTACCTAAAAATTTCTTTGTTTGCAATTTTTGCGGTACGTCTTCCCAGAGCATCATATTCAAAACTTACTACTTTCCCATCAGGGTTAGTTACGCTTTTAAGCATTCCGTTAGCAAGCCAGGTATAGGCGGTATCACCTTGCTGCCACTGTTCGTGCTCGTCTTGTAAACTTGTTTCTTCGGCTTTGTTGCCTATAAGTTTATCAAAAAAATTGGTTGGTTTTTCAAAAACTAGCGGTTTGGTAATATCACGCGAGCTTTTGTGTACCAGATTCCCCTGTTTGTCGTATTTGTAATAGTATTTTTCGTCTTTGAGCAGTTTACCGCCTTTACCGTATTTACGATCACTACGGTCCGGGGTTTTGTATAAATTACCTACCGCATCAGGCGTTTTGTACAACTCCTCTTTTCCGTCATAGCTGGCTTTGGCAAGATTGCCAAAGTCATCATAATCAAAATAGGTCAAGCTTTGGGTCATTTGGTTCACCGCGCTTCGCAATTGCTGGTTGGTATCCCAATTATAAAAGCGGGATCCTGTGCGTTTACCATTAGCAAATACTTCCTGCTCTTTTTGTTTCCCGTTGTTGTTATAACTTGTCTTTATGTGTAGTCCGCCTGTGGCAAAACGCTCTATTTCACGTCCTAGCTCATCTCGTTTCAGTGTGGTTTCCCAAGTCTTGTGCTGTTCCTTAAGTTCGTGACTCTGGGCTTCTATACGTTCCAGTTGTCCTTTCTGGTTATAATGCGTATTGATATCAGCCCCAAGACCACTGCTTATATTGGTACGTTGCCCTAAATTATTGTAAGTTGAGGTAATCGTTATACCATTTTCGTTGGCATCGAGCTGTTGTTTTTGGGTTTCCTTTATTACACGTCCAACGGCATCACGCTCCAGATAAATGCTTACGTTTTGGTTGGTAGCTTCTACCAGCTGTCCGTTTTTGTTATAGGTATAGATTTCCCAGGTGCCGTCATGATAGTCGGCTCTGGTAATCCGCCCTAAGGCATCCTGCTCATAATCTGTATATTTTCCGCCTCCGTGGTCTATTCGGGTAACTTCGCCGGCAAGGTTGCGGTTGTATTTTTTTACGATACCGTCAAAAGCTGTTTCTTTTATAACGTATCCGGCTTTGTTTCTGGTAAAATAATAGGCTTCGTGGTCTTCGTTTTTAATCCCTACGAGCTGTTCCATCTTATCGTAGTCAAAACGAACTTTTACGCCGTTTTGTTCTCTTGATGAAAGGCTTCCTAATGGGGTATACGTAAACTTAATGTTGTTTTTATTGTCTTTTAAAGCGATTACTTCATCATAATTATCATAATCAAATTCTATAATATTGCTGTCTTTCTCGATGATTTTCTGTACCCTGTCAAGCGCATCATAACTAAAATAATCTGCCATTTGCATTGGCGTATATATCGCCTTCACACGTCCTCGATGGTCATAGTCCCATGATTTTAGTTTTTGATCGTTCTCGCGCCATTCTATCAGGTTATATTGCTGATCGTAAACCAGTTCTAGTTCGTTCTTATTTTTAGCAACACTCGCCAGTAATCCGTTTGCATAATAAGTAAAATGCGTACTGGTTTTATCAGGCGCTATAATGGTTTTAAGCTGGTGTGGCTTTTGGTCTTTGTATAAATAGATGGTTTTATGTCCTTCAGGATCTATGCCAATCGATGGGCGGTTTTCGTCATCATAAAGCATCATTTCCTCGGTACCATCAGGATAAGTAGTGCTTATTTTATTGCCCTTGTCATCATAATTAAAGCCCAGAATGCATCCTTCCTGATCGATCTCGCGATACAGTTCCATAAACTCAGTATAGTCATAAAATACACTGTTGCCCATAGGATCTTTTACCTGTGTTATGAGCTGGCTTGGTTCATAATAATAGGTGGTTACGGCTCCGTTGGCATCTGTTACCAGATTATAACCTTCATAAGTATGGTATTCGATCCAGCCTTCTTGCCAGCCTCCATCGCCCCAAGTATGTACACAACGGTTTTCTGAGTCATATTCCCAATAAAAAGCCTGACCATTACGATCTGTTTTTTTTACCATCAGGTGGTTTTCGTATTCAATCACCGTTGGCTTGCCTAAAGCATCTATAATGGCGGTCATGTTCTGATCTTCGTCATAATGATACATGATCAAAAGTTCGTTCTGTTCAGGACCTACCAATTCTAAATTGTGTATAAATCCGTCTTTGGTATTTACTTCTATAGTTCTGCCCGCGGCATCGATAATGCTGCTGAGGGTATAACCTGTAAATTTAAAAACTATGGCTATTCCGTCATGATTGGATATTTTTGTAAGCTGGTATTTTTTACCGTTAAAAAGGGTGAAATCATAAAAAAGCCTGCTTTTATGATCGTAAGCCTGATATCCGTCTTCGGTTCTTTTCAGGGTTGTTTTTTCCTGACGCAGGTAAAATTCTTCCTCTGGCATCAGGGCAGGAAAAGCCACGATTCGTCCATCGTCCATGCGAAGTCCCAGGGCATCATCTTCCGGATATAACTCTACAGCCCTATCATATGAACAATGTACGCCATGACCCAGCCAACCTACATATTGTGAATCTGAGTACCAGCGACGCTCCCAGTTAAGTGTGATGGGGCTGGCGATATCAAAATCACTGCCTTCGTATATCACGGCTCCGTTAATAAGGTTTACGGGTTCAAAACCTGCTTTACACAACAATTTACTAAGCCAGTTTGGACCAACAGATCCTTTTAGTAATTTATTGAATGCTTTTTTTCCATATTTCATCAGGGTACTAAATCCTATACTGGCGAGTAATCCGGTTAGCATACCTCCCCAATCTGGCGGATATGGACCTCCAACCATTACGGGTTTTCCGGTAGGAATAGGCAAGGAAAATGAAGTTGGGGCAAAAAGGGTTGGGGCAAACGGTAACATTTTCTTGCCTATTTTGGTTTTACCAATGGACATCGATAACGGAATCCCAATATCATTACAAGTCATCAGCATGTGTCCTTTGGGACTCATTCTGGTACTGTCTGAGAAAACGGTCTGGGACGCAAAAAAATTCATGCTTTCATGACCTATAATTGGGGTCATAAGCCAAGGCGGTGTAAAAAGCGGAATGTGTACCAGTGGAATTATAATTCCGCCGGTGTCTGAATTCCCTCTTTTAAAACCATTTACGTGCACGCTGGTGCCCAAAAACGGAATATAATCAGCTGGATCAATAACAATACCTATATAAGGATGAAACGGATTAAAGGGCGGTAAGGTGGTAAAATGGATATCTATACCCACGACCATAGTCAAATGATTATCGGTCAATAACATAATTAATAGGTGTTGCTTAATTGATATTCCTTCTCTATTTGTTTTGCAATCTGTTTTGGATTGTCTTTCCAGTTTTCTCCAAAAATGGTTACCATTCTTCTGGCAATAGCTTCTTTTTCTGCGTACTCTATTTTAGGATAGTTTTCTAAATAGCTGTTGGCTATAAACGTGAAATTTATTATTTTCAGGCTTTCATCTGTTAAAGCATAGCCATATTCAAAAGCATCGTTTAGAATTTCGGTATATTGACTATTACGTTTTTTTGCAGCTAGTAATAAGGCATAATTATAACCGTTTATGACTTGCATTTCCTGCCCTATTTCTTTAGCAATTGCTACTTGCTTTAAAAAGTATTGTATGGCTAAATCCGAATTTCCGGTAATGCTGTAGTGTGATCCTTTATAGGATAATAATTGTATTAAGATGCCCGCAATATCCTCTTTATCTTTATAAAAAGGTGTCGTTATTTTTATTCCTTTATCCAGTAATTCGTGGATAAGTTCTTTTTCGTCTTTAAACTGAAATAAAAAACTGGCATATATAAGAAAGGATGAGGCCCAAAAACTGGTTTCTCCTGTACTCTTGCTAATATCGATAAGTTCATTACCTAGTCTTTTTACTTTCTCTTGTTTTTTATCTTTTGCTGCTTCTCCAATTTCAAACAGGCATTTTCTGTAGCGTACTTGTGGATCATTTGGATTTCCCTGCGTGGCTATTTCTTTATATGCTTTATTGATTTCCTGATTGGGGATTTCTATTATGAATCCTTTTTGTTTTACGGAATCAATTAGTTTATTATATAATTTTCTTTCCTTATAATCCAGAAATAAGAATCCTATATTTTCCGGTAATAAGACTGCAAGCTCTTTTATGCTTTGTATTAATAAATCAGGATCACTGGCTTTTTTTATTAAAAAACTAACGATTAAAAGGTTGTCGGTTTTTGCCTCAAACTTTTTAAAACTTATCAGCATTTTAATATAGAAATCTTTAAGGTTTTCGATGTTTAGCTTCTCTATTTCAGGTAATACCTGTTTAAAAAATTCAAAGTCTTCCCATTTCCAACCCGGATTTTTTTTCAGGTCTTCATCAAAAGTTAGTATCCATTGTTCTATAATAGTGATGTAAAAATCTTTTTTATCATAAAAATCAATCATAAATGCAACAAACGAATCCTCTGATTTGCCATATGCAGAAGATTCTAAGCGAATAAAACCATCCAGTAAAGGGAAATCTTCCGTAGAACAAACCATGCTGAATATTTGTGCTTTTGGTTTCTCTTTTCTGGTTTTATTCCAAATTTTCTGAATGTTTTCTACCCTTACAGCAATAGGATTATGAGCATTATTCATTTTTGATTTTAATTTAAATTTACAACTCCACCTTTGACATTAGTCATTGTTTTGCCATCTATATCAACGACTGTTCCTTCTGCTAAAATGGTATTTTTACCTTTTATATTAATACTTGGCGCTTCATCTGTAATTTGTGTATCACTTTTCACCGTTACTTCATCTGTACCTGAAACGAGTACTTTTTTACTATCAACACTTACTTCATTTACTCCACTAATGCTTACTTTTTCATCTGCAATAAGGTTTATTTCTTTTGATTGTATATCGACCTTATTTGGTGCATAAATAGTCATTGTTCCGTCTCCGTTAAGCATTATCATATTGCCGCTGGGATCTGTAGCTGTAAAGGTGTTTTTTTCTTCGTCCAGAATAAGTGAAGTTCCCCCTCTTGTAGCAAAGCTTCTTTTGTTATTGTCTTTTCCGCCGCCGCCGCCGCTTTTACCATGAAAAACACTACCTAAAATAAAAGGCCTGTTAGGATCACCATAACGAAAGTGTACCATAACATGATCTCCAACATCCGGAATAAACACCATTCCTCGATTGGTTCCTACTTTATCACTACTACCTGCATCAGGAGTCATGACGCGCAACCAGGCAGTTTTCATCTGGGTACCTTGTTGCCAAAGCATCTGAACTCTGATTCGTCCTTTATTCTGAGGATCTGTATTACTTTCTACTACAGCTTGTTGTGTTTGAGCAATTGGATAAGCAACATCCGGTTCCGGCAAACTCAATACTTTTGAAGGTATGGCTCTGAAATTATTTTCATACTCCCCTAAATGTGTAGCATAATGACTAATTTCGGTAATGATAAAAGAACCTACTTCTTGTGTAATTAAACTTTTATTTTCTAAAATACTTGATTGTATGGTAACAATACTTCCTATCCTTAATTTTGAATTTTTTGTTGTTGCTGAAACAAAATTAGTATCGGCAGCAGCACTTTCCTGTTTCTTTTTTAAGAAGGATTCTAAAACCAAATCGTCACCGGTACTTACTATACCATGTGTGTAAGCAGGCGTGGCAAATACTTCTTTAGAACTCGCAAATGCTTCGTTGCCTAATTTTGGCAAACCTCCTACAGTATCTTTTGATTTTGCAGTGTAACGTTTATCAGCACTTTCATTGTATGTAAAAGCACTAAATTTATTGGGCACTGCCTGTACAGATATTTTTAGTTTAGAAATATCACTATTATAGGTTAACGATATAGGGCTATCAAAGCTTTTAGGTTTACCAAAGATTAACTTTTCGCCATCATAATACAGCCATTCGTTAAATTGCTTTGCCAATCGTTGAATAAACTGAAAGTCTGTTTCGAGATATTGATTCTGATAATCCATTTTACTGGTATATTCAGGATTTATTTCGTTTTGTAATTGTTCTCCTGCCCCATTTTTTACAACTTCTTTTACAATATCTTTTAAGGGTAGTTCTTCCCAGGAATGTAACTTTTCACCAGACTCTAATAATATGGTCTTAGAATAACCTGACACTATAATTTGATTTCCTGAATGGCCCATTTCCTGATCAAAATCAATATTGGTAACAACTCCCAGAAAATCATTTTTGTCGTCCAGCACAATGTGCACTACCTTCCCTAACCATGCCTGTGCATTTTCGAGGGTATATGCCAAAGGGCTCTCAACTGCAGCATGCGGAACAAGAATTTCAAATCGGTGATGGTCATTTATTACTTGTACCAACTCAATACTGGTAAAGTGACTTATTTTTTTAGAATCTATTCCAAAAATTATTGTTGGTGGTGTCATAGTATATTTTTTTTGTATTAGTAGCTGCTCTTAAGGAATATTATTGTTGTGTGTATTTAAAAACTTCCAGAGTACTTCATTGCTTTCGAGCATCTCAGGTGTTAAATCTAATTCCTTAGTCCCTTGATGCGTAATTAAGCTTTTACCAATTTTATAATAATGAACAGTTGTTTTACCTTCGTAATTCAAGCTATTTGTGCTTATTATTATGTTCGTTTTTTCATTAAAATAAAAAGAATTAATGGCTGTTGTAATTATATCAGATGTATCATTAAACTGATAATTAATTTCTTTTTTATTTTTTAAATCAATTGCAAATAAGTTTATTCTGTTATTTACTTCATTTAGTGGTAATAAAAGGATATTATTGTCTGTGATATAACAATCTGTAGATTTATCATTTACAATAAGACCATTTATAGGAAATGCACGATCTAACCGATTTAGATATGCTATTTTTATAATACTTTTTTTTGCCTGATCGACGTAAATAGTATCATTATAATACTTAATCGTATATAAAACTCCTTCTTTGTCTTTAACTTCTAAACTATCAATTTCAAAATTTTCCTGTTTATTTTTGATTACATTATTTGAAACCTTATTTTCTTTGTTTTTTGAATTACATGCCAGGCATACAAAAACAATTAAAATTATTTTTAGTTTTAAAAAGCTAGTTAATTTCATTTGAAATAGAATTAAATTTATCGTTCTGGCTAATAAGTATTCTTTTTTCATCCTCTAATTTAGTCTTTCCGGGATCTGTGAATAAAAGGGAATTATTTGTTAAAAGAGTATTTATTTCCTTCAATCTCTCCTTATTAACTTCTAATTGATAGTCTAAACTCTTATTGAAACGTTTTTTAAAATCACCAATCTGGTTTAATAAGTGTTCTCCATAATGATTTTTACCCGCACTATCTTTATCAGCATTATAGGTATATTTACCACCATGTCTTTCTTTCTCTGTTGGATAATATTTGCCTGTATTAAAAGCTTTATCTATATCATCTGCCGTAATGGTATCTTTTGTAATTAAAACTGAAAAATAGCTCCAGTTTTTATTAATTTTATTAAAATAATCGGTCAAAGCCGCCTGATAGCCTCCCAAGTTAGAGTAGTCTTTCACCGTACCGTGGGTAGTACTTCGCTTAGAAGGTTTTCCCATTACTCCAAATAAATTATAATCATCGTTTTTTATTGCAGATACTCCGTATCCACTTTCTAAACTTGCCTGTGCCAATACTAATAAAGCGCCTTTACCAGATGCCCCTTTTGATTTGGCAAAATCATAAATGTCAATGGCAATTGTTGTCAAAAATTGATGGTGAAGCGGTTTTTCTTTTTTAGCTGATGAATTTAAATTTTTAGATTTAACATCCTCTGCAACACGATAACCTTGTACGCTTCTTCGTTGCATCATTGCCCCCAGCTTATCTGTATTTTCCCATTGACCAGTTTGCCGATTGTATTGAGGGCCTTTGACTCCCAAAGAACTGGCATTTTTGTTTTTTCCTGAGGATGAAGATTTAGCCATGGTATTTATTAGTTTTGGATAAGTCAATACTCCTAAAATAAGATCTCTTTTTAAGCTCTATCATGAAAGTATTTTTTGTGGTATACTCTTATTTAATTATAGGTATATATTTCATTTTTCCTTAATTAAAATTATTTTTTAATAAAAATCCTGCATAAAAGTATGTTTAGGGCATACTTATGATTTTCTGAATCGAGAAAAAAGAAGAAAACTAGCCAAACATCGTAGTAACAATCCTGAAGCTTAAATAAACAAAACTGCATAAATCAATGTTGCAAAATATAATCTCTTTTATCTTTAAAAGAAACAAATACAATCTTAATATTATTCAATAATAATCTCTTAAAAAAAATATTAAAATATATAGAAACAGGAAGCGATAAATTACCGCTTCCTGTATCAATGAGTAAAAATTAGATTTTAGCCCAATTGTTATCTAATGTTGCATTACCTAATGTAATTTTTTCTGCTGAGAAAGTGATCTCAGTAGTCATTGGAGTTTCTGCCATAGCGTCAAGTTGCTCGCTGAAGAATACAATAAAAGCATTTTCAAAAGAAAGTTCTTTCATAACTTGTTCAGAATCTGCCTTGAAAAATTTTACTTTTCCGCTTACCGGTTTGTGTTGACTGTTTACTGCCTGTTCAATAACTGTAGTATTGTCAGTAGATTTTAGTCTTAAGTTTAATCTTCCTCCTTTAATTTCAGAAGAAACAGCTCCTTTACCATCAGTATGTCTTAACATATCGACTTTTGAGAATAATACTTGGTACTCGTTTCCTTCGAATTCTAAAATTGCTTTAAATGCCATAATAAAAATAATTAAGTTGTTAAAAAAATGTTTTTAGAATCCTCTTTTATTTTGTATGACTAGTATTAACAAAAAAAAGAGGTATTCTACATGATTTTAGAATACCTCTTTTTTGTACTAATGTACTTTTTTTTAATTGCTTCTTGTAGGAAGGTGAGGGTGATTCGCAATCAATTTGTTGTACGAATATACAAATATAAATGAAACAAACAAGTCTATTAGTAATATTTTTCATCAAAAAAAGGGAAATATATTTTTAAAAAACAATGCAAATATGTAAGAATACAGTATTTACTGGGCTTGCAGAGAATTTTTATGATTTTAATATTTAAATAAAATCATAAATTTTTTATTTAATAATTTCTATAGTGATATATTAGCTTTTAATAAAATCGCTTTATACTTTCTAAAGCTATCTAATTACAATTACAACAAATACAAGTCCTGCAAATAAGAAAGGACCAAAAAAAAGTAAATTAGATAAGATTATTTCTTTTGTAGATATAATATAAGTATAATCTTGATTTTCATGTCTCCATTTACTACCCTTTGACGCAAATAAAAGGGTTGGTTTCTTATAGGAATTATGAAAATCTTTATAAAATAAAAATAGTAAAACCCGAAAATAAAGAACATAAAACAATGGAAATACTGTAACTATAAAATCAAAAAAATTACTTTTTGTTGTTATCAATAAAATAGTACTTAAAAAAATAATCAAGAGCCCTAATAAAGCAAATTGCTTAAATTGATTTTTGTTAATCATTTGTTGCGAATTCATATAAAATACAATCCAGCAAAATCCTGCTATACAAAATGAAAACATGCTAAAATCAAAGAACCAACTTTTATTAAAGGATATAAATGCCAGTAAATAAATCAATAATAAGATTATACTATAAATTGCAAATTTTGAATTTATAAGTTTTTTTAGATTGTTTCCTATTATTAAATTATTCTTGCAGGTAGTATGTTCAAAATTTAAATTTGTTTTCACGTTAGTTTCTTTACAGGATAACTCTTCTTCTACTATATTCAAAATATTTTGTTTAATACAATCACACCGTATAAAATTTTATATTTTAATAAGAGAAATAGATAATATTAGTTTTACTTTCTGCCAGAATATTTTTTGCTTTTAATTAATTTTCCTTCTTTATTGTAATATTTCCATTCCCCTATAGAATCTAATTCATTTTCATACAAGATGTAATTATTATATCTTTCAATAGATTTAATTGTTCCATTCTTGTAAAATCTTTTTTTCTCAATAAAATCTTTTCCATATACAGAATTGTTATAATAAATAGTTGAATCTAAATTTTTATTGAAATCATAATAAAACCATGTTTCTAACGACGTTCCAGTGCTTATTTCTTTATTACTAATATTTCCTTGTAATCCTTTGTATTTTAAATTCTTGTTTTCATAAAATGACAAGTGTAATTCTTTACTTCCTAAACTATCCTTAGCAAGTATTAGATCTTTAATCATACCATTTTTATATAAGGTTTTTGATAAAGTGTCATTTTTTTTACCTAAAATATCTTTTGCTTTATCTAAAGTGTCAATACTTGACTGTTCAATTATTTCCTTTTTACTATCGATTTCAGATTTACTTTTAATCTCTTTGTTTTTACATTGAACAAAAAATATAAACACTAAAATTATATATAGGTATTTCATTTTTAAAAATTTTTATTTATATTTTTTACAAGTCCATCATATAATTGCTGGGCAATTTGGTTAATATTCATAAACAAAGCTTTTGAATCTTTTGGAGTTGTGACAAATCCTAGTTCAACTAATACTTTTCTTTTGATTGTATTACTTTTTTGACTTAATACTTGCAAACCTCTAACATCAGATTTTGGAGATGTAGATTCGACTTCTACAATGTTATAGGAACTGAATATATCTGTTGCTAACTCTATACATTCGCTATTATCACTTGAAGGATATATAACGTGAGAACCCGAAGAAGTGTAACCAGTAGCACCATCTGCATGAATAGAGATAAAATAATCAGCTTTATTTTCAATTGCCAAATCAATTCTTGCCTTTCTTGTTGCGGGGTCATCAGCCCCTGCTATAGGTCCTCTCTCTCTTGTTATTAAAGTTGTATAACCATTATTTTCCAAAAGTTGCTTCAATTTATTAGAAACATCATAAACTAGAAATCTTTCAGATCTATTGGGGTCTTCCTTAGTGCTTATTATCCACTCAGTTGGATTATCAATAACATATTGCGGCAATTGTTCTACATTGTTCTTTTCAGTTTTTGGTTGCTTTTTATCATCTAATATTACTTTTCCCTCTTTATCCTTTAATTTATAAGTGTAAATCCAACTTACAGCTCCTGTATTCCCTTTTGTATATCCATGTCCTGGATCAACAACAATAGTTGGATTTTTTCTTCTTAACTCAAACCATTTTCCCTGAATATCCAACCAATAATTAGATTTTTCTGATTTTTCTGAAGTTTTATCATTATTGGAATTTTTTCCATTATATGTTATATTTAAATCGGGATTATGTTTACCTGCGTCAACCAAAATACACAAATAAGCTTTTTTATCTGCAGAAACTGCTATTTTATTTCTCCATTCCTCAATCTCTTTATCATTCTTTGAAGGTTTTAATTGCAACTTAAATACTGCCAGATTATTTGAATCAACTACAGCACTAAATTTTCCTTTTTTATCTGAATCATCTTGTAAAAAAGGAATAATTCCATATTTCTCATTTGTTATTATTCCATCTTTATCTTTTAAATTTATTTCAATTACCTTTCCAATTAATCCAATTGTTTTAACAACTAAATATACTTCATCATTAATACCTGACCATGAAATTTTCTTATAATTATTATCAATTTTTTTTGCAAAATAAGCATCCGTTACCATGGCTTCTAAATTTGGCACAGGCGCGCCTGTGGTTTCAATTTTTTCAACCTTATTGCGTTGTGCAGAGTCTGTAATTTTAATATCAACGCCACCATATTCACATTTTATGGTGCTTTTAAGAAGCAGGGGGAATTTGTCCTGAAAATATACTGTCCCTACGTCTTTCCAATCGGCAAGTTTCATAACCGAAGCACAAGGGCTGGCACTATTTGGGCTTTTTTTGCAATTGCCTTTAAAGATTAAACTCTTCATATCTTTCTCGACCACTGTAGCCACTTTTTTATCTTGTATGGTTGGGGTATCAAAATTTACTTTTAAGTCACCTGCCGGAACGGTACATAACTCGCATTTGAGTTTGGCTCCGTTAATTACAAATTTCAAGCCATCCTCAGCGTCTTCTTTTTCCTCGCGCTCTTTTCTTTTTAAAGTATTATCTGGTTTTGCCATTAAAGTGTTGTTTTATTAATGTTATACAAAATGGTCGATTCTTCTTTTTCTATTTCTAGTGTTGCTAATTCTATTTGGTTTTCCCTATATTCAATACTGCCCTTGTATTTAAAAAAATCACTATCTCTATTACTGTCAAGAGGCACTCCTTCTATTAAATAAGTATCAAATTTTTCATCTTTTGGATAAAAACGCTCTAATATTAAAGTGTTCCCACAATCTATTATTTTTTTTTGACGCTCAACAGCATAAGAGTTTCTGTATAAACTCGAAAAATATAGACCAAACATTTTATAATCAGAAAAAAAGGATATTAATTTTTTTTCGTCTTGTAATAAATTGCTAATATCCTGCATATATGATTCTACAACAAAACCTACATTATCTATGGCTAGTTTTACATGAATAATTTCCCATCGTTTTCCCAGTTCTTCAAAATTTAATATTTTGATGATTTTTCCATGATTATTTATTTCAACTTCAATTTCATCAAAAGCAGATCCTATTTTTTTTAGAAAAAAAATATTTTCTATCGACAGATTACTTGTGATTTCAATTTCAGAGAGAAATAACTGAAACAGCATATCATTTCCGTCATTTTTGTATCTCGTAATGGTAATCTTTCTTAGATAATTTATTTTTTTTACCTTTTTAGGGTTCGAAAAGTCTGTTGTCAGGGTTTCAAATAAAAAATTATTTATTTTATCAAGTTCTGGAAGTACAACATGGTAATCTAAATAATTCATACTAATGTATTTGTCTTTTTCTATTTGTATTAGGCTGCATACCAAACCAGTCTCTTGTTGAAGACCAATGTAAGTACTCATTCCTTAATGTTCGTAACATTTTTTGAGGATTATAGGAGATAATTTTAACCTCTTCCAGCTCTATCGTTTTTATTCCAGGTTCTTCTACAGGAACTTCTTGCGGTATTTTTAGCGTACCAAAATCCATTTTAGGTTTATATTGTTCTACCCTCAAATTGTCGGTCGATATTTTTAGCGCCTCATACTCATAAGTATGGTCTTTTAGCTTTTCTTCTATATTTTTTATTTCTGTTTGTAGCTTTTGTTGCTCTATTCTATCCAATCTTTTTTGTTCAATTTCTTCGTCACTTATAAAATCCCATTCTTTAACCTGGTTGGTTTCGTCCAGAGCATAAGGTGTTAAGTAACTCTCGACATCTTTTAAAAAATCATCTAATGGAAATTTTTCACTTGTCTTTTGTTTAATATTCTCATCCATTGCGGTACTTCTCGCATAAGTCTCCATAAAGTGGAGCGGGATATAGCTGTATTCTTTTTTTACTCCCTCATACTCATCATCAGTTCCTTCTATTTTTTTACCACGAGTTCCGGTTAATTTATAATAAGAAGGTAAACTCCACTGTCTTTTTATTTCTATCTGATCTTCATGATACCAATATTGTTTTATTAAATCTCTTCTAAGGGCGTTCAATCCCGGTAGGTTACTAGGAATAATTCCTGCTAGAAAAGAAAAAGCACCCTTTTCATCTTTTAGACTGGTTCCTATTTCATCAATAACCTCTTTCTCGGTCATATAAGCTCCTCCAATATCACAATGCACTCCCGGGAAGTTTTTTTCAATATACTTTCCCTGGATTTGATTAATTCGAGTAAGTGCAAAATTCTGGCGATGTTCATCTTTGGCAGTAAAATGAACTACTTTTTGGCAGTGCAAATTGTTAAGATGCAGTTCGCCAACGTCATCATTAAAATGTGTCGACCATGCTTCTTTTAATAGTTTACCTCCTTCGTCTTTTAGATTTCCGTAATCGTCATAGTGATCCCTGACATCATTTTGCTCAAAATAAGACGAAACCGTATCATAAATCCCTACAAATCTTACAATTATCTCTACGTCTTTTAAGTCCTCAAACTCAAGTTTAGTCTTCTGGAGTAAACTGTATCCCAAATGTCCCATTTTTGGCAGTTGATCCTGTATTAAATAACTGTTGTCTATCTCGTAATTATCGACATCTACAAAGGCTGTTCGAAATTTCTGAATGCGTACTCTGCCTGATTGGGAATTTCTGGATTCCCTATATTCTACACCGCAAGGGATTTCTTTTTGCACTGCTTTTGCATAACTATAATCTTGATTTACCTCATAAACCAGGTTTCTTGCTGTAGCAGCACCACGACTAAAGCCAAAAACATCGAGTGTGATTTGAGCTAATTTTTTTACATCTTCATTTTTTCTCATTTCCTCTAATACTTTGTCTGCTATTTGCTCGCAGGCATTGCGTACTCTGGCACGTATACCTGTTTGTCCTGAACCAAACGCAAAACCGTCCTGACTGTCGCGCATTAAGTTATCTGTACCCATACCTGGTACATAAATGGCATATTTCTTTTGCTCACAACATTGCCACATACGTGCCACATTGGTATAATCGTTGCTGTAGCTGTTATCTGTACCCATACGGTCCAGACCAAACTCGTTGAGGGCTACTCTATGCGAGGCTACAAGGTATTTTTCTTTTTCATCAATAGCTTTAAACTCAATTTCCTCGGCAGGAGTTTTTTCTTTTTTTGAAAGAAGTTCTTCTATTCGCTTTTTATTCTTTATATTTTTATAGTGTGTATCATCGTCATCTTCTAATGTCTTGTTGCTTTTAGAATAATCTATTTTACCAGTTTTAATGTCTTTACGACTATGCTCAGTACGCCTATCGGTATTGTTTTTATTGTTTAGCGTACCGTCTATAAATATCCCAAAAGTAAGGCGAAGCTCCTCCTGTTTTTCTTCGTCTTTACTTGTTCCCGTATTGTATACAAATGTTTTACCCATAAACTATTCTTTTTTATATTCTCTAGTTACCATCGTAGATTCAAAAACTTTTGTTTTACTTTTCTTCAGTGGGATGGCATTGATTCCATTTTGGATTGTTAGCCCTAAATACGTACTACCTGGGTTTATTTTAACCTCTAAATCAATATTCGACTCAGGATTCTTTTTATGCAATTCTTTAAATGCTGCAAAAATTTCTTTTTCATCAAAAATAAAAGAACCACTATAACCTTGTCCGTTTTTATCCCACCAACGAATACCTAAACTTCTAGGAATCGCTCTTTCTTGATATTCATTTTTACTAAATTCTTCTCCTAACAAAGTTTCTCGTTCTCCATTGAACAAGCTAAAAGATAATTCATCCTGCACTTTTCCTTCTCTTACAAATACATATATAGGTCGCCAGGAGTATTTTATACGATAACTATCCCAAAGTCCGTAGGGAATGGGTTTATTTTTGTTAGCTTGCTGAACCTCGGGAGCTATAATTTTAGGATTTTTTAGGGTACGTTCTCTATCTACTGGGTCAAACAACAAGCGTTCGTGGCTGTCTAGTGAGGCTATTTCTTGAGGGGTTATTACTACCTTGTTACCGTGATAACGTCCTATTTCTACATCTTTTTGTCCTCCTTTTAACCATACTACCACTACACCACCAGGAGCAAAACCTATGGTGATATGATTATAAGTCGTCATTACTTTTCCTCTTTTTCGATTGCTATCTTGAAAACCTTCATTAAAAAGTTTTACCATTTTAGGATAATCTATCTCAGTATCTATTTCGTACATAATGTCTTCTACATACGAGTACCAAATACAGTTAAGTCTTTGGGGAATTGGCTTTATACCCTGACTCATGCCTGACGAGTTTTCGCCCCAATTGCCTATACCTGTAGTAGTGCCAAAACCAGATATACTAGTTGTACTATTTGGTTTCTCATTTACTCCATTTGATACTAGTGGGCCTTCAAGCCAGCCTCTATATACTTCTATTGGGTATCCTTCTGGGCAACTCAAACCTTCTTGCCATTTAAAATTTGTTTCCATATTTGTAAGCGTATCTTGTATGCTAAGTTTATCTGCCTGTTTGTTGGTTACTTTTTTTTCCTGACAAGAACTTGTCAGAGTGCTTGTTGCAAGGAAGAGTATTAAATAAAGAGCTATTTTTTTCATTTTTTTTAGTTTTATTGCTATCTGTATTGCCCTAATTCTTTAGGTTGTTATCCACGAATAACTCAAAAGTGGTTTCTCTATTTATTTAAATTCAATTTTTAACTATCTTATTTTTACAGAATTTTTTATTATATATAACCTAAAGGGATCATAGGTAAATAATTGAAACTGAATTTTTGGGTTACTATAATAGTAATAAGGTACATTCTCTAGTGTTTTGAATAATGAATCCCTAACAGCTTTACCATCAATTTTTATATCCTCTTTACTTCCATTATAATCTAAAAATAAAGCTTTCTTAATTTTTAAGGTGTCATTGTCAATAACAATATTAGCATATAAAAAACCATCCCAATATTCCTTTCTATAATTACTGCGTTCAAGTTTTGTCTTTTGGAAATACTTGTACTGAATATTTTCAATATAATGTCCCCCTAATACATTTCTATCTTCTGAATCATTTGTTAACAAACGATTGTCTACCGTACCTTTACTTTCAAGAATTTGATAAGTTTCTCTATCATCATAAAAGGCATTCCATTTATTGTTTTCCCAAAATATTATTTTGCGGATTTTTTTATAAGATTTATTAAATTTTATGTAACAATCAGTTGAAAATAAAAAATCTGCTTTTTTAGAAATTTTTTTAACGAAGTCATTTTGTTTTATTGCATCTAAATTAAAATTTTCATTGTCTGTCTCAATTTTTCGTTTTAAGGTATCCCCATCTAAAGGCCAACTTCTATAATAGTTTTCATCAACATTGATCAGATAACCTTCAAAAAAAATCTCCTTACTTTTAGGTGGTTTATATTTTGCTATAATAGTACCGAAACTATCAAATTTATAATATATTTTTCCTGTTATTCGCTCTTCATTAAATAATATGCAATCAGAAGCTCCTACTATTAAATTATTATTCATAGTGATATACTGCTCCAAAGGATTATCACAATGGAGTAAAAGTTCCATTTTTTTGTTCTTAAACTGTAATTTAGATTGTTCTATATCTTGATATTGATTGTATTCCTGCGGTAATGATGTGTTATTAAATAAATTTATAAAATAAATATCAAGGTTACAATTCGCTATAACAATTATAGATCCAAAAACAATAATACCTCCAAAGAGCCAAGTTAATTTTTGTATGGATCTGAAAAATATGTAAAGGAAATAAAAAATAATACTTCCTAAAAATAGACTTCCAAAAACAAATAAAGCAACATATTCGGCATACAGATCCTTGAATGCAGCGAGTACAAATACAGCCCCAAACAGACCAATACCTATTGCAATTAAAATTGCAATTAGTAAATGTTCTAAAAAGCTTTTTTCGTTTTTCATTTTGTTATTTAATTAATCATTGTAGATTGATTCTGTATAGTCCATTATGACATTTTGAACTTCTTGTAAACTTTTCACCTCTGATTTAACTATTTTATTTTCATGGTAAATGTTATATATTCCATTTTTATCGTCTTTTTTAGTCCAATTTTTCCATTTTTAATTCACTTCATTCATTCCTTTGCATAAAGCCTATAAATAGAGGAATGGTCTGTTCTTTATGCTTTTCCTGATGCTCTTTAGCGTATTGCTGGGCATATTTTGAAGAATAAATTTTCAATAGAGCATCTTCTTTTGAGAAAAAATCAACAAATGAGTTAAAAATCAACTCAATGGTCGTTGGCTTATACGATATATTTAGCCTTCCAAAGAGTTTAAAGCTTTTCTCAAAATCTCTATTATCGTCGTATGCTATACTTTCTAAATCAGATTTAGAAACATAACTTTCTACGACATTATTTGATAATTGGCTTATAATTGAACTATTTGGAGGTAAATTATTAAGATCAAAATCAATACTTCGCACATAAAGTAGTTACTTTTTTTTATAAATCAGCTCACGAATTTCCTTATTATTTTTGATAAATTCATCAGCATTTTTAATAAATATGGTGTCATTTATTTTTGAGAAACTCAATACGTTCCCATAATTCATAGCATACATTTCGACAATGAAACTTTCAAGTTTTCCATCGACATATTTTTTGATAATGTACCACTTTCTATTTCTACCTTTTGGATATTTTCCTCTTGCCCAAACGATAGGGAGCTCATAAATAATAAAAGAAAAAATAATAAATGTTTCATTTTGATTTAGCCTTAACAATTATTTTCTCAATGCAAAATCCAAGTAAGTTTGTCTCAGTGGAGTTCAACATTACCTGATATTGCATACAAATATTTATCCTTTATTTACTTTAGCATCAATTGCCCCCAATACTTTTGAGATTCCAGAGCTTTTTATCAAAATATCTCCTCCTATAGCTTTGTGCGTTGTTGTAGATGTGGTTTTATTTAAATCACCATTTATCTTTACGGTTTTATCTCCTGATACTTTTTGCTCATACATATGAGTAATTAGTTTGTGTAATTCTGTAATGTCTACTGTATTGTCTTTTCCAACTTTGAGGTTGTTATTACCATCAATGGTAGTTTTTTTGTTACCACTTACTGCTACAGTCATGTTTTTACCAACCGTAATATCAAGATTATCTCCTACGTTTATGGTCATATTCTTAGGTGCATTTACGGTAATATTTCCCTCTCCATCTAAATAAATACTATTGTCTGATGGGTCCTTAATTAAAATGCTTTTCTGTTTATCATCAAAAGTGATTGTACAGCCGCTACGTGTAAAAAAGCTTTTGATATGATTGTCTAGTTTACCGCCTTCTCCTGTTTTTCCGTTAAAGATGCTTCCTATTACATATGGTCTATTAGGATCATTATAACGAAAACTAACCATCACATGATCTCCTACCTCTGGTATTGTAACCCAGCCACGATTTTTATTTACAACATCACTTGTTCCCGCATTAGGAGTTAATACATACAACCATGGTGTACGTGATTGTTGTTTTTTCTGCCATAGTAATTCTACACGAACTCTTCCATTTCCACTAGGGTCATCATTTGCCACAACCACAGCTCTTTGTTCTTGTGCAGCTGGCATATGTACTTCAGGTTCTGGTAGCTTTTTTATTTTGGCAGGAAGTGCTTTAAAGCTATTCTCATATTCTCCTATATCAGAAGCTTTATGTGTGATTTCTGTAATAATGTAGGTACCAATTTCATTAGAATCATAATGAACTTTTGTACTATCCAATCCTTTTTTAAAAACATCAGATTTATCTAATATTTGCTGAGATTCAATATTAATAATGGAGCCTATTCGAAGTTTTGGATTGCCACTTGTGGCTAATATATAATTGCCATCTGCTGCGGCACTTTCTTGTTTTCTTTTTAAAATACTTTCAAAATATACATCATCTCCCGTACTAAATTGTCCGTATTCATAAGAAGATGTTCTATATATATTTTTTGAAGCTTCAAACGCAGCTTTGCCTAATTTTGGCAAACCTTCTACAACACTGTCATCTGTTTGAGCCTGATATAATTGGTCATTATTTTCATTGTACGTAAAACCACTGTACTGATTGGGTTTTGCTTCTACTGATATACTTAAATTAAATAAGTCTTTGTTATAAACTAATTTTATAGGACTAGTTTCTTGTTTTGGTTTTCCTATAAATAATTTTTCTCCATCATAAAATAACCACTCATTGTATTGTTTTGCCAATCTCTGGATATACCTAAAATCAGATTCCAGATATTGGGTTTGATATTCTATTTTTGAAGTAAATTCAGGATCAATTTCATATTGCAATTGTTCACCGGCAGCAGTTTGTATTACATCATGCACCATATCTTTCAAATTAAAATCTTCCCAGGAATTCATCTTTTGACCTGCTTCTAATAAGATAGTTTTAGAATAGCCTGAAATAACAATTTGACTGCCTACATGTCCTAATTCTTGTTGGTATCTTACGTTTGTTATAATTCCTAAAAAATTATTATTGGCATCTAGTCGAATGTGCAGTACTTTTCCAAGAGCTTCCTGTGCGCTTTCCATCGTATAAGCTCTGGGTTTTTCTATAACAGAATGTGGAATGCTGATTTTAAACTCATGGTGAGTATTAATCGTTTGTTTTAAATCGATTTTAGTAAAGTGAGAAATTTCTTTACCGTCTATACCAAAGATTATTTTAGGAATGACCATACTATATATACTTTTAAGTTTATTCTTTTTTAAATTTTAACTTAAATAGAGTATAGTCTAAAGTTCTTCTTCCTAAAGTTCTTTACGCTGAATTCGATTTTAAGCTAAAAAAATATCATGTTCTGAAAATAGAAACGATACCATTCAATGTTTTTTGAAGAAATTATATAATAAAAAAAAACAAGAAGCGATAAATTACCACTTCTTGTTTGATATAGGGAAAAACTAAATTTTAGCCCAATTGTTGTCTAATGTTGCATTACCTAAAGTAATTTTCTCCGCAGAGAAAGTGATCTCAGTAGTCATTGGAGTTTCTGCTAAAGCATCTAACTGCTCGCTGAAGAATACAATAAAAGCATTTTCAAAAGAAAGTTCTTTCATTACTTGCTCAGAATCAGCTTTGAAAAATTTTACTTTTCCACTTACTGGTTTGTGCTGACTGTTTACTGCCTGCTCAATAACTGTAGTATTGTCAGTAGATTTTAGTCTTAAGTTTAGTCTTCCTCCTTTAATTTCAGAAGAAACAGCTCCTTTACCGTCAGTATGTCTTAACATTTCTACTTTTGAAAATAATACTTGATACTCGTTTCCTTCGAATTCTAAAATTGATTTAAATGCCATAATAAAATAATTAAGTTGTTAAAAATTGTTTTTTTAGAATCCTCTTTATGCTGTCTGACTAGTATAAACAAAAAAAAGAGGTATTCTATGATTTTAGAATACCTCTTTTTTGTACTAATGTACTTTTTTGATTTGCTTCTTGTAGGAAGGTGAGGAGGATTCGCAATCAATTATGTACGAATATACAAATATATTTTAAATACAAAACATTAATTAATAATATTTTTCATAAAAAACAATAAAATAAACCCTAATAGCACAACCGTAATATGTAAGATGATAGTGTTTACTTGGGGTTGCAATGAATTTATCTGGGTTTTAATGTCCAAAGTTGCATTTGTATGGATTTCGTTTATTTTATTTACTTGTTTCTGTAAAGAATCAATGGTCTTATTTAAATATAAAATGTTTTGATGCTGATTAGAAAACAAGCGTTTTACTTCCTTGTCTGATAAGGCCGCTTTTTTCTTAATAACTCCGGTTCTTGGTTCTTTAAGTGTTAACTCACTTACGTCTTCAATTTTATTATTATTGATTTCAAAACTGTTATTTAGCTTGTTTACTAAAAAAAAGATAAAAACTATATAAGAAAGTAAAAACGTTGGTAAAATATACTGAACAATTATCTCTATTGGTTTTGGTCTGGCCGCGCTATGAATATTGTTTATAGTACTGTAATTAGTAAAAAAAATAGGCTCTTGTTTTTTTTCTTTATGCAATCTTTCGTTTTTAAATTTTTCTTCTAAATCTATTAATTCAAAGCGATCTAAGGAATAAACTCCCAGACTTTCGGTTAGTTTTTTATGATGCACCATCCAATTAAGCACCTCTTCTATTTGATATTCCGTAATGCTTGGATCTTTAAGTCTCCATAAAATCTCTTTTTTAGTGAGTTCACAAGGCTTTCCTTTGCTTTCAAAATAAAATATCTCTAAAATTATTTCATGCAAAGGCTTTGCCATTTCTATTGTATTCATAAGCTCCATAATCGTTATTTTATAATAGAAGTTTTTTTGATATATAAAAATATTTTGTCTGAGATTCATCGTCAAAAACCTCAAAAGTATTATTGCGCTGCATTTTTTCTAAAACTTCGACCTTAGCGTTCAAAGTTGTAAATATTGTTCTGAATTCATCAGGCTTTTTCTTAAACTTCCTAATATCCTTAATTCTTATTTGATGCAACTCAGCACTATTTACAAATACTCTTGTCTTATAATAAAGTAAATCTGCTAAAGAACTTCTGTTTTTTATATACTCAGTTTGTCTAATTTTACTCGCAAACATTTTACATCTGTCCCTAAAACTCAAAATCTCGACTTTGTCAATATTTGCGTTTGTATATTCTTTACTTATTAATTCTCTGTAGTTTTCGATAAGCTGCTTTATTTCATCCTCAGTCAATAAAATATTCACTTTGTTTTCTAAAGTACTGCTCAGCGTATCTTTTGCATTGATTACAAATGTTTCACTTTTATAATTCTTAGGTATATCTGTCCCTGTACTATCTTTTCGTGGATTATTTTCAATAAGACTATTGATTGTTCCACTTGGCTGACTTCTTAAAAAACTAAACTCATTTTTGTATTGTGTCAACGATTTTAATAATGCATTATTTGTTTTTATAGTTTTGCTAATAACGCTGTCAATAGCTTTATTGATAGTTTCCGGTGTAAGTTCACCATTTAATTTAGGAAAAATAATACCTCCGTTAAAATTACTTTTTAAGGGTGCGTTGTAGATATAATCATTATCTACATCTCCATTATAGGTAAATTCATCGTTCTTTGCAACTAATTTTGGATCTACATAATAGTTCTGAATATTTCTTTTGTTTGCGCTACTGGCTTCGCTTAAATACATTTTACTTTGCAGAATAAAATCCTGGTTATCAGAGTTATTTTCATTCCTGAAAATTATGTATAATAATTTAGCATTGTTTTTTGCCAAAATGTTAAAACTATCCGGCAAGACATTATTAATTGACCCATCTAAACCTGTAAGGATAAAAAAGTTGTTTTCGAAATTTGTTTCTGAATTTAGAAATTGGCTAATGTTTGTATTATTGTTGGGCAAAACATTTTCTTTCAAAATTTCATCGGGTGTCTTGATACTCTTCTCAATTAAATCAAACCACTTCGAAAAAGATTGCGATTTTATTATATAATAACTTTTAGACTTTCCTTTTGCAATAAACGAATATGTAAAATTATAATTTGCATACAATTCACTACTAGTCGTTAGTTTAAGGTTTTGTAATGCCGAAAGCGTTTTCTTTAAATATTGTTTCGTAGAGTTGTTATTCTCAAAAACGTAATAAAAATTAATATTCTTACTTTCTAAAGCGATTTGCTCAATAGTTTTAATCGATATATCATCGCCTTTTAGATTTGTAATTTTGTTTTTGTCATGATTCCAAACATTAATTGGCAGCGAAATATTACTGGCATTTTCAAACTTTATTGGCTCACTTGACTGATTTTCATTTACAAAAAAAGTATTCTTGTACAATTCATTAGCGAGAAAATTAATTTTTCCTGAAGAGAATTGCAGCGTATCTGTAGGGTTTAGTTTTACAACCAAATTATCTTCAATAGGATTCAAATACTGTAATGGAACCCATCCGTATTTAAGATTCGTTGTGTCTTTTGGCATAACATCATCAAAATTGGATACAAATGCAGAATTGGTGGTTTTGTTTATTTTATATACATACACAAAATCATTAAGCTTAATGTTTTTTTTAGATACTGACTCCAGATTAGGATCGTTCTTTAATAATAGTGTACTTTTTTTGACATTTTTACTACTAGTGAATAAATTATCTAAGGTATTTGAAGCCACAAAATATTTGACATATTTTAAATTGACCTGGTTTTGCATTGCCCTGCTGTATTCAATCACATTCTCCTTTTTAATCCACCCCAGATATTGAACTTCTTTTGCATTAGAAAAGTGATTTTTTTTACTGCGCAAGACAGCAAATGTACCTTTAGGTTTCCCAATCAGTTTTTTATCTGCAACCACCACTTCATAATAATTTTTATCTTCATTGATCACATACATAGGAGACAAAATTTTCGCCTTATTTTTTACTCTGGCGCCATAAGGTTCCTCATAAATATTATTATCGTTTCTATCTGAAAAAACCAATTTTAGCTCTGATTTTTCGTTTTCTTTTTGCTTTTCATTATCATAGGTATTAACTGTTTTTTTTGTTTTCTCCATAACGCTTGTGCTATTTTTAACCTGCGAAAAAACAGCGCTCGTAATGAATAAGCACATCAAAGATGTATACCTAAGTAAAATGGTAATTTTCATCTATTTACTTTGTTTTTTAGTTTTTTGGGTAATATTCATTTGCTTAAAGCATTTAATGGTATCTAATTTTACTTCCTGGATTATAGTAGAATTTCCATCTAAATAATGAAGCCCCTGACAATAACTTAAAAAATCATTGTATTTTTCTTCGTTTACTACGACTACCACATCAGATAAATCATTACAGATATATTTATTTTTTAAGTAATTAACCTGTTCTTTATACATTCTGGTATCTTTAGCTCCCAGATTGGCAATAATCTGTAATCGTTTTTTAATATCAGTCAATACAATACCAGCAGAATCTACAACTTCTGGCTCTTTGAATGGCTCATACAATTGAAGAATTTCTATTTCTTTTGTTATTGGATATCTCGTTTTATCTGTTTCTAGTTTTACTGTATAAATACCGGGCTGTGTAAAAATATAAATTGCTTGTTTTTCATAAGAATCGATTGTTCCTGTTTCACCAAATTCCCAATACCAATTGTTTGAACTCGGTGAATATCCTGTAAACACAACCTCTTCACCTACATAACCAAACTCCGGGCAAAATATTTTTGGAATAGAATCTTTTGCCGTCAATGCTCTTCCGTTAACAATATTAATTTGTTTTGAAAAATCGAATTTATTATCAATTTTTAATGTTACTAAATATTTACCGGCTCTGTCGTAAGTATAATTTACGCTTCCTTTACTAACAATTGAATCGCCATTACCAAAATACCACACCGCTTTTTTATCTGATATTAAAGTACTGTCATTTATTTTAAAAGATAATTTCTCATTTAACTCATATTGATGATTATCATTATCATCTAATATCGAAAAATCAAGGCTGCTCAATCTTTTATTATATGGAAATAATAATGCCACTATCACTAAAATTACCGCAATGCAGAACAAAAGGATAACTACTGTTTTATTTTTAATGTTCATTTTTAAAATTTGCTTTACATTCGTTAAGACTTGTTTGTACAAGAGTATCGTTCTTTTTGACGGTACTTTCTTCAAGGTTTATCTCTAAAAAAACATTTAATAAGTTCCCGCCAATTAAGCAAAAGTTATATGACGAATGAAATTCATTATCCTTATACAATTGTTTATACTCTGATATCCTTCTTTTTACTTCATCTATACGTTGCACCTGGTTGATGTCATACTTTATAGTATCAATTGTTTTAAAAATTTGCCTCGATTTATTAGCATAATCTACTTTAATCTTTTGCATTTTTTCATATTCATTAATTCTATTCAGCATATCTGCATTATTAAAATTGGGCGTTTTTAATAAAAACTTGGTAACACCAATGAATATAACACAAGCACTTATGACAAATAATAAATTAAACTTTACTTTTTTCCAATATGTTTCATCAAATTCTATTGCATTCTTCATAATATGGGACTATTTTTTTTTATTTTCCTGATCGTGTTTATCAATACACTTTTTAAGCTGAGTTTTATTGATGTCATAATTTGTCTCAGCTTCTTTCAAAACATCAATTTTAGTCTGGATACGCTGCAGTTCAATTAAGAACTCTTCGTACAAACCAAATGAATTTGTCAAATTGGTTTTTGATTTTTGAATCTCGCTATTAATCGCAAATCTTTTCTCATTGATAAGAGATTGAAGGTTTTTACGCTCGTTTAAGGTTCTGTCTTTAAATCTTAAATCGTTGATTTCAATTAATATTTCATCTAGAAGCAGGTTCATTTCGCCTTGTTTTACTGCAATATCATTGTAGTATTTATGTTTTTGCTCCAACTCGGCAACACCTTTATTTGCAGTTATCAGTGTGATATACAGACAACCAAAAATAAAAGCGAATGTTATAAAAAACATGGTAAAAAACTTGCGCTTTTTCTCCGATATTTTAGATTGATTAAGTGGTTTCATAATTGTATTTTTAATCTAGTATTGACCAATTACTACTTTTTGGAGCTGACACTTTGGTTTCTTCACTAATGACAATATTTTCTTTTCTGATTCCAATGTATTCTAATTCGCTTAATTTTTGCCATAAGCGTTTTAAAATCCCCAGAAACTGATTTAGCTTTTCGAGTGTCTGCGCAATATCATTGTGGTCGTAAACAGCACTTTTTGCTTCAAACAATACACTCAGTAATTCTGATGGTTTTACATCAATCCATTCGTAATAATATTGCAAAAGCACTTCTTTCTCTTTGTCGTCCATCAACGTCAATGTAGAAATCAGATGATTAGCCAGCACAATTATTTTGTCGAACATATATACCGGAGATTCTTCAGGAGCAATGTTTTTAAGGTAAAAACAGTGTTCAGCATAGTAATCAATTATTTTACTACACAAACTAAATGTGTTAGATACTAACTTGTTATTACTGGAACTATGGGCATTTTTTTTATGAATTTTTATCGAAAAATCATTTAACTGATACAACTCAGTATTAACTTTTGTAATAAATTGATTTAAAATTTCATTGTTGTTTGTTTTTACAACCGGCGCTATATATTTACTATCCTCAATGAAAGTTCCGTTTTGAAAAGCTATTTTTTTTACAATTAAAAAGTAGCCTGATAAAAAATTATCATTTACTTCACTTTTTTTGATGATATGCAACTTTATTTCTGGAAGCGCATGTGGATGATGTAACGGAATTATCTCAGGATCAGGAATCCCTACAGGAATTAGATCATAAGGAGTTATCGAAACAATAACATAATAATACTCAACAGAATTACGGTCTAAATCATTTGCATTAATACTTGCTTCTGGAAGTTTTGTGCCATAAATATCCTGATTATAAGAAATCACATAGCCATTTTTAGCAATTACCTGGCATTTTTTTAAATAGGCAACTAATTGTCCTCCTTCAATTTTTATTTCAATATCTATCGATTTATTACCGGCTGGTTCTATAGATCCATAATTAAAATTGTTTAGCTGAACTTTATTATAATCGCTGACAATTGTTATAAAGTTGAAATAATTATTGATAAAATGGTCCTTAGTCAGTTTTACACCATCTGTCCAGTTAATTGGTAAATGTATGTTTGATTTCATAATTGGATGTTGTTATATTCTAGTATTAGTTAGTTTTTTTATTCTGAGCGATAAGGTTTTAAATAAAGATTAATCTTTTATTCCTCTTCTTCATCTTGCTTTTTTAAAGTGACCCTTTTCGCAAAAATGGTTTGTTTGTTTTTTAGTTTACTCTCAGAGATGGTTTGATGAGGACTTAAGTTTCTGATAAATAAAGGAAAACTAAAATATTTTGAAGTATAAAAAGTCCAGCCTTTATCTTCATGCTCTGAACTGGATTCAATAGCATCATTGGGAAATCTATAGTTTTGGTCTTCTATAAACTTATCAAACCAATTACCCAAATTGACATCCTGTGCAATTTTCACATCAAATTTTGAAAAAAACTCAGAATCATTTTTTTTCTTTATATGTATCGATACCTGCATTAAGCGAAACTTATCAATATTGTCCCAATATTCAATATCCTTGCGTTCTTTTCCTACCCTCCAATATTCATAGAACGACTCTGGAATCTGCAAATATTTTTTCTTTGATTCCTGAAAAAATATTGGTGCAAATAACCATAGAATATTAAGCATACTAATATGCGCATAACTCGATATAGCGATATAATTAAAAGCCAGATAGTAGATCCAGGAAGAGAGAATTGCCACAATTAAAAAAAGGAATATTTTTGCCGGAGCACTATTTTTTATTTCTATCTTTTGAAATAAGGCACCATCCATAAAATAGACCAGTATAACACCAAGTATTAAATAGTATAAGACTGAAAACAATAAGCCAAACCAAATAAACTCATTGTTAAAAAAGGCAAATAAACAAGGTAAAGCTGCTATTAGCGAAAAACATAAAATAAATATTATGGCTGCTTTTGTTTTGATCTTTACACTTGATAACTGACTCATAATAAGCGTTATTATAAGTATTAAAAAAGGTGCTAACAGGTATTTTAAAAAAAAAGGTAGTATTGTATTCATAGCTGAATGTTGTCTCTTTTATTATGGTTTAAAAATTATAAAATGGTATTTATACCTAAATAGTTTTCATTTAGTTTTATCCCCAGTTGATAGTTGTTAAAAAACACTATATCAACTTTTCGATTGCTAATTAGAAAAAACTCTAATACTTTTCTCGTAAGTTCCATCTTGTGTTCTAAAATGGGATAATCAATATTCCCTTCAAAATATAAAGTCACTTCTACATCATCGATCTCACTTTCTACAGCTCCGCTAAGCCCTAAATCAAAACCTAAAATACCCTGGCTTAATTTGAGAAAAGGAGATGTCGTAAATACATGTTTCTTATATTTTAGTTTTACTACATTGCCCAATAACATTTCTAAAACTTTTTCCAGCTCCGGAAGATTTTCTTTTAGCTTTTCGGCATCACATAAATAAATGAACAGATTTTTCTTTTGCGTTTTAGTTAAATCAAATTCAATACCTACTAATTCATCTACTATATTGAGAAACAAATCAATTTTATCCTGAAACAAGTGTAAACTTCTAATCGCATAATTAGCATTTGCAGAAAAAATCTCATTATCAAATGGCATAAAGAAATCTAAAGCATTATTCTCTGTTTCTTTATTTTCTTTTACAGCCTCTACAATCTCTTTATTTGACATTGTAGAATTACTAACAGACAAGGGATGAAAAAGTAATTCAGGTAAATTATGATAAATACTGTTTTTCGCCAAGTGCAAAACAAGTGCTTCCTTAATAAATCTTGAATCTTCCTGGTACAACATCGACGAGATATCAATAGCATCTCTGGAATTATTTCTTTTTGAAAGACCTTTATGTCTCACAAAAACTTCGGTATCATCTTTTAGAATGTTCTGTAATTCATAAAAAAGAATTTCACCTCTTAAATTAAAATTAAGCTGTTGCTTTAAAACTGAAATATCTTGCTCCATAACTTACCTTTTTTCCCAAATAAACTCATCTTCTTTTATATCTAAAACAATAGCTTCATTCTCAAGAATGGCTTCTGATATAATTAATTTTGAAATTGTTTTTTTAAGATATGTCCTTACAATTCCCGCAATAGGCCTTGCTCCATATTTTTTAGAAAATCCTTTATTTGTCAGATATTCCAAAGCACCATCTGATAAATCAAATGAAATATTTTTAATGCTTATCAATTGCTCTTGCAAGCGTTGTAAGTGTAATTTAAAAATAGCTTTGGCAATTTCTATGTTTATAGGCGCAAATGGAACAACCTCAGTCAAACGACCTAAAAATTCAGGTCTGAAATGCTGGCTCATAATCTCAATTAATTGATTAGAAGTAGGCAAATGACCGCCTTCTATTTGTTCCTGAATCCATTGACTGCCTATATTTGAAGTAAAAATGATAATTGCATTAGAAAAATCACCTTCACGTCCTAATTTGTCATGAATTTTTCCTTCATCCATAATTTGCAAAAACACATCATAAACAGAGCTATGCGCCTTTTCGATTTCGTCAAAAAGTACAACTGAATACGGTTTTTGTCTAATTTTATTAACCAGCATCCCTCCTTCTTCATATCCTACATATCCCGGAGGAGCACCGTATAATAAAGCCGCCGAATGTTCTTCTTTAAACTCTGACATGTCAAATCGAATCATTGCATTTTCATCATCAAACAACAATTCAGCCAGCGTTTTTGTTAACTCTGTCTTTCCTGTTCCTGTTGGTCCTAAGAAAAAGAAGGACCCTATTGGTTGTTTAGGATTGCTCAAACCACTTCTGGATTCGATAATCGCTTCTGATAATGTTTTTATAGCATGCGCTTGTCCTTTTACCCTTTCTTGCAATTTGTCTTCGATCGTTAAAAGCTTCTCTTTTTCGCCCGAGCTTATTTTGCCCAACGGTATTCCGGTTGCATTAGAAACAACAGCAAGAATCTCGGATTTTGTCACAACTGCAATTTTTTCTTTTGCTATAGTTTCAATATCTGCAGCTAATTTTTCGATATCTTCAAAAGTAACCGGTTCATTTTTTTGCCTTTTCGAATTTTCAGTAACATCAATTTTACTTGTTACAACACAGCTTATTCTATTGTAGATTTCCTTTTCCAGCAAACTCATTTTCGATTCATCTGCGGGATCAGATTCTTTTATCTGCTCTTTTATTTTTACAATTTCAACTAATGAATTTGCATTAGAAACAATTACTGAAGAAGCCGTTCTGTCTAATAAATCGATTGCTCCGTATGGTAATTTTTTTTCTTTATAAAATCGTTTAGACAAATGAATAGCTTCTTGTATTACCTCTTCATTAATACCTATTTTATAATGCTTTTCTAATTTATTTTTATAAATATTCAAACATTCAATCAATAGAGAATAGTCTAACTCCTCAATGAAAATGTTTTCAAATTTTCCGTTTATTGTTGTTCCTTCAATTGATTTTCTATAAGAATCAGCATCAATAGAAGCAATAATATTAATACTGCCCTGAGTCAATTGAGTATTAATAATATTAATGACAGCATTTGATTTTGAACTTGATGAGTTTAACAATACCTGTATGTCATCAATAAAAAGAATGCTTTTTCCGTTTTTTGATAATTTTTCGAAAATTTCAATCAGCTTTTTAGAAATCTCGTTTTCATTACTGCAATTTGCAACGAGTTTAGATACATTTAAAGACAAAATAAGCGTTTCCTCAAAAAAATTAGGATCTGTTTCGTGCAAATTGTAAATAAGGTTCTTTATAATACTTGTTTTGCCAATACCGGATTCTCCAATAAGTAAAATACCATGATTTTCATATCGTTCTATATTCTCAAGTATCAATCGAACTTCTCTGTTTCTGCCAATTATACTACTTCCTTCTTCAATAATATTTTTTTTATATAAAGTATCACAATAGCTGATATCTATCGTTTCCTGCTCGTCAGAATTGTCTGCAAGGCTAAAACTCTTTTGATTATTTCTTAGTCCAAAGTGTTTTAAAAGTTCTTTATCGCTTAAATTTAATCCATCAATTTGTTTATCGCTATAAACTAATCCCGGTTTAATAATGGCTATAAAAACACAAAATGCATCAATCGCATCTGCTCCAAGCCTGATTTTATTAAAATTTGATTCTGTAAAAACATTCTCGACCTCACTATCACTTGTTACACTATTATCGTTGTTTTGTGAAGAAGTATACACCTCTTTTCTCACATCAAACCATTCTTTTATGTAATCTATATCTTTAGACAGCGATCTTAATACTTCTACTAATCCTGTTGGTTCAAATAATAATGCATATGCCAAATGAGCCACTCCATAAGTGCTGTGACCATCTTGAATTGCTAATGATTTAGCAGATTTAATTGCAGATAATAAGCTTGGACTATAATCTAATTCGTTCATAAGTTTAGTTAATTGTAATTTGAAATGGAATGTTCATAACAGATTGTTTTTCTAAAGTCTCTTTTAAAAACATCTCTATTTTTTTCTTATTATCTATTTGCAAAGCATATTTTTCCTGTAAAACAACTTTTACATCAATGGTTCTGAATACTCCTTGTTTTCTATTGCTGCTTATTCCAACCCCATCTGTAATTAAAACCTCTTTAGTAATATTTCTTAAATGATAATGTACCGCTGATTTTATATCTTGTTTTGTAACTAAGCGCTCTTTAGACAAAAAACCGTATCGTAGATTGATTAGTTTTTCGATTTTATTATTTCTGTAAATTCCCCCAACTGAGTTTGCCTGAAAAATGGTAGCATCCTGAGCCAATTCAGATAAAGAAGTTTGTTTTAAAATAGTGCCTTTCTTCAAATTATTAGCCACTTGCCCGTTCGAAGTCCAATATGAATAATAAAGAATTTTAGATTTTTCAGTTTCATGAATCAAGGCATAAACTTCCTCTTCATTAACCTGACTGTAACTGCTGTTAATTTTGCTTTCAATCGAATTAAGTTCTTCGTTAATCCTGGTCATTGTAGCATCAATATAATCAGCATTTATGTTCGAAAAAGAACTAATATCTTCTCGTAATGCTCTTGCTAGTTTTTTAAGAAAAAATTTAGCATTTCGGGAATCATAATTCTCTAATCCGCCATAAAAAATAGTAAAGGTATTTGAGGTAAGAGAATTAGCCTGCTTAATACCATTGGTAAATTCAATATTTTTTTCGTTAAAAATTTTCATCACATCAAGAAAATGAGTATTTCTCTCTGCTTTCATCGGAAAAAGACGCCCTTCAATCTGAGCGTTATGTACCCTGTTATTCAGCTTTCGATTAACAATTGGAAATGTGTTTATCTTTATCTGAATTTTATCAAACTCGGCTTTAGTGAAAATTTCAGGAAATATAAATTCTAACCAAATCAATCCTGAATCTTTTTTACTTGATTTTAGTTCTTCTTTCTCTATTTCAAATTTGTCTAATATCGATTCATATACCAGATTTTCCAGGTCCAGCTTTAATTTATAGATAGAGTTTTTATAGAATGATTTTATATTCTCAGAATAGTGTTTATTGTCCTGAACTTCATCAAAAGTTTCATTTTCAATTTCAATACTATTCCCTAAAGAATCCTTGACTGTTATAAACTGCAAAAATGTATCTAATGATGAATTTTCTGTTACAAAAGTAAATTTCAATGAATTAAGTTTTTCCAGGTTTTCTTTCGCAATATCTAATCCAATCCAAATACGGTGATCTAAAACCTTATTTTTTACAGGCAAATGCGTCACATTTTTTGAAGAATCTATCAAAAACGAATCATACATTTGAAAACTAATCTCTCCTTCTACTATACTTTCATTCGTAAAAGGTGTAAAATAAATATCATAATCAACATTAGTCGCCATTCCTGATTTTACCACAAATTCAGTATCATTACTTAACATAACAATACCTTTAGTAGCGGTTGTACTTGCTAAAGTATGGGCAGGCATTGGCAAGTTCCATTGACTTGGTACAATCTCCTGAGCAATACGTTCAATAATTTTATTATCAGATTCTACACCTTCCTGATATAAATAATAAAGTTCATGAACAAAAACATCTAATAACATCATGACCAAAGGATCTGCCATATTGATATCTTCGATCCCCCAAATTTCCAAGCATTTTTTTTGTATCCTGTTCTTTATTTCGATAAACTTAACGTCTTTCATATTTTATTTTATTGCGAAATTGGGCTTATATTCAACTTTGTATGAAAATTAAAAGGAATTAAACTTTCGATAATCGAACCTTTTACGACTATGTTAGCTTTTCTTCTAATGCTTGAACCTAATTCTTTATCATTAATTTCATCTAAAGAAATAGAAACTTCACTTAGAATTAATCTTTTTTCGAATGCACTAATTGAATCATATAATGATTTTCTGACCAAATCTTCCCAATCTCTTTTTTTGATATGTTGGTTAAATTCTAAATCCCAAATAATCGTCCCATAGCTTGGTGTCTCTGGAATCTCCCCAAAAGAAGTTGTAATTATCATCATAATATTATATGCAATAGATTCGTCAATCTTACAAAAATTTTCCTGTGAACCTCTTAGCAAAGACTTAAAATTTACGGGGTATTTCAGATATTTCATCATAAAAAAATAATGAGTTGTTTTTTAACAAAATTTAGGCCTTTAGAATTTTTTAACATAGTACGACAAAAATCCAAATAAAATACTTACAAATCAATATTATTTAAAACTTTTTTTTTATTAGTTTTACAAAATTAACTAAAAATCTTATAAAATTATGAGCATGTTCAATTATGGTATTGGTGGCAATGAAGTGAAGGTTGATGCCAATGAGTCAATTTTAGAAATTCCTTCAAACAGAACATTACTAATTCAAAAACTTACAAATGAGCAGCCGGTAGGACCCGAAGCTGTGTATGATTTGCAGACAGTAGAAGCGGTGTTTGAAAAGTACAAACCAAGTGTAGATTTTGAATTTACCACTGAAGAAGGTTCAGATTTAAATGAATCTATGGTATTTCAAAATTTAGGAGATTTTGGAGCAAAATCAATTAAAGAGAATAGTCCTTTTTTAAATAAATTAAATACCGAAAAAGAACAAGCTTATAAAATTGTGCGCCAACTTTCCAGTAACAGAGGATTAATTAAAGCTATTCAGGACCCTGCTGTCAAAGAAGCTATAATAGAATTACTTGAAAACGCTAAGAATGAAATTAACAACAATAAACTATAAATATGGCAACTCAAACTAAAGAACAAAAAAGTCATGGTTCTTCAACCGAACAATTGCTACAAGAACAAGGTAGCAAAATAAATTTATTAAATGAATATGGCGGTTTTGCCTTTTTAGAAAATGTAATCGACGGATTGTCAAACCTTAACCCTACCAGAAAAGCAAGAAAAAATATTTTTCTTAATGATGCGCAATGGGAAAATGAGAGAACAACCCTAACCAATAGACTTGAGTTATGGCTAGACTTATTAAAAGGCAATGACTCTGTTGAATCAATGATTGAAGTAGCAAATACAAAAGCTACATCTGCTGATTCTACATTAAACAGAAACTTGAAATATGCTTTGAATGTTTCAAGAGAATTAGAAACCTCTTACCGAAGCGTCGCTTTATTCTATAAAAATGCAGAAAGTGATAAAATTAAAAATGTAACTATCGTAAATGCTGATATATCTCAATTAAAAGATTTAGATAATACTTTATTTATTGATTATGTTTCAAATGAATTAAAACAAAATTTTGACAGATTAGATTTGAGAAAAAACTACTCAATACTTTCAGTACCTGGATATTTAGGTTCTAATGCAGTTTTAGATAAATGGTCTAAAATAGCACATGAAAACAAAACAGTTTTACTAACTGATTTTCAAGATCTTGAAACTCCAGATGACGTTATAGATATTTTCTTTAATGCAAATCATACGGGTGGTGATGTATTTAAATCGAATACAATCATGACTTGTAACTATTTACTGGGAAGAAGTAAATATGACGAAGTTGGAGAAGAAGACAATTTATATGTACCACCATCAACTTCTTTAGCAGGTAAAATATACAAAACATTAATGTCTCAGGTTGTTGCGGGTAAAAAATTTGGTGGTCTAAACGAAGTTGAAAGCGTTCGTTTTGATTTGAAAAAGAGCGAAATTTCAGAGCTTGAGAAAATGGGTCTTGTACCAATGGTAAATGAGTATAGTAAAATTATGGCTTTCTCTGCTAAAACGTTATTTAACGGAGATAACTTAGGTTTACAAACTTACTCTGTAGTAAGAGTATTTGACCACATTACAAAAGTACTTTTTGACTTTTTAAACAGAAGAGCTTTTGAAAACTGGACAACAAGAACTGAAGCTGATCTAAGAAGCCAAATCATTAAGTTTTTAGATGGAATTAAAGGACCAACTAATCTTATTGAAAAATTTACTGTGATGAAAATTGAACAGGATAAAACTCAAAAAGACAGAATTTTATTAGACATCCATATCACACCATATTTTCCAGCTAAAAGTTTTGTAATTCAATTAGATGGACACAAAGGAGATGGTCCTGAAGAGGCTGTTTGGCATAGTGATTACAAACAAGTATAGTATTCCAGATACCAAACTTTCTATTCTTAAATCGAATGTTTTGGACAATTTCAACTCTGGAAAATTAATTATACTATCCCCTTTTTAATTATCAAAATGTGATATAATTAATTACAAAAAAAACGCTAAGATAACCTTAGCGTTTTTTTCGTTTTTATATTAATCCAAGACTAAACCAATCTGGCCGTCATCATCTAATTCTGTTTCAACCGAATCATCTTCGTCTAATTCTGGTTTTTCAGGAACTTCTTCGACAGGTTCTTCATAAGGCAATGGATCCAGTAAATTGACTTGTTTTAATTTATCTGTTGTCAATTGATTTCCTAATGCTTTAAAACCTTTTACAGCAATAAAATCTTCGACATCAATATGCAGATCTTCTTTTTGAACTCCTTTTACTTTGGCGAAAATTAATTGCGCCACCGGACGATAATCTGTGGATACAATTTCTAATTGCGAATTTGGATGATCTGTAATAAAACTTTCTTCTTTGTCAGTTTCTACTAAGAAACGTTTTAGATAATAACGTTCTTTTTCTCCATCATAATAAATCGCAGAAATTGGTTTTTTAGGGTTAAATTTCTCCAAAACAATCATATCTTCATCAAAATGAGTCGATAATTCTGGAATTATAACCTTTAGTTTACCACTTTGACTGATAACTAAAATTTTATCACTTGGTTTAAATTCACCTAATAATTCACCTCTTGCATCAACATTTAAACGTTTTACAGTATCATCAAACCAAACTTTTCTTGGCAATAAAGTAGAAATTCCTTTCTCTTTCAATTCGATTTTCTTGATTGGATATTTAGTAACCAAATTCCCTTTTGAAGCCCTGCCTTTAATAGCTAATTTGGCAAAATCAATATCAAATTTCAATTTCTTGATTGTTCCAACCTGACGTAATAAAATAGTAATTACTTCTGCTTCTCCGTTTGGATTATGAGAAAAATAAACAACTTGCGAACCTGCTGTTTCATTTGTTAAATCATAAGGTTTATCACGTGTAACACCAGAAACATTAAAACGTTTGATATAGGATGGTCCGGATTTTCCGTCACGATACATCATGTTGTAAATCGTTCGTTTATCACTCTTATCAAAAATAGCAACGTGAATAATATCTTTACCCACAAATGTTTTGGCATCTACTTTTGTTACGAGCATTTTTCCGTCACGTAAAAACACAATTACATCATCGATATCAGAACAATCCGTAAGATATTCGTCTTTTTTAAGACTGGTTCCAACAAAACCTTCTTCGCGGTTTACGTAAAGTTTAGTGTTACGTAAAACTACTTTTGTAGCCTCGACATTATCAAAAACACGAAGTTCTGTCTGACGTTCGCGGCCTTTTCCGTATTTCTCTTTTAATTTTGTAAAATAAGCAATCGCAAAATCAGTAAGATTTGCTAAATGATGTTCTACTTCTTTCATCTCGTCTTCTAACTTCGAGATAAAATCATCGGCTTTATCAGAGTCAAAACGAGTAATACGAATCATTGGGATTTGAGTTAATCGCTGTAAATCATCATCGTTGATTTCTCTGACAAATGATTTTTTGAAAGGCTCAAACCTATCATATAAATATTTATAAAGTGATTCTCTATCAGAATACAGTTTGAAATCAATGTACATTTCTTCACGAATGAAGATTTTTTCTAAAGTAGAAAAATGCCATTTGTTTTTTAATTCTTCTAACTGGATTTCTAATTCCTGACGCAGTAAATCTTCGGTTCTGTGTGTCGAAATCCTCAACATTTCAGAAACTCCAATGAACAGCGGTTTATTATCCTCAATTACACAACCTAAAGGCGCTACAGAAGTTTCGCAAGCGGTAAAAGCAAACAAAGCATCAATTGTTTTGTCTGGAGAAACACCAGGAAAAAGATGTATTAAAATCTCAACATCAGCAGCTGTATTGTCTTCGATTTTCTTGATTTTGATTTTACCTTTATCATTGGCTTTCAAAATACTGTCAATCAAAGTTGTGGTATTGGTCGAAAACGGAATTTGCGTAATCACCAAAGTATTTTTGTCTAATTGCGCAATTTTAGCACGTACACGAACACGTCCGCCACGAAGTCCGTCATTATAATTGGACACATCAGCAATACCTTGTGTCATGAAATCAGGATATAAGGTAAAAGGTTTTCCTTTTAAAATCTTGATCGAAGCATCAATTAATTCATTGAAGTTGTGCGGCAACACTTTAGTCGAAAGACCAACCGCAATTCCCTCTGCTCCTTGTGCTAAAAGCAACGGAAACTTTACCGGAAGATTGTTTGGTTCTGCACGACGACCATCGTATGAAACACCCCAATCGGTAATTTTTGGAGAATACAAAACCTCTAAGGCAAATTTAGATAAACGTGCCTCGATGTAACGAGAAGCCGCAGCTCCATCGCCTGTTAAGATATTTCCCCAGTTTCCCTGACAGTCAATCAATAAATCTTTTTGACCAATTTGTACCATAGCATCACCAATACTCGCATCTCCGTGTGGGTGATACTGCATCGTGTGTCCAACAACATTGGCAACCTTATTATAACGACCATCGTCCAACTCTTTCAAAGAGTGCATAATACGACGCTGAACAGGTTTGAAACCATCTTCAATCGCCGGAACTGCACGTTCCAGAATTACATACGAAGCATAATCCAGAAACCAGTCTTTGTACATGCCCGTTACTTTGGTAATAACGTCCTCTCCTTCTTCTTCCTGATTTTCGTAAAAATGCTGTCCTTCAAAATTCTTAGCATTTACGCTTATAATTTCTTCAGAATCATCTCCGTCCTGATTGTCATCAAGCTGGTTTTCTTCAGAATTATTCTCGTCGTCATTTGGAATGATGTTATCGTCTTCTTCGTCTTTCATTTATTTATATTCGAAAATTATAAATTTGTATTTTAATTCTGAAAACCTGATTGTAATTAAATCAAAGTTAGTATATTCTTAATCCTAATTATAGTTATCCAGAATCGTGTTTTTTAAAATATACGGTTTTAATTCTTCATAACTGAAAAAAATCTCAGGTTCTCCACCTGCAAAACCAACAAGTTCATATGGAGCATAAGAAAAAGTAATACCTGTTGGCAAAATATAAAAAGTATTGGCCATTTCTATTTTATCTGATAATCCATCACCATACTCTGACTTAATTCTATTTTCATAAAAATCAATAAAATTTTGATTTTTTGTATTTAGAAGATGTTCTATTTCTATTTTTCTTCCGGTACTTACTTCATAATTATCGTATGATGTGCGGTACAAACCGTGTGCTCCGCCCATATAGTTGTACCAATAATGATAAACTACATAAATATTTGAATCAATAAAAATAGGCCAACTGACAAATAAGCTTTCTGACGCATAATTATCCTCATCCTTTACAGCATTTTTACTATCAAAATTATGTTTCCATTTATCATGATTTTTTATGCTGAGTGAATCGCTAGACAAATACTTTACATTCGAACTTAAAGCTTCAAAGTTTTTATCATTTGATAAAATTTCTCCCAGTAAAGTATAATCCCTTGATGGCGTATAATCCCTTCCTTGTCCTTTTTTATAAGCTTCTCTGGTATCAAATAATGTATAATCTATTTTATCAAAACATTTATAAGATGGAAATTTTTTACTTGGATAAATTTTATATGCTTTTTTATTATAGATGCACTCTATAAACATTTCATCAGTAAATAGATTGTATAATTTGAGTTTACAAGTAGTTTTCCCGTTATCATTCTCATCAGAAGATACTTCTCCTGTGTAGAAATTCTCTTTCTCCTTTTTTACTAATCCAAAACCGAAAATTTGATCTTCTCCATCAATATAAAGACGCCCTGATTTCCAATATCCTCCATATTCTTCAGTTAATGCATTAGAAATATGAATTTGAATTTTTTTATTATCATCAAGTGTTCCATCAAAAGAATAAATAAAAGGAGCTTCTATTTTTAATGTATCACCGCCTATTACAACAGTATTTTCATCTATCTTGTAAATTAAACTATCATTGTCTTTTTCGATTTTAATTTCACTTACAGGCTTAGGTAGAACAACTGATTTTTTCTCTTCATTTTTTGACTGGCAAGAAATAAATAATAAAATTAATAAAACGAAAAGATATTTTTTCATAAACGAAATTAAGTTACTAATCATTAAAATTTTATCTTAAACCTCAGCCTCAACTGCATCCAACTCTACCTTCAAATTCTTGATGATAAACTCTTGTCTGTCCGGAGTATTTTTTCCCATATAGAAAGACAATAATTGCTCAATCGAAGTATTTTTATCCATCATAATTGGGTCAAGACGAATAGTTTCTCCAATAAAATTTTTGAACTCATCAGGAGAAATCTCTCCCAAACCTTTAAATCGGGTAATTTCCGGTTTTGGTTTTAGTTTTTCGATCGCATCTTTTCTCTCTTCGTCTGAATAACAATAGATGGTTTCTTTTTTATTTCGAACCCTGAAAAGTGGTGTTTGCAAGATATATAAATGTCCTTCTTTGATTAATTCCGGGAAAAACTGTAGAAAGAAAGTAATCAACAACAAACGAATGTGCATACCATCGACATCGGCATCGGTTGCGATTACGATATTGTTGTAACGTAATTTTTCTAGTCCGTCTTCGATATCTAAAGCCGCTTGCAGTAAATTGAATTCTTCATTTTCGTACACAATTTTCTTGGTCATTCCGTACGAGTTCAAAGGCTTACCACGCAAACTAAAAACTGCCTGAGTATTTACGTCACGTGACTTTGTGATCGATCCGGAAGCCGAATCTCCCTCGGTAATAAAAAGCGTACTTTCTAAGTTTCTTGGGTTTTTTGTATCAGGAAGATGCGCACGACAATCTCTTAATTTCTTATTATGAAGATTGGCTTTCTTAGCACGATCTGTTGCCAGTTTTCTAATTCCTGATAATTCTTTACGTTCACGTTCCGCTTGCAAAATTTTACGTAATAAAGCTTCTGCAGTTGGAGGATTTTTATGTAAATAATTATCTAATTTGGTTTTAATAAAGTCGTTTACAAAAGTACGAACTGATACTGGTGGCGTTCCGTCATCAGAACCCATATCCATAGAACCTAATTTGGTTTTGGTCTGAGACTCAAAAACCGGTTCCATCACCTTAATACTAATCGCACTCACAATCGATTTACGAACGTCAGAAGCTTCGAAGTTTTTGTTGTAAAATTCCCGAATGGTTTTTACAATTGCTTCTCTGTAAGCCGCTAAGTGCGTTCCTCCTTGTGTTGTATTCTGACCGTTCACAAATGAGTGATATTCTTCACTGTATTGTGTTTTACTATGCGTTAAAGCGATCTCAATATCATGTTCTTTCAAGTGAATAATTGGATATTCTAAATCCTCTTCACTAATTGTTTCTTCTAATAAATCTCGAAGACCATTCTCTGAAAGGTATTTTTCGCCATTAAATAAAATAGTCAAACCATTGTTTAGGTAACAATAGTTTTTAACCATTTTGATTACATATTCTAAACGGAATTTATAGTTTTTAAAGATGGTTTCATCTGGCGTAAAGGTCACTTTTGTCCCTTTTCGTTTTGTTGTATCGATTACATCTTCTTCAAGAATCAGATTTCCTGCAGAAAATTCGGCAGCTTTTTGTTTATCATCACGAACAGATTCTACACGAAAAGCACTCGAAAGCGCATTAACTGCTTTTGTTCCTACACCATTTAAACCTACTGACTTTTGGAAAGCTTTAGAATCGTACTTTCCTCCGGTATTCATTTTCGAAACTACATCGACTACTTTTCCTAACGGAATTCCACGTCCGTAATCACGAACCGAAACCGTTTTATCCTTGATAGTCACCTCAATAGTTTTCCCCGACCCCATCACGAACTCATCGATACAGTTGTCTAAAACCTCTTTTAAAAGAATATAAATACCATCATCCGGTGAAGAACCATCTCCTAATTTCCCGATATACATTCCGGGACGCATACGAATATGTTCTTTCCAATCGAGTGATCGAATATTATCTTCGGTATATTGATTTTGCTCTAGCATAAAGTGAATTGGATTTTCGGCTAATGTACCATTTATAGCTAAAAAATAAAAGCGTATTTCTTTTTTGTTATGATTAATAACAGCTTTGAATCCTATTTAAATTGATTTTAAAATAATAAGGGCGCTAAAAATATAAAAATCCAGCTTTTAAACAAAAAAATACTATTTGATTCCGAGTACTTCTTTCGCTAAAGCAATCATTTGGGGAGTTCCCGTATTTTTGTTTTTTTCGTCAGAAAGTTTTACGACACCTTGCCAATGCGTATTATCAAGCTTAACATCGGTTAATTTTATAACCATATTCATAGGCGGCAAACCTACATCATTGGTAAAATTGGTACCAATACCAAATGACATTTTTATTTTATTTTTACAAAAATCTGTTATGAGTTTTACTTTATCATAATTCAGGGAATCCGAAAAAACAATCACTTTCGATTTTGGGTCAATTCCCATTTTATTATAATGCGAAATTACTTTTTGCGCAAACTCAATTGGGTCTCCGCTATCATGACGAACTCCATCAAAAAGCTTAGAATACTTTTTATCAAATTGCTCAAAGAAAACATCTGTTGTATAGGTATCTGTCAGGGCAATTCCAAGATCACCGCCATACACTTGTGTCCAGTTTTCGAGACTGATTAAATTGGCCATTTTAAAGCCAAATTGTGCCGCATGAAACATAAACCATTCGTGTGCATGCGTTCCTAAAGGTCTTTTATTGTTGACCATTGCAAAATGCACATTGCTGGTACCAATAAAACTTTGCGAACCAAAACTTTGCAATGTTTCATTTATCAAAGAATGAACATCGTAAGAATGGCGTCGTCTGGTACCAAATTCTAAAATCGAAACTCCTAATGTATTATAATTATCTATTTTGCTTTTAGTCAGCGTTTTTATAGCGTCATCGTTTAAACGAATTAAATGATTTGCTTTATAAAAAAGTTCCGAAATTAAAGCCATCAAAGGAACTTCCCATAAAATAGTTCGGTACCAGAAACCTTCGATTACGACTTTTATCTCTGATCCTTCCTGCGTTATCTGCACTTCTGAAGGATCATAATTATAGCCCTGCAAAAAATCTAAATAAGTAGGATCAAGGTAAGGACAATGATGCGATAAATATTTTTTTTCGTCTTTGGTCAGCCGTAAATCTGCCATTGCATCTACAGATCGTCGAAGTAAATCAGCAAAACCGGGAGGAAAAATATGTTTCCCTCTGTTTATAAAACCATAACGTACTTTTGCTTTCGGGAAAAGTTTTATTACGGCATGTTGCATCGTAAATTTATAGAAATCATTATCTAAAATTGATTTCAGGAAAGTTGTCTCCATACTCATAGTTCCATTTTAATAGCTTAATTGACTATTATCATTAAATCTCATCTCTTTATGGCTAAGATACGGCAATTCGATAAAAGAAGGAAATTCTTTAAACAAACATCTGAATTTGTTTATTTTGAAATTATTTTAAAAGAAACAATACTAAACGTATCCAGATAAATAGTGAGATAATCTCCTATACTTTTATCATAAGTAATTTGAAATTCTAAACCGCCTCGTTTTTCTTTTGAATTCTGAATTTTAACCGCCTGATTATTTTTATTTAAATAAAAAAGAAGATCTGACTTCGAAACATTTTTAATTTCGATAGTAATTTTATCGCCATGTTTTGCTTCAATTACTCCAGAATCAGGTGATTTAATTTTATAATCGCCTTCGATTGTTTTATTGTAAATTAAAGGTCCGTTTAGAAATTCATCTTTGTTTAATTTATTGCCTAAATAAGAGCCGGAATCCGGAAAATGCTTCGCAAAAAAATAATCAGGATCTGTATCAAAATAAGCTGGCGCAAAATCATTAACCATTCTTCCTTTGCTGCCATCATAATAACCCTGACCCCACGTTACATCTATCAGTCTCCATTTTTTGTCAATCATAACGATGTTCCAGGCATGATCTGACGAGGTGTTTTTTCGACCAATATCTGCCAATCTCGTTTTTGATGTTCCTCTTATTATTTCTGATTTTAATCCTGTTAATTCCGCCAAATGCTGGTACAAAGCTGTAAAACCTTCACATACTCCTTTTTGAGAATTGAATGTTTTTTGAATCAATTTATCATTCAGCTGTTTAATCTTTCTTTGCTTTTCTGCTTCAGTAGAATAACTAAAACCCTGTACTCCGGGCGGATTTAAAAAAACTTTATAATCATATTTTACATTAAAAGCAATCCAGCTATAAATAGCTCGTGCCTTATCGTGTTCTGAAGTAAAATCTTTTTGAATTCTTGCTGCTAAATCTTCTGTAGAACTAAAATTCTTTGGATATTTTAAAACTATCTTATCCACATCACTATACTTTTGCGAGTAAGAGGAATGCAGAAAAACGAAATTCAGGAAGAAAAATATAAGGGTAATCTTTTTTATTATCATCGATTAAAAAGTAGACTTTATTATGTCTTTTAATTCTTTATCTAACTCGGCATTTGAGATTTTATTTTCCTCTAAATTAAAATTAGTACTAAATGTTGGTAATGAGAAAGTAGCTTTTATTTGTGCACCATATCGCGGCAAAGCATTATTAGCAATTTCTAAAACAGAAGCTCCTCCTCTTGGTCCGGGCGAAGTTGCCAATAATAACATTGGTTTTTGTTGAAAAACCTCTTTCATGATTCTGGAACTCCAATCAAAAACATTTTTGAAAGCAACTGAATAACTTCCGTTATTTTCAGCCAGGGAAACCACCACAATATCTGCGCTTTTGATCTTTTCTAGAAATGTTTTTGCAATTTCATGCTGACCTATTTCTTTTTCGAGATCAACGCTAAATAAAGGCATTGCAAAATCGTTTAAATCTAAAATTTCTACTTCAGCATTTTCAAATAATCCTGCCGCATATGTGGCTAAATGTTTATTGATCGAATGTTGACTGTTACTTCCTCCAAAGGCTATTATTTTCATATGGGTTCTTTTATTGCTGATTTTTTTTGTGTTGGTTCGTCAATTTCATAAATCTCCTTTTGAATCTCTACAGAGTATTCATTTGGATAAATTTTACCTCCGTAAGACTTTGCATATACTTTGGTAAATTCTGCTCCAAAATACAGAATAATTGCCGAATAATATACCCAAACCAAAATAATTATTACAGAACCCGCAGCTCCATAAACTGAAGCAACTGTAGAACTGCCCAAATAAAAACCTATTGCAAATTTACCGATCATAAATAATATGGCGGTAACTGTTGAACCTATAAAAGCATCTTTCCATCTTATCTTTCCGTCAGGTAATGTTCTAAAGATAATGGCAAAAAGAAGTGTAATACTTGCCAGTACAATCACGATATTCACGATGTAAAATAAATAAACGGTGCTTTCAGGGAAATATATTTTTAATCTTGCGCTAACTAAATCTAATGTCGTACTTATAAAAAGGCTGACCAGCATTAGAAATCCAACCGATGCAATCATTGAAAATGACATTAATCTATTTTGAATAAATTTCTTGATTCCTTTGTCCGGTTTTGCTCTTAAACCCCATATAAAATTGATAGAACTTTGTATTTCGGCAAAAACTCCCGATGCTCCAATTAGCAACATTGCGATTCCAAATATGGTCGCAAAAACATTGTCTCCGGATAACTGGACATTTTTTATCGCTTCCTGAATCTGAACTGCTGCTCCGTTACCAACCAATCCATTAATTTGTCCGTAAAGTTGACCTGTCACAGCATCTTCACCAAAGAAAAATCCGCAAATGGTAATAATGATAATTAATAAAGGTGGTAATGCAAATATGGTATAATAGGATAATGCTGCACTAAGTTTAATGGCATTATCATCATTAAATTCTAAAAAGGTATTCTTTAGCAGAAACCATGATTTGGAGAATATGCTTTTTATTTTCACGATACTTCTGGTTTTTAGATATACTTTCAAATTTAATGAATAATTAAAAAACCAGGATTCTTGCTTTTTAGGTGAATTTTACATTTTTCCCATGTTGAAAAATTCATTTTGATTATAAATATGTAGTCCCATACGGGACATTTTACATGTTTATAATTCTTTTTTCTACCAATATTTAACTCCTAAAGGAATTTTTAATATTAGGTTGTCTAAAAAAAATCATATAGATTTCTTTAAATTACTAATACTTAACATCTCGTAGAGATTAAATATTGGTAGAACAATATTATCCGTTATTATTATTTTTTGTCCTGTAGGGACTACACATTTCTACCCAGAATCTCTATAAAAAATTTTTATTGATAATGGCAAAAAATCCCTTTATCATAAACCGTCCATAAACTTGCTTTTTGATTAGCGGCTTTTAAGGCGCAATTTGCCCACGTGTTACAAGTATAAAACAAACTATAACTTCCTTTAGCTTCATAAAAAGCATCTTTCCTTCCGTAACTATAGCCTTCAATCCATTGTGGATGGTTTGCATCCAGAAAACTTTCAGAAATAAAAGTGACTAACTTTTGATAATTCTCTTTTGAGATTAAAATACGTTTGCAATCGTCGCCTTCTTTTAATTGTTTAAAAAATGTAGTGTGCATCGCAGAAGAACTTACTCCAAAAGCTGCTTTCAAAGCTGTACTTGCTTTCAAGTCTGACCACTCTGGCGTATGAAGATAAAATCCTTTATCGCCCCAGCCAAAAGCAATATATTGCATTAAACTGTCTTTTGATTTTGTCTGGCTAAACTGAATCTCTTTTCGCCAGTCTTTAATTTCATTGACAATCGGAACTACAATATCAGTATGAACTCCGTTTGAGCGAATATAAATAGGAATAGCATCTTTCTCTTCTACTTTCGCAACATCAGAATTGACGGTAATTTTAGAAATAAAATATACTGCAATAAGATATACAACAAGAAAAGTAATAATTGCGAGAATTGTCCAGCCCAGAAATTTGAAAGTAGTTTTTAGCATTTTAATTGGTTTATTTTTGGTTATAAATTGGTTCTTTTTTGTACTAACCAATTTTTGAGCCAAAAAAAATAATGGTACGCGGATTAAACGGATTCACCAACGTGAAAGCGCAGATTTAAACGGATTTTTTTTAATGCTTTATTTTTTTTATCGGTTTTTTTGTCATTTCGAACGAAGAGAGAAATCACACTAAGAACTCCACAAGGTAAATGTCAATCTTTATCGAATCCCGCGTGCGATTTCTCCCTTCGTTCGAAATGACAAACTTTGCGGGCTTCGACTTCGCTCAGCCTGACAGACGTGACTTTCAAGCATAAAAAAACTGCTAGATTTCTCCAGCAGTTTTTAGTCTATTTTCTTTGTTCTTTATTCTATTCTCTAGAAAAAAAATTATACGTTAAAACGGAAGTGCATTACATCACCATCTTTTACGATATATTCTTTTCCTTCGACTTTGAATTTTCCTGCTTCTTTTGCTTTTGCTTCAGATCCGTATTGAACGTAATCTTCGTATGAAATTACTTCGGCACGAATAAATCCTTTTTCAAAATCAGTATGAATTACTCCGGCTGCTTGTGGCGCTGTTGAACCAATGTTGATTGTCCAGGCACGAACTTCTTTTACACCTGCTGTAAAGTAAGTTTGTTGTTTTAGTAATTTGTAAGCAGCACGAATTAAAACTGATGCTCCCGGTTCTGTTAATCCCATATCTTCAAGGAAAACCTGACGCTCTTCGTAGCTTTCTAACTCTGTAATATCAGCCTCTGCTCCTACCGAAAGGATGATAACTTCAGCATCTTCATCTTTTACTAATTCACGAACCTGATCTACATATTTGTTTCCGTTTACTGCAGAATTCTCATCAACATTACAAACGTATAAAACTGGCTTAGCAGTAATTAACTGAAAAGATTCCATTAAAACCTCTTCATCATTACCTTGAGGGATAATCGTACGAGCCGATTTAGCCTGTAATAATGACTCTCTGATTCTGTCTAAAAGTCCTTTTTCAGTCTGCGCTTCTTTATTTCCTGTTTTAGCGGCACGATTTACTTTTTCTAAACGTTTTTCAACAGTTTCTAAATCTTTTAATTGCAGCTCAATATCAATAGTTTCCTTATCACGAATTGGGTTTACGTTTCCGTCAACGTGAACGATATTATCGTTATCAAAACAACGTAAAACGTGAATAATAGCATTACACTCTCTAATGTTTCCTAAAAACTGGTTTCCAAGACCTTCACCTTTGCTTGCACCTTTTACCAAACCTGCAATATCAACAATATCTACTGTTGCCATTTGTACGCGCTCTGGTTTTACCAATTCTTCTAGTTTATTGATTCTTGGATCCGGAACGTTTACAACACCAATGTTTGGTTCGATTGTACAAAACGGAAAGTTTGCACTTTGCGCTTTTGCATTAGACAAACAATTAAATAGAGTCGATTTTCCAACATTTGGTAATCCTACAATTCCTGCTTTCATATTTAGATAATATTTGTTTTTTTATTGATTTTAACCTCGTCAGGCTTTGCTGTTATTGATTACATATCAAATACATACCAATTGACCTAATCGCTTTTTAGCGGTTTTTTCTTTCTTTTTATTTTTTGCCAAAATGTTACTTTTTGCCCCTAAAATTTTGCAAATATAAGATTTAATACCTCGTAACTGAACAAAAAATGACGATATATGTATTTTTACTACTTTTCTTAAAAAAATTTAAACTTTTTACTAATATTTTGTTAAATAAACTTACTTTTATCGCAATATTTAACAAACCATATAGAAATTTTTAACCAAAACAAGTTTTAACATGAGAAGAATTGCAATTTTATTTTTTCTATTTAACACCCTATTTATTTTTGCTCAAAAGCAAATTTCGGGTGTTGTAAAGGACAACACAGGAAATCCTCTGCCTGGTGTGAACATCGTTGAGAAAGGTACAAACAACGGAGTATCGACGGATATAGACGGATCTTACAAAATAACAGTAAAAGAAGGTGCTTCATTAATTTTTACCTATATGGGCTACACCTCAATAACAAGGTTGGCAAATGCCGAAAAAATTGATGTAGCATTATCAGAAGAAAGCGGACAAAATCTGGATGAAGTTGTCGTAACCGGTTCCAGAACTGCTGCAAGAAGTAACACAACCAGCGCATTACCTATAGATGTATTATCCTCTAAGGATTTAACATCTACAGGTCAGGCTACGTTTGATAAGGCACTGCAATACAAAATCCCTTCCTTTAACACGGTACAAACTCCTGTAAATGATGCAACATCTTTACTGGATCCTTACGAGATTAGAAACATGGGACCAAGCAGAACTTTGATCCTTATTAATGGTAAACGTAAAAATTTAAGTTCATTACTTTATGTACAAACTTCTCCGGGTCGTGGAGAAACCGGTGCAGACATCTCTGCAATTCCAACAGATGCGATCGAGAGAGTTGAGATTCTTCGTGATGGAGCTTCTGCTCAATACGGTTCTGATGCGATTGCGGGAGTAATGAACATTATTTTAAAGAAAAATGCTACTGATGGATCTTTGACTGTAAGAAGCGGAATTACTTCTGAAGGTGATGGAGAAATGTTGGGCGTAAGTTTAAACAACGGTACAACAGTTGGCGAAAAAGGTTTTCTTAATTATACGATAGATTTCTCTAAAGTAAATTTAGCAAACAGACCGGGAAATGTTGATGCTCAAGGCGATGCAAATGACTTTTTAGACGGGTCACCTGCTGCTGTGGCAAGTGTTCAATCTTTTCTGGATAAATATCCTGATGCAAGAAACGTGAACGGTTCTCCGGAAACTGCCGCTGCAAAATTCTTAATTAATGGTGGAAACGACATTAGCGATAACACTAAATTGTATTATAACGCAGCTTATGTGTACAAAAAAGTAAAATCGTTTGCCAACTTCAGAACACCTTATTGGAGACCTTTATCTGATGATCCTTATTTAAATGATTTCTTTGGAAATGGTGATGACGCAAATCCTTCTTATGAGGGATATGGTCCTACTTTTGAAGGAGATCTAACAGATTATAACGGAACTCTTGGTTTCAAAAACGTGAAAAATGGCTGGAATACTGACGCGAGTTTAACCGTTGGTGGTAACAAACAGGTTTATACGGTAAACAACTCTGTAAACAGATCTGCCATTCTTGATGAAAACGGAAATAATGTATACAGAGAAAATAGCCCAATTTCGTTTAAACCGGGTGGAACTTCTTTTAATCATGTAGTAGGAAACGTTGATGTTTCTAAAATTGTATCAGATCAAATTAGTATTGGTTTTGGTACAGAGTTCAGATCAGAGTATTTTACAGTTATCGAAGGTGATAAAGCATCTTGGGACGGAACCGGAGCTGACTCATTTGCCGGAAACAGACCTGAGAATTCAGGAAAATGGAACCGTTACAATGTTGGTGTTTATTTAGACGTTGCTTTTGATATTACAAAAGACTTCTTAATTAACGGTACTGTTCGTCATGAAGAATATAGCGACTTTGGTGGAGCAACTGTTTGGAAAGCAAGTACGAGATATAAATTCCTAGATGATAAAATTACTTTAAGAGGATCTGTTTCAACTGGTTTCAGAGCGCCAACTTTACACCAAATTTACACTCAAAAATCTCAGTATTCTTTTGTTGCCGGAGAAGGTATTCAAATTAGCGGAATCATAAATAATGTTTCTCCACAAGCACGTCAGTTAGGGATTCCTTCTTTAGATCCTGAAAAATCTACAAACGTAACTGTTGGTATTGGTGCAAAACCTTTTCAAAACTTTAATTTTACGATCGATTACTACAATATTAAAGTAGAAGACAGAATCGTTTTAGGAGACAGACAAGATACTGAATTTGGAAATGTTGCCTGGTTTTCTAACTCATTCGACTCCAGAACTTCTGGTTTAGATGTTGTTGCTAATTATAATAATATCGGAATTGGTGAAGGTAAATTAGGATTTAATGTATCCGGAAATATTACTTTAGACAATAAGAGAATTTCTCCTGTAACGAACAACTCATTTGGAGACATCCTTAATTCATTGACTTTTACGTCAAGACCTGATACAAAATGGATTTTTGGAATCAATTATGAAATTGGTAAATTCGGATTTTCTTTGAACAATACTTATTTCGGAAAAACTACTTTTAACCAGGATGGTTTAGCTACAAATGATCCTAACGCTCCAGTTAATTCTCCGGAATTTTTAGCAGCAAATCTTAAAACAGAATTTATTCCTAAAATTGTTACTGATTTAGGAGTTAACTTTAGTGCTACTGAAAAATTAACTATTGCTTTGAATGTAAACAACTTGTTTAATATTTTACCAGAGTGGAAATTCGTGGCAGAAAACGAAGCCGGAGCTGCATTACTTGCAGATCCTGCACAAACAAAACAACAATCTAACTTGCTTACATTTAACCAACGTTATTCCAGAATGACTTATGATGGATTCCATTTTAGTCAATTGGGAACTATGTTTAATTTATCTGTAAACTATAAATTCTAAGTTCAGCTTTGTTTAAATAATTAAAAAGGGTTGTCTTATGACAGCCCTTTTTTTATAATTTTATAATTAAAAAACACAATGTTATGGCAAATTTATACGACGGAAAAATGGCTGCGATATACGATGCGATGTATCAGACTTTTGTTGATTATGACGAAGAATATGCCTTTTACAACAATCTGATTCAGGAAAATAATGGCACTACTATTCTGGAAATAGGAAGCGGAACCGGAAACCTTGCAAAAAGATTCGCAGAAAACCATCAGGATTACCAAGGTCTTGATTATAGTCATGATATGATTGTAATTGCAAAAGAACGCAACAAAAATTGCTCTTTTATGCAAGGAGATATGCGAAATTTTGAACTGGATAAACCTGTAGATTCTATTTTAATTACCGGAAGATCTACAAGTTATTTAATTACTAATGATGATATAAACAGAACTTTTGATTCTATTTATAAAAACCTGAATGAAAACGGAGTAATTATTTTTGATTTTATAGATGCTAATCGGTTTATTCCTTTTACGAAAGAAAATCCCGTAATAACGCATGAAGCTACGTTTGAAAACGTAAATTATAAAAGAGAAAGTCATTGGAATACCAATAACTCTTTAGAAAATTTCATGCTCGAATGGACAGCTCAATATTACACTCTTATAAATGGAGAAAAAGAAGTTATTGAAAATGATTTCTCGACCGTTCGTGTTTTTACGCTCAATGAAATTCAGCTTTTTTTATATCTCAATAATTTTGAGATACTTAAAACCATCGATCGAAAAACTTATGCATATGATACTTATGTTATTGTGGCCAGAAAAAAAATTACAGCTTAAATTCTAAACCGTCTATAAGTTTCCTTTCTTCTTCAGTGGCTGTAAATCCGGAAATATCCCAATATTTAGTCATCACTTTATTCTTTTTGTTAAAAAGTGTTTTCTCCTTAAAAACATCATTTTCGTTATAGGTAAAATTTTGTCTGTTAAAATGGGTTGTAATAAAATGATTTCGCACCTGAATATTCTTGACCTGATCTTTTAAAATTAAATCATATGCAATTTCTTCATTAGAACTTAGCAAATAATAATCCTCACCATCAATTCTGTAATCAACCTTAACTTGAGATCTGGTGATATTTTTTGAACCTGTTTTTGTTTGTTCTTCAATTTGGGCGAGATTTCCGGGCTTTATGGTAATACTAAATTCTACAATCAACTTTTTTATCGGATCGTAAATAATCTCAAAAGTATCAAACGCCTTTTTAGATTTATCCAATGGAGTTACAGACATTATATAATAGTTCTTATTATTGGGATGTCCGGTTGTTGTAAACTCATATTCTTTCTTGATTTTTGAATCTAAAAGCGGATCAAAATATTTTAAATTAGAGTAATTCTCCATAATATTATTCAAATTATATCCCATTAAATCAGCACTAACATCATTTTCCAGCAATCCGTAAGATCTATTTTGCTCTACTAATAAGGTTGTAGTCGATTTTTTTTGATTTTCTTCAAATTGAAAATTTACCAATCCGTCGTTATAATAAGAATATTTATTATCAAGCATAAAAAACTCCCTTACATAAACTTTTAATCGGTATGAATTGGCGAGTTTTTGCCTTGAATTAGAAACAATTTTTTGAAGGTTTTTTTCTGGTTTTTCTTTTGAGACAACAATTTCATCTAATTTATTGTTGTTGCTTTTGAGATAAACCACAAATAGATCCGGCTTTAAGGAATCCCAACGAAGTGACACTTTTTCATAATTAGTTTCAGAAACCTGAACAGTAGATGCACCAGTCAATTCAAAAGTTACTTTTCCTTCCTTATTACTTATTAGTATTTGTTTTGTTTTCATGATTAACACCGTTGCATTTTCTATAGGCAATTGTGTCTCTATGTCTTTAATAACAATAGAATATTCTTCCTTTTGCGAGAAAACATTCATACTAAATAATACGAAAAATAAGAATATCAATTTCTTCATAGGCATTGTCAAATTTTCAACTAAAGTATTAAATTTTTATTAATAAACTAACACATCAAAAACAAAACATTAAAAACCAGCAAACTAGCTTTTATCAATCAAGGAAAATGCAAAAAAAAATCCTGAGTAAACACTCAGGATTTCTATATAAAATTTGTTTTTAGATCTTATTCGTCACCATGTAAAAAAGCTTGTCTGTTCAACAAGGTTTCTTCATCTTCTACATGATTATCGTCCGGCACACAACAATCAACCGGACATACAGCAGCACATTGAGGCTCATCATGAAAACCTTTACACTCTGTACATTTTCCCGGAACGATATAATATACTTCGTCAGAAATTGGTGTTTGAGCATCATCTGCATCAACCTCAGTTCCGTCCGGTAAAATTACTTTTCCTGAAAGACTCGTTCCGTCTTTATATCTCCAATCATCAGCGCCTTCATAAATTGCTGTATTTGGGCACTCTGGTTCACAAGCTCCACAGTTTATGCATTCGTCAGTTATAATTATTGCCATTGTTTTATACGTCTTAGAGTTAAAAGTCTTAAAGTTATCAAAGTCAAAAAAAATATAAAAAAGACATTCTTGGCTTTTGACCTGATGACTTTTGACTTTCGACTTATTTATCCTTATTTTTGTGCAAAATTACAATCAAAACAATTCATAAGCAAACATTATGACATTAGAAACAAAAAAAAGTGTTTTTGTTGAATTAGGCAAATTTCTAAATCAGTTTTCTGAAACAGATAACACACAAAATCAGTCCGTATTAGGCAATGACTTGTTTTTTGATGATTTTATAAAATTGATACATCTTTCGCAATCACACAACGGATGGTATACACCTGAACAAGTGTATTTTGCAATAAAATCATGGGCAGATGCCCTGACAGAAGAAAACATAGACAAATGGCTTTCTGAATATTCATCTGATCTGGATCAGAATGACAAAACTCAAAAGAACGTTGCCTTAATTCTTGCTGGAAATATTCCGTTAGTTGGTTTTCACGACTTTTTATCCGTGTTAATTACAGGAAACAGCGCCTTAATAAAAACATCATCAAACGATCAGCATCTATTGCCGTTTTTAGCTAAATATTTAATTTTTATTGATGAATCATTAAAGGACAAGATTACTTTCGTCGAAGGTAAACTGGAAAACTTTGATACCGTAATCGCTACCGGAAGCAATAATACTGCGCGTTATTTTGAATATTATTTTAAAGATAAACCTTCAATCATTCGTAAAAACAGAAACTCAGTTGCTGTTTTAAACGGAAAAGAAACGAAAGAAGATCTGGAAAATTTAGGCGAGGATATTTTTAGATATTTTGGTTTAGGATGCCGAAATGTTTCTAAACTTTTTGTCCCGAAAGACTATTCTTTTGTAGCATTTTTTGAAGCAATTTTTAAATATCAGGATGTTATTCATTACGAGAAATATGCTAATAATTACGACTACAACAAAGCCGTATTTTTAATGAGCAACTTCAAATTATTAGACAATGGCTTTTTGACTTTAAAAGAAGATTCAAGCTATGCCTCTCCTATTTCGAGTGTTTTTTATGAATTTTATGAAAATATCGAAGATTTACAAACGCGTCTTGAAGCTGAGACTGAACAAATTCAGTGCATCGTAAGCAATGATTTAGTTCAAAACAGTATTGCATTCGGGCAAACCCAAAATCCTCAATTGTGGGATTATGCAGATAACGTAAATACTATAACGTTTTTGTTAACAACAAAGTAAAAATATGTTTAATTATTTCGAATAATTTATCGCTTTTTCAGCTCCTATTGCCGAAATTTGCCTCTTTAAAATTTTCGACTTTTAACAACAACCATGAAAAAACACAACTACAGCGCAGGACCAAGTATCTTACCTCAAGAGGTTTTTGAAAAAGCATCAAAAGCTATATTAAATTTTAATGATTCAGGACTTTCTATTCTGGAAATCTCGCACCGAAGCAAAGATTTCGTTGCCGTTATGGATGAAGCTCGTTCCCTTGCTCTGGAATTACTAGGACTTACGGGAAAAGGATATCAGGCATTATTTTTACAAGGTGGTGCAAGTACCGCTTTCTTAATGGCGCCTTACAACCTTATGAAAGAAAACGGAAAAGCTGCATATTTAGATTCCGGAACCTGGGCAACTGCTGCAATAAAAGAAGCAAAATATTTTGGAGAAACTATTGTTGTAGCTTCTTCAAAAGAAGAAAACTACAATCATATTCCAAAAGGATATACAATACCAACTGATGCAGATTATTTTCACTGCACGAGTAATAATACCATTTTTGGAACTCAAATGAAAGATTTCCCAACAACAAACGTTCCTGTTGTTTGCGATATGAGTTCTGATATTTTTTCGAGAGATTTAGATTTTTCTAAATTTGATTTAATCTACGCCGGAGCTCAAAAAAATATGGGTCCTGCAGGAACTACTTTGGTAGTTGTTAAAGAAGAAATCCTAGAAAAAAGCGGAAGAACTATCCCAAGTATGTTAGACTACGCAAAACATATTAAAGCAGAAAGTATGTACAATACTCCTCCTGTTTTTGCTGTTTACGTTTCATTATTGACTTTACAATGGATTAAAGAAAAAGGCGGAGTTGCTGCTGTTGAAAAACTAAACGACGCAAAAGCTGATTTACTTTATGCTGAAATCGACAGAAACCCATTATTTAAAGGTGCTGCAGCGGTAGAAGATCGTTCTAAAATGAATGTTACTTTCTTATTAAACAATGCAGATCATACTGAAACATTCGATGCTTTATGGAAAGCAGCCGGAATTTCAGGATTGCCGGGACACCGTTCTGTAGGTGGTTACAGAGCTTCTATTTACAACGCTATGCCTATCGAAAGTGTTCAGGTATTGGTTGATGTAATGAAAGCATTGGAGTCTAAAGTTTAGTTTTTTAGTTTTCAGTTTTCAGTCTCAGTCTCAGTTTTCAGTTTTCAGCAAACTGAGACTGAAAAACTGAGACTGAAAACTGAGACTGAGTAAATAAACGATTGGAACGTCCCGAGGCTTCGGGAGCGGGATTAGCTCCTAAATCAAAAAGAAAAAATTAATATTGAGGATAAGATTGCTTCGTTCCTCGCAAAGACATAAACACACAATGAAAGTATTAGCAAATGACGGAATTTCTAAAAGTGGAATTCTTGCCTTAGAAAAAGGTGGATTTGAAGTTATAACTACAAAAGTAGCTCAGGAACAAGTAGCTAATTTTGTAAACGAAAATAATGTAGACGTTGTTTTAGTGCGTAGTGCAACTAAAGTTCGTAAAGATATTATCGACGCTTGTCCTGGACTTAAAATTATTGGTCGTGGTGGTGTTGGTATGGATAATATCGATGTTGAATATGCAAAAAGCAAAGGAATTCATGTAATTAATACACCGGCTTCATCATCAGAATCTGTTGCTGAATTGGTTTTTGGACACTTATTTTCTGGTGTTCGTTTCTTGCACGATTCTAATAGAAATATGCCTCTTGAAGGAGATTCAAACTTTGACGGTTTGAAAAAAGCATACGCAAATGGTGTTGAATTAAGAGGGAAAACTCTGGGTATTGTTGGTATTGGACGTATTGGACAAGCTACTGCAAAAATGGCTCTTGGTTTAGGTATGAAAGTTATCGCTGCAGATAGTTTTATCCCTACGGTAGATATTAAAGTAGAGTTTTTTGACGGTCAGTCTATTACTACAACAATTGTTTCACAATCATTAGAATCTTTATTTAAAGAAGCTGATTTCATCACCTTGCACGTTCCTGCTCAGGATGGTTACATCATTGGAGAAAAAGAACTGGCGATCATGAAAGATGGTGTTGGAATCGTAAATTGCGCTCGTGGTGGAGTAATTGATGAGGTAGCTTTAGTAAAAGCTTTAGACTCTGGAAAAGTTGCTTTTGCAGGTTTAGACGTTTTTGAAAGCGAGCCAAAACCAGAAATGGCAATCTTAATGCATACGAAAATTTCATTGACTCCGCACATTGGAGCTGCAACTGGAGAAGCACAAGACAGAATTGGAACTGAATTAGCTTCACAAATTATTACTTTGTTGAGCTAGGCAATTAAAAAATAGATTAACTTTAAAGGGATTTATTACAATTTTGTAGTAAATCCCTTTCTTTTTATTTAAATTTGTCGTTTAATCTAAATCTAAAAAATCATGTTTGAACAATTAACCCAATTAGTACAGCAATACGGAGGCAACGCTGTTGTAAACAATACTGCTGTGCCAAATGAGCATAATGAAGCCGTAATAACTGAAACAAGTACTTCGATATTTGCAGGATTGCAAAAAATTGCTTCAGAAGGCGGCGGCGAGCAACTGGCCAGCTTATTTAGTGGCAAGTCGGCTATTGATAGTTCTAACCCTGTTGTACAACAAATAACACAACAGTTGTCAGGAAGCCTTGGTGAGAAATTTGGATTAAGCACTGATGCTTCTTCAGGCGTGGCAGCAAGTATGATTCCGCAAATATTAAGCTCTTTAGTCAATAAAGCAAAAGATCCTAATGACAGTAGTTTTCAGATTTCTGATATTATCAGTTCTCTTACAGGCAACAGCGGACAAGCTTCGGGCATTATGGAAACGATTAATAAATACGGAATGCAATTTGGCTTAGACCAAAACAACGATGGAAAAGTAGATGTAGCAGATGTTCTTGTAGTCACAAAAACCAAAGGCGGAATTGCCGGATTTATTGGTAAATTATTTGGGAGTAAATAGCTTTTTTTTAGGCTCAAAGGTTCACAGAATCAAAGGAACAAAGTATTCCCGAAGAAGATAAATTTAAAGCTGTTTTGCGAAAATGCAAAACAGCTTTTTCTTTTTAGAAAATTTCACAAATACTTAGTGACTCAGAACCTTAGTAACTTAGAGCCTTCTTTACAAACTGTTAAATAACAAAATTCATAATTGAATAATTTGTAATTTTAAGTTTGAAACTAAAAGTCATGAAAAAAATTCTTTACACATTAGTCCTTTTGTTTTTGATTATTGCATGTTCTACGGCTTCTAAAAATGCGGTTGCCACAAATTCTGCACCTAAATCAAATTCTGTAAATGATACCGTTCGAATTGCAAATGACTCGCTTGAATATGAAGTTATCATTATAGACAATGGTTTTAGTAACTGGTTGGCATCAATGGCGCTTCCGCGAAATTATCATTCCCTTTCTTATCTTGAAAACAAGAACTATTTGTATGTAACTGAATGGAATAACCGGGTTTTACAACCACAGCGCTACAACCCCAATTTATACGAAATGACAATTGATTACAGACCAAATATTCATTATGGATACGAAGTAAATTACTTAATTTATAATTATATGATTTATTTTCAAAATACATACAAACAAAAGCTCGGCGGGTATGTTCCTATAAGATAATGTTCTTATATTTGTAATCATTGCATATAAAAATGAATAGATTAAAAAAACGCTGGGGAATTACCTCAAATCTACAAGCCGTAATTATATTTATTGTTTTTGCCATCACAGGATCGGCATCTGCATGGTTGTCTAAACCATTTTGCGTACTATTAGGCATTACCAAAGAAGATTTTGGCGGATGGTTTACTCTAATCCGTTTATTGATTATTTTCCCTATTTATCAGGTTTTACTCGTTGCTATTGGAACCATTTTTGGGCAATTCCGCTTTTTCTGGAATTTCGAAAAGAAAATGCTCAAAAACATGGGACTTGGTTTTTTATTCAAAGATTAAGCATCATTATTATTTTTCGAAAAATAATACGTGTAAATCCACGTAAGCGTAAATGATGGTATTACATCTGTAAAAGGCAATGCTTCTTCTACAAATGTCAAAATACTCGCCACTTTTCCAACTCTGCCCTTATACATTCTCGTCATAATAAAAGCTGCAATTGGCGCCCAGATAACATCTGAGAATTCTCCCAAAAGCGGAATCGTAAAAGAGATCATTCCAATTGCATCTAAGAGAACTCCTAAAAGAAGTTTTCTCATTCTGTCTTCGCTTGCTATATTTATTTCCTGCATTTTCATATTATTTAGATTATTCGAATTTATAAAGAAATCATAAAACTCAACTTACTGATTAGCATAATTTTATTTCTTAATTCCCATATAATAAACTCTTTACTCATTTCTTTTTTTTTGTAATAGCAAATAGCACACCAAAATTTCCATCTGTCTGAATCCAGTTTTCTGACGGAATATAAGCACGTGATACAAAACCATCCAGGTACAAAGCATTTTTACACCCTAAACTTTTAAAATAATAGGCAAAATCATAAAAATTAATCTCTTTTTTCGACAATACAAAGATTACTTTTCCATCAGGCAAAATTCCAACTCCGTTTCGAATATTTAAATTAGCAGATCCCTTTTTAAACTCCGGATGAATTTGTCCGTCAATAACCAACATTGGACCGGATTGAGTAGCATACTCTATTTGTCCATTATTACGAAAATCTTCTGTTTTACAAATTACAGCATTTCGTTTTAAAGTGAGATAAAAAACACCATTGGGTTTTAAATAGAAATTGCCCGACGATTGTGTTGTATCCAGAGGTGCTAAAACTTTGTTTTTTTCGATGTAAAGTCCCTGAGGCGAATTGTCCTTTTTATACATTCCGGCATTCATTGCAAATTCAAGAACCAGATTATTTTGTTCTGTCCATAATTTTAAGTTTTGGATACTTCCAAAATTCTCATTCTTCTTATTTTTCCAATATAGTTTTAAATCTTGTTTTTTAAGATCAACTTTATAAACCAGAAATTGATCATCAACAGCTATTTTTGCACTTACAAATACGCCTGCAAGTGCAATTATCAAAACTATTAATCCGATTTTTACTTTCATCATCTTAAAATATTTTATGCTAAATGTAAAATAAAATTGCTTTACCTGTTTAAATAGCTTTCTTCTTAAAATTCTGTTACAACACATTTTTATATCGGCAGAATCTTTGTTTCTTTGTAGAAACAGTTTCAAAATGATACACGCAAAAAATATACATAAGTTTTACGATAAATTAGAGGTTCTGAAAGGAGTCGATTTGCATATCAAAAAAGGAGAAATTGTTTCGATCGTTGGTGCTTCCGGTGCCGGAAAAACTACACTTTTACAAATTCTGGGAACGCTTGACAAACCTGAAATAAATACAGAATCCTCTCTTACTATTAACGGAGAAAATGTATTGAAATTACAGGATGTGGAAAATGACAATTCGAAACAGGAAAAAACTTTTAAAATTATCTCCTGGACAGCTGGTATTTACCTTATATGTCTACTTGTTTTTGTGTTTCTCTTTAAACATACAATTCTTGATGACATAACAAGATATGTTATTGCGACTATTTTAGTTCTGCCACTTTTAGCAGTAGCAACTTATTTTAATCGTTATTTTAAAAAGAAAAGCAAACAAGACAAGACATTATCTAATTTCAGAAATTTAAACCTTGGTTTTATATTCCAGTTTCATCAATTATTACCGGAATTTACTGCCTTGGAGAATGTTTGTATTCCTGCTTTTATGGCGAATAAGCCAAAAGCAGAAACTGAAAAAGAAGCTAAAAAAATCTTAGAATATTTAGGTTTATCACACAGAATAAATCATAAACCAAACGAACTTTCAGGAGGAGAACAGCAAAGAGTTGCCGTTGCAAGAGCATTAATCAATAAACCCGATGTTATTTTTGCCGATGAACCTTCCGGAAATCTGGACACTCATTCTGCCGAAAATTTACATCAGTTATTTTTCAAACTCCGCGACGAATTTGGACAAACCTTCGTTATCGTAACCCACAACGAAGAACTGGCAAATATGGCAGACAGAAAATTAGTAATGGTTGATGGTTTAATTAGTAATTAGGAGCTTTTTCCTGCTGTCCGCTTTATTCCCGATAAACAAAAACTACGGCTAAAAAGCCTTGTTTTTCTAAATCGGGCGATGCCACTTCCATCAGGGCTAAGGCATCAGAATAACAAGAACTTTCATTTCAATCATGACCCAAAAAGAACTCAAAGAATTTCTAGACGAAAAAGTCATTCAATATAATAATCAGGATTTTATCGAAAGTGATCCCGTACAGATTCCGCATTTATTTTCTCAAAAAGAAGATGTTGAGATCGCAGGTTTCCTGAGCGCCACAATTGCGTGGGGAAATCGTAAAATGATTATCAAAAATTCGCATCAAATGATGGAATTAATGGGCAACACGCCTTATGATTTTGTTATGTCACATTCTGAGGACGATTTGGTTCGTCTTGAAAATTTTGTACACAGAACGTTTAACGGAAAGGATTTTGGGGGATTCATAAAAGGTTTACAGCACATTTATAAAAACCATGGCGGACTAGAAAGTGTTTTTGCCAAACATCAGGAAAAAGACGGTTTGCAAAAAAGCATTCACGAATTCAAAAAAATATTCTTCGAAATCGATCATTTACCCCGAACTCAAAAACATATTTCGGATCCTTTGAATAATTCAGCAGCAAAAAGAATCAACATGTATTTGCGCTGGATGGTTCGTCAGGATACAAAAGGTGTCGATTTAGGAATTTGGAAAACCATTTCTCCAGCTTTATTATCCTGTCCGCTTGATGTGCATTCCGGCAATGTCGCCCGCAAATTAGGGATTCTAACCCGTAAACAAAACGACGGAAAAGCATTGACTGAATTAGACTTAAAACTCAGAAAAATGGACGCAACAGATCCTGTAAAATATGATTTTGCCCTTTTTGGACTTGGGGTTTTCGAAGGCTTTTAATACTGAAAAACAATCGATTAGACCACTACAGATTGAGATGATTATAAAAATCTAGTGATCTAACCATGAATTTAACGTACATTTGCACAAAATTTAATGTAAATGAGCACTTTCGAAAAATTCAATCTTCCAAAATCAGTACAAAAAGCAATCGATGAGTTAGGCTTTGTTACGCCTACCCCTATTCAGGAAAAATCCTTTGCTGTGATTATGTCTGGACGCGATATGATGGGAATTGCGCAAACCGGTACCGGTAAAACATTTGCTTACTTATTGCCTCTTTTAAAATTATACAAATTTACACCAACCAATACGCCCAAGATTGTAATTCTGGTTCCTACTCGTGAATTAGTAGTTCAGGTTGTAGAAGAAGTCGAGAAATTAACCAAATATATGTCGGTTAAAACACTTGGTATTTTTGGTGGGGTAAATATCAATACACAAAAAAAAGCTGTTTACGAAGGTGTCGATATTTTAGTAGGAACACCAGGACGTACAATGGATTTAGCGCTTGACGCGGTAATTCGTTTTGATGAAACTCAAAAATTAGTAATCGATGAGTTTGATGAAATGCTAAATTTAGGTTTCCGTACACAATTAACCGCTCTTTTGGCGATGATGAAAACCAAACGTCAAAACATTCTTTTCTCTGCAACGATGACAGATGAAGTGGATGCAGTTTTGAATGACTTTTTTGATTTTCCGGAAGAAGTTACACTTGCAGCGTCAGGAACTCCGCTTGAGAATATTACTCAGGTAACTTATAATGTTCCTAACTTTAATACAAAAGTAAATCTGTTAAAACATTTATTAGAAACAAACGAAAGCATGGAACGTGTTTTGGTTTTTGTGAATAATAAAAAGATTTCAGACATGCTTCATACCCGAATTGAAGAAGATTTTGAAGGACAGTTTGGAGTAATTCACTCGAATAAATCTCAAAATTACCGTTTGAGTACGATGGCAGAATTCCAGGAAGGAAATCTACGCGGATTAATCACTACAGATATTATGGCGAGAGGTTTAGATATATCGAATATCTCTCATGTTATAAACTTTGAACTTCCTGAATTTCCTGAACTATACATGCACAGAATTGGTCGTACAGGTCGTGCAGATGCAACAGGAACTGCAATTAGTTTTATCACACCTCGTGAAGAAGAGTTTAAAGTTGAAGTTGAAGTATTGATGAATCAGGAACTTGCAATCGCAGATTTTCCTGAAGAAGTCGAAATTTCATCTAAACTAATTGAACCTGAAAAAGACAAACAACCAATTAAGTTTTTAATGAAAAAACAAAAACTAAGTGGTGACGGTGCTTTTCATGAAAAAGATAAAAAGAATAAAAAAGTCAACCTTGGAGGACCTTCTAAAACAAAAAAGAAAACCCACGGATCTGTCAATCGAAATATGTTAAAAACGAGAGATAAGAAAAGAAAAGATAAAAATAAATAGCTCTTTAGGTTCTAAGGCTCTAAGTTGCTAAGGTACTAAGCTTCTTGTCTAAATCTTATAAAAAAAGGCTCAAAGATAATTATTCAAGTATTAAACTTGCTTACTATCTTTGAGCCTTTTTTATTTTAAAATCAGTACCTTAGCAACTTAGATTCTCAATACCTTTTCTAAATTATATCTTAGTAAAAATCAAACCAACCGGTGAACACAATTCAATCTTTTTGCCTGTGTTTTTAAGTTTTCCGGTAGCTTTATCTCTTTTAAAAATAATGATATCGTTTGTATATTGATGTCCAACCAAAAGGTAATTTCCTGTTGGGTCAATTACAAAATCTCTTGGGCCTTTTCCTAAAGTGCTTTGCTGTTCTACAAATTTAATACTTCCGTCTTTCAGGATTTGATACACCGTAATAGCGTTTACATCACCACGATCTGAAACGTAGAGAAAGTTTCCGTCAGGCGAAATTTTTATAGCTGCAGAACTATTTGCTCCTTTAAAATCCTTTGGAATTATATTGGTTTCTTTTAATAGTTTTAAATTTCCGGTTTTATCGTAGGTAAAAGTTGTCAATGTACCGTCTAATTCCTGAACTAAATACACGAATTTACCATCTTTACTAAATGCTAAATGTCTTGGACCACTTCCAGCTTTTACAGCAACAGTTCCTTTTAGCGTAAGAATTTCATGTGCTGCTCCCGCATTGTATTTATAAATAAAAACCTTGTCCTGCCCCAGATCATTTGACAATACAAACTTTTTGTCCGGAGAAAAAACTACCTGATGTACATGCGCTTTTTCCTGACGTGCAGCATTTGGTCCTTTTCCTTCATGCTGAAGCAATTGCTGACCTTCAGTTATGCTTCCGTCTGCATTTTTCTTAAATACAGCAATACTTCCGCCGGAGTAATTGGCAACAATCACATTTTTATCATCGTTTATCAAATGACACGGATCAGCTCCTAAAGAAGAATTCGTATTTAATAACTTAAGTTTACCAGTCTTAGAATCGTAAGTAAATGCGCTTACAGCACTTTCTGTTCCGTTTTCGTTTACCGCATAAATAAATTTATTATTTGCAGAAACTGATAAATAACTCGGACTTATCACATTCTCAGAAGAATTTTTTAATTTAAAATCACCGGAAACTGCATCAAAATCATACACATATATTCCTTTACTATCACAAGTATTAGTATAGGTTCCTACTAATAAATTAAATTTATTTTGTGCTTGTATTGTTTGCAAAGCCAAAGCTGAAAAAAGCATAATATATAATCTCCTCATATTTTTAATTGTTTTTTGAATATGCTAAAATACTCATTAATATCTTTTGGACGTTTCTTTTTTGTTACAAATAAAATTACAAAAGTTACATTTTTCAAACTCGCTGTTAACTTTTTTAAACCCTATAAGTGATATAAGAAATTATAAGCAAGACTTGATTTGGCAAAAATTAAAGGAACTTACATTACTTATATGGTTTACCAAATATACCTATATGGTTTGACTAAAAATTTGTATTTTTGACCAGCATCTACAAAACGTAGTGAAGTAAATCTAAGCCAGAATGCATTTTAAACATCCCGAAATTCTATACTTTCTGTTTTTATTGATTGTTCCAATTTTGGTTCACTTATTTCAATTACGACGTTTTAAAACTTCTTATTTTACTAATGTTCGTTTCTTAAAAGAACTTTCTATACAGACTCGTAAAAGTTCAAAAATTAAAAAAAGACTTTTATTAGCCACTCGTTTACTATTATTAACCTGTATTATTCTTGCTTTTGCCCAGCCTTTTTTTGAAGCTAAAGACAGCAAAAATGCGGGTAATGAAATGTATATTATACTGGATAATTCTTTTAGTATGCAAGCCAAAGGAAAAAAAGGTGAATTACTAAAACGTGCTGTTCAGGAATTATTAGAAAATACGCCGGAAACAGCTCAGTTTTCGTTATTGACAAACACTGAAAATCTTTGGAACACAGATATAAAATCATCCAAAGGTGCTTTGCAGAATCTAAAATACAGCGCCACTCCTTTTGAGCTTTCGGCTATAATGGCAAAAATAAAAGCCCATAAATCAGCGCATAAAAAAGATATTGTCATTATTACCGATGCGGTTGGTTTAGCTGAAAAAGACATAAAAAACATCGATACTGAAGAAAAACCTTATTTCATTATTCCGGAAGCCGAGCAAAAAAATAATATCGCAATCGACAGCGTTTTTATCAATCAGACTTTAGAAAATTTCTACGAATTAACGGTAAATTTATCTGCTTACGGAGAAGATTTCAAACCTGTTTCGATGGCATTATACAATCAAAACAAACTGATTGCCAAAACGATTATCAATTTTGACACTAAGAAAAAGAAAATCAATTTTACGATTCCAAAAGAAGCTTTTCATGGATATGTAACGATTGAAGACAATGGACTTACTTACGATAACAAACTTTATTTTAGTATTTCTAAAAATAAAAAAACCAATGTTATTAGTATTGGCGAACCTGAAAAGAGTAATTTCTTATCGAGGATTTATACTTCGGCAGAATTTAATTACAACAATTATTCGATTAGCAGCTTAGATTACAATAGTTTAGACAAACAAAATACGATTATTTTAAATGAATTAACAGAAGTTCCGCAAGCTCTACAAACTACTTTAAAAGCATTTGTCTCTAAAGGAGGGAATTTAGTTGTAATTCCGTCTGAAAAAAGTTCAATTTCGAATCTAAATTCTTTTCTGGGTAATTTTGGAAAAATTCAATTCAGAAACCTGGAAAATAAAAACAAGTTAATTACTAAAATAAATTTCGATCATCCTTTATTTTCGGGAGTTTTTGAGAACAAGATCACTAACTTTCAATATCCAAAAACAAATAGTTCATTTGATATTTCGAGTCCATATCCGGCAGTTTTATCTTATGAAGATCAAAGTGTATTTGTAACTGCGATTCAAAATCCGGTTTCAGGAATTACTGTTTTTTCAGCATCAATAAATACAGTAAATTCAAACTTTCAGCAATCGCCTTTAATTGTTCCGTTATTTTATAAAATGGGTCAAAACAATCAAAAGACAGGCGTGAATGCTTTGACAATTGGCAATAACCAACCTTATTTTGTAGATGTTTTATTGACGAAAGATGCTATTCTGGAAGTAAAAGGAACTGAAGATTCTTTTATTCCAATTCAGCAAATACTCAATAATAAAGTAAAACTAACCTTTAATGATTTCCCTGAAACAGCCGGAAATTATAGTGTTTTTGACAAAAAAGAATGGGTTGAAAATCTAAGTTTCAATTACAAGAGAACCGAAAGCGATTTAAGTCAGGTTAATACAAATGTGGTTTCCGATTTTAAAACTGCAGACACGATTTCGACCATTTTTAATACACTACAAACTGAACGAACTGACAGCCAAATTTGGAAATGGTTTGTTATCTTTGCACTGTTATTTTTAGCATTAGAAATGGCAATTATTAAGTTTGTGAAATAAAACGTAACGTTTCTTTCGTTAAGTTTTTGTCATTTCGACGAAGGAGAAATCTTCACGAGAAGCTCGACAAAGATTTGATTCTCATTGCGGAGTTACTTGCGAAGATTTCTCCTTCGTCGAAATGACAAACTGTGTAGCCAAAAGTATTAGAAACAACATTTCAATTAAAATAAATTTATCTACATATGAAAATAATCATCAGAAGCGCCAAAATTATTGATTCAAAAAGTCCGTTTCATAATCAGACCGTTGATCTTTTAATTGCAGATGGTTTAATAGAAAAAATAGGAACTTCGATTCTTGATATCGAAGATACAACCGAAGTAAAATTTGATAATTTACATCTTTCGCAAGGTTGGTTTGATAGCAGCGTTTCACTTGGGGAACCAGGTTATGAAGATAGGGAAACGATTGCAAATGGATTAAATGTTGCTGCAAAAAGTGGTTTTACGGCAATTGCTTTACAACCCAACTCGTTTCCTGTTATTGACAATCAGTCTCAGGTAAATTTTGTAAAAAATAAAGCAAATGGTTTTGCAACAGAAGTTTTTCCTATTGGTGCATTAACCAAAGCCAGCGAAGGAAAAGACATGGCAGAATTATTTGACATGAAAAAATCCGGAGCAGTTGCTTTTGGGGATTATAATAAAAGTATCGATAACGCTAATCTATTAAAAATAGCTTTGCAATATGTACAGGATTTTGACGGATTAGTGATCACGTATTCGCAAGATGCGAACATAAAAGGAAACGGAGTTGCCAATGAGGGAATCGTCTCTACAAAATTAGGACTGAAAGGAATTCCTAATTTAGCCGAAGAATTGCAAGTAGCAAGAAATCTATACTTATTAGAATATACTGGCGGAAAACTTCACATTCCGACAATTTCTACTGCAAAATCAGTTGAATTGATAAGAGAAGCTAAAGCAAAAGGATTGCAGGTTACTTGTAGTGCAGCCGTACATCATTTGGTTTTAACCGATGAAAAATTAGAAGGTTTTGATACCCGTTTTAAAGTTACACCGCCATTAAGAACTGAAAATAATAGACTTGCTTTATTAAACGGAGTTACAGACGGAACAATTGATATTATTACATCAGATCATAACCCAATTGATATTGAATTTAAAAAAATGGAATTTGATACGGCAAAAAACGGAACAATTGGTCTTGAAAGTGCTTTTGGAGCTTTACACACAGTATTACCAATTGAAACTATTGTTGAAAAACTAACTTTTGGAAAAACTGTTTTTGGAATTGAAAATAATACAATTGCCGAAGGTTCTAAAGCGAACTTTACTTTCTTTACTCCGGAAGGAATTTCAACTTTTACGAAAGCAAATATTCTTTCGAAATCTAAAAATTCTGCTTTTTTAGGAACAGAAATTAAAGGTTCTGTTTACGGAATTTTGAATCAAAATCAACTTGTTACATCTAAATAATTAAAATGAATAATTCAATCGAAGAGGGAAAATCAATTGCTATAACCAGTTATATTTTAATTATTGGTGTTTTGATCGCGATGTCTATGAACTCTGAAAATAAAAATAGTTTTGCTTCATTTCATATTCGTCAGGCTTTAGGATTATCGCTTGCTTTTATTTCTTTCGGAGCGATTATCAGCAATTTCGACAGTTTTATGATCACGTTCCCAATGTGGATTTGTATTTCTATCTTATGGACTTATGGAATTTTTAGCGCTATTCAAGGTCAAACAAGACCAATTCCTTTAGTTGGAAATTTATTTCAAAAATGGTTTAAATCAATAGGATAAATTAAATTCCAAAATTTAAATATCAAATTCCAAAAAAAAAAAAAAAAAATCCGTTAAAATCAGCGTTTTCGCTATAGCGAATCTGTTTTATCAGCGTATAAATTTCGAACACGGATGACGCAGATTTGCAAGCAAAGACGCGGATAAAAACAGATTTTTTATCATCTTAATTAAAGCTCAAAGCGTAAAACATAACAAACTCGTAATTCAGCTGAAAACTGAGACTGCGACTGAAAACTAAAAAAATGAATCTATCTCTAGAATACAAAATAAAAGAACCAAAAGTTAAATTAGATAAAAATCCTGTTCTGCTTTTATTACACGGATATGGCAGTAACGAAGCCGATTTGTTTTCGTTTGCTACTGAACTTCCTGATAATTATTACATTATTTCTGCTCGTGCGCCTTACGATTTGCAATATGGTGCTTACGCCTGGTATGCGATAAATTTTGATGCAGACCAAAATAAATTTTCTGATAATGAACAAGCCAAAACTTCTCGCGATTTAATTGCAACTTTTGTAGATGAATTGGTGGCTAATTATCCTATTGACGCAAACAATGTGACTTTGATTGGTTTTAGCCAGGGTTCTATTTTAAGTTATTCGGTAGCACTTTCTTATCCTGAAAAAATTCAGAGAGTTGTTGCCATGAGCGGTTATTTCAACGAAGAAATCATCAAAGAAGGCTATGAGAAAAATGACTTTCAAAACTTAAAAATATTTGCTTCTCACGGAACTGTAGATCAGGTAATCCCAATTGATTGGGCAAGAAAAACTCCTGCGATTCTCGAAAAACTAAATATTCCGGTTACGTATAAAGAATATCCTGTTGGTCATGGCGTTGCTCCACAAAATTTCTTTGATTTTAAGAATTGGCTGGTTGGGTAGTATTCAGTTTTCAGTCGCAGTTGTCAGTTCTTTTTAGAAAATTCTTTCTTATTTAATTTCAAATAAATGAAAACATATACATTAGATCAAGTAACAGATGAAGTAATTGGAAAAATTGGAACTCCAAATAGAGATAAATTTGAATCTGAATTACAATTAGAATTATTAAACCTGAATGATTTATTAATTGCAAAAAAAAGTGAGTAAATTTCCAGACATACTAACTGACGAAGAAATCAAGGATAGTAATAAAGACTTTAGAAACGCATTATTTTCATTAGATAAGAAATATATTGATAAGGATAATTTTATTCACTTAACAAGGATTTATTCTGCTACAAAGCAACTTGATATTCGAAATAAAATATTAAGACTTTTATACGATTTTGATTTTCCGGAATTAAAAGTTTTCTTTGAAAATGCGTATAAAAAAGAGCGTTATCTGGATATGAAAATTTATCCGCTTCGAGGACTTTCTCTGTTTGTTAGTGAAAAAGAAATAGAAAAACTATTGCAGAAATTCAATCTTACATTACTTAAGAGACAAGAAACGACTCCTTATAATTATCAGGAATATGAACTTTTAAGAGGACAAAACTCTTTACCCTATTTAGTTGAAAAATACAATTACGATTGTTTCAAGGAAACTCTAAATCAGGTAAATGCACAATATAATGCAATGCCTGATGCTTTTAAAGGACATTTTACAATAGATGAGAATGGCGAACCAGTTTCATTAAGAAATCCTGAAGAAAGTTCAAAAATGATTAAGGATTTTTTTAAGGTATAATAAAAAGTCGCAGCTTCAAATGAAAACTGCGACTGAATACTGTACTCTCTATTGTCCTGTATAAATAATTTTACCATTCTTTTTTAGAACATAACCTTTCCAGGGAATCAATTGATAATCACCTTTTGTCCAGGAATCCCCTTCAGATTTTCTTTCTAAAAGAATGGGCTCTTTTTGAGTATCCAGAAAAAGCTCGGCTTTATTTCCGTCAAAAATTACATATGCTACTGTCGAATATGTTTTTCCGTCTTCGGCATGTGATAATTTTGTACCGGCTTCAAAAAGACGAACACATTCTTTTTTAAGGCTGGACCAGGTATAACCTGCAGAAGCTTTGCAGCCATGAGCATCGGAATCTGCTCCTACCATAACTGCTGGTTTTGATTCTTGTTGTTTTGGAGTTTTGTTTTCTTCTGAAACTTTTTTAGCGCAAGAAAATGAAGCACCAATAATGAGCGAAAGTAAAAATATCTTTTTCATAAATCCTATTAATTTAGATTGTAAAAAATAGGATTATACTTCCTTATTTTTGATACAACCAAGTTTGAATTACTTCAAAAGTAATACTTTCATCATCAGCAACAAAGTATTTTAACAAGACTTCTCCCCATAATTCTCCATTACTATAATCTGCTATGATCCATCTGTGGTTTAAAATTTTAGCTTTATTGATTATAAATTTATTTGGACCTATTTTATCTTGTCCCGTATAAGGATTGCCACTTGGATTTGCATTGAAATCTAATAATTTCTCAGTTACAACAGGAATCAGTTTTTCATATAAAATTACTTTTCCTCCGCTTGCACTATTATCAAAATAGTTTTGCGCATTCTCATTATGTTCTAAAGAGAAATAATCAGCTTCTGTTAGTTTTGTAGTTACTGTATTAATACTGTCTCTTAGCTTCTTAGTTGTTTTATCATATCTTTCTTGCCCAAATTTTACTTCTCTGCTGTAAAACATATAAGTAAAAACATTCATTAATATTGCAAGGATAAAAAGATAAAGCATTAAGGATTTTTTCATTTTGTGGTATAATTAAATTGTAATTTCTAAGTTATCGTAAGCCAGGAAAACATTCGCCGGCAATTGTTTTTGTACTTCTTCATGAAAGCCCAGAACGTGGCTGATATGTGTTAAATAAGCAACTTCTGGCTTTACCAAATCAATGAAATCCAGTGCTTCCTGTAAATTAAAGTGTGTATCGTGTGGTTCTACACGCAAAGCATTTACAACTAAAACCTTAAGATTTTTTAGTTTTTCTGTCTCAACTTCATCGATAGTCTTAACATCGGTTAGGTAAGCAAAGTCATCTATACGATAACCAAAAACCTGCAAATCGCCATGCATGACATTTATCGGAATTGCCGTTTTATCTCCAATAGCAAAAGGTTTATTATTGACAACTTCGATTGTTTTAACGCTTGGCGCCCCGGGATATTTGTTTACGGTTTCGAAAACATACTCAAAACGACGTTTTAGATTATCGATTACTCGTTGGTGTGCGTAAACGGGTATTTCGCCTTGTCTGAAATTAAACGGGCGAATGTCATCTAAACCGGCAGTATGATCTGCATGTTCGTGTGTAAATAAAATGGCATCGAGATGGTTGCAGCCACAGGAAAGCATTTGCTGCCTGAAATCAGGACCGCAATCGATAACGTAAGAATGTTCGCCCCAGGTAATCCAGATGGATACGCGAAGCCTTTTGTCCTTAGCATCAGTGCTTTTACAAACGGGATGATCGACTCCGATTATCGGAATGCCTTGAGAAGTACCAGTACCTAAAAAATAGACCTTCAATTGAACTTAATTTTTTTACAAAAATAGGATTATTTCTCTTTCATTAGAAGCCTAATTTGCTAACTTTGTAACAAATCTATTTAAAATAAAATGGGTACAGAAATAAAACTCAAAGGTGACAAGGTCATCGAACAGATTCCTTCCATAAAAGACAAAGCGTTACGCATTAATTTAAACGAGAATATTTACGGAACATTTGCTGAAATTGGTGCTGGACAAGAGACGGTTAGGCATTTTTTCAGATCCGGAGGTTCATCGGGAACAATTGCAAAAGCAATGTCTGCCTACGACAAAGATTTCAGTGACGCCGTTTATGGTATTGAAAGGGATGGCCGCTACGTAACCGAAGAGCGTTTAAAAAAAATGCTTACTCTTGAAGGGCAGATTATCGAAGAGCGTTTAAGCAGAGAGAAACACCCTACAAAACTTTTCTTTAGTTACGCCAATACTGTCGCAACAATAGATTTTGCCAAACAATTTAAAGGGCACGGCTGGGTTGGAATTCGATACCAAATCGAACCTGATGAAGCTTATAACGAAATTATACTGCACATTCGTTTTAAAGAAACTGATGCCCGACTACAACAAGAAACACTTGGGATTTTAGGTGTAAATTTAATTTACGGTGCTTTTTACAAATACAACGATCCAAAACGATTACTTCGTTATTTATACGACCACTTAGATAAAGACCAACTCGAAATTGACACTATTAACTTCTCAGGACCTCGTTTTGCTGATGTTGATAATCGATTGATGAGTTTACAATTGGTTAAAAACGGAATGACTGATGCGGTAATGTTTAATCCTGAAGGAAAAAACGTTTTACCGGCTGCGATTTTATACAAAAAGAACCTTCTTGCTTTTAGAGGAAGTTTTCGACCGGTTACGAATGTAAATCTTGATATGTACGAGAAATCCCTTAAGATGTTTCTCGAAGAAAACAAGGTTGAAAAAGACAATACATTAGTCGTTTTTGAAATCACACTTTCGAATTTGCGATCTGATGGAGAAATCGACGAGCGTGATTTCATGGACAGGGCAGAATTACTTTGTTCGTTAGGTCAAACTGTAATGATTTCTAATTTTCAGGAATATTATAAAGTGGTTGAATACTTTGCTAATTATACCAAAGCAAGAATGGGACTGGCAATGGGTGTAAACAACTTAATTGACATTTTTGATGAGAAATATTACCGTCATTTAAGTGGTGGAATCCTTGAAGCTTTCGGAAAATTATTCTACCGTGACATGAAGGTATTTTTATACCCGATGCTAGGTGATAATGGAGAAATTATTACTTCTGAAAACCTAAAAGTACATCCTAGAATGAAGGAATTATATAAATTCTTTAAATTCAACGGAAAAGTTGTTGATATTGTAGATTACAATCCTGATATCTTAAATGTATTCTCTCGTGAAGTATTGAAAATGATCAGTCAGGGAAAAACAGGTTGGGAACCAATGCTTCCGTCCGGAGTTGCAGAAATTATAAAAGAGCATCATCTTTTTGGATATCATCCTCAAAAAGAACTCGAGCAAAATGCATAACAAAAAAAAGTCCCTTAATTGGGACTTTTTGTTTTTGACTTGGTTTGTTTCAGGTTTCAAGTTTCAAATTTCTGAACTGGGTATAATTTTTACCGCAAAGAGTGCTACGTTTTTCTTTAGTAGTATTTTATATATTGTTCAATCTTGTCATTTCGAAGAATGAGAAATCTTCGCGAGTAGCTCCGTAAAGTAAATTACCAATCTTTGTCGAGTTTCTCGTGAAGATTTCTCATTCTTCGAAATGACAAAATACGCTCTGCAGGAGAAATCTTCACGAATAGCTCTGTAAAGTAAATTATCAATCTTTGTCGAGTTTCTTGCGAAGATTTCTCATTCTTCGAAATGACAAAATACGCTCTGCAGGAGAAACCTGAAACTTGAAACAAAACAAACATGAAACCTGAAACAAAAAACCTCAAATCTGAAACAAAAAGACTATTTCAAAATCTGAGCTGCGTGTTCTTTGGTTTTCACTTGTGAAATTACCTCCTCTATTATTCCGTTTTCGTCTATTACGAAAGTTGTTCTGTGGATTCCATCGTATTCTTTTCCCATGAATTTTTTAGGTCCCCAAACTCCAAATGCATTGATAACAGATTTGTCTTCATCTGCTAATAACGGGAAAGGAAATTCGTATTTGTCTTTAAATTTCAATTGCGCTTTCTGACTGTCGGCACTTACTCCCAGAAGTTCATAATTATTGGCTTTAAAACGCTCAAAATTATCTCTTAAATCACAAGCTTCAGCTGTACATCCTGGTGTACTTGCTTTTGGATAAAAGAAAACAACTAATTTTTTTCCGGTGTAATCTGCCAGTTTATGCGTTTTTCCGTCCTGATCTGTTCCGGAGAAATTTGGTGCTTTATCGCCTGCTTTTAATGTTGTCATATTTTTTATTTTAGATTTTAGATTTTAGAATAAAGATTATAGAGCAAAGACTATAGATTCAAAACTCATAATTGATAATTTATAATTTATAATTTTTTTTGCCCCAGATTGTAGTGAAAACCCCGGAATTGTGAAAGTTTACATTTTTTGCATTAAGAAAGCGACTGGAAGAAGCTCTTGTTAATGCTTAAAAATGTTACTTTGACAATGAGGAGTTGTAACGAAAAGCTGGATTAGGCACATCATGAAATTTATGCTATTTTTACATCAATAAAAATACGGAAATGAATAAAGAAGCCCGCGTACAATTTGTTATAAATACGTTAAAAGAACTCTACCCTACTATACCTGTACCTCTTGACCATAAAGATCCTTATACCTTATTAATCGCTGTTTTACTTTCGGCGCAATGTACGGATGTGCGTGTGAACCAGATTACGCCTATTCTTTTTGCAAAGGCTGATAATCCGTATGATATGATTAAAATGTCGGTTGAGGAAATTAAGGAAATTATTCGTCCTTGCGGTTTATCACCTATGAAATCGAAAGGTATTCATGGTTTGTCGCATATTTTGATTGATAAATATGACGGAAAGGTTCCGCAGAGTTTTGAGGCTCTTGAATCTTTGCCGGCTGTTGGTCATAAAACGGCAAGCGTGGTTATGTCACAAGCTTTTGGTGTTCCGGCTTTTCCGGTTGATACGCATATTCACAGATTGATGTTAAGATGGAATCTTTCGAATGGAAAAAATGTGATGCAGACTGAAAAAGATGCCAAAAGACTTTTTCCAAGAGAATTATGGAATGATCTGCATTTACAAATTATTTGGTATGGTCGTGAATATTCGCCTGCAAGGGGCTGGAGTCTGGAGAAAGATATTATTACCAGAACTGTTGGAAAAAAATCATTAATAGAAGAAGCTACTAAAAAGAAGATTTAGTAGCTTCTGTTTTTTATTACATGCTGCTTTTTAGCGCATTATATTCATTTGTCATATTGAGCGATCTGTATATGCCCAGAAGCGATTTTAAAGCACTGTCATTTTTTGGTTCAATGGTTAATGCTTTTTGAAGATAAGGAATTGCACTTTTAATAATTTCATCTTTTTTAGCATCCAGCCTATCATATTCCTGCATTTCTTTGGTACTGTTTCCTAATGCTGCCATTTGGTCCACTATCTGTTTTTTCTCTTGTATTTTTACATATACAAGATTGATGTAGCAGTCCATACATTTTTGATTGGTCTGTAATCCTTCTTCATAATATTTCTCTGCATTACAAAAATCATTTCTTTCTAAATACGAATATCCTAATGAAGTTAAAATTTCTTCTCTTTTAGAAGGCGGAAATACATTTCTGGGTTTTTCATAAAGACCTTCTCTAACGCTTATTTCTCTGGCACTCATAGAAGTAAAAGCTTCTTCTTCTTTCGTTTTTTTGTTTGTTGCATAAAAAATCATTCCTTTTCCTGAATAATTTATTTTCTTAAGCTCTTCAAAATATTTGATTGAAGCAATATAATCTTTAGCTGTTAAAGAGGATGTTGCAGCATTGTAAAGGTTTAATGTGTCTTTTTTATCAAACAAGTAAACCTCGTAACTTTTATCTGCACTTTCTTTAAATTTTCCTTCTTTATAGTCTTTATAAGCTCCATCGACAAGTTTCGATTTCATTTCTTTTAAAGCAGAACTTGCCTTGAAAGCGTACTTGTAATTTCGGGACTCATTTTCGTATAAAAGAACATCCTGAAAGGCGCTTGAAGCTATAGTAAAGTTTGCTGCAGCATCAATATTCTTAGTTGCCAAATCTTTATAAATATTTCCTTTTGTAAAAAAATAGTCAATTTTTACCTCATCAGGAGCATTTATTACGAGATATTCTATTTTCTTTAAAATAGCTGCCGCTTCCTGAAGTTTCCCTTTAGAATAATTGGTTTGGGCTTCTTTAAGTTCTTCTTTTTGAGCAAATGCACTAACATTTACCAATATCAAAAAGAGTACGATTTTAAGGTTATTTTTCATTTTGGTTATGTTTTGGTTGTTAAAATAAATCTTATGGTTATTTTTTATGAGTGGCATTTATCATTAAGATTCAAGCCTGATTTTAGTCAGGACTTTTGATGAAATCACTCATTGATATTATCGTTCTTAAGAACATTACAACAAACAAAACACAGTTGGGTAATTTTTCTCCATAAACTAGTTGGTTTAGATTAAACATTATTTTTAATTACTTATTGAAAGGTTTTTAATACATAAATCTCCTCATTTAATGAATTCATTGAACAAATAATTAGTTTTTAACCAAAATAGAACTAATTATTGAATAAATAAACAAAAACAGATTAAAATATAAAATTTTAACAGGATGAGTATAAAAATTACTACTAAAACATCAATTTTAGTGGATAAAAATAAATCAATAATTACAAATTTTAAAGCGACTGGAAAAAAATATTTGAGATAATTACATAAAAAAACTCACTAGATGTATTTGCATACAAATAGTGAGCTTTTTAAAACCAAAACGACCATTTGGTTTTTCGAAATAAACATCCGACAAATAATAGTGGGCTGTTTAATTAGCTATGATTTCAAAACTTTTATCTTCAATTTTCACAACTGTTAAGGCTTGTGAATAATTAAGTAAAAAAGAAACAACTTCTTTTTTAGGTTTTAAATCTTTAGAAGCTAATGCTTTTTTAGAGTAAATTTTCGCCATACTATCAAAATGTTTTATAATAGTATAACGGGCTAATATTCAAAATAGTATTAGTTGGTTAAAATAATTTGATGTTTGTCAATTATTTTTCTTAAATTCATTAATGCATAACGCATTCTGCCTAATGCGGTATTGATACTTACACCTGTCAATTCAGAGATTTCTTTGAAGCTCATATCCTGATACATACGCATTACCAAGACTTCTTTTTGATCATCCGGAAGTTCTTCGATTATCTTTTTTAAATCGACTTCTACCTGATCAAAAATCATTTTATTTTCTATGGTTAAGGAATCATCAGACATTACAGAAAAGATAGAAAATTCTTCTGTTTCTCTGTACATTGGCATTTTTTTGGTTTTACGAAAGTGATCCACAATCAAGTTGTGGGAGATACGCATTACCCAGGGTAAAAATTTACCTTCTTCATTATATGAATTACTTTTAAGTGTTTTGATCACTTTAATAAAAGTATCTTGAAAAATATCGTTTGAAATATCTCTATCAGCAATCTTAGAATATATAAATCCATATATCTTAGACTCGTGTCTCTTTATTAATGTTGCAAGGGCACTCTCGTTGCCTTCAACATAATTTTTCACTAATAGAGCGTCTGGAATATGCAGATCAGCCATAATACTACTTTTTTTAGTTCAGTTTTAAAATTGGAGTAATTTTATAAAAAAGTAGTTTTATTGTATAGGCGTATCTTTATGAGTTATGTTAATAATGTGACCAAATTTAACAAATATTTCTTTTAAAAAGCAAATAAAAAGAACAATAATTAACAATAAATTGTTAATTATTGCAGAAGAAACTTAATTTTGATCCTGAATCCCTTTAAAAACAGAGGAAATCAGGGTTGATTTTAACAAAAAAAATCAGATATAAATCACTCATTACTAAATAATTAATGGATTTATATCTGATTTAAATATAATTTTATTGCGGTATTATTTTCTATTGATAAACACGTACATAATCGATATAAAATTTTTGAGGAAGTGCTTTGTCGTCCACTTCAGGGCCTCCAAAATTTCCCCCTATGGCCAAATTTAGGACAATATAAAAGGGTTTATCAAAGGGCCAGGTATCTTCGGTTTTAACCTCCGGATTAAAGGTATAAACTACTGATTTATCTACATAAAAATCAATTTTTTCTTTGGTCCATTCAATTGCAAAAACATGATATCCTTCTTCAATATCAGGAAATGCAGTTCTTTTTGTATTTATTGTATTTCCGTGACTGTCTTGTGTGTGCAAGGTGGTATAAACCATATGCGGATCTCTGCCTATATATTCTAAAATATCTATTTCGCCGGTTTTAGGCCATTTTACCTCATCTATATTAGCGCCTAACATCCAGAATGCCGGCCATAAACCATGTCCAACGGGTAATTTTGCCCTAGCTTCAATTCTACCGTATTTAAACTCTTTTTTTCCTTTGGTGGTGATTTTTGTAGAGGTATATTTATTTCCTTCTTTTCTGGCTTCGATCACTAAATTACCGTCTTTGAATTCATGATTTGTCCTGGTGTAAATTTGTCTTTCGTTATTTCCATAACCACATAAATCCGGACAACCATCTCCCAGCTCGAAATTCCAGTTTTTTTCATTGACTTCTTTTTTATTAAAATCTTCTTCCCATACAAGTTTTCGTTTTACTCCCTGAGCATAACAAAAACCGGAGATCAGTATAAGTACAATTATTTTTTTCATTGTCTCTTTTTAAAATTACAAAAAACAAGAAGGTCAGCCTTAACTGACCTTCTCATTCCTTCTTACTAATTAATTTATAATCTATTGATATACTCTTACGTAATCAATCTCCATCGAAGACTGGGTAAAAGCAGCATCAATATTACCGCCCAGATTACCTCCCATTGCAACATTTAGAATTAAGAAAAAGTCGCTGTTAAAAGGTAAAGAACCTTCATTAGGAACTGAATGAATAAGCTGATCATCTACAAATGTTTGTACAGATGCAGGACTCCAAACTGTTTTATAAACATGAAATTCTGTTGATACATTTGGTATTGTCTTAGATCCTGAAACACCGTTTCCGCCAGAATGACCGGGATAATGCAGTGTACTTAAAATAACATCCTGATTGTTCCCAACATGTTCCATAATATCTATCTCACCACAAGCCGGCCAAGGTTTAGTGGCATAATTTTGTCCAAGCATCCAGATTGCCGGCCATGTTCCTTTACCAGTTGGCAATTTCGCTTTAATCTCTATTTTTCCATAGGTAAAACTAAATTTTCCATCTGTTTTTAATCGTGCCGAAGAATAATCTGCTCCTCCTGAAGCTTCTTTTTTAGCAGTTATTTTTAGCATTCCGCCTTGTACGGTTACGTTTGTTGCTGAGTTGGTATAATTTTGTTTTTCATTATTTCCCCAGCCATTATCGCCTTTACCCAAATCATAGTTCCATTTTGTGGCATCCGGAGCTCCGTCTGTATTAAACTCTTCTGACCAAACCAGTTTTGTAAAATCTGCCGGTGGTGCCTGAGTAGGTTTTGTGGTCGTAAAGATATGGTACCAAGCCAGCGCAGGATTACCGCCCATAACGGCTCTTACTACCATTCGGTTTGCTGTAATAGATAGTATTTCGTATGAATTCTGACCAATATAATACCCCATGAATCCGTTGTCAGAAAAATTCATCGTTGTACCTCTACTTTGTTTTGCATGATCCGGATTTGCCATTACAACCGATTCTGACGGGCTTAATGATACTGTTTTTTTACTTCCGGTATTGTATGTTAAACACGCATCATCAGGTGAACTTCCTCCTGCAACGCTTGCAAAAGCAGCATTAAAGAAAGTTGCTCCGCCATTATTTAATTCAAATTTTAATTGTCCTGCTTCTAGCGAGAAGGTCAATACGTTATCATATAAACAGCTGCTTGCAGGTGATGCAGCTTTCTCAAAAGCACCAGCTGAATAGTAATTTGAAAAATAATTTTTAGTCGCATCACCATCATTCTGACCTACGCCAAGATGTCCTGGTTCAGATGCTGACCAATACCATTTTTTAGAAGATCCGCCTGTTAAGAAATTAACGGCTTCATCATCACTAAAATTGCTTAATACCGTAACGTCAACAGTAGTATTAGTAGCTACACCACCTCTTCCTGAAGCTATTATAGTTACTGTATAAGTATTTAAACCTGTTTTGGTAAAGCGTTTTGTAAAAACTCCGCTTGGAGCATTTTCTGTAGTACCGTCACTAAAAGCATATTTATACGAAATGGCATTATCACCTGTTGCGGTAAACTTTACCATTCCTGATCCGTCTCCGTTAGGTTCAGCTGCGGTTTTACCAACAATTTCAGCGGTAACTTTTATATTTGCCGGGGCTGCTAAATCTCCAAAAGAATGATCCTCATTTTGGCAACTTATCGCTAATACCAATGCAAAAAGTAGTACGAAGTATTTATTATATTTTTTCATTTTGTTCTTTTTTATAAAATGTAAATTCATTTTAATCTATTGATAAGATTTAATTTCTATTTATGGAAATAAACGTTGTCAATATATATAGTATGCGTTCCGCTTGGGTTTCCTGAATATATAAGCTGCGCGATATGTCCGCGGGTTGTTAATCCGGTAAATTCAGTTAATGGTATATCAAGGCTTACCCATGTTCCTTTTGCCGGAGCGGTAAATTTTACTTCGTGTTCTTTATCATCTCCTCCTCCATTGTAAACTCCATTAGGACCAAAATCGACTAATTTTATTCTGAATTCAGTAAAATCAGCTGACCATACATCTACATGAAAGTGTGTCATTGCAGATGCATCGATTGTTGCAGTTGGCTCGATACCCACAAAATTTAAATCTGAGTATTTTTTTACTGCATTTCCTGCCACAGCAGTTTCTTCTAATGTTGCAGCAGACCAATCTGTACGCCAAGTCGCTACAGGAACATTTGAATATGCATCGCTAAACATCGAAATAACATCTGAGGCTGGTTTTGTAGGTGTTGGTGCTGCGGTACTTAATGCTTCTCCGTTTTTATAAAAATAAATATTATCTATAAATAAATTTTTACCTGCCGGAGTTCCAACCAATTTCAATTGGAAAATATCTGCAACAGTAAATCCATCCTGACTTGTAAATGCCGAAATAGGAATATCAATACTTGTCCATTGGTTTGCGATCAGGTCTTTTGAAACGGCTCTTTCTCCATTAATTTTAGTACTGCTGATTAAGAATATATCTAATTTTGGCAAATCTGCTGTCCAGACATCAAGGTGAATATAATCCATAGCTGAAACATTGATTTTTACATCATCTGCAAAAGCAATTCCTTCATAATTTAGATTCGTATAATTCAGCATTTTATCTCCGTTTAAATCAAACTCACTATATCCTGTTGATTGTCCCCAATTTGGGAAAAAACTTGTTCCTGCAAGATTTGTGTATTTTGAACTGTAAACCGAAATTACATTTCCTGCTGGTCTGTTAGGCGGTGTTGGTGCTGACGCCGTTGGATTAAGTACTAATTTTGCTGCAAAATCTTCTTTATATTCTGTTGTTTTAATAGCTGCACTTTTAGAAACTACACGAATTGAATATATTCCCGGTTCTTTATAGGTGTATGAAATTGATTCGCCATTGTTTGCCGAAACTGGTTCTGGTTTGCCTGCTTCTCCAAAATAAACATCATAAAACAAAGCAAAATCTGCTGATGCTTTTACAGTTATTTTGTTAGAAACTGTCAAATCATTTGTGATTACCACTTTTAAATTTTCAGGTGCTTTAAACGAAACAACGACATCTTTAATTACTTCGGTTGTTTTTCCGGTAATTCCCATTGCGATAATTTTAGACTTGTAAACTCCTTCTTTATAAGTATGTGTTACATTAGCGCCAGATGAAAAATAATCTGATTCTGGAGTTCCGTCTCCGTAATTGACCTTGAATTGTGTAACGCCTTCTCCTGTAGGTATAAAAGTTACCTTACCTGAATTATCCTGGGTTACAGTGGTCAGAGCAGTTATATTTGTTGGTTCACTCAGACCATCCAAATTAACATTGCTGTCTTCGCTTGAACAACCCACAAACAGGGCTAAAACGAAAAGGGTTATAATAAAATGTATTTTTTTCATGATAGTTTTTTTTTAATATCCAGGGTTTTGTTGCCAGTTTCCGTTTCCAAATTGAATTTCTTCAATTGGTAATGGAAATAATTCATTTTTATTTGCCTTGAATCCCGGAATTTTTCCAGCCGCTTTTCCAGTTCTTACTAAATCGAAGAAACGATGTCCTTCTCCAAAAAGTTCTACTCTTCTTTCGGCTAAAATAAAATCGGTTAAAGCAGCTCCTGAAACTGATATGTCATGGTTATTATCTCCAAAAGCACGTCTTCTTACCTGATTTAGATACGTTTTTGCTTTGGTATCATCAATCGCTCCACGATTGTACGCTTCTGCAGCCATCAATAACACATCTGCATAACGTATTGCTCTGTAATTGTTTGGGTTAGTTAAGTTTAAATCTCCCTGAGCTTCTGCACTTATTTTTCTTGGCAGGTATTTTCTATTAAAGTAACCGGTATCTTCATTTCCTTTTCCATAAGTTACCCCGCTGTTTGCTGCTGCCCATGCTGCGATATCCAATATGGCAACATCTTTACGTTTGTCACCAACTTCAAAAGCATCAGCACTTTCTTTGGTTGGAATATTAAAACTAAATCCAGAAGAAAAAAGTGGTCCTGAATAATTTCTGATTCCGCTAAAACCAACTGCTACGTTACCTTCACTACATTGTAAACAAGTAAAACCAGCTCCTTCAACATCTGTATATTGTACTTCAAAAACAGATTCTGTTCCGTTTTCTCCGGCAAGTTCAAACATGGCATTATAATCTGATTGCAGCGTATATTTTCCGGAACTTATTACAGCATCAAGTACAGATGCTGCTTGCACAAATTTACCCTGATACAAATATGCTTTTCCTAATAAGGCCTGAGCAGCTCCTTTTGTAACTCTTCCTTTTTGAGATGCTGTTGGAGATAAATTAGCCGACGCAAAAATTAAATCAGCTTCGATAGAAGCATAAACTTCCTGAACTGATGAGCGCGGTACTGTTTTTTCGTCTCCAACTTTAAATCTTGCATCTCCTTTCATCGGGATTCCGCCAAACCATTTCACTAACTCAAATTGGTAATATGCTCTAAGAAAACGTGTTTCTGCAAGTAGCTGGGTCTTTCCTTCAAAATTTGTTTTATCCTTAAATTCAAGAATATAATTGGCTCTTTGTACTCCTGCAAACATCCAGTTCCAGATGTCTCTTAAATTGCTGTTTACGGGTGTATGAATCATATCGTCTACTTGTTGCCAGCCAATTACGTCTGTTGGGCTTTCTCCTCCGGCCAATGTATTATCTGAGGCAATTTCGCCTAATAAAACATTTGCATAAGTAGATTGCAGCAAATCATAAGCGGCAACTAATGCTTCATCATAATCTGATTTTGAATTAAAATAATTCTCAGAATCTATAGAATATTCTGGTTTTGGGCTCACAAACTCATCTGAACAAGAAATACTTATTGTCGAGAAGAGTGTTAGTGTTATAATGGTTGTAACTAAATATTTTTTCATTTTAATAGCAATTAAAAATTAATGTTTAGACCCAATAAATAGGTTCTTGGCACAGGATAAAATCCATAATCAATTCCGGCACCAATTGGTGACTGAGAAACTCCATCCTGATTTGTAGGTCCAAACGAAGCGCCCGGATCAAACCCTTTGTATTTGGTAAAAGTGTATAAATTATTTACTCCGGTATAAAGCCTTAGTTTTGTAATTCCGGCTTTTTGAGTTACTTTAGGATTAATTGTATATCCTAATTGTATGTTCTGGATTCTGAAATAAGAAGCATCTTCTACAAAATAATCTGATAGTACATTGTTTGCCGTTGCGCCGGTAGTTACTCTTGGTACAGAGTTACTTGTTCCTTCGCCTGTCCATCTGTCTAAAACATAATCCAGACGATTGGCATCAGAAAGTACTCTTTCGTAATTACGTACCATATCATTGCCTATTGATGCAAATGTATATACTGCAAAATCAAGGTTTTTATAATTTAATTGCAGATTGAATCCCATTGTCGCATCTGCAATTGGGTCTCCAATATTGGTTCTGTCTTTGGTATCGATTACGCCATCGCCATTTATATCTACATAACGAATATCTCCTGGTGAAGCATTTGCGCCTAAAGCCAATTGCGACGGATGTGCATCAACTTCTGACTGGTTCTGGAAAATTCCGTCGGTTTTATAGCCATAGAAATAGCCAATTGGTTTTCCGGATTCCATACGTGCTGCAGCCGGTTGCCCAACTCCAAAAGAACCTTGCTCAATAAATCCGGTTCCGTTGTTTACTTCTAACACTTCATTTTTAAGAAAGGTTACATTATAGCCAACTGTAAACGAAAATGAATCTGATAATTTCTCTTTATAATCTATTGCGAATTCTAATCCTGAATTTCTAACAGTTCCGGCATTCATGGTTGGAGCGCTCGCACCCGGCGCACCAATGCCTACAATTCCTGAAACCGGAATATTTGGTATCAATAAATCTTTTCTGGTATCGATAAAATAATCTGCTACGACATTAACTTTATCGTTGAATAATCTTAAGTCTAAACCAACATCAAACTTTTTGGCTTCTTCCCACTTTAAATCCGGATTCGGGATTTGTCCCGTTGCAGCTCCGTTTACTAATATGCCATCAAAAACATAAGTTGCTTCTCCATTTAAAATACTCAAAAATCCATTGTTTGGAATTTGATCATTTCCTAAAGTTCCGTAACTGGCTCTGAATTTTAAGAAGTTAACTGTTTTTGAAGTTCCAAAGAATCCTTCATCAGAAACTACCCAACCTGCAGTAAAAGACGGAAAATATCCAACTTTAAAGCCCGGTCCAAATTTTGTCGAAGAATCACGTCTGATCATTGCTGAAAAAAGATATTTTCCTTTATAATCGTATTGTGCTCTTCCAAAATAAGAGATTCTTCTTTGGTCGTACACGTAACCTCCAATATTTAAAGCAGTTGGTAATCCTTTGGTTAAAGATAAATCTGCAAATTCCCATGAATTATTTGGCACATCATAACCTGTTCCAACAGCAGAATTTCCCCATTGTTTGTAAATGGTGTTTCCTATGGTTGCTGTAACATTATGGTTTTGTGCAATTTTTGTATTATAAGTTGCGTAAATATCAAATGAATAATCGTTATCGTTTACTGTTCTTTGGGTTACAGAACTTCTTTGTACGTCAAATACTTTTCCGCCATAACTTATCTGCGGGCCAAAAATTTTGCTTTCGCTGTTTGCGGTATTAAAACCTATTGAACTTGATAATGTAAAGCCTTTAAAAATTTTATAATCTAAACCAAAGTTTCCGTTTAGCTTTTTATAATTGTAATCATTATAAGTATTGTCAATTTGTGCCAGCGGATTTATAATTTCTGTTCCTAATCCTGTTGTGCTTGGTACGAGAGTAAAATTACCGTTGGCATCATGCGTACTAAAAGTTGCCGGTACATTTAAGGCATTAAACAATACTGATCCTAATCCGTTTTCGTTAATTGTTTTTCTGTCAAAATAAGTATAGATTACATTTGTTTTCAGTTTGAATTTATCGCTTAAATCAGCGCCTAATCCTATTCTTGCCGTGTTTCTCAGGTAACCTGATTTATCACCGCCAACAATACCTTCCTGATCGAGGTGTGAACCACTAATAGAATAAGTAATTTTATCTGATCCTCCTGAAATTGTCAAATCGCTGTTTAATAAAGGTACACCAGTTCCCAGAACTTCTTTTTGCCAATCTGTTCCTTTTCCTAATCCGCTTACATTTGGGTAAGGAAGTGCTTTTCCGCCATTTGCATAACTTTCATTTAATAATAATGCATATTCAGTAGCATTTAGAATTGGTAATTTTCTTGATGCTTCCTGAAATCCGGTATAACTATTAAAAGAGATTTTTGTTTTTGAATTTTTCTTCCCCATTTTGGTCGTAATCAGGATGATTCCGTTTGCCCCAATAGTTCCGTAAATTGCCGCTTGTGCATCTTTTAAAACCGTTACGGTTTCGATATCATTTGGGTTTAAAACATTTAAGTCTCCAACATAACCATCAATAATAGTTGTTGGACCATTTTGACCGTTTGTAGCAATACCACGAATACGCACATCTATAGGTGCGCCGGGAGCTCCGGATTGGGTCGTAACATTAACCCCGGAAATAGTTCCCTGCAAAGCCTGCTCGATCCTTGCCGGTTTCAGTATATCAAGCGTTTTGCTGTCAAGTACAGAAACTGCTCCTGTTACTTCTCTTTTCTTTTGGCTACCATAACCAATAACTACAACTTCATCAAGTGATCTTGTGTCATCGCCCATTTTAACCGTGATTTTGGTTCCTGAAACTACAACTTCTTGTGTTTTTAAACCAATGAAACTAAAAACAAGTGTAGTTCCTTTTGGGATTGCTAATAATTTAAAAGATCCGTCGAAATCAGTTGAGGTTGCCTGCGACGAATTTTTAACTTTTACATTCACACCAGGCAATGAGATTCCTGAGGTGGCATCTAGTACTGTACCGGTAACATCAAATGATTGCGAGAACGCAAATGATGTAAACAGCATTAGTACGGTTAGTAATAATTTGGATTTCATAATTAGTTAGTTTTTATTGAAAGCTAAATTTATCTTATCCGTTTAGGAAAACGATAAAATTAACCTCAACAAAAAACATACATCACAAAAAAATAATGGCTAAATTCAATATATCTCAAAACAGACCCTTGTTTAACTATAAATTCAGAATGTTAATTTCTTTAACATAAACTGCTAAAACTCACAACAAACCGTTAATGTTGTGGTAATGTATAGGTAATTTCAGGAGATTGTTGATGTACTATACAGCCAGAATATATTCTACTAAACCGATTTCGTGCTGTAAATCCATTTTTTTACGCAAACGATATCTTTTTATCTCTACACTTCGAACCGAAATATTAAATAAAGGTGCTATTTCTTTTGAGGAAAGATTCAATCGCAAATAAGCACAAAGACGCAAATCGTTTGGAGTAAGCAACGGATGAAGCTGTTTTATTCGCTTCAGGAAATCTTTATCGGCATTATCAAAAGCTTCTTTAAAAACATTCCAGGAATCTTCCTCAGTAATATTTTTGTTAATTGTACTTATGACAGATTTTATATTATTGCTATCGTTTTGAGTCGTCTTTTTTAAATCTTCTTTTATAAATGCCAGCAATTCATTTTTACTGTTTAAGCTCATCGTAGAAACTGCCAGTTCGCGATTTTTATTATCAACATCCTGAGAAAGCTGCTCATTACGAAGTTTCATTAATTGCTGCTCGTTCTCCAGTTCTTTTATTTCAAGCAAAAGATTATTTTCTTCTATCAATTTCTCTTTTTGTTTGTGGTAATAATTTAGATAGGCTTTGTTCACAAAATAACCGAGAACTATTATGAACAGAAAATAAATAAACCACGCCAGATTGGTTAAATACCAAGGCTTTAATACTACAAATGTGTAAGTTGCTGTATTTTGCAAAATCGTGTTGGCATATTTAGCCCTTACTTTAAAAGTGTATTTTCCCGGCGAAAGGTTTTTAAAATTCACTGTGGCTTTTGTGCTCCATTCGCTCCAGTCATTCTGGAAACCTTCTAATAAATACTGATATTCTGAATTGATGTATTTGTTGTATTCCGGAACGGTATAGTTTAAGGTGATATTATTTTCTGATGATTTAAATTCTCCTTCGTTCTGAATCTCTACATTTTTCAGGTTTTCATTTTGTTTGTTTATTGTAATATCTGTAATGAAAACGGTATAGTTTTTAAAACTCAAATCATCAATATTCAGCGTATAATATCCATCTGTGGTACCAATTAAATAGGTTGATTTTGAAATTTGGGTAATATTCTCAAAACCCAGCATCGAATTGGTTAGTGAGGAAGGAATTGGAATCACGTTTTGCTTTAACTGATTGCTCAGTTTACTGGCAGAAAAATAATGAATGTAATTTTTAGAAAATAACCAGATTTTATTCGAATTATCGACGATTAATTTTCCGGAAGTATATTCGTCTTTTTCGAAAATTGAACTCAGTAAATTGTCTTTCTGAAAAAGTTTTGATTTTTGGTTTAATTTGAAAATTCCGCCTTTGTAAGCATAATATATTTGATTGTTGAATTTGGTTAAGCTCGCATTTTTTCCTTTTTGTGGAGCTTTATAAGCATAGAAATGAGAAGCTTTAAATAACGATTTATCTAATTTTAGCCTAAAAATACCTTTGTATTCGTGACTTACATAAACGTCGAGATTATTCGTGATTTCGAAATAACGGGAGGAATAATCAAAACCCTGAATTTTATTTTTAAAAACCCACTGATTATTTACTTTTTCTAAAACCGAAATTCCGTAATAATTTCCCTGAAGCAATTGATTTCCAGCATTAGGAACCGTTTCAAATTTCCAGGTTCCGGAAGCCGAAAATATATTTCTGGCAGAATCATTTGTAACAATAAAAGTTCCCGAATCATGTCCGCAAAACAGCGTGTTATCGTATACAAAAAGCGACCAGACTTGCCCTTTTGTTCCGTTGATGAATTTAAACTCAGAATTGCTTTGGATATTTTTACAAAACAATCCCTGATTTGTTCCCACATACAACAAACCATTAAAAGTCGCCGAGACATAAACTGTCCCCAAAACTCCGGTATCATCTGTAAAACTATGTACCGGCGAATTAATATTGATACAATTGATTCCGTTATCAAGTCCCGCCCACAAATTTTGATCTTTATCTTCAAAAAGTGACAAAGCGGTATTATTGCTTAATCCTTTGCTTTGCGAAATGTGATATTTAAGTTTTCCTTTATCCGATAAGATAAAAATTCCGTTTGAAACCGTTCCCAAAGCAAAACTTCCGTCCTGCAAAAGCTGACTGCTGTAGACAAAACTTGATTTTATTTCGGCATCAATATCTGTAGTAAAACGGGTCAGATTATTTCCTGATAATTTATATATCCCGTCTAATTGCGTCTGAATAAGCAAACCGTCTTCTGTACTAAAGACATTTGCGATCGTAAATTTTTTAAGAACAGGATCGTCTGAAACTAACTTCGCTTTACCACTTTCGATTTCAAAAAGTCCCTCTTTTAGAGTCTGAAAATAAATCGCATTTTTATGTGCAAATGATTTAACAACGCCGTTTTTGGGTGCAATGATTTTAAATTTCCCGGTTTTGGTGTCATAAATATAGATTCGGTTCAGGGATTGAAATAAAATCCACTGATCATATTTAAGAATATTCCAAAATTGTTCGTCGTCTAAAATCTTATTTTTAATAGTATCACTTAACGAAGTATATTTTAATTTGCCATTTGCCAGTCTGGTCCAAAAACCAAAATTCATATAACAACCTGTATAAATCTTGTTTCCAATTACTTTTACAGATCGCATAATAGTTTCATTTGGCGTAGGATATAATTGCCAGTTTGTACCATTATATTCTAAAAGTCCATCATTATTTGCAAAATATAAATAGTTCTGATTATCCTGAGAAATCATCCAACTCTGATTTCCCGCGCCATACACAGCTGAAGAATACTTAATAATTGGCGGAAAATCCTGTGAAAACAGAATAAAACTCATCAAAAAAAGCAGGATAGAAAGTTTAGTTTTCAAATTGATATATTGTATTAATTTAATGTAAAAGCAGTCCTAAAATAGTGTTTTTTCTGCCACAGATTAAAATGATTTTTTTTCGCCACGAATTTCACGAATTTCCTCTAATTTTTTTTTCGATTATTCCGGCAATTTAATTTGTATTAATTCGTGAAATTCGTGGCAAAATTTTTAACCCTGGAATACATCAAACTTATTCCTGCCTAAATCTATTATTAGTAACATGGCAATTCTGGAACAATTAGTTAAAATTTGGAACAATCTCGTTAACAAAATTCAGTTCAAAATTGATTACTTTTGTAAAAATTCACTTTTTTTATGAAAATTGATCTTTCTACACTAGACCCAAAACATAATATTATAATTAAAGGAGCACAAGTACATAATTTAAAAAATGTAGATGTTGCTATTCCCAGAAATAAACTTGTTGTTATTACAGGTCTTTCAGGATCAGGTAAATCGAGTTTGGCTTTTGATACTTTGTATGCCGAAGGACAGCGTCGTTATGTAGAGAGTTTATCCTCTTATGCACGTCAGTTCTTAGGGCGTTTAGACAAGCCAAAAGTCGAATACATTAAAGGTATTGCTCCGGCAATTGCTATTGAGCAAAAAGTAAATACTACAAATGCGCGTTCGACCGTAGGAACTTCGACTGAAATCTACGATTATGTTAAACTTTTATTTGCCAGAATTGGTCGTACTTATTCACCAATTTCCGGACAAGAAGTTAAAAAAAATACGGTTACCGATGTTGTTGGCGATGTAAAAAACCTGGAATTAGACAGTAAATGGCTTTTGCTTTCGCCTATTCATCTTGAAGAAGGCAGAAAACTTGAAGATAAACTAAAGGTGCTTTTGCAACAAGGTTTTGCCCGTATATTAGTAGATAACGAAATGGTTCGTTTAGATGAATTTACGCCTACAGAAATTCATAAATTAGACAATAAAGATATTTTATTAATCATTGACAGAATTGTTGTCAAGGATGAAGAAGAGTTCTATAATCGTTTGGCAGATGCTGTACAAACTGCTTTTTTTGAAGGAAAAGGAATTTGTTACCTGCAGGAACTAAACTCAGATAAGAGATTTACGTATTCGAATAATTTTGAGCTTGACGGCATTACATTTCTGGAACCAAATGTTCATTTGTTCAGTTTTAATAATCCTTACGGAGCTTGTCCGGTTTGCGAAGGTTACGGAAACATTATTGGTATAGATTCTGATTTAGTGATTCCTAATACTTCTTTATCGGTTTTCGAAAATGCAATTTATCCCTGGCGAGGCGACAGCATGAGCTGGTATAAAGATGAATTGATAAAACATGCTTATAAATTTGATTTCCCAATTCACAAACCTTTTTTCGAACTTACAGAAGATCAAAAAGATGTAATCTGGAAAGGAAATAACTATTTTCAAGGTCTGAATGGTTTCTTTAAAGAACTGGAAGAAAAAAATTATAAAATTCAGAATCGCGTGATGTTGTCCCGTTATCGCGGAAAAACAAAATGTCATGCGTGTCGCGGAAAACGTTTACGTGAAGAAGCATCCTATGTAAAAATCAATGGTAAAACAGTTTCTGATTTAGTTGATTTGCCTATTAAACATTTGGTTACTTTTTTCAAAAATATTGATCTAAATGTTTACGAACAGCAAATTGCAAAACGCTTGATGGTCGAAATCAATAATCGTTTGTCATTTTTGACAGAGGTTGGTTTGGATTATCTTACGCTAAACCGAAATTCTGCTACATTATCAGGAGGAGAATCACAACGTATTAATCTTGCTACTTCGCTAGGAAGCAGCTTAGTAGGATCGATGTATATTCTTGATGAACCAAGTATTGGTTTGCATCCCAAAGATTCTGAACGATTGATAAAAGTATTGCTTTCGCTTCGTGATTTAGGTAATACCGTAATCGTGGTTGAACACGATGAGGATATTATGAAAGCTGCGGATATGATTATTGATATTGGTCCTGAAGCAGGAACTTTTGGTGGACATTTAGTCGCTCAGGGAACCTATGATGAAATATTAAAATCTGATTCACTGACAGCTAAATACTTAAATGGAGATTTAGAAATTACGGTTCCTAAAAAGAGACGAAAATTTAAAAATCATATTGATATTATTGGCGCGAGAGAAAACAACTTAAAAAATATTGATGTTACTTTTCCTCTTGATGTCTTAACTGTTATTACAGGAGTTTCGGGAAGTGGAAAAAGTACGCTGATCAAAAAGATTTTGTTTCCGGCAATGCAGAAAAAGCTTGAAAATGCTGCCGAAAAAGCAGGTCAGTTTAGCGAAATAAAAGGATCTTTTTCTCAAATAAAACATATTGAGTATGTGGATCAAAATCCTATAGGCAGGAGTTCAAGATCTAATCCTGTAACGTATATCAAGGCTTATGATGAAATCAGGGAATTATATGCCAAAGAAAAATTATCAAAAATAAGAGGTTATCAGGCTAAACATTTTTCTTTTAACGTAGATGGCGGGCGTTGCGAAACCTGCAAAGGAGAAGGCTCTATAAATGTCGAAATGGTCTTTATGGCAGATGTATCTTTGCCTTGCGAAACTTGTGGCGGAAAAAGATTTAAAAAAGAAGTTCTGGAAATTACTTTTGATAATCAAAACATCAACGATATCCTTACGATGACAATCGATGATGCAATTGCTTTTTTTGATAAAAATAAACAAACTAAGATTACACAAAAACTACAACCGCTACAAGATGTAGGTTTAGGATATGTACAACTAGGACAATCTTCTTCTACTCTTTCAGGTGGAGAAGCACAACGTATTAAGTTAGCTTCATTTCTTGTAAAAGGCGCTACAAAAGACAAAGCTTTATTTGTATTTGATGAACCTACGACTGGTTTACATTTTCATGATATCAAAAAATTACTGGCTTCTTTTGATGCTTTAATAGAGAAAGGACATTCTATAATTGTAATCGAACATAATCTTGATCTTATAAAATGTGCTGACTGGATTATTGATTTAGGTCCTGAAGGAGGAGAAAACGGAGGACATTTATTAGCCGTAGGAACTCCTGAAGATGTTGCGAAAGAGAAAAAATCTGTTACCGGAATTTATTTAAAGGATAAATTATAGAAAAGGTACTTAGGCACTGAGGTTCTAAGTTTTAATAAAATATAAATTAAAAAAAAATCCAAATTCCAATGATTCATTATCATTTTGGAATTTGGATTTTTAATTTTGAGATTTAAATTTCTTACGCGACTAAACATCTTTCTTCAAAAGGTAAACCATCTTCATCAATTGCAACTAGTACTTTTTTTTGTCTTGAGGCTTCAATTGTCAGATAAAGCCATGCAAATGACCACAATCCTAATGTTAAACAAAAAATGATAAAATTCAAACCATGATTGACCACTTTTCCGCCTTTAGAAAGGACCGCAAAAAGGAATTCATCATTTCTTTCTTCTAATGTAAATCCGTTATGAACTTTGTTTGATATCATATTAGAAAATACTTGTAAGCTCTGCTCCTGACTCAGTCCATTGTTTTTCATAATCATCATTTAAAAAAATTAATCAAAATACTACTACAATTATTTTACAAATTTAAATTTCGTAAAAAAGTATTACTATCTTAAAAACAGCAAAATGTCCGATTTTATTGTCTTATCTAGTATAATTTTTATCATAAAAACCGAAGTGTTGCCAAATTCTCAGTTAAAGTTAATTTTTATAAAATTAACTTCAAAATAATTCACTGTTAAATTTTTAAGATTAATAGCACATTATCAGCAGATTACTCTTTTTTCTTAATAGTAAAAGAAGGCGGTTCATAATCGTTTTTTAGATAATTTTCAGGAATTGTAGTTGTGTTTCCATCACGCAAAGCGTTGTAATGAGGTGACATGATTTCGATTCCGGCAGCATTAAAGGAATCCTGAATATTTTGATGCAATGAAGAATAAATCAATGGTTGCTTTGTAGGATGCTTGGTATATACATTAATTTGGTACGAAACATAAAAATCATCCAGACTTGTTTGTAATACAAAAGGTGGCGGAGTTGGTTCTGTCATTTCTGTTTTTAGTGCAGCATCTATCAAAGCCTTATAAATGTCTTTCCAGGGCACATCGTAACCAATTGTAACGGTCGTATGAATCAATAAACCATTATTAACCTGTTTTGTATTTGATGAATAGTTTGTAGAAGTGCTCGATAATACAGTCGCATTGGGTATTGTTATATCTTCGAACTTAGGTGTTCTGATTCTGGTAACCAAAGCTGTTTTTTCGATAACTTCTCCGCTTACATCGCCTATTTTTATAAAATCACCAATCTTAAAGGGACGCATATAGGTAATTACTAATCCTGCAACCATATTGGCGATCGCATTTGAGGAACCTAATGAAAACAGAATTCCAACAAATACCGAAACTCCTTTGAAAATTGGTGAATCTGAGCCAGGCAAATAAGGAAATATAATTACTAACATAAATGCAAGCAATAAAAAACGAATAATATTGAAGGTTGGCATCGCCCAATCACTGTAAAAGCCATCAATTTTTATGTTTTCTTTTTTAATCTCATCAAAAAAGAACCTGATAATTTTTATCGCATATTTAAAGATGAAAATAATTACTAAGATGGTGACAAAACTGGGCAAAAAATCTACAAATCCCATAATGGCTAATTTTGCCGGAGCAAGAATCCAACGCAATAAGGTTGTTGTATACGCTTCTGTAGCCGGAAAAATACTAAACAGTAACGGCAACGAAAGATATACTATCAAAATCAAAGTAATAGCTTTTATAACGCTGTACAATCGCATAAGCAATGACTGTTGCTTTTGTGGCGAAAGAATATTAATGTTATTATAATTAAAACCTTTAAAATATTTATCGCTGTTTCTTAGAATATATAATCTTATCCTATTAAAAATTTTACCGACAAAATATAAAATCACACCAATAATCAAAATAAGCAATAAAGTATATCCAAGCCTTTTAGGAAGCATTGAATAATTTTTATTTTGATAAATGATTGCTTTTTTAATGAGACTTAAATTTCGCCTTGCGATAAAATCTGTTGTTTTATTTTCTGCTTTTGCATCTACATCCAGAATAGACATAATAACGAAACCATCCTTATAAACAATATCCTGAGAAATATCTGAAGGAACAATTCGGAGAGAATCTTTTTCAAAAAAAGAATCTTCATAGAGTTTTTTAATTTTATCAGTAATGGCTTTTGCCCGGCTCTCTGCAGAAAAAGAGCCTACTTTATTATATACATAGAAAAGAGTATCCTTAAAGGGACTTACAGGATATTGCTTTGGCTTTGATTGAGTGGCAACTGTCTTTGATGTTTGTAAGCTATCATTTTGGGCAAAAGCAGGTGACGAAAACAAAACAATGAAAAGCGTTAAAAAACAAATCAATTTATTTTTCATATTCTGCTAGCTATAAGTTGGTTAACCTTCTAGCAAATATAAAAACAAAATAGATTCGAATTTAAATTACTTTATGATTTCTCAATAAAATCGTACTAAATTTTGATTCCCACTTTTCTTAAAAGCATATCGATTACTTTATTAATATCCGGAGAAATATTAAACCTGTAATTTAAGTAAACATATACAATAGTTACAATCATGGATTTTAATGCAATACCTATTAATGGATAAACTGGGAATTCCCAAAAATAGAACACTAAGAATAAAACTGTTGTAACTGCCAAAGAATATAAATTTTGCTTTGTAAATGGATACAAATCAAGTTTTTTTACTACAAAAAGCAATTTGGCTAAACTATAAAAAGTAATGGATAAAAGGGTAGCAAATGCAGATCCCATAATACCAAAATGTGGTATAAAAATTATATTTAAAACAAATGTCAAAACAACTAATCCTAAACCTAAAAATAATACAGTACGGTAATATTTAGTATTAAAAATAATTGCATTATTGTTTCCTAAAATTAAATCAAAATATTTTGACAATCCTATCATAAATACAACCGGAATACCTCCTCTGTAATCTTTAGGAACTATTTCATATAGCTGATTGATATTAACAAAAATACACAACATTACAAATCCACCTACTATTTGAAGATTAATCGATGTTTTTTTGTATAAAACATTCAGTTCATCATGTTTATTTTCATGCATTAATTTTGCCGTAATTGGATATACGATCTGATGCATTGCACGACTTGGAACTGAAATTACCAAAGCAATATAGGTTGCTACAGAATAGTACGCAATATTTTCAATTTCCATGTATTGGTTCAGTATCAATTTGTCACCATCGAGGAGTAAATTAGCAACGCTTCCTGAAAGAATAATAAAAAAAGTATATTCCATAACACTTTTTACATTCTCCGGTATTGTAATTTGAAAATTAGGTTTCTTGATATAAAAGGCATAAAACATGGTAACTAAAAATGCTACAAAATAAATTCCTGCCGTAAAATAAACAAACTGAATAAGGGTCATCCAATTAAAATACAATCCTACTAAAGCTACTGTAGAAACGAGTCTTAATCCGACTTCTTTTATAAAATTTCCAAAAACAGAATGCATATGAACTCTTGCCCAAGCGTAGAAAATCTCAAAATAAGCCATGCAAATCCCTACAAATGGAATTAAGAACATAAATTCTTTTACAACCGGATTTTTCTTAGTTACAAATGCTGTTATATCATCAAAGAAGAAAATACCAATGATTCCTAACGGAATACACATAAGAATAGGAAATAATGCTGTAAAAGACAAAAACTGCTCTCTTTCTTCTTCGGTTTTATATTGGGAATAAAATTTTACAAGCGTATTTTGCATTCCAATAGCAAACAAAGGCATTATAACGTTTGCAGCAGAAAGAATATAATTTGTTAATGCATAATAAGTTGCACCTAAATAAATTGGGTATAAATAAAGTGTGTTGATGGCGCCAATAGCGAAGCCTATGTAAGTAATAATTGTGTTTTTGAAAGACTGATTTAAAACAATACCCATGTTTGGATTTTAGATTTTAGATTATTGATTTTTGGTTATTGCAATCTTATGATTCGCTAATCAATTGTGCCAATTGTTTGGTTAGGCTTTTTCTTGAATATTGTTGTAAACCAACACCATGCGATTCTAGTTTTCCTTCTGAAAATTGATTATAAAAGTCCAAAATTACACTTTTTAACTTCGCTTTTTCAGAATAATCAAAAAATACTCCTGTATTTGTCTCTTTAATGATATCCGCAAAATCAGATCCATTTGGACCAATAGCAATTATTGGACGATTTGAGACCATATATTCAAATAATTTACCCGGAATAATACTTTTAGTATCTTCTGAGTTAATCTCGATTAAAAGTAAAACCTGAGATTTTTTTTGATGTGCAATTGCTTCGCGGTGCGAAACATATCCAAGGAGATTCAAATAATCTTTTAAGTTAAATGCGGCAATTGAATCTAAAACTTCCTGACTTACTGCTCCTATCAGTTTAATTTCTAAATGCTTTTTGAAATCAGGAATTTCCTGAAGCAATTCTACCAGACATTCCCATAAAAAATCAGGATTTCTATCAGACAAAAATGAACCAATATGTGCAAGAGTAAATTTAGTATCTAAAGTTTGTTTCTCGACATTTTCGATATCATAACCATTTGTAATTACCGAAATTGGCTTATTGGTAATCGCCTGAAATTCAGCTTTAGTAGTTTTACTGGTTACGATAATGATATCAGCAGAATTTAAAACTTTATGTTCTAAAGTTTTATGTTTTTTAGCAGCATAACCTGATAAACGCAATGCTTTATGATAACCAATTGTTGTCCATGGATCGCGGAAATCAGCAAACCATTTTACATTTAGTTTTTCTTTGAGTTCTAAACCAATCAAATGCAGACTATGCGGTGGTCCGGAAGTCACAATTGTATCTATATTATTTTCCTTAATATATTCCTGAAGATAAGCCACTGATGGTTTTACCCAAAAAACACGGGCATCAGGAATAAAAAGATTACCACGAATCCATAGAAAGGTTTTATCTAAAAAAGTTTGTTTTTTCTTATGAGGAAAAATGCCGGAACTAATTTTCTTGGTTTTATTTTTAGAAAAAACAGATGCTAATTGATACGGTTCCCAAATTTTATTTTTAAGAACAATAACCTTATCAGAAATCTGACTCACTAAACCTTCATCAACTATAGGGTAAGTTGGATTTTCAGGAACATAAACAATAGGCTGAACACCAAATTCAGGCAAATACTTTACAAATTTTAACCAACGTTGTACACCGGGTCCTCCAGCAGGTGGAAAATAATAAGTAATGATTAAGAGTTTCTTTGGTTCCAAGGAAAAATTGTTAATGGTTTAAAAGTGCAAATTTAGAAGTTATTTTAAAGCAAATTTCTCATATGCTTTAAATAAAATACAGAACAAGAGAAAACAATTTAAGACTTGCCAAAAAATTAAAAAAATCCAGACAATTTTAAATTTAGTTTCCATACTTGACAAACTAAAATATTCGCCTTGGCTTTCCTCATAAAAATCATCATATCCTATCATATATACTCCGCAGAAAATAAATACCGCCAAGTCTAATAAGATAAAAACAACAACTTTAGTAATTTTCGAAAACATTCTTAAAACTGAGACTGAGACTGAAACTGATTACCGTGACTGTTCACCAGACTTCTTTCTTTCAAAATAAATTCCTCCAATCAAAAGGAACAACATTCCAATTGAACTAGCCAAAGTAATAGTACTTCCGGTTTTTACAACCTGAGGTTCAAATTTAAATTCGATAGTATGTGTTCCTCCCGGAATTTCCATTGCTCTTAAAACATAATCAACAGGGAAATGATTCGTTAATTTACCATCAACATAAGCATTCCAGCCATTTTTATAATACATCTCAGAGAAAACAGCTAAACCGTCTTTTGGATTATCAGATTTATATTTGATATAATTAGGTTTATATTGTACCACTTTTATAGTTCCGGTTGTGTCCCATTGTTTCTTTAAACGGGCACTTTTAAACTTTACTTCGTGTTCACGAACATTAAAAATGGCTACTTTTTTAGTATCAATATGATCTAAAGCCTTCATCACGTCATCTGGCTTATTAACCAATTTTACAGTGCTTACAAACCACGCATTTCCGTTTGTATTAGGATTTACGGTCGGGAATTCTTTTCCTTCTTTATCTGTCTGGATAATGTATTTTACATTTAACATATCCAAAACTTCCATATTGTTCTTTGCAATCTGGTAGTCAAACAACTGTTGCATTCTTCTTGGTTTTGCGGCATGATATCCTCCAAGAGAATGATGAAAATAAGATGCACGCGCACTCGACATATTTCCGTTTACTTCGAAAACCCTGTAATGTGTAGTATCTTTTAAAATCTGCGCATCAGATGGTGTTTCCTGAAACGGAGCTGCAATTTGTACCGGACTCACAAAATCTTTAGCAGAAACATATTTTTTATCGACAAAAAACAAATCGAAAATCATTAAAATTCCAACAATAATCAAAGTTGTATTTTGAGCCAGTTTGTTTTTAATAAACAACCATAAAATTCCAAAAGTCAATACGATAAAAAAGCCTGAACGCAATAAATCTGCAGAATATAAGGTCATTCTGTCTTCTTTTAGTGCATCAACAAAAGCTGGTCCGTAACTGTCTAAGAAATAACTATCACTGCTTCCTGTAAAATGAAACATGCTTTTGGCAAATACTAAAATTATAATGATTCCTATACCAAAAACTCCTGTTTGTATAAGTGCTTTCTGTTGTAGTTTAAGTTCTTCTTTTGCTTTAAAGAAAGATTGTAATCCCATAATAGCCAAAACAGGAAAACACAATTCAAGAATAACCTGAATAGATGAAACTGCTCTGAACTTATCATACATTGGAACATAATCAATAAAGAAATCTGTTAGTAAAGAGAAATTTTTTCCCCATGAAAGTACCAATGCAACTAGTGCACCTGAAAGGAAAACGTATTTTATTTTTCTATCATCAATAAATAATGCTAAAACTCCTAAAAAGAAAACCACAACTCCAATATAGGCAGGAGCCGCAACAATAGGCTGATCTCCCCAATAAGTTGGCATTCCTGATACAAAATCCTGAGCTTGTTCTGACGGAACGCCCTGCTCCAGCATAAATGCATACATACGGCTATCAGTTCCTACATTTTCATGATTTGAACCTCCAAAAAGTCTTGGTGCAATTAAGTTAAAACTTTCAGGAATTCCGTAACTGTATTCTGTAATATACTCACGGCTTAAAGCATTTTCGTTTACCTTTTTAGATCCATCAGGATTAAAAGTCAGTTCGCTGTTACTACGTGTACTAAATTTAGCATATTCGCTGGTCGCCATTAAATTAGTCGCATTGGCGCCAATAGCAAAAATTCCGGCTACAGCCAAAACTCCAATAGCAGTTAGTAAAGGTTTGTATTCTTTTTCTTTGATGAAATTAAAAGCAAAATAACCTGAAAGTATCAATAAGAATATCAGTAAATAATAGGTCATTTGAAAGTGGTTTGCATTAATTTCTAACGCAACCGCAAACATGGTGAGTAAACCTCCCCAAATATATTTTTTTTGAAAAACCAGTATAAATCCAGCAATAACAAGTGGCATATAAGCAATTGCATGGGCTTTTGCATTATGACCAACTCCAAGTATAATAATTAAATAGGTAGAAAAACCAAATGCTATCGCACCAATAAATGCTTTTAAAGGATCTGTTTTTAAAACCAGTAATAATCCGTAGAAACCTAAGAAATATAGAAATAGATAATCTGCAGGACGAGGTAAAAAACGCAAAGCGTCATCTATTTTACCCACATAATCATTAGGGTAATTTGCTCCTAATTGATAGGTTGGCATACCACCAAATGCTGAATTTGTCCAATATGGCTCAGAATGTTCTGTAGCTCTAAAATCATTCTGTTCTTTTGCCATTCCGGTATATTGAGCAATATCCGACTGGAAAATTTGTTTTCCTTGTAAAACAGGATAAAAATAAATTAAAGAAACGAGAATAAAGCCCAATATAACAAGGGCATGCGGATAGAACTTATTTACTATTTTCAATTTAGGCTGGTTTGGTTAAATGATGAATCCTGTAACTCTAGGACACAAACTTAATCTATTTCTTCGTAATCAACATAATCACCGACTTTTTTGGTTTCACGGGGATTTTTTGCATTAGCGGTGTTTATAATGATTTCATCATTATTTGCACGCGTTTTTTGCCATGTATTATCCTGAGTATATTGTTGTTGTCTCTGAAAATTCTCTCCGGCTTTCTCAACGGCTTTTTTTACTAATACCGGTAAAAAGATTTTGGCTAAAAATTTAAAAATATAATAAAACGCAATAATCCACATTATCGTTTTAAACAAATTTGTAAAAGATGCTTCTTGCATGATCATATAATTTTTTTCCAAAATTAATAAATCCATTGTTTAAAATTAAAATATCAATCTTAAATAAATAATAAAATATAGTACATTTGAAATGCGTTATTACTTTTTAATCAAAAAAAACATTTATGTTAAAAAATAAAAGCTTTTTTATTACAGCTCTTTGTTTAGTTCCACAATTTTTTTTCGCACAATATACTGATGTGATCAACTCGAATCGTCCAGGCGAAACAATGTCTGCTTATGGAGTTGGAAAATCAGTTATTCAGGCAGAAATTGGTGTATACGGTATTAAAGAAAAACACGACTTACTGGATTACGACGGAAGCGGTTTTGGTACAGATATAACGTTACGTTACGGTGCATTTCTTGAAAAACTGGAGTTTGTGCTGGATTTGCAATACCAAATGGAAAACTTCGACACTCCATACACAAGTTATAAAAAGAATAATTTTAGACAAACAGTTCTTGGAGCTAAATATCTAATCTACGATCCTTATAAAAATTATAAAAAAGAAGCTAATATTTATAGCTATAAAGCCAATCATAGTTTTAACTGGCATGAATTAATTCCTGCTGTGTCTGTATTTGCCGGAGCAAATTTTGTTGGCGCAGACAATCCATATTCTTTCTCGCCTGAGTCCAGTATTTCGCCTAAAGTAATGTTGATTACTCAGAATCTTTTTGGAGGAGGAAAATGGGTTTTTGTAACTAATATTATTGCCGATTATATTACAACAGATTATCCTAGTTATGGTTACGTTTTAACATTAACACACGGATTTAATGATAAATGGTCTGGTTTTGTTGAAAATCAAGGCTATAAAAGTGATTTTTACAGCGATGCCATTGTTCGTGGCGGAGCAGCTTATTTGATCAATCCTAATCTTCAGGTTGATGCCTCTTTGAGTACCAATTTTAAAAACACACCTTCTATATTTTATGGAGGAGTTGGAGTTTCCTGGCGTTATGACGCAAGTTATAAAGAAAAACAAATGGAATTTAAAGGCAAGGAAAAAGCCAAAAAGAATAAAGATAATGAGATGGAACAAAGAGAGATCGATTATCAGGAAAAAGAAAGAAAACGCAAATCCAAATACGAGTAGTAGAAATTAATAACAAACCTCTTAAAAGAGATATTTACATACAGAATTTTAATGATTACAATTAAAGAAGCCAAAACCAAAAAGGAATTAACTGATTATATCAAATTTCCATTTTCACTCTACAAAGACAATCCGTATTGGGTTCCGCCAATTATTGCAGATGAACTGGAATCTTTTGATAAAACAAAAAATCCTGCTTTTGATAATGCCGAAGCTTATTTTTATATTGCTTACAAAGACAACGAAATTGTGGGCAGAATTACGGCAATTATCAATTGGTCTGAAGTTAATAATCAGCACAAAAGAAAAGTTCGTTTCGGTTGGTTTGATGTTATTGATGATATCGAAGTAACAAAAGCTTTACTTGAAAAAGTTTATGAACTGGGCAGACAACATAATCTGGAACATGCTGAAGGTCCAATGGGATTTTCGAATTTAGATAAAGTTGGTGTTCTTACAGAAGGTTATGATCAAATGGGAACCATGATTACATGGTACAATAATCCGTATTATGTAACTCACTTTGAACAGTTAGGCTTTCAGGTAGAAAAAGAATATATCGAAAGTATTTTCCCTTTTTCGAATGTTAAACCTGAGTTTTTTCTAAAAGCACAGGAACTAATCAAAAAGAGATACGGTTTGCGCTCTCTTACCTTTACAAAAACAAAAGACATTATGCCGCATGTCGACAAAATGTTTGATTTATTTAATGAATCTTATGCTAAATTAGCTTCGTTTGTGGCAATCTCAGATGTTCAGAAAGAATACTTCAAGAAGAAATACATTAGCTTTATCAATCCGGAATACATTAAGTTTGTTGTTGATAAAGATGATAAATTAATTGCTTTTAGTATCGTAATGCCAAGTTTTTCTGAGGCATTACAAAAGGCTAAAGGAAAACTATTTCCGTTTGGATTTATTCATTTATTAAAAGCAAGAAAACAAAGTAAAGACGTTGTTTTTTACCTTATCGGAGTTCATCCTGATTATCAAAACAAAGGAGTTACAGCCATTATTTTTGATGAATATTATAAAACGTTTTCTGAAAAAGGAATTCAGAATTGTATTAGAACTCCAGAATTAGCAGAGAATACGGCAATTCATTTATTATGGAAAAACTTTGACCCAACAATTCATTGTCAGAGAAAAACTTATCTGAAATATCTTTAATCTAAATAATCATAAAACTAAAAAATCCATTCTCCCCAAAGAATGGATTTTTTAGTATAAATAATAACAGAAAACTTATTCTGCTTTACAATCAACTTTTGTTAATGTATTTTTTTGATCAAATTTCAGTAGTTTTTTATCTTTAAAGGAAACTTTACCATTTGCTTCCACAACATCTCCATATCCTTCATAAAGAATTCCTTCTTTTTCAATAAAAGCAACCTCTCTAATAGATGAAACTCCTTCTGACATAAAGGTATAATCAGCAATTAAAGTATCGCCCTTCATATTCCCTATCAAAGTTCCTTCATTTTTATCTTTCCCGGCTATGTTATAGCTTAATTTTCCATTTACTTCCTGATGCGAGTTTACATTGTAACTTAGTTCAATTTTATTAGCACCTGTCGATGCATAACATTGATCTCCTGATGGCTCAAGGATTTGAGCTTCTTTTGGTGCTTTTGGTGTAATTTCTACCGGTTCTGCAACTTGATCTTTTTTACAAGAAGCAAAAACACTTAAAGTAATAATTGTAAAGGCTAGTATTTTCTTCATGTTCTTTTGTTTTTATAATTAGTTATATAAAATTACTTTAAATAAAAAAAATCCATTCGCATAACGAATGGATTTTTTTACATAATTCCCATATTAGGAATTTATTTTGAAGAAATTAAGCGTCTAAATCTACTTTAGTTCTGCTTGCAATTTCTTTATAAGTACCATTTTCTAATTTCTCGCGAATTGCTTCAAATGCTACTAACGTTTCATCAATATCTCCTAAAGTATGTGATGTTGTAGGGATCATTCTTAACAAAATAATTCCTTTTGGAATAACCGGATAAATTACAATAGACAAGAAAATACCGTAGTTTTCTCTTAAATCGTTCACCATTACCATTGCTTCAGGAACACTTCCTTCTAAATAAACTGGTGTTACACAAGTATTTGTATCTCCAATATTGAAGTTTCTTGAACGCAATCCGTTTTGTAATGCATTTACATTTTCCCAAAGTTTATCTTTCAATTCAGGGTGATTACGCAATAACTCTAAACGTTTCAATGAACCAATTGTCTGAATCATTGGCAATGCTTTTGCAAACATTTGAGAACGTAAATTATATTTCAAATAATCAATAATATCCTGATCCGCAGCAACAAATGCACCAATATTAGCCATTGATTTTGCAAAAGTAGAGAAATATACGTCAATACCGTCCTGAACTCCCTGCTCCTCACCTGCTCCCGCTCCTGTTTTACCAAGAGTACCAAAACCGTGTGCATCATCTACTAATAAACGGAAATTATATTTTTCTTTTAAAGCTACAATTTCTTTTAATTTACCTTGTTGTCCTCGCATTCCAAAAACACCTTCGGTAATAAAAAGAATTCCACCACCTGTTTCTGTTGCCATTTTAGTAGCACGTTGCAGGTTTTTCTCCATACTTTCAAGATCATTGTGTTTGTATGTAAAACGTTTACCCATGTGCAAACGAACACCATCAATGATACAAGCATGAGAATCAACATCATAAACAATAATGTCATTTTTAGTAACCAAGGCATCAATAGTCGAAACCATTCCCTGATAACCAAAATTTAATAAATATGCCGCCGGTTTCATTACAAACTCAGCTAATTCGTTTTCTAATTGTTCGTGGTATTTTGTATGACCTGACATCATACGAGCCCCCATTGGGTAAGCTGCTCCAAATTGAGTTGCAGCATCAATATCGGCCTGACGTACTTCAGGATGATTTGCAAGTCCTAAATAGTCATTCAAACTCCAGTTTAAAATATTTTTTCCACCAAATTGCATTCTTGGACCAAGTTCTCCTTCTAATTTTGGGAATACAAAATATCCCTCAGCTTGTGAAGCCCATTTTCCTAATGGTCCTTTATTGTTCTGAATTCTTTCGAATAAATCTTTTACCATAAATATATTTTGAAGTAATAATTTTATTTTATACAGGGTGCAAAAATAATGATTATTATTCTAAAATAGAGTCAGCCAATTATTTTTATTGAAAAATATTCTGAATCCCCATTATCCGCTGTTTTTATTGTATAAACTTATCGTATTTAACGTAAGAAATTATCAAATCAATATCCTTAAAACTGAATATAATCAATCATAAAGAGTCAGAAGATGACTTTTATCATAATAAAAGATAAAATTGTCTTTTAAATTTACTTCAGATTCAAAAACTAAAATAAAAACCATTTATTATGAAAAAAAAGTCCGTTATTAAAATCAAAGCCTTTCTGTTTGTCCTCTTTTTACTCTTACTTGTGTCATGTAAGAAAGAAAAAACTAATTATTCTGACATTGTAACTGAAGGAGAAATGCAAGCTGAATTAACATCTCCGCCACTCGTACCTAAACCAGTTGGAAACAGAACAGCCATGAAGCTAAAAATCAACATGGAAATTAAGGAGCAGGAAGCAACCATGACCGATGGTGTAACATATACCTACTGGACATTTGGCGGTTCTGTACCCGGAAGTTTTATTAGAACACGAGTTGGTGACGAAGTCGAATTTCACTTAAAAAATCATCCGGACAATAAATTACCTCACAATATCGATCTGCACGCAGTTACTGGTCCCGGCGGCGGCGCAACCTCTTCGTTAGTCGCGCCCGGTCATGAAAAGGTATTTAGTTTTAAGGTAATTAACCCTGGCTTATATGTATATCATTGCGCAACTGCTCCGGTTGGAATGCATATTGCAAACGGAATGTACGGTCTGATTCTGGTTGAACCAGAAGGGGGATTACCGCCAGTTGATAAAGAATATTATGTAATGCAGGGTGATTTTTATACGCAAGGCGAATATGGAGCAAAGGGACATCAGCCTTTTGATATGACCAAAGCCGTTAAAGAAACTCCTGATTATGTTGTTTTTAACGGAAAAGTAGGTTCCCTGACAAACGGAAATGAACTTACAGCAAAAGTAGGCAAAACGGTTCGTTTGTTTGTTGGAAATGGAGGCCCAAATCTGGTATCGTCTTTTCATGTTATTGGAGAAATATTTGATAATGTTCACTTAGAAGGCGGTTCTCTTATTAATAAAAATGTTCAGACAACCTTAATTCCCGCAGGCGGAGCTGCAATTGTAGATTTTAAAGTAGAAACTCCCGGAAGTTTTATTCTCGTAGATCACTCGATTTTTAGGGCATTTAACAAAGGTGCACTGGGAATCCTAAAAGTAGAAGGTGCAGAAAACAAAAATATTTATTCAGGAACAATCCAAGAAGGAATTTATTTACCAGAAGGAGGAACAATACAAAATATGCCTGTTAATGCATCTTCGAAAACGAGTATACCAAAAAGAACTGTGGCAGAAAAAATAAAAATTGGCAAAGAGATCTTTGGAACAACTTGTTTTGCCTGTCACCAATCTGAAGGTCAGGGAATATCAAATACATTTCCGCCTCTTGCAAAATCAGATTATCTAAATGCCGATTCAAAAAGAGCTATTAAAACAATCTTACATGGTTTGTCTGGTGAAATCACAGTAAATGGGCAAAAATTCAATAATATAATGCCAAGTCAAAATTTATCTGATGATGAAATTGCCAATGTTATGACCTATATATATAATAGTTGGGGAAATAATAAAACAGTCGTAACGCCAGAACTGGTAAAATCCCTGCGATAATAGCATCAAATTATGTATAAAGGTATTTTAATACTGATCCTTTTCTTCGTTCAGACAGGATTTATGAGCGCACAGAATAAAAAAATGGTACAAATACAAGAGGGATCTTTTATCCCTCTTTATGGAGCGACTGAAAAGAAACCAGTCGTTGTAAAAACCTTTTTTATAGATATCTATCCCGTTACAAATGGTGAATTTTTAATATTCATAAAAAAGAATCCGAGTTTTAGCAAATCTAAAATAAAAGGGATTTTTGCAGATGAAAGTTACCTTTCTTATTGGAAAAGCGATTTTGATTTTGGAAATATAAATCCAAAAACTCCGGCAACAAGCATTTCATGGTTTGCAGCAAAAAAATATTGCGAATGTCAGGGAAAACGATTGCCAACAATTGATGAATGGGAATATGTGGCGATGGCAGATGAAAATAAAATTGATGCCAGAACTAAAACAGAATTCAATACATACATTTTATCGTGGTACGAAAAATCTAAAACCTACGAAAATCCCGTTGGAAAAACTTTCAAAAATCACTGGGGAGTTTATGACATGCATGGTTTAGTCTGGGAATGGACAGCTGATTTTAACAGCATTTTTTTATCAGGAGAATCCAGAAAAGATAAAAGCGACGATAAAAACCTGTTTTGTGGCGCTGGATCTGTTAATGCTACAGACTTAATGAATTATGCAGCTTTTATGCGTTATGCTTTTAGAGGCAGCCTGAAAGCGCAGTATTCAACAAGAAATCTGGGTTTTAGATGTGCAAGTACAACAAAACAATAATTTTAAATTATCTAAAATGAAAAAAACAATACTGGCACTTTTTATAATTGCTTTGAACCTACAAAGTTGCAAAGACAATAAAATTAATAGGGATACATCAAAAGAAAAACCAATTACAGATTTATCCATCTACAATCTTCCTTCAAAATGGACGACTCAGGACAACAAAAATATTGAACTAAAGAGTTTAAAAGGAAATGTTCTTGTTATGGTAATGATTTATACTTCGTGTAAAGCAGCTTGCCCCAGATTAGTTGCAGATATGAGAGCTATTGAGGCAAAACTGGATAAGAAAACTAAAAAAAATGTAAAACTTATTTTAGTCAGTATTGATCCTGTGACAGATACTCCGCAAAAATTAAAATCATTTGCAATAGCCAACAAGCTCAATCACGATCCCTGGATTTTCTTGCGCTCTACAGAAGATAATACCAGAGAATTTGCAGCAGTTTTAGCTGTTAATTACAAACAAATATCTCCTATGGAATTTTCTCATTCTAATATTATAAGTGTTTTTAATACTGACGGAGAATTGATATACCAACAAGAAGGTCTCGCAGTAAATAATACTAAAACAGTTGAAACAATAAATCAGGAAGCTCAAAAAATTTAAATCGTTGACTAGTTAAAAACAAGAGACAGTTTTAAGGAATTGGCTCTTGTTTTGTATTTAAAATCATGATCATAATCAAGATTATACTTATTACAATCAAAAATCCGGAAATAAATAATCCCTCAAAATATCCGGAAATTTTTCCTATTCCTAAATAAAAAAATCCGCCCTGAAGAAACAATAAAACTTCATTCAAGATATATCCCAGACTAAAAATTTTTATTCCGTAACTCAAAATTTTAGATTTATGATCCAGTACTTTATTTTCGATTAATACTCCAAATAAAATTCCGGTAATAATACCAAGAGTTGTTAAGTGAATAAAGCCAATTACAAGATTTCTGATTTGATGTGAAACTTCAAAAAGATCTGGCATTAAATTTAATAACTGAGTGCTTATTTTGAAAAACAAGGAAAATAAAACTAGAATATAAATACTTTTTGTTGTTGTGTTTAAGTTGGTTTTGAAATATGTAATATTAGTTTTCAGCATTTTATAAAAATACACGAAAGCTACAATTTGCAGTAAAACCCCAAAAACATTAATCCATTTTAGCATTTCGTTTTTAATGTACCAGCTTATCGGAAGCGCTATTGTTAAGAATGTTGATAACAGTAATAAACCAAAGAATCTTTTTAAAACTCTCCCCTTCCAAGTTTCTTTTAGCCTGTTTTAAGAATAAAGCAAAAACGGCAAATAAAAACCAGCCATTAAACTGAAAATGTAAAAAGAATTGGATTGCAATTTGATAAAATGCGTTTTGTTTTCCCAACATATTTAATGCAGGTCCTAAACACCAAACTCCAAAAGTTGAAAAAACCAGAAACAAAATTGCTGTCATCAGAAGTTTTCTTTCACGCGTATTCTCTTTGCTGCAATCTTTCCAGACCAACACGCAAAAAACATAACTTAATAAAATATGTGCTGTTGAAAATAGTATCGAAAAAAAAGCATATCCCTGAACAGGAAAAGAAATCATCATGCCGATAACAGTAAATTCCGTCATCCAGAATAATCGATTATAAATGGGTTTATAGCTTTTATCTTTTGGGATAAACATCCGAACAATTAAAACATAAATTGTCATATAAACCCAGCCTAACATTGCTACATGCGAATGTGCATGAAGGAGAAAACTATAATTTATACCATCAAAATTAAATAATGTCATAAATCGCATTAACAACCCCATAACTGAAGCTATCAAAAAATTACAAAAACAGCATAATATCCAACTTCTAACTGAACTTATTTTTAATATATCCCCCATTTGTTTTAAATAAAAAATGCACCAACCGTACTCATTTTTAATGATTCAGTTGGTGCAATTATTGTAATTATTATTTAGGCAAATTCTTCTTCCAGAACTACCGCTTTATTAAACAAGATATTATTCTCCAGGTGAATGTGTTTGTGTAAATCTTCTTCAAATTCTTTTAGCATTGCAAAAGTTACTTTATAAGTCGTACATCCGTCACTTGGCGGCGTATAATTATTTGTTATACTCGCAATTTCACGAAAACGATCTCCCTCATTATCATGCTCTTGCATCATCATTGCGATTGGGTTAGAAACGCTGCCAAATGAAGGCTGAGTCAGGATTCCATGCTCTTCTTTGGTTTTTACCATTCTTTTTATGAAGGGAAACAACATTAATTCTTCTTTTTTCATGTGTTGTGCCAATTCTCCTGCTCCTGCCGTAAACAATTCATTTATTCTAAATAATTCCGGATGAGCGTCACCATGTACTTTGCAAAGTTTATCTAAAAATTGTTTCAGGATAATAGATTTATCCTCAACATAACGATGATGTGTTTTTTCGATATAATCTGCCAGTAAATCTAATGGCCATGAATTAAAATCTATCCCGTTGTTGTTTTCAGATTCTAAAACATCAATCAGGTTTTGCACCAATACATCCGAGTCAATATTTTGTTTTTCGCATACTTCAGTAAGAATCCTGTTGCCTTTACAACAAAAATCAATTTGATATTTTGTAAATACTGCAGCAGTTCTAAAATCTTTCGCTACAAACGAACCAATTGTATTATTTTTTAAATTTTCCATTTTGTCTAATTTTTATCATTATTATATTATCTATTTTCAATAAAAGACAATTTTATCTTTTATTAATTCATTAAAAAACCCTAACCTGTAAACAGCGTTAGAGTTTGTTATTTACTCAACAATTAAAACCCCTTTCATCATGGCTACGTGCCCTGGAAAAGTACATAAAAAGTTGTATGTTCCTTTTTTATCAATTGTAAATTGAATAGTATCTTCTTCTCCACCGCCCAATAATTTGGTATGCGCTACAATAGATGCTTTTTCAGAAGCTGGAATATAATCTGTTTCTTTAGCCGTAATAGCTTTTGCAGCAAAAGCAGCTTCATCTGTTCCTTCTTGTAAAATAACAAGATTGTGTCCCATTGCTTCTTTTGGTATTTGACCAACATGTTTTAAGGTCAAAGTAATAGGTTGTCCGGCAGTAGCTCTTAATTCTTTTTTATTAAACTGCATCTGGTCATTTCCTTCAATAACCAATTCATTGCTAACTGCTTCTGCTTGTGATTCATCTTCCGTTTGATTAATTTCTGACGCATCAGTTGTTGTAGTATCTTTTTTTCCACATGAAGTTATTGCTAACATTCCTAATAGTACAATAGCCGAAATTTTAACTTTTTTGTTCATTTCTATGTATTTAAATTATAATATCTATTCGCTTTTATTTAATATTTTCAAATGAAAATCTCCTGATTTTACGCTTAAAGCTAATTCTTCCAGAGATGTATTGGTTAACATTGCCACCAGTAATTCGCGTATTTTTTTAAATTCATTGTGTACGGGACAAGGATGCACTTCTGAACATTCTTTTAATCCTATTCCGCAGCCTTTATAAATATTGTCTCCATCGATCGCGTCTACAATATGAATTAATTTTATAGATTTTAAGGCTTCCGCCGAAATTTCAAATCCTCCTCCTACTCCTTTTGCCGAACCTATAATATTGCTTTTGGTTAAAATCTGCATTATTTTGGCCGTAAAAGGTTCCGGAGAATCAATTTCTTTAGCTACATCTTTTATTCCTACCCTAATTCCTTTAGACGAATTAGCAGCAATAAATATAGAAGCCCGAATGCCATATTCACACGCTTTTGAAAACATAATATCTGATTAAATTCCTTACAAATGTATGCAAACACATATTAAAAGACAAATTTATCTTTAATTAATTTTCAGCATGCAACTCCTTATTTATAACGAAAATAATTTAATTATTAAGAAAGGTGAAATTAGACAGCAAGTGAATTTAAAACCAATTTTAATTTTACCTTTGGTAGATTATAATTTTGTAAAACCCGGAAAATGGCTTTAAGCACCTCAAAAGATTTAAAACTCGCTGTTCTTATTGATGCCGACAATGTACCTTACAGTAATGTAAAAGGTATGATGGAAGAAATAACAAAATTTGGTACCCCAACAACTAAACGTATTTATGCTGATTGGACAAAACCAAATTCTAATGGATGGAAAGCTGTTTTACTAGAACATGCTATAACCCCAATTCAGCAATATAGCTACACCGTAGGTAAAAATTCATCAGATTCTGCTTTGATTATTGATGCAATGGATTTACTGTATTCAGGAAAACTTGACGGATTTTGTATCGTTTCCAGCGATAGCGATTTTACACGTTTGGCTATCAGGTTAAGAGAATCCGGCATGAAAGTAATTGGTATTGGAGAAAAGAAAACACCTAATTCTTTTATTGTAGCGTGCGACAGATTTATTTATATTGAGGTTTTAGACGGAGCAATCCAAAAGAAAAAACCAAAAACAACTGCAACAGCAGATGCTAAAAAACCTGTTGAAAAACCTGCTGAAAAAGCATTACATAAAATAGACAAACAAACCATTGATTTGATAGAAGCCACAATTGAAGATATTGAGGACGACGATGGATGGGCATTTTTAGGAGATGTTGGAAACTTAATTGTGAAGAAAAAACCTGAATTTGACCCAAGAAATTATGGTTTTTCAAAGCTTACACCAATGTTAAAATCACTAACTGATATTCTTGAAATCGACGAAAGAGAATCAGATAAAAAAGGGATCAAACATGTGTATGTTCGCCTTCGATTTAACTAATTATCAAAGTATTACATTTTAATTTTTCACAAACATGAGAAAAAAATTCTTCATCTACGGATTCCTGTTACTACTAATTGTCGTTACAATTTATTTTTATACAAAGCGTGGTTTTTTACTCGTTATTATTATTCCAATATTATTAGTTGTTGGATTCTATAACATTCTTCAAAAAAAGCATGCCATTTTAAGAAACTTTCCTGTTTTAGGTTATTTCAGATATTTATTTGAAATGATTGCGCCTGAAATCCAACAATATTTTATCGAAAGATCTACAGACGGAAGGCCTTTTTCAAGAAATCAGCGTTCTTTGGTTTATCAAAGGGCAAAAAACATTGATTCAAGTACCCCTTTTGGAACACAGCAAAATCTAAATCATGATAGTTACGAAGGAATAAAACATTCTATTTTTCCGGCAAAAGTCAACGAAGAGTTACCACGTGTATTAGTGGGAGGAAAAGATTGTAAACAGCCTTACTTAGCTTCTTTATTTAATGTTTCGGCAATGAGTTTTGGTTCGTTAAGCGAAAATGCGGTGCGTGCGATAAATATAGGGGCAAAAAAAGGAAACTTTTACCAAAATACCGGAGAAGGCGGATTAACCGAATTTCATCTTGCCGGCGGTGGTGACATTACCTGGCAAATTGGTACAGGATATTTTGGATGTCGTGATGCTGACGGAAATTTCAACCCTGAAAAATTCTCAGAAAAAGCGAATCTTCCAAACGTTAAAATGATCGAAATTAAACTTTCACAAGGTGCAAAACCTGGTCACGGAGGTGTATTACCGGCTGCAAAAAATACGGAGCAAATTGCAAAAATAAGAGGAGTTGAACCACACACAATGATTCTTTCTCCACCGGGACATCATGCTTTTTCAGACAGTAAAGGGCTTATCCATTTTATTGCGCAACTGCGTCAATTATCAAACGGAAAACCTATTGGATTTAAATTATGTATTGGAAATACCGCTGAATTTGAAGCCATTTGTCACGAGATGATTGCTGAAGATATATTTCCTGATTTTATAACTATCGATGGTGCCGAAGGCGGAACCGGAGCTGCACCTCTGGAATTTGCTGATGGTGTTGGAATGCCTTTCGAACCTGCTTTGATTTTTGTAAACAAAACGTTGATAGGCCTGAACATTCGTGATAAAATACGCATTATTGGTAGCGGAAAAATTATATCCGGTTATTCGATTTTACATGCAATTGCATTGGGTGCAGATATGTGCAACAGCGCTCGTGGTTTTATGTTTTCATTAGGTTGTATACAGGCCTTACGTTGTCATAATAATGAATGCCCAACCGGAGTTGCCACTCAAAATAAAATGCTTATGAAAGGGTTGGTTGTTACGGATAAATCAGATCGTGTTTATCATTTTCATAAAAACACTTTACACTCTGCAAATGAACTTTTAGCAGCGGCTGGCAAGAAAAGCTTTGCTGATGTAGATAGTAATATCTTTATGCGCGGAGATGAATTTGGTAACTTATCAGATTCCTATTTTCCGGATATCTTAACAAATGTTACTAAACGATAAAAAAAAAGCCTCTTTGAAATTACACAAAGAGGCTTTTTTTATTTTTCAAAATTAGAGTTTTGCTGTTACCTTATCTTTAGCGTCGCCTGCATTTTCTATAACAGCCAATTCTTCTTTATCTACTATTTGTTGTGCGAGAATAGCGTTATTATAAGCCAGGAAGTACACATCAAACTTTACTCCTTCTTCAATTAATTCTTTTGAAATTTGATCGTTCTTAATCATTTCTTTCAGCAAATCCGGAAATGACTCTTTGTAGGTTAGTTTATTTGCATCATTCTCTTCTAAATTAGTTTCGATCCTGATTTCAATTTTATTATCGTTTAAAAATGCCTTAGCCGTAGTTCCGGTAATTCCGGTACCTTTAATGGAAGATGAATTATTATAAGAACTTACATGTTCCTGAATTTTTTGCTTGGTATTTTTACAGCTTACCAATAGCAGCATAACAACGACAGTAAATGCGATTTGGGTAATTTTTCTCATAAAATTTTAGGTTTTAGGTTATTTTTTAACTCAAACATAATGAACTTTTTAAAGAAAAACAACTTCAAGCCATAAAAATAAAAAACTGTAATTATTTGGTTACAAATTGATTATCAGTAATTACCGGATAAAACACATTCAAAACAAAAGACAGCGATTAGCTAATTACAACATAAAAAAAGCCACTTTAAAAAGGATTAAAGCAGCTTATAGCAAAGATTAAATTTTAGATATTACTTTAATATTTCAGCAATAGATTCCTTGTTTATTATTTCTTTTACAAAAACAGTATTGTCATCCGCTAAGAAATAAGCATCAAACTGAACACCTTCTTCAACAAGTTCCTTAGGAATTTGATTTTTAGCGATCATGTCTTTCAATAGCACCCGAAATGATGAATTTGCTTTTGTTTTATTAGATTCATTTTGTTCTAAATTGGTTTCGAACCGCAATTCTATTTTGTCATCATTTATATAACCTCTTGCAGTAGTCAACGTAACATCATTGGCTTTAAAACTCGCAGCAGTACTATTATAAGACGTTACATATTCCTGAAGTTTCTGTTTAGTGTTTTTACAGCTTGCCATAAAAACCAATAAAACTATGGCAAAAGAGATTTGGATAATTTTCCTGATCATAACTTTAAATTTAAATCATTATTATTTTAATTTTTGAAATCTTAAAAGCGCTTCAAGATAATAATAATCAGCGTAATTTATAGAACAATCTATTTCGCTTCCTGCGGGTTTATGACCTGTAGAATGAAGTAAAAAAGCCGAGTTTACATCCTGACTTTGATAATGGTCTGAAAGTGAAACAAGCATTTTTTTTGATTTTGTCAAATATTCCTTTTTTAATGCCGCCTCTTTTGTAAATGAGCTTAACTCCATAAGTGCAGATGATACAATCGCTGCAGCAGAAGCATCTCTGGGTTCGTTTGGTATTCCGGGAGCATTAAAATCCCAATACGGTATTAGATCTTCAGTTGTTAATCTGTCCAGATAAACACGTGCTAATTTATGAGCAAAATCTAAAAATTTAGGATCTTTTGTTTCCCTGTAAACCATTGTAAATCCGTAAATAGCCCACGCCTGACCTCTTGCCCACATACTTTCGTCGCTATAACCTTGCGCCGTTCTTCCTTTTATTTTTTTACCAGTTTCATAATCATAAATAATAACATGATAGGAACTATAATCTGGTCTGAAATGATTGTTCATCGTAGTTTCGGCATGTTTTACAGCAATGTCATACAACTTTTTATTTCCTCCATTTTTAGAAGCCCAAAAAAGCAGTTCTAAATTCATCATATTATCAATAATCGTATTATGACCACCGTATTTATTATGTGGCCAAGATTGAATAGTTCCAACTTTTGGATTAAAAAGCGTCGCCAAAGTATCTGCCGATTTTAAAATAATGTCTTTATAAGCTTGATTCTTAGTCAAACGATATCCGTTTCCAAAACTATTAAAGATCTGAAAACCCAAATCATGATCATTTGCTTTGCTTACTGATAAAGGAGTTAAAAACCTACTGAATTTATCGGCTTCTTTTTGCCATTTTTTATCGCCTGTCGCTTCATATAAATACCATAATTCTCCTGGCCAGAAACCGCTTGTCCAATCTTTATAGTTCACAAATTTCCAGTCTTTGCTTCCGTTAGGAACCGTTCGAGGTGAAGTTCCGTCATCCGGAATTACAGTTAAAGTTTTCGAAGCTTGCGAAGCACAATATTCCAGTTGCTTTTTAACATTGAAGGAGTTGTTTTTTTGGGCATAACTTTGATTTGCTAAAAGAAATGCTACGGCAATCAGGGTAAAAAAATTTGCATTCATGTGGTTATTTTTAGTCGATAGTTTGTTTAACCCATAAATTTATAAAATAAAGTAAACTTATTTCGATGTTTGTATTTTTCGTTCCCTAAAAATGTACTATTGGCGTCTTTTTTTCCAATCTTTGTCGAACTTCTCGTGAAGATTTCTCCTTCGTCGAAATGACAAAAATGCGCAGAACACTTCGAAATTAATCTTTTATCAAAACTTATTACTCTCTTTTAGCTTAGAGCTTTAAAAAAGAAAACTTCAATATCTACATATAAATGATTTAATCTAAATTTGCTCCTAAATATACTAAGCTTGAAAAAATCCAGAATCTATTATTTCTTCCTTTTTCTATTCATTGTTTTTCTGGGAATCTTTTCGAGAAAATTTGACACGATACCATTGTGCACCGGAGATTTTCTTTACGCTGTAATGATGTATGTACTGATTAGAATAATATTGATAGATAAAAAAGCATTTCAAATAATAATTACTTCTTTACTGATTTGCTACACAATTGAATTTTCTCAAATCTATCAGGCAAATTGGATAAACGAACTTAGAAACACGCTTTTAGGAAGATATACTTTGGGACAAGGTTTTTTATGGGCAGATATTCTTGCCTATACTTTTGGTATTGCTATTGCTTTTAGTATTGAAAAAGCTGTTTTGAAAAACAAATCTTTATAGAATATTAGCTTTTATATGAGTTATTTACGTTCTCATAAACCCGACAGGTTTTAAAAACCTGTCGGGTTTCTTATCGCTATAACATCTTGAAAGCAGTTAATCAAGTGTCTGAGTAATTTTATCAATATTTAAACTATTCGCCATTGCGGTAAATATTTCATAGTAAGCAGAACGGTTATCATACAAATCATCATGTGTTCCTTTCTCAACACATTTTCCCTGCTCTAAAACTATAATATTAGCGGCATCAATAATTTGAGAAATACTGTGCGAAATAATAATTACGGTTCTGTCTTTTTTTATAGCATCGAGTGATTTTTTTATTTGCTCTGTCGCTATTGCATCCAAACTTGCTGTTGGTTCATCCAGAAAAATAATTGGTGGATTTTTTAAAAATAACCTTGCAATTGCAATTCGCTGTTGTTGTCCGCCTGAAAGCAAATGCGCATCAGAATCATATCCTTTAGGCAATTGCATCACTTGTTCATGAATATACGCTTTCTTGGCAGCTTCTATAATTTCAGATTGCGAAGCTTCCGGTTTTCCATATAAAATGTTTTCGGCGATTGTTCCTTTAAAAATGTGGTTTTTCTGTAGCACCAAACCAATATTCTTGCGTAGAAAATCAGTATTATAGTCATTTAAATCTACTCCGTCCAGATAAATTTTTCCTGATGTCGGTAAATAAAACTTATCCAGTAAATTAATAATGGTACTTTTTCCTGCTCCGCTTAAACCAACAAGCGCAGTTGTTTCGTTTGGTTTAATAATGAAATTAATGTCAAAAAGCGCTTTTGTTCCGTTTGGATAAACAAAATCAACATTTTTAACTTCGATCAGTCCACTAATTTTTTCAGGAATATAATCCCCACTAATTTCTTTTTCGTTATCCGATTCTAAAATATCGAAGAATCCTTCAGAATAAATCAAGGCATCGTTTACTTCATCATAAATGCGGTGCAATTGCCTGATTGGTGCTGAAACGTTATTAAATAACATAATATGAAACATGATTGCACCAATTGTCATCGTATTATTTAAAACGAAATAAGCCGTAAGAATAATTATAATTACAACTCCTATTTGTTCTACAAAACCTTTCACACTTTCAAAAATAAAACTGGTTTTTCTAGTTTCCAGCTGATTTTCTGTCATCTCAAACTGAATATCTTTATGACGATCCGCTTCCATAGGTTCCCGAACGAAAGACTTAATTACAGTAATGGATTCTATTAAACTAATGATTCCGTTATTCTTGGTTTCGCGGTAATTACGCATTCTTCTTCTAAAACCACTCAGTTTTGTAGCTTGCAACTGACTTATATAAAAGTAGATCGGAATAATACATAAACTTACAAAACCCACATAAACATTTGCATAAAACATAATTGCAAGAGCTACAAAAGCATTCGCAAATAGTGGTAAAATATCAATAAAGAAATTCTGGACCAATCGTGTTAAACTGCTAATTCCTAAATCGATTCTGGTTTGCAGTTTTCCGCTTTCATTTTCGTTAGAAGTGTAAAACTCCATTCGATAACTCAGAATTTTTTCGACAATCGCCTGAGATATATCGCGGGTAATAAAAATACGCAGCTTTTCGCCATAAAACTTCTGACCAAACTGCACCACGGAATATATCAGTTCTTTAGAAAGTAAAACAATACTAATAATCCCTAATAAATGAAACCCTTTTGACAAAGGTTCATGCGCAACCATTAAATCACTAATAGAATCTACCGTATATTTTAAAATCAGAGCATTAACCTGTGCAGCAAAAGAACCCAAAAAAGTGAGTAATAAAGTAGCAATAACCATTTTTTTGTATGGCTTAACAAAGGGTGTTATTTTTTTATATAATACTGATATCTGCATTTATTTTGATTTGATGTCGCATATCAAATATAAGAATTCTAAATTTGTGTTTTAGACTTACATCCAATAATAACTTCAAAACACAAGTATCATGCAATTGGTTTTCGCTTCAAACAACCTTAATAAAATCAAAGAAATTCAGAGTATCCTAAAAGGATCGATTCAATTATTAAGCTTAGAGGAAATTGGCTGTCATGAAGAAATTCCTGAAACTGCTGATACTATTGAAGGAAACGCTATTTTGAAAGCAAATTATGTAACTCAAAAATACGGTTATGATTGTTTTGCCGATGATACCGGTTTAGAAGTTACAGCTTTAAACGGAGAACCAGGCGTTTATTCAGCACGATATGCCGGAGAACAGCGCAATGCAGATGATAATATGAACAAACTTCTCGAAGCATTATCAGATAAAGAAGATCGAAGTGCACAGTTTAAGACCGTTATCGCATTAAATATAAAAGGAGAACAACATTTATTTACCGGAATTGCAAAAGGAAGCATTATTGCTGAGAAAATTGGAAATCATGGTTTTGGCTACGACCCCATTTTTCAGCCTGAAAATTATACGGAGACTTTTGCCCAACTGGCCTCAGATATCAAAAACAAAATAAGTCATCGTGCAAAAGCAACCCACCAACTAATTGATTTTCTGAATGCAGCAAAATAATTGTTTAGAATACAACATTTTAGATCTATAAATTTAAATTTTACGACGTGTTTTTGCCTAATTTTCCTGATGTACAGATAAAAATCGTGCTACTCTAAACATAACTTTTTGATAATCAAATCATAACAAATACATAATTCTTAAAATAGCATTAGTTTATCTGAATAATTAACAGTAATTTTGCACCCTATTTTAAAAATACATATGAATAAATTTGAACAATTAGGATTGAATGAATCGTTACTGAAGGCGATTTTAGATCTAGGATTTGAGAATCCGTCAGAAGTACAGGAGAAAGCGATTCCCCTATTATTGGAAAAAGACACAGATATGGTTGCGTTGGCTCAGACAGGGACAGGGAAAACGGCAGCTTTTGGTTTTCCGCTAATTCAAAAAATTGATGCTGACAACAAGAATACACAAGCATTAGTTTTATCGCCAACACGAGAACTTTGTTTACAGATTACCAACGAACTTAAAAACTACTCAAAATACGAGAAAGGTATTAATGTGGTAGCAGTTTACGGCGGGGCTAGTATTACAGAGCAAGCTAGAGACATTAAAAGAGGAGCACAAATTATTGTGGCTACTCCGGGGAGAATGCAAGACATGATCAACAGAGGTTTAGTAAACATTAAAAATATAGATTACTGTATTCTTGATGAAGCTGATGAGATGTTGAACATGGGATTCTATGAAGACATCGTATCTATTTTATCAGATACTCCAGATCAAAAAAGTACATGGTTGTTCTCTGCAACTATGCCACAAGAGGTTGCGAGAATTGCAAAACAATTCATGAGCGAACCGGTTGAAATTACTGTTGGAGCTAAGAACTCAGGTTCTGCAACAGTTTCTCACGAATTTTACTTAGTAAATGCACGTGATCGTTACGAAGCTTTAAAACGTTTAGCCGATGCAAATCCAGATATCTTTTCTGTGGTTTTCTGTCGTACTAAAAGAGATACACAAGCTGTAGCTGAAAAATTAATTGAAGATGGATACAGCGCTGCTGCATTGCACGGAGATTTATCTCAGGCGCAACGTGATGGTGTAATGAAATCTTTCCGTGGAAGACAAATTCAGATGCTTGTTGCTACTGACGTTGCTGCACGTGGTATTGACGTTGATAATATTACTCACGTAGTAAATTACCAACTTCCTGACGAAATTGAAACTTACAATCACCGTTCAGGACGTACTGGTAGAGCTGGAAAATTAGGAACTTCTATTGTAATTGTTACAAAAAGTGAGTTGCGTAAAATTTCTTCTATCGAAAGAATCATCAAACAAAAATTCGAAGAGAAATCTATTCCTTCAGGAATCGAAATCTGCGAAATTCAATTGTTGCACTTAGCAAACAAAATTAAAGATACTGAAGTTGATCACGAAATTGACAACTACTTACCAGCAATCAACAATGTTCTTGAAGGTTTATCTAAAGAAGAATTGATTAAGAAAATGGTTTCAGTAGAATTTAACCGTTTTATTGCTTACTACAAAAAGAACAGAGACATTTCATCTCAAGCAGGTGAAAGACGCGAAAGAAGTGATTCTGAGCCAAGAGAATTCAATAATAACGGAGCAGTTCGTTACTTTGTAAACATCGGTTCAAGAGACAACTTCGATTGGATGACTCTTAAAGATTATTTGAAAGAAACATTAGACTTAGGTCGTGATGACGTTTTCAAAGTAGATGTAAAAGAAGGTTTCTCTTTCTTTAACACTGATCCTGAGCATACTGAAAAAGTAATGGAAGTATTAAACAACGTACAATTAGAAGGACGTCGTATTAATGTTGAAATTTCTAAAAATGATGGTGGCGGAAGACGTGACCATAACGGTCGTAGTGGCGGAGGACGTAGTTCTGCTCCAAGACGCGAAGGTTCTGGTGGTGGAAGTTTCGGTCCAAGACGTGAAGGTTCTGGCGGTGGTGGTTTTAGAAGCGACAGAAGCTCTGCTCCTAGAGAAGGTGGTTTCAGAAGCGACAGAAACTCATCTGCTCCAAAAAGAGAAGGTGGTTTTAGAAGTTCAGCTCCAAGAAGTGAAGGTAGTTCAGACAGAGCTCCAAGACGTTCTGAAAGCTTTGGTGATTCACCAAGACCAAGAAGACCAAGAAGAGATTAATACTTTAATATCTTAAAATACAAAATCCCAGATTCCATACACAATTGGAATTTGGGATTTTTTTTTACCTCAAAGAATCTTACTCTCTATAAATGAGTTTTGTATTTTAATCTTCCTTATCCCTTTTTATTTAAATACTAAAAGCAACGCTGCTACCTTTGTTAATTTTCTGATAATTATATTCGAAGACTGCGAAATATTTAATCCCTATTTAGTACTTTTAGTGCTTTAAATCAGGATATGAAATATTTCGCAGTTTTCTTTTTTACACTACTATCAGCCATTGGTTTTGCACAAGACGTTGAGTCTACTGCACCACAAAGAGTTTCAGGTTACGTCATTAATGACAATACCAAACAACCTTTGCCAAACGTAAATATCATTAACACAAACAAGGTACGTGGTGCCAAGTCTGATGCTAAAGGATATTTTGAGATAGATGTACAAGTTAATGATACGATCCACTTTTCGATTTTAGGATTTCAATCTTTAAGAATCAGGGTAACGAATGACTGGATAAAAAATAAAGTTACCAGAATTCAGCTTACTGAAAAAGCAATTGCTCTTGAAGAAGTTATTATCGCACCATTTAACCTAACGGGATATCTGGAAGTCGATTCTAAATTAATCCCAACAAAAGAAAACTATCGCTACAGCATTTCCGGACTTACTCAAGGTTACGAAGCTGGTGAATATTCTCCAAATGCATTTGGAAAAGTATTAGGATCGATTTTTAATCCTGCAGATGTTCTGTATGGTTTCTTTGGGAAAAATGCAAAAGAACTCAAGAAGCTAAAAGAAATGAGAAAGGATGATACCGTTCGAAATCTTCTTGAATCTAAATACGATCGTGAAACTGTTGCTGTACTTTTAGGTATTAGCAAAGACGAAATTCCTGAAATTTTGCAGCGTTGCAACTATTCTGACTCCTTTATACAATCAGCAAATGATTTGCAGATTATGGATGCTATTAATGGTTGTTACGAACAATATAAAGTATTGAAACGAAATTAATTTTAATTAAATAAAATTTAAAATCCTCATTTACAAATAGTAATTGAGGATTTTTTTTACTTTATAACTTATATTTGATTACTAACAAAAACAAAAGATCCATGACCGAAATACCTTTTCAGACAATTGACTGGAATCAAATTGCAAAAACCGAACATTCAGGAGAAACCGGAACGGCTTATTGGCAAACCCTGCAATTAGGTAGTTTACGAATTCGAAAAGTTACTTATTCTAATAATTATGTTGCAGATCATTGGTGCCAAAAAGGTCATATTGTTCATTGCCTTGAAGGAGATTTTATAAGTGAATTAGAAAACGGACAAAAATTCGAACTTTCAAAAGGAATGACATATGTCGTTACTGATGATATTAGTTCGCATAGATCATTAACCACCAATGGTGTTGAGTTACTAATAATCGACGGCGATTTTTTAAAGTAATATTCAAAGCAATTTCAAATATTATATCTATATTTACTTACATCCAAATAAAAAATTAATTAAATCAACATATCATGGCAAAGAGTCAAGACGCTAAAAAAACGGCAAAAAAAGAACCGTTAAAAACGGCTAAAGAGAAAAAAGAAGAGAAGAGAGAAAAGAAAAATTCTCCTAAAAGAGATTAATTTTTTAGTTTTCAGTCACAGTCGCAGTTATCAGTCTCAAAGAAAACTGAAAACTGCGACTGAATACTGAATTTTACTATTTAACCGGAATATTCGAAAGGATTTCTAACACAAATTTCCAATATTTCTGTGCTGACGAAATGCTTGCTCTTTCATCCGGAGAATGTGCTCCATGTATTGTTGGTCCAAAAGAAATCATATCCATATCAGGATAATTTGTTCCTAAGATTCCACATTCTAAACCGGCGTGACACGCTACTACCTTAGGTTTTTCATTATTTTGTTTTTCGTATATTCCAACTAACGTATCTAATATTTCAGAATTTACGTTTGGAGTCCATCCAGGATAAGAACCTGAAAGTTCTACTTCGCAACCTACTAATTCAAAAGCAGAACGTAATGCATTTGCCAAATCAAATTTTGAAGTTTCAACAGATGAACGCGTTAAACATCCAATAGATATTTCACCATCTTTTACAATAACACGGGCAATATTATTTGAAGTTTCAACTAAATCTTCCATATCAGCACTCATTCTGTAAACTCCATTATGAGCAGCATAAATAGCTCTGATAATCCCTTCCTGAACACCTAGATCCATTACTTTTTCAGGAGTATCGCATTTTACGATTTCAATAGACAAGTTAGGTTCAGTCGTTTTATATTCTGTTTTAATATCGTTGATGATTTCCTGCATATCGAAAATATAGGCTTCATCAAACATTTCAGAAATAATTACTTTCGCAACGCTTTCTCTTGGAATTGCATTTCGCAAACTTCCACCATTAATTTCTGCTACTTGCAAACCAAAGTTTTCAAAAGCATCAAATAACAAACGGTTCATGATTTTGTTTGCATTTCCTAAACCTTTGTTAATATCCATTCCTGAATGACCTCCATTTAGCCCTTTTACAGTAATAATATGCCCAACAGAACCTTCAGGAACTTCTTCTTCATTATAGCTTCTTGTAGCAGTTACATCAATTCCACCAGCACAACCTATATCAATTTCATCATCTTCTTCTGTATCTAAATTCAAAAGAATCTGTCCCTGAAGAATTCCTCCTTTTAAATTTAAAGCTCCTGTCATTCCCGTTTCTTCATCAATAGTAAACAAAGCTTCGATTGCAGGATGCGGAATGTCTTTGCTTTCTAAAATAGCCATAATTGTAGCTACTCCTAACCCATTATCAGCACCTAGGGTTGTACCACGCGCGCGAACCCAGTCACCATCTACATACATGTCGATTCCCTGGGTATCAAAATCAAAAACAGTATCTGCATTTTTTTGATGCACCATATCAAGGTGTCCCTGCATTACAATTGCTTTACGATTTTCCATTCCCGGAGTTGCCGGTTTTCTGATAATTACATTTCTGATTTCGTCTTCAAAAGTTTCTAAACCTAAGCTATTTCCAAAGTTTTTCATAAACTCGATTACGCGTTCTTCTTTCTTTGACGGACGCGGAACTGCATTTAAATCTGCGAATTTATTCCACAGTGCTTTAGGTTCCAGATTTCTTATTTCCTGACTCATTTATTTTTTTGTTTGAAGTTTAACAATTAAGAGCTTCAAAGTTACAAAGTTTAAACGCTATTCGAAGGTAAAAGCATTAATTTTTTCTGCATTCCAGATTGTTATCGGGATTCGCCAATCATAACAAATTATAATATCAGTAAAACCAAATTACCCGAATAATTACCATTTTACATTTCTAAAAAAAATATCTAGTTGCGAAAATTCGTAAAATTCATGGCTAACTTTTTTTAATTGTATTTATATTTACGTATCCAAAATAAAAATTGTGAAATCAAAATACATCTTACCTTTATTACTTCTTTTACAAATTATCTTTTTAAAGATTCTACGTTTCTTTCCGGAATTTACAGAACGTTTTTATAGTAATGGATTGTATTTAAAAATCTCTCACTTTTCGAGAATCGTTTTGGGTAAAATTCCATTTTCGATTGGAGACTGTATTTATTCCGTTTTGATTTTGCTTTTAATTCGATCGATTTGGAAAACCAGAAAAAGCTGGAAACTTCAATGGAAAGACAATCTCTTAAGAGCCTTAAGTTATTTATCTGTATTCTATTTTTTCTTTCATCTGCTTTGGGCGTTTAATTATTACAGGGAACCACTTTTCGAAAAAATGAAAATTGAAAAAGAATATTCGGATGCCGAATTATTAATTTTTACAAAAAAACTAATTATAAAAACAAACGAAATTCAGTTTGAGATTACTAAAAAAGACAGTTCAAAAATAGTTTTCCCTTATTCTCAAAAACAGGCTTTCCTGATGAATTTAAGTGGTTATGAAAATCTCGCAAAAGAATATCCCTATTTTAAATACGAGTTTTTAAGTGTTAAAAAATCGCTTTTTAGCTTACCTCTCACCTACATGGGTTTTGGCGGATATTTGAATCCGTTTACGAATGAAGCTCAGGTAAACGAGTTATTGCCTATGTATAATTTTCCGGTTACGACTTGTCACGAAATGGCACATCAAATGGGTTATGCAAGCGAAAGCGAATGCAATTTTATAGGTGTTTTGGCATCTGTAAAAAACAAAAATCTCTATTATCAATATTCCGGTTATAGCTTTATCTTGAGATATTGCCTGGGAATTTGGAAAGCTAAAGACGAAAAGATATTTCAACAATTAAAGAATTCAGTACATGTTGGAATTTTAAAAAACTATCAGGAAAGTCAGGATTTCTGGAAACAATATGAAACACCAATCGAAACTGGATTTGAGATATTTTATGATAATTTCTTAAAAACAAATAATCAAAAAGACGGAATGGAAGGTTATAGTAAATTTGTAGATTTAATGGTGAATTATTACAAAACCAGACCACTATAAAGTTGCTGACAGATTTTGGTATATTCACAGATTGCGCTGAGATTTTTCGCCACAGATTAATGAGATTAAAAGGATTACATCTCTAAATCTTAGAATTAAAAGTGTGAAAAATCTTTTTAATTCTTTTAATCTGGGGCAATAAGAAAAAAATTAACATATTCTTGTAACAAAATACGCTTTAGTAACACTAATATATTATGAGCGAAAATCTAGAACAGTCATTTGTTATGCAATTGCAGGCAAATCAGAATATAATCCACAAGATTTGTAGATTATATACTGCTGGCGAAGATGCTCATAAAGACTTGTTTCAGGAAATCACCATTCAGTTATGGAAAGCTTATCCTAAATTTAGAGGCGATAGTAAATTTTCGACCTGGACGTATCGTGTCGCTTTAAATACTGCCATTACTTTATATCGAAAAACCAAAAGAACCATATCTACCGTAGAGTATGAAAGTCATCAGCATTTTGTAAAAGATGTTGATTACAATTACGAAGAAGAAGAACAGATTAAGTTGATGTATAAAGCCGTTTATCAGCTTAATGACATCGAAAAAGCATTAGTTTTTATGTATTTAGAAGACAAAGATTATCAAGAAATAGCCGAGACACTCGGTATCAGCGAAGTGAATGCACGTGTGAAAATGAACAGAATTAAAGGGAAACTTAAGAAAATACTAAATCCTTAAAAATTATTATGAAAGAACTGGATTTATTAAAAAAAGACTGGAAAAGGAATGCCGACTCTTTTCAACAAATTTCTGAAAAAGAAATCTATAAAATGATTCATAAAAAATCTTCTTCAATCGTGAAGTGGATTTTGATTATCAGTATTTTAGAGGTTTTGTTTTGGACTATATCAAATTACTTCTCTAATATTGATGATTTCTTAAATAACATTCATCATCCTGAAATTATACTTTATATGGAGATTTTGATGTATTTTAACTATGCTGTAATCTTAGTTTTTATTTATTTTTTCTATAAAAATTACAAAACAATATCAACTACTGTTTCTACTAAATTATTGATGAGCAGCATTTTAAAAACCCGTAAAACGGTTCAATATTATGTATGGTATAATTTAGGAATGATTGTCGTTTCATCAATCCTAAGTTTCTTTATAGGATATGTTTACAATCCTGACATGGAAATTGTCAGAGAAAAATTAGCATTAAACGGAAAAGCGATGCTATTTTCAATTGGTGCTCTTGTATTGCTTACACTATTATTCTTTGGACTGTTCTGGTGTATTTACAGGTTGCTTTACGGAACTTTATTAAGAAGATTGTACGCTAATTATAAAGAGTTAAAGAAAATTGATTTCTAGATACAACAGTATCTTTTGAAGTTGCTATCCTGAAGCCTTGGACTCATAAGCTTCTAAGTTTATTTAAAAAAAGTGAAACTTGAAACTTGAAACATGAAGACAAAAATTTAGAATCTAATGTTCACTTTCTGATGCTTTATAACTCCATCTTCTCATTTCATTAAGTTCCTCCTCAGCTTTAATTTCTTCGGCCGGAATAACTTTTAAAAATGATGGATGCTGCTCAATAGCATATTCTACTTTTTCAACGATTTCTTCAATAGTATCATTTTCATAATCAATATCAAGAGGTTCTTTGATAATAAAAGATTGCAGAATTCCTTTTTTCTTCATTCGTAATCCTTTTTTATCAAACGAACGGCGAAAACCGTCTATCACGATCGGGATTACAATTGGTTTATGCTGTTTAATGATATGTGCTGTTCCTTTACGAACCGGTTTGAACGATTTTGTTGTTCCTTGCGGGAATGTAATTACCCAGCCATCTTCAAGTGCTATTCTAATATTTTCAGTATCATTTGGGTTAACATCGCGTTTTTCAGTAACATCAACACCTTTTGCGCGCCACGTTCTTTCGACTGTAATCGCACCAACATATGCTAAAATTCTTGGCAACAAACCTGCATGCATCGTTTCTTTTGCCGCAACATAATAGATATTCATTTTTGGCTGCCACAAATATCCAATGTTCTTAATAGTATCCTGACGTCCGCTTAAACTTGCGTTAAAGACATGAAACATCGCTACAACGTCAGCAAAATAAGTTTGGTGATTGGAAATAAACAATACATTTGTGTCCGGCAATGTTTTAATAATTTCAGATCCTTCAATCTGCAAATCATTAAATCCCCTGTATCTTCGGTGCGTCATAGCCCCTAAAATTCGTATTAGCCATTTTTTAATGAATAATATATGTCCAAAAGGATTTCGTTTAAACAATCCCATAGCTGTGTATTGTATTTTTTTGTTAGAACGCAAACATACAAAAATTATTCTTTTGGCAATACTATAAAGCAATTTCGTAAAGAAATCATTATTCTGATGAATAACAAATTGTTAAATTTCTGTTTTTACGAATTTCCTTCAAAGGTTGATTTCAGGACATCTCTCAATTCACTTAAAATCATTGCGGTTGCTCCCCAAACAATATGATTTTGAATACTAAACGCCGGAACTAAAGTATCATTTGCATAAGAAGTTGACAGTTTGGCTTCTACAATAATTTCGTCATCTAAAAACACCGACAACGGAAGTTCTATTATACTGGCCACTTCTCTACTATCCGGATAAAATAAAAGTTCTTCTTTTGAAATTCCCAAATAAGGATGCACTAAAAAATTACTTGGCGGAATATACATTGGAGTAAAATGCTTGATTACTTCTATTTTCTCCGGCAAAACCCCAACTTCTTCCTGTGTTTCTCTTAAAGCAGTTTCTTCATAACTAGCATCTGTGCTTTCATATTTACCGCCTGGAAAAGCTATTTGAGACGAATGAACGCCATTATAAGCATTGCGCACAATTAAAACCAAGTGCGTTTTTCTTTCTTTAGGATAAAACAACATCATTACGGCTGCGATTCTGGGATTTTCTATTTTTAAATCCTGATTTTTTAAAGCTTGTATTCTTTCTTTTGGCGCCATTTTTATATGCGCCGCAACTGCCGGTAGTTCAACTGGAATTAAATTAGGAACATATTGCAAAAAATCTTGAAAATCCATATTCAAAGTTTATTTTTGTACTTTCAAATAAATACAAATAAAATATAAATATAGTCCAGAAAACGCGGTTCTACAAGTTTTCTAAAATCAAAGCCATAAAAATGTACAGCAGAGAAGAATCACAAAAATTAAAAAGGGAGTTTTGGGTGGCTTTCGCCGAAAAATATCCCCGCAAATGGGTACTTTATGATACAAAGATCAAAGACTTCTCATTTAAGTTTTACGTAGACAATAAAAAAGCACAGGTTTTAATTGATATCGAACAGAGAAGCGATGAAAAACGAACTGCCTATTTTGAAAAATTAGAAGCTCTAAAAAACATTCTGGAAGAGGAATTTATTAAAGATCTGGTTTTTGAAAAAAACTACACTCTCGAAAGTGGTAAAACCATCAGTAGAATCTGGACAGAAAAACAAGGAGTAGGTTTTAGCAACCGCAATAATTGGGATGCTATTTTTGATTTCTTTTTCGAAAAAATGAATGCCTTAGAAATGTTCTATCTGGAGTATGATGATTTCATCAAGGATATTGACTCTTAAACATTTAAGTTTCTGAGACGCTAAATCTTTATATAATAAACCCCGACAATTTCTTAAAAAATGTCGGGGTTATTATTTTATTAAGAATATAATTTATACACTAAAAATATTATACAATATAATATGATCGTCGTAATTAATATAAAGTTGCTTTCTATAATCTTGCTTTTTGCGGGTTATGATCGATAACTTACATTGTTTGCCATCATTATCTTCGCACATAAAAGAATACACAATATCTGTATCGTTTTCTTCGCGTTCTATATAATCGAGAATCCTAAAAAGCTGTATTTCCTGTGAGTAAACTACAATTCTATGCTTGTTAGTATCTAAAATAACAGAAAGATTAACCAAATCAAGATTTGACCATTCGCCCCATTTTCCTCTTTCGTTTTTCTCTAAAACACTAAAACCAGATGTTTTAAACTGATAAGACTGACTATAAGTTTGTTGTAAACCAATTGTTAAAAAAAATAATACTATATAGGTGCGTATGGAATTCATATAATTTATGCCGATAATTAAAACTCAAATTTAGCCTTTTCTTGATAAGCAGCTTCAAAATCGGCAATCATTTCCTTAATAATTTGTTGTGCAGGTAATATTTCATGAATTAATCCTGCGATTTGTCCTATTTCGAGTTCCCCCTCTTCCAGATTACCTTCAAACATACCTTTTTTAGATCTTGCTCTTCCTAAAAGCTGATTTAAATCTTCTTTTGATGGGCATTTTTGATATAATTCCTGAACGTCGTTATAAAATTTATTTTTAATCAAACGAACCGGCGCTAATTCTTTCAATGTCAATTGGGTATCTCCTTCTTTAACTTTAACTATCGTTTCCTTAAAATTATTGTGAGCAGACGATTCTAAAGATGCCGCAAACCGACTTCCAACCTGAACTCCATCTGCGCCTAAAACCATTACAGCAAGCATTCCGCGTCCAGTTGCAATTCCTCCCGCAGCAATAATCGGTATCTGGATTTTCTCTTTTACCATTGGAATTAAAGTTAATGTCGTCGTTTCATCACGGCCGTTATGTCCACCCGCTTCAAAACCTTCGGCAACAATTGCATCAACTCCGGCTTCTTGTGCTTTTAAAGCAAAAACGCTACTGCTCACAACATGAACAACAATAATTCCTTTTTCCTTTAAAAAAGAAGTCCATGTTTTAGGATTTCCTGCAGAAGTAAAGACAATTTTCACGCCTTCTTCTACAACAATATTCATAATTTCTTCAATATTGGGATACAACATCGGAATATTAACCCCAAATGGTTTATCAGTTGCTTTTTTACATTTTTGAATGTGTTCTCTTAAAACTTCCGGATACATGGAACCCGCGCCAATTAAACCTAATCCTCCGGCATTACTTACCGCCGAAGCTAATTTGTAACCACTGTTCCAGATCATTCCGCCTTGAATAATTGGATATTTTATATTAAAAAGTTGTGTAATTTTATTCATTCAAAAATGCTATTATTGTTTGATTATCTTTCCTGATTTATGCAAATTATCAGCATCAAAAGTATAAAAATAGAGTCCACTTTTTAAAGCTTCTACAGAAAGAGTTGGATTTTGATTTGAAATTTGTTTTTCGATAATTTTTTGTCCCAAAACAGAATAAATTGAGACTAAAGCCGTATCGCTTTCAAACGAAAATGAAACTGTTGTTTGTGCAGGATTTGGAAATAGCGAAAATGTAGAATTTAAAGATTGAAAATTCTCAACACTCAAAGTCGATCCAAAATTTGGAATTCCGTAACCATAATTATTATCCGGAGCTGTATATCGATCAGAAGATTTTAGAACCATTTCCCTGATTTCTTTATTGGTTTTCGACGGAAAAGCCTGCCATAAAGAAGCAATCATTCCTGCCATTATTGGGCACGAAAAAGAAGTTCCGTTTATACTTATTATATTTCCCGCAGTATCTGATACAACTGCAGCAGTTCCTTGCGCCATAACATCCGGTTTTATTCTTCCGTCAAAACTTGGTCCTATAGAACTAAAAGAAGATTTATTTTTTGAGGAATTTACCGCGCCTACCGTAATTACAGAAACGGCATCTGCCGGTCCGCCAATATGCGGTTCTCCCGTATTTCCTTCATTTCCTGCCGAGGCTACCACAACAATTCCTTTACTAAAAGCAATTTCAGCTCCTCGCGAGATAAAATTTGTCGTACCGTTCATATCGCTATATGTATGACTGTACGCGGCATTATCAAAACCAAAATATCCTAATGAAGTTGTAATAATATCAACTCCTAAATTATCAGCTCTTTCAGCAGCTTCTACCCAATATGACTCTTCAACAGGATTCTCTGTAGGGCTATATTCTGTAATAAACAGATAATATGAGGCATCCGGAGCCGTACCTACTAAAGCATTTTCTTTGTAACCGCCCATTGTTGAAAGTACCATTGTGCCATGACTGTCACCTGTATAGAAATTTTCATTTCTATTTACAAAGTCATAACCACCTAAAATTTGATTATTATCAATCAGTTTTTTAAAAGGCTGAGCAGTATTTACACCCGGAAAACCTGCATCTAGAACTGCAATAACTTTACCGGTACCAATATAATTTTGTTTATGTAAAACCTGACCATTAAGCATTTGGATTTGATTTGCAGAAGATCCGTACGCATAATCGATTGTAGTTTGAAGTTTATCTTTTACCTGAGAAATCTTTTCTATAGCAACCATTTTAGTAGTTGTATTTAATGCTTTATTGGCGAAAACTACTTTATCAACAAATGATAATGTTTTTAGCGAGAGAATATTAGCCTGATTCCCTCTGATATGAAGCGCATTCATCCATTTAGATTGTGCCATAACACTAATCCCGGTACTTAATTTAACCTGACTTATATACGTTTCTTCTACGGGAACATCTGTTAGATCTAAGGCAATATCTTGATTTGCCCTTCGCTCTAAAGCACGCTGTGAAAGCATCAATGACGGGTTATTAAAATACATTTGGGCATTTGGTTTATCCTTAAAATAAACCCACGCATCTTCTTGTGAAAAAATCACAGAAGTAAATACCAATAAAAGAAATGTAAAATAGTACTTCATAGCTTACTTTTTTAAAGGTTAAAACCTTTGTAAAAAAGTATAAAGCTAAGAAATTACTCCCGAACCAACTAATTCATTATCAAAATACCAAGCTGCAAATTGCCCCTCGGTTATTGCAGATTGCGGTTCATCAAACTGAACATACATTCCATCTTCAAATTGATGCAGAATAGCTTTTTGCAAAGGCTGACGGTAACGAATTCTCGCCATAACCTCCATAGTCTGTCCAACTTTTAAAGCTAAATCTGTACGAATCCAGTGTACTTCAGATTTTTCTATAAATAATGCTTTCTTAAATAAACCGGGATGCAGACTTGTTAGTCCTGTATAAATGGTATTGGTTTCAACATCTGTAGCGATAATAAACAATGGATCTGTTGTTCCGCCTACATTTAACCCTTTTCGTTGTCCTACCGTAAAATAATGAGCTCCCTGATGTTTACCAACAACTTTTCCCATTGTTGGAAGATAGTCGCGTTTTTTAGATTCTGAATTCAATTCTTGCTCTAAGGATAAACCAATAGGTTTTTCGATACTATAAATTGGATCATTTTTATCAATCTGAACAATTTTACCTTCTTTTGGCTGTAATTTTTGTTGCAGGAATTCCGGTAAACGAACTTTTCCAATAAAGCATAATCCTTGAGAATCTTTCTTTTCGGCTGTTACTAAATCCATTTCAGCAGCAATTTCACGTACTTCTGGTTTGGTTAAAGCTCCAATAGGAAATAGCGATTTTGCCAATTGATCTTGCGATAACTGACATAAAAAATAAGATTGATCTTTGTTATTATCTGCACCTGCAATCAATTGATAAACGGGGTTTCCATCAACTTCGATTTCATTTTTTTGACAATAATGTCCGGTTGCCACATAATCAGCACCAAGACTTAAAGCAATTTTCATGAAAACGTCAAATTTGATTTCGCGGTTACAAAGTACGTCAGGATTTGGAGTTCTCCCTTTTTCGTATTCGTTGAACATATAGTCAACGATTTTTTCTTTGTATTCTTCGCTTAAATCGACAGTTTGAAACGGTATTCCGAGTTTTTCAGCTACTAACAATGCATCATTACTATCCTCTAACCAAGGACATTCGTTTGAAATAGTAACCGAATCATCGTGCCAGTTTTTCATAAAAAGGCCAATAACTTCGTATCCTTGCTGTTGCAATAAATAAGCCGCAACACTCGAGTCTACTCCTCCGGAAAGTCCAACAACTACACGTTTCATCCTAAATCTTTTATATTTTTACAAGGATGCAAAGATAAGTCCTATTTTTGATAATCGCGGTAGTTTTAATTAGTTTATATAATGCCGTGGTAGATAAAACTTATGGTGGTCAGGAAATATCTGTTTTAAACAGAATATTAATTCATTTTAGGTTTTGAATCCACCTGATAACTGCTTTTTGGGTCGCTCATATTTACTTCTTTGGTTAATTTACCTTTTAAGTAAAACTGCCACATATTTGCTTTTTTACCATTTACAAATTTTCCTTTTGAAGCCACAACTCCATCAGCGTCGTAAAATACAGCATCGCCATTATACTCATTATTTTTATAAGTAGTCTGCTCCAGAAGAGTTCCGTTTTGTCCGTATTTTTTATAAACACCTTCTCTTGAACCGTTTATATAATTCATTTCTTCGGCAATTTTAGAGTTTGGATAATATACCGTTCTTAATCCTTCTAATTTTCCGTTTTTATAATTTTCAAGCGTCATAATTACTTTAGATGCTTTATGGTAATATTTCCATTCACCATCACGTGCTTTCCCTATTTCTTTTCCTTCGCTTACTTTGTTTTTATTCTGATCATAAAAAATAGTGTACGAACTTCCATCATTAGCAGTAAAATCCCTCGTTGCTATAACATCACCTTTTTTTGTATCATCAAAAAATTTAAATACACCGGTTTCTTTTCCGTGGTTAAATGTTCCTTCGTAACGCGGACGCTTAGAAACTTCGTAAGTTCCTTTCCAGACTCCGTCTTTTTTTCCGTTAGCATCGGTTTTATTAAAATCCTGAGCAGATACTATAATTGCATTTAAAAAAAGCAATCCTATTATTATTTTTTTATAAATCATTGTAATTTAATTTTAAGCTTTAACGAAAATGACTTTAATAAATTATATTTTAGATATAAAAAAATCCCGATGAATCGAGATTTTTTTATAAATAAGTTCTTTATTTTTTATTCTGTTTTTTTACAGCTTCTTGTTGTTCCATAACTTCCTGAAGACGTTGTTGAAACTTACTTTGCTTTTTAGGCTCTTTTAATTTATTTTCTTGAATTTGAGCGTGAATTTTGTCTGTATCAACAATATAATTTTTAATTACAAACATAATTCCAATTGTAATTAAGTTCGAAATAAAGTTATACAAACTCAAACCTGCACCGTAACTATTAAAGAATATTAACATCATTAATGGCGAAACATAAATCATGATTTTCATCATTTTTGCCATATCCGGCATACCTTCTTGCTGAGGCGCTGCCATTTGTTGATCTCCTGAAGTCATTTTCATATAAAAGAAAATTGCAATTGCTGCCAAAATTGGGAACAAACTAATATGATCTCCATATAACGGGATGTGGAATGGTAATTTTACAACAGCATCAAATGATGATAAATCGTCTGCCCAAAGGAAGCTTTTTTGTCTTAACTCGAAAGCTGACGGGAAGAACTGGAATGACGCATACATAAACGGAAGCTGAATCAATGCCGGAATACATCCTGCCATTGGGTTTACCCCTGCTTTATTATACAGCTTCATTGTTTCCTGTTGTTTCTTCATTGGGTCTTTTTTGAATTTTTCTCCCAACTCTGTAATCTCCGGACGTAAAACTTTCATTTTTGCCTGAGACAAGAAAGACTTATATGTAATTGGCGACATTGCCAATTTGATGATAATGGTAAAAATGATAATTGCAATTCCGTAAGCAATATAAGAGCTTAAGAATCCAAATAATGGAATAAAAATCCATTTATTGATCCATCCGAAAATTCCCCAACCTAATGGAATAATTTTTTCGAAGTTTTTATCGTATGATTTTAAAATTTTATAATCAGATGGTCCAAAATACCAGCTCATTTTATAATCAACTTCTCCATTTGTAAAAGCCAAAGGAACAGTTGCCTTAAATTGTTTGATATAGGTAGTATCTATTTTTTCATCTTTAACTAAATCGTCAGATTGTAACTTCGATTTTTCGAATGGTTTATCTGTAGATAAGATCGCAGTAAAAAAGTGTTGTTTAAAAGCGATAAAACTCACTTTTTCAGGAGTATCTTCTTTTCCAACGCCAAGACTTACTGAGCTGTATTTCTCATCTCCATATTCATATTCTAATTGAGCATAACGCTTTTCGATAGAAACACTTTTTTCGTTTCTGTACGATTTTAAATCCCAAACTAAATCTAATGGTTTAGAAGAATTTAAAACTTTATTTAATCCTTGAGAACGTACATCAAAACCAACTAAATAATCATTTGCTTTCAATACATATTTATACTCTAAAAATTCATTTGCACCGGCTTTCAAACGCATGGTCAAAATTTGATCAGTACCGTTTTTAGTTAATGTTGGCTCAAAATAAAGATCTTTAGAGTTTAAAGTTCTGTTATCAGTTGTTTGTAATTGAATATTTAAATCTGAATTATTGTCTTTAATCAGTTCTACTAATTGTCCGGAATTTTTCTCAAACTTTTTGAATTCTTTCAATGTAGCTTCAACTATATAACCACCTTTATTGGCGATTTTTAGTATCATCTTTTCGTTTTCAATTGTTGTAAAACCTTCTTTAGCAGAAGGAAGTGTAGCTGAATAAGCAAAACCTCCTAATGTTTTTTGTAATTGCGCTAATTGAACTGTGTCGCCTGGAGTTGTTGCAGCAACTGGTAAAACAGCTGTTTTTGTTTTATCAGTTTTAGCTTGTGCTTCTTGTTTGGCAACTAATTCTTTCTTGGCTTTTTCAGCAGCAATTTCTTTGTCAGAAGGCTGATTTTGGTACATAATCCAAATCAAAATTCCAAATATCAATACAAAACCAATGATTGAATTAAGATCAAATTTTTTTTCTTCCATTATAATTTAAAAAAAGTTATTCGTTTAAGATATTAGTACTGAGTTTGACTCAAAAGTTACATCTTTTAGAATATTAATTATTATTTTTTATGCGCATTTACTGCAGCAGCCACAAAATTTACAAAAATTGGATGTGGGTTTGCTACTGTACTTTTGTATTCAGGATGGTATTGTACACCAATAAAAAACGGGTGATTTTCTAATTCTACAATTTCTACCAAACCTGTATCCGGATTTACTCCTGATGCTTTTAAACCTGCTTTTTGCAATTCGTCAGCATATTTATTGTTGTACTCATAACGGTGACGGTGACGTTCTGAAATTGTCGTTTGTCCGTATATTTTGTGCGCTAAAGTATTTGGTTTAATATCACATTTCCAAGCACCAAGACGCATTGTTCCACCTTTATCAGTAATTGTTTTTTGTTCTTCCATTAAATTCACAACCGGATGAGGCGTTTTCTCGTTCATCTCAGTAGAATTCGCATCAGCATAACCTAAAATATTTCTTGAATATTCGATAACAGACATTTGCATTCCTAAACAAATTCCGAAGAATGGAATATTGTTTTCACGTGCATAACGAACTGCTTCGATTTTTCCTTCAATACCTCTTTCTCCAAAACCAGGCGCCACTAAAACTCCGTCAAGGACTCCTAATTTTTCAGCAACATTATCAATATTGATATGTTCTGAATGTATTGAAATTACGTTTACTTTTGTTTCATTTGAAGCTCCAGCATGAATAAACGCCTCTAAAATAGATTTGTAACAATCCTGCATTTCTACATATTTACCAATCAAACCAATATTTACAGTATGTTTTGGATTTTTTAACCTGCGTAAAAAAGTATTCCAGTTTTTTAAATCCGGAGCTGCTTTTTTAGGTAAATCTAATTTCTTTAAAGCCACAACATCTAATCCTTCTTCAAGCATTAAATTTGGAACTTCATATATTGTTGAAGCATCAATTGACTGAATTACAGCTTCTCTTTTTACATTGCAAAACAACGCTAATTTATTACGCAATTCATCAGAAAGTTCATGCTCTGTTCTACAAACCAAGATATCAGCTTTGATACCGCTTTCCATCAAAGTTTTTACAGAGTGTTGCGTAGGTTTTGTTTTTAATTCACCTGCAGCAGCCAAATAAGGAACTAATGTTAAATGAATTACGATTCCGTTATTTTCACCCAATTCCCAAACCAACTGACGAACAGATTCTATATAAGGTAAAGATTCAATATCACCTACCGTTCCGCCAATTTCTGTAATTACAATATCATAATCGCCGGATTTACCCAACAATTGCATTCTGTCTTTGATTTCGTTTGTAATATGAGGAACAACCTGAACTGTTTTTCCTAAAAATTCTCCTCTTCTTTCTTTTTCAATAACCGAAAGATAAACTCTTCCTGTTGTAACGTTATTTGCCTGAGAAGTAGGAACATTAAGAAAACGTTCGTAATGACCTAAATCTAAATCTGTTTCAGCACCATCATCTGTTACATAACATTCTCCGTGCTCATACGGATTCAACGTACCTGGATCCACATTTATATACGGATCGAATTTTTGAATAGTTGTACGATATCCTCTTCCTTGTAACAATTTTGCTAAAGATGCTGCGATAATCCCTTTTCCTAATGAAGAAGTCACACCGCCTGTAACAAAAATATATTTTGTTTGATTCATTCTGTTGTTGTTTGTATGTAGTTGTGTAAAAAACTTGGCAAAAGTACAAATTTAATTAGACAATTTATCAAATAGAGAATGAGATAATTTGCAAATTTTTAAATAGAACAATTACATCTTTCCGTAATTGATAATTTTAACTTTTAATTAGATACTTTTTTTAATAGTACCTATATTTTTCCTTAAATGAGTACGAGATTATAAAATGAAAAAATAAAAAATAGTATACTCAGGAATATATCTAAAGATAAGATTCTCTTTAAATTAGAAAAATTAAGTACTTTATTTATAGAGAAACGAGCTATTAATTGTATCAAAAAAAATAAAAAAATCTTTATACTATAGGAGTTAAAAGCAATTGCTTCTTTAAAGTGGAATCTTAATATTTGAGAAAAAGCCCTTGTCAGACCACGGCTTTTGCAATAACTTAAAGGCATTCCTTCGCAGGAAGAAGGAAAACCAAAATTTAGAAATGGAATTATAAAGCAATAAAAAAAGATAAACATGATTATTACAATAAAAATCATGTTTATCTTTTTATAAGAATCAATTTCGTAGGAGGATTTTATTTCCACAAAAAAGATTTATTTTGTTTCTTCAACCTTAACAGTAACAGTATCGTTTGCTACTTCTACAGCGTTCAAAGAATCTTGTGTTTTAGTTGACTCGTAATTTGCCGAATCTATAGCATTCGTGATTTCATCTTTATGAGACAATACAGCTGAACCTATTGATCCTACTACAACTAATACCCATATAATAACAAACGCTGTTGCTACGATTCCAAGAATCAAACCTGCTTTTGGCATTGTTGTAGGAGCATTTTCTCTTTTAGCTTGTGATAGTCCAATTGCTCCAAAAATTATTGCAAGAACCCCAAAAAACACTGCGATTAAACCAAAGCAAGGTATAAATGCTGCAATAGCAGCAACGATTCCTAATACTAAAGCCGCAATACCCATTCCCTGACCTGCGTTTGAAGGTTGTAAATTATTTTCCATATAGTTTTTTATGTTAATTATTACAAAAATAGAAAAACACTTACGCGAACAAGTGAGAATCTATCAAAGTTATTAACAAATAAATAAAAGGGAATTTCTTAGTATTTCAAACGCCTGAAGTACATTTTGACAAAAAAAAATATTATAATTTTAAAACATCGACTTGTACACATTAACAAATTCAGTCTTGAATTCTGTGGTATCAATTGTTTTTAAAAATTATAATATTTTTTATGTAATAAATATTATAATTTCAAAATATTGACTTGTACACATTAAAAAATTCAGTCTTGAATTCTGTGGTATCAATTAGTTTTTAAAAATTGTAATATTTTATATATCAAACTTAAATAAAAAAAACGATATAGCAAAAGATTTTTCTTACTATTTTATTTTAAAGGCTTAGGATACTGCTTTTTAATGTTCCGGATCAATTCTTCCAGTCCGTTTAATTTTAATTCGTAGACAAGCGCTAATTGCTGTCCCAATTCACCATTTGGGAATCCTTTGTTGTGATACCAAACGACATAATATTCAGGTAAATCAATTAAAAAGCGTCCTTCGTATTTCCCGAAAGGCATTTTGGTATGAGCTAATTTTATGAGAAGTTTTTTGTCTGGTTCCATTTTTTTTAAAGAAAAAAGAAGCAAGAGGAAAGAATATAGACTTATTCTTTCTTCTTGCTTCTTGTTGGTACAAAGCTATTCTTTTTTGCCACAGATTAAAAGGATTTAAATGATTTTCTACTCTGCCACAAAATAATTTCGCCACGAATTCACGAATTAGTTTAATTATAATTCGTGAGTTCGTGGCGAATATTAAAACTTAGAAACTTAGTTCCTCAGAAGCTTAGTAACTTAGTAATGCCATCTCACAAAAGCTTCCATAGCGGCATAAGTTGCTAAACCTAATTCCTGATATAAAGCTGCTGTTTCTGCATTTCTGTCTTCGGCTCTTTGCCAAAATTCTCTGGCATCAGTTCCCTGAAAAACAACGCCATCTTTTTGAGATTGGTGCTTAAAGATTCCGTGACGTTTTGCCAATACCTGGTCAGGACTCATTGGTACAGCCATTTCTACTTCATCAATTCCCCATTCCTGCCAAGCTCCACGGTACAACCACAACCAGCAATCATCCATAAACGATTTTGGTTTTAATGCTTTTACAGCTTCAAAAATAGCATCCAGACAAACTTTATGAGTTCCGTGCGGATCTGCTAAATCTCCTGCTGCATATATTTGATGTGGTTTAATTTTTTCGATTAAATCCATCGTCAATTGAATGTCTTCCTGTCCAATTGGTTTTTTCTCGATTGTTCCGGTTTCATAAAATGGTAATTCCATGAAATGAATCTGATCATCTGTTAAACCAACAAAATGACTTGTTGATCTTGCCTCTCCTTTTCTAATTAATCCTTTTATGTAACGAACTTCCGGAATATCAATTTCGCTGTTCTTTTTGTTTTCCAGGAAAGTTTGTGCTTTTCGGTAAATATTATCAGCTTCAGCACTTTTGATTCCAAATTTCTCATTGTAATCAATTACGAATCTTGCAAAACGCAACGCTTCATCATCAGCAACTGCAATATTTCCAGAAGTCTGGTATGCCACGTGAACTTCATGTCCTTGTTCTTGCAAGCGCATAAAAGTTCCTCCCATACTAATAATATCATCATCAGGATGCGGGCTAAAAATCAATACACGTTTTTTAGCAGGCTCAGCTCTTTCCGGACGGTTTGAATCATCGGCATTTGGTTTTCCGCCTGGCCAACCTGTAATTGTATTTTGTAATTTATTAAAAATCTTAATATTAATATCGTAAGCCGGACCAGAATCAGCCAATAAATCACTCATTCCGTGTTCTATATAATCAGCATCAGTAAGCATTAAAATTGGTTTCTTAAGCTGAAGAGCCAATCCTAAAACTGCTTTACGCGTTAATTTATCTGTCCAGATTACTTTTTCTACCAACCAGGGTTTGTTAATTCTCGTTAGCTTTGAAGATGCTTCTTTATCTAAAATAAAAACGGCATTATTATGTTCCTGCAAAAACGAAGCGGGTACTCTATTGGTAACTTCATCTTCTACAGATCTTTTTACAACATTTGCTTTTCCTTCTCCCCAAGCCAATAAGATTACTCTTTTAGCTTCCATAATTTTTTTAACTCCAAGTGTGATTGCAGTTCTTGGCGTATTACTTAAACCAAAGAAATCTTTGCTTGCAGCAACTCTTGTAATATGGTCTAAAGCAACTAAACGGGTTTTAGAGTTTTGCAAGGAACCTGATTCATTAAAACCAATATGTCCGTTACCACCAATTCCCAAAATCTGAAGATCGATCCCGCCCAAAGCTTCAATTTTAGCTTCATAATCATGGCAATAATCTGCAATTTGCTCTTTTGTCAAAAGTCCGTCTGGAACATGCGCATTCTCAGGTAAAATATCAACGTGATCAAATAACAATTCTTTCATAAAACGAACATAACTGTTAATCGAATTTGGTTCCATTGGATAATATTCATCCAGGTTAAAACTGATTACGTTTTTAAAACTCAAACCTTCTTCTTTGTGTAAACGAACCAATTCAGCATATAATCCTTTTGGCGAAGAACCTGTCGCAAGACCTAAAATGCATGGTTTGTTTTCTTTTTGTTTTTCCTGAATTAAAGCTGCAATTTCCCGCGCTACTGCTTTTGATGCATCGCCGGAATTTTCAAAAACAACGGTATTGATGTTTTCGAATCGTTTTTCGAATCCAGTTGCTTTGTCGATTTTACTTTTTAACATGATATAGTTTTTTTTACTTTTCTAATTATAATTTTCAACTAAAAATTTAATTGTATGATATAATACCAATTTATAAATTGCCAAAACAATAGCAATCAACATTCTATAAAGACAAAATCTTTATATAAATGTAATCAAACAAAATTTAAATTATTGATTTGAAGCAGAATCTGGAATAACTCTTTTTATCTCTTCTAAAAAAGAATCCAAAATAACATTGAAAAATGAATCTCATTTCAGTTTCAATATTTGCATTATTTTTGCATTAAACTGCATTTTTTTTGCAAAACAAAGATACAGCATTATATTTTCAATGACCAAAATTAGATATGAATATTTTGTTAATTTTTAGACATTCTTGTTTTAAAATTCAGACATAAAAAAAAGGATATGAAATTTTCATATCCTTTTTTTTATTTAGAACTTATTTATTATTTCCAGCTAAAAGTAATTTTCTTTTCGATTTCACTGCTTAAACTCAAAAATACCGGACAAGTCATTGCAGCACGTTCCAGTATAATTTTATTTTTTTCGTCTGCATCACTTTGCATTACAAAAGCAATTTCAATTGCTCCTATTCTTCTTGGTTCAGCATTCATTATTTTAGTCACTTCTGCAGTCGAACCTACGAAATCTACATTTAAGTCACGTGCTTTAATTCCCATAATTGTCATCATACAACTTGCCAGGGCATTTGCAACTGTATCAGTTGGAGAAAACGCTTCTCCTTTTCCGTTATTGTCCAGAGGTGCATCAGATATGATTTCGCTTCCTGATTGCACGTGAATAGATTTTGTTCTTAGATCTCCTAAATAGGTTACTTTTGATGTCATTAATTTGCTACTTTTAAAGTTAAGTCTGAATCGTAATATAAGATGTAAACACCTTTATTAGCATGTCCTCCATCTTCTTTTTTATAAAACTGAAATTTATTATCAACTTGTTCTGTTGTCATTAAATCTGCAGTTTCCTGATATGTTTTTCCTTGTACCAAACGCATCATCGTATCAAAAGTTACATCAAATCCACGTGTTGCATAGGTATTTGGGTTTATTTTATTTTTAAGTCTGTATTCCTTATCAAAAATTAAAACTCCCGGTTCGTCACTTTCACGAGTCACAGACGGATACATTAATTTTAGTCTTACCAGATTATCAAAACTAATTTCGTCAGTATCCAATGTACTGTTTGGTTCTAAAATAACCAATTGAACCTGACATGTTTTTTGTGAATCCAGCAAAGCTTTAATTGTGTTTTTAACCATCGCAGTATTTCCGGTTTCCATCACCACATAATTCATTCTGTTTGGCAATAACAAGCTTTTTAAGTTTGCTACATCCAATCCTCCTGTTTCTGTCAAAGATGCAAAAACAACTCCTTTTTGATTTTGTTTGATATAACTAATTACTGATTCTTTCTTTTTATCTACCACAGCAACGATATTTCCATTTTTAGAACGCATGTAATCAAAAACCGCATTTCTCACAACATCATTTGATGGAATTGTCTGGTATAAATTATCAATAGGATTCGCAGAATCTTTAGACAATGGCGAAATTACAGGAACATTATACATGCGTAATGTATTTGCAGTAGCTTCGGCATTATTTTGATAAAATGGCCCAATAACAGCATTTGCATCCTGTAATTTATTCTGAGAAATTAAAGTAGAAACATTCGAATTCGTTTTGGTTTCCTGCGAATCATAAATGGCAACATCAATTGGTAATTTCAAAGTTTTAGCTGAATCGATTGCCATCATTGCTCCTGAATAAAAATCAAGAGTCATATTAAGAAATTTATCATTTTTAATACGATTTGCAGCACTCATAGTATCATTTTGCATTTTATTCAAATTAAAAGGCAATAACAAAACTATTTTTTTGCGTTCGTTTTGTCCTCTCTTTTTAGTCAGTTCAACTACTTCAGGATTAACAGAAACGGTTTCAGATTTTACTTTATCTACAATTTTAATTCCGGCAGTATTCTCAGTCGAATTGTCAACAGATTTCTCTACTGCTTTTTCTACAGGTTGTTGTTGCGCAATAATTGGAGCCGGTGCTAAATATCCTGTCGGAACTTTTAAAACCATACCTTCTTTTACACCTTCAGAAAGAGACGGATTCAACTCTGTTAATTCTTCCTGAGTCAAATGAAAAGTTCTTGACAAACTATAGAATGTCTCTTTTGGTTTTACCTGATAATCCATATAAGTCGTTACTTTTTTAGATGTTTCAGCAGGTTTTTTAGTTTCAGCAGGTTTTGCATTAGTTGCAGCAACCGCAGTCGAAGCTTCTGTCTTAGGAGCTTTTCCTTTTATTGTTAATCGGTAACCAATAGGCAAACTCGAAACAATTTCAGGATTGCGTTTTTCTAATTCTTCTATTGTAATTCCGTATTGTTTCGCAATCGAAAACTTTGTTTCTTTTGCTACAACATCATGATAAACATATTTATCCTGTGCTTTTTCTTTAGCTGGTTTTTCTGTATTTGATGCAGCTTTTTTTGTTGATCCTTTTGCAGGAATCACCAATTTTTGTCCAATTTGAACTCCGGTTTTTTCCAAAACAGGATTCGCTGCTTTCAAATCTTCATCAGAGATACCGTATTTTTTTTCAATACTATAAAAAGTCTCTTTAGGCTGTACTTCATGAATCACTTCTTTTGTGTTACCATTTGATTTTGCAGCAACAGCTTCAGATTTAACCGTAGATTTTGCATTATTGGTTGGGATCAATAAAACTGTATTCGCTTTAACACCACTTCTGGCATCCGGGTTTAACGCATAAATATCATAAGGTGTAACCTTAAATTTTACAGCAATCTGGTTAACAGTTTCTCCGTTTGCAACTGTATATTTAATTACTTTTTCTTGTGAAAAAGCAGAAAACGTTACAAAAAAAACAAGAAACAATAATGTTGAATAATATTTCATAATAAGGCTTAAAACTATTTAATTTTTAATTTAAAACAAGCTACTAATTTTTCTTCAAAGCAAGATTCTTGCCACTTGTTACTTTAGCGCAAATTATTCTCTAAGATCAATTTCCACCTTAGCAATAACAATCTCTTTATATAACTCATCTTCTTCTTTTTTCTTGCATTTATAAAGCAATTCTTCCATATTTTGGTACTTATCTGAGTAAACGTAATACGAAAGACTATTTATATTAAAAAAGAAACTAGCGTTAAAATCACCAGAATCAATGAGTTTCATTATGAGCTTATCTCTTAATGTTGCGTCTGTAAATATACCTAAAACTAAGTAATAGCCGTTTGAAACTTCTTTAAGATTATCATAAACTTCGACCTTTACCGTTTTATCTGTCCTAAGCGGATTTTCTTTTAGTTCACGCTTCATTTCTTCCAGCGAAATTGTTTTTGATGTTTCTGCCGGGTTACTTTTGCTTTGATTTTTAATTGCTTCGTCCTGATATTTCTTCAATTTTATCAAAGCCAGTTTATCATCAAACTTTCGCGCCTCCATACTATAATAGATGGCTTTGCTGATATGGCGTTTTACCTCGATTTTTTTCTGATTATCAAGTGAATCAATTTTAGCAATTAAAAGTTGATTTTGCGCATCTCCTTGCTCCTGCTCTATTTTATATCTTTTTATTTCTTCTAATGAAAGGCGTTGTTGTAAGGAAGTTACGTTATTGTTTTTTTCGCTTTCGCGGATTTTCTTCTTGTATTCCTGATTTTCTTCAACCGCAATTTTCTCTACTTTATTCATTAAACCGGCATATGCTTTTCGGTTTTCTGCCAATTCTTTCTTTAACTGAGATGATATTTCACTGGTTTTACCAATGCTTTCATACGATAGTTTTTCCAGTCTTTTTGATTCGTCAACATTCAGGATATCCATTCTTTTTAAATCGATCAAATCATTGTTCATCGTATTTACTAATGAATCTAATTTTGCCATTAAAATATCCTGTACATTTTTATTTGCTTCGAGAACCAGACGTAATTTCTCGACTGAATTTTCTTTAGAACCGTTCATATTATTCAGATTGACTTTTAAATCATTGATCTTTATAATTTTCTGATTCATTTCTTTCTGAACAACCAATCTGTCCTTTAAATCTTCTAATTCAACTGTTTTTGCTTTTCCTTTTTCAACTACAACTTGTTTTTCGGCAAGAGCCAGCATCAATTCTTCGCTTTCATTGGTTGGTTTAACTTCCTTAGTATTAATGGCCAATTTATTACCAACAATTAATCCGTTTACAATTTCAGGATTTTGAGATTCTAACTGATCGATTGAAATACCATATTTTTTAGCAATAGAGAATTTCGTTTCTTTTGGTTCAACGACATGAAAAATAGTTTCCTGATTGATTACACGAACTTTTCCGTCGAGCGTTTTTCTTTTGTTTGGAATTAAAATTGTCTGTCCAATTTGCAATCCGTTTAAAAGCAAATCTTTATTTAAATTTTCTAAATCATTAACCGAAACATTATATTGTCTCGCAATACTAAACAAAGATTCTTTTGCAATAACCTGATGGGTTGCTTTTGATGAACTTGCAATTTCAGTTTTTGAAAGGTTTGAATTTTGAGGAATCGTTAATTCCTGACCAATCTGAAGTCCGTTAGCAAGAATTGGGTTTGCATTCTGAAGAGCTTCAACAGAAACATTATATTGTTTTGATAAACCAAAAAGGGTTTCTTTTGCACCAACAACATGTATAATTTGCTGATTTAAAATTTGCTTTTCTGTAGAGTGAACTGGAATTTTAATAATTTGATTGTCTTTTATTCCGTTCTGCGATTCAGGGTTGAGTTTGTAAATTTCTTCAACAGAAACCTTATATTTTTGGGCAATATAATAAGCAGTTTCTCCTTTTTGAATTTTGTGTTCAATAATTAAATCTTGCGCAGTTATTTTGTTAAAAGACAAAATAATGACAAGAGAAATCGTTAAAAGTTCTCTCATAAATAGTAGGTTTAAAAAATTAAGGCATTACAAATGTAACGCCTTAATTTTAAAAATGGTACTATTCCCACTCAATTGTTGCAGGTGGTTTTGAACTGATATCGTAAACAACACGATTCACGCCCTTTACCTTGTTTATAATGTCATTAGATACTTTCATCAGGAATTCATATGGTAAATGAACCCAGTCAGCAGTCATACCGTCTGTTGATTCTACAGCTCTAAGTGCTACAACTTTTTCGTATGTACGCTCATCGCCCATCACACCAACACTGTTTACCGGAAGCAAAATTGCTCCAGCCTGCCAAACTTTGTCATATAATCCCCAAGATTTTAATCCGTCGATAAAAACAGCATCAACATCTTGTAAAATCTGAACTTTCTCCGGAGTAATATCTCCTAAAATTCTGATTGATAATCCTGGTCCCGGGAAAGGGTGTCTTCCTAATAATTCAGGATCTATTCCTAAAGTAGCTCCAACTCTGCGAACCTCGTCTTTAAACAACATTCTAAGTGGTTCTACAATTTTTAATTTCATATAATCCGGCAATCCACCCACATTATGGTGAGATTTTATGGTTGCTGATGGTCCTTTTACAGATACAGATTCGATTACGTCAGGATAAATAGTTCCTTGCGCCAACCATTTTACGTCTTCGATTAAGTGTGATTCATCATCAAAAACTTCGATAAATACACGACCAATAGTTTTACGCTTGGTTTCAGGATCACTTATTCCGGCTAATTCGCCTAAGAAACGATCTCCTGCATCTACTCCTTTTACGTTTAATCCCATTCCTTTGTATTGATCTAATACATTTTGGAATTCGTTTTTACGAAGTAAACCGTTATTTACGAAAATACAATATAAGTTTTTACCAATTGCCTGGTGTAATAAAACTGCCGCTACAGTAGAATCTACTCCGCCTGACAATCCTAAAACTACTTTATCGTTTCCTAATTTCTCTTTTAATTCTCCCACCATTTCTTCTACGAAAGCATTTGGTGTAAAGTTTTGAGGAACTTCGGCAATGTCTACTAAAAAGTTTTTCAGCATTTTTGATCCATCTGTAGAATGGAAAACTTCCGGGTGATACTGAATAGCATACGTTGTTTCGCCTTCAATTTTGTAAGCAGCATATTCTACATCATGCGTGCTTGCTAATTTTACTGCATTTGTTGGAAGCGCTTTGATACTATCGCTGTGACTCATCCAAACCTGGCTGTTTTCTGAAACTCCGTTAAAGAAAGTTTCTCCTTCTTTAATATAAGATAAGTTTGCTCTACCGTATTCTCTGGTGTTCGAAGCAGCAACTTCGCCTCCGCTAAAGTGAGCTAAGTATTGTGCTCCGTAACAAACTGCCAACATAGGAAGCTTGCCTCGAATTTGAGATAAATCAGGATGTGGAGCATCTTCTGCACGAACAGAAAATGGGCTTCCTCCTAAAATTACGGCTTTATAAGGTGATAAATCACTAGGAAAGTGATTGTAAGGAAAAATTTCGCAGAATATATTTAATTCGCGAACTCTACGCGCAATAAGCTGTGTATATTGCGATCCGAAATCTAAAATAAGTACGTTGTGTTGCATGCGCAAAAATACTTTTTATATTTCAATCTTAAAAATGGAATTTTATTTTTTTTCTAAAAAAGGTTCTAAGACTCTAAGTCACTAAGGTTCTGAGTTTTTTAAGCAGCTAAAACAAAAAATCTTAGTTACTCAGAAACTTAGCAACTTAGTACCTTCTCAAAAAAAATCCAACTTTCAAAAAATATCGTATTTAGAAAAAAACCATATTTATGAAATCAAAACTAGTTGCCCTTTCTCTTTTCCTAGCTGTATTTTTAACTTCATGTGATGCAGTTGATGATTTACTGTCTTTTACTATTTCGAATGAAACTTCGATTAAAATAAAAAGTACTTCACCTATTAATTTACCTTCAGAAATTATCACGCCTGATGTAACAACAAATTCTTCGGCTGAATTTGAAAACAACAAAACCAAAGCAAGTCTGGTAAAGGATGTAAAAATAAGATCGCTTAAATTATCGATTGCAGATCCTGCTGATAAAACATTTACATTTTTGAAATCGATTCATTTGTACATTTCAACAACAGATTCTGACGAAATAGAATTGGCCTATCAGGATAATATTAACTCAACAAATAATACCATTGATTTAATTTGTACCGATGCCAGATTAGATCAATACATAAAAGCTGATAAATATAAAATCAGAACTAAGATTACCTTAAAAGAAACCCTTACGAAAGATGTAACGGTAAAAGCAGATATGAAATTTAGAGTAACTGCAGATCCATTTTAGCCAAAGGTTTAAAATTGTAAAGTGAGAAAGGTTCAGAAGTAAACGAAGCGTAACAAACTTTGTTTCTTTTGAACCTTTTTTGTTTTGTTCAAAAAATAAAAAAACTTAGTACCTTCAAAAAAAATTATACTTTAAAGAAATCAACATGAAAATAATTCAAAAAATAATATTACATCTTTTAATTATTTTTATTGTTATCCTCTTTCCTGTTATTGTATATGAATTCATGTCAAATCATGGTTATAATGATTTTGCATTCATTGGCGGAATATCTTATTTCATTTATGCTTTTTATCTTGTTTTTAAAATTAAAAAACAACGGTTAAAAAGCATTCTTTTAGGAATATTACAATCCTTATTAGCATTGTGTATTGGATTAACATTTAGCACAATTAATGAATTCATAGTTATCATTGCAATAATAATCAACTTAATTTTTCAGGCTTTTTTATTAATTAAAAATCCCCGATATATAAATCAGACAGTAGGAAACTCGTATTTAATTCGTTTTGTAATTACCCTAATCCTGTCGATTCTTTTTTCTTTTCTTTGGTTTCTTGCTATGGGCTTAAGCGGAATGCCATCTAATCACTATTAAAATATTTTTTTATTGATAGAATTTTGTCCTTTAACAGTATCATAAATATTTCCCTAAATCTTTGTGGTTTTGAATTTTAAAGAAAATCTTAATTTCTTGCTTGTTCAAAAACTCAGAACCTTTAAGAAAGGAACCTTCCTCAAACCAAATCTTTTCCTTAAATTTATAAAACCATACCAAATTATTTTTACATCATAACCAGATGTATCTTAAAATCTAATCATTTAAGAAAGTAAACCATAACCAATGTTGATACTGTCTAAATATTAATTTTAAAAATATAATCCATGAGTAAAATAGTTGCAGAACAATTAGTCGACATGTTGGTAGAGGCCGGAGTAAAACGTGTATATGCGGTTACCGGTGATAGTTTAAATCATTTTAATGATGCAATTCGCAGAAACGGAAAAATAAAATGGATTCATGTGCGACATGAAGAAGTTGGCGCTTATGCAGCAGCTGCCGAAGCAGAATTAGACGGTTTTGCTGTTTGTGCCGGAAGTTGCGGTCCAGGACATGTACATTTAATCAATGGTTTGTATGATGCGCATCGCTCGCATGTACCTTTATTAGCCATTGCATCTACAATAAATACGAGCGAAATGGGAATGGATTATTTTCAGGAAACCAATACCATTAAGCTCTTTGATGATTGCAGCTGCTACAATCAGATGATTATGACTGCTGAACAAGCACCAAGAATTATACAAACCGCAATTCAACATGCATTAGGCAAAAAAGGTGTCGCAGTTATTGGTTTACCCGGAGATGTTTCTGAGTTAAAAGCGGTTGAAAGCAATATATCTACCCAATATTTTCATTGTAATCCTGTTATCAGACCTTCTGATTTTGAATTACAGCAATTAGCAAAAGCGATCAATGAAAGTTCTAAAATAACTTTGTTTTGCGGAATTGGAGCTGAAAAAGCACACGATCAGGTGGTACAATTATCCCAACATATCAAAGCTCCCGTTGGATATTCGTTTCGAGGAAAAATGAGTATTCAGCCTAATAATCCTAACGAAATAGGAATGACAGGATTACTCGGGCAGCCTTCTGCTTATCATAGTATGCATGAATCTCATTTGGTTTTATTATTAGGAACTGATTTTCCTTATGATAAATTTATGCCTTCAGATAATAAAATCATTCAAATCGACACAAGCACAGAACGTTTAGGCCGAAGAGCCAATCTTTATATGGGTTTATGCGGTGATGTTGCTGATACTATAGAAGCTTTATTACCATTGCTGGAAACTAAAACAGATGATAGTTTTTTAGACGCGCAACTTAAATTGTATGCCAGTGTAAAAGAAAATATGAACACTTATATTAATGATAATGGCGGAGAAGACACAATTCAGCCTGAATATGTAGCGCATATCATTGATAAATTAGCCAGTAATGATGCCATTTTTACGGTAGATACCGGAATGACTTGTGTTTGGGGAGCGCGTTTTATTAAAGGAACCGGAGAACGAAAAATGCTGGGTTCTTTTAATCACGGATCGATGGCAAATGCAATGCCTATGGCGATTGGAGCTGCTCTTGCACATCCGGAAAGGCAAGTTATTGCTATGTGTGGCGATGGTGGTTTATCAATGTTATTGGGAGATTTGGCAACTATTCATCAATATAATATTCCCATAAAAATTATAGTTTTTAATAATCGTGCTTTGGGAATGGTAAAACTCGAAATGGAAGTTGGCGGTTTACCGGACAATGAAACCGATATGGTGAATCCGGACTTTGGTCTGATTGCTCAGGCAATGGGATTTCAGGGCGTAAATGTTCACAAACCCGAAGAAGTTCAGGGCGCTATAGAAAATGCATTCCGTCATAATGGTCCTGTTTTATTAAATATTTTTACTAATCCAAATGCATTGGCGATGCCACCAAAAGTAGAATGGGAACAAGTTGTAGGTATGGCAAAATCTATGACCAGGCTGATGCTTGGCGGTAAAATGGAAGAAGTTCTGGATACCATTAAGTCGAATTACAAACACTTAAAAGAAGGCTTATAAATGGTACGTAACTTTAAAACAATTATTTTATGAATGTAGACACCAATAAATCCTATACCAAATACTATGTCATTGCATGGGTATTTGGTTTGGTTTTCTATTTTTTAGATTATGTTATACGTTCTGCTCCCGCAGTAATGTTTCCGGAACTTTCGCAAAGTTTTTCTGTAAATGATATTAGATTAGTAGAAATTGTTGGAACCTATTATTACACTTATTCTACTTGCAGTTTGATTGCAGGAATTGCTTTAGATCGCTTTGGGGCTAAATATTCTCTTTTTGCCGGAGCACTTATTTTAGGAATTGGCTGTCTATTATTCCTGATTTCAAACCAGTTTAGCGGCGTCACCGGACGTTTATTTCAAGGTGCCGGATGTGCCTTTGCTTTTCCGGGTTGTGTGTATCTTGCCAGTAAAGGATTCTCGGCAAAATCACTTGCCACCGCAATAGGTTTTACTCAATGTTTGGGAATGCTGGGAGGTTCAGCAGGGCAATTTGTTGTAGGACCTTTAATCGAAAAAGGAATGAATATCAATACCTTCTGGCTGTCGGTTGGGATTTTTATCATTATTGTTGCTTTCGGGCTTTGGTATATAACTCCGGCAAATAAAACCGAAGAAGAACCAGTAATCCCTCAAAAGAAACAAGGATTATTAAGTCCTTATAAAATAGTTTTCAGTAATCCACAATCGTGGTTATGTGGCATTGTTTCAGGATTATTATTTGCGCCAACAACCATATTTGCAATGACATGGGCTGTTGATTTTTTCCAGAAAGATCGTGGTTTCGATTTTCATACAGCAACAATCTCAAGTGCTATGGTTGCGTTTGGCTGGGTATTTGGATGTCCGCTATTGGGATATATTACCGATAAAATAAACAAACGAAAACCAGTTTTAATATTTGGTGCTTTATTTATGATTCTTAGTTTAGTTCAGTTATTGTACTTCCCGGATTTGCTTTCTACAAAATTCAGTATGTTCTTACTGGGTCTGGGTTCCGGAGCCGCAATGATTCCGTATTCGATAATTAAAGAAGCCAATCCAGATCATGTAAAAGGAAGTGCAACAGGAGCCATTAATTTTATAACTTTTGGCGTAACAACACTTTTAAGTCCTTTATTTAGTCATTTATTTGGCAAAACTATTCAGGATGCTACTGATAAAACAGTGCATTTTCAGCAAGCAGGTTTATTTTGGATTATCGGAATCTCTATAGCAATCGTAGTAAGTTTTCTATTGAAGGAAACCGGAGAAGGAAAAACAACTAATAATAATGAACTCATCAAAGAGTAAATAAACTGTTGTGTATAATTTATTTAGCACATAAAAACATAGCTATTCTTTCAGAAATAATTTTCTAAAAGCGCTATGTTTCTATGTGCTTATTTTTTTTGAAGATTATAAAAGCGGTAAAATATATCCGTCAAAAAGCAAAGATTCCAAGGGTAACTTATTCTTCTTTTGTTACAATAATCGAAGCTTTAAATCCAGCAGCAAGATTATCCCAATAATCATTGGTTACTAATTGTCCTTTGTCATCAAAGACCTGAATTTCGGCAGTATTTCCTCCCAGTGTTCCTATGTTTAAGGCTTCAAAATCCAGTTTATTAAAGCCGTTTGCAAGGTCAATTTTGACATCTTTAAAATTGGAATCTAAAAGTAATTGATCTCTTATAACTTTATCATTAGACGAAACTTTTATTAAATCGCCGTCTATTGCACCAAAATCTCTAAATTTTACAATAAAATATTTAGATTTTGTTCTAAAATCTCCTAACGAAATATTATGCTTTACCAATGTTCCGCGTCCTTCTTTTAGTCCTGCATCTTTCAATGCTTTGTCTAATTCTTTTTCCATTTTAGGAACATAACGATCGCCGGGATTCGCAAAATCAGTTTCTGTAGACATGGTAAATTTGCTTTTCTCTGCTCCTACCTGCAATTGCGATTTTGGCGTAATACTGGTATTATCAAAAACGTTTGGCGTTTTTATACTTGGCATATCCATATTATCAGCCTGAGGATCTTTTACTTCCGGTAATGGAGTTTTTTTAGGTTTTGCGCCAAATTTTGGTGCTGCAATAGGTCTGAATTTTGTACCAAATTCAGTCTGAGCTGAAACAGTTACAGCTGTAAAAAATAATATGAAAAATAAAATGTGCTTCATTGAAAAAGTATTTATCGAATCGGCTTTTATAATTTTTATAAAATCAGAGTGTAGCATCACAAAAATAGCATAATTTAATTAGGCGCTACAACTTTAAGACTATTATAACAATATATTAGGCTAATTTTTGGAAAGCAAAAAACCTGCCAAACAAAATCTTTATTTGTATTTATTGCTCATAATATATACAAAAAACAAAAATCCGACTTGACTAAACAAATCGGATTTATTGCTAATAAAGTAAAATTATTTTTAACTAAAAGTAGAAATTATGATAGAATTAATCCGTTACAATAACAGCTGTTAAGGTAGAAAGGTCTAATGTTTTTCCCGCAGTATAATTAAGATGCACATCATCTGTGTACGTCACTCCCGCTTCGACATACTCTACATATGTAGTTCTTTGAAAAATTTCACCATCAGTAGTTCTAGCCGTAAACTTCACGGTGAAATTTCCTTGATCATATTTGGAATATGATATTTTAGAAGTGTTTTTTACAGAATAGTTAATTTCAAGCCAATCAGCAACAAACTTTGTTGATGTAACAGTTAAATTAAAATCTGCCTGATTAAAAGTATTGCCGGCTGAAGGTGAATTATCATCATCGTGGCTGGAGCTACAGCTTGCCAGCAAGATTGACATTGTAGTTATTAAAATAAAACTAATAACTGATTTTAAGGAAGATAAATTTTTCATAATTAAATATATAAAAGGTTAGATTACATAATTATTTTGTAGGTTTATTTCTGCAATATTATAAGTAATAATCCTGAAAAACTACAAAAAAGTAAGATTTAACTTAAAAAATAGTTTTCTTCTCCTGTATTTCTTAAAACATCAATATTAAGTTGAAAATGATGTTTTTACTTTGACATTTAATAACTTATGATTAACTTCAATATTTTAATTTACTTATTAAAATACAAGCAAATGGACTACATTGACTATTATAAAGCATTAGAAATTACCAAAGCTGCCACTGAAGCTGAAATTAAAAAAGCATATCGAAAATTAGCCCGAAAATATCATCCGGATTTGAATCCGAATGATAAAGAAGCAGAGAAAAAATTCAAGGAAATAAATGAAGCAAATGAAGTTTTAAGCAATCCTGAAAATCGTAAAAAATATGACAAATACGGAAAAGACTGGAAACATGCTGATGAATTTGAAAAAGCAGGTTATAATCCTAATCAACAACAATCCAGACAACAGCAAGGCGGAAATCAAAGTTACTCTGATTTTGGAGGAGATTTTTCAGGAAGTGATTTTTCTGATTTCTTCAATTCTATGTACGGTTCTGCCGGAAGAAGTTCCAGAAGTCAGGCAAAATACAGAGGACAGGATCTTAATGCAGAATTGCAATTAGATTTAGCATCAGCCTATACAACTCACAAACAAAACCTTACGGTAAATGGTAAAAATATCCGAATTACAATTCCCGCGGGAGTCGAAAACGGACAAATTATTAAAATCCCAAATCATGGTGCACCCGGAGCTAATGGTGGGCCAAATGGGGATTTATATCTTACTTTTCTCATAGATAATAATTCAGATTTTAAACGAGAAGGCAATAATCTATATGCAGATGTTGATCTCGATTTATACACCGCAATATTAGGTGGAGAAACTAATGTAAACACTTTTGACGGAAAAGTAAAAATAAAAGTTGCTCCGGAAACTCAACCGGGAACGAAGGTAAAACTGAAAGGAAAAGGTTTTCCTGTGTACAAAAAAGAGAATCAATTTGGTGATTTATACATTACATATACTTTAAAACTTCCTACCAAATTATCCGAAAAAGAAAAAGAATTATTTCAGGAATTAGCTAAATTAAAAAATCATGAATAACAAAAACTTAATTCAAATAAAGCAATTTTGCGTCTATCACGAAATTGAAAATACGTTTATAACTGAGCTTCATAATTATGGTTTGGTGAAAATTATTTTCCTGGAAGAAGATGAATATTTAGAACCGGAACAATTACCAACTGTAGAAAAAATGATACGCCTGCATTATGATCTTAAAATTAATTTAGAAGGTATTGATGTTATCGCAAATCTATTGGATAAAATCGAATCGCTGCAACAAAACCTTATTGCTACACAAAATAAACTCCGTGTTTACGAACAACATCAAATTGAATAAAGATTTTTTTTTGTCACAGATTCCACAGATTAAATGATTTATAATGTGAGCTTTTTTGCCACGAATTACACGAATTAAGCGAATTAAAATTGGTGTAAATTCGTGAAATTCATGGTGCAAATTTTGCCCAAAATAGATAATCTTTAAAATGGTATTAATCTGTGGCAAAAAAACTATCCCTTAAAATATCACAAAAAAGAATAATTTCTAAAATGATTTCAACTTAATTTGACTCTTTTTCAGTTGTATATTTTATAAATTGCAACGATATTAACGAACCTAAATTTGGTTTAAAGCAAAGAAACCAAATTCAATAAAATACTAAAAATGAAAAGAGAAAACATCTTAACAGGATCACCTTGGGAAGACAAAATGGGATATTGCCGTGCCGTAAGAATTGGCAATATCATTGAAGTTTCTGGCACCGTGGCTATTGTTGATGGAGAAAAAGTAAAAGCTGATGATGCTTATGCTCAAACCTACAACATTCTGGAACGTGTCGAAAAAGTTTTGGAAGATCTGAATGTTGGAATGAAAGACGTAATCAGAACCCGTATTTTTACAACCAACATTACTACTTTTGAAGATGTAGCAAGAGCGCACTCAGCTTTTTTTAAAGATGTAAAACCAACTACCGGTTTTTATGAAATAAGTAAACTTGTTGCACCTGAATATTTAGTTGAAATTGAATTTACAGCTGTTGTACAGTAAATATTTTTTTGCCACGAATTTCACGAATTAGCTCGAATTATTTTTGTCTTCAAAAAATGGCTTTAAGTATTTACTAAAAAAATCCTTTTTAATCCTTTCAATCTTTGGCAAAAAATTCCGCAAAAACACGAAGAAATTCGCGAAAATTAGTGAAATTCGTGGCAGAAAAAACTTCTCTTAAATAATTAATGACTTCTCAAACCCCAAAACAAATACTTCTGGCAATTTTCAAATGGATTTTCATTTGTGTTTTAATAGGTATTTTGTCCGGATCTGCATCTGCATTTTTCTTAGTTGCACTCGAATGGGTGACACAATATAGAATTCATCATGACTGGATTATCTGGCTTTTACCTCTTGGCGGATTACTCATAGGTTATAGTTATTATTACTGGGGAGAATCTATCGCAAAAGGCAATAATTTATTGTTGGAAGAATACGAAAATCCCAGAAAAATTATTCCGCTTAAAATGGCTCCTTTGGTACTTTTAGGAACTTTAATTACCCATTTATTTGGAGGTTCTGCAGGTCGTGAAGGAACGGCTGTACAAATGGGAGGTGCAATTGCAGATCAATTTACTAAGCTTTTTAATTTAGATAATTCGGAACGTAAAATTTTAATCATTCTGGGAATAAGCGCCGGATTTGCTTCCGTTTTTGGAACTCCTTTGGCGGGTGCTATTTTTGCATTAGAGGTTGTGTACTTCAGCAAAATTAATTTTAAAAGTATCCTTCTATCTTTTTTAGTCGCATATACTGCTTATTTTATTGTAGAATTCTGGCAGGTTAAACATACCCATTATAGTATTCCTATTGTTCCTGAAATTAGCATTTCGACTTTATTTTACGTTATCATCATCGGTATTTTATCCGGTTTTGCTGCATTATTATTTTCCAGAAGTACTCATTTTTGGCGTTCTCTTTTTTCAAAAAATATAAAATATCCGCCGCTACGACCTTTTATTGGCGGAATCATTCTGGCAATTGCCATTGCAGGTTTTGGATTTACAAAGTTTTCCGGATTAGGTGTTCCCGTGATTCTAGATTCATTTTCGAATGCAATCCCGTGGTACGACTTTTTACTTAAAATTCTATTTACAGGATTTACTTTAGGAGCAGGTTTTAAAGGTGGTGAAGTTACTCCATTATTTTTTGTAGGTGCCACTTTAGGAAGTGCATTATCCTTAATAATTCCGTTGCCAATAGCTTTTCTGGCAGGTTTAGGATTTGTAGCTGTATTTTCCGGCGCAACCCACACTCCTATTGCGTGCACGGTTATGGGAATGGAACTTTTTGGGATTCAGCCTGGAATTTTTATCGCTATTGCCTGTATAACTGCTTACTTTTCGTCCGGTCCTGTAGGAATTTATAAATCGCAAATTGTAAAAGGCGCTAAGTATAAGTTGTATCAAAAGTGGCTTTAATTTAGTCACAGTCAAAGTTTTCAGGCACAGTCTGCACTAAAAACTGCAACCGAAAACTGTCAACTAATAAAAGTGTGTTAATCTGTAAAATGATTTCAACATTACATTAAAAAAATGTAAATTCGCACACTATGAAAATACAAGATATTCAAGCGATACAATTGTTACTCGCAACCCCAAAGAAAATCGCCATAATTCCGCATAGAGGTCCTGACGGTGATGCTATGGGTTCAACCTTAGGTTTATACCATTTTTTATTAAAGAACAATCACCATCCGACCGTGATTGCTCCAAACGATTTTCCTGATTTTTTAGCCTGGTTACCAAGTTCTGAAACGGTAAAAATCTTTGAAAAAGATACTATAAACTGTACCAAAATATTAGAAGAAGCTGAGTTAATATTCACACTGGATTTTAACGCTTTTCATCGTACCGGCGAAATGGAACATACTTTAGCAAAGTTAACAGCTCCGTTTATTATGATTGATCATCATCAAAAACCGGATGATTATGCAGCTTACACCTACTCTGATACTTCATTAGGATCAACTTGCGAAATGCTTTATAACTTCATTTCTTTCTTAGGAAAAAAAGAAGATATTGATAAAACCATTGCGACTTGTATTTATACTGGAATCCTGACTGATTCAGGTTCGTTTCGTTTTCCTAGAACTACCGGGAACACACATCGTATCATTGCAGATTTAATAGATTTAGGAGTAGAGAATACTCAGATACCTATTTTATTATTTGACAACAGCTCTTACGGTCGACTACAACTACTAGGTCGCGCTTTGCAGAACATGAAAGTTTTTGCAGAACATAAAACATCTTATACTTCACTTACTCAGAATGAACTTGATTCGTTTGATTACGTAAAAGGCGATACTGAAGGAATTGTTAATTACGGGTTAAGTATAAAAGGTATTATTTTTACTGCTATTTTTATCGAAAATAAAGACGAGAAAATCATTAAGATTTCTTTCCGATCGCAAGGAGGTTTTGATGTAAACCAGTTTGCAAGAGATCATTTTAATGGTGGCGGACATAGTAATGCAGCCGGTGGAAGATCAGATGTTTCGATGGAAGAAACCTTGAATAAATTTGAAGATTTAGTAAACAAACTAAAAATATAACCCCACATGAACTACTTAAAACTAAGCATTTACACCCTACTTTTTGCTGTTTTATTGGTGAGCTGCAAACAGCACGAAGAAGCGAGAAGACCTATCTCTCAGGCTTCAGGTACCTTTATGAAAAAATCTGTTGACAGAAATAAAAAACTGATAGCAAACGAAGAAGAAACCATAAAAAAAATAATTAAAAGTAATCCAAAAATAAAATATTACGCTACCAGAAAAGGATATTGGCTGTATTATGACGAGCAAAACTCGGCAGATCCTGCAACTCCCAAAAAAGGAGATATTGCTTATTTTAATTTAGAAGTAAAAGATATAAAAGGTACAATTATTTACTCTGAAGCTGATCTTGGCCCGCAAACTTATTATGTAGACAAACAAGATATCATGATGGGATTACGTGATGGTATCAAAATGATGCATAAAAATGAAACTGTGACTTTCTTATTTCCTTCTCATATGGCATATGGATATCACGGAGACAACAAAAAAATAGGCACAAACCAGTCTTTAATTTGTACCGTTACGCTTCGCAATTTTGTACCGGATCCAGCGGCTAAACCAGCACCTGTAGCAGGTCAGACCCCAACTGTAACTGCTCCAAAACCTGTGACGCCAAAACCTGCAGCTGCAATTAAAAAAGATACAATAAACCCATAAAAACAACATTTTAAAAATGAAAAAGAGTATTTTACTATTACTAATAGCCGTTAGCTCATTATATTCTTGCAAGGACGAGCACAGTAACTTGCCTGATGGTTTGTATGCTGATATTGAAACCAATAAAGGACATATTATTGTTGAATTAGATTATAAAAAAGCTCCTGTTACTGTTGCTAATTTTGTAACCTTAGCCGAAGGTAAAAACGAGTTTGTAACAAAAGATTACTTAAAAAAGAAACCTTTTTTTGATGGCTTGAAATTCCACAGAGTTATAGAAGATTTCATGATTCAGACCGGAGATCCTGAAGGAACTGGTTCTGGAGATACAGGATATAAATTTAAAGACGAAATCACTGATCTAAAGTTCGATAAAGCAGGTGTTTTAGCAATGGCGAATAACGGTCCGGGAACAAACAGCAGTCAATTTTTTATTACACATGTTGAAACTCCATGGTTAGACGGGAAACATACAATTTTTGGTCATGTTGTAGAAAAAGGTCAGGAAGTTGTAAATCAGGTAAAACAAGGTGATACTATTGTAGCCGTAACCATTATTAGAAATGGAGAAGCAGCTAAAAAGTTTGATGCTGTAAAAGTATTTACAGACTATTTCTCTGAAATTGCCAAAGAAAAAGGTAAATATGCAGACGTTCAAAAAGAAAAAGTAGAATATTTTGCTTCTGTAAAATCTAAAACTACTAAAACAAATTCAGGTTTAGAATATTTAATTACTGAAAAAGGAACGGGTAAAAAGCCAACTTCGGGAACACAATTATACATTCACTATTCAGGATTTTTAGAAGACGGAACTTTATTTGACTCCAGCGTAGAAGAAGTTAATAAAGCTTTTGGAAAATTTGATGTTTCAAGAGCTGAACAACACGGATATCAGCCAATTCCGTTTCAGGCAGGTCGTAAAGATGGTATGATCCCAGGATTTATAGAAGGAATCGAACAACTTTCATTTGGAGACAAAGCTATTCTTTTTATTCCGTCTCATTTAGCTTACGGAGCAACTGGTGCCGGAGGAGTGATTCCGCCAAATGCGAATATCATTTTCGAAATTCAATTATTAGAAAAGCCACAATAATTATACATAAAGATTAACTTAGACTTAAATTGAGAAAATCATGAAATTTAAATTTCTAGTTTTATTTTGCCTTGCAGTTGTAAACATGCAGGCTCAGACAAAAAAACCGGCAGCAAAACCAAAAGCTCCGGCTACAAAAGTTATTGCAAAAACAGCTACAAATCCTAATGATGGTATTTTTGCTACTATATCAACTACAAAAGGTGATATCGTATTATCATTAGAATACGTAAAAACACCGGTAACTGTAGCAAACTTTATTTCATTGGCAGAAGGAAATAATCCGAATGTAAAAGTGGAAAGACTAAAAGGAAAACCTTTCTATGACGGATTGAAATTTCACAGGGTTATCAACGATTTCATGATTCAGGGAGGAGATCCTGACGGAAACGGATCAGGAGGTCCCGGATATGCTTTTAAAGACGAATTTGTAGAAGAACTGAAGTTTGAAAAAGGCGGTGTTCTTGCAATGGCAAATTCAGGTCCTGCTACAAACGGAAGCCAATTTTTTATCACACATAAAGAAACGCCTTGGTTAAACGGAAAACATACTATTTTTGGTCATGTAGTTTCAGGAATGGACAATGTAAATAAAATTGTTCAGGATGATATTATGACAAAAATTACAATTACCCGTAAAGGTGATGCTGCAAAGAAGTTTAACGCTGTAAAAGTTTTAGCAGACGATGTTAAAAAACAAGAAGCTAAGAAGGCAGAATCTCAAAAAGTAGTAAAAGAAAAAGCGGCTTATTTTGCAGCTAATAAAGCAAAAGCAACTACAACGGCGTCAGGTTTAAAATACGTTATTACGAAAAAAGGAACTGGAGTTAAAGGAGCTGAAGGTTCTGCAATCTATTTTCACTATGCAGGATATTTTGAAGACGGAAATCTATTCGACAGCAGTATGGCAAGCGTTGCAAAAGCGTATGGCAAATATGATGCAAACCGCGATGCACAAAAAGGATATCAGGCTTTTCCTTTTACTGTAGGTAAAAAAGACGGAATGATTCCGGGTTTTATCGAAGCACTAGATTTAATGACTGACGGTGAAAAAGCAATTTTCTTTCTTCCTTCAAATTTAGCGTATGGAGAAAAAGGTGCCGGAGGAGTGATTCCGCCAAACTCAACTTTGATTTTTGAAATTGAAACGTATCAAAATCAACCTGTAAAATAAAATATTTATTTTTATCAGATATAATGTAACCCATCAAAATATTGTTTTTTGATGGGTTATTTATTTTATGTAATACTATCAAATTCATAATTTTAAGACCAAAATTGACTCTCAAAATAAACTCATTCTAGCATTTAAGTCCGATTTCTATTAAATCCTAAACAAAATAGCTTACCTTTGCCGGCTTTATTTTTTTAATTTAAACAAATTACGATGTCACAAAACAATGTATTAAAGGGAGTATTTTTAGTTGCAATAGGCGCCACAACTTACGGAATGTTAGCTACTTTTGTAAAAATGGCCTATTCAGAAGGATATACAACTGCTGAAGTAACCACATCTCAATTTGTGTTAGGAATTATTGGAATTTTATTGATAAATGCATTTCAAAAAGCAAAACATAGGGACAATGTTGTAAAAGCAACCAAAAAAAATATTTTCAGTTTAATGCTTGCCGGTACTTCATTAGGTATGACAAGTTTATTCTATTATCTGGCGGTAAAATACATACCGGTTTCTATTGGCATCGTTTTATTAATGCAAACCGTTTGGATGGGTGTTTTACTTGAAATGATTTTAGAAAAAAAACTGCCTTCAAAACAAAAAGTGATTGCCGTATTTATAGTTCTTGCAGGGACTGTTTTAGCAACAAATATTATTCATAATGATGTAGCACTGGATTGGCGTGGTCTCGCGTGGGGAATCCTGGCAGCAGCGTCGTTTACTACAACAATGTTTACCGCAAACAGCGTTGCAACCGAAATTTCATCTGCACAACGTAGTTTATACATGCTTTTAGGAGGATCTGTAATTGTATTTTCATTTGCAATTGCGACTCAGGTAACTCCTTTTAACTTTGAAATTTTCATGAAATGGGGAATTATTCTGGCGCTTTTTGGCACAATTATCCCTCCAATGTTAATGACTGCAGGTTTCCCGCTAACCGGAATTGGACTGGGAAGTATCGTATCTGCACTTGAACTTCCTGTTTCTGTAATGATGGCTTACATATTATTAGATGAAAAAGTGATCTTATCACAATGGATAGGAATCGTTTTAATCATTTTTGCCATAATTATCATGAATGTAAATTTTAAGCGTAAAAATTAACTTATTTTGCAAACCATTAAAAAAAAGCCGTTTGTAATGTAATAATTGTTAATTTTTTTATAAATTCGTGACAAACAATTACATATCATCATGAATTTACCTTGGCATTTATATTTAATGGCTGCTCTCTATATTATTGCCGGATTAAATCATTTTAGAAATCCCGGAATGTATGTTAGAATCATTCCACCTTTTTTCACAAACCCCAAATTAATAAATTTTTTAAGCGGAGGTGCCGAAATTGTTTTAGGCATCCTCCTAATGGTTAATTACACAACAAATTTTGCTGCGTGGGGAATCATAGCATTACTAATTGCTGTATTCCCGGCAAATCTTTTCATGTATCAAAATAAAAAAGCAAGTTTTGGCTTACCAAACTGGATTTTATTTGTACGTTTACCCTTACAATTTGTTTTGATTTTTTGGGCATACCAATATACCCTTTAACAATCAACTATTAATTAAATTATTTTATTATGAAAAAATTATTTGCAGAGTTCTTCGGAACTTATTGGCTAGTTTTTGGAGGTTGTGGAAGCGCACTTTTTGCAGCTGGATTTCCTACTTTGGGAATTGGATTTGCGGGTGTTGCACTTGCGTTTGGTTTAACAGTATTAACAATGGCATATGCTGTAGGTCACATTTCAGGAGGACATTTTAATCCTGCGGTTTCTCTTGGTTTATGGGCAGGCGGAAGATTTCCTGCAAAAGATCTTTTACCTTATATTATTTCCCAATGTGTTGGAGCAATTGCTGCTGCAGGAACATTATTCATCATTTGGACTGGTAAAGCAGGAAATGCAATAAACAATTTGCAAGCCGGAGCTTTTGCATCAAATGGTTACGGAGCATTCTCGCCTGATGGTTATTCTTTGCAATCTGCCTTTATAGCAGAATTTATACTAACATTCTTTTTCCTGATAATAATTCTGGGAGCGACGGATAAATGTGCCAATACTAATTTTTGCGGTATAGCAATTGGATTAGCACTTACTTTAATTCACTTAATAAGTATTCCAATTACCAATACTTCTGTAAACCCTGCAAGATCATTATCACAAGCTATTTTTACAGGTGGAGAACCATTATCTCAGGTTTGGTTATTTTGGGTCGCACCAATTTTAGGCGCTATTCTTGCCGGATTTATATACAAAACATTATTACAAAAGAATGACGAAACGGAGCATTCAGCTCAATAATCATTAACATATAAGCTATAGATTTTTATATTGCTTACTTATTGAGCAATATCAGACTAAAAAATCATAAAAATATTTACCTTATAACTTACTTTTAAAGAGAAAATCAGATATATTTATATTCGGTTTTCTCTTTTTTTTATATGCCAATACTTTAGATAATCTCTTTATAGCAAACAGATTATAACTTGTATCAATCTAATTTTACTTTTATGAATGATATTATAGCATATTTCAGTACGATTCCGTCCTCACACAGAAGCTTGATACTCGTGGGTGGTATTACACTTTTTTGGCTCATCGAAAACACATTTCCATTATTCAGGATGCAATACCGAAAATGGCAACATGCAGGAATCAATTTCTTTTTGACGTTTACTACAATCATTGTCAATTTTGTTTTAGCTTTTATTTTAATTAGAACAGCAAACTGGACAATAGAAAATCATTTTGGAATTCTGCAATGGATGCCTGCAATACCAATTTGGCTTTATACCATCATCGGGTTACTTTTATTAGACTTGATCGGGGCTTATCTCGCTCATTATATTCAGCATAAAATAAAATTCTTATGGCGTTTTCATATCGTTCATCATACAGATACCTGGATCGATACCACAACTGCCAACAGACATCATCCCGGAGAAAGTATCATTAGGTTTATATTTACAACTCTTGGGGTTTTAATTATAGGAGCTCCCATGTGGATGGTTTTCTTATATCAGAGTCTCTCTGTTATTTTTTCACAGTTTAATCATGCAAATATTTCTTTACCCAATAAACTAGATGTCATACTGAGTTATTTTATCATTTCTCCTAATATGCATAAAGTGCATCATCATTATGTTTTACCTTATACAGATAGTAATTATGGCAACATTTTCTCTGTTTGGGACCGCATTTTTGGCACTTTTACAAGTCTTCCAAAAGAAGAATTAATTTATGGAGTAGACACACATATGAGTAAGGAAGAAAACAACAGATTAAAAAATTTATTGCAAATTCCGTTTCAAAAATCAAGATCTGCAAAAAACAGTTAAAATCATTAAAAAAAATTTCACAGAACGAACCAACTAATTATTTTTTTTATTAATATTGATACTTAAATTGAAAATCAATCTATTAATCATTAACCCCTATTTTGAATTAATTTTCACGTGATGAAAAAGAGTAACCGCAAAGAATTGAATTGGGAACAAACCGAAAAACTTGTTTCGCTAGCCTTAGAAGAAAAAAATCCATTTGAGATCATAAAAAAAGAATTTGGATTGGCAGAAAAAGAAGTTCTGGAAATCATGAAAAAGAAGATGCCACTTGAAAAATTCGAGATGTGGAAAAAGAAGGCAATTGCAAATAAACCAAAACCAAAACCCGTTAAAATAGATGATTTTGATGAAGATCTGGATGGTAAATATTATATAAAAAACAAGCTAGACTAAAACAAAACTCCTGAAATTCAGGAGTTTTTTTATATTTTTAATGTAATTGTAACTTTTTTGCTTTTTATAAGTCAAATACAAATAACTAAACAATAAGAAATGAAAAAAATACTTTACACCTTGGCTCTTGCAGTAACTCTTTGGAGCTGTAAAACAGGAAGCTCATCAGGTGCCGCAAAAAGCAATGTAGTAGATGTAACTATAAATTTAATTGACGTAAAAGACGATAAAGTTTTAGTAACCGTTACGCCACCACAAATCAAAACTGACGAAATTATTTACAGCATTCCAAAAACAGTTCCGGGAACTTATTCTACAGATAATTATGGTAAATATTCTGATGGATTTAAAGCCTTTGACGCTAAGGGTAATGAATTAACCGTAAAAAGAATTGACGATAATTCATGGTCAATTTCTAACGCCAAAACATTAAAAAAAGTGACTTATCTTGTAGGTGACACTTTTGATACTGAAAAAGGAACAGGATTTGGTAATGACGATGTTTTTTCACCGGCAGGAACTAATATCAATGCAGGAATCAACTTCATGGTTAATACCCATGGTTTTGTAGGTTATTTTCAGGATAAACTAAATGTTCCTTACAAAGTTACTATCACGCATCCTGAAACGCTTTGGGGAGCAACTTCAATGACAGATGAAGATGCAAGCAAAACAAGCGATGTATTTACAACGCCTCGTTACGCAGTTTTAGTCGAAAATCCTATCATGTATTCTAAACCTGATTATACGACTTTTAACGTAAACGGAATGGATATCCTGATCGCTGTTTACTCTCCTACCGGAAAATTTACGGCAGAAAGTATTACTCCGGAAATGAAAACCATGATGACAGCGCAAAAAAACTTCCTGGGAAAAGTAAATGCGACTAAAAAATATACTGTTTTATTGTATTTATCAAGCATGGCTAAAGATGATGCTCACGGTTTTGGGGCTTTAGAACATCCTACGGCAACTACAGTTGTTTTACCGGAATCTATGCCAAAAGAAAAACTGGTAGAATCTATGAAAGATGTAGTTTCGCATGAATTTTTTCATATCGTAACACCATTAACAATTCACTCAAAAGAAATTCAATATTTTGATTATAATGCCCCAAAAATGTCTGAGCATTTATGGATGTACGAAGGTGTAACGGAGTATTTTGCCAACCTGTTTCAAATCAATCAGGGATTAATTGGTGAAGCTGAATTTTATACGCGTATTGCTGATAAAATCGAACAGGCAAAAGATTTAAACGATACGATGTCTTTTACTTTGATGAGTAAAAATGTATTAGAGCAGCCTTATAAAGACCAATACTTAAATGTCTATCAAAAAGGAGCCTTAATTGGTATGTGTATCGATATTATCATTAGAGAAAAAAGCAATGGCGAAAGAGGAATTCTGGATCTGATGCATAAATTAGCTAGTGAATATGGAGTTGAAAAACCATTTAATGATGACGAGCTTTTTGCTAAAATCACACAATTGACTTATCCTGAAGTTGGTGAATTTTTGAACAAATATGTAGCGGGAACTACGCCAATTCCTTACGATTTTTATCTGGCTAAAGTTGGTGTTACAAAAGCATCTGAAAAAACTCCAGGATCAATTTTCATTAAAGGGCAAGCTCCTTATATTGGTATCGATAAAGCAACTAAAATAATAAGTGTTCGTCCTGAAATAGCATTAAATGTGTTTTTTGACAATTTAAATCTTAAGGCTGGTGATCAAATCATTTCTGTAAACAATAAAACATACAACTTAGACAATATCTATGATTTAATTACAGAAAGTGAAAACTGGAAAGAAAACGATCCTATTACAATTAAAATCAAACGTGCCGGTGCAGAGCAAACTATAAAAGGAACTGTAAAAGTACCATTTGAAGAAAAAGAAACTTTTAAAGCTACAGATGCTTCAAAAGAGAAACTTAAAAACGCATGGTTAAAAGGATAATTTTCTTTTAATTAATCATCATAAAAAAAACCGACAATCACTTGTCGGTTTTTTTTTGTGTTATGTCATTGCGAGGAACGAAGCAATCTCATTTTACATATCAATTTTAACTGTTGTTAGTGTGGTTGCTTCGTTCCTCGCAATGACTTTGCGTGTGTATCTTTATTTCTTAGCTGGAAATTTCCAGTCAAATTCGTCTTTATCATTGATAATTGCACCAACTTCAAACTTCACAACTTCATCAAATTCTGTTTGTAGAATAAACCAATTGTCTTCGTTAAAATAGTTCTCGAAAGTGTCAAAAGTTTCCTGAGTATATTTTGTGATTCCTTTTGTTGCTAAATCTTTCTTTACGTCAGCAATTTTTCTTCCGATTAATTTGAACCCAAAAACTTCTAAATCATTACTTGAAGCCACTGCATAACCCAATTTCATTTCTTCTTCCTGATAAAATGTCAATCTGATTTTTTGTGCATTGTATACAAAAATCACATTATCATCTTCGTCTACATAATTTTTATCAGGTTTTCCTAAAGCAGCCGTTACATCGTTTTGCTTCATTCCGAAAAGCAATTTATCAATTCCTGATTTTAGATTTATTTTCATATTTAATTGTCTTTATTTGAAATGCAAATTTCGTGAAGTTTTTATAAAATCTATTCATGTTTGAGTATTATTAATTTTTTCGCCACGAATTTCACTAATTTTCACGAATTGACATTAGTGATTTGTCAGGCAGAGCGAAGTCGAAGCCCTTTTCGTTATAAAAGCCTTCGACTTCGCTCAGGGTGACATCAAAATAAAGAAACCTAACAAGTTTTAAAACTTGTTAGGTTTGGACTTTTGAAACCTAATAATTCTTCTTATTTGGTTTTGCACTCATATAAAAAGTGATTTTTCCGCCATTGATGATATCTGCATGTTTTAGAAAAGGTTTATCTAACTGTTTCCCGTTTAAAATTACTTTATTCACAAAAACATTTTTATCAGATTGATTTACGGTTTCAACTTCGAAATTCTTTCCGTTTTCTAAATTAAAAGTTGCTTTTTTAACTAACGGACTTCCTAATGCATATTCATCAGAACCCGGAGCTACGGGATAAAATCCTAAACTGCTAAAAATATACCAGGCGCTCATTTGCCCAAAATCGTCATTTCCGCCTAAACCGTCAGCTCCATTTCGATACATTTTTTTCAGGATCATTCTAATTTTGTCCTGAGCTTTCCAAGGCGAATTGGTCCAGTTGTATAAATAAACCACATGATGTGAAGGTTCGTTACCATGGACATAATTCCCTATGATTCCGTCTCTGGTTATATCTTCTGTATTTTCAAAATATTTGTCCGGTAAATGCATGCTGAATAATGAATCTAATCTCACATTAAACTTATCGTTTCCGCCCATCATTTTAATCATTTCGGCAGGATCTTGCGGAACATATAAACTATAATTCCAAGAATTGCCTTCAATAAAACCTTGTCCATGTGTATCTAACGGATCAAATTCTTTTTTGAAAGTTCCATCATTTAATTTCGGACGCATGAAACCTGTTTTTGCATCATACACGTTTTTATAATTTTTAGATCTTTCGATAAATTCATTATAAATATCTGTTTTGCCTAATTTCTTTGCCGCCTGAGCAATTGCCCAGTCATCGTAGGCATATTCTAAAGTTTTAGATACCGAAGATCCGTTTTTATCCTCAGGAACATAATCTTTAGTCATATAATATTCCAATCCGTCATAATATGGTACTTTTGCTGTATTTACACAAGCCTGAAGTGCTTTTTCAGCATCAAAATTACCATTGCCTTTTACAATTGCATCTGCAATTACAGAAACAGAATGATACCCAATCATGCACCAGTTTTCATTTGCATAATGCGACCAGATTGGCAACATTTTATGCACGCTTTGATCTGAATGTGCCAGCATAGAACTAATCATGTCAGAATTTCGCTCTGGCTGAACCAAATTGAATAAAGGATGTAAAGCTCTATAAGTATCCCATAACGAATAACTGGTGTAGTTTTTAAAGTTTTCGGCTTTATGAACGTTCATGTCCAAACCCTTATAGTTACCGTCTAAATCCATGTATTCTGTTGGCCCTAAAAAGGCATGATACATTGAAGTGTAAAAGTTTACGAGATCTTCTTTTTGAATTGTTTCTACCTGAATTTTATTCAATTCATTATTCCAGATTTCCTGACTTTGTTTTTTTACTTTTTCGAAATCCCAACCCGGAACTTCTTTTTTCATATTTTCAAGTGCTCCGGCAGAACTTACCGGTGATAACGCCATTTTTATTTTGATCTTCTCTCCTTCTTCAGTATTAAAATCAAAAAACAATTTTAAGTTCTGACCAGCCATTTCCGGAAAGTTTTTCGTTTGATCAAATCTTCCCCAAAATCCTCTGTAAACACTTTTTTCGAGTGCAGCTTGTCCGTAACTTTTAATAGGTTTACTAAAAGACATCGCAAAATAAACGGTTCTGGTTCTTGCCCAGCCATTTGTCTGGCGATATCCTGTAATTAATGTATCGTTTTCAACACGAACAAATGTCCATACATTCTTTTTATCGTAGTTGTAAATTCCTGATGTCAGATCAAGAATTATATGCGATTCGTCAGATTTTGGAAATGTATATTGATGCATTCCAACGCGGGTTGTTGCGGTAAGCTCTGCCTTGATTTTATGATCTTCAAGAAATACGCTATAATAAGCAGGTTCTGCTTTTTCGGTCGAATGAGAAAACGCAGATCTGTAACCTGATAATGGCTTCGATGCTATTCCCGGATTCAATTGTAATTTCCCCGTTGTAGGCATGATTAAAAAATCGCCTAAATCAGAATGTCCTGTCCCGCTAAAATGAGTATGGCTAAAACCTACAATCGTTTTATCTTGATATTGATATCCTGCACAATATTTATAAACTTCACCATTGTATTTTCCGTTTAAACCGTAGGCAATCGTATCTGTTTCCGGACTTAATTGTACGCTCCCAAACGGAACTGTTGCGCCAGGATAAGTATGTCCCATTTTAGCTGTACCAATCATAGGATCGACATACTGAATTAGATTACGTTTTTCGATTGCTTTTTTCTGTGCATTGATTGTATAAGCAAGCATTAAAAATGATAATCCAAAAACAAGATTTTTTCCCTTTATTCTATTCATCAGGTAATTTTTTTAAAGTATTATTTTTTCTCTAAAACAGGATTTCGCATTTACTAAAACGATTTACCAATGTTTTTAGGTTAGAAAAATACGATAAAAAATGATTTTTAAAAAATATAAAATTTATTTAACTAAAAAGCTTTTAAATATCTTTGATTGTATAAAAATGTAACTTTTAGTCATGAAGAATTTTATTTTATTGTTATTGCTTGCTTTCTCAACATTCGGTTTTTCCCAAAAAGTAGAAAGTTATAAATTAACAAAACAAGAAATAACAGAAAGAGAACTTGATCAGGTTTCAGATTTTCCTATTTATAAAGCATTCGAATGTTCAGATAAAGGTGGTGTATATGAATTGCTTCTATGCGAAAATCAAAAAAACATCTCTAAAAAAGACACTTTAAATACTAAAATCCAGGCTATTTGTACTATGAATGATCATGGTGGATTTCTTGAAAAATGGCGAATAAATGATTTACTTGAAAGCACAGAACCTAAGGAAACTAATATTTGGTTCTGGACAAAATACTGCAGCACAAAAGATCTCGACGGCGATGGTTATATTGATCCTGTAATTGTTTATGGAACGAGAAATGAAAATGATGAAATAAGACGTGTAAAAATTATTACGGTTTATAAAAATAAAAAATATGCAATTCGTGCCATAGAATGTGATCTTGATGATTGCAGAAGTTTTAAAAAAGATAAAGATTGGAATTCTTTACCTCAAAAAGTAAAAACGTACGTAGATAATTTAGTGGTAAAAATAAGAAAGGAACAAGATCTTCTTTTGAAAAATGGATAGAAGATAAAATTTCATTTTTTTTAAATTCCAAATTCAGAACTTGATTAAATGTGGGGTAAAACTAATTACTTGCCAAGACTGGATTAATCCCCAAGCTTTGGGACAGCTCTACAATATGGTTGGAGCATTTGGCTTTTTTTCTTGCTTTGTCTAAACTGGATTAAAATCCAGCCCTACAATATTAGTTGAGCCTTTGGCTCTTAACTTGCTCGGACCTTTGGTTCTTTTTAAAGTTTACGCTTTAAATTTTCTTTTACTTCATCGAACCATTCATTTTTAAGAATACTCAAAACAATTGAATCACGACGAACTTCGCTATTTGCTGTTGGCATATGACTGCGCAAAACACCTTCGACTTTGCAGCCAATGCTTTTCATGGCAGCAATGCTTCGCTCGTTACTATTATCTGCACGAAATTCTACACGTTCCATTTCAAGGGTTTCGAAGGCAAATTGAAGTAATAAAAATTTACAATGTTTGTTGAGTCCGGTTCCTCGAAAAGCAGAACCATACCACGTATATCCTAACTGAAGTGTTTTGAATTCAAGATTCATGTCGTAGAAACGGGTTGAACCTGCATATTTTTGAGCTTTTTTATCAAAAACTATAAATGGAAATTCTCTTTGATCTTCTCGTGCCTTTATTGCCGATTGAATGTATTTAATTAAATTTTCTTTTCCGTCAGCACCTACAAGAGAATATTTCCATGTTTCAGGTTCGTTGATCGAGATTTCTAATAAATTATCGACGTCTGATTCTTGTAAAGAACGCAATAAAACCAAATCGTCTTCTAAAATAATATTTTCTGAGAAACTGAAGTTTGTATTCATAGCTTTTTGATTTTTTAACCTTATCGAATGTGTAATCCCTACGGGATAAAATGTTTGGGTTTATGAATGTATTTCTAGCGATATGGAATCTCTACGAGATATTATTTTGGTGAATATATACTAAGCAAAAACCTCAAAATTCCTGCACTATTGTCATTTCGACGAAGGAGAAATCTTCGCGAGAAGCTCGACAAAGATTGAAATCTCGTTGCGGAGTTACTTGCGGAGATTTCTCCTTCGTCGAAATAACAAACCTGTGTTTAAACATTGGGGCTTTATGCGATTATTATAGATATCAAGAAAATTCAAAATGATTATTACTCACTCATTTCATCATAACGCTCCGGAACTTGCGGATCATACAACGGAAGTTTGAATTCTTCCATTATTTCAACCAGCTTATTCATCGTTTTACCTTCGGTTCCGTAGCAGTCAATTTTGATGCTTTGTGGGGTCGAAATTACCTGAAAAGCGCCTTTTCCAGAATTGTTTTGCCAGCTGTTTTCATCTACTTTTTCCCATTGTGAAAATACCGAAGCGATTCTGTTCATAATTACCTGAACCGGAAGTATTTCAAGACCTTCGACTGTTTCTTTTTCGACAAGAGCTTCATAAACTTCGTGATGGTTTAGGTAAACTTCTTCTAAATATTTCCAAAAAAGTAATTCGTACATAGCCTGGTGTTTTTTAGCCCCGATAGTAGTAAAAATCCTTTTGTTTTTTTCTTTAAAAAACAAAAGATTGTAACGGATAGCGGGATTAGCTCCTAAAAAAGCTGATTATTAATAAAAAAGGTTCTGTTGTAAACTCCAGTATATAAAACCTTTGCAACTCAGAACCTTTGTAACTTTGTAACTCAAAAAAAATTAATATTCGAATGTTCCGTATTCGCTTGTGATGGTTAATTTCTTAGCATCAGCGGCTTCTACTCTCCCTACAATTTGTGCATCGACATTAAACGATTTTGAAATTGCGATAATATCCTGAGCAATATTCTCCGGAACATAGATTTCCATACGGTGACCGCAATTGAAAACCTGATACATTTCTTTCCAATCGGTTTTTGATTGTTCCTGAATTAACTTGAACAATGGCGGAACCGGAAATAAATTGTCTTTTATAATGTGTAAGTTTTGAACGAAATGTAAAATTTTAGTTTGTGCTCCTCCACTACAATGTACCATTCCGTGAATTTCGTTTGGTGTGTAAGTGTCTAAAATTTTCTTGATAATTGGGGCGTAAGTTCTTGTTGGAGAAAGTACTAACTGACCTGCATTTATTGGGCTATTCTCTACTTCATCGGTAAGATTTACTTGTCCTGAATAAATCAATTCTTCCGGAACAAGCGCGTCGTAACTTTCTGGATATTTTTTAGCCAAATATTTCTCGAAAACGTCGTGACGGGCAGATGTTAATCCGTTGCTACCCATTCCGCCGTTATAACTTTTTTCGTAAGTTGCCTGTCCAAAAGAGGTCAGACCAACGATTACGTCGCCTGCTTTTATATTGGCATTATCGACAACATCGCTACGTTTCATACGAGCTGTTACGGTAGAATCTACAATTATAGTACGCACTACATCGCCAACATCTGCAGTTTCTCCGCCTGTTGAATGAATGGTTACGCCAAAAGTTTTTAATTCGTTGATTAATTCTTCGGTTCCGTTTATGATTGCCGAAATTACCTCAGCAGGAATTAAGTTTTTGTTTCTTCCAATTGTTGATGAAAGTAAAATATTATCTGTTGCTCCAACACATAATAAATCATCAATATTCATAATTAAAGCATCCTGAGCGATTCCTTTCCAAACCGAAATATCTCCGGTTTCTTTCCAATACATATACGCCAATGACGATTTTGTACCTGCGCCGTCAGCGTGCATTATTAGGCAATATTCTTCGTCCTGTGTTAAATAATCAGGAACGATTTTACAAAATGCCTGAGGAAATAAACCTTTATCAATATTTTTTATGGCGTTGTGTACGTCTTCTTTTGATGCCGAAACACCTCTTTGTGCGTACCTTTTGCTTGAATCTGAACTCATGAAACTTAGTTTGTGTTGATGTGGTGCAAAGATAATCCCTTTTTTTAATTCTTGGGGATATACGATTTAAAATTAGAATATTTGATTCACAAAAAAATTCGGCAGGTTTTATGTCTCTGCCGAATTTTTCGAATTAATTGGTTTTAAAAAATTTTGGTTTTTGAAAATTATTCCCAATCTGGCATTAAGGTTCCTGAAAATAATACGCTTCTTGAGTTCACAACGCCTGTAGTTGCTTTTACTGTATTTTTTATCGAAATACCATCATTTGAAGTATTGATAAAAATCAGTTCTGATTCGTTTGGTGAATACCGGACATCCAAATCGTTTGTTCCTGAAATTTTATCGGTTATTATTTGTAAAGAAGTTCCGGTTGCAAAATTATACTCGAAAATTCTGGAATCTAACTGCCGGTAATTTGAACTTTCATATCCTGTAACATCTCTGGTATACACTATTTTTTGCCCTGTGATAGAAAAGTTTAATCCGCCAACTGCTCCGTTTAAACCAGAAAGAATAGTAGCTGTTACTACTCCGGAAGGATCAATAACATACATCTCGACATTATAACCATTTGAATCGTTTACTTTTAAAGCAATTTTAGATCCATCGGCACTCCAATCACATTCTGATATGAATTTGCCGTTTGGGGTTTGAAATATTTTGGTTAAACCACTTCCGTCGCTGTTGATTTTGTACAATTTATCAAAATTAGGATAAATAAGCTCACTCCCTGAAGCATTCCAGGAATACCCAATATAATCTGAATTAAAACCGGCAATTGGTACTGAACTTGTGACTTTTTTAATACCTGTTCCGTCAAAATTCATGGTATAAAGATCATTTTGAGAACCATTTGTTCCTATAAAAGCAATTTTCTTAGCCTGATTATTTCTTCGCGGACGCCAGTAATTTTTATCTGAACTGGTCAATTGATATTGTTTTCCGGTATCATCGGCAGTAAAAATCACATTGTTATCATTTATGTTTTTTACAAATAAATATCTTGTGGCAGGAAAAGCAAGTGTTGTAAATGTACTTACTGTGCTTAAAACAGGTGTATTTACACCATCTGTTACTTCAACCTGCCAATAATATTTTGTACCATATATTAAGTCTGTCAATGTTAGTTTATTTTCTTTTATGGGTTCATAAACTTTTACTTCGCTATTATTACTATTTCTGAGCGTGATTTTAAAAATCAATTCATCTTTATCCGGATCTGTATCTGTCCAGGTTAAGTCCAGAGATATTGCCTGAGCTGTACTATTATCTATCGGACTTACTAATACCGGAACTGTTGGGGGTTTATTATTGGCTGTGGCTTTTTTGAGCTCAAAAACAACTTCAGAGGTGTTATTTCCGGTTAGTGTAACGGCTTCAAATTTTGCTACGAAACCATCTTTCTGAGCCTGAAAAGAATATTCACCTGATTTGACGTTCGAAACGGTAAATTTACCTTCGGCATCTGTAAAAACGGTACTTGTAGTTGGGCTGGAAAGTATTTTAACGTTCTCCATAGGTTCAAAAGTATCTGCATTGACGACTCTTCCGGTAACGGTACCAAATTCGTATTCGCCTATTTTTTCTTCGCTGCAGGAAACCAAAAACAATAAAAAAAGTACGCTTGCTATTTTGTATAAATACTTCATTATTAATTTGTTTTTAAATTTAAACTTCATCGTTATATCTTCGGTATTGCGTTTTTTACGATTGTACTATTTTTTCTTTTTTGCGAAATAATAAGTAAGCCCTAATCCAAATTTGTAATAATAATCATCCCGCGTTCCAGCTTTTATATAATCGACATTGTCGCTGAAATTAATATTTTGTTCTGCAAATAATTTTATTCCAATTCTGTCAGAAGCAAGATATTCAAGACCTAAACCGTATTGAACTTTACTGTATGTATTTTCGAATTTTTTGTTTGTGGCATATCCTCCTCCTCCATATAAATAAGGCGTAAACCGATCTTTGGGTAACAGAACCCATTCGAGATTAAGATCGTAAGTGACATACCCTACATCGAGTAAATTTTTATTAGCAAGGTTTACAACATTTGTAGAGGCACTGATATTAAAACCGGGCGTTATAAAAAATTTCAACGCACCACGTCCAAAAGGTCTTAAAAGCGGATCTTGATAATCTCCGTCCATTAACGTTGCTCCTCCTGAAATTTCGATGGCAAACTTGCTTCTTCTGTTTTCTAATTCTCTTCCGTAAAGTGCTGTTACATCTGCGGTTTTTGTTTCTTCGTCGTATTTTTTTAATAAAGTATCAACTTCAGATTTTGGCGCATCTGCTTCCCAGATATTATCTTTTATTCCTTCTAAGACTAATGATTCAACGGCTTTTTCTATTGCTTCGGTTACGGCCATATGCACCGGTTCATTTGTGGTATATCCGGTTTCAACTTCTAACAGTCTTTTAAAATTTACATACCTGAATAAACTTTCATCAATTGCCTGTGATAAAATAGTTTTAGAAATATAAACTGATTTTAGAATTTTTCCGTTTGATGTTGAAATCATTCTCAGATAAATCGTAACCCGATCCTGACGGTATTTTACAGACGCTCCGGCACCAAAATACCTTGCGCCAAAACCTCCCGTAATTATATTAGAATCGTATGAAACTATTCCGCCTTCTAATAAAACTCCTGCATATAATAAAGGCGTTAACTGAGGTTCGTTTGGATTGGCATTTTTTACATATTCCTGACGTGTTGCTCTAATTAGATTTCGCTCCTGCAGTAAATTTCCAATATTTTCGCGCTCAATTGGTACAAACCATTTAGAATCTTCGAGGGCTTTTATCAAGATAGAAGTTGCTCCCTGAGTTACGGCTGTACTAAAACTGCTTCCGTTTTCCTGTGGTTTATATTGTCCGGTCTGGTCTCTGAATTTATAGACTCCAACCACAACGGGTTCCTTTGGTTTTGGTAAATCTTTTAATAAGGAAGTCGCGGGAGTACCTTCTCCCAAAACTGCTTTTTGTACTCCGGTTGGCTGATTGAAATAAGCACCGCAACCCGAAAAAAGAAATCCAAATAAAATAAGTAAGTAGTGATGTAATCTCATATTATTGATTTGGGATGATTACTTGTGTTTGTTCTCCGGTATTGGTATCCAGAATATTTAGTGTGAGTCCGTCAGAAGATGGGTAAACATCGACAGAATAACTCCCAAAGGTGTAAGAACCTTCTTTAATACCATCAGTACCAAATTGTTGTTTGTAGAGTGAGCTTGAAATCTGACTTAACAATTGCGCATTTAAATTTGCTTTAAAGCGTTCCAGATCTGTTTGCTGTTTTGTTTCGGTTGTTTTATCCTTCTGCTTATTCTGAGCTTCGGCACTGCTCAAAAGCCATTGATAATTAAAGGTATCTCCTCCAAAAGCTGGATTTACAGGCTTATAAACTAAAGCCTGAGCCTTTATAAACGGAGACACAAGTAGAAATACTACCAGGATTACAATAAATTTCATGTCGCTTATAATAAAATTAATACTGAGTGAAATATTTTCGCTGCTTTTCTTTTTCTTTAAAATAAGTAAAGGTGGCATTTACAGATTCCTCTGCAACTGCATCCAGAAATTCGTCATCCGGTCTGGCTAAAAACTCATAGATAACCTCATTATCTATGGTTATTGTTATGGCTGTATTTCTTGCGAAACTATATTCTTCACCTATTGTTACTATTTTTTCAGCATTTATTCCAATATCATTGTATTTGTAATAATATCGATCATAAAAATCTTTACCAATTTTGGTTTTGGTATCATCAGTAATAATTCCTCTTAACATAAAACCGTCAACAGGAAGCACTATTACATTGTCTTTTTTTTTTCCTCGCCCAAAACCACACGGTCTTTTGCTATTATTTGTTTGTCTTCATCATAAAACAATAATAAAACGATTACCTCATCATCTTCTGAAAGATTGATTTGAGAAGTCGATAACTTTTGTAGTTCATTTGGCTGTAGGGTAAAAACGCCAACCTGATCATTATTAGACTGATTATTACTTTTATTGTTATTTTTTATGACAGACATTCTGTAGCCCGCACTCCTAATGACATCTGTAAGATTCTCTGCTGTACCAGTAATTTTTACGTTGCCTTCAATTTTTTCAATTTCAAGTTTTGCCTTTATTTTATCCTGAGGCACCTGACCATATATTGTGGCAGTAAAAATTAATACTATCAAAGTAATATGTCGATTTGTAAAACGCATGGTTCAGATTTAATTGTTGATAAGAATTATCGAAGCTCCATTACCGGTTTGTGTAATTCTCATATTTTTTGACAGTGAATTGGTCCCAATACTCTGAATATTTTGATTGTCTCCTTTTTGAATCATTTCCATATTTACACTATAATTTGTATATAATGTCAAATCAGAAATTTTGTTGTTATTGCCTTTCTGAACAATATTTTGTGTAATTGTTTTAGCATTTTTATCTAAAAACAATTGATTGTAATCTCCTTTTTGATCTACGGCAATTTTAGTTTCATTTGATTTTAAAATTGCTGTTACTTTGTTTAAATCTCCTATTTGCTGTATCTGAATACCGGATGGAATTTTAAGATTCAAATCCTTTTGTTCTTTTTTATCCATTAAAGAAACGATACTCAAAGCCACTTGTTTTGAATTAAACAGTGAGGAACTATAATTTTTAAAATCTGAATTATCATCTTTTTCCTGTGCATAAAACACGGATGAAAAGAGAAAAACAAATACAATATTTAAAATAAAATCCTTCATCTTGATCTCTTTAGATTAAAAAATGAGATAGTCACGTTCTATGACTATCTCATTTATATTTTCAAGTATTAATTGCTTTGTGCTACAGTAGATAAGTTCAATGTACCTTGTTGAATTACGACACTTGCGTTGCCTGCAAAACTAGATGGGAATGTAGAGTTTTGTGTTGCATAAGATTTGTTTCCAGTTCCTTCCTGCAATACATTTTCAAGATTTTTAATCCCTGTTTGGGTAACATTAGCAATATTGTTATCTCCATATTGATAATGGTTTGACACATTTTTGTTTGCAGATGAAGCCAGTACTGATGCATTCTGAACCTGGCTTGAACTGTTGTTATAACCTCCCTGGCTAGTGTAAGCTTCATTATAATTACCTGTTTGGGTTTGTGTAGCTTCATTGCTTCCGTGAGGTTTTGCCGGAATCGAAGTTGTTAATGGCAGCATTCCTGTAAAAACAGAAGCACTTGCAACAGGATTTCCTGAAGTTCCCTGATCAACAGTTGCTTTATTATGGTTACCGGTTTGCGTTTGAGTTGCTACATCTTCGCCTATTAAGTTACCAGAAAAACCTAATCCATAAGCGATATTAGTTTCGTCTTGCCAGATAGTAGCCTCATTTTCATTACCTACCTGAGTTTGATATGCTTTGTTTCTCCAGTTGTTTTGAGAAACATAAGCTTTATTCAATTTACCATCCTGAGATACCATAGCTAAGTTGTCATGAGAAATATTCCCTACTATTGGTAATGTAATTTGTCCCGGATTTACTCCTTGGTAAACATCTGCTTCATTTTTGAAATTTTTCTGAATCACGCTTGATTTCTGGCTTGTTCCAATCTGGTTAACATACGCATCCTGAGTTGACCCTGTTTGATTAACATAACTGTTATTAGGGGTGTAAGTTCCCGGTAAAACCTGCGCAAAGGCTGCGACTCCCATAAACAGCATCGCTGAGATGCTTAAAATTACTTTTTTCATAATAGATATATTTAATTGGTTATTAATACAACTTATTATGTAGGTAAGGATGATTTGGGGAAATCGTGCTGTCAAAATTGCCATTCGAAAATAAAATCAGATCGCTTATTTTCTTTCTTCATGACCAAAATTAGAAAACTTATCGAAAATCAAATCAACTATAAACAGCTATTTTTCAATAGCTTAATGACTTTTCGATGAAATGTAAAACTATGTCGATGAACTACTGAAATGATTAAAAACATAAGTAGGAAATTACCTAATTATTAAAATTTCTTTACATTTAAGGCATCAGATCTATTAAAAAAGGCGTGTAATATGCATTATTTTAGCATTAAAGCAAAAAAAGCCCACCAAATTGGTGAGCTTTCCTTAAAATTTCTTTTGTATTACTGTATTACTTTGTAAATAATAATTCTCTGTATTTAGTTAAAGTCCAACTTTCGTCATCTACTAATAGTTCGAGTTTATCACAATGATTACGAATATCCTCAAAATATGGTTTTACTTTATTACAGTAATCTTCTGCCATTTTTTGTGCATCTGTCAAATGATTTGCTGTTCTTCTTTCATTAGTCATTGCTAATACTTTAGAATTGATTCCTTCTATATGACCGGAAATCTCTTTTATAAGAACAATTTGTTCTTTTGCAATAGTTTCAAATTCTTTTCCGAAGATTTCTTTTAACCCTTTTACATTTTCTATTAAAGTATTCTGATAACGAATCGCTGTTGGAATAACATGGTTTCTCGCAATATCGCCTAAAACTCTTCCTTCGATCTGAATTTTCTTCGTGTATTCTTCTAATTCTATTTCGTAACGCGCTTCTGCTTCAACATGGTTTAGAATTCCTAATTCAGAGAATAAATCTAATGCTTGCTTAGATACTTTGGCTTTAATTGCTTCAGGCGTAGTTTTAAAATTACTTAAACCTCTTTTTGCTGCTTCTTTTTCCCAGGCTTCACTATAACCGTCACCTTCAAAAAGTATTTTTTTAGATTGTTTGATGTATTCTCTTAAAACATTAAAGATCGCATCATCTTTTTTCATGTCTTTTGAGTCAATCAAAGTATCAACTTCTGTTTTAAAATCCTTTAATTGTTTTGCTACAATAGCGTTCAAAGTAGTCATTGCGTTCGAGCAGTTGGCATTTGAACCTACGGCTCTAAACTCAAATTTATTTCCTGTAAAGGCAAAAGGCGAAGTTCTGTTTCGATCTGTATTATCTAAAAGAACATCCGGAATTTTACCAACTACATTCAGTTTTAAATCTGTTTTTTCTTCAGGAGATAATTTTCCTGTTGTAACACTTTCTAATTCTGATAAAACTTTAGTTAATTGTGCTCCAATAAAAACAGAGATAATTGCCGGCGGTGCTTCATTTGCTCCTAATCTGTGATCGTTACTTGCCGTTGCAATAGAAGCTCTTAATAAAGTTTCATTATCATTTACTGCTTTTATGGTATTGATAAAGAAAGTCAGAAACTGTAAATTACTCATTGGAGTTTTACTTGGACTTAATAAATTAACTCCTGTATCTGTGGCTAACGACCAGTTATTGTGTTTTCCAGAACCGTTTACACCTTTAAACGGTTTTTCGTGAAATAAAACCTTAAAGTCATGACGCTCAGCAACTCTTTGCATTACATCCATCAATAAAGAGTTATGATCTACGGCAAGATTTGTTTCTTCAAAAATTGGTGCCAATTCAAATTGATTTGGTGCCACCTCGTTATGACGCGTTTTTACCGGAATTCCTAACAACATACATTCTTGCTCCAGGTCTCTCATATACGTTAAAGCACGCGTTGGGATTGACCCAAAATAATGATCGTCTAATTGTTGTCCTTTTGCAGATGTATGTCCTAATAATGTTCTTCCGGTCATCATTAAATCCGGACGTGAATTTGCTAATGCTTTATCTATTAAGAAATACTCTTGCTCCCAACCTAAAGTTGCAGTTACTTTTTTGACATTTTTATCGAAATATTTACATACTTCCGTCGCAGCTTCATCCATTGCGGACAATGCTCTTAATAACGGAATTTTATTATCTAAAGCTTCTCCTGTATAAGCGATAAAAACGGTTGGAATACATAAAGTTGTTCCATATATAAATGCAGGAGATGTTGGATCCCATGCTGTATATCCTCTGGCTTCGAATGTATTTCTGATTCCGCCGTTTGGGAAACTGGATGCATCCGGTTCTTGCTGTACTAATTGTGCTCCGCCAAATTTTTCTACAGGATCACTTCCGTCATATGATGTTTCGAAAAAAGCATCATGTTTTTCTGCCGTTGTACCGGTAAGAGGCTGAAACCAGTGTGTATAATGAGTAACACCTTTTGATAATGCCCACTCCTTCATACCCATGGCGATATAATCTGCCAGTTTTCTGTCTATTTTAGTTCCGTGCTGAATTGCATCTCTAACTCCCTTTAAAGCATCAGAAGTCAAAAACTGCTTCATTGCTTTTTCATTAAACACATTTGCACCAAAAAGGTTAGACTTTCTGTCTATTTCTTCAAAATGTACCGGCTTTCTTGTAGAAGCTTCTTTTAAAGCTTGGAAACGTAATGTTGACATGTATATTAAGTTTAAAATTTGTATTCGTTTTTACTAAAAAAAGAAGAACAAATATAAACAATTAAACAGCCTGTTTTAAAGATAAAATCCAGATTTTTATTCGATGATTTTTCAACGTTCGTCGCTTTTTTCAAAGAATAATGAATTTGATTCTAAGAAATATAACAAAATAACACAGTATTATTCATTAAATAAACATTTTTTGATAATTCCTTAACCCTAAAATTCAAAAAACAGTAGTAATTTTTACGAATTTATTTTTTAATGGTGTTAAAAATTGCTTTTTTAAAAATATACCCCTCTGAAAATTGCGCTTATCTAAAAAATAATACTCCGCTAAACAAAACAGCCCCCTAATTTTTACGGCTAAAAAAATAAATCTATATTTGACCCAACGAAAAAAACAAAAAAAATTAATTTATATTATTATGGCTAAAATTAAGTTAGAGTACATTTGGTTAGATGGATATGAACCAACTCAAAATCTTAGAAGTAAAACTAAAGTTGAAGAGCATGAAAATTTCAAAGGAACATTAGAAGAACTTGGAAACTGGTCATTTGATGGTTCGTCAACAAAACAAGCCGAAGGTGGATCTTCAGACTGTTTATTAGTGCCTGTTGCAATCTACCCTGATCCAACTCGTATAAACGGATACCTTGTAATGTCAGAAGTTATGTATGCTGACGGAACTCCACACCCTTCTAACGGTAGAGCTACAATTGATGATGATAATGATGATTTTTGGTTTGGTTTCGAACAAGAGTATTTCATCATGGATACTAAAACTTTATTGCCATTAGGTTTCCCTGTTGGAGGATATCCTGCTCCACAAGGTATGTACTACTGCTCTGTAGGTGGAAAAAACACTCACGGAAGAAAATTAGTAGAAGAACATGCTGACTTATGTATCGCTGCCGGACTTAACTTTGAAGGAATCAACCAAGAGGTTGCTTGCGGACAATGGGAATTTCAATTATTCGCTAAAGGTGCTAAAAAAGCCGGAGACGAAATTTGGGTTGCGCGTTACTTACTAGATCGTTTGACTGAAAAATATGGTTACTATATCGAATATCACCCAAAACCACTAGGTGATACTGACTGGAATGGTTCTGGAATGCATGCTAACTTCTCTAACGAAGTACTAAGAACATGTGGTTCTAAAGAAACTTACGAAAAAATATGTGAGGCTTTCCGTCCTGTTACTGCTGAGCATATCGCGGTTTACGGAGCTTACAACGACCAACGTTTAACTGGTAAACACGAAACTGCATCTATCCACGATTTCTCTTATGGAGTATCTGATAGAGGAGCTTCAATCAGAATTCCTTTATATACTGTTCAAAAAGGATGGAAAGGATATCTTGAAGACAGAAGACCAGCTTCAAACGGAGACCCATACAAAATTGCTGCAAGAATTATCAAAACTGTAAAATCAGCGTTGTAATTCTTAGTTTAGAATATACTTAAAAGTGCCATCAAATTGATGGCACTTTTTTTATGACCAGAAAACCCGACAGGTTTTAAAAACCTGTCGGGTTTAGCTTTACGTAAATAACCCAAGCTTGTCATTTCGGTTTCTATAATTTTTTTCGGGAGCTAATCCCGCTATCCGTTCCAATCTTTTGTTTCCGCCGCAGCGGACACAAAAGGATTTCCACTACTATCGGGGCTAGGGCAAACATTTTCATAAGAATCTTTTCGTTTAGTTTGTCATTTCGACGGAGGAGAAATCACACGCGATGATTGACAAAGATTGGTGAGTTTCTTTGTAGAGTTTCTGGTGTGATTTCTCCTCCGTCGAAATGACAAAAGTGATAGCAAAAAAGAAAAAAATCCGTGCAAATCTGTGTTTTCGCAAAGCGAATCCGTGTCATCCGCGTGCCATTTACCACAATCTTCTAATGATAACAAAACAAGCATAGCTAAGAGTTCGCAAATCTTCAGGTTTATTCAGAATTTCAACACAACTTTTCGATAATTAATTTTTAAGTTAAACTTCAAAAACTATCTTTGTAAATCATTTAAAAAAAGTATCATGATAGTCTGGATTTTGTTTTTATTAGCCGTTGTTTTTATTCTTGCTTTAGACTTAGGAGTTTTTAATAAAAACCCACATATTATTAGTACTAAAGAAGCAAGTAAATGGACCCTTATCTGGGTTACTTTATCATTCCTGTTTTCAGGAGTAATCTACTGGCTTTATACTACTGATTATATTGCAAATCCTGACAATCTGAAACCTGCTGTAGCTTCAATGAAGTTTATCACGGGTTACCTGATTGAGTTGTCTTTAAGTGTAGACAATATTTTTGTAATCGCGATTATTTTTGCCTCGTTCAAAATACCACAAAAATACCAACACCGTGTTTTATTCTGGGGAATCCTTGGCGCAGTAATATTCCGTGGATTAATGATTTTCTTTGGTGTAATGCTGATCAATAAATTTACGTGGACAACCTATTTGTTTGGTGCTTTCTTGATTTTTACCGCTTTAAAAATGCTGTTCTCGGGAGATGATGAAGACTTTCAGCCAAAAGATTCTTTTGTATATAAAACACTTGGAAAAATTATTCCGATTACCTCTGAAATGGAAGGTGAGAAATTTTTCATCACCACAAAAAGCGCAAAAAAAGCTGCTACTCCATTATTTGTAGCCTTAATTGTTATCGAGGTTATGGACGTTTTGTTTGCCGTAGATAGCGTTCCTGCAATCTTAGCCATAACATCAGATCCGTTTTTAGTATTTAGTTCTAATATCTTCGCTATTTTAGGATTACGTTCTATGTACTTTTTCTTGGCAAATATGCTGGCAAAATTCAGTTTCCTTGAATATAGTTTAGTAGCGATATTAGCTTTCGTAGGATTAAAAATGATTCTTCACGATTTTATTCACGTTCCTGAATGGGCTTCATTAGCATTTATTGCACTTTCGCTTTTAGTAGGGATTCTGGTTTCTTTAAAATACGGAAAAGATGCAGAACAAGCTCCGAAGTTAGAAGAATAATCTTTTGAAACATATATTTATAAAAAGGCTGTCCTAAAAAGGACAGCCTTTTATTTTTTGGATTATACAAAAACAGTAAACACAATTTTGTCATTTTGATTGACGAGAGACTCGGGAATAGCGAACAGAAGAAGTACATCACAAAAGAGATTCATTTGCTAAAAGCATGATTCTTTATCGAATCCCGAGTGTGATTTCTCTCTTCGATCGAAATGACAAACTGCTGATTATATAAACAAAAAAAGGAGATCTTTCGATCTCCTTATAACTATCTATTTCTAGATATTAGTTTAATTTCTTAACGTTACTGTCATCAATATTATATTTTTTGATAACTGCATTGTAATCTGAGTAATCAGGTTTACTAACTGATTTTTTAGTATTAACTCCATCGTCACCAGGAACTATTACAATACGAAATGTTTGATTCGCTCTTAAATTAGCTGGAATAGTATTCAATTCAAATCCTTCTAAATATATTTCAAAATCAAGTTGACTAAAATTATATTTATATGTAAAAAATAATGTCCCGTCATCATAATAATGAGACTCCGGAATTGGAGCCCAAACATCACGACCATTTGAGGTACCTGTCAATCTATATATTAGAACTACATCACCAGAAAAAAGTGTAGAACCAAAATTTCGTAAAACACCATTTCCATTTGCGTCAAAAGTAACATTGTTCACTTCAAAAACATAACTAATTTCTCCTGATGGCCCCTCTGGTCCTTGCGGCCCTTCTGGTCCTTCACAACTTGAGAACACGATTAATCCAACAATTGCGAATAAGGTAAGTATCTTTTTCATAATATTTATTTTTTTAAGGTTTATAAAGGTATTCCAAAAACCAAACCAAAAAAACTGTTTTGGTTGGTTTAGTATTAAAAATGTTATTATTTTTTTGCAACTTGCTGGTTTTTAAGCAGTATTTTATTAAAAAATAACAAATGGTAAGGTAGTGAATTTTCCCAGTAATCCCAAGTATGCGCTCCTGGACGTTCTGTATAATCATGTTCTACTTTATTATAAACCAATCTTCGGTGTAATTCTCTGTTGGGTTCTATTAGAAAATCATCAACTCCGCAATCTATAATCAATGGTAATTTATTTGCTTTTAGTTTGTCCAGCATTCCCATCACGGCATATTGCTCATACATTGCTGAACTGTCGCTTTTATCACCAAAAACGGGTTGCATTAGTTTTACTACTTGTGCAGATGATTCGCGATTAAGCATTGTACTCATATCTACTGCACCGCTCATACTGCCGGCAGCACAAAATAAATCCGGATGTTTAGCAGATAAATACAAAGCGCCATGACCTCCCATAGAAAGCCCTGTAATAACTCTTCCGTTTCTATTGCTTATCGTTCTATAGGTTTTATCAACTTTCTGAATCACTTCTTGTGTAATAAAAGTTTCAAACTGGCTTCCTTTATTTACCGGACTATCCAAATAAAAACTAAATGTCTCTCCTTCGGGCATTACAATAATAATATTGTATTGGTCAGAAAGGCTTTGAACTAATTTTTTGTTTGGAGTATTTTTTAGCCAATCGCCAAAATGTCCATACGCACCATGCAATAAATACAGAACCGGAAATGCCGATTTACTTTTTGAGTATGAATTAGGTAAAACAACCGCCGCTTTATAGGTTTTGCTCATAGCTGCACTGGCAACTTGCAAAGTATCTACTTTTGCAGCATAACTTGCTGAACAAGCGCATAAAAGAACCGTCAATACTAGAATTCTAAAGTTTTTCATATTATTATTTTTCTGATTAGGGAGTGTAAATATACCTTTTTCTAAATAAATCATATGAAAAATCCGACTAGTTTTTTAGTAATTGGATTATGGATTTGTGATATATTTTTATGCCACAGATTAACATGATTTTAGAGATTATTTTTTAAAAAGAATCATTTTAATCTGTGCAATCTGTGGCAAAAAAAAACCATTCGCCGCAACGAATGGTTTTAATTGAATTAGATTTTATTTCTTACCAGATTACTACTCTTAAACTATCCGGCTGATACATTTTATCTCCTTTTTTGACATTGAACGCTTTATGAAATTCCGGAACATTACTCAACGGTCCGTTTATTCTAAATTGTTCCGGCGAATGAACATCAGTCATTATCTGATTGATTTTAGATTCATCTCTTCTGTTAATCATCCAGGAATAAGCATACGCCAGAAAATAACGCTGATCTGGAGTTAATCCGCTGATTTTTTCTTTATTTTTAAACTGAGCTGTTTTCTCAAAAGCTTCATAACCCATAATTACACCGCCTAAATCGGCAATGTTTTCACCTTGAGTAGCATCTCCGTTAACATGTTTTCCTAAAACCGAAAATTTATTATACTGATTTACTATAAATTGCGTTTTTGCCTTGAATTTTTTCAAATCTTCTGCTGTCCACCAATTGTTTAGATTTCCTTTTTCGTCATATTGACTTCCCTGATCGTCAAAACCATGCGTGATTTCATGTCCAAAGAAAGAACCACCAATTATACCATATAATATAGCATCATCCGGCATACGACCTTCATAACCCGGAACTATAATATTACAAGCCGGAATCACAATCTCGTTATTACTTGGGTTATAATACGCATTATAGGTTTGTGGCTGCATAACCCATTCGTTTCTGTCAACCGGTTTACCATATTTATTGATCATAAATTTATAATCCCAAATATTAGCGCTCATAACATTACTGCAATACGAATTTCTGTTTATAGACAGCCCGCTCATATCTTTCCATTTATCAGGATAACCCAATTTCATAACCATTTTACTCAGCTTGTATAATGCTTTTTGCTTAGTTGCTTCGCTCATCCAGTCTAGCTTTTTGATATGCGAAGCAAATACGTCACGAATATTGTTACCTATTTCCAGTAATTTCTCCTTTACGCCTTTTGGCATATAATCAGCAACGTAAACCTGACCTATTAATTCTCCCAAAGACACATCTGCTTGCTCTACTACTCTTTTCCAGCGTGGTTTTTGACTTGCAACACCATTTAATGTTGTGGCATAGAATTTAAAATTTTCTTTTTCTATAGCTTTTGTCAAATATGGAGCATAAGTACTTACAAGATTCCATCTTAGATATGTTTTCCATTCTTCGATTGTGTAAGTTTTAATGGTTTTATTTAATGCTTTAAAAAATTCAGGCTGACCTACAATAACCGAATCTGCTTTTGCAATTCCCAAAACCGGAAGCACTTTTTTCCAATCGATATCCGGTGTAATTGTATTGAACTTTTCTACAGACATCTTATTGTAATTTGCCAACGGATCACGAAGAGCTTCTAATTTTCTGGATGATTTTGCCAGTTCAGTTTCAAGTTTCATAATTGTTGCAGCATTTTTTACAGCAACAGATTCTTCGTCGCCCATAGCTCGCATCATGGTTTTAAGATGTGATAAATAAGCAGAACGAATCTCGATATTGCGTTTATCCTGATCCAGATAATAATCTCGTTGTTTCATTCCTAAACCGCCTTGCCCAAAAAACAAAGCATATTTTGTACTTATTTTATCATCTTGAGAAACGTAAAATGTAAATCCTGACTCTGCTCCTACTGTTTGCAAGTGTGCCATTGTATTTACTAATCCCGAAATATCCCTGATTTCGTTGATTTTCTTTATTTCGGTATTTAGCGGAGACAAACCTGCTTTTTCGATCGCGATTGTATCCATACCAGAAGCATAAAAATCACCTATTTTTTGTTTGTTACTTCCCTTTGCTGCAGACTCCTCTTTTGCCGAATTTTCGCAAATACTTTTAATTTGACTATTAATCGTATCATTGATCGTTCTCATTATTCCGTTACTGCTGTCAGTAGATAAAATGGGATTTTTTTTGAACCATCCATTATTGGCATAGCTAAAAAAATCTTCCCCAGGATTTACAGTTGTATCTCGGTTGGTAATTAAAGGATCTGAAAAAACGGTTTCTTTTTTGTCACAGCTAAAAAAGGCCATTCCGATAAGTAGGAATGTTATAGATTTTCTAAATAAATTCATATAAGATATAAAATTTGTTCCTGTAAATATAAATTTTATAACCAAGTAATAAAAAAAATCGAAATTTTAAATTCCAAATTCCAAAAAAAGCTTCTAATACGCTTAAGTAGAGAAAACAAAAAAATTCTACAAATTAGCACTAATTTTTCCAAGTAAAATGAAAAATATTAATTCGTGCTAATTTGTAGAATTTCTTTGCTAGTTCGCTGTCGCTTTGCTCGTGGCGAAAATTTTAATGACTTTAAATATAAGACAATAAAATCTTTAGCTTATAATAATTTTGTGTTCCTGACGGTATTGCGAAGCACTTTTACCGGTATATTGTTTAAAGGATTTACTAAAGTGACTAAAATTATTAAAACCACTTTCGTAACATACTTCATTTATACTTATAGGTTTTTCGGCCAATAGTTTTGACGCGTGCGCCAAACGATATTCGTTTACAAATTCTGTAAAGGTTTTATTCGAAATCTTTTTAAAATAACGACAAAAAGAAGGCGTTGTCATACTTACCAAACTCGAAACTTCGTCGATTGCGATTGATTCCTGAAAATGATCTTTAACATAATTAAAGACAACATTTATACGATCATTATCCTGTGTATGCAATTCTAATGAAAATCCATCGGCATTAAGAACCGTGTAATCTTTAGAAGAATCTAATTCGTCCAGAACACTCAAAAGGGTCATCAAACGCTCAAACGGAAGTTGGTTTTCCATCATTTCGATTTTCTTACCAATAACTTTTTTTGTTTCACCGCCAAAAGCGATTCCACCTTTTGACTGACTTAGAATATTTTGAACCTTTCTCATTTCAGGAGCTCCAAAAAACTCGCTTCCCAAAAATTCAGGTTTAATATGAATAACGGTTTCATTTATATTACCGGTTTGTTCGTTTGTAAAACCACAATGTGGCAAATTAGAACCTATTAATATCAAACTTCCATTGGTATAATAAGAAACATGGCTTCCTATTTGTCTTTTTCCTGCGCCACCATTTATATAAACCAATTCAATTTCCGGATGATAATGCCATAAATGAGATTTAACATTGGTCTTTTGGGCATGTTTAGTGTAGGTAAAAGAACTTCCGTATGAGTTAGATATCACTTCAAGAGCGGGGGCGATTGTCTTCATGATAAAATCTTTAAAAAATAATAGCAAATTTAACAAAATTACCTAATATAATTTAAAAATTAACCTATATCGGTTTCGCAAATGAGAATTTTGCATCGTTTTTGGCAAATTAAAAAAAAGCAAATAATGATATTTTACCCATTTTTTAAACGACTAATATTTTTATTGCTGATTTTTTTAAGATATCGTATTAATTCGACCTCTTTTATAGACATATATCATTATTGTAAGAATAATAGACAAAATCAGAATTACTTAACAAATTAAAATATTTGAAAAATAATAGCCTAATTAACAAAAACACCTCATTTAATTCAAATTTTAACCTATAACGGTTTCGTAAATGAGAATATAGCACATAAATTGGAAAATAGAGTTGTGTAAAAAAAGCGATATCCGGAGTAATTTAGCATCAGAAAATTAGAACAAAAAACTTTAAATCATAGAGCTATGAAAAAGATCGTAAAATTAAGTTTAGTATGTGCAGTACTTTTATCAGGAATAAGTACTTATGCAATTGACGGAAATGGAAATGAGGATTTTAACCTTCATGTATTAAAAGCTAATGGAAAGCTAATTACGTTTGCTCTTAATCAGGTACAAAAAGCAAGCTTAAGCATTTATGATAAAAACGGAAGTTTAATCTATTCTGAAAATGCTTCAGGTAAAGAAGGAATTTTAAGAACATTTAGTTTAGAAGAATTTCCAGCTGGAATCTACTTCTTAGAAGTTGAAGACAGTGTAAAAAAAGTAAGACACGAAATTACAATTACTGATGATGCATCTGTATTATCTACAAAAGCAGTTTCGTCATCATATAAAGCAGATACAACTGCAAAAAATGCAAGCGTAGCAGTACGCTAGAAAAGTTTATACTCTCATAAAGTATAAAAATGAGGTTAGATAGTTAGTAAAGTTAAAAACGTGATTGTTTTGAAACAGCTCTTTGTGGTTATTGAGCTGTTTTTTTTGTGCCTTATTTTAAGGTAATCCCAAAGGGTTTAATTTAACTGCAAAGATCTAAGGGTTTTATCTACAACACTTAAAAATACACAAAGTTCGCAAAGCTAAGTCAAACTAAGCTTTGCGAACTTTTGCTTTAGTGTAGAACCTTGCCCAAAAAAACTTTGCTTCGATGATTATCCGGATTGCGGTAAAACTTTTTTCTGCCTGTTTTTTTGTAAGAAGCAGAAATAAATTTACATTCTCTTAATTTACCAGAAACGTTGAAAAATAATAATCGAATTAACAAAAACGATAAATATAATTCAAATTTTAACCTATAACGGTTTCGTAAATGAGAATATAGCATCGAAATTGGAGAATAGAGTTGTGAAAAAACATTCATAATGTAAGTAATTTAGCATCAGAGAATTAGAACTATTAATCTAAAAAACAAACATCATGAAAAAGATTGTAAAATTAAGTTTAGTATGTGCCGTACTTTTTTCAGGAATTAGTACTTATGCAATTGACGGGAATGAAGATTTTAATCTTCATGTATTAAAAGCAAACGGAAAGCTAATAACATTTGCCCTTAATAAAGTGCAAAAAGCAAACCTGGCTATTTATGATAAAGATGGTAGTTTAATCTATTCTGAAAGTGCGTCAGGCAAAGAAGGAATTTTGAGAACTTTTAGCTTAGAAGAGTTTCCTTCAGGAACTTATTACTTAGAAGCTGAAGATAATATAAAAAAAGTGAGACATGAAATTACCGTAACAGATGATGCTACTGTATTATCTACAAAAGCAGTTTCATCAAGTTACAAAGCAGGTTTTTCTGCCAAAAATACAAGCGTAGCAGTACGCTAAAAAATTATACTTCATACAGTATAAAAGTGAGGTTAGATAGTTAGTAAAGTTTAAAACGAAAAGTCGTTTTTAAGACAGCTCATTGTGGTTATTGAGCTGTTTTTTTATGCCTAAAATTTACTAAAATATTTTAGTAAATTATTTTTCCAAAACTATTCCTAATAAATACAATAGGGTGATTTACACACTATTAAAAAATATTAAAAAAAAAACATCCAACATCCCTTTGTTTACGTACATAGTTCAGATAAACAACAGAAACATCTTTAATTCAGCAATTTAGACATTAAAAAAAGTAGTTTTATTGCATTAAATTAAATTTCAATTTGTAGTTTTGGACGTTCCACAAATAGTAATTAACATTTAAAAAAAACATGACAGATTTTACCAAAATGGGCTTAGTTGTTGCCGTATTTTTAACAACAATCTTTACTTATGCAATTGATGGAAAAGGGGATTATATCTTGAATATAAAAACCGGAAACGGAAAAGTAGTTAGCTTTACTTTAAACACCGTTGAGAAATCAGTTTTTTCTATTTATGACGAAAGTAATAATTTAGTGTACACAGGAGAATCTGCGACAGACAAATTAGAAATTTCGAAAACATTAAGTTTAGAGGCATTTCCTGCCGGAACTTACATCCTACATGTAACAGAAAATGGTAAAGTAGCGAAACATGAAATTACAGTTTCTGCTAAGAAAACAAAAATCGTCAAGCTCGACGAAACAGTAAACGAAAGTCCTTCATTTCGTCGTTAAGCTTCACCTTTTTTGCCCAAAAAAGATTAAAGCATCAGCTACAGCTGGTGCTTTTTTTTATGAATCTATTTAATGTGTTTTTCCTTTTCTAAATTGTCTCAGCATTTTTTGAGATTCTAAAACTTCAAATTTAGCTCTGGTAATTTAATACATAAAAAAAACTCTCATTTCTGAGAGTTTTTTTTATGTATTATTTTTTTTGATATAGACTTTAATTCTTTATTATTTTTTTTGAAATTTCAGTTCCATTAACTTTAGCTTTCAAAATATATGCTCCTTGATTTAATCTGGTGACATCAATTTTATTAGCATTAAAGTCAGTTTTATTGCTTACCAATTTTCCATTCAAATCAAAAATCTGCACACTTTCAACTTCATTATTATTTTCAGACTGTATGTTTACAAAGTCTGTGGAAGGATTTGGATAAAATAACAATGAAGGTTTACTTGCAATTAATGGATTACTTAAGTTTTTGCTGTATTTCCATAATTTATTTTCTTTAGAATAATATAAATAGTTATTAAATTCAAAAGGGAGTCGAACGTTATCCAGATTAGGGATATTTTCTATCGTTTTGAGATTCGAATCATATATCCATCCTTTTCGATTATCATCCTTATCTATCGCACCATGAATAAAATATTGATTTTCATTAAATTTTAGGGTTGAGACTTCAGTATTGAATGGTATTTGAAATTCATCTAAATCATTTAGTACTGCCAATTCTCCTATATTAGAAACTACATTATTGGCTAAATTTAAAGAAACCAACTCTGTACCTTCAGTTGCATTCGAAGTCGTAAAAACTAAAGAATTACCTATTTTGGTCAGGTTTGATGCCGAAAAATATTTATCAATTTGTTGCTTATAAACCTGAACAATTGAATTGTTTATGGTGTTAAACTTCAAGATTTCTATACTCCCTGTACTATTGGTAAAATTTTTAAGAGAAATAAACATTAAATACAAATTGCCATCTACAGCTATAACATCATCATAATTAACTAAACCACCTACTGACGGATTTCTTACAGTTGCAACTTTTTTTGTATTTTCTAGTGTACCATCAGTTTCAAATAAAAAATGCCTGCTCGCAAAATAAAGTTTATTATTATATTCAATAAACTGAGTTAAAATACTAGTACCTCCTGAACCACCTACAAATCCTGAACCATTACCATCCATTTGTTCGGTTACTGGAAAGGTACCTGCAGAAGTTCCGTCACTCCTCCAAACTCTTGAATCGTTTGTGTTGGCAGGCTGAATCGAAAATATAAAGATATTGTTGCATTGCCCTTCAAAAGTAGGCGTGTTCCATATAGATGAAATTTCTTTAACCAACACAGTTCCAGAATCTGTTCCATTTGTTTTCCAGACCTCCAGCTTATCGTCTTCTTTTTTTATTAAAAAATATATTGCGTTTCCTGCTGTTGTTAGTGTTGTAACACGTTCGTTAATAAAATTTGTAACTTTTACAGTCCCAGCATCAGTTCCGTCTGTCTTCCATATTTCTCCTGCAGAATTTTCATCAGAGGCTATAAAATAAAAGGTATTATTTAAAATTGCAGATCCGGTTCCTATTGTACCAACATAATCATTTCGACTATCTGTATCTTTGAATAAAAAAGTATTATCAGCAGTTCCATCACTTTGCCATAATGCTCTTCCATTATTTGTATCATATCCCTGAAAATAAATCTTCTGATCCAATTTTTTAAAAAATTGAGCATTGCCAGGCGAAAAATCATAGATCAACTGTTGTGCATTGACTTTTGAAATAAATAAAGCAAAAAGAATTAAAAGTAGTTTTGTTTTCATTTAATAGTTTTAGGTTTTATTAATAGTTTTCTTAATTTGTAATATTAATATTAAATACTTGAAATAAAAAATATTAAATAAAAAAGTCAAACAATGCACAAGAAATCTGATCTAAAAACAAACCATAAAAAAAGCATCAACCTCTGCTGATGCTTTTTTTTATGAATAAATATTAGAAAATTATTTATCTATTTGTTTTTTCAAAATATCAGTAGCATTCAGTGATGTCACAACCTTTTTTCCTGTTTTAGATTCTAACTCTTTTAAAGCGACTTTTGCGACATTACCCCCTTGTTGGGCAACTTCTTTATTTTCATCAAAAGTTTTCGGTTCATTTGCAACCGAAATATCTTTTGTAGAGGCTTCTGCCAGCATATTCAAAATCAATTCGGTATTTGTCATATTATCTCGCAGATTTTCTTTCTTTAATCCTTTGAGCATTTTATACTCTTTAGTAGTTTTTCCTGACCATGTACTAGAGATTATATCTGTTAAAGTCGCAAACTGACTGCCTACTTTTATTCCTCTGTTTTTCCATTCATCAGTTAATTCTTTACGGATTTCAATACTTTTTAATCGCTGATTTATCCAACTTTCTGAATATCCCAATTGCAAATATTGATCTAAAGCCCTATCTATAGAAAGTTCCGGATCTTGCATTTCATCTAAACGTTCAGCTGCAATTTGAGCAAGCCACAGTTTAAATGGTTCGGCTTTTGGGGAAGGAATAGATTGTATTAATCGAAATAACTGCTCAGTATCAGCCACATCTGTATTATAATATTTACCATCAGATGACTGCATTTTCAGTTGACTACAATTTGTAGTCAACTGACTTCCTTCTTTCTTTAAACGTATTTTTAGTACGCTCCAGTATTTTCTTGGATTTGGACTATCAGTTAAAACCTGAACAGTATCAACGATAGAAAAATACCATTTTTCTTCCTCTTGATCCCAAACGGTTCTTACTTTTTTCTCTTGAAATATTTGTATTGTTTCTTGCTCCTTCATTTTCAATAAATAGTTTTAATTTATAACAGATGACTATTGTAATTTGTTTAAACACTAACTTTCTTTTGATTTAGAAAATTAGTGTAAAATATCAATAATCTTGTATTGCTTTCTCTTAAATTAAAAAGCAACTCTACAAGAGCTGCTTTTTTTTATGAATAATATTTAGCGCTACTTTTTCTGTGGTATTAAAGTATTTGCATTATTGATCTAATTAAAAAATACTATTTCTGATTTAGTAATTTTTCTAAATATTCGATTTTGTCTTTTTCAGCCTGAAGCAAACGTTCGTAAAGTTTTTTATTTTCTTCTACAGATTCCATTAATTTATCTAACGGATTGAAAGTGCAATTATTAAGTCCAAAATAGTTATTAGGACTTTCATTGAAAGTATTAAAATAATTAATTGCAGCTTCGTCTGGAAAATTCTTAATTGCTTCTACAGTTACACCAAGTGCTTTTGCCACTTCTACAAGTCTTTCTTCTTCTATGGTTTCACTATTTTCTATAGCCGAAATTGTTTGCTGACTTATTCCTAAAGCTTGCGCCAAAGCTTCCTGTTTCATGTCACGAAGTTCACGAATACGGCTTATTTTTCGCCCTATATGATTTGGTTTTGTTAGTGTACTCATAATTCAAAGATAATAATTAAGTGTTATAAACCTCAACTGGTAAAAAACTTATTTAGACTGTTCGCATACCAACAAAACAGGTTTGGTACGATACAATCTATAACTTCCTTCGCCAAGTCAAACAAAAGTACGATTTTTCTTTCTATAAAATAATAAGAGTCTAATTGTAAAATGATTAAATACAACTAAAAATAAACGCCTTATGGAAACAAATGAAATGGAAACAAATGAAATGGAAACTTTAGCAAGACTTAAAAAATTAACGGCACTACATTTTCGCACATTAAAACCTGCAAACGACAAATCAGAAACGTACATCGCACAAATTAAGGTTTTAAATTATTTTGAATTAGGCTGCATTATCACCGATATGCTAAAATTAAGTATTCTCGCACTCGATCACGATATGCATAATGTCGCCGAAAAGAAAAACCAATCTATAAATGTAGGTTTGATTCTGGAAACTGTTGTACAAATGTTTCCTTTGGATGAATTTGAGTTTTTGAGTTGTGTTGGTGAGATTGTTGGTGAATAATTTTATGCAGATTTTGTCGATACAAACAATTGGATTTTGATTGCGAATTTCTTTGTCATGGACGGATTAAAATCCATCCCTACAATATGATTCGTTCCTTCGGAACTTTTATAGAACTTCATAAAAATAACCACAATATTGTCATTTCGACGCAAGGAGAAATCCTCGCTAAAAGCTCGACAAAGATTGAACTCTCGTTGCGGAGTCACTTACGAAGATTTCTCCTTACGTCGAAATGACAAACTATTTGGAATTCTACATTTCTGCTGGCGCGAGCGTCTCGCTCGTGCACATCTACGAATTTCATTTTTGTTATAAAATCTTTTTGTTCACGAGCGAGACGCTTGCGCTAGCGGGGATTACGGAATTTCTTCGACATGGACGGATTAAAATCCATCCCTACAATATGATTCGTTCCTTCGGAACTTTTATAGAACTTCATAAATATAACCACAATATTGTCATTTCGACGTAAGGAGAAATCTTCGCGAGAAGCTCGACAAAGATTGAAACTCTCGTTGTGGAGTCACTTGTGAAGATTTCTCCTTACGTCGAAATGACAAACTATATAGAATTTTACATTTCTGCAGGCGCGAGCGTCTGCTCGTGTACGTCAATTGAATTTCATTTTTGTTATATAATCTTTGTGTTCACGAGCGGGACGCTAGCGCTAGCGGGGGATTGTAGGTGAATAATTTTTCTGTTGATTTGTCTATACAAACAATTGTATTTTAATTACGAAATTTCTTTGTCTTGCACGGATTAAAATCTATCCCTACAATATGATTCGTTCCTTCGGAACTTTTATAGAATTTCATAAATATAACCACAATATTGTCATTTCGACGTAAGGAGAAATCTCCACGAGAAGCTCGACAAAGATTGAACTTTCGTTGCGGAGTCACTTACGAAGATTTCTCCTTAAGTCGAAATGACAAACTATAAGGAATTTTACATTTCTGCAGGCGCGAGCGTCTCGCTCGTGCACGTCAACTGAATTTCATTTTTGTTATATAATCTTTGTGTTCACGAGCGGGACGCTCGCGCTAGTGCAAATTCCGGTTATATTGATCACCCCATTCCGTTTTAAAGTGAGCACCTGATTCCAGTTCAAAATGACCACCTAATTCCGGTGCAAAGTGAGCACCTCCGTTTT
>NZ_LMMA01000031.1 GCF_001422725.1 Flavobacterium sp. Leaf82 | reverse complement strand
CCAAAAACTTAATATTACCATCTGCAAGCCAGAATCCAAGATCGCCGGTCTTATACATTATGCCTCCTTCCATAAAAGGATTTACAACAAATTTCTCTGCCGTAAGTACAGGATTGTTGAGATAGCCAAGTCCAACGCCAATTCCGCCAATGCAGATTTCTCCTATCGCTCCAATCGGTACTTGTTTTGAGTTTCTATCAAGTATAAATATTTTTGTATTTCTTATAGGTTTTCCTATAGGAATTGAATCTATATCTTCATTTTTAAAATGATATTCTGTTGAAACATCGCTTGCCTCACTTGGTCCGTAACTATTGAAAAGCGCTACATTATATTCTTTTAAGAATTCTTTAATCAATTCTAACTTAATAGATTCACCTCCCAAAATAACCTTATCCAGACAGGCAAGATCAGCCTGGTTCTCATCCAATAAATTATAAAACAATGTTGGTGCACAGTTTATAATTGTAATTTTATTGTTTTTAATGAAATTTCTGGTGTTCACAGGATGAAATTCAGAATCTATACACACACATGCTCCTACTATTAATGGAGCAAAATAATTTTTTTGGGTTAAATCAAAACTCAAATTGCTTATCACACCAATTTTGTCTGTTTTGCCAATTTTCTCTGCGTACCATTTTACCGTATTTGTAAATCCTTTATAAATATTTATGGCTCCTTTTGGCATGCCTGTAGAACCGGACGTATACATTAAATATACAACATCATCCAATGCTATGCGGATATTGGGCTTGTCTGTTGGTTCTTTAATCAACTCATTTTTAAACTTTTCTAAAAATGAATCGTTAATTAATACTTGACATCCTGAATCGCTTAAAATATAATTAAACCTTTCGGATGGCAAAGAGGTATCAATTAAAACATAGGCAAAACCTGCTTTTAACACCCCTAGTAATGCCACAATTAAAAGCTCTGATCTTTCAATGCTTATCCCAATAATATCTCCTTGGGACACATCATCGAACTTTAGCAAATAATGCGCCAGTTGATTGGCTTTTTCGTTTAGTTCTTTATAGCTTAATTCGTTGTTTTCGAATACAACGGCAATATTATTTGGGGTTTCCTCTGCTT
>NZ_LMMA01000030.1 GCF_001422725.1 Flavobacterium sp. Leaf82 | reverse complement strand
ACCACATTATGCTCGGATGGTGAAATTGGTAGACACGCTGGACTTAAAATCCAGTGAACAGCAATGTTCGTGCGGGTTCAAGTCCCGCTCTGAGTACTGAAACTTCAATTGGCTAACGCTAATTGAAGTTTTTTTTGCAAATAACTGAAATATATTCATTTATCTTTTGATAAGACCAATTGAAAATCTTATTCATAAGAATTTCAATTGGTCTTAAGTTGTTGTAGTGATAGGAATAGGATCATTTACGAAACTAAATTTCCGGTGAAGCCTATAAAAAAAACTTTTATATAAGTAATCAAAAGAGAAGATCCAGCTTGAAATTTTATAATCTTTTTTGATTTTTTACAAGCTGAAAACCATACTTTTTTATACTTCTTTTCTGTAAAGTGTTTTAAATTTTTTCCTTATCAACATCTTTTATGAAAGTAATTACACCACTCATGAAGACTTGCTGATCATCCCACATTGCTAAATGACTTCCATTTGGACAATATAAATAACGACCTTTTTGGACTAATTTCGGTATTGATGATTAGATGTGTTTATTTTTAGATATTTTTAAGTTTAATAAAAAGAGTAAGCAAAAAAAACATACAAAATAGATAATTCTACATATTATTATCATGGCTAATGGAATATAAAATTTGTTATTTATGATGGAGCTTTTTGGAAAATATTCTAATTGTTTAGGATTTATATGATTATTTATAATGTTTAAGAAACAGCTAGTATATGTGCAACGGTAGTTATTATAAAACTGCAAGATTGAGAGTATCACTAAAAAGTTAGTAGCCTTACACAAGATTTTAATTTAAAAGACGTATAGCTCTAGATGTAAAAAAGCTCTCAATTATATAAAAACTATCTAATTATAGACATTTTGTATGATTTAAGAGATGATGAAATTATTACGTACACAAGAAAACGTCGAATCATATTAATTTATAATGTAGTTTAATCAAGAATTGATAAGAAATAAAAACAATGAAATTATAGAACGTTGTTAGAGGTATAACAATATTTTTTCATCATATGTTTTCTGAGTAATTAGTTCTTTACCATTTATTTTTAGATATTTAAGATTTTTAAATAAATTTTTTAATATGGTTTAGGTATCGATTGCATGAACAACGATTTTTTAAAATTAGTTATGTATTTAATTGAAATTATTTTTGCCGAAATTTGTAGCCCCTATCCAATAATAGGTATTTTGTTCATTGTCGATGTTAGTTATTTACTAAAACATTCCGTAAATTTTATATAAAAACTCCGTAATATATTAATTCATTCGTTTAATATTTTTGAAAAAAAGAGTTGTTTTAAATAACAGCAATTTTATATTTTTAAAAATACGAATTTTAAATTTTATGAGTAAGAACAGTGTTTCTAGTAATGTTAATTTAGTTTCGAAATATTGGAATAAAAAGATTTTTAAAAGAAAAAAAATATCTAATCAAAATAGTGATGTTGAGTTCTTGCCAATTGTTAATCTGAATTTTAATGGGTTAACATATTTTCATAAACTTACCGGTAATAATGAGCTTGCACAGTTTACCGTTGTAAGTTCAGTTTATAGTTTTTTATTAAAAAGACTCACTTCAGACTTTGA
>NZ_LMMA01000029.1 GCF_001422725.1 Flavobacterium sp. Leaf82 | reverse complement strand
CTTTTTTTGAAAATAAATTTTCGTTTTGATCTCAATTGCTTGCCGGTATTTCAGTGAACGTCTATCGCTGTTGCGGGTGCAAAAGTAGGTAGTTTATTTACATTTACAAGCTTTTTTATTGCATAATTTCAATGTTTTTTAAAACTTTTTCTTAACACTCTGATAACACCAAGCTTAGCTTTTTGCCTTTTTTGCCTTTTGTCAGGTTTTTCACCTTCACATTGGGGTTTTCTTAATAAGCCGCTTTGAATAAGTCCCGTTTTTATAGACTTTGCAGGTTTTTTTATCGTTTGATAAATACTCTGTAATAGGTGAATCAACACTTTTAGCTGGAATTACCTAAAGACACCAAGGTTTGATTTCTTGCTTCTTTGTTTTATAACAAAACTACTAAGCTCTATTTTGCTGTTCTTTATCGCGCAAAGGCGCTAAGTTTTTATTTTCATTTCTTTTTAAAACAAATGTCCTTATAAAAACCATTGCCCCTAGCCCCGATAGGAGTGGAAATCCTTTTGTGCCGGTGTTCGGCACAAAAGATTGGAACGAATAGCGGGAAATAGCTCCTGAACTTTAAAATTCCATTTTTTTTTCAAATTCCAAAGGCTTCGACTTCGCTAAGCCGGACATATCACTCTTTATATATAGGTAGAAAAAAACAATCCCGAGAAGTTTTAAAACTATCGAGATTGTTTGTTGGAAATCTTACCTTATATATATAAGTAGTTTTAAATTAAATTCTGACTATTATTAATTAGCCAATAAGCAAGAATGGGACATAAAATAAAAAAAAGAGGCTGCTTCACATATTTATGAAGCAGCCTCTTATATATTTTGTAAAGAGCTCTCTAATTCAAATTTCTAGTATAAATAATTCAGAGCAGTAATATCATTACTATTGAAAGCTCCTGTCTCACTTGAACTGAAACATGCTCTCATGTAAGAGGTAGCATCATATCCTGAAGGTGTTCCCGGAATTTGGATTGCTCCAACACCAGCTGTCCCTTCGTTTGAATTTTGTCCACAGCTTTGACGGCTGAACCAGTCTGTATGACGTAAACCAATACAGTGACCTATTTCGTGTGCAGATACGTGTGCATTTACACCTGTTGAATAAGTATCTAATCCAGAATATAATGTAACTGAATTATATGGATTTCCTCCTGATGGGAAACCTGCTACTCCACCGGCAGATCCTGTTTGTCTTCTTACAACAATGTTTGCACCTGTAGTACTTGAACTAAAGGTAAGTGTAAAATTTATAGACAATCCTAAATTATTATATCTGTTAATTGCCGCTTGCAATCCTGCACGCATATTTGTAGTTAGGGCTGTTGTACCAGTTCCTGTTAATCCAACAACTTTAATAGTTTTTGGAGTAGATACTAAATTAGTAGTGCGGTATTGTTCTGTAGTAATACCTCCGTGAAGATCCATTTTGTTTAATTGATCTTCGGTCACGATAATATCTCCTTCTACTAAAAAGGCATCTTCAGTAGTACCATCTAACTTGGTATTTTTAATCACTTGAACATCTGTGTTATTTAGCGAAAGTGCACTAATTTTATTCAGAACATCTTGTGTTACTTTAAGGGATTCTTGATTTGATTGTGTTGTTTCCTCTTCTTTGTTACAAGAAAACAGCGTTAGCGCTATAAATGACAAGGCTAAAATTGACTTCATTTTTTTCATAATAGGTTTTTTTTGGTTGTTTTAAAAATAAGTTGATAAATCAGGGGTCTTTACAAAATATTAACAATATTTGTCTTCAAATTTATATAAATATTAATCTTAAAATACTTATAAATT
>NZ_LMMA01000028.1 GCF_001422725.1 Flavobacterium sp. Leaf82 | reverse complement strand
CTTGGTGGTCAATTTGCTCCGGAATTAGGTGGTCAGTTTGCTCCGGAACGGGTGGTCAATTTAGTCCGGAATTAGGTGGTCAAATTGACCGGTTTTTCCAATCTTTTGAATTGTTTGGATTTTTAAGTCTTTAAATAATTAATTATGATAAGTTGGGATCTGGAATTTTATTTTGATGTTCGAGATTAAATTCTTTCGACAAATAATCTCTTATTTGTGCAGGATTGTGTTTTTGGATAGAGGGAATTTTCTTTTTTTGGAGCTTATATTTTCTCAAACCTGAATAAAAATTTTTATTGAAAGACAGCGTATAGTTTGATCAGCCGTGGAACTGCCTAAGTTAATTTGTGTTCAAATTTTTGTAATCAATTCTTCTGTAGATTTTACGCATCGTTCATTTTTGACTTTAATTATGAAATGATCTATATGGTCTCGTTTTCTGGAGGTTTGTTTCTGAATATTGGGAAACTATTTGTATTTTGTTTTTGATTAAAAAGTGCAAAAGAATGTAGTGGCTTTTTGCCAGTAGATCTTGTTTTCAATTTTTAGATAGAAATGTGTTGCAGTCTTGTTTGTTTTGATATTTAAAATATGCGAATACATGTGATGTCTAGATTAACTATTAATATGGCAAGTGTAGCGGTTTTGTTTCGTTAATGTCGAATATGAAATTTGAAATACTGAAGAGGTTACTCCGGTTTAATTGGTTTGACTATAAATTTGTAAATCCTTTAAGTTTTAAGCTAACGATGATTTAGTGGTTATGTGTTGAAATATAATATTTAATTAATGTCTCGAGATTGGAATTTGATAATCGAATGTGATATGAGTAGTGTAGAGGTTTAGTGATTAAAAGTATTGGCTGTTTTTTTATTGTGAAGCAAAACAGTTTTTTTTAGTTTTAAAGATCGAAAATTCTAATGCTTGTATGACTTGTGGAAATGGGTATTTTGTTGCGATGAATTTGATGAGTAATTTTAAAAATTGCTTTTCATATGATTTTATCTTTTCTGAATGATTGTATAAAAGATAGTTTTTGTATTTGGGGGGTTGCATAGAGTTAAATAATGGAATAAATTATCAAATTTCGTGGCTTGTTGGTTTGTTGAGAAATAATAAAAGTGGTAAAAAAGTTGTTTTCTTAGAGGTTCTACTGTTTAACAAAGTTTAATTGGCGATTAAATTCCCCATTACAAAGTACTCATTAAAGGATCAAAGGATCTGTGAAGCCTATAAAAACGGGACTTATTCAAAGCAGCTTATTAAGAAAACCCCAATGTGAAGGTGAAAAACCTCACAAAAGGCAAAAAAGGTAAAAAGCTAAGTTTGGCGTTATCAGAGTGTTAAGAAAAAGTTTTAAAAAACATTGAAATTATGCAACAAAAAAGCTTGTAAATGTAAATAAAGGGGCTACTTTTGCACCCGCAACAGCGATAGACGTTCACTGAAATACCGGCAGGCAATTGAGATCAAAACGAAAATTTATTTTCAAAAAAAGATTAAGAAAAGCTTGTGGGAATTGAAAGAAAGTTTTAAGTTTGCACCCCGCAAAACACGGAAAAACGAAAATTTATTTTCAAAAAAAGATTAAGAAAAGCTTGTGGGAATTGAAAGAAAGTTTTAAGTTTGCACCCCGCAAAACACGGAAAGTTCATTGATAGGTTGGCAGGGTTTGAGAAGGAAAAAGGGAATTAAATTTTCTTAAAAAAAACTTCAAAAAACATTTGCCGGTTAGAAATAAGTTTTCTACTTTTGCACCCGCTTTGAGAAACAAGCGAAACAAAATTGAAACACGTTCGTAGACATATTGAATTGACAGCCGTTTTAACAGAGA
>NZ_LMMA01000027.1 GCF_001422725.1 Flavobacterium sp. Leaf82 | reverse complement strand
ATTTTATATTTTTAAACTACTTTTTAGACACCTTTTTGAGTTCATTTATACTGCTCACTTTTATCCAGAATTAGGTGCTCACTTTATCCAGAATATCCAATTAAAGCAAATTGTGCATAAAAAGGATATTCAAATATTTCAGGTTTAAATAAACAAAATGGTACTATCCAAAATGCTCCCATGATTATAAAAAAGATTATTAACTGTTTTGACGTGTTATTAAAGTCATTAAATGCATTAAGAATATCTCCCATTATTCATATTTAAATTATACTCATTTATCTCCATTATATTACTTCTTTCTGATTCAGCAGTTAAGCAAATCTAGTACATTTTAATTTATATGTAGACATTTAAAACTGTTTGACAGATAGATTTCTCTGCTGTCTTTTTTTATTCTTTTAACTCAGTAATATATTTTTTATAAATTCTAAATTAGTATTGAGAAATAATTCAGTAAAGTTAAACATGGAGTCTCACTGATTTCCTTTCTTTACCAATCTGTACTTGCATTTTTATTTATTAAAAATAGTTCAGTTAAATGGGGGTTTAATGTTTCTGTTAGATTATAACCTAATGAAGTTTCTCTAATAGCACCATTTTTTTTAAGCAATGACTTCTCAATTGTATATTCAGAAATTGATTGCATTGACAATCCNAGCTAAAGCAAAAGGATTGCAGGTTACTTGTAGTGCACAGTTAAATGGGGGTTTAATGTTTCTGTTAGATTATAACCTAATGAAGTTTCTCTAATAGCACCATTTTTTTTAAGCAATGACTTCTCAATTGTATATTCAGAAATTGATTGCATTGACAATCCTCCYGATGATAATCCAATTGGTTCAACAAAGAATTTAATATTAAAAACAGAAACACGATATTTTCCTTTTTTGGATTCAATCAAAAATTCTCCAACCATTTCTCTTAGATTATCGTCATTAAAATTAGTTTTTTTGATATACCCAGTTGAATCACTATTAAATTCTAAGCGAGGATTTTTTTTCAATTCAGATATATTTGTCGAATCTTGATATACAAGCTTCCATATAATTAAATTGTTCTCGACTGCAAAATTTTTGTTTTGACAATATGAGTATAGACTAAATAGTGTGAAAAGAATAATATATAATTTTTTCATTCTGCAAATATTTTTTTATGATCAGCAAACATAGATTATTAAAATTATAATCAATACGGTTTTCCATATTTTTGGAATTATATACTAATGTAAAAAGATGTTAAAAAAATGCCTAATGCTCATTATTCGGACTTGTCAAATCATCTCAAATTATTTAATTTTTCATTAAACCAATTGCTCAAATCCGCTACATTAGCTGTTGTGTGCAGTGCTTTTATCAGCCATACTTTCTCCAAGCTATTCGCAATTGTTCGGCTGTTATTGATAATATATAATCGGGTTCTGAATTTCCATCAAGTGTCATTTCTCTGTATTTTGTTTCTGCCAATCCACTTGAAACAACATTTTTCAAATCACCTATTGGTTTTTCATTTTCGATAATGTCAATAAGTTCATCAGAAAAAGTATTATTTATTACGNAAGTGCTTCAGAACGACTGTTTCCATCAAGTGTCATTTCTCTATATTTTGTTTCTGCCAATCCACTTGAAACAACATTTTTCAAATCACCTATTGGTTTTTCATTTTCGATAATGTCAATAAGTTCATCAGAAAAAGTATTATTTATTACGTGACATATTAGTCTTAAATCAGATTCRTTAATTTCTTCATTTACATAAGCTTCAAATGCAATTGCTAGATATTCAACTTTAACTGTAGAATCACTTTGTTCAATAGTTGTAAATATTGCATCTCCAAATTTTGTTCGACTCTTTTCATTTTTTTTGGAATCATTAATAAGTACCTTCTTTTGTTCACTATTAATTTCTCCAATCTTTTCTAAAAATAATTTTATTTTATTTAGATAAGCTCTATCTCGTAAACTCTGGATACCTCTAATAATTTTTAATGA
>NZ_LMMA01000026.1 GCF_001422725.1 Flavobacterium sp. Leaf82 | reverse complement strand
TCAATTGATCTCTTTCACAAGAATAGGGTGCTCACTTTGAACCGGAATCAATTGCTCTCTTTTACCGGAATGGGGTGCTCACTTTTACCAGAATTTGCAAAATAGTAGCAAACACAAGATTCTGTGCTTATTTTTATTTATTAAATTCGACTTGTTTAACTTTATTTATATTCTGCCTAAAGAAATAATAAAAAGAAAACAAGGTAGGACGTGCTGGATTAGCCTGTCCAAAAGACTACGGCATAATGTTTTGCTCGTCCCTCACAAACCACCCTTCGGGACTTATTCCGTTTCCTTTTGTCCTGTCTGCATCCCGTCCTTTATCATTGCTTTCTTTTTCTTTTTTCCGTTTTTCTGTTTCTTTGGAAATATATTTTTATTGGTACTTGTGCAGGTTCAATTATCTCTTCAACGTTTGCCTGAAATAAAATCGTAAAGTTTCCGGAAAAACCATAAAACCATAAAACCATAAAACTATAAAACTATAAAAGCATATTTACATTTTTATGCTTTTAAAAGCACTTATACAAATAGGTAAATTCCTGTAGGCTTGCACACTTGCATATCTGAATTCCTGCAAGCCTGCAGGCCAACATACTTGCCTGCTTTCATTACTGCAAACTTGCAAACCTGTATACTTCAATGCCTGCATTTCCTCATGCTTGCTTACTTGCACCACTGCATACTTGAGTCTTTTCTTCTAAGAAAATATTTTAAGATACAACTCAATTATTGCATCATATATCTCCCCGCAGTATGCTGGAGTAACCAATAACACTGCTGTTGTATTATAAGAATCCGCTTTATTCAGATATATCTTTAAAATAAATTACTTTATAACCATTACAATAAAAAAAAGGCATCAAGCCACTCAATAATTGATCCAATCAATAAATTGATTTACAACTAACTTTGTCTCATTTTTTTTAGTGAATCCACAATCGATCCTGTCAATATTACAAATTACAGAAGTAAAAAATGGGTAAATAAAAAACTATTAGATAGATTTTTATTCAGAAACATTTCTACTAAGTTTCTTAAACTCCAATTTAACGAAAAACAATACAAATAATAGATAAAAAGGCATCATTACATATAAGAAAGCAATCCTTAGAAAGAAAGTGAAACTATTTGAGAAATAATAACTTATCAATATAGAAATACTCAACAATACTATTGAAAAAATAGAAGCTAAGCCAACTGTATATTTACCATCCTTATCTACAAAAGTTAATAATTTTGAAATAGCTAAAAGGGTACATAGAAACCAACTAACACTTAATGCAAATATTAAAGCAAATTGTGCATAAAAAGGATATTCAAAAATTTCAGGTTTAAATAAACAAAATGGTACGGTCCAAAATGCTCCCATGATTATAAAAAAGATTATTAACTGTTTTGACGTGTTATTAAAGTCATTAAATGCATTAAGAATATCTCCCATTTATTCATATTTAATTTTATACTCATTTATCCCCATTATATTACTTCTTCTGATTTAGCAGTTAAGCAAATCTATTACATTTTAATTTATATGTCGACATTTAAAAAACTGTTTGATAAATAGATTTCTCTGCTGTCTTTTTATATTCTTTTAACTTAGTAATATATTTTTTATAAATTCTAAATTAGTATTGAGAAATAATTCAGTAAAGTTAAATATGGAGTCTTACTGATTTCCTTTTTTTACCAATCTGTACTTGCATTTTTATTTATTAAAAATACTTCAGTTAAATGGGGGTTTAATGTTTCCGTTAGATTATAACCTAATGAAGTTTCTCTAATAGCACCATTTTTTTTAAGCAATGACTTCTCAATTGTATATTCAGAAATTGATTGCATTGACAATCCTCCNGTTAGATTATAACCTAATGAAGTTTCTCTAATAGCACCATTTTTTTTAAGCAATGACTTCTCAATTGTATATTCAGAAATTGATTGCATTGACAATCCTCCTGATGATAATCCAATTGGTTCAACAAAGAATTTAATATTAAAAACAGAAACACGATATTTTCCTTTTTTGGATTCAATCAAAAATTCTCCAACCATTTCTCTTAGATTATCGTCATTAAAATTAGTTTTTTTGATATACCCAGTTGAATCACTATTAAATTCTAAGCGATTGCGCAGTCCTACTCAGTCAGGCAGTAAAATAAAAATCTTTTTAGTAAGCATCNATTTTCCTTTTTTGGATTCAATCAAAAATTCTCCAACCATTTCTCTTAGATTATCGTCATTAAAATTAGTTTTTTTGATATACCCAGTTGAATCACTATGAAATTCTAAACGAGGATTTTTTTTCAATTCAGATATTTTTGTCGAATCTTGATATACAAGCTTCCATATAATTAAATTGTTCTCGACTGCAAAATTTTTGTTTTGACAATATGTGTATAGGCTAAATAGTGTGAAAAGAATAATATATAATTTTTTCATTCTGCAAATATTTTTTATGATCAGCAAACATAGATTATTAAAATTATAATCAAATACGGTTTTCCATATTTTTGGAATATATACTAATGTGAAAGATGTTAAAGAAAATGCCTAATGCCCATTATTTGGACTTGTCAAATAATCCCAAATCATTTAATTTTTTATTAAGCCACTTGCTCAAATCCGCTATAGTAGCTGTTGTGTGCAGTGCTTTTATCAGCAATACTTTCTCCAAGCTATTCGTAATTGTTTGGCTGTTATTGATAATATATAATCGGGTTCTGAATTTCCATCAAGTGTCATTTCTCTATATTTTGTTTCTGCCAATCCACTTGAAACAACATTTTTCAAATCACCTATTGGTTTTTCATTTTCGATAATGTCAATAAGTTCATCAGAAAAAGTATTATTTATTACG
>NZ_LMMA01000025.1 GCF_001422725.1 Flavobacterium sp. Leaf82 | reverse complement strand
GTTCCTAACGCAGAGTTTAACAAAGAATCTATTCAGGATTTTCTAAAAGAAAGATTACCAAATTATATGGTTCCGGGTTTTTATGTAGCACTCGATGAATTGCCATTAACACCAAATGGCAAGGTTGATCTTAAAAAATTGCCCAATATTAGTGAGCAGGACATTACAAAAAGTGAATATGCAGCGCCACGATCAAAAGAAGAAAAACTGTTAGTGAGCGTTTGGGAAGACGTACTAAAAAGATCCCCAATTAGTATTAAAGAAAATTTTTATAATCTGGGAGGAGATTCTATAAAATCAATTCAGATAATTTCCCGCTTGAAGCAACAAGGGTATAGCTTAAAAATAAATGATATCCTTCGTGTTGCTGTATTAGAACAATTGGCAAAACATATGGAGGTAAGTAATCGAATTATTGATCAGTCTCCGGTTGAAGGAGAAATTGGTCTTACTCCGATTCAGCATTATTTTTTTGAAAATAATATTTTTAAGGCACACCATCATTTTAATCAGTCTGTAATATTAAAAAGTGCTGCAGAACTTAATTCAGATTTTTTATCTAAAAGTGTAACCTTTTTAATTCATCATCATGATGCCCTTCGAATGATTTTTAAAAAAGAAGGTGATAATTGGAAACAATATAATACTGGTATTCAGAAAGATGATTTTATTATCGATTTTCATGATTTGCGATCTGCAGATGATGAGTTGTTGATCATGGCAAAAATAGGAGAGCAGCTCCAATCCGGTTTTAATCTGGAAGGTGGATCATTATTTAAAGCCGCACATTTTAGATTAACGAGTGGTGATCGTGTGGCATTAATTATACATCACTTAGTTGTAGACGGTGTTTCATGGCGAATTTTACTCGAAGATTTATCTGCGATTTATACACAATTATTATCCGGTGCAGCTATAGAACTACCATTAAAAACAGATTCGTTTCAATTATGGTCCTCACTGCAGCAGGATTATGCTCATGGCGAACAAATTAAGCTTGAAAAACCTTATTGGGAATCTGTAAGCAATCAGCTAATTCCAGCTTTTCCAACAGATAAAAAAAATCCTGAATTTAATGCCAAAATTGACAGCAGTATTTCGTTTACTTTAGATAAAAACACTACCGAATTATTGCAGACAAAGGCGCATAGAGCCTACAATACTGAAATAAATGATGTATTATTAACAGGTCTTGGTTTGTCAATAAAGAATGTTTTTGGATTGGATAAAACTATTCTTAAAATGGAAGGACATGGTAGAGAAGAAATTATTGCTGACGTAGATATCAATAGAACAGTAGGATGGTTTACTTCTTTTTATCCGTTTGTTTTAGATATTTCTAATTCAAGTAGTAATACCTTAATTAAAGTAAAAGAAGATTTAAGAAAAATACCGAATAAAGGTGTGGGATACGGGATTTTAAAATATTTAACAAAACAGTATAGCGATACACTTATTCCTGCTATCGAATTTAACTATTTGGGAGATTTTGGCAGCGGCGTAACAAATAAAAATGAAGATTCAATATTTGAATATGCTTCAGAATATATTGGAGCGAATAATAATGATTCAAATGGGAACGACGTATTGTTAATCGTAACCGGAATTTTAGTAGATGAAAAACTGTCTATAACAATAAATTTTAATAAAGAAATATATCATAAAAAAACAATTCAGTATTTAGTTGATTCTTATAAAGAAAACCTTGTTGCACTAATCGAAAAATTGAGTGCGATCAGGGAGAATTATTTAACTCCGTCTGATTTGACTTTCAAAGGATTAAGTGTTTTAACGCTATTAGAACTTAATAAAGATAATGAGATAGAAGATGTCTATAAACTTTCTCCATTGCAGCAGGGTATTTACTTTCACTGGTTGTCTAATGGTATATCTTCATTGTATTTTGAGCAGATATCTTATAGAATTAAAGCGTCAGATCTGGATATCACAACTGTAAAAGAAGCCTACGATAAATTGGTAGCAAGACATGCTGTATTGAGAACTGGTTTTAAATATGATCAAACTAATGAGTTACCAATACAAATAGTAAGAAAAATGGTTTCGGGGAACTTTTTACATAAAAAACTCCCTTCATATGCAATTGACTTAAATGAGTATGTAGAAACAATCAAATTAGAAGATCGAAATATGGGATTTGACTTAGAATCAAATTCTCAGATGCGATTACAAATACTGGATCTTGGTAATGATAATTATGAATTTATTTGGAGTCATCATCACATTTTAGCAGATGGTTGGTGTATGAGTATTTTAATTAAAGATTTCTATCAGATATTGAATTCAATAAGTCAAAAAGCAGTATTAAATCTTCCAAAAACATTTCCATATTCTAATTATATTAAATGGCTGGATGGAGTGAATACGAATGATTCTATGGCGTATTGGAAAACCTATTTACAAGGTTATAGTCAAATTGCAGAAATCCCTTTTAGTACAACAATTCAAGAGGATCAAAAATACACAGAAGCCAAAGAAACAGTTACAATAGGCGAAAATTTGTATAAAAAAATCAATAGTTTATGTGCTAGTATTGGTATAACACAAAATACATTTATTCAGGTCGCTTGGGGCTTTTTATTGTCAAGATACAATAATACTCAGGATGTGGTTTTTGGATCAGTTGTGTCAGGAAGACCAGGTGAACTGGAAGGAATTGAAGATATGATTGGTTTATTTATCAATACAATTCCTGTGCGTATAAAATATGCAGATGGCGATACACCCTATGATTTATTAAAAAGAGTTCAGGAAGATGCAATATCCGGAAGTACCTATCATTATTCCAATTTAGCAGAAATTAATGCTCAAAGTGAATTAGGAATGAAGCTTTTTAGCCATATTATGATTTTTGAAAATTATCCTATACAGGATATTCTTGAAAATGGTATTAAAAATTCTCAAACCAATAATTCTCAGGAAATCAAGATTGAGTCTGTAACAACATTTGAACAAACAAATTATGATTTTGACATAAGTATTCTACCATCATCTCTATCATTAGCTATAGATTTTAAATATAACACCAAAAAATATGAATCTAAATTCATGAAAAATCTGGTGAAACATATGTATAATTTGATAGAGCAATTTACTGATAACATTAATAAACCTTTAGATACTTTCAATTACCTCTCTGCAGAAGAAAAAGAGCAGTTATTATTTGAATTTAATGATACGGCAGTTTATTATCCAAAAGACAAAAGTATAATTGACCTGTTTGAGAATCAGGTATCTAAAACCCCTGATAATATTGCCGTTGTGTTTGAAGGAGCATCGTTAACCTATAAGG
>NZ_LMMA01000024.1 GCF_001422725.1 Flavobacterium sp. Leaf82 | reverse complement strand
CAGAGCAAATTTTTGGTTGCCTACATAGTTCCTAACGCAGAGTTTAACAAAGAATCTATTCAGGATTTTCTAAAAGAAAGATTACCAAATTATATGGTTCCGGGTTTTTATGTAGCACTCGATGAACTGCCATTAACATCAAATGGCAAGGTTGATCTTAAAAAATTGCCCAATATTAGTGAGCAGGACATTACAAGCAATTATGCAGCGCCAACAACTCAGTTAGAAGAAAAATTAGCTGCAATATGGCAAGAAGTTTTGGGTATAGAAAGAATTGGTATTACCGATAATTTCTTTGAACTGGGCGGTCACAGCTTAATTGTTATTCAGGTTATTAATAAAATTAACCAACAATTGGGCAGGGATATATCGTTTAAAGATTTCTTTTTAAACCCAACAATAGAAAAAATAGACAAGCTGCTGGAAGAAAAGACTTTTGCACGAATTCAAATAGCGCCATTATCAGACTCATACCCTTTAACATTATCACAAACTCAGTATTGGTTAATGAATCAAACGGGAGATGTTTTAAAAGCGTATGACATAACCAATACGTTTAAGATTCACGGTAATATAGATGTTGAAATATTTGAAGAAGCCTTTAACTTATTAATTAAGAGGCACGAAATTCTAAGGACTTATTTTAAAGTAAATCCTTCAGGTGTTGTTAATCAGTATGTTGGCAAAGAAGATGTTTATTATAAAATTAATAATCATGATTTCACAAATAAGAAACCTTCTCAGGTTTTAGAACTACTTGATAAAGTAACCAATGAGGATTTTGATTTGGAAAAACTCCCGTTAATCAAAAACCACCTTCTTAAAGTGGATCAAAATGAGTATGTGTTTTTCATTTCACTATATCATATTATCGCTGATGGATGGTCGCTTGATATAATAATGAAGGAGGTTCTGGACTTTTATAAACAATTAAAAAACAAAGAAGAAATAACACTTCCTGAATTGAAAATTCAATACAAAGACTATGTTTTATGGCTTATAGAAAATGAGCAGGAAAAGAAATTTGAAATAGCGCAAAACTATTGGATAGAGAAATTTAAAGGAGAAATCCCGGTAATCAATATTACAACTGTCAAAACAAGACCTGCAATAAAGACTTACAACGGGAAAAATTTAGAATATAAGTTTTCAGAAGACTTTTACAGAGCGTTCAAACTGTTTAATAATAAACATGATGTTACCTCTTTTATAACCTTAAATGCAGTTTTAAATATTTTGCTGTTTACAAAATCGATGCAGGATGATATTATTATTGGAACTCCTGTTTCAGGAAGAAATCACCCTGAATTAGAAAATCTGGTTGGATTGTTTACAAATGTGCTGGCGTTAAGGACAAAAATTAATACCGATAGTCCGTTTGTGGCATTTTTAGAACTGCATAAAAAGACAATATTAGAATCATTTGATAATCAGATTTATCCTTTTTACAGCCTTATCGAAAAATTAAAATTAAAAAGAGATTTGAGTAGATCAGGATTATTTGATGTGATGATGAATTTAAATACAGTTAATAATAATGTTGAAATAGACCCATTTGATGAGTTCGAAATCGAAGCATTTAATACTGTAAATGACACTTCTCAGTTCGATTTAAATTTTGTTTTTACAGAATTCGATGCTTTAAACTTAATAATACAGTTTAATACAGATGTTTTTGAAGATATCGAAATTGAGATTATGATGAAAGATTTTGATAAAATAATGATGAAAATATTCGAAAACGAAAACATCCTCATTAAAGATCTCGAAGTAACGAATAAAGATATATCTAAGAGAAATGAACATAAACTGAATAAATTTTTAAAAAGACAATCATGATAAACAGAATCAACAAAATAAAAAGCCAGGAAGTCAAAAAAGTTAATTTGAATCAAGATGTTAGTGAAACTTTTTTTCAGGACACTAAATTTCCTTTAGTATTCAAATCAATTGTTTCAGGATACGATTTAAAAAAATGGCTAACGGATAATAATGAAAAATTCGAAAAAGAACTTTCTAATTATGGAGCTTTATTATTCAGGGATTTTAAAATTAACACAGTCGAAAAATTTCAGGATCTGATACGCTTATTTCCTAAAAAACTTCTTGAGTATAAATTTCGATCATCACCAAGATTCGAATTAATCGAAAATGTATATGTATCAACTACATATCCGGAGGAATTGTCAATTAATATGCACAGCGAAAATTCGTATGCAGTTAATCATCCGGAACGAATTATTTTTTGCTGCATAACACCTTCAGAATATAAAGGAGAAACCCCAATTGCAGACAACAGACTTGTATTGAGTTTTTTAAGCGACAAATTAAGAAATAAATTTTTAGAGAAAGGAATTTTATACAGAAGAAGTTTAAAAGGAGTTTTGGGATTATCATGGCAAGAGGTTTTTCAGACCAGTGATAAAAGTGAAGTTGAAAAAGAATGCGAATTAAGCAATATAAATTTTGAATGGGTTGGAGAAAACGAATTGGTTTTATCCTGGAAAAAGAAAGCAATTTGGAACCATCCAATAACCAATGAATTAGTCTGGTTTAATCATGGAATGTTTTTTAACAAACATATGCTGCATGAAGAAATTCTAAAATCAGTTCAATCAGATGATGAATTGCCTAATAATACTTTTTTTGGAGACGGTACAGAAATTTCTAAAGAAGAAATAGAAGAAATAAAATCAGCCTACACTAAAGCAACCATCGAATTTAAATGGGAAAAAGGAGATGTTTTATTTCTGGATAATTTGCTCTTTTCACATGGAAGAAATCCTTATAAGGGAGAAAGAAAAATCATTGTTTCAATAGCATAGAAAAAGTATAAACCATTGTTTTAAAGAAGTATAATGGCATTTGATTCAAGATTAAATGCTGTAAACAATCTTCCCAATTAATTTTAAAAAGCGCAGAAAAGTAATGAATATAAATAACGATATGAATGGTTTCGAGTTTTCTGAAAATCAAAAAAATTTATGGAACTTAAAGGATTCAAAGGAATATTATAATCAGATAAAAATTGAATTTAAAAAACCGGTTACGGCTGAAAATTTATTAGAAGTAATTGAAAATATTATTACGGACAATGAAATTTTAAGTTATAAAACTATTTCTAAAGAAGGATTTAAATATCCAATTCAGTCAGATGCGGTGAAGGGAAAAACAGAATGGTTTGAAATTGAAGAGGATAAAAATAAGGAAGAAATTGATTTAGGCAAGTTTGCTTCATACGATCCGGCAATAAATAATCCGATAAGATTTTTTTTAATTAAAGAATCAACAAATGTAAAATTTCTCTATGTCAGAGTATATTCATTATGGAGCGATTCGTTTAGTTTAATACTATTTTCAAAACTTTTGTTTAGTAGTTTAAATCTAAACAAACACAAAGATGAAAACAGTGATATTATTGAATATTCAGGATTTAGTTCATGGCAAAATGAATTAATCAGTGAGCCGGAACCCGAAGCTGTTTTATTTTGGAAAAAGTATAAGTTTGATCTTGAACGTAAAAATATACCTTTTCAAAATGATGCAGAAACTGTATTATTTAAACCTCAAAGAGCAGAAATTTGCAAAATTGAGCGTGATGATTATTCAAAAATCACATCATTTTGTAATGATGCAAAAATTAGCAAAGAATATTTTTTATTAAATCAATTCTTAAAATACCTGTTTTTATTTGATGAAACAGAAGTTACAATTGGTTATATTCCTTTTCAGAGAAAATACAAAGAACTGTCTAATACACTGGGTTTAGTAAATACAATTACGCCACTTATTTTTGAAAAATCATCTCATTTAGAAGTTGCAGAAGTAGCAAATTACATTCAGAAACAATTTGATTCCGTTCTTGACTGGACAGATTTTTTTACACTCGACAGGGAAAATGACAGTACCGGTTCTTACTTTAAATATCAGTTTGAGTTTATTGATTTAAAGGAAGAAAATGAATTTGATAATTCATTTTTAATTCATGATGTTTTTTTAGTTCAGGACAAATTCGATCTTAAACTATCGTGTATCGATTATGGAACTCATTTAAGTATTGATTTATATTATAATGAAGAGGTTTTTGCAGAAGCGGAGCAAAATATTCTAAAAATTCAAATAGAAAAGTATTTTAAAAATAGGTCAGACAATGAGATAGAAAGCTTTGGTATTAGCGAACTTGAGGATTCAATTATAATACATTCAAATAATACACAGCATGTTTTTGGAGCAGTTGATTCTATTTTAGAATTGTTTAATGATCAGGTCGCATCTTTTCCAGATAACACAGCAATACTTAATGAAAATATTAAAATTAATTATAATGACTTAAACAGTAAATCAGATCAATTTAAAAACTATTTAATTGAAAAATTTAATATTAGTAAAGGCGATGCCGTTTGTTTTATTGGCAATGCCACAGAATGGTACATTATAAGTGTATTAGGAATTTTAAAATCCGGGGCATATTATATTCCAATTGATGCAAATTACCCTATAAACCGTATCAATTATATTTTAGGAGAATCTAAATGTAAAGTTATTGTCTGCGATCCGGATTTAGCGATTGATTTAAGCGCTGTTAATGGTGAAATTGTAACTCCTTCTTATGATGAAATTTTAGGTTATAAGGACTATAAACACGAAATTAAGTATGATAAAACTGATATAGCGTACTGTATTTTTACATCCGGATCTACCGGAAAACCTAAAGGATGTATGATTAGTCATTGCAACTTATCAAATTATATTCAATGGGCAAATAAATATTATTTTGAAGATACGAATTTTGGTAACTGGGCACTTTTTACTTCCATATCTTTTGATCTTTCTGTAACGGCATTATTTACCGCTCTAACCAGAGGCAGAAAATTATGGATATCAAATTTTGATAAAGAAATCACTTCACTCTTAAAAGAATCATTGCTGAATCCGGAGATTGATACCTTAAAAATTACTCCGGCTCATATTTCTTTACTGAAAGATCAGGATATAAAAAACTCGCAGATTAAAAGAATAATTTGTGGAGGAGAAAAGCTTTTTAATTACCAGATTGATATTTTGAAGGGTATTAATGAAGATGTCAGAATATTTAATGAATATGGCCCAACGGAAGCAACTGTTGGCTGTGTTGCTGCCGAAGTTTTTAAAGACACTAAAGTAGTAATTGGTAAACCAATCGCTAATATGCAGGTTTATATCCTTGATGAGTTATTGGGTATTTGCCATATAGGACAAACGGGAGAGATTTTTTTAAGCGGACTTAGTTTGTCAAAAGGCTATTTAAATAATGATTCCCTTACGGATGAGAAATTTATCGTAAACCCGTTTAATGCAAACGAAAAAATCTACAGAACAGGCGATATTGGATATTGGCTTGCTGATGGAAATATTGAGTATTTGGAAAGAAAAGACCAACAGGTTAAAATAAGAGGATACAGAATTGAACTTGGTGAAATTGAGAGTGAGATCCTTCAGTTTTCTACAGATATTAATCAGGTAGTGGTTGATGTAAAAGAGAAAAATCAAGATAAAATAATCGTTGCTTATTTAGTTTCTTCTTCAAATATTGATAAAAATAAATTACGTGCTTTTTTAAATGAAAACCTGCCTTATTATATGGTTCCGGGTTTTTATGTGGCCTTAGAAAATTTGCCTTTAACGCCAAACGGTAAAATTGACCGTAAAAGTTTGCCAAATGTTGGACTTGAAGATGTTGTGAAGAATCAATATGTTGCAGCAAATAATGAAATTCAGCATAAAATAGTTGAAATATGGCAAGAGTTATTGGGAATTGAGCCAATTGGTATCAGAGATAATTTTTTCGGTTTAGGCGGACATAGTTTGATTGCTGTTCAAATTTTTAATAAAATTTTTAAAGAATTAGGTAAGTCAATTTCCTTAAAGTTATTTTTTGAAAACCCTACTATTGAATCCCTTTCCCTGCAATTAAAAGAAGAGCATTATGTGGCTATTGGAGCAGCAGATGTTATGGAAAGCTACCCAATGTCTCCTCCCAATGTCTCCT
>NZ_LMMA01000023.1 GCF_001422725.1 Flavobacterium sp. Leaf82 | reverse complement strand
AATAATTTCTTACTTTGCTATTTATTAGTTCAAATAAATTGAAGTAAAAATATTACAAAATAATATATTAAACAATTTTTTAACCATTAATTTTATTAAATAATGAGAAATAATCTAAAAACGATGCATGTATAAAAACTAATCTTAACTATTATAAAAACAAAAAAATGTGCAACTTTCATTGCACATTTATATAGTAAGAAATTCTTTTATCAAGAATGTTATTTCATTTTTTGTGATATTTTCTAAATATTCGACTTTTTTATTTCAGCTAGAACAAATGTTGTAAAGCTCAACAAACTTTATCAAGAAGATTAAAAGTAAAATGATTTACAAAAAGTATAGTTTTAATTGTTTTTCTTATTTAATAAATATGCGCTTTTTCTTACTTTATATAGGATGAAGTAAATAGTAACTTTAAATCTTTATATTTGTATTATAAACTTCATGAAAAATGGACTACAAAATATCATTTCAGGAAAGAGCCAAGTTAGGCATGGAAATTCTATCCAAGCAATCTCCGGTTACCTTAGAAAAAGCAAGAGCCCAAGCGGAACGTTTGAGTCAGGCAAGCAAATCAAAAGTGAAGAAACAGCGCTAATAAAACAGTTCTGTGACAGGAATGGTTTCTGGATTACATCAATTAATATCAATGCTTTCATTTCCTCGGGAGCAGAGCAAAAAGTTTACCTTCAAAACAAGCATAAAGTAATAAAGCTAAATGATAGTATTTATTATGAAAGTTGGGAAGATTATTTGAATAATTTATTATTAAATAATTTCTATTTTCCTGATACTGCATATCAATTAATTGGTTTTTATGAACAAAACAAAATAGTATATGCCGTAGTAGAACAGCGTTTTGTAGAGTCTGATAGTGATACAGAATTAGAAAACGTAAAAGTTTTTTTAACCTCAAACGGTTTTGTTAACACCAGAAACAACGATTATTTTAATCCGGAATTAGGAATTATCCTTGAAGATTTACATGATGAAAATGTTTTGACTTTTCAGGGAGCTTTATTTTTTATCGACACCGTTTTTTATGTTATAGAAGACTTTTATAAACCTTAAATTATTTAGACTTAAAAAAAATCCGTACAAATCCGCGTTTTCGCGAAAGCGAATCCGTATAATCTGCATCTAAAATCGCCCCAATATCAGGGCGATTTTCTTTTATATCAAAAACTAATCTCAGGAAATTATCATCTTAACTCCCAAAATATGCTTGCAAATTCCTCTTTTACCCTGATAAGCCGTAAACCAGTCGCAGGTACATCGTTGCGAATTATTGTCGATAATAACTTTGTGCAAAACGCCTGAACCTTTTACTTTGGCTTCGATATAATTGGCTCTTCGTTCGACGATTTCGATGTCTTCGTTATCGATTAGTTTTTTGGCATTTTTCAACCTCGGATTCAGCGATAAAATACGTTCGGTTTTAAACGGAAGTCGGCGGTAAAAATGTGCTTTTTCGCTTAAATCATAACCCAATAATCCCATCGAGGATAAATTCGAAGCTAGATTGTCCATGGTTCCAAAATCGATATCATTTTCGATAGAAAGCATTGTTGGGTCAAAAGTTTCGTTTGATTTAAGTAAACTGTTTAAACCGTAAACCCATTCTATAGGTAAGTTTTCGGTCATGGTTTCGAGCACATTTCCTTCTCCTGAAAATCCTCGGTACGAATCTGGAGAAAATGCCATGAGAAGCTGCATTTTTCCAAACTCAGCCACAATCGCGCAAGTTTGTTTATCTGACGATTCGTAAATGAAAATTTTATCTACAATGGCCAAAATTCCTTCTAATAATCGTAAGCGCTGTACGCCGCCAATTCTAACGCTATCGGCCGTTGCCAAAGTCGAAAACATAAATTTTCCGGCTCTTTTGGTAATAAAAAAATCACCTTTTACGGTTCCTTTTGGTAAACTTTGAAACAACTGAATCGTCTGAATTTTATTCAATTCAAACTTAATATCCATATCAGCAAGATACAATTGTACGCTCGTTAAACCTTTTATCCAGCGCATGGGTAAAGTCACTTTTTTCTCCGTTACTTTTGCTTTGCTGGTTATCACCTGAACATCCTGCTGACCAACGGCAAGGGTTACTTTTTCGTTTTTCTGAATCGCATTTAAGGCATTCAGCATCGGGTCATTAAAATCGACATTCGTCGTTCCGTTGGCGATAAATTCTCCGTCGATCGCTTCGGGTTTCATGTCGAGTCGCACATAAACGCCATTGCAGGACGAAAACCCCTCAAAACGCAAACGTTCAGATCCTGCCGAAACAATAGGATCGCGAAGACTTGGCGGAGTTGGTCCAAAACTGGAACGAACGACTTTGGCAATCGTAGTCCAGCATTTTGCGGTAACATAAGGATCTGTCAAACTTCCCCAGAAAAAACATGGAATGTTATTGACTTCTTCAATTTCGGTTTGGTGTGCCAGAACCAGATTGTTGATGCCTTTGGTTTTACTGTAAGTCGAAATTCCTTTATAATTATATTCGAGATCTGTCATTTTTCTTTATTTTAAAATTTGCTTAATCAACGATTTAAGCGATGCATTATCTTTCCATTGCTCAAAGAAAACAATTGCCTGAGCCGATGGTTTCTGATTCGTTTTGGTTAATATATCAACATAATTTTCTATGATTTTCTTGAAGTTGGTTGGCAATTTGTCTTTTAAATCAAGATGAGCAAAGAATGAGTTCAACAATTTCAACAAAGCATTATTATGCAATGGCGAAACATCTTTAAGGGCAATTAATCCGTCGACTAATCTTAAAAATACGCCATATTTTTCGATTGTCAGATACGCTATTTTCTGAGCAAGAAGTTCAACATCAACAGCTTGTTTTTCGATTAACTGAATCAAAATTTCTGATGCCAATAATCGGATATCTTTTTTCTCCTGAAAGAAAGCGCACGCAAACAAAAGTATGCTAATGTCTGAGAATCGAAATTCTGGTCGGTTTATTACGTCCAGAAAACCTTTTAATTCCGGTTTTGCACCATCGGCAATTCCGCAATTATGTAGCAAAGTCAAAGCCAGCGCATCTGAGTTTTGTGGCATAATACTGTGCCAGAAATAGGTGTTTCCGGCATAATTTATATTATAATCCCAACTGTTTGGTCTGTTGTAAATATCCTGGCTGTACAACAAGTAATTCGGGATTTTAGCATAATTAGGCACGTCGAATCGCAGCTCATACCACGATGGCGTTCTCTCTTTTTGTTTGGTTTGATAATTTGTCCATTCATTCCATTTTTCTTTAAACTGAACTACCGGTTTAAAAGGAACAACCACAAACGGAACATCTTTTAAATAGGTATTTTCGAATTCAGGAAAAGTATCGTTAGGATAAAATGTTCGTGCCGCAACAGCCCAAAGTGATAAGTTTCCGGTTTCTTTGGTCGTTTTACCCATTGTTGCCAATAGTTTCGAGAAGATAGAAGTCGAATCTAAGTTTAGTTTTTCATCAATACCAAGACAGAATGTTAAAAGCGGTTTGAGTTCGCCTTCAACCTGATCAAGCAAAGGCAATGCTTCATCGATATTTTCTCTCGGCATACGCGCAATTGCAATGGCCAAATCGGTATAATCAATTTCTTCTTTTGTGTTTTGATACGCAATAATTCTTTCTAATAAAACTTTTGGAGCGACCCAATACGGTTTATGGCTAGGGAAGGAGAGTAACGGTAAAACCGAATCTGAAACGATTTTTTGCTGTACTTTTTCCAGCAAATATTTCATTAAAGTAAGCGTATTTATTTTTGCATAATGCTTGTAGGTACTGTCGAATTTGCCATTTATATTTGGAATTTTCTGCTGTAAAAATGACTTCAGGTAATTTTTATGAACGGCTTCAAAATAATGTTTCTGCAATTGCTTATTATACGGCTCTAATTGTGCTGTATAATCTGCGGGAAACAAATCGCGCTGTTGAATATAGACATTCATCAAAATTTCGGTATCCAAAATATCTTCCGATCCTATAAAATTTCCAAACTGAAAAACTATATCATTCCAATCCTTTGGTAACTGAACTTCTTCTGTAAGCAATAATTCTCGTTGAGGTTCGAATGTATATTCCTCAAGAGCAGCATCGTCAATCATTAAGGCATCTTCGTCTAAAAACTGCGTTAATCCTGATTTAATGTTTCCCTGCATTAACGTTACATACGACGAAAGTTTTTCTTTAAGAACCTTATCTTTTACGTTTCCTATTTTGGTTATGATTTTTGTGGCGCGTTCCTGCAAAGCCAGATCTGCAATTACGTAAACATCAGCAATTATTGCAGTAATTGTTGCGCTAAGTTTAGGATTCGATTTGGTCAGTTTTTCCAGAATTGGCAACACGTTTTTAATAGCTGCTTTGCAATCGCTGCGCATCATTAGCGGTTCAAGCCATTCCAGAAATGATTTGGTTTTGAATTTTGGATGATCGTATATTTTCTTGATCAATTCAATTCCGTAACTCGTAATTGGCGGATACGGATTGTGTAAATACGAGAATATATTTTCCTGATGAATGACAAGTTCATCGGCAGTAACATTAAATTCTTCGATTCTTTTTCTAAAGAAAGATTTCAGATTATTGTTCCATTCTTTGGTTTGAATCAGGATTGCATTTTCGATAAAGAAAGCGCGATCCATTTTATTTTCGTCTAATAATGACTTGTAGATAATTGCCCAGGTCTGGAATTCATCATGATTTTGTTTATCATTTTCCCTAAAGAAACTGTTATGCAAAATCGTTTCGTAATTAAACAATTCCGGAATATCCCTTTGATAAGCGAGTTTATCTTTTAGTAGATTATTGATAAAAGCCCGTGTTTTTACCTTTGCGCGCCACTCATTTGTCGCGGCAAGTGTCAAAGCATATAATTCAGGATTAAAGGACATTAAATCCTGTTCTTCTAATTTACGGAGCGTGTGATAATTAAATCCAACCCAATCTTGTCTTTTTACTTTATCTAAAATAAAAGTATCAAGCCAGTTGGGTTTTGCCCACAGTAAAACTTCCAGAACCTGAGGTTTTTCGTCAAGTTCGTTCAGTAAACTCAAAGCTTCATCCCAGGAATTAATATCGGCTTTATCAAATAAGGCGATGGCGCTAAGCGTGATAATATCACTTTGTTTTTTATCGCCGCGAGTTCCCCAGCCGTAATCGTGTTTGTCTTTTTTTACATAACCCGGATCTTTAGTAAGATCTGTATACGTCATGAAATAACGCTTACTTTTTTTGATGAGTTTTTTTAAAGCCTCAATATTTCCTTTGGATTTTTCTTTAAGAAAAGGCAGTAATAAATCTATATTTTTAGCTTTTAAGATCGCTTCATATTCTTCCAGAACTTCGTCAGATTTTGCGCTTTTGGCTGTTTTTGGTTTTGAAGCTACGGCAACATCACCGGTTTCTGAATATCCTTTTTTTACTTTTTCGGCAAGTACTTTTTCTGCTGATTTCAGACATTCTTCGTCTGTAGAAAATGATTTGGTTTGAGAAGTTCCTGATGTTCCGTTTTTTCCGTAAGTCACAGTATATTCTAATCCTGTAACTTCAATTTGCCAAAACTTATCAGAGTTTCCGTCGATGTATTTGAGGTATTTTTTCATGCTATTTTAGGGACTGTATTGATAAAAAATAAAGTGTGCGTATATTCTCAAAAATATAAAATTATTAAGGTTTATCAGTGTTTTTAAATGAAAATTTTGGTTAAAATTCATCTCCGTTTTATAAATAATTATGTGAGAATATTTTAGAAATGTTAAAATATATTGTAGATTTGTACCTGAAATGGAAATGAAAAACATACATAATAACTCATCAGTAAGACAATATTGCGATCTTTTAGCCGAATTTATTTCAGCTAAAGGCTCAGGATGTGATGTGTATTTTAATGAATTGAAAGCGTGAATCGTAATTACAAGTTCAACATAAATATATAAAAGCGTCCTTTTCAGGGCGCTTTTTTTGTTTTTGTCACAGAGAATAAAGTAAAAATGCGACAATATAGATTACTTATCAGGATAGAAAATGTACTTTGACTCGCTCAGTATGAAAGAAAAAGAAGTTTTAACTAAAATAATTAAAAAAATAATGAACCAAAGTTTAATGATTAAATCTAATAGCGAAATATAATCTTGAAAAGTAATCTGGTGAGATACAATCAATTGGTATAATTATGAATCTGCAGGAATATGCGGACAGGGATTTCTTTGCTCTAACACGAACTTAAATTGCTGATTGTCAATAAAATAAATGTTAAAAATGATTTGGATAATTGATCTTTTCCACTATATCTTTGTCGAAGAAATTTGAAGATAGAATTTCAAACAATAATGATTTAAACATACAATACAATAAATACAACACAACAAATAAAAACAAAATGGATTTTAAATATAACTCATATAGCGCAGAATTACAGGCCCCAGGATTCGTTTCGGGACGTTTTACAATACAGGTGCATGAATGGCAGTAGGATAGACATATCTTATGCAATCTCATGAAGCACCTTTAATCGGGTGCTTTTTTTATGCCTAAAAATTTGTTTCGAGATTCAAAGGTTCAGAGAAGCATAAGTTTAAAGGTTAAACAACTGATAGTTATCGGGCGTAGAAAAAAAATATACAATGCTTAGTGCTTTTAGCCATAGTAGCAAATTACCTAAGATTTACAATAATTAAAAAAATAAAATATTATGAATAACAATACACTAGAAAAATACAAAAGAGCAATTAGATTAAAATATGAAATAGAGAAAGAAGGCGAATACTTCGATTATTTGTACAGTCCATCTCGTGGAAAACTACGTGACTTTTGCTGGCTTATTTTCGAGAATAACGCAACTCAGGATGACTTAAACGTTTTTAGAAATTTATTTTCTATAGATTTTGATCATACCAAAAAGAATAAATTTAAGGAGCAAAAAGACAAGTTCAGACCTATTGAAACCTTTTTTAAAGGTGAAACAGATCCATCTAATATTGATGCAATAAATCTGGCAGCAGTTATGGTCGATTTTCAACCGCGTCCTTTTAAAAACTTTAATAAAATGTGTAGAATCGAAGATGCAAAACAAGTTGAAAGCAGCTACAGCGCTAAACAAGCTGTTGAAGTTGAGAACAAAAGAAGAGAAATAGCGAGTCTTGTAAAAGATAAAAATGAAAAATCAGGAGAATATCCTAAACACAGAAATCTTTTTTCAAATTTCGCAACTCTGTTTTCTAAGAAAAGAGATCAGGAGAGATATCCGGGAAACCCAAGGTTCTCGAGTGGCTAGAACACTATTGTTCAATTGAAGGAAATCTTCGTGAAATAAAAAACGGCTGTCTTTGTAGACAGCCGTTTTCCGTTTGGTTATATTATTTTGATTTAATTATGATCGTAGATTTTAGCGTAAAGATCTTTGTAGATTTCTTTGATAATTTTACGCTTTAGTTTCAAAGTTGGAGTCAATTGTCCGCCATCGATAGACCAGACATCAGGAGTTAATTCAAAACGTTTGATTTTTTCCCAATGACCAAATTTCTCATTGATTCCTTCTACTTCTTCGTCGATACGTTTTATTACGTCAGGGTTTGCACTAATTTCTGCATTTGTGCTTCCTAAAGTTATTTTATGAATTTTTGCCCATTCTTTTACAAAATCAAAGTTTGGCTGGATAAAAGCTGCTGGCATTTTTTCTCCGTCACCAATTACCATAATTTGCTCAATAAAACGAGATTGTTTCATGGCATTTTCAATCAACTGCGGAGCAATATATTTTCCTCCTGAAGTTTTGAACATTTCTTTTTTACGGTCTGTAATTTTCAGGAAACCTTCGCTGTCAATTTCACCAATATCTCCGGTATGAAAATATCCATCCTGCAACGCTTCGGCAGTTTTTTCATCATCTTTAAAATAACCCAACATTACATTAGGTCCTTTGCAAAGTATTTCTCCGTCTTGTGCAATCTTAACTTCAACGTTACGAATTACTTTTCCAACAGTTCCAATCTTGAAACCTTTGTTTCTTTGGTCGTTTACAGCAATTACTGGCGATGTCTCAGATAAACCGTAACCTTCCATAACCGGAATTTCTGCAGCAGCAAAAACTCTTGTTAAACGAGGTTGCAAAGCTGCACTTCCTGAAACCATTAAATCTAAATTACCTCCTAAACCTTCTTTCCATTTACTGAAAATAAGTTTTCGGGCAATTTTTAACTGAAACTCATACCAGAAACCATTTGCTCCGTATGGCTCATATTTTAAACCTAAATCGATAGCCCAGAAAAATAGTTTTTTCTTGATTCCGGTCAGTTCGCTTCCTTTGGCATAAATTTTATCATATACTTTTTCTAAAAGTCTTGGTACAGCAGTAATTACTGTTGGTCGAACTTCTTTTAAGTTATCACTAATTTTATCAATCGATTCTCCAAAATAAACGGATACACCATAATATTGATAGATATACAAAATCATTCTTTCAAAAATATGGCAAATAGGCAAGAAGCTTAATGCGGTACTTTTTCCTGCATCAAACGGAATCCTTGGTGCGCTGTCCAAAACATTCGACACAATATTTTTGTGCGAAAGCATAACGCCTTTAGGTCTTCCTGTGGTTCCTGATGTATATATAATAGTGGCTAAATCGTCTTCTTTTATACTGTCTTTGCTTGTTTCAACCTCGTTCTGATTACTTTCGTCTTCACCAAGCGTCAATAATTCAGACCAATGTTTACAGCCTGCAATTTCATTAAACGAGTAAACCTCTTTTAATGCAGGCACATTTGCTTTTATGGCATTTACTTTTTGAAGTACTTCTTCATCAGACACAAAGCAGTAAATACTACCGCTGTGATTTAATATGTATTCGTAATCTTCTTCGGCAATTGTTGGGTAAATAGGAACGTTTTGAGCTCCAGTTTGCAGAATACCAATATCCATGATATTCCATTCGCTGCGATTATTTGAAGTAATTAAAGCAATTTTATCATCTTTTTGAACGCCCAAACGTAATAATGCTCTTGAAACAGCATTAGCTTTTGCAATATATTCCTGACTAGATGTTTTTTCCCAGACTCCATTTTTTTTGGTTGCCAAAGCAACTGGAAGGTTGTAAGTTTCTTGTTGATAATAGGGAAAATCAAAAAGGCGTGTGATTGAAACCATGTTTAATATATTGAATTTTACCGCAAATTAAATAAAATTTAGGTATGATTTTTAATTTTATACAATTTTATGGGAAAAATTATAGGTAATATAGAAATATTACGAAAACGTTTTCTTTTTTGTAGTAATTTTTTGAAATACAGAGAAAATCTTATATTTTATTCAAATTTCGAATCCGATTATTGTACATTATAATCGACGTAATCTTTTACTCTTTCGCCCATTAAAAACATTTTTTTCTTGGTAAAATGAATAGAAAATTGAGAGTAATTCCACACTTCACTTCCGTTATCTCTGTACCAGAATGTGTAAGATGCACTATTAAAACCTTCTTTAAAAACCGGAATTCCTTCTTCGGTACATTCGATTCCCCAGTTAATTTTTGTTTTTGTTAAATCATCTGCCTGAATAACACCAGTTCCATCCGGATTTAAAACCGTACTTGGCGTTTTTTGACCTGTTGGGATGTAAGTTCCCGGAGCAGGATAACCAATAGTTGTCGTGATATAATGATCACGGCCGTTATAGGTAATTTGATCTACCTGAACTTGTGAATAGGATTGTGCAGAAACAAAAAATAACGTGATAAGTAATAAATGTATCGATTTCATTCTATGTAGGTTTAAGTGTTTTTGGAAACGAAAAAAAAAATCTGTGGCATAATTTTTTTGGCGAATATAGTTCAATTTTCATTAAAAAAATGAATCCAAATTACAAGAATGAGAATTTTTATTTACTTAATAATTTTACTCTGTCGAAAATTGATTTTCCAAAAGTTTTTCTTTAAAATCTGACTTAAAAGTATAAGCAAAAGTTACCATTAAAGCACGCGTGTCTGATTTTGAAGTTCTGTTATTGCTAAATAATAAAGTATTGTTTTTATAACCGCTTTCTAGCGTATTAAACATATCTGTAACCACTAATCCTAAACGAGCATTTCCTTTGCCAATCTTTTGCTGAAAACCCATATCAACATTGTAGATTGGAATTCTTTTTCCTTGCGGAGTCGCTAATGCCGAATTGTAATTGCCAATAATTTGTAGTTTTCCGCCTTTCCAGGTAACGAAATTATTGATGATTTTTCCGTACCAGCTAAAAGCGTTATTTACAACATCTTGTGCCAGATTTGAAGCATCAATATTCTGCTGAAAAGCGGTTACACTAATATTGGCGTCATAAAAACCAACAGGTTTAAGGCTAAAAATGGTTTCTAAACCATAAGTAATTGTGCTTCCAATGTTTCTGGGTTGTAATAAAATAACGCCATTGTCTTGTAATTCTGCATATTGCTTAATGGTATTGGTTGCATTTCGATAAAAAGCATTGCTTGAAAACGAATATTTCGACCATTCTTTATTATAACTTATTTCTGCAATATGTATGATTTCAGGTTTTAGATATGGATTTCCGCCATGAGGATTCAATGCATCTGTAATATCTACAAACGGATTCAAATCATCTAAATCTGGTCGGTTAATACGTTTGCTATACCCAATTTTTACAAAATCATTAGATTGTAAATTCAGTTGTAAAGATGCCGAAGGAAAAAGTTTTAGATAATCATTATTAAAGCGATCACTGTTATTTAGCGTTGCTCCGGTATTCGAAACATTTTCTGCACGCAAGCCCAGATTATATTTCCATTTTGGATTGTCGGCATTTCCAATAAAAGAATTCAACAATCCGTAAACAGCATTTATTTGTTCGTTAAATTTAAAGGAATTGCTAGCAAGAGGATTTATTAAATATTCACCATTTGTGAAATCGGCGCTTTGAAAATCAGAATTAAAAAACCGGAATGTTCCTTTATAACCCGTTTCTACAATCGATTTTTCTGAAACAGGAAATGCATAATTTACAATAGCATTAGATATATTTTCGTGCTCATAATTGTGTGTTCTTTGTAAAAAAGCATCATCAATCTGAGCATTATACTGGTCATAATTAAAAGTGTCAATATTAGTGTTTTCTTTATGTTTATTGAAAGAAGAGGTTATGCTCGCGTTCAGGTTTTTGCGATCATCACTAAATTTTCGATCATAACTAAAAGCCAGTTCGCCAACTTTTGAACGTTCTAATTCTAATGAATGTCTCACATTACTCGAAAAAAACTGATTGGTATTTGTGTTAACCTGAGTATGCAAAGTCTCATCATTGTCCTGACTTTCTAAGTTTCCCAGAGCTTCAAACGAAAAACTGTTTTGATCGTTTGGAGAGAAATCTATATTCAGTTTTAAATTCTGTAAACCTTCTGTTCGTTCGTCATTTCTGTTTTGATTGATAAAATGTTCATCATCAATAAAATTATTGGTTCTTTCGCCTTTTATCTTTTTTGTTCTTCCCGCAAAACGATTGTCGTAACCTAAACCAAAATTCCATTTTCCGGTTTTTTGATTTAAAAGTACAGAACTGTTTAATCTTCCTTTTGCGCCAAATCCGCTGCCCAGAACTACAGCGCCATTTATACCACTTTGATTGTTTTTCTTCAGCTTAATATTAATAATTCCGCTTTCTGCATTTGCATCATATTTTGCTGTAGGATTGCTAATAACTTCGATACTTTCAATACTGCTTGCTGCGATTTGATCCATATTGGTAATAGCAGAATTTTTTCCGTTGATCAAAATCATAGGCGATTTTCCTCTCAGCGTAATTCCTCCATCAGCATCAACAGCAACTGTTGGAATGCTTTTTAGCATATCTGTCGCTGTTCCTCCGGATTGTGAAATATTTGAGACGGCATTAAAAATAAAACCTTCGTCTGTTTTCTGAATTTGTTTTTTGGCAGAATTAACCACAACAGCGTTCAGTAAATTGGTATCATTTTGTAAAATTACAGTTCCAATAAATAGGGGAGAACCGGTAAGTTTTACTTTTTGAGAAACAGTTTTAAATCCAATTAATTTAAATGACAATTCATAATCACCAGAAATTATATGCTGTAAATCAAAACTTCCGGAAGCATCCGTAACAGCATAGCCTACAACTTTTGTAGAGTCGTTTGCATTTTTTAAAATAACATCTACAAATTCCACAGGAAGTTTTCCGTCAGAAACGGTTCCTTTTACAGAAGAGTTTTGCCCAAATGCAAATTGACTTAATAAAAATAAGATACTTAAAAGCGATAGGTTTTGACTCCATTTTTTCATGAGACAAAGATATTTATCCCAGTAAATACAGCTTCTTAAAGTGCCTTAAGATATCATTAAATTAGTCTTAGAGTGCTTTAAAGAAACATGGAAGCAGTTAAATAAAAGGGTGTTTTTCCTTTTAATAAACAGGAAATAGCCTGATATAATTTTGCAGCGTGTTGTATAGTTTTGTCTTATTAAAATGCGAAAGCCGAAAAGCAAACGAGTAGGCAATATTTTTAAAATTTAATATTATGGCAACCTTTTTTTATGCAGTATTGGGTATTTGCGGAACATTGTATCCGGGTTGGTGGAAACGTTTTTTAAAATTTCCTCCACCGCCGCCAGATCCGGAACCTTGGTGGTATATTGGCGCAATTGCTATAGGTGCAATTGCAGGATTAGCAGGAGGTATATTATTTCAGGGAAAAATTGAACACGATCAGCTTTTTGCAGGTCAAACAGCAATTGCTTCCGGATTAGTTGCTTTTGCATCTGCAAGTTTAGTGACTGGTATAGCAACTTCCTTAAAACGTTAAAAAAAAATGCCTCGACACTATTCTTGTCGAGGCATTTTTATAATAAAAATATATTTTTTAGATTTTCTCAATCCATTTTCTGGCGTTAACAAAAGCTTCATGCCAAGGCGAAACTTCGTCGTTTCTGTCTTTTGGATAATGAGCCCAGTTCCATTGGAAAGTGGAACGCTCAATATGAGGCATCATAACCAAATGTCTTCCGGTTTTATCACACATCATTGCAGTGTTGTAATCAGAACCGTTAGGATTTGCAGGATAACCTTCGTAAGCATATTTCGAAACAATGTTGTAGTTTTCTTCAGCAAGAGGTAAATTGAATTTTCCTTCTCCGTGAGAAACCCAAACACCTAAAGTACTTCCGGCCAAAGTCGATAACATAACCGAGTTATTTTCCTGAACTTTTACAGAAGTAAAGATACTTTCGTGTTTGTTACTTTCGTTATGCAACATTTTTCCATGAACTTCATGCTCTGGATTAATAACTTCCAATTCCATAAACAATTGACATCCGTTACAGATTCCAACAGATAAAGTATCTTCTCTTTTAAAGAATTTATCTAAAGCTGTTTTTGCTTTTTCGTTGTATAAAAATGCTCCGGCCCAACCTTTAGCAGAACCTAAAACATCTGAGTTAGAGAATCCTCCAACTGCACCAATAAACTGAATATCTTCAAGCGTTTCACGACCAGAAATTAAATCGGTCATGTGAACGTCTTTTACATCAAATCCTGCCAAGTACATCGCATTTGCCATTTCACGCTCAGAATTACTTCCTTTTTCACGGATAATAGCCGCTTTTGGTCTCTCGACTTCGCTCGAGATGACAGGCTTTTTACCTGTGAAATGTGCTGGGAAAGTATATTGTAAAACTTGATTTTTATAGTTTTCGAAACGTGCCTGAGCTCTTCCGTTTTTAGATTGTTTTTGGTCTAATAAATAAGAAGTTTCAAACCAAATATCTCTGTAAGCTTTTATGTCTAAAGTCCAAAGTCCAAGGTCTAAAGTCTCAGTAGTTGTCGCTTTTCCTAATTTGAAGAATTCGATATTGTTAGCATTCAATTTTGCTTCAACAGTTGCGTCAGATTTTGCCTGGAAAACGATTCCGATGTTTTCAGCGAAAAGGATTTTCAATAAGTCTTTTTCCGCGAAAGCGCTGAAATCAATTTTTGCTCCAAGATTTACATCAGCAAAACACAATTCTAATAAAGTAGTAATTAAACCACCGCTTCCGATATCATGTCCGGCTAAAATTTGGCTTTCGCCGATTAATTCCTGGATTGTATTAAATGCATTTTTAAAGAAAGAAGCGTCTTTAATTGTAGACGTTTCGTTTCCGATTGTGTTTCTAATTTGTGCAAAAGAGGAACCTCCTAATTTGAAATCATCCTGAGACAAATTGATATAATAAATAGAATCTCCGTTTTTCTGTAAAACCGGTTCAACTACTTTTCTAATATCAGTACAGTTTCCTCCAGCTGAAATAATAACCGTTCCCGGCGCGATTACTTCGTCGTTTGGATATTTTTGTTTCATCGAAAGTGAATCTTTTCCTGTCGGAATATTGATTCCCAATTCGATTGCAAAGTCTGAACAACCTTCAACGGCAGCGTATAAACGAGCGTCTTCACCTTCGTTTTTACAAGCCCACATCCAGTTTGCAGATAATGAAATACCTTTTAAACCATCTTTAATTGGTGCCCAAACAATGTTTGATAACGATTCGGCAATAGCATTTCTACTTCCTGCAACCGGATCAATCAAAGCAGCGATAGGAGCGTGCCCAATAGAGGTCGCGATTCCTTCTTTTCCTAAATAATCCAGAGCCATAACTCCAACATTATTCAAAGGCAATTGAAGCGGTCCTGCATTTTGTTGTTTAGCTACTTTTCCACCAACACAACGGTCCACTTTATTAGTTAACCAGTCTTTTGAGGCAACAGCTTCAAGACGTAAAACATCTTGTAAATATTTTTCGAAGTCTGCCTTGTCATAAGAAACATCAGCATATTTTCTATCGATAGTTTTGTCGTTCATAACCGTTTTAGGAGAACTTCCGAAGAAATCTTCTAAAGCGTAATCCATCGGTTTTGAACCATTTGATTTTGATTCGAAAGTAAAACGGTGATCTCCCGTTACGTCTCCAACCTGATACATTGGTGAACGCTCTCTGTCAGCGATTCTTTGTAACGTATCAATATCTTTTTGACCAATAACCAATCCCATTCTTTCCTGAGATTCGTTACCAATAATTTCTTTTGCGGAAAGTGTAGGATCTCCAACCGGTAATTTGTCTAAATCGATTAAACCTCCAGTTTCTTCCACCAATTCTGAAAGACAGTTTAAGTGTCCTCCAGCTCCATGATCGTGAATCGAAACAATTGGGTTGTGATCGCTTTCTACCAAACCACGAATGGCATTAGCAGCACGTTTTTGCATTTCAGGATTTGAACGTTGGATAGCATTTAATTCAATTCCTGAACCAAAAGCTCCAGTATCTGCAGACGAAACCGCAGCTCCACCCATACCAATTCTATAATTTTCTCCACCAAGAATTACGATTTTATCGCCTTCTTGTGGTTTCTTTTTAATTGCCTGATCTAATTTTCCGTAACCAATTCCGCCCGCTTGCATGATTACTTTATCGTAACCAATTTTACGGTCGTTTTCTGAATGTTCGAAAGTTAAAACCGAACCTGTAATTAAGGGTTGCCCGAATTTATTTCCAAAATCAGAAGCTCCGTTTGAAGCTTTGATCAAAATATCCATTGGAGTTTGGTACAGCCATTTTCTTTCTGCAACAGCATTTTCCCATTTTCTTTCGTCGTTTAAACGAGAATATGAAGTCATGTAAACCGCAGTTCCCGCTAATGGCAATGAACCTTGTCCTCCGGCTAAACGATCACGAATTTCTCCTCCTGAACCTGTTGCAGCTCCATTGAAAGGCTCTACAGTTGTTGGGAAATTGTGTGTTTCTGCTTTTAAAGATAAAACCGAATCAAATTCTTTTATCTCGTAATAATCTGGTTTGTCAGCTGTTTTTGGTGCAAACTGCTGCACTTTTGGTCCTTTTACAAAAGCAACGTTGTCTTTGTAAGCAGACACTATATCGTTAGGATTTTCCTGTGATGTTTTTTTGATTAATTTAAAAAGAGAAGTCTCTTTTTCTTCACCGTCAATTACAAAAGTTCCGTTGAAAATTTTGTGACGACAGTGTTCTGAATTCGCTTGAGAGAAAGCAAAAATCTCAGAATCTGTTAACTTTCTGCCTAGTTTTACAGCAAGATTGTCTAAATAATCTACTTCTTCCTGGCTTAAAGCCAAACCTTCAACTTTATTATAAGTCGCAATATCATCGATTTCCAAAATTGGTTCTGGTTGAACATTAATCGTGAAAATCTCCTGATCTAATTGATTGAATTTTTGTGAAAGCATTGGATCAAAATCCGTGAAATCTTCCGTTGCAGGATGAAATTCCTCAATTCTGATAATGCCCGGAATACCCATATTCTGAGTAATTTCTACAGCATTTGTACTCCAAGGTGTGATCATTGTGGCACGTGGACCAACAAAAAAATCCGACAGTGCGGATTTCTCGATCTTATTAGAGTTGGCAAAAAGCCAGTTTAGTTTTGAAATGTCTTGAGCCGAAATTTCGTTTTGCGTTTGTACGGCAAAAACAGTTTTGCTTTGGTTTTCAAAGAAATGGATCATTGTGATGTGTAGTTTGTTGTATTGAAGTGCAAATTTAGTGTAAATAAATAGTAAGCGCAAATTTGAAAACAAAGTCTTTTGAAAAAATATACAGATGCTTTTTTGAACCACATATGCATAGAGACTCACTGCATTGCGTCTATCTCATACAAGTTTTTTTAATCTCACAAAGTCGCAAAGACCTAATTTTTAGTCAAAGGAATAATTAATCATATAGTTTGTCATTTAGACGCAGGAGAAATCTCCACGAGAAGCTCGACAAAGATTGGACTCTTGCTGCGGAGTTACTTGCGAAGATTTCTCCTGCGTCGAAATGACATAAAATGAGAATAGATTTGCGACTTTTCGAGCAAAATCCACAAAATCCACAAAATCCACAAAAACTTAAATAAACTTAGATCACTTATAATTAATCATATAGTTTGTCATTTCGACGCAGGAGAAATCTCCACGAGAAGCTCGACAAAGATAGACTCTTGTTGCGGAGTTACTTGCGAAGATTTCTCCTTCGTCGAAATGACATAAAATGAGAATAGAGTTGCGACTTTGCGAGCAAAATCCACAAAATCCACAAAAACTTAAATAAACTTATATCACTTATGTGGTAAAACAAAAAAAAGCGGCAATATTGCCGCTTTTCAATTTAGTAAGCACTCGTTATTAATTAGTTGATGATGATCTTTTTTGCAAAAGTGTCAGAATCCTGATTAATACGAACAATGTAAATGCCTTTTGGCAAATTGTTTATCGTAGATAATGAATCAGTAATGTTTGATTTCTCAAATACTTTTTGACCTAATATAGAAATTATCTCGATAGAATATGGTGAACCACTATTGTCAAAGTAAACGGTAAAGTTACCATGAGATGGATTTGGATATAAAATAAGTCCTCTCAATGTAGTTGTAGTTTCTTCTTCGATAGAAGCAACTGCTAAAGTTTTAGAACCTAAGTTTGAGCACGTATCTGTTGCGTAAGAATCCCATTGTGAACTAAGATTAAATGTTGTACTTGGAGCGGTTACGGTTGATTTTCTTCTTAAAGTTACATCAGCAGCAAAGTTTGCTGTTCCGCCATTAAAAGTTCCGATGATGTCTATTAAAACGCCATTTTTGAATAAACCAACAGCATCATTACCGTTAAAAGTCAACTCAGTTGCCGTTGTCGAAATATTAGCTGAACTCGTAGCAAAACAAGTTGATGACATTGAGCTGTTTACGATTGTAAATTTATATCCTGCAGCTAATGTTCCGCTTAATGTTAAACCGGTGCTCCATGCTCCGGCGCCATTTGTTTGTTTCTTAATAGTATAAGCTGATAAACTCACAGAACTTGCAGTATTATTGGTAATTTCCAACGCTTTATTATTTCCTGAACCTTCTATGTATTCAGAGAATAGTATGTCGCTTGCTGTTCCGCCAGTTCCTCCGGTTGCATTTGTTGTAACGGAAATTACGTTGCTTGAGCCGGAAGTATTTCCTGCAGCATCTTTTGCAGTAACATAAATACTGTAAGCTGTTGAAGCAGTCAATCCTGTAATGGTGTAATTTAAACTGCTAACAGTGGTTTTTAGAACATTATTAGCATAAACATTATAACCGGTAACGGCTACATTATCTGTAGAACCATTCCAGGAAATCGTGATAGATGTGGCTGTTTTTGCTGTCGAAGCAACACTTGTAGGAGCAGTTGGCGCCTGTGTATCTCCGGAAGGAGCTGTACCACCCCAAATTTGATTTACATATTCAGGATGATCGATATATGGGTTTCTATTGTTCTGGCGTGCATAAATGGCATTGTTTCTGGCGATTTCTCTCGCACTTACCGGATCTTGCGCATTCCAGGCTAAGAGCATATTTAAGAAGGCAGTTGTAAAAGCTTTATTACTTGAGCCATCAAACATTGGGTAAGAATATCCGGCAATATTATTTTCATATCTGGTTGCGAAATAAAAATACATTCTGGCAATATCACCTTTAAAAGCATTTACAGGTTCAAAAACAGTTCCTGAATATCCAGATACAGAACTTGATCCTAATTTGCTTCCGTTTTGTGAAGTGTAAGTTGCTGAAGATACAGTTCCATGTGGATAATTAGAACGCATTCCGTTTACTTTTCCGTCAGTTGGAGTTATAAAATGTGCATCAGCAACCATTGGTGATTGCTCATTAAATACAGATTGCGGTATAATGTGTTCTCTATTATAACAATCGCCTTCTGCAGAGTAATTTCCGCATCTTTGTGTAGTTCCGGTGCTGTAATTGTAAGGATCTGTTCCTGATGGATTTTCAGAATACATGTCTAAAACAGTTCCGTCATTTTCGTAGAAATTATCTACGTCAGAAGTTTGATAAGTCGTATACAAACCCGCATAACCGTTGTTTGTATGGTCTTTTATAATATTGTATAACTGAGTTTTCAGAGTATAACCTGTTCCGGTTGCTGTGTTATAATAACCAGAAGGAATTTGGGCAAAACCAAACGTAACAAAAATCAATAAGAGCAAAGAGTAGTTTTTTTTCATAAAAATAGTTTAAGATTTGGGTTGTTAATAAATTGAAATATAGGTCTCTAATTATTAATTGTATCAAAAATACTACTTTTAGGAATATACTGTGTTAAGTGATCTTTAATTTTAGAAAAATTTTCTTACGGATGGATTTTTGAACCATATAAGTAATATAAGTTCATTTTAGAATGGGTGTAGAATACAGTCTCAAGAAGTTTGTCATTTCGACCGGAGGGAGAAACAACACGCGTAATTCGACAAAGATTGATGATTTTGGCAACGGAGTTTCTTACGAAGATTTCTCGTTCCTCCGGAACTTTTGTAAAAAGCCTTCGGCTCGATTTATATTGCAGGGATGGATTTTAATCCATCATTTTACAAAATTGTCTCATTTTATGTCACTTCGAGGAACGAGAAATGATATACTCGATAGATTAATAAAAACTTAAATTATCATATATCACTTATGTAGTGAAAACAAAATTACTTAGGAAATGCTGCACTTTGATAAGCACCTAAATCTGGAGGAGAAGTTCTGGTTGCTCCAATAATGTCTAACGGAATTATATAAGCAGGATTCCCTTTTGCGAAAGCTGCGGAAGTATTGTCAATATTGAATTTGTTTTTTGAAACATTAAAAAACTTAGGATTTTCATTTAATATGATTTGGTTGTAATGCGCCGCATCGGTTTTAAATTGATAATCAGGATTTGTAGTAGAACCGCTGAACTTTAATAAACAATTATTCAATTGATAAACAAAAGCAGCAGTTGTATTTTTACTCAAATTAAATTCGCTAGTGGCTGAACCATAAATAATACAATTATTAAAAGTTGCCTGAGTTAAAGGATTTGTCTCTGGTGTTGCGCCCGCTAAACTATTGCTTAAGTTTACGGCAAACTGCGTACTGCCTTGCCAGTTATTATTGAAAGTACAATGTGTGAAAACATAATTTCCGCCATAAACACAAGATAATCCAGCTAAACCGGCATTATTGATTACAATATTCTCTCCGTTAATATGTGCATTTTGAGCCAGGATTCCGTACTCGGCACAATTATAAATCTGTGTATTTTTTATTTGAATAAGAGTAGTATTATCCGGGTTTTTTATGTTTAAACCTGTAATAGCATTTTTTAGCGTAAGATGATTTATAGAATGGTTTTTACTTCCGTTTGCAAAAATAACCGAGTTCCATTGTCCGGGAATATCATCATAAAGAGATTCTAAACGGTCGCCTTCAAAAATAACTTCATTTTCGAGTTTATCTGTTGAAGATGCAGAACCGTTAATTTGTAATGATGCCTGATTGTCTACATAAAGTCCTGAATTAGCATGGAAAAATACGCGTGATCCGGCTTCAAAACTAACAGTCTTACCTTCAGGAACGCCTGCAAAACCATAAATTACATACGGTTTCTGTTTGGTAAACAGCAATTCGTTTCCGTTTACAGCGTCACTTTCATTTAGATAAAAACCGTCAACATCTTTTCCGTCAATTTTGATTTTTTCTTTAGTTCCGTCAGGATTTTGTTTCGGATAAAGAAAAACAGCATCCTGAACTAAAGTGACCAGCGCCACTTCTTGAAGATTTGCACCGCTATCGAACTGAATTTGATCTGTATATAAAAAATCAGTAGGATTTGCATCTGTAATATCTGCCGTAGTTTCTATAAAAATATACAAACTGTCTTTAGATAAAAGTGTCACATCTTTAAAGATTTTACCGTTTGTGCCGCTCATTCCGTCAACGGTCATTCTGTATTTTGAATTCAGTCCATTTTTAAGTTGAATAACAGGAATCGAAATATCATCTTTACTTTTATTATATACTTTAAGCTGATACGTACTTGAACCAATATTTTTAAAAACAGTATCCAGATAAACGGTGTCTTTAGAAAATTTTAAATTTCCGGAACTGGCAACAGTATCAAAATCAGTTCTGCAAGAGCTGAAAGTTATAAGTAATCCAAAAATAAAAAGTATAAAGTATTGACGCATTTGATAGGTTTGTTTTTTGCCAGAGATTAAAAAGATTTTAATGATTTCCTGCTCAAGGCAAAAAAATAATATCTATGATAATCTGTGAAATCTGTGGAGAAAAAAATAAATTTTCTTCCGCAGACTCATATTGATTGTTTTTGTAAAAATAACAAAAAACTTACACGCTTGCAGATGATTTTTAATTTAGAATTGGATTTTCTAATTTGTATCTCTTCTTTTCTTTAATTTTACGATTTTAAAGCCTAATTTAAATGAATTATACAAAAGAGCAAATTTTAGCGCGTTGTAATGAGTTTTCTAAAAACACGCTAATGGAAACGCTAAAAATAGAATATATAGATGCTGGCGAAGATTTTTTGACAGCAAAAATGCCTGTAAATTCGTCCGTTCACCAACCAATGGGACTTTTGCACGGAGGTGCATCTGTAGCTTTGGCTGAAAGTGTAGGAAGTGCGGCATCATTTTTTTTCATCGATCCAAAAGAACAGGAAGTACGCGGAATTGAAATTTCGGCGAATCACTTAAAAAGTATTCGTGAAGGCTGGGTTTTCGGGACGGCAAGAATCATCCATAAAGGCAGAAGTATTCATCTTTGGGAAATTAAAATTACAGATGAAGCCGGAAACCTGATTTCGCTTTGCAAACTGACAAATATGGTTTTAGAAAGAAAGAAAACAGAATAACATGAATGACTTTTTTTCTAAAATAAAAAAACATTACGAAAATCAATTGCCTTTTGTAATGTATTCTAAACCCAATTCCAGAAATGTTTTTGGGCTTTTGCAGCAAAATAATACGTTGCATAAAATCTTTAATTATAAAGAGAAAGGTTTTGTTTTTGCTTCTTTTGATGAAAAACAACTGATTTTGATTCCGGAAAATGAATCTGAAATTATAACGGCTCAACAAGAAGAAACTTTTTTTGATAACATCGAAGTCGAAGAATTAAATTTTGATTTAGATGCAAAAGCACAATATGAAGATTTAGTTTCGAAAGGAATTAGCGCCATCAAAAACGAAGAATTTAAGAAGGTTGTTTTGTCAAGAAGCGAAAAAGTGGATTTGGCTGAATTTGATTTCATAACGACTTTTCAGAATTTGATCGAATTGTATCCAACAACTTTTTCGTATTGTTTTTTTCATCCTGAAATTGGTTTTTGGATGGGGGCAACGCCGGAACAATTGCTAAAAGCAAACGGAAATGTTTTTGAAACTACAGCTTTGGCGGGAACTCAAAAAGCCAATTTAGAAGCTGAGATTTCCTGGCAGCAAAAAGAAAAAGACGAACAGCAATATGTAACTGATTTTATTGTAAAAAGATTGCGTGAAGTAGCTTCTTCAGTAGATGTTACGGAACCTTATAGTGTAAAAGCAGGTTCGATCTGGCATATTAAAACTGATATTTCGGGAGTTTTAAATGATAATTCTACCTTGGAAGAAGTTATTGATACTTTGCATCCAACTCCTGCGGTTTGTGGTTTGCCAAAGAAAAAAGCAAAAGCCTTTATCATAGAAAACGAAAACTATGAGAGGACTTTTTATACGGGTTTTCTGGGTGAATTAAACAGCAGTTTTGCCAACAATGAGATTAGTTCTGATTTATTTGTAAATTTACGTAGCATGCAAATTCAGCAAAACACAGCCATTTTATATATGGGCTGCGGAATCACAAAAGAAAGTATTCCTGAAAAAGAATGGGAGGAAAGCGTGAATAAATCAATGACGATGAAAAGGGTTTTAAAAAAATAGTTTAAAGTTTAAAGTTTCATGTTTCAAGTCGCTAAGAGAACGTGAAACGTAAAACTTGAAACAAAAAAACAAAAAACAAAAAGAATGAAATTAGACATATTAGCCTTTGGGGCACATCCGGATGATGTAGAATTGGGTTGTGCGGGAACGATTTTAAAAGAAATATCTCTGGGTAAGAAAGTAGGTATTGTAGATTTAACGCGTGGCGAATTAGGAACTCGCGGTACAGCAGAAACCAGAGATCAGGAAGCGAAAGATGCAGCAGCGATTTTAGGGGTTTCGGTTCGTGAAAATTTAGAGATGCGTGATGGCTTTTTTACCAATGATGAAAAACATCAGTTAGAAGTCATTAAAATGATCCGTAAATACAAACCTGAGATTGTATTGTGTAATGCAATTGACGATCGCCATATCGATCATGGTAAAGGAAGTAAATTAGTATCTGATGCTAGCTTTTTATCCGGCTTGATGAAAATCGAAACTGTTGTTGACGGAGTAAATCAGGAAGCATGGAGACCAAAAGTAGTGTATCATTATATACAGTGGAAAAACATACAACCGGACTTTGTAGTTGATATTACGGGTTTCGAAAATAAAAAAGTCGAAGCGATTATGGCTTATAAAACGCAGTTTTATGATCCAAATTCAACAGAACCTGTAACGCCAATTACGAGTAAAAACTTTTTTGAAAGCCTAAATTATCGTGCGCAGGATTTAGGAAGGCTGGTTGGTAAAGATTTTGCGGAAGGTTTTACTGTCGAAAGATGTTTGGCAGTCAATAGCTTAGAAGATTTGATGTGATTTTGATATAAAATTTTCATTTTTTTCTTTGGAGAAGCGAACCTTTGTTGTATATTTGCAACCGCAAAGAAAAATGGTGGTTGTAGCTCAGCTGGTTAGAGTATTGGTTTGTGGTGCCGAGGGTCGCCGGTTCGAACCCGGTCAGCCACCCAGGAATTCAAAGCCTTGAAGAAATTCAAGGCTTTTTTTGTGCGTTTATTTTTTTGAACGTTTTTGTCATCTAAAATGAACTTAAATCACTTATTTAATTTAAAAATAAATCAAAAAAAGATAAATGTTTAAATATTGATTTATTGACTGTTACGCTTTAGTTTGTGAAATGTATTATTTTATAAAACTATTTTCTTGCCTGATATCTCCGGTTTTTGAAGTCTTTTTTTTGCATAAATAAACCTTTGTTGTATATTTGCACTCGCTAAGCAAAAATGGTGGTTGTAGCTCAGCTGGTTAGAGTAGCGGTTTGTGGTGCCGCGGGTCGCCGGTTCGAACCCGGTCAGCCACCCAGAAATTTAAAGCCTTGAATTTATTCAAGGCTTTTTTTGTGCGTTTAATTTTTAGCATTTTTTTGTCATCCTGAGGAACGAAGGATCACACTCGAAACTCCGCACAGAATGTTGCTAATCTTTTTCACTAATCTTTGTCGAGTTCCCAGTAGAGACGCACAGCAGTGCGTCTAACTCAATTCGAAGACGCACTGCTGTGCGTCTCTACATTAAAACCGGATATTTTTATTGAAATTAACCTACATAATTAGATCTAAAAAACACAAAAAAAGCATGACCTTTAAGTCATGCTTTTCTTCTTATATATTTTGGGTTATAAATTATCGTATTTCAGCGAAAGTATCTCCCTGTTTGATATCTCCGGATTTAAAACCTTTTTTAAACCAATACATCCTTTGCTCTGATGTTCCGTGAGTAAAAGAGTCCGGAACAACTTGTCCTGACATTTTACTTTGTATGGCATCATCACCAACTGCATTGGCAGCGCTTAAGGCTTCTTCGATATCTCCTGTATCAAGATTGTCCTGATTATAATGCGTCCATACTCCGGCATAAAAATCAGCTTGTAATTCTAATGCTACTGAAAGTTTATTGGCTTCGGTTTCGCTTTTTCCTTCTTGTTCCTGACGCATTTTTGCTGAGGTCCCTAATAAAGTCTGTACGTGATGCCCAATTTCATGCGCGATAACATACGCAATTGCGAAATCGCCACCCTTTGCACCAAATTTATTTTTTAGTTCCTCAAAGAAGCCTAAATCCATATATACTTTTTGATCGCCCGGACAGTAAAAAGGTCCCGATGCAGAAGATGCACCGCCACAAGCAGTATTTACAGAGCCTCTAAAAAGCACTAATTTTGGATTTTTATACGTCATGCCGTGTTCCGTGAATATCTTGCTCCAGATGTCTTCATTATCTGCTAAAATAACTCTGACAAAGTTCCCCATTTCTTCATCTTCCTTGCTTAACGGTGCTGCAGCTTCGGTTTGTGTTTGTTGTCCGCCTTGCATTTGCTCTAATACATTCCCTACAGTTTGGCCGGTTTCACCTCCAAATACGTTCAGCAGCAAAATAATTATACCAATAACTCCGCCTCCAAGAGCTACTTTTCCGCCAGAAACACCTCTTCTGTCTTCTACATTATCACTTTGTCTTCTGCCTAGCCACTTCATATTATATTGTATTTTAGATTATTGAGTTTTATATTGTACGAATTTATATATTTTTTACTAAAAACACATTATAGATATAACTTAGTTTTTACTATTTTAACCATTTTACAAGGGCTTCTTCTACAGTACCTTTTATGATTGGTTTAGAGATATAATCATCCATTCCTGCTGATATACATTTGTTTCTTTCGTCTTTTTCGGCTCCGGCAGTTACGGCAATTATGGGGATATCTTTGCCTGTAATCGTATTTCTAATTGCTTTTGTGGTTTCATAACCGTTCATAATTGGCATTTGGATATCCATAAATACAAGATCCGGATTGATATTTTCAAATTGATTCACGGCTTCATAACCATTCTCGCATTCGTAGATATAAGCGGTACTATACAAGTTTTTAATAATTGTTTTGAGCAATAACATATTGACTTTATTATCTTCTACAATCAAAAATGTAATGTTTTTATGGTTTGCCCCAATAGTGTTTGAACTCAATTCAAGATTGATCTTTTTAAGTTCGGCATTGTACTTTTCATTAATACTCTGATTACTTGTTTTTAAATTTAAATCAAAATAAAAATTACTGCCTATATCAATCTTGCTTTCCAGTTGCAGCCTGCTTTCCATTAAGGCTAATAACTGATTGGAAATTGTTAATCCTAAACCGGTTCCTCCAAATTTACGGGTTGTAGAACTGTCTTCTTGTGAGAAAGCTTTAAAAATTTTCTTCTGGTTTTTCTCGAGAATTCCAATTCCGGTATCTACAACAGAGAATCTGATGGTACAATTGTTATTTTTATTTTTTTCTAAAACAGAAACATTCAGTTTTATAGAACCTTCATTGGTGAATTTTACTGCGTTTGAAAGTAAATTGATCAAAATTTGCTTGATCCTCACAATATCAGTCCAGATATATTTAGGAACATCAGGATCTACATTTAATTCCAGCTTAAGATTTTTTTGGTTCGATTCATAAACGATCAAATCAAAAACCTGACCCAGCACTTTTTTAATATCATATAAATCGATAAAAAGTTCCAGTTTTCCGGCTTCAATTTTAGAAAAATCAAGAATATCATTTATAATCTCTAAGAGCGAATGTGCAGATTGATTGATGGTAGTCATGTATTTTTCCTGAATTTCTTCGAGTTCAGTTTTCATCAATAAATGCGTAAAACCTATAATTCCGTTCAACGGTGTTCTGATTTCGTGCGACATATTGGCAAGAAAATCAGATTTGGATTTATTCGCTGCTTCTGCCAGTTGTTTCGCTTTTATGGCGTCTTCGGTTTCTTTTTTATTCGTGATATCAAAGTAAATTCCGCCCACAAATTCAATTTCATCTCCTTTTTTAATAACATCCCCAAATTCTTCTACCCAAATATATTCACCGCTCTTTCGACGAATTCGATAAACATTATGCAACGGCATTCCGCTTTGCAAATTATCAATCTGATTACTGATTACTTCATCTTTATCATCCGGATGAATAAGGGATAAAAAGGATAAATTATTCTCAATAAATTCAGATTTCGAATATCCTGTTAGATTCAGAATCTCATCATTAAGGAATATTTTGGTCGAAAAAGCATCAAATTTAGACAGATAAACAGTTCCGGGAATATTATTAGCGATTAACTTGAATTTTTGCTCACTTTCGACAATTCGCGTTTCATTTCTATTTCTTTCTAAGGCTGATGAAATATTGTTGGCAAGAACCTGAAAGATATAAATTTCTTCTTCAGACCATTTTCTTTCTTTTGTACAATCATCAAAGCCTATAAAACCGGTAAAAATATCGTTGATATATAGTGGCAAAATCAAAATCGACTGAATTTCGTTTTCGATTAATAACTGTTTAAAAAATGTCTCATCAAGTTTACGCGTGTGCGTGTTTAAAATCTTTTTGTTTTGCGCAGCTTCGTAGATTTCCAGAAGATTATCTTTCGTGAGTTGTCGCAATTCGGTTATTTGGTGTTCAATTCCTTTTCTGGACCATTTGTATTTCTGGCTTACCGTATCTGTTGTAAAGTCTCTTTCATAATAATACATATGATCTACTTTTGCAGCTTTACCAATTAAATCATAGGTTTCCTGAAACATTTCATGAGTGGTTTTGCTCAATAAAAATTTCTCGGTACATAAAGAAAGCGCAGAAAGTAACTGACTTTTGAACTCTAATCTTCGCTCAGCTTCAAGACGCATTTGCGACGAAATGGCTAAGGAAATTACATCAGAGATTGTTCTGGCATAATTAATATCCTCATTATCCCAATCTCTTTTTTCATCTGTACTTTCAAAACAAACCACACCAGCCAATTGTCCGTTTAAAAAAATTGGGACATCCAGCATTGACTTAATTTGATTTTTAGTGAAATAAAGTCTCTGAAATTCTGATGTTTCTAATTTGTTAAAAACATCCGGGGCATTAATGATTGCCTTGCTTTTTAAGGTTTCAAAATAAATAGGATAAGATTCTTTGTCCAGGATATTTTTATCAGTTAAGTTTTGATTGTCAACACTAAATAAATTTTTACAGGTAATTAAATCATTATGATATTTCCAGAAACTTACGCGGTTCGTTTTGCTTACTGTTGCGGCTTCTTTAATAATATAATCGATAACAGAGTCCAAATTGTCATATTGGCTAAAATCTGAGGTTGATAATTTTTTTGTGGAACTGTTATAAGCCTCGATTTTTTTAAGACGCTTTTTTTTCTCGTTTTCAATGTTTTTAATATCTGTAATATCGCGCGCAATTCCTGCAAAACCAATGGTTTGTTCTAAATCATTTTTACGGACAATTATTTTCTGTGAAATCCATAATGCTTTTCCGCTTTTCTTTAAAATAGGAATTTCAATAATTGGGAAATTATTCTCATTGATTTCCAGATTTTCGTAAAAGTCAACTGCATTTCTCTGGTAGTTTTCATGAATGAAATTAGAGTAATGTTGTCCGATAATTTCGTTTTCAGAATATCCTAAAACCGAAAATCCAAAGTCATTTACAAAAGTGAAATAACCATCTGTGTCAATTTCAAAAATAATATCTGTAGCAGTCTGAATTAGATTTTTGTATTGGTCCCTAACATTTATTTGCTCCGTAACATCCTGACCAATACTGATAATTAAATCTTCAGAGAATTTTTTATCTTTCCATTGGATGTATTTATACTCGCCATTTTTGCTTTTTAATTTCCGGATATAAAGTTTGTTCTCTTCGTGGTTCAGATTTTTTATATCGCCAATAAAGTCAGTTTCTTTTGTTAGCTTCCAGAATTTCAATCCCATTACTTCATCTGGCAAATAGCCTAAAATTGAGGTTATGGTTTCGCTGCAAAACAAGACTTCATTTTTTTTATTGGTAGCAATTGTCAATGAGTTTCCTTTATGGACTATCTCATTTGTAAACCTGAAATTATCTCTGTTGTTTAATAAGACAGCATATTTTACCTGATTGATTATAAAAACAATTATACAGTAATTGATAAGTAAAATAGATGATTTTATAGGGATAAGATGGAAAATAACATTTATAATCAGGTAGATAAATACAATCCCGACAAAAGCCCAATATACTTTTATGGGTTTTAAAATACTGTACGAAAAGTAAAATGAGATTAAAAAGGCAACGATAGGAACGACATCATTTTCGAGATAAATAATATTGTAGCCTACATAAACAAGAAAGCTTAAAAATAAGGTAATAAAAATTTGTTGGACTTTATTGCGTAGAAATTTGACTCTGTCAGTGATGAGGTAAATTAAAAGAACCACCGATCCTATAGTAACATTTAAAATTAGCAAACTGCGAGGCCTGATTTTAAATATTTCATTGATAATTTCGATAACAATAATGGCAATACCAAAAAACAGAAGATAAAGCTGATATTCTCTGTTGGCAGTTTCAGTTTCTAATTTCTTCTCGATAAAATAACCAATCCTGGCTTTTATCTTAAAAAATTGGTAAACCAGAATCCCCAGAAATCCAAATAGTGATAATCCTAAAATAATAAGTTTAGGATTGTTGTAAAAAATAATATCTGAAGTGAAAACATACCAGTTTGCAATAATTGATTTTAGGCCATTGCCAATAGCGGCAATTCCTGAAATCAACGAATTGAATAAACTATAGTTTTCTACCATAGAATTCGGGGGTATGTTTGGTTAGTTAATGGCTTTTTAAAAAATTCTAAAAATAGAGTAGGTTAAGCTCTGTTTTTGTTTAGAATTCTTTGTTTTATTCTAAATCCGATTGCCCAATGGAATCAATTGGATCTTCTTTATCATTTTTAAAAATTGAAAAATATATAGTATATGTAATCGAATAACTAAGCGGAACAGTAAAAAGGATTCCTATAAAAAGTGCCAGAAAACCTACGAATAATGCAACTACAATAGTTATCATTAAACTTAAGAGAACAAAAGGCTGTTTTGAAATAAGAATGAAACTTGATTTTATTGCACTAACGGCATTTAGGTTTCCAAATATTATAAGCGGAACCATTAGAAACGTAAAATAAGAGATCAATAATGAGATTATAATACCTAAACTATTTAGCTTTTGTGTTTCAAGATAGGTTGTTATTATCCCTCCTAATAATGAAATAAGCAAAGTGCCGATAAAAAGTTGAAAAAAATGACGAGTTTTATAATACGTAAAAATTGTAGAAACTTTAAATTCCTGATCTTTATCTGCGCATTCCGCCATTTTTAAAAATCCGGCAGCAAATGGGCTTAATATGGCAGAAAAAAATGCTGTTCCCAACAAATAATAAACAAGGTTGATTTGTGATAAATGTTGTGTTTGTATGTTGAAAAATTCGGGATTGCTTAATTTATCGATTCCATAAATTGCAGCTAAAATACTATAAGCGATTACACCAAACAATATCGAAAATACAAGAAGTATTAATCCGGCATAAAGTGCTATTTTTTTATAGTTTTCAAAAGCATTGTTAAAGACAGTTGAAAAATCTAAGGTATAGCCATGATTTTTAATGTCTTTGATTTGATCAATTGTGGATTTCATTTTTTGTAAAAGTAGAATTGTTTTATATTCTGGGATTTAAGATAAATAATGCGACGTAAATATAATATTTTTAATCAAATTCATATGAAAATCTCAAAAAACATTACGAAATTGTTTTTTGCGGTTACATCCATTCCAATATTCTTTTTATAGTCGCCAATTTATCTTTGTAAGGTGCGTATCTCATAGGTAAATCAAGCCAGTTTGCTTTTTTTACGACTGCTTTATGATGTGAAAAAATATCAAAACTCAACTGACCATGATAAGCGCCAATTCCGCTATGTCCAACACCGCCAAAAGGCAGCCTTTTATTAGAGAAATGAACGACTGTGTCGTTGATGCAACCGCCTCCAAATGAGTAGGTTTTGATTAATTTTCTGGCAAACGATTTATTTTCGCTAAAAATATAAAATGCAAGAGGTTTCTCATAGCGTCTGATTACGTTTTCTATGTCGGCTTCTGTTTCATAAGTCAGAATTGGTAAAATAGGTCCAAAAATTTCTTCTTTCATTACCGGACTGTCCAATTCAGGTTCTTCGATTAATGTTGGAGATATGTAAAGTTTATTGGCATCTGTTTCTGCGCCAAAAATTACTTTTTCGGCTTCGATCATGTTAGCAAGTCTTAACCAGTTTTTAGTATTGATGATACGGGCAAAATCCGGAGATTTTTCTAATTTCTTGCCATAAGATTTTATGATTTCCTCGATTAAAAAAGAGATGAAATTAACTTTCATGTTTTTTTGAATCAAAATATAGTCAGGCGCAATACAAGTTTGTCCGGCATTTATAAATTTTCCCCATACAATGCGTTTTGCTGCCAGTTTTAGATTTGCAGTTTCATCAACAATGCAAGGGTTTTTTCCGCCTAATTCTAATGTTACGGGAGTTAGGTTTTCGGCTGCTGCTTTGGCGACGATTTTTCCAACAGAAACACTTCCTGTAAAGAAAATATAATCCCAACGTTGTGCCAGTAATTTATTAGAGACTTCAACACCGCCTTCAAAAACTTCGACATGACTAACGTGGAATGTTTTTTCGATAATTCTCGCGATAATCGCTGATGTATTGGGAGTAAGTTCAGAAGGTTTTAAAACAACTCTGTTTCCGGCCGCTACGGCTGAAATTAACGGACATAATGCCAATTGAAAAGGATAATTCCACGGTGCAATAACCAAGACGTTTCCGTATGGTTCTTTATAAATATAATCTGTAGAAGGAAAGTTGAGAAGTGATGGTAAAACTCGTTTCCGTTTTGCCCATTTACTGATGTTTTTTATCGTGTCTTTTAGTTCCGATATGACATAATTTGTCTCGGTTAAAACAGCTTCAAATTCTGGCTTTTTAAAATCATCGTATAAAGCTTTTACAATTAAGTCTTCGCTTTTTTGAATGTTATACAACAATTTTTTTAGCGTTTCTTTTCTGTATCCGATGTCGTTTTTATAGTCCATTTTTTGTGATTCGCTTGATTTTTCCTATGCAAGTTAATCGATAAAATTTAAAAATTTATGAATTGTATCATAAAATCAAAGTGCGTTCCAAATTGTTTCATCCGGAGTTGGTGCAACAATGGTAATGTTTTCTTTAGAAACTGGGTGAACAAAAACCAGTTTTCTCGCATGTAAATGAATTCCTCCATCAGGATTACTGCGATCAAAACCATATTTTAAATCCCCTTTTATAGGAGATCCAATGGCAGATAATTGTGCCCTGATTTGATGATGACGACCTGTATGTAAGTTGATTTCCAGCGCCACATAATTTTGAAGTTCTTTAAAAACCGTATAATCTAAACTGGCTAGTTTACTGTCTGGAACTTCTTTTAAATGTGCTTTAGAAGTATTGTTTTTCTCGTTTCTTTTAAGATAATGAACCAATTTTGCCTTTGTTTCCTGAGGTTTATTCTTAACAATTGCCCAATAGGTTTTTTGCGTGTCACGATTGCTGAACATTTCGTTCATTCGTGTCAAAGCTTTGCTCGTTCTGGCAAAAACTACAATTCCGGTTGTAGGACGATCTAATCGATGAATTACTCCCAGAAACACGTCACCGGGTTTATTGTATTTGTCTTTTATGTATTCTTTTATAACATCAGATAATGGTTTATCACCCGTTTTATCACCTTGCACAATATCGCCCACACGCTTATTAACCACAATAATATGGTTGTCTTCGTGTAGAATTTGGAGGTTGTTTTTATTGGAAAGTACTTTCATTTTTGACTGGCTTAGATTTTTAGACTGACTTAGACTTAGATTTTTTAGATTTACTTTTTTATAATATTAAAGTCGCTCTAAATCTAGATGTCATTTTTGTAATTTCTTCTAACATATGGATTAATTCACTAGTCTTTTCTTCATTAATGAATCCCAAATCAGATGAGATTAAAAGTTGCGTTTCTACTTCGTAAGCAGAACCAATTGCAATTTCTAAAAATCTCGCAAAATCTTTATTGGATTTTCTTGACGAACCTTCTGCTATGTTTGAAGGAATAGAAACAGAAGCTCTTCGTAATTGATTCGTTATTCCAAATTTTTCTTCACTTGGAAAACTGGCAGTCACATTATAAATTTTAGAACAAAATAATCTGCTTTTTTTCCAAATTAAAAGCTCTTTAAACTGATGCATATTTTAAGATTTTAGATCAGGCTTTCTTAGATATTACATGCATTAAACTTCTTAGATTTATGTTTTAAATAATTTAAAAAGTAAATCTAAGAAGTCTAAGTCAGTCTAAAAATCTAAGTCAGTCTAAAATTTAGTATTGTTCCCCAGCATTAGGAAAATCACTTGACTTAACATCAGCAGCATATTGACCAATTGCTTTTGTCATTTCTTCGTAAAGGTTTAAATAACGACGTAAGAAACGCGGACTAAATTCATTGTTCATTCCTAACATATCATGAATTACTAAAACTTGTCCGTCAACACCACCACCGGCACCAATACCAATAACCGGAATTGAAATACTTTTAGCAACTTGCTCTGCTAAATGTGCTGGGATTTTTTCCAGAACAATTCCAAAACAACCTATTTTTTCTAATAATTTAGCATCTTCGATTAGTTTTTCGGCTTCCTGATCTTCTTTGGCACGAACGCTGTAAGTTCCAAATTTATAGATCGATTGCGGTGTTAAACCCAAATGTCCCATAACCGGGATTCCTGCGTTTAATATTTTTTTGATTGATTCTTTAATTTCTTTTCCTCCTTCAAGTTTTACAGCGTGACCGCCGCTTTCTTTCATGATTCGAATAGCAGAACGCAATGCTTCTTTAGGATCAGACTGGTAACTTCCAAAAGGTAAATCTACCACTACTAAAGCTCTTTCTACAGCACGAACTACAGATGAAGCATGATATATCATTTGATCTAAAGTAATAGGCAATGTCGTTTCGTGACCCGCCATAACATTTGATGCTGAATCGCCCACTAAAATCACATCGACTCCTGCGGTATCAACAATTTTAGCCATTGTAAAATCGTAAGCTGTTAGCATAGAGATTTTTTCTCCATTGCTTTTCATTTCGATTAATGACTTTGTTGTGATTCTTTTATAATCTTTTTTTGCTACTGACATTTTGTTTTTTTTTGAAGATGTAAAAGTATTGAATAATTATAGATTGAAATCAGCAATAGAAGAATATTTCGATGGTAAATAACTTTCCGTCTTTAAATTCTAGTCTAAATTCGCTGTCTTCTATTTGTATAGAGTAAGAATGCGGGGCTTTTATGGAAGCGCCAATATAAGTACCGTATTTTTCGATAAATGCTTTCTCAGATACTGTATGGTCTAATATTGCATTTGGGTTTAAAACCAGTTTATTGTTTTCGTTGATAAAAACTTTAGTGATTTCTGCCTGATTTTTTTGCTCGTCTACAGAAGCTTCCAAGTCTGGATAATAGTAAAAAAGATCACTTAAATAAACACCACATTCATCACTTACGTTTGCTTTTTTAGAAGGTTTACCAAATGTTTTTACGAGATCTTTTTGAGTTAAATTCCAGGATTTGGTTTTTACTCCTTTCAAAACGAATTCAGATTTTTTAACAAAAGCAAGAATCTCTTCTGGCTTTTTACGTTTGCTTTGCCCTTTGGCTATAGCCATATTGAGCTCTGTATCTGCAAGAAGTTTAGGATCGTTTAATTGCTTTACAACTTCATAATATCTTTGATATGCAGGAGCTAATGCTGTGTTGTCACTATTCCAGGCAAGTTCTACAAGTCGTTCACCAATAGTTTTGCGTTCTGTAATATTCGTTACATCGAGTTTATCAAAGTCTTTTATTAAAGTATTGAAGTCAGGTCTGTTTCCAACAAATTTTCTTAGGGTAAATTTTGCATTTTCTTCGCTAAAATTCCCGCCTATATTTACCCATTCGTCTTGGTTTTTAGGAAGGTAATTAATAGGAACGGGATCACCGGTGTATAAAATTTCTCTAATTTTTGAATTTTTATCCGGTTGTGCACGCGCTTTTAAACCTGCAACTAATACAAAAAGATGATTGCTGCCATAGTAATTATCGCTGCCTTCTATAAGCGGATTTTCGTTGTCTCTAACCTTAATATCTTTGGCGTTTAAACGTGTTGCAACGTATTTTTCAGGAATATAACCTTCAGAAAAATTATCAGCTTTTACTTTGTACCAGCCATTTTTACTTTCGGATAATAATTGCACTTCGGCACCATATTTAAAATAGCCCAAAAAATCAGCAGATGTATTGGCAGAAGTATATAATCGAGTATCTGAATTAAGAAAATAACGTTCTTGGGAATGCAATAAAACAGAGCAAAATAAGATTGCTAAAAGAAAGTGGTATTTTTTCATGAAGTTGATTTTATAAGTTTGCCACGAATTTCACCAATTTTCACTAATTACTAATTGAATTCTATATTTTACGAATATAAAAATTCGCGTAAATTGGTGAAATTCGTGGCAAACTTTTTTTGCTTTTAACAATCCGCCATGTTTACGGCAATTGCCAATCCGCCTTCAGAGGTTTCTTTGTATTTAGAATTCATGTCTTTTGCGGTTTGCCACATGGTATTGATCACTTTATCCAATGGAACTTTTGCATTTTTAGAATCAGTTTCAAGCGCTAATTCGGCAGCATTTATGGCTTTTATCGCGCCCATTGTATTTCTTTCGATACACGGAATCTGAACCAAACCACCAATTGGGTCGCAGGTTAAACCAAGATGATGTTCCATTGCGATTTCGGCAGCCATTAAAACCTGAGCAGGAGATCCGCCCATTAATTCGCAAAGTGCCGCCGCAGCCATCGATGATGAAACGCCAATTTCTGCCTGACAACCGCCCATTGCAGCCGAAATTGTAGAACCTTTTTTAAAGATGCTTCCAATTTCTCCGGCAACCATCAAAAATTGTTTGATTTCTTTTTCGCCTGCATTATGGTTTTCAATCACCAGATAATACATTAAAACAGCCGGAATTACACCAGCGCTTCCGTTTGTTGGTGCCGTAACTACACGGCCTAAAGAAGCATTTACCTCATTCACGGCAAGTGCAAAACAACTTACCCATTTCAGGATCTGGCGAAATTTTACTTCGGTTTTTCTAATTTCTTCCAGCCAGGTTTGCGGGTTCGAATAATTCGATAAACCTATTAAGTTTTGGTGCATATCAAAAGCTCTTCGGCGAACGTTTAGTCCGCCCGGAAGAATGCCTCCGGTATGACAACCAATATACATACATTCTAACATCGTGTTCCAGATACGCATTAATTCAGAGTGAATTTCAGCTTCGGGACGCATCGATTTTTCGTTTTCATACACAATCTCAGATATTGATTTATTTTCTGAAACGGTATAATTTAAAAGCTCAACAGCATTTTGAATCGGGAAGGGGAAAGCACATTTTATAACCTCTTTGATCTTGGCATTCGTACGTTCTTCTTTAACGACAAAACCTCCTCCAATAGAATAAAAAGTAGATTTATACTCAGAATCATCTTCTTTATAAGCCGTGAATTTTAATCCGTTGGCATGAAAAGGAAGAAATTCTTTGTTGAAAACAATATCCTGAAGAAAATAAAACGGAATTTTATATTCATTCGCTAAAGTAATCTCGTTCGTGTCTTCGATAGTTTTAATGATTCCTGCAATATTATCAATAGGAATATATTCCGGATCTTGTCCGCTTAAACCCAGCATTACAGATAAATCTGTGGCGTGACCTTTTCCGGTTAAAGAAAGAGATCCGTATAAATCGACTTTTACACGTTTAATCTGGTCTAAAATTGATTCGTCTTTTAACTCTTCTAAAAAACGTTCTGCGGCTCTCCAAGGCCCTAAAGTATGAGAACTCGAGGGGCCAACGCCAATTTTAAGCATATCAAAAACAGAGATACATTCTTCCATTGTGCAATATTTATTAAGACAAAGATAATTGAATAATGCAATGAACATTTATTTTAGTTTATTAATGTTGCAGTTTTGTTAAAAAATATATTAAAAATTAATAATTTGGCAACGAAACAATTTTTATTACTTAATATGCGGTTTTCGTGAAAAGTTGGCAGTTTTTTTAGGTATTTTTGTAGTGAAGCAATCACTAAAGAATCCGATTTTCTTGTTTTAATAAATCGGTAAAATGACTTCTTCGTTTTATTTTAATTGGACATCACTTTTTACGAAAAATTAAAATACTACAAAGAAGATAAAATTACATTATGATAGAATTTTTCAAGCATTTTTTACAAGAATTCGAATTACCACTTAGCAACCCAGTATTGATTTTTTCTTTGATACTTTTCATTATTCTGTTGTCGCCTATTTTACTAAAAAAAATAAATATTCCAGGGATTATCGGGCTTATTATTTCCGGCGTTATCATTGGACCACACGGACTTAATATTCTGGCAAAAAATTCAGCTGTAGATTTATTTTCGACAATCGGTCTTTTATACATTATGTTTATTGCAGGTCTTGAATTGGATATGAATGAGTTTAAGGCGAACAGAAATAAGAGTTTATTGTTCGGTTTCTTTACCTTTATTTTTCCTTTGACGATTGGGTTTCCGGTTTGTTATTATTTATTGCAATATGATTTTAATGCCAGTTTCCTGACCGCAAGTATGTTTGCAACGCACACGCTTGTGGCTTACCCAATTGTGAGTAAACTTGGTATTGCAAAAAATCAGGCTGTTGCCATTACCGTTGGTGGAACTATTTTAACAGATACTGCCGTTTTAATTATTCTTGCCGTGATTATGGGAAGTAGTCAGGGTAATCTGAATCAGGCTTTCTGGATAAAATTAACCGTTTCACTGGCAATTTTTTCTGCTATTATGTTTTTGGTTATTCCGAGAATTGCAAAATGGTTCTTTAAGAAATTAGAAAGTGAAAAACATGCCCATTATATATTCGTATTATCTGTTGTTTTCTTTGCAGCATTTTTGGCCGAAGTAGCAGGAGTAGAGCCTATTATTGGGGCTTTCGTTGCTGGTTTGGCATTGAATCCACTGATTCCGCATTCGTCTGCATTGATGAACCGAATTGAGTTTATTGGAAATTCATTGTTTATTCCGTTTTTCCTGATTTCTGTTGGAATGCTGGTAGATATCAGCGTGATTCTTAGCGGACCAACGGCTTTAATTGTAGCCGGTACGTTGAGTGTTGTGGCTATTTTTGGAAAATGGATCGCAGCTTTTTTTACTCAAATTGTTTTTAAATATACAAAGACCGAAAGACAACTTATCTTCGGGTTAAGCAGTGCACATGCCGCAGCAACTTTGGCAGTTATTCTGGTTGGTTTTAAAGCCAAAATCCTTGATGAGAATATCCTTAACGGAACTATTATTTTAATTTTAATAACGTGTATCGTAGCTTCTTTCGCGACTGAAAAAGCAGCAAAAAAGATTGCGATTTGCGAAGAAGAAGTTTCTCATGAAGATGCGCACAGCGATCAAATTTTAGACGAACACATTTTGATTCCGTTAGCCAAAACTTCGGCTACAGCCACTTTACTAGATTTTGCGCTTTTGATAAAAGATAAAAAATCAGCTAATCCGGTGACTTTATTAACGATTGTTCCTAATAATGATCAGGCCGAAAAAAACATTTTAAAGTATCGAAAAGCAGTTGATAAGTTTGTAATTCAGGGATCAGCATCTGAAGTAAAAATAAATACAATTGCCAGAATTGACCACAATCCTGCAAGCGGAATTGCGAGAACGTCTAAAGAAATCATGTCGGATATTGTGATTGTTGGATGGCCAAGAAAAACAGGATTCCTGGATAAAATTTTTGGAGAAAATGTGGATTCAATTATCAATAATGTAGACAAGAGTTTATTTATCTGCAGGTTTCAAAAGACTTTTATAGAAGAAAAAAGATTGGTTTTTATTTGTCCGCCTTTTTCTGAAAGAGGAGTTGGTTTTCATCTTTTATTACAAAAAATCTGCCGTTTATCACAGGAATTAAGTATTCCGATTATAATTTATGCCGAGTATAGAACACATCAGGCAATTCAGCAAATAGCTGCAAACTTAAAGTTAAATGCTAAATTAGGTTTTAAAAGCATTCTGGATTGGGAGGATTTTGAATCGATTTCAGATGAAATTAAACCAACTGATTTGATCGTATTTAATTTATCCAGAAAAGGTTCTGTTTCGTACCAGTCTATTTTTGATAAGTTGCCTCAGAAATTCGAAAAATCATTCAATGAAAATAACTTGATTTTAGTGTATGCGCATGACGATCGCAAAGGAACTTCTATGGATGCTTATGAAGATTTTACAGCTACACCGCTAACAAAAGGATTAGAAGCGATTGAACAAATTGGCCGTGGTCTTGGGAATATTTTAAAGAAAGGATAAAGAAATAACTTATTATAAAATAGTTGTAATTGTATGAAAAATTCTGAAAAAGTAGATCAATTTATAACTAATAATGATGAATCAGCAATTAAGGATTATCATGATAAATTGTTTGAAAATTTAACGGTATTGAATGAAAGACATGACAAGTTAATTTTATGGGAAATTGTTATTATTTTTCTTTATTTATTTGCGGGTAATCTTAAAATTGAAAATTTGAATTTAGGACCTGTATCTATAACTGATACTTCTATATTCGTTAAATTAATACCTTTGGTTTTTGTGTATCTTTTGTATGATTTAAATTCAGTAATTTATCAAAAGAAAGAAATTTTGTTCGCATTTAATATTATAACGAGGGTAAGATTTGATAAATTGTTTAAAGAAGAAGATTCTAATAGTTACTTGAGCAGAATTTATAAGCCTTATGCCTTTACAAATTCAATTTCAAATTTTATTAATGAAAAGGCAAAAATTGTCGAAATTAGTTTTGGTTTGCTTGTATTGATTCCGGTAATTTTAATTGGATTTATCCCATTTTGTATTATATTTTCAATGTTAATAGATGTTTATACTAATCACTGGAATGACTTACTAGGTAAATTTTCTTTTTTTATTACTATATGGTTAACGGCTGTAGTTGTTTATCAAAGAATAGCTACGGTACTGATGAATCGTCGTAAAGAAAATTAATTATATTTTTAATCTTTTAATAAGATGAATCACAAAACATACCCATATCAACACTTCAATATTTCTGAAAGTTTTTATTGTAATTAAGTTTTGTAGAGATTTTGAGGTTTAGGTAATATTTTGAAGAAAAGTTAGATATAAAAGAATTTTTATAAGATAATAAATGACACTAAAATTTACGTTAATTGTATTGACCTTTATAACTTTTGCAGCCACTGCACAAACCAAAATGAAAAAAGCGGAAGAACTTATAGATAAAGCAGATCCGGGCTGGACAATTGTTGAAGACTGGATAAAAACAGCAAAAAATAAAGTTGAGGTTTTACCTGTAGATGCAGCAAAAGCAAAAGACGCATTATACAAAACCCAGGTTACAACACGTTCCTCAATGGGAGCAATTGTTTTTATGACAGGCGGACTTTTAGTTGATGATGGCTGGATTAGAATTTTAGGTTCAGGAAATTTAAAATTTAATCGTACGCTTCCGGATTGGAACAAAGGAAAATCGTTTAATGAATTTGGTGAAACACCTCCGTTTTTATTGATTGCAGATGATGCAATTGGTGGTTTTTATCTTTTAAATGGCGGCGGATTAGGAACTGATATTGGGAAAGTTTATTATTTTTCTCCGGATAATCTGGAGTATGAGCAACTTGATATTACGTATTCTGAATTTTTAGGATTTTGTTTCAATAATGATCTGGATAAGTTTTATGAAGGCAATAGATGGAATGGCTGGAGACAGGAAGTTTCTAAACTGAAAGGCGATGAAGTTTTTAATTTTTACCCGTTTCTCTGGACAGCAGAAGGAAGTGATATTAATAAAAGTTCCCGTAAAATTATCCCAATTCAGGAGCAATATAATTTAAATCTGGATTTGAGAAAACAACTTGGTTTTGATAAATAAAAGGTAGTTCTAAGGTTCAGCATTAATTTTAAATAAGAGAAAAATGAATCACAAAGCCACATCAATCCGACCTTTTATTGGTGCTAAGGATTTTGAAATCTCCAGAAGTTTTTACCGTGATTTAGGTTTTGAGGAAACGATTTTAGAATCTAATTTCTCTGTTTTTAAAACAGGAGATCTGGCATTTTATCTTCAGGATTATTATGCAAAAGAATGGGTCGAAAATACCATGATTTTCCTTGAAGTTGAGAATGTCGATGATTATTACAATCAATTATTAGCCTTAAACATAGCCGAAAAATATGGTGTAAAACTTACTCCAATTCGGCACTTAGATTGGGGAAGCGAATGTTTTTTGCACGATCCTTCCGGTGTTTTATGGCATTTTGGAAAGTTTAATAAATAATTTTTTTGCTTGAAGTTTGCCACGAATCACACTAATTTTCACTAATTAGAATAAACTTAAAAATTCCAATTTTTGAAATTCGGGACTAAAAATATCAAATCACAAACTTTGCTAAATGTATTGTGTTTCCTTCTCTTTGATACCAATCGTTATAAACTAGTTCTATATTTTTAACTTCAAATTCTCCAAAATCATAATCGCGAAACTTTTCCGTGATTTCTATTAATTTTTTCGGATTTTGAAGCTTTTCCTGAAATCGCATTACGGTAGAATGTGCCGCTGCAATTGTATATCTGCTATCGATACTTTGTTCTAAAACAGAATTTTTAAAATTCTCTCTCAATTTATTTCGGAAATTATTCAAAGATTCATCTGTTGGAAAACCCTGAATCATCACCGCAGAAGGAGAAGCTGTAACGCCTCGAAACTCAATTTTTATTTTATCCAGATGCACTAAACTTTGCTGGATTATGTCGATATAATCCTTAATCTCAATTTTGTTTAAAGTAAAATCTTCGTAACAGGAAATAATGGACATCACGGTAATATGAAGATCTGAATCCGGATAATAATATTGGTTAGGTTCAATCGCTCTCAATTCCTCTAAAAACAACTTAATATTGGCTGTAATGGTTTCGTTTGGGCGAATAAGTAAGGTGATTCCAAATCGGGAATCTGAAGTATTGTTTATTTGTGTGTCAAGTTTATAATTACCTTCTAAAATAGTTTCAGAAGATGTTTTGTAAAGCTGATTGTAATGTTGGTTTAAATCCATTTAAAATTATTTCTTTTTTGCTTTTTCAATGTTTTCTTTTATTCTGAATTTTACAATTTTGGTTATCAATTCAAATGGCATTGGCTGATCCAGAGGAAATTGAACAGAACCTTTTCCTGATTTATATTTTGAAAGTTCTTCTTTAAAACTTTCATTACCGCTTGGCAAAGCATATAAACCAATATGATTTTTATAGGCGGCAAAATAAACCACGATTCCGTTTTGCTCAAAAGCCGGCATCGAATAACTAATTTTTTCTTTGGCATCCGGAGCCGCTTCCTGAATCGTTGCCCTGATTTTCTCTAAAATTTCCTGAACATCATTAGGGAACGCGCCAATATATTCATCGATATTTTCGGGTTTCTTTGTATCCATGGTTTTTGTTTTTTAGTTTCAGGTTTAAAAAGTTTCAAGTTTCAGGTTTCAAGTTTGTTGCGAAACCTGAAACTTGAAACCTGAAACAAAATAAACTTTCTTTACGCTAATCCCTTAGGAAAACGATCCAAGACTAAATTCAACAAGATATTATGTTCTAAATATGCTTTTGCTCCTGCTAAAACTAACGTAAAACCTTCTGTTGAATTGCGAACCTGATCGATTATTTTATCATGATCTCCTTTTAAACCTGAATTGATAATGCTTACAAATGTTTCATTTTCATCCAGCGGACTAAAAATCCATTCTACGATGGTACTTTCATCTGGATTTCCCCATTCGATCACAATTTTTTTATTCTCCTGCAAAACATGAGTGGTTACGGTTAATGAAAAACCATACATTTCCCAAGTCCATTCGGTTTTTGTGTCTTGTTCTAATTTTCCGGAACCTTTTGTAAACCAAAATTTACTGGTTATTTCCGGATCTGTAAAAGCCTTAAAAACTTCTGAAACAGGTTTTCTTATCAGCATTTCGGCTTTTGCGAAGTGGTTGTTTTCTGCTTTCATTTTTTATTGGTGAGATGTTGTTTGTAAAATGTAAAATGTGAATCAAGCTTCGTTTGTTATTTCGAGGAACGAGAAATCTTCGTGCGAAACTCTACAAAGAATATCAATCTTTGGCGAGCCAGTTGCGAAGATTTCTCCTCTGTCGAAATGACAAAAATGGCGCATAACCTGAAACTTGAAACAAAAAAAACTGAAACAAGTTTTTCCAACCCCTAATTTAAGAAAGAAATCTCAAATACATTCAATAAAAAAATCCACACAAGTTTTACCCGTATGGATTTTTAAATGCTGGAAATATATTTTTTATTCTCTAATTGTAGTTTTATCGTGCAGCGCTATTTCGGCAATTTCATCTTTTCGCTTAAAACTTACGCCTTTGTGTTGTTGCATGTATTTAATAAGATCGTTTGCAGCTTTGACCATTTGTGGCGTTCCGCCAATGCGATCATGAAAACTAATAGACATTTGTCTGCGTTGAGTTTCACTTTCGGCATATAATTGGTCAAATTCCATTTTGGCTTGTTGCAGAAATTGATCAGCTGAGAAGTTTTTTCCCTCAATTAAAACAATATCGTTACATCTCAGCGTATACGGAACTACGGCAAAATCTTTGTTTTTTACCTGAATAATAAAAGGTTCATCTCTGCTAAGATCATCGATATGATACTTGAAACCCAATTCTTGTAAGATGTCGAGAGTGTTTTTTCCGCGACGTAACCAGTTTGCATTGTAACCAACAGCAGTAAAACCTGTTACTTTTTTAATAGCATCAACGCCATCTTTTATAAATTTCTTTTCCTCTTCATAAGGCATTGTGTATTGCGTGCTCCAATTCATACCGTGCGCTGCAGCTTCGTGTCCGCGTTGTACAATTTCTTTGGCAAGTTCCGGATTTTTCAAAACGGCAGTTCCTACCATGTGCGAGGTCACTTTTACACCTAGTTTATCCCAATTATCGAGCATGCGCGGGATTCCTTCTTTATATCCGTAATCATACCAGGTTGTGGCTGGAAGATCAATATATCCTTTTTGTATATTTTGAGGAAACGGACTTTCTGCATTTTCAGGTTGTCCGCCCGCTTCAAATTGCATCGAAATCGAAACGACTAATCTCGAACCATCTGCCCATTTTGTTTTTGCTGGCGTTAAAAACGATTCTGTTTTTGATACTTCTGCGAATGTATCGATTGGATTCATCATACCAACCATTCCAATAATTCCGGTTTGTTTTATAAAATTTCTTCTTGAACTCATGAGTGTTATTTTTTAATTAAAAAAGTATCTACTGCCCAACTATTATAACTTATAAAATGTAAAAGTAAAGCAAAAAATGCAACGTGAATTAATTGTGACGGAATTGCTTCCCAATTCTCAATCATCGAAGTACCAAACAGTAAGGCCAACATGACGATTGCTCCGGCTATCAAAGAAGCTTTTGTAAATAATCCCAGTATCAAAAACAATCCAATTACAAATTCGGCAATTGGCAAAACGTAACTAAATGGTGTGACGATGAATTTTGGCAGCATAGAATTTTCAAAACTGCCAATCATCCAATGACTAAAAGTGGTTAGTTTTGGCAAACGTACAAGTCCGTGACCAAACATACTTATAGCAACGGCAAGGCGTAATAATAAAAAAGAAGTAGTTTCCATATTTTGTGTGATTTTGTACTACAAAGTTGATAAGAACTGCTTATTTAAATTTGTACAATCATTGGAATAATTTGTATTTTTGAAAAATGGAAATTAGAAATTTATACCATCCTTTTGAACTTCAGTTTCTGGAGGTTTCAGAATATGAAGCAAAAGAACGCAGGAATACATTTTTTGAAATGGTTTTTGTTTTAGAAGGAAAAGGAATTCAGATTATTAATGATCATCGATTGCCATATGCCAGCGATAAACTGTTTTTGATTTTTCCGCAGGATACACATAGTTTTGAAGTTGCTGAAAAAACGAAGTTTTTCTTTATCCGTTTTCATGACAGTTATCTTAAAACACAAAACAGCGACTGGATTCAGAAATTAGAATTCATTTTTCATAATCACAACCATTTGCCGGGCTGTATTTTAAAAACAGTAACTGATAAACCTTTGTTAAGGGCGATGGTTCAGGCTTTAATTTTAGAAGAAAACAGCAGTTTTCCGCAGCAGCAGGAAGTAATCAAACAAATTCTGAATACTATTATTACAATTGCTGCAAGAAATATTTCCCTTATTGCGCCAGTTGCATTTGCTCCATCGAATGCAGAACCGGGTTTGGATTTACTAAATTATGTACACCAGAATATTTATAAGCCCGAAGCATTAAAAGCGACAAAAATGGCTATAGAATTTCATGTTTCACCAACTTATATCAGCGAATATTTTAAAACCAAAACAGGACAAAGTATTCAGCAATACACAATTGCCTACAAAATAAAACTAATCGAAACGAGACTGAAATTTACCAATATGCAAATCAACGAAATTGTATATGAGTTTGGTTTTAGCGATGCAAGTCACCTCAATAGATTGTTTAAAAAATATACTGGAGTAAACCCAAGCGATTATAAAAAGCAGTTTAAAAATTAGATAAAACCTCAGTCCCAGCGGGACGAAATATCTATAGAAAATCAAGAATTCACATAATAGAAGCCCCAGCGGGGTGAAATATTTATAGAAAATCAAGAATTTACACAATAGAAGAGCCCCAGCGGGGTGAAATATCTATAGAAAATCAAGAATTCACACAATAGAAGAGCGCCAGAGGGGTAAAATATCTATAGAAAATCAAGAATTTACAAAATAGAAGAGCCTCAGCGGGGTGAAATATCTATCTATTCAATAAAACATATTGCTATAAATATATAGCTATAAATATGTCGCTCCGATGGAGCTTGATTATAGGATCTTAGAACGAATTTGCTATAAATATATCGCTCCGCTGGAGCGTTGATGTGAAAAATTCAATTTCTAAACGATTTGTAATTTAATTAAACGCACAATGCATTCAATATTAATTTACACTTTTTCTTTATCGATCCATTTTCCGGTGGTTGGTGCGACATAATTTTTCATTTGCTCTAATAAATCATCAATATTATCGCTTACCAAAAGCATTTGCTGATTCACCTCTTTTAATAAACCTTTCTCGACCATAACTTTTGTTAATTCGATCAAAGCATCATAAAATCCATTGATGTTTAAGATTCCGATTGGTTTTTTATGAAGTCCTAATTGCGCCCAGGTCAGCATTTCGAAAAGCTCTTCAAGAGTTCCAAAGCCACCCGGAAGCGCAATTACCCCATCGCACAACTCGTTCATTTTGGTTTTTCTTTCATGCATGCTTTCCACCAAAATTAATTCTGTTAAACCAAGATGTGCTATTTCTTTCGATCTTAAAAAATTGGGTAAAACACCAATTGCTTTTCCGCCTTCGTTTAAAATACCATCAGCTACAGCGCCCATTAAACCTACGTTTGCGCCGCCGTAAACTAATTCTATATTTTGTTGTGCTAATGTTTTTCCAAGTAATTGGGCTTGTTCTTTGTAAATTTCTTCGGTACCAAAACTTGATCCGCAGAAAACTGTAATTCTTTTCATTCTTTGTAAACTATGTGTGTGATAAAATAAGTGCAAAAATAGTTTTTATCTTTTAACGTTCTGCTTTTTTAATTCAAATTCAAAATGGGGTAGATTTAGCGGAACATTTCCAATAATATTTACTTCACCAATGTTTATGGCTCCCAATTTGCCTACTGCTTTTTGCGAACGAATATTATCTGTACCAATATGAAATAGTACCGAATCTACATGTTGAAAAGCATAATCTATCAATAATTTTTTATTCGATTTATTGTATAATCCTCCCCAGAATTTTCGGCCAATAAAAGTAAAACCAATGGCAATACTTGATTTTTCCGGATTGTAATCGTAGTAACGGGTATTACCTGCAATTTCGTTTGTTTTTTTATCTAAAATTAAAAAAGAACTTTTTGAGTTGATGGCTGCGTCAAAAAATGTCTTGAAAACTTCTATTTTATATCGGTCTTTCATTGGATGCTGTTCCCAAATTAAGGGATCAGAAGCTACTTCATAAAGTGCATCAAAATCACTTTCCTTTAGCGGAACTAATTTTGTAATGTCATCTTCTAAAAAATCAGGTTGTAAGTTGAATGCTGAATTATTCATTTTTTTTAAGTTTTTTTTGCCACTGATTAAGGTGATTGAAAAAGATTTTCTTTCGCCAATAATTAATATAATTTTATCTTTCGATAAAGAAGAAATCTCTGAAATCAGTGTTATAATATTAAAGTTTTTTCGATATTAATTTTCTTGTAGAGATACTGCGTTTTTCAGAATGTGCGTAAAATCAAAACAGAAAAAAAATCTTCGAAGACGAGTAAAACCCGTTTACCTCAAATTTAAATCTTTTTAATCTGCACACAAGTTACATTTTCCATTTTAACTTCATTTCCTGTTTTATCAAGTAATCCTGTTTTAGAATTTCTTTTAAAAACTACGACATTTCCGGAATTTACATTTGTGACGATCAAAAATTTACCGCTTTCATCAAGAGCAAAAACCCGCGGATGATTTCCTAAAGTCGATTGATAGCCAATATTTTTCAGAAGTCCGTTTTTAGCAATAGAAAAAATAGCGATGTTATTTTCTTTTCCTCGATTTGAGGCGTACAAAAATTTTCCGTCAGGCGAAATGTGAATGTCGGAACTTTCAAAACCGGATGTTATAGAATCCGGATGTGTGTTAATGCGCTGAATTTGTTTTAAAGTCCCATTTTTGTATTGATAAACACTTATCGAACCTGATATTTCTTCGATACAATAACCAAATTTCTCGTTGGGATGAAAAGTAAAATGCCTTGGACCGGCTTCTAAATCAGTTTTTGTATATGGAACTTTTGTTTCTATTAAGGGCTGTTTTTGCTTTTCATCAAAACGATAACAACGAATTTTATCCGCACCTAAATCCGGCATAAACAAATAATCATTTTGCGGAGAAAATACAGTCGAATGCACATGAGATTTGGTTTGTCTTTCTTTATTAATGCTTCCGTCTGTATATTGAAAATTCTGTGCAAGCGAATCGATCTGACCATTTTCTAATAGTGGATGAACTGAAACGCTTCCTTCACTATAATTGCCATTTACAAGCCATTTGCCGCTTTTATGAACCGAGAGATAAACGGGATTTTCGCCACCGCTGGATTGTTTGTTTAAAAAAGTAAGTGTTTTGTTTTCCGGATTAAACTCAAAACTACTTACGCTTCCTGCATTTGGCGTTCTGGTATCAGTACAGGCATATAAATATTTTCCGTTTGGTGATACAGTCAAATACGACGGATTAATGGTATTTTTTGCTGAGGTTACTTTTGTGAGTTCTCCGTTTATAGTGTCTAATTGGTAAACCTGAATAGATTCGGCAGTTTTGTCACGATTATAACTTCCTAGAAAAACATACGTATTTTGGGAGAAAATAGTATAACTGATCAGGAAAAGAATCGTTGTCGAGATGAATTTTAGTTTCATTGCTTTTTTGTTTCAGGTTTTATTTTGTTTCAGGTTTCAGGTTTGTTTTGTTTCATGTTTTAGGTTATGTTCAATCTTGTCATTTCGACGAAGGAGAAATCACATAAAGTATTTCGACAATCTTTGCGGAGTTTCTCGTGTGATTTCTCCTTTCAGTTGAAATGACAAACTAAGCGTTTTTCAAGTTTCCGGTGTTAGTTTTAATCTAAAATCTAGATTCTTGTCTCTTCATTCTAAAATCTAAAATTTATCTAACTCCTTTCCACCATTGTTGAAATTCCTGATTTTCATTTCTCAATTCTACTAATTCTCCAATTTTTGGTGTGATTAACGGAATCGGATTTTCTAATGCGGCATTTGATTCTGTTACTTTTTTCAAAGGTTCATCCCAAGGATGTAATGCCAGTGAAAATTTAGAAGAATGAACCGGAAATACTCTTTTAGCTTTTATATCCTGCATGGCTTTTATTACATCTTCCGGAAGATTATGAATGTATTTCCAGGCTGGATTATATTGCCCGTTATCGATAAGTGCAATATCAAAAGGACCAAATTTTGCACCAATTTCGGCATAATGAGTATCGTAACCGCTGTCTCCGCCCAAATACATTTTAAAATCTTTTGCTTCCAGAACAAAAGACGTCCAGAGTGTATTGCAGCGTTTAATACTTCTGCCTGAAAAATGGCGTGATGGCGTGGTATAAAGGGTTAGATTCTGATCGAGTTCTATTTTTTCGTGCCAGTCTTTTTCGATGATAATCTCTTTAGGAAATCCCCAAAATTCAAAATGAGAACCTACGCCAAGCGCACAGATTACTTTTTTAATTTTTGGTTTTAATTCCATTATTGTTTTATAATCAAGGTGATCATAGTGATCGTGTGTAATTAGTAAATAATCAATTTCCGGAAAATCAGCGGCGGTATAAATATCAGTGCCTTTAAATGCTTTTGTAGTTCCATAAACTGGAGAGGCGTTGCCACTGAAAACGGGATCGATTAAAAAACGTTTTCCTTCAAGCTGAATAAAATACGAAGAATGCCCAAACCAAACTAAAACGTCCTGATTAATAGCAAGTTCAAGTAAGTTTGTTTTGATTGAAGGAATCAAATCCGTTGGAATTTTCCTGTCTACTTTTTTAAATAGAAATTCAGAAATTACATTAAAGTATCCGTAACCTTCTGCAAGTTCAGGCGTAAAGTTGACGTTTTCGAATTTTCCGTTTTTATAATTTGGTGACTTTTGTATTAAAGCTAATCTTTCGCCAGAAGGTTTTTTACCATATCTGGGATGTTGAAAAACAAAAATAAGTAAGGCGAATAAAAGAATAAGCAGGGTAATAATCATGATGTTATTAATTTGAGGGATATGTTTTTTTGAAATATTCTAAAGAAAGTGCAATCATATTTTTAAGGACTTCAAGATCAATGTCGGCTAGTTTTTTAATATAAATACAACCTTTTGAAGCTTTATTTTTTCCAAGCTTAGAGAGTAACTCGTCTCTGTTTTCTGGCGATATATAAATGTAGAGCGAAATAGCTGCTTTTCTTGGAGAAAATCCCACAAGCGGGGCATCGCCTTCGTGACCACTTGCATATTTGTAATGGTAACTTCCAAAACCAATAATACTTGGACCCCACATTTTGGGCTCAAATTGTGTAATTTCCTGCATGATTTTGTTAAGTTCAAAAGCATCATTTCTTTTGGCTTCGTCTTCTACAAAAGCATTTATAAAATCAGGAACACTGCTTTTGGTTTCGGTGGTTTTATTCTTTGCCATTCTGTTTTATTTTGGATTCAGTAAATCGCTTTTTAATAAAATATTTTTGATTTTAATTTCATTGCTATAAAACAAATCCGAATTCTCATTCATCTGATTTTCTAAAACAATCAAACTTACGTCACTTTCAGGGAAGTACAAATTTACAGAAGAAAAACCATCACCCAAACCGGTATGACCAACATATTTTACAGGTTCTTTATCGATAATTCTAAAACCATATCCGTAGCCTACTTTTTCTTTTGCAAAAAAACTGTGTTGGGCTGTTATATTGTACTGAAACATTAATTGATAATTTTCTGGTTTTAGAAGTTTTCCTTTATGCAGGTTTTCATTCCAAATTGCTAAATCACTTGCTGTTGAAACAATTCCGTTAGACGGAGTGCTTTGTAAAGTAAGCATAGTTTTTGAGACTATCTTGAACGTATTATTTGTGTTGACATATCCTGAAACTAAATTTGGAATTTTAGCAGCAGAAAAACAAAGGGTGTTTTTCATCTTTAGTTCTTTAAAAAAGGCATTTGCTATTTCAGGATAGCTTTTTTTAGAAACAGATTCAATTATTTTTCCCAGTAAACTATATCCTAAATCTCCATATTTAAATTCGCTTCCCGGTTTAAATAAAAGAGGTTTTTTTAAATCAACGATTCCGTGTGTATGATTTAGGAGCTGGTGAACAGTTACAGAATCTGCCCAGGATTGTTTTAATTCCGGCAGGTATTTTTTTATGGGTGCCTGAAGATCAATTTTGCCTTGTTCAACTTCTTTTAAGATTAAAACAGCCGTGATTTGTCTGGTATTCGACATGATTTCAAATTGGCTGTTTGTTTTTAAATGTTTTCTGGTTTGAAAATCAGTAAAACCATATACTTTATTATAAACTGTTTTTCCGTTTTTAGAAATTAGAACAACGCCATTAAATATTGGATTGCTAACGCTGATTAAACTGTCAATTTGAGCGGTATAATTATTTTTTTTCTGAGCGAATGTGTTATAATTGGAAAAAAGGAAAATAAAGGATATAATAAAGGAAATTCGAATATTGGAAGTCATTTTTTGTTTTTGTTTCTGGTTTTAGGTTATTTAGGGTGTAAATTTTTGCACCACTTTGATTGCGACTTTACGGCAAAGAACGCTAAGCTTTTTTATCAATCAGAAGTTTAAAAACACAAAGTTCGCAAAGCTTTGTATTGATTTCGCTTTGCGAACTTTGCTATTTTATTAAACTCGGGAAGTAAAAAAACATTGCGTTCTTTGCGGTAAATCTCAGAACATTCCGTTTTCGTTAATAGGTTCTTTTGGGATGGGTTGTCCTAAATCCCAAAATTCAACAATTTTATCAGCTTTGAATTTTAGAATATGAACTACGGCAAAACCCAGATCAACCGGAGTTTGTTTTAAGTGAGAGTGTACGGCAACGAGATCTCCATCTTCAAGAATGTGATGAATTTTGAAAACTTTATTTGGGTTTGTTCTTGTCGATTCTTCCATTGCGAGCATCAAAGTATCTGCATCACCTTTAAAATAAGCATTATGATGTTTAAATTTTTTACTTACATACAGTCGAAATGCTTCGTGCGAATGCCCTTTTGCTGCGAGATTTAAAAAGTCCTGGGCGATTTCTTTCTTAGTCATGATTTTAAAATTTAAAAAGCTAACTAAGTTATAAAATAAGTATTTAGGAAAACCCAAAAAACACTTAATATTTATTCCAGACGCTCAAATTCATATGTACTATTATAACTTTGTCCTGCCCAAAAAAGAAATAATAATGCACCCGAATTGTCAACTGCTTCATTTACAATTAAATTATTGTTTTTTGAAATAGCAATTCGTCTTTTATTGTTGTTACATCCTCCAAAAAGATAAGGGATTCCGGTACATTTCAGGTAATTATTATCGAGATAAAACATTCCGTCTTTTTTTAGGGTTCCTTTTATTTGCTGCTTTTTCAGGCTGTTATTATTTTTAAATAGTTCAACACTCAATTCGGTAGTGTTAAGGATTTTTAATTCAATGTAATACTGGGAAACATTGTTTACGGTAGAATCTATATTTTCAAATTTTAAAATATCATTTGTGATATAATTATAAGAATTGATATATTTTTTTATACTTTCTAAATCAGAATGTTCATTTTTTTTATCGTATTTCTTTATTGGTGCAAAAGTATATTTTCCGTTAAATTTGTAGATATCAACTGGATTTAAATTGACATAGTCCTTTTTAAAATCTTTTTTAGAAAACGAAGCGCAATTAGATAATAAAACTGAAACTAATAGAGCAATAAATATTCTAAAGAGATTTTTCATAAATGATTTTATGGAATTAAATAATAAGTAATGAGTTCGATTTTAAATATCGATTTTCATTGATTACTTTTTTTGCTTCGGTACTAATCCAAAAATTTGAGCGATGTAGTTTTGTTTTGCTTTGTAATTTTGCTTTAGTAGATAATGCTTTTATATTTTTTAGTAAGTCATTGAATAATTGGTGATTATTGAATTGTTGTGCATCAATAACCGAATTGAACTTATCATTAGAAAAACGTATTACTTTAGGATAAGTTAGTTCTAAACCTATTGTTCCTTCGGTATTCATGTAAGCAATGCTTAAGCTTTCATTATTCTCTGAAAAGGTAAGATAAAAAGGAGTGATATTGATTACCGGTTCTGTTGGATTTACCAGTTTAAATGTATCAGAAATACAACCTTCTTCATCTGTAATTTCCTTAAAGCCAATTTTATTGATATCATCCGTTATTGATAATCTTATTTTGTTCTCGTAAAACCAATGTTGTTTTCTGTCATGTTCTTTTTTACCAATTATGATTTCGTTAAAAAAATCATTGTAACCATCAAATACATACGATTTATCAGTTGCGGTGTAGTCTATGGCAACCCTTGTATTTGTAATAACGAAGTAAAATTTAAGTTCACTGAAAATTAATTCAAATTGTTGAGGGGTAAGGATAAAATTAAATTTATTCCAGCCTTTTCCTGAACCCAGCCCGCCAAAATAGCTCATAAGTTACAATTTAAGTTTAAGACAATATAAAGTTTACAATAGCTTCAGAATGTATTTTGGTTGTATCAAAAACCGGAACTGAAAAATGAGATTGATCGATCAATAACGGAATTTCGGTACAACCTAAAATAATACCTTCGGCACCACGTTCTATCAGTTCGTTTGCTATTTTAATATAGTTTTGTTTCGAATCCGGATTAATAATGCCTCTGCCAAGTTCTTCTTTTAGAACGTGTTGAATATAGTCTCTTGTTTCCTGCTTTTCAGGAATCAACACATTAAGTCCAAAACTTTTAAGGCGATCTTTATAGAAATCCATTTCCATAGAAAACGAAGTTCCTAAAAATCCAATCGTGGTAATTTCTTGTCGTTTTACAGCTTTAGCCGTTTCTGTACCAATATGAATTAACGGCAAATTAATTTCCTTTTCGATTTTGTCTGCATACATATGTGCTGTATTGGCACATAATACGATGGCATCGACACCGCTATTTTTTAAACTTATACAGGCATTTAAAATAATTTCATAGGAGTCTGTCCAGGTTTTTTCCTGAATATCTGCAAAGTTTAGGGAATAAATCAGGCATTCTGCAAAGTGCAATCCGCCCAGTTTTTTATTTACACCTTCATTAATTAATTTATAATAATCTATGGTAGAAACCCAACTGATTCCGCCTACAAGTCCAACTTTTTTCATTTTTTTTTAATTAAATTATCAGGCAAAATCAGAAGTTTATTTTTTTACGAAGAATCAAACTTAACGATTCATAAACTCCAGATCTAAATACAGATTATTTGCAAATTCTCCTGTGCCAATATATAAATAGGTTTCTTTTTGTACTTCAAACCAAATTTTTAAATTATAAACATCCATGTCTATAATAAAAGTTTGTTTGTAATTTTTTCCGTCATGCTTAAAATTATACCATAGCGTATTATAGCAATGTTTTGTGGTTATAAAATTTTTATGATCATTACCGGTCATAGAATTATAAAGAATTTCGCTCCGGTTCCAGTGGTTAGATTTTATTTCTTTTGTAGTTTCAGTAAAACCCTGAGTGGTAATTTTAACTTCATTAAGTTGAACTAATACTTTTATAGCAGTGTCTCTAAAATTCTCCTTTTTTTTGTATTCAACTGATGATTTACGATAATCTATAATAGAGAATATGATTGCAATAATCGCAACAATACCCAGAAAAATGAAGGTATCTGCTAAACTCAAAGTGTGTTTTAGAAACATTTTTTTTGTTAAAATTTCTCTTGCAATTTATGCGATTTATCTAATAAATGTGATTTAATGTTAAAATATAATCAGAACTATTTTGTAGCCACAACTTTTCTAGCCAGATATGCCATTGGCAAATATGCAAATGCAAGATCTATAATGTTATACCAAATTGGTGAAGGCAATGTACAAACATTTACAATCCCGCCCAATAAAAAGAAGGATCCAATTACCAAAGCCAATTCTGTTTTGCGGGTTGCAGCAATTAAAGCAGTTGTTGCCGCGCCTGCAAAAGTACCAATAGAATGTGCCAGAAAGGGAAAAATAAAATGTTTGGGTTCAAATAAATGCATTGTAGCTTTTAGCCCTTCCATCGTGGTCACATCTGCACCATTTGGAGGTGGAATTACGGAACCACTCATTAAAATTATTGCCATATTGACAACGCTACCAACAAAAAGACCAATTATTACGGCCAAAGTATTTTTAAAAATCGGATTCATAAAACTTTTTTGTAGCGAATTTACTAAAAATAAAATTCTGTTTAGTTAAATGATTGTCTGAATTCTAAGGGAGAAATATTTGTTTTGGTCTTAAATAATTTACTAAATGATTGCTGATGTTCAAAACCCAGATCAAACGCAATTTCGCTTATCGATAAGTTTGTTGTCGAAAGTTTTTCTTTTGCTTTTTCAATCAATTTGTCGTGTATATGCTGTTGTGTACTTTGTCCGGTGAGTGATTTGAGTAATCCGCTTAAATAATTGGGTGTCACATTTAGACTTTCGGCAATATAATGTACGGTTGGTAAACCATTTTTTGCCAGAGAATGATTCGAGAAATAATCTTCAAGCAGGTTTTCTAAGCGAGCGAGAATTTGATGATTGCTTATTTTTCTGGTTATAAATTGTCTGTTATAAAAACGCTCTGCATAGGTAAGTAACAATTCGATTTGAGCGATAATTACATCCTGGCTAAATTTATCAATATTAGACTGATATTCGTGCTGGATATTTTTCATGATGCCTATAATCATTTTCTCCTCTTTATCAGATAAGTGCAACGCTTCATGAACCGAATAACCAAAATATTCGTATTGCTTGATTTTTTTTGCCAGTGGCGTATTCCACAAAAAATCAGGATGAACAATTAATGCCCATCCTGTATGTTCTAAATCTGCGTTGCCTTCTATAGAAAAAACCTGACCCGGCGAGATAAATAATAAAACGCCTTCATTAAAATCATATTCCTGTTGCCCGTATCGCATCTTGGCATTTGGGCTTCGTTTTAGGGCAATCGAATAAAAATCAAGCATTAAGCTTTTGGGTTCATCTTCGTTAAGGCGTTTAAGATCTTCAAAATTATAAACGCTCACTAACGGATGTTCCGGTTTAGGCAAACTTCTAAATTCATGAAATTCGCTTATCGTTTTTATTCGAACAGGTTGCTGATTTGCCATAGTCTAAGGTACTTATTTCTGGTTATAAATTGCAGCAAATTCTTTGGCATAATCTGCCAGTTTTACTTTTCCCATAACTGTGGGTTTATTGCGTAAGTAATCTTCAGATAATAAACCGTTGTAAAGTCCGGCATACATTTCGACCAAACCTGCAGCTATTTTGGGTTGCATTCCTACATGTACCAAACCGTTTAAGGTTTCTTCGTCGCTGATTAAAACCCATTTTAAATCTGGTTTTCCTATTGCTTCGCCTAAAATGTGAGCTGTTTCATCGCCTGTAAGTTCTTCACTTGCTACATAACGAACGTTTTTTCCCTGAGGTAAATACACTATTTCTTCGGCAATTGCAGCGGCAATATCGCTTGGTGAAACCCACGGAATCATCCTGTCTCCGCCATAATTTGCGGAAATTATGCCTTGCGATTTAATCTGCGGAATATAAGGCAGTAAATTATAAAAGAAAGAAACCGGACGCATAAACGTAATCGAAACATCCTGAAGTTGGTTTAAAACAGTTTCGATTTCATTATAACGCTGGATAATTCCGGAATTTTGCTCTAAGTGTGCTCCAATACTACTTAAAAACACAACACGTTTTACGCCAGATTTCTGAATTGCTTCGGCATAATTATTTCCAATTGTGCGGGTAAAAGCGTCTAAATCCAGATTGGGGTCAAAATAATTTGCACGCGGAATCATGCAATATACGGCATCTGCGCCTGTAAAAACTTTGGTTAAAAATGCCACATCATTAACAGAACCTATTGCTGCCACAGCTCCAAGAGCTTCAATTTGGGCTTGTTTATCAATACTGCTGCTAATTACTGTAACTTCATGTTCTTTTTGCAATAATTCCTGAGCCAATGGCTTGCTGATGTTCCCTAAAGAACCTGTAATTGTAATTTTCATTTGTCTATATTTTTATAGTACAAAGTTGAGCAACATTCATCAGGCAGATTTAGCCAAAACTATTTTTATCGTAGTCTAAAAATGGGAATCCAAAAAAAGGATGAAATTAGATTTGTATGTCTATTCAATTCGTTTAACTACATTATCAAGATTATCAACGACAAGTTTAAGAATGATTTTATTATGAGGAAAATATTTTTGCATATCATCTCTTAATTGTACAAATGGTTGCGCGGCTATAGCGTCGTCTTTGACAGATTCATTGCATGAAATAGAAATTTCGTAGGTGTTATCGATTTTTTCCAGGTATACGTATTTAGTTATAGCATCGTCAAAAAAGAATGTTTTCTCAAAAGCAACAGCAATTTTATCTACTTCGTTTTCATTGATATTGCTTTGATAGGCAATTTCATGATTCATGGTTCCATATTTTTTTGTTGATTCGGCAAGTCTTCCGTTTGCAGCTTCTGTCAAAAATGAAATACTGAATACAGCACCAAGCAAAACCGAAATTCCTATAATCGAAATTAATAGCGTTCGCCACCAATTATAATGTTCGCCGCCATTCTCGATGTGTGTATTAATTTGTTTTTCCTGATATTTTTTGGTAAAATAAGCTGCGATTCCCATATAAATAATTGGGAAAATCATATTTGGAATATTTATATTTTCCGGAATCAAAAAAATCAAACCAAAGATAAAAATGGTTGCCAGAATCGTTATAATCCAGGTTTTTCGGGCTTTGTCGAAATCTCCAAAAACTTTAAAATTTTCTGCCATAAAATAACCGGCAACTAATGGACCGCCTAAAAAAGTGCCGACAGTAATTGCTTTTTCGGTATAAATTTTTTCTGTTGGTATTTCTTCAAAAACTGATTTTTCGATTACTGCTTCTTCCATATTATGAGTTGGCTTATTTATATTTTTTAGGAATTCGTTTATATTGAACGAAAATACAAATTAAAACCAGAATAGGGAATGAGAGAAAATAGAAAATAGAGAAAAGGAGTATAAAGGTTATAAAATAAAAGTCTGATTTTTTAAGGTTTAAAGATCAGACTTTTTAAGGTTTTTGTTTTGTTGTAATCTAACGTTTTTAGAATGCAGCAAGATTTATACGCGTATATTCTGCTGTGTAACAATCGAAACATTCATCTCTTAAGGATAATTTGTCGCCAAGAATGTTAAAAGATTGTACTCTGTTAATGTCATTTGCAATTGAATTACTTTGGGTAACTATCATTTTTCTAACGCCTCCAAAAATTGATTTTTTTATTTGAAAACTATAAGTCTGAGTATTTAATAAAGTACCATTTATATAGGTTTTTAAAGTATTCTCAGAAAATTCTAAAACCGTTTCTTGATTCGCAGGTATAGGATATGATGTGCCAGTTATTCCTCCAGAAGTATTAGTCAGTTTCCATTTGCCTTTTATTTCGTTTTGAGAGGAATCTTTATCATCATTACTGCAAGAACAAAATAAGACAACTGCGATTAACAAAAACAATTTTTTCATAGTTATAAATTTTACGTTGGTTTAATTAATAGATGTAAAATTTATTAAATGGTTGCGTTGTAGTTGTTTAATATCTTAAAAGAATTGTTTATTGTTTTCTTTTTGTAAAATTTAATGATGATATGTGTTAAATCATTTATTGGATCGAAAATATAATTACATCATCAAAATTTTCTATTTGTTCTATGATATACAAACTGTCATTAAAATAATCCATATCAAAATCGTCATCGCCCCAAATTTCAAATCTTTTATTGCAGGTTTGTAATTTTGCTTTATCAATAATGTTTTCATTCCAATCGAGTTCGTGTTCTTCTGCAAGTTCAAGCGCTTCTTCATTTACATATTCTTCTTGAGAATAGGCGATATACAAGCGATATTCATCTTTGAAAACAAGCTCGATTTGGTCATTATCAAGTACAATTTCTGGTTTATCTGCTGTTTCTGATTTGTTATAGAAAGTTTCTAAATTATTTTTTAAAGCAATGAGGCTTGCGTTAGAATCTGGGGTTATAAATGCTAAATAAGAGTAGAATGTATTGGCCATTATTATTTTCTTTTTTAAACGAATTTATGCAGTGATTATTGGTTTTGAATGTAAGGTGTAATTATAATTGATTTAGTGTTTCTATTTTAAATTTTCTGATAACTCAAATAATATATAATCTCCGTTTTCAGATGGTCCTCTTTCTATGGCAACAAATCCTTTCTTTTTATAAAAATCAACTGCTTTTGTATTCTCTTCTAAGCATTTTAACGTAATAGGTAAATTAGTTTCCTGAATTGCAGCTTTGAGCAATTGAGTTCCAACGCCTTTGTTTTGATATTTTTCGTCGAGATATAAATGATGAATAAACTTATTTGGCATCCAAATAGAGATAAATCCAATTGGAATTTCCTGATCTAAAGCAACCAAAACTAATTCTCCTTTTGTATGCTTTTCAAAATCGTCTAGTTTAAATTTTAAAGGATCCAGCCACGAGAACGTGTTTTTTCTCTCTTTTAAAAATAGTTTTCTTAAAGCGTCGTAATGATTTTTTTTGATCCTTACAATTTCCATAATAATTTTATTCTAACCTTATTTGTGCTTGTTTTATTTTAACCGAATTAAAATTCCTTTTCGTTTGATTAGGTTTTTATAATCCCATTGTATTTCCTGCGCTTTTTTGAGCCAGCGTTCTATATCGTCTATGTCGATTTGTTCCGGATTTATGTAGCGTGATTCTGCGGCTTTAAAAGAGCCTTCGTCGGTTAGTTTTTCTTCATCAAAAGATTGTCCGCTCCAGAATAATAACCTAACGCTTGCTTTTAGTTTGCTGTAACCCACGATAGGATTACCGTCTAAAAACCAAACCGGATGTGCGTGCCAAATCTTGTTTTCGGCATTTGGCAAATTTTCATCGATTATAGCGGCAAGTTTATTACAGATTTCCTGATCTGTAGAGTTTTGCAAATTATTGTATTCTTGTATTTCTGCATTCATAATAATACTTTTTTAAGGTTGTATAACTAGTTGAATGTGTTTGTTTTGATGCGGAATCCTTAACAAAGCTAAAATAATCTTTTTATTATAATAATTTAATTTAGAAATAAAATGTTCTTATAAAAACGGGTTTTGCGTTAGGGATAGAGGCGGTATCCTTTTGTGAAGAGAAACGGAACAAAAGATATAGCCGAAAGCCCGACCCGCTTTTTCTGCGGGTAACGCCCAAATAAAAATCCGACTTAGTTTTCTAAATCGGATTTCTGAGTTATTTTCTTGTCAAATCCGCAATCAATAACGGATTGTTTTCTTTGAGTTTATTTACTAATTCCTCTGCAGTTTCGGGATTTTCTACCAACTGATCATATTCAGCAGATGTGATTCCTACGATTTGCAAAAAAGTGACTTCGCCATGTGGAGTTTGTATTTTTTCTAACTCAGGATCTGCCACAAAAATCAAGGCTGTTATAGCAGTTTCAGTATCCAGTCGTATTGGTCCGTTTGCGGGCATATAATGAAATTCCTCAAACCAGTTTCCGCTGTCAAAAACATATCGGGCAATGTTTTGCAAGAGTGCAATTGCCCAACTTGGGTTTTCGTTATCCGGTGCAAAAGGTTTTAGTCTAAAGGTAAGTTCAAATCCCCATTTGCTAAATTCGCCGTCTAGTTTTTCTTCATTATAATACAATTCAGAAAAACCGTAGGTTACAAAATGCAGGTGGTCTGTTTGTTTTTTGCTTTCGTAAACGCTTATGCCGTCAAGCGGATCTGCGCCGCCAAGCATATAACTTATTGGCGGTACATAATGTTTGGGTTCCTGATTGGGATAAAGCTCATCTAGCTCTTTGTCTATAGACAGCCAGCCGACAGCATCGTCATCTGAAAATTGTTTTTTGTATTCTTCTAATGTCATGTTTTGAGCTTTAAATTGATATTATAAATTTAAAACTTTTTTTAAATTGTGCTAATAAAAATTAAAATACTGAACTTCCAAAACAAAAAAATCCGACTTGTTTTCACAAATCGGATTCTTATTCTTGATTTTTATCCTGCAATTATAACTGGATTATTTTTCCGGTATGAACGTCGTATTGCATTGAGACGATTTTTACTTTTTGTTTTTTCAACACAGGATTATTTTCTATAAGTTTTGCCGAGTGTTTGATATTAGCATTAATCGCGCCCAGATAATTGTTTATTTTCGGGTTGATTTTGTCGGCTTCGATTTCTTCATCTTCTAAAGAAATTGTTTCGACGATATTGTCGATATGATTAAAGTGTTTTTTATAAGATCCGTCTTTATCGTTGATATACGCTTTTATGGCACCGCATTCTGTATGTCCTAAAACTACGATTAGTTTAGTGTCTAAATGTTCTACGGCGTATTCGATGCTTCCCATGTCGATATCAGAAATTAAATTTCCGGCATTTCGTATCACGAACAAATCGCCAATACCCTGATCAAATACGATTTCTGGAGAAACCCTGCTGTCTGAACAGGTAATAATTACGGCAAAAGGTTTTTGGGAATCTTGATTTTCTAAAACAGATTTTTTGTTTTGATGCGGATGTATTGATTTTTGATCTAAAAAACGCTGGTTTCCAGACGTTAGTTTTTCTAAAGGTGTAAGATCTTTTTCAGTAGGATTATTACTTTGTGATTCTCCTTGTTTGCATGCAAATGCAGTAAAGAATATCAACGCTAATATTGCAATTTTTGTTTTCATGATTCAATTTTTTAAAGGTGTAATCTATTGTGGCTAATAGAATTATGCAAAATTACTTGCCTTTTTAAATTGAAATGACCAATAGAAGTTTTTATTATATCAAATAAAATCTAACTTTTATATGCATTAAAAGTTGTGCTAATATGATGTACAAATTCTTTTGTGTATTGTCCGGTGGGATCTAAATCCGGATCGAGAATTGTAATTTCGAGTCCGGTTAGTTTCTCGCTTTGAAATAAATAGGAGGTAAGTTCATTGAATTCTTCATAAGTAAGTCCGTCCGGAGTTGGGCTGTCGACACAAGGCATTATCGAATTGTTGAGAACATCAACATCGATATGAAGCCAGAATCCGTCCAGATTTTTAGTTTTTACTTGTGATAAAAAATTTTGAATGCAAGTTGCAATACCTTGTTTTCGCAATTCATGAAGACTGATATAGGTTGCACGCGAATTACGAATTTCATTTTCGTATTCATCGTCGTATTCGCGATTGCCTGCGCACCAAAGATTTTCTTGTTTTATATACGGGGATAAATTAAGAATATTGGTTAGTTTTTCAGATCCGTTTCCCGTTACGATAGAAGCTGCCATTCCGCCAACTCCGCCAGTTTCAGACAACGAAACATTCATAAAATCAGTATGACCGTCGAGATAAAATAATCCGTAGTTTCCTTTTTGTTTCAAAGCAATTGCGGGTCCTAATAATATGCTGCAATCTCCGCCAAGTACAAACGGAAATTTGTTTTGAGAAAGTAAATTGTTTATTAAATAAGCTTGTTCTCTGGCATAATTTACTAATGCGTTTGCGTTGAGAATATTAGTTTCCAGATCTCTTACATTGCTATATTTTGGGGCATCAAGTCTTAGAATGTCTTTGGGATCAATGGCTTTATGTAAATTATGTTTCCATAACCAGTCCGGCAATTTTTTTACGCCTGGTTCTTTTCCGGGTTGAGGTTCTTTTAAACCCAAATTTGATGGAAATTCAACAATGCATACTTCTTTCATGACTTTACTTATTTAGGTATAAAGTTATAAAAATATAGGCTTTAATTTTTGTTGAATTATTAAAATAAGATCATTTCGCTTGATTATCAATTGTAATTATGAGCCTGTTTATTTCTTGTGCTACATTTATCATTTGTCCTTCGTTGAAACCAAGTTTTTTAAGCCATTTGCCTTCAAGTTTTATTACCGGAATTTTTGTAGGCATATGTACTCCAGATTTGGACTTTGTGTGAATTTTTAGTGTTCTTGAATTTTTCATTGTCGTATTTTTATATGACAAATATAGTTAAAAAACCTAGTTGTCGTATTAAAATATGACAAATTTGTCAGCAAATTCTATGACATTTGATTTATGACACGAGATATATTGAAAAATAAAATTGGTAAGAGAATTATTCAATTAAGAGAAGAAAAGGGTTGGAGTCAATCCGACTTAGCGAGAGCGTGTAATAAAGATCGTCAATCAATTGAAAAACTTGAAAATGCAAAAGTTAATGCTACGATTTATACTTTGTTTGAAGTTGCAAATGCCTTAGAAATTACTTTATCAAAGTTGCTTGATTTCAAATAACGAATTTCAAGAATAATTTAATACAATAAAAAAATCCGATTTGTGAGAGCAAATCGGATTTTTTTTTGTCTTAAATACTACTTAAATAAAAGAACATTATGTATGTTTTTCTAAATTTTAAAAACTCATTTTCTGAAATAAAACTTGAATTTTTTAGAAAATAAAAAGGCTTTTAGAAAATAAAATACAGACCGACCTTATTCTATTATTCAAAAGACTTTTAGCGGATAAAAATGATATTATAAAGCCATTAATTTGAAAAAAATTTAATTATGAAAAAATATCTCTTTTTTATTCTAGTCGGTTTTGCTTCCTGTAGTGAAGAAAACAATTCAACAGAAACCATTCAGCATAATGAAGCCAATTTTATTTTATCTAAAAGTAATGATCGTTCAGTTTGGAACAATATTCAGGTAGGAGAAACACTAAAATTTGATGTAAAAATCAAAGATTTTGATTCTTCGCCTGATGTTGTTTATGTATTGAAACCAATAACAGCTGATGCAACCAGACATCAACAAAACAAAATTGATTATAATTTTCAGGAAGAAATAAAAATAACTTCTTCGCTTATGTCCGAGTCTGTTGATGATCAATTTGTTAAGCAAACGCGAGATAGTATTATCGTCAAATTTGCAAATTCTTCATTTTTTGTTTCGATTTTAAAACCCGGAAATTTCACCCAACAATATGAGCTTCGCAAAATGCTGGCAAATAAATATGTTGCGGGATCAACTCAGGAAATATTGTTTTCTGCAGTAAAAATCGAAATGTATACCTGGAATGAACAAACATCTAATTCTTCCATGTTTGGGAATTCTAAACACAGTCGTTACTATGAATTTACAATTGATGATGGTGACCAGACGAACGACACGTATTTAACAGACAGTGACTCTAAACAAAATAGCTATACAGCATTATATAATGATAAAAAATTTAATGGCAACATTTCTATAAATAGTGTAATGACTTTTAGCGAAAAAGTAAATACTGAAAAAGGTGCGCAAATCGTACCTAAATGGACATTATCTGAGCTTAAAATAACACAAAAAAGAAATCATGAACCTGATAATATCATTACATATAGCAATTTGACTATTAAACAAAAACAATAACTTAAAACAATAATATGAAAAACCTAATGAAAAAAAACGCCATTTTAGCTTTGGCAATTAGCGCTACATTATTTATCTCTTGCAGCGATGATAATAAAGACAGTGATTCTAACGCTACTTTAGAGAATTTGAAATCCGTAGTTTTTGAGAATAAACCGGATAATGTATTAAGTTCTAAAAAAACGGGAACGCAGGAACTTAATCCTACGACTGGCAATAATGAATATGTTTATCTTACTGAAGTAGAAAAACAAACCACACTTTCTCCTCTTTCTATTATAAACGAGGCAAATCTGGATGTAATTTATCCGGGAAGTATTTTACGTGGTTCCAGTTTTATGAATGCAACTTATGATCCGTTAGTACTTAAAAATGCTTTTAAACCAGTTACTTTATCAATGTCTTTAAGAGGGGAGTTAGTTAACGCAATTACTTTGCCCATTCCTAGTGACGTAAGAAATACAATTAATGGGTTAGTTGGTAAAAATAAAAATTTTATTGATTATGATGCAATACCAACCTATTATGAATATCAAAGTGATGAAATTACGACTGAGAATAGTTTTAAAAAAGCACTTGATGCTCATTTGAATGTAAATGTATTAGGTGGTTTAGTAAAAGTAAATTTTGGTTATACACAAAATAGCGGCTCAACGAATACTAAATCTTATGTAATGGTAAAAGTAAGACAGCGTTTGTATAGTATGACTATTGATCCAAAATATTATACAGACTGGATTGATGGAGATATTAACACTAACAATTTTGGAACTCATGAACCGGTTTATGTGAGTAATGTAGATTATGGAAGAGTTGCTTATATATTAATCGAAACCACCAAAGATGAGGCTTATAATAATATGATGGTTAAAGCATCTGTTGGTGTAGCATTAAAAGTGGTAGATATTGGTGTTGATGTAAACTACTCTGAAGAGTTCAAAAGATTGTTTGCGCAAAATAAGGTAAAAGTTATGATTGTGGGCGGACCTTTGTCGTTAGGAGGAAAAGTTACAGATTATAATAGTTTTGTAAATTTCTTGCAAGCGCCTACTCCTAATGACCTAGTTTCTTCATCTGCTCCAATATCATACAAAATACGCAGATTAAAAGATAATACTGAAGTAGAAGTAAAAGAGATGTACACAGAACAATTTAAAGAGTTAAAAGCAAATTAAGCATTAAAAACAAAAAGCCAATCCTTATCGATTGGCTTTTTGTTTATTGTAAAACATTTTAAAAAATTTAATTTAAGATTGGAATTAAATGTTCCCATTTAAGTTGTTCTGCAAAATCTAAAGCAGTTTTATTGTTGTGTGTTTTTGCATTTACATCTGCACCGGAATCAATTAATACTTTTACAGTTGTACTATTTCCTGCAATTGCTTCGCGATGTAAAAAAGTATATCCTAATTCGTCCTGAGCTGTAAGTTCGTCTGGATTTGTTTTTATAAACTCAATAAGACTTTCCTGCATGTTTTTGCTCATTGGGTGTTCTATCAAATTTTCTGGCTTTTCTTCTTGTTCATAAGCAACCAGAATATCATTGTAATCACCAAAATTTAATCCCCACGCTTCATCATGTTGTTCTCTTTCTGTTTCGTCCATTTCTGATCGCATGGCGTGTATCGTGAAACCTCCGTAGGTTTTATCCTGAGTTGCAAATAACCAGTCGCTTATTTGATTTACCGGAATTTCTACATAATCACCATTGCTAACATTTGTTAATTCGTCAGGATCGTTTACTAAAATGCCTTTTATTTTTTCGCCATCAAAATTGATCTCATTGATCCACATATGTTCTACTATGGTTTCGTTATCTATTTCCTGAGTAAAGGCAAGTTTTACGCAGGCAACATTAAGTGCGGGAACTATACGGCGATACTCCCAGGATAATTCTCTCCAGAAATATTTAAAAGTTTCTTGTGCTTTTTTGAATGCTTCAATCATTTTTGGACTTTCTCCGTCTGCAAAAAATATGGGTGTGTTTTCCATTACTGATATTTTAGAATAATTATTTCTTATTACGTAAATATAGTTTTTTTGCTACAAAATGAAAAAGAGTTTTTATTGATTTTAAGATTTTTTGTTTCGTTAGCCTTAATAAATCAAGAGAAATTTAATTTCTAAAAACAAAAAGAATCTGAATTAATGAACAGGGTATTTTCTTTTTTATGTTATGTTTTTATTACTCCTGGAGGTGTCCATTCGTTTTTAATTGTTTTTTCTTCAGGGCCATAACATCGAAAGTAAAGACAGAAAATTCCTTTTGGAGAAGGCAACCAATTGGCTTTTTTGTTCCCTTGAGGTTCAGAATTTTGTATGCATATAGTAAGAGATCCGTCAGGATTATATTTTAGATCCTTATTTTTTGTGCCCAATGAATAACGCTTTAATGTATTAGGCGAAAAAAAGTGATGTTCATCATATAAAGTCAACGACCAAAATCCTTCTACTGGAGGCATTTTATCTTTCGCAAAAGTTACTGTGTATTTATTTGCACCATTTAGCCTTACCGCATTTGCATCAAGATCCTGATAGAAATATTTTGTTTCAGCACCCGCATTCACCAATATATTCGATTTTGCAATTGCGGTACGAGTAAAATAATCAGTTCCAAAAGCGGCGCAGTTATTCGCAGTCGACCAATTATGTGCAAGTGGAATTCCCCAATTGCGAAATTGTAATAACGGATCTATTAATTCTTTTTCGGCTTTATGGGCTTCTTCAATAATTGCTTTTTTTAATACAGGATCCTTTTTTGCAGCTTCAATTACAGCAAGTACTTGTGCATAACGGGATTCTTCGCCAGGCAAAGGTGGAGCATCTTTAAGAACAACAGGCAGTTCATCAAAAAAAGTATCAGGAAAAACCCATTTGGTTTCACCTGTACCGCCATCTTTTGTAGGGGAAGACAGAGAAGGAAGTTTGCTCCAGTCGTTTACTTTCATTTTTCCATCATATTTATCTAAAGCATATACATCAATATTATTTATGATCTTTTGTATTGCTTTTCTGTCTTCGGGATTATCATCCTGAAAAACTCGTGGTACAATAAAAGCAGTTCCTGTTTTGCTGCGAAAGGTTTTTGTAATTCCTTTAGGAACTTCGCCTTTCCAGTTTGGACCTGTCAATAAATAAAATCCGGGTTTTGTTCCGTACATTTTGCCCAATTGTGCAAAAGCATCTGTTCGCAAATCAACCACTTGATATACCCAAAAACGATCACCAAAATCAGGCACTTGTATCACAACCGGAGTTTCGTCGAGTGCAGCAATTGCAGCGCCATATACTACATCCTGATTGGGGCAGGCAACCCAGCGCTGTTCAGGTTTTATGTAATCGTGCAGCATGGCTAAAGAATTAATTGGTGCAAAAGGCAATACGCCGTTCATTAGTCCAACTTTTGGAGATTGTTTAAAAGCCAGACGCCGATTATAAATATTTTCCATTGGCCATGCCCAGAAATAAGCATCTCTTGCAACCTGACGCGCGTAAGACTCTGTGATCTTAACATTTGCATCTGGTCCGGGTGGAAGTTGTTTTAAACTTGTTGTATCAGTTTCTGTAGAAGCTGAGGTATCTGTAGTATTGCTGTTTTCTGTTTTTTTTGTTTGATTACAAGCTATTAAAAACAGTAATGGTAAAAACGAAAGAAGAACTTTTTTCATAATGGCAATTTATTAGGGATTATAAATTTTATGATATTCGATGGTTCTTTTTGTGCTGATATAAAAATTATTCAGGCGAAGATAAAATCAGATTGTTGTCAGATTTTTAAGATTTATAAAAGTACAAAAAAAGATTAAAGTCAGAAATATTTTTTTTGTATCTAATTGTTATGCAGGTTTTTATTGTGTTTTTTTTGAAGATTTTTTGGTATTTTAAAGATGCTACTATAATCAAAAAAAAATCCGACTTGCTTTTGCAAATCGGATTTTTAAATTGAAAATAATATGTAACTCGCACCGATGCACAGGCATCAATACAATGTTTTTTACAAGTGAATTACTTCGCCGTAAGCATCAGCTACAGCCTCCATAACAGCTTCACTCATTGTTGGGTGAGGGTGAATAGATTTAAGGATTTCATGACCTGTAGTTTCAAGTTTACGGGCAACAACTGCCTCAGCAATCATATCTGTAACACCAGCACCAATCATGTGGCATCCTAACCATTCTCCGTATTTAGCATCAAAGATTACTTTTACGAATCCATCAGCAGCACCGGCAGCTTTTGCTTTTCCAGAAGCTGAGAACGGGAATTTACCAATTTTTAATTCGTATCCTTTTTCTTTAGCTTGTTTCTCTGTTAAACCTACAGAAGCAATTTCTGGAGTTGCATATGTACAACCCGGAACGTTTCCGTAATCGATTGGGTCTACGTGTAAACCAGCGATTTTTTCAACACAGTTAATTCCTTCTGCCGAAGCTACGTGAGCTAAAGCTTGTCCCGGAGTAACGTCTCCAATTGCGTAGTAACCAGGAATATTAGTTGCGTTGTAAGCGTTTACTAAGATTTTATCTCTGTCAACAGCGATTCCAACTTCTTCTAAACCTATGTTTTCAATGTTAGTTTTAATTCCAACTGCCGAAAGTACGATGTCAGCCTCAAGAATTTCTTCTCCTTTAGCCGTTTTTACAGTAGCTTTTACTCCAGTTCCTGTAGTGTCAATTTTCTCAACAGATGAGTTGGTCATAATTTTTACTCCGGCTTTTTTCATAGAACGCTCCATTTGTTTAGAGATATCCTCATCTTCAACTGGAACAATATTTGGCATAAATTCTACAATAGTAACATCAGTTCCCATTGAGTTGTAAAAATGTGCAAACTCAACACCAATAGCTCCGGAACCTACAATAATCATAGATTTTGGTTGTGTTGGTAAAGTCATTGCCTGACGGTAACCAATTACTTTTACACCATCTTGTGGCAAGTTTGGCAACTCGCGTGAACGAGCTCCAGTTGCAATGATAATATGGTCAGCGCTATATTCAGTAACTTTATTATCTTTATCAGTAACGTCAAGTTTTTTTCCTGGTTTTAGTTTTCCAAAACCTTCAATAACGTCAATTTTGTTTTTTTTCATCAAAAACTGAACACCTTTGCTCATTCCGTCAGCAACATTACGGCTACGTTGTACTACTGCAGGGAAATCTTTATCGAATTCAGAAACTTTTAATCCGTAGTCAGAAGCGTGTTTTAAGTAATCAAAAACCTGAGCTGATTTTAGTAATGCTTTTGTTGGGATACATCCCCAGTTTAAACATACACCACCAAGGTTTTCTTTTTCAACTACAGCTACTTTAAAGCCTAATTGTGAAGCTCTAATAGCTGTTACATATCCGCCAGGACCACTTCCTAAAACAATAACGTCGTATTTCATTTTTTTGGTTTTTAGTATTTATTACCGAAAACGAAGTTTAATTCCGAAACTCATTTTCCTATTTATTCTTTTGTTATTTGTGATTGCGAATTTAAGGATTTATTTTAAAAAATAGTAAGTTGTAAAAAAGTAAAAAGGTAAAATATGAAATCTGAATTGTTAATTATGAATTATAAATTATAAATTATTGCTTTTTTCCTCTAAAGCTGTAAAATAAAACTTTCATTAACAAAGCGAAGTCGAAGACCTTTCGAGATGAAAAGCTCTTCGACTTCGACTAATAATTGTTAATTGTTAATGATGAATTATTAATTAAGTATTATCAGCAATTAATAACTAACAATTAACCATCAATAATTAGGTATTACACTTTTACGTGTCCCCAGTTTTCTCCGCTGGCAATACGTCTAATTTGCATTTCGCTTACGCCAAATTGTTTAGCGATCATTTTAAGACGCGTTTTTTGTTCCGGTCTTGCTAATATTTTCTTGATTAACATCACTTTAGTAGTTGTTAATTTTCTTCCGTCGGCTTTTAAGTTGTGTTCAATCAGATTCTTTTTGGCCTGGATCACACGCGGACTTTTACGGCTGTGCGCCATCATTTCTGCTTTTGTTGCCCAGCGCAAATTGTTTACATCATCATTGCTTCTGTTATAGTCCAAATGCAATACATAAGTTTGATCTTCAGATGTTTTTTTGATAAAATATTGAGCAACTAACTTATATAAAAAGAGATATTTGTTAACAATCTTGTCGTCATTTTTAACCTTAAACCTAAAAGTTGGGTAACCGTCGCTTAAACCGCCTTTTAAAATGCGTCCGTTTTGTATTTCATCAGAAAAACTAATCAGACGGCCTTTATTTGAAATTGCATATCTAAGTTGCAATGATGCGTTTATTTCTATTTCTTTGAATTGCTCGTTTGGATAAAATCTATTTTGTGGCATTTTCTTTTACATTTGATTATATATTCTCAAATATAATTAATTAAAAAAGCACCATTGTTACATAATTCCTATGTATTGCCAGTTTTATGATTCCTATAACGCTAATTTAACTTTTTTAAGAAATTTTTTGGCATTTAAAAATCTAGTTAGCTACTGAAAACTGGGAGTCATAGAGGTTTTTGTAATAACCGTCGGCTTTATTCAGTAATTCCTGATGCGTTCCTTGTTCTACAATTAAGCCTTTATCCATAACAACAATTTTATCTGCGTTTACAATTGTGGCTAATCGATGCGCTATAATAATCGAAGTTCTGCCTTTTGTAATCGTTTCTGTCGCACGCTGAATCAATTCTTCAGAATAAGTATCAATCGACGATGTTGCTTCATCCAGAATTAAAATACTCGGATTACTAACATACGATCTCAAAAACGCAATTAACTGGCGTTGTCCGGACGAAAGCATAACGCCTCGTTCCTTAACATCAAAATCATAATTATCCGGCAAACTCATAATAAACTCATGCACACCAATTTTTTTGGCAGCATTTAAAACCTGTTCGCGTGTAATTTCAGGATTGTGCAGGGTTATATTGTTATAAATCGTATCGGCAAATAAAAACACATCTTGAAGTACAACTGCAATTTGTTTTCGTAACGAAGCCAAAGTATAATTTTCAATATTGTGACCATCAATAAAAATAGTTCCGCTATTGATCTCGTAAAAGCGATTCAGTAAATTTATTATAGTCGATTTTCCTGCACCTGTAGAACCCACAATTGCAATAGTTTGTCCGGCAGCCACAGATAAATCTATTCCTTTTATAACCTCTTCTTCCGGAATATAACTAAAACGGACAGCTTCAAACTCTATACTTCCGTTAAAAACTGGAGCTTCAAGCGTTCCTGTATCTTGTATATGGTCTTGTGTATCTATGATATCAAAAACACGATTGGCAGCAATCATTCCCAATTGCATCTCATTGAATTTATCCGCAATCTGACGCAAAGGGTTAAACAACATTCCTATAAACATCGTATAAGAGAATAAATCTCCAAAAGTCGTAAAATGATCCCCGTTCAGGATCTTAAATCCACCATAAACCACCACTAATCCCAGAGTAATAGACGAAATAATATCAGCAATTGGGAAAAATATTGAGTTATATAAAATCGTTTTAATCCACGCAACTCTGTGTTTGTCATTAATTACCTTAAAATTTTCGGCTTCGATTTTCTCACGATTAAAAAGCTGTACAATCTTCATTCCCGTAACACGTTCCTGTACAAACGAGTTCATGTTAGCAATTTGTGTTCGAACTTCCTCAAAAGCAACTTGCATTTTACGCTGAAAAATTCTTGTAATAAAAACCAGAATCGGCATTGCGACAACCACAATCCAGGTTAGTTTCCAGTTCATATAAAACATAAAAATCAAAACAACCAGCATTTTCATCAGGTCACTTATTATCATAAACAAACCCTGGCTAAAAATACGTGCAATCGATTCAATGTCAGATACTGATCTGGTTACCAGTTGCCCAACCGGAACCAAATCAAAATATTTCATTCTAAAACTCAGAATATGTTTGAAAAGTTTCGTTCTGATATCCTTTACAATATCCTGTCCCAGCCAGTTTGCCCAATACACAAAATAAAACTGAGAGAATACTTCAAACAAAAGAACAACGCCCATCAATACAATATACATCAACAAACCCTCTTTGTCATGCGTCTTGATATAGCCGTCGACCGTTTGTTTTAATAGATAGGGGCGAAGTGCTGCAAAAATCGACAGCGAAACGGCAAAAATTATAACGCCATAATAGCGCCATTTATAAGGTTTAGTATATTTTAAAATTCGTTTGAATAATCCGGTATCAAATGCTTTTGCTTTCATTTTTATTTTCTGGAGCTATTCCTGCTTTCCGTTACAAGTTTTTCTCAAAAATATGTTTTTGTATTATTTTTATAAAGCTTCCGCTGGTCGCTTCATAAAAACACAAAAACTACATTTTTCTCAAAAAAGCTTTTCACTGCAATCAGGGCTATTTTATGATGTAATCGTAATTAATTTCGGTTAAATATAATCCGTGCGCCGGAACCGAAAACCCGGCTTTTTCTCGACTTTTACTCGCAATAATGTTTTCAAAATCGGTTAGAGAAATTTTGTGTAAACCAATATTTACCAACGTTCCCACAATAGAACGAACCATATTTCGTAAAAACCGATTCGCCGAAATCGTAAAAACCAGTTTATTATTTTCTTGTTTCCAATATGCCTCAAAAATCGTGCAATCAAATGTGTTGACATCCGTATTTACTTTCGAAAAACATTGAAAATCCGTATGATTCAGTAAGATTTTTGCCGCTTCGTTCATCAAAGCTACGTCTAATTTTTGGTTAAAATACCAACTCAATTCTTCTGCAAACGGGTTTTTAACAGTATTGATATGGTATTCATACGTTCGTCTGGTGGCGTCAAATCTGCAATGAGCATCATCATGTACCAATATAATATCAAAAATGGCAATGTCTTTTGGTAAATACGAATTCAGTTTATGTACTAAAACCGGAACATCTATTGCAGCATCAAAATCAAAATGCGCATACATTTTCTCTGCGTGAACGCCAGTATCAGTTCTTCCGGCGCCCATTGCATTTATAGGTGAATTTAATAAAACCGAAAGGGCTTTGTTTAAAGTTTCCTGTACAGATGAAGCATTGGGCTGAAATTGCCAACCGTGATAATGGGTTCCGTTATAAGCGAATTGAATAAAATATCTCAAGGTGAAGGTTCAAAGGTTCTGAGTGGCAAAGGTACGAAAAAAAGTGGCTAAGGTTCTAAGATGCTAAGATGTTAAGATGCTAAGTTTTTTTACATGACGTTATTGTAGAGACGCACTGCGGTGCATTTCTACGATAAAACAAACGTATTATAATTTTTCACGCAGATTTTGCAGATTTAAACAGATTTTTTTTAAATCATTTTAATCCTTTAATCTGTGGCAAAATAAACTTAGCACCTTAGTCTCTCAGAACCTCAGAACCTTTCTAAAAAACTGTTAAAACCAAAAATACCAATCATAGTTTGTTCAGCAAAAAATCGTGTCAGAAATTGACAATTCCATCGATTTAATTGAATTATTTTTTTTAACATTTTGTGAAAGAATTGGCGAAAGTTAATTTTTAAAATATTTTATTTTAACAGAAAGTATTTCTATTATGTTTGTAGCCTAAATATCAAAAACTATGAATGAAATTACTTCTTATTGGTGGATAATTTTAATCTTATTCTCCTTCCTTTTTTACAAGTTTATTTTACGTGTTTTCTTCGGAATGGTAATGGTTCCCGAAGATAAAATTGGTTTAGTAACCAAGAAATTTGTTTTGTTTGGAACCGACAAATCGCTTCCTGATGGTCGTATTATCGCGACAAAAGGAGAAGCTGGTTATCAGGCAAAAACGCTTGCTCCGGGTTTATACTGGGGAATGTGGATCTGGCAATACTCGATAGATATGACTGGATTTACAGTTATTCCCGAAGGTAAAATTGGACTCGTTTTAAGTAAAGACGGACAGGAAATCCCAACCGGACGAATCTTAGCACGAAAAGTAGACAGTGACAATTTTCAGGATGCTACTTTTTTCCTGGATAATGGCGGACAAAAAGGGCGTCAGACAGCTTTTATTACAACAGGTTCGTATCGTATTAATACGTTCTTGTTCGAAATTGTTATGGCAGATCAAATCAAGATTTACGAGAACATGATTGGTATCGTAACCGCTCTTGACGGAGAACCAATTCCGCAAGGACAAATTGCCGGAAAGTTTGTCGAAGGTCATAATAACTTTCAGGATTTTGACAAGTTTCTGGATACGGGCGGAAACCGTGGTTTGCAGCCTCAGGTTATGTTGGCAGGTTCTTATTATATTAACACATGGGGAATACAAATCGAGCAAAACCCAATGACTGATGTGCCTATTGGTTATGTTGGCGTTGTGATTTCTTATATTGGAGAAGACGGACAAGATGTAACCGGAGATACTTTTAAACACGGAAATATTGTTTCAAAAGGACAACGCGGTGTTTGGATGGAACCTTTTGGTCCTGGAAAATATGCGCTTAATAAATACACAACGAAACTAGAACCGGTTCCAACAACTAATTTAGTACTAAACTGGGCAAATGCGAGAAGTGAATCGCATGATTTAGATAAAAATCTATCTACAATTACAGTGCGTTCAAAAGATGGTTTCCCGTTTAATCTGGATGTGGCACAAATTATTCACGTTCCGGCTGCCGAAGCGCCAAAAGTAATTGCCCGTTTTGGAAGTATGAATAACTTGGTTTCTCAGGTTTTAGAGCCTACAATTGGTAACTACTTTAGAAACTCGGCGCAGGATAGCGATGTGATTTCTTTTTTGAGTACAAGAAAAGAACGTCAGGAATCGGCTAAAAATCATATTAAGTTAGTATTAGACGAATACAACGTAAATGCTGTTGATACTTTGATTGGAGATATCGTTCCGCCGGATTCATTGATGAAAACCTTAACGGATAGGAAACTGGCAGAAGAAGAGCAAAAAACGTATCAAACCCAAAGAATGGCACAAGAACAACGCCAGGGAATGGAGAAAGAAACGGCGATTGCAGATATGCAAAAAGAAATCGTTCGTGCTTCGCAAAGTGTTGAAATCGCACAACGTACAGCAGATGCAACCGTGAAAAAAGCAGAAGGTGATGCAACCAGTTTAAAACTAAATGTAAACGCTGAAGCCGAAGCCACAAAAATGCGTGCAAATGCAGAAGCCGAAGCTACAAAAGCAAGAGCAGGAGCACAGGCAGAAGCAACAAAACTAAACGCAAGCGCCGAAGCAGAAAAAATCTCTAAAACAGGTTTAGCCGAAGCAGAGAAAATTATGGCAATTGGTAAATCGACTGCAGAATCGTACCAACTTCAGGTTGCTGCAATGGGCGGTGATAACTTTACCCGATATAAAGTAACGGAGGAAATTGGTAAAGGAAATATCAAAGTAATTCCAGATGTGCTGATTTCAGGAAACGGTGGTTCTGATGGTTCTATTAGTGGTTTATTAGGATTAAAACTAATGGAAATGATGGATACCAAAGATTCTAAAGACGTTAAAAATCCGAAGAAATAATAATTGTTTTAAGGTGAAAAACTTTAGATGTGAAATGTGAGATGTAAAATGTAAAACACATCGTATATCGTAGAGATGCACAGCAGTGCGGCTAACACAAAGTTTGAAATCCGATTTGCGTAAGCGAATCGGATTTTTTTATTAAAAGCTTAGCAACTTAGCACCTCAGAACCTTAGCATCTTTAAAGAAAACCTTTGTACCTTTGCGGCTCTGAACCTTTCTGCCTTTAAAAGAAAATGAAAAAAATCCTCCTACTTTCTGACACACATAGTCATATTGACGATACTATTTTAAAATATGTAAATCAAGCCGATGAGGTTTGGCATGCGGGAGATATTGGTGATTTAAATGTTACCGATACCATAAAAAAGCTAAAACCTTTACGTTGCGTTTACGGAAATATTGATGACGCACAAGCCAGATTAGAATTCCCTTTGCATAACAGGTTTTTATGCGAAAATGTTTCTGTCTGGATTACTCATATTGGTGGTTATCCAGGGAAATATAATCCGGCAATCAGAGAAGAAATGGCTTCAAATCCGCCTAAATTATTCATTTGTGGACATTCGCATATCTTAAAAGTAATATTCGATAAAAAGAATAATTTACTGCATATGAATCCCGGTGCGGCAGGAAAAAGCGGCTTTCATCAGGTAAGAACCATGTTGAGGTTTGTAATCGATGATGATAAAATAAAAGATCTGGAAATTATCGAGATCGGTAAAAAGTAATTTGGTTAATGAGGCAACGGAATTTTAATCTTAATTAAGGTTCCTTCATTTGCTTTTGAGACAATAGATATATTTCCTTTGTATTTTTTGATTCTCGCTCTAATTTGGTTCAGACCAAAACCTTCGGATTCATTTAGTTTTTCGGCTTTAAAGCCTTTTCCGTCATCATCAATTATAATACTGAATTTGTTTTCTTTTTCCTGTAATAAAATGCGGGCTTTCTTTGCGTCACTATGTTTTATAATATTGCTGAATAATTCTGAAACAATAAAATAAACTTTCATTTCAAATTTTTCGGTATATCTTTTATCTGTTGGAATTTTACTTGAAAACTCAAAATTAATACTGGAATTTGAGTTCTTTTCACATAAATCTTCCAATGCGAAAATTAAACCAAAACGAACCAGAAGAGCAGGAATCAGGTCATGAGACATGTCTCGCAAAAGATCGTGTGCTTCTTGTAAAATAGCTTTTGCTTTCTGGATTTCTTCAGATTTTATATTGTTTTGTGCTGTAAACGTATTTAAATGTAACCCTACAGAAGATAATAAAGAATTAATGTTGTCATGTAAAAAGGAAGCGATTTTTTTGCGTTCAATTTCATTGCTGTCAATTCCGGCATTAATAATATTAAGCAATATCTTTTGCTTCGTATCCTTTCGTTTAATTTTTTGCTTTAGTTTGTTATTCTGATAAAAGAAATAGAATAAAAAACAAAGTATTATTATAATGACAATAGACAGGCTGACTATTTTTTTATTTCGTAATTGTTCGAATTTTTCAATTTTGGTATTAGTTGTCTTTTTTAAATTTTCCTGAATTACAATACTTGATTCATTTGTACTTAAAGATGTATTTTGATGACCAAATACAGTATTTCCGCCTATCGAAGTAAAGAAAAGGAATGCGATAAAAAATTTGATTAAAGCCATAATCCAATTGTAAATTATGAAATAGATTTGATTTTTTGAAGACGATTACGAATTTATTAAATTGTTTTTCAACGCATATTTTACAAGACCAATAGTACTTTTAATCTGTAACTTTTTCATGATGTTTTTTCTATGGGTTTCAACTGTATTCATGCTAATAAAAAGTTGCTCGCTGATTTCCTTGCTGCTATATTCAAGCGAAATCAAGATAATAATTTCGATTTCACGAGCACTCAATATTGGATTTCCGCCATAGAAATCCTTGTTTAATTTAGGATTATTATGAGTAAAAGTATTAAAGATTTTTTCTCTCACCGCATCACAAAAGTATTCCTGACCCTGATAGACAGCTTCAATAGCTTCAATAATGTTTTCGCCAGCACATTTTTTTGTGAGATAGCCTTTGGCACCTAGTTTCATTACTTCTTTTATGAGTTTGAGATCATCATAGCTCGATAAAATAATAACTTTACAGGGAAACTCTTTTTCTTTGAATTCTTTTAATGTTTCAATACCATCTTTTTTAGGCATGCTTATGTCTAAGATTAAAATATCGGCATTGTTTAGAATGACATCATCATAAACAGTGGTTCCGTTTAATGAACTTCCTACAACCTCGAAGTTATCTACAGTTTGAAGTAAATTGGTAAGGCCATCGATAAGTACTTGATGATCATCAGCAAGATGAATCCTTATTTTTTGTGTCATAATTGTTTTTGGAACTTAAAAAGCAAATTTATGAAAAAAAATATCTTACAAAGTTGTTTTGGTCTTTGTTTTAAATGCTATAATAAAATTTTAAAAAACAGTCAGGTACAAAAAAACCCGAATTAAAAATTCGGGTTCTCTTCGCACAAAAAACTTAAGTTTATAGGTTTATCTCAAACGGTCTACAGATTTTACGAGATCTTCATCCTTTTTGATGGCCTTATTAGCTAAAACTAATAATACGATAGCAACAATTGGTAGAAACATCCCAATACCTTTCTCTGAAACAGCAACTGTTTCTCCAGATAAATTTAGAGAGCGATATACAAACAATCCTAATAAAATTAAATTTAATATTATGTTCAGTCTGCCCATTACAAACTGATTTTGTCTTTTCTTGTATGAAATGATACTTATAATAGTAAGCATAGTACTTAATCCCAGCAAAATTGTGTAAAACTGATCTTGCATAAAATAAAATGGTTTACCATTATTTAATGTCCAAAGTGGAATAAAAAATAATAATACCCCCGTAATTATAAAGGTAAGAATTAAATATACAGTTTGAATTCGTTGTATCATGATCTAAAATTGTTTTACAAAAATATATTTTCTTTTTTTAAAATACTATTGTATGATTAAATTTTATTCGTATTATTGCATCATAATACCGTAAGCACTTCATACTGCGGTCAATTGAAAACAATTATCTACCTATTCTTTTTACAGTATTTCCGTTAAAATAATTAAATTCATAGAACATTCATGTTTGATATTTCTGCATTAAAAGAAATGAAGCTTTCTGAGCTTCAAGAAATAGCTAAGTTAGCTAAAACTATAAAGTTTACCGGTGTCAAAAAAGACGCTTTAATTAGCCAGATTTTAGCACATCAGGAAACAACTATAGCACCACCTGCTAGTGCTGTAACTGAAACGGAAAAAGTTGATGATAAACCGAAAAGAGCAAGGATTGTTCCTGTAAAAAAAGCGGCTATTAGCAAAAATGCTCCAGTATTAGAATTTGATAATGTAGAGGAAACTGCTGAAAAAACAGAAACTCCGGTAGCTGTAAAAGCCCCGACAGCAAAAATAGCTCCTAAAACGAAACAAACTCCTGTAGCGAAACAAGCTACGGAAGAAAAGGTAGTCGCAGAGCAGGAAAGTCCTGAAGTTCAGGAAACAGCTGAGGAAACAGTGCCAGAGAAAAAAGGACCAAAAATCGTTAAATTTAATAAATCAGCTTACGAGAAAAAAGTCGCTTTGCAAAAAGAAAAAGAAGCTACGAAGGAAGTGATTCCGGAAAGCGAAGCTGTAGCAGAAACTTTAACTGCTGAAAAAACAGAAGCTCCCGTTGCGGTTAAAAAGGTTAATCCGAACCAAAACAAGAATCCAAACCAAAATCTGAATCCAAATCAGAATCCTAACCAAAATCCAAATCAGAATTCTAATCCAAACGCAAATCCGAATGCAAATGGTAACGGAAATGGTAATAATGGGAATCAAAATCCAAATCATAAAAACAAGAAAAATAATTTCAGAGATTCAGACTTTGAGTTTGACGGAATCATCGAAAGTGAAGGTGTTCTTGAAATGATGCCGGATGGTTACGGTTTTTTACGTTCATCAGATTATAATTATTTAGCTTCTCCGGATGATATTTATTTATCAACATCACAAATCAGATTATTTGGTCTTAAGACTGGAGATACAGTAAAAGGAGTGGTTCGTCCTCCTAAAGAAGGGGAGAAATTTTTCCCGTTGGTTCGTGTACTTAAAATCAATGGTCACGATCCGCAAGTGGTTCGCGACAGAGTTTCTTTTGAACACCTGACACCGGTTTTCCCTTCAGAAAAATTTAAATTAGCCGAAAAAGGCAGTTCAGTTTCAACCCGTATTATCGATTTATTTTCTCCAATTGGAAAAGGACAACGTGGTATGATTGTCGCACAGCCTAAAACAGGTAAAACAATGTTGTTAAAAGACATTGCAAATGCGATTGCAGCAAATCACCCTGAAGTTTATCTTATTGTTCTTTTGATCGATGAGCGTCCAGAAGAGGTTACAGATATGCAACGCAGTGTTCGTGGTGAAGTTATCGCTTCTACTTTTGACAGAGAACCACAAGAACACGTAAAAATTGCCAATATTGTTCTTGAAAAAGCAAAACGTTTGGTAGAATGTGGTCACGATGTTGTGATTTTATTAGATTCGATTACACGTTTAGCAAGAGCTTACAATACCGTTCAGCCAGCATCAGGAAAAGTTTTAAGTGGAGGTGTGGATGCAAATGCGTTACAAAAACCAAAACGTTTCTTTGGAGCGGCAAGAAATGTAGAAAATGGCGGTTCTTTAAGTATTATCGCAACTGCACTTACTGAAACAGGTTCTAAAATGGATGAGGTGATCTTTGAAGAATTTAAAGGAACCGGTAACATGGAACTTCAGTTAGATCGTAAAATTGCCAACAAACGTATTTTCCCTGCAATTGATCTTACTTCGTCAAGTACACGTCGTGATGACTTATTATTAGACGAGAAAACATTACAAAGAATGTGGATCATGCGTAAATATCTGTCAGATATGAATCCGGTAGAATCTATGGATTTTGTAAACGATCGTTTCAAGAAAACAAGAAATAACGAAGAGTTTTTGATCTCTATGAATGACTAAGGAAAGGTTCTAAGGTGCTGAGGGACTGAGGTTCTAAGTTTAAAAATTTACATACAAAAAAGGGATGAGTTTTATTAAACTCATCCCTTTTTTGTATTTTAAAGTATATAATCTCAAAGTAAAAACCTTAGAACCTCAGTCCCTCAGCACCTTAGAACCTTTATTTAATAGGTTTATCAACTACCGGTCTATTTGGTCTATTCGCTAAATCCCAGGCTACAGAGAAAGCTAATTGTGTTCTTTTTGTCAAAGCGTCGTATTCGATTTTTTGAGGTTCATCGCCTTTTCCGTGGTAATCTTCGTGGACACCGTTAAAGAAGAAAACGGCAGGAATCCCAAATTTTGCAAAGTTATAGTGATCAGAACGCTCATAGAAATGATTTGGATCTTTTGGGTCATTAAATTTAAAATCTAAATCTATCTTAGTGTATTTTTCGTTTTGGGCTACCACAATATTATGCAAATCTGTAGATAATCTATCTGCTCCAATTACGTAAACGTAGTTGTTAGTTTGTGCATGTTCTACATCGCGACGACCAATCATGTCAATATTAATATCTGTAATAGTGTTTGCGATTGGAAACAAAGGATTTTCAGAATAGTAACGTGATCCGTGTAAACCGTGTTCTTCACCAGTTACATGCAGGAAAAGGATAGAACGTTTTGGTCCGTGTCCGTCTTTTTTGGCCTTTGCAAACGCTTTTGCCATTTCGATTACGGCTACAGTTCCTGAACCGTCATCATCAGCTCCATTATATACTTCACCATTTTTTATTCCTACGTGATCATAATGTGCAGAAATAACCAATACTTCGTCCGGTTTTTCAGAACCTTCGATGTATGCCCAGATATTTTCAGAATCAGGTAAGTTTTCATTACGTCTTGCATTCAGGAAAGACGCAGGAATGTGCTGATAATAATCTGTTGCTCCTTTAGGAAACGAAATACCACTTTTTTTGTATTGTTCGATCATGTAAAGACCTGCTTTTTTTTGTCCTTTAGATCCGGTTTCGCGACCTTCCATTTCATCAGAAGCCACAACGTATAACATTGTTTTAAGGTCTTTTTCGCTAATTGCTTTTATATATTTACTTGGATCTGAATTGTCTTTTGCTACAGCCGACTGCATGTTTTTGCATGAAAAGGCGGTACCAATTAATAATAGAATTATAATTTTTTTCATTGTTGTTAATGTAAGTTTAGAAATGTGTAGAAAGCATATAGTATTAGTAAAAATAGAATAAAAAAGGAGTTAATAAAAAACAAAGCAACACTTTTTATAAACGACACCCATCTTGTTTCTCCATAAAAGCGATGATGTGCCGGATAAAAATAATAACTCATCCATATAAATCCCACAAAGTCAGTGATATCCGAAATAAAGGTCAACCCGTTGTCTTCTCCAAATAAACCTATCAATTTTCGAATTATAAATAAAATCAGAAATATTAAAAGCAAGAATGAAAAATAATGCAGTGTAAATATGCCGTGGTCAAAATAATACCATTTCTTTTTATTGTGAAAAATCCATAAAAAGAAAGCAAAAAATGGCATTATAATGAATAACACTTTTGGAATGTTGTGAACGAATGACTCCGTAAATTTTTCTATAATGTTTTCCTTCGTATTATGATCCTTTACATATTTAGCCTTTTTGATAATCCAATAACTAAAACTATCCAGCTTCTTTTCTTCCGGAGCAAACTTTTGTAACGAATCAACATTCTTTGTAAAATTGTCGAAATCTTTTCCGGGTTTAAGATCATTGAGATCTCCTGTAAAAATGTTTTTGGGGATTTCTTTCTCGCCGGATTTTTTATATTTATCAGATGTCACAATTTGTTTATTATCACCCGGAAATAAAGCAATCATTAAAAAAGTTATAAAACTAATAAAGATATAAAGCCGGACAGGAGCAAGGTAAGATAATCTTTTTCCGGAAAGATATTCTTTGGTTAATGTAGCAGGTTTAAAAAGCAGATTGCGAATGGTTTTCCAAAAAGCATTTTCGTAATGCGTCAGATCTTCAAAGAAATGAATGAATAAATGATGAAATGTTTTTCGGCTATCTGTGTTTTCCTGCCCGCAATGCGGACAAAAATTTTGTTCGACAACATGCCGGCAATTTAGGCACGTTTTGTCTTTTCTAATGGGACTATGTGACATTGATTGGTTGGTTTGGTTTGATTTTGGTTGTTAATTTGCACACGGATGGAACAGATTTAAAGTGCTTTACGCTGTTTTTTTGCCACGAATTACATGAATTAACGCAAATTCTAAATTGAATTGAATAGAATAAATCAGTATAAAACATTTTAAATCCATAACATCTGTGAGCTATTCAAAAGTTTATTTTTTCAATACCTCATTTAAGAAAAGTTGTAAATGTTCAAATGATCTTTTTGCTGCAACGGCATTATATGCAGCGCCTTTTGAGTTATCATTTCCGGCTTCGGGATTTGTAAAAGAGTGAACTGCATTTGCGTAATAAATCATTTGCCAATCGGCTTTTGTGTCACGCATTTCTTGCTGAAAAGCAGTAATTTCTGCTGGAGATTCAAACGGATCATCTGCACCGTGACAAACCAGAACTTTTGTTGTAATTGGCTCAACTTTGCGGGTTGCATCTTTACCAAGACCTCCGTGAAAAGATACCACACCTTTTAGATTCAAATGTCCGCGGGCAGCTTCAAGAACTCCGGTTCCTCCAAAACAATAACCAATAGCGACAATATTATCAGCATTTGCGCCTGATTTTATCAATTCCTGCAAAGCAGCGTCAATACGCTTTTGATAAACTTCATAATTCTTTTTATAATAACCGGCTTGCTTTCCGGCTTCGGTCGTATTGGTTGGATAATTTCCTTCGCCATAAATATCAGCGATGAAAACATTGTAACCTAATTTAGATAAGTTTTCTGCAATATCCTTTGAGGCTTTGTCGATTCCAAGCCAGGCCGGCAATAATAAAATGCCTGGATTTTGATTGCTTTTTTTAGCAGATTTTGCAAATAATCCATTTAATGCCTGAGAACCATCTGTATATTTTACAGATTTTAACTGGGCTGCTATAGTGTTAGAAAACAGTATGGTAGCAAATAATAAAAGAGCCGAATTTTTCATAGTAATACAATTTTAAACAAATATCAGAAATATTATGTTACAAAAAAACCTCGAAAAAGTATTTCTTTCGAGGTTTCTGTAAGTTGATTTAAGCCATAAAAATTATTCGCCGGGATGATATGTTTTCTCAGCGTTTTTAATCACATCTTCTTTATAAAATAAGACATCTTTAAATTTTCCGTTTTGATACATTTCAGCTTGATCGATAAAATGTTTAGAGTCAGGATTGCCGCTATTTCCTCCGGCTAATAATGATTTTGCTTTTATTTTTGAACCAAATTCCACGGCACAAACAAAACTATTGCCATTATATCCGTAACGTTTTTTGGAATCCTTTTGATAACTGCTTTTAAAAGAAGGCAAACTTCCCCAAGAACCCGGACCAAAAGCAATTGGTAAGCTTGGTTTAGAATCGTCGTATTTTAAATCAATATCGCCACTTGAACGCTGAAAACGGTTGATTTCTCCCCAAGCCACTTTCCACGAACCCCATTTTGATTTTAAATCTTTTAAAACTTCCTGTAGTTGTGGTATCAGTTGTTTTGCAGTTGCAGTTGCAGCAAAATTTTTGGTGTTTTGAACCTGATCTGTTTCGCCTTCATTAATATAAGCTTTTAAGATAATTGGGTCTAATTTATAAGCCCATTCTACGGCTAATGTTGTGGCTATTGAATTTTCTTTGGCATAATAATCCCAGTCTTTTAAAACTGCAATCGCTTCCGCCAATTCAGTATATTCCGGATCTGTAGTTTTACTGTTTTTTTCGAAAGTTGTAATGAGGCTTGGAATCAAAATTTCAAAAATTGATAGTTTTGTATCGTAGCCGTCAGCAATTACCTTGTCTAAAGTATATTTGTCGCCTTTGCTAAAAATGCGAACTGCATTAATACCTCTGAAATTTTCTCCGTCCGGAGCCATATAAGCAGAATAATTTTCTTTTTTCGGGCTGTTTTCTCCAGCAACAGAATAAGGTGTTGAATTACAATTTTGCAACCATCCATTTATTGGGTTATAGCTATGAACAGTTTCGTCTACTTCATGCAAACCCTTCCATTGTGTAGATGAAATCGATCCGTCGACTACTTTTGACCAGTTCAGGCTTTTGTCTCTCACAGGGATAAAATTACCATGCCAGTATGCAATATTTCCTTTACTGTCTGCATAAACAGTATTATTAGACGTATTCGCTTTTAAATCCATCGCTTTTTTATAGTCTTCAAAACTTTTTGATTTAGTGCGTACCCAACTCTGGATCAAACTGGTCATTGACCGATTGTTTGATCTTAAACTAATCCATTTTCCGTCACGTTTCGCCATAACCGGACCATTATTGGTAAAATAGGTTTTGAATTTTTTAGGAATGAGTTTTCCGTTTTCAGTATAACTTATTATGATTTCTTTTTCGATAACAGGTAAAAGCTTTTTATCGAATTCATAAAATAATTTATTGTTTTTATTGATGATTTTCTCCGCGTACATATCAGCAACATCTACATTTGATGAAGTATGCATCCATCCGCAATTTTCATTAAAACCCTGGTAAATAAAAAATTGTCCCCATGTTACGGCTCCATAAACGTTCAGTCCTTCTTCACTTGTTGCCTGAACTTCAGGTCTGAAATAAAATGTTGTGTGCGGGTTAATGTATAAAATAGCATTTCCGTCAGCAGTTTTAGAAGGTGAAAAAGCAAAACCATTCGATCCGGTTTGTACATTTTTCTCTCTTTCGATATAAGCAACTTTATCTGTATTGCCGGAATAAAAAGCTTTTAATTGTCCTGTAGAAAGATCAGCGGTACTTATGGCGCCAATACTTCCGTCTGTCCAGAGTAATGGAAACCAAGGTTCGAAATGTGTTAAAAGTGCCGGTTTTACTTCAGGATGTTTGTATAAATAAAAGTTGATCGCATCAGCATAACTATCTAAAAGTTTTTTGAGCCAGAGAGGTGCTTTTTTATAATCAGATTTAGCTTCATCAGCATCAATCAACAGCCTAATTTCTAAATCATTGTATAAAACAGATTGTCCTTTTATCTCTGAAAGGCGTCCCATTTTTTCAATATAATTCATCTCAATGCGTTTAAAATCATCTTCGCATTGTGCATATAATAATCCAAAAACAGCATCAGCATCGGTTTTTCCGTACACATGCGGAATTCCCCATTTGTCTCTGATAATAGAAACCTGCTGTGCTGATTTTTCCAGACGATTGGCTTCTTTTTGAGTGATTTTTTGTGCCGAAATCTGAAAATTTATACAGCAAATGATAAAGAGTAACCTTAATATTTTTGAGTAATCGAACATGATTATTGGAGAGTATTACAACGTGATATTGCGTTTAAAAGCACAGCCTAATTCAATAATAGAATCTGTCTTGGCAATACCGGGAATGCTGTCGATTTTTTCATATAGAATTCTTCGCATGTGTTCATGATTTGTTGCAATGATTTTTATATATAATGTAAATGAACCCGTTACATAATAGCATTCTGTGATTTCTGGAATATCTTTTAGTGCTTCAATAATTCGGTCAGAATCAGAATCTTTATTTAAAGTAATTCCGGTAAAAGAAGCCCAGTCATAACCAATTTTCTTTTCCTGAATAATAGGTTTGATACCAGCAATAACACCTTGTTCAACCATGCGGTTAATACGTTGATGAACCATTGTGTTTGAGATCTTTAAATTAGCAGCAATTGCAGAAAAAGCCATTCTGCCATCTTTTTCAAGTTCTTTAATGATACTAATATCAAATTCGTCTAATATATCCATTATTTTAAATTGAGTTAATTTCTTTTCGGATTCATAAAAGTAATTATTTTTTTCAATAAACCGGATAAAACTCTTCGCAAAGCAAAATGTATTTGATTTTTTTATAGCCTAAAAATTATAATTTTGACTCTGATAATGATTTTAAAAGTCAAAATATAGTATTTTACCTTCTATAATGAATAAAATTTAATACTTTTGTACTGTAAAAAGAAATAGATTATGGTACATACTGAGAAATCACTTTCATCAAAATCAGAAGTTTTGATAGAAAAAGAAAATAAATACGGAGCTCATAATTATCATCCGCTTCCTGTGGTTTTAGAAAGAGGAGAAGGTGTATATGTTTGGGATGTAGACGGAAAAAAATATTATGATTTTTTGTCTGCTTATTCTGCAGTAAATCAAGGACATTGCCATCCTAAAATTGTGAAAGCAATGGTAGATCAGGCACAAAAACTGACTTTGACTTCCCGTGCATTTTACAATGATAAACTGGGAGATTATGAAGAGTTTGTAACGAAGTATTTTGGTTTTGATAAAGTTTTGCCCATGAATACTGGTGCAGAAGCTGTTGAAACTGCTCTTAAAGTATGTAGAAAATGGGCTTATGAAGTAAAAGGTATTCCGGAAAATCAGGCGCAGGTTATTGTTTGTGAAAACAATTTTCACGGTAGAACCACTACAATTATTTCATTTTCAAATGATGAAGGAGCCCGTAAAAACTTTGGTCCGTTTACAGAAGGATTTATAAAAATTGAATATGATAATCTTGAAGCTCTTGAAAAAGCTTTAGAATCATCTAAAAATATAGCTGGATTTCTGGTTGAACCAATTCAGGGAGAAGCTGGAGTTTATGTGCCAACTGAAGGATATTTATCTAAAGCAAAAGCGTTGTGCGAGAAACATAATGTTTTGTTTATCGCAGATGAGGTTCAAACCGGAATCGCGCGCACAGGAAAACTATTAGCGGTACATCATGAAAATGTGCAACCTGATATTTTGATTTTGGGTAAAGCAATTTCAGGCGGAGTTTATCCGGTTTCGGCAGTTTTGTGTAACGATGAGATCATGAATGTAATTAAACCAGGTCAACACGGATCTACTTTTGGTGGAAATCCTGTTGCTGCTGCCGTTGCAATTGCTGCTCTTGAAGTAATTAAAGACGAAAATATGGCTGAAAATGCAGAACGTTTGGGAATCCTTTTAAGAAAAGGTTTAAACGAAATTGCAGAAAGAAATAATCTAATCACCCTTGTTCGTGGTAAAGGATTATTAAACGCTATTGTAATTAATTGTGGCGAAGACTCAGATCTTGCCTGGGAAATTTGCCTTAAATTTAGAGATAACGGATTATTGGCTAAACCAACTCACGGAAACAAGATTAGATTAGCGCCGCCATTGGTTATGACAGAAACTCAAATTAATGAATGTCTTGAAATTATAGAGAAATCGCTAAACGATTTTAGAGACTAAGCAAAATTGCATACCTCATATTTATTAAAAAAAAAACATATCCAATTTTCCGGATATGTTTTTTTTTGCTTTTAATAAAAGTATTATTTTAATATAATTTGAGCTTTTAGAGGCTATTGGGGGATTATGGGTAAATTATTTTTGCAGTCATTTTCAAAACAAGGAAATGATTTGAAATACTAATTTATTACTGCCAAAATATGATCACAATAAGTCTTTGTATGATTGTTAAGAACGAGGATAAAACATTAGCCAAATGTCTGGATTCGATAAAAAACATTGTAGACGAAATTATAATTGTTGATACTGGTTCTACAGATAAAACAAAGGATATAGCATACAGATATACCAATAAAGTATATGATTTTGAATGGATAAATGATTTTGCTGCGGCAAGAAATTTTGCTTTTTCTAAAGCCACAAAGGATTATCAGTTGTGGCTGGATGCAGATGATATTTTGATAGAAAAAGATCAAATCGCCTTTAGGGAACTTAAACAAACACTATCTCCGGATATTGATATGGTTTTGATGAAATACAACTATGTGGTTGACGAAAATCATAAAGCAGTATATTCTTTTCATCGCGAACGTTTACTAAAAAGACTCAATAATTATAAATGGAGCGATCCGGTTCATGAATATATAGAATATGGTGGTAATTATTTAATGTCTGAAATTGCCGTAACCCATAAAAAAGAACCTTCATTTTCTGATAGAAACTTAAAAATCTATGAATCTGAATTAGAAAAAAACATTCCCTTTTCGCCAAGATCACTTTATTATTACGCACGGGAATTAAGAGATCATGACCGAAATGGAGATGCAATTTTATACTTTAATAAATTTCTGGATACAAAAAAAGGTTCAATTGGAGACAGCATTAATGCGTGTTTAGAAATAGGTAAACTTTATAAAAAGCTTGATGATAAAGACAATGCCTTGAAATATTTTTTTCAGAGTTTTTGCTTTGATACTCCAAAAGCCGAAGCATGTTGTGAGGTTGCTGATATTTACAAGGGGAATGAAGATTACAACAAAGCCATCTATTGGTACGAACTGGCGCTGACTTTAAAAGTTTCTAAAGAGTATACGTATATCGTAACAGCCGATTCCTGGAATTTTATTCCCGCTATTGAGCTTGCAGTATGCTATTATAATATTAAAAAAATAGAAAGGGCTATGTTTTATAATGAGCTTGCGGGTGAATTTAAAAAAGATCATGATTCAGTAGTATATAATCGCAATTTTTTTAAAACCATTCAGTATAAGTAAAGAAGAAAGAAGAAAGAATAGAGAGTAAAGAGTAAAGAATATAGCTTATTAAGATTGTGTTTTTTAAGAAAGAAAATGACCAGACCATAAATTATATAACAAACGGAATTAATTATATAATTTTTTAAAGCGACTTGATAAGTAGTTTTGAAATGTCTTTAAAAAGGAAATTAAAGGAGGTCTGAAAAACGATTTTATTTAATTTTTAATAGAAAGAATAAGAAGAATCAAAACGGTTTAATTAACTTTTATAAATACAATTCTATTATAATGGCTTACTCAAATAATGATATAACACGTTTTTTAGATGCGCAGAATAAACTTTATCTTACCGCTTTTTCCGAAATTAAAAAAGGAAAAAAAGAAACACATTGGATGTGGTTTATATTTCCGCAAATAAAAGGATTAGGAACAAGTAATATTTCAAAATATTATGCAATTGCTGATCTTCAAGAAGCTAAAGAATTTTTAGATCATCCTATTTTAGCAAAACATCTTATAGAAATTTCAAGACTTCTGTTAACATTTAAAAGAAAATCTGCTGAGGGTATTTTAGGAGATTTAGGCGCTCGTAAATTATGTTCGTCTATGACACTTTTCTCTCAGGTTGAAGGTGCTGATCCTGTATTTCAGGAAATATTAGATACCTTTTTTATGGGATATTCAGATCCGTTAACTTTAGCTATTATTGATGCAGAAGTAATGTCGCCAGCTGTTGAAGCATTAACATAAATTCCATTTAATCGGAAAAAAAGCCATTCCACTTGTAGCGGAATGGCTTTTTCATTTATAATTAAGATCTTTCTCTACTATTTAAAATCTAACTTTTTTAAGTTCCCATAACGTTTTGATGAAAGTATCAACATCCTGAGTGGTATTGTAAAAAGCCAACGAGGGACGAACGGTAGTTTCAACTCCCATTCTTCTCAAAATAGGCTGTGCACAATGATGTCCGGTTCGTACTGCAACACCTTCTTTATTTAAAGCTTGCCCAACCTGATCGTTAGTATAACCTTGCAGATTAAAAGAAAGTACACTTGCTTTGTTGGCAGCGGTTCCTATCAATCGAACACCCGGAATTTCTTTTAGCAATCTCGTAGCATATTCCAATAATTGATGCTCGTAGTGACCAATAGCCTCAATGCCTAATTTGGTAACATAATCTATCGCGGCTCCAAGACCAATAGCATCAGCAATATTTCCTGTTCCAGCTTCAAAACGATTGGGTGCCTTGTGGTATTTTATTTCCTCAAAAGTTACATCCTGAATCATGTTTCCGCCGGCTTGATACTGCTGCATTTCGTTTAGTAAATCTTCTTTTCCGTACAAAGCGCCAATTCCGGTTGGACCAAAAAGTTTATGTCCGGAGAAAACAAGCCAGTCCGGATTAAGATCCTGAACATCAACTTTCATATGCGAAACACATTGCGCGCCATCAATTAAAACTTTTGCTCCAACAACATGTGCCATTTCTACTATTCTTTTGGCTGGAGTTACGGTTCCAAGTGCGTTTGAAACTTGTGTAAAAGCAACCAAACGTGTTTTTGAATTTAGCAGTTTTGCATATTCATCCAATAAAATTTGTCCGTCGTCATCAACCGGAATAACCCTTAGTTTTAATCCTTTTTTATCTGCCAAACGTTTCCACGGAACAATATTTGCGTGATGCTCCAGATTGCTCACAATGATTTCATCTCCCGCAACTAAATTATGATCGCCCCAACTCTGTGCAACTAAATTGATTCCCTCTGTTGCACCGCGAACAAATACAATTTCGTTTACGGAACCGGCATTCAAAAAAGTTTTTACTTTTTCACGCGCAGCTTCATAAGCATCAGATGCACGAGCTGCCAATTCATGTGCTGCACGATGAATATTAGAATTTTCATGTTCGTAGAAATAAGCAATACGATCGATCACCAATTGTGGTTTTTGAGTCGTTGCGGCATTATCAAACCAGACTAAAGGTTTGCCGTTAACGGTTTCCCTTAAAATAGGGAAATCCTTTTTAACCAGATTAGCATCAAAATGAGAACCGGTTATAATACCGAAATCTGGTTTCTCGAAAGTATTTCCAACGATCAAATTTGTGTTTTTCTGATCAAAAGCAAACGGATTCTGCTCTAAAAAGTAATACGAATTTGCTATTTCATTTCCGTTTAACGGAAAATCAACACGTTTTGTAAATTGTGTGTCAACAAATGATAATGCTGTTTTTAATTCAGTTTCAAACGAAGAACTTTCGGTTTGAAAAGGCAGATAATCATTGTTTAAAAGCAATTTAGAAAAAAATGTTTCTTCATTTGATTGAGCCGTTCCGCCATTTTTGAAATTTACATCATCAAAACCGGTTTGCGGATTGTTGACATTCACATTATTTCCATGTGGAATTCCTGATAGCGAAGTACCACTTTGAGGATCAAATCCCGCTCCGGCATTTGGATACAAAGCCGAAGCTCCTGAACCATAATTGGCAACAGTTGGCGACGCCCCAAAACCACTAAACGCAGGCGGAGCAGAAGGTGCAATTGCCAGATTTTGTAATGAAAAAGGCGTATTGTTGTCGCTTAAGTTTCCCGAATTCAATATGGTTTCTGCAATTTTGGTAGCACGCGGATGTTCATTTCGATCCGGACTTAAAGAAATTTCTTTTGGAAATTCATTCGGTAAAGTCCTGAACAATTCGTTGGCTAAAAACTGCAAATCCTCAATATTGGGTAAACCGTTGTTGTTAGTATTTATACTCATGATACTTTCCTATTTCTACATCTTCAAGAACAGCGATGGCATCATCAACCAAAATTGCCAATGAGCAATAAAGAGACACCAGATATGAAGCAATTGCTTTTTCATTTATTCCCATAAAACGAACTGATAATCCTGGCGATTGTTCGCCTTGTAATCCAGGTTGAATTAACCCAATAACGCCCTGACGACTTTCGCCTGTACGCAGTAAAATGATTTTCGATTTTCCGTCTTTTATGGGCAATTTATCTGATGGAATAAGCGGAATTCCTCTCCAGGTTAAAAACTGAGATCCAAATAAAGATGTAGTAGGAGGCGGAACACCACGACGCGTACATTCGCGGCCAAAAGCAGCAATTGCCAAAGGATGCAGTAAAAAGAATCCCGGTTCCTTCCATACTTTTGTCAATAACTCGTCTAAATCGTCCGGAGTTGGTGCACCGGTTCTGGTTTTAATAATTTGTGATGGTGCAACATTATTCAACAAACCATAATCTTTATTGTTGATTAATTCACTTTCCTGACGCTCTTTAATGGTTTCAATTGCCAATCGAAGTTGTTCAGAAATTTGATTGTATGGTTTGCTGTACAAGTCAGAAACCCTTGTGTGTACATCTACAATAGTTTGAACAGCTGCAAGATTATATTCTCTTGGATTATCGATATAATCGACAAAAGTGTTTGGCAAAACTCTTTCGTCCCTGGCAGAACAATCTACCTCGATATGGCTTCCATCTTTTACTTTATTTAAACGAAATACACCCGATTCTACTGGTGTCCAATGTAAAAGATGCGTTAGCCAACGTGGCGAAATCGTCCCAATTTGCGGGACCGTACGGGTTGCAATTGCTAATTGTCTTGCTGCAACATCTCCTAATGCTGTCTGTTGTTGTTTTGTTTCAGCCATGGCTTAAAGGTTTAATGGTTAATTTATTTTTGGAATTTTTTTTAACAATTTTATGCTCTTAAAACACTGTTTTTGTCGTATTAGTAAATTTATGTTAAAAAGTGAAATAGTAGAAAATATACAGTGTTTAATTTATCGTTAAATAACATGTAAATTGTTGAATTATAATGTTATGCAAGCGAATTGAAAGTTGAGGTAAAACTCAACTTATTATAATTTGATTTAGTGATAAATGTTCTGTACGTCTCTTTCCGTTGCCGCAGAAATGTTTTTTTTAGATAATTAATATTGATCTATTTTGACTTTTTGATGCAAAGACAGCAGTAAAAGGATCGCAATTGTTCAATAAAAAAATCTTTAAGAAGTAAGAAATTCGGTTTTATATATTGTGTTTTATAAATGAAAATCAATTATAAACGGAAGGTTTCGTGGGTATTAACAACAGAAGCACATATAACAAAAAGTGTTATAAGTATATTTTTTTGGAATAATGTAATATGAAATGCTTTCGGTTGTTTTCAAAATGTAGTTCTTTATAATTTTATAACTCTACTAATTCTATAGACAAAGTTAAATTTAATATAATAAAAACCAAATATTTTTTAAAATTTATTTGAAAGAGTAGAAGCGAGTATGGTAATAGGTAAAGTATTTAGATGTTTAATTGTTTGATTTTTAAGATTTTGAGCTTTGTTTTTGAGCAATAAAAAAGACAGAAAAAAGATAGAAGTTTTTTACACCCTTTTTTTCTGTCTTAAATACTTTTATAAAAATCTAAAAGCAACTTTTGTTATTTTCGAATTACTTTTTTAAAGCTGCTCCGCCTGGCATTGTTTCCGGTTTCAATTTGAATTTACTGTATTCTACAACTCCGGTTTTGTCAGCCCAATCAAAATATTCAGCCGAAAGTTTATTGACAATTCCCGGATTTTGTTGTGCCACATTTGTTGTTTCACCACGGTCAGTTTCAATATTATAAAGTTCCCATTCATAAGACGGATAAATCGAAACCAGTTTCCATTTACCATCTCTAACAGCTCTGTTTCCTGCTCTTTCCCAGAATAATGGAGCTCCTCTGTTTACTTCTGAGACATTATCGAACAAGACTGGCAATAAGCTTTTGCCCGGTAACGGATTAGAGTTTACGCCGTTATATTCTTTTGGATATTCGATTCCTGCCAATTCATAAAAAGTTGGGGCAAGGTCAATAATATGTCCGGTTCCTTTGTCGATTCTGCCTGCTTTTATTTTTGACGGAAACCAGGCAATAAACGGAGAACTGAATCCGCCTTCGTGCATATTATTTTTATATTGCTGAAGTGGGGTATTAGATAAATATGCCCAGTTTTGTTCCTGATAATCAAATGATCCGGAGGTTCCAACTGGTCCGTCGTTTCTTACTAATCCTCTTCCTAACGGATTATAGGTATTGAAACCACCTTGCGCACCATTGTCTGAAATAAAAATAATCAGCGTGTTTTTATCTTTCTTTAAAGCCTTTAATTTTTCTAAAACTTTCCCCACATTCTGGTCCATATTATCGACCATTGCAGCATAAACTTCCATTTTTGCTTTCCAGAATTGTTTTTCGTCATAAGATAATTTACTCCATTCCGGAACTTCAGGATCTCTGACAGAAACAGTTTGATTGGCTGGTAAAATGCCGTTTGCTTTTAGTTTTGCAATTCTTTTTTCTCTTAAAATATCCCAGCCTTCATCAAATTTACCTCTGTATTTAGCAATGTCAACCGGTTTTGCCTGCAACGGCCAATGCGGAGCCGTAAAAGCCAAATACAAAAAGAATGGTTTGTTTTCTTTGTTTTGTTCGTCTAAAAAAGTCACCGCATTATTGCCAATTTCATCTGTAAAATAATACGAATCATCTTTGGGATGTAATTCTTCATTATTTCGGATCAGTTTTACCGGATACGGTGTTTTTCCAAAAGGTAAAGGTTTTGTATCAAAATAGTTGGATGCGCCTTTCAGGATTCCGTAGAACTTATCAAAACCTCTTTGGTTGGGCCATTGCGCCTGATCTTCAGAACCTACGTGCCATTTTCCGGAAAGTAAAGTGCTGTAACCGCCTGAACGAAAAACTTCGCCCAATGTCAATGATTCTTTGTTTAAATAGCCCTGATATGAGGGTAATCCTAAATTAACATCAAAAAATCCCATTCCGGCTTTGTGCTGATATTGTCCCGTTAACAAAGATCCGCGTGTTGGTGCACAAATTGAGTTGTTGTAAAATTCGCGTAAACGTAAACCCTCGCCAGCTAATTTATCAAGATTAGGTGTTTTAATTTCTGAACCGTAATTCCCTAAATCAGAGTATCCCATATCATCAACCATAATTAAAATTATATTGGGCTTGGAATTTTCTAAACTTGTTTTGTCTTGTGCCGAAACTAAAACTACGGCAGATAACAGAAGGTTTAGTGTAATAATTGTTTTTTTCATTTTATTGATATTTTAATTTATCGAAAATTATTGGGGCGTAACTTTGTCAAAGTTTTTTTGCGCAACGTCATTGCGAGGAACGAAGCAATCTCATTAGCAAAGTGAAATGTTGTATATCATTGTTAGTGTGGTTGCTTCGTTCCTCGCAATGACAATATTGTGTTTCAACTTTGCGTCTTATCGACTTTGCGAGATTATTTTTACTTACTAAACAACAAAAAAGCAATAATCAGCGTAATAATCACATTGAATAATTGCGCGATTAAAAAGGCGTATAATGGTTTACGGCTATTATTGCTGAATAAATCCTTAAAGTTGGTTTCAAGACCAATACTTGTAAAAGCCAAAGCAAACCAAATACCTTGTAAATTCTTCAAACTATCTTTTACATTATCCCTAACTTCTGGAGTAAGAAAAAAAGAAAACAGTATTGAAGCGGCGATAAAGCCAATCACAAACTTTGGAAAACGTTCCCATATAATGCTTAAAGTGGGTTTTGATTCCAGGACTTCTGCAGATTTGTTGTGTGTATATGTCCAATAAAGGGAGATTGCAAAAGCAGCAATTCCGAGTAATACATTTTGGGAGAATTTTACAATTGTACTAATCTTCAAAGCGGTTTCACCAACTAAAGAACCAGAAGCAACAACAGCTCCGGATGTGTCGATACTTCCGCCTAACCAAGCTCCGGTAACTTCTTCAGGAAAGTTGAAATATTTGGCAATCATTGGCATAAAAATCATCATAGGAATTGCCGTTACCAATACAATAGAAATTACATACGACAGTTTTTTAGAATCGCCTTTGATCGCTCCAGATGTGGCGATTGCAGCAGAAACGCCACAGATCGAAACGGCACTAGAAATCATCATTGTCAATTCGTCATCGACTTTTAGTTTTTTACACAGCCAAAAAGCAAAATACCAAACGGATAATACCACAATCAAAGCCTGAATTAATCCTAAAGAACCTGCTTTTAGTATGTCGGAGAAAATGACGCTGGTTCCTAATAAAATCAATCCAATTTTGACAAAAACTTCTGTCGAAAGTGCTGATCGAAACCAATCCGGAAGCTTGAAGAAATTACCGATTGCTAAACCAATAATCAAACTGAAAATTACAGCTTCTAAATTCAATGCTTTTACATGAATATTTCCTGCAATAATCAATGCAGCAACGGTTAAGACATAAACAATGGGGAAAACCAAGAGAAAGTATTTTACTGACTTACCGATTAAAAATGCGCCTAAAGTTCCGATTGAAATGAGATATAAAAATTGTACTGCGAGGATTTTCAGGTTTGCTAAATCAAATACATCCTGAAATAAATTAGTTCCGGTCGACCATTTGAAAACTGGAACTTCCGGAAGGAAAATAAAAAGGGATAATCCTATAATTATAAATCCTAAGATTACGACGGTCCAGTCTTCGTGAAGTTGAAATGATTTTGTTGGGATTGACATTGTATTATTTTATTATCCTAACAGGTTTTTATCCCGAGGTTTCGGGAGTGTTAGGTATTTGTTTGTTGTTTTATTATTGGTTTTGAATAGCCTCCAGCTTTAGCTGGAGATTATTATTGAGTCAATGAAATTGGCTTTAGCCGAACTTTGTATTCGGCTAAAGCCTTGATTATTTTCTTTTAAACTCCTAAAGCTGGAGCCTATTCATTTTTTCGGAATTAATATCAATTACAAATCGACAAAATATTTTTGTTTGCCAAAATCAAATTCATAATGTGTTAGATTTGGCCATAAAGGTTTCACCAGACCTTTTTCCCAGTTTTGTAAAGCAAGATGTAATTCTTTTACTTTTTCCGGATTTTTTTGAGCCAGATCTGTTTTTTCAGATTTATCTTTTGCGAGATTATAAAGCCATTCTTCGTGGGTTTTTCCACTTATGATTAATTTCCAATCGCCGCTTCTAATGGCTTTTGCATCACCGGAACGCCAGTATAAAGTTTTGTGAGCTTCTGTATTGTTATTCACGGTAGTAATAAGATCGACACCATCATAAACACGATCTTTTGGCAAATCAGAATGAATCGCAGCAGCAATCGTACTAAAAATATCCAATGTACTTACCGGAGTTTTGTAGATCGTATGCGGTTTGATTTTCCCTTTCCACGAAAGTGCAAACGGAACATTTACTCCGCCTTCAAAATGAGAAAATTTTCCGGCTTTTAATGGTGCATTTGTGGTTGCAAAAGTATAATCTGCGCCACCATTGTCGCTCGCAAAAATAATTAATGTGTTATCTTCCAGACCTTCTTTTTTGACTTTTGCCCTGATTCTTCCCACGGCATCGTCTAAGGCACTAATCATGGCAAAATAAACACGTTTATTTTTGTCTTTTACATTCGGGAAACGATCATAATATTTTTTCCGAACCTGAAATGGCGTGTGCGGCGCATTAAACGGAACGTAAAGCAAGAAAGGTTTTGTTTTGTTTTTATTGATAAAAGCTTCGGCTTCATCCGCAAATGTTTCGGTTAGATAGGCTTTGTTGTGAATAATGGTAGTATCCCGACGAATTTGTCCAATGCCAATACGACCATTTCCCCAGATCATTTTATCGGTAAAATCTTTATGATGATGATTGATAATATCCGGATTATCATCTTCTGGCGTATAAAGCGAAAATGCCTGATAAAATCCGTAATGATAATCGAAACCTCTGTCTAAAGGAAAAAATCCTTTGTTGTGACCCAAATGCCATTTACCAATAATTGCCGTGCTGTAACCTTCTCTTTTTGCAAGGTCTGCAAAAGTAATTTCAGATTGTGGCAATCCTTGTGTGGCAATTGAAGCTTCGTTTGGGTATTTGATTTTTGGGTTTAATCTCCAATTATTAGTATTGATTAAATATTTAAAACCATAATATTCTAAGTTATTTTTGGGATATCGATCTCCGGGTTGAAATTCATGACCAAATCGTTCCTGATAACGTCCCGTTAAAATCCCGGCACGCGAAGGAGAACAAATAGAAGCCGAAACATAACCATCCTGAAAAGTGACGCCTGAAGCTGCAAGGGAATCTATTTGTGGTGTTGGTGTGGATTTTCCTCCGTATAACGAAATATCATATTTTCCTAAATCGTCAGCTAGTAAAATGATAATATTTGGTTTTTTGAAGGAACTGTCTGCCGGGATTTTTTCAGAGAGAAATTTTGCTTTTCCTTCCAGTAATTTTTTGTCCGGTTTTATTAAAGTTCCATCGGTATTAATGGGCCAGAATAAAAATACGGCTATTAGAAAAAGAACAATAACTATTGGGAGGATAATTTTTTTTGCTTTGGATAATGGCATAGTTTTATTTTTTATTTAGAAGCTAAGGCTACATCAACATTGTTTTTTAAATCGCCTAAACCATCATTTTTGAAAACAATTTTACCATTTTGGTATAAGATTAAAGTAGGGAAAACTTTTACTGTTTTTAAATCAGCAATAACTTGTGGACTTTCTTCTAATTCGATTTGCACGATTTTTAGTTTTTCTCCGTATTGTGTTCTTAGATTTTCTAAAATTGGTTTTACGGTTTTGCAGGTGGCGCAATATTTTGAGCCAATGTCTACCAAAACATAATTATTTTCGGCAATGATTTTTTTGTATTCGGGTAATGATAATTTGCTTTTTAAATTCGAGTAAAAAGGTTTTCCGCCGCCAATCCAGGCAGCAATTCCGCCTTCTAAAATATATACCTCAGAAAAACCTTTTTTTATCAATTCAGTAGATAAAAGACCACTTCTGTAAGCTGCAATAGAATAAATAAATACAGGTTGAGAAGGATTTAAAGCGGCTACGGCTTTTTCGTAATTCTCTGATTTAAGATTAAAATTCAAAGCGCCTTCGATATGGTTTAAGGTAAATTCTTCCGGACCTCTTGCATCAATTATTTGTGGATTTTTTTGGCTTTTAATTTTCGCATAAAAAGCATCCAGTAATACAATACTACTGGAACCTTTATCTTGAGAAAAAGCTATAGTGCTAAAAAGCAGGTATGCGAACATACTGATTTTGAGTAGTATATTTTTCATGATTTTTTTGTTTAAGAAACAAGCAGTGTATTCCTGTTTAATTTGAATACACTGCTTGTTCTGGTTTTAAGATTGAGCCTGTTCGTAATAAACCGGACTTGGAGAAATAGTTTCTTCTTTTTGCTTTATCGGAACTGCAAAAACGCCTTCGGCAAGGGCACTTCCCTCTTTTTTAGATTTGAATATTGGCCACAAAAATTGCGCGTACCATTCTTCTTGTTTATAGGATTTGATTCCGTATGATTTTGGAAATTTACGGGTGATTAAACCTGTTCCAAAAATTACATCCCAAATGAAAAACATATTACCAAAGTTTCCTTTAAAATGTCCAACACCGTCTCCGCTTGTATCTGCGTGATGAGCGTGGTGTGTTGCGGGAGTCGAAATTAAACGTTCTAAAACCCATGCAATTGGGTGTAAAACTTTGTATTTATAAAGTGGTTTATCCCAGGCAATACTGGAATGTGCTCCTAATGTGATAAAACTTTTGACTACCAAAACAAATAATGCAGGCAAACCTAAACCTAAATAAGTAAGAGTCGCTGTTAAGTAAATTTGTGAAAAGAAAATGGTATAAATAAAGTTTTGTCTCGAAAGCATCGCCATTCCCATATATGGAGCGGAGTGATGTGTTCTATGAAAACGCCATAAAAACGGAACCTGATGATGAAGTCTGTGGTACCAGTATTGCGTTAAATCATCTGCAACTGCGATTAAAAAGAATCCTCCCCAAAACGGAACCCAGGAAAGCGAATTAGCCAGATCAGGAATTAAATAAGGCAGCGCTGTCAGGCTGAAAAAAGCAATTACCGGTGGTAAAATTAATTTTGGTGCCAGGAAAGAAATAATATCTATTTTACGTTCTTCGCCTGTCCATTGATCGTCATATAAACCTGCTCCAAACTCAATGATTCCTAAAACGAGCATGAAAGCTGTTAATCCCCAAGTTCTGATATTGGCAAATGCAGGCTGCGCAAATTCTAAAAATGAGGGTAATGTAATGTGAGAATCTGTTATGACGCCATTACCTAATTTGAAATAAAGATATATTGCCACTACTGGCAGTGTATACAATAAAAGACTAATGCTTAAATCTCTTGTTAGTTTTGATTTTTGAACTATTGCCATGATTTCTTATTTTAAAAATTGATTTACTATTGCTAAACCTCCAGCCAAAATAGCCAGTGGAACTAAAAAGAGAATTGTTCCCACAACAATCTTTTTTCCTATAATTTCGTAGTCTACTCGTTTCATATTTTCTGATTTAATTCTGGATTATTAATTCTTTTGAATGTTCTGATAATCAGTAATTTTAAAAGAATGTAAAACTAAAAAATAAAAACTTCTAATTCTATAGATTTGATAGAGTTTTATTTAATTGTTTTCCGGAAATTTGTTATAATACTTATTTATTTTATTTTTTTGATCGACGGAAGCGTTTCTGTCGTTAAGTTGTTTCTCAGTTTTTGAGAGGGTAAATACAAGCGAATGATTAAACTTGGTTTTTTAATGTTGTTTACTGGCAACCAGTTTTCTTTTTGTGCTGAATCTGAAAGATTGATTTTAAAGGATGTACTATCAGCTTCATATTTCACATTTTCAAGATTATAGCTGTATTTGTTGATTGGGTTTTTAATTAAAAAACCATTTTCGTCATATGCCGTAATACTCCAGTATTTAGCATCCAGCTTTTTTCCGCTTATGATATAATCTGATTTAGGATCTAATACATTTCCGTCGCTGTCAGTATTTGTGCTTAAATAGATTACTTCTTTTTTTGTCAATGCATAAGGACCGTATACAGCTACTTGTGCAATTGTCAGCAAATCGGCTGAGTTTAGATCTTTGTCTTTGTCAACCGTTTGCCAGTTGCCAATAATGCGCTGCGAATCACTTTTTCCGGATTTAATGTTGTAAACACCAACGGCACTTCCTAATACTATCGCCAGAATAATCAATGCTGTTGCAAGACCTATCTTTTTAATTTTTTGATTTAAAGCCATTTTATTTGATTTAAAGTTGAACGTTTTGTTTTTTGTAATGTTGTTATTTCGCTCAGGATGACAAACTATTATGCTCATTTTTGTCATTTCGACCAGAGCGAGAAATCACACTCGAAACTCCGCAAACAATGTTTATAATCTTTGTCGAGTTACTTGTGTGTCCTTCGACTTCGCTCAGGATGACATTTTTTGGAATTAAAATAAAAAATCCTTTTAAATCCGCGTCTTTGCAAAGCAAATCCGTATCATCTGCGTACCTGACAAAGATTACGCTTACTTTCCTAATTTCTCTACCGTAACCCCATGTTGCAATTCTGCCAATGTTTTTACCGGATAGGCTTTCGAAACTAAATAACGAAACAAAATCAATCCTTTATTTGTTGGACTGTAAATGATTTTTTCCTTTGGGATATTTTTCAAAACTTCGGCAGTACTTCCTTCAGGCACCAGATAATATTCGAATCTTGATTTTACTTTCTCTTCATTCTCCACAAAATAATTGGTTGTATTTTCCTGATATGCCGAGATCGACCAATAAGTTGAATCCGGAACAATTCCTGAAATCTTTAGTACATCATCTTCCAAATCATAACTGATTGTAGAATATAAAAAGTCCGGATTTGGTAACGGAATTACTCTGCTGTTTTCAGCATTTGGCTGATCTCCAAATCTGGGTGTATTGATAGCTCCCAAACTTTTTTCGGCAAACTTTTTTTGCACATAATAAGGAGTTATCCAGATCGTTAAGTAGTAAAAACTTACCGCAATTACTACAAGAATCAAGGCAAATATGCCTCTTTTCAAAATTGGTTTTGTTGCTGCCATAATTTACTTGTTTTAATATCAGAGCTACTAACATATTCTTTTGCAAAATGGTCAATAGCTCTGACGGTTTTTATTTATTTTCTTCTAGAAATGTTCTTCTAAAAGATTATTTAGAGCTTCCAGCGTCTCCGCCTTTAGTAACTTGTTTTACTAAATCCTGTAACGTTTTGCCTTTGTCTGCTCCTGTATTGTGAATCCTTCTGTTGTATACATCCTGCCAGTCAATTAGCGGATAAACATTGTTTTCTTTGGCTTGCTCATCAAATAATTTTTGCAGCTCAGCTAATTTTTCAGGATATTTTTTGGCAAGATTGTTACGTTCGTTAAAATCTTCGTTTAGGTTGTATAATTCCCAAACATCCGTATCAAAATTGCTTTCGGCAGGTTTTTCATTTTTGCCCAAAGCTTTTTTTACGGCAAATGAATCCGGTAAATGTGCTGCTCCGGCTTTCCATCCGTCTTTATAAATAGCTCTGTTTCCAAAAATATAGTAATACTGGATTTTGTGTAAAGATTCTGCTTTGGCATCATTCAAAGAAGCATATAAAGACGAACCTTGTATCGCGTCTTGTTTAACTGCTTTGATATATTCCGGAGCTTTAATTCCTGCAATATCCAGTGTTGTAGGTAATAAATCTGTTACGTGGCTGTATTGATTTCTGATTCCGCCTTTTTCTTTAATTCCTTTTGGATAATAAACAATCAACGGGTTGTGAGTTCCGCCTTCAGATTGTGCATCTTGTTTCCAGTTTTTAAAAGGAACATTTGTTGCCTGCGCCCATCCCAAAGGATAATTGGTGTTTAAACCTTTTGCAGTACCAATTTCATCGATATTCGCTAAGTTTTTCTTTTGGTTTTCGTCGTCAGATGTTCCCTGAGAAAATAAACTTTGGTTAATTGTTCCTTCAGTAGTTCCTTCTTTACTGGCTCCATTGTCGCCAATTGCAACAAAAATCACAGTATTCTCCAGCTGATTGCTTTCTTTTAGATAGTTTACAACTCTTCCAATTTCAGAATCTGTATATGTTAGGAATCCGGCATAAACTTCCATAAAACGAGCATACACTTTCTTTTGTTCCGGAGTAAGTTTTTTCCAGTCTGTAATAAGCGGGTTGCGCTCCGGTAATACAGCATTTGCAGGAATCACGCCTAGCTTCTTTTGGTTTGCAATTACTTCTTCACGATAGGCATCCCAGCCTTTGTCAAATTTTCCTTTATAAGGATCGCTCCATTTTGTAGCCACCTGATGAGGTGCATGAGCTGCTCCGGGTGCATAATACAAGAAGAAAGGTTTTCCCGGTGCTGCTTTTTGTTGTCTTTGAATAAAACTAATCGCTTTATCCGTAATAAGTTCGTTTAAATGACGTCCGTCTGGTTTTATATGCGTCTGGTCTTCTACTAAATCAGGATTGTACTGATCTGTTTGTGAACCTAAGAAGCCATAGAAATGATCAAATCCTTTTCCGGTTGGCCATCTGTCAAATGGTCCGGCATCTGTAGCTTCTTCATCTGGAGTTACACCATATTTACCAACGGCAAAAGTGTTGTATCCATTCTCGCGTAAAATCTCTGCAACCGTTCCTTTATCTGACGGAATCCTGCCATCCCAACCCGGAAAACCTGCAGATAAAATAGTATGAGAAAATCCGCTTACGTGTACTTTACCTGAATTTCTACCGGTTAATAATGCCGCACGTGTAGGAGCACAAATAGCAGTTGTATGAAAGTTGGTATAGCGTAAACCGTTGTTTGCCAATTGATCGAAAGTTGGAGTTTGAATCAAACCTCCAAAAGCACTTGAAGCTCCAAATCCTACATCGTCTAATAAGATCCAGATCACATTTGGGGCACCCGCGGGAGCTTTTACAGGATCCGGCCAATATTCTTTAGAATCGGCTAGAGTTTTACCAACTACACCTTTGAATTCTACATTTTTATCTTGTGCAAAACCGAATTGTACAACAAGCAATGCAGTCATCAAAAGCCCTTTTTGCGAGCTTTTGATTGTACTGTTAAATTTAAAATTTTTCATAATTCTAGTTTTTTGGTTGTGGTTTATGTTAATATCCAGGGTTTTGTGGTAACCCTACAGGATCAATATTTCTTTCGCTTTGCGGAATTGGATATAAATTATTTCTTTCGGAAACTGAGTTTTTGGCGGTTACTTTTTTAACCTCGGTAACCAGAGTTCCCCAACGAACTAAATCGAACCAGCGTTGTCCTTCCTGAACAAATTCTTTTTTGCGTTCTTCCTGAATAGCAGCTCTAAAAGTGGTTTGTGTTAATCCAACTAAATCTACAGTTGCATCCGGCGTGGCAATTGGTTTTCCAAAAGCTCTACGTCTTACCTGATTAATCAATTCATAAGCTTCAGGCGTTGGCGTTCCCTGCTCGTTTATCGCTTCTGCTAAAGACAATAAAATATCGGCATAACGAATAATTGGAAAATTGATTGCTACGTTTCCGGGTGTTGCCAGATTGGTTAAATCCAGGTATTTTTTAAAAATTGGTTTAGGAAATGTATACGTATTTGTCGTTCCCGGAATTGGTAATGTCTTGGCATAACTTACATCTCGTCTGGTATCTCCAGCGGCATATATATCATAGAACTGAGCTACGTCTGAGATAATATCTGCAGGTTCTGTAGCAGTGAATCCAGTAAATGAAGTAGATTGAAACGTACTTCCGCTTGATCCGTTTCCTGCCTGATTTGGCTCAAACTGAACAGAGAAAATATGTTCTTTTCCGTTTTTTTTAGCTTTTGCGAATATGTCTCCAAAACTTTCAAAAAGAGCATATCCATAACCGCCGTTGATTACTTCTCTGGCTTTTAAAATGGCATTTGGATAATCTTTTCTAGTCAGATAAACTTTTGCTAAAATTGCTTTTGCAGCTCCGGATGTAGCACGTCCGGCATCTGTCGAAGCATAAGTCGATGGTAAGTTTTCTGCGTCTTTTAAGTCCGTAATGATTTGTGCATAAACTTCGTCTACAGTTGCTCTTTTTGATTTTAAACTTTCTACCTGAATAGAAGTTGGTTCATGTAAAACAATTGGAACTCCGCCCCACAAACGAACTGCCTGAAAATACAATAAGGCCCTGATAAATTTTGCTTCATTGATCAATCTTGTTTTAACAGCTTCTGTTCCTGCTACTTTAGGAATATTATCTATGGATACATTGGCTCTGTTTATTCCATTATAAATTTGGCGCCACGCCACCTGAACACGGTCATTGGTAGCATCGTGCGTTAAAGCGCTCATTGCTCTTACCTGAGGATTTGTTGCAGAAACTCCTGCGGCTGCATAATCAGAACCCATATCTGTTAAAAAATACAAGTTTCTGCCAAATAAACTTTGTTCTCCCGGGTCCAGACTTAATGAAGCATAAACAGCAGTTACGCTCGCAATAGCATCGTCCTGGGTTTTAAAGTAGTTGTCTTCGGTTACAAAAGAGGTTGGTGTAACCTCCAGATCTGTGCACGATGCAAATAAACCGGCACTTAGTATAATTGTTAATAGAATCTTTTTCATGGTATATTTTTTTACTTAGAAAGTTATGTTCAGACCGGAAATGAATGTTTTAGAATTTGGATATGAGCCAAAGTCAATTCCCGGATATAAATTGTTTTGTTCGTATGAACTTACCTCTGGATCATAACCAGTGTATTTTGTCCATGTAATTAAATTTTCTGCAGAGACATAGAATTTAATACTCTTTGCACCAAGTCTTGAAGAAAGGCTTTTAGGTAATGTATACCCTAAAGTGATCAATTTTAATCTTAAAAAAGAAGCATCTTCTACATAACGTTCAGATACAATGCCTAGCGGTGAACTTGTAGCTCTTGGAATTTCATTACTTGGATTTGCTGGTGTCCAGCGGTCTTCAAGAGTTACGTTAGCATTTGTTCCAAGTGTAGAAATTTCTAATTGCTGATTTAATGCATTGAAGATTTTTCCTCCGTAAGATCCCTGGAAAGAGAAATTAAGATCAAAATCATTATAAGAAATTGTGTTGCTGAAACTTCCAACAAATTTGGGCTGGGAACTTCCAAGATTACCTTTGTCAAGAGCTGTAATTACGCCATCACCGTTTGTATCTACATATTTTCTGTCACCAACTTTTGTATTGGCTAAACTGTTTATTTTAGGTTGTGTATTTACTTCTTCCTGAGTCTGGAAAATACCATTTGTTTTGTACCCCCAGAAAGTTCCTAATGGTAACCCTACTTTTACTGTAACTGGTTGTTGCTGCAATAAAGAACCATTTGGTACTACCGGAAAAAACTGATCAACCCCGTTTCCTATCGAAACAACTTTATTTTTGTTTGCTGAAAATACAATATTCGAATTCCACGAGAAATTTTCTGTTTTCAGGTTTTCTGTCGTCAGACCAATTTCGATACCTTTATTCTCAACACCACCAATATTTTGAAGCACAGTAGCATATCCCGAAGTTAACGGCACTGGAACATTGATTAATAAATCATTTGTTTTCTTGTAATACACATCAAAAACAAAATTGATTTTTCGGTCTAATAATGACAAGTCTAAACCAACATTATACTGATCTGTTTTTTCCCATTTCAAATCAGGGTTTGCTAATCGGGTAGGAGCAAGACCGGTTTGTAATGTACCTCCAAAAGCATAATTTACAGAACCCATAGAGGCAAGAGAAAGGTAATTTCCAATTTCCTGATTTCCTGTTGTTCCTGCTGTAATTCTAAGTTTAGCTTCGGTTACACCTTTAATATTTTTTGCAAAGTCTTCGTCTGTAATATTCCATGAAAATCCTGCTGAAGGAAAATATCCCCAAAGAGATTCAGAACCAAATCTTGACGAACCGTCTGCACGTGCCGATAGTGTAAAATTGTATTTTCCTTTATAAGAATAATTTATTCTCGTTAACCATGATTTTAGTACACTTTCGAATGCATCGCTATAAGGTTTTACCGGCACACCATCTTGCAAAGCGTTGTAAGTATTAGCATCATTTACAAAAGTATTGGCACCTGCATTTACAACTTCACCCTGAGTATATTGAAGCGTATAACCTCCTAAAGCAGAGAATTTATGATTTTCGCCAAAAGTAGTATTGTAGTTCAATGTGTTTTCATTCAATACAGAACTTACCAATCGATCCCCAACAGATGCTAATCCTTTGGTTCCTGCACCGGATGTAGTAGTAGCCGGAGCATAATAATTTTGTTTGGTATTAATTACGTCCCCACTAACGGCAACTTTTGCAGTAAGTTTTTTGGTTATTTTATATTCACCAAATAAACTTGTCAAAATTCTATTTATTTTAGTCTCATTTGTTGTACTAACCAGATCATTAATAGGGTTTGCTATGATTCCGTTTACAGCAGTTGAGTAAGGATTATTTGTTAGATTATAACTTCCGTCAGGATTTTTAATAGGTACAACAGGCGGTTGGTATAAAGCAACAACCAAAGGGCTTGGAGATCTTCCGGCAGAAGAACCGCCATTTGTTCCCACTCCATTTGAAACGGAATTACTGTAATTAGCATTCACACCAAATTTAAAAGCCTGAGAATAATTTCTTTCGTAATTAACACGAAGAGAAATTCGTTTGAAATCTGATGCAATTACAATTCCGTCTTGTTGAAAATAACCTGCAGAAATAGCATATCTCGATTTTTCGTCGCCGCCTGAAAATGACAATTGATGATTTTGAACCGGAGCTGCAGTTCTAAAAAGTGCAGATTGCCAGTCGTAACCTCCGGACGTTTTCAAAGCCTCTATCTGATCAGCAGAAAAAGCCGGTGCCTGACCAATACTTGCCTGAACATCATTACGTAAGCTTGCCCATTGACTGGCATTCATTAAATGTAATTTTTTTGAAACATCCTGAAATCCAAAATAACCCTGATACGAAATGTTATCTTGTCCTTTTGTTCCTTTTTTGGTAGTAATAATTACAACACCATTTGCACCTCGAGATCCATATATAGCAGTAGCTGATGCATCTTTTAATACCTCAATCGATTCGATATCAGCAGGATTTATTGTAGACAATACATTGACAGATGCACCGGCATTCGAAACTCCGGCAGAACTATTATTGTTATCATTGTAAATCAGGATTCCGTCGACTACATAAAGAGGTTCGTTACCGGCTGTAATCGAGTTTCCACCTCTGATACGAACACTTGAAGAAGCGCCGGGACGACCGGAACTTTGTGTAACTACCACTCCGGCAATTGCTCCTCTTAATAAATTATCTGCAGATGAGGTAACCTGAGATAAATTGGCTTTAGGAACCGATGCTACAGAACCTGTAATGTCTTTTCTTTTTTGAGAACCGTAACCTACAACCACAAGTTCATCTAATTCCTGACGTTCTTCTTTCAGGTGGATTGTTACAGGATTTTTATCAACTATGACTTCTGCTTTTTTATATCCAATGTAACTTACAATTAAAGTATATGGTAATTTTTGACCGGTTTGAAAATAAAATTTTCCTTCAGCATCTGTAACAACCCCATGAGTTGTACCTTTTATATTTATCGAAGCTCCTATAATAGGTTGATTTGTAATATCATCTACCACAGTTCCATCGAGTTTAGATTGTATGAGAGGAGTGGTATTCTGGGCATTAATTCCCGCTGATAATAACAGGATAAAAAGCAATGAGTATATGTTTAAATTTTTTTTCATTTCTTTGTACTGGTTTTAAGTAATTAACAAGGCACCTTGAAAGTTGAATTTTCAACTCTCTCGTGTTTTCCTTGATTTAGTGATAAATGTTCTTTAAGCCTTGCCATTTCTGTTGCCGCAGAAATGGCTTTTTTTATTTACAGCAACAACTTTGCATATTTTTCATCTTAGTTTTTTTAGTTATTAGTTATTCTTTTTTAATTTATAGATATAGTTTCAGCAATCCTTTCGATGCAATTAATGTATCAAACAGACTTTTTGTAATCTCAATAAGTAAATCTTGTGATGTGTTTTTTAAAGATTCGTTTTTTTATCGATTCGATATAAAGGAGAACCGAATGCAAACGAAAAAGCTAAGAATTAGCAACAGAAGCACATATAACAAAAATTGTTATAAGTATATTTTTTAGGAAGAATGTAATACGATATGCTTTCGGTTGTTTTCAAAATATAATTCTTTATGGTTTCAAATATTTTTATACTCTACTAATCCTATAGACAAAGTTAATTTTAATATAATAAAATCCAAAAATTTGTTCGTTTTTTTTAAACAGAATTAGAATAAAGTGATTTTATTAGTATTTAATATGTTGAAAATCAGTATTTTGTATACTTTTAAAAATCAAACAAATGTTAAAAATAGGATTGTAAAATTACCCAAAATGTAGTATTTTATACTTAATTTTTTAATTTGAAAAAACTTAGCAACTTGAAAATCAATGCAAAAACGTCACGTAAACAACATTTTAGGATTAAAAACCAAAAAATGTATTCCTAAAACATTTTTTAAGGTATAAATTTTATAAGAAAAATAGCAGGCTAAAAGCCATATAAACAAAGGGGTTAATCATTTTAGAAAGAAAATACTTTCGTGTTTTAATGTAAATAACTAGTAATTAATTATTTAGCTTTGATGTTTTTCCTATTTTTATTGTGTTAAATCTTAAATCTAAAATAATTCACAACACTATTTCTCTAATGGCTTAAGATCCATAATCTCAAAAAACATATAAATCAATTATTCTTACAAATTACTTTAAAAAGGCAGAGTCGCTGTCTGTAATGTAATATTTATCTTGGTTAAAACTATCTATTTTATAAGCACTTATTATTGATTTGTATAAAAAAGACAAGAAAGTCTTTAGTATGATATATATCATATTTTGTAAGAATCTAACGGTTTAATTTTGTGTTCAATTGAGGAATTTAGTACTCGATAAATCTAAAATTAGATGTTTTTAATATTTCTATATGGATAATCTATCTCAATCACACAGGATTTTATTTTTAAATACGCTGGCTTTTTCAGTATGCTTTGCTTGCTGGACTTTAAACGGTGTTTTGATTACTTATTTGGTAGATAAAGGGATATTTAACTTTACAGTAGTTGAAACAGGCTGGCTTTTAGGAATTCCTATTTTATCAGGATCCATCTTCAGACTTCCTATTGGTATTCTAACGGATAAATATGGAGGGAAAATTATATTTTCTATTTTATTGTTTTTGTGTTCGATTCCGCTATTTCTTCTACCTTTTGCGAATTCTTTCTGGAGCTTTGCCGTGTTAAGTTTTTTCTTTGGTCTTGTAGGTACCAGTTTCGCGGTAGGAATAGGATATACTTCGATTTGGTATCCTAAAAACTGGCAAGGCAGAGCGTTGGGTATTTTCGGAATGGGAAATGCAGGTGCCGCAATTACTACTTTTATTGCACCAACTTTATTAAACAACTTCTCAGAATCAGATCCGCAAAACGGATGGAAATTACTTCCGGTCATTTATGCCGCTGTTTTAGTACTTATAGGAATTCTTTTTGTTGTTTTTGCTAAAAACAAAACTAATCCGGGAGTTTCAAAAACAATGACAGAGTTATTATCACCTCTTAAAAATGTCAGGGTCTGGAGATTTGGAACTTATTATTTTTTAGTCTTTGGATGTTTTGTCGCCTATTCGCAATGGCTCGTTCCCAACTTCATGAATGTATACCATACTTCATTGGTAATGGGAGGAATGTTTGCTACAATGTTTAGTTTACCTTCCGGAATTATCAGAGCATTTGGAGGATACTTGTCGGATAAATTTGGAGCCAGAAAAGTAATGTATTGGGTTTTAGGCTCATCAATCGTAATAAGCTTTTTATTAATGTTTCCAAAAATGGAAATTTTTACCGCAGGACCCGGAGTTCTTGCAACGAATAGCGGTATAGTTACAGAAGTTTCTGCAAATGCAATAGTTATTAATGGTAAAGTACATACTATCAGCCAAAAAGAAAATTCTCAAGATCATGAAACAGCTATTTTTCCAGTAAAAAATTCATGGCAGGAAATTGTAGTAAAACAAAACCAACAAGTAAAAAAGAAAGAATTACTGGCTCAGGGTGTAACACAAATTAAGTTTAGTGCTAATCTATGGGTTTACGTAATCCTGGTGATTCTTATTGGTATTTCATGGGGAATTGGTAAAGCAGCAGTTTACAAACATATTCCGGAATATTTTCCTAATGAAGTAGGAGTTGTGGGCGGAATGGTTGGTTTAATAGGTGGATTGGGAGGTTTTGTTGGTCCAATTATATTTGGGTATCTCCTTAATTATACCGGTCTCTGGACCAGTTCATGGATATTTATTTTCATAATCTCAATTCTGTGTTTACTCTGGATGCACAGAACTATTATAAATGTCATGCGAACAAAATCTCCAAATTTTACAAGAGATATTGAAGACAATCACTAAAACAAATAATTTAAAACATATACATATATGAAAACTTGGTTAGACAAATGGGAACCCGAAGATGAAGCGTATTGGAGTTCTGCCGGAAGTAAAATTGCATGGAAAACATTAACGATCACAACTCTTACGCTCATCTTGTCATTTGCCTCCTGGTTTATGATGAGTGTTATTGCTGTTAAATTACCCGGATTGGGATTTAATTTTTCTAAAGATCAACTTTTCTGGTTAACAGCGATTCCCGGATTAGCAGCAGGATTTTTGAGAATCATACATACTTTTATATTACCCATTTTTGGTACAAGACATGTTGTTTCTTTTGCTACAGCTATTAAATTAATTCCTGTAATAGGTATTGGTTTTGCGGTAATGGATATAAATACTCCGTTTTGGGTATTTGCATTATTAGCTTTTACAACTGGTTTTGGAGGAGGGGATTTCTCTTCATACATGCCAAGTACAAGTTTGTTTTTTCCTAAAAGACTTAAAGGAACGGCACTTGGTATTCAGGCCGGAATTGGAAATTTTGGAGTTTCAGTAGCTCAATTTGTAACCCCCTTAATTATTAGCGTTGGAATTTACGGAGCAGCATCTGTTTTTACGAGCATTAACCCAAAGGAAACAGTAACAATTTTTGAGAATTCGACTATCCAAAAACAAAAAGAAGTTTTTGCAGCTCTTAGTTCTGATGTACAGACTAAAATATTATCAAACGTAAATAAAAAAGTAATTGATTCTGTTGCTACAGCAATACAATCAGATAATCAAGTAGCTATTTTTACCTCATTGCCAGTAAAAATGAAAGCAAAGGCTGTTGCAAATGCAAATCCAAAACTGGCAGAAAAAATACTTAATGATATAAGTCCGGATAATACAGCTGTGAGTAACAAAGAAATTTACCTGCAGTCAGCTGCATTTTGGTACGTTCCCTTCTTAATTATATTGTCTATCATAAGCTGGGTTTATTTAAGAAGTATTCCTATGAAAGCATCCATCAGGGAACAAATGGACATCTTTTCTAATAAACATACGTGGTATTGTACAATTACTTATGTAATGACATTTGGAACATTTGCAGGTTTATCTGCGGCATTCCCATTAATGATTAAGTTTTTATATGGTGATTTTCCCAATGCACCGGATCCGCTTGTGTATGCTTTTTATGGCCCGCTGATTGGATCTGCAAGCAGAATTGCTTTTGGTTTTGTTGCTGATAAAGTAGGTGGCGCAATCCTTACGACAATTACCGGTTTAGGAATCTTGGCAGGTTCTGTAATTTTAGTTACAGAGGGATTAGTAGCGCCAACAAGTATGGATCAATTTCCATTATTTGTAGCGGTTATTTTAGGAATGTTCTTCTTTACAGGAATTGGAAACGCAGGAACATTTAGACAATATCCAATTATTTTTGCAGAAAATCAACGTCAGGCAGCTGGAGTTATAGGGTGGACAGCAGCAATTGCAGCATTTGGACCATTTATATTTTCTAAATTAATAGGAAATAATCTTTCTTCTAATGGTACTGTAAATCAATTCTTTATAGGTGTTGCTTTTTTCGCTATTTTAGCTACAGGTATCAATTGGTGGTTCTATAATCGTAAAGGTTGTGAGAAACCAAGTTAAGGAGTAATCATTAAATTAAAATTAAGGATGAAAAATAAAACATTTAATACCAAAGCTTTACTTGTTGCAACTCTGGTCTCTGCACTAACTATTGTGCTTGTATTTTACGGATCAAGACAATTGCAAAATTTTGACGCAGCCCTTGTTACTTATTTATTCGGAACAATATTCGCTTTTTTCGGGATTGTTTATCGTTATTCCGTTTGGTTGCAGCGTCCGCCTACGTGGATGTATTTCAAACGAAGTCTTAAATTTCTGTTTACAGGAAAGTTATTCTCACATTTATTCTTTTTAGGTAAAGAAACAGTTGGAAATATAGTAGTTCAAAAATTCATTTATCCCAGAAGTAAATACCGTTGGGCAGCCCATTTTTGTATTGCATTAGGATGTTTATCTGCATTTGCCATAACCATTCCGCTTACATTTGGATGGATTCATTTTACATTGGCGCCAAATTCAATATCGATTTACGAAGCTCATTTTTTTGGGTTTAAAATGATGGATTTCAAAATAGGTTCCTTCTTGGCATTCTTAATTTTTCATGCCTTAAACTGGTCTTCGTGGCTGGTTATATTAGGGTCTGTATATTATTTAAGAAGACGATTGACAAATCCGGGTTTAATAGCCACCCAAACCTTCGAAGGAGATTTGCTGCCGCTTATTTTACTAATAGCAATATCAGTTACAGGATTATGTCTTACCTATTCATATCAGTTCATGAAAGGATTTGCGTATGATTTCTTAGCCGTAATTCATGCTGTAACCGTAATCATGTTTTTAATATGGATTCCGTTTGGGAAATTCTTTCACATTATTCAGCGTCCGGCACAAATTGGAGCCCATATTTATAAAAAAGAAGGTATGAAGCTGGGAATGGCAGTTTGTCCGCATACCGGAGAAGAATTTGCTACACAACTTCATATAAACGACTTGAAAATTGTTACCAAACAATTGGGTTTTGACTTTACCCATGAAGATGGAACTTCACACCTAGATTTAAGCCCGGAAGGAAAACGCTCCCGTTTGGCAAAAGCACACCTAAAAGCAAGATTAGATAGTGGTGGAAGCTTATTTGGATAAAATAAAAAGTTTCAGGTTTCTTTTGTTTCAGGTTTCAAGTTCACACTTTGTGTAAACTGTAGTTTATAGACAACCTATAATAATCTGACCCAAGGCTGAAAGCCGAATTAGGGAAGCAAACCTGAAACTTGAAACAAAGAAAACTTGAAACAAAGAAAACCTGAAATAAAATAAGAAATGGCAAAATTACCCGTATCAACTGAAAAGATTATTGAAGATTTTGGACCGAATTTAAATTATGCACCAAAAGATGGTTACGTAGGTAGAGATGAACCGGATGAAGTGGTAAAAACACATTGTTGTTTTTGCGGGATGCAATGTGGGATTCAATTATTAGTTAAAGAAAATAAAGTAGTAGGATTTGAACCATGGATGGAATTTCCTTTTAATGAAGGGCGTTTGTGTCCAAAAGGTGTTCAGAGATATCTGCAAAATAATCATCCGGACCGACTTTTACATCCTATAAAAAGAGTAGAAGGAAAAGGGTTCGAAAAAGTTTCCTGGGATGAAGCTATGGATAAAACCGTATCTGAAATAAAACGTATTCAGGAAAAATATGGTAAACATGCCTTTTCTATGTTATCCGGAGTTTCACTAACCAATGAGAAAAGTTATTTGGTTGGAAAATTTGCACGAGTAGCATTAAAAACAAGAAATCTGGATTATAACGGAAGACTTTGTATGGTAAGTGCAGGCGCCGGAAATAAAAAGGCTTTCGGGTTAGATCGTGCATCAAATAATTATTCTGATTTAGAATATGCCGAAGTAATTATCGTTGCAGGCGCAAATATTAGTGAAACTTTCCCAACATTAACGCACTGGATCTGGAAAGCCAGAGATCGTGGAGCAAAATTAATTGTTATCGATCCCAGAATGATCCCGTTGGCAAGAACTGCAGATGTTCATTTAGATGTAAAACCTGGAACAGATTCTGCCTTATATGGCGCAATGCTTAAATATTTGGTTGATCACGATATGCTGGATCATGATTTTATAGACAATTATACCTCAGGCTTTCAGGAAACAATCGATGCTGTAAAAGATTACACATTAGAATGGGCAGAAGAAATTACTGGTATCGACAAAAATAAAATTAGGGAAGCTGCCGAATTATGGGGAAAAGCAAAAACAAGCTTTTTACTTCATGCCCGTGGTATCGAGCATCATTCAAAAGGAGTTGACAATGTTGTAGGTTGTATAAATCTTGTTTTAGCAACCGGAAGAATTGGCAGGCCATATTGTGGTTACGGTACAATAACCGGACAAGGAAACGGTCAGGGAGGCAGGGAACACGGACATAAATGTGATCAATTACCCGGAAACAGAGATATCGAAAACCCGGAACATCGAAAATATATTTCTGAAGTTTGGGGAATCGATGAAAAAGATATGCCCGGAAAAGGATTGACCGCTTACGAAATCATAGAAGCAATACATAGCGGAGAAATCAAAGGATTGATTTCTATTTGTTTTAATCCGCTGGTTTCGCTTCCAAACAATAATTATGTTAGAGCTGCACTCGAAAAATTAGAATTTTACGTTTGTATCGATTTCTTTTTGAATGAAACCGCACGACATGCAGATATTGTTCTTGCAGGATCTTTGCAGGAAGAAGAAGAAGGAACAACAACATCTGCAGAAGGTCGTGTTATCAGAATTCGTCAGGCAGTAACCCCTCCGGGAGATGCGAGAACGGATACTTCTATATTTTTAGAACTGGCAAAAAGACTGGGCGAAGAAGATAAATTTGCCTATGAAAACAGTGAAGCCATATTTAATGAATTGCGTGTAGCATCAAAAGGCGGAACGGCAGATTATTTTGGAATTTCCTATAAAAAAGTAGAAGACAATATGGGCGTTTTCTGGCCTTGTCCAACAGATGATCATCCTGGAACACCCAGATTATGGGAAGATAAAGTATTTGCAACTCCGGATAAAAAAGCGCACTTTAATCCTGCTCCTTACAGAGAACCGGGAGAAATTACCAATCATGAATATCCTATAACGCTTACAACAGGGCGTGTAGTTTCACAGTATTTAAGCGGAACACAAACACGAAGAATTGGTAAACTGGTAGATCAGTTTCCGGAACCTATGTTAGAAATTCATCCGGAACTGGCTTTAAAATATGGAATCAAACAGCGAGAATTGGTAAGAGTAGCAACTCGTAGAGGCGAAGGAATTTTTCCGGCCAATATTGTAGAAACTATCCGAAAAGACACGGTATTTATACCTTATCATTGGCCTGGAGCCAAATCAGCAAATCAACTTACAACCGGAATTTTAGATCCTGTTTCTAAAATACCTGAATTTAAAGTTTGTGCGTGTTTATTAGATCCGCAAGGAATAATTGCACCGCCATCTAAAGAATCTGAAGCTTATGCAAGTGTTTAATCTATAAAAAAGGAAAGGATGAATTTAACTAATTTCAATAAAAACGAAGAGTTTTTTGTAGATCTGCAACGTTGCATTGGCTGTAAAGCTTGTGAAATGGCATGTGCAGAATGTGAAACAAACGGGCAGGAATCGCTAATAAGTGTAAATTATGTAGAACGGTCTTCTACAATTCAAACCACCGTACAAGTTTGTATGCATTGTGAAGATCCGGTTTGTGCAAACGTTTGTCCCGCTGATGCGATTTCGCAAGACGAATTTGGAGTTGTGCATACAGCAAATACAGAAAGATGTATAGGCTGTTCTAATTGTGTAATGGCATGTCCGTTTGGTGTTCCAAAAAAGATGGAAGAGTACGATTTGATGATGAAATGTACCATGTGTTACGATAGAACCAGTGTGGGTAAAAAACCAATGTGTGCAACTGTTTGTCCCAGCGGCGCCTTATTTTACGGAACAAGAGCTGAAATCGAAGAAATGAGACCAAACAGTTCACCAATAAACACTTTTATCTTTGGGAAAGAAACGGTAAATACCAAAGTGAATATTATGATGCCAAAAGGAAGTAAAGAATTAAGAATATATTAAATCTATATCCATGTCAAAAGAAGATAATTTAAATGAAAACTGGAAAAAGGATTTCCCAATAAAAAAACAAGAATCAACTCAGGTAAGCCGTCGTGATTTTGCTAAATTCCTGACTTTTGTTTCCGGAGGATTAATGGTAGGAAGCGGTTTTGTTGCTGCCAAAGCATATTTACTGCCAAAAGAAGGCGTTCAGGGAGAACATTTTATTTGTAATAAAGAAGAAATTCCGGTAGGAGGAACGAGAGGTTTTGTAATAGAGGGAAGTACAATTCCATATATATTGATTCATCTCGAAAGTGGTGATTTCAGGGCTTATGAGCAAAAATGCACCCATCTTTCCTGTTCTGTATTCTACAAACCCGGGACCGGAATAATTCATTGTCCGTGTCATGAAGGTTCATTTGATGCCATGACGGGAGATGTAATTGCAGGACCACCGCCAAGAGCTTTGCCACAGTTAGATGTGTTTTTTAAAGACAACGGCGTATACGTAAAAGCACTAATAGAAAAAAAAGACATTTATTTATAAATCCAATATTCATATCAATGAGCACATTTAGAAGAAGTCAGAACAGCGCAAATCCTAATAAGCTTAATAACATACTTTCTACACTCATTTTTGTTTTAATTTTAAACGTGAGTATTCAAATTTGGCTATTATATGCTTCCTTAAACAATGCTTTAGACAATAATAAAGAAATATTATTGCCCGCTTTTATAGCTTCGGCAATCTTATTTTTTATTGGATTTGCATGGATGTATTATTTGCCAACAGGAAATTTTAAAAGAAAAAATTTAAAAAACCATCATTAAAAAAGGCAAACAAGGCTATTTATCACTTTTTCTGGAAGTTTATGGAGAATTAAGCTTAAATTTATATTCTTTAAAATTTTTAGATTATTAATGATTAAAACTAAGTAAAAGTACTTATATTTGTAATAAGTGTTTTTTGCTTGTATAAAATAGCAACCATGATCCAAGTCGCAGAAGCCTTATCAATTATTGAAGAGAATAGCACTCGAATGCCAGTTCAGAAAATTCAAGTGAATAAATCATTGGGATATATTTTAGCAGAAACTATTTATTCGCCCATTGCAATGCCGCCATTTCGCCAATCAGCAATGGATGGTTATGCTTTTATTCATAGTGAAAGACATCAATATGATATAGTAGGAATTTCTCAGGCGGGAGATCATTCGAAAACAGAACTCAAAGAAAACCAAACAGTACGGATTTTTACAGGTGCACATGTGCCGGATAATGCTGATACTGTGGTTATGCAGGAACATGTGATGGCTAATGAAAATTCGATTTTGATTACCAGAATGCCGGAAAAACATACAAATGTCCGCAAAAAAGGAGAACAAATTGGTGAAGGAGAAATTGTTTTTGATGCGAATACCTTGATTACACCTGCAGCAATTGGTTTTTTGGCCTGTTTAGGAATCACTGAAATCGAAGTTTATAAAAAGCCTAAAGTAGCTATTTTAGTCACAGGAAATGAATTGGTAGAACCCGGTAAAAAACTGTCTAAAGGAAAAATTTACGAAAGCAATTCAGTGATGTTGCAAGCTGGGCTTCAGACAATCGGAATTAAAAAAACGAAGGTTTACAAAGTAAAAGATAATCTAAAAGCAACAAAAAAGGCATTAAAAGAAATTTTAAAGAAATATGATATTGTATTGATTTCAGGTGGGATTTCTGTTGGGGATTATGATTTTGTAAAAGAAGCTTTGCTTGAAAATGAAGTACAGCAACTTTTTTATAAAATCAATCAGAAACCCGGAAAGCCAATGTTTTTTGGCTCTAAAAATGAAACCTTGGTTTTTGCTTTGCCAGGAAATCCGGCTTCGTCATTAACGAATTTTTATATTTATGTGTATCCGGCAATCAAAAACAGAATGGGCTTTTCTGATATTCATTTAAAGAAAATGCTCCGAAAGTTAAATGATCCGGTTACCAATACAACAGGAAAAACATTATTTTTAAAAGCGTTGTATGATGAAACTAATGTTACGGTTTTAGAAGGGCAGAGTTCAGCAATGCTCAATACTTTTGCAATTGCCAATAGTTTATTAGTAGTTCCTCATGATGTAGAAACTATAAAAAAAGGACAATTGGTTACTCTTTTGCCAATAGATTAGTTTTTGATATAGAGAATAGAATAAAGAGAATAGAATAAAGAGAATTCAGTAAAAAGTTGGAAAGGCAGTATGTAAATTTAAACATATAGCTTAAACGTGAAACAAGGAAAACTTGAAACCTGAAACAAAAAATAAAACCTGAAATAAAAATTATGAGCCTTCTTAGTTCCGAAAATATTGTATTATTCAGCTTCGCTTTAATCGTGATTGCTTTCTTGTATTCTAGTGTAGGTCATGGCGGGGCATCAGGTTATTTGGCATTGATGACAATTTTTGCTTTTCCGGTGTCGATTATGAAACCTTCGGCGCTGTTATTGAATTTATTTGTATCCAGTATTTCGTTTTTGTTTTATTACAGAATGAATTATTTTAAACCAAAGCTTTTTTATCCGTTTGCCATTGCCTCAGTTCCTGCCGCGTTTATTGGTGGTTTTGTGACTTTAGACAATACGATTTATAAAATTATTTTAGGTCTTGTATTGGTTTTTGCAGCACTTAGATTGTTTGGGATATTCAATTTTAAAGAAAAAGAAGCAGTCGGAATTAAACTGCCATTTGCATTGGCAATAGGATTTATAATAGGATTATTGTCCGGAATGTTAGGTATTGGCGGCGGAATTATCCTAAGTCCGATATTATTGTTTTTAGGCTGGGCAAATGTTAAAGAATCCGCAGCAATATCAAGTTTGTTCATTTTTGTAAATTCATCTGCAGGAATGTTAGGATTCTTTTTAGGAGGAAAAATGATTCCGATAGAGAGTTTTTATTTAGTTCCTATTGCAGTTGTTGGAGGAGTTTTAGGCGGATTTTACGGAAGTGGATATTTTTCTAACAGAACACTAAAAATGGTTTTGGGTGTTGTAATTTTAATGGCAAGTATAAAATTGATTTTTCCTTAAAAGGAGTTTTAAAAATAATTTAGTTATTAAATAGTCTGAGATGGAATCACTAACAGCATTTATTTTATGTGGAGGAAAAAGTTCTCGAATGCAGTCAGAGAAAGGATTAGTTCTGTTTAAAAACAAACCATTTATTGAACATATTATTAAGGCTATTTTGCCCATAACAGCAAATATTAAATTAATAACAACTAATAAAGAATATGATTATTTGACGTATCAAAAAATACCGGATATAATTTCAGACAAAGGGCCTTTGGGAGGAATTTATACGGCTTTGATAAATTCTGAAACTGAATTTAATCTGATTCTTAGTTGTGATATTCCGTTAATTTCAACCGAATTATTATCAGAATTAGTTTCAAAACATAATCAGGAAGCTGAAATTACAGTTTTTGCTTCAGAAAGCAGAATGCATCCGTTAATAGGTATTTATGCTAAAAAAGTATTACCCGTTATCAAAAGCGCAATTGATAATGACGATTTAAAAATGATGAATTTAATAGCGAAAGTTCCGCATCAAATCATCACAATAGAAGAGAGTGAAAATTTTCCTTTGACTAATATTAATTCGGCTGACGAATTAAACGACCTGAATATCAATTTAAGTTAAAAGCTATGCGAGATTTAAAAACACCAAAATTAACAATTGTAGGCGCAGGTCCTGGCGATGCTGAATTGATTACGCTTAAAGCTATTAAAGCTCTGGAAAAAGCTGATGTTGTTTTATATGATGCGCTTGTCAACGAAGAATTATTGCAATATGCAACAAAAGCAGAAATTGTTTTTGTTGGCAAACGATTAGGATGTCACGCTTATACACAAGATCAGATTAACGAATTGATTGTTTCAATGGCAAACCGTTACGGTCATGTGGTACGTTTAAAAGGCGGTGATCCGTTTATTTTTGGAAGAGGAAGTGAAGAAATTGAATATGTAGAACAATTTGGGGTAGAAACCGATATTGTTCCAGGAATTTCATCTGCTTTAGGTGTTCCGGCTTCCGTTGGAATAAGTCTGACACAACGCCAGATAGCCGAAAGTTTTTGGGTTATTACAGGAACAACTTCCAATCATGAATTGTCAAAAGATGTTTATTTGGCTTCAAAATCAAATGCAACGGTTGTTATTTTAATGGGAATGCATAAATTAGAGGAAATCATTTCTATCTATCAGCAAAACCGACATGATGATTTACCGATAGCGATTATCCAGAACGGAACTAAAAATACAGAGCAAAAAGTAGTAGGAACAATAAGCTCGATTAGTAAATTAGTAGCAGAAAATAAAATTTCGTCACCCGCAATTATAGTAATTGGAGAAGTAGTAAAGAATACTTCAAGGTTAACGTCTTATTTTCAGGAACACTTTGAAGATGAATTTATTTTTCAGAATTTAAATTTAAAATAATGATTGAAATAAAATATTTTGGTGCTGTAGCAGAAAAGACAAAATGTAGCTTCGAAAAAATATCTTATTCTGAAGTATCACTGCAAAAAGTATTGCAGGATTTAGAAGAAAAATATCAATTTGAGTCCATGTCTTTTAGTGTGGCAGTCAATCAGAAAATTATACCAAAAGCAACAGATTTCACGTTACAAACTAGTGATATTGTGGCGCTTTTACCACCTTTTGCAGGAGGATAAACTAAATTAAAATGAATACAACAGCACGTTACAACAGGCAAATAATTCTTCCAGAAATAGGAGATATTGGTCAGGATAAATTATCGAAAGCAAAAGTTCTGGTTATTGGCGCCGGAGGTTTGGGAGCTTCTATATTACCTTATTTAGCTGCTGCAGGTGTTGGAGAAATAGGAATTACAGATGATGACATTATCGAAATTTCGAATTTGCATCGCCAGGTAATTTATAAAAGTTCTGCTGTTGGAAAATATAAAGCTGACGAAGCAAAACTGAGAATTTCTGAATTGAATCCGCTTGTAAAAGTCAATTCGATTGCTGAAAAATTATCAGGAATAAATGCAATTGCCTTATTCGAAAAGTATGATATTATTGTTGACGCAACAGATAATATTGCTATTAAATATCTCATTAATGATGCTTGTATAATAACGAATAAACCATTGGTTTACGGATCTATTTTTAGGTTTCAGGGTCAGGTTTCGGTATTTAATTATCAAAACGGACCGACTTACAGATGTTTATATCCGGATGAAAATACCCAGTCTGCGAGTTGTGAAGATGCCGGAGTAATTGGAATCACGGTTGGAATTATCGGAATGCTTCAGGCAAACGAAGTCATCAAAATGATTCTGAAAATAGGAGAAGTTTTAAGCGGAAAAATATTAGTTTACAATATTTTAAATAATGAACAGCAAAAGTATGATTTTGATAAAAGTGATGTTCCGTTAATAAATAGAGATATATTCGATGAAAAATATAATAAATCTATAAATCAGATTGAAGAAGTAAATTTTGAATCAGTTTTTGATGAAATTAATAACGATGAGGTTTTATTTTTAGATGTTAGAAATGAAGATGAATTGCCAAAAATTAGTTTAAAAAATCAAATTCAGATATCTTTAATAGATTTAGAAAATGAAATCGAAAAACGGGATAAAAGCCAAACAATTTACGTTTTTTGTCAATCCGGAATCAGAAGTAAAATAGCAGCAGAATTGCTTCAGAAAAAGCAATTTAAAAATGTAAAAAGTATTGCTGGAGGAGCTTTGGCAATGAAGCAGTTATTAGAAGAAATAAAAATATAGCCACAGATTATAAACAGTTAATGGTTTCGTATCGTTTGTCATTTCGACAGAGGAGAAATCACATTGGAAACTCCGCAAAGAAAATCGCCAAGCTATGTCGATTTACGAGTGTGATTTATCCTCTGTCGAAATGACAAGATCGCGGTTGGTTTTTGGAAATAGATTTAATTAGTGAAAATTAGTGAAATTCGTGGCAAAAAAAAATCAATATAAGCAATGTAATCTGTGGCAAAAAAAATAAAATATAATGAGTAAAAATGTATTTGTAGAAGGACCAATTGCTCCTGAATTCATCGCTGAGTCTATCGCGAAACACCAATCAAAACATACGATTGGTGCGCACAATATTTTTTTAGGACAAGTTCGCGCAGATGTTATTCATGACAATACGGTTGTAGCAATCGATTATACAGCTTATACGGATATGGCAAACGAAGCTTTGCATGCGATTCGCGAAAAAGCTTTTGCTAAATTCGATTTAACCTGCATGCATATTTACCACAGTTTAGGCGTGGTAAAAGCGGGAGAAATTTGTTTGTTCGTATTTGTATCGGCGACAAGACGCAAACAAGTTTATGAAGCAACAGAAGCCATTGTAAACTGGATAAAAACCGATGTGCCAATTTTTGGTAAAGAAATGTTTGAAAACGATACATTCACCTGGAAACAAAATACTAATGGTTGATATTACGCATAAAATAAACACATTAAGAACAGCAACAGCAACAGCAATTGTCAAAGTTAGTAAACAGGAAACAATTGATGCGGTGGTGAATAATCTAGTTCCGAAAGGGAATGTGTTTGAAATGGCAAAAACAGCCGGATTATTTGCAGTGAAAAATACACATTTGTCGATTCCGGATTGTCATCCCATTCCAATTGAATTTACTTCGGTAGACTATAAAATTGAGGATCTTGAAATTCAGATAATCTTCAATGTAAAAACGGTTTACAAAACCGGAGTCGAGGTAGAAGCCATGCACGGCGCTTCAATAGTAGCGTTGACGATGTATGACATGCTAAAACCAATTGACAAGGAAATCGAGATTTCGACGATTAAATTAATCAATAAAGAAGGCGGTAAATCGTCTTTCAAAAATAAATTTTCGAATACCATAAAAGCAGCCGTTTTTGTTTGTTCTGATTCGATTTTTGCCGGTGAAAAGGAAGATCGTTCGGGAAAAATTATTGTAGAAAAACTGGACGCGTGCGGAGTAGAAACGGCTCATTATGAAATTATTCCTGACGAATTGGATATTATTCAGGAAAAAGCAAAGGCTTTCGCCAAAGAACATCAGTTAATAATTTTTACCGGAGGAACGGGATTATCGCCAAGAGATATTACGCCCGAAGCCTTATCGCCATTACTGGAAAGCAGAATTCCGGGAATCGAAGAAGCCATTCGCAATTATGGTCAGCAAAGAATGCCATACGCTATGTTATCCAGAACAGTTGCTGGAACATTAGGAAAAAGTTTGATTTTGGCTTTGCCGGGATCAACAAACGGAGCCAGAGAATCTATGGATGCTGTTTTCCCTCATGTATTGCATGTTTTTCATATTTTAAAAGGAAAAAATCATGATACCCTCTAAAACCATTTTAACGGATGATTTTGGACGAAAACACAATTATTTGCGTATTTCGTTACTAGAGAAATGCAATTTGCGTTGTACGTATTGCATGCCTGCTGACGGAATCGAATTGTCTCCTAAAGCCAGTTTAATGACGGCAGACGAGATTTTTTCTATTGCCCGGACTTTCGTAGAAAATGGTGTTGACAAAATTAGATTAACAGGAGGAGAACCACTTTTGCGAAAAGATTTTCCGGAGATCGCTTCAAAATTAGCAACTCTTGAAGTCTCTCTTTCAATAACTACAAATGGTATTTTAATAGATCGCCATATTGATGTTTTAAAGCAGTATGGAATAAATAAAATCAATTTGAGTTTAGATACTTTGATCTCGTCTAAATTTCATTCTATAACGCTAAGAAATCAGTTTGAGAAAGTTGTAGATAATTTGCATTTACTTTTGAATAATGATTTTAAAGTTAAAGTAAATGTGGTTTTAATGAAAGGTTTTAATGAAAATGAAATTATAAATTTTGTCCAGTTAACACAGTTTTTACCCCTTTCAATTCGTTTTATTGAATTTATGCCTTTTGCGGGAAATGAGTGGGACAGAAGCAAAATGATTTCTCAAAAAGAGATTTTATCAGAACTGGAAAAAACTTTTTTGCCTGAAGAAATATTGAAATTAGAAGATGAAAAAAACTTTACAGCAAGAACGTATAAAATAAAAGGTTATCAGGGCGATTTTGGAATCATAAGTTCCATTACAAATCCGTTTTGTGATGGCTGCAACAGAATTCGTCTTACCGCAAACGGAAAAATCAAAAATTGTCTTTTCTCTAATTCAGAAACTGATTTACTTACGCCTTTGAGAAATGGAGAAGAGATTACGAATCTAATTTCCGATTCTGTTAAAAGTAAAAAGAAAGTCAGGGCAGGAATGGTTACTATTGAAGAAATGGACGATCCTTCATTGCATTTTGATAATCGCAGTATGATTGCGATTGGAGGATAAGTTTGCTTCGTGCCTTGCGATGACAAAAGAGAGCATAAAAAAAAGGTTCAACTATAAGTCAAACCTTTTTGGTATTATTTTTTCTTTTTAGCTTTTGCTTTTTTCTGAGCTTTAGCTTTCTTTTTTGCTATTTTTTTCGCTTTCGCTTTATCTTTCGCTTTTTTTGCCTTTTCTTTTTTCTTAGCGGCAGCTTTTAGTTTTGCTTTTTTAGCTTTCTCTTTCTTTTTGTCTTTTTTAGCCTGATCTTTTTTCTTCGCTAATTTCTTTTTCTCTTTGTCCTTGTCTTTGTCTTTCACTTTTTTCTTCTTTTTATCTGATTTATCTTTCTTAGTTTCTTCTTTTGAAGTTATCTCAATTTCTTTGTTTTGCTTTGGTGCTGTAACTTCTTTTATAACTTCTGGCTTTATGGAAGAAGCCGGAGCTGTAACTTTTTTTGCCGGAGTTCTTCGAACTGTAGTTTTAGGCGTGGTTGATGCTGCAGTTTTTGTTGTAGCTTTTGGTGTAGCATTTGTTGATGAAGCCGGTTTTGCAGCAGTTGCTGGTTTAACAGGTGTTGTTTTGCGAACTGGTGTTTTTGCAGCAGGAGTATTTACCGTTTTTATATTTTCTGTAGCAGGCTGAATATTTTCAGGTGTTGGCGAATCGATTTTTTCCGGGGTAACTTCTTCGTTGTTGTTTTCCATAATAATGTGCTTTTAGATGATGATTTCTTTAACAATGTAACTAAATTGTTAATTCACAGTTAAGTAAAGATAACCAATAAACAAATCTCCCAATGTTAAGTTTTCATTTAAAAATAAATTATAAGCATCTTATTTTTAATAGATTAAGTTTTTTGTGAATTTTAAGGAGTAAAATCTCTTAACAATTCCACTGACGAAAAAAGCATTGAAACTCTTAATTGTAGCTTGTTTTTCGGTTATTTTAAGTAAAAAGTAAAAAAAAATTAAATGAAATAGTTATTATTATAAGTACGCTTACTATATTTGCACTTATTAATTTTAATTTAAAATAAAATGTGGTCAAAATCTCATTCAATAATAACAAAAGAGGTAACGAAAGAGCAAATGTGGAATTTATTTGCAGATGTAAACAATTGGCATACTTGGGATACAGGAATTGAATATGCCAAATTAGAAGGTAATTTTGAAAAAGGAAACCATTTTTTACTAAGACCAAAAGGCGGTCCAAACGTAAAAGTTGAATTATTAGAAGTGGTAGAAAATAAAAGATTCCTTGATGTTACTAATTTTCCTTTGGCCAAAATGTATGATGAACATTTGTTTGAAGAAACTCCTGACGGATTAAAAATTACGAATATTATAACTGTAAAAGGATTATTAAGTTTCCTTTGGGTAAAATTAGTTGCAAAAAAGATCGTTGATGCTTTGCCTGTGGATGTTCAGGAGCAAATTAAAGCCGCTTCCAGATTATGAGAACAAAGAAATATTGGATAGCGACAATCTCAAAAGAGCATGCACAAAGAGCTATAAATGGCGGATTTATTCAGGTTTGTCATGGAAAAGAAGCACCATTGAAAAGAATGCAAAAGGAAGATTGTATTTTAATATACTCGTCTAAAATAACGATGGAAGGAAATGAAAAATGCCAATCTTTTACAGCTTTAGGAAAAGTAGTTGGTGATGAAGTATATGCTTTTCAGATGACAGAAAATTTTATTCCTTTTAGACGAAATATTCAATTTATGGATGCGAGTGAAGTTTCGATACTTCCGTTAATTGAAAATTTGGAATTTATACCCAATAAAAAATCCTGGGGATATCCATTTCGTTACGGGTTCTTTGAAATCAACGAAAATGATTTTAACTTTATAACTTCAAAAATGATTTCTAAAACAAACGTTACAAACAATTCGTAACAGAAAAAATAAAAATGAGTAAAGCAGAAGATAATACATTTAGTGTTGAAAAACCCGAAGAGAGTTCTGGTTTTTTGTTGTGGCAAGTAACGAATCTTTGGCAACGCGAAATCAAAAAAGCTTTAGAAGAACATAATATCACGCATTCACAATTTGTGTTGATGGCAAGTATACATTGGCTTACGCTTCATGCACAAGAAGTTACGCAAATTATTCTTTCGGCGCATACTAAAATTGACCCTATGACGACTTCTACGGTTTTGAGAACTCTGCAGCAAAAAAGCCTCATTGCGAGAAAGGAACATGCTACAGATACAAGAGCCAAAGTAGTTGTATTGACAGATTTAGGAAAAAAAATCATTAAGAAAGCGATTGTTACTGTTGAAGATTTTGATCGAAAATTCTTTGCTGTTACCGGAGTAAATACAAAAGATTTAAACCAAAATTTAATAGCATTATTAGAACAAAAATAAATCGGTTCTGCTCAGAATGAATACAATTGGGCTGAGCAGAATCGAAAGATTAATTTGCTACAACTTCAAGAATCTTAAAATTACTTTTTGGTGCTTCGCATAAAGAGCAACAATAACTTTCTGATAAATCTGTAAATAAAATACCTTTCGGGATTCCTTGGCTTTCATCTCCATATTCTGATTTATAAAGCGTTAAACATTCCTGACATTGGTAAATATCGAGTTGCGTTTTTTCTTTATTCTGTAAATTTTCCGTTGTTTCGGGAATCAAATTTCCTAGTTCTTCAAAGTATTTTCGGCTTAATTCAATTAATATTGTAGGCAGTTCGAGTTTGTCTATATCTTGCGAATGCACTACATATTCCCGCGTATTGGCATCGAAATTCTTTGCATGTAATACATTATAAGTGTCTCTGATTTTAATAGATTCCAGATCTTTTGGCAAGTCATTTTTTTCGACTACAATTGAAGTAAAATAATGTCCATCACGATTGTACTCTGATAAACCAAAAGTCAATCCGTAAGTGCTAATGTCAAACTGATCTAAAGTTCGAACCAAAAAAGTTTTAAGATTAAGCGCCCATTCCATCGCAACGGGCAAATGCCAATTTAGTTCTAATAACGAATGACGCACGTTGATACCTCTTTTTCCTAAAAATTTTTCCCATTCCAGTTTTCGATCCTTTGGGATTCCTTTTACGATAAAGGATTTCCAGGGCGTGATACATAATTTTCCAATTTTGCAATCAAAACACAAATCACACATTTCTTTTAGAAAACCTAAATCGTATAAATTATTTCTCCAATACAAACCCAGCCAATATTGATCGATTCCCATACGGTTCATACCTTCATAATAAGGAAAAGGATAAAACGGAATATTCAAAGGCTTATCAATTGTCCTGTTATTGGTATCCAGAGCTTCACTCACAAGTGCAAATATCATATCGATTCCAAGAGATTCTTGAGCTGTAATTTTTTCGATTTCATAATAAAATTGCGCAATATCCCAGCTGTAAATCAAAATAGGATAAACTTCCATGCGTTGCCAATTTGGTAAACGAATGTATAAATACCAATAATCTTCATGTTCTGAAGCAATAAAATTAAGATGTCCCGTAAACAAAGGAACGAGTTGCTGTTTGGGATCGTTTATATTGACCTTTAATTTTGGCTGCTCTTTAAATTGCTCTAAAATATATAGAAACTTATTGCCTGTAAGCCAATTTGTATTTCTAAAAATATCCGTAGAAACATAAGACGAAACGATATTATTGCCACTTTTTTGTTCTGGAAAAACAAAATGATGCTTGCCTAATTTTTCTTTATCTAAAGTTTTAAACCCTTTTGGGAAAATAATATCCTGCCTGGAACCAAATGAAATAGAATCCAAACCCTGATCCATTGCCATATTGACTACTTCTCTTAATTCCCCCGGCGAAATAACGCCTCCTTTTACTATTAGTCTTGTTAGTTCCATTTTTTTAATTTTTGTTTCAAGTTTTATTTGTTTCAGGTTTCAAGTTGTTGGATTGTGTTGATTTAACCACAGAGTTCGCAAAGTTTTTTCGCAAAGGTTTATATTATGTGTATAAGTTTTTTTCTATCGAAAAAGTTCACAAAGCGATACTTTTAGATCTTTGCCCAAAGCTTTGTGAACTTTGGTTATTTATTGAAACATCAATAAAAAAAACTTTGCGAAACTCTGCGAAAAAACTTTGCGAACTCTGCGGTAAAATTTATGTTCAAAGTAAAGTAACATGAAACATGAAACAAAAGAAACTAAACTTTACACTTCGCCAATATCTCTTTAACCTCTGTTTTACAACTTCCGCAGCCTAATCCTGCGCCGGTATTTTTGCATAAATCTGTAAAATTATTGACACCGCTTTTTATGGTTTCCTCAATGTTTCCGGCACCAACCTGACTGCAGGAACAAACTAATTTTCCCAGAACTGGTTTTGCATTTGAACTTCCTCTGAGTAATAAATTTCGTTTGTCTGATAATTCGATTTTGCTTTCGATCATGGTTTTAAACTCAGCAAATTCATTTTTATCACCCATTAAAATAGCGCCAACAAGAAGATCATCTTTTACAATACATTTTTTGTAATACCTTTTTTTCAGATCTGTAAAAACGATTTCTTCATACGAATCATCGTTTTCCGGAATTTCGATATCGCCAATACTACAAAGGTTAATATCTTCTAATTTTAGAATATTCATTAAAATAGAACCTTTGTAAAAACTACTGATATCACCAGCCAGAAAGTTAGCCAGAATATCAGCTTGTTCTTCTGCCGCTGATGTGATTCCGAATAATTTATTATTGAATTCGGCTATTTCTCCAATCGCAAAAACATCAGGATTTGACGTTTGCAAATACTGGTTAACTTTTACGCCACGCCCACAGGAAAGACCGCTTTCTCTGGCAATTTCGATATTAGGAATTGTTCCAATGGTGTAAACGATTGCATTTGCGGTAATAATTCTGCCACTTTTTAAAGCAATTTCTATTTCGTGAGGATTATCAGTTTCAAAAACGGTACTTACTTCATTATCAAAGTAAATCTGAATGTCGCGAAGCTGAACTTCCTCCGCCAATAATTTACTTGAGATTCTATCTAATTGGCGTTCCATCAATCGGGAAGCTCTTTGAACAATTGTTGTTTTTACTTTTTTATGTTTTAAGGCAGCAGCCAATTCAAGACCTAATAAACCTCCGCCAATTATCACAACATGTTGTTCTTCGGGTGGTAAATTAGTACTGTCTAAATGTTTTTTTAAACGGTCAGCATCTTCTTTTCGCCTTACGGTAAATCTCCCCGGAAGATGAAGTTGTGCATTTTCCGGAACAAAAGGACGGCTTCCGGTTGCCATAATCAGCGAATCATACGTATGAATTTCTCCTAAACTATCAGTTATTATTTTTTTAGTAGAATCAATTTTAGTGATCGCAATACCGGCATTCATGGTAATTTTTAGTTTACTTAAAGCTTCGCCATCTTTCACTTTTAGTAATTGTTCCCACGTAAATTCTCCCGTCATATATTCAGGAAGTAAAACCCGATTGTAAAATGGATTTACTTCATTCGAAAAAACTACAATTTCATCTGTAGAGTTAAATTCGCGATAGTTTTGAATAAACCTGAAAGCCGCAGCTCCAGCGCCTATAATGGCAATTTTCTGAAATGGTTTAACATATTTGGTAATATTGACCGTTGTGTACTTAAAATCTGGTTCTTTAGAAACCGGATCAACCACTGTATTCGTCAAATTATTGGTTCTGTTCAAATCATTTTCCAGTTGTTTTCCCCAATGCATCGGCAGAAAAACGACTTTTTCTTTAATCGAGTCTGTTACTTTTGCTTTTACACGAACTTCTCCGTTTTTGCTGGAAACTATAACAATATCACCGTTTTTAATATCATTTTTAAAAGCATCTATTGGGTTAATTTCCAAAACCAGACTCGGTGTGTGCGTCATCAACCTCGATACTTTTCCGGTTTTTGTCATCGTATGCCATTGATCGCGAACTCGTCCTGTTGTTAAAATAAACGGAAATTGCGAATTAGGCTGTTCTGATGTATTTTCTATTGCTGTGGGCAAATTGAAAATTGCTTTTTGCGATGGCGTATAAAATTTCTTATCTGTAAACAGGCGAGGAGTTCCCGGATGTCCATAGTCAGGAACCGGCCATTGAAAAGTGCCTTCGGTTTTTAAACGATGATAATTTAAGAACGAAATATCGATATTGGTGTTTTTAGTTAGCGCACAATGTTCTTTATAAATTTCCTCTGCGCTATTAAAATTAAAACCATTGAAATTCATTTTTTTAGCAAATCGAATTAAAATTTCAATGTCAGAAAGTGCTTCACCCGGAGCATTGATTCCTTTGGGTAAATAAGATATCCGACGTTCAGAGTTGGTCATCGTACCTTCTTTTTCTAACCAACCCGCAGCAGGCAGTAATAAATCGGCATATTTTGAAGTATCAGCATTATGCGAAATATCCTGAACAACTACAAATTTTGCATTTTGCAATGCTTTTTCGATTCGGCGGGAATCCGGTAAACTAACTAACGGATTAGTGCAAATAATCCAGACCGCTTTCATTTTTCCGGATTCCAGCGCTTCAAACATTTCGGTTGCCGTTAAACCCGGTTTATCTGATATTTCATCGACGCCCCAAAAATCGGCAACTTCTTTGCGATGTTCAGGATTGGCGATGTCTTTGTGTGCGGCTAAAAGTGTTGCCATTCCGCCAACTTCACGTCCTCCCATTGCGTTGGGTTGTCCGGTTAAAGAAAATGGTCCAGAACCCGGTTTACCAATTTGTCCCGTTAATAATGATAAATTAAGTAATGCCGTATTTTTATCGACCCCAACGGCACTTTGGTTCAGTCCCATCGCCCAAAGCGAAATAAAACCTTTTGCTTTGCCTATAATATCCGCAGCAAGTTTGATATCACTTACAGAAATACCACAGATCTTAGAAGCTTTTTCTAACGAAGTACTTAAAACTAAGTCTTTATATTGTTTGAAATTTTCGGCATTATTTTTTACAAAATCGTGATCTACGTAACCTTTTTCGATAATACGTTTGGCAATGGCATGATATAATATAATATCAGATCCCGGAATAATCTGCAAATGCAAATCGGCAAAAGCAGCTGTATCCGTACGCCTTGGATCGATAACAATGATTTTTATTTTCGGATTTTTCTCCTTGTGTTTTTCAATTCTTCTAAACAAAATAGGATGACACCAAGCTGGGTTTGCACCCGTAATCAGGAAAGTATCGGCTAATTCGATATCGTCATAAGCGATTGGAACTGAATCTTCTCCAAAAGTTTTTTTATATCCTACAACGGCAGAACTCATGCAAAGACGAGAATTGGTATCGATATTATTAGTTTTTAAAAATCCTTTTACGAGTTTATTTACCAAATAATATTCTTCGGTTAAACACTGACCGGAAATATAAAAACCAACGCTGTCCGGCCCGTATTTTTTTATGATAGAAGTAAAAACAGCAGCAGCGCGATCAAACGCTGTATCCCAACTCACTCGTTCTAACGGATATGATTTACTGCCACGCATTTCAGGATACAAAATCCTGTCTGAAGTATCATTGACTACGTAGTGCAAATTCATTCCTTTAGAACACAACATTCCTTTGTTTACAGGATGGTCTTTGTCGCCCGTTACCATTACACCATTTTTGGCATCTTTGGTCACAATTATGCCACAGCCAACGCCACAATACGAACAGGTAGTTTTGATTTTGGTATTTTGCATTACAGCTTTTTTTGGATACTACTAATAATAAATCTGGAGATCTAAATAAATCACTTATTTAAGTCTAAACAAAAATAAGTATTTTTACGTATAAATACTTATTTTTATAATTTATTTTTCTACTTTTGATTAAAATAGAAGAGAAACAACTACTTAGTGTTAATGCATCAAATTTGAAACAATGAATGAGGAGCAACCTATTTGTTATACTTGCATCAATGAAAATTGTTTTATTAAAAAACATTTGCATTTAGAAAAGATGAAAGAATATGTTTTAAGAAAGCAGACTTTTATTTGCAAAAAAGCGAATCCTTTTATTACAGAAGGCGACGTTATAAAAGGACTTTATTTTATTTGTTCCGGGAAAGTTAAAACGATAAAAACCGGAATAAACGGCAGGGAACAAATTGTTCGATTAACAAAAAATGGAGACACAGTTGGTTTTCGTGGATTTGGAACCAGTAAAAAATATCTGATTGGTGCCTCTGCATTAGAAGATACCGTTTTGTGTAATTTTAGCAATGAAACGATGTTAGAAATTCTTCAGAATGTTCCTGAATTTACGTATGCTTTGATGTTGTTTTATGCCGATGAACTGAATAAAAGTGAAAACAATATTCGCAAAATTGCTCATATGAATGTTCGTGAACGTGTAATCGATTTGTTGCTGTACATTCATCGAAAATTTGGGCAAATAAATGACTTAATTGATATTGAACTTTCGAGAAAAGAAATTGCTGATTTTGCCGGAACCACCGAAGAGCAGGCAATTCGCGTACTTTCAAATCTTAAAAAAGAAATGCTTATTAAAACCGTCGGAAAAAAAATTGGGATTTTGGATGTTTCTAAATTACGTTCTGAAATTATGGAACATAAATATCTTGTTATTTAATTTTAGCTTCATAAAAACAACAATTTTTCAGCATTTTTTTGTTCTGAAAACATTCTAGAGACGCACAAAAGTGTATTTCTTTTGTACGTCTCTTTTGTGCCATTTATAAATTAGAGTACCAATTTAATATATAATCTGCGATTTCTTCCCATCCTTTTTCACCACAAATAAAATGACTTTTCTCGTCATAAATTTTCACATCGACTTTGCTGTTGGGATCTTTGTATTGCGCTGCAATTTTCTTGGTTAAGACTGGCGGAAATATATTGTCTTTTCCTCCGCCAATAAACAAAATAGGCTGATGTGGTTTTTTAAAATCTGCATTTGAAAAAGATTTTAATAATGTTTCGCGTCCAATTTTTCTACTTTCAGGGACGGCAATTAAATCATAAGCTTTGTCTTGCTCCGGTTTTGGGAGAGTATTAAAAAAGGCACGATTGTACCAGTCTCTTGATCCTAAGTAATATCCTTTACTGGAGAAAAAGTTTACTGCAGGCCAAACTATTTTTACTGTTGAAAGTGGTGGAAAAACATTTTTAGGAGGCGCTCCATTAATACTTACTGCGGCATCTGCTTTGCCTAAATCTATCAGTTTTTGAACGGCTAATCCTGCCATTGAATGTCCAATTACAAGAGGTTTCTCCGGTAAAGTATCTATGAGTTTTGCAATATTTAGCACCACATCTATAAAGCCGGTTTCAACAAGATCCGGATGAATATTTTCTCGAAGTTTGCCTGGATCGCCGGAGTGCCCCGGGTTTGCAGGTGCATAAACGGTATACCCTTTTTGCTCATAATAATTTTTCCATTCTGACCAGCTACTATCATTCACGAACATTCCGTGTACTAATACAATTGTTTTTGATTTTGCCATTATTAAAGTTGTTTAAAATTTATACTAATTTTAGAATAGGGCAATGCAAAATGAAACAACCTTTTTTAATTTAGGCTGCCGCTTGTGATAGTTTGTTTTTTGTACTAAAATACAAATAAAAGTTTTATTTTAACAATTGAGAAAAATTTAAATAACTGTATTATAGTTAGTTATTTGTTTAGAGGGGGAATTGTGTAGAGATGCACAGGAAGTATGAGTTTTTTGTGCATCTCTACGAAACGTTATTGAAGTAGATTATTTTTTCTTGCCAACAAATCGAATAACAGAACCTTTTCCGTTATGGAATAATCCTTCATTTAATTCGATTTCTTTTTCTTCCAGCTGGATGATTTCGTAATCAGGAAAATCAGATTGTATTTCTTCAATAGAAAATAAGGATTCAATATCTTTTGGTCCGCCAACTTTATCGTTTACAGCCAGATATTCTAAATGTTTTTTGCTGAAAGCTTCAAAAATAATGATTCCGCCTTTGCGTAAATAAGTTTCTAATGTTTTGTGAATAGAAGATTTAACAGTTGCCGGAAAGTGTGCATAAATTAAGGCAATAACATCAAATTGCTGAGATTGATAGTTTAGGGTTTCTAATTCTCCAACCTGATAATCTAATTTTACATTGTTTGCTTGAGCCAGTTTTATGGCTTTGTTTTTTCCCTCGGCACTAATATCAAACGCTGCAACTTGCCAACCCAATTTGGCTGCAAAAACGGCATTACGACCTTCGCCTTCAGCGGGAAAAAAGAATGCTTCCTGTTTTTAGTTTTTCTAATTGTTCTTTTAAATAATTGTTGGGTTCTTCGCCATAAGCAAATTCCTCGCTGCTGTAGCGATCGTTCCATCTGTCTGTCCAGGTGTTGTTCATAGTTTATATATTGAATTTAATTATTAAAGGTTTATGATCGCTGTGCAAAGTCCAATCCTGATAACTTCCTATTGCTACACTTTCTAAAGTTTCAATGAAATCATTTGATGCAAAACAGTAGTCAAGATGATAAGGCTTGTTTTCATGCCGATACATATATAGAGTTGGATGTTGTTCTTTTCCCTGAATTTGGTTGTAATATTTATGATAAGTACTAAAAATCTTTTTTGATCCTAATTTGTCCACAACAGTTGAATGATTTCCTTCTCGTCGTGGTTTGTCCCAAATCGTATTGCTATTAAAATCGCCAATTAAAATCGTTCCTGTTTCTTTAATCAGATCTTCATAAAAGTTAATGGCTTTCCAGACCTGAGTGACATAAGCTCCATCTTTATCTCCGGGATTATTCGCCCAAACGGCAAATAAGGTAAAATCTACTTTACCGCCAGTAACAGCAATGGGCAAAATATTTTTGAAATTTGGGTTATGACAATCCAATAATTCAAATCGATAATCGCTATAGGAGAAAACGCCAAGTCCTTTATGCGGGTTTGTTCCGTACCACAGCATATCTGTTGGTAATTGTATGGTGTCAGGGAATTTAAGTTTTTCAGGACTTTCACACTCAGAAATTACAGCAATATCAGGATTGAAAGCCAAAATAAATTCGGCTTTTTTTCTGAACGCCATATTACAATTCCAAGCTATGATTTTCATTGGGATATGTTGTTTATACGGTTAACAGAGTCCAATTGGGTCGGGAGTTTGATTAACGAAGAAAAAGGATAAATCCTATATCAAATATACCCCAAATTAAAACATAAAAAGCTTTACTGTATACATAAAAAAATACCCTTTTTCGAAATGAGAAAAAGGGTAAAATTATAGTACTATATTTTAGGAAAACGCTATTTCTTCCAGGTGAAAATTCTAGGATTAACAGAAATCATTAACCATGCCCAATTGTTAGTATGACCGGCATCTCCGGGAGCTTTTAAAAACTCTAAAGTTTTAGTGCCAAACATTTGAGAATAACCTCCGGTAAGCGTGATTTCTTTTTTGAAATTAAATCCGGCAGTAAAGTCAACCTCAGTTCCTAAATAAGAATCCATTTTTTCATTTAAAGGTGTTACGACATCAGCAGCAGACAAGAAAACATGCGGAATCAAAGCAAATTGCCATTTTTTTACGTTGTAGTTCAGTTTAAGAAAAGCATCTTGCAAACCTACACTGTTTAAGTGATTTCCAACATAAAAATAATCCATGTAACCATTAAAACCATGATTGGTTCCAAAGATTGGGTTAAAAGATTTAATTACTGTACTGCCGTCGTTTGTATCTTTTCCGGATAGAAATTCATAACCCAGACCGGCCTTAAATGAATCTGTTACATTATATCCTACGTTTAATGCCGCATTCCATGCACTTACTTGTCTGTCTGTGCTTTTTCCGGTTTGACCGTAAAAGCTTAAGTTACTGTCGATTTTTGCAGTTTTATAAGTTAGATATGTTCCAAAAGTCTGTTTGTAATCTACTAATAATTTTGTCTCCGGATTTGCATATTCATATCCTGTGTTAAGAAGCAATAAACTTACACCTAAATCACTTACTGTAGTATGATACCAGGCATATTGCATGGCTTTATAATTAGCTACAGTATATGGAGTCTGAAAAGTGTTTTCGGCAGTTGAGTTGTAGGCTAATCCCATATCCAGCTGATGGTTTTTTGGGTGAAAAGAAACCAGCAATGCATCATGGCTTTGACCTTGTTGTCCCCAGTCCATTTCTCCCATAATACGTTGATTATCGTACGAAAGCACCTGACGTCCCATTCTCGCGCTCCATTTTTCAGTTAGATCATATTGTGCCCATGCTTCAAAAACGGCCACACCATTTTTATCTGCGGTTGCAGTTGTTGGCACGTCTCCCCACGTTCTGGTATTCTGGAAAGTTAATTTTACAGTTAATTGATCTTGTTTGTAATTAAAGTTTAATCGGGAACGTTGCGAAATTTGTGATGTTCCTTCCTGACCCTCAGGAATCAGTGTTTTATATCCGTTGCGGTATTCAAAACGTGGTCTGATCTGTAAATTTACATCCAGTTCCTGCGCCTGAATATCAAAGCTTATCCCCACTAATACTAAAAACAGAATTATTTTTAACTTTTTCATAATTGGTTTTTTAAATGGGTGTAAATTTATAAGAAAAATACTCCATCATGCATGATAAAAATCATTTTTATTTTTTTTGATTGAATTTGTTTTTAATTTATTGTGTATCAATGAGCTTAGATAATTTGGGTTGTTTCACATTCATCATTTTTGTGATTGTATAATGCATCCAAATCAAACAAATTGCTGAAAACACTAATATGAAAATCCATGAACTGGACCAAATTCCGGTTGCAGTGAGTAAATATCCAAAAATTATTGGACCAAAAAAACCTCCGAGTCCCCCAATCATGCCAACCATTCCGCCAACGACTCCAACTTCAGTAGGGAAATATTCAGGAATATGTTTGTAAACAGCAGCTTTTCCAATTCCCCATGAAATCCCGATTAGAATTACCAAAACCAGAAAAACCCACATATTCGCATCAAATTTAATTACTGTAATTCCTTTTGCGAGTAATTCCTTTTTCTTCACTGTTTGATTTTGTGATACTACAACTTGCTGCCAGGATGTACTTGTTGGAAAAATACTGCTTTCGCTGAGGTTTTCTTTCTTTTGGGCAACTGTAAAATCGGTTTCTCCAATTTTAATTGTATTGTTTGATATAGCAGTTACAGTTCCTTTTTTAGTTGCTAAAACACCCGGACCTGTAGTGGTAATTTCCATTTTGGGAATCATTAATAAAGCACTTAAAATTACTGATGAACTTAAAACCCAATACATCACTTTTCTGGCTCCAAATTTATCTGATAAGTACCCTCCAAACGCTCTGATTACTCCGGATGGTAAACTAAAAAGTGTTGCGAACAAACCACCCATTACCAGACTGGTTTGATAAACGTTCATAAAATTAGGTAATAACCATTGCGAATACGCAACAAAACATCCGAAGACTAAAAAGTAATACGCTCCAAAACGCCAGACTCTTGCTGATTTTAAGGAAGTAAGCATTTGATAAACACTTTTTGTGTTATTTTCTATTTTTTTGTTTTTAGCAAAAATCAAAAAGGCAACGCCAATTACCAACAAAGAAATTGCATAAATAACAGGCAATATTTTCCAGCCATTTTGAGGGTCGTCAACAGAGAAATGATTTAATAGAGAAGGAGCCAAAAAGGTTGTTATTGCCGCGCCGGCATTTCCCATCCCAAAAATTCCCAGAGCGCGTCCTTGCCATTCTTTTGGATACCAGATCGAAGTATAACCAATTCCTACTGCAAAGCTTGTTCCTACCATTCCGAAGAAAAAACTCAATAAGGCAAACATAAAAAAACTGTCAGCATAAGGAAGAAGGAATAACGGAATCGAGCAGAGGAGAAGCAAAAGTGAAAAAACATATTTTCCGCCAAATTTATCGGTTAGAATTCCAATTGGCAGGCGCATAACAGAACCTGTTAGTATTGGAATACCCAGAAGCCACCCAACCTGAACAACGCTCCAATGGAAAATTCCGTTATCGACTAAAAAGGTAACTAAAACACCGTTTAATGTCCAGCACGCAAAACACACTGTAAAAGCCAATGTGTTCAAAATTAAAATTCTGTGAGATTGAGATAATGAATTTGTAGTTTTCATAGCACTTATATTTTTTGATAAAAATAAGTACTATAACTTAGTTAAAAACTGCTAAAACGCAGTTTTACAAAAATAATTACGTATTAATACGTAATTTATAATAAAGAATATTCAGTTGCTTTATTAGAGAGTTCCATCAAGTTTTTTACTTTTAACTTTTTCATCAGGTTAAAACGATGTACTTCGGCAGTACGCTTACTGATATCAAGAGCTTCGGCGATTTCTTTGTTTCCTTTTCCGGATAATAAAAGGGCAAGGATTTCTTTTTCTCTTTTGGTAATCATCATTTCTTCGCCCAAATTTTGTTTAGGTTCTAATGATGTGGATGCGTTTGTTAATTGACTAATTAATATAGAGGAGATATCGCCACTAAAATATTTTCCGCCGGCAGCAACCGTATGCAAAGCTTTTAGAAATTCTTCTTTGCTTGAGCCTTTTAATAAATAACCATCGGCTCCTGCTTTTATGGACTTTAATACGTATTCTTCAGATTCGTGCATAGAAAGCATGATGATCTTTACGTTATTATTTTCGCTTCTAAGTTTTTCTACTACCTCAATACCGGTTAAGTTTGGCATACGAATATCTACTATAAGTAAATCTGGTTTGCTGGCTGCAACCACTTCAAGAGCATCTGCACCATCAATAGCTTCGCCTGCAACCTCGATATTTGCTTCGTTTTCAAGTAATGATTTAATTCCATCTCTTACAAAAACATGATCATCTGCCAATACTACACGAATGATATTACTCATAATTTACTTAAGTTTTATTTTGGATATTTACGTATATTCATCTATAAAAAAGACGCTAATATACGTAATTTTTATATTTGAAATCTATAAAATTTCAGATTCTAATATTAAAATTTCATTAAAAAATTAAGTTTCGAATTGTCAGGCTGAGCTTTTTGACAAAGTTTGTCATTTCGAGGAACGAGAAATCACACTCGGGAATCGACAAAGATTAGTGATTTTGATAGCGTTCCTTCGACTTCGCTCAGGATGACAAGATTGAGGATGTTCTTGTGTAAACTTTGCCAAAGTTTTACACAAACTTTGTCATTTCGAGGAACGAGAAATCACACTCGGAAATCGACAAAGAATAGTGATTTTGATTGCGGTCCTTCGACTTCGCTCAGGATAACAAATAGTGCTTTAAAAATTTAAAAAGTGGTATTATAACCTAATTCATCTTCTGGAAAAGATTGTCCGCGAGAGGGATGGGAGCTGGCTACCGAAGTAGCGCGTACAGCCCGACAGCATTGCGATAAGAGGGCGAATAAGCGCAAAGAAAATTAGCCCTCTTATCGCGATGGTGGCTCGCCCAAATAAATGAGATAATTAGATAATTAGATAATTTGAAAATGAGATAATGATTTTTAGGTTTTAAAACCTGTTAGGTTTATGTGCGTTAATTATCTAATTGACATATTCTCTAATTTTCTAATTCTCAAATAGGAATATTAAAAGTAATTCTGGTTCCTTCTCCCGGAATAGAATTGATAAAAACACGACCGTTTACGTATTGAATTCTTTCTTTCATAAACAATAATCCCATTCCGGATTCGCTGTTGCGTTTTTTATCAACAGCATGAATATCAAAGCCTTTTCCGTTGTCGTCGACAATAATACTCAACAAAGTATTGCTGTGCGAAAGCTGCACAATAATGTGTGATGACTCTGCATATTTGATCGCATTATTGATCGCTTCCTGAGTAAGGCGGTAAATATTAATTTCGATTAAAGAATCTAAACGCTGATTAAAGTCGGTTTTGTTATAAAACAGAATTTCTTTTCCGGTTAGTTTGGAAAGTTCCTGAGTAAGCTTTGCCAGAGAAGAAACAATGCCATGATCGCTCAATTCCGGTGGCATTAAATTGAAAGTTGCCGTGCGGACACCTTTGATAATATCAAGCGATAATTTCTTGAGATATTCGATTTTTTGAGCTGATTTTTCTCTGTCATCGAGATTGATGCTTTCTAAACTAAACTTTAAACCAGTAAGCATTTGCCCAATTCCGTCGTGAATTTCTTTAGCGATTCGGTTTTGCTCATTTTCCTGATTTTCAACAATTTTACTTGAAATGACCTTTTGCTGATTGATTTTTTCGGTACTGTTTTCAATATTCAGACGTTCTACTTCCCGTTGTGCTTTTTTGCGTTCCGTAATGTTAAAACAAATAATTAAAAGCTCTGATTCTTCTTTTTTAATCGTTACCGGAACCATCGATAAGTCGAGCCAAAAAGTCTGTGCTTCTTTATTAATTATTTTAATTTCGCCTTGCCAGCCACTTCGATGTTTCTCAAAGATAATTCGGTCGATATTGATTTGTTCTTTCTCGTCAGTTGTTAGAACTTCAGAGAATTTTTTGTTGGATGAAAAGCGGGTATAGTTTAATAGCTTGGCAAATTTTTCTCCAATATGTATAATCGAACCATCAGGCGCAATACGGCAATAAAGCAGCGTATTTTCCATGGCGTAATTAAGGGATTTTAATTCTTTTACCGAATTTTCTTTTATTTCACTAATAATTTCTGTGTCATAGGCGAGTTTCAAAGCTTTCTTTTCGGATGATAAAAGTTTGGCAATTAGCTTCTCGATTTTTTTATTGGTAGGTTTAAAAATAAAGAAAAACTCCATTAACAAAACAAAAAGTGTAAAGGCAAAAATCCAATATTCTATTTTGCGTTGTTCGGTTACTTTTTCGTGCGCTTCAATATCATACTGACTCACTATTTGATTCATTTTCGAAAGAAAAACGCCTTCGTTTTTTAGAATAATCTGAACCATTTTTTGATTTTCTGATACCTTGTTTTTTTGTTTTAAATTTAAAAGAAAAGAATCGGTTGATTGACTGATAATGCTGAAAACCGGATTAATTTCCTGATACAATTTATTGAGGGTTTCGCTTTTTTCTTTTGGAAAAGCCAAACTATCATTGCCATTTTCAAGTGCATTTTGAGTTGTTTTCCAAAGTTGTAAAACGTTGTTTAAATGCGAAATTTGTTTTTGTGAAATAGTATCCGAAACATAATTTAAAATCAGCACTTCTTTGACAATTTTCTGGCTTAACATTCTTTGTTTACCGGAAATATTGATGATTTTAGAATCATTTAATTGCTGTTTCAGATTATACTGAACCAAAATCTGACTTAAAATAACGGTTATAGCAATAGTCCAAAGTGCAAAAAAATACCAACGGCGTAAATTTTTGAAAGTGATTTTATCTGCAGCTTCCTGATTGCTTTTTTTCATTCGAAGATAATGTTTGTCTTTTTAGCGGAAAATATAATTCGCTTTTGGCTTATTCATGTCAAAATCAAATTACAATCCCAAAGAAGCTTTTATCAAATTTAAGTTTTCTTCTGAATAGTTGATTTTCAAAGCTTCCTGATGTCCTTTGTCAGACATTTTATCCCAGGTTTTTTTGATGATGTTTTTTAGTTTTTCATCATCGTGTTTGTGTACAAAAGGATCTAAGTAATATTCTAAAAATACCAAACAAATAATGTCTTCAAGAAGTTGTGTTTCGGCATCTTTTTTTAGTAGTTTCTTTTCGATCAAAAAAGAAACACGATCAATAAAGTCCTGATTGTATCCTGCTTTTTCTAAGATTTCGGCAGTAGTTTTGGCGTGAAATTTTTTAAGATCTTCTCTCCATCTCAAATATCCTACGCGATCCATTGGGTAAGATTCGCGAGCCACTTTCCATCGGCAAATATGTTGGGCTTTTGAGGCAATCTGAATTTGTTCTGAAGCTTCAGGTTCAAATTGCATGAGTCTCTCGTACATTCGGTTCGAGTACAATAATTCTTTTGGATATTCGGTATTTTGATCGATTTCGATATTCGGATCCTGAGCGTTTTCAGCATCAATCCATTCGCTTGCTTTTTGAAAAGGTGTAGTCATTTTTGGTTGGATAATAGAATTTCAAAGATACGTAAATTAGTAGAAAAGTCGAAAGTGAGATGAAAGAAGCAAGAAGCAAGACTTGAAAAACTTTTATCATCTTGCTTCTTGTTTCTTCCCTCTTAAAATTCTAATCTAGAAAACCTACAAATACTTCGTTTTCAATAACTTTAATCGGATAAGTTGCTATTTTGAAATCGTCCCCGTTTAAATTTGAACCATCCACTAGCGAAAAGGTTTTTTTATGCATTGGGCAGGCAATTTTCGGGATATCATCCGTAGATCCTGTCATTCCTCTAGCCAGAACCATTTCCATTTTATGCGGACAGGCATTTTGGCAAGCGTACCATTCGTTGCGACGCGCAAAATTGAAAATCGCAATTTGTTTGTTTTTGTATTTAATGCAGCCGCCACGATTGGTTGGGAAATCTTCTACTTTTCCGGCTTTGAACCAAATTGTTGCCTCATTTGGGTGAACTGTTGTGTATTGATTTAAGATTTCTTCCATTTTAATAAGTTTTGTGCTTCTGTTTCTTATCCCTCTTTTTACAATCAAGAGAGTTTGATGGCGCAGTAAAAAAGAGGGTAAGAGGACAGCAAACGTTTTGTGATATTTATTTTGTTTTTTGGAGCTTATATTTTTCACGCAGATTTTATTTTTAATCATTTTAATCCTTTAATCTGTGGCTATTATTTTTAACACATAGTAACATAGACTTTTGGTTTTTTAGAAAAAGAAATTGGAAAGAAACCAGTTTCTCACACATAGCTATGTTTGTTAATGCAAGTGAAACGCCTTTATTAAGTTTTCAGAATCTATGTTTCTATGTGTTTAAAAATATGTTTAAGTCCAGGCTTTTGGTGCTTTTTGATCTCGTAACGGAACAAAAACAACATTATCATCTTTCTCTTCAGAGTTTACAAAATGATTGAAGCGTTTTAATAATCTTGGTTTTTCTAATACTTGTTTCCATTCGCATTCGAAAGTATTTACTAAGGTTTGCATTTCGGCTTCAAGAGTTTCACAGATTCCAAGACTGTCTTCGATAATTACTTCTTTTAAATATTCCAGACCTCCGTCGAGTTTTTCTAACCAGGTTGCAGTTCGAATCAACGGACCGGCAGTACGGATATAATACATTAAAAAACGATCCAGATATTTGATAACGGTTTCTTTATTAATTTTTTCGGCTAGTAAAACGGCATGTTTTGGATTTGCACCGCCATTTCCGGCGATATATAAATTCCATCCGCCTTCAACGGCGATAAGTCCAAAATCTTTACCTCTGGCTTCGGCACATTCACGAATACAAGCCGAAACGCCGCCTTTAAGTTTATGCGGAGAGCGAATTCCTTTATATCTGTTTTCTAATTCTATGGCAAATCCGGCGCTGTCATCCATTCCGTAGCGACACCACGCATTTCCAACACAGCTTTTTACGGCACGAAGCGATTTTCCGTAAGCGTGACCACTTTCAAAACCATTATCGATTAAGATTTTCCATATTTTAGGTAAATCACTCAAATGCGCTCCAAATAAATCTACACGTTGGGCTCCGGTAATTTTGGTATACAAATCAAATTGTTTGGCAACTTCACCAATCACGATTAATTTTTCGGCAGTAATTTCTCCTCCGGCAACTCTAGGCACTACAGAATAAGTTCCGTTACGCTGAATATTAGCCAGAAATCTATCGTTTGTATCTTGCGTAGTTACGTGTTTATTTGCCGTATCATTATAAATACTGGAGAAAATAGAAGCCACAACAGGTTTACAAACTTCACAGCCATCACCTTTGCCGTGATGATCAATTACATCATAGAAATTCTCATATTTATTGATTTTAACCAAATCAAATAATTCCTGACGGTTATAACTAAAATGCTCACAGATTACCTCTTTTATTTCTTTTCCTAAAGATTTTTGAGTGGCTTTTACCAAATCAGAAACCATTGGTTTACAACCTCCACAGCCTGAAGTTGCTTTGGTATGTTTAACAACATCTGAGAAACTCGAACAGGTTTCGTCAAGAAGCGAACAACAAATCGAACCTTTGGTAACATTTTCGCAAGAACAAATTACGGCAGTATCCGGTAAATCAAGAACACTACCTAAACTGGAACCTTCAGAACCGTCTCTCGAACCTAAAATAAGATCTTCAGGATTTTTTGGTAATGTCATTGCATTGCTAAAAATCTGAAAAAGGGAATTATAATCACTTGAATCACCAACGAGAATTCCGCCTAATAAAGTTTTAGAATCCTTAGTAACGTTGATTCTTTTGTAAATTCCGCTTAACTTATTCTCGTATATAATAGCGGTAACATTTTCGTTTTCTACGAAAGGATCACCAAAACTCGCCACTTCGACACCAATTAATTTTAACTGAGTTGACATATCGATGGTTTCTCTCATGGTTTTAGAACCATTTAAAATTTGCTCTGCAGCAACATCCGCCATTTCGTAACCCGGAGCAACAAGTCCGTAAATGTTTTGGTTGTAAAGCGCCACTTCGCCAATCGCATAAATAGAAGGATCTGATGTTTGCATTTGATTGTTTACCACAACACCGCCTCTTAAACCCACTTCAAGTCCTGAAACCCGAGCTAATTCGTCGCGAGGTTTAATTCCGGCAGATATAACCAACATATCAACTTTTAACAAATCGTCATCGGCAAACATCATTCCTGTTATATATTCTTTTCCATCAATATATTGAGTGGCTTTGTTAAGATGAATGCCAATATTTAACTCTTCTATTTTAGATTGCAGCATATCGCTTGCGCCTTTGTCTAATTGTCTGGGCATCAAACGCGGAGCAAATTCGACTACATGAGGATTAAGCCCTAAATCACGAACAGCTTTTGCGGCTTCAAGACCTAATAAACCTCCGCCTAAAACTGCGGCTTCTGTTGCACCTTTTTGTTTTATTTTTTTTGCATACGCCATAATTGCATCCAGATCCTCGATAGTTCTGTATACAAAAACACCTTCTTTTTCGACTCCGTCAATAGGAGGAACAAATGCCGAAGATCCCGTAGCAAGAACTAAGTAATCGTACGTATGTGTTTTTTCTAAATGCGTATGTATTGTTTTTTCTTTACGATTAATATCTGTAATTAATTCAGAAGTATTGAGAGTAATATTGTTTTCTGCGTACCATTCGCTTGTTGATAATGATAAATCATCTGCAGTTTTACCTCCAAAGTACTCGCTTAAATGAACACGATCATAAGCACGTCTTGGTTCTTCACCAAAAACGGTAATCTGATACTTTTCATGTCCCGATTTTGCAACAAATTTTTCGCAAAATTTATAACCAACCATGCCGTTTCCAACTACTATTACTCTAATCATGATTTCTTTAATTAAGTATTACTACGCAAATATAAGTATTTATACTTATTTAAATACTTAAGTAATTTAATTTTTTTTGAATTATAGCGCATCATAATTACGTAATTTGTCTTGATCTTATACGTAGTGCGGTTTTTGAATGATTAGAGCTGAAATATTTATTATAAATTTGAAAAGATTCTAAATAAGCATTTCGAAAAAATGTCGTAAATTCATAAGAATTTTACATATGTTTTATTTAAATGAAATATTCTTAACATAAATTCTATGAAAAAAGCACTTTCATTATTGCTATTACTATCATTAATAGTAGGTTGTAAATCTACAGCCGGCAAAATTTCAGATAAAAAAGAAACCACTTCTGAGTACGGAACTCAGGAAGATCAAATGAAATATTATTTTACAGCAACCGGAAATGAGCCATTTTGGGTATTAAAAATGGGAATAGATGGCATTGAGTTTACTTCTTTAATTTCCGGAAAAGAAAAACTCACTTTCCCTGCAACCGAAGTTATAAGAGCCATGGATGCTAATATAAAAATGTACAAAGTAAGTAATGAAACATCAAGTGCAACAATTACGATTCAGCAATTAGAATGTCAAAATTCGATGTCCGGAGCAATTTCTCCTTATAAAGTTTCGATTGAAATTAAAAATAATGCTGAACTTGCTTTTACAAAATTAGGCGGATGCGGAAATTATAATACAGATTATCGCCTTCATGATATTTGGGTTTTAGAAGAACTAAACGGATTTAAAGTATTTCCTACTGATTTTCAAAGAGAATTGCCACGTCTTGAAATTAACTCTTCTGAAAATAAATTTATGGGTTATGGAGGTTGTAATGCAATTAGCGGTACTATTTTTTATGAAAAAGATTTATTGAGATTTACAAAAGTAATTGCGACTGAGATGGCTTGTGGCGCAGGAAATAAGGAAAATCAACTTATAAAAGCGCTGCAAAGTATAACAACTTATTCTATTGGAGATAATAGACTGACGCTTTCTAATCCTTCAGGCAAACTTTTGGTTTTTAGAAAAGTAGATTAGAACCTATTCAGTTAATATGTCTTAATTTGTTTAAGAAAGGTTAATTACTAAAGAAATTAAATATTTAAGGCTTCGCTAATTATTAGGGAAGCCTTTTTTTGATTTTGTTATTACAAGTAACCAATCTCATTTGCTGTATCAACTAATGTCAATATTAGTGTGGTTGCTTCGTTCCTCGCAATGACAAATATTAAGCAAAAAATATAAAAATCAGCGTAAATCCGCGTTTTCGCATTAGCGAATCCGTCTAATCCGCGTGCCATTTCACGCTGCTATTCCAATAATTCTTTAGGATCTTCTTTATCTTCCTCAATAAAATCAAGTTCTAAAGCTCGTACAGTTTGTACCGCGTTTCCGGCAATACCACGAATCGATCCGTACATTCCTAAGGTATTATGGACTACTTTTTCGATTTGTTTTTCGCGTTGTTTCCAGATACGCTGCATTGCTCTTTTTTCGGCATCAAGATCTCCTTGCATTTGCGTAAAACCTTCAACGATTCCTTCAATCTGTAAACGGAATTCATTGCTTGTTAGAAAATCATACAACATCGACATTTTATCGCCTTTGTTTTCCTGCGCCTGAACAGCCTGACTAATCTGAATTAAAGATTGACGCAAAACGGCACTTAGCCCTTTAAATTCCTCATAAGTACAAATCCATATTCCGTCGCGCATTCCCATTCTGTCCATTCCGGCTGGCATAACTTCTGTAACCAAAACTCCAATATTGGCTCTTTTTGTTCTGATATCGTTTTTAAATTTCTCAATCCATGAAGGCTGAAAAGCTTTGGTACGTTTACTTTCGTAATATATAGAGCCACAATTTTGCAGTTCGCGCGTGTTTACAATCTGAAGACAATCTGCTCCGTTTGCACCTTTTTTAATCTCATCGATGCTATCAAGCGGAAAGTTGTTTGCCAGCCATTCTTCGATTGCCAGCTCCATTACTTCGCCTTGCAATTGCATAGAACCTTGTTCTTGCTTGCGTTTCATTTCTTCGATCAGCTTTTTTTGATCGTCAGATTGCTTTTGGTATTCTTTGATTTTTAGCTCATTTTTTTCTTCCTCTTGTTTACGGATTTTATCACGTTCCAGAACCAAAGTTGCATTTAATTGCTTTTGAGCTTCGGCTTCAATTGCTTCTTTCATCTCCAGTTTTTCACGCTGAAGTTTCGCAATCTCACCTGTCATTTTATTTAGTTCTCGAAGTTTCTCTGATTTCTCTGAAAGTTCTTTTTCCATCGAAAGTAAACGATCTTTATTTTCTTCTTCGAGTTTGGTTTTTAGTTTTTCGGTAATTTCTTTTTCGGCTACCTTTTTTTCACGGTCCAAACGTTCAGCAAAAAGTTCATTTTCCTGTTTCTTTTTGGCTTCAAATTCGGTTTTTGCCTTTTCGAATTGCTCATTTTTAAGTTCCAATTCTCTGGACTGAGCATTGGCTTTTTGTTGAAATTCTTTGCGTATACTATCTTCCAGTTGATGTTTCAGAATGTCATTTACGTCGATAGTAGTTCCGCAATTTGGACACTGAATTGAAGATTGCTCTGCCATTTTTATTGATTTTATTGAGTAGAATTATAATTTGCTAAGGTATTTAAAAATTGAGGTTTTTTTGCCACGAATTCCTCGAATTTTCACGAATTGTTTTGTGTTTTTGATTTATTAATCGCGCAAAGTCGCAGAGTCGCAAAGTTTTTTTGTTTTACGCATATTTTGCATATTGGGCAGATTTTTTTAATCATTTTAATCTTTTAATCTGTGGCTTTAAAGTAGAATCTTTGCGCCTCTGCGACTTTGCGTGATTATTTTTTATAGTATGCAATTTAAGCACTTATAAAAACTAATTCTTACGGATTTCCATATTAAAAATAATTCGAGAAAATTTGTGCAATTCGTGGCAACTCTACCTTTTAAAATTCAATAAAAAATCAACAGCTACTTTCGTAATTTCAGATTCATCTTCTTTTGAGGTAATCAACGAAACATCCGTATACAAATTGACTTTTTTTAATTCGATAAAACCAATTTCGGGATCGTGATTATTCTTAGCAATATTAGACGGAACAATCGAAATTCCCAAGCCATTTTTAACCAATTGTACAATCGAATTGATGTTGTTGGATTCATGAACTACTTTTGGTGTAAAACCATAAAATGCGCAAAGTTCCAGTAAAACTTCGTGATAATGTGGTGCATAATCCTTGTTGAAAAATACAAATGTTTCGTCTTTTAGATTTGGGATCTCTTTCTCAGAATTAATCTGAATTATGCTTTTGTTATAAACAACTGAAAATCCGTCCTGAAACCACAATTGCGATTTTATTTTGGGAGATTTTACAGGAGACCGAATAATTCCCAGTTCAATTTTTCCTTTTTCTAAAGCATCTAATTGTTTGGTTGTGGAGACTTCAAAAAGTTTGAAATTAACATATGGAAATTGGTCTGTCAAGTGTTTAATCAAATCTGAAATCACAGCAGAATAAATAGAACTGATGTATGCAATTCTAAATTCTCCGGAAACATTTTCTGAGATTTTTTTCGTTTTTACAGAAATGCGTTCCAAATTCTGAAAAAGTTCTCGCACTTCCTTTTCAAAATATTTTCCTGCTTCGGTTAGTTCTACTTTTTTATTGTTTCGGATAAAAAGTTTCGCCTGAATTTCGTTTTCCAATTCCATAATTTGTCGGCTCAAAGGAGGTTGAGAAATAAAAAGTTTTTCAGCGGCTTTTGTAAAGTTTAATTCTTCGGCTACAGCCAAAAAATATTTCAGGTGTCGTAATTCCATAAATACCTATTAAGTATTGATAATTGACAAAATAAGTATTTTTGAAGTATATATCAAAGTTATAGTTTTGATAAAAAAATGGATTGCCCACGGATGACACGGATTTAACTGGTTTGCACGGATTTTTTATTTTTCTGTAAGCTAAAAAATATGCCAAAGATTAAAGGATTTACAAAGATTTCTTTGAGCATAATTAAATTTAAAAAATCATTTGAATCATTTTAATCTGTGGCAAAAAATAAACACAGTGTATCAAAAGAAATCAGCGTAAACCCGCTCAATCCGTTAAAACCCGTGGGCCAATAAAAAACAAAAAACTATGAAAAAATCAACCATTACAGAAATTAAAGAACGTTTTGATAAAGACGTTGAACGATTTTCGAATTTAGAAACGGGACAAGTTGCTACAATAGACGCTACAATCTCGTTAGAATTAATTACAGAAGCTTCTAAAAGAATTGTTCCCAATGCTAAAAATGTTTTGGATATCGGCTGCGGAGCGGGGAATTATACTTTAAAAATGTTATCAAAAAGCCCTAATCTAAATTGCACTTTGGTCGATTTGAGTTTACCTATGTTAGACAGGGCTTTTGAAAGAGTTGCAAAAGAAACTAACGGAAGGGTAGAAGTGAAGCAAGGAGATATTCGAGAAGTAGATTTGCCGGAAAATCATTTTGACATTATTCTTGCCGGAGCTGTTTTGCATCATTTGCGCGATGACGAGGATTGGGAAACAACGTTTACTAAAATATTCAAATTATTGAAACCTGGCGGATGTTTTATGATTTCAGATTTAATTACGCAGGATACTGAATTATTAAACGAATATACCTGGCAACGTTACGGTGAATATTTAGAAGGAATTGGCGGTGCACAATATCGTCAGAATGTATTTGATTATATCGAAAAAGAAGATACACCACGCTCCATGAATTACCAGTTGGATTTAATGAAGAAAGTAGGTTTTAAAAGCGTTGAAATTTTGCATAAGAATATGTGTTTCGGTGCTTTTGGCGGGATCAAATAGTTACTTGCCGCGAATTTCACGAATGAACACGAATTATTTATTTTAAATTTAAAAAGGTTTGCCACGAATTTGCTTCGCATGTTCGCTATCGCTCGGGTCACAAATCTACACGAATTTTAAGCATCAAGAGTAAGTAATAAATTAGTGAAAATTAGTGAAAATTAGTGAAATTCGTGGCAAAAAACTTTTTAAAGAATTTGTACTGTTTTATAAACCTGAATTGGTGATGCAACTAAACTTTCGCTTTTGCCAATAAAATCCAGTAAATAAGGTTGATTATTATGGATGTCAAGACCGGGTTGATCTTTCCATTCTTCCCAAATAATGAAAACATTTTCACTATGGTGAAGGTCGTAACGAGCGCAAGCTTCTTCTTTTCTGGTTTCGGTAACCAAATGATTCAGCATGTTTTTAACTTGTTCTGTATTTTCGGGTTTGCTTTTGAAAATTGCTGTAATTGAGATCATAATTATAAGTTTTTAAAGATTTGTTCTAAATGTTTAGTGTAGTTTTCCTTAAAGATACCAATGTTCTCTGCGGTGGCACCTTTTTCGACGTCGTGAAAATGGAATCCGTCCAGTTTTTCCATACCTACAAATTTATTCATTTTATGGAAACCAAACATAGCTCCGTCATCTACAGATGTTTCTTCAAAAAATTCTCCCGGAATTGTAAATGCGGTTGCAGGCGCATTCCAACTTGTGGTTAACATATATTTGCGTCCGTGCAAAAGTCCGCCGGTTCCGTAATTAATGTCTGGATTTGTTCTTGTTCGTCCGTCACTTTTGTAAATTCCTTTATTGTGTCCGGCAGTAAAAACGTCATCGATGTATTTTTTAAAAAGATTTGGTAATTGAAACCACCAAACTGGCGTGTGATAAATTACAATATCTGCCCAAACGAATTTTTCGACTTCTTTGTCCAAGTCAATTTCTTCTTTTATACTGGTTGTTTTAATTTCGAATTGCTTGCTGTTTGTCAGGTATTCGATTGTCCAATCGGTAACAGTTTGATTGAATCTTCCGCCTGAATGTGCAAAATTTTGTCCTCCGTTGATGATAAATATTTTCTTCATAATTGTAATGTTCTTATGTATTCGTGATTTTGTGTGAGGGATAGCAGTGAAAATCCTTTTTTGTAAATTTTTTCTATTTATGAAAAAGATTGTAACGAATAGCCCGACCCGCTTTTTCTGCGGGTCACACCCAAATTATTATTCTTATTTTAATTTTTTGAGTATAATTTTTAAACACATAGAGACATAGATTTTTCTTTTCTGGAAAAGGGAATTGAAAGAAACTAGTTTCTAACACATAGTTTTCAAAGTTTGTTATTCCGATTTCTATGATTAAAGCAAATCTTTTTTCAGGAGCTAATCCCGCTATACGTTTCAATCTTTTCCTGGCTAAAGAAGCCAGAAAAAGGATTTCCACTTCTATCGGGGCTAAAAAACACCAAGTTTGTCATTTCGACAAGATTGTGCTGACTATGTTTGTTAATGCAAGTGAAACGCCTTTTTTAAGATTACTAAAAGCTATGTTTCTATGTGTTTAAATATTATTTTAATTTTGAAATTGCCTGATTAATGAAATCTAATTCAGAAACTGATAAGTCAAAATCTAATGTTTTTGCGTTAGAAATGGCTTGCTCTGCGTTTCTGGCTCCGGCTAAAACAATGGTAATTCCTTTTTGTAAAGTCGTCCAACGTAATACTAATTGCGAAATTGAGATGTGTTTTGCGTTTGCCAATGAACTTAATTCTTCTACCAAAGTTTTTACTTTTTGAAGATCAAACTGACCAAAATATCCGTTTCTGTGATCGTTATCTTTTAATTTGGAGTCTGTGAAATATTTTCCGGTTAATAAACCTCTTTCCATCGGGCTGTAAGCAATGATCCCGATATTTTCTGCAATTGTTAGTGGAACTAAATCAGTTTGAATCGCTTGGTTCAGCATACTAAACGGAACTTGATTTGATGCTAATTGTATTGTTTTTTGTGCTTCTTTAATTTGGTCTGCGCTATAATTACTAACTCCGCCTGCTCTGATTTTACCTTGTTGAATCAAGGTTTCAAGCGCTTCCATTGTTTCCTGAATTGAAGTTGTAGCGTCTGGCCAGTGAATTTGTAATAAGTCGATATAATCTGTTTGAAGGCGTTTTAAACTTTCTTCGACTTCTTTTATGATGTTGCTTTTTGATGCGTATTTGTAAACCGGGATTTTTTTTTCGTTGTCTTCGGCATCAAAAAAGAATTCTCCTTTTCCTTGATTGCTTCCGTCCCAAACTAAACCAAATTTGGTTAATAATTGAACTTTTGAACGATCTTTTGATTTTAAAGCTTCTCCAATCATTTCTTCGCTTAATCCAAATCCGTAGAAAGGAGCGGTGTCGATTGTAGTTACGCCATGATCGATCGATGCGTGAATAGAATCGATTGAATCTTTCTTTTCGTTTCCGCCCCACATGTTTCCGCCAATGGCAAATGCACCGTATGTAATAGTTGATAATTCAAGTTCAGTATTGCCTAATTTTCTATATTCCATAATCTTATATTTTAATGCTTAAAAATTGTTTGGCAAAATTATACCATATTTACGACTGTTGAGTTGTATATATTTGTCTTTTTTATGTAATTTTGTAGCCGAATTAATAAATAGTATTATGAAGAAAGAAAATTTATACGAACCTTTTACGGTTTCTTTTGAAACGCTGGATGAATATCCGGATGTTGGAGATCGTCATAATTTCTTTGAATTGGTTTATATTTTAGAAGGAACAGGAAGACAATGTATCAACAAAAATATTTTTGAATATGATGCGGGACATATGTTTTTATTGACGCCCGAGGATTGTCACAATTTTACGATTGAGACCAAAACGAAGTTTTTCTTTTTGAGATTTAATGATATTTATTTAAAGAATTCGAGTTTGCAGAATGAGAATATTCAGCGTCTGGAATATATTTTACAAAATGCAAATCATCAGCCTGGGTGTATTTTAAAAAATGATGCTGATAAATGTTTGGTAAAAGTAATGGTTGAAGCGATTATTAGGGAACATCAGGATAAAGATGTTTATAATAAAGAATTGATTCAGCAATTGGTAAATACACTGATTATTGTGGTTGCACGAAATATTGCGAAGTACTTGCCGGAACAGGTAAATATTGGTTGTGAGGCGAAAGCGATGGATATCTTGCAATATATTCAGAATAATATCTATTATCCGGAAAGAATTAAAGCGGAATCGATTAGTGATTATTTTGGAATCTCGAATACGTATTTAGGACGTTATTTTAAGAAACACGCAAACGAAACGATGCAGCAATATATTAGTAATTATAAAACGAAACTAATCGAGCATCGTTTGCAGTTTAGTGATAAACGGATCAACGAAATTGCGTATGAATTTGGTTTTACGGATGAAAGCCACTTTAATAAATTCTTTAAGAAACAAAGAGGGAATAGTCCATCTGAGTTTAGAAAAGTGATTCGAATTAGTGCGTGATGATGGCACGCGGATGACACGGATTCGCAAGCGAAAACACGTATTATCGCGGATTTTTTTTCACTGATTTCTTGATTAAAATGATTTTAATCTGTTTCGTCTTTGCCAATTATAAAATCAAAATGTTCAGTTTTACCTGTTTTTAGGTTGTTGATTTCGTTTTTCAGAAGTTCTTCAAAGGATTCGGCAACTATGTTTCGTTCCCAGGATTCGTTTTGGAGTTCTATGATTTGTCCAAATTTTCCTTTTTCTGCGGGATCTGTATCATAAAGTAAATAATCTCCATTTCTTCCTGTAGCAAAAGGAATCCATTTTGGGTTTGCGTAGTTATTGGTTTGGATTTTATCGAAATCTATTTCTAGTTCCGGAAGATCGTCTTCGTCAAATTGCAAATCCTGTATACCATTCCATTCTTCTTTAATGTCTTCAAACGGAATAAGATCGTAAGTCCAATCGCCTATTAAAAACTGAAAAGCAGAAGTCACAGCATCATATTCAACATTCTGGATTTTATAAAAATTCTGAAGTGCCTCTGGTATTGTAATTTTGTCTTCCAGAATAGAGTGTTGTTCTAAATCTTCAAGAGAAATTCCGTCTGAGAGATTGTAATAATCATTGTCTTTTGGAACAATTTTATTTATTTCTTCAATCCATTCTTTCCATAATGAGTCAAAATGTTTGAATTTTTCGGCAACGGGCATTTTTTCTTTTTTTTCTTTTTCTTCGTAGGCAGAAATGTCAATTGCTGTAATTTTATCGTCTTCTTTATCAAACCACACACTAATTCCGTTCAGGATAAAAGCGCCAGTTTTATCTCCTTTAAAAAGTTTTACCAATTGACTTTTATTGGATGCAAAAAATGCAAATAATTCATGACCATCAAAAATGAATTCTCCTGTAAAAGGATTTTCTGAGCAATAATCATAATTGCCAAAGTTCAGGTCAAGTAATATGTTTTCTGCGTTTATTCCTTCTTTAGAAAATGCAACAATACCATGATTATCCCAAGTGTAAATATGGTTGTATTGCTTTTTTAAATGCCGGCATTCTCCTAAAGTTTGTTTTAAAACAGTTATAGCAATCGGAAATTGAACGGTAATATCGTTAATTTTAAAATCTGTTTTAGATAATGAAAACTTCATCAGGATTGCTGTTTTTATGATTAGCGTGAAAGAACAGTAATTAAATTATCTTTTTGATCACACGTAGTTTGTGTGTGTGTTTGTTGATCTCAGGATTGTAAATCCCTAAATGGTCTAAACGGTCAATACGTACTTTTCCGCTGGCGTGAATGATATAATTATTTTCCATAATAATACCCACGTGAATGATGTTTCCTTCGTCATTATCAAAAAAGGCCAAATCGCCTGCTTCGCTTTCTTCAATAAAACTTAATGATTCTCCTTCAAGTGCCTGCTGCGATGCATCGCGATGTATTTTGTATCCGTTTAGTTTGTAAACCATTTGTGTAAAACCGGAACAGTCGATTCCAAAAGGTGTTTTTCCGCCCCAAAGATAAGGTGCGTTCAAATACATAAACGCAGTATTTATTAAGGCACTTTTTGATTTTATACCACTTGTTTTTGTGCCTTCAAATTCGAAATTAGCAGTGTTGATTTCGTTATTATTTAAAAATGATAAGGATGCACCAAGCGGAATTGGTAATAATAAATTTTCTGGTGCACTGATATAATCAATCAAATCAGCATTAAGAATAATGGCGTCATTGCTTAATTGTTTGTAATTTGCCTCTGAAATAATTTGATATTGTTTAGAATCTACCCAGCCTTCATAGTCATCGTATTGTATTTTTATTCGCGCCCATTGATTTTGGCGTTCTAAAATCTCGATGTGCTCGCCAAACAAAAGTTGTGTAACGATTTCGCTTCTGTCACTTGGCTCAGATCGAACGGGTACTATGGCTAAATTACAAATTCCGAACATTTAAGGTCATTTATTAGTTGAAAATCAGGAGTTATTTGAAAATGAAATAACTCCTGATGTAATATTATTTAAGCTCTTTCGATAACAATTGCTGATGCACCACCGCCGCCATTGCAAATTGCTGCAGCTCCGGTTTTAGCATTATTTTGTTCTAAAACATTTAGTAAAGTTACGATGATTCTTGCTCCTGAACATCCAAGAGGATGACCTAATGAAACTGCACCACCATTTACATTTACTTTATCGTTATCAAGACCAAGGATTTTTGAATTTGCCAGACCAACAACTGCAAATGCTTCGTTGAATTCGAAATAATCAACATCGCCAATTGCAATTCCTGCTTTGTCTAAGGCTTTTGGTAAAGCTTTTGCCGGGCTCGTAGTAAACCATTTTGGTTCCTGAGCAGCATCAGCATAACTTTTTATGTAGGCCAGGGGTTTTAATCCTAATGCGATTGCTTTTTCTTCAGACATTAAAACCAAAGCTGCAGCTCCGTCATTGATTGTAGATGCGTTTGCGGCAGTAACAGTTCCGTCTTTTGTAAAAACAGCGCTTAATGAAGGGATTTTATCCAATTTTACATTCGTGTACTCTTCATCTTTAGAAACGATGATTGGTTCACCACGTCTTTGTGGAACTTCTACAGGAACAATTTCGTTGTCGAATTTTCCGGCATCCCATGCTTTTGCACTTCTTTCATAAGATTGAATAGCAAAATTGTCTTGTTCTTCACGACTGATGTTGTATTCAGTTGCACATAAGTCAGCGCAAACTCCCATTGCGTTGTTATCATAAGCATCTGTCAAGCCATCTTTTTGCATTCCGTCAAGCATTGTTGCAGGACCAAATTTAGTTCCGTTACGCATTTGTACGTAATGCGGGATCAAACTCATGTTTTCCATTCCACCGGCAACTACAATTTCTGCATCACCGCAAGCGATTGCCTGTGCGGCAAACATTACGGCTTTCATTCCTGAAGCACAAACTTTGTTTACAGTCGTAGCGGCAACTTCTTCAGATAGTCCGGCAAAAATTGCTGCCTGACGCGCCGGCGCCTGACCAACTCCAGCCTGAACTACGTTGCCCATAAAAACTTCATCAACTAATTTAGGGTCTAGGTTAATTTTTTGTAGTGCTCCTTTTATTGCGGCAGCACCTAATTTTGGTGCGGGTACGGTAGATAACCCTCCCATGAAACTTCCGATAGGTGTTCTAACGGCAGAAACGATAACAACTCTTTTGTTCATTTTCTGTATTATTAGTTAATAAAGCAAATTTACTCTTTATTTGAATAAATTCAAATTTTGGGGCAATTCGATTGAATTTTAAATTTAATATCAAATTTTTGTTAATTCTATTTGTTTGATTGTTAAGCGTTTTAAAAAAAAGATTGAAAAAAGTGAAAAAAAAGCGCCGAAATAGTTGTGAGATATGGAATGTTGTCTTACATTTGCAACCGCAAAACAGAACACGTTTCTTGAGCTTGGAGAGGTGCCAGAGCGGTAATGGAGCAGATTGCTAATCTGTCGACGGGTAACCGTCGCCAGGGTTCGAGTCCCTGTCTCTCCGCTTAATAATTTGCCTTCGGGGTGTAGCGTAGCCCGGTTATCGCGCCTGCTTTGGGAGCAGGAGGCCGCAGGTTCGAATCCTGCCACCCCGACAGAAACTTTGCCATAAAGTTTTAAAACAAATGGACGCATAGCTCAGCTGGATAGAGCACCTGCCTTCTAAGCAGGCGGTCGAAGGTTCGAATCCTTCTGCGTTCACATAAGAGGACAAATCAGTATTTTTCTGATTTTGTCCTCTTTTTTTATTGTATAACTCCTTGTAAAACAATAACATAAGCCGGAGCGCTTCGTTAATTTTAGTGGTTCGAACTTCGTTATTTTCAAAAGTAAGTTTTTCAGGAAATATCGAACCAATTATCTTCCTTTTCCCTTCTGTAGATGCTTCTTCATAGAGTTTATCAAGCTGTGAAATGTTGCTGAGCGCCTTATTTAAAAGAGGTTCAACGTTTGGAATACTGCTGTTTTGACTTGTGAGTTGTGCTTCTAGACGATTTATATTATCTGCTGTTTCTATTTTGATTCTTTTATAATCGTCAGCATCTAAATCACCGGCTATTAATAAGTTTCTTGCACGTGTCAATCTTTGATTTGTTTCCTCTAGTTTCTTTTTCAAAACATCAGAATCGCTTCTATTATATTTTGTTTTACTATTATATACAGAAGTGATTGTCTGCTTGTAAAGTTCAAGAAAAGGTAATGGTCTGACATATTTTCGAAGTTCCTCTACTATTTTGTCATTAACTATAGGTGCTTTTTCTCTGAATGTACATCCCATAGTGCAGTGATAATAATGATAGTACTTGTGACGCCCTTTTGACGCACTCCCGGTAAGTACTTTTCCGCACTTAGGACATATTAAATATCCGCGGAGTGGCAATGCTGGATCTACTGTTATTGTAGTTCTTTTTATTTTTTTCCGTCCATCTAGTATATCCTGTACGTCATAAAATAAGGCTTCTGTTATAAGTGGCTCATGCTGTCCCTGGACTAAATGACATTCTTCGTCTTTATATTTAGCAACGAATACCTTGCCGAAGTAAATAGGATTTCTCAGTGCAACCCAGAAGCAGCTTCGTGTGGAATTAAGACCTTTTTTCTTAGCAGCTTTCCATATTTGTTCTGTGTGTATTTGTCCTTTAGCAAGTTCTTCAAATACCCAGAGCATTATTAATGCCTGATCTTCTTTAATTGCAATATGTTTTTTTCCTGTTTCAGTGATTCTATTTACATATCCTAAAGGAGGGCGGCCCATAACACGTCCTTCTTTTTTTGCTCTCCGCATTCCATTGAATACATTTAGTGCACGGCGGTCATTTTCTACCTCCGGTGCAGCAAGGTAAAATGCTAGCATCATTTTGTTTTCGGGTATTGAAAGGTCCAATGGCTGCTCAACAGCCTGAGGTTCTACTCCTAAATTGCGTAATGTACTGATCATTTGATATGAATCACCTGCATTTCTACTGAATCTGTCCCACTTTGTAAATAAAATAAGATCAGAATGTCCCCTGCGTGATCGGAGTTCTGCTAATAGTTTTTTCCAGGCTGGACGGTTAAATGTTTTAGCTGAGTGATCTTCTATTACAACTTTACGAACTTTAAGTGAGTTTAATTCACAATACTTGCGCAGACGTTCTTCCTGATCACGTTGTGAATATCCTTTATCAGCCTGCTCTTCCGTACTTACCCTAATATATAAATCTGCAATTTTCATGATTTTGAAATTGATTAAACTTATTTACACTCATCTTGTTGGAGGGTAAATTTACGTCTTTTTTGTTCATTTAAATATGTACTAACCACTATTTCAGCCATTTCGTAGAGGAAATCTAAGATTATTTTTGCTTGTTCATCATCAACATTAATTCCATCTTTCCTTAATAATTCCATTGCCTTGTTAGGCGTTATTCTATCAATATCTTTATCTCTCATCATATACCTCCTTCTATTGACAGCAAAAGCCCGCAAGCGGGCTTTATTAATTAAAATAAAATTGTTTCAATTACTCATATAGGAAAATAAATCATACTCCTTTGGTTTCTATTGCGTTTTGGCTGATAGCTAATGTAGCCATACTCATTTAGCTCACGAATACATTTATGGTATGTTACAGGCCCGGTTATCTTGGCTAACTTCATGATTTCATACCTATAGACCTCAATAGGATTAACAAAACCCTTTTCCGTCCTAAACTGAAGTAATGCCGCATATATGCCAATATGCGTTACGCTGATACGGTAATCTTTCTCTATTGCCTTAAAAAAATCAGATAAAGGTTTTAGTGTTTTCATTATTTTCTAGATTATGAGCTTACACGCATACCATTTCTTGTGGAATGGTTTAACTGTTGACTCTCATTTGTCTTTTGCTGCTGTTTTACTGTTTCCATTGTTTTATTGCCCAATGCAGTTGCGAGCGTTATTTTTCTTGAATGCTCGTCATAAATGTTTACTGATTTAAACTGGGGATTAGCTTCAATATAAAACCGATGTTCATTTCCATTTTTAATCAAGGTTACGGGCAACCGATTTCCTTGTTTTAAATCATCCTTTAATTTATCGGCTTGAGTTTTATTTGATAATTCCTTTAAAGGAAGTTGCTGTAAGGCTTTTTCAAGATCATAACCATACCCGGAATGAAATTCTTTGATTCTATGATTGCCACTAGCATCTTTGTCGTTAAGATCCAGTTGGATCCAGGATTTTTCCTTCTGAATGGAACGTCCAGCTAATAAATTATATGCCTGTGTGGTATCAATAGAATTTCCTTGTTGTACTTTAAAATATTGGCTTCTCTCTTCATCAGGCTTTGATTCATTTTGCAAAGTCGTTTTATATGCTTCAAATTGATACTGTCCACTCTGGTCTTTAGAAAAAGACAACTCATGATCCAGTCGTTCTTTTTCGTTGACGTAATAAGAAACCGGAATAATGAACTGCTCATGACCTTGTTTGATTTGCTTATCAATTTGATTTGACAAATCTCTAAAACCAATACGCTGCACCTGATCGTGCAGCGATTGGTTATTTTTTTCTTCTTCTTTTGCATCTTTCCGAACAGCAATTTGGTCTACGAGTGGTGCAATGATCAGTTTACGAATGAGTCTTACCAATAAATTAGGATAAAGCTGCTTAAGAATCTTGTTCTTTTCCTGCTTGAGCATCTGCAAAGCAAAACGCTCCTCAATATTTTTTGTTCCCTTATACTTTGTTCCAATCCGCTCGTAATGATGCAACTTTTCTTTAATCAGTGACCTATTGCCCGAAAGACTAAAATTAAACAGTTTACTAAAACGCTCTTCCCTGGAGCGCCACTGGTTTAATTCCATTTCTACTCTGTTTATGGGAAGTTGTTCGTTCTTCATCACTGCTTACATGGATTGACTTTTCTTTTTCTTCTTAGCTTCCTTTGGTATTTCTGGTCCATCATCATCGGCTGTTTGGTTTTGCTTTTTACTGCCCTGTTTTTCGGAAGTTTGCTGAGTTTCGGATTGCTTTTCTTCCTGAGCTTTACGATTGTCAATCCTTTTCATATTATTATCATAGATATTAATTGTTTTGAATTGCGGGCTGGCTTCAATATACTGCTTGATCTCATTACCTTCTTTTAAAAAAGTAGCGCTCTGCAGATTTCCTTTTTTCAAAGAATTTATCAAGTCTTCTTTGTATTTTGGGGTTTCCAGTTCTTTAATCGGATGTTTGGACAGTGCTGCTTCTAAATCATAACCGTAATTTTGGTGGTAATGGTTTAGTTTAAAGTTTCCATTAGATTCGGATTGTTTGAAGTCCATTTGAACCCAAGAATTATAAACTTCCCCCTCTTTACTGGTGAGATCTTTATTTACCGACCTGCCTTCCATAAGATTGTAAGCTTCCTTCATTGTTATGTTGCTGCCTTTATTGATGTAAAAGGTTTGTTCCAAGGCTTCTTTAGAATTTTCTTTTTGCAATTCGACTTTATAAGAGTTAAAAAAGTAAATGTCGCTTTGATCAGATTTTTTAAAATTTAACGTCGCTGTAGCGGTATCATTACCGTATTGCGCATTATGCGTCAAAGTAAAATTAGGCTCTTCCTTCTGCATTTTTTCTTTTAATTGAGATTCCAGTGCTTCACCGAATCCAGTATACTTAATCTGATCTCTTAAGTATTCAAAATTTTTCTCGTTCATGATTTCAATTTTTTAATTATTAAATAGTTTATAATTTTGGAAGTACAGTAACCTGTACCAGTTTTGTGTTCTTGACATGTTCTTCTAAATGTCTGCCGCCATTTTTCTCCATTAGCTGTATGGCTAAATATTTTTTTTCCGGAATTGTAAATTTTGGCAGCGCAAATACAAAGATGTTTTCTGCTTCAGCTTTAATTTTATCAACATCATTCAGAATATAAATTGGTGTAATTTCAATTTCCTGTGAAGCAGTACGTTGTATTTTTTTAGTGTCGCGAATAAAAAAACGAAGCTGGTCGATCTCATAATTGATTTTAGAATTGTTGGTTACTTTTATCCTGTAATACATTACTTCGTCACGAATAAAAATTCCGTTGAGCCTAAAGTCAATATCATAGTTACTTTCCTTTTGACCTCGCAGCTTTTTTTTGTCGTGTAGCGCTAACTTTGAATATTCCTCAATATCCTGATCATTAATAATTTCATCTGAAAAATAAATTTCCTGCCCATCAGGCTTAGTTTTATTAAGGGTAAGATTCAGCTGTGGAAATTCTTCATTATAGTCCAGCACGAAAGAGTAGAATTTTCCATCTGCAGTCACTACCGTAAGATTGGTCTGGAAAAATCCTTTTTGGGCAGCCTTAACCTGAAGGATATTTTCAAGACCTTTTGCTTTTTGTACCAATATTTCTGGACTTCCCTTGTCAACACTTTTAATGGCAAAAGGAAATACAATATTGGTTGTTTTTGAATAGGCTATCATTAAAGAGTCTGATTCTGTTTGGAATAAACGGTTTTTACCTGTTTGCTGTGCCAACACACCGATGGTCATAAATAATAGATGGCCCATCACCAATAGTTTAAAATTTTTCATCTGTATCATTTTTAGTTTTTAATTGGAATCTTTTTGTTTCTCTTTTTCATCATGCAAGAGCACCTTATAACCTGCTTTTACAACTACTTTAACTAGTTTTACTTTTTTACTTAGCAGGCTTTTAGCCGCTTCAATTCCTGCTCCGGCTGCCTGAGCTCCCCAGGAATCGTCAAGAGATGCAACTCCTAAAGTTTGCATGGAGCGATCAGCCGAAGCTTTGGCAACATCACGATTAATGGCTCCCGGAATATATATACCAACAAGTCCATCCATATCGTAAACTGACAAGTCTACTGGGAATAGGGAGTTGTTGTATCTGATACTAGTAATGTTAATAGTTAATCGTTCTCCTTTTAAGGAAGCTGTTCCAAACAAAAAATTATCTTTTGGAACTTTAATGCCATTTATAAATATGTCGTTCATGAGTCGGAACTTAACTGTAGCTCCGTTTACAATAGTCTGATTTTCATGAATTACCGCTTGTACGGCATTCTGATCTAAATCATTACTTTCAAATTCATCTAAAGAGTAAAAACCATTCTGTTTGTACTCAAAACTGTTCATTGTTTTGCTTTGTAAAGAAGAAACAGGATCTTCATGCTCCTTGGTGGAAATAGTAAAGACTTGTCCACGCTGAGCCTCGGACGCTTTTTTCAATTTTTCCTGTACCCTGTTGGGATGTTGGATATCCAAAATACTCTCCAGCATTCCACCGAGCTGTTGTAGTTCCGGATCCTGACTTTCCTGCTCTTCATTCATGGATTGCATCATTTGTTCGAGCCTGTCCACATCATTGGAATGCAGTGAGGTTTCATTTGATTTTACAATTTTAGTATAATCTCTGTTTTGCTCTGGAACTGCTACTGGTGTATTGATTGCTTTTTGCAAAGCTTCCAATTTTTGATGCACTTTTTCTTCGTTGGAATCGCGATAAACAGATTTCTTTAAACCATGTTGTTCTTTTCTTTGAGTAACAGCACTGCTGTCCTCAGTGGAATCAATCTGAAAGGACAGGCTTAAATAGTTGGGATCTTTTTTGATAAGTTCATCAAGCTTTGCTGAATCAAGAGCAGCCAGATCGTAATAATTCATTTTATCCATTGGAAGCCCTTCTTTCAGGTTCGCATTGGGAAGTTTTAGATTAAAACCTTTTTGCTCTGGTGTTGCTGAATTGGCAGCATCCATTTTTCCACCGCCCAATGCCCAAAATATGGCAGTTAGAAATGGCAAAGCCAATATTGGCAGTACCAAGAGCATCTTACGATGCTTTAAGGTCTTTAATGATTTTGTGTCTTGTTCCATGATATTAATTTTTAAGATGTGAGTAATAGTAATTTTCTATTATTGTTAAACTGTCCAGAAGTCCGGGACGATTTAATACAATGCTGTCGTGCGTTTTTTTCCCTGTCGGACTTCGCCCCAGACTATCCATATATTTCCTAAAACTTGTGATTTTTTCAAATTCTGTTTTACTAATAATTGTATTGAGTTGGATAGGCTTTTCTTTTAAGGAAACCGAACTCGTTGGTTTAGTAATTGGAATTACAGTTGTTTTTTTAGTTGTATTTCCAGAAAAGCTTGTTACAATCAGATAAATACTGCAACCTCCTGTAAACACTATAAAAGTGAATAGAACCACAATCCAATTGAGTCTAGAAAAATGAGCTGTTTTACGCTCTAACCATTGTGCACACTTATGTTGCAATCGAAGATTGGCCTGCTCAAATTTCTGCCAGAGACTATCTCTAGTACCCGTAACAGCATTGTTCTTTCTTTTAAAAGTGACTTTCATAATTAGTAGTTTATTATTTTCGATTTTCGGTACTTATGTCCCGATTCTCAATAGTATTCCATCGCTCGATTAAAAAGCCATGTGGATTGTTATCGCTTCTCGATACGTTACGAAGGTTACCTTCAGTGATAAGGTTCCGATGTGCGATGCTGGTGGTACGAATGATATTTTGAGTAGCATAACATCGGAATCCATACGGATAGCGGTTAAGGTCAATAGTCACACTGTCAATCTGTATGGTCTGGCTGACGTTCCCTGATATAATGCCGGAGTAATAACCGTTTTCCTTTAAATCGTCATAGACACGTTTGGCACTGTCATCCGCCAGATAAAGAGCCTTTGTTACATTGCTTTTAATGACTTTATCATCCGGGTCAAGGGTAAAAAACAGCTTATGAAACGTTTTTACATGATCTCTAGCCTCGACAGGAATGTTGTCTTTTCGGTCTGAAGCATAGGCTTCAAGTGCTTTTCCATTAGCCAGTATATAAACCTTGTTTTGCATTTGAGATACCAGCGAGAAACTCTTATAAAGCGCAAAGCAGCTAATTAAAATACACCCTATAATGACCAGCATGGTAAATCCGCGAATATGTCGAAAGGCAGTGTCAATATTTTTCATTTTGCTAAACATAAACTTTGAATTTAGGGTTAAGATTTACCTTTTAATTTGTCAGCCATATAATTGTCCTTGAAGTAAGGCGCAGAATTACCGGAATCAGACATGCTTTGGTACATACGCCCGGCAGCATTCCCCATAGCATCCGCTACCATTGTAGTCCCTTGAGATGTAGTATTGACAAGGGAAGTTGTTGAATTACTAAACATACTGGTTACTTTTTGTCCGAGTGCACCGCCACCTCCGGCATGAACAATGTAATTAGCAACAGAAGGGACAGTGAAATAACCTATAATCCCAATAATCATAAAGACCAAATAGGCAACATCAGTCCTGCTAAAGAAAGTCTCTCCATATTCTCCTGCTTGCGCAATATCAATCTTTAGCATATTCTCCTGAATTTTTCCAATAATGCTTCCAAATATATTAGCCACGGGAAGCCACAGATAGATATTGATGTAACGTGCCAGCCAGACGGTAAGGGTGTGTTGAAAACCATCGAAGACCGAAATACCAAAAACAATTGGACCTAAAATAGAAAGTACCACCAATTGAAAAGTCCGAAGTGTGTCGATGCACAGGGAAGCAGATTCAAATAATACACGCAGTACCTCGCTCATCCATTCTTTTACTGAATTGCGGAAATTATAAGAGGCCTTGCTCATGGCAAATTTGATATCATTTCCAATACCATCTAGCATTCCCTGACCACTTGTATCTGCATCATCATGTGTATAGCGGTACCATTTATCCTGATCACCGCTTCCTGTCGAACCAACATACATTTTCCAGGGATCTGTTTCTTTGAGTGCTTCTTCTTTTTCTTTAAGCAGTCTTTCAATCGCTTTGTTGGAGCCTTCCACCATTGCAGCAGTTGCTGTAACAGTAGGTTTCATGACACCATTTATCATATAGAGGACAGAGGGAAAAATCATAATGCAAAATCCGATAACAAAAGGACGAAAGAGTGGATAGAAATCTATGGGTTCAGCACTGGCAATATGTCTCCAAACTCTTGAGGAGATATACCAAATAGCAGCAAAACCGGCAAGTCCTTGTCCAACACCAATCAGATTACTGCATAAAGGCATCATTTCATCATACAATTGTTCCAGTACACTATGCAGGCCGTTCATGTCGTCTGCAATTCCTTGTGCATGGCTTAGAAAGGGGAATAATATACCCGGAATGACAAATAATTTCTTTTGATTTATTTTTATCATAGCAGTTTAGGTTTAATTGTTTAGCTTGTAAATACTGCGCATTGCCCGCGTATCATTGTGCTCTTTTGCACGTTGCAAAGCCAGTACAGCAGTATTATTGTTAAAGTTTCTCAGGAACAAAAGTTTGTCCTGCATATCTGCATATATTTTGTCAATGGATGCCAGTCTTTCATCATCTGACATTCGCATTTTATTAGCAGTAATCACCGATGTGAGTTCATCAAGATTTCTAAGGCTTTGTTTAAACAGATTATCGTACACCCTTTCGAAATAGGCAATTTCTTCTGGATTAAAATTTTTACTATCCCTAAAGCGGCTAAAAGCGGACTTGTATTCTTTTACCAGCAGCACCTGATAATTCACAATGTCACCAATACGCCTGTAATTCTTAACTGTGGGGCTAACCTGCATGAGCGCATCAAGAAATGTTTCATGAAGGCCGAAATTTCCTTCAGACAAATCTTTTACAGTATTATAACCTCCACTTAGTATTTCATAGCCCTTTTTCATATCCTTTAGAATCTGTTTGAACTGGGCCAACTTCTCTATGTTCAAAATCAATTGCTGGATTTCCTGTTTTTGAGCGGTTATCGGGGATGGAAATAGCAATCCGATAAACACAATTCCTATAATCAGTAATTTTTTCATGGTAAATCAGTATTTATGCCGTTCAGTGAACGGCTATTTTTTGCTTCTTTTAATTCGGTAGCTTTTGATACAGCCAGGATTTTAGTTTCATTACTGAAGCTCTCAGAGAAAGCATAGTTATCCAGCATATCTTGGTAAATCATATCAATGCGTTTCAATCGCTCATCATCTTTCATCTCTAACTTTCCGTCCGTAATGATTGTTTGTAGTTCATCCAGATTGGTATCACAATTTTTGATTAACCTTTCAAAGATCCTTTTGATATAATCGACTTCATCTCCATGAAACAAATCATCCTGCCGGATTTGCTGATGTAAGCTCTTGTAGCTTTTCATGATTTTTATCTGGAGCCCTATAATTTCCGTTACCCTGGCGTACTTTTTTATTTTGGGATTGACTGTCTTAAGGGAATTCAGGTAATCGGTATGAAGATTAAATTCTCCACGTTTGAAATCTCCTATGGTATTGAGTCCTTTTTTGACTGCCGAATAGCCTTTTTGAGCATATCCAATATAGACTTGCAGGGCTGCTATTTGCTCTAAAAGCATCCTTTGCTGTTTTGTCTGTGCATGAAGATTCCCTGTGGTCAGTGCAGTAATAAGCACCAGTAAGAATATTTTTTTCATGATTTTATTTGTTGTTTACGGAATTCCGTAAAATTGTTTAACGGATTTGACATCATGCTGTGTTTTGGCTCTTTGAAGGCTCAGTAGTATGTTTTGTCTGTTGAATAGTGTCAGGTCATCATAATTGGCATCAATCTGATCTGCGGCAGCATTTATAATCTCCAGCCTTTTGGCATCACTCATCTGTGTGGTGAAAGAATCCAATACAAGGAAAATCTGATCGATGTTTTTCAGGCTTTCATCGAGTATTCCAGAATAAACACTTTGCATATAATCGAGTTCACTGGAATTGAAATGAGCATCTTTTTGAAACAGGTTCCAGGCTCTTTCATATTCATCTACCAAACGAATCTGCTTTGCACTGATATCTTTGATACGCTGGTAATAGGTAATGATGGATTTGACTTTTGCCAGTTCCTCATAATAATTCCTGTAGAGTTCTTTTTGTTTCTCAGTCCAATCTGAAATCTCATCCAGCTTTAGTTTGGAGAGTACATTTTCTATTTTTTTCTGCGCATTCTGAAGCCAGATTGTTTTGTTCTGCAGTTTTTGGATCCTTAGGTCAATAGCCTTAATTACTTTTTTGGCAACTGCTTTTACAATTTCCAAAATTGGTATTGCCGCAACCTTTGCCGGTCTTGCCGGAGTGCTGATCAGTAAAAAGCACAACAGGCAAATCATGATTTTCTTTTTTGCTCTCATAAGTATTGTTGTTTTGTTTTCATAATTTTTCTGCTCTTAGGTCATTGGCAAGTGCTGCAATGCCTTTTCTGATATCACTATCAAATTTCTTAGCATACGCCTGTACTTTTACTTTTTCAGTTTCTTCGGTGGTGTAGGCGTAGTATTCCTCAAGGGATACCTCGGTGCGGTATACTTTAGACTGCATGCCCCCAAGGGAGATAAACACTTCTTTGTATTTCTTATCAGGATCATTGGCTTTGTTTACAGATAATACGAGTGCTTTTTCTTTTTCTGTAAGCCCAAGAAGTTCCTGAATTTGCTCGAATTTGTTTTGATACTTGCTTTGGTCCAGTAATATCTTGCAGTCACTGTTATTGATAATAGCCTGCTTGACTACAGGAGAGGAAATGATATCTTCTACTTCCTGCGTGACTACTATGGCCTCTCCAAAGAATTTACGCACAGTTTTGAATAAATACCGAATATATTCGGCCATTCCTTCCTTGGCAATAGCTTTCCAGGCCTCTTCAATCAGGATCATTTTCCGCACTCCCTTAAGCTTGCGCATCTTACTGATAAAGACTTCCATAATGATGATCGTTACCACTGGAAAAAGTATCGGATGATCTTTGATATTATCAAGTTCAAAAACAATAAAGCGTTCTTTTAACAGATCCAGATTCTCGGTAGCATTGAGCAGGTAATCAAATTCACCTCCTCTGTAGTACGGGCGCAGTACATAGAGAAAATTATTTACATCAAAATCCTTTTCCTTTACTTTGTCACCTTCCAATATGGATACAAACTCATTTTTCAGAAATTCATAAAAGCTGTCAAAGCAGGGAAACAAATCAGAATTGCTGTCTAACTTTTCATAGTACAATTGAAGCGCATTGGACAGTGCAACATATTCACTTCGGTTGAATGTCTCATTGTCTTTTTTCCAGAGTGCTAATAACAATGTTTTAATACTTTCTTTTTTCTCTGTATCAAGCAAGTCGCCTTCACTGATATAAAAGGGATTAAACCGGATTGGGTTCTTTTCATCGTAGGTAAAGTAGTAGCCCTTTACCATATCACACAGTCCCTTGTAGCTGTGTCCAACATCAACAAGTACAACATGGGTTCCCTGCTCATAATAGCTTCTGACCATATGGTTGGTAAAAAAGGATTTACCGCTTCCAGAGGGTCCCAGTATAAATTTGTTCCTATTGGTACAAATCCCCATTTTAACCGGCTCATCACTGATATCCACATGAACCGGTTTTCCAGTCAAACGATCTCCTAATCGAATACCAGTCGGACTAAGGGAAGAGCGATAGCCCGTTTCCAGATTCAGGAAGCATGTCGCTTGTTCTGTGAACGTATCAAAGGTGTCGTTCATTGGGAAATCTGCGGAATTCCCGGGAATTCCTGCCCAAAATATTTGTGCAGCTCCAACCGTTTCCTGTTTAGCAGCTGCATCCATCTGAGCCAGTGCTGAAGAAACTTTATTCTTCAGGTCTTTGAGTTCTTCTTTATTATCTGTCCAGATCAGCACATTAAAATGTGCTTTTACAGGCAGTCGCTGCTGGCTGATAGCCTCGTTAAGAAAATCATTTGTAGCATCTCGCGCAATCAGGTTCTCCCTACTGTAGGCTGATAAGGATTGCAGTCGCAGTCTTTTACTTTCCAGTTTTTGCAGCGTTTTCTGGAAATCCTCTATGAAAATATATTGATTATAAATGTGGTTACAGGAAAGTAATTGCCCCAGAGTCGAAGCAAATCCGATACTGAATTTGGTCTTATCTGTGGAATAGCGGTCATAATTAATTCTCGAACCACATAAGGCAGGCAGATCAGCGGCATCCCCCAACGTATAAATCTGGCAGTGTTTGTCTCCTACCTGAAGACCATCATCAAAAGAGATATCTTTAAAAACAAACGATTTCTGTTTTTCAGACAAAAAACAATATTGTTCAATAATTCCAATCTTTCTGCTGTGGCTTTTAAGTTCATCATTACCAAGGCGGGTCAATTTGACAAAACCACTGTCTTCCAGTATGCGTCTGAATTGTCCGGTACTATCAATAAATTCTTGACGCACCTGCGCTTTTAATGTTTCTTCTGGAACTATTGAACTTCTCAGTAAATTTGAAAATAGGGAAGTGGATGTTTTTCTGCCTGCTGGTTTTTTGGTCAGGAAAATGTAACACGAATGATCCAGAAAGGGACGTTCATTAAAAAAACGTTCACTGCTTCGGGTAAGAAAACTGGAATCTTCGCTTGTGAAATCGGGTTCAAACTTGCTGTCTATAAACCAGTCCTGTTTATGGAATACACTAAATTTCGGAAGCAGTTTTATAGCTTTAAGCCACGCCTGATGAAATGCTTCGTATTCCTGATCTGACAAGGTAAATATCTCAGGCAGTTCTGCTCTAAATACTACTGTCACATCTCCTTGTTTGGACAGGATGCAATCATGCTCTACATCCATAATTGGTAAAATATCATCTATCATCTTTTCCATCATCCTCTTTTTTACCGCTCAGGTAATGCTGAGCAAATTCTATTTCTTCATCATAAATATTTTTCTGCTTTTCGATTTCACAGCTTTTGGAATCTGCCGTTTTGCTAAAGCTTTCATCATTCCATATTCACCGTATTTGTGGCTCATCTTGTATATTTTCAAAACCCACAATGTTCCTGAAATACCAATAATCCCAATACAGATTAAAGAGGGTAATCCGGCTATGTACATAATGGCAAACAGTATCATAAGCACAATGACGCCACCGCCCAAATACCAGATATACTGCGCCTTTAGCCCTTTAAACTCTATGCTCTGGTTAATTCCTTTGTTGATCTTATACACACTGTTTGACATGGTATTTATTTTAAAATTTCATCCTGCTGCTGCGCCTCATTTCTGAAAAAGAGCGTTCCTGCCATTTATCAGTATTGCTTTCTACCCCTTTGAAACGCTGTGATTCTTCACTGCTCTTTATTGGGAGTTGAATTACCGGAGCTGTATCCGTTAATTTTGTTTCATTACTGAGACTAGCCTCTTGCGGATTGGCTTCTTTCAATTGGTTCTCCTGAATTTTCAGGGCTATTTCCCTTTCCAGACTAAAGAGGTCGCTTTTCATTTTTTGAAGCTCATCCTCCTGACTAAATACTCTTGTGGTTAATTGTTGTAATTCCGGCAGTTGGTTTTCAATATCATTCAGTGACTTTTGGTATTTAGACCTGAGATGTTCCACCTTATCAATGGCATTTAAAAAGTGGCGGGCTGCCAATTTTGGATTGTCCACATTTGGAGTTCCTCCATTGGAAGTATATTTAATACCATCTTCTAAACGTTGTGCATAAAAGCTGTTGGAGTAACGGTACTGGTATAAACCATCATTTTGATAGGCTTCACGTTCTCTTTTTATATAGAGTCCAAAATCATATAACTTCCCAATTTGTTTGGCCTGGTTTTCTCCTTCGGGAGGTTTCCAGTTTTTATAGAGCAGGATAATTTCTTTGCCGATACTTTCTGGATCTGCTGTTTTGCAGTTATACAACTCTATAGGATTTGCTTTGGAACCATCAGGTTCATACTTCAGATTGTTTTTGTAAAAACTGTGATCAGCAGTTAGTTTGTCGAGTGTTTTAGTGGTGATTCCTTTTTCCTCCATTAGGTATTCAACCTGATATTTAGTTCTGGAAATTTCCTTGTAATGTGCTTTTTTAAGGCTTTCCATTACCGTTACTTTTTTCTCCAATTTTGATTTTTCCAGTAATGAAGTATCACCTGATAATACTGCGATATATTCTGAAAAGTTCATTCCACTTTGCTCATCCATAGCTCCCTCATCAATAGTCCTGACATTAAGTTCACAGTTTTTCATCTGACTGATAAAAGTCTGTTTGTTCTTCAAAAGGTTGAATTTGTAATTGTCCAGTGACTGCTCTGTCGCATAGATGAAATTCTTTACTTTATTCCCATAATGCTGTTTGGCAACTTCGTTACCTTGCCTGCTTCCTCGGCCGTTGCGTTGTCCCAGATCTGATGGTCGCCAGGGAATATCCATATGATGCATCGCCACAACACGCATTTGTACATTAAGCCCCGTACCTGCTTTTTCTGTACTGCCCAAAAGAATACGTATCTCACCTGTATTCATTTTAGAAAACAACTCCAGTTTCTTCTTATCGGTCCAGTCGTGTATATAGGTAATTTCATGAGCCGGGATATTAAAATCCCTTACCAGTTTTCCTTTAAGGGCATCATACATATTAAAGTCATCCGGCTTTGGTGTCCCGATATCTGAAAAAACAATTTGGGTGCCTTTATGCTCGATGGAAGCCTGATAAATTTCAGCCACCTTTCTGGCGCATGTATTCACTTTATTATTCGGGTGATCACCATATCTTTCATTTATCAGCCTCATATCGGCAGCCATTTTTTTAGCATAATTAGTAGCTATAAGCATCCTGCCTTTATCTTCTTGCGAGGTAAGAGGTGCCCTGCCAATAAGTGTCGCATTACCAGTTTTGGCAAACTGCATGAGCTGGGTAATAAACTCACTTTGCTCAGGTGTAGGACTGATATTGACAAGCTGTTCCTCAATTTCAGGTTTATCAAGTTCAATATGTTTGGCTGTTTTATAATCGGTAATCTCATTATAGAACAGTGCCAGTTCCGGAACTTTAATAAAATGGCGAAAACGCTCCTTGGCAATAATCTCATTGGTGACAGAAAATTCAAAATCAGTTGTTTTTCTGGCAAAAACAGCTGCCCATCCATCAAAGTTTTCAATATGCTGGCGTTCCATTTCTTTAGGTCGCAGGTATTTGAAAAGCAGATACATTTCGGTAAGACTATTGGATATTGGAGTACCGGAAAGAAAAGTTACACACAGATCCGAATCGAATTTTTCCTGAAGCGTGCGTACCGCAAATAACATATTAAGCGCCTTTTGGCTTCCCTGCATATTTCCAATTCCGGCAACACGGTCATGACGGGTAGTGAAAGTCAGGTTTTTGAATTTGTGAGATTCATCTACAAACAAATGATCGATACCCATTTCTTTAAAGTTGATACCGCTGTCCTTTTTATCTTCTATATCTTTCAGCAGTGTTTTTAGTCTGCCGTCCAGATTATTTTTTCGTATTTCAAGACCCTTTAATATTTTCTTGGAGATATCGCCTCCCAAATCTCTGGCCGTATCAAGGTCCCGTTCTATATTATCCAGCTCATTTTGTAAGATCTCTTTTTGTATTTCGGGTGACTGCGGAATTTTACCAAACTGATCGTGGGTTAAAATGATACAGTCCCAATTGTTATTTTTAATCTCATGGAAGAGTCTCATTCTTTTTGCCGGAGTAAAATCATTTTCACCAGGTGCCAATATTCTTGCATTGGGATAAGCCTTTCGATAGGTTGCTGCAATTTGATTTACATTGGCATTCAATGCCAGTATTGCAGGTTTGTGAATAATCCCTAATCGTTTCATTTCATTGGCAGCTACAATCATGGTTAATGTTTTTCCAAGCCCAACCTCATGATCGATTAAAGCGCCACGGTTCTCAATGATACGCCATGCCGCATTTTTCTGAGAACTGTACAAGTCTTCAATTTCAAGTGCTTTTTTATCCAAACCCGGAAAGCTTAGATGACTTCCATCATATTCTCGCAATACGTAACAATTGAAAGTATTGTTATAGAGGCTCTCCAGTTCATTTTTATCGCTTATTGGCAATTCCTGCAGCCACTCAATAAAGCCATTACGGATGTTTTCAATTTTTTGATGGGCAAGCTGTATGGCTTCATTATCGGGCAGTCGGATGGGTTTTCCGCCGGCTCCCTCAACTTCATAGGTAAAAAAGGGAGCCGTATTTTCGAGCGCATGCTCCAATATCGTGTAACCATAAGTGGTTCTGCCGCTTTTGGGAGTCACCGAAAATTCTCTGTCTATTTTGGTATTGTGACCTGTACTTACTTTAAAGGTATCAAGTGATGGGAAATAATTAATTTCAGTTGGCTGGTCAAATAATTTTCCGGCAAAACTTTCATAGTATCGGTTGGGAATCCATCGCTCGCCCAGATTAAAATCGAGTAATTCGAAAGGGATGCGCTCCGGCTGTACTTTTTCCAGTGCCTGCAATCCTTTGTAATATTGCGTGTTTTCAGGATACAGTTGCACAGCCTGTTTAGCCTGTTGTAACTTTTCTACAACATTGCCGCTTAAATAGAGGTCTGAAGTTTCCCAATTCTGATCTGTAGGATTCAAATAGATATGATGGTTCAGACGTTCTATAACCTCATTTTGTTCAAGTCCTGTCGCAGCAGTTATAAATCCTAAGTCAACAGTTCCTTTTTCATTAAGACTTCGGGCCAGCGCTTCAACCGGATCATCTGTATAATAGCGGTCTTGCTGTTTTACTACAGATTCTATTAAAATATCCGACTTCACGTAACGTTCGCCTTCTTTGCGTTCCAATGAAGAAAGAATGGTGAAACCAAAAGCGGAATCCTGCATGATTAATCTGCGATTCTCAGCACTGTTCAAAATACCATAGTGAGAAACAAATTTGGTATACTGCTCATCCAGATTTTTCCGCACCTCTTCACTGCCAGCTTTATCTGATTGCTCTTTCTCAAACAATTCCAGATAATGATCCCGAATAGCAATATAGGAATCATAGAATTTCAGATTGCCTTGTGATGCTAATGGTTGGAAAAAGGCTTGTTTGTGCTGCTCATTGATATCACTGATAATTCCAACGGATTCTCCAACTCTAACAAGAGTACCTTCTGTATAAAAAGATTTCAATGAAGCAACTTCTTCATAGAGTCGTTTTTCAAGGTTAAAAGCAGGTTCAAGGGTTTTATCTCCTTCATAAATATATTTGTGATCATAGTATTGAAGGGTATTGGATAAAGCCAATAATTCATGTGGGAGTAATCCGCCATTCATCCAATTGGCTGAAAAGCCATTGATTTCTTTTACATTGGAATATAATTTATACAGGTATCGATTGGTCTTAATTTGTTTAGCAGTGATAAGCACCACATTTTCATGTGAGGGATTATCATTTGTGCGTATGGTACTGAGTATTCGTGCTGTTTTTTTATCCACTACAGTTTCATCAAGAGTATTGATGTAATCCATAGCACGGTTGATATTCTCTGCAGGCACAGTATCAAACAAGCCAAGCTGGACTGAAATACCGCTTGCTTTACTCTCTGGCATGGGCAAATAAGTGAATTTTTGTCCGATTGCTTCAGCGGGCTGAACGATCTTCGTTTTTTGAGCCTTCTCAAAGCGTTCCGGGTTAAAGTTTTCTTTTAATCCCTTGGTAATATTTTCAGCAAGGTAGTTTCCAATAGAATTGATATCACCGTTTTGTCTCACACTTTGGTGCGCCTGTCCGTATTGGTTTTTACCGGCTTGTATTTCATTCCCAATGATGAGCTCAGGTTTATTATGCAGATATTTATTGATACTGTATTTTCCAAATTCATTTTCCAGTTCAACGGTTTGCAGTAGCTCATTTTCATTATCAGACAGGGTTTGTTTATGCTCGTTTTTCTGAACAATAAGCAGATGATTTGGAGCATCGGTGTTTCCTGTTTCCTTCATCAGATTATCGGGCATAACTGCCACACTTACAAAATCTGCATTTTGAAAAAGATATTCTCGCACGCTCTGATTGGAAGGACTGTTCAAAAAACCGTCTGTTGTAATATAAGCCATAAGACCGCCATCAGCGAGTTTGTCCAGTCCTTTTGCAAAGAAGTAATTGTGAATTTTCCCCGAAATTACTTTATCAGGATAGGATGCATCGTAAACTGAAAAATTACCAAAGGGAATATTACTGACCACAAGATCATAACTGCCGTTATCATATGTTGGCGCTTGTTCGAGTCCTAGTACATGTGTGGTATTTTGGATTGAAAGTGCACTGTTTAATGCTGAAAGCACCAGTCCGCTTAATTGGTCTTTTTCCACAGCAGTAATATGTTCCAAATTTGAAAATGCGTTTTCTGCTTCAGTGATAAAAATGCCCGATCCAGCTGATGGTTCGTAGAACCTTTTAGGGGCAATACCTTGTTCTTTCAAAGCCCTGTAAAAAGTTTTGGGTACAATTTCCGGCGTATAAAATGCAGTAAGGACACTATTACGAAGTGAAGAAACTACCGAGTTGTATTCCTTTTCAGAATAGTGTTCTTGCAGTATTGCGTGCAGTCGTGTCATTTCCGGATGCAACTTCAGATCTTCTTTAGTAGCGCCGGATTTTATCCAGTCTTCAGTAGTGCCATTTGGGTATAATACAGCCTTGATACCTCCGAAGCCGGCATATGCCTTAAGCGCGTCAACTGCTTCTGCCGATAAAGCATCACCTTGCTGCCATTGCATTGCAATGGTAATCGCCTTGATATTGGTATTTAGTTTTTGGGATTGATTGTAAGCCATAATTACTCCTTTTCATACTACACACTGCTATAAATAGCTCAATTCAGATAGTCAGCAATCTGACCGATAAGGGCATTTCTCAAATTAGGATCTTCTTCATTTTCTTTAGTAAAACCAATGGTTTCAAAAACGGGCCTGCAGTTTTCCATAAGATTCATTACCTCATATGTCAGGATACCTGATTCCTGAAAAGCGGTATAGGTTTTCTCAAACTCATCCGAAAGTAACGAGCGGATATATAAAAACCGGGAAGGTTTTAAATCTTCGGTAAGTACATTGAGACAGATTTCTTCGATGATATATTTTGGTGTACCATCAAATAACATATCGTCCAATATGGATTTTACACTACTTATTTTCTCATTGAGATAATCCAATACACTATAATCTTCCTGTAGTGTAAACATCAAATCGGGATTGTTGTGGATAATGTAAAACCATAACTTTTCTTTGAGTAGATCTTCCATAACGATTTGTTTTAAATCCCAAAGAAGGATTTGATTACTGTGGCTACCACTACCAGAAAAACACAGCTTCCAAACCAGGCTGCCGCTACTTTCCCGGTATCAGGATCACCTGCATTCCATTTTTGATATACTTTCACAGCGCCTATTAGTCCTAGTAATGCTCCTACGGCATACATCAGTTCCGTTCCTGCATCAAAGTAACTTCGTACTTGTTGGTTGGCTTCATTGATTCCTGCCAGACCATCCTGGGCGTAGGTTTCATAACTTATTACAAAAAGCAATTGTGCCAGAAGCATACAGATACTTTTTGTTTTTTGCTCTATAAACTTTTTAAAATTCCAGTTCCATTTTTTCATCGCACATTATTTTTGAAGTTTAAAAATTCAGATAAAAAACGGAGGTGTAGCCGCTGTCGCAGTTCCACTTTCCTGTTACATCTGCCATACTGCGCCGGGATGGACAGGGGCGATTCCTCCGTTATGTTGTTTTATAATTTATTCCCAAAGGGCTTCTGCTTCCTTCTGGGTTAAAGTAATTGATTCGAGTTTCTCACATTCTGAGACTATCAATTCACTTATTGAAGAATTAAAAGGGGAATTTTTCAATGAAGGGAATTCTCTTAGGAGAAGCTGGAGATAATAGGTAAATTCTTTTTTGACTAATTTTTTCTTTGCTGCATCTGTTATAAAAGTTTTTATTCTTGCCACCAAAGCATCAACGTCCTGAAAAGTGATGTCAAATTCTCCAAAAGAAGTTTGGTTTGAAGTCAGTTCAGGATAATCCTGATCCTTTAACTCGGGTTCAGTATCTTGGGAAGTTGAGTTTTCAAATCCACGGAATTGAAGTTTCCGCTTTCCTGATATGACTTCTTTGAGGTCATCAAAATAAAATCGAAATCCAACAAATAAATACCAGCTTGCCAATAGCAGAATAACTACAACCATGTAATTACCCCATGAAATGTCTGTAAACATACCTCATCATTTTATCGTTCTACATTTAGTTTCTCGCAATCCCGATTTCTAAATCCGGATCTTCATCATTACAGGACAAAGGAACAATAGATAATAAACTGCTACAAGTACAACTTTTTGTTGTACCTCAGTTGTACCCCGTTGAACCCCCAGTAAAATCAAGGAGAAAAAAAATAAAAAAGTATTAAAAAAATAAAAAAGCCTACCGAGTGGGAGGCTAATTTGATGATGGAAGAATTATTTAGGATAGTTATTTGTGTTCTAAAATACTGAAAAATAGATTTTTGAAACAAGAATAATTGGACAATACCAAACGGCTTTTAGCAGTAGTGCTTTTCTATTGTTTTTCTAATTGTATTGAATTTGTTTTCAAAAAATCCACAACAACTTCACAAATATTTGGTATTAATTCGTTAGTAATTCTATTTGTCAATTGTCTTGTGTGAATTAATAATTTTGGTTTTTTCCCAGTTTCATTTTCTGAATGTATCCAAATTTTATCTTTTGCATTTAGATTATGTAATTTAATAAATTTTACATTGAATAACTCACATATTTCTCCTGGATATGTTTCTATGTATTTATTATCACTAGCAAATATTATCACTATTTGAAAATCTTGAATAAATTTACTTTTGAAAAACTCTATTTTTCTTAATTTAAGTTCTTCTCCAAACTTCTCCTGTTTTTTTGCGTCTTTTGTGTTTGGTGCCTGTAAATTGCTTAATTCTGTAGTAAATATATTTTCAATAAAACTGATTTCATATTTGTCTTTTTTATCAAATTCTATATTTAAATTTGACAAAATACAATCGTATAGTTTTTGATATCTTTGCCAAGTATGATTTAAGTTTCTGATCTTTGCTTCTTTTGGGACATATCTTTCAGAATAATTAAATTCTTTTTGTCTCCAAGATTTAGTGCTTCCATGAAACATTTCTTGTTCAATTTCATCTCCAGCTTCTTTTCCTATAAACAATATTTTGGCGGTAGGATTTCCCAATCCAATATATTGATTTTCTGATATTGTCTGAAGAAGTTCTTCTAAATATATATTTTCTTTCATCAGATTTTTTCAATTTTTATGTCAGTAGCATAACTGCCGACATTGTCGTACTAGCAAGGGGTTTGAGGTTAAATTAAGTCTTGTTTTCGGATTTGTCAAATCATCCCAAATATAAAACCAACTTCCCATTAAGCCAAATGCCAAAATCCGTTGTTGTAGCTGTTGGCTATTCGTCCTTATTAAGCAACTATTTTTTGAGTATCAATTCACTTACCTTTCTTTTAATACCTTCATCTGCATTTTTTATGGCTTGATTGGCTAATAAAGAATTTATTCCGAGTTCTTCTTTTTTTTGAATATTATTCAATAGACTCTCCAAAGGCCATTTACCTTTTGCTCGATTTATTTTAGTAGAAGTAGTTAATATATTTTCATTGCAATTAACTACTTGAGCAATTTCCTCATCTGTTAATATAGACTTGTACTTTTTATAGATATATTCAGCGGAACGAACATGATCAAATTCATACTTGCTAATTCCACCCAAAAGACGTTTGCCAGTATAACCATCAGTGAATAAAGCATTTTTTATGTTATCTTTTTGACCACGTTTTAAGGCTTCAGCATGCATTTCTATTTTTTTTAACGTAAACACTTTATTTATAGCTGTTCTACTATAATTACGTTCAGGATTTAAGACTTTAATTATACCAGATTTTTTAGAAATTTCACTTACTGTTTCCGAAGTCTCAATAATGGTTCTTTCTGATAACTCTGTAGTCATCTTTTTACAAGCTATTAAAGTAAAACAGATTAGAATAAAATATTTTATGAGTTTATTCATTAATATATATTAGTTTGATTGATCATTAATTTTAATATTTATATTTTCCAATATATCTTTTTTAATATTCGTTTTAAGTGTTTTATTCAGAGAATCATTAAAATCATAATAAAAAATTGTAAAAACAATTAAACTAATTAATGCAATTCTATTAAAAATTGTTCTTAATTTTTTTACTCTAGCGTCAATTCTATTCTGACGTTCAACACTAGACACAAAACTAAAGGCAAGGCTAGACCAAAAACTGTTGGTTTTATACTCTTTCCGTAATGTTTTTTTTGCTACATAAGGTATAATTATAAATTCAATTATTAATAAAACAATTATCCACTGTAATAATTCTTCAAATGCAAATTGTAAAAAAGGAAAAAGAAGGATGATAGAATAATTATCGATTACAGATAAGTTTTTATCAATTTTAAAATTTGATGTACCATGTTTTTTTGCCAATTCCGTATTGATGTAAAGTTCTAAAGTTTTATTGTCGTAGGCTTTGTTCCATGAGTTGTGTATACGTTCTTTAAATCCAATGTCGCCTAATCCTAAATAATCTATGTAGTTTTTCCACATAAAAAAACCGCCATCAGCCTCTAATTCTTCACTGAAAATATCAACTGAATCTTCAATATATGAATCTATTTTCGTTTTTAAGTCTTTATCCAAATAAGTAGATTCTACTTGTTCATTATTTGAATCGCAACTGACTAAAAGTAATAATGTTATAAAGGTAATAATCTTGAAATTTCTCATTTTTTTTTGTGTACAGTTACTATTATAGACAAGGTTCCCATGCTACAAGAGGTTTGGGATTAAATTAAGTACAGTTTTCGAATTTACTAATCATCCAAAATACAAAACAAACTGCCCAATAAGCCAATTGCCCAAATCCGTTGTTGTAGCTGTTAATGCCTTATTTTTTATTTATGCTTTGACATCGGTTTGTTTTTCAGAACAATTTCGGATGCTTTAATATGAATGTTTTTTTCTTTTTTGTCATATACAAAATCTAATATTGATTCTAAAAATTCATAGGCGTCTAATATGTCCTCTAAAGCTATATTTCCAATGTGACTCCCTTCATTTCCAATTATTTTTATCGCAAATAATAAGTTAGTTATTTTCTTGTTTTTTGTTTTTTTCTCATAGTTTTCAATTCTATGATGTAAAGTTCTAAAAGCTTTGAGTTTATTAGTTTTGGAATCTCTATATTTTTTAGGAGCTTTTAAATCGTCTAATATTAACTCAATAGAATTTCTAATTCTATTTGCACAAGAAGATAGGTCATTATAAAAATGTGAAAATGACAAGTTTAATTGTTGTGCTACTTCTTTCGGCACTTTTTGGGAAATTTCTATTATTTTTAAAGGAGGAAAGAAATATTTAGGATAATATATACTTAAATATTCTTCAACATATTCTCCATTTGGCAATTGATATCCATTATGTATATCCTTCAAAACGTTTCCTATGATTGACAATACATTTTTACAATTACTATTTTTACATACTAATATTCCACTGAAAACATAATCAATTCCATTAGGATAATTATACATTTCCATTTCTTCTTGTCCTGGAATAATTTTAGAATTCAAATCAGTAATATTTAATATTCCAATATTACATTTAGGGCAATTATAGTCTAAAGGATTTTTATTTGTGAAATTACTTTTGCTCCAAATTTCTCTGTTCATATGATTTCTTTATAAAATAACGCAAACTGCTGTTAGCACCAGGATTTATTATTAAGCAAACTTTTCAAGTTCAGTTATTAATTTATCGTAAAATTCTTTTATACCTGAAATTCTAAGTTGAATTTGTCCATTTAGTTCTTTTATTTTCTTTTCAGCCTCTTCAAGTTCTTCATTGATTGAGTTTTGAGAATTCATTACATATCTATCTCCAATTTTTGTATCTAACTCGTTAAATAAATCAGGAAGTGTTTTAAACAAACTATCCCTAATTTCTTTATTATCAGCCAATATTCCTTTAATTAATTCAGGTTTTTCCCTTTTTTCATCTACTATTTTGCTAATCAATTCGCCAATCATTTTTTGGTAAGTTTCATTTGTCATTTTTCTTAGTGTATTTGGTTTTTTTATATTGGTGATAACGTTCTCGCAATTTTGGCTGTTGCGGAGTTCGAAGACAAGCATTTTCAGTTAAACGTAAGTACAAATTATAACGTTAATTCCATTAAATTCCACAACAATCACAAACGTGCGTTAGCCGTCGGTTGTTTTATTTTATCAACACTTACAATTTCACCATAATCATTGTATTTAAATACAGTCCTTTTTTGTATTTCCGAATTTTCGAAATTATTTTTATCAATCTTTCCGAATAATATATAATTTGGATTATTATTTGTTTTTTTAAACTCATAAATTATTTCTCTAGAACCTCCATCTCCGGACGATTCATGGTGACTTATCGTTTTATTTTTATAATCTATAGTTGTATAATTGTATGCGTCAGCATTTGGGTTGCCATAATAGAATCCTGAAAAATTTGTAAATGGTTCATTAGTCATTTCACTAAATTCTAAATTTTTATCAGCTCCTTTTTTGAATATTTTATTAATAGAACCTCCTTTTTCATAAGTAGTTGCATATGTTAGAATAAGTTCATCTACATCGTCAAAATCTACATCTTGAAAAAAGAATGGAATATATACATATCCGAAACCTTCTTCTTCTTTAGAAGTTCCTACTTTCTCAAATTTTGGTTTTACATATTTACAAACTTGTGTAAAACTTTCATTTTTCACAAACTCATCATCTACAACAATTATATGTTTTAAATTTTCTTTGTCAATATCTATTGTAAATTCAGGGTGTATAACCCAGAAGATTTCTTTAGTTTTAATGTTTTCAAAAGTTAGAATTGCTGGCCCTTTAAAATTTTTTGAAAACTTTGATTCAATCTTCCCTCTAATTAGCCATTTTGCACTTACATTATAGCCCTTAATCGGGGTTGAATATTTAATTGCAATTTCATTATTTTTCTTGTCAAGATTATTTTTGGTGTTTTTAATTTGGTCATTTAGCGATTCATTTTTGTTCTGTTTCGAACAACAAATAAAAATTAGAAATAAAAATAAAGATAGAATCGTGTTTTTCATAGTTGTTTTTCTATTGTTAATGAGTTTTTTTTTAAATAAAAATTGAGTTAGATTCTTGACTATGAGATACAATTACGGCAAACGTTCTTTCGCTTTTAGACATTTACAAGTTATGAAAACGAGTATTTTCCGCTTATCTAAAATATGATGAAAAAGAATGATTCCACTAAATTTGTAAATGTCTCTAAACGTTTTTTGGCAGCTGGCATTATTTTAGTTTTAATTTATTTCCATTCATTAAGCATTGCTAACAATTTTTTCATTAATTCAAACCAAATATTTTTTCTTAATTCTTGTTCCGATTTATTAACAAAATTTTGATTGTCGTTAATATATTCTGTAAGTAAAGCATCAACTATAGCTTCTGAAGATGTAGTATATGGATCTTCTTTATTTATGTGATTTTCAATAGACAAATATGCTGTCCTACCTGAATTCCATGTTATAGTTCGTGCTTCTATTTCTTGTAACTCTTTATCTATTCTAGCTTGTAATTCATTCCATTCATTGCTTTCTAAATCTTTTCCGTCAAGAGCATTTTTGTGTAATTTAATTAAATCATGGAAATATTTTTTTTCCCTTTCTTGCTTTGGAATCATATCGGTTAAAATCATAAGTTCCCATTTATGAAACATTAAAGAGTAATCAATACCGACATTGCATGATTCCAAAAAGGCAGGATAAAAGTACTCTTCATAGTTTTCTTTAAAACCACTAAAATCATTTGAATTATGGTGGTTAATAGTAAATAATAGATTTCCTAACCAATTAGGTAAACCTAAATTACTAGGGAAATTTTCGTAATCTTCTAAAAAAAAGTCAGGTGAGGTGTATGTCCTATTTAGATTGAATAACTTTTCTGCTATTTCCTCTGCTGACTTAGGAGCCTTTTTCATATTCAACCAATCATATGTAGAAGCTAATTTTTTTTCTTTTATTTCGTGATTATTTTTAAATGACAATAGCATAGTTATATAAAATAAATTAATTTTTAATTTTTTAATAATGGCAAAATTGCGTTAAATTCCTAAGTTTGCTAAGCGCTTGCTGCCAGCGTCTTGGCAGTACAGCGGGTTTGGGACTAAATTAAGCCCTATTTTTGGATTTGCCAAATCACCCCAAATACAAAACCATGTTTCCATTAAACCCAATGCCCAAATCCGTTGTAGTGGCTGTTGGGTGCTGTGGTTTTACGTAACAATGGTTTCAATTTTTATTTTTATTTTCTTTAGTTTATCTAAGCTATCATTTTCTGGACTAAAATAAGAATTGTATTGTTCTTCTATATCTTTAGCATAATATTTACAATGAATCTCAATTTCATTTATTTGTTTTCTTAAGTCTGCAACGAAACTCACAATGTTTCGGCTTCCAAAAATATCATATCCTATAGTATTTCTAAATTCCATTGAAACTCTAAGAAATTCAATCAAGATGTCGTTTGAGATAACTCTAAAATCTGTAGCCTCGTCATTATCTTCACATTCCTGTAAATATTCGTAATACTCGCCAGTAAATTGATTTACTAATTTTGCCCATGGCAATGACATGTAATTGTCCGGATTAGCAATTTTATAATCATCAATCATTGAAGCGCACATATTCATAAGTTTCAAAAAAGCAGAACCAATTTTTCTTTGTTCTTCAACTTTATAATTGATTTGAGATGTGTATTTTGCTCTAAGTTCTTCAATACCTTCTTTATAAAAGTCTATTAATGTAAAAAGATTAAGAAATGTCTTCTCCCAGTCAGGATCATCTTTTAAATAGAATTTGATTCCATTGTAAATAGATAATGAATCCATTTCAACAGCTCTGGCAAAATTACGATTTACTAAGAAATACATTCTATTCATCTTAGAGGGTTGAGTCTGTTCTTCTAAATAATACTTTTCCATCACTGTTCCTTGTTCTATTATTCCATCAATCATGGATTTTAAAAAAGTATTTAACAGTTTGAGTTTGTCAAGTAATTCTTTTTGATTTTCGGTTCGGACAAGTTCTTCATTTCTTAAAATTTGTTGTCGCTGTTCAAGTAAGCTCAATATTACAAATAAGATTGAAAGAAAAGATAAAACACCACCAATAAGAGTTCCATAACCCGAGATAATATCTGACTTATTTGCAAAGTCAATTTCAATTTGTTTTGGACTTGTTTCATTTATTAAATCGAAAGATATCCAAATAATGATTAAAAAAATTATAGTAGTAAATACAATAAGAATATTTTTAAAAACTTTAATTTTTGTCATAAATTACTTTTTTGGTGATTTTGAGGTACCATTGCACCCAACTCATTAATACCAGTCATAAAATGGCACCAACGCAACCCTTTTGGTTGTGTTGGTGCAGTAAGTTTGCTTTTTCTTTCAGCGAATATAAGAAATATTTTTACTACAATTTTTTAACTTTTTGGAAATTGAAATAAAAATAATTCCTAAGTTATCCTCTTATTGAGATTTCTCTAAATCATGTATGAAATGGTTTGAAAAAGATTTGTAGGATCTACAAATGTGCGGTTTAAACGGATTTAATTGATACCTTTCTAATTGGTAATAACTTTTTAATTATTTGATATTTATTATATTAAAATATATTTAGTTAAGTAATTTGAAGATAATATACATATTCTAATAAGATAAAAATTCAATTTCTGATTTTTTATCCATGATTTGCCAGCCATCATCGGCTAGTATAAAATACACTTCATGACTCAATAAGTCTTTCAAGCCATTCTTAATGCTAGCAGCAAAAACATTCTTTCTCCGAATTGTAGTGTATTCTACAATTGCCTTATTACCGGAACTCATAATTCTGATTTCTGCAATTGCTCCAAATTCTTCATCGGCTACTTTTACACGTTGAATTTTATGTTTTTTATCTGCTGCAGGTGTTGGCAGTAAGTACGGTCTTGCTGCAGGGGTAAAACTCACGAAAGCCGTTGTATCACCAAATTTTTTGGTTTGAAGTACTTTTACAAATCCTTTTTCTACGAGTCCGGATTTAAAAATGGTGTAGGCATGCGCGGGATCACCACAGAAAATATCATGGTCTACAATAGTAGGGTAATGATTTTTTTCCAGAATAAGGGTGGTAGCCAATTTCTCATCCAGCTTTTTAGGCTGGCAACCTGTTATGATCAGAAGCATAGTGGCTAAAATATAAGATAGATTTTTCATATTTTTAAGTTTTAAATTATTTAGTTAATATTCTTTAATCTGTTTAATCATGCGCTCCAATGTTTCAATTGCTATTCGTTTATCCCTTTCTTCAAAAATGTAAGCCTTGCTTCGCATGGCATTGTATGAAAGATCCACTTTATTTGGAGTGGATAGAAATGGAACAATTGTTTTAAATAAATGATTCATTGATTTTGAAATAAGAATTTTTAATTCATCAGATGCCCTAAGTATTAAGGCTGTCTGATCTGTCGAAAGCTTACATAAGACTTTATTAGAGGAAGAGTCTATAACGGAGGACTCACACATCTTCTTTTCAATAATTGGTAAAGGTTTGTTTAAATAGTTTGCAAATCTGGATTCTACAAAAGTTATTAATTCATCCAAACACGAAATTAAAGTAGCAGTTACCTCTTTTAAATGTTCTCTATGTTCATCATCGGTACTATTTATCTCTGTAATTTTATCTAAAAGAAATAACAGCGATGAATAATAATTTCCAACTAAAATTTTAATCTGTTTCTCCTTGGTAAGCGAAAAAACCTGTACCGTAAATTGTGACTGAATTAAGAATGTTTGCTCGGTCGCTTTTTTAATAATCGCTTTGGATTGAATTGGAGTAATCATAGTAAGATCTGTTTTACCAGGATTAAGGGTTGAGGTCACCGTTAAATCCATCCATTCTAAAAGATAGGTTTGAGTCATTTTTTTTACTTTTACTTAGTAAATATTTCTCTCGACTTGCAATCGACAGTACTCTAAATCAATGCTTATAGAACATTCTTAACCCGGTCAAACATGTATTATAAAGTATTTAATTAGAATTTAATTGTAAACGGTATTCTGAAGGAGACAGGGAAGTATGCCTTTTAAAAAAAGTACTGAAAGCAGAAGAATTACTAAAGTGCAATTCTTCTCCAATATATAAAATGGTTAAATGATTGTTTTGCAGCAAAACTTTTGCTTCGAGGAGAATCGCTTCTTCAATAAATTGCTTCGCAGTTTTTTCTGTAACTTGTTTAACTATTCTACTAAAATGATCCGTATTAACACCTAAATAATTTGCGTAGTATTTTACACTGTGTTGCTTTCTGCAATTCATTTCTAAAATTTTAAAAAATTGAAGAACTAGTTTTTCCCTTTTCGAATGCTGAAGTGATATATGCCAGGATGACCTGTGATAGATACCTGCTAATTCATATAATAACAGATTAAAACTAAAAAGTATTATCTCATCTTTAAAAACATGCGAGCTAGGTCGTAATACTTTGCTATTAAGTAATGTCAATAAATCAATTAGTAATAAAACATCTTTACTTTTTAGAAAGATTTTAGAGGATAATTGGGTAATAAAAAATTCAAAATACCTAATATGAGGTCTTCGTATACTATTTTCAATAACAAAGTCTGTAGTAAATGACAGCAAGCAAATTTGTAATTGATCACTCATGATCAAAATTTCAAATGAAGTCTTTATAGGTATCACAAGGATCTCACTTTCAAAGACAGTAACTTCTGTATTATCTATTAGGATAGATAAGGAACCCGAATTGACAATCAGTATAGAGAAATGGTCTACCTTAAATAATTTACTCAAAGATTTTTTAGATGTAAATTTCTCAAAAATGTAAACTTGCAGGCCTATATGAAAATATTTTGATTTTTTGCTTACCACGACAATACTCTTTATGAAATTATAATCAGTTAAAATAAATTTTACTTTATTAAAGCCCAAATTGGCAAGCTACTCTGACATCAACCTAGACATCAATGTAACGGTAATAAAAAGTAAATTGGACATGCCACTCACAAAAAGCAGGTAGGCCAGACTACGTGGACTATCACTTTTTATCTCGCCATTTGTGAGATAGCCAATTATTTCATCATAGGATAATAGATCTATGATGAAATAAAGACTAACAAGATTGAAAAGAATCAAGCACACAGTAAACACGTATGCTATCTCTTTTTCATAGCAATAGATATAATACATCATAACTCAGATCATTGATTGTATATCATGATTCCTGTTACAAGTGAACGTTTTATTGCCGTACAGGGATCATCAATTGCACCACTAACCCCTGCAACACGGTGACCAGTAGAAGTGTCCCAGTCTTTATCTTTGCGTTCCAGAGCATAATACGTTGAATACCTCGCTATGGAGGAAGTGGTAAGGATAATTCTCTTATCCTCACTGTTAAATGCCTGATTAGCTATCACAGCTGATTCAAAAGATATTATGTATTGATAAATTTCCTCGTAGGAATCATTTTCCCATAAAAGGATATCATTCATAAAATTCGAAAGATTATCTTTTGCTGCAATTGTCATTGTAGAATTTAAAATAGTCTGATCTAGTTTAGACTGTGGATTATTTATAATCTCTTGTATTACAATCAGATTGGGAGACAAATTTGTTCCTGAAGTTAAAAGCATTAGATCATTATTTTGAGCCGCTATAGTTTCGATCTGTTGAGAAATTTGTCCTATTGTGTTATACTGATAGTTACCTGATAAATAAGCATCAAGAATATCATTATGTAGTTTACCAGCAAAATCGTAAATGTTTGCAGGGTTTTCAGGGGTCATGTTTTGCACCAAACGTGCTGATTTTTCTGATTCCTTGCTACTGATTTTACTATCTATACTTTCTATATTATCAATAGTATCAGTAGTACAGGAAACGATTAATAATGGTAAAATTATTAATCGTAATGAAATGTTTTTCATGATTAAAATGTGTTAAATGTGACCGACTAATTTTTTAGTCAGTTCATTTCACCCGGGTAAGCAGAACTTTAATTTAGTACTCTACTAAATATTTTTGCTTTTGAATTCAAGGCAAATCTAAAAGTAGATTTTTTGATTTGCAAAACATTAGTATGTGGATTTCCGAGAATAACAGTATGGATTTTCGGAAAATCCAGATACCTTTTTTAAATAAAAAAACCTTAATTATCAATTGTTTACACTATATTTAAGGCGATTTTTTTGAAAAATGTTAATGAGCCTTTTTATAAGCCTTTTATTTAGCTTTCAGAATGATTTTGTACAAAAAATAATGTCTCATTTTAATTCAAACTATGATTAGAAAGTATCTATTTGTACTCTCTCTTTGCTTGGGAGATCAAATCTGCGCACAGGAAATCCATTTTAAAATTCCCGATACACTTCGAAATAAGAATTACGATTACCTTTTTGAAAGGATAGAAGAATCTGAAAAAGATAGTGTTAAAAAATCCTTATACCTTAAATCCTTTCTCGTAAAATCGAAAGCAGAAAATAATTTGGAAGAGCTTGTAAATGGCTATAAAAACTATGTTCATCACTCGCCGGAAAATCTAAAACTGATCTATGTAGATAGTATGATTTATGCTGCAAAAAAATCAAAAGATAATGCATTAATAGGTTCAGCCTATCTTTCAAAAGGAATCGTATATTATGCCGCTAAAAAACATAATTATGCATTAGACAATTATCTAATTGCAGATAATTATATTTCCAAAACAAATGATAAGTATTTGATATATAAGGTAAAATACAATATTGCAAATATAAAATACTACCTGGGATTTTATAATGAGGCAATTTCTTTATTTAAGGAATGCATCGATTACTTTAAAGAAAACAACGATAGGGGCTATCTGAATTCCTTACATTCTCTGGGTCTTTGTTATAATCGTCTCGGAAGTTATAGTTTATGTACAGAAATAAATGAGAAGGGATTATCAGAAGGACAAAGATTATCTAACAATGAGATGAAAGAGTATTTTATTATCTCCGAAGGAGTTAACCAGTATTTCCGAGGCAATTATACTTTGGCTATTAGTAAAATCAACTATTCACTACCAGTCATTATAAAAAACAAAGATTTTGCAAATGAAGCTGTTGGCTATTTTTATATTGGGAAAAGTTATTGGGATCTTAAGAATCCAGAAATGGCCATACCTTATTTCAAAAAAGTAGATGATATTTTTAATAATAAAGGATACATTCGTCCTGATCTTCTCAATAGCTATGAATTATTAATCAGCTACTTTAAATCCAAAAAAAATCTTAACCTACAACTTTACTATATTGAGAAACTGCTTAAAGTAAATAATATTATGAACAGCAGATACAAATACGTATCGCAAAGAATTTACAAAGACTATAACACTAAAGAATTACTATTTCAGAAAAATAAAATTGAAAAGTTATTTGAAGAAAGAAAGCGTAATGACTTTATTTTTAAGGGTATAATAGTATTTTTATTTTTATCTGTGGTCTTTCTAATTTATAATCATAGTAGGAATAAGAAAGTTTATCGTCAAAGATTCGATGATTTAATGAAAAAAAGTGAAACTGTATCTAAGTTTGAATCAAAAAACCTAAATAACGGAATTGAAGATATAAATCCGGAGACTGTAATGGTTATATTGAAGCAATTAGAAAAATTTGAAAAGGATAAAAAATTTTTGGTGAAAGATTTAACGGAAGCAAAACTCGCAGTTCTAATTGATTCAAATATAAAATATCTTTCAAAAATAATATTACATTACAGAGGTAAGAAATTTGTAAAGTATATCAATGATCTAAGGATAGACTATTTGATAAAATTAATGAAAGAGGAAAAGAAATTTCAGAATTATACAAATAAAGCGCTATCAGAAGAAGCAGGTTTTAGTAGTAAAGAACGTTTTACAAAAGCTTTTTTTTCCACAACCGGAATGCCAACATCATATTTTATGAAAGAACTAAGAAAAGAATAGTTTTAACATTTTTTTCTTTACATCTAAAAGGTAAACTTCTATTTTTGTTCCCTCATTTAATAAAATATATCATGAAAGATTTAGTAGCTAAAATCCACGCAGAAATCGAAACATTTAAGACAGAATCAGAATCTCTAATTGAAAAAGGAGTAAAAGCAGCTGGAGCTAGAGCTCGTAAATCAACTTTGGAATTAGAAAAATTATTGAAAGAGTTTAGAAAAGTTTCTATTGAGGAGTCAAAGAAATAATAGCCTTTAAACTAATAACCTCACTTAGATAATTTAAGTGAGGTTTATGTGCTTAGCAAGAAATAAGTTTTAGTTGATTTTATTTAATCTATTTTCCATTTGTTTTGCAATCAATATCGAACCTACAGCCCTAATTAATAAAATTCCAATGACAGCTGGAATTATTAATGATGATAATATTATAAGAATATCTCTTATACCTTGGGTTTTAAATTGATTTAGATATGTAAACAAAATAGTTCCACCTAAAAGTAGAATTATAAAACATACTATAGCAATGTTAGCACAAATTCTTTCATATATACTTAAATTTATCTTTATTTCTGAACTATTTAGATCAAAATGTTGTTTTGCTTTCTTGATTTTTGTCCATGTGTAATTCAGCCTATTTTTAAAATCAATATATTTAGGTATTGATTCTTCATTTGCATCAATTCCAGTTAAAGAAAAAAAGTATAACTCTTTCAAATAAGGAGTAACAAATTTGGTTTTAAAATCATCATCAAATTTATCCATTACAGAATATGTCTCTAAGTCATTTAATAAATTCTTCAACTTTCTTCTCTGAAAAAAGTCGAATACATCTGCTAATGACTGCTTTCCTAGTATAGCAACAATTACGGTTCCAAATATTGTTAACATTGTTGTTATAATATTGCCCTGTATTAAATCCATATCATTTTATTATTATTTTTTAGGCGAATTTCTTAGCCTGTTCCTAATAGTTTTGAATCTAAAAGTTATAATTCAAAACTGCTATTGGACAAAGATTATTTATAAGTGTGATCGATCTCTTTATAGTAAGCATCAAAGTTAAATTCTATATCTAACAACTCCTTTGGATGGACTCTGAGACCTTTTGCAATTTCAAATATGGTATTAATTCTAAAATCGACACGACCTTTTTCAATTTTGCTAATTTTAGTAGCGTCTAAATTACAACGTGAAGCAATCTTTGCATATGACTCACCATTTCTGATAAGTTTTATTTTATCTCCAATTTTGTTTCGAAATTCTAAATTAATGTTCTTATTATCCATAATGAGTAATTTTCAAGCAAATTGAATTTTTTTAAGAAAAAAAACATGGTCGAATTCGACCATGTTTTTAAATAATTTTATATATTTGCCTAACGTATACATCAATAAGATGTATATTTGCGATTCTTCATATAAAAATATTTGAAGCATTCGCTTTGAATCTCGCACTAGAAAACTGGAAATTTTGCAACGAGATGATAAGTTAAGATGCTCACGACCATGGCGTGGGCTCACTTATTGTTGCTCGGTATTTCCAGTACCTCTAGTGCAATAAGCTGAGTTACTGCGCCATTTTTTATTTCCTTGGCAAAATTCTCCCCTTACATTCATAGCACTGCTTCTCCATTTTTCAAAGTCTCGCATTTAGCTATTACCTAACCAAACCTGCATGACTTATGAATTAAAAAAAATTACTGCTATTTTTTTTTACTGCCTGCACTGTCTCAATTTTTATTATGAATTAGTCAACTGCAAGGTTTTATAGGTTTAAAAAAAAGCAAGATTACATGGCTTTATCTAAGCTAAAAAAAGCTCTCTAACCCGCGATCAACAAGTTTAGAGAGCTGAATTAATAAAACTTTCGTTTCAAATTAACTAACCCCAAAATTATGAAAACTTTTTCATTAAATAAAGGGTTGGCGGGACTTTGGTATCCGTTTATTTTCGGGTTCTATCTTTTTTGCACGCCAGCCTTAGCAAGGAACACCTTGTTCTTTTCCGTTTCACAACAACAAACACAAGTCCATGGTATTGTAACTGATGGCACCCTTCCTCTTCCGGGAGTCAGTATTTCAGTAAAAAACCAGAAAAAAGCTGTGGCTACTGACTTTGATGGTAAATTTACAATAACAGTGTCATCACACGATATTCTTATTTTCACTTACATTGGTTTCAAAACAATTGAAATTCCAGTTGCAGGGCGCTTAGTGATTAATGTACAAATGAAGGAAGATGCCACTTCCCTTCAGGAAGTAAAAATTAATGCAGGATATTATTCCGTTAAAGAGAGCGAACGCACGGGAAGTATAGCAAAAATTACTTCAAAGGATATCGAAACACAGCCCGTAACTAATGTACTTGCCACGATGCAGGGTCGTATGGCAGGTGTGAATATTACACAAAATACAGGAGTTCCCGGAGGTAATTTCGATATTAAAATCAGGGGACAAAACAGTATTCGCGTTGATGGCAATGCACCACTTTATCTTATAGATGGTGTGCCATATGCTTCTGAAACAATTGGATACAATCAGACCTCTACTATTTATCCATCACCTACAAGCCCTCTAAACAGTATAAATCCTGATACTATCGAAAGTATTGAAATACTCAAAGATGCAGATGCCACAGCTATATATGGTTCGAGAGGTGCTAACGGTGTGGTGCTCATCACAACTAAAAAAGGAAAAGCAGGAAAAACAACTTTTACAGTAACTGCCTCCACGGGTGCCGGAACTGTAACAAAATTCATGAAACTCATGAATACAGAGCAGTATCTAGCCATGCGAAGAGAAGCTTTTAAAAATGACGGCATTCCCTACAATTCATGGGATTATGATGTAAATGGAACATGGGATCAAAACAGATATACCGATTGGCAAAAGGAACTTATCGGTGGTACAGCCAGCATCACAGATCTGCAGGCTGCTATTTCAGGGGGATCTGAAAAAACACAGTTCCTGATCAGCGGTAATTATCATACGCAGTCCAGCGTATTTCCGGGTGATTTTATCTATAAAAAAGGCGGTTCACAATTCAATTTAAACCACCGCTCAGAAGATAATAAATTCAGGGTTACGTTCTCAGCTGGATATAACAGTCAAAACAATGATCAGCCCGCCTTTGATTTTACCTATGATGCCCGCTCACTCCCTCCTAATGCACCTGCCCTTTATGATTCTAATGGTGAACTAAACTGGGAAAACGGCACTTGGGACAATCCGCTTCGGAACCTTAATGCTGAATTTGAATCTAAAACAAATGACCTTATTGCCAATTCCGTATTATCATATGAAATATCTTCAGGTCTCTTGATTAAAAGCAATTTTGGATATACTGATTTAAGCACTGTGGAAACCCGTACAGCTCCATCGTCTGTATATAATCCTGCCTACAATATCAGCAGTGCTAATTCATCACTTTATCTAAACAATACAGACCGCTCTTCCTGGATCATAGAACCACAGATAAGTTGGACAAAAGAATTAGGTTTAGGAAAACTGGACCTGCTTGCAGGATCAACTTTTCAAAATCAAACTACCACCCGGTTGTTTCAGTCAGGTACAGGATATAGTTCCAACAGCCTGATTTATAATCTGGCATCTGCTAAGTACATTAATGTACTGCTAAATGATGAAACCATATATAAGTATCAGGCCTTTTTCGGACGTATTAACTATAGTTTCGACAAACGTTATATCATCAACCTTACAGGCAGGCGTGATGGGTCAAGCCGTTTTGGACCAGGCAATCAATTTGCTACTTTCGGTGCCGTAGGTGTGGCATGGCTCTTCTCAAATGAGAATTTTCTAAAAAATAGCTCATGGATCAGTTTTGGAAAACTAAGATCCAGTTACGGAACAACCGGTAGTGACCAGATTGGCGATTATCAGTTCTTAAATACCTATACTACTACAGGGATAAATTATGGAGGAAATGTCGGCCTTGAGCCAACCCGGCTTTACAATGCTGATTTTGGTTGGGAAACCAACAAAAAACTAGAAGCCGCGCTTGAATTAGGTTTTTTTCACGATAAAATATTTACAACAGCTTCATGGTATCAGAACAAATCATCTAATCAGCTCGTGGGAGTCCCACTGCCCGGAACAACTGGTTTTACCGTTATTCAGTCAAATTTAAATGCCGAAGTTCAAAACAGAGGTTTGGAACTGACACTTAGAACCAATAACTTCAGTAATGCAAATTTTAGCTGGACAACCAGCTTCAACCTAACCTTTGCCAAGAACAAACTGCTTAGTTTTCCGGGATTAGAAAGTTCTCCCTACAGCCAGAAATATCGCCTTGATAAGCCCCTAAACATTGAGCTTGTCTACGAGTATAAAGGGGTTAATTCCCAGACTGGTCTCTATGAATTTGAAGACATTAATAAAGACGGTAAAATTACTTTTCCTGAAGACAGACAGAAAGCTGTCGATCTTAATCCAAAGTATTACGGCGGTCTGCAAAATCAGCTTCGCTATAAGAATTGGAACCTTGACTTCTTATTTCAGTTTGTCAAACAAAAAAACAGAATAAATCCAATGGGATTTGCAGGACAGATGTCCAATCAGCCTGTTTCGAAAACAGATCGCTGGCAAGCTGTCGGAGACATTCCCGCTTATCAATTGTATACAACCGGTAATAATAATGAGTCTGTTACAGCAGATTATTTATACGACAGAAGTGATGCCTCAATAACAGACGCTTCATTTATAAGACTTAAAAACATCTCGCTTTCCTATCTATTACCCATGCACTCAAACGTGGTACAATGTAAAATAATGCTGCAGAGCCAGAATCTTTTGACTTTTACCAAATACAAAGACGGCGATCCTGAATTTACTTCCTCTGGATTTCTCCCACCTTTAAAAGTAATAACTGCAGGTGTCCTATTAACATTTTAAAACAGTATTTATGAAAACATTTTATCATACAGCAACGCAAATGTTGTGGCTAGGCATATTGTCCTTTTTTATGAATTCCTGCGATTCTTTTGTAGAGGTAGATCTTCCCAAATCACAACTTACCACTGTAACCGTGTTTGAGGATTATGCTACTGCTGATGCAGCCCTTACGGACATATACGCAAAAATCAGGGATAAGGGCTTACTAACCGGCAACAACAGAGGGCTGTCAAATCAGCTTGGTAACTACACAGACGAGATAATTCCTTATGGTACGCCTTCAAATCCAAGTTTGAACTTTTATAACAATAGCCTTTTAGCTGAGAATTCAGATATTGCGCAGTACTGGAACGACTCCTACAATCAGATTTATGCTGCCAATTCTTTAATGGAAGGTATAGAAGCGAGCACTAAGCTTTCAGACCAAAATAAAAAACAACTTAAAGGAGAAGCTCTTTTTATTCGCGCACTACAGCATTTTTATCTGGTCAATCTCTTTGGAGACATTCCCTACATCACAGTGACCGATTATAAAAAAAACAGTACAGTAAGCAGAATACCTGTCAATCAGGTATATCAGAATATTATAAATGATCTGGAAAGTGCTATTGCTTTATTGCAAAATAATTACAGCGAAATGGGAAGAATCCGCGCTGACAAATATGTTATCCATGCCTTTTTAGCCAGAGTTTACCTCTACACTAAATCTTATCCTGAGGCTGCCAATGAAGCCTCGGCAGTTCTTAACCAGACCGATTTGTTTGCTTTGGAAAATATAGACCAAACCTTTTTAGTGGATTCAAAAGAGACCATCTGGCAGCTGCAATCAGCAGAAGCAGGACAGAATACACAGGAAGCATCAACCTTTATATTCTTATCTGGTCCACCTGCAATTGTAGCTCTAAATGATAATCTTGTAAATTCCTTTTCAGCATCTGACCTGCGATATTCCAATTGGATTAAAGCGGTCAATGACGACACCTCAACATGGTACCATGCCTACAAGTATAAAGAGCAAAACTTTACTTCGATCTCTAAAGAATATTCGATTGTTTTCAGGCTTGCCGAACAATATCTTATCAGAGCCGAAGCACGAGCACAGCAAGGTGATCTTATTGGTGCCAAAGAAGACTTAAACAAAATCAGACATCGAGCTGGTCTTGATGATACTTCGGCAATCACTAAAGAAGAAATCTTGGATGCTGTATTAAAGGAGAGACGATGGGAATTCTTTACCGAGTATGGACATCGTTTTTTCGATCTGAAACGCTTCAATCAAATAGATGTGGTGCTTTCAAGCAGTAAGCCGGGATGGAATGCGTCTGATAGTTTATTCCCTCTCCCTCAGAGTGAACTAAGTTCAAATCCGAATCTTCGTCCTCAAAACCAGGGATATTAAAATCGTTTAAGATGATGAAGTACGCTACTCAAAAATGTTTCAGTCCTGTAAGTGCTTCTTTATTGCTAAATACGCGTTTACACTTTTTTTTATTTTTTATTTTGCCATTAGTAGCCTGTCCTTTAAGGGGACAGGTGGTGCAAAAAAAAGATCTTACTGCAGCAGACTATCACTTATGGGGTGCACTGAGTCTGGAAAAAATATCTCCTGACCAGAAGTGGGCCAGTTATACCATGAGTTACGAGAATAATATTGATACATTATTTGTTCGTAATACAGTAAGTCTTAAGACATTTTCGTTTGTGACAGTTCAGCATTCTTTATTCACTAAAAACAACACTTTTGTATGTAAGAATGAAGAGGGATTACAAATTACAGAACTACACACAGGGAAAAAACAGTATATAAAATCAGCTCATGAGTTTGATTATTCATCCTTTGCAGATCTTATCATCGTAACAATCAACCTTCCACAGGATAAAAAGAAACTCATCCTTCAAACTCCAGATGGCAAAGTCGTTAGGGAAATAGCTGACATTACCAGTTTTTCTTTAAGTCCTGACAAGCAGCATCTGGTTTATGGAAGAGCATTGAACGATAAACATTCCGTTATCCTGCTGGATCTAAAAAAAACGGAGCAGGAAAAGTTGATTCTGAACAATCACGAAGATAAAAGTTTTGGCTTTACATGGCATAAAGATGGAAGTGCTGTTGCTTTTGGAACACAATCAAATTTAATAACTGAGACCTTCTTGTTTTATTATATACTCGAAAATGAAAAATTATATAAGCTCGATCCGGCGCTACAATTAAACTTGCCGAAGAATACCTTTATACCTGCAGACTTTACATTTAAACTGACCGTTTCTGATGATATGCAGAAAGTGTTTTTTACCACAAAAATAAATAGTCCATTATTGGAGAAAAAAAACACTACAGATGTTGAAATATGGAACGCAAATGACAAATCGTTGTATACCGAAAGGGAAAAGGGAGGTTCTCTCTCAACAGTTCCAAGGGTTGCACTTTGGTTTCCTTTTTCTAATATTGCCAATCAATTAACAACAAATGACCTGCCTAAGCTGATGCTTTCCGGTGATCAACAATATGCCTTATTATTTAATCCAAAGGATTATGAACCTCAGTTTATAATAAAACCCGGTCCAAGTGATATTTATATTCTGAATCTGAAAACACTTGAAAAAAAGCTGTTTTTGAAAAAACATTCTGCTCATTTTTTAGAACTAATACCATCGCCTAAAGGAAACTATATTTCTTATTTTAAAGACGGCAACTGGTGGGTATATAATATTGCAGCTGATACACATCAAAATATTACAGCGGGAATAAAATCTAAATTTACAGCAGAAGATTTACAGTATTCCATCTCCGCCAAAAACTCAAATGCAGGCTGGAGTATGGATGATAAAGAAATTCTGCTATATGACGAGTTCGACCTGTGGGCTATTAAACCCGATGGAACTTCTTTCAGGAGGTTAACACAGGGACGCGAATTAAAAATAAGATACAGACTGGTTAGCAGCCCCGACAGGCAACCTTATCTTTTTGTTTATGATGCGCTAAAAGTAGACAACATTGATATCGAAAAAGAATTGTTTCTTCACGGTCAGGGAGACGATGGAAAAACGGGTTATTTTAAGTGGAATAAGAAGTCACGTGAAAAGTCAATTATCTATGATGATCTACATATTGACCAATTAACCTATAATTCTAACAAACAAAATTTGTTTTACAGGGAACAAAAATTTGACCTTTCTCCACAGCTGATAATTAAAAAGAAAAATTTGAATCCAGTCTCTTTTTTTCAAAGTAATCCACAGCAAAAAAGATATTATTGGGGAACATCAGAACTCATCGAATATGAAAATTCTAAAGGCGTAAAAATGAAAGGGGTACTACGTTACCCTGCGCATTATGATCCCAAAAAAAAATATCCGATGATAGTGCATGTATACCAGAGGCAATATGATCAGCATCATAAATATATAAATCCTACATCACAGATGGAGGATGAAGATAATGATACTGTATGGACCACTCAAGGCTACTTTGTTCTTCTTCCGGATATCATTGTGGAGTATGATACTCTGGGTTATTCAGCCTTGGATTGCGTTTTGGCAGCAGTCAAAAAAGTCCTCGCTAAGGAAATTATAAAACCAGATAAAATCGGACTTATGGGACATTCTTTCGGAGCGTATGAGACTTCGTTTATAATTACGCAAACAAATCTTTTTGCCTCAGCTATTGCAAGTGCCGGTAGTACCGATCTAAATAGTTTTTATTTTACCCTTGCCAAAAACTTCTCTTATCCTAATATGTATCGCTTTGCCAGTGGACAATGGAAAATAAGTCAGAGTCCGTTTGAAGACCCTGAAACCTATCGACGTAATTCCCCCATTACGTATGCCAATAAAGTGAATACACCTCTCTTGTTATGGTCGGGAAAAGAAGATTATAATGTTGATCCTCATCAGACTATGGAATTTTATTTTGCACTTCGTTCTTTGGGTAAAAAATGCATCATGCTCTTATATCCGGACGAAGGACATGGCATTTCAAAACCAGCCAATCAAAAAGATATGACCAGCCGGATTCAACAGTGGTTTGCCTACTATCTCAAAGATGATTTGTCGGCAGAATGGATAACCGAAGGCGTGAAATAATTTTAAAATAAACTAAAAAAAGCAATGCAGTTCCGCTTTGGAACTGCATTGCCGTTTATCGAAACCTCAAACAGTTAGTTTGCTGGTCGAAACAATACTTCATTACAGTTCCCTTGGGCATTTTTACCAAATGCCTGCGGTCCTGTTGCCCCATTAAGACGACAGGTTTGTGATCCACTGGTATCACAATTTACCGGAATGTTACAAGCGCCTTGAGCATTGAGAGTATATCCAATTTTTGGTGCAAGTTTTTTTTCAGTACTTTGCATGGACATAGTGGCAAATGCTCCGGTAATTCCCAGCGCAATAACTGCTGCCGGCATTACATTTTTTAAAAAAGTTTTCATAATAATAAATATTAAATTAAAAACACGATCTACTTTTTTCTACAGGTGTTCGATCTGGCTTCCTGACATCGGCCAATGTATTTTGATGCTGCTTTTTCATTCCAGCATTTTTATTTCTTTTTTTAGTATATCTCTAAGTTTATAAACAGACAGTTCATCACTCATCAAAGCATACAAATGAGTATCAGTAACGATAAAGGATTGCAGTTTTTTATCCTCAACATTGTAGATTGCAAAACTCAGTAAATAAGCTTTTTTCTTTAGGTCATATACATCAATTATCGCAGCCTGTTTCCATAATTTCAGATCTTCAAAACGTCCTTGAATTTTGGAGTTTATAAAAAGTAGATTTGAATTTACAGCAAGATTTGCATTTACGGTCATCGGCGGTGTTGCCATTCTTCTCTCTGTATTATTTTTGAGATACGCTACCTTAATCTGAGCATGTGATATTGTATCTATAGTATGACCCCGGTATAATAGCTTTAAATTTTCATCTGCAACAATAAATTCATTTCTGTAATAATAGAGATAAATCATTCGTTTCATTTTCTCATTGTAGACAAGCATACCATCAGTATCGAATACGCCGTCGATTTGTGTCTGCAAAAGTGTATCGTTATAGCTAATTTTTGGTGACCTTTCGGCTTTAAAAATACTTAAAATATGAGCAGCATTCTTGCCATTATTAGACCTGAATACTACTGAAGTAATATCCACAGGCTCAGCGATGGTAAAATAATGAAGGTCTTTTATTTCGCCGATCACTTTCCAATTATTGGTCCTTCCCCAAAAAATGCAGGGAACGGTTCCATCCATCAAATAAAAGTAAGATCCTCTAACTAAAATTTTAATCCTTTTAAATGCTATATCTTTTTGGATAAAAGAGATTTTAAATGTCTGTTTCACCTGTAAGGCAGAATCAAATGCAATAATATGCAGTGGATCTGTGTAGTTCCCAAGATATAACTGATTATCTCTGCTTCCGGCAAAATAATAGGAATTGAATTTCAGATTTTCTGTTTTTTGCAGCATGATAGGATGCTGTGGATACCTTCTGACAAATGGATTTTCATGTTGCATAATTTGTTCCGATGATAAAAACAAAACAACAACTGTTATGATACTAAGTACAACTGAAATTATAGTTGTTTTTATCCCCACAACCGATCTTGCAAAGTATTCACTTTCTATGCGTATATTATGTTCTAACAGAAGAGCTAACAATCCTAACAGTACAAAAACAATATTGAAAATCAGATGTACATCCCAGCTCATTTTCTCCAATATACCACCACAAGAACAAGGAACAAAAGAACTGTAATGCAGTACAATAAAAATATATGCCGTAAACATGGTCATCATACTTACTGAAGCAAGTAGTCCCCAGTTTCTAAATCTTTTAACAACCAGTAGCACAACAATCAATAATTCACTCAGTGGCACTATCCAGGAAATCCAGGTAGCAAAAGCGCTTAAAAGAGGAGATTGTCCAAGTTGCACATGGAAGTTCTCATAATCAAGTAATTTGCTAACTGCAGCATATACAAATAGAAGTATATAAAGCAGACATATTGCGTCCAGAATTACACTCTTAATTTTTACATTCAGTTTCATGTTTTTATAGATTTAAGCTGATACAATTAGTGATACTAAATCGGTATCATTCATATGGAAATTTTTATTCTAGTTTTAAATTTTGCTGTTATTCACTTAATAAATTTTAACAACAAAATTTAAATCCCCTTAAATCCTAAAAAATGAAAAGCATTTTAACTGTGATTCAATTGTTTGGAGTTGGGGCGAAAACAAAATTACAACAGCTTGTTTTATAGTGCGTTATCAAAATCCGACATCAATTTGTCAAAATCCGATATTTTAGTTAAAGTTTTAAAAAAAACAATGGTAAAATAAATTGGATAATAAAAAAGGGTTCAAATAAACACTAATTGTTTATTTGAACCTCTTATATTTTCTTGGTTTTTTAATCTTTTATGACTTACCTGTCTCATTTAATGTGTTGAGCTTTTCACTAAGTTCTATAAGCCCTGCTTTTAAAAGACATTCCTCTGCAAACAGTTTTAAATCCTGTAGATTTTCTTCTGAAACACTTGTTAAGAGTATTGATGGTTTATCATCTCCTTTAGCTGCTAAACCACGTTCGATAACATGGTGTAATAACAATACATTTTTTCGTGAAATTTTAAAATCAATCTTCACTACATCATTCATGCTAGGGATACTAAGCACAGTATCAAAAACCTTGGCCACATCATTTGTTGTCATAATCTTCACGTTTTTAATTAATAATTTATTTATACAAAGGTATAAAGCTAGTCCTAAAATGTCATGGACATAATATGTCCATCATAGGTAAAATCCATTTCGCTTACTTAATTTTGTATCAGAAATAACAGGAAAGGTTAAAAGGAACAATCAAAAACCTTCCTTAAAAGAGTCAGGATTTTGTTGTTTTAAAATTGGTTTATTGGTTTGAAAGAGCACGTTTTTAAATCTAAAATTGAGAGGATAAATTGCCATTATAGCTAGCCCGTTACAGTAGTTTCAAATTATATGCAGTGTGCACTTTCTTTGAGTTTTAAAAATAAAAGTCAAACAGATTTTATAAAAGGATATTGAACTATAATGACTTAATGGATACAGTATTAAATTTCCGGAATACTACAATTAATACATCACATAATATAAAAACAGTCTGTAAAAAGAGAAATTTAAGTTTTGAGTGTTTTAGAAATATTAGAATGTCTAAAGAACATCTTAAAGTATCAGCAAGATTGCAACGTTCCTGCAATCGGCAAGATGTCCTGTTGTTAAACAACAGCCTTCTTGCTGCTCTATACTCGGAACTCGTGAGCAGTGATACTAAAAGCATAAATTAAGGTTTGATAACAATGAAAAAGAGAGAAAATGAAAAGAGAAAATTCAAACAGAACACGTATAGTTGGGTTACGCTTTACACCTGGAGAGTATGCGAAAATTGAGAAAAAATGGAAAGCTAGTACTTGCCGCAAACTGAGTGATTACATTCGTAGGCACTTATTTGAGAAATCTATAAACACCACTTACAGGAATCAGTCTTTAGATGATATGATCCATGAAATGACCCAGTTATTCAAGCAATTAAATGGTATTGGAAACAACTTCAATCAGGCAGTAAAAAAACTACATACACTAAATCAAATTCCGGAATTTAAAGTATGGATTTTAAGTGCTGAACTGGATAAAAAAATCCTTTTTGACAAAATTGATGAAATCAAAAATTACATCCGGAAAATCTCCGAAAAATGGTTGCGATCATAAAAACAGGATACTCTATCCAGAAAGTTTTCTATTACAATGAAAACAAAGTAAAAGAAAATGTGGCCCAATGTATTGGTGCTGGAAATTATCCTATTGATGTTGATAAAATGGGGCTTACTGTGAAACTGAACCGCTTTTTAAAACAACTGGAACTAAATGAAAATGTAAAGCGAAACAGTGTACATATTTCGATCAATTTTGATCTTTCAGAAAATCATTCCAAGGAAAAATTAATGGCTATCGCGGATACTTATATGCAAAAAATCGGATTTGGCGAGCAGCCTTATCTCGTATATCAGCACAACGATTCCGGACATCCGCACATCCATCTGGTCTCCATAAATGTTCAAAGGGATAGTAAGCGAATTGACATGCAAAATATTGGTAAAAACCGATCTGAACCGGCAAGAAAAGAAATCGAAGAACGCTTTGGACTTGTTAAGGCGCAAGGGAATAAAAACAGTATTGATTTTATGCTTAAGCCAATCATCTCACAAAAGATTCAATACGGGCGAAGCGAATCGAAAAAGGCTATTACAAATGTACTCAATCAGGTGCTTTCATCGTATAAATACGCCAGCTTTCCAGAACTCAATGCTGTGCTTAAACAATACAATGTTTTAGCTGACCGCGGCAATGAAGATTCAAAAATGTATAAAGCAAAAGGATTGATGTATAGAATACTTGATGATGACGGTAAACCTATCGGAGTCCCCATAAAAGCCAGTCTGTTTTACAACAAGCCAACACTGAAATTTTTAGAAGAAAAATTTGCGTCTAATAAAACAAATGAAGTCTCAAATATAAGAAGGGTAAAAAATGCCATTGATATGGCATTCTTTAAAACTCAAATATCGCTCGCAGAACTAGTTCAAGTACTGCAAAAAGATGGAATCAATACTGTTTTTAGAAAAAACGCAGAAGGATTAATTTATGGGATTACCTATGTAGATCATACCACAAAATGTGTTTTTAATGGCAGTACACTTGGTAAACAATACAGTGCTAAGGCAATACAGGAACGCTGTACATTCATTAATCCGGCCGAACAAAAAATGACAAATTTGGTAAGTGAAAAATTATACGAAATCACATTTGAAACACCGAAATCGGAAATAGTTGCAGCACTGTTTGGTGATTATTTTAGAAATAACAAATATGTAGGGTCCAGCACAATAATGGGGCAATTAGCAGAGATGCTCACTCAATCAGAACAGACAGCTAATTACCTTCCATATGAGTTGAGAAACAAAAAGAAAAAAAGAAGAGGACAGTCTAATAATCGATAAAACGTGAAATCATGGCTATGCAGACAGGAGAAAACGAACAGGCGCTTAGAAAGATCTTGGATATGACAAGACTTATCAGCATCATTATTTTAGTAATCCATTTTTATTATTACTGCTATGCTGCCTTTCAGCAGTGGCATCTGGTCAGCGGATTTAGTGATAAAATTATGGGCAATATTTACCATACTGGATTATTCAATAACTTTCATAAATCCAAACTCTTTGCACTAGTATTTTTATTAATCTCACTAATTGGAGCAAAAGGGAGAAAAGATGAAAAACTGAGTTCTAAAACAGCTTTTGCTTACATCATTACAGGTCTCCTTATTTACTTTATAAGTTGTCTTTCACTATACCTGAAAATTGAACTCATGCTGGCAGCAATTGCTTATATCACCATAACTTCCAGTGGCTTTCTTCTGATGCTTTCCGGAGGTACACTATTATCTCGTATTATAAAAAACAGGCTCAACAGCAAGGATATTTTTAATAACGAAAATGAAACTTTCCCCCAGGAAGAAAGATTCTTGGATAATGAATATTCCATCAACCTTCCGGCCCGTTATCATTTAAAGGATAAGATAAGGGACAGTTGGATAAACATTATTAATCCCTTTCGAGGATTGCTGGTTTCCGGCACACCAGGATCTGGGAAATCTTATTTCGTCATACGCCATGTCATTACCCAGCACATCCGTAAACAATTCACCATGTTTGTCTATGACTTCAAGTTTGATGACCTAACCAAAATTGTCTATAATACTTGGCTTAAATACAAACATAACTATCCGAAATTGCCACAGTTTTATGTCATTAATTTTGATGATTTGACCCGGACTAACCGGTGTAATCCGTTAGAGCCGTCAGGTATGAGTGACATTACAGATGCTTCAGAATCGGCACGTACCATTTTGTTGGGACTCAACAGGGAATGGATCAAAAGACAGGGTGATTTTTTTGTAGAGTCACCGATTAATTTTCTTTCCGCCATAATATGGTATTTACGAAAATACAAAGACGGAGAATTCTGCACACTTCCCCATGTAATTGAGCTCATGCAGGAAGATTATGATAGTCTCTTTACGCTGCTTAGAACCGAAAAAGAAATTGAAGTGCTTATTAATCCCTTTGTGAATGCCTACCTAAATAATGTTATGGACCAATTAGAGGGGCAAATTGCATCAGCAAAAATTGCCATGGCACGTCTTTCCTCTCCACAATTGTATTATGTTTTATCGGGTAGTGACTTCACATTGGACATTAATAATCCGGATGAACCGAAGATCGTTTGTATGGGTAATAACCCCCAGAAAATCCAGATATATGGAGCTGTGTTGTCACTTTATGTAAACCGATTGGTAAAGCAGGTAAACCAAAAAAACAAACATAAAAGCAGTCTGATATTCGATGAATTTCCAACTATTTACCTCAACAATATGGACAGCTTAATTGCTACAGCCCGGAGCAATAAGGTAGCAACTTGTTTGGGTATCCAGGATTTTAGCCAGCTGCGTAAAGACTATGGACGAGAACAGGCGGATGTGATTATGAATATTGTTGGAAACGTAGTCAGTGGACAAGTTGCAGGAGATACTGCCAAACAATTATCAGAGCGTTTCGGTAAAATAATGCAGGATAGGGAAAGCCTTTCGATTAATAGTGGAGATACTTCAATCAGCCGTTCCAAACAATTGGAATCAGCAGTACCTCCATCCAAAATTTCCGGACTTAGTTCTGGTGAATTCGTGGGTATGGTAGCCGATGATCCTGATTGTAAAATTGAACTCAAAACATTTCATTCTGAAATAGTAAATGACCATGAAGCATTAAAAAAAGAACAGGATCACTATGTCGATATTCCTGTTATTCGTAAAGTTGATAATGCAATGGTACAGCGCAATTACCTACAGATAAAAAAGGACATCAAGGATACTATTTATGCTGAAAAGGAAAGACTATTAAATGATATTGAACTAAGTCATTTAGTAATTAAGAAGTGATAATAAATTTAAATTAGAAATAATGATACAAGAACAATTTACCGATATAATCCAATTAATAAAACAATCCAGATCAAAAGCCATTTCAGCAGTTAACACTGAAATGATTAATCTGTACTGGAATATTGGACAATACATTTATAATCGAATCGAAACAGCACAGTGGGGGAAATCAGTAGTAAAAGAACTGGCCGATTTTTTGCAAAGAAGTGAGCCTGATTCAAAAGGATTTTCGGATGCAAACCTTTGGCGTATGAGGCAGTTTTATGAAATCTATAAAGATACGCCAAAACTCGCACCACTGCTGCGAGAAATTAACTGGTCCAATAATCTGATTATCTTTTCTAGATGTAAAACATTAGAAGAACGAGAGTTTTATCTAAGCTTTTCAAAAAGAGAAAACTATAGTAAACGAGAATTAGAGCGTCAAATTTCATCCAGTCTTTTTGAAAGAACTATGATTGGAAATTCAAAACTCGCACCAGTGGTGCGAGAAATACATTCTGAAATTAATAATACCTTCAAAGACAGTTATATTTTTGATTTTTTAAATCTTTCTGAATCCTACAGTGAAAATGAATTACAACAAGGATTGATTAAGCAGATGAAGAATTTCATTTTGGAATTAGGCAAAGATTTTATCTTCATTGATCAGGAATATAAATTGCAGGTTGGTAATAGCGATTTTTATATTGACCTTTTATTTTACCATAGAGGATTACAGTGTCTAGTTGCTTTTGAATTAAAAACAGATAAATTTAAACCGGAATATTTAGGACAGTTAAATTTTTATTTGGAAGCATTAGACCGTGATGTTAAAAAATCCAATGAAAATCCAAGCATCGGGATATTGTTATGCACCGACAAGGACAGTAAAGTAGTAGAGTATGCTCTCAATAGAAGTCTTTCTTCTACTATGGTAGCTGAATACAAAATCCAGCTTCCGGACAAACAATTACTTCAGCAAAAAATGCAAGAATTATTGAAATAGAAATCATTAAGCTATTGCATGAATTTTCAAGTCAAAATAAATCTTCCAAACTTGTAGATTCATAGAGATCCTGATTTTTATCACTTTTAAGAAGATTATAGTTTATTATTGAATTTAGTCAATATCAGAAATCTTATTTTCATAACTATAATAAAAATAAGATTCAAAATTCCTGCTGATTAACATTCTGATTTTTTAATTACAAGTCACATCGGCTATATGATGTTATAAATCTATTAGAAATTCTTTTGATTAATAAAAAGGTATTGGGAAAAATCCTATATTGGTAAAGTAATTAAAAGATAAAAACTTCAATATCTCACAAATTATTACTCAAAAGTACTGGCAGTAAGATGGTAAAATAATCTTTTAAATTATACAGACAAAACAATATAAATATAAATAACAGTTACTTAACCACTGTAGAAATCTTGTTAGCAATTAATTAATAGTATGGAAGAAGTTAAAATATCGAATACAGAGTTTAAATCATTTGATGACCAAATCAAAGAAACTGAAATTGAAAAAAAGTTAAGCATTCCGGCCAAAAGGCTGATGGAAAAATTGGAACCTATACCTAGTAAAATAGATTCCCTTCAGTACAGGTGGTTTTGGGAATTGATTCAAAATGCAAGTGATTTTAATTCCGAAGTTGATATAGAATTAGAGCATAAAGAGAATTATTTAATATTTCGGCATAATGGTCAGCCCTTTAAACTTGTAGATGTTGAAAATTTGATAACACCTGATTCAGATAAGGATGACAAAGATATTGATGATGATTATATTGGACGTTTTGGAAGTGGTTTTATATCGACTCATGTACTTTCATCTTTAATTACTGTTGAGGGTTTGGTCAAAGACAAATACAGAGAAAATGTATATTACAGATTTAAATTTGACTTAGACAGAAATCAATATAATTCTAAACCTAAATTGATAGATTCGATTCAAAGTTCAGAAAGTCAGTTTAAAAGTAAGTATGTATCATCTGAGCACTTGCCTGGATCTTTTGAAACAAAATTCACTTATGATTTAAATAAAGGATTATCTAATCTAACTCCAAAAGAAGTTGCCAAATCAGGTATTGAATATGCGGTTAAAATTTTACCATTAGTTTTTACTTTTCTACCAAAACTTAAATCGGTTAAGTTTATTCAAAATAACGGTAGTTTAAAAGAAAGCTATTTTTATCAAAAAAGCAGGAACGATCAGTCTGGATTATGTGAAATAGGTTATGAAATAAATGCAGTACCCCAGCCAGATATAAAAGTTAAGTATGCTGTAGAAGATGATGTTACTGTTGCTGTAGAGATAAAAAATAATCTTGTGTTGGAATATCCGGAAAATATGGCTGTACTATTTTTATATCTTCCCATGATTGGTTCAGAAAAATTTCCTTTTCCAGTTTCAATAAATTCCCAAAAGTTTAAACCAGAAACAGAAAGAAATGGAATAAATATTTCAAATAATGATATTGAAAACAGAAATAATTTATCAAATGGAGTTAAAGCATATCAAAAGTTGCTTGAAACATTGTCAAAAGATAGAGTTGGAAATCTCTATCATTTAGTAAAACTAAAGAGTGACAGAATAAAAGCACTTCAAAATGATTCTTCATGGTTTCAACAGAATATTGAAAAAGACTTCAAAATCGTACTCGATCAGGTAAAATTTGTTAATTGTAACGGGGAAAGTATTTCCTACTCTGAACTAAAACTTCCTTTCATTCCCGAAAATAAAACAGAATCAAAAGATTTAGATTTTTATGATACTGTTTGTGATTTAATATTAGGACAGGTACCTAATAGGCATGAATATTTAAACTGGCTGAAAAATATAGATTTCACAATATTTAAGCAGGTTCCATTTAGATTAGACGCAGCAGTAAAAATAGTAGAAGAGACTAAAAATTTAGTCCAGCTTTCAAAGTTACTTAACAAGAATGAAGAAGAAACAATTAAATGGCTGGCTGTTTTTATAAAGTATGTAATAGAAAATGATAATGGCCTACTTACAAAGCATAAAATAATTCCTTGCAAATCAGAAGAAGGCACATTTGTAGACAGAGATGCAGAAATTTATGCAGATAATGGAGTTCATCATGATTTGATTGAGGTTTTCAACAAAATGAAAAATGAAAACTATCGCGATAAACTTTTAAATGATGTAATCAATAAAGAAGTCGTTAATCTATTGCCTGCTAATAAATTTAAAACATGGGATTCTTTAGCAAAAGAAATAGATGATATTTTCCGGATACGATTAGATGGAAATTCTAGATTATCTAAAAATGAATTAGAAGGTTTAAGTATTCTGTTAAAATGGCTGAAAGTAAAAGGATTCCCTAATTGGAAAGAACTTTCAAATTATTTCCCAACATTTCATGGCTCGTATTCTAATTTTTTTATGGAAAGTTTTAATGAAGAAGAAAGAGTAAAAGCAATTACAATTCGTGATAGCGGTAAACAAGATTCATTACTTAGACTTGCAGAGTCAGATGTCACTGAAGCTGAATTAAATAAAGTTGTGGAAAGTATTTCTGAGGTAAAGAAAATAATCAGCATAATAGAATCTGGCGCAAATCTAAATCAGCTTAAAGAATTAGCTGAGCTGTTTCCTGATAAAATACCTTCGCACGTAATGGACATAGCACGTGAAGAAGGAGAAAAAAAACGAGATTTTGACACTAAATCAAAAATCGGCAGCGATGTGGAAAAATTATTTAAAACGGCATTTGAAAAAGCACATTTAGGATTAATTGTCGAAAAAATTAATTTAGATGATGTTAACTTTGTTTATGCAGGAGGCGGATCTTATGATTTTAGAATTACTAATCCAGTAACTGGACAATCATTTTATATTGAAATGAAGTCGGTAAGACATGGAAATACGGATTCAATAAAACTTGCAATATCACAGTTAGAGAGAGCTGTAAATCCAAAATATAAAGAACACTATTGTATAGCTCTGATTGAACGTACAAAGGATATTAAGGATATGGATGAAGATTATGTTTTAGAAAATTTAAAGTTTATACCAAGTCCTGGAATTTTTCTTGAATCAGTTTATGAAGATCATAAAAAAGTAATAGAAAGCACAAGTAGAGCTAAAGAAGCTAAACTTCTAATGCTAAATGCTGATTTTAGATGTAGTATTGACTATAAATTTCTTTTAAGTAATTCCAAACTCATTGGAGATCTTGAAATTGCAGTTATAAAGAGTTTGAAAAGTTAATTCCTTTAATCTGATATTTTTAATTTCAGATTTTTTTGTTTATAAATTAAAGAAATTCTACTTTAAGCTTTTCAGGCAAACATAGACTAAGAGAGTAGTTCAGTTAGTTAGAACATATTGAGGATAATTGTAGTTGAAATAATTAAAAAAACTTACGTAAAAATACCTGATTTTGAATACGGTTTTTTCTTTACGGTTTTCCTTATTTTCTTTCCGATGCTTTTTCGTATTATTGTATATAAAAAGATTATTAAATGCAGATTAACTACTTCGATAATGCGAGCACAACCAAAATTGATTCTAGAGTTCTTGAATCAATGTTACCTTATTTAACAGATATATTTGGGAACGCGTCGAGCAATCACGATTTTGGTAAAAGAGCAAAAAAATCAATAGATATTGCAAGATCACAAGTTGCACATTTAATAAATTCTAGTGAAAATGAAGTAATATTTACATCAGGTGCTACTGAATCTATAAATTTTGCTTTAAAAGGTTTTGTTGAATCTAATTATGATAAAGGAAATCACATTATTACAGTTAAGACTGAGCATAAAGCTGTTCTTTCAACATGTGAATATTTAGAAACAAAAGGTATTGAAGTTACTTATTTGGATGTAGATAAAGATGGTCTAATTTCGATTTATGATTTACAGAATGCTATAAGAGCTGATACATTTTTGGTCTGTATTATGTATGTAAACAATGAAACGGGAGTTATACAACCAATTAAAGAAATTGGTTCCATCGCAAGAAAAAATCATATTACTTTTTTTTGTGATGCAACACAAGCCGTTGGTAAAATCGTAGTAGATGTTGAAAAAGACAATATTGACATGTTATGTTTTAGTGGACATAAATTAAACGGTCCAAAAGGAGTTGGTGTTTTATATAAAAGAAAAGGAATAGATTTAGTTCCATTGCTTCATGGTGGAGGACAAGAATATGGATTAAGAGCTGGTACATATAATACTTCTTTTATAGTTGGATTAGGAAAAGCGTGTGAAATTTCCATGAGTGAACTAGCAATAAATACAGCCATAATTGACGCTAAAAGTGAGTATTTAATTCAAAAATTAAATAAAATATCAGGATTTAAGCAAATTGGGAATAAAAAACACAACGTTTGCAATATTTTAAATGTTTTAGTACCACGTTTAAATTCTCAAATATTCATATCAAAAAGTGTGGATTTTTTGGTGAGTAATGGTTCTGCATGTACTTCACAAATTATTGAAAACTCACATGTTTTAAAAGCAATGGGATTAACTGATTTTGATTGTAATCAGTGTATAAGAATATCTATTGACAAAACGATAACGGAAAATCAAATAGATTTATTAGTTAATGCGATACAGATCGAGATAAATTAAATTTAAGATGTTAAAAAATATTCTTTGGGCAGAAGATAGAGATTATAAAACAGGTAGTGAAGACGAACCATTACAATTTTATTTGGATGCTTTGTGTAATAGTACATCATTTGATTTATTGTTAGGTTATTTTAGTTCATCAGCTCTGAATGTTTTGTCGTTAGGTTTTGCTAACTTCATTTATTCTGGTGGAAAAATGAGAGCAGTTATAAATAATATACTTTCTGAAGAAGATAAAAAGGCAATTGAAAAAGGCCAGAAAAAAGAAGCATTTTCAACAGTTTATAATTTTAATAATGTCAAAGAATTAAAAGAGTCATTAGATGAATACGGAAAACATTTTTTTGAATGTTTTGCATGGTTAATAGCTAATGATAGGATAGAAATAAAAATTATAAGACCAAAAGAAGGAAAAGGAATTTCACACTATAAATCAGGTATTTTTACTGATGGAGAAAACACAATTGGTTTTAAATCATCATGTAATTTTACAGCTTACGGACTATTAGAAAATTTAGAAGAATTAGATTGTTTTATGTCTTGGGAAAATGGAAGATCAAATAAATTTATAAGAAGACAGAATCAATATTTTGAAGAGATATTTACCGAGAAAGCAGATTTTGTAGAATATTTAAGTATTGAAGACGTTAAAGCCGCAATTAAAAAAGAGTTTGGTGATAAAAATATTCATGAATTGTTAATTCAAGAAAAAGAATTATTAGCTAAACGTGATAAAATATTTAATAATTCTAAAATTCAAAAATCATTCATTTCTGCAATAGCAAAAATTGAAGAGTTTGAAAAACAAGAGGGATATCCTAAATTTCCTTTTGTAGAAGGTCCTCGTCCATATCAAATGGAAGCATATCAAAAATGGATTTCTAATGATCGGAAAGGACTTTTTGCAATGGCAACAGGAACTGGAAAGACCATTACGTCATTGAATTGTGTTTTGAATGACTTCGGTGAGAATAAATATTATAAATTCATTGTTTTAGTACCGACTACTGCTTTAGCAAAACAGTGGGTTGATGAAGTGAAGCATAAGTTCAATTTTCAGAATACAATTATATGTTGTAGCATTAATAGTGGATGGAAAGAAGAACTTAAAAGTATTGGTAAAAATGTCGTTTTTAAACGAGATATTGACTACGCAATAGTAACAACGTATGCTACTTTTAAGGGAGTGAATTTTCAAACAATATTTAAAGATAATTTTGAGAATGATTTTGATAAAATTACAATTATTGCCGATGAAGCCCATACTATGGGATCACAAGGTTTTATAAATGTATTACCTAACTATATTAATAAACGTATTGGATTATCGGCTACTCCAGAAAGACAATTTGATGATGTGGGTAATAAAATATTAGCTCAATATTTTTCTACATCTGAAGATGAATATACGTACGAGTATAATATGAAGACTGCAATAGAAAATGGGGTGTTGTGTAAATATTATTATTATCCTAAAATTGTAAATTTAGAGCAAAGCGAACAGGATGAATATTTGAAAATTTCAAAGGAATTATTGAAGTATATTGATCCAGAAACAGGTAGGTATCGAGAATCTGATTATGTCAATAATTTATTGATTAAAAGGAAAAATATAATTCATAAAGCTTCAAGAAAAATAGATGAGTTAATATCCATTGTTAAAGGAATTGGAAAAGAAAATTTTAATAATGCCTTTATATACGTGCCGGAAGGTATAGAAGTTGATTATGCTGAAAATGAAAATGCTATTTTTGATATTGAAAGTGATAATGACAAGTTAATTGATCAATATCTTAGTATACTATATAATAATTTTGGATTGCGAATGGCTAAATTCACAGGAGAAACCAAAAATAGAGATCAGATATTTGAGCAATTTAAAGGTGAAAAATTAGATGCTTTATTAGCAATGAAGTGTTTAGACGAAGGAGTTGATATTCCGCAAACAAAATATGCAATCTTTTGTTCATCAACAGGAAATCCAAGACAATATGTACAAAGACGAGGTAGGGTTCTAAGAAATTTTAAAGGTAAAGAACATGCTATCATTTACGATTTGGTTGTAAAACCAATAATAGACCACACAAATACCGATGAAAAACTATCCAAGATTGAAAAGAATATATTTTTATCCGAATTAAAAAGATTAGTTAACTTTTCTGTTTTAAGTAAAAATAAAGATTCTTGTTTAAAAAGTCTTGAACAGATATGTTATGATCTTGATATTGATATATACGAATTAGCTAACAAAGAACTTGAAAATTATAAATAAAATGAAATCATTAAATGACTCATTACGTGAAGAATTCAATACCATTCTTGCCAAAGAAGAATTCTTAGAGAAGATTCAAATAGATGGACTGGATATAAATGTTTTAAATAAAGCTTTTGATGTTTTATTAAAATTTAAATATGATTCTGATTTAACCGATCGGGCTAGAGGAGAATTTGAGAACTATTTAATCAACTATTTTAGAACTAAAAATTATTAAAGATGATTATTAATAAAGTAGAAATAGATAACTTTTTTTGTTACGTAGGGTATAATGAGTTTGATTTTGATAAAGGTCTTAATATTGTGTCAGCAAAAAACTCTGGTGGAAAATCGCACCTGTTTAATGCTTTTCATTGGACGTTTTTCAACAATATATATGTTGATAAACAAGAAGATACAACAAAAAAGGAATGGAAAGCAGCAGACAACATCAATACATTACCAGATTATATTGTTTTAAATTCTAATGTAGATGATGTTTTTAAGACTGCTATAAAAATCACACTTACAGCTGAGTTTCATGAAAATGAGGAAATAAAAGGTGATTTAGTTGAATATCATTTTGAAAAAGAAATTTTCTTTAAAAAGAGAATAAATGATGTTTTTCCAACCTCCAAACCAGAATTGCAAATTTGGTATGTATTTAACGGAGAAACTAAATACTTAGATAAAGGAGAACATAAATGGTTTTTAGATAAAATTTTTCCTGTTAGCATAAGAAAATTTATGTGGTTTCAAGGAGAGACTGTTGATGAATTATATGATTTTAGCAATCCTGCAACCCTAAGTTATGCAATCAATGAAATTTCATATTTTCCAATTTATGAAAATTTGGTAGCAATTACTAAAAAGGCTGAATCAAGTATTAGTAACAAGATTGATAATGAATTAAAAAAAGTTAAAAAATTTACTGTTGAGCAAGAGAGAATATTAGTAGAGGTTGAAGAGGCAAAAAGAAAATCATCTTCTTATGATGACAGAATAATTGAGGCTAAAAATGAATTATTAAATTTAGAAGATTCAATAATTAAAGAAGAGGAAAAATTAAAAGGTGTTGGTAAGTATTCTGATTTAAAATTGAAATTAAATAAATATGAATATGAAATTAAAGCAGTTAACGATAAAATAGATTTTTTGTCTGTTCAGAGTAAAGAAAAATTTATTTCAAAATGGATGCTAAATAAATGTGATGATTTGATCAAAAAATCATCCGTTAATATGGATGTTTTAAGTAAAGAAATTAAGTCATTTCAAAAGTCTGAAAACCCAGTTCCAATTACATTACCTGGTCCAGAATATGTGCAAAAAATGTTAGATGACAACATTTGTTACATCTGTGAAAGAGCTGTAGAAGAAGGCACAGCTCCATATCACGCATTGAAATCACGTATGGCAGATTTTAAAAACAACCAAGTCCAAAAAATCTTATCAGATAACTTTACGGAGCTTAACCGCTTTAGAAGAAATTTATTGAGTGAATTGCCAGGTATTTCAGATGAGGTTGTAAAAAATGATTCTGATATTGAAAAATTAATTGCACAAAGAAAAAAATTATTGACACAAAGAGATAATTTATTTTCAGGTTCTGGAATTGAAAATGCTACAGAAATATCAATTGGTTCAACTACTTATGAGCAGATATTGAACAAGATTAGAAGTTTAAATGCAAGCAAAACGAATACTGATAGAAGAATATTAAGTTATACAAGTGATAAAAGTTCTGAAGACAGAAGATTACAGGAATTATTAGACCGTAAAGCTAAAATTATTCAATTTGATGATGCTGTTGAAATAACTGAAATAACTGCAAAAAAATATATTGATGTAATTAATTCTGCATTGATTAATTTAAAGAAAACAGCTTTAAATCATTTAATTGAAGAGATTAATCACGAGAGCAATGTTTTATATTCTAAATATTTAGGAGGTAATACCCAAGGTGAAATTGAAATTGATAAAGGAGTAAGAATTATTGATAAACAAACTAAAAAAACTTTATCAAACTTAAATACTGCTGAGTTAACCGCACAAAAATTAGCTGTTGCCAATGCTTTTTTATCTTTGAGCGAAAAAAAAATGAATCGTTCATTTCCCTTATTAGCGGATGCACCAACTTCCCAGTTTGATGATGAAAATACATTGTTTTTGACTCAAAACTTATCAGAATCTTTTGATCAAATTATAATAATGTCAAAAGATTATAATAAAATCAAAGGGGATGAAAGAGCTAGTTTTATTGATAAAGCTAAAATCAGTAAATACTATGAATTAAAAAATGAACTCATTGATAAAGATGGGGCTGACTCTCGTAGTAATAAAAAAACATATATTAATACAATTAAATAATGGAAAAGCTATTTATAGAAATTAATAAAAGAGACGTACATTATGGAAATCACGTTGAGCAAATTAGGGATATGTTCGCTCGTAAACAAGAGTCATTAAGTAAAAAAGATGATAAATTCTTTTCTAAATACTGGCAAGTTTATGCTTGGACTGCTATAATTGGCTTTATTAATGATAAAAGAGAATTTGGAGCTGATTTACCAAATAAGTCATCTTTTCAGTACCAAATGATTAGTAATGGTTCAGAATCAATCGCACATGCTTTGTTATTGATGGCAATTGGCAAAGTGGAGACGTCTAAAGCAGATGATTTTTTAAATTCACGTAAATTATTAACGATTATAAGCGAATATGCTGAAGGTGGAGCAAAGCACATACTTGAAATTAGACAAACACCAGGTTACGAACGTAAATTTGATAGTCCTGATGATTTTTTATTAGAAGTTGTAAAAAGATAATTTAAATTTTTAGCTATGAATACTGAAGAGTTTGTAAATAACTTAAAGAGAGATAAAGCAAGAGGAAATCTTGCTCCACATCAAATAATTTTATTGATAGCTTTATCTAATATTTATTCTATTTCTAAAAGTGATTCAACAGATATCAATACTTTAAATAGTGAATTTCAAAAAGTTTGGAAAGAACATAAAAACTTATTTATTTCAAAAAACAATAAAATTGGGTTACCATTAAAGGCTTTTGTAAACCGTGAATACTTACAATTAATTACTACTGATGTCATAAATGATTTTAGAAATAATTTAGAACTAGAGACAAAAGTAAAAAGTATAAAAATGTATAAAGCAACAGCACAATTATTTCAAGATTCAGATATTAAAAAGTATTTGATAACTAGAATAATAAAGTAATTGTGGAACCGAATGAAAAATGGTTCACCTCTAAAGAAACAAAATCCCTTCTAAAAATAAGTGATTGTAAATTAATGCACTTAAGTTTAGAAGGGAAAATAGAATTTAAAAAAGTTGGACAGGCTTTTTTTTATAATATTTTAAATCATTTATAGAAATAATATTAATGATTCATAACAAGAGTTTTTTCAATATGTTTGAATAAAGAAATAATTTCATCTACTTTAATTATATACCTTTCTGCCTACTATTATTAAACATGGATTTTAATATTGGTAAAATAAATCAATACTGATTCAGAAAATCCGATACAATTTTATTAGAAATTTTAATAACTTCTAAATTAGATGTTCTTGGACTTGATCTCACCCAAGATATAACATCAAAACTTGGTGTAACCGTTGCTCTACTAATAATTAATTTTTTCTGAACAATGTATTCAACCGCCTCTCTATATGATTTTTCGTCACTTGTGTATATTTTCTTTTGAGGCAAAGGGAAACTATACATTAATAAGTCATCAGTAACATTAATATAATAGCCTTTACTTTCAATAAACCTCTGCCTTAATGATCCTTTTTTTGAAAAGTGACTCCCAGCTCTTCCAATTGTTCCATTAAATGAATTTGTCATACCAACATATACTATCTGTTCTTTTTTGGATAACCATATATAAATAAATGATTGATTGTGGCCATCAAAACAATTTCCTATAGATGTTTTAATCATTTTCCTTAAAATTTGGTGGCAAATCATTCTCTAATTTTCTACACATATTAGCAAGAAAATCAGAACAAATTCTTCTAAATTCTTTTAGGATTGTCATTAATTCTTCATACTTATATTTTCCAATATTTTTATACGCATAAACCTCAGCTTCAGCAAACTGCAAAAGCATAAGATCAAAAATAATTTGTAAGCCTATATTCTCTGAATTTTTTTCATAAATTAATCTTGCAAAGATGTGATATTTATTAATTCTGACACAAGTTCCCAAATCAGTATCATAATAAGGTTCCCATAAATGGTTGTCTAATACAGATGTTACACGGAATATTTTTTTTAAATTTGGGTTTTTAATATCACCAGTTATAGCATATTCTTTTTGTTCAGGAGTCAAATTATTTTCGTCAATTACCTCTCCTTTATCTTCAAATGCCATTTTAGCAAAGTCACTCAAATTTGCTATCATATCGGATTTAATTAAACTCATTCTTTCTAAAGCATCTTCTTCAGATATCAATTCATCACCTGGCAAAAGTTCAGTTTGATTAAAATCATTAATGATAATATTTGCTAATTCATTAGGCTCTCTATTTAAAATACTTTTTCGATAAATATTTGCAGATTGCCATGCCAATTTACTTTTTGCCTTAGCATCCCAAACAAAATCATTAATTACCTGCAGGGCTTCTTCTGACAAAGTAATATGAGATTTCTTTACATCAATATTAAAAAAATCATCTGCTTCATCACCAATAATCAAACGTGCTCTAAAAGAATAAAAATCTTGATCTAATGGCATTATTCCATCAAGTTGAGAAGCCCAAGAAATCAAACGGTTATTCCGGTAAACATAAAATCCATAATTACCAGACCCAATATTATATTTTTCTCTTATTCTTTTATCACCACCTTTTTCTTTGAATTTGAATATTGGTGGGTAAGGAAGTTGCGTTATCTCAATTTTAATTTTAATTCCTAATTCATCATCAAGAGTTAATTCTTGTTGCTTTTCTATCCACTTAACTTCTTCGCCATCCCAATTATTTTCATCAAGATTTCCATTAATATCAGCCTCCATAGTAAAAAGAGGGTCGAAAGCTTCAATTTTTATATCCTGATTAATTGAGATTTCTAAACCGTTATTTTCAATAAAATAATAATATATTGCGCCAATTTTTGTTTTTAGCTCAGTTATTGTATTTCTTACACTCGGGTGATTGTTTTTTCGAATACCTTTTATTCTTATGATGGTTCCTTTACCTTCTAGTAAGAATTCAGCAATTAATTTATTATCCTCATCATTCAAATCAGATTTTGTTGCAAAATAAGTATCCTTGCTTATTATCTCAGTTAGGGATAAAGTGAATTTATTAAATTCATTACCACCTTTGGAAGAAATAATTTCTAAAATATCACCCTGCGAAAATGCAGCAGATTTCATTCCTAAACCGAATTTAGACAAAGAACTATCTTCATAATCAGCATCAGATGATCCAAGAATTAGTGCATTTCTGATTCCTTGATCATCCATTCCCAATCCATTGTCTATTATTACGTATTGAGAAATATTGTTTTTTCTTTGATCAGAAAAATCCTCTCTCTCTTTTTTGACAATTAAATGAATTTTATTTGCAGACGCTCTAACAGAATTATCAATAATATCGCACAGTGCGCTTGATGTTGTATAGCCAATTCTACTCAACCCAAATATTAATCGTCCAGGGTTAATTTTTAATTCTTCCATAGTTTAATTATATTATGCAGTCCTACAGGGGTTTCTTTTTAATTAGTATTATTTTTACCTGTGAAAAATAGTTGTTGTCTTAACAAACTTTATTATACAGAACTATTGTGAATTTTAATAATTGTGTATAATCTTATTTTTTTAAATAAAACAACTAGCACAACCTTCTCCTTCAGCTTCTAAGATTTCATCTTGCCAGCTTATAGTTGTTTTTGCATTAGTCTTATTTTTTTGCATTCGTAAATAGTGTTCTTTTTTAATAGATAGTACACGTTCGGGTTTCTTAAGATCTTGTAATGGTTCAATAGTCCAGGTATAACCTTCTTTCTCGTATTCTATCGCTTTCTCATATAAATTAGGGTGCTGTTCTAAGAGCCAAACCCATTCTATTTTTTGCTGGTAAAAGCAGAAAAAACAACCAGAACGGCTTCTAGAATAAGTTCCTTTTTTAAGTTCTCCATTTATTTCAACTTCGTATTCAATTGGTAAATAATAAGCTGGTATTCCAACTCCAGAATCATCTAATATTTTAAAAATATCGTCTATTCCTAATACTTCATCGTTATCTATTAAGGAGAAACTTTCTAATTTCCCAGCAGGGTAATCGGTTGTTTTTAAAAATTCAAAGACTACTTTGTTAAATAGTTTTACATCAGTATCTAATAAAGCATTTACCTTTTGTTTTTGTGTAAAACGTAAAGAAATAGGTTGTTCTACATATTGCAAAATCATTTCTAATTGACCTTGAGGAGCAATTAATTCATAGTGCTGTTTTACAAAATCAATATTAGAATTAGCTAAGAATTTTTTAATTACATCCTCACTCCAAATATTTTTTCTAAAAGGAAAAATAGATTGGATGTTTTCTTTTTTAGAAATGTAACCTTCTCTATTTTCATCACCACGAATGCCTACATAGGATATAGTTGGTGTTGTTCCAATCTCATTTTCAAAAGGCTCTAACTTCATTTTTCCAGTACACCAACGTGCTGTTGCTGAGGGTAAATAACCACCGTACATCGCCAAAAAGTGATCAAATGGATTTTTTTCTGGAGAGTTTAATTCATCTATAGATTTATAAAGACGAATATTTTTTCCTAAAACAGAATTCAATTTGTTAATTAAGTCGTAGGTTTCAGTCAATTCCTTTCCAGTATCACAAGTGTAATATTCGACATTCACATCTGGATGTTTTCGACTCATATAAATAGCCAAAGCAGCACTGTCCTTTCCTCCGGAAATTCCTAAAACATGTTTTATTTCACTCATAATACTAAATCTTCATTCAGTTCTTTAGATAATAATTCCATAAGTAACTGTTTGCGCCTATGTACATCCAAAGTAACTAATTTTTCTCTTAATTGCATTCTTATACTTTCAAATTCTATGTTGTTCTCATCTGAAATTATAATTTTATCATTTATCATTGTTCCTTTAGTTCCTGATAATTGTATTGAAATCATTCTTCTGTTTTCACTAGATTTAAACTCATGGAGTTCAGAGGCTTTTATTAGTCCCAATAGATAACTCTCAAGATTCGTGACCAACAAGACTTCCTCCTCGTCAATCATTTTGTCTATTGATTTTCCTAAAGCTGCATCAGCAACTGATTTTAGCCAAGAAGCTCGATCATCCAATGGAGAAACTAATCTTTTGTAAAAAATCGACTGTTCAGCTCCTAATAAACTTAGGTTAACACTTTTCAATCTGCTTTGAATTTCACTTTTGTAATCTTCAAAATCATTGCTTTCACAATAGAAGGAATGAATTATTTTGTCTTCGATTCGGTCAAGTAAAGCATCAAAAGCAGAACGGATTTCTCTTATAGATTCTTGAATATGATATGTATAAGATTTTAATATTTCTTCATCATCATTTATAGAAATAGAATGAAATCCTAAAGCGTTAGGAAACTGATTAAACAAAGCGTCTTCAGGGTCTCTTGCGTTTTTTATCGCTTCTCGCAAGCTAATAGCTTTAGGAGAAAGTCTTTTTGTATTTACTGTGTATTCATTTAAAGCCCTAATAAAACGCAAGAAATTTCCAAAAATGGATAAAAAAGTACTCTTTGTACCTAACTCATAATCCCCAACTTGAACTAACTCTTTATAACTCTCTAAAAGATTAATTTTTAATCCAGAAACATCATAACTCTTAATAGAATAGTTTGCGGGAGATTTATGTATTAAATCTAATACATCTTCAGTTAAGTAGGGAATGAATCCATTAGTATCATGGAATAATGCAAAATCTTCTTTATTGATTATTAAAAACATTGGAACCCAGAATTCTACAAACCCTTTTTTTAATTTAAAAGGGGATATACTTAAGATTTCGTATAACTCAGCCAAATTTCTTTTGGATGAGTTTGCAGATTTTATAAACGCATCACATTCATTCCAAAGAGGTTTAAAAGTTTCATCAGCTGGAGCAGAAAACGAAAAATGTTTTAATATATTATTTTGAGTGTGTATACCTGTATCTTTTGCCAAAGTAATGTAAATTGACTTTTCTGGGGGGTATTTATCATTTGGAAATCCTAAATTTTCAATACTTTCATTATTCAATAAACAGCGTAAGAAAGATTTTCGGGCAGTACTTATTTGAGGACTTAAAAATTCTTTATTAACCAATTCATTTTTAAAGTGTGGAGCATTTCGGAATTCAATATCACATATTTTTGATAATGTTTCATTCAATGCTTTTTTAGACTTGATATTTTCTTCTCTACCATTATAAAACCAGATGTTTTGATCATTAGAAATAAATAAATTGTCTAATACAAATTTCTCTAATTGTTGTTTATGAAATTCTTCTTCCTTTTTTAAAAGTACGATTGCATTTTTGTCTTCTTGATGCTTTCTAATTAAAAATTGAAGTTTGTTAATGGTGAAAATTTCATTATGAATATCCTTTGAATTTTTGTAGATAACAAAAAGATTACTACCAGTATTTTGAGAATATTTTTTGACATCTTTTTCTTTAATAGTAGTATCAAAGATTAAATTAATATAACCATCTAATGCTCCTTCAGCATTATTTATGTTATTTAAGTCAGTTAAAATTTTAAATTCAAAAAAACGGGGTGTACCTTTTTCAAATGAATTTTTTTTAACTAAAATAACGGGGAAATCTACTAAATCTGATATAGCATCAGTAACAGAAAAATCAGGGTTTATTTCTTTTGAAACATCTGCTAATTCTTGCTCAATATCAAGGTCTGTTCCTTCTAAAAAATTAATTTTATTACTATGCTTGTAAAATCTAATTATTCCAGATTTATCTAGTTTTTCAATTGTTTTATCAACAGAATCATCTTTATGGTCACTTGTATGACGAATATATTTCGAGATAAATTTTTTATCAAATAAACCTCCAGCTTTTGTGAAAACAGTGACTAAACAAATGGTTTTGATTATTTCTGCTACTAATTCATAGTCAATTTCTTCTATTAATTCAGAACGTTCTAATGCTCTAAAACAGGTTTGCCATTGAGCTCTATGAGGATTGTTGAAACTATATATTTCACTACCAAGAGTATTTACTAAGTAATCGAAAATGTTAGGTGCGGAATAAAATTTACCATCAAATTGATTAATTGAATATTTTGAATTATCGTTAAGAAAGGTAAATAAGGATCGTTCATTTTGCCCATAACGTTGTAATGAATTGACTAAAATATTAGCAGATAACCAATCGAGTGGATATAAAGATTTAGCTAAATCAGGAGTGTTTAATTCATTAAAATTAATAAGATTACTGTTCTTAATAGCTTTGTTAAGTAGATGGAAACTATCTTCAAGTTTTTTTGGTAATTCAAAATGTTCAAGTTTTTTTGAAGCAAAAAACAACAATTGTTCAACGGGTTCGTTAAAAAGTAATTCTATAAAACGTCCTTTAATTTTTTCCCATTCTAATTTTTCAGAGACATCTAAAGAAGTAGAATAAGAAATAAAACTCTGATGTAAGGAAATAATAAAAAACACATTTTTAGAATCATCATTTGCCCATTCTGAAATTAATTGCAATAAGTACAAGTCATTACTTTGCTTATTTTTCCCTATATATTCTAAAAATTTACCAAATTCATCAATGATTAAAACTAAACCTTTATTTTTTTTAGAAGATGCAATTCTTCTTTTTTCTAGTTCTTCAATTATTTCTGTTGAAGAGCCTTCTTTTAACTTTAATGTTCTCAATAAAGTATCACTCAAAGGGGTATTGTCTCCAACTAATTTTATGAAATCAAACGAACCATTTTTTGCATCTAATGTATTGCTAAAATAAATTTTTTCTTTGAGTAGATTTTTTTCTAAAGCCCATAAAAAAGTTGATTTTCCAGTACCGTAATTACCTATTAATGTAAATGATTTATTACTCTTTGTGGCGCTATTAACAATGCGTTCATATATCTGAATAGCATTTGGTGTAACAACATAATTCAAGTCTTTTGACTCGTCTCTTAAGATGTTTGTTGATATATTATTATACTCCATAGTACGATTCTAATAATTGATTTTGAAAATCTTCTGGAATTCCTTTTACTTGAATTTGTCTAATTCCAGCATCATCTTTATATATAAATGCTGGAAATTCAATACATAATTCTTCAACTAAATTATCTAACCCATCATTTGAAAGACAGAAGTAAGAGCCGATCGTTTTTCTAATTTCATCGTAACTAATTTCATTTCTGCTAGTTAAATAATCTAAAATGCAGTAAGCTAATATCGGAATTGGAATAGAATTTCTAACTTCTTTATTTATTCTGAAAACAGTTTCACCGTTGTTATTTTTAGTGTTTAATTGGGATATTAAGCCTAATTCTAATAGAGGTGAATTAAAATCATCTTCAATAGTTTTTAATGATTTAGTGGGAGTTGCGTACGATTTTGTAAACACCTTATAGTCTGATATTAGTGTATTTACACTTACTTCTCTTTCGTTATTATCACGAAGTTTTTTTTCAATAAACTGAATAATTTGACTTTCGGAAAATTCTAAGCTAACTTTATCATTAAAATATTCGGTGAATATTAAATTAAAAATACTAGCATAATTCGTTTGGCAAATTTTATATTGTAGTAGCCACAACGTTCCTTCATCTTCCAAATAGGGGTCAAATTTAAAATCATCTAAAAATATTTTTTTTGATATTTCTAAAACCTCATGTTTGTCATTAATCAATCCAAATGCTTTCAGCCAGTGCTGTATTGACTGTACCATATTCTTACCAACACCTAATTTTGAAATTGCAATTTCAGGCTTATTAAAAACAGCATATCCTTGACTATCAACTATTTTGACTCCTTTTGATAACCATTGTTGCCTACAATGAAAGGTGTCATGACCTGAAAATTTAAAATCATTCATATAAAAAATTTAATGCTGCAAGTTAATAATTTCTCTATGGATGAATCCTCCCATAGAGGAAAATATTATCAACAAAAAGAAATTAGTTAACTTAAAGGAGTCAAAACTCTGATATAGAGAATTTTACATGTTTTTAATGTGATTTCTTTCTGAAATTGATCATATTTTATATGATTAATAATCATCTTTACTATTCGTCATTAATTTTTAAATTAAAAATTAGACATTAAAATGAAAAGTCAATGAATTTATTTGCTTTACCTCATTCTTGTTGATTTTTTTTACACTCTAGTCATCTTTTATTCCAATCTAAGTTCCGTAAAGAAATTTTTACTTAAAGCTTTCACTCGAAACGGACTAAAAGGGCAGCTAAGATAGTGGCTTAAGCATGCCCCGTGCGCATAATGGCGGCGCTCCCTTGCCACCCTTCGGGACTTATAGCACCTGTGCATCCTTAAACCACTGGCATCTTGCTTTCTTTTTTCCCGTTTTTTCGTTTTGAAAACAATTTTTGTTAGGGCAGGACTAGAGAGAAAGTAAATAATAGTAATCCTTAAAAATTAAAATTATGGAAATCACAGGACGATTAACAGCAGATGCATCAGTTCAGGAAGTAAACAGCGACAAACAAGTGGTCAATTTCAGTATTGCCATCAATGACAATTACAAGCCAAAAGGAAGTACCGAAGTAAAGGAAGTAGTAACCTATATCAATTGCTCCTATTGGCTGAATGCTAAAACAGCACAGTGGCTTAAAAAAGGAACCCTTGTACAGCTCTTTGGGCGAATTGGCATCAATGTATACAATAACAGCGAAGGCGTGGCAGTAGGCACGCTGACTTTTCATACCAATAATATTAAAATTTTGGTTTTTCCCAAAAAAGAAGATACCGCCCAGACCAATTCAGCAGTAAAGGAAAAGAAATCAAAAAAAGCACAGGACGTTCCTTTTTAATTCTATCACAATCACTTAAAATATAATATCATGGCACACAATATAAATTACAACGAGCACACAGGAAAACACAGTTTTTTCAGCACTAAGCAAAAAGCATGGCACAATTTGGGGCAGATTATTACCGATTACCCCACAAGCGCCGAGGCAATTCAGCACGCAGGTTTGGATTATGAGGTAGAAAAACGTAAACTGTTTACAGACGGTTCTGCCGAAATTATTTTGGATAATAAAATCGTTCATAATAATATAGAAGTACCAAATTACTACAGTACGGTGCGCACCGATAATGATGCCGTAATCGGTGTAGTGGGCAAAGACTACCAAATCGTACAAAACAGGGATGCCTTTTCTTTTTTTGACAGCATCGTTGGCGGTGACGGTATCCTATACGAAACCGCAGGGGCGCTCGGAAAAGGGGAACGCATTTTTATAACAGCTAAACTGCCCGATTATATAAGGGTGGGTAACGATGATTTGATTGAGAAATATATTTTCCTGACCACCTCACATGACGGAAGCGGAAGCATAACCGCAGCATTCACGCCTATACGCATTGTATGCAATAATACCCTGAATGCCGCTATGAACAACAAGACCAATACCGTTCGTATTCGCCATACCTCCAATGCCAGACAGCGATTGGAACAGGCACACAAAGTAATGGGGATATCCGATATGCTGTCTTCTCAGATGGAATCCATTTTTAACCATTGGACAAAAATCCGAATCACGGACAATGAAGTGAAAAAACTGATACAGTCTGCCCTTGTTCCCAATAAGGAAGTGCTCAAAACCATACAAGAGGGTAAGGAGGATGAACTCTCCACTTGCTTTACCAATATGGTGGATAGTGCATTTGAATATGCCATGAGCAATCCCACACAGCTTATGGAAACCACCAAAGGGACTGTCTTTGGGGCGTACAATTCTTTGACTGGCTATTTTCAGAATGTGAGAAATTACAAGAACGATGAAGCCAAATTAACTTCCCTCTTAATGGGGGGTACAGGGCAGATACGCACGCAGTCCGCTTTTAACCTTTGCGTGGATTTTGCCAGTAAAGGCTCGGATGCCTTGATTTTGAATTAATCAATAGGGGACAGGCAGTCTATGCCTGTCCTTTTAAATCCTGAGAGCATGATACAAATAGAAGATAAAAACGGAGAAATTGTTGAGGTGCTAAATTTAGCAGAAGCAATAAAACAGGCGGACTATTTCAGGAATTTTTCCCATACCGAGAAACTCTTTGAAAAGTTTGATAAAAAACGGCAAGCCTATTGGCAAGACCTGTACGAAAAATTAGTAGCAATTAGTGATTTAGAGGTAAAATAAACTAAACAGTAGAGCAATGGAAACCAATTTTTTTAAATCAATCCTTTCCCTGCAGGTAGCAGGGAACTGGAAAATAAGCATAGCCAAGGAAGATGCGGACAAACTCATTGTATCTGTATTGTTCTTCAATGATACAATAGGGGATGATGCCCGAAAAAAAGTACCGCCCATATTACTAAAGGGTACGGCAGAGGAACTCGACAACGGATTTTTTCAGGCGGTTGCAGAGCCTGTCAAAGATACCGCACAGCTTTTTGCCAATATGGAGCAGTTCCTCAAAGAAAAAGAACAGGCAAAAGTGAGTTCGCAGATGGAAAAAGACAACGTTCTGAAAAGGGATAAGGAAAAATCAGAATTGCAGACACAGTACCAATCAGCCATGAAAAAAGCAGACGAACTAGAAACGGCAGGAAAATTTAAAGAGGCATGGATGAAAGTGCCACCCTCTGACCTGTACCCCGAATATAAGGATGTTATTCATGCCCGAAAAGCGGAACTTTCCGACAAGTTTCCTGTTGACCTTTTCAATGACCCTAAAACCGACGAGCCATGTTAACAGCAACCACCTTAGAGCGCATCTTTATCTTCAGGGATAAAGAGCAGGAGATTAAACTCGCTGACCCATCGCCGTCATTCAGTCCCGAAGCGGTACTCAATTTTTATGCCCAGACCTATCCGATTTTAACCACAGCATCCATAGAGGGACCTGTTATAAATGACGATGCGGTGCAGTACAAATTTGTATCACAAATCGGAACAAAAGGATAAACCATGAAAACACAAACCATAACAGGCAGTATCAAAATGCCTAAAAACAAAAAGTTATGCAGACTATACAGACAGCTAGGGGAGTTCGCAGAAAACACAGACAGACTGCCCGATGCGCAGGAAGTAAAAAAGAACCCGAACAGTTCTGCTCCGCTAGAACTCCTGCCGATGGTTTTTTAAGACATTCCTTTCTGCCCTTATTCGAAAAAGGCGAAAAATTACCCGACCAATTTGAGGTGGAAAATGATTTTTTCAATTCTCTTGCTATCCTGAAAGGACTGTATGGTTTTGAAATTAGGAATGTGGCAAACAAATCCTATCCGTATAATATCCTCTTGATATACGCAGACATTCAGAAACAGCTTAGTCAATCGGCACAGGATATTGAACTCAAAATAATACAGGATGATGATGGTACGGTAAAACTGGCAACCCAGCATTGCTATAACACCTGCAATACACTGTACTATATCCCTGTACTGCCCTTGTACCGGTTATTGCAAAACAGGAAACAGAAACAAACTGCAGAATTACTGCTGTCTGTTTTTGCCTATCTCTACCATATTGCAGGGATTCCGTATTACAGGGAAAACAACAGCTATCTTTTTTATAACTACGAGTGTATGGAAGAATGGCTTTTAGAGGATTTACAGGATGAAGATTCCCAATCGGGCAATAGCATGATTTCAGAATTGAATAAGGCTTCTTACTATGGGGATGTTATGCACCGTAAAATATACAATCCCTATCATTTGAACGTATTCGAGAAACGTGTAAATAATTATAAAGTAAATACTTCTTTCGAAAATGACTGCCTGAGCGTTGCAAAAAAAGCATTGGGATTACTACAGAAATATCCGAGCGATACTATTTTTAGAAATACTTCCAATCAGGTGTTTGAAAGTGAAGAAGGGATTATAAGGGCGGAGCAGTACATTTCTTTTATAGCAGACACCGATGGAATACTCTATGAGAATATAGCACGGGTAATCAATGATGAATTTAATGAATGCTCCGAAATTGAAGAGCCCACAGTCCTGCAAATCTATGATGCCCAAAACGAGCTGTCCAATACGGCACTTGATTTTGAGTACAGATTATTTCCGCTCCTAAATGATTTATGCACCCTTTTAAACAATATGCCATGAAAGATTTAACCCAAAGATTTGGAACATTATACCATCCTGTAAAAGCCTTTGTAGTGTTCAAGAAAGATACCACTGACAAATCCATTTATGTGGAAGGCTACGACATGGATAAAAACGGCTGTCCCATAAATGCACATCCATTAAGCCGAAGGGAAACTGCACAGCTTGCAAGTGCTTTGGACACCTCAGATGAAATCACGCGTAAATTTCTCAAACCATCAGGACTGCTTCCTAAAAAGGTACTGCATTTGAATCCCGGGCATGATGGTGCTGCCATTTGGTACACGCCTGCCCAAAAGGTCAGTTTGTTTTTTGTGGAGAGTTTAGGAATTACAAGCGGAGAAGCATTTGTACCGCCCTTGTTATGGAAAGCCACTAAAAACACGCTGTACATTTATGCAATGGACACCGACAAGAAAATAAACGAACAAACCGTGCTTTATCATGCACCCTTTTTTAATTTATATAATGATGGCAGGGTCTGTATGGGTACTGTAAAAGTGGATATAAAGACAGATTGTCATTTGGAAGATTTCATGCAATGGTGGGAGCAGTATTTTTTTAACAGCTATTTCAGTCATCTCATTGGAAATACAAGTCCTGTAAAAGGAAACATCATACAGTTCTGGCAGAAACTTGTAAATACCACAAAACCCTTTCCCATAAAATCCCTAATCAAAAATAGTTTAACAATTAAAAACATACTGTCATGAAAACGCAAACCGCCATGCATTACACCCACAATTACCTGATCAACCCTGCCAATCCCATAACGGTTAATCTCATTGGGGCAGGAGGGACGGGAAGCAGGATGCTTACAGAACTCGCAAGAATAAGCCACAGCCTTATCGCCTTGGGTCACCCAGGACTAAAGGTCAGTTTATTTGATGATGATGTGGTGACCAAAGCCAATCAGGGCAGACAGCTTTTTGCAGATGCTGAGGTAGGTCTTCCTAAAGCCGTGGCACTCATCAACCGCACCAACCGCTTTTTCGGGACTTCTTGGAAAGCCGTAACAGAGCAGTTCTCAACCGCTAACAGGAAATCCCTGCCCAATCGTGGCAGGGCGAACCTGTACATAAGCTGTGTCGATACCGCAAGGGCACGTTTTGATATTGCAGATTTTCTGATGAGCAGTGAAAACAGCGATTTTGAGCGTACTAAATCCCTATACTGGCTTGACATCGGAAACTCCCAAAATACAGGACAGGCGATACTCTCGACAATCAGCGAAATCAAACAGCCTGATTCCAAAATTCATAGGACTGTGCCCAGTCTTCCAATGGTAACCGATGAATTTAAGGAATTACTTCAAATGCAGCATGATAACAATGAGCCGAGCTGTTCCCTCGCTGAAGCGCTTGAAAAACAGGACTTGTTTATCAACAGCACACTTGCCAGTATGGGCGCATCGATCCTTTGGAAGTTGTTCCGTGAAGGAATGACCGCCCAAAGAGGATTGTTCCTGAATCTGGCAAGCTTACACGCTGTGCCCATAGTGGTGGGGTGATAGCCCCGCCGCCCCGCAATCGAGTTTCCTTCCTCCGGTCGGTCAATTGCGGGGCGCTCTAAGCGGTGTGCCTGCTCTTTTGGTGGATATGACCAAAAGCGGCAGGCACGTGTTGTTTTTGGTTCTGCCTTAAAATTGATTCTGGTACGCTGATTTTTCAGGAAGGTTTAATTCTTTTAAGGTTTACCAAAAGCTCATATAATTTCTTATCGTGCATAATTTGGATCGCTGTTTTTTCATTGTTTTACTTTTGGCATACTAACTTATAAAGAGCAGAAAAATGTATAACAAAAATCAAATGGCTGTAGGGGTAAAAAGAACGAATCGCGCTGAGCAAAATGCACTAGATAAAAGGTCTAGTCAACTAAACCCTAATAATGGTAAATATGCTTTGTCCCTTTAAAAAAGCAGTACAAAATTCAGTAAAGGCAAAGAAGAGCAATGTGATAGGACACATTTGGTGATGACTGGGAGTTTAATTACGATTGACACGCAATAAATTTATAATATTTACTTTAGGTTCTGATCGTCAAAACCTGCTGTCATAAATAACAGGTGCTTTAATATTTTTTGAAATTATAACTTCATCTAATTCTTCAGGTTTCTTAATAAGCTCAATTGTGAGATTCTTGTTCTTTATATCCCCTGGGTTAAAATGATTGTTTTATACTCATAGTTATTGGAAATAACATGAGCTTATTTCCAATCTGTGCTTCGATAGAAAACCTTCCAAATTCATTAGTAACTAAAACCTGTTCCGAATTTAAGTTTATAACGTCAACATTTTTCAATGCGACATCATTACACATCAACCTTCCCCCAATTCTGTTTTCTGACTCAGAATAACCAACTTTAAATAATAAAAAGAAGACCAAATGTTTGGTATCCTACATATAAGGATCAAATAATAGAATATTTAAGTTCATGTGATGAACTTTTTCTTTACTTATTTTAAAATAATTTTACAAATGTGATTCTAAATTGCCTTCCATCGTATGAAGGCGCCAGAAAGGAGGTGGAATTGCGTTCTTTTTTGCCAAATATTTTTCTGGTCAGATATGGATTTAGCCAATATGCTGCTTTGGTACTTAAGATCCCTATTCCTGCTCCAGCTGCTACATCGGTAAGCCAATGCCTGTTGTTGTACATTCTAAATAATCCTGTTCCGGTAGCAATCGCATAGCCAGCTACACCATACCATATAGATTGATCTTTATATTCCTGATAGAGAAACTCAGCTCCCGCAAAAGCTATAGCAGCGTGACCTGAGGGGAAAGAATTATTAGTTGTTCCGTCAGGACGCTCAATATTGGTTATGGATTTTAATGCCATAACGCTTCCTAAGGTGAAAATTGTGGAAGTGGCTAAAATTACCGAGCGGTCTCTGATATTATTTTTTCCTTTCAAACCAAATGCATTAAGGGCATAAACGGAAACAGCGGGAACATATCTTGAAAAATCGTCAACGGTTATTTTTGTGTCTATGTTTTCTGTAATTTCATCACGAATCTGGAAATTAAAACTTTTTATTTGTCCGCTTTCAATTCCCCAAAATCCATATCCTATTAGTACACCTGGAATAATAAGCTGTTTATAATTGAATCGTATATTTTTGACCGTATCCGTAAAAGTGCTGTCTCTTTCTTTGAACCCTTGTGAAAAGGCTGTGAAATTTATCAGCAAAAGAAGTACAATACTAGTTTTTCTCATATAAAAATTATTGAAATTACGTTACGTTTCGATCATTGCTTTACAATGATTTCGTAGAAATATGCAAAAACTTTATTTCTTACTTTTAATTAAAGGTATTAATTATTTTCCAGCGAGCGTTCCTTCTGAAATTTAAAATCATTTACAATACCCAAAGATTGAAAATTGCTTAGCTGTAAAATCTTAATATTTTGTTATTCATTTAATCTTAAGGTAATCCTAAGTAATCACTTATTTTATTGAGGTAATTTAGTGTAAAGAATATCGTTGAGCCCTAATAATATTGGTCAAAACACGGTATTGATATTATTAATTAAAAATTATTTATTATGAGCACGAAGGAAAAAGAAGGACACGACCACCCGGAACATGACAAACATAAGGAGCATCACACGCATCCTGAGCACCACGAAGGGGAAGCAGGAAAAAATCATCCTGAGCATCATGACGAGGATGAGCACCACAAGGAGAAAGAGCACCATCAAGAAGGTGAGCACCACAAAAAAAACAAATAATCCCCAAGATGTTTATAACGTCCCTTGTCTATTGATGGCAGGGGGCGTTTTTTTTGCAGTGGCATTATTATGAACAGATATACTTTTTCAAACCACTGGGCTTTCTTGAAGATTTTGTTTTAAATAATATTTACTTTTAATGTATCCAGTTTTTTTGTAGATTTACAATGATGAGCTATCAAAGATCTATTTTTGTAATTTTACTGGCAGTACGTCTACTGACATTACTGTTGATTTCATGTGGAGACATTGATCGTCCCGTTCATGTTCAGCAGGACATGGTTTCTCATCAAAAAAGCAGCGATCATAACCACAAAGCTGTTTGCTGTTCGTTTTGCCAGTGTGCAAGCTGCAAAGGAGCTGTTGCTCTTACAGAGATAAATGAACTTTTTTTTTATTTTACTTTTCAATTTAAGGGAGGTACTTCAAACTCATATGAATCCTTTTCATCTTATTACCTTAGCTGCATATGGCAGCCCCCGCAGATAGGCAGCGCTGAAGCATAGCCAAAAAAACTTTCCATTTTTTTTCTCGGTGCCCCACAAGGCATTGATCAAAGTTACAGTATGATATTAATGCTGCAATTTTCTATTGACGTACGGCAGGGACATTTTGTTTTCTGTTTTCCGCCTGTACAATTTTATTATAGTAGTAATTAAAATGAATTCAAATTAAAAGGCTGCGCTTAGATTTTTATATAAGCAGATTAATTGCATTTCCAGTTAATCTGACTTTCAAAATTAACCTTATTATATAGGATTCTCATCAAATCCCTAACCAGTAATTAACTACTTGATAATGAATATTCTCATAATTGATAACCAGCCAAAAAATGTAAATTTTCTGCGTCTTGGGCTTGAGGACGAAGGACATTTTGTCCATACTGCCGAAGACGGTCAGGAAGGAGTTCTTCGGGCAACAACAAGAAACTATGACGTTATACTGCTAAGCTGGATACTGCCATCAGCTTCAGGCATGGAAGTGTGCCAGGCAATACGAGTATCTGATATCCATACACCTATAATTTTTCTCACAGCAAAGGACTACCTTGAAGATACCATTATAGGTCTGGAGTGCGGTGCCAATGATTATATAAAAAAGCCGTTTACCCGCGGCGAACTGCTATCAAGGATTATGGTCTATGAAAAAAAAGGGCAAAAAAAATCAGAGCGGGAATATTCACTCTCTGATATCACTATAAAAATGAGCAGCTGTAAAGTGTTAAAAGCCAACAGGGAGGTACTGCTGACACGTAAAGAATTTCTGCTGCTGGCTTATCTTGTGCGGAATAAAGGGGAAGTATGTTCCCGAGTCGACATTATACGGGAAGTATGGGGTATAGATTATGAATACGACACAAGTATTATTGATGTTTTTATGAGTAGCATTAGAAAAAAGCTTCGTGTTACTGCAGATGATAAAAGGCTGAGAACCGTCAGGGGCATTGGTTTTATGGCCGAGGAAATCTAAATAAAACTTAAAAAGTGAAATTAATAATTTACCATTCACAAATAAGAGTTGCAAACTACGGATTTGCAACTCTATTCCTGTGTTAAAAATTTATAGTGAAAAAACAGTAACAAAGCCCATTAATCCAGTAAGCATTACAACACATTTCCAGCAATTAAGTCTATTGTGCATCTTTATCATATTTTATGTTTAACTTAATAGTGCAATAGTTGTGCCATAAGACTGACCCTTAATTTTCTAAAAAATATTTTCCATTTGCACTTGGCTCTTTATCAAACATAAATTTCACAATAATACTCAAAAAAGGAAGAAAGAGAGAGAGAGAGAGAGAGAGAGAGAGAGAGAGAGAGAGAGAGAGAGAGAGTCTTTAGTAAATTTTTAGTTTTTTTTACAAAGTAAGAGGCTATACAAATCAAATAATCAGATACCTTGTATTGATCTTCTTATATTTATTAATACAGTCTAAACTATGTTAGGTTCATCCATTTAATCAAATCTTTAGATAATTTGATCTGAGTGAAAAAAAAAATAAGTTTTTTATATTGCTTAAATACATAACAAGCAGTTGAAAAGATTAATCATCATAGTACTTTCTATTTTAATTTTATCCCCATCATTTGGGAGCCTGTTTGTATATGCTTCATTCAAACTCAATCAGAAAGAGATAGCCAAAACTATTTGTGTACAGCGTAAATTAGCATTCAACAGCTGTAATGGTCGTTGTGAACTGCAAAAAAGTATCAAAAAATATTCTGATAACGAAAGAAAAATGCAGGACAGCCTAAAAGATAAATTAGAGCTTGTTTATGTTCAAAGTGCTTCTGAAGTAAACTTTGATATTGTTCCTTTTATTGATTCAAAAGAAAATACTTTTATTTTATTTGAAAAGAAACCTATAAAGGCTTCTAATCTTACTTTTCACCCTCCGCTCTGGTTGGTATAGATCAATATTTCAGTTTCAATTTTAAAAAGTTGATTTCATTGTAAGTATCCAATAATTCAAAAGAGTGTCACGTATTTTCATATTACTATATATGAATTTATTACAAGAATTGAGCTTATAGAAAAAAGCTGTTTTTATTCATACTATCTTTTTTACTACAGAAACTGTTGATCGAATTACTGTTTTGAAAATATACTTTAACTGTATTTTCAATTAAACATACTCAAATTTCGCAGCACTTTGGCTTGTTTTTATTTTCTAAATCTAGTCGTTTTGCGCTGTATTTTAAACAGTTTTCTAACATTCATTACCAATGAAATCTTTTAAATTTCTAGTCATTGCATTATTTAGTGTGATTACCTCCTGCACAATTGATAAAACAGATTACGAAGCCGAAATAGGCTCTGAAGTTTCTGAATATTATGAGTTTAGAGAAACCGTTTCCTTTACAAGCGGTAACTATAAAATCAGTATTGAAGCTTTAAACGGTACTTTTTATAAAGGTTATAATGAGCTTCATTTAAAAATTACTAATACACAGACCAGTCAGAACATAAGTACATCGGAAGTAACTTTTTTACCCATTATGACTGCCGCTGATGGAAGCAAAACTTCCTGTCCGCACCAGTATAATCTTCAATACGATGCGGTCAATAAATATTTCGCTGGATATTCCGTATTTACTAGTGAGAGTGTTACACCAGACAGCTGGAAATTATATGTAAGTTTTACCGCTGATAATCAGAAATATGAGATTAATAAAGATGTGTCTGTGGCTAAACAGAGCAACAAAAATCTCAACATGACAACTTTTACAGGAAAAGATAACCAACAATATAGTATTGCGTTAGTTGCCCCCCAAAAACCAACCGTTTCAGAAAATAAATTAACTGCAGGTATTTATAAATATAATAAACCAGCCAATGCAGCGGGAACTTTTCCGGATGCTTCTCAATTTTCTTATTCAGAAGTAAGCGGTTACACTTTAAAATTAGATCCAAGAATGCCTGAACCATCAATGGGAAATCACTCTTCGCCAAACAATCAGGATCTGACGCAGCAAAATGATGGTTTGTACCACGGAGTTGTCAATTATACCATGACAGGAAACTGGACATTGAATTTAATTATGATGAATCAAAATGGACTGATTATCAAAGGAACTGTAGTTCCAACAGATTTTACGCCGGGAGTTGAAGGTGTAAAAAGTGAACTTTATATTGATACATTATTCTAAAAACATGAAATATATAATAATGTTACTTTTTTTGGGATTGTCAGTAACAGCTCAAAACACACATGCACATCAAGACAGCATTAAAAATTTAGAAGAAGTACAAGTAAAGAGCGCAGCCAAAAAGAAAATAGAAACCGAAATGAAAATGGCTGTTTCAGTTGATGAATTTTTGTCATCATCAGATAATATCAGTTTCATAAAACGTGGCGCTTATGCTTGGGAACCACTGCTAAATAATATGAGCAGCGAACGCTCTACGGTTACCATTGACGGAATGCACGTTTTTGGTGCCTGTACCGATAAAATGGATCCGATAACGTCTTATGTAGAAAGCAATAATCTTTCGACAATTGATATAAAGTCGGGGCAGGAAGGAAGTCTTCACGGTGCAACTGTCGCGGGAAGTATCGATTTAAAAAGAAAAAGCACGCCGTTTGGTCTCGCTAAAAAATGGAACGGTGCCTACCAAACTGGATTTGAATTTAATAATAAACAGTTTTTTAATCTTGGAAATGTCTCTTATTCGGGCGAAAAATTTGTAGCCGATGGAAGTATTTCCTATCGAAAAGCAGACGATTATTATGATGGAAATAATGACCTAGTAAGACATTCACAATATAAAAAGTTCAACACTTCATTAGGTTTCGCTTATAAAACAAGTGATTTATCGGCGGTAAGACTCGATGCTATTTTTGATATGGCAAAAGATGTCGGCTATCCTGCATTACCAATGGATCTATCGCTTTCACGCGCGCTGATTACATCGGCTTCTTATAAACAATTATTTGAAGAAGGATTAATAAAAGTTGTCGATACAAAAATATATTTTAATGCAATTGAGCATTATATGGATGATACGACCCGTCCTGAAAACCTAGTTCATATGGATATGCCGGGCTGGAGTACAACTTACGGATTGGTTTCTAAAGCAAATGCAAAAAGAAATAATTATTCGTCTGAAATACAGTTGAATGCTTACGATAATTTGTCGATTGCAGAAATGAGAATGTATCCCCAGGATCGAAGCAATAGAACCATGTTTGCTTACAGCTGGCCGTGGGTTACGACTCGTTATGCAGGATTATCTATGAATAATTCCTGGGATCTTTCAGATAAAAGTCAGGTGAATTTAGGAGGTTCTTTGGGGGTAAATTACAATTACTCGAAATACGTAGAATTCAATTGGATTTTTCATCCCGGCGCACCGCAGGAACAAACAAGATTTTTACCGAGTCTTCACGCAGGTTATAATCTGGATATTGATCATTTTAATTTCTCTATTGGAACGGGTTACGGACACAGAGCACCTTCGGTTTCTGAAGGTTACGGATATTATATCTACAATAGTTTTGATCGTTACGATTATATCGGAAATCCGAATTTGAAAAATGAAATTTCGTATGAAGGAAATGCAAGCGCAGGTTTTAAAAACGAGAGATTAAGTATTCAGGGAAAAATTAATTACTTCTACATTGAGAATTATATCATTGGAAGAGTTTTAAGTATGGGAAGTCCGATGAACTATCAATCTGTTGGTGTAAAAGGGTATACTTCACTAGATTATGCCACACTTTTAAATATGTCGATGAATGCAAGTTATGATATTTTGCCGCATTTACATTGGAAAGGAACACTTACATACGCACGCGGCATGGATGATAAAGGAGGGAATCTGCCTTTTATTCGTCCACTTAGTTATCAGACTTCGCTTCATTTTATGCATAAAAATTTCGGAATACAGACTTCTGTAAATGGTGATTTTGAACAGATTAATTACAGCCCGGAATATGGAGAAGATTTAACTTCAGCCTATACAATCTGGAATATTTCTGCAAATTATAGTTTCAAAATCAATAAAATAAAAACTGTTGTGCAAGTCGGGGCAGAGAATTTATTAAACGAATATTACAGCACTTATGCCGACTGGGGAAATATTCCCAGAATGGGACGTAATATTTTCACGTCTTTAAAATTCAACTTCTAATAAAAATGAAAAAAGTTTTTAGTTTCACAATGACAATGTTGTTTCTGCTGGTTTCTTTTCAGCAGGGATTGATTATTGTGCACTTTAAACTCAATCAGAAAAATATTGAACAGGAATTTTGTGTAAACAAGGCAAAGCCAGAAATGCAGTGTCATGGTAAATGTCATCTAAAGAAAGAATTAGAAAAATCAGATCCTGTCGATTTGGAGCTTACCAGTATTGGCAAAAAGATTGACATCGCATTGCTTTCAAATTTTGATTTTACAATTCGTGTTGTAAAGGTTATGAATTCTAATAAAGTATTAATTTATAAGGAACTGGAACTGCTAGAGCCATACCTTGAGATTTTTGTACCCCCGCCTATTTAATTATTGGTTATCCCGCATAAATTAAGTAAGTAGAATTACAAAAATTAAATCAAAAGAAATGCAAAATTTAAAAAAATACCTTTTATTATCAATAGTCTCTTTGGCATTCGTATCGTGTTCAAGTGATGATGACAATCCTGTGGCAAATAATGTAACACTGGAATTCAATAATACTTTCAAAAATACCACTATTGTGCTGGGTAATGCAGCTTCAACATCAGCATCGGCAAATACTTCTGCGACAGGACAAGTACATCATTTCTCGGAGCTTAAATATGTAATCAGCAACATTCGTCTTGTAAAAGACAATGGAGACGAAGTTCCATACAACGTAAATGATCTGGATAAAGGAGCGACCGTAATCGATCAGGCCAAAACGGCTTCATTAAGTTATGTTTTAAGTAATATACCTTCTGGGACTTACAAGCAGATTAAATTTGGTTTAGGGATTAAACCAGAGCAAAATGCTTTAGATCAGGTTAGATTTCCTAATTTCTATGCGGCGGCGGGAGCTAACGACACAGAAATGATGTGGGAATGGGGAAGCGGCTACCGTTTTACAAAAGTAGAAGGCTTTTATGATACTGATAATAAAACAATGTCAATTCATACCGGAAGCACAGTTGCAGGAACTGCTCCAAACTATACCCAGGGCGTAAATGCTTACAGGGATATTACCTTAAATCTTACTGCTAATGCAGTTGTTGGAAGCCAGGCGCCAAAAATCAAAATTAAGGCAGATTTTGATAAATTGTTAAGCGGAAAAACAAATACAATTACATTGTCTACAGGAACAGGGATGGATGACAATGCAACGCCAAATATTCACACTGCCGCACAAATGGTAAAGTTTGTTGATAATTTGGGAGGAAACGGATCAAGTGATATCTCGGGAATGTTTTCTGTTACAAGCGTAGAAAACTAAAATTACATTTCAAAACCGTCTGAATTTTTACAAGTTAGACGGTTCTGTTTTTAAACTCATTTATAATGAAAAAAATAATCGGTATCCTATTGCTTTCATTATTGGCAGCATCTTGCAGCAATGATGACTCTGATATGATTTCTATTGATAATCCAGAAATCTCACTAAATATTCCATCGGGGTTTCCAGAGCTGAATACTTTTGTGAGTCAAAATAAGCCTACTAAATATGGTGTGGAATTAGGCAAGAAACTTTTTTCTGAAAAAGGTTTAGTGCAGATAATACCATTTCCTGCTCCACCTGTCATATTCAGGAAAATGCTTTTGCAGACGGGCATGCACAAGCCATCGGAATTCAAGGCAGAATCGGACTTCGTAATACGCCATCCATTCAAAATTTAGCTTTTATGAAGTTTTACAATTGGGATGGAAGTAAGCTCCAATTAGAAAATCAGCCGCTGGTTCCTATTATAACCCATGAAGAAATGGATTCGTCTATTTTGGAAGTTATTGGTAAAATTAAAGATGATGCGGTTTACAAAGATTTGTTCAAAAAAGCATTTGGAGATGAGAACATTACGCCAGACAGAATCTTTAAAAGTATTGCGCAGTTTGAGTATACTTTAATTTCTGCCAATAGCAAATATGATAAAGTAAAACGAAATGAAGTCTCTTTTACAGCAAGCGAACTGCAGGGTTATCAAACCTTTCAGCAAAAATGCGCCAGCTGTCATGCAGGAGAATTGTTTACCGATCAGAGCTTTAGAAATATTGGATTTCCAATAAATAAGGATACCAATGAAGCTGGGCGTGGCAGGGTAACAGGCATTCCTTCTGATTTTATGAGTTTTCGTATTCCTACTTTAAGAAACATTGAATACACGGCTCCTTATGGAAGTTTTGGACAGTTTGCTGATTTAGAATCGGTTATAAACTATTTTGACAATGGGGTTTTGGATGCTGGGAACCTGGATCCGATTTTTAAAAATAATGGTAAACGAATTCCGCTCACCGAAGAGGAAAAAAATAATCTTATTGCGTTTATGAAAACTTTAAGTGACAGTGAGTTCTTAGAAAATTAGTTCTGAAATTATGGATTACAACATATTAAAATGTTAATGAACATGGGGTCAGATTCAATTAGGAAAATTTTAATGCGCCGGGGTTATCCGTTTATTTTTTGCTTATGGTACTGCTTTAGCCATTTTTTCATTCGCTTTAAGAGCTGCACTTCTTTAGGGTCGCCTTCCGGATTAGAAAGCCCCGTGATGGTCCTTTGGAAATAAAACTTTTTATCCTCAAAGACGCAGGTGAGTTTTGGCGCCTCGTTATGGGTTCGCCAGCCATTGGCCGGGTCCGGTGTTTTTAATTTCGAATTTCTTCATTTTTGAAAATCTTCATAACAGGCTCAGTTGTTGCTGTGCTGTTATTGTTTTAGGCTGTTTTGTACTCCGTATTGTAAAGGGCAAAATTAGGGCATTACCGGGTTAGTCTGTTATATAATTTACGGACGTGCAGTGTTTTTTTTATGCTATACTATTTTTCTGTAATATACAGCAGACAAAAATTATTAAATTAGAAATGCAATAGTTAAAGTGATTATTACCTATTATTTTGGCGATTCAAAAAAAGATCAATTTGATTATTTATTTTCACGTACCTTAGATATCATAAAAAAATATGTTTTGAAAGTAAGAAAGAACTGGATTTCGAAAGTTGACAGCCATATACGGCTGTATATTTCAATAGGCACAGGAATTGGCGTTTTTTTTATTCTGGGAGATCTTCAAAAAGCGTCTATACACTGGATGGCTTCCTGGCTGGCGTTCTCAGGTATGTTTCTGTTTTTATCCTGGATGACCATTTTTAAATGTCATCCTAAAGAACTTCACAAAATAGCTGAAAAGCAGGATTCGGGCCGATCTCTAATTATGATTTTAATTTTACTGGCCTCACTGGTCAGCATGATTGCCATAATTTTATTTTATAAAACTTCAGCAGAGATGAAAGGCGCCGAACTGACGATCCATATTTTATTGACGATCTTCTCAGCCATATTTGCATGGTGGCTAGTACACACCACTTTTACTTTTAAATATGCGCACCTTTATTATGCAGTAGGGGAGGAAAAAGAAGGCAGGCAGGTATTCGGGGGTCTTGATTTTCCTGATGAAAGTACTCCTGACTATCTGGATTTTTGTTATTTTTCATTTGTGCTTGGAACTACCTTTCAGGTGTCAGACGTAAATATTACAGCCCGCCATATACGAAGGATTGCACTGCTGCATGGATTGCTCTCCTTCTTTTTTAATACCATCATTTTAGCTCTCAGCATCAATATAATTGCCGGGCTGATTCAAAAATAACCTTTGGTTAGATTAAAAGTGGAGCGATAGAACATAAGAAAACTAATAATCTTAGTCAATTTCAGCGGGAATTTCTAATCTGCTGTCTCAAGAAACTGTAAAGTAAACAGGGAGCAGCCATCTTTATTCGATGATGTCTGCTCCCTGTTTATAAAATGTAAATACTATCTTTTTGCGTAAATAATAATGATTTTCCAGCTGCTTTAATTTTGTAAATACCAGTAATGTTCCGCCGGTTATTGTTATTACATTTTTAACCGCTGTATCCTGACAGCGTTTAAGATAGCTATAAGAGATACCCCGACATCAGCGATTACCGCTTCCCAAAGCGTAGCCACACCTCCGGCACCTAATGCCAGAACTATTACTTTAACCACCATTGCAAGGATTATATTCTGCCACACAATTTTCTTAGTTAGTTTTCCAATTTTAATGGCAGTAACAATTTTAGAGGGCTGGTCGTTTTGTATCACGATATCTGCTGTTTCAATTGTGGCATCACTACCAAGTCCTCCCATAGCTATGCCTGCATCTGCCAGAGCCACAACGGGAGCATCATTTACACCATCACCGACAAAGGCAATTTTCTTCCCTTCATTTTTCAGTGCCGTTACTTTCTCCACTTTTCCTTCCGGGAGTAAATCCCCATAAGCATTGTCTATTCCAAGATTTTTGGAAACTTCATCCACAACGGTCTGTTTGTCTCCGGAAAGCATTACGGTTTGTATTTTTAAATCATGAAGATCTTTGATCGCTTTTGGGGCATCTTCCTTTATTTTATCTGCAATTGTAATGTGCCCCTTGTACTGTTGGTCAATGGCAAGCACTACAATAGTATAGACAATAGCATCGACCTCAGACGGATATTCGATGTTAAATTTTTTCATCAGCTTGGTATTTCCGGCAAGTACTTCTTTTCCATCAATAGTCCCTTTAAGACCATGACCGGAAATTTCCTCTACATTGGAAATCTTTACGCCTTTAATAGTGTCTTTGCCAGCATGTTCTACAACTGCAAGCCCGATAGGATGGGTGGACTGGCTTTCGATAGCAGCCGCATATTTAAGGAGTTCATCTTTTTCTATCTCTTTTGTATTGATTTCCTGTACTTTAAAGATACCTTCGGTGAGCGTTCCGGTTTTATCCATGACCACTACATTGATTTCAGTCATCACGTCAAGGAAGTTTGAACCTTTAAATAAAATACCATTTCGGGAGGCAAGTCCTATTCCGCCAAAATAACCCAAAGGTATTGAAACCACAAGGGCACAAGGGCAGCTGATCACAAGAAATACCAAAGCCCTGTAGAACCAGACATTAAACTCGTAAGGGTCTACAAAGAGGTAAGGAGCAAAACAGACTGCGACAGCAAGGACAAAAACAATAGGTGTGTATACTTTTGCAAATCTGCTTATAAAGAGCTGTGTCTGTGATTTACGAGAGGTGGCATCCTGAACCATTTCAAGGATTTTGCTAAGCTTGCTGTCCTGAAAAAGCGAAGTCACCTTTACTTCGGCAACCGTATTTAGATTAATCATTCCGGCGTAAATCTGCTCTCCTTTATTTTTTGTATCAGGCTTGCTTTCCCCAGTCAGGGCTGCTGTATTAAAGGAAGCCTTTTCGGAAATCAATTCGCCGTCCAGGGCTACTTTCTCACCGGGTTTTATCTGAATGATTTCACCAGGTTTTACTTCTTTTGGATCGACAACCACAAAGTTGCCGTCCCGCTGCACGGCAACTTGATCGGGCCTGATGTCCAAAAGCGCCTTAATGCTTCTTTTCGCGCGGTTGACCGCTGCGTCCTGAAACCATTCCCCTATGGAATAAAATGCCATCACTGCAACACCCTCGCTATAGGATCCAATGGCAAAAGCACCGATAGTGGCAACGCTCATTAAGAAAAATTCATTAAAAAAGTCGAATCTTTTGGCCTTTCTGTAAGCCATATATAAAACGTTGTAACCTGCAAGGAGATATGCTGCGGTAAATATTATAAGGTCAGCCGGAAAGGCCGGGACCAACTCAAACCCGAATTCAAGTACTAGCATTACCACAAGTATAACTATGGCAAGCAGAAGCTGCCAGTGGCTTTTCCATCCTGAATCAGTATCTTCTGCTCCGTGGTTGTGACCGTCATCATCCGAGTGCATTTCTTCCTGCTGGACAGCCGTTACTTTTTCGTTTTCTTTTGGATCTCCGGCAGGAGTTCCATTTGGAGTATCTGTATTTTGTTTCTTTTCAATCATAATATAGTTTTTATTGCAGTATTACAAAATACCGCGCGGTTATCATATAACTAGTTAATGTAGTAGTAGGAGTTTATTTGAACTGGCGGTACGGCTGTATCGCTGCAGATTTCCTTTATATTGTTTTCTATAACCGCGCAGAGTGCTGTCATAGGTATGTCCGTAGGACTGTTCTCAAATGGGTCCTGCATAATTATGGCTGTTTTTTCCACAGCTATGAGCATTGAGGATATCACAAGAGTAAGGACAATTTCAAGTGCGGGAAAACTGTCTTCAAGTCCAAAGGGAAGAATAGAGGTGAGAAGGTAAATCAGAAAGTGAATCAGCAGGCTGTAGGATTTTGGAAACACTGTGTTTTTAATCCTTTCGCATTTTCCCATAGCATCATTCAGGCGCGCAATGGTAGTATCGATCTGCACCTGCTTATTGTCATTTATGCTGAAATTTTTTGATATCATTGCCAGCTGGTCGGCGTGCCTGTTCAAAAGTTCGGCAGGAACATTATTTGCCATTATATTGTGCTGCTCAAGATAAGACACAACACGCTGGGAGAATGGAATTTTTCTCAGGCTTTCCGATAAGGCAAAACACCAGATAACCTGTCTTTGGGCAAATTCTTTTAAGTCATTTTCAGATTCAGGCATAAATTGCTTGACCTGTCTAATGAGTGTCCGGGAATCATTGACAATTTCTCCCCATACTTTTCTTGCTTCCCACCAGCGGTCATATGACTGTGCGGTACGAAAAGCCAGAAGTAATCCCACAATAGTACCCATAATACTGGTTATGGGAAGAGGTATTGCAATTTCCCGCAGTATGGTATTATGATCTAGTGTACCTATTACCAAAGCATAAGCCATGACAGCGGCGATATCAAGCCAGATCGATTTAATAAAAAACAGTATGGAATTTTTGTTGTTTTTAACTAGCATATTATCAGATTTTTAGGTTTTGAGTTAAATTGGTTATCACGCAGGCCGGACCAATGATCTCAAATGATTTATAAATCCTTATGACCTGTATGGTCATATTTTATCTTTTTTTTCCACCTGATATACCATTTCTGGTGATGAAGCGACAGTAAAAAATACAAGGCGCCAGAACTTGCCACGGCAATTATATACATGTTGAGCCCCACTGCGACTCCGACTGCCGATGTACACCAGACCGTAGCGGCCGTTGTAAGGCCATGTGAAGATCCCCCGTGGTTGTTCCGGTAGATAATTCCCGCGCCGAGAAAACCCACCCCTGTTATAATATTGGCAATCACCCTTGATGCTGCAGCTGGGTCAGATGCGAGATGTACTGTAATGGAAGTAAACAGCGTTGCACCAATTGATACCGCTGCGTAGGTCCTTACTCCGGCATCATGGCCGTGCCTTTCCCTGTCCAAGCCTATGAAGAATCCTAAAACTAAGGAAACCAAGAGTTTAAGAAGTATAACGAGCTCTGTGTTAATATCCATATCTATCTAAATTAAGAATTTATTCCCAACTATGAAAATTTTTACAATCCTTTAAAAACCAGGTACATTATATGCTGTACCTGGTATCTTAGATTGATTTTCGCCAGTGGTTCATTTAATTCAAGTTACAAAGCAACCGAATGTTTATGCCCCTGGTGATTTTTTGGGTCATGTTTAATGTTAATATCCCTCATTGTTTTCCTAGTTAACTTTGATGAGTTCATCTGGCAGACTGCATATTTCCCTTTTCACAATTCATTGGGCATCCATAAGCTAATGTGTGTATGTCTCATTCTCATTTTTTTGTTCGTCATGGGCAGAGGGTTTTTGGTCGTGGTCCTGTATGATAAAATTGTACATATACTGAATATCAAACCAATCAATACAGGATTTCCTTTAATGTCTCAGGTTTTAATATTATCATTTAGTGGTCATGACCTCCGCCGCCTTCACTTTTCAATAAATGGCTTTGAATATAATAGGCCCCTTTGGTCACAATTTTAGAACCTTCATCGATTTTCTGAAGCAGCGTTACTTGTATGAATCCCAGTTGTGAAGTTCCTGTTTTTACTTCTATACGCTGAAAGTGGTAGGTTTTGCCTTCACTTTCTTCGTGTTTGTCGCCATCATCATGAGCATGCCCCTGCTTGTCATCGTGGGCGTCTTCTTCCTTATGTCCCTCTTCAAGAACAAATATAAATTCACGCCCGTCAGCTTTAACTATAGCTTCCAAAGGAAGTGCACTCACGGACTTTATCCCGATATCAATAAGAGCATTTATATACATTCCAGGAATTAACTGCTGTTTTTCATTGATGATATCCGCGTGAACTGCAACAGATTTAGTTTCATTTTCAAAAGATTTGCCGACACTGAAAATTTTTCCTTTAATTTCAGTATTGTCCTGATTGGTCAGTATAAATCTTACGTCCTGTCCCGGTTTTACCTTACGGAGGTCTTTTTCGTAAACCAGCAGATCAACGTGCAGTTTTGAATTATCTACAATGCCAAGAAGTGGTTTTCCCGCTTCAACATTACTTCCCAATTTGATATTAATTTCAGTTATAAATCCTGAAATGGGCGCTTTTACAGCCACAGTTGAGGTTGCAGGTCCATTTGGGTTAATGTTTAACGTTGATAACTGTCTTTGAAGAGAACTGAATCTAGCCTTTTCAATTTCATAATTGGATTTGGTCTGCTGGAATACTTTCTTAGAGTTAACTTCCTCAGCGCTCAGGATTTTTTGTCTTTCAAATTCCAGTTTAAGATACTCTAAATTGCTTTTAGAAGTAAGGTAGGCCTCCTGCATTTTGGAGAATTCAGGACTTTCAATAGTGGCAATAACTTGTCCTTTATTCACGTGCTGGCCTTCTATGACAGATATACTTTTAACGATTCCGGTTGTAAAGACAGATACATCTGCCTGATTCTGCGGAGGCAGTTTTGTATAACCGTTAGCATTGATAACATCACTTAGATTTTTCTGGGAAAAGCCTCCAAGCTCTATTTTTGATCCTGTAAACTGAGCTTCATTTAGTTCTACTTCTTTGATTCCCGCACCCTGCTTTTCTTCGGTTTTCGCTTCTTCTTTTGGAACCTCAGCATCTGTTTTGCGAAGTGTAAAATAAAGGATTATTGCAATTACTAAAGCAGCGCCTATTGCATATATTATATTTGATTTTTTCATTATAACTTAAATTATTGATTTATTAAATACTGAATTGCAATTACTGTCTGATTGTATTTGCTGATAGCATCATTATAGTTTAATTGTATCGTGGAAGCTGTTTCTATACTTTGAACATATTCAACATACGAAATATCGCCGTTTTGATATCCCTTTGTTGCGTTTCGGATTATTGAATTAGCATTCGCAATTGCAGTGTTCTGGTAAAAGTCAATCAATGACTGATAGGTCTGGAGCTGTTTGGTCAATTGTTCAAATTGAGTTTTTACCTGAGCATAGAGATATTCGGAATTCTTTTTTTCGACCTCTATGGTAGTTTTGGCTGCCTTTGATCTGGCGGTACCGCTTCCGGCAAACACAGGAAGGGAAACTCCCACTGAGAAGCCTTGGAACTGCAGCGATTTATCTGCTATGGCAGTGCTGTAAGGATCCTGGCTTCCGCTGATGGATTGTATAAAGTATCCTGCTGAAAAATCAGGAAGTAGCACAGACTTTTGAACTTTATAATTGGCCTGGGCAATTTTTACCTGATTCTCAGAAAGCTGAAGACCTGGATTTTGTTTCACAAGGGCAGTGTCAGCGACAACAGCAAACGGTATTTGCACAAAAGTGGTATCGGAAGCCATAAAATCGCTGTCAAGATCCATAAGGGTTTTCAGGTTGGAGATTTCAACCTGGAGCTGTGTGCTGTTTTCCTTAATACGCTGTTCCAGTTCCTGCTGTTTGGCAAGGGCAATAGATTTTTCCAGAGAGTTGGTTTCCCCTGTCTGGAATTTAAGAGCTGCTGACTTTACAAACTTCTGCAGAATCACATTCTGTTTTTCAAGAATGCGATTTTGTTTTTGAAAATACAGCATTGTGTTCCAGGATTGGCGAATACTGTATTTTATTTCCTGTTTAGTAATACCTAATCTTGTCTGGCTTGCGTTGCTGTATTCTGTCAGCAGTTTTTTGCGAGCACCGATCTGAAATGGGCTGATTCCCTGTGTTACACTAATGTTTTTGTCATTGGCCTGCGAGTTGATTTTCCCGAAAGTTCCAAGGAATTCGGTTTTTGGAAGATCCCACGCCGAGCGCAGCAATTGCGATTGTGCCTGTGTATCGAGCTGGGATGCCTGTATCCTTTTATTATTTTTCAAACCAAGGTCAAGGGCTGTTCCCAAATTCATGGACTGCACAGGTGCCTGGGCACTTGCTGTCATAGAACACAGAGCCAAAACCAAAACAGTAAGAGCCGCTTTTCCAGGATTTTTGATCTTGCCAATACCTTTTTCAAAATACAGATAAAGGATGGGAAGTACTATCAGTGTCAGCAATGTTGCAGTAATAAGTCCTCCAATAACAACAGTTGCAAGCGGTTTTTGCACTTCTGCACCAGCATTGGTGCTGATGGCCATTGGAAGAAATCCCAGTGATGCTACTGCAGCTGTCATGATCACAGGACGCAGTCTGACTTTGGTTCCTTCTCTAATTCGGTCATATACATCCTGCATGCCCTCCGCTTTTAATTGGTTAAAATATCCGATAAGCACAATACCATTAAGTACTGCTACACCGAATAACGCTATAAATCCAACTCCGGCAGATATACTAAAGGGCATATCACGAATCCAGAGGGCAAAAATTCCGCCAATTGCCGATAATGGTATGGCTGTAAAGATCAGTAATGACTGCTTGATAGAATTGAAAGTAAAATAAAGTAAAATCAAAATTAGTCCAAGAGCAATAGGAACTGCTATAGAAAGACGCTTGCTGGCATCGATAAGGTTCTCAAAAGACCCTCCGTAGGTGGTATAATAGCCGTCCGGCAATTTTAATTTAGCATCAAGTTTAGCCTGAATTTCCTTTACAATACTTTCCACATCGCCTCCGCGGACATTAAAACCGACAACAATTCTTCTCTTTCCGTTCTCACGTGAGATCTGCATAGGACCATCTTCATAATTTACATCTGCGATCTGCTCAAGGGGAATCTGGCTTCCTGATGGGAGTGTGATGAAAAGTGTTCGTAAGTTTTCAATATCCTTTCGGCTTTCGTTGTCCAGTCTCACGACCATGTCAAAACGCTTTTCGCCTTCATATACAACGCCTGCGGCTTCACCGGCAAATCCCATACGAACTACTTTATTCAAGTCGCCAATTTTTAGGCCATAAAGGGCTAATTTATCTTTATTGTAGCGGATTGTAATTTGCGGAAGACCCGCAACGCGTTCTGCTTTTGCATCTGCAACGCCTTTCACGCCTTTTATAAGCTGTACAACTTCTTCACCTTTGCTAACCAGCATGTCGATATCTTCGCCAAATATTTTAATAGCAACATCGCTTCGTACTCCGGTCATAAGCTCATTGAATCGCATTTGGATTGGCTGTGAAAATTCAGTTGAAGCTCCCGGAATCTCCTCAAGGGCCTCTTCCATTTTTTCCATCAATTCCTCTTTGGTTTCAGCTGAAGTCCATTCACTTTTATCTTTTAGTGTAATGATCATATCACCCGCTTCAATCGGCATCGGATCTGTCGGTATCTCAGCACTACCAATCTTGGTAACGATCATTTTGATTTCAGGAAATTTAGCTCTCAGTATTTTTTCTGCCTTTGTGGTGGCTTCTATTTCCTGTGTAAGCGAACTTCCTGATGCGATAATAAGGTGTGTAGCAATATCTCCCTCATCAAGCTGTGGAATAAATTCACCTCCCAGTGAATTAAAAACAAGCAGGGCAACGACAAACAGAGCCAGCGCTACGCCTATTACGGCGGCCCTTACTTTTAGCGCTTTTTCCAATAAAGGACTGTAGAAGCGATAAATGGAATCGATTATTTTGTCACTTATGTTTTTCTTATGCCCGGTCTCTTTTTTAAGAGCCAGTGCAGACATCATTGGAACATAGGTCAGTGAGAGTATGAAAGCACCCAGAATCGCAAAAGAAACCGTTTGTGCCATAGGTCCAAACATTTTTCCTTCAATGCCGACAAGGGCAAGAATCGGCAGATAAACTATAAGAATGATGATTTCCCCAAAGGCGGCGCTGCTTCTGATTTTAGAAGAGGCCTGATATACTTCTTCGTTCATTTCTGCTGTATTCAGCTTGCCTTTATTGCTAACCTGGAGTCGATGAATAATAGCTTCAACGATGATAACGGCACCATCTACAATAAGACCAAAATCTATAGCTCCAAGGCTCATCAGATTACCGCTGACACCAAATAGTTTCATCATCGTGATTGCAAACAACAATGCCAGGGGAATAACAGAAGCTACGACAAGTCCGGCCCTCCAGTTACCCAGCAGGAGTACCAGGATGAATATTACAATAAGGGCACCTTCTATTAGATTTTTTTCGACAGTTGAAATGGCTTTATTTACCAGTACAGTCCTGTCCATGAAAGGTTCAATTTCTACGCCTTCAGGGAGTGATTTTTTGATCTGCTCCATTCTTTCTTTAACGATCTTTACAATCTCACCGCTGTTTTCACCTTTCAGCATCATTACCATCCCTGAAACCTCTTCGCCCTTACCATCTTTGGTAACAGCTCCATAACGGATTCCCGCGCCAATCTGAACCTTGGCGACATCACGAATAAGGATAGGAATTCCATTTTGGTTTTTCACTACGATCTTATTAATGTCATCGATATTATTAACCATACCGATACCTCTGATAAAGTAGGCATAAGGCTTTTTATCGATATATGCACCTCCGGTATTTTCATTGTTGTTTTCCAGCGCATCGAAAATTTCCGTTATCGTGGTATTCATGCTTTTGAGCTTGTCAGGCTGAACAGCAATCTCGTATTGTTTAAGCACGCCTCCCAGCGTGTTGACTTCGGCAACTCCTTTTGTTCCGATAAGCTGGGGCTTGATAATCCAATCCTGAATTGTCTTTAATTCAGTAGCATTGAATTTGTTTTCATACCCTTTTTTAGGGAATACCACGTATTGGTAAATTTCTCCCAATCCAGTACTAAGGGGAGCCATTTCGGGAACTCCTACACCTTTTGGTATTGTGTTTTCTGCTTCTTTTATTCTTTCGGCAATTTGGGCGCGTGCCCAGTAGATATCAACGTTTTCCTCAAATACCACTGTCACGACACTCAGTCCGAAGCGACTGATTGAACGAAGTTCAACCATTCTGGGAATTGATTTTACAGACTGCTCAATTGGATAAGTGATGAATTGTTCCACCTCCTGAGTGGCAAGTGTAGGGGAGCTGGTGATAATCTGTACCTGATTGTTGGTAATATCCGGTAATGCGTCGATCGGGAGCGTGTAAAGCGAATAGCTCCCTACAGCTATAAGTACCAGAGTGAATAGTCCAATAATAAACTTATTATTGATACTAAAATGAATTATTTTATCTAACATTATCTTGTTGTAAATTAAATGTATAAAAGCGGTTTTTGATGATCTCTCCCTGTTTTATCTGCATTATTAATGGCATGCCATATGAGATGGGCATTGCTAAAAAAAAATGGAAATTGGGTGAGCACTGCGATCTAAGTGCAGTATACTGATGAATTTGCCTGTTCTTTTAAGGACGGTGTACAGTGAAGAAGTGGTAAATTCTTGCACCGACTCCCAAAAGCAGTAAAAGACAAATCAGAACAGTGATAATTGTTCGCAAAACCGCATAGGGTTTTTTAGGCTGTACAGCCTTCTTTTTTGATTTTATCATTTTGGCATAATTAATTGATACTATTATGATACGACAATACATCACAAATGTGAAATTGCCTTGGTAGCAATAATATTATGAATTAATCTGAGGGGGCTGCCAAATGCTTCCAGTGAAGCTTGAAATTAAGATAGATTGGTATTGTGATACCTTAGGAGAAATTTCTTCAATATTTAGAGGGAAATCAAATGAAGCAGCATTCAGGTTACTAACCACCTGAATTCCACAGCAGGCACAGCTGCAAAAAGGAGAACATAAGTCTTTTTCTCCTTTGTGTGAATTACTGTCATTATGATTGGATTGTGATATATGGGCAGATTTTGAAACAGAATTATACATATAAGTATCAGCGCAGGTAATACCCGAGAGGCTTAGCATATAGATAGTTAGTATAAAGCTTATTATTTTCACGGCATAAAAGTAAATAATTATTTTTACCATTCCAATAAAATTAAGGAAAATTTATATTCATTGTTTTAAATATATTACAGTGCGATATTCAAAACGCCGAAATATTGTTTTTTTTGAATCTTACTGTGTTCGGGTATGTTTAGTCTGATGGGTTAAAATACCTTCTGCACCACTTTTTTATGGCTGCTACCTACCAGATTTATGGTATTGTTTTTTTTCTGAATATAAAATTTTTATTAATTGAGGACGAGCACTTTTTGTTCGAAAACATCAGGACTCAGCGCTTGATAATAGCGGACACAATTGAACAGAAGATGAAGGATTAAACATTGCAGCAGATGATATAGGCTGCAAAGTTAATTAGAGAATACAGAAAGCGAGAATATGGATAGGCAATATAAAATAAAAAGCCATTTCGGATGAAATGGCTTTAAGTTCAGGTTATATTAATTTTCTTGAAATTTTAATAAATGCTGTAATTTTTAATACTGCGAAAAAAATGAAACAAAGCCCATAACGCCAGTAAGTACCAACACACATTTCCAACAGTTTAGCCTATTATTCATAATATAGATATTTTAATGTTTATTATAGGAGATTATTGCAATTTTTGTGCCACGATGAAAATGACTTTCGCAAACCTTAATTGAGAGAATAGAGAATAGGATTTTATTATTAGAAGTATGTTGAAATTCCCAAATTAAAACATCATGTATTGATGGTGGATTTGAAAAAATGTCTCTTTGTTTTAAATAGCGATAGTTTAGGCGAATGACGGTTTGAGAGGTTGGTCTAAAACTAGTGGCAGGTATTACACTCCATACATCTTCACCAATATTGCCTCCTGTTTCTTTAAATTTTCCCACGTTCCAATCCACGTATTCAAATCTGCAGGCAAGATTTATACTTTCTTTTTTCCATCCAGGATTGTTTTTGTCAAGATGGGCTGTACAATATCTAAAAACAGCCTCTTTGTTTGTCTCCAAATTGTTGAGAATAAGTTTCGGGACATCAACATAAAAAATTATGAAGAAATAAATGCCTGGACTAGATTAGAAGGTTAAAAAAAAGTGCAAAAATTTTAATGCTTGGTAATTATCTCTCAGAACTGGATATTAATCACGCTGTCAAAACTTGTTTTTCTCAATTTGCACCGTTTACTTTCTTTTTTAAAATACAATTATTTTGGCTCCAGTAATTAAATTATAGCTGGCCTGATCCGGAAATAAACTGTGAGTATAATACTTGGAATTCAACGTATTTATAGAAATAAAACAGGGATAAGAATTATTGCTTGCAATAAGTTGATCCCTGTTTTTACTCTGTCCAGCAATCTTATTGGGTATTCTAACTGACTTACAGACTTCATCCCTAAAAATTGGTTTTTCAGCTGATCATGCCATGGATTGAACTTTAAGAGCATAAAATCTATGAGAGTCTTGAAGCACTTTATATTGATTATTATTTATAGTGTCACTATCTCATTTTAACAATCAATCTTCTGATAAAGGAAGTGATGAAACTGAAATTCGTCACTGTATAAATAATTCCTAAAACTGCACTGATCAGTAGTAGTATAAAGTTGTAATTGTTTTTTCGTTCAATTACCTGACATGAAATTTCAAAAACGAAAAATATAAAAAAAGTAATGCAAAGACGGCCGGTTTCCCGCTGGCTTACTTTTTTCCAGTTAAAAGCTGAGTGTGGTTTTTTATATAGCCAGACATTGGGCAGGATTGCCGGTACATTATCAGCCCATCGGGAATATTTAAAACCAAATTTTAGCTTCAGCTGCTTTTCCTTTGCCATCATAATTCTTTCAAGGTAGATAAAGTATAGGAGTGCAAAGGAAATAATGAACCAAAAGTTTCCGGTTATAATGATCATCCCCAGCCATATTATAAAATTGCCTAAATACAAAGGATGACGTACAATGGAGTAAGCTCCAAAGGTGTAATGATGGGGCGTAAAGACACCTTTTTGATCCGGTACTGATGCTTTTGGTGTATAACCCATGGTGATTATTCGAAGTAAACAGCCTGAAAGACTCAATCCTAGGCACAACGCTTCATATAACTTTTCATAAGGAGATTGCCTCAAAATTAAACCCGAAGGGTATTTTTCGGACTTAATAAGCAGCAGATAGCCTACCATCAGCATAATGTAAGGAAATGCTTTCCCGTACTTAAGCAGCCATAAACTTTGTTTTTCGAATTCTTCCTGAAGTGCCATAATTATAAATGTTAAGAGCATTAAGATTGGAATGTAAGCAAGTGATGATATACTAATTTGCATCGGGAAAATTAAGTGTACTGTAACGTATCATTTTTATGGCTAATTCTTAAGATAGTAATGATATAAATACATAAGCGATATCACAATTGCCGCAATAATTGTGAGGACAGCTAAAAAGATCAATAGATCCCGCAATGTTTTTATTGACTTAGAGGGTTTTTTCCTGCTGTAGCGAGAATGGCTTTTATAAACCGGTTTTTTTCCTTTTTTCATCTGTATAGTTTTTAATTATTAAATATCAGGGCATTAGGGATGGCTATCAATATAGATTTCAAATTCTTCTTGGTGCCCGTGTTCGTTTTTTGTGAAATCTTTATTAATGACTGCACTGAGCTTTCCTGAAGGTCTCTTTAACATACTGTTTCTTGTGTAAATAATTCATGTACCATAATGCTTATCAATAATCTATTGGTGAAAAATAACCTGCTGTCCGGCAGCATGAAATGGTTTCTGGTAAATCATAAAGTTCGAACAGTAAAATGGTAATAACTCTTTTTGTAGCAAACTCAAGCTGATTCGTTAAACGGGCGCTGTTTGGAAGCTTTTTCCTTTATATAGATTTTGCAATTGCCAAAGAGTCAAGTTAACGAAGGTTAATTTTAGCTAATAGATGTTGCTAAGGCCAGCAACCCACAGATTTCTCTTGTTCGCCTAAGTAATCATTCCCAATATTAAAAACAGTAAAAAGCCAACAAAAAAACAGGCAGTCTGAATAGGTGATTCCTTTTCTTCATGCGCCTCGGTTAAAAGTTCTTCCGTTACAAGAAATAATAACGCTGCCAAGCCGAATGAAAGCAATAATTCCAATATCTCCTGAGACAAATGAGAAAGTAATGAGATGCCTAAGAGCGCCCCAATAAAAAAGGTCAGCCCAAGTCCTGCCAATATCAAAAAGTTTTCTGACTTTGACATTTTGCTTTTTCGGCATGCTATCACAACTGCCAGCCCTAAAGAAAAGGTTTCCAATCCCAGTGCTATGGAAAGCAGTATTCCTTCTTTCTTGCCGGCAGAAAATCCAATACCAATAAGAAGACCGTCAATAATCAAATCAATAATTAAAGCACTTATCAAACCATAGGGTACACCAAAACTATTGTCATTTTCTGCATTTTCATTTTTTGGGCTTCTTTCAGTAAAATATTTTACAAAAAGCATTAAAATTATACCCATGCTAAAACCAAGGCCAACCTCAATAGGCAGGTGGTTCTTGATGATATCAGGTAAAAGTTCTACGGAAACCACCGAGAAAACAACACCGGCAGCAAAATGCAGTATAGAGCTGCGAAATGCACTTCCCGGATTTTTATAAAGACCTATAGCGCCACCAGCCATTATAGTGATAACAGGTAAAAAAGCATATCCTAAAACTTGTGAAAGTAGTTCCAATTTGTTATATTTTTATTAATGTTTTTAAATTTTCCATTTTTGACATAGTAGTTCTCTAGACTTTATGGCTCTTTTTTTTATCAATTTAGCCGTAGTCAAATCTTGGCAATGTGGTACTGAACAAACAAAGTAAAGCAGGTTTTTATTCACGCCAAATCCCTTAAAAGTCTTTGTGTCATAGTCAGGTGTCAAGCTGCAATTAAGCTATGCTTTTGGATGTGCTGCCAGTACGGCAAATTACGATACCTTTGTTTTAGTAAGTCAAAAGATTTTTTCATTGCTTAACCAGTTTGATAAAATAATAGTGTATGAATAATTATATCCTTACAAATACTATTGTATCATTAGAAATCCTGTATTGCTATGCTTGCTACAAAAAAGATATTATAAATAGCAGTGATAAAATAATTTTAAATAATAAATAAGGGTCAGTGTGCTTTTTTAGATGCAGTAAGTTTATACGATACGGTATATTTTTCGGTTTACAACCTTTTTTGTCACTTTGTTTGGGCAAAATTAATAGTATGTACTATCTAAGGATATATTCCACCAATAGTAGAGTTGCCAAAATAAGTAACATTACGAATTGATTTGAGGAGGCTGCCAAATGCTTTCAAAGAAGCTTGACGTTAAGAGTGATTGGTAATGAGAAGCCTGAGGTAAAATTTCATGAAAGTAAATAAGGAATTCAAAAGTCTTGGTATCGAACTTAGCAACAGCATGCATACCGCAACAGGAGCAGCAAAGGGCTAAGCACAAATCATTTTTCCCATTGTGTACAGTAACATTCTTGCTAAAATTGAACTGTTGTGTAATTCCAAGGCAAGACGAAGATTCAACTTGCGGCTGCCGATCGTCACAGGTAAAACACTGCAGGCCTAACAGATAGATTATTAGTATGTAGTTCAGATATTTCACCTTATAAAAGTATGCAATTAATTTTATGGAATCAACAGAAACGAGGAAAAAAATCGGATTCCTGTTTTATCTGGACATGATTATATATACAGCCATTTTTTCTGTCTTGGCCATATTGCTTGAACTGTACAAAGTCCAGTTATTGAATGATACGGTCTTCAAGCTAAATTTGACTTTTTTGGCAGTTTTATAATAGAAAAGCTTTTTATAAATAACATTCCTTTAAGGAAAATCTGATAATGCGAAACTAGGTTTTATACCAGGACTTTTATTGCTCCCGGTACTATTGATATTATGCAGTTATTGGTTTTTAAATTATAGTGTTCCCCATCAATCTGAGCATCGGTAAAGATTTTCATGGGCATTTCAATGCGCAGCTTCTGAACCTTATAATGCTCCGCTTTTTTAAACTTTTCAGTTGAACCTTCCAAGACATGAATACCAAGCCTTATTTTATCTGTAAAGGATAGTTCGGGAATTATAATCAAATCGAGATAGCCGTCAGTTAATAATGCACTTGGTGTCAGGCTCATGTTATAGCCCATTTGATTTGAATTGGAAATAAAGACCATAAATGGTCTGACATTTATTATTTTATCATCAAAAGAAATTACGGTTGGCTGAACTTTGTAATGGAAACTTGAAGTGATTGCTGCTTTTATGTAGGAGTACAATTTTCTGCCTGCAGAATGTTGATATTTCTTAATTATCATTGCATCAATTCCAATCCCGGTATTGCTGAAAAAGTAGTGCTGGTTAATTTTTCCGGAGTCTATCAATAACGTTTTTCCGTTTTTTATAATCTCGATAGACTTATTAAAATCCCTGGGTATGTTCAAATGTGAAGCCAGTCCGTTTCCAGAGCCTACAGGAATGATCCCCAGTTTAATATTAGTTCCAAGAAGGCAGGACGCTACCTCATTAATGGTACCGTCACCACCGCATGCCACGATAATATCCGGTTTTTTTTCTGCTGCTTTTTGGGTAAGTGCTATAGCATGCTTTTTGTTTAAAGTGTAATCAATTTTGATTTTATATTTTTCAGGAGGAAAAAATTGTTCTATAAAAAAAGCTGATAAATTATGCCTGCCTCCGCCTGAAACAGGGTTGATGATGAAATGTATATATGTCATTATTATTTTAAAAGTTTGTGGGTAAATAGATAATCAGCAGTCTGATACCAGGCAATTGTTTCCTCTAGAAAGGATTTATCCATTGGCACAGGAGTAAGACTGTTATCTGCTTTGTTCCAATTATAGAATGCTTGTTTTTTCTGGTCGGAAAGGATCATTACTTTCTCCTTTTTCATTAAGACAAGCTTTCTGTATGTTCCAAGGAAGGCACGCTGTTCAAATTCAGCATCAAGAACGTCCTTTCCAAAAAATCCTGATTCATAATGCCATTGAAAAAGAGAAAATAATGTAGGCCAGAGGTCAATCTGTGAACATTGTTTTGTAATTTTTTGATTGTACTGTGAAGGCATATTAACTATAAAGGCTGGAATATGATAGTTTGCAACATCAATTTCATCTTTTCCGGCACTGCTGGCACAATGGTCTGCAATAACTACAAAAACTGTATTTTTAAACCATGGTTTTGTGCGCGCTTTTGTGAATAACTGCTTAAGTGCATAATCAGTATACTTAACAGCTCCCTCACGACTTGTACCCGAGGGGATATCTATTTTTCCTGACGGATAAGTAAAAGGCCTGTGATTAGATGTAGTCATAACGAAGTTAAAGAAAGGCTTTCCTTCTTTAAACTGCTTATCGGCAACAGTTAGCATTTTATTGAAAATATCCTCATCACAGATTCCCCATGCATTTTCAAATGTAACCTCTTTATCCGTAATGTTATGGCGGACTGTCTTAATCTTGTCGCTCAGGACACTTCCCCTGCCTCGGTCATAAATTGTAAAACCATTTCCTCCGAAGTAGGAATTCATATTGTCAAAATAACCGTCACCCCCATAGAAAAAATTAGAGTCATATGCTTTTGATTTAAATACGTTGCTGACAGTGTAGAGGTTTTGATTCTCTGGCCGTTTAACGATTGACTGTCCCGGAGTAGGAGGAATGCAGAGTGTTACGGCCTCCATACCTCTGACGGTTCTTGTGCCTGTAGCGTACATATCATTGAAAAATATACTTTTCTGCGCCAGACTATCCATAAAAGGTGTGATATTTTCCTTATTGCCAAACTCTTTTAAAAAGCTTCCGCTGAAGCTCTCAATAAGTATAAATACAACATTTTTGCGATCCAGCGCAGACTGGCTGTCCTTAATGCTTCTATGAATGGAATAGCCTGTTGTGGTAAAAGTGGTTGAAGGATCCTTTAGTTTGTTTTTGACAATTCGAAATGCTGTATCGTTGTCAATACTTGTATAAAAGTCTGGGTATTTCATCTGATTGTTACGAAAAGCAGCAAAAAATGAATAAATACCCGATTTTGATATTTCAGAGTTATATCTGTTGGAAGACCATTCAGCCTGATAATTGAATATAAAAGATCCAAAGAATAGTGCTAAGGATACGCATATTCCAAGTACAGCAAACTTTATCCTTAAATCAGCAGGACTATTAAATGTTTGACTAAAAGCATCTCTTTTGTGAAAAATAAACAGGAAAAATAAAGAAATAATTAAAACTCCAGATATTAAGATTGGCAATGGATATGACTGCTGTATATTAGCTACGACTTCGTGTGTATAAATAAGATAGTCGACAGCTATAAAATTGAAACGGGTTTTAAATTCGTCCCAGAATGTGAGCTCTGCGAAAAATGTGAATACAAGAATAAAAATATTTAAAGAGGTAAAAAAGATAACTATTATCTTATCCAGAATTGAACCTACCCATTTTTCAGGTATCAGAGTATAATAAATAAGTCCGGGAAGGGATATAAAAACTATTGTGCCGGCATCAAAAAACAGACCTGTGAGTAGGGTTCTTAAAATATCAATAATATTCCATGAAACTTCATCATACTGCCAGATAAAAAATATAATTCTAAGAACCTGTGAAAGAATTAAAAACCAGATTATAAAATGAACCGGCAATGCATATCTGCCAGTTTTTAACGATAACTTACTCATAAACTCAATAATTACAGAGCAAAGTTTACATCTCAATATTGTATTAAATCTGAATTTTTGGTTTTTGTTAAGAATTATTATTATTGAAGAATTATTCTTCAGGTTTTTTTTATGACGTATTTATCAATAATTCATATGAAAATATGTAAAAAATGGGTTAATGCAGAACTCTCAGAAACGAACACTGAAACAATGAATATTATTATTGTAAGAGTAAGAGATTTTCCAGCCATTTAATTCCGTGATTTTTTTTATTATTGCCAGTCCTAGGCCATTACCATTTGATGATGCTCCGCTTTTAACAAAGCGGTTAAATAATTTTTCAATAGGAAGAGGGATATTTACCCCTGTATTTAAAATAAGCAGTTCGCTACTCATTGTTCGGATAATAATACTACCGCCATCATGATTATGACGCACAGCATTAAGAACAAGGTTATTAATTAATATTTCTGTCAGAACGGGATTTCCGATGATTTTCAATTGTTCAGAAATCTGCACATTTATTAAAATTTCTTTCAATTCTGCCTGTTCATTGAAAAAATCCAAATGTTTGTCAATGTGTTCATTAATTAAAATGGTGTTTTTCTCCAAGTAGATTTCATGTTCAATTTTAGACAACAGCAATAGGTTTTTATTGAGTCTGTTTAGTTTAGCAACATCTCTGCTCAAAGCCCCCAGCACATGAGTCTGTTCTTTATTGAGTTGCATCTGGAAAAGTGTGTCAATTTTATTTTGGAATAGCGCCAGAGGGGTCTGAAGTTCATGTGCCGCATTTTCAACAAATTCTCGCTGGCCCTTATAAATAGCCGTGTTTTTCTCAATTAGAGTTTCAAGGCTTTTATTTAGACGGTCAAATTCATCAATGTCTGTCTCTACAAAATGTGGCGGTTTATTTTTATCTATTTCAAATTCATGAATCTGATCCAAAGTATTGTAGAAGGGTTTCCAGCGTTTAGAAGCCGTTTTTTTTGAAAGCCAGACAATTCCAATAAAGAGTATTATAATTATAAAAGTAAACATGGCTGCTATGCTGTAAACCATACGTTCCATTTCCAAAAGATGTATTTTTTCGGTGTAGGTGTATCTTTTACCTGCAATTTCGACAGGTGCATAAATAATGCGAAAAGGTTCTTTTTCATCAACTGCTGAATCTTCCTGCATAGTACCGACGATCGAGTCCTTTGTAACTCCCATATCCGGAAGTATGGTAAAATGCAGATTGAATCTGTTCCATGTCTTTATATCCTCTGCCGTGAAATTCTTGGTGCTTTGCTTTACAAAAGCATTTTTATGCTGCACCAGCACTTCTTCTGTTTCGTAAACATATAGCCATTGACTTACAAAGTAGAATATTGGAGCACAGATGATCAGAATGACTACAGCCAGGGCAAGAAAATCACGTGTAGTTTTATGAAGCAGTTTTTTTTTATTCATTTTTCCCATTTATATCCTTCGCCGTAAACTGTTCTAATGTAGTCGCCAGAACCAGCCTTGGCCAGTTTTTTTTTGAGGTTTTTAATATGTGCATATATAAAATCATGGCTGTCAAGCATATCGGCCATATCTCCTGAGAGGTGCTCTGCAATTGCGGCTTTTGAAAGCACCTTGTTGTTGTTTCCTATCAGAAACAAAAGAAGGTTGAGTTCTTTTCGTGTCAAATCTACTCTCAGTTCATTAACCATTACAGTTTTTGTGAAAATTTCAATTCGGATTTCTTTAAAAACAATACTGTTGCTTCCCTTAAAGTTTCTGCGTCTTACAAGAGCCTGCATTCTTACCAGCAGTTCTGAAAGATGAAACGGTTTAGTAAGATAATCATCAGCCCCAAGGCTGAATCCTTCAATCCTTGTTTCAAGTGTTTCTTTAGCCGAAATTATGATCACACCGTCTGTTTTATCTTTATTTCTAAGTTCTTTTAATATATCAAATCCATTCCCATCAGGAAGGGTTAGGTCTAAAAGTATACAGTCATAATCATAGTTGTCAATTTTCTGTACCGCTTGAGCGTAATTGTACACGGTCTCACATGTGACACCGTTGTCTTTAAAATAACTCGATATGCTTTGAGCTATTTCCTGCTCATCCTCTATTATTAGAATTTTCATTAAAATTAATTACGAATTGATAACAGATTTTTACTAATATAAATTTAAGATATAAGGACATAAACTAAAGCTCTTTTTGCTTTCATTTTATCTAAACTCTTGTAATATGTTTTTTGAAAAACATGTAAGTTTACATTCCAATTTTGAATTAAATCTGAATTTTAGCAGTTTCTTTTTTTTTTAACTAATAAATGAGATTATTTTTACTGAAAATAATTGTGATTACTAAATTTTAGAAGTGCAGCACATTATTTTTGTGCCATGCTGGAAATAATGTTTATTCCTAATGCGAGTATGGTTGTATTAAACAGAAATGACAAAACCCCGTGTAATAAGGCAGTTCGTCTAATCTTTCGATTAAGAATTGAAACATCAGAAACCTGAAATGTTGTGCCGATTACAAAAGAAAAGTAAACAAAATCTAAATAGTCCGGTTCTTTTTCTCCGGGAAAATCAAGACCATCGTATGAATAATGAAGGTTAGCATATTTGAATGCAAACGTTGTATGTACTACCGACCAGGCAGTGCCCACCGAGGATAAAGTCATGACAGTATGCGTAATTAATTCCGTTCCAGTTTTTTGCCCGGCAGATAGATAGAGCAGCAAGATTCCCATAAGACTTACGGATGTTGTTAAAAGCATAAATACCGATAATACCGTGCGTCCCGAATCCTGTTTTTTAGCGCTTATTCTGAGTTCATCCACCCTGCAGGTCAGGATGGTGAACCACGCAAAAAATAAATGGGTCAAGGAAAATGCCAGCCAGACTGCCATTAGATGTACAGAAGCTTTGTTTGTACCACTTCCGATAATAATAGCAGTAATTCCTCCTGCAGCTGAAGAAATAATAAGTCTCGACCTGTTGCTGAGCCGGTTAATAAAAGCTGTTGCATTCATAATTAATTACATAATTTATTTATTAAAAACTGCTATTCAAAAATGTTCAATTTTTCATTATAAATAGGACTTTCAATATTTAGAAAATTTAAAACACTGTGAAAAACATGATTTTGTGAAAGTGTTTTATTTGGCTTAATCTTTTTTGAATTTTCTGATACCCATACAATAAACGGGATTTCATACTGCTCTTTTGGTGCAATACTTATTGGAAGACCGTGCATATAAAGATTTTTTTCTCCCAGTGATTCACCGTGATCTGAAACAAAAATCATTGTACTGTTATAGTCTTTTAATTCTTTTAAATTATCAATAACAGTCTTGAGGATGTAATCAGTATAAACTATGGTGTTATCATAGGCGTTTAGTAATTCAGTCTTAGAGCAGTTTCCCAATTCAACGCTGCTGCACACTGGGCTGAAATTTTGAAATTGCGCAGGATATTTCTTGCTGTAGGTAGGTCCGTGGCTGGTACTGGTATGCAATACAAAGAGAATTTTATCCTTTTTACTGGCAAGTACCTGATCTTTAAAGCGAGTAAGGAGAATCCCGTCGTAACTGCAGTCTGCTCCTTCACATGACCGACTTAAAAATTCCCTGTTCTGATAATTTTTTATATGGAGAGGAGGCTCTCCCCAGTTTGTTGTTCTCCAGATAACTTCTATATTATTTCTAAATAAGTAGTTAGGTAATATTTCATAAAGTTCATCAGTCTTTTTATAGTCAAGAATTGCTTTTACGCCTGCGGTGGTGTAAGTTGCAGAAGAAACAGCCTTAAAGTGGTATAAATTCTCTGTTTTCGAAAGCAGCGGATTGGTTTTTTTCTTATAGCCGTATAAAGAAAAGTTCTCACTTCTTGCAGATTCACCTATTACTAAAACCACAATGGATTTTTTGTTGTCCTTAATAACAGCATCTGGTAATAATATTTCTTTCTGATTTTTCTTGTACTGGTGAATGTAAAAAAGCGATGTGTTGACACTATAAGACCATGGCATTGCCAATCCTCCCAGTTTTTTTGAATTTTTGTCAATCCACAACCAGTTACCGGAATTAACAAAAACCAGTATCAAAACCAGGATAAGGGCAGAAGTGCATAGCGTTATAAATTTTTTAAATGGTTCATTTATGATTTTTATTTTAAAAATCAATATGCCCGGAATAATGCCCATTACAATTATGTATAAAACTAATTTTATTGAAAAGAAACTGCTTGATTCTACAGGATTAGTGTTCGTTATGTTGCCAACCATGCTTTCATCTATAATTATACTGTATGTATTAATAAAATAAACAGCAGCGGCATTGATTATAAAAAATAGTAAAAGCAGCAGTTTACCTGTATAGCGGGAGAGAAAAAGCAGGAAATAAAAAACTAAAAAATTTAAAACCAGCATTAATAGTACTAAGCTGAGAATTATTATGATGCCGTTAAAACTCGCATAATCAAGATTATTCAATACAAAGCTGAAGAAAGGATAGTGAAAGATTAAAAAATTTACAAAGCTCATTATAAAGGCAAATTGCGCGGTTGATAAATTACTTTTTAGCATATACGGCAACAATTTTAATTAGAGAGAATGTCAAGGTTAGTAAAGATAAATAATATATGATAAAATTTTCATTAATAATTTTATTTATCAATACTAAAGAACAGACTAGAGAGGCTGTTATGAAAAAAGGATAATATTTTTTTTCATTTATCCATTTCCAGAGATTGTATTTTTTGCTTATAAATATACCAAGCAATGCCGAAACATATCCGATAATACTGCCTATGATGACATCTATAGGGTAATGAGCTCCAACGCCAACTCTTGTAAAAACAAGGATCAGGCCTGTAATTACAATAAAAGAGCTCCATATTATTTTAAGTTTAAGCTTGCGGGGCATAAATGCAAATAATAAGAGAGTGAGTGCTGTAAAAACTGTTATTGAATGACCCGAAGGCACGCTGTTATTGCCCGACAAGGTTTTACCGATGATTATAAAACTATCATTGTTAAATACAGCAGCGGGCCTTGGCACTGCGAAGATTTTTTTCAGAAAACTTGAAAACATACAGGATATAAGAAGTGCGGAGGCTAAAGACTCCCATAGTTTTGGTGCGTATAAAATAAAAATGCTTAAAAACGAAAACACGACTAATGCATTGCCAGTTTCAGTAAGATTGTATTGTATACTGGGATATCTCGAAAGAATTGAATTTAGTAGAAAAAAGTAATCCTGCTGAATTTTTATGTATGACTCAGCACGAAGTGAATCCTCTATATACAGTAAACTTAAAATGGCAGAAATAAGAAAAGCTGGTAAATAAAAAAGAGATAATTTCAGCTTGGAAAAATTGTCAATTACAATTGAGTTCATTACGTATTTTATCGGAGGATTTAATTGCACGTAACGGATCTTCTTTATTTTAATAATCGTATGTTCAAGGAATAATTGATACATTTTATAAATCTTTGTTTATCATAACTTTACACTGGCTTAACCTTGATAAAATATTAGAAATATTTTATTGTGAAAGATTATAATTCAATTTTGTAGTTATCCTGAATTTTTATCTCTACGTTTTTTTATATCTATTATTTTTGGTATTATGTAGTTGAAAATCAATGCTTTGTTTTAGTTTTTGTTTTTTTTTTAAAACAGAAATTTAACTTTTGAAGCAGCACATCTGTGATAATATTTACGATTAGGAAGCAATGTAGTACGTTTAAAAAATTTAGATTAGAAACTTTAATTGCCGAATTGATCCTTAAGTGAAATAATTTTTTCTAGATCATTTTTTTACACATCCTTGTAGTCATTGAGGTTTACCACTGAGTAGTGTGAATTATGTTCGTAGGCGCAGCATTCACCTTAAGACCTGTAAAGGATATTAGGGAAGATCTACAGGAGTTGTTGTGATTGCCGCTGAAGGTTTTTAGCAAATTCCAAATGCATTGCGAGCTTGAATTCATAAACAATTACTGTCATATAGCGCAAAAAACTAAAGCCTCCAAAGTCATCTGACTCTGGAGGCTGTTTTGTCAGAACCTTGCCATTCTAATTGGTAATTATTTTTATAGGATCTTTCCCTGACGAGGAATTAAATCAAGATTATTAATGCCTGTAATTTTGTAAAGAAATAACGAATTTAAAAATGCTGAGCTGATATAACCAAAAGTGCCGTTCTTGGTAGCTGCAGGATTCTTCTAAACATATTTGGGCTGCCTCATAACAAAAAGGAAAAAACCCGCCATGCAACTAATTAAATGGCGGGTGTCCATAAACATAATCTTCCATTTTATGTCTACTTATTAAAAGCTTGTTTAATCAAACGTTGAATATACAACTCAATTTTGTAGTTATCCTGAATTTTTATTTCTATGTTTTTAGTTTTTATGTATCACAACAAAACATCAAAGTACAATTAAAGATACCAAAAGTGTAATTTTTATAGATTGACACTAAGCTACTTTTGTCACGTCGCAAAAATAGCTTAGCCGGCATAAGATATAGCGATTCAAATTATTATTTAAATTAAAATTTCTCATGAAAATAATACAAATTACCTTGGTAATTCTTTCGTTTTTCTTTTGCTCATTAGATGTTAATGCACAAAATAGCCAATTCAATATTCCAAAAGATCGCAAGATCAATATTGGAGTATTAGTGTATGATGGAGTAGAGATAGTGGACACAGGTGGTCCGATTGATGTTTTTGTTAAGGCCAATAATATGACAGGCAAATACAAAATTTACACAGTATCAGCTACTAATAAAAAGCAGATAATTATGGATGGAGGGACGGTAAATTTGGTGTCGCAGTATACCATTTACGATGCACCTCAATCTGATATCCTGATAATTCCAGGAACCTCTCCGGAGATCGTTAGAACTATCTCAAAAGACAAAAATATGATGGATTGGATTGTAAAACAAAATGAAAAGACCCAAATTACAATGTCAGTTTGTACTGGAGGTCTTATACTGGCAAATACTGGGCTTCTTGACGGGCATTCTGCAACTACACACCATTGGTCTTTGGACGAGATGCGATTACATAAAAAAATAAAAGTGAAGCAAGAGGCACGATTTGTAGCTGATGGCAAGTTTTTGACGGGTGCCGGAATTACTTCTGGAATAGATACAGCGCTTGAGGCTGTAGAAATTATACAAGGCAAAGATTTTGCAGATGAAATTGCTCAAGGTATGGTTTACGATCGTTACAATGACATGGAGTTTTTATTAACAAAAAAATAAAAACACTAAATCAATAACTACTGATGGATTCATTTTATCAGTAGTTATTCTATTTTCCTTCATAATGTTTTCTGTGAAATTCCTTAGGGGTTTTACCGATATGTTTCTTGAAGAATCTGTTGAAATAGCTATCAGTTTCAAATCCCAGCTGCCAGGCGATCTCCTTGCTTGAAGCATTCGACCAATACAGCAGTCTTTTGGCTTCTAATAACAAATGTTCGTCTATTAACTGTTTTGGAGTTTTAAAAGTGGAACTTCTAATATATTGAGTTAATATTCGTGTGCTAACATTGAGCCTGTCTGCATAAAATTTTACTTGATGTTGCTTTTGAAAATTTGCCTTTAAAAGCGTTTTAAAATTACTATAGATTCCATTTTTATTTTGATCCGTAATAGGATATGTCTCTGAAAGTCTCAAGCACTTTACTATTAAAACGTTTAGCAATGCTTTGAGTAATTCATAGTCCTTTTTATCATTTAGACTTTCCCTTGCAATAATTTTGATAATTTCATCCAGCTGATTAAGTTCCTCTGAAGAAATATTGATGAATGGTCTGGAAAATACTTGACTCACTTTTTGTAAAAAGGTCTGCTGTTGATCCGAAATGAAATTTGTTGAGAATGCTATCGAAACTATTTTACAATCACTTATATCAGGGTGCGTGTGAACGTGGTCAATGTCCAGCATTAAAACTGCGGGAGATGAAACTAATTCATGTTCGAAATCAGAAAGATGAGCAACAGATCCCTCATACAAAAAACTCAGTATGTAATAATTATGGCTATGTGCATTTAGATCCGAAAACATGAATTTTTCCAGATCATCTTCTTTTAGGAATACAAAATCATTTTTGAGATCTATTTTATATCGAGGCAAGATAGTATTCATTCTTTTAAATTATCAATTCTTCTGGTAAGATGTTCAAATTTAATGCTTCTTTGCCAATTTTACAATAACATTATAGTGTTTCCTCTATGTATTTCTGGTTAGTAAAATCGATTGTTGTCCAAAATCCATAATCCTTCAGGCCACATATTTCAAATAAGATTTACACTTAGCTATCCTGATTTTTAAAAAATCTTTTTACGATAAACACACAACTGTAGAAAAAAGCTATCTAAGCTTTCTTTTAATAGGTTTTTCATTGTTGGTTTTTCAAACTCAATGAAACTTAGTCATTGGTGGCAGATATTTGAATGCTTGCTGCTACTAAGACAAAAGCTTCAGAGAAATTTGGTTTTTATTTGTCTACTTTTATCATTGTTCTGGAGAAAAGCTAGTTCGTGCTCTATTTTTTCATCTGTTTAATTACTTTGTAGTTGTCACATTCTAAATCCTCTTTTGTGAGAAGAAAGCTTTTGTTGAGGAAATACTGAAACCTGAGCAATGGCTTCCTTTAATGTCGGAATTGAATTTATTGAAAGGTTTTTTAGTTCCGATTTTTTCAAAAGTTGTCCATATCTGTCTTTATTTGTGATTTCCATTTTTTGTATATCAAAACCGTCGTTTTCTTTTCTTACCCAAAAATCGCATACAATACGGGGATTATCATCTCCAGACCATTGTAGATAAGTCGTTAGTAAAAAGTTTCCGTCTCTAGTAGATCTTTCTTTACCATTGTTACAGGCTTCCATATATTCGGTAATGCTTTCTTTCAACTTTCCAGGATAGGCTACTTGTGTTTGAAAAGAACCATCAAAGCCTTTGGCTATAAGAATTTTAGCGAAGTCATTTAAATCAGGCAAATGTTTCATAATTTTAAATTTTAGTTTATTATTTGAATATTGTAGTTTCAATACGGTGAATTTTTAATATTGAAACTTTAACTATCAGGTATAATCAATTTTGATTACACCCTTTTTTATTTATCTTTGCATCACAAAACTCAATCAAAAGAGTCGGCTAAAAGTTTTAGATCTTCAATTAAAAGGTTCGTATTCGCTCCTTCTAAGGTCACGAAAAGCCACTCATTTGAGTGGCTTTTTTGTTTTCTATAAGTTTGCTTTGTAACGTAGCTCAGATATTTATGATGTTTAATTTTTTTAAAGTTTACCTTTTGATGCGTTACTCTATTATTTGTTACCTCAAAAGTGTATTTTTTTTAATATTAAACGCGTTTTTATTTTTAATTAATTGATTCTTAGTTTTTTTTGTTTTAGTGGGTTGAAAGTTACAGGAAACTTAAAACATTCTCTCTGGTATTAGTATCAAAATGCTTTAGAATTTGTTTTGGCGCTGGGATGATTTCTTTACAAATAGAGTCAAACCATTCTATTTCTTTGGTAACTTCTGCGCAGCATTCATTTTTTGAATTGTAAAAGCAGCTTTTTATATTAATTTTATCATCTATATAGCAATGTTTCATCTCTACAAAAAAATGCTCTGTAAACATTAGATTTTTGTGACAAACCAATATGTGATTTTTTTCTTGTAATCCCACATGCAGCGCATTAAGTTTCTCTCTTGAGAAACCGTTATGAAATAGAAAATGATATAAAATTCGAAGTGTATAAGAAATGTATGCATTATCCTCCATGACCATGCCATCATTTACATCTTCTCCGGAAACAACATAATTTTTGCAGACCATTTAAATGTAGTTTAGATTAATAAAAAAAGAGGTCAGCTAAGTATCAAACTGACCTCATAACATTATTCATGTTTAATGATCTTCCAAATCAAAAAGATTTTTATTCAGATACTTATTGGTGGGTATACAACAATATCTCAATATTTGATCTTTTCCAAAAGATCATTTAGTCAATAAAAAATTGTAATTAATTTTTATCTTATCAGCAATTTTTTTTCTGACCAGACTTGGGATTTCGATATCAAAATCTTCCGGCTTTGCTTCAAATGAACCAACAGCATTTACTCCGTTTGCAGCTTTTGAAATTTTTACGATTACGGTAACAGGTTTTGTTTTTCCGTGAATAGTAAGATCTCCTTTTAAAGTGAAATTTTTAGGCGTATTAGTAATTTTAGAAATATCAAAATCTTCTATTTTGCCTTTTAAAGTTGCTTTTGAGAACTTTTCAGATTCCATATAATTCTCGTTGAAATGTTCCTCCATTAAAGCAACCTTAAACCTAAAACCTTTTATAAGAACCAATGCAGCAAAATCTCCGGTTGATTGTTCTAAGACTGCAGATACACTTTTGTTTTCGGCAGCTACTTCTTCATAAGATGGCATTGAAGCCTGAAATTTTATATTCCCTGTTTTTGTGATCAACTTTTGTGCAAATCCACTTGTATTTGCGATAAGGACCAATGCTAAAACAAAGAAATTGAGAACTGTTTTTTTCATAATAATTAATTTTCTTTTAGTCCGTCAGTATTCCATTTTACAATTACATCAATATTTGCCTGTGACATTCTTCCAGCTTGCGGCATAATACCCTGCTGTCCGCTTTGCAACTGAATTCGGTTTAATAAGCCTGCACTTTCAACTGCTGCTTTTACCTCTGCATAAGTAGTCAAAGGTCTAAAGCCTGCAGATCTTCCGCTTTGGTGACATCCTATACAATTGGCATCAATAATTGATTTTGCATTTTTAGTGTAAGTAGTTGCCGCCACCGGGTCAGGTGTAGTTCCAGGACCTGGAGTTACAACTGGGTCTTTTGGTGTTTCGATATCCTGATAAGTGTCAGAGTCACTACAGCTTGTTAGTACTGCCAGTAAAATTGTAAATGCTATTGCTTTTTTCATAATTTGATTATTTGTAGTTATTAAAATACTCTGTATAGGTTAAATCCAAAAAAGAAATCTCCTTTACCCCAATCTCCGGACGCATTGGTCAGGTATCCGCTCTCGCTCATAGATTGTGAGTTGGTAAATATTAGTTGAAATACGTGTCCGCCGGTTTCGACATCAAGACCAACAGAAAGGGGATTATTATAAAAGTCAGGTTTATTAAAATTGTGCATGTATTCTAAATTAACAGACAATCTTTTGGTGATTTTATAACGTCCGCCTCCTCCAAAAGAAAACTGATCATCTCTTTCTAAATCAGGATTGTAAAGATTTTTATGTATAAATGACGGCACTAATTCCAGTGATAGTTTTTCGCCAATTTTTCTGGAGATCAATAATTGCTGCACATAAGTCATGCGATGCTTAAATTCTAATCCGGGATATTGCTCTTTTTCTAAAAATGTATTAATGTCGGCAACACTATACCCAACAATGTCCAGCGGAAAATTATCGTTTTGTCTCGCCATTCGGTATTTTACTCCCGTTTCATACATTTTGTTTAGTGTGTGTCTGGAAAGGCTAACAGACAACCAATCTGTAACTCCGTAAATACCGCCCAATTTTGTGGTAGCATTATCAAGACCAAAAAAACTATCGAAGCCATCTTTAACAGTACCAAAACGATGTGAAACCACAAAATAGAACTCTTTTTTTGCAGGCATTTTTGTGGTCTGCAAAGTTACCAGCTGTAAAGCTTTAAAAGTTGCTGTAGAATAGCTGTCTTCAACCTGAGTTGAATCAAGGCTTTTTAACAAATCATCTTGCGAATATGCCATAGTAGCTAAAAAAAGGCATATTGAAACTAAAATTTTTTTCATAAATGGATTAATTGGTTTGTTTATTTATTAATGGTGCATTGGTCTATTTTAACCTCCTGAAACAGTTCGTCGTAACCAATGCATTTACCTTTAACGGTTACTTTATTACTTGTAATTTTGTCTTTAACTTTTTGAGTAAACAGACAAAAGACGGTGTTTTCAAGTATTACTACTGAATCAGTTTGTTTTGTAACGGTACCTGTTATTTCAATAGTTTTATTGAGGTATAACAGATCTGCTTTTTTTGGATCAGCATTATAATCGTCAAGTAATTTTGTTGCGGGTATATTGAAATCAGGTACTTCTGATTCTATATTACGTGCTTCTTTAAAGAGAAAACCGTAATAAAAATAAATACCGGCCGAAGCCACTATTAACAGAGCTGCAATTATAATTGCTGTTTTTTTTCTTTTCATATGCATTGTTTTGGTAAGATTTAATAGTAAAACAGCTTCGATGAAAATTACCCTACCAAAAAAATGTTATTTTCTAAAAAAAATTCAAATTAGTCCAACACCTTATTGGACTAATTTGAAAAAGAGCATATTATCGATAGACATCAATCAAATTGAATAGTAGACTTTTTAGATTGCAAGCGGCGAATCTTTTACAGGTACAGGCCAAACAGCCGGAGCAGGAAAACTAATTCCTTTATTTGCCCCTCTTACAGAAGCGTCTTGTCCAAAATAATATAAAGGCCAACCGTTGTAAACCAGTTGAGATTTGCCAAATACTGTAATTACAGAAAACTTAGATTTATCAAGAACAGAAGGAACCACAATTTTGTCTGTTTCATAAATTGGCCAAACCCCATTATTAGAAAAGTCTGCTTTTGTGAAATTGTTTTTCTTGAAATTATCATTTTTGAAAGTGTATAATGTCAAACCTTTAGCATCTGTAAAATAGGTAGTCAAACCATCACCAACAGTATAATCAGACTTGTAGTTTTTTCCGTCATGTCCTGTAAGCTGACTTCTTACCAGCATAATCGAATAATCTGGTTTTGCTATAAACCAAATACCGCCAACACCGTCTCCGGTTGTTTTACCGGCAGCTTCAGGTACATTTTTGCCTGCGTTGCCATATCCGTCGTCTCCTGAAACTGGTGCATAATAATACAGTGGCCAACCTTTGTAGGTTACTTGTTTTTTGCCAGATGCAGTGTTTACAGTACTAAAATCCGCCAATGTTAATCCTGAACCTAATTTATCAGCAGTTAGATTATCTACTACAAAAGCAGGCCATAAAGCTTCACAACCGCCTGTACAAGAAACTTGTCCGTTTGCATCTGTTGCGAAAACATATAAAGATCTTCCGCTTTTATCTGTTAAATAAGAGCCTAATGTTGCACTCGTAGAAAGATTAACTTCTGTTTTTAATTCTGGAGTAGTAGGAGTACTATTGTCATTATTATCACTACTGCAACCAGCGAAAAATGTAGTTGCTACAAGAGCAGCTAAAACGAGTTTAATTTGTTTTAATTTCATTGTCTTTTTGATTAGATTAATTTTATAGAAAGGGAAAAAACATGCTTTACAGGAATCGTAAAGCATTGTATTGTTTGATTTAGATATCAATAAATATCTATTTTAATGAGGATTTCGTTTTTCTATAGTAGGTTACGAACTGTCATAAGAATAAAGTATCAATTTTTTTAAGGAAGCCATTTTTTATTGTTTGAAGGGATTCAATAGTAAAACAGCCTTATAGTAGATTACCCTACCAAAGAATTGATATTTTATAAAAGAAATAAAAAGAAGGAATATAGGATTGTATCATCCGTGTAAAATAATCTTAGAATGAAACTCTAAAGCTCATGTTTGGAGTTCTTTGCAGTGCAAACGTTTCTACTTCTTCAATAGAATTTGTTATAGTACTTACCCTATAATATTCGCTGATTTCATTTTTCCTGTTTAGGATATTTAAAATGGAAATCCCTAATTTGTATTGAATTCCATTTTCGGTTTCCCATTTATAAGTTGAGGAAATGTTGACCTGTGAAAAAACATGTAAATTGTTGCTATTGGGTTTATTGTAAACCAATACAGGATTATTAAGGTCAATTTGTGAGATGTCTGGAGTAGTTTTTGGACGGCCGGAAGTCCATTTTGTTCCCAAAGCAATTTTAAAATTGTTTTTCTCATAAATTCCCGCCCATGAAACACTATGCATTAACTCAAAGTTATTAGGGAAAACAGGAAATTCATAATTAGAAAAATGATAATTATTATGATTATAAGTATAACTTAACCAAGTCAGAAAGTGATTCATTTTTTTTTGAACAAGCATTTCTGCTCCCCAAATTTCATAATCGCCAGTGGTTCGAACAAACTCTAACTGATTCTGAAAACCCTGACTCGAAGTGGTAATTCCGGTTACTTTTTTATAGAAATTTTCGACATCCAACAACCAGTCATTCTTTTTATAAAATAAGTTTAAGGATAGTTGTTTGCTTCTTTGAATAGGAATTGTATTGTTGTCTGATATAATCCAGCGTCTTTTTTCAATACCAAAATAATCTTTTTGCAAATCAATAATCTGCTGAGAATTTTGACTTTTCAACTCGCCCAGCAATTCTAAATTTAAGCTTTTACTGATTCCGTAATTGAATTGAATTCGGGGTTCAACAATATATTTTTTAAACTTTTCAATGTAATTAATTCGGGTTCCAACTTTAAAATAGGTTCTGGAAAGTGTGTCGTTATATTTTCCTTCCAAAATTAAAGCATGAGTTCTCAAAACGTCTTTTACTTTGCGATAGAAATCAGGATTTTGTACCTTTTCTAAATTTGTAATGCCCATTTCATTATATTGATAACCATCGTTTAAGCTAAATTTAGAGCTAATAATATGATTATTTTCTAAATTAAAACCATTATTATTCACCGCATTTTCCTGAATAACGAGTTGGTTTTCATAAGTATTTTTTTGATTTGCCAGAAGTTCATAAGACGAGTTATAGACATTCACTTTAGTGGTATTAAAAGAATTCCAGTTTCTTTTCCAGGACAAATTTCCACCATAATTTTGCTGGCGCAAGACATTATTTTCCGATCTTATGATGCTGTATGCAGTCGCACTTTGAAAAACTTCCAAATTGTCTTTAATGGTTATTAAATCAAGAATTATTTGATCTTTATTTCCTATTTTTTGAGCGTATTTAAGGGTCGCATCATAAAAACCAAATTTTTTATCACTTCGATAATCTACATTTTGGGTTTGCGAAAAGTCAGTGATGGTAGTATTTTGAAACACTTTGTCGAAATATTCTTTGTAGGTAGGAGTTTCTGCAAAATCAGTGATCGATTTTCGGGCTGAAATTTCGATATAACTTTTTTTCGAAAGATTATACTTCCCGTAAATATCAGCATTAATCATATTTATTCCGGCGCTAAAAGAATTCTTTTCTGTTGTTTCCGGCGTAGAAGAAATGGCAACTACACTCGATACACTTTCTCCGTAAAAAGCAGAACTTCCGTTTTTATATATAGAAATAGTATGGGCTAAATTGGGATTAAAGACTGATATTAAACCAAAAAAGTGTCCGGTTTGAAACATTCGGATCCCGTTCCATAAAAACAAATTCTGATCGTGCGTACCACCGCGAACATTGATGCTCGAAACGCTTTCATCAAGACTGTTTACACCCGGAATTTGTTGCATTGTTTGCAAAGCATCAGGTTCGATAAGTCCTGGCAGAATACCAAATTTCTTGGGCTTAATCTCAAAAGATCCGTCTGTGTTTTTTGAGATTCCGAAAGCCAAAATAGCACTGGCTTTAATTTCTTCAAGGGCAGTAATCTCTGGGTCTAATAGAATTTGAAGGCAATTTTTAGAATCTGTGTTGACTGCAGTAATTCTTTTGGCTATAAAACCGATATGACTAATTAAAAAAGTGTTTTTATCTTCTTTCTTAAACTCAAAATAACCGTTTGAATCCGTTGTAACCTGAATTTGATTACTTGTAATATTAGCGTTTTCAATAGGTTTTTTATCAGAACTCGAAATGACGTATCCGCAGATTTTTGGAGATTGATTGTCCTTCTTGTAAATATTAATAAATTTATTGCCTATGTTTTCAAAAGACAAATTGGTTTTCTTCGCCAGATATTGTAGTTTTTGGTCAAGCGTAAGTGATTTTTTTGGAGGGTTTAATTCCAGTCCGGCAATATTTTCCTCGGTATAATTAAAGCTAACCTGATGTTGTTCTTCAATATCATTTATGATTTTCTTTAAGGGCATAACTTTTCCTTTGTCCTGTGCAAAAAGGTTCAGGATAAAGAAAAATGTGAAAAACAAAAAATGAAATGATTTGGGGAACAGCATTTATTTTTCGTCAAATATTATTTTATTTTTTGAGACTTTTTTGGCCTCTAAATGATAGGTTGTACTAATAATCTGCAAAGCAGTATCCAGGTCTTTAGCGGGCAATTTTCCTGTAAATAACGAAATTGTATCTTTCGAATTCAATTCGATCTTAACATTATATTGCCTTTCTACTTCGTCTAATAACGTTCTGATGTTTTCTTTATTAAAACATATTTGATTGTCGATCCATTCCGGTTTCAGCGAATTTACACTCATTTTAACTTGCTTTCCGTTTTCAAAACGAACACTTTGACCGTGCGTTAATACAATTTGAGTGTTGCTATAATTCACTTTTACACGTCCTTCGTAACACACCACATCAAACCTGTTTTTTCTGGCTTTAACGTTAAATTGAGTTCCCAAAACCGTCACTTTTCCCAGATCAGTCTGCACTTCAAAGCGTCGTCCTTTAGCGACTCTAAAATACGCTTCACCTTCTAGTTCCAGATGCCTGTTGTTGTCCCAGTTCCATTTTTTGTAGTTGATCTCAGAACCTGAGTTTAACACAACTTCAGAATTATCGGGTAACGAAAAAGTGGTTCTTTCTCCAAAATCTGCTGTTTGCGTTTGCGGTACAAAAAATTTCATCACAAAGGTTATTCCAAGCGCTAACACAAATATTGCTGCGGCTCGAAACATCCATTTTTTGTATAAAGGAACCACTTTTGGCGTCATTTTCTTCTGACTCAAAATGTTAGACAGCATAGTATTTTCATCCAGATCATCTATTTGTAAATGTTTGGTGTAATTCTTTATCTTTTGGTATTTCTCAAAATCGGGGCTAGCCTCAAATTCAGCTAATTCATCCGGAGATAAATCATCGTTGAGCCATTTTGCTAATAAGCGATTTTCTTTCATTTTGTGGTACTATATTATTAAAACAATTAGAACTAAGTTTACCCTACTTTTATAAATCAATTTCTTTACGCAGACTTAACAAAGCCAGATGAATGCGTTTTTCGACTGCCTTTACGCTAATATTTAAGTCTAAGGCAATTTCGCTGTATTTTTTTCCATCAATTCTGTGCATCAAAAAAGCAATGCGCTGTTTTTCGTTTAAATTTTCAATGGCTTTCAAAAGTTTGGTCTGAAACTGTTTTTCCTCCAGAAGATATTCCGGGCTTTCATTTGTTTTATCCAAACCTGTGAAGTTTTTTTCATATTTCAAGACTACTTTCTGGTGCGCAATTTCGTTGAGACTGCTATTATTGGCAACAGTATAAATATAAGACTTTGCTTTTTCTATTGGTACCGAAGCACAGTTTTGCCAAAGTTTTACAAAGGCTTCCTGCGCCAGATCATCTGCCTGGTCAATATTGCCAAATTTGTAAAAAAGAAAATTCCTAAGTGCTTTTATGTGACTTTTAAAAAAAGAGGAAAAAATTATTTCATCACAAGTATTTGATTGGTTTTTAAGTGGCATTTGGATTTCGATTTATACGATGTAAAAGTATTTGTTTTTAATTTAAGTAGGGTAAAAGTAAAGCTGATTGTTTTATAGAGTATAAAATGCTATTGTATTTTGTTAATTTAGTATCAAGGAAAATGATCAACAACCTTGATGTCGAATTTATTAAAAACCATTTTCTTTTAATTTTATTACCTTTGTAAAAATATAAATATGTTCAGTTTGAAAAAATATTTATCACTGGCAGTTGTTCTGCTCTTACTCTCTTGTCAAAGCGAAATAGACGAGCAAAGTAATAACGCACCAGGAACAATTACTAATGTTTCGCCTCTTACCACGTACTTGCAAAGAGTCGCAATGGTTCAGACTGTGCAGGATAATTTTATCGATGGTTCTAGTTATTGTACCATTAAACTCCCTTATACCGTTATTGTTAACAACAACCAAATCGCACTTAATACCGCAGCAGATTATCAAAAAGTAATAGATAATATTAATGCAAGTACTTATGATGATGATATTGTTACTATAAATTTTCCGGTAACAATGGTGTATTATAATTATATCGAAAAATTGATTCCAAATCAGGCTGATTTTGATTCTTTAATTGCCTATTGGAATCTTTATCCGGATCTTTTATCGAAAATAAATGGGTTAAAGATCAATTATCCTATCACGATAAATACGTATAACAGTGCTAATCAAATTGCAAGTTCTCAATCAATAATTAGCGATCAGGCATTCTTTAATTTTATAAAGAATTTAAAATCAAGTGAATATATTTCTTTAAAATATCCTATTTCGATAGCAGATTATAATAATCAGATAAAATCTATTCAGAACAATTCAGAGTTTGAAAATGCAATCAAATATGCTATTGATTATTGTCCTGAAAATAACATTGCAACACTTGATTTTGCGCAGACCATAACAAATGGTTCCTGGGAGATTCCTTATTTTTTTGATGGTTCAGAAAAAACATTGTCTTATGCAGGATATTCATTTTTATTTAAAAGTGATAAATCAGTAGTGGCAACAAAAGGGGCAGTTTCAGAAACAGGTCAGTGGGAAACTACATTGCAGTATAATGTTAGGACATTGCAACTAAATTTTAGTTCAGGATTGCTCAGTAAATTAAATAATAGTTGGGCATTATTTGAATTTAATAATTCGCAAATACGATTGCGTAATACAGGTAACACAACTAATTATCTTTATTTCCAAAAAAATTAGACTGATTTTGAATCACTACGATTCAGTTCATTTTTAGCTGCGTTTTGAAATTTTATTGTTAGAAATTGCACGCTGTCTGTTGCATTTAAAACGATTGATTTCGGCAGGACGTTTTGCTGCATGTTTTGTTTTGCAGTTCTCAACACGTTTACGCCATAATTTATAACTGCTAAATTTCAATTCTTTTTTCATTAAAGCCTTTACATCGGCTTCGGTCAAATTAAATTGAAATTTTATAGCATCAAAAGTGGTTCTGTCTTCCCATGCCATTTCAATTATACGATCCAGTTCAAGGACAGAAAAATTACTTTGTTTTGTGTTCATACCAATAAGCTTTTTGGACTAAAAAAATTTCTACAATACTGCTAAGGTAATTAATTAGATTTATTTTGTTTAATGTTATCCAATAAAAGTTAAACAATCACTATCTTTAAGGTGTAAATGCTCTTATTATTAAGTACGATAAAGAAACGGACCTTTAATCTAAATAAATAAAATGGAAAAAGTATTAATTATTGGAGGCAGCAAAGGGATTGGCAGTGCAATATTGCTGCAGCAATTAGAAACTAAGCAGGTTTATAACATCAGCAGGACAGCTCCTGAAATTACCCATCCTAATTTAATTCATTATTCGCTAAATGTTTTGAGTGATAATCTTCCTGAAATTGAAAATATCGATTCTCTTATTTATTGTCCGGGATCTATAAACCTAAAACCTATTTTGAGTTTGAGTATTGATGATTTCAGAAACGATTTTGAGATTAATGTTATTGGCGCTATAAAAGTTATACAGCATTATCTGCCAGTTTTAAAAAGAAGTACAAATCCGTCGATTGTTCTTTTTAGTACGGTTGCAGTAAAATTAGGAATGCCTTTTCATGCCAGTATTGCTGTTGCAAAAGGTGGAGTAGAAGGTCTTGTAAAATCATTGGGCGCAGAGTTGGCTGCTGTAATTCGCATTAATGCCATTGCACCAACTATTACTGAAACTACATTATCTGCTTCGATTTTGCGAAATGACCGTATGAAAGAAAATATGATAGAGCGTCATCCGCTTAAAAATTATTTAAAACCTGATGAAGTTGCCCAAATGGCAGATTATCTTATTTCTAAAGCGGCAGGATCAATTTCAGGTCAGATTTTTCAAATGGATTATGGTTTGGTTAGTTTTAAAATATAAGCAATAAAAAATGAAAATTCTATTAACAGGCGCAACAGGATATATAGGCAAAAGGCTTTTACCTTTATTGCTTGAACAGGGGCATGAAGTAATTTGTTGCGTAAGGGATAAAAACAGGTTTTATTATCCTGAAAAAGAGGCAAAAAACATACAGCTTATTGAGGTTGATTTTTTAGATCCGCAAAGTTTAGTAAAGATTCCTGATGATATCGATGCTGCTTATTATTTAATTCATTCCATGTCCGGTGCGGCAAATTATGATGAGCTTGAAAGTATTTCGGCTAATTATTTTAAAGACAAAATAAACCAGACAAAAGCCAAACAAATTATTTATTTAAGCGGAATTGTCAATGACAAATCGCTGTCTAAACATTTAACTTCCAGAAAAGCCGTAGAAGAAATTCTAAAAACGGGTAAAACAGCAACTACCACTTTAAGAGCGGGAATTATTGTAGGTTCCGGAAGTGCTTCTTTTGAAATTATACGTGATCTTGTTCATAAATTGCCTGTAATGATTACACCAAAATGGCTTAATACAAGATGTCAGCCTATTGCTATTGCAGATGTTTTAGAATTTTTAATACGATCATTGCTAAATCCTAAAACGTATAACGAAAATTTTGATATTGGTGGTCCGGATATTCTTACCTATAAAGAGATGTTGCTGCAGTTTGCCGAGGCAAAAAAACTGAAAAGATATATTTATACACTACCGGTTATGACGCCTAAATTGTCCTCATACTGGCTGTATTTTATTACTTCGACTTCTTTTAAACTGGCTTCGGCGTTAGTAAGCAGTATGAAAGTAGAAGTCGTTTGCAGTGACAATAGAATTAATGACTTATTAAATGTCAAGCCAATGAGTTACAATCAGGCATTGCAAAGAGCGCATATAAAGATTGATGAAGATGCAGTTGCTTCGAGCTGGAAAGATTCACAAATCAGCGGACAGTTTAAAGGTAGTGTCGCTTATTATCTCAAGGTACCTAAAAAAGATTGTTTTATTGACAGAAGAAAAAGAAAGATCATTGACAGGAATTCTACTATTTCTAAAATTTGGTCTATTGGCGGAGAAACCGGATGGTATTATGGAGACTGGTTATGGAGTCTGCGCGGCTTTATCGATAAGATTTTTGGAGGCGTAGGTGCCAGACGCGGGAGAACGAGTAAACATGAGATTCATGCAGGAGATGTTCTTGATTTTTGGCGTGTGGTATATGCAAATAAGGAGCAGGGAAAGTTAATTTTATATGCCGAAATGAGATTGCCCGGTGAAGCATGGCTGGAATTTAAAATTTTTAATAATACCTTGTATCAGGCAGCAACCTTCAAGCCTAAGGGAATATTGGGTAAACTATATTGGTATTCTGTTTTGCCTTTTCATGGTTTTATTTTTAACGGAATGATTAATGAACTGACAAGTTAATAGAGCTAAATAAAGGATTATATAAACCCTTTTTTTTAATTTATTACATAATTTAAGACGGTTCAAAAACTGTAGATTATCAATTTGTTAAGGTATAAATCAATTCAAATAACACTTTAAACAGGTATAATTCTCTAAGAAATATCTATATTAGTACTATATAATACCATCTAAACTTGAGATGATTGTCTAAGAATAAACATTTTCAGCTATTAAATGTCTTTGAAGAATGTAGCTGAATAATTGATTTTAAAAATAAAATATATGGAAAATTTAAAAAAAGCTTATATAGCCGGCGGGTGTTTTTGGGGCATGGAAGAGCTGTTTCGTGTACGTCCGGGGGTAAAAGATACTGAGGTTGGGTACATTGGCGGAAACAATGAAAATCCAACTTACGAAAACCATCCGGGACATGCTGAAGGAATCGAAATTACGTATGATCCTGAACAAACCTCTTTTAAAGAACTGTTAGATTACTTTTTCAGAATGCATGATCCAACTACGGTAGACAAGCAAGGAAATGACAGAGGTTCAAGTTACAGATCAGCTATTTTTATTCAAGATGAAGAAGAAAAACAAATTGCTGATGAAGTAATTCAGATCGTCGATCAATCGGCAAAATGGCCCGGTAAAGTTGTTACAACCCTGGAGCCTTTTACTAAATTTTGGACTGCTGAAAACTATCATCAGGATTATCTTATCAAACATCCAAATGGGTATACGTGCCATTTTGAGCGATTTGGTACTTCGTTTTTATCTTAAGGAGATAATTTTATTCGCTATTACTAAAAAAAGCCAGACATTGAAAAATGTCTGGCTTTTTTGATCTCTGTTTGTCAGAATTAGTTTAAAACTACTGCTTCATTTGTATAAACAATACCTTCGTAACAAGCATTATAAATGTCTTTTAGATCTTCCAGATTTGTTACTCTTGGGTTAAAACCGGTACATGGATCAATTAATGCATTGTTTGCAATGTAATCCAGGTTTTTTATCCAGTCTTCTTTTGAAATTCCAAACTCTTTTATAGAAGAAATATTGTTGACTCTTTTTCTTAATCCTTCAATTTCCTGCGCCAATTCTTCGGCTGTTTCAAGTCCGATTACTTTTGCTAACGATGGAAATTTAGTAGTAGCCACAGCATTATAGCGAATAACGTTAGGAAGGAAAATTGCGTTTGCACAACCATGCGGGATGCCATATAATGCACCAACCTGATGAGATAACGAGTGAACAATACCTAACCACGCATTATTAAAAGCCAAACCTCCCATGAATGAAGCATCGTGCATGTTTTGACGTGCTGTAATATTTAATGGGTTTTTAACTGCTTCTTCCAGATTATCAAAAACAATTTGTAATCCGCCTTTTGCTAATACATCAGCAAAATTATCATCAATATTAGAAACATAAGCTTCTACACAATGTGTTAAAGCATCTAATCCTGTATTCGATGTTACGTGAGCTGGCATTGAAGCACAAATTTCTCCATCGATTATGGCGATATCCGGCGTTAATTCATACGATACAATTGGGTATTTTACTCCTTTTTCGCGATCTGTAATTACAGCCAAACCTGTTGTTTCAGTTCCAGTTCCGCTAGTAGAAGGAATTGCAATAAATTTTGCTTTATTTCTAAGTGTTGGTACGTTAAAAGGTTTAATAAGTGAATCAAATTCAGTATTTGGGTGTTCATAGAAAATCCACATTGTTTTTGCAGCATCAATTGCAGAACATCCGCCAATACCTACGATCCAGTCTGGCTGAAACTCGCGCATGGCTTCTGCACCTTTAAAACTGGTTGCTGATGACGGATCTTCTTCGACACCATCAAATACAAAAGTTTCTATTCCTGCTTCGTTCAAAAATGCCAGAGCTTTGTCCAGCGTTCCGCTTTTTTTCATAGAACTTCCGCCGGTTACGACAAAAGCTTTTTTACCTTTTATGTTTTTTAATTCTTCAAGGCTTCCGGGACCATGGAAAACTTCTCCTGCAACAAATAATTTGCTCATCTTTAATAGTATTTAATTATTGATGCAAAGTTAGATGTGAAGCCAGGGCAGGATGTTATACAAACAAGACTATGCGGTATAAATTTGCGCCAATTCCTGCTGAAGTTCCGTAGGAGTCTCTTTGAGTTTTGCGCGTACAAATTTATTCAGGGCTGATGGAGAACTAAATCCCAAATCGAAAGAGATTTCTTTGTGTGAGAGATCAGAGAATAATAATTGGCGTTTAATTTCTGTCAATATCCGATTATGAATGGCATTTATAGCAGTTTCACCACAATGTTTTTTTGTTATTTCATTGAGTTTTTTTGGACTGATCGAAAGTTGCGAAGCATAATACTGTACAGTTCGCTCACTTCGATATTGTTGATTTAATAGTTTTTTAAAACCAATATAAACATGCTGATTTGTTTTTTGATGCAATACAGGATGTTGTCCATGAACGGATTCTATAAGTCCCAATAAAAAAACTTTGATGTAAAAGCGGGCTTGCTCTTTTTTGACAAGACTGGGTTTATTATAAATATTCTGAATGCTTTTTACAAGAGTAATTGCTTCTTCAAATTCTGGGTCAGGAAGTGCTGTACAATTAAGGTTTGCAGAAAGATTTACATTATAAGGACTTAATTCATTTTTTAATATATCAGAACAAAATAATACCTCTTCGAATAAAATTATTTTACCGGTCAAATCATCACTGAAATTAGATATAAAACAAATTTGCTCCGGAAAAATAATAGAAATTTTTCCTGCTTTAAGAAAATGAATTTTGTCTTCGATTTGTATTTCAACTTTTCCGGTTTCTACAATTATAATAAAAAAGTGATCGTTTTTATGCGGTTGCTGATACGTTTTTACAGCTTCTTTTTCTAAATCAAAAACACGGAAAGATAAATTTTTATCTTCTACTTTTTGAAGAATCTTCTTGAGTTCTGATCTTTTTATATTCATCAAATTATATTTCTAATATCAGACAACGTTAAAAAGCGGTCTGATTTGAAGGATTTTAGTATTGAATTTTTTATTAGTTTAATGAAGTACTTTCTTTCCAGGATTTGTTAAATAAATTGAAAAGTTCATTAGAATCAATATCAATTTCAGAAGCAGAATACATTAAAGTTAATTGATTGGTTTCTTTGCTATATGCCATATTCCAAAGCATTTTTGAAAGTCTTCCTTCGTATTTTTTAGGATTGTTGATAGTAACAATAACCAAAGTATCGCCTCCGGTTTTTTGTGATTGAATGTCAGCTACATCTTCCCAGTTTACAATGCCAAAAGATTTTGAAATTGGAGTAGTTTTTCCATAAAAGGTTTGCTTATTTAACTCAATTAGCGGGCTTTTATCTTTTAAACCCATAACGCTTTTTAATAAAAGAATCAGCATGATTAAAAACGCTGCGCCCGAAAATACAAGGGGTTTGATCTTTAGTACATTATCAAATATTCCAACACTATAAAGAATGACAACGAGCAAAATAATGCAGACTCCTAAAGACGTTAATAATAGTTTTTTTGTTTTTTTTGAATTGCGATATAATTTAATTCCTTTTTCGGTTGTATTAATTTCCTGCATTTTAAATTTAATTGATATTTGTATTAGTATAATTTTTGCCAAAAGTACACGATTCATTCCGTTACTTTTGGGCTGTTGTTATTTTATATTTGTTTGTCTCTTTTGTGTTTTTTTCTATTTTAGCAAAGGCTGAAGTACTTAATTTATTTAAAAATTCGTCCGATAATTTTTCCAATATCTGCAAAATCATCATGATTGCTTACAGCTCTTTTTTCGGTAACGGTTTTATCAATTTTCGAAAAAGGATAAATCAGAATATAATTATTGTTGTTCAGGTTTTTATTTAAAATTTCTGGGACATTTTGCATTTGCGAAAAATAAGAATGCATGCCTCTGTCTGCCATTAAAAGAATTAAACCTTCGTCTTTTTCTAAATTACAGGCCGCTTCCTGAGCTTCCTGCCAGATAGTTACAGTATTAAAAACGGCTTCAATATTTGCTTTTTTAATGATACTTTTTAAAATTTCAGTTGTTTTTTCATTGGCATAAAAGCTCATTTTAGCCCCTGAGTTTTTACCTATATTCCAAACTCTTAATAAAGAATGAAAAAAACCAGGCTCACGTTCTGCATTTGCAGGGATAAGCACGGCATATTTTTTTATTGTAGCAACGGGTTGAACCGCATGATATATGATAACATTTATTTCTTTGTTGCGCAAATAGCCATTATAAAGATTATAGGTAAATGAAGACGAAAAACCTTTATCTTCCTCTAATCCAATAATTAGATCCGTAATACTTTGTTCTTTTACAACATTGTTTATTCCGGATATTACATCATTATCATGTCGGGTAATCGGATTTAGTTTTACATCTGCTCCGGCGGCCATATTTACAGCGTCACCCAGTAATTTTTCTGCATTTTTTGAGGATGATTCGCTCTTATCTTCATTGATGATATTTACGGCAAATAAGCCATCTTTATTACTTTGTGTTTTTATAAGCAAACCAAGATTAACTATTTTTTCAACAGTATGTTCGTGGTTTATAGCCATCAGAATATTTTCTTTTTCGTGACTAGTTCCGGCGACAGTTTCTTCTTTATCAGAATCCGCTATTCTTTGCGCACTTGCCATTGAAACGAATGATGAAATCGTACAAGAAACCAATATCAGTAAAATACTTCCGTTAAGCACATGTTCGTTTAAAAGACGGATTGGTTCTCCCGCATCATTTTCAGATAAAATAATATTGTACCCAACCATCACAGATGCTAATGTTGCAGCTGCAGACGCGGCGCTCATCCCAAAAATAAGTGTACCCTCATCATTAGTAAGCCTGAATGTTTTTTTTGTTAAAATTGCTGCGGCATATTTTCCTCCTATAGAAGCGATAAGCATAATTGACGCTACGCCCAAAGTTTCCCAACTCTGTATAAAAGCATTAAAATCGATAAGCATACCCACACTAATAAGAAAAAAGGGAATAAAAATCGCATTTCCCACAAATTCTACGCGGTTCATCAGCGAAGAAGTATGTGGTATAAGTCGGTTTAAGGCAAGACCTGCAAAGAAAGCCCCAATAATGGCTTCAATTCCGGCTAATTCTGCCAGTAAAGCCGCAAGATATATCATGACAATAACAAATATATACTGCGAAATTTTATCTTCGACATTCTTAAAAAACCAACGCGCAATTATAGGAAAAACAAGTAAAACGATCAAAGCAAACACCATCATAGAAACGGATAATTTTACCCAGAATGAAGTTCCTACTTCTCCTTGCGACATTCCTACGACAACTGCCAATACGACCAGAGAAAGTACATCTGTAATCATCGTTCCGCCCACGGTAATATTAACGGCCAGTTTTTTAGCGATTCCAAGTTTGCTTACCATAGGATATACGATAAGAGTATGAGACGAAAATAAGCTGGCGAAAAGAACTGAGGTTAAAACTGAAAAATGTAATATATAATAACCGCCAATAAGCCCCAGTACAAATGGTACTGTAAAAGTGTAGAGGGAAAAAGTAATACTCTTCCATTTATTTTTTTTAAAATCGCCCATATCAATCTCAAGTCCAGCCAAAAACATGATATAGAGAAGTCCTGTAGTCCCTGTTACTACTATGCTGCTGTCCCTTGCCAGTACATTAAATCCGTTAGGGCCAATTACAGCTCCGGCGATAATAAGACCTAAAAGATGCGGTACTTTTATTTTATTCAACAAAAGCGGAATGCATAAAATTATAATTAATTCAATCAGGAATTTTAACAGCGGATCTTCTATAGGCAAGCTAACGTGTTGTATACTTAGTAACATATATTATTTTTTTTGAGGAAGAGTAAGTTCTACTGAAAATCTTGCAGTACAATTATCCTGTCCCGTTATAGTCTGTGTACCTTTGATAACATTATTTTTGATATCGTCAAGAACCACATTCATTTTTACACTATTTTTCGAAATACTGTCGGTTTTAAATTCAAGCAGTATTTTATCATCAACATATTTTGCCTGAAACACACGTGTAAGCTTTTTGTTATTTAAAACATTCGTATAAATTCCTGTAGAATCTGATACAAACTGCCAGGTTTCATTACGCTGATCTCCAATTACATATTTACTGCAGTTCGATTCCCTGCACAACATTTTACTGTTCCAGATTCCCTCAATGTTATCGGGCCATTCTTTTATCGATGAGGTAATATCCTTTACGGTATCTTTCAGGGCATAAATACTGTCGCGAAACGAAAGCAGCGCTTTATAATCAGACTCTTTTTCGGTTATTTTTTGTTCTCTTAAATTTAAAGCTTTTTCAAATTCTTGAAGTTCAAGTTCTTTTTTGTTTTCACATGAAATAAACAAGCATGTAAGGAATAATAATAGAAGGATTTTTTTCATAAAACAGGTTTTATGGATTTATATTTTTGACAAATAAAATTTCGCACTATTAATAGTGTAAAAGAAAATTAGGTATTACAAGATAATAAATTAATTGCGAAAGTGCCAGTTTTTGGCGCATTAAGATTTATTCCGGTTCATTTTTGAAGGAAGAAAATGGAGTATATAAGACACAAAAAACAGCAATTTTATTTGGTGTTTTAGCTTTTGAAAGGATCGCATTGTGAAGTTATCCGGAAAAAAAAGATAAAAAATTACAGTAACAAAAACGATTTGAAATCTAAATGCATTTCAATCACTCTGATTTTTGTTTTTTTAAATAAGTTAGTTTTTCAATTTCGTTAAGAAACTCAGCATCAAACTCAGAATATGCTCGTAAAGTATATTTTTGATCCCTGTTTTGCATGACCAAACGAATTTTTTGAACCATTAACCAGATCGGTTCGTATCGTTTGTGTCCCAGAAGATATTGCATTTGTAATATGGAGAATTTTCTTTTGGAAAGCGTCATTAATTCGATACAAATCATCCAGTATTTAATGGGTAAGTTTGAGTTTTCCATCACAGTACCAGATCGAAGACTGAGTCTGTTGCCGCATTTTTTGCATTGAAACTTTAAATCTACTCTTCTGAAAGAATGTAGATTGTGCTGGCATTTCCTGCAGACCAAACCATTTTGAAGACGCTTGTTTTTTAATTCTTCAATGCAGGTTTCTTCATTCGGATATTTTTCGAAGTACTCCCTTAATTCCATTGTTAAAATTTCATTTCGGGAATAAATATAAATTAATCTGGGTTACAAATTAGATTAAATTAAAAAAGAGAATATTCAAATAGAATATTCTCTTCGTAGAATTATAAGAAAAAATTACAATTACAGTTTTTCTACTATTTCTTTTTTGTATTTATTAAGAATAGATTTTGTCATACCCAAATTAGCTCTGGTTGAATCTACTGCTAAATAAATAAAATATTCGCCATTATCAGAAACATCAATAATATGAATTTGAGAAGTAAGCGTAATCATAACATTGTCAATAACCTGACCGTTTAAGTTTAGTGCTTTTATCGCATTCATCTTTGCTTTAACTACTTCAAGATTAAATGCAGAAGCTAATTCCGGATCGAAATCACTTAAAGCAGATTGTGAATAATATGACATTCCGCTTTTGATTTCAGCAACAGAAACGGCAATAAAACCTGGTACATTTTTTTTGAGATCCTCTCCAAATTGTTTTAAAAAATCAGACATAGTATTTATTTTAATTAGGTTTTGGAAATCCCTTCTTGTGGATTTTTTGCAAAATTATAGATATCGTTCTATTTAATTATCCGCAATGCGTACCTGAATTTATTTTTTTTGCTGCTGATACGCTTTTTAGTCAAAAATCAGCAATTCCTGATATAAAATAACCTTAGTTTTGTTTGAAAGTAAATTCATTCAAACTTTCTTTTTGTTCAAAAAAAATAATATTTGTAGAGTAGAAAAGAGATGTAAATGTCAAGCTTTAAAAAGACCTTTTATCGCTATTATTTTATTGGGTTAATCCTGTTTTTTATTGAGTCAATTTGGTTCATTCAAATGAGGTACATTTATTTTTAAAGCTCAAAATAATCTCAATTTAATTCTTATAAATGCAGTTCAAATATCTTCTGATTTTTTTAATTTTATTTTCAATCAAATCAAATTCGCAAATTTTAGAGACTAAAAAAAATTTCCGTGCCGCAGATTCGCTGTTAAAAGAACCTAGTTTCTCGGTTCATAAAGACAATTATTTTTTAACCGGCGTACCCATAAATACAGATATTACGCGTGATAATGCAGATGTCAAATATCAGGTAAGTTTTAAACTTCGATTGAATTCAAAACCGTTATGGGGCGGATTTTTCCCGTATTTAATGTATACTCAAAAAGCTTTTTGGGATATTTATGCAAGCTCAAAACCATTCTCTGAAATTAATTTTAATCCCGGAGTAGCTATCGTTCGTCCATTTTATTTAAAAGGAAACAGATTAACTTACGGAACAATCTCCCTGGAACACGAGTCAAACGGAAGAGATTCTATTTATTCCAGAACCTGGAATATGCTTGCTTTTTCATTAAAATCTCAAATTTCTCCGCGATGGATTGTGGGATTACGAGGATGGATTCCGCTTGTTGATAAAGAAGATAATCCTGGGCTGACAAAATATGTAGGATACGGTGAAGCAAGTGCAACCTATCAAATACAACCCGGACGATGGAGTGCCGATATTCTTTTCAGGAAAGGAAGCGGTCTTATCAATTACGGATCATTGCAAACGCAAGTAAACTGGCGACCGTACAAAAGCGAGAATTATTATCTCACGCTGCAATGGTTTGTGGGTTACACAGAAAGTTTAATAGATTATCAGGAACATAAAAGTATGGTACGTATAGGATTTACAATTAAACCTGAAAATATGGGGATTTTTTAAACTTTACCATATAATTTACATCAAAAGCTACTTTACTTAAAGTGGCTTTTTTTGTTTTGTGTAATAGCAAAGCATCTAAAAATGTCTCTAATAAGTTTATAATCATAACCAATACTCTTTTAAAAATGTTGTTGGTCGAAATAGTATCAAATAGAAGATTCATTTATTTTAAATTTATGCGGTAGTTAACCTTCAAACCGAATTATTTAAAGTCCAGATGAAAAATATTTTTTTATTACTGAGTTTTTTCTGTTTCATAAACCCAATGTCTTCGCAGGAATTGGCAAAATCTCCCAAGCCATTTGGTCCGTTGCCTACTCAAAAACAAGTTGACTGGCAGGAAATGGAGTTTTATGCTTTCGTACATTTTTCCTTAAATACATTTACAAACAAAGAATGGGGTTACGGCGATGAATCTCCGGAACTGTTTAATCCAACCAATCTGGATGTAAGGCAATGGGCGAGAGTTGTTAAAGCGGCTGGTATGAAAGGCATCATTTTAGTTGCAAAACATCACGACGGATTTTGCTTGTGGCCATCTGCTTATACAGAGCGATCGGTTAAAAATTCTCCGTGGGCAAAGGGTAAAGGTGATCTTGTAAAAGAATTGGCTGCCGCTTGCAAGGAATATGGTTTAAAGTTAGGGTTATACCTTTCGCCTTGGGACAGAAGCCGCGCAGATTATGGCAAACCAGAATATGTTACCTATTTTAGAAATCAGCTAAAAGAATTGTTGACAAACTACGGTGATGTTTTCGAAATGTGGTTTGACGGCGCTAATGGCGGTGACGGATATTATGGCGGTGCAAATGAAACCAGAAAAATAAATACGCTTGAATATTACAACTGGGACGAAACCTATAAATTAATTTACAATACAGCACCAAAAACGTTGGTTTGGGGCGTTGGACCATCAGAAGCAAGATGGATTGGAAATGAAGAAGGCCGCGCAGGAAAAACAAACTGGAGTGTTCTACGCCAGAAAGATGAACTGGCAGGAAAAGTACATTATACAGAGTTTGTGTCCGGTCATGAAGATGGAGAAAAATGGGTTCCCGGTGAAGCAGATGTTTCGATAAGACCGGGATGGTTTTATCATGCTGTTGAAGATGATAAAGTACGATCGCTGGACGAAATGGTCGATATTTATTATGAATCAATAGGACGTAATGCGACTTTACTGCTCAATCTTCCGGTGGATAAAAGAGGTTTGGTTCATGAAAATGATGAGGCAAGATTAAAAGAATTAGTTTCGACAATCAGGCAAGATTTTAAAACAGAATTATTAGCAGGCAGTAAAATCTCAGCTGATAATATAAGAGGAAACAACGCTGAATTTGGAACAAAAAATGTAACTGACGGAAATAAAAATACGTATTGGGCGACGGATGATAGTGCAAAAACAGCTTCGATAGTTTTTGAATTTAATAAGCCAACGGCTTTAAACCGTATTCTGCTTCAGGAATATATAACATTAGGACAACGTGTTAAAGCTTTTACTGTTGAAGCTCAAGTAAACGGAATTTGGAAAACGGTTGCAACGGAAACAACTATTGGTTACAAAAGAATTTTAAGAATTGACAGAGTTACGGCATCGGCTCTTAGAATAAATATTACGGATTCTAAAGCGAGTGTTGTTATTTCGAATATTCAGGCTTATAATGCGACAACTTTTGTACGCATGCCTGAAATTCAGCGCGATAAAAACGGGAATGTCACCATGAAATCCGAAGAAGGAAATCCGGTTTATTATACCCTTGACGGAAGTAATCCAACAAAAAAGAGCACATTATATAAAGGAGAATTCCAGCACAATAAAGCGGTTGTGATTAAAGCAGTTGCAATTAACGCTGATGAAAATATTAGCAGCGCAGTAAAAACTTCAAAATACGGTGCTTCTAAAGAAAATTGGAAAATAGTAACGGTTTCGAGTGGCGACTTAAATTCAGCAAACCGAATTATTGATGGAAATCCAAATACAGACTGGAGTTTTGGAGGTGAGTCTAATAAACTTCCGCAAGAAATAACAATCGATATGGGAACTATTTCGACTATAAACGGCTTCACTTATGTGCCGCAGCAAGTTGGGAATAATCTCAATTTAATCTCTAATTATGAATTCTACACCAGCGTTGATAATGTAAAATGGATTTTACAATCTCAGGGAGAATTTTCGAATATAAAAAACAATCCAATCGAGCAGGTAAAGACATTCAAAAAAGATAAAGCAAGATATATTCGTTTTGTTGCCAAGTCAGCAGTAGGGAAGGGATCGACGGTTTCGATTGCAGAAATAAATGTAATTGAAACACTATAACTGCTTTTAATTTGTGATCTTTTTTCTTAAAGTTTCGAATTATGTTTTCTAGCGAAGGTTAAAGGTTATTAGTCGAATTTTTGATTTATTTACATTATGTAATATTTAATTTTATATCAAATAATCACAACAACACACAAATGATTAAAGAAAGTATAAATTTTAAAGAAGCTGGAAAGTTTGAGGAAACCCGTTTTGAGAAGATTCATAATGTGATTTTTGATTCGTCTCAGGAAGCTTCAATTTTAGTGGCTCAGGAAATAGCCAATATAATTCAGAGAAAAGAAGAGTTAAACGAACCTTGTGTTTTAGGATTAGCAACCGGATCATCTCCGGTAAAAGTTTACGAAGAATTAGTGCGATTACATAAAGAAGAAGGTTTGAGTTTTGCAAATGTTGTAACCTTCAATTTAGATGAATATTATCCAATGGATAAAAACAATATTCAGAGTTATTGGTACTTTATGCATGAGCATCTTTTTAATCATGTTGATATTTTGCCTCAAAACGTTAATATTCCTGACGGAAACATCAGTAATGAAGACTTACAACAATATTGTATCGATTACGAAATGAAGATTAAAGCCTATGGCGGATTAGATTTTCAGCTTTTAGGAATAGGAAGAACAGGACATATTGGTTTTAACGAACCGGGATCTCACGTTAATTCTGCAACACGAAGCATTACCCTGGATCATTTAACACGACAAGATGCCGCATCATCATTTTTAGGAATCGATAATGTACCCAGAAAAGCAATCACAATGGGAATTGGTACGGTAAAAAATGCCAAAAGAATTGTGCTTTTAGGATGGGGAATCAGCAAGGCTGAAATCATAAAAAAAACAATCGAAGGCGAAATTTCTCCTCGTGTTCCGGCAACGTATTTACAACAGCACAACAACACAACATTTGTTTTAGACACTGAAGCTTCATCGGAATTAACGAGAGTAAAAACGCCTTGGTTGGTTAAATCCGTAATCTGGACAGAAGAATTAAAACTGAAAGCCGTTGCCTGGTTAAGCGAATTAACAAAAAAACCTTTCCTGAAACTAACAGATAAGGATTATAACGACAACGGAATGTCAAGTCTTTTGACAGAAGAAGGAACTGCATACGATTTAAACATAAAAATGTTTAATAAAATGCAGCAAACCATTACAGGATGGCCAGGAGGGAAACCAAACGCAGATGATACTTACAGACCGGAACGTGCAACTCCAGAAAGAAAAAGAATTATCATTTTTAGTCCGCATCCGGATGATGATGTTATTTCGATGGGAGGAACTTTTGACAGGCTTGTAGAACAAGGTCATGATGTGCATATTGCGTATCAAACTTCTGGAAACATTGCAGTTTCTAATGAAGAAGCTTTAAAATTTGCTGAAATTTCGAAAGCATTAAATAAAAATTCTGAAGAGTCAGAAAATATCATAAACTTTTTAAAGAATAAAAAGGCAAATGATATTGATTCATTAGAAGTTAGAAGACTTAAAGGATTGATAAGAAGAAGTGAATCTGTTGCTGCAACGAGATATTTAGGTGTGCCGGATTCTAATGTTAACTTTTTAGATTTACCATTTTATGAAACTGGAACAGTTAAGAAAAATAACCTTGGAGAGGCTGATATTCAAATTATGTGTGATATTATCGAAAGGATAAAACCACATCAGATTTATGCAGCAGGAGATTTAGCAGATCCGCACGGAACTCACAAAGTTTGTTTGGATAGTCTGTTTGAAGCCCTGAAACGATTAAAACATAAAAGTTTTATGGATGATTGCTGGGTTTGGTTGTACAGAGGTGCGTGGCATGAATGGGAATCTTACCAAATCGAAATGGCAGTTCCTATGAGTCCTGATCAGGTGCTTAAAAAACGTCACGCTATTTTTTATCACCAGTCTCAAAAAGACGGAGTAATGTTTCAAGGTGATGACAGCCGTGAATTCTGGGTAAGAGTAGAAGACAGAAACCGATTAACAGCAGAAAAATATCACGCTTTAGGATTGGCAGATTACTCTGCTATAGAAGCTTTTAAACGATATTTCTTCTAGAAAATATATTTTAAAAATATAATAAACTATTTCATGTGGTTTATTTGGTTAGTTACCAAGTTTTTTGAAAATGCAGCCCTGGTTAGGCTGCATTTTTTTGTTTTTATAAAAAAAGTTAAATGTTAGAAGTTTAACCACAATCTTTTCAAATTTCCACCACAATTTGTCATCCCGAGGAACGAGGGATTGCACAAGAAGCTCCGCATAGAATTCGTCAATCTTTTGTGAAGACGGATTTTAATCCAATGAAAAATGACAAACCCGGCAGGTTTTAAAAACCTGTCGGGTTTACATTCGACTTTGTTCAGGATAACAAACGATTTTTTATAATTTTTAAAGTAAATTTTCTAAATCGAAGAATTCAAAATCCTTTGTTTCACGTGATCGATATACGATCTGCCAATTACATATCTAAGACCTTCAATTTCTATGCTGTTTCCTTCAACAGCATCAATTTTGTCAATTGCAATAGTGTAAGATCGGTGTATTCTTAAAAAATTTCGTTCCGGTAATAAATCTGTGAAATCAGATAATGTACTGTGAATAATATATTTGCCCGTTAACGTGTTTATTTTTAAGTAATCTTTTAAGCTTTCGATAACCAGAATTTCATTAAAGAAAATCTTTTTCATTCTTTTCTTATCGATTTTCACAAAAATAAACGGACTTTCTGTATTGTTTTCGTGCGGTACATTAGTTTTATTTTCGAGCCTTTTGCTAATCTTATTCAGGGTTTTCATTAATCTGGGAAACTCGATAGGTTTTACCAGATAATCTAAAACATCCAACTCATAAGTTTCTATCGCAAATTGGCTGTAAGCACTTGTAATAATAAGGATTGGCGGATTTTCGAGACTTTTTATAAAATTAATACCATCAAGAACCGGCATATTAATATCAAGGAAAATTACGTCAACCGTATTGTTTTTTAAAAAATTTAAACCCTCAATCGGGTTACTAAAAGTATTTATGACCTCGAAATTTTCTATTGGTTCTAAATAATTTTTAATAACATTAATTGCCAATGGCTCATCATCTATAATCAAACAATTTATTTTCATTTCTAAAGTCTTAGTTCTTTGAGCAAAATAGTTTAGCAGGTAAATCTATATACGAAGAAAACTTGTGTTAGGATACTTTAATCACAAGCTTTACGACAAAAATATTGTTTTTATTCTTAAATGAAAGCTTATAGTCATTTTTATTATAACCTAATTCTAATCTTTTTTTAACATTCTCGATGCCTATACCACTTGACTTGTTAAAATTATCCTTGTGGTGCGTAATTTCTGCCATCGGGTTTGAAATCGTGAAATGCAGGTAATCATCTTTAATCTTAAAGTTAATGTTAATCGTGACTTTTCCCGTGTTTTTGTTAACACCGTGTTTAAATGCGTTTTCGATAAAAGTCAATAATATTATAGGAGAAATTTCCTTGTCATGAATATCACCGGAAATCGACATATTAACTTCTAATCGATCATCGTTTCTAATTCTTTCCAAATCAAGATAATTCTGAATACATAGAATTTCATTCTCCAGAGTTTGTCTTTTGCTTTTTGTATCATATAACATATAACGCATTAGCTCAGAAAGTTTGAGAACTATTTTAGGCGTTTTATTCGATTTTTCTACAGATAAAGAATAAATATTGTTCAGTGTATTAAAGAAAAAATGCGGAGAAATTTGAGATTTCAGGAAAAGCAATTCCGTTTCCAGCTGAGATTTTTCAAGATCCGTAACCCTTTTTTGTTCCTTCAGGAAGTCTAAAGTAATCTTAATTGCAGTAACAAAAGTAATTACATAAAGTTCGCCCATCATCATATCGATCGTATAATTAAGGGTTAGTTTATTGATAATTTCAGGTCCTTCCGGCCAGACATTATGCGTTATGAATAAATAGGTAAGATTAAATTTTAAAATAACCATTACAAATATCGACGACAAAACCGCAAGTACATATAAAAGATATTTTTTGCGATACACCAAATAAGGCATAAATATCAGGATATTGAGATAACACAACGTCATGTGAATAGGAAACCCCAATAAGTTTGTTTTTAAGGAATAGAGGTAATCGTTGAAATAGCTTCCCCAACGAAATGTATTAAATAAAAAGTAAGTTAGCCAAAATAGGATGTGATAATGCAATGGTATGCGATATAGTTTGCTGGAATTGAAATTCATAATAATGATGTGTTTTGTGACTTTTTTTGATGTTTATCCTAGTTTATATGTCGTCCGTCTAAATTACTTTTAATAAAAATCTAATTTATCTAAATTTAAAGTTAAATTAAGGTTTGTTTTATATGAAGAATTTTACCCTGCTCGTCTTATTTGCAATTTTGATTGCAAGTTGTAAAATAAAGACATACAAAAATAATAGTCAAGCAAATATTTTTGTTAATCATGTAGATCCTTTTATTGGCACTGGCGGACACGGGCATACTTATCCCGGAGCAACTGTTCCTTTTGGGATGTTGCAGGTAAGTCCTGATAACGGTATTTCGAACTGGGATTGGTGTTCCGGATATCACTACTCAGATTCTATAGTATTAGGATTTAGTCATTTACATCTAAGCGGAACCGGAATTGGAGATTTAGCAGACATTTTATTCATGCCCACCAATAAAAAACTGGACTTAACAAAAACAACAACCTCACGCGATCAATTACCTTATAAATCAAAATACAGTCATGTTAACGAAAAAGCAACACCGGGCTCTTACCAGGTTTTTCTTGAAGATCCTAAAATCAATGTAGAATTAACTTCTTCACAACGCACCGCATTTCATAAATACACCTTTGCAAACAATGATAAACAATCTGTAATCATTGATCTGGGATTTGCCATTAATTGGGATAAAGCGCTAAAAACCGGACTTACAATCGAAGATCAATATACGATTAGCGGATATCGTTATAGTACAGGCTGGGCAAAAAATCAGAAAGTATTTTTTGTAGCCAAATTTTCAAAACCTATTTCAGAATCTGTTTTATTAGCCAATAAACAAATTGTTACAGCCAATAAAGCCGAAGGAGAAAACACAACAGCTCAATTATTTTTTGAAGCTAATAACAGTAATCAGTTATTTATAAAAGTAGCCTTATCATCTGTAAGTGTGGCTAATGCCAAAAATAATTTAGACAACGAAAAATCTACTTTCGACAATACAAAAATTAAAGCAGCCACAATTTGGAATACTGCTCTAAGCAAAATTGAAGTCGAAACCCAAGTAGATTCATTGAAGACCATTTTCTATACCGCAATGTTCCACGCTCAAGTTGCCCCTGTAACCTATAGTGATAAAAACGGTCAGTTTAGAAAAGAGGATAATCAAATTGCTACCGCAAAAGGTTATACCGCTTACTCGACCTTATCACTATGGGATACTTTTAGGGCAGAAAATCCTTTATTGACCCTTTTGGCTCCGGACAAAACAGCTGATATTGTGAACTCAATGTTAGCCTATTACGATACAAAAAAAATATTACCGGTCTGGACGCTCTACGCAAACGAAACCAATACGATGACAGGATATCACTCGATTCCTGTAATTGTAGATGCATACCAAAAAGGAATCAAAGGTTTTGATGCCGAAAAAGCTTATCAAGCTATGAAAACTACAATGATGCAGGACGAACGCGGATTGAATTTCTACAAAAAATACGGTTACATTCCGTATAATTTATTAGACGAATCTGTTACCATAACATTAGAATATGCCTACGACGATTGGTGTGTGGCGCAAATGGCAAAAGCATTGGGTAAAAATGACGATTATCAGTTTTTTCTAAACCGCTCAAAAGCCTATCAGCATTTATTTGATGCAAAGACAGGATTCATGAGAGGAAAATCTGAAGATGGAAAATCATGGAACGAACCTTTTGATCCCAAACATTCCAACCACAGAGAACATACAGATTATACAGAGGGAAATGCATGGCAGCACAGTTGGTTTGTGCCTCATAATGTAGATGATTTTATTTCATTACACGGAAACAATGAAATATTCACAAAACGTTTAGAGCAGTTATTTACCGAAAGTTCAGAAATTACAGGAAACAATGTTTCAGCAGATATCTCCGGATTAATTGGTCAATATGCACACGGCAACGAGCCAAGTCATCATATTGCATACATGTTCAATCATGCGAATCAACCCTGGAGAACGCAATATTGGGTGCGTCATATTCTGGATACGCAATACAATACAACACCAAACGGATTAAGCGGAAACGAAGATTGCGGACAAATGTCGGCTTGGTACGTTTTCAGTTCAATGGGATTATATCCTATGAATCCGGCTTCTGGAGAATATGAAATTGGAAGTCCGATTTTCGAAAAAGCAAAAATTAATCTCGAAGGAGGAAAATCATTTGTAATCGAAGCAGAAAATGTTTCAGATAAAAACTTTTATATCCAGTCAGCAACCTTAAACGGAGTTGCTTTTGATAAAACAGTAATCACACACCAGCAAATATTAAAAGGCGGCATTTTACATTTTGTAATGGGATCGCAGCCAAATAAAAACTGGGGAACAAAAAAATAAAAACGAAAACAAAAATAAAAACAAACCGTAACTAACCAACAAACAAAAAATTAATGGATATAATTGACGTATCGATAATCGTAGCTTACATTCTGCTCTCAGTAGGAATAGGAATTTGGATTTCAAGAAAAGCATCAAAAGGATTAGATGATTATTTTCTTGGAGGAAAAACAATCAAGTGGTATTTTTTAGGACTGAGCAACGGATCAGGAATGTTTGACGTTTCAGGAACTTCCTGGATGATTGGCGTACTATTTCTATACGGAGTAAAAAGTTTTATGTTTATGTGGCTTTGGCCTATATGGAATCAGATTTTTGTAATGATGTTCCTCGCAGTCTGGATCAGAAGATCAAAAGTAATGACAGGTTCTGAGTGGATTTTAACCCGTTTTGGGAGTGACAGAGCCGGAAAAGCATCACATATTATAGTAGCCATTTTTGCCATAATTTCTACCATTGGTTTCATCGCCTACTTTTTTGAAGGAATCGGAAAATTTGTAACCATTATTCTTCCGTGGGATTTAACGCTTCATTATGGCGATTTAATTTTATTGACTTCTGAACGTTCTTATGCCTTAATAATCATTTTGTTAACTACAATTTATACCGTAAAAGGCGGAATGTTTTCTGTAGTTGCCACAGAGGTTGTACAATATTTAATTATGATTATTGCCGGTGTCCTGATTGCCGGATACGCTTTTATCAATTATACAGATCTTCAGATAAATTCTGTAATTACCGAAGAATGGAAGAATGTTTTCTTTGGCTGGCAGTTTGAAACTCAGTGGAGTGATAAATTTCAGACCTTTAATAATTTAATAGATTCTGAAGGATACAAAATGTTTGGCGCTTTTATCGGGATGACTTTATTCAAAGGTTTTTTTGCCAGTATTGCAGGACCAACGCCAAGTTATGATTTACAAAGAATTCTTTCTACAAAATCTGTAAAAGAAGCCGCTTATATGAGTGGGTTTACCAATTTGATTTTGTTCATTCCAAGGTATTTATTAATAACCGGAATCGTCGTAATTGCTCTGGTAAACTTAGCACCAGAGTTAAACGCCAACACAGGTTTAACAGGTGCGGATCTGGAATTGCTAATGCCAAAAGTGGTCAATTTATATATTCCGGTTGGGATAAAAGGAATTCTTCTTGCAGGATTATTAGCCGCATTTATGTCTGGATTCTCTGCTTTTGTAAACGCAGGACCGGCTTATATTGTAAACGATATTTATAAAAAATACTTCAAACCTGTTGCTACAAACCAGCATTACATAAAAGTGAGTCAGATTTCTTCTTTTCTGGTTGTGGGTCTGGGCGTTTTTATGGGATTTTTTGCAGACTCTATAAATTCCTTAACACTTTGGATTACAAGTGCTTTATATGGAGGTTATGTCGCAGCAAATTTCTTAAAATGGATTTGGTGGAGATTTAATGGCTGGGGTTATTTCTGGGGAATGTTCGCCGGATTAATCGTCGCTTCTTTACAATTTGCTTTAGGTCAGGCAAAAGGAAGCTTATCAGAAGGTTCATTTTTATACGAGTTATCACAAGTGCAGGCAATTTACCTGTTTCCAATGATATTTGGATTCTCTATTTTGGGTTGTCTTTTAGGAACATTCTTAAGTAAACCAACAGATATCGAAGTCCTGAAATCATTCTACACCAATGTAAGACCTTGGGGTTGGTGGAGTCCGGTTTACAAAACATTAAAAATCGAAGATCAGACTTTCGAAAAAAACAATGATTTCTGGAAGGATATGCTAAATTGCGTAATCGGAATTGTTTGGCAGTCCAGTATGATTTTATTGCCCATATTTTTTATCATCAGAGATTATCCAAAAGCACTTGCAGCTTTAATAGTCTTTTTAGTGACAACAACAATATTGAAGTTTACGTGGTTAGATAAAGTTCGAAAAATAGAAGATTAGATAATTAGAAGATTAGATAATTAGATAATTAGTCAATTAGAAAATTTTTAATGCGCGAAAACTTTGTCAAAGTTTACACCAAGTTTGTCATCCTGACGGAGGAAGGATCACACGCGTAGCTCGACAAAGATTGACGACTTAGATGGCGGAGTTTCTAATGTGATCCTTCCTCCGTCAGGATGACAAAATTGAAAAAAAAGAATATAAAAAGAAACTGGTTTCTCACACATAGCTATGATTGTTAATGTAAAGTGAAACGCCTTTTTTAAGCGGTTTACAAGACTATGATTCTATGTGTTTAAAAAGACAAAGCTTAGACAAAAAAAACAAATTATAATAAAAACAAACAAAATGAGTAGTATTCCTTGGCAAGACAGACCCGAAAACAGCAATGACGTAATGTGGAGATATTCTGAAAATCCTATTATCGAGAGATATGCAATTCCATCATCAAACAGTATTTTTAATAGTGCTGTAGTTCCTTTTGGAGACGGATATGCGGGTGTTTTCAGATGTGATAACAAAGCGGTACAAATGAATATTTTTGCCGGTTTCAGTAAAAACGGAATCGATTGGGATATCAATCATGAACCAATCGTAATGCAATCCGGAAATACAGAAATGATCGAATCAGCTTATAAATATGATCCTCGTGTTGTTTTTATCGAAGATCGTTACTGGATTACCTGGTGTAACGGGTACAACGGACCAACAATTGGTATTGGATATACGTTTGATTTTAAAGAGTTTTTTCAGTGCGAAAATGCCTTTTTGCCTTTCAACAGAAACGGGGTTTTATTCCCTCAAAAAATAAACGGAAAATACGCCATGTTAAGCCGTCCAAGTGATAACGGTCATACGCCTTTTGGCGATATCTGGATCAGTTACAGTCCGGATATGAAATATTGGGGAGAACATCGTTTAGTCATGAAACCATCCCCTTTTGAGCAAAGTGCCTGGCAATGTACCAAAGTTGGAGCAGGTCCAATTCCTATCTTAACAGAAGATGGCTGGTTAATGATTTACCACGGGGTTATCAATACCTGCAACGGTTTTCGTTACGCAATGGGATCAGCACTTTTAGACGTAGATTCACCGGATAAAGTAAAATACAGAACACAGCCGTATTTATTAGGACCGGCAGAAATTTATGAAACAGTAGGAGACGTAGCAAATGTAGTTTTCCCTTGCGCGGCCTTACATGATATCGAAGAAGATAAATTAGCCGTTTATTATGGTGCAGCAGATACTGTTGTAGCATTAGCATTTGGTAAATTAAGCGAAGTGATTCAGTTTACAAAAGATAATAGTTTATAATAAAAAGCATGCGTTTAAAAATTCAATGGTTAACAGTAGTTTTAGGCTTTCTTTCGATTGTGGGTTTCTCACAATCGAAGAAAACCATTGTACCTAAAACTTATGTTGCCGCAAAAACCACAACTCCAATCGCAATCGACGGAGAAGAAAATGATGCTTCCTGGGATAAAGTAGAATGGACTGCTCTTTTTGAAGATATAGAAAATAATATAAAACCAAAATATGCAACAAAAGTAAAAATGCTCTGGGATGAAACCAATTTTTATATTTTAGCAAAAATTGAAGAACCGCATGTTTGGGCAAATTTAAAACAACGTGATACCATTATTTTTTACAACAACGATTTTGAAGTTTTTATAGATCCTGACAGCGACACTTTTAACTATTATGAATTAGAAATTAATGCCTTAAATACAGCCTGGGATTTATTTTTGTCAAAACCTTACAGAGAAAATGATAATGTTGTTTTAAATGACTGGAATATTCCAGGACTAAAATCGGCTGTAAAAATCAACGGAACGCTAAATAATCCCAACGATATTGATCAGGGTTGGGTATTAGAAATGGCGATTCCCTGGGCATCTTATAAAACGTCTTATTTTGACAAAAATGTTCCTGTAGATAAATTCTGGCGTGTCAATTTTTCGAGAGTAAACTGGCAGCACAGCATTACAAACGGAAATTATGAACGCAAAAAAGGTGCTGACGGAAAATTTTTGCCGGAGTACAATTGGGTTTGGTCGCCAATGGGCGTCATCAATATGCATGAACCGGAGAAATGGGGATATGTTTATTTTTCTTCAAAAGAAGGCAAAGACAACTTTACAATTCCGCAGGACGAAAAAGTAAAATGGGAACTTTATAATTTGTACAGATTTCAAAAAGAATATTACGAAAAAAATAAAGTTTGGGCAAAATCAATAACAGCTCTTACCAAAGAAAATATCAGCGTTGATGGTAAAATTTTAAAACCAGTATTAGAAAATCACACAACCGGCTATAACATTTCAGTAAAAAGCCCATTTTCTAATCAAACCTTTATTATCAGGCAAGATGGCAAAATAATACAAAAATAAACCACTATGAAACTACCAAAACTATTACTTTTTTTATTCGCACTTATCCTTTTTTCGTGTGCTAAAAAAGAAGAACAAACCAATTTTAAATTTGGAGTCTGGACAACGGCAGATCCCAAAAAATCAGACGCAGATTACTCAAAAGAATTTAAAAAATACAAAGACGGCGGAATCGATGAAGTATTAATAAATACCAAAACAGATCCGGCACTTTTAAAAAGATTAGTACCGCTAGCTACAAAAGAAGGCCTGAAAGTTCACGCCTGGATTATGGCAATGAACAGACCGGATGATGCTGTTGCACTAAAACATCCGGAATGGTACCAGGTGAGCAAAGAAGGGAAATCTTGTTTTGATAATCGCCCTTATGTAGATTATTACCAATGGTTATGCCCAACCAGAAAAGAATCCAGAGAACATGTTTTAGGCCTGGTTGAAGAATTGGCAAAAGTGGAAGGCGTAGAAAGTGTACACTTAGATTATATTCGTTTTCCGGACATCTTTTTACCAATAAGTTTATTACCAAAATACAACTTGGTTCAGGATACAGAATTACCTCAATTCGATTTTTGCTATTGTGATGAATGTGTGAAAGCATTCGAAAAAATCCACCACAAAAACCCAAAAACAAGTCACAACACTTCGATCGATATGGAGTGGAAAAACTTTAGGCTAAATGCCATAAAAGCAGTTGTTGACGATGCTTATAAAATTGCACACAAACACAACAAACAGTTAACAGCAGCAGTATTTCCTTATCCGGAAATGGCAGATCATATGGTGCGCCAGCGTTGGGATAAATGGAATATCGATGAAGTTTATCCAATGATTTACCATAGTTTTTATAATGAAGAAATTGACTGGGTTGGATACGCTACAAAACAAGGCGTTGCTGATTTAGAAGATAAAAAAACAAAAATCAATACAGGAATTTATATTCCGGGATTAAAAAATGATGCAGAATTAAAAGAAGCTATTTTACTTGCCAAAGCAAATGGAGCAACTGGTGTTTCTTTCTTTGATGGAAATGCTTTGACAGACAGTAATTTGAAAACCATCAAAGAAACAAAAGCAAGTTTAAAATAAGGATTAAACACATAGAAACATAGTTTTAAATTTGTAAAAAGAATACGAAAGAAACAAGTTTCCACACATAGCTATGTTTGTTAATGCAAGTGAAACGCCTTTATGCAGTTTTAAAACTATGTTCCTATGTGTTAAAAATAAATTAGGACAGATTTTAAAATAGAAATTAAACACATAGAAACATAGTTTTAAATGTGTAAAAAAGAATAAAAAATATCAGATTCCATTAAAAGTAAACAGCATGTCAAACAGAAGAAATTTTATAAAAAAAGCAACTTTAGGCACATTAGCAGTAAGTTCTGTTATGGGACTTAGCGGATTTGCGAAAAATCAGGAAGATGAAAAAGAAGGTGTTTTAAAATTTTCTTCAAAGAAAATAAAAAAGCCTGTTATTATTTCAACATGGAATCATGGTTTGCCTGCAAATCAGGAAAGCTGGAAACAACTAAAAGCCGGAAAACCAGCTCTTGATGCGATAGAAGCCGGCATGAAAATTCCCGAAGCAGACCCGAATGTTCGCAGCGTGGGTTATGGCGGATATCCGGATCGTGAAGGAAAAGTTACGCTTGATGCCTGTATTATGGATCACAATAGCAATTGCGGTTCAGTTTGTTTTTTACAAGGTATTATGCATCCAATTTCGGTTGCAAAAAGAGTACTTCAAAACACACCGCACGTTATGCTGGCAGGACAAGGTGCTTTGCAATTTGCATTATCAGAAGGATTTAAAGAAGAAAATTTACTAACTCCGGAATCTGAAAAAGACTGGAAAAAATGGCTGGAAGATTCAAAATATAAACCAGTCATCAATATAGAAAATCACGATACCATAAGCATGCTAATGTTGGATCAAGACGGTAATCTTTCCGGAGGCTGTACCACAAGTGGAGCCGCATGGAAAATGCACGGTCGCGTCGGTGACTCCCCAATCATCGGCGCGGGTCTTTTTCTGGATAACGAAGTAGGTGCTGCTGCTGCAACCGGACTAGGCGAAGCAGTAATCAGAACCGCAGGAAGCGCAATGGTGGTGGAATTAATGCGTCAGGGAAAATCGCCTTTTGATGCCTGCAAAGAAATTACAGAACGTATTTACAACAAACATAAAAAACACAAAGACATGGAATATCTGCAAGTAGGATTTATTGCTTTGAATAAAAACGGAGAACATGCAGGTTACAGTCTTAGATCGGGTTTTAATTACGCCGTTTCTGATGACGAAAAAGGACACAGAATGGAAGATGCAAAATTTAAAATGTCGTGGGATAAATAAAACTCAATATTTGTCATTTCGAGGAACGAGAAATCACATCCGGAGAGCAACGAACTGTGAGGATTCAGCAATGTGATTTCTCGTTCCTCGAAATGACAAACTTTGACAAAGTTGAATTAAGTTTATAACATAACGCACGATTTTGTCATTTCGACGGAGGAGAAATCTTCGTGAGAAACTCTACAAAGATTGGCGAGTTACTATAAGGAGCTACTTGCGAAGATTTCTCCTCCGTTGAAATGACAAAGCTTTGACAAAGACTGAATTGCGTGTAGCCTTAAACACATAGAAACATAGTTTTTTTGTGTGTAGAAAAGAATCAAAAAAAGAAACTAGTTTCTTAACACATAGCTATGTTTGTTTAAATAAGTGAAACGCCTTTTTTAAGGTTTCAAATCTATGTTTCTATGTGTTTAAAAAAAAACACACAGAGAATAAAAAAATAAAGAATGAAAAAAATAATATCCATATTATCCTTATTAATTGCTGCAATAGTATCTGTTAATGCACAGGAAAAAGTTCCGTTTTGGCAGAACGAAAAAATCAATGAAGATAATAGAGAGCCCATGCATGCTGCCTATTATGTTTTTGAAAATGAAGCATTGGCAAATAAAAACGAATGGAGAGCGTCTAAAAATTATCTGGATATAAACGGAGCATGGAAATTTAAATACGTTGATAATCCCGGTATTCTTCCAAAAGATTTCGAGAAAAGCAATTTTAATGATAAGTCCTGGGATAATTTCAGAATTCCGGCAAGCTGGGATGTAAACGGTTACGGATATCCGGTTTATGTAAATACGACTTATGATTTTGATTATTTAATGGCGCCAAATCCACCGTTTGTGCCCACAAAATATAATCCAACCGGAGTTTACAGAAGAGAAATTACAATCGATAAATCGTGGGAAGGAAAAGATATTTTTCTGCATGTTGGTACGGCAAAATCAAACCTTACTGTTTGGGTAAATGGCGTTTATGTAGGATATGGCGAAGATGGAAAATTACCGTCTGAATTTAACTTAAATAAATATGTAAAAACAGGCAAAAATACTATTGTGCTGCAAGTCATGAAATGGAATGACGGTTCGTATTTAGAATGTCAGGATATGTGGCGAATGAGCGGTATTACAAGAGATTCTTATTTAGTAGCGAGAAATAAAACACATTTAAAAGATTATGAAATCATTCCGGATTTAGATGCTTCTTACGTAAACGGAACATTAAAAATCTCAACTGAATTCTCTGATTTAAATAAAAAAGAGGCCTATACTTTAGACGTTCAGTTAAAAGATGGTGATAAAATTATTACCTCAAAAGTTATTTCCGCTTTAAGCGAAAAACAAACTTTTGATTTTGCTGTAAATAATCCGAAGAAATGGAGCGCAGAAATCCCGAATTTATATCAGGTGAGTTTTATTTTAAAAGATAAAAAAGGAACTGTTGTTGAGGTAATCAATCAAAATGTTGGTTTTAGAAAAGTAGAAATAAAAGGCGGACAACTTTTAGTAAACGGAAAAGCGATTTATATAAAAGGAGTAAACCGTCATGAAGTCGATCCGGTAACCGGACAAACGATTTCCAGGGAACGCATGGAAGAAGATATTAAAATCATGAAGCAATTTAATATCAATGCCGTAAGAATGTCGCATTATCCTAATGATGAATATTTTTATGAATTATGTGATAAATATGGTATTTATGTGGTTGATGAAGCCAACATAGAATCACACGGAATGGGTTACGATATTACCAAAACACTGGGCAATAAACCAGATTGGGAGTTGGCGCACATTCAGCGTATGCAGCGTATGATCGAAAGAGATAAAAATCATAGTTCGATCATTATCTGGAGTATGGGGAACGAAGCCGGAAACGGTTACAATTTTTACAGAGGTTATTTGTGGATTAAAAACCGTGATAAATCAAGACCAATCCAGTACGAAAGAGCAACTGCGGGAGCTTGGGACGGAAAGGATTTGAAATTTGAATGGGATTCTGATATTATTGACCCAATGTACAGTTCGCCAAATAAAATGGAAGAATATATATTGGCAAACCCAAATCCGTCAAGACCTTACATTCAGTGCGAATATGCGCATGCAATGGGGAATTCGATGGGGAATTTTAAAGATTATTGGGATGTGATTCGTAAATATCCAAATTTTCAGGGAGGATTTATTTGGGATATGATCGATCAGTCGGTTTATAAAACACAACCTGACGGAACTAAAATTCTGGCGTACGGAGGAGATTTTGGACCAAAAGATGTAAAAAGTGATAATAACTTCGTTAATAATGGAGTATTTACCGTAGACAGAAAACCAAATCCGCATGCTTTTGAAGTAAAAAACGTAATGCAAAATATCCTGACTTCATGGGAAAATAAAGAAACTGCGACGATTAAAGTTTACAATGAATTTTCGTTTAAAGATTTAAGCAACGTGACCTTGCATTGGAAATTAATTCTGGACGGCGTTACACAAGATACAGGAGTTATCGATTATCTGGCAATAGATCCAACGCAGTCAAAAACATATACTTTGCCAATAAAATTAGGCGATAAAAAATTTCAGGAAGCTTTTATAAATATTAGCTACCAGTTAAAACAAGACGAGCCGTTTTTACCAAAAGGTTTCGAAATCGCAACAGAGCAATTAGCGTATAAAGGATCTTGGAAAAACGATATAAAAATCGATGGTGCATCAAAAATTACGGTAGATAAAAAAGTAAACAGCACGGTTTTTAAAAGCGATAAAGCCGAAATTACTTTCGATAAAAAGACCGGATTTATTAGTGGATATTCTTATAATAATCTTCCGATAATAAAAGAGGGTTATCAATTGCGACCAAACCTTTGGAGAGCGCCAAACGACAATGATTTTGGAGCTAATTTTCAGAAAAATTTAGTGGCGTGGAAAGAAGCGACAGAGCATCCAACCCTTGTAAGCTGGGCTTATACGACTACAAAAGAAAATTTAATTGTGGTGAAATCTGCTTATAGTTTACCGCAAACATCTTCTACAATTGAGTTAAATTATACTATAAACAGTAACGGAGAATTGAGCATAACAGAGCAATTGAATTTGGATAAAACAAAAGAACACCCTATTTTGCCAAGATTTGGAATGGAGATTATTCTTCAGAAAGATTTTAGCAATATGACATATTACGGAAGAGGACCACACGAAAATTACATCGACAGAAATTACAGTTCAAAAGTTGGACTTTACACACAAACGGTTTCAGAACAATATTATCCCTATATCCGTCCGCAGGAAACCGGAAATAAAACTGATGTTCGCTTTTTAGAATTATCAAGCGATAAATTAAAATTAACTGTTCAGTCTAATGAATTGTTGGCAATCACAGCTTTACATTATTTAAATGAAGATTTAGACGATGGATTGGAAAAAGACCAGAGACACGCAGCCGAATTGAAAGAAAGAGATTTAACAAGCTTAAAAATCGATTCGAAACAAATGGGAGTTGGCGGAATCGACAGCTGGCAAGCCTGGCCAATGGAAAAATACTTGTTGAGAGACAAAAATTATCAGTACCAATTTAAAATAACACCCTCTTTAAAATAATAATTATGAGAACATTAAAACCACTATTTGTCTTAATCTTCTTTACTGTTTTAAGTTTGGGTTATGGTCAAAAAACATATACAGAAAAGGATATTCAAATTATCCCAAAACCAAATCAATTGCTGCTGCAAACAGGAACTTTTGAGTTTTCTAAAAACACTGTTTTTGTTGCCAATACAGATTTTCAAAAAGAGATTTCGAATGCTTTAATCAGTAAGTTTCAGGTTGCAGCAGGATTTAGTCCCGTTTTGGGAGTAAAAGCACCGCAGCGAAATTTTATTCAGTTCAAGGCTGATCCAACTTTTCATAAGGAAGCTTATAAACTAGAAGTAAACAATGCTAATATTACGATTACAGCAAACGGAAATGCCGGTTTTATCTACGGATTAGAAACCATCAGGCAATTGCTTCCGGTTGCTATTGAAAGTAAATATGCCATAACATCAGAAAAATGGCAGATTCCAAATTTTACCATTACAGATGAACCGCGTTTTAAATGGAGAGGTTTAATGCTCGATTTATCACGTCATTTCTTTGATAAAAATTATATTCTGGCAACAATCGATCGTTTGGCAATGCATAAAATGAATGTTTTGCATTTGCATTTAGTAGACGACCAGGGCTGGAGAATCGAAATCAAAAAATACCCAAAACTTACAGAAGTGGGTGCTTGGAGAGTAGATCAGGAAAATCTTTCGTGGAATGCACGACTAACAACAAATCCGGATGAAAAGGGAACTTATGGAGGCTTTTTTACTCAGGAAGAATTAAAAGAAATCGTAAAATACGCGGCAACAAAAAACATCGAAGTAATTCCAGAAATCGAAATGCCGGCACACGTAAGTTCTGCAATTGCATCATATCCGGAACTGGCTTGTTTTGATCAGCGAATTGGCGTTCCGTCAGGCGGATTATGGCCTATTACAGATATTTATTGCGCAGGAAAAGAAAACACGTTTGAGTTTTTGCAAAATGTATTAGACGAAGTAATGACAATTTTTCCTTCAAAATACATTCATATTGGCGGAGATGAAGCCACAAAAACCAATTGGGATAAATGTCCGCATTGCCAAAAAAGAATGAAGGATTTAGGTTTAAAAAACACAAATGAATTGCAAAGTTATTTTGTAAAACGTATTGAAAAATACATTAATTCTAAAGGTAAAAAAGTAATTGGCTGGGATGAAATTGTCGAAGGAGGTTTAGCTCCGGAAGCAACCGTTATGAGCTGGAGAGGCACAAAAGGCGGAATTGAAGCAGCAGATCAGGGGCACGATGTGATTATGACTCCGGAATCTCATTGTTATTTTAATTTTTATCAGGGACCACAAAACGAAGAACCTTTGGCTTTTGATGGTTATACGCCATTAAACAAAGTGTACGAATTTGATCCGGTTGTGCCTACAATGTCACCTGTAGAAGCCAATCATGTCCTGGGCGGACAAGCTAATTTATGGGCAGAACATCTTGCTGGACCAAGGGATTCAGAATATATGATTTTTCCTAGATTGGCTGCAATGGCTGAGGTTTTATGGAGTTCGAAAGAAAGCCGAAACTGGAATGATTTCACGACGAGATTACCACCAATGTTGAAACGTTATGATTATCAGGGAATCAATTATGCGAAAAGTGCTTACCTGGTTACCGCTTCTTCAAGCGCAGATTTGGGTAAAAAACAAATCAATGTCACTTTAAAAAATGAATTCCCAAATCCGGATATCCGTTATGTTTTGGGGGATAAAAATATCGATCAAAATGCATTAAAATATATAAATCCAATTCAGTTTACCGGAACAACAGTTTTAAAAGCGTCTCTGTTTCAAAACGAAAAACCAATTGGTAAAACCTTTACAGATACGATTATATTTCATAAAGCGGTGGCACATAAAGTAAATTATCTAACGCCATTTAATGATAATTACAAAGGCGACGGACCTTTTACTTTAGCCAATACCATTAGGGGATCTAAAAATTTCCATGACGGACAATGGCAAGCATGGTTGGTTAATGATATGGAAGTTGTTGTGGATCTGGGCAAACAGGAAAGTATTGAGCAGGTAATTGTGGGAACTTTAGAAAGTCAGGGTTCAGGAGTTAATTTTCCGGTAAAAATCAAAGTCCTGATTTCTAATGACGGAATAAAATATCAGGAAGTAGGGAAAATTTCACGACCATATGCCCCAAATGTAACATCTGAATTGAAAGATTTCAAAGTTGATTTTGTAAAAGTAAATACGAGATTCGTAAAAGTAATCGCCGTTAACCTGAAGAAAAGCCCAAAAGGAGAATCTTCGTGGTTGTTTGTAGATGAGATTTTAGTGAATTAACTGCATTTTGTCATCCCGAGGAACGAGGGATCACACGAGAAACTCGACCAAGTTTTACGCTCATAATATTACGCACAATATTGTCATTTCGACGAAGGAGAAATCTTCGTTAGCAGCTCGACAAAGATGGACGAACTGCTGAGGAGTTTCTTGCGAAGATTTCTCCTTCGTCGAAATGACAAACTTTGAGAAGTCCATTTGAAATAAAAACAAACAAAAAAACAAACCAAAAACAAAAAAAACAAAACAAAAACCATAAAATAGAGTAAAAATGAAAAGAGGAATATTCATAATAGCAATATTATTTTCAGTTCAAATGTTTTCGCAGGCCATTTATGAAGATGAGCGCTATGTACCGGAAACGGATCCATTGGTGTTGAAAAATTTAGAACAATGGCAAGGCAAGAAGTTTGGATTGTTGATGCACTGGGGAACTTACAGCCAATGGGGAATTGTAGAATCATGGTCTATTTGTCCGGAGGATTATGGATGGTGCGAACGCAAAAAAGGAAGTAATCCTGCAAATTATAATCAATATGTAAAGGATTATGAAGGATTGAAAAAAACATTTAATCCAACCAAATTTGATCCTGTAAAATGGGCAAAAGCAGCAAAAGCAGCCGGAATGAAATACATGGTTTTTACCACAAAACACCATGACGGATTTAATATGTATGACACGAAATATTCTGATTATAAAGTAACAGACAAAGATTGTCCTTACAGCGTTGATCCAAAAGCAGATATTTTGAAAGAAGTTTTTAATGCTTTTAGAGCAGAGAATATCTCAACCGGAGCATATTTTTCTAAACCGGACTGGCATAACGAAAATTACTGGGATCCTTATTTTCCTCCTTTCGACAGAAACGTAAATTATGATCCGTCATTATATCCTGAAAAATGGCAGAAATATGTTGATTTCACGCACAACCAAATCTTAGAAATCCTAACGAATTACGGTAAAGTAGATATTCTTTGGTTAGACGGAGGATGGGTTAGAAAAAGAGACCAACAAAACCTAAAAGAAAACTACGATGAAAAGTTTGCTGAAAACGAATCTAAAAATGGTTTTATCAAACACAGAGTTGTAGATCAGGATCCTAAAATGGATGAATTGGTTGTAAAAGCACGTCAAAAACAACCGGGATTAATTGTAGTTGACAGAGCTGTTCACGGTAAAAATCAAAACTACTTAACACCGGAAGGTCGTGTTCCTGCAAAAACGCTTCCTTATCCTTGGGAATCTTGTATTACGTCTGGCGGCGGATGGTCGTATTCTCCAGATGCTACCTACATGACCGGAAGACAAGGTATTCATATGTTGGTTGATATTGTGGCAAAAGGCGGAAACTTATTATTGAACGTTGCGCCAAGTCCTGAAGGTGAATGGCAGCAAGGTGCTTATGATTTATTAGCAGCTTATGCAGACTGGATGAAAGTAAACAGTTCAGCAATTTATGAGACGAAACCAATCGAACCTTTTAAAGAAAATAACATTTGTTTTACACAAAATAAAACAGGAAATGTATTCGCATTTTATTTAGCAAAAGAAGGCGAAGATAAAATTCCTGCAGAAGTGGTTGTAAAATCGATTAATCCTAAAAAAGGAACAAAAATTACCATGTTAGGTTCTAAAACGGCATTAAAATGGACTAAAGAAGCAGAAGGATTTAAAGTAATAATTCCGGAAAGCCTTAGAAAAAATTTGCCGTGTAAAGAGGCATGGACTTTAAAAATTGAAGCTATTAACAGATAGAAATTATTATGTTTTTAAATAAAACAAAAACCCTTAAAACAGTATGTATTTTTTACATGCTGTTTTTTAGCATAAGTATTTTTGCGCAACAGAGTCCGGTAGATTATGTGAATCCGTTTATTGGAACATCTAATTATGGAGCTGCTTTTCCGGGGCCAATTGCACCACGAGGTATGGCAAGTATTAGTCCGTTTAATGTGGCGGGGAAAAAAAATACCCCAATGGAAAAAGATAGCCAATGGTTGTCGAATCCTTACGTAAACGAAAATAATTTTTTAACCGGATTTAGTCAGGTTAATTTAAGTGGAGTTGGCTGTCCAGAACTGGGCGTTATTTTACTAATGCCAACAACAGGAAAAGTAGAAATCGATCATTTAAAATACGGTTCAAATTATTCGAATGAAATTGCAAAAGCAGCTTTTTACAGTGTAAATATTGACAAGTATAAAGTAAAAGGCGAATTTACAGCTTCGACAAGAGTAGGCGTAAGCAGATTCACTTTCCCAAAAGGACAATCGAATATCTTATTAAACCTGGGTTTAGGATTAACCAATGAAGAAGGAGCGATGATAAAAGTCGTTTCATCAACAGAGATTGAAGGTATGCGAAGCGTAGGTTCATTTTGTTATAATAGTCCGGAAGATGCTTATCCCGTTTATTTTGTAGCTAAATTTTCTAAACCTGCAGACAAATTTGGAGTTTGGAAAAAAACACCAAAATACAATGGTGTTGAAGCACAATGGATGGGTTATAACGGAAAAACCAGAATGATGGAAAACACTATCAAAACAGTTGTTGGCGATAGTATTGGAAGTTATTTTACCTATAAATTCGAGAAACAGGAAACAGTAGAAGTTAAAGTTGGAATCTCTTATGTTAGTATCGAAAATGCCCGTGAAAACTTAGAAAAAGAAACCGGAAAAAAATCATTTGATGACGTTTATAAAGATACCTATAACGAATGGAACGAAGAACTTTCGAAGATTTTAGTAGAAGGCGGTTCAAATGATGACAGAACGATTTTTTACACGGCGTTGTATCACACGTTAATTCATCCCAATATTTTAAATGATTATAACGGACAATATCCGGAAATCAAGAGAACTAAAATTGGTAAAACAGATGGCACACGTTATACCGTATTTTCATTGTGGGATACGTATCGAAATATGCATCCGTTAACGTCTTTGGTTTATCCCAAGCAACAATCTGATATGATAAAAAGCATGTTGGAAATGTATGATGAAAACGGATGGTTACCCAAATGGGAATTAAATTCGACTGAAACATTTACAATGGTTGGAGATCCGGCAAGTATTGTTATAGTTGACGCTTGCTTAAAAGGAATTCAGGATTTTGATATTTACAGAGCTTATTATGCAATGTTGAAAGGTGCAGATAAAACAGAGGATAATCCGTTGCGTCCGGGACTTAAAGAATATATCGAGAAAGGATATTTATCGACTAATTATGCCGGTCCGGTTTCTACAACATTAGAATATAATACTTCTGATTATGCCATTTCACTTTTAGCGAAAGCATTGGGCGAAAAAGATGATTATAAGCGTTTTGCAAAACGTTCCTTATCCTACCAAAAATTGTATGATAAGGATTTAAAATTACTCCGACCAAGAACAGCTAACGGAAAATGGTATGAACCTTTTGATCCTGAAGCAGGTTCAAATTTCCAGACAAATGTTGGTTTTATCGAAGGTAATGCCTGGCAATACGCTTTTATGGTTCCGCATGATATGAGGGGATATATAAAATTAATGGGCGGCGATAAAGTTTTCTCAGATCAGTTACAAAAAGTATTTGATCTCAAACAATTTGATATGGCAAACGAACCGGATATTGCTTATCCATATTTATTCAATTATGTAAAAGGACAAGAATGGAAAAGTCAGGAAATGGTTAAAAAACTGGTACAGGAATATTTCCAGAACAAACCAAAAGGATTACCGGGCAATGATGATACCGGAACAATGTCGGCTTGGTTGGTTTATTCGATGATGGGGATTTATCCAATATCGCCGGGAGATCCAATTTACACCATTACAACGCCAATGTTTCATAGAATTACAATCAAATTAGATCTAAGATATTATAAAAAAGAAAGCATTGTAATCGAAAGACAAGAAAATAATGATGGGAAAATCAATTCGATTGAGGTAAACGGAAAACCACATAATAGCTTTTTTATTTCGCACGAAGATTTTGTGAATGGAAAAACAATGAAAGTGATTCAAAATTAAAAACAACACAACTATGTTACAATTAAGAATGAAAAAAACAGCCATTATACTCGTAATGGCTGTAGGTTTTTTTAACCAGAGTTATGCGCAGAAGAAATACCCTTATCAAGATTCGAAATTACCTGTAGAAGAAAGGGTAAAAGACTTGTTAAGCCGAATGAGCCTGGAGGAAAAAGCGCGCCAAATGGACATGTACAGAGGGGAACTTTTTAAAGAAAAAGAAGATTTCTCGAAATCTAAATCAAGTCCCAGAATTGGAAATTTAGGAATTGGAGCGATTCATGATCTTTATCCGCGTTCGGCAAAAATGATTAATGATCTTCAGAGCGAAGTAATTAAAAATAACAAATGGGGAATTCCTGCACTTATTATGTGCGAGATGCTGCACGGATATCTGGATGACGGAAGTACGGCTTTCCCTATGAACATAGGTTTAGGCGCAACCTGGGATACCAGCGTAATGGACAAAGTGGGTAAAGTAATTGCTACAGAAGCCAGAGCACACGGGGTTCATTTTGGTTTAGGACCAAATTTAGATCTTGGCCGCGAACCACGTTGGGGAAGGGTTGCTGAAACTTTTGGTGAAGATGCGTATTTAAACAGCGAGATTGGTCTGGCAATGATTAAGGGAATGCAGGGCGATGATTTAACATCAGATCGTACGATAATTTCAGAACCAAAACACTTTGCTGTTCACGGTATTCCGCAAGCAGGAGGAAATTCATCTCCAATTTTAGTGGGAGAACGTTCAGCGCGCGAAGATCATCTTCCGTCATTTGAAAAAGCATTTAGAAAAGGCGGTGCTTTGGGAACCATGTGTGCGTATTCTGAATTAGACGGAATTCCATGTGCGGCAAATCACGGGCTGCTAACAGATGTTTTAAGAAAAGAATGGGGATTTAAAGGTATTGTAGTTTCAGATTTAGGGGCTATAAAATACCTTCAAACAACTCATTATGTAACTAATTCTCCAAAAGAAAGCATTAGAGAAGCTGTTGCTGCCGGTGTCGATATGCAGTTTTATGATTTTACTAATGAGTTTTGGCAACAAAGTATCATTGAACTAGTAAATGAAAAGAAACTGACAATAGAGCAAATTGACCGTGCTGCGGGCGGAGTTTTAAGACTTAAATTTTTATTGGGATTATTCGAAAATCCATATACAGATAAAAACTTAATCAAAGAACGTTTTCATACAAAAGAAAATCAGGATGTTGCTCTTGAAGCAGCTCGTAAATCGATGATTTTATTGAAAAACGATAATAACATTTTGCCTTTAAAAAAAGACATTCAGACTATTGCAGTTATCGGACCAAATGCTGATGCATCGAGATTGGGCGGATATACTGTAAAAAATAAAGTAGGAACAACGGTTCTTGAAGGAATTAAACAAGTTGCGGGCGCAAAAACAAATGTGCTTTATGAAGAAGGTGTTTCGTTAATTGTAAAAGGACAAATTATTCCGTCGAAATTTTTGTTTACGCCTGACGGATCTCAAAACGGACTAAAAGGAGAATATTTCAATAACAGAAACGTAGAAGGAAATCCGGTATTAACGCGTATTGACAATCAATTAGAATTTGACTGGCCATGGTCTCCCGGTGACGGAGTTACAGATGATGATTTCTCTATTCGCTGGACAGGTTATATTCAGTCAGAAAAATCATTTGATGGTTGGTTGGGTTTAAGTTCTGATGACGGAATCAGAATGTGGGTCGACGATCAATTGGTAATCGACAACTGGACAAAAGGTGCTACAAGTATGGTTACGACGCCAAAAAATATCGAAGCAGGAAAAAAATACAAAGTCCGCATTGAGATGTGGGAAGGTGGCTGGGGAGCCAGAGCGCATTTGCGTTGGAATCTGGAAAAAGTAAACTTTCAGCCTGCAATCGACATTGCTAAAAAAGCAGATGTTGCGATTGTAGTTTTAGGAGAATCAAATGAATTGGTTGAAGAAAACAGAGATGTTGCCTCGTTAGATTTACACGGAATGCAACAGGAATTGATCGAAGCAATCCAGAAAACAGGAACTCCGGTAGTTTGTGTCTTATTAAACGGTCGTCCGCTTTCTACAAACTGGATCAGCGAAAACATTCCGGCACTTATCGAAGGCTGGTTTCCCGGTGAAGCAGGAGGAAGGGCTGTTGCCGATGTTTTATTTGGAGATTATAATCCGGGTGGAAGATTGCCAATTACGGTTCCTAAATCTGTTGGACAGCTACCTATATATTATAACCAAAAACCATCTGCGATTCATAAATATGTGAGTGAAAGCGAAAATCCGTTATACACCTTTGGTTACGGGTTAAGTTATACCACTTTCGAATATTCGAATCTTGCAATCAGTGCGAAAGAAATCAAAACCGACGGAGAATTAAAAGTAAGCATCGATGTTAAAAACACTGGTAAGTTCGACGGAGACGAAGTTGTGCAGTTGTATATAAATGATGTTTACAGCAGTGTTACAACTCCAAGAAAAACATTAAAAGGTTTTAAGAGATTGTTTATTAAAAAAGGAGAAACTAAAAAAGTAGAATTTACGTTAACCCCAGATGAATTATCTCTTTGGAATCGCGAGATGAAAAGAGTTGTGGAACCCGGAGATTTTGAAGTGATGGTAGGCGGAAACTCCGTTGATTTACAAAAAACGAATTTTAAGGTTTTACAGTAATTTGGTAAAAACGAATAAAATGTTTAGCGTTTTAAGTATTAAGCAAAGAATACTTTTAAAAAAACGATAAATTGGTTAGATTTAATTAAGAGTGACTTCTTCAAATAAAGAGGGTTTATATTACAAAATAAACCCTTTTGTTGTTTTTAAATGTTAAAGTTTACCCAACACCTTTTCAAAATTGTCATTTGTCGAAATAATATTTTGTTAACAAAATGTATTCTTAAGTTTAACATGTTATTAACTCTAAAAAAACAACTAATATGATTAAGGACGTACTAAAATTACTGTTTCTGTTTTGTTTGTTTGCATTCCAAAGCTTACAAGCACAAACTACAGTAAAAGGAACGATAACAGATGCTTCAACGGGAATTCCGATTCCGGGGGCAAATGTTGTGGTTAAAGGAACAAAGACAAGTGCATCATCAGATTTTGATGGTAAGTACAGTATCTCAGTTCCAAATCAATCAGCAGTTTTGGTTTTCACTTATGTTGGCTCAGCTCCAAAAGAGATAGCCGTAGGAACGCAAACAACAATTAATGCCGCTTTAGGTGCCGCTACACAACAATTAGGTGAAGTAGTTGTAACCGCTCTGGGTATCAAAAGAGAGAAAAAAGCAATTACCTATTCTGCTCAGAACATTTCTGTAGACGAACTTTCAGAAGCAAGATCCTTAAACGTTGCCAACTCACTTTCAGGTAAAGTTGCGGGTCTTAACTTTTCTACAACTTCAAACGGGGTTGGTTCTTCTTCCAGAATTACCTTAAGGGGTAACAGATCACTTACCGGTAATAACCAACCGATGTATGTGGTAGATGGTGTGCCAATTAGTAACGGAACAACAAATACAAATCCGGATATCGATACAGGTGGAACTACACAGCCTGATGGTATTTCGAACATTAACCCGGAAGATATTGCTTCTATGACAGTTCTTAAAGGACCATCTGCAGCAGCACTTTATGGTACAAGAGCGAGTAATGGTGTTATCGTTATTACTACAAAATCAGGTAAAGCAGGAAAAACTTCGGTTTCGTTATCGTCTAACTTTATGGCTTCATCTGCTTATAATTTGATGAATTTACAAAATGAATACGGACAAGGAACTTTAGGAGCTTACAACCCAACATCAAGCTCAAGCTGGGGAGGTAAATTAGACGGAAGTCAGGTTTCTGCATGGCAGTTAGTTCGTAATCCTAATTATTCCGGTCCTGCAACATCTAGTTATAGTGCACAGCCAAATAACGTTATCGATTTTTATAAAACAGGATATAACTTAGCAAATACATTAACTGTAACAACAGGAAATGAAAAAGCACAAGGTTATTTCTCTTATACAAATACACGTGCTGAAGGTATCGTGGGAGGAAACGAATTAGACAGACATAATCTTAACTTAAGATTGACAAGTAAAATATCTGATAAATTATCATTAGACGTAAAAACGAACTACATCGTTCAAAACATTGATAACTTGTTAAGAACGGGTGAGGAATCTATTGGTACATCTGCTTATTTATTGCCACGTAGTATTAAATATAATGACTATAAAGATTTTGAATATTTTGATGCTGCAGGACAAAGACAAATGAACTATTTCTTAGACGAAGCGGGATCTCCTGGTGGAAACCCTTTCTGGTCTGCATTGCGTGATGATGCTCGTAAAGATAAAAGAAACAGATTTATAGGTCTTGCCTCTCTTAAATATGATTTTACAAATACTATAAGCTTACAAGTTAGAACTGGTTTAGACCAAATGACAAATAAGAATGTTAGAAACAGATATGCTACTGTAGCTTTTAATAACAATCTGGGTTCATACAGCGAATCTTATGAAACAGTAAGCGAATTTAATACGGATGCTTTACTTTCTTATAACGAGAAATTTGGTGATTTCTCTATTGGGGTTAACGCCGGTGCTAATACCTTACAACAAAATAGTTCTTCATTATATTCAGGCGGGGTTTTAAGTAAAAGAAACTTTTTTGCCTTATCAAATGTATCAACTGTACAATCAACATCTACAGCTTCAGAGAAACAAATTAACTCTGTTTATGGTTTCTCACAAATTGGTTTTAGAAACTACTTATTCTTAGACTTAACGGCAAGAAATGACTGGTCTTCTACTTTACCGGCTGCAAACAGATCTTTCTTTTATCCATCTGTAGGTTTATCAGGAGTAATCTCTGATATGGTTACACTTCCGGAAGTTATTAGCTATGCAAAATTAAGAGGTTCTTATGCAAAAGTGGGTAATGATACAGATCCTTACCAAACAAGTTCAAGATTATCTTATATTGGTGGTAATGGTGGTATGCTGTATTCTCAAACTACAGCTGCAAATCCAAATTTAAGACCAGAGATGTCAAGTTCTGTTGAGTTTGGTGGTGAGCTTAAATTCTTAAAAAATCGTTTAGGATTAGACGTAACTTATTTCCAGACGAATACAAAAGATCAGATTTTCTACATTAATACACCAGAGTCTTCTTCGACTTCAAGAGCGGTAGTTAATGGTGGAGAAATTCAAAACAAAGGTATCGAGGTTGTTCTTACGGCAACTCCTGTTCAAACAGAAAACTTCTCGTGGGACGTAACTGCAAACTACGCAACATACAAATCTGAAGTAAAATCTATTTATGGAGGAAGAGAAGAATTAGTTCTTGGTGAAGGTAGATTGGTAAGAAGTAAAGTTATTCAGGGTGGTGAATATGGAGATTTATATATTAAAGGTTTCCAAAGATCTCCTGACGGAAAAATTATCGTAAACAGCGCAGGTATTCCCCTTGCAACAAATAGTTTTGATGTTCGCGCAGGAAACTTTAACCCGGACTGGACTGCAGGTTTAAAAAATAATTTTAAATACAAAGATTTCTCTTTAAGCTTCCTTGTTGATTTTAGAATTGGTGGTGAAGTTATTTCATACACTCAGGCAAGACAAGCAGGTTTAGGGGTTAGCGATGTTACTTTGGCAGGAAGAGAAGGCGGTATCGTTGTTGATGGTGTTGTTGCTGGTGCCGGCGGAACATACACTCAAAATACCGTAAGCATTAATGCAGAACAATACTGGACAGCAATTGGACAAAGAACTCCTATTGCAGAACCTTTTATTTATGATGCTACAAACATTAGATTAAGAGAACTTGTTTTTGGATACTCTCTTCCAAAACGTGTATTAGGCAGTTCAGGTTTTACAAGTATTGACTTTTCACTAGTAGGAAGAAATTTATTCTTCTTTGTGAACAAAGCTAAATATTTTGATCCGGAAGCAGGTGCTGGTACAGGAAACTTACAAGGTATAGAATCTTTCAACATTCCTTCAACGAGAGATTATGGGGTTAATGTTAAATTCGGATTTTAATTAAAAAAGAGACATCATGAAATATAGTTTTAAAATAAAAACACTGGGAATTGCATTAATGGCAGTTTCTATTTTATCAAGCTGTACAAGCGACTTCGATCATATAAATACTGATCCTAATTCGCTTACAGAAGATCAGTTAGATGCTACAATGGCGGGACCATCATTTGCATCTGCGCTTTATGCGGGAATTCACAACGGATCTTACTCTTCACCGGGTGTAGATGACCAGGGAACCTGGGGTATTGCAACAGGTATTTTGTCTTCTACTTTTATTCACTATTTAAATTGTGGATATGGTACAGAAAGAAATGCATTCGTTAACGGTTACGAAGGACGTGGATGGACAAGATTTTACACGGTTGCTGTTCCGGCTTTAAACAATGCTGTAAAAGCATCTGAAGGAAATGCTGAAGCTTTGGCAATTCTTAAAATCTGGAAAGTTTTTATGTACAACCAAATGGTAGATGCTTACGGGCCAATTCCGTACACAGAAGCAGGTAACAAGAAAGAAAAAGTACCTTATGATAGTGTAGAATTCATTTACGAAGATTTCTTTAAATTATTAGATGAGGCAAATGCTACACTTAGTGGTTCTGCTGTAACTACAGTTGCTTCATTTCAGCCAAATGACCGTTTGTATGCAGGAAATGTTGCGAACTGGAAAGTATTTGGAAACAGTTTAAGATTACGTTTGGCATTAAGAATTTCTGATATTGAACCTGCGAAAGCAAAAGCACAAGCCGAGGCTGCAGTAGCTGCGGGTGTTATGCAAACAAATGAGCAAGGAGCTTTCTTTAAAGCTAGTAATATCACGCCAAACAACTTAAACATGATTGTAAACAGTTGGGGATATACTATGACGGCTTCTATGGAAAGTATCCTGGTAGGATATAATGATCCAAGGTTAGCAAAATGGTTTGCTAAAATTGATACTGGTGTTTACCGTGGTCAGCCTGTTGGAGGTTTAGAAGATCAGTTTGGAACTACTAAATTCTCTGCTTTTAACAATGACATCATGGGTAATGGTGCTGCAGGAAATCTTAGTGACACTAAAAATATCGAGGTATTCATGGCTTCTGAAAACTATTTCAGCAGAGCCGAAGGTGCATTGAACGGATGGAACATGGGCGGAAGTGCTCAAAGTTTATACGAAGAAGGTATCAGATTGTCTCTAAGACAATGGGGAATTACTGATACTGCGGCAATCAATGCTTATGTTGCCGGAAATACATTGCCAACTTTACCAAATATCTTAACAGTTTATCCAACTTTAGACTTGCAGGATATACCGGTTAAATTGCCTGTTGCATGGTCTGCTGCTGTTACTAGTCAACGTACACAAATCGCAGTTCAAAAGTATTTAGCTATTTTTCCTGAATCATGGGAATCTTGGGCTGACTTACGCAGAAGTGATGCTAAAGTAATTTATGCACCACTTAATACAGATAATAATGATGCGGGAGTAGGTAAAAGCCTGATGAAAAGAATTATTTATACAACAAATGAATATTCTTCTAACAAAGATGCTGTTACTGATGGAATCACAAAATTAAAAGGACCTGATACCGGAGGAACAAAACTTTGGTGGGATACAAAATAAGATAAGTAAAGATAAAGAGGTTCGTTACTTAAATTGACAAAAGGAGAGGTAACTCTCCTTTTGTTTTATATGATAATTACGATTTTACAGAAAAGAGAAAAGAGAAAAGAGAATAAAGAGAACAAATTAAAACAGCATTTTAATTAGGGACGGCAAGACTGATTTTTATTTAAGACAATATCATAATTGCCGGATCATCAAATATAATAATTATGGTTAGCAGTACTATTTCCCCTTCTTCTGACAAGAAAAAAACATTAATTCCAATTTTAATTATAGCGAGTTTGTTTTTTGTTTTTGGTTTTGTAACCTGGATCAACGGCGCTTTGATTCCGTTTATGAAAACAATCAACGAATTAACATCTGCGCAGTCACTTTTAGTGGCATCGGCATCTTATATTTCATTTGTGGTAATGGCATTGCCGGCATCGTATATTCTGGCAAAAATTGGCTATAAAAAAGGAATGTCCTTAGGCTTATTCATAATGGGTTTTGGAGCTTTAATATTTATTCCGGCTGCTGAGGCAAGAACCTATTGGATGTTTTTGACCGGTATATTTATTCAGGGTGCAGGAATGACCTTATTGCAAACAGCATCAAATCCTTACATTACTATTTTGGGCCCCATAGACAGTGCGGCAAAACGAATTGCAATTATGGGAATTTGCAACAAAATAGCGGGTGCTTTGGGATCACTTATTTTTGGATCTATCTTATTATCCGGAATCGATGAAATCAAAGAAAAATTAAGCGTCGTTACTACCGTCGAAAAAGCAAAATTACTAGATACAATGGCAGACAGCGTTGTAACGCCTTATATAACAATGGCTGTGGTTTTGTTTATTTTAGGAATATTAATTAGAAAAGCACCTTTGCCTGATGTTGAAGCAGAACCTATTGCCGAAGCTAAAGAAGGCGAAACAACTAAAACAAGTATTTTTCAGTTCCCGCATTTATGGTTGGGAGTCTTAACGCTTTTTATGTATGTGGGTGTTGAGGTTATTGCAGGAGATACTATTATTGCATATGGTATTGCGTTAGGTTTTCCGGCTGGCGATGCTAAATTTTTCACCACATTTACCTTATTGGCAATGGTTATAACGTATGGTTTAGGAGCATTTTTAATTCCAAAATATATTACTCAGGCGCTGGCATTACGCGCAAGTGCAGTTTTAGGAATTTTACTTTCGTTTTGTATTGTAGCTTCCACCGGATTTACTTCAATTTTATTTGTTGCCGCTTTAGGTATTGCAAATGCTCTGGTTTGGCCGGCAATATGGCCTTTAACCTTAAAAGGATTGGGTAAGTTTACAAAAACTGCTTCGGCATTATTGATTATGGCTATTTCTGGAGGTGCGATAATTCCGCCATTATACGGAAAATTTGTAGATTTAAACAAAGCAGATTTATTGCTTCAGGGTATGAACGATGTTACAGCTACTGCAAAAGCAACTACAGAAGGATATTGGATCTTACTGCCTTGCTATGTTTTTATTTTATTCTATGCCATTATTGGACATAAAGCTGGTTTAAATAAAAAATAATTTGTTGTGTTTTATTAATTTTTTACCCTTTGCAATGATTTCAAAATTCAAATATCTGTTACTTTTATTAGCTTTAATATGTGTTTCCTGTTCTTCGACAAAAAAGCAGGAAGCCATTAATATCACTCAAAATTTTATTACAGATCAGCCAGTAACTATAAACAGCCACGCATCGACAATAGTAGAACTTGAACCCAATAAATTAATGGCGGCATGGTTTGGAGGCAAATATGAAGGCGCAAAAGATGTAGGGATTTATTTTTCTGTATATAAAGAAAATAAATGGTCCGTGCCCAAAAACCTTGTAGAACCCTTAATCACTCAAAAAGATACTTTGCCGTGTTGGAATCCGGTTTTATTTAAAAGTAAAAGCCAGCAACTGTATTTATTTTATAAGGTTGGAAAAAATCCCAGAGAATGGTTTGGTGCAATGATCGTTTCAAAAGATAACGGAAATACGTGGAGCGTTCCCAAATATCTTCCAAAAGATATACTTGGACCAATTCGAAACAAACCAGTAGAAACAACTCCCGGAGTTATTTTATGCGGCAGCAGCACAGAAAGTGTCAGCGATAACAAATGGAGAGTTCATGTAGAAAAATATACAGAAGCAACTGATAAATGGGAAAAAATAGAGATCGATGACAAAAAAGAATTTGAGATTATCCAGCCCACATTTCTTATTCATGCTGCAAATGAAATTCAGATGTTGTCCAGAAGTAAACACAACAAAATAATTTCGAGCTGGTCTACAGATAACGGAAACTCCTGGCAACGCACAGACAGTATCAACGTAGTAAATTCTAATTCCGGAATCGATGCCGTAGCATTGACTAAAAAGTCTTTTTTATTGGTCAATAATCCCCTTCGTCAAGGCAAAGACTGGTTTAATGGGCGAAATGTATTAGATGTAGAATATTCAAAAAATGGTACAGACTGGAAAAAACTTTTTGATCTCGAAAACCAAACCGAAGGCGAATTCAGTTATCCTGCCATTATCGAAACCTCAGATCATAAAATTCATGTATTGTATACCTATAACAGAAAATATATTAAGCATGTAACATTTGAATTGAAGGAATGAGGTAAATATGTTTTGAAATAATTCCTAACTTGTGTAAAAAACTTTTAATTTGAAAATTAGAAGCTATAAAACACAAGAAATTATGCAAAAACACTGCCTTACTTTAGATTTAAAAAATGATCCTGATTTAATTCATGAATATATAAAGCTTCATCAGAACGTTTGGCCGGAAATCAAAGAAAGCATTAAAGAAGCAGGAATTATTTCTCTTGAAATCTATAATCTCGCAGATCGCTTGTTTATGATTATAGAGGCAGATGCAGATTTTACATTTGAAAAAAAGTCAATATTAGATGCCAAAAATCCCAAAGTACAAGAATGGGAAACCCTAATGTGGAAATTTCAACAAGCCTTACCGGAGGCAAAACCGGGAGAAAAATGGATCTTAATGGATAAAATTTTCGAACTTAAATAAAACTCAATTAATTTATTGGACAATAAAAAATGAAATCTTTTCAATATTCAGCATTCAAAATCTTTTTTATAAGCGTGCTATTTTCTTGTATTACTACAAATGCCCAAGATGGTATCAACGCCAAAACCTTTTATAAACACGATAAATATCTTTCATCAGATAAACTGGAAGGACGTTTTCCGGGTACAAAAGGCAATAATGAAGCAGCAGCATATATTAGAACCCATTTTAAAAAATACGGACTAAAACAATTCAACAAAAGTTATGATCAGACTTTTAAAGTATTTGTAAAAGAAGGAATAAACAAAATGAAATCTGATAGTGTTTCAACCCAAAACGTTATTGGATATCTTGAAGGTTCAGATCCCGATCTCAAAAACGAATTTATAGTAATAGGTGCGCATTACGATCATTGGGGTTGGGGCGGAATTGGATCGAGCAGCAAAAAAAAGGAAGCTGTCGAAATTCATAATGGCGCAGATGATAATGCTTCCGGAGTTTCGGCTTTACTTTGTATGGTACAGGAATTATCTAAATCCGGTTTAAAACCCAAAAGAAGCATCATTTTTATTTCGTTTAGCGGTGAAGAAGAAGGATTAATAGGTTCTAAATATTTTGTAAATCATTTGCCCGTTCAAAAAGAAGCGGTAAAAGTAATGCTAAACATGGATATGGTTGGACGATTAAATACCGAAAAACAAATATACATGGGCGGTGCCGGAACTTTTCCGGGTGGAGTTGAGCTCATGAAGGAATTAGGCGAAAATAGCGGACTAAATCCTGTTATTCATGCTGGCGAAGTGGGTGGATCTGATCATGTCTCGTTTTACAAATCCGGTATATCGGTTGTGGGGTTTCATACAGGAGGACATCCGCAATATCACACGCCCGAAGATGATATAGATTTAATTAATACAGATGGCGGCGCTCTGGTTACAAGGTACATCTATAATGCTTTGATCAGGATTGCTAATTATGAGCAAAAATTATATTTTATCAAGCAGGATTAATGAATTTATCACAAGGTTGAATTTTGTAACATTTTGTTTTTCTGTGTTTTAAGAAATTTTATTAAATTTGTTGTACCAATTTCTAGCAACAATTGTTATGGAAAAATTAAAACGACCAGTTTATCTCAAAGCCGGTACCGATGATTTTTTTAAAAAGATGCGCACAGAAGTGAACGAAACTATTTTACAAAATTCATCCCTGTACCTATTCAACATTATAAAGTCTTTAGGGCTTTTATTGCTCTTCTTTCTATTTTATTCTTGCATTTTGTTGTTTGGAAACAGCACACTGTTATTATTCCTTTTTTATATTTTGTGTGGTGTCACCATGATTATGCTTTTTATAAATGCATTTCATGATGCTGCACATGGAGCACTCTTCAAAAAAGCAAAACACAACGAATGGTTTATGTATGTTTTAGAACTTTTTGGAGGTAATCACTGGCTCTGGACACGACGGCATATCAATCTTCATCATGCTTATCCCAATGTTCCGGATTGGGATATCGACATTAAGCAAAGTGACATCATCAGGATTTTTCCCAATAGTCCGTTGTTTAATTATCACAAATACCAGCATATTTATATGTGGCTGATTTATCCGTTTTACAGTTTAAACTGGATTTATATACGAGACTTTAAAGACTTTTTTGGCAGGAAAAATAATTACGTAAAAAAAGTAGTAGACAAAATTCCCCAAAAGGAAATTTTTATGTTGTTTACGGCAAAAATCATCAATCTGTTTTATTTGCTTTTTATCCCAATGTTTGCACTAAATCAGCGTTGGTATGTGATTTTAGCGGCTTGGTTTGCGATGCATTTATGCGGAAGTATTTTGGGCGTTGTTGCACTTGTATCTACACATGTAGATGAAGATGCTCACTTTCCCGAAACAGATCATGACGGAAATCTTTCGGCAACCTGGGCAATGCACCAAATGATTGTGACTAAAGATTTTAGCACAAACAGCAAACTTGCCAATTTTTTATATGGAGGTTTTACGCATCATGTCGCGCATCATCTTTTTCCAGGAGTTGGGCACACGTATTACCCTTATATAACGCCAATAATACGGCGTTATGCCCAGCAATATAATCTTCCGTATACTTCATATCCATTTTATCATGCAGTTCGTTCCCACTTTAGAATGTTAAAAAATAAAGGAGTAAAAGAAAATATTATGCTGACAGGAGAGATTTAGAATAAGTGAGAAAATCTTATTTCTTTATTATTTTTTAGCATCCTTATTTTATTTCTATATTTACTTTATAGAAAATCTCTCTCAACATGCAATTCACAAAAACTTTATTTTTTATAGTATCACTTTTCTGGCTGGTTTCTTCAAAAGCCCAAAATGAGATGTATACAAGCCCTGCAAATCAAGAAATTGCAGATACGACTTTTGTAAACTTAAGAGATTACAGTAATGATTTTATCTACGATATGAAATATGCAACCGAAGATAATTTTCTAAAAGCAAAAGTATATGATTGTGCAGAATGCCTCTTGCGTTATAAAACCGTTCAGGCCTTAATAGCTGCCAATAAAGATTTTATGCAAAAAGGTTTTAAAATAAAATTATACGATTGTTACAGACCACTATCAATCCAGAAAAAAATGTGGGAGATTGTTTCGAATCCGCAATATGTGGCAGATCCTAAAAAAGGCTCCATCCATAATAGAGGAGGAGCCGTTGATATTTCGTTAGTTGATATTAATGGAAAAGAAGTTGATATGGGAACTCCTTTTGACTTTTTTGGCAGTCGTGCCAGTCATAATTATACAATGCTTTCTAACGATGTAAAATCAAGTAGAAAATACCTGAAGAAAGTAATGATAAAAAATGGCTTTAATTCATTTGATTCAGAGTGGTGGCATTATAATTTAAAAACAGGTTTAAAAGATAAAGTCTCGAATCAAAAATGGAATTGTGAATAATTATTCAACACATCTTATGTTATCCATAAAATACGTATTCGGATTGTAAACTTTACCGTTTAACTCAGAGGTTAATTCTCTTTTTACAATATAATCTTCTGTAGTAGTCAGGTATTTTATACGCATAATGGCAACAGGAGATTTTTTCAGCTCTTCGAAATTTTCTTTCATAAACATAAAAATCCCGGTATTTATACGATTATCAAAACCTTTGTCGTCATGAATAAGCGTACCACAGCTTTCTCTGTCGATATGGATAAGTGTTATTATTTTTCCGTTTTCTAATTGCAAAAAGACTTTTGAGTTTTTGTCAAAACAATTCGCTTTTATAAAATCTTTACTTTTCTGGATAAGCTGTAAATTTAAGGTTGGCATACCATCCGTTTTTGCCAGAGCAAAGAAAACATAGTTGAACGTGCCTCCAAAATATTTTTCGCTCATCAGATATTCGTTGGTTATTTTATAAGTACCAATCGAGTCGTTTACATTTGCGCTGTATTCACATGGTTTTTGAGCAAACGCGGTAAGGGTTAATAAAAAAAAAGTTAGTGTAATAAGTGGTTTCATTTTTAAATAATTTTTCTGCAAATTAAAACTATTTTGTTATCATTTTTATCAGTTGTAAAAAAACAATACAAATTTCCACCATTTTTTATTTTCCACTTTTTTCGAATGTTTTCTACCGTGTCCGGAAAATTTCGTGTAGTAATATTTGCCTGTTGATTGGCGAGTTGCGTTTTCATTTCATTTTTGCTATACGGAATCACTTTCTCGATTTCGAAAGTTCGTCCCGGAAAATCTATTAACGCATCAAAAGTATATAAATGAGAATGTTTATGCAGTTTATTAATTTCGAAAATAGAACTAACTTCATCAAAACCACCAGATTTCATAATTGCTGAATTGGGTTCGTAAACATATTTTTGAGGTAAATGATAGGATGCAAAAACTGTATCATCGCCCAAAACAAATTCAAAAGTTTCTATTTTGTCTTTTACTAAGTTGGCTGTTTTTATAGTTATGTCACCTGAATAATGGTTGTGAATTTCAAAAAGCAATTCTTTTACTTCATTTTCAAGTGCAATAATGTGTATGTTTTTTACGAATTTCAATTCAGATAAACCAGCCGAAATATCTAATAAAGGAGCTGTTTTTATTAAAATTGAATCTGCTTTTTCAAAATAAAAATCAAGTAAATCAGGAACATTTGGCAAGCAGTCTTTCAGCATAAAAACTTTGCCTTTTGCATCATTCCTGCGGGAAGGATCAATATAAATCCAATCCCATTTTTGATTCAGTTCTTCTAAAACAGTAGTAGAATCCTGTGCATAAAAAGTACAATTTTTTACTTTTAACTGTTCAAAATTATGCTTTACAATCGCAGATAAGTCTTCGTTTATCTCACAATGAGCAATATGTTTAAATTTTTGGGAAAAGTAATAATCATCAACTCCAAAACCTCCTGTAAGATCTATTAAACTCTCGCCTGAAATTAAAGAAGCCTTATAAGCTGCTGTTTTTTCAGATGAGGTTTGTTCAACAGATATTTTACTGGGATAAATGATATTCTCAGTCATAAACCAGGTTGGCAATTTCTCTTTTGCCTTAGCTTTTGCTTCAATCTGATTTAAGATTAAAATCCAGTCGATTTCAGGAAACGGATTCTTCTGAAGCGCTAATTTTGTAATCGATGCACCACTATTTTGAGTTATAAATTCCTGAATATTTTGGCGCAAAATAGAAGTGTTCAATGTTAGATTCTTTCGGTTAATACGGAGACAATTTTGTTTTCAGGAAAAAATTCTTTCAAAATTACTTTTACCATTGTAAATACAGGAATTGCTATAATCATTCCCACAATTCCAAAAGTAATTCCGCTTATTAAAGTAATCAGAAATATTTCCAGCGGGTGCGAATTTACACTTTTTGATGAAATTATAGGCTGGCTAATATTATTATCAATAGCCTGAACCACCAAAAAGCCAATGATTACATATATAGTTCGGGGTAAAATTTCAGACTGAAAATCACTTCCAATCATACTAATCATAGTTAGAATTCCAGCCAGAATAGTTCCAATAATTGGTCCTATATACGGAATGATGTTCAAAATGGCACATAAAAAAGCAATTACAAAAGCATTTTTATTTCCAAAAATCATTAAAACAATCAGATATAAAATAAAAACGACCGTTAACTGAAGCAGTAAGCCAACAAAATATCGGGTTAAAAAGTGGTTGATTTTAGTGATTGAATTCAGAATTTTATCTTCGTTATTATCCGGAAGAATTTTACGCGCAGTTAGTTTAAAAGTGTCCTGATCTTTAATAAAAAAGAAAGTAATAAAAAACACAGAAACTAATCCCATTCCCATATTTGCCAAAAAGTTCAATATCGAATTTAGAAAACCGGTAAAGTAGCTAAAATCAATTATAGAAGTTAGTTTAGAATCCTTTAAAACCTTATTTAAATCAACATGCTGAATATTAAAATAAGTTTCGATACTTTTCTCTGTTTCCATAAATTGCTGCTGCAGGTTATTGGTATCGAGTAGCGATAAATTATTAGCCTGAGAAATGATTAAAGGCACAAATAATAATATAAAACCCACTATTGCTAATATAAAAACAATTAGAGTTGTGGTGGCTGCGAGAGAGTTACTGAATTTTAATTTATTCTTTAAAAATTGTACTAACGGATTTGCAATTAGACACAGTAATAGTGAGATGCATAAGTAAACAATTACTGTTTGTATTTCGTAGAGAAAATATAAAACGACAACAATAACCAGGATTGTTGTTAAAGCTCTTAAAATTCCGTTAGAAATAATTTTTGATGTTATCATGATTCTATTTTAGATTATAAATATAGGAAAAAGCTTTTATATAGAGGCGTTAAACAAAAAAAAGCGAGGTGATATCACCTCGCTTTTCCCAATTTATTTTAACCTGTTTTTTTTAGATTCCAAATGCAGCTCTTGCTCCACCGGTTACAAAAATAGCGGCCATTCTACTTTTTTGCCCGTTAGAGAACATGTACATTGCGTTATCATCAACATAATCCATATAGTTCATTGTCATTTCTACAGGAGTTCCTGAACAAGTACTGTAATGAGGATAAGCCGGTACACCGTAATTTGCAGTGTTATGAGTTGGCGTGTCAGATACTAAATCACTTCCGCAAGTAGCATCACCCCAAATGTGGCGTAAATTCATCCAGTGACCTACTTCGTGAGTAGCAGTTCTTCCTAAGTTGTAAGGAGCAGCTGATGAACCTGATAAACCAAAATATTTAGAGTCAACTACAACTCCGTCAGTAGCAGATGCTCCTCCAGGAAATTGAGCATAACCTAATATTCCGCCACCAATTGTGCAAGCCCATAAGTTAAGTTTTGTTGTAGGAGAAGTTGGCGCTAAACCACCTTGTGCTACTTTTTTCATGGCATCGTTTGTTCCCCATGAAGTTTTTGTAGTAGATTTTCTGATAATCTGATCTAAAACAAATGAAATACCAACATTCGCTTTTACACCTGCAAATAAAGTAGGAACGCTGTTGTAATCAGAGTTTAATGCATTAAAATCTTTGTTTAAAACATCGATTTGTGTTTGGATTTGTGCATCAGAGATGTTTTCTGCAGTTGTTCTGTACAATACATTAACAACAACTGGAATTTGAACTTTACCATTTACAAGTTTACCTGTAAGTAAAGCCTGGTTTGTAAATGCTTCGATCTCATTCATTCTGATAGCTAAAGTAGGATCAGCTTTTAATTGAGCTTCTAAAACTTCCTGAGTTGCGCATCCGCGATGGGCAATAGCACTTACATTTGAATCTGCTGATTCTGTTTGGTCGTTTTGACAAGAAAACAGCACTAATGCTGTGAATGCGGTAATAAGAACTTTTTTCATAATAATTTAGGGTTTTGTTATAAAAAATTAAATTTGGTTATTTATACCGCAATTTTATAACAAATAAACTATTGTGACAAAATATTTACAATAATAATTTTGTGAGAATTTTACAAACCCTTGTATAGTCTAGTTCTTACAAAAATTTAACACTATTTTATTAAGAAGTAAATTCGTACAAAGCTATACTTGCAGCTTGTACAACATTCATACTTGAGTTCTTTCCGAACATATTTATGTGAACAATTTGATTCGAAATTTTTAAAAGTTCATCAGAAATTCCATCAATCTCACTTCCTATTAAAAGTGCAATTTTTTGGTTTTCAGGTAACACCACTTCTTTTAGCGGTTTGCTATTGCTTGCGATTTCCAAGGCAATAATTTCAAAATTATTCTGAAGTAAGTAATCGACAAGTTCAGTTGTTTGTTCGATTACAGTATGAGGCACATGAAGATGCGTGCTTCGTGATGTTTTATTGATTTTACGGGGCGTAAGCGGAATATCTTTTCCTAAAAAGATAATATTTTCTACTCCAAAAGCTTCACTGATTCTAAAAAGCGAACCTATATTCTGCTGAAAATAAATGTGATCACAAACTAATGTTATCGGAAATGTTTTTCTCTCAAATTGATTTTCTTCGTGAGTAAGCTGCACTTTTAGAATTTTAATTAGTAAAAATATAATTGATAATATTGGCGCCCATTTTTAAGGCTTTGTCCCTAACTCCTGCAGGATCATTATGAACCTCTGCATCTTCCCAGCCATCACCCAAATCACATTCGTAAGTATATAATAAAGCCAATTTATTTTCTATAAAAATCCCAAAAGCCTGAGGACGCGTTCCGTCATGTTCATGAATTTTAGGTAATCCTGTAGGAAAAGAAAAAGGTTTTTGAAATATAGGATGATTTGCCGGAATTTCGACAAGATTATTATTAGGGAATATTTTTTTTATTTCTTTTCGAATATATTGATCCATTCCGTAATTATCATCAATATGCAGAAAACCACCGCCGTTTAGATAATTTCTAAGATTACTAACATCAGAATCGCTAAAAACTACATTTCCGTGTCCCGTCATATGCACAAAAGGATACGAAAGCAAATCCGGATTTCCAGGCTCAACAGTCGAAGGTTTTGGTTTTATTCTGGTATTGATATTTGCATTACAAAACTTAATTAAGTTGGGCAATGAAGTAGGATTTGCATACCAATCGCCGCCACCGCTATATTTTAGCAAAGCTATTTCCTGCGAAAAGGAAGAAATTGAAACCAATAAAAACAAAAGAAATATTTTTTTCATAAAATTTTATATTTTTTGTCATCGCACCTTTTTTGTGAACTACTTTTTATCATTTCGCCTTTTTTGTCATTTCGACGAAGGAGAAATCTTCGTTGCAAAATCGACAAAGATTGACATTTTGCTTACGGAGTTTCTTGCGAAGATTTCTCGTTCCTCGAAATGACAAACTAATTCAATAACACAACTAATCCGGCGAAAAACAAAAATTCCTTAATTAGAACTTTCATTAAAAAAAACAACGCTATGACACGCTACAATTGCAGCAGTTTCAGTTCGTAAACGTGTGTTTCCTAACGCAACAGGCTGATAATTATTTTCTAAAGCCAATGCAATTTCCTTTTCAGAAAAATCACCTTCGGGACCAATAAGCATCGTAACGCTTTCATTGGGTTTTAGAATATCTTTTAATGATTTTTTATCTGTTTCTTCGCAATGTGCGATCAATTGCAAGCCTTTATTTTGTTGTTTAACGAATTCCTTAAACGAAATCGCTTCGTTTAATTTAGGCAAATAAGTCTCGTTGGATTGTTTCATTGCCGAAAGGATAATCTTTTCAAAACGCTCCGCATTAATTACTTTTCGCTCAGAACGATCACAAATAATTGGCGTGATTTCCTGAATTCCTATTTCGGTTGCTTTTTCTAAAAACCATTCAAAACGATCGTTCATTTTGGTTGGCGCAACTGCTAAATGCAAATGAAATTTTGGTTCAGGAGATTTTTTTATCGAAAGTACCTGAACAATACATTTGTTGTCTGATGCCAATGTAATTTCGGTTTCAAACAATAAACCAAAACCATTTGTAACATGTAAAATGTCTGAATCTTTTTTTCTGAGAACCTTTATGATATGTCTGCTTTCTTCTTTATCAAAAGCAAAACTTTCTGTTGATTCGTCAATATCGGGATTGTAAAATAATTGCATAATTAAAATTGAATTCGCGCTTTCGAAACTACTGCTGAAGTTTCGAAACGGCTTGATAAATATTTTTGATATCCTACAATTCCTATCATTGCGGCATTATCTGTAGTGTATTCGAATTTGGGAATAAAAGTTTTCCAACCGTATTTTCCTTCGCTTTCTTTTAATCTTGTTCTGATTCCGGAATTTGCAGAAACTCCACCGCCAATAGCGATTTGATTGATTCCGGTTTCTTTTACCGCTAATTTCAACTTATCCATCAAAATTTCGATAATCGTATATTGAATAGAAGCGCAAATATCATTCAGGTTTTCTTCGATGAAATTGGGATTCTCCAGTTTTTTCTTCTGGATAAAATACAAAATCGCCGTTTTTAATCCGGAGAAACTAAAGTCTAATCCGGGAACTTTTGGTTTTGTAAACGCAAATGCTTTTGGATTTCCTTCTTTGGCATATTTATCGATCAAAGGCCCGCCTGGGTAAGGAAGTCCAAGGATTTTAGCACTCTTGTCAAATGCTTCCCCAACAGCATCGTCAGTAGTTTCGCCTATGATTTCCATGTCAAAAAAACCGTTTACTTTCACAATCTGAGTATGACCACCACTAATGGTCAAGGCAAGAAACGGAAACTCAGGTTTATCAAAACCTTCTTCGTCTATAAAATGCGCTAAAATATGCGCATGCATATGATTAACAGCAATTAACGGAATCTTCAAAGCCAATGATAATGATTTGCTAAAAGAACTGCCAACCAGCAAAGAGCCCATTAAGCCCGGACCTTGCGTAAAAGCAATAGCAGTTAGTTGATCTTTTTGTACATTTGCTTTGCGAAGTGCAGCATCTATTACCGGAACAATATTTTGTTGATGTGCTCTCGAGGCTAATTCAGGAACTACACCACCATATTGGTTGTGAATTAACTGATTGGCCACAACATTTGAGAGTACTTTATCGTTATGTAAAACCGCGGCGGCAGTATCATCGCAGGAACTTTCGATGGCAAGAATAAAAACCTCTGAATTTTGCATATAAAGGCACGAATTTTGAATTATATTTGACAAATCAAATATTTGATTTTCTTTAATTATAAGGAGAAGCCAAAATTAAAGAATTTTTATCAAAAACAGTCGTTCTTTGTCTGTTCAAAATAAATTAAAAGAAAACTAAAATAAAAGCAGCTATCAAAACAGTAAAGAAAATAATATCACGAACCCTAATTGGGTTAATTTTACTTTTACTGGCACTCGCTATAACGCTGTCTTTGCCTTTTGTTCAGACAAAAATTGCACATTACGTAACAGAATCTCTCAGAACTGATTTTAAAGCTGATATTAAAGTTGAGAAAGTAGCATTAAATATTTTTGGAGGTGTTAAGCTTAAAAATGTAGTAATTCTGGATCATCACAAAAAAACTTTGATCTATTCTGATATTATTACAACAGATATTTTGAGTTTTAAGCGATTACTCGATGGAGATTTGATTTTTGGAGATCTTCGTTTAACAGGTTTGATTTTTAATCTTAAAACCTATAAAAACGAGAACGAAAACAATATCAATAAGTTTATTAAATTATTTGAGTCAGGTAAAAAATCGAAATCAACGAGACATTTTTTGCTTACAGCCAGAAATGCATACATATCAAATGGTCAGTTTTCTGTGGTAGACGAAAATAAAACCACACCAATATTCCTGAATTTCAAAAAATTAAATGCCTATATCAGTGATTTTAAATTGTATGGGCCAGATGTAAATACAAATATTCACCGTTTTTCTTTTTTAGATCACCGCGGTTTGTATGTTTCTAATTTCGCAGGAAAATTAACTTATACCAAAAAACAAATTAAGGTTGAAAATTTAGCGATTAAAACCAAAAGATCCTGGATTTACGGTAAAGCTATTTTAAATTATAAAATAGAAGATTTTCTACATTTTACAGATAAAGTAAAGTTTGATGTTGCACTTGATTCAGCTTCACTTGCTTCAAATGATATTCGTTATTTTTATGACGGATTAGGTAAAAACCAGCATTTTAAAATCAAAACCAAGATAAAAGGAACATTGAATAATCTTAATTTAAGAAATCTTAGATTAAGCGATAGGAATGGTTCTAAGATTAACGGAACTATTAACTTTAAAAATCTTTTAGGCAGCAAAACACAAAAGTTTGCCATGGATGGAAAGTTCGATAAACTTATTTCCAGTTATGATAATCTGGTGGTGATATTACCCGGGATTTTAGGAAAAAAACTTCCGAAGGAACTCAAGAGAATTGGTACATTTAATATTGTTGGTAAGGCAAAAGTTTCTACAACAGCTTTAGAAACTAATTTTAAAATGATTACTGATTTAGGAAACGGACAGGCGGATTTGCATATGAATAATATGGATTTTATCGATAAAGCGTCCTATTCAGGAAATATTATTCTGGACAATTTTAATGTTGGTGCTTTGCTGAATCGAAAAGATATTGGCAGGACAACCCTTAATTTAGATGTTGATGGTGTTGGATTTACTGAAAAATACCTGAACACAATCATCAAAGGAGATATTTCGAAATTAGATTATAATAAATACACCTACAATAATATTGTTATTAATGGTAATTTTAAATTACCGTATTATAAAGGAGAAGTTTCTATAAATGATCCCAATTTAGTCCTGAATTTTGATGGATTAGTTGATTTGAGCAAGCGCGAAAGTAAATATGATTTTCATATTAATGTAGAAAATGCCAATTTAAGAAAGCTGAAATTCATAAATGATTCTATTTCCAGTTTTAGAGGAGATGCAGTTGTTGAAGTTACCGGAAACTCGATCGAGAACCTGCAAGGTACTGTTTCGATCAAAGATGCAGTATACCAAAATCCTAAAGCAACTTATGCATTTGATGAAATAACCGTTAATTCAAATTTTGATGCTGATAAATTACGCACCATTACCATTAATTCTAAAGATGTTGTAAACGGCCAGATAGTTGGTAAATTTCAGTTTGCCCAATTAGAAAAATTGGTAATGAATTCTGTAGGAAGTCTTTATACAAATTACAAGCCTTATAAAGTTAATAAAGGTCAGTTTTTGCGTTTTAATTTTCATGTTTATGATAAAGTAGTCGAAATGCTTTATCCGGAAATTAATGTTGATTCAAGTACTGTCGTACGTGGAAAAATTGACTCTGATTTGCAGGAATTTAAATTTAGGTTTAAATCACAGAAAATTACGGCGGCAAAAAATACTTTTGATAATATCCGAATTAGCATTGATAATAAAAACCCGCTTTATAATGCTTATGTCGAATTAGATAGTATTAAAACACCTTATTATAAAATACGAGATTTTAATTTGATAAATGTAACATCAAAAGATACCTTGTTTGTTCGATCTGAGTTTAAAGGTGGAGAAAAAGGCCAGGATTATTTTAATCTGGATTTGTATCATACCATAGATAAAAACAAAAATAATATTGTTGGAATCAAGAAATCAGAAATGAAATTTAAAGACTATTTATGGTATTTAAATGAAAATTCAGAAGAAGACAATCAGATTGTATTTGATCAGTATTTTAAAAACTTTACAATTGATAACATCATTTTATCACATGAAAATCAGAAAATTGATTTAAACGGAGTCATAAAGGGCAACGATTATAAGGATATTGTGCTGAATTTTGAAGATGTTGATATCAATAAGATTACACCTTTGACTTCTAAATTTGTGTTTAATGGTAATCTGAACGGAAGCATCAATTATAAGCAGAATAAGAATGTCTATCAGCCAACAGCGGCCATTACTATTGATCATCTTAATTTGAATAAAATTGATTTAGGAACTTTGAATTTTGATATTTCGGGAGACGAAAGTTTTAAGAAATTCACGATAAATTCCTCTATTCAAAATGGTTTTACAGAATCGTTCCGGGCAAACGGAACTTTTGCAATCGAGAATAAAGAGACTTTCTTAGATTTAAATCTAAAGCTCGAAGGTTTTAATCTGGCAACTTTAGGAACTGTTGGAGGCGATGTTCTCTCGAATGTGAGAGGATCTGTTTCAGGAAATGCCGCAGTTGTAGGAAATCTGAAAAAACCGGAAATAAACGGACGTTTGTACGTAGAAAAAGCCGGAATGACAGTTCCGTACCTTAATACAGATTATGAGTTAAGTGATCGAACGGTTATTGATTTAACAGACGAAAAGTTTCTATTTAGAAATAATCAGTTAACAGATACCAAATACCAGACAAAAGGATTGCTGAACGGTAGTATTGAACATCATAATTTTGGAGACTGGAAGCTGGATCTAACCATAACGTCAAAACGATTATTGGCGCTGGATACAAAAGATAGTGAAGATGCTGCTTATTTTGGTACCGCATTTATAAATGGTACCGCAAGTATAAAAGGCCCAACAGAAAGTTTGTTTATAAAGGTAGATGCAAAATCTGAGAAAGGAACAGAAGTCAAGATTCCTATCAATAACGCCCAAAGCGTAGGAGAGAGCAGTTGGATTCATTTTGTGACCCCAAAAGAGAAATATAATTTAGCCAACGGTATTGTCGAAAAATCCAGAAATTATAATGGTCTTGAACTAGAGTTCGATTTTGATATTACGCCTGATGCCGAGGTCGAAGTGATTCTGGATAGAAATTCCGGACACGGTATGAAAGGAAAAGGATATGGATCATTGTTGTTTAAAATCAATACGCTGGGTAAATTTAATATGTGGGGAGATTTCCAGGCATACGAAGGAACTTATAACTTTAAATACGGTGGATTAATCGATAAAAAATTCTCTGTTAAAAAAGGAGGATCTATTATTTGGGAAGGAAACCCTATGAAAGCACAGTTAAATCTTGAAGCGGTTTATAAAACCTCTGCAAATCCTGCTGTGTTGCTGGATAATACTTCGTCATTTAATAAAAAAGTGCCGGTAGAAGTTGTTATTGGATTAAGAGGAGATTTAACGAGTCCGGAACCTAATTTTGATATTCAGTTTCCATCAGTCAGCAATGTTCTTAAATCAGAGATACAATATAAGTTAGATGATAAAGATATTCGCCAGACACAGGCGCTATACTTATTGTCTACAGGTTCGTTTATGAGTACAGATGGATTTAGTCAGGGCGATTTGTCCGGAACATTATCAGAAACCGCTTCGAGTTTATTAGGCGGAATCATAAAATCTGATAATGATAAAGTCAATATTGATTTAAATTATATCTCTGCTGATAAAAGATTAGGTCAGGAAGCTGACGGTCAGTTTGTGGCAAATATAACTTCTCAAGTAAATGAAAGAATCACGATTAACGGAAAACTAGGAGTTCCGGTTGGTGGTGTAAACGAATCTGCAATTGTTGGGGATATCGAAATATTATACAGGGTAAATGAAGACGGATCTATGAACCTGCGTTTGTTTAATAAAGAAAATGATATTAATTATATAGGACAAGGAATTGGTTATACACAAGGAGTTGGTATTTCGTATGAGGTAGATTTTGATACTTTTAGCGAATTGGTGAACAAACTATTTAAAAGCCATAAATTAGAGAAAGCCATAAAAAGCTCTCCGGATGATTTGCAGGATTCTAATCTAAATCCTGATTTCGTTAATTTCTCTAATAAAAAAGATTCCGAAAAGAATAAAAAGAAAACAGAGAAGAAAGAAGAACAGAAAAAACCACCGCCTCAAAATAATAATGAGGGACTGATTCCGGACAATGATTTCTAAAAGATTGTTAAAATAAACTATATATAAAACCATTCGTTACTGCGAATGGTTTTTTTATGCTAAATTTAGCGGCTCATTAAATTTTCAGATACATTTAAAGTTATAGATTTTTATAACACTTCATTTATGTATTGTTAATTTTAAAGATTTAATTAAAATAAGTGGCTTTTATTATTTTAAATGAATTTTTTACTATCGAAAAACTTATTAACGAAAACGTTTGAATTTAACATATTTTATTAATTTATTATAAACATAACCCGAAAAGTGGTGAATGTTTGCTAATTTTACACTTTAATACTTAAATAATGCCAAAAACAATAAAAAAAGTTGGTGTTCTTACATCGGGAGGAGACTCACCAGGAATGAATGCCGCAATACGATCAGTTGTTCGAACATGTGCTTATCATAATATAGAATGCATAGGAATTTATAGAGGGTATCAGGGAATGATCGAAGGAGATTTCAAAGAAATGGGACCTCGAAGCGTAAATAATATTGTAAACAAAGGCGGAACGATCCTAAAATCTGCTCGTTCAGTTGAGTTTAGAACACCGGAAGGTAGAAAAAAAGCCCACGAAAATCTATTAAAAGCAGGAGTTGATGCTCTGGTTGTAATAGGTGGTGACGGAAGTTTTACCGGAGGATTGATTTTTAATTCAGAATACGGTTTCCCGGTTATGGGAATTCCGGGTACAATCGATAATGATATTTTTGGTACCAGCCATACTTTAGGGTATGACACTGCTTTGAATACTGTAGTGGATTGTATTGATAAAATTAGAGATACGGCAAGTTCACATAATCGTCTTTTCTTTGTAGAGGTTATGGGTAGAGATGCCGGACACATTGCTCTTAATGCCGGAATTGGCGCAGGTGCAGAAGAAATTCTTATTCCTGAAGAAGATTTAGGTCTGGACAGATTACTGGATTCTCTTCAAAAAAGTAAAGCTTCAGGAAAATCATCAAGTATAGTTGTTATTGCCGAAGGTGATAAAATTGGTAAAAACGTATTCGAATTAAAAGATTACGTTGAGGCTAATTTACCTGAGTATGATGTAAGGGTATCTGTATTAGGACACATGCAGCGTGGTGGTTCGCCATCTTGTTTTGATCGTGTTCTTGCAAGCCGTTTAGGTGTAAAAGCTGTCGAATCTTTGATAGAAGGTAAGTCAAATTATATGGTAGGTTTACAGGCAGATAAAGTTGCTTTAACGCCTCTTGAACAAGCAATTAAAGGGAAATCTGAAATTGATAGAGAGTTGTTGAGAGTATCTGATATCATGTCAACATAATATAAAAGTTTAAAAAGGAAAAGAAGTTTATTGTGAGGAAATTAGACTTTAAATTAGTGTAATAAAAACAAAAGCAAAAATTAAGTAAAATGTCAAAAGTAAAATTAGGAATAAACGGATTTGGACGTATCGGAAGAATCGTTTTTAGAGAATCTTTCAACAGAGATAATGTAGAAGTGGTAGCAATCAACGATTTGTTAGATGTTGATCACTTAGCTTATTTATTAAAATATGATTCAGTTCACGGTCGTTTCAACGGAACTGTAGAAGTTAAAGAAGGAAAACTTTTTGTAAACGGAAGAAATATCCGTATCACTGCAGAAAGAAATCCAGCTGACTTAAAATGGAATGAAGTTGATGTTGATGTAGTTGCTGAATGTACTGGTATCTTTACAACTATCGAAACTGCAAATGAGCACATTAAAGGTGGTGCTAAAAAAGTAATTATTTCTGCTCCGTCTGCAGATGCTCCAATGTTTGTAATGGGAGTAAACCATGAAACTGCAAAAGCTTCTGATTTAGTTGTTTCTAATGCTTCATGTACTACAAACTGTTTAGCTCCTTTAGCTAAAGTTATTCACGATAACTTCGAAATTGTTGAAGCTTTAATGACAACTGTTCACGCAACAACTTCAACTCAAATGACTGCTGATGGTCCTTCTAGAAAAGACTGGAGAGGTGGACGTGCTGCAAGCATTAACATTATTCCTTCTTCTACAGGAGCTGCAAAAGCTGTTGGAAAAGTAATTCCTTCTTTGAATGGAAAATTAACTGGAATGTCTTTCCGTGTTCCTACTGCTGACGTTTCTGTAGTAGATTTAACTGTAAAAGTTGCAAAAGAAACTACTTACGAAGAAATCCTTGCTGTATTGAAAAAAGCTTCTGAAACAGACTTAAAAGGTATCTTAGGATATACTGAAGATGCTGTTGTTTCTCAGGATTTTATTTCTGACAAAAGAACTTCAATCGTTGATGCAACTGCAGGAATTGGTTTAAATTCAACTTTCTTCAAATTTGTATCTTGGTACGATAATGAGTACGGATACTCTAGTAAATTGATTGATTTATCTGTGCATATCGCAGGTTTAAAATAATATTATATATTTTTGCAAAATCCCGTTATTTCAAAGTAACGGGATTTTCTTATTTTGTTATGCCTTTAATTAATGTAAAAAACACACTTTTTATTTAGTTAAAGAAAACTAATCCAAAAACTAAATAAAATGAAATTAATAGTTGATAGTGGATCTACTAAAGCCGATTGGATTGCAATTGATGATAATGGAAAAGTATTATTCACCACACAAACTTTAGGATTAAATCCTGAAATTCTTGACGGTCCTGAAATTATTTCAAGATTAAACGACCGTTTTGATATTCTGCAAAATAAAAAAAATGCCACTCATTTGTTCTTTTACGGAGCAGGTTGTGGAACGGAGAGAATGCAAACTTCACTTTCTCAAATATTTCAGGAATATTTTAGCAACGCTATAGTAGAAGTTCATGAAGATACCTATGCAGCGGTTTATGCAACAACTCCAAAAGGAGAAGAGGCAATCGTAAGTATTTTAGGAACAGGTTCTAACTGTAGTTATTTTGATGGAAAATTATTGCATCAAAAAGTTCAGTCATTAGGGTATATTGCCATGGATGATTGTAGTGGAAATGTTTTTGGAAAAGAATTAATCAGAAAATATTATTTCAATAAAATGCCAAAAGAATTGGCAGTTGAATTTGAAAAAGAATATGATTTAGATCCTGATTTTATCAAAAATAAATTATACAAAGAACCAAATCCAAATGCTTATTTAGCAACTTTTGCAAAGTTTCTAATCAAACATAAAGACACTGAGTTTTGCAGAAAAATCATTTTTAAAGGAATGAAATCTTTTGTAAAAAACTACATCAAACAGTATGATAACTGTAAAGAAATTCCGGTTCATTTTGTTGGTTCAATTGCTTTTTACCTGAAAGACGAATTACAGGAAACGTTTGATAAGTACGAACTTCAATTGGGTAATGTTTTAAGAAGACCTATTGATGGATTGATAGCTTATCATGTTGCTAATCAATAATAAAAGTAACATATGGAAATTGCTATTATAGCTCACGATGGAAAGAAAGCAGATATGGTTCAGTTTTTAAATAAAAACAAAACCCTTCTTCTTCAGGAAAACATTAAATTAATCGCAACAGGAACTACCGGAAGTAAAGCTGTAAACGCTGGATTTAAGGTAAAAAGAAAGCTTTCAGGACCAATGGGAGGTGATGCGCAGATTGCTGCTCGTGTAGCCGAAGGCAAAACGCAGATGGTTTTCTTTTTTAAAGATCCACTTGCCAGCCACGCTCATGAAGTCGATATTAACATGCTTATTCGTGTTTGTGACGTGCATAATGTGCCTCTTGCAACAAACGAAGCTTCTGCTCAGCTATTACTTAATGCCATCGCATTGCAATTGTAGAAAATTACATATTATCTAATATTTAAAACCGTTTCATTTATTGAAGCGGTTTTTTTGTTTAAGACAAGATAGATGTTGTAGTCCTTGGTTTTTAACTCTCTTACTCTGTTAATCATTGTTTTAATGGTGTAAGCTTGTTTTTTTAGTGTAATTTTGATAATAAATTTATTGTTAAATTATGAAAAAACATACAATTGCAATTATTGCACACGATAATAAAAAAGCAGATATGATTCAGTTTCTTATAAAAAACGGACTTACATTAAAACATGAAAGGGTAAAACTTATAGCTACCGGATTATTGGGAAGAAATGCAGAAAAATCAGGATTTAAAATAAAAAAGATGTTGCCTTGCAGTATGGGAGGTGATGCTCAGATTGCTTCAAAAGTGGCAGAAGGAAGAATTAATGCTGTCTTTTTCTTTAAAGATCCTTTAGCAAACCATGCCCACGAAGTAGATGTGAATATGCTGCTCAGGATTTGTGATGTTCATAATGTGCCGTTGGCGACTAACGAAGCAACGGCACAATTAATGTTGAATGCTATTGTACAGCAATTATAGAAATTTCGACATTTACGTTTTTAGGTAAACATGCCACTTGCACGGTTTCGCGTGCCGGAGCAGTTTTTTCATTAAAATAAGAACCGTAAATAGTGTTTATTGCAGCAAAATTATTCATATCCATAATGAAGATAGTAGCTTTAACTACGTTTTCAAAAGTCATGTCTGCAGCTTCTAAAATTGCAGCAATGTTTTCCATTACCTGCTTTGTTTCATCATTGATGTTTTCTGTAACAAGCTCTCCCGAAGCTGGATTTATTGCAATCTGACCAGAAGCATAAAGTGTGTTTCCTGATAATACCGCCTGATTATAAGGTCCAATTGGAGCTGGTGCTTTCTCTGTAAAAATGATCTTTTTCATAATAATAGTTATTTAAAGGACTAAATTGAAGAATTATAAATTATTAGGCATTATGAAATTAAGATTAAATTTTAAACCTAATTTCATAATACCTAAAATAGTATGTTTAAATGATATGTGAATTATCGGTTAGAAGTACTTCGTTTGTTCCATTTGATGTCACTAAGCATTCCGGATTTAATTCCAATAAAGAAATTCCAGTTTGAGTTTACACCCAGAGGAGACCAGTTAAAAGCCATTCTCCAGCTTAATAAATCCCTTTCGAAACGAAATTGGGTAAAAGTAACCCCTTTTTGAACAAAATCGTAACCGGTCGAAACTCCGCCTTTCCATTTAGGGGTAATATCCATATTGGCCGAAATCATTATAGAATTACCTGTAATTTTATTTTCACGATTTACATTCGAATAAGTCAATGAATAAGCCATGGTCATGTCCCACGGAATTTTAGAATTAAAAAATTCAGTTATAACATCTTTGTCATCATCTTTTTCATTTGCAAATTGACTGTTTCTGCTGTCATTTAAATCCGTATTGGTACCAAATAAATCATCCTTACGACCACCATTCCGCTCACTTTGCTTGTTTTCGTCTTTTTCAGTTCCTTTGTTCGAGAACGAATAGTTTAAGGTAACGTTAGCACTTGTCATTCTAAACAAACTTCCGCCATTATCAATATTGTAAGTATCGATTCTTGCGCCTCCGTTATCGATTGCATATGGATCTAATGTAGCTCCAAAATTCACATTCATTTTATTGTCAAAAAGCTGAGTTCCACCACTTACAAGAACAGGTTGCCACGCTAAAGTTTCTTTTCCGTCAGCATTAAAATTATAACTTGTACTGAAGTTTAAATTGTTCAGCAGCATTATCTTTTTAGGTTCTGTTTTTGTACTGTCACTGTCTCTTACTTTAGCTTCAAAAGTATTGCTTAAAGCGAAGGATACAATGTTTGAATTGCTTTTTCCGGGAGCTCCAAATATACCGCCGTCAAATCTCGAATACGTAGAAATTCTTCCGGAAGCATCAACCGTATAATTGTTATAATATTGATCGAAACTTGGTGTGTAAGAATAAGTAACGGTTGGTCTCATGACGTGACGAATGGATTGGATTTTTTTGTCACTGCCAAAATTAAAGGTACCGTAAATTGTTGTTCCTAAGTTTGTACTGAAATTATAAGTTCTGTAAGCGTCAAAACCATTTACTGTTTTATCGATTACTTTACTTTGATCGAAATCATAATTTTTATCTATAGTTTTTGTAACCCAGGTTTCCTGATAATTGGTAGATGCTCCTGCACTAAAATATTTAAATACTTTAAAATTGGTACTAATAGGAATACTGTGTTGCATACCTATTTGTGCATCTCTAAACATTTGAGGTTTAAAAAACAAGGAATCTGTGGTATTAAAATTGTTTTTACCACTTAAGTTATATTGTAAATTGATGTTTTTGATAAGACCTTTTTTAACGCCATCTTTTCCAACAAAAGGATATACACGATCTACACTGGCTTGTAAAGCCGGCAATGTCATCTGAATTTGTTCTGTTTGCGTATTTTGCGAATGTGTTGCGGTCAATGAGAAACGCGCTTGTGGTATTGTATTAAATGTTTTGTTGTAAGAGATCGATGAATTTAATGTATTATTTAAATTCGAACCTACGTTTGCCTGATTGATCGATCTTTTAAAGTATTTACTACTACCCATATTCACAGAGGCAGAAAAGCTTGAATTTGGATTCGATTTTGTGTCTTTTGCATGCGACCACTGAATGTTGTAAATGCTTTGTTTGCTGTAATCCGGATAGCCACGCTCACTATTAATCAGGTTTTCAAAACGTACATTAATGTTTCCTCTGTATTTATACCGCTCTGCATAAGCAGATTCAAAACGCATGGCGTAACTACCATTAGTATAGTAATCTCCTAAAACCGTCAAATCATAATTTTCGCTTAAGGCAAAATAATACCCCATATTCTGCAAAGAGAAACCTCGTGTATTAGAGTCGTTATAACTTGGAATGATAATACCAGAAACACTTTTTTCCTGACTCATAGGGAAATAAGCAAAAGGCAAAGCCAGTGGAGTAGGAACATCTGCAATAACCATATTGGTCAAACCTGTAATTACTTTTTTACCGGGAATAAATTTTACTTTATTCGTCTGGAAATAATATTCAGGGTTATCAATATCTTTTGAAGTGGTAAAAATGGCTCCTTTTAAGAAGTAAACCGAATCATTTTCTTTTTTAGTAACTGCAGCTTTAATTTTAAATTCTCCCTGTTCAGTTCTTGAATTATAAATTAATGCCTTTTTAGTTTTAAAATTAAAACGAATAGAATCAGGCTGAACTTCACTTGCACCTTGCTTAAAGTTGGGATATTGTATTAAAACGCCGGCAGAATCTTTAATTCTTCCTGCATAAACTTCATCTTTTTCCGTATTAAGTACAATAATACCTGATTTTAGCTCGACATCTTTATAATATAATTCCGCTTCATTATATAAAGTAAGGGTATTTGTTTTCTTGTCATACCTTGCGTAATCCTTGGCTTTGTATTTTGTTGGCGCATCAAGAAAAGTCTTTTTTGTCCTAACAGTGTCAAGTTTTATAGTATCTGCAACTGTAATTTCAGGTTTATCTGATTGTTTTACAGTTGATAACGGCTTTTTTTTGTTTTTTATCTCTTGCGAATATAAATTACCACATCCTAATGTTAGGAAAAATGATAATAAAACGATATTAAATAAGTTTGTATGCAAAGGTTTAAATGCTATTTTTGTAAAATTATGGCTTGTTTTTTGACATGTCAAACTTACATATAATTTTTTGTCAAAAATAATCAATTGTAAAAATTATAGCTGTTACGTTTTATTAAAATTAACTTTTAGATTTATGAATAGATTTAACACAATTAAAGTAATATTTACTTTTTTTCTCACGATATTGTCTTTTTGTTCCTATAGCCAATCAAATGTTTTTAAGGTAACACTTGATGCCGGGCATGGAGATCATGACTTTGGAGCTGTTTATAGCGGACGGATTGAAAAAAATATTGCTTTGGCTATTGTTTTAAAAGTGGGGAAGATTTTAGAGGCGAGTCCAAACGTAAATGTTATTTATACCCGTAAAACGGATGTTTTTATCGATTTGGTCGAAAGAGCTAATATTGCCAACAGGGCAAATTCAAATATTTTTGTTTCGATTCACTGTAATGCCAATAAAAATACTGCTGCAGATGGAACAGAAACTTATGTAATGGGTTTAAGTAAATTGGCATCGAATCTTGAGGCTGCAAAAAAGGAGAACTCTGTTATTACCTTAGAGAAAGATTATAAACGTAAATATGAAGGTTATGATCCAAATTCTCCTGAATCTATGATTGGATTGACATTAATGCAGGAAGAATATCAGGATAATAGTATTTCATTAGCAAGTAAAATTGAAGATAATTTTGAAAAACTAGGAAAAAAACTAAGACAAGGAGGAGTGAAGCAGGCACCTTTTATGGTACTGCATAAAGCTTATATGCCAAGAGTTTTAGTAGAAACCGGCTTTGTATCTAACCCAACAGAAGGGAATATTTTAAATTCAGAAGAAGGACAAGACGATATTGCAAAAGCAATTGCAGAAGCTATTTTAAGTTATAAAAGAGAATATTTTGGTTCAGGAAGTACTGAAATGATAGAGGCAAGACCGGCAAAAGATACTTCGACACCAACTAAAACAAAGGTTGTAGAAAGTGCAGCAGCGGCTAAGAATGCTCCAAAAGGGATCTTCTTTAAAGTACAGCTTATTGCAAGTATTAAAAAAACACCGCTGGAGCCTAAAAATTTTAAAGGTTTGAAGAATGTAACAATGTTGTACGAAAATAACATTTACAAATATTTCTATCAGGAAACTTCAAATTATGAAACCGCTAAAAAATATTTGGAAGAAGCTAAGGATAAAGGATATGGAGCTGCTTTTTTAATTGCAAATAAAGACGGGGAAAAGATCAGTATTCAGGACGCCATCAAATAATAGCTACAAGTTCGAATATTTATATTAATTTTGTACAAACACTAAGAATTTTGAAACTAACAAGAGAAATTAAAACGGCTATTTTAGTCATCGCGTCAATATTATTATTTATTTGGGGCTACAGTTTTTTAAAAGGCAAAGACCTTTTTACAAATTATAAAACATTATATGTACAATATGATAATGTTGAGGATTTGTCAGCATCAGCTCCAGTTACCATAAATGGTCTTATAATAGGTAAAGTAAGTAAAATTACAATTAATGAAATAACAGGTAAATTATTAGTTGAACTTCAATTAAAAACAGATTTTCCTATTTCGAAAACAAGTAAAGCATCTTTGTATTCTCCAAGCTTAATTGGCGGAAAACAGATTAAAATTTTGCCTAACCTGGAAGATAAAGATCCTGCTGTTGAAGGACAAACTCTTGATTCTACCGTAGAATTAGGATTAACTGAATCTTTAGGAGGTAAAATTGAACCTATTCAGCAAAAATTAGATCTAATGCTGCTTAATATCAATACACTTGTTTCCGGATTAAACAATGTTTTAGACAAACAAGGACAAGAGAATCTAAAAAAATCTTTAGCAGAATTGAGCCAGACTATGGAGCAATTTCATAGAGCTTCCGGAAGTCTTAATTCAATTTTAGATACAAATAAAGGTCAGATTAACGGAGTGGTGACAAACTTTAATAAAATGTCAAGCAACTTCAATAAAATATCTGATTCGTTAAATAAAGCTGATTTAGGAAAAACAGTTAGAAATCTAAACCAGACTTTGGCGAAAGTAGATGGAATAATGAATAACTTAAATTCAGGAAAAGGAACTGCAGGAAAATTATTAAACGATGATGCTTTATATAATAACCTGGCTAAAACTTCAAAAGAGTTAGAGTTATTATTGCAGGATGTTCGTTTATATCCAACACGTTATGTAAATGTTTCTCTTTTTGGAAAGAAAAATAAGCCCTATGTTGCACCGGCAGAAGATGCAAATTCAACTACTAAAAATTAATTAGAATGAGTTATTTAGATAATATTTTATTCGCTATCCTTCTTATAGTTGGTTTCGGTTTTTTTGCAACGAGCGTAAAAAAAATCATCCGAAACATTAATTTGGGAGTAGATGTAAATCGAAAAGATAATTCTAAAGCACGTTGGAAAAACATGGCAATGATTGCTCTTGGGCAATCTAAGATGGTAAAACGTCCTGTAGCGGGAGTGTTGCATATCGTTGTTTACCTAGGTTTTATAATCATTAATATAGAATTACTGGAAATCATCATTGATGGTTTATTTGGTACACATAGAGTTTTTGCTTTTTTAGGAACAGCTTATAATGTACTAATAGGTTCTTTTGAAATATTAGCACTTTTAGTGCTCGTTGCCGTATCCGTTTTCTGGATCAGAAGAAATATCATTCGTTTAAAACGTTTTATCAATCCTGATTTAAATGGATTTCCTAAAAGCGATGCCAATTACATCTTGTATTTCGAGATGGTATTAATGACATTGTTTTTATTGATGAATGCATCTGATTTGCATTTGCAAAATGTTCCTGGAGGATTTTCGCATTTTCATAAAGCAGGAAGTTTCCCTGTGAGTCAGTTTATTGCGCCAATCTTTAACGGAATGTCTAATGAATTAGTCATGTTATTGTCTGAAGTGTTCTGGTGGTTGCATATTGCAGGTATTCTTGTTTTTATGAACTATTTATACTTCTCAAAACACTTGCATATTCTATTGGCTTTCCCAAACACTTATTTTGCAAACTTAAATCCAGAAGGACAGTTTGATAATCTTGAGTCCGTTACAAAAGAGGTGAAGTTAATGATGGATCCAAATGCAGATCCTTTTGCAGCTGCTCCGGTAGATGAAAATGCTGCTCCGTCTAAATTTGGAGCGAGTGATGTTCAGGATTTAAACTGGGTTCAGCTATTAAACGCTTATACTTGTACAGAATGTGGACGTTGTACATCATCATGTCCTGCAAATCAAACTGGTAAAAAATTGTCTCCTCGTAAAATTATGATGGATACAAGAGATCGTCTGCAGGAAGTAGGAAAAAATATTGATGCCAATAAAGGTGTTTTTGTTCCGGATAATAAAACATTATTGAACGATTATATTACTCCTGAAGAATTATGGGCGTGTACATCATGTAATGCCTGTGTAGAAGAATGTCCGGTAAATATTAGCCCGTTATCTATTATTATGGATATGCGTCGTTATTTAGTGATGGAACAAAGTGCTGCTCCAATGTCATTGAATGCTATGATGACAAATATCGAAAATAATGGCGCACCTTGGCAATACAATCAGCAGGATAGACTTAATTGGAAAAATGAGAACTAAAATAGTTTAACTGGTTATTCGTTTAACCGTTTAATCGATTCGTAAAATAAATTTCGGTGTTGATGTTAGGGAAATGGTTATTTCAAGAGAGCGATTAACCAAATTAACAATTAACCGATTTAACAAAATAAGAAGATGTCAGAAAGTTTAGTAGTACCAACAATGGCAGAAATGCTGGCCGAAGGAAAACAACCAGAAGTTTTGTTTTGGGTAGGTTGTGCAGGAAGTTTTGATGATAGAGCAAAAAAAATTACAAAAGCATTTGTACGAATCTTAAATCGTACTAATGTTTCTTTTGCAGTTCTTGGTACAGAAGAGAGTTGTACCGGAGATCCTGCAAAACGTGCTGGAAATGAATTTTTGTTTCAGATGCAAGCCATGATGAATATCGAGGTTTTGAATGCTTATGAAGCAAAAAAAATCGTTACGGCTTGTCCGCATTGTTTTAATACTTTAAAAAACGAATATCCTGAATTAGGTGGTCAATATGATGTAATTCATCATACTGAATTTTTAAAGTCGTTAATGGATGACGGAAGATTAACCGTTGAAGGCGGACAGTTTAAAGGAAAGAAAATCACTTTTCACGATCCTTGTTATTTAGGAAGAGCCAATAAGATTTATGAAGCACCAAGAGATTTAATCGAAAAGCTTGATGTAGAATTAGTCGAAATGAAACGTTCTAAAGCTAATGGTTTATGCTGTGGAGCAGGTGGAGCACAAATGTTTAAAGATGCTGAACCAGGAAATAAAGAAGTAAACGTATTGCGTACAGAAGATGCTCTGGAAGTAAAACCGGATATTATTGCAGCGGGATGTCCGTTTTGTAATACGATGTTAACTGATGGTATTAAACATCAGGAAAAAGAAGGGCAAGTAAAAGTAATGGATATTGCTGAGTTAATTGCAAATGCGCAGGATTTGTAAATAAGGTTCTGAGTCGCTAAGGTTCTAAGTTTTTTGAACCTGAAACTTGAAACTTTTTCAAATCTAAAATCAACAATCTAAAATCTAAAATTAAAAATGTATATACCTTTTGAAGATTTACCTGGTGAATCCAGAATCTGGATTTATCAATCAAACAGAAAATTTTCTGAGGAAGAATTTTCTGAAATAGAAACTGACCTGAAAGCTTTCGTGGAAGGTTGGGCAGCACACGGAACAAGTTTAGAAGCTTCGTACCAATTAAAATACAACCGATTCATTATTCTGGCTGTAAATCAGGATGTACAAGCAGCAACTGGTTGTTCTATTGATAGTTCTGTGGAATTTATCCAGGGTTTAGAAAAAAAATATAACGTGGATTTGCTTGATAAAATGAACGTGACTTTTAAACTTGGTGAACATATTGCACATAAACCATTGATTGATTTCAAGAAAATGGTAAAAGATAAATCGGTTTCAGAGAATACGATTGTTTTCAATAACCTTGTAAATAATATCGAAGAATACAATGAATCATGGGAAGTTCCTGCTGTCGATAGCTGGCATAGCAGATTTTTCTAAGAGAAATTATAATATATTTTAAAAGGCATGAAACTTAGTTTTGTGCCTTTTTTTGTTTTTAGCAGTTAAGAAATATCACATTTACGGGTTTGTAAGTATAAATATTCGTTAGGTCTTAAAACGATACACGCATTTTTTGTCATTTCGACCCAAGGGAGAAATCACACTAGAAATTCCGCATAGAAATTTTTCAATTTTTGTAGATTTACGAGTGTGATTTCTCCCTTGGGTCGAAATGACAAGATTTTGTAAACGAACTTTGTTAAAACTTTAAATTTTGATAAGGATAAAAACGGCAAACCCGACAGGTTTTTAAAACCTGTCGGGTTTAACTCTGTGATTGTTTAAAAAATAAAAACGTCTATTCTAGCCCCGATGGAAGTGGTATCCTTTTTCTGGCTTTTTTAGCAAGGAAAAGATATAACGTACAGCGGGACAAGTGGTTTTTTGAATGCAATTTTTCTGCTACAAATAAAAATTATAACGCAAAGCCTTGTGAATTTGCTTCGGATAAAAGCGATAATAGTGATCTAAAGGTCTAACAATCTAATACTGTGATAAATCTAATATTCACAAAAATCTAACAATTGAAGTCTTCGAATAACGCTATTTTTGAGTACTTTCGTAGTATTAAATTTAATACATGAAAATAGCAATAGTTTGTTATCCAACATTTGGTGGTAGTGGTGTAGTTGCAACAGAACTAGGCCTTGAATTAGCCAGACGCGGACACGAAATCCACTTTATTACTTATAGTCAGCCGGTTAGGTTGGCACTTTTAAATCCTAATGTTCATTATCACGAAGTAAACGTTCCTGAATATCCTCTTTTTCATTATCAGCCGTATGAGTTGGCTTTGTCAAGCAAATTGGTTGATATGGTGAAATTATATAAAATCGAAGTTTTGCACGTGCATTATGCTATTCCTCACGCTTATGCGGGTTATATGGCAAAGCAAATGCTAAAGAATGAAGGAATTAATCTGCCTATGATTACAACACTTCACGGAACTGATATTACGCTGGTTGGAAATCACCCATTTTATAAACCTGCGGTGACTTTTAGTATCAATAAATCTGATTATGTGACGTCTGTTTCTCAGAGTTTGAAAGATGATACTTTGAAATTGTTCAAGATTAAGAATAAAATCAAGGTGATTCCTAATTTTATCGAATTGGATAAAATGAGAAAAGATCCGCAACAGCCTTGTCACCGTTATGTAATGGCGAAGGAAAATGAGCGTATTATAACACATATCAGTAATTTTAGAAAGGTAAAACGTATTCCGGATATCATTAAGATTTTCTATAATATCCAGAAAGAAATGCCGGCAAAATTAATGATGGTTGGTGATGGTCCTGAAAAAGAAAAGGCGGAAGCTTTATGTATGGAATTGGGAATCTATGACAAAGTAATTTTCTTTGGTAATAGTAACGAAATTGATAAAATTTTATGTCTTACCGATTTGTTTTTATTGCCATCAGAAACTGAAAGTTTTGGTTTAGCAGCTTTAGAAGCAATGGCTTGTGGTGTTCCCGTGATTTCGAGTAATTCTGGAGGTTTGCCGGAGGTTAATTTTGATGGTATTTCAGGGTATTTGAGCAATGTTGGCAATGTAGAAGAAATGGCTGCGAATGCAATCAGAATTCTGAAAGATGATGAAACGTTGCGCGAATTTAAAGCGAATGCTTTAGAAGTTGCTAAGAAATTCGACATCAAAAATATATTGCCTAAATATGAAGCTTTGTATCAAAGAGCAATTGACGATTATAAAAATTAGAAGCATTAATTTTAAAATATACGCAGATGAAAAAAGTAATTTTGGTTTTAATAGTTTTTGTTTTGGTTTCTTGTGGAGCAAGTAAAACATCAGGTTCAGGTTCTAAAGTTTTGTATGAAGTCCTAACAGAACAATCTGACGGAGGTGGAAATATTAAGTTTTTTGAGATTTTGACAGAATCTAACGAAATCAAAATGTTAGAAAACGATCCGCTTTTATCTGATAAAATGAAACATGATGATATTAGTAATTCGAATTATGTTATTTTAAACATGGGCGAGAAAAATACTGGTGGTTATTCTATTGGAGTTGAAAAAGTAGAAGAAACAGATCAGAATATTATCATCACGGTTAAAGAAATAAATCCTGCTCCGGATGCTATGGTAATGCAGGTAATTACATATCCATATACAGTTGTAAAAATACATTCGAAAAAAGAGATTATCATCAAATAAGTATTTTGTCAGGCTGAGCGAAGTCGAAGCCTAATCAATACTGAGCCAACTAAAATGTTTATATTAAAAAAGGGCTTCGACTTCGCTCAGCCTGACAATAGAATTTTTTATTGATCTTTTATATAAACATAAAAAAAAACCTGTCGCAGTTAAACGACAGGTTTTCTTTTACAATTATTTTTTACTTTATTCTATTTTTAGAATCTAAATTTAACGCCTAAACCAACGTCAAATCCAAAATTGTCATCATCATAATATCCAGAACCAATCTCTGGTCTTGCATCTAGTGATAATGTAATTGGCGCTTCGCTAAATCTATATTCTATACCGATATCTCCAGCGGCAAACACATATGTTCCGCTGTCGTTGTATTTAAAATTGTTTGAGTAATAATCGTGATCCCATGCAGCAATACCACCACCAACACCAGCATACCAGTTAAAACCTCCGTCAATGTTCCAAACCCATTGGTAAAGAGCAACACCTTTTATGGCGTCTACATCGCTGCTGTTTCTCCAGCCTAAATCAAATTCAAGTCTGTTTTTTTGGTTTAATCCTAGTTGATATGACACTTCTCCTCCAAATCCGTTATTGTCTCCTAAACGCAATCCTAAAGCGTGTTTCGAAATTTCTTGTGATTGAGCCGTAAATGCTAATCCTAATAGCATAATGGCAGATAAAATAATCTTCTTCATAAAAAATGGTTATTAATTTTTTTCAAATGTACTCTTGCGAACAATTTTCAAACGTATATTATTATTGAAAATTGTTATATAATTCACATTTTAAAAATGCTTAAAGTATAAAAGCTAAAAATTATCTATTTTAAAATTCCTATATATTATAGGTGAAGCGACTACTTTTTAAGGATTATCGACGAAATTAATTGCGAGCTTAAAATATCTTCCATTTCAAAAAAATTTTCTTCTTCCGTAAAATTACTTTCGGCGTATGAATATAATTTCCATCTTTTCTTGTGGTATTCTAATGCGGTAAGATTTTCTACCCAATCGCCGGAATTTAAGTATAATGTAGATCCGTGTTTGTTTTCTTTCGTGATAATTTTTGGTTCATGAATATGTCCGCAAATTACATAATCGTATTTTTTTTCGATTGCCAGATCCGTGGCTGTAGTTTCAAAATCAGAAATAAATTTAACGGCTTTTTTTACGCTTGCTTTTATTTTTTTAGAAAAAGAATAAGGTTCGCGTCCTAATTTTGCCAGACACCAATTGGCAAATCGATTGCTTAAGATCAAATAATCATAACCCAATCCGCCTAATTTTGCGATCCATTTTGAATGTTGAACAGAAGCATCAAAAACATCTCCGTGAAAAATCCAGGCTTTTTTATCGTCCAGATCTAAAACTAATTTGTCGACCAGTGAAAAATTTCCCATGTTCATATCGCTAAACTTTCTAAGAATCTCGTCATGATTTCCAGTGATATAATACACTTTTGTACCCTTAGAAGCCATTCCTATAATGCGTTGAATGACTCTTAAATGTGCTTTTGGAAAGTATGATTTTCTAAATTGCCAGGCATCAATAATATCACCGTTTAAAACAAGAGTTTTAGGTTTAATGCTTGATAAATAGTTGTTTAGTTCTTTAGCGTGACTTCCGTAAGTTCCCAAATGGACATCTGAAAGAATGACCAATTCGACATTTCGTTTTTTCAATTTTTCTTTTTTTGAAGTTCAACAAATAAAAGAATCTTTAGTCGGATTTATTTTATCAAAAGGTTATCAATTTAGCTACAATTTTAATAAATTGTGATTTTTAAAGGCCGCAACCTTTACTTAATAATACTAATTTTAAATTTTTTAATTTAATTCATAAAACTTACATTTGCTCAAAACAAATTACAATGGCAGGAAATAGCTACGGCACCCTATATAAAGTTACCACATTTGGAGAATCTCATGGTGAAGCTTTAGGCGGAATTATAGATGGTTGTCCATCTGGAATTGAACTTGATTTAGAAGCAATTGAAGTTGAAATGTCTCGTAGAAAACCTGGGCAGTCAGCAATTGTAACACAACGTAAAGAACCGGATGCGGTTCAGTTTTTATCTGGTATTTTTGAAGGCAAAACTACCGGAACTCCAATAGGGTTTATTATCCCAAACACCAATCAAAAATCTGATGATTACTCTCATATAAAAGATAATTACAGACCAAGTCATGCTGATTATGTATACGACCAGAAATATGGTTTTCGTGATTATCGCGGCGGCGGAAGAAGCTCTGCAAGAGAAACTGCAAGCAGAGTAGTTGCAGGTGCAATTGCAAAGCAAATGTTACCGGAAATTAAAATTAATGCTTACGTTTCTTCTGTAGGACCAATTCATTTAGATACTCCATATCAGGATTTAGATTTTTCTAAAATAGAAAGTAATCCCGTTCGTTGTCCTGATGAAAAATCAGCAGCTATTATGGAAGAATATATTCGCGATATCCGCAAACAGGGAGATACTGTTGGTGGTATTGTTTCTTGTGTGATCCAGAACGTTCCCGTAGGTTTAGGGGAACCTGTTTTTGACAAATTACATGCTGAATTAGGAAAAGCAATGCTTTCTATAAATGCCGTTAAAGGTTTTGAATACGGAAGCGGATTTTCAGGTTCTGAAATGAAAGGAAGCGAACACAACGATTTATACAATCCTGACGGAACTACAAAAACAAATCTTTCCGGAGGAATTCAGGGTGGAATAAGTAACGGTATGGATATTTATTTCAGAGTTGCGTTTAAACCGGTTGCGACAATTATGCAAACTCAGGATTCATTAGATAATAAAGGAAACATTACGCCAATGACCGGAAAAGGTCGTCATGATCCGTGCGTTGTTCCGCGCGCTGTGCCTATTGTTGAGGCTATGGCAGCAATTGTTTTGGCTGATTTTTATTTGATCAACAAAACCTATTAATAAAAATTAAGACAGTGAGGGTCTTAGTATTTTAATCTAAAAAAAACAAATTAATGCAAGTTACAGAAACTAAAAAACAACCATTTCTTAAAGGGTTAACAGGGCAAATTATAATAGCAATGGTGCTTGGAGCTACTCTGGGAATTATTATTCATAATTCGATTTCAGAGGAAGCTGCATTATCGTTTAGTAATAAAATCAAAATGCTTGCTACGATCTTTATTAGATTGGTGCAAATGATTATTGCTCCTTTGGTATTTACCACTTTAGTAGTTGGAATTGCAAAACTGGGAGATATAAAAACAGTTGGAAGAGTTGGAGGAAAAGCTCTTGGATGGTTTTTTACCGCGTCATTTATCTCTTTATTAATAGGATTATTTTATGTGAATATTTTAGAACCGGGAGTAGGTTTAAAATTGGATCATGTCGATATGGCTGCAGCATCTGAGGTTACGGCTAAAACAAAAATATTATCTGTTGAAAATTTCGTTGAACATATTGTACCTAAAAGTATTTTTGAGGCAATGGCAACGAATGAAATTTTGCAAATCGTAATTTTTTCTATCTTTTTTGGTTTAGCGGCAGCTTCATTAGGAAGTACTGTAAAACCAATCATAAATGCTTTTGATAAAGCGTCGCATATCGTTTTAAAAATGGTAAACTATGTAATGAATTTTGCTCCAATTGGAGTATTTGGCGCTATTGCAGGGGTATTCGCTATTAGAGATGCAGAAGAATTAATAATTACCTATTTTAAATTCTTCGGATCATTTTTAGTCGGAATCAGTACACTTTGGGTAGTCTTGATTGCGGTGGGTTATATTTTCCTTAAAGGAAGAATGACTGAATTATTAAAACGTATTGTTGGGCCATTAGCAATCGCTTTTGGAACAACAAGTAGTGAAGCTGTATTCCCTAAATTAACCGAAGAACTGGAAAGTTTTGGTGTTAAAGACAAAATTGTAGCATTTATGTTGCCACTTGGTTATTCGTTTAACCTTGACGGAAGTATGATGTATATGACTTTTGCCAGTATTTTTATTGCTCAGTTCTACGGAGTTCACTTAGATTTGGGAACACAAATGGCAATGCTTTTGGTTTTAATGTTAACCAGTAAAGGAATTGCCGGAGTACCAAGAGCAAGTTTGGTTATTGTTGCAGCGACTTGCGGAATGTTTAAAATTCCTGTAGAAGGTATTGCATTAATCTTGCCTATTGATCACTTTTGTGATATGTTCAGAAGTGCTACAAACGTTTTAGGAAATGCATTGGCAACATCTGTTGTTGGAAAATGGGAAGATGATAAAGACTTAGAAGAGAATTCTATAGAGTAATTTTATCTTATTTTTTCATCAGAAGGAAACTATAATATTTAGTAAAATTTAAATAAATAAAGAAAAGCTGTATTTTTATATGAAATACAGCTTTTTTTTATTTTTAAGTGTATATTTGATAAAATTAGCCTATTTATGCCCCAAATACGGATTTTTTTATTGCTCTTTTTATTTCTGAATTGTTTTGCCAATTCGGCGATTGCGCAATCAGATTCTATGCCGGATGATAAGATTGCAAAACTGGTTAAGCAAGCCTGGAATGATTATAAGGATTCTAATTTCGAAAAATCATTAATTACTTCACGAATAGCCCTCAATTATGCTACAACTTCTAAGAATGATAATTTAATAGCAAAATCATACAAGATTATTGCCGGTAATTACAGCGAATTATCAGAATTTGATAAAGCTATTTTCTTTTATAATAAAGGGTTGTACTACGCAAATAAAACAGAAAACGATTCTATTAAATACAGTCTTCATAATAATCTTGGGAATATTTATTGCTTCGAAAAAAAGCAATTTAATAAAGGGATTAATTTTTATAAAAAGTCTATCGCATATTCTTTGAAGATTAACGATATGAGTCAGGTCTATTTTACAAACGTAAATATAGCGTGGGCTTATTTTGATATTGGTAAATTTAAAGAAGGATATCCTTATTTGAAATTTGTTGGAAACAATGTCGAAAAATATGGTGATAAATCGACAGAGATTATCGTAAATATGCTTAACGGAATGTATTCTTCTTATTTGAATGACAATGAAGCAGCAAATACATTTTTTTTGAAAGCGCTAATAGCAGGAAAAGACAATGAAGAAAAATCAGATCTTTCGTATGCTCATTTAGAATACTCAAAATTTTTGACTAAAATTAAAAATTATAAAGATGCTTACGAAAACCTGGCGGCATATAATAAAATTACAGAGGAATTATACAATGAAGAAAAACTTAAGAAAGCTTCTATTGCCGGCTTTAACCTGGAATTAGACGAATATAAAAGACAAATTGATAAGATCGAGAATGAAAAAGACTCACAATATCAAAGTCTGAAAAAATCCAGAATTATCGTCATCTTATTTGTATTGATTTCTTTAATTCTTCTTTTTCTGATTATCACTTTGGTCAAAAATATCAGATTTAAGAAAAAACATAATTTAGAGCTTGTAAAAGCAAAAGAAATTGCAGAGGAAGCCTCTTTACTTAAAACTCAATTTATTTCGACTATAAGCCACGAATTGCGTACTCCTCTATATGGTGTGGTAGGTATTACTAACATGCTGCTCGAAGAACATAAAGAATTATCCAGAAGCCAGCATTTGAGTTCCCTGAAATTTTCAGCGCGATACTTGTTGTCGCTCGTAAATGATATTCTTCAGATTAATAAAATTGAAGAGAATAAAGTAGTACTTGAAAATTTGACTTTTAATATTTCAGATGAAATTACAATGATCAAAAATTCGCTTTCTTTTTTATCTCAAAAAAACAATAATAAAATTACGGTTTCTATTGACCCCAACATTCCGGAATATCTAATTGGAGATAAATTAAGGCTGGCACAGATTTTAATGAATTTAGTGAGTAATGCCTTGAAATTTACTAAAGATGGCGAAGTCGAAATTATTGTAAAACTGGATAGGATAGAAGAGAAAATACATTTTCTTGATTTTCTCATAAAAGATAACGGTGTTGGAATTGCAATTGTAGATCAGGGTAAAATTTTTGAAAAATTTGTTCAGGTTGGCAGAAAAGATGAAGATTATCAGGGAACAGGATTGGGTTTAAGTATTGTAAAAAGATTGTTAGGACTTTTTGGAAGTACAATTAGTTTAAAAAGTAATATTGGCGAAGGAACTTCATTTTTGTTCATAATACCATTTGAGTACGATCCTGAAAAAACCAAAAATATTATAGAAGAGATAGAAGTAGATTTAACCTCAAGTGAGGTTTATAAAATACTGATTGTCGAGGATAATGTGATCAATCAGTTGGTAACAAAAAAAATAATCGAAAAGAACAATTATATTTGTAAAGTAGTCGATGATGGTTTTGCTGCTTTGGAAATCCTGGAGAAAGAAAGTTTCGATCTTATTTTAATGGATATCAATATGCCTTTGATGAATGGATTTGAAACCACTAAACGAATTCGTTTAAAAGATATAAAAACACCTATTGTAGCTTTGACTGCTTTTGATAAAGATGAAATCACAGACGAAGCAATTTCTTCCGGAATAAATGATATTATCATTAAACCTTTTGAACCTGTTAAGCTGTTTAAAATTATAAGTTACTTAATACATGAAGCAAAAAACGTTGGTTAATACCAACGTTTTTTATTTTGCTTAGAAGCATTTGATTTTCTTGATTTGTGAGCTCCTCCGCTTCGGTTTGAGTTTTTAGGTTTCTCTTCTGCCGCTGCTTCGGGACTTCCTGCATGCCATTGATAAGGATGATCTGTAATTGTTTTTACATCTACTTTTATCAATTTCTGAATATCTTTCCAATAACCATGTTCGTCTTTGCTGCAAAACGAAATTGCAACTCCTCCGTTTCCGGCACGACCAGTTCGTCCAATTCTATGCACGTAAGTTTCAGGAATATTAGGTAAGTCAAAGTTGATTACAAATGGCAATTGATCAATATCAATTCCTCTTGCGGCAATATCCGTCGCGACAAGAACACCAACTTCTTTATTTTTAAAAGCATCTAAAACGCGTTGTCTTGCATTTTGTGATTTATCACCGTGAATTGCTTCAGCAGGAATATCTTTTTTACGCAATGCTTTTACAACATTATCAGCTCCGTGTTTGGTTCTTGAAAAAACCAATACGTTTGATAAGTCTTCGTTTTTTATTAAATGATATAATAAATTTCTTTTTTCTGTTTTTTCAACAAAATAAACACGTTGCTCAACATTTTCTGCAGTTGATGAAACCGGAGAAACTTCAACTTTTGCAGGATCCTGCAAAAACATTTCGGCCAGTTCGCGAATTGCAATTGGCATTGTTGCTGAGAATAATAAAGTCTGACGGTTTTTAGGCGTTAGTTTAACGATCTTTTTTACATCGTTTATAAAACCCATATCCAGCATTTGATCTGCTTCGTCTAAAACTAAAGTATGCAAATGATCAAGATCAAGAAAACCTTGTTTTTGCAAGTCTAATAATCTTCCCGGTGTTGCTACCAAAATGTCAACTCCGTTTTTTAGCGTATCTACTTGTGGATTTTGCGAAACTCCACCAAAAATCGTTAATTGAGTCAGGTTGGTGTATTTTGCATAAGTTTCAAAACTTTGCCCAATCTGAACTGCCAGTTCACGAGTTGGAGTAACTATTAAGGCACGAATTACTTTGGCTTTTTTTGATGAACCTACAATTCTGTGTAATTGATGTATGATTGGGATTGCAAATGCAGCAGTTTTTCCTGTACCTGTCTGGGCACAACCAATTAAATCCCTTCCTGCCAAAACAATCGGAATAGATTGTTCCTGAATAGGAGTAGGGTTAAGGTAGCCTTCTTCAAATACGGCTTTTTGTATACTTTTTGAAAGTGATAAATCTTCGAATAACATATCTTAGGTATTAAGAATTTAGTTTTAAGTACTAAAATTCTGTGCAAAGATAGGTTTATTCGACCAATCGTTTATTTGATTCTTGTTTTATTTGGCAAATGAGCTAATTTTCAGTCGTTCAACTTTCAGTAAATTATTCTTTTTCATTATTAGCCTTGATAAAATCAGTCACTAAATAACCAATTAATTTACCAATTAAATTGTTGTTAGGAGAATCTGCCAAATCCGGGGCTCCTTCGCAAATGTGCAAATAAGCAGCATTTCGATTTTGCCCAAAAAAGGACACAAACTGACGTAATTCTTCGACAGAAAATCCGCTGATAGTCATAGCGCTGCTGGCGATATTAGGAATAGCGTCTAAGTCAATTTCGATACCAAAAGAATCTGTTTTTATAAATTCAAGTGCCAAAGCCATCTCCCTGTTAAAATCTTTTTCTTTACGAATATTTACACTGTCATAAGTATTGTATCGAACTCTGTCTTCCAGTTTTTTTATGATATCCAAAACACTTTTTGAAGTGTAGTTTTCGTGCAAACCAAAAATGAAGTACTTTTTTAAGAAACCTTCTTCATAAGCATATGAAAATCCGTTTCCGCTGTGTCTGCCTTCAAGAATCCTGAAATCAGAATGGGCATCAAAATTAATAGCGTTTATAGGTTTTCCTTTGGCTAAAGCCGATCCTTTTATATTTCCGTATGCATTATTATGACCGCCGCCAATGATAATTGGGGTTTTTCCTGCTTTTATAATATTAAATATGATGTGCGAAACTTCTTTGTCAATTTTTTCGACAAGCTGACTTAATTTGGATCGGTCATCAATATCATTAAAATCAAGATTTTCGACATCACGCATTTCCTCCGTAACATTAATTTGTCCTAAAACAATAATCTGACTTCCTTTAGAAAAACGATTGTGCTGAATGTTTGCAATGCTTTTTATGGCACTTTCCCATGCTGATGCTGCTCCTGGCCTTCCGTAATTTGCGCGCACACCAATATCTTCCGGAATTCCCAGTAGTACATATTTAGCTTCACTTTCTTTTAGAAAATTGATTCTGTCAACTCCTTTAGGAATGATAATCATCTTTTCTCCAAACTTTATTTCACCACTTCGATGATTTGTGACTTTTGCTAAATCATTAATAGTAAACGGGATTAATTTCTCCATGAAAAAAATTTATTTTCCAAAAATAATATAATTGTAGTAACTTACGTTATAACCTTATATTAATTCTTAAATTTGTTTTAAAGAAAAATTATTTTAAATATGGAAAACCCAAAGAACAACAACTCAAGTCTAAAAGCGGTAATCGCAGTTTTAGCAGTCCTACTTATTGGTAGCTTAGTGTATATTTTTAAATTATCATCTGATACAGATGTAGTTAAGACCGAACTTACGTCGACTATGACGGAAAAAGAATCGGTTATGAAAGATCTGCAAGAGCTAAAAGCAACTTATGATGCTGCAATTGCTGAAAATACTTCAATGTCTGATGAATTAATTCAGGAAAGAGATAAAGTAGTCGCTCTAATGGACGATTTGAACAAATCTAAAGGTGATGTGTCTAAATACAAATCACAAGTTCAGGCAATGCAAGGTAAAATGAAAACTTTGGTTGCTGAAAATGACGAATTGAAAAAACAAAACGGCACTTTAACAGTTCAGAGAGATAGTACAATTGTAGTTTTAGGAGAATCTAAAAAATATAATGAAGTATTAGTAGGTCAAAACGAAGAATTGGCTAAAACGGTTGAAAAAGGAGCTAAATTATCAGTTTTAAATACAAAAACTGCTGCTTACAAATTAAAAAGCTCAGGAAAACAAATCGAAACTGATAAAGCAAGTCGTGCTGATGTTTTAAAAATCAGTTTTACTGTTGCTGAAAACCAAATCGCTAAATCTGGCGATAAAACGTATTATGTACAGGTTATCGATTCTAAAAACAATGTTTTAGGAGATAAGAAAACAGAAAGTTTTGGTGATAATACTTTAACTTACAGTTTTAAAACTACTGTTAAATATGAAAATAAAACAGTAAATGTTAGTGAAGATTTACCAGGTAAAGATTTTGCTAAAGGTGCTTATTTTATCAACGTTTTTGATAATGATGAATTAGTTTCTAAAACTAGTTTCAACTTAAGATAAGACAAAGTCGCTTAGGTAATAATACCACTAAAATATTAAAGGTCTGTGAAGTTTTTCACAGACCTTTTTTTATGGAATAATGCGAATTAAGAATTGAGATGTGCCTTTAGGTACTAAATATTTGTAGAAATTGTGGTAGTAATAAGTTAGCGTGCCGTAGGTACGCAACAAAATAATAGCTAATGCGTACCTACTGCACGCTAAATCATTCTTTTTCCTTTTTTTTTCTACCAATATTTAGTGCCTAATGGCACAAATTGCAGACTTTCAACTCTTGATTTTTATGAATAAAAATTAAAATAATTCATTTTATAGAATTTCGCCTTCTAAAAAAACACTTTCGATTAAATTACTGCCAAATGCATATGGAATTTGGTAATAAGATGAAATTGGTTTGGTAAGGATTAAGTTGGCTTTTTTACCTTTTGTAATACTTCCGTGGGTTTCAGAAATTCCCATTGCGTACGCGCCGTTTATAGTTGCTGCATTTATGGCTTCTTCCGGAGTCATTTTCATTTTAATACAAGCTGTTGCAACCACAAAGTTCATATTTCCGGATGGAGTAGAACCAGGATTAAAATCTGTTGCTAATGCCAGCGGAAGTCCTGCTTTTATCATTTCACGTGCTGGAGTATACGGAATGCTTAAAAAATAAGAACAGGAAGGTAACGCTACAGGCATTGTTTCTGTGTTTTTTAAAGCTTCAATATCTTCCGGTTTCATAATTTCGAGATGATCGACAGAAAGGGCTTTAAATTTAATTCCGGATTGTATTCCTCCGATAGAATTAAATTGATTTACGTGAATTTTTGGCTTTAAACCGAATTCTATTCCTGCCTGCATAATTTTTTCTGTTTCTTCTACAGAAAAATAGCCTGTTTCGCAAAATACATCTATATAATCAGCTAATTTATTTTTTGCAATTTCCGGCAGCATTTTAGTTATAATTTCTTCAATATAACCTTCTTTATTGTCTTTGTAATGTAAAGGAAAAGCATGTGCGCCCAGAAAAGTAGCTTTTATAGCAATTGGGTAATTTGCGGCTAATTTTTTTATTACACGAAGCATTTTCAGTTCGCCTTCGAGCGTTAAACCATATCCGGATTTGATTTCTACGGCTCCGGTTCCTAAATGCATCACTTCTTCAAGACGAACTTTTGATTGCTCGTAGATTTCTTCTTCTGTAGTTTCGTTGAGTTTTTTTGCCGAATTTAAAATTCCTCCGCCACGATTGGCAATTTCTTCATAAGTAAAACCGTTGATTCTGTCTACAAATTCCTGTTCGCGATTGCCCGCATATACAATATGCGTGTGACTGTCGCACCATGTTGGCAAAATAATTCTGCCTGTTGCATCGATAGTTTTATCGGCTTTTATTTCAGGAAGATTTTCCATTGAACCAAAATCATCAATCAGATTGTCTTTTAGAATTAAAAAAGCATTTTTTATAGTAGGAAGAATAGCCATTTCAACGCCTGAAACCTTAGAAATTGAAGTTTCACGAACCTGAAGTAATTCTTTTATGTTGGTTATTAGAGTAATCATAGTATGATTTATTATTTTTTAGGAATGTTTAAAAACACAAATTTCACAAATTATCACTAATCAATTCGTGAAAATTTGTGAAATTTATATTTAAATAAAATCGTCTTTAATTTATTCCGAAACCGTAATTTCGAACATTTTGCTCCAGTTTTTTCCGGTTACAAAAATTGTTTTTGTTTTTTGATTGTAAGCAATTCCGTTTAAAACATCATCTTTAGTCACATCCGGCATAAATTTACGCAAGCCTGACATGTCCAGGATTCCTTCAACAGCTCCGGATACTGGGTTTACCACTGCAATGGCATCTTTAAACCAAACATTAGTATAGATTTTTCCATTGATCCATTCTAATTCATTGATGGCTTTAATTTTTGAAGTTCCTGAATATACATTAATGTAATCTACCATTTTTTGGGTTGTAGGATCCATTTTCCAGATTTTCTCTGTTTTATCAGTTTGGTAAATGTATTTTCCATCATTTGTCATTCCCCAGCCTTCGATATCTTTATCGTATGCAAAAGTTTTTTCTTGTTTTAAGGTATTTGCATTATAGATAAAACCAGTTTTGTTTTGCCAGGTCAATTGGTATAATTTACCATTGATAAAAGTGATTCCTTCACCAAAATATTTTTTTTCAAGATCGATCTGTTTGTAAACTTTTCCTGTTTTATAATCGTATTTTCTAATGTAAGACGCACCTTCTTGTCCTGTGCTTTCGTACAATGTATCTTTATAGAACTCTAAACCTTCGGTAAAAGATTTTGTATCGTGAGGATATGTATTAACAATTTTATATTTCAAAGGTTTTGCCTCGACATCAGATACTAATTCAATTCTTTTTGTGGCATCAGAAGAATCAGATCCAAAATAAACTGTTGCTTTTATATATTGATATCCTAATTTCTGATCTTTTAATACAAAATTAAATTTTTCATCACCTTTTATGCTTCCCACTTTTTTATCATTAACAAAGTAAGCAATGCTGTCGATTTCTTTCGAATTTGGGTTCAAAATTCCAACAGAAACCGCTTCTTTTTGTGTAAAATGCGCCGGAAAAGCAGAATCATCAATGTTAAATAAAGAATTTTCACCTTTTTTTGTATCTCCACATCCAATTAATGTGATTCCTAATAAAATGACAGTTAGGAAGTTATATTTTTTCATAGTTAAAAATTTGAATGAGCCAATATACGACGATATTTTTATAGCAACAAAGGTCTTGCAAAAATATAAAAAGATTGTATATTTGCACCGGCAAGTCCTACACGACCAGCTCCTGCAGACTCCCCCAGGATGGGAACATAGCAAGGGTACGTGGTTGAGCGGTGCGATGTAGGTCGCTTGCCATTTTTTTTATTCCCGATGTTTCGGGATTTTTTTTATAATTAATTTAAAAGTAGTCTTCCTTATGGAGGATTTTTTTATTTTTGGACCTGAGTAAAATTGGATCAACTCTAAAAGAGAAAAAAAATACCGCAAAGAACGCTAAGTTTTTTTACTCTTAATTTGTATAAAAAGATGTAAAGTTCGCAAAGCTTTATATTGATTTAGCTTTGCGAACTGTGTGTTTTCTAAAGATACTTTAAGATAAAAAAACTTAGCGTTCTTTGCGTTAAAATTATTATCCATAATAGTGAGTCGTGATTTTCCTTAACTTAATAAATAACCTATGACCCAAAATATGAGCAAAGTCGTTTTAATTACCGGAGGATCCTCAGGGATTGGAAAATCAATTGGAGAGTTTTTACAAAAAAAAGGCTTCACAGTATATGGAACCAGTAGAAATCCAGAGAAAGTTTTAAATTCAGTTTTTCCTTTGGTTGCTTTAGATGTTCGAAATACCGAATCTATAAAATCAGCTGTTTCTAAAATTATTGCTACTTCCGGTCGATTAGATGTTGTAATTAATAATGCAGGTGTTGGAATTACGGGGCCTCTTGAAGAAATCCCAACGGAAGAAATCAAGAATAATTTTGAAACCAATTTCTTTGGTCCTATTGAAGTAATGAAAGCTGTTTTGCCGCAAATGAGAGCGCAAAAATCAGGTTTGATTATTAATATTACCTCAATTGCAGGTTATATGGGATTGCCATATCGTAGCGTTTATTCGGCATCAAAAGGAGCTTTAGAGCTTGTTACAGAAGCATTGCGTATGGAGGTAAAATCGTTTGGAATCGAAATTACAAATGTAGCACCTGGAGATTTTGCAACCAATATTGCTTCTGGTCGTTATCATGCGCCGGTAATACCGGGTTCTGCCTATGAAAAAGTATATGGAGAAACGCTTTCGACAATGAATGAACATGTTGATGCGGGTAGTAATCCTAACGAAATGGCTGAGGCAGTTTATAAAATTATGCAGCAAAAAAAGCCAAATGTGCATTATAAAGTAGGTGCCTTTATGCAAAAGTTTTCAATTGTGCTAAAGCGCGCACTTCCCGATAAAGTCTACGAAAAGATGTTAATGAATCATTATAAGTTATAAAAATTAACACGGAGCAAAATTTGAAATTATTCCACAGGAATAAAGATATCAAATTTTGCTCCTTCGTTTAAAACTCCTTTTGCCCTAATAAATCCGTTGTGGTTTTCTACAATACGTTTTACGATTGTAAGTCCAATTCCTGTGCTTTTTACAGGTTTCGTATGCAATGCCTGAAATAGTCCAAATATCTTTTCGTTGTATAGCTGATCAAATCCAATTCCGTTGTCAGAAATCGTTATTTTATAATATTTAGTAAGTGGAGAAAGTTTTTCAAGCTCTCCATTTGTCATTTCTGCAGATATTTTTATGATTAGATTTCGGTCCGGACTTGCGAATTTCAGTGAATTGCTGATTAGATTATATACTAATTGTCTAAATTGAAATTCTATTACAGACAGTTTTCCTAATTGTTGTATATCAAAAACTACATTTTTATTCTCAAACTCATCTGTAAGGTCTTCTATGACATCATTGGTTATTTGGTTTAAGTCTTTTATTTCAAACTTTCTGTCATCAAATTTTGTTTTAGAATAAATCAAAAGGTCGTTTATCAGATTTTGCATTCGATAAGCTGACGTTTTGATTTTATGAAATGCAGTCCTGCCTTTTTCAGATAAGTTATTGACTTCTTCGCGCTCGATTGTGTCTGTAAAAAGCTGAATTTTACGCAACGGTTCCTGAAGATCATGACTTGAGATATAATTAAAGGCTTCGAGTTCGCTGTTCATTTTCTCAAGAGAAATATTTTTCTCGATAAGCAATTTCTCGGCGTTTAATTTTAATTTTTCTATTTTTTGCTTTTCATTTTCTGTTTTTTCAAGAAGATGATTTTTTTCATTTAAATCTTTATTGTTTTCTGCAATATTTTCTATTGCATTTAGGTGAAATGAAATCAAATTAGCAAATAAATTGAACATCTCCCGAACTTTAAATTCTTTAAGACTGTTTGGTTTTGGATCAATAGCGCATAATGTGCCAAAGAAACTTCCGTCCTGACGCATAATTGGTACAGAAATATAGCTTTGCAAATTGTACATTGCCGGTGTATGATGGTCGTGATAATCCGGATCTTCGCTTACATTGTCTATAATGACTGGTTTAGGATTTTGTCTGATCTCATTACAAATAGTTGTTTTTATTTTGAGTTCGTCTCCTGGTTTTAGTCCAAAAAGTACATTATCCTGAACGCTGCAGGTAATCCATCTGTCTTCTGTAACTCTTGCTATTGCTGCAAAACCCATTCCGGTAGTTTGACAAATAACGTTGAGTAGGGTAGGAACTATTGTAATGTTCTCAATATTAATTATATCTTGTTTGAAATGATTTTCTAGCACTTTTTTGGGGGATGTTTTTATTTTTTTTAAAAGTACAAAAAATAAAATATCTTTTTAACTGAGACTTTAGGTTGTATATGCCTGAGGTTTAAAATTATTTTTTAGTTTTTTATCTTATGGAAATTATAAATTGTAATTTTGCACGGAATTTTGCGTGAGGGATAGAGGTGGTATCCTTTTGTGAAGAGAAACGGAACAAAATATAAAGCCGATAGCCCGACCCTGAGGGACACGCCCAAAACAGGAACACAATTAAATAGATATAATTATGAAATTTTTTATTGACACAGCTAATTTAGCTCAGATTAAAGAAGCACAAGCTTTAGGTGTTTTAGATGGTGTAACAACTAACCCGTCATTGATGGCGAAAGAAGGTATTACCGGAAAAAACAATATTTTAAAGCATTATGTAGACATTTGTAATCTTGTTGAAGGAGATGTTAGTGCTGAAGTAAATGCGCTTGATTATGATGGAATGATCAAAGAAGGTGAAGAATTAGCTGAATTGCACGATCAGATCGTAGTTAAATTACCTATGACAAAAGAAGGTGTAATGGCTGCAAAATATTTCTCTGATAAAGGAATTAAAACAAATGTAACACTTGTGTTTTCTGCAGGTCAGGCTTTATTGGCTGCAAAAGCCGGAGCTACTTATGTTTCTCCTTTTATTGGTCGTTTAGATGATGTTTCTACAGATGGTTTGAATTTGATCGAAGAAATTAGATCTATTTATGATAACTATGGTTATGAAACTCAAATTTTGGCAGCTTCTGTACGTCACACAATGCATATTGTAAATTGTGCTAAAATTGGTGCAGATGTTATGACAGGACCTCTTTCTGCAATTTACGGATTGTTGAAACACCCGTTGACTGATATTGGATTAGCTCAGTTTGTAGCTGATTTCGAAAAAGGAAATAAGTAATACTCAGGTATTTAAAATATAAAATCGCCATCTTTTAAAAAAAGGTGGTGATTTTTTTTTACTTTTATATGTCTCAAAAAGAAATACATATGAAAAAAGTCGTTTTAATTTTTGTGTTTTTGATTATTGGTATTTCTGTAAATGCACAAGCTGCTAAAATAATAAAACAAGTTAGTGAAGTCGGTGATGTCGCGAGTTTTGAACTGGATTGTTCTGTACATTTTCAGTCTCTGGCAAAAGGTTTGCGTTACAATATTACACGTCATGAATTTAAAGGTCCGGAATTGAAAAATTCTTATCGGCTAATGTTGGTTATGGATGGTTTTTATTCGAAAACGCTTAATAAAACAATGACTATTTCAGCAGTATTGAGCGACGGAACTATTATCGAAGCTAAAAAAATTATTGAAGATGATGGCTTTTTTGACGGAGCTTGCACGTTGAAAATAAAAGATCCAAAAGCACTTTTAGAAGCGAATATAGACAAGGTAATTGTTCATGCTGATAAAGATGTTGTTTATACGTTATCACAGAAAAACAAAGACGTTTTTAAGCAGAATTTGAAGAATGTTATTAATGCTAAATAGAGGTTCTAAGATGCTAAGGTTCTGAGGTTCTAAGATTTTTTCTTTGACGAATAAAAAATCCCAAATTCTAATTTTGTGAATTAGAATTTGGGATTTTTTTATCTTTTATTTTTTGGCTTAGTGACCTCCGCCTTCGCTTTGAACGTTATGGTCAATTCCTTGTCTTTTTAAGATTTTAGGGCAATAGAAACCGTAGAATCCTAAATAAGCAAATCCAAGAAGTGGAACGATATAAGAGAAGTGAGTCCATGTGATTCCGAAGATTCCTCCCGGGCTTGTAAGATCAATATCGCAGATACTTCCCTGGATTAATGGAATAACTCCACCACCAAGAATCATCATAATTAAGAATGAAGATGCTTTTCCTGTGTTTTTTCCTAATCCTGCAATAGCTAAATCGAATATCGATGGCCACATGATAGATAAAAATAAACCTCCTGAGATAAAGAAGAATTTAGCAATTGATGGATCTGGCCAGACTAATCCCGCAACCATCATTAATAAACCTGATATTCCGAAAAGCATTAATGTTTTTCCGGCATTTTTACCACCTACAAAGCTTACAGCGATAAACAATAAGATCCAGATTGGGTAAATGTAAAATGCAGAAACATCATGTGCAGCAAAAATATTAGCTCCAATAATTACTCCAAATGCTACAGCTGGTACAATAAATTTTAATGCCGTGTTTACTAAGTTTGAAGTATTAAAAACGTTAACTCCACCATTCCAGCGACCAATCATTAAACTTCCCCAATACAAGGCGATAAATGGCGCAATGGCATCTTCTAATACGTTTCCAAATTCTGCTGTATGAAGCAACGCCGGTAAATTACTAATAATTGTAACCTCAGTTCCAACATATATAAAGATTCCTAACATTCCTAGATATAATTGTGGGTAATCCAGGATGTTGAATTTTTCGTGTGCTACTTTAACTACTTCTTCCTCTTCTTTCGCAGGATCTTCGATTTTAGAGAAGTTCATGAAAATAGCAACTACAATAAATGCAAGCCCAAGAATAACGAAAGGTAATTTGATATCTTCTAATGAAAGTGATGTGTTTTTGTTATCTCCCATTCCAAACAAAGCGATTCCTAAAAGGATAGCTCCAATTGTTGTTCCAAAAGAGTTGATACCTCCAGCCAAAGTCAAACGGTGCGCTCCTGTTTGAGGGCTTCCCATTTTAATAGCCAGTGGATTTGCAACAATTTGTTGTATTGAGAATCCTAAACCTACAGTAAATAAAGCTGTTAAAAAGAAAGGGAAACTTTCCATTGTTGCAGCAGGAATAAATAAAAATGATCCAACTGCTGAAAGAAGTAAACCGGCAGATAAAGTTTTTTTGTATCCAAATTTTTGTAAAACATCTACTTTTAAGGATACTAAAAAGAAAATTACAGATCCTACAAAGTACGCAGCATAAAATGCCCACGCTACTAATTGCGATTGTACTTGTGATAAAGTGAATACTTTTTTGAATACTGGAATCAGGATATCATTGGCTGAACCAACAAAACCCCAAAAGAAGAAAACAATTATCAACGAGATAAACTGTCCCCATTTGGTTTGAACATTTTCTGAACTCATAATTTAAGAGGTTAATTTTTTATTTTATTGTTTTTTGAAGACCGTAAATATATTTGTTAAGTGTATCAAAAAAAAATAAAAAGGCACAAATAATGTTAAATTTAAACCAACGGCATCATTTTTTCAACAATGTGTTAATTTTTACCGAGTTATAAAATGAAATTGTGAATGAGAATTTATTCAAGAATTTTGTTTTTGACCTCTTTACTGTAATTTCTGCCTATAGGAATGGTGTAAGACTGGATCTGAATGCGGTTTCCTTCGATAGATTTTACCTTGTTTAGTGCAATTACGTATGATTTATGAATTCGTAAAAAACGATCTGCCGGCAATTCTTCAGACAACGAAGTCAGTGATTTATGGGTAATATAAGTTTTATCAGGCGTAACGACCTTGATATATTCCTTCATTCCTTCGACAAATAAAATTTCTTCAATATTAATTTTCATCATTTTTTTATCGACTTTGATAAAAATATGAGAATCTCCTTTTGTGGTTTCAACCTTAATATTGTTTTTTAAATTGTACTCGGTTGTAATTTTATTGATGCATTTTATAAATCGTGGTAACGGAATTGGTTTTACTAAATAATCTAAAACATCAAGATCGTAGCTTTCGGCAGCAAATTCTCTAAAAGCAGTAGTAATAATAACTTTAGTCTTGTTTTCGATTAAACTTATGAGTTCAAAACCTGTCATCATAGGCATATTGATGTCTAAAAAGACGGCATCAACAGCTGTACTGTTTATAAAATCAAGCGCTTCCAGAGAATTATTGAATGTACCAATGACTTCAAAGTCTGTAAAATTTGTAAAATAATTTTGCAGGACTTTGATTGCTAATGGCTCATCATCAATCAACACGCATTTAATCTTCATTATTAATAGGTATTTGCAAACGGATTATATAGTAATTTAATTTCGTTTTATGTTTTAAACTGAAATTGCTTTTATAAATTAATTTTAATCTTTTCTTGGTATTAACTAAACCAATTCCGCCTTTCGTATTAAGATTTTGTGAAATTACAAAATTATTTAAGATTTCAAAATCTAACATTTTATTGTCAATAACTTTACAATTGATCTTAATTTTCAGGTTATTATTGTTAACTCCTCCATGTTTAAAGGCATTTTCGACCAATGAAATGAATATTAACGGCGGTACAACGATATCTTCTATATTTGATTCTAAGTTTATGGTAACTTCAACGTTTTCAAAGCGTAGCTTCTCAATTTCGATATAATTTTGAATGTAATCTATCTCTTTTATTAATGGAACAAATTTGGTTCCTTTTACATCATATAAAACATATTCCATCAAATTTGACAGTTTTATAATTACATCCGGAACCTTATCAGAAGATTCTAGTGATAAAGCGTATAGATTATTTAAGGTATTGAAAAAGAAATGCGGCTGAATTTGATTCTCCAGATATTTCAATTTTATTTTAAACTGATTTTCTCTTAATGATCGGTTTCTTTCACGTTCTCTTAACCATGTCAATGTCAGATAAACAGATGAAGCCATGGCGAGAACATACAATTCTCCAATACAAACCGCTACGATATGATTAATTTCAAAAGGATGGTATTCTCTGTTTGCTTCAGGCCAGATATTTTCTGAGATAATATAATAGGTAAGGGCTGTTTTTAATAAGTAAATTCCAAAAAGGCTTACTATTAAAGAAAATGTATATTGAATATATTTCTGTTTAAGTACAAAACGAGGTACTAAAACAAAAAGATTAAAATAAACCAGAGGAATGTGTAAAGAGAACTCAATCAAGTTCGATTTAAACGAATAAGGATAGTCATTAAAGTAAGCTCCCCAACGTAAAAAGTTAAGAGTGAAATAGCTGCCCCAAAACCAAAAGTGATTTTTAAGTTTAATATCAAATTTTAATTTCTGAATTTCAGTCAACTTTACGGAATGGTTTATTGTTATTGGCTTGGTCAATGTAATTATTGTGCAACTTTAAACAATTACTTGCTAAAACGCAATTCTTTTGAATAAAAATTTGGAAAAAAAGATTAAAATTAAATTATTTTTAGAGGATATCGTTTTCGTAAAACGCATTATTGAATGATTTGAGTCGTTCGTTTAAGGTTTTGTGTTGTTTGTTTAAAATGTTTTATTTATGTTAATTTTAACAATAAATTTATGGCTTAACCAACAAAACCATGATAAAATGAAACAAATTATGTTAATCTTTATGATTGTATTTACCGCGCAATTTTCGGTTGCCCAGGTAAAAACAATTAAAGGTTTAGTAAGCGATCAAAACGGATTGCCACTGCCGGGAGTAAGTATTATTATTCAAGGCGGAAAAACAGCAACCCAGTCTGATTATGACGGAATGTATGCGATACAGGCATCAGCAGGTGATGTACTTGTTTTTTCGTACATCGGTATTAAAACTAAAACAGTAACTGTAGCGGGTTCTGCTACTGTAAATGTTGTGCTGACGGAGGATGCTCAAAATTTGAATGAGGTTGTAGTTACTGCTTTGGGTATTAAGAGACAAAAGAAAGAATTGGGTTACGCCGTTCAGGATGTAAAAGGAGACCAATTAAATAAAGTAATTACAACAAATGTAACTACGGCACTTTCAGGAAGAGTAGCCGGAGTAGATGTTTCGATCCCGGCAACTGGAGTTGCAGGGAGTACAAGAGTTATTATTAGAGGAATATCAAGTATAGGCGAGAGTAATCAACCGCTTTATATTGTAGATGGAATTCCTATTGATAATGGCGGTTTGTCTAATGATAGTGCTGCAACAAGCAAATGGTTTGACGGACGTGATAACGGAGACGGAATTTCCGGGATAAATCCAAATAATATCGAAAGTCTTACAGTGCTAAAAGGAGCGGCTGCTGCGGCTTTGTACGGTTCAAGAGCTTTGAATGGTGTAATTTTGATTACAACCAAAAAAGGAACTAAAGGAAAACTTCAGGTTGAACTTACAAGCGGAGTGAGCTTTGATCGCGTAAATGCTAAATATTCGGATTTTCAAAATGAATATGGTACAGGATCAAATGGTGCTTTACCGGATCCTACAAAAGCTCCTACTGAGATTTACGGATATACTACAAATGCGTGGGGACCTAAATTTTCTGAAACTGTAGGACAACAAGTAAAAATATTTGATGGTTCTATGAAACCTTACGCAAGGGTTGAAAATAATATTCAGGATTTTTTCAGAACCGGATTTACAACAACAAATGGTGTTGCAGTTTCCGGAGGTAGCGAAAATGCCTTTGTGCGTTTTGGTTATAATAACCTAAACAATGATGATGTTATTCCGGGTTCAGGTTTAGAAAGAAACGATGCCAGTTTGAGTGCGACTTTAAAATCGGATAAATTTACGTTGGATTCTAATGTAAATTATATTGCCGAAGTAACAGAGAACAGACCGGGTTTGGGAGATTCTCCTAATAATATTGGATATTCATTAAGCGGATTAGCTCCAAATATTGATCAGGCGTGGTTAAAGAATTATAAAAATGAGGAAACTGGCGAAATCTATCCATGGAACAGTAATGTGTATTTGCTGAACCCTTATTTTACAACTCAGGAAAACCATAACTCTTCTAAGAAAAACCGTTTTATTGGGAATGTTACAGGAACTTACCAGTTAAAAAAATGGATTGCCTTGACTTTAAGAACCGGTATTGATACTTATGCTTTTAGTGCAAAAGATTTTATGGCAGCAGGAAGTACGTGGCCAGGGAGAGATGAAGGATATCTTGGTTTAAATAATATCAATGTATCAGAAATGAATACGGATTTAATAGCCACTTTTAGTGATATTAAATTGGCAACTGATTTTACTTTCTCCGGAATTTTAGGAGCAAGCAGACGAGATTTTAGAAGAGAACAAAACTCAAGATTTGGAACTAAAATTATTGAGCCCGGAACTGAATATATCAGCAACTTCGTAAATCAGACAGAAAATGCGCCTGTAGAAACCAAAACCAGAACAAATTCTGTATATGGTGCAGCAAAGTTTGATTATAAAGGATATTTATATGCTGAGTTTACAGGAAGAAACGACTGGTTTAGTGTTATAAACAAAGATGCTTTTTATCCTGCAGCTTCATTAGGTTTTATATTCTCAGATGCTTTTGGTATTCAGAGTGATTCGTTTTCTTATGGTAAACTAAGAGGATCGTGGGCAGAAGTTTCGAATGCTCCCGGTGCGTATAAAAATGCATTAAACTATACTACTTTTGCTTCTTACAACGGACAAAGTGTTGTAAATATTAAAAATTCTGCAGCACCAAATCCGGATTTAACGTATCAGTCAAAAGCCGGAATCGAATTTGGACTTGAAACAGCTTTCTTTAAAAACAGATTAAAAGCTGATATTACAGTTTATCGCGAAGATACATCAGATCAAACACTTGATTTACCGTCATCTGCAACATCAGGATACGAATTTATTTCTGTAAATGCAGGTAAATTACGTAATGAAGGTATAGAGATATTTTTATCAGGATCACCAATAAAAACTAAAGATTTTGAGTGGGGAATTGACTTGAACTATTCAAAAAATAAAAACTCAATTCTTTCCTTACATCCGGATATTGATACTTATACAATATCTGAAGCTCGTTGGGCAGGAGCAGCAATTGTAGCTCAGGTTGGCGGTCAATACGGAACCATTATGGGGAGAGATTTCTTAAGAAATGAAGCTGGCGAAAAAGTAGTTGGCGCAAATGGTTTACCCTTGTTTACAGATGAAAAAGTAGCATTAGGAAAAGGGCTTCCGGATTGGTCAGCTGGTTTAACGAATAGATTTAGTTACAAAGGTGTTACGCTTCAATTTTTAGTTGATATGAAATTTGGTATGGATGTATATTCTATGACGAATTCAGTTGCGGCAACAAAAGGACTTTTGGATGTAACTACAGAAGGCAGAGACGCTTATAATAATGCAAGAGCAACAGCAATAGCTAATGATCCTAATTTTAGCCAGTCTACTTGGGTTCCTACAGCGGGTTACGTTGCAGAAGGTGTGGTAAATACAGGAACGGCTGCTAATCCGGTTTATGTAAAAAATACAACTCCTGTTAATCCTCAGGATTATTGGAATACAGTATTTAACAACAGTCCGGCGCCATTTGTTTATGATGCTTCATATGTAAAATTAAGAGAAGTTAGTTTGGGATATACAATACCAAAAAGCGTTTTTGGCGGAGCAAAAATAAACTCAATATATGTATCAGCATTCGCCAGAAATTTATTGACTTTTAGTAAAGATCTTCCAAACATTGATCCGGAATCTATGTACACTTCTGGAAACGGACAAGGTTTTGAATATGGTTCATTGCCTTTTAGACGATCATATGGTTTTAATATTAAAGTTGCATTCTAAAAAAAGAAATTATGAAATTTAAACAAATAATAATAGCCATACTCACCTTGTTTACCGCAGTAGGCTGTACCGAAAATTTTGATGCACTGGAAAAAGATCCGGTGGCATTGACAGCAAATCCGGCAGGACAACTTACGTTTACTCAATTGTGTATGTCCGGTGACGGATTCTATCAATGGAGAACTAATTTAATTTATTCAGGAGGTTTTGTGCAACATTATGCGGGTGCGTGGAACGTAACTGAGTTTGGAAGCAAATTCAAGAAAGATGACGGATACGCAACTGCTTTATGGAGAAACGGTTATCAAAATGAATTGAAAAACGTCGTAGATATTCTTGAAAAAACTGCCGGAGATCCAAAGACTGTAAATATGAATGCCGTAGGTAAAATCATGAAAGTAATGGTAGCGCAGCGTATGACTGATATTTATGGTGATATTCCTTATTCTGAGGCAGGATTAGGCTTCTCAAAAGCAATAGTAACTCCTAAATATGACAAGCAGGAAGATATTTATGCATCGTTTTTTAAAGATTTAGAAGAAGCTCAAAATCAATTAAATCCTGGTGGCGGAACTGTAAAAGGGGATTTGTTCTATAATGGCGATATTACTAAATGGAAAAAATTAGCCAACACCTTAAGATTACGTTTAGGAATGAGAATTTCTGAAGTAAAACCAGCCGAAGCAGAAAAGCAGGTTAAAGCTGCCTTACAAGCCGGTGTTTTTGAAAGTAATGCTGATAATTGTATCATGAAGCACTTAGATGCTACTTTTAATGATGATCCCGCGTCTATAGATTTTAGAGGAAACGGTTTGGCGTACGCTCTTAACGGCAACGAAAATGGAGATCACTTTAGTACTTTGGTAATAAATTATTTAAGAGACAACGGAGATCCAAGATTAACCATGTACGCAACTCCTAAAACAACAAGCAGTATTACTTACGGAGGCGCCATACAACCCGGAGAAATACTTTATGAAGGTGTTAAGCCAGGACTTTTTCAATGGGAAGTTCCAATGGGAGCGAGTTCAACTTCAGGAATACAATCTTATTTTAAGAAAAAAACAACGCCTTTTTTACATGTAAGTTATTCAGAAACACAATTGTTACTTGCAGAAGCTGCTTATAGAGGCTGGGTTTCTGGTGTTGCAGCAGATTATTATAAAAAAGGAGTAGAAGCAGGCATCAAACAATTAGAAATTTATGGAGCAGAACCTGCCACTCAGGCGAGTATCAATACTTATTTAAGTGCTAAACCTTTAGTTGCGGGACAAGAAAAAGAGCAAATTGCAACACAACTTTGGATTACTTACATCTTTAATAGTATCGAAGCATATTCAAACTGGAGAAGAACCGGATTTCCAAAATTAGTTCCAATAACAAATCCGGATTCTGAAACTGGAGGAGTTACTCCAACTCGTCTGTATTACCCAAATGATGAAATGCAGAAAAACGAAAAGAATTATTTAGAAGCCTTATCAAGAATGGGCGGAAAAAATGACTGGCTGAATAAAGTTTGGTGGGATGCCAACTAAAAAATAATCCCATTTATAAGTATGCCTGATAAAGTGCTATTTTCATTTTAATTAAAATTAAAGCAACAATTTTAAAATTAAATTAGGATAAAAATAAAGCTTTATCAGGCATTCTTATTATATAAGTTTTCTTTTTCTTAGTTTAAATACTTTCTACATAAAAAGTTAAACAATCCGGATTATCGGCTATTTAAAAAAAAAATAAATAAAAAGGCAAAATCAGAAATTGAAATGGTAAAAAATGAATTTCAGCAAATCACAACGCTTTGTTAAAATAAACCATTCTAATTGTTGTTCTTTTTTGAATATGGAATAAATCAATCGTTTTTATTCTAAATTTTATCTAAATGCCAGATAATTAAGTTGTTGTTGTAAATGAGAATTTTTTATTAAATAAGTAAAAACTCTGCATATAAAGTTAGTAAACAGGGTAAATGCAATAAATATACTAATTGGAAAACGTTTTCGTGAAACGTATTATTGATTGTTTTATGTCGTTCGTTTAAAATTTATAGTCGTTTGTATAAATTATTTTTTTTAACAATCCCTTAAGAATAAATTTACACCATAACTAACAAAATAAATAAACATGAAAAAAATTTTCTTAATCTTTATGATTGTTTTTACGGCGCAAGTTTCGCTTGCACAAGTAAAAAATGTCAAAGGTGTGATTACAGATTCTGACGGGATGCCATTACCAGGGGCATCTGTTGCAGTGCAAGGAGGTCAAAAAGGTACTACTACCGATTTTGACGGTTTGTACACAATTGAAGCGCAAAAAGGACAGACTTTAGTTTTTACCTATGTAGGTCTTGAAACACAATCAATAGTTGTAGGAGATGCTGCTACAATTAATGTAAAAATGCAACAAGGAGCATCTAATGCATTAAATGAAGTTGTTGTAACTTCATTAGGTATCAAGAAAACTAGAAAATCTTTGACATACGCAGCTCAGGAACTTAAAGGAGAAGAGTTAACTCGTGTAAAAGATGCTAACGTTATCAATACAATTGCCGGTAAAATTGCTGGTGTTGCCGTAACAAAAAGTTCTGGAGGTACTGGTGGATCTACAAAAGTTGTTATTCGTGGAAATTCTTCTGTAACAAATAACCAACCTTTATATGTTATTGATGGTATCCCAATGCTAAACTCAGGATCAGGACAGCCAAATGATACATTTGGTAGTTTATCAGGAGGTAATCGTGATGGTGGAGATGTTGTATCTTTAATTAATCCTGATGATTATGAAGGAATGACAGTTCTTAAAGGAGCTGCAGCTTCTGTATTATATGGTTCTCAGGGAGCAAACGGAGTAATTTTACTTTCTTCTAAAAAAGCAAAAGAAGGAAAAGGAAATATCTCAGCATCATCGGTAACTACTTTTGATACAGCTGCTTATTTACCAGAATTTCAATCTGATTACATTGCTAATGCAGGAGAAGATGAAACTTGGGGAAATAAACAAAAATCAAAAGATCACGTAAAAGATTTCTTTAATACAGGAACTACACAAATTACATCTTTAGGATATTCTACTGCATCAGCAAATTCTTCTACAGCATTATCTTATGCTAATACATCAGGAACAGGAATTATGCCTGGAAACAGTATCAAGAAAAATAACTTTGGTATTCGTCAAAGTGCTAAGTTCTTAGATGATAAATTAACACTTGGAGTAAATGCAAATTATACAACTCAGTCAATCATAAATAAACCAGTTAACGGACTTTATTTTAACCCTTTGACAGGAGTTTATTTAATGCCAAGAGGAAACGACTTTAATGCTTACAAAGACAATTTTGAAGTTTTTGATCCAAACAGAAATTTAATGGCTCAAAACTGGATGACAAACAGAGATATCATGCAAAACCCATATTGGGCTATTAACAGAAATAAATCTGAGGATAAAAATAACTTCTTTAATGGTGCAATTACAGCTTCTTACAAAGCAAATAATTGGTTAACAATTGCTTCAAGATATAGCTATAACAGAATTGACAGTGAATTTGATAAAAAAATATTTGCTACAACTCAGGGAACACTTTCTCATGCAAATGGTCGTTACATCAACGAAAATTCATATAGCACACAACGTTACGGAGATTTAATTGCTACAATCAATACAAGATTCTCTGATGATTTTACTTTCAATGCTAACATTGGTACAAGTATAACTAATACGTTAACAAATCAAAAAACAATTTTAGATTCTGGAATCGGAGGTGGATTAACACTTACTAACTGGTTTACACTTCATAACTTTGTAAATAATACAGGAAATTACCAAACAATTGGTTCTAAAAGAGAAGTGCAATCTGTATTTGCAACGACAACTTTTGGATATAAAGAAATGTTGTACTTAGATTTAGCAGCTAGAAATGACTGGTCATCTACATTAGTTAACACAGATAGTCCATCTTACTTTTATCCTTCAGTAGGGGTAACAGGTATTCTTAGTGAAATGTTTACAATGCCGGAATTCATCAGTTTTGCTAAAGTTCGTGGAACTTATGCAGAGGTTGGTAACGACATTAATGCTTTTGTAACTACTCCGGTAAATTATTTCCTTCCAGGACTTCCTGCACAACCTCAGGTTGGTGTACAAAGCGGAACTACTTTAAAACCAGAATTAAAATCAGAATATGAATTTGGTACTGAGTGGAGAATGTTTAATAACAGATTAGGTTTTGAAATTTCATACTACAGTTCAGAAACTAAAAATCAATATTTACAGGTTATTGCTCCAGAAGGAAATCCAGAAGGGGTTAAATATTACGGATTTAATGCAGGAAGTATCGAAAACAAAGGTTTTGAGATTGTATTAAATGCTGGAATTGTCAGAGGTGATAAATTCTCTTGGGATTCATCTGTAAACTTTTCTCAAAATAAAAATAAAGTAAAAGAACTTCCTGATTCATTAGGAAAAGTAGTGAACCTTACAGATCCTGGAGTTAATAACTACCAATATTCATTAATAGAAGGAAGACCATTTGGAGCTATTATGGGTAAAACTATTTTAAGAGATGCTCAAGGCAGAATTTTATTAAACGCAGACGGAAACATTCAAAATAATGGTTCAGGTTTTGTTGAAGTAGGAAACGCAAATCCTGATTTTATGTTAGGTTTTTCTAACTCTTTTAAATTAGGAGCATTCTTTGCAAATGTTTTAGTTGACGGACGTTTTGGTGGTGAAGTTATGAGTATGACTCAGGCTCAAAACGATTATTTTGGAGTATCTAAAGCTACTGGTGATGCCAGAAATGCTGGAGGAGTTGCAATCAACGCTGTTATGCCTGATGGAACACCAGTTACTACAATGGATGCGAAACAATATTACAAAACAGTTGGAGGAAGAGACGGAATTACCGGAGAATATGTTTACAGCGGAACAAACGTAAGTGTAAGAGAGATTTCTATAGGATATACTTTTAATCCAAAAAAACTTCCTGTTTTTCAAACAGCTAGTATCTCTTTAATTGCCAGAAACTTATTCTTTATTTATAAAGACGCTCCTTTTGATCCAAATATTGCATTAAGTACAGGAGAAGGCTTGCAAGGTGTTGATATCTATGGTTTACCATCTACTAGAAGTGTCGGTCTTAATTTAAATGTAACTTTCTAAATTCAAAAAAAATGAAATTAAAAAATATAAAAACAACAGCTGTCTGTATTTCATTACTTGCTGCAGTAGGTTGTACAGATAATTTTGAGGATATTAATACTAATCCTAATGGTTTTAGTCAGGAGCAACTGGCACAAGACTTTAATCACATCAAAGGAGGATTTGCTCCAATGTTTAATAATATTCAGGTATTAGGAAATCAAAGAGAAGATCAATACCAACTGCAACAAAACTTAAATGCAGATGTTTGGTCAGGTTATATGGCGACACCAACTGGATTTAGAGGAGGAAGTAATAATACTACTTACGAATTGGTAGATTCCTGGAACGTTGCAATATGGAGTAATGCTTATCCTAACGTGATGTTTAATGCATATGATATTGCAAATAAAGCAAAAGGAAAATACGATCAGTTTTATGCACTTTCTCTTATCTTGAAAGTAGAAGGAATGCACAGGCTTACTGATATTTTTGGACCAATTATTTATTCTCAATACGGTAAAGAAGCACCAATTCCTTATGATTCTCAGGAAGAGGTTTACAACCAAATGTTTTCTGAATTGGATATTGCAGTTGCTGAATTAACAAAAAGAGTAGATGCAGGTGAAGCTACAGCTTTTGCCGCTACAGATTTATCAGGTTACAAAGGAGACTACAAACAATGGGTAAAATTTGCTAACACATTACGTTTAAGATTAGCAATGCGTATTGTAAAAATAAAACCGGATATCGCAAAAGCTCAGGCTGAAAAAGCAATCGCACATAAATTTGGAGTAATGACTACAAATGGAGATGCGTTTAAAATTGTATCTCCGGATTTTACAAATCCTATTGCTACAATTAGCGGTTCATGGTTAGATATTCGTATGTCTGCAGATATGGAATCTATCTTAAAAGGATATGAAGATCCTAGAATAGCTGCTTACTTTGATACATCAGTTCAATTTCCAGGACAATACAAAGGTATCCGTACAGGTATCACGATTGGAGGAAAAGGAGATCACCAGGATTTTTCAGGAATTGGAGCTGTCGTAAAATCAAAAGAAATTTATTTATTTACAACTGCCGAAGCTTATTTTTTAAGAGCTGAAGGAGCTTTAAGAGGTTGGAATATGGGTAGTGATGCTGAGTCATTATACAAATTAGGTATTCAGGCTTCATTTGATCAAAGAGGTGTTTCCGGAGCTGCTGCATATTCAGCAGATAATGTAAAATTACCAGTAGCTTATACAGATCCTAATTTTCCTGTAAATAATGCTGCACCAGTAAATAATGTTACAGTTGCCTGGGATGGTGCTGCAACTAATGAAGTGAAATTGCAAAAAATTATTACTCAAAAATGGATTGCAGGTTTTCCTGAAGGACAAGAAGCATGGTCTGATTACAGAAGAACAGGTTACCCAAAATTATTTCCTGTACTCGTAAATAACAGTGGAGGAAAAATTTCTACAGCCCTTGGTGCAAGAAGAATCAACTTTGTGCAGTCTGAGATTGCAAATAATAAAGAAGGTGTAGCAACTGGTTTGGCGAAGTTGGGAGGACCAGATAATGGTGGAACCAGACTTTGGTGGGATGTTAATGCTCCAAATTTCTAAAAATAAATATCAAAGAATATAAGAATTTAAGTTTGGTTAGTAAATGGTATAAGCAGTGCAAATTGCTTATACCATTTCAAAAACCAAAATTGTAAATACAAAAAAGAAAAAAGAAATGAAAAGTGCTTTAGAAATAAAACCTGATATCAGCTATAAAAGCGCGGGAAAATTTGAAGAGACAAGGTTTGAGAAAATCCACAACGAAATCTTCAAAAATTCAGCAGAAGCTTCAGTAATTGTAGCGCAGGAAATCGCGCAGTTAATCAGATCCAAACAAGAAAAAGGAAAATCTTGTGTATTGGGTTTAGCAACAGGTTCTTCTCCTATAAAAGTTTACGAGGAATTAGTGAGAATGCACAGAGAAGAAGGCCTTAGTTTTAGCAATGTAGTTACTTTCAACCTGGATGAATATTATCCAATGACCAGAGAGAACAACCAGAGCTATCATTATTTCATGCACCAGCATCTTTTCAATCATATCGACATCAAGCCTGAGAATGTCAATATTCCGGACGGAACCGTTACAATTGAGGAACTGAACCAATATTGCATCGATTATGAAATGAATATCAAAAACGCAGGAGGACTTGATTTCCAATTGTTAGGAATTGGACGTACGGGTCACGTAGGTTTCAACGAACCGGGATCGCACATCAATTCAGGAACCAGAATCATTACACTGGACCATATTACAAGAGTAGACGCCTCGTCTGATTTTAACGGTATCGATAACGTTCCCAAAAGAGCGATCACAATGGGAGTTTCGACTATTATGAGATCAAAGAGAATCGTACTAATGGCTTGGGGACAAAACAAAGCCGATATCATCAAGAGAACCATTCAGGGAGATATCAGCTCAGAAGTTCCGGCTACATTTTTACAAAATCATGCCAATGCAACTTTTGTATTGGACCAGTCTGCAGCTTCAGAATTAACGCGTTTTAAAACGCCGTGGTTAGTTGGGGAATGCATCTGGACACAAGAATTAAAAAGCAAAGCGATTGTTTGGTTGTGCCAAAAAACAAAACAATCCATCTTAAAATTAACAGACCGTGATTACAACAACAACGGAATGTCTGATCTATTGGCGCAGGAAGGTTCTGCTTATGACCTGAACATCAATATGTTCAACGTATTGCAGCATACCATCACAGGATGGCCGGGCGGAAAACCCAACACAGACGATTCGCATCGTCCGGAAAGAGCCAATCCTGCAAAAAAACGAGTGATTCTTTTTAGTCCGCATCCTGATGATGATGTGATTTCTATGGGAGGAACTTTTTCAAAATTGATAAAACAAGGCCATGATGTACATGTTGTATATCAAACCTCCGGAAATATAGCTGTTACAGACGACGAAGCATTAAAATTTGCTGAGGTTGCCAAGGATTTTATTGGTGAAGCAGGCGCTGGAATCAACTTTAAATCTGTAATAGAATTTTTAAACAGTAAATCAGAAAACCAGATTGATTCCCTTGAAGTTCGAAAATTAAAAGGACTTATCCGCAGAAGGGAATCTTATGCGGCGACAAGATACATAGGTTTAAAAGATGAGAATACACACTTTTTGGATCTTCCGTTTTATGAAACCGGACAGGTAAAAAAGAATCCTTTAGGCGCAGAAGATATTGCCATTGTAAAAGATATTATTGCCAAAATAAAACCACATCAGGTTTTTGCAGCAGGAGATCTTGCAGACCCACACGGAACGCACGAAGTTTGCCTGAACGCGATTTTTGCTGCCATGAAACAATTAAAACCGGAGAAATACATGGATGATTGCTGGTTGTGGCTGTACAGAGGAGCGTGGCACGAATGGGATATTCATGAAATTGATATGGCAGTTCCGCTTTCTCCATCAGAAGTATTATTAAAACGTCACGCAATCTTGTACCATCAATCGCAAAAAGACAGGGTTATGTTTCAGGGAAATGATTCGAGAGAATTCTGGGTTAGAGCCGAAGACCGTAACAAAAACACAGCAATTTTATACGATGATTTAGGATTGGCAGAATACGAAGCAATCGAAGCCTTTAAGCGTTTTGATTACTAGAATAACAAATTAAGATTCGGGTGAGAGCGAATCACATTACAAAATTCAGATTGATTTTATAAGGATAGTGAGGGTTCAATAGCGATCATTCTGAGTTTTGTTTCTTATTATTTAATACCGTTATCTCAGGGTAACATCTTTTCAAAAACAGTAAAAATGAAATATTTATTAGTCCTACTATTAGCAGGTGTAACTTCTAGTGCTCAAATCAAAAAAGAGCAGCTTAATCTTATGCCCTGGCCTCAAAGTGTTGTTTTAAACGACGGAAATTTTGCTTTAAATAAAAGTTTTAAAGTAAACATTACCGGAAATCCTAATCCAAGAATTTTTGGTGGAGTTACTCGTTTTTTACGTCGCTTAGATGGTAGAACCGGTATTTTTTTCGAACAGGGTTTTATTTCAAAACTCAATGAAGTTCCAAATGCTACACTTCAAATCAATTGTGATAAAAGCGGAAAAATTGGTTTATATGAAGACGAAAGTTATCATCTGGACATCAAACAAAATCAAATTACAATAAATGCAACGAGCGATTTAGGAGCATTACATGGCTTAGAAACGTTATTGCAATTGTTACAGAATACAAATAATTCATTTTATTTTCCGAATTCTAAAATTACTGACTTTCCCAGATTTACCTGGAGAGGTTTAATGATTGATGCTTCGAGACATTTTCAGCCGGTTGATGTTATCAAAAGAAATATTGATGCCCTGGCTGCAGTAAAAATGAATGTTTTTCACTGGCATTTAGTAGATGATCAGGGTTGGAGAATCGAGATGAAAAAACATCCAAAACTGATAGAATTAGCATCAGACGGATTATATTACACACAAGAAGAAATTAAAAATATTGTAAAATATGCTGATGAACGCGGAATTTTAATAGTTCCGGAAATAGATGTTCCCGGACATGGATCTGCAATACTTACCGCTTATCCTGAAATAGGAAGTAAAGTAATTACATTGACAGGAGGAACTTCTGAAAAAAATATTCAGGGTACGGCAATTGCCACCTATGGAATTGAAAGAAATGCTGGGATTTTTTCGCCAACATTAGATCCTTCAAATCCTAAAACATATCAATTATTAAGTGAGATTTTTGATGAGGTTTGCCCATTATTCCCAGGCGCTTATTTTCATATCGGGGGCGATGAAAATGAAGGTAAAGACTGGGATGCAAACCCCAAAATTCAGGAATTTAAAAAGAAAAATAAGTTAGCCACTAATCACGAATTGCAAACCTATTTTACCATGCAATTAGTACCAATGCTTAAAAAACATGGAAAACAATTAATGGGATGGGAAGAAATTTTGACGAAAAACATGTCAAAAGATGCTATTATTCATTCCTGGAGAGGTCCTAATGAAGGAATGGTTGCAGGACAATCATTAACAGATGCAGTAAAAAAAGGATATAAAACAGTTTTGTCAAACGGATATTATATCGACTTAATGTACCCAATTGCAAGTCATTATTTAAATGATCCAATGCCCAAAGGAGCAGATTTATCAACAGAAGAAAAAGCAAGAATTCTAGGCGGTGAAGCCACAATGTGGACAGAACTTACAACTTCGACCACAATAGATTCAAGACTTTGGCCAAGAACAGCTGCAATTGCAGAAAGACTTTGGTCAGCAGAAGATATTACAGATGTAGCCAATATGCGTAAACGTCTGGAAGTAGTTTCTTTTAGATTAGAAGAATTAGGATTGACACACATTCGAAATAAAGCGGTTCTGTTGAGAAACATTTCAAACAATCAGAATATTAAATCATTAAATGAATTTTCTAATGTTTGTGAGCCATTAAAAGGATATACAAGAAATAAAGGCGGAACAGAATATCAAATGTATTCTCCACTTACTCTTTTTGCTGATGCTTGTGGACCGGATGCTAAAGATTCTCTGGCTTTTGATGATGCCGTAGCGCAATATTTAGCCAGTAAAACACCTGAAAACAAGGCAAAACTAGCAGCTTTTTTCAACAAATGGATTGCTGTAAACAAAGGATTAATTGAGTTAAGTGCCAATGCACCTTTAGTGCAGTCAATATTACCATTATCTAAAAAATTAAATGATGCATCGCAGGAATTATTACTTGTGTTAGAGAATAAATCAACATTAAAATCAGATGATTTAAAGAATCTAATAGAGCAATGCAATACAAAAGATTATGCTGATGTTGAGCTATCAGTATATACAAGCCTTAAAAAATTAATTTAAAAGATTTGGTTTGAGTTAGTAATTAGTATGTTACCCTATGATTATTAGTAATTTATTTATCTCTGCCAGATACTTCTGGTAGAGGTAGATATGGTAAATAATACACGCTTAAATCTTAGTTATCAAAAGAATATGAAAAATAACCATCAATAATAGTATTAACATCTTAAAACCAAATAAAGAGAATAAAAACATGACAAATAAGTAAAGTATTAAAAATTGATAAACCCCAAATTTATCTTTTTTGTTTAATCTAATTTTTTTAAAAAATTAAATAAATATCAATCAGTGCTATTTACTAATGATTATGGATAATCGGTAATAGTAGTATTTATTTTTAGAAGTAATATGAATTCATTTCCAATGGGTTGCAATGTTTTCTATTTGCAATCAATTGAATCCCAGTTGTTGTATTTACATGCTTTTTTGAGCGTGTAAGGTATCGTAATTGGAATATTTATTTTCTATTAACCAATATTAATTTAATTATGAAACATTATTACAGATTGCTTTTTTTGTTACTGTTTCCCTTGCTTGCGTTAGCACAACCAGCTCACGGTAAAAAAGTAGTAGGGTATTATGCGCAATGGTCTATCTATGCCCGGGATTTTAATGTCCCTAAGATAGACGGAAGTAAATTGACGCATTTGAATTATTCGTTTTATGGTACAACTTATGATCCGGCACATCCGGAGAATACAAAGTTGTTATGCTTAGATTCCTATGCTGATTTTGAGCATATGGAAGGTGGAATTCCGTGGGATGCTCCTGTAAAAGGAAATTTTTATGACTTGAAAAAGTTAAAAGAAAAGTATCCGCACTTAAAAATCTTAATCTCTGTTGGAGGATGGACCAAAGGTCAGGATCTTTCTCCAATTGCAGCAAGTCCTGTTGCAAGAGCTGCTTTAGCTGCAGATATGGCAAAATTTATTGTTACTTATCCATTTATTGATGGATTCGATATTGACTGGGAATATCCTCTTTCTGGAGGAACAGACGGTACCGAAGTGATAAACGGAGCTCCAATTCCTCCGCAAAAGTACAGTCCGGATGACAACAAAAACTTAGTTTATTTATTAAAAGCAATGCGTCAGGCAATGCCAAATAAATTAGTTACGATTGCTGCAGGAAACAATGTTCGAAATGTCTCTAAACAATATTTAGGGCCAAACAACAGAACACAATACGGAATGACAGAAGACATTTCTACTTATTGTGATTACATCACTTATTTTGGATATGATTTTGGTGGAAACTGGTATGATAAAACATGTTACAACGCTCCTTTATATGCAAGCGGAAACACAAATGATCCGTTATATGGTGCAACGCAATCAGAATCATTAGACGAATTAACCAATCAATATTTGAATGTAGTTGGTTTTCCTGCGAATAAATTAATCATGGGATTGCCTTTCTACGGTAAAAAATTCGATAATGTTGCCAATAACGGAACTACTCCTAATTTACCAGGATTATTTGTTGCTGCACCAAGATATACAGTTTCAGGGTGTACAAATCCGCAAAATCCAACAGGAACCTGGGATGGTCCGGCAGCTTGTGAGAAATCAGGAAGTATCGAAATATGTGATTTAGTAGGTAATCCGGTTACAAATTCACATGCTTATTTAGATCCAAATACCATGATGGTTACATCAACTGCAGCGGCTGCAGGATGGGTACGTTATTTTGATAATACTACAAAAGTTCCTTATTTGTATAATGCTACTTTAAAACAGTTTATCTCTTATGAAGATAAGCAATCAATGGATTTAAAAGTACAATATATAAAATCTAAAAATCTTGCCGGTGGTATGATCTGGGAGTTATCTCAGGATACAAGAGGAGCAGTTCCAAATGCATTGATCAATCAGGTTGATACTTCTTTTGGCAGCGTTGTTCCGGGAACAGTAAGTATTGCAGGTTCAGTAAAAAATGGTTCAGCTTTAGTGCCGGATGTTACAGTTGAATTGCGCAATGCGAGCAATGTAATATTGCAAACAGTAGTTTCTACAGGAGGTAATTTTACATTTAGTAACTTAACTTCAGGTCAAAATTATACACTTACAGCTTTAAAAGCTACTTATACATTTACTCCGGTAACACTTACAAACGTTACGGTAAATCAAACTGCTGTTGTTATCAACGGATCTCAGCCAACTTATACAGTAAGCGGAACAGTTCTTAACGGAACAACCGGAGTTTCTGGCGTAACTGTTACTGCAACATCAGGAACAACAGTTTTAACTGCGGTTTCTAATGCAAGCGGAGTTTATAGCGTGGCAGGTTTGGGAGCAGGTCTTAATTTTACGGTTACAGCTGCAAAATCAGGATTCTCATACACTCCGGCTTCTACAGTTTATAATGCAATTGATGCAAATAAAACATTGAATTTTACTCAAGGTCCACCAGTTGTAAATTACACAGTAAGTGGTACAGTTTTAAACAATACAACTCCGGTTTCTGGTGTAACAGTTACCGCTTCTTTTACAGGAGGAAGTTACGCAGCAGTTACAAATGCGAGCGGTGCTTACTCACTTAGTTTGCCTTCTGGCGGAAACTATACAGTAACGGCAGCTTTAACAGGACAAACTTATACACCGGCTTCAACAGTTTATACTAATTTAACAGCCAACAAAACATTAAACTTCTCTCAGGACGTTATTGTTGTTGGAACAAACAAAATTAGCGGAACAGTTAAAAATGGAGCAAATCCTGTTTCAGGCGCAAAAGTAGAATTAGTTTTGCCTTGGACAGATAATACTCATAACTGGAAAAGCGTTATTGCAACAACAGATGCACAAGGAAAATACAGTTTTGATAATGCAGTTGTAGCAGGATATACAACCGTTACAAGTTTAAAACTAAACTCTTGGGAGAATGGAGAAGTGAGCTACTTCCCAAATAATCTGGCAAACTTTGCAGTTCCTGTAAACCCAACAGTTTACAACTTCAATACAAGTTCTACAGCAAAATTAGCATTGGCAGCCGCAAACTTAATCAGCGGAACCGTTAAAAACGGAACAGTTGCAGTTGCAGGAGCAAAAGTAGAAATCGTTTTACCCTGGACAGATAATACACACAACTGGAAAAGTGTTTTAGCAACAACAGATGCATCAGGAAATTATACTTTCGATAATTCAGTTGTAGCAGGTTATACACAAATCTTAAGTTTGAAATTAAACGCTTGGGAAAATGGCGATGTGACTTATTATCCAAATAACCTTGCCAACTTTGCAGTTCCAACAACTGCAACGGTTTATAATTTTAACAGACAAGCCGTGGTTGCAACTAAGCCAGTAGTTACCATTACAGCGCCAACAGCTTCGGCGATTGCTATAAATTTAGGATCAGCAATTAATTTTGTTGCAAGTGTTGGATTAAGTGCTGTTGATGCCACTACAATCTCATCTGTTGTATTTAGTTTAGACGGACAAAGCCTGAGTGCTACGAATTCTTCAGGAACTTATACAGCGGTTTGGACACCAGTAGCAAATCAGTTTTCACTTTCTCATACGTTAACTGTAACGGCAACGGCATCAAACGGATCAACAGATTCAAAAACATATAGTTTTACATTAAATTGTTCAGGTGCAAACTGCCCTAATTCATTACCTGTAATTACTTGGAATTCACCATCGAATACTACTGTAAACCAAAGTACTTTTCAGGTTGTGCCAATTTCAGTTACAGCTGTTGATAGTAACGGATCAGTTTCAGGTGTTACTATTACAATAAATGGAGGTACATTTAATATGACAGCAGGTGCAAATAGTACGTATACGTATAATTTTACACCATCTGCATATCAGGATTATCCAGTTGTAATCAAAGCAACCGATAATCAATCTGGTGTAACTACATTAAACAATACAATCAAAATTGCTCCAGTGAGCACAAATAGATTTATTCCGCTTCCGTCTAAAATTATTTTAGGATATGCACATTCTTGGGAAAATGCAGGTGCTCCATTTTTATATTTTTCTCAAATGGTAGGAAGTAAGTTTAACGTAGTCGATTATTCTTTCGTAGAAACAGTTAATCGTGACGGTTATACACCAGTATTAACTACAAATGACACCAGATATTTGACAAATGGAGTTTTCAATAAACAATTGTTGAAAAACGATATAAAATCCTTAAGAGATAGCGGCGTTCCTGTTATTGTTTCTATCGGAGGTCAAAATGGTCATGTTGTTTTAGACAATGTAGCTCAAAAAAATATTTTTGTAAATGGTCTGAAAGCCATTATTGACGAGTATCAATTTGATGGAGTTGATATTGATTTCGAAGGCGGATCGATGAATTTTAATGCAGGAGGTTTAAGAGATATTTCTTATGCGGGTATTTCTGCTTATCCAAGATTGAAAAACGTAGTAGATGCTTTCAAAGAATTAAAAGCATATTATGGACCTGGATTTTTATTAACTGCAGCTCCTGAAACACAATACGTACAAGGAGGATATTCTACTTATACAGATACTTTTGGTTCTTTCCTTCCAATCATTCAAAACCTACGTAACGAATTAGATTTGTTAGCCGTACAATTGTATAATACAGGAGGAGAAAACGGATTAGATGGTCAATATTATGGTTCAGCTAAAAAAGCAAACATGGTAACAGCCCTAACCGATATGGTGATAAAAGGATATAACATTGCTACAACAGGAATGCGTTTTGATGGTTTACCAGCCTCAAAAGTTCTTATTGCATTACCAGCTTGTCCAAGTGCAGCAGGTAGCGGATATTTAACACCGGCAGAAGGAATTAGTGCCATGAATTATTTAAGAACAGGAACTACTTTTTCAGGAAGAACATACACAATGCAGCCAGGCGGACCATATCCTTCTTTAAGAGGTTTAATGACTTGGTCTGTAAACTGGGATGCATCTTCTTGTGGAAATTCATCTGAATTATCTAAAGCCTATGCCGCTTATTTTGCTTCACAGTCATCAGCAAAAACATTAGCACTTGACAAAATAGAAGTAAAAAGCAATACAATCGTTTACTTTAAAAACAATGCATTATCGGTAACAAATGAAGCCGAAGAAATTGCACACGTAGACGTATTTAATACAATTGGACAATCATTGGTAAACTACCAAAATGTTCAGAATAATAAAGAAGTACTGCTTCAAAACCAAAGTTTCTCAACAAAACAATTGTTTATAGTTGTGGTAACTGACAAAGCAGGAAATAAAAAATCATTCAAAGTAATGAACTTTTTAAACTAAGGTTCAGGAATGAAAATCTAGAAATAAAATATTGGAACGGTTAAAATTGAGTTTGGTTATTTATTTTTTAATCTAATTTTTATTTCGAATAAATGTATCGAATTTAGGTGATTTGTTATTTGGTTTTCACCCGAAGTAGAGCATTATGAACCTGGCAATTTATTGCCAGGTTTTTTTATGGTTTAAAATGAACTAAAACGATAATGATTTTTTTTAGGAGCTATTTCCTGCTATCCGTTTCAATCTTTTATTTTTTAAAGAAAAAAAATAAAAGGATTTCCACTTCTATCAGGGCTAGGACATTTGGTTTCATAAAAAGTTACAGTTTAAATACACATTATTAGTTTGCGAAAAAACAAAGTAACCACAATATTTCGAACAAGATTGTCGATTATAACCGCGTTGAATGGATTAAAATCCATCCCTACAATATGTTTAGTTCCTCTGAACTCTTTATAAAATTCCGAAGGAATGATTTATTTTGTAGCGAGGGATTTTAATCCCTTGAAACGTAATGCAACCATAATATTGTCATTGCGAGGAACGAAGCAACCACACTAAAAATTGATTTAGCAAATGAGATTGCTTCGTTCCTCGCAATGACTAAAATAATCGTAGTAATAAAAAATCCGCATAAATCAGCGTCTTTGCGATAGCGAATCCTTATCATCCGCGTGCCATAAATAAGTAAAATGACCATAAATATTTCGAACAAGATTGTCGATTATAACTGCGTAGAATGGATTAAAATCCATCCCTACAATATGTTTAGTTCCTCTGGAACTCTTTATAAAATTCCGAAGGAATGATTTATTTTGTAGCGAGGGATTTTAATCCCTTGAAACGTAATGCAACCACAATATTGTCATTGCGAGGAACGAAGCAACCACACTAAAAATTGATTTAGCAAATGAGATTGCTTCGTTCCTCGCAATGACTAAAAGAATCGTAGTAATAAAAAATCCGCATAAATCCGCGTTTTCGCGATAGCGAATCCGTATCATCCGCGTGCCATAAATAAGTGAAAATGACCACAATGTTGTCATCGTTTGCACTAAAATCATTTAGCGCTTTTAATTTTTAAGTCAAAAAGTTACATATTACTCAATATTGCAACACAGGTACCAAACCCTATAACAACAATAATTATAGGAACTAACATAAGTCGTAAATAAAATTTCTTGCTATCTGTAGAAAAAATTAAACCAAAAAGACCAATTAAAAACATTACCACAAGAATAAATCCTAAAAACACTAAACCCTCCATATTTTAAAAGTTTTTATTAAACATTTAATTTTTCTCTAATTTGATCTATTTTATTATCCCTGTAGAATAAATTCATCGTCTCAAACGGAATAATCTTCATTTTATCGCTTACAATATGAACACATGATTTTTTAACTGCCCTGACATCAAAGTCATGGGCATCCATAAAATTCATGATTAAAATACGGAATAAATTATTGTAATTCAGTGAGTCAGATTGCACTCTAGGTAAACAGCACATAAGTTCACTAAATTCACCTTCGGCACAATCAACAGAAATTCCTGTACTAAACAAATTTAGCATATGCGTTTTTAGTTTTTCATCATGCTCAAAAACTATTGTATTTTTTGAGTTATTCAATAAATCTTCCGGATTTATCAAATGCGTCATAGGAAATACTTCCCCGTCAATTTTCAATGCATAAGCCATGCATAAAGCATCTGGATTACACGGAACCGGAATTAAATCTTGTGGTGTAAAAACCGGATATTGTTCGTAAATTTTTCTACGTACTTCAGTCAATGTAATCCTTCCTGAAAAATCATCATAATTATCATTTCGTCCGGCAACCTGAGTAGGCTGAAATGTAACGCCACGGACACATTTTTGCTGTAAAGCATACTCAATTATCTGACCAATTTCATCGTCATTTTCTCCTTTTTGAAGCGTAATTACTAAAGTGGTCGAAATATTAAACTGATTCAAATGTTCGATTGCTTTTTTGCGCACTTCGGTTAAATCTTCTCCTCGTAATTTTTCTAACACCTCAGGTTTAAAACTGTCAAATTGCAGATAGATTTCAAAATCAGGCATATAAGCAGCCAGTTTTTCTGCAAATTTAATGTCTTTTGCAATTCGAATACCATTTGTATTTAGCATTAAATGCTTGATAGGTTTACTTTTGGCAATATCTAAAATTTTAAAAAATTCAGGATGTACAGTTGGTTCCCCACCAGAAATCTGAACCACGTCTGGTTCTCCTTCGTTTGCTACAACAGTATCAAACATTTTTTCGATTTCTTCCAGAGTACGATGCCTGCCATAATTAGGCCCGGAACTCGCGTAACAAGTAGGGCAGGCGAGATTACATCGATCTGTAACTTCTACAATTGTCAAACACGAATGCTGTTCGTGATCTGTACACAATCCGCAATCATAAGGACAGCCATAATGCACTTTTGTATTGAATTTTAAGGGCATTTCAGACTGCTTATTGTAATTACGCAACTGCTTATAATAATTGACATCATCAGCAATCATAGATCTCATTTCGCCATGAGTTTTGCAATTTTTCAGCATCCAGACTTTGTCATCCTGAAATACAATTTTAGTATCTACAAGAGCCAGACAATAATGGCATAAACTTTTGGTATAGTCGTAAAATATATAATCGCGAGTTTTCATTAAATTAAATTTATATTGTAAAGTAAAATTTTAATTGTTTTTAAAGGCAGATATTCGGCATAAAAACTTCCAATAGTAGCCAAAAATAAATATAGAACTCCATTGAATACTGCTCAGATTAAGAAATAAAGATTCATAAGGTTTTAAGAATTCGACTAAAAACCGAAAGAGAAAATACAAAACCATAAAAAGCTTAAAACGGTCACCATTAATCAGTTTTTTGTTTTTTATCTTCTCAAAAAAGATAAAAAGCAAAATCATAAACACCATTTCATATAAGGCAATAGGATGTCTTTTTAATCCGTCACCTAAATTCATTCCTGTAAAAAAAGTAGTTTCGTTGCCATAAGTTGGTTCAGCGATTCCCATCGAAAAACAGCCAATCCGACCAATAAATAAGGCAACAATAAGTGGAATTACATATAAATCTCCCGAAGCGATTTTTACGCCAATACATTTCTTAATTAATTCAACCCCCATTAATCCTCCTAAAAAACCTCCGGCAACAGTTTTATTTTGATATAAAGTTAAAAAAGTCTGATGAGCAATTTGTGATGGATTTTCTAATAAAGCAATTATTCTCGAACCTACCAAAGCCCCAATCATGGCTCCAATCATAATAATCAAACGATTCGTGTCTGATATAGGATCCTGAATTCTTTTTTTTAGAAAATAGTAAACCCTTATACCAATAAAAAAAGCTAAAGTCTCAAATATAAAATGCCAGTAAAATGTTTTTTCAAAGATTTCAAATTGAAAGGGAAACGTCATTTTTAGTCAGAATTTTTAGCGAATATAGGTAAATCTAATTAAAAATGTTTAAGATTAATTTTTTACTTTTGAAACCCAATTGTATCTTAAAAACTCATGCAAAAATCGATTACAAGTATAATAGCATTTTTATTTTTCACTTCTTCATTCGCCCAAACCAAATACCAAAATCCGGAAGTTGATCCCATTCAAATTCAAAAAACGTATACAGATTGGTCTGCTTATCAAAGTAAAAACATCATGCTTTCCAGAGATATTACAGCATTAGATTCAAATTCAAAAGAAATTTCAAAAGGATCTTTTTTAGATCAACTGGCAAACGGAAACTACATTCCGATTCGATTAAAATCAGAAGATTTAGTTTACTATTATAAGTTATTCCAGATTCAGCCCAATTCTGATACCAGTATAAAAGCCACAATCAACCAAATTGGTTTTGATGCCTATAAAAATTTCGAAATGGAAGGGAAACCATTTCCTAAATTCTCTTTTAAAGATTTAAACGGAAATCTAATTTCAAATGAATCCATGAAAGGAAAAATTGTAGTTATAAAATGCTGGTACATTCACTGCACGCCCTGTATAAAAGAATTTCCGCAAGTAAATAAACTGGCAGCAACATACAAAAACCGTCAGGATATTATTTTTGTTAGTCTGGCAGAAGATTCACCGGAACAATTGAAAACATTTTTAACCAAAAGGCCTTTGGCATACGCCGTAATTCCTGGCATGAAAGTGTATATGAACGAAGCTTTACAACTCAATTCATTCCCAACACATTTTATATTGAATAAAGAAGGCATGATTGCAAAAGTGCTGCCTAATTTTGAAAGCTTAGAAGTGGCGCTTGAGAAAGAAAGTAAGTTGTAGCGTTTTTTACTATTCGTGCTTTTCGTCTAGTTTGTCATTTCGAAGAATGAGAAATCCTCACAAGAAACTCCGCAACGACAATCCAAACTTTGTAGAGTTTCTTGCGAAGATTTTTCCACTGTTGAAATGACATAAAATGCGGAAAAAACTTTTCTTTGCGACTTTGCGAGAGAGCTGATCATTTACATTAAAACTTTGCCTCTTTGTACCTTTGCAACTCTGAACCTTTTTCCGTACTTTTGCACCAAATTAATTAAAAAGACATTCATGTTAACAGTCAATAATTTATCAGTTCAATTTGGCAAACGAATTTTGTTTGACGAAGTAAATACCACATTCACACACGGAAATATTTATGGAGTTATTGGAGCCAATGGTGCTGGAAAATCTACTTTTCTAAAAATCATTTCAGGCGATATCGATCCAACTTCCGGGCACATACATTTAGAACCGGGAAAACGTATGTCGGTTTTAAACCAAAATCACAACATGTTCGATGAGCATACGGTTTTGGAAACTGTTTTGATGGGAAATAAAGTTCTTTATGCTGTTAAAAAAGAAATGGATGAACTTTATTTAGACTACAACGATAAAAACGCAGACAGAATTGGAGAACTTCAGGTTCAGTTCGAAGAAATGAACGGATGGAACGCAGATTCTGATGCCGCATCAATGTTGTCTAACTTAGGAATCAACGAAGAACATCATTATACATTAATGGGAGATCTTGAGGGAAAAATTAAAGTACGTGTGCTTTTGGCGCAAGCACTTTTTGGAAACCCTGATTTGCTTATTATGGATGAGCCTACCAATGATCTGGATTTTGAAACCATTACTTGGTTAGAAAATTTCTTGGCAAATTATGAAAATACTGTAATTGTAGTATCTCACGACCGTCACTTTTTAGATTCGGTTTGTACACATATTTCTGATATCGATTTTGGAAAAATCAACCACTATTCAGGAAACTATACTTTCTGGTACGAGTCTAGCCAATTAGCGGCGAAACAACGTGCACAACAAAACAAAAAAGCAGAAGAAAAGAAACAGGAATTAGAAGAATTTATTCGTCGTTTTAGTGCCAACGTTGCAAAATCGAAACAAGCAACATCTCGTAAAAAAATGATTTCTAAATTGAATATTTCAGATATCAAACCTTCAAGCCGTCGTTATCCTGCGATTATCTTTGATCAGGACCGTGAAGCAGGAGATCAGATTTTGAATGTCGAAAATTTAGAAGCTTCTGTAGATGGAGAGCTTTTGTTTAAAGGTGTAGATTTGAATATGGCAAAAGGCGATAAAATCGTTCTTTTCTCTAAAGATTCACGTGCTACAACAGCTTTCTACGAAATCTTAAACAACCAACAAAAAGCAGATTCAGGAACTTTTGATTGGGGAATTACAACAAACCAAGCTTATTTACCGGCTGAAAATCATTCTTTCTTTGAAAATGATTTAACATTGGTAGACTGGTTGCGTCAATACGCAAAAACAGAAGAAGAGCGTGACGAAGTATTTATTAGAGGATTCTTAGGAAAAATGATTTTCTCAGGAGAAGAAGCTTTAAAAACAAGCCGTGTATTATCAGGAGGAGAAAAAGTACGTTGTATGCTTTCAAGAATGATGATGGAAAGAGCAAATATCTTAATGCTTGATGAACCAACGAATCACTTAGATCTGGAGTCGATTACAGCTTTTAACAACTCTTTGAAAAACTTTAAAGGATCTGTAATTTTTACCACACATGACCACGAGTTTGCACAAACTGTAGGTAATAGAGTAGTAGAACTTACACCAAACGGAGCGATCGATCGTTATATGACATTTGATGAATATCTTGACGACGAAAAAGTTCAGGAATTAAGAACAAAAATGTACGCTAAATAAAACTTAGCTTTAAATAAAAAAGAAATCCCGTTCGCATAAGTGAACGGGATTTTTTTATGTTTTATTTTTTACCAAAAAGCTTAGCGAATATAAAGATAATGATCGCAACAATAAAGATTACGATGAATATCCCGAATCCCATTCCGGCTTTAAAAATGTCTCCAATAACTTCGCAACTTGTAAATGAAAATAGTATTACGAATACCATTAACAAACGTGTAATGTTCTTTTGCATGATTTTGCTGTTTTAATTGTTTTAAAAAGAATTTACTATTCTAATTATCGTAGAATAAAATTACTTCAAACAACAAAAAAATGTATTACATAATTTAGTTCAAAAGTTCTATGATTTAGATTAATCTTAAAGAATATCAAAGATATTCAAAAAGAGCCAGCGGCTCGATCCATATTGTAGGGCTGGATTTTAATCCAGTCTACAAAGAATGATCATCGTTCTACAACGGATTAAAATCCGTTACTACAATATAATCATTCCTACGGAATTTTAAAATTGCAAAAATCAGATCGATCTTATTTTTGTAAATATTTTTTGTGAAGATTGTCAAGAAACAAATCACGATTAAAATCTTTAATCATTCCAGATTTTTCGCCTTTTTTTAATTCTTCGATTAACTTTTCTTTCTTAGATTCTGTAGTCATTTTTTATTTTTATACCATCTCAATAAGCTGAATCCTATTCCCACAAGTATCATCAAGAATGGCAATTTTTACATTTCCCATTTCAGTAGGTTTCATGCTGAAATCAACGCCAAGATTAATCAATCTGCCATATTCTTCCTCAAGATTATCGACATTAAATTGCGTATACGGAATCCCAGCTTCAAATAAAGCGCTTTGATAGGTTTTGGCAGGTTCAAAATGATTTGGCGCAGGTTCTAATAAAATTTCAATTCCGTCTGGTTCTTCTTTAGAAACTACTGTTAACCATCTGTTATTTTCGCCTAAAGGCACATCGTGTTTTTTTATAAAACCTAATTTCTCCGTATAAAATTGTAATGCCTTTTCCTGATCAAGAACCGGAATTCCTGTGACTTTTACTTTCATCTTTTATAGTTTTAAATTGATTATTTACCTTACGTTTTTATTTTTTAATGATCAATTTTTTAGTAGCAGAAAATTGATCCGCTTTAATTTCAACAATATAAACTCCGTTGCTTAGGTCTTTTACATTTATTGTTCTTTGGTTATCATTTAAAACCTTAGATTTTACTATAACGCCGTTTGTATTAATAATATTTACTTTTAAAGTCAAATTTTCATCATTATGATAGTCTACAGAAAAAGAATCAGATGTAGGATTTGGATACACAATAACTGCAGCATCTTCTTTTATATTGTCATCAGTTCCTAAAGTAGCAACATCAGTAATTATTTCTCCCTGATCTGTCACGGCAATAAATCTGTTATTAATATAGATAATATCGTTTATGCTTTTAGCGCTACTTACTCCTGAAACTTCTGATGTCCATGTTACACCACCATCTATAGTTTTTATTATTTTTCCCTGAGCACCTGCTGCATATCCTGTTAATGCGTCTTTAAAACAAATAGAATACAACCAGCTTGTAATTCCTGTAGTTAAAACAGACCACGTTTGTCCGCCATTTGTTGTTTTAAGAACTGTACCGGTTCCTCCGACTATAAAGCCTGTATTTGCATTTATAAAAAAGATATCATATAGATTTTGCGTAGTTCCACTCGCTATTGTAACCCATGTTGCACCTCCATTTGTTGTCCTTTTGATTTTACCGCCGTCTCCAACGCAGATTCCGGTATTCACATCAAAAAAATGAACTTCTTCTATTCCTGTTGTTAAACCTGAAGCCTGAGTCGCCCATGTTGTTCCGCCATCAGTAGTTTTTCTGATTGTTCCTGCATCACCAACTGCATATCCGGTAGATACAGTAGGGAAACTTACAGATAGTATTGCATAAGGACTTGCATTTGGATTCTGGTTTGTCCAGGTTAAACCTGCATCAGTTGTTTTTGCCACAATGTTATTATTGCAGCCATAATATCCGATAGTTGCACTTGGGAAAGAAAAACTGTTTATTAAAAAGTTGGTAATCGATTTTGATGTCCACGTTGCGCCGCCATCAGTAGTTTTTAAAATGGCAGTGTTTCCGCCAATATATCCATTTTGTGAATCAAAAAATTTAATAGTCCATAAATTTCCTGCGTATGGCGATGTAATTTTAGTCCATTGCGCATGGCTGTTTTGCAAAACGATTAAGGATAATACTAAGAGTAATTTTTTTTTCATATAATCATGTCTGTGTTTATGGTGTTGACGCCTCACAATTTTAAAGTTAAAATAGAAATGTTTATTGTGTTTTTGTAATATGGATTTATGTAACGTTCTTGAACTTTGTATTGATTTTAATGAACGCCAAATTACTTAATTTTTGTATTATTCTTCTTAAAAATATTCGGTTTTTTTAATCTAATCAATATTCTTTTCGTTCAAATAATAATATTCTATTCAGATCTTCTTCAATAGATTTCAAATAATCATTTTCGGTTAAGTATCCGTCATAATATTGTTTCCACGGAGAAGTCCGGTCTTCATTTGAGTTCAAAAATTTTTGGATATTATTTAATAAAAGTTCCCTATTAAAAATTGGCGTATTAAAGTTTTCAATACGATCATATTCTTCCTTGTTAAGCAGAATATTATAAAGCTTTTCTAAATTAATTTTGAAATTATTTTTGCCTAAAACTTCAATTGTATATTCAATATCTGATAACTGCGGATCGATATATAAATTGAAGATTGGTGTTATAATATCGTAAGGTTCTCCCCAGTCAAATTTCTTTTCTTCAATATAACAATGTGGAAATGTAGTTTTATCGATGTAAATCATTTTTTATTTGAGTTATTCGCTTTGTGTATATGGAAAGAATCTCCGCGCTATAGTTGAACATCCGCGCGATCGGGTACGACTGAATTCTTATGAATTTATTGTATACATATTTGTATATGATTTTCTTGGTATTAAATATTTAAATTTTCTTCTTGTTGAGGAGTAAAAAAGAAAAAAAAAATTGAAATTGAGACCCAAAGTGTTATTGAAAAAGATATTATTCCCAATATAGTTTCAATTTGTGTTATCCATAAATTACATAGCATTAAAATAATTATCAAGAAGGGTAGTATTCCTATTATGAAAAAAGGTATTAATAATATAAATCCAATAACAATTAGGGAAATTCGCTTTCTAGCTGTAATAGATGATGCAAAATTTCCAATTGAATTGGGAAGATATAGTCTATAAAGTGTGTTATTTAATAGTTCATCTTTTGATTCAGGATTAATTAAACTACTTGTTAATTGCGATGTAATTTCCTTTAGGCTATCATGTAAATCTTGTCTATCTTTCCCAATGCGAAACAGATTGAAAAGCAATGTGGAAAAAATAATCGGTATTAGTTGAATAACTAAATTTGCTGGATTTGTTATTGTAAGTATACCTAGGGAAACTTCAGATAATGATTTATAATCTACAAAGAAATAAAGAATAATCAAAATCAATAAAATCAGTGTTTGTTTTTCTTCTTTTTTTATAACTTCTTGTAAATTGTTGTAAAGCTTTTCTCTGTAATCAATAAGGATTTCTTTTTCATTATTTTTTATAAATTCTTTTAAATGATTTCGATTTATCATATTTGAAAAATATTGAATTTTTGATGTTACTAAAATGATTTTATTGACTTTAAATATTAAATATAGAAAGATACCAAAAATCCATTTCTCAACTCAAAATTTCATTACAATTTCTAAAAAAAAATATTTCCCCACTCAACACCCCAACAAATAAATTCTGATTTCGTATATTTGCCCAACCAAACATTACACTTAATTATGAGCCAAAAAGTATTACTTAATTCAAAAGAAGTTACTATCATACTCCATCGTTTGGCTTGTCAGTTGATCGAAAAACACCTTGATTTCTCTGATACTATTTTAGTGGGGATTCAGCCAAGAGGCGTTTTTTTAGCTGAACGTTTAAAACAAATATTAGAAAACGAATATCAGGTTCCCGAAATTTCTTTGGGATATCTGGACATCACATTTTTTAGAGATGATTTTCGTCGCACTGATAAACCGCTGGAAGCCAATAAAACACAAATAAATTTTATCGTCGAAAACAAGAAAGTCATTTTTATTGATGATGTATTGTTTACCGGACGAAGCATTCGTTCTGCGTTAACTGCAATTCAATCTTTTGGGCGACCTTCAGAAATCGAATTATTAGTGTTAATCGACAGACGTTTTAGCCGTAATTTACCTATTCAGCCCGATTATCGCGGTCGTCAGGTTGATGCTATAAATGGCGAAAAAGTAAAAGTAAGCTGGAAAGAAAATGAAGGAGAAGACGTTGTTCATCTGGTAACGAATTAATTTAATTATTAAACAGTTAAACAATTAAAACGAATAAACAATAACACATGACTGAGAACGAAACTTTTATTTACGAATCAATTTTTAATCAGATCAGAATGGGATTTCATTCTCTTGATGAGATTCAGGAAAACATACTGGAAGAAATTGAAGACAACGAATTTGAAGACGAAATCTCAGAAGAATGGGCTTTTGATAAAATAAGAGAAGAATACCAAAAGTTACTTGCAGAAAGTAAACTATGGGAAAGTCCAACAGATACGGAAAGATTAATAAAAGCGTTTGATGAATTGGGCGATGAAAATATCATTGCGCTTCACAATGCGGGTTACACCACAACCGACGGTGAATATGAAGTAGTTGAGGTTGAAAGAGAATTGCAGGAAAACGAAGTAGAGTCTGATGGTTATTGCTTTTATCACGAACAGGATTTAGCCAGAGCAATCGATCTTGAAAATCCAGGTTTGTACATTGCTTTCCAGAAAGTAGATAATTCAGATGATACAATTACAATAGAAGTTGGAAAACGAGTTGCCGAAGTTTTAATAAATAACGATTTTAAAATAAAATGGGACGGCTCTGCCAGAACTAAAATTGAAATTCCTGGTTTTAGATGGCAAAAGATTTTTGATGAAGACGCAAGAGATCTTCAGGATTACAGTGAAGTTGTAGACAGAATGGTTCAATAGGGCAGCTGCTCTTAAAAGAAGTATGAAAAGGCTGAATGTTTCAGGAATTCAGGAATTTGACAATTAAATATTAAAGAAATAAAAATGAAAGAATTAAGTGTAAATCATTTATTAGGAATAAAATACATCAAAGAGAATGATATTAACCTGATTTTTGAAACTGCCGATCATTTTAAAGAAGTCATTAACAGACCCATTAAAAAAGTTCCTTCATTACGAGATATTACCATTGCTAACATTTTCTTCGAGAACAGTACCAGAACAAAACTTTCGTTCGAGTTAGCACAAAAACGATTATCAGCAGATGTTATTAGTTTCTCAGCAGCTCAGTCTTCTGTTAAAAAAGGAGAAACCCTGATTGATACTGTAAATAATATCCTTTCCATGAAAGTAGACATGGTTGTAATGCGCCACTCCAATCCCGGAGCGGCTTATTTTTTATCTAAAAATGTCAAAGCAAGTATCGTAAACGCCGGAGACGGAGCACACGAACATCCTACTCAGGCTTTGTTAGACAGTTATTCGATCAGAGAAAAATTAGGTGATGTAGCCGGAAAAAAAGTAGTTATTGTAGGCGATATTCTGCATTCAAGAGTTGCTTTATCAAATATATATGCTTTGCAAATGCAAGGCGCAGAGGTTAAAGTTTGCGGACCAAAAACATTGATTCCAAGATATATCGAATCATTGGGTGTTACGGTTGAACCAAATTTAAGAAAAGCCTTAGAATGGTGTGACGTTGCAAATATGCTTCGGGTACAAAACGAACGTATGGATGTGAACTTTTTTCCATCGACACGTGAATATGCACAACAATACGGAGTAGACAAACCGTTGTTAGATTCTCTTAATAAAGAAATCGTAATCATGCACCCGGGACCAATAAACAGAGGAGTAGAAATAACATCTGAAGTTGCCGACTCTGATCATTCAGTAATTTTGAATCAGGTAGAGAATGGTGTAGCAATTAGAATGGCGGTGATATATTTGCTGGCTTCTAAGATTCAATAGTTTTAGTTTTCAGTCGCAGTTTTCAGTGACGGTCAGAATTTGAAATGATTGTCACCCTGAGCGAAGTCGAAGGCTAATAAGTAAAAAAAGGCTTCGACTTCGCTCAGCCTGACAAACCTGAAACTAACTTTTTATCACAAAGGTTTTGGAACGTTCAGCTTAGCAACCTGAAACTTGAAACTTGAAACAAAAAAATAAAAAAACTTCGTACCTTCGCTTTTCAATATTATAAGATGAAAGTAGATCAAAAAGGACATACCGTTACGATTAAAGATACTCAGAAAGATTTTAAATCTTTTCTGGAAAAAGTAACGCAGCAATTTAAAACCTTTGAAAAACAAAATATTATAATCGATTTAACAGCAGATTCAGAATTGTCTGAAAGTGATTTAAAGCTTTTTTTACCACTTGCCAAACAACAAAAAAAAGCAAAAAAATCTTTTGTAATTGTAGTCGACGATCTTGACTTTAATGCTATATCTGATAAATTAGTTGTGGTTCCTTCTCTTTTAGAAGCACACGATATTATCGAAATGGAAGAAATCGAAAGAGATCTGGGATTTTAAACTTTAGATTTCTGATTTTAGATATTAGATTTTTATACTAAATCTAAAATTTTGATCCAATTAATATCGAAGCTCCAGGCTTTCAATCTAAAATCAACAATCTAAAATCAAAAATGAAGCTTACCATACTTGGCTGTTATGCCGCAACTCCCAGAACGATTACCAACCCAACTTCGCAGGTTTTAGAAATTAAAAACAGATTGTTTTTAATTGATTGTGGCGAAGGAACTCAGGTTCAATTGCGTAAAAACAAGATTAAATTTTCTAAGATTAATCACATTTTTATTTCGCATTTGCATGGAGATCATTTCTTTGGATTAATTGGGACTATTTCGACTTTTGCACTTTTAGGACGTACAACTGATTTGCATATCTACGGACCAAAAGGAGTGAAGGAAATTATTACTTTACAACTTAAATTATCCAATTCCTGGACAACTTATGAGCTGTTTTTTCATGAATTAGAATCGAAAGAAAGTGAAGTTATTTTTGAAGATAGCAAAGTGATTGTAACAACAATTCCGCTAAAACACCGCGTTTACACTAACGGATTTTTGTTTCAGGAAAAACCCGGTGACAGAAAACTAAATGTCGAAGCTGTGCAACAATACAATATACATACGGCTTATTATCAAAAAATAAAGGGTGGCGGAAATGTTACACTGGATGACGGAACTGTAATCGAAAATGAAAAATTATCTTTTGATCCCATTCCGGCGTTGAGTTACGCTTTTTGCTCAGATACGGTTTATAATGAAGATATTATTCCAATTATAAAAGATGTAGATGTTTTGTACCATGAAACTACATTTCTGGAATCTGAAGCTGCTTTGGCTCAAAAAACATTGCATTCTACTGCAAAAGAAGCGGCAAGAATTGCACTTATGGCAAATGCCAAACAACTTGTTTTAGGTCATTATTCTACAAGATATGATGGAATCGAGCGTTTTAAAGAAGAAGCTGAAGAAATTTTCCCGAACGTACTTTTAGGCGATGACGGGAGAAGTTTTGAGTGGGAATAAATTAAGTTGCTGTCCCGAAGTTTCGGGATTGAGAAACTAAGTTACTAAGTTTGAAAAGTCCAGCGAAATCTAAAATCTAAAATCTAAAATCAACAATCTAAATCCTCAATCATGAACGATTTAAGCAATTATAGAAAATCTTACGAGAAGAGCGAATTATTAGAAACTAATATTCCGGAAGATCCCATTAATCTTTTTAACAGATGGTTTCATGAAGTAGAAGATTTTGGCGCAAGCGGAGAAGTAAATGCCATGACGGTTGCTACAATTGGACTGGATGGTTTTCCGAAATCCAGAGTGGTTTTATTAAAGAAATTTTCTGAAGAAGGTTTCATTTTCTACACCAATTACAATTCTGAAAAAGGAAAAGCAATTGCTGCAAACCCTCATGTTTGTTTGTCTTTTTTTTGGCAGGAAATGGAGCGTCAGGTAATCATAAAAGGAATTGCACAGAAAACTTCTGAAAACATATCTGATGGTTATTTTGATTCGCGTCCTGACGGAAGTAAATTAGGCGCAATTGTTTCGAATCAGAGTGAAGTGATTCCGTCAAGAACTTTTTTAGAAGAAAACTTAAAAAAACTTGAAGCAGAATTTGAAGGAAAACCTATCACCAGACCTGATAATTGGGGCGGATTTTTAGTAACTCCATTAGAGGTAGAATTCTGGCAGGGAAGACCTAACAGGTTGCATGACAGAATACGTTATCAAAGTCAGTCTGATTTTTCATGGAAGATCGAAAGACTTTCTTCTTAGTTGTAAGAAAAATACCTTTAATATTGCATTATGTATGTATTTCATCGATTAATTTTGTAGTTTAACGGTAAATTGAATAAGTTTGAAGCAGAAACAAACTATTTTATTTATAAAATTTATTAAGGAATTTGCCCCAACATTTACTTTAATATTAACCTGCAATTGATTATGAAAAAGATTATGTATGCCATGATGTTCGTTGTAATTTTTATTACAATGAACTCATGCTCTGCAGATAACGCCGAGGCAACAGAAGAGACTACGACTTCTCAAACTCTGATCACGAACTACACTTATAATGATTCAGAGATCGAAACCATGAAACTTATTAATGACTATAGAATAAGTATTGGTTTAAACGCATTAGAAAAAATAAATCACGTATCGTTTAAATGCCAGGAGCATAATAATTATATGATCGCAAATAATGTTGTAGATCATAATGATTTTACGGCACGTTCTAATAATATTATGAGCGTTTTGTCAGCAAAAAAAGTAGGCGAGAATGTTGCTTATAATTACAAGACATCAGAAGCTGCTGTAAAAGCATGGCTGGATAGTCCGGGACACAAAGAAAACATTGAAGGAGATTATACTCATTTTGGTTTATCAGTAACAACTGATACTAAAACGGGAAAAAAATATTACACGAACATTTTCGTTAAGATTTAAATATATTGGACTGGTTGGTTTTTAGTAGTCGTTGTAGATCTTTGATTTACAACGACTTTTTTTTTGCATAAAAAGCTGCCTGAATTTCAGACAGCTTTTAACCCGGATATTTTTAATGAACTATAAAGCCGTAATAATAAATTCACTTCTTCTGTTCATTTGATGTTCTTCTTCGGTACAATTTACACCGTCAGCACAACCGTTTACCAGTTGTGTTTCTCCATAACCTTTTCCGGTTAACCTGTTTGCGGCAATACCGTTTTTCACCAGCCATTGTAGTGTTGATTTTGCTCTTCGGTTAGACAAAGCTTCATTATACTGATGTGTAGCCCTGCTATCAGTATGAGAACGAATATCAAGTTTCATCGTTGGATTATTATTCAAAACATCCAGGATTTTTTCTAAATCTAAAGCTGCTTCTGTTCGAATATTGGATTTATCCAGATCGAAGTAAATCATTTTAATTCCAAAACATTTTCCTAAGTCATCGCCAATAGTGACTTTGCAGGTTGATTTTTCTAAAGCAATTGGAAGGCTTGTTTTTCCGGTAAGTTTTCCAATAGTTATACTTACTTCTTTAGTGGTATAATCTTGTTTTTCGGCTCTTACATTATAGGTTTTTCCGCATTCGACAACAAAACTATAAAATCCGGCCGAATCAGAAATGATGGTGTTTTTTATACTTGTTCCTTCATATAAAGTAACTTTTGTTCCGGGTAAAATAACAGCAGTTTCAGCATCAGTAATGATTCCGTTTAATTCCTGAATGCATTGCAGTCTTTTTGTTTCAAGAATTTTATAAATATCATCAGAACCCTGACCGCCATCTTTATTAGAACTAAAATAACCTATTCGGGAAACTGGATCAATTATATAGGCAAAATCATCTTTTGGAGAATTGACATCGGCTCCCACATTCTGAATACTGCTAATCGTTCCGTTGTCTTCAATTTTACCGACAAATACATCAAGTCCGCCCAATCCGGGATGTCCGTCTGAGGCAAAATAAATTTCGTTTTCGCTGGTAACATACGGAAAAGTTTCTTTGCCTTCTGTATTGATACTTTTGCCAAGATTGGTAGGCGGTCCATAACTTGAATTGCTATTGATACTCACTTTATAAATATCAGATTGTCCGACGCTTCCCGGCATATCTGATGCAAAATATAAGGTTTTCTCATCAGGGCTCAGCGCAGGATGTGCCGTACTATAATTATCACTGTCAAACGGAAGTTCAGTTATGTTTGTCCATTTATCATTTTCAATCGTGGCTTTGTATATTTTTACTAAAGTAATTTTGTTTGCATCTTTTCCTTTTTTGCCATTTTCATAATTGTTTCGGGTAAAATAAACTGTTTTTCCATCTTTGGTAAAAGCTGGAGAAGATTCATGAAACTTCGTATTAAGAGAAGTCTTAAACTTATTTACCTTAGAACTTATACTATTATTTTGAGTATCAACATTGGCAAAATACAAATTGGTAAAATATTCATTAGTCCATTTGTGTTTGCGTTGCGAAAAGTTTCCGGTATCTCTTGCCGATGCAAAATAGATTTTGTTATCGTAAACAAAAGATCCGTAATCTGAATATTTACTATTAATTCCGGCATCTTCGATTTTATAACGTCCTGAATTAGCTTTTATCTCATCGAGATAATTAACTGCTCCATTATAGAGTTTTCCTCTGTTATCATTTTTGAATTTGGTATTAAATTCTGACTGAATCTGATTGGCTTTATCGATTTGTCCCGTTGATTTCAAAGACTGTGCATATCGGTAATAATATTCTGGTTCTACAGTTGTGTTCATGGCAAATAATTCGCCATACCATTTGGCAGCTCCTTCAAAATCAGAATTAAAATAATAGGAGTTGCCTAGTTTTTTGAACATATCCTCAGACTTGTACCCTTTGTTGGCAACACGCTCATAGGTTTTAATAGCATCGATATAAGCATAACTGTCGTATTTTCTATCTCCGGCAGCTACCTTGGATTGTTGCGAATAACTATCAAATGAAAAACAGATCATTGTGATGCAGAGAAGTATATAATTTTTCATAGTCATTTTATTTTTAGAAGAAACGAGGGGTTGTCAGTTTACCGTTGTTTTTGATGAATTCGTAACGCAGGAATATCTCGTGTGATCCTGAATTATAATTGTTCAGGTTGGTGGTTTCACGATCATAACCATAACCCAAATAAAGTCCGTCTGTGATCTGGAAACCCACCATGGCACTTACAGAAGCGCTCCATCTGTAAGCCACGCCCACAACAAATTTCTCGATGAACATAAAGTTGGCAGAAACATCTACCTGAAGCGGCGCGCCTTCGACCATTTTGGTTAAAACTGCCGGTTTGAATTTTATATATTCCAGTTTATCAAGATCAAATACGTATCCCGCCATTAAATAATAGTTGATTTTATCCTTGAAAATAGCCACATCATTATCATCATATCTATTAGTTTCTATAAAATTAGGAACAGATAATCCTATATATGCTTTATTAGAATGCCAATATACACCGGCTCCAACATTGGGAGAAAATTTATTGTCAATATCTTGAAATTGCGGATCGCCCTGATTTTCAGGATTTAATTTATTGATGTCAAGATTGAATAAATTAGCAGTTCCTTTTATTCCAAAAGACAATTTAAAATCTGGCGAAGTCTGAACTGTATACGAAAGATCGACAGAAAAATTGTTCTCGTTTGTTGGGCCAATTTTATCATTTACCAATGACACGCCAATCCCCACATTACTATTGTTTATTGGTGAATTGACAGAAAAACTGCTGGTTTCCGGAGCTCCGTCGAGTCCAACCCATTGTGTACGATACAATCCAAAAACACTTAAAGCTCCTCTTGATCCTGCATAAGCCGGATTGATATTGATAGTGTTATACATGTATTGCGTAAATTGTGCATCTTGTTGTGCATAACCGGCAATGCCCGCAAACATTATGACGATGAAAAATAATTTTGTTCTCATAGTAGATATTATTATATTATTATTACTATCGATTTTATTTAGATAAATATAAATACCCGTCTTTTTTATTATTTTGAAGTACATTATTTCCGTCTAATGATTTGTAATTAATAATGTAGAAGTACGTTCCGGTTGGTAATCCATCAGATTGTTTAACAGTTGTTCTTCCTCTTGATGTTCCGTCAAATGCGTTGGTTGTATTGTTATAATTATCAGTTTCAAAAACCAAAATTCCCCAGCGATTATAGATTTCCACGTTATTTTCAGGATAACAGGTTACATCATCAATACTATCAATCCTGAAAAGATCGTTCATGCCGTCACCGTTAGGAGAAAAAGCGTTATGAACTACAACATTTCCGCAGGCCAATACTTTACAATCATCATTTATTTCCATATTAAGCAAAATGCTTCTCGGACAATTCTGATCGGTTATTTTATATTCAAAAATATAATTGCCAAGTGCTAAACCAAGTACATTTAGCGTGTTTCCCTGTATAGAATTACTGTTGCTATTGTCCATCCAAATTCCTGTTGGTGGTGTGTTTTCAGGCAGTAAGGAAAATAAGTTTATCAAAGTCGAATCATCATTACAAGCTGAACTTGCAATAGTTGTAATACCATTAGGAATGACTGTTATAGTAACCGTCGCAGTATCGCAATTTGCAGCACTTAATTTGTCGCAAATTTGATAGCTGTAGGTATAAGTTCCGGCTGGTGTTAAACTCGATACCGTTACATTTCCCAAAGTATCAAAAGTGATATTTGGATCTGTTTTTATACCGATATTATTTTGAGTTAATAATGTAAAGTTCACCAAATCAACAGAAGCTTTCGTAATACCTTTAAAGTCGTTGCTCAAAACATTTCCTGCTAATCCAAATGTATTACAGCCAATATTAGTATAAGTATCATCGTTAGCAATTACTGGATTAATAATTGTAATTGTTACCGTAGCAGTATCACAATTTGAGGTTTGGTCAGCTTCGCAAATTTGGTACACTAATGTTAAAGTACCGGCAGGCGCATTTGGTAAAACATTTATAGAACCATCAGGATTTAATTGCAAAAAAGCATTTGGTGTTATGGTGGTAATAACAACATCAGAAGCCGTTACAACAATGCCTTCAAGTGTATCATTAAGCAATACATTTATCACATTTGGTGTAGTAGTATTTACACCCACAATTGGACCCGCTTTATCATCATTGGCAACAATATCAGAATAGGCTTTACAATTTACTCCAAAATCAGCATTTAAATGAACCAGATCGTCAGGCGTAATCTTTACAATATATCCGCTCACGCCTCCAGTTGTGCTACAAACCGTATGTAATTGTGATTTACTGGTTTTATTACTTAATTTTTTATCTGTTGGTGAAGGAATAACTTTTATCAAACCAGTCGCGCCTAAATTTGCAGCAACAGCATCAAGATTAGTATCTTTTACTAATTTGATAGCGTAATCCCCATACGGATTTGCAGTTTCAGGTCTGTTTCTCCAGAATCCTTCAATACCTACAATTACTTCAGCATGATAGCCGTTAGGACCATCAATAATTACGTTAGGGCTCAATGCATTTCCAAATCCACCTTCATTTAATTCTCCAACATTCAGGGCTCCGGTATAACTTCCGTCACCATTAAGATCTATCCATTCCCATTTGTTGTATTCTACAGCGCCATTTTCATCAGGGATATTTTTAGTTACAACACCATCATTATTAGCATCGTACCATTCATCCTGAATTCCGTTAGCATTTGTATCATACCAAACATAATCTCCTAAAACAGGAAGAGTTGATTTTCCATATTCAAAATCATGTTCCTGAATTTTGCAATCTTCCAGTGTTGTAAAAAACAAACTTGAAGCTATAGGATATAATTCATAAGCACTGTTGAGATTAGCATCCTGAACCTGTACCAAATAACTACCTGCAGGCATACCTGAAAAGCTATAAAAACCATCAGCACCAGTGATCTGTAATAAAATTGAACCAGTGGTTGTACCTTGCGGAACCAAGGTAACAGGCACATTTGCAAGTGGTGTATTTGTGTCTTTATTAATAATTTGTCCGGATATTTTAACCGTATAAGTTGGTTGAGTAATTACAACTGTTGCAACTGCAGAACAAGTTTGGTTTCCGGTATTTACAGATGATGTTGCTGTTAATGTATAAGTTCCGGCAGGCAAATTGTTGTTTGCTACAACTTCATTATTTACATTTCTAACAATAACAGTTGATCCGGGACTATTTGTAACCAGAATATAACCATCTTTTCCGCCAAGACAAGTTACATTTGAAGCAATTCCTGTAACCGAAACTTTATTTTCGACAGTAAAAGTTTGTTTCAATTCCGTTTTATTTCCGGCGCAATCTGTCAAAGTATAAGTTCTGGTTAAGATATAAGGATTTCCATCGCAACCGTTTCCTCCATTATCAGAATCATTAATGGTAATAGCCACAGTTGTACTGCAATTATCAGAAGCATCTTTTACATCGCTCGCATTTCCCACAGGAATATCAGCAATAGTTTGCAGGTTTGCAAGATTTGTTGGTGCAGTTCCGGTAGGCGGAGTCGTATCTCTAACGGTTATAATTTGAGTATAACTGGCAATATTTGCGCTACAATCGCTAGTAGTCCATATACGGGTTAATGTGTAATTTGTATTGCAACTATTTTGAATATCACTTTTTATTTCACTGAAAACAATTGGCAAATTACCATTACAATTATCAGAAGCATCAACATTTGCCGGTTCTGGAACAGCATCACAAGAAACAGTAATATCTAACGGAAGATCTCCAATAAACATTGGTTTTACCGTATCTTCAATTGTAATTACTTGCGTGAAAGTATCAGAAGTATTTCCGCAATCGTCTTTTACTGTCCAGGTATTGGTGTAAGTTCCGGCATTCGAACAATTAGCAGAAGCTACAAAAGCTCCGCTAATTTTAACAATATTCGAAACATCAGCATCGCATAAATCAACAGCTATTGGGAATAACGCTTGCGCAGAAGTTAAACCTGCTGTATCACTGCATTCAATAGTTTTATTTAATGAACCAATTTGAGTTGTCCAAGTTGGGGCAACAGTATCTTCAATTGTAATGACTTGCGTGAAAGTATCAGAAGTATTTCCGCAATCGTCTTTTACTGTCCAGGTATTGGTATAAGTTCCCGCATTCGAACAACTTGCAGAAACTACAAAACCACCACTAACTTTAACAATATTCGAAACATCAGCATCGCACAAATCACCAGCAATAGGGAATAACGCTTGCGCGGAAGTTAAAGCCGTTGCATCGCTACATTCGATAGTTTTGTTTAAAGACCCAGCTAAAGTTGTCCAACTTGGGGCAGCAGTATCTTCAATAGTTATTACTTGCGTAAAAGTGGTCGAAGTATTCAAACACAAATCTTTGGCAATCCAGGTATTGGTATAAGTTCCCGAATTTCCGCAAGAACCCGCAATGAAACTTCCGCTTGTTTTRGTGTATGTTATTGTTCCGCCACAATTATCGGTYGCAACCGGAGTTTGGTTTTGAGCAGTTGTTAATCCTGCCGAATCACTGCATTGTAAAGTTGTGTTCAAGGCAGTTGAAGCTGTAGTCCAAGTTGGAGCGGTACTGTCGATAATTGTAATTATCTGCGTGAAAGTAGTCGAAGTATTCAAACACAAATCTTTTGCAATCCAGGTATTGGTATAGGTTCCTGAATTTCCGCAAGAACCCACAACAAAACTTCCGCTTGTTTTAGTGTATGTTATTGTTCCGCCACAATTATCGGTTGCAACCGGACTTTGGTTTTGAGCAGTTGTTAAACCCGCTGTATCACTGCATTGTAAAGTTGTGTTTAAAGACGAAGCTAAAGTTGTCCAATTTGGAGCGGTATTGTCAATAATCGTAATTACCTGCGTAAAAGTAGTCGAAGTATTCAAACACACATCTTTGGCAATCCAGGTATTGGTATAAGTTCCTGAATTTCCGCAAGAACCCGCAATGAAACTTCCGCTTGTTTTGGTGTATGTTATTGTTCCGCCACAATTATCGGTTGCAACCGGAGTTTGGTTTTGAGCAGTTGTTAATCCTGCCAAATCACTGCATTGTAAAGTTGTGTTTAAAGCTGTAGCTAAAGTTGTCCAAGTTGGAGCGATATTGTCAATAATCGTAATTACCTGCGTGAAAGTAGTCGAAGTATTCAAACACAAATCTTTTGCAATCCAGGTATTGGTATAGGTTCCTGAATTTCCGCAAGAACCCACAATGAAACTTCCGCTTGTTTTGGTGTATGTTATTGTTCCGCCACAATTATCGGTCGCAAACGGAGTTTGGTTTTGAGCAGTCGTTAATCCTGCCGAATCACTGCATTGCAAAGTTGTGTTTAAAGCTGTTGAAGCCGTAGTCCAAGTTGGAGCAGAAGTATCTTCAATAGTTATTACTTGCGTGAAAGTGGTCGAAATATTCAAACATATATCTTTTGCAATCCAGGTATTGGTGTAAGTTCCTGAATTTGCGCAAGAACCCGCAATGAAACTTCCGCTTGTTTTAGTGTATGCTATTGTTCCGCCACAATTATCGGTTGCAACCGGACTTTGGTTTTGAGCAGTTGTTAAACCCGCTGTATCACTGCATTGTAAAGTTGTGTTTAAAGCAGTTGAAGCCGTTATCCAAATTGGAGGAGTATTGTCGATAATTGTAATTACCTGCGTAAAAGTGGTCGAAGTATTCAAACACACATCTTTGGCAATCCAGGTATTGGTATAAGTTCCTGAATTGGCACAAGAACCCGCAATGAAACTTCCGCTTGTTTTAGTGTATGTTATTGTTCCGCCACAATTATCAGTCGCAATCGGAGTTTGGTTTTGAGCAGTTGTTAATCCCGCTGTATCACTGCATTGTAAAGTTGTGTTTAAAGCTGTTGAAGCCGTTGTCCAGGTTGGAGCAGCAGTATCTGTAATAGTTATAGTTTGTACGGCCGTAATAGTACCACAACCCGTTACTACTTTAAAAGTTCTGGTAACAATCGTTGGGCAAGTACCTGTGGCAACATCAGAATATGATATGGTGTATGTTCCCAGTAAAGCGCTATTTGGTAAAGTTCCTCCCGCACTTGTTAGTTGTGCCAGAGTAATATTTGTGTTTGTAGTATTGTATAGAAGCCCCGTTATTGCAGTCGTTCCGCATCCTGAAACACTTGCATTTGCTGGAGCAGTAAGTGCAGCGGCAGGACTTATTGATACAGTTGATTCTGCTGAGGTTAATTCACAATTTGTAACACCATTTTTTACTTTATAAGCACCACTTGCTGTCACAACAAGTGTAGCCGAAGTTTGTCCTGCCAAAACAGCATTATCTTTATACCATACATAAGTTGGCGAAGCTGCATTGGTAACAGCTGTTAATGTAGTAGATCCGCATGAAGTTAAAACTCCTGTGATTACAGGTGCACAAGGAACAAAATAACCAGAGGTATTAATTGCTTTAGAATCATTGGCACAAGATGAATTTTGATAATTCAATGTTGAGGTACTCACAACTTGATTGCCACAAGCAGTTCCCGTTGGCGTTAATTGATAATTTAAAGTAATAGTTTCTGAGTTCAAAAAATCAGTATTCCATGTAATAACCTGTCCGGACAACGAAGCTGTTCCTTTACTTGTTGTAATAGAACCTATTGTAAAACCAGGAATAACAGTTTCCTTAGTAATTAAGTTTTGCGCAACCCATGAAATTTGAGTCGCAATCTGATTGTATATCGAAGTTAAGTTTGCACCACTTTGTGTGATATAAGCAGGACTTCCCTGTATACCGTCTAACGTAAATTTCGCAATATTTTGTTCACTATTATTTGTATTTATATTTCCGCTCAGCCCGCCAAAAAGACCAACAGAAAAAAGTTGATTGTTATAAACAACGCTTGATTTTGTTGTTGTTTTTGCATTTGTAGCAGCACTAATAGCAGTAGTAACACATTGCGATGTTTTACTAATATTACAAGTAGTATTTCCGTTCGTTCCTGTTACGTTTGCTACACCATCTGTAAGTAAAATAATAGCCCTTGCACTGCTGCAGTCAAATCTGCCATTGGTTTCTAATTCAGTTTCTGATCTAACAATTCCTCCATAAAGATTGGTTGAGTTAGTGGCTTGTAAAGTATTAATTTGAGCTGTTATGGCAGCTACACCAGCAGCATTCAAATAAGTCAATCCTATTTTTAAAGTTGCAGTTGTACTGTATGCTACAATTGCGATTCGGTTTTGAGGATTTACTTTAGCCTGCGTAAGAAACGCCAGTGCAGCATCTTTTGCATAATCCATAGATGTTTTAAAATCTCCCGGAATAGTATAACCCATACTGCCAGAAACATCAATAGCCAAAATCACATCTGAATTTCGTGTAATAGGATTGGCTCCCGTAATATCTACTTTTACATTTACAATACCACAATTGGTTGCATTTGCAGTTACCGTTTTGTTGGTAGTTATAGACTGAGATAAACCAATTGAAGACCACAGAAGAAATAATACAGCAAAGTATATTTTTTTTATATCACGTAAATAACTGCTTAAAGAGAGTAATAGTTTTTCCATTTTAAATTATTTTAAGGGAATACTTGATATATTTATTTTAATCATTAACCGGATTAATGATGAAGGTGTGTAAAACAGTATAAACCGTATAATTGGTACAGTTTTTTGAAGTAGCAGTAATCTGGTCACAAGACCATTTTTGTATAGAAGTTCCGTTAGGTACCGTGACATGTATGTAAAAATTTATAGATTGTCCTGAGTTCAAAGTGATTTCAGTAAGAGAGATTCTTTCAGAATTTATAAATTCAGTATTAACGGTCACATTTCCAGTCGTAGAACTTCCGTCTGTGTTTGCGCACGAAGAATTAATGTTTTTACTGTTTAAGATAAAAGTATCAGTAGACGAGCTGTTATTCGTGAGAATTATAGAATAGTAAGTTCCTTCAAGAGGAGTGCTTCGAATGTTTCCATTATTCTCAACTATCAATATAGCGCTGCACGAACCAGACTGAGAAAATGAAATTGTAGTGACCAAAAAAAAGAAAAGGGAAAACAAGTTTCGGCGAAAAATGTTTTTTTTGAAAGAAAAAATAAACTTACAATTGCTAACAAATTTCACTGCTTTTTCAAGAGTAGTTTTAGTTCTCATAACTTAGGATTTTTATTTGTGATAATGATCTAATTTTAACAGAATCAAAGTTATAGTGCGTGTGTACTTTTGATTTTTTTTCTCCGTAACTAACCTAAAAACTCGTTTAAGTGTATGATTTTTGTTAAATAAAGATCTAAAAAGCAATTTTTTATGTCATTTATAACAAATAAAAAAGTAAGTATTTTTTGATTTTTCAATTAAAAAAGCAATTTTTTAAATATTTTAAATGATTAATAATCAGATATTTAGTTAATTTATTATGGATATGTATAAATCGACCAAGTGTTTGTTTTAACAGATAAAGAACACTTTTTTAACATAAAGGCAAATGCTGATTTTTGAGAAAAGTAAGTTTGAAGAAATATTTATTCTTGTTAAAATTTCTATTTAATGTTAACAGAAATAAAAAAAAGAGAGGGTTTAATTTTTCTTTTGTAAATTAGAAGTTCAATAAAAATTAGTAACCTCAAAAGAAGGTTTTATAAACTTGCTGCTTATGAAAAATTTAATTTTAATACGACATGCTAAATCCAGTTGGGAAGCACCTCTAAAAGATTTTGACCGACCTTTAATGAAGAGAGGTATTTTAGATGCTCACGACGTGTCATCTCATATTTCAAAATATCTTCCTAAAACATATATTATCTGGAGCAGCACCGCGGCAAGAGCCTCAGAAACGGCACTTATTTTTGCTCAAAATATTTCATATCCTATTGAAAGTATCGTTTATAAAGACGATCTTTATACTTTTGATGATAAACAGCTCGAAAAAGTTATCAAATCATGTGATAATAGTTTCGATAGCGTTATTCTTTTTGGACATAACGAGGCTATTACAAATTTTGTTAATAAATTTGGGGATGTTTTTATCGAGAACGTTCCTACTTCCGGCTTTGTATCATTACAGTTTAATGCAGAAAGTTGGGACACCATTAATAAAGGTAAAACTCATAAAACAATTTTCCCCAAAGATTTAAAATAATAATAAAGTGTACGAACAGAAATATATCGATAGAGAAAAAAGTTGGTTAGCGTTTAATGCAAGAGTACTTCAGGAAGCTGCAGATAACACGGTTCCGCTTTTAGACAGACTGCGTTTTGTTGGAATTTTTTCGAACAATTTAGATGAATTTTTTAGAGTTCGATATGCTGCTATTAGACGATTAAGTCTTTCAGGAATCTCCGGAGAAAAATATTTAGGCGGAGTTTCTGCCCATCAGCTAATTAAAGATATTACCGAAATTGTAATTCAGCAACAATCTGAAAGTTTACGTATTTTAGGAAATATCGAAGCAGAACTCGAAGCCGAAAATATTTTTATCATAAACGAAGATCAAATTACAACAGATCAGGAAATATTTCTAAAAGATTTTTTTACACAAAGATTAAGTCCGGAATTAGTGACTATCATTTTGAATGATTTGGCCGAATTCCCAATCTTAAAAGATACTTTGGGATATCTCGCCGTTCGTTTAGAAATGAACACAAACGATGAAGTTCGTTATGCGGTAATCGAAATTCCAAAAACTATAAACAGATTCGTTGTTTTGCCATCGCACGACGATAAACATTATGTTATTTTAATTGATGACGTAATTCGTTATAACCTGAAAAACATCTTTAATATTTTCGATTATAAAAGTGTTTCAGCACACATGATCAAAATAACCCGTGATGCACAGTTGGATATTGATAGTGATTTGAGTAAAAGTATGCTCGAAAAAATCGCAACATCAGTAAAAGACAGACGAATAGGTGAACCGGTACGTTTTATATACGACAGTTTAATCGAAGAAGATACACTGCATTTCTTCCTTGATAAAATGAAAATTGTAGAAACAGACAGTATTATTCCCGGAGGAAGATATCATAATCGTCGTGATTATATGGGTTTTCCAAACTTAGGAAGATACGATTTACTGTATAAACCAAATGAACCATTGCCAATTCCGGGTTTAAGTCTGGGAGGAAGTATCTTGGAAAAAATCAATAAAAAAGATTATTTGCTGCATGCGCCTTATCAATCCTTTTCGTATTTGACAAAATTTTTGCGTGAAGCAGCTTTAGATCCTAAAGTGACCACTATAAAAATCACCTTATATCGATTGGCAAAAAATTCTCAAGTAATTAGTTCCTTGATAAATGCTGCAAAAAACGGTAAAAAAGTTACTGTTCAAATCGAGCTTCAGGCACGTTTTGATGAAGCAACAAATATCTCGTATGCAGAACAAATGCAAACAGAAGGAATTGATCTTATTTTTGGAATAAAAGGACTTAAAGTACACAGTAAAATATGTGTAATAGAAAGAGTTGAAGAAGGTAAAACACGTCGCTACGGATTTATTTCGACAGGAAATTTCAATGAATCTACAGCCAAAATTTATACAGATGTAACACTTTTAACCTGTCATCAGGGAATTTTGAAAGACATTTCTAAAATATTCGAATTTTTCGACATCAATTACAGAGTACACAGATACAAACACTTAATTGTATCACCACATTATACACGAACAAAATTTATTAAACTTATTGATCGTGAAATCCTCCATGCATTAGCAGGTAGAAAAACACATATTAAATTAAAAATGAATAGTTTATCTGATTTTAAAATGATAGATAAATTATATGAAGCCAGTAATGCCGGAGTAAAAATACAGCTGCAGGTAAGAGGAATTTGCTCATTGATTCCGGGAATTCCGGGAATGAGCGAAAACATTGAAGCCATAAGCATCGTCGATAATTACCTGGAACATTCAAGAGTTTACATTTTTGGAAACGCCGGTTTAACCGAAGTTTATATTTCATCAGCAGATTTTATGACCAGAAATCTTGACGGCAGAGTTGAGGTTACCTGTCCAATTTATGATCTTGAAATCAAGAAAGAACTAATAGATAATTTTAATATTGCATGGAAAGGGAATGTTAAAGTGAGATACCATTCCTATAAACTCGATAATAAATACAAGCCAAGAAACCATCATGCCCCGTTTAGAGCCCAGCTTGAAACCTATAAATATTATCAAAATAAGATTTCGGTATTAGAGCAGGTTCCACAAAAAATAAATTAATAAAAAATAAAATTCAAATCATAAGTGAGCATGATTAATATAAAGAAACTTGCAGCAATAGATATTGGATCAAATGCCATGAGGCTTCTAATATCGAATGTTGTAGAACAAGATGGCAAAGAACCCCAATTTAATAAAAGTTCGCTTGTTCGTGTGCCAATTCGTTTGGGACAAGATGCCTTTACTGTTGGAGAAATTTCAGAAGAAAATATAGATCGAATGGTCGATGCCATGAAAGCATTCAACCTTTTGATGAAAGTACATAAAGTAGAACGTTATATGGCGTTTGCAACCTCGGCAATGCGTGAAGCTTATAACGCGAAGGAAGTTGTCGAAATAATTGAAAAAGAAGCCGATATAAAAATCGAAATTATCGATGGTAAAAAAGAAGCCGCAATTATTGCATCTACAGATTTACATCATTTACTAAAAACAGACGAAACCTATCTTTTTGTAGATGTAGGTGGCGGAAGTACTGAGTTTACGCTCTTTTCTGACGGAAAACTGGTTAATTCCAGATCTTTTAAAGCCGGAACAGTTCGTTTGCTTAATAATATGGTTCACGATGTAGTTTGGGATGAAATCGAAAAATGGATTAAAACCAATACGGCAGATTATGAAGAAGTAACTTTGATTGGATCCGGAGGAAACATTAATAAATTATTTAAAATGTCCGGAAAGCAACAAGAAAAACCGCTTTCATACATTTACATCAATTCGCAATATGCGTTTTTAAATTCCTTAACATACGAACAAAGAATCGCCGAATTAGGACTAAATTCAGATCGTGCCGACGTAATTATCCACGCAACCAGAATTTACCTGAATGCGATGAAATGGAGTGGAGCACGCCAGATTTATGTACCAAAAATAGGACTTTCTGACGGAATCGTAAAAGCGATGTATTACGGTAAAATTTAAAAAATAAATATTTTCAGCCACGAATTTCACGAATTTTCACAAATTAATTTTTTAAGCTTTTAATAAAAAAAATTAGTGCAAATTAGTGAAATTCGTGGCAAACTTTTTTTAAATATTGATCATTAAAATTTTAAATAAATGAATAAAACAAGACTCGAAGCTTTTAGTGATGGGGTATTAGCCATCATTATTACTATTATGATTTTAGAAATAAAAGTGCCCAACGGACATGAATTTGCTGACTTAAAACCGCTTATTCCTAAGTTTTTAAGTTATATTTTGAGTTTTATTTATGTTGGAATCTACTGGAATAATCACCATTATTTATTTCACGGATTAACAAAAGTAAACGGAAAAGTTTTATGGAGTAATCTTCATTTGCTTTTTTGGCTGTCCCTAATTCCGGTTTCTACAGGCTGGATGGGAGAACATAATTTTGCAAAAGCATCAATGGCTTTATACGGATTTGTGTTGTTTTTATCTTCAGTAGCCTATTTTATTTTACAGAAAATTGTAATCAGTAACGAAGGCGAAAATTCGATATTGGCAAAAGCTATTGGCAGGGATATGAAAGGAAAAGTATCTTCTATATTGTATGTAGTTGGTATAATTTCTTCATTTTATAACGAATGGATCGCTGGAGCAGCATACTTTATAGTTGCTTTGTTATGGTTAATTCCGGACAAAAGAATAGAAAAAGCTTTTGCTGCAAAAAATTAATTCCAATATTATTTTGCTGTATTAGTAACTATTAAAGTTTCTTTAGCTTTTCTATAAATAAGAAAATCACTTTATAATGAAATCCGTTTTTCAATCGATTCAGGTTCTGTCTCAAAATGAGTTAAATCTTTTAGAGGATTTAATTACATTTCGAAAACTTAAAAAAGGAGAACTTTTATTAAAGGAAAATCAGGTTTGCAATGAAATCGTTTTTATTAAAAAGGGAATCTTACGCTCGTACTTTTTTAATCATCAAGGCGATGAAATCACAAATTGTTTTGCTTTTGAAAACGAATTTATGGCTTCATTTTCGAGCTTTATAACACAAAATATTGCCGAAGAAAATATTCAGGCATTAGCAGATACAGACTTGCAGATCTTAAGTCGCGAGAGCTTAGAGAAACTATACAAATTAGGGATTCAGTGGCAGGAAATAGGGCGTAAACTAACCGAAATGGAATATGTAACGCTTCAAAAACGAATGATTTCTTTTCAGAAATTATCTGGAACACAACGTTATATCGAACTTTATCAAAACCATCAGGAATACCTTCAAATGATTCCGCTTCAATATCTTGCTTCGTATTTAGGCGTAACGCCAAGACATTTAAGCAGAATTCGTAAAGCGGCTTTATAGGACATTTGTCCAGTATTGAGTTTGATCGAAATGGTATTTTTGTAAAAAACAAAAAGCATGAAAAAAATACTGGTTATAAACGGACATCCAAATCCGTCAAGTTTTAATTTTGGCTTAGCCGAATCTTACCTAAAAGGTGCAATACAATCTAAAGCCCAAGTAGAAACAATAACTATTGCCGAATTAGATTTTAATCCAAATCTAAAATTTGGTTATCAAAAACGAACAGAATTAGAGCCGGATTTGCTGGAATCATGGAAAAAGATTCAAAATGCAGATCATTTAGTTTGGATTCACCCAATTTGGTGGGGCGGTTTACCTGCGATTACAAAAGGTTTTATAGATCGTTTATTTTTACCGGGAATGGCTTTTGAACATCGCGAAAATTCAGTTTGGTGGGATAAATTGCTTAAAGGAAAAACAGCGCATATAATTACAACCCTGGATCAGCCAGACTGGTATTATCGATTTGTCTACGCAAAACCAAGTGTCAATCAATTGAAAAAATGTACGTTAGAATTCTGCGGAGTAAAACCTGTAAAAGTCACTTATATCGGAATCATAAAGACATCTGATGAAAAGCAAAAGGAAAAATGGCTTAAAAAAGTCTTTGAGTTTGGACTTAAAAACAAATAAAATAGTTTGCTGCTAATTACACGAATTTGAATAATTACTTAAAAAAACAAATTCGTGTATTTGCATTTCTTATTCGCTACTATTCCCGTTATGGATAAAAATTAGGTGTGAACATCTAATCCAAATGTAGTACGCAAAAGTTCAATATTAGGATTAATTTCTAATAAGCGATTATATCGATCCTGATCGTTAAGACTTCTTTTGTTTTCAATCGCTTCATTTACATTAACCTGGATCGTAATGTCATGATTGTGTAAATGTCCTTTTAGATGTCCTAAAAGACCAATCATCTGACCTTCAAAATCTAATTTAGAACCTTCATTTGGTAATTCTAGCGTAATTGTAGTTCCGTCTAAAGTAGGATCGTTGATTAACAATAACGATTCCATAATTTTAAAACCTTTATCACCCAAACGCTGTGCGTATTTATTCCATTGCACTAACATTTCTGTCTCAGTAAATTCTTCTGTTGGTAATACCGAAGATGGTTTTACATACGATTTATTACTTGCTTCAAGTTCTTTTTTCTTGCGAATACTGGATAATGAAAAAGCAGAAATTTTAGGCTCAGTGCTAACTTCAGCTTTTGGAGCAACAGGCGTTTCTTCTTTTTTTGGACTTTCAACTTCAACAGAAGTAGTTGGGTTTTCGATTTGAGAAGCTGGTTTTTCTGCCTCAACTTTTGGTTTTTGGCTTTCAACTTCGACTATAGAATATCCGCTATTTTTATAATAAGTAGGGGGAATTATGAATTGCTCAACTTTTTTTTTTCTCCATCAAAGTTAATAGAGGCCAATTGCATCAAGCATAATTCGACTAAAAGACGTTGGTTTTGACTTAATTTGTATTTTAAATCGCAGTCGTTTGCAATATCAATTCCTTTTAATAAAAATTCCTGAGAACATTTTTGTGACTGAACGCCATACATTTGCTGCGCCTGTTCGCCTACTTCAAGCAAAGTGATTGTAGCAGGAGTTTTGCTCACTAATAAATCCCTGAAATGAGAAGCAAGACCGGCAATAAAATGATGTCCGTCAAATCCTTTAGCAAGAATGTCATTATAAGCCAGTAAAAGATCCGGAATCTTATTTTCTAAAAGTAAATCAGTAATGCTTATGTAAGTTTCGTAATCTAAAACGTTTAGGTTTTCGGTTACTGCCTGACGTGTTAAATTAGTTCCGCAATACGAAACCACACGGTCAAATATAGATAAAGCGTCACGCATTGCACCATCGGCTTTTTGGGCAATAATGTGCAAAGCATCGTCTTCATAAATAATTCCCTGACTTGTTGCAACTTCTGCCAAATGTTCTTTAGCATCTTTTACAGTAATTCTTTTGAAATCAAATATCTGGCAACGAGATAAAATCGTTGGAATAATCTTATGTTTCTCTGTTGTTGCTAAAATAAAAATAGCGTGTTTTGGCGGTTCTTCCAATGTTTTCAAAAAAGCATTAAAAGCTGCCGAAGACAACATATGAACCTCGTCAATAATATAGACTTTATATTGACCGGTTTGCGGTGGGATTCTAACCTGATCAATCAGACTTCGAATATCATCTACAGAGTTGTTTGAAGCCGCATCTAACTCAAAAACGTTAAAAGCAAAATCTTCGGTAGGATCATCATATCCCGGTTGATTTATTTTACGGGCAAGAATACGAGCACAAGTTGTTTTACCAACTCCACGCGGTCCAGTGAATAAAAGGGCAGAGGCAAGGTGATTGCTGTCAATAGCATTCAGCAAAGTGTTGGTAATGGCTTTCTGGCCTACAACATCCTTAAAGGTCTGTGGGCGATACTTACGAGCCGATACTACAAATTGTTCCATATTCTTTTTTATTCGATAGCAAATATAGTCCGAAAATTGCCAAATCACAAATCTGAAATTGATAAATATTCGATTGGATTTTGAGTATTTTGAATATGAGAAAGTAAGGTTCTGTTTTTATTTTTTCAATAATTTAAAATGATGGCTGTTTAATGAAATTTGATCAGACATTATTTTAAATTTTGTTTATTTGTGAGAAAAAAGCGCAACTATTTATCTGCTTTTAAAGTTTAGCTGAACGAAAAATGTATGGTTCCAAAGAAAAAAATGGGTTTCAGGAAATTAGTAACAGATAATAAAATTTATTATTGGCGACTAAATGGCATTATTGAAATTAGACCTGATCAGAACCAAACGAACAAACTTGAAATTAATTTTGGATATTTTGATTATTGGGAATTTGCTAATAATCCTCAAGAACGCCCTGAAGATTTTGAACCTAAAATTATAACGCCTGGTTTTATCAAAAAAATAATTGAAAATGCAATCCAATTAGGTTGGAACATAAATGATAAAAATAAAGTTTTAAAATTAAGCTATAGAAATAGCGAATTTCGAATTTTAGAATAAAAAAACAGACTATTAAAAACAATCTTTTCTCCTCTTAAAACTAACATTCTATGAAAAAATATTTTGGATTAATCACAATTGTATTTTTTTCTTTTCAGCTTCAGGCTCAAACTTCGCAAGATACGATTGATATTAAACGTGTTGCCTTGGCTTATATTGAAGCACAACATAATCCGAATCCTAAATTGATGGAAAGCGCCTTGCATCCAAGATTGGTAAAAAGGTCAGTTTTTAGAAGTAAGGCTGCCCAAAAAGATTATATATCAGAATATTTTACAGAGAATATGGTTATTCTTGCCGAAACTTATAATGCAAAAGGAGATAAATTCCCTAAAAATCCCAGAAAAGAAGTGAAGCTTTTAGATGTTTCTGCAAGAACTGCATCTGTTAAACTATTAGCGGATGCGTGGATAGATTATATGCACATTGTAAAAACAAATGGAGAATGGAAAATTATAAATGTACTTTGGCAATATAATGATGTATCGCAACATGAGTAGTTTTTAGGCATAAAATTCAATGAAAATATACTACAATGAAAAAAATACTAATTACCACTGCTATTGTTATTGGCATTTTTGCACTTTTTTTTGGATTGATTTTATTCTATTTTTTTAATATTTATAATTTTAATTTTTAAGATATCTACAAATACAATTTTGTAAAAACTAATTAAATATCATCATCGTTTTAATGAAAAGTCCTGAATCTCTAAATTCAGGATTTTTTTTATATCTGTAAAACTGCAAGAATGGGAATAGTGTAAAAATTGTAGGATTATTATGTAATATTTAGTATTTTTATTCGTTTAATTTTAAATGTTTAATTAACTAAAAAAATATCATGATGAAAATTAAATCGATTTTATTGGGGATGGTGTTTGCCGTTGCGTTAGTGTCTTGTGGACCTAAAGATGCAGATATTGAAAAAGAGATTTCTGAAAAAATTAGTGGTCTTCCGGGAGTAGAAGTAACTGTAGTAAAAGGAGTAGCTACTATTTCTGGTACTTGTAACGACGAGTCAGTAAAACAAAATGCGGAAAGCATTGTAAAAGGGGTTAAAGGAGTTAAAACAGTAGTTAACAACTGCGAAATTCCGGCTCCAGAACCTGTTGCAACAGAAACTCCTGTTGAAATTAATGCTTATAGTGTTTTAAATACTTCGGTAAATGATGTGGTGAAAACTTATAATGGTGTAACAGCTACAGTTAAGGATGGCGTTGTAACACTTACAGGAGATATCAAAAGAGATCAATTGCCTAATTTGATTAAAAGTGTGCAGGAATTAAAACCTAAAAAGGTTGAAAACAAATTAACTATTAAATAATATCGCGATGAGTTTAAAAGACAAATACAAAGAATTAACTGATTTAGCGACTAATTTAGGAATAGCTAATTTGCAGGTAAGAGAACAAGATAATGTATTGTATGTTGATGGTACAGCAAAATCTGCAGATGACAAAGAAAAACTTTGGAATGCTTACGGAAAAATTGATCCTGAATTTAGATCGGCTGATGTAGTCATGAATATTGAAGTAGCTGAAGGTGCAACAACAGAATATACGGTAAAAGGTGGAGATTCGTTGTCTAAAATAGGAAAAGCGCATGGCGTTTCATGGGAAGCAATTTTTGAAGCCAATAGAGATATCATTAAAAATCCTGATCTGATTCAACCAGGTTGGAAATTAAAAATACCAACAGCATAATTTTATTTAGAAGCTGTTATAGAAAGTCCGTCGTAATGATGGACTTTTTTTTGTTTTTTTTTTGAGAATGGTACGAGGGTAACGCGGATTCGCTAAAGCGAAAACACGGATATCATTGGATTTTTTTATTCACATTTTATGTCAGGCTGAGCGAAGTCGAAGCCCACGTTCTAATTGGCACGCCCTTCGACTTCGCTCAGGGTGACATAAAAGGAAAAAACATCTGCACGGTTTAAATCTGCGTGCCATAAAAATTAATACTCCTATAAAACCTAAAACCCTAGCCCTGATAGAAGCGGTATCCTTTTTCTGGCTTTTTAGCCGGGAAAAGATACAAGCGAATAGCAGGAAATAGCTCCTGAAAATTAATTTATTCTTCAGACTCATCGCTATCGACTAAAGGTTGCTTTAAAATAGCTTTTCTTAAACGATCTTCGTTCTGATCTCCCCAGTTTCCTAAAGCAGAAATTATAGGGATTAATGTTTTGCCAAAATCGGTTAAACTATATTCGACTTTGGGCGGCATTTGAGCATAAATAATTTTTGAGACAAGCTCGTGTTGTTCCAGTTCTTTTAACTGAATATTTAAAACCCGTCTCGAAGCATCCGGAATTTTTCGCTGCAGTTCGCTTGATCGCTGAAAACCCTGGTTGATGAACCATAACAAACGGATTTTCCATTTGCCGTAAAGCACCTCTCCAATAAGGTCCAGACCACAATTTAAGTTCAAAGGAATTTTTCTTTCATACATAAATACAAATTTAACCTAATGTTCCAAACTGCACAATAGGGGAAAAATTTATCCCTATGCAATTCGGTTTTCCGTAATTGTGAGAACCGTTTATACTATCGAAATTTGTCCTGTCTAAAACGAAAAAAAATGGAAAAAGAATTTAATTTTAATGAAGAGTTATCAGGTAAAATTGCTTTGGTAACCGGCGGTACAAAAGGAACAGGTAAAGCCATTGCAGAAAGATTGTTGAAAGCGGGAGCAACCGTTATTATCACGGCAAGAAACAAACCAGAGGTTGAGAATACAGAAATGCATTTTATTTCGGCAGATTTAAGTACTTCTAATGGAAGTGCGAAAGTAATTGAAGAAATTAAAACGAATTTTGGCAAACTGGATATTCTTATTAATAATCTGGGAAGTTCAGAAACTCCGGGTGGTGGTTTTGAAGTTTTAAATGATGAAGACTGGAAAAAAACTTTTCAGGCGAATTTGTTTGCTCCGGTGCGATTAGATCGTGGTTTTTTGCCTGAGATGATCAAGCATAAAACAGGCGTGATTATTCATATTGCTTCGATTCAGGGAAAATTACCCTTGTATGATTCAACCTTGCCATATGCTGCTGCAAAAGCAGGATTGATTAATTATAGTAAAAGTCTTTCTAATGAAGTTTCACCAAAAGGAGTTCGCGTTCTTACGGTTTCTCCAGGCTGGATAATGACGACATCATCACAAAGAATGATGGAAAGAATTGCCGAAAGTTCGAACGGTACGATCGAAGAAGCAGCACAAAGTGTTATGAATGCGCTGGGCGGAATTCCGTTTGGGCGACCTGCAAATCCGGAGGAAGTAGCTGAACTAATTGGGTTTCTGGTTTCGCCACGAGCCAGTTATCTTACAGGAACTGAGTTTGTAATTGATGGCGGAACGATTCCAACGATTTAAAATTAATAACCCAATAAAAACACAGAAAATGAATGTACCGGATATAATTTTAGATTTGCTTGAAGCACAGAAAAACTTTGACAGCAAAGCCTATGCAGCTTGTTTTTTAGAAACGGCTTTAGTTTATGATGAAAATGAAACACATACAGGTCAGGAAGAGATAATGAAATGGAATGAAAAGACCAATGAAACCTATCAGACTCAACTTGAGGCATTAGAGATTTCGACAAATAATACAACAAATATCCTGACGACAAGAGTTAGCGGAACTTTTGAAGGAAGCCCTATTGTTTTAAAATATCACTTTGAACTAAAAGACGAAAAGATTAATAGTTTGAAAATAACGGGTTAACATTTTATTTTATGTCGCTGAGTATAAATTGTTTTTATACTCAGCGACTTATTATCATCTTCCTTTAATACTCAAATCAAATAGAAACTTTGCCGTTTCCTGGTCAGAATCAGCTGAGAAGCCAGCTACATACACGCCTTTTTTTCCGTTAATTGATTTAATTCCGTATACAACTGCCTCATCGCCGGGATCAGAATCCCCTTCGTATCGATACACATGTACAATTTCAAATTTTTCAGGATTTTTTTTAATCAGGTCAGAGTTTAGATTAAAGTCACAAGTAAATCCTTTTTCATGCAATTGATCTAATGCTTTTGAAACAGTTGCGTAATGATACATTCTAGTCATGATAATTGAATTTAAAAATTATGGATTTTAAAGATAACTAATTTAAAATTAAATTGTTACGAAAGCAAGGCGAAAAACTGAAATTTAAAATCATTATTCTTAGTATATAAATCGCTACTTTTGCGCCGCAGACCGCCTTATCGTCGTTCCAATTTATTGGGAGGGAGGAAAGTCCGGACACCACAGAGAAGCATAGCGGGTAACACCCGTCGGGGTTAGCAATAACTTCAGGACAAGTGCAACAGAAAGTATGTACAGGTAATGCTGTAGTGAAACCAGGTAAACTCTATGCGGTGAAATACCAAGTATATCAGCATTTAAGGGCTTCTCGTCCGTTGTTGAAGGGTAGGTAGCTTGAGTTCCGAAGTAATTCGGAATCTAGATAAATGATAAGGCTTTGATTTATCAAAGACAGAATCCGGCTTATAGGTCTGCATTTTTTATATATTTGTGAAACTCTCTAAACTATTTTCATGAATATAACCTCTCAGGAACCTACAAATAAACCTAAAAAAGGCATTTTTTATACCATAATTACCAATCTTACTTTTTGGGTTTTGATTGCAATAATTGCCGGGATCTTACTCGGACATTTTTCGCCTTCAAATGGTGTCAAAATGGAAATTCTGGGAGCTAAATTTATTGCACTTATCAAAATTTTTATTGGTCCGATAATCTTTCTTACAATTGTTTTGGGAATTTCTGGTATGGGAAACCTGAAAAAAGTAGGCCGAATTGGGATTAAGGCACTCGCTTATTTTGAAGTAGTTTCGACAATCGCTCTTGCCATTGGTGTAGGTGTAGCTTATTTTTTTAAACCCGGAAAAATTGATAAATCAGGATTGACTCTTGGTGATGCAAGTCAATATACAAATGGTGCAGCCAAAGATTTTTCGTGGCTGGAGTTTTTCTTTTCGAATTTTACTCTACAGGTTTTATTAGCTGCAATTGTTTGCGGAATTGCGTTGAATTTTTATAAAAAAAGAGAACAAACTATTCTGGTTTTAGAACGCTTCTCGAAAGTGGTTTTTCTTGGTTTGAAATATGTCATGTATCTCGCGCCAATAGGTGCGTTTGGCGGAATGGCTTATACAATTGGTAAATTTGGATTGCAGACCTTGATTCCGCTTGGTAAATTAATGTTGTGCGTTTATTTGACTATGGCGCTGTTTGTATTCCTGATTTTAGGAAGTATTCTGAGATATTATAAAATTAGTATTCTCTCGATTCTTAAATATATAAAAGAAGAACTTTTGCTGGTTCTGGGAACTTCATCTTCTGAAGCTGCTTTGCCAAGTATAATGGTAAAATTAGAACAAATGGGTTGTAGTAAATCCGTTGTGGGATTGGTGATTCCTACCGGATATTCTTTTAATTTGGACGGAACTTCGATTTATTTGTCGATGTCGGTAATATTTTTGGCGCAATTGTATGATGTACATTTAAGTTTTTTCGAAATCCTGAGTGTTATCGGGATTCTGATGATTACCTCAAAAGGTGCGGCGGGCGTTACCGGAAGCGGATTTATAGTTCTGGCTTCGACTTTGACAGCTTTGCACAAAATTCCGGTAGAAGGTTTGGCTTTTTTATTAGGAGTTGATAAATTTATGAGCGAAGCACGAGCAATAACCAATTTGATTGGAAATACAGTAGCAACAATTATAATTTCGAAAAGCGAGCGGGATTTTACAGAGCTTAATCTTAACCCTGTTGTAGAAGAATAATTTGCTTTGCTTTGCGGAGAATGGCACGCGGATGAAACGGATTCGCTATTGCGAAAGCGCGGATTTAACCGGATTTTTTTGTTGTTTATTTCAGCAATAACGACTTTTTTGTCCTTGCGAGGAACGAAGCAATCTCATTTGTTGACTCATTTTGGGGTTTCTTTTTAGTGTGGTTGCTTCGTTTCTCGCAATGACAAACTTATATGATTACCTTACTTTTAATTCACGCTAATTCATGTAATTAGTGACAAAAAAAACTTAAATATGAAAAAAATAGGCATTTTAGGAATCGGTGGAGTAGGTGGTTATTTTGGCGGACTTTTAGCAAAAGCGTATTATAAGTCTGATGATGTTGAAGTGATTTTTATCGCGCGTGGTGAAGCCCAAAAAGCAATCGCTGAAAACGGATTAAAAATTATTACGGACGATTTGGAAACCTCTGTTTATCCAAAATTAGTTTCTAATAATCCGGATGAAATTGGTGAACTGGATTATTTAATATGTGCTACAAAAACGTATGATATCGAAGAAAGTCTACTTTCGATACAAAACTGTATCAGTCAAAAAACTATAATTCTTCCGTTATATAATGGCGTTGATGCACCGGAACGTATACTAAAACTATTTCCTGAAAATGAGATTTTGCAAGGTTGCGTTTATATTGTTTCGATGATTTTTTCGCCGGGAACAATCCGAAAAATTGGTTTTTACGAAAAATTGTTTTTTGGGTCTAAAACGTCTTCTATTTCAGAATTAAATGAATTGCAGCATATATTTAGAAATGCTAAAATAGAAAGTTATTTAGCAGAGAATATTGAAGAAACTGTTTGGGAGAAATTTATTTTTATATCCGCATTAGCTTCTGCAACTTCCTATTTAAACCAAAATATTGGTACCATATTAAAGGATAAGGATTCTAAAGCAATTTTTGTAGAATTGCTTCACGAAATTGAATTAGTTGCAAAAGCTAAAGGGTTACAATTACCGGATGATATAGTAAATCAGAGTATCCTAAAACTAGAAAAATCGCCTAAAGAAGCGACTTCATCTATGCACAGAGATTATTTGGCAGGTAATAAAATAGAAGCTGCTTCGCTGACAAAATTTGTTGTGAATGAAGCGTTGAAATATGGCGTAAAAACTCCTCTGTACGAAAAAATAAGTAATGTATTATTGGCTTAAATAAATTTATGCTTCGTCTTTTGTAGCGCGCACTAAACTTATTCCGGACATGAAAAATACAATACCTAATATACCGTAAATAATTAATGATTTGATATCTCTCGTTTCGCCTGAAGTACCAGCAAATATAACTGCTGTGTAAATCAAACCAACTATTCCGAGGATCGTTAATAATCCTCCGAAAAATCTTTTTAGGTTCATGATGTTTGGTTTTAAATGTTTCATTACAAATGTATTACGCTTTATGTGCGAAACGTTATACAATTGATTTTAAAACTTATATCATTTACAGTAAACTTATGAAGTTATTTTAAATTCTAACCCAATATTTCGGGTACTTTCAATGCTTATTTTTGGATCTGAATTGAAATATTTTCTAAGTCTGCTGAGATTTCAATTGTGATTAAATATTCTTTTGGAAAAATAAAAGAAACGGCATTTACCGGAAAAAGTATGGAAGAAACTTCAGATAGGGTGAAGTAGAAACAAAAAATCCCTTGGATTTCAAGGGATTTTTTTTATGTTGCAGAACGAAAATTAACCTTCGTCTTCTTCTGTAGCTTTACCGGATAAATCAATAGTTAGCTCTTCGTCATCATCAGTTGAGTTTAATTCGAAGAAACTAAAAAACGAACCTCCGTAATTTTTCTGAAAAGAGAAATTACTTAAATGCTCCATTTTGGTATATTTTGAATGTTCGATAATCATCATTCCGTCTTCGTTTAATAATTCTCTTTCGAAAACTGTCAGAACAATTTTTTCAAATGCAGTCTGATCTAATCCATAAGGAGGATCGGCAAAAATGATATCGTAAGATGTTTTGCAATTGTCCAGAAATTTATAGACATCACTTTTGGTAGCAGCAACATCAAAATCATATTCTGATGAAACTTGTTTGATGAATTTTACGCACCCAAAGTCTCCATCAACAGAGGTTATTGGAGCGCTTCCGCGTGAAGCGAATTCAAAACTAATATTTCCTGTTCCCGCAAATAAGTCCAAAACCTTTAAGCCGTCAAAACTAAAATGATTGTTCAAAACATTAAATAATGCTTCTTTACTCATATCCGTCGTAGGTCTTACAGGAAGGTTTTTTGGCGGAAAAATTCGGCGTCCTTTATATTTTCCTGAAATGATTCTCATGATTGAAATAAGATATAATGTTTTTGATTTTGTGCAGTTGAAAAGCTGTTTTTTTGTTGTAATGTGCTTACATCCAAAAATGAAACATGACGAATGTATTTATAAGCAATAGCATAAAATGCATCGTTTTGATGTATGGTGCCTAATAATTCAAGAGGAAAACTTTCTGGGTTTAAACTCAATTGTTCGGCAGTAAAAAGGATATAATAAAGAAAATCTTCGGGAGTTTGATATTCAAATGAATTGAATAATAAAAGCTTTTGATTTTGTACCACAATAATCTCAAAATGATCCGGATTAAAATTCACCACCATTTTTTTCTGATCGTTGTTCTTGGAACTTTCAAGAATTTTTTCGACCAAAATACTGTTTACATGTTTGTAATCAAACGATCCAACATTGTCAATCAAAAAATTATTGATATTGATGTAAGGGATATAAACAGAATGCATTTCGTAATTTGAAATCTGATCGAAAGTAAAAAAATCGGTTTCAAAAACTTTTGTGTTATATTGTAAATAGCTTCCTAAGAAATTTTCATCAAATAAAGCTGTTGGTACAAATGTCGAAAGATTGTTATTATGAATCACTAAAATTTCGTCGTATGTATCTTTTAGTTCCGAATGATTTTTAAAGGCAGCACTATATAAGTCTTCAATTTTTGATGTTTTTTGTGTACTATTAAAGTTGACTTCATTAAATGCTGTAATAGTATTATTTAGAGTATCAAAACAACAAAATGAAAATCCATTCAATGAAACCTGAATAGAAAGCTTTTTGTAATTTTTGGAAGTGATGTTAGTATTTTGCAATGACATATTGATTTACAATTCGTTACCTGTTTTACAAGAAAGAATTTAAGGCGATTACAAACTTACAAATTAAAAAGGAACAATTACAAATGCAATTTCGAAAAACAATTTTAATTGGGGTTTAAAGAAAGGTTAAATTTTCTTTACCATATAATTGATATAAGTTCATATTAATTGATATCTAAAAACTTAAACTTACATTCTGTGCATTACTTGTATGAAATAAAAACGTTATAATTGAATTGATTTTTTAATTGACATTACCATCTAAAATAAACCTTGGATTATGGGGTATTCTTCCGTTAAATTTTTTGTATTTATTCCAGAATAATATGAACTTATATTGCTTATATGGTGTAAAAGATTAATTGACATTGCCATTTAAAAGTCCGTACTTTGTAGTTCAATTTTTCCCTATGAATTCATCACTTTTTTATGGCGTTTTACAAAAACGATTTCCTTTTGCGCCCACATACAAACAGGATATTTTTTTTCAGAAAATAGCTATTTTTCTAACAGATACGCATAATGACACCATATTTGTGCTGAAAGGATATGCAGGAACCGGAAAAACAACCGTAATATCTACAATCGTAAATAATCTGGGAGATATCAATAAAAAGTTTGTTTTGCTGGCACCAACAGGTCGTGCGGCAAAAGTAATCGCTAATTATTCGAATACGCCTGCTTTTACTATTCATAAAAAAATATATTTTCCTAAAAAATCTGCTGGTGGAGGCGTAGCTTTTACTAAACAATTAAATAAACATAAAAACACCATTTTTATCGTCGATGAGGCTTCGATGATTTCTGACAGTAATTCTGATTCTAAATTGTATGATAACGGATCTCTTTTAGACGATTTGATTTCATATGTATATTCCGGAACAAATTGCAAAATGATACTTTTAGGAGATACAGCCCAGTTACCACCGGTGAATTTAGATATAAGTCCGGCGCTGGATATCCAGACTTTAGGGGTTCATTATGATAAAGAAATTGAACATATAGAACTTGATGAAGTAATGCGTCAGGAAGAAAGTTCAGGGATTTTATTTAATGCAACAGAATTACGGGAGTTGCTTAAGGATTCTTTTATAACAGAGTTTAAATTTAATGTAAAAAAGTTCAAAGATATTGTTCGTCTTACAGATGGGTATGATATTCAGGATGCTATAAATTCAGCATACAGTAATTATAGTATTGAAGATACGGCATTTATTGTTCGTTCGAATAAGCGTGCAAATCAATATAATGAACAAATCCGAACCAGAATTTTATTTAAGGAGAGTGAACTTTCTGTTGGTGATTTTCTTATGGTTGTCAAGAATAATTATTTCTGGTTAAAAGAAACTGATGAAGCGGGATTTATTGCGAACGGTGATATTATCGAAGTTTTAGAGCTTTTTGGAATCAAAGAATTATATGGTTTTAATTTTGCCAAAGTAAAAATCAGAATGGTCGATTATCCGGACCAGAAACCTTTTGAAACGGTATTGCTTTTGGATACCATAAAAAGTGAATCTCCGTCTTTGACTTACGAAGAATCAAATCGTTTGTATGAAGAAGTGATGAAAGATTATGAAAATGAAACCACGAAATATAAAAAGTTTCAGAAGGTAAAAGAGAACGAATATTTTAACGGATTGCAAGTAAAATTCTCTTATGCGATTACGTGTCACAAATCGCAAGGAGGGCAGTGGAACACCGTTTTTATAGAGCAGCCTTACTTACCAAACGGAATCGATCGCGATTACATCAGGTGGCTTTATACCGCTATGACACGTGCCAAAAATAAATTATATTTGATAGGATTTAAAGACGAGAGTTTTAAGGAATGATTAGTTTGCCACAGATTAAAATGATGCTCAAAGATTTTAAAAATACATATTTAAGGAATTTTTTTAATCCTTTTAATCTGTGGAAAGAAAAAATAATATTTTCACAGGTAATTAGAAATTCGCGCTAATTCGTGTAATTCGTGGCGAAAAAAAATAGCAAATGACAACACTAAACGATTTACATTCGATTTCGTCTACGTTTTCGAATACAGATAAAATGCCGGTTTTGTTTTTAGGTCACGGCAGCCCAATGAATGCAATAGAAGAAAATCAGTTTGTAGCTGGTTTTCGTAATCTGGCTAAAACTTTACCGCAGCCGAATGCGATTTTGTGTATTTCGGCACATTGGTTTACCAACGGAACTAAAGTGACTTCGATGCAAATGCCGCGAACAATTCATGATTTTGGAGGATTTCCACAAGCCCTTTTCGATGTGCAATATCCTGCAAAAGGAAGTCCGGAATTAGCATTGGAAACTCAAAAAATATTAGAACCTGTTCATGTTGATTTAGACGAACATTGGGGTTTAGATCACGGCGCATGGAGCGTAATCAAACATTTATATCCAGAAGCAAATGTTCCGGTAATTCAGTTGAGTATTGATTATACAAAATCTGGTCAATATCATTTTGAATTGGCACAAAAACTTCAATCATTACGCCATAAAGGAGTTTTAATTATTGGGAGCGGGAATATCGTTCACAATCTTCGCTTAGTCGATTTTAGAAATTTTGATAAGGATAATTACGGTTTTGACTGGGCAATTGAAGCCAGAGAAACCGTTAATAATTATTTATTAGATGGAAATTTTCAGCCTTTAATTGATTTCGAAAAAATGAGTAAAGCGGTTCAAGTAGCGATTCCAACACCAGATCATTATTTACCTTTGTTGTATACTTTAGGATTAAAAGAAAAATCAGAAGAACTAAGCTTATTTAATGATAAATTATTAGCTGGTTCTTTGAGTATGACTTCTGTGAAAATTATGTAGAAAAAACTCTGTGAAACTCTGCAAAAAACCTTTGTGTTTCTCTGTGGTAAAATTATAACACAAAGTTCGCAAAGCTACATGTTGACCTAGCTTTGCGAACTTTGTGTTTTTTACAAAACCTTGCAAATATAAAACTTTGCGTGCTTTGCGGTAAAATGCGATATGTTTAAAAAAAGTAGTAACTGTATAGATTTACAAAGATTTACACGAAGATACACACAAAAAATATAAAATAACTAGAGGATTAGATTGCTTCGTTCCTCGCAATAAAAAAAAAAATGAAAATAATAGCGGTAATTCCGGCACGATATGCTTCAACACGATTTCCTGCAAAACTAATGCAGGATCTGGGAGGTAAAACAGTAATTTTAAGAACGTATGAAGCTTCTGTAGCAACGAAATTGTTTGACGATGTATTTGTCGTAACCGACTCGGATTTGATATTTGATGAAATTGTTTCGAATGGCGGAAAAGCAATTATGAGCGTCAAAGAACACGAATCAGGCAGCGATCGTATTGCCGAAGCTGTTATGAATCTTGATGTTGATATTGTAGTGAACGTTCAGGGCGACGAACCTTTTACAGAAGCTGGTCCTTTAGAGCAGGTTTTATCGGTTTTTAAAGATGATAAAGATCGTAAGGTAGATTTGGCTTCTTTAATGCGTGAAATCACAGATGAAGAAGAAATCAATAACCCTAATAATGTAAAAGTTGTGGTTGATCAATCGCAGTTTGCGTTGTATTTTTCAAGATCAGTTATTCCGTATCCTAGAGACAAAGATGTTGGAGTTCGTTATTTCCAGCACATTGGGATTTATGCTTTTAGAAAACAAGCTTTGTTAGATTTTTATAGTTTGCCAATGAAATCTTTAGAAGCTTCGGAGAAACTGGAGCAACTACGTTATTTAGAATTCGGAAAACGTATTAAAATGGTTGAGACAACTCATGTTGGTATTGGGATTGATACAGCTGAGGATTTAGAAAAAGCTCGTGCTATTTTGAAGGCTTAGTTTGCGTTTAATGGCACGCGGATGATACGGATTCGCTATCGCGAAAACGCAGATTTTACACGGATTTTTTACGCTGATATTTTGTCAGGCTGAGCGAAGTCGAAGCCCACGTTCCAATTGGTGCGCCTTCGACTTCGCTCAGGATGACAAAAAATGTGTAGAAGTACAAAAAAAAAGCTCCAGAAATGGAGCTTTTTTTATATTTAAAATCAAACGAAATTCTTAGTATAAACTTGGGAATTTAGAAGGATTAACTTCATTCATCATACTGTAAACTTTCTCGAAGATATCTTCGGCAGAAGGTTTAGAGAAATAATCTCCATCAGTTCCGTATGCTGGTCTGTGTGCTTTTGCAGCAAGGGTTTGTGGTTTGCTGTCTAAATGAATGTAAGCATTTTGTTCCTCCAGAATTTGTTGCAAGATGTAAGCTGAAGCTCCACCAGGAACATCTTCGTCGATTACTAAAAGACGGTTTGTTTTTGCTATACTTTTTACAATGTCTTTATTTACGTCAAACGGAAGTAAAGATTGGATATCGATTACTTCACAATCAATACCTAATTCTAATAATTCGTTCGCGGCTTGTTCTACTAATCTTAAAGTAGATCCGTAGGAAACTAAAGTAATATCTGAGCCTTCTTTTAGGGTTTCAACAACACCAATTGGCGTTTTAAATTCACCAAAATTCAGTGGTGTTTTTTCTTTTAAGCGATAACCATTCAAACATTCAATTACTAAAGCCGGTTCATCTGTCTCTAAAAGAGCATTATAAAAACCTGCAGCCTGCGTCATGTTTCTTGGAACCAAAACGTGAATACCACGAACTGCATTAATAATCATTCCCATTGGAGAACCAGAATGCCAGATACCTTCAAGACGGTGTCCGCGGGTTCTGATAATTAATGGTGCTTTTTGTTTTCCAACAGTTCTGTATTGTAACGTAGCCAAATCATCACTCATGATTTGAATCGCATATAATAAATAATCTAAATACTGAATCTCAGCAATTGGTCGCAAACCTCTTAAAGCCATCCCAATTCCCTGACCAATAATAGTAGCTTCACGAATACCAACATCGGCAACACGAAGTTCACCGTATTTTTCCTGCATGCCTTCTAAACCTTGGTTTACGTCACCAATATTCCCAACATCTTCACCAAAAATTAGTGTTTCAGGATATTTGGTAAACAAAGCGTCAAAGTTATCACGCAAAATCATTCTGCCGTCTAGATCAGCTTTTGCATTGTCAGCATATTCAGGAAGTACTTTTTCTACTGAAAAAACATTTTTATCTGAATCTGAATGTAAATTACTGCTGAATCTTGGTTGCGTAATTTTTATATAATTAGTAATCCAGTCAGATAGTAATATTTTACTGTTTGGTACTTCGATAAAGCGCAATATTTTTCTGGCGATTACCAACATTTCCTTTTTTAAAGGAGATTTTATAGCACTTAATTCAGATATGTATTTTTGAATTTTATCCTTATGATTGATACTGGCATTTGAAATCTTCTCCAGTAAAATCAAAAGATTTTTTTGATCTTCGATAATAGGGTTAATAAAAGAGTTCCATGCTTCTTTTTTAGCTTCCAGAACTTCTTTTTTCAATTCGGCATCAATTTCAGCCAATTCTTCCGGAGATGCTATATTGATAGCGATCATCCATAAACGCATTTGGCGGATACAATCAAAATCTCTTTCCCAAGCCAGTCTTTCTCCATTTTTATAGCGTTCATGAGAACCTGAAGTAGAGTGTCCTTGTGGTTGTGTTAATTCATTTACATGAATTAAAACAGGAACGTGTTGTTCACGGGCAACTGCTGCGGCTCTTTCATAAGTCGAAACCAACTCAGCATAATCCCAGCCTCTTACTCTAAAAATTTCATAACCGTTTGCATCTTCATCGCGTTGGTATCCTTTTAGAATTTCAGATATATTTTCTTTAGTGGTTTGATGTCTTGCATGAACAGAAATTCCGTATTCATCATCCCAAACACTCATAACCATTGGTACTTGTAAAACTCCGGCAGCATTTATGGTTTCAAAAAATAAACCTTCAGATGTACTTGCGTTTCCTATAGTTCCCCATGCAACCTCGTTTCCGTTTACAGAGAATTTGTCTTTGATGGTAATTCCATCAACATTTCTATAAATTTTAGAAGCCTGAGCCAATCCCAATAATCTTGGCATTTGCCCTGCTGTAGGAGATATATCTGCGCTTGAATTTTTTTGTTTTGTTAAGTCTTTCCAGGATCCGTCTTCGTTTAAACTGTGCGTTACAAAGTGACCGCCCATTTGTCTTCCGGCAGACATTGGATCATATTCTAAATCTGTATGACCGTATAAACCTGCGAAAAATTGTTTAGGAGTTAATTCTCCAATAGCCATCATAAAAGTTTGATCGCGATAGTATCCGGAACGGAAATCTCCGTTTTTAAAGGCTTTTGCCATAGCAAGCTGTGGCACTTCTTTTCCGTCACCAAATATTCCAAATTTGGCTTTTCCTGTTAACACTTCTTTACGACCTAAAAGGCTACATTCACGGCTAGTTACTGCAATTTTGTAGTCATTCAATACCTCAGTTTTGAAATCTTCAAATGTTAATGTAGTATTGCTTTTTTCTTTTATCATAATCTTTAGTGGTCATGTTAGACTGCGAAATTACTTAAAAACAATCAATAATCATAATTCTTTAAAATAAATATAATTTAATTATATGTATTTAAAAT
>NZ_LMMA01000022.1 GCF_001422725.1 Flavobacterium sp. Leaf82 | reverse complement strand
ATTATTTAGAATAAATAAAAATAGTTCGAAACAAATGTATAAATTAATCTGAATAAAAAAAATAAATGTGAAAAAAAATATACGAATGCACGTACATATTGACTTTGCGGTTATTGATGTTGTTTTTGTATAGTATTGATTATAAATGATTTATTTTTTAACACCCCCTATCTTTTAATAACTAAAAAACGAATTGAAAAAATGAAATCACAATCAATTATTGCAGACGAAAGTTCTGCAGAAACAGTTTTAAATTTTGATATTCCTACAAAACCACTAATCGTAGTAATAACGCCTCAGGAGAGGAATATTTTGTCGAATGTTGGCAATCTTTTAGTAAAGGCTTTTGACCATTATGAAAACCCCGATTATATAGCTGCTCTTCATCTTCATGCTTTTCAATTATTGCCGGAACGCATTAGCAGGATTTTAAGTCAGTTTGGTACTGATTTTTCTGCAAATCAATACGGCGCAATCGTATTTCAGGGACTTTTAGAGGTCGATCAGGAAGATTTGGGACCAACGCCTCCAAACTGGCAAGGAGCAGATTATGCAAAACTGAATAAATACGGTTTTATTTGTTCGCTTCTTCATGGCGCAGTGCCATCAAAACCGGTGCAATATTATGCACAAAGAAAGGGTGGAGGACTTTTGCACGCCGTGATTCCGGACGAAAATATGGCGGCAACACAAACCGGATCCGGATCAAAAACAGATTTGTATGTTCATACTGAAGATGCTTTTTTACTGAATCAGGCTGATTTTTTGAGTTTTCTGTATTTAAGAAATGAAGAAAGAGTTCCGTCGACTTTATATTCGATTCGTTCTCATGGAGAAATGAATCCGGTTCTCGAAAAATTATTTGACCCAATTTATCAATGTCCCAAAGATGCCAATTATGATTATGAACAAGTAGTTTCTGGTCCTTTGGCATCTGTTTTATATGGAAATAAAGAACTTCCGTTTATTCGTTTTGATGCTGCGGAGCAAATATTCAACGAAAATGCGGGGCAAACTCAGGAAGCTTTGTATAATTTGAAAGAGTTTTGGAATGAAGCAAAAGAACTTATAAACAGTGAATATATTCCGAATTCCGGAGATGTTATTTTTGTAAACAATCATTTATGCGCACACGGACGAAGTGCTTTTATTGCTGGACAACGCGAAGAAAATGGGAAGATTGTAAAATGCGAACGCCGACAAATGCTTAGAATGATGAGTAAAACGAGTTTGATTCATATGAGAGCTGTAACCCAAACTGATAATCCGTATTTTATTATGGAAGAACATTTAGGGAATATTTTTGATCTTGAATAGTTTAGTTTTGATTGTGTTCACGAGCGGGACGCGCGCGCGAGCTTAAAGAACTCGAAATATAAAACCCGTATAGTTAAGATGTCCTACGCTGTAAAGATAGCGTTGCGGTTGTTTCCAATACCGCCATCTTATTATACGGGTAAATTATTTTTTTAAATGTTTGTTGAAAAGTTTAAATTATTCAACATCCAGATAAGGATTCAAAATCTCTGCTAATTCGTTTAACCAGTAAAAACCTTGTTCGAGGTTTAATTTTTCGGTTTCGAGGGTTTCGCAATCTCGCATGACACTTAAGGCGAGAACGTAATTTAATTTTCTAATGGTTTTTGCCATTAATTTAGGATCGATCGAATTGCTGAAGAAGTCATTTAAACGCAATTCGGTTTCTTTTGATAGAGCTTTTGTACTCATAATCTTAACTTTAGGGAAATATAAAACCCGTATAGCTAAGATGTCCTACGCAGTTAAGTGCGTTGCAGTTGTTTCCAATACCGCCATCATACCATACGGGCAAATTTTTTTGTCTTCATAAACTTAACTTTTAGGACTGCGAAGATACCAAATAAACCTTGTGATTAGTAGGGTTTCTTAATTTTTGTTATACAATATGTTACATAATTTTTTAAATAGAAAAAGCCGGTAAAGATATTTTTACCGGCTTTTTTATGCATTTATTTCTTGTAAATGTGCGATGAAATTTTTAAATTAGTGAAATATACTCCTAAATAAACTTAATACATGCCTTTAGATAAATTACCTAAATATAATAAAGATTCATTTTTTTTGTTTAAAGACGATCTTTATCAATTACGGTATTTATTTAATTCGCCAAAAATAATGGTTGATAGTTTATTAAAACTTCCCGTTATAAATCATAATTTTTTAAAACAATTTCTTTCGTTAAAGACTTCTTTCTGCAAGATAAAAATGTATTACAGAGAAATCGAAGATGGTTTTTGGCTTCTCGCTTTATACATGAATATCAAAGAAAATTTAGTTACAAAATCTCATTATGAAAAAGATATTTTAAGTGAATATTATTTGCTGACTTTTTCTGTTTTTGAGTATAAATTTCCTGTAAAAGATGCTGCGCCAATAACACTTTTAAGTACTTGCTGGACTTTTAGCAAGCCAGATACTGAAATATCGAGTTATTTTTATGAAGGTTCTGTTGGTAAATTTTTCAGTTTTGCGATTACAAAAGAGTGGGCGAGTAAAAATTTTACTTCTAAAAAATTCAGTAATTCAAAAGCAATTAAAAAGTTTTTAGACGGTAATAAAGGTTCTTGTACGTGGTTGGATATTGCGCCAAATGCACATGAATTAGCAAAGGAATTGTCTGAAGCGATCGAAAATGTAAATGCAGATGAAAATGATAATCCGGCTTTAAAGAAAAAATCGATGAAACTAATCACGGAGTTTTTTAATAATTCTTTTGATGATAGCCGTATATTGGATAATGTTTCCTTAAGCAATTCTGACTATCATAATGTGGCAAAGGCAGAGAAGATTATCTTACATAATTTGCATCTTCCGTTTATTGGTATCGAGGCTATAGCCAAGGAAGTAAATACATCTCCGACAAAATTAAAATCAAATTTTAAAACTGTTTTTGGTTTCTCGATGCTCTTCAGTATCACAAAGAAAAAAACATGGTTTTAGCGATGCAGTTAATTCAAAAATCGAATATCCAAATTCAGGATATTTCACTTATAACGGGTTATGATTCTGCCAGTAGATTTGCCGCAAGTTTTAAAAAACGATTTGGTAAACTGCCTTCGGAGATACGATTTTGATCTTCACAAAATTTTTTTTTACAAAAACGAACTTCATTTTTCGAAAAAAGATTAATAATTTAATTTTTTGTGTGTTTAAATTAATTATTTGATTTTTAGTACTTTATAAAAATAGAAAAAGTAATATAAATAATTATTTTCTTTCAAAATAAACTCTTTTATTTTCTTTTTAAAAATGTCTTAATTGACCATTTACAGGTTATATTTTAGTATAAATTTGACGATCCAAAAAAATAATCCTACTTATAAAAACAAAATAAATTGCTGTACTGGTGCACCTTATCGGGTTTTTGCCAAATTGCAATTTTTTTTATAACAGTTTTAATTGATTTTGGTATTTAGCTAAAAATAACTTTTTTCGATTAACTCGTTTTTATGTTTTCAACCTGGAGGGTCAATAATTTTACAAATTATATAGTTTTATTTCAATCTGTATATTTTTCATCTTTTTATTCTCGAAAAATTAGTCTTACAATTTTACAATTGTGGGATAATTTGAAACGTAACCAAAATCAGTCAGGAAATAATTTTAGTGATTCCAACCTTTCCATTTTCCTTTTTTCTAAGGAAAATCATCAAAGTGAAATAAAATCTACAGACAGCGTTTTTTTCACAATGTCCGTTTCTAATCCATTACATCTTACAACTATTCATATAAAAAATCAAACCATAAAACCTTTTATGCAAACTTTACGTATGTAGTAAAATTGTTATGCTTTTGAATTTTTAAAAATGGATATTATTACATAAAACAAGACTAATTGGGTCATTATACTGAACATCAATTATTTAGAATATTTGGGAATAAATGAATCTCAAATTACATTTTTACAGAATTTTAATTATTTATATATGGGGAACTTTACTTTTTTAAAAATTTTATCGAATAACAAAAAAAGAGGCTTAAATAGGCTGGAGGTCTGTTTGGACATCAAAAAGCATTTGGTCTATTTTTTACTTATCATCTTATTTATAAGTTTTAAAGCTACAGCTCAAAACAATTTCAGCACTCAAAATCAACAATTTTATAAAGTGATTTCTTTTGGTGAAAAAATTGAATTTGGAGATATTGATTCTTCGATATCGTGGACAGTTTCCAATTCTAAAAATAACATCAATATTAGCTTACGCGGTAACGAAATCAATGATTATGTATTTGATGAAACCGGTGAATATGATATTCATTTTCAGGAAAATAAGAAGCATGATGAAGAAACTTGTAATCACCCAATGTTTGCAGAAAGATTTCGTATAAAAGTAGCTTCGGTTAAATTAACTTTTGATTTTTCTAAAATTCAGTTTTCTCAGAAAATAGAAAAAGGCAGAAGTTATTCAGATTTAATAATTACTGTCCCTGTAAAAATTACTACAAAAGATAATTCGGTAACAAAATTACCCGCACCAGGTATGTCTATTGCCGGGCTAGGAGTTTCTTTGACTGGCGAGCCGCTGGAAAAGGAGATTGTTTTAGCTAATAAAATTCAATTATTAAAATATAAAGTATCAGGAATAATCAATGAGGAAACTTATTTGATGTTTGATTTTTATGATTTTAATAATCAGGCACAGACGTATAATCTTCCTCAGATAATAAAATAACCGAATTAGTTATGATAAAAAACTACTTTACTTTAAATAAACTACTGAATTTTAAAACTACAATTTATTTGTTGTTTATCTGTTTTGTATTCAGTCAGGTTTCTAATGCTCAGTGTGTTAATCCATCTGTTGGATGTGCAACTACTGATTTATCCAATTTTGGAAGTCAATCGAATACTAATGCTGCAACTATCGAATATGATAACTTTGTTTCGAGTTGGCATACAACGGTTGTAAGAACTTCTGATGGTTCTTTTCAGACTTGGGGAGAGAAAATCCAAAATTCGGGCGCGACTAATGCTAACGTATTGACGCCTACGACAATAAATAGCACAAATTTTCCAGCCCTAACAGGTACACCTTTGAAAGCAGGATTGGGAAGTACGTCTCAAAATAATCTTCAAGGGATTGTTTTGGCTACAGATGGTTTATATGCTTGGTCTACAGCTGGTATTGTACTTTCTACATCACTTACGACTGGAACAGTTTTTCAAAAATTGACAATAGGCGGAAATTCTACCGGATTACCAACTGGCGTAACTCCAGGTGATGTTAAAATGATGTTTGTGACATCTAAAACATTAGTTCTTACAACCTGTGGCGGAGATGTTTGGGTAATCTCACAAACATTAAATGTTAGAGGTAACGGAACTGGAGCGACTTCTGATACAACTTGGTACAGAGTTACAACTTCGGATACAGGAAATCCATTTTTGACAGATGTTGTTGCCTGTAGAGGAAATGTTGACGGTCTTATGGCTTTGAAATCTGATGGTAGTATATATGTTTGGGGAACAAACGTATTATTAGGAAATAATACTGCTATCGTTGCGAACCAAAACAGAGCTGTAAAAATGACATTGCCTGCCGGTAAAACGCCAAAAATGATTGGTTCTACCGGAAGTGCCGGAACAAGATCTTACTATGTATTAGCTACTGATGGTAATTTGTATAGTTTGGGTAATAATTCCAGCAAGCAATTGGGAGACTGGACAACTACTAACAGATTATCATGGGTTCAGCCAAGATATACATCTGCAAGTGGTCCTGTAATGAATGATATAAAATGGTTAAGTCCTCAGGAACATGATGCTACATATGCTGCAATTAATGTTATTACCAATGCTAAAAAACTTTACGCATTTGGTAATAGTAATAACTCATTGATTGGTAGAGCATCTGGTACAGCTGCAGCTGCAAGTTTAAATGATCCAGGTATGCCTAGTGGCGTAAGCCTTTCTGATGATATTCTGGCTGTTGAAACGGGAGGTCATACTTCTATGATTGTTAAAGCATGTGAAGCAAAATTTGGTTATGTTGGTCATAGAACCAATGGTAGTATGGGTAATGGTTCTGCTGCAACTCTAGAAGAAGCCAGCTATAGTTTTGCTACAGCGAATGTACAAATTTGTGGTGCCGAATCGAATCCTGCTATTCAGTCTGCTTCGACAGGCGGTGGACCAGATTCTAAATATTGTGTTGGAGATCCTGTTTTATTAACTCCAACTCCGGCCGGTGGTACATTGAGTGTAGTAAGCGGTCCGGCTACTTTAACAGGAAATACAGTGAATTTTACTGCTGCAGGTACAGCAATAATAAAATATACTGTTGCAAATGCCTGTGGAGCACCTACAGAAACAAGCAGAACTTTTGAAGCATCGCTTTGTCCGATAGATTTAGAGGTTACAAAAACAGTTGATGTTGTTAATGCCAGTGTGGGAAGTAACAGTACTTTTACAATTACAACTAAAAATAACGGGCCTTATAAAGCTACCGGTGTTAAGGTAAATGATGTTTTACCTGCTGGTTATACTTTTGTAAGTGCAACACCTTCAACAGGAACATGGACAGCACCAGACTGGACTGTTGGAAGCCTTACAAGCGGTACAAGTGAAACTTTGTCGATTGTAGCAACAGTAAATGCTTCTGGACCATATGCTAATACAGCTACCGTTACCGGAAATGATCCTGATACAAATACTGTAAATAATAGTGCAACAGCAACGCCTTTAGTACAAACTAATCTTTCGGTTGCTAAAACTGTAAGTACAGGTACGCATAATGTAGGCAGTGATGTAACCTTTACTATTACTGCTTCTAATGCGGGACCAAGTAGTGCTACCGGAGTTACCGTAAGCGATGCGATTCCGGCAGGTTATACTTTTGTTAGCGCAACGCCTTCAACAGGAACTTGGTTAGCACCAAATTGGACTATTGGGAACCTTGCTAACGGAGCAACTGCAACCCTTAGTATTGTAGCAAAAGTGAATGCGACTGGTTCTTATGCCAATACTGCTACTATTTCTGGAGGACAGAATGATCCAACTCCGGGAAATAATTCAGGATCAGCTACAGCAACGGTAAATCATGCACCGGTTGCAAATGATGATGATCTTAGTGCTTCTCCTTTAACCGAAGATGGAGCTAATGGTACAGTTAATATACTTTCTAATGATACAGATGAAGATGGTAATCCAACTGCTCCGGTAAATGGAGCTGGACAATTTACTGTCGATTTAGATCCGGCTGTGGCAGGTATTCAAACCACATATACTGACGCAAAAGGTGTTTGGACATTAAATACAACTACCGGAATTGTAACTTTTAATCCGGCAGATAATTATAACGGAACGGCAAAAATTACGTATACGTTATGCGATACATTTGGATTGTGTGATAATGCAGATATTACTTTTGTTGTAACTTCGGTTAACGATAATCCAGTTGCCAATAATGATACGAAAACGACAAATGAAGATACGGTTGTAACTATTGACGTAACGGCAAACGATACTGATGTTGACGGAACAATTAATAAAGCAACGGTAGATTTAGATCCTGCAACTCCAGGAATCCAAAATACTTTTATAGTTGCTGGACAAGGAACTTATACTGTAAATAACCTAGGAATTGTAACTTTTACTCCGGTATTAAATTTTAACGGAGCAGCAACTCCAGTTAATTATACAGTAAATGATAATGACGGAGCGGTTTCGAATATTGCTACTATTACCGTAACGGTAACTGCAGTTAACGATAATCCGGTTGCAGTTAATGATGTTTACACAGTTGCAGAAGATAACACAGTTACTTTAAATCCACTTGCTTTAGATTCAGATGTTGATGGAGATACTTTAACAATTACTTCAATCAACGGAACAACTTTAACAGGTTCTGCACAAACAATTACAGTACCAAACGGAACAGTAAATATCTCAGCAACGGGCGTAATTACTTTTACTCCGAATGCGAACTTTAACTCAGCTACGGCAATTAGTTTCCCTTATGTAATCAGTGATGGAAAAGGTGGAACTGCTACAGCAAACCAACTTATTACGGTAACTTCGGTTAACGATAATCCAGTTGCTAATAACGATACAGAAACTACCAATGAAGATACGGCTGTAACTATTGATGTAACAGCAAACGATACTGATGTTGACGGAACAATCAATAAAGCAACGGTAGATTTAGATCCTGCAACGCCGGGAATCCAAAATACTTTTACAGTTATTGGACAAGGAACATATACTGTAAATAACTTAGGAATTGTAACTTTTACTCCTGTATTAAATTTTAACGGAGCAGCTACACCAATCAATTATACAGTAAATGATAATGACGGAGCGGTTTCCAATATTGCTACTATTACCGTAACGGTAACTGCAGTTAACGATAATCCGGTTGCAGTTAATGATGTTTATACAGTTGCAGAAGACGGAAGTTTAACTCTGAATCCTTTGGCTTTAGATTCAGATGTTGATGGAGATACTTTAACAATCACTTCTATCAACGGAACAACTTTAACAGGTTTAGCTCAGGTTATAACTGTACCAAACGGAACAGTAAANGCTTTAGATTCAGATGTTGATGGAGATACTTTAACAATCACTTCTATCAACGGAACAACTTTAACAGGTTTAGCTCAGGTTATAACTGTACCAAACGGAACAGTAAATATATCTGCTACAGGCGTGATTACTTTTACTCCTGATGCGAACTTTAACTCGGCTACGGCAATTAGTTTCCCTTATTTAATCAGTGATGGAAAAGGCGGAACTGCTACAGCAAACCAACTTATTACTGTAACTTCGGTTAATGATAATCCGGTTGCAGTTGATGATACTTATAATACAGTAACACTTAATCCACTTACTTTAGATTCAGATGTTGACGGAGATACTTTAACAATCACTTCTATTAACGGAACAACTTTAACAGGTTCTGTACAAACAATTACAGTACCAAACGGGACGGTAAATATCTCGGCAACAGGCGTGATTACTTTTACTCCTGATGCGAACTTTAATTCTGCTACAGCAATTAGTTTCCCTTATGTAATTAGCGATGGAAAAGGCGGAACTGCTACGGCGAATCAGCTTATTACGGTAACGGCGGTTAACGATAATCCAGTTGCAGTTGATGATGTTTACACAGTTGCAGAAGATAACACAGTAACTCTAAATCCACTTGCTTTAGATTCAGATGTTGACGGAGATACTTTAACAATTACGTCAATCAACGGAACGACTTTAACTGGTGGGGTTCAAACTATAACTGTACCAAACGGAATAGTAAATATCTCAGCTACAGGTGTTATTACTTTTACTCCTAATGCGAACTTTAACTCGGCTACAGCAATTAGTTTCCCTTATGTAATCAGCGATGGAAAAGGTGGAACTGCTACGGCAAACCAACTTATTACGGTAACTTCGGTTAACGATAATCCGGTTGCAGTTAATGATGTTTACACAGTTGCAGAAGATAACACAGTTACTTTAAATCCACTTGCTTTAGATTCAGATGTTGACGGAGATACTCTAACAATTACGTCAATCAACGGAACAACTCTAACAGGTTTAGCTCAGGTTATAACTGTACCAAACGGAACAGTAAATATATCTGCTACAGGTGTGATTACTTTTATTCCTGATGCAAACTTTAATTCGGCTACAGCAATTAGTTTCCCTTATGTTATCAGCGATGGACATGGCGGAACAGCTACTGCAAACCAACTTATTACGGTAACTTCTGTAAATGATAATCCAGTTGCAGTTGATGATACTTATACAGTTGCAGAAGACGGAAGTTTAACTTTAAATCCTTTAAATCTGGATTCAGATGTTGATGGAGATACTTTGACAATTACTTCTATCAACGGAACAACTTTAACAGGTTCTACACAAACAATTACAGTACCAAACGGAACAGTAAATATCTCGGCAACGGGTGTAATTACTTTTACTCCTGATGCAAACTTTAATTCGGCTACAGCAATTAGTTTCTCTTATGTAATTAGTGATGGAAAAGGTGGAACTGCTACAGCGAACCAACTTATTACAGTAACTTCGGTTAATGATAATCCGGTTGCAGTTGATGATACTTATACAGTTGCAGAAGATAACACAGTTACTTTAAATCCACTTGCTTTAGATTCAGATGTTGACGGAGATACTTTAACAATTACTTCTATCAATGGAACAACTTTAACAGGTTTAGCTCAGATTATAACTGTACCAAACGGAACAGTAAATATCTCGGCAACAGGTGTGATTACTTTTACTCCAAATGCGAACTTTAACTCGGCGACAGCAATTAGTTTCCCTTATGTAATTAGTGATGGAAAAGGTGGAACTGCTACAGCAAACCAACTTATTACAGTAACTTCGGTTAATGATAATCCGGTTGCAGTTAATGATGTTTACACAGTTGCAGAAGACGGAAGTTTAACTCTAAATCCTTTGGCTTTAGATTCAGATGTTGACGGAGATTCATTGACAATTACGTCAATCAACGGAGTTACTTTAACAGGTTCTGCACAAACAATTACAGTACCAAACGGAACAGTAAATATTTCTGCTACTGGCGTGATTACTTTTACTCCTGATGCAAACTTTAATTCGGCTACAGCAATTAGTTTCCCTTATGTAATTAGTGATGGAAAAGGTGGAACTGCTACAGCAAACCAACTTATTACGGTAACTTCGGTTAACGATAATCCGGTTGCAGTTGATGATGTTTATACAGTTGCAGAAGACGGAAGTTTAACTTTGAATCCTTTGGCTTTAGATTCAGATGTTGATGGAGATACATTGACAATAACTTCAATCAACGGAACGACTTTAACAGGTTTAGCTCAGGTTATAACTGTACCAAACGGAACAGTAAATATATCTGCTACAGGCGTAATTACTTTCACTCCTGATGCAAACTTCAATTCAGCTACGGCAATTAGTTTCCCTTATGTTATTAGTGATGGAAAAGGTGGAACTGCTACAGCAAACCAACTTATTACAGTAACTTCGGTTAATGATAATCCGGTTGCAGTTGATGATGTTTACACAGTTGCAGAAGACGGAAGTTTAACTCTAAATCCACTTGCTTTAGATTCAGAT
>NZ_LMMA01000021.1 GCF_001422725.1 Flavobacterium sp. Leaf82 | reverse complement strand
TATCGGGAGAAGGAGTTACCAGAGGCTATCTCAACAATCCTGTACTTACGGCAGAGAAATTTGTTGTAAATCCTTTTATGGAAGGAGGCATAATGTATAAGACCGGCGATCTTGGATTCTGGCTTGCAGATGGTAATATTAAGTTTTTGGGCAGGAAAGACCATCAGGTAAAAATCAGGGGTTACAGGATAGAGCTCGAAGAAATAGAGAACCATATCTTAGAATATTCAGAAGCTTTAAAACATGTTGTTGTTGCGGTAAAAGAATCAAATGATGAGAAAGCCTTAGTTGCTTATTTTGTATCTGATGCGGTAGTTGACAAGGGAGCATTAAGAATTTTTCTGCAGTCAAAATTACCAGAATATATGGTTCCGGGTTTTTATGTRKCCTTAGAGAATTTACCCCTGACACCAAACGGCAAAATTGACCGTAAAAGTCTGCCTGATGTAGATGCTGTAGATATCATAAAGAACGAGTATGTACCGGCAAACAATAAACTGGAAGAGAACCTTGTTGCTATCTGGCAGGATGTTCTTGGAATAGAAAAAATAGGGATAAAAGATAATTTCTTTGAACTGGGCGGACATAGTTTGGTTATGGTTCAGGTAATCAATAAACTGCATAAAAGCTCAGGGAAAAGTATTTCGTTTAGTAATTTTTTCAAAAACCCTACTATTGAATCCCTTTCCCTGCAATTAAAAGAAGAGCATTATGTGGCTATTGGAGCAGCAGATGTTATGGAAAGCTACCCAATGTCTCCTTAAAACCCTACTATTGAATCCCTTTCCCTGCAATTAAAAGAAGAGCATTATGTGGCTATTGGAGCAGCAGATGTTATGGAAAGCTACCCAATGTCTCCTTCTCAGGAAAGATTTTGGTTACTGAGCCAGCTCGAAGGGGGTTCACTTGCCTATAATATGCCGGCAGCGGTTGTTTTTACGGGCAAAATTGATGCTGATAAACTAGAGGAAAGTTTCAGGAAACTGATAGCGCGCCATGAAATTTTAAGAACCAATTTTAAAACAGACCAGTGGGGAGAAAACCGTCAATATATYAAATCTGCAGAGCTTTTTGATTTCAGGATAACCAGAGAAGATTTCAGTTTAGAGAATAATCCGGAAGAGCGCCTTGAGTTTTATTTACAGCAAAAAAACAGTATTGCTTTTAATCTGGAGTATGATGCGCTTATCCGCGCAAGCCTTATAAAACTAAAAACTACAGAACATGTTTTTTTCCTTTCGATGCACCATATTATTGGCGATGGCTGGTCTATGGAACTATTGATGTCGGAAATTGTAAAAAGCTACAATGCCTTAATTTCCGGCAAACAAGAACATGTTTTTTTCCTTTCGATGCACCATATTATTGGCGATGGCTGGTCTATGGAACTATTGATGTCGGAAATTGTAAAAAGCTACAATGCCTTAATTTCCGGCAAACAAACAGTTTTGCCAGTGCTTACGATGCAGTATAAAGATTATGCAGTTTGGCTAAAAGAGGAATTACAGCAGCAGAAACACCAAGAGTCAGAAAAGTACTGGCTCGATCAGTTTTCGGGAGAATTGCCTGTGCTTGATCTTCCAAATATTGCGCCTCGTCCGTTGGTTCAGACCTATAATGGAGATCGTGTGAGCCATGAATTTTCGCCGGAATTTCTAGGAAGGCTAAAGGCRTTTTCACAAGAAAAAGACGTAACGCTGTTTATGACCCTTATGGCGGGAGTAAACATATTACTGCACCGTTATACGGGACAGCATGATATTATAGTGGGAACTCCGGTTGCGGGAAGGGAACACCCTGATCTGGAAAACCAACTAGGACTTTAYCTCAAYACACTTGCTATTCGCACAACACTGCAGGAAGGAATGAGTTTTTCAGAACTGCTTGTTTTAGAGAAAGAAACCCTTCTTGGCGCTTATGAACACCAGGGTTACCCTTTTGATGCCCTGATCGGGAAATTAAGTTTATCCCGGGATACAAGMCGTTCKGCTTTGTTTGATGTTTTGGTTGCGTTGCAAAACCAGACACAATTAAAAAACCTGAATACCGAAGAGCTAAACAGCCTGGAAGTTAAAGGACATGGTGTTAAGAGCAAAATTTCAAAATTTGACATGAGTTTCACCTTTGTAAAACCTGAATACCGAAGAGCTAAACAGCCTGGAAGTTAAAGGACATGGTGTTAAGAGCAAAATTTCAAAATTTGACATGAGTTTCACCTTTGTGGAAACGAATGGCTTGGGRCTTGTAATTGAATACAATACTGATATTTATGATAGCTATTTGATAGAGCGTATGTTTTGGCATTTGGAGAAYATCTTGTCAGCATGYGTMTCGGATCCGGAAACGAGTATTGAGAAGATCGATTACCTGACAGCTRTAGAAAAAGAGGAACTATTAAACGGCTTCAACAACACGAAAGCTGATTATCCTCAGGATAAAACCRTAATTGATTTATTTGAGCAGCAGGTATTACAAGCACCGGATAATGTTGCCTTAGTATTTGGAGAGACTATATTCTAGAAAAAGAGGAACTATTAAACGGCTTCAACAACACGAAAGCTGATTATCCTCAGGATAAAACCATAATTGATTTATTTGAGCAGCAGGTATTACAAGCACCGGATAAAGTTGCCTTAAAGGATGATTTCAAATTTTATTCCTATTCGGAACTTGACAAATTATCAAACAAAATAGCAACATATCTTATTGACACTTTCGGTGAAAATGATAAATCGGGAATTGCAGTTTTATTAGATCGATCTGTTGATATGGTAGCTGTTTTATTAGGGATATTAAAATCAGGCAGATCTTATATTCCATTAGATCCTGTTTTTCCAAAAGACAGATTAAGATATATTGTTGAGAACAGTAAAAGCAAAATACTTATTGGCGAAAATAAATATGAATTGGAAGGCACTGAAAACTTATCTAAAATAACATTAGAAGATATTTTAGAAAGAACAAACCGATTTGAAGGAAATTTACCAGTAACAATATCGCCTGAAGATACCGCTTATATAATTTATACATCAGGTTCAACAGGTAATCCAAAAGGAGTAGAAATAGGACATCATTCATTGCTTAACTTTTTGTCCAGTATGCAGCAAAAACCGGGAATAAGTTCAAAAGATATATTTTTCTCGGTTACAACATATTCTTTTGATATTTCAATTTTAGAGTTTTTCGGGCCTTTAATTTCGGGAGCCACTTTGTATGTTGCTAATCAGAAAGTTTTATCTGACCCATCTCTTATTATAGAAAAATTAGAACATATACAGCCTACTATAATTCAGGCAACTCCAAGCTTTTACCAACTATTATTTAATATGGACTGGCATGGAAACAAAAAAACAAAAATGCTTTGTGGAGGTGATTTGTTGAGTGAAGCATTAGCCAAAGTTTTGTTAGATAGAAGTTTAGAGGTATGGAATATGTATGGGCCAACTGAAACTACGATCTGGTCGAGTGTAAAAAAGATAGAACAATTTCATGACGCTTCTAATATTGGAACGCCAATAAATAATACACAAATATATATTCTGGATGAGTTTTTACAACCTCTACCTATAGCGGTATCAGGCGGTATTTATATTAGTGGAGACGGGTTAGCAAAAGGGTATTATAAAAATGTAGAGCTAACACAAAAAGGGTTTATCAAAAATCCATTTGATGATAAAAGATTACTGTATAAAACCGGTGATGTTGGTAAATGGAACTACACAGGAGAAATTGAGTTTTTAGGAAGAAATGATAATCAGATTAAAATAAGGGGCTACAGAATTGAGCTTGGTGATATTGAAAAAAATATTCTAAAATATTCTGAAAATTTAAAACAAGTTGTTTTAGAATTAAAAGAAGTAAATAATGAAAAAGTATTGGTTGCCTATTTTGTATCTGCTATAAATATTGATAAATCTGAATTACGCAGGTTTCTTCAGCAAAGGTTGCCGGATTATATGGTTCCAAATTTTTATATAAAATTAGAAAAATTACCATTAACACCTAACGGAAAGACGAATAGAAAGGCTTTACCAAATATCGAAGAGAAAGATATTATAAAGAAAGAATTTGTGGCTCCAAGAAATCATACAGAAGAGCGACTGGTTTTGATATGGAAAGAAGTTTTGAATATAGAAGAAATAGGTGTTACGGATAATTTCTTTGAATTGGGTGGGCATAGCTTAAATGCTATGGTTGTGATAAAAAAAATCATAACAGAATTTAATATAGAAATTTCGATAGGAGATATTTTATTCAAAAGAGAAATACAGGCTATAGCAGCCATAATAGATGAGAAAGAATGGTTACATACTAGTCTTGATTTTAAAAATGAAATAATTATATGATTATATAATGAGAGAGTTAATCGACAGGCTTAGACAAAATAAAATTCATGTTTCTTTAGATAATGAAAATCTGAAATTAAAATTCGATCATCATGAAATTCCAAATTCACTTTTAGAAGAAATCAAAAAAAATAAGATAGAGATTTTACAATTTTTAAAAGACAATAGCAAATCTAATAATCTTTATACTCCTATTGATCCGGCTGCTATATCAAAATCTTATCCATTGTCTGCTTCGCAATACAGATTATGGATATTGAGTCAGTTTCAAGGTGGATCAGTGGCTTATAATATGCCGGCAGCTGTTCGAATAAAAGGGAAAATAGATATTCTAAAATTCGAAAAATCTTTTAAGATATTAATTGATCGTCATGAAATTTTAAGAACCAAGTTTAAAACAAATGAAGATGGAGAAAACCGTCAATATATTGTTGCGGCAGAATCGCTGAATTTTAGAATAACCTATGAAGATTATAGTTTATTACAGAATCAGGAAGCAATGATTGCTGATTATTTACAAACACAGAATAATATTCCGTTTGATTTGACGAAGGATATATTATTAAGAGTTTTTCTCATCAAACAGCAGGAAGATGACTACGTTTTATTTCTTTCTTTACACCATATTATTGGTGACGGCTGGTCTATGGAATTATTAATTTCTGAAATTATAAAAATATATAATGCCCTTACAAACGAAAAAGAAATTAATTTACCAATTTTAAAAATTCAATACAAAGACTATGCAGTCTGGCTAAATTCTTCCTTACAGCAAGAAAAACAAAAAACTTCAGAGCAATATTGGCTCAATCAGTTTAAAGGAGAATTACCAGTGTTGGATTTACCTGGTTTTAAATCTCGTCCGTTGTTGCAAACATACAATGGAGATCGTTTAAAGCATAAATTCTCAAAGCATTTTTCAGACAGGATAAAATTATTTTCAAAAGAAAATGATGTTACTGTATTTATGATATTAATGACTGGTATAAATAGTCTTTTGTATCGATATACGGGGCAAAATGATATCGTTTTAGGAACTCCAATAGCCGGTAGGGAGCATCCGGATTTAGAGAATCAGATAGGTTTGTACTTAAATACACTGGCTATTCGAACTCAATTTGAAAAGAACTTAAGTTTTCTGGATTTACTGCATACAGAAAAGAAAATTTTATTAGAAGCTTACAAGCATCAAAGTTATCCATTTGATGCATTGGTTGGAAAACTGCACTTAAAAAGAGACGCAAGCCGTTCTGCATTATTTGATGTTATTATAGATTTTAAAAATGTATCAGAAACAGATAATATTACTTTACAACAACTTGAAGGAATAGAAATAAGTGAGTATGATTTTAAAAATAAAGTAGCCAAAGTAGATCTTAATTTCACCTTTATAGAAACACAGGAATTAGATCTTATTATTGACTACAATATTGATATTTATGATAGTTATTCAATTGAGAAAATGTTTGCTCATTTTGAAAATTTATTGATGGAGTTGTTAGAAAATCCGGATAGGATAATTGAGACCATTCAATATTTAACAGACAAAGAAAAAAATCAATTACTAATAGAATTTAATAATACTGAAACATATTATCTAAAAGAAAAAACGATAATTGATTTGTTTGAAGAACAGGTTAATAAAACACCGAAAAATATCGCTTTATTATTTGAGGGGAAGCAGTTCACTTATAGCGAATTTGATACAAAAGTTAATCAGTTGGCTGATTGCCTAATAAAAATATATGGCATAAAAGAGGGGGATACAGTAGGAGTTCAGTTAAATAAAAACCAATGGTCGATTATTACAATATTAGGGATATTAAAAGTAGGCGCTGTATTTGTTCCTATTGACCCTGAATTACCTGCTGCCCGTAAATCGTTTGTTGCAGAAGATGCAGGAATAAAATTATTGATAACTGAGGTAGCATATTTATTGGATCTTGGATTCTATAGCGGAGCTGTTTTTTCTATAGATGTAGAATTTGAATCTTCAGAGTTCAATGAAAATTTCGAAAAATTAGAAATAGACCCCAAAAATCTGGCTTACATTATTTACACTTCCGGATCAACAGGTAATCCAAAGGGAGTAATGATTGAACATGAGTCATTATCAAATTATCTGTATTGGGCAAAATCAGCTTATTTAGAAGAAGATTTATCAAATACGAATTTTGGGTTATTTACTTCATTATCTTTTGATTTAACATTAACCAGTTTGTTTTTGCCTTTGGTTAGTGGCGGAAGTCTACATTTGTTTGATGCCGATAAAGAAATATCCAATATTCTTAAGCAATATTTTCAAAGTGAAATTTCGTGTGTTAAACTAACACCTTCACATATAAGTATTTTAGAAAGTTTAGATATAAAAGGCAGCAGCATCGAATTAGCGATAGTTGGAGGTGAAGAACTTCGAAAAAGCCATGTAAATACATTAAGGAAAATAAATCCTAAAATTAAAATTTATAATGAATACGGCCCAACTGAAGCTACTGTTGGTTGTGTTGTTTATGAAGTAAAATCAAATGACGAATCTATCTTAATAGGTACACCAATTTCAAATACATCTATTTTAATTTTAGATGATTATCAGGGATTACAATCTCAGGGGAAATCCGGTGAAATCTATATTTCAGGATCTGGTTTGGCACGAGGTTACATAAACAATCCGGAGCTAACATCAGAAAAATTCATTCACAATCCTTTTATGGACGGCAGAATGTATAAAACCGGCGATCTTGGTTTTTGGCTTCCTGATGGTAATATTAAGTTTTTAGGCAGAAAAGATCATCAGGTAAAAATTAGAGGGCACAGGATAGAGCTTGAAGAAATAGAGAACCAGATCTTAGAATTTTCAGAAGACTTAAAACATGTTGTTGTAGCCGTAAAAGAATCTAATGATGACAAAAACCTAGTTGCTTATTTTGTATCGGATTCTGTAGTCGATAAATCAGAATTACGTGCTTTTTTAAATGAGAACTTACCGGATTATATGATTCCCGGTTTTTATGTAGCGATAACAGAACTTCCTCTAACATCAAACGGAAAAATAGACAGAAATAAGTTGCCGGATGTTGATTCGCAGGATATTATAAAGAATAAATACATTGCTCCGCGTAATGAAACAGAAGAAGATCTGATTAAAATCTGGGAAGAAGTTTTAGGAATAGAAAAAATAGGTATAAGTGATAACTTCTTTGAATTGGGTGGACATAGTTTAGTTATGGTTCAAGTCATTAATAGATTATATAAAAAATCCGGTAAAAGTATTTCATTCAGTGATTTCTTTAAAAATCCTACGATTGAATCTTTGGCAGATAAGTTAAAAGACGACACTTATATTGCGATAGAAAATAGTCCCGAGATGGAGTCTTATCCAATGTCACCATCGCAGGAAAGATTTTGGATTCTAAGCCAGCTAGAGGGCGGTTCTCTGGCATATAATATACCTGCTGCCTTAAGGTTTAAAGGAAAAATTGATGCTGATAAACTAGAGGAATCCTTCCGATTATTAATTGCGCGTCATGAAATTTTACGAACCAATTTCAAAACAAATGACCAAGGCGAAAACCGTCAATATATTACGCCAGCAGATTTATTTGATTTTAAACTGTCAGGAAAAGATTTTAGTTTAGAGAATAAGCCCGAAGAAAACCTTAAGTCATATTTAGAAGAAAACAATAGCGTTATTTTTAATCTTGAAAAAGATTTGCTTATACGTGCAAGTCTTATAAAACTAGAAGAAGAAACGTATGTTTTTTACCTGTCTATGCACCACATTATTGGCGATGGCTGGTCAATGGAACTGTTAATTGCCGAAATAGTAAAAAGCTACAACGCACTTATAGCAGGAAAAGAAATTATATTGCCTGCATTAAACCTACAATACAAAGATTATGCAGTATGGTTAAATGCGGCGTTACAGCAGGAAAAACAAAAACAATCAGAGCAATACTGGTTTAATCAGTTTGCAGGCGAAATACCGGTATTGAATTTACCGGTTTTTAAAACACGCCCGTTAGTAAAAACGTATAACGGAGATCATGTAAGCCATGAATTCTCAACAGAATTAACAAATAAAATAAAAGCCTTTTCACAAGATCATGATATTACTATTTTTATGATTTTAATGGCTGGAGTAAATACTTTATTGCACCGTTATACCAACCAGTACGACATTATAGTGGGTACTCCTGTTGCGGGAAGAGAACATCCTGATTTAGAAAATCAATTAGGATTGTATCTTAATACGCTGGCTATTCGTACACCGTTAAAAGAAGAAATGAATTTTTCTGAACTGCTGGATGTACAAAAAGAAACACTTTTAAATGCATACGAACATCAGAATTATCCTTTTGATTCGTTGGTTGGTAAACTAAACTTATCTAGAGATACAAGCCGTTCTGCCTTGTTTGATGTTTTGGTTGTTTTACAAAATCAAGGACAATTGAATAACCTTAATACCGAAGAGTTATCTAATATTCAGGTAAATGGTTATGGGCTTATGAATAAAATTTCAAAATTTGACCTCAGTTTTACTTTTATGGAAACGCAGGCATTAAGCCTTTCAATAGAATATAATACAGATATTTATGATAACTCGTTGATAGAGCGAATGTTTTTACATTTAGAAAATATCTTTTTGGCATTACTATCAAATCCTGAAATTAGTATTTCTAAGACAGATTATCTTTTGGCAGAAGAAAAGCAGGAATTACTGTTAACCTTTAATGATAATAAAACCGATTATCCAAAAGATAAAACAATAATTGAGTTATTTGAAGAGCAGGTATTAAAAACGCCCGATAATACTGCCGTTGTATTTGAAGATATAAATCTGACATTTAAAGAACTCAATGAAAAAGCAAATCAATTAGGAAGATATTTAAGGGAGCAGTACCAAATTAAGGCAGATGATTTAGTTGGTATTAAGCTTGACAGAAGTGAAAAAACGATTATTGCAATGCTGGGTATTTTAAAATCCGGTGCCGCATATGTGCCAATCGATATTAATTATCCTCAAGAGCGAATAGCTTATATAGAACAGGATAGTAAAAGTAAAGTTGTACTGGATGACGAAGAATTAAAAAGCTTTGATGCGATAAAAGCGGATTATTCGACAGAGAATCCCGAAAAAATAAACCATGCTAATGATTTGGTTTATGTAATCTATACTTCAGGAACTACAGGAAGCCCAAAAGGGGTAATGGTAGCGCATAAAAATGTTATTCGCTTAGTCAGACAAACCAACTTTATAGCGACAGAAGAAATTGGTAATATCCTGAGTTTATCCAATTTTTCTTTTGATGGATCTGTTTTTGATATTTTTTCAGCGCTTTTAAATGGGACAGCTTTAATAATTCCAGTACAGAATTCTTATTTAGATATGTCTTCTTTAGGGCAGTTAATAAAAGATCAAAGTGTAAATACTTTTTTTATTACGACTGCATTGTTTAATAATCTGACGGATAATAGTTTAGATTTAGAAAATGTCAGATATGTATTGTTTGGAGGTGAACTTGTATCTGTAAATCATACTTTAAAATTTAAAAATAAATACCCGTGGATTCATTTAATTCACGTTTACGGGCCAACTGAAAACACGGTATTTTCTTCTTATTATGAAGTCAAAAATGTCGAAGTTTCTCAAGATACTATTCCGATAGGAAAAGCAATAGCAAATTCTGATTGTTATATTTTAAATGCGAATAATCAATTACAACCTATAGGTTCTGTAGGTGAAATTTGTGTTGGTGGAGATGGTCTGGCAAGAGGATATTTGAATCAGGCAGCATTAACTAAGGATAAATTTGTACCGCATCCATTTAAAACAGGAGAAAGAATTTATAAATCCGGAGATTTGGGCAGACTATTGCCGGATGGGAATATTGAATTTTTAAACAGAAATGATCACCAGGTTAAGATCAGAGGATTCAGGATAGAACCCGGAGAAATAGAAAGTATAATTTTACAGTATTCAGAAAGTTTAAAACAGGTTTTTGTTGCCGTAAAAGAAGTCAATAAAGAAAGAGTATTGGCTGCATATCTGGTAGCGGATGATTTAGATAGATCAAAATTACGTCAGTATCTTCAGGAAAAACTGCCGGAATACATGATTCCGGGTTTTTATATCGTACTGAAAGAATTACCGCTAACCGCTAATGGAAAAGTAGATACTAAGGCATTACCCGAAATTTCAGGAGAAGATATAGTCTTGAAGGAATATATTGCCCCAAGAAATGAGACAGAACAAAAGCTGGCCTTAATATGGCAGAATGTTTTAGGTCTTGAAAAAATTGGTGTTTTAGATAATTTCTTCGAATTAGGAGGTCACAGTTTAATGGTGGCTCAGGTAGTCAATCAAATCAACAAGCAATTAGGTAAAACCGTATCTTTTAAAGTGTTTTTTGAAAGCCAGACTATAGAAAAAATAAGCAGACAATTACAAGGCAATGCATATATTGCTATTCCTAAAGCTGCTATAGAAGAATCATATCCTTTATCAGCGGCTCAATATCGCTTATGGATACTGAGTCAATTTGAAGGTGGTTCATTGGCTTATAATATTTCTACTGCTATTCGATTAGCAGGGTTTGTTGACGCAGATAAATTTGAGGAATCATTTAAGCTGTTAATCAACCGTCATGAAATTTTAAGAACGAACTTCAAAACAAACGAAGCCGGAGAAATCCGTCAATATATTGTTCCTGCAGCATCATTAAATTTTAAAATTGCTCAGGAAGATTTCACTTTAACAACAAATAAGGAAGAGGCAATTAATAATTATTTGCAAAAAAAGAATAGTATTCCGTTTGATTTAGAAAACGGACCACTAATACGAGCTTCGCTTATTAAACTAAAAGAACAAGAGTTTGTTTTTTGCTTATCGATACATCATATCATTGGAGACGGATGGTCGATGGAACTTTTGGTTTCTGAAATTGTAAAAGCTTATAATGCACTTTTGAAGTCAAAAAAAATTGTTTTCCCGAATTTAAGTATTCAGTATAAAGATTATGCCGTATGGAATAATGACGAAATACAGCAAAACAAACATATAATTTCAGAGCAATACTGGTTAAATAAATTTCAGGGAGAATTACCAATACTGGAGCTTCCGGCTTTTAAGACCCGTCCGGTAGTACAAACCTATAATGGAGAAACGACATCACACCATTATTCCAAATCATTTTTAGATAATCTAAAATCATTTTCAAAAAAATCAGATGTTACGCTGTTTATGACCTTAATGGCTGGTATAAATGCTCTTTTGCATCGCTATACCGGGCACAATGATATTATTGTAGGAACACCAATAGCAGGCAGAGAACATCCTGATTTAGAAAATCAGCTTGGTTTATATGTAAACACTTTGGCGATTAGAACCCAATTTAAAGAAAACGGAAGCTTTTTAGATTTACTGGCACACGAAAAAGAAACATTACTCGAGGCTTATGAACATCAGGGATATCCTTTTGATCAATTAGTAGGAAAACTGGATTTAATCAGAGACACAAGCCGTTCAGCATTATTTGATGTAATGGTTGTTTTACAGAACCAAAACCAGCTTAATACTATTAATAGTGGAGAAGAATTAACAAATCTTGAGATAAGTAATTATTTGCTTAAAAATAAAACGTCTCAATTTGATATGAGTTTTACTTTTTCGGAATACGATGGTTTAAAACTGGCAATTGAATATAACACCGATATTTATGAAAATGATTTTATAAAAGAAATATTTACTCATTTTGAATTTTTACTGACACAATTATTAGAGAAATCTGCAGCACCAATTGATACTTTCAATTACCTCTCTGCAGAAGAAAAAGAGCAGTTATTATTTGAATTTAATGATACGGCAGTTTATTATTCAAAAGACAAAAGTATAATTGACCTGTTTGAGAATCAGGTATCTAAAACCCCTGATAATATTGCCGTTGTGTTTGAAGGAGCATCGTTAACCTATAAGGAGCGGAGCATCGTTAACCTATAAGGAGCATCAGGGAGGTATTGTGGGAGAAGCAAAATTGGTATTGTTAGGCGTTTATTATYCAAAAGACAAAAGTATAATTGACCTGTTTGAGAATCAGGTATCTAAAACCCCTGATAATATTGCCGTTGTGTTTGAAGGAGCATCGTTAACCTATAAGGAACTAAACGAAAAGTCAAACCAGTTAGGACGCTATTTAACAGAAAGCGGGGTTACGGTAAACACCCATGTTTTTTTCTATCAGGAAAGAGCAATAGAATATTTGGTTTGTATGCTGGGTGTTTGGAAATCAGGTGCTTATTTTACCCCTTTGGATGTAGAAGTACCGCTGGAGAAAAATAAACGCACTATTGGGCAGGTTAAGGACTGTTTTATTGTTACGACACAAAATTTTGTTTCTCAGGCGCAGCAAATGCAGGCAGATGCAACGATACTKGTTTATGATAACAGCATTATAAATAAATACAATAAAGAGAATCATGGTTTGGTTTTATTGGGTGATTCACTTTCATACATCATATTTACGTCAGGATCTACCGGCATACCAAAAGGAGCAATGGTGGAGCATKCCGGAATGTTAAATCATTTATTGGCAAAGATTAATGATTTTAATATTACAGCAGCAGATAATGTTGCCCAAACGTCAACCCATACTTTTGATGTAAGTATCTGGCAATTTACCGTTGCGTTATTGGTTGGAGGAAAAACGACTATTCTAACAGGCGAGGATGCGTGGAATCCTAAAAAACTATTGAGTCATATTGCTGCAGATTCTATCACCATATTCGAAAGCGTTCCRGCACATTTTTCAATTTTGTTAGACTTTTTATCCAAAGAACAARTGCTGCCAGATTTAAGAGCATTCCGTTATTTAATGATGAACGGTGAGGCTTTGCCAGTTGAATACTGCAAAAAATGGTTCGATTATTATCCGTCAGTTTCCATGGCAAATGTTTATGGTCCCACAGAATGTTCAGATGATATCACGCACCATATTTTTGAAAGCTGTTTACAAAACTGGACAGGGTATGTTCCTATTGGAAAACCTATCCAAAACATGAACATTTATATCCTGGATAAGAATCTACACTTAGTACCAAAAGGCGTTACAGGCGATTTATATACCTCTGGAGCAGGAGTTGGGAAAGGGTATCTGAACGATGATCAGAAAACAAAACAGGTTTTTATAACAAACCCATATAGCAGCTCAGCAGATGATAAAGTATTGTACAAAACCGGCGACCTTGCCAAATGGCTTGCCGATGGTACGCTTGATTTTGCAGGCAGGGCAGACGAGCAGGTTAAAATTCGCGGAATAAGAATTGAACTTGGAGAAATAGAGACCGAATTGGCTAAATCTCCATTGGTAAAACACAACAGAATAGTAATTAAAGAAGATGCAAATAAGAGCAAATTTTTGGTTGCCTACATAGTTCCTAACGCAGAGTTTAACAAAGAATCTATTCAGGATTTTCTAAAAGAAAGATTACCAAATTATATGGTTCCGGGTTTTTATGTAGCACTCGATGAAGGGTTTTTATGTAGCACTCGATGAA
>NZ_LMMA01000020.1 GCF_001422725.1 Flavobacterium sp. Leaf82 | reverse complement strand
AATATTGTAACTGATTTCAATAAAATGTTTAAAGAGTATAGAATATTATTAAAAGAAATGACATATGAGCAAATAGTAAATGATTTTGAAAAGAAAAAATACTTATAAAATGTAAAATCATTATATTTTCTACGAAATCAATTTCTGTGTCATTTTCCAAGAAGCTTTCCGCTAACTTATTTATATGTGTGACAAAACCACACATATAAATCCAAATATGAGTAGATATGTGCGCTTATTTTGTAAAATTTTTAATTTTAAATATATGTTTTTTTACTAGCTCTAAAATATATTGTACTTAAAACAAAACCAAAAAGTTAAGGGTGTAAAAATACCCCCTTAACTTTGTCTCCATCTTTTGTTAGCACGTCCACTCTTATTGTTATAGCAATTGAAAATCTAATGTATTTCTAAATCGTCAACATAATAAGTACCTAAATAATCATTAAAGGTAATTTTAAAACCATGTCTAAACATAAAATATGCAACATTTAAAATTTGATCACTTTCCAATTTATAATTTATGGAACGGTCTTTTTTGTTTTTACTTAGCAAAGTAAATTTATCGACGAATTCGTTTCTTTCTAAATTTAAGTAATCTTTCTCAATTTTTTTATCCATCTTAAAACAAACATGATCCGTTGAGTCCACTTGCATAAAATCTTTTTGGTTTAATACATCATTAAAGTGGGAATCAAGACCTTCAGTTATATTGTTTTTTTCATATGGGTATAAGATTTCATGTAATTTAATTATACAAATTTGATTTTGTGTGTTTTTCGCAAAATAAATATAATAATTTGCTTGTATTTTATCTTCTTCCTTCTTACTATTAATCGAATATAATTCGTAAAAGTTTTTCTCTTTTTCTTTACTACAAGAAGATAAAATTGTAATAAATAATAAAATTTTAATTAAGTTGAAACGGTTTGCCTCCATAAGTTGTTCTTTGTGGTAAATTAATTAATGCTCTAGCTCTATTTTCAAAATCTACAGCCCTTTTTTCAGCAGGATCAGTATTTCCGCTTTTATTTACAGAGTCTGCCATTTTTCCTTGATCATAATCAAAGGCATGTCGCAATTCATGAGTAACTGATACAAAATCATTATCTGGAACTTTTTCCTGACTTTCGAAATTTTCTTTTTGTGCTTGTCCAAAATCAAAAGATGTTAAAGTACCTACAGGTTTGCTATTTTTAACTTTTTCCTCCGCATCATAGTTATCTATTGAATTTGTATGAAATCGCTCCGTAACACTATTTCCTCTTTCATTCGATTTTGCTTCAGTTATATAATGTGTCTGTTTAGAAGTTTCCAAAGTTGAAAGTGCAGTTTTCAATTCCGTATCATTTGATTTTTCTATTTTCCTGAAAGATTGTAAAACTTTATTTAATGTGACATTTCCTTCTTTAGGATCGTATCTTGCTCCTTTTCCACCATTATGGTAAAAATTTCCATTTCTATATTTTAGATCTTCTTTATATGATCCATCTTTATTTCTTGTTTTATAGATAATATCATTTGGTCCCATTCCATCAGGATCTATAAAGCGCATGGGATTATCAAAGGTATAATTGTAAGGAGACCATCTTCTCATTTTTTCGGCTAAAGGATCTATTGTTGTCCATCCCGCTCTCGCTGGATCATAAAAACGTGCTCCATAATCATACATATCAAGCCCCAGCTCGTCTTGGAGCTCTTTTCCATTGTACTTATACTTATAGGGTTCTGTAAACCTTTTTTATATAAAACAATCCCTTGTAAAAAACCTCAATATAAAGAACGTCCGGTTACATTTTCATGAATACGAAAGTAGATTTACTTTACTTATTTTCCTAATAAAATTACTCAACAAATTTTACCATTTTCAACTTTGAATTTTCTTAATTTGCATCTTTTGTATTAAGCCAGCTTGAATTATGTACAAAACTTTACAATAGACCTAAACCCTAAATTATGAGAGAAATTTACTTTAATTCGGATATTACGCCGAAATCTATCAATGAAATAAAATTACTTGCTCTATATTATGACAAGATAAATATTGTTAATGATGAAGTTTATTCTCCAAAATTTGACACGCTCGACGGTGATTTTAAATTTACCGAAGTTGAAGATTTACAATTCATTCCAAACACATTTAGAACTGATTACAAACTTTTAATAGACGAAAATTTAATAGCCATAACAGAAAAAAATAGAAAGCTGGAAAATGAAAATTTATTTGCGAGTGAAATAAGTAAAATTGTAAATGCAAATCATGATTTTATTTTCCCAAAACATCCCACTCAAAAGGATGGCAGAATTATTACCGAGGAGGTTTATGACGTAATGAAAAATATGTGGGGTTTTGAATGGGGAAAACCTATAGAGAGAAATCTTATCTGGTGGTATTATTCTATAAAATTACAGTGGTTTCTGAAACTTCTCTTAGATGGTGAAAATTGTTTAAGCAGTAGTCAAAATCTAAATAAGCTTTTTTCTGCATTTATTAAAGAGCACACTGGAACAAATAATAATTTAGGAACAAAAGGATTTAACAAATCTCTAGTATTAGATGCTTTAAAAATTAGTTTGCCAAATCCCGACTTATTAAGTTTTGAAGAAATATTAGAATTAAAATTAAAGCTAAAGGATGAATTAGGCTTATTTTATCAAACAATAAATTCGATTGAGGTCAAGAACAAACAATTATTTGATACTAACATACAAAATAACGAATATCAATCCATATTCTTTAATGAGATACAAAAACCTCTTAAAGAGCTGGATGCAAATTCTGGTAAAAGTGAGCACCCCATTCCGGTAAAAGAGAGCAATTGATTCCGGTTCAAAGTGAGCACCCTATTCTTGTGAAAGAGATCAATTGATTCCGGTTCAAAGTGACCACCTCAAAAAGTAGTGTTTATAAAGAATATCTTACTTGTTTTTAAAACAAAAGATATGGCAAATAAACGATGCAAATTCTGGTAAAAGTGAGCACCCCATTCCGGTAAAAGAGAGCAATTGATTCCGGTTCAAAGTGAGCACCCTATTCTTGTGAAAGAGATCAATTGATTCCGGTTCAAAGTGACCACCTCAAAAAGTAGTGTTTATAAAGAATATCTTACTTGTTTTAAAACAAAAGATATGGCAAATAAACGACTGGATATGAGAAACATTTTGCAATTATTACGTTTATATACTCAAGGAGTAAGTAAGCTCCAAATAAGCAGACAATTAGGCTTATCGCGCAATACTGTAAAGAAATATATTGAATCATTTCATCAAAATTCTTTTACATATCAAGAGTTATCAGGTCTTAGTAATGAAGATCTGGAAGAACTCTTTGATGGCCAGATAAAACCCGTTCCCGAAAAAAATATAGTTTTAGAATCCTTATTTCCCACGATAGAAAAAGAATTAAAGCGAGTTGGTGTTACCCGCCAATTGCTCTGGGAAGAATATAGGGAAAATCATCCTGATGGCTACAGTTATTCTCAGTTTTGCTACCATTATCAAAATTGGCGAGGCAAACTCAAGCCATCTATGCATATGCATCACAAGGCAGGGGATAAAGTTTTTGTAGACTATACAGGAAAGAAATTATCCGTTATTGACCAGTCTACAGGAGAACTGTGTGAAGTAGAAGTTTTTGTAAGTGTACTGGGAGCAAGCGGACTTACTTTTGTAGAAGCTACCAGAACCCAAAATAAAGAAGACTTTATGGGAAGTCTGGTAAAAATGCTAGACTATTATCAGGGTGTTCCAAGCGCTATTGTAACTGATAATTTAAGAACAGCTGTTAAAAAGAGTGATAAATATGAGCCCTTGGTAACGGAATATTTATTAGACTTTGCTTCTCATTACGGAACCACAATACTGCCTACCAGAGCTTATCATCCAAAAGATAAGGCTCTGGTTGAAAATGCAGTAAGAATAATTTATACCAGAATTTTTGCCCCTTTACGCAAAGAAGATTTTTTTACTATAGAAGCCCTTAATGATGCTATTTTACCACTTTTAGAAAAGCATAATACAATGTCTTTTAAAGGCAGGAAATACTCAAGATTAGACTTGTTTAATGAGATAGAGAAAGAAACACTATCATTTTTACCTGTCAATCCCTATCAGCTCAAAGGTTTTGCTAAAGCAACCGTTCATAAATCCAGCCATGTTTATCTCAATAAAGACAAACACTATTACAGTGTGCCTTTTATTTATATGGGCAAGAAAGTATTGATTATTTACAGTAAAACTACCGTTGAGATTTATCATGGACAGCGCATAATAGCCAGTCATCAGAGAGACTACTCCAAATATCTTTATACAACAAATAAAGAACACATGCCCACATCACATCAGTTTGTGGCAGAGTGGAATCCTGAGAGGTTTATCCAATGGGGAGCTTCTGTTGGAGAATTTTGCAAATCATTTATTATACAAATATTAGATAAAAAACAGCATCCCGAGCAATCTTATAAATCCTGTACCGGTGTATTAAGTTTAGCCAATAAAGTAGGCAATGACAGATTAAACAATGCTTGTAAGAGAGCGATGGATTATGAAAAAATCAATTACCCAATCATCAAATCTATCTTGGAGAAAGGATTAGACTTAATCGATGAAGATCCTACTATTGAAGACAAAGAAATACCCAAACATAATAATATCAGAGGTCGGGAATATTACAAATAATAACCATTAATAAAATAACAATATGAATGATCAAACATTAGAAAAAATGAAACAATTAAGACTCTACGGAATGTCCAGAGCCTTTAATACTACTTTAGAAGCAAGTACCATCGATTATACAAATGATGAACTTATCGCCTATTTAATTAACTCTGAATACGATGACAGAGAAAATCGAAAAGTTGAAAGATTAATCAATACTGCCAAGTTTAGATATAAAGCTTTTATGGAAGAAATCGATTTTGACAGTTCCAGAGGAGTAGATAAAAACTTGATAAACAGACTTGAGTTTTGTGATTTTATAAAAAACAAACAAAACATCCTTGTCTGTGGAAGTACGGGTGTTGGTAAAAGCTTTATAGCTACCGCAATTGGCTATAAAGCCTGTATGATGGGCTACAAAGTAATGTATTTTAATATCAATAAACTTTTTTCCAAACTTAAAATGGCTAAAGCTGACGGCTCTTATATAAAAGAAATTAATAAAATAGAAAAGCAGGATCTCATTATTCTAGATGATTTTGGGCTGCAGTCATTAGATAATCTTAAAAGGCAGGATCTTATGGAGATAATTGAAGACAGGCATGGGAAAAAATCAACTATTATTGCTTCGCAGCTCCCAGTTGAATCCTGGCATGAAGTTATTGCAGAACAAACCATTGCAGATGCAATTTTAGATAGAATCGTTCACAATGCTCTTCGGATAGAATTAAAAGGAGAATCAATGAGAAAAAAGAAAATAGAAAAACAACCAATAGAGTAAAATAATTTTATATTTTTAAACTACTTTTTAGACACCTTTTTGAGTTCATTTATACTGCTCACTTTTATCCAGAATTAGGTGCTCACTTTATCCAGAATATCCAGTGCTCACTTTATCCAGAATATCCATATAATGATGACAATCAAAGAAGTACAATGTTTTATGGAGGTATTCAGCCAGAGAAATTAGATAGACCATTTCGTAAGCATTATTCTGCTGATGGTACTATGGAAATCAAAGAAAATAGGACAACTGGAACTTACGATTTTGTTACTTATATTGGTGGAGACGGATATTCTGCACCGGCAGTAGTTAAAAGCGACGGGATTACGCAAAATTATTTATATTTACAACGCGATAATCTGGGAAGCATTGTAGTCATTACAGGTGCTAGCGGGACAACAATTGAAACGCGCTTGTATGATGCGTGGGGAAGTATTATAAGTATTGGTGGTGGAGCAAGTGGTGAATCAACCGAATTAACTGTTTTAGATAGAGGTTATACAGGACATGAACATATTCAGAGTGTAGGTCTTATAAATATGAATGGTCGTTTGTATGATCCTAAACTGCGCAGATTTTTACAGCCCGACAATAATATTCAGGATCCATTTAATAGCCAAAACTATAACCGTTATGGATATGTATTAAATAATCCGCTGAAATATACAGATCAAAGCGGTGAATTTTGGCAATATGTTGCATCCTTTCTTGCCGCTTACATCCAAGGTGGGGCGGCAAGTGGTGGAGAGCTTAATCCTTTGAAATGGAATGGTAATACATGGATGAGTGTATTGTCTGCAGCAGGTACAGTATATGCCACAGGTGTTACTAATACATATATTGAGAAATATAATAATAAGCCCCCTTTAGGTGCGAGTGCTACAAGTCCGGGTATCGATACTAAATATATACGTTCTTTAAATTCTAGTGAAGCTACTAATGTTTCAAGATATAATTACTCGTCATTTGCTTATGCTGGAGTAACGTCTATTGCATTAGCGGCTGATGATGTTACGGTTATAGGCATTGCTGATGACGTATTGATTCCGGTTGCTTGGGGAACAGCAGCAACAGTTTTTGTATGGGATAACAGAGAAGTAATAAAAGATGATGCGAGGGAAATTGTCGATGCCATCCACCGATCCCTTGATCCAAGCGATTTTCATTATGTTACTTACACTAAAACCAGTTTAGATGGAAAATTAGTTTATGTGGGAAGATCAAGTGGCTACGGAACTCCTGAAGATATTGTAAAAAGGAGAGATGCAAGCCATCATANCTAAAACCAGTTTAGATGGAAAATTAGTTTATGTGGGAAGATCAAGTGGCTACGGAACTCCTGAAGATATTGTAAAAAGGAGAGATGCAAGCCATCATATAAAGGGGTATGGGGAAGCTGAACTTAGTAGTTCTTTACCAGCAACAATACTGGGGGGATATGGCGAGCGATATGATGATCCTGCGTATTGGGGAATACGAGGAAGTGAACAAATACAGATTGAAAATTGGAGGAAGAAAAAAATGTCAGGAAACTCAATAAATGGAATAAGCCCTGCTAACAGCTTGATTAATAAATATTTAAAATACGGGATCGAATTACTGTATTTTTAATAATATCCTAAAAAATAATAGAATGAAAATAGATAAATATCAAGAGGAGTCAATAAGCTTAGCTAAAGCAAGTGATATTGCGATTAATATGATAAAAAGATTTCCTCCAAAAGGGTGGGATGAAAAAACAATATCACATGTTATTGCTAATAGGTTGGAGATAAAAAAAGATGTCTTAAACCCAGAACCTCAATTTCGAAATTTGAAGAGCTTAAAATATAATATTGAAGCTGTGTTTACTAAATTTCAAGAAGGGCATGGGATTCTTGTAGAAGAATTTTGGAAAGAAATAAAAGCTCAAAATTTACCTTACAAAAGAGAAAATAAGATGTTGAAAATTTTAAAAAGAAAAAAAATCAACAATATTCATGAGTATGATTTTGTAATTGATGTTATGGTGCCTTACGAGCAAGAAGGTCTAATTAATCATGATGAAGTTATATTATTAAATGATTTAATTGCTGAATTTGAGAATAAGAAAAAAAAATAATTTAGTGTGCAAGGTTTAACAAAAATCTTATAAATTATTTGTTAAGTATTAAAGGCATGTTTGAATTATTCCAAACATGCCTTTTTTAACGTGATATTATTTGAAAAGTTGTTTTTGACTTAAAATGTACATCTTATCATGAAAGTGCAAATTGTGTTTACCGTAAAAATTCGCTGAAATAAAAAAGAAACTAAATTTTTAGTTGATCTATAGAAATCCTGCAACAATAACCAATATGGGGATGATTTGTTGTAAATTATAATTGGAATAATATGTGAAGTCTGGTTTTTGAACAATTTTGTTGTATACGAAAATCGAAATATTCTAAATATAAAAAACATATAAAAAGTGAAGGCTTCGAATATAAGATTGAAAATGTCTTAATTTGATTAAAAACTAGATTTTGAAATATTCAAAATTTCTCAAGAATTAGAAGCTAAAAGATGTTACTAAATCATTAGATACGATTGAAACTATGAAATCTATAATTAAAGATTTTGATTTATCAGTTTTTAGAAATGATTTAGAAAATTATTTTAAATAAAAAAAATAATATAATCCGTCTGTATTGGAAGAATTTTATATAGAAAAAGGCTGTACAAGCTCTCTATGACATCACTTTATATCCGGAAATCAGATAGAGATTAAAATGAAAGAAAGATATTTAATTTACATATGTTTTTTCACACATGGTTATTTAGCACTTGAAAATAAAATATTTAGATAAAAAGTGACTATGAATTTTAATGTAGGAACACAGTTTTCAAAAGAATTTACTTTTGAAGAGAGAAATAGATTTGAAGATCAGTTAAAAAATTATTTAGATGATTATTTCGCGAATAAAGAATATCATCCACAAATACACAAAATGCATATAAGTTTCATTTGTGTTGCTAAAGAATTTGAGCCTTTCTTTCAAGTTAGACCTTTGAAAATTTAACAAAAAAGAGTGTGCAATAGAATACGAAATAAAACTTGATTTTAAGAAATTTTATAATTCAGATGAGAAAGATCGAAAAAACATTATAGCGGATACACTTAGCGATCAGTCAATTAATATTTTTAAAGAAAAAAAAATTAAAGATTTTGATTCTGAAAAATATATTGTGGATTTAATAAATTGTTTAAATGAATTTAAATTATATAATTCATGAGCAAAAAAGAAGATTTAATTATTAAATTACTAGAACTAAAATCTGGATGTAAATTTGAGAGAAATGAAAGTTTATTTTACTCTGGAATTTCTGATAATGCATTGAAAATGCATCTAAATAAACTTCTCAATAATAGCATTGACGATTTTATATTTAAAATTAAAAACGGAGCAGATAAGATTGAATTTCAAAAATTAATAGAAAAGGGAGTTAATCAATTTAATTCTTTTAATCTTGATACAGAAGAACGTGAACGAATCTGTTTATATTATGAAGAAATAATGGATATAATAAAATTAGAAAGCTCAGATGGTATTTTAAATAAGTGGATGTATGGATTTGATTTTTAATCATTCTCTTCAAAATTAATTTGATTTTATCATTTAGTAATAAAAAGGGCGTTTTTAGACAATTCTAAAAATGCCTTTTTTCATGATTTTGACTAAAATTTTTCTCTTAATTTTCAATATTGTAGTCAAATTTAAAATATAATTTCTAGTCATTTGCTTATGCTGGAGTAACCTCTATTACATTAGTGGCCGATGAGGTTACGGTTTTAGGCATTGCTGAAGATGTATTGATTCCGGTTGCTTGGGGAACAGCAGCAACAGTTTTTGTATGGGATAACAGAGAAATAATAAAAGATGATGCGAGGGAAATTGTCGATGCCATCCACCGATCCCTTGATTCATGTGATTTTCATTATGTTACTTATAGTAAAACCAGTTTAGATGGAAAATTAGTTTATGTGGGAAGATCAAGTGGCTACGGAACTCCTGAAGATATTGTAAAAAGGAGAGATGCAAGCCATCATATAAAGGGGTATGGGGAAGACCACACGAATTACGGCATACNTAAAACCAGTTTAGATGGAAAATTAGTTTATGTGGGAAGATCAAGTGGCTACGGAACTCCTGAAGATATTGTAAAAAGGAGAGATGCAAGCCATCATATAAAGGGGTACGGGGAAGCTGAACTAAGTAGTTCTTTACCAGCAACTATACTTGGGGGATATGGCGAACGATATGATGATCCTGCGTATTGGGGAATACGAGGAAGTGAACAAATACAGAATTACAAGAAAAAAAATAAACTGGAAGCCTCTTTTTAAGAAAGAAGATGGGTTAAGTTCTCCTGTAATTGTCAATGAGGACATTTATGTTTTAGCATCAAAAAATTCACCAAATTATAAAAATCTTAAAACAGAAATAACAAATCCTGATTTTGTTAATTCTGAGATAATAGTAGATGAAGATAAAAAAGAAATTATCGAAAATTATGAAATTTTAAAAGACGGACTTGTATATTCAACAACAAAAAATGGAGTAGAAGCACAATTATATTTTGTTGACAATAATAAAGTACACAGAACTTTAGATTTGCCAAAGAAGGCAGGTAGGATTATTATTAGATCAAAAAACAAGTACCATAGTGATTTGTGGATTTATACGAGCGGGTGGCTAAATCCATTAAAAAGATATCGTTGTGATGTTGTAAAAAAAAGGTTTAAAGAAGATGATGTGAGCCCTACGGTAACCTATCCTGAATTTGATGATTTTATTGTAGAAGAAATAGAAATACCCAGCCATGATGGGGTTTTACTCCCGGTTTCTTTAATATATAAAAAAGGGATGAAAAAGAATAAAATGAGTAATGTTCTTATTGATGGTTATGGTGCTTATGGAGAATCAACAAACCCTTCTTTTCAACCTATATTTTTATCATGGGTTTTAAATGATGGAGTTTATGTTGTCTCTCACGTTCGAGGAGGAGGAAAAAAAGGTAATGATTGCTATACAGGAGGTTATAAGAAAACAAAGCCTAACACATGGAAGGATTTAATATGCACTGCAGAATTTCTAATAAAAGATAAGATAACCAGTAATAAAAAGATTGCAATTTATGGAGGAAGTGCTGGAGGTATTTTGGTTGGAAGAGCTATAACCGAACGACCGGATTTATTTAAAGTAATGATTTGTGGAAATGGTTTTCTTAATACATTAAGAATGGATGTTGCTCCTAATGGAGCAAATAACATGAAGGAATTTGGTAATCCATTAATTAGAGAAGAATTTAATTCTTTGTATAAAATGGATGCATATCACCATATAAAAAAGGAATTAAGTATCCCGCTTGTCTGGTTACTACAGGAATGAATGATGCACGTGTAGCTCCGTGGATGTCTGGAAAATTTGTTGCAAAATTACGCTCCTCTACAATTTCCCGTAATCCGGTGCTTTTCGCAGTTGATTATAAGACTGGACATGGCGTAGATAGTTCATATTTACAACTTTATAATGATTATGCAGATACGTTTGCATTTGCATTTTGGCAATTGGGACATCTTAAGTTCAAATTAAAAAAATAAAGTTTTATTTTGTTTAAAAATTAGTTTATGGCGTTGTAATTTGTAAAAAGATTTACACGGTTTACTTTTAGAATAAATATTTATTGATTAAAGTCAGTTCTTTTGTTTCTAAGACATCAAATTATCTTGACTGAATACAGGCAGGTTTGTTTATGATTTCTGTATAGAGGAAATAAAGAAGTCAGCTAATGCTTTCGATAAGGAATCATTTTCAATATAGTTATTGTAGAAGGTAAAAAATGATCTACAATTTCATATTTATCAGCTCTTTATTTATAGCAAAATTGCTCTATATTAGCGGCAACAAAAGTTAATCACACAGGGTAAAGTTTATTCGGTTGAGCTTTGTTTTTTAGCTAGAATTAACAGTAACTATAACTATAAAGGGAAATGAAAAGATTAAAATTACATCTAATAATTTTTCTATTATTTGGAACATGTATTAATGCTCAAAATAGTATGGATCAAATTTTTAAAATAAAAATTGAACAATCTCTAATTTCCCAAGATGATAATTTCCCTGATTTCAGAACAAATAAAGACAGTTTAGATATCTTTTTATTTGCACTCCATATGGGATTCTCCCCGATTGATTTTCAACGTTTCACTAAGTTTAATGATCAAAAAATATTAAATTTAATTACTTTATTAGAATCTAAACATTGGCTTCATAAAGTTAATAACCAGTTTAAACCAACAATTTTTGTTACCGATGCAAATGATGGGAAATTGCTTTACAAATATGCAAAACCAATTTCGATAAAAATCACAAAATCAATAATTAAAAAATTAAGCGAAATAAAAGTACAGTTTGATAAAACAGAGATTTCGAAAACGCAATCTTTTGAAAAATGGTCATTTCTGGTTTTAAGTAATGTTTTGTTGGATTCATGGCAAATTAATAATGTTGAAAAAGAATTTCTTAAGCAAGACAACAGACCTTTAAGGCATGGAAAACACTACTATTATAGGATTAGTGAGAATACAAATCCTGAAATAGAATCTTTTGGAATTTATGGAAACCAATCTGAAAAAATTGAAAATAAAGATGTATGTGTTTATGGAAATAACAGGCGAAATTTAATTGGAAATTCATTTCAGAACTTAATTTCTAAATCAGATAATAATTTATTTGATGAAATGGCTAAAAAATATTTACCAGACTTATTAAAAATTTTAGAAACTGAAAGAGAATACAGTAAAAAGATTTATACTAAATTAGGTTACAATAAAGAAATATCTTTTGAGGAGTTTTTTATTTGGTGGTATCATTTCATTTATACACAATCTACAGATGAAATGAATGAAAAAGGAATTTTAAAAATTCCGAAAGGAGGAAATTTTGATTATGTCTTAGAAGAATAATTGAGAATGTATTTTCGAAGATTTAGACAAAGAAATAAGTTTTTTTTTAGGATTAGTGTCACATGTCTAAAAGTTTCTAACCTAAACTCGGTAGGTATTGATTTTGATGGATTTCTATTTTAAAAAAACTACTTGCGCTACGATTCTGCCACAAAGTTCAGAGAATTAATTTTTTAAAGCAATGTGATCCAGAATCCTTTTTAGCAAACTCACCATAATAATTAATTCCTTCGTTTCATTTTATAAAGAGAAACACAATTTTGAGAGTAGTCTTTGCAGGGGTTTTCTAATTTTTAGATAGGAAAAATTAAAATTGGTGAGTCAAAACAATTCTCTACTTTAAAAGGAAAGATTTTCGTAAAATAAATAATTTGCTTTAAATACTTTTTAATTTGTGACTTAATAGGTATCAGCGGTGAAAATAATCAATAGTTAAGAATTGGAAAATAGCTGTCATAAGATTTATTTTATCTAGTGTGCACTCCTTTTAGAGATGTTTCACAGATCAAACAAACGCTGTAGCGCCTTTGCTTTAATATGTAATTAATTCTTAATTTAATACCATGAAAATTAAGAACTAAAAATTATAAATATGGAACCACTTACCTGGGGTTTTATAGGAACCCTTGTAGGCACCGTTGTTGGGGCTTCAGCGAGTATACTCACTACGATAATCAATGCAAGAAATGTTTCCAGGAACCAAAACAGACTTGAAATCTACAAGCGTCAGGAAATTTTTCGGGAATTTCAACGCGATAATTATTTAAAAATTCAGGAAAGAACCTATAAAGCTCACAGGTTGGTATCTTTACTTTACGTTCAGGATCTGCAAAACCTGAAGGACAACGGTCAGTGGCAGCAAGGGATATTGAACGCTGAAAACAGTAATGAACTGCTGTTTACCGTTCAGGATCTTCTGATGTATTTGGAGCGTATTCAAAATGAGAAATTGCGGGAAGAAATCAGGAATTTGACAGGTAAAATGCTCAGAGTATCCCACACATCCGACTTGAAGGAAAGTAATCAGTTATTGACAGAAATACACGTTGATATCTCCAGTGCGATGAAAATTCTGGGGACAGAATTACGAAATAACTACTACAGCGCAGATGTGACTTATTAATCAAAAGAAAGATCTGTTGAGCTGTAATTTTTGTTTTCTATATAATTTTTCATTAATGTTCTTGTTTAAAATATTTATTTTTTATTATAGAATGTCGGTTTAAATAACGTGCCAACTCATATTTAGACCAAGTATCCGATACATCAATGCCTTGGTTACGTTTAAAACCTTCCAGCATGTCATATAAAGTAGCATCGATAACTGTTGTTGTAAACACACCATAGCCCTTTGCCCCATATTGCATTATGACATTTGCTGCACTACCCATTTTAGCTGCAGATAATGAAGTTGATTCAGAGAGAAATTTACACTGAAAGATGTAAAGTTCAGGTTCTGCGGTAGGAGTTTTTTTTGACTTTATCACAATATCCCGGCCTCCATCTCTTGATTTTGATTTCCCCATTTTTTTAATGGTGGACGAATCAAATTTAGAATGGCAATAAAGTAAATCATAGCATAGTTCTTCAAAAGTGTCATCATTCAATTCCTGCCAATTACAATTATTTGATATGGATTTTTCTATAAGATTCTGTGTTTTAGAGAAGGCAGGGTAGAGGTGCGCATTTAGTTCTTTTATATCTTCAAAAGGTAAACTGGTATTTCCGAAGAAAATATGATTAAATCCTTTATATGACGCAAGAACTAGGTCGCCTAGCTCTGAAACTTTGAAAGATAGCAGCGCAGGGTCTATAATATACCTCTTTTTTTTCCTGGTATTTACTTTTTTATGCTCAGCAAAGAGATTGTTTTGCTCATTAATGTTTTCTTTTATTATGACTGAATTAAATAATTTTCCATTCAAAACTTTTTGTGAACAATTTATAGCATTCTGGAGCTGTTTATTTTGGTCGAAATATACAGCAATATTGTTTGTAAGAAGTATTTGCTTTCCGTTGAAATTTACTAATTCCGCCTCATTAATTTCAAATTTGGCATAAGGTTCAGAATAATTTTTTAGTGCCTGTATGAGATTAGTTTCGTGTGGTATAATCCAGCTTTCTGTTGAGAAATAGATTGAATCTTTATAAACTTTTGATTTAGCATTTCTCCAAAACCCAAAGCGGTGTTCTGGATGTCTTTTATATGTATCTCTAAAAAAATCTTCCTCGGAGTCATATTCGCCTGCTATTTCCCAGTAACCGCCATCTAATAAATTAGCCCAGTAAGCATTGATTAAATCGGTAAATGTGAAATAGAGTTTATGCAAGCTGTCTTCATACTCTAGAACCTCGTCCAAAAATTCAATTCTTGTGTCATCATCAAGATCTTCATAGCCAAGCATTTTTGAAGAGTAATTAAGTATTTCAAATAATTTTTCAATATTTGACACAGTACATTTAATTTGAAAATCAATATCATACTTATCTGTCGTTACAAATTCGAAGTTTATAATATTTATATAATCAACAGCTTTCTCACAACAAAAAGAGACATCTCTAAGTTCAGTGATTATTTCAATTTTACTGTTGGTGCGCCCGATCGACTGTATAGGAAAAATAATATTCAATTCTTGCTCATAGGAAAAATTTTCTTTAAAAGAGTTAATATCATTGTTTTTAAAATCTTTTATATTTATAGTCATATTTTTCGATGTTGTCAATTTTTGGACAAAACTTAAAGTTTACCAATTAGTGATGAAATATTCTACTGGAATTAGAACAATTGTTTTTTATTGATTTCTATTTTTTGGACGCATATAAAACATTACACAAAACGTAAGATATTGTCATAGGGAAGCTCTTTCTAAAGCTACTGAAACAAGGATTGAGTATTAATAGTTTGAGCAAAATAACCCAAACCTAATTTTGGCGTTCGCATGGCTTTATACGTATT
>NZ_LMMA01000019.1 GCF_001422725.1 Flavobacterium sp. Leaf82 | reverse complement strand
ATATGTATTTAAAATCAAAAAACTACGTATATTTTTTGAGTTATTTTTATATAAAAATGTAATTAAGTGATAATAATGTATGTTTTTCTTTAAAATTTATTCAATTAAAACCATTTTCTAGTAAAAAGATTGACTAATGTTTTTGGTGATAAAGTGATAACAAATCGTATTTTTTCGTTGTATTTATTTTGAGAAATTTCCCATCCATTATTAGAATACACCGGAAAGTAAAGTTCAAAATAATCCGGAACCAAATTTAATCGGATACCGCTATCGTATACAAAGTTCTCTGCCTGATGTTTATTTTTAAGAAAACCAATATCACCATAAGCCTCAATCCAGTTCCAGATCGAATAGCTGGCGTTTACTGTCGTCATCCATTGATTAGCATAAGCCGGTTCTAATTTTGATTTAAAACCACCTTCAGCGATTACGTATTGCTGACTAAAAAAACCAGTGCTTTCTGAGCGTCCGTAAAAATTATAATCAAACATATAATCAGTTGGACGGTCTAAACCAAAACTAAAATAATCTGAATTTGTTGTGTTATACAAGAAGCTTCCCGCATATAATCTCACATTTAGCTTATGATTATTTTCAAATAATCTGCGATATTCAACTTCTCCGGCAATTTTTCCAAAATTTCCACCAAACTGAAGATCAGTCATGAAATTAAAATGATTGATTAATTCTGTCTTTGTATTGGAATAACGGGCATTAAACACAGAATAATTGGGTTTAGAATTATCCGTTATATATTCACTTGCTTCACGATTAACAATTACCTGACGAAACATAAAAAACTGTTTTCGATTGTCCCTGAAATTCTCTTCCCGAATTCTAAACAGAACCATTGGATTCAGTCTTAAATATGTAGCATCTGGTGCATAGTGAAAATAATTTTGACTAATAGAATAGCGTACATTATAAAGAGTACTATTTCGATAATATTCATTCCATACAAAAGCAGACGAACCAGAAACCGTTCCGGCTTTTATAGAATAGGCAGGATTTATATCAAACGTAAATGGTTTGTCGAGAATAGTTTTATTATGAAAACGTACTCCCGGCGTAAAACCGTCGTATAAATTATAAGTTAATGTAGGGATGTATAAAATCTGATTGTAATACGGATCTTCCAGATCTTTGGCAAAATTAAACTTCACAGGACGATTTGTTATTACCAGGCTTTTCAATGATTTCCAATTGTTTCTCAAATTGTATTCAGGAACCTCATTATCATAGTTAATAACAATTTTATCAGCTTTTTTACGATCGAATGTATAAACCGAATCCGTGTTTTTGGGTTCGATCCATTCTTTAAAAACGACTACATTTTTCTTAAGTCCGTAAACCGGAATTGGCGCATAAACATTCGTTTTGCTTTTTACTGAAAACTGAATACTGTCTTTGGTTCTTGAAACATTCGAAAATTTATAATCGATTATATCTCTTGAATCTATGATGGTATTAAAAAACCAATCGATGTTTTTTGAACTGTTTTTCGTTAATATTTTTTCAAAACTATAACGGTTTGTTTGTTCTGTTTTATTTAGATTATAAAATTCCTGTACACTTTCAGGAACAATATTATGATCCAGATAATCATCTAAATAACTTAAACTTAAACCTGCACGGTATTTACTGGCAATTTGTTCGTTGAATTTTATTAAAGTATTTTTTGGATCTCCAAGTGGCTGATCGAGATTTTTTCTAGCCATCAGCATATAATAATAGCTGTATTGCTCATTAAAAGTAAGATTGGTTATGTTGTAACTTTTAAAAAGTTTCATGTCAGAAAGTTTTCCAAGCATCTTTTGATCCAGATGATTTTCCTCCATAAATTTCATCATCGCATAAATCTGAATTCCGTCATAAACCCAATTATCTTTTCTGGGATCTAATCGCAAACTATTTTTTAAATAATTATTAAGGTAAGTTTTTAAGAAAGTAATCTCAAAAATAAAATCATCAGAAAACGGACTTATAAAAGAGGGTAACTGATTGAGTCCGTAAAATGGATTTCGATCATAATCGGTTTGAGAAACCGTAATTTTTTCATGCGGATATTTTCCAATAAAAGTACTGGCAAAAGTAACAACACGATTAATGATTATAGCTTTCTGAATTTCGGTTATCTTTTTGTTTTTAAGGTTTGAAAGTACTTCTAATGAACCATTTTCGTAACTTCTAAAGCTATTTTGTTTTTCAATAAAGACATTGAAATCCGTTCTGTTATTACCTGAAAAAGAATAAGTAAAAAAAGATGGATCTGTTTCATCCTTAGAAACTAAATTCAAATCTGTAGTTACCGAATATAGAGCAGGAATTTTGATACTAACTTCATAATCAGTACTTGCATTTGCAATATCGTCTAAGTTAAAGTTGTTATATCGTGTAAAACTATTATTTTCAAATCGCGCAGGACTCAAAAACCAATTTTTCAGGTTCATTCCGCCATTTTGGTCAAAACCATAACGCGTAAATTTATCACTTGGAATTTTAGAAATATAGGTTAAATGCAAATTAATTTTTTCGCCTGGAGCTAATTTCCGATTCAGTTTTATCACAACAAGATCAGGATCTTTAGCAGTTCTTTCCCATTCAAGCGCACTATAATCTGTATCAGTAAGATTTAAAATTGTAGTATTTCCTCTTTCTGCAGCTTTAGCCAAGTGAAAACCTCTGTAAAACTCATCAGAAAATCTTTTAGCTAAAGGTGTATTCTTATCAGAAAAAGCATTATTCCAATCGTTTAGAACAATCGAAATCAAAGAATCGTTCGAAGTATTGTGATACGTTATATCCTGTTTAACGTTTAGAGTTTTAAGTTCAAGATTAACTGCCACTTCCATCTTAGAATGATGTTGTGCGTATTGTTTTAATGAACTCATTAAAACGAAAACAAAGAGTATAATTTTATAAAATAGCTTCAATGATTGTCTGGGATAATTAACGGTATAAATTAAGTTACGAATCTGGCGTTGTTTTGGTTTGCTGTAAAAATAGCATAAAAAAAGCTGTTTTAAAAAACAGCTTTAATTTTTTGTAATACTTAACGTATTTCAACCATAAAATAGATAGAAGGTTATATTATTTTAAAGTCTGCTTAACTCCAATTTAAATTTGCTCATATCGCTTTTGTAGTTTTAAATATTTTTAGAAATTTGGACTTAAATCGTATTTCTTGTAGAACTTATCTAATACGTCAACAACTTCATCTTCAGTATCTACAATCTTAAATAAGTTTAAATCATCAGGGCTTACGGTTTGCATTTTTTCAACCAAAACTGTTTTTACCCATTCGATTAGTCCAGACCAGAATTCGACACCTACTAATATAATAGGGAATTTTCCAATCTTTTTAGTCTGAATCAGTGTAATTGCTTCAAACATTTCATCTAAAGTTCCAAAACCTCCTGGCATTACAACAAAACCTTGAGAATATTTCACGAACATAACTTTTCTCACAAAGAAATAATCGAAATTCAGGTTTTTATCGTGATCGATATAAGGGTTAAAGTGTTGCTCAAAAGGCAATTCGATATTTAAACCAACAGAAATTCCGCCACCTAAATGTGCACCTTTATTACCAGCTTCCATGATTCCGGGACCACCTCCTGTGATCACACCGTAACCAGCTTTACTGATTTTGTAAGCAATTTTTTCGGCTAATAAATAGTATTTATCGTCTGGTTTAGTTCTCGCCGATCCAAAAATAGATACACACGGACCAATACGTCCCATGCTTTCGTAACCATTTACAAATTCGGCCATAATTTTAAAAATCGCCCAGCTGTCATTTGTTCTAATTTCATTCCACGTTTTTTGTTTCAAACGGTCCTGAATTACTTTGTCCTCATCATTATCAAAATCTTCTAATCTCATTTTAGGTATTTTAATTATTTATATTTTTATTTCTAGCTGTGTCGTTTTTAATTGTCATCTGAGCGTAGTCGAAGGAGAAGGAGCTTTTTCCTGCTGTCCGCTATATTCCCGATTAACAAAAACTACGGCTAAAAAGCCTTGTTTTTCTAAATCGGGAGATGCCGCTCCCATCAGGTCTAGGGCATCGGTTTTCAATTTGAACATTATTTTATAAAAGAAAAAATTGTCTTTTAATTAATAGGTTTGTTCTTCAATTGATTTCGTAATGTTGCTTTTAACTTTTCCGGTATGTTCTGTGGTTTTGGATTCAATCAACATTATTGAACATTCTTCAACCGATGAAACCCGGTGATTTACGCCTTTTTTTACAACAAATAAGTCGCCTTTTTTCATCATGAAAGAAGCTTCGTTTTCAATTTCCATTAAAAGCTCACCGTCTATAATGTAAAATAATTCGTCTTCATTTTCGTGATTATGCCACGGAACTTCCTGACCTTTTATTTTTGCTACCTTAATATATTGATCGTTTACTTCATCAATTATTTTAGGCGAAAAATATTGGTCTACACCAGTTAATTTGTCTTTTAGATTCATAAATTTTCTCCTTCTATTTGTCAAAATCAAAACTTTGGCAAAAAGGGCGTACTAAATTACTCCTTTTTTCGAGAATTGTTACAGAAATGGGGATTTATTAATTTAAATGTAACGTTTCTTTGGTAATGGTCTTAGCTGGATATTCATTATCAATGAATTAAAATGATATATCTAATAATGAATCATTCTCTACCAATGTACATTTAAATACTTTTAAAATTTCCTTTAAAATTATTACACTCTCGAATTCCAAATTTCTGGATTTCGACTAGTGTGATATATTGCGAAAATTTCAACTAGAGAATATTCTTCATTAATAGTATAATGAATAATAAATGGAAATTTTTTAATAAGCATGCAACGAACATCTTTATATCTAATGGTACAAATATAAGGTTGGGATTTTAAAGAGTTAATTTGAGATTTGACTTGTTTATGAAAACGGAGACCTAAATTTTGTAGTTGATTATTGTACCAAATTACAATTTCGCGAAGATCATTTAAAGCCTCCTCATCAATTTTTATTTTATACATTATCTAAATTATTGAATTGGCAAATCAGAAACGTCATCCCAATCTAACATTCTTTCAGGTGAAACTTTACTTTTCTCAATTCTATTTAAAACTCTTTTTTGATGTTCAATAGGAATTTCAATATCATCTTTCCAAATTTCATCATTAAGTTTTAATTTTTCAGAAGGAGATAATTGTTTCACAACTTTTAATAACTCTTTAAAATCTAGATCTACTTTTAAACTTAAACTGTTCATAATGTTGTTTTATAAATAGTTAAACTGTTGTTTTTTATTAAATACTAAATTAACTCTTTTTTCAAAAACTTCGCTGTATAACTTTTTTTGTTTTTCGCGACTTCTTCCGGAGTTCCTTTCGCAATTAATTGTCCGCCGCCTTTTCCGCCTTCTGGACCAATATCTATGATATAATCGGCTAGTTTTATAACGTCCATATTGTGTTCGATAATTAGGATTGTATTCCCTTTATCGACCAATTTATTAATTACATCCATTAAAACACGAATGTCTTCAAAATGTAATCCTGTAGTAGGTTCATCTAAAATATAAAACGTATTTCCGGTATCTTTTTTAGACAATTCTCCGGCAAGTTTTATACGTTGAGCTTCACCACCAGAAAGTGTTGTGCTTTGTTGACCAAGCGTAATATATCCTAAACCAACATCCTGAATTGTTTTTACTTTTCTATATATCTTCGGTATGTTTTCAAAAAACGGAACCGCCTCATCAACTGTCATATTCAATACATCTGAAATTGATTTTCCTTTATATCGAATTTCTAAAGTTTCTCTATTAAAACGTTTTCCCTGACACGTTTCGCATTCAACATAAACGTCCGGTAAAAAGTTCATTTCAATTGTTCTAACACCAGAACCTTCACAGGTTTCGCAACGTCCGCCTTTTACATTAAAACTAAAACGTCCAGCCTTATAACCACGAATCATACTTTCAGATGTCATGGTAAAAAGATTTCTGATTTCAGTAAAAACTTCCGTATAAGTTGCTGGATTCGAACGTGGCGTTCTTCCAATCGGACTTTGATCGATATCAATTACTTTGTCAATATGTTCAAGACCTTCAATCTTTTTATAAGGTTGTGGTTTTTTTACACCATTAAAATAGTACGCGTTCAAAATAGGGTAGAGCGTCTCGTTAATCAAAGTCGATTTTCCACTTCCTGAAACTCCCGTTACACAAATCAATTGTCCCAAAGGCAATTCGATAGAAACATTTTTAAGGTTGTTTCCTGTTGCTCCGGTTAGTTTTAGAAACTTTCCATTTCCTTTACGACGTTCTTTCGGAATCTCCAATTTCATTTTACCATTCAAATATTGAGCAGTAATTGTATTCGATTTTAAAGTTTCTGCCGGAGTCCCAATACTAATAATTTCTCCACCATATTTACCGGCTTTAGGACCAATATCAATTACATAATCAGCACGTTCGATCATGTCTTTATCGTGTTCTACCACAATAACAGAGTTCCCTATATCACGTAATTGTTCTAAGGAATGAATCAGTTTTTCATTATCTCTTTGGTGTAAACCAATACTTGGTTCATCCAGAATATATAAAACTCCAACTAACTGCGAACCAATTTGTGTTGCAAGACGAATACGTTGTGCTTCACCGCCCGAAAGTGATTTTGAACTTCGGCTTAAAGCCAAATAATTTAAACCAACATTCATTAAAAAGTTCAGACGGTCTTTGATTTCTTTTACTACTTCTGAAGCAATCAAAAGCTGTTTGTCTGATAAGTGTTTATTTAGATCCTGAAACCAAATGGTTAAATCAGAGATATCCATATCACACAATTCAACTATATTTTTGCCATTGATTTTAAAGAATAATGCTTCTTTTTTTAAACGTGAACCATCGCAAACGGGACAATTTACTTCATCCATGAAATCTTTTGCCCAACGTTTTATAGTAGTTGATGAAGTTTCATCATATTGATTTTTAATGAAATGTGATATTCCTTCAAAATCTATTTTATAATCGCGTGTAACTCCTAAATCTTTTGAGTTTACAACAAATTTATCTTTCCCACCATTTAAAATCATGGTCATGGCTTCTTCCGGAATTTTTTCAATCGGATCAGTTATCTTGAAATTGAATTTTTCTCCAATAACTTCTAATTGTTTAAAAATCCAGGACGATTTATATTCACCAAGGGGTGCAAATCCACCAGCTTTGATCGATAACTTGGGATTTGGAATTATCTTTTTGATATTGATTTCATGTACCGTTCCCAGTCCGTTACAATGTGGACAAGCTCCTTTTGGGGAGTTGAAAGAAAATAAATTAGGTTCTGGATTTTGATACGAAATTCCAGTTGAAGGACACATTAGGTTTCTACTAAAAAAACGAACTTCATTCGTATCCTGATCTAAAATCATCAGCACATTTTCGCCATGATGCATCGCTGTATTGATACTTTCAGATAATCTTTTTTGATTGTCTTCCGTATCTTCGATCAACATTCTGTCGACTACAATTTCGATATCGTGGGTTTTATAACGATCCAGTTTCATTCCGGAAACCAAATCCTGAACTTCGCCATTTACACGAACTTTAAGAAAACCTTGTTTCGTAATTTGCTGGAATAACTCAGCATAATGACCTTTTCTCGCTCTAATAATTGGAGCCAGAATATTGATGCGTTTTCCTTTAAAATCCTGAATGATCAAATCTTTAATTTGTTCATCAGAATACGAAACCATTTTCTCGCCTGTGTTATAACTATAAGCGTCAGCACCACGAGCATATAGAAGTCTCAGGAAATCATATATTTCTGTAATAGTTCCAACAGTTGAACGCGGACTTTTACTGGTTGTTTTTTGTTCGATCGCAATTACTGGCGAAAGTCCGTCGATTTTATCAACATCAGGACGTTCTAAGCCACCAAGAAACTGTCTGGCATAAGCCGAAAAAGTTTCTACATAACGACGTTGACCTTCGGCATAGATGGTATCAAATGCCAAAGAGGATTTTCCTGAACCTGATAGACCGGTAATAACTACCAGTTTTTCACGAGGAATAGAAATGTCTATATTTTTTAGATTATGAACTCTTGCGCCAAGAACTTCAATAGTGTTGTCTTTTTCTAACATAAATTTGAGCAAAACGCAAAGTTACCACTTTGATTTATTCTTTTTGTGTTCGATAGCAAAACTTTATGTTACAATTAGTAACAAAAAACGCTAACCTAAGTTAGCGTTTTCTTTTTCGGGTTGCCATATATTCTTCGATGGCTTCTTTGGTAGTATACCAGTTTCGGCCTTCTTTATAAGCGTCTATTTTTCCGGTTCTGGCCAATAAACTAATATATTCCTGACCATACGGGGTTTCTGGTTCGCTTACTATATTTATTATGGGTTGATAGTCATAACTACTTCCCGGCATTGAACTTAAATAGATATTAAGTGTACGCTCTAATGCCTGACACATCAAAAGGGTTAGTTTTTGATAATTACCATTATTAGCCTGATTAAGCGCTTCGTAATATTTTTTTCTGTCATTTTTAAGTATGATGGCAGGCGGAAAACCACAACGCATCAATAATAAATTCATACTTAAACGAACTGTACGGCCATTGCCATCAAAAAAAGGATGAATCCAGACTAATTTATGATGATAAATTGTGGCTAATTCTATATCGTTTAATCCTAAAGGATTTGTATTAACAAAATCAATTAATTCATCCAGATAATCTGAAACTTTATTGGCGTTTGGGGGCATAAAATTAGCTCCTGAAATACGAACGCCGCCGTTTCGCAAACGTCCTGCAAAATCATCTTCGATAGAACGTAAAACTAATCCGTGAATCGAAAGAATATCAATACTGCGCAGGTTATATTTATCATCTACAATGGAGTACAGATAATCTATCGCTTTATCGTGATTATGAGTTTCAAAGTGTTCTCGCAAGGATTTTCCTTTTATGGTAATACCTTCCTGAATTACCATTTGGGTTTCGCGCAAGCTCATTGTGTTTCCTTCAATGCTGTTTGAATTGTAGGTCCATTCTAGTGATAAGCTTTCGCGGATTTTGTGCAAAGCAATATTGGGCAGTGGTCTGCTGTTTTGTAAATCAAGTCTTTTTTGATACAATCGATCAAATGTTGATTGAAATTCTTCTCTGTATGTTAGGTCTATGTTCCACATAATCCCACAAAGTTACTTCTTAATATCGGATATAAAAAATTTTAACCTATCCGATATTAAGCTTATTCAATTGTCATAGACCTTAATTTGGTTCTGTAGGCTTCAAGTGCTATAGATTTTGAAATAAAACCAAAGTATTTGTCATTGCGTATTACAGGAAGAAAGGCTGATTTCGATTTTTCGAATTTACTCATTACAATTTCCATACTGTCATCAGATGAAATTGTAGCAGCAGGAGTTTTCATAACATCTTTAATCAAGGTGTATTTTACACGATAATTATTAAAGATAATTTCTCTGATATCATTGAAATGAACGACTCCAATAAGTTCTTTTTCGTTGTTTACAACAGCAAAAACAACTTGGTTCGAGTGTGAAATAAGATCTACTAATTTGCTCAGGTTTTCATCTGGATGAACCGTTAGGTAGTCGCATTGTATAATGGTGTCAATATCTAAAGTAGATAGAATATTAGAATCTTTATTGCTTGTAAAAGCGTGACCTTTTTTAGCTAAACCTTTAACATCAAGAGAATATTTCTCAAAACGTTTAGAGATTGCAAAGCTTATTGAGGAGACAATCATAAGCGGAATCATAAGACTATAACCACCTGTAATTTCGGCAATTAAGAAAATAGCGGTCAAAGGTGCATGGAATAATCCGCTTAAGATACCAGCCATTCCAACCATGGTAAAATTGCTGATTGGTAGTTTTGATAAACCAATAAGGCTGATGAATTTTGAGAAAAAATAACCCAGATAAGATCCTAAAAATAATGAAGGAGCAAAATTACCTCCGTTTCCGCCACTTCCAAGTGTTAATCCGGAAGCAAATACTTTTACCATCATTGTACATCCAACAAAAAGTAGTAAAACCCATTGATTGTTTCTAAAATCAGCAAATAATGTATTGTCGAGCAATTTTCCGGGATCACTTTCAGATAATGTCTTAATACTTTCGTATCCCTCTCCAAAAAGTGTTGGAAATATAAAAATAAGTAATGCCAATAACGAAGAGCCAATTAAGGCTTTTTTGTAAGGACCTACTTGTAGTGTAGAAAAATAATGCTCGACCCTTTGAAAATTTCTGGCGTAGTAAACGGCTATAAATCCGGTTAATATCCCTAATAGAACATAAAACGGAATATTATGATAATTAAAAGCTTCTTGTTTTTTGAAAGACAATAAAATAGTTTCGTCCAGTAAAATTGCAGAAACTAAAGCTCCCGTAGCAGCAGAAATCATAATAGGGGTAAAGGCAGAAATGCTGACATCGACCAATAAAACTTCAATGGCAAAAAGAACTCCGGCAATTGGAGCATTAAAAGCCGCAGATATTCCGGCAGCAACACCACAACCAATAAGTAAAGTTCTGTCTTTATAGGCTAATTTATAATTTTGAGCATAATTAGATCCAAAAGCAGCACCAGTAATTACAATTGGGCTTTCTAAACCCGCAGAACCTCCTAAACCAACCGTTAACGAACTGGTAACGATTTGAGCATACATTTGCTTTTTGGGAATTATACTTGCTTTTTTTGCAACGGCATATAAAATTTGGGATGTCCCTTTTTGAATCGTTCCGTTTAGTACTTTTTTAATAACAAAAACAGTTAGCAAAATACCAATTATAGGTAAAATACTGTTGATGAAACTCAGTTTCAAAATTCCGTTGATATAAGTTGCGAATGAGAAAACACTATGCGCAAAAGTTTTTAAAACAATTACTGCCAGTGCGCACGAAATACCAACGAGAACGCTTGATAAAAAAATAAATTGCTTTGGTGTCAATATAGATTGAGCCAAAGCAATAATGCTTTCAAGTCTGCGAAAAAGTTTTCTTAACATTATCTTTTTAAAAAGTTAGGGATATTACAAATTTAGCTCTAAACATTCGATTTTTTATAATATTCCGCTATAAATGTTTTAAATTTTAGAAACCAACCGCCGTATCATCACCACGAAAGTCAGCTCCTCCTTCCAGAGTATTGTCCGGTAAAACCAATATACAATCCAGTTTACCAATTACAGGAGTATTTTTTTCATTGATTAAATATCCTTTTGCTTTTAGTTTATTTATGGTATTTGTGTCGAAAGCATTTGGTTCAAAATTGATTAAATCCGGTAACCATTGATGATGAAAACGAGGTGCATTTACAGCTTCCTGCATGCTTAATTTGTATTCATAAACATTTAATATAGCTTGTAATACAGTTGTAATAATGGTTGAACCACCTGGAGAACCCACAACCATAAATAATTTTCCGTTTTTCTCTACAATTGTTGGAGTCATTGAACTTAACATTCTTTTTTGCGGCGCAATACTATTGGCTTCATTTCCTACCAGACCAAACATATTTGGTGATCCTGGTTTAGCACTAAAATCATCCATTTCGTTATTCATAAAAAATCCCAATTCATCACAATAGTATTTTGATCCGTAACCATCATTAAGAGTTGTGGTTGCAGCAACTGCATTTCCTTGTGCATCTACAATAGAATAATGTGTAGTTTCTGTACTTTCGTTAAAATTGACTTTTCCTTCTTTTATTTCTGATGATAAACTGGCTTTGTTTACATCAAAACTAGACATTCTGTTTTTTAGATAAGAATCAGATAATAATGCGTTAATTGGAATTTTAACAAAATCAGGATCTCCTAAAAACTGACTTCTATCCGCATAAGCTCTTCTTTCTGCTTCTACAATTACCTGAATAGATTCGGCTGTATTATGTCCTGTTTTGGCTAAATCATAAGGAGCAATCATTTTCATAATTTGTGCCAGGCAAATCCCGCCACTGCTTGGAGGAGACATCGAAGTGATTTTTAGATCCTTGTATTTAAATTGCAAAGGTTTACGCCATTTAGCTTCGTATTTCTCTAAATCTTTAAGAGTAATAATTCCGCCTTTTTTCTGAATATAATTAACTAATATTTTACCTGTTTCTCCTTTATAAAATTCATCTTTCCCATTTTTCGAAATTCTTTTTAATGTATTGGCAAGTGCAGGATATTTGATTGTGTCATTTTCTTTAAAACTACCTGCTAAAAGTGTATTTGGACCATTAACTTTTACAATGACATCATGATAATCCTGAAGCCTTTTTTCTTGTTTTTTCGTTACCACAACTCCTCTTTCTGCTAAAGCTATGACAGGTTTTAAAATTTCCGACATTGGCATAGAACCCAGTTTTTTGTGTACGGCAAAAACTCCGGCAATAGTTCCCGGAACACCAATTGCTAAAGCAGTTTCGGTACTTTTACCCTTTATAACATTACCATCTTTATCAAGAAACATATCTTTTGTTGCTGCTAGTGGCGCTTTTTCGCGATAATCTAAAGAACCAACTTCGCCATTCGCTTTTCGGTACACCATAAATCCGCCGCCACCAATATTTCCGGCATAAGGATAAGCAACTGCAAGAGCAAGTTCTGTAGCAATCATTGCATCAAAAGCATTTCCGCCTTTTTGTATGATTTCAGCACCCACTTTCGAAGCTTCCTGACGGGCAGAAACCACCATGGCTTTTGTAGTAACTAATCCGGTTGGTTTTGTAGTATTTTGGGCAAAGCTATAGATAGAAATAAAGCTGAATAATAAGGCTATTTTTTTCATGTATGAAATTGTATTTTAATTTTACAGAATCTAAAAACGATTTTATAAAGTAAGTAATTTTTGTTTTGCGTGCTGTTTTATATCTTCAAAAAAGAGCGTAAACTCCTGTTCAAATTCAGCATAAAACTCTACAAGTTCTTCACTTGCAAACTGCATTTTTGAGATATTTTTTGATCTTCGGTCCATTTGAGTCAAAATTTGATGAATTCCTTCAACCGTCTGATAGCTCAAAAGCCAGTTTCTTTCGATCATATAAGGCATTAAACCCTGAGTTTTTTCGGTCAGGATATCATAGTTTTCATGCAATGATTTATAGAATCGGTTAATGAAATCTTCCAGTTTTTCATCAGAATATTTTGTCCAGTTTTTGGCTAGAAAATGATCATAAACAATATCTACAATTACTCCGGCATAATGGTGGTATTTTTCATGCAATCGCTTGGTGCTTTGTCTAAAAACATCATGCGAGTCTGTATAAGTATCTATAGAACGATGCAGAATTATGCCTTTTTGTACTTCTTCAGGAAAATGTTCAAATTGTTTCCCGCGAATTCCATCGGCCATAAAATTACCAATTTTGATTAAATCATTGTCTCCGGATAAATATATGTGGGCTAGGAAATTCATTTTTTTTAAGGTAATAAGGTTCTAAGGCACTAAGTTTTTATCTTAACTAAGATAGCTGCTAAGAACTAATGTTATTTTAGTAAAAGTATGAAAACTTTTTCACATCATTTTGTTATATTATTTCGGTTTCTACCTATCATAATTAATAATTATTTTAAATTTCTGGAACCTAAGTCCCGAAGCTTCGGGATAGCTTCTCAATAACTTTTTGCAAAATCTTAGCACCTTAGTATCTTAGAACCTTAGTAACTTTTCTATATTTGTAACTGGTAACTATAACTCACAAAAATGACTTTAATAAAATCGATATCAGGAATACGAGGAACAATTGGTGGTAAGGTAGGAGATAACCTGACTCCTGTTGATGCTGTAAAATTTGCATCGGCATATGGTACTTTTCTGAAAAACAATACTTCAAAAGAAAAATTAACGGTAGTAATTGGTCGTGACGCCAGGATTTCCGGACCAATGATTCATAACCTTGTTGTAAATACTTTAGTAGGTTTAGGGATTAATGTAATTGATCTTGGACTTTCGACAACGCCAACTGTAGAAGTTGCTGTTCCTTTAGAAAAAGCAGATGGAGGAATTATCCTGACAGCTTCTCATAATCCAAAACAATGGAATGCTTTAAAATTACTAAATGAAAAGGGGGAGTTTTTAAGCGGAGATGAAGGAGCAAAAATCCTTGAAATTGCTGAAGCTGAAGCTTTCGATTTCTCGGATGTCGATAACTTAGGCGAAATCACTGTAAATGATGCTTATATGGACATTCATATTGACGAGGTTTTAAACTTACCTTTAGTAGATGTTGAAGCTGTAAAAGCCGCAAAATTTAAAGTAGTTGTTGATGGTGTAAATTCATCAGGAGGAATTATTATTCCGAGATTATTGGAATTAATGGGCGTTGAAGTAGTAAAATTATATTGTGAACCAAATGGACATTTTCCTCACAATCCGGAACCTTTAAAGGAGCATTTAACTGATATTTCTGAATTGGTAGTAAAAGAAAAAGCTGATTTAGGAGTTGTGGTAGATCCAGACGTAGATCGTTTGGCTTTTATTTGCGAAGACGGAGAAATGTTTGGTGAAGAATATACATTAGTAGCTTGTGCGGATTATGTTTTAAGTAAAACTCCTGGAAATACTGTTTCGAACATGTCATCGTCTCGTGCTTTGCGTGATGTAACTGTTGCTCATGGAGGAAAATACGAAGCCAGTGCAGTTGGAGAAGTGAATGTAGTCGAATTGATGAAAAAAAATAATGCTATTATTGGTGGTGAAGGTAACGGTGGAATCATTTATCCGGAATCTCATTATGGAAGAGACAGCTTAGTTGGAGTTGCTTTGTTCCTGACACATTTGGCAAACAAAAAAATATCAGTTTCGGCATTGCGTGCTTCATATCCTGAATATTATATGAGCAAAAACAAGATCGAATTAACACCACAAATTGATGTTGATGCGATTTTAGTAGCTATGACAGAAAAATATAAAAACGAAGATATCACAACGATTGATGGTGTCAAAATTGATTTTGCTACAGAATGGGTACATTTAAGAAAATCAAATACAGAACCAATCATCAGAATTTATACTGAAGCTCCGTCTCAGGAAAAAGCAGATGTTCTGGCTCTTCGAATTATAGATGAAATAAAAGCAGTTGCCGGAATCTAGTTTTAGCAGCTTTTATAAAAAAAAAAATACCTCTTCCATTAAATTTGAAAGAGGTATTTTTTTAAGTTTTACAGAGATTTATTCTATCCTGTGTTTCCATCTTTTATGTGTCCATAAATAATATTCAGGAGCTTCGTAAATTTGTTTTTCTACTTCTCTCAAATATTTTTCTGTAATTTCAAAATTGTCATACTCTTTAGGATCATCCGCTATTGGTACAATTGTAGCTTCATAATAACCGCGTGCTACTTTTTTAACCTTAACAAAAATAACACTCAAATCGTATTTTTTTGCCAGCATTTCAGCTCCGGTATGTACGGGAACTTCTATTCCCATAAATTTCATCGAGTGAAAAATTCTATCCAGTTTAGGCGATTGATCACTTGCTAGTCCGTAAAGGCTTAAAATTCCGTCACGTTGGTTTTGTGCCATCAGCGGAATTGTTTTTCTGGTCTCTACTAATTCAGCATCATATTTTGAACGTATTTTTCTAATTAATTTATCAAAATAAGGGTTTGCTATTTTTTTGTAAACTCCAATTCCTCTAAAAGCGATACGTTTATTAATGGTTAAAAGCCACTCCCAACTCGCATAATGAGAAGCTACCAGAACAACACTTTTTCCTTTTTTTTCATATTCCCTAAGAACTTCAATATTGGTAATGGTAAATCTTTTCTGCATTTCTTCAGGAGAAATGCTCATTGTTTTTATCATTTCTAAAAACATATCGCACATATGCTGATAGAATTTTTTTTCAACTTCTTTTCGTTCTTCTTTAGTTAAGTGTGGTAAAGTAAGAGCCAGATTTTTGCGAACTACCTTTGTACGATATCCAATGATATGGTATACAATAAAGTATACACAATCTGATAACCAGTAAAATAATCGAAAAGGGAGTATAGAGATGAGCCAGAGTAAAGGGTAGGCTAATATATAAACAAGAAATTGCATGTAATTTTTTTTTACAAATATAAAGCAAAAATGAATAACCAGTGATATTTTGGATCGACGCTAACATATGTTTAAGAATGACTATATTTACAATTCACATTAAATATTATTTATGAATACCGTTAATACCGTTTTGGTTGGGATTATAGTGGCTAATGCCTTGATTAGTTACAAAGGTTTTAATGATCTTGCTTTTTTTAGAAAATACGAATTTCATATTGGCAGTATTCGTTCCGGAGAACAAATCAGAATGCTTTCATCCGGTTTTTTGCACGTAGATATGATGCATTTAATCTTTAATATGTTAACACTTTGGTTTTTTGCACCAGTTGTAATTCAGTGGCTGGGTACAATTTCTTTTGTTTTGATTTATTTTGGGAGCTTAATTTTTGGAAGTCTCCTTACAATGTTATTCCATAAAAATGATTACAGTTATAGAGCAGTAGGAGCTTCAGGAGCTGTTACAGGAATTTTATATTCTGCAATATTATTACAGCCGGATATGATGTTGGGAATCTTTTTTGTCATACCAATGCCAGCTTATTTATTCGGAATTTTATATTTATTGTATTCTATTTACGGAATGAGGGCTAAAAATGATAATATTGGGCATACAGCACATTTTGGAGGTGCGATAGGAGGCTATTTGATTACCTTAATAAAAGAACCTTCACTAATTGTAGACCATAGTTTAATGGTGATTTTATTAGCAATCCCTATTTTGATACTTTTTGTAATGGCAAAATTGGGAAAATTATAATGCTGGCATAACTTTTGAAATGTCCTTATCAATAACTTAAAATATAACAAAAATGAAGAAAGTACTATTATTTTTAACAATAATGTTTATGACTATGTCTTACGCCCAAGAAACTAAACAAATTCCTCAAATCAATGTAAATGGAGAAGGAAAAGTAAAAGTAGCACCTGATCAGGTTTGTATTTCGGCAACTGTTGAAACAAAAGGGAATGTTGCTAAAGATGTCAAAAAGCAAAATGACGAAAAGATTGATGCAGTTTTAAAATTCATCAAAAAAATGAATATTCCAACAGCAGATTTCAAAACTAAACAAGTAGCTCTTAATCCACAATACGATTACGAGAAAAAGAAAACAACTTATAATGCAACACAAACTATAGAAATTGTATTGAAAGATTTATCTAAATATGATGAATTAATGGAAGGTTTGGTTCAACAAGGAATTAACCGTTTGGACAGAGTTTCTTTTGAGACTTCTAAATTATTACAACTTCAAACAGAAGCTAGAAAATTAGCAATAAAAGATGCTAAATCAAAAGCAGAAGATTATGTTTCAGTTTTAGGTCAAAAAGTAGGTAAAGCAATTACTATTTCTGACAATTCAGTATACCGCCCTCAACCAATGTATGCAGCTATGAAATCAATGGCTATGGACAGCAACGCTGGTGCAGAGAATGAAACTCTTGCAGTTGGAGAAATCGAAGTTACAGCAAACGTAAGTGTAAGCTTTATTTTAGATTAAGAAATACAATTCAAAAATATACAATCCCAAATTCCGAATCTAATTCTGGAATTTGGGATTTTTTTTTAGGATTTACATGAATAACAGAGAAATTTAATTTAAACCAAGCTCATTTTATTTTTTCAAAATTGCGACGTTTTATATTTCTTTAGAATTAATCCTTTATTAGCAAACTTAAGTTGAATTGTAATTTGATCCCAAGGCATTATATAAACTTCTTTTGGCTAATGATTTTAAAATGAAATAAAAAGGCAGTTTTTAATTAGGTATGGATTGATTTCTTAGATTTGTATAGCACAATAAAACTTTTATTATCATGCCTGTAATTGAACAATCAGAATATAATTTTCCTTCTATTATTCATAGGAACAGGCATATTTCTACCATATATGCTGCTTTGTTTAAAAAGTTTGAATTTCCGGGATATACAAGAGAAAAACATGAGTTGAAGGATGGAGATTTCATCAATATCGATTTTGTTATAAATGATACTAAAAAAGCAGTTATTTTATGTCATGGTTTAGAAGGGGATTCACGCAGAACCTACAATAATAGCTGTGCGGATTATTTTCAGCAGAAAGATTTTTCAGTTTTCGCATGGAACAATCGTACTTGTGGAGGAGAGATGAACCGTTTGCCAAGACTTTACCACCATGGTGCAGTTGATGATCTTGATGAAGTAGTACAATTTGTTTTGCAACAAGGTTTCGAAGAAGTTTATTTGATTGGATATTCGATGGGAGGTGTTCAGCTTTTGAATTATTTGGGCTGGACAAAAATCGATAAACGCATAAAAGCTGCGGTTTCGATTTCAGTACCCACTCATATCGCTACAAGCGCTGCCATACTTAAACAAGGTTTTAATAGAGTTTATTTAAAGAACTTTACAATCGATATTAAAAGAAAACTCAAATACAAAGCGGCGCAATTTCCTGATTTTATAAATCGTGATCAAATTGATAAAATTACTTCTTTTGATGAAGTTGATCATTATTTTACAGCTCCGCTGCATGGCTTTGCGAGTCGGGATGATTATTATGAGCGTGTTTCTCCAGAATTTTGCCTTAAAAATATAACTACTCCGGTTTTAATAATCAATTCTCTTGATGATCCTTTTTTAGGCGAAAGATGTTATCCCAGAGATATCGCTCAAGAGAGCGAATATGTTTATCTCGAAACCCCAAAATATGGAGGGCACTGCGCTTTTCCATTGCGTGATTCAATGCATTCTTATGTAGAAAAAAGAGCATATGAATTTTTTGAATCCTGTAAAGAATCTGTTACGGTTTAAAACATTCTGAGATGGCCTGCGTAAAACAATAGTTAGGATTAAACTTTCGATTGTTGAGATTGTATTTCCTTCTGTTATCAGATAAAAAAAATAAAAATCTACTTAAACTTTAAAAAACGGCAATTTTCCCTGTTTGAATTTCTCCTAAGCTTGTAATTATTTTATATAAATAAATTCCTGATGCAGTATTTTTTAGACTGATGTTATTGGTTTTAGAAAGTAAAGGTGAGCTAATAGTATTTTGTCCGCTACTATTGTATAAATAGAAAATAGCATTTTCCTCTTTTTTGGCTTCAATATTTAATTGTTCATTTTTCCTTAGTAGAGTAGGGTAGACAAAAAACAAATCATTACCTAAGTAATTAGTATCAAGAATTAGAGAACTAACTACATTATTGTTTTCTAAAATTATATTTATTTTGTATTTATTACTGCCCTTTACAGGTACATTATCTAAAAAAGAAAATGTTTTTGAATTGATATCATTTATTGAGCTAATAACACTTTCTGTATTATTAGTTATTTTTATTAACTCAATCATTTTGATATTATACAAGCTAAAAAGACTGGCATCAACCTTTACTTTGTTCTCCTCAAAAACTTCTGCAAAAGCCAATTCGAAATAACAATTAGAATTTTGCACATATTGTAATGTCGACTCACTTTTTATTCCTTCGCTATCGTCAAATACAGGAATTACACTGTAAATTTTTCCATCATTATACGTGTAATTAGCATTTGTTGTTTGTTCTTTAAATTCTAAATGATCTCCTGTTAGTCGATAAATATTAAAAGAAGCAACATTTGCAGGTTTGTCCCAATTTATTTCTGTTGTTCCATCACAAACTAAACTTGTAGTAATATTTAAATCATAAGAAATCGTGAAAGCATCAGAGACATAGTCAGTATTATCAATGGTCATTTTTAATTTTGCTTTTGAAAATTTTTGTTCTGTAGGCGTATAAGTAAATTGTTCACGATCCAGATTTATACCATTATCAATAATTTCCCAAGTCTGCCCATTATTATAGCTAATAGACAATTGTCCAGAGACACCTGAAAAGGAAGAATTCCATTTAAAAGGAGAAATCGTCTTACCATCATACGGGAAATTATCATTAGTAACAGGGTAATTCCATTCAAATTCATTTGCCATTTCATATTCGTAAACAATACCGTATTCCTGAGAGGTATTCGAAACATATGAACCTATCACATTGATCGTATAAAGTCCTGATTCAGGGCTTTCGATAGTAACTTGCTCTACAGTATTAATTTTATCTTTTCCTCTTGTGGCTTGTTGTTCAGGAGCATCAGGATTAAGAATCCAGGGTAAAAAAGAGGTACTGTCAGGCGAAATAATTTCCAGGTCTAAATCGTTTACCAAGCTTATATTGCTGTTAATTGCAGCGGGTAAATCATTCCAGACTAATGTGATTTTTAAATTTTTCGCATTGGCTGGAAGTGTAATATTGTGTGAATTTGTCTGACCAGATGTCAAATTACCAGATATAATTCTGTTTTCGCTGATTGTTTTTAAACATTTATCTGCGTTAATATTTCCATAACCATACGTAAAATCCGGACCTGCGTTGCCTAAATCTTTGGCACTATTAATTAAAATTGCTTTTGTGAGGACATTAGTCAAAGAACTATTGTTTATATTTTTATGATGTTGTTTCATAAGCGTAATAATTCCTGTAGCCAATGCTGTAGAATTTGAAGTTCCTTGTGTGCTAAAGGCAACCAACTCCGGTTTTATCCTACCGTCATAAGCTGGACCTTTTGAAGAAAATGGCATAATTACTTCGTTTTGGTCAATACAACCCAATACGATACTATTTTTAGATTGCTTGAAATTGCCAGTAATAGATTTATAACCCTGAAGCCCACTATTACCAGAAGAAAAGCAATGAGTCAAATCAGCATTTAAAAACAATTGCGAATCATACGCGTTTGCTAGTGAGCCATAAAAATTCTCAATCACAGTGCCGTAAGAATGATTTTGCGTGGTCGCGCCTTGTAAAGTTTCTGGTGCATCCGGATAGATATTCAAAAAATCAGACGATTGTATCTTCGCTTTTTGAGCAACTCCCTTTCCTAATGCAGAACTATTTCCTAATCCCGAAACTATAGTTGCCATAGCCGTTGCATGGCTTGATACAATAGAGGATTGTGTTGACGAAGAAATGTGCTTGTTTAATAAATCAATATCATTTACATCAAATAAATCATCTTTTATAGCTGCAATTTGATTTTCACCTGTTAAAAGAGGAAAATTAGCGTTGGCTTTATTTATATAATTGATGCTAAAATTTTGATCTATTATTTTAGATTCACCTTTTGGTTTCAGCGATTCTTGCGAGATGGAAGAAACACTACTCAAAGCTATAATCTCATCAATAATTTTTTTGGAATCGCTTTTAATGATTACAAGATGATTATCTAGTATTTCAATGTCAGAAATATTCATTGACTTTAAGTCAGTAAGTAATGCTTCGATTGTATCTGTTGCTACTATATATTGTTTGTCATCCTTATGAGTTGAAAAGTTCGATGGTAATTTCCATAAAGCATTAACGGGCAAAATATTTTGAAGACTTTGGTTAGGTCTTAAATTTTTATTTTCAATAATACAAAAAGTGTTATCCAATTTTTTCACAATCCTGTATTCGTTATGATGGGCATTTTCTAAAGAAGTAAGATAGTATTTTTCGGATTTTTTTCCACTTTCTTTTTTTATGTATTGTTTCCATCTTTCAGAATTTTGCGAGAGACTAATTGTCGTAATCATAAAAAGGAGAAAAGTAATTCGAGTCTTCATTTACTGTAGATGTTAGGGCAATTATAAACATTCTTATCAATCTTACAAAAATTGGCTCTTGTAGCTATAAGTCACTTCTTTTATTTAAATAATGCGAAGATGAAATTTAGGCTTAATGATTTCTATTTAAAATATTTATTCATTGTAGGTTATTCAAAGTTATTAAAATATTTGTAAAAATTTTATTAGTTTTTTATTCAAAATCTTTAAAATCTGTAAGATCAATTCTCTTTTTATAATACTGTTGTATTTTGAATAGGATAAAAATGCATAAAATCACATTTTGTGACATACTAAATAAAATAAAATTTATAAATAGAATTATCATAGCTAATGAACTGATTTGTATTAGATTATTGATTTTACTGGGCTTGACGTAATAATCAGATAATTATTATTAAAAATAACAACAAAATAATATAACAAAAAATGTTAAATTTGTTAAATAATT
>NZ_LMMA01000018.1 GCF_001422725.1 Flavobacterium sp. Leaf82 | reverse complement strand
AAGAATAATCTTATATATATAAAATATATGCTTTAATTTGCGACAATTATTATCGTAATTATCTTATAAAAATGAAAAAACAATTATTGATTATTGGAGGCGGGTTTGCCGGTTTTTGGAGTGCATTGAGTGCAATTCGCCAAAGTCGCGAATTAAAAAAAGAAGATGAATTAGAAGTAACTTTAATAAATATGGACGAATACTTAACCATTCGCCCAAGATTATATGAGGTTTCGCTTGAAGGTTTAAGAGTTGATTTGAACAAATATTTTAAACAACTAGATATCAAACTTATTATTGGCAAGGCAGAAATAATTGATCCGGATCAAAAAATGGTCATTATTGCTACACAAAGCGGTTCAAGAATTTTAAGCTACGATTACCTTATTTTATCTTCTGGTAGTGTTTTGAAGGCAATAAATATTCCCGGAATCGAAAACACGTTTAATGTAGACACGTTCAACGGTGCTCAAAATCTGGAAGATCACTTAACACATTTGGCAAATAAAAACTTTGAAGGCGATGGCGCTACAACTTTTGTAATTGCCGGAAGCGGATTAACTGGACTTGAGGTTGCTACGGTTATCAAAGAAAAAGCGAGTACAATATTAGCCAGACTTAATAAACCTTCGATTGATTTTAATGTAGTGCTTATAGAAAAGTCAGATAAAGTAGGAAGTTATTATTCTCCAGATGCACAAGAGTATGTTTTAGAAACTCTAAAAGCAAAACATATAACGGTAGCAAATGGTGTTTCTCTGGCTGGAGTTGCGCAAAACGGAGCCACATTAAGTGACGGTCGTTTTATAGCTTCACAAACGGTTATCTCAACTGTTGGATTAGTGGCGAGCTCGCTTTGTAACTTCTTTAAAGGAGAAAAGGACAAACTGGGACGTTTGCATGTAAATAAATATCTTCAGCTTGAAGCTTATAATAATGTGATTGCTGCCGGTGATGTTGCTAATATTCCGGTTGATGACAAAGGCAATAGTTCGCTTATGGCTTGTCAGTTTTCTATGTTTCTGGGCAAATGGGCGGGTCATAATGCTGTGAATAGCTTGTTTGGGCAACCGCTAAAACCTTACAGTTATACAGATTATGTGACTTGTGTAGATTTGGGGCAGCAAGACGGAATGTTAACTACCGGATGGGATCGTAAACTGGCTGTAAAAGGTCTTGAAGGAAAAACTATCAAGATGGAAGTAACGACAAAACTAATTTATCCGGCAGAAGATGTTCAAACGGCACTGGAAGATTCATATCCCGAAGTTCCAAACGTTGCTGAAAATGCTGTTTAATATTTTTATAAAATCAGTCATATGCCAACTTTAGGAAAAAATGTCGAATATGCAATACATTCTTTGGTGTATTTAATAGATACTCCGGATAACAGTACGATTACGGTACGCGATTTGGCAAAGTTTCAAAACATTTCAGAAACTTACCTCGCAAAGGCTTTTACAAAACTAAAGAAAGCCGGTATTGTGCGCTCGAACGTAGGTGTAAAAGGTGGTTTTAAACTTGCCAGATCAGCAAGCGAGATCACATTTTTAGACATTGTTCTTGCTGTCGAAGGAGAAATCTCCTTTTTTGAATGCAATGATATCAGAGATAATTGTGTGTTATTAGATAAAAAAAACCTTCCGTGGAAGAAAGGCAACTATTGTGCAATTCATCTGGCAATGATCGAGACCGAAAATAAAATAAAGGAATCTTTGCAGGAAAAAAAACTGCAATGGGTTTATGATACTATTCGTAAACAATACGGGCAGGAAATGATTGATGAAACACAAAACTGGTTTCAGTTGAATATTTTTAATTCAAAATAAATTTTATTCTCAGAACTAAAAAAGCCCTTAAAGAGATTTAAGGGCTTTTTGTATTAGAACGTATATTTTAGCTTTTAGCTAATTTCATATCGCATTGTAGTAAATAGTTTTTTGAAACCCGCTTTTTCGTATGCTTTAACCGCTGATTCATTTTCGTCGTATACTTGTAATCTCACCTCTGTAATTCCCTGAGATAAAATCCATTTTTGGAGGGTGTTAAGTAATAAACCGCTTATTCCTTTTCCTCTAAATTCCGGGGTTACAAACATAAAGCCCAAATATCCAAATAATTCATGCTTTTCGTATGGTTTTGCAGGTCGAATTTGTGCATAACCACTTGCAATAATTTCATTATTACTTTCGACAACCATAATTTCTGTTGCAGGATCTGCGACAAGTTCCTTTATATCATAGTAGAATATTTCTCCGTCTTTTAATGTTGGATCAAAAGGGCGTTCTGCTTCAACGAGAATCTGCAGGAATTCAGCAAGCTTAGGCAAATCAGTATTTTCTGCACGCCTTACAATAATATTTTCAGCATCTTTATTCATATTTCAAATTTATTAAAATACTTTGTGATTTAATAAAAAAGTGCTTAGAAAATTGATTTTTGGCTTTTGTAAATGAGCTTTAATTTTTATTAACGAATTAGTTTTATATTAGCTACAACAAAAAGACAGCCAATCGATTAAATCTCTTAAAAAGACTTTATTATGAAAAATCAATTCGAAGATACAATCAAAAAAGCTTATACCGCTTTTAACGAAAGAAACATTGATAATGCATTATCGACAATGCAGGAAGATGTGCAATGGTCAAAAGCCTGGGAAGGCGGTTACATAAGCGGACATAATGAAATTAAGGAGTACTGGACAAGACAATGGAAAGAAATAAACCCAAAAGTAGATCCGATTGATTTTACAGAAAGAGACAACGGAAGTCTGGAAGTTAAAGTCCATCAAAACGTAAAAGACCTGGAAGGTAATTTGATGTTTGACGGAATTGTAAAGCATATTTACAGGTTTCAGGAAGGATTAATTAAAACTATGGATATTGAACTGGTAGAAAATAATTAATTTTGCATTTAATATTCATTTGCAACTTTCTATAGTATAATTGTAGAAAAGCAAATTACCTCATCAGAAAAAAATAAGATCATGTCGATAAAACAAGAGTCAGAATTAATAGGAATGCAAAAGGCAAGTGAAGCTGTGGCGTATACTTTGAAGGAAATGAGAAACTATGCCAAAGCCGGAATGACGACAAAAGAATTAGACGATTATGGCGGAAAAATCCTGAATGACTTAGGCGCAAAATCTGCTCCATATCTCACGTATGGTTTTCCGGGATGGACTTGTATTAGCGTTAACAACGAATTTTGTCACGGTATTCCGTCTGATAAGAGAATCCTTGAAGAAGGTGATTTAATTAATATTGATGTTTCGGCAGAATTGGATGGTTTTTGGTCTGATAACGGAGGTTCATTTGTTATTGGCGAAGATAAAAACGGACATCAGAAGCTTGTCGATGCATCAAAAGATATTTTACAAAAAGCAATTGATAATATAAAAGGCGGTGTAAAAATTTCTGAGATAGGATATCTTATAGAAACCGAAGCCAAAAAAAGAGGTTACAAGGTTATAAAAAATCTGGGCGGACATGGGATTGGCAGAAGCTTGCATGAACAACCGGATGAATTATTAAACTACAAAAACCGATTTGATCAAAGACGTTTCAAAAAAGATTCTGTTGTAGCGATCGAAACTTTTATAGCAACTTCGTCTTCTCTTGCTGTAGAACTTAATGACGGCTGGACAATGGTGGGTAATAAAGGCGGACATATGGCGCAACACGAACATACAATTGTTGTGACGAATGGCAAACCTATCATTTTGACTGAAATGAACGGAATCTGGAATTAAATTTAAGAACAGAAACTAACACAATATAAAGAGGCTTTACATGGCCTCTTTTTTTATCTTTACCTGACTTATTTTTAGACAAAATGGAATCATTGCAAACTATTTTTACAGAGATCTTAGGTTTAAAAGCGGATCATTTTGAAGAATTTCATAAACATCTGTACATTAAAACCCTTAAGAAAAAAGAATTTCTAATTCAGGAAGGTTCTGTTTGTGATTTTATTGCCATAGTAATTTCAGGAACACTGCGATCATATGTTCAAAATAATGATGGTGAATTTAATAATGATTTTTATCTCGAAAATAGTTTTGTAAGCGCCTACACAAGTTTTTTAACTCAAATGCCTACAAATTGTAACATTGAAGCATTGACTGATGTCGAACTATATTACATCAGTCATAAAGAATTTAATGCTTTAATCGAAAAGGATACTAATTTTCTAAAACTGGCAAAATACATCTCTGATAATTATTTTATTAGAAAATGCAAAAGAGAAACTTCTTTCCTTAAAAACTCTGCCACAGAAAGATTGCAAATGATTAGAATACTTTATCCGGGAATAGAACAAAAAGTGCCCCAATATCATATCGCATCTTACTTAGGCATTAAACCGGAATCGCTGAGCCGCATTAAACTCTTAACATACATCAATAAATAACACGGTTGTTATACAGAGATTTGTACTTCATTAACCTTTAATATTTGAAGTATGCCTGTAATTAATTTAAAAATAAGCGGTGAACAAAATGCCGTTTTAGCAAAAGAATTAGCCCTAACGATTAGCAACCTTACCAAAGAGGTTTTAAATAAAAAATCTGAAGTTACTGTGGTAACAGTTTCATTTGTTGCAAATGATCTTTGGTTTATAAACTCCGAATCTCTAACGGAATTAAAAACCAATAGCTTTCATCTTACCATTAAAATTTCTGATTCGACTAATCTTAAAGAAGATAAAGCAAAATATATAGAGGCTGTTCATCATGCTTTGCAATTGCGTCTGGGCGACATGCATCCGGTAAGTTATACTGCAATCGAAGAGATGAAAGCAGATGCTTACGGTTATGACGGACTTACAATTGAGTATAAATGGATTAATAATCGTAAAAAATAGAAAATGAGATATATTAAATCCTTTATTATTATTTGCCTGACTTTTATTCAACAAGCAAATGCACAACAAAAATCAGACGATAAAAAAGAAATCAATACAATTATAAATCAATATAGCGAAAGTGTTATAAAAAGAGATTCTGTAGCATTTTATACTTTATTTAATGATGGAATTGTAACCTGGTGCGCGGCAATTAAAGATAAATCTCAGGCTAAAGAAGCAGCACAGAAAGGTGCTGATAAAGCTCGCAGCAATTATTTTTCGTCAAGCTATAAGGATTTTCTAAGAGGTTTGTTTAAATATGAATCTACCGAAGATAAATTTGACAACATTCATATTATTACAGACGGAACTGTTGCAACTGTAACGATGGATTATAGTTTTTGGGCGAATAACAAAATGACCAATTGGGGCGGTAAATATTTAACGCTAATCAAACGAGACGGAAAATGGAAAATTACCAGCGTCATTTATTCTTTAGAACTTTTACCTTATTTTGAGCAACCTTCTCTTTCGAAAAGACAAAAAGACAAGAAACTGCAATTGCTTTAAAAATCTTAAATCAGCAAAAGGGAAAAAAGATTTCTCTTTTGCTGATTTATGTAAATTGACTATCTATTTTTCATATCCGGAATTTTCTCTGTCAAATTTTTCCAATATCGTTTTGGCATATGCTGCATATGAAGTTTCATATTTTTTCTGGATTCAATATTTACGCTTTTAAAGAAACAACGCCAAAGATTCTGAAAAAACTCTTCTTGTTCATCGCATATTTCGGCTAAAAATTTAGAAGAATTAGATTCAGCATTAAATTGCAATTCTATTGTTGAAACATTTTCAAGATCATAATAAATACCATATTTACGTTTCGAATCATATATTAACCAGCGTTGGTCTGCATAACGTTTTTTAAAATGGTTTTCTATAATGGGCAAAACATTACAATCCGGCTCAACAATAGCATAATACAATTTATCCTTTGTGAGTTTAAATCGCACAAAAGCTTCCATTCTATGCGCTTCTCTTCTGGTCATTCTTGTTGCTTTTCTAAGATCCCAAACTGCGCTGTTGCTAAAATCTTCTTCAATGTTTTTTGAACTTGCCAAAGCATATTTAGCAAATTGAAACATGATTTGTTCGATATCATCCATATCAGAGAAAAATGCTTTATAGAAATCTGAGAATCCTCCTGCCGAAAGACGTTTTTTTAATCCCATTAAAACCCTATTTGCTTTTTCTACATCTGTCATTACATTATGATGTGTTGAAAAAAGCAAAGCTGCAGAAGCTTCATTTTTGGCAAAAACAACATCTTCAAATTTATATTCATAAATTTCAAATACAGCTGTAAGCCAGCCTTCATAAGTTCCGTCGTAGATTAACTGTATCATCTCAATTAAAATAAAGCAAGCTGATTAGAGAAATCATTTTTATACTTACTATTTTGGAGGTTTAAAATTTGATCTTTAATCTGAATCGAAGTTAAATCCCGCTGCATTTGAAACGGTGTTGCAAATGCCAGAAAATATTTGGCGCGCGTGTAAGCAATTCCTAATTTTTTTAAATCATCAGGAAAGAGTTTTTTAAATTGTCTGGCTGCAACAATCTTTTTAGCGCTTAAATATCCTATTCCGGGAATGCGTTTTATAAGTTCTAAATCGGCGGTATTAATATCAACCGGAAATTGATTAAGGTTACGCAATGCCCAACCCAATTTTGGGTCGATGTCAAGATCAAGATTAGGCTGGTTGAAACCAACAATTTCATTTACATTAAATCCGTAAAAACGAACTAACCAATCTGCCTGATACAAACGGTTTTCGCGTATTATAGGAACCGGAGTACCAATAACCGGAAGTCTGCTGTCATAACTTATTGGCACATATCCGGAATAGTAAACCCGTTTCATATTCATCTTTTGATAAAAATAATCCGCCATGCCCAGAATTTCAAGATCGCTTTCTTTTGTTGCGCCAATAACCATTTGCGTACTTTGACCAGCTGGAGCAAATACAGGGACTTTATAATTTAACTTTTTTTCTTCTTTATGACCAACGATTTCATTTTTTAGATATTCCATTGGTTTAATCACATCAATATGATTTTTATCTGGCGCCAGTAATTTAAGACTTTGCTCTGTTGGCATTTCGACATTTACGCTTAAACGATCGGCGTACATTCCGGCTTGCTGCAGCAATTCGTCACTTGCACCGGGAATCGCTTTTAGATGGATATAACCATTAAAATTTTCTTCTAATCGCAGTTTCTTTGCAATCCTGACCAAACGCTCCATCGTATAATCCGGATTATCAAAAATACCTGAACTTAGAAATAAACCTTCGATATAATTTCTTCTGTAAAAACCAATAGTCAGATCTACGACTTCCTGCACCGTAAAAGCAGCGCGTTTTACATCATTACTTTTTCGGCTTACGCAATATGCGCAGTCAAAAATGCAATGATTGGTTAATAAAATTTTTAGTAATGACACACAACGTCCGTCCTCTGTATAAGCATGACAAATGCCGTATCCTTTTGCATCACCAAGTCCTTTGTCTTTATTTTCTCTCTTGCTTCCGCTTGACGAACACGAGACATCATATTTTGCAGCATCAGCCAATATAGCCAACTTCTCCATCACTCTTTCATGTACCATTTTGAGCTTTTTTAGTGGTTAAAAAACTAAATTTGTTTAGCTCCAAAACTACTCTTTTAAGACACAAAAGTCCTGAATTTGATTGTTCTAAATTGTATCAAATTTCATCAATTAAATTTTAACTATTTGATTCTGTGCTTTACAATCCAATTTTTCCTTCTGCCCAATAGGCTTGCGTGTAGATTTTTTTGTTGGGAACTCCTTTTTCCTTTAAGGCTTTTCTAAATGCCTGAATTGATTTTGCGTTTCCCATCAGGTAAAAATATCCGTGTTGCCATAAATCCCAAATTTTACTGTCTAATTTGTTCAGGATATCTATTGCAAACTCGGCTTTATTAATTGACTTGGGCACGATGTCAACAGAAAATCCCAGTTTATCCGGAACTTTCATAGAAACCGGATCTAATTCTAAAATACCTAAATAATTGTTTTCATTAAAATCTATTTCATCTTTTAAGCTTTTAAAAACACTAATACAGGTTTCATCTCCATAAAAAAACTGATATTTTTCTTCTTTTTTAAAAACCTCAAAACCTCTGGGCATTCCAACCGTTATTTGATCATTTGTTTTTAGATTTTCTACGAATTGACTTCCGGGTCCGTTTTTATGAATATGAAAGATAACTTCAAAAGTTCCCTCTTCACTATTCCATTTACTGGGTGTATAATTGCGATAATTTGTATCGTCGATCCTGATAATTACAGCTTGACCTATTTTAAAATTTATATGTGGAAAATGACCTTTGAACCTGATCATTTTTATATTTTCACTCAACATCTGAGTCGCTTCAACTTTTACTTTGCAAATTTTACTGCTAAAGGCAAGTTCCATAAAATCGCCTATAATTTTGGGCATCGAATTCATAATGGTATGTTTTAATTTCAAGGCAAAATTGAGATTAAAACACAAAGAAAAGGTTGCAGAAGAAATAGGGATGATTGGACTATTCGCGGAATTTTAACCGAAAGTTTAATGGGGTTTCGCCGGTGATTTTTTTAAACAATCTCGAAAAATAAGTATGGTCTTCAAATCCCAGCATAAAAGCAATTTCTTTTACATCATTTTCTGTGTAATAAAGCAATCTTTGCGCTTCGATAATCATTGCATTTTGAAGCCAATAGGTAACTGATTTTCCTGTTGAAATATTGACACAATAATTTAAATGCGAAGTGGTAACATTTAGCTTTTTAGCAAAAAATGAGGGACTTTCTAAAAAAGTAGCATCAGAAATTAATTGCTTGAAATTAGAATATATCAGCATCGATTGATTTTTAAGCTCTAATTCAGTGTGGTTTGATTCTGAATATATATTTACAAAACGATAAACCAAAGCATTAAAAATTCCATTGACAATTGCTGTTTTGTGTGAAGTATTATTTTGAAAAGAACGATGCAATAACGCAACGGTTTGCAAAAGGTCTTTTTTTTGAGATTTATCAATTTTGCTTGTCTGATCTGCAATTTTCAGGTTTTGAAAAACAGCTTCGCAATTATTTGGTACTAAAAACGGAGCTGCACTAATATAATATCCAACTGCGTCCGGCGAAACAAATTGTGGCGCATGAACCTGAAATGGTTTTATAAGTACAATACTTTGTGCGCTAATTTTTAGATCGGTCATGTCACATTTCATGATGACTTTTCCTTTTGTTAAAACAAAAAATATATAAAAATCATCGCGATGCGTTCCTAATTTATTTATGGTTTCTGAATCTGTTCCCAATACAGATAATTCAGCGATATAAATACCTCCAACTGCATCTGAACTCTGATTGTAAATAGGAATTTTCAAATTATTTATTTTGATTTATGAATCTCGTATAACTTTTTAGAAACAATGAGGTTGTACAAACTTAGAAAATTAATCCTAAATTAATAGGCAACAAACAAGGTTACTTAAAATGCAAAATCCCTTTAATCATAAACTGATTAAAGGGATTTTATTTTATTTTTAAAAATTAAAGAACTTAAAAAGTCACAAATTTAACTCCTAAACTAAACCATCTTGAAGGCAACGGCACTGCTCCTACTTCATAATAAGTAGTATTAAAGATGTTTTGCGCATCGACATATATGGTTACTTTTTTAATTGATTGACTTACTCTAAAATCATTTACCCAGTAAGATGGTCCGGTAACTCTTTGACTAAATCGAGTAGCAAATAAAGCCGTGAAGTTTTTATGCTGAAAATCTATTGTATTGGTAATTTGATGTTCTAAAGACGAAACCAAATATTTTGCATAAACAACCTGCATTACATCCTGAAATTTAAAATCCAGATACGAATATGCCAGATTTATATTTAACTTAGAATCGTTTGAGAAATTCACTCTATAATTGGTACGTAAATTAAAACCGTTCGTATTCAGGTTTCCGTAATTGTTACTTTGCCATGGTTCAGTGGTTACATTTCGGGTCCAATCGATAAAATTGCTGATCTTTCTGAAAAAATAATTGGCATTGAAAATAAAATCTCTTTTGATGTATTTAAAACCTAATTCACTCTGAAAAGCGTTTTCGGTTTCTAAATTAGGGTTCCCAATATTTCCCGGACGCTGGTTAAGATACAAATCTGTAAACGAAGGAATACGCTGGCTGGTTCCTATGTTTCCTATAATCTTGAAAGCATCTGTTATGGCATAACTGGCATCAAGAGCCGGATAAGCCTGCCATTTATAATCTGAGTTATAATTAAGGTAAGTTCCAAAATTTACATCAAGCTTTTCTATAAAAGTAGTTCTGTATTGCAGATAAACCCCGAAATTTTCGCGATCATGATCTCCAATATTAGATGAACTAATATCTTCGCTACGAACTTCTGCGCCAAAACCCAGTTCTCCGCTTTCCATTTTATACGTCGTATTTACTTCTGCTGCAAGAGAATTGGTGTAATGCTGACTTCTCGCTGCTTTTAGATTAGAAATTCCGTAATAACGGTAATCATCATAATTATATCTATAACTAAGTCTCGGCATTAATGTCCATTTTTCAGACAATTGATGTTTGGATTGCAAAGATGCAAATGTAGTTTGTACGACCTCGCTTGAATTTTTATCTCCGGGAGCGGCATAAAATCCGTTTGCTCCAAATCCGTTATTGATATAACCAAAAGAAGTTAAAATTTCGTTGGCATTATTCAACTGATAATTACCCTGATAAAATATTTTATTATTTTCGAAAGCTGTATTATATCGGTATCCGTTGCTTTTATCGTGCGAAGCAAAAAGCGAATGTTGTTGTTTCTCTTTGCTTAAAACTCCACCAGCCTGAATTCCGGTACCGTAAAATGTATCTCCTGTATTTTGTGTATCTTTTTCGAAGTTTGAACCTGCGTACGAATTGATCAAAATTCCGGATTGTTCCGGTTTTTTGGTAATGATATTTATGGCGCCCGTTAAACTGTTGATTCCGTAAGTAAGCGCTGCCGGTCCGCGAATTATTTCGATTCTCTCGATTACCTCAACCGGAATAGGAAGATTAAGCATATTGTGTGCAGTTTGAGAATCGATTATTTTGGTTCCGTTCAGCAGTACAACCGTCTGCTCGAAACTTCCGCCATCAATACTTACATCAGCCTGGCTTCCAAAAGGACCTCTTTGTCTCAGGTCTACTCCATTTGCATATTGTAAAATTTCCTGAATAGAACGTCCCGGTAATTTTGCAATTGCAGCTTTATCAATTACATATACATTTCTGTTTTTCTTAGATATTGGTGTGCTAAACCTGTTTTCATGAATAATTACTTCATCAATATTAATCGTGTCTTTTTGTACCTGAGCTTGTAAACCAAGACTTAATAAAGTCAGTATCGCAAAATAAAGTTTTGTCATTGTTTTAATTTTTTTGCAAAAGTAGTATCTTGCCGTACTACTAATGTATACCAGTTTTGCAAAAATGGATAGTCCGGTTCAAATTCCTTTCAAAAGTTTTATTCAGCTAAAGCCAGAAGAAGCAACTGCTTTGTACCTGCAAATTGTTTTTGAATTTATAAAAGCCATACAAATAGGTTTACTTCCTGAAGGCACAAAACTTCCCGGAACCCGCATATTATGCAAATTATTAGAGGTTAACCGCAATACGCTTATCAAGGCTTTTCAGGATCTGGAATTACAAGGCTGGATCGAAATTTTGCCCAATAAGGGAACGTTTATTTTATCTGAAAAAGAACAAAAAAATAAAGCTGACTTTTCTCCTGATGATAATAAAATTCTCTCAAAAGCAAATACAGGCTTTACTTTTAAGCATTCTGCAATTCTCGAAGATCCCAAAGAAATAAGTACTTTGCCGTATCAGTTTAATGATGGTTTGCCGGATTTACGATTGGTTCAGACGGATGTTCTGGCACGTTTGTATGTTTCGAAACTAAAAAAGCAAAAAAGCACCAAAACATGGGAACAAATTCAGACTCAATCTCATTTAAATTTTAAAACCCAGTTTTCTAATTTTCTAAATGTTACGAGAGGAATTCGCATTTCAACATCAAATTTACTTACTACAAACAGTCATGAAATTAGTTTGTATCTGGTTACAAAATTACTGATTTCTCCGGGCGATAAAGTTGTGGTGGCTTCTCCGGGATATTATATTTCTAACATGACATTATCTGATAGTGGCGCACAAATAATTACAATACCGGTTGACAAAGACGGAATAAATACGGAACATCTAAGACAAATTTGCGAAGAACATACAATCAGAATTTTATATCTAACCTCAAATTATCATTATCCTACTACAACTTCGTTAAGTGCAAAAAGAAGAATGGAGGTTCTGGAACTGGCTAATCGTTACGGATTTGTGATTATCGAAGATGATTATGATTTTGATTTTCATTATGATAATAATCCTGTATTGCCTCTTGCTGCTTTAGATTCTAACGAAAAAGTAGTTTACATTGGATCGTTTGGCAGGTCTTTGCCGGCAGGTTTTTGTTATGGTTTTATCGCCGCAACAGCAGCATTTATAAAAGAGCTCGAGAAACATCAAAACATTCTTGAACCCGGAATCGATGTTATCAAGGAACAGGTTTTAACAGATTGGATCAAGGAAGGTGAAGTGCATCGCCTTTCGAAAAAAAATAAAAAAATCTACAAAGAGCGAAGGGATTATTTTGTTACGCTGCTAAAGGAAAATTTAAACGGAAAAATTAAATTTCAGATTCCGGTTCGTGGTTTGGCAATTTGGGTAGAATGGCTTGATCCTTTTAATTTGATTCAGTTGCAAAAACAATGTGCCGCAAATGGATTATTTTTGCCAAAAACGGTTTTATATCAAACTAAAAATCTTACGGCAACACGCTTAGGTTTTGGACATCTGGACCAGACAGAAATGGAAAATGCAATAACAATTTTGCGCCAATCTCTGGAAGCTATTTTATAAAAGCAATACGCGATTTTTAAACACGCAGATCTGGCAGATTCTTTTATAATCTGTGGCTTGATTTAAAACATTTTAAAATAAAAACATAACATGGAAATAGAGCAAATTCTTGACCTGATATATCCTCTGCCGGAAACTTCTAAACTCTTGCTTAAAAATTGTGTGACAGAAGTACGTTATCCTAAAGGACATATTTTACTACGGGCAGACAAAATCGAGACGAATATTTATTTTCTTCGAAAAGGAATTGCAAGGGCATATGCTAATCGAGATGATAATGAGGTTACTTTTTGGTTTGGAAAAGAAGGAGATACTGTTTTATCGATGAAAAGTTATGTTGCCAACCAGAAAGGATATGAAGATATCGAACTTCTGGAAGATTGTGATTTGTATGAATTGAAAACCAAAAAACTCCAAAAACTTTTTAAGGAAGACATTCACATTGCCAATTGGGGAAGAAAATTTGCCGAGAAGGAACTTGTAAAAACCGAAGAACGACTTATCTCCCGTCAGTTTCGTACGGCGACTGAACGCTACAAAGAACTTCTTGTGCTTTATCCGCATTTAATTCAGCGTGTTCAACTGGGATATATTGCTTCTTATTTAGGTATTTCGCAGGTAAGTTTAAGCCGAATTCGGGCGGAAATAAAATAACTTCATTTTTTAACAAATGTAAAATTCCCTGCCAATTCCTTTTCTAACCTTTGCAAAAAAAAGATATGAATTGGATTATTTTAATTATTGCCGGCTTGTTTGAAGTAGGCTTTACTTTATGTTTGGGCAAAGCCAAAGAAACAACCGGAAACGAAATGTACATGTGGTATACCGGTTTTTTAATTTCTCTTGTTGTAAGTATGGGACTTTTAATGAAAGCGACACAAACTTTACCAATTGGTACAGCTTATGCAGTCTGGACGGGAATTGGCGCTGTTGGAACTGTTTTGGTTGGTATTTTGATTTTTAAAGATCCGGCTAATTTCTGGCGTATCTTTTTTATTACTACGCTTATTGGTTCTATTATTGGTCTAAAAGCTGTATCTCATTAATAAAAACATATAAAATTACAACGCATTTATTTTTGGCATAAAATATTTTAAACAGAACATATATCGACTGTTTTCTCACATTTTATGCCATTCCTTTTTATATCATTTTAAAAATCAGGTATTTCTACGTAGTGTTAGAAATGTTAAAAAAGCGATTTTTGTAGGGAAATGTGAAAAACCGTAAATTATTCTCATTAAATGATTTTAAATTAGCAAGAGATTTAATCGTATTTCATAAAAAACAAATTATTACACCTATTAAAACCTGAAAAAACATAAACCATGAAAAATCTTTGGTGTTGGCGTTGTAAAATGGAAGTTCCTATGCTGGATGAAGAGGAATATAAAATAGCATCTAAACTTTATCGCAGTGGTTTTGAAACGGGAAAATGTAATATGACAAGAAAGGTACGCTTTAAAGAGCTTCTTGATTATTATAAGGACTTAACAGGTTTTGAAGCAACAAATCCAAATGCGATCATGCACCACCGAATCGATTTATACGGTTCTGCATGCGAAAACTGCTCTAAACCTTATCGAACCTCTAAAGCTGCGTTCTGTGCTGCTTGCGGACATAAAAGAGAATCAACAATGATTGATTATGGCGAAACACTACAAGAAGCAGCGCCAAAATGGTGGCAAAAATTCTGGGTTCTGGATCAGGTAGAGTAATATTATTTATTGTTTTCACAAAAAAAATATCATAGTTTATAAAGTTTAAAATGATGAGGTTAAATTATAAAATACATTTTGTTTTATTTATTTGTTGTCTATTATTTATTGGTTTAGGCATATTTGAAATTATGGATAAAGGGCTGAAAACCGGAACCAAACTATTTTGGCAATTTTCTCATTTTCTACCTTTTGTAATAGGTATAATTGTTTTTGGGAGTAACTTGTTTTCCAAACGAATCAAAAATTAAACAGATCATACTTTATTTTTAAAAATCCATTTTTAGTTTTTCTAAAAGTGGATTTTTTATTTTAAGCTTTTTTTCAATGTCAAAAATGCGTTAAAAAACTTTTTGAATAGCGGTTTTTCGACAATAAAAAATACTTTTGTGAGAAAGGAAAAACAAAGACCTATCAGCAACCACAAAACATAATGGTATGGATTACGAAAAATTCATCTTCTGCCTCGAAGGTGTTCCAGACGTAGACGACGACAGAACAACTCTAGTGGTTAAAAACTTAGAAGAAATTGCTATTGACCAGGGTATTGCAAGCATTTATAAAACCTGTGATACTATCGAAGGTCTGGAAGAAAGTTTGAATGTGTTGCTTTATGAAGATCATAATTTTAAGGATTATGAGATCATTTATCTGGTTATGCCCGGCGAAGCCAATACTATTTGCCTACACGATTACTATTATAGCCTTGAAGAAATCGCAGAACTGTTTGAAGGAAAAATGAAAGGGAAAATTATACATTTTGCCAATCTCAAAGTACTTGATTTAAATGATGAAGAAGCGCAGTATTTTCTGGATATAACCGGTGCGCGCGCGATTTCAGGATATGGATCTACTTATAATAAAATTGCTAGCTGCAGTACAATCGATAAAGCTTTTTTTAGTCTTTATCAGGATAATGACGACATTACAGAAGTGGTCGAAGAGTTGTATCAAAAACATTATGCTTTGTGCAAATTGCTTGATTTTAGATTGTATTATTAATTCATGAAAAGTAAAACAATCGAAAAAGTAAAAACGTACGAAGCAAAAGGATTCAGGGATAAATTTTTGGGAGAAGATAATCCGATGCAGTTGCTTTTTAAGTCTAACTCTGATCATTTTTTTTGTTTGAAAATGCAGGAAATGATGCGATTGCAATATCCGGTTCCGCCTTCTAAACACAGTTGTCATACTTTGATTTTTATAGCATCCGGCAGTCATGTAATGAAAGTAGGATATGAAGAATATCAAACGGTTTCTAATGAAATTATCATGGTTCCTGCGGGTCAGGTTTTTTCAATAGAAAATGTGAACAGTATTCATACAGGTTATATTTGCCAGTTTCATCCTGATATTTTAATTGGAAAGTATGGCAACCGCGAAATGCTTAATGATTTTGATTTTTTAAAAATATCCGGAAATCCAAAAATTAGTCTGGCTGCAAATGATGTAGAATCTATTACTATAATTTTAAATCGTTTGCAACAGGAATACAAAGAAACTGATATTGCCAACTTAAATATTGTACAGGCTTACCTGATCGCTTTGTTTCATGAAATCAATAAAAACACGACAAAAACTCCTAAAAGTGTTTCTGCCGCAGAAGTCCTGACTAGCAAGTTCAAAGAATTGATTCATCAAAATATCAAGTCACATCATCAGGTAAATTATTACGCTTCGTTACTTAATGTATCTCCTAATCATCTTAATAAATCCATAAAAACGGTAACGAACAAAACTGCAGCCGCATGGATTGACGAAACCATTTTATTAGAGGCTAAATATTTACTGTTTCAAACCTCGCTTTCCATAAGCCAAATTGCTATGCAGGTTGGTCATGAGGATCATTCTTACTTTAGTAGGTTTTTTAAAAAATACGAAGGAATTAGTCCTGTTCAATACCGAAAATTGATTGATAAGTCCTAATTATTGCCTATAGAATCCTATCAAATCGAAAAGCATTTATTGAAATTTGCAACGTAAAAAAAAGCAAATTATGATTTATGTTTTTAAAACTTCCGTTGATACAAATTCGAAATTAGAGTTCGCAAATGCATTACTTCAGGAATTATTACCTAACGCTTTGTGGAATTTTGATCTTGAGGATTGTGATAATATTTTAAGAATTGACAGCGAAGACGAAATAAAAGAAACGGTACTAAAAAATGAAGTTTTTGATTGTATCGAATTAGAGTAAACTACGTTTTAAAAATTTCTTCAAACCTCAACTTAATAATATGGAAACTGCATTACACCAGAACAAAACGTTTGACACGATTGATTACTCGGATCAAAAATTATCTGATAACGAATTTGTAAACTGTGAGTTTATCAATTGTAACTTCTCTAAAAGTGATTTTAGTTATATTGATTTTTTAGACTGTACGTTCAAAAACTGCAATCTCTCTCTTTCTGTCCTTAAAAATACAGGATTAAAAAATATAAAATTTATAGGTTGCAAATTAATGGGACTTGATTTTAGTGCTAGCAATAGCTTTTTATTTTCGATGTCTTTTCAGGATTGCCTTCTGGATTATTCGACTTTTATTTATAAAAAATTAAAGAAAACAAACTTCATTGATTGTTCGCTAAAGGATGTGGATTTCTCAAATACTGATTTGTCTCATTCTGTTTTTAAAAATTGTGACCTTGCCAATGCTACTTTTCAGGATTGTATTCTGGAGAAAACAGATTTTCGTTCTTCGAGAAATTATGCTTTTGATCCATCCGAAAATAAAATTAAAAGAACCAAAGTATCTCATGCTGCACTTGCAGGATTATTAGAAAAATTTGATTTGGATATTGAATAGATTTAAGAAAAGTTTTTAGTCTCAGTCTCAGTCTCAGTTTACAGTCTCTTTAAGCTGAAATAATCATTATTGTAAAGCAAAAAAAGGGATGCAAAAACTGCATCCCTTTTTCAACTAAAAACTTAAAAATGAACTATTGTCTCCATCGTGGATCTCCCACTTTGTTATCTATTAATGTTTGATTTTTAATTGTAAAATTACCTGTTGCTGCGCCTACAAATTGAGGATCTAATGCCGTTCCTGATGTATCAGGTCTATTATTGGCAAGTGCATTAGGATTTGCAATTAAATTTGGCGAGTTGAAATAATTATTACTTGCAAATGTTGGATTTGCAGTAACAGCTTCTCTTGTATATGGCGCAGGTGTATTTGCAAACAATGTATTACGAACAGTTATTACATTGGTAACAAAACGCGTGTATAAAATTGAATTAGCGGCAGTACCTAACATATTTGGGTTAGATATTGTACAAGAATCAATTAATACATTTGTAGTTAAACCTGTAAGACCGGCATCCATACGAATGAAGTATCTTGCTGTAGCACAATTGTTAAAAGTACTGTTTTTAAGAGTAAGCTGTCCTACATGAGAACCTCTGACATCTATAAACTCTCCACCGGCTGTTAATACATTTGTAACGATACTATTTTCTACTATAACAGAAGTAATTCTGGCAGCAGCTAAACTTGCACTGATTAAAGAAACTCCATAATCATGTATATTACAGCCACTTACTAAAAGAGCACCGTAGGTAACACTGTTATCATTGTACTTAACAACTGAAACTGCAGCTCCGGCAGCGCCTTTGTCTCCTTTTAAATCCAGATCTATTAAACTAACGTTTCCTGATCCATTTGCCAGTACAAAGTTTACATGAAGTTTTGGCAGGTCATAGCTGCGTAAACCTCTTATTGCAATTGGTTTACTTAAAGTAATTGCTCCTATTTGGTTAGCAGCTGTATAATCACCCGGTTCTAAAACTAATATAGCACCAGATGTCGCATCAGCAATTTTTTGCAATAAATCATCTGTGTTTTTAACCAGAATACCTGTTCCAATATCTATTCCGGTTGTAAAAGTAACAACACCTCTCTTTTTCGAACCATTAAGTAAAGTAGCTGTGTAAGCCGTTTCAGCTGTCAATGCGCTTATTACTGCAACTCCTGCTGTTTTTTCTGCTGGTGTTATTGCGTGTGTAATACCGCCCGGAGCAACTGTAATTTGTGTTACATTACTATTAGGAGTCCATCTTAAAGTAACTTGTTTAGCCTCTATATCTATTGGCTGTACAGGTAAAAAAATCTGTTCAGATAAAGTAGTGGCTGTTGTTCCGGACCATTTAGAATCTGCCAATCCTGAAGCACTAACTGCTTTTATTCTGATCGAATATGTTGTTTCTCCTTCTAATGCTACTGATAATGGTAATTCTTTTGCAGTAACCTGAACTGTCTTGTAAATTGTTTTAAATTCTGGATCATCAGCACTAAATTCTACAACATAATGATCTGCATCTTCTTTTGCTGTCCAGTTTAATTCGACTATAGTTTGGCTTCTAACTTTTGCCGTAAGTCCAATTGGCGAAAATTCTCTGCTATTTCCAATTCCGTCTAACAACTCCTCATTATAACTTTCGCAACTTGAGATTGCAAATGCAAGTACTAATGTGGCTATTAATCCTTTTAAGATATATTTTGTTTTCATCATAATAACTTTATTAATTTTTTCTAAGATCTTAATAACCGTAATCGTTCTTTAACTGACCATTACTTCCATCAATAAATACTTGCCATATTGGCCAGAATTGTCTGTTATCAGGATTAACGCCTGGTTTGTACAATGAATTTATCTTAGCATCTGCTGCTGTTCCTGTCCATGTCCAGGCAACAGCCGTATAAGCTACGCCAGGGTTTGTAGTTTCGCCTCTGTTTAATCCGTAGATGTCAAGAGATACATTATCTGTTTTAAATTTATAATATAAAGTAGATGGTACATTAGCATATTCGCCTGTTCGTGCTGCTAAATTTGTCATTTTTGACTTTGCCTGATCTAATTTTACTTTTAGTAAATTCCAACGAATAAGTGCTTGCTTACGCTCCATTTCTCCTGTAAATTCAAACTTGTTTTCCTCTACAATAGCATTAAACATATCTGTTTTACCGGTTAAAGCATTTACATAATTTTCTACTTTTACAGGTTGGTCAGCAGGAGCAAAAGCTCTTCTTCTTACTTCTTTCAGGTAAGGTGCAGCTGCTGCGGGACCTTCTAATTCATTTGCAGTTTCTGCAGCAATTAAAAGAACCTCTGCATAACGCATATACATTTTATTAACTCCGTCATCATTGGTAGAAGTAACATAACGTTTCATCCATTCGTAACGATATTTACCAAAATACCATGTATCTAGTGAATTTAGCTCTTGTTTGGCAACATTATTAACGGCTGTACCATATTTATAAGGCACACAAGTTACATCTCTACGGGCATCAACCTGATCATAATCATAAAAAACAAAGGGTAAAGGACCTGCTACACCACCACGGTTAGCACCATTAGCCTGAAACTGATCAATAGCTGAGGTGTGTTTTACAGCAAAAGTAAATAACATTCTACCGCGTCCATCAGCAAAAGGAAGCTCCCAAAGAGATTCTCCTCCGGCAACAATATTTTCCTCATTATATTTTCTCCATAATCCTTCAAAAGTAGCTTCTAAATGAGCGCTGCCACTTTGAATCACTTCACGAGATTCCTTTAACGCTAATGCATACATAGCACCAACTGAAAGTTCCGGATCTGTACTTCTTCTTACTCCGTCAGGATATTGTTGAAAACCACTTGCTGCTAAAGCCAAACGCGCTCTAAATGCTTTTACAAAAGCTTTATTTATGTGTTCTACTGTACTTGTATATGCAGTTTCGTTAGGCCATGCCACCAATGTTGATGCTTCACCCAAGTCTGCAATTAATTGTTTATAAAGAACATCCCTGCTTGATTTAGGTAAATACAAAGTTTCAGAAGTAATAGGTTCAAAACGAGCCGGAACATCACCCCATGCTTTAATTAAATCAGCATAATAAATAGCTCTAAGTGTTAAGGCTTCTCCTAGTAATTGCCCCATTTCTGTTCCTGGCAAAGGATTTCCGTATTGACGTAAACCCTTGATACAAACATTCGCACGTTCAATACCTGAGAACATCATCGAATACGCATTGGTAGTCGTATTCATCTCTGTATTACCTGGCTTTGCATCATAAACACACAAATCTGCCTTATCCCCTGCCGTTTGCGAAGCGTTATACCATTCTACGTCTGTATTTAATCCGTAATAAGGCAAGAAACGCCCTCTGTACGAGTTAGTCTCGGCAAATGGTACTTTTATTCCGTCAATAGCACCTTTTGCAAGTCCGGCTGTTGAGAAAATCAAAGATGCATCTAATGTTGATTGTGCAGGTGCTTCTAAATAATCATCTTCAAATTGTTGACAAGAACTGAATAAACCAGAAATAATCAATCCTGCTATTATTATTTTATGTTTCATTTTGTAGTAAATTAAAATTAGAAATTAAGATTCATCCCAAAAACCATTTGTCTGCTTCTTGGATAAGGACTTGAATCAACCCCAGGCGTAAGTGGATTTTTTCTTCTTGTTGAAACTTCCGGATCAGAACCTGAGTAGTTAGTCCAGACAAAAACATTACTCGCTGTCAGATAGAATCTCAATTTAGAAACTCCAAGTTTAGAGGTAAACATTTCAGGAGCTGTATAGCCTAATGTCAAAGTATTTAATCTTAAAAACGATGCATCTTCAACTGCCCAATCTGTAAAAATCGCGCTTCTCATGTATGGAGACCACATTGTAGTATTGGCATTAAGTTCTGTTAATGCAGCAGGATCTGTTACTAATTGACCTGAAACAGGATCTAAATTTGTCCATCTCTTTCCGTCAGCCATAGTCGAATTTAAATTTTTGTATTGTCCTGAAGCATTAGCTGTCGAAAATTCAATTTTGTCAGCATTATATATTTCATTTCCAATACTCCAGTTAAAAGCTGCCATTAAATCGAATCCATAAGCATTTCCATTGATTACAAAACCACCGGAGCTTTTAGGATTAACATTACCAATAACTGTTTTGTCATTTATATCTACTTTACCATCTCCATTAACATCTTTCAATTTCATGTCTCCCGGTTTAAGAGAACTTCCGTCTCCAACCAAAGTAGTTGCAGTACTAATTACGCCACTTTTTAAAACATATTTTCCTCCAACATAGTCAAAGTCAGAAACTTCATATCGTCCATCATTTTTATATCCATACATAGTTCCTAAAGAAGAACCCACTTCTATGATATAATCATCTCCAATTTGTGAAGAAGCCCAACCTGTGGCTTGTCCAAAATTATTCATAACGCCTAATGAGTTAATACGGTTTTTGTTTATTCCCATATTAAATGAAAAATTCAATCCGTATTTTGCTTTTTCAATTGCAACAACATTTATAGTAGCCTCGAAACCTGTATTTTGAGTTTCACCCATGTTACGATATTGAAAATCGTATCCGGATCCCGGAACTGGAAAATTAATTAACAAATCACTGGTAACATTTTTATAGACATCAAAATTACCATTTAAGCGATTTTTGAAAAATCCAAAATCCAAACCAAAATTCTGAGTAACTGTTGTTTCCCATTTCAAATCAGGATTAGGCATTGTTTTAGAAGGTGCCCAAACACTAGTTACACCGTTAATCCATGTTGTTGGCGTAGATTGAAAAATTTGAACTTGTTGTCCAACAGGAATGTTATTATTTCCTGCTTCACCATAACTGGCTCTTAATTTTAAAAGATTCATCCATGTTTGATTTTTCAGAAAACTTTCTTCAGAAATTTTCCATCCTGCTGCAAAAGCCGGGAAATATCCCCAACGATTATCTTCTAAAAATTTACTTGAACCATCTGCACGAAATGTAGCGGTCAATAAATAACGGTTTTTGTAGTCATAATTTGCACGTCCAAAAAACGACAATAATTTATCATCTGGGCTGTAATAATTATCTACTGCTTGTGGTGTTCCTTGTGTTGTTAATTTTTTTGCCTGATCAAAATCAAAAAATGTTGGGTATCCATGAATAGTAGTTGTAACACTATTTGAATTATAATTGATGCTTTCTTCTCCTAAAAGAGCGCTCAAATGATGATCACCACCCATTATTTTTTTGAAATCATAATTCAGTGTATTTGCATTTCTAAAACGTCTGTCTTTAGTATCCGTCATAATCATTGCAGGCATACCTTGTAACGGACCTAGTGGCGCGTTATCTATATAATAAGTAGTTAGTCCGTAAAAACGATAATCTAAATTGTTATAATTATCCAAACCTAAATCAACTTTCAATTTTAAATTTTCTGCAAGTTCCCATCCAAAACTTCCTAACATATTATAGTTTTTACGAAACTGTTGACGATCATTATCAGAAACTGATCTTAAAGGATTTACCAATATATCTGAACCATCTCCAGATACATCATCTGAAGTTAAGCCTGCTACCGGAAGTGGCGCATAACCAACAATAGTACGCATACGCGAATCTGTAGAAGATTTTTCATTTTGTTCGTTTACACCTCCACCATCAATCTGAGTATCAGAATAACGCATCGTAAAACTAACATCAATCTTATCATTTAATTTACTTTTTAAAGCCAGGGCAAGGTTATTACGTTTATAATCAGAACCTATCATAATAGCTTTTTCATCATAATGAGCATAATTAAAATTATAATTAAGCTTATCAGTTCCACCTCTAATTCCTAAATCACGGCTTTGTACCTCACCTGTACGTCCAAAAATTTGTTTTTGCCAGTTGTCTCCTTTTAAACCTTTGTACATATCCTGATCTTGCCAATTCCCAAAATAATTAGTGTAAGAAGATGGGTTAGAAGCTACTTTTGTTCCTGTTTGCGAAAGCAAAGCATATTCGTATTGCCATTTAGTATAATCATCCGGCGACAAAACATCAATTTGATTGGCCATCGTTTTCATACCATAAAACATATTAAAATTCACTGCAATTTTGCCATCTTTTCCACTTTTAGTTGTAATGATAATTACACCATTTGCACCACGTGATCCATATATTGCAGTTGAAGCAGCATCTTTTAAAACCGTCATAGAATCAATATCAGATGACGAAATATCATTCATACTGTTTATTGGAAATCCATCTACAATAATCAATGGCGAAGCATCCTGAGTAAGGGAACCACCTCCACGAACTCTAATTTTTATATCTGCATCCGGAGAACCCTCAGACGAAGTTACCTGTACCCCTGCAATTCGACCTGTTAAGGCTTCAGCGACATTTGCTACTGGCACTTTTTTCAAATCGTTACCGGAAATAGTAGAAACCGCACCCGTTAAATCAGATTTTTTTGATGTTCCGTATCCAATAACAACAACCTCATTCAGGCTGTTTGAATCTTCAGATAAAGCAACATCAATTTTGGTTTTTCCTTCCGCAGCTACTTCTTTCGTTTTAAATCCGATAAAGGAAAAAGTCACTACCCCTTTCGGATTTGAAAGCTTTAATTTATAGCGTCCGTCAAAATCAGTCGAAGTACCATTTTTTGTTCCTTTTTCTAATATATTAACACCCGGTAAAGTTAATCCTGCAGCATCTTTAACCGTTCCTTCAAGTGTTACATTCTGAGCATTAATTTGAGTGCTCGTCAGTAAAAACAATAAGAAAACAACTGCAAAGTAACAATTTGCTCCTTTGTTAAATAAATCTTTAAAATTCATGGTTGATTGTTTAAGTTATTAATTAGTTTTTGTTTTAAGTGGTTTTTTGTGGTTGTTTTAAGTTAGTCGTTAAACCTTTTTATTTATTTTTTAAAAATTGCTTCTTTAAAAAATTGCGTGGTATTAAGAATTTTGATAGTCCCTCATAAAGGTTCTTTTCTTGCTTAAATAAAAAGTTGTAATCGATTACACAAACATAAATATTTTTTTGATATAAAAAATTTAAATT
>NZ_LMMA01000017.1 GCF_001422725.1 Flavobacterium sp. Leaf82 | reverse complement strand
CTTGGTGGTCAATTTGCTCCGGAATTAGGTGGTCAGTTTGCTCCGGAACGGGTGGTCAATTTAGTCCGGAATTAGGTGGTCAAATTGACCGGTTTTTCCAGTATGGGTATTATTATCCGTTTGCGCAAATACCAGTATCTTAATATCTGATGTATGAAAGGTCAGTGAGCCGTGCGCCTGAGCGTCATTCCCGATATAGACATTGAGCCCGATGCGCCCGAAGAGCTGTACTAAAGTTCCTTTTTTCAGCCACTGTGCCAGTCCTGCGCTCATCCAATACGAACAGTCGATATAGGTTACAATTTTTTTAGTTTCGGTGCTTCCTTTGGGTTTATAGCTGTCGTTGACTGCTATGGAGAAGTTTACCACCTCACGGTTTTCTTTTACTTTAAAAACTGAGGCATCTTTTACAATTCGTCCTGTGATTTCCATGACATAAAATTTTTAGTGAATACTTATCTTTTGTTTTTCTTCCCCCGTACCTGCGCAAATGAAATTTTTCAAAAGAAAAAACGGGAAAAAAGAAAGCAGAAGACCAGTGTCCGGATACCGAGCCGGAGTGCTATAAGTCCCGAAGGGCGGCGAAGAGCCGTTATGCGCATGCAGGTAAGGGCGGGCACTACTTTGGCTGCCCTTTTAACCCGTTTTGAATTGAAATATTTTATCTAATTAATTGAAAATGAGTAATTATACGCAGTGAAAAATAAATGTAAAGCTGTAGATTTGAGGGTGTTTTTAACTGAAAATCAATCTTTTAACCAATGTTGGAATTATGGAGACGATCAAATATTTAAAATCAGAAACAGCTAAAGTCTACAAGGCAAGCGACGGACAGGATGTTCTTATTGAACTGCTTTGGGGAGACCGTGTTGAAATCTTGGACCCTATCCCTCAGAATGGTCTTTTGAAAGTGCACAGCAGATGGGCACCATCGGGTTATATTGATCCTAAATATCTAGGGGACAAACCGCTTCTGGAACTCTATTTTATTGATGTTGGACAGGGAGATGGGATACTGATCGTAACCCCGGAGCGAAAACATATCTTAATTGACGGGGGCTATACCCGTAAGATGCAGCCGCATGGTAAAAGCGCGGCTGATTTTGTAGATTGGAAGTTTGCGGTGGATTATAAGCAGCAGAAGATCGTAATTGATGAAATGATCTGCAGCCATAGCGATGCAGACCATTACGGCGGCTTATGGGACCTTATCAATGCCGCGGAAAATACAGAACTGGATTGTACTAGTGTTGAAATTAAGAATTTTTATCATGCCGGCGCGGGATGGTGGAAAAAAAATGGAGAGAGAAGCTTGGGAAAAATAGAGAATGGTTATATTAAGTCCCTGCTGGATGACAGGGATTCCATTATTCAGGGGCTTAGTGGAGAGGAATATATACTGCAAGGTGAATGGGCGGAGTTTATGAAATGTATCAAAGAGACCCAAGCACCCTGCAAAAGACTTTCCTACAACCCTAAAAAGAACTTTGATTACCTGCCGGGTTACGAAACCGACAATCCTTTGGCCATTAAAATACTCGGACCCATCGAGACTACTGTTCAGGGCAAACCAGCGCTTAAAGATTTTAAAACCCCTTCCCAGAACACTAATGGAAATTCGGTGCTGCTGCGTTTGGATTACGGCAGGAGCAGGATCCTGCTTACAGGCGACCTGAACCAGAAAAGCCAGCAGTATATTGTGGAAGCACTTGCCGGCAGCACCCAGGAGCTGGCGGCCGATGTGGTTAAGTCCTGCCACCATGGAAGCGATGACTGCTCCTATAATTTTCTTCAGTATGTTCAGGCGGCGGCTACCATTATTTCATCAGGCGACGATGAAACACATGCCCATCCAAGACCAAATATAGTTGGCGCATCAGGCGCTACAGGATTTAGAAAAATTTCAGGCGACAAGTTACTCACACCAATGATCTACAGTACAGAGATTTCCAGAAGCCTTAAAATAGGCAATCCATATAAAGTCAGTTATAAAGATTATCAGCATCAGGGCAGTATTTTTGATATAAGTCTTTTGGATGAGAAGAAAATACAAGTTTCCTATAAACAGACTAAATCGGGAGGGCTTAACGCAGAGGACAAAACTACAGCTCTCTCCAAACTGCGTGTGGCAGACAAATTTGTTTATGGATTGGTGAATGTGCGCACGGATGGTAATAAAATATTGTGTGCTGTTTTAAACGAAGGCAACAGCAGCTGGGAAATTAAGACTTTTGAATCAAGATTTTAGTCTGCAAATCAATGGGATACCAAAGGATTAATGAAGGAACATCGCCAAATCAGCGGTGTTTCTTTTTATCTTAACTAAAAAACTTAGGTGCAGTAATAAAATTTAGGCAGACGCATTTTTTTTCCCTGACAAGGGTATCTGTTCTAAAATGTGCGTATAATAGCTTCGAACCTAAACTCGGCAGTACTTAATTTTGCTGACTTTGTAATTCTCAAAAATGCCAGGTGCCACGATTTTGCCATAAACTTAGAATGATTAAATATCGTTAAAAACCGCGTTAGCTTTTTGTAGCAAAATTGAAGGCAATTCCAATCAAATTTATCCTGTAATTTTTTCACGATGCTGCTTGCCCCAGGAATGCATGACGGTGATCAATTCAGATAGTGTATCACTGTAAGGTGTCAGCTCATACTCAACCGTTATTGGGCTTGTATCGCGTACAGTGCGTGTAACTAGACCATTCATTTCCATTTCTTTTAATTCTTTGGATAATATCCGTGAAGATATTCCAGCTTCTCTCGATAGTTCCCTGAATTTTAGTTTTCCTCCTCTCAATATAGAAATGAGAACAAGTTTCCATTTTCCGCCTACTACATGTAATGTATCCTGAAGCGTGAGTATAGCAATTTTACATTCCCGATCTGTTGCAGGTATTAAACAGTGATTCTTTTTTGCCATGATATTCTTTTTGTTACCGGTATCCTAAATGTAACTCAATACAAAATTAGTGAATTTCCCAGTAGCTTTGCCAATAGAAAATCGAGTATAATTTATAATCTATTAAATACAAAATGATATGACAGCAATCATTAATGAAGAGAACAAGATCAATGCAGAGAACGTATTCCATAAGCATCTTTCGATGTTTACAGACGGCATGAGTAAACAAGACTATGCTAATTTGTTTACAGAAGATGCCGTACAAGAATATCCATATGCGCCGGCGCCTTTTGCTACAAAGATAGAAGGCCGTGAGGAAATTGCAGCGTACATAGAAAATGTAGTAAAGGGAGCCACCAATTGGAACTTCACTGATTTTAACTTCAGTGCAACTTACAACCCTGATGTTTTTTATGTTGAGTTTCAAGGAAGCGCTTTGGCTACTTCAACTGGCAAAGCATACAATCAATTGTTCATCGCCCGTATAACAATGAGCGGTAATAAGATAGCTAATTTTAAGGAGTATTGGAATCCAGCTTGGATCTTAGATGCTTTTGTATAACAATTGACCTGATAGTTATAATAAAAAAAGACATTTACATTTATTGTAAGTGTCTTTTTTATATATCATGAAATATTATTTTTAAACACATGAGCAATGAGATAATAGAAAGATAGCTCAAGATTTCTCTGAAGTTTTTGTCGTTATAGTGGCTCTGCCATTCGAACCTCGATAAGGAAAGAGTTTGACTTTAAGGAATTAAGGAGCACCTGAAAAGTTGCGCACCACGATTCTGCCACAAAACTTAGGCTGGTGAAATATCTCGAAAAAACTGCCATACTTTTTTGTGGCAAAAAAGGTATCCACTCCAGGACAAAAGTGCCACGATTCTGCCATAGAAATTTAGGGCGGTTTTAAAAAAATTGAAAAGCAGTATAAAAGAAAAAAACCTGCGAATCCTAGGATTTGCAGGTTTTACCACGTTTTTTGCGGGTTTTTGAAAAGATTGAAAAAGTGACTTTTTTACTTTTTTTACCCTTTTTGTGGGGAGAGCAGGATTCGAACTTTATGTGTTTAGACCCCGTCTTTGCTACGTATTTATAAATGTCTCGAACCTAATGCACCGATTCTGCACCCAAATTCAATTTTACTATTTCAATAAATCATGCACAAAAATAAAAACACTAACGAATAACTGACAGCAGTATTATTCTTTTTTGTATTACAAATATACCAAAAATACTTAATATTTACGGTTAAATAGAATTGTCACTTACACAGATTTTTCAGATTGAACTTTTCGTTAAACATATTTACAGTTTTAAATATGATTACATTATTTCTAGATTTGAAAACGAAAACTCATGAGGAAAATATATATATATTAAAGTTCTTTTTTAGAGATTGGGTAATTTGTATATCTTGTCGGGGGACAGGAACAGGACAAATTTCTATAAAATTTATCGAAGATTTGAAGAGATTGGCTTACTGGATGTAGGACCTGTCTTAAGATGGCTTCAACAATTTGGTTTAGATGTCCTGTTGGGGATTGATGAAAAAATGTATAGTTTTATATATGATTTTACCATAAATTGCAATCTTATAATTTTAATTTATTTAAAGTAAAATGAGACAGCCCTTAATTTTTTATAAAAAAAGATATCAGCTCCATATCTTTAAAGTTTTGAGCTGGCAATAAAATGTTAAGCAGAATCTCTTTTACAATCGACTATTATTATTGTATCGCATAGTAATTATATAAAAAGCCCTGAAATTTCAGGGCTTTTTATATAATTGTAATTTATTTTCAGCAAATTACATTTTTGGAAGCAGTACTGTGTCCACTACATGTATAACACCATTAGATTGATTTACATCTGAAATTGTAACTTTAGCCTTATTGCCGCTTTCGTCGCTAATGTACAAATCTTTTCCATCCATCCAGGCAGTTAGAGTTCCGCCGCTCACTGTTTTTAAAGCAGCTTTTCCTTTACCAGCTTTTATTGCTTTTGCAATATCAGAACTATTCATTTTACCGGCCACTACATGATATGTCAATATGGTTTGTAATGATTTAATATTCTCAGGTTTCAATAATGTTTCAACAGTTCCAGCCGGCAATTTACTAAATGCTTCATTTGTTGGTGCAAAAACAGTAAATGGCCCTTTACCTTGTAAAGTTTCAACTAATCCTGCTGCTTTTACTGCTGCTACCAAGGTGGTATGATCCTTTGAGTTTACCGCATTTTCTATAATATTTTTATTAGGATACATAGCAGCTCCACCAACCATTACAGTTTTTTGTGCAAATGATGTAAATCCAAATCCTAATGCCAGGATTGCGGCTGCTAAAAATTTTCTAGTTTTCATAATTACTTTTTTTAAGTTATAAAGTCATTTACGCTTTAATATTCTTTTTGGTTTTAAAAGAAGTCAAAAAATAAAGTAAAATAAAATCGGACTAAGTAAAAGGTATTATGGATGAGTATTTTGAAGTAATATTTTTTGTGCAATTTACTTTTGTCAAAATAATTTCGCTGTTGTATTCAAAATCAAAGCAAACATGTAATGTATAGCCTAAATTTCTTCTTCTTTATCTTTGGTACTCCAAGTTTTCAATTAAGTAATTTTAATCAATTGATTATAAACTTTAAAAATCAAATGTTATTCTTTTAGCCCTTTTAAGTACTTAAAAGCTGGAATTCTTGAAATAAAGAATTGTGGCCTGGATTTTTTATCAATTTATAAAATAGAAATTCTTCCCATCTTTTAGATTATATCTATTGGTTTAAGATTTAATGTATTATCAATTCTCTCATAACTGTAAAAGTACTATTTTTGTTTAATGGTATTTAATAACTGTTAAACAAAATGTATGATAAAGTCAATCATTGTAAAAATCGATAATGGTGTATTGAATGAAATTCAGATCGATAGAATTATAGAAATGGCATGGGAAGACCGAACACCTTTTGATGCAATAAAATTTCAATTTCATCTTTCAGAAGCCGATGTGAAAGCTTTAATGAAAAAAGAGCTAAAATTCAGCAGTTATAAATTATGGCGCATTCGCGTTGAAAATTGTAAAACAAAACACGTTGCAAAGAGAGCCGAAACAATAGACAGATTTAAATGTAACAGGCAAAGAGCAATTTCAAATAATAAAATATCTAAGCGTTAATAAAAATATTCGAAGATGATAAAAAAAGATAAACCCGATAATGTAGTATTTTCTTCTGAGCATGGTTATAATGCAAGCCTATTGCCATATGCTACAAGTGTTGGTGCACCGGTAATAAAAGCAGATGATTTAGCAGGATGGAAAGGCATGGGCCTAAATAAGGTAAACAAAGAGTTTGAAAGTAAATTCAATGAACTAAAAATGCAATACCAGGATTTAATCGAAGAATTCCAATGGAATGAATTGGTATACAATGCCAGATTTTCTTTTGAACCTATTGTAGGTGAAATATATCACTTATATAAAGATGCAGACGGTTTTGATTTTCTCTCACTTATAGGACCCAAAGAATGGAATAAGCAACATATTGCTACTTTTAGACTTAACAGTGATAAAAAATGGATACTCATCAATTGAAAAGTTGTATTTTTTAATAAATTTCTACTAATGAAAAACAAAATAAATTTTAAAACCAGTGATCTGGAAAAAATGGAAAAGCAAACTGCCGTGCATTTAATCAATAGTTTAGGCGGTTTTAAAAGTGTGGCATTGGTAGGAACTTCTGATGTACAGGGAGATACTAATTTATCCATTTTTAGTTCTTTTTTTCATATTGGAGCAAATCCTCCATTAATAGGTATGATTTTTCGCCCCAGCCCGCCCGAGCGTGATACCATGAGAAATATTTTAGATACAGGATTCTATACCATTAATCATATCAATGAACAGATCTACCAGCAGGCACATCAGACATCAGCGAGATACAATAAAGAAATTTCAGAATTTGATGCTGCAGGACTCAGTGCGGAATATAAAAATAACTTTCCAGCTCCTTTTGTGCTCGAAAGCAACGTACAGTTAGGCATTAAATTTAAAGAAAAAACAGCCATTTCAATCAATAATACTACTATGATTATCGGGGAAATAGTCCAGATTTTTATTCCCGAAGACTGCTTGTCTAAGGATGGTTTCCTCGATTTAGAAAAAGCCAATACCGTTACTTGTTCCGGTCTGGACAGCTATCATAAAACCATGCAGTTAGACCGATTAAGCTATGCAAAGCCCGATAAGGAAATTACATCACTGCTTAAAAGTTGAATAAAAAAAAGATAAATATTATGTGGTTCAAACGTGATCTCCGTTTTACAGATCACGAACCTCTTTTTATGGCACAGCAGGAAAATATCCCTCTTCTTTTGGTTTATTTTTTTGAACCCTCAATAATGGCTTGCGATGATGCTGATGTCCGTCATTGGCGGTTTGTTTATGAATCCTTAAAGGAAATGCAGTCTAAATTAAAATCATTTGCTGCGCAGATTTATTATTTTCATAACGAAGTCCAGACTGTTTTTGAGCACTTATGCAGTCTTTATGAGGTTCAAACAGTGTTTTCGCATCAGGAAATTGGCAACAAAGTTACTTTTGACAGGGATATTGCCATGCAGTTTTTTTTTGATGATCATAAAATTCTTTGGAAACAATCTCAGCTCCATGGTGTTATCAGAAAGCTGCGATCAAAACAAGATTGGGATAAGCGCTGGGAAGAAACAATGCGCGCAATTCCTAAAATGATTGACCTGAATACTTTTAAATTTGAAAATTTAGATCCTGATTTTTATCAAAATTTAAAAGGAGAAACACTTTCTGATGAAATAACAGAGAGAAATGAAAACTTTCAACACGGGGGCGAATATTGGGCCTGGCGGTACTTAGAGAGTTTTGCAAAAGAGAGACATGTAAATTACAGCAAACATATTTCCAAACCCGGTTTAAGCAGAAAAGGCTGTAGCCGTTTATCTCCCTATTTAACCTACGGAAACATAAGCATGCGAATGGTGTATAAATATACCAATCAGTTTTATGAAACATCATACAACAAAAGAGCCATGCTAAATTTTGTTTCCAGACTTCACTGGCATTGCCATTTTATGCAAAAATTTGAAAATGACTGTCAAATTGAATTTGAAAATATAAACAAAGATTACGATTCCTTGGTCAAACCAAAAAACGAAATCTATATAAAAGCCTGGCAGGAATGTAAAACTGGCGTTCCTATTGTTGATGCCTGTATGCGATGTTTAGTCCAGACAGGTTATATCAACTTTAGAATGCGAGCGATGCTGGTTTCCTTTTTTACATTCAATTTGTGGCAGGACTGGCGGGACCTTCATTTCTTGGCAAGACAGTTTTTAGATTATGAAACCGGAATTCATTATCCGCAGATTCAGATGCAGGCCGGTACAACAACAGGCAATACCATTAGAATTTATAATCCCGTAAAAAATTCACAGCAGCACGATTCAGAGGGCATATTTATAAAGAAATGGCTGCCTGAGCTGGCTGAAATTCCACCACAATTAATTCATGAACCATGGAAATTAAATCTTATTGAGCAGCAATTTTACAAATGCGAATTAGGAAGAGATTATCCAGAGCCTATAGTTGACATAGAACAAACTCGAAAATACGCCAGTGATATTGTTTGGAGTTTTAGAAATAAACAAAAAAATGAGAGGAGTTAAAAAACAAAACCTGCCCACTAAAATCTGCATTGTTTGCAGAGACCGTTTGCGTGGAGAAAAAAATGGGAAAAAATCTGGAACGAAGTGAAATATTGCAGTGATAAATGCAGAATAAGCAGATAAATGATATTTATACTGGCACTAGTTCTTTAACAAAGGTATTAATGGGTAATATATTTAGAAAGTCAAAAAAGACTGTTTATCAATTTAGAAAGCTTTTGTTTCTTATATTTATTAGTCCCTTAATAGTTATAATGCTTGCATCTGTAGCTGAATCTAGAATAATAAAATCTTCACTATCTAGCATTATTAATGCGTCTAAAACTTTTGCCTGATTTGACCTTTGGATAAGTAAACTCTCTTGCAGCGATTGATCAAGATAAGGAATAAGCATACTAGTTAAATCTTCAAAAGAGTAAATTTTCTCAGGGTTTTGCGCCAGTATATTAAGAATGATTTCAGAAATATTAAACTTGTTATACATAAAATAGTTTTACTTAAAATTATGCAAAATAATTCTATTTTAAAACTTAAAAAAGTTACCAAGATAATTAGTGCAGAATTTAGAATATTAAACAAAATTACTTTCCAGAGTAAATATTTACTTTTTAAAATATTTTTTTTAACTATCAAAATCAATTAATAAAAAACATCGAAATAAAAAACGGGGAATTTAGAATCTAATTGATGTTAGACGTGCTTAGGTAAGAAAAGTCGTTTTAAATGTTATACTTTTAACTAACTTTATTAATCGTAAATTATGGATCAGGATATTATATTAGATAAGTTAAAAAAAGCAAAGCAAGAACTTATTTTTAATCACGAAGAATTGCAAAGATGTACCAAAGATTTAAAAATTGCCAATGTAAATTTGAACATCAGAGAAAAAGAAAAGGAGTTGAACATGGAAGAATTTAACAGTGGTTTAGAGCAGATGATGTTTGCAATTTCTCACAAGGTTAGAAAGTCCGTTGCCAATATCCTGGGGCTTTCAAAATTGTTGTGTGAAGATATAAATCTTGGAAATAATGAGTTGAAAGAAATTTTACTTTTAATTATTCAATCTGCCGAATCACTGAATGCTTCGACAGAAGAATTATCGAAGTTCATTTGTAAAAAGAGACGAACGGATATATGAATGATGGGAGGTCCAATATCTCGATATTGCTATTTTAGTATTATTCAGCCCAGTCATTAATCCAGTTACCAACAGTCTGGCACCACTGGTCGTCGTCATTCAAACAAGGAACGGCCAAGAAATTTTCTCCTCCATTTTTCTCAAAATCTTCTCTGGCACGCATGGCGATTTCTTCGAGCGTTTCTAAACAATCCGAAACGAAAGCCGGTGTTACCACAGCCAGATTTTTAATTCCTTTTGCCGGCATTTTATCAATTTCAATATCGGTATAAGGCTCCAGCCATTTATCTCCAGCCAATCGGGACTGGAAAGTTAAGCTGTATTTACCTTCTGGGAGACCTAATAATTTGGTAGTGTTTCAAAGTTAGTGATATGAGATCTAACATTTGTAACGTATTGAAATAGAATAAATATGAGCAAAAAATAATTTAAAGATGAGAAGTAATGCTCATCTTTTTTGTTTTAATATTGCCTTAAATGAGCTAAAATGAGTAAAAATTCGACATGGTGTTCCAGAGTTAGTGATGATGTAAATTGTCCAAAATGTAACGAGAAAAAGGTTGTTAAAAATGGGAGGACTAAAAATTATAAACAGCAGTACTACTGTAAAATGTGCTGTCACCGTTTTATAGAAAGTTTTACAAATCAAGCTTACAAATTAAATACAAACAAAAAGATTATCCAATTAACCAAAGAGGGATTAGGAATAAGAAGCACGGCAAGAATATTAAATATTTCTACTACAACATTATTGAAAAGAATCGTATCAATTGCCAGCAGTATTACTAAACCAATTATCAGCAAAGGCAAAACTTATGAAGTTTATGAGCTGTGCACTTATATCAGACACAAGAAAAATTATATCTGGCTGGTTTATGCATTGGAAAAGAATTCTAAAAAAGTTGTGAGTTTTAATGTTGGGAAACGAACCAATAAAACGCTGAACCGTGTTCTGGAAACTCTAAAATTATCTGATGCCAAAAAGATATTTACGGACAGATTAAAAAACTATCGATATTTGATCGAAGAGAAACTACATTCAGTAAAACGTTTTGGGACAAACCATATTGAAAGGAAAAATTTGACACTCAGAACTCATCTTAAAAGATTAAACAGACGGACAATCTGTTTCAGTAAAAGTTTAGTTGTTTTTACTGCTGTTTTAAAGATTTATTTTTGGACTTGATTTTTTAAATAGTTAAATATCTTGTTGAATAATTTACCCTAACGAGACTCGAACCATTTTTCCTTGAAAATACAGGGCGTTTAGATTTTTAAGAAATTGAAATAAAATTTATCAAACGGCAAAAAAGCCTGAAAAATCTTGATTTTTCAGGCTTTTGCTTTAACCTTGTAGCCCTAACGGGACAATTCTCGAACCATTTTGTGGATGATTTAAATAAAATAAATATCAAGCAATATTAAATTTTTCGGTTCAAATCCGATAACTGTCAATATAAATATTATTAAATACAGATCCTGATGCTACAAAATTCGAACCTTTTGTTGGAAGATTTAAAGATTTTAAATGGATGTCTAATTTTGCTGTTTGAATGTAATATCACTGTTAGTTAGAGTGCGTTCCCACCAATTCATAAATGTAGCAAGAGCACCGAAATTTACATTAATGTTAATATGAAAAGTATCCAATAAATAAAAGTCCGTTTGGTGGTTTATGAAATAAAAATCCTATTTTTGAAAACAAATAAATACTGACATTTGTCAGACATAGCACCCTAATTTAGGGTGTATAAGTCTGATATAGTCAGACATATATACAAGTTAGCGGTAATGCTGGCAAAACACCGAACGATAAGAAAATGACAGAATTTAAAGAAATAAAACAACTTTTTGGCATAACTGAAAAAAACGGATTTTCAGAAGAGGAAATTTTTGTGTTTAAAAATATTTGTGAGAATATTCCAAAAGTTCTTTCTGACTATTATTCGCAATTGGGGAAAATAAAAGAACTAAACAACACCCAAGACCAACTTATCGAACCCCAAAAATTAAAATTGTCTAAAAATAAAGATTTTCTAATTTTTTACGTTGAAAATCAATGGGCTTGTGTTTGGGGAATTGACAAAAATGACTTAAATATTGACAATCCACCAGTTTATATGAGCTATGAAGAACAGGAATGGAGTAAAGAAACAAATTTGTTAACTGATTTTTTAAAAGCAATGGCAAATCTTCAAGCTGTTTTTGCTCTTCAATTTAGTTCAGATGAATTTGCATATATAAATGACGAAGAACTTAAAATTATTAAAGAGAACTTTAAAAAACGAGACTTTTCATTCTCACAATGGATTGGTATTGAATTTTATGGGAATTTTGAAAACGATGTAATTGCAGTTCAGAGAAATACTGATTATTATGACTTAATTTATGCTTCTAATAACGAAGAACAATTTGTAGAAATGAATAAAATATTGAATAAACTTGGAGTATAAAAGCACTACCGCTAACAAGGGTTTTGCGTCAGGCGGGCTGAAGTGCAAAATTCAACGGCAGTTTTCAATTAAACTTTAGTAATAAAACCAGCTTTTGTGCTTCGAAATCCCGCCCGAACACAAAGCCCCAAACCGTTACCTGCTATTTAGAAACAACGTTATCTTAAAATGAGAAAACTTCTAGTAATATTATTGATTTTCATAAGCTTAAAAAGCTATTCTTGTAGTTGTGCTGGAGTTCCAGCCATTACTAAAAATTGGGAAGGTGCAAACGAGATATTCACAGGAGAAATTATAAAAGTTGATACTTTGCTTTATGGAAATAATGGTGCAAAAATTTATTCATATACCTGTAGAATTCTAAAATCATATAAATCAGAAATCTATCCTGGAAGAGAATTAAGAACAATTTTGAGTCAAAGTTCTGCAAGTTGTGATTTTATGTTTCAACTTGGTAAAACATATTTAATATATGCAAAATCAGAAAGTCAGACTTTAGCATGTTCCATTTGTTCTAGAAGTAACATTTTGGAAAATGTGGAAAAAGAAGAATTACAAACTCTTGAAAAACTATATCAAAAATACAAATCAGACACAAGCGGTGTTAGAATGATAAAATTTGAAAATAATATTTCCTATCAAATTGGTTTAATCGAAAACATATATCAAGAAAAACTGAAAAAGAAAGAGAAAACGATTTATATTCTTTCAAGTCTAATTGCTGTTTTAATTGTACTTGTTGTAATAATGTTACTGAAAAGAAAAAACAGCAGGTAACAGCCATTTGGCAAGATTGGGGTTTTAGGCTGAATTTAAAGTTGGTTTTGTATTTGGAAAATTTGTGTTTAACTGAAAAATCTCGCATCTTTAGTCCCCAACCACGCCAAGTGCCAGAACGTTACCAGCAAGCGCCAAGCAAATTCAGAAATCTAACACAATACTGAAATCTTTAATCGACTATTTAAGAAAAAAAGAAAACAACTTTCGAAAGTTGAATTTTGGGAAAAGTATGAGTTTTTTGAACTAATTGCTGACTTGCATCTAGCAGAAAAATTATTATCCGAATTTAAAGGAGGGTATTGTAGAAAGTTTGACTCAGCCGAAGATTTTCACAAAGCTCTAATAGACGGAATTTTTGACGTTGAGTTTGATAACGTACCAGATTTTACTCAAATATGGAATTGGTTTGCTCCTACTTGTGAATGGGATAGTTTTGCAGGAATCGAAGGATTTGAATTAGGAAACAGAATTTTTATGAGAACTGATTATTGGAAAAAGAATCACGACTTTGTTTCTGGAACAAAGGTTTCTGTAAATGGAGAATTTGGAGTGATCATAAAATCAGAACTTGACAAGCCAAATTTATTTGGAACTATACGTTGGGATACAGCTAAAGAAAATGATACTGAAGATTGGAATGAAATGTTTGGAACATTTACAAAGATTGGTGGAAAAATAATTGACCAAAATCATATATTTAAATACATCAACGATGATGGAACTAAAAAAACGATAACAGACTAAAAAGCCAGCTGGTAAAAGCCGTTTGGCGAGATTGGGGTTTTAGGCTGAAATTAAAGATGGTTTTGTATTTGGAAGATTTGGCAAATCCGAAAGATAACGCTGATTTAGTCCCAAACTGCTTGTCGCGCGAGAACGTTATGCGTCAGTTTAGAACAATAGAGTGCTGAAAAGAAACAAAAAATTCACAAACTTTTAAAAATGTTACTAAGTTTTAAGGAACAAATTATTGAAGATTTTCTAATTCCTTCATTTATCTTAAACGAGGGCGAAATTGTTATTATTGAAATTCCTAACGGTGTAAAATTTCAAAAAATATCATTAAGATTAATTGAAAATATAACCGAATTATGTTCAGAAATTAAGTATGTAGAGCATTTTAAAGAAAATTATTTTTTAAGTAAATTGTTTCCAACAACAATTGGTCAATATTTAAAAAAATGTGATGGAAATTCAACTTACAAGAATAAAATTTACGAGATTGAATGGATGAAACCTCAAATCAAAATCAATTCAATTGCGGGCGGATATAGAAGATTGTTGTCATTGTACAAAACTTTGACTTTTACAAAAAACATAATAATAGATTTAGTTGGCGTTGACCCGATTGGAGGTGTTGAGATTTATAAAATATTAAAACAAAACCAAAGGGAAAATGGAAGTGCAATTTTATTTGACTCTTGCAATGAATTTGAAAAAGATTGCACAAATTTCATTAGAGCAAAATATATAGGAACTGACGAAAGATATAAGAATTATAACGAAATAATGGCTGATAAATAAACGAACGCATAACAGCTACAACGCATTTGGGCAATTGGCTGAATGGAAATATGGTTTTGTATTTGGGATGATCAACCCCTAGTGGGACTCGAACCAAATTCTCTTGAAAACACAGGCCTTTAAATTTTCCAGAAACTGAAACAAAACTTATCGAACCAAAAAAAAAGCCTAAGAAATCTAGATTTCTTAGGCTTTTAATTTTTACTAGTAGCCCTAACAGGACAATTCTCGAACCATTTTATAAGTGATTTGCAAAAAATGACTCGAATAAATTATTAAAATTGAAGGTCAATTTTTGAAATTAAAACTTGTTATAAAGTTGAGAAAATTGTAGTATTGGTTGAATCATTTTCGATTTAATGTGCATAAATTATTACGTATAAGTCCCTGTTTTTTGTGTTTTAAACATTTTAAAATTCAATATTCATCAATTTAACTTGTTGTTTTTTACTGGTTTATAGTTATTGTTTTTTATGTCTATAAATAAAAATACTGAAACTACAGAACCAATGAGGAAAACCGTAAAATTATGATGTATTAGTAGTTTAGATTTGCGCATAATTAAATTGCCAAAAACTAAAACTGCTTATGAAAAAATTCTACTTATTAACTCTTATTCTTCCTTTATTTACCTATTCTCAGGATATTCTTTGGGAAAAATCATACGGGGGAACCCATGCTGATTATCTTTTTGATGCCCAACCAACAGCTGATTATGGTTTTATTTTGGCAGGAAGTTCTTTGTCTGATAAAACTGGAAATAAAGACGACGCTAATCATGGCGACTTAGATTATTGGATCTGGAAAATGAATGAGAAAGGAGATCTGGACTGGCAAAAAAGTATTGGCGGAAGCGGTTTTGATTTACTGCAAAGTATAAAAAATACCAGAGACGGAGGTTTTATTCTGGCAGGAACATCGAGTTCCGGAACCAGTTTTCAGAAAAAGGAAGATTGCAAAGGCATTACTGATTTTTGGGTTATTAAACTAGATGCCTCTGGCGAAGAACAATGGCAGAGAACTATTGGAGGTTCAGGACAGGATGAGTTATTATGCGCTTTTCAGACCAAAGATGGAGGATATATTCTAGGAGGATCTTCAAGCTCTAGTCCTTCGGTTATCTCTAATATTAAACCAAACGGAAAATCAATAACCACAACTAAGGCCGATTTATTTAATAAATCTGAAAAAAGCAGAGGCAACATGGATTATTGGATTGTGAAGTTAGACAAGCAAGGCGATATTGAATGGCAGAAAACATATGGCGGTCAATATGTTGATGTGCTAAGAAGCATGGAGCAAACCACAGACAACGGATATATTTTAGCAGGATATTCTAATTCGCCGGTATCAGGTGATAAAACAGAAAATAACAAAGGTTTTGGAGACTACTGGATTATCAAAATAACTGATACAGGAGAAATCGAGTGGCAAAATTCTTATGGAGCTGAGGGCGATGATCAGCCCTATGTAATTCATCAAACAATCGATGGCGGTTATATTGCAGGCGGAAATTCCAACAGTAAAAATGCACTTACCACGATGGGAGGAATTGTAGGTAATGGAACGGATTACTGGGTTTTAAAACTGGATCATTATGGGGGTATTTTGTGGAGTAAAACCTATGATTTTGGCAAAGTTGATATTCTTACCTCTTTAGTTGTAAACAAAGACGAAAGTTATTTATTAGGTGGCTATGCACAAAGTGAGAGCAAACGTCCAAGAGAAGGAATTGTTGCAAAAGCAATGAACATGGTCAATAAGGAAAAAGACGGCATCAATGACTATATCGCCTTAAAAATAGACAGCAAAGGCGAAGAAATCTGGAGTAAAACTGTAGGCAGTGGTGGAGAAGATATCCTAAGAAAGTTAGTAGAGACCCGCGATGGAGGTTACCTTATGGCCGGAACATCAAATTCAAGCGCGTCAAAAGATAAAAACGGAAGTATAGGAGGGAATGACTTTTGGGTGGTAAAGCTAAAAGACAAAGAAAAGGTAGAGAAAGTTAAATCCAGTATTGAGGCGATCCCAAATCCTGCGACCACTTATACTAATGTAATTATTGGTTATGATTTTAAAGAAGGAACTGCGACTTTGGTCGATATGACAGGACGTATTTTACAAGAGTTTGATATTGACAACAGAACTGTGCCTGTAAACTTAAGCAGGTATTCAGAAGGAATCTACATTATCAACATCAGGACTGATGTGAAGACGGAATCTGTGAAAGTGATTAAAAGCGTAAGATAATTATCCCTTTATTTAAACTACTATACTTAAGTTGTAAATCAATATGAAATCAAATATATATATCCTTTTTTTCTTTATTATATTTTTTAATGTTCAAAAAGTAAAATCCCAGGATGAGGGTGGGGTAGCAAAACAATACATTCCTAATATAACGGTTGCATCGCCTCAGGCTGCCTCAATTAGTAAGGTTGGAGAAATTCCTGTCGATCTTTCAACTGGCCGAATGAACTATACAATTCCAATATTTGAAATAAAAGAAGGCAATTTTACGATGCCTATTAATTTATCTTATAATTACTCCGGATTGCTTCTGGATGAAACACCGGGCTATGCGGGTGTAGGCTGGGCATTGAATATTGGAGGTTCAATCCTGCATAGTATTAATGGACTGGATGATTCACAACATCAAAGTGATAAACAATCAATATACAATTATATCAATAAGCTTCCACCTTTCGATGATTATGTGTCTCCGCAAGGACTGTCCACAATAAATGATTTTACAGAGTTTGTTGCAAATGGTATATTTGATGGTGAGCCTGATAAATATTGTGTGAATGCCGGAAACTTAAATTGCAGTTTTTATCTGGATAAAGATAACAATGCTATTTTTTTAAAGAATGAAAATTATAAAGTTTCAGGATATTCTCATAGCGCTTTTACTATAACAGATGATAAGGGTATTAATTATATTTTTAATAAGTCCCTTATTAACTCTCGGTCCTCTGCTGAAAATTCGTCTGATTATATCGCTTCTTTTTTGTTAACAGAAATTAATTTTCCTACCAGTACTAACAAAATTTTATTTAAATACGAGTCAGATGTGAGCAACCAATATATTAGCTATTCAGATAGAAGTGTAACCCAGACACTAACGCAAAATAGTACACAATATGGAACTGTTCAAAGTTTTGAAATTAATAAAAACATATCAGATACACAAGTAAGGGTAGATAAATTAAAGAAAATAATTACTAATAGTTACACTATAGAATTACAATATAACGATAACCCAACAGAAAATGCCATTACTGTTATTAGTAATTTAAGCATAAAAGATAAATTTGATAAGGCCGTTAAAAGTTATGATTTCAATTATTCAGGATGGACTGGCAGGAGAACTAATTTAATGAATGTAAAGTCCAATGGTGTAATTATGAATGAAATGGAATATGATATGAGTACACCTTATCCCGTAATAACAGATGACAGTGATTATGCTAAAAAGGATTTATGGGGTTACTATAATGAAAAGGGCAGACCGGCTACTATTAATGGATTAATTACCCCGAATAACAACCCGACGCTTAAACCGGATTTTAATAGTACAAAAATTGGAGCATTAACCAAAATCACTTACCAGACAAAAGGATATTCCATTATAGAATATGAGACAAATAAGATTAGAACGGGTGGGAATAATTTTCCTTATGAATCAGATGCACCTGTTATTAATGAGCCTTATGCTGCAACTACTAACCCTTATGAGATTGGGAGTGAAAAAACAGTAACTCTTGATATAACTTCAGTTCCCGTAGATCTGGTTCCAAGATATCAATTTACGAATGGTTTTGAAATGGCAGGCGAACACGACAGAACTGGTGAAATAACTTTAACTCAAAATGGTACAATAATATTAACAGCAAAACAGTACTGGGGAAATGAAGGAGGAGACTGGAGGCCTCCTCAGCGAACTTTTATGAATTCAGATCCTGATAACATAATACATGTTACTGTTCCGGGAAAATATGTTTTGAAAGCTACTTCTGATCAGGGAATAACAGCCCAATTAAGTGTAATTATTAAGACAACACCGCCAACTTATGATCAGACAGTTGGTGGTGTTAGAGTAAGTAGAGTTCAAAATTGCGATTTTAATGGAGAATGTATTACTACAGCTTATAATTATTCGCAGGACAATAAAAGCACAGGAGTTATGCTGCAAAAACCGGAGTTTTATTCGGGATCTCATACTCAGGATAATTTACAATGCAGTCCGGCAATTTTTGTTAGGAGAGATTTTTATAATTATACAAGTATTTACCCATTATCTAATTTCAGGGGTAGTCCTGTATTGTATAAAACAGTTGAAAAAATTGATTCTGGAAAAGACATAAACAATCAGGTAGTCACTAATGGTAAAACTATTTTTAGCTATTATGGCGGGCCCGTTTCAAATTCTATAAGGGATTTAGAAAGTTACTCTATAATAGGATTATTGAGAACAAAAGAAGTAAAAGATAATTTTGGTACAACCCTTTTATTCGAAAATAATAGTTATACAACTTCACTAATCCCCAACACCACAAAGCTTTTATACCTTTTAAGTTGCAAATTAGTTAGGGAAAAAAGAGCGCAGGTTTCTGGAGGAGGAAGCTCTGGTGCTGGTTGTGGATTACAATATCCAAGACCGTTATTAGATTTTCAGGTTGCCTCTTTTAGATATCAGGCTAAGAATTTAATACTGGAAAAAGAAGAAAGTGCTAATTATTTACAAGGTAATATAGTAGAAGGAGTTACGGTATATGACTATAATCCGGATACAGGTTTTTTAAAGAGTAAAACGACCAAAAACTCCAAAAACGAAAATTTAGAAACAAAGTATTTTTATGCGACCAATGCAGAAATGTCAAGTGAACCTTTTAGAAATGAATTGATAGCTAAAAACATGATCGGAGTGCCTTTGGTAACTCAAAGTTATAACGGTGAAAAAATATCAGAACAAAAAACGGAATACTCTCAGGAGGCACTAACAATGAATTTATTAGTTCCTAAGTATGTGTATGCAAATAAAGGAAACTCTGAAATTAATAAAACTACTGATAGAAAAATTACCTATGATAAATATGATGATAAAGGCAATGTTTTGCAGTATACTCTTGAAAGCAGCACACCGGTTTCTATAATATGGGGTTATAATAAAACCCAGCCAATTGCCAAGATCGAAAATACTAGTTATGATCAGGTAGCCAGTTATGTTATAGATCTTCAAAGTTTTTCTGACTCTGATAATGATAATTGTATATCTGATGATTGTAAAGAGCAGATTTTGAGAAATAAATTAAAAGATTTGAGAATTGCTTTACCTCAATATATGATCAGCACATACACTTATAATCCGCTTGTGGGCGTAACAAGTGTAACAGATCCTAAGGGAGTTTCCTCGTTCTATGAATATGATTCTTTTAATAGACTAAAATTTGTAAAGGATAAATATTTAAATGTGCTTCAAAAATATTGCTACAATTACAAAGGGCAGCAGGTTGATTGTAGTGATAATACTTCAACAAGTGTTTATCTTTATAAAAGTGCAGCCAGAAGCGGGCCATTTACAAAAAATAATTGTGCAGCAGGAGGTACGGGACAAAGTGTGAGCTATAGCCAGCCATCTGGAGCATATGTTTCGACTATTTCGCAGGCTGATGCCGATAGTAACGGACTTGCTAAATTTAATACAGACGGACAGGCTTATGCAAATAATACGACATCAATAAAATGTACGTTCTGGAATACTGCTCAAAGCAGATTAATCGAAAGAAACAATTGTCCCGTAGGAGGAACTCCTGCAAGTGTTTGGTATACAGTTCCTGCGGGAAGATATAATTCCACAGATTCGCAGGCTGCAGCTGATGCTCAGGCTCAGGCAGAAATCACTAACAATGGACCCGCATTTGCAAATAGTGATCTAAATGCAAAATGTACTTTTTGGAATACTGCCCAAAGCAAATTAATCGAAAGAAACAATTGTCCCGCAGGAGGAACTCCTGCAAGTGTTTGGTATACAGTTCCTGCGGGAAGATATAGTTCCACAGATTCGCAGGCTTCAGCTGATGCTCAGGCTCAAACAGAGATTAGTAACAACGGTCAGGCATTTGCAAATAATGATGTAAATGCAAAATGTACTTTTTGGAATACTGCCCAAAGCAGATTAATCGAAAGAAGCAATTGTCCCGCAGGAGGAACTCCTGCAAGTGTTTGGTATATAGTTCCCGCAGGAAGATATAGTGATTTTTCACAGGCAGGTGCTGATGCTCAGGCATTAGATGATGTTACTAAGAATGGGCCAAGTTATAGCAATAGTACAGCTCTATGTACTTTCTATAGTATTGCCAGAAGTGGCCCATTTACAAAAGACAACTGTGAAGCAGGGGCTCTAGGTTCTAGTGTTCCATTTAGTCAGGAAGCCGGTGCATCTTTATCAAATATTTCTCAAGCTGATGCAGATCTTAAAGGGGCATATAAATTTTATCACGATGGAAATATTTATGCTAATGCTAATGGTACTTGTGCTTTTTACAATGCGACTAAATCAGTAACAGCAAATAAGAATAATTGCGGTACTGGTACATATGGCTCAGCAGTAACTTATACGGTTCCTGCGAGAAAATATAGCTCAACTATTTCTCAGGCAAATGTTGATCAGCTGGCTCAAAATGATATTAATAGTAATTCACGAACCTATATAAATGAAAATGGAATTTGCACATCAGAAACATATGATGTTTTTGTAGCTGATGCAGAGGAAAGTCAGAAAAAATTCTGGGTTACAGTTACATCTTCTTCATCAGATCATCCTGAACGTGTTGTTCATGCTACTTTTAATTATAGTTATATAATTGGAATGAAAATATATAACGGAAATTGGAGTAGTAGTCTTGTTTTACCTGCTGGTGTAACTAATAAAACTTTTATCCTAACACTTTCATTTTTAGGTTTTCCTGAATTGAAATCATTTACTGTTAATTAATTCTGTGAATTGGGAAAAATAAAAAATATCTGTATGAAAAAATACATCATTATATTCAATCTTTTTTTATTTGCTGGTTCGGGCTTAATGGCTCAGACTTTCAGCAATGATAACTTTATATACACAGTTGCACCCAAAAAAGCGGCTCAAAGTTCTGATTTAAACAAGTTAACCAAGGACGAAATCTCTCAAAATGTCACTTATTTTGACGGATTAGGCCGGCCAATACAAACAATTGCTATTGGTCAGGGAGGCGATGGTCAGGATATTGTGACTCCCATGAGATATGATGGTCTGGGCAGGCAGGAAAAAGAGTATTTGCCTTATACAGTTGCTAATGGAGGTAATACATATCCCTTAATAGATCCGGTAACAGCAATAAATGCTGCAGTAGGGTTTTACAGCTCACCAAAATATGAAAATACCGCCAATCCTTTTTCGCAAAAACAGTATGAGAATTCGCCATTAAACAGGGTTCTAAAGCAAGCTGCTCCGGGAGCTTCATGGGCTATGGGTAGTGGTCATGAAATAAAACTCAATTACCAGACCAATACCTCTGCCGATGCTGTAAAATTATACAGGGTTACTACAAGCTGGCAAGCTGGTCAGGGCTTATATGAAATTGGTTATCCTGAAGAAGGAAGTTATGCCGAAAATGAATTATACAAAACAGTAACCTACGATGAAAATTCTGGTGCAAACCCAAGCGAATCTTCAGGCTCTACAGTTGAGTTTAAAAACAAGGAAGGGCAAGTAGTTCTTAAAAGAACGTATGATGCAGGTGACAGGCACGATACCTACTATGTATATGATATTTACGGCAACCTGACCTATGTCATTCCGCCAAAAGTTACCGGAGCTATTGATCTTGATAAATTAAATGGTTTGTGTTATCAATATAAATATGATGACCGTAATAGACTTGTCGAGAAAAAATTACCCGTTAAACAATGGGAATTTATTGTTTATGATAAACTCGACCGACCAGTAGCGACAGGGCCTGTTTTTTCGCCTTTTAAAGATGAAAATACTGAGGGTTGGCTTATTACAAAATACGATGCTTTTGGCCGGCCTATTTATACCGGCTGGATAAATCAATCTTCGAATTCGCCCACTAGAAAATCACTGCAGGATGTGCAAAATGCAGCAACAATTTTGTTTGAAACTAAACAAACATCAGGTACTACTATAGATGGAGTTCCCGTAAATTACAGTAATGTAATTGCACCAACTAATTTCAAAATTTTAACCATTAACTATTACGATGATTATGACTTTCCGCTTGGGTCAACACGACCAACAACTATTGAAGATCAAAAGGTTTTAGCTAATACAAAAGGGCTGCTTACCGGAACTTGTATCAGGGTACTTACAACATCTTCTATTGCAATGGGAGAAATTACCAATATAGTTTATGATGATATAAAAGCCAGACCTATTCGCACCCAAACTCAAAATCATTTAGGAGGATATACCAATACAGATACTAAGCTGGACTTTTCAGGAAAAGTGCTTTATACAATTACTAAACATAAACGTACCTATGGAGATAATGAGTTAACGGTAAGGGAAGAATTTACCTATTCACCACAAGATCGTTTACTTAATCATACACATCAAATCAATGGAGGAACAGTTCAGCTTTTAGCATCAAACAGCTATGATGCATTAGGGCAGTTAGAAAGTAAAAACGTTGGCAACACCGGAGGAAATCAAAGGCAAAAAGTTGATTATAGCTATAATATTAGAGGCTGGCTTACAGGAATTAATAATACAGAGAACTTGCAAATTGATACAGATCCTCTTGATTTATTTGCCTTTAAAATTAATTATAACAATCAGCCGGGAAATTCATCTGTTGATGCACTTTATAATGGTAATATAGCAGAGACTTTCTGGAAAACAGCATCTGATTATGCAATGCGTTCCTATGGCTATCAATACGATGATCTTAATAGATTAACAAATGCTATTTATAGAAAACCCGGTGATGCAATCCCAGTGTCAGGAGCCTACAACGAAAGTTTAAGTTATGACAAGAATGGTAATATCAAATTATTACAAAGATATGGGGATTCTGATGCGCCTTCTGTCGTTTTTAAAATAGATGATTTGACCTATGATTATTTAAATGAAAATTCAAATCAGTTAACAAAAGTTACGGATAGTCCTGCCGGAAATAATAGTAAAGGTTTTATTGACGGCAATAAAAATGGTGATGACTTTGGTTATGATGCTAACGGAAATATGACCAGTGACAAAAACAAAAATATTACTGATATAAAATACAATCACCTTAATTTGCCCAAAAAAATTACATTTGGTACAAATGGCACTATTGAGTATATTTACAACGCAACAGGTCAGAAAGTAGAGAAAATTGTAAAGAATGCTGCTGTGACAACCTATACCAATTATTTGGGAGGATTTCAGTACATGTATGGTGAAAACCAAGGTAATCAAGGCGGCGGAGGAGTTGTTTCTCCTGATCCTGGTGATCCTATACCTGATGATCCGCAAGATCCGGAACCTCCTATCGATGGTACAGATCCTGTTATAAATCCGCCACAGGAGAGTAGTCGTTTTAGTGGGTTAGCAGTTCAGTCGACAAGTCAGGAGGTTCCAACCAGACCTACGTTGCAGTTTTTCCCGACTGCAGAAGGATATGTAAAAAATGATAGCGGAGTATTTTCATATGTATTTCAATACAAAGATCATTTAGGAAACGTACGATTAAGCTACGCTAAAAACCCACAAACGCAAGTTCTTGAAATTATCGAAGAAAATAATTATTATCCTTTTGGTTTAAAACATCAAGGGTATAATATAGACAGTAAGCAAATAGGATATAATTATAAGTTCCAAGGTCAAGAGCTCCAAGACGAGCTGGGGCTTGGCTGGTACAGTTACAAATGGAGAAATTATGACCCTGCGATTGGAAGATTTATGAGTATTGACCCATTAACAGAAAAATATGAAGATTATACACCATATCAATTTTCTTCAAATCAACCAGTTCATGCAAAAGAACTTGAAGGTTTAGAAAGTTCGAACGATTTAAATAAACAAACTCCAACACAAAGAGCATATAATTCAAAAACAGGTAATACTGACTTAGCAAAATTAGTAGTGTATGCGACAGCTGATTTCTTAGAAAGTATAAATACATATGTAAGAGAAAAAATTGAGCCAAGTGATAAGGAAATAACTACCACTGCTACTTCTAAAAAAGGAGGAGGTGAAAATGAAAAGTCAACTGGAAAGAAAGTTGGAGATAATATTAGTGCTGATGCGTTTCTTGATGGCGCCCCTGGTGCAGCAAAAAACGGGAACAATCTTAAAAGTAATAAAGATATAATGAAGGGCGCAGCTGATTTAGGGAAATTATCTAGTAAAGTGGATAAGGCAATAAAAAGCGTTAAGGATGTTATTAAAGAAAATTCAGGTAAAGGAAATAGCCCATCGGATATGGTTCAGGTCGTTACTGATACTAAAGACCCAAATAAAAATGTACAGGTGAGAAGAGACGTTTTAGAAGCACAAGAAAAAAAGAAATAATGAAAAAAATATATATAATAGTACTTGCTGTATTACTTTGTCTGGTAGTTTGGTTTTTTTATTTTAAAGATGAAAAAGTATATACTTTTAAAGAATACAGCCCCTCAGGAAAATTAATCGGCACAAACGAATATGTGATTAGAAACGGTAATTCAATTCAGCACGGAAAGTTTGTAAATTATAATGAAAGAGGAATTAAAATAGCTGAAGGTAATTTTGTAAATAATGAGCCTAATGGAAAAAGTATTTATTATTTTGACAATGGCAAAATAGAATCTGTTCATTATAGAAAAAATAGTAAAGTTACAGAAGAAAGTATTTTTTACAATTCCGATGGCTTAATTAGGAAATATATTATGTATAATGATATCGGTGAGGCTAAATTTATTATTGATTTTGATGGAAAAACAGTAAAAAAGTATGATGGTTATGCGACCTATCCAGTAAATCAATATAAAATTGAAAAAGAAAAAAAGTATGAAATTAATACTCGAGATACTCTAAAAGTGGGTGATGTTATAAAATATGAATATTTACTAGCCAATATTCCAAATGCCAAAAGAACTTTTAAAATAGAAACTGAAGGTATTGATAATTCAAAGGTTAAACGAACCATTACTAAAGAAGTACCAACACGCATAGTTGTTGAAGAAGTTTTAACCAAAAAAGGACTTAATCGAATCAAAGCAATAACCCAATACACATTTAATGATAATGTTACGCGAGTAAAAAATGATACAGTTACTTTTGATGTTAATGTAAAATAAAAAATGATAGTAGTTTCAAAATTTGAAAAGCTTTACCTTTTGAGAAATGTTTTTGTACCGATTATTTGTTTTGGTTTAAGTGCTTTGCTTGTAGATGTTAAGATGTATTATAAAAAAGATGCTGATGTCATTTTTCCTGTCATTTTTCTTTTAATAGTTGGGGTGGCAGTTTTATTCTTTAATTTAAATTCTATTTATAAACTCATTGTGGATGAAAAGACAATCACAAAAATCTATATTCTATCAGGAAAGAAAGAAAGTATTCCTTATACATGTATCAAAAGTTTAGACAAAGAATTTATAGACGGTTCTTATATTTACGAGGTTGGTCAAATTACTCCTGGGTATTACGATTATAAATTTAGCTTAGAAGATGATAAAGAATTGATTGTATCTCCATCAAATTTTAAAAATTATAATCAATTAATAGCAGAAATTAATTCTCGTTCGGCGAAGAGTTCCTTATAAAAGGTTGTGTGAATTTTTCGGATTTCGCACCCGCAATCTAAATCAATAAAAAAGCCACTTCTATAACGGAGTGGCTTTTGTCATTATATAGGGCAGTGTTTCAGATTTAGTGATATGAGATTTTACATTTCTAACATATTGAAATAGAATAAATATTAGCAAAAAATAAATTAAAGATGAGCAGTAATGCTCATCTTTTTTGTTTTAATATTGCCTTAAAAGAACTAAAATGTGTGAAAATGCTACATTGTGTTCCAAAAATATAATGTTTTTTTATTTTACATTTTATAAGTGTTTTTTCTTTTCAAAATCATTTACTATTTGCTCATATGTCATTTCTTTTAATAATATTCTATACTCTTTAAACATTTTATTGAAATCAGTTACAATATTCTCTAGTGGAATTTCTATTAATTTATTTTTTTGTTTATCAAATTCGCCATTAAAATTCCTTATTGCATAAACAGTTGGTTTATCAAGTTGTCNAACATTCATTTATAAATGACCATATTGTGTTTTTTCTTTTCAAAATCATTTACTATTTGCTCATATGTCATTTCTTTTAATAATATTCTATACTCTTTAAACATTTTATTGAAATCAGTTACAATATTCTCTAGTGGAATTTCGATTAATTTATTTTTTTGTTTATCAAATTCGCCATTAAAATTCCTTATTGCATAAACAGTTGGTTTATCAAGTTGTCTATAAAACACAATATGGTCATTTATAAATGAATGTTTRTAAGTGTTCGTAATATCATTCACATTCTTTAAAAAATCTTTATAATTAATAAAGAATTTCACATCGTCAAATTTTTTCTCATTCCATTTACTCAATAGATTCCCAATAGATTCTATTTCAATTTTACTAGGATAATCGCCTAAAACTTTTCTTTTTTCAACAATATATAGCAATGCTATAAGCTCATCAACTATCATTCTTAAATCKGACATAACGTGAATAATTTCAATATAAGGTGCGATTTTAGTTTTCTTACTAGTCAAACCATTTCTCTCTTTGAAATTAACATTATAAATTTCTACTTTTTCGCATATTGAAACTAAAGTATCATTGAGATAATCTAATCTGCTGAATATAAATGAAAATTTACTACTTAAATTCCCCCAATTTTCAGAACCTGAAAACTCTGGAATATCATCTGCATAGATTTCTTTTGTTAAATCTCGATATATATCAAATTGAATCATATTAAAATATTAAAAGTTAATTAGAACTTTACGAAATTACATAAAAGTTAATTTAGAAAAGTAAACTGATGAATTTATTGCAAAATAGAACCTTAAGMGTAAGCAARAAAGCCTTCCGTTAGCAGCCGTTTGGCGAGATTGGGGTTTTAGCGCAACAGAAGAAGTAT
>NZ_LMMA01000016.1 GCF_001422725.1 Flavobacterium sp. Leaf82 | reverse complement strand
AAAACGGAGGTGCTCACTTTGCACCGGAATTAGGTGGTCATTTTGAACTGGAATCAGGTGCTCACTTTAAAACGGAATGGGGTGATCAATATAACCGGAATTTGCAATTAGAAGATCTAGTCAGCCAAACTGACGGGGACAAAAAAGTGCAATCTGTTTTTTTTAAAGAAAAATGTAAATCCTGTTACAGTAAAATTGACTTTGCCCAGCTCTTTTATATCTTAATGGATGAAGGTCTTTTGTTTTTTGATAATGCAGATGAAAAAAATAATAGAAGTAAGTTTCAGCTTTTCCTCGAAAATAATTTCACATATGCCAGCGATGACGGAGGACAGTCGAAAATCAAGTCGATCAGCAGACAGTTTTCTGAATGTAAGGGCTATATTTATAAAGAGAAACAGATTAAATTTTTAAATGAATTTATTGCAGTAATGCAGGAGCGTACGAGAAGGCTGGAGAGCTGGTAGAATGGAAAGGAGAAAAAATTAATAATAAGTAAAAAACTCACCAATGATGAAGAAAGAAAAGAAGCTGTCTTATGTGATGGAAGTGAAAGAGTTGATAGCGTCTGTGATGGCAAGACTGGAAAGAATTGATTCAAAAATATGCCAAGGAAAAGTCTTGAGACCTGAATATTATCGTAATGAAGATTTAAAAAAGATGTTTGGGCTGTCCAATAACACTATTATAAAATACAGACAGACCGGAATTCTTCCCTACACAAAGCTTGGAGATATTTTTTTATATGACAGCGGTAAGATCGATAAAATACTAAGAAGCAATGAACTATAATTGAGCATTTAATTAGTTACCCAAATTATAAAAAAGTAACTCCAAAATAGAGTGGGTAACTAAGAAGGTGACTGTTTTTTAAGCTGGGTTTGATACCATTCCAAATGAAAAAGCCTTTAAACATCAGTGTTTAAAGGCTTTTTGTTTTTTAAAGTCACTTTTTGGACTTTTTGTGGCGGAGGAAGAGGGATTCGAACCCCCGGACCTGTTACAGTCAACAGTTTTCAAGACTGCCGCATTCGACCGCTCTGCCATTCCTCCAGTAAGACACAATAATTTTCTCATTGCGGGTGCAAAGATAAAATGTTTTTTTGATTCTAGAAATTTTTTTGATAGTTTTATAAAGGAAATAATTTAACTGCTTGTTTTATAAATCTTTATAGTTCTGTAAGTGGCTTGTGAAAAATGCCATAATTTAAGATTGTTATATTGTGACAAAATCAATAAAATAAAAATATCGATCTGTATTATTTTATTCTGCATCTTTTACATGACCAGTTCAATTGTGTCTGCAGTGCGAAAGTTATTATAAAGATCTGTAAATTTGGTAATTAACTTCAAATTGTGTCAGTAGCGAAAACCATGAAAAGCTTATCTAGAGATAGGAGACTCATTATTTAAATCTTCAATTGTCAAATTACTAAGAGAGGAATATCACCTTACTGTATTGTCGAAATTTTCAATATAGTTTTAAATTGACTTTATTGCTAGTTTTTTATTTTTTCCGATATCTCAATTCTGTTTTCAGTGTTAAAAAAAACTTTCGGCGACAGCACTATAATAGCAGTTACTTTCTGACTAATGCTTTGTCCAATAAGATCGTGCAATGAAAGTTAGAGCATGTGTATGCAATAATTTATTGTTTAATTCGTCTTTACATTTTATGTCAAAAAGATGCCAATTTTATAATAATTGATATAACCAAAATTCATATTGAGGTTTCCCTTATGCAAAAACTCGTGAGTTACATTCCAAACTTAGCATTTATGTTCATCCCAATCATGACCACAATCTCTACAAACTGTAGTTGGATTCCCCTGTGAGAAGCCTTCACAATTACAAAGTTTGCAACATTTTCTCTCATCTTCCTTATTTTCAATATCTTGCATGGTTCTGTTTTTATGGTTTTTACAAATGTATATAAAGTTTTCTATTGTAGTACATAGTACACAAACTTAATTTTCATGATTATATTTTAACAATTGGACACCCTAAGTAACGAATTGAAAAGAATTATTTAAATTGTTATTTAAATTTATACAGTTAGAGTTTAGATTGATGGAGAATTAGATATGGATACCAATATACAAGGTAAATTGAGAACTAGTATTTGAATGTTGATTTTTGCGTAATAATCTGATAAATAAGTGATAAGGTCAAAAATGCTTTGCGAGATATTAAAAAAAAAACTATTTTTACTATTTAAATTCATATCTTATGAAGAAATGTTTTTTTACATTCTCACTAATAACTATGCTTTTTATTAGTAATCTAATTAGAGGGCAAGATGATGTCGATAATGAGTGGATTATGCAATCTGGAATAACTAAATATATTCCTGTAGATCAAAAATGGATAGAACTTTGTAAAACAGATGAGGGAAAAAAAATGATTTTAGAGTCACTAGACCCAGTATCAAAGTTTGACCTAAAATTGCAATATCGTGGAATCAGAATGCAAGATTCATTACAAGCATTGGCAACAGGAAAAGAATTTCTTACTGATGAGTACAAATCAATAGATCAGTTTTATCTGGAACACGCTGAAGCCGTTTATTGTACTGCCCAACCTGGAGGGCAGCACTATACATACGAAAATCCAAATAAGAAAATTTTCAAGATAGATAATACTTTCTATTGTGTGTCTGCAAATACTGGTGGAGGCAATGAAAATGACTGTAATGTGGTAATGCCGCTTTTGTTACCTGAAGGTTGGCAAGTATGTAAATTTTTTTATGATGGCAAGACAAAAAGACACGGTAAATTTCGGTTTGAGCCAATTTTTAGAAAAGACGATTCGCAAAATCCTCCTAGAGTTTTAGGTCATACATTATTCATCACTGGACACGGTGACAGAGGCAATGTCTCGAGTGCTTATATAAAAAACATTAAGGTGTATGCAATAAAATCAAATTTACAAAATGATGAACGAATAAAATGTGATTGTGATATGCCTGTTCCATTAACTGCACCTGCTCCTATTCCACAGCAACCTACATCGAAGCCAGATAACGCACCAGCTAAAATTTCATATGGTATAATGGATAAGTCCGCAGATGGTCACTCTGCATTTTTTGTTATCAGAAATGAAGGTGGTAAAACTGGAATAGTAAGATTTAAAATAGTATATAGAGATAAATATAGTGGACAATGGAAAAGATACGAAGAAGGCGACATTGCAATAAATCCGAACGAGGTTATATCTAAACAAATGACGATTTTCGACGCTAATGACTGGAAATTTGAATATGATGGAATTGTAGATATGAATAAATAATAAGATACACTCGAGAATGGAGTACTAATCTAGAATTCTGTCTCATCTAGTGGATGAATGACAAGTGTTGACGATAATATTTGTATTTCTTGAAATAATAGTCGAAGAGTTGTAGAAATGAGGTATGAATAAAAAAAATAAAGCTTGGAGCTGTTTTATAGGGTTCTTAATTGTTTTTGAATTCAGATAATATTTTACGTATACTTTTAACTTTAAAAAAATATGTTATGAGGATTACTGCATTTTTTCTGTTTTTTAGTTTGTCAGGTTTTTCGCAAGTTTATTACTGTTCTTATTCAGGAGGATCATGTGATGCAAATATGATTAATCCTACTACTACCGCCATACAAGTGATTGGTCAGGTCTGTAACACATTAAATATTCCTGCAATACCAGTTTATCAAAGTGGAGTGTCTGACGCTTGTGCGTTTGCAGATGCGTACGGCAATCGTTGCATCACTTATAACGCTGATTTTTTAGGCTATTTACATCAAAACAATTTTTGGGGCCCAATATCAGTTTTAGCGCATGAGGTTGGACATCATTATTCAATGCATTCATCTTGGTATGGTAGCTTTATACATCCTTGGACTAGGGAATTGCAAGCAGATTATGTTTCTGGTTATGTTTTATATAAACTTGGTTGTCCTTCATTAAACGATGCACATGCTGCATTTAGTTTATTATTTTCATATACAGGCACATCAACACATCCGGATACACCGACTAGAATGGATGCTCTGGCTCAAGGATATATACGAGCAAGTCAAGGTTTTTAATTCAAAATTCTGATTTTTATCTGCAATTTTAAGTGTCAGTAAATAAGACTTTTTGGTTAATAAATGAACAAGTCTTGACTCATGATCCTTTTAAGAGCTGATTTTTTTATTTACTAAAAATGATTTGCAAATGTTGATTTGCCAAAAAAAATATTTTAGGGAGAGGCAGATTTAGGTATTCATCCGAAGTGGAAAAAGATGTTTGTCAATACGATGATAAATATTCGGACTAAAATCTTTATTGGAATGAGGTTTAGATAAACCAATTTTTGATCTTAGGTGAACAACAAGTAGTTATGCAATTTGTTTTCTCAGAGAAATTAGAAACTTTTACTGTCAGCGAGAATAGGATTCGAGCCTTATAGGTAGTATCGCTCTGATATTCGAACATGAGTCCAGAATAGTTTGATTTTAGTAATGTTTCGAACCTATACTTCTAAAATTTTTTTGTCACAGTGTTTTAATCGATAACCTAAATCTAGATGCACCTATTCTGCACCTAAATTCAGATTATTAATTAATTCAATATTTTTACCTTTAACGTTTAGATCTAAGAGTTCTCAGATCTTGTTTTGCTTAACTTTAGGTTTTCAAAATGTAATCTGCCGCGATTCTGCTACAAAGCTTAAACAGTTTAGGCGTTAGTGGTGTTTGTTTTATTCTTTGCAGCAGAAAAGTTGTCAGATCTAGTTCATTTATAAAGTGAAAATTTTAAGCTTTCTCTAGACTATTTTTAAAATCATTTTTTGTCTTCTTCAAAATTTTCCAATTCTTTCTTGACTTCTTCAAGTAGTTGCTGTTCAGTTGGAAGGTATAAATGATACTGACTTGCAATTATGCTTTTGTTGCTTTCGGGTAAAGTGAATTTTACCACTCCGTCATTTTTATCTGCACATAACAGTATTCCAATAGTCGGATTTTCATTGTCGTTTTTTTCAATGCGGTCATAATAGTTTACATACATCTGCAATTGTCCAATATCCTGATGCGTAAGTTTGTGCGTTTTGATTTCTACTAAGACAAAACATTGAAGTAATCTATTGTACAAAACCATGTCTACAAAAAATTCATCTCCGTAAATATGTAATCTTTTTTGTCTGGCAACAAATGAAAATCCATTTCCTATTTCTAATAAGAAATCCTGAAGATGAGTAATAATTGCCTTTTCCAGATCTTTTTCATAGTATGAAGTTTCACGTTTTAAGCCTAAGAATTCTAAATACATTGGATCCTTTATAATTTCTCGGGCATCTGAAGGTAGTTTTTCATTTTGTGCAACTGCCAGTACACTTTCTTGATCACTGCTTATTAGGAGTCGTTCAAATAAACTGCTGTTTATCTGGCGCTCCAGCTGGCGAACTGTCCAATTATTTTTTACTGTTTCTGCAATGTAAAATTCTCTTTTGTTTTGATTATCAATTGCTAATAGTAGTTTGTATTGGCTCCAGCTCAATTGTGTCCACAGTGTAGACACAATTGGAAAAGTCCTATAAAACTGTCGGTACCAATTTAACTGTCGGTATGAAAACCCACTTCCATATTCAGGTTGCAACTGCTCTGCAAGATATCTGATTAAATAAGTTCCGTAGTCAGCTCTTTCTTTTCCCTGTTGTTCTTCTTCAAAAATGCGTTTTCCGATGGACCAGTACATCGTAGTTCTTTCATTATCGACAGCTCTAACTGCACGTTCTTTTGAAGTCTCAATTATTGCTTTTATATCAGGAATTAAGGATTGGTTTTGAAGCATTTTTTTAAATTTAATAGTTAGACGTAGTTGATTAAAGTTTTAAAAGGAGGTTTCAATTCAAGAAATTTCTTTTTGGAAGTATTTTACCTAAATTTAGATTTCAGTTTTTCCATATCTTCCATTATATTCACATCTAAAACTTTTGCATAATGCTGTGTCTGCTTAGTATTGGTATGACCCATCATGGCCGAAACATTTTCCAGTCTTACTCCATTCCCTAAAGTGACAGTGGTGGCAAAGGTATGTCTAGCAACATACCATGTAAGATGCTTGTCTATGCCGCAGACATCAGCGATTTCCTTGAGATAAGCATTCATTTTCTGATTGGAAATTTTCGGGATGAGACCTCTCTGCTGGTTTTTATATTTCGAAATAATTTTCTCAACGGTAGGGAGTACTGGAACATTGGCTCTAATGGCAGTTTTGGCTCTGCTGGTCATAATCCATAAATTTCCAGTAGAATCTTCAGATAAGTTTCTTTCGGTCAGCTCCAAGGCATCGACAGGGGCATATCCTGTGTAGCAGCTGAAAAGAAATATGTCCTTAACTTTCTCCAGACGTGGCGTCGGAAAAATTTTATTCTCAATTGTATTTAATTCCTGCTGGGTTAGGAAAACAGCATCTTTTACACTCAGCCTACCGTCATAAATGTTGAATGGGTTTTTTATGATTAAATCCATTTTAATGGAATAATTGCAGGCGGTTTTATACATTTTCATATATTTTACCACCGAATTGTTTTTAATGCCTGTCTGCTCTTTAAAACTGCTCTCGTATTTAAGGAACTGTTCGAGTTTAAAGACAAACGAGCTTGATAGTTCAGATGCTGACATATCTTCCTTTTTGTAGGTAACGGTGATGAAATTCAAAAGCAGATCTTTTGCCCTTTTGTATTTTTGAAGTGAAGCCGACGCACGCTCTCCTGATTTAACTCTTTTGTTGAAAAATAAGATGTAAGTGTTCATAATCTCAATTACGGTTGGGCCTTCAGGCTGGTCGATTTTGACTTTTCCTGTAATTTCAGCTTTTAATAATTGAAGGTCAACCTCAGGATCAATTCTGAAGAGTTCAGTAAATTTTTTGGCTGCATTAAGCTGGAAAAGATCAAGCAGGTTTTTGATTACTATTTCTTTTTCAATTTTAAGCTGGTTTCTAAGATTATTAGTGCTCGCCCATCTTTCTTTTGAAATCGCTTGCCCGGTTGACATTGAAATTTGTTTGTTATTATAACTCAGACGGGCATAGATAGGAGATTCGCCGTTCTTGTTTAATTTGTCGGATTTCTGGTAGAAAAGTACTTTTAACATGTTATCTAGTTTTAAAATTAATAATCAAATTGAATTAAAAATTTTAAGAGAGCCCATTGACAGCAGGGAATTCCCGGGGAATTCTTTCTTTTTAGTTACCCTTTTTTGAGAAAAATGACTCTAAAAAAAACGGGGTAACTAATAGGGTAACCATTCTTTGATAAAACATGTGCTTTTTGAAAAGTTGCCAAAAATGAAAAAGCCTTTAAACACTAGTGTTTAAAGGCTTTTGACTTTTAAAATTTCTTTTGAAACTTCATCTGGCGGAGAAAGAGGGATTCGAACCCCCGGACCTGTTACAGTCAACAGTTTTCAAGACTGCCGCATTCGACCGCTCTGCCATTTCTCCAGTATGTCGCTTTCGTTATCCGATTGCGAGTGCAAATATAGTGCGCTTTTCCGATTATAAAAACTTTTTCAGTGATTTTTTTAAGTTAATTTTTAAGTGTCTAATTATCAGTATTTCTGAGAATTATTTTTTTAAAAATTAATCTAAGTCGTCTAAAATTGGCGTTGGTTTTTTGTTTTCATCAACAGCAACAAACGAAAAAGTTCCTGAAACTACCGTTTCCCGAAGCTCAGAATACATTTGTTCCATAAAAATATCAACATGAATTTTGCAGCTGGTTCTTCCTACGCTATCAACTTTTGCTACTAATTCAATTAAAGTTCCGGCAGGAATTGCTTTTTTAAAGTCAATTTGACCTGTAGATATTGTAACTACCTTTTTGCGGCTAAAACGCGTAGCACAAATAAAAGCAACTTCATCCATAAGATGAAGAGCAGTTCCTCCAAATAAAGTGTCGTAATGATTCGTAGTACTCGGAAAAACAGCTTTAAAAATGTGTGTCTCAGATTTTACAATTCTTTCTTCTAATGTCCCCATATTAGTAGTTTACATATTCTGTGATCTCAAGACCGTATCCAATCATTCCCACACGTTTCGTTTGTTCTGTATTCGATACTAATCTAATTTTAGAAATATCAATATCATGTAGAATTTGAGCTCCAATTCCGTAATCTTTACTGTCAATAATAATCTTTGGAGCTTTTAATGTTCCGTTAGATTGTAATGATTTAAGTTCTGCAATTCGGTTTAACAAATTAACAGCCGTCATATCCTGATTAATAAAAATAACAGCACCTTTTCCATTTTCATTAATGACTTTAAACATATCGTCTAACTGCTGTTCTGCATTATTAGTTAACGTGCCTAATAAATCATTATTTACTTGTGAAGAGTGAATTCTTGTTAAGATTGGTTCTCCAAGATTCCACGTTCCTTTTGTTAAAGCAATATGAATTTGTTTGTTTGTTGTTTGTTCGTAAGCTCTTAATCTAAAAACTCCAAAACGGGTTTCGATATCAAAATCTTCTTTTTTAACAATCAAGCTATCGTGTTGCATTCTGTAGGCAACCAAATCTTCGATCGAAACTAATTTTAAATTAAATTTTTCAGCAACTTTTACCAATTCAGGCAAACGCGACATAGTTCCGTCTTCATTTAAAATTTCGCAGATAACACCAGCTGATTTAAATCCTGCAAGTCTAGCAAAATCAATAGCAGCTTCTGTGTGGCCAGTTCTTCTTAATACACCGCCTTGTTTGGCAACTAGAGGAAAAATATGTCCCGGTCTTGCTAATTCATGTGGTTTAATATTAGAATCTGTCAACGCTAAAACCGTTTTAGATCTGTCTGCGGCAGAAATTCCTGTAGTTACACCATGCCCTTTTAAATCAACTGAAACTGTAAAAGCGGTCTCCATATGATCTGTATTATTGGTAACCATTGGTCTTAAATCCAATTCCTTGCAACGGCTTTCAGTCAAAGGAGCGCAAATCAATCCACGTCCGTGAGTGGCCATAAAATTGATCATCTCAGGTGTTACTTTTTCGGCTGCAGCCAGAAAATCACCTTCGTTTTCACGATCTTCATCATCGACTACAATGATTACTTTACCTTGACGAATATCTTCTATAGCTTCCTCAATGGTATTCAGTTGTATTTTTGTTGTTGACATAATTATTTTTGATTTTGAGCAGGAAAAAACCGCTCTGAAATTTTTTGAAACAGTTGTGATATTGGAGTTGTAATTGCATCAAAGTTGATTAATCCGTTATCGTTTGTCGCACGATACGTTAATAATACAGCCAATGGCAACAATATAAAAGAGGACATCCATGAACCCATAAAAGGAGTCATACCGCCTTCTTGTGAAACTCTTTTTCCAAAAGTATTGATAAAGTGGAAAGTGATAAAAATTAAAACAGCGAAGACAATTGGCAAACCAAGTCCGCCTTTTCTAATAATGGCGCCTAATGGAGCACCAATAAAAAACATTAGAAAGCACGCAAAAGCAATTACGAATTTTTCGTATAATGCAGTTAAGTGTTTGTTTATTTCACGTTGCTTATCTTTTAAATCTTTTTGAGTAGTTTCAATCGAATAAATGTTACTGGTTACATTTCCGGTAGCCATTTTCAGGATATCTGATTTTTGCTTATTCGTATAAAGAGATAAAAGATTTTCAGGAAGTGCCTTTTTCTTTTTATCTGATTTTATAATGACTGGAGATTTTCTAATTCCAACACGCTGATTTATATTTTCTGAAAAAGAGATAATCTCATTATCGAGATTTTTGTTCAAAGAATCTAACGTATAGCGTAATTCGCTAACGTTTAGCATTGCATTTGTACCATTTATATTTTCCTTGTCCTCGTCGGTTTTGTTTAATTCGGATAAGTCAATATTGATGATTTGCTTTTTAAAAGAAGATTTTACAAATGGTAATTTTGCACGATCTTCATATTTCTTTGGAGTAACGTCCTGATAATAATATCCGTCATTTAAAACAAGTTTCAAAATGCTGGACTTTTCATTACTCATTAATACCCCGTCTTTTGCCTTAATAACCGTTTTGTTTTCGCCAACGTTATTAGGTTTTTCATGAATAGTAACTCCGGTTAAAATATTTCCGTTTTCGCCTGACTTTTTATTCACTTTAATGTTATAGAAGCCAACATCATTAAATTGCCCTTCAGCGATTGCCATTGCGGGTTTTGCCTGAGCGATGTTTTTTCTAAAATTAATAAACTTATATTCTGCATAAGGGATCACATTATTGGCAAACCAAAACGCAACAATACTTAAAACAAAAATAAATATGATCAAAACCCGCATCGCTCTCTGAAGCGATATTCCGGAAGATTTCATGGCAGCGAATTCATAATTCTCAGCCAGATTTCCAAATGTCATAATCGAAGCCAATAAAACCGACAATGGTAAAACCAACGGAATTATTCGGGGCATTGAGAATAAAAGGAATTTTATAACCAATAACAAATCAAGGTCTTTACCTGCAAGTTCAGAGATAAAAAGCCATACGGTTTGAAGTATGAATATAAAAAAAAGGATTACAAATACCGTAGTAAATGTAATCAAGAATGTTTTTAGTAAATATTTGTCTAAAATTTTCAACCTTGTAATTAGTCTAATTTGTTGATGTAGTATTTTGGGTATTTGCTCGCTACAAAGGTAAATTGATTTTTTGATAAAGGCTGATTGGTTTTAAAAGAATTAACGGTTAAAGTGGTTTTTGTTCCATTTTTACCAGTTTCGATTAAATTGTAGATGTGTTTGGTCTGAACATCAATACCTAAAAGAATTTCTTTTCTTTGATCTTTTGCGCTAGTAGGTGCTAATTTAATGTATTGAATTTTTCTTCCTTTTACATTTTGTACAATATCCATATTGTATTTGTAACCGGAATTAAAGAAAGTAAGCATTTTTGACGGCGTAATTGCATTGTCATCTTTCTCGTTTACTTTAGAAACTGTAACTTCTTCGTCTTCAGGGTTAATGGTGTAAGTTTTTTGACCGTCGAAGATTTTAGTAACTCCCATAAAATTCAATACATATTGATTGCCTTTCATGGTTACATTTCCTTTGCTGTCCTGATTTATGTTTTCTTTGGCATTATTCAAAGAATATTTAAAATCAATAACAATATTGTCGTAGCTCTTTATTTTACTAGTAACTTCGTTCAATAAATCTTTGGCTTTTTTATCCTGAGCCTGAATAGAAGTGAAGCTCAAAAGCAATATAGCTGCCATTTGAAAGTACTTTTTAGTCATCTTAGTAATAGAATTGTTTTGGATTTCCTGAATTTTTGTTTTCATGATTGGATTAATTTTGTTCATTATTAAAAAATTGATCAAGAGCACTTAAGTCAGATATGTTCACACTTCTTGCTTTACTGCCTTCAAATGGTCCAACAATTCCTGCTGATTCCAGCTGATCGATCAAACGACCGGCTCTGTTGTAGCCCAATTTTAATTTTCTTTGCAATAATGAAGCTGAACCTTGTTGTGCATTGACAATAATCTCAGCAGCTTCTCTAAATAAGGTATCTCTTTCAGAAATATCCATATCAAGATTAATGCCAGTTTCTTCTCCAACAAACTCCGGAAGCAAATAAGCTGTGGCATATGCTTTTTGCGAACCAATAAAATCCGTAATTTTTTCGACCTCAGGAGTATCAATGAAGGCACATTGTACACGAACTACATCATTTCCGTTGGTATATAATAAATCTCCACGACCAATTAACTGATCAGCTCCTTGTGTATCAAGAATAGTTCTCGAGTCAATTTTAGAAGTTACCCTAAAAGCAATTCTGGCAGGGAAATTCGCTTTAATCAAACCTGTAATAACGTTAACAGATGGTCTTTGCGTAGCGATAATTAAGTGAATACCAATAGCACGCGCTAACTGAGCTAAACGAGCAATAGGAATTTCGACTTCTTTACCGGCCGTCATAATCAAATCTGCGAACTCATCTACAACTAATATAATATAAGGTAAAAAGCGGTGTCCGGCTTCTGGATTTAGTTTTCGGGCTTTAAATTTATCATTGTATTCCTTTATATTACGAACCATTGCATCTTTTAATAATGAATAACGATTATCCATTTCAACACAAAGTGAGTTTAAGGTATTCACCACTTTTGCGTTGTCTGTAATAATTGCGTCTTCTGTATCTGGAAGTTTGGCTAAGTAATGTCTTTCTATTTTATTGAATAAAGTTAGCTCTACTTTTTTAGGATCGACCAAAACGAATTTTACTTCGGCTGGATGTTTTTTGTATAAAAGTGAAGTTAAAACAGCATTCAATCCAACAGATTTTCCTTGTCCTGTAGCTCCGGCCATCAATAAGTGAGGCATTTTAGCTAAGTCGACAACGAATGTTTCGTTCGAAATTGTTTTTCCTAATGCAATTGGCAGCTCCATTTCAGCTTCCTGAAACTTAGCAGATCCAATAACGCTTTTCATCGAAACCATTGTTGGATTCTTGTTTGGAACCTCAATACCAATTGTTCCTTTTCCTGGAATTGGTGCAATAATACGTATTCCTAATGCAGATAAAGACAAGGCAATATCATCTTCTAAACTTTTAATTTTAGAGATTCTGATTCCGGCTTCGGGTACAATTTCATATAAAGTTACAGATGGACCAACAGTTGCCTTAATCTGTGCAATTTCTATTTTATAGTTACGAAGAGTATCTACAATTTTGTTTTTATTTTCTTCTAATTCTTCTTGATTAATCGTGATTCCTCCAGTCGAATACTCTTTTAATAAATCGATTGTTGGAAATTTATAATTCGATAAATCTAAAGTAGGATCAAATAATCCAAAATCAGCCACAAGGCGAGAAGCCAGGTTTTCTTCTATAATGTCTTCTTCTTCAGCTTTTTCAATAACAAATTCTTCTGTGTGAACTACGGGAGCAACTGTTGCTGGTTTTATATCCATTTGAACTGGTTTTACAACCGGATTCAAATCGATTTCAGATGAATTATTTATAGTTGGTTTTAAAGCCTCTTTGTTGATTTCGAATTGGGTAACATCAGATTTTAAATGAATGTTATCTAATTCAGGATCTTCTTCGATAGCAAATTCTTCCAGGTTATAAGCACTTTCTACCTGAGGTTTTAGAGAGCCCAATTCAGATTTGAATTCTTTTTTAGTAGAATCAAAATAGGATTGAATTTTCTCCGGAGATAATTTAATTTTAAAAATCAGGTAAATGATTAATCCAAAAAGCAGTGTCAGTAAAGTACCTGTTTTTCCAATGTAATCCTGAAGAAATAAATTAAGTTCATATCCAATAGTTCCACCTAATTCTGGTGCTGATGTGGCAAAAAATCCAAATAAAACAGAAACAATAATAATGGCAAATAAATCCCAGAACCAAATGCTTTTTAGTTTCTTGGTCGAAAGTTCTAATGCAAAAAACATTCCGGTTAGAAAAAACAATCGTACTAATACAAAAGAAGCGATTCCGAAACCTTTGTATACAATGAGATCAGCAAGAAAGGCACCGAATTTTCCGAGCCAGTTTTGCACTACTTCAGAGCGATCGCCAAGCTGGCTTACCGCACTTTGATCTGTTTGCCATTGTCCGTTGACATAAAAAGAAATAAATGCAACTAATAATGCGATAGAAAATAGTACCAAAAGGCAACCTAAAACAAAACGTTGTTGTTTATTGGGTCTCCAAGATTTGAGAATCTCAGTTTTTGGTGCATTTTTTTTGTCTACAGTTTCTTTTTTTGTTGATTTTGCCATTCTTGCGTTCCTGTTGCCTAAATAAATTTTGGGATATAAATAATCAAGCCTATTGCTATTGCTGTCATTGCGGCAAAAAATACCGCTCCTGCAGCAATATCTTTAATGAATCCGATACGTTTGCTGTAATCCGGATGAATAAAATCAGCTATTTTTTCAACTGCCGTATTCAATCCTTCAATTGCTAAAACTAAACCAATGACTAAGGTTTGACAAAGCCATTCGGTTTGTGAAATATGAAAATAGAACCCAGCAATGGTCATTAAAATCCCCAAAGAGAATTGAACCATTATGCTGTGTTCTGTTCTTATAAGTTTTACAGCCCCATTAAAAGCATATGTCATACTTTTTAATCGACCTGTAACAAAAGTATTATCTTTTTGAAACTCCATTTAAATGGTATTATTGTATTATAGTGCTGCTAAAGCTGCTTCGTAATTTGGTTCGTTTGCAATTTCAGCCACTTGTTCAGTATGTGTAATTTTTCCGTTTTCGTCAACAACAATAATAGCTCTTGAGTGTAAACCTGCTAAAGGTCCGTCAACGATTTCTAAACCATTTGTTTTTCCAAAAGCTCCATCTTGAAAATCAGATAAGTTTACAACATTCTCTAATCCTTCAGCTCCACAAAAACGTTTTTGAGCAAATGGTAAATCTCTTGAGATACATAAAACTGTTGTGTTCTCTAATCCGCTTGCACTTTCGTTGAATTTTCTAACAGAAGTTGCGCAAGTTCCCGTGTCAACACTTGGAAAAATATTTAAAACTAATTTTTTTCCTGTGAAATTACTTAATGAAGCAACAGATAAATCGTTTTGTACTAATTTAAAATCAGCAAGTTGTGATCCTACTGTTGGTAACTCACCTGATGTATGAACAGGATTTCCTCCTAATGTTATTGAAGCCATGATATTTTTTTTTAATGAGGTTCAAAAGTAAGGATTAAAATTTGAATCTAAAAGTATTTGTTACGGGTTTAAGTATAGATTAAGACTTGAATTTTATTATCGAAAGGTATGTAAGGTTTGGGTTTGTATGGCACGCGGATGACACGGATTCCTGCGGATTAACACGGATTTTTTTCTCATTTTTGTCCTCCTGAGCGAAGTCAAAGGAACGCAAGTAGCTCGACAAGGATTGTGTAGTTACTGTACGGAGTTTATAATGTTCCTTCGACTTCGCTCAGGATGACAAGATTGTGCTGAACACTGAACACTGAGACTGAAAACCGCTACTAAACACTAAATACAAAAAAAAACGCTCTCTTGGAATGAAAGCGTTTTTTAAGTCATGTTTTTGTTTTTTCTTCTTAGGAAAAGTGGTCGATTATTTATCGATAGAACCTAAAACACGTTTCATGAACGCATTTAAAGCTTCTTTTTTATCTGTGCCCTGAACTACCATTTTGTGTACTTCAAGCGCACCGTACATATTTGAAATTAATTCGCCAATTACATCTAATTCTTCATCTTTTAAAGACGGAATTTCTGTCATTGCTTCCAGAACTTCGATCGTTTCAATGATATAATCCTGATCGTTTTCTTCGATAAATTGGGTCAATTGCTTTATTACGGGTAATTTCATAATTAGATTTCTTAGATTTTTAGACATTCTTAGACTTCTTAGACTTTTTTCAAAATTCAGACGACGTCTATGAAGTCTAAAAATCTAAGTAAGTCTAACCAATCTCATTAAGCAATAGCGTTTACCAAGTCGATTAAAACTTCTTGTTTGTTGGTTTGAGTTTCTCCAACTAATTGTCCGTTTACGAAAGTTGCGAAAGTAGGCAAGTTGCTTACATTAGCTAATTTTCTTGATTCCGGAGAATTTTCTGCATCAACCAAAACAAAAGTGATAGCTTCATTTTCTGTTGCTAATTTTTTGAATTTTGGTTTCATAATACGGCAATTTCCACACCATGAAGCTGAATATTGTACTACTACTTTTTCATTTTTAGCAACTAAATCTGCTAACGTATCTTCGTTTAAGTCGATTAACATGTTTTTATTTTTTTAGGTTCTGAGTTACTGAGGTTCTGAGCTGCTAAGTTTTTTAGCTTCTTTTTCTCAGTCTCTTTGAATAATTTTCGGCACGAAGATTTTAAGTTTACTAAGGCTTTAAGAGAAAATCTTAGAGCCTTAGCAACTTAGTATCTTAGAACCTTTAGAAGGAATTAGTTTGCGCTTAAGTATTCAGCAGTACTAACTCTGTCTGCAGACATAGCTTCTTTACCAGCTTCCCAGTTTGCAGGACAAACTTCTCCTTTTTCCTGGATGTGAGTATAAGCATCAACCATACGCAAGTATTCGTTTACGTTACGGCCTAATGGCATATCATTTACGCTTTCGTGGAAGATTTTTCCAGTTTCGTCAATAAGGTAAGTAGCTCTGTAAGTTACGTTTGAACCTTCGATGATAACTGAGTCAGTTTCTTCGCTGTATTCTGTAGAATCGATATCTAAAATTCCTAAAATGTTAGATAAGTTACGGTTTGTATCCGCAAGGATTGGGTAAGTTACACCTTCAATTCCACCGTTGTTTTTTGGAGTGTTTAACCAGGCAAAGTGTACTTCGTTTGTGTCACATGAAGCTCCGATAACGATAGTATTTCTTTTTTCAAATTCTGGTAATGCAGCTTGAAAGGCGTGTAATTCAGTTGGACATACAAAAGTGAAATCTTTTGGGTACCAAAACAATAATACTTTTTTGTTGTTGTTTACTGCTTCTTCAAAAATGTTGATTTTTAAGTTGTCACCCATTTCTGAGATAGCATCTACTGCAATACTTGGGAATTTTTTTCCTACTAAAGACATATTTTTCGTTTTTACGTTAAAAATTTATTTCTGGTGCAAAAGTAGGGTATAAGTAAGGCTTCTTACAATAAGATGTGATTATTAATATTTATAAGTTGATAGTTTTTGATTATGTTTAATTGTAAGTTATTGGATGTCAATGTTTACGGGAAGGATTCCACAGCAAGGAATATTTTCTAAAAATTGGATTCCTGCTATTTTTTGAAATTCATTAAAATCCTGATATACCTGAATTAGTCCTGAAGCCTTTTTAAGATTAGGAATAATAGGTAATACGTATGGATTTCCGAAAACGTAAACAATACATTTTTTAGTTTGCAAAAGATCAGAAAGCAACTCTAAAACTTCATCATTAATTTCGAAATTATTCATTGGCTTTGCCTTTGGAACAAATAAGGAAATCAGAATTGTTTCAAAATTTTCTAATTCTTTTTTAATTGTAGAAATATCCGAAGATTCTATCCCTTCGAAAGCAAATTCCGGAGATTCTAATTTTGAATTTATGGTTTCAAAGAAAGTATTCTCAACACTTTTATACAAACTCAACTTTGCTAACTGATTGCTTTTTTGCGCTTCAAAAGCCAAATTGGTATTTGAGTTATCAATGATTTTTGTGATTGAATGTTGGGCAATTTCAAGATTTAATTCTGAGGCGCGTTCAAAATTTAATTCGCCTGAAGCAAAGTTAGTATCAGACAGAATTCCAACTTTTTGTTTGGCTTTTAGGATTCGGTTAAAACTTTCTTCGATGCGTTCCGGTGAAGCATTTTTAAGAATTGCCTCAATTCCTTCGGGAACATTTTCGGCAAAGCATAAAATATCGTTTCCGGCATTGAAAGCTTCCCATTCCAGTTCGCCTTTTGTTTCGTATAATTTAGAAACGCTGTGCATGTTTAAAGCATCAGAAATTACCAATCCGTCATAACCCAATTGTTTACGCAAAAGAGTTTCGATAATAGGTTTTGATAAAGTAGCCGATGTATTTTTTCCGTCGTTTAAACTAGGAACGGCAAGATGTCCAATCATAATAGAATCGACATTATTTTCGATTCCTTTAATGAACGGATATAATTCATTTTCCAGTAATTCTTCAAGTGTTTCCTTTAAAACCGGTAATCCTAAATGCGAATCGACATTGGTATTTCCGTGTCCGGGAAAGTGTTTCAGACAGCCTAAAACGCCAACTTCAGACAATCCTTTGAGATATTCAACGGCAAAATCAGCAACTTTCGTTTTGTTCTCACCAAAAGAACGATATCCAATAACCGGATTATTAGGATTGTTATTAATATCTGCCAAAGGCGATAAATTATAATGAATTCCGGCAGCTTTAAGATCTAAACCAATTTGTTTTCCAACTTCATAAACCAGATTCGATTTACTTTCAGGCAAAGCACCAAGCGTAATGGCATAAGGATATTGTGGTGTTTTTTCGATACGCATTGCTAAACCCCATTCTGCATCAATACTGATTAAAAGTGGAGTAGAAGCGGCTTTTTGATATCGAACAATCAGATCTTTTATTTTTTGATAGCTATCGTCATTAAAAACAACTTTTTTCTTGCTTTCGTAATTAGTGGCTGCACTGGCACGACTGTGAAAAAAAGTCAATCCGCCAATATTGTATTCCGCGATCAAACGTTCGGTTTCCTGAATATTCTCTTCGGTATCGTTTATGAATACTGCGGGAAAAAAGAATTGTCCCACTTTTTGTCTTAATGTTTCAGCTGTCATTTTCATTATTATAAAGTCTTTTTCATGCAAACACTATTGTCCATTTTTTCGTAAGGAGGATAATTCGGGATTATCGAATAACCTGATTTTTGATACAAAGCAATTGCTTCCGGCTGTTTTTTTCCTGTTTCCAGAACTGTGTAAGGATATTTTATTTCTGCTGCCCAGAGTTCTAAAGCTTTTAAAACCTGCGATGCAATTCCTTTTTTTCTATGATCGGGATGTACATACATTCGTTTAATTTCGACTGTATCACTTTCTTTTTCTCTAAAAGCACCACAACCTACGGCAATATCATTTTCATAAAAAACGATGACATGTTTTATTTTATCAGTTTTATTGAACTGATTATAAAATAGGTGATCTTCTCCGTCTCTGATTTTTAAATCCTGGTCTAATAAAACTACCAGTTTTTTAAAATCGATATCGTCAGAGTCGGTTCTTTTTAAACTAATCATGATAAAATGCGCTAAAAGTTATTCTTTATTTAAGCTTGCTTTTCTTTTGTTTGGCGAGCTGGGTTTTGGTGTGTAAGGCTTTTTCGAGTCGGTTTTTAAAACGGAAAAGTTTTGGCAAACCTTCTAATCGGTCTTCGATCGTTATTTCTTCATAAACGATAATGGCTTTTTCTAAAACCCGAATCTCATTATCGAGATCAAGTTGGTTCTTGTAGATAGTTGCCAAACGATCATAAGGATGATTTCCTTTAAAACCTTCGGTAATATTTTCTTCGTATAACGCAATTGCTTTTTCAATTTCTCCTGCTTTTTCAAATTCAATTGCTTTCAGGTTTCGTTCAACCTGGATGTTTTCATTGATTTCCATGGGCGTTATATTGTATTGCTATTATGCTGTTTTTTTACCGAAATCTTTTGGAAAAATTAAAAATCTCGAAAGAATCAATCCTGGAATTGTCGCTAAGAAAACCCATATAAAAAAGTTTTGATAGCCTAAATATTGCTGTATAAAACCACTTAACATTCCCGGAAGCATCATTCCTAATGCCATAAATCCGGTTGCAAGAGCATAATGTGATGTTTTTGATTCTCCCTCGGCAACATGAATTAAAAACATCATGAAACCGGTAAATCCAAATCCATACCCAAACTGCTCCAGGATTACAGTGATGCAGGTATAAAGATTAAGTGGAGAATTTATTTCGAAAAAATAAAAATTCATATGAAGATGAAAAAGTTCTTCAGGTTGAAAATGTGCTAATCCTATAAAACCAAGAATTGGCAAATGCATTGCTAAAAACATTGGAAGCATCCATTTAGTCAAACCATGCTTAGAAATAGCGATACCTCCCAGAATTCCGCCAATTGTCAGGGCAAGAATGCCTAAAGTTCCATAAATGATTCCAACTGATTCTGTTTCCAAGGCCATTCCGCCAAGTTCTTTTTTATCCAATAAAAAGGGGCTTAACATTTTAAGCAATTGAGATTCTCCAAGTCTGAAAACTAGAATAAAAGCCAACACCAGACCAATTTGTTTTTTCTTGAAGAAGCTTACAAATACGGTAGCGAAATTTTGATGATGATGTGCATTTTTATCCTCTTCGACAGTATTAATTTCATTTTTTGGCGTAAAAATAAAATTATAAAGAGTTATAAAAGTCATTAATAAACCAACAGCAATCATCGTGTATGACCACGCTTTTGTATTGTCTCCGTATTTGTGTTCCAGATAACCGGCAAAAAGCACAATTAATCCGTTTCCGGCAAGTAGTGAAAGTCTGTAGAATGTACTTCTGATTCCCAGAAAGAAAGATTGCTGATTTTCTGGTAAAACCAATAAATAAAAACCATCACTGGCAATATCATTAGATGCAGATGCAAAAGCCGCAACCCAGAAGATAGCCAGAGTCATGATGAAAAATCCGCTGGCGGGAATTGTAAAACCAACCAGTAAAAAGGCGACAGATATAAGCAATTGCATTGATAAAAACCATTTTCTTTTAGTTCCGTGTAATTCAATAAACGGACTCCAAAGCGGTTTTATCACCCACGGTAAGTATAATAAACTGGTGTAAACTCCAATATCTTCATTTGAAATTCCGAGATTTTTGTACATAATCACCGAAACTGAGATAATTACTGCATATGGCAAGCCGGATGCAAAATTAAGAAGCGGAATCCAGAACCAGGGTTTATTATCTGTTTTCATTTGGCTGAGCAGGTAAATAGGTTTTAAATGTATTTTTTAAGTCGATCGTAGTTGGGGTACTTTCGTTCGCAAAATAATCAATAAATGTTACAGCACAAGCTTTATACTCATTCATTTTTTCTGCCGGGATAGAAAATGTAATTACCCCGTTATTTTCATGAATATTAATTTTGTCTATTATTTGGGTAGCGTCGTTATTGTTTATTTTAGAGATGTGTTCTGCTCCGTAAACCACCATATAACGTACTTTTGTGTTTAAAGGCGATTTTATCGTAAATGTATACCTGATGCTGTCTCTTGTATATTCTGTTACGTTTGGAATATCAATTACAATTCTTCTTAAATTAGGAACAGATGGTGGAAGCGCAGGATATTTATATTGATTTTCTTCTAAAAGACGAACAATATCAAAGTTTTTATTTATGAACCATTTTGCACTAAAATAAGCACTTCCGCCTACTTTTTTAAAACTTCTGGCAAAATCAATCTGCGTTGGGATTTCACTGGCAAAATTCCAGCTTTTATCGCTGTCTCCTCTAATTTTATAAGAAGCGTGACCAATATAAAGAGCCGTATTATTGGAGTTCTCAGACCACCATTTTACTAATTTCGAGTAAGAAGCTCTTGGGTTATTCATACTCCAATACAATTGAGGCATAATATAATCGATCCATTTTTGATCCATCCATAAAACAGGATCTGCATATAAATCATCATAATTTGAAGTCGATTGAGTCTCAGAACCTTTAGGATCAACAGATTTGTTACGCCAAACCCCAAACGGACTAATCCCGAACTGAACCCACGGTTTACTTGCTTTTATAGTTGTCGAAATAGCGTGTACAAAGTTGCTCACATTTGCGCGACGCCAATCGGCAAGAGTTAAACCTGAACCATATTTTCTAAAAGATGCGGTATCATTAAATACTTTTCCGGGAACCGTGTAAGGATAAAAATAATCATCAAAATGAATCGCGTCGATATCATATTTGTCAACAACTTCTTTTACAACTTTGGTTAAATGTTCCTGAACTTCAGGCAAAGCGGGATCATAATAATATTTTCCGCCATATTCGATCATCCATTCCGGATGTTTAAAAAGATCGTGATTTGGGCTTAAAAGATTTTTGTTTAAATCAAAAGTAGCACGATATGGATTCAGCCATGCATGAAATTCAAAACCTCTTTTATGTGCTTCTTCAATCATCCACGCCAATGCATCGTAATAAGGGTTTGGAGCCTGACCTTCTTTGCCTGTTAAAAAACGTGACCAAGGCGCTAGTTCTGATGGGTAAAAGGCATCACCAACACTTCTAACCTGAACAATCACAGCGTTGTAATTTAGTTTTTTATAGGCTTCAAGAATCTCAAGATAATCTGCTTTTTCTTTTTCTACACCGTCAGTGGCAGTTTTGGGCCAGTCAATATTTACGACGGTTGCAATCCATACACCTCTAAATTCGTTTTTAGGATATAGGTTTTTTTCTTGTGCATTAGAAATTAATCCAAAGAAAAATATAAATAGGATAGAGAAAAGTACTTGCTGATTTTTATGCATTTTAATCTTTTTTAACAGAAACCAAAAATAGTTTTTTTAGCTGAGTATAGTAAATAATTAATAAATTATAATTTGAACGGTATTAATTTGGTTTTCATATAATTGGTTTCATTTTTCTTGCCAAATAACTTTTACATTAATGTAATGATATGTTGTGCATAATTTTTTCGCCACGAATTGCATGAATTTGCCCAATTTTTTTTGCTGCAAAGACTCTAAGGCACAATGTTTTTTTGATAAAAAATCTGCTCAATCTGCGAGAGAAAATTTTAAGTCACAGATTAAAAGATTAGTACAGATTATTTTAATAGGAATCTGCGTGAAACAAAATCATTTTAATCTCATAATCTGTAGCAAAAAAACTTTGTATTTTAGCGACTTCGTTGCAAACCCTTTAATCAGGAAAAGAAATTTTACCCATTGTAACAGACGGAATTCCTTTTTTTGAACCAAAATTGTAATCTCCGCCTGCAACCGTTTCATTGGCTAAAATGGCAAATAAAATAGCTTCTTTAGCATCGCCAGCAATCCCGAGATCATCGCTTTTTTGAAAATCACAAGGCAATAATTCCTTTAACCAACGCACCAATAACGGATTATTTGCGCCTCCGCCAGACATATAAACCGTAAATGCTGCAATTGGTATTTCGGTATTTTTTACCACAAACCCAATTGCTTCGGCAATCGTTTCTGCGCTTAAACGTGTTAAAGTAGCTAACAAATCTGGTGCCGAAATATTGCCTAAACCTGTTTTTAAAAGTGCATTTTGTACAAAATCAAAATTAAACAGTTCCTGACCAATCGTTTTGGGGAAACTTTTCGTGAAGAAAGCATTGTCTTTTAATTCAGATAAAAGCGATTGGTTTACCGTTCCGCTTTGAGAAATTTCGGCATCTTTATCGTAACTTTTTTCAGGAAAATAATGTTTGGTATAAATATCTATTAAAGTATTTGCTGTTCCGGTATCTGTTACAAAAACTTCGCTGGCATTTAGCGAGGCAGGCAAATAAGTAAAATTTGCAATACCGCCCATATTCAGCATAATGCGGTTTTCGCCTTTTTTGCTAAAGAGCAAATAATCTCCATAAACCGCCACAGGAGCGCCTTCGCCACCAGCCGCAACGTGTTTTTGCCTGAAATCGGACAAAGTGATAATTCCGGTTTTTACCGCTATATGATCACCATCGCCAATTTGTAAAGTCGCATTTGGAAATTTTTCCTGCTGATGCAAAAACTTCGGAGCGTGCAAAACTGTTTGCCCGTGCGAAGCAATTAAGTCGACTTCGTTTGCGGGAATATTCCATTTTTGCAGACAATCGTTGACCATATCAGCATGCAAAATCCCAATCCATTCGTTTAACAAAGCCAGATGCTGAAAATCGATTGTTTTTTTTGCAAACACCTTACGTATTTCGGTTTTAATATCTTCCGTATAATTGATGGTTTCGAACTCCAGAATTTTCACATCAGTATTTCCACCCGCGCCAGAAATTTCACAAAGTGCAATATCAAGTCCGTCAAGCGAAGTTCCGGACATTAAACCTATTATTTTTCGGGTCTCTTTTTGAGCAATTTCATAGAGAGCGCTTATATTTTTATTCATTAAAAGAATGTTTTAAGAACACGTTTTATTTTATAACGCTAAAATCAGAATATTTTGGATATAAATGTATAGAAAATGCTGAGATTTTACTGTTTTACTAAATGCAGGTTTCAACGTATAAAAATAAGAAGGAAAAAATAATCTTTTACATAGAAATTACTCTGTATTAAAAAATAATAAACCCTAATCTATTATTCTTATGGCTTATAAAGGATTCTAAAGATAATTAACATTTTTAAGTTTACTACTACAATTTTATTACGAAAACGTTGTAATCAAAAAGGCAGAAATATTCACAAAATGATTACATCAAAAGTGCTAATGCAATTTTATTTGGCTGCTCAATTAATCAATATTTGAAGGGAATCCAAATACAGTTGAATTGAGAAGATGATGAAGTAATAAATCTTAAAAAAATAAATTATGAAACCACAGGCAATAATTTTTGGAATAGACGGTAAAGAGATATCTCATTTTACCGAGATTACATTAAAACAAGCAATTAATTCGCATCACCAATTCGAAATTCATATTCCACATGCAACTGTAGAAAGTTCTTTGGCACATACTCTTGAAAATGCCCAGACATGGTTAGGCAAAGTAGTACATATAAAGCTGAGTGATCAAAACAACTTTTTAGGCGTTATTACCAATGTCAAATTTAAGCAGGAAATGGGACATTCAGGTAATCAGATTGTTGTATCAGGTTATTCTAAAACCATATTATTAGAATCCGGCAAAAAATTATATTCCTGGGAAGAATCGACCTTAGACGAGATTGTAAAACAAGTGATAAAAAATGCCGCAGGAGAGCGATTGCAAAACGATATAAATCCGGAATATAAAACCAAAATTGAATATCAAAATCAATATCTTGAAACTGATTTTGAGTTTATTCAGCGTCTGGCAAAACAGTTTAATGAATGGTTGTTTTATAACGGAGAAAAATTAATTTTTGGCAAACCCAAAGTTTTTGATAGTCCTGTAACGTTAATTTACAACAAAGACATTTTAAAATTTGATATATCAGTAGAGGCGGTACCCAACAAATTTAAAGCCTTTACTTATAATGAAAGTGTAGATAAACGATATACAGCTAATTCTAAAGATGATGTGGCTGGTTTACCAAAATTAGGAAACGAAGCATTTGCAGCATCAATGGAGGTTTTTTCTACACCGGCATATTCGCATGGTATCGTAAGTACCGGAGACGACGTAGTACTGGAGACCTTCTTAAAAAAGAAACAGGAAAGTGCTGCTTCTAAAACCAATTATGTAACAGCAAGCACCAGAAATTCGAAATTAAAAATAGGAACTATTGTTAATATCCAATCCAGCGTTTTAGAAAATTCTATTACCAGCAACCATGATGTAGGTTCTTATATCATTACCGAGATAAATCATCGTGCGACACATTTAGGAGAATATGAAAATACCTTTACGGCAATACCATCAAAAGTACCTTGCTTGCCTGAGCCAGACATTGATTACCCTATTGCACAAACCCAGCAAGCCATTGTAGAAAGCAATAGCGACCCTAAAAACAAAGGAAGAATCAGAGTACAGATGCTGTGGCAGCAAAGCACACAAATGAGAACCGGCTGGCTTCGTGTCATGACCCCAGACGCAGGCAGCAGCGACAATGTAAGCAACAACAGAGGAATGGTATTTATTCCTGAAGTGGGCGATCAGGTCATGGTGAATTTTAGATATGGAGATCCCAACAGACCTTTTGTTATGGGAAGTGTTTTTCATGGAATAAGCGGCGGTGGCGGTGGCGAAAAAAACAGCGGTAAATCATTAAAATCAAAAACAGGCAACAATATTACCCTAAATGATGCAATGGGCAAAGGCGCTGTTTTGATCAATGACGCTATAGGAAACTCACTTACTTTCGACGGTTCCGGAAATACAGTTGCTCAGGCTGGAGACAGTAATGTTGTAAATGTGGGAGAAGGTGCCGAAAGCCATTTTAAAATGGATAAAGACGGGACTATAGTTTTAAAAGGCGAGAAAAGTTTTAAAGTAACCGTAGGCGTGAGTTCTTTAGAATTACTGGCGAACGGCACGATCAGGATAAACGGCAAAAATTTCAATTTTATAGCAGATAATACTGTAGCGATATCGTCTCCAAAAAATCATATAGACGGAGAAACAAAATTTGAAGGCGGAGATGTAATTATAAATTAAAAAGCGATGAACAAATTACTACAAGAAGCAGTACGTTTTAGAATTCCTTTTACAGAAAATTATACCCTGACCAGTCAAACCAATATTAAGTCAAGCTATTTTGATATGCAGACCAAAACCAAGATAAGATGGGCATTAAGGGTCATTGCAATTGCCGAAAACGGAGATGCCGAGATAGAATTACTTACTCTGGAACATCTCATGGTAGATACTAATAATGAAAACCTGCAGGATATTATAACACTAAATCAGGTTTTTAGCAGGATGTATAGCGAGTTACACCTCATTATCAATATACAGGGAGAAGTTATTAAGATAATAAATCTCGAACATATCAAAAATAAATGGGAGGAAACCAAAACACAACTGCTTAAGATAAAACAGCAGGAACCCGCTCTTTTGCAGATGCTGACTATAAAAGATGAAATTTTTTCGAGTGCGGATAAAATAAAAATTGCGATCGAAAACAATGAGTTTTTCAAGCATTATTTTGGTAAAATCTACGGCAATAAGCTCCCTGTTGCAAGAAAAACGATTAGTCAAAATAATGTATTGCAAACAGCAGATACAGAGTGGCTTTTTAAATTCAATCATCGTCCTGAATTTGATACTGTGCATTTAGAAAATATCATAATAAAATATCGCGGAGAAGCCATAGCGCATCAAACCGATTGGAAAACAAAAGCTTATGGGCACTTGCCGGATATAGACATTAAAAAATTAGATCCTGTGGTAACAGAAGAAGGAAGTTATCGATCGAATTTTAAAAGTGGTAAACTGCACCTTGCCGAAACAAAACTCACAGAAATTGCTTTGCCCGGCATTATAGAAGCGACTATAAATTATAGAATAGAAAGCGATGCGTATAAAAGCAACGAGAACAATATTCAAAATCAAAGTTATAATGATACGCCTTATCGAATAATAGATTAATGAACTGCTATGTATTATAAAATAGAACTAAAAAACATCACTATAGCTTTGGGGCTTTCGCATGAAAAACAAGAAAAAGCACAACTGTTTTTGTTTCAATGGCATTATCAAAAAAAAGGCGCTCAACCAGATACACCAATCACAACCCGTAAACTGGCAATAGTTATACAGTATATAAACCAACGAGTTAAAATGCTCACTTGCCGGCACAAAACGGTAAAAAAACTTATAAGCTGATGGGAAATAAGATCATTACCGAAAAAGACTTCTGGATGTGCACAGGAGGAAATGTTCCTGCACCATTGCAATCCGTACAGCAATCGACCAAAACCAAAGACGGCAAAAAGTACATCACAATAGTAGATACAGCCACGAGCAGTTATATCGATTTTGGCTGTAATAAACTTATGCTTATTATGGCAATTATCGCCGCAGTTATTGCAGTAGCAGTTGTGGCCACAGGTGGTGCGGCACTAATTGCTGTTGGAGCCCTTGCCGGTGCGGCAGGTGCAGCAGCCGGTGCCGTTCTTGGAGGATTGATTTGCGGACAAGTTGCCAAACTTGCAAGGGTTTGGCTGGGCAGCAAAAACGATATGATCGTAAAGGGAAAACCCGCCATAACAAGTGGTCATGAAATGAAATGTATGCTTTTTGGTGATAAAATATCACACGCGCCAAATATCAAAAACTGGTGGCAGGCCATAGCGGTGGGGAGTATAAATACAGGAGCTAAAATAGTAGAAGGTGCTTTATTTGGTATGATGGTTGGCATGGGAGCCGGAGTATTAAAAGGTCTTATACAGCTTGGTGCGCCTACCTTAACAAGTGTAGGTGTAAATATTGTGGGAAGTTTTGGAACATTGGGCAGTTCTATTCGAGCCGTTTTTGGTATACAAAATGTAACGAACAATTGGGCAATGGGTAAAATAGAGAATTTAACCCTTGCCGAATCTAAAGACGCTTTTATTGAAGGCGCAATACCTGAATATGAAATTTCTAAAAGAATAGCAACAACAGGAGAAATAAGACCCTCTGATGCTATGTTGCTATTATACTTATTGAAATTTAAAAACCCAAATAAGCCTGTAAAAGAAGAGCTAATAAACGAAAAAAGCACTCAAAAAACCACTAATTTAGCTAAACCTGAAGGCGGAAAAGCTAAAGGGAATTTTGAAGCGTTTGAGGGTGATACCAAAAAGTTATTAGAAACAGAAGGAAATGTAGGGACGTACAAAGAACTTATCAAAAAAGGAAAAATTGGAGACAATATTACGCCGCATCATATGCCATCTGCTGAATATTTAAACAGGAATACAAAAATTAAATATAATGATGGTATATCTATGAATATGGAGCAACCCTCGCCAGGAACTGGAGGAAGACATAGAAAAACAAGTACTTTTAATAACAATATGACCGCTGCAGAAAAGAAAGTTTATTTTGAAAAAAATCCACGAGAAGCTTTAGCTCATGATATAAAGGATGCAAAGAGGATATATAAGGAAGATGGTTTGTATGGAAAAACCGGTCAATTTGACCACCTAATTCCGGACTAAATTGACCACCCGTTCCGGAGCAAACTGACCACCTAATTCCGGAGCAAATTGACCACCAAG
>NZ_LMMA01000015.1 GCF_001422725.1 Flavobacterium sp. Leaf82 | reverse complement strand
GGTGGTCAATTTGCTCCGGAATTAGGTGGTCAGTTTGCTCCGGAACGGGTGGTCAATTTAGTCCGGAATTAGGTGGTCAAATTGACCGGTTTTTCCACCCTGGCAATATTTTCAAAGATTTCTTCTTTCATAGCTGGCGGCATACTGCGCCCTAGACCGGCCTTAGCGTATATTATATCACATTGCTCGAAAAGTGTGAGCTTATACCGCTCAGCAGCTGTATCGAAAAAGGCTTGGTTTAACTTTGACAGAACAGCGTAATCTAAGCAATAGAGGGATTCAGTTTCATGACCGATATTATTTTCAACTGCATTTTCAGTGTGTAAATTAACGCTGTAAAATTTATTAGTTAAAGGTTCGGTATCAATGGAAAAAATAAGGATATACTCATCAATAACTACCAGATAAGGATTTATATTTTTAGGATTAAAATGTAAAACTGTTGAGTTTTTAGATGAATAGTCGTAAGCTCGAAAAAGTTTATATCTGATTCTTTCAATACTCTTATTTACAGAATGCGATGAGAAATGCAAATCAAGTATTTCCCTCAACAACTCTTCGTGCTCGGGTAACATTTTGACTCCGGAATTTGCGGATATGCTTAGTCGGTACATTATTGAAATCCAAAATAACAAAGCCTTATCCGCAGATATTTTACTGGAATAATTTCTATCTGAATTAAATGAGGGATTATTTATCGATTTGGAATAATTTGATTCTAATTCCGCAAGTTCATTTTCACATTTGTGACAGAAAATATAATCTTCAACGAGAGGAATTTGATTATTGTTTATTCGTGTTTCATCGATTTCACCAAAGATTTCATTCAGCTTTTCTAAGCTGGCTCCTCTGCCGAAATAGGATGACGGATTTTTTTCAGAAATAACAAATCCGAGTTCTTTATCCCGGCCTTTTTTTCCTTCTTCCGTATCTATTCTCTTCATTAAAAAATGAGGAACAATATGCGATCCGGTTTTGTCTGCAGCAGACGAACAAATTTTGCAGGTTTTCATAAGTTATTGGCTAACGGTTTGCTGATAAAATTTTGCAGCAGTGAAAGAAGCAGAATTATTAATGCTCTAACCGAAATTAAAGAAAATAAAGATGCTTTTATAGAAATGCGGTTTTATATTTAACAGTTGTCATACGCTGGATCATTAGTAACCTATATAATATTGAGATTTTTTAATATCATCAATAATACTTGCACTTTCTTCTTTACTGCAGTTAATCACATAAAAGCCCATTGGGGCAAATCCTGAAGCCTTGTAATTCATTAATAGTTCGTCTGTAACCTCACTGAAAAAATCTACATGAACATATCTCATGAATCCGTTTGTTGCAGGGGTATTAATCCAAAAACAGCATATGCAGTTTTTATATGAAAAACTTTCTTTAAAAGGCCAGTCTCTGAATGAGTCAGTTTTGTATGATTTATCCTTGCCTATAATTTCTTTATTTTCCATTTGTTTCTCCTTTTTTAAATTTTAAAAATAAGCCAAGTGTGCCGTCATGTTTGGCACTAGGCCAAGGCTTTCCAAACTTCTGAAAACCAAATTTCTCGAGTATGTAAATCATAGGATTATCATTATATAGCTCGGTAGATGCCATTATATTTTGATTTGGAAGCTGCTTTAATAAAAGCCTGGAAATAGTTGTGGAAATACCATAATTTTTAAAATTTTCATCAACATACATATATCCTAGTTCCCACGTAAATTTTGGTTCAAGATCAGGCAGGTCAGCTTTAGATGTGGTAAAATCTGATGAAGTTTTAGTTTTTAAAGCACCAATACCAATTAAGTTTTGGTCTGCGTAACAAAGAACAACTCTAAAGCACGATTGAATTTTTTCGACCGTTGGAGTCTTTACTTTATTTTGTTTTTTTAAAAGTCCAATAAAATTTTCGGCAATGCCGGAAGTTATTTTTTCTGTACTAATGATTTTAAATGTTAGTTCTTCCAATGTTTCAAATTTAGATTATGATTTTCGTATTATGCGTCTTAGTCCTTGCTGGAACTGACCGTTTTGAGAGCTAAACATAAATCATAAATGGTTTTTCCCGTTATCTGCGATCCAAATAAATTTCGTCAAGACGTTTAATCTGTTGTTTCATTTTCTATATCTATAACTATAATCCCTTTCAAATCTTTATAATCTTCGTCAAATTGAAAATCCCAAATGGATTCCGGATTATCAGATCTGAACTTTTGAATAAGATTAGAAATTTCAAACGGCAGAACTTTATATTGGCCTTGCTCAGAATAATCACTCAGATTAAAGTAATTATTAAGGAATGGTAGAAAGCCGCCGCCAGGAGTTCGATTTATAAGTGGGCAGCAAAACCAACAAGAAATTGGTAGTGATTTTCCAATCAGAAAAGCTGTGTCAATGAATGTTTTAGGTTTCAAAAGAACTGCATTATATAATTCTCTAGCCATTGCTAAGTAGACACCTTCATCGTCAACTTTTCCTTGACATCTACTAACTTGCTTTTCTTCATTATAAAAAGCATATAGGGGAATATAGTTTAGTATATTTGCATCTTTGATTAACTTATCTATTTGCAATCCATAACGGTTGGAGTAGGCGATACTTGAATAATGGTCATGTCCCTTACGCAAGCGTTTGGCTTGAATTCTAAACCTATAATATACAGGCAGTCCGATTACCCATAATTCGTAATCCGCGCCTGTTGTAGCAGCTTCTTCAAACCTATTAAAACCAAGATAATTAATTTTTGGCTCAAGATCGCTTAATTTATAAAGAAGCCAATCTGAAATAGACTCTTCATTAACAGATTGCTGTTTGGTAATCCAATTTAAAACTTCTCGTGAACAAGACTTAAAAACTTTACAAATCATAGATGAATTAAATTATCTGAAAAACGTCCTCGCAGCATTTTTTCTTTACGTTAAAAGGTGCAAGCTGTTTTAATAGTTATTAAATACTAAAAAATATCCGTTTCTGCCATTTTAAAACCGTAATTGAATATTAGAAATGTTTAGAACATTAATTAAATTTTATTTTCAAACCAAGCTTACTCTCAAGTTTATCAACTTTATGATTTACTTTTTCCACAATGTAATTCGTGCAATGATCAAAGAGTTGAAAAAACTTCTCGTAATCACCGACGGGGGTTTTAAAGGTAATAGTCTGACTTAAAGTCATTTCATTATCGATTTTTTTCTGTAAAACTATAGCTAACTCGAAGTCGCTGTTGCCATTGTGTGCTATATATCCATTTCGCATATCCATCAAGGCATCATGAATTTTTCTCAGTTCAACGTCCATCTTAAAGACATTATTTGCATCCAAAGAAACCTTGCCTTTGCCAGAACTGGAAAAACATTTGGCATAAGATAAAATTGAATTTTTGAACATTCCGTGCGCTAAAACAAAATCTTCAAATTTATCAAATGGTTCTACCTCATTGAACTTAAGTGCAAATTTTAATGAATGTTCAGCTTCTAAAATTTGCATCGACAAATTTGTCCAAGAATTTAGATATTTAGTTTCATCTTCACTAAATACAAATTTTTCGGATGTTATACTTTCTAAGTTTCCATTTAAGTCTTCTTTTTCCATGCTTGTGGTTATCGCTTCTAATGATCCGAATTATTATTTTTGCCACCCGAAATCGGGTTTATTTATTTCAGTACTCAAGAACTAAGTTAAGAAGAAATTGCACTTTTTATATTAGCACCAACTAAATATAAACATTAATTAAGGCCGGCATTTATTACTTGCTTTTTTAATTTTTTCTTTCACTATTTCTTCGACATTATTTTTGATTCTTTGGAAAATCATTACGTAGTGATTTTATTTAAGAAAGTTCAGCATCGGGTTTTTCCATTTTGCCATTGGCAGCACTTATAAAATCATTTTTACTCAATGCACATACGGCAAATCGACCCCGTCCAAAAGGACCTCCAAGATGTTTTGAAACTTTTTCATCGGCAAGATAAAACACATAGCCTTTCCAATCAAAAAAAACATTTACACTTGATTTTTTCCATTTTTCAATAAATTGAGTACTTCTTCCTCCCCAACTTCCTACCATAAACTTGTGTCCTGCATATTCAATTTCTGAAGAAAATCCAATGAAAGTTTCAAAGCTAAATTCGTTAAAAGAACTTTCACTGTGAATATGAACTAACCAAAACATTTTATTATTTCTACTATAAAATAATTCGCGTGAAACGCGTTCTTCTTCCGAAATATGAGAATGTTGAAGTTCAAGTACTGTAGCGTTCGATGACCCTAAGCCACAGAGAATATCTGCTCTATGCTTTTCTCCTGAATGTTCGTCGACTAAACAAATTTCTCTAGAATTGAAATCAAAATGTTCTTTCCAGGACAGGTGCCACTCTCCCTCAGCTTCACTCCAACTGTCACAATCACCTGCTTTGTGACGCCAATGTTTAATATTTTCAGTGGGAATTACAGAGGTTAAAATTCCACCACAATCTTGACAAATAGTTTGTTCTCCTTTTTCTATTGGAGTTCTTTTTACTCCATTAATCCATGCATATAACATTTCTTATTTTTTATGGTTGTCAAATCGACGGTAGCTTTATGAAGTTAACACTGTCCTACTGTCTTTAATTAAATTGATAGCGCATTTCTACTTTTTCCATTTGTATCTTCGGACAAACCCTTTTTCTGTTTCAAATTCGCGAGCGTCCTCAGCGATTACCTTTTTTGCAATCCAACCTGCATCTTTGCCTGCAGCCTCAATTGAATCAGCATCTGACTTGCCCTGTTTTTTGTGCTTATTGAACAAGACAATCAATGGTGTTCCATTCCAGTCAAAATTTTCACCTCCTAAAAAATCCCTTACCGTAAACCATTCGTCTGGTCTGTTCTTACACCAGCAATATAGGGCTCCTTGAAAAAAGTCATATATTCTTTCCTTTTCTGCTACAGTTATATTGGTTACATTTCTAATTTTTGAAAAAGGTATAATGCTCATTTTTAAGATCTTTGAAAAGGGTTATTTTTTGGACTTCCAATCTTTAATGTAATTTTGCAACCCAGTTTTAGCACCACCAATAAAATATCCTCCGGAATTAAGTTTATTTATGAGCTTAATGACATCATTTGCATTGTCTGAATCCCATTTCAATTCTGTAGTTAAATAAGCAAATACTTCTGCCGCATCTAATTTGTACTCATATTTGTAGAGTGCTCTTAAATATGTCTTGCATTGTTCTTCATCCATTGGATGTGTTATACCTGTAGACATATTTATTGAACTTGATAGATCGTTGAATGCTTCTTGAACTACCTTATCAGGAAATGGCATTTTTTCACTTTTTTCATCAGAATCAAGATTAATTGCTTCCCAAGATTTTGCCCAATTTTGTACGTCTGGACTTTTCCATTGATGTGCAATTATAGCCTTAACACTTTCAAAATCATCATACTTGGATAGTTCTTCAGAACGTAATCCAAAACATACCAAAATCACGTTTCTCTGCCAGCTGTCAGAAAAAGTTCTTACTGTTTCAATTTTAAAAGAAGGATATTTTGGGTCTGGTGTGACACCCTTAAAGTATGAATTTAGATTTCGCGTTCCAAATATACGTTCCAGATAACCCGTGTTATTTTTAGTATGGATAAGAAGTACCACTTGATTAATATTCTCTAATTCATGACATAGCTGCAGAGCTTTTTTGAAAGCCAAAACTTCGGCTTCTTTTATTGGTCCTGTATTGTCATTGTAGTATCTAATTTTCTCCATGTATTTACTGGGATTAATTTCGTTAAACGTTTCACACAACGTTTTAAAGGTAAAGTAAATATAATAACTGTTAGTATCAGATTTTATAATTAGTAAAAAAACCAGCAGTTTTTATTAGCTGCGATTAGCTCTCGTTAGGGTTGTATTTACGCAAAAAATCAGGAACTTTTATTATGCAAACTTTATTGTTAGGATATTTGTATAACAAATTATCATCACCTATGTCGAAGAAAATAGGCGAGGTCGCTGAAGCCCAACTTTTTCTTTCGTGTTTCCAAGATAGGCCTAGTTTATCCTTATCTTTAATAATCTCATTTCTTTCTTCTTCAAAACTAATTTCCAATTTTTTCAAATTTGTCGAGATGTAATTGTCGATTGAGGCCTTTAGTAGCTGTAATTCTTTATCACTTTCTGCATTCTCATTTTTCAAATAAGAAATAATTCTTATAAGTTGAGCAATTTCATCTTCTAAATTTAAAAACTGTGAAGCCACGAATTTCAATTCCTCAGTTAAAGCTGGTTTTAGACCTTCAAGTTTAGTCATAATCTCGTTACGTTCATTGTAAAGCTTTTCGATTTCTGTACTATTTTCTACAGCTAAATTCAAAAAATACTTATTCCGTTTCAATTCACCTAATAAACTAAAAAATGGCTTTTTAGTAATGATTGCATCATCATTCGTGATCTCGATAAGCGATGTTTCGACAAATAAGTTTTCGCTTTGCCAAATATTTATTATTCGCTTTGCAAATGTTTCTGCATTTTTATTGTAGCTATTAAAAATAACAGTTTTAGACTCTAACTCTTTAAGCTCAATTTCCTTAGATTGGATTTCTGAAATTAAAGTTTTTTGCTTTTTCTTTAAATTTTGTAGTTTAAGAGAATTGTGCATTTCTAACGAACTTCGTTTTGTTAGATAGTGACGCTCGATTTCAGCAAGAAGTTTATCTGATATATTTTCAGTAACTAAATTTTTTTTAAACGTTTGCGCATTTATTACCCAAATCATTTTTTCATAAAATTTTTCACGCTGCGCTATTGTTGATGAAGAAATCATAGAGTTTTGAAATTCTATTACGATTCCATTTGTGGTAAAAATGTCAGCGATGTGTTTTTCGTCATTTTTCACTATAATTTTTTCTTGCCAATCAAAGGGAAATTTATTTTTCCATGCACGATGCCAATCGGTTTCACCTTCTTTCCATGAGTCGCAATTTGCGTTATGTACATGTTGCCAATGCCAAATATAGATTTTGCCACATTTCCCTATCACTTTCTCTTTGCAAAAGTCACAATAGGCAGTTTGACCTGAAAAACTTGGTTTGATCTTTTCTCCACTTATGTCTATTGCATGTTGCATATTCGAACTAATTACAGCTAATTGGTTATTAGATATAAGCTACAAATTTAGCTTAAGTATAATTGTTAAAGTCTAATTTGTCAATCTATCAGACTTGTAAATATACTTTTTTTAAATCATAAAACTACTGCCATATTGTAAGGGTATTATGATGTATTTCAGAATATATAGAGTAATATTCTCTGCCTTTGACTTAAAACTTTTCCTGTTTTAAAGGTTGATGACATTTTAAACAAAGCACTATTGAAGATCTGAACAAAGCACCAATGCTATTGCGGGCCTAACTTTGCCCTATAACAAATTTAATAGTACGCATTATGGCACAAGACAATTATCAAGGCGCTTTACAAGCACCTACAGGTTCAGGATTTAACGGCACATCGACGGCAAATGAGGTAATAAATGGTATAAGCCTGACAGGTAAAATAGCTATTGTAACAGGAGGCAACTCTGGCATTGGGTTGGAAACTACCAGACTATTGGCAGGGGCAGGGGCAACGGTCATCGTTCCGGCAAGGGATAATAAGAAGGCGTTGGCTAACCTGAATGGAATCCCTAATGTCGAGATCGAAGTCATGGACCTGATGGATCCGGAATCCATTGATACTTTCGCTGAAAAATTCATAGCATCGGGCAGGCCACTGCACCTGCTAATAAACAATGCCGGGATCATGTGGGTGCCTTTAAGAAGGGATAGCCGCGGCATTGAATCACAGCTGGCGACCAACTACCTGGCCCAATTCCAACTTACCGCAAGGCTATGGCCCGCCCTCAAGCAGGCAGATGGCGCAAGAGTTGTCAATGTATCTTCGCAAGGACACCAGTTTGCGGGCTTTGACTTTAATGACCCAAATTTCCATAACCGAGACTATGAGACGCTACAGGGCTACGGCCAGTCAAAGACAGCTGTTAATCTCTTTTCTCTCGAACTGGATGATCGCGCGAAGGATCTTAACGTAAGGGCCTATTCGGTACACCCAGGATCAATAGCGGGGACTGAGCTAGGCAGGGAAGCCCCATTGGAGCTATTCCAAAAAATGGGATTTTGCGATGCTCAGGGAAATATGTTTCCTGAGGTACTGGCTTCGTTAAAGACCATACCACAAGGGGCAGCAACAACAGTTTGGTGCGCAACCAGCCCGACGCTCGATAAAGTTGGGGGTGTATACTGCGAAGATTGTGATATAGCATCGATAGCGCCGGAGGACGGTATAGAAAACGGGGTGAAGGTCTATTCGCTGGACAAGACTGATGCCAAAAGACTGTGGGGACTGAGTGAAAAAATGACGAAAGTTGACTTTAATATTGGTTAACCGCATCATGGTAGGCACATAACGACCTAATTAAAAAACATGAAATGACAGATTTCAAAGGTAAAATTGCCGCCGGTGAGGGCGGCAACAGCTGAATAAGCTATACCACGGTCGTGTAAAATCAAGAAGTAGCGAATCGGTATGTGCCAGAGATAGCTATCTTTGAGGTGGTAAGCTTATGAGCCGCTTCAGTTAGTCCAAGGGATACGATTCCCTTTTGCAGCTGATACAACAAATCTAATTAAGGAATTACCATGGAACATATCTCAAAATATTTAACACAGGAAATCAAGCTATCCAGCTATGATGATAAATTATTTAAGTCGGATTTGATATTTGATGACCATATGCTGATCTGGTTCCTCTCGGGTGAAACCAAGATTATTCAGGCTGACGCTACTTTCCTTTTTAAGACGGGCGACATCTTTTTGATCCCTAGAAACATGCTGGCTACTATAATAAACTACCCCAAATATGGACAGCCCCATAAAACCGTGGTAATGCATCTCTCGCAAAAGAGGCTCAAAGAGTTTTACGCAAGCATTAATACGATCAATACAAAAGCAAGCCATAGCAGGATAATGAGCTTCACTAGCCACCCACTGCTCGAAAGCTGCCTGGCTTCGTTAGTTCCGTATTTTGATATGGAAGGTGAATTTCCAGAGACTATTGCATCACTGAAGATTATGGAGGCCATCACCATACTACGTGAAATTGATAAAAGTGTCGACGGACTGCTTGCTAATTTTGACCAGCCCGGAAAGATTGACCTGATCGATTTCATGCAGCGGAATTTCATGTTTAATATGCCAATGGAGAAGTTAGGATACCTGACAGGCAGGAGCCTTTCGACCTTCAATAGGGACTTCAAGAAATTCTTTAATGTCACCCCGCAAAAATGGCTGACAGAAAAAAGGCTGGAATTGGCCTATTATCAACTAGCGGAAAAAAAGAAAAAGCCCACCGAGGTTTACCTCGAGGTGGGCTTTGAGGACCTGTCGCACTTTTCTTTTGCTTTCAAAAAGAAGTACGGTATGGCTCCGACCCAGCTGCTTTCAACTACTGACGCTTTATAATGGTGGTATTATAATTGAAAAAATTCTGCTTTATCTGTAAATACAGTTTAACGTAAAGTGCCTAAATTTTTCATTCGTGAATAGCATAGTCATAGCCATCCAAAATTATATTTAAGCTTGAGTTTATATTTGTTTGATGGCTATCAATGTTGTTTTAAGTTATACTTTTCAATGGCATATTTTGCATCTGCAAATTTTAAATTTATTTAAAAGTGATTTTATTTGTTGTTTCTCTTTTTTTCTCATCAATGATTTTGGTGTATATCTGAGTGGTTTTTATGTTTTTATGTCCCAACATTTTAGATACAGTAAAAATGTCTGTACCAGCGGCCATCTGCAATGTTGCATAAGTATGGCGAAAGCAGTGAAATGTAATATGTTTCTCGATAGATGCCTCTTTTATCCAGATAGGTATCAAGCGGTCAAAGTCCCATTTTTTTAAATTAGAAAAGATCTTTCCTTGCTTCAATCTTTCTGGGCCCAATAATTCCAGAGCCTCCTGAGAAATCGGCAGAGTAACAGGCTTATCGGTTTTTTGCTGTTTAAATCTTATATAATATCCTTCTTGTTTACTATACTGCACCTCTTCCCACGTAAGTTTTGATATGTCGGAATAACGCATACCTGTTAGCAGGGAAAAAAAGCTTACTCGCTTGACAATCTCTTTTTTGCATGGTGTGCTAAACAACTTAGAAGCTTCTTCCATAGTTAAAAAATTTCTTTGCGATTCTTGTTCCCTGATACCGTCAACTGCGGCATTAACATCGGTTTGCAACAATCCTTTTTTGTATGCCTTTCTGAGTGTGGCCTTGATTTTATTAAAGTACGATAAGGCAGTATTTTGAGAAAGGAGCTTATCATTATTTCGTACGGTTTTTGCCTTTAATATGTAATCTCTGAAATCCTCAATAATGGTCACATTGATATCCTTCATTAATATATCCTCTCCCTTTAAAAAGTTTTCAAAATGTATAATAGCATATTTCCAGATTTCTGCATTGATATTAATTCTGCTTTCCGCTGTCTGTTTAAAATACTGTAGAAATGATCTTTCACCTATTTCTTCCAGACGAAGCCGCTCTTTCTCAAATGGTGTATAGATTTGTTGCTTATTCAATTCATTTAGCCTATTGGCACAAATCATCTCGGCCTTGTGCAAATTTTCTATATTCATTGTCTTGTCAATATTATTCTTTGGTTTTGAAACCAGATATAAACCTAGATACTCTCGTCTTGAAAATTCACGAGTTTTGGGGTTATAGATAGGAGGAAAAAAATCAAGGTATAATGTAATTTTTCCACTTGGCAGCGTCCTTTTTCTTAGCGTTACATTTATATTTTTCATCTCCCCGCAGCATTAAAAATTATATCAATATCCTGTTTGGCTACACATGTGAATTTTCCAATGGAATATTTCACTATGCCCTGCCGTTGAATTAGTAGATAGAGTGCCCCTGAAGAAATATTGTACTTCTGTTGGATTTCTGTTATCGTATAACAATTGTCGAAACCGGGAAATTGCTGTCCAGTTTTTAAGGTTACATCCTGTACTGGAATTGCAAAAAAAGATTCCAGGTCACATCTGCGGATAACGGTTCGTTTGCCAAACTTGCCAATGTCCAGATATCCATTGTTAACTAACCTATAGATGGTACTTCTGCTAATTCCGAAAAGAAGGCTTGCCTGAGTAATTTTTAAAAACTCAAGCGGTTTCACTTTTTCCAAATCTGTATTTAAAAGCTGAACAGTGTCGTTATTGCTTTTTTCTACTTTTCCTTTACGTACCAGCGCTTTATAGCCTCTGCTGTTGCAAATGGGTGAACAATATCTGGTACGAGTTGTTCGTGCTGTGAACTGTTTTTTACAGTGCTCACAAATTCTAATAACCTCAATGTTGGAACTCATAATGTGACTAATTTTGTGTCCCATTGTGTCTATGTGTGTCTCATTGTGCCATAATCTCACCGAAAAAAATCCCAGAGGGAAAAATTATTTTCGTGGTACAATAATGGTACAAAAAGGAACAAACTATCTATAAATAAAATTATATAAACAGAAAAAAGAATCCCAGTTAAAATGCTGTTTTATAACATTTTAACTGGGATTCTTTGTTTTAGTTTGTGATGTTTTGTGAAACTTATTTTCCGATGCAGAAATTTGCAAAAATATTACCCAGCAATTCATCATTAGAAACCTGACCGGTAATCAACCCAAATTGATACAAAGCTTCACGAATATCAAGAGCAATCAAATCACTTGAAAGATTCGTTTGAAGGCCAAATTTTACTTTCTGTATTTCATCTAAAGCCTTTAGTAACGAATCATAATGTCTTGTATTGGTAACAATTGTTTCGTTATTACGAAGCGCACCAGTATTCACAAAAGAAAGTAATTGATTCTTTAATTCTTCGACACCAATGTTTTCCTTGGCACTTAGAAAAATTTGCTTCAGGTTTAAAGTTTCAAGCTCCTCGCGAATACCCTGAAGCTGTTCCTGGCTAAGCTGATCTATTTTATTGCAGACAATTAAAATTTCTTTTAAAGGATATTTGTTTTTTATTTTTTCAATTTCAACTATAAATGAAGCACTTGAAACCTGAAACTTCAAACTATCCATTAAGTAGATAACAAGCTGCGCCTGTTCTATTTTTTCAAAGGTTTTTTTGATTCCAATGCTTTCAACAACATCTTTAGTCTCTCGAATTCCTGCTGTATCGATAAATCTGAAACCAATTCCGCCAATCACCAATTCATCTTCAATCGTATCACGGGTTGTTCCTGCAATATCAGATACAATGGCGCGTTCTTCGTTTAGTAAAGCATTTAGCAAAGTCGATTTACCTACATTTGGCTCACCAACAATTGCAACCGGAATTCCGTTTTTAATCACATTTCCAACTGCAAATGAATCGATTAATCGTTTTAAGACAAATTCAATTCTGTTCAATAATTCATGAAACTGAGTTCTGTCAGCAAATTCAACATCCTCTTCTGCAAAATCCAATTCCAATTCAATTAAAGAAGCAAAATTTAAAAGCTCTTCACGCAATTTCGCAATCTCATTGCTAAAACCACCACGCATTTGCTGCATCGCGATTTGATGTGAGGCTTCATTATCAGACGAAATCAAATCAGCAACAGCTTCAGCCTGCGATAAATCCAATTTTCCGTTCAGGAAAGCTCTTAGCGTAAATTCTCCGGCATCAGCCATACGACATCCTTTTCGCAATAATAGCTGAATAATTTGCTGTTGGATATAAGTGGAGCCGTGACAGGATATTTCGACAGTATTTTCGCCAGTATAAGAATTTGGACCTTTAAAAACAGAAACCAATACTTCGTCCAGTGTTTTTGAATCATCTACAATATGACCCAAATGCAAAGTATGAGTCTTTTGCTTAGTCAAGTCTTTATTTTTGATGGATTTAAAAACAGAATTCCCAATAACAATAGCATCAGCACCTGAAATTCGGATTATAGCAATAGCTCCAGCTCCTGAAGGAGTTGCCAATGCAACTATAGAATCTTGATTTATCATGATGCAAAGGTATAAAAAAAGCCATAAAGTTGTGTATTCGAAGTTCTATTGAAGATAGGTTCGTGATGGTATTATAAAATGTTAAAATACTGATAATTGTAAGAGTATTTTATTTTTAGAATGACTAAATTTGAGAGAACAACTTCTAAATCCGAATCAAAATGAAAAAAATATTATTCCCCACAGATTTTTCCGACTCTGCTACAAATGCGTTTGTACATGCTTTAGAATTTGCCAAAATTGTCAATGCCGAACTTATTTTGTTGCACACTTTTGAAATCCCGGTTTATGACAGTCAGTTTTTTCCGGAGAACTACGCCACAATTTATAATTCAATCGAATTGGCAAAATTTGAAATGTTTAAAGATGAAATTCCAAAATTAAGAACCATTGCCATAGAACGAAATTTAGAAGATATTGTAATAAAACATCGTTTGATGGATGGTGATTTGATTTATAATTTAAAAAATGCTGTAGAAGAAGATCAAATTGATTTTGTTATTATGGGAACATCCGGAATTTCAGACTGGACAAAATTCTTTTTAGGATCCATTACAAGTTCCGTTATTTCAGAAGTAAAAGTTCCTGTTTTATGTATTCCCGCCGACACAAAATTCAAAAAAATAAAAACAATTGGCTTTACAACCCGTTATCGAGAAAAAGATAAAGTCGAGCTTAGAAAAGTATTAAATATTGCTAAAAAAACAAATGCAAAAGTAAAAAGTTTGTATGTTAAAACTTCTAGTTCAGATGTTTCTGAAATAACTATTAAAGAATGGGAGAAAGAATTTGCAAATGAAAACGTTGAGTTTTTAGTCTTGCCAAGTGACGAAGTCAAAGAAAATATTCTTGATTTTATACTATATAAAGATATTGATATCCTTACCACAATAACACACAAAAGATCTTTCTTTGATAGCTTATTTGAATCCAGTTTCACCAAAAAAATAGCAAAAGAAGTATCCGTTCCGGTATTAGTAATGCATGAAACCTAAAATTATACTTAAATAGTAAATTTGTAAGTGTAAAACCTATATTTGTATTTTATTAAATCAAAAAAATGGAAGCATATCAAAATAAAGTAGAGCAATACACTACAATTTTTAATAAAATCAATAAAAGTTACAATAGCATAAGTATTCTGCGCCTTTTAAGTGTTTTTATTTGTTTGTTTTTATTGTTTTATTACATAAAAACCAGTGAAATACTTTTTGCAGTTTTTGCTTTTTTATCTTTTATTGGTTTTATTTTTTTAATGCGAATCCATTCCGGATTGTCTTTTCAAAAAGAACTAACTTCCGCCATTTTGAAACTCAATCGAAATGAAATTACTTTTTTAAAAAGAGAAAAAATCCCTTTTGAAAACGGAATTGAATTCAATGATTTCCATCATCCTTATGCGTACGATTTAGATGTTTTTGGAGAACATTCGTTATTCCAGAATTTAAACAGAACCGCTACTTTTATCGGAAAAAAAACATTAGCCAATCAATTATTGAATTTGTTGCCTAATCAAACAATACTAGAAAATCAGGAAGCAATCAGCGAACTTAAAACTAAGATAAACTGGCGTCAGGATTTCCTGGCTCTTGCCATGATTAGCAATGATTCTAAAAACTCTTATGATTCGCTAGTTTATTGGAATTCATTTAAAAATAATACATTACCTAAAGTTTTAATTGCACTATCAATTATTCTTCCTACTTTATTTTTTGGGATTTTAGCAGCGTATTTTATCACTTCAAAAACAATATTATTATCGTATCTAACCTACATTTTTATTGCAAATTTAATAGTGTTAGGGAAATCCTTTAAACGAATTCAATCTGAAATTGCAAAAGCGGATAACGTAGATAAAATCATCAAACAATATAGTTTGTTAGTAGAGAAAATCGAGAAAGAAACTTTTCAATCAAAGAAACTAATCGCCTTGCAACAACAACTTATTTTTAAGAATGCAACAGCTAGTACACATTTAAAACATTTGTCTGAATTGTTTTCCAGAATGGATACCATTAGCAATCTAGTAACAGCAATTGTATTCAACGGAACATTCTTATTTAATCTTCACGTATTAAAAGCACTTTTAAAATGGAAAGATAACTACTCGACAGAACTTGAAAAATGGATAGAAATTATTGGAGAATTTGAAGCTTTAAACAGTTTAGCGAATTTGGCATATAACAATCCCGATTTTGTTTTTCCTGAAATCAATTCTGAATATAAAATAGGATTTTCAGATTTGAGTCATCCTTTACTAAATCCTGAAACCAGAGTAGGGAATGATACTCATTTTTATCCGGAATCTTTTATGATTTTAACCGGTTCGAATATGTCTGGAAAAAGTACTTTTTTAAGAAGTTTGGGAATCAATATGGTATTAGGCGGAGTAGGTTCAGTTGTTTGTGCTTCAAAAGCTAACATTCATCCACTTCCAGTTTTGGTTTCAATGCGATTATCAGATTCATTGGCGGATAGCGAATCCTATTTCTTTGCCGAAATTAAGCGTCTAAAACAAATCATGGACGCACTAGAAGACAAACCTGCTTTTGTTTTATTAGACGAAATTTTAAGAGGAACAAACTCGGATGATAAACGAAACGGAACAATTGAAGTAGTCAAAAAAATTATTGCTAAAAATGCCATTGGAGCAATTGCAACGCATGATATAGAAGTCTGCTTAACAACTAATGAATATCCAAATACTTTAACCAACCAGTGTTTTGAAGTCGAAATTCAGAACGATGAACTTCATTTTGATTATAAACTCCGCAACGGAATCTGCAAAAATAAAAGTGCAACGTTCTTAATGCAGAAAATGGGAGTAATTTAAAGAAGAAAGAGTAATAGAGTCAAGAGTATAGAAGCAAGATGTTAGAATAAAGAATATAGAATAAAGAATATAGAAGCAAGATTATAGATGCAAGATTTTTGACTTTTATCTTGATTGTCTTTAAGATGAAGTTAAACCAGGCTTGATTCGCTTTGACTGCTTCGACTTCGCTCATCATGACAGACATATTATTTGTCACTCTGAGCGAAGTCGAAGAGCACAACGTAACCACAAAGAAAAGAATCTTGCTTCTATAATCTTGCTTCTATAATCTTGCTTCTTTACTCTTGCTTCTTTAATCTATAATCTAAACTCTAAAATCAGAAATCTAAAATTATTTCAATCCTTCCGTAATAGTTTGTACAAAAGCTTCAACTGGCTGCGCTCCTGAAACTGCATATTTTCGATCAAAAACGAAAAAAGGAACTCCTTGCACGCCAATTTCCTGTGCTTCGGTAATATCGTGTTCTACATCTTTTAAATAAAGGTTTTCATTCTCGATAACTTCTTTTACTTCATTAGAATCTAAACCAGCTTTAACTGCCAATTCGATCAAAGTTTCAGAATCGTTTAAATCTCTTCCTTCGGTAAAATAGGCTTTAAAGAAGATTTCTTCTATTTCATCGCCTAATTTTTTGGTTTTAGCCAATTGTATAATGCGATGCGAGGTTAAAGAATTTGAAATAATTGCTTTATCAAATTGATAGTCCAAACCAACACTTTTTGCACGTTCTACGACACCTTTATGCATTTCTATTGATTGTTCAACAGAAATACCTTTTCGCTCTGCTAAAAACGTATAAACATCTTTGCCGGATTGCGGCGTAATAGTTGGATCAAGTTGAAAACTTTTCCACTCAATTTCAAATTCATCATTAGGAAATTCAGCTAAAGCCGTTTCCAGTTGTCTTTTTCCGATATAACAAAACGGACACATGATGTCCGACCAAATTTCTATTTTCATATTACAAAGTTAAAAAAAATGTTTCAGGTTTTTATTTGTTTCAAGTTTCAAGTTTCAAGTTTGACTGTATTGTGTTTTTTTTACCGCAAAGCTCGCTAAGGTTTCTCGCAAAGTTCGCAAAGTTTTTACACAAAGCTTTGCGAACTTTGCGCTTATAAACACAATCTGAATGCAAAAAAAACTTTGCGCGCTTTGCGGTAAAAAAAAATCAGCCCAATCGATAATCGTATTTCAACCTGAAACCTGAAACAAAAAGTGATTGAAAATAAAAAACCGCAACTCTTTATCAGAATTGCGGTTTCCAGGTATAAAAAATGGTTGGTTAATAGCGATGTTTTTTTTTACAATGATATGTCTTTAATCTGAAACTAAAAAAAATCCCTGTAACAAAAAGAAGTTTTGATGTTAACTATTTAACATCACAGGCATTACCAACATTGTAACAGTTTCTCCTTCTTCTAAACCATCTACTGGAGTTAGAATCCCTGCTCTGTTAGGCAATGACATCTCTAACATAATCATATCAGATTGTAAGTTAGTTAACATTTCTGTTAAGAAACGAGAGTTAAAACCAATTTGAAGGTCATCTCCTTGATAATCACAAGTCAATCTTTCTTCGGCTTTGTTTGAGTAATCGATATCTTCTGCAGAAACATTTAGTTCAGCTCCGGCGATTTTTAAACGAATTTGATGTGTTGTTTTGTTCGAGAAAATAGCCACACGACGAACAGAGCTTAAAAATAAAGAACGGTCGATCATTAATTTGTTTGGATTTTCTTTTGGAATTACCGCTTCGTAATTTGGGTATTTTCCGTCGATTAAACGACACATTAAAATATAATTATCAAATGAGAAAGTCGCATTCGAATCGTTGTATTCAATTTTTACTTCAGCGTCAGAACTTCCCAGGATACTTTTTAAAATATTCAAAGGTTTCTTTGGCATAATAAAATCGGCTACCTGAGATGCTTTTACATCTGTACGTGCATATTTTACTAATTTGTGAGCATCAGTCGCAACAAAAGTTAAACCTTCTGGCGAGAACTGAAAGAAAACTCCGGACATTACCGGACGTAAATCATCATTTCCGGCAGCAAAAATAGTTTTACTTACAGCAGTTGCCAAAACATCAGCAGGAACAAGTGTTACAGATGGATCTTCAAGATTTACTGATTTAGGAAATTCTTCTCCTGCAGCATATGCTAAAGCATATTTACCTGAATTTGAACTTATTTCAACTGTGTTGTTCTCTTCAACTGTAAAAGTTAACGGCTGTTCTGGAAACGTTTTCAAAATTTCAAGCAAAAGTTTAGCAGGCACAGCCACACTTCCTTTACTTGTAGAATCAATTGATAATGTAGCAGACATTGTAGTTTCAAGATCTGAAGCCGAAACTGTCAATTCATTATTGTCTAGTTCAAATAAAAAGTTATCTAAAATAGGCAACGTATTGTTACTGTTGATTACACTACCTAAAACTTGTAATTGTTTTAATAAGTACGAACTCGATACTATAAATTTCATCTCTTTTGTTTTATTTTTTTGCACTTTTTCTTAATATGTCTTCAACTAAGATAGGTTTTACAAATATATCGTAAACAATCTTAGTTTCGCAATTTTTTTATTAACATCTATTTGCTGTATTTTCTTTTTCGCATGTAAGTAAATGCGAATCCAAAAACCAATAAAATTAGAATTGGCAGTCCGATAGTTATGAATTGCGTCAGGCTGTAATTCTCGTAAACTTTCTCTTTATCTAATAATGGCAAATTGACATCTTTACTTCTAATGTTAATAAGTCCGGTATCATCCAACAAATAATTAATACAATTCATCATAAAATCTTTGTTGTCGTACAAATTCCCCGTACGTTGATCGTAACCCAATTCAACCGGCATCATGTTTTTATCTAATTGGTTTCTCGCCAAATCGCCATCAGCAATTACAATCATTTTGTTTGGTTTTCCTTTTGCTAAAAACGAATTTTCCTTAAAAGGCAATACACGATTCTCAAAAGCCGAATGAAAACTTCCTTCTAATAAAACAGATAACGGAATATTTCCTTTGTTGAGATAATCCTGCGGAGTGGTTTTCTCAGTTACGATATTCAGATTGATTTCGACCGGTGTCCCGATGGTTTTTGAATATGGAGAAGATTGCAATAAAACAGTCTTTTTAATTCCGTTTTTTAAAGTGTCGATTGGGCTTGCAAAATCAAATCGTATTCCGCCTAGATTTTTCACAATCGGATGTTGGCTTGCAGGATATACTTGCGGAGCATATTTCCAGACAAAATCCTGATATTGTGTAGCGCTTCCTTGTTCTCCGGTAGCTAATTTTATTGGACTTCCTTGTTCATCTTTTACCAAATCAGGATTAATTCTGAATCCGTATTTAAAAAACATATCATTCAGATTCAAGTCTCTTGGATAAGCTAAAGTTGCACCTGCCTGATTGTATAAACTATCCATATCTGCCGCAACCTGATCTATTAACCATAACGTTTTTCCGCCATTCATAATGAACTGATCCAAAACCTGTTTTTCCTCATCAGAGAAGGTTTCTGTTGGTTTTGAAATAATGGCAAGATCATATTTATTTAAAGCGTCTAAAGTTCCAGTTGGATTTTTAGCTACAGAATCTAATGTAAAAGGACCAATATAATAGCTTTCGCGAATTTGTCTCAATAATTTAGCAATGTGAATTTCGTTTAATTCTCCATTTCCTTTTATGATCGCCACTTTCTTTTGTCTGTCTTTGCTGATCTTATTAATCGCATCGGCAATAGAATACTCTAAATGCTGGATCGATCCAATTACTTTTTGAGTAGTCGAAGCGCCCATTATATTTTTCAATAAAGGGATATTTACTTCCTTATTGTTGTAAACTGCAATTGCCCACGGAAAAACCATTGCCTGAGATTGTTTTCCTTTGTCATCAACGGTGATGTTTATTGGCGTAAGACCTTTTTGATACAAAGATTTTACAACATCCAGATCTTCTTCTCCGTTTTCTAACGGATTTACAAATTCAAAAACGATATTACTGTTATAAGCCTGAAATTCTTCTAGTAATTGTCTGGTTTCTTGCTGTAAACGCTTAAAATCAGCGGGCAAATCGCCTTGCATATAAATCTTGATCGATAACGGATTTTTAACCTGTTTTACGATTTGTAAAGAAGTTTCAGATAAAGTATATCGCTTGTCTTTTGTTAAATCAAAGCGGTGGAAAAACAAACTTCCTAATACGTTTAAAACGATTAAAACGAAAACGGTAATACCTAACGTTTTGATATTTTGTTGAGTAGATGCTTTCATTATGCTTTAAAAGATTTTAGTTGATAAACGGTAAAAGACAGAAATAATACCGTGATGCTTAGAAAGTAAATAACATCGCGAGTATCGATAACGCCCCGACTCATACTTTTAAAATGATCCTGCATTCCAAATAAAGAAATAATATTAGAATATCCCGGAATCAACAAAGCCAGACCTTCAAACCCGAAGTATAAGATAAAGCATAAAAAAACTGCAATTATAAAGGCAACAATTTGATTTTCGGATAGGGTAGAAGTAAAAATCCCGATAGCAGAATAAGCAGCAATCAGAAATAATAATCCAAAATAAGAACCAATCGTGCTTCCCATATCGATATTTCCTTCAGGTGAACCCAAATTCGAAATTACTTTTACATAAATAAAGGTTGGTATAATTGCCAAAACGATTAATAGTAGAGAACCTAAAAACTTTCCGTTTACGATTTCCCAGATTGATAATGGTTTAGTCAAAAGCAATTCAAGCGTTCCTTGTTTTTTTTCATCAGAGAAACTTCTCATTGTAACTGCCGGAATAAGAAATATCAAAATCCATGGTGCTAATGTAAAAAACGGAGTCAAATCAGCATAACCTGTATTCAGAATATTGTAATCTCCTTCGAATACCCATAAAAATAATCCGTTGCTAATTAAGAAAATAGCAATGACCAAATAGCCAATAGGAGATCCAAAAAAGGATTTTATTTCTCGTAAAATGATTGATTTCATGTAACTTATTTTTGTTTCAGGTTTTTCTTTTTTCAGGTTTCAAGTTCGTACATCTTTGCGAACTTTGCGTTTTTATCAAACCTTTTAAATATAATCTTTGCGTTCTTTGTGGTTAATTGTTTTTGTTTCAAGTTTCAGGTTTCACGTTCAGCTTTGCGAACTTTACGTTTTATTCAACTTTTTAAATATAATCTTTGCGTTCTTTGCGGTAAAATTTTAGGTTGTTCAAGTAACTTGAAACCTGAAACTTTAAACTAAACTAACAACTTTGTCCACACTCCACGCTTCCGGTTTTGCATTGAAAAGTTTTTTTGTAAAACTCCAAACTGTATTAAAAAGTTCAGATTGTCTGTAATTTTCTAAATCTTCTTCGGTTTCCCAATAACTGTAAGTAAAAAATATGTTTTTATTATTTTTATCCTGATACAATTCTAAAAAACGATTTCCTTCTGCATTTCGTATTTTGTGTTTCACAGATTCAAAATTCTCCATAAAATCAGGAATTTTTTCTTCGTGAAAACTCATTTTTACTATTCGGACAAACATGATTTGTAATTTTAGATTTCTGATATTAGATTTTAGATTGTCTAAAGTCCTACAGGTGCGCAAAAATACCAAAATAGATTGTTCTTTTTATGAAAAATTAAAATATTATAAAAAGCTTTTTCACAATGCTTTCCCATGATATTGTCATTTCGACGAAGGAGAAATCTTCGTAAGTAACTCCGCAACGAAAATCCAATCTTTGTAGAGTTTAGAATGTGATTTCTCATTCTTCGAAATGACAAGAAGACGACAAAATCAGTGTGAATCAGTTTAATCGGCGAGCCATTTTTGCGTTATCAAAGAATTTAAAATCTAAAATCTAAAATTTTAATTGAACTGAATTGTAATAACATCACGATAATTCAATCCTAATAAACTATTTGCCGAACCAACTTTTGAAGGATTACTTCTAAAAATAGCAATTTCAAGAAAACCTGCTTCGTTAAAAATTGCCAGTTTTTCACCTTCATAGGTTTTTATCGGATATTTATCAGAGGTTGCAATTGCAGAATAATTAGGTAAAATTGTTTTGATACTTTTGGGTTTCATTACAATCTCATACGGACGTCCTTTTGCTATTTCCAGAAACTGTCTTTTGGAAATATTAGTTACAACGTTTCCAAAATGATCAATGTAAATTACATATCCTTTAATAGAGTTTCCGTCGTTCGAAACTACAGGTTGCAGTTCAGTGATTTGTTTTATTTCGGTGATTTCTTTTCCGATAACATTCAGTAATCCGCCTTTAGAAATGTGACAGGCAACCTGAATAAAAATATCTAAATCACTAGATTCGCTCGGAAATCGATCGTGTATATTAATCGCAACAATTTTTTGCGGAACAATTTTCTGCGTAAGCATACTTAAGATACCATTATCGGCACATATAAAGTAATGATCGTTCCATTGCATGGCAAGATGCTGATTTTCTTTATTGCGTTCGATATCTACACCAATTAAGTGTACAGTTCCTTTTGGGAAACTCAAATAAGATGCTCCCAGAATATAACTTGCTTCTGCAGTGTTAAATGGATCAATGTCGTGCGAAATGTCAACAATTACAGCCTCTGGATACTCAGATAATATTTTACCCTTTAGCGAACCAACAAAGTGGTCTTTCAAGCCGTAATCGGTAGTAAGGGTAATTATTGACATAATTTTGTTTATAACTATTGGTAGTATTTAAATCTAATTTTCATTAAATTTGAGAAATGCAAAGCTAATAATAGTAATTGCAAAATGAAAGAAAGAAAATACAAATTGTATTTATAGTCTCAGTAATTAGTCTCAGTCGCAGTGGCTGAAAACTGGCACTGAAAACTTTAAACTAAAAAAACACCCGACAACCACAGATTATAAAACTGATTTATTTTTAATTTAAATTAACTCATTTGAACGAAAGAATTATCGAGCTCATAGACATCGCTCCAAAAGACTTTTGGGGCGCTCAAGACACTCATCTTGAAATAATTAAAAAGTATTACCCAAAGCTTAAAATCGTAGCGAGAGGTACCACTTTGAAAGCATTTGGCGAAAAAGAAGTTTTAGATGAATTCGAAAAAAGATTTCAGAGGCTTATGCTTCATTTTACCCGATACAACAACATTGATGATAATGTAATTGAACGCGTAATTATGAGTGATGGTCAGGATGAAAAAAAATCATACGATCATGACAAAATATTAGTTCATGGAGTTGGCGGTAAATTAATTAAAGCCATGACGCCTAACCAGCAATTACTGGTAGATACCATTAAAAAAAATGATATGGTATTTGCTGTTGGTCCGGCCGGAACAGGAAAAACGTATACGGGTGTAGCAATGGCTGTTAAGGCTCTTAAAGACAAAGAAGTAAAAAGGATCATACTAACGCGTCCGGCGGTAGAAGCAGGAGAAAATCTTGGTTTTTTACCCGGCGATATGAAAGAAAAACTGGATCCGTATATGCAGCCTCTTTATGATGCTTTGCGCGATATGCTGCCAAACGAAAAGCTCGAAGATTACATTTTAAAAGGAATTATACAAATTGCGCCATTGGCATTTATGCGTGGTCGTACGCTTGATAATGCCTTTGTAATTCTGGATGAAGCGCAGAATACAACACACTCGCAAATGAAAATGTTTTTGACCCGTATGGGAAAAAATGCCAAATTCATGATTACGGGTGATCCTGGACAGGTCGATTTACCACGAAGAACTATTTCTGGTCTTAAAGAAGCTATTTTAGTTCTTAAAGATGTTGACGGAATTGGAATCATTTATCTGGATGATAAAGATATCGTACGTCACAGATTAGTCAAAAAGGTGATTGACGCTTATAAACAAATAGAAAATCACGATTAATTGTGAAATGATTTTAAATAAATATCAAATGTAAATCGTGAAGTGTGTTTTGATGTTTAATAATATTCGTTTTATTCATATTCTTTTATAGAAATGCATAAAACGAATATTTTTTTAATTTAAAATTTAAAAAATATAATTAATGAGGATTAGAATATTTAGTTTTTTAATATTGATTTTTTTGATTTCGTGTAAGAAATCAGAAGTTCGGGTCAATAAGTTTATTGGGACTTGGCATGATACAGAATATATAGTTCCAGGCAAATCAAGTATACGGATAAATACAGATAGTTCTTTTTATTATAAAAGCCGCGGTTGTCAAGGAGGTTCTGTTTCAAATGGAAAATGGAAAATTATTGGAGATTCAATTGAATTAAATAGCACAACTAGTGATTCTTGTTATAAAATGTTTCCATTTATATTATGTATTCCTTTTAGGGAAAACATTAAAAAAGACGTACGAACTATTCCTAATTGTAATCCTGATAACGATACATTTTTTGCAATATTCTCAAAAGAAGTTTTTTATATGAAAAATGATTCACTTATTTATAAACTTAAAAAAAACTCTAAATGTCCTGATACTTTAAAAATAGTCTTTGCTAAAACTCAAAAAATCAGAAAATGAAACAACTAGATGATTTCTATTTAAAACAAGAAGAACCTATAAAAGGGATCTTTCTTGCGTTGAAAGAAATTATTCTAAAACAGGACAAAGACATAACAAATGTTTTAAAATACGGAATGCCCTTTTTTTGCTATAAAGGAAAAATGTTCTGCTATTTATGGACTCATAAAAAACTGAAACAACCTTATATAGGTATTGTAGAAGGAAAACATTTTGACGAACCTTTTTTAATTCAGGAAGATCGTTCGAGAATGAAAATTATGATGCTGAATGTAGACGAAGATTTGCCCGTAGAAAAAATTGAATTTATTTTAGAGAAAGCTTTGAATTTATATAAATCGGGATTAATTAAAGTTTAAATTGTTTTAAATTCAGTATTTGACGAAATAGTTAAATAAATAATAAACTTACTACATTTCAGGAGTTAAAGACCGTTTTATCTTTGTTCTTCTAAGGCTAAAGCCTTAAATTTGCACATCATAAATACTTGATCTTTAATATGACAAAACTTAAAAATATAAAAGTTGTAGTAAGTGACCTTGACGGAACTTTACTCAATCCTCAACACAGAATATCAGATTACACGAAATCAGTTTTTCAGGAACTTCACAATCAAAATTATCTTATTGTAGTTGCCACAGGACGTCATCATCTTGATGCAATGGCTATTATTGAAACACTTCAGGTTCCGGTTTATTTAGTAAGTTCAAACGGAGCCAGAATTCATTCGCCTGAAAAGGAAGAACTTTTTGCCTTTAATCTAAATAGCGATGTTGTAAAAGCTGCTTTAAATGTAGAAATTGATACTGAAATCACGGTAGTTTTATTCAAGGAAAATGTGTGGCAAACCAATAAATGGAGCGAAAAACTAAATGCTTTTCAAGCTGATTTAAAATATCATCCTGAATTAGTAGATTATAAAACGCTGGAAGATTTTGGCGCGATTAAAATTTTCTTCTCTTGTGATAATCATGAAAAACTGGTAAAATTGAAAGATGATGTTTTAGCTAATTCTTCAGAACATTTACATCATGCTTTTAGCTTACCAACTTGTTTAGAGTTTATGGATAAATCTATTGACAAAGCAGTTTCAATTGAACAAGTGCTAGAAAGAGAAGGTTTTACGCTTGATGAAGCCGTTTCTTTTGGAGACGGATTCAACGATGTTCAAATGTTATCTGCATCAGGAAAAGGTTTGATCATGGGAAATGCGCCGGCTTTATTAAAGGAAACTTTGCCAAATCTGGAAGTAATTAAAACAAATGCCGAAGATGGAGTAGCAAAATATATTGCTTCAAGAATTTTAGATAAAGAGTTAGCTTCTAGTTAATTAAAAACTATAAAATGCATCTATAATTTTAGTGCTTAAAAATTAGAATTTTAGACTTTTAATAAAAATAAGATCCTTGGAGATATTTCTTCAAGGATTTTTTTTATTGAATGCATATAATGCAAAGAATTTCGCAAGCAATTGATAAAAACATTTTTTTAATAATTTTCAAAGTGTATTTTTGTTTTCTCAAAAAACTAATACCATGACAAAAAACATTTTTATCCTTGCCTTTTTAATTTTTTCAATTTCGGGCAAAAGCCAAACATTAAAATTGGAAGAAATAATGAAAGGCGAATCTTTTATTGGAAATCAACCAACAAACGGACGCTGGTCTCTGGATGGTAAAAAAGTTTATTTTGAATGGAATCCAACAGATGATTTAGGCGCAAATACCTATTCATGGCAAAAAGGAGCAGCAAAACCAGTTTTGGTAGAAGCTAAGGAAGCTGCTTTCTCAAAAATTGATTTTAAAAGAAAAACAAATTCAGATATTGTTTATTATACAGATAAAGGAGGTTTCTATTCTTATACCATTAGCACAAAAACGATTAAAAAAATCATTCAGCAAAGTACTCCGGTTTCAAACCTTGAATTAGGAAAAGAGGCAGGAATATTATTCTTCGAGCAAAATGATAATATCTTTAAATACAATGCTAAAGAAGGAACAGTTCTACAAATTACAAACTTTAATAAAGGAGCTAAAAAAGAAAAAACTCCGGAAAAAGAATCTTTTTTAAAGACACAGCAAAAAGAATTATTTCAATTTATTAAAGATAAAGAAGCAAAAAAACAATGGAATCTTGCTAAAAGCAAAGCTGTTAAATCTGATTTTGCCAAAGAATATTTTTATGGAAAAGACAGTTTTTATAATTTAAAAGCAAATCCAAACGGAAACTTTGCCACTTTTAGTTTAGTAGAAGAATCTGATGTAAAAAAGGAAAAAATGGAAGTTTTTATAACTGATGATGGTTATAATCAAACTCCAGAAACAAAAACAAAAGTATCTACAGCTAATTTTGTTAAAACAAAATTCGGAATTTATTCTGTAGCAAAAGATACGGTTTACTTCGTGAATTTTTCGACTTTAAGTCATATTCAGGACGCACCAAAATATTATGAATCTTATGATAATTTAAAAAACAAAGAGAAAGAAGATAAGTTAATTGTTGCTCAGGCTCCGGTTTATAACGAAGACGGATCTTTTGGAATTGTAGAAATCAGAAGTCAGGATAATAAAGAAAGATGGCTGGTAAGTTTAAATCTTGAAAATGGTTCTTTTAAAGAAATTGAACATCAGCATGACGATGCCTGGATTGCCGGACCCGGAATTCCGTCTTATTCATTTGACTCAGGAACGCTTGGTTTTCTTGCAGATAACGAAACTATCTATTTTCAATCTGAAGCAACGGGATATTCTCATTTATACACTTATAATTTAAAATTAGGTACAAAGACGCAATTGACAAGCGGAAACTGGGAGGTTCGTGATGTAACTTTATCTAAGGATAAAAAATCATTTTACTTAACTACAAATACAACACATCCGGGAAATAGAAATTTTTATAAATTAGCTTCTACAGGAGGTGCTTTAGAGCCAATTTTAACAAAAGACGGAGCGCATGAAGTTGTCGTTTCTCCGGATGAAAAATCACTTTTAGTTCGTTATTCTTATAAAAATATTCCGTGGGATTTTTATATTGCCGATAATAAAAAGAACGCCACTTTACAACAAATTTCTTCTTCGGTATCTGAAAGTTTCAAAAGCTATAAATGGAGAGAACCGGAAGTTATTACTTTTAAAGCGCAGGACGGAACTCCTGTAAACGCGAGATTGTATACGCCAAAGGCAGAAAATGCGAATAAAGCTGCTGTAATTTTTGTTCACGGTGCAGGTTATTTGCAAAATGCTCACAATTATTGGAGTAATTATTACAGAGAATATATGTTTCATAATATGCTGACTGATTTAGGGTACACTGTTTTGGACATTGATTATAGAGGAAGTGATGGTTACGGACGTGATTTTAGAACTGGTATTTACCGTTTTATGGGAGGAAAAGATTTATCTGATCACTTAGACGGGAAAAAATATTTAGTAGAGAAATACGGAATCGACGCGAATAGAGTTGGTATCTACGGTGGTTCTTACGGTGGATTTATTACTTTAATGGGAATGTTAACGACTCCTGGCGAATTTGCTTCTGGTGCTGCTTTGCGTTCTGTTACAGATTGGGCACATTATAATCACGGATACACTGGAAACATTTTGAATTTCCCGGAAACAGATCCTGAAGCATACAAAAAAAGTTCTCCTATTTATTATGCAGATAATTTAAAAGGAAATCTTGTAATGTTACACGGAATGGTGGATGATAATGTTGAGTATAAGGATATCGTTCGTTTATCGCAACGTTTTATAGAGTTACAAAAAAAGAATTGGAGTCTGGCTTCGTTCCCTGTTGAATCTCACGGATTTAAAGAAACATATTCATGGATTGATGAATACAGCAGAATTTTGAATTTGTTTAATTCGACTTTGTTGAAAAAATAAGTTTTTAGTCGCAGTCGCAGTATTCAGTCTCAGTCGAAGTATTCAGTCTCAGTGTTTAGTCTCAGTTGAAACAGTTCGCAGAATATTTTGAAAGTACTAATAAAGCTTTCTTAAGGTTTTAAACTTTGACAAAGCCCACACAAAGACTGTGACTGAAAAGTTGAAAACTTTTACTGAGACTAAATACTGAGACTGAACACTGAGACTGGGACTGAAAACTAAAAACTTTCTTGCTTGCTCTTTTAATTAGTTTTAAATTTGCATTCATAAAAAACAATACAACTAACAATAATGAGCAATACAATCACAACTACAAATTTTAATTTTCCAGATCAGAAATCAGTTTACCGCGGAAAAGTTAGAGAAGTTTATAATATAAACGACGAACTTTTGGTAATGGTAGCAACAGACAGACTTTCGGCTTTTGATGTGGTTTTACCAAAAGGTATTCCGTACAAAGGACAAATCTTAAATCAGATTGCGACAAGATTTATGGAATTAACGGAAGATATTGTACCAAACTGGTTGATTGCAACTCCTGATCCTAACGTTGCTGTAGGTCATTTATGTGAGCCTTTTAAAGTAGAAATGGTTATTCGTGGTTATGTTTCAGGACATGCTGCGCGCGAATATGCTGCAGGAAAAAGACAAATTTGTGGTGTTACAATGGCAGAAGGTTTAAAGGAAAATGATAAATTTCCGGAGCCTATTATTACACCAACTACAAAAGCAGATAACGGTTCTCATGACGAAGATATTTCTCGTGAAGATATTTTATCTAAAGGAATTGTTAGCGAAGAAGATTATATTGTATTAGAAAAATTTACTCGTGATTTGTTTCAAAGAGGAACTGAAATTGCTGCTGAACGCGGTTTAATTTTAGTAGATACAAAATACGAATTCGGGAAAACTAAAGAAGGTGTTATTGTTTTAATTGATGAAATTCATACACCGGATTCTTCTCGCTATTTCTATGCAGAAGGATATCAGGAAAGACAGGATAGAGGAGAAGAGCAAAAGCAATTGTCAAAAGAGTTTGTACGTCGCTGGTTGATCGAAAATGGTTTTCAGGGACAAGACGGACAACAAATTCCAGATATGACAGATGAATATATCGAATCTGTTTCTGAAAGATATATCGAATTATACGAAAATATATTAGGCGAAAAATTCGTAAAAGCTGACATCGATAATATCGATCAGCGTATTAATGATAATGTATTAGAATATCTTAATAACAGAGCTTAATTCTCGGGTTTACACCACGAATTTATTATATAAAATAAGTGCCTTGCTGTAAAGCAAGGCATTTATTTTTACAACTGATTGCTAAAAACTGCGACTTCAACTGCGACTCCAACTGCAACTTCAACTGTGACTGCGACTGTCACTCTGACTAAACTAAGCAAACTAATTCTCCATTTTATTTTTAAGATTCTCCAGACCTTTTTGTAAATCGTTTCCAATCATCTGATCCAATTTCATCATGGGCAACATGATATTCATAGGATAAGGAATAACGCCATTGATTCCCCATTTTACTTTTGTCTGATTTGCTGTAACTGCTTCTGTCGACATAAAACCGTCAGCAGTATCTTCCATTGGTTTTTTGAAACGCAATGCAAAATCAATACGTTTATTGTCAATGATTTTTGTGATTTCCTGTTCGCCAACGCCTACTTCTTTAACGTCGCTTTCCCACGCAGATATAGATCCTACATTTCCGTCTGTACCTTTATAAGTTGATTTCATCTTGGGATCGATATTGGCCCAAACGCTAAATTCGTTTTGATTTTTTAGATACTTCACATAATTAAAAACGCTGTCAACAGATTTATTGATCGTAATTTCTCTTTCTATCGAATAAGTTTTAGGCATAAAATAGGCTCCAATTAATACGATAGCGAAAACCAGAATTATAATAATCAGAATTTTTTTAATGATTTCCATACTTTTTGCTTTTAAGGTTATTAATTGTTTTTTGGTTTCTTATAACACTCATATACAGTATTGTTGCGATAGTAAAATTAAAAAACTAAAGTTTTGAATTTATGAGATATCAAAAATTTTGAATATTTTTTTTACAAATTTTCATTTTACTGTAACATTTTGGATTTTATAGCGTCTATTAGAAGGAAGCTTTAAATGAGATAACATAAATTTTAAGTTTACAGGGTCTATATTAAGTAAATGTTAAGAATTAGTTAAAACATAGTACTTTGTTATGCATAATACGTCAATTAAAATTACATTTGTACAAGAAATTATAAATCATCATTAATCAATCAATAATTAAAACAATCAATCATTATGAAAAATTCAATCGTTTATTTAGGAGTAGCTTTAGTAGCATTTGCAAATGTTGCTATGGCATCAAATCAAACATCATTTGTAAAACCACAAATGGCAATCGAAAGCAGTTTTGCAACACCATTAACTGTAGCAGTTAGTAAAGGAGACATTACATTTATTAAAAAGCTTGTAGAATACGGAGCTGATGTAAATGAAATATCTGAAGATTTATCTCCTTTAATGATCGCAGCACGTTATAACAAAATAGAGATTTTAAATTTTTTGCTTGCAAACGGAGCAAATCCATCAGCTAAAAATGAAAAAGGTTTTACAGCTTTAAAATATGCACAATTATCAAATGCAACAGAAGCTATTGCCATTTTAAAAGATTTAAAATAACAGTTTAAATTTAGTTTGAGTTAGTATATAAAACGACCTTCCTTGAGCAGAAGGTCGTTTTCATTTTATATAGTTTTCCCGAAAATTATAGTTATTGAAAATTTAAAAACAATATTATTTTTTCGTCTGATTAAAAATCTATTTTTTGAATAAACTTATCCTGAATTTTAGAAAATAGAATTAATCCGGAAATTGCACCAATAGTTGCAAAAAGCATATCAGATTGTGTGTCCCAGACATATCCTTGTGTTCCTAAAAAAGCATCGCCGCCATCTCCGGTGGCAATTGAAACAAACCATTCTATAAATTCGTAAGCCGCGCTAATTGCCAGACAAATACTGACAATAATAAAGTTGAAAAAACTTTGATTGCTGATCACTTTTTTGCGAATAAATAATTCTCTAATTATCATTGCCGGAACTAAACCCTGGGCAAAATGTCCTACTTTATCATAGTTGTTTCTGCTTTGATGAAATACTTCTTTGATATAATCAAAAAATGGTACTTCGGCATAGGTGTAATGTCCGCCAATAAACAGAATGATGCAATGAATTAAAATTAAAGTATAAGTAAAATTGGTAAATCTGAATTTTTTGAAGGTAAAGGCTAAGATTAGGAAACCTATGATTGCAGGAATCACTTCAAGAAAGCAGGTAAATGCTTCTTTTGGATTTATAATCGATGCTATTAAAGAGATAAAAAAAGCGGTTAGCAAAAAATAGATGTATTTCATAAATCTTGTTTGTATAGATAAATCATACGCAAGATATTAAACTAAAAGATATTGAAATCAAAAAAGCACCATTAATAACGGTGCTTTTTCTTTAAACCAAACCAAATTAATTTAACCAATCAATTTATTTTAAATTTCTTTATTCAATAGGAACGTGTTTTTTACGGTTAAAGACCCAGAAAATAATTGGGAAAACTAAAAGCGTTAAAACCGTTGCAGTAATTAAACCTCCAATAATTACGATTGCCAAAGGTTTTTGTGATTCAGAACCAATTCCGGTTGAGATTGCAGCAGGCATTAAACCTATAGACGCCATAAGTGCCGTCATGACTACAGCTCTTGTTCTGGCTTTTACTCCTCTAAATATGGATTCTTCGAGTGTGAATTTTGCTTTTAGATTATGATGAAATTCAGATATCAGGATAACTCCGTTTTGTATACAAATTCCCAGAAGGGCAATAAAACCAACGCCTGCAGAGATTCCAAAATTCATTCTGGTAAGATGCAATGCGATAATTCCCCCAATAATGGCAAAAGGAACATTTGCTAAAACAAGCAGTGAATCTTTTATGTTTCCAAATAAAATAAACAGTAACACAAAGATCCCAATTAAACTTATAGGAACCACCTGCGCTAAACGTGCACTGGCACGAACCTGATTTTCAAATTCTCCTGTCCATCCTACAGTATATCCTGTTGGAAGTTTCATTTTAGCAACTTTTGCTTGTGCTTCTGCAATTGTACTTCCTAAATCACGGTCACGAACAGAAAATTTTACACCAATAAAACGTTTTGTATTATCTCTGTAAATAAAAGCGGGACCAGTAATTGTTTTTAAATCACTAATTTCTTTCAATGGGATTTTGATACCGCTAATTGTTGGAACTTTAAGTTCTGCTATATCATTTTCGTCTTTACGGTATTCCTGTGAAAAACGAACTCTGACATCGAACTTTTTATCGTCTTCGTATTTTTGAGTTGCCGTTTTTCCTCCAAACGCCAGTTCTAAAACTGCTTGTGCATCACTTAATGTAACTCCGTAAGCCGCCATTTTATCTCTGTCAAGTACAACACTTATTTCCGGCTGTCCAACATTTCTAAGAATCCCTGCATCTTTTATTCCCGGAATATTTTTTATCTGAGCTAAAACTTCATTCGACAATTCATCTAATTTATCGAGATCGTCGCCATAAATTTTCACCGCATTTGAAGCTTTAAAACCAGCGACAGACTCGGCTACGTTATCAATTACAGGCTGCGAATAATTATAAGTTATACCTTGATGAACTTTTAGTTTTTGATCCATTTGGTTGATCAAATCATCCATAGTGATTTTTCTTTTCCATTCAGATTTTGGTTTTAAATCTACCTGAAGTTGTATAAAACCAAAACCGTTAGGATCTGTTCCGTCATTACTTCTTCCGGTTTGTGATAAAACGTTTTTAACTTCAGGAAAGCTTTCCAGATCTTTTCGAATCATTGCCGCTGTTTTTACACTTTCTGGCAATGAACTGCTCATTGGCAATTCTGCCGTTACCCATAAAGCGCCTTCATTTAATTGTGGTAAAAACTCTGTTCCTAAAAATGTAGCAGAAAAGAAAACGGCTACCAAAAGTGCTGTTGAACCAATAAGTGTTTGAACTTTATGCTTAAAAGTCCAGGCAAAACTTTTGCCCACAATTCGATCCCAGAAATTAACAAACGGATTGTTTTTTTCTTTTACATTTTTATTCAAAAGGATATGCGATAAAACAGGAACCAATGTCAGCGTAAAAAGTAAAGCTCCCATTAAGGCAAAACCTAAGGTATAGGCTAGGGGAGAGAACATTTTACCCTCGACTTTCTGGAAAGAAAATATTGGTAATAAAGCGGTAATAATGATTAGTTTAGAAAAGAAAATGGCTTTACCCATTTCGGCTCCGGTTTTTTTAATCAAACTTCCTTTCGCAATTTTATTGTATGCTGTCATTCCTAACTGATGCGCTCTGTGATCTAAAACTACAAACAATCCTTCGACCATTACAACGGCACCATCAATGATGATTCCAAAATCGACTGCACCTAAACTGAGTAAGTTGGCGCTCATTCCCATCATCTTCAAGCATAAAAATGCAAATAATAAGGATAACGGGATTACAATTGAAACCGTAAAAGTAGTTCTCCAGTCTGCCATGAAAAGAAATACGACACAAGTAACTAGAATAATTCCTTCGAATAAATTATGCATTACGGTTTCAGTCGTGAAATTCATCAAATTATCACGATCATAAAAGGTTTCAATTTTAATGTCTTTTGGCAATACATTATCATTCAGGTCTTTTATTTTTGCTTTAATTAAGGCTAATGTCTCCTGAGGATTTTCTCCTTTACGCATTACAACAATCCCTTCTACGGCATCATCGTTATTGCCTAAACCGGTTTGTCCAACTCTGGGCATTGAACTTTCGTAAACTGAAGCAAGATTTTTAACTAAAATTGGATTTCCGTTGGCATCGTCTACAATAATATTTTCAATGTCCTGAATAGATTTTAAAAGACCAACTCCACGAACAACAAAAGCCTGACCATTTTTTTCGATGATGTCTCCACCAACATTTAAGTTTCCTCCGTTTACGGCATTATAAACCTGAAGCGGTGTAATATTATATTTCGCTAATTTTATAGGATCAACTCCAACTTCATACGTTTTAGTTTGTCCGCCAAAAACGTTTAAGTCAGCAACACCGGGAACTGAGCGAAGTTGTTTGTCTATTACCCAATTTTGGTAGGTTAATAATTCTCTACTGTCTCTGCTGTCGCTTTTTACGATATATCTAAAAATTTCACCAGTAGGTCCGTAAGGCGGCTGAACATCTGGCTCGACATCATCCGGAAGTGAAACATTTTTTAATAAGTTGTTTACTTGCAAACGTGCAAAAGTATCATCGACTCCATCATCAAAAATTATTTTAATAACAGATAATCCAAACATGGTTATACTGCGAACACTGGTCTTTTTTTGAACCGAGTTCATGGATATTTCGATTGGCGAAGTAACAAAACGTTCTACTTCCTCGGCACTTTTTCCGTTCCATTGTGTAATAATGATAATCTGTGTATTCGTTACATCCGGAAATGCGTCGATTGGCATATTTTTGAAAGAAATAAATCCGGCAACTGCCAATATTCCTACCCAAAAAAAGGTAAATGCTTTATTCTTAAGCGAAAAAGCAATAATATTTCTAATGAATTTGTTCATGTCTTATTCGTTTAAAGCGCGATAAATAAATAACTGGTTGTTGGTAATTACTTTCTCATTCTCTTTTAAACCACTCGTGATATAAGTAATATCTCCAACTACCCTGAAAACTTCAACTTGTCTGGTTTCGATGTTGTTACGATCTTTAAAAACCATCACAAAATTTTTACTTTTATCAAAAACAATTGCTTTACTAGGTACGGCTATCATAGACTCTCCTTCGCTATAAGATAGTTTGATATTGGCATTCATATCTGGTTTTAGCATATAATCCGGATTCTTCAATTTTATACGCGCTTGCATGGCTTTTGTTTCCGGATCAATTACGTTGAAGATTTTATCTACTTTCCCTTTAAAAACTTTATCAGGATAACTCAATGTTGTAACATCAGCATCAATGCCTAGTTTTACTTTATTAATGTCTATTTCATTAATATTTGCAAGCGCCCAAACTTCGCTGATCTCGGCAATATCAAAGATGTTTTCAGAGCGGTCGTTTCTTAAAAGCATATCCTGATTAATGCTTTTTTGAATGATAAACCCGCTAATAGGTGCTGTTACTTCATAGATAGAACCGGCTTTGATGTTATAAATTTTATACGTTTCCTGAACCTTGCTTAATTGGGATTGTGCCTTATTAACCTCAGATTTTGCCTGCAGTACATCACTTTCAGAATTTAATTTTCCGTCAAATAATTCCTGAGCTACTTTCATATGATTTTTAGCTACTAAAAGATCATTTTTCGCATCGATTGATTGTTTTTCAAAATCAGCGATATCAGTACTTTTTATGGTAGCCAGAACTTGTCCTTTACGTACATAATCACCAAGTTCTACATTTACTTTAATTACATTTCCGCCAACAAGCGGGTATACATCAATCATTTTATTATTGTCAGCAGTAATTTTTCCGTAAAAGCTCAATACATTTTTTACGGGTTCTGTTTTGGCTTCGGCTGTTGTAGTTGTTTTTAGCATCGAATCGCTTAAGGCAAATGATGTATTTGTGTCTGTATTTTCAACTTCTTTTTTGCAGCTTGCGATTGATAAACTCACAAGAGCAATTCCTATAATTAGTTTATATTTCATTTTGTTTCGTTTTAGAATAAGTCTTTGTTGATGGTACTATTTAATTCTTCGCCTGAAAGCACTACTTTTTTCTTCAATTCATTTACCTGAATAGAAGCCTGATTGTAACTTTCCATAAAATCAGTAAATTCTAATAAACTAATATTTCGTTTTTGAAAATTGGTCAGAATTCCGTTGTATACTGCTTCAAAATCTGAGTTAACAGTAGGTTTTATAACGACATAGTTTTTTCTGGATTCATCCCATTTGTTCCATGCCGATGTGATTTCGGTTTGCAGTTGCAAATCAAAATTTTGTTTCTCAACTTTTGATTGTTCTAAAATTGTTTGTGCATACTTAATATTTCCTTTATTTTTATTCCAAAGTGGTAACGGAATTCCTAAGGTTAAATTTGCTTCTTTATTAAATGCACCGCTTCGCTGATCATAATTTGCTCCAACAGTTATGTCAGGAATCGAAAGGGATTTTTGCCATTTTACATTTATTTCATTGGCTTCTATATCTTTTTGTTTTGCCAGGTAATCAGGTCGATTAGCGATAGCATCATCCTGAAATGTTTTAAGATCAAACGGAATTGCCTGTATGTATCTGTTAAACTCTTCTTTTGAGACTTCAGGAACTACATTTTCAGTAGAATTCAATAACAGTTTTAAATTTCCTTGTTCTTCAATATTATCATTTACAACTTCCATACGTTCATTTTTGAAGTTTAGATATAAGGATTGCAAACGCACAACATCCCGCAAAGGAATATTTCCTTTTTGTGCCTGAATAGAGTAGGAGTTAATTAAATCCTCGATATGAACAAGTTGTTTATCAGTAGTTTCAAGGCTTTTTGTGTTGTAATAAACGGTGAAAAAACTTTTCCTTAATTGTAGTTTTAAGGTTCTCAGCAAATCATTAAATTGCAATTCGGCTAGTTTTTCATTGGCTTGAGCTAACTTTATTTCATTGCGTTTTTTTCCGCCTAAATAAATTAACTGTTCAATTCCAAATGCTTTTTGACCTTCTTTGCCAATATCAAAATACTGGTTTCTTTCTGGATTGTAAGCATTTAATTCTGCTGTAATTGTTGGATTATCCCAAATTCTGGCTTGAATAGTCAGTGCTTTCGATGCATCAATATTATATTGTGATGCGAGTAAAAAGAGGTTGTTTTTAAGAAATTGGCTTTCACAGTCTTGAAGCGTAACTGTTTTTTGAGCCAATACTACAGGACCGAAAAGTACAAGTAGGAATGCACAGAGTTTTCTCATTGTATTATTTTTAATTATACAAATATGCTATGACCAGACTTTAAGAGTGCTTAAAATCTACCTTAAAAATACCTTAAAATTAGTTACGAATGAAAAAATAACTGAAATAAATTCGTGTTAATATTTGGAACACTGTAAGTTATGGTTGCTTTATGTAGCGTTAGAATACGTTGAACAATACGTAAACCAAGACCAAAACCAGTTGTTCCTTTAGAATTTTGACCGCGCATAAAAGGTTCAAAAAGAATTTTTTGTTCCTCATTATTTAAGGTTGCTCCGGTGTTTGAAATTGCGATAATCAGATTATTATCATCTTGAGAACTAATAATTACTTTTGCCTGTTTGTTATCTGAGTAAACACAGGCGTTTTTTAGAACATTGCTTATTGCGATCTCCAGTAAATTTTTATTTCCTTTTATTTCTAAAGCAGTATCGAGATTGTCATTTTCTTCTATTTCAAATAAAATCACAAACTCAGGGTAACTTTTATTCAAATTTTCAATTGCCGAAAATAAGATTTCATCCATACGATGCACTTCATTATTCTCCTGCATTTTATTGTCTATTTTAGATAAAATCAATAAGGAGTTGATTAATTCAGTTAGTTGATTTACATCTGATAAAATGTTTTTTAGAAAGCTTTTCCTGTCATCGCTTGTTTTGTTGTCAGCAATTACATTTTCGATTTGAGAGGTGATTCTGGACAACGGAGTTCTAAGCTCGTGGGAGGCATGTGCGGTGAATTCTTTTTGTTTTTGATAGGAAACCTCAATTCTGTCCATCATAAAATTAAACTCATTGGCAATTAGATCAATCTCATCTTTATTGCTTTTTGATTCGACGCGTGTATCCAGATTATTCTCGTTTATGTTTTTTATTTTTTGATGAAAGGTATTTAGCGGACTCATCAATTTTTTTACTGTAATAGAGGTAACAACCCAACAAATGCAGGTAAAAAGGATATAAGAAACTACTAAGGTATATCTTAAAAACAGCAATCTTCTTTGCCCAAAATTATCCGTAGCAGATATTAAGGCATAGAAATCCCTGTCTTTGGTATCATAAAAAACTCCGTAGACTTCATAGTTTCCTTGTTTTTTAAAAAAGGTTTTATTCTTTTTTAAATATTTTAAATCATCAATTGACCATTTAATTTTAGCATCATCAATGCTGCTGTAAATAAGTTTGTAGTTAGAATCAAAAACCAATGTTTTTTCATCGTATAACTTATTGATGGAGTTTTGATCAATCATTTTTAAAAGCTGATTGTCGACTTCTTTTACATTGACTAAAAGTTTAATGTTTGAGAGGGCTTTGATTTCAAGACGGTCGCGAAATTCATCTTTTCTAAAGTTAGAATATAAAACAAATATCAATGTAGAAGCCAATCCAAAAAGGACTGTAAATAATAAACTTACTAAAAGTGATATTCGGTTTTTTAATGTCATTCTTCGTCGCTCAAATAATATCCGTAACCCACTTTGGTCCGAATGAGTTTTGTTTCGTGATCTTTATCTATTTTTTTTCTTAAAAAATTAATATAGACTTCAATTGTGTTTTGATTGGTTTCGATATGATAATCCCAAAGTTTTTCGGCAATAAACTGTTTTGACAGGACTTTTCCTTTGGCATGAGCCAGAATCAGGATTAATTTAAATTCTTTTGGAGTCAGTTTTATTTCTTCACCTGATCGAAAAACTTTCATATCATCTTCCAGAATTTCTAAATCGTTAATAAGAATCTTTTTCTCTACTTGCTGCGGAATATCTTTTCGTCGTAAAAGTGATGATATTCGGGCGTATAATTCTTCAAAATGAAAAGGTTTTACTAAATAATCATCGGCACCGTTATCAAAAGAAGCTAGTTTATCTTCGATTTCGCTAAAGGCTGTTAACATAATTATTGGAGTCTTTTTATCGAGTTCACGAATGCCTTTGCAAACCTCTATTCCGTTTATTCCCGGAACATTGATATCGAGAACGACCAAATCATAATCGTAAGGAAAATACTTTTTTAGTAATAAAGAGCCATCATAATATGGGAAACACTCGAATCCTTTTGAGGTAAAGAATGCTGAGATTTCTTTAGATAAAGTAAAATCGTCTTCGAGTAATAGTATTTTCATTTAATTGTTTATTTGCAAATTCGGCTATTTATAGAAATAACCGAATTTGCGTTTTGGATCTTGTCTTATTTGAAATAAGAAAAAGTTTCATTGTTTTCAATTTTCAATAAAGATTGATAAATCAACTGAATTACATTTTCGACATCATCTCTATGAACCATTTCAACGGTCGTGTGCATATAACGCAATGGCAAAGATATCAATGCCGATGCCACGCCGCCATTACTGTAAGCAAAAGCATCAGTATCTGTACCTGTGGCACGAGAAGTTGCGTGACGCTGAAAAGGTATTTTATTCTCGACTGCAATATCAACGATTAAATCACGTAATTTATTTTGTACTGCGGGAGCATAAGCAATAACAGGACCTTTTCCCATTTTAAGATCACCTTCTACTTTTTTGTCAATCATAGGCGTTGTTGTATCGTGGCAAACATCTGTAACGATAGCAACATTTGGCTTAATAGTCTGAGCGATCATTTCTGCACCGCGAAGACCAATTTCTTCCTGAACGGAGTTTACGATATATAAACCAAACGGAAGTGTTTTTTTATTTTCATGTAACAAACGCGCTACTTCAGCAATCATAAATCCGCCCATTCTGTTGTCTATTGCACGACAAACGAATTTATTTTCGTTTAAAATCATAAATTCATCAGGATAAGTAATCACACAACCTACGTGAACACCCATTGCTTCGACTTGTTCTTTGGTTTCACAACCCAAATCAATAAAAATATTGCTGATTTTTGGAGATTCTTCTTTATCACGCAAACGGGTATGGATTGCCGGCCATCCAAAAACACCTTTTACGATCCCTTTTTTAGTATGTATGTGAACTCTTTTTGATGGTGCAATCTGGTGATCTGAGCCACCATTTCGTATAACATATAATAAACCATCTTCTGTAATGTAGTTTACATACCATGAAATTTCATCGGCATGACCTTCGATAACTACTTTAAAAGGGGCATCAGGATTAATAACTCCTACGGCAGTTCCGTAAGTGTCCGTAATAAAAGTATCTACATAAGGTTTTAAATAATTCATCCATAATTTTTGTCCTTCACTTTCATATCCGGTAGGAGAGGCGTTATTTAGGTAGCTTTCCAGGAAAGCAATCGAGGTATCTTTTAAGATAGATTCTGTGCTCATAAAATATTTTTTTGCTAATTTATAAATTTGGTATTAGAGTTGTATATAAATATATAATTTTACACTTAAATTATGATTCAATGAAATTTACCTACTGCATTTTATTCTTTATATTGATTTCGTTTACAAGTCAAGCTCAGGTTACGCCCAAAGAAAACCAACAAATGGGGTATATACTAACTGAACAGGATTCTATATTGAACGATACAATCGAATTGCCTGAAATTATTATTTCGAAAGAAAAACTTGATCCTGAAGCGCAAAAGCAATTCCTGATTCTTCAAAACAGGGTTTACAAAGTATATCCTTATGCAAAATTAGCCGCTGATCGATTAACAGCTTTAAATCAGGGAATGGCGCGTTTGAAAACCAATCGTGAAAAGAAGAAATATTTTAAGATTGTAGAGGATTATCTTAATAACGAATTCGAAGAAAGACTTAAAAAGCTTTCCCGTAAACAAGGGCAGATTCTGGTAAAACTTGTTCATAGACAAACCGGGATTACAACCTATGAATTAATTAAAACCTTAAAAAGTGGTTTTAAAGCTTTTGTTTCAAATACTACAGCCAATTTATTCGATATTAGTTTAAAGACTGAATATAAACCTTATGAGTCAAATGAGGACTATTTAATAGAGACTATTCTTCTCAGAGCATTTGAGTCCGGACGATTAGTGAATCAAAAAGCAGCTACTCCGGTAAATTATGACGACCTGATGAATCATTGGCAAACAAAGGCAAAACAGGAAAAAGAGCCAAAATAACATTTACATTAAATTTACATTCGAAGACTTACAGGAAATACTTGTAGGTCTTTTTTTATTAATATAATTTTCGGATTACAGTTAATTTTCAAAATAAAAGAATTTACTTACTTTGTTGTAATTTTTATTTCTACCGGAATGGTCGACTAATGCTGTGCTTTTGTTAGATATTTGTGGGCTAAGGTATATTTCTGCTCTTTTTTTAACAAAATTCATGTAAATATTATTTGTTATTGAAAGTTTAATTTGTAGGTTTACTCTTCGCAACCATTTGTTAACCAAAATTTATTACATTATGAGAATAAAATTACTTAGTCTGTTTATGTTGCTAATGACCATCACCATGTGGTCGCAAAAGGAACCAGCCGATTTTACAATTTCCTTAAATGGAAATAAAATTGAAACTTCTGCAAATTTTAGTAAACAATTTAAAGAAAAAAAAGCTACAAGCAAACAAATTACTAAAACCGAGTATACTTTGCTGCAGTTTACAAAAATCCCATCGGTAGAAGAACAGCAAAAACTGAAGGCACAAGGTATAACTTTATTAAGTTATTTATCCGGTAATGCTTATTATGCTGCAATTGCTCCAGAATTTTATAGCAAAAGCAGTGTTTCTGATAATATCAGAACGACAATTACAGTTGATCCAAAGTATAAATTAGATCCTATGATTGTTGACAACGCAATTCCTGATTACGCTACAGGAGGCACCAATGGAATTAAAGTAGTTATTAGCTATTTTAAAGGAGTTGATGCTAAAGTTATTGAACAGGATTTAGCGTCTTTGTTTATTAAAGGAAGTAAAAATGAAGCGTCTTTTAATGAAGTTTATATCGAAGCTACAAAAGAGAAATTACAAGAAATAGCAAAATTAAATTGGGTTCAAAACATCGAATTAGTTGCTGCACCGGTAGAAAGCGATAATAAACCTGGTGTTACTTCGCATAAAGCTAATGTTTTAGGATCTTTAATTCCTGGTTTAGGTTATGGCTTAACTGGAAAAGGAGTAAAAGTTGGTATCTGGGATGGAAATCTTGAACAACATAAAGATCATACAGGCAGGGTTATTAATAGAGAATATGAATCAAATTCTTCGCATGGAGATCACGTTTCAGGAACTATTGGTGGAGCTGGTTTATTAGACCCAAAAGCCAGAGGTATGGCACCGGAAGTGCAAATGTATGGTTGGAATTTTAATACACAGTCAAATGGTCTTTCAGTTTATGCAGAAAGAGAGATAGCTGCTGTTCAGGATGGTATCGAGTTAACATCAAATTCTTATGGTGTAAACTTAACTTCAGGTTATAATACAGGAAGATACAATGTTGGAGATCGTGGAGATGATAATATTACTACTTTGTTTCCTTATCTTTTAACGATATATTCTAACGGAAATGCCCAAACAGCATATCCTGGAGGTTTTAATACATCTACAAAAAACTCAAAAAATGCGTTGCACGTAGCTGCAAATAATCCTGATGATTTGATCAGTAGTTATAGTAGTTTTGGACCAACAATCGATGGTCGTTTAGTACCTCAGATTGCTGCAGTTGGTACAGATGTGTACTCATTAGATTATAGTAACTCGTATCAGGTAATGAGCGGTACATCTATGGCAACTCCAGGAACCACAGGAACTGTTGCTTTACTTTATGAGAGATATAAAAACATTTATGGTACAAAACCACTAGCTTCATTGATGAAAGCTTTAGTGACAAATACTGCAAAAGATGCCGGTAATCCTGGTCCTGATTATAAATATGGATTTGGTAACTTAAACGGTTTAAGAGCGGTTAAAGCTCTGGATAATAAATGGTTTTATACTGCAGCTGTTGCCAATGGAGCAACTTATGAAAAAGATATCGTAGTTCCTGCAGGATTAGTGGGTTTAAAAGTGATACTTGCTTATTCAGATTTGCAAGGTACACCGGGAGCGACTGCCGTTCAGGTAAATGACTTAGATATTAAAATTATAAAAGATGGCGTAACTACTTTGCCATGGGTTTTAAATCCAACTGCACCAAATGCAAATGCGGTTCGTGGAGTAGATAATATGAATAATATCGAACAGGTAACTTTAGACAATCCTGCACCGGGAACATATAAAATTGTTGTTACAGGTTCAAAAGTGCCACTTGCTACTCAGGAATTTTCTGTAGTATATGATTATGTTGCTCCGGAATTAATTTTGACGTATCCGGTAGGAGGAGAAAAATTTAATACAGAAACTACAGAATATATTCGTTGGGATTACGAAGGTGAAGCTAAAAACTTTACATTAGAATATTCAGTTGATGGAGGTGTTACTTATCAGATAATAGCAAAAGATATTCCGTCTGCGGCTAGAAATTTTGCTTGGAAAGTACCTGCAGGAATTGTTGCGAATGCTAAAGTAAGAGTTAGTGCTGGTACAAAAGTAGATGCTTCAACAGCTGTTTTTAATATCATTACAGAACCTAAGAATTTGACTATTGCACCATCAGTTTGTGGTACATCCTCATACCAAATGAATTGGGACGCAATCGCAGGTGCCAAATATGAAGTTTTAAAAATGAATGGATATAAGTTTGATGTTGTTGCAACAGTTACAGATCCTACTTATACATTTACAAATCTTACAGCAGGAGAGGACAACTGGTTTTCAGTAAGAACTATTGATATTGCAACCGGAATCGTTTCTGAAAGAGTTAGAGCTGTAAATGTAGAACCAGTTTCTCAACCGGTTCTTAACGCTTTGAGTTTACCATTTTTAGAAAATTTCAACAATAGAAAAGCAAGTAATTATGTATTTACTGAAGGGGTAACAGGAACAATAAAATATGAATATATTGATCCTACTTTCTTAGATGGAGCAAAAATGTCAGGATCTGGCGAAGCACCATCAGCTCCTTGGATAGCAAGTACAACAGCAAATGCTTTTACTAACAATCCAAATTTTATTCAAAAAGTATCTTTCTGTGATATCGACGCAACAAGTCTTGCAGGGAAAGCACTTCGTCTTAAATTTAATTTAATTTGGAATAATGTTGGACCAGCAAATAAAAACTTTTTTAGAGTTGTAGTTAATGGTACTCCTATAAATAGCTACGAAAATGTAGGTGTTTATGGAGGAACAGCATTAGCAGGTAATACGGAATTGGTTTATGATTTATCAGCATATGCAGGAACTACATTTAGTATCGCTTTTCAATCAGTTATCGATAATGATGTTGTCGTAGTAAGCAGTGAGAATGTTTATAATTCAGTATTTATTGATAACGTTTCACTTTTTGAAGCCACAGCAACAGATCTTGCATTATCTTCACTTACTCCTAATACAGGACTTACAGCTGCAGAAACTGTAAAAATAAAAGTGTACAACCATTCTCCGGTTGCAGTAAGCAATATACCGGTTTCTTATAAAATTAATGGTGGAGCAGAAGTATTTGAAACTATTCCTGGTCCTGTAAACCCGCTTAGCGAAGTATCTTATGACTTCGTTCAAAAAGCAGATTTTTCAGCTCCGGGTGTTTATACAGTAATCGGAAGTGTAAATTACACAGGAGATGCTGTTGCAGATAATAATACAATTGAAAAAATAGTTACCAATGCAGGATCTGATATTTTAATGGGATCAACTGCCACTGTAACTACTTGTTCAGCAGTATTTACAGATGCCGGAACTCGTTATGCTAATTATGCAGATCAGCTGACTCAGGTAATCACTTTTAAACCAGCAACTGCAGGAAGTAGTATCAATGTTAATTTTACTGATTTTGATCTGGAACCAGATTATGATTTCTTATATATCTATAATGGACCTACGACAGCGTCTACATTATTAGGTACTTATACAGCAGGTAGTTTACCACCATCATTAACTTCTACAGCAGTTGGAGGAGAATTAACTTTTAGATTCACTTCAGATCAAATTGAAAATGCAAGAGGATGGATTGCAGATATAACTTGTGTAGCAAAACCAGTAGTAAATGATGCAGCAATTGCTTCTATAGTAACACCTGAAGTTTTAGGTAAAAAAAGCAATGCACACGATATTACGATAAGAGTTAGTAATTTAGGACCAAATGTTTTAACAAACTATCCTGTTTTTTATCAGGTAAATGGAGGAGCAAAAGTTACTGAAGTTGTTCCTACAATTGCAGCTTATGCGACTGCAAGTTTTACTTTTACAACTAAAGCAGATTTGTCTATTGTTGATGCGACTTATACAATTAAAAGTGGAGTAGACATAGCAGATGATAACGCTACTAATGATACACGTGAAAAAATTGTATACAATAAAAATGAGTTACCGGTTCATACCAATACAAATGGATATGCAATTTCAAAATTAAAATGGAATGATGTTGTAAATAATTCAGGAACTACAGCATATTCTGATTTTAAAAATGTAAAAATCCCAGTGTATGCTGGTTTTACTTATCAACCAGAAATTACAATTACTAAACCAGAAACTCCAATTACAAGAGATCAATCAGCGTCTGCAGTAGGAGTATTTACAATGATTGTAATTGATTTAAATGGAGATGGTAATTTAACCGATGAATTTTATGCAGGAACATTTTGGGTAAATACGACACCAACTTCTGCATCACCGGCTATTCCATCAACTACAAGCACACATTACTTCAGAAACAATTTTACATTAGTAGGAGGTTTAACAATTCCTGCAGGTACAACTTCTGGAGAAAAATTGATGAGAGTAGTACACATGTTCCGCTCACCATCAGAATATTATAACGTTAATCTTGGACCAACTTTTGACGGATTAACCAGCTCAAGAAGTGATTTTGAAGTAGAAGAATATACGATTAATGTATTGCCTTTTACAGCTGCAGATGCAAGTGTAGAAAGAATAGTTGCACCTATTAAACCAGGTAACGCACCAGTATCAGTTACTGCTTTAATTCGTAATTTTTCAAATTCACCAATTTCGAATTTTCCAGTTGCATACAAAATTAACGGAGGTACAGAAGTAGTTCAGAATTTTACAGCTACAATCGCTCCGGCTGCAACTGCTAATTTTACATTTACTACAAAAGCTAATTTAGGAGCTCCTGGAGATTATACAATTGATGTTTACACACAATTAGCAGGAGATACAGATGTTACAAATGATGCAAAATCAGTAACACTTTCGCATGCAACAAATTATGCTACAAATGTTACCGGAACTTTTGATGGAGTAAATGATTTCATTAAAACAGATGTTACTCCGGCTTTAAACCTTACCAATAATTATACATTTGAAACTTGGGTGAATCAAAAAGCACCTTCAGTTTTTGGTAGACTTTTAGATAAAAGTACAGTATTGGCATTTATACATAACAATAGTAGTTTATCAATATACAAAGAGAACAGTTTAGTTGTTTCTATTACAACTGCGGCTGGATCGTATGTAATAAATACAGGGTTAAACTCTATAAAACAAAATACTTGGCATCATATTGCTTTTACAGTAAGTGCAGCTAACGTATATACGGTTTATATAGATGGAGTTTCAGTTCCTTATACAAGTACTGGTACTGCAGGTGCGGCTTCTTCTAATGCAGCAGCAGCAGCTTACATAGGAAATAATGCAGGTTTAGCTCGTGGTTTAAACGGAAATATTGACGAAGTTCGTATTTGGGCAGGAGTTCGTAGCCAGGCAACAATTGCAGCTAATTCAATGACAAAATATATTGGAAACGAACCTGGATTATTAGCATATTACTCTTTTTCAGAAGGAGACAAACAGTTTGTGTTTGATGGTACAATAAGTGATAATACGGCTGTAGTAACAAATGCTGATACTAACGGATTAGGAGAAGGGAAATTCTGGAACGCACCAGTTCTATTACAAAAACTGGATTTTGTAAACCAACTTTCAGCTTCTTATGATGCGCCAACTAAAACATTTTCAGTTTTATTAAATGATGGTGCAGATATAACTTCGGCAGTTGCTAATTATTCATTAGGAATGAAAAGTATTGCAAAAATAAATGGCACTACTCAAGTTAGCGGAGTAACTACAAACGACTACACAAATCCTGTTACTGTAACAGTTGAAGGTGTTGGTTTCAATACCGGAATTACTGAAACATATACAGTAAAAGTGATTACAGGTCTAAGCAATGAAAGTAAATTACTTTCTTATGATTTTAAAACAGTTTCAAACCCTGGATTACCACAAGAAATCAATACTGATATTGTTGGAAATAGTGCTACCAAAACAGTACCATTTGGTTATGATGTAACAAACTTAGTAGCAGATTTCACCGTTTCTCCGGGAGCTGAACTTTATATTGACGGAGTAAAACAAGTAAATTCAAAAGCAATTGCTTCAAATTATTCTAATAGCTTCTTAGTGACAGTAATTTCAGAAAATAAACTTTCTCAAACTAATTATACTGTTACAATTAATGCTAAGAATGCCCAGGCAAGTATTATTAGTTACTCGGTTGCGAATCAGGTAGGAACAAGTGTTATTGATCCAACTTTAAAAACAATAAAAGTTTTGGTTAATAATAATGCCAACCTTAGCACGCTTGTTCCTAACGTTCAAATTTCAGACTTTGCAACGTTGCGTATTGGTACATATATTCAAAACAGTGGAGTAACAACATTAAATTATACTGCACCAGTTGTTTATAACGTAACAGCTCAAAACGGAACTATCGAATATTGGACAGTGACGATAGAAGCTGCTAAACCAACATTAACGCTGTTAGGAGACGCTGTGGTTTCTATAGATAAAGGATGTGTTTACACAGAGGCTGGTTATACTGCAACAGATAATTTAAATACAGATTTAACTTCTGCAGTTGTGGTTTCAGGTACTGTTGATGTAAACACAACAGGTCAGTATATCTTGACTTACACTGTAAAAGATGCATCTCAAAATGAATCGACAGTTACACGTACAGTAAATGTATCAAGTACTGATTGTACTCTTGGATTACCAACTAATACAATAAACGGTTTTGTTTTATATCCAAATCCTGTTGTAGACGGCAAAGTATACATAGAGACAGCATCAAATAGTACTAAAAACATTTTAGTATCTGATATGTCAGGAAAAAAACTTCTTTCTGTTCAAATAGAAAAGAACGAGTTAAATGTTTCTACTCTTTCTACTGGAGTTTATATAATAAAGGTAGAACAAGATGGTAACACATCAGTTCAAAAGCTAATTATTAAATAAGACTATTGTTGTGCAATTTAAAGCGGCTACTTATGTAGCCGCTTTTTTTTTTAGAATATAGTTGCTCCTATATATAAGGTATGATTTCAACAACTAAACCCGACAGTTTCAAAACCTGTCGGGTTTGTTATTATGTGGAATAGTTTGTCTGGCTGAGCGAAGTCGAAGCCTGCTTTTTGGTTTTCAGATTTATTCGATTTTTGTTCAGGAGCTATTTCCCGCTCCCGAAGCCTCGGGACCGTCACAAAAGGATTTCCACTGCTATCGGGGCTAGGGGAGCAGCTTTCAAAAGGAATTTTGATGTAAGGGAGATAGCCGGCAGGAAAACACGTGATTTAGCGGTTTTTGGGCTATTGTGTACTTCTTAATAAAAGGAGCTTAAAGATGTGAACCCACCAATATGAAGACTTTTTCAAAGCAACTTATTAAGAAAAGCCCAATGCGTAGCTGAAAAACCTCACAAAAGGCAAAAAAGGTAAAAAGCTAAGTTTTGTGTTATCAGAGTGTTAAGAAAAAGTTTTAAAAAACATTGAAATTATGCAATAAAAAAGCTTGTAAATGTAAATAAAGGGTCTACTTTTGCACCCGCA
>NZ_LMMA01000014.1 GCF_001422725.1 Flavobacterium sp. Leaf82 | reverse complement strand
AAAACGGAGGTGCTCACTTTGCACCGGAATTAGGTGGTCATTTTGAACTGGAATCAGGTGCTCACTTTAAAACGGAATGGGGTGATCAATATAACCGGAATTTGCAATAAATAACCTGATTTGTCGCTTTCGGAATATTCTTTTCCGGATTTTCAGCCTCGGCAGCGGTAATTCCAATAAGTTCTAAACCTCCAAAAGAGAACATAATTAGCGCCATTGCAGATAATAAACCCTGAAAACTGCCATTATTAGTTTTTTCGAAGAAACCTTTTGGAAAAAAGCCTCCATCGTTATATAAATTATGAATTGTTGCGTGCTCTCCTCCTGTTCCACTTATTAGCAAATAAGTACCAAAAAGAATCATTGCAATAATAGCGACAACTTTTATGATCGAAAACCAAAATTCAGTTTCTCCGTAAACTTTTACAGACGCAAAATTCAAGGCATTAATAACCAGAAAGAAAAACAAACTCGATACCCAAAGCGGAATTTCTGGCCACCAAAACTGCACATAAACACCAATGGCTGTAAGTTCAGCCATACTAACTAAAATATAAAGAATCCAATAGTTCCAACCCGATGCAAAACCGGCAAAAGAACCACAATATTTATAAGCAAAATGACTAAAACTTCCTGAAACAGGTTCTTCGACAACCATTTCGCCAAGTTGTCTCATGATAAAAAAAGCGATAATTCCGGCAATAGCATATCCCAAAATAACAGATGGTCCTGCTAATACCGCCGCTGGACCAATGCCCAGGAAAAGTCCTGTTCCTATTGATCCGCCTAAGGCAATTAACTGAATATGGCGATTCGTCAGCCCACGTTTAAGCTGATTTCCTTGTGCGTCTTTCTGTGTGTTTTTCACAAATTAGATTTTTAAGCGAGTAAAATGTACTCATAAATGTATAAACAGCGAAGATAAGTTAAAAAAGGAATCGCACAAAGCAGGAAGATTATAGTTGTGTTTTGCTTAATTTAAGAATTAAAAAGGTGAAATTTAAGCTTAAATGCAACAGCCTAAAAATTCATTTCAGTAACTACCTGTTTTTCAACCTGAAAATAAAAAAAAGAAAACTACAGAAATAAAAAGTCATAAAAGAGATTTCAATCGAAATCTCTTTTACTTTTGCCAAATGTTAGAAATTCTTTATCAGGACGAATATATTATCGCCATTAATAAACCAAGCGGCTTGTTGGTTCACAAATCATTTTATGCGCGCGATGCAAAAGTGTATGCCATTCAGGAACTGAGAAATCAAATTGGCCAACACGTTTATCCTGTTCACAGGTTAGACCGCAAAACATCTGGTGTTTTGTTATTTGCGCTAGATAAAGATGTTTTAAAAATCATGAATGATCGTTTTGCGATCCGCGAAGTCCAAAAAAAATATCTAGCCATTTTACGTGGCTGGTCGCCCGAAGAACTAACGATTGATTATGATTTAACAAATGATGATGACATTACTCAAAATGCAATAACACACTTTCATCGTTTGCAAAATGCCGAAGTTGCTTTAGAATTCAACAATAAACCCACTTCACGATATTGTTTGGTAGAAGCGATTCCAGAAACCGGACGCATGCATCAGTTACGAAAACATTTCAAACATATTTTTCATCCCATTTTAGGAAGTCGCCCGCATGGTTGTAACAAACAAAATAAATTGTGGCTGGAAAATTTTGACCTGAAAGGAATGATGCTTCATGCACATCAGTTGGTTTTTAATCATCCAATAAACAATGAACAACTAATCCTGAACGCGAAGATTAACGAAGAGTTTAGCAGAGTTGGTACTATTCTTAATCTGGATTTGAGTAAGTACAAATAAAATATCATTGTGCATAAAAAATCAAACACATAGTCAAGCTTTTAGAAAATAAAATCCGTTTTTTATCAGCGTTTTTGCTTTAGCGAATCAGTAAAATCAGCGTCTAATTTTGACGCGGATAAAACAGATTTACTTCGTAAAAACGCAGATAAAAACGGATTTTCTAATTACTTTCCTGATTAAACTGTTAAGTAATTTTGTAGATTTCCATGTGCTAAACAATTAAACTCAACGGGGTTAATTAACAAATCAACAACAACCTGTATTCGCCTTCATTTTCTATTGGCGCCCTATGAATACAAGGCAATACTTCTTGTTTTGGATGATCTACCGCCAGACGCCAAAGATGTCCTAAACCTAAATTAACAGGTTCTGCATGGTCATGTAACTGATAATGCAAATCAAAATAATTCTCCTTCAAAAAGTCTTCAAATTCTTCTTTTGGTCCATCATGCAGCTCTTTTAGCTTTGCCTGGATTTCCGGAATCAGGATTTTTTGTTCTGCCTGCGAATTAGAAACAATATCACTTGCGGCTCCGTGATATGTACATAAAAAAGTATCTGTTGCAATGGGCGAACGATCAACATGAAACGAATATACATCTGTCGAGATAAAATCAAATTCATCATCGCGTTCATAACACTTTAGCAAATTAAGAGAAGGCGAAGCGCCAAAATCAGTCAATAATTGTAAATCATTTAAGATTATTTCCCTTGCTATATTCCCCTTTTCTGAGAGTTGGAGCGCGATTAAATCTTCGGGATGAACTTCGGTTATATTTTCTTCTAAAGATAATTGGGCTACAATTTCATTAAAATCACCTTCCAGATTTCTGTTCCAGCATAATGCGTTCATTTCTCCTTTGAAACACGTATTTACAAGGTCAGAGAAAGTAGAAACTATGCCTATTTGGCTGTTGTTAGAAAATGTATTGCTCATCGTATATAATATGAAGCTGGTTACTTCATGCGTTACAAAATTATGTAAATAGTAATCAGTTGCGGCATTTTTATCATTATAAACTTTGGAGCTGCTGCCTTTTTTCCACAAAAAGTTAAAGATCTTACTTTCTGTAATTTATAACTGAATAAAGATTGAATATAATCTTCTCTGTATCATAGCAATCCTATAAAAATCACATTTTATAATATAACAGTATTCCTTTACTCTGGAAGTAACTTTGGATATATCATTAAAAATAAAAATCATGGACGATAAATCAAAAACAGGAAAAGCAGATGATTCACAAATCAATATTAATGAATCATACGAAGTGCAATATTGGTCTGAGAAATTTAATGTGCCTCAGGAAGTATTAAAAGATGCCGTAAGAGCTACAGGTACGAATGCAGAACAGGTAAAAGAATATCTGGCAGAAAATAACTAAATGCTATAATCAGAAACAAGCACATCTTACTGATTTACAGAATACATAAATGAAAATGAAATTTTAATAAAACAACATATGGAAACTAATATCTTATCACATAAAAAAGACAAATCTTCAAAAAGTAATGTCAACGTATCTACACTGGAAAGAATTCTTATGATTACAAGCGGATCTTATCTTTTGTATAAAGGTCTTTTGCAGGAAAAAAAAAACATCACTAAAATTACATCCGGCGGTGCTATGCTCGCTCGCGGAATAAGTGGTTATTGCCCTGTTTACAGCGCTGTAGACTATTTGAAGAATGATAAAGGTTCTAATGTAAATATCAGAACAAATATTACCATTAATAAACCTATTAGTGAAGTGTATGCTTTCTGGCGCAATTTAGAGAATCTGCCTAAATTCATGAAACATCTGGAATCTGTTAAAACGCTCAACAGCACACAATCTGAGTGGACAGCAAAAGGTCCGGCAGGTATTGGATCTCTTACTTGGAAAGCCGAAATTATCAAAGACCAAAAAGAAAAATTGTTAAGCTGGCAATCATTAGCTGATGCACCGGTTAAAAACTTTGGAAAAATTCTTTTTAAATCTAAAGGACAAGCCACAGAAATTGAAGTTACCATTTCGTATCGCGCTCCGCTTGGTATTACCGGACAAGGCGCTGCAAAACTGGTAAACCCTCTTTTTAAAAATATAGTTCATGACGATATCAGCAGCCTGAAATCGTATCTTGAAGGTCAAAACTAAACTTTAAAAATATAGATTTGAACTTTTACAAATAACCTTTTGGATTAACTCCGGAAGGTTTTTTTATGCGTAAAAAAACACTTGAGAAAATTATATGTCGTTCAACTTTAATTTACTGTAAAAGTCAAAATTCCATAGCATTTGAAAAACACAAAAGAAAAGTACAATTTTTCACACTTTTTAAGCTGAATATTAAAGTCCTTATGTTACAAATTAGCTATTAAAAATGTATCTTTACCATTATGAGAAGAAAAGGAGAGATTATAATTATTGAAGACGATGAAGATGACAGGCTCTTTCTTAAGGACATTTTCGAAAGTCTGGATTATCCAAACAAGATAAAATTTATTGATGACCCAATGGATACTATTCCGTATTTATCCAATCCGTCTGTTATGCCTTTTCTTATTATTTCTGATATTAATATGCCAAAAATAAATGGCTTTGAACTTCGGGAACAAATCCTTGCCATTTCAGAAATAAGCAGTAAATGTGTGCCTTACATATTTCTTTCTACCTCAAAAAATCCTGAAAACGTACTAAAAGCCTACAGCTGTAATGTACAGGGATATTTTAGAAAAGAAGAAGATTTCTCTGTTTATAAAACTATGATGAAAAATATCGTAGAATACTGGTTGTCAAGTCTTACTCCTGCATCTGTTCTATAAAAAGTACCCAAACAATGGCACTTAATACCTGTAAAATAAAAAACACAGACATTATCTGGATTGATGTCTATGATCCAACAGATGAGGAAATTGCATCTGTAAGTACGAAATACAACTTAAATTCTTATACGCTTCTGGATTCACTTGATCCTGATCACCTGCCTAAATACGAAGAGCACAATGATACCCATTTTTTGATTATCAGGCTTTATCATGATGAGAAGGAAAAACTGCCCACAATCCAGAGTCTAAGCAGCAAGATTGCCTTATTTTTCAACGAATCGTTTATTATAACCGTACATCGTTCAGCACAGCCTTTAATACAACACATTATGGACAATTATGTCAGTACAGACAAAATCAAGTCTACTGCAGGAATTGCCATTCATATTGTGGGTGATGCGCTGCGCTCGTTTGAAGCACCGGCAATGAAACTTTCCAGCGATATTGATTATTTTGAATCCAGACTGTTTTTAAAGAAAAATATTCCGGATGATATGATTGAAGGAATCTATTACCTGAAAAATCATGCGGGACTTTACAAAAAATTGCTGCTGCTAAGCAACGAAGTGGTAAATTCTATAAAAGCAGAAGGAGAAGAACGTCCTGCCCTGCACGATGTACGCGACTTGCATACTAAATTGGTATTACTTTACGATCAGGTTCAGGATGATGCCAATAATCTGCTCAATATTTACCTTTCATTATCAGCACGAAAAACTAACGATGTTATGAAATTGCTGACTGTTTTTTCTGTTTTCTTTATGCCCCTTACTTTTATTGTTGGCATTTATGGAATGAATTTTAGATACATGCCTGAACTCGCATCTCCTTTAGGATATCCGCTTACCATACTAGCAATGATAGTTATATCGGTTTTGATTTTTTTGTGGTTCAAAAGAAAAAAATGGCTTTAATTATAATATGCTGTCCAATATATCAGTAAGTTCCTTATAACTGTTGGGCTTACTGATGTATTTAATGATTCTATTGTTTCTCATTTCCTCCTGCATAAATTCTTCAGAAGGAGTCGAAATCAAAATCACAGGAATATGCTCAAGTCTGCTTTCTTTTTTTAATTCTCTCAGTAATTCAAGTCCGTTGATTATAGGCATATTATAATCCAGAAAAATAAGGTCTGGCAGGTTTTCTGTTACTTTAAGCTCTTCCAGGGCTTTTTTTGGATTGTAAATACAGCGCAACACAAAATCCTTATCCAGCGACGCCATCGCCTCTCTGAATATATCTGCATCCTCAGGATCATCATCTATGAGCAAAATATTTTTGTACAACATCACTTTATTTTTAAACCTTTATATCGACATCTTCGACTGTTTCAATATACGTATTTTTATCTTTCCGGGTTTAGGATTTTTTCATATAAAAATAAATGTTCCTGTTTTTAGTTTTTTTAAAATTATAGCCAAATATCCTGTACGTCTATTGCTTTGATATTCTACCTTTTATTTTTTTATTTTATGGAAAATTAGCTGCCGGAACGATTTAAAAATTCAGCATTTAATTAGTTATAATAATCAAAAACTTTATCTTTACTCGCTGATAATAATTATATGGTATTAGAAACTTACACTACGATATTTTACGTTGATGATGATGAAGATGACAGACTTTTTTTTGAAGAAGTTACACAACAGATCGGAAAAGATATAAGCCTTTTTGAATTAGGAGATCAGATGCTTTTACAGCTTGACAATCCGCCTCCTCACCCATCGGTTATCTTTTTGGATCTTAATATGCCAATAAAAGACGGATTTGAGGTATTGCAGGAAATTAAAAGCGATTCGAACCTACAGGATGTTCCTGTAATTATTCTTTCGACAACCAGTAATACTGAAACTGTAGAAAGATGTTTTAAACTTGGAGCTTCTCTTTACGTGAAAAAATCCATGTCTATAGAAGACCTTAAAAAATCCCTGGAATTTGTGCTTTCAATAGACTGGGAACAGCATACGGTTACAGAAAATAACTTTGTATACAAAAGATAACTAGCATCCCTTAATGGTACGGCATGAACAGTAATTTACATTTTCTTTCAGCAGGCGGTGAAATGGGACAATATATCAGAACCAAAGACTGGAACAATTCTCCGGTTGGAGATCCTGTTTTATGGCCACAAAGCTTGCGAACTGCCCTTAGTATCATTTTGAATTCCAGATTTCCGATGTTTCTTTTCTGGGGAGACGAACTGACTTGTTTTTATAATGATGCCTACAGACCCAGTTTAGGGAATGACGGAAAACATCCTTCTATTTTAGGAATGCCCGGAGAAGAAGCATGGCCTGAAATATGGGAATTCATAAAACCCCTTATCGATAATGTGCTGCTTAAAAAGGAAGCGTCATGGCATGAGGATCAACTGCTGCCTATTTACAGGAATGGAAAAATGGAAGATGTTTACTGGACTTTCAGTTATAGTCCCGTTATTGATGAAACCGGAAATCCTGCGGGTGTTTTTGTGACTTGCTCAGAAACAACCGAAAAAGTAAAACTACTCGATACCTTAAGTGAAAGCCATAAACAACTGGAATTTGCCATTGAAGCCGCAGAACTTGGTACTTATGACTACTCGCCAGCTAGAGGAAAATTTACAGCCAATAACCGTCTTAAAGACTGGTTTGGACTTCCTCATGAGGATGAATTACATTTACAGAATGCCATTGATGCCATACTGGATAGCGACAGGAAAACCGTGCAAGATGCAATTGCAGAAGCACTGCGCTTTGAATCAGGTGGAAAATATGATTTATATTATACTATTGTTCACCCTGTAACTTTCGAAAAAAAATCGGTGCATGCCAAAGGTAAAACCACTTTTGATGCTCAGGGAATTGCCATCAGACTGGACGGAACTTTGCAGGATATTACTCGTCAGGTTCAGGATAGTAATGAAAAAGACAAAGCCTTAAAAAAAGCATCGCATAACGCCAGACATCTTAATCTTGCGCTAGAAGCAGGTCAACTGGGTTCTTATGAACTCGATATTGCTTCAGGAACCATAAAATGCTCTTTGCAGTGCAAAATTAATTTTGGAAGAAAACCCACAGATTCCCTTACCTATAGTGAATTTCTGGATATGGTTCTCGATGAAGACCGTCCTGTAATGCGTAAAGCCTTTTATGATGCCGTTGCAAGCAATAGCGTCTACGATGCCACTTACCGCGTTAATGCAAGTGACGGAATACGCTGGATTCACGCATCGGCAATGCCTGTGGTGAACAAGGAAGGAAAAGTTATAGGTATGGCCGGAGTAACAGCCAATATTACCGAAGTTAAAAACAGCCAGATTCAGATTACTGCGGCGCTCGCACAAACTGCCCTGAGCCGTGAAAAACTCAATATTGTTATCGATGCCAGTGAACTTGGAACCTGGGAACTGGATCTAAAAACCGGAGAAATTGAAACCTCTTCGCGCTTCTCTGAAATTTTTACGGGTACAGTACAACAGGATTTTAATCTATCCAAAACCAGACAGCAGATTCATCCTGAGGATATGGAAAAGCGAAATCTGGCCCATAAAGAAGCCCGTGAAACCGGAAAACTCTATTTTATTGGTCGTATTATCTGGCCTGACGATTCGATTCACTGGATTGAAAGCAAAGGAAAAGTCTTTTATGACCGTGATGGAACACCCGCTCATATGATTGGTACGGTTCAGGACATTACAGAAGAAAAACAAAAACAGGAAATCCTGCATAAAAGCGAACAAAAATTCAGGCTTCTGGCTGATTCGATGGCGCAACACGTATGGACGAGTGACAGTCAGGGTAACCTGAACTATTTTAATCAGTCCGTTTACGATTATTCCGGATTAACCCCGGAACAGATTCTAACCGGAGGATGGATTCAGATTGTGCATCCGGATGACAGACAAGCCAATGTTGAAGCGTGGACAAAATCTGTCAAGGAAGGAACTGACTTTATTCTTGAGCACCGCTTTCGCAATGCTGCCGGAGAATACAGGTGGCAGCTCAGCCGCGCTATTCCCCAGCGAGATGCGCAGGGAATAATCCAGATGTGGGTAGGAACCAGTACGGATATACAGGAACAGCGCTCTTTTACAGATGAACTCGAAATGCGCGTGCAGGAAAGAACTTTGCAAATGCAGCAAAAAAATGTAGAACTCGAAAGAATGAATCGGGAACTTCAGACATTTGCCTATATATCAAGCCATGATCTTCAGGAACCTCTTAGAAAGATACAAACGTTTTCTGATCTTATCCTTAAAGGGGAATCTGAAACACTGTCTCCGCGTGGTTTGAATTATTTTGAAAGAATGCGCAAATCAGCAGAAAGAATGCAGAATCTTATTGATGATTTGCTGGCTTATTCACGCACAAGCAGTCCGGAGAAGACCTTTGAAAATATCAGTCTCGATGCACTTATACAAGAGGTCAGGGATGAAATTGCCGAAGAGCTTTTACAGCACAATGCCCACATAGAAATAATGCACTCTGCAAATCTGACTATTATTCAGTATCAGTTCAGACAGCTGTTATATAATTTGATTTCTAATTCCCTGAAATTTAAAAGAGCTGAAATAGCTCCAAAAATAACGATTTCAGCTTCCCTTTACAAAGGACATATTATCGGAATGAACCCGCAATTTCAATATCATATGCTGACTTTTGAAGACAACGGTATTGGATTTGACCAAAAGCATGCACCGAAAATTTTCGAAGTGTTTCAGCGACTTCACACCAAGGAAACTTATGAAGGAACTGGCATTGGATTATCGATTGTGAAAAAAATTGTAGACAATCATGAAGGATTAATCAACGTTGAAAGTGTACCGGGTGTGGGTACAAAATTTACTATCTTTCTTCCGTTACGTTAAGGTCTTAAGTTACTTTATTTTGTTTATTACTATGCTTCAATTTGTTTACCGGGAAGATCAGGCAGGAAAATATGAAAGGTACTTCCCTCTCCTATTTTCGATTCTGCGTACATAAATCCTTGATGGTTCATCACAATTCTTCTGCATAAAGCAAGACCAATACCGCTGCCCGGAAAAATAGTCTGCACATGCAGGCGTTTGAAAATTTCAAAGATCTGATCTTCATGGTCTTTTTCAAAACCAATTCCGTTATCACTAAAAGAGAGATGATAATAGTTCACATTGAGCAATTGCGAATTTGTAAACTGTGCTGCCTCATCATGTGATATCAGTTCTGAACTTATACTAATTCTCGGCGCAGTATCCTCACTGATAAATTTAAGGGAATTACTTACCAGATTATAAAACAACTGATTCATTTGCAAGCCTACAGCCTGTATGACAGGGAGATTTTCGATCAGCATCTCTGCGTTTTTTTCGGTTGCTGCCAGTTCAAAATCAATCCATATATTCTTTACAGTTTCCTTTAAGTCTATCGACTGCAGGCTTTTCTCGGGCTGAATCAATCTCGAAAAAGCTAATAAATCCGATATTAATCTGCTCATTCTTGCGGCAGAAAATGCTATTTTTTCAACGATTGTTTTAGGATCACGCTTCGAATTATCTTCCTGAAGCATCGCAGCAAAAATCTGAATTTTTCTAAGAGGTTCCTGAAGATCATGACTCGCAACATAAGCAAATTGCGCCAATTCCTCATTAGATTGCTGTAGGGCATTATTAGACTGTGCCAATTCTGTATTAGAATCCTGTAGTTCTTTCAGTACATCAGCCAGTTCCTTGGTTCTGAGCTGTACTTCTCCTTCCAGTGCAAGCTGTAGTTCTCTGTGAATGGTGATATCCTGTGTAGTTCCGCTGATTATCAAAGGTTTTCCGTCGAGATCAAAATACGTTTGTCCTACGGCATGAATTACCTTTTCTTGTCCGTTGAGACCATCAATAATCCTGTATTCTGCTTCATATTTACCTTCTGATCCGGGTTGTTGTGCTGCAAAAAAAGCTTCAGTTACACGCTTACGGTCAGAATCTTTTATAACCGCCCTAATTTTTTCAGAATCTATTGTAGTGCCCTTAAGTCCAAACATTGTGGCATGACGCTCTGATACCGTGCTAATTCCGGTAGCAATATCCAGTGCCCAGGTACCTAACTTGGCGGTTTCGACAGCAGAATGTAATGCTGTCTGAGCCTGTTCTATTTTTTTAATGGAAATGATTTCAGCCGTAACATCTGATCCCACATAGAGAATCGCATTTACATTTCCTTCACTGTCGTGCAAAGGTGTAAGGCTGATATTATGATATCTCGGATCTTTTTCTGTTGTATCGATTCCCGGTATTCCGCTGGCTGAAAAACTTTTACCGGTACTATAAACTTCCTGAGCCGCTTGTAAAAAACGCTCTGAAATAGTTTCTTTGAGAACATTTCTTAGCGGTTGTCCTTCAATATTGCCAGTTACGCTGACATTTGCCTTAAAAGGTTCATTGGGATTTTCAATAATTAATTCATCTCCGGCAAAAACACTGATAGCGACAGGCGCAGCAGCTAATACAGAGCGTAGTTTCGATTCGCTCTCACGAAGCGCAATTTCAGTCAGTTTGCTTTGAGTAATATCGGTAGCATGAACAATCATACCTATAACTTTTCCCTCATTGTTTTTATGAGGCGTATAGACAATACTGAGCCATCTGCTGATTCCCATTCTTGAAGGCGCGAACATTTCGTATTTTTCCTGTTGTCCGCCGTAAGCAATTTCCAGATGAGGAAGTGTTTTGGCATAAGCCGCATCTCCCAGAAATTCCTTTACAGTTTTGCCAATAGCATCATTATCCCCAATAGAAAACCACTCCTTAAAAATGGTATTATAAGTCACATAACGCTGCTCCTCATCCAGATAAAAAATCATCGCAGGCACGGTATCTCTCAAAAGCTGCAAATGGGCTTCACTTTCTTCCATTGCCTGTTGCGCAAGTACTTGTTGGGTAACGTCAATAGCGATATCTAATATGGCATAAATTTCTCCCGCTTTATTGCGCAACGGTGTATATGAAATATTGTAGTAATTATTTTGGAGTACTCCATTCTGCACTATTTTTACCAATGAAGCCGAAGAAATAAAAGGAATTCCGGTTGTAAAAATATCATCAAGAATTTTAAGGTATTCCTGTCCTTCCGTGATAAGTTCCGGCATGACGTCACGCAACGGACGCCCTTTTACATCAGGTCCTTTTCCTACAATGTCGATAAAAGTCTGATTTGGGTATTCTATAATAAGATCACGGCCAACAAACAAACCAATTCCGGCGGGAGCGCCTGAAATCAGATTTTGCAGTATGGCTTCACTTTCCTCAACTTCTCTTCGGCTGAGTACCTGACGTGTTACATCTGTTGCTACCACCAATATACTGCTGTTTTCTCCGGCAGCATTGCGGTTGACTTGATAAATAAGATCTACGTAAATATTTTCAAGCTTACCACTGCGGAGGACTTCAACCTCTACTTCTTTGGCTGTATAAGGAATCCCGGTTCTGATTACCTCTTTTAGAAGTGCATCAAAACCCTGTCCTTTAAGCTCAGGCACGGCTTCAAGCAACGGTTTGCCAATGAGCTGACCGGGCTTGCGCCCTACAAGTTCACCATAAAAAGTATTGGCGCTTTGAAACACCAGTTCTTCATCAATACCAATCGTGGCAATTGCAACTGGCGACTGTTCAAATATCGCTGCGAGTTCATTTTGACTTGCCATTATCTCACGCTGCGTTTTGACCGTGTCCGTAACATCAGAAGACATATTCAAGACTGCATACACAATGCCGTTTTCATCCAGCAAAGGTGTCAGGGAATAATCAAAATACCTCTGCGCACCTGCGGGATCTGATAAGATTTCGGCTCCAACCGTTTTATATTCTTCTCCACTGCGGTATACCTCAGAAAGCCGTTGATAAAAATCTTTGTCCGTGACCTCAGGAAAAACTTCGGCGAGCCTTTTGCCTGTTACCTCATTTCCTTTATCCCAATATTCCAGCATTACGCCGTTTGCCAGTTCAATATGAAAATCAGCTCCACGGAAAACGGCAGTTCCCACAGGCGCCTTTGCAATCAGGGTACGAAAACGCGCCTCACTTGCAGAGAGTTTCTCTTCCCGTTCTTTTTCGGCAGTAATATCAATAGCAATCGCTGTAATATATTTTCCGCCTTCGGGATTCGTAACAATCGAAATACTATTGTTTACCCAGATAATAGATCCGTCCCGGCATATGTATCGTTTAGTAATCAAAAAATCATTTCCATTGGCAATACAGTCCTGTAACAGCAACATATTACGTTCCAGGTCTTCAGGATGAGTCAGTTCTCCTAAATTCATCTGTAGTATTTCCTCGCGGGTATAGCCCAGCATCTGGCAGTAACGGTCATTTACTTCAACTACCCTGCCTTCTATATTCGCCTGCGCAATTCCTGCATTGGCTTGCATGAGCACGCCGTTGAGTTGCGACCTTACGGCACTTGACGGTATCAAATCCGGAATTACGGCTGAATTTTCAGTACAGGTAGCAAAAACACCTTCGGCGATATCATCATTGCTTGAAATTATACTGTAACCCACAGTAAGGTAAACCTCATGCAGGGTATTACTGCTTATACGATTTGCTATAATATTAGATTCTGAGCGAATAAGTCCCTGATCTATCATATCACAGACAGTATCAGAAACCGTGTGCCACTCTGAAGATAAGGCATTCCTGATATCATTTCCTAAAGCCTTTGGATGTTTTCCGCTTCCTAAAAGAAAAGGACGAAAGGAATCATTATAAAAGAAAATTTTCTCACTGCCCCACACCATAAACATCGGAATACGGGAAGCGAGCAGTATTCCAAGTGCAGTTCGAAGACTTTGCGGCCAGGTTTCTATGCTTCCTAATGAGGAAGCATTCCAGTCCAGTTTTGCTGTAAGGATGCCTAATTCTCCCCTGTTTTTTAAAAATGGATATTCAGGTTCTTTATTGTCTAACTGCACTGCTAAATTGTTTTTTTTTATAATCCGAAAGATAAAGTAATTTTAATAAATCACCAATTTATTCAGTTAAAGCGTTGTTCTTTCTTTTAGCCAGAATTACTTTATGCAGCATTCACTTTTGGAAAAACTTTTATAATAAGACCTTTAAGACGTTGCTGATAATCCTCTATTAACCACTGTTTGTAATTAGTGCTTGCGTTTTCCAGACATTTGACATATTGTTTCACACGCCACTCAATTTCAGGCTGTAAAGCCTGAGCCAATGATAAGGCTTCTGAAAGCGTTGCAGCATTATCCAGACACATTTTTGCCTGTTGTCTTACAGATTGCTGAATAACCGTTTTTGGTTTTTTATCAGTATGAAGCGCTTCCTGATAGTGCTCTTCGATATCAAAAGTCATCTCAAGAGTATTGGGAAACTGCGCGCGCAATTCTGCCGAAAATCCGTGTGATTGTACAGCAGATTTACCACCTCCCTGATAATGAAGTTGTCTGGCAAATAGATCAGGATGCTGAAAAACATTCTGCCAGTCAACAGGTTCTTCCCAATGACCAAATCGCTGGATATTATTACCCAAATCAATGATTCCGAAAGTTTTTTTAGACGGAAGTCTTCTTGCTCCGCGCCCAATCATCTGGTGATAAAGCGTTATCGAAGTTGTCGCGCGGTTCAGGATAACATTTTGAACTGACGGCTCATCAAATCCTGTAGTTAAAATAGAAACCGAAGTTAAAACGGCATCTTTTGTTTTTTTAAACCATTTCAGGATTTCCTTTCTTTCCTTCTCAGAATTCTTATTATCCAGATGTTTGATCGAAATACCTGCATCAATAAATGTTTCATATACTTTTTGCGAAGCAGCAATACCATTATTAAAGATCAGTGTCTTTTTTCCTTGTGAATGCTCTTTATACATATTTAAAAGTAAATCCAACATGGGTTGAGAACTGTAAAGATCATTAGAAGAACTGACTGTATAATCTCCGTGTACACCCGTTTTTAGCGAATTAAGTTCAACTTCATGAGCATAAGTATTTGGTCTCGCCAGAAAACCTTTTTCGATAAGACTCGAAATATTCTCTCCGGTAATCAAAGACTTATAATGCAGGTTCATTGGTTTGGTAACATCAGAACTAAAAGGTGTTGCCGTAACCCCAATGATAAATGCTTTCTTAAAGCTGCCCATTAATTTCCTAAACGAATTATGATGGGCTTCATCTACAATCACAAGACCAACATCAGAAGTTTTTATTTTTTTTGATTTAATTCTGTTTCGAAGTGTTTCCACCATAGCGACATAACAGTCACAATCGGCTTTAAGGTTACCGCTGGAACTATTTATGATTCGGTTTTTGACACCAATATTTTTCAATGTTTTCGAAGTCTGCGTGCATAATTCCCTGCGATGGGTCAAAATCATAACCCTTTTGCCAAAGCGCTCCATAAATTGTCTGGCAATTTCTGAAAATATAACTGTTTTTCCTCCGCCTGTAGGCAATTGGTATAAAAGCTTCAGGTTCGAAGCGTTTTCCAGCTGATCCAGTATATTATTGATATCCGTTTGCTGATAGGCATAAAGTGCCTGAACAGCCTTTGTAGTAGTTTTCATTTTTTTTGTGTTATTTCTTATTGACACTCCCGCTCCATTTAATTTTTACTTATCAGCAATTCTTGGCATAATTGGTTACAGATTCTTTAATTCACTCTGAACATTATCTCCGTTAGAGACTGCGTGAAATGATAATCTAAAGTACCACAAAAGCCTTACATTAATTTACAGGATTGCGCGCGCCAATTTATATTATCCTCATAAAAACTTTGAATTAGTTTGCTTTAAATTGCCTGCTGACGTTGAATTCTTAAACTCTATTGATCGTTGCCTCAGACTTATATTTTGCAACATAATGTAAGAATTCTATAATAATCCTCCGTAATGATTTTTTAAATTTGATTGAATATCAATATAGGATAGAACAAATATTAAAAACTCTAAAATCTATTATTATGGAGGTTAAAAAAGCAATATCACGCCGTTCTGCACTTACCGGAATGGGAGCAGTTCTCGCAACTGCAGCAATAAATCCTGCACTTGCCAATAGTCTGCACACAGATCATATGAACGACTCAAATGGATCAGAAGATCCAATCACAAAATATCCAAGACCACCTTTTAAGGAACAATCACAGCCATGGCCGGGACTTGTTAGTAAAATGGATCCAAGACCTGATCACGGAGAAAAAAGCTATAAAGGCAGCGGACGCTTAAAAGGCCGCAGAGCACTTATAACCGGCGGAGATTCCGGAATGGGTCGGGCTGCTGCAATTGCCTATGCCAGAGAAGGCGCTGATGTGGCGATAAATTATTTCCCTACAGAGGAAGAAGATGCAAAAGAAGTAATTCAATTAATAAGAGCCGAAGGACGAAAAGCCGTTGCTATTCCCGGAGATTTGCGCGATGAGGCTTTCTGCAAATCACTTGTTGAACAAGCCGTAAAAGCACTTGGCGGACTTGATATCGTAGTCAATAATGCTGCACGCCAGCAAACTCATGCCTCTATTCTGGATATTTCTACAGAAGAATTTGACTGGACTATGAAAACCAATATTTACGCACCTTTTTGGATTATTAAAGCAGCTCTTCCGCATTTGAAAGCAGGATCTTCTATAATTGGAACAAGTTCTGTTCAGGCATACGCTCCTACTGAAGATTTATACGATTATGCACAGACTAAGGCTGCCACTACCAATTATATCAAATCGCTTGCAAAACAACTTGCTCCTAAAGGCATAAGAGTCAATGGCGTTGCTCCTGGTCCAGTTTGGACACCGCTTCAGGTTAGCGGAGGTGCAACAATGGAAAAACTTAAGGAATTTGGTTCGCAAACACCAATGGCAAGACCAGGTCAGCCGGTCGAACTTGCTTCTATTTATGTGCAGCTTGCCGCTAATGATGCCAGCTATGCTACAGGTCAGATTTATGGAGCCAGCGGTGGTGAAGGAAATCCATAAAACAATCAAACATACAATATTGTAAGCTGATATTTATGACTTTTTATCCTAAATATCAGCTTTATTTAGTGCCTATTGCAATGGAATCGTATAATATAAAAATAAACAGATGAGTTCTGAAAATCCTGAAATCCAAAATTTACAACAGCTCAAACAAACCAGAAAAGATCAATATGCTTTTGGCCGATCGCTAAGAAAAAATTGTTCGAGATCATCGCATGGAAAATTCCGGATACAGGAACGCAATGTAGTCGACTTGCATATAGAACGCACAAAAGGACGTATTGAAGAGTTGTTGCCCATAAGATACCAACGTATTTTAGAATCGCCGTTTACACATTTTCGTGGTGCAGCGGGAGTTATGGCTGTTGATCTTGTCGAACAAAAATCTACTGAACTTCATATACAGGTATGTGGAGATTGTCACTTGCTGAATTTTGGCGGATTTGCAACGCCGGAACGGAACATTATTTTTGATATAAACGACTTTGATGAAACGGCTGTTGCTCCATGGGAATGGGATGTCAAGCGTTTGGCGGCCAGTTTTACAATTGCAGCCAGACATAAAGGATTTTCTAAAACTAAATCCAGAAAAATAGCAGAATTAGTTGTCGCCAGCTACACCAAAAATATGCGGAATTATGCTAAAATGTCTGCACTTCAGGTTTGGTATGAAGATATTCGGTTTGAAGATATGATTAAATCCAGCAGTGATCCGTTGTCAAAAAAGTTAGATCAAAAACGTCTTGAAAAAGCTTCTGAACGAACGCCTCATGAAAAAGAGTTTGAAAAAATGACTGAGATAAAAGACGGAAAAGTTACGATTTTAGACAATCCTCCCCTTATTTATCATTTGGAAGGCAGTAGACAAGAAGCTTTTTTAAATCTGGCTGAAAATGCATTTGTGCGATATATAGAATCTCTTCCTGATGATCGTAAGGTATTACTGGAAAACTATAAAATTCAGGATGTAGCCGTAAAAGTTGTTGGTGTAGGAAGTGTTGGTACCTGGTGTGGCGTAATTCTTTTATTATCTGATTCAGGAGATCCGCTATTCTTGCAGTTTAAAGAAGCATATCAAAGTGTGCTCACACCATTTACTGCCAAGAGTGATTATGAACATCATGGTCAGCGGGTGGTTAACGGTCAGCGTTTAATGCAGTCTGCGTCTGATATTTTTTTAGGATGGACATCTGATGATAATGGTCGGGATTATTATATAAGACAAATGCGTGATGCAAAAATAAAACCTGTTATAGAAACTATGAATTTCAAAAACCTCATGCACTATGCCAATTCTTGCGGATGGGCACTTGCACAGGCTCATGCCAGATCGGGTAAAGCTGCTGCGATAGCTGGATATATTGGCAAAAATGACAAATTTAAAAAAGCAATTGGGCGTTTTTCAATTCTTTACCACAAACAAAACAAAAAAGATTACCATACCCTTTTAACCGCAGTAGAAAAAGGAATTATAAAAATGGAATAATATTTTTTATCAGCAGAACAACATTAACTTTTTAAGTTTATTTGGAACACATGAAAATTTAACAATCGATCTCGAAAATTATATAAAATTACACCTTGCAAAAAAGCTACTTTTAATAGGTCTAAAGTGAAAATTAGATAGCTGTAAGTTATTAATCTAAAACTTCTTATATGAAATCAAAAAATTACTTTACTATTTCTGAGGAATCTGAAAGCGATGTTACCTCTTATGAAGAACAACTATTGTTGAATTATGATGATTATCTGGAAAGTGCTTTTGAAAGTAAATCAACAAATAGCAATCATTATAATTTTAATCTCGGAAATCCCGAAGAAAATATTGAGGATAATTTTGATTAGAAATATGATAAATATAACCTGAAGAAGAGAACCAAACAACTGGCACGCCAGACAAATAGATAACAATTAAACAAAAATCAAAACTTTGTTTTTTAACTTAAACATATGGAAAATTTAATTAATCAAGAAAATCTTGAAGATATAACACGATTTATAGAGGAAAAAATAGATGATATCCCAGCCGAATATATACTGTGTGGGGCAATAGGAACATTATTGCTATCATCATACCTCAAGAAAAACGGTCATAACAAAACAGCAGGAATACTAGCAGGAATAACCATTCCTATAATTGCTGTAGGGATCAAAAAATATACAAATTTGCACGATTCAGAAGAAGAAGAATTTCAAAATGAAATTGCTTAGATAACTTATTATTTTATGCTATTAAAACTAAAAAACTCGAATTTAAAAATTCGAGTTTTTTTAGTTTTTGTAAGTAGGTAAAAGAAATAGTATTGTTTATTTTTATGTTTTTAAGATATCATTTACGATTCGCAACGAAGCAGCTTCACAGAAATCCAAACCTGAATAATCAGGGTTAAGACCACCAATATAAGGTACAGCCATAATATAAATATGTTTATTGTATGCGCCATACTCATCAATAATCTGAAAATTGTCATTGATTGCTATTCCGGAAACGTTTAGAAAATAAGCTCCCTGTGCATCTTTTTCAATAGCTTTTTGATCGTTTGCATAAGCAGTCTCGCCTGCAACATTTGATTTAAATTTTAAACGAGCCGGACTAATAGCACGCTGCGACAATAAACTCTTAAAGGGAAAATCCTGATAAGATAAATGCGGCTGCCCTACACAATCGATAAATGTATTATAAGAAACGGAATGTTTTTTATTCTCTTCATCAGTAAAATGATACACTATACCTCCCTGATTTTGAGGTTCAACCGTACTGTCATCTCCAACAGCCACAAGTTTAAGAACATCAGCATGATAAAGAGCAAGCAGTTCTTCACAGGATTTTTGAGGAACAAATGCAATTACAATCGAAATTAAAGGCATTAGTACTTTTTGAAGCCGTTGCATATCTTCTGCTGATAAATATTTAGCTGGATGGTTCATCGCAAAACTAAGAACAGCCAGCATTTCTTTCCAATACACTGATTCTTGTCTTTTAATCGATTTTTCTGCCTGGGCATATTCTGCTTTTAAAAGCTGAAAAGGATCCAGACGTTCTCGTAATTCCATCATTTCTGCAACAAAATCTTCGATAGAAAGTGATTCAATGCGTTGATAAAATTCATAATCCTTCTCCCGGAATATTTCTTTAAAATCCTTTTCAAAAATAAAATCAAGTGATAAAAACCCATCATTATTTTTGCGGTGCTCTTCTATTTCTTTCGCCGTCAATAAAGATTTATTAGACAAATGAGAATCTTCTAAGTGAAAACGAACCGCCGGAAGCATGCCACTGCGCGAATGCATCATAATTTTAAAATCAGCGCTTTCAGGAAGCAATTTAAAATTTAAAATTCCATCAGTCCCTTTTTCAAATGATCCATTATTTCTAGCAATTGTTCTAATTGCATCGATTGCGGTCAAAGATGATCCTTTTACAGCAACAGCATGATTAAAACGCTTTACAAGCTTTTGAGGAGGATATGGAGCATCATAATAACCTTGTATTTTTCCTTCGTAACGAATGGGCCAGTTATGTCCTGTGCTGATAATGGCAAAATCAAATTCTTTGAGATCTGCATCCATAGTCTGAACATAAACTACTGCATTTTTTAAGTCATAACTTATATCAGTAACCATAGTTTGAAAATGTGTTCGGGTAGTAATTCCAGCATCTTCTCCAAGAGTGCGAAGCATTTCAAACTGTGCCGAAAGATAGTAACCAAATAACAGCCTTGGAATTACCTTATACTCATTAAATTTATCGGGATCCATATTAAATCTTTCCAATAATTCTTGCGGAGCGGTTTTTATCCAATCCGCCATAGAAGTAACAATTTCCGGTACTTCATTGTCTGAAACATTCGTTATATGTTCATCATTTGCACCTTCAGGACTATAAGGCATTCCGGAACCCAATTGAGATTTTCGCTCGAAAATATCAACTTCAAAATTCTTAACTCCTGATTCAACAAGTCTTTTATAAATAAAAAGTCCGCTTGGACCGCCACCTAATATTGCAATACGTTTGTTGTTATAATTATCCATTTGGTCGTTATTATTGATTAGAATGCCCGTTATCGTTCAAAAAAAAGGCAGCATTACAATGTTAAAGATTTGATTTTAAACTAAAATAAACAGCCTTACTTTTCAGGTGTTTTTAAATTAATCTTTCTATACAAATTTTAAATACTTTCTGCATATTCCTGTTATATTATTTAGGGGAGAAATTATAAAATTAAGCGAGTCGTTTTTAGAGAAACAAAACCATAAACACTTGTATTCCAAATTATTTAACTAATAGACATGCTTCAATAAATCCATTATTTATCAATTTTCGTATATATTTTTAAAGCAGTTTATCATGGAAACATTATCTACATTTCATATAAAAATTCTGCAGATACTTGCCGTAAGATACGGAATGAGCTGCACTTTAGAAGAGCTTACCAGCCTTCTGACACCAGCTATTGATATTACAATAGCATTTTCAGACTATATATCCATCGAAAAAGAAAAGCAGGCAACGGTATTAAATGCACTAATCGTTTTGGATAATGAAGGTCTTATCTTTTTAAATTCAAGTACCGATAAAAGTATTATTACTATAAAAGGTATGATTAAAATAGACAATACGTTATTTTGTAATTAGGTGTTTTAAAAAGATAAACAGAATTCCTGTTTCGTTGGCACAATTCCTGTACTTATCCCAGAGGAAAATCTTTTTTAATCCGGCATACAAATCTCATCCAATTCCGGATGCCAGATCTTCCATGCTTCATAAAATCTTTCGATTTGTATTTCCTTTTTGGTTAAAGCTTTCAATAGGCTATTAACTTCATTTTCTATTTTATACTTTTTTATTTGATTTCTAAATTCTGAATTTTGTATCTGAGATTAATTCAGGAAATTTCTATATCCTGTAATTACGCTCTAAAAATCTACGATATATCGGTAAATTACAAAATCTAAAAATCAGTAATTACCTTTAAATGAAGCTGTTTCATTTTAAGGCACATTATTTGAAATTTATTTGCTATTGAGTATTAACTTTGAGATAACCAGTACAGAAGATTAAAATTCCAAACTTATTATGCCGTTTTTAAAAATTAAAAAAGGAAAACTACAAGATTAAAATCTTTCTTAATTTAGATTAATCGATAGATTTTCGAGTCTTGTCTAAGTTTGTAAAAGAAATTTAACAACGATCAATAACAAAATATAACACGAATATGGAAACCATTAAACTAGAATTAGACGAAAAAAAACACGGTGCTTTTAATCTTTATGTTGATGACAAAAAACAAGGCGAAATGACGCTGAGTATCAAACCTGATGTATTGACTGTTTACCACACAGGCGTAGAACCTGAAGCAGAAGGAAAAGGTTATGCAAAAAAACTGCTGAACGAAATGACATCTTATGCACGTGCGAATAATTTAATGGTTTTACCGCTTTGTCCATACGTTCATGCGCAGTTCAAAAAAAATCCGGAAGAATATAAGGATATCTGGAAAAAATAATTAAAACAGGACAGATCACTACTTCTCCAATTATTACTAAAAATTAAACTTATGAATACAGAAATTTTAACAGACGGCGTACCTTTAAACGAAGCTAAAAAAGCCTTGATTATGATTCATGGCCGTGGCGCAAGTGCTCATGATATTCTTTCGGTTGCGAGACATCTTAAGGTTGATGATTTTGCATTGGTGGCGCCTCAGGCAGAAAACAGGACTTGGTATCCGTATTCGTTTTTAGCGCCTCTTAACGAAAATGAACCTTCTTTTTCAAGATCGTTAGAAGCTATTCATCAGGCTGTTGTAGCAGTTCAGCAAAACGGAATCGAAAAAGAGAATATTTATTTTCTTGGATTTTCGCAAGGTGCTTGTCTGGCGTTAGAGTTTACAGCCCGAAACGCTGCAAAATATGGAGGCGTTGTCGCTTTTACAGGCGGATTGATTGGCGATAAAGTCTATGAAAATCATTATGCCGGAAATTTCGAAAACACACCAGTTTTCATTGGTACAAGTGATCCTGATTTTCATGTTCCTGTAGAAAGAGTAAATGAATCTGAAGCACTTTTTAAAAAATTGGGAGCATCAGTTACTAAAAAAATATACCCAAATATGGGACATACCATAAGTCAGGACGAAATAGATCTAGCTAACGAACTTGTTTTTACAAAATAATGGTTCTGATTACCCGAATTTACAGCGATGAAAATGGCGATAGTCATTTTGAAGACTTCGAGATTCCGTTGAAAAACAATGGCGATATTGGATTTTTATCTGATGATGAACCTGTAAAATCTATCGTTTTCCGGGAAGTAAATCCCTCCTACGACTATGATTTTCATAATGCTCCGGACCGTCAATATATTGTCTTGCTGGACGGCGGCGTAGAAATTGAAACGTCATTAGGTAACAAAAGAAAATTTGAAACAGGATCAATTCTTTTGGTGGAAGATACTACAGGTAAAGGACACAAAACAAAAAATATTGAACCAAAACTTCGAAAATCAATATTTATAAAATTATAAACTGCCGACGATTTGTCGGCTTTTTTTTACTAGTTTCGGTCGGTATTTCTATCCTGAAACAAGAAAATATAAGTAAGGATTTTATCTCTTTTCTAAATAAAATGGCTTGCATCATAAAATTACGATATATCGTCAGATTCAAAACTTTAATTACAATTAAAACACTACAAAACAATTACTTAAAACAGTTGGAATATTATTTGTTTAATAGTTTTCCCAACAATAAAACAGCTTTTTATTTCTTAATCTAGGTTAATCGATTCATCGCTGTAACGTGAGTAAATTTGTAAAAGAAATCAATAACAAAACAATAACAATTTAATATTTAAATACCATGGAAAATACAATTTTAGGCTTACATCATATTACTGCAATTGCAGGAGACGCCAAACGCAACTTTAACTTTTACTCAAAAATACTAGGATTACGTTTCATTAAAAAAACAGTGAATTTTGACGATCCGGGAACGTATCATTTTTATTTTGGTGATGAAGTTGGAAGCGCAGGTACAATCTTAACTTTTTTTCCTTGGGGAGAAGGAATTCAGCAAGGAGTAAAAGGTTCCGGAATGGCTACAGAAATTGGATATTCTGTTCCTAAAGGAAGTCTTGATTTCTGGCAAAAACGTTTTGAGCAATACAATGTAATTTACAACAAACCTTCAGAAAAATTCGGCGAAAAATATCTTACTTTCTTAGATCCGGATGGTTTAAAATTAGAATTAATCGAGTCTAAAACAGAGGACAACAGAAAAGGCTGGGAAACTGACGAAGTAAAAGCAGATGTAGCTACAAAAGGTTTTCATAACATTACTTTGACTTTAAACAATATTAAACCAACTGCTGCAGTCTTAACAGAAATATTTGGTTATAAACTAATTGCACAAGATGTAAACCGTTACAGATATGCTACAGATGCTGTAGAAAGTGCTGCAATTGTAGATTTGGTTGAACTGGCAGACGAAAAACGCGGTCATGTTGCAAACGGTTCTGTACACCACGTTGCTTTTCGTGTAAAAAATGACGAGATTTTAATGCAGTTCCGTGAAAAAGTCGAAGCTTACGGATTATCTATTACGCCACAAATTGACAGACAATATTTTCATTCTTTGTATTTTAGAGAACCGGGAGGCGTTTTATTTGAAATTGCTACTGATAATCCCGGATTTACAGTAGATGAAAGCTTAGAAGAATTAGGTTTAAACTTAAAACTTCCTGCGCAATACGAGTCTCAAAGAGCCGCTATTGAAGAACATTTGGTAAAAATTAATTAATTCAACATAGTGCAAAAATCCAAATAATAAGGATTAAAAAGCTGTCTAATTTTTAGACGGCTTTTTAACTTTTACTTAAGACCAAAAATAATTTATATCTGTTACCTTTTATTGATTTTTAATTATATACCATTTTATTATGCAAAATGACATTTACCAAATAAAAAAAGTATTAAAAACTGCCGGCAGAGAGTTTTCATACTATAGTCTTACTGAGATGCAGAAGCAGGGATTTGAAATCGAAAAAATGCCGTTTTCTATCCGTATTCTATTAGAAAATGTATTGCGGAATTTTGATGATTTTGCTATTACTAAAGAAAACATTGAGACATTATTAAACTGGAAACCAGAAGCATCAGACAAAGACATTCCTTTTAAACCTGCAAGAGTACTTATGCAGGATTTTACGGGTGTTCCGGCTGTAGTTGATATCGCTTCGCTTCGTGCTGAAGCTGCAAGAAGAGGAAAAAATCCCGATGCTATTAATCCGCTTATTCCCGTAGATTTAGTTGTAGACCATTCTGTACAAGTTGATTACTTTGGAACAGAATATTCGTATCAGCGAAATATGGATGAAGAATACAAACGTAATAGCGAACGTTATCAGTTTTTAAAATGGGCACAGCAATCTTTTGCCAATTTTAGTGTAGTACCGCCCGGAATGGGAATTTGTCATCAGGTTAATCTTGAATATCTTTCTAAAGGTGTGATTGAACGCAATGGCGAAGTTTTTCCGGATACACTGGTAGGAACTGACAGTCATACTCCTATGGTAAACGGAATTGGTGTTATTGCCTGGGGCGTGGGTGGTATTGAAGCCGAAGCTGCAATTCTGGGACAGCCTATTTATTTTATTATGCCGGAAGTTATCGGACTTAAACTGACTGGTAAAATTCCGTTGGGTTCAACCTCTACAGATATGGTGCTGACTATTGCAGAATTACTTCGTAAATACGGAGTTGTTGGCAAATTTGTAGAAGTTTTTGGCTCCGGTCTTGATAATTTAAGTGTTCCGGATCGTGCAACAATCGGAAATATGTCTCCTGAATTTGGATGTACCGTGACCTACTTCCCTACTGACGAAAAAACATTAGAATATATGAGGCTCAGCAACAGATCTGAAGAACAAATTCATTTGGTCGAAGATTATTGCAAAGCCAATATGCTTTGGAGAACTGGCGACGAAGCGATTGTTTATACAGATGTTCTGGAACTTGATCTGTCTTCTATTGAGCCAGTTATTGCCGGACCAAAAAGACCACAAGACAAAATATTGCTTAAAAATCTGGAGCCTGCATTTGCCGATGCACTGGATAAAAACTTTGGAAGAAAATATAAAAAACACACAAAGCAAACTACAACCTGGTTTGCAGAAGGCGGTTCACAGCCTTTAAACGAAAACAAACCAGTTCCTGAGAAAGTTCAGATTGACCCAAAAATAGAAAACGGAAGTAAAAGTGTCGTTGTCACTATTGGTTCAGAACAATTTACGCTTTCAGATGGTTCAGTTGCCATTGCCGCCATAACATCTTGTACCAATACTTCGAATCCTTTCCTGATGATTGGTGCGGGATTAATTGCCAAAAAAGCGAGAGAAAAAGGAGTAAATATAAAACCATGGGTAAAAACCTCACTTGCTCCGGGCTCAAAAGTAGTAACGGATTATTTGATCAAAGCAGATTTACTAAAAGATCTTGAAGCTCTGAAATTTCATGTCGTAGGTTATGGTTGTACCTCTTGTATTGGTAACTCCGGGCCTTTGCCTCCGCATGTCGCAAAAGCTGCAGAAGAACATGATCTTGTACTTGCATCTGTGCTTTCAGGAAACAGGAATTTTGAAGCCAGAATTCATCCTCAGGTTAAAATGAACTTTTTAATGTCGCCAATGCTTGTGGTTATTTTTGCCATAGCCGGAAGAGTCGATATTGACATTATAAATGAACCACTTGCTTATGATTCTAATCTGTTGCCTGTATATCTTAAAGATTTATGGCCGGAAAATGATGAGATCAGCAAAATATTAAGCGAAGTCCTGACTCCAAAACAATTCGAATCCAGTTATTCGACCATATTTGAAGGTAATGAAACATGGAAACAGCTTGAAATTCCTAATGAAAAAATTTACCGTTGGGATGATAATTCAACTTATATAAAAGAAGCCCCGTTTTTCAAGGATCTTCCGGATCACCCAAAAGCGCTGCAGGATATAACAAATGCCCGTACATTATTGGTTTTGGGAGACAGCGTAACTACAGATCACATTTCGCCGGCAGGATCTTTTAAAGAGAATTCTGCAGCAGGAAGTTATCTTTTAAGCCGCGGTGTAGAAAAAAATGATTTCAATTCGTATGGTTCCAGAAGAGGTCACGATGAAGTAATGATAAGAGGAACATTTGCCAATGTTCGTATCAAAAATGGATTGGCCAAACAAGAAGGTGGTTTTACGACCTATCTTCCAACGGGAGAAGAAATGAGTATTTACGAAGCATCGGTTAAATATAAAGAAGCCCAAACCCCTTTAGTTATTCTTGCCGGAAAAGAATATGGAAGCGGATCATCAAGAGACTGGGCTGCGAAAGGAACTTTCCTGCTTGGCGTAAAAGCTGTTTTGGCAGAAAGTTACGAGAGAATCCATCGAAGCAATCTGGTTGGTATGGGTGTATTACCGCTCCAATATAAAAAAGGTGAAAATGCGGCGAGTTTAGGACTTACCGGAAAAGAAGTTTTTACCATAAACGGAATTGCAGAAAATGTTACGCCTTTGAAAGAATTATCAATTACTGCCGTTAAAGAAAATGGAGAAATATTCAATTTTAATGTTATAGCAAGACTTGACTCTCAAATCGAAATAGAATATTATAAAAATGACGGAATACTTCAATATGTTTTGAGGCAATTTCTTCAAAAATCATAAAACAAAAATCACTTTGATTATATTAAAAAACAGGCTTTGTATAGAGCCTGTTTTTTTATTTTTATATTAAGCAACAATCTTAGTTGTATCAAAACCATCATTTTAAGACTGCATAATTTTTTCGTCTATTTTTTGATAATATCATTTTTAAAATCTAAAAAATAAGTATAAAACACATCTATCAGATTTTTTTGTACCCAAAAACGTACTTTTTTACTCCCTGTGCAACTTGTTATTAATCAACTTTGTAGTGTCAATTACTAATCGCATAAATGTGGTTTGTATTCAACAATAAAATATAACAGCATACCAATTTCAATATAATTACCTGAAACAGAATCAAATAAAAAACATCTTTTTATTTATATATCTATTCGATACGGATTTTGAGAATTGCAAAAGGCTTTTGTTTCAGTATAAAAAGATGATTATTATTTTATTATTTACTCACTATTAATTATTACTAACCCTTAACCTTTAAAAATGAAAAAAGCATTTAAATTAACCAGTTTGCTATTTATTACAGCATTAGTATTTAATTCCTGCGAAAAGGAACAAGCTCTAAATGTGCCGGAAAGCACTATCAAAGACGAGTTAAAAATTGTTAACAACGACGTCTCGCAAAACACAAACAAAGCCGAAGCCTTAGCCGCAGCAGCAGCCGGTAGTGCCGCAGCCAGAACGATTACCTTAAAAACAAATACCCTAACATGTCCGGGTGGTTTGTGTACATCATTTGGCGTTTGGTCCGGAGATGTTTACACCGTTTGGTTCACGATGAAATTTAACTCTGGATTTTATTGGAGCAGAGGTGGTAAATGCGGATATGGTATATTAATTGGCGATCAAAATACCGGTGGCGATCCGGGATGGGACGGTAATGGCGGAAGTGCCAGATTTATGTGGTATTGTCCCAACGGATCAAACACTGCCAAAGGAAGCGGAGCTTATCTACAACCTTACGTATATTATAAAGATCAGCCGGGACAATATGGTAATGATTTTGGAAAAAAATATTACATTCAGGAAGGTGTTACCTATAACTGCCAGATATCTGTTAAGTTAAATACAGGATCAAATACAGACGGATATGTCAAGTATTATGTAAATGGAACGGAAATGCTGAATCAAAAAATTCGTTGGGTAACTAACGATTCTAAACGAAATGTGAATGCAGTAAGTTTGCACACTTTCCGTGGCGGAAGTCAGGATTACTGGACAGCTCCGGTAACAAGTTCTATTTATTATCCTAGTGCAACCTGGGATGCGCTATAAAACCAAAGCTTAAATATTTTTATTATAACTAATATAATTATCTTAAGTTGAGATCATTAACACAAAAGCCTATTTCTAACAAAATGGGCTTTTTTATGTTATTTACTTATTATGAGTTTTAATCGTTATAAACTTCAACCTGATTATTGGCAGATATCCAGTTGTAAATTTCTGTTTGAGAACGTCTTGGAATATCGTTTTCAATTGCATGCAATTCGTTTTGACCTTCAGAATTAATCTCTCTTCTTTTTGTATTATCTTCTAATTGCAATTCGATAATTTTATTAATTTCTGCCATATGATTTTCATCAGATATAGGAAAAGCAACTTCAATTCTTCGATTTAAATTTCGGTTTAACATATCTGCAGAGGACAAGTAAATCTTTTCATTGCCATTATTCGCAAATTTATAAATTCTCGAATGTTCTAAAAACATATCTACGATGCGATAGATTTTTATGTTTTCAGAAACTCCCGTAATTCCGGGCAATAACGTGCAAATTCCGCGAACTATAAGCGTTACTTCAACATTTGCCTGACTTGCTTCTATGAGTTTGTTTATAATATCCTGTTCGTCAACGCCGTTTACTTTTAAAAATATCGAAGCTGGTTTACCTTCTTTTTTGTTTTGTATTTCATTATCAATCAACTCTATTAATTGATCTTTCATATTAAAACCAGCTACCAAAAGGTGATTTATTTCTTCTGACTTTTCTTTTGTTTTTAAAAAAGTAAAAACTTTCTTTAGGTCATTTGTATATTTTTCTTCGGAAGTAAAAAAACCAAAGTCGGAATAAATACTTGCGGTACTTTCGTTGAAATTTCCGGTTGATAAGTAACTGTAGTATTTTTTATTACCATATTTGTCTTTCATGGTAACGGTCGCCACTTTTGCATGAACCTTTAAATTAGGCATACTCTGAATTATTTTTATTCCGGCATTTTTCATTTCCCTAGACCAGAATAAATTATTGTATTCATCAAAACGCGCTTTTACCTCTACAAAAACAGTTACTTTTTTTCCGTTTTTTGCTGCGCTTATCAATGCATTTGCAATTAGCGATTGTGACGAAATGCGGTATAATGTAATTTTTATCTCAAGAACGTTTCTATTAATTGCCGCCTGATTAAAGAACTGTAATACATAATAATACGATTGATACGGAAAGTGCAGCAACTGATTTTGCTTATCAATAATTTCAAAAATAGACTTATTACTTTCAAAAGGCAAATGTTTAAGTCCGGGATAATTTGCTCCCTGAAGATTTGGTTTAAGAGGATTTGGTTTAAGAGGATTTGGAAACTTGAATAAATCATAAAGATTATGATGCGTTCCTCCTTTTATCATCTCGTCTTTTTTAAGCTGAAATGCTTTTTTACAGACCAAAATTGTATCTGCATCCATATTATAATCATATAGAAACCTTGTCGATGAACCTCGTTTTCGTTCTTCTATTTTTGCTTCAATTTTAGCAATTAAATCTCCTGAGTTTTCATCTTCTATCAGATAATTTTCATCCCTGTTTAGTTTTATGGCATTACAGGAAACCACTTTTTCATTGGGAAATATTAGCGATAAACAATTTTTTATTATGGTATCAATCGAAATAATATAATGCGTATTTCCCTGACTTTGCAATTGTTTATATCGATCCAGTTTATCAGACGGAATATTTAGATAAGCATAATGAAAATTGCCTGCCCTGTCTTTTAGTTTTACCATAAAGTACAAGCTTCGATTGCTTAAAAAATAAGTTCTGGGAAAGCTTATAGAAATATAAATTACCTGAATATAAGACAAAATAATACTTTTAAAATAGTATTCGATCTCATTCAAATGTTCTTCTAAAAGTTCCTGATTTTCATAGTAAACAATGTCATTCGCTTTTAATTCACGCAATATCGAACTGTTCCAGATTATTCCAAATCTATTTTGCTGAAGATTAACTTCTGCCAGAATTTTATCCAGTAGATCTTTATTTTTCTTTGAATTTTTGATTAGCAATTTTCTGATTTTAACCCTGAAAAATTCGTCCAGATTAGAAGAATGAATGGCTAAAAATTTAATTCGTTCGTATAATGCATTATTGGCATCATCAGCTTCATCTAAAATACAGTTGTTGAAAGAAAGCCACGAAATTTCTGCGGGAATAAGTGAGTTTTGCACGTTTAATAAACTTCAGTTACAGGAAAATAAATTGTTTTACTTTATTGATCGACTTGTAAATTTCAGCATTAATTATCTTAAAATACAAACCCACACAACCACTTAACCATAATTTAACTTATGGACAACATATCTTAATCTTCCTGATATCATTGTTATAAAGTAAGTAAACATGCTATCCTCACCGCGATATATACTCTATTTATCGCATCGGTTTTACTGACTTCGCAAGAAACAAATAATCTAAATCCTGTTAACTTTTTGTTAACGGTATTATAATACCACCCAGATAGTACGATTTCTCTTTTACAGTACTTATAAATAACAAGAATTATAATTCAAAAATAAACTTCTTGTTCTTATTCCTATTTTTTTATCAGTTGCTTTTACTATCGAATAGTTTATCAAAATCATTGAATTTAAACATGTTATAAACCATTAAACCCAGAATTATGAAAAAACAGAATCGAAAGAAGATTTTAAGTAAAGTGTTAATTATTGTATTATCTGCAATTACGTTCTCTTGTCAGGACACGACATTAGAGGAAACAGAAACTACCGCCGTGGTAAAAGAGCAGCAAAATTTCAAGAAAATCAGTGCGGCAGCAACTTCTGATTTGGCAAGAAGATGGGCACCAATTCATTACAAAGATGTAGATGCCACAGGTACTTATGCCGAAGGTGGAAAATCTGATTATCTTACGGCTATTAATTATGATAATGACTGGAATGGTGAAAACAACTGGAACAATCTTCCGGCTTTTGCCAATTCTTTAGCGGCACATTGTTACTATTCGATTGTAGAATCGAATACGCACTGGTATATTACTTATGCTTTTTTCTCTCCAAGAGACTGGACAGATAATCCGCTTTTATATTCGTTAGATCAGCACGAAAATGATTTAGAAGGCGTATTAATGATTGTAGAAAAAGATGGTTCTAATTATGGTGCATTAAAAGGGGCTGTTACCGTAAGTCACTCTGATTTCTTTTCGTATGTACCATCCGGAAGTTCTTTTGTAAGCGGATTGGAAAGCATTGACGGAACATTGCAAATGAGAGATTTTAACGGAGAATTACATCCTGTTACAGCACAAGATGCTAAAGGACACAGCCTTAAAGCGTGGCCGCAGCACGATATTGATGGAGACGGAATTATCTATTATCCATCTGCAAGCGGAGTAGCACAAATACCGGCTGACAATTATGATAATTATGTGGAGTACAAGCTTGTTGATATTTTTGAAAGCGGCGGATTATGGGACCAAAGATTTAATACACAATTGTTTTCAAGTCCGGCTGGAGGTTTTACAGGAAATGATTTTAAAACTGGCGGTGCAAACGCTCCGTGGGCATGGAATGACGGAAATGATGCGATTGTACAAGGTGGGGAATTTGCAACAGATCCAGCAAAATTAGCTGATAATTATTTTGATGGCGTGGGCAATCTTTCCCGTACTTATACTAATAATAAATATACATCTACTGCCGGAGGTATTGTAACGCTTTACCAAAATTGCAATTATACAGGTTATGCAATTGCTTTGCCAGTTGGTAATTACACATTAGCTCAGCTAAAATCGTATGGAATTGGAAATGATGATTTGTCATCTGTTCGATTAGAAAACGGATATAAAATCACCATGTATCAAAACGATAATTACGGCGGAGAATCTGTTGTAGTAACAGGAAATAATAGCTGTTTAGGAAGTTTTAATGACAAAGCCAGTTCTGTAAAGATTAGCGCTCTCTAAATTTTCTTTTAATAGGGATATGCAAATGAAAATATAGAACTAAACTATATTTTCATTTGCATATCCTATTTTAATCCTGCCTAAAAAATTTAATTATGGATTCTTGTCATTTTAAAATCTTCCGGAAGATGCAAAAGCATTGGGAATTTTTCGACTTTTACAGAACTGGTATCAAGTCCAAAACCTTTTTCCTCAGACAAACTGAATTTCTTAAGTAAAAAATAACCATTCATAATTAGCTTCTCAGACCACGTGAAATCGTTATCCATTGAGAGGATTTTTTTAGACAGCACAAACTTAAAATCTCCCATTATGTTATTGTTGTTCAGCGATAAGTAACGGCTTGTTATATCTACTTCCCTATTTATAACCATATCCCGAATCACTTCCTTAAACATTAGATTTGTTTTCATGGGTTCCCTGAATCCAAGATAAAAATCAATTCGGTATAAATCATCTTTGATCATTTCAGTAACTTTATAGTCTCTTCTGTAAGGATGATCAACAATATTAATGTGAATAAACCAGTAAATATCAGCTCGTTTAGGGCGCATTTGCAAGATAGAATAAATCACTTTCTGTTCTATTTCAGTCTTTCTTACAGCATTTGTCATATAAACCAAATGCGTTGCATATTTAGGAATTGATTCGTCTATGCTTAGTTCTGCAAGTACTTTTTTATAACCATCAATAGGTACATATTTGGTGTAATTTTTACTGATCGATTTCGCTTTCCACCAGGTCGACATTACGGCAATAAGTATTAAGGCAACAAATACGGCAACATATCCGCCGTGCATGAATTTGTTAAGGCTGGCAATTAAAAAACTAATTTCGATTACCATATAAATTGTTATTGATGCTGAAATAATATACCACGGAATTCTTCTCATTATCAAATAATAATTAAGCAGTAAAGTGGTCATAATCATACACAAAACAATAGCAAGTCCGTAAGCAGCTTCCATTTTTTGAGATTCCCTAAAATGAAGCACAATCATAATACAACCCAACATCATCAACCAGTTAATCGACGGAATATACAATTGTCCTTTTTGTTCTGTAGGATATTTGATTTTTACTTTTGGCCAGAAGTTAAGCTTAATCGCTTCATTGATTAAAGTAAATGAACCGCTTATCAAAGCTTGCGAAGCGATAACCGCAGCGAGTGTAGCAATTATTATTCCGGCAGGAATAAACCATTCCGGCATCATTAAGTAAAAAGGATTTGCGTATTTTCCGCCAAGGCTAAACAAGGTTTCCCCTTCATGCTGAATCAAATATGCCGCTTGTCCAAAGTAGTTCAGCAACAATGCACTTTTAACAAAAATCCAACTGATCCTGATGTTTTTTCTGCCGCAATGTCCCATGTCAGAATATAAAGCTTCGGCTCCCGTTGTACACAGGAAAACAAAACCTAAAACATAAAATCCTTCCGGATGAATACTTAGTAAATGATATGCATAATAAGGATTCACCGCTTTTAAAACATCCGGATGATGCGAGATTTGCATGATTCCCAATACTGCCAGCATTCCAAACCAAATAAGCATTATAGGTGCAAAAAATTTCCCAACTAATTTAGTTCCAAACTGCTGAATGGCAAAAAGCGCGACTAAAATAGCAATAATTATGGGTACGGTATCAATTTTGGGATATAAGGTTCTCATTCCTTCAATTGCTGAAGATACTGACATTGGCGGCGTTATGATTCCGTCTGCAAGCAATGCGCTTCCGCCAATAATAGCCGGAACAATTAACCATTTTACTTTTGTACGCCTTACCAATGCATAAAGGGCAAAAATACCGCCTTCCCCATTATTATCAGCACTTAGCGTAAGGAAAATATATTTTATGGTAGCTTGCAAAGTCAACGTCCAGAGTACCGCAGATACTCCGCCCAAAACTACATTTTTATCAATATTGTGAATTCCAATTATGGCTTTCATTACATATAAAGGCGAAGTACCAATGTCTCCGTAAATTATTCCTAATGCAATAAATAAACCTCCAAGAGTTAATTTGCTATGTAAGTCGTTATGTTTTAAGCTCATAAATTTAAAATGTTATCCCTATTTTTTTCTGATTTGTAAAATCAACTCTTCTGTATAAATATACTCAGAATTTTCGTGACTTTTTCTTTCAATAGATTCTTTTTACAACGGTAGTATTTGTTTGAAAGTATGTCATTAAATATTCCTGAACCAATTTTAGTTTTATCGTTTGTTATTATTAGGCTTTATTTCTAATACTGTTTTACCCTTTCATTTTCTTTTTTCTAAAAAAATCCCAGAGATTCTGACTACATATTTAGCAATTCAGACTAATTTTTGACGGATGCCGTAATCTAATTTTGTGCCATAGAAAGACAAGAATTTCTATGGCAATAAAACGCCCTTGTCTTTTATGAAAAATTTAAAAACTAAAAAAATAATACAGAATGACATCATTAGAAAAAAAAGCAAACCCAATTGAAACTCCATCTAAAATGATGGCAATTAGATTACATGAGTTTGGCGGTACCGAAGTTTTACGTTACGAAGAAGCACCAGTTCCCAAATTAAAGTCAGGCGAAGTTCTTATTCGCGTGCATGCAATAGGCGTTAATCCGCCTGATTGGTATTTGCGGGATGGTTATAAAATGCTTCCGCCGGAATGGAGACCACAAGTCCCGTTTCCTATTATTCTGGGTTCAGATGTTTCAGGAATTGTTGTTGCTGTTGCCCAAGATGTAACAGATTTCTCTGCGGGAGATGAAGTTTTTGGAATGGTTCGTTTTCCTAGTGTTGGCGAAAGTGCTGCTTATGCACAATATGTAGCTGCTCCGGCAACAGATCTTGCTTTGAAACCTTCCGGACTTGATCACATACATGCGGCAGCCTCTGCAATGGCGGGATTAACGGCATGGCAATTTCTTATCGAATTAGGACACAATCATCCAAATCCTCTTCAGGCAGAAATGCATCAGCCATTGCCGCTTAAAGACAAAACAATACTTATAAATGGTGCAGCTGGCGGTGTGGGACACTTTGCCGTACAGCTCGCAAAATGGAAAGGTGCGAACGTTACAGCAGTAGCATCAACTACTCATGAGTCGTTTTTGCGTGATTTGGGTGCCAACCATTTTATTGACTATACTAAAACTCCTCCGGAAGATGTTGCTCATAATATTGATATTGTTCTGGACACTTTGGGAGGTGCAAATACTGGTCGTTTCCTGAAAACAATTAAACCCGGCGGTGCTTTGTTTCCTGTATTTTTAGGTTTTTCTGATCACGACGAAGCCGCTAAACTAGATATTACGGTCTCAATGACACAGGTTCGATCCAATGGTTTACAACTTTTTGAACTGGCGAAATTATTAGAAGCCGGTACGATTAAAGTTGCCATAGACAGCACATTTACACTTTCAGATGCTAAAAGTGCGCACGAACGAGCTGCAAATGGACATATTCAGGGTAAAATTGTTTTAATCGTTGATTAAAAAATTTCACCATAATTAATATCATTTAGAAGCTGTCGCATTTTTGGGACAGCTTCTATTAAAATAAAAATAGCAATAATGAATAATAAAGAATTAGAAGATCGAATTTCTATAAAGGAATTGATTGACAGAGTTTCTATTTTAGGAGATCAGCGCAAGGTAAAACAACAAGTTCAATTATTTTCTGAAGATGCGATATCAGAAACTTACAGCGGAAATACTGTTCTTTTAAAACTAAAAGGACGAAAAGAAATGGAACTGGCTTTTACCGATTTTCTTCAAAATTTTGAAACGGTGTATCACTTAAACGGACAACAAACTGTAACTATAAATGGCGATCATGCCACTGGAACGTCTTACTGCCAGGTTACACTTATTGGGAGCGAAAACAGTAAAAAAATGAAAACCACGATTGGGGTACTTTACCACAATGATTATATTCGGATTAATAACCGCTGGTTAATTGCTAAGCGTATTGGTAATTTTAACTGGCAGGAAAAACGGGAAATAAATCCATAAAATGATGTTTTTAAATTGACTGTATAAATTGTATATTAGCTTTATCATGAAAACCCAATCACAACCTGTTGTTTACAAAAGCATTTCGGCATACATGCGTGGCATGGGAATGCCTGTACCATTGCATCCTTTAGTGGCTTTGAGTACTTATGACGCCAATAAGGTAAGTCTTGAAAATGGTGGACGAACAATTTTAGCCGACTTTTATAAAGTTTCGTTTAAAAAAGATTTTAAAGGTCAGGTAAAATACGGACAGGGATCTTATGATTTTGAAGAAGGCGGAGTGGCTTTTTTAGCACCAAACCAAGTAATTACACTATCAAGCGAGGAAAGTTGTTATGAAGGTCACAACCTTTATTTTCATCCGGATTTGATTCGCAATTATCAATTGGGGAAAAATATTAGCCAATATGGTTTCTTTTCGTATGCCGTAAAGGAAGCGTTATTTTTATCGGATAAAGAAAAAAAAGTAATCGCCGGATTGTTTGAAAACATTGCTGCAGAGTTAGATAATAATATCGATCTCTTTAGTCAGGATGTTTTGGTTTCGCAAATCGAGTTATTGCTTAATTACAGTAATCGTTTTTACAACCGACAATTTATTACCAGAAAATCTGTTCATGATGATATTATCACTCAAATGGACACCTATTTGGCAGCTAGATTTGAAGATCAGTCTGGCGGAATCCCAACCGTTTTAGAGGTGGCTGAAAATTTGAATGTTTCCCCAAGATATCTCACGGATATGCTCAAATCTCTAACGGGACAAAGTGCACAACAACACATTCACGACCGATTGATTGAAACTGCCAAAATGATCTTAAGCACAACCAAACTCAATATTGCCGAAGTTGCTTACCAACTTGGCTTTGAACATCCGCAGTCTTTTAATAAATTATTTAAGCGCTATACCGATCTGTCTCCAAACGCTTTTAGAAAATCCTTTAATTAATCAAACTCTATTTATCTTCTGTTATTTCGCAAGTGCAGTCTGGTAATATTTAGTAATTTTATCCTTTTATAAACAACTTATGTCTAAGATTAAAATTGCTTTTAATGGATCAACTACTTAGCTTTTTTGTTGCGGGAACAACTTTATTACTGGCATTTTTAATTTTTGCAAATATCAATCAGGTAAATACCAAATCAAATCAATGGTTTGGGACTTTTATAGTGTGTGTTTTTCTAATTCAATTTAATGATTTATTAGAAAAAACGGAGTTTATGAAAACAAGAATGCCAATAAATGATTTTCTGGGTTTGACAGATTTTATAGTTGCTCCTGTCTTTTATTTTAGTGTACTTTATTTTATTCAGCCCAATAGAAAATGGCGTTTAAAAGATAATTTTCATTTTGCTTTTGCTGCTATAATGTTGATCTTGCTTTCTCTTTCGGTAATAATCGAAGTAAAACAACCGCCAACGGCAACTGATATAAAAAATGCTGCTGTAATAGTTACTGTTTTTAATGTGTTTTTTTGTGTTCAGGTTATTTGGTATTGCATTTTGGCGTATAAAAAAATTACTTTTTACCAAAAGAACTTGCTTTTATACGCTTCAAACACGACTGCAATTAATTTAAAATGGTTACAGAAAGTGGTGATTTGTGTTTTGCTGATAACGGCGCTTTGGCTAATTGACATTTTTTTTAGATTAGCAAAAAACAATGTTTTATTTGATCATTTTGCGAGTCTGATTTATCTTGTGGCAATTTTTTTCATTGCCTATTATTCTTTAAAACAAAAAGAGATTTTAGATCTTAATCAACAAGAAAAAGAAGAAATAGATGTTATTATTAGTGAGAATTCTAATCCGGAAAACAATCAGAAAAAACTAATTCCTGATGTCGATTTACAAGAACTAAAATTGGTTTTAATAGATATGATGAATAATCAAAAACCTTTTCTGGATCCTGAATTAAGTTTGTTTAAACTGGCTTCGCAATTGGATGTTTCATCGCATCAGCTTTCATATGTTATCAATAAAGGTTTTGACGAAAATTTTTATCAATTTATCAACCGCTACCGAATCGAAGAAGCAAAAAAAATGATTCAGGATCCTAAGATGCAGCATTTAAGTTTAATGGGAATTGCTTTTGAAGTTGGCTTTAATTCTAAAACAGTTTTCAATACCACTTTTAAGAAAAACACGGATCAGACTCCATCAGAATTTAAAAAAGCAAATCTCGTTTTGGTATAAACTGTTTATGGTTATTTTGATTTTCTTGTAATTAAGAAGTTTGTAGATTATAGTTTGTTTAAAAGAGGTTCTGATTCATAAATCAGAACTTTTAACTGGTAAATGATCCTAATATTTGTATCGAATTTACTTTATAAAACTAAAAACGCTACAATGATTTTTAAACACGAAACACGAAAATTAAAACCCCAAAAAAGCATCAAAATTAGAATACTCTCTGTTTTTATAATCCTGATTTCTGTGCTCTCTTTTACCTCTTGTTCAGACGACAATAAAAATCGTAAAACTGAATTTTCCGGAACGACAGTAAATTTAGGAACTCATAAATTAATGGCTTATACAGTATCTAAAAAATCCAAATATTTGGTTGTTTTTGAGTCTGGTCATGGCAATGATCATACGTCGTGGTATAGCACCGGAAGAGCTTCTGAAATTTTATCAATATCTGATTATCTAGACTCAGATGTTTTATTATATGACAGGGCTGGTTACGGAAAATCAGAATTTAATACGGAGCCTAGGGATATTAATAAATTAACCAGTGAACTTGCAAGTGTTATCGATCAGTTTGCAAATGGCAGAAAGGTTGTGCTTGTAGGACATTCTTTAGGAGGATTGATTATTAGGGATTATGCCATAAAAAATCCGGAAAAAGTTGCGGGTTTGATATTTGTTGATGCTTCTCACGAAAAATACAATCAGTTTTCGCAAGATCAGATAAACACTTTTTATAATACTTATAAAGCTGCTTATGGCGCAAATTCAGGTATTGCACTGGAAACACTTCAGTTAATTGCTGATTTTAAATACACGGCAACATTACCTAATTTGCCTGATGTTCCGGTTATTGCGATAACAAGTATGAAAACAGATACTGAACATAATGCGGCAGACAGACAATTATGGTACGACTCTAAAGAATCGCTTAAAGCCGGAGTAACTGATTTTAAACAAATTGCAACACTAAAATCCGGACATTTTATACAACTAGAAGAGCCAGAACTTGTCATGAAAAATATCAGGCTAATTCTCTCTAAGCTTTCTGTTTAAGTTTACAATTCGCCTATTGATAAGCAAAAATTAAAAAAGATTAATGTTATACGTCAACATTAATCTTTTGCAGTTTGGTGACTAAAATTCTAATTCTTTTATGAAGAATGCTTCTGGTAGACTTTTTTTTGAGTTCATAGTCTTTCGCACATTTCTTGAGTTCAGCCAGCAAAAATTTAAAGTTTTCATATAATAACGTCAGTTCTTCCATGTCTTTTTGAATTTTGGAATCTTCTTCTGATATCACATTGCTTTTATTTTTGTCAATGCCGGACATTTGCTCATATTTATAAAACACATCCAGTAAATTGCGATGTTCCCTATTGTCAATTCCTTGCATAATATCGTCCTTAAAATCTTTTAAATTATAATATAGCCTGAAATTAAGGTAGTATTTTCAACAAGGGATCAACATCTGTAGAAATGACAGAGAGCGGCAATGATCTTAGCGTTGCTGTTTTTTGTGTTGCTGTATTTCCGCTTATGGTGTTTAGTGCGGTTTTTAATAAAATTTCTGACTTATTACCCAGAGTAAAAACTTCTGGTTCCTGAATTTCATTCGCCAAAATGGTTGGATTAATTCCTTTAGAATAATCTCCTTCGTGTCTGGAATTGAATAATTTATAAATCGAAGGATACAATATCCAGCCTTTAGTTCCCGCAATTCGGTCATCTTCTATAGGAAATCCGGCTACATCTTTACCAAATGTTTTTTCTCCTATAGTGACAACGTTTATATACGGTTTGAGGTTGTTAATAATAAGTTCTGAGGCAGATGCGGTACGATTTCCGCATAAAACATACACTTTATTTATCGACGGATGAACGTTTTGTAAAGCATCAAAACCTACCCTGGATTCGTTACTTTGCAATGCCTGCAAAAATGTTTGGTCTATGTTGCCTCCGTTTGCGTTTCCTTCAAATTTTATAAAGAGATCACCGGATTTAATATTAGGGGCTACAATAATACTTAAGGCTGTTGCGGCGGCGATATCTCCTCCTCCATTATATCTTAAATCCAAAATTAGCTCTGTAATGCCTTTACTTTTTAATTCCTGAAAAACAGGAAGAAACGATTGTGCTTGCCCAACATCAAAATGTGGAATTTCGACATATCCAATTTTGGTGTTTTTTTCTTCGATTATTTGGTATGAAATGGGTTGTAAAAAAGAATATCCCTGTAATAAGGAAACTTGTTTTGCCACAGAAAAACCGGATTGTAAGGTATAAGTACTTGTTTCTAAATCTAAATGCGATGCTGTAATCATATTTTGATACAAGCGGTCATAATTTCCCTGATTCAATTCTGTACCGTCTATTTTAGTAATGAGTTGCCCTCTTTGCAGCCCATTATTTTTTGCAGGTGAATCTGCTAATACATATAAGATTGCCCCGTAAATTTTTCCTTTAAATTCAAAGAAAGAAACATCAAAACCAAATTTCCTTCTTAGGCTTTGTGGTGCTGTTTCGGGCAATGCAGGATGTAAGGCATAAGAATAAATGTCATCCTTTTGCAATAATCCTGCAAAATATTCTTTTGGGTTCAAGGATAAATCATTTTGATCCGGCATTGTTGCATTCCAGCGGTAATATTTTTTCATTTGCTGGTACATCCAATCATTCACATATTCATTAGAACCTTGCTCATAAACAGGAACATAAGGATCATCTGAAGTACAGGAGAAAATAATTGTCACCAAAAAAAATAATGGCAAAATGAGAACTGAAGGATATTTCTTCATTTTATACACTTGAAATTTATAAATCCGGATTTTAACTTTATCACTAAAACAAAAAGAACCTAATTATTTAAAAACAAAAAAATCAGTCAGGTTCAGCGTTCCGTCTACTCCTGCAAAAGCGCCATTGGCATCCTTTTTTTCTTCTAATATGATTAATTTTGATTTATTGACTGACATGGTCATATTCAGCGTTACTTTCTTTCCCGTAATATACGATTCTGTTGTACCGTGTTTTACGAGTTCCATTATAATTGTTGGCGGTGAACTAAACGAAAACTCGATAAATGGGCTAAATTGGTCTTTGCCTATGTTTTCTACAACTCCCAAAAGCTGACCGTTAAGCTTGCGAATAATTCCGTCTAATTTTCCTGTGTAACCTGTTTTTGAATATAAGTTTAGCGTAGGAAAAATAAATCTGTATCCGTTATAACCAGGTTGTTTTAGAACTCCCGGTTTTAAGGAAACAATATTATCCAGCCAAATATTTTCTTTGGCATAGAACGAGAGTGTGTCTTTGGTTTTCTTTGCAGTAAAACGGTACGTTCTCAACAGTTCTTTGGTCGTTTTACTGGTAAACTCAAAAACTTTCTCCTCGTCTCCATGATATACAAATTCGTAATCTTTCTCTACTTTTTTAACAAAAGCGGTACGTTTCTCTTTTCCTATTTCTACCGGTTTACCATTTACGGTTATTTGTATCGAATCATTTAGTGCGCTGTATCCAATAATAACGACTTTTCCGGGCTGATCTGTTTGATTTCCATAAAGAGACGTTAGTTCGTCATTTGCACATGATGCAAAAAATGCCAGTGAAACCCAAAAAATTAAAACTCTTGTCAATATATTCTTCATATTCTTTTGTTTGTATTGTAATATCTTGTTTGTCAAAAATTTGTAATCTTTCAATAGTTACTTTTTGATAAATTTTAATTTTCCGGTAGTATTGTTGTTATCTGATATTAAAAGAAAATAAACACCTTGTGCTAACTCACCAACACTTAAATTCTCTTTTTTATAAGGTGTTTCTTTTACTAATAATCCAATAGAATTGTAAATTTTTACAGTCGTTTCTTCTGTTTGAAATTGTTCTCCTAATTCTAATTCTAAATTCTCCTGAACAGGATTTTGATTCAGTTTACAAACCTTAGCTCCCAACTCGACATCATCAACTCCTAAAAGTGCCTGAGCAATTACTGAAACTTTATCAATTTCGTAGCCAATAAAACCTGTAGTAGTATTATTTCCTAATGCAATATATACGGATGTCTGACCTGAAAACTGAGATATATCTATCGAATAATCCTTAAATTCAGGTTCATCGATTGTTAGTCTTTCTAAATTAATTTTACCAATAAGTGTAAACGTTGCCGGATCCGGTGAAGTAGATCCATATACAGATAACTCCTGATTGCTGTCGTAAGCACTGGGCTGTGCATTTAAAACCAGTGTTACTGTTCCGGAATAAAAAGACAAATCCTGAACTGGAGATATGGCTAAGTTATCTTCTAAAGTTTCTAATGGCGATGCGGTTGCTAAATCTATATTGTAATTTCCTAAAACAGAAGCAGTACCATCTACAATAGCGTTATTTTCGTCAAGTTTGATATTTTTTCTGGCAATCCAGTTACTTCCGTTGCCGTCTTTGTCGAGTAAAATCCAGTCTGAAGCATCAGCGTCATCAAAATCATCTTCCCAAACTGTAAATTGTGCTGACGATACAGCTGAAACCAAAATAAATAATAATAAAAGTAATTTTTTTTTCATTTTTTTTATTTTTAAAAACATGGACAGAAATATTCTGTCCATGTCCAATTTTAATAATTTAACCTAATTAAAAATTTGTAAACTTAGTCCAGTTGCTTGTCCAATTGGCTTCTGTTTTAAATGCTCCTGTAGTTCCTGTAAAATTCAAAGCACCATCATTAAAAAATGGTTGGCTTAATGACCATTTTGTAGCCGGATTAACAGTAGATGTAGCATTACCAATTCCGCCTAAAACAGTTCCTGCTGGTAAAAGTGCATTATCAAATCCGTGAATTGATACTCTTAACCAAGTAGAACCACTTGGTACAGATGGAGATTCCCATCTAATTCCTGTTTTATATCCTGTAACAGTTGCATCAGTAAGAGATATTTTTCCAGCTCTGCGCACGTGTATAGCATTTTCATATAAAGCAGCTACTGTAGAGGAGCTTACACCAATTATTGATAATTGAGATATAACCGGTCTAGTAATAAGTGTAGTTACAGTTCCTCCTGCATTGTTATCTAATTCGATACCATTAGAATCAGGATTTCCGCCACTTAAACTGTGAGTAGAATTACTGTCAGCAATAGCAATAGCTTTTGTAATTGAACCTGTGTAACCAAGATCAAAGTCAAAGTTATCATCATCAGCAGCAAATGATACTAAATGAGTTGCGTTTACAGTACCTCCAAAAAACTCATAAGAATCGTCTCTTCCGTAAGAAACCTGAATGTGGTTTACTACAGTTCCGTTACCAACTCCTGCAAATGTTAATCCGTTGATTTCGATATCAGTATCTAAAATACGTCCTGCAAACTCGATACGTACATAAGTCAATGAACCTGCATTATGAGCATTGTTTGTACCACCATAATAAAATTCAGCAAAATTAGCCTGATCGTCTAATCCTTCAACAATATTTGTAGTCGAACCATTGTTTACTTCAGCATTACCCAATACAACTACACCACCAAAATCTCCTGGAGCTGCTACTGTATTTGCATTGCCGTCTAATAAATTATAACTTGTAAAAACTACTGGCGCAGTAGCAGTTCCCTGAGCATCTATCTGACCTGTTTTTGTAATTACAAGTACACCTGTTGCTACTCCCGGAGCCAGAGGTTTTGCTTTAATGAATGTTCCTGCCTGAATCGTAAGTTTAGCACCGTCTTTTACAGTAACTACTCCGTCGATTTCCCAAACTTTGTCGTTTGTCCATGTAGTATTGGTTGTAATAGCACCGCTTACCGTCTGAACTGTTGCTGGATACCCTGTGTAATCAGCACCTGAAGCCTTCATAGAAAAAGAAGAATCTGCAGAAGAATCATCATTTTGGCAAGAGCTCACTAATAGAGCTACCATTGCGAATAGAAAAAAATTTTTCATAATAATTTAATTATTGCTATATTTGCCGCTATTACAAACTAGGCCTTTGGAGAGAGCAGCAAAATATCTTTCCTTAGGTCTTTCTCTTTTTTTGGTAAAGCACTTTTTCTATAAACTACCCGCTTTACCATCGGGGTTTATACCTAAAATCTATCTGTCACTCTTAGGTTTTTTTTATCGCAGTGAAGATTCGCTTTCCATCCTTTTAAAATTTCCACGTAAAAGAGCAACAGTTTTGCTTCGATTTTAAAAGACCTTCGTAAAGTATTTTTTCTCTGTTCTTTATTTAATGCACTAAACAAAAAAGAAATCTAATACTTACAACTATATACATTAGCTTTTGAAAACTTAAAATATCATCCCTCTTTTTTATTGTTAACGGTTTCTTAATATTCAGGATTTACAGACCTCTGTTTATAGATCTGTGTGCTTAAAAATTATAATTAAGAGATAATGACGCCGTTCTTCCGCTCCATGCCTTAAATACAACCTGATCGATATCTTCATCATATTTATCTGTTGCGTGAGCGCCCAGACTGTAACGGTCTCTTGGGTTTGAGCCGTAAGGAACTTCCTCGATATGCGAATAACTGTTTGTATTGTTGTAGGTTTCTATACCGGCATCAAACATGTTTTTAATACTGAACTTTAGCTCCAGATTTCTGTCTTTAAAAAACTTATAACTCACCTGCGCATCCGTTACGGCATATGGCATTCTAATTTCTTCAGACTCGTAGGCATATCCTACCAGAATATACTGATCTCCAATAGCATTATGTCTAAGGCTAAAACCAAATCTTTCGCCTACATAATCTAATCCCAGATTATAGGTATAAGGTGATTGCCCGTATAAAGGTCTGTTGGCTTCATATAATCCGCCTGTTCCGTCCAGGTTTACATACGATGTTACTTTTGTATCATTGAAAGCTGCATTTCCGTAAACGAATATTTTTTTCAGGGTTTCTCCTTCTCCTAAAAAAGACAAACTTTTGTAAAACTCCATTTCAACTCCCCATAATTTGGCATTATTAGAGTTAAGATTGTAGATGTTCCTAATTTTTGATGGCGTATAATTACCAACAGCCTCAATAGGATTGTCTATATTTTTGTGGTAAACACCAAAAGATAAAATTTCTCCGCCAGACGGAAACCATTCCATTTTAAAATCATAATTATTGGCAACACTCGAAACCATTCCGTTCGAATAGTTGTAAATTTTTGCAGCGCGAATCGGATCAAAATAAGGAATGCTTACACGCTCAGCAAATTGAGGTCTTAAAACAGATCTGTTATATCCTAAACGAATATTCATTTTGTTGGTTGGACTAACAATGAAACTGGCAGAAGGTAAAAATTGCCATTTTTTATCGTCTTTCTGATCTGTTATAAAATCACTTGCAGATTCTGCCTGACTTGCAATCTGAGTATAGATATAACTTTCTGCACGTACGCCCCAAACCAGTCTAAACAAGCTGCTTATTTTATTGTCTAACATTAAATAAGGAGAATGTACTTTGACATCGCCTTCGTATTTGTCACCAAAACGTCCGTAATTTCTCCAGCCAAAACCACCATAATAATACTTAGAACCGTCCAGTAATTCAGAAAGCGGTCCATAAATATCTGCGCGATCAACAGAAGCTCCCTGCCCTACTACAACCAATGCATTCGAAACCTGCTGGTTTGTCGCTATTTTATAAGTACCAAAATAACCCGCCTTAACCGTATTAGTAAATGTGTCACTAAAATCAAAAGGAAAATTTAGATTAACAGCCCAGTTATAATCGTTTTCATCATTGGTATAGTTGTCCCTGCTAAACGGAAACTTGCTTGTACTATTATAAACCTGATGGTAAAGTAATTCGTCTTCGCCTACTTTTTTGCGGTATGTATCTATAAAAGTGGCATCTTTTGTATCTTTTGTAACATTGCCGTAAGCCGCATACCAATCCAGTTTTAATTTGCCAAATTCGTGATTTCCTTCGAGTTTACTCTGAATAAAAGTTTGATAAACCGGATAATTTGTTTCAGATGTATAAGGAAGCGCAGTACCGTTTACGATTTCTTCGGCACCTACATTATCTCTCCATCCGGTGATTTGCGTGAGCTGGTTATTATAAATATGCATTGCAGTGTTGCGCATTGTAATTTTATGGTTGCCCAACTGGATCGCAGTGTTAAACATTCCGCCCAAAGTTGTATTATACGAATAACTTGCACCGCTGTTTCTAAAACCAAATTTCTCGAAAACCGAATATTCTCTTCCTTCTTCTCCTTCTTGCCCAAATTGCGAATTGCTCATAAAGTTTCCTCTTTCCGTATGTTCAATTTCTAATTTTTCTTGTGTATTCTTAAAAATCAAAGAACCTACAAATCCCCATTTATTACTGTCTTTTAACTGATAAGAGCGTCCTAAAGCAAACTGAAGCGTCGTTCCGGGTGCTCCATATGTTTTATAAGTAGAAAAATTATCTTCTGTAAATCGTTTGGACTCTTCTATAAAAGGTCCGGATTCCGCTTCGGTTTTTGGCACCTCTAAAAAAGCCAGGTTCGTGGGATAATCCCGTCTTCCGTCATCAAAACCCAAATAATCATAATCTCCTTCTTGTTTGGTAAGTCTTTCTTTAAATACGCTTCGACTGTTGTAAGAAGTGCTTATAGAAACACTTGTAAAATCTTCTTTAGGAATATCTTTGGTTTTTACCTCTACAAATCCTCCCGCAAAATTGGCATACATATCCGGAGTAGCCGTTTTACTAACCACAATACTTTCTACCATTGCCGTTGGAATAATATCAAAAGAAAAATTTTGCTGATACGCATCTGTACTTGGCAGCGTAATACCATCCATTACAGCTTGATTCCAGCGTTCTCCCATCGAGCGAACCACCACATATTTATTGTCGATTGTAGTAACACCCGTAATACGTTTTAGCGAACTTGCCACATCTTTATCCGGTGTTCTCGCGATTTGCTCTGCCGAAATACCATCAGAAAACTGCGCTGCTTTTTTTTGCTGCAACAACATTCCTTGTACAGATGCGGTTGCTTGTTTGTAATTTTGAACAATTACAACCTCTTTCAGTGATTCTGCATCTTCTTTTAAAGAAACTACGAGCGGAGTTTCGCCGCCTTCCAGAACTTTAACAGCCGTGATTTTTTGCGTTTGAAAAGAAATAACACTTATCTCAATCGTATATTCTCCCGGTTCTAATTCCAGTATATAATTACCATCGATGTCAGATTGCGTTCCCAAACCCAGTTCAGCCACTTTTATATTTGCGCCCGGTAACGAAAGTCCGTTGACATCTACAACTTTACCTGTAATTTTTCCTTTCCTTTTTTTTTTGGCGGAATCCTTACTATTTACGGCTATATTATTCTCATTTCTTCTAAAATTTAAATGAGTCTGATTTTGTAAATCACTTAAAATTTCATCTATCGAAACATTTTCTTTTTTAAGTGTAATTAGCGGCATGCTTAAATCCAGATCTTTTTGATAAACAAATTGATAGGGTGTACGGGATTTTAGGTTATCGATAATTTTTTGAGGTGACGAATTTTTAAAATCAACCGATACAGTTCCGGTTTGTGAATAAACAGAATTTACTCCGCAGAAAAAGCCAAAAAATAAAATCCAAAAGGCAAATTGCCTGGAAATGTCATTGTTCATAATTGATGATTGTTAGTTTATTTGAATTATTTTAATATGATTATTTGGGTCAATAGTGTTCAGAAAACGCAACAGCTATCCTGTCGCCTAACCAGCAAGGATTTCTCCCGACTGATTAAGCCACAATAGTTTTCTAGAATTTATATTGTTTTACTTACTGATCAAAAAGGTATTATTTCCAGTCGATCTAATTTTGATCTCAAGCGCAAAAGCAATCGTTTGCAGCATCTCATATAAACCCTGCCGCGTATCAAGAGTTCCTTGTATGGTCAGGTTTTTGAGATCATTATTGAGATAGTTTACCTCAAACTGATGGTCTGCCTTTAGCTTTTCCAGCACTTCTTCCAGCGTTAATCCGTCGACATAAATCAGGACCTTTTTCCATTCTGGTTCTAATATTTTAGTTTTTTGTTTTACCAGCGATGCCGTTTTTGCGCCATAAGTTGCTTTATAACCTCTTTCGAGTAAAACTACTTTTTGCAGGGTTTCAACCCGTACTTTACCAGTTCTAACATTTACCTCCGGTTTATCGTTATTGTAGGCATTTATATTAAACGATGTTCCTAAAACTGTTGTCTTTATTGCGCCGGACGTAATAATAAACGGTCTTGAAGGATCCCTTTTTACTTCAAAAAAAGCTTCGCCTTTTAGCGTTACCGTTCTTTCGTGTTTTAAAAATGTAACAGGATATTCAATTTCAGAATTTTCGTTTAGCCAAACCCGTGTTCCGTCTGATAAACACAAAAGCCGAATATCATTATTGAATGTTTTTGTGGCTGTAATTTCAACTTGATTTTTATTCTTATTAAGTTGTGTGAAAATCTGATAACTTGTAATCGAAAAAATAAATACAATACAAGCAACCGCTGTCCAGTTATAAAAACTTTTATATTTATCAATGGTAACATTCCGGATATTATCCCACATTCGTGATTTAGTTTCATACGGAAGAATTCCTCTGTTAGGTATTGCATTCCATTCTTCTTTTAATTTTCTGGATCCCATTTACAATTAACATTTAATATTAAAAACTCAGGCGAAATCTATCGATTCAACTACATTAGATTTTCAATCAGTAAAATATCATGGGGCAACATTACTGTTAACGTTTTCTTAATGTAAATACACATTAAGCCCTCCCTGATTTTTATGCATAAAAAGGTATTACGCTTGTAAAATAGCGCAAGTTGGCGTTTCTTATAAAACAGAAAATAAATAAATCAGAATTACGAAACCATTTCTGACTGACTAATAAAAAATAAGGCAAACCAATAGAGTTCATGGTTATTTACGGCATTCTTTTTAAGAAATTGCAAGGTCTTCGAAATTTGGTTTGCCACAGCACTTTGCGACATATCCATTTCTGCGGCAATCTCTTTGTAGCTTCGGTCTTCAAACTTATGAAGGCTGAAAATCTTTCTTCTTTTTGCAGGTATTTTATTTAAGAGATATTCTATTTGTTCTAGTTTTGCGGTAATATCTTCCTCAGTTTCTGAGACGCTGTCAAGCTCTTTTATAAGCTGATCATTTTCTACAGAAAATATTTTATTTTGTTTTTTATACCATTTTGAAATTTCCTGCTTTGAGCTTTTAAACAAAATCGCCTCTAAATCTACTGCCGGATCTAATTTTGTTCTGTATTTCCAGAGATGAATAAATACATTTTGGGTTACATCCTCAGCATCTGCAAGCTGTGATGTATATTTTTTTACAAAACAAAAAACTTTGAAATGATACAAATCATAGATTTCTTTAAAGCTGGAATCATCTCCTGCACGTAAGCAAATTAGCAAATTAGAACTCATAATATACTTTTAGATTGTTAAAGAAGACCCTTACAAAAGTATAATAAACCTCATTTGATATTTTTAAGAAATGGTCATTTAATAATTTATTAATATTGCGATATTTTACGAATTTCATTAAAGCTTAAACCAATCTTCTACTATAATTGATACTATTTTTATAAAGTAGAACTGCGCACTAATAAATACTAAATAAAAGATATTCAGTCTTAATGCTTCTTTCTAATTAATATGGTTTAATGTTATTAAAGAGTTTCCATTTTATTGTGGTATTTCAAATGTCTTTATGATTGATCTATTTTACTGTACAAATATTCTAAATCAACTTCCTTCGCTTTTTCGTTAAGATGAAAATTTAACAATCCTGCTTAAAAATTGTGTAAGATTCGCTTTGCGTAGTTAGAGTACTTTTAAAAAAAATCTATTTGAAAATTTAGAGACTTGGTAAACTATTAATTTAAACCCATTTTATATGAAATCCGAAAACTACACTTATACGTCTGAAGAATTTGCGGGCGATATGACATATTATGAAGAACAACTATTATTAAACTACGACGATTACCTTGACAATGCTTTTGAATCTGAATTCGCTAGTAATCATTACAACTTAGAACTTGGAGATTTGGAAGAAGATCTTGAGGATGATATGGAATCAGAATATGATGAAAATGATTGGGAAGAACTGGAATCAGAAAAAGATTCAGGAGGAGAATATGACAAGAACGAAGAAGAGCCCGGAACTTTTTTAATGAGAAGTTAAAAACACATAAATATTGCATAAAAAGCCGATGATAAATTCATCGGCTTTTTGCATGAAAAAAAATTACAACATGAAAATTATAAAACATTAAATTAAAATTATGTAAGATATTGTAAAATCATAATTCTAATTTTCTTTCTTATATTTTATTTAAAACAACCTTTATATGACAAAACTTTACGCTAATATTTCTTCATTATTTTTCGGTTTACTTACACATTTCAGCAGCGGGTTTGTCTTTACCATAAACTCTGAAAAATAATGATATACAAAAACATACTTCAAATCGACGACGATATCGACGATTGTGATTTTTTTATGGAAGCCGTTCAGGAAATTTCAGGCGCTGCTTATACCGGCATGCAAAATCCTGTCGAAGCACTTCGAAAATTAATTGGAAAACAAATTCAGCCGGATGTTATTTTTCTGGATTTGAATATGCCTGTAATGTCAGGATTTGAGTTCTTAACCGAAATTAAAAAACAGGATGTCATCAAAAATATTCCTGTCATAATATTTTCTACTTCTCAATTGAATGAAGTAATAGTAAAAGCAAAAAATTATGGTGCAAACGAATATATTTCGAAGCCAAGCGATTTTAATGAATTAAAAAAAATTCTTAGTTATTATATCATATAATACATGTCTATATACAATCCTGTTTGTTCGTTATTTATTAAAAGTCTTCTTTTTTTTGCTATTTTTATTATTGAATTAAGGTTCAACTTCATTTATTTTAAAAGAAGACAATGAAACTATCGACTCAAATACTGTGGGCATTTACTCTTGTAATCTTACTTTCTATTGCAGATTCGTATACCAATTACAACATGTCGAAAAAAGTACAGCTTAATTCGCAATTCCTATCTAAGTCTGAAGCCATAATTCGAAATTCGAACAAAACCCACAGGGCAATTCTTGAAATGCAAAGCGGCGTTCGCGGTTATTTATTAACGAGCGACACCACGTTTTTAGATGCTTATTATCAAGGCATAAAAAAAGTGCCGAAATTTTTTGCAGAACAACAAATCCTTGTCGGACAACATAATACACAGCGCTCCATACTCGATTCTATCAGTGTGCTTCATAATGAATGGCTCGCTTATACTTCTAAATTAATCGAAGCACGAACTCAAAATACAAAGTCCTTCGAGGTTCTTTTTGAAACCGGATTAAAAAAACACGTTGGCAAAAATATAAACGATATTATTGTCCAAAAGTTTAAAAGGTTTGACAAAATAGAATACAAAACCAGAAAACACCACAGCGTAATGTTGCTGCATTCGCTGGAAAAAACCAGAGTATTTTCACTGATCTTTTTATCCTTAACCATATTCGTAGGCTTTTGCAGTATTATTTATATTGTAATAATGATCACAAATAGAATCAACTCAATGGTTCAGGTGGCAGATACGATCTCTAAAGGAAAATTTACGGTTATAGAAGATTACAGAAACGATGAGTTGAGCGCCCTTGCCTCTTCACTGAATATTATGTCACGCCGACTTGAAAAAAATATTCATGAACTCGAAAACAAAAATGAGGAACTAAACAAATTTGCTTACGTAGTTTCTCATGATCTTAAAGCTCCTTTGCGAGGCATTTACAACGTAATCACTTGGATTGAAGAAGATTTTTCGCAAGAACTTTCTCCAAGTCTCAAAAATTATCTTGACATAATCCCAAAAAGAACCCAGCGAATGGAAGCCCTGATTAATGGTTTACTCGATTACGCACGCATCAATCGCAAAACACCTCCTGAACAGGTCAATATTAATATGCTGGTATCTGATATTACGCAATCTATGGTTCCCAGAGAATTTATACTGGATATTGATTCGCTTCCTGAACTTTATACAGAACGTCTTAAACTGGAGCAATTATTCTCTAACCTGATAAGCAACGCAGTAAAATATGCCAAGCCGGAAAATGCACGCATAGAAATAAGATGCAAAAAAGTGGGCAGTTTTTACGAGTTTTCAGTAAAAGATAATGGCATTGGGATTGATCGTGAATACCATCAAAAAATATTTGAAATTTTCCAGACACTCAGAGAAAAAAATGAACTGGAAAGTACCGGCGTTGGATTGGCAATAGTTAAAAAAATCATTGACGAACAGGGAGAAAACATTTATGTTCAATCAAAGCTTGGCGAAGGCACTGAATTTACCTTTACATGGCGAAATAATAAATAGCATGAGAAAACCTAACATTTTACTAATTGAAGACGATGAACTGGATACTATTTCCGTAGAACGTTCGCTGAAAAAATTAGAAATCACCTATATACTGCACACCGCTTACAACGGTCTGGAAGCACTTAGTTTATTGCGGGATAAAAATAATCCGCTTGTTCCGGACGTTATCCTTTTAGACATTAACATGCCCAGAATGAACGGAATAGAATTTCTAAAAATTCTAAGATCTGATGAAGAGTTAAAAGATCTGAAGGTTTTTATCATGACTACTTCTTCTGAAGGCAATGATCGAATAACCGCCGAAGAATTAGGGATTTCAGGATATATCATTAAACCCTTAAATTATACTGATAATACGAAAAGACCGGATTCGATGGATGCTTTTGTGCAGTTTCATCTTCGGAAAATTTTAATAAATGCCAATCTTTAAATCATCAAAATAATTCACCAATAGCATACCAAACCCAAAATCCAAAAACATAATCTACACCAACGTACACCTAGCTATGAAAAAAACAAAACATATCGATAAAACACCAGACGATAAGTTCCTCATTGCCTTGCCTATTGTAACAGATGAAAATACCTCTGGCAGCAAAAGCAAAAAAAAGAATCCCGAAGAGGAATCTATCCTGAGTGATGCAGAGTTTTTAAAAATTTTACTAAAAGTAAAAAATGGTAATTTCTCCCAGCGTTTTCCTACTGATCAAAACGGAATAAAAAGGTCGATCTGCGATACTTTAAACGAAATCATTGACCTGAATGAAAGGATGGTTTTTGAATTCCAGAAAGTCGGTAAAAGCATTGGTAAACAAGGAAAATTAACCAATCGTGTTGTTCTCGATGGTGCACGCGGTTCGTGGAGTTCCTGTGTAGATTCTGTAAACACACTGATATCTGATCTGGTTCACCCAACGATTGAAATAGCGCACGTAATTACCTCAGTGGCAAAAGGAAATTTATCTCAGGAAATGCCTTTATCTATTGAAGGGAATCCGCTTCAGGGAGAATTTTTGAGAATTGCAAAAGAGGTAAACGGAATGGTGAAACAGCTGAACCTTTTCTCGATGGAGGTTACGCGTGTGGCGCGTGAGGTAGGTACAGAAGGTAAACTGGGCGGTCAGGCAAAAGTGCGTGGTGTGGGCGGTGTATGGAAAGATTTGACCGACTCTGTAAATAAAATGGCGAGTAACTTAACTGGTCAGGTTCGTAATATTGCCGATGTAACGACGGCGGTGGCTAAAGGAGATTTATCTAAAAAAATTACCGTTGACGTAAAAGGAGAAATCCTCGAACTTAAAAATACCATCAATACCATGGTGGATCAGCTGAACTCCTTCTCATCTGAGGTTACCCGTGTGGCTCGTGAAGTAGGAACAGAAGGAAAACTGGGCGGACAGGCACAAGTAAAAGGTGTTGGAGGAACCTGGAAAGATTTAACAGATTCCGTTAACCAGATGGCGTCCAACCTAACCGGACAGGTTCGTAATATTGCCGATGTAACAACGGCGGTAGCAAAAGGTGATCTTTCGAAAAAAATTACCGTTGACGTAAAAGGAGAAATCCTGGAACTAAAAGATACGATTAATACGATGGTGGATCAGCTGAACTCCTTCTCTTCTGAGGTAACACGTGTATCACGTGAAGTAGGTTCTGAAGGAAAACTGGGAGGTCAGGCAAAAGTACGAGGTGTGGGTGGAGTTTGGAAAGATTTGACCGATTCTGTAAACCAAATGGCCTCCAACTTAACGGGTCAGGTACGTAATATTGCCGAGGTAACAACAGCCGTAGCAAAAGGAGATTTATCTAAAAAAATTACCGTAAACGTTGAGGGAGAAATCCTGGAACTTAAAAATACCATCAATACCATGGTGGATCAGCTAAACTCATTCGGTTCTGAGGTAACTCGTGTGGCGCGTGAGGTAGGTTCTGAAGGTAAACTGGGTGGTCAGGCAAAAGTAAAAGGTGTTGGAGGAACCTGGAAAGATTTAACCGATTCCGTTAACCAGATGGCATCCAACCTAACCGGACAAGTTCGTAATATTGCCGAGGTAACAACCGCCGTAGCAAATGGTGATTTATCTAAAAAAATTACCGCTGTAGCCGAAGGGGAAATTCTGGAATTGAAAAAAACCATTAATACCATGGTAGATCAGCTGAACTCCTTCTCGTCTGAGGTTACCCGTGTGGCTCTTGAAGTAGGTACAGAAGGAAAACTGGGCGGACAGGCAAAAGTAAAAGGTGTTGGAGGAACCTGGAAAGATTTGACGGATTCTGTTAACCAGATGGCATCCAACTTAACCGGACAAGTACGTAATATTGCCGAGGTAACTACAGCCGTGGCAAAAGGAGATTTATCCCGCCAAATTACGGTTGATACCAAAGGAGAAATCTTAGAGCTTAAAAACACTATTAATACGATGGTGGGACAGCTAAATTCATTTGCATCTGAGGTTACCCGTGTGGCGCGTGAGGTTGGAACCGAAGGAAAACTGGGTGGACAAGCGCAGGTAGAAGGTGTTGGAGGAACCTGGAAAGATTTGACCGATTCCGTTAACCAGATGGCATCCAACTTAACCGGACAAGTACGTAATATTGCCGAAGTAACAACAGCGGTAGCAAAAGGAGATTTGTCGCTCCAGATTACCGTTGACGTAAAAGGAGAAATCTTAGAATTAAAAAATACCATCAATACCATGGTGGATCAGCTTAGAGGTTTTGCCTCTGAGGTAACAAGGGTTTCGCGAGAAGTAGGAACCGAAGGAAAACTGGGCGGACAGGCGAATGTTCCCGGAGTTGCCGGAACCTGGAAAGATTTAACAGATTCGGTTAACCAAATGGCAGGAAATCTTACTGCTCAGGTTCGTAATATTGCCGATGTGGCGATTGCCGTTGCCAACGGAGATATGTCCCGAAAAATTACCGTAGACGTACGTGGAGAAATTCTTCAGTTAAAGGAAACTTTAAATACCATGGTGGACCAGCTTCGTGAGTTTGCCTCTGAGGTTACCCGTGTGGCGCGTGAGGTTGGTACCGAAGGAAAACTGGGAGGTCAGGCAAACGTTCCCGGCGTTGCAGGAACATGGAAAGATTTAACAGACTCTGTGAACCAGATGGCGGGTAACTTAACCACGCAGGTACGTAATATTGCCGAGGTAACGATTGCCGTAGCGAATGGAGATATGTCCAAAAAAATTACTGCCGACGTACGTGGAGAAATTCTGCAATTGAAGGAAACCGTAAATACGATGGTGGATCAGCTTCGTGCCTTTGCCTCTGAGGTAACTCGTGTGGCGCGTGAGGTAGGAACTGACGGTAAACTGGGCGGTCAGGCATTCGTGCCGGGGGTTGCCGGAACATGGAAAGATTTAACGGATTCCGTTAACCAAATGGCTTCTAACCTTACCGGACAGGTTCGTAATATTGCCGATGTAACAAAGGCGGTTGCAAATGGTGACCTTTCGAAACAAATTACTGTTGACGTAAAAGGAGAAATTCTGGATCTAAAGAATACTTTTAATACGATGGTTGAACAGCTGAATTCTTTTGCCTCTGAGGTTACGCGTGTGGCACGTGAAGTTGGTACAGAAGGGAAACTTGGAGGACAATCTCAGGTAAAAGGTGTTGCCGGAACCTGGAAAGATTTAACGGATTCTGTGAATGTAATGGCTTCGAATTTAACGGGTCAGGTTCGTGGAATCGCAAAAGTGGTAACATCAGTAGCAAAAGGAAACCTAAAACAAAAACTATCTATTGATGCTAAAGGTGAAGTTGCACAGCTGACTGATACGATCAACGAAATGATTGATACGCTGGCTACATTCTCTGATCAGGTAACTACGGTGGCGCGTGAAGTGGGTGCAGAAGGAAAACTGGGCGGACAGGCAAATGTACCGGGAGCTTCAGGAACCTGGAAAAACTTAACTGAAAACGTAAACCAACTGGCAGCAAATCTTACCACTCAGGTACGTGCGATTTCTGAGGTTGCATCTGCGGTAACACAAGGAGATTTAACGCGAACAATTGGTGTTGAAGCAAAAGGTGAAGTTGAAGCGCTTAAAGATACTATCAATCAAATGATTTATAATCTTAAAGCAACCACTTTACGTAATCAGGAACAAGACTGGCTGAAATCGAATTTAGCTAAATTTACCCAGATGCTTCAGGGACAAAAAGAGCTTAATGCCGTTACTAAAAAAATCCTCTCTGAACTTGCTGCTGTTGTTACAGCGCAACACGGACTTTTTTATATCCTGGAAGAAGGCGAAGAATTTATGGATTCTAAACTAAATTTAATTGCTTCTTACGCTTACATCAAAAGAAAAAATTCACCTACCTCCTACGCTATGGGCGAAGGACTTATTGGTCAGGTTGCGATAGAAAAAGAACGAATTATTTTAAGTAATGTTCCAAAAGATTACATCAGAATCAATTCTGGTTTGGGAGACGCAAAACCAAAAGACGTTATTATTCTTCCCGTTCTTTTTGAAGGGCAACTTAAAGCTGTTATTGAACTAGCTTCGCTTGATACCTTTAGTCAGACGCATTTAGATTTCCTTGAAGGATTGACAGAAAGTATTGGTATTGTATTGAACACGATTGAATCAAATTCAAGAACCGAAGAATTATTGGTACAATCACAATCACTGGCAAGTGAGCTGAAAAGCCAACAGGAAGTATTGAAAAATACGAATGAGGAACTTGAAGAAAAAGCTATTTTATTAGCGAATCAAAAAGAAGAAGTTGAGCTTAAAAATCAGGAAGTCGAGGTCGCCCGTAAAGCCCTTGAAGAAAAAGCAGATCAGCTTACGCTTACTTCAAAATACAAATCAGAGTTTCTTGCCAATATGTCGCATGAGTTAAGAACGCCGCTAAACAGTTTACAGATTTTAGCGAATGAACTGATTGCGAACAGAGACGGGAATTTATCCGAAAAACAAATTCAGTTTGCCATCACTATCAACTCTTGCGGAGATGACCTTATCCAGTTAATCAATGACATTCTGGATCTTTCTAAAATTGAGTCCGGATATATTTCTGTCGATTATAACCCGATTAGTTTTGCTGAAATCAGCCGATTTGTAGAATCTACCTTCAACCCTATTTCTCAGGCAAAACATCTTCATTTTGAAATCAATATGGATAAAAACCTGCCGGAAGTAATGGAAACCGATTCGCAAAGATTAAATCAGATTCTGAAAAATCTTTTATCCAACTCTTTCAAATTTACCGAAAAAGGAGAAGTTACACTTAAAATTTACAAAGCCAATAATAGTTGGAAAACCAAAAACATTAGTCTTGACAATGCCGAAGCTGTTGTGGCGTTCGAAATCTCGGATACCGGAATTGGAATCTCCAAAGAAAAACAAAACATCATTTTCGAAGCTTTCCAACAAGCAGAAGGTTCTACCAGCCGTAAATATGGAGGAACAGGTTTGGGATTATCGATCAGCCGCGGTCTTTCGGATTTATTAGGAGGAAGTATCGAACTGGAAAGTGATACCAATATTGGAAGTAAATTCACCTTGTATCTTCCTTTAAAATTCGTTCATATCCCGGAATTAGAAGACATTACGGTTAATGAGGAAACCAATGTAATTCATGCCGGAAAAAGCCGTTTAAAATCGCTTCCTTCTGCCAGTTTCAACACATCAGACATTGATTTGTATTTTGTAGATGAGGTTGGTGACGACAGAACGGATATTAAACCTGATGATAAAATTCTTTTAATTGCCGAGGATAATATAACATTTGCCAAGGTTTTGCTTGAAAGAGCGCATCAGCACGGCATTAAAGCCATTGTAACGACTAAAGGAAATGATGTAATTGATTTTATAAACCAATTTCAGCCACATGCCATAACAATGGATCTTAATATGCCTGATACAAGCGGATGGAAAATTCTGGACAGGTTAAAAACCGATTTTACGCTGCGTCATATTCCGGTTTATATTATTTCCGGTGAAGACGAAAGAAATAAAGGACTGAAACGCGGTGCAAGAAATTTTATGCTGAAACCGGTAAAAAATGAAGCGCTGACTTCGCTTTTCAATGATATTCATAATTTCAAAAACAAAAAAGAAAAGAATCTTCTGATTGTCGATGATAACGAAAGCGAGTTGAAACGCATTGTAGAATCGGTTTCCGGTGACGATATTTCGATTTTTACAGCGCTGACAGCAAAAGATGCGGTTGCATTAATTGCTGAGAAATCGTTTGATTGTATTATTTTAGATTTGGTCTTGCCGGATGCTGACGGTCTTGATCTTATTAGCGATCTCGAAAATAATATTGCCGGACAGGAAACCGCTATTATTATACATTCTGCAGGAGATGTAAATAAAAAGCAACGCAGTAAACTAAGCAGGTTTGCGCACAATATTATTACGAAAAGTGCACTTTCTATTGACGAATTAGTCGATCAGACGGCTCTTTTTATGCATCGTGTCCATAAGGATCTTCCTGAAAGTATGCGAGAAAGAATTGAAGAGTATTACCTGAAAGAAGATGTACTGATAAACAAAAAAGTATTGCTTGTGGATGATGATGTTCGAAACCTATTTGCTTTAACCACAGCTCTTGAACGTTTTGGACTGGATGTAATGAGCGCTGAATCCGGTCATGAAGCTATTGATATTCTAAATCAAAACCTGAAAATCGATATTGTCTTAATGGATATCATGATGCCGGAACTGGATGGTTATGAAACAATGAAAATAATTAGAAAAAACATAAAACATAAGGATTTAACGATTATAGCCGTTACTGCAAAAGCTATGAAAGGTGACAGACAACGCTGCATTGAGTCAGGCGCGTCAGATTATATTACCAAGCCTGTAAATGTTGAACAATTATCCTCTTTAATGAGAGTGTGGTTAAAATAATTATTTTTAATGATAAGCATCATGGAAGAACACGCTGTTAAAATATTAATTGTCGACGACAAAAAAGAAAACCTGCTTTCCTTGCAGGTTATTCTTGCTGATAGAGGCTATGAATTTGTTGAGGCGACTTCTGGTAAGGACGCCTTAAGAATTTTGCTTAAAAACCAGGATTTTGCTATTATACTGATGGATGTACAAATGCCTCTCATGGATGGATTTGAAACCGCTGAACTCATTCGCCAAAGCGATAAACTAAAAGATGTGCCTATTATTTTCCTGACAGCCAACATGAATACTACGGATTACATTTTTAAAGGATATCAATCCGGTGCTGTAGATTATATGATTAAACCGTTGTCAAGAGAAATACTTCAGGCAAAAGTATCTGTGTTTACGGAGTTGTATAGAAAAAACAGGGAATTACGGTTTAAAGAAGAAGAAACCAGATCACTAAATTCTAAGATTGTAAAGGCAAACGAAGAATTGGCAAAGCAATATCAGGCAATCGAAAAATATGCCGCTGAGCTTAAAAAGAAAAACATTGAGCTCGATGCTTTTACTCATATTTCGAGTCACGATCTTCAGGAACCTTTGCGAAAAATACAAACCTTTACCAATATTATACTGGCAAATGAATATCCAAATCTAAGTGCTGAGGGCAAAAATAAATTTGAAAGGATTTTATATTCTACTAATCGAATGCGGGATTTAATTAACGATCTTCTTGTTTTTTCCCGCACAAATATTGCTGATCGTGTATTTGAAATTACAGATTTAAATAAATTAGTCGAAGACCTGAAAGAAACCATGCAGGAGAATATTTCAGAAAAAGGCGCTGCAATCGTTACGGATCTTCACGGATCTGCTAAGATTATTCCTTTCTTGTTTGTGCAGCTTCTGGAGAATTTGCTAAACAATGCTTTGAAGTTCTCTCAAAAGGAAATTCCGATTGAAATTCAAATTAAAAGCTGCATTAAAAAAGGTGAAGAACTTCAACATCAGGAGTTATCTCTATCCGAAAACTATTGCCACATCAGTTTTCAGGATAACGGAATAGGTTTTGAACCGGAACACAGCGAAAAAATATTTGGCGTATTTCAAAGGCTTCACAGCAGGGATGTTTACGACGGCACAGGAATTGGTCTGGCAATTGTCAAGAAAATTGTCGAAAATCACAATGGCATAATTACAGCAACAGCATTCCCTATGAAAGGCGCAACCTTTAATATTTATCTGCCGCAATAATCAGATAAAACAGTAAAAATCAAGGGACAGAAAAATATCTGTCCCTTTTTATATGAAGTAAATTTAAACCGGCAGCGTAACGATAAATGTTGTTCCTTTTCCCACAACAGATTTTACATCGATTAAACCATTATGAAGGCTTAGAATTTGTTTTACAACAGATAAACCAACTCCATACCCTATTTCGTGGCTTTTATTTTTTCCTCTGTAAAACAAATTATAGATTTTCTCCAGATCTTCCTCAGGAATACCAATTCCGTTATCAGAGAATGTCAGGACAATACTCTCTGCAAAAGTATTGATGTCTACATGACACGAATGATCTGTTGAATATTTGCAGGCATTTTCCATAATATTAGAAAAAGCAATTTGAAGAAGATACGGATTCCCGTTATAATTATAGAAATTTGCATCGCTATCTTCTAAGTTCGTGTAGCTTATACCAATCTTATATTTTACCTCTTTTTTGTTCAAGAGATTTAGTTTTGCATCAACCAGAACTTCATCTATTCGAATATCAGACATTTTTATTTGTGATATATCATAATTAGCACGTGCAAAATCCAAAAGTGCCGTAGAAAGCTGAGAAACATGATTTGCTTCTTCCAAGGCATTGTCCAAAGAAACTTTATAGTCGTCAATCGTCTGGTTTAGCTCTTTGCCCAGTTCAATTTCAGCAATTAAAATAGAAAGCGGCGTACGGAATTCATGCGAAATTGTGGTTACAAAATTCCTGTGGTTATTAAAGGATTTCTCTAATCTATTAAAAGTATCATTAAAAGTCTCTGTAAGTTCATAAAGTTCGTCTTTTGCTTTTGGCACAATTATTCGCTTATTAAGATTATGTTCTGATATATCCCTGATTTGAAAAATAATATCCTTTAAGGGTTTTAACGTGTAATAGGAAAATCCAAAACCTATAATAAATATCAATACGATCGAGGTAAAATACACGTAGACCAAATTCTCCTTAAAAACACTAATATGATTAAGACCGCTTACGTCTATTGCACGTCCTACGATATAAAATTCTTTATTATTATCAATGTATAAAATTCCACGGTATTGGTATTTATCATCAGACCAGTTTAGGTATTTATTCTTTTTGATGGACTGCAATATCTTCTGATTGCCAAGAGGCGGCATATTATCAGAAAAATAAAGGTCAAACTTATTGTCATAGACACTGATATCTGCTTCATTAAGAACTTTTTTGTTTTTTGTGTGCAGGAACTTTATAAGGTCTTTATCAATCTGTGCATCAAATATAAACTCAGCGCGCCAGGTTATTTTATAATCAAGGCGGTCAAAAAACTCCTCTTTTCTGTTTTTTTCAGATACAAAATAAACGCTGTAGGCAAAAACAAAAAGAATAAAAGCAGTTAAAATGGCGTAAGCAAGAGCGGTGCGGGTTACTAATTTCATATTTTACTGCTTAAAATAAATCCCATTCCAACCTTGGTATGAATTAGTTTTTGATCAAAACCTTTGTCAATTTTTTTTCTCAGATAAGCAATATAAACATCGATATAATTGGTTCCGGTATCAAAATTATTGCCCCAGACATTATCGGCAATTTCGTCACGGGTAAGAAGTCTTTCCGGGTTTTGCATCATAAAATGCAGCAGATTAAATTCTTTTGGTGTCAGGTTTATGGTTACGCCTTCTCTATAAATTACTTTGGTACGTTTGTCCATAACAAGATCACTGTAGGTTAGTTGAGCGCTTTCTTCTAAAGTGTTTGTTGCATCATTTTTGCGTTGCAGTAACGCTTTAACCCTTGCGTAAAGTTCTCTTATTTCAAAAGGTTTCACCAGATAATCATCTGCGCCGGCATCAAAGCCTTCAATTTTTTCGTCAATAGTTCCCAGCGCCGTAAGCATAATGATTGGGATCTTTTTTCCGGAATGGCGGATTTTTTTACAGAACGTAATTCCATCCATTCCTCCCAGCATAATATCTGTGATAATCAATTCAAAATCAATTTTCTCTAAAAGTATAAGTCCTTCCTCTGCTTCTTCTGCAATATAAACCTGGTAGCCCTGACTTTCCAATCCTCGTTTAAGCAGCGCAGAAACCCGGCTGTTATCTTCTACTATCAATATCTTCATTTGTATGGCTTGATTTTAAATCGGAGTCAAATTTACGACAATATTTTCTTTTTCTAAAAGGCTAATATCTTCAGATTAGTTATACCGAAGCTTAAATATCACTGATTTTCAATTATTTAAAATTAAAACAATCTATTTTCTAATAACATTCTATAGCCTTTCTAATGGTTTTCTAATACCCCAAAGAGTATGCTGAATCTACCTTTGTCCTGTCAAAAACAAAGTAGTGATCACTACCAAACAAAATGTAAATTTTAACTAAACATGAAAACAGGTTATTTAAAAATTGGAATATGTTTTTCTCTGCTTGCAGGGTTATTTAATACCGTAAATGCCCAAAAGAAGAACGATTTTGGAAACCCTACTCTTACGCATTATCTAAACGATGAAAAAACGCGTTCGATATCTTTTAGCGGTTATACTGAAATATGGGCGCGTTATCTGGAACTTAATCCGGGAAGTCTTGTAAATGGTGAGCAGGTAAACAGTATTTCGGATTTATCATTGCGCAGGGTAAGGGTGAAAATGGCGTATCAGCCTACAGAAAAATTCACTTTTATACTACAGGGAGGTTTAACGAATGTAAACGTAGCCACGAAAACATCTCCAACATTCGAACTTCTGGATGCTTATGCAGAGTACAAATTCAACGATGTGATTGCTGCCGGTGCGGGTCGATCTACCTGGAAAGGATTATCCAGATTTACAACAGGACCATTGAATACTTTATTATATGATTTCCCGTCTTATGCAACCGGAAATGCAGGGATATCTGATGAAACCGTGAGGGAGTTCAGCGTTTATGCAAAAGGACAAATAGGCAAACTTGATTACCGTTTGGTTATTGCAGATCCGTATACGAATGTGAGTTCAGATCCGCAATATAATGTAGCTACTTTTAGCAAAACCCATCCTAATAAGGATTACTCGGGTTATTTTAAATATGAATTTTTTGATAGCGAAAATAATTCAACACCTTTTCATTCCGGAACATATAGCGGTAAAAAGAAAGTGCTTGCATTAGGTGCCGGATTCGAATACATACACAATGAACTATGGCATCTTGATGAAGCGAAAAACACCATTAATGATGATGAAAAGAGCTTTGCCGTTGACCTTTTCTACGATACGCCGATAAACAAGGAACGTGGTACCTCTTTTAGTGCTTATGCCATGGCAATGAATAATAATTACGGTCCTAATTATACCCGTTATTCTGGGGTAAGTAATCCTGCAAGTGGCGTAAATGCAGCCGAAAGCAGTCTTAACGGTGCCGGAAATACATCGCCGGTTATAGGGACGGGTAATACGTATTATGTACAAATTGGTGGTACACTACCCTATTTTAACAAAGACAAAAGCAATCTACAGCTGCAGCCTGCGGGAAGTATTATGCTTTCTGATCTTGACGGACTTCACGATAAGGCGCTGACTTATGATGCCGGTGTTTCCTTATTAATGAATGGCATGTCGTCCAGATTAACTTTTGATGCTCAAAACCGTCCAATTTATGCCTTAAACGATGCCAGTCAAGCCACGGTATCAGACAGAAAATGGCAGTTTGTTTTAAAATACAGAATCGACTTTAATTAAAAAATTACTATTATGAAACGAAGAAATTTTATTATCAAATCTGCGAGTGCCGGAGCGCTTTCGCTTATTGGAGGAGAAATATTAGCCAATAATAAAACAGAACCTCAACCTAAGACTGTCTATTTTCATTATTTGTTGTTTTGGCTAAAACCTGAACTTACCGCAACGGAGGTAAAAGATTTTAAAAACTTTTTTGAAGGACTTAAAAAGTTGCCTTATGTAAAAAATGTACGTTATGGAGGACCCGCAAATTCATCTCCAAGACCTGTAATGGACAATTCTTTTACCTACAATGCCTCTATGGAATTTGATTCTCTTGAAGACTTAGAAACGTATGGTAAACTTGACGGACATCTGGCTTTAGTAGCAAAATATAAACCATTTTTTAATAAAATGATGGTTCATGATTCCGTTTACATTCAATAAAAAATATTACTTTTAAATACTATCAAAATGAAAAATTTATTAAAAGGATTTATCCTATCTGTAGTCCTTATGTCAGCAAACAGCAATAATGCACAAAATCACAAAAATGTTTCGGTAAAACCATTAGAAGAAGCATCTGAGATTCCTGCTTACCGCCTTATCAATAATCCTGATGGAACGAGTTCATTCGAAAAAGGTTCTATTCCATCCTTAAAACACATGAATACTGCTTCGTTCTGGTACAGCAATAAAACAGAAGAATGGGAAAAAAACGCACATCCTGCACCCAGAAAACAATATGTAATAACGGTAAAAGGTAAAATTAGATTTAAGGTTTCTGATGGAAGTACTTTTATCATAGAACCCGGTGTAATTTTACTTGCCGAAGATTTAAAAGGTAAAGGTCACAGCTGGGATATGGTTGATACGGATGTTTGGGAACGTTTATACATACCTATTACAGAGAACTCAGAGGATCTTTTTGAGCCTGAATCAAAATAGTTTTAAATGTTTTTAAGCAGATATTCTTGTATATCTGACTTTAAAATTAAATCCCCTTTACTAACAAAAGGGGATTTTTTTATGTATGATACATGGACTATTGGAATTGGTATTTCGAAAAATTTTGGTAAAAAACACAATTAGAATTTTATTTCCCTATTCGAATAAATGTTATCTTTAACATATATACTTTTTTTAGTAACTTTCACTTAAAGAACAACTTATAATTTTAAAACATGCGAGAAGTAATGATTAGAAGTAAAGTTTAAAAGTATTATTAATGTCCAGATCCTACAAAATCCAAATCTTATTATGTAACATAACACGCTGAAAAAGAAACTAAGTTTGAGAAGTTTCACTAAAAATAATATTATGAAAAATTTCTGCATGCTTTTACTATCAATTTTCTTTTTTTCATGTCAACAAAAAGAAATCAAAAAAAATCCCGTTCCAGTCTCAGATTCGGTTTCAGTTATTGAAAAGGAAAATATAGAAAAGAACAAACAAATTGGCGATACTATCGTCCTGAATTTTAAAAACGAAAAAGGTTTATATGTAGCCGAAGGTTCGTTAGATTCTATTCATCCCAGAGTATATCTTAAATTTAAAAATGAAGATTCAGGCGAAATAAACGCAAAGATTCTTCCGTCTACAGGCAAAGGAAACATCCGTTTTAACCAAATTATCTTTCCCGATCAAAGTTCAGACGGACCGTTTGGAATGGATTTAAAAATCAATCTCACGCAAAAAGGAAATCATATTCTCGTAATTGGACATTCGCAAATGGCTGATAATCCGTTTTGGGGAAAATTTAATGTGGAGCTTGAGCAGAAAAAGCAATAATGATTTTGGTTTCTGTATAAAGAATAAATAAACCTGAGCCAATTAAAATTACGACTAATTTCATTACTTAATCTAGATTAATCGATAAGTCTTTTCTACCCCTGTAAATTTGTAAAAGAATTTAAATCAATAAAAAATCAAGATTTAAAGACAACATTAAACACAGATATATTTATAACGATTAATAACCTAAAACTAAAAGAAAGATGAGCACAATTACAGTAAAAGACGGAACAGAGATTTATTACAAAGATTGGGGAACAGGACAACCAATTGTTTTTCACCACGGCTGGCCATTATCCAGTGATGATTGGGACGCACAGATGATGTTTTTCCTAAAACAAGGATACAGAGTTATTGCTCATGACAGACGCGGACATGGTCGTTCCGGACAAAGCTCAGAAGGCAACAACATGGAAACTTATGCAGCAGATGTAGCGGAATTAACTGCGGCACTTGATTTAAAAAATGCGATTCATATTGGTCACTCAACCGGTGGCGGAGAAGTAATACGCTACGCAGCAAAATATGGTAAAGAACGTGTTGCAAAAGCGATAATAATTAGTGCGGTAACGCCAATAATGATAAAAAACGAAGCAAATCCTGATGGTGTGCCATTGTCTGTTTTTGATGAAATAAGAGAAGGTACAGGATTTAACAGAGCACAATATTTTTATGATTTTCCAATACCATTCTACGGATGGAACCGTGAAGGAAAAACAGTTCAGGAAGGAATTAAACATAACTGGTGGCGTCAGGGAATGATGGGTTCTGTTTTAGCACATTATGAAGGAATAAAAGCTTTCTCTGAATCAGATTTTACCGAAGATCTTAAGAGTCTGGACATTCCGGTTCTTGTATTACACGGAGAAGATGATCAGATTGTGCCTTATAATCAAGCTCCTAAAGCGGCTAAATTATTAAAAAACGGAAAACTAATTTCATATCCGGGATTTCCACACGGTATGCCAACTACGGAAGCAGAAACTATTAATAAAGATATTTTAGAATTTATAAAATCTTAAGAAATATCTAATATAAAAATGCAGTTTACATTATATTATAATACTTTGAAAGTGTTGCAAAAAGTAAGTTGTATTCAAAAACAAAAAACCTCCAAAGTCATATGACTTTGGAGGTTTTTAAATTCTATAGATACTTAATTACATCTTGAAATTGTGTTACAATTCAGTAATTAAGTTTATTTGTTGCTTATTTTACATCAAACCACAATTTTGTAGTCAGTAAATCTTTTCCCTGAGCAGATACTGCTGCCTGGTAACTATTTCCGTTTAAGGATTGTTCTGTACCCGGATAAAAGAAACGCGAAGGTATTTGTCCGTTTAAAACCGTATCAGGACCTGCTGTTAATACAGGATAATCCAGTCTTCTCCACTCCACAAATGCATCAAGACCTTGCCCGAAGAATGCGATCCATTTTTGCGTACCTATTGATTTTGCATAATTTGTTGCATCATATTTTACCGTTGGCTGGTTCAGATAATTAGAAACCGTTGTAGCATTGGTAATCCCAAATTGATTTAACGATGCCGTAATGGCACTTTTATAAAGTTGTTCTGCATCTCCTGCAATATAACCACGCGCTACAGCTTCAGAAAGATTAAACAAAGTTTCTGAATAAGAAACAAGTACAGCCGGCGATGTTGACGTCAGGAAATAACTTCCCGGTTTTGATGTTTTGGCAAAACCCTGGCTGTTTGCAGCACTATTTGACAATCCGTTGCCACCACCAACATATTTACCTACAGTTGCATCTGATGGTAATTGAGCATAAACCGGTAAACGCGGATCTGATAATTCGTTTAACTTATCAACCAAAGTCTTCGAAATACGAAAATCATCTCTGGTTTCAAACCACGCCGAAGCTGGATTTTGCTGCGGAGAACTGATATAAATAAACTGAAATATTTCACTATTACTGCTTATTAATCCTCCAGCATCGCTTGTCGCATCAATCGCCGCTTGTTTTGCTAAAGCTGGTTCTTTGTCTGAAATTCTCAACGCTATACGCAAACGAAGGGAATTTACCAGTTTTTTCCATTTCAAAACATCTCCTTTATAGGCTAAGTCTCCGGTTACAGTTCCGTTTGCCGGACTTAATAAAGACTGAGCTTGTTTTAAATCTTCCAGTAATCCTGTGTATACTTCTTTTTGTGTATTATATGCCGGAGTTACTTTTAGACCTGCTTCTTTATAGGGAATGCTTCCGTAAGCATCTGTCAATAATAAAAATGTCCATGAACGAAGTGCAAGGGCAATTCCTTTATAATTTGAATTTGCCTGTTGCTCCGGGAAATTAATAATCGTGTTCAAATCTGTAATCAGGGTTGCATATCCCGTATTCCATAAAGTGGCGAAAGAAGTGTTAGACACATCGTATCTGTCCGGTTCTGTATATTGAATTTTAGCCCAATGCTGAACAAACAGCAAAGACGAGTTAAAATTATTATCTGATCCCCAATATATATCTGCTCCCTGTTTTAATGATCCGGTTAAAAGATAAGGCGCAAGTGGTGTTTCGGTTGCATTTGGATTTTTATTAATATTATCCAGACTGTCGCTGCAAGAGACCAGTGATACAGCAAACAGCGTTATATAAGCTATTTTTTTTAGCATGATTCGTGTTTTTAAAATTTAAGATTAACATTAAGGCTAAAACTTCTGGTAGTTGGCAATGACAAACTCTCCAAACCTTGTCCGTTTCCGGTATTGAAAGCTGATTCAGGATCAATATTTGGTACGTCTTTGTAGATAAAAAACAAATTACGACCTACCGCAGTAATACTTGCCCCCTGAAAGCCCAGCTTTTTAGCAAATGATTTATTAAAATTATAACCCAGTTTTACTTCTCTTAGTTTTACAAAAGTTGAACTGTAGATATACGCTTCGCTAATGTTGAAGGGTGCTTTGTAATATTCCTGCGCACTAAGTACAGACGTATTTGGTCTTCCGTCAGCATATACACCGTCAAAGATCATTCCGTCATCATACACCACAGCACCGCCTGGAGCAGCAACTCCAGTTGGAAGCAACGTCTTAGTACTTCCTGTACTTGTAGTTGTTACATAGTAATTTAATCCGCCATTTGCTGCATCACGACCCGGAAGAGTCTGCTCTAAAACACCAGTATAATTACCTGTTCTATTCGTTCCTGAAAAAAGTTCTCCACCTACGCGAGCATCAACAAGAAATGAAAGCTCAAGGTTTTTGTACGTCAATGTGTTTGTAATACCGCCTAAAAAGTCTGGAGTATAATGTCCTAAAACTCTTTTTTGAGGATCAGCTTGTGGCAAACCATTCGCTCCTACTACAATTTTTCCATTTGCATCACGCAAATAAGCAGTTCCATAAAGTGCTCCGTAAGCTTGTCCTACAGATGCCAATACATCAACACCTCCTGAAGTAGAAATGGTATAGTTTTGAATCTGTTTTTCATAGTCAAGAATATCTACTTTGCTTATATTCTTTGAATAATTTACACCCACATTCCATTTAAAACTTTCTGTCTGAACAGGAGTTCCATCCAGCTGAATCTCTAAACCATGGTTGTTAATCTTACCGGCATTGATTAATTGCGAATTGTAACCACTTGCTGTAGTTGTTTTAATTTCCAGAATCTGGTCAAAACTATTCGTGTTATAATACGCTACATCAAGGTGTAATCTGTTTTTCCAGAAAGAAGACTCTAAACCTAATTCAGTCGAGCGGGTCGTTTCCGGTTTCAGGTTCTCATTCAGTTTCTTTTTAGAAGAAGTTTGAATTGGGTTACCATCAAATGCCGTTTGAAAATCATAAACCGTAGCCAATTGATACGGATCTGCATCGTTACCAACTTCAGACCATCCACCACGTATTTTTAAGAAATCAAGCGTACTGCTTTTTAAATTCAAAGCGTCAGATAATACTAAACTTCCACTAATAGAAGGATAAAAATAAGAGCGGTTGCTGCTTGGCAATGTCGATGACCAGTCGTTACGTCCGGTAACATTCAAAAAGGCATAATTTTTATAGCCTAATTGTGCTGATGCATATGCACTGTAAACTTTTAACTCTGAGAATACATTTGATGAAGTCAAAGGATCTCTTGAATTCGTTAATGTATACAAATCCGGCACAGCTAAACGTGGTGCTTTTTGATAATTGTTTGCATCGCTATGATTACGTATGTTGAATCCTGCAAGCGCATCTACGCTAAAATCATCGTTTACTTTTTTAGTATACTGCAAGATTCCCTCTGTATTTCTTTCGTCTACAGTATAAGCATCTTCTGCATATGACCCAAAAGGTGTTCCGTTTGTACCATATTTAATCGTGTATTTTCTGCGATCGTTGTAATAATCAACTCCCGTACGCAATTTAAAAAGAAGCCCGTCTGTAATTTTTGCTTCTAAATGGATATCTCCTATAAAACGGTTACGTTGTTGACTGGTTGTATTGTAATAAGCATTCCAATACGGATTACTATAATAACTGTTATTCCAGTTTACATCTCTATTGTTTCTAAGCTGATCTGTATCTACCTGACGTCCAAACCAAAGAAACTGAAGCATTACACCCGCAGCACGGTTTCCTGTTGGTCCGCCCGGCAATGTTGGTGCAGTTGTAACAATATAGTTTCCGGTTACACCTACTTTTATATTTTTAGATATTTGGTAGTTGGTGTTAACTGTAAAATTTGTTTTGTTTATTTCACTGTTAGGTACAGTTCCTAATTGTTTTTGATTGTTTATTCCTAAACGAAAATCTGATTTATCATCTGATTTTGCGATAGAAATACTATTATCATATGTAAGACCCGTATTAAAGAAGTTTTTTACATTATCAGGATGTGCTACAAAAGGCACTGCTACTCCATTTGAATTAAATTGCGGAATAAGACGACCATCCATTTTAGGACCCCAGCTTTCATCAACTCCATCATTAACTCCGCCTCCTTTACCTTCTACATAACTAAACTTTCCGTTTGATCCCTGACCAAATGAATTTTGAAATTTAGGCAAACTCGCAACTTCAGAAATTGTTATACCAGTGTTGAAAGTTACACCAAGTCCTTGTTGTGTTTTTCCTGATTTTGTAGTAATAAGAACAACCCCATGCGCTGCACGAGATCCGTAAAGTGCCGCAGCATTTGGACCTTTTAATACCGTTAATGTTTCAATATCCTGCGGATTTAAATCGGCGATTGCGTTTCTAAAATCTCTCGTAGCTCCACCAACAGTTCCTAACTGCGAGTTATCTACCGGAACTCCGTCGACCACAAATAAAGGCTGGTTGTTTCCTGAAATAGAGGTTTCACCACGAATAATAATACGCGAAGATCCCATATCTCCTTGAGAATTAGTAATACGAACTCCTGCCAGTTTACCGCTAAGACTATTTAAGAAATTCGTCTCTTTTGTGTCTGACAATTCCTTGCCTTTAAGTGCCTGAGTAGTATATCCTAAAGATTTTTTTTCTTTTGTAATACCAAGTGCCGTAACCACTACTTCTGAAAGTGCGTTTTGCTCTTGTTCAATACTAACAGTAACCGGATTTGAAGTCACAACAATTTCTGTTTTTTTATACCCCAGATAACTAACTATAAGTGTATAAGGAAACTTTTGTCCGGTTTGGAAATAAAACTTTCCATCAAAATCTGTTACAGCTCCGTGCGTAGTACCTTTAATGTTTATCGAAGCACCAATAACAGGCTCCTTTGTAACGGCATCGATTACGGTTCCTTCGAGTTTGGACTGAATTAACGGCTTGGTTTCCTGAGCTTTAATTCCTATGGAAATTAACAAAATGCAAAGCCATGCATATCTATTTAATTTTTTTTTCATTACTTTGTTTTAGTTTAATAAATAAGGTGAGCCGAAAACGGATTTACTCCTCTCGCTCTCCTTACAGAGATGTACAATTTCTTTAAGCTTCGCCATTTCTGCTGCAACAGAAATGGTTTTTTTATCTGCAACACATTCGTTTTTTCATTTTTACTTATTTTAGATTACTTTATTTAAATGTTTTCTACAAGATTTTAAATCCTAAAATTAGAATTCATCTTATTAAATATTTCTGTGGATTTTATAGTTTGAAGTATTTTCAGGAGTGGCAAATTATAAAGCTTAGATTGCCAAATAATTCTTTGCTTGCTCAAAAAATGAAAATATTATTTAATGCTTTTTAATGTTTTGTATTCAATCTTTATTTTAAATTCTACCAATTTGATAGAACAAAAGTATGTTAAAAATATTAACCCGAAAATTTTAAACGTTTTTTTTGTAAAAAAAATGTTAATTAAAGTTTTACTAAAATTTTAGATCATTATAAATAAAGGAGTTAACGCAAATCACACTTTTCTTGCTATGTAAGATTTTTTTTAAATCTACAGCCATAAATTGCTCAAAATGCTGGATATTGAAATCTATTTCTCTTGCTAAAACGATTTAATAGGAGACTTTTCCACATTTTAGTTTCAAATATTACTTTCAATTTTAATAATTCAGCAGAACAAAAAATTAAGTCCATTAATTATTTAATTCGAAATCAATTACTTACAAATCACGGCAAAAACTTCAATTCTTTAAGATATTACTTATTAACATTTTTGAGTAATAATCAGATATATCTTGTTATTAATTATAAATAATGTATAAATTGTGCGCACCAAATGGAATCATTTTTAACATTAAAACTATAGCAAATTTTCATGAAAGAATTATTGGAAGCATCAGAGAGATGGAAAAAAGAAGGAAGTGAATACAAAAAGGATATTAATGAATGGCTGGATATTATCTACATTCAAAAAGAAAATCCCACAACAGAATGTCCTGAAGAAACCAGAAAGGATATGGGCGATTATGTTCTGGAGCAACTTATCGAGTATAATAAAAATGGAAAGCACAAAGAATTTCGCGAGCTTTTTCCGCCCGATAATGATCCGCTTTCTGATATTTTAGACAAACCAATGTGGTACAAAGTCCGAAAAGTAGCAATACTGGATGACAATACAATACTCGCAAAATTGGGAGATTATTATGAATGGCAAGGAGTTTACACCATTAAGGATGACGAAATAACTTTAATAGACGATTTAATTGGTTTTGGTTTTAGCGAAAACAAAAAATACTATGCAAAAGTTTATGACACAAAAATTGAAGTACACGAAGGCTGGAACGGTGCAATAATATCAACATTTAGTTTGCCGGACGATGCTACAATCGAACAACTTCAATATGAAAGTATCGAGGTTTTTTCTACCGGTAAAGAAGTCGTATTGATTACTTATAACGGTATTTTTGTTATCAACGAAAACGGTTTTGAACTCATACACGGAGGTCTTATTACGGATGAAGACGACGAAGATGAGGATGACGAAGAAGATTACGAGGAGGAAGAAAATGATGAAGATGAATACGAATCTAAATATCAATTTCTTCATTATCCACATGCTGCTATTTCGCCAGATGACAAATATATTACTGTAGGATCTCAAAATTCATCACACATTGTATTGATGCAGCAAAATCAAAAATGGGAAGAAACTGCCAATATAGAACAGCGTTCTTCTTATCCTAATATTGCTTGTTTCAATTATAAATTTCAGCCGCCATTACTTGCATTAGGCTCTTGCCATTTTTCAAGAAGCGGAACTTTGGGTGTATTATTAGATAAAATTGAGGGTTTGCAGGCTTCCGGTTATAATATGGATAGCGATGCTCTTTTTGTTGTAGACGACAGACGATGGATATTTAGTATGTATCCGTCAGCTCATGGATTTTATCTGGGGTCAAATGATGGTTATTTATGGCTAAAAGTTAGTGATGAAAAATCATACTACACACACATAGGCGGCACAATTATGTCTATAGATGTTGCATCAGACAGGCAGCATATTGTTTTAGGTACTGTATCAGGACAAATAATTGTATTGCGCTGGGAAAATGTAGAACCAATTGAAGGTAAAAACATTCGTGTCGACCCTTACCTAATTACAAACTTACCAGTTGTAGATGAAAAACGTTACCTTTTTATGAGTGGTAACGAACCGTTGATTTGGTAGGAAACAGTTTTATTATGTTATAAAAAAAATGCTAAACTTAATTGTTTAGCATTTTTTTATCTCTGGTTTTTTCTATCTGTAAATTGTATTGAGCAAGATTTTTTTGTTGCAATAGCCACAGGATTCTATTGTATTTTAACCAATTCTACTCTTCGGTTTTCTGCTTTGTTTTCTTCGGTATCATTGGTTTTTAAAGGTTTTGAAGCACCAAATCCTTTTGCTTTTAATCTTTGTATGTCAATTCCTTTTGCTGCCAGAGCATACATTACCGTATTGGCTCTTTGAGTAGACAGCGTTTGGTTTCTGGCTTCGGTACCAGAATTATCAGTATGTCCTTCTATTGAAAGTTTTAATTTTGGATCCGCATTCAACAACGCTAAAATCTCTTCGACAACTTCTTGTCCGTCCGGTTGTAAAGAAGCCTTGTCTGTATCAAAATTAATATGCAAAACCGCTTTTCCAGTTTTATCAATGTCGGATTTCATTTGCTCTGCAGAATATTTTTTAATAGTTTGCTCAAAATCTTTAAGCTCCATTATAAAAATATTTCCCTGCGCTGAGTTAGACTGAATATTTACGACATATTTTTTCCCGCCGTTCTTAAAAGCATATAAAGCAAATGGCGATTCACTTTCTCTTAAAAGTCCGCTAGTACGATTTTTTCCGTTCCAGGAATTTTTTTCTAATATCGCTCTTTGCTTTTCGTCCTCCGGAAACTCTCCTTTATAAATTTGCTTCGCTCCTATTTTATCCAGATAATCATAAAAACTTTTGTCGAATAATTTTTGATTGAAATCTTTACCATCAGAACCTTCAAATGTCAAAATTCCCAGTTTTCCCTCAGTCGCATAAATACTGCTGCCGGTGTAGTTTTGCATTGTTTCATAATCAAAAAATTCAGAAAGACCGTTTTTTTCATTACTTACCTTAAGTCCTGTTGGCGCAGTAAAAAACGGAAAATTTCCAATATCTTTTAAATCGGGCATTTCATTCCAGTTTATATCTTTTGAAACAGCTTCTTCTTTTGTGTTTTCTACTTTATCCGTTTCTATTTTTTGCTCTTCTTTTTTTTCATTTTTACACGAAAACATTACGATTCCTAATAGCGCAACAATTGCTGTTTTTTTCATTTTTCCAGTTTTAAATTACAGGTTATTTTTATTTAATAGCGTAAATAAGTAAATAAAATCATAATCATAAATACCTCCAAATAATCAGTTTACAGAGATAATCTTTATATTATAATAGCTAATGTATAATTATATTTTTTAATAATAAAGTGT
>NZ_LMMA01000013.1 GCF_001422725.1 Flavobacterium sp. Leaf82 | reverse complement strand
GGTGGTCAATTTGCTCCGGAATTAGGTGGTCAGTTTGCTCCGGAACGGGTGGTCAATTTAGTCCGGAATTAGGTGGTCAAATTGACCGGTTTTTCCAAACCTGTCAAACATTCTTAAGTCAATTGCAGCAATCAGAGAAGCTGCCGATCTGCTATTGCTTGATAACCAGAAGGAAGAACAGGATTTTATTGCATTTATTACAAAATGCAGTCGAAATAATAAAAAGCCATCCACTGCCCTGCTTGCTAAATTTTATTTATCACTATTTCAAATTGCAAAAAAAATAGAAAATAGCATTGCTGTTTCCGATGAGCTGATAAAACTTAAGCATCATTTCGAGTTAAGCATAAATTATTTAGACATACCATTTGAACAACTCAGGGGGATGATTGATATTTATGGCGAAATTCTTCCTGACAACCAGCATTACGATGAGCTGATTGATACTATTGCAGAGATAGAAGCCACTAGGATTTCAGAATTAACTTCGGGTCAGACGTATTTGAACAGAGGGATAACCAAATTAAAAAACAATCTAAATCAAGAAAGTCTAATCTATTTCGGCAGGGCTTCAAGAAAACTTGCCAAAGAAGAAACCCAGACAGAATTTTACTATTGCCTGATGCTCTTAAGTGATGCTTATTCAAAAATAGGTTTATACTGGGCTTCTTACAGCTCGCTGGTTGCCGCCGCAAACATTTTTGCCAATTACTGGTATACAACCGGAAACTTAAGTATTAATTTCCTTAAGAGTGTTGAGCAAATTCTAAAAAATGAAACAATAATAGGCAGAGTGCCAGTTTTGCTATGCTGGTTTGAACTATATTCGGTATTGCAAAGATATTTTCAGCAGGAAACCGATGACAATAATCCTGAAAATATTCTGGCCGATCATATGACAGATGCCTGCATATCTATCCGGCTGTTAAATATGAATTTTGAGGATTTCGATAATTTAAAGCACTTACCCGACATTTTTAAGTTAAATGACTTATGGCTGAGTGAAGATGCTTCATTATATTTACTGGGCAATGAGCATTTAATTGAATTGGATGAAACAAAAACATCCCTGAAAAAAGAAAATCTGCCGGATTACTACAATAAATTTGCCAATCAGCCTTTTGTCGCACAAATAGCTTATGAAACTAACTTTCTAAATACTCCCGAAGTTTCTATTGAAAGTCTGATCCTTGGAATAAAACTCAATATTAAGTTTCTCCAAAATAAAGAACTGCTGATATTAGCGGAAAACATCCTTGCGTATTTTGAATCATTTCTTGCCACATCATTCGAAGATGTTTTTCCTATTTCTGAAAATATAAACCTTGTTCTCGATTTTGAACAAATTGATGATAATTTCAAATTAGAAACAAAAAGCAGAAATCATATCATTGTAAATTTAAAAAAAGCAACAGCATTCAATGGAAAGAATTTTCACGAGCTTATGGATGCATTACTGCCTCATGTCATTTCTGGAAATTACATGATTAAAGATTACAAAGAATTTTTCGACCGCTTATTTAAAAAAGACGAAGTCCATGAAAGATTGTCTGTACTCTTACAGCACAATAATTTCTTAACCAACGTTTTGACTAACAATCCTAAATTCTTTTTTCAGGATTGGATAACCGGCCAGGTCTCAGAATACAAAATTCTAAGAACTCAATCTCCAATTACAATTGATCAGGTTTTAGAAAACAAGGCTGATAAAAAAGAAAAAAAAGAGAAGCTTAATTTAAAAAATATTTCTCACAAACAGATAAAAGCTCAAACTATAATTAACGCTGAATTATGGGATAATGCTAAATGGAAAGGATTTGGATTTTTCTCCTCCCCGCAAATCCCCTTTGGTATGCTGCTGTCTTTTGAGAATTTTGATTTTGGGAAAAAAATATTCGAGGAGTGGATCCACAAGTACGGCAAAATTGATAAAGAAGAAACTATTTCTATTACTGTAATTAAAGGCATTAACAAAAATAAGCCATATTGGTACAAAGTTCTAATCAGTAAAAATATTGACAAAAGTACTCTTACGAATGGTCAATTTATTACCCTGTCTTCAAGATTTCATAGGATGGAACCAAATACAAGCACTAATTTGAATAATCTTCTTCGTGCTTATCACCTTTTTAAAAAGTTCATCCTTGTTCCTGCGCATGTAGATAAAGACTTTAAAATGACACCGATTATTGAAGCTGGAATTATCAAAACCGAATTAAAAGTAAGAGAGGCCTGGGAGATTGGCATACATGATTTTGAAAGAGTTGTCATTACCGCAGATGACAATCCTATAATTCCTGAGAATATTAAAGATGCCCCTATTCTTGAAATCCTAAAAGAAAATGGATCAAAAAAGTAAGACAGCGGCGATATCATTGCGGAGCATTAAGCTGCTATGAAGCTAAATTTCATAGCTGACATCACTATTTGAGAAAAGGAGCCGATAACCAAAGTTATAAATTCATAAATTTACATTAAATGACCTATAAAATGCTACATTTCAAACCGGTAATCCGTCTTACCCAAATCAAAAAAGCCTCAGGAAAAACAGCAATTTTCCGGTAGTCCGGAAATTTTTCCCCATCTTTACAACAATTAAAAAAATGAGAGTTTTTATTAATAATGGCTAAAAAATTAAAAATATGGCTGAGTGCCACCTCTTTATTAGAGGATGATTTAGGACAAATTAAAGCTATTTTACCAAAAGAATATGAAATTATTTATTCTCAGGATCTTATTCTTAAATCTGGAAATGATTTTAAAATTAACAGTCATTTCGAAGAACTGGAAAAATGTGATTTATTTTTAGGCATAATCAATGCAAAAGTAGCCCAATTCAGCATAGGAACTGACAACATTTTTCTTGAAGAAATAAAAAAAGCTGAGGATTTGAAGATGCCTTACTGGTATCTGGTGCATCGTGATGTCACTTTTACAAGGAATCTTCTTAATGATTTAGTACGCTCGACATCTAATGAAATCCAGTCCAAAAACAAGTATTTTTTCGATATTAGAACAATTGACATATATGATGAAATTTTAAAACAAACGGCTGACGAAATTGGTTATCATCCACCGTTAGAATTCTTTAGACTTGATGGACTGATAAAGAAATTTGAGGAAACACTTTACAGCGAAAAAAACAAAGAAAATTTAAACCTAATGGTTGCTTCTACCGTTTACGGTTTCGAAGATCAATTGTCAAAAATTATAAACGATATTGAAGATAATGGATTTAATATCCGTAATTCATTTCACGGTTCGATAAAAGTGAATCCAAATTTATCAAATCTAAACAACTGTTTACAGGCTGTCAATGATACGGACTGGCTTATGGGTATCGTTCGCCCCTATTATGGCACGGGCAATATCAATGAAACAAACATCACTTTTGAAGAGATAAAACTCTCGATAAAACTACAAAAACCAAGATGGTTTTTTATTCATCGTGATGTAACTTTTGCAAATAAAATTCAAGATAAAATTCAAGTGAATAAAAAGTTAGCCGTTAACAATGAAGCGGCAAAAACGCAGATTACTGAAAAGAATAAGTTGCTGCCAAACAGGCATATCAAGCAAGAGGCTATTGATTTATATAACTATGTCATTAAAGATCATCAAAAGGATCTTGAGATGCGCAATGGAAATTGGGCACAAGAATTTTATGATGCCAGTGAAACATTAATCTATATTCAAACCCAGTTTTTAGATTATAACTTTATGAAAGACCTTTTAAAAACAAATGAAAATGGAAGATAACCTCATCATAAGCAACCTTTTGAAACAATCAGAAGGCGAAAGACTAGAATTTAAATCCTTTATCAATAAGGATTCGATAGCAAAAGCAATTACATCCTTTATCAACACAAAAGGCGGTGATCTGCTTATAGGCATAAATGATGATAAAACTTTATCAGATAAAAATTTTAACGAAGAGGACAGAAAAAAATTAGAAGCCTATTTAGTCCATGAAATAAAACCAACAGCCCCGATTTTCTCGAGAATAGAGACTTACAGAGAAAAGGATCTTATCATGATATCTGTATGGGAGGGCGCAAACAAACCTTATCATTTTCAAAACAGTATCTTCATAAGAAAAGGTGAGAGAACCGTTTCCAGCAGTGATATTAATACTGCGGATCTTTTAAATGAGAGAAGGTTTTCAGAACATCGATGGGAAAGACAGGGTGTTTTAAGTGCAACTATCGACGATTTAGACCTGACAGAAGTAAGCAAATCTATGGATGCTTATAAAAACTATACTTCCAGCCCGCTAATTAATGATCCTGAAGCTTTTTTAGTTAACAGAGGACTAATAGTAAATCATAATATTACTAATGCCTGTATAGCATTATTTGGTAAAAACCCGGCCCAGTTTATTCCTCAGATCAGAATTAAATTTGTAGTTCATCCTGAGGACACTTCGAGTGATTCTTTTATGGAAAATAAAGTTTTAGAAGGCAATATTTTTCAAAATATCGAAGATATCCTATCCAGCCTTGATTCAATAATAGGCAAGGAAATATACATAAAAGGTATTTACAGAAAAGAAAAAAAGAAATATCCGGAGAAAGCACTGCGTGAAGGCTTACTTAATGCAATAGTCCATAGAGATTACAGCCTTTCTAAAGCTTTCTTGACAATCTCTATATATTCCGATCGATTAGTCATTAGTAATTATGGAGGCTTGCCTGATGAGATAAACGTGAGAGACCTGAAAACGGAACACAATTCAATACTTCGTAATCCAGACATTGCACAGATGTGCTTCTACAATGGCTTAATAGAAATGTTAGGAACCGGTACATTACGAATGATAAGGGATTGCAAAGCTGAAGGCTTTAAAACACCTCAATGGAAAAATAAAGACAACATTTTAGAGTTAACCTTTCCAGAAATCAGCCATCAGCTTAAAGGATTAAACAATACAATGAATGAAAGAATAAACGAAGGAATAAACGAAGGAATAAATGAAGGAATAAACGAAGGAATAAATGAAGGAATAAATGAAGGAATAAATGAAGGAATAAATGAAGGAATAAATGAAGGAATAAATGAAGGAATAAATGAAGGAATAAATGAAGGAATAAATGAAGGAATAAATGAAGGAATAAATGAAGGAATAAATGAAGGAATAAACGAAGGAATAAACGAAGGAATAAACGAAGGAATAAATGAAAAAACAAAAAGAGAATTAACTGCAGTGATAAATACACTAAAAAAGAAACCCAATTTAAAAACGCATCAAATAGCAGAGAAATTAAACAAAAGCATCTCCACAATAGAACGTCTAATCAGATTATTAAAAAAGAATGATTTAATAGAATATGTTGGCCCAAAGAAAACAGGAGGATATGTTGTAAAAGATAAAAAATAAGAAGAACCATTTACCATATAATGTCCCTCAGTTTAAAAACTATAAACTATGAGCAGTAAAATATTCGACGCATTATTAAATGAAAAAATTGATTTCTTTAAAAACTCATTTAGCAATAACTCGGAAATATATTTCGATAGTAACAGAAAATTAATTAGCCCTTTAGAATATGGCATGTACAAAGAACATGCCTGTAAGGAGTTTTTAAAATTTATAATTCCGTCTAGATACAGAATAGATGATGGTTTTGTTATAAATGCAAATGAACAGATAACTACTCAGTGTGATATTGTTATTTACGATTCTAATAATACACCGCTATTCGAAAGCGGAATAAAACAGCGTTTTTTTCCAATGGAAACTGTTCTTGCAATTGGAGAGGTAAAATCAACATTATCAAAAAGAGAACTAAAGAATGCTATAAACAAACTTGCAAAATCTAAATCAATCAGAAAAGAAAACCAAAACCCATCAATAATCTATCGCAAGACAACAGAAACATTTAAGGAATACAATCATCCTTTTGACCAAATAATTTCATTTATTATCTGCCAAAAACTTAAATTCAAAGTAACAGACATTGATTTTGACACACTGTATGATAAAGAAATCCCGGTCACTGACAGACACAATATGATTTTAAGCATCGAGGATGGCCTATTTCTTTATAGACATTCAATAAATGGTGAGGAAAAATTTTGGCCCTTTCCATATTCACAGAATCAAAAATTAAAGAATTGTAGAATTTCACCAGGAGACAATCAAAAAAACCATTTTTTAAATTTTGCAGCCAGCCTTTATCAGACGACCCAGCTTTCCACCATTTTTCAGCCGGAATTTGCAAGATATACAATACACTCACCTGGTTTATTTTATAAAGAAGATTAAACACTAAGTTCAGCATACCGGCTGTAACTGTGAATCTTTTTATTAAAGAGAATTAAATTGAAACACAAAATAAATTTTGCAAACTTTAAAAACTAAAACCGTTCGTTAAACAGCTACTGTCTAACTTTTAGGACTTTGGTAAAAGATGATATTGTTTTCTCTAATTACTATAAAAATTATCGAAATACTAAACATATAGCTGAAAAATAACACACCGTTTTTCGCATTTTTCCGGCCATTTCTCGATTTTTTTTCCTACATTTACAGAGGTTAATAAACCCAAGAATTTCAAGAGTACCCTATTAGTACCCTTCTTTTTTTAACATAACACTCAGTGTTTACTGGTGCTTTCGATACAGGTGGTGGAGCCTCTTTCTCCGCCAGTATTTAAACCCTCAACTGATTATATTAAAAAGTATAAAGTTGAGAAGTTAGCAATCAAGCAAAAATTTTATAACATAAATAAAAAAATATCAATATATTCCTTACTTCTCTAAATTGCGATCTAAAAGCAAGGCATTATTTAAGTTAATTACAGTCTATTACAATTGAAGGAAATTTTATATTTATTTAGGCTAAATTAATCACTACATTTCCATATTCAATGCTATTCTCCATCATTTTCTGATGAGCCAGAGGTAATTCTTTCCAAGTAAATTCACGCGATATAACTGGATGAAACTTTTGCTCTAAAATAAGTTTATTTGCTTTATGCAATTCAAACAATGATGAAAAATGAGATCCCTGAATTCTCTTTTGACGCATCCAGACAAAAGAGGCATCAAATGACATGTTGAATCCTGATGTAGCACCGCAGAACACAACCATACCACCTGATTTTACAACATACGTACTTACAGGAAAAGTTTGAGATCCAATATGATCTAGAACAATATCAGGATTAACTTTTTTCCCCAATATATCCCAAATTGCACTTCCAAATTTTCTTACCTCTCTTAAATATTCTTTATATTCTTCTTTTTTATTAATATCTGGTAAAGCACCCCAGCAATTAAACTTCTGCCTGTTAATATAGCCAACTGCACCAAGTTCCAAACATTTTTTACCTCGCTCATCACTAGACGTAACTGCAACAGCATTAGCTCCTGCCAATTTAATTAATTGAATAGCTGTTGCCCCCAAACCTCCACTACCTCCCCATACTAATACATTGCTTCCGGGCTTTAGATCGTTTGGAGCAAATCCATAAAGCATTCTCCAAACAGTAGCATAAGTCAACATATAGCCCCCAGCTTCTGCCCATGTTAAATGTTTTGGTTTTTGAAGTAATTGTTGCACACGTACTTTAGTATATTGTGCAAAGGAACCATATGGAGTTTCATATCCCCATATTTTTTGTGACTCACAAAGCATCGGATTACCCCCATTGCATTCCTGACATATTCCGCATGTCTGACCACAGTGAACAATAACTTCATCGCCAATTTTAAATTTAAATTCAGGATTATTTTTTACTCCTTCTCCCATTTCCCATATTATACCTGATGCATCACTTCCTGCTATGTGAAAATTTTTACCGTGAAATACAGTAGGAGAAGCTGGCTCTCCTAATCCAGCCCAAAGTCCGTTGTAATTTACACCTGCAGCCATTACTTTGACTAATACTTCATTAAATTCAAGCTTGGGAGTTGCTATAATTTCCTGCTGAAATGCCTGATCAGGGGTGCCATGATTTTCTGGTCGTATTACATAAGCATGCATTAAAGCAGGAGTATGTCCTAATGGCGGAGTTTCATTTATTTCGTATAAATCTTTTAAACCAATTTCATTTGAAACTTCAAGTATTAATTTTTCCATATTTTTTACATTTTATTTTTAATTGTTTTTTCTATGAAAGTTTATTCAAACTAAATAACACCCTTGTGTGAAATTAGTTGGTGTTGATATTCTCAAAAATATTACCATAGTAATTATGTTTTCAATATAAAATGAGTTTTCCTAAATTTTTACTAGATTACATTTTGAAGTAATAGAAAAGTACTTGTTATCCATTTTTAAATTTTTATATACCTACTGATGATCTTTGTAGACTTCATAACCTCTCTATCGATTTCTGTAAACTATTAGACATTTTTTATCTATTACTTTAATGAAAGACTGTTTGTTTGTCCAGATACAATTACTAGGTTATTAAAATATGAATACATTTTATTTTGAGTTAAACAGCCATTTAGGGATCATATCTGTGTCATACAGATCTGGATATATTGTGTGTTCTAACCCGGAAATCTCCCAGTAGATATAATTCTTATTGTTCATTTTTTTGAGATATTTCACTAACATTCTATCCGATGCTACAGGATTCTCAGTATCAGCATTTCCATGAATGATCCATATTGGTGACTTTGCCATTCTTTCACTAACGTCTTTATCGGGAATACCGGCAATACTTACGGAGGCATTTAATATATCCGGACTTTTGGCCAGCAGGTTATATATTGTGGAGCCACCCATTGAAAAACCTATTCCATAAATGCGATTTTTATCAACCTTTAATTGTTGAGTAAGGCTTTTTATAAGTTCTGAGGTGACCTCAAGACAATAATTATCCGGTACGGAATACATTTGCCTGGACTCATCAAAAAGGTAATTGGAAGAACGTATAGGATATTGTATCGCTACTACGTAAGCAGGGTATTTATCACGGACTTTTTCCTGAAGCCAAAATTTAGGAAGAGTAGTCATCTGGCTTTTGTTATCATTCCCCACTCCAAATGAGTGGGGAAATATAATAACCAGGGGATAATTTTTTTCTTCCTGTAGTGATACAGGTTCCAGAATCCTGTAATTAAGTATAGAGTCTTTATAACTAAATTTTTTATACTTATATAATGAGTCATTTAACTTCATTACTTCCGCTCTTTTTTCTTTTATTTCATTCAGAGAAAACTTATTTTCTGTTAATAAATAGGCAGCATGATGCATTTTACACCCAATTAGGAGTAATATTCCTGTAAAAAAAAACAAGCCTTTTTTTATCATAATTATTTAAATTTCAGATTTAAATTTGAAAATATAAGATTAGCAACCACTCTTGCAGGGCCTGTAGCCATGGTCATATGATTTCCAGGAGTAAAGCTTATTTTAATTTCGCCGTCACAATATTCACGGAAACCATTAAAAGGGGTATCATGATTTCTCTCAAATTCTGAAGTAAGCTCAGGTTTAATAAGTGCAATATCACCTTTATATATTGAACCCGGCCTGTAGTGTTTTATGACATAATTAGAATGATATGCCTGCTCAATAAATCTGTGCATACCTATCGAATCCGGATCTATATTTTCCTGGATTAGTAAAGCTCTGATTATTTTTTCGTAGTCTTCTCTCTGTTTGTTATCACTATCAAACTCCGGTCTATACATATTAGGATCCAATAATACCAGAGAACTTACTTCTACTCCCAACGCCTGAAGCTGGAGTGCTATTTCGAAAGCTGTACTTCCTCCAAAAGACCATCCACCCATATGAATTCTTTTACCTTTATACATCTGAAGAATTGAGTTTTTGTAAAACCCAGCCAATGTTTCAAGGTCTTTTGCAAGTTGTGGGTATTCTTCAACAGCTATAGTTTCAAAAACATAGAAATCTACATTTTCCTGAATAAATGGCTTTAATGTGTTAAACAATGATGTTCCGGTAAGCGGTGGGATCAGAAAGAAAACATCTTCGTTATCATCATTCTGATTCAGAGTATGATATATCTCTTCTCTTTTAAAGTTTTTATTGGCAATCATCGTATCTATAAATACCGCCAGTTTCTCGATAGTATCATATTGAAAGAGCTCTGCTCCTTTTAGGCTTATATTAAACTCTGTGCTTAATTTATATGCTGCTTTCATTGTTAAAATGGAATTTACACCCATTTCAAAAAACTCTTCATCAATATAAATCACAGAACTCGGCATGATATCAGTAAAGATATCCTTTATTCTCTGTTCTGTCATGCTATTTATTTCGGTTCTGTTTTTATCCGTTATATTTATCTTTCTTTTTAGAGATTGTATATCTATTTTACCGGTACTGGTTCTTGGAAATTCATCAAGAAAAAGTATTTTATTCGGGATCATATAGTTTGGGATCATATCCTTCAAAAAGTGTTTAAGGTTGATATCCGTGAACTCATCAACTTTTTTTACATGACAGAATGCTACAATCCTTGCCATTGTAGGATCTTCGACATCTACAGGGATTATTTTGGCCTTCATTATACCCTCAAACTTTTCCATTGCAAGTTCTATTTCTTCTGGCTCAATACGGTATCCTCTTAGTTTTAGCATTGCGTCTTTTCTTCCAATAAATTGTAAAACACCTTCCTGATCTATATATCCTAAATCGCCTGTTTTTAATCCTAAAATTTGACCGTCCTTGTAGATAAAGTTACTATTTGCGGTTCCTATATAGCCTTGTGCGACACTTTTACTTTCTACGTATATTTCTCCTATAATTCCTGACGGTAGAACATTACTGTTATCATCAATAATTTTGAACACAGTATTATGTATTGGTTTACCCAAAGCAAAGTATTTCGACGATGTGTTAAGATTACTTTCAAGCGCTTCGTTGTAAGCAGTAGAAGATGCTTCTGTAGATCCATATCTACTCACGATTGTGGTTTCGGGCATTAGTTTTTTGAATAACGTCATGTCTTCCATAGAAATTGCTTCACCACGTACTTCTAAGAAATTAAGTTTATTCAGAAAGCTTTCTTTATCATTTTCAATAAGTAGTCTGATAAAACTTGGAGTAAGTGAGAGTCTTGATATTTCTTTGTGAGATACGGTCTCTACAAACTTATCTATATTATGGTACAAATATTCTGGAAGGATAACTATTTTATTTCCCTGAATAATTGATTCCAGTATATTTCTGACAGCAGGGCTAAAAGAGACTCTTATGTTAAGACAAAATATATCCTGAGCATTGGCCGGATAAGTTTGCTGAAGGTATAATAATCCGTTTAGGGTGTTTTCATTAGAAACCTTAACAATCTTAGGGATTCCAGTAGATCCGGATGTGTAATAGATCGATAAAATGTCTTCCGGAAGGCTTTCTCTCTCTTCGGTAAGGTTATCTTCTGAAGGAATATGATCTGAAATATGAATCAGCGTACAGTTTTCTTTTACATATGGCAAACGGTCTCCATAGAGCGTTTTTTCTTCAGAACTTATAATACAAGCCTGCAAATCTGTTTCAAGCGTAATAAGATTAAGCTGCTCTATCGGGTAACCGTGTTCTAAACTGATTATTGTACATCCTGCTTTTAAAATACCCAGAATACTTACAACCAGATTAGTAGAGTACTTAAGGTGAACACCTACGGCACCTTTAATGTTTTTGGCTATAAGCTGATTTGCGATATAATTACTTTTTGCATCCAACTCTGCAAATGTTAGAGAATTATCCTCAATATCTTCTATTGCTGTTTTTTCTTTATATTTTTCTAATGCTTCTTTAAAAAGCTTTTGCAGAGAAACATTCTGATTAAATTTATCTCCCGCCATAACGGATCTTTCTATGTCTTTTTTGTACTCAAAAATATCAAGTTCAGAATACTTCAACTCAGCAAGATTTTCCAGATTATTATAAAGCCCCATGATAATATCAGTCATGTCGTTTATGATATCTTCCGAAAATATATCTGATCTGTAGCTAATACTGAATGAAATTTTATCTTTTTTTGAAGATGCCAGTATAGACAGTGGAAAATGAGATATACTCTGGCTTTCAGAAACAAGCCTTTCGATACCAACATCGTTAAACGCATCATTATTGTTTTCTGAAACATCCTGAAAACTTACGTTGGCACTAAAAAGGTTTTTAGCGTTAATGGCCTCATAAATTTCAGGTGTAGAGATATAAGAGTACTCACGCGAATCTAAAAGCTGGTAATGAAAATCAGAAATAGATTTCATAATAGTCTCCTGTTTCTCAAAATCATTAGCCACAGGTATTGTTGTAATCATTGGGCCTATGATATCTCTAAAGTTATCATGATCCATATATCGGTGTGTTATGGTATTACCCCACACAAATTTTTTGTTTCTGAAATATTTAGAGAACACCATTCCAAATAAGAAATTGATCACTGTATTGCTGGTCAGTTTGTTATTCTTCAGCATTTCCTGAGTGGCAGTATTCAGATCGTATGTAACATTTAGTTCGCCATAAGTTTCCTGACGGGATTTCTTAACAGCAACTATTTGTTCTATTGGCGTCGCATCATAATTTTCCAATAAGTTTTTCCAGTAAGATAAACCTTTTTCTTTGTTCTGCTTTAACAGCCATTTTGTATATTCAGAAAATGGAACTGATTGCAAAGCCTCTGGAGTAACATTATTCTGAAATCTGTTGTAGTAACCAAATAACTGCTGCAGCATCAACTGTACCGATACAACATCTGCAATAATATGATGAATTTTTATAATTATAATATGCTTGCCTATCAACGCAAATTTTATAAGCGATTCTTTAGAGATATCAAAGCTGCCTTGTCTAAAAAACTGCTCATCCTGAGGAAGTATCTCTTCGCAGAAAAATTCGTCAGTCTCAATAATTTTCGACTTAAAAACCTGATCTTGGGAATCATAATCAAATGACGATTTTAAAATCTCATTGCTTGATACCAAAAGTCCGCATGCCTTCTTAAAAGCATCAAAATCAATTTCTTTTTCAGATTTAAAAGTAAGATGAATAATATACCTTGAACTTTCCGGATTATTTTTTACAAATCCTGCCAGTCCTTCCTGAAAAGGTGTCATTCTGTAAACAGGAATAAGGCTTTCACTGTTCTTTGTTTCAAGATGTTTTATAAGATGCTCCTTGTTGCTTCTGATAGAATCTATTAATGTTTTGTTTTCGGCATCTTTTTTATTCAAGACAATGTTTAAGTTATAAGACTCATTAAGGCTTACATCAATGTTATTCTCCTCAATATATGTTAATAATTCTTTAAGTTCCATTAGTTAAAAAGTTAATGTTATTTTGTTATCGGTTATTGTTTGTATCTCTTCTGAAATTTGATATAAGTCTGTCGCATCCATTAGGTTTTTAAGGCTGTATTCTAAACTGAATTCTGATTTTATTTTATTCAGAATCACCATTGCTTTCAAGGAGTCACCTCCCAGTTCAAACATATTGTCCTTTATTCCTACCTCATCTAAGCATAGTACTTCTTTGATTATATTGACCAGCTTTATTTCGGTTTCTGTTTCAGGTGCTATATATTCTTTATTTGTAAATACTCGCTCTTTAGAAAAAGTAACGTGATCAAGATCTTCTTCTTCTGTAACTTCCAGATATCCGGTCTCTACATCCATTCTGCTTCTTGAAGCAATTATAAGATGTTCTCCTGATACTATGGATTTAAAAAGTATCTGAAGCATCTGAGAAACGGTAATCGATCTGCTCAAAATAGATTTATGCCTGTATTCCGGCACGTTCTTTAATGCTTCGTTGATCATTCCTACGCCCGCTACAATAGGCCAGTGCACCGTTACTCCATTATTATTAGATATGCAATTATCCAAATATGAGTTTGCTGCAATATATCCCAGCTGTCCTATAAACGGTTTTGATACGGCACGTGATGAATATCCTAAGAAAAACTGCAGTGAATTGTTCCTGAATATCTCCACTAAATTTTTAGTACCATATATTTTTGGATTAAAAACAGAAGAATCATCTGTTCCTCTTCTTAAGATAATTCCGTTATAATCTCCCACTCCCGCGGCATGTATAACTCCGGTAACAGCGCCTATTTCTTGTTGTGCAGCTTCGATTTTCTCCTTAAGAAGGTCATAATCTGAAAGGTCTGCTTGCAGGTACATTACTTTGGTACCATAATCTTCAAGTATTTTTCTGTTTTCTGCATTTTCTTCTCCTCTACCAATAATTATCAGGTTAGCCTGTGCATTTTCAGCAATATATTTAGCGACTTCAAAACCAAGTCCTCTCAAACCACCTGTTATAACATAGGTATTTGGGCTGGTAACCTGAAAAGCATCTGACGGTAATTCAATTTCTTCAAATCTTTTGATAAGTATTTCTTTTTCTCTAACGGCATATTCAAAATGTGCTTTACCGTTCTTTTTAATGTGAGACAATATATCCTGAGATAAATTGTTAAATTCAGGTATATCTGCGCAGGTTGCCGTGATATTGTCGAACTCCACATTGACCATTTTCAGGGCATTATATGCGGTTGCTTTTATGGCGCTTGTTTTTTCGCCCGGTTTTACCTTAAAGAATAAATCCCCAATCAGGATGATATTAAGATCTTTATCAAAGAATACACTGTCAAATCCTCTTACGAAATGATAAATCGAACGATATCCGTATGAAAGTCCTTCTTCTGTTTCCTTATCTCCAAACCATACAAAATATACTGTTCTTGGTACAATACCTTTTTGGTTTAAGTCTGAGAACAGCGCCGAAGTTTCTTTTTCGTCTGAAAAATCAGCACACAAAATATTATCAGATAATTCTGCAGAACAGCTGTTTTTCTCCTGATTACAAATATAAATGGCCTTTTTGCCAAAGAAGGAAAGCTTCTCATATATATTGCTGTCATCAGAAATTACAATAATCTGCCCTTCTTCGGTATTGGTTTTATTTTCTGAAATATCGACTGCCTCAGCTTCCCATTTTTCACGGTAGGTATAGTACTCTTTTTCAGGTTCACGCACTTCTTCTTTCTGAAAGACTGGGTTTGTTATAATTTCATCTATAAACTCCACTTTTTCGAAAGGATATGTTGGTGCTGATATGATATTAGCCTCAGGCAATATTTTTTCCCAGTTTATCTCATATCCTTTTTCCTGCAACGACACGATAACGTTAAGCAACTGATTGTATTCTGATTCTTCTTTATTAAACGCGTCATAAGTCTGAATACCGACATCTACATTTTTCAATATTTTGGATACAGTAGTTCCCGGACCAATGTTTACAATGGTAAGATTATCTTTGTTTGGAAGAATTGTATTAATGCACTGATCAAACAAAACAGGCATAGCCATATGATCAAGCCAATATTCTGATTCTATAACAGAATTTTCATTTACCATGTTTCCTGTAGCACAGGAAGTAAAAGGAATTTGAGGTGTCTTGAATGTGTAACTATCCAGCAACAACTTGAATTGCTCTTTTATCATTCTTGTAAAAGGGGTATGATACGGTCCTCCAGCCTGCAGTTCAGTAAAATATATATCCAGCTCTTTTAACTTTTCCTCAAACAATATCATATCGTTTTTCAGCCCTGAAATAGTGTAACTATCCTGTGAATTGTATGCAGATATAAATACATTCTCTCTTTCTTTGAGCAGTTCTTCAAGCTGTAACGACGGTATACGAATGCTTATCATTCTGCCTTCCGGCAAACCTACAAGCAATTTTGCTCTGTTGTATATAATGTTCAGTGCTTCTTCATAAGAAATAACTCCGCTTAAACAGGCACACACATATTCTCCAAGACTATGGCCAATCATGTAAGATGGTTTCAGTCCTGCTTCTATTAATATTTGTGCATACGAATACTGGAAAGCAAAAATGATAGGGTTTGTATGATCTAATTTTTTCTGATCTGTTTCTTCATCATCCAGGAATATTTTTCTGTAATTGATATCCGAAATCTTTTCTAATGCTAAAAAACAAAGATCCATAGTATTCCTGAACACTTCAGAATTATGGTATAGTTGTACGCCCATCTCATTATAGCTGGAGCCTTGTCCGGAGAATGCGAAAACAAAAGGTTTATTATCAGGAGATATTACCTGTATACGTGAATTTCCTTTGTAAAAATCTCTCAGCTTTACAATCAGATCTTCTCTGGAATCGAATATAAAACTTTTTCTAAGATCAAAATTCGCTCTGGATTTTCGGTACGTATAAGCAAGATCATGAATGTTTACATTCTCATTTTCTATGAATTCTGAAACATTTAAAGCTATTTTTTTAAGTGCTTTCTCCGATTTTGCAGCAATCGAAAATACATCCGAAAAGCTGTTTTCTATCCTGTTTTTTTCTGTAACCGGAGCCTCTTCCAGAATAATATGAGCGTTTGTACCTCCAATTCCTAATGAAGTTACAGCGACCCTTAAAGGTGAACTCTTTTGTTCGATGTCAATAATCTTATTATTTACATAAAAAGGGCTTTGCAGAAAGTTGATGTTTGGATTTGGAGATTCATAATTAATGCTTGGTGGAATCTGCTTATTTTCTACACACAATACCGCTTTTATAAAGCTTAATATTCCTGCCGCATAACTTGTATGTCCAATATTGCTTTTCAGAGAACCAATTGGAATTTTATTTTCTTTTCCCAATCCATAAGCTTGCGTAAGAGCTTCTACCTCAACAGGATCTCCCAAAGCTGTTCCTGTACCATGGGTTTCTACATACGATATTGTTTCCGGCGAAACCCTGCTGAATTTCAGTGCTTTCTCGATACATTCTTTCTGCCCGATTACACTTGGTGCAGCATATCCTATTCTTCTGTTAGAATCATTATTACACGCGCTACCTTTAATAATACTGTAAATATGATCTTTATCTTTTATGGCATCTTTTAATTTTTTAAGCACTACAACTCCTACACCTTCTCCCCAGGATGTCCCGGATGAATCTGCATCAAAAGCTCTACAGTGCCCATCCTTAGACTCTACTCCTTCTTTATAGAGATAGCCTTTTTCTTTACTGTTAAAAAAATTGACTCCCGCTACTATCGAATATTTTGATTCTCCAAGCAAAAGACTTTTACATCCTTCATGAATTGCAACTAATGAACTTGAACATGCGCTCATAATAGGCAGTGGCAATCCTGTAAATCCAAATTTATAAGATAAAAGTGCCGGAGTAAAATGATGTGCCGATAAAAAATTAAAGGAATAAAAGTCTATAGGCAATTTATCTCTTAGCGATCGTACATGCATTTGCCAGGTAAAATCTTCTATAATACTTACAAATAAACTGCTGCTTTCTAATTTTTTAATATCACTTCCTGAATCTTCCACTGCTTCCCATATTGACTGATGAAGCATTCTGGTTTGTGGTGAAAGCAACTGGGCTTCATTTTTATTGTATCCAAAGAAAGAATAATCGAAATTTTTCTTGCTTTTTAATCGTCTACTTTTGCGTACATATTCTTTATTCTCAGCCAGCTCTCTTGGGACTCCCGAAGCTACTATTTCATCAATAGAAAGTTCATCCATTGGCTCAAATCCCTTTTTAAGCTGATCCCAGAAAATACTATGATTCTCTGCAGTGGGTACTTTGCATGATATCCCTATCACTGCAATTTCTAAACCTGTATATTCGCTCATGTTATTCTGTTGGAAAATTATTTAATATGCTAAGAGTCTCATCTATGGTATTGATAGACTCTTCAATACTTTTATTGTTGTCAGAAGTGACTTTGTCACCTTTAAGATGAGCAGCCAGTTTTGAAATCTGCGGAAACTCAAAGATATTAACCGGAGTTACTTCTTTTTTTATTTCCGGCAACTGGTTAATTTCTTTTACCAGCTGTAAAAGCTTTAACGAAGTACCTCCTATTTCAAAAAAATTGGCATTGGTGCTTATCTGTAATTCTTCAAGGTTTAGAAGCGCTGCCCAAATTTTTCTGATTTTAATCTCAATATCATCTTTTGCCTCAATATATTCTGTTTGTATGGTATCTTTAAAGGACACTTCCGGCAAAGCTTTTCTGTCGATTTTTCCGTTTGGGGTGAGCGGAAATTCCTCTAATGAAATGTAATAGGTAGGAACCATATAGTCCGGCAAATATTTCATAAGATATTTTTTCAGTTCTGCAATGCTAATTGGCATCTCTGAGCAGTAATATACCGCGATATATTGTTCTGAATTATAAGAAACAATATTTGCTAAAACGGTTCTGATGTTACTGGAATAATTACTTGCAGCAGATTCTATTTCCTGCAGTTCTACCCTGTTTCCTCTCAGCTTTACCTGAAAATCGTTTCTTCCTAAAAATTCAATATTATAATCTTCCATCAGTCTTCCCAAATCGCCGGTTCTGTATAATCTTCCGTATTTAGGATGCTCGTAGAAACGGATATGTGTTTCGTTAGCATTATTTACATATCCAAGTCCTACACCTATTCCTCCTACAACAATTTCGCCTTTCAATCCTAAAGGAAGAACATTATAGTTATGATCCATAATATAAACTTTTACCTTTGGAATGGCTTTTCCCACAGGAAAAATGTTTGTGTTTTCTTCGTTTATTTCATAAAATGAAGAAACATCACTTGCTTCACTTGGTCCGTAAGAGTTGTATATTTTGATCTCACCTGCTATATTTCTAAGGTTTTTAACGATTATAGGATCTATTTTTTCTCCACCAAATATTACTTTACGCAGCGAGTTTAAGACCAGATACTCTGCATCTGTAAAAGAGCTGAATATGGCTGGAGCTGCATTGGCTACCGTTATTTTATTTTTGCTAATAAACGAAGGGATATCATACAGCCCTGTATTTTCCAGATAAATTGTGGCTCCGGCTAAAAGCGGTGCAAAATAATTCTTCTGGGTAAGGTCAAAACTAATATTGCTTATTATACCTACCTTATCATTCTCGTTAATTCCTATATCATTTTTATACCATTCCAGTAGGTTTAGAAAGCCTTTGTGGGTATTAATCGCTACTTTAGGTTTTCCTGTAGATCCCGAGGTACACATCAAATACACATGGTCTTGCTGACTAATATCCTGATTTTGCTCTACAGGAACAATTTCTTCTATTTTTTCTAAAAAATCCTGAAGCTGTACTTCATCAAAAATCAACTTACAGTTAATATCTTCAAGCAATGACTTTTTTCTTTCTTCAGGAATAAAGGGATCAATTATGACATACGCATTTCCTGATTTTATGACTCCGATCAATACAGGAATAAAATATTCTGATTTATTGATACAAATCCCGATGTGACTTTTTTCGTTTTTTGTGTAACTGCTGATATAGTGCGATACTTTATCTGACAGGTATTTTACGTCTCCATAGGTTAATGATTTCCCTTCAAAATCAATTGCCGTTTTTGCAAAATATATATCAAAAGATGCTTCAAATTTTGTAATAAGGCTTTCGTCTTCCAATGCTTGTGATTCGGCATGAGACAAATATTCAACAATCTGATTTTCAATTTCAGACATATAATCGATTTCATGAAGAACGGTATGGAGAATTTCCGGTAAAGCATTAATTATATTTACCAAATGTTCCAGCAGTCGTTGAACTTGTTCGTGTTTATATGAAGGATGACAATCAATGCTAATATTTAGCTGCTTCTGATCATCATGAACCAGAACGTCAATATAGGAATTGCCTCTGTCTTCAAATCTCTTGCCATATACTTTTTCGGAATTGTATGAAAAAAACATTCCTGTTTTTACAATTTCTCCAAGCAGTTTATTTTTCTCTCTATCTGCCAATAAATCTTTCCATTGATCTTCTTCTGATGCAGTGTGAATTGCCTCATCTTCTTTTCGAATAAGATTCTCAATTGTATCTTTGTCTTCTATCGTATTCTTTATATACAGCGTTCTCTCTTCATTTGTACTTAAAAGGTTAGTAAAAAGAATCGTGTTTTTCTGTCCCGTATATCGGTATAATAACACTCTGTAAACCGCCAGAAACACAGCCTGAACAGTAATATTATGTTCTTGGGTAAACTTTTTTATTTCATTGTACTTTGTACCTGAAATATCTCTGGTTATAACAGAAGATATGGTACGCTGAATGTCTCCGCTATATTTCAAATCATTCAGATCCAGAGTATCCAGTTCTTCATGTCCAAAGTAAAGCACATCCCTGAAAAAATAAAACGTGTCTTTCTTGATCATATACGCTATTATTTTTTCTTTATTCTCCTTCAAAAACGTTTTTTCCTCTATAGAAAGTTGGGCTATATTCCCTTTAAGCCTGATCTGTGTGTTTTCAATTTCCAGGCTTACTCCTTTTTTATCAAGCGTTTTTAAAATAGGTATGATTTCCATATTTATTTTATAAATTATATTAAAAATTCCTGATCCTGATTCATCTCCATCCTTAATGCCTCAAGAATCTCATCTAAAGTATCTGTTGAATTACTCGCCATTTTTTCTATCAGATCGATATACAAATGCAGTAATTTTGTCATTTTACTTTCAGAAAAAATGTCTGTATTATATTCCAATCGAATTACGAGTTCTTCTTTTTTTACCGTAATATCTATTTTGAATTCTATTTTGGAGTGTGTCCCTATTTCTTCTTCATGTACAAATTCTTCTATCTGTACGCCGTCATCAAACAGTATTGTACGCGAAACATCTTCTTCATTATGAAGAATAATTGTTGTATCAAAAAATGGATTTCTCGATGCATCATTGTTCGGCAAGTACTTTTCTACCATCAAATCAAAAGGATAGTCTTCATTTTCATACACCTGCACAAATCCTTTTGTATTTTCTTCAAGGAATTCCTGAAAGTTCATCCCGGATGAAACCTTAATTTTTAAAGGCAGATAATTTATAAAAGATCCTATAATTGGTTCTGTATCTACGTGGGTTCTTCCGGAGGAAATTGTTCCTATGTAGAATTTGTTTTGATTGCTGTAGGCATGTATTAACAGTCCGTATATTCCAACAAGATAATTGTTAAGAGAAAGAGACTGTTCATTAAGGCTTTGCTTCAGACCGTTAAAGTTTTCTTTTATTTTTGTGCTTATTGCGGTACCATTGTACGATATAATTCCGGGACGTACGTAATCTATCGGAAAATCCAGAGAAGGAATATCCTCAGCAAAGAAGTTCTTCCAGAAATTTTCATGCGTCTTGTATTTGCCTTTGTGCCAGTTTACATAATCTTTATATTGAATTGCCAAAGGCTCAACATTGATATGTTTATCTTTAAGATAAGTATTATAATTTTCTTTGATTTCTTTATACAAAATCTCGCGCGACCAACCATCCGAAATAATATGATGTAGCGTTGTTGCAAGAGTATATTCTTTCTCTCCTTTTTTTATTAGGTTCAACCTGATAGGAAATTCCTTTGAGAGATCAAATGGTTTGTATCTTTCCTGACGTAAAAATTTGATCATTGACGGTGAATCCTGTATGACTACAACAGGAATTTCCAGATCAATATTCTCTATTGGTAAGATGTACTGATAAATATCTCCATCTTCATATTTGAATATAGTTCTAAGGGTTTCGTGTTTTTGTATAAGCGCCACAAAAGAAGCCCTGATCCCCTCCATATTCAAAGATCCATTGATTGAATAATGCATAGGAACATTAAACAATGCTGCGCTTTCTTTCTTAATGGTCGAAAGCCACATACGTTTCTGAGAATTTGAAACTTCATATCTGGACTGAACCGCTACGGGAGAAATCTTTGTGTAAGGAGATTCCTCACTCTCATTTACTTTTTCTGACAGAAATCCTGAAAGACTTTCAAAATCAGGATATTTATAAATATCACTTAAAGTTACTTTTACGTTGAATTCTTTGTATATTTTGTTGAGCATTTGAATTCCCTTTAAGCTGTGTCCGCCCAAAGAAAAGAAGTTGCTGCTGCCGGTTATGTCATCCGTTATTAGGGTTTCTTTCCAGATCCTTAATAAATGTTTCTGTAAATCTGAGGTTATAAAAAACGTATTTTCTTTAGAAGAATCATGAGTCGCTTTATCCGATTCATGTTGTTCATATAGATCTTTAAGAGCTTGTTGGTCGACTTTATTATTTGATGTTAACGGAATTTTATCCACAAATAAAATTTTGGCCGGAACCATATATTCTGGCAGCGAATTCTTAAGGTATTCTTCCAAATCTAAAAAGCTTTCTTTATAAATTCCGGTTACAAAAGCGCAAAGTCCTGTATCTCCGTTATTTTCTAAAGCCAATACCGCAGAATCTGTTACTCCCGAAAAAGTCGTGATGATGTTTTTTACTTCATCCGGCTCTACTCTGTAGCCTCTTATTTTTACCTGACTATCTCCTCTTCCAAGGAACATGATGTCATTTTCAAGCGTAAAGAAACCGATATCACCAGTCGCATATATTCTTCCGTAATCGGGGTGAACTATGAATTTTTCTAAGGTCAGTTCTTCATTATCCAAATACCCTTTTGCAAGTCCTGCACCTCCAATAAAGACATTTCCTGTCTCATATTTTGATACTTCTTTCTTTCTGTCATCTAAAATAACCGCAAAATTATTGGAAATTGACGACCCTATGACTGGCCTTTGAATGTATTGCTCTATATCGTTTATTTTTTTAAAAATAGTTCCAATAGTGGTTTCCGTAGGGCCATAATGATTGATAACTTCTATCGTCCCGAAAGATTTTTTAAAGTCTGCTAAATCTTTTGTTTTTATTTTTTCTCCTCCCAGAATGACTTTTTTAAGATCTGATCCTTCAATCTTATTAAAGTTTTTTGCATTTAATATGGCGTTAAAATATGACGGAGTCGTTTTTATATACGTTACTTTTTTATCTGTAATCGTACTGATTATCTCATCTAAATCATACAGGATATCTTTTTTTATCATTTGTAATTTTCCTCCTGAAAGTAAAGTTCCCCATAAGCTTGTATAGCCCAAATCAAAGGCATACGAAGAAAGTAGTATAGAGGTGTCTCTATGGTTTATATCAAGTGATCTGTTCAGGAAGTCGACATAGTTTATCAAAGATTTATCCTGAATACAAACTCCTTTGGGAGCTCCGGTTGTTCCTGATGTATATATAATGTATGAAGTACTCTCCGGTGTACGAATCGAATTACTGCCTGAAGTTATAGAACCTGTAAAATTCAGCTTATCTATAAAGAGTTTTGGTTCAAATTCTTCTTTTTGATAATTACTTCCGGTAATTAAAAGCTGCGCATTCGAATTGTTCAGTATATGCGTGATTCTCTGTTGAGAATCATTAGGATCTATAGGAACAATGGTACCATTAATTTTTAATGTGGCCAAAAAAGCAACAATTACGTTATGATCCCAATCACACATTACCCCTATTGTTGGCGATGAAGCATCTGCTATTTTATCCAGAATTAATGCTGCCAGCTCGTTTGATTTCTCATCGATCTGTTTATAGCTGTAGGTTCCATTTTCATCTTCTATAGCAATATGATCCGCAAATTGTTTTAGGATTTCTGCATATCTTTCCAAAACCGATTCTGCGATTATGGTATTTTCTGTCTTCACAGTTTTTTGGGCACCAGTTTCGTAAGGCTCGATTGCTGATGTGTTTTCTGAATATTTTTCTATAAGTTGAATACTATTATGCTCCCACAGCTTTATAAAGTACGCTATATCTTCACTTTTGATGTTATCTTTGTGGTGCAGCGCAACAGTCGTTTCTTCTTTTGCAGAATAAATCTGGGCGATAAAATCTGAATAGTCATTTTGATGAGCTGTAATCTGATTCAACGGAGTTTTATTATTGGTAATTTTACTCAGATCGATAAATTCAAAAATATACCTGAAGTTTGATTTTATAAAATCTGCATATTCCTGATTATTGAGAATATACTCTTTCTGGCTGTTTATCGATATCACCCGTTTCCCTATGTTGTCACAGTATTCTTTTATTGCTGAAGAATCATTTGTTGTTTCTGCATTAAAAGGTAAAGTACTCGCATAAAGTCCAATGTTTTTGTAAAGCTGCTCAAAGCTTCTTCCATGGCTTACATATCCCGCACCATATACTGTATTTTTATTTGCAGATATTTGGCAAAGCGTATAATACCAACCAGATAATAATAGTATCTCTTTATCAATTGTGGCATTTTGCAATAACTGCACAAGCTTGTCGCTCAGCTTATAAATTTGTGTTTCACTTTTTCTGCTTTCAGTAACATTCAATTCTAGGTTTGTTCTGAAAGGCTGAAAATTTTTCATTATATCTTTCCAGAATTCCAAATTTTCTTCATTCCCTTGTTCACTGATAATATGCTCTCTCCATGCAGAATATTGCAGGTAACTAATATCAGGCTTATCATAAGTGCCTTTATGATATTTTTCTAAAATACGATGATAGAGCGTTATTATACTCCAGCTATCAAAAAAATAAAGTCCGTATCTGAAATTTATCGATACAGCATTTTCATTATCCTGAACAATGGTAATGCTCAGATTATATTCTTGTGATACTGCATTATCTGTGTTTTCCTGCACTTGTTTGTGTACAAGTTTTACATCGAAATTTCTTTCTTCCTCAATACTTAAAAAGGCTTCTTTTCCCGGAGAAGTAATAGTCATGTAAAGAGATAATTCATCTTTCAGAACTTCATTTATATCATCACAGAGCTTTTGTCCCTGAGTATTCTCCAGAGAAAAAGCCATTACATTATACAAGTCACCTTTACTACCGGCCAGATACAAGAGGTTTTGCTGGGGTGACAAATTATATCTTTTTATCATATGCTTAAAGAAATTGGATAGTAGTTTTTGATATCCGCGTGTTCTCTTTCGATTCTTCTTGCCAAAGCATCAAATTCAATTTTAAAGCCCATAGGATTGCTGATCCATTCTTTAGAATTTTGTGCTGTTTGAGAGTCTATAAGATTTACTTTTTCGTTCATTTGTCTTGCCAGTACATTTAGTCTAAGGGTACGTTCCAGACTGATCATGTACATCATAGCCGTTTCTATGCTTTCTCCACAGGCAATTGCTCCATGATTAGCCAGAATGGCAACGTTTTTATCTCTCAGCTTTTGAGCTAATTTAATGGCACGGTCAGTTGTATTAACAGGACCATCGAATTCGTTATACAGAACATAATTATCATAAAACATACAGCTGTTCTGGTCAAGCATCAGGATTTCAGGTTTTTCCAGCGATGAAAAAAGCGTTCCCCAGGGAGAGTGTGTATGCACGATACAGTTGGCTTCTCTACTGGTATTATGTATTTCTGAGTGTATGCAGAATCCTGCTACATTAATAGGATATTCTCCTTCAATAACTTCTCCTTCGTTGTTTACCAATATCAGATTATCCGGTGTTATTTCGTCGAATAATATCCCGAAAGGATTTACCCAAAACAGGTTTTTCTCGTTGGGTACTTTCATACTAATATGCCCGCTGATACTTCCTTCATCAAGCTGAAGACTTCTCAGCATTCTGCACGATAAAGCCAGTTTATATTTAAGCATTGCCTTACTGTCTCCGTACTTAGATTCGTTGGTGATAAAGAAAGATGCTGTATTTTTTCTGGCTTCAGTTACTTTTTTTGTGGCTGAGGCTTTTACATAGTTGCTAATATTATCTTCTTCAGACATCGATACAAAAAGCTGTCTTGCTCCGTCGTAAGAATCACGTCCATGAGTGAAGTTAATATTATCCATCATCAAAAGATCACCTTTGTCCCAATCAAACCTGAAAGCTACATCGTCGTAAGCTTGTCTTATCACCTCCAAATCATTAATTGATATGGCTGTACCATCTCCATAATAACTATTTCGCGGAAGATTGTCTATTCCGTAAGCATCTATCAAATAGCTATACACATCACTATCCAGGTTACTGTAGTGAAAAAGATGTGCCTGATTGAACCATATTTTTTTATTAGTAGCTTTATCAAGAAGTGTCGCCTGTGCAACGTAATCAATTCGAAGTCTGGTCTGATCAATTTGTGTAAGGTTCATATGATGCTCCTTACAATATTTTTCTACTTCTTTTATGTCTGATGTTCCGAAAAAGGTTTCCCATGGAATATCCATTTCCTGGCTAAAATTTCGAACATACATTACGCCTCCTTTGTCTTCAAATCTTTTGGTAATTTCAGCCGGGATTTTATTATAAACAGCCGAACTATTGCAAATAGGCGTACAACCGCCAATTTCAGAAGGACGTTCACAATAAAAAAAGAGCTTTTTTGGCCATGACTTAGAGTACGAATGCTCATTATGCTGAGGTATGGACTGTTCTTTTGGATACTCTGTAGAAGTATATATCTTATCTTCCAGTCTCGTTCTTGGAGAAGAAGGTTCTGCATACTCCAAAGCACCTCCTGAGGACAAGTTGTCTACAACTAAAGAAAATTCTGTTTTGGAGGTAAAGCTTTTAAATTTTCTAAATAGAATGATTCTGTTTTTTTCATATATTTCATTTACAAAATCATTATTTTTTGCCAGCCAGCTTTCCAGTTCATTATCTTCAACCGAGGTTATAACGGCTATTTTTGTGTAGTCATTACCAACTATTTCAAACTTTATATTTTTAGGATATTTATCACTGATTTCCTTAGGCTGGATATTGATAAGGCTGTTAAAACTATTTTCCATATTCGTGGTATTTATTTGTTTATATTATTTAAGAAGTCCACAATGATCTGTTCTTATTTCTTTTCTCTATTTTCTTTTTTAAGCTTATTTATTAATGGTATTTTTTTTCTTGATTGAGCTCAACACGTATTTCAGATATTTTCAGATAAGATTTCTTTATTGTTTAGTGCTTCCGGTATAGCCACATTTTTGATAAAATCAATAACAAAGTTTTCAAATTCTTTGTTTAAAGAAAAATTATATTCGTTAGCTACAAGAGTTGAAAATTTTTGATATAATTCAGCTGTTTTAATTAGTGATTTTTGCATATTTTCTATATTGTCAGATAATAAGGTTCCATATAAATCATCACACGTTTCTTCTCTGCTCCAGTCGTATATTTTTAAACTGCAATAAAAAACATCTGTAGATTTTTCTCTCAGCATTGCCTCCCATTCTATCATTCTTATTAATTCTTTTTTGATGTAATTATCGTAAGTGAGAATGGTAAAATAAAAGTCTTTTCTTATGAGCTTAATTGATGCGGTATAACAGGATTGCCAAAAGAAATTGTAATGTCTAAAAAATAATTTTTCGTCTATTTTTTTATCCGGACTAATCATCCTGGAAAAAGTAATAGTTCTTTCTAATATGTCTTTCAGATTAATTTTATCTACATGAACTTTATATCCTCTTTTTATGGTTTCATAGAATTTTAAAATACTTTTTTCAATACCTTTTTTTAAAAATTTTGGAAGCAGCCACACTAATCCAATATCTTTTAATTTTAAATAATAGCTTATCAGCTTGATTTTTTTAATATCAATAATGGTTAAATCATACATTAAGCCATTCTCTAAAACTACTTTGTTTTTATCGACACCTTCCTGAAGATCTTTGAAGATCCTTATGGAGAGAATCTTTCCCAACGGATCAATCCAGGAGCGATTTGTATTGTCTAAATATTTTTTAGGATTGTTAGTAAATAGGTATAAGTCAATATCTGAAAACTGATCTATAGAATTTTGAGAAAAACTGCCTATAGAAATCAATGAAATAATATCTTGATTATTAGATAATAATAATTGAATCCCTTTATTTATTTTATCTATTCGTTCTAATTTATCCATAATAATTAGTCTATTCGTTCTTTAATTTCATCTGAACCAGTTTCTCTTTTTCTTTGTTTTTTTAATTTGTTATTTCCAAAATTATAAGTAAACGTTAGCCTTACAACTCGTGGCTCATAACTATAAAGAACATAAGACCTGTTCAAATTGTCTATAGATTCAAAACTATAATCACGTCCAAAAATGTCACTAAAACTCAATTGGATTCTGCTATCCCATTTTGGGATTTTTTTATCTATACTTAAATTTACTCTCTGAAAATCATTTATATAACTTACTCCGGATATTCTTTTTGAATTATAGGAAGCAAATACCTGAATAGAAAAGTCTTTTGGCAATGTGAAGTTTTGAGAAGTTCTTAAAACATAAAATGTATCATCATCTTTTTTATCATCCATTTTTTGATCTAAATAGGATAATTGAAGGTTATTTTGCATATCCCACCAATCTGCGATCTTAAATGGAAAGGACAGAGAAAAATTTAAAACCTTCAGATAATCTATATTTAAGGAAGTTAAAACTTGTTGGGTCGTGTTATCTGGAAATATGGCTTGTGATCTGGCTATTGCGTTTTTTTCAATTGTATACTCTAGCGATACTAAATATTTTTTATATTGATAATTCGTTGAAAATGCATTACTAATAGATGGCTTAAGCTCGATGTTACCAAAATAATACGTATTTGGGTCCAGAAATAAAACAAAGGGAGCCAAATCAAAATAAGTAGGTCTTGCAATTCTTCTTCCATAAGAAAATTGCAAAGTATTGTTCTGATTTAATTTTCTGGATAGAAAAAAAGATGGAAAAAGCTCGCTTAATTTAGAATCGAGAACATTTCCTTTTGTCAATAAGTTCAAATCCTGAGTCGAATATTCGTAACGCAGACCAAGTTTAATATCTGTCTTGTCATTTGCTTTCCAATCCATAGAAGAATAGACCGCAGCTATATTTTCAACTAAATCTGATTTTTCGCTAAATTCTTCATTCCTTATGTATTCACTATTTATTAAATCTTGTACCAGGACTGTATTATCAAGATTTGAATTGGTATATTTTGATCCTAAATCAAATTTTACATTTTTATTTATTTCTTTTGAATAATCTACTTTTCCAACCCAAACATTTACGGGAGTCTTTTTTGTTGCCGAAAAGGTTTCTTTTTTATATTCGGTTCCGCTGGCATCAAAATAAGTGTTTTGGTAATTATTGGGAGCCCCATTATAATAGTTCAAATAGTCAATATCAAAGTTTAAGGATTGTGAATCATCAATTTTCATATTGAAATTAATATTTGTACTAAATAAATCTCTCTGACTATCTTCATCATTAAATAAAACTATTGAAGACATATTACCAGTTGATTCATTAAGTACAGTATTCCCGGATACTTCTTGTTTAAATCTACTCGTATTGCCATTAACAAGCAATCCAAGTGTAGTTTTATTATTTATATAATAATCCAGACCTAATCTTCCGGAATAGCCATTTATTACCGGATATCTGTCGCTAACCGTTTTATTGTAAAAAATATTGTTATCTGATTGTATCGTAGAAGAATTCGTAAATTGTCGGGGATTGTTATTTCTGTCAAAATTTAGATCTCCAAAAAAATTAATGTCCTTTTTTCTGGTATTCCAGTTTATTCCTGCTTTTTCCTTATCTTTTTTTCCATAACCCAATCCTAAAAGAACACCGCCATTTGTTCCCTCAGTATTTTTTTTGATCTGTTTTATATTGATTAATCCACCGGTAAATTCTGCATCATATTTAGATGGTGGGTTTGATATTAATTCAATTTTTTCAATGTCTTTTGCATTGGTGCTGCTTAACATTTGTAAAAGAGATGCAATAGGAACTCTGACTAACTTGTCATTGATCATTATACCTACCTCTGTTTTACCGTTTAACGTTATTGCACTTCCGTTTGAGCCAATATCCACTCCGGGCAATCTTTGTAATACTTCTAAAGCACTTCCGGAAATTCCTATTGGAGTACCCTCAACATTAACTACTAAACGATCGGTCTTTTGAACCATTTGTTGTTTTTTTGTTGATATAACAACTTCCTTTAAAAGATTATCTGTTACCAATATAATTGGGCTAATGTTCAGATCTTTATTTTCTATAATGATATCTGTTTTATATTCCTGAAAAGACAAAGCAGAAACTATTAAAATATAATTGCCATTTTTTATGTTCTTAATACTAAATGTACCATCATTACCTGATTGAACAGGACTAATCTTTACGGTATCATTTACTGCAATAATTTCAATTTTTGCCAATGACACAGCTATTTCCTTATTATCTTTTATACTACCCGATATATTATATTGCGCGATACAATTTGTGGAAATAATAAATAAAAAAATAATCGATAGTATACGTTTCATATGTTTGATATTCTGATTTAAAAGTTAAAATTGATTTCGATGTTTTGCTTAAGTTCTTTTTCTTTTTCTAATAAAATGTCATAATCTGCTAATTTATCTTCAGGACTATTTATGATTTCTTTTATGATTTTTTTAAACTTTTCAATTATAATTGTAATATTATTGAGCGAATAATAATCTGAATTGTACTCTAAGGCACAGCATAATTTATCTTCATCATGATAAAAATTAAAAGTTAAAGGAAATCGGCTGACTTTGTGTTTATATTGAACCAGTTTTGTTTCCACTGCATTAAATCCTGAAATATTAGTTAATGAAAAATCCGGATTTTGATATGCAATCATTACATCGAACAATTGTGAATTTTTAGTTTGTAATGTTGTAAAAGGGAAATTTGAATACTGGAATGAATCAATAATTTTTTGATTTATATTATGAGATACCTCTTTAAAAGTATCATCTTCATTTATCATAAATCTTAACGGAATTGTATTTACAAACATCCCAATGCATGGAAATAAATCTGTAGAATTTCGACCGGAATTCACCGTGCCAATGCAAATATCCTTATGCATTGAATACTTATGTATAAAAGAGCCTACTAATGAAATTAATATGGAGTATAGAGTTAGATTAAAAGTGTCTGCTAATTTAACCAGCTTTGTTTTTTCATTGGCAGCAATTAAAAAATGAACCTGATTGCCATTAAATGAAACTTCATCATGCTTTAAGTCTTTTAAAAATGAATCTTTGGCCTGATATCCTTTCAATTCTTTAGCCCAATAAATGTTAGCATTTTCATCTAAAGGCTGATTATTTATCCATTCTGAATAATCTTTGAACTGAAATGGTAATGGATTGATTTTATATTCTTTACCTTCAGACAACTGATTGTAAATAACCATCAATTCTTTTATAAATATTTCAACAGACCATCCATCCATAATAATGTGGTGTGTCGAAAATAACAAATACTGTGTCAATTCATCTGTTACAAGATGATATAACCTTACTAATAAGTCTTTCTCTAATTCAAATTCTTTATATAAAATTGAAGCTGCAACAGTATCAAATTCTTCACTTTCTACCTCAATAGTTTTCAATTCGAAATTTATTTCACCGGCAGGTTTAATTTTTTGTTTAGGAATTCCTTCTAATGCAAAAAAGTTAGTTCTTAAACTCTCCTGTTTATAAATAACACACGATAGCGCCTGATTCAGTGTAGAAATATTAAGACTGCCCTGAATTTCATAAATAGCATTCATATTGTATGCTATCGATGCTTCAGTTCGCTGAGATGCTATCCATATATTTTTTTGTACAGGAGTAAGATCATAAAACTCTTTCTCTGTAGCTGTAGAAATTGTATTAGATATATTTTCCTTAGACGTATTTTCGATTAATGTTCCTATAGATTTAATAGTGGGATTAATAAAAATATCTTTTTGAGACAAGTTACAGGCAAATAACTCATTTATCTCATATATTATTCGAACTGCATTTAAAGAATGCCCGCCTAGTTTAAAAAAGTTATCCGTGACACTTATCTGATTTACAGGTAGATTCTTCAACCATATTTCAAGCAGCTTTTCTTCTGTTTCAGTTTGTGGCAATACTACCTCATCCAGACTATAACTTATGTTTTGGTTTGCCAGTGCTTTTCTATCAATTTTATTGTTGGGCGTTAATGGAAAATTTTCTAATCTAACAATGATTTTGGGCACCATATACTCCGGTAATTCTTTTTGCAGAATTTCGGTAACCAAATCTTCCTGAAATAGATTATTCGTTTTTACAAAAGCAACCAGAAAAGCCTCATCATTTATTTTTTTAGTAATTACGACGGCTTGGTTAATAGTCGGTATTTTAACTAATTTTTCTTCAATCTCGCCTAACTCGATACGATAGCCTCTTATTTTAACCTGAAAATCATTTCTTCCTAAAAATTCGATTTCCCCCTTATTATTCCATTTACCTAAATCTCCGGTGTTATATAGTATTTGGTTATAAGCACTTATATAAGGGAATTTTTCATTTGTTAATTCAGTATTCAAATAGTATCCTTTAGCCTGACCGTGTCCTCCTATATATATATCACCAATTGCACCAATAGAAACTGGATTAAGCCATTGATCTAAAATATAAAAAGAAGTATTATCTATTGGTTTACCAATATTTTTGGCATCACGGGGCTGTACTATTTTTTTAGTACTTGACCAGATTGTTGTTTCAGTTGGTCCATACATATTCCAAACTTCTTTTGAACTATTAATAAGTTTCCCTGCTAATGATTCACTTAGTAAATCTCCTCCACAAAGTATTTTTAGTAACCTATTTCCTTTCCAGCCGGCATGAAACAACATTTGAAAAAAACTTGGAGTTGCCTGTATAATGGTTGGTTTTGTATACTCTATATCTGAAATAACCCTTATTAAATCAGAAAGTATATCGCTCTTAACAATATGTAAAGCTGAACCTGAAATTATTGGCAGAAATAGCTCAAGAATTGAAATATCAAAAGAATAAGTAGTAACTGCATAAAAAATATCTTCAGAAGTAATACCTGGCTCTTTTTGCATACTGCATAAAAAATTGATTAAGGATTTGTGCCCAATTTCAACTCCCTTAGGATTTCCGGTCGAACCGGATGTATAAATTATATATGCCGTATCATCAAAAACCGGCAATGACGTGATATACTTTTCAGCACGAAAATCTTGTATATTTTCTAATATAAATTCTTTAGTATTTTTAAAATCAAAACTAACAGAAAGATCTTTGCTTATAATAATACTTTCACATTTGCTGTTTTCTATAATATATTCCAATCGCTCCTTAGGAAAATTAGGATCAAGAGGAATATAGGGTCTTCCGGATTTAATAACGCCCAACAAGACACATACTAAATTAGCCGATCTGTTTAATAAAACTGCTATTGGCTTTTTTTGCTGCGAATCAATATTTTGAAGAATATAAGTCGCCACTTTATTTGATTCAAAATCTAATTGCGAATAACTTAATTCCTGATCACCATCACTCACGGCTATTTTATCCGGAAATAATTTTACATTTTTCAGGAAAATATCCACGAAGGTCTCAGAAGAATACGAAACACAAGTATTATTAAATTTTTTTATAATTTTTTCTCTTTCGTTTACAGAAAGGTAATTTATATCTTTTATTTTTTGAGATGGATCAATTAATACCTCATGTAGTATATTTTCAAAATGAATGGCAAATTCATCAATATTATAATCGCTAAAGTAACTTACGTTATAATCAAAATCAATTTTCACATCCTCTTCTTCATCAAATTCTCTTATGTAGACCGCTAATGCTACCCTTTCGGCTTCATGGCTTAAAGGAATAACAGTTGTTTTTGTCCCATTAAAATGACTGGAATAGTTTTGTTTTTCGTAAGATAATGTAATATTAAAAAGTCGCTCTGTCTCTTCAAAAATATTTAATGACTGAATGAGTTTACCCAAAGGAAACCTTTGATGTCTGTACTCCTGACGTAGTTTGTTTTTAATTTGTAAAATTAATTCCTGAAAAGAATTATCACAATCCAGTGCCAGACGCAAAGGCGCAATACCCATAAATAGTCCCACCGTTTTTTTAAAACTTGACTTTCCTCTATTTAATACCGGGATACCTATAGACAAATCATCAGTTCTGTAATACCTGGCAAAGTATACATACAAAATCCCCAAAATGATATGAAAAGTAGAAGCATTATGCTTACCGGCCAATTGGTTGATTTGATTGTATACTTCTCTCTTAATGTAAATTTCCTTTCTTTTGCTTTCATTCTTTTTTTCAGAAATCAAAGGAATTAGGGCGTCCGGTAAATTTGAAAATTCTTTAGTCCAAAATTTTTTGTCTTCCAAGAAAGTGTCAGAATCCTGATAATTAATATCATCATGAGCAAAATCGACATAATTAAATGGATAATCAGATAGTATTTTTCCATGTTCTACTATCTCATTATAATTTTGAACCAAACGCTGGAACATTAAAGATGTACCCCAGCCATCTGTAATAATATGATGGTATTTAGAGAATAAATAATATAAATCGTCTTGTACTTTTATTAAAATAAATTTGTGCAGCAGCTCTTTTTTATTCAAATCAAATGGCGTCTGGAAATTTTTACGCATAAATTCCAGAGAAATTCGCTCAGCATCAGCTACATTAGAATAATCAATATACTCTAATTCAGAGTTGTGAATATCAAGTATATAAAAATAAGGGATGTCATTGCTTGAATCTATAATAATTCGGTATGCATCGTGTTGGTTTATTAAATGAATATAGGCATCTCTAAAAACATCTACGTTGATAGTTCCTCTAATTTCAATTTTTGCACCAATATTATATATAGGGTCTTTTGGGTAAAGGATTTGTTCAAAATAAATATCTTGCTGTGGGAGTGTGAGAGAGAAATTATTAATTAATTGTTCCATAAAATAGCTTGACTAAATTCATTTTTTTCTATGCTTATATCTTTTATTATTTTTCCATATTCGAATTTTAAAATCCGATCTGCGTGTTGAAAATAAGCGTCATCATGAGTAACTGCAATGATTGTTTTGCCTTGTTGTTTAAACATTGGTATTAATTTTTCGTAAAAATACTTTCTGAAATAGGGGTCTTGATCTGCTGCCCATTCGTCTAAAATTAGTATTGGGCTTTTTTCAAGCATCGCAAATATCATAGACATTCGTTTACTCTGACCTTTTGAAAATTTTCTTCTGGCAGATGATTCTTCATCGTCAGTAAGTACCTTGTCCAACTCCATTAGTTCTAATAAAGAGATGTATTCCTTATTATTTTTAAGAGAATAGTTGTCATAATTTTGAGAAAAAATATAGTTATCCGTAAATATTACAGATAATAAATTTTGATAATTAGGCGTATTGGATTGAACCTGAATATTATTTAATAAAATTTCACCTGATGAAGGCGTATATAAACCGGTTAGCATATTTATAAAAGTACTTTTACCGCTCCCGTTTCCTCCAATTATAAAAATAGTTTCACCCTTATTTATAGAAAGATTTATTGGCCCTAACCCAAAAGAAGAATTATGCTCGAATCTACATTCTTTAAATTGCAAATTTTCAAAATCAATGACTTGCGATTGTTCCTTTTGTTCTTCAATTTCGTTTGTGTTAATTTCTTTAAAAAAGGATTTTACTCTTTTTATAGCAATTCTAGTCCTAGTGTACATGTTTTGCATTGTAATTAACTTATTTAAAGGTCCTGACATAAATAGTAGTACTGTTACAAAAGAGACCATTTCTTTTGCCTGAATTATGCCAAAGGCGGGAAGTAAAAAAAGGATAACACCAAAAACTACATAAAGCCCGTATTGGCTCAATATATTGATAGCGTTAAAATTATTCGCTAAAAACTTATCTAAATCCTTAGCACCTGTTCTATTGGCAGATACATTATTATATAAGTTGTTTTTTCTTGTTTCACTTATTTTTAATTCCTTGAATCCCTGAATAATATCATGAATGTATTTATTAAAAAAATCATTTTGACTTCTTAAAATACTCAGCTTTTTTGATAATTTTTTACCAACAAGTAAGTACACATAGGCAATCATAGCGATCAGGACAACAATCACTAATGTACTTTTATAGGATAGTATAAATAGATAACCAATACATAACAAGATCATTAATAAAGAATTGAGCGTATTTGTCATAATTCCGGGTAGAAATATAAAAACTCTCATTTCTTCAATAATTCCATATATTCTTTCAGTTCCTAAAGTTTCAAGTTGCTTTAAGGAAGAGTTTTGAAGCTTTTTAGCCAGGAACAATTCATTATCATAAACAAAATTGTAGGTGTAATCAATTATTTTTTTTTGAAAAAAAAGGTTTAACAGATAAGAATAAACAATAAAAGAAAAGAATGTAATTATTAGATAATTCTTAGACTTAAAATTTTCATCTGTAATCGCGATATTTAGTATATATATAATTCCAAGCGTTAATAAGGTATTTACTAATGAATAGAATATTAATAGTAAAATTTTATTTAGATTAATTTTAATCATTTAGTATTTCAATTTAATTACTTTTTCTTTAAACTTTTTTATTACAATTTTGAAATAATAAACACTATCAAAATTATTGTATCGTCAATTTATCATTGTCTTCAATAGGACGTTGCCAATAAAATCCTTCCGTGTTGACAATCCTTTTTTCGCCATGTTTTATTTATTCATGTAATTAAGGAAACTATCAAACACTTGTTTGTTTTTTTGTTGCGTTTTACTCTCCATATACGCTGTATACATTCCTCCAAAAGAATTTAATGAATGTATTTTTTCTTTTTGATTGTGGCTTATCAGAGTTAGAATATGCTTATAACTTTCTACAATTAGATCCATGTATTGAGCGTCAAATAATTCCTTTTTATAATCCAGAGATCCTAAAAGCTTATTTTTTCTAATTCTCATAACAAGACTAAAATCAAATTTTGCAGTAAACTCCTTTGGTGTAAAAATTTCAAGTTTATTTACCTTAATTTTCTCGGCAATATTCTTTAAATCATATAATTCTTCATTAAACACAAATCTTCCCTGAAATAATGCATTCGAATCATTTTTCCCACTCAAATTCAGTTTTACCAACTCTTCCAAAGAAATATTTTGATGATCAATATCCTGCATAATATCATCATTGGTTCTGATCAGCAGGTCAATGAATGTTTCTTCAGGATTGATTGTTGTTTTTATTGGTAATGTATTTACAAAAAAGCCTATGATAGATTCAAATTCTTTTCTGCTTCTTCCGGTAATAGAAGTTCCCAGTACTATATTTTTTTGATCTGAAATATGATGCAATAAAATACTGAAACTTGTTAGTAAAATTGAAAACAGGGAAACATTTTGCTCAATTGAGATTCTTTTTAGCAAAGTAAAAACCTCATCATCAATATAAAAATCAGTGATATTCCCTTCACTTTTGTTATCATTTTTAATAGAGTGCTGATTTTTAATCAGGTTTAATTTCTCTATCCCTCCTTCTAGCCTATTTTTCCAATATTGAACATTTTTATTATGCTCATTATTTTCTTTTATGTCGTTTTGCCATGAAACAAAATCCAGATAGGTATAATCAACTTCTGGCAAACTGTTTTTACTGCTGGTTACAAATGCATTATATATTTCGACCCATTCTTTTATTAAAATATTCAAAGACCATCCATCACTTATAATATGATGCATGACGATAATGACAAAATAAGTATCATTGGGTAATTTAAGTATTGTTAATTTTGATAAAGGGGCAATACTTAAATCAAAACTTGTTAGGTTTTCTTTATTTAAAATTTTTAATAGTTCTTCACTTTCTGGTGTATAATCATAATCTTCAATTTCAATTATTGGCGCTGCCTCATCTTGTATAAATTGTATAGGATTTTCTCCATCAAATTCAAATCTTGTTCTAAAACTATTGTGTCTTTTAATAAGCTCATGATAAGAATTTATAAAATCTTTGATACTAAAAGTTCCTTCAATCTGTAATGCTGTCGAAATATTATAAGCGCTGGATTCTGTTTCATCCTGACTTAAAATCCATAATCTTCTTTGATTACTGGATAATAATGATACGTTTTTTTGGGATTTTTCTATTGTCAGGTTCGAATTATATTTCAAATCGAGCCCGCTAATAAATTTACTCAGACTTCTGACAGTTGGTTTACTAAAAATATCTTTTAGTTTTAAATCCAGAATAAGTTTTTTATTTATGGAATTTATATATTGTATAGCCAATAAACTATTTCCGCCCAATTCAAAAAAGTTATCGGTAACACAGATAGAATCTCTTTTAAAAAGTTCTATTAAAGTAGCAACAAGTGTTTGCTGTAATTCATTTTCCGGAAGGACAATTTCGTTACTCTCTTTTATACTTTCTATTTTTGGTAGCCTTTTTTTATCTATTTTACCATTAGAAGTCATCGGTAATGATTCCATTCTCACTATTAAGGCAGGAATCATATATACAGCCATTTTTTGGGTCAGATATTCTTTAAATTCATCTTCTTCATATCCTTCTTTAGTTACTAAATATGCTATTAGTATATTTTCTGAATTTGAATTTTTATCGACTTTTACACAACTTTCTTTTATGTATTTATTCTTGGCTATCACTACTTCGATATCTCCAAGTTCAATCCTGTTTCCTTGTATTTTTACTTGTCCGTCTTTTCTTCCTATGAATTCAATATTTCCTTCAGGCAGCCATTTGACTAAGTCTCCGGTATCATACATTCTTTCACCAATAACAAAAGGATTATCTATAAATTTAACCTTCGTAAGATCAGGATTGTTTAAATAACCATTAGAAACTCCTGACCCTGAAATATAGAGATTTCCAATAATCCCTATAGGCAGCGGAATTAAATCTTCAGTCAGAACATAAGCATATGAGTTTGAAAAAGTACGTCCCAAAGGGGTTCTGTCATGTAATGGTTTATCATTCACAGAATAAATAAGTTTTCCTATAGTTGTTTCTGTAGGACCATAATGATTAACAATCTTTAATTCATTATTTACTTCTTTTATCTTTTCTATGATACCTCTTGACAGTTCTTCTCCTCCAAAAATAATCATTTTATTAGGCAGCAAAAGATTATTGCCATTCACTAATGCTTTCCAAAAAGTAGGTACTATTTTAATACAGTCAATATCGTTTTGATCCAAATACTGATGGACATATTCGATGTTTCTTAAAGAATCCTTAGATAACAAATGCAATGTTTTACCATAAATTAAGGAACTATATAAAATTGTATTACCTAAATCTGTTGACAAGGAAGACATTAGTAAAAAAGTTTTAGCCTGATCGATTTGAATTCTAAAATTCAGACCATAAAAATAATCTACCAAATTCTGTTGATTCACCATTACTCCTTTTGGAGAACCTGTGGTTCCGGAAGTATATATTAAATACGCTAAATTATCTGGTGTTGTATTATTAATATTTAATTCTTTTTCTTGTGAAAATGGGTTGCCATTTTTATTGTTTAATGCGATGATTTGAATATTGTGATTTGCAAAAATCCCTAAATCAGCATCATTGGTTACAACAAAATTAGCCTTGGTATCTTTTATTATGTATGCAGCTCTTTCCTCAGGTATGTCAGCATCTAGCGGCACATATACGCCTCCGGATTTCATGATTCCCAGTAAAGCCACAATCGACATACTCATATGCGAATTGTAACAAAGCAAAACAAAATCTCCTTTCTTTAGCCCATTGCTTAAAAGGTAATTCGCTAGTTGATTTGCTTTTTCATTAATCTCTTTATAGGTGAGTTCATCATCATCAAAAACAACGGCAATAGTATCAGGAACATTTTTAGCCTGCTCTTCAAATAAATCTATAAGTGTTTTATTCTTAGGATAATCAACCGATATATTATTAAATCCAACCAAAAGTTCTTGTCGCTCCTCCGCTGTTAGAAAATCCATTTCTTCGACAGGCTTTTCTGGTTGTTCTAATGATTTTGTTAGAATATTTTCAAAATGAGAAAACATTTTTTCAATCATTAATTGATCATAAATATCTGAATCATAATTTATTAACAAGGTTAAAACATCTGATTCCGAAAAAGTAAAAGTGATATCAAATTTAGAATTCTTGCTTTCAAATTCATAATTTTCTATTTGTAAACCCGTTAATTGTTGTTCATTAACAAGACTTTTTACTTGTTTTTGATTTTGTAATACAACTAAAACATCAAATAAAGCAGAACGACTAGTGTCTCTCTTTAAATTCAATTCGGCCAACAGCGCATCAAACGGATAATTTTGATGTTCATAAGCCTCCAAAAGAATATTTTTTTCTTTGTTTAATAAATCAAGAAAGCTGTTTTTCTCCTCAAATTGGGTTCGTATCGCTAAAGTATTTAAAAATAATCCCATTTGGTTTTCCAAATCCGGATGCTCTCTTCCTGCTATCGGGGTTCCAATTATAATATCACTTTGGCCAGTATAACGATGCAGTAAGGCATTTATTCCAGCCATTAGCGTCATAAATAAGGTTGCATCATGCTCTTTTGAAAAGGTTTTCAATTTATTTAGAAATTCTTTAGAAAAGATGTGTATTAGGCTATTTCCATTATAAGTACGAACCAATGGGCGCGTTTTAAAACTTGGCAGATCTAGTACCGGTAATTCTCCGGCAAACTGTTGTAACCAAAATGCTTTAGATTCCTGGCTTTTTTGCTGTTGTAATACTTCATCAAGCCAAACTGAATAATCTTTATATTGAATGTTTAATTCAGGCAGATTAGGCTCTATTCCTTGCATTAACGAATTATAGATTTTTACAATTTCTGATACCAATAACTCTGTCGACCATCCATCGCCAATAATATGATGCATCGACAAGAAAAATACAAATTCATCTTCTTTCAATTTAACTAGACTTGCTCTTAACAATCCAGCTTGCTCTAAATTAAAAGCAATTGCGTTGTTTTTCTGTAAATAGTCAAATACTAGGATTTCATCCTTTTCGGATGTAAAATCCTTTTCTGTTATATTAAAATTAATTTCTTCCGTCGGTACTATAAACTGACGAACTTCTCCTTCTTCATTCGTTTTAAAATAGGTTCTCAGTATTTCATGGCGCTGGATTAAAAATGCAAAGGATTCTTTAAATTTAATTTTATCGATATCTCCTTTTAATTTTACTACTGCAGGCATATTATAAGCCAAAGAACCACCTTCTAATTGACTTAATATCCATAATCTGTGTTGAGATTTGGTTATAGGATATGATGCTTTCTCTGCGGCCTTAGGAATGGAAGCAAAATCTTGTTTATGTAATTTTTGACTAATTTCTTCAATTGTTGGGCTTGAAAAAAATTCTTTAAAAGTTATGCCTTGATGGAGTTCTCTATGTATTCTATTGATAACTTGTCCTATGATTAGACTGTTTCCTCCCAAATTAAAGAAGTTATCTGTAATTCCTATTTTTTCAATTCCTAAAACGTCTTGCCAAATTGCTGCTAATTTATCTTCCGTTTCATTTCTTGGAGCTGCATATTTACCTCTAATAATATCATCTCCGGTAACAGAAGGCAACGCTTTTCTATCAACCTTGCCATTAGAGGTTACAGGAATACTGTCTAAAGCAATATAGAAATTAGGAATCATATATTCTGGAAGTTTTTCCTGTAGATAATGACGGATTTCTATTTTATCAATTTTCGATTCCGAAACATAATAAGCTACTATTACCTTCTCTTTATTTACTTCTTTAATCTCAACGATTACATTTTTTATTGCATTTGAATATTGAAATAAATGCGTTTCTATCTCACCCAATTCTATTCTGAAACCACGAATTTTTACCTGGTGATCTTTTCTTCCAATATATTCAATGTTACCATCAGGAAGCCATTTTGCTAAATCTCCTGTATCATACATCTTTGTACCATGAATAAAAGGGTTATTGATAAATTTTTCGTCTGTAAGCTCTTTTTTATTTAGATAACCTCTGGCAACACCAACCCCGGCAATGTATAGTTTACCAACAGCACCAATAGGTTTTAAAGATAAATTTTCGTCGAGAATATATAAACTGATATTATCAATAGGTTTGCCTATAGGAACAGAATGAATGTTATGTTGCTCAGCACAATCATAATAACTTACATCGATACTTGCTTCTGTTGGACCATAAAGATTCATCAAAGAAATATCTGATAACTCACTATAAAAAAACTCTCTTTGATGTAATGTTAGTGCTTCACCACTTACAAATACTTGTTTTAAGCTTTTTATACGCTCTTTTTCATTTGGATTTTCCTTAATGTATTCTAAAAAAACGGATAACATTGCAGGAACAAAATGTATTACTGTGACATGATTTTCATGTATATTTTTTATTAATTGAGCAGGGTCTTTTTCTACTCCGGATTTAGCAACAGAAAGTTTTGCTCCATAGATAGCCCACCATACTAATTCCCAAACGGAAACATCAAAAGAATATGTAGTTTTTTGAATAAGCGTTTCACCAGAATACAATTGATATGCTTTTTGCATCCAGGTTAATCTATTCACTAAAGAAGTATGTTCGATCATTACTCCTTTAGGATTTCCTGTTGTTCCTGAGGTATAAATTATATATGCTAAATCTTTGGTAGAATTGATTTTAGCTAAATTTAAATTTGTGTATTTTTCCCTTTCATTATAGAAAATTCCGTATTCGGTTTCATCAATAATAATTTTACTTTGGGTATCATTTTCTATATAATCAATCCTGTCCTGAGGATAATTAGGATCAATGGGAACATAAGCTGCACCAGATTTTAAAATCCCAAATATAGAGACAATCATCCGTTCGCTTCTTTCTAATTTTATACCTATCAGATCATCAGGTTGAATATTGTATTTTTCTCTTAAATAAGCTCCCAACTGATTGGTTATTTCATTAAGCTCTTTATATGTAAGTTCCTTTGCTTCAAAAACAACCGCTACATTGTTGGGTGCTTTTTCTACCTGCTCTTCAAATAACTCAATTATCGTTTTGTTGTCTGGATAATCGATAGCAGTATTGTTAAAATCAAATAGTAATTGATGCTTTTCTTCTGAGCCTAATAAATCAAAGTCATTACTGTCGCTATTAATAAATTCCTGAAGATGAACTAAAATTTTCGTAAAACCGGAGCCTAAATGTTGTATTAATGACTTCTCAACAAAATCGTCATTGAAATAAATTACTAATTCTAATGCTTCATTGGTTATATTAAATTTTAATAAAACACCTTTGCACTTATCCGCACCAATCGACTCATCATTTAAACTAATTCCAAAGTGAGAATAAGAATCTAAACCCAAATAGTCTAAATCATTCACCGCATAAGTCAATTTATTTTGAACTTCTTCTGATATGGTTTTTAAATACTCCTTAAAAGATTTGTTTAATGAATGGGTATGGTCTTCCAAAAAGAAAGGATTAGAATCTTTATTGCCTATTAAAGAGTTGTAAGAGGTAATAATGCCTGTATAATTATAAAAATATTTGTATAATAATATAGAATATACAGTAGTAATTATTGAGAATTGTGAAAGACGATTATTATTCGATATCTTTTGTAAATACCATAAGTCTTCCAATTCAATTGTGTATTTAAATGAATTAACTTCTTTATTTGATGGAAAAATCAGCTCTTTATCCTTAATGTTACTATTCCAAAAAAGCTCTGCAATTTTATCAATATTCTCCATGAAACTTCTAATATTTTATTTATCGGGTGTATTTTTTTATATAATGGATTAAAATAAAACCCCTCTATTTTATGTTCATTTTTTTTTTAGTAATTCTAAATCAAAAAATGATAATTAGTACATATTATATAAAGGTTAATTATTCCTAACAAATTCATTAATAGCGTATAAATTTTATTATGATATAACACAAAAATAACATAGTGTTTAGTAAAAAATTACGGACTTTTTAGGTAAAACTTACGGGTTATTCTTACCTGTTTCATTTTTTTAGTGATATATAAAAAAACATCTATAAAATAAAAAGACAGTTCTGATTCAAAAAATCAAGTTTATTAAAATCTATTCATCTCTTTGATTTTAAAATTCTTAGTGAAAAATAATCATGCTGTTTTTTTATTAGAATTAAAATTTCCCTAATCAGAACACAAACTTTCGCCTTCAAAATCTATTTTTTCGCAAGAAATATTAACAGGTAAACTTTACCAAAAATGTTCAGAAATTATGAGTTTGCTAATTGCGTTCAAAATAAATTAGGTTTATCTTACCTAAAATATTGTCTTTTTTTATGTTTAGTCATACTTTTTTTGCGGTTTTTAAAAAGCAATCCTTAACCAAATTAAATGCAAGTCGTTAAAAAACAGCACATTAATTAATTATTAACAAATAACAGAATAAAATTGTTTTTTATAAACAATGGAGGTATGGCCAATTTAGAAGTTCGTAGAAAGTACTTTTTAAAAAGCACCAGATAGCAAAAAAAGTAAAATAAATTACACCACAAATTTAAATCGATGTAATACGAATTTCATAAAGAAAGTGAATTATTGATAGATTCGAGAGTAATCCAATCACAAGTAGAATTTATCGAAAGATTTAACAATCAGAACAACATTAAAAATAAAAGTGCAGCAAGAGACAATGCAACTTAATTGCATAAATATAATTTATCCTGCACACTATTCTAAATTAAATGATTCCCCAATACAGAAAATAAATAATTACTAATATAAAAGAAAATGCTATAGAAAAAACTACTTCTATGTATGGTATGATCTTTATTTTAAACAGTAAGTATAATACACTAATAATTGTTGTTCCAATGAATATATAATTTAAAATAAATAAAAAATTATATTTTTCGGGCAATCCAAATAGTAGAATATAAAAATTATAGTTAGAGGTTTGAAAAATAGCCCAAACTAAACCAAATACCACAATCATTGCTAACAATGAATTTGCTATAAATAGGTATTTCAATATATTCAACTCTTTATTCTTATTTCTAAAAATTGAAAAACCACAGTATAAAAATGTACCAAAAATTATTATTGTTGCAATAATCAATGGGGATATAAATAACAGGACTGGTTTATTTATACTTTTTGCCAGTTTAGATATTCCACTATTATATTTAATATTAGAAATAAATTCAATTTGACTTAATTTTTCTTTTACTTCAGGGTTCTTATCTGGTGTCTTAATAAAACGTTCTACAATACCCTTTCCTGCTTTTGAAAAACTTGTTCCATGACCATATGGCATTTCAAATAGAAAACCATTTTTATATTTTTTTGCAATTTCTTTACCGTTACTTAAAGGCGTGATCGGATCATATTTTCCAGCAAAAATCAAAGCTTTAATTTGATTGTTTTTTTGTACTGAATCGTTTATTTTATTTGCGCCAATTTCCCATTCTTCACAAACAGACAAGTCCGATCGATAAAATAATATTCCTCCTTTGTTTTTTGTGAATGCAACAGCATTTTTACCATATTCCTCAATACTTTTATCTGTAAACCCATCATTACATGAAACACAATAATAAGTTCCAAAATCTCTTTTTAATGCCTCAGAAAAAGCATCTACTAAATTGACCAATATAAATTTGTCTTCTTTATAAAAACTTTTTATTATTAAAGGAATCAGTTCAATTAATTGTTTATTATAAAGAGATTGATGAATAATTATCTTAAAATCGTCAGCATTATAGGTAAACTTTCCTGTTTGAACAATAGCTTTATCAACATCTACTTCTACCCCTTTTTTACTCAGTTTATTAATTACTGAATAATATTTTGACTCTAAATCAGGGTACTTTTCTTTACTTTCCTTAAAAAGAGTATTCAGACTATTGATATAATTAAAAGTATTATTTTTATAATATTCATTAATATTATTAATAGGAGAATCTAGAATAATACCTTCAAAATCATTTGGGAATTGATTTGAATAAACTTGTGCGATGTAAGTACCATAAGATATTCCATAAACAAACCATTTATTTATGGCTAATGATTTTTTTAATGCATGTAAATCTTTTGAAATGTTTAAACTATTATATGATTTTATATCTATCCCTTTTTCAATAAGGTCATTTTTACATTGTTCTGAAACATTGACAATTTCATTAATATCTTTAGTTGTATTATTATTTTCGGCAAGCACTTGCAAGATATCTTCTCCAAGCTTAGGGCAAAGACTAGGTTCAGAAAAACCAGTACCTCTTAAATCAACAAGTATAATATTTGCTTCATTTCTTAGAGGATGATTTAACCATTTTTTGATAGCGCCTATACACCAACCGCCAGGACCGCCAGAAATATGAACTACGTTTTTATTTGATTTTTTTAAACTCGGTAATACAGCTACAGCTAGTTTTATAGTTTTATTTGAACTGGTATTTTCCCAATTTTCAGGAACATTTAGGTTATACCATTTTATATTTTGGTTATTTACTTCTTTCCAGTCTGGAAAATAACTTGTAGCATTTTGAAGTTGATATGTGATATTTGGAATTTGCGCATTTATTTGTGAAAAAAAATAAAAAAAAATGATGCAAATAAATAGTTGTTTAGTGTCAAGTTTAATTCCCATTCGTTTATTTAAAATAATATCTAAATTTAGCTAATCTTAATTATTGTGTTTGTCTTGAAAAATTTTAATTGTAAATACAGGATTAGTCATGATGAACTAATTCCCATATTGAATGTTTATTTATTTCATAAAAACACAATTAAATAACTAATAAATTTTGATTTTTTTTTTCATTTAATTGTGTTTTTCATGTAAAGATATATTTTTATTCATTTAATTTAAAAATTAAAAATCGTTTTTTTGTTTTTTTTTATAAAATTATTCCTGCAAGTGTCAGAACTAACAGATCCATAAAAATTTAAATAATTATAGAAACAAATTTAATATATTAACCCTTTTACATTTATTAAAGTCGCGGTGTTAGAAGTTTTATTTACACTTGATTCTATTATAAAAAAATCTTTTTGCTTAAAAATAAAAATCTTCGGCAAATTAATGCACAGGGTCTATTATATTATCAAACCTCAACTATTCCCTCCTACTCAAATCTTCTTCAAAAGGCGAAGCCGGTAAATTCTCTTTGTTATACAAATTAGCTTCTACAGGATTATCTGCCCATGCGTATCTCACTTTTATTGGATTTATGATATTATTGCTCCAAACTATAATTTTATCGCCTTCGATAGTTGCATTTGCCCAAACAAATTTCCCTTTACTTCCTGCAATCGCAAATCCTTTTAATATGGGAGAATCTTTTGCTATTAAACCAGATCCTGTGTTTGTAAAACTCAAGATTAGTTTGTTTTCTCTTTGTTCTATTGATTTAAAAAGCGGACCTGAAGCTACTAAATTTTTCTCGCCATATGCGATCTTTCTGGCTTGAAGAGCGAGTCTTTTACCAACATCGTATTTATTTAAAGGATGAATATCGTTCCATTCTCCTAAATCTATGGTGACCGCCATTCCGGTATTAGGTATTTTTAAAACATTTAATTGCTGTTGTCTTAATGCTGCCCAATTGCTTTCGACTGGTTCTGATTTTGATTCCATGAAATTAGTCAATTGCACGAGTATAAATGGTAATTTTTGCTGTTGCCATTGTGTTCGCCAATTTGCAATTAAGGTCTCCATTAATGAAAAATATTCTAATGGCTTTTTAGTACTCGATTCTCCCTGATACCATAATACGCCTTTTATGGAATATTGCTTTAATGGTGCAATCATAGCATTATACAATCCAACAGGTTTCCATCGCACAAAAGTTGGTGAAGGCAAAGGAAGCATTTTTGCCCCTAATTTGTATTTCCATAATCCTTTTAAGTCAAGTGTATCGTTTCCTGAAACTAATTGGTACGGTTTATCAATAACGAATCCTCCTTTTCCTGAGTTATTAATAACACGGACAGCAATTTCATTTTTACTTTCTTTTAAAATGTTGGCATCAAAAGAATAAATTCTTGGTGGATATTGGTATGAAGTTGTCCCAACAAAATGCCCATTTACATAAACCGAATCGGCATCTACTATTCGTCCTAAAATTAATTTTGCTGTGTTTTGTTTTACTTTTGGAACAACAAATTCTTTTCTGAACCAGACCACTCCATTCATATTTCCTAATTCTTTGTCTGCCCAATAGCCTGGAATATTCATTGTTTTCCAATCAAGATCATTCAGATCAGCACTTTTCCATTTGTTTTTTAAACCTTCATCAGTATTATTGGCTAATTTGTACCAATCATTACTTACTTTTTGATCATTTTCTTCAATTTGTTTTTCGAGTGTTCCGTCTTTATATTTTAAATATTCCTGATAATGATCGGGAAATTTCTTAACGCTTTCTTCACTGATCCACGATTCTGCCGGAGAACCACCCAAAGCTGAATTTATCAACCCTATCGGAATTTTATATTTTTCATAGATTTCTAAAGCGAAAAAATAGGCAACTCCGGAAAACTGCAAAACACTTACAGGATTCGCTGAAACCCATTCTCCAGAAATAAAATCTTCTTTTTCATTGGCGAAATAATATTGATCCGGAACTAAAAACTGTCTTATGTTTGAATTTTCTGCTTTAGCGATAACATCTTTATATTTATCTTTAAGACGATCCATTGGAAGTTCCATATTCGATTGTCCGGAACAAACCCAAACATCTCCAAAAAGAATGTTTTTTAATACAATTGTATTATTTCCTTTTAAAGTCATTTCGTAGGGACCGCCAGCTTTTTGAGACGGAAGAACAATCATCCACTTTCCATCTTCGGTTGTAACGGTTTTATATGTTTTATGATTAAAATTAAGTTCGATTTTTTCTTTGGCAGAAGCCCAACCCCAAATTTTTACTTTTGTATCGCGTTGCAAAATCATTCCGTCGCTAATTAAACGCGGTAATTTAATTTGCGCAGTTGCACTGATGCTTAAAAACAAGATCATTAGTGTTATTAATTTTTTCATTTTTATGTTCTTTACTGCAATGATTTCTTGAATCTTGAACTTGTTTTTTTGCCACGAATTACACTAAATTTTTGCTTACTTTTTTATTAAATATTAATTCGCGAAATTGGTGTAATTCGTGGCTAACTTTTTTGGATGTAATACCTAACAGGTTTTAAAAATCTGTTAGGATACGTTATTCATACGTGTATAATTTTAGTTTTTGAATTTCATAATCTCCCACTGAAATCCTTAAATGTCTTCCCTGATGGGTTTGATCTCCGTTAAAATGTCGGATAGTTTTCCATGTTCCATTTTCGAATTTTCCCTGATCTGCTTTTAAAATTCCTGTATTAAGATTTGTGTTTTTTAAGGATTTAAAAGTGACTACAATTCCAGATCCGGCAATATAAAACTCATCGTTTGTTATTTCTATAATAATTGCGCTTGACATTGGCCATTTTTCGTCTTTGGCACCATCTGACCAATTTAAAGTATAATCGTGTTTAAAGGTAAATTCGTAATTGCCTAATTTAATAATTTGTAATTGATTTTCTTTATCTAATAAAACTCCGTCAATTTTATTCTGCCCTTTATTTGTTTCAATAACCGGAGTTAATTGTCTTATTAAATCATAAATTTTTCCCAGTGGTTCTTTTTTAGCATCAGAAACGGATTCAATCGAAAAAGGCGAAAAACCAATTGCTTCATAATGTCCAATTGCATATAATCCTTTGAATGGTGCGCTGGTATCAAATCGATGTTCCGGTATAAATAACGGATCTCCCTGACAGGCATATAAATCATTCCAGTGTTTAAATGAAGGATTGTAAAAATCCGGTGAAAGAAAATCTATAGCTGTTCCTGCGGCTTTCCAGACATCCATTAGATGTGGTAATGGCCCTGCACTTGGATATTCTCCGGGCTTTTTTTCTGGTGCATTCAAAGCTGCATTTACAAACATGGGGATGGCATAACTGTCTTTTCCGGCTTTGGCAATTTTATTGGTGAATTTGGCAAAATACCACGCCATAAAAACCTCATCTGTCTGAAGTCCTTTTCCAAAAACCTGTTCCCAATTTCCAGATGTTTTATATCCGTTTTTTTTCCATACTTCTAAAAATTCAGGAACTAATTTTGCTTTATTTTTCTGCATGTATTGTAGTAACTCTGCCGGAACTTCTTTTTTGAAAGCTTCATTTGCTAATGGATGATAATCTCTGGCTGTTGGCAACATGCCTATTTCATTCTCGACCTGAACCATAATTACAGTTTGTTCCTTTTGATCGAAATCTTTAATATGAGCCATTAGTTTCTGAAACGCATTTAAATCTGCTTGTAAATTGTTTTCACTAAACGGCGTTAGTATTTCATGACTTTTGCCTTTATCATCTTTGATTCTGGGATATTTTTTCTGATTTAGTTTTATCCATTCCGGAGCGTGGCTTGACATACTGTTTTTCCAGGATCCAAACCATAAAAAGATTAGTTTGAGATTTTCATTTCTGGCTTTCAGAATTAAATCATCTATTAGTGAAAAATCAAATTTACCTTCTTCCTTTTCTATTAATTCCCAATAAACAGGCGTTAAAACTGTATTAAGGTTCATATCAGTCAATTTTGACCAAATAGGTTCCATACTTTCCATAGTTGTTGCCGAAGAATTTCCTAATTCTCCGCCAAGTATAATAAAGGGTTTTCCGTTGACGATTAATTGCGTCTTATTTCCTTTTTTCTGAAGGCTTGGTATTGTATTTTGGCTAAAGCCTAATTGGATTATAAATAAAGCAATTATAAAAAGAATATTTTTTTTTGAACCAACCATTCTATTTTTTTTAAAATTAGATGACAATCTCTTTAATAACAAAAAGCCGAATTAAGATCCGGCTTTTATGTAAACAAACTCAAAAAGAACATTTATTACTTAAACTTACTAAAATAAACGATTATTAAAGTTTTAATCACTTCTCTCAACTTCTTTTTATTCTATTAATATCCTGGATTTTGATAAGCGGCTTTATCTCCTGCAGACATCTCCATACCGTCGAGTTGAGTAGTTGGTATAGGGCGCAAATAATCCTTAGCGGTAATGCTGCGCGTAAATGTTTTGACAGAGTGATCCTTCCAATCATTTGGGTTTGTTGCTCCGGCAATGGTAAATGCACTGCCATATTCTATCCAGTTTTGTGTGCGTGTTAAATCATACCAGCGATATCCTTCGCCAAAATACTCACGAGAACGTTCCGCAAGAATATAGTCAATATCTATAATTGCTGGCGTAGCTGCTGTAAGAACAGCACTATTATCCTGTACAACAGCGGTATTTGCTTTGTTATTAAAACTCCATTTTCCTGCTCTGGCGCGAATAACATTAATAAGATCTCTTGCGCTTTTACCTCCTTGAACTGTAGCTCCTTTTACAGCTGCCTCGGCTGCAATAAAATATAATTCTGAAAATTTAGCAACAGGAAAAGGTCGTGTGCTGCTTCCGTTAGGCGAGCCTAGACCTGTGCCATTATCTGTGCGATAAGGTCCAAGTTTCCAGTTTCCGGGGTAACATATTCTGGAGAAATAACTCGGTTCGATCACAAAATCTGCTCTTCCAGGCAATACTCCTGCTCCAACTGAGCTATTATAAACAGCGTTTGAATAATCTACACCTGATACATCATTATCCAGAAAAGTTAGTACTGCATCTCCATTTGCGATTGGCAGATAATTTGCATTGTATAAAGTAGGTGAAGTAATTCCGGCTTTGGCCCAATTACCACGATATGCTGTTGTAAAAGTTCCATCATATCTGGAATCATTTGTTTTATCTGCAAAAGTTTTTTTAAACACTTCGAGTGGCGGCGCTAACATTGTCCAGGGGCGGCCTAAAGGCTGCGAAGCTTCACGCTGAACAGAACTTACAGCAGACCAACTGGTTTTACTGGAAGAACTTCTAACACCTGTATAATTGAACTGACCAAACCAGCCTGCAAAATAATCAGTGCTAAAACCACCACCGCTATAACTTAGATCACCTCCGTTGTAAGTTGCACTGGATTGTGTATGATCTGCATATAATAACATTTCTTTGTTTCTGTCTTTTGTAGCCACGTTTACATCGTAGAATGTGGTTTGTAAACCAAATGGTCCGGGATCATTGATTGCGGCAACTGCTGTATCATATGCCTGTTGAAAATACCAGGCAGCGTCGTGTCCGTCAAGATCTTTTCTATCAGCTACAGGATAAGTAGGAATGGCTTTTGGATTTTGAAGCCACCAGCCAAAAGTAAGATAGGCTTTTGCTAAAAAAAGTCTCGCGGCCGTTTTGGTCAAACCACCGGTAACACGCCCTGTTACAGGCAAGTCTTCAACGGCTTTTTTTAGATCTGGGAAAATAGCTTTACTGTAAACCTCAGGAACTGTATTTCGAACTGAAGATCGCAATGTCGAAGAATTGAATTTTAGTTCTCCGGCGCCAAGATCTAAAGGTACTCCGCCATAAGTTTGCACGAGTAAAAAATAATCAAAAGCACGAAAGAATCTTGCTTCTGCAATAAGGGCAGGCGAAATGGTTCCAATCGCCATTCCGTTTTCAATAACACCGCTGGCAGTATTAATATTTGGGAAAGCATTATTCCAGACTGCACTTGTATTACTTGTTGAAGGATCTATAACTCCTACTCCTGAATAATCGAGGTTTTTGACATTTCCGTCTGAATTTTGTCCCCAAGTCGATTCGTCTGTTGCGATCTGTCCTACATTCAAAAAGTATCCGTTACCATACATATAGCGCAAATGTCCGTACATAGAAGTCACTCCGCCCATTACACCTTCGGGTGTTGAAAAATAATCAGGTGTAAAAATAGCACGTGGTTTTTCGTCTAAGATATCATTAGAACAGCTAAAAAGAACAGCTGAAAGTACTGCTGCACTTATATATTTTTTTATTTGTATATGTTTTTTCATCTTTTTCTGTTTTAGAATGTTACGTTTAGCCCTAACATAAAATTAGTAGACTGCGGAGTATTGTATCCTACTGTAAGTAAACGACTTAAATTTCCGGAATAAGCCACTGCCATATTGGTACCATCATTTGCGTATGAATTCGTTTCCGGATCTAGCCCTGATAATTTATGATATGGAGAATATATCACCCACGGATTCTGAACTGTACAGTAAAGTCTCAGCCTTTCCATTCCAGCGGTTTTTATCCAGTCTTTTTTAAGATTATATCCTAAAGTGATGGTTTTAAGTTTTACATACGATCCATCAAAATATCCTAAAGTTGAACCATATTTTGGATTATTACTTTCTGTTGGACCTCCGGGTAACGGAAATTCCGCCCCAGTATTAGTTGGTGTCCAGTAATCGACATCTATTTGTCCTCTTCGTCCGTCATTAATATTAAGATATCCGTTTGAACCATAGAGCGTGCTGTTCAGTATTCCTCCGCTTTGAAAAATTCCTACGATCGACAAATCAAATCCTTTATAAGCAACTCTGGTATTAAAACCTCCCTGAAAATCAGGATCTGCATTCATAACCTGTCTGTCATCTGCACCTATTAATCTTTTTGGTGTACCATCTGCATTATATTCACCTGTATATTCTACCTTAATCATTCCCGCTGCTCCTGCCGGACCTTCATATTGCTTGGCTTCAGCATCTGTCTGCCAGATTCCAACTTTTTTATAATCATAGATTACATTAAGAGGTTTGCCTACAAACCACCAATTGTTTTTATCTTCGGTTGTTCCTGAAGCGAGCGATACCAATTTGTTTTTATTACTGTATATGTTTGCTCCTGCTTCCCAGGTCCATCCATTATAATTATCCAGAATTACCCCGTTTAATGAAAGTTCCCTACCTTTATTTTGAGTCGATCCCACATTCCCTACATAACTGCTTACTCCTGAAGTTACCGGCAGGTTTACGCTAAGCAAAAGATCTTTGGTATCTGTCGTATAATATTCTACAGTACCAGATAAACGGTTTTTTAGAATGGCAAAATCAAGTCCGTAATTTGTTGTTATAGAATATTCCCAACCAAGATCCGGATTTGGCAATGTCGAAACATAATATCCGGTTGCATTGGTATCTCCAAAATTATACGGTCTTGTACTTAAATTTCCTAAAGTAGCATATGGAGCCACAGACTGGTTAGAGGTCTGTCCATATCCTGCGCGTAATTTTAAGGAGTTAATCCAGGAAACATTGTTCATAAACGATTCTTTCTGAATATTCCATCCGGCTGATATAGCGGGATAACTGTGCCACTGATTCGATGGAGCAAGTCTTGATGAAGCATCAGATCTGTAAGTTGCGCTTATCATGTAGCGATCTGCATAAGAATACATACCTCTGACCATGTAAGACATAAGACCGCTTTGTGTATAAATCTGATTGTTATTATTGATCGTAATATCATCATTATCTCCGGTGGAAGTCTGACCAAGATTAAAATACTGAAAGCTGTCACCTGCAATATTTCTTCTTGAAATCGATGAGCTGTTGTAGGTAGTTTGTTCTGCCGAATACATAGCCAAGGCACTAACTTTGTGATTTTGTCCAAAAGTGTGATCATAGTTTAATAAACTTTCTATAGTCCAGCTTGTAGAAAGAGAATTGCCAATTGAGGCAAGGTTTGGATTATTAATATTAGAATTAAAAACTCCAATTCCGGTATAATTACCTGTGTTGGTTGTACGTAGATTTCCTCCTATATTAACTCTTGCTTTTAAACCGTCGATAGCAGGAATTTTTAACTCGGCATAAGCGGAGTTATACGTTCCGAAAGCTTTATTGCGGTCGACAAATTTATCGCCCAGATTTTTCATGCTTTCTCTTGTGTAAACCCAGTTTTCGTCCTGAGGCATTCTTACTGTTCTTTTCAGGGAGCCATCTTCATTGTATGGATTGGCAATTGGAGACATACTAAGAACACCGTACATTCCTATACTCGCGCCATCTGTTATGCTATAATTGTTATTAGAAGAAAATCCAATGCGAAATAAACCCAATTCCTGATCAAGACCTGCACGAACTGAATAACGATTGTATTCTGATCCCGGTATAACCGCCTGATCTTTATAATAATTAGCTCCAAAGTTGTAATTCCCTTTTTCACTTCCGCCTGTAACTGCGATATCATGACTTGTAACAATACCTGTTCTGTAAAACAAATCCTGCCAGTCTGTATCTACATCATTCGATTCATCGATACCATTTACCAGATTTTTACCTGCAAGCTTACGAAACTCTACATATTTAGGACCGTTCATCATAGGATATTTTACTGCATTTTTATATCCGGTATAAGTGTTATAAGCTATTTGGGCTTTTTGACCTTTTGTTCCTTTGTTACTTGTAACTAATATTACACCATTTGCTCCTCTGGAACCATAGATGGCTGTTGCAGATGCATCTTTTAAAATATCAATACTTTTTACGTCATCAGGGCTTATATCTGCCAATGTTCCTGAAAAAGGAATTCCGTCCAAGACTACTAATGGGTCATTTCCGGCTGTTAAAGATCTCGTACCACGAATACGTACTTGCATTGTAGCGCCTGGTTTTGTAGAAGTTTGTGTCATCTCTACTCCTGCCAAACGCCCCTGAAGTGCCTGAGTAACATTTGCAGAAGGAACCTCTCTAATAACATCTCCTTTTATAGACGCCACAGAACCTGTAACAGCTTCTTTGCGCTGAGCACCATAACCTATAACTACAACTTCCTGCAATGCATTAGAGTTTTCCTGTAGTACTATATTAATTTTAGTTTTACCATCAACAGATACTTCTCTGGTGGTCAATCCCAGAAAGCTAAATATCAAAACTCCATTAGCAGGAACATTTGTTATAGAATAATTTCCATCAAATCCGGTAATAACTCCAGTTTTCATTCCTTTTATAGTAACATTTGCTCCTGGTATTGGACCATTTGCATCAGATACAGTTCCTGAAACTGTCGTTTGTGCATTTGTATTCCAGGAGAATAGAAACAATAAGGTTAGAAACCCCAAAAATCTAAAGATTTTTGATTCGCTTTTTTCAATTAAAAAGTTAGTCATAAATAATTTGGTTTAATTAGTTAATAGTATGGTTTAGTTAGTTTTTGTTTATGGGCCTATAAACTGTATCCTTAATAGTGTAGAAACGTTTTATAAGTCTTTTGTTAAAACAAATATATATAAAAAACAATAATACACAATCGGTTGCGTTAATTATTTTTTCGAATTATTAAATAATAGTGATTTAAAAAAACATAATATATATTTTTCCACACAAAATATTAAACATATCACAAAACAGACATTCTATCTCACGAAAACGTTAGAGATATAAAATCATTTCATCCAAAATCTTACAAAAATCACAAAAAGATTAAAATCAATATTTTTATATTTTAGAAATCATTTTAATCAAAATTCAATTACAAAAAACAGGCATAAATTTGAGTAAAAGGTCAAAAAAACATACAATAATATCTGTTACTTTTCTCAATAACAATATTTTACCCTTAAAAACGATAACTTTTTAATAAAACGCACAAAGAGGCAATCGGTTGCTTATAAAATAAAAAAAGTCCTCTCAAAACGAATTTGAGAGGACTTTTTATTTAGTTGCAAATGCAAGGAAAATAATCATCTGAGACATACAATATTGATTGCATGTCAGATTTAAAAAATTAACTTTCTATAACTATCACATTTTATAATTGTTTTATCAAAACCTGTTTGACATTTCTATAGATTAAATATATTGATTAATGATATTTTCGAATAATTCCTGTTTTCCGCTTTGCAGGTTTAATTCGCCATTTTCATTTGCAATCGCGTATAAGTCTTTCAGATTTAATTTTCCATCAGCAAAATCTTTTCCTTTTCCGGAATCAAATGAGCTGTATCTTTCTTTTCTTAATTTTTCGTAAGGTGAAGAAGTTATGATTTTATCTGCCGTCAATAAAGCTCTTGCAAATGTATCAGCCCCGCCAATGTGCGCCAGGAAAACATCTTCAAGGTCTGTTGAGTTTCTTCTGATTTTTGCATCAAAATTTACTCCTCCGCCTTGCAATCCTCCCGCTTTCAGGAAAACAAGCATTGCTTCTGTAGTTTCCTGAATGTTGTTTGGAAACTGGTCTGTATCCCAACCGTTTTGGTAATCTCCCCTATTGGCATCAATGCTTCCTAACATTCCTGCTTTTGCAGCTACTTCTAATTCATGCTGAAAAGTATGTTGTGCTAATGTTGCATGGTTTACTTCAATATTAATTTTAAAATCTTTGTCTAGACCGTATTCACGTAAAAAACCAATTGCTGTTGCCGAGTCAAAATCATACTGGTGTTTTGATGGTTCCATAGGTTTTGGCTCTATAAAGAAAGTTCCTTTAAACCCTTGGGCTCTTGCATAATCCCTTGAAATGGTTAAAAATTGTGCCATATGATCGAGTTCCCTTCCCATATCTGTATTTAATAAAGACATATAACCTTCACGTCCGCCCCAGAATACATAGTTTTCACCGTCTAAAGCAATTGTGGCATCAAGGGCTAATTTTACTTGTCCTCCGGCTCTTGCCACAACATTAAAATCAGGATTTGTTGCTGCACCATTCATGAATCTTGGATTCGAAAAACAGTTTGATGTTCCCCAAAGCAATTTAATTCCTGATTCGGCTTTCTTCTGTTTTAGATATTCTGTAATAGTGGCTAAACGTCTTTCTGATTCTCCAAAAGTTGGTCCTTCGGCAATTAAATCATAATCGTGAAAACAGAAATAATCAAAACCCATTTTACTGATAAACTCAAAAGCAGCATCGGCTTTATCTTTTGCTGCCTGAATTGGATCTGGTGATTGATCCCAGGCAAAATTTTGGGTTCCCGGTCCAAACGGATCACTTCCTTGTCCGCAGAACGTATGCCAGTATGCAATGGCAAATCTAAAATGTTCACGCATTGTTTTTCCCGCTACAACCTGATCCGGATTGTAATATTTAAATGCCAGTGGGTTATCAGATTCTCTTCCTTCAAATTTAATCTCACCAATACCTTTGTAGTATTCTTTATTGCCTAAAACTACCATTTCTTTATTTTTTATGTGTTAATATAAATTCTAATTCCTGTTTCCATTTTTGATATGCCTTTTCATAAGGTTCTTTGTTTTTTAGCGGTAAAAACGTCTTCACGTGATCGTTGGTCGTAATACCGGAACCAAATTTATGGTAATCGCCATCTTTTAAACCTACTGCTCTGGCTGCTCCTACTGCGCCTGTTGTATTATAAATTTCTATTTCGTGCCCAATAAGCGTTGCTACAGTATTAGAGAAAATCTCTGAACGAAACAAATTATCATTCCCCGCCCTAATAACATTTATAGTTGCATTATCCTCTTTGAGGCATTCCATTCCGTATACAAACGAAAAAGCGATTCCTTCAAGAGAAGCCCTGAACAAATGGGCATTATTATGAATATTCAGGTTGAGGTTCAACAAATGGGTTCCAATGTTTTTGTTGTTGAACATACGCTCGGCTCCATTTCCAAACGGAATCACCGCTACTCCATCTGAACCTATTGCGATTTCAGCTGCTTTCAGGTTCATCGACTCATAACTTTCGTCTCCCATATTATTTCGCAGCCATCTGTACTGGATTCCCGCTCCGTTGATGTTTAATAATTTACCAATTCTGGGAGTTTTTAATTCGTAATTTACGTGCACAAAATTGTTTACTCTGGTGCTTTTGCCCGAAGACATTTCACCAACAGCATAAAAAACACCCGAGGTTCCGCCTGTTGCTGCAACTTCTCCCGGATTTAACACATTTAGTGATAACGCATTATTGGGCTGGTCTCCGGCTCTGTAAACTACCGGAATACCTGCAGGAAGTCCGGATTCTCTTGCCCCTTTTTCGTTTAAAATTCCCTGATTGGTAAAATTCTCTACAATATCCGGCGTTAAGGACTGCTCAATTCCGTAATAATCCAGGAGCCAATTGGCAACTTTGTTTTCTTTATAATCCCAAAGCATTCCTTCAGACAAACCGTTTTTTGTGGTCGTAATATCGCCTGTTAATTTATAAGCGATATAATCTCCGGGCAGCATGTATTTATAAACCTGATTATAGATTTCTGGTTCATTTTCTTTTACCCATTTAAGTTTCGAAGCGGTAAAATTTCCCGGGGAATTCAGTAAATGTTCCATACATTTTTCGGCCCCAATTTCGGCGAAAGCCTTGTTGCCAATTTCAACCGCGCGGCTGTCGCACCAAATAATAGAATTGCGAAGCGCATTGCCTTCTTTATCCACAATAACCAATCCGTGCATTTGGTATGAAATTCCAATTCCCAGAATCTTCGAAGCTTCAATATTGGCTTCGCGAATCGCTCTTTTGGTTGCCACACAAATATATTGCCACCAAATTTCAGGATCTTGTTCTGCCCAATCTGCATGCAGGGACACAATTTCCATTTCGTTTTGAGGTTCATTCAAAACGATTATTTTTTTCCCTGTTTCGGCTTCCACCAAAGCGACCTTTACAGAAGAACTTCCAATATCATATCCTATATAATACATACTTTATAATGATTCTCTTAAAATTAAATTTGTAGACACGTATCGCTGTACAACCTCATCGTGCGTAATAAATGCGGCGGCTTTTGTTCCTAATTCATTAAAATCAGTCGAAACAACCGAAATTCCTTTATAAATAAATTTCTTCATTGGCGTTTCGTTATAAGACAAAAAACCAACATCTGTTCCAGGCTCTAAATTTTTCTCTTTGCATTGCTCTAAAAAGTGACCTAAAATTCGATCACTCACACTGATATAAGCAATTCCTTTTTCGATATTAAACTTTTTTGCATTTGAAATAATTTCATATTTAAATTTAAAATTGGTACAAAACTTCTTGAAATATTCTAATGTTTCTTTAGGATGATTGGTATAATCCGGATAAACAAAATGTATACTTTTATACTTTTTAAATAAATCCTGTGCCTTTTCTAAAGACTCGTAAAATGCTTTTCCAAAATCCTGAAAAACATAATTATTTTGTTTTTCCGCCCGAATATTCCAATCAATCAGCAACAATTTTTCATTTGCAATTGCTGATAAAGTGGTCGAAACTTCTTTATCATCAAAATTCATGACGACGTATTTATAATATTTCCCTACACTATTATTGATTATCGTTTTAAAAACATCAATATTATAATGATGAAACTGCACATCTGTAATCACATTATCTGCCAGATTATTCACAAACGAATGATATAAAACCTCTTTATATGCTTTGAAAGTATCTAATACCAAAAGCACTTTTCTGGTTTCGCCCAATACATAATATCCTTTATTAGGCACCGAATCAACGACTTTTTGATCTTTTAAAATAGAATAAGCCTTAAAAACCGTATCTCTGGACAACTGATTCGTTTTGCAAATGCTATTTACCGACGGTAACAAATCTCCTTTTTGCAAAATATTTTCTGCAATTGCATTATTGATTCCGTTTACCAATTGCTGGTATTTCGGAATATCACTTTCATGATTTATTTTAAAGACAAATTTCTCTATATTTTCGCTAATCATACTGTTCTGTTCTGGTATGCTAAAATAGGGATTCGCTTTTTATAAAAAATCACTATTTATACTAAAAATGTTATCTTTTTATTACTTTTCTTTTTATTTATGGCGTGACCCGCTGAAAAAGCGGGTCGGGCTATTCGCTGCAAGTCCTCGCTCTTCCTTCGTCAGGCTGTGGGCTTTTCGCTACTATCCCTCACGCAAACCATTGCCAGTTAAAAACCGATTCTTTAAAAATTAAAATTAAGTTCTCTGTGTGCTAACATTTCGTGCTGCTGCAAATTGAGACTATAAAATTTTGCAGCTCTGTGTGACACAGCTTCTTCTTTTTCGTTTGAATCGTGTACCAAATTCATTTGCAATATCTTTCTTCGAAAATTAGATTTATTGATTTCGATTCCCAATATTTCTTCATACAGGTGCATGACTTGCAATAAGGTAAATTTTTCTGGCAATAAATTGAACCCAATGGCAGTTTTGCAAATATTTTGTCGCAATTCTTTTAAACTATAATCTAATATTATTTTGTGTTTATCGCTTAAACCAGAAATTTCATTAATACCAATCCATTCCAGATTTGAGTACGCAACATGATTTTCTACATTTCCTGTATCTCTTTTTATGAGAGCATAATATCCTATCGAAATGTCTTCATAAGATGATGACGGAGACGGATAACCAAAAGCTTTTAGTTGTTCCAGAAAGAAATTATCAACGCCAATATATTTTTTCAGAATATTTTGGGCAGTACCAGATATTGTTTCCCCCTCTTTTATAGTATCGCTTAATAGTTCCCAGTTTGTATTTCTTTCATTGTCTTTTTGTTTTACCAATAAAACTTTGAGACTTTCATCTTCAAAATTAAATACGACACAATCAATTTCTATTCGGTTTGTACGACATTGACTGGTTTTCTTTTTTCGATTTTCATCTCCTTTTTCCATAGAAAATAAAATTTAAACCTATTACTATTATTTTCAATAAACAGAAATCTTACTCTATAATTCTTCGTATGCCATAAGGATCTATGGTGACGATTGTACCATCTTCGAGATAATCAATTTTGGTCACTTTCATGCTTCTTAAATGCGTTACTCCTTTTGACAAACTCGAATCGTGGTAAAATAAATACCAATCGTTATCGACTTTACAAATAGAATGATGTGAAGTCCAGCCTACAACTGGATTCAAAATTCGTCCCTGATAGGTAAAAGGTCCGTAAGGATTGTCGCCTATTGCGTAACAAATAAAATGAGTGTCACCGGTAGAATACGAGAAATAATATTTATCATTGTATTTATGTACCCATGAAGCTTCAAAAAAGCGGCGATCATTGTCGCTTGCCAATAAAACTGCGCCGTTTTCATCGAGGATTTTAATCTCTTTTGGTTCCTCTGCAAATTCCAGCATATCCTCTCGCAACAAAGCCACAATAGGTCCTAAAGCAGTTTCACTGCCGGTTGGTTCTTCATGATCTGTGCTGTATTTATTGTCACGGTATTTTTGAAGTTGTCCGCCCCAAATTCCGCCAAAATAAATGTAATGTTTCCCGTCTTCGTCCTCAAAAACAGCAGGATCAATACTATAACTTCCTTTTATAGCGTCTGGCTGCGGTAAAAAAGGTCCTACCGGAGAATCGCTTACGGCAACACCAATCTGAAAAATTCCGTTGGCACGTTTTGCAGGGAAATACAAATAATATTTTCCGTTTTTGCACGCCGCATCTGGCGCCCACATTTGTTTTTCTGCCCAGATAACTTCATTTACATGCAACGCAATACCATTATCTACAACTTCTGACTGAATATCTTCCATCGAAAAAACATGATAATCTTCCATCCCAAAATGATCTCCATTATCATTAAACGGAATCCCGGCATCGATATCATGCGAAGGATAAATATAAATCTTACCGTTGAATACATGCGCAGATGGATCAGCCGTATACATATGCGAAACTAAAGGTTTCGAAATGGCCAATTTATTAATTTGTTCAAAATTAATTTGTTCAATACTATCTTCAGGCATAGTCGTTTTTTATATTATATTTTAAATAATTAAGCTCTTCTTTCTTTTAAATCGGTTTCTATCTGAACTTCCATTTTTTTATTGATTTTATAGAAAAACAATAAGGCAACCCCAACTAAAAATGGAATCGCAGGATAAATGCTTACCAATAATTTTATTCCGTTTATGGCGGTATCTGTTTGTATTACTGAATTGGGCGTATAATGAAAATATCCTAAAAACAGAGTCGTTAAAGCTCCTCCAATACTTAAACCCGCTTTTAACCCAACCATCATTGCCGAAAAAATGATGGCTGTTGCGCGGCGATTATTAAGCCATTCTGAATAATCTGCAACATCGGCAATCATTGCCCATAGAATTGGAATTGTGATTCCGTAGAAAAAACCATGAAAGATTTGAGAGAAAAATATCAAACCAATTGAGGTTGGCGAAAAGAAATAAAACGCCATAATAAACAAGGTCGAAATGAATAGGAATAACCCAAATATGTTTCGTTTTCCGTATTTATCTGCCAGACTTTTAGACAATGTAATTCCTACGATCATAAAGATAATTCCGCCGGCATTAAACAATCCAAATCCTGCTGCTATTGGATCATTTCCAAAATGGTTTAATCCTATATTGGATAATACATTTAGAATGGGCTGGATATAGACCGCCAACTGTTGTTTATTGACATAATTCTCAAAATAATACACATACGATCCGCCTTTCATTGCCAGGGTTATAAAAACCAATGTTGTTAAACTCAACATGATTACCCACGGTTTATTTTTCATTAAATCGCTTAAATCTTCTTTTATGCTTGATTTTTGTTCCGGTTTTGGAATAATACGTTCTTTTGTAGTCAAAAAAGTGATCAACAACATAATTGTTCCAATAATTGCCAAAGCTGTCATTACTTTTTCGATACCAATTGCTTTGTCACCGTTTCCGGCACTTTTAATAATACCAAGCATAAAAACCTGAACAAAGAATTGCGCAAACATCACGGCTACAAAACGATAGGACGACAAACTGTTTCTTTCGCGCATATCGCCTGTAATTACACCGCTTAAAGCCGAATAAGGCAAATTGTTACTGGCGTAAAAAAGCAATAATAAAGTATAAGTTATGACGGCATAAATCACTTTTCCCTGATGCGAAAAATCAGGTGTCGAAAAAGCCAATAAAGCAATAATCCCCAATGGAATTGCGGTAATTAAAATCCAGGGTCTGAATTTTCCCCATTTTGTAGTTGTTCTGTCTGCCAGAAATCCAATAATTGGATTAAAAACAAAAGCTGCAATCAAACCTACAACCAGCATTATTATCGAAGAATCAGTTGGCGATAATCCGTAGATATCAGTATAAAAATAAGCCAGATAGGTCATCAGGGTCTGAAAAACTAAATTTGCCGCCAGATCACCTAAACTGTATCCGATTTTTTCTTTAATCGATAATTTTTGAGAAATATAATTCATTATTGGTTTGTGGTTATTGGTTAGTTTAAAGTCAAAAAACTGTTTTTGATTTTATAATAATAAGAATTTATTTTATCATTCCTGATTTCAATTTATATGCTGTAATCTTCTAAATATTAGTGTTATTTATTTTAAACAATCGGTTGTGTAAATTTAGCTAAAAAAACATATTAAGCAAATTTAGTTCACTTTATTTCAACAATAAAATCAAAACAATCGATTGTAAATAGTTTGATGAAAAACTCTTTTTGTGCACTAATTATTCTTTTGCTTCTTTTAGTTCTATCACACTATTGTATGCTTTTTTTGGCTGTAGTTTTGCATCAAACAATAAAGGATAATTTGTTCTTCCTTTTATTGGCCAGTCATTCAGCCAGGATTGTCCATCATGAACTCCCCAAAAAGTTACTCTGCTAATTTTATCCTTGTGTTTTAAAAATAATTTAAAAATGTCTGCATAACGCTGCGCCAATTTGGTTTGCACTGAATCCGGAAGAGTTTCAGGATAAGGGTTCATTTTAGGGTTTCCTTCAAAATTCTGATTCACATCTGCGCCTTTTAAATCCCAAGGATTGGGCAAAACCGTAATATCCAATTCAGTAAAAGCGACTTTAACTCCTAAAGCCGAATATGCTAAAATACTTTTCTCAATTTCTTCCAGCGACGGACTGTTCAATTTCCAATGTGCCTGACTCCCTATTCCGTCAACTTTTCCTCCGGCAGCTTTTATTTTTTTTACCAATGTTATTACACCTTCTCTTTTTGCCGGATCTTCAAGATTATAATCGTTATAATACAAATCTACTTTTGGGTCTGCTTTTGCTGCCAATTTATAGGCATCAATGAGATAACTTTCGCCAAGTGCGTCGAGGAAAACTGTTTTTCTTAAGGTTCCATCTTCATTCAAAGCTTCGTTTACAACATCCCACGAATTAATTTTTCCTTTGTATTTAGAAACAATCGTTGTGATATGATCCTTCATAAAGGCTTTCATTTCTGTACTGTCTTTAATTTTTTCCATCCACGGCGCTAATTGGCTATGCCAAATCAAGGTATGTCCGTGAATAAACATTTTATTTTTTTTGCCAAAATCCACAAATTTATCTGTCAGGGCAAAATCATATTTGTCCTTTTGAGGATGTATAAACATCGACTTCATAATATTTTCTGCCGTAATAGCGTTGAACTCTTTACAAATCAGTGAATCTTCTTTAACATCTTTTTCCTCAATTTGATCAGCACTTAACGCTGTACCAATATAAAAATCGTCTTTGTAGACGTCTTTTAATGAAGTAGTTTCTTTTTGCGAAGTACAACTAAGTGCCAGCAACGTTGTGATGGCAATTAAATAAGGGTTAATAAATCTCATATCTTTTGGTTTAATAGTTAATAGTTTTCAATAGTTTTTCTCAACGGAGACCTGACAGGTTTTAAAAACCTGTCGGGTCTAATCTGTGCTCTTAAATTTGCCATTTTTCCTCTGTCGAAATGACAAATAAAACGTGTTACGTTACGGACTTATTCCTTCTTAAAACTTTCTGGCGGTCCTAAATACGACTCCAAAACTTTTCCTTCTTCAGTTTCTATTACAATTTTCTGAAGCACTAAAGCTGGATCAATCGCATAAATCTTTAAAACGTGGTTTCCAGAGTTGTCAATTTTATACGTTGATGTTATTATTTTGATATTATTCGCAACAGATTCTGCCCAGGCTTTCTCTGAAGAATCTGCGTTGAGGTTCATTACTTGCGGTTTTTCATCATCAAAAGCAATTCCGTATTTCAAGCCGTCACCGATTTTAAAATTTATTGTTGGCGAAAAATAGGCGTACACTTTCACATTTCCTTTATTGAAAAAATGAACATTATATTCTAATCTTGGCGATTTTTCCGAGATTTTAATCGCCTGAATATTCGAAGGTTTTATTGTTATTCCAGAATCTGTTTTACCAAGATTTGGGATTATAGTCCATTTTACTGCATCTGAATTTATTGCTTTAGAATAATTTTTACTTTCTATTGAAATGTAACCTTTGTTCTCAACAAAACCCTGAACATGATCTAAATCTCTATTTTTATTAATCGATATTTCAGTTTTTTGAAAATCGTCAGTAACAATCTTAGTTTTCTCTATTGTTGCAAGATCGATTGTTCTTGTTTTTGGGATTACATTTTTATCTGGTTGCTGCCAATTATCATAGCCAATATGCGTCTGTGACATCATATGATTCCATTTGCCATTTGCTAATTTCGTATGGTAATAATCCGTGAGCAAACTATCTTTTACAAACAGTCCTTTTACCTGCTTTGCATACTCATTCGCGATGGAATTTCCCTGACTTGCATAAAACTGATTTTTAGCCGCAGCAACATACATTTCATTTAAATTAGAACTTGCTAAAACAGGAAATAAAACCAATTGATAAAAAGCATCTTTATATTCCGGTTTCAAATTTTCGTTAATTGAATTCGCTTTTTCAACCAGTTTTTTATAATCTTCCACAACTCGATCTGCTTCATTATAATTGATAATACTGTACGTTTTAGCATCCAGCAATTCTGGTTTTCTGCGTGAATTGTATTTAGTATATAATTTTAAAATTTCGGCAATTTCTTCTGCAAACTGATTATCGAAATTTTCCTTTGCCCAGTTCACATAATATTCATCTAAATTTCCGGCATTAAAATTTTCAGGATTCCACGCCATATCCAGAAAAAACTCTACAGGAAATTCCATTGGTTTTATATCTCCCACATTTACAATCCAGATTTTATCAACGCCATATTGATAGGCTAAATCCATTTGCTCCCACGTGCGCTCAATCTGGTTCGTATTTATCCATTTATAATTTCGTGGTCCTCCAACATAATCATAATGATAATAAATACCGTAACCACCTTTTCTTGGTTTTGAATTCAGTTCCGGTAATTTCCTGATATTACCCCAATTGTCATCACACAACAAAAGCGTAATGTCATCCGGAACCCGCATTCCTTTATCATAATAATCCTGAACCTCTTTATAAAGTGCCCACATTTGTGGTGTTTCCTCAACAGGTTTTTTCGTTACTTCTGTAATAATATCTCTTTGTGTTTTTACGATATTTTCCAGTAATTCAATTGCTGTTCCCTGTGTCATGGGTTCATCGCCATCACCACGCATCCCAACAGTTACAATACTTTCTTTATTGCCCATTCTTTTTATTCCGTCTTTCCAGAACGAAATCAGGTTTTTAGAATTAGTCTTAAAATCCCATTTTCCTTTTCCTAATGCTGACCATTCTGCATGTGCCCTTGCCAAAGGTTCGTGATGCGAAGTTCCCATTACGACTCCATATTCATCAGCCAGGATTGCGTTTTCAGGATCATCGACATAAAACATTCTTCCCCACATTGATGGCCATAAATAATTGCCTTTCATTCGTAGGATCAATTCAAAAACTTTGTCATAGAATTTAGCATTAAATCCGCCATATTTTTCAAATGCCCAACCTGATAATGCAGGAGCTTCATCATTTATAAAAATCCCGCGGTATTTTACTTTTGGTTCTCCTTTTGTGTGAATTCCTGGTATGATATGCAACTCTGATTGTTTCTTAACCGGAACATCTGCCCAGAAATACCAAGGAGAAACGCCTATTTGATTCGATAAATCATAAATGCCGTAAATCGTTCCCCGCTTGTCTGAGCCTGCAATTACTAAGGCTTTTTCAACTCCTTTTATAGGATTATCAACAATTTGAGTGGTGAATTTTTCCCATTTTCCCTTAAGCTGATTGGCGTCAATTTTGCCTTCCTGAACTAATTGATCTATGATTTCACTTTTACCAACTGTTCCTATAATCACAACAAAATCCTTCGATTCTGAAATTTTATTTATTCTTTTTGGATGCAAATCTGAAACTTTAAAAAGATCATTTTCTAAATGTCCTACAACTCGCAAAACTCCTGCAAAATCTTTTTTGCTCACTAAAATCTGAGCTGTTTTTCCTTTTGAAACCAAAGGGAAATTTTTAGCAGAAGCTTGATTCACTACATATTTATCTCCATTTATTGCATGCGATTTTGTACTGATTCCGAAGACAAAAAGCATCAAAATAATTTGCAAAAATTGAGATTTTAAGTAGTTCATCGTTTTATATTTTTTACACCGTTTTTTATTGTCTGTATAAGTGTTTCATTTGTTTAAAACACATAATTAATCTGAAAAATCTAGGCTTTATAAAATTACTTTTAAATTAATTCGCTAATCTATATTTATATGTATTTACAAATCATTGATTTAGTTTATATGCGATTCCCATTTCTAAACCTCTTAATTCTGCAAGACCTTTTAATCTTCCTGTTAAAGAATATCCCGGATAAGTTTCTTTCGTTTTATCTGCTTCATGAAGAAAACCATGATCCGGACGCATAGGCAAACTCACTTTTGTTATATTCATCAACAATAATAGTTTCTCTACAATAACTTCCATTTTTGTATCGCCTTTTAAATGTTCTGATTCCCTGAAAATGGTTTCGCTTTCGCGGAAAGTATTTCGAAGATGTAAAAAGTGAATTCGGTCGCCAAAATTGTCTATAATTCTCTCCAGATTATTATCCGGATTTGCACCTAAAGAACCCGTACAATAACACAATCCATTTGAATTGAAAGGAACAGCATCAAAAATAGCTTTAAGATCCTCTTCTGTAGAAACAATTCGCGGTAAGCCTAAAACCGAAAATGGCGGATCATCCGGATGAATCGCTAATTTTACACCATATTCTGAAGCGACCGGAGCAACTTCTGATAAAAAATGAATAAGATTTGATCTCAGTTTATCATTGTCAATATCAATATAATTATCCAGTAACGAAAGGATTTGTTCTGCCGTAAAATTGATTTTGCTTCCGGGTAATCCCAATAATACATTTTTGAAAAGTAACTCTTTCTCTAATCCCGAAAGTTTGCTCCCAAATTTCAGAGCACTTTCTTTCTGTGTTTCAGAATAATCATTTTCAGCATTGGGTCTTTTTAACAGAAAAACATCAAAATAAGTAAAAGCATCCTGATTGTATAGCAAAGCCTTACTTCCGTCCGGATTTATATAATCATGATTTGTTCTTATCCAATCTAAAATAGGCATGAAATTATAGGTAATAATTTTAATACCACAATCTGATAAATTCTTTATACTGCTTTTATAGTTTTCAATGTATTGCAAATAATTTCCCGTAGCACGTTTTATTTCCTCATGAACCGGCAAACTTTCTACGACTATCCACTCCAATCCTGCGTCTTTAATTATTTGTTGTCTCTCTTTGATATCAGCAACATGCCAAACATCACCAACCGGAATTTGATGTAAAGCGGTTACAATTCCTGTTGCTCCGGCTTGTTTAATGTCGATTAAAGTAACATTATCCTGAGGACCAAACCATCGCATTGTTTGTTGCATTTTTATCATGATCGTTATCTTTAAAATTTAAAAACCAATACTGTTACCGCCATCAACAGGCAAAACGGTTCCGGTTGTGTATTTTGATTCGCTTAAAGCGAAATAATATACAGCATCTGCAATATCAGACGGTTCTCCTAAAAATCCCATTGGCGTTCTGGAGAGCACTTTATTTTTTCTTTCAGGATCATTATCAAGCGCTGCCGAAGACATTTTTGTTTTGATAAATCCCGGTGCAATACAGTTTACGCGAATACCAAACGGAGCTAATTCTACTGCCATTGCTCTTGTCATTGATTCTATCGCGCCTTTACTTGCAGAGTAGGCAATTACTTTTGGGATTCCGTATTGAGATGCCATAGAACTAATGTTTACAATACTTCCGCCTTTATTGGTTTTCATGTTTTTTACAACTTCTCTGCTTACTGCGAAAACACTCAAAAGATTGGTATGAATTACAGATAGAAAATCTTCATCTGTTACTTCTATAAATTCTTTTTTTAGATTGATTCCGGCATTATTAACCAAAATATCAATAGAATTATTTTTTGTAATATTTTCAATCATCGCCGGAATTCCAGATATATCATTCAGATCATATAAAACCGGAATTGCATTTTCTCCAATTTCTGCACAAGCTTCCTCTGTTTTTTCTTTTGATCTTCCAATTATATAAGTTTTGATTCCGTTCTCACATAATTTTTTCGCAGTTGCAAAACCCAAACCTGAATTTCCTCCAGTTACAATCGCAGTTTTTGTACTCATATTTCTTTTATTTATATAATTAATTCCCTGGTGCAAAAGGAAATTTTAATGATTTATAATATTCTAATGATTGTGTTGGTTTCTCAACTCCCACAGGCAAATCCTTATTTGAATATTGCTGAAAATATAACAAACAGGCATCTCTCCACCATTTTGCTTCTTTATACTGAATTTCTAATAACATCTGGACTTCTTTAAAACGTTCGTTATCTATGTATTTCTCTGTTTTACTCCAGATATTCTGCATTTGCTGAACCTGATTTACACCTTCCTGATATTTTAAAGCCATACCGTTCCAAAGTGTTTGACCATTTTTTAATTTATAATCCCAGGAAACATGATGAAACCATAATAAATCTTGTTCAGGACAAGTTTCCAGATTATCAAAAATCTTCTCAACTTCTGTTGCATATTGAGCAGTTACATTCGTTCCGGTTTTTGATCTGTCAAAACCAATTCCGTTTTTATCCGCTTTATGATAGTAAGTCGGATTCCATTCCGGTCTTGATAAATCTGAAACCCAAGGACCCGGACCATAATGATGTCCCGTATCCATAATATGATGTAAACCAAGCGGCGTCATATAATTGACAACTGCCTCACGCGATTTCATCATCATATCCTGAACAGCTTTTATAAAATTTTCATTATTTGAAAAAGTACATCGCAGCCATTCGTTTGCAATAACTTCAGTATCTAAATACGGATCCCAGGCCAATCTGCCAAAGCCGTACCAATTTGCTTGTGCAAAAGGATGTCCGGTCCAGTTAAGATCATTTCCTATATTTGAAACTCCCGCAATTCCGGTTAGTTTATTAGGGTTTAAAGATCCGTCAATTACCTTGGCAACCGTAGAACCTTTGCCTTGCTGATACGTATCTGATTCTAAAACTTCCTGAAATAATTTAGGCAAATAAACCAAGTGAGTACTAAATCCCAAATATTCCTGCGTAATTTGAAACTCAATCATCAAAGGCGTTTTTGGCATTGCTCCAAATAATGGATGAAAAGGTTCTCTTGGCTGAAAATCAATAGCTCCGTTTTTAACCTGAACAATTACATTATCCTTAAATTTTCCGTCATACGGTTGAAATTCAGCATAAGCTTGTTGCGCGCGATCATTTGCATCATGTTCAGAATATACAAAAGCCCTCCACATAATTATGCCTCCAAAAGGTGCAACTGCATCAGCTAACATATTCGCTCCCTCGACATGGTCTTTGCCATAATTTTGAGGCCCGGGCTGACCTTCAGAATTTGCTTTTACCAAAAATCCTCCAAAATCAGGGATTCTTTTATAAATTTCTTTCGCTTTTTCTTTCCACCAATTGGCTACAGCCAAATCATTTGGATCAGCTGTTTTTAATCCTCCAATTTCTATTGGAGCAGAAAATCTTGCAGTTAAATATACTTTAATACCATAAGGACGAAATACACGAGCTAAAGCCTCGACTTTTTCTAAATATTGAGGTGTCAAAATCAAAGCATTTGCATTTACATTAGTCAAAACCGTTCCGTTAATCCCAACTGAGGCATTTGCTCTTGCGTAATCAATATATCTCTGATCGATAAAATCTGGTAATTTTTGCCAGTTCCATAAAGAGAAACCCGCATACCCACGCTCAACGGTTCGGTCTAAATTATCCCAATGATTTAAGATTCTGATATTCGTTTTTGGAGAATCAATAATATTCAAATCTTTAATTGATTTATTGGTTTGAATCAATCTCAGAAAATTATAAATACCATACAAAACAGCAACCTCATTTTTTCCGGTAATTAAAATCTGTTTTTGATTTTTTATTGAAATAGATTTAATAATAAAACCTTCATCATTTATTTTTCCTAAATCTGATACTATAGCTTTTTGAATATCAGAATTTAAAGAGGATTGCGAACCAATGATTAAATTGTCTTGTCCTTCTAATTTTGATCTGACCTCGATTTTATTTCCCAACATATTTGTCAAACCAGATTGTATTTCATTCAAAGAAATCTTTGAGGTTTCTGAATTTCCCAATGATATTATTCCTGTAATAGCCAAATTATATTCCTTAGCAATTTGAGGATTCGTAATCTTATTATATTGAAGCCATAATTTATAATCCTTTTGAGCAAAAGCTGAAAAGGAAATCAAAAGAGACAAGAAAACAAATCTTAATACATTCATGTGTTATTTAATTTTATTCTTAAAATTTTAATTTAAAAAATACATTATTAGAAATAAAACAACAATTGCAATCGGTTGCGTAAAAATATAAGATTGTTATTTAAGAAAAAAATTTTGACTGTCTTTTTTTTGAAAAAAATATTTTGATAACAAATAAAAGCAGGATAATTAAAAAAACTATCCTGCTATAACTGGGTTTAATTCAAGATCTGAATCTCGAAAATTTTATCTTTTATAATACGCCACAATACTGGCTTTTGCCAACGTTTGATTCCAAAGATTAAAACCTACAACAGCAGGATTTGTATTTGCATCAGTTCATAATTTATCCGTTTTAAGAGCATAAACCGTTATGATATATTGATGAAATCCATGTCCCTCAGGCGGGCAAGGTCCTCCAAATCCTTTAATTCCGTAATCAGTAATACTTTGAATTGCTCCTTTAGGTATTAAATTATTCTTTGTTCCTGCATTGGTAACTAATTCGTTGACATTTGCCGGAATATCAAAAACTATCCAGTGCCAAAATCCGCTTCCTGTTGGTGCGTCAGGATCATACATTGTTATTGCAAAACTTTTTGTTCTTTCAGGAGCATTCTTCCATGACAATTGTGGCGATTGATTATCACCTGAACAACCAAATCCATTAAATTCCTGAATTTTAGAAGCTTGACCTCCTAAATCATTACTAGTTAGCGTAAATGTTTTTTGTCCAAAAATTGTTGTGGTGAAAATTAAGCAAAGCACCAAAATTAAATTTACCTTTTTCATTTTACTTTTATTTAAAAATTATTAAGCAAATTTAGATTGCGTAATACTAAATAAAGTTTAGAGAAAGGGTCAAAAAGTAGTCTTAAAAGTTCAATTTTTCTGATGGAATTTTGGCGTAACTCCATACTTTGATTTATAAGCTTGTGTAAAGCTTGATAAATTTTCGTAACCCGCTTCAAAATAAATTTCAGATGGATTTTTTTGTTCTTGCTGAAGTAAATAATGTGCAAATTCAAGTCTTTTATTCTGAAACCATTTTATAGGCGATTCTGAATAATGTTTTTCAAATTCTCTTTTAAAAGTAGATATACTCATATTACATAAAAAAGCCAACTCTTTTAATGTTAGTTTATTGAGATGACTATTTTCGATAACGTGAATAAACTTTTGGGTAGCATTGTGATTGTCTAAATTTAAGGAATAAAGAAATTCAGTGCCATACTTTTCTACTAAATAAAGCATTATTTCCTCAAACTTAACTTCCAGTATTTTATTTTGAAAATCTTTTGAAAGCGTTGAAATACCTACCAGACTTTGCACAAAATGCTTAAGAAATTCATCATATTCAAAAGCAAAAACAGATGTGTATGACGTTGCCTCGATTTTGTTCAATTCCATTTTTCTAATGAATATGGACACCATTTCATTTGTAAAAAACAAAAGCACACTTCTATAATTTGACACATTCGAAAGTCTTTCTGTCATCAGACAATTTCCGGATTTCATTACCAGAAATTTAGATCCATCTATTGATAAAGCCGAATTTTCAAAAATAACTTCTTTTGTTCCTTCAATAAGAAAACTGAATATATTTTGGTTTAAAATGATTTGTTGTTTAGAAACTTCTTTCGAACTGCTGTAATCAAACACCTGAACAAGCTTAGGGTTTTCTAAATTCAATTCATCAGGAATTGTAATGGTATGCATAATACTATTTTGCTGTAGCCTCTAAAGATTTATTTTTATCAGACGATTCTCTGGCAAGTACTTCTGTATTTAAAAAAGTAATTTCTTTAGCATCATCTTCATCACTTTTTGCTGATTTCAAATTTTTTATAATAATCTCAGCAGCAGCTTTTCCCATTTTTTCAGCAGGATGTGTAATTGTCGAAATATTAGGATCAATTATTTGAGAAATTGGATCATTATTAAAACCAATAATCGCTATTTCGTCCGGAACTTTTATTCCTCTTTTTTTCGCTGTTTGAACTGCACTTACTGCTATAATATCTCCAGGTGCAAAAAGTCCATCCGGAATAGGCTCAAGATCAAACAACTGATTGCTCGCCTTTACGCCTTCTTCATAAGTAACCGATTTTAAATTAATGATTAATTCTTCATCAATTGGCAAATTATGATCTTTTAAAGCTTCGATATACCCTCTTTTTCTTTCGTTATAAAGGTTTCCAAATTCTGATCCGGCAGTTAAATGTGCAATACGAATGCAACCTTGTTCAATAAGATGCTTAGTTGCTTTATATCCAGCGGTATAGTTATCAATCACCACTCTAAAAGTATTATAATCTTTAGGAACCCTGTCTACAAATACAAGCGGAATATTATTATTCGAGAATTGTTGAAAATGCGAGGTATCTCTCGTTTCCATTGCTAGCGAACAAATAACACCACTTACACGATTACTATACAGTGATTTAGCCATATTAACTTCTTCAAAATAAGAATCATGAGATTGCATAATAATTACAGTATAATCAGATTTTTGAGCTGTAATTTCAATACCACTAATCAGGGAGGACAAAAAAGGTTGTGTAACGGTTGGAATTAAAACTCCTATGGTTTTTGTCTTATTTCCACGCAAACCAGCAGCTAAAGTATTAGGAACAAAACCCATTTCTTCGGCCGTTTTTTTTACCTTCTTTATTGTTTTATCACTAATCGTGTGATGATCCTTTAAAGCACGCGAAATAGTTGATGTAGCAAGATTTAATCGCTCAGCAATATCGTAAATCGTTACATGTTTATTTTCTTCCATGAAATCAATAATATGAGATGTAAATATAAACTATTTTGTAACAAAGATAATCTTTCGAAAAAAAGCAGTTTTAAATAAAAATGCCTCAATATTACTTCACCCTTAAAAGATAAATAATACAGAGGCATTATGATATGATGAATAATCTCTTATTTGTCTTTTTTGTCTTTTAAGATTTTTCCCTCTTTGGTAAATTCCAAATCGATATTATTTGTTAAATCGACATCAAGATCTTTATGACCATAATCAATATGTGTTATTTTTTCGTTTGGATGATTTTTTGCTACATAATCTTTTACAGCTTCCGGAATAAATGCAGTAGGAATTGTTTTTTTGCCACCGTCAACTTCACGATATGAACCATCCTTCCAAAATTCTATTTCTGTTCCGTCTTTTAATTTAACTTCATATCCTTTTTCGCCGTGTTCAGCATCTTTTTTTACAACGTCAATTTCACTATTTCCAAAGTGCATTTTTAAAAAGTCCTGTGATGGTTTTGGTAATTCAGTGATTTCAATTTTCTTTTGCGCATTTGCCGTTATTCCAAAAACAAGTAATAACAAGGCAATTATAATTATCTTTTTCATAATTTTAATATTTAAATTAGTACTTTTCCTTCACTAATTTACAATAATCAATAATGCGTTCAAATGATTTTAAGAAACCTTTATTATTTTAAAAAGTAAGTTTCTTATAAAGTAACTCATTAAAATTAAAAAAGTTATGACAAAATCTATCACTATAAAAGTAGCTACTATTAATGATTTAGATGGAATAATAAAACTTCAAAAGGCGAATCAAACCTCACAAGGCGGAACATTATCAGGAGAAATAACTTTTGATCAGATTCAGGAAATGATGAGCGATATGCCACAAATTATAGCTGTTGACGATAATGAAATTGTTGGCTTTTTACTGACAACATCACAAGCTGTAAACAGTAATCGAAAAATTCCAATTGTCGATGCTATGTCGGCATCTTATTCTGGTTCTTCAGATTCTTACGTTTATGGACCAATTTGCGTGAGTCAAACTCAGCGCGGAAAAGGATTGGCGCAACTTATGTTTCAGCAACTTTTTAAACTAGAACCTAACCGTGAAGGGATTTTATTTATTAAAAGTGACAATGAATCCTCTATACGGGCACATGAAAAAATGGGAATGAATAAAGTAAGTAGTTTCCATTTTAATAATGCTGATTTTGATGTATATGCGTATTTGTTCGGTTTACCAGAAAACAACAAACATATTTAAATCTGAGTATTAATTTTATAAATAACATTAAATAAAAAACATATGCGATATCTATCCATTCTGATTATCACTTTTCTAATCATTTCCTGTAAAAATGAGACCAAATCTACAACACTTTCTGATTATTTTACCTATCAAAAAAATAATGAAGTAGAATCGGCAGGAGTAAAAATGATTCCAATAAAAACTCCATTGGGAGAATTTAAAGTATGGACAAAACGTTTTGGAAATAATCCTAAAATTAAAGTTCTTTTATTACATGGAGGACCAGCGATGACACATGAATATATGGAATGTTTTGAAACTTTCTTTCAACGCGAAGGATTTGAATTTTATGAATATGATCAATTGGGATCATATTATAGTGATCAGCCAAAAGACAGCAGCTTATGGACGACTGAACGTTTTGTAGAAGAAGTTGAGCAAGTTCGTAAAGCTATTGGAGCTGATAAAAATAATTTTTACGTTCTTGGAAATTCATGGGGAGGAATTCTTGCAATGGAATATGCATTAAAATACCAACAAAATATGAAAGGTTTATTAGTAGCAAATATGATGGCAAGTGCACCGGATTATGGAAAATATGCAGATGAAGTATTAGCCAAGCAAATGAAACCTGAAGTTCTAGCAGAAATTAGAGCACTTGAAGCTAAAAAAGACTTTAGTAATCCACGTTATATGGAATTACTTATTCCTAATTATTACCAACAACATCTTTGTCGATTAAAAGAATGGCCAGATGGATTAAACCGAGCAAGTAAACATGCTAATAATGAGATTTATACTATAATGCAGGGACCAAGCGAATTTGGAATTAGTGGTCGTCTCGCCAAATGGGATATTAAAAATCGTTTACATGAAATTACAATTCCAACCTTAATGATAGGTGCAAAATATGATACGATGGATCCAAAAGCAATGGAAGAACAAAGTAAATTAGTCCAAAAAGGTCGTTATTTATATTGTCCAAATGGAAGTCATTTAGCAATGTGGGATGATCAACAAGTCTTCATGAGTGGTGTAATTACTTTTATAAAAGATGTTGATAAGAAAAAAATTTAAAACACTTTACAGAAAAGAAGTATAAAAAAGTATGATTTTCAGCTTGCAAAAAATCAAAAAAGATTATAAAATTTCCATCTGGATCTTCTCTTTTGATTATTTACATAAAACTTTTTTTATAGGTTTCGCCGGAAATTTAGTTTCATAAATAATGCCATTCTTATCACTAAAGCAACCAAAAAAGACTACTTGAAATTCTTATGAATAAGATTTTCAATTGTTCTTATCAAAAGATAAATGAATATATTTCAGTTATTTCCAAAAAAAAAACTTCAATTAGCGTTAGCCAATTGAAGTTTTAGTACTCAGAGCGGGACTTGAACCCGCACGAACATTGCTGTTCACTGGATTTTAAGTCCAGCGTGTCTACCAATTTCACCATCCGAGCATAATGTGGTNAGTACTCAGAGCGGGACTTGAACCCGCACGAACATTGCTGTTCACTGGATTTTAAGTCCAGCGTGTCTACCAATTTCACCATCCGAGCATAATGTGGTACCTCCAGGGATCGAACCAGGGACACATGGATTTTCAGTCCATTGCTCTACCATCTGAGCTAAGGTACCTTATTTTATTTATTACTTATAAATAAAATTTTGAATAAAAAACCCTGATTCTTTGGAATCAGGGTTTTTAAAAAGAAAGGCGACGACATACTCTCCCACATAACTGCAGTACCATCTGCGCAGGCGGGCTTAACTACTCTGTTCGGGATGGGAAGAGTAATAATATCGCTGCAGAAGCCGGATTA
>NZ_LMMA01000012.1 GCF_001422725.1 Flavobacterium sp. Leaf82 | reverse complement strand
TAAAACAAAAAACCCTGATTCTTTGGAATCAGGGTTTTTAAAAAGAAAGGCGACGACATACTCTCCCACATAACTGCAGTACCATCTGCGCAGGCGGGCTTAACTACTCTGTTCGGGATGGGAAGAGGTGAGCCCCGCCGCAATAACCACCTTAAGAAGTTATAATTGCTTTGGGCAATTTGCTTTTAATTAATAATTGATCATTAACCATTAATAATTAAAATAATATCTTAACATACTGAGATAAAGAAAAGTACTTTTATTTACTATTTTAGAAAGTTTCTTCCTCCGGGTTGCCCCGGAGGAAAAGGGTGTACATAAGCTTACGGATTATTAGTACTACTCGACTATGACATTACTGCCTTTACATCTATAGCCTATCAACGTGGTCATCTTCCACGATCCTTAAAAGAAATCTCATCTTGTGGTGGGTTTCGCGCTTATATGCTTTCAGCGCTTATCCCTTCCAAACGTAGCTACTCTGCGGTGCCCCTGGCGGGACAACAGATACACTAGAGGTTTGTCCAATTCGGTCCTCTCGTACTAGAATCAGATCCACTCAAATTTCTAACGCCCACAGTAGATAGAGACCGAACTGTCTCACGACGTTCTGAACCCAGCTCGCGTGCCACTTTAATGGGCGAACAGCCCAACCCTTGGGACCTTCTCCAGCCCCAGGATGTGACGAGCCGACATCGAGGTGCCAAACCCCCCCGTCGATATGAGCTCTTGGGGGAGATCAGCCTGTTATCCCCGGCGTACCTTTTATCCTTTGAGCGATGGCCCTTCCATGCGGAACCACCGGATCACTATGCTCTACTTTCGTACCTGATCGACCTGTATGTCTCTCAGTCAAGCTCCCTTATGCCATTGCACTCTACGCACGGTTACCAAGCGTACTGAGGGAACCTTTAGAAGCCTCCGTTACTCTTTTGGAGGCGACCACCCCAGTCAAACTACCCACCAAGCAATGTCCCCCGCAAAACGGGGTTAGGCCTCAGATAAACAAAGGGTTGTATTTCAACAATGACTCCACAACGCCTGGCGACGCCACTTCACAGTCTCCAACCTATCCTACACATCATTTATCCAAGGTCAATACTAAGCTATAGTAAAGGTGCACAGGGTCTTTTCGTCCCACTGCGGGTAAACGGCATCTTCACCGTTACTACAATTTCACCGAGCTCATGGCTGAGACAGTGTCCAGATCGTTACACCATTCGTGCAGGTCGGAACTTACCCGACAAGGAATTTCGCTACCTTAGGACCGTTATAGTTACGGCCGCCGTTTACTGGGGCTTCAATTCAATGCTTCTCCGAAGATAACATCTCCTCTTAACCTTCCAGCACCGGGCAGGTGTCAGGCCCTATACTTCATCTTACGATTTTGCAGAGCCCTGTGTTTTTGATAAACAGTCGCCTGGACCTCTTCACTGCGGCCCTGATTGCTCAGGGCGACCTTTCTCCCGAAGTTACAGGTCTATTTTGCCTAATTCCTTAGCCATGAATCTCTCGAGCACCTTAGGATTCTCTCCTCAACTACCTGTGTCGGTTTACGGTACTGGTACTAATTACCTGAAGTTTAGAGGTTTTTCTTGGAAGCCCTTAGGCGCACTATCTCTTTGTCCGAAGACTCCGAGTACTATCGTATTTCCCCAAGACGCGTGGATTTGCCTGCGCATCTTATAGGTAGGTACTTCAACGAACTATTCCGTCAGTTCGCGGCGCTTTCATCACTCCGTCACCCCATCACAGTAATTAGTAGTACGGGAATATTAACCCGTTAGCCATCGACTGTCCCTTTCGGGTTCGCCTTAGGACCAGACTAACCCACAGCTGATTAGCATAGCTGTGGAAACCTTAGTTTTTCGGTGTGCGGGTTTCTCGCCCGCATTATCGTTACTTATGCCTACATTTTCTTTTCTAACCAGTCCAGCATACCTTACGATACACCTTCAACCCTGTTAGAATGCTCCCCTACCACTTAGAGTAAACTCTAAATCCATAGCTTCGGTAATATACTTATGCCCGATTATTATCCATGCTCGTCCGCTCGACTAGTGAGCTGTTACGCACTCTTTAAATGAATGGCTGCTTCCAAGCCAACATCCTAGCTGTCTGGGCAGACAAACCTCGTTCTTTCAACTTAGTATATATTTGGGGACCTTAGCTGATGGTCTGGGTTCTTTCCCTCTCGGACTTGGACCTTAGCACCCAAGCCCTCACTGCTGTGAAACATTATATAGCATTCGGAGTTTGTCAGGAATTGGTAGGCGGTGAAGCCCCCGCATCCAATCAGTAGCTCTACCTCTATATAACTTTATGCACAGCGCTGCACCTAAATGCATTTCGGGGAGTACGAGCTATTTCCGAGTTTGATTGGCCTTTCACCCCTACCCACAGGTCATCCGAAGACTTTTCAACGTCAACCGGTTCGGACCTCCACTATGTGTTACCACAGCTTCATCCTGCCCATGGGTAGATCACACGGTTTCGCGTCTAACACTACTGACTAAAGCGCCCTATTCAGACTCGCTTTCGCTACGGATCCGTGGCTTAACCACTTAACCTTGCCAGCAACGTTAACTCGTAGGCTCATTATGCAAAAGGCACGCCGTCACCCCACAAAAGGGCTCCGACCGCTTGTAAGCGTATGGTTTCAGGATCTATTTCACTCCGTTATTCACGGTTCTTTTCACCTTTCCCTCACGGTACTGGTTCACTATCGGTCTCTCAGGAGTATTTAGCCTTAGCGGATGGTCCCGCCAAATTCAGACAGGGTTTCACGTGCCCCGCCCTACTCAGGATACCACTATCTATTATACTCGTTACCCATACGGGGCTATCACCCTCTATGGCGTCACTTTCCAGTAACTTCCGGTTCCTTGTACATAAAATATCGTGGTCCTACAACCCCAACATTGCCGTAACAACATTGGTTTGGGCTAATCCGCGTTCGCTCGCCACTACTTACGGAATCACTTTTGTTTTCTTCTCCTCCGCCTACTTAGATGTTTCAGTTCAGCGGGTTTGCCCACCTATCGGTGTACTATGTCTTCAACATAGTGGGTTGCCCCATTCAGGTATCTGCGGATCAATCGGTGTGTGCCCGTCCCCGCAGCTTTTCGCAGCTTATCACGCCTTTCATCGCCTCTGAGAGCCAAGGCATCCCCCATACGCCCTTATTTTGCTTATTGTACCAATCCTAAAATCAATTAGGACCGTTTTTTTTGTCTTTTGTTAGTTATAACAAAAAACGCTTTCTACTTTTTATTATTTTCTTATCTCAATATGTCAATGAACTTTGTTTTGCTTTAGGCCATAAGCCGTAAGCYGTAAGCTTTCGCTTTTGTGGAGAATAACGGAGTCGAACCGTTGACCTCCTGCGTGCAAGGCAGGCGCTCTAGCCAGCTGAGCTAATCCCCCATTTTTCAATCTTAGATTGTAGAATTCAGATTTTAGATTTCTAATTCTTCTCTAATTTCCTGTGGTGAATCCCAACTTCCAGAATTTCCTTTTTTAAGTCAAATAGTAGTCCCGGGCAGACTCGAACTGCCGACCCCTACATTATCAGTGTAGTACTCTAACCAGCTGAGCTACGAGACTCTGTTTTACTTAAAATTTATTATTTGAACTAACAGCAAGAGTAATTGAATTTCAAAATTCAGATCCAATAAATAGACATCTTTTTTCCCCAGCGTGTGTTTCCACTAACACTTGGGGCTCTAGAAAGGAGGTGTTCCAGCCGCACCTTCCGGTACGGCTACCTTGTTACGACTTAGCCCTAGTTACCAGTTTTACCCTAGGCAGCTCCTTGCGGTCACCGACTTCAGGCACCCCCAGCTTCCATGGCTTGACGGGCGGTGTGTACAAGGCCCGGGAACGTATTCACCGGATCATGGCTGATATCCGATTACTAGCGATTCCAGCTTCACGGAGTCGAGTTGCAGACTCCGATCCGAACTGTGACCGGTTTTATAGATTCGCTCCTGGTCGCCCAGTGGCTGCTCTCTGTACCGGCCATTGTAGCACGTGTGTAGCCCAAGGCGTAAGGGCCGTGATGATTTGACGTCATCCCCACCTTCCTCACAGTTTGCACTGGCAGTCTTGTTAGAGTTCCCGACATGACTCGCTGGCAACTAACAACAGGGGTTGCGCTCGTTATAGGACTTAACCTGACACCTCACGGCACGAGCTGACGACAACCATGCAGCACCTTGTAAATTGTCTTGCGAAAGTTCTGTTTCCAAAACGGTCAATCTACATTTAAGCCTTGGTAAGGTTCCTCGCGTATCATCGAATTAAACCACATGCTCCACCGCTTGTGCGGGCCCCCGTCAATTCCTTTGAGTTTCATTCTTGCGAACGTACTCCCCAGGTGGGATACTTATCACTTTCGCTTAGCCACTGAAATTGCTTCCAACAGCTAGTATCCATCGTTTACGGCGTGGACTACCAGGGTATCTAATCCTGTTCGCTACCCACGCTTTCGTCCATCAGCGTCAATCCATTAGTAGTAACCTGCCTTCGCAATTGGTATTCCATGTAATCTCTAAGCATTTCACCGCTACACTACATATTCTAGTTACTTCCTAATAATTCAAGTTTAACAGTATCAATGGCCGTTCCACCGTTGAGCGATGGGCTTTCACCACTGACTTATTAAACCGCCTACGGACCCTTTAAACCCAATGATTCCGGATAACGCTTGGATCCTCCGTATTACCGCGGCTGCTGGCACGGAGTTAGCCGATCCTTATTCTTACGATACCGTCAAGCTCCRACACGTCGGAGTGTTTCTTCTCGTATAAAAGCAGTTTACAATCCATAGGACCGTCATCCTGCACGCGGCATGGCTGGATCAGGCTTGCGCCCATTGTCCAATATTCCTCACTGCTGCCTCCCGTAGGAGTCTGGTCCGTGTCTCAGTACCAGTGTGGGGGATCTCCCTCTCAGGACCCCTACCCATCGTAGCCTTGGTAAGCCGTTACCTTACCAACTAGCTAATGGGACGCATGCTCATCTTTTACCGTTGTGACTTTAATATAATCTCGATGCCGAGTCTATATACTATGAGGTATTAATCCAAATTTCTCTGGGCTATCCCTCTGTAAAAGGTAGATTGCATACGCGTTACGCACCCGTGCGCCGGTCTCAGGTTCCGAAGAACCCTACCCCTCGACTTGCATGTGTTAAGCCTGCCGCTAGCGTTCATCCTGAGCCAGGATCAAACTCTTCATCGTATATTGTGCGCNCAGGTTCCGAAGAACCCTACCCCTCGACTTGCATGTGTTAAGCCTGCCGCTAGCGTTCATCCTGAGCCAGGATCAAACTCTTCATCGTATATTGTGCGCYTTAATYRCTTAAAGCTATTTATTATTCGATGTTTTCYCTATCGGTTCTTTTCAAATCTCTCGATTCCATTACTCTTATTCTTTTGTTYTAACATCTCTGTTAAAACGGCTGTCAATTCAATATGTCTACGAACGTGTTTCAATTTTGTTTCGCTTCCATTACTCTTATTCTTTTGTTYTAACATCTCTGTTAAAACGGCTGTCAATTCAATATGTCTACGAACGTGTTTCAATTTTGTTTCGCTTGTTTCTCAAAGCGGGTGCAAAAGTAGAAAAMTTATTTCTAAATGGCAAATGTTTTTTGAAGTTTTTTTTTAAGAAAATTTAATTCCCTTTTTCCTTCTCAAACCTTACCAACTTATCAATGAACTTTCCGTGTTTTGCGGGGTGCAAACTTAAAACTTTCTTTCAATTCCCACAAGCTTTTCTTAATCTTTTTTTTTATCAATGAACTTTCCGTGTTTTGCGGGGTGCAAACTTAAAACTTTCTTTCAATTCCCACAAGCTTTTCTTAATCTTTTTTTGAAAATAAATTTTCGTTCTGATCTCAATTGCTTGCCGGTATTTCASTGAACGTCTATCGCTGTTGCGGGTGCAAAAGTAGACCCTTTATTTACATTTACAAGCTTTTTTATTGCATAATTTCAATGTTTTTTAAAACTTTTTCTTAACACTCTGATAACACNGTTGCGGGTGCAAAAGTAGACCCTTTATTTACATTTACAAGCTTTTTTATTGCATAATTTCAATGTTTTTTAAAACTTTTTCTTAACACTCTGATAACACCAAACTTAGCTTTTTACCTTTTTTGCCTTTTGTGAGGTTTTTCAGCTACGCATTGGGGTTTCCTTAATAAGCCGCTTTGAATAAGTCCCGTTTTTATAGGTTTCACAGATTTTTATATCCTTTAATGAGGACTTTGTAATAGGTAAATTAATGGCTTTAGACCAGTTTGCCACGAAGACACTAAAGCACAAAGCTCTTTTTACTGCGTTTTTTAATCTCGAAAAGGCGCAAAGACACTAAACTTATTTTTTATACCGCTTCAATAGTTTACTATGAGATCGCGAAGTTTCTTTTTATACTTATATATAGATACTCTTCTTATGAAAACCTATGCCCTAGCCCGGATAGAAGTGGAAATCCTTTTGTGCCGGTGTTCGGCACAAAAGATTGGAACGGATAGCGGGAAATAGCTCCTGAACTTTAAAATTCCAATTTTTTTCAAATTCCAAATTCCAAAGACTTCGACTTCCTCAGCCGGACAAACTATTCCAAATAATAACAAACCCGACAGGTTTTTATGGGTTCTTTCGTTATAATGATTATGAAAACCTATGCCCTAGCCCGGATAGAAGTGGAAATCCTTTTGTGCCGGTGTTCGGCACAAAAGATTGGAACGGATAGCGGGAAATAGCTCCTGAACTTTAAAATTCCAATTTTTTTTCAAATTCCAAATTCCAAAGACTTCGACTTCCTCAGCCGGACAAACTATTCCAAATAATAACAAACCCGACAGGTTTTAAAAACCTGTCGGGTTACATAAAGATTATAGCCATTTATTCGAAACGAATTGCTTTGACCGGTGAAATCTTTGTTATTATATAAGACGGAATTAACAACACGACAAAACAAACTGTTATAGTAAGTAAATTTAGCAGGGCTATATATCCCCAGTTTAAATATACCGGTGCCTGATTGACGTAGTAGTTTTCAGGATTTAACTGCACTACTCCGAATTGCTGCTGGATTAATAATATTGCGACACCTATTAAGTTACCCCAAAACAATCCCCGTATGATGAGATAGAATGCGTTGTATAAAAATATCTTGCGAACTGTCCAGTTGTTTGCTCCCATTGCTTTCAGAATTCCGATCATTTGTGTACGCTCTAATATAAGTACTAATAAAGCAACAACCATATTAATGGTTGCAACTAAAATCATAACGCCCAGAATAACGACAATATTGAAATCGAACAATTGTAGCCAATCAAAAATATAGTTGTATTTTTCGATTATGGTTTTTGTATCTAAAGTAGACGATGTATGATCGTATATTTGACTACCGGTTGTTTTGATATTATCGAAGTCTTTCACAAATACCTCGAAAGCTCCAACTTGATCCGGACTCCATTTATTGATACGCTGAATGTGACGAATGTCTCCTATTATATAGGTAGCATCGAATTGCTGAAATCCTGAATTAAAAATACCCGAAATTTTGAATCTACGACTGTTTGGCATTTTTCCTTGTTCTTCTTTAATAAAGAATGTATTGAAATTATCTCCAACTTTTAAATTAAGCCGATCTGCGAGAAGCCTGGATATTAAAACTTCCTCATTTAAAGTTTTAGAAAAATCAGGTACTTTGCCATCAACAATGTACTCTTTTATATTATTCCAGTCGTAATCTGCTCCTACACCTTTGAAAACAATTCCTTCAAAAGCATTTTCAGTTCTAATGATTCCAGCCTTACTTGCGATTGCCTGAATATGACTTACCTCTGGAACTGATTTGAAATTGGGATAAAAATCCTGTTTTTTGGAAATTGGAGTTAGAGTAACTTCAGAATTGTTATTGTCAAAATTTGATATTATAATCTGACCGTTGAAAGCTGAAACTTTATCACGTATCTTTTGCTGCAAACCAATGCCGGTAGCAACTGAAACGATCATCATAATAATTCCAATTGCAATTGCAGTAATAGCAATTTTTATAATTGGCGCTGATATACTGCTTTTATAATCTTTTGCAGTTATAAGTCTTCTGGCTATGAAATATTCTAAATTCAAATTTCAGTTGTCTTTTATTAATTATTATAACGGAGTTTTTCATCCGAATCAAAAATACATTTTAAAAAGTAAAAATCAATTGCTTCTAAAAACAATAACAAGATCTATATCTTACAGCGGAAGTTTCTTTTTCATTTCTTCTACTATATTATATGCAGCAGGACAAATAGCAACATTTTTTAAAGTAAGATCTGTAATTTGATTAAACTTTTTACGATCTGTATGCGGAAACTCTCTGCATGCTTTTGGACGAACGTCATAAATCATACAATAATTTTCGCTATCCAGAAAAGTACAAGGGACACTTTTTAAAACATAATCTTTATCTTCATCAATTCGAAGATATTGTTCTATGAATTGCTGTGGTTTTTGCCTGAACGATTTTGAAATTCTTTCGATATCCGCCAAAGTAAATAAAGGTCCAGTTGTTTTACAGCAATTGGCACATTGTAAACAATCTGTCTTTTTAAATTCCGCATCATGCAAATCCTGCATGACGTAATCTAAATTCTTAGGCTGTTTCTTTTTCAGCTTATCAAAATACTTTTTGTTTTCGATATGCTTATCTTTGGCTAACTTATTTAAGTTATTTAAAATTTGTTTCAAGTTTACTTTTTAAAGTTGATGTGCAAAATTAAACAACTTTAAACTTGAAACCCTAAACTTTGAACTAAAATACGATGAAAGATCTATTTGGGAAAGCGATGTTCGACTTTCAAACCAATAATTCTCCTGAAGACATCATTACAGAAACTACGATTTCTGAAGAAGATGAAATGAGTATTGATTATTTATTCCGTTCTTATGATGATATGCCAAAATTGGAGCAAAAAGCGTTACAATTAGCAAGTGGAAAAATATTAGACGTTGGCTGTGGTGCCGGAAGTCATAGCTTATCTTTGCAAAATGACCGCAATTTAGAGGTTACGTCAATTGATATTTCAGAAAAAGCAATTGAAACCTGTAAACTTCGTGGTGTAAAAAATCCAAAAGTTCAAAACATATTGAATTTTGAAGGAGAAAAATTCGATACAATTATTTTATTAATGAACGGTGTTGGTATTTTTGGAAAATTGGAAAATTGCAATAAATTTCTATCAAAACTAAAATCTCTTTTGAATCCAGGCGGACAAATCTTATTAGATAGTTCTGATATCATTTATATGTTTGATGAAGATGAAGATGGCGGAAAATGGATTCCGTCTAATAATGACTATTATGGGGAACTTGTTTTTAATATTTCTTATAAAGGCGAGAAAGAAGAACCATTTGATTGGTTGTACTTACATTACAACACACTTCAGAATGCTGCAATTGCAAACGGACTTAAATGTGAGCTAATTTTAGAAGGCGAACATTATGATTATTTGGCCAAACTTTCGATTTAAAATAAAAAATCAATAATCATGGAAACATCAGATTTAGAAAAATTAAAGTATCCGATAGGAAAATTTGAATTTCCGAAGGAATTTAGTCCTGAATATATTTCCGATAAAATTCTCGAGATCGAATCTTTTCCTGAAAAACTGAAAAAAGAAACTATTCATTTGACTGACGAACAATTGAACACGCCATATCGTCCCGACGGATGGACGGTTCGACAAGTAATTCATCATTGCGCAGAAAGTCATATGAATTGTTTTATCAGAATAAAATGGTCTTTGACAGAAAATAATCCAGTGATAAAGCCTTATGATGAAACTTTGTGGTCTGAATTGCCTGATAATTTAAATATGCCAATTCAGCCTACATTAACTTTATTGAAAGGTTTACATTTCAGACTGGGTTACATTCTGAGAAATTTATCTGATAACGATCTTGAAAAATCATTTATTCATCCTGAGAATAATTCAGAATACAAAATAAAACAACTAATTGGAACATATGCCTGGCACGGAAATCATCATTTAGCACATATTACTACTTTAAAAAAATATAAAAACTGGAAATAAAAAATACATGTTTCTTTTTTTACACACTGTATATTATTTATCCTAAACAAAAAAATCTCTTCGACTAAAGAGATTTTTTTATATCCTTTAGGGAATATTTAAATATTTATGTGTTTGAAGGGAAACTCTCCACTTTGGATTGTTCATTACATAATCAACAATCAAAGGTGTCATTTCTTCTTTCTTGCTCCATTCTGGCTGTAAAAACAAAATAGCATTGTCACTTACTAACTCAGCTTGTTCTTCTGCAAAAATAAAATCGTGTTTGTTATAGATAATTACTTTTAATTCATGTGCATTATCATACACGGTTTGCGTTGGCAATTTATTCTTTTTTGGCGAAAGACAGATCCAATCCCAGGTTCCACTTAACGGATATGCTCCTGAGGTTTCTATATGAACTTTTAGGTTTCTGTTTTTTAACTCCTGAGTCAACAAAGTCATATCCCAGGTTAAAGGCTCGCCACCAGTAATCACAACAGTATCTGCTTGGGTTGCTGCATTATTTACAATTAAATCAACACTTGTAGGCGGATGTAATTCTGCATTCCAGCTCTCCTTCACATCACACCAGTGACAACCAACATCGCAACCTCCAATTCGTATAAAGTAAGCCGCGGTTCCTGTATGAAAACCTTCTCCCTGAATGGTATAAAATTCTTCCATCAAAGGCAACATAGCTCCTTTATTTACTTCTAATTGTATTTCTTTTGATAACATTATTTCAATTTAAAGTGCAAAGATAGTCAATTAAATACGGAACAAAAAAAACCGATAGTTCAAAGAACTATCGGTTTTATATTTAATAAAGATCTTATATTATTTTAAAGCTTTTACAGATTGTGCAGCATATGTATTTGCAGGATCTAAAACTAAAGTTTTGTTGAAATACTCAATTGCTTTTGCTTTATCAGTGTTTGCATAAGCAGCACCAATTGCATTATAAGATTCAATAACTTTTTTAACAGTAGCAGGTTTCGCTAATTCTTCAGCACCTTTAGCTGTAGTTTTAGTCAAATACTCATTATAGTTTTTTATAATCAAATCATCTTTGTCTAATAAACTGTTGATTCTTCCTTTATATAAATATGCTTCATCATAAGTAGGAGAAGCCGTTAAAACTTTATCAAAAGTAGCATCTGCTTTTTGCAATGCAGCTGCATCACGAGTTTCTGCCGTTTTACCAGCGTTACCATAATAAACTGAAATACCATAATAAACTAAATCATCAAGATAATTTTTAGATTCTGCATTACTAGCACCAAGTTCAAAAATAGAAGCTGCCTGAATATATTGTTTTTTCCCAAACAATGCTTTTCCAAAATCAGCAAGTTCTTCTACTACTAAAGGCTCTAATTCAATAGCTTTTTTAATATCTGCAACACCTGCATCAAAAGCAGCCTGATCTACAACTCCTTCAGCATTAGTCCCTTTTTTAATTTTAGATAAACCTAAATATAAATAATCTCTACCAATTACTTTGTTCGAAGGTACTTTAATAAAATCTTCTATAGATTTAATTGCTACATCAACATTTCCGTTTTCGTAAGCAGCATACCCTAAATATCTGTAAATTCTTGGATTAACTTTATCTTCAGCAATCATTTTGTTTGCTACTGTTTCAAGAGTTTTATAATCTTTTACTAAGATTAAGAAATCTGCATGACGCATTTTAGAATCTAAAGAGTAATCTGTAAGACTTAGGTATTTTTCGTAGTTTGTAATTGCATTTTGCATATTAACTTTAGCGGTAGATGTTTTATTTCTTCCCCATTTGTAATATGTTTCAGCCAATTCTCTGTAAACAGGACCATAATTAGGATTTAATGCGATAACTTCATTAAAAGATTTAATTGCTTCTTCATAAGATTTAGCACCTTTTAATAAAACTCCTAATTGCATTTTTGCTCTTAAAAGTGTTGGATCTGCAGTAAATGCGTCACGGTAAGCTTTATAAGCATCATTTTGATTGTTTGCTCCATAATAAGCATCTCCAATTGTTAAAAGTGCAGTTGCATTTTGTGGCTCAATCAATAAGGCACGTTTTAAAACAGCAACAGCATTTGTATAATCCGGACTAGTTGAGTTGATATATGCTCGACCAATGTAAATAAATTCCTCTACATCTTTACGTTTCATATCTTTTGTAGCCAAACCAAAATTAGCCTGAGCTGCAGTAGCGTTCTTGCTATCAAGATCTATCTGACCTAACCCAATATAATTTAAGTTCTTTTTATCTGATGCCTGTAATCCGTTTGAGTAATAAATTTTAGCAGAATCAACAATAGATTGATTTAAATATACATTACCTAAAACAAAATTTGCTTCTCCATCAGACGGTTTTGCTTTGATGATTGATTTAAGCAAAGATTTTGCTTTTTGAAATTGTTCAGCATCGATTGCTTTTTTAGCTTCTTTGATATCTTGCGCTTTTGCAACAGTAGCTGAAGCAACTAAGGCAAGACTAAAAATTTTAAATTTATTCATCTTAATTGTAATTAATTTATTCTTTATCGTTTATAATTTGACTTCTAATTTTAAGTTTTCTTCCTGGAGTTCTAATAGGTAATAATCCTGATTTTAAAACAATACGTTGTCCAATGTCTCCTGAAATAAACGAAGCGAACCCCATTCCTAAACCTGTATATCCCTGACAATTTATAATAAACAAATCGCGTGCCAAAGGATATTTCATTTCTCCAAGATCATTTTGGGTCGGATCGTAATATTTATCACCATTTAACCCTTTAACGCTCATGACGTTTATTTTTTTAATAATATCCAGCATGTTTGGAGATGGCTGATAAAGCCAATTTACTCCTACTACACCAATCATTCCGTCATTCTCTGAAACGAATTTAATAACTTCATCATTAGTTTTAAAAGAAAACACATTCTTTGAAGGAATATCTTTCACTTTCGCCAATTCCTTCATGTATCTTACTGTACTAGAATTTGGATTATCAAACACAAGACCTTTTATTCCGGAATCTTTACCTTGCATAAAATCAATTACCGTTTTCAACGCAATTAATGTATCATTATTGCCTTTATTAGTAACAAAAGCAATTGCATCTTTAGCAAAAAGTGTAACTCTGGGATTGATTTTACTTTTTTCGAATCTCGCTTTTTCTTCCTTAGTCAAGTCTCTGGTTGTAACAGCTACTTTTGCTTTTTGATTTAATAAATCATTTATAAGTTCTGCTTCAGATTTAGGTTTAAGCGAAATCTTATCATCGTAATAAGTTCCTTCAAAAACAGCCACCATATCTTCGACAATAGGTTTTACTGTTTCATCTACAGTAATGTCAATTGATCCCTTTAAAATTGTTTCATTATCAGCTTCATTTTTACTTTTTTGGTTGCACATGGCAAACAAAAAAACAAAAACTATGAAAGCTACAATTTTACCATATTTCAACATAATTATTCTGCATTTGAATTAATTAATCTTAGAAAACGAATTGCTGAATATACGATCAATAATCCGCCAAAAGCATATCTGTATTTAGGTTCCATATCTAATGGGAGTTTTTCCCAGAACATAATCATTAAACCCAGTACAAGATATATTAAAAAAAACATTATTCCTAAAACAAGAAGAAATCGCTCTTTGAGCGATTTCTTCTGAATATTATTAAGCTTATCTTTTAACATTATTCTGCAGATTGAATAGTAATAGGAAGAGAGTAAAGAACCCTAACTTTTTTACCATTTTGCTCGCCGGGAGTCCATTTTGGACATTTTTTAAGAACACGAATTGCTTCTGCTCCTGTACCGTAACCGATATCCCTTAAAACTTTAATGTCGGTTAATGAACCGTCTTTTTCAACTACAAAAGTAACATAAACTTTACCTTTTAAACCTTCTTCTTCCGGAGTCTTGTAATTATTTCCTACGAATTTGTAGAATTTTTCAATACCTCCAGGGAAATCTGGTTTTACTTCGATACCTGCAGTATTATAAACATTGTTATCTTCCTGAATGATCTCCGTAACTGGTCCTTTACCAACTGGTTCGTCAACAGTTAAAACTGCGTCCGGATCTCCTTTGATAGTTTCGTTACCAACTTTTTTATCTTTAAGATCCACAATTTTTGGTGGGTCTTCAGTAACTTCATTTGCTTTAGCAACTACCGGTTTCACAAACTTAACCTGATCCACTTTTGGTGGTGGTGGTGGTGGTGGTGGTTGATTTGGCTTAATTTCCTCTTTCTTAGGAGGTAATTTTACTGTAGCAATTTTAATATCGTTATTTACCACTTCTTCTTCAGAATCTGGTAAAAAGCTTGCAATAAGAGGAGCTGCAACAGCAACACTGAAGATAAGCGAACCTATTATAAGAGCCTTTACAGTAGTCTTATTATTCGATTTTCTTAATTCATATGCCCCATATATCTTATTACGTCCTTCGAATACGATATCAAGCCATTGATTTTTAATTATATCTAATTTCATTTTTCTTGATTATTAAGGATTAAAACTAGATTACTCTGGTTTTTTATCTATTAATTTCGTCTCTTCCGGAGTAAACTCAGGAACAATAGCATAAGTATCTACACCAGAGATAGCCATCTCGTCCAAAATATCAACCAAATTGCGGTAATTTGATTTTTTAGTTGGCTTAATAATAACTATAATTCCGTTTTTAGGTTTCCCTAAAGCTGTAGAGTAAGCCAATACTGCTTTTTTCTGAGTCAATAGTTCTTTACGAATTCCATCTTTACCATAGGCGATATCTTTAGGTCCAATTTTTGGAGTTGCAAGCAATCCCATATAGTAAACCATTTTATTATCAGCACCCAGCATAACTGTCATCGTACGATTCTCATCTACTTTCGTATCAACTTTCTTTGTTGGATCATCTTCTTTATCTGGCAATGACAAATCCATTGATTGAGGTTTTGACAACGATGTGGTTAACATAAAGAATGTGATCAATAAGAATGCCAAATCCACCATCGCTGTTAAATCGACTTTAGAATTCTGCTTTTTACTTCTTACTTTACCACCTTTTCCGCCACCACCGTCGCCGGTATTTAATTCAGCCATTTTAGTGTATATTTTTTAATTAAAAGTCTCTTCCTCTCGTACCTGTAACTAAGTTAAAGGAATTGATTTTCTGATCTTGTAAAATATCCATTATCTTTTTGATTTGTGGATATTGTTCTTTAGCATCACCTTTTATCGCAATTTGTAATTCTTTATCATCAAGATCAATTGCAGCTCTTCTTGAAACCAAAAGCCACTCTTTTAATTGATTGTCTAACGAATCTATTGGAATTCCAGGTTGATCAGCTTTAGTTCTGTCAGCCGCTTTCATGTCAATGATTTGTTTCAAATTTGTTATTGGCACACCGAAGTCATCCATTAAAGCAAATTTAGTTTTATCATCTTCTGAAAAAGTCACACCGAATTTTGCACCCATTCCTTCAAGAGTTCTTTTACGAATCTCTCTTCCTTTTATGTCAAAAAACACTTTGCTTTTTCCATCTTTTCCTGTTCCTATTGTAATAATTGCTAAATCAGAATCCGGCAATTTAGTTTGAGCAACAGATGAAGGCATATCTACAGGAAGTGCTTCAGGCACTTTAGCAGTAGCGGTCAAAATAAAGAACGTAAGCAAAAGGAACGCAACATCACACATGGCAGTCATATCTGTCGATGTTGACTTTTTTTTCATTTTTATTTTAGCCATTATCTTTTATTTTAATTTGATATAATTAATTGTAATTATTAATAATCAAAAATTAATTATTGTTTCAAACTTCCTCTGAATCTTCTGTAAGTATTTACAATTGTAGTACCAGCCTCATCGATAGAGTAAGTTAAATCATCAATTTTAGCAGTAAAGAAGTTATAAGAAACGATCGCTAAGATTGAAGTAGAGATACCTGTTGCAGTGTTGATAAGTGCCTCAGAAATACCTGTTGCAAGAGCTGCCTGGTCTGGAGTTCCAGCAGAAGCTAACGCACCAAACGCTTTAATCATACCTGATACTGTTCCTAATAATCCTCCTAATGTACCTAAAGATACTAAAGTAGAGATAATAGTCATGTTTTTTTCTAACATTGGCATTTCTAATGAAGTTGCCTCTTCGATTTCTTTGTGGATTACTTCTGCAGCTTCCTCACTGTTGAATCCTTCTTTTTTAACGTCTTGGTATTTAATCAAAGCAGATTTAATTGCATTTGCAACTGAACCTTGTTGTTTGTCACATGAAGCGATTGCAGCCTCGATGTTTCCTTCTTTAATATTTCCCTGAACGCTTTTCATGAATTTGTCTAAGTTAGCTTTTCCTGCTGCTTTACCAATAACGATAAATCTTTCAATTGAAAAAACAACAACCATTAAAAACATACCTAATAATACTGGTACAATAAAACCTCCTTTATAAACCTGTCCTAATGTATTGATTGGATGACCTGTTTCTGGATTACCTCCTTCGAAGTTAGCAGCATCTCCCATGATTACTTTCCAAATAAACACCCCAACTAAGATACACGCAACAATAATGATTCCTGTAATCATTCCTCCTCCATTTGAAGTGCTTTCTTTTTTAACTTTAACGTTTGCCATTTTTTTTAATTTTAATAGTTTTAAATAATTTTTATTTTTTAGTTATATTTAACTTGTAGAGGAGCAAATTTATACGTTTAGTTTAAATAAAAAAACTTTTTTTAATTTAATTGAACGAAATTTAACGTCAATTTAAAAAATATCTCATTAAATTGCCCCCATCATTTTTTAGATAAAACAAAAAACGGGACGATTAATGGGAAAATTACAACGTTTTAGTAAATATTCAAACATTCCTTTGATATCTTCTTAAAAAGTTGCGAAATTATTTTTTATATATTTTTCAATCAAAAATAGCTTTTTCCTACTAAAAAAAATAAGTCTAAAATGTTAAAAAACCAAACAATATTCTTATAATCATCTAAATTACAAATAAAAACATGAATAAAAAAGAAAATTTCATTCAGGATATAAACAATGGTTATATGTCGAAAGGTGATAGTATAATACTGGGAGGAGCCATTCTTGACGGGGAACCACTTCCTGAAGCTCATGTCAAAATCCCATTAAAAACTTTAAATCGCCACGGACTTATAGCCGGAGCAACCGGAACTGGAAAAACCAAAACTATTCAGGTTTTTTCTGAACAGTTGTCAAATGCCGGGATTCCTGTTTTGATGATGGATATTAAAGGAGATTTTAGCGGAATTGCGAAAGAAGGTAAAGAAGAAGGTTTTATTACAGAACGACATGCAAAAATAAATATACCTTATAATGTAGCAGCATTTCCGGTTGAGCTTATGTCTTTATCTAAGCAAAACGGAGTTCGTTTACGTGCTACGGTTTCTGAATTTGGTCCTGTTTTGTTTTCCAGAATTTTAGATTTAAATGATACTCAGGCAGGTGTCGTATCCGTTATCTTTAAATATTGCGATGATAACCAAATGCCTTTATTAGATTTAAAAGACATCAAAAAAGTTATCAATTATATTACCGAAGAAGGAAAAGAGGAAATTGCGGCTAGCTATGGTAAAATTTCCACAGCAACAACCGGAACAATTCTTAGAAAAATCATTGAACTTGAACAACAAGGCGGAGATTTATTCTTTGGGGAAACTTCTTTTGAAACTGATGATTTAATGCGTATTGATGAAAACGGAAAAGGATATGTAAACATTATCCGCTTGACGGATATTCAGGACAAACCAAAATTATTCTCGACTTTTATGTTGAGTTTATTGGCTGAAATATATCAAAAAATGCCTGAAAAAGGAGATGCGGAACAACCTGAATTGGTGATTTTTATTGACGAAGCACATTTGATTTTTAGCGAAGCCAGCAAAGCCCTTCTGGAACAAATTGAAACTATTGTAAAACTGATTCGTTCTAAAGGTGTTGGTATTTATTTTGTAACTCAAAATCCAATGGACGTTCCAAGTGGCGTATTGGCTCAATTAGGACTAAAAATTCAACATGCTTTAAGGGCGTTTACAGCAAACGATCGTCAGGCAATCAAAAAAACAGCTGATAATTACCCTACTTCACAATATTATAAAACAGATGAATTACTGACCAGTTTAGGAATTGGAGAAGCCTTGGTGACAGCATTAAACGAAAAGGGGATTCCAACACCACTTGTCGCGACCATGATGCGCGCGCCAATGAGCCGAATGGATGTTTTATCTGCTGATGAAATTGAGGCTATTAACAGCAAATCTAAGCTTGTTAGAAAATACGCTGAAGAAATTGATCGTGAAAGTGCTTACGAAATCCTAAACAAAAAAATTGCCGATGCAGCGCAAGCAACTGCTGAAAGACAAGAACAAGCACCAACAAGATCTTCAAAAACTGAAGAAAGCACAACAAGTGTGGTCACAAAATCAGTTTTAAAAGTCGTTACAAGTGCTACCTTTATAAGAGGAGTTTTTGGCGTATTAACCAAGATATTCAAAAAGTAATGAAATAAATCAAACCATATAAGTGATATAAGTTAATTTATGTGTACAATTATATCGAGTATATAAATATCAAACCCGACAGGTTTTAAAACTTGTCGGGTTCAATTATATAAAGCTTTAAATAAACTTAGATCACTTATATGGTTCAAAAAACTATGCGTTTTGCAACAACTCGAGAATCTTATTTTCGATTTCTGGTGTGTTCCAAATATTTTCGATGTTATTGAGTTTTAAAATTTCTTCCATAATTCCGTTTTGAAAATCACCAATAGCCAAAGCTTCGGCATAAGGACGATCACTAAAAGTAACACGACTATAAAGCGGAATCCATTTATCAGGATGTTTATCAGAGAAAGCTTTTTCTATTTTCTTTTGCAATAAGAATTTTTCATCTGCCGTCTTTGTACTCATTTCCATGAAATTTCGGTAGGAGAGTTCTGCGATTGCATCAGCATTTGGCTTACGGGAAATTTCATATTCAGAGAAAATCTTCTTCCAGTCGTCTCCATATTTTTCGATCATTTCATTTAAAACCGTGATATCTTCAAAACCGGCATTCATTCCTTGTCCGTAAAACGGAACAATAGCATGACAGGCATCTCCAATTAAAGCTATTTTGTTTTCATACGTCCAGGGAAAACATTTCATCGTAACCAAAGTACTGGTTGGATTCTTAAAGAAATCTTCTGCTAATTTTGGAATCACTTCAATCGAATCCGGAAAGTTTTTCTCAAAGAAATCTTCTACCATTTTACGATCTGTAAGCGATGCAAACGAATTTTCTCCTTCAAAAGGCATGAACAAAGTACAGGTAAAACTTCCGTCAAGATTAGGAAGTGCGATTAACATATATTCGCCACGAGGCCAAATATGAAATGAATTTTTATCCAGTTTATGTGTTGCATCAGGATTTGCCGGAATATTTAATTCTTTGTATCCCATATTCAAAAATTCCTGAGAATAATTAAACATGCTTTGGCGTTGCATTCTATGGCGGATTCTCGAAAAAGCACCATCGGCACCAAAAACCATATCGTATTTTATCTCCTCCCACTCGCCTCTTTCGGTTTCACCAATATGCAAAGTTGCATCGCTAAGTGTCACGTCCCAGATTTTTTGTTCAAAGTAAAATTCGGCTCCGGCTTGTTCAGCCAGATCAATCATTTTCCTGTTCAGCGTTCCTCTCGAAATCGAAAAAATCGACTCGCCTTCCTGCCCATAGTTCTGAAAATTGAGTTTATCGACCAAATGAATTGCACGTTTGTCCATAGGAATTGCGATTTCACGAACCGAATCGCCAACGCCAACTCCGTCAAGGGCTTTCCAGCCACGATTAGACATAGCTAAATTTATAGAACGACCCGAAAAATTAATTTTACGAATATCAGGACTACGATCATAAACATGAACGATGTGACCTTCTTTTTTGAGATAAATTGCCAATAGTGATCCTACCAATCCAGAACCTACAACAGCAATTTTTAGTGGAGTTTGCATCAAGAAAAATCTAAATATAAGATCGTAAAAATAAGTAATAATTCTACAAGAGCTTAAAAATAAAGGAAATATTTATGATTAATATGGGCATGTCCCGCCGAAAAAAGCGGGTCGGGCTTTCGGCTATATTCCCTATTAACAAAAACTACGGCAAAAAGCCTTGTTTTTCTAAATAGCGAGATACCGCCTCTATCCCTCATGCGAGTCTCATTTTCATAACAAATTCCAGTTTTTAATGATTTATTAGAAATACAGAAAAACCTATTTTCGCTTTATAAGAAAAAAAATCAGCCCACGGATGCGACGGATTAAACAGATCTGCGGGTAATAACCAAACTACTTTACTTAAATAAACACCATGAAAAGCGAACTATTACGATCCGATATCATTCTTGAAAACGATAAAGTATTATTACTCCCATTTGAAAACGAAAGAAATATCGAACTCAAAGAAATTATTTTCGATGATGAAATCTGGAAATACATGGGAATGTATGTTCAAAATGATGCTGACTTCGAAAATTATATCAAAACCTCTTTAAAACAAAAAGCAGACGGAATTTGTTATCCGTTTTTAATAATAGACAAAGCCACAAACAAAGTTACAGGAAGTACTCGTTACGGATATCTAAATCACGCGAGCCAAAAATGCGAAATTGGCTGGACATGGTACGGAAAACAATTTCAGGGAACGGGCTTAAATAAAGCTTGTAAGTACGAATTATTAAATTTTGGTTTCGAAAATATTCAATTTAAAAGAATACAATTTAGTGCTGACCTTGAAAACAAAAAATCACAACGGGCAATTGAAAAGTTGGGTGCCATAAAAGAAGGTATCTTTAGAAACAACTATGTAGACTCTGAAGGAAAAAGTAAAGATGATGTTTATTATAGTGTGATTTTGGAAGAATGGGAAAATACTAAACGAGAGTATTTTTCTGAGTTTATATGAGATATCTTATCTCACTTTTGTTAGATAAAAAGTGTTACTTTAGCTTGGACTTTCTAAACTAAAGTAGCACAAAAATCGCTAACATATTACCCAGAATGAACCTATATTCAGAATATTATGTAAATGAAAAATCTGAGCGATTTGTCAATAAAATTTGGTGTCTCGATAACAGCATCGGCGAAAGCCTGATCGAAAACAAACTTGTTTTACCTAATGGCTGTTTTAATCTTGCCATTGTTAGCGGAAACTCGATAGAAGTTCACACAAGTAAAAACAAATATACAATGAACGAAGGATTCTACTTTTGTTCGCAAATGACCAATAAAGTTTTGGTTAATATTCAGCCTAAGACTAAAGTCACGATTATTCAATTACATGCCTGGACACTTTCTATGTTTCCAAAATATGATTTGAATAATTTTTCAGATGCTATTATCAAAATTGATGCTGCCGAATTGCCTTTTCAAAACAAAATTGAAACTGATTTAAATAGTGATATTTCAGCATTATTAAATACAATTAATTCTTATTTCGAAGAATTAAACACTTCATATCCAATCAAAAACACCGTCGAAAAGATTTGCGAAATCATTAAATTTCATAACGAAGAAATTACGGTTTCTGAAATTGGAAAAAACCTGAATTCTTCGCAAAGATCGCTTCAGATTAAATTTAAAATTGCAACAGGACTTACGATTAAAAATTACATTCAAATTCTCAAGTTCAGAAAATCAGTCGATCAAATGGTAAATTCTAATCCTGAAAAACTGAGTTTGACCGAAGTTGCACTTTATAACAAATATTTTGACCAGTCGCATTTTATAAAAAAATTCAAAGATGTGACCAAAACGACTCCGAAAACTTTCAATTCTGATTCTTATTTTCTTTCTAAAAAAAGATAACATTTCGCATTTGTACAATTTTATTAGCAATGTTTGAGGTAATATTGCAAAATCATCAATCAATCAAATCAATCATAAAATGAAAATCAACAACTCATTTTTCCGGCTAAAAGCACTTTTAGTTGGAATACTGCTCATCCAATTCCACATTGGATTTTCTCAGGAAGAAAAAAACTCAAAATTGTATAAGACTATCATGTCAAAAGACAGTCTTCTTTTTAAAGTTGGCTTTAATACTTGTGATGTTTCGCAGTTCGAAAATCTACTAAGCGACAACTTCGAATTTTATCATGATAAAGACAGCATTCAGGATAGGGCTTTATTTCTAAAAAATATTCGAAAGGGTTTATGTTCTTCTACCAAAACCTACCAAGCCAGAAGAGATCTAGTCGAAGGCAGTACCGAAATTTATCCTTTATCTAAAAACGGAATTCTTTACGGTGCTTTACAAGTTGGGATTCATCAATTTTTTGAACCTGTACCAGGACAGAAAGATAAATTTGGCAGCACTGCAAGATTTACTCATGTCTGGACATTAGAAAACGGCACATGGAAACTGCGAAGGTCCTTTAGTTACGATCATCAGAACGTAAATACGGCAGGCACAAAATCAAGCATTTTTGATAATGAAACGGAAATTCAAAAATGGCTGAAACAAAATAATGTTCCTGCGCTTGGAATTGGAGTAATCAATAACGGAAAATTACAGCAAATAAAAGTATTTGGAGAGCTCAAAAAAGGAGTTACAGCTCCTTATAACACAATTTGGAATGTTGCTTCACTGACTAAACCTATAACCGCAATTGTAGCATTAAAACTGGTAAGTTCAGGAAAATTGAATTTAGATGAACAGTTGTATAAATACTGGACTGATCCTGATATTGCAAATGACCCAAATGTGAAATTACTGACCACAAGAATAATTCTAAGTCACCAGACAGGTTTTCCAAATTGGAGGTTTATGAACGAATCAGGAAAATTGGATTTTAAGTTTAAACCCGGAACAAAATATCAATATTCAGGTGAAGGATTTGAATATTTGAGAAAAGCACTTGAAAAAAAATTCAACAAAACTTTAGAACAGTTATCGAATGAATTAGTTATCAAACCATTGAAAATGAACGACACTAAGTTTGTATGGAACGATATAACCGATGTTTCAAGATATGCAATTGGATATGACAATAAAGGAAATGATTATGAGCCAACTAAAAATAAAACTGCAAATGCTGCAGATGATTTACTCACGACAATTGAAGATTACGGAACGTTTTTATGCAGCGTAATGAACAGTGACGGATTGAGCAAAAAGGTATTTGACGACATGATATCGCATCAGGTTGAAACAAAGAAAAATAAATATTTTGGACTAGGTTTCGAAATATATGATTTAGGAAACAATGATTATGCTTTATCACATGGCGGAGCAGATCAAGGAGTTCAGACTATCGTTTTGCTACTGCCAAAAACGAAACAAGGTTTGATTATTTTTACCAATGTTGATGACGGATATAAGGTATATGAAAAAATAGTAAATCATTATTTAGGCGAAAACGGAAAGAAAATAATTGACATTGAAACGAAATAAAATGGATATTAATAAGAACGCAATCATGACTCCTATGATAAATATAATAGTGCTTTTTATTCTATTTTTAAGTAGAGAAGCCACAGGACAAACTCATAATGAAGTTCTAAAAATGAATCTTCTAAAAACTGAAATCATTAAAATGGATAGTTTGCTTTTTGATGTTGCCTTTAATCAATGTGATGCAGCACAATTTAAAAAAATAATTGCTGACGATGTTGAGTTTTACGACGATCGTTTTGGTCTAAATGTTTCGAAAGAAAATGAAATAAAATCATTAAACGAAAAATGTATCCGAACAGAAAAACTAACCCGAAAATTAAACTCCTGCACAATTGATAAATTGGGAGATTTTGGAGCTGTACAAATAGGTGAACATACTTTTTATGTTGATGGTAAACCGGAAGGAACCGGGAAATTTATTCATATCTGGGAACGAAAAAACAAAGACTGGAAACTAAAACGAATCGTGAGCTATGAGCATAGACCTATCAAAAAATAGTTCATTCCTTATTTTTTATTCAGGATAATAAAAAAACAGCATCGATATTGAAACTTATTTAACTATGAGTCGTCTAACAATTAAACGACAACATAATCACAAAAGGTTATAAAGTTTCAATCATCAAATCAAAAAAATAATACTCCGCAAATTTAATATTTTAAGAGCGGTAATCTTTATCTTACCAACTCTTATAGTTCTGGTTTAAAACCAAAACTATAAGAGTTTTTTTTTGTAAAAATGTTTTTGCAATTCCATATTTGGCATAAAAAAACTATTTTAGCACTGCCTGAAAAAATAATTCAAAAATTCCAAATCAACCTCATTTACAGCGGTTAAAGTTGTAAGTAATATTAATTAACCTATGAAAAAATTAAAGAAGCAATCTCTTTTAGTTTTATTACTATGTCTTTTTATCCCAACTATCTGTATTTCTCAAACAGCTGCGAAAACGGTACCAATGCCAACTCAGCAAAACAAAATTATTATAGATAAAATTGTTGAAGCAGCGCATTACAAAAACTATGTTGTTGATTTTTGTCTGGAAACCATAAACGAAGCAGCTCAAAAAGAAAAATGGAACGACCAAAAGACCTTAGAAATAACTGAAAGCATCAATTATAAAAATTTTAGAGATGCTGTTTATAATATGTTTGCGTTTTACAACGAAATAGAATTAGAAACGTTACTAAAAACATACAAACAAGATACTGCATATCAAACTACAAATGTCATGATTACCAATGATGCCCTGGCTTATAACCTGGAGATATTTGCTAATGATATTGTTCGTGGAAAATATAAATAAAGTTTTTTTTAGGTTCTGAGGTGCTAAGTTGCTAAGGTTCTAAGTTTTCAGATCTTTGTCAAAGTTTTAAACTTTGACAAAGATTAAAAAAGACAAAAGCTTTGCGGTAAAACTACACAAACCGAGAACCTGAAACTTCAAACCTGAAACTTGAAACCTGAAACCTGAAACAAAAACTACTCTTTCGCTGGTTTGAAAACCAATTTAGTCGAAGTTTTTATAATCTCGTCTTTGTTCAATTTCATCTTCCTGAACTTTCCTGCATTATACATTTCTGCCTGATCATCATAATGTTTACTAAACGGATTTCCGGATTGTCCGGTTGGCAAAATACTCCAGCTATTTTCTATGTCTGAGAAATCAACAACTCTTCTGGTTGATGGTCCGCCTTTTACATAATATTTACCTTCTTTATTAAATCCGAAGAACTGATTGTTTATAACTTCGTTTGATCCCGGAGCCGGAAATGGCCCTACGTCAAAAAGTCCGCGTAAAGCTGCTATTTTTCCTAATGGATGCTCGTGTTCTACTGTATGTACTTTTCCCCAATTCCAATCGGCAACCTGATCTCCTAATTGTTCCTGAAGATCTTTTACCGCATCATGAAATGATTTCGAAACAATTTGACTTCTGGTTTCTTTTACATTTTTAGTTTTAATATTATCCCACCAAACTGAATTTTCATTTTCAATTTGTCGTGCAATAATTTGTTTTCCTAATGATAATCCAAGGAATAAATTAAAATTATCTTCTCCCATTTCATCTTCAAAAGTATTTTTGAGGTACAAATAAATCCATTTATTATAAATCGTTGGTCCAACATCTTCTAAGTTATTGGTTCCTTTCCATGATTTCAAAGCCGCAATTACTTCTTTTTCTTTTGCTGAAAGTGAATTGCTGTTTAGATTCAAAATTAAATTTCGCGCTACATCCGGAGCAATTGGAGAGGTATTATCAAAAATCATTTTACTGATTGCTTCTTTATCCCAATCAGATTTTGCATCCATCAAACCCGAAATTCTTTTGGCACGATCTTCCGGCAAATAATAACCCGGATACAAATATCCATCAATAGCTTCCGGTTGATTATTTGCTGAATAAACATATCCCCATTTTGGATTTTCTGCAGATGGATTTTTCGAAAAATCGAGATATTCTTTGATATCATCTTTACCGCTCGCACCATCTAAAATAAAGAAAGAATTCACTCCTTTATCATGTTTATAAAGCGTTCCGGTTGCCCACCACGCAACATTTCCTTTAGCATCGCCATACATAACATTTAATCCCGGCGCAGCGACCAATTGAACCGCTTTCCTGAAATCATCTTTATTTTTAGCATGTGATAGTCCGTAAACGGCATCTAAAATTTGTATTGGTTGTTGGGTATAAATCCACGACATTGCAATAGGATTTTTTCGATCTAATCGTTCTAACAAATCATTCATTATGGGTCCATGACGGCTTGATTTAACCGTAAGAACTACATCTGAAGTATCTTTTACCTTAATTGTTTTTTTTCTGGTTTCATAAGCTGCAAAACCTGCTGGAGTCTGATATTGGTTTGAATCTCCTGTTTTATTCTTTTCCTGATAAAAATCAATATCATCATTTTCAAACATTGTTAATCCGTAAGCATAATCACGATTGTGCGCCAATAATGGATACGGAGTTCCAGCCAAATAGCAACCGTATAATTCAAATTCAGGCGTAATTAAATGCGCTTCGTACCACGTTGCCGGTTGCGAAAACCCAATATGCGGATCATTAGCAAAAATTACTTTTCCGTTTTTGGTTTTATTAGGACCTGCAACCCAACTGTTACTTCCTACAAAAGGCGGAATTGGAGAATTATCTAATAACGCTGCAACAGATTTTGCGATTGTAGTATATTCTTCAATATTTTCTTTTGAACTTTTAATTTGCGTTGTATTAAATTCGCCTTCGATTCCTAAATCTTTCAAATATTCAGCTCCATATTTATTTCGAATATCAGTCAGTAAAGGATCTGTTTTTTGAGCCATCGCAAAGCTAAAAGACATATATCCAAAAATATTATAAACATCTTTTATTGTAAATTTTTCTTTTTTAACTCCTACCAAAGTAAACTCAACAGGTGTTGTTCCTTGTTCTAAATATTGATTAATTCCGTCTAAATAAGCCATTGTCATTTTATAACTCTGACTATTTTTATCCAGTTTAGCAATGGCTTTCGCCGAAGCTTCTTCAATACCAATTCCGGAGAAAAACTTATCATTTTTAAGCGCCACAGATCCAAAAATTTCAGACAATCTTCCCGGTGCAATTCTGCGTAGTAATTCCATTTGCCATAATCTTTCCTGAGCATGAACATACCCTAAAGCTGTCATGGCATCTTTTTCAGAATTGGCATAAATATGAGGAACTCCAAAATCATCAAAATACACAGTGGTTTCTTTTTGAATGTTTTTCAATTTTAATTCACCTTCGTATTTGGGTTTTAAATGAAAAATATAGGCGCATAAACCTATTCCCAGAACAACAATCAATACTAATAAAACCAACAGAATTTTTTTAATTTTTCTCATATTCCAAAAAAAGTATAATGATAAAGATTTCCGTAATGATGTAACTTTAAGATTGAATCGTGTAAAAAACATCATTTTTAAAAGTCTAAATTTATGTATTTAAAATCAATACGATAAATGTCAATCTATAAAAAAATAGCGATCGGTGTAATTTCAGTGTTCTTTTTTGTGATTTTAGTCAATATAGGTCTCAATTATTGGATAAAAAAGCAATTACCCATTATCATAAACGAAAAAAACAAAACGGAATACAATATTCAATATGAAAAAATTGAAGTTTCGCTGCTTTCTCGAAATATCAATGCTACGACATTATTAGTAAGCCCAAAAAATCAGCCAAAAGACAGTAAAAACGGGCTTTTCTCTAAAATAGAATCCATCACAATTAAGCACTTTAACATTTGGGATCTAGCCTTTAACGATGTTATTCAGGCAGAAAGCATTATCATCAATAAACCGCGTGTAATTTTATACAAAAAAGGCGAAAAACTTATCAATGACAGTAAAAGCATCAAAAAGGAAATTGTTGAACCTTTTAGAAAAATAGTTTCAGTTTCGAATATTTATTTAAATGACGGAACGGTCGATGTCGTTTCTTTAGACACTGAAAAACCTATTTTAAGTGTTAAAAAAATTATCCTGAAACTTGAAGGAATTTTAATTACTGACGCCACTTTAGACCAAAAAATTCCTATTCAATATAAAAGCTATGCATTAGTAATTGATAGCATCTTTTATCGTGAGAGTGCCTTTTATCATATGAATATTGGAAAAATAAGTACTGAAAAAAACTTTCTAAAAATCAACAATTTCTCTTATATCCCCCAACTTAGCCGCAAAGAATTTGTAAAATATCTCGCTAAGGAAAAAGATATTAATACCCTGAAATTTGATTCTGCACATGTCGAAAAAATGGACTGGGGTTTCAAAAACGACCGCTTTTATTTTAAAGCAAATTCTCTTATCGTAAATCATTTTGATGCCAATATTTATCGCGGCAAAATGCCAAAAGATGATTTGAGTAAAAAATATCTTTACAATCATTTACTGCGCAATATTAAATTTCCCCTTCAAATTGACACAATACAAATTCTAAAATCGAAATTAGTTTATGAAGAAGAAAAAGAATTTGAAAAAGGTCCCGGAATTTTAAACTTTGATCGTTTTAATATGCAGGTCACAAATCTAAAAAGTGGTTTTGGATTAAAAAAAATGAAAGATGTAAAGATCAAAGTCAACTGTATATTCATGAAAAATTCTCCTCTGGATGTTATTTGGAGTTTTAATGTGTTGGACAAAAAAGACAGTTTTCATATTCAGGGAACAATCTCGAACTTTGATGTTGCCGCAATGGGCAGATTTAGCAAACCTTACATGAATGCTTCTTTTACCGGAGTATTTAACAAGTACCGTTTTAATTTTTACGGAAATGATAATATCGCTAAAGGAAATGCTTCACTAGATTACGACGATTTAAAAGTAAAATTATATAAAAAGAAAAATCCCGAAAAAGAAGCCAAATTAAAATCAGCAATTGTGAATTTACTGATCAAAGACGATTCAAAAGACAAACCAAAAACCGCTGATGTAGAGCTGGAAAGAATTCAGGAAAAATCATTCTATAATTTTCTATGGAGAAGTATTGCTGAATCTCTTAAGAAAATTTTGATTTAATTTTTTAGACACGGTTGCTTTTTTTGCCCTAAATTTCACGAATTAGCACGAATTTTTAGTCGAATTAATTTTAAAAATATTTCGCGTAAATTCGTGCAATTCGTGGCTAACTTTTCTGATAATCTAATTTTCAACTATTTTCAAACCTGACAATTATCAGGTTTTTTGAAAAATTATTTCCCAACATTTGTTTTTATTTTAATCTAAAAACAAATGACAAAAAAGCCTTTGCACACTTTTCATATTCCTGTTATGGGACTTGCATATACGATTGACAGCCCAATTCGAGTGGCACAATACGGTATTTCGTCTGTGGTTTCTATAGCTGATGATGATCTGATTGAAAAGATGCGTAACTTTTACAGCACCAAATTCAATATTCCTTACGAGGAAATAAGTCAGAAATTTCAGGATTACAGAGCCGAAAGAATTACTTCATACCTTAATTTAGTAGATAAAATTGTAAAAGAAAAATTCGACAATTTTAAAACGGAACTAATAGAAAGCAAAGCTGCCGTAGAAAATTATATTGCGATGTTGCCTAATACATCAGATATAAAAAAAGGATTTCAGAATTTGTTAGATGACGGAATTTCTTTTAAAGACAACATTCAAAATTATATCGAATCACATCTTTCTCCCGGAGAAATCGACGTGAATATCATGACTAAACTTGATAAAGATAATTTTGATAAAAACGAACAGCTTCCTATCGAATTTAATGATGCGCATGCTGCCTTAAGAGGTTTTGCAAAAAGTAATCTTGAATCTTCTGTAGTTCTTTCTGCAGGAATGAATCCGAGATTGTTTAGCTATTTCGAGAATTTTTCAGACTTTTTTCCCAATCTGAATAATGAGCTGAAAAAGAAAATTACCTTAAAAGTTAGCGATTTTAGATCTGCCATGATTCAGGGGAATTTTTTAGCTAAAAAAGGGCTTTGGGTTTCTGAATACCGAATTGAATCCGGATTAAACTGTGGCGGACATGCTTTTGCGACTGACGGACTTTTATTAGGACCAATATTAGAAGAATTTAAACAAAAGAAAGATCAGCTCATTCAATCTGCACATGAGTTGATGACAAAAGTATTACAGCAAAAACAAATTTATGCTCCAGAGAATCCTTTACCTCTTAAGATTACGGTTCAGGGCGGCGTAGGAACTGCTGAAGAGCATGAGTTTTTACTAGAAAACTACAAAGTAGATTCTATAGGTTGGGGATCTCCGTTTTTATTAGTTCCAGAAGCAACGTCTGTGGACAAAGCGACTCGTGAATTATTAATGAATGCAAAAGAAGAAGATTTATATCTAAGTCATATTTCGCCTTTAGGAGTTCCGTTTAATACTTTAAGAGGAACTACAAACGAAATTTTAAAACAAAAAAGAATCGACCAAAACAAAGCCGGAAGTTCTTGTCCTAAAAAATTTCTTGCTTTGAGTAAAGAATATGATCCACACGGAATTTGCACGGCTTCGAAAAAATTTCAGGATCATAAACTGGAAGAATTAGATAACATAAAAGAAACGATGTCGCCTAAAGCTTTCGAAAAAGCAAAATTTGCAATTACCGAAAAATCTTGTCTATGTGTAGGTTTAGCCAATGCTTCGTATTTAGAGAATGATATTAAAATAAAAGGTCAGGCACAAGGAGTTGTTATCTGTCCCGGGCCAAATATGGCTTATTTTGACCAAGAAGTTTCTCTGGTTGATATGTTGGGTCATATTTATGGAAATAAGTCTGTTTTGAGGACTAATGATCGTCCGAACTTATTTGTGAAAGAATTAAAAATGTATGTGGATTATTTTAGAAATGAAATCGAAAACATTTCAGGAGATATAACAAATGCACAACTTAAAAAGTGGAATACTTTTAAAACCAACATTCTTGAAGGAATAGAATATTATAATACTTTACTATCACCTGCTTTACATTTTAAGCAGGATTTGAATAAGATTAAAAGTGATTTTGAATTTTATAAAATAGAATTATCTAACATAAAAATTCCAACTTTAGAACTGGCATAAAACTCAAAACCCCCGATTTAAATTAAATCGGGGGTTTTATTTATATAGAAAATTGATTTATTCTTTTTTCTTTTTGCTATCAATAACAGCACCTGTTCCAGTTCCTAATGCAGCACCTGCTAAACCACCAATAATAGCACCTTCACCTTTTTTCTTACTTACAATGGCTCCGGTTGCAGCACCAACTCCAGCACCAATTACGGCACCTTTAGCAGTAGCACTCCACCCTTTTTTCTTTTGGGTAGTTGTTGTAGTTGCAGTTCCGTCTGCTTGTTGTTGATGTACTACCACAACTTTTTGAGATTCTACTTTTTGTTGTTCTACCTGCTGTTCTTTAAGGCTTGCCATTTCTGTCTTCATTGAATCAATAACTCTTTGTTTATCAATCTCAACTCTCATTGAATCAATACTAGCTTGTTTTGCTTTATTAATATCTTCTTTTCCTTGGTTTTGACAAGAAACGATTGATAAAGCGGCGAATAAAATATATAAGGCTTTCATGATTGTAGTTTTTAAATTATTACACTACAAATTAAAGCATATTGCTTTTGTTGAAGTTACATGATTTGACGGAAAGGTTATAGAATTTGAAGATTGAAATTTAATTTGGACGCGGATGAAACGGATTGCTAAAGCAAAACGCGGATTTTCTAATAACTACGCGAAAAAAAAATCTCGCAAAGTCGCGAAGGCGCAAAGTTTTTCTCATTTTATGTCATTTCGACGAAAGGAGAAATCACACTAGAAGATCGACAAAGATTGGCGATTCTAGATATGGAATTTCGTGTGTGATTTCTCCTTTCGTCGAAATGACAAACATCACGCAGAGACTGACTTTAATTAAAAAAACTTTTCGACTTTACGAGATGAATATATTTTACTTTCCTAAAATTCCTTTTTTCAGGATTTGTCCAAAGTCGTACATATCTTCATAAGAACAATATAACGGAACTGGGGCAAGACGAATTACATTAGGTTCGCGCCAATCTGTAATGACACCGTTTTTCATTAAATACTCGAATAAACTTCTTCCTTCTCCGTGTAAAAAAACAGATAATTGAGACGCTCTTTCTGCAGGATTTGAAGGCGTTATAATTTCGAAATTACCTTTTACTTCTTTATCAATTTCATGTAAAATAAATTCTAAGTATGAAGTAATATGATCTCTCTTTTTGATTAAAGCATCCATGCCAACCTCAGCAAACATTTCTACAGAAGCTAAATAAGGCGCTAAAGAAAGCACCGGTAAATTACTAATTTGCCAACCATCTGCACCGTGAACCGGATCGAAATTTGGTTCCATTTTAAAACGGCGTTCTTTATTATGTCCCCACCAACCTGCAAAACGAGGCAGATCCGGGTTATTGTGATGCTTTTCATGAACGAAACAACCCGAAGCATTTCCTGGTCCTGAGTTCATATATTTGTAACTACACCAGGCAGCAAAATCTACATTCCAATCATGAAGTTCTAATTTGATGTTTCCGGCAGCATGTGCTAAATCCCAACCTACCTTTGCTCCTGCTTTTTGTCCGGCTTCGGTAATGGTCTTAATGTCGAAGACTTGTCCTGTATAATAATTTACCCCGCCAATTAAAACTAAAGCCAATTCATCACCAACTTCTTCAATTTTTGCCAAAACATCTTCAAGACGAATATTGTGTTCTCCTTCACGACGTTTGATTTCTACAATAGCATCTTCTGTTTTATATCCATGAAAATGTACTTGACTCTGAAACATATATTGATCTGATGGAAATGCTTTTTCCTCACAGATAATTTTATAACGCTTCCCTTTTGGCTGATAAAAAGAAACCATCAATAAATGAAGGTTTACCGTAAGAGTATTCATTACCGTAACTTCTGATGGTAATGCTCCCACAATTTTGCTCAATGGTTCTGCAAATCTTTCCTGATAATCCCACCACGGCTTCTCGGCATAAAAGTGACCTTCAACGGCAAGATCTGCCCAATCTTTCATTACTTCGTCGATATAAGCTTTGGTACGTTTGGGTTGTAATCCTAAAGAATTTCCTGTAAAATAGATTACGCGTTTGTCATTTACTTTAGGAAATATAAATTGATCCTGATACTGGTTTAATGTGTCTTGCGAATCAAGCTCTCGTGCGAATTCGCGTGTATTTTGAAAAGTCATTTTTTATTATTTTGAATCGTAAAAATAAGGAAAAAGTTTGTTTTGTTTCAAGTTTCAGGTTTCAAGTTGATATGCATTGTGCATTTTAACCGCAAAGTTCGCAAAGTCTCTTTTAAGTCTAGCATTTAAAAAACGTTAAGCTCGCAAAGCGTTGCGCTCTTTTACATTTCGCAAACACAACTGAGCAAAAAAACCTTGCGAACTTTGCGTTTAAATTTCGCAACTAATGTCAAACTTGAAACTTGAAACCTGAAACCTGAAAATCATAAAAACAGAAGACCCGACAGGTTTTAAAAACCTGTCGGGTCTAACTTATGAGATAAATTCTAATTAGATAATTAACATTGCATCTCCGTAAGAATAGAATTTGTATTCTTCTTTGATTGCTTCATCGTATGCACGTTTCATTAAATCATGTCCACAGAAAGCAGAAATCATCATTAATAATGTTGATTTTGGTGTGTGGAAATTTGTAATCATACAGTTTGCAATACTAAAATCGTGAGGAGGAAAAATAAATTTATTTGTCCATCCTTCATAAGGATTTAAAGTATTTTGAGATGAAACTGAACTTTCAATAGCACGCATCGAAGTTGTTCCAACAGCACAAATACGTTTTTTATTTGCTTTTGCAGTGTTTACAATATCACAAGCTTCTTGTTTGATGATCAATTCTTCAGAATCCATTTTGTGTTTAGACAAATCTTCAACCTCAACCGGATTAAAAGTTCCCAAACCTACGTGAAGTGTAACTTCAGCAAAGTTGATTCCTTTGATTTCTAATTTTTTCAAAAGGTGTTTCGAGAAGTGTAAACCTGCAGTTGGTGCAGCTACAGCTCCTTCTTCTTTTGCGTAGATAGTTTGGTATCTTTCAGCATCTTCAGCTGTTACTTCTCTACTGATGTATTTAGGAATTGGAGTTTCTCCAAGTTCTGTCAATTTGTTTCTGAACTCTTCGTAAGAACCGTCATATAAAAAACGTAAAGTTCTACCACGAGAAGTCGTATTGTCGATTACCTCAGCAACTAACGAATCGTCATCACCAAAATAAAGTTTGTTACCAATTCTAATTTTTCTAGCCGGATCAACTAAAACGTCCCAAAGACGTTGCTCAGAATTTAATTCTCTTAATAAGAAAACTTCAATTCTTGCTCCTGTTTTTTCTTTGTTTCCATACAAACGTGCAGGGAAAACTTTAGTATTGTTAAGAATCAAAACGTCTCCGTCATCAAAATAATTGATAACATCTTTAAACATTTTGTGCTCTATAGTTTGTTTTTGACGATCGATCACCATTAAACGAGATTCGTCTCTGTTTTCTGCCGGGAATTCTGCTAAAAGTTCTTTCGGTAAATTAAATTGAAAATGTGATAATTTCATTTGAGAAAGTTATGAGTTATAGATTTCGATCAGGATTATTTGAATACCTGATTTTTAATCGTGTGCAAATATACGACTGTGAGATAGGCGTTGTCAAGTGTTTTGACGTTTATTTTTAAAAGTCGTTGATTTAGTGGTGTTTTGGCAACATAAAAAAATGGAATTTCACCATATAAGTTATATAAGTTCATTTAATTGGGATTGTCTAAAAAATTGCTAATGCTTTTATTTGGCAAAAGCCGAAAAATCAGGACATAAAAAACCCCTAGTTAAAACTAGGGGCTATTTTTTTTCGCCACGAATTCACGAATTTTTAAGCTTTATTATTAAATAATTCTTGAATTTGTAGCGATTATTTTATTTCTACAATTCCGAAACTTGGAAGTTCAATTCTTTCAGATCATTCCAGAAATCAGGATATGATTTAGAAACTACTTCAGCATTTTCGATAATGATAGGGACTTTTAAGGCTAAAGGTGCAAATGCCATTGCCATACGATGATCGTTATAAGTGGCAATTTTTACATTATGATTGATGTTTTCTGAAGCTATCAGAGTTAAACTATCGTTTGTAACTGAGATATTTGCTCCTAATTTTGTCAGTTCAATTCTTAGTGCTTCAAGTCTGTCTGTTTCTTTAATTTTCAATGTATGAAGACCTGTCAAATGACAACCAATTCCCAGACCCAAACACGTTACTACAATAGTTTGTGCAATATCCGGAGTATTATTTAGTTCAAAATTTACGGTTTCAAATTTAAAATTCTCTTGTTTTATCAACGTCATTTTATTGTCCTGAAAAGTAGTCTGAACTCCTAATTTCTCGTAAAGTGAAACCAATTCAGAATCTCCCTGCAAACTATTTTCTTTATAACTGCTTAAAGTAATCGAAGCTGTATCTGCCAGAGCAACTAAACTAAAAAAGTAAGATGCTGAACTCCAATCAGATTCTACAACCATTTCTTTTGTTGCAACCTCAGCTTTTGGAAAAACCTTAATTACATTCCCTTCAAAACTGGTTTGAATATCTAAATCGTTCAACAAAGCCAAAGTCATTTTGATATACGGAATCGAAGTAATCTCCCCTTCTAAAGTCAGTTCTAAACCATTTTCTAATTTTGAAGCGACTAATAAAAGTGCCGAAATATACTGACTGCTTACATTTGCTGCCAAAGTAACTTTTGAAGCGGTTACTTTTTTTCCTTTAATTCGAATTGGCGGATAGCCTTCTTCTTTTTCATAAGAAATCTCAACTCCCAGTTGTCCTAAAGCTTCAACCAAAATTTTTATCGGACGTTCCTGCATTCTGCTTGAACCTGTCATTACGACTTCGCGACTTTCGTTTACAGCAAAATATGCCGTTAAAAACCGCATTGCAGTTCCTGCATGATGAATGTCTACAATTTGGTCATTTCCTATTAAAGCTTTTTGCATTACTTCGCTATCATCAGAATTTGATGTATTCGCTAATGTAATATTTGGAAACAATGCTTTTAACAACAATAAACGATTCGTTTCGCTTTTTGATCCTGTTACTGCAATTTGTCCTTGTAAATTATGTTGAGTTGTCTGGAGTAGTAAATTCATTTTTTTAATTGTAAATTGTAAATTATGAATTATGAATGATTAGAAACGTAATTCGCCACGCAATTTACCACTCCACATTCATAATTCAAAATTCAAAACTCATAATTCAAAACTTATGAGTGATATTTCACAATTATTTTAATTTATCGTTGTTTTTATGACGGTCTTTATCGCGAACTGATTTTAAATCCATTTTTTTATCAAAAGCATCTTGTAAATCTATTCCGGTTTGGTTGGCAAGACATAAAACTACAAAAACAACATCGGCTAATTCTTCGCCTAGATCTTTATTTTTATCACTTTCTTTCTCTGATTGTTCACCATATCGGCGCGCAATTATTCTGGCTACTTCTCCAACTTCTTCTGTAAGTTGTGCCATATTTGTAAGCTCATTAAAATAGCGAACACCGTGTTCTTTTATCCAGGTATCGACATCAAGTTGTGCATTTTTCAAGTCCATAGTTATATTTTTTTAAGAACAATTTTTTCATTTTGACTCACAATCATTTTCTGGAAAAGCTCTTTTAATCCATTATATTGATCTGCTGCAAAAATACTATTGTTAATTTCTTTTAAGCTACTTATTTGAATTTTGTTTCCTTCACTGGATATATTTAATGTGTAAATGATCTCTTTATTTTCTGATAAAATCTTAATTGGAGATGGCAAAGATTCTACTATATATCCTTCGGGAATTTCTATATTCAAATTGAATTTTTCCTGAGTTGGATAACCAAAATAAACCGGCATTTGTCTTTCTTCCTGAGTAAAAGGATTTTTAGTTCTTGTGAAAAACAACAAGGGATTTACAAAAAATTTACCTCCAATTATTTCCACACTATTGTCTGAGATTAATGAAAAGGTTTCTATAACAGGTTCTGAAAAATTAGTTTTTTTATTTTCAATTATGTAATTAGAAATTTTCAAATCACCCAATTGTTCTTCTAATTTTTCGAGATAATTTTCCTGGTTTTTATTGGCATTTTCAATCCTAAAGCGATATGCATCGTAGTCTGTTCTTTGAATTCTAATTTTACCTTCAATTTTACCAAACTCATCTATTTTGACCACTAAGTTTGAAAACTCTTTTGAGGGTTTATTAGGAACCAGATCTATTTCTTGCGAAGTTCCATCATCTTTTATAAGTCTTCCTTTCCAGTTTAAAACATTTAAGGGCAAAATTCCAGGGTAAGTAAATTTATGGCTTGCGTCTAACAAAATTTGTTTCTCCTCGATTTCAGCAGCTGCAATTACATAATTAAACCCAGTTCTTGTGGGATAAACCGGAACTCCGTTTTGTATTGTGCTTACTAAAACCGGACTTGCATCTATTCCTGCCAATCTTAACATACTAATCAAGATAAAATTGATCTCAGCTACATTTCCTGTTTGGTCGGTATAAGCTTTTTTTACTCCTTTCTCTGTGAAACAATCATTTATTTCATTCCAGTTCATTTTGTTTTGAATGAACTTAAAAATAATATTCAACCTCTCCTTTTTGGATTCAACATTGGTCAATAATCGTTTAACATCTTCTAACAAAAAATCATTTTGATTTAGTTCTTTTCCAAAATTTTCATTTTTAAAAATACTGGTTGCCACACCTTCCCAAGACATTGTATAATCTTTTACAGGCTGATCCGGATAACGAACTCTCTCTAATTCATGCTGAACAGATCCTCTGTAATTATCTATATTATCTACATAGGGTTCTGTTGTTAATGCAGGAATATCTTTTCCTCTATAAAAAGCACTTATTTGTTTGTACGAAATTGCCGTAGATCTATTATATTCTCCTTCAAAACTTTGACTTCCATTAGTCAATTTTGATTCTGTTTCGACTTTATGACCTCCAACCAGAATTGGTTTATAAATATAGTATTCCGGAATATCTGTTTTATATTCAAAGTAGTTTAACGGAATATCATATTGAAAATCAAAGTCGGGTAATTTTACTATGTTCTCAGATTTTAGAATGTATCGATATTCAATAATGGAACCTACTTTTACATTTGGCAATGTTATTGTCTTTTCATTCCAAAACTCATTTACTTTTTTCTTAAAAGTACCCTGATTATCCAGTTTTGTTTTTACAATAGATCCGTTCTCTAAATTATAGGTAACAGCGTTTGAAAACTCTAAACGGTCTTCGTTCATCGTTTGATAAGCAATGTAAAAACGTACTTTTTGATCAGCCCATTTTAATCCTTCTTTTTTATAGATTTTAATTTTAAATTCATAAAGATGATTGGCAGAAAAGCCTTTGTCTTTATCAAACGTATAAAAAGTCTTTCCTTTTTTAAACAATATTGCTGCTGGTGCGGTCGTATCTGTTGGATTTACTTTTTCATTTAATTCAGCAATAGTGACTTTTCCTAGTTCATAGTTTTGAGCTTTGACTTTTGAAAATCCTAAAAACAAAAAAATAATTATAATTAAGCTGTGAAACTTCATATTACATTCTTTTTAAAACAATTTTTTCAGATTGTTTTGCGATCATTCCTTTATAATATTCTTTAAGCATCTCATATTGCTCTGTAGAAACTATCGCTTCATTAATTTGGTGCTGCACACTTAATTGTAATGAATTACCATTTGCCCCTATATTAAATTTAAATACACCTAAATTATCCTGCATATTAATAACTGCCGGGGCTGGCAATGTTTCAACCGTAAATCCTTCAGGGATTTGAATTGTAATATTATATCTGCTTGTAAAAGGAAATCCGAAATCTACTGGATATTCCCTAGTCTCTTGCTTAAATGGATTTTTTTCGTTTGCAAAGAATAACATTGGACTAACATATATTTTTCCTCCTATTATTTCGCATAAGTTATTACCCGTAAATGAATACGTTTCTATAACTGGCAACAAAATTTCTTTTTCATTTGCTCTTGAATAATCGGTAATTTCAATCTTATTATTTTGATTTTCGAGCTTTTCTAAATATTCTTCTTCTTTTACACTATCTATATTATCTCTGGTTATCAAAGCCTGATAGTCCCCTAATTGTCTTCTCGTTTTTCCTGTTATTTTTCCTTCGGGGTTAATGCTATAATTCAGGGTTATATTATCAATCGATGCTTTTTTTGGCATCAAATCTACTTCTTCAGAACTTCCGTCTTTTCTAATCAATCTTCCTGACCAGTTTAAAGCTCTAAAAGGCAAAACATTTGGAGTTGAGAACTTATCTGATGCGTCTAATAAAACATTTCCATTTGGTGTTTCTACAGCAGCAATAACATAATTAAAGGCAGTTCTGTTCGGGAAAACTGAAATTCCGTTAGAACGTGTACTTACCAAAACCGGGTTTGCTGTCAAACCTGCATAACGTAAAATAGCGGTAAGCATTAAATTTATATCAGCAATATTTCCTGATTTTTCTTTGTATGCTCTTTTAACTCCTTTATCACAACTATATCCAAAATAATCATTCCATTTTACTCTTGATTTTACATAATTTAAAATAATGATCATTTTTTCATCAGCATTATTAACTCCTGATAGTAATGCATTTAAATCATCTTCAAAATAGCCTGTTTTATTTAACTCTGGACCAAAATCATCATAACTATAAATCGTTTTTACTACCGAATTCCAATCAGTAGAATACATTTTCTTCTCACCTTTAAAATTGGTTATCATTGATAATTCATGTTGAATAGCAGAAACATAATTATTGATATTATTGACATAGACTTCCTCTTTTATTGCAGGAAAATCGATTGCCAAATATCTCGTTTTAGTTTCTATATAGTCAAACTTATCTGATGCATACTGCGTTCTCGTATCTTGTGTACCTCCCGGAATAGTTCGTTCCTTATTAGTAAGTGTTACAGTTCTGGAATTTCTCTCACTTGTAATTTTAGGAAAAATATATCCTTTTTGCTTGGTATTAAAAACATAATATTCAGGAATATACGTTATAAACTCCGAATAATTTACGGGAATGCTCGTTTGAAAACCCCATTCTCTTATCAATCTATCTGTTGGACTTTTAATGGTATATCTAAATTCAATTACCGATCTTTCTTTAACATTAGGCATCGTTATCTTTTTAAGTCCTCTAAATTTATCTACAACTTCATCGAAAACACCTTCACTTTTCAGTTTTGTCTTTTCTATTTTTCCTCCTACCAGATTATAGGTTACTGCATCTGTAAAAGTTACTTTTTCAGGTAAATTAATTGTATTGTAATACCAAAGACCTTGATTTGCCCAATTGTAACCTTCTTTTTTATAAATTTTAATTCTGGTCTCAACATCGGTCAGGGTAACAAAACCATCTTTTACATCATATTCGATCCTGGTTTCACCTTTTTTGTACAAAATTGCTGCGACGGCCGATGAATCTTTAGGATGCACTTTTTGCTCTAATTCGGCAATTGATACTTTCCCTAATTTAAATTCCTGCGCTGTTACTTTTGAAATAAATAACAAGAGAATTGACAGACTAAAAAGTTTAATAAATTTCATTTGATTGATTAGTTCTTTGTTAATATAATTTTGGCATTATCGTTTCTTGACACTTGCTCCATAAAAAGGCGGTATTCATCATATTCTTTATTAGAATATTTCCCTTTGTTTAAAAACATAGAGCGTTTGTAAAGCAGTTTATTATTTTCTTTTTTGATGATTTCAGTTTTGTATTCTCCAAATTTTCCTTTTAATTCAAAATTGGAAGGCAAAAATTCTATTACAAAACCAGCAGGTAAATTAATCTCAATTTCATCTGTATCTAAATAACCTCGCTGGATTTGAAATGGATTTTTTCTATTTCGAATTCTTTTGACATTCGCAGCACTTTGATTGAAAGCATCTACAGTAAAAATCATTTTATTGGCAGAAATTGTTGCATAGTTTATGGCACTAATTTGAACATCTTCAACAAACTGAACCTTTTCTTTGTTATTGTTAAAGGATATTTTGCCCAATTTTAAGTTGCTGATATTATCCCAATATTCTTTATAATGTGATTCCTTTTCTGTAGGCTGCAACGTTTCGATTCTGGCTTTAGAACTATATTGAGATCCGGCAGAAACGATTGAAATTGACCCGACAAAATTCCCGTTTTCGTCTATCGTATAAGTTCCTTTGTCTTGCTGGGTATTTCCTATATCTTCATATATTTTAGTTCTCACAATCTCTCCGCCTTCAGGTTTAATGATCAAAACATCACGATCATCTGTAAAAGTTCCCTGATATCCAAAAGGATCATCCTGACTTGTACATTCTAACCAGATATAATGATTACCGTTTGGAATAGACAATATCATGTGGTTTCCCTGCATCGAAACAAAATCAGATTCTATGTTTGTTTTATAAGTGTCTCCATATAAAACCGTATTATAGGAAGGAACATCAACTGCATGTAAAAGCGCTTTTGTGTAATTTGTCAACGCTTTACAATCTCCATATCCTAAACGATCAACATCAGTTGCTAACATTGGTTTCCAGCCGCCAATACCTACCTGAATGCTAACATATCTTGATTTTTTTTGTACAAAATCATAGACTAGTTTTGCTTTTTTGACAGGATCTTTTTCATCTCCAACAATTGCCTTGATTTTTATCTTTGTTTCGTCCGGCAAATCAGTGGTTCCTGATAGAATTTTTTCAGAATACCATTTCCCAAAATCAGTCCAATTTGTAGCTGTTCCATCAACACCTTCAAGGTGAAAACGTTCTAAACCCATCATTACTTTAGGAAATAAATCTTTGTACGACGGACAGTAATCTTCTTTTTTTTGCGCTAAAATATTTGTGGCAATGTATGAAAGCTGTGTATTGGTATCTAGTACTTTTTTTATATTAAAACCGGAGAATTGAAACTCTTTCTTTTTAAAACCCAGATCCAGAGGACAAATAACATTTAGAGATGCTTTTTCTATACTGGTATAAAAACCTCTTAAAGGCATCCAACTTGGAATAAAAGCAGTCGATGAAGTTTGGACTTCACTATTAAATTCAACGGTAAAAGGATATGAAATTGGAGTATAATCTAAATAAATATATCGACTATCCGAAAACAATGTGCTTCCGCCAACGATACTTTGGTCTTTAAAATCTTTTCTTTTAATTCTTTTGATCTCTTTACCAAAAGCATCATAAATTATTGCTTCTATATTTTTAACAGAAGTTGATTTATCATAAAATTCATAAGCCTGAATTGCATCAATTCCTTTTTCGTTAAGAACAGTTACAACGCGATGATTTTTAGCATTCATACTTCGTTGCGACAGAATCGTTATATCAGTTTGATCAAAACGAACAACCGCATTAGCATTTTCTTTAAGGCTGTCTGAAATTGTAGTAAAAATATATTCGCTTTTTTGAGCAGAAGTAAGGCTAATAAATAAGAAAAAAAATAACCCGAAAAAAGTAAATTTCATTAGTAAGTAATTTCGCCAAATATATATTATTTTTAGAAATGCTTAACATTTGTTTATGAAAATTATTCTCGGTTTTTACTATCTATTAAAATCGTTACAGGTCCATCATTCAGTAGGCTAACTTTCATATCTGCACCAAAAATTCCGGTTTGTATTTTCTTGTTGAATTCTTTCTCTAAAGACTGAACAAAATTCTCATACATTGGGATTGCAAAGTCCGGTTTTGCTGCTTTTATGTATGATGGGCGGTTTCCTTTTTTCGTAGAAGCATGAAGTGTAAATTGGCTTACTACGATAATATCTCCGTCGATATCCTGAACAGAACAATTCATGACGTCGTTCTCGTCGCCAAAAATTCTCATTTTTATAATTTTCCCCACCAGCCAATCGATATCTTCCTGAGTATCCAGATCTTCAATCCCAACCAAAACCAATAAACCTTTCTGAATATCAGCTACTTTTTTTTCATCAACCGTAACTGATGCTTGGGAAACTCTTTGGATGACTACTTTCATTATAATGAAGATGTTTTGGTTACTATAGATTAAAAGATTGACGGATTTTAAATTCTCGTGTTAGATGCACAGCAGTGCATCTCTACATTCAAACATTATCGATAATTTGGAATTTGGAATTTACAATTAACAATTCATAATTAACAATTACTTTCTCAGTTCATCACTGGCTTTTCGATCTTCGTCGTAAGAATCTGTACGATAATTTTCGTCGTCACCTTCTAAGATTTTTAAGTAACTGTTATAACGGGACCAGGCGATCTCGTCTCTTTCTAAAGCAGCTTTAATGGCGCAATGTGGTTCTTCTTTATGTAAACAATTATTGAATTTACATTGATCTTTTAGTTTAAAGAATTCAGGAAAATAACCGCTGATTTCTTCTTTTTCCATATCAACGATTCCGAAACCTTTTATTCCCGGAGTATCGATAATTTTTGCATTAAAAGACAAATCATACATTTCAGCAAAAGTAGTCGTGTGCTGACCTTGTTTACTGGCTTCAGAAATAGTTTTAGTTTTAAGATGTAAAGACGGTTCCATTGCATTTACCAAAGTCGATTTTCCAACTCCTGAATGTCCGGAGAACATACTTACTTTACCAATCATCATTTCTTTTAATTCCTCAACACCTTTCATTTCTGTAGAAGAAACGCGAAGACATTTATAGCCAATTTGTTGATAAACGTATTGCATATACAATTGGTCTTCAAGCGTTGGTTCATCAAAAGTATCTATTTTATTAAAAACCAAAATCGTTTCAATATTATAGGCTTCAGCAGTTACCAGAAAACGGTCAATAAAGTTGAAAGTTGTTGGCGGATTATTAATCGTAATCAATAAAAATACACGATCAATATTCGACGCAATAATATGCATTTGATGCGATAAATTAACCGATTTACGAACGATGTAATTCTTTCTTTCGTGAATATTAAAAATCGTTCCTGTTAAAGCGTCAGAAGTTTCTTCGAGTTCATAATCGACAATATCCCCTACAGCAATAGGATTGGTACTTTTAATACCTTTCATCCTAAACTTCCCTTTCATACGGCATTCTATAAAATCGCCATTTTCTGATTTTACAGTGTACCAACTTCCTGTAGATTTATATACGAGTCCTGTCATTCAAATTTTAGATTGCTGATTTTAGATTTAGATTATTCTGAAAACTAAAATATATTAAAAGGCAAAATTACGTTTTTAGAATTGAACAACGCAACTTCACCTTTTAAAATTAAAAAACGGAGTCTAAAATTGCTTGGTTTACCAAATAATTTCGGCTAAAACCTGATTTTCCTTAATCTTTCCTAACTGAATTGTTTTTAAAATTTTTGAAGTTTTTCCGGCTCTTGTTGTATAAATTTCTACCATGATTGTAGCGGGACCATTTTCTGTAAGTTCAGTTTCTCCAAAATAATTGGTTTTGATCTGGTATTTCCCTTTCACTGCATTTCTAATTAAATATTGTTCCGGCCCATAACCTTGAGTAAAATCTTTTGAAAATCTTGCTCCGGCTTCTGTTGTGGTATGACTATAATAACATTCTTCGCCATTTGGCTCAATAACATGCAAATCAAGATCAACATCCATCTGGTTCCAGTTCATAATTATTCTGATATCAACCGGCATTTTCTCCAAATATTTTTTATCGAGTTTACCTGTTTTCAGCCCTTTGTGTTCCATCGTCAAACGATTAATATCCATCAGGATAATATCTTCAACACCTTCATATTGTCCGCTCATTTCTCCGTAATAATTAACTTCTAACGCTTTGATTAATTGATCCAGCGCTTCCTGATATTTTCCTGAATCCTCAAGCGCCAATGCATAATCTCTTAAACTTTGTGGTTCATGCGCTCTCCACTTCGCGACTTGTTTTGCAGTAAACAAAGCATCATCATATGCTTTCCACTGGCGTAAAGTATACGTAAGAGTTTTGTAAAGCTGATGATTCTCTAAACCTAAATCAGCAATATTACTAATAACCTGTAATGCTTTTTTGACATCGCCCTGATTGTAGAAAAAATGCGCTACATCAAAATAAAAACTAGGGTTTCTTTCCTGTGCTTTTCTAAGTTCAAAATACAACTCATATTGTTTTTCTTTTGGAGCTTTTGCTAAAGCTTTTAAATACAATCGATCCGGATTCCAGATTTTAGTCTGATTATCGATTACCTGAGAATCGTTGCTTTCTACAATCAAATCTTTTTTAGGATCATCATTCGGTAAAATTTCTTTATTTAAAGTTTTATCAGATTCAGTCGCTTGACTTATTTCTAATCCTGCTACTTTTCCGGAAAGTGCTTGAGATACATTCGTGTTTTTAGAAATACTTTCAGACGAAATTGTTTGTACAGAATAAGAAACCTCAGATTTTTTAACCGTTCCATAACCCACAACAACAACTTCTTTCAACTCAGATTCTGCTTTTTTATCTAAGGTTTCAGAAGCTCTAGAAGGTACAGGAGCAACAAATTTTGCCTCATTAGCAACCGGACTGGCTTGTGCTTCCTGAACAATATTCATTGCAGATCCGGAACCAACTGGCTCATCAACCGTCATCACTGCATCAGCATCGCCTTTTATGGTTTCAGATCCTCTGCGTAGGTTTTTCTTAGATTTTGGTAAAATTTTTGGGGCCACATATTTAATATCTTCTTTCCACCAACTGTTTAATCCTTGAAAATAGCTTTCGATACTTTCCCAATTATTTTTTTGCTGCGCCAGATTATTATTGTGTTCCTGTTTTTTTATTCTGTCGAATTCTGCACGCAATTCTACTGGAGGAATAATATCATAAGAGATATAATCCTGAATATTCTCCAGAACAATCAGCGAAGTATTCTTAGTTATAATTCCGTATTTCTTTCCTAAAAGTTCTATTTCTTCTGAGTTTTTAGCATATTGAAAATCAAGATTCGCTATTTTTTTCTGTGCCCAAAGTTTTTCAATATTAACATCATTTGTACTTTGAATACTTCCATCCAATGTAATTTTTCGCTCTAAAACAGCTTCATTATTATAACCAAATAACAATGTAATTTCATTTTTTGGATTCAGGGAAATTCCCGAGAAACTAAAACTTCCTGAAACCGAAGTTCCTTCAATTGGAAACAAATCCGTCACTGTAAAATTCTCTTTTATTCCTAAAAATTTCAAACTAGAATTCACCAATTCATCTAAAGCATTTTCCTGATTAACCTGATTTAAATTGATAAAATTACCGCCCGTTTGCATTGCGGAATAATTCAGAAAAGAAAAATCGGCAGAAACTGATGATGTAATAGTATAAATAGGCTTTTTAGTTTTTGGCAAGACATTTTCGCTCAAAGAAGATAATCCGTCAGAGAAAAATAAATACTCATCGTTATTTATCAGGTTTATTTGCGAAAATCGAGTTCCTCCATCATATTTTGTATTTTCTAAAACTGCTTTTAATGCTGTCCAGTTTCCATTCGTAATTATATATTCATTTTGTTTTTCAAAACCATAGTTTAAAAAGTACAAAGTAACTTTTGTGTTTTTTATTTTTTGGAAGTAAGCATCAAGCAAAGCCAATTCTTTTTTTAAATCCCTTGTTTTACAACTCAAAGAATTATCCCAAATCAAACCAATGGAAGCAGGTGTTTTTTTGACAATTTTATTTCCTTCGATAAAAGTATTTCCATAAAAATAATGTTGTCCGCCAACATTTTGCATAATAACACTTGGGCTATTTTGCTGAATTGGAATTTTAAAAAGTAGTTTTTCAGTAGGCTGATAGTTTTCTTTTTTAATAGAAGTCTGAAAAGATTGATTCCATTTTGAAAAGGCAATTTCATCACCGGAATTTTCTGCCACAATTGGAGCAGTTGCAGTTCCTAAAACCGAAACATTCATCTCAAACTGATCCAGTTGTTTAGGATAACGACTCACTAATTGATATGCCAGATTATCTTTATCAAATGCCGAAAGTTCTTCTTCATAACCTATAATTACAGTTCGTTCTCCGTTTGGCATCAAAGGATAAATTCTTGTTCTAAAGTTATTTCCATCAACTTTTTCCAATAATCCCGGATCGACACGACGATGTTCGATAGCTTCAAAAACCTGTTTTCCTTTATTTTTATTTACAGGAACTGCTTCGCGGATTTTACCATTAATATCAATCGCATATCTTGAAACCGAAACATTTTCCGGCAACGGAAAAATAAGTTCCGCTTCCATCTGGCGTGTTCCAGAATTAAAGAAATGCATTTCGGCAGTCGTGTAAGCAATATTACCTACCACTTTTACATTTACAATTAATTTATTCATTCTTACTTTTTCAGCATCTTCTCCTTTCACCGTAAGTTCAGGACTTTGTGCAAAAGATTTTGTTCCTAAAAACAACAAGAAATAAAACAATACTTTCCAATTTACTTGAAAAAATTCTGGCTTAGATAAACGTCTTTTTGATTTCATAACACGAGAGTTAAGTTTGTATATAACTATAGAGCATATAAAATCTAAAAAGGTTGGAATGGGTTATAAAAAAAATTAAAACCATATAAGTTATATAAGAAAATATTAGCCTAAGATTGAGATTAAAACCTTGTAAAATATATCCCACGGTTTCAATCGTTGGACTTAATGAATGTTCGCAATCTTTTGGGATCAATGCTGAATGTTGTGGAGAAACATAAAAAACATACTCACTAATTATTTTTTTACCGCAGAGAACGTAATCCCGATAGCTATCGGGATTCGCAAAGTTCACTAAGATTTAAGTTGTGTTGACACAATTAAAACACATAAAGCTTTGTGTCCCGAGGCTTCGGGATGTGTTTTTACTAAACTTAGCATATTTAAAAACTTTGCGCTCTCCATGGTAATTTTTTTTATCTCCACAGATTTTAGTATTGATACATATTTTGGAATCGCAAATCTTTGCACTCACGGTTGAAACCGCAGGCTATGTTTATATAGAAATTCTATTTAATCGTATTATGGTTTATAACCAAAAAAAAATCTCCAACACTTCTTTTACAAAGTGCCGGAGATTCTTAAAAAAAACAATCTATTTTCAATTAATGCTATAAGAAAATTTTAAAATAGTTTCAATAAAACTTAAATTAACTTATATCACTTATATAATTCAGAAAAAATTATGAATTAATAACTTTTTCCTGGTGACCAATACTTTCCTGGTGAATAGCTTTGAACATTTTTAAAACAAACTCTTCAGTAAGACCTTTTTTCTCACCTTCAAGAATCATTTTTCCTAAAATTTCATTCCAACGGTTGTTTTGAAGAATCGCAACGTTTGCATCTTTTTTTACCTGACCAATTTCGTCAGCTACTTTCATACGTTTTCCTAATAAATCTAATAAATTAGCATCAAGAACGTCGATGTTAGCTCTTAGTTTTGTCATTTTGTTGCTGTACTCATCTGTAGTATCATCTGTTTTTCTAATCGTCAAATCTTTTATGATTTGTTTCAAAGCGTCTGGAGTAACTTGTTGAGCAGCATCAGACCAAGCGTTGTCCGGATCGTAGTGCGTTTCGATAATCATACCATCGTAGTTCAAATCTAAAGCCTCTTGCGTTACTTCAAAAATCATTTTACGATCTCCTGTAATGTGAGATGGATCGATGATTAATGGTAAATCAGGGAATTTATTTTGCAACTCGATAGCAATTTGCCATTCTGGAATATTTCTGTATTTTGTTTTTTCGTAAGTAGAGAAACCTCTGTGAATAACTCCTAATTTCTCGATTCCAGCCATGTGTAAACGCTCAACACCACCTAACCATAAAGCTAAATCCGGGTTTACAGGGTTTTTAACCAAAACGATTTTATCAGTTCCTTTCAAAGTATCAGCAATTTCCTGAACAGCAAAAGGGTTTGCAGTCGTACGGGCTCCAACCCATAAAACGTCGATATCATGTTCTAAAGCCAGTTTACAGTGAGCCGCAGTTGCAACTTCAGTTCCCATTAATAAACCAGTTTCTTTCTTAGCTTTTTGCAACCATTTTAAACCAATTTCTCCAACACCTTCAAATCCTCCCGGACGCGTTCTTGGTTTCCAGATTCCTGCTCTGAATACACTAACTTTTGAATCTTTCAATTCATGAGCAATTTTCAATACCTGATCTTCTGTTTCTGCACTACATGGTCCTGCTATCACAAGTGGGTGATTTAAATTGAAATCTTCTAACCACTTTCTCATTTCTTTCTTATTTTCCATCTTTATTTTTAGTTTATTTTTATTTTTTAATTGTTAATCCGTTTAATATCTCTTTAATTTTATTCGTGCTTTCCATTTCTTCAAAAATGGCATTGTAATTTTCATCTTTCAACAAATCCCTAAACCGACTGAGATTTGATATATATTCTTCTAATGTTTCAATAACGTGTTCCTTATTTTGCTTAAAAATTGGTGTCCACATTGCGGGAGAACTTTTAGCTAGACGAACTGTACTTTCAAATCCACTTCCCGCCATGTCAAAAATATCTTGTTCGTCCTTTTCCTTGTTCATTACCGTTTTCCCGAGCATAAACGAACTAATGTGCGACAAATGCGAAACGTAAGCAATGTGTTTGTCGTGCGAAGTTGGATCCATATATCGAATTCTCATTCCTATGTCGCTAAAAAGCTTTAACGCTTTTTCCTGCAATTTAAAAGTGGTTTTTTCCACCTCACAAATAATGTTTGTCTTTCCTTTAAACAAACCTCTTATCGCCGCCGAAGGTCCTGAGAACTCTGTTCCAGCTATTGGATGCGTTGCGATAAAATTTCTTCTTTTTGGGTGACTGGCAACAGCATCACAAATTGGTTTTTTAGTCGAACCTACTTCAAAAACAATCGTTTTATCTCCAACTAAATCCAGCACTTTAGGCAAAACTACCAGCGCTACATCCACCGGAACCGAAACAATTACAAAATCAGCATCCGCCAATTCTTCAAAGCTTCCTGCCTGATCGATAACGCCTAAATCAATTGCTTCCTGCAAGTGTTTTTCGTTGCTATCAATCCCGAAAATAGTTGCATCAGGATGTTGATCTTTGATGTCCAGCACCATCGAACCGCCTATTAACCCTATTCCTATTACGTATACTTTCATATTTATTTTTATTAGAAGCTATTTCCTGCTATCCGTTTCAATCTTTTTTTCGGTAAAAACCTCAAAAAAGGATTTCCACTTCTATCAGGGCTAGGGCTTCTCGTTTTTTCAAGACCTTTCGTCATTGCGAGGAACGAAGCAACCACACTAACAATTGACTCAGCAACTGAGATTGCTTCGTTCCTCGCAATGACACTTAAAATCGGTCTATCGCTTCTTGTACTTTTTCCTCTTTTACACACAACGAAAACCTGATATATCCTTCACCATTACTTCCGAAGATTGTACCCGGTGTGATAAAAATATGTTTCTCATATAATATTTCGTCAATGAACTTTTCTGATGATTCAATTCCTTCCGGAAGTTTCGCCCAAACAAAAAGACCAACTCCTTCTTTATAAACTTTGCAGCCTAATTTTTCTGCTAGTTTTTCTGTTAATTCTCTACGGCGTCTGTAAATCTTGTTTTGATCTTCGAACCATGATTTATCGCAATTCAATGCTGCAACCGCGCCTTTCTGGATTCCGTAGAACATACCGCTGTCCATGTTGCTTTTTACTTTTAGAACTGCATCGATAATTTCAGGATTTCCTAAAACCATTCCAACTCTCCAACCTGCCATGTTGAATGTTTTACTAAGTGAATTCAATTCTAAAGCCACTTCTTTTGCACCCTCAACCTGCAATAAACTCATCGGGTTATCATTCAATACAAAACTATAAGGATTGTCGTTGATCAATAATATGTTATGTTTTTTAGCAAAAGCAACCAATTTTTCAAATAACGCTAAACTTCCTCGCGCTCCTGTTGGCATGTGCGGATATCCAAGCCACATAATTTTTACTTTCTCCAGCTCTAATTTTTCCAAAGCTTCAAAATCCGGTTCCCAGGCATTTGCTTCTTTTAGATCATAATAAACCGGAACCGCTCCAACCAAATTAGTTACCGAAGTATACGTTGGATAACCAGGATTCGGAATTAAAACGTGATCGCCTTCATTCAGGAAAGCTAACGAAATGTGCATAATTCCTTCTTTCGAACCCATCAAAGGCAAAATCTCATTATTAGGGTTCAATTCAACACCAAACTGATTCTGATAAAAATCTGCCATCCCTTTTCTCAATTCCGGTAATCCCTGATAGCTCTGATAGCCATGCCCATTCTCTTCTTGAATTGCTGCGGCAACCGCTTCAATTACTGCTTTCGACGGACTCAAATCAGGGCTTCCAATTCCCATATTGATGATAGATTTTCCTTCAGATTGTAGTTGACGAACTTCTCTCAATTTTGATGAGAAGTAGTATTCTTCAACTGTATCTAATCTTTTTGCTGTTGTAATCATTTTTTTTTCTGCTTTAGGCTTTAAGCTGTATGCTTTAGGCTCTTTTATTTGTGACTTTTAGACTTTCGACTTTCTAACTTTAAGACTAATTAAGGTTTGGTGTTTTTGTATTCTCCTAAAACCTTTAAATATTCTGCCATTATATTTAATAACGATTTGGCTTTTGCAAAATCTTCGTATTTCTCGAATGTTACATCTACGAAAAATGAATATTTCCAAGGTGTTTCAATTTTTGGAAGCGACTGGATTTTTGTCAAATTCAGTTTGCAGTCGCTCATTACATTTAAAACTGCTGCTAAGCTTCCTCTTTTATGATCCAGTTCAAATTTGATTGACGCTCTGTTGATTTCGTTTTCAGGCAAAAATGAATTTTGCTTTTTGATAATCACAAAACGAGTCATATTATTTTTGATCGTTTGAATTTCCGGTGCCAGAATTTCTAAATCATACATTTCCGAAGCTACTTTACTTCCTATTGCTGCAATTCCGGTTAATTGTTTTTCCTGAATTCTTCTGGCAGTTTCGGCTGTATCTTTATCTTCAACCAACTTAATGCCCGGATATTGTTTTAAGAAATCCATACATTGCAAAATTGCCATTGGATGCGAATGAACTTCTTTTATATCTTCAATTTTCTGACCTTTTAAAGCCATTAAATTTTGGTGAATGCTTAAATAATGTTCTCCAATTATGTGTAAATTATTCTTGTCAATCAAAGCATAATTTGGAATAATTGGTCCTGCAATCGAATTTTCTATCGCCATAACTGCCTGATCAGATTTTCCTGAAAGAAGGCTGTCAACCAATTCTTCAAAAGACAAACACTCATCAATACTCACATTTTCAGAGAAATACTCTTTCACTACCTGATGATGAAAAGAACCTTTAATACCTTGTATTGCAATTTTAGTTGTCATATATTCAAAAAAAAATCCTGATTTTCATCAGGATTGTATATTAGTTTTATTTGTCTTTTTTAATTTTCTCAAATAACCATAGCACAATCCTCACTTCTACTAAAGAAGAAATAAAAAGAGTTGCTAAAATAAAAACGGTTATTAGACATTTTGTTTGTGTTTTTCAATAAATTCTCTGCGAATTTATAAATTATTTTCACCTCACCAAAACAAATAATGCATTTTATGAAACAAAAAAGGATTTCTTAACAAATTTATGATGTTTTGTATGATAATATAAAAAAACAGGTTTAAAATGAGATATAGACAATTGGCTTTGAGAAAGATTCTAAGGTTCTGAGTTTTTAAGATACTGAGATTTCATCTTTTTTTTTAACTTATGAATCAATTTAAACCTGTTTTTTTTAGAATCTTGTCATTTCGACGAAGGAGAAATTACATTAGAAACTCGGCAAAGATGGCGATTATAGTATTCATCTTTGTTGTCTGTACTTATTTCATCTAAATCCATTTATTACTTTTAAACTATTGAACCCTAAATTCCCTAGCCCCGATTGAAGTGGAAATCCTTTTTATTTTTTCCTTTAAAAAATAAAAAGATTGCAACGGAAAGCGGGAAATAGCTCCTAAAAAAACAAAAGCAGCTATCATTACGATAACTGCTTTCTATAAATTCAGAACAAAATCTTTCTTCTTTATTCTATTTTCTTTCTTCTAAAAAAATTAAGATCCACACATTTCACAATCTTCAGGATCTCCGGCTTGTGCTTTTAGCAACATTGCTTTATAGTCCTCAACACTTATAGATTCTGTTTCCGGAACTAAAACTGCCGGTCCATCTTCTTCTTTCTTATCGTTGTTTAGGGTGAATTTAATCGCATCAACTGCAGATTTTGTTCTTAGGTAATACATTCCTGTTTTTAAACCTGATTGCCAAGCATAGAAGTGCATTGACGTAAGTTTAGAATAGTTTGCATCTTGCATGAACAAGTTCAATGATTGCGATTGGTCAATGAAATAACCTCTTTGACGTGACATATCGATAATGTCTTTCATAGACATTTCCCAAACTGTTTTGTATAATTCTTTCAGGTCTTGCGGAATAATGTCAATGTTTTGAACAGATCCGTTATGACGCATAATTTCTTGTTTCAAAGTTTCGTTCCACAAACCTCTGTCTACTAAATCATGAAGTAAATGTTTGTTTACTACGATGAATTCTCCAGACAATACACGACGTGTGTAAATGTTTGATGTATATGGCTCGAAAGCTTCGTTGTTTCCTAAAATTTGAGAAGTCGAAGCAGTTGGCATTGGCGCAACTAATAATGAGTTACGAACTCCATGTTCTACAACTTCTTTTCTTAATGAAGCCCAGTCCCAACGACCAGATAATTCTTCATCTTTCATTCCCCACATATTATATTGAAATTCTCCTTTTGACATTGGAGAACCTTCGAATGTAGAATATGCCCCTTCTTCTTTTGCCATTTCCATAGAAGCGGTTACAGCTGCGAAGTATAATGTTTCGAAAATTTCCTGATTTAATACTTTTGCTTCGTCGCTTGTAAACGGCATACGCAACATGATAAAAGCATCTGCTAAACCTTGTACGCCTAAACCAACCGGACGGTGGCGTAAGTTAGAATTTTCAGCTTCTTTTACCGGATAGTAATTTCTGTCGATTACTTTGTTCAGGTTACGAGTTACACGTTTTGTAACATTATAAAGCGCTTCGTGATCGAATTTACCGTTTTCGATAAACATTGGTAATGAGATAGAAGCTAAGTTACAAACTGCAATTTCATCTTTAGAAGTAAACTCCATAATCTCTGTACACAAGTTAGACGAACGAATTGTTCCTAAATTCTTGTGGTTCGATTTACGGTTTGCTGCATCTTTGTACAACATATAAGGAGTTCCTGTTTCGATTTGTGATTCAAGGATTTTCTCCCATAATTCACGTGCACGAATGGTTTTTCTTCCTTTTCCTCTAAATTCATAATCCAAATACATGGTTTCGAATTCTTCTCCGTAAACATCGTATAATCCAGGACATTCGTTAGGACACATTAAAGTCCATGATGCATCTTCCTGAACACGTTTCATGAATAAATCAGATGTCCACATTGCGAAGAATAAATCGCGCGCACGCATTTCTTCTTTTCCTGTGTTTTTCTTTAAATCCAAAAAGTCGAAGATATCCGCATGCCATGTTTCGATGTAAATCGCAAAACTACCTTTACGTTTTCCTCCACCCTGATCTACGTAACGAGCCGTATCGTTGAAAACTCTCAACATTGGCACGATTCCGTTTGAAGTTCCGTTTGTACCACGAATATAAGATCCGGTTGCACGAACGTTATGAATAGAAAGACCAATTCCTCCCGCTGATTGCGAGATTTTAGCCGTTTGCTTTAAGGTATCATAAATACCATCAATACTATCATCCTGCATTGCCAAAAGGAAACAAGAAGACATTTGTGGTTTTGGAGTTCCTGCATTAAACAACGTTGGCGTTGCATGCGTAAAGAACTTTTTAGACATTAAATCGTAAGTTTCAATTACTGATTTTAAATCGTCAAGGTGAATACCAACAGAAACACGCATCAACATATGTTGTGGTCTTTCGACGATTTTTCCGTTTATTTTTAACAAATACGAACGCTCTAAGGTTTTGAAACCAAAGTAATCGTAATTAAAATCTCTTGTATAAATAATATGAGAATCAAGGAAAGCTGAGTTTTCCTGAATTACTTTAAATACTTCATCCGAAAGTAACGGCGCTTCTTGTCCGTTTCTTGGATTTACGTAATTATACATATCTTTCATCGTTTCTGAAAACGACTTTTTAGTATTTGAATGTAGATTAGAAATCGCCACACGCGCTGCTAATTGTGCATAATCAGGATGCGCAATTGTCATAGAAGCCGCCGTCTCAGCTGCAAGATTATCTAGTTCAGAAGTTGAAACCCCATCATACAATCCCTCGATAACTCTCATCGCTACCTTAACAGGATCTACAAGCTCATTCAAGCCGTAACACAATTTTTTGATTCTTTCTGTAATCTTATCAAACATTACGGGCTCTTTGTGGCCATCTCTTTTTACTACATACATAAGCTTACTTTTTTAGTTATTGAAAAAATGAAAGACATTGGAATAACGAATTCCAAGACTTAAACATTGCGTGTTTTTAAATTATTTTTTGAGAATTGCAGGATTCTCAATAGTTACCCGATTCAAATTCGAAAAATGAATTTAAACACATTAAAAATTGTTATTGAATCTACGATTTGGGCTGAAGATTCAATCTTAAAAAATTGTAATTTATCTTAGCGCTTTTAGATTGCGCTAAAAGTATTTTGGTGCCTAAAAATCTGCATCGAATGAAATTTTCTGAGCATCACTATCTGTGTTCATAACACCTGATTTTTGATACTCGGCAACACGTTTTTCAAAGAAATTGGTTTTTCCCTGAAGTGAGATCATGTCCATGAAGTCAAACGGATTCGCTGATCCATACACACGTTCGCAACCTAACTCTACTAATAATCTATCTGCAACAAATTCCAGATATTGTGTCATTAATACAGCATTCATACCTATTAAACTTACCGGAAGAGATTCTGTAACAAATTCTCTTTCGATATCTAATGCGTCAACAATGATTTCTTTAATTCTTTCTTTTGGTACTTTATTAATCAGGTGATGATTGTGCAAATGCACTGCAAAGTCACAGTGTACACCTTCATCACGAGAAATTAACTCGTTTGAAAAAGTTAAACCTGGCATTAAACCACGTTTTTTCAACCAATAAATAGAACAGAAAGCACCTGAAAAGAAAATTCCTTCAACTGCTGCAAAAGCAATTAGTCTTTCAGCAAACGAATCAGATTCGATCCACTTTAAAGCCCAGTCTGCTTTTTTCTTAATTGCAGGAAAAACTTCCAATGCATTAAACAATTCTGCTTTCTCTGCTTCATCTTTCACGTAAGTGTCAATTAATAAAGAGTAAGTTTCACTGTGAATGTTTTCCATCATGATCTGGAAACCATAGAAAAACTTCGCTTCTGCATATTGAACTTCGTTTACAAAGTTCTCAGCAAGATTTTCATTTACGATTCCATCAGAAGCTGCAAAAAATGCTAATATGTGTTTAATGAAATATCTTTCGTCGTCACTAAGCTTATTATTCCAGTCTGTCAAGTCTTGGTGCAAATCTATTTCTTCAGCAGTCCAGAAACTAGCTTCCATTTTCTTATACCATTCCCAAATATCATGATGTTTGATAGGAAAAATAACGAAACGATTTTTATTTTCTTGTAATATTGGTTCGACTTGTGACATGGTAATTTTTGTTTAATTTTTATACTGAATTTTTGCTAATTCAATAGACTACAAAGATTGTCAATTATCGCTAAAAATGAAAGCCAAACTTATTCACAATTCGACGTAGTTTTTAACAAAGGCTAAAAAATGAGATATTTTTCAGACAATAATTAAATATTTGTAAATGAGACATTTAATATTGCCTTTCACACCTAAAGTCCCTGTAAAATATAGACTTTTTGTAATAAAAAGCAAGAAATTTTAAATTGTTTTTAAAAGTTTTTTTTTGAGTTAAAACTTTATTTTTTGAGTTAAAAAATGAGCTGAAAAAGCGGTAACTATAGCGCTTAAAATTTTAAGATTTTTTGAGTTCTTCGGCTACTTTTTCAAGTTCCAAATACCAATCCTGACCAAAGCGTCGAATTAATGCTTCTTTGACAAATTTATAAACCGGAACTTCTAATTCTTTTCCTAAAGAACAGGCATCATCACAAATATCCCATTTATCATAATTTACAGCAGCAAACTCCGTGAAGTCTTTTACACGAATTGGATATAAATGACATGAAACCGGTTTTTTCCAGTCTACGATTCCTTGATTATACGCTTGCTCGATTCCGCAAAGTGCTGTTTTGCCATCAAAAATAACATACGCACAATCTTTTTCATCGATTAATGGAGTTTCAAGATCACCATCAGTTCCTTTTACCCAGGTTCCTTGCGCTTCGATAGCAGCAATTCCTTCTTTACGTAAAAATGGTTTTACTTTAGGGTAAATTTCTTCCATTATTTTAGTTTCTGCTTCACTTAGCGGCGCACCGGCATCTCCGTCAACACAGCAAGCTCCTTTACAAGCTGACAAGTTGCACACAAATTCTTTTTCAAGAATATCCTCTGAAATAATGGTTTTACCTAATTGAAACATGATAATAAAGTACTGAAATTTATAAAGTGCAAAGATAGTCAAAGAAAGTAGATGATAGGAGATTAAATTTTACTGTAAAGAGTCTTGTGAGTTTTACCGCAAAGAGCGCAAAGTTTTTTCGCAAAGATTCGCAAAGATTATTTAGCAAGGCTAAATAATATAGAAGGCTTAAAAAAGTTCGCAAAGCAGATTAAATAGATTTAGAGGTTGTATATTTTATAAAGCTTTGTGAGCTTTGAAAATGCTTTTCAAATACTCGTAATCAAATTAAACTTTGCGAGTCTTTGCGAAAAAACTTTGCGCTCTTTGCGGTAAAAAACCACACACAACTAAGCTAATCCAATGCAAATATGCAATAGAAGTTATCAATTGTTACAAAAATCACTATTTTAACCAATAATACATGTTTTTATAACAAAAATAGTGTGTTAGTGAGATCTTATAAAAAAGCGCTATCTTTATTATCTACCTTTGCGCATCTTTTAATCCATAAATTAGAAAAATATGTTAGATATTGATTTTAAAGAAATTATCACTGTCGGAATGGTACTTTTTGCTGTAATCGATATTGTAGGTTCAATTCCTATTATTGTAAATCTAAGAGCAAAAGTTGGACACATTGAATCTGAGAAAGCTTCGATAGTTGCCGGTGCGATTATGATTGTTTTTCTTTTTGTTGGCGAGGGCTTACTTAATCTTATAGGTATAGACGTGCATTCGTTTGCCGTTGCCGGATCTTTTGTATTATTTTTTCTGGCTTTGGAGATGATTTTAGGGATCAGGATTTATCGTGACGAAGAACCCGGATCAGCTTCTATTGTTCCGTTAGCGTTTCCGTTAATTGCAGGAGCAGGAACGATGACAACTTTGCTTTCTTTGCGATCTCAATTTCATACCATTAATATTATTATTGCTATTTTACTCAATATTATATTGGTTTATATAGTTTTGAAATCGTCTAAAAAAATCGAGAATTTATTAGGAGAAAACGGACTTGGCGTAGTTCGTAAGACATTTGGAGTGATACTTTTAGCGATTGCTGTTAAATTATTTGCTGCTAATGTTAAAGGTTTGTTCGTCTAACAATTATTTTTATAAATTTACCCCATAAAATTTCTAAAATACAATTTAAAGACATTTTTAAGTCTGAGGGTTTTACTTTATTATTTTAGGCAAACAAACAACCATTATGAAAATTTTCACTTCAATCTTAGTGCTTCTTGCATTAGCTTTAATTGTTTTTAATATTACGTTGCTAGACTTCAAAAATCCTTTTCAGGGAGACAGTGTAGTTGCTTTTATTGGAATTGCAGCTTCATTTTGTGCCGTCTTGATTCTTTTAATTTTTAGAATTTCTAAAAGGATTGAAGAAAAAACAAACGGACGATAATATGTTTGACGTTTTAATTATTGGCGGAGGTGTTTCAGGCATGTCTTGCGCTTTAGTTTTAGGATCAGCAAAAAACAAATCCTTTGCAGCCGATAAAAAAATTGGAATTTTTACGCATCAGAAGAATTCTTCTTTACAAGAAGCAATTTTCTACAATGCTTACGGTATAACTCCAGGTAAATTAGGATCTGATTTACTAACAGAAAGTACGCAGGATTTAGCAACAGCTTATCCGCATATTACTCAAATACCAAATGAGAAAGTAATTAAAGTCGAAGGAAGTTATCCTGAATTTACTGTAATTACAAACAAAAACTCATACAAAACCAAAAGTATCGTTATTGGGATTGGTTCTGCAAATACTTTTGACATAGAAGGTTTAATGCAATATATTGAGCCTCATAAAAAAGCATTACCGGAAAAACAACGCATTCAGCTTAAAAACGACGATCATAAAGTTGCCGACGGCATTTATGTAATTGGAACTTTAGCAGGCTGGAGAAGTCAATTAGCGATTGCTGCAGGAAGTGGCGCTGCCGTTGCGACAGATATTCTTACTTTATGGAATAACGGCGTACAAACCCATTCGCACGATAGTATTCGATAAAACTCTATAAAATTATTAAACCATATAAGTTATATAAGTTCATTTAATGCATTGCGCATATTATCAACTTATATAATTTATATGGTTTCTTTTTTTTTCATTTAAGTTTATTTTCTTTTAATAGTTATTACTTCACGCATAGTATTAAATGAACTTATATAACTTATATGGTTTAACCTTTATTTCACCGAAACAATTTCTCTTACTGTGATGTGTTTTTCTGTATCTGTTTTCCAGATATCTCCTTTTAAGGATACTTCATCACCTTCTTTTAATTTCTTGTAGTTTTGTGGACCTCCAACATTTACAATGCTGATTACCGCGAAATAAACTTCATTTTTATCAGTGTTGATTTTGGCAGTATAGCCGTCTTTTCCAAATTCAATAGATGCTACTTTTCCTGAAACTGTATTTTTATCTTTCATACACGCGCAAGAAATTACAAAAGTCATTAGTACTATTAAAAAACTTACTCTTTTTAGATTTTTCATATTTTATATTTTACTGTAAATCTCGTTCATTTCAGACAAGATTTATTACACTATATTTTAAAAAATTATTATTATTTTATTGTAAAACTACACAACTTCCGGCAATCACTTTTACGTTTTCATCAAATTGTTTCCAGACTCTGTTATATTTATAAACACCATTTACAGCATTACCTTCATAATTCCCTTTTAATAAAACAGTTACCACAACCACGGCTAAATCTTCAATTATATTAATAATTTGATCTGAAGCTTCTAAGGTTTCGATTTTCATTTTACCTAAACGATACGATTCAAGATCAAACTGTTTGGTAATTGTTTGTCCATCCGGTAAATTAAAAAGTAAATCATCGTGCAGCATTTTATCCAAAGCTGTAACGTCAGCATTTTTAATTGCCATCAAAAGTTCAATTTCAGCATTTACAATAGTTTCTATTTTCATCTGATACAAAAAATTAAGGATTACTTTTTGGGATTCAAAACGGCTTTGATCATGGCATCATCTTTCAAAATGACATCATAATAATATAATTCACCATAAAGCTGACGGGCAAATTCTGCGGTAATATAACGATTTACCAATGCTTTGGTTTTATCTAATTTCAAGTCTAAACCTGTCATTAAAATATAAGTTCTAAACTTTTTAAAATACAGATCTGAGTTTTTCATCTTCGCTAAAAACTCATTAAAATGAAGTCCGGTAAAGGCATTTCTGTTCTTATCCAGTTCTTCAAAAACAAAATGTCCTACAATTCCGGTTTGAAGAAGATAAGCTACATTTTCGTTTCCGTGTTCTGCTTCAATTGGCACAAAAACATCCGGAACAATTCCGCCGCCGCCGTATACGATTTTACCTTTTGGAGTTTTAAATTTTAAAGAATCTGCTACTTTTATACTGTCTTTTGCATAAAGTTCCCCAGATTTTATACGTGATTCTGATTCTTTATAATATTCTTCGTTTCCTTTTTTATATGGTTTCTGAATCGATCTTCCGGTTGGTGTGTAATATCTCGCCACGGTTAATCTAACGGCAGATCCATCATTAAAATCCATTTCGCGCTGCACTAATCCTTTACCAAAAGAACGGCGACCTACAATAGTTCCGCGATCACTGTCCTGAATTGCTCCAGCCAGAATTTCACTTGCCGAAGCGCTATTTTCGTTAATTAAAACATAGACTTTTCCGGCTTCAAAACTTCCTGCTTTGGTTGCAAATGTTTTTTCGGTAGTTCCGTTTTTATTTTTGGTAAAAACAATTAATTGCTTGTCTTTCAAAAATTCATCGGCAATTGCAATCGCTTCTTCCATATAACCACCGCCATTATCACGAAGGTCAATTATAAGAGATTCAATTCCGTTTTGTTTTAATCTGCTTAAACCGGTTTTGAATTCATTAAAAGTAGTTTCGGCAAAACGATTGATTTTGATATAACCTGTTTTATTGTCGAGTAATAAAGAAGCATCTACACTTTTTATAGGGATAATATCTCTTTTTACTTTAAACTTTAGTTTCTTTTGCTCTGATTTTCTAAAAACAGTTAATTCTATTTCAGATCCTTTTATCCCTTTTAGCTTAGAAAATAAACTATCAGAAGGCAATCTTCTGCCAAATAATTTCGTTTTTCCTGCAAATAAAATTCGATCGCCGGATTTTATTCCTGCTTTCGCCGAAGGTCCGTTTTCAATTGGTTTTATGATTGCAACAGAATCTTTATACATATAGAAATTAATCCCGATTCCTACGAAATCACCTTTCATACTTTCAGCTACTTCTGCCTGTTCTGTTGGCGGAATATAAACAGAATGAGGATCTAGTTTTGACAAAATATTATCTACCGTGAGGTTTACAATAGAATCTGTATTGATACTGTCAACATATTCATTATTAATAAAATCAATAAGTTTGTTGAGTTTGGTTTTTGAGTAATTTTTAGCCAAAAGCGGATCATCAACCGGAGCATTCATAAGGCTTCCGATGACAATACCAAGAGCAAAGGTCGCTCCGATAATAATGGGCAAATATTTTGAATTAAATTTCATTTACTCTTCTAAAACAGGAATATGTTCGACTTCGACACCCGCTTTTATTAAAAACTGAATTCCGGAATCATCTCGATATCCGTTATGATAAACCACTCTTTTAATTCCTGACTGATGTATCAGTTTACTGCATTCTTTGCATGGCGAAAGTGTAATATATAAAGTAGCACCTTCGCATGATTGTGTCGATCGGGCAACTTTTAAGATTGCATTTGCTTCGGCATGAAGAACATCCCAACGGGTTAATCCATCTTCATCTTCGCAACAATTTTCAAAACCGGATGGTGTTCCGTTGTATCCATCAGAAATAATCATTCGGTCTTTTACGATAATAGCACCAACTTGTTTTCGTTTGCAATAGGAAAGTGCTCCCCATTCTTTGGCAATTCGCAAATAAGCTTTATCGTATTTATTTAATTTTTTTTCTTCCATTTATTTTATCTGTGCCAAATTGGGCTTTCAATAATCATAGGAACTACTACTCCTATAATAAAAGCCGACATTACAAGTGCCCAATCCCGTTTTGAAAAACGAAATACGGTTTGTACAATATATGATAGTATCAGAACTACAAAAACCACAACTAACTGAGCTGCTTCGATTCCTAACGCAAACTCGCCTAAAGGTAGTAATTTTGAACTAGCTGATCCTCCTAAAATAGTCTTGAAATAATTAGAGAATCCAAGTCCGTGGATAATTCCAAAAAACAAGGTCACAAAAAACACTAAATTCAGTCCGTCACTCTTAGAATTTTTACCTGCTGTAAAAAGATTAAAAATTGCGGTTATTAAAATTGTTATCGGAATTAAAAATTCAACCGTATTTACTTTTATAGCTATGATTCCGTAAACTGAAAGCAATAAAGCTAAGGTATGACCAATTGTAAAAACAGAAACTAATAGCAAAATACGTTTCCAGTCTTTGAACAAATAAGGTGTTGTTAATGCAATTAAAAAAAGAACGTGATCATAAGCGTGAATATCTAAAACATGCTTTAATCCTATTTGAAAATAAATCCAAAATTCTGACATACGGGTAATACTATTAAATGATTAGGGGTTGTAAACTTACGATTTATTTTGAAAAATTTATGGTGCGAAACATTAAATCAGCGAATAATAATAAGTTAAATTTTATGAGAAATTTAAATTTGTTAAATTAAAATAAGATTTATCTTTGCTCAATAAAAACTAATTAATTATGCCATTTTCAGAATTATTTGATAACGAATTCAAACAAAGAAACAGAGGTCATTTCTCTGCCATTGTTCGTGTAGCTTTTGCTGACGGCAAAGTAAGTCCAGAAGAAAAAGATTTTTTAGATAAAATAGCTTCAACATTACAAATTTCAGAAGACGAATACAACGAAATCCTTAAAGATCCGTGGAAACATCCAATAAACCCACCTTATTTATATACGCAACGTTTAGAGCGTTTATATGATTTGGCAAGAATGGTTCACGTAGATCACCATTTAGGAGATCAGCAAGAAGTAATGTTAACCCGTATGGGATTAGCTTTAGGATTTACTCCAGGAAACGTAAACTATATTGTTAGAAAAGCATTGTCTTTGGTTGACAAAAAAGTAGATTTAGACACTTTTGTTTTCGAAATGGAAAACATGAATAAATAGTATTCAGTTTATAGTCGCAGTCACAGTAAACAGTCTCAGTCACAATAAACGGTTAATAAAATAAATAAACCCGACAGTTTTTTAAAAACTGTCGGGTTTGCTATTTAAAGTCCAAACTGAAAACTGCGACTGAAACTGAGACTGTGACTGTGACTGTGACTGTGACTGTAAACTGAGACTGAGACTGCGACTAAAGACTTTATTCCGCTGCCATAAATTCTTCCGCTTTTTCTACCATATTATAGCTTCCACAGAAAAACGGTACTCTTTCATGCAGTTCAGTTGGCTGGATTTCCATAATTCTGCCAAAACCGTCTGTTGCCTTTCCTCCTGCTTGTTCAGCAATAAATGCCATTGGGTTGCATTCGTATAATAAACGCAGCTTTCCTTTTGGCGCTTTTGAGCTTGTTGGATACAAATAAATTCCGCCTTTGATCATATTACGATGAAAATCAGAAACTAAACTTCCAATATATCTTGAAGTATAGGGTCTGTCTTCTTCTTCTTTTTGACAATATTTAATGTAATTTTTTACTCCTTGCGGAAAATGAACATAGTTTCCTTCGTTTACCGAATAAATATTCCCGTTTCGGGGAAATTGCATATTTGGATGCGAAAGATAAAAAGTACCTATTGCAGGATTCAGCGTAAAACCATTTACGCCATGACCTGTGGTATAAACCAACATTGTAGAGGTTCCGTAAATCACATATCCCGCTGCTACCTGATTTACTCCCGGCTGTAAAAAATCCTCGCTCGTTACCGGAGTTCCTAGTGGTGTAATTCTTCTAAAAACGGAGAAAATGGTTCCTAAAGAAACATTTACATCAATGTTTGAAGATCCGTCAAGCGGATCCATCAAGATCACATACTTATTATTATTACTGTTGTCGCTCCCCTTGACAGTAATAAATTCGTCGTTTTCTTCTGAAGCAATTCCACAGACAATCTCACGGTTAATTAACGTCTGAATAAATACTTCGTTTGCATACACATCTAATTTTTGCTGGTCTTCTCCCTGGATATTTTGTTCGCCTGCAGCGCCAATAATATCCACTAATCCGGCTTTGTTGACTTTATAGTTTACAACTTTCGCCGCCAAACGTATAGAGTTAATAATTCGGGAAAGCTCTCCCGACGAATACTGAAATGCTTTTTGGTTCTCAATAATAAACTCTCCTAGTGTTTTATTGCGTTCTTCCATTACTATATCGTTGTAGTTTTAATTTTAAGTCACAAATATCGTTTTTTTTGTGAGAATGATTTAAAAATTATTTCGTTAGTTTGCCACTATTGTATATTTGCTAATTAAAGGCTAAAAGTACCGAACAAAAGATTATTTTTTTGGCTAATAAACGCTTATTAATAAGAATACACGAATTGGTCTTACAAAAATTTTGATCAAAATAAATTCTTAAAAAACAGATAACAATACGATATAGATTAAAATTAAAAATTGCTTAATTATGAATATTAGAAAAGGAAATCCTGAAGACATGGAATCGGTTTTGGGATTAATACAGGAGTTGGCAATATTCGAAAAAGAACCGGAAGCTGTTGTTATTACTGTTGATGATTTATTGCGTGACGGCTTTGGTGAAAAGCCGCTATTTCATGTTTTTGTTGCAGAGGTTGAAAAAGAAATTGTGGGCATTGCACTATATTATTACCGATATTCTACCTGGAAAGGAAAAACAATACATCTTGAAGATTTAATTGTAAAAGATAAAATGCGAGGTACCGGTTTAGGATCTGCACTTTATACCGAAATTATGAAGCAGGGAAAAAAAGATAATGTACGAAGAGTAGAATGGAATGTTCTGGACTGGAATACTCCGGCAGTGAAGTTCTATGAAAACTCTGGCGCAAAAATCCTGGAAGAATGGAGAGTGGTTCAAATGGATAAAGCTGGAATTGATTCGTTTCTGGAAAAACTATAAAAATATATTTGCTACGAATTCCACAAATTTACACTAATTAAATTCGTGCTAATTCGTGAAATTCGTGGCAGATAAAATCATAAAATATACTAGATTTCATGTAATCTGAAATCTGAAATTAAAAATCTAAAATTAAAAATGAGAGTATTTAAATTTGGTGGAGCATCAGTTAAAGATGCTGATGGAATTAAAAACGTATACGACGTTTTACAAAAAGTAGGTTACGAAGATGTGATTTTGGTAGTTTCTGCAATGGGAAAAACTACAAATGCTCTTGAAGTTGTTATCAAGAATTATTTTGATAAATCGACAGAGCTAAATTCATCTGTTCAGGAAATTAAAAAATATCACAATCAAATCATACTGGATTTATTTGAGGATGAAAAACATGAGGTTTTTGAAGCTGTAGAAGCTCAGTTTTCTGAATTAGAATATTTCCTCGCACATAATAAATCTCCTAATTACAATTTTGTTTATGACCAGATTGTGAGTTTTGGAGAGTTAATTTCGACTACTATTTTAAGTCATTACATGAATTTCAGAGGTATTCAGACGCAATGGCTTGATGTTCGTAATTTTATCAAAACCAATGCAAATTACAGAGATGCAGAAGTAGATTGGGATACAACTCAACAACTTATAAGTAAAAATGTAAAACCCAAAATATTAAACATCACGCAAGGATTTTTAGGTGCTGATGAAAATAATTTTACAACAACTTTAGGTCGTGAAGGTTCTGATTATACTGCCGGAATTTTTGCTTATTGCTTAAATGCCGAAAGTGTAACGATCTGGAAAGACGTTCCTGGAGTAATGAATGCGGATCCGCGTTATTTTGAGAATGCAAGTTTACTAAACCAAATTTCGTATCGTGAAGCGATCGAATTGGCTTTTTACGGTGCAACAGTTATTCACCCAAAAACATTACAGCCTTTACAGAAAAAAGAAATTCCTTTGTATGTAAAATCTTTTATCAACCCGTTATTAAAAGGAACTTGCGTTTCTAAAGGTGTTGATTTAGAGCCTCAATATCCATGTTTTATCGTAAAAAGAGACCAACTTTTAATCTCGCTTTCCTCTATTGATTTCTCTTTTATTATGGAGGAAAACATCAGTGAGATTTTTGCTTTGTTTCACCAATTCAAAATAAAAGTAAACCTGATTCAGAACTCAGCTATTAGTTTTTCTGTTTGTGTAGAAGATAAATTTGAAAACTTCAATGAATTGAATGCTATACTTTCGAAAAAATTTAAGGTAGATTACAACGAAAATGTAACTTTATATACTATTCGCCACTTTACAGAGCAAGCTGCAGAAACTGTCGAAGAAAACAAAGCGGTTTTACTAAAACAAGTAAGCCGCGAAACGATGCAAATTGTTACGAAAGAGATTAAATAAAATCTTTTTCTAAAGTTAATTATACAATTCAAAACATATTCATGAAAGGCTTCACTTATTGGTGAAGCCTTTCTTTTTACAATTTACCTTGCTCGATTATTTTCGCTTTGCTCGATTTCTGACTTCTTAAAAACCTGTTTTTTCGAATTTCCAAAACTATACGTTGCGATCAATTTAAAATAATTGGTGGTGTAGGTTCTGTGATAATATATTTCGGTTTGACCAACATCGTAATTACCGGAAACCATAAAGTCGTGAAAGATATCATTTGCGGTAAAATTGAGTTTTAGGGCATCTTTAAAAAAGTTTCTTTCGATTCCTACAGTAACTGTCGATCTGCTATTTTCGCTTCTTAATCCGTAACTTTTATCGCCAAGATACCAGGCAAGCAATTGAACTTTAAAAAGATTCGGAATCGTAAATGTATTATTAGAATAGAGATAGATTTGAGGTTTGACAGGACCCAAAGCATATTCATAAAAATTATCGATCGATTTGCTTAAATTCATACTAATGGTATTTGTCGAACTCCACCATTTGTTTGTAAATGATCTTGAAAGCGAAGTAAAAAAAGTATGTTCTTTTTCTATATTTAATGATCTCAAAATATAACTATTTGGCGTATCGCCACGCAAAGCAGCTCCGGAAATTGGATCGATTTTATAGGCATATCCTATTTTAAAATCGAACTTTTTGTACATCGCACCAATCTCAAAGGCGTGAGTTTTTTCAGGAAGTAAATTCGGGTTTCCTTCTATAGTAGTAAACGGGTCCTGATAAATAACAAATGGATTCAAAGCCTGATACCTTGGTCTTGTTATTCTGGAAACATACGATGCATGTAGTTTTAAATCGTCTGAAACATCCATATTTAGTAACACATTAGGGAAAAAATTGCCATAACTTTTTTTGAATTCCTGAATCCCATTTGCAGTAGTATACAAATTATAACTCGTCCATTCGCCTCGTGCGCCAATCGAAAAACTAAACTTCTCCCCTAATGAACTTCCGTAATTAAAATAAGCGGCACTGATTTTTTCAACATATTTAAAATCACTCGAAAGTTGATCGTCAGGTTCAAAATTGCCATTTTCTACATCAGAAATTAGGAAATCTGTTCCTGATTGTACTTTCGCATTGCTAAATTTTGCTCCGGTTTCTAGCTTTGTATTTTCATTTATCTTTTTAGAATAATCTGCCTGAATGCTTATAATATCAATTGTATTGTCAACATTATTCTTCAAATACTTTTCAGCATTTCGTTCGTCAACCCAACTATTTTCATCAATAAAATCTTTTACAATTCCGTTATAATTAGAGTATTGGGTTCCTATAAATAACGACGAACCCTTATTATCTGTTATCGCATTATAATTTAGATTAATGAACTGATTCAGGAGCACATCATTTTTAGCTATATCCGTGGCATAAAAACTATTTCCCACATTATTACTAATAGAGTTTCGGCTTTCTACGACTCCGCCCAAATCTTCAATATTTCCGCTATAAGCTAATGAAATATAATTCTTTTCAGAGAACGTGTATTGCAATCCAAAACCAAAATTCGAATAATTATTAAACTGACGTTTCCAATCTGTGGTTAATTCAGATCGCATATATTCATCCGGATTTGGTCTTGTTCTGGTCGTATATAACAATTCGCGGCCTTTACCCAATTGAAATCCGTAATTGGTCATGAACGAAAATTTGCCTTTAGTATAATTAAAATCCAAAAGTGTATTCGTACTCGTTCCGGCAAACTCAGAAACTGTAATTTGCTGGCTCGCTGTTCCCATAATTCCATTTTCGATATTTTTTTTGGTCATAATATTAATGACCGCTTTTCCTTCGGCATCATATTTTGAAGATGGATTTGAAATTACTTCAATTTTTAGAATTTGTGAAACCGGAATCGCGGCAAAACGTTCGTAATTAATCAAAATTCCGTTAAGGTAAATAATCGCTTCGCCTTTTCCCAGAACACTAATTTGCCCTTCTGCAACAATAACGTTTGGTACTCTGCCCAATAATTCATTGACTGAACTACTTGTCGAAAGCAATGTATTGGCGACGTTTACATCAAGCGTTCCGTTGGTAGCATATTTTACTAACGATGCCTGTTTTTTTATAACTACTTCGTTTAATTCGTTATTGGGATTTGCAATCTTTTCATGACTTGTTTTTGAAGATTGTGCGTTTGCGGTAATGGCATAAAGAATCATGCAATACCTATAAATAAATTTGGTAACTAAAAATCTCATGAATTTTGGCGATTAAAATTTGACTTATTGTTGAAACAAAAGTCAGCTGTTAATCGCAATGCGAGGTAATCAAAATAGAAATCAGGAGTACGAATTTATAAATTCACACTTGACTTTAAGCTCTTAAAGCTTGATTTTGGTAATTTGAAGGAGTTGTACCGGTTTGTTTTTTAAAGGCTGAGAAAAATGTCGATTTAGAATTAAACCCCACATCATAACCAATAGATTCTAAAGTAAGTTTATCATTTGAAGTTATAATTTCGCAAGCTTCTTTTATTCTAAATTCATTTACAAAACTGGTAAAGTTTTTACCCAAATTATTATTTAAAAGTTTGGATAATTGATGACTTGAAATATTTATTTCTTTGGATAAATCCTGCAATGTAAGATTGGGATTTTTATACAGAGCCTTTTCATTCATTACACTTTCGAGTTTTTGTGTAAAAATTTCCGCTTCGGCTAAATCTATTTTTTTAGCGGAATTCTTTGATCCGTTTAATAAAAACAAATCATCGGTTTTTTTACGATATAAAAGGATCGAAATAATTAAATAGAACATAATCGAAAAAACAATTGCTCCGCTAATATAAGTAGCGGCAGGAGCGTGCATTATGGCAAGAAAATAAAAAAAGAATAAAAGGAAATTGCCCAGAAAAAGCATTCCGAACCACATTTCTGCCGGAGTTGTTTTGTATTTTTTACTTATGATTTTTTGCAGAATGTCTTTAATGGTAAAGCCGGAAAAAATAATATACACAAACCATTGAAAATAAATCGCTTTTATGAAATACTCTCTCCACAGTTCCGGATAATATTCGTAAGGATATAAAAATCCAATTGTACCTATAAATAAAGCCCAAAATAAAAGGCTAAGTTTCCAGGATTTGGGCATTATATTAATTTCGGCAACGGCTGATTTCAGGAAATAATATAAAAAGGGACCAATAAAAAAGCAAGCGGTTAACCCAAATTGCAAATACATTTTTGGCAACGTGGGATTAAAATACACAAACACCGATTTTCCAATTCTGATGCTTAGTGCGAATAATAATGCACCCAAAAAATAATTGGTCAGGAACTTTTTCCTGGTAAAAAAGAAGAAATACACACTTAAAATAATTCCGTTAAAAACTCCTAATGCGCTAAAAAAGAATAAGAGTTCTTTGCTGGTATCCATAATTTAAGTTTGTTTTATTCTCACAAAGCTAAAAAAAATTATGACTTTAATGCTTTTTTATCCTTCTTCAGATCCTTAATTACTTTCTTCAGCTCTTTTATACGTTCTTCGTATTGTTCGATTACATTATCCGAGAATTGATTTACGATTTCTCCTGAGGATATTTCTTCATTATTGACTTCTAATTTTAATAACTCATCAGGAGTTATTTCAAAAATTTTACAGATTTTTAAAATATGATTTGCCCACGAATGACTTTCACCGCTTTCCATCCTGGCATATGCTGATTGTGAAATATGAAGATTTTCTGCCACTTCTTCTTGTGACATTTTTTTATTTTTCCGGAGTATTTTAAGTTTATTACCTACAACAATATTCATAAATGACATCTTTTTATTCTTACAAAATAACAAAGCACAATTTTATAAATATATACTCACAAAAACACTATTTTTTTCAAATAAAAAAACATAATCTATTACTTATTAAAAATACCCGATAATCACATAATACAAACACTTACAAAACAGTAATTTAGATTCGCCCAAAAACAAATAAATAATTTAATTCTAAACCAGCAAAACCAAAAGAAATGACCCATTCTGCAATACTTCTTTCTCTTTTTATAATAATTGTAACATTAGGATATCGATTTAGTAAAAAATATCCTTAATAATCGTTGTCACCATTATTAGAAAGAAGCATATTTTAAACCTACAAAATCATGAATTTTAATAACGACCCCAACGAAGAAACCAAAAATAAATGGAGTAATGATCCCAATAATTTGATTTTGGGATTTTTCTATTATAACCCAAAAGATACGAGATTGTTTCCTCGCAAGAGAATAAAAGCACTGGGATGGACAATTAATTTTGCGAATCCTAATTCAGTATTTTTAATACTCATTGTAATCGCAATTATTCTTATAGCTGTAGAACATTAGCAATCTAATTTCTCAAACAAGTGATTTCTTCCAACTACTTTATTCTTTGAAAACATGAAATTTTTTATTTTCAAATATTGCATCGCTATTATTAGCTGCATTTATTTAGCATACTTTTTTTACAACCCAAATCATAGTGGTAATATGATAAAAATGGGCACTTCGATGGCATTGGCACTTTTTATTTCTGTTTCTATGTTCACTCAAATAAAAAACGGAAGATAAGTCGTAACATTACTTTTTGCAAACTCAACATTTTAAAAAAAGAGGTTTGATGTAATCATTCCACTACTCCTATTTTGTTGTTGACAAAATCAGGAAAAAATCTATTGAAAAACATACAATCTTCCTTAATTAAAAATATTTAACTAAATTTACTTTACACCTAAAAAAAAATAAGCACATCAACATCAACACTTTATAACTATGAAAAATGATGATGAACCAAGCGAAGAAACTCTAAACGAATGGGAAAATGATCCAGACAATTGGATCTGGGGAATGTTTTATTATAATCCAAAAGATAAGAGATCGTACTTTCCAAAAAAAATAAAAGAATTTGGATGGCACGCTAATTATGCAGATCCTGGTTACAGTATTGTACTTTTATTATTGTTTGCAATACTTCTAATTTTAATAAAATATTCTTAATAACCTTCATTAACGGTACTTTATTAGCTAATAAAACTAAAATATCCTCCGTAACATTTACCAATTATAAATACTACTTTTGGTTTTTTAGAGTTAAAGTATTTATGTTGAAAAAATTACTGTTTTTCACGGTTTTCATCTGGTATTCCGGGCTTCAGGCGCAGGAAACGGAATCATCGTACAAAACCAAAAAAGTAATTGCGACGCGTGACACCATACATCTCGAAGAGTTTAGCATAAATTCCAGTTTTTTCGAAATTTTAAATACTAAAAATGAACCTCTCGATTCTACTTTTTATAAAGTTGATTTTGAAAAAGGAACTTTGATTTTAAACGAACAATTAAATTTATCAGCAGATACTCTAATTGTAAATTATTTAAAATATCCGGATTTTATAACTAAAGAATATAGTTTATACAAATCAAATCAAGTCGTTACAAATGATGTTGGTTCTGAGAAATTGTACAAAATAGAAAATACCAATATTAAAAAAGTCACTCCTTTTGACGGATTAAATACTTCCGGAAGCATCACTCGTGGCGTAACTGTTGGAAACAATCAAAATACGGTTTTAAATTCGAATTTAGATCTTCAGATTACCGGAAAAATATCAGATAAAATTAGTTTACGGGCTTCACTTCAGGATAATAATATTCCGTTGCAAGATGGCGGTTATTCACAAAAACTGGATCAGTTCGATAATATTTTCATGGAACTTTTTAGTGATGACTGGAATATCAGGGCGGGAGATGTTTTTTTAGAGAATAGAAAAACTCAATTTTTAAATTTCAATAAAAAGGTACAAGGTCTTTCTACGAGTTTTAATTTTGGTGATGAAGAAAGCAAAACCAATATCTTTGCTTCTGTTGCTTTTGTAAAAGGTCAATATGCCAAAAGTACTTTTACAGGACAGGAAGGCAATCAGGGACCTTATAAATTAAAGGGTCAGAATGGCGAATTATATGTGCTGGTCATTTCAGGATCTGAACGTGTTTATGTAAATGGTGTTTTGCTGAAACGTGGTGAAAACAACGATTATGTGATCGATTATAATGCCGGCGAAATTACTTTTACTTCTCTTTTTACCATTACTTCTGAAATGCGTATTAATGTTGAATACCAATATTCTGAACGAAACTATAATAGATTGGTTACGTATGCGGGCGCAACTCATGAAAATAAAAACTGGAGTTTTGGCGGTTATATCTATTCTGAAAATGACATGAAAAACCAGCCGTTGCAACAAAATCTTTCTACAGAGCAAGTACAGATTTTAAGTCAGGCCGGAGATGATCCTAATTTAATGAAAGCACCATCTGCTTATGAAGATGCTTATGCAGACAATAAAATTTTGTACAAAAAAACATTTGTTAATTCAGTTGAAGTTTATGAATATTCAAAAGATGCAAGTAGTGTTTTATACAATGTAAAGTTTAGTCTTGTGGGTAATAATGCCGGAAACTATATAATACAGAATAACAATTCCGTAGAACGTATTTATGAATATACAGCACCAATCAATGGCATTTTACAAGGAAATTACGAACCTATTGTCAATCTTGTTGCACCAATAAAATTGCAGGTTGCTACTTTTTTAGGAAAATATAATCCTGATGAAAAAACCCTGGTAGATTTTGAAATTGCAGTAAGTAATAATGATAAAAATTTATTTTCGAAAATTGATGACGGAGATAATGATGGAATTGCGCTTAAAACCAACATTAAAAAACGTCTTTTTACCAGAGACTGGACTTTAGATGCTTTTGCAAATTACCAGTTTGTACAGGAAGATTTTAGATCTGTTGAGCGTTTGTACAATATAGAATTCAACAGGGATTGGAATTTAAATGAAACTCTTTTAGGCAATCAGAGTTTATTAATGACGGGATTAAATTTTGATTTATTTGCTAAAAAAGAGACTTCGAATATTGGTTTATTTACGTATCAATTTGAGAAATTAGATTATTCTGAAAGTTATTCCGGAGCCAGACATACTGCAACTGCTTTTTTTAAATTAAAGCAATGGACAATCGAAAACCAAGGCAGTTATCTAAACAGTGATGCTACAAGTTCGACTTCAAAATTTATTAGAAATCAAACCAGGACCAAGTATCACTTTGGTAAAAACTGGATTGGTGCAAGCATGCAAATCGAGGATAATCAGCAAAGAGATAAAGTCACGAATGTTTTTTCGGCTTTAAGCCAAAGATTCTCAGAATACGGAACTTTTATTGGTCGCGGCGACAGTACAAAAGTATATGTTGAAATTGGGTATCTGCAACGTCGAAATGATAGTTTGCAAAACGGATTGTTACAACACGTAAACAATTCGCAAACTTATTATTTAAAGTCAAAACTGATTCAGAATAAAACAACAGATTTAGCGGTTTATGCCAGTTATCGTACTTTGGATTTTACAGATTCATCGAGGAAAAATGAACCTTCACTAAATTCAAGAATTCTATATAACGATCGTTTTTTTAATCAATTCATGCAAATAGGAACGGCTTACGAAACCAGTTCCGGAACTATTGCGCAACAAGAGTTTACTTATATTGAAGTTCCTACGGGGCAAGGTGTTTATACCTGGAATGATTATAATGGCAACGGAATCCAGGAATTAGAAGAATTTGAAATTGCAGCTTTTCCGGATCAGGCCAGATATGTCAGGATCTTTTTGCCCAATCAGGTTTATATTAAAACCAATCAAAACAAATTTTCGCAATCTGTTGCTTTAAATCCGCTGCAATGGCAAAATGAAACAGGTTTCAGGAAAATCGCATCCTATTTTTACAATCAGACTTCGTTTATTATGGATCGAAAAGTAAAAAGTCAGGGCGAACGTTTAGAACTGAATCCGTTTGATTCATCAGAAGAAAATATATTAGGACTAAATTCCAGTTTTAGAAATAGCCTGTATTATAATCGCGGAAAACAAAAACATTCTGTTACGTATACTTACCTTATTAATAAAGGAAAAAATCTACTTTCTATAGGATCACAAAATATTACAAACAGTTCGCATCAATTGCAATACACTCATTTATATCAAAAAAGCTGGTTGTTCAACCTTTTTACAAAGACGATTAAAACCAATTTAATTTCTGAGGATTTTGAAGAGAAAAATTACGCTTTAGATGGATATCAGGTTGCACCAAAAATCAGTTATTTGTTTTCGAAAAACACGAGTTTGGATTTCTTTTATGAATTTCAGAATAAAGAAAATCAGATTGGAAATCTGGAAACTTTAGTTCAGAACAGGCTTGGAACTTCCTTTTCTTTTGCGGGAGAGAAAAAAATAACCGTAAACGGGGAATTTTCTTTTTACCAAAATAAGTTTACAGGAAATGAATTTTCATCAGTAGGTTTCCAGATGCTTGAGGGACTTCAGCAAGGACAAAACTTAGTATGGAAATTACTTTTACAGAAAAATCTAACGCAGTTTCTGGATGTAAATCTAAATTATCAGGGGCGAAAAAGCGAGACAGGATCTGTGGTTCATACAGGCAATGTACAGCTTCGCGCTTATTTTTAACACTTTACGAAAAACGTATTAATAAATTGATTAATTTTAATTGAAATTTAAACTCGTAACCCTATGAAAAAATTATTATTACTTTGTTTTATGGTTGTTTTTTCTTCTAGTTTCTATGCTCAGGAAACAACTGCAAAAGATGCAAAAACAAAAACCGAAGCTACTGCGAAAAAGAAAAAAGCAACTGCTGACAAAGCAGCATCTGATGCTAAAAAGGAAGCTGCAAAATCAAAAAAAGCAGCTAAAGATGCAACTGATGCATCTGCAGCAGTAAAAAAAGAAAGTGCTTCAGCAACTAAAAAAGCAGCTGACAAAGACGCGGCAAAAGCTAAAAGCGATGCTACAAAGGCTTCTAAAAAAGCAACTTCGGCAGCAGACGCCGCTAAGTCTGATGCTAAAAAAGCTGATGCAGCTAAAAAAACGTCTACTAAAACATTAAAGGAAACTACTGAAAAAGCCCCAAAAGTAGCTGATAAAGTTACCGGAGAATATAACGGCAAAAAAGTATATACAGGTCCAAAAGGCGGTAAATACTACATTAACAAAAACGGTAATAAAACGTATATTCAGGATTAAGGAAAGGTACTTAGATCCTAAGTTACTAAGGTTCTAAGATGATTATATTATAAGGTAAAACTTTGAAGCCGAACATAAGTTCGGCTTTTTTATTTAACAAGCAAAAAACTTAGAACCTTAGCTCCTTAGAACCTTAAATAAAATATACAGTTAATAATTTAGTAATATGTGCGAAATAACATAAAAAACATATTTCTTTATCTTCGTTTTTAAAAAGCGTTAAACTATGAGCATTGACTATTCTGCGAACAAAACAATTTTAGTTGCTCCATTAAACTGGGGATTAGGCCATGCCACAAGATGTATCCCAATTATAAAAGCGCTTCAGGAAAAGAATTTTATACCAATAATTGCGTCTGATGGTGTTGCATTGGCGTTATTGCGAAAAGAATTTCCATACATTCAAACTCTTGAATTGCCTTCTTATCATATTGAATATGCTAAGAATGGTAAGAATTTTAAATGGAAACTGATTAAGAATTTACCTAAAATGATTGTCGCTATTCTGGATGAGAAAAAAATGGTAAGAAGCTGGATCAAAAAACACGGAATAGACGGAATCATTTCGGATAATCGATTGGGTGTTTTCAGCAAAAAAATTCCTTCTGTTTTTATGACGCATCAATTGAATGTAATGACAGGAAATACGACTTGGTTTACGAGTAAATGTCACCAACATGTTATAAAAAAATATACTGAATGTTGGGTTCCGGATACCAATGATACCATAAATTTAACGGGAGAACTGGGTCATCTTAAAACAAGTGATCTTAACCTTAAATATATTGGCCCTTTGAGCAGAATGCGTAAAAAGGAAACGCCAAAGTTATACGATTTGATGATTATTTTATCCGGACCGGAACCTCAACGCACTTTTTTAGACGAAAAATTACAAAAAGAAGTTGCTGATTATAAAGGTAAAGTTGTCTTTGTACAAGGTGTTGTAGAAAAAGCACAAACAAAATGGCAAGCCGGAAATGTAACGTATTATAATTTCATGAACTCAAAACAACTGGAACAAACTTTTAACGAAAGTGATTTTGTTTTATGTCGTTCGGGTTATACAACGGTAATGGATCTTGCAAAACTGGGCAAGAAAGCTTTTTTTATCCCAACTCCGGGACAATATGAGCAGGAATATCTGGCGATAAAACTACAAGATGAAAATTTGGTGCCTTATGCAATGCAAGACGACTTTACCATTGAAGATCTTTCAAAAGTAAAGTCGTATAAAGGTTTAACTCAATTTAATGAAGATATCGACTGGGATTCCTTATTTAGCGTTTTCGAGGATTAATTTTAGAAATTAAACTGGGCTTGCAATCGCAATAAATTTCCTTGCTGACGGTTGATAGGAAGAACGCTGTCTTCGAAAGTCCTGTCGGCAATGACATATTCTGCTGTAAACTCAAAAGCTTTAATTGGCTGCCATTCTATACCAATTTCATAATCTCTTACGACATAACTTCTGGCGTCTTTTTCATATTTTTTTCCTCCGTCGTAATATTGAAATTTTGCGAAAGGATATATAAGTTGCTTTTTAATATCTAGTTTATAGTTCAGTAAAACATAACCTCCGTTTAGATCCGTTTCATCAACTGTATTGGTTACTGTATTATATCGAGGTCCTCTACCAACATTATATTCGGTCTGAATCCCGAAAGGTCTTGGATACAAAACAAAAGTTGCGCCTACTCTTTGGTCTTTTACATATTGCGGATCATCTACTTTTACTCCTGATGAAATTTCGCCTGTAAAAGCCCATTTTCCTGTGTAAGCCTGAATTCCTGGTTCGATAATCTGACTGCCAATAACAAACGGATAAGTTAATCTCGCAACAACATTCAAATCCCGATTTCCATCAAGTTTGTTGGCAATTTGACCGTTATAAACTCCAAAGGCAAAAACTCCATAATCGCCAGAACCTTTATAACCATCTTTTACCAGCATGGCAAAACGTTCTCTGATTTCGGCTGGAGCCCAATAAAAGAAAATTCCTAAATCACGCTCGTTTAATATCGCACTGTTCATTGCATCGTTACGATCCAGTGCCAAACGCTGCGAACTGGATTGCATGTTTTCGAAACCATAAGGAATCTTACTTTGCCCAACACGAACACGGTATTCTTTTTTCTTATCAAAAGAAAGATCAAAATACAAGTCACGAATCTGAACAAAATTCTGAATTCCGGTACTTGGTGAACTGGCAAAATCAGGCTGAAAATAGAAAAAAACATTTGGATGAACCTGTCCGGAAAATACTAAACGTGCACGACGAATAAATAGTCCGTTGTTTGCTTTTGCATCTGGTGCTGTCGAAGTTGTTCCCCAGGATTTGTCGCATTGTTCGCAGGAAACTTTATCATTTGTAGAGAAAAGTCCGTTGTATCTTATTTGTGCATAACCTCTTAGGGAGATTCTGTCATACCAGTGTTCTTCAACTCCTCCTCCGGATTTAGTGTCTGGAAGTTTTGCTTTATTGATAGAATCTAAAATACGCATTACTTCGTTTTTTACATCCTGTTTGTTTAAATCCTGAGCATTTGCTGCAAAATTTAACAGCAATAAAACGGCAACTAATTTTCTTTTTATCATCCTTTCTCTAATATCCCTTAATTTCAGGGTACAAAGATGTAGCATCAATGTTAAGAAATCATTAACAGGATGTTACTATAATAAAAATTTAATGTTACGAAGTTTTCGCGTATATTGATTTATTGTTAAAAAGCCTTATTTCATAGTGCTTCTCTAAAATCTGCTTACAATTTTTTAACCTCAGGTTTTTGTGCTTTTAATGCTTTTTCAAGTGTAAAGGAGAATTCAGAACCAATTCCGAATTCACTTTCTACATATACTTTCTCTTTGTGTGCTTCGATAATATGTTTTACAATTGCTAATCCAAGACCTGAACCACCTTCTGATCTGGTTCCGCTTTTGTCAACTCTGTAAAAACGTTCAAAAAGTCTTGGGATATTCTGTTTTTCAACTCCTTCTCCATTATCACTAATTCTGATTAAAACTTTTTTCTTTGTTAGGTTTACAACTCCAACTTCGGTCAAACCGCCATCTTTACCATATTTAATAGAGTTGACAATCAGGTTCTCCAGAACTTGTTGAATTCTGTCCTGATCTCCACGAACTATAACAGATTGTACATTCTTGCTTTCAAAAGCTAATTTGATTTTCTTTTTATCGGCTTTCATCTCCAGCAAATCAAAAACATTCTGAATCAATTCGACGATATCAAAATCAGTAATCATTAAATCCAGATCACCAGATTCTAATTTGGTAATCATATCAAGATCCTCAACGATATAAATTAATCTTTCTACTCCTTTTTCAGCACGTTTCAAATATTTTTTTCGAATGTTCTTATCATCCATCGCGCCATCAAGCAAAGTCGAAACATAACCCTGAACGGTAAACAATGGGGTTTTAAGTTCATGAGAAACATTGCCTAAAAACTCTCTGCGATATTGCTCTCTAATCTCAAGCATTTCGATTTCCAGCTTTTTATCAGTAGCAAACTTTTTCACTTCTCGTGAAAGAGTTTCCATATCTGTAGTAATGGGCTGATTGATCAGTGTGGTAGATTCTAATAACGAAACCTCATCGTAGATTTTCTTTACTCTTCTGTAAATAAAGCGTTCTACACGATATTGTAAAACTAAAAAGGAGAAAATATAGATCGAAATAATAAAAATTATTCCAAACGCAACTTGATGTTTTAGTTCGTTTTTATAGAATAAATTCATCAATATCAACACAAATCCTGTCCCAAAAAGGCTTATATATAATGCCGACTTTACAGCAAATTTGTATGTTTTTTTAAAATTAATTTTCATTGAATTATGGAACCATTAAGAGGTTATTTTTTTTAACATATAAGTGATATAAGTTCATTTAAAAGTAAAATGTAATTATATCCTTTACATTAAGAACTTAAAAAAAGAAATCTTTGTCAAAGTTTTGAACTTTGACAAAGATAGACTTTGATTCTAAAAGTATGTATGCTATAATTTAAATGAACTTATATAACTTATATGGTTCAAATTTTTATTGAATGTTTAAACTTCAAATTTATATCCAACTCCTTTTATTGTTTTAAAAAGGTCTTCTCCTATTTTTTCGCGTAATTTTCTGATGTGAACATCGATTGTTCTTCCTCCAACTACAACTTCGTTGCCCCAAACTTTATCCAGGATTTCATCTCTTTTAAAAACTTTTCCGGGTTTTGAAGCTAATAGGTAAAACAATTCGAATTCTTTTCTTGGTAAAGCAATTTCGACATTCCCTTTAATGATCTTATATTCTTCACGATTGATCTCGATTCCTCCTACATTCAGGGTATCACTAACAACTTCTTGTTCTTTTAACCTTCTTAACAAAGCCTTTACTTTGCTCACCAATAATTTTGGTTTAATTGGCTTAGTGATATAATCATCTGCACCTGCATCAAAACCAGCAACTTGTGAGTAATCTTCGCTTCTCGCTGTAAGAAATGTTATGATAACATTATTTAATTCAGGAATTTTTCTGATGTGTTCACAAGCTTCCATTCCATCCATTTCAGCCATCATTACATCCATAATAATTAAGTCCGGCAATTCTTTCTGAGCCTTTGCTATTGCTTCTTTTCCGTTTGAAGCAGTAACAATCTGGTAGCCTTCCTGAGCAAGGTTATAGCCAACGATTTCTAAGATATCTGGTTCATCGTCAACTAATAAAATCTTGGTTTGTGTTTTTTTCATAAATAGCAAAAATTGAGATTTTTACATCAAATTTTCTTCATTAAATATTCGATGTTTTTTATTTCACAGCGTAAATATACTAACAAAATAACCGTTAAAAATTGTGGTTAACGGTAATTTAATCTGGTAACAATTTGATAATCTACAAGACACAAAAACATAACAAGTGCCTAACATGAACTTTACACAGCGTTTCTTTCTTTGCACAAAAATAAATTAAACACAACACTGAAATGAAATTCAATTTAAAATTTCTATTTATTGCATTATTTATCTGTACGATTTCTATCGCCCAGAACAAAGGTACAATTTCTGGCGTTTTAACCGACAAAGAAACGAACAATGAAGTTTTACCTTTTGCTAATGTACTACTTAAAGGTACAAACATTAGCGCAAACACTGACATCGACGGAAAATATTCGTTGAATGTAAATCCGGGAAATTATATTATTATTTTTAGTTTCGTTGGATATGAATCTGTAGAACAACCAGTAATTGTTAAAGCAAATGAAACTGTTACAGTTAATCAGGTGCTTTCATCAGGCGGATATACTCTTAAGGATGTTGTTGTAAAATCATCAGCCGTAAACAGACAAAAAGAATCTGCATTACTTTTAGAACAAAAAAATGCAGTAGATATAAAACAATCTATTGGAGCACAAGAACTTTCTAAAAAAGGAGTTAGTGATGTTGCCAATGCTGTTGTAAAAACTACAGGTATTACTAAACAAGAAGGAACTGGTAATATTTTTGTTAGAGGTTTAGGTGACCGTTACAACTCTACTACTATGAATGGTTTACCAATACCATCTAACGATCCTGAAAAGAAAAACATTAATTTAGATATTTTCTCAACCGACATTATTGAGTTCGTATCTATTGACAAGGTTTATAATGGTAAGTTTTTTGGAGATTTTGCCGGAGGAAATGTTGATATCGTTTCTAAAGATTACAAAGGAAATGGTTTTTTCAAAATCGATGCTGAATCAAAAATAAACACAAACGCTGTTGGAGAAAATAACTTTACATTACAAAAAGGTCCAAATTCTTTTGGATTTAGTAAAGCCGAAATTCCAAACAATCCTCTTAATCAATATGGTTTTAACACATTGCAATTTGAGAAAAAAACTCCACTTGCAGGTTCTTTAGGAATTTCTGGTGGTGATACCTTTAATGTTGGAGAAGAAGGAAAAATCAACATCTTCGGAACTGCTTCTTTTACCAATGATTATTCTTCAAGAACAAACGGAACTGCAAAAGGAAGTGTAAATGCTGCTGGTGTAGCCGGAAAAGACTTAGATTATAAATATCTGGCATACAGCACCAATACAACTGGTATGTTTAATGCAGGATACAAAATCAACAACAATAACAAAATCAACTTCAACTCTTTGTACATTAACACATCTGCACAAAAGAAAGAAGAATCTTCAGGATATATTGTTGACTTAGCAAATGAAGGAAACGGATACATTCGCAGAAATGAATATGAAAAAACTGATTTATGGGTAAACCAATTATTAGGTGAACATAAATTAACAGACAGAAGTACTCTTAACTGGGGAGGTTCTTACAACATAGTAAACCAAAGCATTCCGGACAGAACTTACAATACATTAAATAAAATTGATGGCGCATATGTAATCAACTCTCAGTCTGCACCAAATAACAACCGTTACTTTCAAGATCTGAAAGAAAATGAATTAGCGGCAAATTTATCTGTAAATTACAAGTTTAACAAAAACGACGAAGGAGATTATAAAGGAAAATTTACTGCAGGATATAACGGAAGATTTAAAAACAGAGATTTTGAGGCAACTCAATTTAATCTTAAAACAACAACATCTCCAGTGTCTCATACTGGTGACATTGTTGACCCAAACAACCTGGATTTGTTTTACAACCAACAAAATTTTGCAAACAACTTTTTCACGATTTCAACTTTCCGTGGAGGTCCAGAAGTTTCAAATGCACTTGACCCACAAACTTACGGTGGAGATTTAACTATTAATGGCGGATTCTTAAATACAGAATACAAATTTAATACTAAGCTTACTGCTGTTTTAGGATTAAGAGCAGAAGTTATTACTCAAAATGTTGAATGGAGCACACAATTAGATCCTGATGGAGGAAGCGATAAGTTAGAAAAAACAGCTTTCTTGCCAAGTTTAGTTTTAAAATATGAACTTAACGAAAAACAAAATTTACGTTTAGGATTCAGCAAGACTTATACATTACCACAGTTCAAAGAAAGATCTCCTTTTATCTATGAGGAATTTTTACAAGCTAAAGTTGGTAACCCATTTTTATATGCTTCAGATGATTATAACTTAGATTTAAAATGGGAGATGTTCCCACAAAGTGATGAAGTTGTTTCTCTAACTGCATTTGGAAAATATATCCTGAACCCAATCAATGAAGTTATCATTAACTCTTCTACAAATGATATTTCTTATGTAAACTCAGGAGATTATGGTTATGTTGCCGGAGCTGAATTAGAATACAAAAAAGTACTTTTTAATTTTGACAGCGAAAACACAAAAAGATTAACTGGTGGTCTTAATGCATCATATTTATACAGCAAACAAGAACTAAATGACGAAAAGGTTCTTGAAGAAACTAACGGAACCCGTCCAACTACTTTTACTAATAAAACAGGTAAATTTACTGGAGCTTCTCCTTTATTATTAAATGCTGATATATCTTTCTACAACGAATGGAATGACAAAAACAGCAACCTTACTACAACTTTAGCTTACAATTATTTCTCTGACCGAGTAAATGCAATTGGTACACTAGAAAAAGGTGACTTAGTTGATAAAGCAGTTGGTTCATTAGATTTCATTGCAAAATCTAAATTAAGCAAAAACTACGGTCTTGGTTTAGTCGTAAAAAACATTCTTGATCCAACTGTAAACAGAGTTCAGGAAAACCAATCCGGAGACGTAAATGTTTTGAGCTACAAAAAAGGTTTAAACTTAAGCTTGCAATTTAGCTATGAGTTTTAAATAAACAGATATTTTGAATTAGTAAAAAAGACAGCTTTATGGCTGTCTTTTTTTATGGACTGTTTTTACACTTTAAATCACATGTTAAGCCGTTAACGTTTACTTAATATAAAAACTACTTTTTATTAAACTAACAATCACAGTTACTTAACATCTAAAAAAGATTTCTAATCCATCTTTGCAACAAGAAATTAAACACAAAAAAAATTATTAAAACGATTATGAAAAAATCAATTTTAAATTTCGTTACAGTTATTGCTTTATCAGGAGGTTTGCTTACAAGCTGTTCTAGTGATGACGATAAAAAAGCACCAACTTCAACATTTGTTGCTGATGCTGCTAACTTTAAAGGAACTATCGCTGATGGTGAGGTAGTACTTGATGCATCTAAAACTTACAAATTAACAGGTGCAATAAAAGTAGAAAACGGAGCAACTCTAACAATTCCTGCTGGAACAACTATTGAAGGTACAGGCGGAACTGCATCTTATATAGCAATCGCACAAGGAGGAAAAATCAACGTAAATGGTACAGCTGCAAAACCAGTTATTATGACTGCTACTGTAAAAGAAGCTGGTAAATGGGGTGGTTTAGTAATTTGTGGTAAAGCGCCAATCAACCGTGTAAGTGGTGGTGCAAGTACAGCTACATCTGAAGTTGCTGAATTAACTTACGGAGGAACTAATGCTGCTGATAACTCAGGATCTATCAGATATTTAAGAATTGAGTACGCTGGAGCTGCTTTTAACTCTGAAAAAGAATTTAATGGTGTTTCGTTTTTTGGAGTTGGTTCTGGAACAACTGTTGAATACGTAGAAGCTTACCACGGTGCTGATGACGGATTTGAATTCTTCGGAGGATCTGTAAATACTTCAAACTTAATCTCTATCGGTAACGAAGATGATCAATTTGACTGGACTGAAGGATGGAATGGAACAAACACTAACTGGTATGGTAAATTAGATTTTGGAAAAGGAAACAGAGGAATCGAAGCTGATAACTTTGAATTTGGATACGCTTTCACTCCAATCGCTAACCCTACTATCACAAATTTATCTCTTGTTGGACCTGGAAGTACTGCAGCTGTTGCTAACTTTGCAGAAAACCAAGCTATCAAATTAAGAAGAGGAACTAAAGGAATCATCTCAAATGTAGTTTTAAGCTCTTGGGCAACTGGTATTGATGTTGAAAATGACGAAACTATTGCTTTCGTTGGAACAGCTTTAAAAGTATCAAACGTATTATTTGTTACTGATGTACCTGCAAAATCTAAAGGAAAGAAAACTGCTGTAGCTCCTGCTACATCTGGAGTAACTGCTGATGTATCTGCTATATTTACAGAATCAGCTACTGCAACTGGTGCTGGTAACGGAGTTTTAGCTCCAACATGGGCTGCTAGCTGGTCAGTTGGTTTCTAATCACTTCACACATAAAATGTTAAAAACATCCTAAATATTAGGATGTTTTTTTTTTGGCGTAGTTTTTGTATTTTTTTTTGTATATTTACATTAATCAAAACAATGCGATGGTAAAAAACTACTTTTATATTATAATCTTATTGGCTTTTTTCTTTACTCTGGGTGTTTCGGCACAAGAGAGTAAGCAATTACCAAAACCTCAGGATGCAACAGCAACTACTATTGAGGGTTTAAGCTTGTACCCTAATCCCGTTACAAGCGGAAAAGTATATATCTCCTCTAAAAATGATTTAGAAAAAGAAATTATAATCTTTGATATCCTGGGTAAAAAAGTGCTTCAGGCACATTTAACTTCACGAGAACTAAATGTATCAGATCTTGTACCCGGCGTTTATATTATAAAAATAAGCGAAGACAACACTTCTGCAACACGAAAACTTATCATTCGATAAAACATAAAAAAAAGCTCCTTTTCAGGAGCTTTTTTTTATGTTTTAGTCTCAGTCTCACTTTTTCAGTTTCATTACATGCCAAAAACTGCAACTGAAAACTGCGACTGAAAACTAAAAACAATATCTTTGCAAAAAAAAAGTTTTGATCACAGCCAGCGATATATTTACGATTTCGAGTCATAAACAATTTGAAAAAATAGCCTTAAAAGTATTTCGTTTTCAACATGAGAAAAATATCGTATATCGTGATTTCTGTTATTTCTTGAAAGTCAACCCACAACAGGTAAAATCATTGGAGCAAATTCCGTTTTTGCCTATTCAGTTTTTCAAAAGTCATGACGTAGTTTCTAATAACGATCCGGCTCAGGTAACTTTTACCAGCAGCGGAACAACCGGAATGATTACAAGCAGGCATATAGTGACCAATGTTTCCCTATATGAGGAAAGTTACCGCAACGGTTTCTCTCAATTCTATGGCAATATCGAAGATTACGTTGTTTTAGCCCTTTTACCGTCTTATCTTGAACGCGATGGATCTTCGCTAATTTACATGGTCGAAGATTTAATAAAACTATCCAATCAGCCTGAAAGTGGTTTTTATTTACACAATCACGACGATCTAATAAAAAAATTGACAGCTCTTGACGTATCCGGACAAAATGTGATTTTAATTGGTGTTACTTATGCCTTATTAGATTTGATTGAAAAACATCAATTTAACCTTCAGAATACCATTATTATGGAAACTGGAGGAATGAAAGGAAAACGCAAAGAAATGATTCGTGAAGAATTGCACGAACAACTTTGTAAAGGTTTTGGAGTTACAGCAATTCATTCAGAATATGGAATGACTGAACTTTTAGGACAAGCCTATTCTTTAGGCGAAGGCGTTTTTGAATGTCCGTCATGGATGCACATTTTAATTCGCGATCCAGAAGACGCTCTTACTTACGTAAAAGACGGAAAAACCGGCGGAATAAATGTGATCGATTTAGCCAACATCAACTCTTGTTCTTTTATCGCTACACAGGATTTAGGCAAAAAAAATCCCAACAACTCTTTCGAGGTATTAGGACGTTTTGATAATTCGGATATTCGTGGCTGTAATTTGATGGTTCTGTAAACATTTAATTGATTATTTGTTTAATCGCTTAATTGAACGCATAAAACTGCAAACCAAATTTTAATTCTACCAACGAAACATTCCTATGGAATGATTTTTTTTCAATAAAAAAATCCCAACATTCTTTTAGAACATTGGGATATATATTTAATTTAAAGATTCTGATAGATCGATTAAACAATTAACCGATTAACAGTTAAACAACTCTAATCACAAAATAATTTTTCTTTCCGCTTTGTAATAACACAAACTGATTGTTGATTAAATCATTTGATGTCAATACAAAATCTTCTTTTATTTTTTCTCTGTTTACAGAAATTGAATTTGCCGTTAATGCACGTCTTGCTTCTCCGTTTGATTTAAAGAAACCCGTTTTTTCGTTTAAAACAGTAACAATATCCAATCCGTTTTCTAAATCTGCTTTTACGATTTCAGCTTGCGGAACTCCATCAAAAACTTCCAAAAAAGTAGTTTCATCTAATTTCTTCAAATCATCTGCAGTAGAATTTCCAAATAAAATATTCGAAGCCTGAATTGCTTTCTCTAATTCTTCTTCAGAGTGAACAAAGATTGTAATTTCTTCAGCCAGTTTCTTTTGTAAAACTCTTAAATGCGGAGCTGTTTTATGCTCTTCGATTAAAGCGTCGATTGTTTCTTTATCTAAAAAAGTAAAGATTTTAATGTATTTCTCAGCGTCAACATCAGTTGAATTAACCCAAAACTGGTAAAATTTATAAACGGAAGTTTTATCAGCATCTAACCAAACGTTTCCACCTTCAGATTTTCCAAATTTAGATCCGTCAGCTTTTGTTATCAAAGGCGTTGTCAAAGCAAAAGCTTTAGCATTTTCCCCTCCCATTCTGCGCACTAATTCTGTACCTGTGGTGATATTTCCCCATTGGTCAGAACCTCCCATTTGCAGAACGCAATTGTTGTTTTTATATAAATGATAAAAATCGTAACCCTGAATTAATTGATATGTAAACTCTGTAAAAGACATTCCTTCGCCTTCTCCGGCAAATCTCTTTTTTACTGAATCCTTCGCCATCATATAATTTACCGTAATACGTTTTCCAACTTCACGGGCAAAATCAATAAACGAGAATTCTTTCATCCAGTCATAGTTATTCACCATAACCGGAGCATTTGCATCTTTTGAATTAAAGTCTAAGAAACGAGACAAAACACTTTTTATTCCCGCAACATTTTTAGCCAAAGTTTCTTCGTTCAACAAATTTCTTTCGTCAGATTTTCCAGATGGATCACCAATCATTCCGGTTGCGCCACCTACCAATGCGATAGCTTTATGCCCGGTTCTGTTTAAATGAACCAATAAAATGATCTGAACCATACTACCAATATGTAGTGAATCTGCCGTTGGATCAAAACCTATATATGCCGTAGTTACTTCTTTAAGCAATTGTTCTTCCGTTCCTGGCATGCTATCATGATATAACCCGCGCCACTTTAATTCTTCAACTAGATTCTTCATTTTTAAAATAATTTGTGCAAATATAAACAATGACAACGGCAATGTCAAAAAGCATTGACAATATCAATAACAAAAATCAAATTCAACGGCAATGGTAAAAACTTTGTCCCTTTGTTCCTTCGCTTGTTTGAAACTTTATTTTAAAAAACCTTTGCAACTTTGCCCCTTTCACACAAAAACTTATCTTTACAAAATGGTATTAGTAACTGGAGGAACAGGTTTAGTTGGCGCACATTTATTACTTCATTTAATTGAAAGTGGAGAAAATGTCCGTGCTATTTATCGAAATCTAAACAAGATTCAAAAAACAAAAGCGGTTTTTGAATTGTATAAAAAAGCAGATTTATTCGAAAAAATCAATTGGCTTGAAGCCGATATTTTAGATGTTCCTTCTTTAGAAAATGCTTTTATCGATATTGATTATGTGTATCATTGTGCAGCTTTAATATCCTTTGATCCCAAAGACGAAGAATCTCTTCGAAAAACCAATATTGAGGGAACTGCGAATATGGTCAATTTTTCTATTGCCAAAGGAATTAAGAAGTTTTGCTTTGTAAGTTCTATTGCTGCTTTAGGAGATATCGCACCACATGAAACCTATATTACCGAAGAAACAGACTGGAATCCGGAAAAACCACACAGCGATTATGCCATTTCTAAATATGGTGCTGAAATGGAAGTCTGGCGTGCGCTCCAGGAAGGTTTAGACATTATCATTATAAATCCGGGTGTGATCCTGGGACCAATTCCTAAAACAAAAAATCCTGAACAGGGAAGCAGCGAATTGTACCAAAAAGTAGCAAACGGACTTTCGTTTTATACGCTGGGAAGCACTGGTTTTATAACGATAACCGATGTTGTGAGAATTGCACGCGAATTAATGAAAAGCGATATCAAAAACGAGCGCTTTACTTTAATTGCCGAAAATATTGTTTTTCGTGATATTCTCAATACTATGGCTGATGCCTTAAAAGTAAAAAAACCAAGCATTCATGCTAGGCCGTTATTGATGAATTTTCTATGGATTGCTGATGGAATTTTTTCAACTTTATTTTTCCAGAAAAGAAGAATTACAAAAGCTACTGCAAAAGCTTCTTATTCTAAAAACCTGTACCCAAATGAAAAAATAAAAACCGCTCTGGGAACGGTTTTTTTAGATGTACATCAATACATAAAGGACGTTTCTAAGTTATAAAACTATCTCTTTTTTTTAGATTGTATTAATTGTTTTATTGAATCGATATTTACTTGTTGTTTCAAAGGTTTCTTAACAGCATCTTTAATCGAATCTTTTGGTTTGTTTTTCTTTTCTTTTGCTGCTTTTTTATCTTCAATTTTTACAATCGAGTCTGTCGCTCTTTGATTCACAGCTAATCTCTTGCTTATTTCATCAAACATTTCTTTGTAAGTTTCATAATCAGTCGCATAATACATATTGCTTTGCGCAAACTGAAGACTATCCACTTTATATTTTTTCAAAATAAACTTTGTAGGATCAGTTTCAACTGAATCTAATGATAACGGATTTTGATATTTCATCGCATCCAAAAGAGACAAATCATACATAATATCAATCATCTTTCCTTTCTCAATAAGTTTTGCAGGTTGTTTGATCACATCCTTTTTACAACTTACAGAAAGAAACAAAACCAATACTATTATTATAAAATTCTTCATTTCAGCTTTTTATCTATCAAACAATAATCTTTTTCCGTTACGAATGTCTTTTACTTTAAAATTATTATAAACCAATTCACCATTTACAAAAGTGTGAGTGATTCTTGATTTAAAAGTATAATTTTCAAAAGGGGACCATCCGCATTTTGCCAAAATATTTTCTGGTTTTACGCTCCATGGCAAGCTTGGATTTACAATTACTAAATCAGCAAAATAACCTTCTTTTATAAAACCTCTTTTTTCTATTTTGAAAATTTTAGCCGGATTGTGGCACATTTTCTCCACGATTTTTTCTACAGTAATTTTTCCCTGATGATGCGCTTCAAACATTGCTACAACGGCATGTTGAACTAATGGACCTCCAGAAGGTGCATTTAAATACGACTGCATTTTTTCTTCTTTAGTATGCGGTGCGTGATCTGTAGCAATTACATCAATTCTTCCGTCATTTAAAGCTTTCCAAAGTTCAGCTCTGTCTTCGGCAGTTTTTACAGCGGGATTCCATTTGATGAAATTTCCTTTTGTTTTATAATCTTCATCCGTAAACCAAAGATGATGCACGCAAACCTCAGCGGTAATTTTTTTATCTTCCAACGGAATTTTATTCGAAAACAATTCCATTTCTTTCGCAGTCGAAAGATGAAAAATATGCAAACGCGCCCCCGTTTTTTTTGCAAGCGCCACAGCTTTAGAAGACGAAATATAACAAGCCTCTGCACTACGGATTAAATGGTGCGCCGTTACCGGAACATCATCTCCATATTGCTCTTTAAAAGCTGCAAGATTATTTTGGATTGTAGTTTCATCCTCGCAATGAACAGCGATCAACATAGGCGTACTTGAGAATATTTTTTCTAATGTCGCCTCATTATCAACCAGCATATTTCCTGTCGAAGAACCTAAGAAAATCTTGATTCCTGCAACGTTTTTTGGATTTGTTTTTAGAACTTCTTCCAGATTATCATTGGTTGCTCCCATCATAAACGAATAATTCGCAAATGATTTTACTGCAGCAATTTGATATTTATCTTCTAATATTTCCTGAGTAACCGCATTAGGAACCGTATTTGGCTGCTCGATAAAAGAAGTAATTCCTCCTGCAACGGCAGCTCTTGATTCTGATTCGATATCACCTTTATGCGTTAATCCCGGTTCTCTAAAATGAACCTGATCATCAATTGCACCCGGAATTAAGTAACTTCCTTCGGCATCTATTACTTTGCAATCGGATGTTTTTAAGCTAATGCTATCCGCAACTTCAACAATTAAGTCGTTTTCTATCAAGACATCACCTTCAAAAATAGATCCCTCGTTTACTATTTTAGCATTCTTTATTAAAATCCTGTTCATCGTCGTGGTATTATAAGGTATTGACTAATTTTTTTAATCGAAGTGAAATTACACCAAGAATAGCTTCTTTGATAATGGCATTGCTCATTTTCGAAACGCCTTTAGTTCTGTCTGTAAAGATAATAGGAACCTCAGTAATTTCAAATTTAGCACAATAAGTTCTGTATTTCATTTCGATCTGAAAAGCGTAACCCACAAATTTAATTTTGTTAAGATTTATTTTCTCCAGAACTTCTCTTTTATAACAAACAAAACCTGCTGTAGCATCATGAATTTTCATTCCGGTAATAAACTTCACGTAAACAGATGCAAAATAAGACATTAAAACACGGCTTAACGGCCAGTTTACAACGTTTACACCCGTTACATAACGAGAACCAATAGCCAGATCTGCTCCGCCAAAATGGCAAGCATCAAATAATTTTTCAAGATCATTTGGATTGTGAGAAAAATCTGCATCCATCTCAAAAATGTAATCGTATTTGCGTTCCAAAGCCCATTTAAAACCGTGAACATAAGCGGTTCCTAAACCTGATTTTTTAGCTCTTTTTTCTAAAAACAACCTGTCCGGAAATTCTTCCTGCAATGCAATTACCTTATTTGCCGTAAAGTCAGGCGAATTATCATCTATAATTAAAAGATGAAAAGGTTTATGTTGCGAGAGTACAGCTCTAACTATACTTTCAATATTTTCGATTTCGTTGTAAGTGGGAATTATGACAATACAATCATTCATTTTTCTGCGTAAATTTCATCGCAAAAGTAAACTTTTTATAGCATTTGATTCATAATAAATATATAATAAAAGTATTGACACAAAAAATTACTAATTTTGTATCGTTATGATTGAACACCTTCATCCTCGAATTATCGAAAACAAAGACTGGGCGACACTTTTATTTGTGTTGACCTTTGCCGTTGTTGCTATGACTAAATCAGCTTATGAGACTAGATTTAGCGAATTCAGCAAGCTTATTTTTTCAGACAAATACGCAAAAATTTATCGGGACAACAACCATTTAAAAAGCAGTTTTACAGTGGGTTTGTTTTTCGTACAGGTAATTTCGTATGCATTCTTTATTCAGTTAACGATGCATATTTTTTCAGAGGATCCTAAAACGGGAACTTACAGCGTTCTAAAAACCGACTGGATCTTATTTATTCAGATTGCTACATTTTTGCTTTATTTTATTTTAGCTAAGTTTTTAATCGAGAAAATCATCGCAACTTCTTTCAACATTGATGAGTTTGCTGATCTTTTTAACTTACAAAAAGTCACTTACAGAACTTATATAGGCGTTTTGGTCCTTCCTATTAATGCTATTTTGTTTTATTATGACAATATTCCTAAAATTATACCACTGGTAATCATAGGTATTTCGCTATGTATCAGCTTATACTCATATTTTATTTCAATAAAAACGTATCAAAACGTAATAATCAGTAAGTTATTTTATTTTATTTTATATCTTTGCGCTCTTGAAATAGCCCCTTATTATTTTCTCTATTATTGGATTACAAAAGGGAGTGCTTAGAAAATGTTTATAATATGAAAGTGAAAACAATTTTGGTGTCACAGCCTGAACCTAAAGTGGAAAATTCTCCTTACTTTGAGCTCCAACAAAAACACAAAATAAAAATTGATTTCAGACCATTTATTCATGTGGAAGGGGTTAATGCAAAAGAGATTCGATTACAAAAAATCGATCTTAATCATTATACTGCAATAATTTTGACAAGCCGTAATGCGGTAGATCATTTTTTTAGAGTAGCAGATGAAATGCGTTATAAAGTTCCTGAAGGATTGAAATATTTCTGCCAATCTGAAGCTGTTGCATTTTACCTGCAAAAGTATGTTGTGTATAGAAAACGTAAGATTTACGTTGGAGCAAAAGATTTTGCGGATTTGTCACCTCTTATCAAAAAGTACAAAGACGAAAAATTCTTACTCCCAGCATCTGACCAATTAAATGCTGATGCTCCTATAACATTAAACAATCTGAAAGTAGATTGGGCACAAGCTGTTTTTTATAAAACGGTAATGAGTGACTTATCTGATCTTGCTGATGTTTATTATGATGTTTTAGCATTTTTTAGCCCAACCGGAATCAAATCATTGTTTAAAAACTTCCCTGATTTTAAACAAAACGATACCAGAATTGCTGTTTTTGGAAGCACTACTCAAAAAGAAGCTCTTGATCATGGTTTAAGAATCGATATTCTTGCTCCAACTCCTGAAACTCCTTCTATGACAATGGCTTTAGAAAAATATATCGCAGAAGCTAACAAAGGAAAATAATTCCTTTTATAAAATACTACCGAATTTCGGGATAAGAGATTCCAAATTTCAACTTTACACGTTGAGATTTGGAATTTTTCTTTTTAAATCCTTTTGAGTACATTTGATTTCTAACTAAAACCAAATAACTAAAATTAGTTTCAAATTATAACTGTTATGAAAATCAACTCTCTTTTAATTGAAATTGACGGCATCGACAAAGAAATCCTTCGTTACTTGATGGATGATGCCCGAAAACCTATTTTGCAAATTGCCAATAAAATAGGCATTTCAGGAGCGGCGATTCACCAACGTTTAAAAAAACTGGAACAATCCGGCGTTATTTCAGGTTCTAAATTTACCGTAAACCCAAAAGTCCTTGGCTATAATACAATGGCTTTTATTGGCGTATATCTGGATAAAGCTTCCAGAAACTCTGAAGCCGTAAAAGATTTAAAAAAGATTCCAGAGGTTCTGGAATGTCACTACACAACAGGAAACTGGTCTGTTTTGATAAAAATCATTTGCCGTGACAACGAACACCTTATGCAGCTTTTAAATACAAAAATACAAGCCATAGAAGGAGTTTCAAGAACAGAAACGTTCATTTCATTAGATCAGCAAATTGACAGGCAAATACAATTGTAATTAGATAATGTGTCAATTAGATAATTAGATAATTTTGAAAATCTATAAAATAAAAGCCGGTAAGTTTTAAAAAACTTACCGGCTTTACAAATTGTCTAATTGACTAATTATCTAATTATCTAATTGTCTAATTGTCTAATTGGCACATTACCACATTATCTAATTAGTTCCTTCTGCTTCCGGAATAAATCGAGATATAGTACAGCAATGTGGCGATAGAGCCTATAGCCGCTACAACATAAGTTCTTGCGGCCCATTTTAAAGCATCTTTTGCTCCGGCTTGTTCTTCCATTGTTAACATGTGTTTGTTCTCTAACCACGCAAGCGCTCTGTTACTCGCATCATATTCTACAGGTAAAGTTATGATGGTAAATAATGTTGTGGCGGCAAAAATCACAATCCCAATTAACAATAATTGCGGAAAAGTTCGAATCATTAAAATTCCAGCCAGTAAAATCCATTGTACATAATTTGATGCGATACTTACAACCGGCACCAACTTAGAACGCAAAGTAAGCCATTCGTATCCTATAGAATGCTGAACCGCGTGACCACATTCGTGCGCAGCAACGGCAGCCGCAGCCGCATTGCGATGATTGTAAACTGCTTCACTTAAATTCACTGTTTTATCTGCAGGATTATAATGATCTGTTAATCGACCCGGAGTCGAAATAACACGAACATCAGTAATTCCGTTATCGGCTAACATTTTCTCTGCAATTTCAGCCCCGCTCATGCCGTTTCTTAATTGCAATTTAGAGTATAATTCGAATTTGCTTTTTAGTTTTGAACTTACAATCCAGCTGAATAACATAATTGCTCCAGCGAGTATTAAATATCCACTTCCCATATTTTTATTTTTTTTGATTGATTATTAAAGTTACAAAACAAACTGCAATTTCTGAACCAATTTCAAAAAATGTCATTTTGGCATTTCGAAATCCATTAATTCAACAAATTGTTTTTCAATAAAAAAGCAATCAATTCGGCTACATTTTTAGTTTTATATTTTTGCAGAATATTACGTCTGTGAGTTTGTACGGTTAGAAAACTCAAAAACAATTCATCAGCAATTTCCTGAGTCGATTTGCCTTTTGACAGCAATAAAGTAATATCTTTTTCTCTCCTGCTCAAACTTGGAATATGCTCCAGATCATCTGACAAGGGCTGACTAATAATGGTTTTAACCTCATCGCTAAATACAATTTCTCCTTCGATAGCTTTATTGATACAGTTCTTAAACTCTTCAAACGAAGCGCTTTTAAGAACATAACCATTACCGCCATTTTGAATAAACTGCATCACCAAACTTCTTTCAGACTGACTGCTCATACCAATAATAATGATTTGAGGATATTTTTGCTTTATGGTTTTACAAAGATCAACCCCATTAATTACCGGCAAAAAAATATCCATTAAAATTAAATCGACCTGATTTTCTTCGATATAATCTACGAGCAACACTCCGGATTGCAATTTACCAACAATTTCTACCGTTTCTAAATCTGCTAAAAGACCAGAAATTCCCGAAATCACAATTGGATGATCGTCTACAATTACCGTTTTATACACTTTATCCATTTAATTCATTTTTTATCTTTAATTCTATATAAGTAGAAGTTCCTTTATTTAATTCGCTTTCAATTTCTAACTTGCCTTTCAAAATCTCAAGTCGGTTTTTAATATTTCGCAATCCCATTCCGGCACTTTTTAAAGACACATCAAAACCAACTCCGTTATCTTCGACGGTAATAAAAAAGGTATCTTTATTCTGGGAACAGGAAACCAATATTTCTGATGCTTCGGCATATTTTAAAGCGTTATTCAATAATTCCTGAATAATCCTGTAAATCACAATTTCATAATTCTTAGGCAAATTTGGTTTTTGTATCAAATACTGAAATTCAATTTTACTCTTAGTATTAGAATTTGCAATACACAAATCCCGCAATGCGTGTTCTAAACTTAATTTCAGCAAACTTTCCGGCATCAGGTTCTGAGAAATATTTCGCAATTCTTTGATCGAATAATCTAACAATGTCGATACCTCGGTTGCACTAACGGCATTATCTCTTTCTGCGAGTTTAAGATGAATTTTTAATCCGGAAAGCATACTGCCCAAACCATCGTGTAAATCTCTCGCGATACGTTTTCTCTCTATTTCTTCCCCTTCGATTAAGGCATTTGAAACCGATAATTTTTGCTGGTTTTCAAGCGCATTCAGTTCTTGCTCGTGATTGATTTCTTTTTGAACACTTAACTTTTTTTGATTTTTGTTCAATATCCACAAGAACAAAACTATAAGGAACAATAATACTGATAATACCGCGAAAAGAATTGAATTTAACCGATTGTTATTTACCAATAATGCTGCTTTTTCATTTTGCGACTGCAGCAATGTGATCTTTTTTTCACTTTCGGCTTTTTTATATTTTGCTTCGAGTTCTATAATTTCAGTCTGGAATTTAGTATGATTTAAACTATCATTAATTAGATTAGATTTATTAGCATAGAAATACGCCTTATCATAATCCTTAGTTGCATTATACACTTTAGACAACTCATTATAATAATTTTTCTTATCTACTATAAAAGGTGTTTTTTCAAGGAGATATTCCAGATTATTTTTGGCAGCAGCATAATTTTTTAATTTAAAAAGCATTTCATATTCAGCAAATTTCAATCTGTTTACTGCAATTTGATTGTTATGTTTTTCTGCCGATTGTATTCCTTTTCTATAACTTTCTAAAGCATTAGAATATTTATTTTGCTTGGCATAATAAATCCCTTCTGAATAAAAATAGGAATCGTTTAAGTTCGATTCCGGAAAATCTTTTAAAGTAGAAAACGCTTTATCCAGCACTTTTTTGGCGTCATAAAAATGCTTTAACTCTACTAGATTTTCAGCATTAATAATGTACGTTTCCATTTTTGACTCCGCAATAGTTGGCGACTTTTTAATGGCTCTTTCTACATAATTTTGGGCTTCATTAAGATATTCACTCGCTTTTTCACGTTCGTTGTTATTCATAAAAATAATAGCAACAGCTTTATACAAACCACTTATGAGTTCATAATCGCGGCTTCTTTTGGCAAGAGGAATAGCTTCATTGACCAATATTTGCATATATTCTTTTTCATTATTTTTTCGCTGCTGCATGATTCCATAGTTCTGCAGGATAACAGCACGAAGTCGAAAAGCCTCGATATTATGGTATTTTTTAAGTTTGTTATTCCCCTCCATTAATGCCTTTTCGAAACCGTCTGCGTCTCCTTTTTCTAAAAAACTATTAGAATTATAGAAAATCGATGCGTCGTTTAAGAAAGGAAATTTAGCTTTGAGTTTATTGGCCTGCGCCAGATATTCTTTCGACTTTCGAACATCCTGAGCCATCAAATATAATTTTGATAATCTAAAACTATAAAAACATTTTAAACTGTCTGATGGTGTATTTTTTACAACTTTGGCAATACTGTCAATATAAACCGAATCATCGTCCAGAGAAAGAATAACCTGTGAATGTGTAATGGCGGATAAGAATAAAAATAGTACCAAAAAGTAGAATTTCTTCATAGAGTATGATTTGTTCAAATTTATTAAAATTATAAATCTTTCAGAAAAAAATTAAACTTTTTACCTGATATCAGGTAATAGAAATTACATTTTATCAGGTATTGACCCTTCTTTAATAAGGACTTAGTTTTGCGGTAAAGAATATTAATTATTAAAGAATTTATTATGAAATCAATTTTGAAAACTTTAGCGATTGTATTAACTCTAACTTTTACAGCAGGATCTTGCAGCAGTGACAATGACAGTGATCCAGTATCAGGAGGTTCAAGAGATGTTAAATATGAAGTAACCGGAAATTATACAGGAAAACTTAGCGTAACTTATATTGAAGAAGGTGGAGCTGCTCTTATCGAAGATATTACAGCATTACCATGGAAAAAAGAATTCACTGCTAAAACAGATAGTAGAGCAGCATCAATAAGCACAAGCGGTTACGGTGGTCTTAAAGGACAAACGTTGACTGGTAAAATTTATGTTGGAGGAAAAGTAGTTAAAGAATTAACTGCAACTGCAACTGAAGACGGAATTATTGTACTAGTGCCAGGTACATATGTATTCCCGCTTTAAATAATAGTTTTAGAATTTAATATTTTGTTTTTGGATAAAAGAAAGCTTCGTAATTATTGCGAAGCTTCTTTTTTTTATAGGCCAATTGACTTTATATTTTTCAAACTTATCAATAAGGTTATTAATTTTAATTCGCATGCAATTCGTGGCAAAAAAAATCTAGATACTTTCATTTAGACAAAGTAGAAATCACACAAGAAATTCCGAAAAGAAAAATGACAATCTTTATTGAATTACAGGTGTGATTTCTCGTGCTTCGAAATAAAAAACAGGCACAAAAAAAATTCCAAACCTCAACAAAAGTTGAAATTTGGAATTTATAATTTAATTTTAATTATTATCCCACAAGGTTAATGATCTTGCCCGGAACGATAATCACTTTATTTGGCGTTCTGCCATCTAATTGTTTTTGCGTTCTTTCGTCTTTCATGATGATTTCCTCGATTTGTGCCGCTGTTAAATCCAAAGGCAATTCGATTGTGAAACGCATTTTTCCGTTAAAAGAAACCGGATATTCTTTATTAGTTTCTACTAAATGTTTCGCTTCAAAAACCGGGAAAGCAACATCAGAAATTGAAGTTGAATGTCCTAATTGTGCCCATAATTCTTCAGCAATATGCGGTGCATAAGGCGAAACCAAAATTGCTAATGGCTCTAAAATCGCTCTTGAATGACAATTTTGAGTCGACAATTCGTTTACACAAATCATAAACTGAGAAACCGAAGTATTAAAAGAGAAACTCTCAATATCTTCTGCTACTTTTTTAATCGTTTTATGCAATGATTTTAAGTTGTCTTTTGTTGGTTGGTCGTTGTTTACGATTAAACCATTATTTTCATCAAAATACAATCTCCATAATTTTTTCAGGAATCCAAAAACTCCCGAGATTCCAGCCGTATTCCAAGGTTTTGCCTGCTCTAACGGACCTAAAAACATTTCGTACAAACGTAATGTATCCGCTCCATATTCATTGCAAATATCATCCGGAGTAACTACATTATAATATGATTTTGACATTTTTTCGACTTCGCGGCCTACAATGTATTTTCCGTTTTCATCAAAAATAAATTCAGCCGTATTAAAATCTTCTCTCCACTTTTTGAATTTTTCAATATTCAATTCATCAGAAGAATTTACAAAATGAACATCAACACGAATTGGCTGTACATTTTGACCTTCAATTTTATTTTTAGATACAAAAGTATTTGTTCCTTCTAATCTGTAAACATAAGCCGTTGTTCCCAAAATCATTCCCTGATTGATCAGTTTTTTGAATGGTTCTTCGGTTGGAGCAAAACCTTTGTCTTTTAAGAATTTGTTCCAGAAACGAGAATACAATAAATGTCCGGTTGCGTGTTCGCTTCCTCCAATATATAAATCTACACTTTCCCAATATGCTAAAGCTTCTTTGCTTGCAAATTTGTCTTCATTGTGTGCATCCATATAACGCATCCAATACCATGAACTTCCTGCCCAACCTGGCATTGTATTTAACTCAAGAGGGAAAATTTCGAAATTGTCAACCAAATCAGTATTTACAACTTCATTGTTTTTTGTGTCCCAAGCCCAGATTGTTGCGTTTCCTAACGGTGGCAAACCATCTTCGGTTGGTAAATATTTTTCTACTTCTGGCAAAATAATTGGCAAATGTTCAGCACTAATCATCTTTGGTAAACCATTTACATAATAAACCGGGAAAGGTTCTCCCCAATAACGCTGACGAGAGAAAACAGCATCACGCAAACGGTAATTAGTTTTTCCGGTTCCTTGCCCTATTTCTTCTAATTTAGCAATCGCTTTTTGAGTTGCCTCTTTATAATTTAATCCGTTTAAGAAATCAGAATTTGCAATTTCGACATTATCTTTTGATCCGTAAGCTGCTTCAGAAATATCAACATTGGCGAAGATATTCTTGATTTCCTGCATTCCGTTTTGACCTTTAAAGAAGTTTGCAAAAGCATAATCTCTTTCGTCTCCACAAGGAACCGCCATTACAGCACCAGTTCCGTAACCTGCCAAAACATAATCTCCTATCCAAACCGGAATTGCTTCTTTCGTAAAAGGATGTTCTGCATAAGCTCCTGTAAATACACCGGAAATGGTTTTTACATCAGCCATACGCTCACGTTCAGAACGTTTTGCAGTTTTTTCGATATACCCTTCAACTGCTGCTTTTTGTTCCGGAGTTGTAATTTCAGCCACTAAAGGATGTTCTGGCGCTAAAGTCATAAAAGTAACTCCAAAAATAGTATCAGGTCTTGTAGTAAATACCTCGATAAAATTTGTTTCAGGTTTCACGTTTAAAGTTTCATCACTTTGCGCATCAACCTGAGACTTGAAACTTGAAACTTGAAACTTAACTAAAGCTCCAACCGATTTTCCGATCCAGTTTCTTTGAGATTCTTTGATAGATTCGCTCCAGTCGATATCATTTAAACCTTGCAACAAACGTTCTGCATAAGCAGAAATACGCATGCTCCATTGTGTCATTTTTTTACGAATAACAGGAAATCCTCCACGTTCAGAAACTCCGTTTACGATTTCGTCATTTGCCAAAACAGTTCCTAAACCAGGACACCAGTTTACTTCGGTTTCTGCCAAATATGTCATTCTGTATTGCAAAAGGATTTTTTCTTTCTGATCATCAGAATACGAATTCCATTCTGCAGCTGTAAAAATCGCAACGTTATCATCGCAAACCGCTTCTACCAAAACATTTCCTTCTTCACCAAAAACTTTTACAAGTTCAGTAATATCAAAGGCTTTTCCTTGTTTCTTGCAATACCACGAATTAAATAATTGGATAAAAATCCATTGTGTATGTTTGTAATAATCCGGATTTGAGGTACGTACTTCACGACTCCAGTCAAATGAAAACCCAATTTTATCTAATTGTTTTCTATATCCGGCAATTTGTTTTCCTTCTTTATCTACTCCGCCATCGATATTTACGCGTGTTGTATCTTCCGGACGCTGTCCTGTCTGGATCGCATATTGTTCTGCCGGTAATCCAAAACTATCATATCCCATTGGATGCAAAACATTGAATCCCTGATGTCTTTTGAAACGAGAATAAACATCTGAAGCAATATAACCCAGTGGATGCCCAACGTGTAATCCTGCTCCTGACGGATAAGGAAACATGTCCAGAACATAATGCTTTGGTTTTTCAGAATTGTTTTGTGCAGCAAAAGTTTGGTTCTCAGCCCAATATTTCTGCCATTTTTCTTCGATTTCGTTTGGATTGTATTTCATTTTTTTTTTGAGTTGCTAAGCTACTGAGTAACTAAGGTTCTAAGTTTTAAGTTCGCAAATTTACATTTATTACAGATTGTACCAAAGCTATTTCGCTGACAAACAAATAAAATAACAAAACACTTATTTAAACATACGTAAATATACTTATATTTACACCGAAATACTTAGAGTGAATAAAGTTCCGGAGGAACGAATTATATTGTAAAGCTGGATTTCAATCCAGCACAATTAAAGAATAATATTACAACATAATACCTATTTTTGTAAGATCATTAAAAGATGCAAATGAATAATAGCAAAAAGTATTCTATAGAAGTCAGACTCTGGATTGAAGAAGCTGAAGGTCCATTTTTAGGAATTGGGAAAATTTGGTTGTTGGAGAATATCAAAAAAACCGGATCTATTACTAATGCAGCAAAAGAAATGAAAATGGCATATCGTCAAGCCTGGCAATTGGTGGAAGAAATGAATCAGCGTGCTGAAAATCCTTTGGTAGAAAAACTTCTTGGAGGAAAAGGCGGCGGCGGTGCAAAACTTACCGAAGCTGGAGAAAAAGCCATTACTGTTTTTTATGAAATCGAAAAACGAATTAAAGATTTCGCCCTAAAAGAAACTCAGAATTTAAAATTTTAAAAAAATCCCAAATTTATCTTTTATTAAAATAACCTAAACCAAATTTCACAACTATCAGTATTCATTTTAAAACATACTGAAAATAGTACTTCAATTATGAGAATAAACCTTTATATCCTATTCCTTTTTATAAGCTTTAAAAGCTTTTCACAAATAGAAAGTTCGAAAAAAAATCAGGACAGTATCAAAAAAGAAGAATTAAATGAGATAGTAATTACAGCTTCGCGACGTTCCGAAAAAATAATGCGTTCTCCTATAAGCATCGAGCAATTAAAAGCAGCAGAAGCAAAAGTAATGGGATCGCCCACTATTTATGAAGCGCTAGAAAATGTAAAAGGTGTTCAAATTATAACACCAAGTTTAGGTTTCAAAGTTATAAATACCAGAGGTTTTGCCAACTCGACAAACGTTCGTTTTGCACAATTGGTAGACGGAATCGATAATCAGGCACCACATTTGGGCGCTCCAATTGCCAATGCACTGGGCGCGAATGATCTTGATATTGATAAAATAGAAATAATTCCGGGAACTGCCGCTGCTTTATACGGAATGAACGCTATAAATGGTCTGGCAAACATCCAGACAAAAAATCCTTTTGAGCATCAAGGCATCAGCATTCAGCAATTAACCGGAGTAAATCATGTTGGCAATATAGATCGTTTTTCGCCCAGAATATATTCGCAATTTAACTTGCGTGTGGCAAAAGCATTCAATGAAAAATTTGCTTTTAAATTAAATGCCTCCGCAACGGGAGGAACAGATTGGGTTGCAGACGACAGAACAGATTTGGCTCCAAACGCAAATGCATCAACCAATTTATATGGCGCAGATAATCCCGCTTATGATGAAGTGAATGGCTACGGAAACGAATCAGCCAATAGAAAAACACTAAACTTAAATGGTAAAAATTATGTCGTTGCCAGAACGGGATATCGCGAAACGGATATTTCTGATTATGACATTAAAAACTACAAAGCCGATATTGGTTTTTATTTCCGTCCGAAAAAAGGAAATGAATTAGCCGTAACCTACAAAACAGCACTTATTAATACTGTTTACCAACGTTCGAACCGTTTTAGATTAGACAATTATACTTTGAACCAAATTGCAGTAGATTATCACACGTCTATTTTTGAGGTAAAGGCATATGCTACGGGCGAAAATACCGGAAACTCCTATAACATGCGTTCGCTGGCAGAAAACATGGATCGCGCTTATAAATCAGATGATAAATGGTTTGCAGATTATTCGACTGCTTATAAAAATGCTGTAACAAACGGAGCAACTGTTGCAGATGCACATAAAATAGCCAGAACATCATCTGATCTTGGACGTTTTGAACCCGGAACAGAAGCGTATAAAGAAAAGGAAAACGAATTAATCAATATTAACAATTGGGATATTGGTGCAGCTTTACGCGTAAAATCGACTTTGGTTCATGCCGAAGGTTTGCTAAATTGGGACAAAGCTTTTCCGTCTTTCTTCGAAAAAATAGAAGCTAAATTATTAAGCGGTTTCGATTACAGAACTTATATTATTGTGCCTGACGGAAATTATTTTATTAATCCGGTCAATGCCACTGAAAATTTAACGTATCAAAAAACAGGTGCTTTTACACAATTAAACAAAGATTTTCTTGATCGAAAAATAAGTTTGGGCGCCACGATTAGAATGGATAAAGCAAATTATTTCAATACCAAATTTACCCCGCAATTTACTGCGGTTTACACTCCAAAAGAAGCGATTAGTTTCAGGGCATCTTATCAAAACGGATATCGCTTTCCGAGTATTTTCGAAGGTTTCTCGAATGTAAATAGCGGCGGCGTAAAACGCGTTGGCGGATTACGCATTATGTCTGACGGTATTTTTGAGAATTCATACACAAAAGCTTCCATTGATAAATTTCAGTCGCAGGTAAATAATGATGTCAACACGCTTGGAATCACTCAGGCACAAGCCATTGAAAAGAATAAAAACACGATTCAAAAGAATCCTTACACATATTTACAGCCTGAATTTGTTAATTCTTTCGAATTTGGTTTTAGAGGAATCGCCTTGAAGCAAAATCTTTTTATAGATGCCGATTTCTATTACAACTCTTATAAAAATTTCATTGCACAAGTAGAAGCCAGTATTCCTATTACAACAGATCAAAATCAAATCCCGACTGCATTATACGCAAAGAACACTCAAAACAGATATCGTTTATGGACCAATTCTAAAAGTAAAATCTACAATTACGGAGGAAGTTTAGGCTTAAAATATCGAATTGATGAAACTTTTACAGCTTTAACCAATTTTACTTATACCAAACTCGATCGTACAGATGATAAAGATGGACTGGAAGACGGATTTAACACTCCGGAATTCAATATCAACGGAACATTAATCGCGCAAAATATCTGGCAAAATTTAGGCGCAAGTGTAACAGCCCGTTATCAAAACAATTTTGACTATGTTTCGTTTTTAGTAAGCGGAAATGTTCCTGCTTATTGGTCTATGGATGCTCAGGTGAATTATAATTTCAAAAAATCAGGCATTACCACAAAACTAGGAGGAACTAATATTCTAAACAAACCTTATAATTCTATTCTGGGCGGTCCGTCAATTGGCGGATTATATTATCTCTCACTGGTTTGGGAAACCAACAAATTCTAAAACACAAATAACCTTAATATGAAAACACCACTTTACATTCTCGTTCTTTTTATTGCATTAACATGCAGCATGTGTAACACTTCTAAAAAAGAAGAAGTTGTTGTTACTGAAAAAACTACTGAATCTCAAAAAGAAGATCATCACGTTTCAATGTCTGCTGCTGATAGTTTAAAATTGGTAAACCATCAAATTGAAATAAAGGGCGAAGTCGAATTTCCGATACAATTGAGTGTAGATTCTTTACAAAAAATGAAAGTTGCGACAATTTCAAATCTTAAAATAACGGGGCAAAATGGCGATGTCAAAAAAAATGATAAAACCAGTAGAGGTGTCTTATTGAAAGACATTTTAGAAAAAGTAAAAATCAAACAAAACGGACATAAAGACCGCAATTTTTATATCGTTGCCAGAGCTTCGGACGGTTATAAAGCTACTTTTTCCTGGGCTGAAATTTTTAATAATCCAACAGGAGAAAACACTTATGTTCTTTTTGAAGAAAACGGAAAACCGGTTAAAAACGGCGAAATGATTTTGATTTGCAAAAACGACATTAAAACAGGTCCAAGACATGTATATTGGTTAAAAAGTATTGAAGTTTATAAAGTAAAATAAGGTTCGGAGATACTAAGCTGCTAAGATTCATTTTTATTATGCATAGAAAACACGCATTAAATAAAATTTAAGACTGAAAAGTTTCAGAGCTTCAGCGCTGCAAAGGTTTTTTAATGTTGACTCTTTTGATCTTTAATTGTACATTTATAGTATAAAAGTTCGTTATTAACTTCAAATAAAGAAATTCTTTATTATTTTTACCACATAATTTAAGCAAACTATGAGTTCTAACTTTGATAAATTTCAAAAGCGCAGGTTAATTTCCTCTTATTTTTCGGTTGTACTAAGTGTATTTCTGGTTTTATTCCTTTTAGGAGTACTGGGATTATTCATTATCAATTCTAAAAAACTGGCTAATGATTTTAAAGAAAAAATCGCGATGACGGTTTTCTTTAAAAATGAAGCTAATGATAGTGTAATAAAAGCATTTGACACGCAATTAAAAAAGGCTCCTTTCGCGAGATCTTATGTGTATGTTACCAAAGAAAAAGCAGCAAAAGAACATACTGATATTATTGGAGAAGATTTCTTAACCTTTTTGGGAGAAAATCCTTTATTGAATTCATACGACATTCACTTAAAAGCTGATTATGTTGAAAGAGACAGCATTTCGAAAATCGAAAGTACGCTGAGACAAAATACTATGATTGAAGACATTGTTTACGACAAACAATTGGTAAATCTGGTAAACGACAACATCAAAAAAGTAAGTATGTGGATCTTGATTATTAGCGGATTCCTTGCCGTAATCGCCGTTTTGTTAATCAATAGTTCATTGCGTTTATCGATACATTCAAATCGTTTTATCATTAAAACCATGCAAATGGTTGGTGCAACAAAATCATTTATCCGTAAACCATTTGTAATGCGAAGTGTAAAATTAGGAATGTTAGGCGCAGGATTAGCAATTATTGCATTGATCGCACTTTTACTTTATGTAGAAAACAATTTCCCGGGATTAGGCATTATGGAAGATCAGGTTTTAATAGGCTTGGTATTATTAGCTGTTTTTGGATTAGGAGTTCTGATTACGTGGGTAAGTACGCATTTTGCAACACAGCGTTTCCTGAATTTAAGAACTGACGACCTTTACTAATTTTAGATAGAAACGTAAATAATAAAAACCTGTCCTTCCCGAAGCTTCGGAATTGTTTCTGGTTACAAAATAAAAATAATGGAAAATAACACAAAAGAACACAAACAAGAATTCCTTTTTGATGGCATCAACTACAAAATTCTATTAATAGGCATTGCAGTTATTGCATTAGGTTTTATCTTAATGTCTGGTGGAGGAAGCAATGATCCGAAGATTTTTAATGAAGATGTTTTTAATTTCAGACGTATTCGTTTAGCGCCAACAACTGTTTTAATTGGATTTGGAATCACGATTTATTCTATTTTCAAAAAAACTAAATAGACTTTCTTTAGACAACTTAGATCTTTAGATTATTAGATAATCTCTTTAAAAAAGTCTGACATCTAAGAAGTCTAATAATCTAACAATCTAAATTAAATGAATACATTACAAGCTATTGTTCTTGCTATAATTGAAGGAATTACAGAGTTTTTACCTGTTTCTTCAACTGGCCACATGATTATTGCTTCTTCTTTTTTTGGTATTGCCCACGAAGATTTTACTAAACTTTTCACGATTGTTATTCAGCTTGGTGCTATACTTTCTGTAGTAGTTTTATATTTCAAACGTTTCTTTCAGACACTTGATTTTTATTTTAAACTTTTGGTTGCGTTTATTCCGGCCGTAGTTTTAGGATTATTATTAAGTGATTTTATTGACGGATTACTTGAAAACCCGGTTACCGTTGCTGTTTCTCTTTTAATAGGAGGATTAATTTTATTGAAAGTTGATGAATGGTTCAACAAACCAGACTCTGCCGAAACTTCACAGGAAATTACCTATCTGCAAGCTTTCAAAATTGGATTGTTTCAATGTCTGGCTATGATTCCCGGAGTTTCACGAAGTGGAGCCAGTATTGTAGGCGGAATGTCACAAAAACTTAGCAGAACAACAGCTGCAGAATTCTCATTCTTTTTAGCTGTACCAACAATGTTGGGCGCGACGGCAAAAAAATGCTATGATTATTATAAAGCTGGATTTGAATTATCTCACGACCAAATCAATTTATTAGTTATAGGTAATGTTGTGGCTTTTATTGTAGCACTTTTGGCTATAAAAACCTTCATTGGATTTTTGACTAAAAATGGCTTTAAAGTTTTTGGTTATTACCGAATTATCGCCGGAATCGTATTATTATTGATTCACTTTTTTATTCATCCTCTTACCATAATATAATGACGCCTGAAGATTATTTAAACGGACAAATTTTATTGATAGACAAACCTTTAAAATGGAGTTCGTTTCAAGCTGTCAATAAATTAAAATACTTATTGATCAACAAAGTCGGACTTCCTAAAAAGTTCAAAATTGGTCATGCCGGAACATTAGATCCTTTAGCAACCGGATTATTATTAATTTGTACCGGAAAATTCACAAAAAGAATTACTGAATTACAAGGTCAGGCAAAAGAATATACCGGAACTTTTTATATTGGAGCCACTACTCCATCGTATGATCTGGAAACAGAAATTGACGAAACTTACCCAACTTCTCATATTGATGAAGCTTTGATTCACGAAACCGTAAAACAGTTTTTAGGCGAAATCGATCAAAAGCCGCCAATTTTCTCAGCGATTAAAAAAGATGGTGTTCGATTATATGAACATGCACGCGCAGGAGAAACGATAGAAATTGCAAGCAGAAAAACTACAATTCACGAATTTGAGATTACAAGAATTGCTTTGCCTGAAGTAGACTTTAGAATTGTTTGCAGCAAAGGAACTTATATCAGATCTATAGCTTATGATTTTGGAAAAGCAATGAATTCAGGATCACATCTAACCGTTTTGCGTAGAACAAAAATTGGTGATTATGACGTAAAAAATGCTATTGATGTTACTTTATTTGAAGAAAGCCTAAAGTAGAAAAACACGAAAAGCACATTACAAAGAATAATAGTAATGTGCCAACTCCAAAATATTTCTATTTCATAACTTGCTTTTTTGCGGTTAATAATGAGGTATATTTTTACCTTCAAACAATAACTTCGAAACAAAATCGTAAAATCTTTCAAATAACTTTTTCATAATAGTGTATTTTTTAATTGTTAAATATTAAATAGACACCAATAAAAAGAGTAAATCAGAAAATAAATAATAGAAGTGGGTTTATATTACTAAGTTACAAAAAAAATAATTCAAAAAAACATTTTGGCGTTTTTTTTTGACTATAGAATATTTACCCTCAGCATATTAACACTTCAAGACTTATTTCAAGATCATTATTGCAAAGAAACTACAAGCGGTTATATGCAATATTTTCTACTATTTGCATGAGTTCTTCCTGTACAGAAATTCCTTTATCAGCCAGATACCACAATTGTAAGTCGGTTTTTATTTTTTCATCAAGTACACCAAATTCCTTTTTATAATTCGCCAATAATTCTGTAGCTCCTTTTGGTCTTGGTCCCCAATCAGCGCGAACAATTCCTGCTTCTTTGCAAATTACAATAACTTTGGGTATTGCCCTTCCGCCATTTGTAAGGTATTGATCCATTAATTCTGCATTTTCATCACGCAAAACAATTCTAAGATCTATTTTTTTATGCGATGCCAGCGCCATTTTATTTATTATGGGAAGTATTTGGGCTGCATCACCACACCATCCTTCAGAAATTACAAGCCAAATATATTTGTTTTCCAGATTTTCGAGTTTCGAAAGGGTTTTATCAGAGATCGTAATCGTTTTATCCAATCGGTTCATTCTGGCGTCATTCAATTTACTATAATTTGTCAGACTTTCAGATTGTTCGCTTCCGGTTGATTTTCCTTCTACTAATAAGTCTGCGACTAATTTTCGATATTCAGAATAGGTATGACTATTAAATAAAGCTTTAGCGATGGTGTTTTTCATATTGGTTTCGTTTTTTTGAATTGCATAAAAATACAAATTTCAGGAACACTCAAAGAATGACTTTTATCACATTCAAAAAATTTCTGAAAAATCCTTATAAATTTAAAAATAAAAGAACAATTAATTTTTTTAAAACATTATTTTTAAAAATCAGAATATGTCTATATTTGCACAAATTAACGCAACGACACATGAAATATAAAAGGATTCTTCTAAAACTAAGTGGTGAAGCCTTGATGGGTGATTTACAATACGGAATTGACCCTAAAAGATTAGCCGAATATGCCGAAGAAATTAAGCAAATTCACAGTAAAGGAGTAGAAATTGCTATTGTTATTGGAGGAGGAAATATTTTTAGAGGCGTTGCAGGTGCAAGTGCCGGAATGGATAGAGTACAAGGTGATTATATGGGAATGCTCGCCACAGTTATAAACGGAATGGCATTACAAGGTGCTCTTGAAGACAAAGGAATGAAAACCCGTTTGCAAACTGCCTTAAAAATGGAGTCTATTGCAGAACCTTATATTAAAAGAAGAGCAGACCGCCATCTTGAAAAAGGAAGAATTGTAATTTTTGGAGCCGGAACCGGAAATCCTTATTTTACAACTGATACCGCAGCCGTTTTAAGAGGTATTGAAATTAATGCAGATGTTATCTTAAAAGGAACCCGTGTTGATGGTGTTTATGATTCTGATCCCGAAAAAAATGCATCAGCAGTAAAATTTGATATGATTTCGTTTGATGATGTCCTTAAAAAAGGATTAAACGTAATGGATACAACAGCTTTTACATTAAGTCAGGAAAACAAATTGCCAATCGTTGTTTTTGATATGAACAAAATTGGAAATTTATTAAAAATCTGTGAAGGCGAAAACATAGGAACAGTAGTTAATATATAGTCATCAGTAAAAGTTTACAGTCGCAATTGCCGACCTAAGCTGAAAACTGAGAATGAAAACTGAAAACTTAAAAAAAAATGACTGAAGAAATAGAATTTATATTAGATAGTACTGAAGAATCAATGAATGGTTCGATTGCGCATTTAGAGAAAGAATTTCTTAACATTCGTGCAGGAAAAGCTTCTCCGGCAATGCTTGGAAGCGTTTTTGTAGATTATTACGGATCAGCAACACCACTTTCGCAAGTGTCTAAAATTAGTGTTCCTGATGCAAGAACAATTACATTGCAGCCTTTCGAAAAAAACATGTTACAAGTTATCGAAAAAGCAATTATGATTGCCAATATTGGTTTTAACCCAATGAATAATGGTGACGTTATCATTATCAGCGTTCCACCATTGACAGAAGAGCGCCGTAAAGATTTAGCCAAACAAGCAAAATCTGAAGCCGAAGATGCAAAAATTGGCGTGCGTAATGTGCGTAAAGATGCCAACACAGATATCAAAAAATTAGAAAAAGAAGGAACTTCTGAGGACATATGTAAATCTGCCGAAGAGCAAGTTCAGAATTTGACAAACACATTCATCAAGAAAATAGATGAATTATTGGTTGCCAAAGAAGCTGAAATTATGAAAGTGTAATCCTATTCTTCACAAAATAAAAATCCGTTTAGTTAAATTGTTACTAGACGGATTTTTTTATTCCTATTTTTGCATACCAAAATCACATTATTTTCGTTTTTGAAACTATAACATTCTGTATGAGGCTATTTTGTTTATTGACTTTGTTTTTCACGCTCACTATTCAAGCGCAATTTCAAATAAACGGAATTGTAACTGACTCCGGCAACAAACCCCTTCCTTTTGCAACAATAACTACTTCTGACAACATCAATACAATTACAGATGTTGACGGAAAATTCATTTTTACGATTTCTACTAAAGCAACGACTTTTGCAGTTTCATATATTGGTTTTCAAAATAAAATTGTTGCGATTACCGATAAAAAATATTACGCCGTTTCACTTACTGAAAAAGCTGATGATCTAAAAGAAGTTATAATTTCTAATGAAAATCCGGCTTTAACCATTATAAAGAAAGTAATTGCGAATAAGAACCAAAACAATCCGCAAAAAAAACTGAGTAGTTTTGAGTATAAAAGCTACAACAAACTTATCGTTACCGCAAATCCGGATTCTATAGACGGACGAATTGATTCTACAGCAGCCTACAAAGATCTAAAGAAAAACCGCATCAATGTAGACTCCTCAGATTATAAGTTTAAAGAGATTATTAGCAAACAGCATTTGTTTCAAACCGAAAAAGTTTCACAATATCAGTTTGGAAATAATAACCTCAAAGAAACTATTCTGGGTACAAAAATGGCTGGTTTTAAGCAGCCCATTTACGAAGTAATTGCGTTTAACTTACAATCTATTTCGATCTACGATCCTAAATATGAGCTTTTCGAAACTAAATATGAAAACCCAATTTCGAATAATGCTCCGGCAAGTTACAACTACAAAATACTGGATACCATAAATATAAAAGGACGCTCAACTTATGTGATTTACTTTAAAAACAAACAAAAAAGAAAATCATCAGGATTAGAAGGTGTCTTGTATATCGATCAGGAAAATTTTGCTGTAGCCAAAGCTGTGATGCGTATAAAAGGCGTTCTGGATATTAGCGGTATTCATGAATTTGAATATGTACCAAGCGAAAAAATATGGTTTCAGAGCAATACCACATTCAAGATTGTAAAAGGAAAAAGTGATGATGACATTAAGATTTTAGGCGGAACAATTCAGTTTGACGGAGATGTGGAAGACAATTTTGAAACGCGAAAAAAATCAGCTTCTGATTTTACTTATTTATTATCAGAAAGCAACAACTTCGATATCCATTACAATACAAATCCTCCAATAAAAAATCCGGCACTTTATATCGAAATTAAAGACGACGCAAGCAAAAAACCCGAAGAGTTCTGGAATACATACAGAAAAGAAAGTTTAGACTTAAAAAGCCAAAAAACATATCAATTGATAGACAGTCTTTCGATCAAAAAAAGAATCGAAAATCGTTTAGGATTTGGGCGAAAAATAATCAATGGTTATGTGCCAATTGGACCCGTTGATCTCGATCTGAAAAAGATCATCAGTTATAATAATTACGAAGGTTTTCGTCTTGGTCTTGGCGGAATCACAAACGATCGTTTTTCTAAAAATTTCAGAATCGAAGGATATTCTGCCTACGGAACAAAAGACGGCGAAGTAAAATACAGTTTAGGAACCGGAGTTTTACTGGATAAAAGTACAAACACATGGGTAAACGGATATTATACAGATGATGTTCGCGAAATTGCAAGTACTGTTTTTGCCGTAGATAAACGTGTTTTTAAAATTTATGATCCACGACCAATCAACATTAGTACTTTCTATAAATATACCGCATGGAAAGCCAATGTGCAGTCTAAAATTATTCCAAAAACCGAAGCTGTTTTCGAATTAGCCAGAACAAATGTTGAGCCTCAATTTGATTATCTTTTTAATTACGATGGAAAATTATATTCGAGCTACGTCATGACAACCGCAATGGTTTCGATTGTGTGGGCGCCATTTAGCAACTTTATGCAAACGCCAACCGGAAGAAACGAATCAGAGAAAAGATTTCCAAGATTCACTTTTCAATACACGCAATCCTTGCCTGATGTTTTAGGAAATGATTTTACTTTTGGTAAAATAGATTTTAAAACCGAGTATGAGAAGAATTACCTAAACGGTCAAAAAACAAGTTTGCTTTTACAGGGAGGTTATGCCATTGGCGATGTTCCGCTTACGCATTTGTACAACACAATGCCGAATAACCTGACCAAAGAAACCGTTATTCAGCGTATTACTTTTGCTGGTAGAAACAGTTTTGAAACCATGTATTTTAATGAGTTTTTCTCCAGTCAATATGTGTTTTTCCAAATTAAGCATGGTTTTGACCGAATCAGAATTCTCAAAAAAGTTCGTCCTTCGTTAGTATTAGTCACCAGAATGGCTTGGGGAAATATGGAAAATCCGGAGCAACACGTAGGTCCGGAATATAAAACTTTAGACAAAGGTTTCTTCGAATCCGGAATCGAATTAAATAAAATCTACAAAGGTTTTGGTCTTGGCGGCTTCTATCGCTACGGTCCAAATCAGTTATTGAAATTTGAAGACAATATTGCCGTTAAGATTTCGTATGTACTTGATTTGGGACTTTAGGTTTTAAATTTCAACATTTTTAAAATTCTAATTCCAATTAAATCAATGTTAGTCACTCTGAGCGAAGTCGAAGAGTCAGGAGCTATTTCCTGCTATCCGCTTGTATCTTTTCATCCGCAAAAGGCGGATAAAAAGGATACCGCTTCTATCAGGGCTAGGCACTCGTTTTCATAATAAAAAATATAAATTCCAATTATAAATATAGTTTGTCATCTCGACGCAAGGAGAGATCACACTCGAAACTCCGCAAAAGCATATCACCAATCTTTGTCGATATACTTGTGTGATCTCTCCTTGCGTCGAGATGACAAAAAAACACGAGTAAAGCAAAAGAAAAAATCCGCATAAATCCGCGTCTTCGCGTTAGCGAATCCGTGTCATCCGCGTGCCATCTCGCAATCCTCAAAAAGCAAAACAAAAAAAATCCCAAACCCAATTATAAAAATTGAAATTTGGAATTTTAAAAATATTGTAATTTAAAAACCTTTTATGGTTTCAAAATCAAAACCGAAGGCGTATTATTTAACCAGGTACTTTGAGATTCGATTAGTTTTTTCCAGCTGTCTAAACTAATAATCATTAAATTCTGACTTTCTAAAAACTCTTTTTTGATCGTTCTGTCGTGCATAATCATAATATGATTTGGTGCAATTTGTTCAATCGAACGAATCGTTTCCTGAATATCTCTGGTATTTTTTACTTCACCACTTGCATCCAGAACCGTAATCTGAGAACCATTATTATTGATTAATTTCTTCGCATATTCAATTAAAAAAGAATCTTCTTTAGTAAAAACAGGCATGAAAACCTGATTGACTTCCTCTAGTTCCTTGTCGATAAAAATACCAACCGGCATTTTGCTTTTGGCAATAATATGACGTGTTCTTTCATCAAAAGGAGAATTTTCGAATAATCCTTCTTTTCCGGTAAACTTATCGATTAAACGATCCGGATTTACGATTCGGGTTGTGAAACCAAGAATTTTACCTAGTAAAGTTCCATCAAAAATAGACTGACCAAGACCAACTAATAATAAATCATATTCACCTTGATTTGCCGTGTCTATAATATCAGTATCAATATCATTGGTTACTTTAAAAACGCTCACCATATTCTGATTCAAACGTTCAGATTCTTCAATCACCGGAACTAACATTTTACGTTCGTGATCTTTTACATCAAACGAGTGTATCTCTGTACTTAATGATAAATGCATCGCTGTAACAATCGAATTATCACCTTGTTTTTTAACTAAACTATTCGCTATTTTCAATAATTTTTTCCCTCTTTCAGGAGTTGCAAACGATAGTAGAATCTTGTATTTGCTTTTATTTCCAATTTCCTGCGGAACGGCTGTAATTTTATCTTTAAAAATAAAGCCTATAAAATCCAGCGCCGGACCAGTCATAAAAGTAGTTACCAAAGCCATAATTACCATCATCGTAAAAATTTCTGTAGAAAGAACTCCAAGATCGTAACCAATATTTAAAACCACCAACTCCATCAATCCGCGAGTATTCATTAAGGCTCCAATGGCTAAACTATCTTTCCAGTTTTGTCCTACAAACTTAGCGGCTAAAGCACTACCAAGAAATTTCCCTGCAACGGCAACGGCAATAATTATTCCTGTAACTTTCCATAAATACGGATCATTCAATAAACCTATTTGTGTACGTAATCCTGTAAACACAAAAAATAATGGAAGTAAAACAATAATGGAAACGTCTTCTACTTTTTCGATAAAGATATTTCTGAATTTGTTGTTTTCCGGCATAATTGCTCCGGCTAAAAATGCTCCAAACAAAGCATGGATTCCAATTAATTCAGCAGCATAAGCAGAGAATAAAAGTGTAAGAAAAAAAATAGCAACAACCGGTTTGTTCAGGCTTTCGCGGGTTGAATTTAAATCTCCAACACGTTTCAGGAACGGACGAACTATTTTTAGCATAATCATGACATACAAAATCGCCAAACCAATTACATATAATGCACTTGTAAATGAACCTGCTTTTACAATCGCAATTACGACAGCCAGAATACACCAAGCTGTAATATCATCTGCGGCAGCGCAAGTGATGGCAATAGTTCCCAGTTTTGTTTTTTGCATGCCTCGCTCCTGCACGATTCTTGCCAATACCGGAAACGCTGTGATACTCATGGCGATTCCCATAAACAAACCAAACGACGCAAACTCAACTCCAACAGGAGCAAAAGTATGGTAGATGAAATAAGCTAATGACAGACCCAGGGCAAAAGGGATAACAATACTTGCGTGACTTATAACTACAGCATCATGTGCTTTATTTTTTAATACTTTCAAATCCAATTCCATCCCAATGACGAACATGAAAAGGATCAAACCTATCTGACTTAAGAATTGTAAATTCCCCAGAGATTCTTTTGGAAACAATGCTGCTGAGAATTCAGGAAAATACATTCCCACTAAAGAGGGTCCTAAAACAATACCAGCAATCATTTCGCCAATTACAGATGGCTGCCCTATTTTTCTAAAAACCCATCCAAACAAACGGGCTACTAAAATAATAGTAACGATCTGAGCCAATAAAATAGCCAGAGGATGTTTTAAATTATCAATCATCGAACTCAGAAAATCATTCCAGTGATTGCTTTCTATTTGTTTGTGTACGATTCCGCGCCCTACTTCGAGTGCGGCACCTTTTGAAATTACCCAATATATCAGAGCTGTAAAACCACCAATAACAGTAACGTAAAATAAGGAGTTCTTTATGTTATTCATAACTCATTTTTTTGATTTTAATGGTGCAAATATCAGAACTGAGAATTAAGTGAAAAAGTAAATTTTAACCTAATTTTAAATGTATGTAACAAGTCCGAAAAACTTTGTAATAAGTTCTGTTTTTCTCAAAAATCACTGTCTTCCTGAGCGAAGTCTAAAGGCTTGACAACGCAAATGGGCTTCGACTTCGCTCAGCCTGACATAGATAAAACCTAAAAATAATATAATAAACAACTCTCATCCTGAGCTTAGATTTTTACCTTTTTTAAAAAGTCTGACCGATAGGTTTCGCTTAAAATCATCGTACTGTTTTTATCATTTTTTTCTAAGTGATGCAAGACAATTTCGTTATGATTAAAAAACTTAATGGCTTTTACCGCAACAATTTCTTTCTTGTTTACACGACAAAAATCAGCATCGGGTAATTCGTTTAATAACGTATCAAATTTTACATTTTTCAAGTTCAGAAAACTTCCGTCAGTTAGTAAAACAGTTTTATCGCGACTATCACTAACTGCGGTTTTGATGTAGACAATTTGATTAAAATATAATAACGTTTTTCCTTTATCAGTATTAAGCTGAATAAATTTTTTAGCCGCGTCCGGTTTGTGAAAACGTTCATAAGCTTTTGAGATCGCTTTTTGCAAACGCTCGAGTTTTACAGGTTTTGTGATATAATCTACCGCATCGATATTAAAAGCATCGGCAGCATAATCTTTATAAGCCGTGCAAAAAATAACTAATTTATTATCCAGCATTTCTGCCAGATGCAAGCCATCAATTCCGGGCATTTCGATATCTGATATTAACAAATCAAAATCCAGATTTGGAATATCAGCAAGAAGTTTCTCCGGATTATTATACGTTTTTACAATTTCGACTTGGTGAATTTGTTCGCAAAGCATTTTTAGATACGTTAATCCCGGTAACTCATCGTCCAGAAGCAAGCATTTCAGTTTTGTATTCAAGTAAATCTATTTTAAGATGGGCAATATAAATATCATTTTCTACAAACTTATCGAGTTTGAAGTTGTTTTTGTAAATAATACGAAGTCGGTGTTCTAGAGTCGCATGACCAAAACCGCTTCGTTCTTTTTTTAGTACTTTCTTATCTGATATTTTATTGGAAACCGTCATAAAAAAAGCATTATCCCTAAACTCAAAAACAACCGAAATAAAAGCATCCGCACTTTGCAAATCTGCATGTTTAAAGGCATTTTCGATTAAATCAATAGAAATTAAAGGCGCCAGTAAAGGCTGATCGTATAATTTATCTTCTTTATTGATATTGGTTTTTATCTTGAGCTCAAAAAGCGGACTGATCTTGATTTTATTGATTTCGATTAAATTCAATGCAAAATCAATTTCTTCTTTTGCCGTGACAAATTTCTTTTTGCTTTCGTATAAAATATAATCTAAAACATTTGCCAGTTTATCTAATGCAAAATAAGTTTGATACGCGTGCGACTGAATCGAGTTTAAAATATTCTTAAACAAATGCGGATTCAGTTTTGATTCTAAAGTTTCTAACTGCAAATCGTTGACTTTCATTTCGAGTGCATAAAAACTTTTCTCAGCATCATCTTTTGCTTTTTTGAATTGTAATAATTGATACATCAAAAAACAAATGATAACGATAAGCAATAAAAGAATCGCCAGAAATATAAAAGTTATTGAGTTGTCTTGCATATTTTTTATTTTAATTCTTTTCGTACTAAATTTATAAATACAACTAGATCATCAAAGAAAGTGCGCATCAAATCATCTTCAATAATATTTGGTGTATCCATTTCCCCATTAAGAAAATCTATAGTCTTTTCAAAGAATGTTTTGAGAGTGTCAGCCTTCTTAACTATTTTATTATAATCTTCTGAATTAAAATCATAATCAAATAAATGACCATACCTCACATTAAAAGAAAACAATAAAGAGTAAAAATTTTTAAATAGTACTATTTGCCTGTTCAATTCTAACTTTTTTTCAATTATCAAATCAACATTTAGAGGCTTTTCAGTTATTTTATCCAATATTGTATTTGCCGATTTTGAAAAATCAAATAAAAACTGATTAATCTGAGGAAGAAAAGATGTTAATTCATCATATGCATCCATTCGTCTCATTAAAATATTATTTTTCTTATTTTCACTATTGCTTTGTTTACTCAATAAGTAGGTTAAATAGCCTAAAAATATTAAACTAGAAAATGAAATAGCTGTATTTACAGTTCCTCCTAAATAATCTCCAAAAAACACCCAATCTTCAACATTGTCTGAAATTGAATAAGAGTTAAATTTTAATACAAATAGAAATAGAGGAATAATTATTAAGATCAATAAGACCAAAACTAATATATACATGAAAATTTTATTTCTTAAATTCATTTATTACATTTTAGAATTAATGACTAGAAACGAACTTTAACCCAATAATTGAAGCAATTAAAGTCGAAAGAAAAAATATCCGCCAGAAAGTTGCCGGTTCTTTAAAAACCAAAATTCCGACTAAAACGGTTCCTACTGCTCCAATTCCTGTCCAAACGGCATAAGCGGTTCCTATTGGTAAAACCTGAGTGGCTTTATATAATAATAACATACTAATCGAGAGACAGATAAAGAAACCAACCATCCAATAAGTCGAGATCATTCCTGTTGTTTCTTTGGCTTTGCCTAAACAAGACGCAAACCCTACTTCAAAAAGTCCTGCTATGATTAATAAAATCCAGTTCATTTTCGTCTCATTTTTAAATTACGTACAAATATGAGAAAAGCTGACCATTAAAACACAAAAAGAGAGAAATATATCACAATCCACAAGTGCGCAATTTGTGTTAACATTAAGTAAAATACAATCGATTATTTATGATTTAGAGCACTTTTCACTACATTTGCATCCATTTTAAAGAATTTATGAAAAACGCTGTACAAGTTGGATTCTGGGAAAAACTAGCCCGAATCATACTTAAAAACCGAATATTAATACTAGTAATCCTATCTGCTTTAACGATTTTCCTTGGCTACCAATGGAAAAACCTTGCTATGACTTACACCGAAGCAAATTTGCTTCCTAAAGATCATATCGTAAATAAGCAATATCAACAGTTCTTGGATAAATTTGGAGAAGAAGGAAATTTAGTAGTAATTGGGTTTCAGGATCCGAAATTTTTTACACCTAAAAATTATGCTGCCTGGAATGAATTAATGACGGGTTTAAAAAATTCTAAAGAAGTAGATTTAGTCGTTTCTTTGAATGATTTAAAAAAATTAGATAAAGATACGGTTAACGAAAAATTTGTTCTTACTCCGTTTATTGATCAAAAGAAAGCGCTTGATCCGGAATATTTAAAAAAGATTCAATATGATTTGTTTCACAATTTGCCTTTTTACGAAGGATTATTGTTCAACAAACAAAGCGGTAGTATTCGTTCAGCGATTTATATTAATAAAAAGCTTGTAAATACACCGGAAAGAAAGACGTTTATTCTTGAAAATCTGGTTCCGAAAATCGATAAATTCGAAAAAACTACGGGAGTTGATCTTAAAGTTTCCGGAATGCCATACATCAGAACGATTAATGCTGATAATATGAAAGGAGAAATCGGACTTTTTATTGGAGCAGCTTTATTTACGGTTTCCCTGATTTTCTTTTTCTTTTTCCGTTCGTTCAGAGCGACTTTTATATCAATTTGTATTTTGATTATTGGTGTAATCTGGTCTTTTGGAACACTTGGATTATTCCATTATAAAATCACAATTCTAACGGCAATTATTCCGCCATTAATTATCGTTATCGGAATCACGAATTGTATTTTCCTGATCAATAAATACCAGCAGGAAATTAAACTGCATAACAATCAGGCAAAGGCTTTGCAACGTATTATTTCGAAAATTGGAGTTTCGACTTTAATGACGAATTTAACTACGGCGATAGGTTTTGCAACGTTTATGATTACCGGAAATGATTTACTTTTTGAGTTTGGTCTGGTGACTTCTATCAACGTTATTTCGGTTTATTTACTGACGCTTTTAATTGTGCCAATTGTGTACAGTTTCATGTCGGTTCCGGGAGAAAGACATTTATATCATTTGACTAAAACTTACATTTCGACTTTATTGGATTTTGTAGAAAATGTGGTTAAAAACAAACGAAAAGTAATTTATACGATTTACGGTTTGCTTTTGGTTTTTAGTATAATTGGAGTTGCACAAATGAAGGTTTCCGGAAGTTTGATTGGTGAAATGCCAAAAAGTGCTTCATTTTATAAAGACATTTTATTTTACGAAAAAGAATTCAATGGCGTTATGCCTCTTGAAATAATGATTAACACCAAACATAAAAAAGGTGTTATGAAATTATCTACGATGAAAAAAATGGATGAATTGCAAAATACAATTGCTGAGCTTCCTGAATTATCGAAACCTGTTTCTATAGTAAATTTGGTTAAATATTCGAAACAGGCTTTCTATAACGGAAATCCTGAATATTACCAATTACCAACTTCGCAGGAACAGACTTTTATTTTGTCGTATGCAAAAAATGCAACAAAAAACAGCAAAGACAACTTAATGAAATCATACGTTGATTCGACTGGACAATATGCCCGAATCACGACTTTCATGAAAGATATTGGAACGCAGGAAATGGCAAGAGTAGAGAAAAAATTACGCTCGAAAATTGCTGAGATTTTCCCTGCAGATCGCTACGAAGTCACTTTGACCGGAAAAGCATTGGTTTTCCAGAAAGGAACATCTTATCTGGTTGAGAACTTAATAGAGTCATTGATTTTTGCAATTTTGGTAATTGCTGCATTAATGTTGTACTTATTCAGATCATTCAAAATGGTGATGGCGTCTGTAATTACGAATGTTTTACCACTTTGTATTACGTCCGGATTAATGGGTTATTTTGGGATTCCGTTAAAACCTTCAACGATTTTGGTATTTAGTATTGCGTTTGGTATTTCGGTAGATAATGCGATTCAGTTTATGGCGAAATACAAACATGATTTGATTCAAAGTAACGGAAAGGTAAAGAAATCTGTTTTCAGCGCTTTGAGAGAAACAGGAATCAGTACTTTTTATACATCAGTAGTTTTGATCTTAGGTTTTGCGACTTTCACGCTTTCAAGCTTTAGCGGAACAATCGCCCTTGGTGGATTAATTTCTTGTACTTTGGCTTTTGCAATGTTTGCTAATTTATTGGTTTTACCTGCTTTGGTTTTGACTTTTGAGAAGAAGAAAGCGAAGAAAGAGGATTTGGAGAATTTGGAGGGGTAAAAGTTTTTTGCCACGAATTTCACGAATTAGCGCGAATTCTTTTTTACTAAACGCTAAGTCATTGCGAGGAACGAAGCAATCTCATTTGCTAGATCAAAACTTGTATCTTATTGTCGTGAGATTGCTTCGTTCCTCGCAATGACAAAATGCCTTATAAAAACTAAAACCCTAGCCCCGATAGTAGCGGCATCCTTTTTATTGCTCCTTTAGCAATAAAAAGATATAGCGGATAGCGGGAAACAGCTTCTAATTTTAATTATTATCGTTTATATTTGCAGTTATTACACAACAAATAATTTAATTTCAATATTATATATAAAATGAAACACACAAAAGTTAAAGACTTATTAAACAGTACGACGACGCTTCAGGAGGTTAATGCAAAAGGATGGGTGAGAACTTTTAGAAATAATCAGTTCATCGCTCTTAATGACGGTTCTACCATTAATAATATACAATGTGTTGTTGATTTTGAAAATACGCCTGATGAAACTTTAAAAAGAATCACTACTGGTGCTGCGGTTTCTGTAATTGGTACTTTGATCGAAAGTAAAGGTGCTGGTCAGAAATATGAAATTCAGGTGAATAAACTGGAAATCTTAGGAGATTCTGATGCCGAAAAATTCCCGATACAGCCAAAAAACAAACCTAGTTTAGATTTTTTACGTGAAAATGCTCATTTACGTGTTCGTACGAATATGTTTGGTGCGATTATGCGTGTGCGTTCGGTATTATCATTTGCGGTTCACAATTATTTTCAACAAAAAGGTTTTGTGTATGTGAATACGCCAATTATAACTGGTTCTGATGCTGAAGGTGCTGGAGAAATGTTTAAAGTTACAGCTTTACCTTTTGACAACACGCCAAGAACTGAAGACGGAAAAGTAAATTATAAAGAAGATTTCTTCGAAAAAGAAACCAACTTAACAGTTTCGGGACAATTAGAAGGTGAAACGTATGCAATGGCTTTGGGTCAGATTTATACTTTTGGACCAACTTTTAGAGCTGAAAACTCAAATACTTCCCGTCACCTTGCAGAATTTTGGATGATCGAACCGGAAGTTGCTTTCAATGATCTTGATGACAATATGGATTTAGCTGAAGATTTTATTCAGTATGTTATTAAATATGCTTTAGACAATTGTCAGGATGATTTGAAGTTTTTAGAAGGAAGGCTTTTAGACGAAGAAAAATCAAAACCTCAGGCAGAAAGAAGCGAAATGGCTTTGCTAGAGAAATTGAACTTTGTATTAGAGAACAACTTTAAACGTGTTTCTTATACTGAAGCAATTGACATTTTGAGAGATTCTACTCCAAACAAAAAGAAAAAATTTCAATATATCATCAACGAATGGGGAGCTGATTTACAGTCAGAACACGAGCGTTATTTGGTTGAAAAACACTTTAAATGCCCGGTAATCTTGTTTGATTATCCAGCAAATATTAAAGCGTTTTACATGCGTTTGAACGACAACACGGAGCCTGGAAGAGAAACGGTTCGTGCAATGGATATCCTTTTCCCTGGAATTGGAGAAATCGTTGGTGGTTCTGAGAGAGAAGAGCGTTACGATGTTTTGATCGAAAAAATGAAAGCTTTAGAAATCGACGAAGAAGAATTATCATGGTATTTAGATACCAGAAGATTTGGATCAGCAACTCACGCAGGTTTCGGACTTGGATTTGAGCGTTTGGTATTGTTTGTTACTGGAATGACAAATATTAGAGACGTAATTCCTTTCCCGAGAACTCCTGGAAATGCAGAGTTTTAGTCTAAGACTCTAAGTTATTGAGGCACTAAGGTTCTAAGTTTTTAAAATATAAATAAAAAAATAATCAATACGAATTTAATTCGTCAACATAAGATACTCAGTGCCTTAGTGCCTTAGTACCTTAGCAACTTTTTATATGCTAAAGCAATTTTTAAATTTAAAATTATCCCAAAAATTATCTCCTCAGCAAATTCAGCTGATGAAGTTAATTCAATTGCCTACGCAAGCTTTTGAGCAACGTTTATTAGAAGAAATGAACGAAAATCCGGCTCTTGAAGCTGGAAAAGAAGATGAATACGAAGCAGATGAATTCGCTAATGAAGAATACGACGATTATGATGATGCAGAATCTGACAGAATCGAAGCGGACGATATTAATATCGACGAATACTTAAGCGACGACGATACTCCGGATTATAAAACTCAGGTGAATAATTATAGCGAAGATGAGGAAAGAGAAACTCCTTTTGCTTCACCAATAAGTTTTCATCAGGATTTAATCAATCAGTTGAATACTTTTATTTTGAATGATGAAGAACGCGAAATCGCGGAATTCCTTGTTGGAAGTATTGATGACATGGGTTACATCCGCAGGAGCGTTCCGGATATTGTAGATGATATGGCTTTTACTCAGGGTATTTATACGGATGAGAAAATGGTCGAAAAAATGCTTCACGTTATTCACGAACTTGAACCATCAGGCGTTGGTGCACGTGATTTGCAGGAATGTTTATTATTGCAATTAAAACACAAGACGCCAACAGAATATGTTGATTTAGCGATTGATATTATCGAAAATCAGTTTGATGCTTTTACCAAAAAACATTACGATAAGTTATTACAAAAATATGCGGTTTCGAACGAACAGCTTAAAAAAGCGATTCACGAAATCGAAAGATTAAACCCAAAACCGGGCGGATCTTTTACAGGAAATAACAAGGTTACTGAAAATGTAGTACCGGATTTTGCTATCAGAATTGTTGACGGCGAACTTGAATTGACTTTAAACGGAAGAAATGCTCCTTCCCTGCACGTTTCTAAAGATTATCAGGAAATGATGCAAACGTATAAAGATTCACGTGATAAATCATCGGCACAAAAAGACGCAGTTCAGTTTATCAAGCAAAAACTGGATTCGGCTAAATGGTTTATCGATGCAATCAGACAACGTCAGGAAACGCTTTTTGTAACCATGAATGCGATTATGCATTATCAGGAAGAATTCTTTTTAGACGGTGATGAAACCAAACTAAAACCAATGATCTTAAAAGACATTGCAGACATGGTCGGGTTGGATATTTCGACAATCTCGCGTGTTGCGAACAGTAAATACGTTGAAACGCCATACGGAACAAAACTAATTAAAGAGTTTTTCTCTGAAGCAATGAAAAACGATCAGGGAGAAGATGTTTCGACTTTAGAAATCAAAAAGATTCTTAAGAATACAATTGAAGAAGAAGACAAAAAGAAACCGCTTCCAGACGATCAATTAGCCGACATTCTAAAGGAAAAAGGATATCCTATCGCCAGAAGAACTATCGCAAAATACCGCGAACAACTTGATATTCCGGTAGCGAGAATGAGAAAGAAAATTTAATTTTTCTTTAACCATATAAGAAATATAAGTTCATTTAAATAGCAAACCCGACAGGTTTTAAAAACCTGTCGGGTTTATTTTTTTATATCATTTCGTATTAAACCGGACTAAAGTCCGGCCCTACAAAATGGTTCGAGCCGAAGGCTATTTGCAGTTCCAAAGGAACCAATTATATTGTAGAGCTGGACTTTAGTCCAGTTTAAATTAGGAATGTTATTGATTTAAAACAGAAAACCCAACAAATCAAAATCTGTTGGGTTTCTTTATATTAAACATCAGGTTATTTATATTGATATGGCAATAATTGCACTTTAAACAAGAATACTTTTTTCTTGTCATAATAATTATAAATCAGTGAATAATCGCTGTCTCTAAAAACCTGAAGTCCCGGATTTGCTTTTGCTGTACTTAGGAGGCTTTTTTCAATTTCTTGTTTTATTACATTAATTTCTGCAGTTTCTTTTGCTACATTCATCAATGTTAAATTATACTGAACAACTCTTTCTTCTGGTAAACTTACGCTGTCTAAACGAATACCTTCCTGAATTGTTAACGGACAATTTTTATTATATTTCCCAACTAATTCTGTTATTTCAGTATTTACTTCTGCTGCATTTTCAGAAAGATAAAACTGAAAAAAAACTGCTAAAGCTATCGCAATTCCAATTACAACTATTAATAAGATGTTCTGTTTTCTTTTACTTTCCTTTTCTTGCATGGTTTATTTAAACTTAATTGGAATTTAAAATCTATTTTTCCTGGCTTTTTTTCATTGCATTATAATACGCAGCACGACTAAGCGGCTCATATTCTTCGGTTTCACCAAGCATAACTAATTTGTCGTTATCTGTTTTACGAAAACTATAATTTGCCAAATTTCCTGTTCTGGTACAAACCGCGTGAACTTTTGTTACATATTCTGCAGTTGCCATAAGTGCAGGCATTGGACCAAAAGGATTTCCTTTAAAATCCATATCAAGTCCTGCAACTATCACACGAATTCCCTGATTAGCAAGATCATTACAAACTGTAACAATCTCATCATCAAAAAACTGCGCTTCATCAATACCAATAACATCGCAACCTTGTGCTAAAATAGCAATGTTTGCAGCAGCGGGAACCGGAGTTGAACGAATTTCGTTCGAATCATGAGAAACGACCATTTCGTCATGATAGCGCGTATCAATTGCGGGTTTAAAAATTTCGACTCTTTGTTTGGCAAATTGGGCGCGTTTTAATCTGCGGATTAATTCCTCGGTTTTACCCGAAAACATTGATCCACAAATAACTTCAATCCAACCAAATTGTTCTTTGTGATTTACTGTATTTTCGAGAAACATTTTGTATTTTTCTACCTTTAAAAATGAATAGTTTTTATTACTTTGTACTGGTAATAAATCGACGTGAAAAATTGCTCATTTAACACTTTTTCAAAAGTAGAAAATTTTTATCAAATCGAAGATTCGCGAACGCTTATTAACAGAAATAAAAAAATATCTCTCAGATTTCTACCCGTAATAAAGACATTCAAATACAAAATATACTAAAATACCCTATTCACTATAATTTCAACAGTTATGAAAAAAAAATTGGAAGCCGATTTAATCAGCATTGCACATCGAATTTTAAAGCTTAAAAATAAATCCGATATCAATCAATTGTATCTTGAGACGCAGAAATTATATGAGAAATTAGCGGTTTTAAAGTTTGTAGACGAAAATTTCGATACTTTGAAGCCCACTATTGGTCACAGCGAGATTAGTACTGAAATTGAATCTATTTTTGACAAAGAAGAAATAATCCCGACTGAAGTTAAAACCGAAGAACCAGTTGCAGTCGAAGAAACTCCAATTGAAACTATACCTGAAACTGTTGCCGAAACAGAAGTTACAGAAGAAATTAAAACAGAAGAAGCTGTTGAAGAAATCGTTGCTGAAATTCCTGAAGAAGTAATTCCGGAACCAATTATAGAACCAATTCCTGAACCTGTTGCTGAAATTATCAAAGAACCAATTGTTGAAAAAACAGAAGAATCTCTTTTTGAAACTAAAAAAGAAGAAACAGAAACTCCAGATGAAAATTCTTTTAGAACATTCAGCGATCTTAAGCCAATTCCTGATTTTAAACCTGCGTTTGAATTAGATCAGTCTGAAGAGAAAGAACCGGAAAAAGAAGAGCAAAAAAATGAAACTCCATCAAAATCGGAACCTATTACAATTTCATTTGAGGATTTTGGAATTAATTATGCAGATGCCCAGTTTGTAAAAGTAGACAGTTTTGAAAACGTTACTTCTACTCCGGCTCCAGTGGTTAATGAATTTAATGAGAAAAAAGAAATCGAAACTGTAGTTATAGAAAAGCCATCTGAAACAAAGGCAGCAACTCTAAACGAAAAACTGGCAAAAGGTTTCCACGTTGATTTAAATGACCGAATTGCTTTTACAAAAAACCTTTTCGGAAATAGTTCTGAAGATTACAGCCGCGTTTTAAATCAATTACTGACTTTTGACAGTTATAGCGAAGCTCAGGATTTCATAGAAAATATGGTAAAACCAGATTATAACAATTGGGAAGGAAAAGACGATTACGCAGAACGTTTTCTGGGAATTGTAGAGAAGAAATTTTCTTAATTCGGTCCAATTTTACATTTCACATACAGTACATTAAAAATTATGTCTAAATTATATATCGTTCCAACGCCTATTGGCAATCTTGAAGACATGACTTTTCGTGCCATCAGGATTCTGAAAGAAGTCGATTTGATCTTGGCGGAAGATACCAGAACCAGTGGAAAATTGTTGAAGCATTTTGAAATTGGCACGCACATGCACAGCCATCACATGCACAACGAACACAAAACAACCGAGAATTTAATTGCACGTTTGAAAGCCGGTGAAACTATTGCCCTGATTTCAGATGCAGGAACTCCGGCAATTTCTGATCCCGGTTTTTTATTGACACGCGCTTGTGTTGAAAATAAAATTGAAGTCGAATGTTTGCCTGGTGCAACTGCTTTTGTTCCCGCTTTAGTAAACAGCGGATTACCAAATGACAAATTTATTTTTGAAGGTTTCTTACCTGATAAAAAAGGGCGTCAGACTCGGTTTTTGGCTTTAGCCGAAGAAACCAGAACGATGATTTTATACGTTTCGCCACATAAACTCGTTAAAACTTTAGCTGAATTTATTACTTATTTTGGCGAAGACAGGCAAGTTTGCGTTTCAAGAGAATTATCAAAATTACACGAAGAAAACGTACGCGGAACTGCAAGAGAAGTTTTAACCCATTTTGAAAAAACAGCGCCACGAGGTGAAATTGTCGTTGTCGTTGCCGGAAAAACAATAACAAAAGAGCCTAAGAAAAGTAAGTTTTCTAAGGATGAATCAGAAGAAAACGAAGAAGAATAATTTTCGCCACGAATTTCACAAACTAGCACGAATTTTTTAAGTTGAATATAAACTATAATTAGTGAAATTCGTGGCAAAAAAAACCAATATACAATATCATGAGCATCCAAGCATTTTTAGAAAAAGTAAAACAAACTCCAAACGAAATAACATTCCCGGAAACTATTGCAGTAATTGAAGAAAATTACAATTTTACGCCAACAGCTTTCCAAAACGGAACACAACACAATGCAGCCGGAGAAAACTCTGGTTCTTGTAAATTATTTTCTTTTGCAAAATTGCAAAATCTAAGCAAAGACGAAACTTTAGCTTGTTTTGGCGCTTTCTATTTTGAAGAAGTTTTAGGAGATCCAAACGGAACAAATCATCAAAACATTAGAAATTTCATCAACTTAGGTTGGGACGGAATCAAATTTGAAGGAAGTGCTTTAGAGGCAAAATAATTTTAGATTGCAGAATGTAGATTTTAGATTCCTGAAATTTGCCTTCTAAAATCTGATTAAAACCGAATATTTTGCCACAGATTTCACAGATTAACACAGATTAAAAAAATCCTTTTTTAAATCCTTTAATCTGTGGCATTAGAAAAAAATCACCTTTCTGATTAAACGATTTTCGATTTTTACAATCTAAAATCAACACTCTAAAATCTACAATAAAAAAAATGCGTTGGACATTAAAAACAAAACCTTCTGAAGATAAAGTCAAACATTTGGCACAAGCGCTAAATGTAGAAGATTTTGTAGCAACACTTTTGATTCAGCGTGGCATCGAAACTTTTGACGATGCTAAAAATTTCTTTCGTCCTTCTTTAGAACATCTTCATGATCCGTTCTTGATGAAAGATATGGACAAAGCCGTTTCCAGAATAGAATTGGCAATCGAAAATCAAGAAAATATTTTAGTTTTTGGAGATTATGATGTCGACGGAACAACGGCGGTTTCTTTGGTTTCGTCTTATTTAAAATCGCATTATCCTAATATTGCGACCTATATTCCGGATCGTTATGCAGAAGGCTACGGAATTTCGTTTAAAGGAATTGACTTTGCAGATGATAACGGGTTTTCGTTAATCATTGCTTTAGACTGCGGCATAAAATCTATTGAACATATCGCTTACGCGAAAGAAAAAAACATCGACTTTATTATTTGTGATCACCACCGTCCAGGAGAATTTCTTCCGGATGCGGTTGCCATTTTAGACCCAAAAAGAGAAGATTGTTTTTATCCTTACGATGAATTGTGCGGTTGCGGAGTTGGTTTTAAATTAATTCAGGCTTTAGGAACAAACAGAAATGAAACGATTCAGGATTTAGTTCCGTATCTGGATTTAGTCGCCACAGCAATTGCGGCGGATATTGTACCCATAACTGGCGAAAACCGGGTTTTGGCTTACTACGGATTGCAAGTTATTAATTCGGATCCAAGACCAGGGATTAAAGCTTTGGTACATCAGGTAAAAAAGAAAACTCTTGATATTACTGATGTTGTTTTTATTATCTCTCCCCGAATAAATGCTGCCGGAAGAATCAAACACGGCAATCATGCTGTTGAGTTATTGACAGAATTTAATTTTGAGCAAGCGCAACAATTTGCCTCAGAAATCGAACAATACAATTCTGACCGAAAAGATCTGGACAAACAAATTACCAAAGAAGCTTTTCAGCAAATATTAACCAACAACGAACAAGACCGATTTTCGACGGTTGTTTTTCAGGAAGACTGGCACAAAGGCGTAATTGGGATTGTAGCTTCGAGATTAATTGAAACCTATTACAGACCCACTTTGGTTTTTACTAAAAGTGGAGATAAATATGCGGCTTCGGCAAGATCTGTAAAAGGATTTGACGTTTACAATGCACTTGACGCATGCTCGCAGCATTTAGAGCAATTTGGAGGTCATATGTACGCAGCCGGAATGACTTTGAAAGCCGAAAACTATAAAACATTTAAAGAAGCTTTCGAAAAACAAGTCGAGGAAACTATTTTACCCGAAATGCGAACGCCGGAAATAGAAGTTGATGCAGAAATTGACTTCGCCGATATTACGCCAAAACTAGTTCGGATTTTAAAACAATTTGAACCTTTTGGACCTTTGAACATGACGCCTGTTTTTATGACCAGAGATGCAAAAGACACTGGTTATGCTAAAACTTTAGGCGGAGAAGATGAACATTTGAGACTTTTTATAAAACAATCCCGAAGCCTCGGGACAGACGGAATCGCTGCGATAGGTTTTGGTCTTGGAAAAAAAATAGACATCGTAAAAAATCAACAACCTTTTCAGCTGGCATATTCACTTGCTGAAAATGAGTGGAACGGAACTGTTACTACTCAACTTATGCTTAAAGACATTAGAACAAATGACAACTAAAACAAACAAGCGAGATCCTTATCAGGCACTGCGTTACAGAGAATTTAATGTATTTCTAATATTGCGTTTCGCTATGGTTTTTGCCTGGGCTATGCAATTTATCGTGATCGAATGGGAAGTTTACAGTTTAACTAAAAACCCTCTTTCGCTAGGAATTATTGGTCTAATGGAAGTTATTCCCGCCGTTGGTATGGCATTATTTGCCGGACATATTGTGGACCAAAAGGAAAAGAAAGGATTATTGGTAAAATGTATTTTGGGATTTTCTGTAATTAGTTTTGGATTGTTTTTATTGACCTGGCCGAAAGTTGTTGGCGATTTATCTCCAACTGTTATTTTATATTCAATTTATACTTTAGTTTTTTTAGGCGGATTAGTAAGAGCTTTTCTGGGCCCAACTATTTTCTCTCTTCTGTCTTTGATTATTCCTAAAAAAGCATATCCAAATGCTGCTACATGGAGTAGTTCGGTTTGGCAAATTGGAGCCGTTATGGGACCGGCGCTGGCTGGTTTTTCAATTAACTGGATTGGAGTTCACTGGTCAATGTGTCTGGTTTTTGGATTCTCAATTCTTTCTTTAATTGCCTTATCACAGATCAGTAAAAAACCAATTACAAATCCAAAGATTGGAGAATCGATAAAAGACAGTCTTGCTGAAGGTTTAAATTTCGTGTTTAAAAACCAAATTGTTTTAGGTGCCTTATCGCTTGATATGATTGCAGTACTTTTTGGAGGAGCCGTAGCATTACTACCTGTTTTTGCACAGGATATTTTAAAAGTCGGTGCTGAAGGTTTTGGTATTTTAAGAGCCGCTCCAGCAGTAGGAGCTTTTATTACCATGCTCGTTTCTGCTTATGTGCCTTTATATAAAAATGCAGGAAAGAAACTTTTAATAGCCATATTTGTTTTCGGATTATCGATCATCTTATTTGGACTTTCTACATCATTCTGGCTTTCTGTTTTCGCGTTATTTTTAAGCGGACTTGCTGATGGAATTTCTGTAGTAATTCGCCAAACGATTTTACAGCTTAAAACTCCCGATCATATGCGCGGACGAGTTGGTGCCGTAAACTCAATTTTTGTTGGATCTTCTAATGAATTGGGAGCTTTTGAAAGCGGTGCAACAGCTAAATTAATGGGAACTGTAACTTCTGTTGTTTTTGGAGGAAGTGTTACACTTTTGACTGTTATTGTAACAGCATTAAAATCGCCAACATTTAGAAAATTAGATCTTAATAAGGATATGGAAGATCATCAGAATATGGAGTAAATGAAACAATTATTCATAACTTTCTTTTTTATAATCTCCATTTTCGCAAACGGACAAAATCTCTACATCAAAACGTACGGAAATAAAAAAGACAAAACTATCATTTTTATTCACGGAGGTCCAAGTGGCAATTCGACTTTATTTGAAGGTACAACGGCTCAAAAATTAGCTGATTTAGGTTTTTATGTCATTGCATATGATCGAAGAGGCGAAGGAAGATCTACAGATCTTGCTGCAAAATTCACTTATGCCGAAGCTTTTCAGGATCTAAACGCTATCTATAAAAAATATGGTATAAAAAAGGCTATACTTCTTTCCCATAGTTTTGGAGGTTTGATAGCGACTCTTTATACCGAAAAATATCCTCAGAATGTTAGCGCCCTTATATTGGCAGGAGCTTTGTTTTCTCAGCAAGAAACTTACAATCATATTTTAGATTCTGTCACGAAAATATATACTAAAAACAAGAATCAGGTTATGCTTGATAAAGTAGCTTTTGTAGAAAAACTAGATAAAAACTCGGCAAAATACAGAAAAGAATGTTTTGAGCTTGCAGGAGAAAATAATTTCTTTAAAATGCCAAATCCAACTAAAGAGTCTAAAAAACTATATGCAGCTTATGATTCAAGTGTGTTTTTTAAAACCAACATCCGAAACAAAAATGCGCCTTTGCTTTTCTATCAAAATGAAAAACAAAATAATATTGACAGCAGATCATTTTTAACTCAAATAAAAAATAAAGCCGTTCCTATTTATGCTATTTACGGAAAAGAAGATGGCGTATTTTCTACTTCACAAATTAAATCAATTAAGAATTTAGCCGGAGAAAATCATTTTGCTTTACTAAATAATTGCTCGCATTATCTTTATGTAGATCAACAAAAAGAGTTTTTATCTTATATCAAAAAATGGCTTAAATAAAGTTTCTAAATCATATAAGTTATATAAGTTCATTAAAAGGACTTTGCATAAATTCCTGACGCACTTCTATGACGAATAATTTTTCCAAATTTTATGATTTTTTATTTAGAACTAATATAAATAGTATTTATATTTGTTGTAATAAAAGTATCTGTAATGAGAGAAATAGAACAGCTATACCACAACAACTTCGGAATTGCTTTTTACTGGAAAAAGGAAAACGAAACGATAACGGATAAAATACAATTGGTTTTTAAGGAAACCGGATTTTATTTTACGGTTCAGGAATTGAATTATTTTTGTGATTTAATCGAAGACAGCATGATCGAAAATGCTTGTTGTGAAGCTTGTGAATTAAAAAACTCTTGTCATAAATTTTTACTTAAAACACCTTGTGCTTCCATAGATTTAGCGGTTTCTATCAAAGAACTAAAATCTATTAAAGATCTTGTAGAAGGCTCTTTATTTAGAATTGAGTTAGATGAATATGTTTACGGAGTTGGCTTAAATTAAGAAGCATTCTAAATGTTTTAACAATATCTTTTCATTATTTAAATATATTTTGATTTTATTCAAAAAAAAGTATATTTACTATAATGAAAATAGTACGTATTCTTTTTACTTTGGTTATTTCGATTGCATTTCTAACGAGCTGCAAAAACGAAGATGATAATTACATTGACCCACGCGGAACGGATTATGCCGGTTCTGAAAGTTGTATTCAATGTCATCAGGTACAATATGAAACTGCTTTTCACAGTTCGCATTTTAAAGCTACTTCTCCCGCTACCAAAGAAAACATTTTAGGTCATTTTAAAAACGGTCGCAATACTTTTGTTTACGATGCTGCTACCAAGCTTGTTATGGAAGAACGAAACGATAGTCTTTATCAGGTTCTTTATAAAAACGGAAAGAAAGTTGAATCGCATCCGTTTGAAGTTCTTTTTGGAACGAAACATGCTCAAACCAGCGCTTTTTGGCAAAACCATTATACTTACGAATTACCCATTTCTTACTACAAATCTTTAAATAGTTGGGCAACAAGTCCGGGATATTCAGCATCTAAAGTAAACTTTGAACGAAAAATTGATAAGGAATGTTATGGCTGTCACAGCTCTAATATTGCAAGCAGATATGTAACGACAAGTTCAGACAGCATTACTTTTATGAATCAGGAAGTAGAGGATTTTATGAATCCGAAAACTTTGATTTACGGAATTGATTGTGAGCGGTGCCACGGACCTGCTAAAGAACACGTTCAAAAACATTTGAAATTTCCTGATTTGAAAATCGCACAAAACATAACCTCTTTTAAAAAGTTATCCAGACAGCAAAAAATTGATGCTTGTGCCTTATGCCATTCCGGAAATGATAAACTAAAAGTAAAATCACGTTTTGAGTTTAAACCGGGAGATGATTTATTAGAATATTTCAGGGGAGTTCCGGGATCTAATGACAGCATGCATTTTGATGTTCACGGTAATCAACTTGGATTATTGTCTCAAAGCAAATGTTTTAAAAAGAGCGAAACCATGGATTGTATGACTTGCCATAATCCGCATGCAAATGCTTCTCAAAATCTGGTAAGTTATTCTAAAATATGTATGAGTTGTCATCAGGGAATTAAACACAACGCTGCGACTATAAAAACTACCTCAGCGAGTATATTGGCAAATAATTGTGTAGAATGTCATATGCCGAAAAAAATGTCGAACGCGATCACTTTTCAGCTTTCTCAAAATAAAAATAAGTCAAATTATGTTCTGAGAACACACAAAATTGCAGTTTATCCAAACAATAAAAAGTAATTATTGTTCGAATTTTTGAAGTTCGAAAGTTTCCCCATCAAAAACTCCGTAGGTAAAATAACCAATCCAGTCGCCTAGATTTACATATTTAGCATCTTGTCCTACCTCTATAATCATAGGTAAATGACGGTGACCAAAAATAAAATAATTATAATGTTTGGTTTCAAGTTTACGTTTGGCATATAAAACCAGCCATTCGTTTTCTTCACCCAAAAACTTTACATCTTCATCACCTGAAATCAATTTATTTTTAACAGATAAATATTGCGCGAGACTTACGCCAACATCAGGATGCAACCAACGGAAAAGCCATTTAGAAAACGGATTTGTAAATACCTTTTTCATTCGTTTATATCCTTTATCACCGGGACCTTTTCCGTCGCCGTGACCAATCAGGAACGTTTTTCCGTTAAAAGTAAATTCCTTATTATCATGATAAACCGGAATATTCAACTCAGTTTGAAAGTAATCATTCATCCATAAATCATGGTTTCCTACGAAAAAATAAATAGGAATTCCACTATCTCGAATTTCGGCCAATTTTCCCAGAACACGAACAAATCCCTTTGGAACAACGGTTTTATATTCAAACCAAAAATCAAACAAATCGCCTAATAAAAAAATAGCTTCTGCATCTTGTTTTACAACATCTAACCAGGCTACAAACTTTTGTTCGCGTGGCAAACTCAACTCTGGCGTTGGAGCTCCAAAATGCTGATCAGAAGCGAAATATACTTTTTTCATTTAGATTATTAGATTGTTTAAATTCTTAGAATTTTAGATTTCCGGACTTTTAACTTTTGGCTTTTTCTTTAACTAATTAATTATCACTTGCGTACCATTCTGCAAATGATGATTCTGTTTCCTGAAGTTTAAGAGAAAAAAGGGAAATGTCTTTAGGCAAACGCGCTCTGATTCTTTCTGCAAAATCAACCACCATATTTTCGCTTGTTGGCTGATAATCTACTAAAATCACATGATGACCACGATTTTTCAATTCATTTGCCAGTTCGATATGTGGCGTAGTTTCGTTAAAAACAGTTGCATGATCAAACTGATCGACGATTTCTTCTTTTACAATTTTCTTTAGATCCGAAAAATCTATTACCATTCCGAATTTCACATTCGATCGATCCGTAATTGGCGAACCAATAACCGTTACCGATAATTTATAACTGTGCCCGTGAACGTTTTTACATTTTCCGTCGTAACCGTACAAAGCATGTCCGGTTTCGAAACTAAATTGTTTTGTAATTCTGATATTACTCATCGATTTGAATTTTAGGTTGCAAATTTACAAATTAATAACCGTTTTTGTCTCTTTTTTTAGCGCTGTTGTACATCCAGTACGCAAGTCCTATTAAAACTACAAACGGAATAAACGATCCAATGACTACTCCAATCTGGTAACCACTATCAGGAGCGGTTTTAATTTTCTCTGCAACATCGACTTTTTGAAGTAATGAAATGATATACATATTCTAATATTTTTAAATTAACACAAAGAAAAACAAGCTATTACAATCCCCTCAATTTTGTAAAAGTTTAAAACTTTACAAATTTATCGCACTTAAAGCTGAGACTCGGACTGAAGACTGAATCTAAAAACCTTACTTTTTAAACTGGGTCAAAGCATTTCTTGAAAAATCTGACAAAACCAATTTTCCGGTAATTGCGGCGCGTTCTATAAGAAGCGATTCCCAATATTCAGTTCCTTCCCAGATAATTTTCTTCATTTCAGATAATGCTTCAGGGTTGTATGAACTCAGCTTTTGAGCAAAATTTGCAACGGCATGATCCAGATTTTCTGCACTGTGAATCTCAGTGAACAATTTATTTTGCAACGCCCATTCTGCCGATTTCCATTCGTGGGCTGCCAAAGTCATTTCGGCCATTGCAGCTTTTCCTATTTTACGGGAAACAGCAGGTTCGATTACAAAAGGACCAATTCCTATAGCTAATTCAGATAATTTTACTGCACTTTCAGGCGTAGCCAAAACATAATCGCAAGCCGAGATAATACCAACTCCTCCTCCAACAGCTTTTCCCTGAACTCTGCCAATAATAAGCTTAGAACAATTGCGCATTGCGTTTAATAAATGAGCAAAACCGGAGAAAAATTCTGTGCCCTGTTCTTCATTTTTTACCTGAAGAAGTTCATCAAATGAAGCGCCGGAACAAAAAACTTTAGATCCTTCGCTTTGCAAAATAATAACCGAAACGGTTTCATTAAGGCTTATAGAATTAATCTCAGCCGTTAACCGATCTAACAATTGTCTGGGAAAAGAATTACTCGCCGGATGACCAAATTGTACTGTTGCCACAGCATTATTAAAGATAGTTTGTAAAGAACCGTTTTGATTTTCTGCACTCATAAAAATAGATTTGATCGTAAAGTTACGGTTTTGCAAAATATTTTAAGCCGAAGACAATTTGAAATTTGTTTTTTGAAAATTAATTGACTTTATTTGCTAACGCTTTGGGGGATTAGCTCATTTGGCTAGAGTATCCCGATGCAATCGGGATGGTAACGGTTCGAATGCAGATCTTAAAGTTATAAAAAGGGGGATTAGCTCATTTGGCTAGAGTATCCCGATGCAATCGGGAGGGTAACGGTTCGAATGCAGATCTTAAAGTTATAAAAAAGGGGGATTAGCTCATTTGGCTAGAGTACTTGCCTGGCAGGCAAGGGGTGACCGGTTCGAATCCGGTATTCTCCACAAATATTTAAAAACAAATACCCAAACATACTTTTATGTTTGGGTATTTTCATTTTATGTCAATTATGTTTTACACTTACATTCTATATTCAATTACGATTAACAAGTATTACACCGGATCTTGTGAAAATATCGAACAACGCTTACAAGATCACTTAAACAGCAGAAGCAAGTTTACAAAGGTCGCTAAAGATTGGGAATTAAAATATTTCGAAACTTTTGTTACCCGAAGTGAAGCTTGCAAAAGGGAATTACAAATCAAAAAAATGAAAAGCAGGAAATACATCGAAACTTTAATACAGATAAAAAACTAGACTATCCCGACGTATCCGGCAAGATGACCGATTCTCCCGAAGTTTTGGGACAGTATTCTCCACAAAAAAAAACCGTATTACTTAATTGGAATACGGTTTTTTTTTATTTCAAACATCGAAGTAATCTATTGCTCATTTGCATTATTATTATCAAAATCCGGTTCATCTTCATCCGGTTTCTTAAAATCATTATTTAATAAATCTGTTAGTTTCTTTTTTTCTTTCTGATTCTTTTTGGTTGTAAGCACAACTAAAACAATTGCTACTGCAACTACAATACCTATTATTATCCAATTGATTTCCATAGTATTAATTTTCAAATAAAAATAAAGTTTTAAATCATTCAGTATATTATCAAAAGGTTAAGTATTGATTTCAAAAAATCGACATTTAATTGAATATAATAGTTCTATTTGCAGGATATTTCTTCATATAGATTTTATATTTTTGAATAGATCGGCAAACGAATAAAACAATAACAAAACGATGAACCTCAAAAAACTACAAACCATCTGGAGAGTACCAACATATCTGCCTTATCTTCAGCCAAAGCTCACCGATAAAATATTGGAAAATGCAGAAAAGCAAATTGGTTTTAAATTGCCAACTGAATTAGTAGAAATCCTGAAAACTCAAAATGGCGGGTATATTCGATATAAATTGCCGGAAACACCTCAAGAAATAATTAACGGAATTGGACCTAACTTTCCGTCATTAACTGACATTGACTGGGAAGAATCGAAAGAATATGTGAGTTTTGAACTTGACGGACTTGTGCCATTAGATGGAGACGGACATTGGTATATTTGTTTGGATTACAGGGAAAACAAACAGAACCCAAAAGTTTATTACATTGATATTGAATGTGATAATCAGGAAGAGATTGCGGAATCATTTAAAGAATATTTGGAACTTCTTAAACTTGATATAGCACATGAATTAGTTATTGAGACAGAAGATTCAATCGAAAATACGGCAAAACTGCTTGAAAACATTCTTGAAATTAAGTTCGAAGAACCCACTTATTTTAATAGCGGATATGCCAATTATCAAAGCAAATACAAAAATAGCATACTATGGTTGACCCCAAATAAAGTTCCGGCAGGTTTTGTACGAGAGAATGACGAAAGATACAACGAACTAAAAGATCAAATGAATAGTTTTTCTGCAATTCATCCTGAAATTGATGAAAAGTGTTTATTTCTTGAACTTTCTGAAGAAGATTTGAACGAAGAAATAATCGAGAAATTAAGAGATAACAATATCCGTATAAGTTTCTTAACGGAAGTTATTGAACAAAAATCAGGACTTACGGAGCAATTAATTAAATGGCACAACTCAGACAATCACACTAAAATAATTGATAAAATTGAAGCGATTCCAGAATCTGAATTAAACTATGAATTAAAAAACTTATTAGGACGTGCTTATAACAATAACTCAGAATATGAAAAAGCGATTAAAATTCTTTTAACGGAATCTGAAAACGGAAAAGAGGATATTTTATGGAATTTCAGGGTTGGTTATGCTTATTATCACAAAAATGAGAAAGACAAAGCGCTGCCTTATTTTAAAAAAAGTGCTTTGCTAGGAGATGAAACAGCAAAAAATTATGAAAAGTGGTGTATCGAAGAATTAACACCTGTTATGCCTGTGAATATTCCTAAATCAAAAATGACATTAAACAATATCGCCTGGGTTTTTTCGAAAACATTCTATGCCGATCCCGAAAAATTTAATCAGGAAGTTATCGAATATCAAAAAAGGATTTACACAACCGATGAAAATTGGAAACCCAACGAAATCGTATTTGATGTTCCGGAACTTCAGATTCAATATATGTGTTGGATCACAAAAACCGGTGACTTATTAGAAAATGAAATTTTAATTGATGAAGATCAGGACGTTTTCGAAAAATATCCTGATGAAACGGAACATCAGGTTGAGATTTTCGCCAGACTAAAAGCAGATAATAATAAAAACTTTACGGCTTTGGAGTTTTTGCTAAAAACACATAATCAGCAGGCAAATAAAGAACTTGGAGATCATGTGTTTTTTGAAGGAACAGATGAAAATCCTCAAATTATTAACGAACTACCAACTTGCTACATCGCTTGTGGAAGTTAGAAAACAGAAATATGAAACAAGAAATACTGCTTCAAATTCAGAAATTAGGAGGGAACATTGACAACGTAAAAGGAAACTCATTACAGGAAGACCTTGAATCAATTGAATTTAAACATCCTTTATATCCCAATGATTTTGGAGATGAATTATATGGCGTTGATGAGTTTTACAAAACTAACCTGCAATTGTATGTAACCAATAAAAAAGCATTTTACGATAGTTTACTTGCTCATTTTTTCTCTGATCACGAAATTCCGTATGGTCAGGCTTTTTTTAGAAATTTTCTATTTACACCATTCAGGAAAGATTCGGATGATTTTGGTGAACTGGACGGACTTGTAGAAGAAAGCGAAATAAGAGAAGTTGTTACTGGGGAAGATTTAGATTTTACGTGCATTTGTTATTCTTATGGATTTCCGGATCAATATTTCATTTGTCTGACAGATCCTAATCAAGAAAACCCAACAGTTTACGGAACAGATCATGAAGTTTTTTTTCAGGAAATTGAAAACGAAGGAACTTTAGAAGAATTTTTTAAAGGCTTTTTAGCAAAAGATGAATTTTTAGAAATAGTCGAAAATTACATTGAGAATATAAAAACCGATAAATAAATATGACGTCAATTTCTCAAAATAAAATTATCTTGTTTCTAAAAAGGCTTATCCTTATTGGTTTATTAATTTTTATATGTACGTATTTAGAAATCTATTTGGCAGTGGGAAAATTTTCTAAAAATATCTCAAGTGCTTGCTTAGATTGTAGCTTTTTTGAAGATGCTTTTTTAATGTCATTATTGACAACCATTTTCTTAACCTTCTTATTTCTTGCACTTTCATTAATTAAAAACATATATTTAAAAAGGACAATTGAACTTTTAAGCTTAATTTTAGTTTGGCTTTTCTGGAATTATACCGTTTTTGTTGATCGCGAATCATCGTGGAGTACTTATACTTTCACTGAAGAGATTCTTTACACGATTTCGTTTTCAATTTTGCCGATTTTAGTTTTATCTATTGCCACAGTATTTGCTTTAAATTACATCTCAAAAATTCATGAACCTAAATAAAAAACATATAATAATACTTAGAATTTATTCGATTCTTAGCTTGTTTCTGGCAATAAATTGTGTGCTTTATTATTTTAAAGACATTAGTCTTCGTGGTTATTACAGCGATGTAATTTTATTTTGGCTTTGGTTTGTCACAAGCTTTGTGGTTATTATTGTGTTTTGGAAAAAAATTATGGCAAAATTACTTTTGGCAGCAATAATAGTATCAATAATACTAAGCATTTTACCCATGATGATGCCTTTTTTTGCCTGGGTACTTTCTACTACATCATTGGGATTAATAAGAGATAGAAATCTAACTGAAAAATATCGGGCACAAATTGTAAGTTATAGCGCAATGGCTCCGCCGTGGCTTGAAGTAATAGAGAAAAACGGCTTGATCGAAAAAAGAATGTTTAAAAGCACAGATCATGAGCTTATGAATGATAATTTGGACGTAAAAATAAGATCAGCAAAAGATATTATTTTCAAGAGTGAAACTGATAGTACAATTACACTCACACTTTTTTACGGAGGTCCAAACAAAACAATTACTTTCAACAAAAACACCGGAAATATTTCTAAAATAGAAAAGAATTGAGTTTAACTAAATCCAAAATAATATGACACTATTACTCCGCTGGTTATTACTACCTATAATCGCATTGATTGTATTACTGCTTTGGAAAGGTAGTCCAATTATTATAAAATCGACATTATTAATAGTTCCTCTGGTAATTATTGTTGCTTGGTTTGCACACGAAGGAGCATTTAGCGGAAGCGGCGGATTAGAGCGATTATACGGAATATTAACGCTAATTGCATTTTTGGTTTGCTATGAAATTGGGCTTTTGTTCAACCGTTTCTATCTTGCCAAAAAAAGCATCGATACCATGCAAGATGATATATTGCTTACTGTGGGATTGGTTCTCTTGATAGCATCAATTATATATTTTTTAATTCTGGTTTCAAAATAAAAACACTAACAAAACTAGTTTACTAAACCTTAAATCCATATCTAATTTTATGAATCTTAAAATATCTGTACTTCTTGGCGCTTCGTTTTTTTTACTGTTATCCTGCAATAAAAAAGAACAAACGAAACACAATAAACACCATTTAGACAAAACGGCAACAACAGAAAATGACACTACAGAAACCGAAGAAGCACCAAGAAAAGAAAGCATAAATCTATTTACACTAACGTATAAAGACAGCAGTGATGTAGCTTTTGTTTCACTTTCTGACATTTATCCTTTAAACGATACTGCATCTGATACTCTTGCTTTACCTAACATTGAAAAAATGGAAAAGCAAGCATCAAAGTATTTTACTTTAGAAAAAAAATACAGAAACCGTTTTTTATCCAAAACAAATATATCCGAAACCGATTCTCTTTTTGTCTACGATTATGCAAAAAACAAATTGGCTTCATTTGCTATAAAGAACCTTAAAGCTGCTGCCTGGATAAACGGTTATTCATCTGAAGAAGATTGGCCTTATCCGCGTTATTATTATATGATTGGTTTTGAAATCAGCAAACAAAGTTTAAATGGTTTTGGTGATTATTATTCTGATGTGATTGTTTACGCAGGCAAAGAAAATCCGTTTACAAAAGAAGCTTTAAAACCAATTGTCTGGAAAAAAATTGCTGGTAAAGAATATCCGTCTAAACCCATGAAAGCCGGAGATCGCGCTATCTTAAAAAATACAGTTTCGGGAAATACCTATTCGTATAAAACAGAAAGCTATCAATATTTTTTACAAGACTATCTCGACAGCAATAAAATAATTTATGCCAGACGTCTTTTGGTGACCAATTCTAATAAAGATATAATAATCGAAAAGCTTTACAGCCAAAGCGAAGGCACCTCTCCCGCTCCATTAAATGGTGAAAACGGAGATAATTCATTTGATCAATATACAGGTAAACTGTTTAAGAATAAACCGCCGGTTGTTTTTGGTTTTCAATATGAATCTTTTGGATGTCCGGCAATTTCGATAATCGATAAATCAAACGAAGACATTTATATTCAGTGCGATAACCGTCATTAATTATTATCTAAATCAAAGCAGAAAATTCATTCCAGATATAAATCGTAAGCCAGCCTTAAAATATATCTTAATTTAAGATATTTATTAGAAAATAAATTAAAAATTAGTTTAAGTCAATGTATTTTGATTATATTTGTAGGAATAAATTTTCATTCAGTAAAAAAAACAGCTTGTAAAAAATATACAAAACCAAATTAGATTAAAAGGTTTTTAAACGTATCCTACATAAATATAATTCCCAAAAAGCTTGACACTAAAACCGTATTACTTGATTGTAATACGGTTTTTGATTTTATAAAAGCATTAATGGGCTGAAAGTCCAAAATCAATAGCGTAGTGCATCGCACTACGAACTAAATAAATTATAAATATTTGCCCTGAAAGGGCTAAAGCAAAAAAACAATATGTCACAATCACTATCAAAAGTATATGTTCATTTAACATTTAGTACCAAAGGACGTTATCCATTTATTGATCATAATATACAAGAGAGATTATGGCAATACCTTGGTGGAATTTGCAAAGGATTAGAATGCAATCCAATTCAGATTGGAGGATATAAAGATCACGTCCATATCTTATGCTTATTATCTAAAAAGATTACTCAAATGAAATTGGTAGAAGAAGTAAAAAAGCAATCTTCAAAATGGATAAAAACGATAGATAAAAATTACGTAAAATTTTATTGGCAAGATGGTTATGGTATATTTTCGGTCAATCCATCACAATTAGAAATTGTAACGCAATACATTAAAAATCAAGAGCAACATCATACAAAACACACATTCAAGGAAGAACTACTCGCTTTTTTAAACAAATACCAAGTAACATATGACGAACGTTTTCTTTGGGATTAGGCTTTCGCCCTTTCAGGGCTTAAATAATGATCTTCATTCATCTATTCATTCATAGTGCTACGCACCATGCTATTGCTAAGGCTCTTTCAGAGCAGTTTTCGAATACTTTAATTTTATAATTTATGTACGAAAAGAGATCGGTAACGCGAATTTGGGATCATAAGCGTTCTAGACTTTTAAAAATGGGCTGAAAGCTCTAAAAGCAATAGCGTAGTGCAACGCGCTACGAATTAAATCAAAAGTCGAAATTGCCCTGAAAGGGCAAAAGAAAATTGAGAATAAAGATTCAAAGAAAAAGGTGTTTTCTAAGAGTATCGTGTAAAATACCCTTTTTAAATTTTGGCTTTCGCCCTTTCAGGGCTTAAACAATAATGGTCATTCATTAATTCATTCATAGTGCTTCGCACCATGCTATTGCTAAGGCTCTTTCAGAGCAATTTTTCAATACTTTAATTTTGTAATTTATGTACGAAAAGAGATCGGTAACGTAAATTTGCGATCATAAGTATTCTAAAACTTTACGAATGGGCTGAAAGCCCTAAAAAGCAATAGCGTAGTGCAACGCACTACGAATTAAATCAAAAGTCGAAATTGCCCTGAAAGGGCAAAAGAAAATTGAGAATAAAGATTCAAAGAGAAAAGTGTTTTCTAGAATATCGAATAAAATATGGTAAACATCCTTTGGCATTAGGCTTTCGCCCTTTCAGGGCTTAAATAATAATCGTTATCAATTCATAGTGCTTCGCACCATGCTATTGCTAGGGCTCTTTCAGAGCGTTTTTTGAATACTTTAATTTTGTAATTTGTGCACGAAAAGAAAACCTTTTTTAACCAAACATAAATAATCAACGCCCCAAAACCGTAGGCTTTTTAGATTTTAAGTAAACAAGATCAGGCTCATTATCCCAGGAAATCACAAGAATATCTTTTGCTGTTTTTTTAATTATTCCTAAATAAATTTTATTAGGTGAATGCACCAAAACAGTGTCACCTTTGTAAATACAATCATAAACTTCGCCATTGCTATCATTTACAAAATAATCAGCGTTGATTTCTATTTTATTAAAATCTCCTTTTCCGCGAGATTCCCATTTACCATAACAATCAGCAATAATCAGTGGTTCTTTTTTCTTTCCAAAAGTAAAATTAAACATTTCTCTTCTTGAGAATTCGTTTAATCCCTGGTTTTCAATCTTATTAAAAAATGCTTTTTTGTCATAGCTTTTTAGTAATTTATTATTACCATCTAAAATTGAAATTTTAAAATCTTTTGGAAAGCCAATCGATATATCGTTACTGTGCAAAGGCAATACCACATATTGTTTAGCTCCTTTATCTAATATAATCGAGCGTATCATATTATATTTTTGTCGTAATAACCATTCGTCATTTACTTCCTTTACAATTTGTAGTGAATCTGATGGTTTAAAAAGTAATCGATGTTCTTTTTCATCCTGATTGATAAATCTTTTGTAATTATCTATAAGAATTTTAGTCTGCTGTTTTTTATACGTAGCAATTTCATTTTCAGAAAATTTAAAATTTATTAAAACCGTTATTTTTTTATCGGTTTCGTTATTCAGATACAAATATGAAAAACCATCTTCAAACGTTTCAGGTTCCTGTGGCTTTGAAGTTGCAACAAAAGAAAAACAAGAAAGAAGAAAAATCAATTTTAGAAAAATGGGCTGAACTTTATATATAACCGATTCTTGCTTTAATAACCAAAACGAAACCAAAATACTTATTAAGGCCATATTATCTGAAAAATCTACTACACGATAAAAACCAAGAAAATCCACAAAAGTTTCTGAAAAAGGGCTTTTCCAAAAAACAAAAAATAAAGCAACAGCAATATGAATTTCTTTGATTCTTTTTGGAAAAAGCACACTCCAAAAAAACGGAAAAACAAGAAGTCCTGCGAAATCAGATAATTTTCCGGTGAGATAATTATGAAAGACTGTTTTAAATATCAAGTCATTTAAAAGAAGAATCAATAACGAAACAAGAAAAACAGGATGTGCTAATCGATTTAACTTTTTTATCATATTGGATATTGTTGATTAATGGATATCTAAAACCAGTATTGTCAAAAAACTTAGTCCCTTAGTAACTCAGAATCTTAGTAACTTAAAAAAAACTAATTCAACAAATATCCAAATCGTATCGATCCATAAAAATAACCAGAATTTGTATTTGTCTCCGGATCTTTTAATTCTCGTCCTCGGTAGATAAAAGAATAAGACATATTGAAGTTGTTATGACGGTATTTTAAACCAAACTCGGCATTAAAACGAAGCGGTTCCAAGTCAAAAGTTATCGGACTTGTATTGCTAAACATACTGCCTTGAATCGTAGCGTCATAAAACTGATAGTTAACGCTTGGCATTGCATAAAAGTAAAATTCTCTGATATTGTGTTGCGGCTCAAAACTTATCGAAGCATCGTGCAAATTAGAATCATAAATTGGGAGTAATTTCTTGAAACCTATTCTGGTTAGAAATCCCGTAGAAACTCCGTCAAAAATAGTTCCCAGATTTGCTTCTGACTGAAAATGAAGATCTATAAAATCATTGTGTTTCGATGGAAACATTTTCTTGGAATACATCACATTTGCCTGAATAGCAAAAGCATTATGTAATTGATTTTCCCAACCAAAGACTTCTTTATAACCAATTATATGATGAAAGCTTTCCTGTGTTTCTCTGCCAAAAGCATTTGGTCCCATAAAACCCAACTGAAAATTGGTCTTTAAAACTGATTCGCTTTGGTAAAGAAAGCTTCTTCCCGCTTCAGCAAAAAGATATCCTGTAAATGGACGGTCATTTATATCAACTGCCGTTTCATTAATAAACCGTGGATTATAGATGTATTGCCCAATACGGAATTCGGTTATTTTTTTATTGATTTTCGAATTATCATTCTTAGATAAAAAACGGTAGAAAAGTTCTAAACCGTTCGTATAATACATATCATTTTTAGACGATGTGTATAAATCATTATCAGAAATAAAACCAATCTCTGATGTTTTTACTTGTCCAAAAGCAAAAACCGATGCCAATAGAAAAAGCGTAATAAAGGATTTTTTATTTCGCATTATAATTTATTTTTCCAACAGAACGCATTTCGCGAACAATTCGTTGTTTTCTTCTGTTAATATAACTTGAAGAACCTGTTGCTTTAAACTTTCTTGGGTTAGGTAATATTGCGGCAATTCCTGCGGCTTGCATGGCTGTTAGACTTGAGGCATCACGACGGTACCAATGTTCTGTTGCGGCATAAGCTCCGTAAACCCCATCTCCCATTTCGATACTGTTTAAATAAACTTCCATAATGCGTTCTTTGCCCCAAATCACTTCGATTAAAACCGTAAAATACGCTTCGAGACCTTTACGGAAATAACTTTTGCCTTGCCATAAAAAAACATTTTTGGCAGTTTGTTGCGAGATCGTACTTCCGCCACGAATTCGGCGGCCACGTTCGTTGCTTTTATAGGCTTTTTGAAGTGCTTTAAAATCGAAACCATTATGCTTTAAAAAAGTTCCGTCTTCGCTGGCGATTACAGCTTTTTGCAAATTCATCGAAATTTTTTCAATTGGTTCCCAATCATGATCAAAATAAACTTCTTTACCATCTAACTTATTTTCTATGGCCCGAATCAACATCAACGGTGTAAAAGGCACCGGAATATATTTAAAGAATACAACTGATGCAATCGAGATTCCGAAGAACCATAAGCATAATTTTATAAAAAACCATTTTACTTTTTCAACAAAAGAGCGATTGCCTTTTTTGGGTGCTGTTTTAGGTTTTGGTTTGTTTGCGGTTGTTTTTGGTGCCGGTTTTTTGGTTACTGCCATTATATTAAATCTGCTAATTCTGTTCCTATTAAACTCCCAATTGCTACACCCATTCCGCCTAAACGCACTCCACAAAACACGTTTTGAGACAGTTGGGAAACAACAGGATTTTTACTATTTCCTATTCCCATGATTCCACTCCAACGATGAGCGATTTTGAAATCCTGATTTGGTAAAATTACATTTTTAAGTAAATCTTCCAATTTATTTTGTACAATTTTCGTCTGTCCAAATTCTGTTGTCGTTTCCGCTTCAAAATCAAGATTTCGGCCTCCGCCCAAAAGAATCCTATCGTCTATATTTCTAAAATAATAATAGCCGCGATCCAGATGAAAAGTACCTTTTATATCTAAATTCTTAATAGGTTCTGTAATTAAAACCTGTGCTCTTGCAGGTTGAACTGCTCCTTTTGTTATGGAATTAGCAAAACCATTTGTGGCGAAAAGTATTTTATTTGATTTAAAACTAAAATCATTCAATACTATTTCGACCCGGTTTCCTAAATCCGCATATGAAGTTACGGTTTGTTGGTTCAGGATTAAAATATTTTCAGAAACAGCTTGTTGCAGCAATTCCTGCATCATGTTTCCGGTGTCGATCTGAGCTTCAAAAGGATTAAAAATTAAATATTCATGGATATTTTCAAACCCAAATCTGTCCACTTCTTTAGAAAAAACATCGGCTTTAAAAAGCGGTTTCAAAATTTCATTTATAAAAGGCAATCTCGAAATACAAGCATTAAATTCGGCTTCATCATCTTTCAGAAACAATTCATATCCGCCGTGAGGTTTAAAATCTATGGCAGAATCTCCCAGCCTTTTACGCAGTAATTGCAAACCCTCCCATCGTTTTTCGATCAGATTAATTACATCTTCTTCTGAATGTGTTTTTAGATCTTCCAGAATTTCAGACAGACTTCCAAAACACGCAAAACCTGCATTCTTGGTACTTGCGCCTTGTGGCAGCATTCCTTTTTCTAACACCAGGATTTTTGCTGCAGGAAATCTTTCGCGTAAGCGTAATGCTGCATGCAATCCCACAATGCCGCTGCCTACAATAGTATAATTAACATTTGTGAACCAATTTTTAAGTTCCCAATAACTTAATTCCATTTGTCAATTTTTTATAAAAATACTGATTTTTGTTTTACCATATAAGTGATATAAGTTCATTGAAGTATTTATTTTTAGTCACAGATTAAAATGATTTCAAAAGCATTTTAATTTTCTGTCATTTACAAAATAATCATTTTAAATCTGTGTAATCTGTGGCAAACTTTTATCATTTTGCTGATATTTAAAGGAACTTATATTACTTACAGGGTTTAATTCTTTTAACATTTAGTGCTAAAATATATTTGTACTTTTAGCTCCACGAATATTAGAATTTTATTATGAAAAAAGTATTATTTACAACCTTAATAATGATGAGTTTAAACGCTATCGGACAAAATGTAATGTCGCCAGAATTGTTATGGAAATTAGGAAGAGTGAGTGCACTTGGACTTTCAAAAGATGCGAAAAATGTTGTTTTTAAGGTTTCAACTCCTTCAATCGAGGAAAACAAATCGTCTTCTAAATTTTACATTATCCCTGTAAATGGCGGTAATGCAACTGAAATTAAAGACACTAAAGAAGTCTTGGCTGATAAAAACATTTCGCCTGACGGAAAATTTTTAGTCTACAATGAAGAGGTAAAATTAGAAAAAGTTTTAGGGAAAGATTTTTATCCAAAACTAGGCAAATCAGATGCTCAGATTTATGATGGTTTAGATTATCGTCATTGGGATACCTGGAATGAAGGTAAATTTAACCACGTTTTTTATAAAGAAAACAAAGACGGCGCAACCGGAATTGACATTTTGAAAGGTGAAAATTTCGATTCTCCGCAAAAACCATTTGGTGGTGACGAAGATTATATCTGGTCTCCTGACGGAAAAAGTATTGTATATGTTTCTAAGAAAAAAGCAGGAACACAATATGCAACTTCTACCAATACGGATATTTTTGAGTACAATCTTGAAACTCAAAAAACAATAAACAGAACCGAAGGAAATTTAGGTTACGATACGGCTCCGCAGTTTTCTCCAACAGGAAACTTAACGTGGCTGCAAATGAAACGTGATGGTTATGAGTCTGATAAAAATGACATTATTGTTGATTTTAAAGGAATCAAAACTAACCTAACAGCAAATTGGGACGGAACTGTAGATAATTTTATCTGGAGTAAAGATGGTAAAAATGTATTTTTTGTAGCTCCGGTTGATGGTACAAAACAAATTTTTACTGTAAACTTTCCGGGATTAACAAAAATTGCAATCACTGTTCGTCAGTTGACAAATGGAGATTTTGACGTAAATGATTTAGTTGGTTTTGCCGGTGATGATATTATCGTTACCAGAAATGACATGAACCATGCTCCGGAAGTTTATTCTTTTAACTTAAAGAAAAATAGCTGGAAACAATTGACAAATGTAAATACTGAAACGTATAAAACATTAGCAATTAGCAAAACAGAGAAACGTTATGTAACAACTACAGACGGTAAAAAAATGTTGGTTTGGGTAATTTTACCTCCAAATTTTGATGCTTCTAAAAAATATCCAACTTTATTATTCTGTCAGGGAGGACCTCAGTCTCCGTTGACACAATCGTATTCTTTCCGTTGGAATTTTCAGTTAATGGCTGCAAAAGGTTATGTGGTTGTAGCGCCAAACCGTCGCGGAATGCCTGGACATGGTGTAGAATGGAATGAGAAAATCAGTAAAGATTGGGGCGGACAGGTTATGGACGATTACTTATCTGCAATTGATGATGTATCTAAAGAAAACTATGTAGACAAATCTCGTTTAGGTTGCGTTGGTGCAAGTTACGGTGGATATTCTGTGTTTTATTTAGCTGGAATCCACAAAAACCGTTTCAAAACTTTTATCGCGCACGATGGAGTTTTCAATACGGTAAGTATGTTAGGAACTACTGAAGAGGTTTTCTTTAACAACTGGGATTTTGGTGGCGCTTATTGGGAAACAGATAATGCTGTAGCTCAAAAAGCATATACAACTTTTAATCCTGCAACTTTGGTTCAAAACTGGAACAAACCTATCCTGATTTTTCAGGGAGGAAAAGATTTCCGTGTGCCAATTGGGCAAGGACAAGAAGCTTTTCAGGCTGCTCAATTAAGAGGAATCAAAAGTAGATTCGTTTATTTCCCGGATGAAAATCACTGGGTTTTAAAACCTCAAAATGCTCAGGTTTGGCAAGGTGAATTTTTTAAATGGTTAGACGAGACACTTTAATCAATTATAAACTGATAAAAACAGCCGTAGATTTTACATAATCTACGGCTGTTTTGTTTTTGACACATTTTAATTATGTAAAAACATTAGCATTAATTTATATTCCTAAAACAGAAATTTTGAATAAATTGCAGCTGTTTCCACAATAAAACTTCAAATACCTACAATAAAATCTATGGAGAGCAAAAAAAGTTATATGCCTATTAAAGTGCTTTTCAGTTATGTTGCATTGCTGGCTTTAGTCGTTACTGTGGGATGGTTTTTATATTCTGAAAATGTAGTTTATAACAAATTAGAAGATAAAATTGCATTCGAAAAAACCAAAATACTTAGAGTTAGTAAATTATTTTCGAATGTTTATAAAACCGAAAGTTTAGCACGAAAAACAATCCAAACCAACTCTGAAGCAGATTTTAAAAGTTACATCATAGAAACCGATTCTCTAAAATCAAGAATCGATACTTTAAAACAAATCGTTACTACACAATATCAGAAAACATTACTGGATAGTGTTACGTATTTATTGTCTGAGAAAACTAAAAACATCCGACAATTAAAAACCATAAAAAATAAAGCCGACGATGAAGTTTCTGTCAATACTGCCATTGATGAGATTACTAAAATGGAGTTCAAACTTAGAAAATTAGAACTTCAGGATTTTAATAAAAACCCAAACCAATTGGGCAGTTATCAGCGAAATGTACTTCAAAAATATGTTGATTATCTTAATCAGAATATTCCGGACGACAGTACAAATACGTTGAGTAAAAAAGCTTCGGATTCTATTCTGGCAAATTCAAAAAAGCTTTTGAGTAATGTAAAACTAAAAGCCGAAAAGAAAAAAGAATCCCTGAACTTTGAAGAGAATAAATTACTGAAAAACGAAATCGCCATTTCTGACCAACTTCGTAAAGTACTTCGTATTATAGAAAGGGAAATCATAATCAATTCGATAAAAAACAATTCACTTAAAGAAAAATCACTTAAAAAAGTCAATGAGATTGTAACAGCTTCGGCTATTATTGGTCTGGTTTTAACATTGTTTTTCTCGATTCTAATTGTCAGTGATTACTCAAAATCCCAAGTATATAAAAAGCAGCTTGAAATTGCGAATTTCAAAACTAAGAACTTACTTAAAAGCCGCGAACAATTAATCTCTACGGTAAGTCACGATTTAAAAACTCCTTTGAGTACAATTGTGGGTTATTCTGAGCTTTTGGGCAATTCTGATGTCAATACAAAACAATCTTATTTTATCAAAAACATCAAAAATTCATCTGAATATATCACGCAATTAGTGCAGGATTTATTAGACTTTTCTAAAATTGAAGCCGGAAAAATCACGATTGAAAAGGTTCCGTTTTTATTGCCGGAAATTATTGATGGAGTGGCTAAAAGCATTCAGACCGTTTACAAACAAAAAGACATTGATTTGATTATTAATGTAGATGAAAAGCTGAATACAAAAATAGTTGGAGATCCTTTCCGACTAAAACAAATCCTGAGTAACATTATAGGAAATGCATATAAATTTACAGAAGAAGGTTTTATAAAAATCAGCGCCTATACAACTGATGAGGATGACAGTTATATTATTGCAATTCAGGATTCAGGAATTGGAATCGAAAAAGGAAATCAAAAATTAGTATTTGAAGAATTTGCTCAGGCGAATGAAAACATTGAAAAAAAATATGGAGGAACTGGTTTAGGTTTATCGATTTGCCAAAAGATAATTTCGATTTTAGGCGGAGATTTAAAACTGGAAAGTACGTTCGGGAAAGGAAGTACTTTTGAGATTCAGTTACCGTTGCAATTTGACAATAGTCTAAGTGTAGTTGCTGAAATAACTAAACCTGTAATTCGCAATACCAAAAAGCAAATTTTTATTGTTTTGGATGACGATATCAATCTTTTAAATCTTACCAGCGGTGTTTTAAGACAAGAACAACATCAGGTTTTGTCTTTTAATAGTGCCATAAAAGCATTGGAAGCGATCCAGAACACGAACTTTGATTTTGTAATAACTGATATACAAATGCCGGAAATGGACGGTTTTATGTTTCTTAAAAAATTAAAAGATTCCGGATATTCAACTTATAAAAACCAACCTGTAATTGCTTTAACAGGAAGAACTGATCTTGATGCCGCCGTTTACAGCGAAGCAGGTTTTACAACCGTGATACAAAAACCATATTCGCCTAAAATATTGCTGGAGACGATCCATCTTATTTTAGAAAATGATACGTTGCCCAATGTTGATATCAATGAAAATGAAGAACACACAAGTACTAAATTATATTCTGTAGAAACTTTAAAAGAGTTTTTAGGCAATGATAATGATGCGCTTCATGAAGTTTTAAAATCATTTATAGAAAGCAGTATCGAAAATCTGGCTTTGTTAGAAAACGCAATAATTGACAAAAATACTGTTGAGATAAATTCTATCGCGCATCGAATTGCACCAATGTTCAAACAAATTCAGGCACGCGAAATTGGAGAAATTCTAAAGGTTCTGGAAAATAAGAACCTTGAAACTTCTGATTTAAAAGATATTTTTAAAGTTTTGAAATCAAAAACAGATTTGCTTTTTACAGCCTTAAACAAAGAAATAGCTTAGTCTATATTGTATTGTTTCAATTTATTGTAAAGTGTTTTGCGGGTAATTTTAAGCAATTTCGCCGCTTCAGATTTATTATTCTGAGCTTTTGATAAAGCATGAATAATAGCTTCTTTTTCGTTTTCTGATAAAGAGAAATTCCCACTATTGGTTTGTTGTTTCTGAACCTGAAAAAACTCAACAGGAAGTACATCGCTTTTGATAAAATCTCCCTGAGTCAAAAGTGTGGCACGTTTGACACAATTTTGAAGTTCACGCAGATTTCCCGGCCAATTGTAATTTTGAAAGATTGTAACTACTTCCGGTGAAAATCCTATGATATCTTTATTCAATTGCTGATTGGCTTTTTCCAGAAAATAATCTGCAAAAACCATTAAATCTTCGTCTCTGTCTTTTAATGATGGAGACTGAATCGAAAATTCATTGATTCTATGGTATAAATCTTCTCTAAAATCACCGTTTTTAACTGCTTCTCGCAAATCTTCGTTTGTTGCAGTAATGATACGTATATCAACGTTGATTTCTTTATTGCTTCCAACAGGTTTGATTTTACGTTCCTGAAGTGCTCTTAATAATTGTATTTGATTTTCGTAAGATAGATTTCCTATTTCATCTAAAAAAAGAGTTCCGCCATTTGCGGCTTCAAAATACCCCATTTTATCACTTATCGCTCCTGTAAAAGATCCTTTTAAGTGTCCGAAGAATTCACTTGCGGCAAGTTCTTTTGGAATAGCTCCACAATCGACTGCGATAAAATTGTTGTTTTTTCTTAAACTTTGCTGATGAATGCTTTTTGCAATAATTTCTTTTCCGGTTCCGCTTTCTCCAATAATCAGAACAGACATATCTGTTGGACTTACCAAATGAATGTGATCTAATAATTTTTTTGATGCAACAGAAATCCCTTTTACAAACTCGTTTTCTGCACTAACGTTTGTTGTTTTCTTAACCGATTTTTTTTCCTTAACGGGAGCTTCTTCTGTTTCAGAAATTTTTAAGGCATTTGTAATTACCAATAAAACCTCATCTGGATTAAAAGGCTTCGAAATATAATCTGCAGCACCATTTTTTATTGCTTTAACGGCAGTATTTACATCTGAATATCCTGTCATAAGTATAACGGGAATTTCAGGATATGCGGTCTTAAATTCAGACATTAACCCAATACCATCAGAATCCGGCAAACGAAGATCTGTCAAAATTAAATCGAATGATTCTTTTTTGATTGCTAATCGTGCTTCCGCAGCAGAGAAAGCAATGGTTACTTCGTATGCTTTTTTTACCAGAAATTTTTCTAATAATTTGCAAAACGAAATATCATCTTCTATGAGTAATATCTTTGGCATTTGTTTTTAGGGACTTTTTTGCTAAAATAAGACTATTAAAATTGTCTTTTCACAAAATTATGCAAAAAAAAAGAGATTGCGTATCGCAATCTCTTTTTCACCAAAAACATAAATCTAAATTCACCTAATTTATATCTTCAACCAGTTGCCATTGACATCTGAAAAAACAGTAGCCTTTTGGTCACCAACCGATATTTCGAGTTTATACTCTTTTTTTTCGTTAACAAATGCTTTGTCCAGTTTTGCTCCCGGATAAGCAGTTTGCAGTGCGGTTTTTACAGCCGGCGGTACAGCATCTGCACTTACCTCTGTATATTCTGCCTGAGCAGTTACAACCGTCTTAGTTTGTTGTGGAGCTGTCTCATTACTTGCGTAAGTAGACAAACCTCCTAAAACTAGTACTGCTGAAAGAATTAACTTTTTCATATTGCTATCTTTTTAATATTTCTCGGCCATTACGCCTTTACTGTCGGTAAAGACAAAACGTTTGTCATCATCACCAGTAGAATTAATTTCTACTTTATACTGCTTTTTTGAATTCACATACGCCTTTACCAGTTTAGAACCAGGATAAGATTTTTCTATTGTAGCTTTTACTTCTACAGGAAGAGCATCAATTTTTATTTCTTTAAAACCATCTTGAAATATAACAACATTCAAGTCTGACTTTTTTGATATTGCTGCTTCTGCATTCATAAATAAACTTCCTAAAACAATTACAGCTGACAGAATTAATTTTTTCATAATGTTTGAATTTTTAATTAATATAATATTAGCTGATAAAATTAGGGATTATTTTTTTATAATATTTCCTGAAGCATCAGTATAAACTGTATACTTTTTGTCACCACTAGAAATCTCTAACTTGTACTCATTCTTTTCGTTTTTATATGCTTTTTCAAGCTTTGTTTTGGGAAAAGATTTTTCGACAGTTGATTTTACAGCTGCCGGAATAGCATCTGCACCAATTTCAGTAAATTCATCCTGAACCATCGCCGACTGAGTCGTTGAAGCTTTGATTACAGGATTAGCTGCCTGAACTGACAAACCTCCTAAAATGATTGCTGCTGATAAGATTAACTTTTTCATAATAATAGTTTTTATGGGTTAATTGATTATTTTTTAATAATGTTACCAGAAGCATCTGTATAAACAATAGATTTTTCGCCTCTTACAGTTACTTCTATTTTATACTCTTTTTTGTCGTTTACATATGCTTTATCCAATTTTACTCCTGGATATGCATTGTCTAACGATGTTTTGATAGCTGCCGGAACAGCATCAACTTCTTTATATTCGTCCTGAATGTTTACTGATTGAACCATTGAACTTGTCACGGCTACATTCCCTGCTTGCATTGACAACCCTCCTAACAGGATAGCTGCCGATAAGATTAACTTTTTCATAGTGATAGTTTTTTACGGTTAGTTTTAATTATTTTTTAATCCAAGTTCCATCTGCATTAGCAAAAAGCGATCCTACTTTGTCACCTACTGTAACGTCTAGTTTATATTCTGATTTTGCATTTTTGTATGCTTTTGAAAGTACTGCATCCGGATATGCTTTTTTAAGCGCATCTGTAATTGCAGCTGGTACTTCTTCTAATTTAATTTCTGTGTATTCGTCCTGAATTGAAATCGTTTTTACGATTGAATTTGTAATTGGAGAAGTTGAAGCAAATGATGTTAAACCTCCCAAAACGATTGCGGCTGATAAAAATAGATTTTTCATAATAGTTATATTTTAATATTGTTAATTTTATTTTAGTATTATTAATTTGGATCTTCACGAGACTCTACGTGATTATTTTTTGATCCAGGTTCCATCTGCGTTAGCAAAAAGATTTCCTACTTTGTCACCCACGGTAACGTCTAATTTGTATTCGGCTTTTTCGTTTTTATACGCTTTAGTAATTACTGCATCCGGATATGCTTTTTTCAAAGATTCAGCAATCGGAGCTGGTAATTCTTCTAATTTAATTTCTGTATATTCATCTTCAATAGAAATCGTTTTTACGATAGCATTTGTAATTGGAGATGTTGAAGCGAATGAAGTTAAACTTCCTAATACAATTGCGGCTGATAAGAATAAATTTTTCATAATGTGTATATTTTAATTATTACTAGTTGTTTACGCTTTAGATAATGAAATAATTATGCCGCAACTCAAACATTCCCTCCCTAACCCTGTAAACACCTATTTTTAAAGACTTTAACCATATTGTGCCAAAAAACATGATTGTGAAAAAGTGTGTAATTTTATGAAATACTGTGTAAAAAGTATACACAAATAGTGTTTACCTAACGTATTTAACAACAAAACCCGACAGGTTTTAAAAACCTGTCGGGTTTGATATATAATTTTGTAAATAAAAAAAGGCTGTCAAAATTGACAGCCTTTATATTATTCCTCTATAGGTTTCATTTTAAATGTATCCATAAATGCAGTTGTATAATCTCCTGCAATATATCTTGGATCATCCATTAATTGTCTATGAAAAGGTATTGTAGTTTTAACTCCTTCGATTACGAATTCATCTAAAGCTCTTCGCATTTTGCTAATTGCTTCTTCACGAGATTGAGCAGTCGTAATTAACTTAGCAATCATCGAATCGTAATTTGGCGGAATTGTATAACCAGAATAAACGTGAGTATCTAAACGAACTCCGTGACCTCCCGGCATATGAAGTGTAGTAATTTTTCCTGGTGAAGGACGAAAATCGTTATAAGGATCTTCAGCATTAATACGACATTCGATAGCGTGTAGTTCCGGTAAATAGTTTCTGCCTGAAATTGGAATTCCGGCTGCAACCATAATTTGCTCACGAATTAAATCGTAATCAATAACTTGTTCCGTAATTGGGTGCTCTACCTGAATACGTGTATTCATTTCCATGAAGTAGAAATTTCTGTGTTTATCCACTAAAAATTCTACAGTTCCGGCTCCTTCGTATTTAATGAATTCCGCAGCTTTTACAGCAGCTTCTCCCATTGCAGCACGCAATTCGTCTGTCATGAAAGGTGAAGGTGTTTCTTCAGTTAGTTTTTGGTGACGACGTTGTACAGAACAATCTCTTTCAGAAAGGTGACATGCTTTTCCGTATGAATCTCCAACAACCTGAATTTCGATATGACGTGGCTCTTCGATAAGTTTCTCCATGTACATTCCGTCATTTCCAAATGCTGCAGATGCTTCCTGACGTGCACTTTCCCATGCTTTCAATAATTCATCTTCTTTCCAAACGGCACGCATTCCTTTTCCACCACCACCGGCAGTTGCTTTAAGCATAACCGGGTAACCAAATTCTTTAGCTAATTTTTGTGTTTGTTCGAAAGACTCTAATAATCCGTCAGAACCTGGTACACATGGAACCCCTGCTGCTTTCATTGTAGCTTTTGCAGAAGCTTTATCTCCCATTTTATCAATCATTTCAGGAGCGGCACCAATAAATTTGATTCCGTGTTCCTGACAAATTTTTGAGAATTTAGCATTCTCAGAAAGAAATCCATAACCTGGATGAATTGCATCTGCATTTGTAATTTCTGCAGCGGCAATAATATTTGACATTTTCAAATACGATAAGTTACTTGGAGGAGGACCAATACAAACCGCTTCGTCAGCAAACTTAACATGTAGACTTTCTGCATCGGCTGTAGAGTAAACTGCTACAGTTTTGATCCCCATTTCTTTACATGTACGAATTACACGAAGTGCAATTTCTCCTCTATTCGCAATTAATATTTTTTTAAACATCTTATTTTAATTAGATAATTAGACAATTTGATAATTAGATAATTTTAGACGATTAACAATTATTGCGAATCCTTCTAAAATCTAAAATCTAAAATCTAAATTTATTTATGATGGATCAACTAAGAATAAAGGTTGGTCAAATTCTACAGGAGACATATCGTCAACAAGAATTTTTACAATTTTACCTGAAACTTCTGATTCGATTTCATTAAATAATTTCATTGCTTCAATTACACAAAGAACATCACCTTTAGAAATAGTACTTCCAACTTCAGTAAATACTGGTTTATCCGGAGATGGTTTTCTATAAAAAGTTCCAATGATTGGAGATTTAATAGTAATGAATTTAGAATCTTCTGCTTGAACAGATGCTTCGCTAGTTACGTTTACAACAGCTGGAGCTTGTTGTGGAGCAACTGCTTGTGGCAATTGCGCCTGAGCAGGCAATTGTTGTACATAAGTAGTCTCAGTTACATTTCCTTCTAAAGTTGTTCTGATAGTGATTTTTACATCATCCATTTCTAACTTTACCTCTGCAACTCCCGAATTTGCTACAAATTTGATTAGGTTTTGAATTTCTTTTAAATCCATAATGATTTGTTTTTAGTTTTAATTTATTTCTTATCGTAAGCCCATTTTAGGTAAATAGATCCCCAAGTGAATCCACCACCAAAAGCGGCAAAAATAATATTATCTCCTTTTTTGAACTGGTGCTCAAAATCGCTTAATACTAATGGCAATGTAGCTGAAGTTGTATTACCATATCTTTCGATATTCATTAATACTTTTGATTCTTCAAGATTCATTCTGCTTGCAGTAGCATCTATAATACGTTTGTTTGCCTGATGTGGCACCAACCAATTAACATCTTCGTTAGTTAAATTGTTTCTTTTCAAAATCAATTCACTAGCATCAGCCATATTAGTTACAGCATATTTAAAAACGGTTTTACCGTCCTGAATAATATTATGTTGATTGTTTTGAACGGTTTCTAAAGTAGTTGGTATTAGAGAACCTCCGGCAGGAATTTTAAGAAAATCGCGTCCTACACCATCGCTTCGTAAGTATTCATCTTGTAAGCCTAAGCCTTCATAATTTGGTTCGAATAAAACGGCACCCGCTCCATCTCCAAAAATAATACAAGTTGCTCTGTCTTTATAATCTACAATCGATGACATTTTATCTGCACCAATTAACAGTACTTTTTTGTATCGCCCTGACTGCACATAAGCTGCAGCAGTTGACATTCCGTATAAAAAACTTGAGCATGCGGCTTGCAAATCATAAGCAAATGCATTTGTAGCTCCAATTTCTGTAGCAACATAAACTCCTGTAGAGGCTACCGGCATATCTGCTGTAGCTGTTGCCATTATAATCATATCAATCTCTAAGGGATCAATATTTGCTTTCGCAATTAAATCTTGTGCTGCTTTTATAGCAAGAAACGACGTTCCTTTATCAGCATCTTTTAGAATCCTTCTCTCTTTAATTCCAGTACGAGTAGTAATCCATTCGTCATTGGTATCGACCATTGTTTCTAATACTTTGTTCGAAAGAACGAAGTCAGGAACATAAGCTCCAACAGCGGTAATTGCGGCTGTGATTGTATTCATTATATTCTATTATTTCGTTTCAGATACGGCATATCTGAAAAATTTTTAAAAGACTTGAAAATTACAAAAAAAAACGAAATGAATTTGTATGCATTTTCTTAAAAACAGAAAATTATAACCAACAAAAAAAACTCTCACTATGTGAGAGTTCTAGTATCATTTACAAAAACGTATTAAGCAACCGCTACAGATTTATCGATAACAACTTGCCCTCTGTAATACATTTTACCTTCATGCCAGTAAGCTCTGTGGTATAAATGTGCTTCTCCAGTAATAGGACATGTAGCGATTTGAGCTACAGTAGCTTTATAATGTGTTCTTCTCTTATCTCTTCTTGTTTTCGAGATTTTTCTCTTAGGATGTGCCATTTTACTATATTATTTATCCGTTAATAGTTTCTTTAATTTTTCCCAACGCGGGTCAATATCTTCTTCTTGTTTATTCTCTTCTTTCTCTTCTTTGACTTCTTTTACGGTAAGTTCATTTAATTTTTTCAAAGCTTCAGTTTGCAAACTTCCGTCTTTTACTCCTGGATGAACTCGTTTTAGCGGTACTGATAGTGCAATCATTTCATAAATGTATTGTGCTACATCTATTTCATGCTCTCCGTGCGGCAGGATCAACAACTCTTCGTTATCGTTATTGAATTCATCTCCAAAGCGAACAATCAATTTCATTTTCCCTTTTATAGGAAGATCAAACTCTTCGCCTGTCAGATCACAAGGTACATTTACGAAACCTTTGTGTTTGAATTCCAACTCTAACATGTTGCTTTTCTTATCTAAAACTAAACCTACTTTGATATCTGAATTTTGAAATTCATCGTAATCAAAGTTCTCAAAGAACGCGTTACTTATTTGATACTCAAAATGGTGTTTTCCTAGCTTTAACCCTATGAAAGGAATTAAAAATTCTTTTGTTTTGCTCATTTCAACATCAATTTCTCCAACCCAAATCTAAAAATCAGATACCTGAATTGGGGTGCAAAGATATAAAATTATTATAAAACTAATAATCTTATTCACCTTTTTTTGTTTATAACTGTTTTTCTTTTATTTTAAGAGGTTTTTTACTAATCTCCTCATACTGATTACGAGAGTGAAAAATGTCTATCGCAAGATAAACTGCCTCCTTAAATGAATTAAAATCTGCCATGTCTTTTCCAGCAATATCATATGCTGTACCGTGATCCGGCGATGTTCTGATCTTATTTAGACCTGCTGTATAATTAACTCCTTTACCAAAAGACAATGTCTTAAAAGGAATTAATCCCTGATCGTGATAAGTTGCTACAATGGCATCATATTTTTCATATTGACCGCTTCCAAAAAATCCATCTGCAGGAAAAGGACCAAAAACCATCGTTCCGGCATCGAATATTTTCTTTAAAGCAGGCTTTAAAACTAAATCATCTTCTTTTCCTATTACGCCGCCATCTCCAGCATGCGGATTTAATCCTAACACAGCAATTTTTGGTCTCACGATACTAAAATCCTGAATTAAAGATTTTCTAATAGTTTCGATTTTTCTTATAATCAATTCTTCCGTCAAATGTGAAGAAACTTCACTTAAAGGAACATGATCTGTCAATAAACCAACTCTCAAATTATCCTGCACCATCATCATTAGTGCATTTCCTTCTAATTCCTGATCTAAATAATCAGTATGTCCGGGAAATTTAAAATCTTCAGACTGAATATTATATTTGTTAATTGGAGCCGTAATCAAAATATCGATTAAATCTTCTTTTAAGGCTTTGGTTGCTGCAACAAATGATTTTATGGCATATTCTCCAATCTTCTCATCGTTTGTGCCTAAATTAATATCAACACCTTCTTTCCAGAGATTATAAACATTTACTTTTCCGGGTACAACCTGATCTAATTTATCAACTCCATGAAATTGAATTGTAGAAGTAAAGCTTTTTTTGACAAAAGATAGTATTTTGGCATTTGCAAAAATAACCGGTGTACACATTTCTAACATACGAGAATCTTCGAATGTTTTTAATATAACTTCGCTTCCAATACCGTTTAAATCTCCAATTGAAATTCCAACAATTATATTTTCTGCTTTTTTATTCATGAGCTCAGGTTATTTATTACTAATTTTGATGTGCAAATTTAGTAAAATAAAACAACAATGTTTACAGGAATTATAGAAACCCTTGGAAGGATTCACGAAATACAAAAAGATCAAAGCAATCTGCATATTACAGTAGATTCTTCTTTTACAAATGAATTAAAAATAGATCAAAGCGTTTCGCATAACGGAATATGCTTAACAGTTGTCGCAATAAAAGATTCTTTTTATACCGTAACCGCTATAGACGAAACGATTTTAAAAACAAATATAGGCGACTGGAAAGTTGGCGATATTGTAAACCTTGAAAGAGGAATGAAACTTGGCGATCGCCTCGACGGACATATCGTTCAGGGTCACGTAGACCAAACAGGAACTTGTATTAAGATTGAAGAAGCAAACGGAAGCTGGAATTATACTTTTGAATACGATCCAAACCTCAGCAATATTACTATCGAAAAAGGCTCGATAACAGTTAATGGAGTTAGTCTAACTGTTGTTAATTCTAAAACAAATGAATTTAGCGTTTCGATTATTCCGTATACTTTTGAGAATACGAATTTCAAAAATTTTGAAGTTGGAACAAAAATAAACTTAGAATTTGATGTTGTGGGTAAATACATTTCAAGACTTTATTCGATTAACAAATAAAACTCAAAAAGTGTTTTACAAAAGAAAAGCTTCAATTTATATTGAAGCTTTTCTTTTTAAATTATGATTATATACCGTGTACATTCCTAGCAATAAGGCAGACATCAATAATAATAGTATATCTTGATTTATATCACTAGTTGGCGGATTTACAGGAACACCCATAGGTTTCATTGGAACAGGTGGTTCAGCAGCAAAAACCGACATACTAATCAAAGTAAGAAACAACGCAAAAAAAATAGTCTTTATCTTCATAATTTTAACATGCTGCTAGACAGCAAGGTAGGTTGCTAAATTTATTTATTTTAATATAATTCGCACAAAAACAGGGTCTTACACTTAATTATCCGACAAATGTATAAGTTTTTTGCAAAAACACAAGATTTAAATCAAAAAAACTTAATAAAAGTACTCTTTCTTTTTTGTCGTAAGAAATAAACCCAAAAATCAATTTATTTTAAAATCATTTACGTATAAATTTAAGATTTGGATTTTGTAATAACGAATTTACTCAAAAAAAATTATTCCTCCTCTATCAAAATATAGCTGATCATTAATTTTTACATTTTCATAACCCAATAAAAACAAACGAGCCAATAAAGCTTTGCTGATTCTCACAAATAATTGAATAAAACCAAAAAATAGAATGAAATAAAAAAGCCTTTACATTGCTGTAAAGGCTTGATTTAAACTGTGGTCCCACCTGGGCTCGAACCAGGGACCACCTGATTATGAGTCAGGTGCTCTAACCAGCTGAGCTATAGGACCGGTTTGAGGATGCAATATTACTACTATTTTTCATTCACTCCAAATATTTTGGGATATGATTTCTATTTAATTTTAAATAATTGTCAGCCTTTTTTAAAGATAATTGATTTTCAACATCTTATTTCAAAAGTCGAAACACATTTTTTATTTAATTTCCTGACAAAGCTCGACCAAAACGCCATTTGTATTTTTTGGATGCAGGAAAACAACCCATTTATTATCTGCTCCTTTCTTTGGAACTTCATTAATCAACACAAAACCTTCATTTTTCAGGCGGGCAATTTCGGCATGAATATCTTCGACATCAAAAGCGATATGATGAATTCCCTCGCCTTTTTTCTCTAAAAACTTCGCAATTGGACTTTCTGGATTTGTTGCCATCAAAAGTTCAATTTTATTGGTTCCGGTTTGAAAAAATGAAGTCAAAACCCCTTCGCTCTCAACCGCTTCTTCTTTATAGGACGGAACTCCTAATAATTTTTCGAACAAGACATTGGCATCTTCCATGTTTTTAACCGCAATTCCGATATGTTCTATTTTATTTACCATTCTAATTCTGGTTTATTGATTAAGATATGTACTAAAGTAACCACACTCAGCAATCACGTCCTGATAATATTTAGTATCCGAATATTCCTTTTTTAAGGTTTTAAAACTATTCCAGGCAATAAAATTAATTTTATCGTCGTTTGCTTCCCACCAATTTTTCAGGTTATTATACTTATTATTATAATATTCGTTACGCTCACATTTTGCCAACATATAAATACATTTTGCTTTTTGCTCTTTTGTAGTCGCAGCTTCAAATGCTTTTTGATAATACATTTTAGGAACATCGCAATTGGTAATCATCTTTTTCATCGAATCCCTAAATGAATACGGGTTTGAACCGTAACCTACAATAGTGGTTTCATAGAAAGTTCTTCCGTTACCAAAATGAGTAATATTATAAAAAGCATTTCCTAACAATAAACTATTGGTATAAACATCTTCTTTCTGGGCGAGTTTATCCTGCATTGATTTTATCGTATTTAAGAAATCAATTTGCGTATATTTCTTTTTTTGATACGCTTCGTGATCGCAATCGTGACAATCTTTTATATTCCCGTTAAACGGATTTCCTAAAAAAGTATAGTATTGAACTGAGTCTGTTTGCTGAATAAAAGCAATTGCTTCGGGAATTTTATTTTTGAATGTTGCCTGAACCGCCTGGAAACTATTTATATCCTTTAATTTCAGGTAATAAATTCCAACTCCAATTTTCTCAATTTCGGTTTTATTTGGCTTAGCCAAAAATGATTTCATGTCTAACAAATTCTTTTCGTTATCATAAAAAGCATTTCCTCCACCCCAATAATACAAATTAGAATGAGAGTCTCCGCCAAATAATTCTACCATTACCGGATTTTGCTTTGCTCTATATAAGGTAGCCAAATAATTCTTGCTCCATTGCGCCGCATTTTGATAACGGAATTCCTCCCCTTTATATGTTTTGGGAAGTTCGTTATACAACCAATTCAAATCTGCCAGGATTGTTTTTTCGTTTTTATCTGTAAGCTTATCAATTTTACTCATATTATTTATAAAACGCAGCAATCGCAATTGGTAATTTGCCAATTCGGTTTTAGGCATTGTTTTTTCTGCTTTATTCAAATTAGTATCTGCAGCAGCATAATCTCCTTTTAGAGTTTGCAAATATCCCAATGAAATATCCCATAAATAAGGTTTCTCTGTGTTTCCTGAAGCAGCAATTTTAGCGACTAAATCAAATGCTTTCGCATTCATTTTGATCTTGTTTGCTTCTCTGTTTTCAACAATAGTCTGCTTAACAGACGGCGAACTATAATCATCTGTATTTGTTTTTACCTCAAATGAATTATTTATACTCTGCTCCTGATTATTCACCAATCTGGTCAATAAATAATTGAGGTGTTCGCTTTTAGGATCTAATTCATAAATTTTACCTATTGCCTGGGTTTCATCTTTATAATAACCGTGAACTGCCCAAAGTGCCGCTTTTTCTTTGTTGTTTTTGGCCATTGCCAAAGACTTATTCCAATCGGATTCATTTTGCGGATGAAAACTATAAGCCGTTACAATTCTTAGTTCAGGACATTTATCGAATACCTGAGCGTATAAATAATTTGAAGTCGAATATTTTTTCTGTTGGTAATTGATTCCCGCTACATAAGAAAGTGCGCGATAATACAAGGTATTTTTCGCCACAGAAGATTCTGTTTTATTAAAAAATTCAATTGTTTTTTTCTTGTTATTACTATAGAAATAAGCTTTTGCGGTAAGAAACCAATATCTGTTTTTCAGGAACGAATCTGAAGTTGTATTGTAGACATTCTCTATGGACTGAATCATTTTTAGATCATTAAAAGTTTTGGCCACAACAGGATCATAACTCCAATAATCAGTATTAGTAGATACCGTTTCTATTTTTTGTGCCAAATATAAAAACTCAATAAAGCTTTTTACTTTGGCATCTTTCAGATTAATCTTTTTACCCCATTTTAAAGAAGTCTGATTCTCTTTTTTATTTTTAAAGAATACATGAAGCTGAGTAATGTCGGTTTTGTTTTGAGCCGTTTTTTTCTCAGAAGAATACATTGGCGTTTCTTCCCCAATTAAAAAATAAGAAACTGTTGCAGCATCAACTTTCCCTTTTAGGTAATTTGCCCAATCTGATTTTATGTCATCATTAAATCTGGAATTGTGTTGGGTATCAAAACCAATTCCGTAAAAAATACCACCTGATAAAAAAAGCGGCGAATATGATTTATCCGTAAATGTTTCGGGTGTGAAATTAGAATTATAACCAAAAAAATCCCAGTCGTCTCCTCCTCCACAAGCGTAAATTACACCATAAGCAAAAAGTAAAACAGCACTAGAAACAAGAAATAACTTGTTTAAAAATATTCTTTTCATAGTTTTTAATATTGAATTCGTCTAAATCGTAAAATATAATTTCTTTTGGGTTATTGGCTAAATTATCCTGCAAATCATTTGCCATTTCTTTTAAATCAGCAGCAGAAATTGACTCTATTTTCAGCAAGTCATTTTCTTCATAAAAAACTCCGTTCTTGTAATTAGATTGTTTTACCTTAAAAAAAACAGTGCCAATTTTCTCAAAATTCGCATCTTTTTTTAATTCGCCCACATTTAGTTTTGAGCGCAAACCTATCACTTTTTGATCCCTGATATGAACCGCCCAGGAATATACTGGCAATGCAAAATCAAGATGCAGCGGGTATTTTTTTAAACCTTCCAGATATCTTTCAGCGATTTTTTTGCTGTAAATAGAATTAAGGGAATCCGGCGCAATTGTACCCATATTATAATACATCAAAACTCCGGAATCTACATTTGGTATTTTCGTCTTCTTAAAATATTTTACCTGATGCAATCGAATTGTAGCCGACAGTTTTTTATGAGAAAGCTTTTTAAACCGTTCTATAAATTTAAGGTAATTGTCTTTGCTTTTTAAGGACCAGTCACAATCGATTTGAATTTTCTGACAATTGATTTTATTAGCAGCATTGATTTCCTGAACTAAACGAACTGTTTTTTGAGCCAGATCATCAATATCAAGATTGGGCTGTAACATGACTTTGTTTTGAATAAAAACTACAGGAACAATGGTAAAAGCATTTACATTTTCCTGAAAACGAACAGGACTTATTGGGATTGGTTCTTTGGTTTGAGGCTGTAAACCTATATCAAAATATCTGATATAAAGTTTGCTGACTTCATTATCCAGCAATACTTCCTTTTCTGTTGGGGATAGTTTAAAGATGGTTTTCCAATAATAAAAAGCGACAATTGGCTTTTCGTTTTTACCACAGGAAATCAGTAAAAAAATCAGTAAACCAACTAAAAATCTTCTTATCAAAACGGGGAAAAATTATATTTGAAATCAAAAGTAAGAAATTATATCCTGCAGATGATTTCAAATTCAAAAAAATAGCGAGCAAACAAAAGCTATAAATCCTAATAAATGGATAAAAAATTTCAATTAAAGCAAATATAATCGTTATTTTGTGCAATCAAATTCAAAATTGTTATGTTGAAAAACAACTTCAGATATATTTCTTTTTTACTGGTATTTTTAATGTTAAGCTGTGCCAAACGAGGCAGTATTACCGGCGGATTAAAAGATACTCTTGCTCCGGTTTTAAAATATAGTTCACCTAAAAACTTCAGTACTAATTTTGAAGGAAACGAAATCATTCTGGGATTTGATGAATATGTTAAGCTTAAAAACTTAAACAAGCAGCTTATTATTTCGCCTCCTATGAAACATGAGCCGCTGATTCTGCCTACAAATGCAAGCAAAGTTATCACTATAAAAATAAAAGATACTTTGCAGCCTAATACAACTTACAGCTTTAACTTTGGGCAAAGCATCGCAGATAATAATGAAGGAAATGCGATCAATCAGTTCAAATATATTTTCTCGACAGGATCTTATATCGACTCGCTTTCTATTAGCGGGCAAATTAAAGATGCTTATGAAAAAAATGTTGACAATTTTGTATCTGTAATGCTTTATGAAGTAAATGATACTTTTAAGGATTCTGTAATTTACAAACAAAGCCCAAGATATATTACCAATACGCTGGACAGTTTGAGAACTTTTAAATTAGAAAATTTAAAAGCCGGAAAATATTTATTAGTGGCGCTAAAAGACAAAGGAAACAACAACAGATATAATCCAAAAGATGATAAAATTGGTTTTCTTAAACATTATATCACGGTACCAAATGATACTGTATTCGAATTAGAATTATTTAAAGAAACACTTCCGCTAAAAGCATTCAAACCAATTCAGGCATCCGGAAACAGACTATTTCTTCCTTATGAAGGGAAACAGAATTTTAAAACCTCGAAACCTAAAATTGTTCTTAAACACAACAATGAAGTTCTGGAAACGGTTGTAACTGCTTTTCCTAAAAAAGATTCGCTGCAAGTTTGGTACAAACCAATAAAAGCAGATTCCTTATCTATTGAAGTCAGCAGAGATAATTATGACAAAAAATTTACATTTAAAGTAAAAGATCAAAAGAAAGATACGCTGAATATAACGGCCGCTCAAAGCGGAGCTTTAAATTTCAGGGAAAGATTTACATTAGAATCTGCAACTCCGCTCGTTAAATTTGATAAAACAAAAATCAAGCTGGTTAATAAAGATTCTGTCGCTGTAGATTTTACTACAGAATACAATGAATTTGAACAAAAACTGTATGTAGATTTCAAAAAAGAACCGGAACAGAAGTACAACTTTACTTTTTTCCCGGGCGCTTTGACTGATTTCTTTGAAAAAGCAAACGATACACTTGTTTATAAGTTAACCACAAAAGAATATTCTGATTACGGAAATCTGATATTGAATTTACAAAATGTAAAACGTTTTCCTATAATAGTCGAAATCACCAATAAAAAAGGAGACATTGTATATGCTACAGACTATTCTGAAGGCAAGACAAAACTTGAATTCAATTTACTTGTGCCTGAAATTTTTACAGTTCGGGTTATTTATGATGATAATAAAAACAAGATATATGATTCCGGAAATTTCTTAAATAAAACATATTCTGAAGAAGTTTTTTACTTTCAGGGAGACGTAGATGTGCGAACGAATTGGGATGTAGAGCAGTCCATAGATTTAAGTGTACCTTTTAATCCTGAAGTCGAGAAAAAACTATTGGATAAAAAGCAAAAAGAAGATACAAAGAAGAGAAAAGCGTTTTAGATTTTAATTTCGAAAACATCTTTATCACTTAGGAAATCGAGTTTTTTTCGGGTTTCGAGCATCGTATTTTTATCTAGTTCGACTACAAAAACAGCTTCGGTTTCCTGAGGTTCCAAAATAAAATTCCCAAGAAAATCAATTACTTGCGAATGTCCAATGTGTTCGTAATTGTTTGCATCGAGTCCTACCCGATTTACACCAACAACATAACTTAAATTCTCGATTGCTCTTGCTTTTAGCAGAGCATCCCAGGCATTGGTGCGTACTTTTGGCCAATTGGCAACATATAAAAGCAAGTCATAATTTTCGACATTTCTGGCAAAAACCGGAAATCTTAAGTCATAGCAAACTTGCAAACAAATCTTCCAGTCCAGATATTCTACAATTACTTTTTCATTTCCGTTTGTATAGAACTTATCTTCTCCGGCAAGCGTAAATAAGTGACGCTTGTTATAATACTGAATTTCTCCTGACGGAAAAACAAACAACATTCTGTTATAATACTTATTATTCTCGACAATAATCAAACTTCCCGTAATGGCGAAGTTTTTTTGTTTTGCCAAAGTTTGTAACCACAGCACGGTTTCACCCTGCATAGTTTCAGCAACTTGCTCAGCATTCATGGTAAATCCTGTCGAAAACATTTCAGGAAGAACCACTAAATCAACCTCAGAATCGATGTGATTTATTTTCGATTCAAAGCTTTTTCTGTTTTTGGAAGCATTCTCCCAATAAAGATCTGATTGTATAAGTGCAATTTTCATAGCTCAAAAATACGAATTTTAAGATTAAAATTAATTGCTGCAGAAAAAACAGTATTTGCAAAATTTTCTCAAGACACCTCACAAAACCTTAGATCTTTTGGAAATTAAAAATGCTTCAATAAAAAATATTGCAAAAAATATGCATTTTATGCAAAAAATATGCAAACGTGAAAAATATTTATATATATTTGATCGCCAACAAAAACCAAAAAAACATGAAAACCACAGAATTATGAAAAGAAAACTAATTTCATTAGTATTTATTGGGGGAATGATTTTCTCAGCAAATGCAAAAGAGGCTGCAATAAAAAAGCATCTTTTTGAACAAAAAAGCAGTCAGACAGAAATTTCAGGCCAGGTAATTGGTCAGGATGACGGAATGCCAATTGCAGGAGCAACTGTTTATGCAAAAGGCAATAACAAAATAGCTACCATAACTGATGAGACCGGAAAATTCAAACTAAATGTTCCGGAGAATGAAACTCACATCATCATAAGTTACATGGGTTATGGAACTTTAGAATTTAAATTAGACAATACGCAAGACTTAACAATAAGCTTAAAACCAGCAGAAAATGTTTTAGATCAGGTTTTAGTAACCGCATTAGGAGTTAAAAAAAGCAGCAAATCTGTTGCTTATGCCGTTACGGAACTAAAAGGAACTGAATTTACAAAAGCGAAAGAAACCAATATCGCTAATGCATTAGTAGGTAAAATTGCCGGTGTAAATGTAAGCAGCACTGCAACCGGACCAAACGGGTCGAGCAGAGTTGTTATAAGAGGTAACGGATCGCTAAACGGAAATAACCAACCGATGTATGTGGTCAACGATTTGCCAATTGATAATACGCAACTTAATTTACCGGGAATTGGCAACGGTCCGGGATCTACCAGAATAAATGTCGATCGAGGTGACGGAACATCTGTTATCAATGCTGATGATATTAAGACAATAACGGTTTTAAAAGGCGGAACGGCAGCTGCATTATACGGTGCAAATGCTGCAAACGGTGTTATTTTGATTCAGACCAAAAGAGGTGCGGTACAAAAAGGGATTGGAGTTGATTATAATACTTCGTTTACATTTGAAACACCGTCAATCACACCAGACTGGCAGTATGAATACGGTTCAGGAGCAAACGGAAAAAAACCAACAAACCAGGCTGAAGCAATTGCTGACGGACGCTGGTCTTGGGGAGCAAAAATTGACGGGACCGATGTTGTACAGTTTGATGGAGTTGCGAGACCTTATGTTGCGCAAAAAAATAACATCAAAAACTTTTATAATACGGGAACAACTTTCATCAACTCATTGGCCTTATCAGGAGGAAGTGAAAAAGCTACGGGACGTCTTTCGTTTTCGAACATGGAAAATAAAGGTGTTGTACCCAATTCTGATTTTAATCGAAAGAGCATTAACATTGCGAGTAATGTGAACGTAACAAACTGGTTAAAATTTGATGTTGTAGCACAATACAATTTAGAAAAATCAAATAACAGAGTTACGGTTTCAGATGCTGAAGCAAACCCTAACTGGGGAACGTATATGATTGCCAATACCGTTGACATTAGAAATCTTGCTCCGGGATATGATGAAAATGGCGTAGAAGAAGCATGGAATCCTGTTGCGGTGGCTACAAACCCGTATTTTGTTGTGAACAAAATTAAAAACAACGATACTAAAAATCGTTTTATCGGAATGTTGAATGTGAAGTTAAACTTTACTCCGGAATTATTCCTTCAGGGTCGAATTGGTCAGGATTTTACTGATTATGAATTCTTTGGATACATCCCAAAAACAACTTTAAACAATCCTGTAGGTTATGCACAAGGTTCAAGAGTTAAAATATCGAACCTGAATTCTGAAGCAATTCTTAATTACAACAAGAAAAACATCATTGATAATTTCTCTCTAAATGCTTTAATTGGAGTGAACTCCAGAACTAATTTAAGAGACGAAACCAGAGTTGAAGGTTCGAACTTTGTTTTGGACAATTTTTATGCTTTAAGCAATTTATCAACTCTTGCTTACAGTTATCCTTACGGAAAAACAAAAACAAATTCGGTTTACGGAGCTGCAGATTTCGACTATAAAAACATCGTGTTCCTGAACGTAACAGGTCGTCAGGATTGGTTTTCTACACTATCAAAAGAAAACAATACCATCTTTTATCCTTCGGTAGGAACAAGTATTATCGTTTCTGATATTATTACAATGCCAGAATTTATTTCGTTTGCAAAACTAAGAAGTTCATGGGCACAAGTTGGTGGCGCAACGCCAGATCCTTATGCATTGAACCAATCGTATTCTATGATTCAGGGCGGACACAATGGTCAGCAATTACAAGGACCAACAAGTACAAGAGTTCCAAACCCAAATTTAAGTCCGTTGACTTCGACAACATTTGAAATTGGAACTGATTTAGGATTTTTCCGCAATCGCCTTAATCTTGATTTAGCATTTTATAACCGTGCGACAACAAATGATATTGTCGAAACTACAATTTCTAACGCTTCCGGATCTAGCACGGCTTTATTAAATCTTGGAAAAATGAGAAACAAAGGAGTTGAAGTTTTATTGAGTGGAAAAATCATTAATTCAGAAAATTTCTCCTGGGATGCAAGTTTCAACGGATCGTATAACCAAAACACAGTTGAAGCTCTTACAGATCAGTTAAACTCCATCACAATGGCAACTTCTGTAAACGGATATGTAACGATAACAAGTGATGTTGGTCGCCCGTACAGTATTATAAAAGGATACAAACCTCGCGTAGATGCAAACGGAAATACGGTGTATAATGTAAGCGGCGGATCTGCTACTATCGCACAAGGTCCTCTTGAAGAATTAGGTCAGGGAGTTCACCCTTGGGCAGCCGGAATTAGCAACGAATTCAAATACAAAAACATCTCTTTCAGCTTTTTGATCGATGGTAAATTTGGCGGAAGTTTATATTCCGGAACTGATTTATACGGAACTCGTATGGGATTAACAAAATTAACGCTTGAAGGTCGTGAAAACGGTTTGCCAATAAAGGGTGTTGATACAAACGGAAATCCTGTTGACATGGTTATTGCTCCTGAAAACCTAAGAACTTATTATGATGGTTTAAGAAACATTTCATCAACATTTGTTTACGATGCAAGTTTTATAAAACTAAGACAAGTAATTCTGGGTTATGATTTACCAATTCAAAAAATAAAAGGATTATCAAAACTTCAGGGAGCTTCGGTTTCATTTGTAGCAAGAAACTTATTCATTCTTTACAAGAAAACACCAAACGTAGATCCGGAATCTGTATTTAGTGCAGGAAATGCTCAGGGTGTAGAACAATTTGGAGTGCCAAAAACCAGAAGTTTCGGTTTAAGTTTAAATGTCAAATTTTAAACTCACTTAATTGCTAATTTTTAAATTAAAAGACATGAAAAAGAGAACCATATTATATATCGCAGGTATACTTTTAGGAAGTATGACAGCCTGTACAAAGGATTTTGAAGAAATCAATACCAACCCAAATGTAGTTGATACACCAAATCCGAATTTTATTTTTAGTAAAGCGCAACTTGATGGTTTAAATAATAATTACTTTTTTACGAACATTCTTGAATGTGGCGGAATGATTCAGCATTATGCGACATATAAAGAAGCTTCTGGTGTGGGAGATAAATATTTAAGCAACGAAGTTTACTTTTCGGCGTACTTTAATCAGCTATATCCAACCGCTGTAAACGAAACTGAAATTGTAATTAATGCCTTGAAAGCAAACCCTAATGACAGCAACAAACTGAGTATTGCCAGAATCTGGAAAGCTTATTTGTATCACAGAGCTACAGATTTATACGGAGACATTCCATATTCTGATGCCGCAAAAGCAATTACGACACAAGTTTTTCTTCCAAAATATGATACTCAGGAATTCATCTATAAAGATTTATTAAAAGAATTAGATGAAGCTGCAACAGCATTAGATCCTGCGAAACCAAGTTTTGGCAAAGCCGATTTTATTTATGATGGAGATGTTGCCAAATGGAAAAAATTCTCTTACTCTTTAATGCTTCGTTTAGGATTAAGATTAAGCAAAGTTGATCCTGCTTTATCAAAAACATGGGTAACCAAAGCAATTGCAGGCGGAGTAATCCTTAACGGAACAGATAACGCGATCATGAAATATACAGACGGGCCAAATGATTTCAACAAAAACCCAGTTGGTTTTGATGCCAGAAGACAAGATTTTACAGCGGGATCAAATGGTCAGAAAAATGTAGAAGGCGGAAAATTAGCCAAAACATTTATTGATTTATTAAAATCTACTGCCGATCCAAGAATTAGTATTTACTCAGGTGTTTGGCAAGGATCATCCCAAAATACGACTCTTGCGATACAAAAAGGTTTTCCTAACGGAACAAAAATAGCCCCAACAGCAGTAGAACAAGGTACATATTCTGAGCCAAACCAAAGCACCGTTTTTAAATTTGATGCTCCACTTGTGCTTTTAAGCAATGCCGAAACGAATTTATATTTAGCCGAAGCCGCCGCAAGAGGTTGGTACACTAATGAAACCGATAAAGATTTATACGAAAAAGCCGTTAAAGCTTCTTTTTTAAATATGGGAATCTACGGAGCAGCGTATGCCATTACAGATGCAACTGCTTATTTAACACTTAATCCGTACAATGCAGCAGCATCATTTGATGCAAAAATGAACCAAATTCATACGCAGTTATATGTTGCCCTATTTGTAGACGAACAAGAAGTTTATGCCAACTGGAGAAGAACGGGTTATCCGGTTTTAGTTCCTGTAAATTTTCCAGGAAACGTTACAAACGGCACAATTCCAAGACGTTTGAAATACTCAACCAGCGAATATTCAGTGAATTCAGCTAACTTAGCAGAAGCGGTTAAACGTCAGGGAGAAGATGGTTTTACAACCAGAATGTGGTGGGATAAATAATACGAATCAAGAGTTAAAAATGTGCCTCTAGGCACTTAATATTGGTAGTTATAAAGTTTCAAATTCGTTTGCGTACCGTAGGCACGCAACAAAAACGATAACTATTGCGTACCTACGGCACGCCAGAATTGTGACTTATGTTTTTACAAATATTAAGTGTCTACCGACACAAATTGAAACTCTTAATACAAAAGATAAATGAGCATTTTAATTCTTACGGCATGCATTGCGTTTTTAATCATTCAGATAGCTTGGTTTAAAATCAATCCGTTTATTGCCTTTATCATAACAGCTCTATTAGCGGGTTTATTTTTAGGCTTGCCAATAGAAACTTTGTCTCAAACGGTTCAAAAAGGTTTGGGCGAAATGTTAGGATCTATCACTTTGATTATTGTTTTCGGAACCTGTATTGGTAAACTCACCGTTTCATCAGGCGCCGCCAATGTCATTGCCAAAACAGTTATGGGATGGACGGGCAAAAAATATGTTCGTCTTGGCTTAATGATGACCGGATTTATTGTTGGGATACCACTTTTTTATAGTGTTGGATTTGTTTTGTTAGTTCCATTAATCTTCTCAGTAGCCCATCAATTTAAACTTTCAAAAGTATATCTGGGAATCCCGATGCTGGCGTCGCTTTCAGTAGCACATGGTTTCTTGCCTCCACATCCGTCTCCTATGGCTTTAAGCAGTATTTTAAATGCTGATATCGGACTCGTTTTAGTCTACGGAATCATAATTGCGATTCCAACAATTTTTATTGCAGGTTTATTGTTTTCGAATTTATTAAAAAACATCAAAACCGAATCGGATCATGAAATTCTAAACGTCGAAGAAATAGTTAATGAAGGGAAACAACCTAGCTTTTCTCTTAGTTTATTCTCTGCCTTATTTCCAGTTTTCGGTTTAACAATTACTTCGATATTACCAATGATTTCAAAAAATGAAACTCTGGTTAATATCTGCAAAACGGTTGGGGAACCAAGTATGATTATGCTGATTTCTCTATTAATCTGTACGTATACTTTAGGAATCAGAATGAACAGAAGCATCACATCAGTAATGGATGATTATGCCGTTGCTATAAAAGATGTTGCTTTGATAGTCTTAATTGTTGGTGGAGCCGGAGGTTTAAAAGAAGTAATGATCGTAAGCGGCGTAAACGAAACCATTGTCGCATCATTAACACAAACAAATATTCATCCATATTTATTGGCCTGGATGATGGCGGCAATCATACGCGTTTGTGTAGGTTCTGCTACAGCAGCCGGATTAATGACTGCCAGCGTTTTATTACCTTTATTACAAACCACCGGTCTAGATCCCAACTTGTTAGTTCTATCTGTTGGAGCCGGAAGCTTAATGTGCTCACACGTAAACGATCCAAGTTTTTGGATGTTCAAAGAATATTTTAATATCAGCCTGAAAGATACATTCAAATCATGGACCGTCATGGAATCTCTAGTATCTGTTTTAGGAATCATTTTCGTTTTTATTTTAAACTCTATAATACATTAATATCATGAATTTATTACCACAAGAAAAATTTGAAACTCTTGGTTTGTCACTTCCGCCGGCGCCTCAGCCATTAGGAATATATAAACCCTATTTAGTTGATGGTAAATATTTATACCTTTCAGGTCACGGGCCTGTTAACGACGACAAATCCTTAATCATTGGCCGAATTGGCGATGACATGGATATCGAAGAAGGAAAGTTAGCAGCAAGACAAGTCGGATTAACCATGCTATCTACAATTGTAACCAATTTTGGAAGCCTTAATAAAGTAAAACGTGTTATAAAAGTTTTAGGAATGGTCAATTGTAATGGCGAATTCTTGAGACATCCTTACGTAATAAACGGTTGTAGCGAACTATTTGCTGAAGTTTGGGGACAAGAAAACGGAATTGGAGTAAGAAGCGCCGTAGGAATGGGTTCTTTACCGGACAATATTCCTGTTGAAGTTGAAGCCGTTTTCGAATTATTTTAGATTAAAGAATTTAGCCCACGGATTTTACGGATTAAACAGATTCGCACAGATTTATTTTATTTTTTGCCACGAATTTCACGAATCAGCACGAATTATTTTTACGCAGCGAATTAGTGAAAATTCGTGAAATTCGTGGCGAGAAAAAATCTTTTTAATCATAATAATCCGTGGCAAAAAAACAAAAAATATGAATACAACACCACAAACTAGAATTGCAACTTTTGGAGAATTATTACTTCGAATGAGCGTTGCAGATGGAAACCGATTTACGCAAGCAAATGAAATAAAAATTCATATTGGCGGTGCCGAAGCAAATGTTTGTGTTTTACTTTCTCAACTCGGGATTCAAACCGATTATATTACCCGATTACCCGAAAATGATTTGGCACAACTCGCCTTAAATGAACTTCAGAAATACAAAGTAAATACTTCAAAATGTGTTTATGGCGGAGAACGTTTGGGATTGTATTTTGTTGAAGCCGGAAATCAAATCAGGCAATCACAAGTTATTTATGACCGAAGCAATTCGTCTTTTGCAACTATCGGAAAAGATCAGATCAATTGGGATTTGGCTTTCGCCGATGTTACGCACTTTCACTGGTCAGGAATAAGTCCGGGAGTTTCTCATGAAGCAGGTTTGGTTTGTAAAGAAGCGATTTTGACAGCACATAAAAAAGGTTTACCTATTTCGTCTGACTTTAATTATAGATCCAAATTATGGCAATACGGGAAACATCCGTCTGAAATTATGCCTGATTTGCTTCAATACAGCACAATTACTGTTGCAGATTTAGACGCAATTGAAATTTATTTCGGAATCAAAACCGATAAAAATGAATCGGATGAAAACCGCTTTCAGAAAACATTCGAATTATTAAAAGTAAAAATGCCTTTTCTAAAAACATTAGCGATGAGTTTTAGAAAATCTGATGGACCGGCACATTTATACAAAGGTTTACTGATTCACGAAGGTAATTTTTATCAAACCGAAGAACACAAAATACACGTTGTCACAGATCAAATTGGTTCCGGAGACGCTTTCAACGCTGGATTATTATACGGATTATCGAATAAATTTTCAGGACAAGAATCAATCGAATGGGCAACAGCTTGTGGCGTAATCAAACAAAGCATTCACGGAGATTTTGCCATCACAAATGAAAACGAAATAAGTCATTTCATTAAAAATGGCTCAAGTAATAGAATTAATAGATAAAATAAGAAAATGTACAGCATATTAAAAACGCAAGGTGTACTTCCGTTAGTAACCCAAATCAACATTGAAACAGCCCAAATAGTATTGCAATCAGCGGCTGATGCTGGCATTAAAATTATCGAGTTTGCTGCTCGTGCAGATGATGCTAAAGAAGTTTTTAGTCAAATGATAGCCTTTAAAAAAGCAAATAATTTAGATGTAAAAATCGCCGTTGGATCTATTTTAAGCGTAGATGATGCCGAAACTTTTCATCTTCTTGGAGCAGATTGCATTGTTTGCCCGCATACAGATCTGGAAATTGGAAATTATTGTTTCAAAAATAATATTTATTGGATTCCCGGAGCTGCGACATTAAACGAAATACTTCAGGCAAATAAATTAGGAGCCGAGATTGTAAAACTTTTTCCAGCCGATAAAATTGGAGGTCCGGGATATGTAAAAGCCATTAGAGCACCGTTCCCAAATTTAAAAATAATGCCAACCGGAGGCGTAACGCTCGAAGAAAGCAATTTAAAATCATGGTTCAAATCCGGAGTGGTTTGCGTAGGAATTGGTTCTAATTTATTTTCGAAAGAAATGCTTTTGAACTTAAATTATGAGCAATCTTTAAAGGCATTTCAAAATTTAATTGAAGTTGTAGAAAAAACCAGAAACTAAAGTTATGCAAAACAATTGGTGGAAAATTAATTCCGAACTCCGCATTGATACGCCATTTTTGGCTGTTTACGAAGATCGTATTCAGGCAAATATTGAGCGCTTGATTGAAGCAGTAAATGGCGAAACTCAAAAATTAAGACCACACATCAAGACGCATAAAATAGGTGAAATCCTGGATTTGTTTAAAACCTACAATATCAATAAAATAAAATGCGCCACAATTGCCGAAGCTGAATTAGCCGCGATACATGAAATTCAAGATGTACTTCTCGCCTACCAACCTGTTGGCGCTAAAAAAGACAGATGGATTTCATTGATTCAAAAATATCCAAATGCTACTTTTTCGACTATTGTTGACAATTTAGATTCGGCGAAAGCCTTAAATGCAAGCGCAGAAAAAAACAATCTAAAACTTACCGTCTATCTGGATTTAAATACCGGAATGAACAGAACAGGAATTTCGGTTTCTAAAAACTGGAAAGCTTTAATTGATGAAATTGTTCTATTGAAAAACATTCATTTTGCAGGAATTCACATTTACGACGGTCATTTAAAAGGAGATTTAGAACATCGATTTGATACCGCTTCCAATTTATTTTTTAGTATAAACGAAGAAATTCAGGCGATTAATAAAAAACTGGGTTACGAATTAAAAATTGTCGCGGGCGGATCGAATACATTTCCATTTTATGCCACTCAAAAAAACGTAGAATGCAGTCCCGGAACTTTTGTTTTTTGGGATTCTAATTACCAGATTCATTTACCGGAACAACATTTTGAACCGGCTTTGGTAATCGTTGGAACCATTATTTCAAAACCAACAAGTTCTACTTTTTGTATTGACATAGGATACAAAGCCGTAGCTTCTGAAAACCCAATTGATAAAAGATTAGTGATTTTAAATGATGAAAACCTAATCCCAACGGCACATTCAGAAGAACATTTAATTATAGAAAACAGAGGAAAAAACGAATATGCAATTGGCGATACCATTTATGCCCAGCCGTATCATGTTTGCCCAACTTGCGCACTTTACGATTCGGTTCAGGTTGTGAATTCAGAACATGAAATTTGTGATCAATGGCAAGTGGTTGCCCGCAGCAGAAAAATTAATATCTAGCAGCAGAAAAAGTAGAATAAAGAAAAAAGAATAGAAAATAGAGCGAAGAAGAAAGAGAATAGACCTCATAATAACACTTGTCTAGAGAACCTCTAAACCTTTGAACCTTTGTGCCTTAAAAAAAATAATATGTTTATAATAGACGCCCATTTAGACCTGAGCATGAATGCGATGGAGTGGAATCGAGATTTAAGAAATGACGTACCAACTTTGCGCCATCTCGAAAAAGGAATGACGGACAAACCAGATCGCGAACGCGCAACGGTTTCGTTCCCTGATTTACGACGCGGCAATATTGGTATTGTTGTCGCCACTCAAATTGCACGATTTGTAAAACCCGACAGTATTATTCCGGGTTGGAATTCTCCTGAACAAGCCTGGGCACAAACTCAGGGACAGCTTGCGTGGTACAAAGCCATGGAAGAAGCCGGAGAAATCACAGCAATTACGGATAAAAAATCATTACTAAAACAAATTGATTTATGGAATGACGGAACGCCAAACGATAAAAAACCTATTGGTTATATTTTGAGTTTAGAAGGCGCTGATTCTATTATTGATATTTCGTATTTAGAAAAAGCATACAATTATGGATTGCGCGCTATTGGTCCTGCACATTATGGACCCGGACGTTACGCAAACGGAACGGACGCAACCGGAAAAATGAACCAAAATGGTCTTGATTTATTGAAAGAAATGGAGCGTTTGAATATCATTCTCGATGCAACACATTTATGCGATGATGCTTTTTGGCAAGCTTTAGATCATTATCACGGACCAGTTTGGGCAAGTCATAACAATTGCAGAAGTCTGGTTGATCACAATCGTCAATATAGCGATGAAATGATTCAAGCTTTAATTTCTCGTGGAGCCGTAATTGGCGGCGCTTTAGATGCCTGGATGTTGGTTCCGGATTGGGAAAGAGGCGTTTCAACACCAAAAGGTACCAATTGCAATCTCGAAACGGTTTTCAAACACATGGATCACATTTGTCAATTGGTCGGAAATGCCAATCATATTGGTATAGGTTCAGATTTGGATGGCGCTTTTGGTACAGAACAAGGTCCGTATGATTTAGATACGATTGCCGATTTACAAAAATTGGTTCTGATTTTTAAAAATAACGGTTATTCTGATGAAGATTTAAATAAAATCTTTCACCAAAACTGGATCAATTTCTTAATGAAAAATTGGGATTAAATAATATGAAAGTCGGCACAGAATACAAACTTGCTTTTTGCCACGAATTTCTCGAATTTACTCGAATTTTTATTTTGAAACTGTTTAAAAACTAGCCACAAATTGACTTATACAGTTTTTTTTTGATCCGTACAATCAAAACAATTCGGGATAATTCGAGAAATTCGCGGCAAACTTTTCAAAGAAAAACTAAACTTGGAACTGCCTTCTTATACGACTGTAATTTTTCGTCGGTTGGATCAACTTCTGTAACCACATAATCAACCTCGGATAAGTTGGCAATTTTCATTTTTAGAACCGTGTCGAGTTTTTCAGAAATAGTCAGAATCGCTGTTTTTTCAGAAGCCTGAATCATAGCTTTTTTTACCTGAACAGTTTCCCAATCAGAATCTGAGAAACCACCTTCGATATCTAAGGCATTGGTTCCTAATATTAACAAATCGACTTTAATATTCGCCAATTGATTGTAGACATCGCCGCTCACACACATTTGGCTGTACGAAGAAATGCTTCCGCCAATCATGATAATTTTAACATTGGGTTTATCCAGAAGTTCAACCGCAGATAAAACAGTAACGGTAAAAATAGTCAGATTTAGATCATCAGGAATTAAACGGATGAATTCACGAATTGTAGTTCCTCCGCCAATTAACAAAACCATTCCATCATGAAGTAAACCTAAAGTTTTTTGCGCAATGATTTGTTTTGACTCGCCTGCATAAGTTTGATTATTGGTTGAAGAATGGTGATAGGCTTTTGTCATCGCACCACCTTTTACCTTAATCAATAAAGATTCTGATTCAAGTTCGTTAATATCACGTCTCACCGTATCTTCTGAAACAAATAATTTGGCAGAAAGTGTTTCAAAACTTACACGAGTATGCAAATTAATCTCTTTTAAGATAAGATTTTTACGTTCTTCCTTAGTGTAATTAACCACTTCATTATCATTACTCATGCAAATTTGTTTTTGTTATGGCAAATGTAATCAATAAATGCAATAATATTGCGAAACAAATTATAACACAATGTAATAAAAAAGTTAATTTGTCTATTTTAAAGAGGTTTAAACACAAATACCCATTGCATTTTTTTTGCAAACCAACATTTACAAATCATAAATTTGTTAACCATGAAAAAAATATTCTTTCTCTTCTTGATATTTTGTTGTTCCGGCATAACAGCCCAGACTGGTTCTGAAAACAGCTCGATCATTCCTGCACCAAATTCATACAAAGCAACCGGAGATAGTATTCGTATAAACGGGCGACTAAAAATTTCTTTTGAAAATAATAAATTCAGTTCCAGAGAATTTAAAACAGCACAAATTTTCGAGTCAGCTATAAACACGAATACAACAAATAAAAAGAGCAATATTGAAGTTTTGTTCATTGCTAAAAATCCATCTTTCTCTTCAAAAAAAGAAGCGTATAAAATCGATATTACGTCAAAAAAAATTACGGTTACAGGTAGTGAAGAAGGATTATTTTATGCAGTTCAGAGTTTATTGCAGCTTTTACCCAACAAACCGAAAAATCAGGAAGTAAAATTACCTTGCGTTACCATCGAAGACGAACCCAGATACAGCTACCGCGGGCTTCACCTCGACGTTTGCCGTCATTTTTTCTCTGTTGATGTCATAAAAGATTTTATTGCACAAATGTCCAGTTATAAATTAAACAACTTTCATTGGCACTTAACAGACGATCAAGGATGGAGAATTGAGATAAAAAAATATCCAAAACTAACTGAAGTTGGTTCAAAAAGAGCACAGACTTTAGTGGGAAATAAATTCGAAAGATTCCCGTATTTTTTTGACGGAAATCCGTACGGAGGATTTTATACGCAGGAAGAAATTAAAGATGTAGTAAAATTTGCCGAAGACCATTATGTGAATATTATTCCGGAAATCGAAATGCCCGGTCATGCAACTGCAGCAGTTACGGCTTATCCTAATTTATCTTGTTTTCCCGATCGTCAATACAAGGTTATAGAATATTGGGGTGTTTTTGATGATATTTTCTGCGCCGGAAAAGAAGAAACTTTTACTTTTTTAGAAGATGTTTTGACGGAAGTGATGGCTTTATTCCCAAGTAAATACATTCATATTGGTGGAGACGAATGCCCAAAAACAAAATGGAAAGAATGTCCGAATTGTCAAAAAAGAATCAAAGATTTAGGATTGAAAGACGAACACGAACTACAAAGTTATCTCACAACCCGAATCGAGAAATTCCTAAACGCAAACGGACGACAAATTTTAGGCTGGGACGAAATGCTTGAAGGCGGATTGGCACCAAATGCGGCTGTAATGTCATGGCGAGGCGAAGCCGGCGGAATTAGCGCTGCAAGACAAAAACATAATGTAATCATGAATCCGGAACAAGTACTTTATCTGGATTATAACCAAGGATATTCTCCGCAAGAACCTTTAACGATTGGAAGATTAACTACAGTTGAAAAAATGTACAACTATAATCCAACGCCTGTTGATAGCTTAACCGTCGAGGAACAAAAGTATATTATAGGCGTACAATCTAATCTTTGGTCAGAATATTTAACAAGTCCGGCAAAGTTAAATTACATGATTTATCCGCGTGTATTTGCTTTGGCCGAAATTGCATGGACGCAACCTCAAAATAAAAATTACAATCATTTTATTTTAAATCAAATTCCGCATCATTTAGAAAAACTGGAAGCTCAAAAAAGATTGTATAAAATTCCGAGTCCTTTTGGTTCTAATGAAACCGCTTTAATTGCTTCAAAATATGTTTTGGATTTAAAACCAACAATCAAAAACGGACAAATCTTCTACACAATTGATGGATATAATCCTGATGAAACAGCTGAACTTTATACAAAACCTGTAACGATAAATATTCCAAAAGGAGAATTCAGAATCATTAAAACCGTTCAGATTACTCCAAGCGGAAGAAGAAGTTCTATCAGTAAAATATTGGTTAGAAACCCGGAATTAAAATCGGCTTTAGCTGTAAAACCAAATAAGAAAGGTTTAAAATTCGGTTATTATACGGGAACCTTATTCCAGCAAGTTCAGGATTTAGATTTAGCAAAACCTGCTAATTCAGGCATTTTTGAAGGCGCCATAAGCAGTGAAAAATGGAAAACGAAAACAGAGCGTTATATCGGCTTAAAATTCGATGGATACATCTACATCCCGGAAACGGCAAATTATACAATTTCGACGCTTTCAGATGACGGATCGAAGCTTTTTATCGATAATGAATTAGTTGTAAATAACGATGGAATTCATTGGCTCAACGAAGCGTATGGAGCTGTAAAACTCGAAAAAGGTTTCCATAAAATAAACATTGGCTATTTTGATCAGATTGGAGGAACTACTTTAACATGTTTCATTCAACAGGAAGGAAGAGAAAAACAAGAAATTAGTGCTACGCAATTGTATTACGAATAAAATATAAAAAGACGCATTTGCTGTGGCAAATGCGTCTTTATTATTAAAACATCAATTTAGATTATCGAAATCTATTTAGATGCTGCTTTACTAATATTTTTAAAATCGTCATCTTTTAAATTATATGCAAAACCAGCACCATAAAAATAATAGGGAGCATCAGCAGTCTTAGCATTAACCACTTGCAAATATTTATTTCCATTCATACTTACATATCTTAAATAATAGATATCTTCATTATTTAAAATCTTCTTTTCCAGATCCTCCTCTTTAATAAACTGATATTTGTATTTATAATCTTCAACGAGTTTTTTAAGATCTTTTTCATCTCTAAGTTTTTCAGTTCCTTTCCATGGACTATATTCCATCATATAAGCTTCCGGGATATAAAGTGTAGCTTCTTTTAAGTTCTTGATTTCTGGTTTTGCAAAATCATCATAAAGTCCGCAATGTTCTCCTTTACTTATAATTTGATTAATCTGTTGAAAGTAATTCTTCAACATTCCGAGATTGGTATTGGTAAAACTTTGTTCCGTATACATTTGTTCATACAATTCGCTCAATGTCTTTTTTACCTTACCAGTTCCCATTGCATCATTTAAAAATTTATTATTAGCAGAAAGAGGAGCTCTCGCTATATAAATCAAATTTTCATTTAAAACCCCGTTCAGTTTCCTGTCGTATTTTTTGTCATCTGACTTCAGTTTTGCAACTCCTTTATCGAATTTCTCTTTATCTAAAATTCGTATTGCAAAATTGGTATGAATATAAACGGTACCTTTTGAACTTGTAGTTATATCTCCTATGAATTTTGCAATTGAATATTTACCATCTACATAATCCATTATATTAAAATCCTTATATTCAACGACTTTATATGGAGTAACTGTCCAGACTTCTTTCAGGATTTTTTCATAATCTTCTTTTTTATTCAACTGAGGCAAAACAAAAACTGTCGTTGTGCTTTTAAATTTTTCCAGTTCTCCTTTTTCAAATGGATCATTTGAACCACGGTCAGATGGAGTTACCGCTACCTGAGCATAATTTTGAATGCTTAGGGCAAGCATTACAATAAGTAAAATTCTTTTCATTTAATACGATTTGTTTTTGGTGTATATTATTTTTAGGTGCGGTAAAAATAGTACAAAAAAAAACGCATCCAACTTAATGAATGCGTTTTTATATAAACTAAATGTATGTTTAAATTATCCTTTTAAACTTGCTGATAAATACTCACGGTTCATACGTGCAATATTTTCAAGAGAGATACCTTTAGGGCATTCTACTTCGCAAGCTCCAGTGTTGGTACAGTTACCAAAACCTTCTAAATCCATTTGGTGAACCATGTTTAAAACACGATCAACTGCTTCGATTTTACCTTGAGGCAATAATGCATATTGAGATACTTTTGCTCCTACGAACAACATTGCTGATCCGTTTTTACAAGTTGCAACACAAGCTCCACAACCAATACAAGCAGCAGCATCAAATGATTTATCTGCGTCATGTTTATTTATCGGAATTGTATTTGCATCAATAGTATTTCCTGAAGTATTTACCGAGATAAATCCTCCTGCATGTTGAATTCTGTCAAAAGAACTTCTGTCAACAACTAAATCTTTAATTACCGGGAAAGCTTTTGCTCTAAATGGTTCGATAAAAATCGTATCACCATCTTTAAACATACGCATGTGCAATTGGCAAGTAGTAACTCCTCTGTCTGGTCCGTGTGCTTCTCCGTTGATGAATAATGAACACATTCCGCAAATTCCTTCACGACAATCGTGGTCAAATGCTACTGGCTCTTCTCCTTTGTTGATCAATTGTTCGTTAAGAACATCAAGCATTTCAAGGAAAGACATATCTGGTTCGATTCCGTCGATTGGGTAATCAACAATTCCCCCTTTATCCTGGGCGTTTTTCTGACGCCATATTTTTAATGTAAGTTTCATACTGTTTTAGTTTGAAGGTCATAAAGTCAAAAGTCGAAAGTCAATTAACATTTAGTCATTTTACTTTAAGACTTTTGTCTTTTGACTAATTGCTATTTGTAGCTTCTTTGTACTAATTTAATGTTTTCGTAAACCAGAGGTTCTTTGTGTAATACTGCATCACTTGGTTTTCCTTTGTATTCCCAGGCTGCAACATATGCAAAGTTTTCATCATCACGAAGTGCTTCTCCTTCTTCTGTTTGGTATTCTTCACGGAAGTGACCTCCACAAGACTCATTACGGTGTAATGCATCTTTCGCGAACAATTCTCCTAACTCTAAGAAATCGGCAACACGTGTCGCTTTCTCTAATTCCTGATTAAATTCGTTAGCGCTTCCAGGAACTTTTACATCTTTATAAAACTCCTCACGTAAAGCAGCAATTTCTTCGATAGCTTCAGTTAAACCTTTAGCATTACGAGCCATACCTACTTTATCCCACATGATTTTTCCTAATTTCTTGTGGAAATAATCTACAGAATGAGTTCCTTTATTATTGATAAATCTATCGATTTGATCTTTTACTTCTTTTTCTGCTGCTACGAATTCTGGTAAATCTGTAGAAATTTCTCCCATTTTAATATCCGGAGCTAAGTAATCTCCAATAGTATAAGGTAATACGAAATATCCATCAGCTAAACCTTGCATTAAAGCAGAAGCTCCAAGTCTGTTTGCTCCGTGATCAGAGAAGTTAGATTCTCCAATAGAGAAACATCCCGGAATTGTAGTCATTAAGTTATAATCAACCCAGGTTCCTCCCATTGTGTAGTGAACCGCCGGGTAAATCATCATTGGTGTTGTATACGGATCTTCGTCAACGATTTTGTAATACATCTGGAATAAGTTTCCGTATTTACTTTTCACGATTTCAGCTCCTAATTTAGTTACCAAAGCCGCATCGTTAGCATCTAAACCTTTAACGAAAGCTTCTTCAGTTCCGTAACGTTTGATTGCTGCTGCGAAATCTAAGTAAACAGCTTCTCCGGTTTTGTTAACACCAAAACCAGCATCACATCTTTCTTTTGCAGCACGAGACGCAACGTCACGAGGTACTAAGTTACCAAAAGCAGGATATCTTCTTTCTAAGAAATAATCTCTTTCAGCTTCAGTCAAATCTGTTGCTTTTTTCTTTCCTTCACGAATCGCTTTTGCATCTTCTTGTTTTGCAGGAACCCAAATACGACCGTCATTACGTAACGATTCAGACATCAAAGTCAGTTTTGACTGGTGATCTCCAGAAACCGGAATACAAGTTGGGTGAATTTGTGTGTAACAAGGATTTGCGAAAAACGCTCCTTTTTTATGTATTTTCCAAGCTGCTGTTGCGTTACTTCCCATAGCATTTGTTGACAGGAAAAATACGTTTCCGTATCCTCCAGAACCAACTACTACCGCGTGAGCAGAATGTCTTTCTATTTCTCCGGTGATTAAGTTACGAGCGATAATACCTCTCGCTTTTCCGTTCACGATAACAATGTCAAGCATTTCGTGACGGTTGTACATTTTTACTTTACCACGACCAATCTGACGGTTCATTGCAGAATAAGCTCCTAGCAATAATTGTTGTCCAGTTTGTCCTTGTGCATAAAAAGTACGAGAAACCAAAGTTCCTCCAAAAGAACGGTTATCTAATAATCCACCATATTCACGAGCCAATGGAACTCCTTGAGCCACACACTGGTCGATAATATTAGCAGAAACTTCAGCCAAACGGTGAACGTTTGCCTCACGTGCACGGTAATCTCCTCCTTTTACAGTATCATAAAATAATCTGTAAACTGAGTCACCGTCACCTTTATAATTTTTTGCTGCATTGATACCACCTTGTGCTGCAATAGAGTGCGCACGACGAGGTGAATCCTGAAAGCAGAAAGCTTTTACGTTATATCCCTGCTCAGCCAAAGTAGCCGCAGCTGAACCTCCAGCCAAACCTGTACCAACAATGATAATATCTAAATTACGTTTGTTAGCCGGATTTACTAAATTAATATGATCTTTATAATCTGTCCATTTGTCCGATATTGGGCCGTGTGGAATTTTTGAATCTAATGCCATTATAATTTATATTAATTATTGAAATGATGAAATAATGCGATAATTACGAAAAGTGCCGGTACTACAACTGCAAAACCGTAACCCACTTTACTTAAAAATCTTGAATACTTATTGTGCATCCCCATTGATTGAAGAGATGAACCGAATCCGTGCCAAAGGTGAAAACCTAATAACACAAATGAGATACAATACAATCCTGTACGAATTGGGTCATGAAACTTATGAACCAGTTCTCCATAATATCTTGTAGCATCTGGCGTAGCCCCTGCAATATATTTGTAGTTAACCTCCGGAAACCAGAAATCATAAAAATGCAATCCTAAGAAAGCCAAAATAACCAATCCAGAAATAATCATATTTCTAGAACTCCAGGAAGCATTTGCAGCTCCGTTGTATTTTGCATACGCAATTGGTCTTGCAGCAGTATTTTGAGCTGTCAAAACAAATCCCATAACGAAATGGAAAATTACTCCGATTGCCAAAACTGGTTGCATTACATATTGAATCAGCGGATTGTATCCCATAAAGTGAGACGCTTCGTTAAAAACATTTTCACTAATAATAGAAATAAAATTTAAGGAAACATGCAGCGCTAAAAACGTGATTAAGAATATTCCCGAAAGGGCCATAGCCACTTTCTTTAAGATGGAAGCATTCAATAGTGCAGATTGTGCCATAAGTGTTTAAGTAGTTTGTTTTAAAAAATTACACAAAAATAACTCAATTAACAAAGAACTACAACCATTTCGCTGTTATTTATAATCATTTTAAAATAGCCTACGTATTACGTACTTTTACGTATAAAAAATACCGTATCCCAAATTATTTTATTATAAAATTTTGAAAAACTGTTTTTTAGCAAATTTATTCACCACAAACAAATAGTGTTACGCTGCTCTAAAAGTTTATCATATTATTATTTTAAGTAAACTTTTAATTTGTTTTCTTTAAAAGTTTCTGTGCATTGGAATTTTATAGGATTAAAAAATTGTCATTCCACAACATAATTTTACCTTTATCGGCTTCAAAAAAAATATAATGAAAACAGGAATTGACGCTATCTCTTTTGATGTAGCCAACATACATTTACCCATAAAAACTTTGGCAATCGCCAGAAATATTGAACCAGAAAAATTAGAAAAAGGTCTCGGATTAATTAAAATGACCTTGCCGGACGTTCATCAGGATGCTGTAGTTTTTGGAGCAAACGCTTTGACAAAACTAATTCTTGATAACGACATAAACCTAAACGAAATTAGCCGAATTTATGTGGGAACTGAAAGCGGAATCGACAGTTCTAAACCAATAAGCTCGTTCTTAATAAGTTTAATGGAACAAAAATTTGGAGAAGATTCTTTATCTGAATGTGATGTTGTCGATTTTACTTTCGCCTGTATTGGCGGTGTTGATGCGTTGCAAAACTGTATTGATTTTGTAAAACTTAATCCATCTAAAAAAGCAATTGTTGTTACGACAGATTTTGCAAAATACGATTTAAATTCTACAGGAGAATATACTCAAGGCGCCGGAGCCCTTGCAATGCTTGTAACTTCGAATCCTGGAATTATTGCCTTTGATGAAAATTGGGCAACCAGTACAAAAGGCGTTTTTGATTTCTTTAAACCTTACAGAAGTCTTTCTAAACAAGCAATTATCCAAAACGAAAACAACGATCCATGGTTTGATAATCTGGAAGCCGAAATCGAGATTCATAAAGATCAACCGGTTTTTGACGGTCAATATTCGAATCAATGTTATATGGATCGTACGCGAAATGCTTACTTCTCATTTAAAAAATTAAAAAACACAACCGAAACTTTATACAATACCTGGAACAGCATTATCATGCATTTACCTTATTCTTTTCAGGGACGCAGAATGTTATCTGAAATTTATGCTTTAGATCATGCTGATAAAATTATTGCAGAAAATATTGAACCTGCAGACTATCAAACTAAAATAAAAGAAGTTGGGAAATCTGATGAATATAAAAAGTTTGTAACAGAGAAATTACAACCGGCAGAATTGGCCTCGTCTTTAATAGGAAACCTTTATACAGGATCTATTTTCATGGGATTATTATCGACTTTGGCTCATTATTATGATACAAAGCAAGAAGTTGCAGGAGCAAAATTTGGATTCCTTGCTTACGGAAGCGGATCGAAATCTAAAGTTTTTGAAGGAACAATTCAACCAGACTGGCAATTGGCTTTAGCCAAAACGAAGCTTTTTGAAAATCTGGAAGAAAGCACAGAAATTGGTTTTGAAACTTATGAAAGTCTTCACAAAAAAGAACAAAAACAAAGCGTGAGAGCTCCAAAAAACGAATGGGTTTTAGACCGAATTGAAAAAGAAATTCCAAATTTAATTGGAGCAAGATATTATAGATGGGTAGATTAGTTAATTTCTAATTTTAAATCATAAAAAAACCGAAGCTAAGTACTTCGGTTTTTTTTTATCAGATAATTAATCTTCATTATAATGTTGCTTGATTTCTTTTAGGATTTCAAAAACAACATCGTCATTTTTTTCTTTATGTCGTCTTGCCCAGAAACTATAAATCCAGACCGTATTAAGTTGCGAGGAATATTCTGCATTACTATTGTCTTTCTCTGAACTTGTTTCTGCATTTTTGCTTACTAAACTCAAAACATTTTCTGATGCATAAGGTTTTATCTCATTATAATAATAGTTAGGAAACTCTTTTTGCGCACCAAAAATCATTGTTTTATAGATTTTAGTCAATCTTTCATCAGGATTTTCAGTTTCATAAATATCTTCATGAGTTTTTATTAAAGCATCTACAATTAGATTTAAATTGGAATCAAAATAAATCTTATTCGATAAAAAAGCATACAACAAAGTATTATAACTATCAAAAGCTTCCCGAATCGCTTCAGGATTTCGCCTTATTTTTTCATCTACTTTTTTTATCTCTTCATCATAAGCAAATCCTCTTTCTATTGCAATTCGGATTCCTGTAAAGGACTGATCTTTTTCTAATACTAAAAAATCCGACAAAAAGTTCTTAGTAAGATCCTGTGTTTTGGTAGTGTCATAACTCGAATCCTCAAAAAGTTCTTTGAAGTATCCGTTTATATTTACTTCCGGAAAACTCATTTCGTTAAAACCATAATAGTCAGATTCTGACTCCTCACCTTCTCCTTCGCCTTCACTTTCATGTTCGACATCTGTAGCAACTTCTTCTGTTTCTGACACAGAATTTAAGGTTCCAATTATGCCATCACCACTATAAGATCGTATCGTTACCACATTTAAAACCGCTAAATACAAGGAAAAAGAAAAAATGAGTATCGAAATAAACAGCATTAAAAAACCAAGAAACTTAGTTATTTCAACAACAGAATCTTTTATTCTTAAAACCAGACTTATTATTAAACTGGAAATCATTAAAATATCTAAAGAGAAAAAAAATCGATAAATATAATCAGAACTAACAACTCCAACTTCTAATTTTAAAACAGAAGAAATAATAGAACATAGAAACGTTAAAGCTCCAAAAATTACATTTATAAAAAAGGCATTCTTCCAAAATTTATCGATTGGCGCTTCTTTATTCACTTCATCATTTGTAGAATCAGAATGGATTACAGCCACTATCAATCTTTGAATTATAATTGAAATTGCCAATACAATTAAAGGTGAAAAACCAATTACCAATAACTGAATCAAAGGTATTAACTGGATGTCATCGTTATATACTTCATTAAAAACAAAACTAAAAATCAGCAATATTATACACTGAATTATTATAACTATTTTATAAGATTTTATCATTCTTCTTCTGAATTTGAATTTGAGTCGTATTGCTCTTTTATTTCGTTTAAGATTATTGCAATCTCTTTTATATTTCCTTCATTATTTCTTCTTGCCCAAAAGCTATAAAACCACATTATATCAGTGTCTTTAAAATCTGCATTATTAGAAAACTTATAAGTCTGAAGTTTTTCGATTGTTTCTGCAGTGAAATATTTTTCAAAATCCGAATAATATTTTTCCATATTAGGTCTGGAACTGCCATAAGGCTGATGCATGGCGTTGTAGATTTCTTTTAATTTTTCATTTTCGGCACCAATGTCATCGTATGTCAAAAGTAATCCGTCTACAATTTTGTCAAAATTTGCCTTGCGATAGATTTCAGGCGAAATAACGCTATAGATTACTGATCTGTAATTCTCGAATCCTAAATAAAGTGCATCAGGGTTTTCTCTAATATTATCAATGTATTGAACAAGATAATAATAGTCGCTTTCGGTAATATGATCGTCTAAACTTCTGCCCATTAAAATTCTGACATCATAAAAATCATATTTTCCATCAAGCGCTCCCCAATCCGGAATTAAAGAATTCCAGGACGAAAGCAATTTAGACTTTTCGACCTCAGGATCAACTTGTTCGTTGTCTGCTTCTACATAATCTACTGATGTTTCTTCGGCATCAGACGAAAGTCCTTTTTCATCTCTTCGATTGATATAATTTTCTGAGGCATTCATAAATTCACCCATAAAAACAACTTCATAAGTAAAGGATGCAGTAATTATAAAAAAGCTAAAGACCAATATAAAAAGTGCCAATGTTTTATTTGATTTCCAATAAATTCCTGCTGCTAAAAAAAAGGAAGCTGTTACTAAGCTTAATATTATAATGAGAAAAGATCTTAAAACCACTAAACTATAAAATAGAATTGACTGATCTATTATAAATGGATTTTTTCGATATAACCCAAATGCAAAAACAGCAATGATTATTAAGAAGAAAACATTGCAGTAAAATGCAAATTTCCAAAAGTTTTGCTGGCGAACTTTCTTTTGCATATCAACTTCATCTTCTGTAGCATTCTCCTTTTTTAGAAACACAATTAAAATAGAAATAAGAATACAAACGCCAAAGAAAATTAAAGGAACTGCGTGTCCATAATTAAATTCGTATGGATGAAATCCTCTAACATTAAGAAGTTTCTGCTTTCTATAATTCATTAAAATCAACAGACCAAGTAAGAAAGCGGGAATAAATTGAAGTAATATAACGGTTTTAAAAAATTTGGTTTTTTTGTCCATAATAAGGATTAGTGGTTGTGTAGGAATTTGCCCAAAACTATTAAAAAAATTTTAACATTTAGGCTTGAAATTCATTTTTTGAAAGAAAAATAAATTAAATTTTAACTTTAAATATATTACAACTATAACACTCTGACTTGCAACAATTTCACATATTCGCCTTTTTAATCAAATAAAAAAAACCGAAACTGTAATGGCTTCGGTTTTCTTTTTAAATTTCAAATTATTAATCCTTTTTATGTTGTTCCGTATAATTTTGATTTCCTTTAATGGCTTGATCGTGAACATTCATTCCGTTTGACATTCCTAACATAAAGGCCGTTATTATTACCACCATTTTTCTTTTTATCCAATGAAGTGGTCGTTTAGATTGTACTAAACGTATTTTATTATTGTGTTTATACATTTTGAAAATGATAAATGATTAGACATTATTGTATCACCTTATGCCTTGAAAAGCATAAATACTTAGAAAAGAATTCTCTAAGCGCTGTATAAACTTTTGTAGAAATTGTTTGAAGTTATAATTTCATTCATGAACACAGATTGTCTCATAAATGAATGTAAGTTTTGATAAAGAAGTTTTTGCAATTTCTGAACAGTTCGAACCTGAAGATTACAAACATCTTTTAGCTGAAGATAAATTACAGGAATTAAAAACGAACCTGAAACTCCATCTTTTAGTTGCTTGTAAATGTAAAAGCGAGAAGTCCTGAAATTTAATTCTCTCCTTAAAATCACAAATGAAGATTGATAATAATCTGCTGATTTTGTTTGAAAATCTACTGTACCATCATTTGCAATCACGACAAAAGCCAGAAAGAGCGAAAGAAGATATTTAATACAGTTTTTCAATTGGTTTAATTTAGACTATTATGTTTTTGATCAAACGAAAATACGAATTAAAACAAAACCTACAATTTTACAACTTGTTTTGTTTATGCAATACTTTTTCAGCTTCATTTCTATACAATAATAAACCCAATCCCAGAGAAAAAACTACACAACTTAACAACATATAAACTCCGTTTTTTAATATAAAAAATGAAAAACCAATTGCTGGTGCACTTACAACAACCATGATTGAACTTATAAAATTAGTTTTTATAAAATTGACCGCGTGCATTGCCAATCCAATAAAGAGCAACGAAGGACCAACAACAATAAATGGACAAAAGATTGATGGTGTATTACGAATCTGATTACTTAGTTCTTGTTTGGCAAATTCATTATTACCAAAACTCCACATTATAAAATCGATCGTACAAAGACCAATATGTGCAATAACGCCTAAAGTTGTTAGAATTGAAGCTACAGAATTTAATCTGTTTTTAGGAAACACGTCATTAAACGACAATAATAAACAAGCGCCAATAAGGTTAAACCAATGTGCAAAATCGATTGGTTGTTGAAAGTCCGGCAAAAGATTGGAAAAGAATAAATAACTGGTAACAAAAAATAATAATCCGGCAAGGCAAATGTGTTTTGATTTCATAATTTATTTTTAAAATTGATGAACAAAACTACTCTCAGAATCTTTCTTAAACGCCTAATTTATTGACTTTGGTACGAAAGTATCGATTTTAGGTACGAAATTATAATACCAATAAAGCTTCTTTGTAATTTTTAGAAACCGGAAGTTCTATTTGAGTCAGAATAATAGTATTTTGATTGCGCCAGGACTTAAAATGTATAGGATTTATTAAATGAGAACGATGTATTTGAACTAAAATTCCAAAATCGTCCTGAAGTTTTTTGAGCGAAGTCCGAATAAGTTTTGATGTGAGTTTGCCGTTTTCGACATAAAAAATCTCAACATAATTTTGAGCGTTAGAAATACAAACCAAATCTTGTTTGTTGATTTTTAGAATGTCTAATTTATTATCTCCTTTAAATGTCAAAATATCATCTTGCAGCGGAATCAGTTTAATCAAATATCTTCTTGCCAGAATAATTACAGGAGTTAAGATCAAAGCAACTTTTATAAATATGATGATAAAGAACGCTGTAAAACTATATCCTCCGTTTAAAATTGGACTTTTATAATAGGTATAAACGGCAATTAAATAAATTAGATAAAAGAATATTAAACTAATTGCTTCAAACTTTAAATTCCATTTTGAGATTTTTTCATAAACTCTTTTTTGAACAACGGCAACAATGCCATAACACAAAAATGCCATAGAACTAAAGCCAATACTCATAAAAAGCCAGGACCTGAAATCTAAAGTTCCGTCATCAAAAGGTTTTATTACAAAAGCAAAAACAAAAATCCATAACGCAATACCTAAACCTATTATTAGATTGTGTTTTATGGATATGTTTAGTTGTTTCATTTTTTCTTAAAGCAATTATTATTATACAATATTAGACTTTAATCTAACTTATTTCAAGTAAGATCCACTAGTTTTTTACTTATTTTCAAGATCAATCATCATAATAAAACACAAAAAGAAAGAAATTACATCGAATTCATCTTAAAAGAAACAAGAAGATTACAGATTCTTAAAGAATCAATAAAATAGCATGACCTGTTTTTTGTAAGTATTTATTTAAAAATAATTTGTATTTTTATCAAAGTCGTATCCGAAAAACTTATAGAGTAGGAAAACCCAAAAAACAAATTACTTATGAAAAATTTCCAAAAATTATCAAAAGAAGAATTGAAATCGATTAATGGTGGCACTGGAAACTGTGCAACCTATCCGTTATGTGGTAGCGAAGAAGTTACTTATTACGGAAGAAACTCATGTGGTTGGTATTTATACAAAACATCAACAAATAGTATCTGTATGGAATATGCAGCATAATACTATAATCATTGATTAATTAAAATTACTACCAACAAAACAAATTACCTATGAAAAATTTCCAAAAATTATCAAAAGAAGAATTGAAATCGATTCACGGCGGTACTGGTGCACCTTGCTATACATGGCCGCTATGTAATGGACAAGAAGTCACTTTTTACACCATAAACTCATGTGGTTGGTATTTATACAAAACATCAACAAATAGTACTTGTATGGAATACGGAGCAACATAGTCATCAATTTATTAAAACTGCTATCTTATCAATAGCAGTTTTTTATATTCATTTTTTCATCGCTGAAAGGCTTACTTATAACTAGCTTACATCACTTAATTTTGAAATTTTATTATCTAAAAATTCAAAAACAGATTTTCCTTTCAAGTTTAATTCTTCTCCGGTTTTCATTCCGTTAGGAAAATCCATTCCTAAAATAGCATGATAGTCAATTTCTATCTCAGTTTTTGATTCAAAATGACTGAATGCTGTAATTACCTGCGTTCTTTTCGAAAAATAGGCTTTTGCATTTTCTGCTTGTTCTTTAAATTCATTTAATCCGTTTAAAGTCATATTTACTTCACCGTTCTGAATGTTTTCAAAAATAATATCCTTACTAAAATCAGTTGTCATTTTATCAATATCAAATTGATTGTAACCTTCAACATAATTCTTAATTATTCTTTCTCTATCAATCATAATATAATATTGTTTTAAGTTTGATTAAAGAAAATGGTTCAAACCAAGACGTTCAAATTTCACTTTGCATTTCTGGACATAATTATTCCATTCCGGTTTATTTTCTTCATTATTATAAATAGAAGCAGCATAATCAACAACTTCGGCACTAAAATGATTTCCAAACACAGTATCCAAATATTGAATCCCGGAATCAATTACTCGTTTTAAAATCTCTACTTTATCAATTCCGTTTTCTTTGCAGGCTTTATCAAGCCATAATCCTTTACCTAATTTTACATATTCTACGAGTAAACTTTTGGTAATAAATTCAGAAGGAACATCATTGATATCCGGTTGATGTTTTCCGTTCTTGAAAACCGACAAAATCAGTTCTTCAGAATAATATTCCTCTGGAATTAATCGTAGCGCTGTTCCATTTTCAGCGGCTTTAAAACAAAGTTCTTTCGTTATAAACTCATCAGGAATAACCTGAATTGCAAAACCATCTTTGCTAACTAATTTATCGCAGAATTCGGGAGTTATTAAGTTCTGATTAATAAATGGTAAAGCATGATAAGTAGTATTTAAGGCCAGATTACAAAGTTCTTCGGTTTTAAATTCTTTAGGAACCAGTTTAAGATCCCTATAATTTGATAAAACGCGGTCCCGCCAATATTCATAACTTTTTGCAGAAGGATTATTTTGCTTTAAAATTAATTCTCCAAATTCTAATTCCCGTTTCAATTCTTCGAAAGTCTCTATTAACTGGTTATCAAGATGTTTGCGCAATTCGATAGAGATAATATCTTCGCCAGAATCGGCATCATATGTGCACTCGTTTTTTGGATTTACTTCATCTGTTTTATCATTATAATAAAACAAATCATTTTTTCGCTCTGCAAACGTCGTGTAATGATCTTCGACTATAAAAACGGGAGAATCTATAATGCCGGAACATTTAAAATTTCCGTGATTATACGATGTCATTACCACTTCTTTGGCTTTTATATTTCCTTGTATTTCTATATACGAACCGCCTAATAATAAACTTTGGCAAGTCACATTTCCGTTAATGTAAACATACGGTCCATAATCTCCTTCGGCATTTATAATGGTTCCGTTTGTTGTGAAATTTCCGTTTATGAGAATTCCTTCAATTCGTATTAAATCAATTTCTTTTAATGGTAGATTTAAGATATTCGAAAGCCATTTCTTTTCTTTTTCTTCATAAAGATCTAAGTAGAAATTACCTTCAAAGATTACATCTTCGTTTGCAACAATAAAGAAATCTTCATCGTTCCATTCGTCAAAATAATCAAATCCTTCATGATCTGTTAAAAAAGGATATTGGGCTTTGACTTCTTTTATTGTAATTAATTTGAAAGCTGAATTATGCATTTTTATTTTTTTATTGAAACGAATTGCTTTGCTTTTTTATGCCACAGATTATATGATTTTAAAGGATTAATCTGTTGTAACCAAAATTCGAAACTTCATTATTAATAAATCTTTATTTTTAAGATTATGCAATATTACACAATCTTGTCTTTTCGACGAAAGGAAATCATACGCGCAACAATCGTCAGAAAAATTGTATTTTTGCAATCCTGAAAACAATTTACAAAATGTATCTCACAAACTCAGGCTTGTTTTCTACCAAATCAAAAAATATAAAAAGAATTTTAAATATCTTTGAATCATGAGCACAGCGAAACCAAAACACATAGGCAGAAACATTAGCCGAATCAGAGAACTTAGAGACATGAAGCAAGAAGCTCTTGCGATTGCTATTGGCGTAAGTCAACAAACTATTTCGAGTATTGAAGGAAGCGAAAGCGTTGATGAAGAGAAACTAAAAGCAATTGCCGAAGTTTTGGGTGTTCCTGCCGAAGTAATAAGGAATTTTTCTGAAGAAGCTGTTTTTAATATTATGGGGAATACTTATCATAACGATGCTTCTTCTATAAAAAATAATCATTGCACATTTAATCCGTTAGACAAACTTCTTGAAGCTTTTGATAAAAATGAAAAACTTTATGAAAGATTGGTTGAAGCTGAAAAAGAAAAAGTTGCTCTTTTAGAGAAGTTATTGAGCGAGAAATAATTTCTACGAAAGATATATTTATAGAAAAAACCGAAGTTTTAGTGGCTTCGGTTTTTTTTATGGTTTGTTTTTGCAAGCACGAATTGCAAATCTATAGTATCCAAAACTTTTAAAATGGGCTGAAAGCCCTAAAATGCAATAGCGTAGTGCAGCGCACTACGAATTAAATCACAAGCAAAAATTGCCCTGAAAGGGCAAAAGAAAATGTTGTTTTTCAGATGAACATCATGTAAAATATGATGAACGTGTTTTTTGAAATTAGACTTCCGCCCTTACAGGGCTTAAAATTACAATCGTTTTTCGCTCATAGCGCTTCGCACCATGCTATTGCTAAGGCTCTTTCAGAGCAACAGGTTTTAAACACTCATGATTGCCAGACCCGGAGGGACATGCCATTATTGAGGTTTTAAGGTTCTGAGATTTTCTCAATGTTTTCATTTCGATCCCGAAGCTTCGGGATCGAAATGAAAATATTGTGTAAAAAACGATTTGCGCCAAACCTGACAGGTTTTTAAAACCTGTCAGGTTTACTTTGCGGAGATTCTTCGTCTTTTAATCCCTAAAATCTGTGAGAGAAGAAATCTCAAACAAATAAGAAAACTTTAATAAAGCAATCTTATGCCATTCTCTAAAAATTAGTAATTTTGAAATTCGAAGTTCAAAACTCACATTATTATGAAATATCATCAAATAAACAGCGCTCTTTTTGTAAAAAATCGCAGAAAATTCACGGCAGAAATGAAACCTAATTCGGTTGCCGTTTTTAATTCAAATGACATTTACCCGGTTAGTGCAGATAGTACTTTGCCATTTGCTCAACACAGAGATATTTTTTATCTAAGCGGTGTTGATCAGGAAGAAAGTATTTTGCTTTTGTTTCCGGATGCGCCTTATGAGAACCAAAAAGAAATTCTTTTCCTGAAAGAAACTAACGATCATATCGCGGTTTGGGAAGGCGAAAAACTAAGCAAAGAACGTGCTTTTCAGGTTTCGGGAATTAGAACGGTTTATTGGTTGCAGGATTTTCATAAAGTTTTGAACGAAATGATGACGTATGCAGATACAATGTACATTAACACAAACGAACATTATCGCGCAACAGTAGAAACTGAAACTCGCGAAGCTCGTTTTGTAAAATGGTGGAAAGAACGTTATCCAGCACATAATGTCGCAAAAAGCAACCCAATCCTGCAACGCATTCGTTCTGTAAAAGAAAGCGAAGAGATTGATTTGATTCAGCAAGCTTGTGATATTACTGAGAAAGGTTTCCGTAGATTATTGTCGTTTGTGAAACCAAATGTTACTGAATATGAAATCGAAGCCGAATTGGTTCACGAATTCATCCGTAATCGTTCTAAAGGTTTTGCTTACACGCCAATTATTGCTTCGGGAAATAATGCGAATGTTTTGCATTATATCGAAAATAATCAGCAATGTAAAGCCGGAGATTTAATTTTATTGGATGTTGCGGCAGAATATGCAAATTATTCCAGCGATATGACGAGAACAATTCCGGTTTCGGGAAAATTCTCAGATCGTCAAAAAGCGGTTTACAATGCTGTTTTGAACGTAAAAAATGAAGCTACAAAAATGTTGGCTCCAGGAACGCTTTGGAAACAATATCATATTGAAGTGGGTAAAATCATTACATCTGAACTTCTTGGTTTAGGTTTATTAGACAAAGCCGACGTTCAGAACGAAAACCCGGAATGGCCAGCTTACAAAAAATATTTCATGCACGGAACTTCTCACCACATGGGTCTTGATACGCACGATTACGGTTTGCTTCACGAACCTATGAAAGCCAATATGGTTTTTACGGTTGAACCTGGAATTTATATTCCGAATGAGAAATTTGGGATTCGTTTAGAAGATAACGTTGTGGTTCAGGAAAAAGGAGAACCTTTTAACCTAATGCGCAATATCCCGATTGAGGTTGATGAAATCGAAAGCTTAATGAATCAATAATAAATCATGATAAAAAACAAAGCCCTTAATAAATATTAAGGGCTTTGTTTTTATATAATAAATCGATATTTATCCGATTTTTGAAATCTGAACATCCAATTGAAATTTTCCGTCAGCTTCGTTTGCGTTGATTAGTTCAAAAAGCTCTAAAGCTCTTCTTGCATTTTTCTCTTCTTCTCTTTGCTCAGCTACATACCACATCATAAAATCTTCTGTAGCATAATCATTCTCAGCTCTACATTTTGCAATTACTCTATTAATCGCTTGTGTAACTGCAATTTCGTTTTGCAAAGCAATTTCAAATACTTCTTTAAAAGAAGCAAATTCCTGCTGCACTTCCGGAACAGATGGCGTAACTGCAATCCCTCCCATATCTGTAATATATTTGAAAACTTTTAGAAAATGCTCTCTTTCTTCTTCGGCTTGCTTGTACAAATAAGATGCTGTATTGTCAAAACCATTTCTATCTAACCATGCAGCCATAGCTAAATATTTATTAGAAGCGTCGCTTTCTATTTTTGCCTGTAAGTTCAATATATTTTCTATTCCTTCAACTAATGAAGTACTCGTTCTTAGTAAATCTTTCATAACCTTTGTTTTTATCTATGTAAAATTACAAAAATTATACAAGGCAGCTCTAAATGCCTTAAAATTTGGATTTAATCTAAGTAAGAATCTAAATAAGCTCTACATTGAGAGTATTGCAAAGCAAAGAATGTAAAGTGAGGGTAAATTTTGTTCCGTTTAATAAATCTCGTAACTGAACTATTTCGCAGATAGTAAGATTTCTGGAAAAATTTCTTTTAGTAGTTTCAATCAACTGTGCGTCTGATTGATCAGATAAGTCATAAAGCATATTGAGAATGTCAACGCTATTAACCTTTCTTTGAAAAATCAAAAAATCATGGATTTTATAACTTGACACCGTATCAACAAAATTGATAATTATACTATTAGTCAAATCACATTGATAACTGTATCCTTTTTCGGTTTCAAATAATACTTTGGTGGTCAAATCACTAATTAATGCCATTCTGATAAAATATAATAACGATGCAAAAATATAGAATTTAAAGCAATAACAAGCATAATTAAGACTAATTTAAAATAACAAAATCATTTAATGTTCTTAAAAACAGTTCGAATGACCTTATTTTTTGAACCATGTAAGTAATATAAGTTCATTTAAATCATAATCTTTATGTTTTTTTTTTAAACTCACATAAGCTTATATGCTTTGAATATTTAATATATGAGTGAATTGAATAACTTTTTTTAAACTAAAATGAACTTATATATCTTATATGGTTTAAACATTGAACATAAGTTGAACGCGATAACTACTATTTTTAACTCAAATGAACTTATATCACTTATATGGTTTTGTCATTTCTTATCTTTGTACTTTAAATTTAAAACATCATTTTGAAAACTCTATTATATAAAAATACCAAGATCTCGTATACTGATTCAGGTCAGGGAAATACAATTGTATTGCTTCACGGCTTTCTGGAAAACAAAAAAATGTGGAAAGACTACATTACCCTTTTCGCTGAAAAAAATCGCGTTATCACGATTGATTTATTAGGTCACGGCGAATCTGAATCTTTGGGATATGTGCATTCTATGGAGGATAATGCAAATGTGGTTCAGGAAGTTTTACAACATTTAAAGATCGAAAAAGCCACAATTCTTGGTCATTCTATGGGAGGTTATGTTGGTTTGGCTTTCGCCGAATTATTCCCAAAAAACATTCAGAAATTGGTTTTACTAAATTCGACGTCAAAAGCAGATAGTCACGAGAAAAAGATAAACCGTAATCGTGCCATAAAAGCAGTAAAACAAAATTATGTAAACTTTGTAAGTCTTGCGATTGGTAATTTGTTCAGCGAAAATAACCGAACAAGATTAACTGATGAAATTGAGAAGGCAAAAGAACAAGCGCTAAAAACGCCATTGCAAGGAATTGTAGCTTCGCTTGAAGGAATGAAAATACGAAAAGACAGAGAATCGCTTTTGCACAAAAACTTATTTCCGGTTTTATTGATTCTAGGCAAAAAAGATCCGGTTTTAAACTATGAAGAAAACATTGCCCAAATAGAAAATACAAACGTAAAACTGGTTTCTTTTGAAGACGGGCATATGAGCCAGATCGAAAACAAAGAAGAACTGGAAACTATATTGTTAGATTTTTTTGAATAATCTAATACTCTTAAAACCAAAAAAGGCTGTTCATAATCATGAACAGCCTTTTTTCATTATTGGGAGCAAAAATTATAGTTTTGTAATAATGTCTTTTTTAAACTTAGCCAAAGTCGCTCTTGTTAATCCAAGATTCGCTTTTGTTGAGTCAACAGCTAAATAAATAAAATACTTACCATCTTCAGAAACATCAATAATATGTATCTGGTCTGTTAATGTAATTAAGATATCATTGATTTTTTGATCTAATCCTAAAGCTTTAATAGCGTTTAATTTAGCTTTTACAACTTCTAAATTATAAGCAGATGCTAATTCCGGGTCAAAATTTGGATTTAAAGAAAGTGAACAGTATGACATTCCTGTTTCAACTTCAGTTACTGATACAGCAATAAATCCGTTAACGTTCTCTTTTAAATCGTTTTGAAAATCTTGTAAAAAATCTGACATGTTTTGATTGTATTTAAATTAATTATTGAAAAACAGAATCCATTTTGCGTAACAAAAGTCCCATTTTACTTATATCTTTAGAAAGCAGTGCAACACAGTTATCATATTCGTCTTTGTTGGCAACCACGATACCATCTTTATTCTTAATCATAACTTGTTTTAGATCTCCGTTATTTACATCTTCAGACATCTCTAAACACATTTTTAATATCATCCCAATCATTGCCGCTACATTCCCATCATACTCTAAATTAACCGATTCCAGCAAGATGCCATCTATATTAAAAGTTAATCCAGATTCAGCGCCGGTTTCTTCTACAAGTGTATTTAAATCAATCATAATCTTATCGTTTCATTTTTAAGAAGAGCCAAAGATATTTTTAATAAACAAAACTGTTCGATAAACACTTGTTAAAAAAAAGACACTCGTAACCATTTGAATTACTTTTATTTATACTATAATGTTTCTTAATTTTTAAAATAAACTTTTTAAAAAAGTTAAACAAAAAAAGAGGATTTATCTATAAAAATAACAATCTGATTCATATCTCTTAATTATTACTCTAAGCCGTTTAACAAATTCTGTTTACCGCAAGTTTTTAATAACTTTGCAAAAAAAATGTAACAAATGAAAACAGTTGATGAATTACGCTTTGATCTAAATGTAAAACTTATGAAGTTTAGAAGATTTCGTTTTGAGAACGGAAGTTTAAACAATTTAAATACGCAAGAGCGCGAAAAGAAAGGCTTTTTTAAAAAAATATTCAGTTAAAAAGTACTTACAAAAATCCCAAATCTACCAAATAACCTTTTTCTACCAATTCTGCATTATGTTTGACATAATGTGTTTTACCATCTTTAATCAAAATGATTTTAGATGAAATATTGATTACATTTTTATAGTTGTGATCTGTAATAATAATTCCTTTTTCAGCAGAATTTTTAAGTATCATTTCGTTTACCTGGTCAACCATTAGCGGAGATAATCCGTTATAAGGTTCATCGAGTAAAACGAATTTTGAAGGGTTCGAGAGAACGATTTTTATCTCCAGATAACGCAATTCGCCACTAGACAAATGACTTATTCGTTTGTCTAAAATTGACTGAATGAACTCATCTTTGTTAAAAAAAGTTATTTTTTGTTTATCGACCGATAATGTGACTGCCTTTTTTACGGTTAAATGATTCGGGATGAATTGCTCTTGTGATAAATAGCTCACTTCACTTAACAGACTACTTTCATTATTTTTAGAAACAGAATTTATACGAATACACTTATTTGGAGCGGATATTATTCCGAAAATTATTTTTAGCAAAGTCGATTTTCCGGATCCATTTCTTCCTAATAAACCAATAATCTGAGATGTTTCACATTTCAGGTATACATCTGAAAGAATTACTCTTTCACCATACTTCTTTTGAATTCCGTCAACTTCTAAAATATGTTTCTTCAAAATAGATTCTTTATTAAAAAAGTCAACAAACCAATTAAAATTGTAGTGCAAAAAGTAAAAATATAAGCACAAATTAAAAGCTGTAGTTTTGAAATCCCATTATTCGAATAAAACAAATACTCATTCTTGCGGTATAATTCCTTAAAAGCAATACTCATCAAAAATCCAAAACTTAGAAATATAATAAAAAAGTAATCAAAGCCACCAAATAAAACTGCTATAGCGCAAACACTTAAATTAATAATTAGAGTGGTTTTAAAAAATTCGAATATGTTCTGCAGCTTTCTGATATCTAATTTATTTTTTCTTCGAAAGGAATACTTACATCAAAAATTTCGGTCAACAATACCACAACTTCCTCTAAATAGCTTTTTAAAATTTCATTTGTAACCGTAGAATTCAACTCCTTATCTTCTTTAAATCCAAAAGGCAAAAACCCTGATTTTAGATTTTTAAACGAAATAATCCCAACTTCAATAGGCAAACCCGTAGCTTCGTTTTCGAACATGAACGCATAAGCCAGAACCTGAATAATTTTATCGTTTTTGAGGTCTTGTGTTAATCCATTCCAGGATTTAAGTACAACGTTCGTTTTTTCTACTTTACCGGTCTTATAATCGATGATTCTGATTTTTCCGTTACGCAATTCAATTCTGTCGACATTTCCTTTAATTAAAACCGGAAATGGCAAGTTAGGATGATTCAGTTCACGTTCGTATGTTTTTTCTAAAGCTATGATTTTTACCGCGTCACCATTTTTGATGGCTTCTAATTCCATTTTCAGGAAATTAAAAACATTTCTCTTTGCAACTTCAAATGCCAAAAGATTACGCCCCTTTTTAATTTCGCCTTCTTTATAAACTACTTTAAACTGTTTTAGTACTTCATTATCTAATAGTTTAAAGCAATTTTCGATATCAGCTTCAGAGATAAATTTACCAACAAAAGGATCATACAAAGCTTTCAAACTTTCGTGAATAATTGTTCCCAGCGTATTCAATGCAATATTTTCTTCTACTTCTTCAACCTCACGAATACGCAGGATTTTTTGAAAATAAAACTGAATAGGATTTCGAATATAACTCGTTAACGCCGAAGGGGAAAAACCATTTGCAGCAATTTCTTTTAAGCGCTCCATTACAGTATCAGATTTTGGAACCACCATGGGCTGATATGCTGATGTTGGTAAAACCGGATTATAAATATCAAAAGTAAGATTGTGCTTGTGCTGTTTCTCGACTTCTAATTGTGTTATAAAACGACTTCGTTCGCCGGCATCTAATCCGTCATTCTCTGTATTATAAATAAGATAAATGTTTTTGGCCCTTTGCAATAAGTGATAAAAATGATAGGTATAAATCGCATCTTTTTCTTTGAATGTTGGCAAACCTAATTCTCTTTTTACATCATAAGGAATAAATGAATTTTGAGATTTTCCAGCCGGAAACTTTCCTTCATTCATTGAGGTTACAATTACGGTATCAAAATCCAGAACACGACTTTCAAGAACTCCCATAATTTGCAATCCTCGCAAAGGTTCACCTTCAAACGAAACTTCGGCAACATCAATAATTTGCTTGTAAATAGCGTGCAAAGTATCAATATTATCAATATGATGATGTTGCGAATAATAATTAATCAACTTATTAATGACTTTAAAAACAGCAAAAACAAATGCTTTTGCAATCTTCTCTTCTTCGCTATCGTTACTAAAGTTTTCTTTTATTAAAATCAAAAGCGCCGATACATTTTCAAGTACAGCAATGGATCCGTTTTCCCATTTCTGGAACAATAAATTAAACAGATTCGATTGATTCGAATTAAGTTCAATAATCCTGTTATGAGTAATAAAAGTATAATTATTCTCCTTGATAATTCTAACCAGATTTCCCGCATTTGCATAAGGCTCAATAAGAGGATGCGTTAAAATATCAAGTACATCTTTATAATAAAAAACATAGCTATCTCCTTTTCTTGATAGAGCATTGGTATGCATTTTAAATAATTTTGCTATTAATATTTGAGACGGATTATTTTTTCCTGAGTATCCCATCGTAATATTCAAACTCCCAACAGAAGAAGGCAATGAATATAATACAGGTATTAATAAATTTTCCTCACCCAGAACAATAGCCACTTTATCCAGTGATGTTGTGGGATTTTCAGTAATTATATTTTCAATAATACTTCCGGCTAATTTTGCCTGACCAATAGTTTTAGGAGTTCCTATAACCTGAATATTTTTTGATTGCGAAAAATCATCGACAATCCAATCAAAAATATGTGATTTATAATGTTTCCAATTTTCTTTAAAACGACGCACAAAGAGTCCGGCATCGTGATAAGGATCATTTAAAAAAACCTGATCGACATCCCAATAAATCTTAGCCTGATCGAGAGCTAAAAGATGTTGCACAATTTTTTCTTCAGCAGCATTTAAAGCATTAAATCCGGCAAAAATAAAAGATCGGTTTGAAATAGTATTCGAAAAGTGATTTAGATTATTTACTGCTTCTCTATATATTAAACCTTGATATCCTATTCCTTTATTAAGCAAATGATTGTATAATGAATCATAGTACAATGGCAGAAGTTTCCAGAAGTCAATATAATTTTCTAAAAGTTTTGTACTGTTTTCAACCTCAATTCCCCATTTTTTAATGTCTTCGATATCTTTCAAATAGGACAATACATGAGTTGGATCTAATAAGTAGCGATCGATTTCATTAAAATCCTGCAAGAGTGTTTTTGCCCAATTAGCAAATAATTCAAAAGATTGTTGGTTTTGCTTATCGGTTATAGAAAGATACACTTCATAAAACTCAAATAAAAGCTCAATTGCATCTATAGATCTTATTGATGCTACATCTTGTACAAAGTCTTCAATACTAATAATTTCAGGCGAAAGAATAGTATTTGTTGTTTCATTTTTTAAAGCTTCGATCAAAAAAACCTTGGCTCTTTTGTTTGGTAAAATAATAGTTGTTTCAGCAAGTTTAGCTGAATAATCCTGAATTACAACTGATGCTATTTTTCCGAGAAAAGAATTATTTATCATTTTATAAAAATAAAAAAAGCCATTCAATTAAGAATGGCTTTTAGTTTTTATTTAGAAAGTAAATTAAAGTTTACCTTGGTATTTAGAACCAATGTGTCTAATTTCTGTTCTTCTGTTTTGTGCTTTACCTGCAGCAGTTTTGTTGCTTGCAACTGGTTGAGACTCACCAAAACCTTTAGATACTAAGTTATCAACGTTAACTCCTCTTTCGATCAAAGCGTTCATTACAGCAGCAGCTCTGTCTTCAGAAAGTTTTTGGTTCAATTTGTCAGAACCATCACTATCTGTGTGACCTTCAATGCTGAATTTCGCGTTTGGATAGTTTTTAAGGATTTCTTTGATAGCATCTAATCTAGCTGGAGTTTCTTTGTCTCCTGTTTTGAAAGTAGCTTTTCCTGAGTTAAAGTAGATTGCTCTAGCTTGAACTTTAAGATCTTCTAATGCTTCATTAGTAACTTCTGGACATCCTCTGTTTGAAGCAGGACCGTAAACTGTAGGACAATCATCATCTTTATCAGCAACACCGTCTTTGTCAGCGTCTAAGAAAGGACAACCACCATTTTCTTTAGGACCAGCAACTGTAGGACATTTGTCATCTTTGTCAGCGATACCATCACCGTCAGTATCAGGACAACCTTTTAAAGCAGCTAAACCAGCAACATCTGGACAAGCATCATCTTTATCAGCAATTCCGTCTCCGTCAGTATCAGGACATCCGTTTAATGCAGCTAAACCAAATACATCTGGACAAGCATCACTAGCGTCAACGATTCCGTCTCCGTCAGTATCAGGACATCCGTTGAATTGTTTCAAACCAGCAACATCTGGACAAGCGTCATCTTTATCGTAGATTCCGTCTCCGTCAGTATCTTTACCTCCGAATTTGAAAACTAGACCTGCAGTGTGTTGAAAGTGAGATGGAGCATCTGGAGCACCAGTTCTATCTTGTCTATCACCACTAACTGACCATTTGTATCTTGTAGCAAGCTCAAGACCAATTGCATCAGTAAACCAGAAAGTTACTCCAGCACCTGGATTAACTGTTCCGTAGCTACTATCACCAAAGAAAGTATAACCTCCACCAACAGATAACGAAGGATCAACTACTTTAGATTTGATTAATTCTTGGAAGCTATATTTAATAGTAGCATCAATTCCATAATACATCAAATCACCAGGATTAACTACAACATTTCCTCTTGAATCATGTCCAGGAGCAGTTGGAGCAAAAACTACGAATTTATCAATTTTGTTTACAGATCCTTGTAAACCAACAGAGAAACCACTACCAACGTATCTAGATACACCAATGTAAGATAAAGAAGGAAGAATATTCCAGTTGTCTTTCACTTGGAATGGTTGCGAAAAGTGTTGATCAAAGAACCCACTTCCTGCACCAGAACTAGTTCTAGTGTCAACGGCATTAACTCCAAAAGAGATAGCCCATGGATTGTTACTGTCTTGTGCGTGAGAACTTAAACCCATCACCATCATCACAGCAACTAAAAGTTTGTTAAGATGTTTCATACTTAATTTTTTTAATTACAATTTAGTTAATTACAGACAAAAGTAACACCAAAATTTTTAAATACAAAATGAAATGTTAAAAAAAACCTACAAAAATTTCAGTAAATGGAAATTATATAACTTTTAACATTTTACCGACAACTATAAAGGCTGCTATCGCTCTGTCTAAGTGTTCTTTGGTATGTGCCGCTGAGAGTTGTACTCTAATCCTTGCCTTTTCTTTTGGCACCACAGGAAAGAAGAATCCGATTACATAAATCCCTTGTTTTAAAAGCTCGTTGGCCATTGTTTGAGACAATTTTGCATCATACAACATTACGGGCACAATTGCCGAATCTCCGTCGATAATATCGAATCCGGCTTTTTTCATTCCTTCCTTAAAATAATTTGTATTCCACTCTAATTTATCTCTTAAAGAAGTGTCTTTTTCCAGTAATTCAAAAACTTTTATAGAAGCTCCAACAATTGCCGGCGCTAATGAATTCGAAAATAAATAAGGTCTTGAACGTTGACGCAGTAATTCAATTATTTCTTTTTTAGCTGTCGTATAACCACCCATTGCTCCACCAAGAGCTTTACCAAGTGTACCTGTTATAATATCAACTCTGCCCATTACTCCTTTTGCTTCAAGTGTACCTTTACCAGTTGCACCAATAAATCCGGCAGCGTGACATTCGTCTACCATTACCATCGCATCATACTTATCTGCAAGATCACAAATTTTATCAAGAGGCGCTACAAGTCCATCCATTGAGAAGACTCCATCAGTTACAATTAATTTAAAACGAGCTCCGGCTTCATTGGCTTTTATTAATTGCTGTTCTAAATCGTCCATATTGCTGTTTTCATAACGGTAACGAGCAGCTTTACACAAACGAACCCCATCAATAATTGACGCATGGTTTAAACTATCAGAGATAATTGCATCGTTTTCTCCTAATAAAGGTTCGAAAACTCCACCATTTGCATCAAAAGCAGCTGCATAAAGAATAGTATCTTCTGTACCATAAAAATCTGCAATTTTTTGCTCTAATGTTTTATGAATATCCTGAGTTCCACAAATAAATCGAACTGACGACATTCCGAAACCATGAGTATCCATTGCATCTTTTGCAGCTTGGACTACTTCTGGATGTGATGAAAGACCTAAATAATTGTTAGCACAAAAGTTCAAAACTTTTTCTCCGGTCGAAATAGTAATTTCAGCATCTTGTGCTGAAGTTATAATTCTTTCCTTTTTAAAAATTCCGTTCTCTTCAATAGCTTGCAATTCACTTTGCAAATGTTCTTTTATTTTACCGTACATCTTTATTTATTTAAAACGTTAAAAATTAACAAATTAGCCATTTTAAGACTTCATTTACTCTTAACATCTGATTAATTTTTTCACAAATTTACTACATCGATTTCTGTTCCTATATACACCAAAGCCTTTTTTAACACTTTGTATCCTAAATCTTCAATAGCATCCTGATATTCTTGAATTTGCTGTGCGTATTTTGGATTTATCGCACCAGTCTTGTAATCTAAAAGATAGGCTTCATTATTTGAAACAAGGACAATTCTATCCGGCTTTAAAATCCTTCCTTCTTTTTGAACAATTGTCTGCTCGTTTAAAATTTTATAACTCCCATCAAAACAATTCGTTAATTCCGGATGATTTACAATTTCATGAAGTGATTTTAAAACCAAATCTATCTGATCAATTTTAATCAAACCATTTTCGATTGCTTTTGTAATCGCCAAATCAATATCTGATTTATCTTTAATAAAAGCCAGAATCTCATGAACTATATTCCCATAAGCAATTGCCTCTTGTTGATGCGTTCCCCACATCAGGGATTCTCGTTGTGCAATTTTGATGTTTTTTGGATTTAAAACTTCTGAGACAATAGGAATTGTCTTTATCAAATCAACTGATTTTGCATCTTTAGAAAGTCTTGTTTTATTTCCAAATTCATATTCTAATTTATCAGGATCAAAAACACCTTTATGCAATAAGTATTTAATAAAAAATGAAGCCATATTATTTGGGAATTCACCATCTTTTCTTTCTTTTAAAGATTGGGAAATAACATATAATTGCTCTTCTGCGCGTGTTAATGCTACATACAAAACATTAATATTATCAAGTAATTCTTCTTGCTTTTTTAAATTAAAAACTGCCGATGCACTTTCACCAAAACCTTCAACGGCGCTACTATTATCAATTAATGCTTTTGGAACATCTAAATCAACATCTTCAGTATCCAGCCATAATTTATCTTTTGGTTTTCGATTATAATCTTCTTCAGCAAAAGGCATGATCACAACAGGAAACTCCAATCCTTTTGACTTGTGAATTGTCATAATTCGCACCGCATTATTCCCTTCCGGAGACGGAATACTAAATTTCTCAGCATTCTTATCCCAATAACTCAAAAAATCTGCGATTCCCGCCTGATTTCTAATATCCCGTTCCAGTACAATATCCAGAAAAAACTGCACATAGGCATTTCCTTCTGAAAGAGGTACAAATTTGGATATGATTATTTCTACCGCTTCATAAAGTGATTTTTTTCTGATATTTTCAAAAGAAAGCGAAACATCAAAAGTTAAAAGCCATTTTTCAAAATCAACTTCAAATCTTTGTGCCATTCCATTTGCAATAAAATCATGAATTGGCAATTGAATTTCTTTGTTGGAAGCTAAAAAATACAAGAAATTAGCTTTTGATTCCAGATCAGCACTATTATTTAAATATTTCAATAAATGAACGATCAACCGAACTTCGGTAGCATTCTGGATCATTAATGTTTCAGAGGATAAAAGCGGAATATTTTGTTCTGTTAAATAATTTGCAATTGCAATTCCCTGATCTCTTTTTCGAGTCAGAATTACAATATCCCGATATAAAAAGCCTTCCCGAACTACATTCTGAATTGTATTTAAAGTCGCCAAGACATACAAGTCTGACTTTTCTACAACTTCTTCTTCATCTGCAAAATCATTTTTTTCGATTATCGGAAGAAAAGAAATATTTACATAACCTCCTTTTTTTGAATTTGAATTCTGAAAGCTGTGATTCTCGTATAAGTTTTTATAATCATCATTTGAAAATTCTGTCGAAATCAGTTTAAAAAAGGCATTATTAAAATCAATTACTTCGCTATAACTTCTATAATTCGTATCTAAATGCCTGATTACTTTCTCAGGATTATTAAACGGATTCAACCCTTTACTCAATTCTATAAATTGCTCAGCTTTACCACCTCTCCATCGATAAATAGATTGTTTAGGATCACCCACAATCATCAAAGTACCTTTATTGCCTAAATCATCTAAACCGGAAAGCGAATTATCGATTAGCGGAATCAGGTTTTGCCATTGCATCTCTGAAGTATCCTGAAATTCATCAATAAAAAAATGGCGATATCGCTCGCCTATACGTTCATAAATAAACGGCGCCGGCTGATTCTGAATCTCTCGATGAATAATAGCATTAAATTCAGAAATAGATAAAATATTTTGTTCTGACTGAATTTTAGCCAATTCATTACTAACGGTATTTAATAATGAAAGCGGTGTTATGTTTTTTAGAAATGCTTTATAAAAATCTCTTTTTTCAAAATTTTTATAAATCTCCTCCAAAATCTGAAGCAGCTCCGGAATAATATTTTCTATTAAAGCTTTGTCTTTTGCGGTTTTATTAATTGCAATATCATCAAATTCATGAAACGTTTTATTTCTGGGATTAAATTTTCCGTCACGAATGCTTTCGAGATGATTTGGAAAAGTCCCGCGCGAAAATGATTTCAAATCTATACCGTTCTTATCAATTAAAGCAAGTGCTTGAGTAGCCAAATTTTCGTTTTCAGATTCTAAATCTTTACAAAGGGCCAGCATTTTCTTTTTTATAACTACAAATTCCTCTATAGACTTATCCTGAAAATGCGAAATCTCGTTCCGGTTATTTTCGTTCAGCACTAATCTTCCTGTATCCAAAATTTCACGTGAAATATCCCAACTTTTATCATCGTCGGTTTTTTCCATCGTAAAATCAATCAGTAATTTAGTCAGCGTTTCATCCTGTCCGGCTTGCGCAATAATTGCATCAACCGCTTCTGTCAATAAATTCTCAGTATCTAAAGTTACCTCAAAAGTCATTGGCAAATTCAGGTCATGCGCAAAAGCGCGTATTACCTTATGCGTAAATTTATCGATTGTAGAAATATCAAAGGCAGCATAATTATGAATAAGATGCTTGATGATGTTCTGTGATTTTGTTTTGATTTTAATAATCGAAAGCCCTGTATCCCGCGACAAATCCTCCATTAAATCCAATGCTTTTGGAGAAGGCTCTTCTTTTGTAAATTCAGATAAACTTCCCACAATACGGCTTTTCATTTCATGAACCGCTTTATTGGTAAAGGTTATGGCAAGGATATTTCTATATGCATCATTTTTAGGAGAAGAAAGAATAATTTTAAGATATTCTTTCACCAAAGTATAGGTCTTTCCTGAACCTGCAGAGGCATCATAAAGGGAAAAGGACGGACTTTGCATAACTTTAGTTTTATAATGTAAAAATAGCACAATAAATATTAAACCCCAATAATACAAAATTCCAAATTCCAATATCTACCTGCATTGAATGCGTCAAATATTGGAATTTGGAATTTATTTATTTGAAATCTTAAATTATTCTGCTGTTTTAGGAAATGCTCTTTTATTAAAAACAAGCAAAATTCCAACTCCTGTAGAGATTGCCATATCAGCAACATTGAAAATAGCATTAAAAAAGGAAACTTCTTCACCTCCCCAAACCGGAAACCAACTTGGTAAAGTACCTCTCCAGATTGGAAAATAAAACATATCAACCACAAGACCATGAAACCAGGTTCCGTAAGGTTCAGGAGAAAAAATCGTAGCAAGATTGCCATGGCTTGCATCAAAAATAACACCGTAAAAAACAGAGTCGATTATATTTCCGGCAGCGCCTGCAAAAATAAGGGCTATTGCAACTATCAAATAAGTAGAATGACGTTTCTTAATTGTATCAGACAACCAATATGCAATCCCGAATACAGCAAAGATCCTAAAAACAGTCAAAATTAATTTACCATACTGTCCCGGTATTTTTGTTCCCCACGCCATTCCTTCATTTTCAATAAAATGAATTCTAAACCAATCAAAAATAACGACCTCTTCTCCTAAAACAAAATTTGTTTTTACATAGATTTTCGAAAGCTGATCAACAATTAAAACTAAAAATATTAGGAAATACGCTTTTGGTAATGACATTTTATTAAAATTTGATGGGGCAAAAGTAACAATTTAATCAAAAAAAACGCTCCTAAAGGAGCGTTAATGTTTTCTAATGCAAACTAAGTTGCATTATATGGTTCGATTTATGTAAAGTTTATTTTCTAACATTATGCTGAACAGTAGCCTTTGGCGGGTCACTAAAAAACTCAGAAATAGATTTAAGCAAACCTTTTCCTTCTTTTCCAGCAGCAGCCTTTTTAGCCTCAGCTTTTTTTATATCCGCTTTAAATTTAACGCGAATTTTTTCAAAATCTTTCATTTTACTCTCTACATCAGAATTTACATCTTTGAATTTCAATACTTTAGCCATAGTGTAAGTTTTTTATGTTAAATAAATAAATTATTAATGATTTGGTATTACAATGATACATAATTTAATTTATATTTGTTAAAGAAAATTAACACTTGTTTAGATTGAACAACAACTTTTCCCGCCAATACACATGAAAATGAATTAATTTTAACATTCTCCCCAAATCCTACAAATATGAATGAAATAACATCTACTCTAAATGATTTCTTAGTTACTACAAAATCCTCAGCCGCATTAATCATAAACGGAAAAGGAAAACTAATCACATCTCTACACATAGATTACGCAGACAGCGTTGCAGCAATGAGCGCCGCGATTTTATCAATGAGCGAAAAATTCCTGATAGATTTAGACAAAGGAGCCTTAAAACAACTTTTTTTAAAAACTTCTGAAGGGGTTGTTATTGGAAATAAAATAAGCGGCACAAACTTTATAATTGCATTCTCTAAGGACGGAAGCAACCTGGGTTTATTAATGCGATCAACTGAAGAAGTAGCCACAGAACTAAGCAAAAATTCCCTATTGAAATAAAACAAATCTATTAACACCAAATACCACAAACTATGAGTAATGACTTTTTAAACGTTTTTTTAAATGAAATGAAAACTAACGTAAACGGCTTTATAGCTGTAGCAGTGACTGAAATTGAATCCGGATTAAGCTTTGGAAATTTAACCATCGATCCTTCTTTTGATCCTGAACTTGCTGCTGCTTATAATCTTGAAGTTGTAAAAGCTAAATTGAGCGCCGTAAAAGCTTTAAATTTAAACCAGGACATCGAAGATATTTTGATTACACTTTCGAATCAAATTCACATTATCGACATTTCTCCAAACAAAAAATTCATGATTTACCTTGCTGCAGATTCAGCTAAAGCAAACTTAGGAATGACAAGAGCTATTTTAAGAAAACACAAATTAGAGTTAGAGAAAAACTTAGCTTAGTTTTTAGTTTTATTTTTTTAATTAGAACTATTTTTCCACCAAGATAGTTCTAATTAAAAAACATTAAGCTGCCCCAAATCGACTTCATTTTTCTTCTTACAAAAAACAAGCACTAAATTTAATGCCGTTTTTTAAAATTATAATCAAATTCTTTCAAAAGAATATTAGCTAGTCTAAACACGTTTCCACAAAACATTAAACAAAAAAAACGCCCCTAAAAGGAGCGCTTATTTTAATCAAATATAACTTATCGTTGCAAGTTCTTCGCTTCGATACTCATTGTAGCATGAGGAACGATTTTTAGCCTTTCTTTGCCAATTAATTTACCTGTTACTTTACAAATACCGTATGTTTTGTTTTCAACACGGAATAATGCATTTTTCAGATCGCGTATAAACTTTTCCTGTCTGATAGCTAACTGTGAGTTTGCTTCTTTAGACATTGTTTCGCTTCCTTCTTCAAATGCCTTAAAAGTTGGAGAAGTATCATCTGTTCCGTTATTTAAATCATTCATGTAAGCACTTTTTATTAAATCCAGATCGGCTTGTGCTTTTTGTATTTTATTTTGGATTATTTCTTTGAACTCCGCTAAATCAGCATCAGAGTATCTTGTAATTTCATCTATCATTTTATATTATTTTGAAATTAATATCATTGTTTTAATATCATCAAATTCAATTTCTATGCCGCTTTCTAATGCATCCACAAAAACCAAATTATCTGTTAACGTCTCAGACTTAATATAGTCTTCATTTTTTGAAATTGCTTCTTCCAGAAGACCATTTCTTTGTAATTGCACTTTAATTTTATCGGTAACTTCAAATCCGGAATCTTTACGGATATTTTGAATCCTGTTTACCAGTTCTCTGGCGATCCCTTCGCTTTTCAATTCTTCCGAGATTGTAATATCAAGCGCAACTGTTATTCCGTTTGAGTTCGCAACCAACCAGCCTTCGATATCCTGAGATGTTATTTCGACATCTTCTAATGATAAAGTTACACTATTTCCAGCAATAACAATATCTAGCGTCCCTTGCTTGTCCAACTCATTAATCTGATCTGCCGAAAAAGCTTGTATTTCTTTGGAAATCAATCCCATATCCTTACCAAAACGCGGTCCTAATGCTTTAAAATTAGGTTTAATTTGTTTTACCAGAATACCAGAATCATCGTCTAAAAGTAAGATTTCTTTAACGTTTACTTCGGCTTTTACAAGATCAGAAATAGCTAAAATTTCAGCTCTCTGATTCTCGTCAAGCACCGGAATCATTACCTTTTGCAAAGGTTGACGTACCTTAATCATTTCCTTTTTACGAAGCGATAAAACCAAAGATGAGATGGTTTGCGCTTTCTGCATTTTGCTTTCTAACGTTTTATTAACAAAGTTTTCGACAAATTTTGGAAACTCAGCCAAGTGAACACTGGCATATTGCTCAGTTCCTGTTGAAATCGTTAAATCGCGATACAATTTATCCATGAAAAAAGGAGCGATTGGAGCGCTTAATTTACTGATCGTTAACAGACAAGTATAAAGCGTTTGATATGCTGCAATTTTATCATGTGCGTATTCACCTTTCCAGAAACGACGACGACATAAACGAACGTACCAGTTGCTTAAGTTTTCCTGAACAAAATCAGAAATAGCTCTCGCCGCTTTTGTTGGCTCGTAATCTTCGTAACATTCGTCAACAAATTTTATTAAAGAATGTAATTCAGACATGATCCACTGGTCAATTTCCGGTCTTTCGTTTAACGGAATTTCTGCCTCTTCATATTTAAAGCCATCAATATTCGCATATAACGAAAAGAATGAATAGGTATTATATAAAGTTCCAAAGAATTTACGGCGAACCTCAGCAATTCCTTCAAGATCAAACTTTAAGTTATCCCAAGGATTTGCATTCATAATCATATACCAACGTGTGGCATCAGGACCATATTGTTCAATGGTTTTAAAAGGATCAATAGTGTTCCCTTTACTTTTAGACATTTTTATTCCGTCTTTATCTAAAACTAAACCGTTTGAAACTACGTTTTTATACGCTACTTTATCAAAAACCAAAGTTCCGATTGCGTGTAAGGTATAAAACCATCCACGAGTCTGATCGACACCTTCAGCAATAAAGTTTGCTGGAAAATCTTTATTCTCGTCAATTTTATCTTTGTTTTCAAAAGGATAATGCCATTGTGCATAAGGCATTGCTCCAGAATCGAACCAAACATCAATTAAATCACTTTCGCGTTTCATTGGTTGTCCGGAAGCCGAAACTAAAGTAATTTGATCCACTACATTTTTATGTAAGTCGATTAAATCATAATTTGATTCAGCCATATTTCCGATCTCAAAACCTTTAAACGGATTTTCTTTTTGAAAACCTGCTTCGATAGATTTTTCGATCGCATTGTACAATTCTTCTACAGAACCAATAAGAACTTCTTCTTTTTTGTCTTCAGTTCTCCAAATTGGCAACGGAATACCCCAATATCTAGAACGAGATAAGTTCCAGTCGTTGGCATTTTTCAGCCAATTTCCAAAACGTCCTTCACCAGTAGACTTAGGCTTCCAATTGATAGTTTCGTTCAGGTCGAACATTCTATCTTTTACATCGGTTACTTTAATGAACCAAGAGTCTAGTGGATAATATAATAACGGTTCATCAGTTCTCCAACTGTGTGGATAACTATGTACGTATTTTTCAACCTTAAAGGCTTTATTTTCTTCTTTTAATCGAATAGCGATCTCAACATCTACAGAACGTTCTGGAGCTTGTCCTGCATCGTAATATTCGTTTTTTACGTATTTACCGGCAAGTTCACCTAAATGTGAAGTGAATTTTCCTTGTAAATCTACTAAAGGAACCGCTGTTCCAGTTTCGTCAAGAACCAACATTGGCGGCACTTCCGGCTTAGCTTCTTTTGCTACTTTAGCATCATCAGCACCAAAAGTTGGAGCGGTATGTACAACTCCGGTTCCGTCTTCTGTAGTAACGAAATCTCCAGCAATTACTCTAAATGCGTTTTCAGCATTTTGATAAGGTAATACGTATGGTAATAATTGCTCGTAACGAATTTCTACTAAATCAATACCTTTTGCTTCTGCTAAGATTTTGTAAGGAAGTTTTTTATCTCCTTCTTTTACATTATCAAAATCTGCATCGTCTTCGCTTAGGAAAAATCCTTTCCCAAATTGTTTTCCAACTAAATTTTTAGCCAAAACAACATTTACAGGCTCAAAAGTATATTGATTGAATGTTTTTACTAAAACGTAATCGATTTTTGGTCCAACTGTCAAAGCTGTATTCGATGGTAACGTCCAAGGCGTTGTCGTCCATGCCAAAATGTGAATATCACCAAAACCTTGTAAAAAGCCTGGCAAAGTTTCCGGCAAAGTTTTGAATTGTGCTACAATCGTAGTATCTGTAACATCTCTATAAGCTCCAGGCTGGTTTACTTCGTGAGAAGATAATCCTGTTCCTGCTTTTGGAGAATATGGCTGAATTGTATATCCTTTATACAACAAACCTTTATCATAGATTTGTTTCAAAAGCCACCAAACAGACTCCATATATTTTGGTTTATAAGTAACATACGGATCTTCCATATCTACCCAATATCCCATTTTTTCGGTCAAATCATTCCATACGTCAGTATAACGCATTACGGTTTTTTTACACGCTTCGTTATATTCTTCGATAGAAATTGTTTTACCAATATCTTCTTTTGTAATTCCAAGTTCTTTTTCGGTACCTAATTCTACAGGTAATCCGTGCGTATCCCAACCGGCTTTTCTTTTTACCTGAAAACCTTTTTGAGTTTTATAACGACAAAAAATATCTTTAATCGCACGTGCCATCACGTGATGAATTCCCGGTAAACCATTTGCTGAAGGCGGACCTTCAAAAAATACGAAAGGCTCTGCACCTTCGCGAGTTGTTACACTCTTTTCAAATATATTTTCTTTCTTCCAAAAATCAAGTACTTCTGACGCCACTACAGGCAAGTCAAGTCCTTTGTATTCAGTAAATTTTGTGCTCATTTTATCCTTTTCTTAATCGAGGTGCGAAAGTAAGGAATTTTGGATTATTGACCATCAATTTCTTTAAATTTCACAAACTTTTGTTGAGATAATAGATACAAAAACAAAAGAATTGATTAGTTTCCGGTACTAAACTCAAAAAATTGAGTCAATAAACCAAAAACCAATCAATTCTGATTGTTCTTTTTTATTAAAGTAAAAGACTATTTAAATCCTCCGAAGTAGACTTCTTTCATGAAAATTCTATTTCCAAAAACCGGGTTTATTTCTATCTTCTCACGTTGCTCCTGATAAATAGTTTCACCGTTAAAATCTTCTATTTCATAATTTATTTTATATGGAATTTTTCCGGAATTTAATATTGTAACCGGACGATAATCTCCAAAAAGCTTTTTTTCGAAGAAACTTTTGTTTCCGTTATCATATTCTGTTTTTTCGGTAGAAACGATAGTGTAATTTTCTTTATCAATAAAAACGTGATAATCTGTTTTAGGAATTGTTCTGTTTCCGGAACTTAATGTTTTTTCAAAATAATTAAGATGATAACACAGTTTTCCCTCGTACATTTCATCTTGTAAAACTTCATAATTATTCCACAAATCAAGTCTTAAATCTGTGAGGAAATTTATTAAATCAACGTTCTTCGATAAATTAGCATAATCATACGCCGTTAATTTTGCCCATTTTGCATTTAAGCCGCTTTCGCGATCATCATGACTCCAGGCTTCTGCTCCATTAACGATTTCATAATAGCTTTCGGGCATTTTTTTTCTAAGAAGATAATTCGAGTTTGTTGCCCATTTTTCTTCCGTTTGAGTTATATTATTCCCTTCAATTTTAAGTTTTGAAAACAAATGTGCTTTCTCTACTTTTTTTAGTGCTTCTCTTCCGCCTAAATTATCAACCACTTTAGCCAGTAAATTAGCATTTAGCTGATAAGGTATAGAATCCAGCATATTAAATCTTTGCATTCTGGCTTTCTCTACACTTGCTTCTCTGGTCGCTTTTTCAACTTCCCACTCTGCATCCTGTTGCGCTATTTTTTCAAAAAAAGCTAATCTTCTTTCTTCTTTTTCTTCGGCAATTTGAACACCTAATTTTTTAAGATCAGCAAAACGGGGCGTATGGCTTCTTATTTTTTTATCAGCAAAATAACCATTATTCACTTTTTTAATGATTGAAGATCCTCTCGAATCCTGTTTATCATTCTCGACCAGCAAATTGGCATACAGTAATGCTTTTTCTTTATTTTCAAGTAAAAAATAAGTCTCTGCTAAATTGTTGGTTACAATAAATCGGATATTTTCGTTTGCAGGCGAAGGAGGATATTTAACTAACAAACCTTCCAGATATTGTAAATGTGGCGTTAGCAGCTTTTCATCTAAACCTTTTTCAAGGGTTACTTTTTCCATCTGAGCCGTAATTTCGTTCTCAAATGCCAACATCTGATTGTATTCAGAATGTCCTTTTGAAGTTACAAATTCAAATTTTATTTTAGATTCGTCTACGTAATAAGCTAATTTATAATTTAGAAAATTTTGAATTCTGTCGACAGAACTAAAAATGATATGATCTATACCTAATTCTTCTGCCGTATAATCACCGTCTTTTTCAGCTTGTGCACTTCTTTTATTACTTAGCTCAACAGCAAGTTTCACCTTACCTTTTTCGTATGTACCTCCAACTATGTGTGATTCAACACTATTAAAATCCTGAGTAAATAAAATTTTATCTCCACACTTAGCATCAACTTTTATTCTTACATCATAATTAGAATAAACCTGAAATTCCCAACTATTTCTTTTTTTATCAAATGTACTATCTACTTTCGTCGCATTGAACCTGGGCAACGCAACGGTTAAGTAAATTTTCAGTTTTCCATTTGCAGGATCTTTTATAAAACCATCTATATGAAAATATTTTTTCTTTAAAATAATTTCTTCTTGCATTAACTCTTTATCCATTTGATAAAAAGTAGTTTGCGTTAAAGCATTATCAAGAACAGGAAATTCTGAATATTTAATTACGGGTATATAAAATTTCTTCTTTTTTGAGCTTATTTTTTCTTGTGCCTGAATTGAACCAATTACAAGCAAAGCAATTAAGAGTAAAGTTTTTTTCATAGGCAAAAAAAAAGCCATCAGAAGTAAATCCTGATGGCTTTCTGTATTTTTATTATTATTTCTTATTGAAGATTTGAATAGATTTATCAGACACATAAAAAATGTTTTGTGTCGCAGGATCTATTTCATAAAGCGGTTTGTTGTTATTGAAAATGATTTTATCAACCTCAACACCGTCAGCTTTGCTTACTTTAACCAGGATTTTTTCTCCGGTATCAGCTTTAGCAAAAATATAAGAGTAATCTCTGTTTTGTTTCATTGCATTGAAACGTTTGTCAAATTTAGCTGCTACTAATCCTAAAGCTGCTGAACCGGCTGCCATATTATTAGCTTGTTTCATTTTTGATTTATCTTCTTCTTTAAGAACAGTAGATCTCATGTTTCCGTTAGAATCACGGTATGTCATTGTCAACTCAGAAGCTTGTACAGCACTTACTGCAGAACCAACTCCTAAACCAATACTTCCTGCAATTGCAGCACTTTTAAGTAAACGTCTTGTACCTTCACCCGGTTGTGTGTATATATGGTGGTATTTTACAGTTCCATCCATATTAACTCCCATTACCTCAACTGGTCCTGAAAGAACAACTCCCCAAGGAAATAATTCGATACTGTTTAATTCTTTTTCTTTTTTGATGTTTACTTTAGCAAACGGCTCTGGTTTATCGCTGATGCTTGGGTCAAATTTGTATAATTTTTCGTCATTGTAAACTAAATAAGAATTTGTTGCTTCGTCGTATGTTGGTAAAACCGGACGATTTTTATCAAAATTGATGTTACGTTTCCAAAGTTTAACTCCGGTTTTATAATCAACCATGTTTCCGTAAGTACCAGTAAGATACATTACTTTTTCACCTACTTTTCCTAAATAATAAATTGGGTCTTCTTTGTCATCAGAAATTTCGATGAATTTTTTCCAAAGTTTTTCTCCGTCTTTATTAATCAGCATCATTTCATTTTCTGCAACGTATAAGAAATCCTGATCGATAGGAATTACTCTTTTCAAACCGTCTCCGCGTGCATCTTTTTTCCAGATTTTTTCTCCTGTTTTTAAATCAAAAAAGTTGAATCCACTATTGTGAGCCACTAATAATTTAGTTCCCCAATCTTCTAAATAAACAACTTGTTTTGTTTTGATAGATTCTTTCCAGATACTTTTTCCGTCATCTGTACTTAAAACATTTAAATATTGTTTGTTAGAAAACAAACCTGCAGCATTAACTACAACAATATTTTTATCGTTTTGTGTTTCATAGAATTTTGTATATTCTTCTGCTGCTTTCCAGTTTAATTTTCCAGACTCTTTATCAAATGAATATAAATTACCGTATAGTAAATAATAAACTGTGTTTCCGTTAATCTTTGCTTTATTGGTATTAGCAGATAATTTTAAAGAAAAACTAATCATTGCTTTTGCTTTGTCAACAGTTGTAGTCCATTTAAGTTCTCCTGTTGCCATATCTAATAAAGCGATTGCCATATCTCCGTCTTTTTTCAAAGTAAGAAGATATTCATTTGTTTCCGGAATAAAATCTGATTGAAATACAAAGAAAGATTCTTTAGATGAATTGTAAACTACTTTTCCTGTATCAGTATTGATAATTAAATACTTTGAATTGATGTAAGCTTCAACATAAGGACTTCCTGAAACTGTAGTTAAATCTCTTTTGTCTTTAAACATATTTCCAAAATCAGGATCTGTTAATATGTCTTTTGAAGTAATTGTACCAAAATCTTCTTTAGTCAGTGTCCATACAACTTTTTTTGTTTCCGGATCTAAACCTTTTACAGTTCCACCTTCTTTAAAAACAACAATTCCTGTTATTTCGTTTTGAACAATATCCTGAACACTGTTCTCTGTTGTGATTATTTCGTCATATTTTCTTTGAGCAGTTACCGAAAAGGCAACTAAGAAAAGTAAAATAATCGAAAAAGTAATTTTCTTCATAGTCGTTTTTTTCTTTAAAAAAATTAATAATTAAGCTGGGGATCATGTTGTTGAATTAACTTATTAAAATAAGAATTACCAAAATTTTAATAAAAATTCACTGCGCAAATATATAAAAATAGCATTCAGTTTAATAAAAAAATTCCTTAGGAAATTTCAACTACTTGATCTTCTTAAACACCTCTAAATGAAAACTATAATAAGCAATTAAAACCTAAATAAAATCTTACTTTTTAATCATGAAGATGACTTTTAGTGTAGTATTAGATTTAAAAATTATCTATGATTTTTTAACAAATTGACAATTAATCTATTTTACAAAAAGTCATTCAAATTTATTTCTAATTTCATTTAATTCATTAATCGTTAAAAGACAACATCGTTTTTAAGAATAAACATAATCAACACAAACATTTTCTAAAATCTTGCTAAAAATTAATACAAAATCAATTTTCACATTATTTGTACTGTTAAATATTGTAGTTTTATCCAAATTTTTAAAAAAATCATATGAAAACAAAATTACTTATTTTAGCCTTATTCAGTTTAGGCGTTGCTCAAAGTCAAAATCTTCTTCAAAACGCTAGTTTTGAACAATTCACTTCAGATGTTCCAAATTCTTGGGCTGTTACAATGGGAACCTCATTGCAACAAACCACAACTTTTAATCACGGAACTTCAAGTCTGGACATTACACCAGTAGGTATCATACCTTTTCAATTACCTGCCGCCATGTTTTCGCAAGATTTTACAATAAGTGACTTAGATACCTACACTTTAAAATTTGATTATTTCATTCCTGGAACAAGTGCAACTAATTACATCAGTAATCTTACATACGAGTTAAGTTTAAACAATTCTGCCGAAGCTTATTTCTTTCCAACTAATTATACTGCAACTCCAATTGTGTATGGAACATGGAAAACTATAACTTACGATTTTAAGTTATTAGCATTCAGAGCACCAAATACTTCTGCTAGTATTAAACTAAATTATACAGTAAGTCTTGATCAACAATTAGCTGATCACCACGTATACTTTGACAATGTTATAGTAGCTAAAAAAAGCTCATTATCTACAGTTGATTTTACTAAAAAAAGCAACCCAATTGTTTCTATATCTAAAGATGCAATTACACTAAACAGCGACTACAAAAACTCGTCTTATGTAATTTATTCTATAGATGGTAAATCAGTAAAAAGAGGTAAAAATTCTTCTGAAAGTATTGAACTTTCAGGTTTAGCTACAGGAGTTTATTTTTTAAAATTAGAAGATGTTAGCACATCGGTTAAATTTGTAAAACAATAATCGACTATTTCTTATATTATAAAACGGGGCTTAATTTAGAATCTAAATTAAGCCCCGTTTCTTTATTTATATTTTCTGACTGAGAGTTAAGAAAATATTTCTTTTAAAACATCTAAAGATTTTGGCTTCTTAAATCCATCTAAATGAAAACTATAATAATCAATTAGAACTTTCAATAGAATCTGTCTTTCGGTTACACTAAAAACTTTATGAGCATTATCAAATTTCAAATCTATTAGCTTTTTAAATAGATTTGTTTCGTGTTCTGTAAGTGCGCTTAAACCATGAAAAAGCGTAAAAACGCCATCATTCATTTCAAAATAAGGCAAATCAATATCGGATACATCGGGATAAAAACCCAAATACTTTGTAATTTCTAAAAGTAAAATCAAATGAAAATTAGAAATTTCGTCATGATGATCCAGCCAGGTCAATGCTGTTTCTAAAAAAACAAAAAGTGACTCGTTTTTTTCTTCTTCCTGAATTGAATAATGAAGCATTTCAGACAAAAACATTACCATTGTGCTCTTTATAATATCAGTATGAATACTTTGAAAAGGAACTGCGGTTTTAATTTCTTTAAAGTTTTCTAAAGTACCTTTATTTTTATGTATGGCTTCGATTTCGAGAATTGACAATGGCTGAAAATAAGCAATTTTCTGACTCGCTTTTCGACTTGAAAAAGCATCACGTACAAAATAAGTTTTCAGTCCGTTTGAAAGCGTAAAACATTTTACGATCAAGCTTTTTTCCTGAAATTTTAACGACGAGATTACGATTGCTTTGGTTTTTACTAACATAAAGTCGGAATTTGCTTTTGATTGTTATTTTTAAACCTGTCCAAAAATCTTTTCTCCACAAAAAACCAAGAAAGTACTGCAAAGAAAAAAGTAATCAAAATTACAGCAAATGCCATTAGAAAAGGATTATACTTTTCGAATAAATCATATTGCCTGAAAAGCTGAATTATTGGAAAATGATAAATGTAAAGACCATATGTGAAGTCGCCATATTTTCCGAAATTATTTAAAAAAGAAATATTATAAGCCGCAATTATAATGACCAGACCAAATGCTGCAGGATAAAGAAAATCTAATGGAAGGTTTGAAAAATAATATCCAATAAATATCATAACTGAAAGCAGAAAAAGTCTTGTCTTGTTTTTCATAATGAAATCAAAATTTAAAAAGATGCAGATTCCCACCACAAAATAAGACAAATAGCCCGGTAATTGTTTCGCTAACACAGGCATATTGAGATAATCATTCATCACAAACCAATATATTAATGACAAAACATAAAGGGTTCCAAGTACAAATAATGTTTTACTAAATTTTTTAATCGCATAAAAAATCAAAGGCAAAATAATATAAAAACCTTCTTCGACTTTTAATGTCCATAAAGCTCCATTTACAGAGCAAATGAGATTATTATCAAAAAGTCCGGGAAGACAAGGATGCATGAAATTCAAAAAGATCAAATTCCATCCCAGGTATTTGTAAGCACTACTATCTGTAAAATATTCTGAAAAATTATAACTGCTAAAAAAAGCAAATATTACAGTAGAAAACAAAATCACAACGATATAAGCAGGCAAAATTCTCTTGGCTCTTTTTATAAAATATTCTTTTAAAGAAGGCGTATTCACATAACTCTTTGCTACTAAAAACCCACTTATAACAAAGAACCCTTTTACACCAATAATTGCATTAGAAAAATAAGATAAAAATGCCAGATTACTATTTTGAGAAAGTTCACACAGATGCGACAATAGAATATTTGCAGCAAAGAAAAACCGTAAAAAGTCGAAACAATTTTTATTATTCATACCTGAGTTAATCTTACCGAATAATCATTACTTTTTTAACTTTGGTTTCGCCGCCGTCCTGAGCCGAAATAAAAATCATATAAACTCCTGAAGCTACTTTATACCTGCCAAAAGCTGTTGTATCCCATTCTATTGTACCACCTTCTGAGGTTGTTTCAAAAACAAGATTACCTTCGATATCAGTAATTTTAATATTCGCTTTATCTAATAAACCCGCAACTTTTACTGTTCCTGAAAATTGAGGTCTAACGGGGTTTGGATAGACATAAACATCATTCAAATTTTCATTAGCAGCGGTCGATGTTCCTTTAAAAGATATCATTCCTTTATCTGTAGCAATAAAAACTTCGCCGGTTGTGCCATCGATATCAATATCATTTATAGTATTACTAGGCAAAGGCGAATTGTTTATGGTAAAATGATATTTGGTTTGCTGCCCGTTAGGAGAAACCATAAAGACTCCGGAATCAGCAGTTCCAATCCATTTATTATTTGAGCCATCGACCACAATATCTGTAATAAATTGTTCGTATAATAATTCTTGTGCCAATCCGTCTTCAACAATAATAATAGGCTTTGTTGTTAGTTGATTGTCTGTTTGAAAACTATTTACATTCGACAAAACCCTCAATCCTTTTGTAGTCCCTATCCAAAGCTGACCATTATTATCCGGAGTTGCTACACGAGCATCTATAAAAGGAAGATTGCCGGCGTCTGCTCCAGATGTAATTTTTTTGATAATATTTCCTTTTTCATTAAATCCTATAATACCACTATTATAGGTTGCCATCCATTTTGTTCCATTCTTGTCAATAGACATTCTTCCAAAAGGACAACTTGAAACTTTTGTTATTACAGATGTTGTTGAAAAAACCTGCCAATCTCCATTTGGTTTAAGCATTTTTATTCCGTTATCAACCAAACTATTATTCATCCACAAATTTCCGGACTTGTCAAATACCACACCGTTAATCCAAATATCCTGAGTATTAGGAATAGCCTGTAATGAACTATTTTTAGTACCGTATAAATAAGTTGGCACATCATTTTCGACTTTTAATAAACCGGCATCATAAGATCCTATATAAACTTTCTTTTCATTTGCAGGATCAACAGCAATTCGCACCAAAGATTTTGCTCCCAAAACTTTTTCATACGGAATATTCGACCATCCTGTCTGCGTAAATTTACTTATTCCGTAACTATCTTTTGGGTACGGGTTATAAACTCCGGAGTAATCTCCGTAAACGGCCCATAATGAATTTGACGTTGTCTGAATAGCAAAAAGACTATTTCTTGAAGGTCCGCTTGGTGTATTATTTTCGAAAGTTGAAGAATTTAATAATGACGATGAAAACAATCCTTTATCTTTTGTACCAATATAAAGCAAATCACCTATTACGGTCGCACAAGTAAAACTTAAAGTATTATCTAAAACCTGTGTATTTGTAATTTGACGATTTAAAGTCATCTGATTATTATAAACAAAAACAGTATTTGGCGTTGTAATAAACAAGGTATGATTTACGGCACGCATGTCTGTCGACACTTGAGGAAGTTGCAAAAATCCAGCAAATGTATCCGAATTATAACGATGAATATATCCTCCTGAATTTATTGCGATAAGTTCTGAATCTAAAGTTTCAACACTCGACCAATTTCCTGAATTTACTAAAAGCCACTGATTAAAATCAATTAGATTTGCATTTGTACTATTTGCTTTTCTAATTCCGTTTGAAGTGGCTGCATAAATAAATCCGTCAAAATAAGCGGTTTGTTTTACACTAATTTCGGCACCATTATCACCAATAAAATAGGTGTCTCCAAATTTTAAAGTCGTTAAATTAAATTGTACAATTCCAAAATCACAGGAAACATAAACTAAACCATTATGCTCCATAAAATGATTGATTCTTTTAATATTCGTTGGCAATTGCTTACTAATAATGTCGACTACTTTTAAAATACTGCCGTCACTTTCATTAAACACAATCATTAAACCATTTTCATAACCTATTATAGTTTTCCTGAAACCTTCACTATGATATAATGCTGAAATAGTCTGACCTGAAAGCCCTTCGACCGTAGTGGTGGTTTTGACTGCATTTGTCGCCGCATTTTTAGAAAACAAGGCATTTTCTGAAGCAGCAAAAACTGTTGTTGAAGATTGTGAAATATCTTTTATTTCGTTAAACGAAAAATAACCCTGCCATAACAATTTATCCTGTCCGAAACTAAATTGATACAACAATAAAAACAAAATATACAGAAAGCTTTTCTTCATTATTTAATATATTCAGATAGACAAATATACTACAAACGAAAGTATTTGAATTTCGTTCTGTATAAATAAAAAAATGCCTTCAATCATCTTTTCAAAAAGACAAATGAAGGCATCTTAAAATTGTAACTAAAACTTATACTACACCTTGCGCAAGCATAGCATCGGCAACTTTTACAAATCCGGCAATGTTAGCTCCTTTTACATAGTTTACATAACCATCTTCTCCGGCACCGTATTTTTTACATTGATTGTGAATTCCAACCATGATATCTTTTAATCTCAAATCAACTTCTTCACTTGTCCAGTTTAAACGAATTGAATTTTGCGTCATTTCTAAACCTGATGCAGCAACTCCTCCAGCATTTGCAGCTTTTCCAGGAGCAAATAATACTTTATTATCAAGGAATAATTTAATAGCATCTAAAGTAGATGGCATATTTGCAGCTTCTGTCACACATAAAACACCATTTTCAATAAGTTTCTTTGCATCATCACCATTTAACTCATTTTGAGTTGCACATGGAATCGCGATATCAACTTTTACTTCCCATGGACTTTTTCCTTTATGGAAAACAGCATTTGGATATTTATGAGTATAAACCTCAGCTCTGTTGTCTCCGGTTGCTCTCATTTCGACCATATGTTCGATTTTCTCTCCAGAAATTCCTTCTTCATCAAGAATATAACCATCAGGACCAGAAATTGTAACTACTTTTCCTCCAAGTTCATTTATTTTTAAAGCAACTCCCCAAGCCACATTTCCAAAACCTGAAATTGCTACTCTTTTACCTTTAATTTCATGTCCGATAGTACGTAACATTTGATCTGTAAAATAAACAACTCCATATCCTGTAGCCTCAGGACGTATTAAAGAACCACCGTAAGCAAGACCTTTACCCGTTAAAACACCAGTAAATTCATTTCGGATTCTTTTATATTGACCAAATAAATAACCAATTTCTCTTGCTCCAACACCAATATCTCCTGCAGGAACGTCTAAGTCAGGTCCAATATGACGACATAACTCCGTCATAAATGATTGACAGAAACGCATGATTTCTCCGTCAGATTTTCCTTCCGGATCAAAATCAGAACCACCTTTACCACCACCCATTGGAAGTGTTGTAAGACTATTCTTAAAAACTTGTTCGAAAGCTAAAAATTTTAAAACTGATAAATTTACAGAATGATGAAATCTGATTCCACCTTTGTATGGTCCAATTGCTGAATTCATCTGAATTCTAAAACCTCTGTTTACAATTATCTCTCCTTTATCATCAACCCACGGGACTCTAAAAATTATAGATCTCTCAGGTTCAGCAATTCTTAGAAGTAAATTTTTTCCATCATATTTTTTTCGATCAGCGATAAATGGAATTACCGTTTCTGCAAATTCTCTAACGGCTTGAAGAAATTCTGGCTCGTTTGGATTTTTAGACTCAACAAGAGCCATAAATTCATTTATTTTTTGTTCCATTTTTAAATAAATTATTCAATAATAGTTTATAAACTTTAATCATTTAAACAAGAAAATACGTTTTAAGAAAACGTTTTCGTAATAACACGCAAAGTTAAAACAAAACTATCATGGTTTGTTATTTTTTTTTGTTTTTCAAACAGAATTGTGTAATTTTTAAACAATCCTAAAAATACGATTTTACAGTTCTGCCTTTACATCAAATCACCTTACTTAAAGTCAAGAAATTAAGTCTTTTGTTACTAATTTTTTAATACACGTATTTTATATTTTGATTCGACAAGGTTTTTTATATATTTGCCAAGATTTGTAAGCCCAAAAACATGCTCAAACCTATAATCCTTACGTTATTTGCCTATTTTGGCATTACCACAATAGCGACTGCACAATCTGATCTTGCTCAAGAAGTAGGAATAATATTCGGTCCTTCCACTTTTCAATCTGATTACGGTGAAAGAAATAATTTTGACACAAATGTCGGAAACAACGGATTTGGAGTCGGAATTGTTCACTTCATAAACTTCTCCGCTAATAACAACAGAGAAAGTTTTTTTACAGAACATTTCAAAGTTAGATCTGAATTATCTTTTAACCAGACCAAATTAGAACATTTTGGAGAATGGGTTGAATCAGAGAAAAGAAAAAATCTTGTACAACACCTTAGAGGTATGCACGGAACTTCGACTTTGGTAAATCTTGGAGGTCAGTTAGAATTTTCTCCTTTTATGAAAATTCATGATTTCGAAAATACAATAGGTAGCTTTAGTCCTTATATAAGCATAGGATTCCAGGTTAGTTATTACAAAACTAAAGTTGAGTCACGATTAGGTCAATTAGGACTTCCTTTAACAACATACCCAAAATATTTAGTTCCTTCTGATGGTCGCCAATTTGGTTTTTCGAGCGAAAGCGGTATCGTTTTATCAGGAACAGTTGGTGTTGGAGTACATTATAAAATGACTACTATGAGTGATTTAATGTTCGAAGCCCGTTATCAGGGATATAATTCTGATTGGGTTGATGGTTTAAATCCAAATAAAGATGTTTATAAAGAAAACAAGTCAAACGATTCACAAGTTTGGTTTAATGTAGGATATATTTATTACTTAGAATTTTAAGTAAATAAAACGTTAAATAAAAAACCCTAATTCTCTCGAGTTAGGGTTTTTCTATTTTTAAGCTAAAGCTTGTTCTATATCTGCAATTAAATCTTCGGCGTCTTCAATACCAACACTCAATCGAACCAGATCATCAGTAATACCAACTTCTGCTCTTTTATCTGCCGGAATAGAAGCGTGTGTCATTAAAGCCGGATGATTCGCCAATGATTCAACTCCTCCTAAAGATTCTGCAAGAGTAAAAACTTTTAGTTTCTCTAAAAATGCAATAGAATCTTCTTTTTTACCTGATTTAAAAGTAAACGAAACCATTCCGCCAAAAGCTTTCATTTGTTTTTTGGCAATTTCATGAAACGGATGACTTTTTAAGCCCGGATAATAAACTGTATTTATTTTTGGGTGATTGCTTAAAAATTCAACCACTTTTTCTCCATTTTCACAATGTCTTTGTACTCTTAATGAAAGTGTTTTAATTCCTCTTAAAACCAAAAAACTATCCATTGGTCCAAGTGTTGCACCAGTTGCAAATTGCTGAAAATGCAATTGTTCTCCTAAAGCCTCATCTTTTACAATCAAAGCTCCGGCAATAACATCAGAATGTCCTCCTAAATATTTTGTCGCAGAATGCATTACAATATCAGCTCCTAAATCAAGAGGTTTTTGTAAATATGGTGTTGCAAAAGTATTATCTACAGCAAATAAAATTTTATGTACTTTGGTAATTTTTGCTATTTCTTCGATATCAGCCAATTTCATTAACGGATTTGTTGGTGTTTCAACCCAAATCAGTTTTGTGTTTTCATTGATTAATGATTTCAATTTTTCAATATCTGTCATATCAACAAAATGAAATTTAATTCCTGAATCTTTATAAATTCGAGAGAACATTCTATATGTTCCACCGTATAAATCATCCATTGCAATAATTTCATCACCAGCCTTAAACGATCTTAAAATACAATCAGTAGCAGCTAAACCAGATGAAAATGCCAAACCGCGAGTACCATTTTCAATACTTGCCAAAGCATTCTCTAAAGCGGTACGTGTTGGGTTAGACGCTCTGCTATACTCATAATCACCCAATGGTTTCCCAGGGCTTGTTTGTATAAAAGTTGAAGTTTGATACACCGGAGGCATAACTGCTCCTGTACTTGGATCATGATGCTGACCGCCATGTATTACTTTTGTATTGAATTTCATATAGTTACAAATTTTAATTGCTTAAACGTGCTACAAATTTACCGTTTAATTTATTTTAATCCTGATACAACTTCTTACCTTTGTATATAATTAACACTTTTTGACATGAAACATTACACTTTTTTAGTCTTTTTGGTTTTTGCACTCACTAGTTGCAACAAAGAGCTTTCATTTGAAAATGAGACATTTGAAAAAGAATCTACTATTCCTTGCAAAAAAGATTGTCCTAAAATTACGATTGACATTCCTATAGCAAAAAATATTCCTATTGTAGCAGACAGCATTAATAAAAAAGTTTTTGCGGTTATAAAAGACATTGTTTATTTTGAAGAAGATCCATCAAAAGCGAATGATTATAAAACTTTAGCAGCATCTTTTATTACCTCGTATGAAGAAATGCATAAAAAATTTCCAACTGAAACTTTTGGCTGGGAAGGAAAAATAAAAGGAAACGTTGAGTTTGAATCAGATCAGATTATTAATATCAAAATCGATCATTATACTTTTACTGGCGGAGCTCATGGTTATCAGGGTTTTCGATCTCTATTATTTCATACCAAAACCGGAAAAACCATTTTTACCGATGAAATATTCATAAACGAAAAAGAGTTTAAGGCTTTCGCCGAAAAAGAATTCAGGAAGAAATATAAGGTTCCAACAAAATCAAATATTAATGCAACAGGTTTAATGTTCGAAAACGACAAATTCCAGTTACCACAGAATATCTTTTATACCAATGAGGGTTTGCTTTTATATTACAACTCTTATGAAGCAGCTTCGTATGCTGATGGTCCAAAAGAGATTTTGTTTCCGTATGCAAAAGTCAGTCAGTATTTGAAATATAAATAGTTATGTCATGAGTTAGATGCACTGCTGTGCGCCTCTACAGAAAACCTTTGTCGCTTTGAACCTCTGCTCCTTTGTTCCTTACTTCAAACCTTCCTGAAAATCGTACTTCATTTTACGTAAGATTCGCAACGATTCTTTAAACGATAAATAGATATTGCCAAAAGGTTTTAAAAGCAATTTTGCATCGATAAGTTTTTGTTTGGCGTCATCAAAACCATTCAGATAGCAAATCATGAAAGTCGAAGGAAGGCTTTCAAGATCTTTTAATTCGCGATCTGATAAAGCAATTCCTTTTTGCAATTTTTGAAGTAATGCCATATTTGCATTATAAATATGATATAGCATTTTGCGATTGAATTCAGGAGGTTGAAAAAGCATTTCACGATCAATTTTGTAATAACCATTATCAAAAAAATTAATCGTTTGTTTTTCCAGAGGATAATAACTCGTTTTATCATTTAATCCTAGCGGAACATATTCGGTTATGGTAAAACTATCGTCATCAAAAACAATCGTAACCACATCCTGAGCCGAATAAAAAAGTTTAATTTGTTCGTTTATAAGTTCTATATCAACGCGGGATAAAAAAGTTTTATCGCGGGATTTATGTGGAACTCCAGCCCAGCAAATCACAAACAATTCTTTAAAAACATGATATTTAGGCGACATGTCTTTGTGCCTGAAATTCATAAAATCAATTACTCCGTCAAGTGTGTATTGAATACTATTTCGGGAACTATTTTCGATTCCAATAACGGTTTCAGTGTTCTGGTAATTTTTTTCGATTTCACCTTCAACCGGAACCGAATTACTGCCTCGCCTAATAAAAACACTATTTGCAACTATAGTATGAATTCCTTTTTTAAAATACGAGATTTTGCTTTTGGGTTTTATCGTAACTAAACCAATCACTTTATCCTTTGGAAGATTGGGAAAAGGTACATTCTCATACTGAATCTTAGGAGGATTTTCCAGAAAAGCATTCACAAGATTCTGAATTCGGCTATCGTCAAAAAAATCATCTCCAACAATTTCGTTATCCTGATCTTCAACTCCAACCACGATATAAGAATTATTGGTTGGGTTTGAATTTGATAAGGCGCAAATATGTTTTAGAAACTTTCCTTTTCCTTCTCTGGAATGCAAATTCAATTGCCTTTTTTTATCATAAAAACTGCTCTCATCGTTATGAGCTAGTAGATTTTTTATCAAAAGACGTTTGTTAATCATTTTTTTTAGACTTCTTAGATTGTTAGAATTTTAGACTTCTTCGACTATCGAACTTTTGAATCTTTAACTTCTTAGATTAATTGGATTACATAAACTTCAAATCTAAGAAGTCTAAGTTAGTCTAAAAATCTAAGCTAGTCTCTTTTGACTATCGTAGATGATGCCTGAGCCGTACTCATCACCACTAAATCGGCAATGTTTACATGATACGGTCTTGAAACCACAAAATGAATAATATCAGCAATATCTTCTGCCTGCAACGGATCAAAACCTTTGTAAACATTAGAAGCTCTTTCGGTATCGCCTTTAAAACGAACTTCGCTAAACTCAGTTGCTACCATTCCGGGATGAATTGCTCCAACTCGAATGCTAAACGGATTCAGGTCAATTCGCATTCCTGCTGTAATAGCATCAACTGCGTGCTTTGTTCCGCAATATACATTTCCGTTTGGGTAAACTTCTTTGGCAGCTGTTGATCCAATATTAATAATATGTCCGGAATTTTTAGCTGTCATTTTCGGAATTACTGCTTTCGAAACATACAAAAGTCCTTTTACATTAATATCAATCATAGCATCCCAGTCGTCTAAATCTCCGGTTTGAATTGGATCTAAACCATGTGCATTTCCTGCGTTATTGATCAAAACATCAATATCTGAAAATGCATCCGGAAGAGAATTTATTTTTTCAAGAACTTCATTCTTATTGCGAACATCAAATGATAAAGAATGTACTTCAGTATAAGCCGAAAGTTCTTTTTCAAGCTCCGCTAAACGATCAGTACGTCTTCCGCAAAGGATAATTTTATAGTTATTTTTAGCCATGATCTGGGCGGTAGCTTTTCCTATTCCGCTTGTGGCACCAGTAATTAGAACTGTTTTTTTCATTCTTTTTTTAATTTTTTAGCCACAGATTAAAAGATTTTAATGATTTTTTATCTATCTCAATCATTTTAATCTGCGGCAAATATTTTTAGTTAAACCAAATTATAAAAATTTTGTTTGTAACTGAATACTTTAAACTGAACACTAAAAATTAAGCAACATCGTCTCCCATACTTTCTGTCCAGATGGCAAACCAGTCTTCTTTATCCATTTCTAATTCAACAGCCTTCATCAACGATTGAATTCTGGCAATATTTACGGTTCCCGCAATTGGAATAACTGCTGAAGGATGTTTTAAAATCCAGGACAATAATAATGTATCAGAGCCAAAACCATATTTCTGAACCAGATCAGAAAGTAATTTTTTCAAACGGCGTGTTTTTTTAGTGTCTTCTCTAAAAACAGTTCCAAGCGGATTCCATGATAACGGACGAATTCCGTGTGTTTGCATATAATCAAAACTTCCGTCAACCATTGGTTCATAGTTCGTTGCCGAAAATTGTACCTGATTATAGCTTACTTCTGTTTTCTGACGAATTAATTCGGTTTGAGAACTGGTAAAATTTGAAAGTCCAAAATCAATAATTTTCCCTTCAGTTTTTAATTTCTCCACCGCTTCTGCAATTTCATCCGCTTGCATTAACGGACTTGGTCTGTGCAATAAAAAAACATCAACATAATCTGTTTTCAATTTTTTTAATGATTCTTCCAGGGACCAAATAATATATTCTTTAGAATAATCGTAATGTTTAATTTTGTTTTGTCGGCTTTCAGCAATCATCTGAATTCCGCATTTGGTGATTAATTGTAATTTCTCGCGTGAGATTTTACTGTTTTGAAATGCTTTTCCAAAATCAGCTTCTGTGGTATAGGATCCGTAAATGTCTGCGTGATCAAAAGTGGTAATTTTGTTTTCGATACAAAGTTGTATCAGGTTTTCCATTTCTTTAGTTGTAAGGTTTTTATCCCAGACTCCCCAATTCATAGTGCCCGAAATTATAGGCGATAATGCTGTTTTACTCATGGTTTTATTGCGTTATTTTTGGTAATAAATATGCTTTTCTAAAACATAATCATCAAAGTTCTTAAAAATATAAAAATAGATTCACAATTAGTCCTTAAAATTAGGTCATTGGTCGAAGTTTTAACCATTCTTTAACATCTTACTTATCAAAAAATATTCAATTTGCACTCTCAAAAGTTAGGGATAAGAATCATTGTTTTAAAAAGGTTTTAAAAATATTTATATGGAAGAAAATACAACGACTTTAGACATTAGAGCGATAAATGAAAAAATTGAAAGAGAAAGTGCTTTTATAGACCTTCTTACAATGGAAATGAACAAAGTTATTGTGGGTCAGAAACATATGGTCGAGCGTTTATTAATTGGCCTTCTTGGACAAGGACATATTTTGCTTGAAGGTGTTCCGGGACTAGCCAAAACTTTAGCGATAAATACTTTGTCGCAAGCAGTACAAGGTTCGTTCAGCCGTATTCAGTTTACTCCCGACTTATTACCTGCCGATGTCGTTGGAACGATGATTTATAACATCAAAGCAAACGAGTTTTCTATCAAAAAAGGACCAATCTTCGCTAATTTCGTCCTTGCCGATGAGATTAACCGTGCTCCGGCAAAGGTTCAGTCTGCACTTTTAGAAGCAATGCAGGAAAAACAAGTAACAATTGGCGACACTACTTTTAAACTAGATCGTCCGTTTTTAGTATTAGCAACACAAAACCCGGTGGAGCAAGAAGGAACATACCAACTTCCGGAAGCGCAAGTCGATCGTTTTATGTTAAAAACTGTAATTGACTACCCAAAAATTGATGAAGAACGTTTTGTAATTCGTCAAAACTTAAAAGGAACTTACGAAAAAGTAAATGCCGTAGTTTCTGTCGAGCAAATTTTACGTGCGCAAGAAGCGGTTCGTGAAGTTTACATGGACGAAAAAATCGAAAAATATATTTTAGATATCATATTTGCTACTCGTTATCCAGAGAAGTACAAACTTGCAGACTTAAAACCTCTTATTAGTTTTGGAGCATCACCACGTGGAAGTATCAATTTAGCTAATGCAGCAAAATGTTACGCTTTTATCAAACGTCGTGGATATGTAATTCCAGAAGATGTTCGTGCAGTTGTACATGATGTTCTACGTCACAGAGTTGGAATAACGTATGAGGCTGAAGCCGAAAATATTACTTCTGTAGACATTATCAACAAAATCGTAAACGAGATTGAAGTACCTTAAAAAATTTTAGATTTTAGATTGCAGATTTTAGATTTAAAAGCTGCAATCTAAAAAAGTGTTTATTAACTCGGAATCTAAAATCTAAAAATCTACAATCTACAATCCGAAAAAATGGATACAAAAGAGCTTTTAAAAAAAGTACGGAAAATAGAGATCAAAACCAAAAGACTGAGCAATCACATCTTTTCGGGAGAATATCACTCTTCATTTAAAGGACGAGGGATGACTTTTAGTGAAGTACGTCAATACCAATATGGCGATGACATTCGTAACATCGATTGGAATGTAACTGCACGCTATAACGAAGCCCACGTAAAAGTTTTTGAAGAAGAACGCGAATTGACCATGGTTTTAATGGTAGATATTTCGGGTTCAGAGGGTTTTGGTTCAAAAAGTCAATTCAAGAAAGACATCGTGACTGAAATTGCAGCAACGATGGCTTTTTCGGCTACACAAAACAATGACAAAATTGGTTTAATATTATTTTCTGATAATGTAGAATTGTATATTCCGCCAAAAAAAGGTCGTTCGCATGTATTGCGAATCATTCGCGAATTGATCGAATTTGAACCAAAAAGTCAAAAAACAGATGTTGGAGCTGCTCTGAAATTTTTGTCAGGAACTCAGAAAAAGAAAGCGATTGTTTTCGTGATTTCTGATTTTATGTCTGAGAATTATGAGCAAACTTTAAAGATTGCTTCTAAAAAACACGATATTACAGGCGTTCGCGTTTATGATATCCGCGAAGAAAAAATCCCGAATTTAGGAATGGTATCGATGCTTGATGCCGAAACGGGAAAAATTCAATTGGTCGATACGGGTTCAAAAACAGTTCGAATGAATTACGAAAAACACTATCAGGAAAGAGTTAGCTATTTCAAAGATATTTTCAGTAAATCAGGTGCAGGTGTTGTAAATACCAGAGTTGATGAAAATTACGTAACGAAATTACTGGGATATTTTAAATCAAGATAATGATTTAAGAATTTAGATTAACGATTTATGATTTATGATGGAGGCGATAAGTAAAACTAGAAAATGAATAAACAAGAATTGGAAAATAGATTAATTGATTTTGCTGCAAGCATAATTTTATTAACTTTTAAATTTGAAAAAAATTACGCTGGAAATCATTTATTAGGTCAAATAACGCGATCAAGTACATCTCCCGCCTTGAATTATGGTGAAGCACAAAGCGCAGAAAGCAAAAAAGATTTTATTCATAAAATGGGAATTTGCTTAAAGGAGTTAAGAGAAACTTTTGTTTGCTTAAAAATAATTGAGAAAGCAAATTTATCTTCAGATTTGCAAAATTTGTCAAAAGCCAAAACAGAAGTCAATGAATTAATATCAATATTTGTTTCAAGCATTAAAACATCAAAAAATAATTCATAAAAACAAAAGATTATAATTTTAGTTTCAGCATAAAATCTGAAATCAAAAATCGTTAATCTTCAATCGTTAATCATAATGAAATTAAAGTTTTACATATTTTTATTTTTACTTTCCTCTGCTATTTTTGCCCAGCAAAAACAAGTGGAGACGAGCATTGATACCACAAAAAATAAAATTGGAGCCGAATTTAAGTTAACGCTTAAAACGGTTGTCAGCTCAAAATCTAAAGTTGTTTTTCCTAAACTAAAAACTATTGGTCAGCTTGAAGTAATTCAATCCTATCCAATTGATACCGTAAAGAAAAATGACACATATGAGTTAATCAAAAAATATGGCTTAACACAATTTGATTCCGGAAAATATGTTATTCCGAGTGTTCAGATTTTAATTGACAAAAAACCATATTTTACTGATTCTATTCGTGTTGAAGTTGCCAATGTAAAAGTCGATACTTTACAACAAAAAATGTATGACATCAAAGATATTACTGCTGCTGATAGCGGTATTAGCGATTGGTGGCTTTACCTTTTAATTGTGGTTGTAATTCTTGCAATTGGTGCTTTTGTATATTGGTACGTTAAAAAACACCAAAAGAAAAAAATTGAAGAAGAAGTTTATAAAACTCCTATCGAAAAAGCGACAAGTTTACTGAACAATTTGGAGCAAAAAGAATTGGTTCAGAAAGGCGAAATCAAAGAATATTATAGTGAACTGACAGATATTGCACGAAACTATATCGAAGAAGCGATTCATATTCCTGCAATGGAAAGCACAACATCTGAATTAATTCAGGCGATAAGATTTGCTTCTACCAAGAAAAAAATGACTTTGACTCCAGAAACTGTCGAAAATTTAGAGCGTGTTTTACGTCAGGCCGATTTAGTAAAATTTGCAAAATCTAAACCGCTTGATTTCGAAATTACTGATGATCGAAATAAAATTCAGAAAGTAATATTAACGCTTGATAACGCAATTCCAACTGAAGTTCCGGCTGAAGAAGAAGATCAATTACTGAACGAAGCACAAAGACAAAAACAAATAAAGCTTCAGCTGCTTAAAAAGCGTAATAAACGTATTGCTATCGCAGTTGGTACAGTTTTATTTTTATTTATAGCAACAACAGCATTCTTTATCGCTACTAAAGGTTTTACTTATGTAAAAGACAATCTTATTGGTCATCCGTCTAAAGAATTATTAGAAGGCGAATGGGTAAAAAGTGAATACGGAAATCCTGGTGTAGTCATTGAAACTCCAAAGGTTTTAAAACGAATGGATACTCAAAAAGTACTTCCAAAAGAAACAATGGCGTTAATCAAGGAGATGCAGCTTTTTACTTATGGAAGCATGGTAGGTAATTTTTACGTAACCGTTTCTACGAGTAAGTTTAAAAATCCTACAGATATAGATTTAGCAAAAGCATTAGAAGGATCCCTTAAAGTTATCGAAGCTCAGGGCGGACAAAATATTATTGTAAAACAAGAAGATTTTCAGACAAGTGCAGGTATTCAGGGTGTAAAAGGATATGGTACGATGACTGTTTTTAACCCAGTTGATAAAACTAGTACAAAGGCTTATTATGAACTTTTACTTTTTAAACAAGATCAGGGATTACAACAAATTATGATTTTACACGAAGAAGGTGACACATACGCCAATGATATTACAACTAGAATTTTAAATTCTGTTGAACTTAGAAAAGCGAGCAACTAATGGGAAAGATAACTTTTTTAAATCCAGAATTTTTTTGGTTGTTTCTATTAATTCCAATTGCAATCGCTTGGTTTTTCTGGAAACGCAACCAGCAATCGGCTACTTTAAAAATGAGTTCTACTCAGGGTTTTAAAAACAGCGAATCGCTTTTAACAAAACTTAAACCTGCTTTATACGTTTTTAGAATTTTAGGATTAAGCTCTTTAATTATAGCCTTGGCAAGACCAAGAACTGTAGACATTAGCAGTCAGACTAAAACAACGAAAGGAATTGATATTGTTCTTGCAATAGACGTTTCTGGAAGTATGCTGGCAAAAGATTTAAAGCCAAACCGTATGGAAGCTTTAAAAAGAGTCGCTGCAGATTTTGTTGGAGAAAGACCTAACGACAGAGTTGGATTGGTTTTATACGCCTCTGAAGCTTATACAAAAACACCGGTTACAAGTGATAAAGCTATTATTCTTGAAGCCATAAAAAGCATTAAATACGATACGGTTTTACAAGACGGAACAGGAATTGGGATGGGATTAGCAACTGCTGTAAACCGTTTAAAAGATAGTAAAGCAAAAAGCCGTGTGATTATTTTAATGACAGATGGTGTTAATAATGCCGGTTTTATCGAACCTGAAACAGCATCAGATATTGCAAAACAATACGGAATAAAAGTATACACCATTGGTATTGGTACAAACGGAATGGCTGCCTCTCCATATGCTTACGCACCAAACGGAGGTTTTTTATATAAAATGCAAAAAGTTGAAATCGACGAACAATTAATGAAAAATATTGCGCGTAAAACCGATGGAACTTATTTTAGAGCAACAAGTAATGATCGATTAGCCGAAATATATAATGCGATTAATAAACTGGAAACTACAGAAATTCAAGAATTAAAGTTCTACGATTACGACGAAAAATACAGAGTTTTTGTTTTATTCGCAGCATTTTTATTATTGTTAGAAGTTGGTTTAAGAAATACGGTTTACAGAAGCTTTATTTAAAATATTTTAGTCGCAGTCGCAGTCACAGTTTTACAGTTTACAGCTGAAAACCGAGACTGAAAACTGCGACTGAGAACTAGAATTAAAAAATGGAATTAGACGAAAAAAAATATTTATACTTTTTATTATTACTCCCAATTGTGGTGTGTGTTTTCCTTTTTAATATGTATTGGAAAAGAAAAAAGCAACGCGAATTTGGTGACCTCGAAATGGTAAAAAGACTGAGTCCGGAAAGATCTGTTTTTAAACCGGTTTTAAAAATATCAGTAATTCTTTTGGCGCTTGCTTGTTTAATCATTGGTTTAGTAAATCCGAAGATTGGAACTAAAATGGAAACTGTAAAACGCGAAGGAATTGATATCGTTTTTGCTGTCGACGTTTCTAAAAGTATGCTTGCCGAAGATGTTGCACCAAGCCGTTTAGAAAAAAGTAAACAATTGGTTTCGCAAATCATCAACAATCTAGGAAGTGACAGAATTGGAATCGTAGCCTACGCAGGAAGTGCTTTCCCGGTTTTGCCTATCACATCAGATTATAGTGTTGCAAAAATGTTCCTGCAAAGTATGACTCCGGATATGGTTTCGTCGCAAGGAACTTCACTTGATGAAGCCATTAGATTATCATCGACTTATTTTGATGAAAAAAGCAAAACCAGCAAATTATTGATTTTAATTTCTGATGGTGAAGACCATTCTGAAGGAGCTTCATCAGCAGCTGAAGAAGCCAATAAAATGGGAATGAAAATTATTACCATTGGAGTTGGAACCGAAAAAGGAGGAACAATTCCGTTAAAGGAAAATGGCGTAGTTAAAAGCTATCAAAAAGATCAAAACGGACAAACTGTTATTACAAAACTAAATCAGGAAGGATTAAAAACCATTGCAAAAGCTACAAAAGGCGGTTATGTTTATGGCGGAAGTACTAAGGAAGTTTTAGAATACATAAAAAACGCGCTAAACAATATTCAGAAAACCGAATTTGAAGCGACACAAATGGCCGATTTTCAATCGCAATATCAATGGTTCATTGGCTTTGCCTTCTTATTATTGTTTGTTGACATTTTCCTTTTAGAAAGAAAAACAAACTGGATAAAAGAGTTGAATTTATTTAACGAAAAGAAATAATAAAGTTAGCCACTAATTGCACGAATAACACGAAAGAAAAATGTCTTTGTGAAATTCAAAAATAAAAAACATTTAGTTAGTGATAATTGGCGGAATTAGTGGCAAACTAAAAAACATAAAAAATTAGAATGAAAAATTTACTTCTTTATATTTTACTAACGTTTTCTTTGGCTGTTTCGGCTCAGGAGAAAGACAAGACATTGCCTGATGCCAATGAAGAATATAAGCAGAATAAATTTGTTGATGCTGAAGCCAATTACAGGATTTCAGAATCAAAATTTTCAAAACGTGCCACTGCTCCTTATAACTTAGGAAATACTATTTACAGACAAAATCAGGTTTCTGAAGCTAAATTCGCTTATGCGAAAGCTATAAAGAATGCCAAAACAAGACCTGAAAAACATAAAGCTTTACATAATTTAGGAAATGTTTTAATGAAAGAGAAGGATTATACGCAAGCAGTTGAAGCCTATAAAGAAGCTTTACGCAATGATCCTACTGATGATGAAACGCGTTATAATTATGCTTACGCAAAACAGAAGCTAAAAGAAAATCCGCCTAAAAACGATAAAAACAAAGACAAGAATAAGGATAAGGACAAAGACAAGGATAAAAACAAAGATAAAGACAAGGACAAGGATAAAAATAAAGACAAGGATAAGGACAAAGATAAAAAGGACGACAAAGGCGATAAAGACAAAGACAAAAAAGATGGTAAAAATGATCCTAAGAAAGATGACAAGTCTGACAATAAAGGAGAACCAAAACCACAGCCTGGCGGAATTTCTAAAGACCGCGTTCAAAATTTATTAGATGCTGTAAACAACGAAGAAAAGAAAATTCAGGATAAAGTTAACGCTCAAAAAGTAAAAGGAAATCCTAGAAAAGCAGAAAAAGACTGGTAAAATAAGGTTGAATCGTTTATTCGTTAATCCTTAATTTGATTTAGACCGAACGCATAAACAATAAAACTGTAAAAAAAACGATTAAAACAATAAACAATAAACAATAAACAATTTAACAGTTAAACAGCTTAACAAACAACGATTAAACAATTTAATGAAAAGATATTTAATTTTATTACTATTCACTTTTCAAGGGCTTATGGCTCAAGTTCAATTTGAAGCCAGAGTAAGCAAAAATACGCTTGGAGTAAACGAAAGATTACGTATTGACTTTATCATGAATGTTGATGGGGATAACTTTGACCAACCTTCATTTGATGGCTTTAGAGTTGTAGGCGGTCCAAGTCAGCAAGTAAGTCAGTCTTGGGTAAACGGAAGAAGTTCTTTTCAAAAAATATATTCTTATATCTTACAGCCTAATCAAAAAGGGACGTTTTCTATCAAACAAGCTTCTATTGAATATAATGGGCAGATTTATAAAACCCAACCTATAAAAGTTGTAGTAACAAATGCCGTTGCACAAGAAAGAGATCCTTATGACAACAGCAGACCACAAGGTCAACAAGGGGTTCCAAATGAAACTTTGAATCTTGTTGCCGAAATTTCAAAAACAACTCCATACTTAAACGAACCTATAACGGTTGTTTACAAATTATACTTTAACAACATTAATGTTACCGGTTTTAAAGAATTGGCGAAACCAAAGTATAATGATTTCTGGAATCAGAATATCGACATTAAACAACTTTCTATAGAAGAAGGAACTTTTCAGGGACAAAGATGTTATTATGTCATTCTGAAAAAGACTATTTTATATCCTCAAAAATCAGGAAGATTAACCATTGAACCCCTTTCATTAGATATTAGCGTACAATTGCCTTCAAATCGTCGTGACATGTATGGCCAGATGATTCTAACAGATGACAACAAAATTGTTTCTGCCGGTGCTAAAACTATTAATGTAAGACCACTTCCGGAAGCAACCAAACCAGAAGGTTTTGGTGGCGCTGTAGGTAAATTTAATTTTACGGTTACGCCATCTAAAACAACGCTTAAAAGCGGAGAAAGTCTGGATTTAATTGTAAGTGCTTCAGGAAACGGAAACATGAAATTGTTTACTTTACCAAAACCTGTTGTTCCTAATGCATTAGAAATGTACGATCCTGTTCATAATGAGCAAGTAACAACTTCTCTTTCAGGAATGTCAGGAAAAATCACTGATAAGTATTCTATAGTTCCACAATACAAAGGAAAATATGCGATAAAACCAATGCAGTTTTCTTACTTTGATTTGAGTACCGGTTCTTATAAAACCATTACTTCACAAGAAATCATGGTTGATGTGTTAGATGGACCAATGCAGGCAGAAGCAACTGCAACAGCAAACGCGTCTAAAAATGTAATTACAAAAACAGATCAGTTCAAATACATAAAACCTAAAACAACTTTAGTAGCAATTGCTAAAAATGATTTCTACGGTTCTAATTTGTATTATATTTTATTATTCGCACCTTTTGTGATCTTACCAATTATTGTTTTGGCTAAGAAAAGAAAAGAAGCAATTGACGGTGACGTAACAGGAAACCGAATTAGAATGAACAATAAACTGGCGAAGAAATATTTATCTGAAGCTAAAAAACAACTCAATAATAAAGAGCCATTTTATATTGCTTTAGAAAAAGCGATGCACAATTTCCTAAAAGCAAAATTGCATATCGAAACTTCAGAAATGAGCAAGGATAATATTAGTGAATTATTATTGTCGAGAAATGCAAATCCGGAATCAGTTCAAAGTTTCATTAACCTGACAGAAAACTGTGAGTTTGCCCGTTATGCCCCGGCATCAAGTGCTTCGATTCAGCAGGATTATGACAAAGCAGTTTTAATCATTTCGGCATTAGAAAAGCAAATTGTTTAGTTTGGTTTTAATTTAAGTTCACAAAGAAAAAAACAAACCTGACAGGTTTTGCCCCGAAACTTCGGAAATGTTAGGTTTAAAAGAAATAAAATGAAAAATATAGTCTATCTTTTTTTATTAATCACTCAGGTTTTCTTTGCTCAAAACAGCTTTGAAAAAGGAAATGCTTTGTACCAAAAGGGACAATACCAAGAAGCCGTTGATGTTTATGAAAGCATAATCAAAGAAAACAAACAACATTCTGCAGAGTTATATTTCAATTTAGGAAATGCTTATTATAAGCTTAATAAAGTAGCGCCTTCTATTTATAACTACGAAAAAGCTTTGGTTTTAAAACCTCACGATCCGGAGACTTTAAACAACTTGAAATTCGCCAAAAAACTTACTATAGACGAGATTAAGGAAATTCCTAAAGTAGGTTTTGCTAAATTAATTCAGAGCTTTACCGGGATTTTTGATTATAATACCTGGGCAAAGATTTCTGTTGCTATTGCGTTTATCTTTTTATTGAGTTTTATTGGATATTATTTTTCTCAACTTACACTTTCAAAAAGACTGTATTTCATAGGAATGTTTGTTCTTTTAATCGCTTTATTATTGAGTGTTTCTGCGGGAATAACAGAAAAAGACCACTTTAACAATGATCGTCCCGCGATTGTTTTTGCCGAGTTAAGCGAAGTTCGCAGCGAACCGCAAAAAGCTGGTGCCGCTATTATATTATTACACGAAGGAGCAAAAGTCTACGTTACTGAAACTGTAGGACAATGGAAAAAAATTGAACTAACAGACGGAACTGAAGGATGGATTGATGGTTCTACAATTAAAGAAGTAAAATAAAGTTATTTAAAATTTAAAATAAAAAAATCCCAAACTCTTAATTAACAACAATTGGAGTTTGGTTTTTTTTTATGCCTATTGAATTTTATAAACCATATAAGTGATATAAGTAAATCTAAGCTTGAACGCTATTAAACAAGTGTTTTGTTTATAACATAAAACATTCAACCCCTTATATAGTAGAGACGCACAGCAGTGCGTCTAAATGTAGCATTTTGACAAACTTTGTGTAGACGCACTGCTGTGCGTCTCTACGATTTTGATTATGAAGATATGTTGTTCTACAAAATTTATTGAAAATTATAAACTTTCTCAGGCGTCACGCAATAATCCAGTTTTACATCAGATTCAAAAACATCTTTGATTTCGTTTTCGGCTTCAAAGAACGAAAGTCCAATCTTTATGGTTTCCGGTTTGCATTCGGATAAAAATTTATCATAGAAACCTTTTCCGTAACCAACACGATTTCCAGAAACGTCAAAAGCTAAAAGCGGTACAAAAACAACCTCGATAGTTTCTGATGGAACTGATAAACCATTTACAGGTTCGGGAATATTATATTCGTTTTTTTTGATTTTAGTATTATCCGTCAATAAAAAATGTGTCATTCCCCGAGTTTCAAAATCACTTTTAGAAACCACAGTCTCTTTATCTTTTCCGGAAAGCAAATGCAAAACATATTCTGTATTTACCTCTTTTTGTTCTTCGATAGGCAAAAAAACATGATAATAGGTTTTATCCCAAACAGGCAATTGAATTAGATTATTGGCTATGGCCAAACTCTTTTCTTCAAGATCATCAAGAGTAATTTCTTTGCGAAGATTTTTATAGTGTGAGCGTAATTCTTTTTTATTCGTCGGCATTTTCAGGATTATTTTTAGACATATGATAAATCGCATCGCCTTCGTAAACAATTGGCGAATGATTTGCGTTGATGACAAATCCGTCATGTGGCGCTTTTACTTTCTGTTCAAATTTACCAAACGGATCTGTAATGATGGCTAAAATAGTTCCTTTGGTAACAAATTTCCCAACTAAATTATAATCGTGTAATAAGCCGGAACATTTGGCACGTAACCAAACCGAATATTTAATGTAAATCGACGGCTCTTTTGCATGTTCGATTACTTGTTTTGGATCCAGCATATTTAGATAATGCAGCAAACGCTTTACTCCCATTACACCTTCATTTGCAATCACATTATTGATGTCTAATGATTTTCCGCCTTCAAAAAGCAACATTTTTATATTCGCTTTTTCGCAGGTATTCCTGAAAGAACCGTTTATATTTTTAGAATATAAAGTAAATGGCGCATTAAATACATCTGCAAGGGTTTTTAATTCGGGATTATTTTCGGTGATTCTAATTTGCGGTGCATTAAATCTACTGGCGCCACCGGCATGAAAATCGACTGCATAATCTATAATCGGCAAAACTTCGGCAACGATATGATAAGCAAAACGACTGGCAAGAGAACCTTTTTTACTTCCGGGAAAAACGCGGTTTAAATCACGTCCGTCGGGAAACTCGCGGGATTTATTCACAAAACCATACATATTGATGATCGGGATACAAATAATAGTTCCTTTTGCAGGACGATTTATTTTTTTACTAATGATCTGGCGCACGACTTCAACACCGTTAATTTCGTCGCCATGAATCCCGGCAGAAAATAAAACTACCGGACCTTCTATCTTTGAGCGACGCACAATAACCGGAATATTTAGTTTTGTAGTGGTGTGCAGCCTTGCAATTTCGACGTTTATTGTTTTGTTTTCTCCCGGCAAAATCGATTCGCCAAAAATAACCAAGGGTTTACTATTTTTCATGTAGAATTATAAAATCTAAATATAGAAATTATTCTTTTGATTTCGTAAATTTGAAACTAAATCCGTGTTAAGCTTTTTTTCTCAAATCAGAATGGTTTTTGAAAACACTTATCGATTATCTTCAGAAACAAAACAGAATGCAAAAACCGTCCTTAGATCTTCAAATCCTTACCTTGCCGGACAATCCCGGCGTGTATCAATATTATGATAAAGATGGAAAGATCTTGTATGTTGGGAAAGCCAAAAATTTAAAAAAAAGAGTTTCCTCCTATTTCAATAAAATTCACGATACGGCCAAAACAAATGTATTGGTTCGAAAAATTGTAACCATAAAACACATTGTTGTTCCTACGGAAACTGATGCGCTTTTATTAGAAAACAATTTAATCAAAACGTTGCAGCCTCGTTATAATGTGTTGCTTCGTGATGATAAAAGTTACCCTTGGATTTGTATTAAAAGAGAACCTTTTTCGAGAATATTTTTGACCAGACGAATGGTCAAGGACGGATCAGAATATTTTGGTCCTTATACGAGTTTCAAAACGGTACATACCATTCTTGATTTAATCAAAGAATTGTATCCGCTGCGAACTTGTAACTATGATTTAAGCAAATCAAACATTGATTCCGGCAAATTCAAAGTTTGTCTGGAATACCATATTGGAAATTGCAAAGGTCCCTGCGAAGGTCTGGAACCTCTTGAAGAATACCAAAGGCAAGTTGATGCGATCCGCGAAATCCTAAAAGGGAATTTTAAGGAAAGTATGAAAGATTTTAAGCGTTTGATGAACCAATACGCGCAGGATCTCCGTTTTGAAGAAGCGCAGAAAATTAAAGAAAAAATACAAATTCTCGAGAATTACCAGTCGCGATCAACGATTGTAAATCCTAAAATAACGAACATCGATGTCTTTTCTATTGTGTCTGACGAAAGTGCGGCATATGTAAACTTTCTTCAAATTTCGCACGGATCGATTATTCGTTCGCACACTTTAGAAATTAAGAAAAAGCTGGACGAAACCGATGAAGAATTATTGGAACTTGCAATTATTGAACTTCGTGAACGTTTCCAGTTATTATCGAAAGAAATCATAGTTCCGTTCGAAATTAATTTGGGCGAAAACATCAAAACAACGGTTCCGCAACTTGGAGATAAAAAACAGATTCTGGATCTATCGATTCGGAATGCTAAGTTTTATAGAATCGAACAATTGAAACAACTACAAATCGTAGATCCCGACCGACATACCAACCGAATCATGGCGCAAATGCAAAAAGATTTGAGATTGCCGGTTGAACCCCGACATATAGAATGTTTTGATAACTCGAATATTCAGGGTACAAATCCCGTTGCGGCTTGTGTCGTTTTTAAAGACGGAAAAGCGAGTAAAAAAGATTATCGCCATTTTAATGTAAAAACCGTCGAAGGTCCTGACGATTTTGCTTCGATGACAGAAATTGTCTATCGTCGTTACAAAAGATTATTAGACGAAAATGAGCCTTTGCCACAACTTATTATTATCGACGGTGGAAAAGGACAACTTTCTGCTGCCTTAAAAAGTATAGACGCATTAGAATTAAGAGGGAAAATTGCCATTATCGGGATCGCAAAACGTCTCGAAGAACTATTTTATCCCGGAGATTCGATCCCATTATATCTGGATAAAAAATCAGAAACGTTAAAAGTAATTCAACAACTTCGAAATGAAGCACATAGATTTGGTATTACTTTTCATCGTGACAAACGCAGCAAAGCAGCACTTAATTCATCAGTAGAAAGCATTCCCGGAATAGGCGAAAAAACCATGCTTACATTAATACAACATTTTAAAAGTGTTAAAAGATTGAAACTGGCAACCGAAAAAGAAATATCTGATGTCATTGGAGTATCAAAAGCCAAAAAAATTGTCGACTTTTACAAAACCAACTAGTTATTTTTTATGCGCCCAATCCAGCTGTCCATTTCAAATACTCAGTCAAAACGATTTTTTTCTACTGCAAAAAAAGGAGCTTCTAAAGTCGCTCTTTTTTTACAAGAAAAAATATCGCTTTTTCTTTCGCAGTTTTCCATTTCCATCTGGGGCGTACAGTTGGTTTTTTTCACGCTTTTATTTTTTAATCCACAACATTCTTTTTCACAGGAAAACAACGAAAAAGCAAAACAAGACGAAGCTAAAAGACCTAAAATTGGATTGGTTTTAAGTGGTGGCGGTGCAAAAGGATTTGCCCACATTGGTGTTTTAAAAGTTTTGGAAGAAGCCGGAATCAAAATCGATTATATTGGCGGAACCAGCATGGGATCTATAATTGGTGGTCTTTATGCTTCTGGTTACAATGCATCACAAATTGACTCTATTTTCAAAAAGACCAATTTTGATGAACTTATTAATGATTACATTCCGCGTTCGTCTAAAAACTTTTACGGCAAAAAAAATGATGAATTATATGCCATCGTTTTACCTTTTAGCAAATTTAGAGTAGGAATTCCGGAAGCACTTTCAAAAGGAATGTACAATTATAATTTATTAAGCAGCTTAACCCGTAATGTACGTCATGTAAGAGATTTTAATAAACTCCCAACTCCGTTTTTGTGTATTGGTACCAATATCGAAACCGGCGAAGAAGTTTTACTAAACAAAGGAAATCTCGTTCAGGCTATGATGGCGAGTGCAGCATTCCCTTCGTTATTTACTCCTGTAGAAATCGACGGAAATTTATTAGTAGACGGTGGGGTTGTAAATAATTACCCTATACAGGAAGTTCGTAATCTTGGTGCCGATATAATTATTGGTGTAGATGTTCAGGATGATTTAATGAAGAGAAAAAATCTAAAAAACGCAACCCGCATATTAGTTCAGATTACCAATTTGCAGTCGATTGACAAAATGAAAAGCAAAATAAAAGATACTGATGTTTATATTAAACCAGACATTCGTGACTATGGCGTTATCTCATTTGACAAAGGCGAAGAAATAATAAGAAAAGGCGAAGAAGCAGCTTTTGCAGTTTATGAAAAAATAAAAACATTAGTGAATGAAGATAATTTTTATAAAAAACCAAAACTAAAAATTGTAACTGATACTATTGAAATAAACAAAATAAACAGCGACAAATTAGACAATTATACAAGAGAATATATTCGCGGTAAACTTCGTTTTAAGCCAGGAAGCACTATTACTTATGACGATCTTAAAACAGGAATTAACAACCTGAATGCTACTCAAAACTTTAGCACAATCTCTTATTGCCTTCAACCTGATGGCAAACAAGATGATCTGGATTTGGTATTAAAAGAAAACCCTACACAGACTTACTTAAAACTAGGTTTGCATTATGACGGATTATACAAAAGCGGTATTTTATTAAATCTTACCCACAAAAAAACTTTCCTAAAAAATGATGTAACATCACTGGACATAATTCTTGGCGATAATTTTAGATATGATTTAAACTATTATGTAGAGAATGGCTTTAATATAAGCTTTGGGTTTCGCTCCAGATTAAATCAATTCAATAGAAATGTAACCACAAGCATCAGTAATATTTTTGCAGAAAACTCAAATGTTAATTTGATTAATGTTGACTTTTTAGATCTTACAAATCAGGCTTATTTTCAAACGATCTTTGTTCAGAAGTTTTTAATGGGCGGAGGATTTGAGTATAAATATTTAAAAATAAATTCACCAACTCTTTCTAATACAGAAAACATCATAGAAAAGAGTAACTATTATAGTGTGTTTGGGTATTTAAAATACGACTCGTTCGACAATAAAAGTTTCCCTCATTCCGGAGTTTATTTTTCCGGAGATTTACAAACTTATTTAGCATCATCAGATTACACCAATCAGTTTAAACCTTTCTCGATTGCAAAGGCCGAAATTGCATTTGCCAGAACCTTGTTCAGAAAAGCTACAATAAAAATTGGAGCTGATGCCGGATTTAATATTGGCAGTGACAGCGTTCCGTTTTTTGATTTTATATTAGGAGGTTACGGTTACAATAAAATCAACAATTTTAATTATTTCTACGGATATGACTTTTTAAGTATTGCAGGAAATAGTTTTATAAAAGCCGATATTACTTTAGATTATGAAATTTTCAAAAAAAATCACGTTAATTTCTCTGCTAATTTTGCCAACTTAGGCGATGATATTTTCACTACTGTAGATTGGGTTTCAATGCCTAAATATTCTGGTTATGCAGTTGGTTACGGACTCGAAACTATTATTGGACCAATCGAAGTTAAACAATCATGGTCTCCTGAAATGTCAAAAAGTTATACGTGGTTTAGTATTGGATTTATGTTCTAAGACAAATCAAAATAAAATATTGCATAAGGAAAGATCCGTATTTTGTGCCAAAAAATATCTTTCGTATTTTTTTAACGTTAATAATTGATATAATATATAATTTAAATCAATAAAAATTACGACATTTGTTATAATGAAAACAAAATGGACAGGTTTATTAGAGTATCTTCAATTCCTCATCAAGAGAAATCCTGAATGAAACTACCGAATTGAGATGATTGGTCGATTATAAAAATTGAGCTGATTATCTGTTCACACAATTCAAATTTTTCGAATTATCTAATTTACAAATTATCTAATAGAAAAGCCATGCCATTATATCATAAACTTGGAGATTTCCCTCAAAAAAGACACACACAATTCGAAAAACCAAACGGTGGTTTTTACTACGAACAATTATTTGGTACCGAAGGTTTTCACGGACATTCGTCACTTTCTTATCATGTTCACAGACCAACGCAGGTTAAGGAAATTTTAAACTCTTATTCGGTTGAACCAAAAATTGCAATCGGAAAAAATATAAAATCATTACTTTTTAAAGGTTTTGAATTAAAACCTGAAAATGATTTTCTGGACAGCCGCAAAGCAATGTTAGTCAACAAAGATTGCATTATAGGTCTTGCTGCACCAAAAGAATCTCTTAGAAATTATTTCTACAAAAATGCCGATGCGGATGAAATGCTTTTCATCCATAAAGGAAAAGGAAAATTAAGAACCATGCTTGGTAATATTCCTTTTGAATATGGTGATTATCTAATTATTCCTAGAGGCATTATTTACCAAATAGAATTCGAAACCACAGAAAACCGACTTTTTTATGTCGAATCTTATTCTCCTTTTTACACTCCAAAACGTTATAAAAATCAATCTGGTCAGCATTTAGAACATTCGCCATTTTGCGAACGTGATTTTATTTTGCCAAACGAATTGGAAACACACGATGAAAAAGGTGATTTTTTAATTAAAATCAAAAAAGAAGGAATGATTCACGAAGTGGTTTATGCGACACATCCTTTTGACGTTGTGGGTTGGGACGGATATAATTTTCCGTACGGATTTTCGATTCATAATTTCGAACCTATAACGGGACGTGTTCACCAACCGCCTCCGGTACATCAAACATTTGAAACGGCAACTTTTGTCGTTTGTTCCTTCTGCCCAAGACTTTACGATTATCATCCAAAAGCAATTCCGGCGCCATACAATCACAGCAATATAGATTCTGACGAAGTACTGTATTATGTCGATGGCGATTTTATGAGCCGTAATAATATAGAGCAAGGTCATATTACTTTACATCCAAAAGGAATTCCGCATGGTCCGGCACCAGGCGCGATGGAACGCAGTATTGGTCATAAAGAAACCCAAGAATTAGCCGTTATGGTTGATACTTTCAGACCATTAATGGTAACGGAAGAAGCAATGGGTCTTGATGATGGTCAGTATTACAAATCCTGGACGGAATAATTAGTTAATGTGCCAATTAGATAATTAGATAATTTTCTTGAAACTGTATAAATTAGTTAATGTGGCAATTAGATAATTAGAGAATGCTTTTGAAACCGCATAATTAGAAAATGAGTAAATTCAAATAATTAATTTGTAATTTTAAACCTACAAATAAATTATCTCATTAAAAAATGACTTTCAACGAAAAATATAAAGACAACGCTCTTTTAATAAAAACATTCAATTTTGCATTAAACATAATTGATTACACTAGCGAACTTCAGGAACAAAAGAAATTTGTAATTGCAAATCAGTTATTAAAAAGCGGAACATCAATTGGAGCAAATTCAAAAGAATCATAAAACGCAGAAAGCAAAGCAGATTTTATTCATAAATTAAAAATTGCAATTAAAGAAGCAGACGAAACAGAATATTGGTTGTTTTTATGTGATGCTCATAGAGAATATCCAAAGTGTACTCGTTTATTAAATGATCTCTCAGAAATTTTAAAAATTTTAAACAAAATAATATCAACATCAAAAATGAAATAATTAGATAATTAGTCAATGTGTCAATTAGATAATTTTTATCGAAACGCACATTATCTCATTTTCTAATTGACACATTTTCTAATTAAAAAATCATGTCAAAAGAAGTAAAATCAGTAGAATACGGATTAGAGAAAATCTTCGAAGGAGCACAAGATTTCCTTCCGTTATTAGGAACAGATTATGTAGAATTCTACGTAGGAAATGCAAAACAATCGGCACATTATTACAAAACAGCCTTTGGATATCAATCATTGGCTTACGCCGGATTAGAAACCGGAGTAAGAGACAGAGCCTCTTATGTTTTGAAACAAGATAAAATCAGAATTGTATTGACGACTCCGTTAACACAAGATTCGCCAATTCATGAACATCTTAAAAAACATGGAGACGGTGTAAAAGTTGCTGCTCTTTGGGTTGAAGATGCCAGAAGTGCTTATGAAGAAACCATCAAACGCGGTGCTCGCTCTTTTATGGAACCAACTGTAGAATCTGATGAATTTGGAGAAGTAGTTCGTTCGGGAATTTATACTTATGGAGAAACAGTACATATTTTTGTAGAAAGAAAAAACTATAATGGTGTTTTCTTACCGGGTTACAAAGAATGGAAATCAGACTATAATCCTGAACCAACTGGTCTAAAATATATTGATCACATGGTTGGAAATGTAGGCTGGAACGAAATGAATACCTGGGTAAAATTCTACGAAGAAGTAATGGGATTCGTAAATTTCTTATCATTCGATGACAAACAAATCACAACAGAATACTCCGCGTTGATGAGTAAAGTAATGTCTAACGGAAACGGAAGAATTAAATTTCCAATCAACGAACCGGCAGAAGGAAAGAAAAAATCTCAAATCGAAGAATATTTAGATTTCTATGGCGGACCCGGGATTCAGCATATCGCTATTGCAACAGATGATATTATAAAAACGGTTTCACAGTTAAAAGCACGCGGAGTTGAATTTTTATCTGCTCCTCCTCACACCTATTACCAGGCAATTCCGGAGAGATTGGGAGTTCATATGGATATGATGAAAGAAGATATAAACGAAATTGAAAAATTAGCCATTATGGTCGATGCCGATGAAGATGGTTATTTATTACAAATATTTACTAAGCCAGTTCAGGACAGACCAACGCTTTTTTTCGAAATTATTCAAAGAATGGGCGCAAAAGGATTTGGTGCAGGGAACTTTAAAGCCCTTTTTGAGTCGATTGAAAGAGAGCAGGAATTAAGAGGAACTTTGTAAAAACGCAATATTTTTACATTAAATAGAATAATTCTCTGTAAAAGGGTGCTTTTTATGCAAATGTTATGTTAAACTTGCCTTTTGCTATTTCTTTTTTGAACTTTCTATCTATCTTTGCACTCGCAAATCAAGAAGGGGTGGTTTCCTTCTGAATTGATATAAATTTCATAATTTATAGTTTTTTGGTTAGTTAATAGCATAAAAACTCAGTCATTCCTTGACTGAGTTTTTTTGTATCGGTACATTTGGAATAGAATTTGCATTTATTTATCTTTATAATGAAATGTAAAAATTGTACTATGAAAAAATTCATCCTCACTATATTTATTCTCACGACACTTTCTTTTGATTCTCAAAAAGAAGATGCTTTCGACACTGGAGAATACTTTAAATTCAGAATTCATTACGGAATCGTAAATGCCGGTTATGCCACGCTTGAAATAAAAGAAGCAACCATAAGCAACAAAAAAGTGTTTCACGCTGTGGGTAAAGGTTACACAACCGGAATGTCTAAATTTTTCTTCAAGGTCGAAGATTTATACGAAAGTTATTTTGACAAACAAACCGGAAGCCCTTATCGTTATGTTCGAAAAATAGACGAAGGCGGCTACACAAAAAATCAGGAAGGTTTTTTTAACCAAACCGAAAACAGGATTTTAGTAAAAGATTACAAGCGCAAAACTGAAAAAACAATTGTTATAACAGATAATGTTCAGGATATTATCTCGTCTTTTTATTACTTAAGAAACCATCCTAATATTGACAAACTTAAATCTGGTGAAGCAATTACAATCGACATGTTTTTTGATGAAGAAATCACAAAATTTAAGTTAAAATATATAGGTCGTCAAGATATTACGACTAAATTTGGAACCGTTTCTACGATGGTATTTAAGCCACTAGTACAAACAGGGCGCGTTTTTAAAGAAAAAGAAAGTGTAACGCTCTGGATAACAGATGACGACAACAAGGTTCCGATTAGAATAAAAGCGGATCTTGCCGTTGGATCACTTAAAGCAGATCTTGACGAATATAAAGGATTAAAAAATCCATTTAAAGCAAAAAAATAATGAATACCACAGATCATTCAGAATCAATTCTAAAAGAAATTGACCTTAAATACCAAGCTATAAATCAAAAGACTGATGTTCAGTTAGAAGGCTTACTCTGGTCAAAACCTATCACTTATTGGGATTACATTCAGACTGATGCTCTGTTAAACTTACAAATACAACGCACCACTCTTCCTGACGAAATGGTTTTTATCATGTATCATCAGGTTAATGAATTGATTTTTAAAATGATTTTGTGGGAAATTGACCAAATTGCGGACACACAAAATATTCAGGTTGATTTTTTTAGTGAAAGACTTTCAAGAATTACCCGCTATTTCGACATGCTAACCAATTCGTTTAGTATTATGGAAAACGGAATGGAAGTCGATCAATACATGAAATTTAGAAACACGCTGACTCCGGCAAGTGGTTTTCAGAGCGCACAATACAGATTGATAGAATTTGCATCGACAGATGTTATCAATTTAACAGACCGCAGATACAAAGACAATTTTGATGAAAACACAGATTTAGAAACCAGCTTTGAGCATTTATATTGGCAAGCGGCAGGAAAAGATTATCACACAGGAGAAAAATCATATTTACTTAAGGAATTCGAAAATAAATATAAAAACCAATTCCTAAGACAAATTTCTGAGTTCAGGACAAAAAATATTTGGCAAAAATTCACCCAACTTCCTATAGAAGATCAACAAAACCAAGAACTAATTCAAGCCATGCGTCACTATGACAAAACGGTGAATATCACTTGGGTTATGCAGCATTTAAACACCGCAAGAAAATATATTTTAGAAAGCGGAAAAGGCAATGGTGAAGCAACAGGAGGAAGTGATTGGCAAAAATATATGCATCCAAAATACCAAAGACGCATCTTTTTTCCTAAATTGTGGACCGAAGAAGAATTGTCTAATTGGGGAAATGAAGCCACAGTTTAATTTCCAAAAAAAATAAATAAGTTTGAAAAAAGTACTCGTAATTATAATCCTGTTATTTTCGATAATTTCATGTAACAAAACCGCTGAAAAAGTCGAAATTAAAATTACAAAACCAAAAACTAAAAAAATAGAATTTGGTTTTAATTACGCTGATTTTAATGTTCTTCAGGACACCATAAAAAAAGGAGATTCTTTTGGTTCTATTATCCAAAAACAAAATATTGGCGACAAAAAAGTATTTGATATTGTTGAGCAGGTTAAAGACTCTTTTAATGTAAGAACGATTCGATACAACAAACCCTACACTCTTCTTCGTTCTAAAAACAAAACAAATAAACTACAGCTTTTTATTTATCAGCCAGATGCTTTGACCTATTATGTAATTGATTTTAGAGATAGCATTACGAAGGCTTATAAAAAAATAAAACCGGTTACGCTGAAACGTAAAATCATTGGCGGCGTTTTAAAAAGTTCATTATCTGAAACTTTAGGAAACGAAAGTGTTGAAGCAGCACTTGCAAGCAGAATCACAAAAGTATTTTCATGGTCTATTGACTTTTTTAAACTTAAAAAAGGAGATCGCTACGGATTAATTTTTACAGAACGTTTTATAAACGGTAAAACGTATGACGGAGTTGAAGATCTTGAAGCTGCATTTTTTGAATATAAAGGCAAGATAGTTTATGCATTTCCGTTTGAGAAAGATACTATTTCAGGAAAAGTAGAATATTATGACGATGAAGGAAAAACTTTGAAAAACTTTTTCCTTAAAACACCAATTAAGTTTAGCCGAATCACTTCGAGATTTACTGCAAACAGATTTCATCCTGTACAACATACCTGGAAAGCACACAAAGGAACAGATTATGCTGCTCCAACCGGAACTCCAATTTCGACAACAGCATCAGGAGTTGTAGAAGCAACAGGATATACGGCAGGAAACGGAAACTTTGTAAAAGTAAAACATAACGGTACCTACTCGACTCAATATTTACACATGTCCAGAATTTTAGTTCGTCGCGGGCAACGTGTTACTCAAGGACAAACCATAGGATTAGTAGGAAGCACAGGATTGGCAACAGGACCTCACGTTTGTTATCGTTTCTGGAAAAACGGAATTCAGGTTGATGCACTCAGGCTAAATTTACCTACCGGAGAATCTCTAACCGGATCTGACAAAACCCGTTTTATGAAACAAATGGAGCCTTTGAAAAGAGAATTGGACAGTATTGGGAATTTATAACTTTTATTGAAATTTCAATTTTAAAAATAGTCAAACATGAAGAATGCTCGTCTTAAAGCAATTTATAATGAAACTTTTTCTGGTTTAAAACTTTTTTACAGAGATACAAATCTTACTGAAGATATAATTTCAAATTATAAAATTGGACAAATCATTCAGGAAAAAGGTTTTACTGATATGAGTTCAATCAGTGGCGGACTTGATGGTAATTTAAGATATTTAATTGCCAGCGCTCATCCTAAGGATTTATCGAAATTCAATCCTGATTCGGCAAAAAATGGTCACTTTCTTTTAGATTCGATTGCTTATTTTAAAGTATTGGACATTTATAAAATTGAAAACAAAACACAGATTTTTCTTTTAAACATTCCTGACAATTCATTGACACTTCTTAAAAATTCTACTTCAAACTTAGAAGAAGAAATTATAGAAAAAGCGAGAAAGAAATTTAATGACAAAATCAATTTGCCTTTGGTTCCGGAATTACAAACAGAAAACTGGAAACAAAGAACTAAATCCCCTATTGGAATAGATGAAAATGGCAAACTATTTTTTGATGATTCTAAAATTAAAATTGAACCACTAAAAAAAATAGAGATTGATGTTGCCAGAAAAACAATTGAGGTTAATAAAAAACCATGGTGGAAGATTTGGTAATGAAAAGAACTTTACTCCTACTTTCTTCAATAATACTTTTAGGATATTCTAATCCGAAGGTTTTTGTTTTAAATGACACAGAAGAAAACAAATATTTTGTCTTAGAATTAGTCAACAAAGCCTTTGAAGAAAATCAAATTGACAAATTACCTTTAATTGTAATTGACGGAATTCCTTTTAAATACAATAAAAAACAAGACACAATACTATTGCCTCTTAAAAAATCCGACATCATAAGTTTAGACTTTTTAAACAAAAATAGTAGTCGTATCATTTATAATGAAAAAGAAAATGACGGTGCAATTATCATAACAACAAAAATTAAACACGAATAAGTTATAAATCGTTTTCGTAACTATTTGTTATATAATTGTGAACCGATATCCTATTAAAACTAATTTCAGTATTTTTGTTTTTTTTATAACCACATTTTCAATTAAACAAAAAATGGCTTTAAACACAACAAACCCAACCGGGACTGAAGCGTGGAAAAATCTGCAAAACCACTATAACGCAATTCACGAAACTACGATACAAGAATTGTTTCAACAGGATAATGCTCGTGTTGAAAAATTCAATTTACAATGGAATGACTTTTTAGTTGATTATTCTAAAAACAATATTAGTCAGGAAACGATCTCTCTTTTATTAGAATTAGCAAATTCAATTGGATTGAAAGATGCGATCGCTCAATATTTTGGTGGAGAAATCATCAATCAGACTGAAAACAGAGCTGTTTTACATACTGCATTGCGTGCTCCGGAATCAGCGGTTATCAAAGTTGACGGAGAAAATGTAATCCCTGAAGTTTATGAAGTAAAAAATAAAATCAAAAAATTTAGCCACGAAGTAATTTCGGGAGAAAGAAAAGGATATACAGGAAAAGCCTTTACTGATGTTGTAAATATTGGTATTGGAGGTTCTGATCTTGGTCCTGTTATGGCAGTTGAGGCTTTACAATTTTATAAAAATCATTTAAATCTTCATTTTGTATCGAATGTAGATGGTGATCATGTTAATGAAGTAATCAAAAAATTAGATCCTGAAACTACATTATTTTTAATTGTTTCTAAAACTTTTACTACTCAGGAAACGTTATCAAATTCTGAAACGATTAAAGAATGGTTTTTGAAATCGGCAACTCAGGAAGATATCGCAAAACATTTTGTGGCAGTTTCTACAAATATTCAAAAAGTAACTGAATTTGGAATTAATCCTGACAATGTTTTCCCAATGTGGGATTGGGTTGGAGGAAGATTCTCTTTATGGAGTGCAGTAGGTTTAAGCATTGCTTTAGCAATTGGTTTTGATAATTATAATGATTTATTGAAGGGTGCCAATGAAATGGACGAGCATTTTAAGACGGCAGAGTTCGACGAAAACATTCCTGTAACTTTAGCTTTATTGAGCGTTTGGTACAACAATTTCTTTGGTGCCGAAAGTGAAGCTTTGATTCCGTACACACAATATTTATCAAAACTAGCACCTTATTTGCAACAGGCAACTATGGAAAGTAACGGAAAAAGTGTTGGTCGTGACGGAAAACCTGTAAACTATCAAACCGGAACTATCATTTGGGGAGAGCCGGGAACAAATTCGCAACATGCATTTTTTCAATTGATTCATCAGGGAACAAAACTAATTCCAACTGATTTTATTGGATTTGTAAAACCATTATACGGAAATGAAGATCATCACGATAAACTGATGTCTAACTTTTTTGCACAAACTGAAGCTTTACTAAACGGAAAAACGAGTGAACAAGTTCAGGCAGAATTTGACAAACAAGGACTTTCAGCAGATAAAGCATCTTACTTGTTACCATTTAAAGTTTTTACAGGAAACAAACCAACTAATACGATCCTAATTCAAAAATTGACTCCAAAAAGCTTGGGTTCTTTGATTGCTTTATACGAACACAAAATTTTTGTTCAGGGTGTTATCTGGAATATTTTTAGCTTTGATCAATGGGGAGTAGAATTAGGAAAACAATTAGCTAACTCTATTTTAGATGAAATCAATACTAAAACAGTAGAAAATCATGATAGCTCTACTTCATTTTTACTAAATCACTTTTTAAAAAATAAGTAGAATTAATATAAATCAATTCACAACGAACTGAAACGCCTCAATTTAAAACAAATTAAGGCGTTTTTTCGTACAAAAAAGCCTCAAAACAAGTGTAAAACATTGATTATTGCAAGTTTACCACTACAAGACCATGCATATCATTATCATTTTAACAAAATACAATAGCTAAAATTCAAAAAAATGTTATTTTGTTTAATAAAAAAAAGAAAAATCATTTTAATGCGCAACGAATTAGATAAAACTTATTTTTCTTAACATTTTGATAACACTATCTGATTTAATTGTTATAATTTTGCCAAAAACAATAAACTAATAACAAATGAAGACAATGAAAAATTGGTTACTTACTGGACTATTGTTCATGATAGTTACAACCGCATTTTCTCAAGGAAAAATTACAGGTATGATTACCGACGGTAGTGGTTCATTACCGGGAGCAAACGTAGTGATCAAAGGATCTACGGCTGCTACTTCTACAGATTTTGACGGTAAATTTACTTTGAATGCAACAACAAGTTCAGGAGAAATCGTTATTTCTTTTTTAGGTTACGACAATTTAACTTTAAAATTTTCAGTTTCAAACGGTGGAACAACTAATTTAGGAACAATCGTTATGGCTTCTAATTCTAACGAATTGAGCGAGATTGTTGTAAAAAGTAGTGTAGTTGATATTGCAAAGGACAGAAAAACTCCGGTTGCTGTTTCTACAATTAAAGCTGCTGAAATTCAGGAAAAACTAGGAACTCAGGAATTTCCGGAGATCTTAAGAAATACCCCTTCAGTATATGTTACTAAATCAGGTGGTGGTTTTGGAGATTCAAGAATCAACATTCGTGGATTTGATCAAAAAAACATTGCGGTTATGATTAACGGTATGCCAGTTAATGACATGGAAAATGGGTCTGTTTATTGGAGTAACTGGGCTGGTTTATCAGATGTAACATCTGCTATGCAGGTTCAAAGAGGTTTAGGAGCTTCTAAACTTGCAACTCCTTCTGTTGGTGGAACAATTAACATTGTTACTAAAGCTTCTGACAAAAAAGAAGGTGGATCTTTCTCTTCTGGTTTTGGAAATGGAAGAAACTTTAAAATTCAAGGTTCATACAATACAGGAAAATTAGACAACGGTCTTTCTGCATCTGTATTGTTATCTCAAACAATGGGAGATGGTTATGTTGACGGAACTCAATTCGAAGGTTCTAACTACTACGTTGCTTTAGGATACGGTACTAAAAGTGGTAAACATGACTTTCAACTTACTGTAACAGGTGCTCCACAATGGCACAACCAAAGATCTACAGCATCTACTATTGCTACTTACCAACAATATGGACATAATAATGAGCCAAGTCTTAGATATAATGCTGATACAGGATATTTGAATGGTGAAGAATATAACATCAGAAAAAATTACTATCACAAACCAGTTGCGTCTTTCAACTGGGATTACAAAATCAACGAAACAACAAAACTTTCTTCTGTATTTTATGCTTCTATGGGGCGTGGTGCAGGTGCTAGTGCAACTGGAGGAATTAAAGGAAAAGCATACAGCGATCTTGTAGCTTTTAGAAGACCGGATGGTTTGGTAGATTATGATAAAATCGTAGCTTATAACTCTGGTCAACCAGTTGCTATTGCAGGTTTCACAGGACTTCAACAAAGAGCAAAAATCAACGGTGTTTACCAAAACAGTGCTTACTTCAGTGGATCAAATGCTGATTACAATACTGCTACTTCAACAAATACATCAGGTATATCACAAACTTCATCTATCAACTCTCATGACTGGTTTGGTGCTGTAATCAACTTAAACAAAAAATTATCTAATACATTGACTTTAGATTTTGGATTTGACGGAAGAACTTACAAAGGTTACCATTATACAGTCGTAAATAATTTATTAGGTGGAGGTGAATATTTTGACAATAATATCGCTGCGTTAAAACCAACCGGTAGAAATTTAACTACAACTTACCCTACTGATGTTCAATGGAATGTTTTCCAAAACAAAAACTACGATAAAATTTCTTTCAACAGTACAGGTAATGTTAAGTGGTACGGTTTATTTACTCAATTAGAGTATGCTAAAGATAACTTAACAGCTTTTGTTCAAGGAGCGGTTTCACAACAAGGATACAAAAGAGAAGACAATTTTGTATACTTACCAACTGACCCATTATCTTCTACACCTTACAAAAATGTTACAGGTGGTAACGTAAAAGGTGGGGCTAACTACAACATCAACGAGAAAAACAATGTTTACGTTAATGCTGGATACTACTCAAGACAACCATTCTTTAATTCAGTTTATCCAAACAACAGATCTACAGTAAACCCTAACCTTACTAACGAGAAAATTACTGGATTTGAAGCTGGTTATGGATTCCGTTCTAGATTCTTTAATGCTACAGTAAACGTTTACAACACAACTTGGAATGACAGATACCTAAAAGGTAATGCTCTTCCAGCTAGTTCAACAATTGTTGCAAACACAACTTATACAGAATACTTAGGTCTTAATGAGGTTCACTCAGGAATAGAGTTCGAAGGATCATCTAACATTACTGACAGACTTAAAGTTAATGGTATGTTCTCATATGGAATTTGGGAATACAAAGGTAATGCTACTGTAAATGCTTATTACCAAGCAGACAATACACCAGTTGCAGGATACACTGCTGCTACTGTATATATGGACAAAGTAAAAGTAGGTGATGCTGCACAAATGACAGCTTCTTTAGGAGCTTCTTACGAAGTTGTAACAAGAGTAACAGTTGATGCTAACTACAACTTTAATGATCATTTGTATGCTGGTATTAGCCCAACTAACTTTACAGCTCAAAACAATAAAGGTTCATTAGAATTACCTTCTTATGGATTAATGGATGCTGGTTTCTCATACAAAATGTTAACTGGTAAAAACAAAGACAAATCTGTAAACTTCAGGCTAAACGTAAACAACGTTCTTGATAAAATTTACATTGCTGAGTCTAGAACCAATACTTTTGCTGATGACAACCTTCCTGTAGCTACTGGCCAACCAGCTGGTTCAAAAGGAACTTATGCTTCTAATGGAATGCTTTATAATGGAGTTGCTAATGTAAATCAGGTATTCTTCGGATTTGGAAGAACTTGGAACTTTACACTACGTTATGATTTCTAATATTTAGAATCTAAATAAATACCAAAAACGGCATTGACTTTTAGTCCAATGCCGTTTTTTTTATACCCTTTTTTGCTATATTTGTTTTAACAAAAAATAAAATTTATGTACTATTTTCTACAAAAATTCCATTCTGGCTGGGCTTATTTAGCACTTTTGCTTTTATTAATTGCAGTTGTAAATGCTATAATTGGTCTGACTTCAAAAAAAGATTTTACTGGTAAAGATCGCAAAATCGCATTATTTGCCTTAATTGGAACTCATACTCAGTTATTGATTGGAATAATTCTTTATTTTGTTTCTCCTCTTGGAAAAGCAGCATTTGGACAAATGTCTAATTCAGAACTAAGACTAACTTCTTTAGAACACCCATTAATCAATATTATAGCTATTATATTGATTACTATTGGATGGTCAAAACATAAAAAATTAATTAATAGCGAAGCTAAATTTAAAACTTTTGCTATTTATTACGGATTAGGTTTATTGCTTATATTGAGCAGAATTCCATGGAATCTATGGTTCTAAAAACCAATTAAAGCCCTAAAACAATAGGGCTTTTTTTATCTCGGCATATTATTTGTACAAACTCCCCAAGTCTGAAAAAAAATAACCCATGAGAAGTAAAAAACATATTATACTTACAACCCTTACATTAACTTTTTTAAGCTGTTTTACTTACGTTATAAGTCAAACTAAACCAACATCAGAACCTAAGCCTAAAATCACTCAGGATACAGTAAAAATCATAAAACCTGATATACTTGCCATCCCAACAGATTCTGTCTTTACGGATAAAGGTCTAAAGCTAAAAGCCTATAAAAAGAATGCACATGCTTCTTACTATGCTGACCGATTTAACGGAAAAAAAACAGCTAGCGGAGCCAGATTCAATAATAGTAAATATACCGCAGCACATAAAAAACTACCGTTTGGCACAAGAATAAAAGTAACAAATGAAGCTAACGGAAAATTTGTTATCGTAAAAGTCACAGATCGTGGGCCTTTTGTAAAAACAAGAGAACTTGATTTATCCAAAAGAGCTTTTATGGAAATCACCAAAAATAAAGGTGCCGGTGCCATGAAGGTTACAATTGAAACTATAATAGAATAAAAAAAAGTCCCGTTTTTAAATTTCAAAACGGGACTCTTTTTATACAAACTTTCTAATGCTCATAATTACACCTGTATGAAGTCCTTCGTGATAATTATTAAACTCCAGTGCTCCGTTTATATCTCTAATCGTATTGCCTAAACTGGTCGTATATTCCTGAAAATTCACAAATACGGAATCATTATAATCTTGTTTTGTTTGTTGCAAAGTTGTAGAAAGTAATGTTTTAATTTCATCTAGCTCTTCTTGAGAAACATCGCCTTCCGGTTTTGCTCCTTTTGCAAATTTCATTAAAAATTCTTTGGATACCATTGTTGGCAAACCTGATAACTTATAAACCAAAGCCTGTTGAACAGCAACGCAATGTGCCGCATTCCAAATAATATTATTATTAAAACCTTGTGGGATTTTATTTAATTGCTCTAGCGAATAGTTCTCTAAAATATTCAAAAGAACTTGTCTAATGGTTTTCTGCACTTCAAAAACTGAATTCATAATTTTATTTTTTTTCTAAAATTAAGCATTTTTCAGTTTTAAATGAATTTTCTTTGTAGTCACTTAAATTTAAACATCATGAACAAAATATACTACTTGGCATCTTGCGATACATGCCGAAAAATCATTAAAAGTTTACCAAAAGACAATAATCTGGTTTTTCATGATATTAAACAAAATCCAATTACCGAAGCTGAACTTGAAGAAATGTACAAACTTGCCGGAAGCTATGAGGCTTTGTTTAGCAAGAAAGCACAATTATACAAATCAATGGATTTAAAAAATAAGTCATTGACTGAGGAGGATTATAAAAAATACATTTTAGAACATTATACATTCATCAGTCGTCCGGTTTTCATTATTGATGAAAAGATTTATATTGGTAATACACAACCTGTAACATTACAGGTTCAGAAAGCTTTAGAAAAATAAAAAGTTAGCCACAAATTTCACGAATTTTCGCGAATTACTTATTGAGCTTAAAAAGTAGCCACAGATTAAAAAGATTCTCACAGATTGGTAAAATCTATAAAATCATTTTATCCCGATAGCTATCGGGAGTGGCAAGAAAAACAGTAAATTCACAATAATTAAATTCGTGTTTATTCGTGAAATTCGTGGCAAAAAAACTTTAAGTTGTTAAGCACAAAACAGATTAGCGAATTACGGCGCAACACAGCAAAGTTTTATTTATCTTTGCGCCTTTATACTCAATTATATGATACAATCTATGACAGGGTTTGGCAAAGCTTCTTTGCAATTGCCTACAAAAAAAATTACCGTTGAAGTAAAATCCTTAAATAGTAAAGGTTTAGATTTAAACGTAAGAATGCCGTCACTTTATCGCGAAATGGAATTAGGTTTAAGGACTCAAATCTCTACAAAACTGGAAAGAGGGAAAGTTGATTTTGGAATTTACATTGAAAGTACTTCTGAACAAACTTCGACAAAAGTAAATGTACCTGTTGTAAAAAACTACATTGCTCAGCTTAGAGAAGTTTATCCTGATGCTGATGAAACTGAATTAATGAAAATGGCGGTTCGTATGCCGGATACACTAAAAACGGAACGCGAGGAAATCGATGAAAACGATTGGGAACAAATTCAGGTTATAATTGAAGAAGCGCTTCAAAACATCTTAACTTTTAGAAAAGACGAAGGTGAATCTCTTGAAAAAGAATTCAACTTAAGAATTGGAAATATCCGTCAATATATGAACGATGCTTTGGCTCTTGATCCGGAACGTGTTCAGGCTATAAAAGATCGTTTGCAAACGGCAATATCTGAATTGAAAGTCAACGTTGATGAAAATCGTTTTGAGCAGGAATTGATTTATTATTTAGAGAAACTGGATATTACAGAGGAGAAAGTTCGCTTGACGAATCATCTGGATTATTTCTTAGAAACTATAAAAGGTACTGAAGCAAATGGTCGTAAATTAGGCTTTATTACTCAGGAAATGGGTCGTGAGATCAATACAATGGGTTCAAAATCGAATCACGCTCAAATGCAGAAATTGGTGGTGATGATGAAAGATGAATTGGAAAAGATTAAAGAACAGGTTTTGAATGTTTTGTAAAAACGCTATAAGCTTTAAGCTATAGGCAATAAGCTAAAAACGAAATCAAATTAAAGCCTAAGGCCTAAAGCCTAAAGCTTAAAGCATAACAATAATGAATAAAGGAAAATTAATTGTTTTCTCAGCACCTTCGGGATCAGGAAAAACAACTATAGTAAGACATTTACTTGGGAAGGAAGATTTAAATTTAGAATTTTCGATCTCGGCGGCTTCACGCGACCCACGCGGAGAAGAAGAACACGGAAAAGATTATTATTTTATTTCGTTGGAAGAATTTAAAAAACACATTAAAGCCGAAAATTTCCTGGAATGGGAAGAAGTGTATCGCGATAATTTTTATGGTACTTTAAAAGCCGAAATCGAACGAATTTGGGCTTTAGGAAAAAATGTGATTTTTGATATTGATGTTGCAGGCGGATTGCGTATTAAACATAAATTTCCAGACCAAACTTTGGCTGTCTTTGTAAAACCTCCAAGCGTTGACGAGTTGAAACGCAGACTAAAAGAGCGTTCTACTGAGAGCGATGATAAAATCAATATGCGTATCGCTAAAGCGTCTGTTGAATTGGCAACTGCGCCTCAGTTTGATACAATTATAAAAAATTACGATTTGGATACTGCTAAAGAAGAAGCCTATCAATTGGTAAAAGCTTTTGTAAACAAAGACTAGAAACTTCATAAACCAATACTATTTTACCATAAGAGCCGTTAGCATTGATGTAAACTGCTATTAATATTTGTATTATGATTAATTTATTTGAAACAAAAAGAAACGAAAACTATCTAAGCATAATTATTCTTGTCATTAGAATATCTATTGCAACATTGATGATTTCGCATGGATTATCTAAATTGAATATGCTTTTGTCAGGAGGCGAGATTCAATTTCCAGATCCGCTTGGAGTAGGAAAAACAGCTTCATTAACTCTTGCTGTTTTTGCAGAAGTATTATGTTCCTTTTTTATCTTTATAGGTTTAGCTACAAGATTGGCTACGTTGCCGTTAATAATTACAATGCTGGTTGCAGTATTTGTTATTCATGGTGCTGACCCGATCGATGTTAAAGAAATGGGGATTTTATATCTGTTGTTTTATCTACTTATTTTAGTTACCGGAAGCGGCAAATTCTCTGTTGATTATTTAATTTCAAAAAAGAATCGTTACTAAGTTATTTTAATACCACAGATTAATTTGAATGTATCAATTACTATTTAAATTATGAAAAAACCTCTTTTATGAAGATAGGCCTTTATTTCGGAACTTATAATCCCATTCATGTTGGCCACTTAATCATTGCCAATCATATGGCGGAGTTTGCCGATTTAGATCAGATTTGGATGGTTGTAACACCACATAATCCGTTAAAGAAGAAATCTACTTTATTAGACGATCATCAACGATTGGAAATGGTGCATTTAGCAACAGAAGATTATCCAAAAATTAAGCCGTCTGATATTGAATTCAAATTACCTCAGCCTAATTATACAGTAAATACGTTGGTTCATTTGCATGAAAAGTATCCAACTCATGATTTTTCTTTAATTATGGGCGAAGACAACCTGAAAACGCTTCATAAATGGAAAAACTACGAAGTGCTTTTAGATCAGTATGAAATTTATGTTTATCCAAGACTCGAAGATAAAACAACTGTCAATCTTTTAGAAGAAGAACAACCCAATACCTTAAAATCGCATCCTAACATTCATATTATTGATGCTCCAATTGTAGAGATTTCTGCTACTTTTATTCGAAAAAGCATTAAAGAAGGAAAAAACATTCAACCGTTATTGCCTCCAAAAGTTTGGGAATATATCGATCATAATAATTTTTATAAAAAGTAAATGCGTTTTTCTGCTTCGATTTTTTACCCAAAGAAATCCAGACAATTTGACTTTACTTTGTCTGAAAAGCTAACTTACTATTCTTTAATTGCAATTATTTCGTATATTTTATTGCTTCTGTTTATAGAAACTTCATTTGGATGTGATATTTCAAAATATGCCTATTGCGTACTTATAATCCCTGTAATAACTTATTTCATTGGTGGTGGCATTAGGTTAAATGAATATGAGAACCTAAATGGATATTTTATAGGAACAATTTCTTTTGAAGAGGATTTTTTAATTATTGATAACAAACCGTATTCCTATAGTAAAATAGAAAATCTAATTCTATACGGGAACTCATATTCCGGCCAAAGAAACGAAAATACCAATTCTGGTCCGATATACAGTAACGGAATTAACAACTTAATTTCTTTTAATTATGAAGGTGAAAAAATATCCCGAAATTTCAAATTAGATTCTGAAAGACATATTGATGAATTGCAATTAGTATTATTAGATATTATTACAAATGAAAAAATTCCTTATCAAAGAAATTATTTGAATTTAATAAACACTGAACACCGCTCATACATAAAATTTGAATTATTTATTGCGAAATTAATCAAAGAAAAAAGAATGGAATGTACAGAAGGATTGCTATTAATTGGATATGACTCTGATACTGACGCAAAAGAATTGAGAGCAAAATATTGCTGCTAGAAATTATAAAAAAAGCCTGAATTTAAAAATTCAGGCTTTCGTTTTTCAATATAATTCATTCTATAAAGAACTCCAGCGGAGCGACATATATCGCCCCGATGGGACTTACATTAATTCAGCTAATAATTGAATTGTAATTATGCTTCAACATTAATATCACTTTTAACTCGGGATCTGATATCGCTTAAAGACAGATCAACCAAAAGTTTTCCGTCTCTGAAAACTTCTTTCAATTCACCTTGTTTTTCTTCTTCCCACGTTACATTATCACTTAAGTGATATACGCCATCAACTAATTCGATTTTCATTAATCCTTTAGCAGATTTTTTAGTTCCATCATCCGTAATTGGATCTTTAAAAATTGCTCTTCCTTCGCCATCAACTTCACCGTAAGTGGCTTTCATCGCAAAACCAAAAGTATCTCTAGTATTATATTGATACGTAAAAGAACCAATTCCTAAAACAACATTTGTAGAAGCAAATCCTTTTTCTTTTAATCTTTCGCAAATTTGAGTCGCTCTTGCCACGGTAATACTATCGCCATAAATAGCGCCAATTTGAGGTATAAGCTCTTTATATCCTTTTGCATTAGTTGTACCTCCAAAAACATCCCAAAGCAGTTCAATTACACCTTTCTTTTCTTCTTGTGTTTTTCCGTTTGGATTTCCGCAGATAATATCAACAGGATCACCACTATCAGGACGAATCACCACTTTACCTTCTCTGGCAACAATGTCTTCTTTTAAACGAGGTAAATAATCGGTTAGTACTTTCCATAAATCCCAGGTATCAGAAACGATAGATACAATTCCTTTTGGATAAACTTCTGTAACTAATCTTTTAAAAGTTTCACATTCACCTTCTGTAGTTCCCATACACATTACAGAATGCTCTGTTGCAGCAACAGAACCAGCGATTAATTCGGTATCAGAATTTGCATTGTAATAATCTTCGAAAAAATCGATTACCGGAATCGTATCAGAACCTGTAAAACTCAATAAATGTCCCGCTGCCGAAGTTATTGCAGCTTCGATTCCGCCCATTCCTCTCATCGAGAAATCATGTGCCTGCCAATCTACAAACTCCGGTACAGAAGATGTTTCATCAGCATATTTGTCTAATACTTTTCTATATTCTCTGGCAAGTGTAGCTGAGTTACAAGGCAACCAAACTACTGCAGAAAGTAAAGTTTCGAAATAATTAGTCAACCAGAAAAATTCAGGAATCGTATTATACATCGTAAACATTGGCACTCTCAAAGGAACACTTGCTCCTTCTGGCAAAGCTTTAAAAACCATCGGGATATATCCTAAATCGTGTAAATCTTCGATATGTTTTGTTCCAACTTGGTTTTCACCTAAATAATTATTGATTCGGCGTGCATATTTTTTTACTACTTCGTCTTTTGGCTGCTTAAAGAAATCAGCATCAAAATCATGAATAATATATTTTTTGATAAAATATTGTAATCCAAAAAACACAACTTCATCAAGACCTTCGATTCTTGATTTTCTTGGTGTCCAGTTCGAATATACTAATGTGGTTTTATCCGGGTATTGTCTTCTGTGGTCAACTTTGTAACCGTCTGTTAATAATAGTGGGTTCATGTTTTTTTAATTTATATTTTTTGACAATCTTTCTGCTAAATCTTTTATATCGTTGGCTCTGACCAAATTCCCAATCCATTTTTCAGGAATATTTTCGATCCCATAATAAATACCTGCCAAACCTCCCGCAATTGCAGCAGTTGTATCTGTATCTCCTCCCAAATTAACCGCTTTTAAAACAGTTTCTTCATAAGAATCTGAATTTAAAAAACACCAAAAACTGGCTTCTAAACTATGCAATACATATCCTGATGACGGAATTTCGCTTTCAGGATATTTAGAAATATCATTTTTTAAAATTCTGTCAAATAACTGAATTTCCTTTGGATTATATTCCTTGTCTTTCAAAAATTCTGTTAGAATATTTTGTGTTTCTGTGTATGCTTCCTTTTTATTTTTTCCTTTCAAAATTTCAAAACAAAAAATAACATAGATAAAACAGGCAAATACCGAACGAAAATGAGCATGTGTTATGGACGAAACTGCTTTTACTTTTTTGTAAACAATCTCGATATCACTTTCATTACGAAGATAAAAAACTAAAGGCAAAATTCTCATCAAAGAACCATTCCCGTTATCTTCGTCGAAAAAATTACCAGAATCTCTGGCAGAATCTCCTTTAACAATTCGTGCCAAAGAATATTTTGTGGTTCCTCCAATATCAAATACTTTATGATGAGCTCCCCAATATCCTTCCTGCATCCATTTTACAAAAGTTATTGCCATATCTTCGATGTCAAAACCTTTGCATAAACTTTCTGCACAGCAAAAAGCCAATGAACTATCGTCGCTAAAAGTTCCCGGAGGCTGGTTCCAACTCATATAACCCATCATATCAGTAACAGGGTTTTCTTTTAAAGAAATTCTTGATTTAAACTCAACTGGAACACCCAAAGCATCTCCAATTGCCAAACCAAATAAACCTGATTCTATTTTGTTTTTCATCTCTATTTATTTCTTCCTTTTTCTGTTGGATAAAAGGATTGTACAACATCACTTTGCCAGAATGCTTTTGTTTGAATATCAAGACAGGTTAATTTTCCATAAAAACCTGCTCCGGTATCAATATTCCAGACATTACAGCCTTGCATCGGAATTTCAACATTATAATGAAGTGTTGGCGTGTGACCAATGTAGATTTCATTAAAAAGCAATAATCTTTTTGGGTACGAAAGCGAATCTTTTTGGATTCTTTTATCCATCGTTAAAGCCATTTCCCACAAAGTTCTGTCCCAGGAATAATTTGTTTTGTAATGTTCTTTCTCCGGACCGTGCATGGATGAAAAACCAGCGTGAATAAACAAATTATTGTGTTCATCTACAAAGTAATCTTTCATGTTCGAAAAAAATTCAAGATGCTTTTCTTTTTCTAAAAGTTCAATATCAGCATAACTTTCTATTGTTGATTTTCCTCCGTGCAAGAACCAAATATCATTTATTACATCATTCATCAACCATTCATGACACCAAACATCATGATTTCCTCTTATAAAAACACATTCTTGTCTTTGAGACAAAGCAATCAGATAATCAATAACTTGTGCAGATTCTCCCCAACCATCAACGTAATCCCCTAGAAAAATGAGTCGGTCATTTTCGGTGGTTTCAACTTTCTCCAATAATTGAACTAAAGCTTTTAAACCTCCGTGAATATCTCCAATAACTAAAGTTCGTTTCATGAATTTATGTCGTCTTTAAGTTTATACATAATATCACTTCTTAAAACATATTTTATTCCTGAAATCAAAGCTGCTCCTTCATGACGTTGGCTATGTTCAAAAATAAGCGCTGTTCCGGTTTTAGGCATAATAATTTCACCCGAAGCAAATTTTGTTTCTCCACCTTCATATTTATCATTCAAATAAATAAGAAATGTATAATAACTATATTCAGATTCACTGCGTTTATAACTTCCGTCACGGTGCATTTTAAAACGTTGACCTGGGTTATACTTGTAAAACCTGAACATTTCATTTAATCCTATAGCTACACTGTTTCCTACTTCAGACTTAACATGAGGTTGCAATTTTTGCCATAAGAAAGATGCATAGTCATCATCCTGATACATGATACGTTCGTTATTGCGTACCATTTTCATCATTTTTTGGGCTCCATCAATATTTATTTCTGCTTCCTCAAAACCAACTTGTTCGCTTTTTTCTATCAATTTATTACACTCATCAATCGTAAGAAAATTATTGATTGTATAAATTTCTAGTGTATCATTAATAATGTTTAGCATAATTATACATTTGAATTAATTAAACTTATTATCCAGAGCCGTATCTAATTTTATCAGAAAATCTTTCCCGAATTTATCATTCTCTAAACCTTCATACAAAAACGCCGGTAATACTTTATCACAGTTTTGCTTGTGACTTAAAATTGCCATACATAAAGCAGCAACGGTATCCGTATCTCCGCCATAACCTATGCTTGTTTTCAGGCAATCATTCATAGAAGTGGCTTCAGAAACAATTTTAATCACAGATTGTGTAGTTGGATATCCGTGCATATCAATTGGAGAAGTGATTTTGTAGGTTTCATTTTCCTTTAGCGTTTCATTTAAAAACGAGATCAAAGTCGATCCATTTCCTAAATTGTATTTAAAATAATGAACTGCCAAAGCGATACGTTTCGCACAACTAATTCCTTCGATTGTATGATGAGAAGTCTTTGCCTGAATTTCGCAAAACTCCATTAATTGATCTATGTTTTTTAGATAACCAATAGCATACGCTCGCATTGCAGAACCGTTTCCGTTACTTCCATTATCGATTATTTTAATAAAATCAGATCCGTTTTTACTGGCATCTAAAGCATTATAAACCCTATCTGAATATCCACGTCTTTTATCTCTGTGAAATACTTCGACAAATTTATCAGCAACTTTAATCTCGTTCCAATTCTCATCTTGTAATAACAATTCTGAAATTGCAATTGCCATTTGAGTATCATCTGTATATCTTTTATAAATTTCAGTATAAAGTCCGTGTTTATGATACTCCGTTAAATTATTGTTTTGAGTAATAAAATCTAAATCACGAAATTCAAAACCTGCACCATATGCATCGCCTATTGCTGCTTCTAGTATCATAATTACTTATTTTTAATTAATTTTAAATGGCTTATATTATTACTTATTTAAACTCGATATACTTCGCCGGAACCTCATCTGTAAGCCAAACATTGTTTTCAGACAAATAAAACTTAAATCCGTCTCTGTGCATTTCGCCGCTTCTTACGGTTAGAATTTGAGGAACTCCTCTTCTTCCTCCTACTTTAATCGCAGTTTCACGATCTGTCGAAAGATGTACATGCTGACGGCTCATTTTTTGCAAACCTTCTTTTTTAATGTTATCCAAAAACTTTGCAACGGTTCCGTGAAACAAAAACTCCGAAGGTTCTGTCTCATTAAGATTCAATTCTACCGAAATAGAATGTCCCTGACTTGCTCTGATTTTCGTTTTATCATCGTTAAAAGCGAAGCGTTTTTTATCATTGTTTTCTACTACATAATCCAGAAGTTCTGCATTTAACGGATTTCCCTTTTTAGTGCATTTCAAAATTAGTTCTTCTACATCTGCCCAGCCGTTTTCGTCTAGTTTTAATCCTATTTTTTCTGGAGAATGTCTAAGTACTAAGCTTAGAAATTTACTCACTGTTTTTGCTGTTTTTTCATTCATGATTTCTCTGAAATTTTTAATTTTTTATTCAGTTCTTCATCCTTAAAAACGAATGGCTTTTCAGCAGGAACTACTAATTTTTCTAATTGCTGATTCTGAACAAATAAATATTGTTCTTTTACAAACTCCGAAATATCTTCGATTAATACAATATCATCTTTGGCAAAAGATTTTATAAAGTCATCTCTTAAACCAATCTGAATGGCTCTTCTCTCTAATTTATTTCCGTAAGGATCATGATCGGGATCCCATTGCAATCTTACAGATGATGTTTTCACTTGTTCCTGCCATTCTTCGTGGCTAATCTCCAATGACGTATCATAAGACGAATAAACTGCATTTTGCAAATATTTGTTGAATGCTGAAATTTTAAGATGAATTGCCAACACTACTTCTTGTCCGTCTTTTGTGCCCCAGCCGTTTCTGTACATCATCCAAAGAAAATTTGGTTTGATCCACGTCATTCTCGTAAGACTAAATTCTCCTCCAAAAAACTGGTTTTTTACAGCAAATTCGCCTATTTCTTTTCTATATGATTGATATACTATTATTTCTTCATCGTCATATTGAGCCATAATATGATAACCTGATTTTGGCCATGCTGTTATTTGCTCATCGTATTTTTTTAATTCTATTTTCATTTTATTTTGTACACAATATCTTCATTGTGTTATTTATTATTTTAATCTGAGTTATATTTATGTTGAAAATCCCAGAGGGATGACATATTTATAGAAAATTTAATTTATCCCAAACGAGCCCCAGCGGGGTGACATTTTTTAAATCAAAATATAAGGTGATATATCGCTCCGCTGGAGCTTTTTCCTAAACCATATACATTTAGCTATAAATATTACACTCCTATGGAGCTTATTCTAAAATCATTTTCTGAATTCTATCATTGCAACATTAAAAGTCTTGTTGTTTCCATAATTAAAAGTTATTCTAATTCATCCCTAACTTCCATCAAAGCAAAACCTAACAAATTCAAGCCTTTCCATTTGGCTGGATTCAAAACATCTTTGTGATCACCAGCCATTCCTATTCCCCAAATAGCATCAACCGGACTTGCTTCTACGATTACTCTGTCTTTTGTGTTTAGTAAAAAGGTTTTTAACTCAGGGTTCTGACTGAATTTATGATAATTCCCTTCTTTCACAATTTCAAATCTGGCAGCTAACCAGAGAGTTTCATTATAATTCTTTACTTCTCTTCCATACTTTTTAGCTTCAGCAGGAGATTTAGCATTAAGAATTTTCTCCAGAACTTTATCATCTTTAAACAACTCGGCTTTTTTAGCCATCATCCAGTGTTCTGCAGTTTGATAAGTTACGTTATCAACCTCAAAAGAACTCAGCCACCATTGACTAAAACAGGTTTTAGAAATGCTTCCGTCTTTATTGGGCTGATGTCCCCAGAAAAATAAAAACTTACTTTCCGGAGCTATATTTTGTATATTGTATTTCATTTTTTCTCTTATTGAAACAAAGAAGTTAACGGTTTAAAATCTTTAGAATCGGGTGAAAATGATCCGTAGATATTGGTAAACTCCGTTGTTAGTTTTTCAAATTCATAATCCACTTCAATCTGATCCATACAGGTTACAACAAGATTTCTTTTTTCGTTTAAACTATAAGCTGCATCTAACTTTAAACTATAATTTAAAAGATCATAATCTAAATCGCCTGTTCGCAATTCTTTCTGAAAGTCGTTGTAAACACAGGTTTCTTCTTCGTTATTTTTTAATTTTAATTCTCTTTCGTTACTCATCCAGCCACTTCCGTGTCGGGTAGAATAACTTCTCGTTACATAATACATTTCGATATCTTCGATTTGTAATTTCTGGCAAATTTCATATGCATTTTTTGAAGTTGTATTGGCATATGTTACATTCGGAAAAACACCATGATCCATGTCGAGTAAAATTCCCTGGCTTCCTTCGAAAATAAAATTCGAATACTTTTCTAAAAAGCTGTAATCACTGATATTCCACTTTATTTCGTCAACCACTTCAAGGAAATGATTTACTTCTTCGTTGATTTCACTTTCATTAAGAAAACCATAGTAATAGGCAATCTTTTCCAGTTTTTCTAAAAGCATTTGGCGAGGTGCAATCAAATCTATGGCGAATAATTTGTACTGCCCTTCATTACGTTTCATTGTGGCTCCAACTCCTTTGCCACAAGTTCCGTGATCCAGATTCCTTACATTATTTCGGTTTTGCCAAACATCAAATGGTGTTGTAATTTTTGCTAGAGGATGAATATGAAGTTCCGTATTTCCTCCTTGCTCTTCAAGTTCTTTTTTTTCATTGTATAAAAAAACCGGATGAATTGTGCAATGTTCACTATAATAAGAAGGCAAACCGCGAAGTGCGCCGCTGGCAAAACTGGAATGAACGTGCTTTTTATCGCCAATCATTACGGTATGCGCCGCTTGTTGTCCTCCTGAAAACCGAATAACTATAGATTCAGGATTTTGTTTCGCCAGAAAATCTGTTGTAATTCCTTTTCCTTCATCTCCAAATCCTAAACCTATAACTATTTGAGCTGTTTTCATTTTATAAAATATTAATTTAAACACATAGATTCATAGATTTTAGAAGCTTTAAAAAGGCGCTTCACTAATCAAAACAATCATAGTTTCTATGTGTTAAACATTTAAAGCATTTCCATATTATCTAATCCGTCAAGCGGAACCGTTCCTAAACCTGATCCTGAACTTTTATGTTTGTCACAAATGATTTTCTTGATTACGTTCGGGATTTCTTTGTGATCTTCGATAGACAAACAATTTTGTCCCAGTAATTCTTTCCATGCTACATTTGCTCTCACTGCCTGATCAGAATGCAATACACTAATGTGATATACTTCGTAACGTTTTTGCGCTTCTTTTAGTAATTCAAGATGTGTATATGTTTGCTGTCCTGAACCCATAATTTCTTTAATGGCAGATGCCGGAAGTGTATCCAAATTAGGCTCGTCACCCACGGTAAACAACAATCCTTTTTGGTTTCTTTTTTCAAATGCATCTGTTTTCGTATGAAAAGCGGCAAAATACCAGGCTAATAAATAACTTTCTCCTGCGTTTCCTCCTCCTCCGCCTTCTATATAAGTTCTCGTTAACCACATATCCAGTTCCTGATCTCCAGATTCAAATTGACCAACCTGAAGCGGATATCTGTCGCATTCGTGATCTCCGATTCCTAAAAATAAAAGTGCCGGATCCGGAACTCCGCCCTGAATAATTCCTCCCATTAATTTAGGAAGTCCATCTTTTATTAATTCATGCGGAATGTGTCCCATACTTCCTGTAACATCCAGTCCTAAAATAATTGGAACTGTATTAGGATGAACTGCAGAATCTCTGGCTTCTCTAAATGTTACACCATTAGGATTCATAGATTCATGCGCCATTCGTAAAGAATTTTGCGTAAATATCTCACTAGCAGATTTAACTCCGTATCCTGCTTTTTTTGCTCTGCTATCGCGAGCGCCTAAGTCATATCTTGTACCTCCCATAACTAAAATGTTTTACCAAATAAATATTCGAATCTCTTTTTTGTCACTTCAAACTGAATGTTTAAGTTTCTAATGGTCAGTGACAATTCCATATCTTTTTGCACAAATGCTTCGGGTTGAAAATCAGCAAAAGTCAAACTGTTTTTATCCAGCGGACTAATATCTATAAGTCCTTCTTGTTCTCTTTCTAATCTTTTTATTTTCAGTTCGATATCTTCAACTCGGCGTCTGTAAATTAACTCAGAATCTTCACCAATTGTTTTGGCTCTGTCTTCTCTAATCTGATCATTGTTTCTTTTTAAAGACTCAATGAACCTTGGTTTTAAATCATCACTCATTGTTTTTTGTGGTTTTTGTTTCAGGTTTTCTTTATTTCAGGTTTCAAGTTGCTCAATAAACTGGAAACTTAGAATTTTAAACTTGAAATGGTTAATAGCTTTTCTTTTTTGTTTCAGGTTTCACGTTCTGTACAGAAACTTGAATCTTTAAACTAATTGATCTAATTTGATTACTTCTACGCTTTCTACTTCAAAATCTTTTACTGAATTGGTGGTAAATATTTTGTCGAAGCAGTTTAGAACTTCAAAACCTTTATTGAAGATTCCGTGGCTTACGGCTAAGTATAATTTTCCGGCGTTTTTCTTTTTTAATTCTTCGGCTAAGCCAACGAAAGTTCCGCCGCCGTCACAAATATCATCGACAATTAAACAATCGATTCCGTTTAGATCGTCTTCGTACACTTTGAAACCAGATAATTTTCCGGTTTTTACATCGCGGCTTTTACTGCATTCTACAACATCAATTCCGCCTAAAAATTCAGAAACTTTGTAGATTTTCTTCAAAGCGCCACCGTCTGGAGAAATTAATTTTACGTTTTCGCCAATTACTTTTAAAACTGCTGCAATAAAAGTATGATTTGGAATTACTTCGCAATTGTTTACCAATGCCGGAGTAACTTCAGAATGTGCATCAAAAACAAAAACTTTATTTAACTGAAGCGTATTAATAATATCCGCATATACTTTTACTGACAAACATTCTCCTTTTATCATCACACGATCTTGTCTTGCTGCCGGGAAATACGGAATAAACAAATCGATTACCTTAACATCCATTCTGCGTAAAGCATCTACTGTGATACACAATAATCCCAAATCATTGAATGAATTTAAGCGGTGTGTGATGGTTACTTTTTCATTATGATCAAAATCAGGATTGATTTTAATATGAGGTTCTCCTCCTGAAAATGTAAAACTTTGAAATTTGATTTCTTCCTGATTATTAAAAGGAATGAATTTTGGGTCAAGATTTAGTATCATAGTTTTTTAGTTTGCGTTAATTATACGCAAATATAGATTAATATTTTTATTAAACAATTTATTTTGTGTAAAAATTACGCAAACTTTATTTCGAAGTGAAACCCTTTTTCTATTAACTCATTATATTTCAATTTATTAAACCTAAAAAGTTTTGCCGGACGACCGCTTTTTATTGGAGAAAAATGTTCTGTTTGATCTAAAAAGCCATAACTGAGTATTTTTTTTCTAAAGTTTCGGCGGTCAATTTCCTTTTCCAAAATAGTACAATAAAGGTTTTCCAGATCAGAAAAAAGAAATTCATCCGGAAGTAAATCGAAACCAATGGGCTCGTAAGTCAGTTTAGATTTTAATCTTTTAATGCCCGCTTCAAGAATTAGATTATGATCGAAAGCCAATGAAGGAATTTCATCTATTTTAAACCATTGCACTTTTTCTGCATCGGTATCGGCTTTAATTTCAAGATTCGAAGCATCGACCAAAGCATAATAAGCTACAGAAATTACCCGGTTTCTGGAATCTCTGTAAATATCATCGCCAAAAGTGTACAACTGTTCCATGAAAGTAAGCTGAACATTTGTTTCTTCGTGCAATTCTCTAATTACAGCATCGCTCAAAGACTCATCATTTTTCACTAATCCGCCTGGTAAAGCCCAGTATTTTTCTGAAGTACCAAATTGCTGCTCAATCAATAATGCATATAAATCATTGTTTTTATATCCAAAAACAATGGCATCAACAGCGATTCTTATATTTTGTAAATTTTCCATAATCCTAAATCATATCAAACAAATATAACGAATGAGAGCCAATTTTATAATTTATTACCAAAGCAATAAATTATAAAATTGGCTCTTATCAATCAGTTTTCATTCTGTTTTTAATTCACTGTTACACTTTTCTTTGGACTGATAGTACAACTGCCTCCAGATTTAGAAATTGTTACATCAGCTTTTACCTCAAATGTTCCGGCAGCGGTATAAGTATGCGATACTACGCCTGTCGCACTATTTATAGTTTGTGCCGGAGTTCCGTCACCAAAAGTCCATTTTACAGACGTTACGGTGTTACTTCCGCTATATTGTATGGAATAATTGATTGTTTTAGAATTAGTTCCCTCTGTCGAATGTTTTAATTCGGTCAAAATCGAATCTCCAAAACAATCTACTATTACTTCATCATCATGCTTGCTGCAGGAATTTGAGATAAAAACCAATATAGTAAGTATTAAAATTGTAGTTATCTTTTTCATGATTTATCTGTTTTAGGAATTACTTTATCAAATTTATTGTTTTTCTCAAAACAACAAAAAGTAACGTATTGATTTTCAATAAAAAAATCACAATCTATTACCAAAAAACAATTTCAATTCTTTAGCAACAATATCAAAAAATGAATTTAAATTATTGTTTTTTGGTGCTAATAAATACACAAATTCCTCCGGAACGTGAAAACTATTCCATAATAACTGCAGTTTATTTTCTTTAATGTAATTTCTCGCATTACAATTCCAGGTTACTGCTACTCCTTCATTTTTGGACAGAAGCCTTAACATATCAGATTCTGAAGGAATAATATAATTAGGAACCATAGAAGGTCTTTTTTTATTAAAAGCATGAAGCCAGAACAATTTTATGTGCGGAATTCGGGCGTCATGACTGTACCATTTTTGACTATTGAGCCATTGTTCTAATTCGGTATAATTATCTGCTTTTAATTTCTGACGAAATTCTGTTATGTCCAAACTTGTTGGCGCCACCATTATTAGTTTAATTTTTCCAACAATTTCATAAGTAGTATCAAAAGTATCGAACCTTTTTGTGGTAATGGCAAAATCAAGTTTTTTGGCATCGACTAAAGTAAAAAGTTCATCATTTTCTGCAAAAGTAAAATCGATTAAATCGAACTTAGAAATTAAAAGATCACCCACACAATTAAAAAGATGTTTTGAAATTCCCACAGAAATTAATCTGTTGGCATCTTCTGCTTTAGCCCGAAAACCAGCTTCGACACTTTCGAGTCTGTCGAGCGCATCTATTATCAAATTATTCAGTAACTTAGCGTATTCCGTTGGTTCTACGCCTTTTGACTTCCGGTTGAATAATTTGTTCCCAACATGAGCTTCCAGCATTGATATTTGCTGGCTAACTGCAGGCTGACTCATAAACAACTCTTTTGCAGCGATAGAAAAATTTCCGTTTTTATAAACCGCTTTAAATGTTCTGTACCATTCGAGATTTACCATGACATAAATTTATTTATAACAAACATAGTTTATTTTATTTTTACAAATATCACTTAAGCCGTAAATTTGATCAAAATTTAAACTTATGAAAAAGATAGCTTTACTCGCGATTATAACATTAACGGCTTTTAGCACAGCAGCTATAGCTCAAAAAACAAATAAAAAAAGTATGAAAAAAGTATTATTTGTTGTAACCAGTAATGATAAACTGGGCAATACAGGAGAAAAAACAGGATTTTGGTCAGAGGAACTTGCTGCGCCATATTATGAATTATTAGATCAGGGAGTAGAGATTACCATTGCAACTCCGCTTGGAGGTCAACCCCCAATTGATCCAAAAAGTGCTGATCCGGCATCTGCGACCGAAGACACAAAACGTTTTGACGCTGATAAAACATTACAGGAAAAATTAAAACACACGCATAAACTTTCAACTATTAATCAAAAAGATTACGATGCCGTTTTCTATCCAGGAGGTCACGGACCACTTTGGGATTTAGTTGAAGATAAAAACTCAATTGCTTTAATCGAATCTTTTTACACACATAAAAAACCTGTAGCTTTTGTTTGTCACGCTCCGGCAGTTTTGAAAAACGTAAAAGTAAATGGTGAATTTTTAGTAAAAGGTAAAAAAGTAACCGGTTTTACAAATGAAGAGGAAGAAGCGGTAGGTTTAACTAAAGTTGTTCCGTTTTTATTAGAAGATGCGTTGACTCAAAATGGAGCTAAATTCTCAAAAGGTCCAAACTGGGCACCGTATTCTGTTGAAGATGGACTTTTGATTACAGGACAAAATCCTGCTTCATCTAAATTAGTAGCAGGAAAATTATTGGAAAAATTGAATAAATAAGGGACTAAGGTTCTAAGGTTCTAAGTTTTCCCTTAGCAACTTAAAAGCTCAATCTTTTATTCTTTAATTAATAAAAAAATTAAATAAACAAATGATACTAAGCTTGCTGTATAATTTTCAAGAAAAAACCTTAGAACCTTAGCAACTTAGTATCTCAGAAACTTAAAAAAATGCTAAACTTTGAATTATATAATCCTACGAATTTAATATTCGGAAAAGGACAAATTGAAAAGCTTTCGACTTTAGTACCCAAAGATGCTAAAATTCTTTTGGCGTATGGTGGCGGAAGTATCTTTAATAACGGAATTCACGAACAGGTAATCAAAAATTTAAAAGGTTTTGATATCGTTGAATTTGGCGGAATTGAGCCAAATCCGCATTTTGAAACGTTGATGAAAGCGGTTGAAGTGATTAAAAAAGAAAAAATCGATTTTATTCTGGCTGTTGGTGGCGGATCTGTTATTGATGGTGTAAAATTTATTTCGGCTGCAGTAAACTTTGACGGAAATCCGATTGATATTTTGCAGAAACGTTTGTTGATTAAAGAAAATGCAATGCCTTTTGGTACTGTTTTGACTTTGCCTGCAACAGGAAGTGAGATGAATTCCGGAGCTGTTGTTACGATTACAGAAACTCAGGAAAAACTTGCTTTTGGCGGAAGTGCTATGTTTCCAAAATTCTCTATTTGCGATCCCACGGTAATTGCTTCTTTACCAAAAAGACAATTACAAAATGGTGTTGTAGATGCCTACACTCACGTAATGGAACAATATTTAACGTATCCTCATGAAGGTTATTTGCAAGACCGAATCGCTGAGGGAATTTTACAAACTTTAATTGAGGTTGGACCAAAAGTGGTCGAAAATCCAACCGACTATGCTTTGGCTTCTAATTTTATGTGGAGTTGTACGATGGCGCTAAACGGATTGATTCAAAAAGGTGTTCCGTCTGATTGGGCAACGCATATGATTGGTCACGAATTAACAGCTTTGTACGGAATCGATCATGCCAGAACTTTGGCAATAATTGGTCCAAGTTTATACGAAGTAATGTTTGATACCAAAAAAGAAAAATTAGCACAATACGGCAGAAGAATCTTCGATTTAAAAGGTTCTGATGACGAAGTAGCTAAAGAAGCGATCAACAAAACGGTAGAATTTTTCCATACTATGGGAATGGACACTAAACTTTCGCAATACATTGAAGATTACAGCAAAACTGCCGACTTTATTGTGAATCGTTTTGACAAAAGAGGCTGGAAAGGTTTAGGAGAAAAACAATTGATAACTTTAGACAAAGTAAAATCTATTGTTGAGATGAGTTATTAGTTTTCGGTCTCAGTTTTCAGTCTCAGTATAAAACTGTAAACTGTTACTGTATACTGAAAACTAAAAAAGGCGTTCTTGAATTTTTCAGGAACGCCTTTTTACAATACTAAAACAAAACTAACTAACTCAATTTTTGCTAAACTCATTAAATTCTAATTTACAAGTAGTTACAACGTTGTAGTTTTGTTTTTATTGTATATGAAGTAAAAAAAATAATTATATTTTAAAAATAGCCAAAACCATTATTTTTAAAGGTGTCTTTTAAATTTCTTAAATCAGATTTTGTATTATTAGTACATTATTAAGTACTTTTGTTTTAAATTATTAAAATAATGAGCGAAAAGTTAAAATTTGCAGTAATTGGAGGAGGAAGTTGGGCAACGGCAATTGCAAAGATGTTATGCGTGAATCTTTCAGAAATTGCCTGGTACATGCGTAATGATGCTGCGATCGAGCACATCCAAAAATACAAACACAATCCTAATTACTTAAGTTCGGTTGAATTTGATACCGCTAAACTTAAACTGACAAACAATATAAACGAAGCGGTTGAATATGCAGATTATATCATTTTTGCGATTCCGTCTGCTTTCTTAGATGCTGAATTAAAGAACTTAACGGTTTCTTTGTCTGATAAGATTATCTTTTCGGCTATTAAAGGAATTGTTCCTGAGACGAGTTTAATCGTTGGTGAACATTTTCACATTCAATACGACATTCCATATTACAATATTGGTGTTATTACAGGTCCTTGTCATGCCGAAGAAGTGGCATTAGAAAGACTTTCGTACTTAACCATTGCTTGTGGTGATCCTGATAAAGCCAGCATTGTTGCTAAAACCTTATCCGGAAACTATATTAAAGCAAAAATTTCTGATGACATTATTGGTACTGAATATGCGGCAATGTTAAAAAACATTTATGCTATTGCAGCCGGAATTGCACACGGATTGGGTTATGGTGATAACTTTCAATCGGTTATGATGAGTAACGGAATTCGTGAAATGAAAAAATTCATCAGAAAGGTACACAAAATGAAACGTAACATCAATGATTCAGCTTATTTAGGCGATTTATTGGTTACAGGATATTCTGTATTCTCAAGAAACAGAATGTTCGGGAATATGATTGGAAAAGGATACACGGTAAAAAGTGCCATGATGGAAATGAGTATGGTTGCCGAAGGCTACTATGCTACCAAAAGTGCTTATAAATTGAATCAGGCTTACGGAGCAAAAACGCCAATTATTGATGCTGTTTATGCTATTTTATACGAAGGAAAAGATGCTAAATCTGTCTTTAAGAAATTGACTGATTCTTTGGATTAGTTTTTTAAGAGTAAAGAGAATAAATTTTAGAGAATAGAATAAAGAAGAAAGAGTCAAGACGAAATTAAATTAGTCTTGACTCTTTTTTTATTCTCAAAGTATAGAAATCTATTCTCTTTACTCTATTTTCTTGCTTCTTTTCTCTTGCTTCTTGCTTCTTTTCTCTTGCTTCTTGCTTCTTTTCTCTTGCTTCTTGCTTCTTGCTTCTAAAAAAACTTACTTTACCATCACCCCTTCAACAAATAAAATAGGCACTTCTTCTGTTTTATTTTCGTTGATTAGGTTTGATTTAAAAATGAATTTCTTGTCGTATAAAGTGTTTCCTATGAAGAATGTTACCATGAATTCGTTGTTTAAAACCAGCAAACTCTTTTCGATCATTTCGATTTTTACTACCGAAACTGCCGGAACTTCAACAAAGGCGTGACGAAGAACTGATGTTTTTTTCATTTCGCCATCGATAGTTCCAAATGCTTTAGAAACTACCATTACGCTATCCAGATTAAAGTCGCTATCGTTTACAAGATAAGCGTACCACACTTTTTCCATAAAATCGTCGCTCCATTCCTGAACGGCGGCCAGAAATACGTTTTCTACTTCTGGTATTGTTATATCTGCTTTCATATGTGTCAAAAGTTTAAAAGTCAAAAGTCATAAAGTCGAAAGTCATAAAGTCACTGCTGTGAGACCTTCGACTTTCGACTTTATGACTTTTGGATTTAAATTAAATATTTGCTTTGAATTGCTCTAAGAAACGAACGTCGTTTTCGTAAAACATACGAATATCACCAATTTGGTATAATAACATTGCAATACGCTCTACTCCCATTCCAAAGGCAAAACCGTTGTATTCGTCAGGATTGATATCGCAATTTTTAAGAACGTTTGGATCTACCATTCCGCAACCTCCAATTTCTAACCAACCAGTTCCTTTAGTGATACGGTAATCCGTTTCGGTTTTTAAACCCCAATAAATATCAATTTCGGCACTAGGTTCTGTAAAAGGAAAATAGGACGGACGTAAACGAATCTTCGATTTCCCGAACATTTCTTTAGTAAAATAAAGTAATGTCTGTTTTAAATCAGCAAACGATACATCTTTGTCAATATACAATCCTTCTACCTGATGAAAAATACAGTGCGAACGTGACGAAACTGCTTCGTTACGAAACACACGTCCCGGAGAAATTGTACGAATTGGCGGTTTGTGATTTTCCATATAACGCACCTGAACAGATGATGTATGCGTACGCAACAACACATCAGGATTTGTCTGAATGAAAAATGTGTCCTGCATATCACGAGCCGGATGATATTCTGGCAGGTTTAATGCAGTAAAATTGTGCCAGTCGTCTTCGATTTCCGGACCTTCGGAAACATTGAAACCAATGTTGGCAAAAATATCTATGATTTGATTTTTAACGATCGAAATTGGGTGACGGGAACCAATAATTACAGGCTCTGCGGCACGTGTTAAATCACCAAAAAGTCCTTTTACTTCTTCTTTACTTTCCAGTTCTTCCTGAATAACTCTTACTTTCTCTTCGGCAACAGCTTTTAAAGTATTTATTACTTGTCCAAAGTCTTTTTTCTGGTCGTTTGGAATATTTTTGAACTCTGTAAAAAGCTCTTTCAACAACCCTTTACTACCTAAATATTTAACACGGAATTGCTCTAAAGATTCTTTATTTTTATCATTAAAGGCTTTGGCTTCCTCTATATGTTGTTTTATCTTGTCTATCATTTTCCTTCAATAATTGAGGGAACAAATTTAAGGAATTTGTTCCAAGTATGGTGTTTAAAGTTTAAAGTTTCCTTTCAAATCAAATAATCTATCTTATCAGGCTAATTTTGGTTTCTATTTGTTTCACTTTTTCCAGCCAAAAGCTTATTCCTTCCTGATTTGTAATAATTTCTTTTCTGTGTTTTGATGCTATTTTACCCAACTCAATCCAGTTTTTATTCCATTCCTTATCTCTCTCGACAGCATTAGTTGGTTCTGTTCTCGAGCGCCAAAATTCCATGTTTTTAAAGTATTTTTCTTTTAAATCTTCAAAATATTCAATTAGTTTTTCTTTAGAATTAGGAATATAACCCGGACCGCTGCAACCACAGGAATGAAATGCGATTCCAACAGAATATAAACTTTTAATATGTTCCCATTTTTTGATATCGTCTTTTTTTGGCGATTCAAAATCAAGTCCCATATTAGCCGTCAAGTCTCCACAATCCGGACACTTTGCTTCCAGAATTGATTTTTCGCCTCGTTTTATGTCATTCATAAGTCTTCTTTTAAATGTCTTCCGACACTTAAAACAAGCATAATGTGGTTTATACGAAACCATGGCATATCTACACATTTCTTTCTAGTTTTCAGTCGCGGTTTTCAGTTTTCAGTCTCAGTTTTCAGTTTAATTGGCACTGAAAACTGAGACTGAAAACTAAAAACCTATTCAATAAGTTTTCGTTCTAAAAAATAACTCACAATGGCTTCTTTCATTAAAACAGATTGTTCTCCTGCTTTTAATGCCGGTAATTCTTCTTTTACTTTGTAATGCGGCCATCCATCAGCATCATAAAAATCAAATTCATAAAACCCGTATGGTTCTAGTAATCGGCAAATGGCGATGTGCATCAGGTTTAATTTTTCATCTTTTTTGAATTCGCGGTGTACTTTACCAAGTTCCTGAACTCCTATTAAGTAAATTATGGCATCTAAATCTAAATCTTCACCTTGCGAAAATTGATTAGATAATATATCGACGAGCTTTTCCCATCGCTCTTTTAATTGTGTATCTCTGGACATATATATTTGTGATTTTAGATTTTAGATTTTAGATTGCTGACTTAAAAAATCTAAAATCTGCAATCTGAATTCTAAAATTAGATTTGCAAAGATAGGAACTTCAAATCCAAAGACCTCAAAAATTAAATACATCCGTTTTAAGAGATTGAAATGGTACACAGATGACGCGGATTTTAACTGATTTATACAGATTTTATTTTTCTTACTCTGTAATCTTTAACGGCAAATCACGAAAATTCTAAGCCATAAATCAGCCAAATAACTTTAATCCGTGTAAATCTGTTACATCCGTATAATCTGTGGGCCAAAAAACCTTAGAACATTAGAACCATTGTAACTCTGAATCTAAAAAAAATCTATATTTGCGCCTCAATAAAACACAGAAAATATGAGTCTTTTTGACATGATTTTTGGAGCTCTTTTGGCTTTTAGTTTATACAAAGGAATTAAAAATGGTCTTTTTGTAGAAATTGCTTCTTTTATTTCTTTATTACTTGGAATTTATATTGCTATAAAATTCTCTTCTTTCATGAAGGAACTAATCATGAAACATGTTTCCTGGAATCCAAACACCATACAGGTTACAGCTTTTATCCTGACTTTTATTCTGGTGGTTATTGGTGTTTATTTCTTAGCTAAAATCCTTACCGGAATTGCTGATTTTGCTTTTTTGGGATGGGCAAATAAACTGGGTGGAGGTTTTTTCAGAATCCTAAAAACTATCCTGATTATGAGTATTTTTATTGCGTTGTTTGAGAAAATAAACTTCAATGAAACTTTTGCAAAAAAAGAAACGCTGGATAAATCTATTTTTTATAATCCTGTAAAAAAAGTAGCTGCTTTTGTTTATCCTTCGATCGAGAAATGGTACGAGAATTTTAAGGAAGAACATGATAAAAAATCTGCCGAAGAAAACAAAACTGAAACTGAAAAAGAATAGTTTAAAACAACTATTAATTTAATCTATTCGTCGTCATGCAGTGGTTTTGGAAATAAATTTTTCAAAATAATCAACATCATTCCTATTACATTTACAGACGAAGTTGTCAGCAATGTAATCAATACATTTTCTGAAAGATTGAGATGAAGTAAATTATCATTAAAATACAAAACCGATACAACAGAAGCCAGCCAAAGAAAAATAATACCGGCAAAAATATAGGTTAAATGCCTTCTAAGTCTTGTATCTTCTAAAAAACGGCCCACTTTTGCATTTCCTAATCTGTCCTCAAGGATTTGATTTTGTAAACGCGCTTTACTTAGGTCTTCAGGAGTTAATGAAGAACTATTTGTAATTGAAATTTGATTTAGATTTAGGGAGGACATAATAAGTTTAAATTGGTTTTAACTTAGTTTTATAATGTTCAAAAATATCATCATCAGAAATAAGAGCATTCGAATCTTTGCGGTATACTTTTCTCCACGGCGTACCGTCATTATGCGTTAAGGCACTTAAATAAATACCGTCAAATCTCCCGTAGACTTCCCATATTTTATCTAAAAATTTCTCGTCTTCGCTGGTTATTTTTTCATCTTTTATCGCATTCGGAATTTTCTCTGTAATCTTCTCTTTTTTGTATTGTTTTATACTATAATAAAGAGATGGAAAAACAGGTCCAAAATCCCAGGCAATAGGACTTTCATCAAGCAATCTTTCTTTTTTGTCTGTCAAAGCCAAATACCAGCCATAAGCAATATATGTTAGCTTAATTATTTTCATTGGCGTAAGATTTCCCGTTTTGGAATATTTATCTATGAAATAATTAGCGACTGTTGTTGGATTGTAAGTCATGATTATAATATTTTAATCAAAGTTAATTAAAATAAGTTTGCAACAAAATTTTAAAAACTTATTGCAATGTAAATCAAGGCTTAATGAGTAAATCGAAAAGATTTTAAAACGTTTATCAGGCTGAGCGAAGTCGAAGCCCATTTCCTATAATCCAAGCCTTCGACTTCGCTCAGGATGACATTAGTTTTCAAATAATAATAAACCCGACAATCCCGAAGAATTGGGATTGTCGGGTTTGACAAGATTGTGTTTAGAACTATTTTACCAGTTTATTTCTAATTTTTCTCCTTTTTTTAATATGATATTTTGTTTTTTATTTCCATTTATTAAAACTGTTTTTCCTCCTGTTTTTGAAGAAATTGAAACTTTTTTCAGAATCTTATTTTCCCAGTTCATTTCGATTTCAAATCCGCCACGGGCACAAATTCCTTTTACTGATCCAGTTTCCCAAGCGTCTGGTAAAGCGGGTAATAATCTAATTTCATTTTCATCAGATTGCAACAGCATTTCAGCAACAGCTGCGGCTCCGCCAAAATTTCCATCGATTTGAAATGGCGGATGTGCATCGAACAAATTCGGGTATGTTCCTCCTCCTCTTCTGGGTTTATCAGTTTTCTTTCCGTCCGGATCGACATACTTTAATAGTTCTCTAAACATTTTATAAGCACGATTTCCGTCCCAAAGTCTTGCCCAAAGATTAATTCTCCATCCTTTTGACCAGCCGGTTGTTTCGTCTCCTTTTATTTCTAGAGTCTTTTTAGATGCTTCGGCCAAATCAGGTGTTTTTTCGGGCGTGATATGATCTCCGGGAAAAAGTCCGAATAATTGTGATTGATGGCGGTGTTTTGGATCTTCGTCATTCCAATCAAAATACCATTCCTGAAGGTTTCCTTTTTTGCCAATTTGATACGGATGAAATTTAGAAAGTGCCGTTTCTAGTTTTGCTCTAAAATCAGCATCGGTATTTAGAACTTTAGAGGCTTTTATCGTTTTTTCAAAACATTCTCTTATCATCGCTAAATCTGCTGTTCCTCCATACATTGTCGCTCCAATGAAACCGTCTGGCGCAATGTATTTATTTTCAGGTGAAGTGGATGGCGATGTAATTAGATTTCCGTTTTTGTCTGTAATCATCCAGCCTAAAAAAAACTCAGAAGCACCTTTCATAATTGGATATCCTTCGTTTTTTAGATAATTTTTATCTTGTGTAAAAATATAATGTTCCCAAATATGGGTACTTAACCAAGCTCCTGATAATGGCCAGCAAGCCCAACTTGGATCTTCTTTACCAAATTGTCCCACCGGATTTGTCATTGCCCAAATATCTGAATTATGTGCCGCAGCCCAACCTTGGTTTACGCCATAAAAAGTTTTTGCCGTAACTTTTCCGGTTACAGAAAGATTTTTTATAAAGCTCAAAAGCGACAAATGCATCTCGGATAGATTGGTGTTTTCTGCCAGCCAGTAATTCTCTTCGAGATTGATATTCATCGTATAATTACTGCTCCATGGCGGATTTAGATGCGGATTCCAAATGCCTTGTAAATTTGCCGGAACACCCATTGTTCTGGAACTGCTTATGAGTAAATAACGTCCGTAATTGAAATATAGAATTTCAAGATTTTTGTCTTCTTTACCGTCAGCGTAGCGCAATAAACGTTCGTCTGTTGCTACATCCGGTGCGGTTGTTTTTCCTAAATCTAAAGTTACTCTGTTGTAATATTTCTGATAATCAGCAATGTGGGCTTCTTTTAATTTATCGAATGATTTTGCAAATGCTTTGTTCAGGTTTTGCAATGCAATTGATACATCATCTAAGCCCTCGGTTGCAGGATTTTTGTTAAAACCATTAAAACTTGTGGCAACAGATATATAAACATAAGCTTCTGTCGCATCTTTTAAGCTTAAAGATTCTCTGGAACTTGTAATTTTTCCGTCTGTTTTTTTGATTTGGATTAAAGCGGTGAATCTTGTTCCTCTTTCTTTTACTTCCTTGTATTTTGGCAAAACGGGATATCCTGCATTTTCATGAATTGGAGCAAGTCCGGTCATTACCAGAATATTATTTCTTACTTCAACATTTGATTTTAGTAAACTCCTTAAATTAATATCAAAATTCAAACCTCCTTTTGCGCTGCTCGTTAATTTGATTACCATGATTTGGTCTGGTGCCGAAACAAAATATTCACGGGTAAATTTTATTCCGTTCATTTCATAGCTCACTTTTGAGATTGCATTCGAAATATCCAGTTCACGATAATAATTTGCAGCTTTTCCTTTCTCAGAATTGTTGATTTCTAATGTTCCAAGAGGTGCGTAGGATTCAGAGTTTTTGCCTTCGAGCTTCTTGTTGAGTTCGTCGGCTAGTTTGTAGTTTTCATTTTTGAGCGCTTCCCTAATTGCCGGAATATTTTTGTAAGCTTCCGGATTCATGTTCGCGTTTACGGGTTCGCCTGACCAAAGTGTGGCATCATTCAAATAAATTTTATCTGAATTTGCGCCGCCAAAAACCGTGGCTCCCATTTTTCCGTTTCCTAAAACCAAGCTTTCCTCAAAAAATTCTGCGGGTTGATTGTACCACAAAACATGATTCGATTGCGCCGTCATATTGATGCAGAACGAGGTGAATAGCAAAATGAAAAATATTTTTTTTATGATGTTTGATTTCATTCAATATTTCTTTTTTATTGATGATATCCTAACCCGTTTTTCAACCTGTTAGGTATTCTAATTTTTTAATTGCTTTGACAAATATACCTAACAGGTTTTGGAAACGGGTTAGGATATCGAAACCCACTTTGCCCGCGTGAGGGATAGAAGCAAATTACCGAAGTAATGCGTATAGCCCGACCGCATTTGCGAAAGGCGCACATAAGCGGTTTGTTAAATAGCGCCTTTTGTAAATGTGGTCACGCCCAAATTATCAACGTAAATCCTGTTTAGATTCTAAATTTAATTATTTAGCAGTTAATTTGTCGCTTTATAAATGAAATTTTTGAATGTAACCTTACCTTCACCAACTGAAGAAAGCCCTAAACGAAGACTCATGAAACCGCTTAATACATTATGATTAAATGATGATACTTCTGCAGAGTTTTCAATCTTAATCCAAACTTTTCCGTCGATACTGTAAAACATGTTTACAAGTTGTTCTTTCTTTTCTAAACGAAGAAATAAATGCGCTTTGTTTACACCTTTCTGAGTTGGAAACTGCCATGATCGTAATATGGCTAAAACATTGTCTTTATCGGCAGCAATTCCGGTATAAAGTTTATTGTCGTAAAACAGAATAAGTCCCGCTGTGGCATTGCCTTCTATTTCGGCTTCAACTTCTGCTGTGTAAGAATGATCAGATGGTGTACATAATAAAGGAGAGCTTTCGCCAATGTTTTTCCCTTTTGCTTTTATCTGAATTCCGTCTTTGGTGACTTTAAATCTTTCAGCGTCATAATGATCGAAAAATTGCCATTGTGGCTCAAGTTCAGTACCTGAAAAAGTATCAGAAAGTGTAAAATTAGTTTTTAAAGTTTTTCCTGCCGGTTTTTTTATTGGTTGTTCGGTTTTGATGTTTTCCGGACTTTTAAACCAGCCATCATTTGTCCATTCTACAGGTTGTAGCAACGTTTGGCGACCCATATTATAGTATCCGTTTTCATAACCATGAAAAACCATCCACCATTTTCCGTTTACATCATCAATTAATGTGGCATGACCTTTTGACCACCATTTTTCTGAACTATCGTTGGTTCTTAAGATTGGATTGTATGGAGAATTTTCCCAAGGTCCTAAAGGCGATTTTGATCTTGCCGAAATCACCATGTGGCTTGTAGCAGGTCCCGCAGTTCCGCCTTCGGCAACCGTTAGATAATAATAATTTCCTTGCTTTAATACTTTTGGTCCTTCCATACAAAAACATTCTATCGACCATTCTACAGGAATTTTCCATCCGTCGTAAACATGTTTGCCTGTTCCGGAAACTGAAAGTCCATCTTTAGACAAAGGCACATAATCGCCATTACTAAAATATAAATATCGATTTCCTTTTTCGTCTGTAAAATGTCCGGGGTCGATATTCCCAATTTTTAAATCAACTGGATCACTCCATGGTCCGTTGATGTTATCTGCCCAAACTACATAATTGGTTTCGTTTGCAGGGAAATAGATGTAAAATTTGTTATTGTATTTTACTAAATCAGGCGCCCAAACTGATCCTACACTTTTTTGAAGTGCGTGTGTAACCGGTTTCCAATTTACCAAATCTTTTGAAGTCCATATTAATAGTCCGGGATAATAATTAAATGAAGAATGCACAATATAATAATCCTCACCATCTCTAATTATAGACGGATCCGGATAGTCTCCTCTGAATATTGGGTTTTGATAAAATTCATCACCTGTTTTTATATTTTGTTGCTGTGCATTAATTGCAAGTGAGAATACGCCTATCAATAAAAAAATTATCTTTTTCATAATTAAGATTATTTACTCACTTTATATATTTCGTTTGCCGTAATCATTTCCCAATTATCAGTTCTAAAGGGCGATGCAGGAAATTTTTCTTTGTTAAAAAGATTGATTTCTGTATCATCATCTGCCCAGCCATAATGAACGGCTACGGGATTTTTTACGTTTTCGCTTGAAACAATGACTTTATTGTTTTTGATTATTGCTTTCGCGGAATGAAAAATTTTGTCAGCTCCGGCGATTTCGAATCCTTTTAGGTTTTCAGAATTATCAGAAGCAGATAATCCGCTTCCGATATTGTCGAAAGTAAGGATAATTTCGTTTCCTTTTATTTCCTGAGACTTAAAAGTTGGTCCGCTGTAAATTTGTTTTTTATCATAGACATTATTCAACGCAATTGCTGCCAAACGTAAACCTACGTCTTGTTTATTTTTTGGATGAATGTCTTTTGCATTACCAATATCTGTGGTTACGACCATTCCGGTATTGGGTAATTTTAGGGTTTCAAGTTGGGCTTCGCGAAGTTCTGCCCAACGGCTTCCGACTTTACTATTGCCTTTGAATTCATCAAAAGTTGATAATTGTACGAAGTAGAAAGGAAAATTGCCTTGATTCCATTTTGTTCGCCAATCTGTGATCATTAACGGAAATGCTTTTTTGTATTGTTTTGCTCTCCAAACATTGGCTTCGCCCTGATACCATAAAACGCCCTGAAAAACATACGGAACGAGCGGATTCACCATTGCATTGTATAATAACGATGGATAACTATTTGGTGAAACGGCAATTTTTACCTGAACGACATTGAATTTCCAAAGTCCTTTGAGTGGAATATTGTTGTCTTTAAACTGAATTTTTAAGTCAGAAGGATCGCCGTAGATTCCGCCACCGCCTGAATAATCTGCAATACGAACTGCAATTACATTTTTGCCTTCTTTTAACGTTCCTGCAGGAATTTTATAAACGCGTAATGTTTCCCAGATTTTATTGGTTCCTACCTCAACTCCATTAATATAGGTGATATCTTCGTCGTCGACTTTGGATAAATGTAAAACAGCTTCGCTTTTAGCTTGTTCTGCAGTTAAAGTAATTGTTTTTCGCATCCAGACAATTCCATCAATATTGCCTATTTGTTGGTTTTCCCATAAAGACGGCACTTTTATTTCCGGCCAGTTTTTATCGTTAAAATTGAAATCTTTGTATTGATTTTCATTTTCCATCGAAACATCAAATCCCTGAATTTTCTTTATGTTGTCAAGAACTGACTTTTTATAAACTTCAAAAACAGCATCCATATCTACCTGAGGAACATCTGCAATCACGGCTTTAAAGTCATTGCTTTTTTCGAAAGCCTGACGGCTTGTCCAGGTTTCTACATTTGTTCCGCCCCAGGAAATATTGATAATTCCGATTGGGATTTTTAATTCAGCATATAATTTTTTGGCAAAAAAGAAACCTGCGGCTGTAAAGTCCCGAATATTTTCTTTGTTAGCAACTGCCCATTTTCCTTCTTTTAGATCTTCTTTTGGTGTTCCGCTTAAATCTTGTGCAACTCCAAAATGGCGAATCATAGGATAATCAGAATCGGCCATTTCTTTTTCGGCATTCAGCGTTTTATACATCTGAAATTCCATGTTTGATTGTCCGCTGCAAATCCATACTTCGCCAACCAAAACATCTTTTATAATGATTTTGTTTTTTCCTTTAATGGATAATTCAAAAGGTCCACCTGCTTTTTCTGCAGACAGTTTTATCATCCATTTTCCGTTTTTATCAGCTTGAACGGTTTTAGTTTGTTTGTTAAAATGAACTTCGACTTTTTCGTTTGCATCTGCCCAACCCCAAACCGGAATTTCTTTGTTGCGCTGCAAAACCATGCCGTCAGAAAATAACAAAGGCATTCTAACATTGGCATTTGCCATGATACTGCACATCAAAAAAAGAAACATTATGTTTTTCTTCATTTCATTTGTTTTTTAAACCATATAAGTGATATAAGAAAATTTAAGCTTTTGATATAGTTTGTGCTTAAATTTTCTTATATCACTTATATGGTGAATTTGTATTTTTATTTAATTAAATGCAAAGACGCCATAATTTGTCATTTCGACGTAAGGAGAAATCACACTAGAAATTCCGTAATCAATGTCTCCAATTTTTGTCGATTAACGAGTTTGATTTCTCCGTATGTCGAAATGATAAGATTGTAGATAATTGAAAACGAAGTTCGGGTTTTTAAGCCAGACTTATAATTTCTTATATTACTTATATGCTGAATTTATATTTTACTGTAATCCTTCTTTCATTGCATTCAATGCCTGAGTATCAAAAACAGTATTATTGGTTCTGTTGATAATTCCGAAACCGTTGTTACCCAGATTTCCCTCATCCCAATAAAACGGCAATAATCCATTTGCTTTGGCTGTTTTTACTACGGTCTTTAAATAATAGGCTCTGGAGTTTAAATGCAAAGTCAATGCACTGCCTGTTAAAGTAGTACGGCGAATTGCGCCAAACTCGCCTAATAAAACCGGAATTCCTTTATCGACAAACTGGGTTTTCATTAGTTTGAAGTTTTTAGTAAGATCCGCTTCTTCTCCATAACTTGCATTTCTATCCAGTTCTGTTGTCGAATGAAATCCCGCTCCCCAATAATAGAACATTTTTCCCCAGGATTCGTCTTTGGTTAATCCTCCAAAATTCCATGGAGCATAATAATGCACTTCGACCATCATGCGGCTTGCCGTTTTATCTGTAGGCAAAGTGGTCATTAATTTATTTGTTTTTTCGATATCTGTTGTTGGTCCCTGAACTATTAATGTTCTGTAGGTGTTTTTTCCTCCGGTTGAACGAACAGCATCGATAAAGGTTTGGTGATACGAAGTTAAAACTGCCATTTGTGCTGCGTCTTCAACTGCTGGTTCATTGGCGCTTGCAAAAAGTAAATGCTCGTCAAAACCTCTTAAGTGTGTTGCAATTTGTTCCCAAAAAGCTTTTTGTTTGGCGTTGTTTTCTACTTTTTTAGCTTCGGTAATATTGTTTTCTAACCAGCCACCGTCCCAGTGAATGTTAACGACTACATACATATTATTGTCAACACAATATTGCACGACTTCTTTTACCCTGTTCAGCCAATCGGTTTTTAGTTTGGCTGTTGCCGAATTTTCTAAATACTGATTCCACGAACATGGAATTCTGATGGCATTGAATCCGTTTGCTTTTACAGCATCGATTAATGCTTTTGTTACTTTTGGATTTCCCCAGGCAGTTTCTCCGCCAGTTGCTTCTAAGGTGTTGCCAATATTCCAGCCCAGTTTTATTTTTGCTGCTAATTGTACCGCATTACTTCCCATTCCGTTTGCATCAGCTGCAATAGGATTTGTATTGTAACCTGGATATAATCCGGCAGCAACAACTTTTTCTATTCCTGCTTCGGTTTTTACTTGTGCTTCTGCTTCTTTATCAGAACTGCATGCCAAAATGCTTAAAAAAGACAAAGATAAAATAGCACTAAACAAATAACTTTTTACGTTTTTTTTCATTTTTTGATTTTTTACTATTAATTGTGTGGTTCTCTTTTTACTAACTTAAATAACACTAAACGCATTTGAAAAAAATAGTTTCATCAAACTTTCCTGTTTTACTTAAAACTATTAAAGACCCACACAATTAATGTAAAAACTCCTGATTACTTTATCGTTACGACAACTTCTTTCTTGATATCTCTTGAAGAGTTTCCTAATTTTAAAGTATATTTTCCTGGCTCAACGGTCCATTTTTTAGCGGTTACATCGTAGTAAGCCAATTCTTTTACCGGAACTTTAATTGTTACTGTATTAGAACTTCCTGATTTTACTAATGTTTTCTGGAAACCTTTTAATTCTTGTGCTGCACGACTTATTTTAGAATCTGATTTAGAAGTATACAACTGAACGACTTCTTTACCATCAACTTTTCCGGTATTTTTTACGTCTACAGAAACTGAAATTGTTTCGTTTTGCGCGTAAGTAGTTTTATCCGTTTTTGCGTTATCGAAAGCAAAAGTGGTATACGATAATCCAAATCCAAAAGGATATAACGGAGTAATATTTTTAGTGTCGAACCAACGGTATCCTACCAAAATTCCTTCGGCATAGTTTACAGCTTTTCCTCCAGGGAAACTATTTGTAGCGTGTGCCGGAGAATCCATGATTTGTTTAGGCATTGTCCAAGGTAATTTTCCTGACGGGTTTACTTTTCCTAAAAGTACATCTGCCAAAGCATTTCCTCCTTCAGAACCATTAAACCATGTCCATACTAATGCCGATGTTTTTTTGCTTACGGCATCAATATCAAACGGAGCTCCTGCAACCATAACTACAATAGTTTTTGGGTTTACGGCTAATACTTTCTGAATTAATTCTTCTTGTCCAAATGGTAATTTTAAGTTTCTACGGTCAGAAGCTTCTGTTTCGTAATCACGGTTTGAACCTGCAAAAATAATCGCAACATCAGATTTTTTAGCGGTTTCAATAGCTTCCTGCAATTTAGCAGGATCTAACTGATCGATCGTTACTGGACCATTTGAAGTTATATTTCCTAAATTTCCCTTGTTTTTCTCGTCGTATCGCTCTAAATAACCTTCAGCATAATTGATTGTAATTGATGATGGCAATCTGTTTTTTAAACCTTCAAGTGGTGTAATTTCTCTTTTGGTTTTTACTCCTGCCCCAAATCCGCCAAGCGCGTTTTTCTTTGTAGCATTGTTTCCAATTACGGCAATAGATTTTACTCCGTCTAGTTTTAATGGTAATGCATTGTTATCGTTTTTCAATAATACGATTGCTTCTGCAGCAATTTTATAAGCGTCCTGATAATGTGCTTCGGTTGCGATGCTTCCTTTTGCACGCTCTTTTCCGCCCATTGCTTTTACCTGAAATAAAGTGCGCAGGATTCTTTTTACGTGGATATCAATTTCTGCTTCTGAAATTTCTTTGTTTTTAGCAGCAGCAATTAATTTATCGGCAAGGAAAAATTCATTGAATGGTTTTGGAGTTCCCATTTCAATATCTAATCCGCTTTTTAATGATTTTACTGTAGAGTGTACCGCAGCCCAATCTGACACTACAACGCCTTTAAATCCCCATTCGTCACGAAGGATTTTGTTTAGCATATAGTCATTCTCACATAAATATTCTCCTCTAAATTTATTGTAAGCTCCCATAACGCTATAAGCGTGCGCTTCTTTTATCGAAGCTTCGAATGCCGGAAGATAAATTTCACGAAGTGTACGTTCGTCAATTTGTACATCGACAAAATCACGATTTGTTTCCTGATTGTTTGCTGCATAATGCTTTACACAAGCCATAACATCGTTATCCTGTAAACCAACAATTAACGGCACTGCAATTTTTTTGTTCAAAAACGGGTCTTCAGACATATATTCATATGTTCTTCCTCCAAGTGGCGTTCTAACAATATTTATGGCTGGTGAAAGCAACATATCTTTATCTCTGGCACGCATTTCCTGTCCAAGGCTATTCCCGAAGGTATATGCCATTTCAGCATTCCATGTTGCAGCAAGTCCTCCACCGGCTGGGTAATAGGTTGCGAAATCATCTTTTAATCCTGCCGGAGCCCAGTTGTCGCGAGAAATTTCTTCACGAACTCCTAACGGTCCATCTGCCATTTTAAGTTCCGGAATGCCTAAACGTTTTACACCGCCAGAAGTAAACATACTGTTACCGTGCAGCATGCCAATTTTTTCTTCAAGCGTCATTTGAGAAACCAGCTTGTCGATCTCTGCATCGAATTCTGTTCCTATTTCTCTTCCTTTGTATTCTTCTGTCTGCGCCGAATCAGAGTCTGGGCTTTTTGCATCATTTTTACAAGAAGCAAATGCCAGAAATGCAAATGCAGCTGATAGGCATATAATTTTATTTTTCATGCTTAATAAATTTATTTTAGTTTTTTGGAATTCGTTTTTTTAGAAATCATTGCTTTACAAAATTGAACAATACAACATCATTTTCACTGATTTTATAGTCTTTGCTAAAAGTTCCTTTTGCATTAATTGCTACTTTTTCTGTTGCGATCAAAGCACCATTATTTTTTTCTTTTATACTCTTTACTTGTTCTCGTGATAATTGACTTGGTTTTCCCATTGCCAAATAATCGGCGTAAGCATCATTGACTTTATAACCTACTTTATAAATTTCTAAAGTGTAGTTACCTTTTTGTAAACCATCGACTTCAATTTTTATACTGCCTTTTGGTTTTGATGGTAAATCCTTAATATAATAGGTTTGATTATTCATGGAATCTCCGGGATGTGTATTGGTAAAATCCCAAAATAATAACTGAACATCTCCTTTTGAATTTTTGGTTACCCAGGAAGAGGTGTCTTTATTTTGAAGTTCCGTTTCTCCTAATTTATTCAAAAAAGAATAAGAAAAATAAGCCGGTTTTTTGATTCCCTGTGTATTCAATAATCCAAATCCTCCGTGAAAAGGGGTAAATCTTGGACCTGCTTCTTCAAATATATCAGTGAAAACCCAATATGACATGGAGTTTGCGGCATTGCCTACTTGTTTTAATTTTTGAAGAATATAAGCCGCAGAATGATAACTGTCATGAACAGGATCTGCTGGAGTATAAGAAGAGCTCCATTCTGTATAATGCAATTCAAGTTTTGGCTTAGCCGAATTTGAAATTTGTTTGCGGGAATTAATCACGTCGCCGCTTATACTCGATTCGTCTTTATTCAGAATTGTTCCCGAAGTTCCAAATTCATCCAGAAATCCTTGTTTTACGCCGTAAGTATGTGTAGATATAAAATCTAACGGAACATTGTTTTTAGCACAAAATTCAATTGTTTCCGGAACCCACGCCGCTCCTGCAGTTGCGGGACCGCCTATTTTGTAAGCCGAATTTACGCTTTTGATTCCGTGAGCTGCGTACTCATATAGTTTAAAATATTCTGCCTGAGTTCCTGTCCAGAAACCCGGAGATAAATTGGGTTCGTTCCAAACTTCAAAATACCATGTTTTTACTTCTTCGGCTCCGTAACGTTCTGTAAAATGATGGGTTAAGTTTCGAATTAAATCTTCCCATTTTTTATAATCTTTTGGAGGGGTTACATTTCCTTTCCACCAGAAAATAGTCTGACTTCCGCTCGCTAAAGCCGATGGCATGAAACCCAATTCTACAAAAGGCTTCATTTTAATACTCAATATAAAATCATACAGAGCATCGATATATTGGTAATTATATTCGGGATTTCCTTTTGAGTCTTCGCGATAAACCGCCATATCATCAGACAATAAACCGTGCATTCTGATGTATTTAAAATCGCATTCTTTTTTGGTCATCGCCAATTGTTGTTGCCAATCTGCGCGTAAACCTTCGTTTGCTCTTCCTGCGCCAATACATTCTTTAAACATGGTGTTCAGTTTTCCTGCTGTTTTATTGTAATCGACTTTGATGGTTCTGTTTTCAGCAGTAGTATTTTGTCCAATCAATTTTGCATTGATTAGAAGTAATGAAAGAAATAGTATTGCTGAATATTTTTTCATTTGTTTTTTTTATATTATTGATATCTAACAGGTTTTGGAAACTTGTTAGGATACTTTACTAAATCTAATCGTTACGTTAGTAAACCCGACAGGTTTTTAAAACCTGTCGGGTTTGACAATCTATATCTATAGTTTTTTGAAACGGATTGCTGTTCCTCCGGCTCCGCCTAAATGTAATTTTAGCGAATCTGAAGCTTTTACGGTTTTCTTCGAAATCGCTACTGCTGATGGATTGTGTGTTTCGTCAGTTCCTTCGGCGTCAGCATAAATCTGTGCTTCATAAGTTGCGCTTGGATCTAAGAATGATAAAGAAACATTTACGTCTCTTGCGTTTTCGTTTGTGATTGTTCCTAAATACCAATCGGCGCTGTTTCTGTCTTTACGAGCTGTTGTGATGTATTCACCAATTTTTCCGTCTAATACTTTTGTGTCTTCCCAATCTGTCGGAACATCTTTTAAGAATTGTAATGCCGGTTTTCCTTCGTAATTTTCAGGAAGATCTGCCATCATCTGGATTGGTGCATAAATCGTAACGTACAATGCTAATTGCTGCGCTGTTGTTCCGTGTACTCTTTTTCCAGGATATCCTTGTTTTACCTCAACATCAAAAATTCCCGGTGTAAAGTCCATTGGTCCTGAAAGTAATCTGGTAAACGGAATAATCGTTAAGTGATTTGGCGGATTTCCTTCGCTCCATGCATTATATTCTTGTCCACGTGCGGCTTCTCTTGAAACCATGTTTGGGAAAGTTCTGCGTTCTCCGGTATCTTTTATAGATTCATGATATAATACGGCTAAATCATATTGTGCTGCTTTTTCTAAAATATATCTGAAATAGTTCACTCCAAATTGTCCAAAGTGATTTTCTTTCATGTTCAGTTTAGAACCTACGTGTCCAATTTTAACGGAGTGCATTCCTAGTTTTTTGTACAAGGCAAAACCTTCGTCAACTTCTTTTAAATAATTTATTAAGTTCGAACCCGTTTCGTGATATCCAATAAGTGCAACGCCCTTCTTGTTTCCGTATTCAACAACTTTCTCTAAGTCAAAATTGTCTGCACTTTTCGTAAAGCTAAACATGTGCATATGGTTTTCATACCATTGTGGCGTCCAGCCTTTGTTCCAGCCTTCGATCAATAAATGGTGAAATCCTTCTTTTGCTGTAAAATCAATATATTCTTCGGCATGTTTGGTAGTTGCGCCTTGTTTATCGCTTTCCCAAAAAGTATATTTTCCAATGTGCATTCCCCACCAAATTCCAAAGTATTTGTATGGTTTAAAATAACTTGCATTCTTTAATTTGTTTGGCTCGTTCAGGTTTAAAATCAAATATGATGTAATTAAATCTGCTGGAGTTTCACCTATTTGAAGCGTTCTCCAAGAAGAAGTAAAGGTGTCCTTTACACGAACTTTTACACCATCAGACCACGGCACCAAATCAGATTTTAATTGTGTTCCGGTTGTATTGACCAAAGTCATACTGGCAAAATCAACTAAATTTGCTTCGTGAAAACTCAAGGCTAATCCGCTTTTGCTTTCGATTGTTAACGGAGTCAAAACGGTATCAAGTGTACTTACAGGCGCATCTTTAAAAAGATATTCATCACGATTTTCTCTGTTTGCAGGAATCCACCATGCTTTTCCATCTTCTTTTAAGTTAAAAGTCGTTTTTTCATCCATAATGAAAATACTGTCTTTTACACTTTGTTTTGGATATACATATCTAAAAGCGATTCCGTCATCAAACGCACGAAACTGAATTTCTAATTTACGTTTGTTTCCGCTTTTTTGCTGTAATTCTACAGAAAGCTGATTGTAATTGTTTCTAATGTTTTTCTTTTCTCCCCAAACTTGTTCCCAGGTTTCATCAAAAGTCGAGTTTTTCACGCTTTTAATTTCGAAATCTGTGCTTAAATTTTCATTTCCTTTTAATAAAAAACCCATATCCGATGGTGTTATCACTTCGGTTTTTCCGTGTGACACCGCATATTTTGGAGCGTTTTTTACTAACTCGAATTTAATTTTGTTTTGCCCGTTTGGCGATGCCAATTCATAAGCATTTTTATTTTTCTGACTGTATCCAATCGAAACCGAAAGGATTAAAGCGGGAAGAATGAGGTAATTTTTCATGATTTTTTTTCTTAATTCATTTTTAATAAATCGGGTGTTGCGTATGAGACTTCACCCGATTTAAAAACTCAACAAAAACTTATTTTTATCCGACTAAGGATTTATTTTTTTTGCCACAGATTACACAGATTAAAATGATTTTTAAATTCTGTGTGTTTTTTTTTCACGCAGATCTCACAGATTTAAGCAGATTTATTTTTTTAATTCTCAATTTTTAATCCTTTTAATCTGTGCAATCTGTGGCATACATTTCTTTATTTTATCCACTCTGTTTTTAGAGTTGTTTTTCCTTGTAACGGGTTTGAAGTTACGTCAAAATTGTTTCCGGATTTTGTAACTTTTATTTCTTGTACTGCATCACCTTCCGGTAAAAATACTTTGGCTGTAGCCGAAGTTGTTTTGTCACTTGCGTAAACTTTCAAAGTTAATTTGCTCCAATCCATGTCTTTTGTAGATTGTGCTAAAGCGATGTGGGGCAAAGCTGTTCCGTCTTTTACTAAAACTACAATTGGTACTTCGCCTGCTTTGATTTTATGCCAACCGGATTGGTATACTTTTTTGGTTTGATAGTCAATCCATGTTCCTTCCGGAAGGTAAACATCTCTTTCTGTTACTTCTTCAAAAAGTGGCGCAACCAACATACTTGAACCAAATAAATATTCGTTGTCTACCAACCAGGCTCCCGGATCATTTGGATATTCTACAAATAAAGCACGCATCATTGGTAATCCTTTTTGAGAGCTTTCTTTTGCCTGAGCGTAGATATATGGCATTAATTCGTAACGCATATTATCTGCTTTTCTAAATCCTTCAAGGAAATCTTTGCTGTACAACCAAGGTTCGCGCGGAGGTTCTCCGTGGCTTCTTACGTGTGAAGTAAACATCCCGAAAGGCGCCCATCTTCTGTATAAATTCTCTGGGGATTTTGTTGCAAATCCTCCTACGTCATGACTCCAGAAACTGAATCCGCTTAATCCTAATGAAAGTCCGCCGCGTAATTCTGCCGACATTGCTCCGTTTGTGGTTTCAGCATCTCCACCCCAATGTAACGGGTAACGTTGAGATCCTGCCCAGGTACTTCTTGCCCAGATTAAAGTATATCCTTTTTCTTTTTGAGTAATTTCGGCAACAGCCTTATTGTATCGTAACGGATATAAATTATGTTCGTAAAATCCTGTTCTTCCTGAATGGTAAATTCCGTCTGGCGGAGCTGCTTCTCCAAAATCTACTTTGAAAACTGCTACTCCCTGATCGAATAAATGTTTCAGTTTTGCCTGATACCAGCTTACGGTTTCAGGATTTGAGAAATCCAGAACTGCATCTTCATACGGAAGATTTCCTTTGCGGTCTCTTACGGCTAAATTCTTATCCATGATTTCATCAAACAATGAGTTTTTTGGTGAGAAATAAGGCAATTGCCATAAACAAACCTGAAATCCGTCTTTCTTTAAATCGGTCATCATTTTTTGTGCATCCGGAAAACGTGCTTTTGCAAACTCGTAATTGTTTCTCCAATCTACATCAAACCAACCGGTGTCAAAGTGAATAACATCTGTTGGGATTTTATATTTACGTAAATCTCTTGCTACATCTCTTCCTTCTTTTTCTGAGAAATAAGTGATTCTGCTCATCCAGAAACCAAATGACCAAAGTGGTGGCATTGCTGCTTTTCCGGTTAAATCTGTGTATTGATCCAGAACGTCTTTTGGTTCTCCGATAAAGAAAAACAAATCGGCTTCGTCATCACCAATATACATTTCGTTGGCACTAGAATAATATCTACCAAAGTCAACTGTAATTGGGGTCGAATGGTGCATGAAAACTCCGTAACCACGACTGCTCATATAAAACGGAACAGGTTTGTACATCGTTTCGTTCTGAATTCCGTTGGCGTCATCTGCCCACAAAACTACTTTTTGTCCGCGTTTGTTGAATTGTGTAAATGATTCTCCGCAACCAAATATTTTTTCGTCCGGTTCTAAGCTAAAAGCTGCGCCCATACTTCTGGAATAATCGCTGTTTCTGCGCACATACGAAAACGGAAGTGTTGGTGTATACGTATTTTTAAAATCTGAATCGTGAAGTGTACTTGTCAGCAGTTTTCCGGTTTCATCGTAAATTTTTACATGCCACGGTTTGGTCAAAATTTCTACTTTTCCGTGTTTGCTTGTATAACTGTGACCACCTTCGATTTTAGCATATTTCCATAATTCCGGATGATTTGGCGCAACACCATTTATCAACATTAAAGATTCTTTTTCAGGGTGAAATTGTGGTCCTGAAGTGGTTTTGATTCTAATGGTTCTGTCTGAGACAAACTGAATCTGAAATGGTAATTCTGGTGAAGCCTGATATTCTGTTGTTGGAAATTCGTTTGCTGCAACGGTATCCGGTTTCATCATCATGTTGTTGAAAGCCTGACGCGTTTTATAATTGTATCTCAAATATTTTAAAGTTCCTTTTCCTGTTGCAGGATCAAAAGCGGTAAGTTCATCAGCAAAATAAAAGGTGTTCAGATAATTCTGAAAATCCTTGCTGATATCTACCGGAGCATTTAGCACATCTGCGTTCTGAATTTGTGCTGATGCTTTTGGCGAAAGCAACAATCCAAAACCCATGAATAGAGATAAAGAAGCTATCTGTATTTTTTTCATTGTGTGGTTATTTAGTTTTATTAATAGTCTTTTATTCTGCTGTAATTACAATTGTAGATTGTTTTAACCCATTTGCTTTTGCCGTTAATTCTAATCTTCCGGATTTATCACCTGATTGTACAATTACCAGACATTTTCCTGCCAGCGCCGTGTGTTTTGAGCCTTTGTATGATTCGTGACTAACGGGATTTCCGCTGGAAACGCCTACAATTTTTCCGTTTCCTTTTAAGGAGAAGTTGATTTCGTTAGTAGCATTTGGAGCTAAAATTCCTTTTGCATCGAGAATGTCTACGGTTACAAAAGACAAATCATTTCCATCTGCTTTAATCGTGCTTCTGTCTGCGGTAAGTTTTAAAGCTGATGGATTTCCGGCTGTTTTAATTTCGGTTTCCAGAACTGTTTTTCCGTTTTTACGGGAGATTGCTTTTAGTGTTCCGGATTGAAAAGGAATTCTCCACATTACATGTAAATCGTCTCCTTTTTTACTGCGAACTCCAACTGATTTTCCGTTAAGGAATAATTCAACCTCATCCGCATTATTGTAATATGCCCAAACGTCAACGGTTTGTCCTGCTTTCCAGTTCCAGTGCGGGAAAATGTGCAGAACCGTTTTGTCTGTCCATTCGCTTTGGTACATATAATAAACATCTTTTGGGAAACCGGCTAAATCGACAATTCCGAAATAAGAACTAATCGACGGCCATTCATACGGAGTTGGTTCGCCAATATAATCGAAACCTGTCCAGATGTACATTCCGGCAAGGAAATCATGTTTTTTAATTACTTTCCAGGTTGCTTCGTGCGTTGAACCCCAAGGTGTTTGTACCTGATCGTAAGCAGAAACTGTGTTACCCGGATTTCCTCCAGTAAATTTTTTATCCCAGCTAACTGGCCATTTTTTTATAGTGTCTGAAACGGCATCATAATAACCTCGTGTTTGTAAACCTGACGTAGTTTCTGTGGCGATGAAAGGAATTCCCGGAAAATTTTGTTTGTGATATTCATATGTTTGATGCGCATAATTGTATCCAATAAGATCCAAAGCACCAGATTTTGCAATTTTATTGTATTGAACCGCTGCTTTTTCGAATTGTAAATTTACTCCGTCAAGATTCATATTCACAGGCGGATTCATCGCTGCGGTAATTGGACGGGTTTTATCGTACTGACGTGTAATTGCGGCTAATTCTTTAGCAATTGTTACTCCGTCCTCGTTCCATTGTTCCGGAATTTCATTACCAATACTCCACATAAAAATACTGGCATGATTACGGTCTCGAAGCAATTGATCGATTAGATCTTTTTTGTGCCATTTGTCCCAGTCATTTCCGTAATCGTATTTGGTTTTGGTTTGTTTCCACATGTCAAAAGCTTCATCCATTACAATAAAACCCATTTTATCACATAAGTCTAAAAGTTCCGGAGCAGGTGGATTGTGTGAAGTCCTGATTCCGTTCACGCCCATTTCTTTCATAATCTCTAATTGACGTTCGATGGCTCTTGTATTAATTGCAGAACCTAACGGACCTAAATCATGGTGTAAACAAACTCCTTTTATTTTTACTTGTTTTCCGTTCAGGATAAAGCCTTTATCAGCATCAAATTTAAAATCCCTGATTCCAAAATTGGTTTTGTATTGATCTACAATTTTATCTTCTATAGCAATTTCAGTAACTGCTGTATACAATTCCGGTTTTTCAACCGACCATAAAATTGGTGTTTCGACCTGAGTTTCTTGTTTGATGGTTTGATTGGCATTTGCACCAATCGTTATATTTTGGGTAACGGATGTTACTTTGGTATCTTCTTTAAAAATAGTTGTGGTTACTGTTGCTTTTTTTGAAGTGGTGTTTTGATTTTGAATAGTAGTTTCAAAATGTACCGAAGCTTTTTGTGCAGTAACTTTGGGTGTTGTCACATAAGTTCCCCATTGTGCAACGTGTACTTTATCTGTGGTTTCGATCCAGACGTTTCTAAAAATCCCTGATCCTGAATACCAGCGTGAATTGGGTTGTTTTGAATTGTCAACCTTTACAATAATTTCATTGTTTTTATCTCCGTAATTTAAGTATTTAGAGATTTCATATTGAAAACCAATATATCCGTTTGGACGTTTTCCTAAATAATGTCCGTTTACCCAGACTTCGCTGTTTTTATAAACACCGTCAAAAGTAATTGAAGTTATTTTTGTGCTGTCCTGAGCATTAACTTTAAATGTTTTTTTATACCAGCCTAAACCTCCGTTAAGAGCTCCGCCTCCATATCCGGCAGGGCTTTTTTCGTCAAACTTTCCTTCAACGCTCCAATCGTGAGGAACGTTTAATGTTCTCCATTGGGTTGAAGCTCCAATAGTATCTTTGTCTTTTATGCTGTCATTTAAATGAAAGCTCCAATCTGAATTAAAAGAAACTTTTCTATCGCTAAAATTATCTTCTTTTTTGCTGCAGGAATCTAGTAAGATAATTGCGAGCAGCATTAATAATGATATTCCACTGTTTAAGTTTTTCCTATTATTCATTGGTATAATTTTTATTTTGGAAATTGAATTTAGAAATAAAAAAAGCTATTCTTATTTTCTATTCAGTATAATTTAAGTCTCAGTTTTAAAGAACAGTATAAAATGTCTTTAAAACTGAGACTATGAATTAAATAATTATGGCTTAACAATTAAGTGGTAAACCAGGTAACCACCATCTGCTCTAATAGCTAAAAAGCTTAATGTTGTTGGTGTTAACTCAACAATTTTTACATTGGCAAAGCTGGATGCAGAACTAAAATAACTCGCTTCATTTGGGTGCAGCATTTCTGTTCCTCCATTAAAAACTATTCTGTCATTTCTTGACTCTGTTGTAAGTGTAAAGTTGAAAGTTGCCTTTTTAGTAGTTTGTACCGTACTGCCAAGTTTTGGATTTGTTTGTGTTACTGAAACATTATATCCTCCGTTAAGGTCAAAGGTAATTTCTCCCCAGTTTTTATTTTCTAATCCGGCCCATGAAATATCTGTAAGTACCGGCCACCATCCTGCAGGACTAAGTGTGCTGTTGATATAGTTTGAGTCAACAAATTCAAGCGGTTTTATCATGTCTAATACCCATGTTTTTCCTGCTATTCCGTTTGTCAGGTTGCTCCATCTTGGATCACTAAAGTAGGCATCATCATTTTTTGCTACTGTAACTGATACAGGATCTGCTTGTACTGCGCCACCTCTGGTATATGCGGTATAATAAATCTTATAACTTCCTCCAAACGGAAGTATGATTTTATCATCTCCTTTGTTCGAATGTCCTAACTCATTTCCTTTGCTGTCAATATAATGCCAGTACGGAATTACACTTGGATCTTCGTTTTTCACGATAACTTCATGATCGTTGGCAGGGTTTTGAGTGATTGAAAATTTAGTTGTAGCCGGCGTTAATGTAACGGCATCTAAACTTTCTCGATCTTCAACAGGCTCACAAGAATATAATCCTGAACCTATGGTTATTGCAGCTATTATTATATATAATGTACGTTTCATAATCAATTGTTTTTAGTTAATTACCAACCTGGATTTTGTGAGATAGTACCGTTAGAAATTACTATTTGAGATTGTGGCAATGGCAACCAACCTAAAGTTTCTTTTCTAAAAGTCACATTAAATTGAGCATCAGATCCTGTATTGTCTATTGCAGCTTTTGCTACATCTACACCTTGTCTGATTAAGTCAAAATAACGTTGTCCTTCAAGTGCTAATTCTAAGCGGCGTTCTTCCATAATAACTGTTTTAGAAACGGTTACTCTGTGTGTTGTACTTTTAAAAGCACGGTCACGAACTTTATCTAAATCGGCTTGAGCCAATGCATTATTTGTACCTAAATTCAATTCGGCAGCCATTAATAAAACATCTGCATAACGAATAATAGCATAATCCTGGTAGTTATCAATCTGGAAATTTCCTCCGTTAATTTCTACAATTGCTGTTCCTGCTGCGTTGGTAATTGGGCAATATTTTTTCCAGGAGTAACCTGTGTACTGACGTTGTTCTCTGGCTTCGGCATTAAAATTCAAACCTTCTCCTGCAAAATTTATAATAGTTGCATCTCTACGTGTATCTCCGGTTTCGTATGCATTATATAGTTTTGGGTTTACAGTTGCTCCTCCCCATCCTGTTGCATATTTTCCTATTGATCCTCCACGAGGTGCAATATTTACCTGAAAACGGTTTCCTTCGTTTAGTGCCCAGTTTCCTTTTCCTGAACCATTAAAACGTACAGCCCAAACCATTTCGGTATTGTCTTCTCCCGCAAAATTTTCAAAAGAAGCAGCAAGCCAAAGATTCGCAAAATCAGCTACTAAACCGTGTCCGCTATTGCTAACTACATCATTAATATAAGTTACAGCTTGTGCTTTTGTAATTACACCTGCCATATCAGCTTTTTTGTAATAATCTGTATAAAACAAAAAGGTTCTTGCTAAATACGCTTCGGCAGCCCATTTTGTGATACGTCCGTAATTAGCGTTTCCGTTTTGAGAATAGTTATCGTTATTTAAATTATCAGCAGCAAATTTCAAATCATTTGCAATCAAAGCATAAGTAACCTCAGCACTTTGTCTTGGCAATTGAAATTCACTAGAGGTAATAATGTGATCTAAAGGCACTATATCCCCAAACATTTTTGCTGCCTGAAAATGAAAGTGTGCTCTTAAAAAACGTGCTTCTGCTTCGTATCTTGTTTTTAATGCTGTATCTGTTCCCCAGTTTATTTTATCAAGATTTGCCAATAAAATATTCGCTCTGTAAATTCCTAAATACGAGTTTTTCCAAACATCTGTATTCATGTCTTTATTGGTTACGTATAAAAAACGGTCCCATTCAACATCTGCCTGCGCATCTGCAACTCCATATCCTCCAAAACAATCATCAGAAGCCTGCTCGCTAATCAACAATTGTCCTCCGTAAGCTTCACGCTGCAATACATCATAAATAGAAACTAATCCCTGGTATGCATCGTTTGGAGTTTTATAAAAATTTTCTTCAACCTTAATTGTAGAAGGTTCTGTGTCTAAAAAATCAGTCGAACAAGCTCCTAAAACGAACAAGCTTGAAACAGCAAATAATTTTATATATGTTTTCATCGTTTTCATAATTTAAAAGTTAACATTAAGACCCATCATGTATGTTCTTGGCTGCGGATAATAACCTACGTCTATACCTTTTGCCCATGGTTGCGTCAAGTTACCATTAGCGTCTCTGTTTGTGTTTCCAAAACCAATTTCAGGATCCATTCCCTGGTATTTTGTAAACGTAAACAGGTTGTTTGCCGCAACATACAATCTGAATTTGCTGAAGAAACTCAACTTGTTTGTTAATTTTGTGAAATCACATCCAACAGTAAGACTTTTAATTCTGTAGAAATCTGCATTTTGAACATATAAGTCAGAGAATTTAGTGTAGTTACCATTAGTATCTGCTCCGTAAGTTACTCTTGGAACTTTGTTAGAACTTCCTTCTGTTGTCCATCTGTTTAAAACATCTGTTGTGTTATTGGTGTAAGCACGAGTTGGATCGTGAATTCCAAAAACGTTTTGACTTCCTGCAACTCCATACGTATAAACTGACAAGTCAAATGCTTTGTATGAAAGATCGAAATTTAAACCATATGTAAAATCAGGATTTGGATTTCCGATTTTCGTTTTATCATCTGCATCAATTTTTCCGTCTCCGTTTAAGTCTACAAAACGAACATCTCCCGGTACTGCGTTTGGTTGTACACCGGCAGCAACTTCAGCAGCGTTCTGGAAAATCCCGGCAGTTTTTAATCCGTAGAAATAACCTATTGGCTGACCAACTTCAACACGGTTCATCTCATCTGTTCCCTGAAACAATAAGTTTGTTTCTCCGTGAATAATTCCTTCGCTGTTTGCAACTCTAAGAACTTCGTTTTGGTTATGCGAAATATTTCCGTTTATAGAGAAATTCCAGTCTTTTCCAAAATTAGTACGGTAAGCAAGCGAAAGCTCGACACCTTTATTCTGGATATCTCCACCATTAATATAAGGAGCAGTTGCACCTGCATAAGTTGGGATAGAAGCAAGAACTAACCAGTCTTTTGTTTTCTTGTCGTAATAATCAAATGATAAAGTGAAATTCGTAAACAATGTAGCATCAAAACCTAAATCTAACTGCTCTGATGTTTCCCATTTCAGGTCACGGTTCGAAAGCTGATCCGGGCTTGCACCTGTTTGCAATGTTTCGTCGCCTGTACCAAAATGGTAGTTTTTATTATAAGAACTAATCGTTGACATATAAGAAAAAGCAGGAATTTGGTCGTTACCATTTTCTCCCCAGCTTGCTCTTAATTTTAGATTATTTACTACTTTATTTTCCGGGAAGAAGCTTTCTTTATCTACGTTCCAACCTGCAGAAACGGATGGAAAATTTCCGTATCTGTTTGAATTTGCAAAGTTTGATGAACCGTCTCTTCTAATTGTTGCCGTAAATAAGTATTTGTTATTATAGTCATAAAGCAAACGTCCAAAATAAGATTGAATAGCATAATCAGCACGGTTTCCTTTTACTGTATTTGATGTTTGATCTGTAGCATTGCTTAAATAAGCATGTGCAAAATCATCAAAAGTTAAGTTTCGGCCTGTAGCTTCCATAAAGTCAGACGTATTCTTTTTAGCAGATGTACCAACTAATACATCAAAATTATGTGATCCGGCAACTGTTGCTTTGTATTGAATTGTGTTTTCAAAAATCCACCCTAATGATTTAGTAGCGTTTTGTGTAACACTAGAAACAGTATTATTATCATTTGAAGAAAGAGAATAAACCGGTCTGAATGAACGATAATTACTGTCTGTCATATCAACACCAAAACTTGTTCTGTATGTAAAGTTTTTTAAGAATTTTAATTCTGCAAAAATATTCCCTACATAACGGTTTGATTTCGTTTCGTTGAAGTTGTTGTAGTACAAAGATCCTAACGGATTGCTGATATCTGCAGAAATAACAGAATGTGCAAAATCTCCATTTTCGTCGTAAGCAGCATCAATTGGCGCAGCATTTAAGAAGCTTCTGATACCGTTGCTGTAAATTCCCTGATCTGCAACTCCTGAACTTTTGATGTTTGCAAATGAGAAATTTTCTCCAATTTTTAAATGATTTTCAATTACTTCCGAAGTTGAGTTTACATTGAAAGTAACACGATTATAATCTGATTGATTGGTTACTCCGCCAATTAAACCTTCTTGTCCATAATAAGACAATCCTGTAGAAATTGTAGATTTTTTATCACCTCCGCTAATGGTAAGAGAGTGATTTTGTTTCATTGCACCATTATTGAATAAATCTTTTTGCCAGTCGTGATTAGGAAAAGCTGCAATTTGTGCTTGCGAATATAAAGGTGTTAAACCAGAATTTACACGAGCTTCGTTCATAATAGTAGTGTATTCTTGTGTGTTTAATAAATCCAGTTTTTTAGCAACTTGCTGAAAACCTGTGTAAGTATTGAACGCTACATTTATTTTACCTTCTTTTCCTTTTTTGGTTGTAACCAAAATAACTCCGTTTGCTGCTCTTGCACCATAAATAGATCCAGCCGAAGCATCTTTAAGAACGTCGATTCTTTCTATCGCTGACGGATCAAGATATCCAATCCCGTTATCAACCACTACACCATCAACAACATAAAGCGGTGTACTGTTTCCTGCCGTACCAACTCCACGAATGTTTACTGCCATTCCTGCTCCGGGTTGTCCTGAAGTCGAAGTAACATTTACTCCTGAAGCCTGTCCTTGCAATGCATTTACTACATCAAGACTGGCAACGTTCTGAATGTCTTTTCCTGATACTAATGAAGTTGCTGCTGTGTTTACTTTTTTCTTTTGAGTACCATAACCAATAACTACGATTTCCTTTAGTTCTGCAGTTTCTGCACTTAGTGTTACATTTATTTTGGTTTGTGTACCTACTGTAACTTTTTGTGTTTTATATCCCATAAAACTAAATACCAGTACATCGCCGGCTTTAGCTTCTATTTTATATAATCCATCAAAGTCAGTTGCTGTGCTTGTTTTTGTTCCCTGGACTAAAACCGTTGCGCCCGGAACTCCCATATTGTCATCTGCAGATGTTACATTTCCGCTTACAAATTTGGACTGCTCTTGTGCAAAACCAGACTGTATTGTAAAAACGCTTAGCAGCAGCGCTATACAAAACGGAAGCATTGTTGTTTTTATACAATATTTGCTTTTCATAATAATTAAGAATTGGTTAAATTTATAGTTAGTTACCTTATAATTTAATTTAGTATGCATTCGAAATAATTTGCTCGAATAATTCCTGTCTTCCACTAAGTGGTTGAGGTTCTCCACTTGCACGGGCAATTTTACTAAGATCTTCCAGAGACAATTCTCCGTTTTCGAACTTCGCTCCGTTTCCGCCGTCAAATGAACTGTAACGCTGCGTGCGTAATTTTCTGTAATCTGTATTTTGAAGTATGTGATCTGCGCAGATTAATCCTCTTGCAAAAACATCCATTCCTGAAATGTGTGCTATGAATTTATCTTCTAAATCGATTGAATTTCTTCTCACTTTTGCATCAAAGTTTACTCCTCCACCCTGAATTCCGCCACCTTCAAGGATAACTAACATTGCCTGAGTAACTTCCTGAAGATTTATTGGGAATTGATCTGTATCCCAACCGTTTTGGTAATCTCCACGGTTTGCATCAATACTTCCTAACATTCCAGCATCAACTGCAACCTGCAATTCATGCTCAAAAGAGTGTCCGGCAAGCGTTGCGTGATTTACTTCAAGATTTAGTTTAAAATCATTTTGAAGTCCGTATTTATTAATGAAACCTAATGAAGTCGCAGCATCAAAATCATATTGATGTTTTGTTGGTTCCATTGGTTTTGGTTCGATCAGGAAGTTTCCTTTAAAACCTTCTTTACGAGCATAATCTTTACACGTATTCAGGAATCTTCCTAAATGGTCCAATTCTCTTTTCATGTCTGTGTTCAACAAACTCATATATCCTTCGCGTCCTCCCCAGAAAACATAATTTTCGCCGCCAAGTGCAATAGTTGCATCGATTGCGATTTTTGCCTGAGCTCCTGCATATGCCAAAACATCAAAGTTTGGGTTTGTAGCAGCACCATTCATATAGCGCGGATTGCTGAATAAGTTTGAAGTTCCCCACAACAATTTAATGCCTGATTCTTGTTGTTTTTGTTTTGCATATTCAACCATAGTTTGAATACGGGTTTCGAATTCTGCTAATGTTGGTGCATCATCGACCACATCAACATCATGAAAACAATAATATGGCAAACCTAACTTAGTCATGAATTCAAAAGCCGCATCCATTTTGTCTTTGGCTCTTAAAATTGCATTTTCATTTTTATCCCATGAAAAAGTTTCAGTCGAAGCTCCAAACGGATCTCCTCCGGTATTACATAGCGTGTGCCAGTATGCCATCGAAAAACGCAAATGCTCTTTTAAAGTTTTTCCCGCTACGATACGATTTTCATCATACCATTTAAACGCTAATGGGTTATCACTTTCTCTACCTTCGAACTTAATTGTATCGATGTTTTTAAAATATTCGTTAGTTGTGCTCATTATTATTGTTCTATTTTAATTTGATTTTTCCATTCCTGATATAAATCCTGATATTGAGATGTCAGGATTTTGTTTGGTTCAATTCTGTCTAAACATTGCAATCCCTGAAAAGCTTCGTCCAGCGAATTGTAAAAACCGTATCCGTAAGCTGCTCCTCTTGCAGCACCTTCGGCACCGGATGTATTGTATAATTCTAAAGTTGTTTGGGTTGTATTGGTAAAGATTTCCCTGAAAACCGGACTTAGAAACAAGTTCGAATTTCCGGCGCGAACCACAGTTCCTGAAACTCCTGTTTCCTTCATTACATCAAAACCATAATTCATGGCAAACACAATTCCTTCGCAGGCAGCGCGCACCAAATGTGACGGCTGATGTATATTGAAGTTTAAATTCTGGATTCCTGAAGTCGCATTTTTATTGTTGAAGATTCTTTCTACACCATTTCCGAAAGGGTAAAAACGAAGTCCGTTACTTCCTGCGTCTACTTTTGCAGCTTCGGCATTTAGTTTCTCGTACGCAATTAACTCAGCTCTGTCAACCGATATGATTTTTCGCAACCATTGGTATAAAATTCCTGAACCATTAATGCACAGCATTACGCCGTTTCGTTTTTCGACTTTCGTATTATTGACGTGTAAAAAAGTATTGATTCTGTTTTGTTTGTCATAAGCATCCTGATCGCTTACGGCATAAACTACTGCCGAAGTTCCGGCTGTTGTAGCGATTTCTCCGGGTTTCAAAACATTCAATGACAAAGCATTGTTAGGTTGATCTCCGGCTCTGTATGTTATTTTTGCATCAGGATTAAGTCCTAATTCGTTTGCAATATCGGCGTGAATTGTAGCCTGGATTCCAAAATTTGAAACAATTTCGGGAACAATATCTGCAGATAATCCCATTTGAGAAAGAATTTCGGTTGCCAGTTTTCCTTCTGAGAAATTCCATAAAGCTGCTTCTGATAATCCCGAAGTACTTATTTGAGCCACTTTTGATAATTTCGCAGCAATAAAATCACCGGGAAGCATCATATATTTTGCTTTTGCAAAAACTTCAGGCTGATTTTCTTTTACCCATTTTAGTTTTGAAGCGGTAAAGTTTCCGGGACTTCCTAAAATTTGCTGCTGACAATTTTCAGCTCCGATTTTAGTATAAATTTCGTCTCCAATAATGGCTGCACGACTGTCGCACCAAATAATCGAAGAACGAACGGGGTTTAAATTTTCATCGGTTAAAACCAAACCATGCATTTGATAGGCAATCCCAATTCCGGCAATCTTTTTTAAATCAATATCAGATTTTGCACCCAATTGTTTGATTCCGTCTTTTACAAATTGCCACCACGATTCAGGATCTTGTTCTGCCCAGCCAAATTTTGGGGCAATAATTGGCATTTCAAAATCAGGAACGCTAACAGCTCCAATAGTGACTCCTTTTTCAGGATCGAACACTGATAATTTTATCGAAGAGCTTCCTAAATCAATTCCTAAAAAAAACATTTGGTGGTATTTTAAGTTAGTTATAGATTTGTCCTTTTAAACTTATAGTCAAAACGAACTTATCTTATGGTTAATTTGACTACAAGTGTAAAACATTTTTTCTATATTAACAAAATATTAGGGTTATTTTTTTTCAATTCTGATAATAGGAACTTCATTTTTATGAATACAATAAAATATGGTTCTAAATGGAATAAAAAAATATCAAAAAAATAATGAATTAGCAATTTGACAATCAGCCAATTAAGAATTAATATTTTAGAATGGCATTTTTAGCAGAATTCCAAATGATTGATTGTCAGAAAATTGTTGCGTTAAAAAAAATATAAAGCTTTTATCAAGGCTAGTATTCATTTAATTTATTTAATTTGTCAAAATTTAAATAGCATATGGTTAAAAATGTATCCGACGATTCAGCTTTAAAAAGCGAGCAAACCGCAATGAACGCGATCACGATTGACTGTGTCATATTTGGTTTTGATAAAGGAAGTCTTGAAGTGCTTTTAGTACAACACGGAGAAGGAATCAGTAAAGGAAAATGGGGACTTCCGGGAGGTTGGATTTACAAAAAGGAAAGTACAGATAATGCTGCTCACCGATTATTGAACGAACTTACAGGTCTTGATAATATTTACTTAGAGCAATTGAAAGCATTTGGAGATCCGGATCGTTTCCCGCTTCGTCGTGTTATTACGATTGGTTATTATGCTTTGGTAAAAAGAGAAGATTATAATATTAAGGCAGGTTTTACGGCATCTGATGCAAAATGGTATAAAATAAATAGTATTCCGGATTTGATTTATGACCATAACGAAATTTTAGCATATAGCCTGAAACACCTTCAAAACAGGGTTCGTCAGGCACCTATTGGATTTAATTTATTGCCGGAAAAATTTACTTTATTGCAATTGATGCATTTATACGAAGAGATTCTGGGAATAGAAATGGACAAATCTAATTTTAGAAGAAAAATTCTGCACATGAAATTATTAGTTGCCTTAGACGAAAAACAACAGGATGTCTCTCACAGGGCTGCAAAATTGTATAAGTTTGATCCTGACATTTACAATAAATTGACCGAAAAGGGATTTAACTTCGAATTTTAATGACTTTTTCATCACCGCAAAATATTCCGCAAACTACTACTATAATAACCAGAGGTTCAAAATCAGTTATAGACGGCATTTCGATTGACTGTGCTATATTTTCTTTTGATAAAAAAAACCTTGAAGTGCTGTTAGTACAACATGCCGAAGGAGCAAGTATTGGAAAATGGGGACTTCTGGGAGGAAATTTATATCTGGAAGAAAGCCTGGATAATGCAGCACTTCGAATATTATATGAACTTACCAGTCTCGACAATATTTTTCTGGAGCAATTAAAAGCATTTACAGATCCGGATCGTGTAAAAACCGAAAGAGTTATTACCGTTGGTTACTATACTTTGGTAAACAGGGAAGATTATAATATTCAGGCAAGCGTTTCTGTAATTGAAGCAAAATGGCACAAGATTGAAGATGTTCCTGATTTGATTTTTGATCATAACGAAATTCTGGAATTTAGTTTACAGCAATTGCGCAATCGCGTTCGACAAGCTCCGATTGGTTTTAATCTCTTGCCGGAAAAATTTACTTTGTTACAATTGATGCATCTTTATGAAGAAATATTAGGAATTGAATTGGACAAATCTAATTTTAGAAGAAAAATTCTGCATATGAAACTACTTGTTGCTCTCGATGAAAAACAACAAGATGTATCGCACAGAGCTGCTAAACTATATAAGTTTGATCCTGAAATCTACAAGAAGTTAACCGAAAGAGGATTTAATTTCGAGTTTTAAAAACAAAAAGGCAATCTATTGAGACTGCCTCTTTTTTTATGCTCTTTAGATCTGATTACAAACAGGTAAGAACACAAGTGTAACCGTCGAGCATAGGATACGAAGATCCCTGACAGCCAGTTGCCACTAATCCGTAACCAGAAGCGCAAATGCTTTTAGGAACAGTAAATCGGCCAACGGGAGTTACGCCGCCCATAATATTTTTCATTTCATCGTTTGACAGCCTGCCAAATTTTTCGGCCAGCTGCATGGTTTGTTTTTTCATAATTTGTTTGATTTAATTATTAATAAAAAATAAACACTCTTCTTAGATTCCTTTCTTAAATAAATCCTGCGCATAGATTCTTCAGGAAAAGTCACTAAAAAGCAACACTATAAATCGATTACACTTATAGTTATAATGACTACAAGTATAGTTATATTCTGCCAAATCGACAATTATTCGCACAAAAAATACAGATCTTTCAATCAAAAGTAATTTCAGTCTTTTTTTTAATAATCAACTGCCTTAATTGACGCTGTAAAGAAAACATTCTTTAAGTTTTTGATATTAAGTGGCCTCTTGATTATAAATGAATTACGAGTTTATTAGCCTATTTGAAACGGCTTTATGTCCTCAAAATTCAAAATCGAACAACTACATTCCAGAATCCAAAACTTTGCGCTATCTTTGCGCCTTAATAACCTGCTCTAAAGCAATTGCTGCAGCGCAAATTTATACCCTGAAATTACTTAAAACTCGCTTAGAGAATTGATATATTAAAATGAAGAAGATACGTAACTTTTGCATTATTGCACACATTGACCACGGTAAAAGTACATTGGCAGACCGATTATTGGGCGCTACACAAACCGTTACAGCTCGTGAAGAAAAAGCACAATTGCTTGACAACATGGATCTGGAGCGTGAGCGTGGAATCACCATTAAGAGTCATGCCATTCAAATGGAATATACTTATAAAGGAGAAGAATATATTTTAAATTTAATTGACACTCCTGGTCACGTTGACTTTTCATACGAAGTTTCCCGATCTATTGCTGCCTGCGAAGGTGCGCTTTTGATCGTTGATGCTGCACAAAGTATTCAGGCACAAACAATTTCTAACTTATATCTTGCTTTAGAGAATGACCTGGAAATTATTCCGGTTTTGAATAAAGTTGATTTACCAAGTGCTAATCCGGAAGAGGTTAGTGACGATATTATCGATTTATTGGGATGTAAATTAGAAGATATTATTCATGCATCTGGAAAAACAGGTTTTGGTGTCGAAAATATTTTGGCTGCCATTATCGAAAAAATTCCACCTCCGTCAGGAAATGTGGATGAACCATTACAAGCTTTGATTTTCGACTCGCATTACAATCCGTTTCGTGGAATCGAAGTAATTTTTAGAGTTGTAAATGGAGAAATTAGAAAAGGGCAAAAAATTAAATTCATGGCTACTGGCAATGAATATTTTGCTGACGAAATTGGAACGTTGAAATTAAATCAGGTTCCTAAAAATGTAATTTCTGCAGGTGATGTTGGATATTTAATTTCTGGAATTAAAGAAGCCAAAGAAGTAAAAGTTGGTGATACGCTAACGGATGCTAAAACGCCTACAACTAATATGATTACTGGTTTTGAGGATGTAAAACCAATGGTATTTGCCGGAATTTATCCTGTAGATACTGAAGATTATGAAGATTTGCGTTCTTCTATGGAGAAATTGCAATTGAATGATGCTTCGCTAGTTTTTACTCCTGAAAGTTCTGCGGCTTTAGGATTTGGTTTCCGTTGTGGATTCTTAGGAATGCTTCACATGGAAATTATCCAGGAACGTTTAGAGCGTGAGTTCGATATGACTGTAATTACTACGGTTCCTAACGTTTCGTATTTAGCTTATACCAAAAAAGAACCAGAAGTTCCTTTTATTGTAAACAATCCTTCTGACTTGCCTGAACCATCTCGTTTAGACAGAGTTGAAGAACCATATATTAAAGCAACAATCATTACAAAATCTGACTTTGTTGGAAACGTAATGAGTTTATGTATCGAAAAACGTGGTCAAATTACCAACCAAACGTATTTGACTACAGAACGTGTTGAATTGAATTTTGATATGCCGCTGGCAGAAATTGTATTCGATTTTTATGATCGCCTAAAAACAGTTTCTAAAGGTTATGCTTCTTTTGATTACTCTCCTATAGGAATGAGAACTTCAAAATTAGTAAAACTGGATGTTCTTTTGAATGCTCAAACGGTTGATGCACTTTCTGCATTAATTCACGAAGACAATGCGTATAATATTGGTAAAAAAATGACCGAGAAATTACGTGAGTTAATCCCAAGACAACAATTTGATATTCCGATTCAAGCTGCAATCGGGGCAAAAATTATTGCTCGTGAAACGATTAAAGCACTTCGTAAAGACGTTACCGCAAAATGTTACGGTGGAGATATTTCGCGTAAGCGTAAACTTCTTGAAAAACAGAAAAAAGGTAAAAAACGTATGAGACAAGTAGGAAACGTTGAAATTCCTCAAGAAGCTTTTATGGCTGTTTTGAAATTGAATGACTAACTTTTTTTTTAGAAAAAAGAATAAAGAGAATAGAATATAGATTGAACCCGATGACGAAAGTTGTCGGGTTTTTTGTTTGTAAAAAACTAATTTCCCTCCCATTTATATGGCGTTAACCCAACTTATATAACATTATTCCTTCAAAATAAACAGGTAAAAACTTATTAAAAAGTAAGAATATTAACTCAATAACTTCATTTTTGATTCGATTGATTGCTATTGCAGATTTTTAAATTGTAAAAACATAATTTTAATCTTACAAACATTTAAAAGCAATTATTATGAAAACGAAATTTTTTATTATTTTATCGATGCTAACTTTTTCATTTGCGAATGCGCAACAAGAAGAAGTAGACTCTGAAATGAACTCTGCAAAAGGTGTCACTTTTGAAAAAGGAGATATGTTCCTGGAAGGTTCCATTAAAATTAGCACGGGCGGAGAAAGCGATTATTATGGATTTAGTCCAAAATTTGGTTATTTACTAAATGATAAATTTGCTGTTGGGGCAAAACTAAATTACTCTAGTGAAAAAGAAGAAGCTCCGGAAACAAAAACCGATGTATTTGGCGTTGGTGCTTTTGCGAGATACTACTTTTTAGAATTAGACAAAAAACGTTTTAAAGCTTTTGCTGAAGCCGGTTTAGGATTTGGAAGAAATAAAACTGAAATTGAAGGAATAGAAGATACGGATAACAGTATTACTGCGGACATTACTGTAGGTTTAAACTATTTTGTAACCAAAAACATTGCGGTAACTTTTACATTAGCTAATGTGTTAGCCTATAATAGTGTTTCTCCAGAAAATGGTGCGTCATCAGATACTTTTAATTTAAATATTAATTTATTTGAAAACATTTTCGATCAGCCACAATTTGGTCTTTTGTACAGATTCTAGGTTTATATTAAATCAAATATCAAAAAGCTGTCTCAATTTGGGACAGCTTTTTTGTTTTCTTTGAATCTTTACCTTTGTATCTTTGGTTCCTGTAACCTCAACTCAAACCCGAACTTGGGGATGGTAATTTAGAAAAAAATGCTTGACGAAACTCCAAAACGATTCGACCGAATTGTCGCTATTCTTATTCAGTTACAATCTAAAAAAATTGTAAAAGCACAAGAATTGGCAAACCGTTTTGAAGTTAGCCTAAGAACTATTTACAGAGATATTCGAACTCTTGAAGCTTCCGGAGTTCCTATTTACAGCGAAGCCGGAGTTGGCTATGCTTTAATGGATGGTTATCGTTTGCCTCCGGTCATGTTTACGCGCGAAGAAGTAAGCAGTTTTATTGCTGCCGAAAAGTTAATGCAAAAATTTACAGATCCTTCTCTTGGATCACATTATGCAGCTGCGATGTATAAGTTGAAATCGGTTTTGAGAAGTACGGATAAAGATTGGCTTTCGAATATTGAATCCAGGGTTGTCATGCAAACTGCAGAACCGCTTTTTCATGATAAATCGCCCAATACTCTGGCATTGCTTTTTGAAAGTATTGCAGAAAAAAAACAAATTATCTTATCGTATAAAACGCTGGAAGCCGAAGAACCTACCACAAGAAATATAGAACCTGTAGGCGTTTTTCACGATCATAACAATTGGTATTTTCTGGGATATTGCCATTTAAGGAAAGATTATCGCCAGTTTAGAACGGACAGAATTCAGGGTATTCAAAAAACCGATTGTGATTTTACAATAGAACATGATGCTCTGGAAACTTACTTGAATAAAAATGAAACAATCCCAACGACTAAAGTCCGAATTTTAATTGATAAAAAAATTGCCCGATATTTAGAATTCGAAAGAAAATATCACGGTTATGTATCTGAAAAAGAAGTAGACGGAAAAATAGAAATGACTTTTATGTGCCGCGATATAGAAAGCGGTTTTCCGCGTTGGTTTCTAATGTTTGGTGATTATGCCACAATTCTGGAACCGGAAAGATTAAAAATCAGAACGCTGGAATTACTGGATGTTAACCGAAAAAGGTTATTATAAAAAAACTCCTAACCTGAATTTCATTTCATAGTTAGGAGTTTTTTTTATTTAGCACTCTTCAAAAATTCTATCTTTCCCAGAAAAAAGGCGGTTCGATTCCTAAAGCTCTCAAATAAACATATCCTTGTCCGCGGTGGTGCACTTCATTATCAATAAAATACAGGATATTCTGAATTACCGGAAATTCATATTGACCAAAAAGATTAAAGCTTTCATTGAAATCTTCTATCGATAATTTCTCCCAATACTGATTAAGTTCTGCAGTTGCTTCATCCCATTTTTCAAGATATTGCGCTTTAAAAATCAATTTTTCTGATTCTTCTTCACTAAATGCTTTGACTTCTTTAGTAACAATTCCTTTAAGTCCCGGAACTGCAATTGCAAGAAGTTCATCGGCCAATTTAGCGAAAGGTCTCATTCCTCCTATCGAAAATTCAAAGAAGTCTTTTTCAGGAAATAATTCGATCACACGACGTGTAAGGGCGCGATGACCTTGCCAGTGTTTCAATAAATCTTCGGGCGTAATTACTTGGGCAGCTAATGTTTTCATGGTTTTAAAGTTTTAATTATTTTAATACTTCAAAATTATTGAGGGTCGGTGACAACAGTTTGTCAACAGGAAATAAAAAAAGTATTTTTTTTTCCTGTTGACAAACGTAGAGACGCACAGCAGTGCGTCTAACGCCCAGTAACCCCATTTTATGCACAAAAAAAATTTACAAAAGAGATACAAGAAAAGAGTTAAGGAAATATACGCTACGAGATATTGCGTCGAATATAATAATTGTGGTTACGTTGTGGAGACGCACTGCTGTGCGTCTCTACGATATGGATTGTGGATGTGTCTTGTTTTATTTTGATTTTTATTTATTCTTCAACCATTCAAACAGACGATTTGCATCTTCGTATTTAAACAATTGTGTTCCTTCGTTCATTGTTGCAGCTGATCCGCAGGCAACTCCCCAACGAATTACTTCTTTCAGGCTTTTGTTTTGAGATAATGCCCAGACTATTCCGCCTACCATACTGTCTCCGGCTCCAACGGTACTTTTTTTGGCAACATTGGGTGCAGGAACATATTCATAATCGTCTTTTGTAACTAAGACTGCTCCTTGAGGACCAAGAGAAACTACGACAATCTCAGCTCCGCCTTTTGCAATGATTTTTTTAGCGGCTTCGTTTACTTCTTCCATTTCCAGGCGTTCTACCCCAACTAATTTTGCGAGTTCGCCTACATTGGGTTTTATTAAATAGGCTCCGGTTTCCAGAACTTTCTTTAGGGCTTCTCCTGAAGTATCTACAATTAGTTTTGAATTTGATTCTTTGGCAATTTTCGCTACTTTTTGATAAAAATCAGTTGATAAACCTTCGTTTAAACTTCCGCTGGCAACAAGGAATTTTGGTTTTAACTTTGAGATGTTTTCTAAAACTTCTTTTACTTCTGAATCAGATAATACATCTCCGGTAAATCCAAAACGATATTGAGAATTTGTATTGTCATCAACTGCAATAAAATTTTCTCTGGTTGCGGTTTTGGTTTCAATTGCCTGAAAATCTACTGATTCCTTTTTTACTAGATCTTTCAGCATTTCGCCCACTGGTCCGCCTGATGTAAAAACCGCCAGTGAATTTCCGCGTAAGCGAGAAATAGCTTTAGAAACATTTATTCCGCCGCCTCCGGCATCAAATTGTGGTGTTGCGCATCTAATTTTCTGCTCTGCAATTAGACCTGAAAAATGGGTGCTTTTATCTACCGAAGGATTTACGGTTAGTGTAACTATATCGAATGTTTTCATTTTTATCTTTTTTAATTCTTTTAAAGATCTGAAAAAAATGTTGTTTGTAAAAGAAGAAAATCCATAAAAGATTGAGACGACGTTCGCCTTTTCTATAATTCTAACACATAGAAACATAGTCTTTCTTTGGAGTAAAGGCGTTTCAGTCCCGAAACCTAATGTCATTAAGTTAAGCATTTAGAAAATAAATCCGTTTTTATCTGCGTTTTTACGAAGTAAATCTGTTTTATCCGCGTCAAAATTAGACACTGATTTTACTGATTCGCTAAAGCGAAAACGCTGATAAAAACGGATTTTTCTAATTACTTTATTGATTAAACTGTTAAGTAACTTTGTAGATTTCCCCCTTAACTTAATCACATTGCCCGAAGCCCAGGGATAAAAACCTGTCGGGTTTAGCGTATATCTATACATAAATAAGGCGTTCGCGGTTAACATCTCATTGAATTCGATAAAACCTTTGTACCTTTGCGGCTTAGAAACTTTGGAACTTAAAAAGAAATGATCGAAGATAAAAATCCGCAACGTACGAGTATAGCGCAATTAGGTGAATTTGGCTTAATTGAACATTTAACCAAAAATTTTGATGTTACTCAGGAATCAACTTTAAAAAGTATTGGTGATGATGCAGCAGTTCTTGATTTTAAGGATAAAAAAGTAGTTGTTTCTACTGATTTATTGATTGAAGGCGTGCATTTTGACCTGGCTTATATGCCCTTAAAACATTTAGGATACAAGTCAGTTGTTGTAAATCTGTCTGATATTTGTGCTATGAACGCCAGACCAACACAAATAACGGTTTCTGTGGCTGTTTCTAATCGTTTTCCGTTAGAAGCTTTAGAAGAATTATTTGAAGGAATTACACACGCTGCAAAAGAATATAAAGTTGATGTTATTGGCGGGGACACTACCTCATCGCAAAAAGGTCTGATTATTAGTATTACCGCAATTGGTGAAGCTGATGAGGAGGAAATTGTGTATAGAAATGGTGCCAAACAAACAGATTTACTTGTTGTAACGGGTGATATTGGTGCGGCTTATATGGGCTTACAGGTTCTTGAACGCGAGAAACAAGTTTTTCAGGTTAACCCAAACAGTCAGCCTGATCTTGATATGTACAGTTACCTGATCGAACGCCAGTTAAAACCTGAAGCGCGAAAAGATGTTCGTACTTTATTGCACGCTCTGGAAATTAAACCAACTTCGATGATTGATATCTCTGACGGATTATCATCTGAGATTATTCATTTATGCAAACAATCTAAAGTGGGTTGCAATTTATACGAAGATAAACTTCCGCTAGATCCGCAGTTTATTTCGACTTGCGAAGAATTTAATATCGACAGTACAACGGTTGCTATTAATGGTGGTGAAGATTATGAATTATTATTTACAATCGACATTAATGATTTCGACAAAATAAAAGGAAATCCAAATTTCTCTGTTATTGGTCATATGGCAGACGAAAGCGAAGGGATAAATTTAGTTACACGTGCAAATACCCAAATTCCTTTAAAGGCTCGTGGTTGGGATGCTTTGAGTGAGTAAATTTAGTCGCAGTATTCAGTCTCAGTATTCAATTAGTATATAAAAAATCCTAACAGCTTTTAAAGTTGTTAGGATTTTTTTTTGATTGCATCTTAAATCTAAAATTCTTAGAAAAGTCCTTTGCTTTTGGCTTCTTTTACTAATTCTTCGTCTAAACCTGATTTAATTTTTAGTAGTTCTTTTAAGCTTACTCTTCGTTTTTCGATTGCATTGAGAGAAATCGGAATATATTGTGGCATATCTTCGACTGGAGTTCCTTTTGATAAATGAAATAAAATTTGCTTGTCGAACTCGTCAATTTCTATTGAATTATGTGGGGATTGATTCAGTATTTTTTGAACTGACTGACTGTAATATTTATCATTTTTCATGACTTTATCAAACGCGAAAAGCAATTCGTCAAACGTGAGATCGTTTTTAATCACTAAACCATTGGGTTTTATGGTTCTTATTATGGTTTTGATTTTAAGCAATTCTGTATACATCGTTAATAAAATAACTTTGCAGTTTGGCATTTTATCGAGAATGAGTTTTGCCAGATCTTCGCCAGAAAAAATATCTTTTTCCTCATAAGCCGGCATGCTGATATCTAAAAAAGCAACATCAAAATTAGGGGTTTCCGGATCTTTGATTAAATCGTATCCTGATTTACAATCATGGGCCTGCGAAATCAGGAATTCATATTGCTTGGGATTGTAGCGTGTTATTGCATTTTTATATCCTTCGATAATAAAAGGATGATCGTCAACAATCAATATATTCTTTTTAATTAATTGAGGATCTGTGGCGTTTGGGTGAACTGTCATGTATTCTGTAGGTTAATTTTCTGATCTATAGGGACTTTAATCACAAGAAGCGTTCCTTCTCCTTTGGCAGATTTTATGTTCACTGTTCCGTTACATTCTGCAGCTCTATAATAAATGTTTTGCAAACCTATACCGTTTTTTGTTCTGTTGGCATTAAAACCAACTCCATCATCAGAAATTGAGAGCACTAAATGGTCAATTTCACTTTTAAATTCAATTGTAATCGTATTTGCATCAGCATATTTATTACAATTCTGAAGGGCTTCCTGAATGATTCTGTATAAATTAATTTTAACGGCATTACTAACCAGATCCCATTTTATATTAGAATCAAATGATGTAATTAATTCTGAATCATACGTATTTTGCTGATCGTCGAACAATTTGTTCAAAATCGCAATAAAATTATTAATTAATTCTGACTTCTCCCGATTTAAATCATGCGAAATTTCGCGGATATCTTCTTCGATATGCTTTAGTTCTGTGAGGTATTTTTTTCGTTTTGGAGCCGCTTCTGCTTCTTCAACTTTATCTAAGCTGTCTAAACTAATCCTTACTCCAAACATTCTGCCCAGAACACCATCGTGCAAATCCTGCGCTACTTTTTTCTTTTCTTTAATACGGGTTAACTCGATATCGTTTTGCTGGGAAAGCATTAAATTATAAATATCCTCATTTGCAATTTGCTGTTGCTGCTTAAAAATTAATTCTCTGTTCTTAGCTTGCTGGGTTTTATAAACATAGAAAAACAAACCTATCAGGGTGCAAATACTAAAAACGTAAATAAGGGTTTTGTTTTTCTCCTGCAGGTTTGAGTTTTGATCTTTTATTTCGTTGGTTTCATATTCAATACGGGAAAATTTTTCCCCCATCTTACGCTCTGCTTTCTGCAGTTTTTCATTTAAGCTGATATATTCTTTAGAGTATATGGATTCTTTTTTAGGATCAACAACTGCAATTTGTTTAAGGGCCGCTAATGTGCTGTTTAACTTACTTGAAGTACGAGATAAAATCAAAGCTTGCTTTGAAAACTGAATGGCTTTGAAAGTATCCTTTTTTGCCGCATAGTATTCTGATAAATGAATTTTATTTGATACTATTGCTGATTTCAACATCAAACTATCCCTAATTTTTAGAGACCTGAAAAACAACTTTGGCAGATCCTCAGACTCTTTTAGTTTAAACTTAGAATATGCAAGGTTATCTAACAGCATAGCATATAAAATTGTATTTTCTTCGAATAATCTTTTTTCATTTAAACCTCTCTGAAAATATAATTTTGCTTCTTTATAATTGTGCATTTTCATGTAAATGAAACCCAAATTATTTAATGAAGTTGCTGTAAAATGAAGTTCTCTGGGAATTGATTTATCTTCTAAAGCTTTCAGGGCTTTATTTTGAAATTCTAAGGCTTTAGTATATTCTTCTCTTTCGTTGTATAGAATTCCCAAAAGATTATAACACTCATAATATTGATCGTTTACATTTTTTAGTCCTTTTAAATTACGCAAGGCTTTAAAAACTGCTATTTCGCTTTCAAAAAAATCACCTTCATTATATTGAAGACTTGCTTTGCTGAGATAGGTTTTTGCTAAATTATATTCATCACCAATTCGTATATAAATTTTCTCAGCTTTGAAATAATTCAAAAACGCACTATCAGAAATAGACACAGACACATAATAATCACCAAGATAAGTGTATGACTTAGCCATATTTACAGAATCTTTAGTAATACGCGAACGCTCTAAAATTAATTTGGTTGTTTTAAGATATGCTTTCCAATCGCTCATATTGTAATATCGATTGGCAACTTTAAATAAATTTATTTTATTAACGGAATCGTTCTTCTGATTTAAAATAATATCAAGAGATTTCTGATTGTATTTTTGCTTGAAACTTAAAGGCAAATTAATATCATTTGCTAATTTAAGATATACGGGAAGGCTATCTTCTGAAGACGCAATACTTTTATTTACCTGATTTTTTCTATTACAAGCAAATGATAAAACAATAAGTAAAAAAAATAATATTTGACAATTTTTTTTCAATTGTGTTTTTGAATTTCACCAAAAATAGTAAAACTATTAATACAAAAAAAGGCTGCCAAAAAATTGACAGCCTAAGTGCTAAATACTAAATGAATTATTTTAGTCTATTTTTTTATTTCCTCCTAATGACTGATTAACATTAGTGAAATTTAATTGATTGTTATTATCCAATTTATTACCTGTTTCATGAAAATCAAGTTTTCTTTTTTGATTTGTTGTAGCACCACTACCACCTTCTTCAAAAAAGTTTGAAGTATTTGTATTTGATGATAAATTTGTTTCTGGAGTTGTAAATGAAGTTGCTACAATTACTGTAGAAAATAATGCGAATGTTAAAGCTGCTTTTTTCATGATCTGAAGGTATTAAATGTTTGATTTTTTGTTTGGGGCATCATCGCTTTGTGCGAATCATGGTGTAAAACTAACACCTAAATCAAAAAAAATATATACGAAAAAACAGGTTTATGGTAGAACATACCCAATTGATAGTCAATGAGTGGCAAATGAATGTAATCTCTTAATTATTAGACTTCTAGGTAATTTCCTTTAGAAAAATCAGCGATAATTAGATCCACATTTGATTTGTAAGTTTTAGAAAAAGGAATCTTTTTCGAGGAGTTTTTTATGTAACAAACTGAGCTTCCGTTATGAATTCTCGAAATGTAATTTTTATTTATAATATAACTGTTGTGAATTCTGATAAAAGGATGCGATAAAATACTCTCAAAATGTTTAAGTGTTTTAAAAGCGGTGATCATTTCGCCGGAATTCAAATAGATATCCGTTGAATTATTATCGGCCTGAAAATAACAAATATCCGTTGCTGTAATATACCGATAATCACCATATGATTTAATACAGATAATAAGCGGCTCTATTATATTTTTTGTGTTTTGAACAAACGGAAGTACCGAAGAAGGTATTTCTTTGTTTATTTCGACTGCATTTATATTTAAAACGCTTTTTTCAAGTTTTAAAAGTGTTTTAATTAAATCAATTGGCAAAACAGGTTTCAATAAATAATCAAAAACGTTGTACTGAATGGCTTCATAAGCGAGTTCTTTTTTTGCTGTGGTAATAATTATTTTAGGAATATGGGATAAAAACCTGTGAAGCTCATTTATAAAAGCAAGTGATAAATTACTTAATATATTTTCAGGATCAATTTCGAGAAAAATAATCGATGGGTTATGTTCTAAAACTAAATTCAATCCTTCTTCATAATTCGTGGCAGACGCCACAAAAGTCAATCCTGAAAAACCGTCTGCAATTTTTTTGGTTTTCAAAATACTTTCAGCATCATCATCTATAATTATATATGAATAATTTTTCAATATTTAGTTTCTATTAATTTTCCCGAAATCCCAGATAATTACTCTTTTAATTTTATCAAAAAATCATTTTGGTCTTTTATTCGCAATTAAATTACGAATTTCAATTATTTTACTATTTCATTGTTAATACATTATTGTGAAATGTTAACACATAAATGTAAAATGCTAATATATCCGACAAAATACATCTTTACAATTAAAAAAATCCCAAACTCCTATACGGAATTTGGGATTTTATATGTGGGTAATTTAAAATATTACATTTTCATCAACCAGTTTTTCATAGAAACTTCGTTTTCGATAATATCTTTCAATTCAGAAATTTTTACACGATCTTGTTTCATTGTATCTCTATGACGAATTGTTACTGTTTCGTCTTCGATTGTTTGATGGTCTACTGTGATACAAAACGGAGTTCCAAGAGCATCTTGTCTTCTGTAACGACGTCCTACAGCATCTTTTTCATCATAAGCTACATTGAAATCCCATTTTAAATCTTCGATGATTTTTTTAGAAATTTCAGGCAATCCGTCTTTTTTAACTAATGGTAAAACGGCTGCTTTTGTTGGTGCTAAAACTGATGGTAATTTTAAAACTGTTCTTGTAGATCCGTCTTCTAATGTTTCTTCCTGCAATGATGTTGCAAAAACAGCCAGGAACATACGATCTAAACCTACAGATGTTTCTACTACATACGGAACGTAGTTTTCGTTTAGTTCAGCATCAAAATATTGTAATTTTCTACCTGAAAACTTTTCGTGTGCTTTTAAGTCAAAATCTGTACGAGAGTGAATCCCTTCCAGTTCTTTGAATCCAAAAGGAAAATTAAACTCAATATCAGCTGCTGCATTTGCATAGTGCGCTAATTTTTCGTGATCGTGAAAACGGTAATTTTCTTTTCCTAATCCTAAAGATAAATGCCAGTTTAAACGCGTTTCTTTCCAGTGGTGGTACCATTTCATTTCTTCTCCCGGACGTACAAAAAATTGCATTTCCATTTGCTCGAATTCACGCATACGGAAAATGAATTGTCTCGCAACAATCTCATTTCTGAAAGCTTTACCGGTTTGAGCAATTCCAAAAGGAACTTTCATACGACCAGATTTTTGAACATTCAGGAAGTTTACAAAAATACCTTGTGCCGTTTCCGGACGTAAATATAAATCCATTGCAGAATCTGCAGAAGCTCCAAGTTTAGTCCCAAACATTAAGTTAAATTGCTTTACATCTGTCCAGTTTCTTGAACCGGTTTCAGGATCAGCAATTTCTAATTCTTCAATTAAAGCTTTTACATCCTGAAGATCCTCGCTCATACCTTTTGCAAGTCTTTCCAGAATTTCTCTTTCTTTGGCTAAATATTCAACTACACGAGCATTTGTTGTAATAAACTCTTGTTCGTTGAAAGCATCTCCAAAACGAGCTTTTGCTTTTTCGATTTCTTTTTTAGCCTTTACATTTAACTTTTCAGCATAATCTTCAACTAAAACGTCAGCTCTATATCTCTTTTTCGAATCTTTATTATCAATTAACGGATCATTGAAAGCATCAACGTGGCCTGAAGCTTTCCAAGTCGTTGGATGCATTAATATTGCAGCATCAAGGCCTACAATATTCTCGTTCATCTGAACCATTGATTTCCACCAATATTCACGGATATTCTTTTTTAACTCGACACCATTTTGCGCATAATCATACACTGCACTTAATCCGTCGTATACTTCGCTTGACGGAAAAATAAATCCGTACTCTTTTGCGTGCGAAACCACATTCTTAAATAAATCTTCTTGTTTTGCCATAGTGATGCAAAAATATAAAAAGTCCGTTTAAAAAAAAGAAAAATAGTAAAGATTGAAGGATTCATTTCGTTATTTTTGTAACTAAATTCTTTCTATTTGTGTTTAATTATCTTATTAATCTATTTTTCCCTAAGGTTTGTGCCGGTTGCCACACTATTTTACTTACCAGTGAATCTGTTTTATGCACGAATTGCCGACATGAAATGCCTTTGACTCAATATCATTTGGATCCAAAAAACGAAGCTGTCAAGAAATTTTACGGCAAAATTGCGATCGAACATGCATCTGCTCTTTTATATTTTAATAAAAAAGGAATTGTTCAGGAACTCATTCACAATTTAAAATACAAAGGTCATGAAGAAATTGGTACTGTTTTAGGAAATTGGTATGTGGAGGATTTAAAAGAATTAGTTTTAGAAACTGATTTTGATATTGTAATTCCGGTTCCTTTGCATCCTAAAAAATTTAAGGAACGAGGTTATAATCAAGTTACTACTTTTGGAAAAGCTTTGGCCAAAGGTTTAGACATTCCGTATAATGACTCTGTATTATATCGAAAGAAATATTCTAAAACACAATCAAAAAAAAATCTCGAAGGAAGATCTAATAGTATCGAAGATACATTTGATGCGTTTGATACGGAAGAAAATCACAACAAGCACTTTTTAATTGTTGATGATGTTTTAACAACCGGTGCAACTCTCGAAGCTTGTTCGCGGGCTTTATTAAAAATTCCGGGTGCCAAAATAAGTATTGCCTGTATGGCAATGGCAAACTCCTAATCATTATAGAAACTACTAAAAAAAATTCCAAATTCCGACTTATAGAGTTATTGGAATTTGGAATTTTTTTTTGAGGTTTTAATATTTAATTGACGATTATTTTCCTGACGATTCTACGATCTCCATCTATAATGGTAACGAAGTAAAACCCGGAAGACACATTTGATAATTGTATGTTTTGATTAAAGTTTAATGTTCTGTCAAATGAATTTGAATAAACGTTTTTTCCTAAAATATCGTACACAAAAATCTGTATTCGATTGATGGAATCACTTTCAAACTGAATGGTGAAATTTCCTTTATTTGGATTTGGATAAAGCGTAAAATCGATCTTTTCGAGATTAGGTTCGCCTAAAGTAAATGTCTGACTGCAAACATTTAAAGAAGCTGAATTTATTTTTCCAAAATTTCCCGCTACGGCATCACGAACTCTAAAAGTCCAGGTTCCTTTAGGATCTTCTCCATTAAAAATACTCAATGCTTCGACCGGAACAACAATTTGACTTATTGTTTTAGAGCAATCCAGAGGCACTCCGTCATCATCATATTGCAATGCCAAAGTCGATGATATAGATCCACAGCTTCTATTGTATAAATTAACGACAGTTCCTTTAGGACTTACGATCTGAAGTTCTACATCAGAAAGTCTTGCATGGGTAAAATTAACCATAACATTTACATCAGAAACTGATCCTGTAGACGCAGGTACATTTACAGTTCTTGTGGTATAAGTGTTTCCAAAAGGAATATCATAGGCGTTCCCAAAACTATACGAATCACAAGTTGTTGCTGACGTATATCCTACTGCAAATGATTTGCTGTTTACGGCATAATATATATTTGCTGTTGGCTCAACTAATACTCTGCAATTTGTTGATACTTGTACACTTGTAGGTATCTGAACTATTTCTGAACCATCATTTGCTGTGTTTGAAGCTAAAATTACCGGAAATGTCAAACCTCCGTCTACAGATAACTTGATATTTACATTTGAAGATCCTTGCAAAGTATTGGTATTATTCACATTCCAGGTTACTGTTTGAAATGATCCCAATTGCCAGCTTACATCATTCGTATTTTGAGAAGTAACAGTAAATGGTCCAGCATTAGAAACAACATTTACAGTCATGGCATCTGTATTTGTTTGAGCTACTCCGGCTGCTCCATTATCTCTTGCTGTTAAAGTAAAATGTAATGTTCTGGCAATAGATGAAACAGATTCCCAAGTTGTTGTAAGTGTATTTTGAATTACTGTACTTAAAGCAGGCATATATCGAACAGGAGAATTAGTCGGTTTTATAGATCTAAACAAAGGTCCATCTGGTTTTGTTGCATTAGCAATACTATTAGAACCGGATGTAGTTGTTGCACTATCATTTTGTTCCCACGTATACGTAACGGCAGGATTTACAGGATTTGAACCTGTACCGGTTAAAACAAATGGTGTGCTTATTGGAATCGTATAATCCGCACCAGCACCAATTGTTGGCGGATTATTTGATATACTTGTATTTACAGGACAAGTCTTGAAGACCAGATTATTTTGAATTTGCAAAATACTGGCATAAGCAAAATAATCATCAGAATTAGCCTGAACATCATAATCTGTAATTCCGGCATAACCCATTATTGTAGAACCACTTCCTGGTTCTACACTTGTTCCGGTTCCTTCGATAGAATATGAAAAAGTATGCGTTGCCCCTAATTGATGTCCCATTTCATGGGCTACAAAATCAATATCAAAGGTATCACCTTGTGGTTTTCCATCTGATGGTGATGTATAGCCACTTCCTTTTGCCGTAATATTTGATGACGTTGGACTGTTGCAAACACATCCTATACAACCGGCATTTCCGCCGCCGCCCGAAGCTCCAAACAAATGCCCAATATCATAATTAGCTTCGCCTATTACACTAGTTATATTGTTTTGTGTTTCTACGTTCCAAACCTGAATATCTGATCTGTCCTGATAATCTGATGTTCCTGTATTTGCGTTAGAATAAGGATCTGTTGCAGGATTTGTGTATATTATATCTTCTGTATTGGCGATCAAAATTAATTTTACGGCAAGATCTCTGTTAAAAATTCCGTTTACTCTTGTCATAGAAGCATTCATTCCGGCTAAAGCACCTTCTTTTGTACCACCAAAAAAAGCGGTATATTCTCCTGTACAAGACAAGGCTAATCGCATAGTTTTGAAAACCTTGTTATTTGCGGTTGTTTTTGATGTTGATGGCGTATTTTTATTCGAAATTAATTCTGCCGTTTTACAACTTAGTCTTTTCGAGGCATCATCGTTTTTAGCCGATAATACATATTGCGATTGATTATCTGAATCTTGTTCTATATATTCTGATGGTTTATCTGCACGAAGTACCATAGTCTGCAAACCAATTGGCGCCAGACTAAAATTAATTTTAGCCGTTTTATCATCTAGTCCAATTCCTTCATAAGACCTGATATTAGGATACTTTGCCTGTAATTCAGGTTCAAAATTAGAGGATTCCCAGACTTTAAATCTTTCTAAAACACCGTTTGAATTTGGAATGGTAATTTCTGAAGTGTTATTTTTTGACGATTGACCTGTTAATCCTGAAAGTTTGGTCTTTAAGGAATTCGTATTTAACTTATAGTAAAGTCTTCCTGAAACGGACGAATTTATTGTTTTACCTGCAGAAACTGTACTCACTTTTTGCCACAAGTCATCACTCTGAGCGTGAATCGCTGTGCAACAAAGGATAAAAAACAAAAAAAGTAGCTTTTTTTTCATACTCGATTGGGATTGAATAATCAAAATTAAGTGAATTAAATTAAATTCTTACATATATACGACAATTAATGCTTTTTTGTCGACGAGTGGATTCATTTTTACAAAAAGAAACATAATCTTCTTAAAAAATCAATTGTGCTTAGCATTAAATTTAAAATAGATAGTATAAATTTGCACCATCTTAAATTATTTGTTTTGAAGCTCTTTCATTCTATAAACGATTTTCAGTCAACCAAGAAAACGATTTTAACTCTTGGCACCTTTGACGGCGTACATATTGGTCATAAAAAAATTCTGGAGCGAATTACTCAAAACACAGAAAACGGAAAATATGAAAGTTTAGTGCTTACTTTTTTTCCGCATCCAAGAATGGTTTTACAGGAAAAATCAGAAATAAAACTTTTGAATACTATTTCTGAAAAAACAAAACTTCTTGAAGCAACCGGAATTGAAAACCTTGTTATTCATCCGTTTAACGAAAGTTTTTCCAGATTAACCGCTGAAGAATTTGTGCATTCAATATTAGTCGATCAATTTCATATTCAAAAAATAATTATTGGTCACGATCACCGTTTTGGAAGAAACAGAACTGCCAATATTGATGATTTAATTGCTTTTGGAGCTGAATATGGTTTTGAAGTCGAACAAATTTCGGCTCAGGAAATTCAGGATGTTTCTGTAAGTTCGACCAAAATCAGGAAAGCTTTAAACGAAGGAAATATGGCTTTAGCCAATGAATATCTGGGTTATGCATATTTTTTATCGGGCGAAGTTGTAAAAGGAAAACAATTAGGAAGAACAATTGGATTTCCTACAGCAAATATCAAGATTGACGAAGAATATAAATTAATTCCAAAAGTTGGTGTTTATGTCGTGAAAGCCCTTATTGATCAAAAGGAAGTTTACGGAATGATGAATATTGGTTTTAATCCTACTGTAAATGGGCAAAACCAAACTATCGAAGTGAATTTATTTGATTTTGATGCTGATATTTATGGTCAAAAAATTGAAGTTTCATTATTGCAATATCTTCGTGAGGAACAAAAATTTGGATCAATAGATTTGCTTAAATCCCAATTAAATCAGGACAAAGAAGATGCTTTGGCATTTGTGAGCCAGTTATAAAATATTTATTTTTTAGCGAAACATAATTCAATTATCGTTTATGAAAATGTGTAGTCCCTACGGGACAAAATATCGCGTTTGTCATTTTTTTTCTACCAAGATATAATCTCTACGAAATATTTTACTTAAGAACTTTTATTAATAGAAGATAATTTGCATCAGGTTATAATTTTACATCTTTACTAGCAGATCTTCGTCAAAATTACTCCGCTAGGAGTTAAATGTTGGTAGCAAACCATATCGCGCCTAAACAAATGTCCCGTAGGGACTAAACTTCTGAGGTAATATTTTTTCAATTTCTATTCTTTCCCCTTTAATCTTTAATCTTTCTTCTTTACTCTTTCTTCTTTACTCTTTAATTAAAATTACTCTGTACACTTTTTAACATTTTTAAATCATCGTAGTTATTTTTTTAGTAAATTTGATATAGAACTCTGTTTATCAAATATTTACTATTAACTTCTTTAAAAATAACCACTATGAAATTACCTAAAGAAATAACCAACGGTTTTTTGATATTCCTGGGAATAGGAATTTATTTTTTATTGATGAATCTTTTAGGCTTAGCTGATTTATTCTATCTGCGTACCCTGAATGTGTTTTTTATATTTTACGGAGTAAACAGGACCATGAAAATGAATCTTCATGAAGGAGAAACCAATTTTGTATCGAATGCAGTTTCTGCAATGGCAACCTCTGTAGTTGGTGTGGCTATGAGCGTTTTTGGATTACTGGTTTACAGCTATGCAAGAGGAGGAGATGCTTACGTAAAAACATTATCAGAAACCTTTATGTTTGGAGGAAATCCGTCTGTACCTACTTATTGTATTTGCTTACTTTTTGAGGGACTCGCCTCTTCTGTAATTGTTACTTTGATGATGATGCTGTATTGGAACAACAAATATATAGCCGATTAATATTCAAAATCATAAACTCTTAAGCTCTAAAATCATACGAAATAAATTCTATGTTTTTAGAGTTTTTTGTTTTTAGGAAAATCGCCTCAAAATTTCATTTACAGGATTCAGCATTTGGTGATTACAACTATTTAACTACTTTTGAAGCATCAAAAAACAATTTTTCCATGAGCATTACAAAACACAACTGGACTAAAGACGAGATAATCGCTATATATAATAAACCTATGATGGATTTGCTGTATGAAGCAGCAACAATACACAGACAAAAACACGATCCTAATGTGGTTCAGGTTTCTACTTTACTTTCTATTAAAACCGGAGGCTGTCCGGAGGATTGTGGTTATTGCCCGCAAGCTGCGCGTTATAACACCGGAGTTGAAGGCAATGATTTAATGAGTGTAAGTCAGGTAAAAGCTCAGGCTTTGCGTGCAAAATCAAGCGGATCATCTCGTGTTTGTATGGGAGCTGCCTGGAGAAATGTAAAAGATGGCGAAGAGTTTGATCAGGTTTTAGAAATGGTTCGTACTATTAATAAACTGGATATGGAGGTTTGCTGTACTTTGGGTATGATTACCGAAAATCAGGCGCAACGTTTGGCAGAAGCTGGTTTATATGCTTACAATCACAACTTAGATACTTCTGAAGAATATTATAAAGATGTTATTTCGACTCGCGGTTTTGAAGATCGTCTGCAAACTATCGAAAACGTTCGTAAAACGAATGTTACGGTTTGTAGTGGAGGAATTATTGGAATGGGAGAAAGTATCGAGGACAGAGCGGGAATGCTTGTAGCGCTTTCGACTTTAAATCCACAACCTGAATCTGTACCCATAAATGCCTTGGTTGCTGTTGAAGGAACGCCAATGGAGGAAGAAAAACCGGTAGAGATTTGGGAAATGATCCGTATGGTGGCAACTACAAGAATTGTAATGCCAGATACACAAGTACGTTTATCTGCGGGACGAACAAATATGAGCCGTGAAGGACAAGCGATGTGCTTTTTTGCCGGAGCAAATTCTATTTTCGCCGGAGATAAATTGCTTACAACACCAAATCCTGATGTACAGGAAGACATGAAAATGTTTGACTTATTAGGATTGATTCCGCAAAAACCATTTGTAAAAGTTTCGCAGCCACAAACTGTTGAAGCAGCAGATTCTCAATTTACTTCGCTGGGAGAAAAACCAAAATGGTCAAGACCGGGACATACGATAGAAAAAAACCTTGAAGCTTCGATCAAATCAAAAATTTAATTAATAGAGTTAATAAATATCAATAAATATTTTTAAATTGCTTATGACCAGAGTTATAAGCAATTTTTTTTTATTATAAATATGAAATTAACGCAAATTGAAAGGGTAAAAAAAATCTCAAAATCCGATTTTATTTCCCGATATGTAAAAAAACAAATTCCAGTTGTTGTGGAAGAGTTGACCGAAGACTGGCCTGCTTACCATAAATGGAAATTATCATATATTAATGATATTGCAGGTGATATCACAGTACCATTATATGATGACAGACCTGTGAATCATGAAGAAGGTTTTAATGAAGCGCACAAGAGAATGAAAATGAGTGACTATATCTCTCTTTTAGAATCTAAACCTACAAATTACCGCATTTTTCTTTATAATCTAATGAAACAAGTGCCTGTGCTTAGAAATGACTTTTTATGGCCTGATATTGGACTTAAATTAGTCAAGCAAATGCCTATGTTGTTTTTTGGTGGTCAAAATGCCAGAGTATTTATGCATTATGATATTGATTACTCGAACATACTTCATTTTCATTTTCATGGAGAAAAACAATGTATGATTTTTGCTCCTGACCAATCTAAATATATGTATAAGGTTCCGCATGCTTTAATTTCAAGGGAAGACATTGATTTTGATAATCCGGATTATGAAAAATTCCCTGCCCTTAAAAATGCCGAAGGATATATTACGAATCTCAAACATGGTGAAATGTTATATATGCCGGAAGGTTATTGGCATTATATGAAGTATTTAACGCCTGGTTTCTCGATGAGTTTGCGCGCTTTCCCTAAAAGTATTGCCAATTTATCTAAAGCTGCTTATAATGTTTTTATAATGCGTCATTTTGATATTTTAATGCGAAAGTTTAAAGGTCAGAAATGGATTGATTATAAGAACGAAAAAGCAATCAGGAATACACATGAAAATTTAGAAAAGACTTTTTTAAGAAAGGTCTCTTAATCAAAAAAGCAGTCTCTGGTGTAAAACCGTAACTGCTTTTTATGTTTTATTATTTCTAAAATATAATTTTTCTGGTTGTCATAAATTCATTTTCTAAAATTACCTTTACTACTAATACCTGACTTTCTGATGATACGTTTTGAATAGAAAGTTCTGTATTTTCAACTTTCTTTTTATTGTAAAGCAATTTTCCTGTAATATCAAAAATAGCGACTTCTCTGATATTTTGCTTTAATGACACTATTTTGATTGTTTTGTTTTTTACAGCAACTAAAATATCATTTTCAAGGTTTTCAAAGTCTTTATTTCCTAACGTTATATCTGTATATCTTAGCACAAATCGATCTGTAAAATTCCCAATCTGGGTTGTAAAACTGTAATTGCTATTTGTTAAATCATGAACAATTCCGGTAGTTTTATCTTCGATATAAATAGGCTGATTGCTCATATCACCATCTGTTTTGTCTATCGAAATAGTAAATTCTCCGGCAATTGCTGTTTTATATCCCAATAGAATCTGATCTGTGTCTATAAATGGCAAAGCACGTGCCTGAATAACCAAATTTTCATTTTCGATTATACTATAAAAATCTGCATATTTATTACCGTTAAAAGATTGCGCATCATAATCTTCATCATATAAATTTGTTGCTCCCTGAATATAACCCAATAAAATTTGCTTAAAGATTCCTTGCTTGTTTTCAAAATTCAACCAGATACGATGCCTTTTAATTTCGTTTGCAGAAGTATTATTTTCTTTTCCGGGTTTAAAAAAAGTTGCATTTTTTCCCTGAATTCTCATACTATTATTAAACTCTAAAGTGCCGGAATTTTTACTTGCTATAAAAAAAGCCTGACCGGAAGCAATCGTTCCGTTAGGTTCTGTTTCATTAACGCCTTTTGATAAAGATCCTCTGGTACCAACACCTCCAAGCAAATTGTAAACGGCATAATCATCTGAGGAATATTGATTATTTAAATATGGTGTATTATGCGTCCAGAAGTAAAGCGCTCCTTTTAAGTTTGATTTATTTTCTAACAAGAAGAGATCAGCATCTAAAGATGATGGATACGGATTTCCTATTAAGTTGAAAATGTCAATACCTCCCAAATTCAAAATGACTTTTCCGTTGTTTGGAATTCCTTTAAATGTGGCTTCAAATTTTGATGAAACTGTTGTCGAAAAGTCCTGAGGTCCACGAATAATATATCCTTTTGCGGGTATCATAATGTGCGACGGATTTTCCTCTTTCCAATTTCCTAAATCATAATCAAAAGAAAAAAATTTGTCAGGTAATGTATTGGGAGAAACATCAGCCAATTTCTGATTCTCAACTGGAGATGACCAATAAGTATAATCGAACCTTAAAATAGGAGATGATTTTCTTTTTGCATGAACAATTCCTGTGTTTAATATATCATCATCTGACTGATATAAACTTGCTGAATCTTCTAAAACTAAGGTTCCTAATCCTGAATAATCAAATTCCAGACTTAAGGTATTACCACTTAAAAGCGTTACTGCCTTTCCTTCATCAATTGTACAACTACAAACATCTGCGGTCATTAAATTGGGATAATCTGCTTTAAAGATTAATTCTTTTCCGCCTGACGGGAAACCATTTGACCAGGAAACACTATTCCACATTGTAGCTTCCAGGCAAAGTTTCAGGCGTGCAATTCTATGTTTCGAAATTCCTGATATCGAATTAAAATCTCCGCCAATCATAAGTTTCTGATCTGATGTAAAACTCATGGAATTAAGTTTACCATTAAGATCTGCCAGAAAAGATGCATCATAATTCCCGGATTGAAATAAACGTATTAATCGCAAAGAGGGATTGGTATTATATGTTCCGGAAAAACTTCCTCCAACCAAAATTCGATCGTCAGGCTGAACTAAGAGACTCAAAACATCACCATTGCTAAAACCAATACCAGAATCAAAAGCGGGATCTAAACTACCGTTTGTATTAAGTCTTATAATTCGTTTTTGAGATAATCCGTTATAACTTAAAAAAGATCCGCCAACAATTATTTTATGATCAGATTGTAAAGCTATTGCATATACAATTTTATCAAAACCAGTCCCTACATTAAAACTCCAATCAATGCTTCCGTTATAATTCAATCGAACCAAACGCGAAAATGGCTGACCATTGAAAGTATTAAATCTTCCTGCAACGAGAATTTTTCCGTCAGGCTGAATTAAAACAGCTTCGATTATAGCATCAGCACCAAGTCCAGTGTTAAAATCAGGATCACGCGAACCATCATTTAGTAATCTCACGATTCTTCCGGAAGGCGTATCATTATAAGTGGTAAAATTTCCGGCTACAATTACCTTTTCATCTTGCATTACAATTGCATAGACCTGACTTTTAAACCCGTAACCTATATTAAATGTGTTATCGATTGCTCCGTTTGGTAAAATTCGAACTATACGATTAGAAATTGTTTCGTTATATTTTGTAAAGTTTCCTCCTATAATTATCTTTTTATCTGATTGTAAAACTGCGGTTTTTATAAGATTATTTGCTCCTGATTGTCCTGAAGTAAAAGTATCATCAGACAAACCGTTTTCTAAAAGCCTAATTATTCGGGATGCTGGACTACCGTTGAATTTAGTAAAATTACCAAACACCATCGTTTTTTTATCTTCTAATGACAGTACTTTTTGCACTGCATTATCAAAACCAATTCCGGCTGATAAATATGCTGTATCATGCTCTCCATCTGCATTTACTTTTGCAAGTCTTCCCTGATTCTGACCATCAAAAACCGAAAATGAACCTGCTAAATACCACGAACCTTCTTTGCCATTTGCCAGCGCCAAAACTGATGCCGAACCAGGCCCGGAACCAATATCAAAGTTTGGTTTTATACTTCCGTCCGGATTCAGGAAAAATATCCGGTTTACCTCAGTTCCATTATAAAAACCTTTAAAAGATCCGCCCACCATAATATTACCATCACGATCTGTTTTAATAACCTGAACAACATCTGCAGATAAACCTGATCCTGCCAAAAAATTATTATCTATTGTGCCGTTTTCATTAAGCCGAATAATTCTATTTGATGTGGTTCCGTTATAATCAGTGAATTTCCCTCCCAATATAATTTTACCATCTTGCTGCGAAGCCATGGCATTAACATCATCGTTAAATCCCGATCCAATATTAAAGCTTGTATCTACATTCCCGTCTGGAAAAAGTCGTGCAATTCTATTTACTGCAATACCATTAAATGATATAAAATTACCCGAAATTAAAATTTTTGCATTAGGTAAAATTTCAGCGTTTGTTATGTTTAAAGCAGCACCAGAACCTGTAATAAATGAGGTATCTAATTCGCCGTTTGAGAGAAGTCTTGCAATTCTGTTTACGGTAACATTATTATATTTTGTAAAACTTCCTACGATTATAATTTTTCCGTCAGGTTGAAGGCAAACTTTATAAATGATTCCGTTTGTTGCTCCTGTCGAAGTATTAAATGTTGTATCCTGTGAACCATTTTCGTTTAAACGGATAAGTCTTCCTGCGCTATTTCCGTTATAAGTAGTAAAACTTCCCGCTACAATTATTTTTCCTTCATTCCGGATATACGAATCGTAAACTTTACCATTTAAACCGGTTCCTGTATCAAAGCTATTGTCAATGGTTCCATCAGGTTTTAATCGGCTTAGATAAGAAGTTGGAATTCCGTTAAGATTTAAATAATCACCGCCAACAATGAGTTTGTCATCTGATTGCAATGATAAAGTTCGTATTGTTTTATCGAAACCATCTCCGTTTAATCCGTTATCGAGTGTATTAAATGTACGATCTACTTTGCCTTGTTGTGCGCAGATATTAATCTGAGTAAAAAAACCAAACAGGATAAATGGGAGAATAAATTTTTTAAACAAATTACAGGTATTGAATTACAATTAATAAATTGTAAGAATTAACTGCAATTATAAGCTTTTTTATTCACGAGTGCAATACATATTTTAAGTGTTGTTTTTAAGATAATTTCATAAAAAAATCCATTCCGCAAAACGGAATGGATTTCTATAAAAAAGGGTTTAATACTTTTATTTGAATATTATCTTTTTGGTTACGGTATGACCATTTTCCAAAATAACCTTAACTAGTAAAACCTGATTGCTTATTGGTAAATTTTGCAATTGAACTTCAGTAGTTGCGATCTTGTTTTTGTCATAAAGCAGTTTTCCTGATACATCAAAAATAGTAACTTGTTTGATATCTTCTTTGGTTGAAGTTACCTTAATCACTTTTTCTTTAACCGAAACCAGAACATTACTATCCAGATTTTCTACGTCTCCAACTCCTAATGTTTTATTTGTATAACGTAAAACAAAACGATCTGTAAAATTACCAACTGCAGTTGTAAAAGTATAATTAGACGCTGTCAGATCATGAACTTTGCCCGTTGTTTTATCTTCGATATAAATATTTTGACTTGTCAGACTTCCATCTGTCTGATCTATCGAAATCGTAAAATCTCCTTCGATTGTTGTACGATATCCTAAAGGAACAATATCAGAATCTGTAAATGGTAATGCACGTCCTTGAATTACATATTTATTTCCGTTGTTGAAACTGTAGAAATCAACAAATTCATTAGCATCAAAACTTACACCATCATATCTGTTTTCAAATTCATTTGTAGCTCCGTCTATATAACCAACAAGCAGTTGTTTGAACGCTCCACCCTCATTTGTTAGATTTAACCACACACGATTTGCTTCGGTATCGTCAGATGTTTTTCCTGGTTTATAAAACTGAGTATTATCTACAGCTCCAAAACGCATTGAATTGTTAAAAGCAACTGTTCCTCCGCTGCTTCCTGTGCTTGCAAAAAATGATTGCCCTGCAGCTATTTTACCTGACGGAATACGAGCATCATTTCCTGGTGTGCTTCCACTAGGTGCTGCATAGGTTGCTGTACCTCCAGTAATATTATAGGCCGCATAATCATTTGAATTATATTGGTATCCAGGAGCAAAAACTACTGCTGTATTTTGAGTCCAGAAATAAAGAGTACCGTTTAAGAAAAGATTTGCATCTAAAAATTTCTTCGCATCTAAAGCTGACGGGTAAGGATTCCCTATTAAATAAGCTTTATCTGCAGCCAATGTTTCTCCAAAAAGGTTTCCGTTATTTGGCACACCTATAAAAGTCGCTAAATAATCTGCTCTTACTGTTCTTGAAAAACTTTGAGGACCACGAATAATATATCCTTTACCTACAGTCATTACTGTACTTGAGTTTGTCCCTACCCAGTTGTCTCCATCATATCCAAAAAATTTATCGAATAGTGTTTCCTGAGAAACATCAAATAAGGTTTGAGGACTTACCGGAGTTGACCAATATGTAAAATCTCCCACTCGAATTTGCGGGCTAATACGTTTATAACTTATGTTTCCTGTGTTAATAGCAGGACTATCATTTACCTGAATTAAACTTGCATTGTTTTCGAATACTAATGCCCCTAGAGGTCCTACTACCGTTATACCATCTGTAACTGTTAAAGTATTTGCACTATTTACAGTCAAAGACGAATTATTATTTACGGTAAGTACTTGAGCAAAACCGTTTACTCCTGTTCCGGTAATAATTGGTTTATTCGTAACATTTGGTATAACAACGCAATCTGCAGCTGATGGTACACCACTTGGGCTCCAGTTTCCTGCAACATTCCAATTCGTACTGGTTGAACCTGTCCATGTTTTAACAGTAGCAGAACTAATATTTACTGGTGTCGCCGAAGAGGTACATCCTGAACTATTTTTAGTAGTAACGTTATATGGTCCTACAGCTACTCCTGTAAATACTCCTGTCGTATTTGTATAAGTTGATCCGTTTATACTATAAGTAATTCCTGGACCTGGTGCTGGTGAGCTAACTGTAATAGTTCCTGTATTTACTGAACATGTTGGCTGAGTCGTTGATACCGTTGGAGCCGTTGTGCTATTAATAACAAAATCAACTTTTGTTCTACAACCTGAATCGCCCGAGCAAGCTGCATAGTAAGATGTTGTACCAGCAGTATTTGTATTTGCAAGACCTGAACCTGCAACTCCAACCGGATTAAATGGAGATCCTGATCCTATTTTTGTTCCTCCTGAAGCTACAGTATACCAATCTATTGTTCCTGGCAAAGTATAATTAACTGTAATTGTAATATTTGTAATATTCGCATCCGGATTAGTACCATTATCATCAAAACTTTCTTTGAATTCAAATAACCAGTTACCTGCCGGATTTCCTGTTCCCCATGTTCCTAATGGTAGATTAGAAACACTACCTGGGGTATTATTAGCCGTAGAAGAAGGAGCTGGATTTAAATCAGACTGTGCTGCACCAAATGCAGCAGGAGGTGTTGCTCTAACCAGTAACTCACTTTTCCAGGAATTACCTAGCGAATTAAAGCTTATTATAATATTAGTACCTGTTACCACTGCACCAGCTGGTAATGCCGGGAAATTTACAGTAATATTTGTATTACCTGCACCTCCATAATTTGTAGCATTAGATATACCACCTGATCCTGAAGCAGTTGATGGTGTTTGTGCAACTGCTCCACAACTAGCCGAAGATGTTAGAGAACCTGAACTTCCCTGACAAATTGAAACTCCTGTTGCATCTGGATTTGTAATCATTACTGACCCTACCGAAGAAGTTTGAACAGGACAAGTTCCGTTTTGTACTACTACACGATAATAAGTTGTAACTAAAACATTTGTTGCTGTTAATGTTGCAGTTGCATTTGTTATTGGCGTAATTACCGATGCAAAATTATCTGTAGAGGATTCCCATCTAACAACACTTCCTGTATTTCCTGCTAAAGTTAATACCGTACTATTAGTTCCTGCACAAACTGAACTACTTCCAGAAACTGTACCTCCAACACTTACCGGAGTAACTGTGACAGTATCATAACTGGAATTTGCTGGACAACCTGCATTTTGAACTACTGCTCTGAAATACGTCGTAGCAGTCAAGTTTCCAATTGTAGCACCTGTTAGTGTATTTGATGTAACTGCAATATCTGTAAGACCTACGGTAAAACCAGCATTATTTGCTTTTTGCCATTTTGTAACAGAACCTGTATTTCCAGCCAAAGTAAGATTTCCGGGCTGTGTTCCTGAGCATATTGTTGCTCCTCCAGTAACTGTTCCTCCTACAGTTGCAGCACGAGTAGTTATAGCAAATTCATTACTATTATAAGTACAAGAAGAGGCATTTGATGCCGCTGCAGAAACAGTACGTCTGTACCATGTAACGTTAGGAGTTGTCGTTGTAGTTATTGCTCCCGGAGTATAATCTTCTGCTGTTGCTGATGCAATATTTGACCATGTACCAGGAACTCCTGAAACATCCGGAGCTGATTGCCATTGAAATTTTATTGTTTTATTTGCAGTAGAACCGTTATAAGGGTAAGAAGAACCATCTAAAAGACCAGGAGAAGTTGCGCTACAAACTGTTGTTGCAGCAGGTACAGTAACCGTATTTGATGATGCAGAAAAAGGAGTTATACTAAAACTAAGTTCGTTAGCCCCATCATTTTCGTAATAATCTAATATAAGATCCGAATTTCCATTTAAATAAACCAGTAAACTTGAGTACGTTGCAGCACTTTGTTGTATCCACTCATCAAAGACAAGTACATTATCAACATACAAACGCACACCATCATCTCCTTTTATGGTTACTAAATAACAACCTGCTGCTCTTGTAGATTTCATGCGGGATCTTACTGCAAATTGTTCTGTATAAATATTTGCGAGTTGTGTACCATTTGAATAAACAGGAAAACAAGCCGTATTACCACCAAAATTAAGTGATGTGGGTATTGTTTCTGAACCAAAATCATTATATCCAACGTATTGCGCACTTGCAAATGGGTTTGTATTTGCCGGATTTGCCGGAGAACTTCCTCCCGGAGGTACGCCACTTGTAAAATTGTATATATGCCCTCTCCATACATTGTTTCCTGCAATCGTTTGGTCATCGAGAGTATTAGTAGAAGAATTCAACGTTAATGTTAATGCACCTCCCGAACCAGCTGTTCCGCAATCTTTAGAAAGCAAAACTTTTATTTGTCCCGAAATTGGAGACGGCCAATTAGAAATACTAGTACCAGTCGTTCCAATATTATAACCACCAGCTAAAGCCGAATTATTTGAAGCGTCAAATATTGTTAAAGTTTCACGATTTGCATTTCCACCAGCTGTCCAGGCATCTCCAACACTAAATGTATATCGATATCCCTGAATTACATTTACTAAGACATATCTGCCAGCATTAATAGTTGGAGTATTAAAAGTATTGGTACCGTCAATACAGAAAGTATAAGCTGAACCAACAACAGTAGCTCCACCTGGATAGGCACATTGTGCATAATTGTTTGAAAGAACAAAAAACATTCCCAAACAAAGCAATTTTACATTTGGAGCAAAAGATCTTTCCGAAGAAGAAAAAGAATTAAATTTCAGTAAAAAGATCGAACGAACGAACAAAAGTAGTTTTTGAATCATACAGGTATTGGTGTTTATTTTGTTTTTGGAATATGTATTTTTCTTAAAAAACCAAAGTGCTGTTATTTAATACTTTACTATTTTCCATCACCATTGTCTTGCATGTTTAATTTCTAAAACATTTTCTGCTTATCTGAAAGTATTTATTTACAAAATAATTTTCAAATAAAACCGGCAAAACATACCTCAATTACATCAAAAAGATAACTATTTAAATTTCAACACTTGAAAGAAAGTAAATTCTTCTTTTAAGAAATTTCACTTCAAATAAAGTATAAAAAAGAGTGTTTCACAAGTCTTTTTTTTGAAAAAGATTCTTTTCCGACAAACAACACAAATATCCGATGAAATGCATCTTTTTGATAAATTTAAAATTATTTCAGATATAAAAACTTACTTTTCAAACCCTGTTTTTTTAATCTTTTACATAAAAAAATCCATTTATAGATCTATAAATGGATTTTTTTAACTCAAAAGTGAATTATTTAATAAATTATCTTTTTTGTTTTGACTTCGTTAGTGTCTGAAATTACTTTTATAAATAAGACCTGATTACTAGCTTTTAAATTGTTAATTCTTAAAATGTTATCTGAAATATTGGTTTCTTTATAAATCAATTTTCCGGACAAATCATAGATAAAAACGGTGCTTAAATTTTCATTTTCGGCAGCATTTATTGTAATTATTTTATTACTTACTGAGACTGTCAAATCCTGATTAATCAATTCATTATCTATAACTCCTAATGTCGAATTGTTATAGCGTAAAACAAATCTGTCTGCAAAAGTTCCAGTTCCTGTAAAAAAAGTATAATTGCTGGCTTGAAGATCATGAACAACATTAGCTACTTTATCTTCAAGATAAATAGCTCTGTTATTTAAACCTCCTTCGGCATGATCTATTGCAATGGTAAAATCACCTGCAATAGTACTTCTGTATCCAAGTTGTACTAAATCTGTATCTGTAAAAGGCAATGAGCGCCCTTGAATTACATAATTGTTTTCGTTGTTTACGCTATAAAAATCTAAATATGGATTCCCGTCAAAACTTTTACCGTCGTATCTGTTTTCAAAATCATTTGTAGCACCATCGATATATGCTACTAACAGTTGTTTGAAAGCTCCTTCTTCATTTGTCATATTCAGCCAAATACGATGCGCTTCGGCATCTGTTGCTTTTGCAGAATTATCTTGTTTAAAAAACTGATTATTATTATTCCCTCCTATTCGCATTGCATTTGTAAATGCAATAGTTCCCGGACCATTTGCTGTTGCAAAAAATGATTGACCGGCAGCAATTCTTCCTGAAGGTGTATTGTTATTGTTTCCGGGAATACTTCCGCTAGGTGCAGGAGCAGTTCCTACTCCACCACTCAAATTATAACTTGCATAATCACCTGAATTGTATTGATATCCGGGACCAAAAACAACTGCAGTATTATGTGTCCAAAAATACAGAGTTCCGTCTAAAAATGTATTTGCTCCCAGAAAGGTTTCTGCTTTCAAGGCTGAAGGATATGGGTTTCCTACTAAATAAAGATTACCTGTTTGTACGGTTTCAGCAGATACATTTCCGTTGTTTGGCACACCAATAAACGATGCTGTATAATCTGCTCCTACTGTAGTTGAGTAGGTTTGCGGGCCGCGAATGATATACCCTTTACCAATTACCATACTTAAATTTGCATTTGTTCCTACCCAATTTGTTCCGTCAAATCCAAAATATTTATCAAACAAGGTTAAAGGTGAAACATCTACTAATTTTTGCGGATTAACTGGTGTAGACCAATAAACAAAATCAGCGAGACGAACGTTTGAAGCCGTACGTTTATAAACAATATTACCTACGTTAACAGCATTTGTAGTTTGCAGTAAACTGGAACTATTTTGAAAAGTTATAGTTCCTCCGTTATTTGTCAAGGCATTAGTCAGGGTTAAAGTATCAAAGGACTGAATAGAAACATTTACTCCTGAATTTATAGTACAGCTGCAAGCAGTTATATCTCCTGTTCCTGCTCCGGCTGATGTAAAATTTCCTGCAAAAATAATATTTTGATCAGCAGTTGGTGTTCCGTTCGACCAAGAAGTTGTGTAAGTATTTGTAACGATTCCGGGTACTACAGCATTGGCTGAACTCACAGAAGTACAACTTCCGTTACTAACAATAAAAGTATAAGTATTAGCAGAAAGTCCGGTAACACTTGCTGTTGTACCGCTGTAAGGTTTTACAATAGCACCAGGATTCATGGTCAAAACTCCGCCAGATGGTAATCCGCTTAAAGCCACAGTTCCTGTAGGAACAGCACAAGTAGGTAATGTAATTGTCCCTATAATTGGCGCTGCCGGTAAAGGATTTACAGTAACAGTTGTAAAGGTAGAATTTGCCACACTACAAGGTCCGTTTTGTACTACAGCTCTAAACTGAGTTGTTTGTGTCAGAACTCCAGAAGTATAAGATGTAAGTCCTGCTGTACTTGCAATATCTGTCCAAACAGCAAAAGGAGTTACTGAAAATTGCCATTTTGTAACGGTTCCAGTTTGTCCGCTCAATGACAATGAAGCACTAGTAAGACCACTACAGATTGTTGTACCTCCAGCAACTGTACCTCCAGCACTTGCTCCTGAGATTGTAACGGTCGCAACATTTGTTGCTGAAATAGTAGAAGAACAAGTTCCTGAAGCTATTGTTGTAATAGTGATATTGCTAGATCCTACAGTGGTTAAACCAACAGCTGTAAATGTTCCAGTTCCTGCTGTACTAACAGTCATTGTTGCTGTTAATCCGGTAATTGCAGGAATACTGCGATTATAAGTTACTGTATAAGTACCAACAGGTAAATTTGCTGCATTTCCAGTTACTGTGATTATAGAATTTCCATCTGTAGCACAAGCATTTGCCGCAGTTGCACCAGTAATGCTATAAGTTGGGCATGTGTATGTTATTTTTATCTGGCCGTTTCCGCCATTTCCGCCTTTGTTATTACCAATTCCCAGCAAAACCAGACCTCCGCCACCACCACCGCCTGGTGTAGCGCCATTACCTCCGGCTCCTGCTAAAGTTGCACCATTACCTCCGGCTCCTGCTCCTGTAACAGCAACTCCACCAGCCACACCGGCTGCATCGTTACCATTTGAGGCGGTTCCTGCACCACCTCCTGCGCCACCAGAAAATAATAATCCGAGGACAAGACTTCCGTTAGATCCTTTCCCTCCGGAAAAAGTTGTACCTGTACCTGCTGCGCCACCAATACCCGCAGCACCGCCAGTACCACTTGTACCTGCGCCACCGCCATTAGCCGAAACTGTTGAAAAAGTTGATGCTCCTCCGGCAATACCACTTGCAGTAGTACCTGTTGCTCCGGCACCAACCAAATAATTTATTGTTGTATTTGGTGTTATAGTTATTGTAGCTTTACTGTAACCACCGCCACCGCCACCACCTGCTGAAGTGCTTGTATCATTTCCTCCTCCGGATCCTCCGGCTCCCCAACATTCTGCTGTTAAAGAGGTAAGCCCTGCCGCAACGACAAATGAACCATTATTTGTAAATGTGTTAGTGGTCTGAGACCAGGAATAAAAAATAGAAAAAAAGGCGAGTAATAGTAATTTTCGTCTCATAATAGTAGGAATTTAAGATTAATGCATATTTTGTATGCTGCCAGTAGGAAATCCTGAAAAAAAAGATTTTTTTTGCGGTCTTAAGATTGAATTGAAAATCTTAATTTTCTTAAAGAAAGCATTAAGTCTAAGTTACTGAAATAAAGATACTTATGAAATAAAAAGTGAAATTTACTTACAAAAATTATGTATTCTCAAATTATTTAACATAGTTTTCCCAAAAAAATATCGTTATAGTTGTAAATTCTTACTTTTTATAGATAAAAGACAAAATTTTATAATTTCAAAAATAAATAGCTAAAGTCATGATAAACAAAGAGGTTTTGTTAAAATTAGAGCACTTTTGCGCCTATCAGGAAAGATGTCATTCAGAGGTTGTAAGTAAGTTATACAGCTTAAAAATGGCTCCTGATGAAATTGATTCTATTGTGGTTCAATTAATTGAAAATAATTTTCTGAACGAGACTCGTTTTGCCTGCAGTTATGCGAGAGGAAAACACCGCATTAAACATTGGGGCAGAATCAGGATTACAAATGAGCTTAAAATGAGACAGATTTCTACCTTCAATATTAATCTTGCTTTAAAAGAAATCACTCCGGAAGAGTATGAAACCACTTTTGACCAACTTTCTGAAAAATGCTGGAATAGTATCTCTGAAAAAAACACTTTGAAAAAGAGAAAGAAATTTTGTGATTATATGTTGCGAAGAGGTTATGAAAGTTTTTTAGTGTATGATAAAGTTACTTTTTTAGAAAAGGATTTAGACGAATAAATTTTATTAGCTTTAAATGCCTAAGCAGCATGATTTTTCCTATAATCCAATTAGTTGTATTTTATAACTTTTCTGCGAATTATTCACTTAATAGACGTTTTTTACAACTATATACTTAAAAAGCATCCTGTTTTAAGCGATATTTTACGATTTTTCCTATATTAAAAATTGGGATTTTATAAGAAATTCCATAAATCTTCTATTTTTAAGATGTATTTCATCGACTTTTTTAACATTTCATCGATTAAATAGCCTTTCCAAAAACCCTATTGAATTACAACCCGTAGATGTATCTATATTTGCGCGGGCTTATTTTTATTATGCCAGCATAACAAGTTGATAGAAAACATTTAACATGAAAAAAACTTTACTTTTATTTTTATTTTTACCGTTTTTAGGATTCAGCCAGGTTGACTTGGTAAAATGGAATGCAGCATTAAGCAATAAAAATACTCCAGCTTACGATAATATCAATTTATATCCTACAGCAAGCACGGCAAATTTTACAACTTCGGGGGTTAGTACACCAACTTACGACACTTCAGATGCTGCGAATCCATTTTTCAATATTGGAAACTGGCCAAATGCGCAACAGATGGAAGGCAGTTATGATCCTGCGAAATACATTGAATTTAAAATAACACCTACTTCAAATCGTAAAATTGATTTAAGTACTTTTAATTTTACTTATAGAAGTCAAGGTGGTACTACTGAGAAATTTCAAATACGCTATTCAAAAGACAATACTTTTTCAAGTAATGTAAAAGTTTTGGTTCCTGAAACAATCAGTTCTACAAACTGGACGACCATAAATCCTGCGTTTTCTCCAGAAATAAATCCGGTCTTACCTGGCGAGATTGTTTATGTTCGTGTTTACGTTTACAATTCATATAATAATTTCCATTTTAGAACCGGAGCAAGCGGTACAAATACTCCTCCTGTAATTAGAGGAACTATTTCTACATTTGATTCTACTAAAATTTTAGCGATTAATGATTATGTAAGTACTAAAAAAGAACTTGGAATAAATATTTCTCCGTTAAGTAATGATGTGAAAAAAGAAAATGTAACTTCAATTACAATTTCTACTCCTCCAAGTGCAGCTCAGGGAAGTGCAATTTTAAATCCTGACAGAACGATAACTTTTAATCCTGCTAAAAACTTTACAGGAAAAGCTACTTTCAAATATACAATCAGCGATGGTACAAATCCATCATCTGAAGGAACAGTAGAAATAAACGTCTCAGATATAACTCCTGAAAGTTTAGTAATCTGGGATGCAAAAACAAGCACAGATTTAAATAAACCTACAGTTAATTCTCCATATGTTACGGCTGCGAATGTGGCAAGTGTTGGCATCTCGGCTATAGGTTACAATAATGGTGAAGATGTAAACAATCCGTTTTATACTACTTCAAACTGGCCTAATACGCAAGATAATGGCGGTAACTCTAATGATGCAAAATATGTAGAGTTTAGAATGACTGCAGATGCAACTCATAAAGTAGACTTAAGCACTTTTTCATTTACATACAGAGCTCAGGGAGGTACTACGCAAAAACTTAGAATTGACTATTCAAAAAGCAGTACTTTCAGCGGTACAGTTAGGTCTTTACTTGCAGCAACAACAACTTCTACAAACTGGACAACAATTACACCTGCTTTTGCATCTGATCTTAATACGCTACAGCCTGGTGAAAGTGTTTACATTCGTGTTTATGTTTATAATACTTATGATGCTTTTCATTTTAGAACGAAAACTGCTATCAATGGATCTATAAAAGATGTTAATACTTTGATTGCTAATAATGATGATATTAGTACACCGGTAAATCAGCCTGTTGTTGTTCCAATTTTATCAAATGATGTTGTTGGTAACTCAGCGATACAACAAATAACAGTAACACAACCTACAAACGGAACGGTAACTGTAAATGGTACTTCAAGTGTTACTTTTACTCCTTCCAGTACTTTTACGGGAACAACTTCATTTACTTATACATTAAGAAATGCTGCTTCAAATTATTCATCAGCAACAGTTGGGGTTTTAGGAACTGCAGCAGTTTGTGCACCATCTTCTATAGCGGGGAACAATTACTGGAAAGGTTATGTTTACACTTACACAGGAAACACTCCGGCTGCTACAACTTATGCAGGATCTGTAGCCGAAAAAGCAATATTTGATCGTAATATAGGCGAAGGAACAATTACAGGTGATACAAGTGTTGAGCCAAATGTATTTTGTGGTACTGCACCAAACGACAAGTTTTTTGTACGTTATTTAATGAAAGCGACAACAACAGCAGAAACCTATAATATTACTTTAGGTGCTGATGATGGTGTTCGATTATATATTGACGGTGTTTTAGTTCCGGTAACTCCTGCAAATTCATGGAGTGATCATAGCTACGTTAACTATTCAGCTCAATATACTTTTACTGCTGGTACACATGACTTTGTATTAGAATATTATGAAAATGGCGGTTCTTCAAGAGTTTCATTTTCTTATGGTGCTGTAAAAGGTAATCCAACTGTTTACGGAGATTTTAAATGGAATGTTTATGGTTATACATTGGCAGATATATCATTACCGGCTTCCAGCTATGCAGGAACTTATGTAGATAATACTTTAAACATAAATACACAAACATCTTGGGACAGAACGAAGTCACCATCATACGCTTCTGGTTGGCAAGGTGCTCCTATGAATATTGATCAATTTGCAATTGCTTACAAACGTCAGGGATTTCCTTGTGGTCGTTACCAGATACAATTAGTAAATTGTGATGATGTTGGAGAAATTTATATCGATGGTGTAAAAGTATTTACTCAATCAGGTTACACAAATGCATCTGTATTAATAAATAACGGACAACAATACTCCTTAAACAAAAACTCTAAAGTTGATGTTAGACTTAGAGAAGATGCCGGAGATGCAAATATTGCGATCAATTTTATCGATGTACCATTTAGTTATGACGGTTCTACTGCTCCGCCAACAAACTCTTCTATCATCATAAACAATGATTATACGCTAACAAATGATTTAGAAGTTTGTTCTTGTACAGTAGCTGCAGGTAAAACATTAACAATTGCAACAGATAAAGTGCTTACGGTACTTGAAAATGTTACAGTAAACTCTACTGGTAAAATAGTAGTCCAAAACAGTGGTTCTCTTGTACAAACAAACAACAGTTCTACTTATACTGGTAGCGCTACTTCATTTGAACTTTATAGAAATACAACTCCTATTAATCGTTTTGATTATACTTATTGGTCTACTCCGGTAATCAATCAAACTTTATACAACTTATCTCCAAACACGTTATTCGACAAATATTTAGAATTTGATGCATCGATTAATAACTGGAAATATTTAAACGGAGGAAATTATGTAATGCAGCCAGGAAAAGGATACATCATCAGAGGACCTCAATCTTATGCTGCTGTTGGAAATCCACAAATTTATACAGGTAAATTTGTTGGAGTACCAAACAATGGTATTATCTCAACTCCGGTTACAAACATGGCTGGTAATACAACGACAACAAACTTATTAGGTAATCCTTACCCATCTGCTTTGAATGCAGATCAGTTTTATGCAGACAATAGTTCTGTTATAAAAGGAACTTTTTACTTATGGACGCATTCGATTACTCCGGTACCTAATGCAAATGGTCAATTTGTTTACAGCGATTCTAGTTATATCTCTTATAATGCAACGGGTTCAACCGGTGCCGGAGATACTACGAACTGTACGACTTGTGGCGGAAACAAACTTACCGGAAACATTGCATCCGGACAAGGTTTTTTCGTAGAAGCTAAAACTACAGGAAATGTAATTTTTAATAATGCTTTGAGAGTTAAGACAACTGCAAGTAACAATCAGTTTTCAAGAACAGCTAAAACTACTGTAGAAAAAAATAGAGTTTGGTTAAATCTTAAAAACAATGATGGTGCTTATAACGAAATGCTTTTAGGGTATGTAACAGGAGCAACAAATGAGTTAGATGATGCTTATGATGGAGATACTTATGCATCTGGAACTGCTTTATATTCAATTTTAGGAGAAAACAATTTAGTTATTCAAGGTCGTGCTTTACCTTTTGAAGAGCAAAAAGAAATAATTCCGTTAGGATATATTGCAAGTGCAGCAACAGAATATACAATTGGTATTGAAAGCGTTGATGGTTTCTTTAAAGACAAAAATGTTTACTTATTAGATAAATCAAATAATGTAGTAACAAATTTATCTGGCGAGAGATATACTTTTAAAACCGAACCGGGAACTTTTAATGATCGTTTTGTACTTTCATTCTATCAAAAAACAATAGAAACGGTAACGCCACCAGTGGTAACTGACCCTAAAGACCCTACAACTGATACACCAGTGGTAACAGATCCTAAAGATCCTTCGACTGATACACCTGTTGTAACTGATCCTAAAGATCCTGCGACAGATACACCTGTAGTAACCGATCCTAAAGATCCTGCGACTGATACACCTGTAGTAACGGAACCTAAAGATCCTTCGACTGATACGCCTGTGGTAACTGAGCCTAAAGATCCTGCGACAGATACACCTGTAGTAACTGAGCCTAAAGATCCTGCGACAAATACGCCTGTGGTAACTGATCCTAAAGATCCTGCGACAGATACGCCTGTGGTAACTGAACCTGAAGCGCCGGGAACAATAGCTCCGGGAGAAAATCCAACTCCGGAAAACCCAACTTTAGAAGTTCCTGATACACCGGAAATCAGTAAAAAAGAGATTATTATATATCAATCAAATAATCAAATAATGATTGAGTCTGATCTTGTTAATATTGAATCTGTTTATGTTTATGATATTTTAGGAAGAAACATTTTCAGCAAAGAAAACATTCACAATACAACTTACAGTACGAATCAACTATCGATTCAAAAACAAGTAATCATTGTGAAAGTCAGGACAGAAGACAACAAAATAATTACGAAGAAAATAATTCTTTAAAAACAAAAAACCATTCGCCGCGGCGAATGGTTTTTTGTTTACATCTGTTTTTAGTTATGCTTTATCAATCAAAATACTAACCGCGTTCCCGCCAAAACCAACTGCGTTTATTAAAACTCTTTTTATGGTCTTTGTCTGATTTTGTTTCGTTCCAAAAGGCACTTTGATAAAAGTATTATGCTGAAGCATTAAAAGTGCCAATTCTAAACTCAATATTCCGGATGCTCCAAACGTGTGTCCAACCTTCCACTTATTAGTTGTTAATAAAGGAACCTTTCCTTCAAAGACTTTTTCGATCGCCCGCAATTCAGTTATGTCCCCTTTTATAGTTCCCGGAGCATGCATTACAATTGCATCAACACTTTCTAAAGGAATATTGTTCAAAGCCATTTTCATAGATTTCTGAAAGCAGGTTGCTTCCGCAGAAATCGAGATATTATGTTCTAAAATCTCTGTCGCATAACCCATTCCCGTAATATATGCAATTGCATTTTCTTTCTCACCCGCTTCTAAACAACAAACTGCAGCACCTTCTCCTAAAATCATGGTGTTCTGAGTTTTCTCAAAATCAAAAGCCAGATTTGGCCACGGCTCTTCCGCCTGATTAATTCTCGAATATATTTTTAGGGCACGCATTTGAGCAATAGTAAAATCAGTCAACGGAGCTTCACTTCCTCCAACCAAAAATTTATCAGCCATTCCTGATTTTAGCCATGCAATACCATTTAGCACCGCATGAAGTGCTGTTGAGCAGGTTATAGAATGTGAAATTTCTGGTCCTGCACTTTGTAAATCATGCGCAATCCAGGAAGAAATATTACCCAAAGTTGTTGTTGGAGAAGCTAAAGTCTGTGCTTTTCCGGTATCAATATATGCTGCATAATGCTTTTCGAATAAATCTGTTGCACCGCGAGAAGAGCCAATATTGATTCCGAAGATATCATCTGAACCCCATCCTGCCTGTTCAACCGCTTTTCGCGAAGCCGCTATAGCAAACAAAACCGAGTCATCTAGAAATTTATATTTATCATCTGATGCTCTTAATTCTGCTATTATTTGTTTCGATTCAGGATCAAGAGAAGCCACCGAAGTTTCTTGCTGATCTAAAAACTGCTTCGAAAAACAATGCTTATTATCAAGATACTTTTCCCAAACTCCTTGAGAAGTATTTCCTAAAGGCGAAATAGATGAAAAAGCTGTTATAGATATTTTATTATTCAATGTTGTGGATTTTTAATCGCAAAGTTCGTAAAAAACTAGAATATGAATTAAACCATATAAGCTATATAAGTTAACATAAGCGTACGTTTATTAAATGAACTTATATAGCTTATATGGTTTACAAAAACTTATACCATTTCTATAGCTTCTTCGATTGTTTGATATACTTTACTAAGTTGTTCGTCTGTCATAATGTATGGAGGCAAGATGTACACGATATTTCCAACCGGACGCAAAACAACTCCTTTATCAATAAAGAAATTATAAAGCTTCGTTCGCATCGATCCGTAATAACTTTCCTCAGAATCTGATTTGATCTCGACCGCAAAAATAACACCCAACGTTCTGGCAGTAATTACTTTTGAATGCTTTTCAATCTTCTTTTGAAAGTTTAAATGACTCGCATTGATTCTTTTTATATTGACTTGCATTTCTTCTGTCTGTAACAAATCCATACTTGCCAATGCTGCTGCACAACCTGTAGGGTTTGCCGTAAAAGTATGCCCGTGAAACAAAGCTTTGTTGATATCATCATCATAAAAAGCATCAAAAACCTCTTGTGTAAAAGTTGTAATTGCCATTGGGATTGTTCCTCCGGTTAAAGCTTTTGATAAACAAATCATATCCGGATTTTCTGAAACATAATCCATTGCGAAGGTTTTTCCTGTTTTACCAAAACCCGTCATTACTTCATCTGCAATAGTCAGAACTTTATTCGCTGCACAAATCTGGATTAGTTTTGCCAATGCTTCCGGTTCATACATTACCATTCCTGCAGCTCCTTGTACCAAAGGTTCAAAAATAAAACCCGCACAATTATGATTCTGAATTACGTTTTGCAATGCATCAAAACTTTCCTGCTCCTTTCCTTTTACCGGAACCGGAATTCGGACAACATCTATAAACATTCCCTGAAAAGCTTGCGTATAAAAGGAGATTCCGCTTGCTGCCATTGCGGCAAAAGTATCTCCGTGAAAAGCGTTTTCGAAAGCAATTATCGTGGTCCGTTTTTCATTTTTATTAAAAAAATACTGCAACGCTACCTTTATTGCCACTTCAACAGCAGTTGAACCATTATCAGAAAAGAAGATTTTTTGCTGATTTTCAGGTAAGATCTCCATCAGTTTTTCCGCTACATTTATGGCGGGTTCATGTGTAAAACCTCCAAACAATACATGCTCTAAAGTGGTTAATTGTTTGTAAATAGCATCAGCAATAAATTTATTACTATGCCCAAACGGATTCACCCACCATGAAGCAATCGCATCAATATATTCCTTTCCGTTTTCATCCCATAACAAAGCGCCTTCACCTCTTGAAATTGCAATTGGAGTTTGTGCTGTTTTATGCTGCGTATAAGGATGCCAAAGATATTGGCTGTCTTTTTCTGATAATGTCATATTTTTAGAATATAAATATTAGAGTATAGAAAAAAGACTAAACTCGATAATCTTGTCAAAGATAGGAAAGTCTGTTTTCTTTATTCAAGGTTGTTTATCCTATAAATCAAGTAAATTTTCCCTAAATAACTCAGCGTATTCGCGAATTACATTTTGATCGAAATAAGGTTCTTCGTCAATTCTTCCAATACATTTAATTCCGGTTTTATTTAAGATTAAACTTTCGGTCGATTTATTCTCGCTTCCGCTAAAGATAATACCAGCAACTTCAAAACCATGATTCCTGATTGCTTCAATCGTTAATAAAGTATGATTGATGCTTCCTAAATAATGTCTTGAAACTACAATTATTTTATAATCAGGCTGAATTAAATCTATAATTGTATCGGTTTCATTTAACGGAACAAAAATTCCTCCGGCACCTTCAATCACTAAATGATTATTAGTTTCCGGCTCAACAATTTGTTTTATATCAATTTTGATTCCGTCAATTTCTGCTGCTAAATGCGGACTTGCAGGAGTATTTAATTTGTAACTGTTTTCGAAAATCTGCGATTTCTCATTTGAGATTTTCGATTGTATTTTGTGACTGTCAGAATTGTCTAAATCTCCAGCCTGAATAGGTTTCCAATAATCTGCTTCTAAAGATTCTACAATAATAGAAGAAGCAATTGTTTTTCCAACATCAGTTGAAATTCCTGTTACGAATATTTTCATATTTGATAGACCGCAGATAACGCTGATTAAACAGATTAATGCGGATTTTTTTAAATTAAATATTATCGCCTTAATACGATAATCTGTGCAAATCTGCTCTATCCGTTTTATCCGTGAGCCATCCCACAAAAATACCAATAAAAACAAAACCCATCATTACGATGGGTTTATTGTTTCTGTTATTCTTTTAGTTGGTCAATTATCTTCTTGATCTCTTTTGCATATCTTCCATAATAAAAACTCACCCACCATTCTGTCAAGATACCAATCAGTAATATTGTTATGACCAGAACTAATACATTTGCCACTATTTTTGAACTCTCAAAATTTCCGTTTAAAATTTTTATTGCCTCAGGATTTTTAAAAAATAAATATCCCGCTAAATAAATTATCATAAAAGGAGACAGTACAAAGGTAAACGTTTTATAAAGCTGCATATTAAGCCTGATATCATAATAGGTTTCATATAAACTGTCTTTGGTAGTCAATGCTGCTTTATCCAGTCTCTTGTAAAACAAAAAGAGTTGTGCTAAATAGTAAATACTAATCGCCATTATTATTCCATATATAAAATAATATGGGCCTACGAATCTTGACGGAAACTCATTATACAATGGCAAAAGTCCTATAAGAAACAAAACAAAAACCTGCCCTAAAAGTTCCCTGCGTAAATTTGTCCTGATTTTATCCAGTGGCATATTTGCTGATTGTATTTTTTTTAAATGATCTGGAACAACAACATTCTCCGTTTTTTCGTTGTTCCATGCGTTTTGTATATCGTTAAAATCCATATCCTTGATTTTTAATTATTTCTTTTAATTTCTCTTTTGCCCTGTTTAATTTTACCCTTGCATTTCCTTCTGATATTCCTAAGTTATCTCCTATTTCTTTATGAGAGAAACCTTCTAACTGATAGAAAATAATTGCTTTGTCTATCTTTTCGAGTTTTTGAACTGCTTTGTAAAAATGATCGATCTGACTTTCTTTTATATGCGAATCGCCTTCATCATCTTTTATATTTTCTGAAGCGATTTCGTATTTATCAACCTTTCGCTTTTCCTTTTTCAAGAAAACAATCGCCGTATTTACCGCAACCCGATACATCCAGGTCGAAAACTGACTTTCGTTTCTAAAAGAATCATACGATTTCCAGAGCTGGCAAATAATCTCCTGAAACAAATCCTGCTGATCATCAGGATTATCCATGTACATTTTAGAAACCTTATAAAGTATTCCTTTATGACTTTCGATCCTTTTTAAAAATTCTTGTTCTTTCTCTTTCAAAACGATTCTATTTCGTTACTGGTTTTACTTTATATCCTGCTTTTCTCAATAAATTAATTAATCCTAAATCACCCGCTAAGTGTGCTGATCCAACTGCCACAAATAAGCTTTCTTTTTTCATCATTTCAGGCAAACTTTTTACCCAATTTTCATTTCTCTCATAAAGCATATATTTTTTTGCTTTATCGTTCATTACTTTTTCAGCAGTAATAATTTCATATAAATCTTCTAAGTTTTCTTGTTTATAAGCCACAACCATATCTTTAGATAATTCTGTATCAGATTCCTCCAGCATTGCAATCATTTCATCAACAGAATAAGCATTTTCAAAAGATTTAAATTGAGATTTTACAGTTTCTAGTCCGCCAATTTGTTCTTTACGTTTTTTTGCGCTTGCTATAAAATCCATTTCATAAAACTTCATATCAGCACAGTCAAAGCTTTTCGATAAGATCAAACTCATGACGCTCATTAAACTAAAAGAATCAACTTGCTTAAGTGTTATTCCGCCCGACTTTTTCAATATCGCATCTAATTTAGTCAATTGTTCCAGAGTTAAACTTTTACTTAAAGGTTCTTTTCCCATAACCATTTGCTGCATATCGGTCATTTCCTTTGGATCATCGAGATTAACTTCTAAAACTAATTTTTCAGATGCATCAAATGCTTTTTTTGTTTTTTCCGAAAGAAAATAATCTCCTGAACATATCATGTGTATTGTTCCATACAAATAAGTAGGTTTTAACAATCCGTTTCCTGATACTTCCCATAAAAGTGAATTTTCAAGTTTTGGTGAATTCTTTTGTGCTTGAGCAGTTGTGCTAAAAATTAAAACAATTGCGATTACTGCTGATGTAAATAAATTTTTCATTTTGTTGATTGATTAATGTTATTGATTGATTTGATGATTAAAACTCCTTTTATTTTTTACTGTATTGTTCTTTTTTTATCGAAGCAAAAGTTGCCACAAGCAAACAAACAATTATAATAAAAAGATGCGGATATGGTTTGCCATATAAATGATGGTTTACCAATGAATAAGTTACTTGTAATGATGTTAAAAATAGTAATACATTACAAATGATTCTTTTAATAAAAGTGATTATAGTTTTCATAATTATTTTGGTTTATTTGATTACGACTCGTAAGTAATCAAACAATCAAAACGTTACAAAAAAAAAATAAAGTTTTTTAGAAAACTGAATAAAAACAGGGCTTAACATTCGGTTTTTTAAGAATAAAAACTGTGAAACAGGCCACTGATTGAACGGATCAAACTGATTCTCACAGATTTTTTATATTAGATTTTCTGTTATTGGTATAAACCAGTCTTTTAAATTCCGGACTTTCACCAAAATTAAGAACCAAACCAACTTCTATTTTAGTTGCTTTTAAATAATTCATCAATTGTGCAACGTGAGGATTAATAAGACGCATGCTTTTAACTCAACAATTATAGTTTCTTCAACTAGCAAATCAGCATAAAACTCTCCCACTAATTGATTCTTAAAATAGACTTTTATTTGTTTCTGTGCTTCGACTTTATATCCCTGTGCTCTTAATTCAAAGTACATCGCATTTTGATATACTTTTTCCAGAAATCCATAACCAAGTTGGTTGTATACATCATAAAAGACTTGTAATATTGGTTTTGATATTTCTTTATGTAATAGATCAGTCATAATCATCCGCGTAAACCAGTTAAATCGGTTTTATCCGTGGGCTAAAATACGAAATTTCCTAACAATTCTAATATTTGGTTAATTTCATCTTCACTGTTATAACTATGAATACAAAAGCGCAAACGTTCCTGTCCTTCCGGAACTGTTGGAGACAGAATTGGTTTTACATCAAAACCTTTATCCTGTAATTGTTGTGCCAATCGTTTGACATTTTCATTACCCGGGACAATTGCTGATTGAATTGCTGATTTGCTTCGAACAAACATCGGTTTTAAACCCAGCAGGTTTTTTTGCTGATTGAACAATATGATATTCTGACGTAATTGAACAATTGCTGCTGTATCGGTTTCTAATTGCTGATAGGCGACTAAAATTGTAGCAACAGAATGTGGAGATAATCCTGTTGTGTAAATAAAACTTCTAGCAAAGTTTACTAGATATTCTTTAAGTTCTGTGCTTCCTAAAATAACAGAACCGTGACATCCTAAACCTTTTCCGAAAGTCATAATCCGTGCAAAAATCTTATTATGTATTTGAAGATATTGTGCTAAACCTTCGCCCTTTTCTCCAAAAACACCCAAAGAATGTGCTTCATCGACCACCAGATAACATTTGTACTTTTCAGATAATGCTGTCAATTCTTCCAGATTAGGACAATCACCGTCCATAGAAAAAACAGTTTCAGTAACAATATAGATGTTTGTATCAGGAAATTTCAGGATAAGATGTTCCAAATCTTCAAAATCATTGTGACTGAATTTATATGATTTGGCATTCGACATTACAATTCCGTCCCGAATAGATGCGTGACTCAATTCATCATACAGTATAACATCATTACGTTGCGGTACAGCGCTAAAAAAACCAACATTGGCATCGTAACCCGAATTAAAAATTAAAGCAGATTCAGCGTCATGAAATTGCGCAATAAATGTTTCTGCGATTTGATATAAGGAATGGTTACCGGAAATTAAACGGGAACCCGTCGCACCATTTTGAATAATCTCATTTTCGATTAAATAATGATGTGCCAATTTAAAAACAGCTTCAGATTTAGAAAATCCAATATAATCATTAGAAGAAAAATCGACAAGATTGTTAAAACTTGGCAATTGTCTTAATGAATTATTTTGCTTTCTATTTTCAAGCTTCTGAATAAGGTTTTCCGGTAATTTCATAAAAACAAAGTTATGAAATTGAAGTTGATATTAAATAAACAGCGGGTTTGATAATGCCCGCTGTTTTTAATTTGCTTTTTAAATCGCACTTATAAAAGGCGATTGTCTGCTGAATTTTGAATCGGTCATTTCCTGAACCATGAATCTGGCGATATCAATTGCGCTAATTTTATCTCCCAAACAATCGTCTAAACTTATTGAAATCTCAGAACTCACGTCGCTAAATTCAATAAACGGAACCCGAACCTGTGTCCAATTGACATCACTTTTTACCAAAATATCATACGTTTTTTGGCGATCTTCCTGAATTACAGGAAAATTTGTTTTCATCCATTCTTTTGCCAAAGTCGTTTTGGTACTTTTTTTATCAAAAGGAGTGTCTATATTTAATCCCGCCAATAAAACATATCTTTTTATACCAAAATCATTCATTGAGTTCAGAATATTTTTTGTTGCTGAACTTGCTACAAGAGGTTCGCCCTGACGCTGACCAATCGTACTTATAACGGCATCACAACCTTCAAGTAACAATTGAATACTTTTGGCATCAATAGCATCTCCTTTAATAATTTCGATATTTGATTTTTGAATTGTAAATTCCTGAGGATTTCTTAGCAAAAGTTTCAAGCTAAATCCTTCTTTTAGTAACTGGTTTACAAGATATTTTCCAGTTCTTCCGCCACCGCCTAAAACAGCAACTGTTTTTATATTTTTCATTTGTATTCTTTATAAAATTTGACATAAATAATTTTCACTTTATCAAGTCGATAAAGCGAAATAATAAAAGCTTACTTAGCTTTTATAAAATGATCTATATTTTATAAAGAGATTCTAATAGTCCAAAAGTAAAAAATAAAACCTAAACTTATTTGTAAGATTTGTATTATTTGAGTTTTTTATTTTCTATCCAGATAAAGTTTCCTTTTTCAGTTGCATCGAGCAAACTAACCTCTAATCCGTTTGCTATACTTGTTGCCAGTTTAAAAGCCTGTTTTGAATCTAAATATACTGAAATTGATTTCTTTTTTGTTTCTGTGAGATAAATGTTGACTTCAAAATCACGATCTGTATGGTTTTTATAAACTGACACATATTGAATATTCTTAAATACTGTGTCTTTACATAACGGAATTCCAAATAATGAAAAATTAAAGCATACTTTTTTCTCTTGTGAGTTAGTATAAACTTTTTTGGTAAATGTTAGTCCTGCAGCACAAACAAATAAAAAAAACACGGCAGCCAAAAACTGAATAGCATACCATATTCTTCCATCATAAAACAATTCAGCGGTTTTATAGATTGTATGAAACATAAAAATATACAAAGGAATCGCAATTAATAAATGCCAGAAAGGCCTGTTTGAACTGTAACCTAATTTGTCTTGTGGTAAATCTATCATTATCCAAAAATAAAAAAAGCCAAACAATAATGTTTGGCTTTTTCATTTATTTTGAATTGTCATTCATTAACTAAAGCAATAGAGTTGTATTTAATAAATTGTATAGGTTACAGTATTAGTCCCAACACTATTAATTATGTAATTAGTAGTTGCCGGATTATATCCACGGTTAATAATATCTCGATTAATAGCTACAAGAGGCGATTCACAACAATCTCCAAGCCATGGAGCTGTGAATGTTGGTCCTACTATAACATTTGTAACTTTAACTTCTTTCTGATTGTTCCCAGAAGTTTTAATAACATTATTAGAATTCGTGGTTAGCGACATTGTCCCAAAACCTAATGCTATTACCAGCATTCCAAAAAAAACTTTTTTCATAATAGATTATTTAAATGTTAATACACTTACAAATATATCAGATAAACATCAGAAAAAATGTATGATTTATTCGCTAATTATATCTATTTTGTTAATTTTCTGACATTATTTTATTTCAAGCATACTGTTTTCTATTAAAATATGGAGCATAAAAAAAGCCATTCACCGCAGCGAATGGCTTTAAAAATTATTTTAAAATTGTCTTAGTCAACTAAAACAATTACTTTATTGTCTTTCATCTCGATAGTTCCCGACTGAATCTCTAATGTATAAGTCTGGTCATTTACTCTCGTGAATTTACTCGCTACGTCTTTAGAAAAATTAAAACTTGGCGCTGCAATTTTTACAGTTCCTTTTTCCAGAATAGAAACAATAGGAGCGTGATTATTCAATATTTGAAAGCTTCCATCAACTCCAGGCAATGTAACAGATGTTACTTCTCCTGAAAATAATTTTGCCTCTGGTGATACTATTTCTAAAATCATCTTTTTTTAGTTTACAGTCTCAGTTAACAGTCTCAGTACTGAATACTGTGACAGAATACTGAAAACTAGATTATGCTTCAGCTAACATTTTTTCTCCAGCTTCGATAGCATCCTGAATAGAACCTTTCAAGTTGAAAGCTGCTTCAGGAAGATGATCTAACTCACCGTCGATAATCATGTTGAATCCTTTGATAGTATCTTTAATGTCAACCAAAACTCCAGGAATACCTGTAAATTGCTCCGCTACGTGGAAAGGTTGAGATAAGAAACGTTGAACACGACGTGCTCTTGATACTGATAATTTATCTTCTTCAGATAATTCTTCCATACCAAGGATCGCAATAATATCTTGCAATTGTTTGTATTTTTGAAGAATTTCTTTTACTCTTTGTGCACAATCGTAGTGCTCATTTCCTAAGATTTGAGGAGTTAAAATTCTTGAAGTAGAATCTAACGGGTCAACCGCTGGATAAATACCTAACTCAGCAATTTTACGAGACAATACAGTTGTTGCATCTAAGTGAGCAAATGTTGTTGCCGGCGCCGGGTCAGTTAAATCATCCGCAGGAACGTAAACCGCCTGTACAGATGTAATAGATCCTTTGTTTGTAGATGTAATACGCTCTTGCATAGCTCCCATCTCTGTTGCCAAAGTTGGTTGGTATCCTACTGCAGAAGGCATACGACCTAAAAGTGCTGATACCTCAGAACCTGCTTGTGTAAAACGGAAGATGTTATCAACGAAAAACAATACGTCTTTACCTTGATCAGTTCCAGCTCCATCACGGAAATACTCAGCGATAGATAATCCTGAAAGTGCTACACGAGCACGAGCTCCAGGAGGCTCATTCATTTGTCCGAAAACGAAAGTAGCTTTAGACTCTCTCATTCCTGGCATATCTACTTTAGATAAATCCCATCCTCCATTTTCCATAGAGTGCATGAAATCATCACCGTATTTAATAATTCCTGACTCTAACATCTCACGAAGCAAGTCATTTCCTTCACGCGTTCTTTCTCCTACTCCTGCGAATACAGAAAGTCCACCGTGACCTTTTGCAATATTGTTGATCAACTCCTGGATCAATACAGTTTTACCAACACCTGCACCACCAAACAATCCAATTTTACCACCTTTTGCATAAGGCTCAATCAAATCGATTACTTTAATACCTGTGAATAAAACTTCTGATGAAGTTGATAGATCTTCAAATTTAGGTGCTGATCTGTGAATAGACAAACCGTTTTCTCCTGTTTTTGGCAAGTTTCCTAAACCATCAATTGCATCTCCAATTACATTGAATAATCTTCCATATACGTCTGGACCGATTGGCATTTGGATTGGATTACCAGTTCCAACTACTTCATATCCTCTTGACAAACCATCTGTTGAATCCATAGAAATGGTACGAACAGTGTTTTCTCCAATATGAGATTGCACTTCTAGAACTAACAATGTTCCGTCTTTTTTAGTGATTTCTAGTGAATCATAAATTTTTGGAAGTTCAACATCCTTACCGTTGAAAACTACGTCAACTACTGGTCCAATGATTTGAGCAACTTTTCCTATTACTTTTGACATTACTTATGTATTTATTAAATAGCTATTTAGGTTTATCGAAAATACCTCTTTTTTCAGAGCGCAAAGATAATTTTTTAAAATATAAAATCAATTTTTTTTTATAAAAAATACTATTATTTTGTTTGATTCCTAAAACTCAGGCTTCAAATACCGAAAAAAGCATTTTTTAACAAAAATAAAAAAGCCAGCACATTTTGCAAATGAGTGGCTTTCTTACTAAATAATTGATGTTTATTGTATCGTTGCGGGATATTGAATTGGATATGAACCCAAATCTACATGACGCAACGTTGAACCATATTTTACATTGATGGCATCTATAAAAATATTCGCAATTAAGCCATATCCTCTTGCACTTGGATGAATACCGTCAAGCGAAAATGCTCCTCCGGTTACATAAGTCGCCGACATGGTAAAATTCCCAAAGCGAATTCCTCCACTGGACAATTGTGTTAAAACTGCTCTTGTATCAACAAAAGCCAAACCTTTTTCTTTTGCAACTGCTTCTATCGTTACATTATAAGCATCAGTCGCTTTTTTGATTTCTGCAATTTCCGCCGGAATCAAAACATGTTTATCCTGCAACGGATATGTTACTCCAAATTTATTTAACGGAGCAGGCGGTGCAATTCCAAGTCCGGAATCACTGGCAACAGGCGCCGCACCAATAGCTGTTCTTGTAGGTAAAACTACAAGATCTGTCGCTTTTGCTTGTCTTGCTTGTCCAAATACTGTCCCATAAAATGCTGCAGTTTGCGCTCCTAATGTTGGAGTGAATGCAGCCGTTAACTGTGCTGATAAATTAGGTAAACTTTCATCTTTTATTAATACAGGGTTTGCAACCGTTTCAGACAACAAGTTAATTCTGTCGCCTGCACTAAAAGCTGTCAAAGCTTGTTTTAAAGGACCATATAGCTGTGCATTTAAAGCCTGGATTGTTGCTTTTCCAACAGCTTCGTTATCAGCTCCAAGTGATTTTGCAGTAAGCGGGTTATAAGGAACTGTTATAAAATAAGGCAAAGCAGTAATATAAGGCAAATTCGCCACAACGCCTTTTGCTCCCTTGGCAGTCAAAGTTGTTGTTAAAGTCGAAAAAACGTTCGCAAAAACAGTTGGATCTGTAATATCATTACTTCCATAAGTTGCCGGATTCACATTTCCTGTCTGATCTTTTCCAACTCCTCCTGAAGTAGCATAAGCCAAAACATCATTCCCTCCAATAAATAAAGAAAAGAAAGTTGGATTTTGCACGACAGCATCTGCCAAAACAGAAGTCGAAGGTGAACTTGCAAATCGAACAAAATAAGGATTTGCTGCATTTATAGCAAGTCCTGCCGGACTACCATAACCTGCCGCCACCAAGTGGAAACTTTTTGCACCGGGAATTCCTAAATTGCTAAACGATCCCGTAAGATGTGTCATTACCTCTGTCGTTGGCGTACCAGTTACCGGAACAGGAGCCACACCGTTAAAGTACAATCTGGGACCAAACGCCGGATTTAACTGACCTCCAAAAACCAGACCTCCAATGTTATCATTCATAAATGGTGTTGTAAAAGCACCACCGCCAGCCGCAGCAAATTGTTGCGCTAAAATATTAGTATATGCTCCTTCCTGACCTTTTTTGAAAAGAGCATTATCACTATAACCTGCAGCAAAAGAATCTCCAAGTGCTATGTATTTTGTAAAAACCGCAGATCCGGGAACAACCGGAACTTCGGCAGGAGTATCGTTATTATCATCATTATTACACGCCATAAAGGTTAAAGAAACCAATAATAGCCATTTCATATTTTTTATCATGTCATTAAGTTTAAAATTATTACGTCTTTCTACTTCATTTATTCAAAAAACAAAAAGAAAGAAACCCTGCTTCATCTACTTTTATAATTATGGATTAATCGTCCAGGAAACAAACCATTGCTGACCAATTGCTCCTGCACCAATTACCTGAATATAATCTGATCCAAAAAGGTTTGTTGCTCCAACTTTAAAAACTGATTTCCATTTTGTCACAGCATAATTTATCTGAGCATCAAGCACCGTGTTTTCAGGAACAATTCCATCTCCAAAAGAAGATTGCCATAAATATTCTGTATTCCATCTTACATTAACATTAAAACCTAAATTTTTAATCACTTTGGCATTTCCAAGAGAAGCTTTAATTCTATGTTTTGGCGTATTAAAACCTGCTATGAAACTTGGATCATCTGCCTGATTAAAATCAAATTGTGCGTAGTTATAATTAGCACCTACTTCAAAATCTTTATATACTTTTTTAGACAAACCAACTCCAAACCCTAATGAAGAAACCTGAGCGGTAGTATTAGTATATACCTGATACACTCGTCTGTCTCCAAAAGCTAATGCTTGATATGTTTGTTGTACAGATGGATTTGTCGCATCAGTTCCTACTGTTCCGTAATAAGGAGATATTACTCTGGCAGTGTTCATGAAATCATTGTAAATATTATAGTAGGCATTCAAATCGATTGATAAATCATTTTGAACTACAGAACGATATCCTACTTCGAAAGCCTGAACTTGCTCAGGTTTTACCAATCCGATATTAGCCACTTTAAGATCTGCAGGATTAGCCGAAGCAGCAAATGCCTGAACAGAGGCTACTGTATATGCATTACGATATGCATTTTGACCAGACATTGCAATTGTAGCAGGCTGTCCCGCGATTGTTTGTCCTGCCGCACTTACATTTACAGTTTCCTGAAAGCGATCTAAATTTTCAGGAGCCGAACCAATTAACGCGAATGGCCCTAAATCTAAACCAATGTATTGATCTTGTGTTGTTGGATTACGGAAACCTGTTTGATAAGACAATCTGAAGTTATGTCTTTTTGATTCTCCTGCAGAATACACAAATGAAACTCTTGGCGAAAGATTACCATCAAAGTTTTGACTCTTATCGTAACGCAAAGATCCAGTGAATTTTAATCTGTCATCCATGAATTTTTTAGTCAACTGACCATAAGCACCATATTCTCTGTAGCTAATTGGTCCGTCGTAATCTGTAAAGATAGTTCCTTCAGAATTCATTACATATTCTCTCCAGGAACCCCCAACCTGAATTTCTGCCCATTTAATCATGTCTCTAAAATTATAATTCACATCAGAGTGATATAATTTTGAGTGATCAATAAATTTTGCTCCCTGAGTTAAATCAGGATTAGAAATAACCGTTGTAAGTGCGTTATTAAACTGAGCAGAACCCGGCTCAAATCTGGCAGAACCTTTAGGTTTAGGAATAAATGAAATTTGTGCAGGAAGCACATTATAATCTGCAAAATTCCTTGCGATTGCAGCAGACTCATTTGCATTAGTTCCCATAACAGCACCAGATAATTGATAAGCTGTTGCATAATTTGTAAACCATTCCTGATCTGATTTTGCAGCTCTATTTACATTCCATGCAGCAAATCTCATATCATATGAATTCCCTGCATCTTCGTCAGTAGCATATACTCTAGCAAAAAAGTTTTTTCCTTTTACTTCAACTTTTCCTTGTTGCATCATGAAGTCCTTCAAAGCATATCTATTCGCACCTTGGTAAATGGTACTACCTAAACCAATTTTATATTGCATGATAATTTCTGTATCATCAGCAAAAGGTCGAATGTGAGCAGAAAAATCTGCTTTTATATTTTTTACCTTATTATCAGTCAGATCTTGTTCACGGTATCCGGTTCTGCTTACTTGTCCAACATTCGGGATAAAAGTAGTTACCTCGTCACCGTAAATATTTAATCCATCATAATTTTGATTATTAGCATGACCAATAGAACCTCCGGTCATACTTCTTGTATCGGCAGCAATCCACTCTGTTGCTTCCATATAAGTGAAGTTCGCTTTTAAAGCAAAATGTTTTGTAAAAGCTTTTGCAGCTCTAATTCCAAAATCATTATAATCATTTGTTCCGGCAGCTTTTTGAGTTGTCTGACCATATTTGTAGTAAACGCTAATTCCTTCATTTGTAAAAGGACTTTTACTATTCATAAACATAATACCATTAAAAGCATTTGCCCCGTAAAGTGCAGAAGATGCACCTGGCAAAAGTTCTACATTAGCTACATCTATATCAGAGATTCCAATTAAATTCCCTAATACAAAGTTTAAAGCCGGAGAAGAGTTATCCATTCCGTCAACTAATTGCATGAAACGTGTATTAGCTACAGAAGCAAAACCACGGGTATTAATAGATTTAAACGAAATACTACTCGTATTAAAATTAACCTCTTTTAAATTTTCCAAACCATCATAAAAAGTTGGTGCAGTCGTATTTCTAATTTCCTGAATTCCCATCCTTTCAATAGTAACAGGTGACTCAATTACTCTTTCAGGAGTCCTCGAAGCAGAAACAACAATTTCATCCAGTTTTGTTTCTTCATCTTTTAAAACCACATCTACTTTTTGATTTGTCGACGTTACATTAATCGTTTTGGATTCAAATCCCACTGCCGATACTTTGATCGTCACCGGTAATTTTGCAGAAGTACTTAGTTTAAATGTACCATCAAAGTCGGTTGAAGTACCGCTTCGTTCTCCTACAACACTAACATTAGCGCCAGGAATAGATTGTTTGTTACTATCAGTAACAGAACCGGTAATTGTATTCTGAGCGAAGGATATTCCGCTGAAAAACAACATAATTAGTAAATATACTCTCATTTAGGTTTGTTTTTGGTTAGTTTATATAGCCAAAATACAAATAATTTTGATATTAATAAAAAAATGTTAAATAAAATCAATATTCTATATTAATTTCGTTACAATTTTAACTATTCATCAATTAGATTTATTAAATTAAAATCAAATATCAAAGTTCCAAAACCCTCAATACTATGCATACATATTATTTTTAATTAAAAAAATGAGGATTTAATAAAAATACACCTTGAAGAAAAAAAATATGACAATAAAAAAAAGCGAGACCTAAATCTCGCTTTTTTAACATATAAATATTTTAATCTGTTTATTCTACAGTAACTGATTTTGCTAAGTTACGGGGTTGATCAACATTACAACCTCTCATTACAGCAATGTAGTACGAAAGTAACTGCAAAGGTATAGTTGTAATTAATGGAGACAATGCATCTGAAGTTTCAGGAATCTCAATTACATAATCTGCTAACTCACGAACCTGAGTATCACCTTTAGTAACTACAGCGATAATTTTACCGCTTCTAGATTTAATTTCCTGAATGTTACTTACAATTTTATCGTAGTGACCTTGTTTAGGTGCAATAACGATAACCGGCATATGTTCATCAATTAAAGCAATTGGACCGTGTTTCATTTCAGCTGCAGGATATCCTTCAGCATGAATATAAGAAATCTCTTTAAGCTTTAAAGCTCCTTCTAATGCAACCGGAAAATTATATCCACGACCTAAATATAAACAGTTTGGCGCATCTTTAAAGACTGCAGCAATCTCTTTTGCTCTGTCGTTTGTTTGCAATGCTTCTGCAACTTTTTCAGGGATTATTTCTAACTCCTGTAAATAGGTATGAAAATCAGTATTTGACAAAGTGCCCTTAGCTTTACCTAAACGCAATGCGATCATAGTCAAAACTGTGATTTGAGTTGTAAATGCTTTTGTAGAAGCTACTCCAATTTCCGGTCCTGCGTGTGTATAAGCACCTGCATGACTTTCTCTTGAAATAGAAGATCCAACTACATTACAAACTCCAAAAACAAAAGCACCGTTTTCTTTTGCCAGTTTAATAGCAGCCATAGTATCTGCTGTTTCTCCTGATTGAGAAATTGCGATAACTACGTCATTTTTATTAATAATTGGGTTTCTGTATCTAAATTCAGAAGCATATTCTACTTCAACAGGAATACGTGTAAACTCTTCGAAAATATACTCTGCTACTAAACCTGCATGCCATGAAGTACCACAAGCCACAATAATTATTCTGTCAGCATTAAGAAATTTTTCCAAATTATCCTCAACACCAGCCATTTGAACAATTCCTTCATTTGCATGAAGTCTTCCTCTGTAAGTATCTTTAATTACGCTTGGCTGCTCATAGATTTCTTTAAGCATGAAATGATCATAACCTCCTTTTTCGATTTGCTCCAAATTCATTTGAAGTTCCTGAATATATGGATCTACTAAAGAGTCGTCTTTAATCTTTCTAACTTTAAGAGGTTTATGCAATCTAATATTTGCCATTTCACCATCTTCAAGATAAATCGCATTCGAAGTATATTCGATAAAAGGCGAAGCATCAGAAGCAATAAAATATTCACCTTCTCCAACACCAATCGCTAACGGACTTCCTAATCTTGCAGCAACAATTTCGTTAGGGTTTTTTTTATCAAAAACAGCAATTGCATAAGCTCCTACTACTTGATTTAAAGCAATCTGAACTGCTTTCCCTAATTTTATTCCTTCTTTCTTTTGAACTTCTTCAATTAAGTTTACTAAAACTTCAGTATCAGTATCTGACTTAAAAGTATAACCTCTTTTTATTAATTCTTCTTTAAGCGGAGCATAATTCTCAATTATTCCATTATGAATAATCACCAACTCTCCTGAATTAGAAAGATGCGGATGCGAGTTTACATCATTTGGAACACCATGTGTTGCCCAACGTGTATGCCCTATTCCAATATTTCCGTTTGTAGTAAGATCTTCTTTTGCTTTTTCTTCAAGATCAGAAACCTTACCTTTTGTTTTACAAACTTTTACTCCATTTTCATTATCATATAACATGACACCTGCACTGTCATATCCTCTGTACTCAAGCCGCTTTAATCCTTTTATAACTATAGGATAAGCCTCTCTATGGCCAATGTATCCAACAATTCCACACATATATTATTTATTAATTTGGTTTCGTGTAGTACACTTGCAACTGAAGTCTTTTAGCATAGTTCACATCAGTTGAAGGAATATTTCCTCCAAACAATATTGTACCTAACGGACTCATTACTGAAGCTCGTGGCGCATCTGATATAACATCATTTTTAAGTTTCAATTTACCTGAAGTTATAGTATTTATATCTCCTGTTACTACCAAACCTAATCTGACATTTTTTACAGTTGCATTTTTAATTATATTACGAATATGACTCGTTAATCTAATTTTGTACGTTGTACCTCTTTTCGTAGTAGCATCCACATTGATTATACCACTATAAACAACTTTTGTCATTTTAGAGTCAGCTGTTATACTTGAAGTTCCATCTGTACTGTAATCTAAAATTGGTATACTATTATCTAAATCGTACAAGTAAACTCTTTTTGGCTCGTAGGTATTTTTCATTTTATCCGAATCTATAGAAAAAATTAAATTTGCCTCATTTACCAGCCAGTCATTAGTTCTTAGCTCTGCTAATTTAGCAGCAAATCCGGTAAGCTCAATTACAGCAAGAGAACCCTGGCCTCCCTTTAGATAAAGTCTTTCGTCACCTGCCTTATCATTTCTATTTGCTATTGCGCTTGTATAATCAGGATTTTTATTGTCCTGATACAAACTAGCCTGAGCTCCTGATAAATTAATCACAATAGTTTTATCTTCAGTTGTGGTCTCAGCATCAGTTGTTATTGCTGTTTTTGCTTTATATTTAATTGTAATTTTTGCATTACCAGCTTTGGCAAAATCTAACAATGCCATATTCGAAGCACTGCTTCCAGATTTCTCTACCTTAAAATACAATCCTCTAAAATACTCTTGAAAAAGAGTCGCAGAAGAAAGCTTTGAAGCATCTGCTTTAAGAATTTTATTTAAGAAATAATTTTTATTTAAATTCAAACGCATTTCCGGAGCAACTCTAGTCGTAACATCTTTACCTGCATCATCTTTAGTGACATCTACAATTTCTGAAGAATCAAAAAAGAATTGCTCGTTTTGCAACGGGTTTGCATCATCATTTAATGGTTTACCATTATCAGGATTTACGATTTTATAGCTATCAAAATCAGCATCCTGGTTTGTATAGTACAATTGAGCAAATTGCGAACCTCCTTCTAAATAAGAACTACGCATTTGAACTCCTGACTCATAAACACTTAATTTAATCTTACCGTTCGGGTCTCCATAAATAGAATCTAGAGCATAAACACGGCTTCCGTCAGTATTTGTACTTTTAACATGACTAAAATAAGGAACACTAAGAACTACACTTTGAATTACATTTTCTATTCCGGTAATATCTCCAATAGTTGGTGCATCTGAAGATAGAGCAACCTGAGACACGAAACCAGCAGTAGTTGTACCAAAAGCCTGACTTTCATAAATACCCAAACCATTAAGCGTAAGGCCATTTGACTGAACTGGAGTTACTTCTTGATTATACGCTAAAACATCATATTTTTCAGATTGAAGATTAAAATGATCGTCTCCGATCAAACCATCACCAATCGCATTAAAATCTTTATCGCAAGAATATAAAAGAACAACCGTTGCAACTAATAGAATTTTCTTAATAAAAGAAGTATTATACATGTTTAATAATAAAGTTAAAATTTAAAGACCCATCGTTTTATAGAAATTTGTATACGCTTCAGCGAATGCATCTTTCGTGGCGAAAGGTAAAAAAGGTTTTCCTGAAGATTCTATAAATTTTGTTAAACTTGGGGATACATTTTCTGACGCAATAATTACAGCATCAGAGTGTAATATACTGGCTTTTAATACATTTTCGTAATTTGGCGTTTCTAAATCAGAGATCGCTTCATGCGGAACTCCATCAAATTTCACCTTATTAATCATTTCTAAATCAAGATTTTCATCAAAAGATTGCCCATAAACAGAGGTTACAATTTTTGTCTCAGAAAATAAAGCTTCATTTTTATAATAATGTTTCATGTAAATTGGCAACATTGCTGCCAGCCAGCCATGAACGTGAATGATATCCGGAACCCAATTTAGTTTTTTAACCGTTTCAACAACTCCTTTAGCAAAAAATATTGCTCTTTCGTCGTTATCAGGATATAAAACTCCTTCTTCGTCAGCAAAGGTTGCCTTACGTTTAAAATATTCATCGTTATCAATAAAATAAACCTGAATTCTCTCTTTCGGAATTGAAGCTACCTTGATAATCAACGGCATATCTAAGTCATTCACTACCAAATTCATTCCTGAAAGCCTAATAACTTCATGTAACTGGTGTCTTCTTTCGTTGATATTTCCATATCTTGGCATGAAAATTCTTATCTGGCCTCCTTGATCGTTGATCATTTTTGGAACGTCATAAGACATTAAAGAAACCTCATTTTCAGCCAAATAAGGCACGACTTCAGATGATACATATAATATCCTCTTATCTTTCATAATAGTATTTTACTTAATTTTTGGTAATAAAAACGTTGCAAAATTACAAAAATTTATGCAGTTTATAACTAATATATTATGTTTGCACTAAATTTTAATAATACTGCCATGCATATTTTCTACGGTAAAGTAGCTTTGATAGCCTATTTGAAAACTATCAAAACCACAAATTCAACCATCGGATTTGTACCAACAATGGGCGCTTTACACCAAGGTCATCTGGCGTTAATGCAAAGATCAATCAAAGAAAACGACGATACTGTTGTGAGTATTTTTGTCAATCCAACCCAATTTAACAACCCTGAAGACCTCGAGAAATATCCAAGAACACTTGAAGAAGACGTAAAAAAAATGCGCAATCTAAGTGACAAAATAATTCTTTATGCCCCAACAGTAGACGATATTTACGAAGGTCATACCGTTTCTCAATCTTTTGACTTTGACGGATTAGAAAATCAAATGGAAGGAAAATTCAGACCCGGACATTTTAACGGCGTTGGCACAATCGTAAAAAGGCTATTTGAAATCGTAACTCCAACCAATGCTTACTTTGGCGAAAAAGATTTCCAGCAATTGCAGATCGTAAAAAAGATGGTCGAAAAAACGCATTTACCTGTAAATGTTGTTGGTTGTCCTATATTTAGAGAAGACAATCAATTAGCGATGAGTTCGAGAAATGAGCGATTAACTCCGGAGGAACGAAAAGAAGCAGCTATTATTTATAAAACTTTAACAGAAGCAAAAGAAATTTTTCAAAACAATAGTCCAGAAGAAACTATAAAATTTGTAGAAAATTCTTTCAAAGACAACGAGCGTTTTGACTTAGAATATTTCGTAATTGCTGATGAATCTACATTATTACCTATCGATCATAAAAGTAAAGACAAAAACTACCGTGCATTTATAGCAGTATTTGTTAATTCTATAAGGTTGATTGACACCATTTCATTAAATTAATTTACCTTTGCAACATGCAAATTCAAGTTATAAAATCAAAAATTCATCGTGTAAAAGTAACTGGAGCTGATTTAAATTATATTGGCAGTATTACTATTGATGAAACTTTACTGGAAGCCTCAAACATTATTGAAGGTGAAAAAGTATCTATTGTAAATATCAATAATGGCGAACGTTTTGAAACATACGCTATAAAAGGAGAGAAAAACTCAGGAGAAATCACTCTGAACGGACCTGCCGCAAGAAAAGTTCAAAAAGACGATATCATTATCATTATATCCTATGCAACCCTGGAATTTGAAGAAGCTAAAACCTTCAAACCATGGATCATTTTCCCTAATGAAAACGATAATTCGTTAACATAAGTTTTCCTTTTACACTTTACTATTTGTATTGTTTGTCAAAATCATTTTTTGCACAAACCAGATTTCTTATGCCTTAATCAAATAGGTTTAATCTAATAGTACCATTGCTTTTTTTAAATTCCTACATAAACAAAAAAGCAAATAAAGTATTATATTGCTACACTATTTCAATACTTTTTAATTCACTGAAATGCCCAAATCATGAAAAAAGTTTACTTCCTATTTATTTTAATCTCAATTTCTGCCTTTTCGCAGAAGAAATTCGACAACATTCAATCTGAAAAACTTGGTACAGAAAGAAGAATAACCATAGGACTTCCTGAATCTTACGAAGCTAATCCTGAAAAAAAATATCCTGTTTTATACTTACTCGACGGAGATTATTTATTTGATCCGTTTTCCGGAGCTTTGAGTTACGGTGCATATTGGGGAGATTTACCCGAAGTAATTATAATTGGTGTTCATCAAAATAAAAATGACGAACGCGAAGACGACACAACAATTGATCAAAACACTGGACTTCCGTTCGAAAAAGGAGCAGAATTTTTCGAATTTATTGGTGCCGAATTAGTTCCCTATATCGAAAAAAAATACCGCACAACACCTTTTAGAATTATTGCAGGACATGATGTAACCGCAAGTTTTATCAATTTTTATTTATACAAAGAAAAGCCTCTTTTTAATGCTTACATTTCTTTTAGTCCGGAACTTGCCAATAAAATGGAAGTTAGAATACCGGAGAAATTTGCAAAAGTAACAGAACCATTATTTTACTACTTATCTGCAGCAGACGGAGACAATAAGAAAATCAAAGAACCTATCGAAAAATTAGATAGCAATATTAAAATTGCCAATAATCCGTTAGTAAACTATAAATACGATTTATTTAAAGGTACAACGCATTACACACAGGTTTTACATGCAATTCCAAGCGCTTTGTATCAAATATTTGAGGTTTACAGACCTATAAATTCTGCGGAATACAATAATAAAATTGCCATTCTTGAAACTGGTTATGCGGATTATCTGGAGAACAAATACAATGTAATGTCTAAAGTTATGGGCGTTCAGATTCCGGTTAGAATTAGTGATTTTAAAATCATTGAAACTCTTATTTTGAAAAAGAATGCGTACGACGAATTAGGTAAAATGGCCGAAATTGGAAATGTGAATTATCCAAAAGCCATGTTAGGAGAATATGAATTAGGATTAATGTATGAAAAAATGGGAGATCCTAAAAGAGCTTCTAAAAAATACCAGAATGCCTCACAAATGGAACCAATTGGCGATTTAAACAAAGATTTAATGTACGAGAAAATCGACCAGATGAAAACACTTGAAAAAACTACTAAATAATGTCTAAAGTTAAAACTTCCTTTTTTTGCCAAAACTGCGGAACCCAATATGCCAAATGGCAAGGGCAATGCAATGCCTGCAAGGAATGGAATACTATTGCTGAAGAAATTATTCAGAAGCAGGAAAAAGTGGCATGGAAAAGTGAACCAACTTCCAGCAGCAAAGCACCTCGCCCATTAAAAATTAACGAAATAGATTCTGCTCTGGAGATCAGAATGGATACAACCGATGGCGAATTGAACCGTGTTTTAGGTGGCGGAATTGTTCCCGGATCATTAACGCTTTTGGGCGGTGAACCCGGAATTGGAAAAAGTACACTTTTACTTCAAATCTCATTAAAATTACCTTACAAAACTTTATATGTTTCCGGTGAAGAAAGCCAGAAACAAATAAAAATGCGTGCCGAAAGGATCACGCCAAATAGTGACAATTGTTATATTCTGACGGAAACGAAAACTCAGAATATATTCAAGCAAATTGAAGCAATTCAGCCAGAAATTGTCATTATAGATTCTATCCAGACTTTGCATACGGATTATATTGAATCAACGGCGGGAAGTATTTCTCAAATTAGGGAAACTACTGCTGAATTGATCAAGTTTGCCAAAGAAACCAATATTCCGGTTATTTTAATTGGACATATTACAAAAGACGGAAACATTGCCGGACCAAAGATTCTGGAACATATGGTAGATACCGTTTTGCAGTTTGAAGGTGATAGAAATCACGTGTATAGAATTCTGCGTTCTCTAAAAAACCGTTTTGGTTCTACTGCCGAATTAGGAATTTATGAAATGTTAGGAAGCGGTTTGCGAGAAGTAAGCAATCCATCAGAAATACTAATTTCACACAAAGACGAAGAAATGTCTGGAACTGCAATTGCCACAACCATGGAAGGCATGCGCCCGTTAATGATCGAAATACAATCGCTTGTAAGTACCGCAGTTTACGGAACTCCACAACGAAGTACAACAGGATATAATGCAAAAAGATTAAACATGATTCTGGCTGTTTTAGAAAAAAGAGCCGGATTTCGTTTAGGTGCAAAAGATGTCTTTTTGAATGTCACCGGAGGAATTTCTGTTGATGACCCTGCAATTGACCTTGCCGTTGTTGCCGCCATTTTATCCTCAAACGAAGATATTCCGGTAACAAAAGGTTTCTGTTTTGCAGGCGAAGTAGGACTTTCAGGAGAAATTCGCCCTGTAAATCGTGTTGATCAGCGTATTCAGGAAGCCGAAAAATTAGGCTTCACCACTATCTTTGTATCTAAGTACAACAAAATTGCTTTAAAAAACACCGGAATTAAGATTGAGCTTGTCGCGAAGATTGAAGATGTAGCCGGTATTCTTTTTGGATAATTATGTTATAATTTTACTTTATGAAATTTCCAAAACAAAAAATATTCAAAGCACTAATAATACTTGCAGTAGTATTAATAGTGCTTTTTTTAGGCTTTTACTTTTTCCGTGATTCACTTTTAAAACAAGCAATTGCTAAAGTGACCCATAAAATGAATACGGAATACAACAGCACTTTTTCTGTAAAATCGGCTACGTTCGATGGATTGAACGGAATTAAATTAACCAATGTAATTTTAGTTCCTAAAAATGCTGATACACTTTGTAATATTGAAAAAATTGAAACCAGCGTCAACTTATCCAGTTTATTACTTGGCGATGTCCAGATTGGAACTTTAAAAGTAAACAACGGATACATACAGTTGGTTAAAAAAGGAAATGTCCGCAATTTTGATGCTTTCTTAAAAAAGGATAAAGCCGATACTGATAAAAATGAAAAACGCAAATACGCCACTTTTGCCTATCGCATTATTTCAAAATTATTGAATCTGGTTCCAACAGATATGAGATTGGAAAACCTGAACTTCAAGATTGATGATAATGGCAAAAAAACGTCTGTCGCTGTAAACAAACTGGTTTTAGACAACAAACAACTCGAAACCAGTCTTCATGTTCAAAGCAAAGATTTTGACCAGCGCTGGAACATAAAAGGATTTGCTGACCCAAGAAATAAAAAAGCAGATATTCGTTTCTTTAATTTAGATACCGGAGCGATCCGCGTTCCTTATTTAGACGAACGTTATAACCTAAAAGCAAGTTTTGATTCTATCCGATTAAATGTTCAGAATATAGAAAAAGACGGAAGCGAGTTGCATATTGATGGCTACACATCGATTACTAATTTAAAAATCAATCATCCTAAAATCGCCAGTAAAGATGTAGTTATCAAAAATGCGCGTTTTGATTATCGCTTTTTATTGGGAGATGATTTTATTTCGATCGACAGCACTTCGACGATGCAATTGAACAAAATAAAAGTAAAACCTTATATCTCGTACAGTACAGAAAAAGACACCATTTATACTTTGAAAGTTGACATCCCAAAAATGCAGGCACAAGACTTTATCGTTTCATTGCCTGACGGATTATTTACTCACTTTCAGGGTATGGAAGCAACGGGAAAATTTGAATATAAATTAGATTTTAAATTCAACAAAAACAAACCAAACACTTTAGTTTTTGACAGCAAACTCAACAAAGAAGATTTAAAAATCACTAAATACGGTGAAGCCGACCTTAATAAATTAAATGGTGAATTTGTATATCGCGCCATTATTCAAAACGTGTTGCAACGTCCAGTTTTGGTTGGAAATGGCAATCCTAATTATACGCCTTTAGATCAAATTTCACCTTATTTAAGAAAATGTGTCCTTACAACAGAAGACCCTTCTTTTTTCTCGCATCGCGGATTTATAAATGAAGCTTTCAAACAATCGATCTTAAAGAATATCAGAACTAAAAAATTCTCTCGCGGTGCCAGCACAATTAGCATGCAGTTAATTAAAAATGTTTTCCTAACGCGCGAAAAAACACTTTCACGCAAACTAGAAGAAATTTTATTGGTTTATATCCTCGAAAATAATCGTGTGGTAAGCAAAGAAAGAATGCTTGAAGTTTATTTTAATATCATCGAATGGGGACCAAATGTATACGGAATTGGCGAAGCGAGTCATTTCTACTTTCAAAAAAGTCCATCTAATCTAAGTTTAAATGAATGTTTGTTTCTGGCAACGATTATCCCAAAACCAAGAAAATTCATGTATCAGTTTAACGATCAGGGAAATCTAAAAGACTTTGCAGTACAAAACCAAAAGTTTTTAAGCAACTTAATGTTACGCCGTGGCGTTTTGGTTTCTGAAGATACTATTGGCGGACTTTCTCCGGTTTACATCTCCGGAAATGCGCGTTCGTTAATACGTATTAAAGCTCCGGACTCAACAGCAATTCCAGCAGATTCTTTGGCTATTGGAGAAGAATTTGATTTGTAAATTTTGAACAAAGCATAAAGACAAAAGTTTTACTTTTGATTTTGTTATTTTAACAAACGAGAAATCTCCACAAGTAACTCCGCAACGAGAATCTAATCTTTGTCGAGCTTCTTGTGGAGATTTCTCCTTTGTCGAAATGACATACTTTATGGCTGTATTCTTTTAAAGACTAAAAAAAAATCTGCCAATTTTCTTAAGGAGCCGGATCAGGAATTATTGCCTGAACTGCTGCAATTTCGGTTAAAATTTCCTTTGATAAGAACACATCAATTGTATCGATATTTTCTTTTAATTGTTCCATTGTGGTTGCACCAATAATGGCACTTGTCAAAAACGGTTGTTGCAACACAAATCCCATTGCAAGTTCTGTCAATGTTAAACCGTGTTTTTTAGCAATTTCCTGATACAATCTTGTTGCTTGTGTACATTGATCGCTATTATATCGTGTGTATTGCGGAAAAAGATTAATTCTCGCGTTTGGATGTGCTTCTCCGGTTAAAAACTTACCTGTTAAAACCCCAAAGGCTAAAGGAGAATAAGCTAATAAACCCACATTTTCATACTTAGAAACTTCGGCAGAACCCACTTCAAAAAGACGATTTAATAAATTATACGGATTTTGAACCGTTTTGATTCTTGGCAGGTTTTGATATTTGCTTTCTTCAAGAAAACGCATCATTCCCCACGCATTTTCATTCGAAACACCAATATGTTTGATTTTTCCTTCTTTGATTAATCCATCAAAAGTTTCGAGGACTTCCCTGAAATTATCTTCCCATTGAGATTCATAATCTTTAAAACCGCGTTGCCCGAAGTAATTGGTTTCTCTTTCCGGCCAATGCATTTGATACAAATCGATGTAATCTGTCTGAAGGCGTTTTAAGCTGTTTTCTAAAGCATATTTAATACTTTCAGGAGAGAAATCCACTTTCTCACGCATGTAAGTGAAATTTGGGTTTGGACCTGCAATTTTAGATGCCAAAACTACTTTTTCGCGATTTCCGGTTTTCTTAAACCACGTTCCTATAATTTTCTCCGTGCTTCCATAAGTCGCTTCGTTTGCAGGAACAGAATACATCTCGGCAGTATCAAAAAAATTAATACCTCTTTCGAGTGCATAATCCATTTGCTGATGTCCTTCGGCTTCTGTGTTTTGTTGCCCGAAAGTCATTGTTCCGAGGTTTATTTTACTAACTTTTATATCGGTGTTGGGTAGTGTTGTGTATTTCATTTTTTTTGAGGTTCTAAGTTTCTAACAATCTGAGTCGCTAAGTCTTTTCGAAGCTTTCAGCTTATTATTTATAAAACTCAAATATACGACGGGATTTTTCAAATGAAAATTGTACAAAAGTTAAAAAAAGGATAAGGTTTATTTTTTAAGTTGCTGAGGAACTAAGATTTTAAGTGGCTAAGATTTTGCTCCCTGAAAAATAAAAAAAGCTCAAAGTTTTACTTTGAGCTTTTTTTATTTTAAGCTTATTATAGGGTTTTGAAACGAATTAAAAACCCTAATTACAAAAATTGAATTTTCTTTAATCTGATATAATACTTTATAATTTCTAATTATAATTCTTCGGCAATCAAATCTATATTCATCTAACTGAAATTGTTCAGCAAAAACAATATTATCTGTACAATTAAACAATTCATGTATAATTTTTTCCGCCTTTTCTTTTGACGTGGCTTTCTTTAATGAAATATAAATATCTTTTAAATCTTCTTTTGCATTGTTTGTCCAAAAAATCACAAGTTTATCATCACTCATTATCCCAATTTTCAATTTCTTTTGACAAATCTTCTTTTGAAATTATTCGATTGTACCTAACATCATTTAAGCCCTCTTCAACTTTATTATTATATTCTGATAAAGTTAGAGGATTTCCTTGCACATCATATGAAACTACTTCATTTAAATAGTTATCAAATACGGAAGACACAATTCGCAACACTCTTTCATCGGCAAGATCTAATTGATGACGTATTTTATCTTTTAATTCTGGAAGTCCCATAATTATAGCTTTTTTAAGAGTTTCAAAGTTACAAAAATATAAAATTAAAAAAGGCCCAAAGTTTAAAAACTCTGAGCCTTTGAACCTTAGAAACTCAGTCCCTTAGTTTATACTATTAAGCATTTCGGCGATTTCATCTAATCTTGGTGTTAAGATGATTTCGATTCTGCGGTTTTTTGCTTTTCCTTCGGGAGTTGCATTGCTTGCAAGCGGAGAAAATTCGCTACGTCCTGCTGCTGTTAGTTTTTGTTTATTGATTTTAGCATTTTCGCTTAAAATATTTACAATTGCTGTAGCTCTTTTTGTCGATAAATCCCAGTTGTTTGCAATTGGTCCTGAACCTGCATATGGATCATCATCTGTATGACCTTCGATAAGAACCGAAAGATCCGGATTGTCCCCTAATACTTTCCCTAATTCTACAACGGCTTTTCTACCTTCTACTCCAACGGCCCAGCTTCCTGAGTTAAAAAGCAGTTTGTTTTCCATAGAAACATATACTTTTCCGTTTTTTTGCTCTACTGTCAAACCTTTACCTTCAAAACCGTTTAAGGCTTTAGACAAAGTTTCTTTTAGTTTGCGCATCGCTTCTTCTTTAGCAGCAATCATAGCCTCAAGTTCGTTTAAGCGACTTGCTGTTTTATCAAGACGTGCTTGCTCATCGGCTAATTTTTTAGATTTTGCTTCTAATTGCGCCAGCAATTCACGGTTTTTAGCCATATTGCTTTCTAATGCATCGTTGCTGTTTTTCTCTAATGCATTATAAGAATCCTGCAAGACTTTATATTTTTTTTGCTGCGCTGCAAGATCTGCTTTTTGTTTTTCAAGGTCAGATTTTGTTGCATTTAAATCTTTTGTTAATGCATCGCGATCTAATTCAAGCTGATTTTTTGATTTTTGCAAATCGGCGTTTTGATCTGCGATCGAACGGTTTTCTTTTTTAAGATCTGAATATTTTGTTTCCAGATCGTTGTAAATTTTCTTGGATACGCATGAAGTCATAGACAAGGCTAAAACTAGTAATCCGATGGAGGCCTTTTTAATCATTTTACTTTTTTTATTTATTTGGGGCGGATTAATAACTCAAGAACTTTTTTGTTGAACGGGATTTCTAGCCCAGATAGCAGCGATATCCTTTGCTTGCCTTCTTTAGGCAAGTAAAGATATAGCGGATAGCTGGAAATAGCTCCTAACGCTCTAAGTAAAGTAGCTCTTTATTTTAAACAGCTATTCTCTCAACAAGAACAATACCAAACTTTACTCGATTTCGACTAAAACCGGACAATGATCTGAGTGTACAGCATCCGGAAGAATTACCGCACGTTTTAATCTGTGTTGCAAAGAGTCACTTACCAGATTATAATCGATACGCCATCCTTTGTTGTTTCCTCTGGCACCGGCGCGGTAACTCCACCAGGAATAATGATGTGGGTCTTTGTTGAAATGACGGAAACTATCAACGAAACCAGATTTCATAAAGCCATCAAGCCAGGCACGTTCTGCCGGTAAAAATCCTGAAACGGTTTTGTTGCGAACCGGATCATGAATATCTATCGCTTCGTGGCAAATGTTGTAATCGCCACAGATAATAAGATTTGGAATCGTTAGTTTTAGCTCGTTTACATAGGTTTGAAAGTCATCCATAAACATAAATTTATGATCTAATCTTTCTATATTAGTTCCTGACGGAAGGTATAAACTCATTACAGAACAATCATCAAAATCAACACGAAGGTTACGACCTTCAAAATCCATGTGCTGAATTCCGGTTCCGTAAAACACATTATTGGGTTTTATTTTTGATAAGATAGCCACGCCGCTATATCCTTTTTTGGTTGCCGGATAATAATATTGATACGGATAACCTGCGGCTGTAATATCATTTACCGGAATTTGTTCTTCTGTGGCTTTTATTTCCTGAAGACAAATAACATCAGGATTAGCTTGTTGCAGCCATTCGATAAAGCCTTTAGCTATTGCGGCACGTATTCCGTTTACATTATAAGAAATAATTTTCATCAGCGTTTTTTTTGGATTCCAAATGTAATAAAAATGTGGAAAGTTTGTGTTTGAATCAACGAAAAGTAGACTTTTTTGTTATCTTTGTTCGCTGCTCTAATAAATTAAAAATAGTACATGGGTTTAGTTACCGCGAAAGAAGTTGCAAAGGCAATAAATGTTGACAAGTACGGAGTTTTAGGTACTTTTTCAGGCTGGATTCTTATGAAGGTTCTTAAGATCTCTACCCTTAATAAAATTTACGATCATAATAAACATTTAGAAGACGTTGCGTTTTTAAACGGAGTATTAGATGAATTACAGATTAAGTTCGAAATTCCTGAAGAAGATTTAAAACGTTTGCCTAAAGATGGCGCTTACATTACCATTTCAAATCATCCGCTTGGAGGAATTGATGGTATTTTGCTTTTGAAATTAATGCTCGAAAGAGAACCTAATTTCAAGATTATTGCCAACTTTTTATTACACCGAATTGTTCCGCTTAAAAAATACATCATGCCGGTTAATCCTTTTGAGAATCATAAGGATGCTAAATCGAGCGTTGTTGGAATTAAAGAAACCCTGCGTCATTTAAGTGACGGAAAACCGTTGGGTATTTTTCCTGCCGGAGAAGTGTCTACTTATAAAGACGGGAAATTAGTTGTGGATAAACCTTGGGAAGAAGGAGCATTAAAATTAATCAGAAAGGCCAAAGTTCCGGTTGTGCCTATTTATTTTCATGCCAAAAACAGCCGATTATTCTACTGGCTTTCTAAAATCGATGATACTTTAAGAACTGCAAAATTACCATCAGAATTGTTAACGCAAAAAGATCGTGTAATTAAGGTTCGTATTGGGAAACCAATTTCTGTAAATGAGCAAAATGAGTTTGAATCGTTTGAAGATTACTCAGAGTTTTTAAGAAAGAAAACCTATATGCTGGCGAACCCTTTTGAAAAGGACAGCAAATTATTAGATACTGCAAGCTTAAAAATACCCAAAGCACCTAAAAAAATCGTAACGCCGGCAAGTGAATCAAAAATGCTTGACGAAGTTAATGCCCTAAGAAATAGTGATTGCCGTTTGCTGCAAAGTAAAAACTACGAAGTGTTTTTTGCAAGAGCAAAATCGATCCCTAATATCCTGCACGAAATTGGTCGTTTACGAGAAATTACTTTCCGTGAAGTTGGCGAAGGAACTAATGAATCTATCGACCTGGATAAGTTTGATCAATATTATCACCATATGTTTTTATGGGATGATGATACTAAAAAAATTGCTGGTGCATATCGTATGGGATTAGGTTCTGAGATTTACCCTAAATACGGAATCGAAGGTTTCTACTTGAATGATTTGTTTAGATTCGAGCCTGAATTACACGATATGATGCATAAATCAATCGAAATGGGTCGTGCCTTTATTATCAAAGAATACCAGCAAAAACCTATGCCTTTATTCCTTTTATGGAAAGGTATTATTCATACTACTTTACGTTATCCTGAACATAAGTATTTATTGGGCGGAGTAAGTATTAGCAATCAGTTCTCTGACTTTTCGAAATCATTGATGATCGAGTTCATGAAGTCTAATTATTATGATCCGTATATTGCGCAATACATTCACCCTAAGAAAGCGTACAAAGTAAAACTGAAAGACGCTGATAAAGATTTTATCTTTGATGAAGCAGAATCAGACTTAAATAAATTCGACAAAATTATTGACGAGTTAGAACCAGGAAATTTACGTTTACCGGTTTTAATTAAAAAGTACATCAAGCAAAATGCCCGTGTTGTCGCTTTTAACGTCGATCCTTTGTTTAACAATGCCGTAGATGGTTTAATGTACATTAGAATCGCAGATATTCCTGAAAGCACCATGAAACCTGTTATCGAAGAATTTCAAATAGAATTAGAGCGTAAATTATCTGAGAAAGAAGATTAATTACAAATCGATATAAATTAAAAAAATCCCATTGTCTTAGACAAATGGGATTTTTTATGTTTTAAAACCAAATAGACTGATGTAATATATCATCAAAAGAATTATTCCTGATAAACAGAACTAATCGTATAAAATGATAAAAGGCTAAAAGATAAGCCATGTTATAAGCCAGTTTTCTATTGTATAAAAGTCCTGTAAAGTATTCTTTTTTGGTAATAATTTCTGTCGTTAATATAATGATGGTCAACCAGCAAAATATAATAACAAAAGGCCCCAGAATATGATAACTCAGACTTTTATAGATATCTCCCTGATAAAAATAAACTAAGGACTTTGTTATGCCACAACCCGGGCAAGGAAAGCCTGTAATCATTTTAAAGGGACAAAATGACTGATCAGTTTCTAAATGATCATTATGATTGTTAAGCATTAGTAAAAACGGAATTATAAGTGTAATTACTGCACCTATAATTCCGTAAACTTTACGCTTTACTCTGCTATTATTTGTATAATCTGTTGATATCACCTTGTACAATCATTGCTGCTGCTACTGGAAAGAAAAGTCCCAAAACAATTAATAAAGTAGATTGATCTTTTTGAAGTTCACCAGTTTTCTCATAAACTTTTGGCAATGCCTCTTTACCTGCCAGGTAATAAAAATAAATATTTACCGGCATACAACATCCTGCAAAAATTGCAATTGGCTGCGAGATAACTTCTTTTCCGGCAACGGCATTAAAAACTTCAGATACTTTAATATTCCAATAAATTAAGTACAAACCACAAGATAAAATTCCAAAAACCAATACCATTATTGGATCTACTTTGAATACCGGAATTTGCTCATTAAAATTATTAGACGTTTCTTGAAAATTGTTTTCCATTTTTTATTATTTAATTAAGGGTTATGTTATTTCTAATTCTAAGCATTAGACGGGCTTTTTATTTTAAAAGGAATGCGAAAATAAATCTCTAAAAATCAACTTTCGTTCCTTATACGTTATTATTGTATTAAAAAAAGTTCACATATTGGCGTTTCCCAGTATTGTGTAAAACTTCATTATTCCGTTTACATTAAAACCAACCTTTATAACCTATCTGATAGGTTTGATAAAATTCTTCATCGGTTTTTAGTAAATATAAAATACCTTCTATGATCCCTATTAATCCGCCAATTCCGAACATAAATCCAAGAATAAGCTGGATAATTCCTTCTTTGGTATAACCAAGATAAAATTTATGAATTCCCAAAGCGCCCAACACTATAGCCAGAATTCCCGCAAGTACTCTTTTGTTTTCTCCTCTGTAGCCTTGCGGATTATTCCATTCTTCTCTTTTTGTATTTTCCATTTTTTATTCCCTTTTATAGTTAATAATAATATGTTACAAATTTGCTAAAAACCAAATCCTGATAAACAGCCAAAAACTATTTATCGACAACCATTGTTTTAGCTACTAAATCATGAATGGCCCTTTTATCCTGATTCAGTGATGAAGCCATAAATAAAGGAGGAAAATAAACACAAACTCCTTTAATAAGGTTTCGTAAAATTATATTATAAGCAAGAATCTCCTTGTTTTCTTCAAAATCAACTGTTTTTATAGACAATGCCAGTTTCCCTAAAGAAGATCCTTTCAGGGCAAAATCACAAACTATAAAATAAATGAATCCAATAAACATAAAAAACATGGAGATCGATGGCACAAGTAAAACTATAGCTAAACTTATAGCATACATAATAGCAAGATCAATTGCATAAGCTCCAATTCTTTTTCCAAAATCGCACGGTTCCAGACCTAAGCGATTATTTTCTTCAGAAGAAAGGGTTCCTAATTTATTTCTTGTATCATATTGTTCCTGAGACAAAATAGATCCGGGAATGTAGACCGTATTACAGAAGAAACAGTTTAACTCATCACCAAGGTCCTGAATTTTAAACAACGGAATAAAAAAGATATGAAAGTACTTTTTGTAGTTTTTCAACTTGTAGCTTTCTTCCCTTCTGCAATTTGGACAATCAAATTTTCCGGATTTCACAGTACTCCCAACAGTTTTACTTCCGAAGATAATCATAGACTACAGCAAATTAGTTAGTTAAATAATGTTTTTGGGAATTTAAACTTCATATTTTTTAGATATTTAGCCAAATCGGAAACAATATTATTAAAAATTAACATTAAAAACTAATTCTGATTGTAGAAATCTTCAGAAATAACTCGTTATAAAATTCTAAAAATTTAGGATTGAAAGATTTTTTTATTCCGTTAAATTTATTTTGAATAAACTGCTTTTATTTTATCTACAATAACTTGCGCCAAACGTTCGTGGCTTTCAAAAGTCCAGCCTGCAATATGAGGCGTTAACAATACATTTTTAGCTTCTAAAAGATATTGAAAAGCCTCCGGAGTGTTTTTATCCTGAAAAAGTGTTTCGAAAGATAATTTTTCATACTCCAATACATCCAGACCAGCTCCTAAAATCTTTTCAGACCTCATTGCTGCAACTAAATCAGCTGTAACTATATTTTTACCGCGCGAAGTATTTATGATCCAGAAAGGCTTTGCAAATGCATTTATAAAATCTGCATTTACCATTTTGTCTGTTTCAGGAGTCCACGGAAGATGCAAACTCAAAACATCTGCTTTTTGCTGTAGTTCCTGCAATGAAACTTGTTTAGCATTTTCATCACCAATATTTTCTAAAATATCATAAAAAAGTACTTCTGTTTCAAAACCGCGAAGTTTTTTGGCAAAAGCTTTTCCCATGTTTCCATAACCAATAATTCCAACTGTTTTTCCGTCGAGTTCATGACCACGATTGCTTTCGCGATTCCATTGTCCGGTTTTTATTTCGGCGTTGGCCTGGTTCAGATTATTAAACAAGGATAAAATTACACCAAGCGAATGTTCTGCAACAGCGTTGCGATTACCTTCAGGAGCAGCAATAAGATGTATTGCTTTCGCTTCTGCATAATCACAATCAATACTTTCTAAACCTGCGCCAACTCTGGCAATAAACTGTAAATTGGTGGCTTTGTCCAGAAAGGTTTTATCGATTTTAAAACGGCTTCGAATTACGATTCCGTTATAATCCTGAATTTTAGCCTCAATTTCTTCTTTGGAAGATTTAAAATCGGCGTGGTTTTCAAAACCGGCATCTTCTAATTGTTGCCATAAAATTGGATGATTGCTATCGATATGTAAAACTTTAATTGACATGAAATTATAACTTAAATTAGAAAAACAAAGTAACAAAAAAAATACGGCTTTCTGTTTTAACCCAAAAAATCACTAATAAATGTGTAAATTCGCATAAAACGGTTTTTATGAAAACAATTGGTTTGATTGGAGGTATGTCATGGGAAAGTTCTACATTATATTATCAAATAATCAATAGAACCGTTCAGAAAAAACTAGGTGGCGTTCATTCGTGCGAGTCTATAATGTACTCTGTTGATTTTAATAAAATTGCAGAATTGCAAAAAAATGGAGAATGGGACAAACTAGCAATTTTAATGACACGAGCAGCTCGAAAACTTGAAAAAAGTGGAGCTGATTTCATTGTATTATGCACCAACACCATGCATAAATTATCAGATGAAATAGAAAAAAACATATCGATTCCTTTAATCCATATCGTTGATGCAGCTGCCGAAAAAATTAACGAAAAAAAAATTAAAAAGATAGGACTGCTGGGAACCTCTTTTACAATGGAACAAGATTTTTTTAAAGGCAGGTTATTGGATAAATACAATATAGAAACCATAGTTCCCAACCAGGAACAAAGACATCAGATTCATAGAATTATATATGACGAGCTTGTAAAAGGAATTATAAACAACAATTCACGAAATATCTTTTTAGACATAATTACTGATTTAATTCATCAGGGAGCTGAAGGAATTATATTGGGATGTACAGAAATAGAATTATTAATTACTAATGAATATACGGATGCTGAACTCTTTAAAACAGCAGAAATTCATGCAAAAAAAGCTGTTGAATTTGCATTAGAATAAATATCAAATTAAAATGAAATTAACCAAGACTTTTAAATCCTTTTTTGACAATGAAAAATCAGGAGGATTACTCTTGCTCTTTGTCACGATTATATCTCTTTACCTTGCCAACTCTTCTTTTCAAACAGAATATATTGCTTTTTGGGAGAAAGATTTCAACGGGCATTCAATCACACATTGGATCAATGACGGTTTAATGGCAATTTTCTTTTTATTGATTGGTTTAGAATTAGAACGGGAAATTTATCACGGTGAATTGTCTAATATCAAAAATGCTTCTTTACCAATTATGGCCGCTTTTGGCGGAATGCTGGTTCCGGCAGCAATTTTCCTGGCTTTAAATTTTGGAACGGCAACACAAAACGGTGCAGGAATACCAATGGCAACAGACATTGCTTTTGCAATTGGAATTTTATCTCTTTTAGGAAAAAAAGTTCCGGCATCTTTAAAAGTATTTTTAACCGCATTGGCGGTTATTGATGATTTGGGCGCTATCATTGTAATTGCTATTTTCTACACAACTTCTATTGCTTTTATAAATCTTTCCATTGCTTTAGGGATTTGGGGTTTGTTGTTTATTTTGAACCGAATGAAAATTCACAATCTTATTCCGTATTTAATAGGAGGAGTTGCAATGTGGTATTTCATGCTTAATTCTGGTGTTCACGCTACAATTACCGGTGTCATATTAGCATTTGTGATTCCGTTTGGAGATGGTGGCGAAAAATCTTCTTCGTATAAATTACAGCATTTTTTGCATAAACCGGTTGCTTTTGTAATCCTGCCACTATTTGCAATTGCAAATACCTGCATTGCCATTGAACCAGACTGGCATCAGGGATTAAATCATCCCAATACATTTGGTATTATTTTAGGCTTAGTCATAGGAAAGCCGTTAGGAATCTTGCTTTTTTCTTCGATTGGAGTAAGTGCCGGATTGTGCGCTTTGCCCAAAAGTTTAAAATGGGCTCATATCCTTGGCGCCGGAATGCTTGGCGGAATCGGTTTTACGATGTCAATTTTTATTACGATTTTAGCTTTTAAAGATCCACAGACTATCATTTTTTCTAAAATTGCTATTTTGATTGCTTCCGTAATTTCAGGAATTCTGGGATTTATCTATTTAAAATACATTTTGACAAGAACTAAAACCTCTTAATTTATGAATTGGATATGTAAAATTACATCGGCATTTATACTGGTATTATTTCTTTCTGCCTGCGAGAATAAGCCAAAACCTGTAGTTGAAAAAGATACACCAAACGCAAATATTTCGCTGGAAACAAAAACAAATGAAGAATCTATTGAAGGTTTATACGAAACTCAACCTGAGCCGGACAACTCAGATGAATGTAAAATTTCTGTAGAAATCATCAAAACCAAAAGCGGTTATACATATTTGCTAAAAACAAAACTTCGCCAATTAAAAGGCATCGCAAGTTTTAGCACAAGCCAATCAGGAGAAAAATCTATTGTTTTAGAAGGTATAGAATGGGATGAATATGAAGGAGACATCAGCCGCGAAGAAGACAATGATTCTATAACTGAGCCTGAAACAGATTCTAAACAATTAGAAATTCCAGTAGGAATTGGTGCTAATTATGCTACAGATACACTTACCATTCAGAATTATGGCAATGCTATGAATTCTTATACTAAGATTTCGGAATGTGGGAGAAAGTATATACAATTGATTAAGAAGTAAATTCTAATAATTAAATTCTAAATTCCAATTAACAACTATTGCAAATGAATAGAATCCGTCATATTATTTTATTTTCAGTTTTACTTATCACTGTAATTATCGGATTTATATTCTATCAAATAAAAACATACGTCCCACCAGCTTTTAATTGTAGAATTCCTGTCTCTTTTTGTGGAACTTCAAATCCTCAATTAACAGAAAATCAATATGAAGGAAAAGAAATTTTTAATTCGAATTGCGCAGCTTGCCACAAACTAGACGCCAAAAGTACCGGCCCTGCACTTCGTAACATAGATTCTCTGGTCTTTGTAAAATGGATGATCGATAAAAACCACATAATTGACAGCATGAAAATTGATAAATTAGGAATAGATTATCACAGAACGATGTTTAAAGATTTTGTAAATGAAGAAAGCCTTACTTTACTAATAGATTATTGCTCAACAACACGTTATTAAATTCCAAACGCCATTATACGCAATATTTGTCATTTCGATTCTATAATAAAACTTGATTGTAAAAACAAAAATCCCAAACTCCAGATTTATCAAATTGGAATTTGGGATTTTTTTATATAGGATTTTTTCTTTAAACTATCCTTTAATTTGTTTCAAAGAAGTTTTGATACCTTTTATCAATGATGAACTGAAACCATTGTGTTCCATTTCATTCAAACCAACAATTGTACAGCCTTGAGGCGTTGTTACACGATCAATTAATTGTTCCGGATGCACTTTCTCCTCTAATAGCATTTTAGCGGCTCCTTTTACGGTTTGTGCTGCAATTGCCAAAGCGGTTTGAGAATCAAAACCTATTTCGATTCCGGCTTGCATCGAGGCACGAATATATCGCAAAGCATAAGCAGTTCCGCATGCACCAAGAACAGTTGCGGCATCCATTAATTTTTCGTCGATTACAGGAGCAGTTCCCAGATCCTGAAACAAGTCCACAATTGGCAATGCTTTTTCCCTGTCTTTTTCAGGAAAAGAAATACAAGTTGCTGATTCGCCAAATTGTGCCGCAATATTGGGCATAATACGAATTACCGGAAAAGCATTGTTTGTTTTTTCCTGAAGCATATCAAGTGACAAACCACTCACTGCCGAAGCAATCGTTTTTCCCGGAATTGCTGATAAAATTTCAGCAAAAACAGTATCAACCTGATAGGGCTTTATGGTTAAAATTACCACATCGGCTTCTTGAATATTATGTTTATTATCAGATGAAACCGTGATTCCGTACTCTGATAAATATTGGATACTGGCGATATTTCTTCTGGTAACGGTAACCTGGTTGTTTTTTGAGAATTTAGCAATTCCCAAGGCTATAGAAACCCCAAGATTTCCTCCTCCTATAATATGTACTTTCATTGCTTATTTATTGGCTGGTTAATAGCGGATTTTTCAGCCACAAATTACACAGATTTTACAGATCTTAAATCACTGTATTCTATTAATTTGTTGCAAAAAACTTAGAAACCAAGAATCAATTTGGCTACTCCAAAGTAGAGCATAATTCCAAATACGTCATTGGTTGTTGTAATAAACGGACCTGTTGCAATTGCGGGGTCAATTTTGTTTTTATGCAAAAACAACGGAACTAAAGTTCCTAATGTTGCAGCAAATAAAATTACTACAATCATCGAAATAGAAATCGCGACTCCCACTAAATATTGTTGGTACATTACAGAGTGATACGCCAGCAAAAGCAACGATATAATAGTTCCTGAAATCATCGAAACGCTAATCTCTTTACTAAAATAGCCACGGCTGAATTCTTTTAATGTTCCGTTTGCCAAACCCTGCACCACAATTGCCGATGCCTGAACACCAATATTTCCGGCAGTCGCAGAAAGCAATGGCACGAAAATAATCAAAGTCGAATATTTTTGAAATGTCGCTTCGTTTCCTTTTAGAACAAATGATGCTACAATTTCGATTACCATCCCTATTAAAAGCCACGGCAAACGTGCTTTGGTCAGTTCAAGAACACTATCGTTTGATTCTACGTCTTGCGTAATACCCGCTGCTAATTGGTAATCCTTATCTGCTTCGTCCTTGATTACGTCTACGATATCATCGATGGTAATTCTACCTACCAATCTTCCTAATTCATCAACAACCGGAATCGCCTCTAAATCGTATTTTTGCATGATACGCGCTACCTCAACATCTTCGGTATCTACGTTTACAAAGTTTAATTTTCGAATATAAATATCTGAGATCTGGGTTTTGGTCGAAGTCGTCAATAAGTCTTTTAATGACAATCTTCCTTTAAGGCGATTTTCATCATCAACCACATAAATAGAATGCACTCTGGAAACGTTTTCTGCCTGAATACGCATTTCTTTTACACAAGTTAATACATTCCAGTTTTCGTTGACTTTTACCAACTCTTTACCCATCAAACCACCGGCAGAATTTTCGTCGTAACGCAACAAATCGACAATGTCTTTTGCGTGTTCAACGTCATTAAGCTCAGAGATTACCTCCGCTTTTATTTCCTGCGAAAGTTCACCAATAATATCCGCCGCGTCATTGGTTTCAAGCTCATCAAGCTCTTCTGCAATTTCTTTTGGCGAAAGTCGGCTTAAGATGTTTTCACGCAAATCATCTTCTAATTCAAGAAGAATTTCTGCCGTTTTATCACTATCTAAAACCTTAAAAATATAAGTTGCCTCGTCGAAATCCAGTTCATCCAGGATTTCGGCAATATCAGCGTGGTGCAAATCATTCAATAAAACTTCAAGTTCTTTGTCGTTTTTGTTAACGATATGCTCTTCTAACTGGTGGATTAATTCTTTGCTAACTTTGAACTCCATCGGCTTCTATTTTTTGAGTCAGAACAATAAACTCGTCTACGCTAAGCTGCTCGGGACGTTTATCAAAGATAGTGTCTAATCGCAATTCATCGGATAAATTTAATGTTTTCAAACTGTTACGTAATGTTTTTCGTCTTTGCTGAAAAGCCGTTTTTACTACTGTAAAAAACAACCTTTCTCCGCACGGAAGGCTATAATCTTCCTTTCGGGTCATTTTCATCACACCCGATTTGACCTTGGGCGGAGGAATAAAGACGTTTTCATCTACCGTAAACAGATACTCTGTATCATAGAAAGCCTGAGCCAGTACGGATAAGATTCCGTAAGCCTTTGAGCCTTTTTTCTCGCAGATTCTTTCAGCAACTTCTTTCTGGAACATCCCCGAAAATTCCGGAATCTGATGTTTGAATTCTAAAGTCCTGAAAACAATTTGCGTTGAAATATTATAAGGGAAATTTCCAATAATAGCGAATTGTTTATTTTCATAAACCTCGTTTATATTGTATTTCAGGAAATCCTGAGAGATAATTTTGTCTTTTAATTTTGGATAATTTTCACCCAAATACACCACAGATTCACCATCGATTTCGATCACGTGTGTATTAACTGGTTTGTCAAGCAAATATTTAGTCAACACACCCATCCCCGGTCCTATTTCTAAAACCTCATCATATCCTTTTAAGCTTAAAGTATCTGCAATTGCTTTTGCGATGCTTTCGTCTTTCAGGAAATGTTGTCCTAAATGTTTTTTAGCTTTTACTTTTTCCATTTTCTTTTTTTAGATTCTTAGATTTCCAGACTTCTTAGATTTTTAGATTTCCAGTAAGTCTAAAAATCTAAGAAGTCTAATGATCTAAAAGTCTCTTTAATGTTCTGAAATAACTTCCAACTCTGTTCTGAAAGAAAGCATTTTATCTGCAAACAATCCTAACGCTTCCTGATGAAATTTGGGTTCATCCTCGATATAATATTGGTCTAAAGTTTCTTTACTATCCGTAACATATTGAACCGAATAGGTGATTCCGCCCATTTCTTCTTCAATTAAAACCCTTACGATTCTTGCCGAAGAAAATTTATTGGTAGCCAGAATTTCCGGTATATGTTTTTCCTGCATCCATTTTAACCATTGGTCGTGAACGCTCTCGTGTATATTTGTGGTAACGTTGTAAATAATCATTTCTTTCTAGATTGTTAAATTATCAGACTAATTAGATTATTAGATTTTCGAATAATCTAACGCTCTAAAAATCCAATAATCTGAATTATAAATTTTTATCTCCTCGTAACTCGCGGTATTTTTTTCTGGCATCAACAAAGTAAATACTGTCCTGATGATTAAAAATTACCTTCTCATATAAAGGTTTTGCCTTTTCTATATCTTTGAATTCGTCGTTGTAAATTTCTGCCGAAAAAAACAGCGCTTCATCTACATAAATTCCGTCGCTATGATTGTCAATAATCTGTTGATATTGGCTTAAAGCCGAATTAAAATCTTTTTGACTTTCATATATTTTACCCAAACGCAACAATGTTACAGCTTCTATTTCCTGCCCTTTAAAGCTTTTAAGAATACTCTGAAACTGAACAATCGCTTCGGGTTTCTTATTTTGATAGATTAAAAAATCACCTTTTGCAAATTGCTTTAATGCCGTTTGTGTCGAATCAGCAGCAGTATTATCGTTTATCAATAAAAAATATTCCAGGGCATCATTGGCAATCAATTGCGTGTTTGCTGCTTTTAACTCTTTAAACTGTTTTAAAGCCCATTCAAAATCACCTTTGTAATAACTTGTTTTCGCCGCTTTTAAACTTGCTTCGTGCGCCATGACATCATTCTTAAGATCCAATTGAATCTGCGAATAATAAATCAACGCCTGATTGAACTTTTCTTCTAAAAGCAAGATGTCTGCTAACTCCATCTTCGCATCTGCTTTTTGATAATCATTCAAATTTAATTCGAGCGCTTTTTTAACAATCGCCTTCCCTTCTTCAGTTTTTTTAAGATTAAAAGCCAGGAAATGCGCCTGAATTATTTGCAAAGATAAGGTAAAAGGAGTTATTTCATAGGTTGTAAGCAATTGTTGTAACTCAGTATTGATTACGGGATAATCTTTTTCCTGAGCTTTGTCAATTTTAATTTGCATTAAATACGAATTCGTCTGCACCAGCAAATCTAAATCCTTAGTGTTTTGAAGTATAAAATTCAGAATTTCTGCCGCAGTATCTGTATCATCTTCATTCAGGGCAAACTGACTTAAATTGACAATACTCGAAAGTGATTCCGGATCACGCTTATAAATGGCTTTTTCCTGAATAAAGGCTTTTCCAAATTCTTTTTGCTGTACATAAAACCAACTTAAATAATGGTTCCAGAAAACGTCCTGATCTTTTTGAGTTCTTAGTATTAATGCTTTACGCATTGCATCTTTAAAAGCCGTATTATCTGTTTCACCATTCATAAAACGCGATAATTGCGTCTGAATTAAATTGGCGTTCTGCTGATTGTTGTATGATTCAGTCAATAAAAGATCGATCATTTGATCTGTTTTACCCAATTGTCCGTACAACATTCCAATCTGGAAATTGAAATTATAATTAGGCTGAATCTGCATTGCTGTCTGATACGCTTTTAAAGCATATTCAAGCAACACTTTTTTCTCAAAAGAATTCCCAATTCCGTAAACATCATTTGGGCTTGTTTTGATTTTTTCTATCGCCTGTTCGTAATAATTTTTGGCTTTAGCCTCGTTTTTCTGTAATTGAAAGTTATATCCTAATTCTACCAAAAAAACGCCTTGTTTATATCTGTTATATCGATCCTGAATAACTTTTTGAGCTATATCAAATTGTTGCAATTGCTGATAACAATCGATCGTCCTTAAAAAATATTGGGTATTAGACGGCGAAAATTTCAAAAGCTCTTCATAACTGATTTTAGCTTTCTCGAAATCACCTTTATCAAAGTAATATTGAGCAAGTTGCTCATTTTGTGCTAACGCAAAAGTAGACCATAATAAAACGATGTAAATAAAGATGTTTTTCATATTTCAGTCTTTTTTCAGTATTTTTCAGTATTCAGTCGCAGTCGCAGTTTTCAGTCGCGGTATTCAGTATTCAGTCTCGGTATTCAGTGTAATTCACTGTAAACTGTGACTGCAAACTAGATTTAGTCTCAATATTCAGCGCAATTCACTGTAAACTGCGACTGCGACTGTAAACTGCAACTGTAAACTATATCACCACCTGTTTCCTAGATTTCCAGATTATCAAAGCTACGCCAATTAATATAAACGGAATACTAAGTATTTGCCCCATATTAATGATCATATTATTCTCGAAGCTTTCTTGATTTTCCTTGAAAAATTCGATTATAAATCTTGCCACAAACATTAAGGTCAGGAACCATCCAAAAATAAATCCGTCGGCTTTTTTGATTGTTTCTGATTTATAAAGATAGAGAACAATTACGAAAATCAACAAATAAGCAAATGCTTCGTACAATTGTGTTGGATGTCTCGGGATCATATCGTCTCTTTGAAAAACAACTCCCCAGTTTCCGTTTGTTGGTTTACCATAGATTTCAGAATTCATAAAATTCCCAAACCTGATAAAAGCGCCTGTAACCGGAACTCCAATTGCCATTTTATCCAACAGCCACAAGAACTTAACTTTGTATTTCCTGCAATATAAAATCATTGCTATCAAAACCCCAATTGATCCTCCGTGACTTGCCAGACCCTGATAACCCACAAATTTATAAACTCCCGCCACTTTTTGAATTGGCAGTAAAATTTCTATAGGATGTTGTAAAAAATAAGAAGGTTCATAAAAAAAGCAATGTCCTAATCTCGCTCCTAAAATTGTTCCTACGATAACATATACGAGTAAACTGTCCAGATTATCTACAGAAAGATGCTCTTTTTTGTAAATACCTCTTACGATATAATATCCCAGTAAAAGTCCGGTGGCAAAAAGAGCTCCATAATATTTTAAAGGAAAACTATCTGTTATCATGACAATAACCGGATCTACATTCCAATTTAAAATTCCGTTCATATAGGGTACTTTTTAAAAGTATTCAGTCGCAATGTTTAGTATCGGTTTTCAGTCGCAGTTTTAAGTTTCACAAAAATGTGTAACCTTAAACCGAAAACTGGGACCGCTAACTGAATATTGCGACTGTAAACTTTATTTTATTCTTAATTTATAATATCAAATCCACAATAAGGGCGTAAAACTTCTGGAATTACGATTCCTTCCGGAGTTTGGTAATTTTCTAAAATCCCTGCCAAAACCCTTGGCAAAGCCAATGAACTTCCGTTAAGCGTGTGTGCCAATTGGTTTTTACCGTCTTTGTCTTTAAAACGCAATTTCAAACGATTTGCCTGAAAAGTTTCGAAGTTAGAAACTGAACTAATCTCTAACCAACGATCCTGCGCTGTAGAAAACACTTCAAAATCATAGGTCAAAGCCGATGTGAAACCCATATCGCCACCACATAAACGTAAAACGCGGTACGGTAATTTCAATTCTTTCAAAATATCTTTTACGTGTTCTACCATTCCGTCAAGCGCTTCATAAGACTTATCAGGATGTTCAACACGCACGATTTCTACTTTATCAAATTGGTGCAAACGGTTTAATCCGCGTACGTGTGCTCCGTAAGAACCCGCTTCACGACGGAAACATGGCGTATAAGCCGTATATAAAACCGGTAATTCGGTTTCGCTTAATAAAACATCGCGGAATAAATTTGTAACCGGAACCTCAGCTGTTGGAATCAAATATAAATCATCAATTGTTGAGTGATACATTTGTCCTTCTTTGTCCGGTAATTGTCCAGTTCCGTAACCTGAAGCTTCGTTTACCAAATGCGGCACCTGAACTTCGTTATATCCCGCAGCAGTATTTTTATCTAAAAAGTAATTGATCAAAGCACGTTGCAAACGCGCCCCTTTTCCTTTATAAACCGGAAATCCTGCTCCTGTAATTTTTACACCCAATTCAAAATCAATGATGTCGTATTTTTTTACCAATTCCCAGTGAGGTTGTGCACCTTCATGAAGAACCGGAATATCACCTTCTTCAAAAACATTCAAATTGTCATCCGGAGTTTTTCCTTCAGGAACGATATCAGCCGGAAGATTTGGTAATGTGTATAATTTATGAGTTAATTCGGTTGCCAAAGCTTCTGCTTTTTCACCTAATTCTTTACTTTTTTCTTTTAATGAAACCGTTTTTTCTTTTAAGATTGCCGCTTTAGACTTGTCTCCCGCTTTCATTAATTCTCCAATATCTTTGGATAATTTATTAGATTCAGATAAAGTGTTGTCTAATTCAACTTGTGTTGCACGACGGTTTTCGTCTAATTGCACGACTTCTTCAACAACGCTTTTAGCATCGATATTTCGTTTTGCTAAAGCCTTGATTACTTTCTCCTGATTCTCTCTAATAAATGCGATTTGTAACATAGCTTGATTTTTATAACTATTGTATTTTTTTATAATGGAAGCAAATTTAAGGAAATGTTTCCTAAGATTACGACAAAGTTGATTGTAAAGTTATTTGACAAGTATTCAGCAAAAAGGCATCATATCAAACAGAGATATAAAAAGATTTTGAATAAAATTTAAACACAAGCGGAATAATCTATTTATAGCATAAAAAAATCAATCAAATCTAGAGCCAAGCGAGGGTGAAATCCTTGGCGCATTAATATGTCGCTCCAATGGAGCTTTGAACACAAACCCAATTCGATTTCTATATATATAACGCTCCGATGGAGCTTTATTTTTAATATTTCTTCGTGAAGCTTGCGAAACTTAACATCTTCGAAAATAAAAAATTAGTAAATTGCCATTAAAAACTATCATCATGCTTATCGACCATTTTATCGAGGATTTCTCTAAGACTTTCAGCAATCTTTCGACTTCAGAACCCTGGAATATTACGAATGATCTCAAAAGGATAATCGAAAAAATGATTTTAGATCTTGGTGAAGATTACACGATCGAAGATAATATTGCAATTCATAAAACCGCCACTATCGAAAACAATGTAACGATCAAAAAACCTGCAATTATCGGCGAGAATTGCTACATTGGTGCAAATGCATATTTTAGAGAAGGGGTTTATTTAGATCAATCGGTAAAAATTGGTCCGGGATGTGAAATAAAAAGCAGCATTATTTGCTCAGGAACCGCAATTGCCCATTTTAATTATATTGGCAACAGCATTATTGGCAGAAACATAAATTTTGAAGCAGGTTCGATTGCAGCAAATCATTATAACGAAAGAACCAATAAGAAAATATCCGTGCTTTATGATAATCAGATTATCGAAACTAACTCGGATAAATTTGGTTCTTTGGTTGGCGATAATTCAAGAATTGGAGCAAATGCCGTTTTGTCGCCAGGAACTATATTGGTTAAAAATTCGATTGTGAAAAGACTGGAATTGATTGAACAGGTGATTCCGGAATAGTTATCGTCATTTCGCGATGAAAGGCGATTAAACCAATGTTTTTTTATTTTCGATCCAACAAAACCCCAGCGAGGTGAAATATTTATAGCAATAAAAATCCAATCGAATGTGGAGCCTCAGCGGGGTGAAATCCTTTACGCATTAATATGTCGCTCCTATGGAGCTTGAACACAAAACCAATACAATTTTCTATAAATATATCGCTCTTCTGGAGCTATATCTTATTTATGTGTCGCTTTTATTCTTTTATCACCTTGAATGTTTCAACAACATTATCAATAGTAACTTTGAGGATATAAAACCCAGAAGTTAATCCTGTAACATTTATAGTTCCGTCGCTGGTTTTACCTTTTAGTGCACTTTTTGATTCGAAATCAAAAAACTCGAAATCAAAATTTTTGCTTTTTAAATTCATAATCGAAATTGTTGTTTGAGCAGGATTTGGATAAACAAAAGGCTTTTTATGATCAACAACTTCGGGCTGAATATTATTGCAGGCACTTTCTAATAATGATGGCAAATCTACCTCATCATAAACCAGTGTATAATTAAGTTCGTTGGCACTCCTGAATAATTCGCAAGCTTCCTTATACTTTTGTTGATCGAGATAAATAATACCCAGATTTTTCATCGCATACGAATTGTTTTTATCCATTTTTAAGGCATATTTCAAATCGGCAATTCCTTTATCAGATTCTCCAAGTTTATGATAGATCAAAGCTCTTGTGGTTCTTAAATCCCTGCCGCCATATGCTGTGGTTCTTTCTATGATCGCCTTTTCACTTTTAAAAGCTACAGTAATATTTTCCATTGCTTTTTGGTATTCACCCGTATCACTGTACAATCTTGCAAGTGCCCATTGCGCGTGTGCATGATCCGGTTTTTGGGTTACAATTTTCTCCAGGTAATAACGCGCCAGATCATACGATTTTCGTTGTTGCAGCAAGGCAGCAAAATTGTATAAAATCCGTAAATCATCAGGGGCATTTTTTATTGCTTTGTGATAATAATTAAAAGCAAAACTTTCCATTTCGAGCGAAGCATAAATACTCGCCAGTCTATCATAAAGTTTACTTCTAAGTTCTGCTTTCTTTTTCTCTAAAGAGTCAGACAAGACGATATCTTTGTTTTTAGGATCCCTATCGATAGAATATTCTACCTTTTTTAAATCCTCAAGTGCGAGAGTCGTATTGCCAAGAGTAATACCTAACACTCCGCGATTGTAGAGATCGTTAATTTTGGTAGGATTATAATTGGTTTTGATATTGATTTCCGTCAATAGTTTAAGGGCATTTTTTACCGTTTCTTCCCTGTCTTTGTTAAATGGCAATTTATGATCGGTTCTGCCGACTAATTTTCCGTGAGAAAAATTCCAGGTAACCAGTTTTTCGCCTTGTTTATTGTACTGAAAAGCATTAGAATCCTTAAGTCCTTTATCGTCATAATAAAAAATCTCATTCAGTTTTCCGTTCGAATAATAGGTTTTGGTACTGTCTGGTTTTTTATCTTTTCCAAACCAAATTTCTACTGAAATAACATGATCGTCATAAAAATAACGGGAAACATTTTCTCCTGAATCATCACTTTTTACCTGACCTGAAACCAAAACGGGCAGAAATAATAAACCAAACAGTATTTTTTTCAATAAGATAATTTGTTCTTTCAAAGTGGAATAAGGTTAAATAGAAAAATCAAATTTCGACAAAATTATTTATGTTCCACCAATAATTCTTTCAACTCATTGGTTTTTAAATACGCTGCAAAGCGACCGGAAAGCAATAAAATTTCTCTTTCCTCAGGAGTGATTCTCAATTTGGTTTCAACGTGCGAGGCATATTCATATAACATTAAAACTTGTCTGGCAGATAGATTCCTGAATTTATCTTTACTTAATGTTGCAACAATTATTTCTCCGTCTTTATCTTTTTTAAACGAATCTTCTCCAAATTTCATGATCAGTTCTTGCTTAAAATTTGCATACAATTTTACCCAACTGCTCGCCTCGTCATTTGTGTTTTTTAATTCAAACACTAAATCTTCATACGGATAATCTTTTTGCATCTTTATCAAATAATCCCTAATTGTAGTAAAACCAATAATCTGATAATTAGAAACCGGTATTTTGTAACGCTCAAAAGTATTCTCGACATCTTTATCAAAAGTCATGTATCTGGTTTGAACCGTGTATAAAGAAGCGGTTTCAAACAACGAAATCAATCTTATTTTTGCATCGTTTATATAAGGAGTTTTTTTTCCTTGCCCCAGACAATCAATAAAAAGTGCTTTTTTGTTTTTATCACTCACTTTTGTATCGTTGTACAGTAATTCGACCAAAGTTCTGTAGCCCATATTGTCTGATGCGCCGCCATCGACAATACACAATATTTTGTCCTGATTTTTTACGCCAAATTTCACTTTTGGCAAAACACCCGGAAAAGCAGAACTCGCCGTAATTGCATATGTTAAAGGAAAATTATATCCGTCGTTGACATTGTTTTCATTCAAAGCAATTGGAGCTTTATTAGGCGCCAAAGACGAATTCAAATTCAAACCTCTAATAATATGAGGCATAAACGGAATGCGTTCACCGTTATTAAAAGCCGTTCCGTTTGCCACAAACATGGGCAAAGAAGGAACCGACTTGCTGTTTTTGGGAATAAAAAAATCCGACATCATCATTTGGGTTCCAAACTTGTTTGTATTGTCAGGATTCAAAGCGTCGTATTGCAAAATATCTGCATCTATTCGTTGCGTCATCGATATTTTATCGCCTTTTTCGTTTCGGCTATTGTTTAAAAGAGACAATATATTTGCCGATTTATCGACGTAATCTTTATAAGCATCGGCTTTAGAAAAGTAAAATTCGTTGAAGGAACAATTATCATAAAACAATTTATTTTTAAGAATCGTTAAATAATAACCTGCCGAAAAACAACCTCCGGAAACAGTAGAGAAATAATCAATCTCGTTCAGGAAATTACGCTGCGAATTGTCTTCCTGAATTTCCTCTAATCCCAAAAGTACGCCCATACTAAAAAATTGCGCTCTCGAACCTCCGCCCGAAATACCAATTCCTAAAGCGATATTAGGATTTTGAAACTTTTTATCGCGTTCCTGAACCGACTTATAATCGCTTAACGAAACCGAAGGAATCGAACTATAATTGATCTCTGAAAAAAGGTTGATTTTGTTTTGAGAAAACCCTATTTGAAGAAAAAGCAATATCAGGCAGTATTTACATCTCATTTTTTGACTTTTTATAATCGCTAATGCATTAAAGGCTAAATTAATAAAGTTATTTTAGAAAGTAATACGAACACTTCACAAAGATTCCCTAAGTTTTTTAGCTGTCAGGCTGAGCGTCGGGAGAAGTTCGCAAAGTTTTTTTAAGCCACAGATTAGAATGATTAAAATGATTTTTTAAAATCGGCTTAAATCTGGGTGAACAAAATAATTCACTAGAGTTTATTAATCGCGCAAAGACGCAAAGAAAATAAAACTTTGCGTCTTTGCGTCTTTGCGCGAAATTCTCTAGACATTAATCAAAAAACTTTGTGCACTCTGTAGTAGATTCCAGCAAAAATTTAAGCCCTCTTTATCTCATGCTCAACATATTCCTCTAAAGTAGCAAACATATCATCTACAGAAAGCACTTCGAAATCAGGATGATTTTTCAGGAAATTAGCATTTAGCGTAACCAGGTTTTCTTCAAGTTCAAAGAAAGTATCATTGTTTAGCAAATCTCTTGTTGGGTTTACCCCTTCCAGTTTTCCACTTACGAATTTATTCAGTTTTACGCTGCTCATTAGTTTTACTTTTTTACTTTGCTGCTGAAACAATTCAAGATGTTTTTCGGCGCCAATTAACGCCAGACCTTCTTCGATAAGTTCGTTCAGTTCTTTATTCCAACCTGATTTATAGACAAATTGAGCAAAATTTCCTTCGGCATATTGCGAATAGTAATAATCAAGATAGTAACTCATCAACGCATCTTCGTGAATAAATTCATCATCGACACCTTCCTCACGCATTAAATTGATTACCGAAATATTAGAGTGAATCACATCCTGAAGATTTTCACTATTCATTGCCGTTTCAGAAACTATTATTCTACCAAATTCCTCCATTTTGTTTTGTTTTGAGATTGATTTGCAAATTTCGGCGAAATAATAATAGGAATGATAATATTTTTTTGGGCGTTCCCTCCGGTCGGGCTATTCGCTGCAAGTCCTCGCACTTCCTTCGTCAGGCTGTGGGCTTTTCGCTGCTATCCCTAACGGGAAGTGTTCTTTTATATAGTACTACAATACAGCAATCAACCAGTCCTATCCTGTTAGTATAAAAGCTTATTGAGGCTATTGGCTTATAATTCTAATAATAAATTTATAGCAATGCAATAATGTAAAAAATATTATTATGACATCAGCCAAACTTTTTATTCTGGGAGAAGAACGAGAACTACTCTGGACAAGCACAAATTATTCGAGANATGCTAATGCAATAATGTAAAAAATATTATTATGACATCAGCCAAACTTTTTATTCTGGGAGAAGAACGAGAACTACTCTGGACAAGCACAAATTATTCGAGACAYATATCCTGGAATGGCTCACCAACCAGCGAAATTAATGGAGGTTTGCTTACTTTATGTTTTGCGTCGCARGAAAATGATGATGTCTTCTGGCGCAACCTGCTAAAAAATGTCGATAAGGAAACGGAAAGAATGGAAAAAGGAGAAATACATTTTTACAGCAAAGGAGAAAGAGATATGCCANTCTTCTGGCGCAACCTGCTAAAAAATGTCGATAAGGAAACGGAAAGAATGGAAAAAGGAGAAATACATTTTTACAGCAAAGGAGAAAGAGATATGCCAACAAAAAAGTATAAATTTAATGATGCTTATATCGTGTATTTTTCAGAAATATTCAATGCTGAGAGTTCTGAAAACATGCAAACGATTTTAACCATTTCGCCAGCAATCCAGAATTATGGTACGCTCAAAGATTTTGTAACGTATTGGCAAGTATCTCAAATAAAGGACAGCGATCCTTTTTATTACAGACCTCAGGAAGAAGAAGATGCTACTGTGAATATAAATGGGCATTTTTATACAAAAAATGGTTTTTATTTAGGTAAAATAGGGTCTGTTGACGATGTTTACATAACAAATGAATTAACCTTTTTAGAATTGCAAAAAGGCAAAGATGTATCTAAAGGTCAGATAATTTATTTTACTGAAATATATAAATTTAATAATGAGCAATTATTATATAGAGCACATTGGGTTTATGGTGAAGGTGGCGGTTTTTTTACTGATTATTATGCTCATGCTATAAAAAATTTAAGAAAGCATGGTGTTTGGGGTCCTGCTAATAAGCCATATCCTTCAGATGAAAGTATGTACAAACAAAAGATGACTCATAAGGATAAAAAAACAAAAAAGATAATTAACATGTATCCTGGCTATTTTAATGGAACAGATGGAAACGTTAATAGTAAGGCTTTTAGTAAGGCAAGAAAAAATTTACTTGAAATCAATTCTCTCATTAGAGCTAATGATGCTATAAAATCAATTATTGGTTCAATTGATGAAACAATAAAAGACCCAACGGATGGTTGTTATCAATGGGTTGGCGGCTCAGGAACAGAAGGTTTACTTAGTAAAAATCCTGATATAAACAATGCTACAGGGGTCATAAATAAAACAAATAGAATTGACAATGTAAATTTTTATCATACATTTTATAAAATTAAAAAAGAGTAAGAATATGTATAACAAAATAATTTTCATAGGGTTATTTATTACTAGTATTTCTATGTACTCACAGAGTAATAATATCTCAATACAAAAAATTTACAAAAAATTATCTAAAAAAGAAATACAATACGTTCAATTTGAAGATTCATTTAATTTAACCGAGGGAAAGCAAATAAAGAACAAACAAGAAGTTGATTTTTTACTATTGGATATCTGCACTTCTCAACAATTAAAATTTAAAAATTTCACATACAATAATCCAAATCCTCCCTTTTTTAGAGATAGTCTTTTTCTTTTTAAGGAAAAATATTGCGTGGATAATTTATTTTATGAAAAAAGATTATTAAAAAACGAAAAACCATTGCGACTAAATTATGCTTCAGGTTATAGTTTTTCACTTAATTCAAAAAATTATATTTCACTCTTTTTTTGGGATTCAACAATACCGACATCTAATTTGAGATATTTTATTATTCTTTTTGATATTAGTGATGTAAAGAATATAAAACCATATTTTTTTTATGAACAAATGTCATTTACGCCTGATTGTTTTGGAGATTTCAATAATGATGGCGTCTTAGATTTTGCGAACTGGTCCTACAGCAATAAATTGGAGTGCTTTACCTTGGTAGGAAATAAATTTAAACGAATAAAAAATAAAATTATAATTACTGAAGAAAAATCTGCAAATAATTATTCAATCAACTTAGTTAAGAGTAAATGGTTTAAAAGATTATTAAAATAAACTCGATAACTTAAAAAATATAATAATTTATTAAAGAAGAATAGGAAGCTCTAAGCAAAATAGACAAGCTTAAATACACACCTTTTTTTGAGATTTTAGGAACGCATTTAGCAAGTATTTTTTTCATAAAGAGCTAATTACACCGTTTTTGATATTCTTAATTGTGAATAATTTGTTCTATCAAAATTTAAAATATGATATAATATTGTTTAAAAATATTTAAATGTAGAAGTATCTTTGACAAAATTAAAGATTATGCTTTTGTATCTTACTTTAATTTCGAAGTTTAAAAAAATTTAAAACCATAATGAACTCAGATTTTGACAAAACATTTTCGGCTTTAAAAACAATGGGAAACATAATCCCGAGCGCAAAAACTGCTTTCGAATTACTGAAAAAATTAAATCAGGAAACTACAAATTCAGAATCTGATATTCTGGTTTCTCAAGTCGATAAAATACAATATCAGTCGAATACCAATAGTTATTTTTACTTCTATTTCCCAATTATTAGTCATATTCTATATTATAAACCACAATACGAAAAAGAGCTTTTAAAATATTTAATAAGTCCAAATTTTGCAAACGGAACTTCTGAAATCAACGAAATGATCTCTGTTATAAAAGGAGCAATGAGATTTAAACTTAATGAAAACGAATTATATTCAACAGTTCAAAGTCAGTTTTGGGTAGAGAATGAACTCTCTAAACTAGAAAAAGAGATTCAGCGAGAAATAGACATTTGCCAGAAAGAACTTGATGAATAGAATACAATGTTATTTAATATCAGATTCGTCACTATTCTTTTTCTCGTTCATTTTTGCTACTAAAGCTTTTAAACGTAATGCACGTTCTCTCTTTTCTTCCTGAAGTTTAGCCTTTTTCTTATTTAGCAATTTGGTATGCAAAGCCTTGTTTTTGGTATTTTTTTCAGGTCCTTTTGCCATAATATAATTTTCTTTAATTACGTTTACAAAGATAAAACTAATAGTGAGAACAATTCTTATTATAACTAAAAAGCAAAATGGATTCTGAAAAGCTTAGAGATATTATTATACCAACACTAAGAACAAATGAGGTTATCATATAATAATTGCAAAATTGAAATCACAGAAGAAAAGATAGAATGTGAATATTTATACTTAGCCAACAAAAAAATAGATTGGAAAATAGCTTTAACTGAAAAAATAATCTATCAAATAAATTCTAATGAAACAATTCTTATCCCACAAGAAATCAAAGAATTTCAATTCGAAATTGAAGATATCTCTCATAGATCATCAAACTTAAGTCAGGAAGCGGTAATTTATTATTTAAAAAAGGGAGAGTTTGAAGCAACAGAATTTTTCAGATTTTGCGTGATCGAAGAAACAAAATTAAGTAGCCAAACAAAATCATATGAATTCGCAAATGAAATATTAAAAATTATTTCGAATAAATATAATATTCCGTTTTCATTTAAATATTATGTAGAAACTAAGAGAAAAAGAGACGCTCTATCCTATCTAATTGTATTGATAATCTTTGCTTTTTTATTTGGTCTATTAGCAAATAAATTATAAAAATTAACTAAATGAACCCAACCTTCTTCCCTACCCAAGAACAATTCAGAGAATGGTTAGAAAAGCATCACAAAACAGAAACCGAACTTTTGGTAGGTTTCTATAAAGTGAACAGCAAAAAACCATCAATGTCGTGGTCACAATCTGTAGATCAGGCGCTTTGTTTTGGCTGGATAGATGGCGTTCGAAGATCTATAGACGACGAAAGTTATTCGATCAGGTTTACACCCAGAAAGAAATCCAGTATTTGGAGCGCGATCAACATCAAGAAAATCGAAGATCTCACAAAAGCCGGACTTATGAAACCCGAAGGTCAGAAAGCATTTGAATTAAGATCTGAGGAAAGATCCGGAATTTATTCACACGAAAAAGAACCATCTGTTCTTGATCCGGCTTTCGAACAACAATTTAAAGCTAATAAAGTAGCTTGGGAATACTTTAATTCGCAAGCGCCATCGTACAAAAAAGTTATGATTCACTGGATTATGACGGCAAAACAAGAAAAAACAAGAATATCGAGACTCGAAAAAACAATAAACATCAGCGCAGAACAAAAACGAATGTTGTAAAAGAAAAACGATTGATTATAACTTAGATAACAGAACAAACAGTAACTTTATTCTATTAAAAAAATTTCATCTAATTAAGAATAATAATGGAAGATAGAATCGCATTAGAATACTACGTTTTAGATGTATTCTCTAATAAAAGTTACAAAGGAAATCCGTTGTCTGTCGTTTTTACTAATGGCAATCTGGATTTGGGAGTCTATCATAATATCGCCAAGGAATTTGGTTATTCTGAGACTTCATTTGTTTATTATTCGGCAGAACAAAAAGCGCTTCATGTTCGTTCTTTTACACCAACAGGTTTTGAGGTCGATGGCGCCGGACACAACTTATTAGGTGCCGTTTGTGCGGCATTATTCAAAAAAATCTCCATATTTCACGACCAAAACGAAACCGATCGTTTTGTAATCATGAAAGATAATCCAATACCATTAACAACAAGTTTTGATCCGGTTACAGAATATCCTGTGGTTCAAATGCATCAAAAACCGGCTTTGGCATTGCAGGAAATTCCGGCTTCGTTAATAGCAAAAGCACTTGGTTTAGCAATTGATGATTTAACAGTTGGTGAACTTTTGCCTACGATTGTTCAAACGGAAGTTGCGCATCTTATGGTTCCTGTAAAAAACAGACGCTTTTTGCATGATTGTATTCCTGACTACAAACGCCTGATCGAAATCTCTAAGGAATATGGATTCGAAGGCTATTATTGCTACACTATTTTTGATGCTAAACATGAAAATATAGTCGAAGCCAGATTCTTTAATCCGTTAATTGGTATTAATGAAGATGCCGCAACCGGAACAGCCGCCGGACCTTTAATTGGCTTTTTAACACAAAGTAAATACACAAAACCCAATACCGAATATAAAATTCTGCAAGGCGTAAAACTAAATCAGCCTTCGTTGATCGAAGTTATGTCCAGAGAAAATGATATTTTGGTTGGCGGTTCTGCCGTTATAACCATGAAAGGAGAACTTTATATATAATGTCTATGAAGAGTTGAAATGTGCCTCTAGGTACTAAATATTGGTAGAAAAACAGGAATAGGAATAAATTTAGCGTGCCGTAGGTACGCAATAGTTATCATTTTGTTGCGTACCTACGGCACGCCAACATATCGCGAATTAATTTCTACCAATATTTAGTACCTAAAGGCACAAACTACAGATATTCAATTTTTGATTACTATATCAAATAAAAAAAGCTGCATGATGCAGCTTTTTTTATATTCTTTATTTCTTTATTTCCTGTGGTAATGTTTTCATTTGTTCTGGCGGAATACGTTTCTTTAAAAACAAAATTTGTCCTAAATGACTAGATTGATGTTCCATAACATGAAACCAGCAATATTGATTGCTCATATCATATTTCGTTTGAATTTGAACAAACCATGCATCATCTCTTTTCTTTAATTCTGATATCGTTTTAGCTCTTACTTCATTATAAATATCAAGATAATATTGAATATCGTGTCCTTTAAATTCATTGCGCGCGCCTTGATCGAGATTCAAAGCCGTCTGCCATTTTTTCTTTTCTTCTTCGTTAAATTCTCTATTTTCAAAAGTAAGAACCTGATAGTATTTTTCGGCTGCAGCCAAATGCATTACAAGTGAACCAATTCTATTTGCTTCCTGATCATGCAAATAATCAATTTCATACTGATCCATATTTTTAACCGTTTCCTCAACACGATCTTTAAGGTCTTCGAGCATCGAAATCATGTCGGCAATTTTTGGTGAAGCGCCTTCAACGTTTCCTATTTTTCCGGTTTCTTTTACTAGTATTCCACTTCCTTCCAATAATAATGAATATTTGCCATCGACGCTTGATTTATCCGAAGAAATCTTAAACTCCTTAACCTTAACATTTTTTTGTTTCGCATTGCCCAAATTCCATTTTGGAATATCTGTGTTGGTTGCAAGCGTTTCAAAACTTGAATTTAAAATGGTTACAGGCTCAAAAACACCTTTTGAATTTTCGATAAATAATTGAAATTTATCAAAATAAAACTTTCCGTTTAGCTCACAAACTCCTCCAAAAACTAACGTTTTACTATTTTCATCAATCGTTCCTTCGACAGTATAAGATTGCCATTCTTTAGACTTTATTGGTCTGTCGTACATATTATCAGCAAAACCTGCTTCCTCATCTTTATTAAATACGCGTGCAAAAACTCCTGCCCAGGCTTTTGGGTCATTAGATTCTACTTTTGCTGAAGCAATTACTTTAAATTTTTTCTTTACCGGAGTCTGAATGTCTATTGTTTGACGAAAAGCCATCCACTGGCCGGAAATAACTTTTTGTGTTTGTGCTTTTGCCGACAATAAGCTTAAAAATAATAGTAGTAACGTTATTTTTTTCATTCTCTGGTTTTTTAAAATTTTCGTAAATATAATATACTTTTTTAAGGAAATAACTTATCATAATCTGAAATTATTCTAAAAAATCAAACCAAAAAAAAGCTGCATAATGCAGCTTTTATATTGTAACCAGAAAATTAAGATTTCTTAGTTTGTTTTCATTGGTGGCAAATCGAATGCGATAGAATCATGTTCGAAGTTATTACGGTGTCCTCCATCGCAAAAAGGTTTGTTTGCAGATAATCCGCAACGACAAAGTCCTAATGCTGCTCTTCCTTGTAATCCGTAAACTGTTCCTTCTGAATCCATGATTTCAAAATCGCCTTCGATTTTGATAGATCCGTTTTTATTGATGATTAATTTTGTCTTGCTCATAACTTGTTTTTGTTTTTTTTCAGGGCAAAGATTGCGAAATATTTTTTGAAGATTTTAGGTGAAGGGCTAGTTTAAACTGGTTCTATTTTATGGATTGAAATAATCTCGCAAAGTCGCAGAGACGCAAAGTTTTTGTACTGTGATTATTATACACAAACTTGTCAGACTGAGCGAAGTCGAAGTCCCGCAAAGTGATTTAGCATATGTGGCTTCGACTTCGCTCAGCCTGACAAACCGCGTATTTTTTAGCCCCGATAGAAGTGGAAATCCTTTTACTTTTTTCTTTAAAAAGTAAAAGATTGGAACGGATAGCGGGATTAGCTCCTAAAAAAACCACTACGAAAAATCAAAGCTTTGTCGAGTTTCTAGTGTTGTTGCTTCGTTCCTCGCAATGACAAACAATGAGAAAAAACTTTGCGACTCTGCGCCTTTGCGAGATTAATTCACATTCTTTAAAATAAAAACTCGGTGCTTTTTCTTTGCGAATCTCCGTGCAATAACAAAATCTCAATTCTATTGCTTATTTTTGCACTCAATAAAATTGAGTTATGATACAAAATCCAAAGAGATATACTATTACGGCGGCTTTGCCTTACACCAACGGACCTATTCATATTGGGCATTTGGCGGGGGTTTACGTGCCTGCAGATATTTATTCGAGATATTTACGTTTGCAAGGAAAAGATGTTGCGTTTATTTGCGGAAGCGATGAACATGGCGTTGCGATTTCGATGAAAGCCAAAAAAGAAGGAATTACACCACAAGAAGTTATTGATAAATATGACGGAATTATTAGAAAATCATTTGCTGATTTTGGGATTTCGTTTGATAATTATTCTCGAACTTCGGCTAAAATTCATCATGATACGGCTCAGGAATTCTTTAGAACGTTGTATGATAAAGGTGATTTTATTGAAGAAGTTACCGAGCAATTGTATGATGCAAAAGCAAATCAGTTTTTAGCAGACCGTTTTGTGGTGGGAACTTGCCCAAGATGCGGTAATGACGGAGCTTATGGCGATCAATGCGAAAATTGCGGATCGACTTTGAATGCTACCGATTTGATCAACCCGAAATCGACAATTACAGGAGAAACTCCTGTTTTGAAAGCTACAAAACACTGGTTTTTACCTCTTGATCGTTATACTGAATTTTTGACAGAATGGATTCTTGTTGGACATAAAAACGACTGGAAACCTAATGTTTACGGACAAGTTAAATCCTGGGTTGATGGCGGACTTGAACCTCGTGCAGTAACGCGTGACCTTGATTGGGGAATTGATGTTCCGGTTGAAGGTGCTGAAGGAAAAAAATTATATGTTTGGTTTGATGCGCCTATCGGGTATATTTCATCTACGAAAGAATGGGCTTTGCGCGAAGGAAAAGATTGGGAACCATATTGGAAAGATGAAGACACGAAACTGGTTCACTTTATTGGTAAAGACAATATTGTTTTTCACTGTATTATTTTCCCAGCGATGCTTAAAGCCGAAGGAAGCTATATTTTGCCGGACAATGTTCCTGCAAATGAGTTTTTGAATTTGGAAGGAAACAAACTTTCGACTTCTAAAAACTGGGCGGTTTGGTTGCACGAATATTTAGAAGAATTTCCGGAGAAACAAGATGTTTTGCGTTATGCATTGACTTCAAACGCTCCAGAAACTAAGGATAATGATTTTACATGGAAAGATTTCCAAGCGAGAAACAACAACGAATTGGTTGCGATTTTCGGGAATTTTATTAATCGTGTTGTGGTTTTAACCAATAAATATTACGAGGGATTTATCCCAACTCCGAATGAATTATCTGAGGTTGATGAGAATACTTTAGCAGAATTAAAAGCGTATCCAGCCGTGATTTCAAGTTCGGTTGAGCGTTACAGATTCCGTGAAGCACTTGGCGAATTGATGAATGTGGCGCGTTTAGGAAATAAATATCTTGCCGACGAAGAGCCTTGGAAAGTGATGAAAGACAATCCGGAGCGTGTAAAAACTCAAATGTATGTGGCATTGCAAATTGCTGCTGCGTTGAGCATTTTGGCTGAACCATTCTTGCCGTTTACTGCGGCTAAATTGTCAAGAATCCTGAAAAATGAAGGTAAATTGAATTGGAATGATGTTGCCGAAAATTCAGAATTGATTCCGGAAGGGCACCAAATTGGTGAAGCTGAATTATTATTCGCAAAAATCGAAGACGAAGAAATACAAAAACAAATAGATAAATTGGAAGCTACAAAAACCGCTAATCTTGCCGAAAGCAAACAACCGGAACCTCAAAAAGAATTGATTCAATATGAGGATTTTGCTAAAATGGATTTACGCGTAGGAACTATTATTGAAGCCGAAAAAATGCCAAAAGCAAACAAACTTCTGGTTCTTAAAATCGATACCGGAATTGACGTTCGTACGATTGTTTCCGGAATTGCCGAAAGCTTTTCGCCAGAAGAAATCATTGGTAAACGTGTTACAGTTCTGGCAAATTTAGCGCCAAGAGCTTTACGCGGAGTTGAAAGCCAAGGTATGATCTTAATGACAACAAACGCCGAAGGAAAATTAGTATTCGTAAATCCTGATACTGACGCTCCAAATGGTGAAACGATAAACTAATTATTTCAATAAAATAATAAATAAGAGAAAGTTATCCGCCTAAAATATCTGGCAGATAACTTTCTTTATTTAGATGACATTCGATAAATAATTATAATTTTGATTACATCAAGTAACATTATGGATTTGAATTTTATAAATGCTTCTCAAAATCTCTCTGATTCTTCCGGAAAAGAACTTTATGAAATTTCTAATAACCAAGAAACAGCAATTGCAAATAGTCGAATAGAGATTGAAAATGGATATTTTCATAAAACTGAAGATGTGATTTCTGAAATGCGTGAATGGCTAAAAAAGAAATAATAGTCTTCTTTAGCTAAACTTCCAATATTTTAGATTTTCTAAAAATCTTAAAAAAACAAGAAATTTCTCATGTTTTTTCTTTTTAGCTGAGTTTATAATTGTAAGTTTGTCTTGCAAACATTTCGAAGGAGAAATCCTATACTTATTAAAGTAACATAAACGTGTACCACGTCATGGTGAAAGAACGGGAAACCGTCTATAAATTATTCCTTGGAATGTTTTGCACACCTAAAGCGTGGTATTCGTGTATCTAATATTTTCTAATATGCAAACAGAAAATGAAAAAAGCACAGAAAAAGCTGTAATGACAGCAATGGCAGAATTCCTCTCGGATCTTTGGTTTGTAGAAGATTTTAGAGATCAACCGGAGTATTTGTCTGAAATTTTCGAGACAATTCTCTTAACCGAAATGGGCGATGACCAAGATCTCCGCATTAGAATGGTGAGTTCGATTAGAACAAGCAAATTGTTGGCAAATGCCCTTGGTTCTTTTACGGACAGAGAGATTAGCAATGCCTGCAAGAAAATCATGAATGCATAATACCACACAAAAACAAATTTAATCCTAATTTATTGAAGAATAAAAATCAAAGATTCAATTTTTAATCTTTGTATTTATTGTGCCTTTAGGCACTAAATATTGGTAGAAAATTAGGTTCCAAATTCGTTAGCGTGCCGTAGGTACGCAACAAAACGATGTCTATTATGTACCTACGGCGCGTAAATCTATTTAAATGCTATTTTTTCTACCAACATTTAGTGTCTAACGACACATTTTATTTCTTGGATTTACGGCTTGTATTTATTAATAAAACACAACATATTTCTATTTGACTAAAGCGAAGGTTATTTGCGTTTTATATTTTGTTTTTTACTAAAGAAAAAAATAAGATATTCGCCAAAAAAAGTAAAAGCCTTTTACCAATGATAAAAAAAATACTCCTTGCCTCTTTATTTCTAAATAGTTTATTGTCTTTTTCGCAGGATATTGTAAAGGATTTTGATTTAAAATTAGAAAAGAAAAGAGATTATTTTCAAGTAGTTAACGAAGCAGAAAAAGAAGTAATTCTATTTTTGAATGATAAGGAAAAGGTTTCAGCAATTAGATTTGATCAGACTTTTACGATCAAAGATTCTTTGTCAGCGTTAAGACCTGAAAAAAAGTATGAAGAAATTATTGGTTCTACTCAAAATAAGAATGATTACTTTGTTTTTTGGGGATCAAAAGACAGAAAAGAGATTAACTCGCAATCTTTTAATTTTACATCTAAAAAAACCGAAACAAAACCAATTCATTTAGAATTAAAAAAGGAAAAAATAGTCAAAGAAATTACGATTAACAATCGGTTTTACCTGATTACTATTGTAAAAAACACAAGTATTTTAAAATTTTATATCTCTGATAATGATGGAAATCTAAACGAAAAAACAGTAGATTTATCTCATCTGGATTTCAAAAATATATTCAACCATACAGAAAATTTATATACTGTTTTAACTGATGAATCTTCCGAGCCTAATTTTCAAACTATAGCCAATGACAGTCCGCCATCATTAGCGCTGAGTTCCAAAAGGTATAAAATTTATACCTATAATCCTGATGAAATTATTTTCACTATGGATAATAATACAAACGCAACACAGGTTTTAAGAATTAATATTCAGGATTTTACATCAAATCTTAAATCGATTGAACAGCAAAAAATAGTTAAGGGAGAATATGGTGCAATATCCTTTAGATCGAATTCTTTTTTAATTGACAATAAAATTCTCCAGATAAAAACTAATTCGTTCGTTTTGTTTTTTACCATCAGCGATCTAAATGGCAATAAGATTAATGAATATAAAGTTTTGCATGATGAGGAAATAGGTTTTAAAAATTCTGATTTTTTTCAGCAAAAGAATGGCTTACTTCTACAAAACAATGGTTTTATTATCAACACAAAACCTATTAAAAATTCAGAGATGTTTCTTAGAAAAATAAGTGATTCACCAAGTATATCATGTTATAATTTAAATGGTGCTTATTATACTGTTATAGGAAGTTCTGAAGATATATCCCGCGGAGGCGGCGGAATGCCAGGAATGGGAATGTCTGCCGGAGGAATGGGCGCTGGAATGAGTTTTGTTCCTTATCAAAGATGTTATACCGTAGAAAATCTAATTTCGTATAAAGATAAATTTGTAGTTTATACGAATTGTCTGTTCGATTCTAATTTTAATCATCTTAATGGTGAAATGAAAACTTCGGCTTTTGATAAGCTTAGAATTTTCTTAGAAGAAAACGAAGAAATCAAAGAAAGTGTTTCAATATTTACTGCAAGTCTCTATAAAGATTTAATACTTTTTAAGCTGAATAGCACTTTGTACTTAGGAAACTACAACAAGAAAAATAAGAAGTATCAAATTTTTAGTTTTACTGAATAATAACAATGTTTAACGAAAGTTTTAAATTCTTCGATTACTAAAATCTAAACTTTAAAAATATTTTTGAAAATCTTAAATAAAAATTACCAAATTAATCTTACCAATGATAAAAAAAATACTCCTTGCCTCTTTATTTCTAAATAGTTTATTGTCTTTTTCGCAGGATATTGTAAGCTCTACGCCTGTTGAATTAAAAAAGAACCGTGACATTTTTCAGGTTGTAAATAATGATAGAAAAGATGTTACTTTATTTGTTAGCGACAAAATAAAGGTAAAAGCGATTCAGCTTAACCAGAACATGCAAATTGTTGATAGTATTTCTACAGAAAGACCAAGTACAAAGACTTATGACACCATGATAGGCTATAATATCAATAATGACAATACAAGATTATTTTGGTCGTCTAATGATAGACAAGATATTATTACTCAATTATTTGATTTTAATTCTAAAAAAGTAGTTACAAAACAATATACTTTGGTTTTAAAAAACGAAAAAGTTTTACAGGAGTTTAGCGAAAATGATAATTTTTATATTTTAAGTGTTGTCAAAAAAAGCAATAATTTTAAACTTCATGTTTTTGATAAAAATGGTGATTATAAAGAGAAAATAATTTCTCTGGAAGGATTTCATTTCTTTAAATCAAATTATGTCAAATCAGATTTATATGGTGTTTTAGAACAAAATTTACTTCCGTATGAAGCTCCCTTTTCTATAGAAAATATCAATGTAAATAATCCAACTTCGTTAACTGATGCTGCAAGCCTGCGTAAATGTTATTTTGACAAAAAACAGCTTGTAATAACTATTGACTTAAATGTAGATTTTACGCAATTGATTATTATTGATCTGGAGAAATTTACAGTTTCTGAAAAAATTATAAAATCAACTTCTATTTCAAAATTAAGCAGTGCAGGATTTCAAAAAAAGATCAGCTCAAATTCTTTTTTGATTGACAACAAATTGTATCAGATAAAAACTTCATCTGACGAGTTTTATTTCACTATAAATGATTTAGAAGGCAATGTAATAAAGGAATACACCACAACGTCTGACACTCCAATTGAATTTAAAAATTCAGAGATTTATCAGGAAGGCGGAGATTTTGGAGGTAAAAGAACGTTAGAAACCAGTTCACAATTTCTTCGAAAAATAAACAATCTACACATCGGTATTTCCTGCTATCATATTGGCGAAAATACGCTAATCACTTTTGGAGGCGCTTCTGCTGTTCAACAATCTGGTGTTCAAGCAGGAATAACAAGTCAGTTTGGGCTAATTGGAGCTTTAGTCGCTGCTACGGTTTTTAATCCAACAATGGAAAGCTTTAATTCTTACTCTAATAGAAAAGTGGTTAAAATCGAGGGTATTTTTGACAAACAAGGAAATCATATCAAAGGCGATTTGCAACCTTTGGCATTTGATAAAATCAGAACTTTCTTTGATAAAAACAATGATGTCTCCTCTCAGATATTATTTAAAATAAACGACTATTATCTAGGATATTACGACAATAAAACGAAAGAATATATCATTAGAAAATTCAACGATTAAAAAACATTAACAATTCCCGGGCTTAAATCCGGGATTTTTTATCTAAAATTACCACTTCTTAGAAATAAGAAAAACATTCTATTAGTTTCAAAACTCAGTAAATGAAAATCACCAAACCACGATTAGCCTTAATCTGCGGAATACTTTGTATTTCGATCTTTCCTATATTGGTAAAACTTAAGTTAGCTCCCGGATTAATTTCGGCTTTTTATCGCATGGCTTTTGCTGTGATTTTGCTTTTGCCTTATGTTCTTTTAACCAAAAACTTTAAACTCCCAAAGACAAAATTTGTGTTATTGGCAGTACTTTGCGGTATTTTATTCTCATCTGATGTTGCGGTTTGGAATATTGCCATTCAGGATTCAAGCGCGACTCAGGCTTCGTTGCTTACAAATTTGTCTCCGCTTTGGGTTGGACTTGGTTCTTTTTTCTTTTTGAAAGTAAGACCGGCAACCAATTTCTGGATTGGAACCGTAGTTTCATTATTGGGAATGATTACTTTGGTTGGTTTTAGCTTTTTTCTGGAGCTGAATTTTGATCAGGCTTTTCTATTTGCGGTTTTATCCGGAATTCTATATTCGATTTATCTTTTGGTGAGCAAAAATGTCCTTTCAGATGTTGATGTTCTTTCTTTTATGACCATTAGTTTATTTGCTTCGACAATATATCTGGGAATACTTTGTTATTGTTTAAATCAGCCTTTTACAGGATTTTCAGACACTGGTTGGTTTGTATTGATTCTTCAGGCTGTAATTTGTCAATTGTGTGCGTGGCTTTCTATCAGTTATGCCACTCAACACATGCGCGCAACGAGGGTTTCACTAAGTTTATTAAGTCAGGCGGTAATTACTTCTATATTAGCTTGGTTGTTTTTAGAAGAACAAATAACTTTACAAATGGTTTTTGGCGGAATCATTTTGCTATTCGGAATCAGGATTACGTTTTATGATAAGACTATTTCTTTGAAGGGATTGTTTGCTAAGAATTAGGATTGAGAATTTGGCCCGCGGATGATACGGGTTTAGATGGATTTACGCAGATTGGTTTTCAATTTGTTGCGGAAAAAGTTTCACGCAGATTCTGTAGATTTATGCATATTCTTTTTTAAATAATTCGTGAATTAGTGGCTAAAAAATTAGTGCAAATTGGTGTAATTCGTGGCAAAAAAATAATTTAATTCGTGGCAAAAAATACCTGAAACCTGAAACAAAAAAACTTGAAACAATTTTTCTATGTTACATAAAAACAAAATACCAAATTTAAAAGTAATCGCATTTGATGCTGATGATACTTTATTTGTAAACGAACCTTACTTTGAAGAAACCGAGCATAAATTTTGTGCTTTAATGGAAGATTATCTTTCGCATCAGGGTATTTCGCAGGAATTATTTAAAATCGAAATTGCAAATTTACCTTTATACGGTTACGGAATCAAAGGTTACATTCTTTCGATGATCGAAGCTGCGATGAATATTTCGAACAATACAATCCCAATTGAGGCGATTGCAAAAATCATTCAATACGGAAAAGAATTACTCGAGAAACCAATCGAGCTTCTGGACGGAGTCGAAGAAACTTTGCAAGCTTTACACGGAAAATACAAATTGGTTGTTGCTACAAAAGGTGACCTAAAAGACCAACACAGCAAACTGCACCGTTCTGGTTTGGGGCATTATTTTCATCATATCGAAGTAATGTCAGACAAACAGGAAATTGATTATGAAAAACTATTAGGGCGTTTAGAAATTCAGGCTAATGAATTCCTGATGATCGGAAACTCTTTAAAATCTGATGTATTGCCGGTTTTAGGAATTGGAGGTTACGCCGTTCATATTCCGTTTCATACCACTTGGGAACACGAAAAAATTAGTCATAAAGTAGAGCATGAACATTTTAGTTCATTCGAAAAAATCATCGAAGTACTTGAGAATTTATCATAATGAAAACACTTTTAGATTTAGAAAACTGGAACAGAAAAGAACATTTTCAGCATTTTAGACAAATGGAAGAGCCTTTTTTTGGTGCAACCGTTCAAATTGATTGTACAAAAGCGTATCAAACGGCAAAAAGTCTCAAAGCTTCTTTCTTTATTTATTATTTACACAAAACATTGGTTGCCGTAAATTCAATCGAGAATTTTAGATATCGAATTGCAAATGACAACATCTATATTAATGATCGTGTCGATGCATCAGCAACAATTGGTCGTGAAGATGGTACTTTTGGGTTTTCATTAATAGAATACAATCCTGATTTTAAAATCTTCGAACAAAATGCTTTGGCCGAAATTGAACGTATTCAAAACACAACAGGACTTTTTACACGATCGTTTGATGATGACAATGTCATTCATTTCTCGGCAATTCCGTGGTTGAATTTTACTGCGCTTTCTCACGCTCGCAGTTACACGTTTCCAGACAGTTGCCCTAAAATTTCTTTTGGCAAAATGATCACTTCAGACAACGGTATACGAACCATCGCGATGTCTGTTCATGTGCATCATGGCTTGATGGATGGTTTGCATATGGGTCAATTTGTAGATACGTTTCAGGAATTAATGAATAGCTAAAAATTCTTTAACCTTATTGTGTTGTTCTTATGGCTTTTATTGGAGAATAATTCTTACGAATAATTGTTGATTTGGGGAAAATTTAAAATCTCAAATAACAATGAAAAAAATTGTAATTGTTCTAGCGTTTTCGCTGGGTTTAACGAACCTTCAGGCACAAACAGAAACACAAAAAAACACGGGAAGTGACTACAATAAATGGTCGATCGAAGTAGCAGGCGGTGTTAATAAACCTCAACGTCCTATGACAGCAGGTTATTATACTTCAACCCCAAGTTTTTATGTTGGAGACCTTGGAGTTAGGTACATGCTAAACAACAAATTTGGTTTGAAGGCTGATTTTGGATACAACAGTTTTACAGGAAAAAACAATTCTATAGACTTTGATTCAAAATACTACAGAGTAGATTTGCAAGGAGTGGCTAACTTAGGAAGAATCATGAATTTTGAAACCTGGACTAAAACGATTGGTTTATTAGGTCATGCAGGTTTTGGATTGGCTCAGTTCGAGAACAAAGATTTACATGTAAAAGACAGAATGGGCAATTTTATTGCTGGTGTAACAGGTCAGGTTAGATTAACTGACAGACTTGCTCTAACAGGTGATTTTACTACTATTCTTAATGCTTCTCAAAACGCGACATTCGATGGCGCAACTACAGGAGACTCAAGAGGTTTTACAGGTATTCTTTTCAACGGTACAGTTGGTTTGAATGTTTATCTAGGAAAAAACACAAAACATGCTGACTGGGTTGTGGTTTCACAAGATTTCGACTCTTCTGTTTTAGAAAACAAAATTGCAGAGCTTGAAGCGTTAGTTAAAAATGCTCCGGAAAAACAAGTAATTATCGAAAAACAAATCAGCGCTCCAGCTGTTAGCGATAAAGACATTGTTAAGGAAATGATTAACGACAAGTATTACAGCGTTTATTTTGACTTTAACAAATCGACTCCAATCGAAAATTCTACTGCAGCAATTGATGTGATGTTAACTTATTTAAGAAAAAACCCATCTGCTTCTATTGACATTATTGGTTATGCTGATCAGGTTGGTAAATCAGAGTACAATGAGAAATTATCAAACACAAGAGCGAATAACGTTAAAACAATTTTCGAAAAAGCAGGTATTGCTTCTTCAAGATTAAACGTTGTTGCTGGCGGAGCTGATACATCTATTCAAAAAGACTCAGAAGAAGCTAGAAGATTGGCAAGAAGAGTTACTTTTAGAGTAAAATAATCTAAGCCTTATTAAAAAATCTAGTCCTGAAGAAAATATTCTTCAGGACTTTTTTTATACCTTTAAGGTAAATCAAATATAGAAAGCTCTTTTTTTAGTAAAACAAAACAACAATTTGATTATCAACGCTTAATTGAAATTGTTTTATAAACTGCCTATTAAGATATAGCAATAAAGAGCATAAAATTTGGAATGATTATTGTCGATAAAATAAACATGAAAAAATTATTACTCTTATTTCTTCTACTATACAAATCAGTACTGTTAAGTCAAACGGTATTGAATTCATATCCTTTAAACCTGAACAATCCTTTAGAAAATGGTCAGGCTCTAAATGTTGAGGATGTTAAAACTCATGATGTTTACGTTTTTGCAGCTGATGATAAAAACATCAACATTTTAAAGTATAATAAATCCCTTTTTCTTACCAATCAGTTTACTGATACTGTAAAATATGTAGATAAAAGAACCTTGATTGGGCACAGCATCAGCGAAGATGGAAACCCTACGCTTTACTGGGGGTCAAAAAACTTAAGAAACTTTCGTATCATAAAATATTATCTGGGAACAAAAACTTCTAAGCCTTTAAATTTTGATTTTCCGGACAATATCGAATATCTTATGACTACGTTTCAAAAAGATAATTCATTCTACGTTATTGCAAAAGAAAAAAACCAACAGCATCTTCTTCTCTATGAATTTAATAATGGAAAATGCGAAATAAAGATGTTCGATTTCTCAGCTTTTTCTTTTCAAAATGTCATAGGTCAAAATCTTAGCTTTAGTGCACTTATTCGCTATTTTCCAATCCAGAAAATAGAGACAAATGATTTTAATACTTTAGACAAAAGCGCGAAACTGATTAAATTGTATGTGCTCGACAAACATCTGCTTTTGACTTTTGACTATAATCAAAAAAAAACACAGGTATTTGATCTTAACCTTGAAACAACAACAGTAACAGAGAAAAACTTTGATCAGCCTGCTTTAAAGAATGACTCTAAAACCTCAAATTCTTTTTATAGCAAGAACAAACTATATCAAATCAATGCTAATAAAGAAGAATTGCTATTTGATATAAAAGATTTCGATTCCGGAAAAACAATCAAAAGTGCTTCAATCTCAAAAAATGACACTGTACCTTTTACAAACTCTTTAATGTTTCTTCAGATCAACAACGAGAAACCTCAGAAATTAAAAACAGTTTCCAAATTTCTACAACGTTTATCACCTTTAAGCGCCGGAGTTTCTGTTTTAGAAAATAACAATGCTATTTATGTAACATTTGGCGGTTTTGTAGAACATATTTATACGGATACATTTTATCCGCCTCGTGATTATATGACTTTTCAGGATTTTGATAATCCTGCATTCCAGAATTACACACAAACTAAAATGGTTTTCTTTGATTCGACGCTAAATTCTAAATATGAATTCATAAACAACAATCAACAAGAACCACTTGCAATTGATAATATCTCGTATTTTTTGAGCATTACTAAAAATGTGTCGCTGCAAAACATTCTAAAATTAAAAGAGTACTATATCCTGAGCTATTATGACACGGCTTCGAGAGAATATATAATACGCAAATTTACAGATGGTTTAATAAGAGAAGATAACGGAAATCCGATTATGAATAAATCCCAATTTTCAAAACCAGCCTCTTTTGGTACCATTAAATCTCGTTAATATTATTGAAAATTAATCCCAATGTCTTGTGTTTCTGGATTTCAAAAAAAAGGGAATGGATTATTTTTTCTAACTTTACAAAAAAGTCATTATTATGTTATCGAAAAATATAGAAGCAGCTTTAAACAAGCAAATTCGCATAGAAGCAGAATCTTCGCAAACTTACCTTGCTATGGCTTGTTGGGCTGAAGTACACGGATTAGAAGGAATTGCGCAATTTATGTACACACAATCAGACGAAGAGCGAGCACATATGCTTAAACTTATTAAGTATATCAACGAACGCGGAGGTCACGCTCAGATTACAGATCTTAAAGCGCCAAAAACATCTTATTCTACATTCAAGGAAATGTTTGAAACTCTTTATAACCATGAAATTTTTGTTTCAGAATCTATCAATGAATTGGTACACATTACTTTTTCAGAAAAAGATTATGCAACTCATAATTTCTTACAATGGTATGTAGCTGAACAAATCGAGGAAGAAGCAACAGCTAAATCTATCTTAGACAAAATCAACTTAATTGGAGATGATAAAGGTGGACTTTATTTGTTCGACCGTGATATTCAGCAATTAACGGTTACAAGCTCAATTGCTATTAACCCAAAATAAAAAAAGTTAAAGTTTATTTAGAATTTATAAAAATAACATTTTTCTTTTATATTTGCTTCTGTTTTTAAATACGGAGGAAAATTGGGCAAGAAAGAAAAAGATAAGGACAAAAAAAAGGATAAAAAGAAAAAGAAGAATTCAGCTATCCTTGACAAGATTAAAAAGTTGGAAAACTGTAAATCTTCTTGTTGTGAGAAATACAAAAAAAGCGAAAAGAAACGCTGCTCGCGTTGTCCTATGTTTGATTTATTCAAAAAAACTGCTTAACAAAATATATACAAAACCCACCAAGAAATTTGGTGGGTTTTTAGTTTAAAGTATCATTTTCTTTTTATTTTAATAACACGCCAAATTCAATTATGAAAAACAAAATTATAATACCCAAATCCAGTCTTGATTTTTTGACCCAACTCAAAGAGAACAATAATAAACCCTGGTTTGAGGCAAATAAACCCATTTATTTAAAAGAATTAAATCATATTGAAACGTTTGCAGGTGCTTTGCTTGAGGAACTCTCTAAAACCGATGTTTTAGAAACAGCTTCCGGCAAAAAAAGTGTTTATAGAATTTATCGTGATATTCGGTTTGCCAAAGACAAAACCCCTTTTAAAAACTATTGGGGCGGCAGCTTTACAAGAGCAACAAAGGAAAGACGCGGCGGATATTATTTTCATCTGGAAGAAGGAAACAGTTTTGTCGCAGCTGCTTTCTGGGGACCAAATGCTGCGGATTTAAAGCGCCTTAGAAGCGAATTTGCCCACGATCCTGAACCAATGCAAAAGATACTGAAATCAAAATCCTTTGTTGATACTTTCGGCACTTTACAAGGCGAACAGCTTAAAACAGCACCAAAAGGTTATGACGTAAATCATAAAGCTATCGATTTGCTTCGTTACAAGCAGTTTTTGATTATGAAACGTTTCACAGATCAAGAAGTATTAAGTCCGCTTTTTTTAGAACAGGCGTTGGAAACTTGTAAAAACATGCGCCCTTTTTTAGATTATATGAGTGAAGTACTTACAACGGATATTAATGGAGCTTCTATTTTATAATTACATTTCAAAACAATATTAAACCCGACAGTCCCGAAGTCTCGGGATTAAAACCTGTCGGGTTTGAATATCAAATTTGGTTAAACGTTATTTACTAAGCAACAAAATCTCATTCACAATAACTTCGGTCACGTATTTTTTTTCACCGTTTTTATCATCGTAACTTCTGTGGGTTAATTTTCCTTCGATTGCAACTTCTTTGCCTTTTACTACATATTTCTCTATAATTTCGGCAGTTTTTCCCCATGCAGTAACACGATGCCACTCGGTTTGTTCTACTTTTTCACCTTTATCATTGGTATATCTTTCATTTGTGGCAATGGTTAAATGTGCCAGTTTTCTTCCGTTCTCCAATGTTTTAATTTCCGGATCATTTCCTGCATTACCAATTAATTGTACTCTGTTTTTCATTGCATTCATGGCGTATAATATTTAAATGTTCGTGTAATAGAATTCGTTTATCAAATTCAACAAGGCAAAGATGCGACGGGTTCAAAAAATTAATCGGTTGTAAACTAATTACTTTCGGTTGTAACTATTTGTAAGCGTTTGTAAATGGAATCATTTTTTTGTATATTTAACAGAAATCATACTACAATGCAAACACAAATCAATAAAGTCGAATTAAGAAATTTAGAATTCGACGACTATCAGCAGTTAAAAAATTCAATGGTTGAATCTTATCCAGAAATGGCAAATTCGTACTGGAGATCTAATGACATAAAAAAATTACTATCAATATTTCCTGAAGGCCAACTTGTTATATTAGTTGACGGTATAGTTGTAGGATCAGCATTATCGCTAATTGTCGATGAAAAATTAGTCGATAAGAGACACAACTACAAACAAATTATTGGCGATTATAGTTTTTCAACCCATAATCCGGATGGGGAAATATTGTACGGTATAGACGTTTTTATCCACCCTAATTATCGCGGCTTGCGTTTAGGCCGCCGTTTATATGATACTCGTAAAGAACTTTGTGAGCAATTGAACCTAAAAGCGATTGTTTTTGCAGGGAGAATTCCAAATTATTCTCAGCATGCAAAAAAAATGACCCCAAAAGTTTATATCGACAAAGTAAAACACAAAGAATTACACGACCCAGTACTTTCATTTCAGTTAAGTAATGATTTTCACGTATTGAGAATTATCAAAAACTATCTGGAAGGTGACGAAGAATCTAAAGAATTTGCTGTTCTTTTAGAATGGAATAATGTTTATTATGATGAAAGTCCAAAACTAATCAATCTTGAAAAAAGCGTCATTCGTTTAGGATTGGTGCAATGGCAAATGCGTCAGTTAAATAATCTGGAAGAATTTTTTGAACAATCAGAGTTTTTTATCGATGTTGTTTCTGGTTATGGTTCTGATTTTGCACTATTTCCGGAATTATTTATTGCGCCTTTAATGGCAGATTACAATCATTTATCTGAAGCTGAAGCCATTCGTGAACTTGCCAGATATTCTGACCCAATCAGGAAACGTTTTCAGGAATTTGCTATTTCTTATAATATCAATATTATTACCGGAAGTATGCCGCTTTTAGAAAATGGAAACTTGTATAATGTTGGCTTTTTGTGTAAAAGAGACGGAACATCAGAAATGTATACCAAAATTCACGTTACACCAAACGAAGTACAACATTGGGGAATGAAAGGCGGATCACAATTTAAAACCTTTGATACGGATTGCGGTAAAATTGGAATCCTGATCTGTTATGATGTTGAGTTTCCGGAACTTTCGCGAATTCTGGCTAACGAAGGAATGAATATTTTGTTTGTTCCGTTTTTAACCGATACTCAAAACGCTTATACCAGAGTAAAACACTGTTCTCAGGCACGTGCGATAGAAAACGAATGTTATGTTGCTATTGCCGGTTGTGTTGGTAATTTGCCAAAAGTAAATAATATGGACATTCAATATGCGCAGGCATCTGTATTTACACCTTCGGATTTTGCTTTTCCAAGTAATGGTATAAAAGCCGAGGCAACTCCTAATACTGAAATGACTTTGATTGTTGATGTCGATTTAAACTTACTTAAACAACTTCACGAACACGGAAGTGTCAGGATTTTAAAAGATCGACGTACTGATTTATACGAAATAAAAAAGATCGAGGCATGAAAACATGTCTCGAGTGTTCCGAAAAAATTGTTGGCCGTGAAGACAAAAAATTCTGTTCAGACAGTTGTAGAAATGCTTACAACAATAAAATAAATAAGGATAGTAATAATTTCATGCGGAATGTAAACAACAAATTACGAAAAAATTACCGTATTTTGTCTGAATTAAATACTGACGGAAAATCTAAAGCAACACGAGATAAAATGATCAATAAAGGTTTTGATTTCGAATTCTTTACTAATATCTTGCAGACCAAAACAGGAAATACCTACTATTTTCTGTATGATCAGGGATATCGATCTTTGGACAATGATTATTTTATGCTTGTTAAAAAAGAAATATAGTACGTAATGAAGAAAAACCCCACCTCAATTCTGGCCATAGTCTGCGTTTTAGCAATTCTAGGCATCATATACGCCTCGATGATGCCACAATGGATTTCGAAAGACGAAGAAGCTCTTGCAGAATTTTCTACCGAAAGAGCGCTGAACCAAGTAGAAATTATCGCTCAAAAACCACACTATGTTGGTTCAACCAATCATGAACTGGTTGCGAATTATCTAAAACTTGAACTTAACAGGATTGGCTTAGAAACTTCTGTTCAGGAAGGTTTTACTCTTAACGGTAAAGGCCTTTTAGTAAAATCTAAAAACATACTGGCACGAATAAAAGGGACAAACAATTCAAAAGCACTATTATTATTATCACATTATGACAGTGCGCCGCATTCATTTTCTAAAGGTGCAAGCGACGATGCCTCAGGAGTAGCAACAATATTAGAAGGGATTCGTGCTTTTTTATACGCCAAGCAACCCCATAAAAATGACATCATTATTCTTTTTTCTGATGCCGAAGAATTAGGACTTAATGGAGCCGCACTTTTCGTAAACAAACATCCTTGGGCAAAAGAAGTTGGTCTGGTCATTAATTTTGAAGCGAGAGGTTCTTCAGGACCAAGTTATATGCTAATGGAAACCAACAAAGGCAATGAAGCTCTGGTAAAAGAATTTTCTAATGCAAAAACTAAATATCCGGTTTCAAATTCCTTGATGTACAGTATCTACAAAATGCTGCCAAATGATACTGATCTAACGGTTTTCAGAGAACAAGGAAAGATACAAGGATTCAATTTTGCCTTTATCGACGGACATTACAATTACCACACGCAACAAGACGATGTTCAGCATTTAAGCAAAACAACTCTTGCTCATCAGGGAACTTACCTGATGCCTTTATTAAAATATTTTTCGAATGCTGACTTAAATAAAACAGACTCTACGGGAGACAATGTTTATTTTAGTGCTCCTTTTGCCTTTATAAATTATCCGTTTAGCTGGGTTTTTCCAATGACCGTTATAGCTTTAGGGTTATTGATTCTTTTTATCTTTATTGGCAAAGCAAAACGTGTTATTACTTTCAGGGAAATTTTTAGAGGATTTGTTCCGCTTTTGGGATCAATCGTTATTTCTGGATTAGTTACCTTTTTGGGCTGGAAAATTATTTTAGAAATATACCCTCAATATTCAGATCTCCTTAATGGGTTTACTTATAATGGTCACGCTTATATTGGCGCTTTTGTAACGTTAAGTATTGCTGTTTCTTTTGCTTTTTATCATCATTTTTCAGAAGCAAAAATTACAATGAATCACTTTGTAGCACCTTTATTGCTTTGGATTATTATAAATGCATTTTTAGCAAATAGCTTAACTGGCGCGGGTTTCCTGATTATTCCGGTTTATTTTGGAATTCTGTTATTCGGTATTTTCGTTCTTACTCAGCATTACAGTCTGGGCATGAACTTGCTGTTTAGCATACCAGCATTAGCCATTGTAGCGCCTTTTATAGTAATGTTTCCTGTAGGTTTGGGACTTAAAATTCTTTACGGCAGTGCAGTTCTTACTGTTCTTCTTTTTGGATTATTACTGCCAATCTTTGGAGCGTTCTTTAAAAAAGGAGCCTGGACAATGTTCTTCTTCGCTGTATCCATAGGATTTTTTATCTATGCAGGTTATCATTCCGGTTATGAACACGGAAAAGCAAAATCAAACAGTTTGCTATATATTTATAATACCAATACAAACTCTGCACTTTGGGCAACTTATGATGTGAATTTAGACGAATGGACTAAGTCCTATCTGGGAGAAAAAAATCAAAAAGCTGTGGGTTTAAATGCTCTTCCGCTTACAAGTAAATACAATTCAGGCTTTACATACAGCGCAATTGCTCCGGTTGTCGAAATTCCTAAACCTACAATTGCATTCTTAAAAGACAGTGTTGTAGGGAATAATAGATATCTGAAGATTAAAATTACTCCAAACAGAAAAGTGAATCGTTATGATATTTATGCGAATCCAAAAATGACTTTGTTTAATTTTAAAGCTAACGGAGTTTCAACTTCTGGTCAAAAAGGAAATCGTTTAGAACGCGACGGCAGTAAAATTATCTGTTATTATGTTGTGGGCAACGAACCTCTTGTAATGGAATTCTACATTAATAAATCGTCTATTTTTGACATGGATTTAATCGAAAGTTCTTTCGATCTAATGACAAATCCGTTATTGCAGATAAAACCAAGAAGCGACTGGATGATGCCAACTCCTTTTGTCTTGAACGATGCGGTATTAATTCAGCAGAAAATAAAAAAATATACAGCGCCAGTAGCCACTATTCCAGCCGCAAGAGTAGTAAAAGATAGTACTGTTACTGCAAAAGACAGCTTAAAACCTATTGTAAAACCACAATAAAGCACTTGTTATGGCAACAAATATTTCAACAATCTATCTTGACGCTCCAATCGATAAAGTCTGGAACACATTGACAAAGCCAGAATTAGTCAAACAATGGCAATACGGAAGTGATTTAATTACAGATTGGAAAATTGGTAACGAAATAAGATTTAAAAACGAATGGGAAGGTCAGGTTTTTGAACAATGGGGAACCATTTTAGAAGTTGTTACAAATAAGAAAATCAAATATTCTCTATTTTTCCCAAGACCGGAACTAGAAGACAAACCGGAGAATTACTTTATAATGAGTTATATTCTATCTGAAGAAAATCAGAAAATAAAACTTGAAATCATTCAGGAAGACAATCGCTCCGGCGCCGTTCAGGAAAGACCACAAGGCGAAGAAAATCCAATTCTTCAAGGTCTAAAAGCCTTAATCGAATTATAGCGATTGAATAAAAACACAAAAGGGCAAGTTTCAAATAGAAACCTGCCCTTTTTCATTTAACAAGCACATTCAATCCTTAACCCGGATTGTTTTCCTTTTGTACCTTCGGTGGCGTAACCGTCAAACTTCCACCACTCGATTCCACCTATTAATTCTTTTACCCTGAATCCAAGTTTTGCCATATTCAAAGCTCCTTTTGTCGAAGCATTGCAGCCAATTCCGTCGCAATACGTTACATATAAAACTTCTTTGTCTAAATGTTTAGTAGTTTCGATTGTCATTTCACGATGCGGGATATTAATCGCTGTCGGGATATGTTCTGCTTCATAACCAAAAGCTTTTCTGGCGTCTAAAGCAATTATTTTCTCGCCGTTATTTAAGGCATCAAATAAATCCGAAGGATCCATTTCGAATGCCAGTTTATTTTCATAGTGTTTAATTTGATCTTCCATTTTTATAGTTTTATAGTTTTTTTTCAAAAGTAGTCGAAGGAATCTTTCGATAAAAACGAAAAGAATTCATCAACTTGATTACTTTATTTCATAGAAAACCCATTCTAAATTTTTGTTTCTTTGTGTACTAACTTTCAAAAGATGGAAATTCGTCATTTACGATTAATAAAAGCAATTGTTGAAGAAGGAAGCATTACCAAAGCGATAGATAAATTGCATTTGACACAATCAGCCTTAAGCCATCAACTTAAAGAAGCCGAATATCAATTGGGAACTCCTGTTTTTTTAAGAACCAATAAAAAGTTGGTTTTAACCAAAGCAGGCGAAAAAATCTATGAACTTGCCAATGAAATTCTGGAAAAGCTCACGAAAACCGAATCTCAAATCAAGCAAATGGTTTATGGGGAACATGGCGAAATCAGAATTAGTACAGAATGTTTTTCGAGTTACCACTGGCTGCCACCGGTTTTAAAACAATTTCACCTTTTATATCCCAATGTCGACTTGAAAATCGTAACAGAAGCAACACATATTCCGTTACAAAAATTACTCGAAAATGTAATTGATATTGCCATTATCAGCGATCAGATCAAAGACAATAACATCAAGTATATCGAACTTTTTCAGGATGAAGTTGTCATGGCTGTTTCTGAAAATCATGCCTGGGCAAATAAAAAATATGTAGTTGCCGAAGATTTTGTAAACGAACATCTACTGATTCATTCTCTTCCTATGGAAACGGTTACGATTCATCAGTTTGTTTTGGCTCCAGCCAAAGTAACTCCCAAAAAGGTTACTCCGCTCCCATTGACCGAAGCTTCTCTCGAAATGGTTAAAGCCGATATGGGCGTTATGTCTATGGCAAAATGGGCATTGTTACCACATTTAAAAAACAATCCAATTAAAGCCATTAAAATTGGCAAGAATGGTTTGAAAAGAAAACACTTTATCGCGATTCGGGAAAATCAGCAATATCCGGACTATTTCTATCACTTTATTACTTTTTTACAAAACGAAATCAACCTGCAATGGAATATTCAATAAGGAATTGCGAACTCTCTGATTTGCCAAAACTGGTCATTTTATGTCACAAACATGCTGAATACGAGAAAGCCGATTTTTCTCTGGAAGGAAAAGAACAAAAGTTAAAAGAAGCTTTGTTTGGTGAACATCCAAAATTGTTTTGTTTAGTTGTAGCAACAAACGAAACCATTGTGGGTTATGTATCGTATACTTTTGATTTTTCGACTTGGGATGCAGCAACTTTCATTTATATGGATTGTTTGTTTTTAGAACCAAAAGCCAGAAATTTTGGCATTGGTGAAATCTTAATCGAAAAATTAAAACAGAAAGGAATCGAAAAAAACTGCATCAACATTCAATGGCAAACGCCTGAATTTAACGAAGGAGCGATAAAATTCTATAACCGAATTGGCGCAAAAGGAAAAGATAAAGTTCGATTTACGTTGGATCTAAAAAAATAATCCCGCAAAGTCGCGCAAAGTTTTCTTTAAACTTGTCATCCAGAGCGAAGTCGAAGGATACGTAAAAAGCTCCGTTTAGTAAGTCGCCAATCTTTATAGAATTACTTGTGTGTCCTTCGACTTCGCTCAGGATGACAAAACCTTTGTAACTTTGCATCTCTAAACCTTTGAATCTTTAAAAACCTCTGAACCTTAAAAAAAATGACACAAATAAGCATATTAGGCTGCGGATGGTTAGGTTTGCCTTTAGCCAAAAAATTAATCGAAAAAGGATATACGGTAAACGGATCAACAACTTCTGAAAACAAACTTTCGGTTTTAGAAAATGTTGGAATAAATCCTTTTATTGTCATCCTGAGCGAAGTCGAAGCAGCACTTGAAAGCGAAAGTTTTTCAGAAAGTATAAATGCTTTTTTAGCTAATAGTGAAATCTTAATTATTGATATTCCGCCTAAATTACGAGGAACTAATGCTGATTCTTCAGATCCCTACAGAAAGATTTTTGTAGAAAAAATAGAAAGCCTAATTCCGTTTATAGAAAAATCAGCGGTAAAAAAAGTGCTTTTTGTAAGTTCAACTTCTGTTTACGGCGATGAAAATGGGCTTATAACAGAAGAAACAAATCCTAATCCGGAAACCGAAAGCGGCAAACAATTGCTTTTGGCGGAAGCTATTCTTCAAAAAAATCAAAACTTCGAAACTACAATTTTGCGTTTTGGAGGTTTGATTGGCGAAGATCGTCATCCGGTAAAATTTCTGGCAGGAAAAGAAAACCTCGAAAATCGAGACGCTCCTGTAAACTTAATTCATCAGGATGATTGCATCAGAATCATTGAAGAAATCATCAATCAATCAAAATGGAATGAGGTTTTTAATGCTGTTGCTCCTTTTCATCCCACAAGAGAAGAATATTATACGCAACAAGCAAAAAATCAAAATTTGGTTTTACCGAAGTTTAGTGCTGAAAAATCAAATATCAAAAAGGTTATTTCGAGCGAAAAAACCACAAATAGTTTGAGTTACCAGTTTAGTTTAGAAAATTACTAAAAGTCCACAATGTCAGGCTGAGCGAAGTCGAAGCCCACGTTTCATAAGCCTTCGACTTCGCTCAGAATGAAAATCAGATAAAAGAAAAATCTCTGTGATAAAAAACTATAAGCTTAAATTACTTTTATAACTTATATGGTTTAAAAAACTTTACGAACTTTACAGTAAAAAAACATGGAAACTGTATACATCAACTCGCCTTTAGGAATCACCAAAATTGTTGGGGACGAAGATGGTGTTTCTGTAATTTCCGTTTCTGATGTTGGTACAAACGAAGTTTCTCAGGAAATTCCGAAAGTTTTAAAAGAAGCTGTTTCTCAGCTTGAGGAATACTTCAATAAAAAAAGAACCGACTTCGATTTCAAACTTAATCCACAAGGAACTGAATTTCAGCAGAAAGTCTGGAAATCACTATTAGAAATTCCGTACGGAAAAACCATTAGTTATATGGATCAAACCAAAAAGCTTGGCGATGTAAAAGCGATTCGAGCCGTTGCATCAGCAAATGGTAAAAATCCGCTTTGGATTGTGGTTCCATGTCATCGGGTTATTGGCACAAATGGTTCTTTAACTGGTTATGCCGGAGGATTATCCCGCAAGAAATGGCTTCTCGAACATGAAAACCCAACAACTCAGCAGAGTTTATTCTAGTTTTTTTCAGCATGAATTCACGAATTATACTAATTTTTTCTCTATTAAGCTTTTTCAATAATTACATTTTATTTAAGAAAATTCATTCAAAAAAAATGATTGATAGTAGATAAAAATCAAATTTGTGTATATTTATAACGGCAAAGAATTAGTGTAATTTATGAAACTCGTGGCAAAACCACTGGAAAAAATATGATTGAAAAAATAAACCTTAACAACATTCTATTTCTCGATATAGAAACGGTTCCTGAAGAGGAGAACTTTAATTCGCTTGATGCAGAAATGCAATCGCTTTGGGATCATAAAACACAATATCAAAGAAAAGAGGATTATACACCAGAAGAATTTTACGATCGTGCTGGAATTTGGGCAGAGTTCGGGAAGATTGTTTGCATATCGGTTGGCTATTTTACTATCAAAGGCGATATCAGGAATTTTAGAGTAACATCGTTTTTTGGCGATGAAAAGAAGATTTTAAAGGATTTTAATAATTTACTGAACAATCATTACAATCAGCCACAACATATTTTATGCGGACATAATGCTAAAGAATTTGATATTCCGTTTATTGCCCGAAGAATGATTATCAACCAAATTGCGATTCCGGACAAACTGAATTTATTTGGAAAAAAACCTTGGGAAATTGCACATTTAGATACTTTAGAATTATGGAAGTTTGGCGATTACAAACATTTTACTTCTTTAAAATTACTAACTAAAATCCTTGGCATTCCTTCTCCAAAAGGAGATATCGACGGAAGTCAGGTTGGACATGTTTATTATGTAGAAAAAGATATTGATCGAATTGTAACGTATTGCGAAAAAGATACGATTGCAGTAGCGCAAATTTTCCTGCGTTTGCGTCGTGAAGATTTATTGATAGATGATGAAATTATTCATGTATAGGATTATTTATGAAAAACAAAATTCTATTTTATTGTCTATTTCTAATTGGATTTATTTCAATTTTCCTTCCTTTTAATAAAGAAAGCGCTATTGGCTGTGGGTATGAAGCCTCAATTGTCCATTCTTACAACCAAAACTTATTTGAAGCTTATATAAAAAATCTAGCCATTTTAAAATTAGACTTTGTAAATATCCTTGACATTATATTTTCAAGTTTATTTATCCTCTCTATTATAATCCCAGTAATTTTATTTTCTCATAAGAAACATATAGCTCTGATTATCATAAACTTATTTTCCCTTCTTACACTTCTTTTAATAGGTTTCAGCCGTAATTTTGACGATGATTTATTATTTGGTTATTACATTTTAGTGTCACAACAAATTGTTCTATTATCGTTACAACTTAAAATAATACCTGATAATCGTATAAAGACAATTAATTAACTCTAATTAATTTAAAAAAATGACACATCAGGAAATATCTCATTATCGTATTGTTTCTCAAAAACTCAATAAAACAAGCCAAAATTCTCCACAAGAAATTGTTCGGCATTTGGGTGCCATGCAGGCTCAGGATTATACAATGGCGAAATGGGCAATTGGTTCACGTTGCGATTCGACCGAAAAAGAAATTGAAGAGGCTGTAAATTCAGCAAAAATTATCAGAACTCATATTCTTAGACCAACCTGGCATTTTGTAGCTGCTGAAGATATTTATTGGATGTTGGAACTCTCTGCACCACAAGTCAAAAGATTCACCACTTCGTCGGCTAGTAAATATGGATTTGATGCTAAGAAATTAGATCAGGCAAATTCTGTAATCGAAAAGATATTAAGCGGAAATAATCATTTGACCCGCGATGAAATTATGCAGGAACTTAATATCAAGAAAACTTCAAGCGAAGATTTTTTGAGTGCCGCAATTATGATGAATGCAGAACTTGACGGCTTTGTTTGTAATGGCAAAATGAAAGGCAAACAAATTACTTATGCTTTATTGGAAGAACGGGTTTCTAAACCAAAATCTAAACTAACAAAAGAAGAAGCTCTGGCAAAATTAGCCTTACGTTATTTTGAAAGTCATGGTCCGGCAACATTACTTGATTTTTCGTGGTGGTCGGGTTTTTCGCCAACAATCTGTAAATCTATCATTAATGCAATTGAGTTGCAAATGACTTCGGTTGAAATAAACAGCCAAACATATTGGCTTGTTAATCAATCAACTAACAGTAATTCAAATCATAAAAGTGTACACTTTCTTCCCGCTTTTGATGAAATTTTAATCTCTTATAAATCTCGTGAAGCTTCAATTCTTTTAGAACATCAATCTAAAGCTTTTACCAATAATGGCATTTTTAAACCGATTATTCTTGAAGATTCAAAAGTAATTGGAACCTGGAAAAGAACAATTAAAAAGGATGTTGCAAAAATAGAAACACAATTTTTTAATGAAACAGAAACTTCAAAAAAAGAGATTTTGTTTGAAGGAATAAAAGCTTTCGAAAACTATCTGGAAACCAAAATCATTATCGAATAAATTGATTTTTCATTAAATCATTAGGTTTTATAATAAATACTTGATGTTTCAACTATAAAATCTTTATGCATATTATTGCTAAATAATTACATTTACAAAAAATTAGCATTATGGTATTAAGTAGATTTTGGTTAACGATTTTTATTTCTTCAATTATTTTTATTGTAGTCAGTTTATTTACTGCCAACACTTATACCATTGATTCAGTCATAAATGGAAAGAAGGATGATCCTATCTTAGTTTCTGAAAAATACATCGACGAACTTCCTGCTTTTATCAAAGACAGTATTAAAAAAGCACCGGATCAAAGCATGATTATCAATCGTGACACTCTAAATGCCGATACTACTTATGTTTATAAAAACAAAACTGTAAAAATTTTCAGTGGTCTTCAAAAATCCGATGGTTTATTGCCAACTTGCAAGAGTACTCTGGTCGATTTAATATTACCACTTATTGCTTATTTAGCTTTTTTCTGCGGATTAATGGAACTTTTAATAGTTTCAGGAGCATCTGGAAAATTAGCTAAAGTATTGAGTCCGGTATTTGTAAAGGTATTTCCAAGTATTCCTGAAAATCATCCTTCGATATCATACATGACTTTAAACTTTGCTGCTAATTTCCTTGGGTTAGATTCGGCTGCAACTCCATTTGGATTAAAAGCCATGGAAAGTTTACAGGAAATAAATCCTGACAAAGACAAAGCGAGTGATGCTCAAATCATGTTTATGTGCCTTCATGCTTCTGGTCTGACTTTAATTGCGACTTCGATTATTGGTTATCGCGCTGCTGCAAACGCAAGTAATCCTGCTGATGTAATGCTGCCATGTATCATTACGTCTTTCATAGGAACAATTGCAGCTTTTTTAATTGTGGGTATCAAACAAAAAATCAATTTTAAAAGCGCTTCTCTTCTCATCGTCTTAATGGGATTAATCGCTGCAATTGTTGGGTTATTGATGTATGTGAATCACTTGGATCTAATTGGTAAAAATTACTTTACCTCTAACCTTTCCGGATTAATATTAATTGGAATCATTGCTTTTACTTTGATTTTTGCCTTTAAAAACGAAAAGAAATTTATAGATGCAAATACGACTCCTTTCGACACGTTTGTAGTTGGAGCTAATAACGGACTTAAAACGGGTGTTACTATTTTTCCTTATGTATTGGGAATGTTAGTCGCTATTTCGTTATTTAGAAATAGTGGTTTATTTGAAATTATCAGTAACGGAATCGCTTTTGTTTTCTCGAATATGGGAGTAAGCAAAGAAATAACAAACGCATTGCCTGTAGCGATGCTTCGTCCATTTAGTTCTGCAGGTTCCCGAGGATTTTTAATTGATTCGATGAACACGTTTGGTGCAGATTCTTTAACGGCAAGATTAAGCAGTATTTTTCAATGTAGTGCCGAAAGTACTTTTTATGTAATTGCGGTTTATTTTGGTTCTGTTAATATCAAAAATACCCGTTACGCATTAGGCACAATGCTTTTGGTGGATCTAATTTGTGTGATTACGGCGATCTTTGTGGCGACTTGGTTTTTTTAATAATTTAAACCATTCGATCAGACTGGACTGAAGTCCAGCCCTACAATATAGAGCGAGCCGATGGCTCTTTATTTAGAGTTCTGCAGGAATGGATTATTTTGTAGGGCCGGATTTTAATCCGGTTTAATAGAAAATCGATTGCATGGTTTTTTTATAGTTTCGAAGGAACGAACTATATTGTAGGGCCGGATTTTAATCTGCTTTAAAATAGAAAATTGAGTACATAGTTTTTATAGTTTCGAAGGAACGAACTATATTGTAGGGCCGGATTTTAATCCGGTTTAAAATAGAAAATCGAGTATATGGCTTTTTTATAGTTCCGAAGGAACGAATTATATTGTAGGGCCGGATTTTAATCCGGTTTAAACGTTAGAATAAATGATTTTTTGTAAGAATATTTTGTATTATTGAAATGAAATTTAAATCGTTGTAAATAAATATAAAATGTCAAATACCTTTCATCAAGTATATATTCAGGCAGTTTTTGCCGTAAAATATAGAGAAGCGCTTATCACTAATGAATGTAAATCTAAAATATTAAGTGTAATTGGAAATTTAATAAATGAAACAGGTTGCAAAACCATTATAGTAAATGGCGTCGAAGATCATGTTCATTGTCTTTTAAGTCTTAAACCAACTATTTCTGTTTCGGAATTAATGAAAATTGTAAAAGGGAAATCGTCAAAATTTATAAATGATCATCACCTAACAACACATAAATTTGCATGGCAGGAAGGTTACGGAGTTTTCTCTTATAGTAAACCCCACATTGATGCTGTTTATAAATATATTGCTAATCAAGAAGAGCATCACAAAAAACAAAATTTCAAAGATGAATATTCATCTTTTTTAGATAAATACAATGTCAAATTTGATAAAAAATGTTTATTTGAAAATTTAATATAATTATATTTAAACCCGGTTTATTTGAACTGAAGTCCAGCCCTACAATATGGGTCGAGCCGATGGCTCTTTATTTAAAGTTCCGAAGGAATGATTTATATTGTAAGGCTGGACTTCAGTCCAGTTGAACACAAAAACAATAATACCACAATTCATGAAACCACAATACCTTTTTATTCTATGCCTTTTAATTGGTTGCCAAAAACCAAAACCAGTAAATCAACTAGTTGACAAACTTCCGGAAAGTAAAAAAGAAGTGATTGCGGAAAAAGACAATTTCTTAAAAACAGATACGATTTCTATTTCTGATTATGGAGAAACATCGAAGGATAATTATATTCTGGCTCATCTTTTAGATCAAAAAGCAGACAAAGACAGTATTGTAACGGCAAAATACCAACTTGATTTTTATCAGAATAAAACTAAAACTACTTCTTCAAAAATCACTATTGAAGGTGTTGATAAGGGATCAGAATGGTCTGCTATCTACGGATTAGGAACTGAAAGCGCCAAAAGTTCTCCTTTTATTCAAATAAGTTTTGGATATCCGGCTTGCGGTTACAATCAAAGCCATTATTTGTATTATTTTAAAAATAACGAAACACAATTGGTTTACGATTGGTATACGATGTCTGACAGCGGCTGGGGAAGTTGGGTCGAATTTGAAAACCCTGTAAAAGCAAATGCTGAATCGTTCTATTGCAAAACAGTTTCTTTTGAACCTGATGATAACGACGAAAACATGGGCACGGTAAAACACTCCGATTCAATGGTGTTTCGCTTAAGCGGAAATCGCTGGAAAAGTCAATTACTTTCTGCAAAAGACAAGACGTACTTCGAGAAAAAAATGAGTTTTGATGACTTTCACAAACAAGAATAAAACACCATAAAAACAAGGCTTATTCAAATTCTTTCTTAGGTAAATAATTTCTAACTTTGTCAAAAACAAAACAATGATTGATTTTATATACCAAGACCCTTATCCTATTTTAAAGGATGAAACGCAGTACCGCAAAATTACTTCTGATTTTGTGAAAGTTGAAAAATTTGGAGACCGTGAAGTTTTAACCGTTGATCCAAAGGGATTAGAATTATTGGCAGAAGAAGCTTTGACAGATGTTTCATTCATGCTAAGAACTACACATTTGCAAAAACTTCGTAAAATTCTTGACGATCCTGAAGCAACAGACAACGATCGTTTTGTGGCTTATAATCTATTACAAAATGCTTCGGTCGCTGCCGAAGGTCAATTACCAAGTTGCCAGGATACAGGAACGGCAATTGTAATGGCAAAAAAAGGGGAAAGCATCTTTACAGGTGTTGATGATGCTGAATGGTTGAGCAGAGGAATCTTTAATACGTACCAAAAACGTAATTTACGCTACTCACAAATTGTTCCAATTTCGATGTTTGAAGAAAAAAATTCAGGATCAAATCTTCCGGCGCAAATTGATATTTATGCTAAAAAAGGAACTTCATACGAGTTTCTATTCATGGCAAAAGGCGGAGGATCAGCAAATAAGACTTATTTATATCAACAAACAAAATCATTATTGAATGAAAAATCTATGGATGCTTTCATTCGAACAAAAATAAAGGATTTAGGAACTTCGGCTTGCCCGCCCTATCACTTGGCTCTAGTAATTGGAGGAACTTCTGCGGAAGCGAATTTAAGCGCTGTAAAAAAAGCATCAGCAGGATATTATGACCATTTGCCTACTTCAGGAAACATTTCTGGTCAGGCTTTTCGTGATATCGAATGGGAAGCGAAAGTGCAGCAAATTTGTCAGGAAAGTGCTATTGGCGCTCAGTTTGGTGGAAAATACTTTACACATGATGTTCGTGTAATTCGTTTGCCTCGTCACGCGGCTTCTTGTCCGGTTGGATTGGGAGTTTCTTGTTCTGCCGATAGAAACATTAAAGGAAAAATTAATAAAGACGGAATTTTTGTTGAGCAATTAGAAGTTAATCCAAAGCAATTTTTACCAGAAACAGCTCCACATTTAGAAGCTCCTGTAGAAATTGATCTTGATATGCCAATGGCTGATATCTTGGCTAAACTGACTCAATATCCAATAAAAACTCGTTTAAAACTAAACGGAACTGTAATTGTAGCCCGTGATATTGCGCACGCAAAAATCATGGAATTACTAGAAGCTGGTAAACCAATGCCGGAATATTTTAAAAATCACCCGGTTTATTATGCAGGACCTGCGAAAACTCCGGAAGGAATGGCTTCAGGAAGTTTTGGACCTACAACTGCAGGACGTATGGATGTTTATGTGGATGAATTCCAGAAACATGGCGGAAGTATGATTATGCTGGCAAAAGGAAATCGTACCAAGCAAGTAACTGATGCTTGTAATAAATATGGCGGATTCTACTTAGGCTCTATTGGAGGTCCGGCAGCAATTTTAGCTCAGGATAACATCCTAAAAGTTGAAGTTGTTGATTTTGAAGAATTAGGAATGGAAGCGGTTCGTAAAATTACCGTTAAGGATTTCCCTGCTTTTATTATTACTGATGATAAAGGAAATGATTTTTTTGAAAATTTATAATTTTTTTTTAGCTATTAAGGTGCTGAGTTACTAAGTTTTTTTTCATACAAAAACCGCCTATTTTGGGCGGTTTTATTATTTATTTACTTTGCAAACCTTCCGTAGATCCTTTGCGAACTTTGCGGTTAAGCTTTTTACGCGACTTCTTTTTCAAAAGCTATAAAATGTGTCAATTGTCCTTTTAGGTTAAAAACAGGAGCTCCATTAATTTTGCATTTATAGGTTCGACCGTCTTTTCTGTAATTTTGGATTGTTTTTTCAAAAGGAACTTGCAATTTGATTGCTTCTCTTATCTCTTTTAAAACAGTTTTTGAAGTTTTAGGACCTTGAAATATTTTTGGTGTTTTTCCCAATACTTCAACTTCAGAATAACCGGTCATTCTTTTTATTCCGTTTGAGGCAAAAACAATTTTTAACTCAAGATCTGTAACCAAAATAACTTCGTCTTTAATTCGCTCTTCTATTTCGAGATTTTTCTCGTTCCAGGTATATTGATTCGAAATCTTATTTACTCGCTTTAAATCGGCAAAAACGGCTTTCAGTTCATTTAAATATTCATAATGAAAATCCCATGCAAGGATTGGAACTGAATTACGATGTGAAACATCATCAGAATTAGCTTTTTTCATTTGAAATAATTTAATGTTTTACTCAAAGGTAGAACGAAAATTCATCATAAAATCGATTTTTCGTCTATTTAACGATTGTTTAATCACAATTAAAAAGAGAATTTTAATTGTACAACTACTGCTTTTTTTTCTTCTGTATTTAAATTATTAAGGGAAATTCCGAGTAATCGAACAGAGTCTTTCATACGTTCCTGATACAACAATTCTTCTACTGTTTCGAGAATCAGACTTTTATCTGAAATAAAATAGGGCAAAGTTTTACTGCGGGTTTGTTGCGTAAAATCACTGTATTTAATTTTAAGTGTAACTGTTTTACCGGAGATATTGTGTTTTTTTAATCGTCTTTCTAATGAAGTCGCAATCGTATCCAGTTGCTCAAGCATAAAAATTTCGGATGTTAGATTGACATCAAAAGTATTTTCTGCCGCAACTGATTTGGTGATTCGATGTGATTTTACTTCGCTATTATGAATTCCGCGAACTACATTATAATAGAAAGCACCTGATTTGCCAAAATGTTTTTCGAGAAATTCTACCGATTTACTTTTAAGGTCAATTCCGGTAAAAATTCCTAATTGGTACATTTTTTCTGTGGTTACTTTTCCTACTCCATAAAACTTTCTAATGGGTAATTCTTCTAAAAAAGCTTCGACTTCATCCGGATTTACCGTTTTTTGACCGTTTGGTTTATTGACATCGCTGGCAATCTTGGCAACAAATTTATTGACTGAAATTCCCGCCGAAGCTGAAATTCCCACTTCATTAAAAATTCTTAATCGAATTTCCTCTGCTAACAAACTGGCACTTGGATTTCCTTTTTTATTCTGGGTTACATCCAGATAAGCTTCGTCAAGCGAAAGTGGCTCAACCAAATCAGTATAATCATGAAAAATTTGATGAATTTTATTCGAAATTTCTTTATAGCGATCAAAACGCGGACGTACAAAGATAATCTCAGGGCAATATTTTTTCGCCAAAACGCCACTTATAGCGCTTCGAACACCAAATTTACGAGCTTCGTAACTCGCTGCCGAAACTACTCCTCTATTCTCTGAACCGCCAACAGCAATGGGTTTTCCGCGTAAAGCAGGATTATCCATTTGCTCTACCGAAGCATAAAAAGCATCCATATCAACATGGATTATTTTTCGATATGTAGGCGTATCAGACATTATGCAAATTTAAACAGTAAAAGCAATAAAAAGAGCGTAGTTATAGTTATAAATAGTATCAATTTTTAAAGATTAACAACTAAATGATTCCAAACAAATCATTTTATTTATTTTTGTAGTTACTACCCGAAATATTTAAAAATGCGAACATTTGTTATAGGCGACATACACGGAGGATTACTCGCACTTGAGCAAGTGTTGAAAAGAGCCGAAATTACTACACAAGATACTCTTATATTTTTAGGCGATTATGTTGATGGCTGGAGCCAGTCGGCAGAAGTTATTGATTTTTTAATCGATCTTAAAACCAAACAAAATTGCATTTGCATTAGAGGAAATCATGATCAGCTTGCTTTAGACTGGCTGGAAAACAGACATGAAGATCTTGATGAAGAAATGTGGTACAAACATGGCGGAAAAGCCACTGTTGAAGGATATTCTAAAATCTCTCCTGAAAGAAAAAAGGAACATATTGCGTTTTTTGAATCGCTGAAGGATTATTATCTGGATGACGAAAACCGACTTTTTGTTCATGCCGGATTCACAAACTTAAGCGGTGTAATTTGGGAGTATTTTCCAAAACTGTTTTATTGGGACAGAACGCTCTGGGAAACCGCACTTTCATTAGATCCTCATTTAAAACCTGATGATTTATATTATCCTAAGCGTTTTACTATCTATAAAGAAATTTACATTGGCCACACTCCGGTTACCCGAATAGGAAAAACTGTTCCGGTTCAAAAAGCATGTGTTTGGAACGTAGATACTGGCGCTGCCTTTAGAGGTCCTCTAACGATTATGAATGTCGATACCAAGGAATTCTGGCAAAGTGATCCGTTAAATGAGTTGTATTCTAACGAAAAAGGTAGGAATTAATCTATAAAAAACTATTTTTGCATTTTAAAATAATTAATATTTAAGTTTATGAAAAAGGTAATTACACTTTTGTTTTTAGTATCATTTGGGTTCACGCAGGCTCAACAAGCTTTTAAAGGCAAAGGAGATGTTAAAGTTAACGTTGGTGCTAATCTTCAAGATGGTGGTTCAGGAGTTCAGGGTTCTGTTGATTTTGGTTTAGGAGAAAATTTTTCTTTTGGTTTTGTTGCTAATTACTTATTAGGCGTAGATAACTTTAATGGTTTCTATCACAACAATCCAACTCCTTACACGGACTACAAACCTGATTTTGGCGATCGTTTTGATGCTAAAGCAAGAATTAATGCTAATTTAAGCAGTGTTATTGGCGTAGAGCAACTTGATGTTTACCCTGGTTTAAGTTTGGGATTACATAATTTTGGAGGTCATGTAGGTGGTCGTTACTTCTTTACTGAAGGATTTGGTGTTTTCACAGAAATTGGTTTTCCAATTGCAAAATATGGTAATAATGATGGTGTCTTTGATCATTTAAACAATCAGGCTACTTTTAGCTTAGGAGCTTCATTTAATTTGTAAGCAATTGCTATTTAATCATAAAAAAGCCTCGCAATTAAAATTGCGAGGCTTTTCGTTTTTACTAATTCAAATTGAATTTATTTCTTAGCGAATTTCTTAACGATTCTTTTACTGCCGTTATTTAATTCGATGATATAAACTCCGCTATTTAATCTGCTCACATCGATAGGATTTCCTGAAAGTTCTCCAGTACTAATTTGTTGTCCCAGCGTATTTACTATTCTGAAAGTATATCCGGTATTGTTCAAAAACGAAACATTTAGTTCATCTGCCACAGGATTTGGATATAATGCAAAACTTGACGTTTCTGTAGTTTCAACTAGTCCAGTTACAATTTCTTCAGCAACGATTGCTCCTGAAGCTGTTATGTTTATAGAATAATCTTCGACTTGTCCATAAGAGAAAGCTTCACAAGAGGTTGGAATTGCATTGTATTTCATAGAAACCCTAAGTCTTGTTGTTCCAAGAGTTGCCGTAGCAGGAATTGTTATTGTTCCTGTTGCCGGAGTTGTTGTTGATGTTGCTTTTGTCCAGACTGTTTCGCCTGAATCTGCAAAATCTCCATCTTGGTTATAATCTATAAAAACAGCATATCCTTCACTATAAACAGTAGATGTCCAGCTTGGCGTAATTGTAATTGTATAAGCAGTTCCTATGGCTGCATTGGTAGAAATAGAAGTATAATTTTCATAACCAGTTGTTCCGGTTGATGTATTATTAATAGTTCCAAATACTACTTTACCAATTCTTTCATCTGCAGTACTATTACCCTGAGAAGTACAATATGCTAAACTTGCTGCTGTAGTAGTTACGTTTACGGTGTTGCTTGAAGCAGAAAGGTTTCCGGCAGCATCTTTTGCTTTTACACTAAAAGTATAAGCTGTTAAGGCAGTTAATCCAGTTACGGTATAACTTGTTGTTGTAGACGAACCTTTTAGAGTTGTTCCCTGATATATGTTATATCCTGTAACCGCCACATTATCTGTAGAAGCTATCCAGGTTAAATTAGTTGTTGATCCAGTTGTACCAGAAGCAGCAAGTGAAGCTGGAGCTGTTGGGGCAACTGTATCTGTAGATCCTACGTATGCTGCACCAACACCCACGGCATAAAATGCATTTGTAGTTGCGATAACTTCTGCAGAACCTGCACCGTATAAATCTATTGCAGATTGTATACCTGAAGTTCGCGCATTTGCATAAGTTGAATTTGCAGTTAAATACACACTTTCTAAACGGTAAGCAATTTTTGCTGCTTTATCAATCGTAATACCAGTTACGTTATAAACGCTGCCAATATCATTTGTTCCTGATTTACCAACAGATAAAATATAAAACCAGTGATTTAGAACTCCTGAATTGGTATGCACGCCACATTGATCATTATTGTTTGTAGGCGTACAATTTACATTTACCCAATAAGTTCCTCCGTAAGTGTCCGGTTGTCCTTCAGAATTAGGATCGCTCATAGAACGCAAAGCAAGGTGACCACTTCGTCTTTCGATATCTTCACCAACCAACCAGGTCGATTTTGTTGGCGCAGCACGATATTCTATACAAGCTCCCCATATATCAGAGAAAGCTTCATTCATAGCTCCTGATTCTTTTTGATAAGCTAAGTTGGCTGTATACGTACAAACGGCATGACCTATTTCGTGCCCTGCAACATCCATTGCTGTTAAGATATCAAACCCACCTGTTCCTGTACCGTCACCGTAGGTCATAACACTTCCGTTCCAGAATGCATTATTGTTATTTGGATATCCGGCTGCAACCAGATTATAATGAACATAGCTTCTAATTTTTGCTCCCGCATTGTCAAAACTATTTCTTCCGTGTACTGCTGACCAATAATCATACGTCATTTCAGCGCCCCAATGTGCATCTAATGCTCCATTGTCTTTGTTTGTGTTATTATATTCAGCTGCTGTCCAGTTGTTATCAGCATCTGTGAAATTTGTTGTTGGATAAGTTGCCGTTCTGGCTGAGTTATAAGTCTGAACTCCGTTACCACGAGTTACATCAGACAAAATATACGAAGATCCGCTTAAACTTGTCTGGATAGTTTGAGTTCCGCTGTAACGTGTTGCTGCATTTGCTGCAACAAATACCGAATTAGGACTTTCACTGTTTTTTTGGTTTTTGGCTGTAGCCGAAATTAACCTGCCATGACTATTTTCTCCAAGATGTTTTATAGTAGCGTTATAATACAAAGCTGCCCCTGTTTGAGCATCGATATAAAGATCACCACGACTTAAGGGATTGGTTGCATAAATATCAAATTTATAAGCCAATCGTACTTTATCGCTTTTTCTTGCTTCGCCTTGTTCTTCCATCGCTGGCAGTAAAACCAATTCTCCTTTTGGTTTTTCATAATTCATTGCAGCGGCATCTTCCGGTTTCTCCCATAAATATTCTTTGGCTCCTGTATAAGCAATCGCTTTAGCAAAAGCAGCCTGGCTAGATAATTTAGGCGTTGTTTTTACATTTTCAAGAGCATAAAACTCTCCATTCATTGATGCTAATTTTCCATTTTTTGAATGCAGTGTATAATTAGCAAATTCAACTTTAATACCTTGTTCATACAACTGAAATTTTTCGTGTGTAAAACCCTCTTTATCAGATTCTATTTTAACTTTCGAAAAAGATTGATTGTCTTTTAAACCTAGTTGTTCTTTAAAGACAGTATTATAATCTGTTCCTTTATAAGTAGATTTTTCACTAAAAGTGATTAAACTGGGTTGTCCGTTTTCTGAAACATTTTTCTGACTCACCCTTTTGTCTGTGGTTTGGGCAAATCCTGCTACAGAAAATGTAAGAATAACAACGGTTGATGTCATAATTTTTGGTAATTTTCTTTCCATAATAAATTATTTTGGGTTTGGTTAAAGGATTACAAATAAAATATTTAATGTAAGTAAATACTTTATTTCGAGATAAAAGTATTTTAATTATGTCAGATTATCGATGAAATATGCCGTTAATCGATAAAATACAACATTTTTTATGTTAAATTCACTTTTATTTAACATACCTTGAATAATTCACAAAAAAAGAACCAAAAATTAATTATACTATTGATTTACAACACGATAATTACTTAAAAACAGCTGAGATCCCAATTTTACTGGAAAAAGTGGTTAAAAGATAAATTTAAATTATTCCTACAAAAAAAGCTGACCTAATTAAAAGTCAGCTTAAATTTATTTCTAATTAAAAATTAGAATTATCAAATATCCATTTCCGGAATATCTCCTTCAATTATTAATTCTGCTTCTGTTGATGCAATGATATGCTCGACAGAAACACCTGGCGCACGTTCTAAGAGCTTAAAACCGCCTTTAGTCACTTCGAGAACTGCAAGTTCTGTTACAATCTTTTTAACGCAGCCTACGCCTGTTAAAGGCAAAGTACATTTTTTTAATATTTTAGATTCTCCGGCTTTGTTCACGTGCATCATGGCAACGATGATATTTTCGGCGGAAGCCACCAAATCCATTGCACCTCCCATTCCTTTCACCATTTTGCCCGGAATTTTCCAATTGGCAATATCTCCGTTTTCAGAAACTTCCATTGCTCCTAAAATCGTCAGATCTACTTTTTGACTTCTAATCATTCCAAAGCTAAAAGCCGAATCGAAGAAACTCGCTCCCGGAAGTGTCGTAATGGTTTGCTTTCCTGCATTTATAATATCAGCATCTTCTTCTCCTGCAAAGGGGAAAGGTCCCATTCCCAGAACTCCATTTTCGCTTTGAAATTCAACTGCAATATCTTCTCTGACATAATTCGCAACCAAAGTGGGAATCCCAATGCCAAGATTAACAAAATATCGGTCTTTTACTTCTTTCGCAATTCGTTTTGCGATATCTTCTTTTGTTAACATAAATACAATGTGTCAATTTATTAATGTGTCAATTAGGCAATTAGATAATGCATAACTTTGCACAATCAATTATCTAATTATCACATTTTCTAATTATCTTATTACGCTCTTTGTCTTACTGTTCGCTGTTCAATTCTCTTCTCAAACTTTTCTCCCTGAAAAATGCGTTGTACCATAATTCCCGGAATATGAATTTGATTCGGATCTAATGTTCCAACAGGGACTAATTCTTCGACTTCGGCAATGGTTATTTTTGCAGCACCTGCCATACAGGCATTGAAGTTTCTGGCTGTTCCTTTAAAGATCAAGTTCCCGGCCTCATCACCTTTCCATGCTTTTACAATTGCAAAATCAGCTTTGAACGCTTCTTCCATAATATGCATTTTTCCGTTGAATTCGCGAACTTCTTTTCCTTCTGCAACTTCGGTTCCGTAACCTGCTGGTGTAAAAAAAGCAGGAATTCCGGCTTGTGCTGATCTACATCGTTCTGCTAAGGTTCCTTGTGGCGTTAATTCAACTTCCAGCTCTCCTGAAAGCATCTGACGCTCGAATTCGGCATTTTCGCCAACATAAGAGGAAATCATTTTTTTGATTTGTTTCTTCTGCAAAAGCAATCCCAAACCAAAATCATCAACTCCAGCATTATTAGAAATACAAGTTAAATCATAAATTGGTGTGTTAACTAATGCTGCGATAGTATTTTCAGGGATTCCGCATAATCCAAAACCACCAAACATAATAGTCATTCCGCCTTCAATACCTTTTATGGCTTCCTGAACGTTATTTACTTTTTTTGTAATCATAAGAAATGGTCTTTATTTCTGTATATTTTTGATAAAAATAAGATTTTTAGATTGAATTATAACGATTTCGTAAAAAATAAAAATTACAGTCATCATACATTTTCTTGTGAAGTCTTTTTATAAATTTATTCGATAAATATGCATTAACAATTTACGCATATAATCTTAGAAACAAAAAATCCCTTTGTCTCTTCTTAAGTTAGAAGTATACAAAAGGATTTATATTAAAAAACGAACTTAAAAAATTACAATTCGAATTCGTCTGTATTTTGTTCTGTTGCTGTTGTGTCTTTTACAACTGCCGGTCGACTGTAACAATCTACTTTAATAGACAGATTTGCTGGTCGCTCGAACTCTGATTTAGAAACCTGAAGTCCGGGATCTGCATAACAAAGTTTCATAAAGTAACCCCAGATTGGTAATGCAGCCGTAGCTCCTTGTCCGTAAGTTAAACTTTTAAAACGTGCTGAACGATCTTCACAACCTACCCAAACTCCTGTTACTAAGTTAGGAACCATACCCATAAACCATCCATCAGACTGATTTTGAGTTGTTCCGGTTTTACCAGCAATAGGATTCTTGAACATGTATGGGTAACCTGTCCAGCGATTGTCTCCACTTCCTCCACCTTGAGTACGTAAACGTGCACCTGAACCTGTTTCAGTAACTCCTTCCAACAGTTTAATTACTGCAAATGCAATATCTTTATTTAAAACATCATGAGATTCTGGAATTGGTTCATAAATGACTTCTCCACTTTTATTCTCGATACGACTTAAAAACTGCGGTTTAACATAAACGCCCTGATTGGCAAATGTACTATAAGCCGCCACCATATCTTCAACTGTAATATCTACTGCTCCTAACGCAATAGACGGTTGTGCAGGAATCTCAGTTTTAACTCCTAACTTATGCGTTAATTCCACTACAGCTTCAGGCCCCGTTCTATCAATTAATTTAGCCGAAACTGTATTAATAGAATTAGCCAAACCTTGTTTTAATGTTACCATTCCTCGGTATCTATTATCCGAGTTTTTTGGTTGCCAATCTGCAGTGACGTTGTGACGCCCTTTATGAATCATAAATGGACCGTCTAAAATTGAATCACAAGGAGACATATTTAATTGTTCAATTGCTGTAGCATATAAAAACGGCTTGAAAGTAGAACCTACTTGTCTTGCTCCCTGACCAACGTGATCGTATTGGAAATATTTATAATTGATTCCTCCAACCCACGCTTTAATATTTCCGGTTTGTGGTTCCATTGCCATTAAACCTGATTGTAAGAAGTGTTTGAAATAACGAATAGAATCCATAGGAGTCATTGTTGTATCACGCTCTCCTTTCCAGGTAAATATGCGCATTTTTGTTTTTACTTTGAAAGAAGCGATAATCTCATCTTCACTTTTATCCTGATCTTTCATGATGGCCCAACGTGTAGAATTTTTCATCGCCTGCATCATAAGTTTCTCTGTTTCTGCCTGAGTAATATTTACAAAAGGTGCATTTTTATTGTTTTTCTGCTCAATAAAAAACTGCTGTTGCAGGTTTTTCATATGTTCAGAAACTGCTTCTTCTGCATGCAACTGCATTCTTGAATCGATAGTAGTATAAATTTTCAGACCATCTTTGTAGATATCATAATCAGATCCGTCCGGTTTTTTATTTTCGGCAACCCATTTTTTCATGTAATCACGAAGATATTCTCTAAAATAAGTAGCGGTTCCTTCACGGTGGCTTTCTAATTTAAATTTTAAAGCAATCGGTAAAGCTTGTAATCTCAATTTTTCAGCATCGCTAATCATTTTTGCTTTTTCCATTTGAGAAAGCACCACATTACGACGGTTTTTAACTCCTTCAGGATTACGAACCGGATTGTATAATCCTGAGTTTTTGAACATTCCCACTAAAATAGCAGATTCATCCATGGTTAAGTCCTTTGGATCTTTAGAAAAATAAGTTTGTGCAGCAGAACTTACCCCTACAGAATAGTTTCCAAAATCATAAACGTTGCAATACATCGCCAAAATTTCATTTTTGGTATATTGACGCTCTAGACGAATGGCGATAATCCATTCTTTTATTTTTTGCACAATCCTGAACGGAAGAAACTTAGAACCTTCTCCGTGAAATAATTGCTTCGCTAATTGCTGCGTTAGTGTACTAGCTCCTCCATTCGTACCTAAACTAAAAACTGCTCTTAAAGTTCCGCGTCCGTCGATTCCTGAATGTTCGTAAAAACGAGCATCTTCGGTAGCAACCAAAGCTTCGACTAAACTTTTTGGCAAATCTGAGTACTTAAGTTGTGATCTGTTGGTTTTAAAATATTTACCAATTACTACTCCGTCAGACGAAATAATTTCTGTAGCCAGATTAGAATCCGGGTTTTCTAAATCTTCAAAAGAAGGCATTGATCCGAATAATCCCCATGAGGCAAATAAAAAGAAAGCTAAAACACCTAACAAGGTATAAGCAAAAAATCTCCAAAATTTCTTTTTATAGTAGTTAATATCCTTATTACTATTAGGTTGATTGTTTTTTTTGGTGGCCATAACTATTTTTCTAATCTTTTTGTTCTATTCTAAAACCTACGTCTGTAATACCATCTAAAGCCTGAACACCAGGAATTTTTCCTGATTCTCTAACCGCTTGTTTAATGTGTACTTTATATTTTCCTTTAAACTTTACATCTTCTTTATAATAAAGTTTACTTTCTTTTATGTCTGTAAAACCGTTACCCAGTAAGGTTCCGTCCGGTTTTGCCATCTCATATTCTAAAGTATCTACTTTGGTGAAACCGCTTGGTGTTTCAATAGCCACAATTAAAAATAAATTCTTGAAAGGATAATTGTTGTTGTCCCTCAAATTTATAAATAAATTGTATTTTTTGGTCGAATCTAAAACCGGCAGATCAAAAGTTACAATACTGTCTTTGTTCCAGGCACTTCCAACAGATTTATACTCATCAAATACTCTTTTTTTATCACAAGAAAAAAGAAGTATTGCTGCCAAAAAAAGAATCCCGCTATTTTTTATTCTCATTTTTAGTAATAATTATAGGTTTTCTAGGTTCAGCCGGTTTATTATCATTCGAGTTATTAGGTTTGTTCGACTGATTTGGCTTATTATTATTCGGTTTATTTCCTTTATTTGGATTATTTCCCTTATTTGAATTTCCTGTCGCAGGTTTGTTTTGATTTGGAGTTGCCTGAGGTTTGTTTGGAGTAGCCACAATCGCTGCTTCTGCATTTGGTTTGCGTTTGCGATTTGGTTTTTTCTTTCTTTTAGGCTGATCAAAACGGGTTAAGCTTTCCTGACCCATTGCATTGTTAAAGTCTTTTTCAGGTTCTGAAACTACTTCGATAGCAAAATCTTCAAGAGATGAAACTTTGTTTTTCTGTTTATTTTCAGCAATAATCTCTTTTACCTGATCAATTTTTAAAACATGCCAGTTTGCAAAGTTATTTGTATATGCAAACCACATCAATCCTTTAAAAATGTCTTGTTTCTGGCAAATTGCATCTCCCTTTTCTGTTACTAATTTAGTATCATAATCCGGAAAATCTTTTAGAGCATCCATGTAAGTATCAAGCTCATAATTCAAACAACACTTTAGTTTTCCGCATTGTCCGGCTAGTTTTTGAGGATTCAGCGAAAGTTGTTGGTAACGCGCTGCTGATGTGTTGACACTTCTAAAATCTGTTAGCCATGTCGAACAACACAATTCTCTTCCGCAAGAACCAATTCCGCCTAAACGAGCTGCTTCCTGGCGGAAACCTACTTGTTTCATTTCGACTCTGGTACTAAATTCTTTCGCAAAATCTTTAATCAAAAGTCTAAAATCGACTCTGTCATTTGCCGTGTAGTAAAAAGTAGCTTTCGAGCCGTCTCCTTGAAATTCAATATCAGAAATTTTCATTTCTAATTTATGCTGAATCGCCAATTCACGTGCACGAACTTTCATTGGTTCTTCACGATCACGCGCTACAGACCAAATATCTATATCTTTTTGGGAAGCTTTTCTATAAATTTTAGGCACTTCATTACTTTCGTGATTAACGCCTTTTTTCTTCATTTGAATTTTTACCAATTCTCCTGTCAAAGTAACAATTCCAATATCATGTCCAGGTGATGCAACAGTTGCTACAATATCACCAATGCTTAATGTTAATTTTTCTGAATTTCTAAAAAATTCCTTGCGGCCATTTTTAAAACGTACTTCGACACAATCAAAAATAGCTTCTCCATTAGACGGACTCATGTTTGCGAGCCAGTCAAAAACCGTCAATTTATTGCAGCTATCGGTGCCGCAAGTCCCATTATTTTTACAACCCTTTGGTGCGCCACCATCTGAGGTTGAACAACTTGTACATGCCATAATTATATATGTAGTGTTGCAAAAAAAGCAACTTAAGTTCATAAACGTTTGATCGGTAAAGATAGTATTTTTTTTAGTTTGTAATTTAAGCAATACTCTTAAGGTATGTTAAATGGGTAAACGACTCATTTTTAGATCTGAACACTATACTACTCTATTCACACATTACCCTATTCTGTTACTTTTTTGTCGTTTACCATTAATAAATTCTCTTAAAATGAAGGAATTTTGCAACTTAAAAATTTTCCGGAATATTTCTTTAATCCACCATATACAGATTAAGTAAAAACGGATTTTTTGTCTAATGAATGTATCTCCTAAAGTCATTCACTCCTAATTACTTTGTCTATGCAAAACATTACTTTTAAGAAATTTCGTTTTTGTTTTTTTATTTCTTTATTCTTTATTACTCTTCAAACCAGGGCTCAATTTCCATTTTTTGAAAGTTTTAAAAACAATACAGCTTCTAATATACAATTTGGAGGATCTCCTACTGCTTTTCTTACCTCAGGGGCTGGATTAAAAGATGGATATAATGATCCGGAAGGAGATGGCTATCTAAGATTGACCAGGGCTTCATCATTTCAAAGAGCCTCTGTTTGGTCAGATCTTTATGCTTTTCCATCCGCTTACGGAATGACTATTTCATTTGAATATTATATTCATTCTGGAAGTGGCGCTGATGGTTTAGCTTTTATTTTATTCGATGCAACTGCATCACCAATAAGTACGGGAGCTTATGGTGCCTCATTAGGATATGCTCAAAATGACACAGATAATGGTTTTTCGAAAGGTTATCTGGGGGTTGGGATTGATGAGTATGGTGGTTTTGCAACAAACAACGGCGGAAAAAATGGTGGTGTAACAAACCGTGCTCAAAACAGCATTACGCTTAGAGGAGCTGGTTCTGGAAAAACTGGATATCCATTTCTAAAAACTGCCACAACAACTTCATTTACAGATTCTTTTACTGTTCCAGGTAATGATCGAACAGCAACAAATCAAACTAATACTAGTTTTCGAAAAATAGAAATAGTTTTAAAACCTCGTATTCCCCAAGATGGTTTTTTCATAGATGTTTATATTACACATGGCAATACTAAAACTTTAGTCATTGATAATTATCTATATGTAACACCTGCACCTCCAAAATTAAAATTCGCAATTACATCCTCAACAGGTTCAGATCATAATTTTCACGAAATACGAAATTTAAATCTGTCAGTAGATTTAGCTACACTTTTAGTTCCGATAGCAAGACCAAATTTTATCTCTGAATGTTCAGGTTTAACAGCGAGTACTCTTACTGATATAAATGACAATAATGACGGAACACTTAATACATTAGCGACTATAAATAGGGAGACAATAGACTTAGATTTGGATACACCAGGTATACAATCATCTAAAACAGTTTCAGGAAAAGGAACATTTACCTATGACTCTATTACAGGAAAAGTAACTTTTACTCCGCTAAATAATTCTGTAGAAGAATCCGTTGAAATAAATTATACTTTTAATGATTATTATGGTAAACCATCTAATGTTTCTACGATCACATATACCCCAATAGTAAACAGACCTAATGAAAATCGAGAAAACAAAACAATTACTTCAGGAGAAACCTATACATGGCCTGTAGATGGACAGCCATACAGCGTTTCAGGAATCTATAGTAAAATAAATGATGGTTGTACAGCAAATCAAGTATTAGAATTGAACGTAAATCCCGAGCCTTTAGCATGTAATGGTGAGATGCAAACAATTTTAAAGGACGATTTTGGTTCAGGAATTCCTGAAAGAGGTCCCAGACCTTCTATAACGGATTTTATTACTACATATAATTTTTCACCAACTGGTACTATAGGCCCAAATTCATATGGAGTAGCTAAAAATGCTAACGGAGGAAACAGTTCATGGTCTAGTGGTGGTGATCACACAACAGGAAAAAACGGAGATGGATATATGTTGGTTTTTGATGCAAACACAACTGTAGGAAGTGTTTTTTACGAAAAAAAATATACTAACCTCTGTACTGGCAGTTTATGTACTTTTTCTATTTATGCTGCAAATTTAGTACCTGCTTCATATGCAGGCTTTACTGTTAAGCCAATGGTTAAAATTGATTTAATAAATCCACTAAATGTGGCTATTTTAAAATCTATGACTTCTGGTGAATTAGGCTTAAGCCAAAGAGATGAACTTTTATGGAATGAACTTTCTTTATCATTTACCATACCTTTAGGATTAGATGCAGTAACTGTTAGAGTAAGTAATGGTCAGGGAAATGCAAATGTTTCCGGTAACGATGTAGCATTTGATGATGTTTCATTTAGCATTTGCGTGCCTTCATTGACAATCCAGTCTGAACGGGTATGTCTTGGCGAAAGCACCAATTTATTAGCAAATATCGATAATTCTACAACAGCAGAATATAGTTATCAATGGCAACAATTTAACGGAACAAACTGGCTCGATATTACAGGAGAAACTTCAATTGGATATATAACTCCTAAATTATTTGAAAATACCAAATACAGAATTCGTTATGCTCAAACAGGAATTGATATAACTAACAATAATAATTTAATCTGTTCTGGTAATAAGGAAGTATTGGTGCAAGTTACTCAACTAGCAAAAGCCAATGATATAACTGTAACAACAATCCCTACTATCTGTGAAGGTTCACAAACAACAATAACTCCATCATCAAGTATAAGTACAAATTTTTATTGGTATGATAGTTCTTTAAGTGATGCTATACTTTTAGCAACATCTTCATCTTATAACACAGGAATACTTACAAACACCAAAACTTATTATCTGGGCGTAAGTGGCGATGATTATTGTGAAAATAAACCTGAGGATAGAAAAGCTGTAACGGTAAAGGTAAATCAGAAACCAACAACTGTAACAACAACAAAAAACATTTGTTTTGAAGATTCTTTTTTATGGGATGCAAACGGACAATCCTACATCAACTCAGGAACGTACACTGTAATTAATGATGGATGTACCGCAGATCAGGTATTGAAACTGACCGTAAGCAATGAACTTACAGCTTCATTTACTCAAACAAATATAAAATGCAAAGGCGAGAATAACGGATCTGTTGTAATTACTCCAAACGGAGGAACTGCACCATATATAATTACTCCAGTACAAACTGGGTTGAATGCCGGGAACCATACTTTTACCATAACCGATAGTAACAATTGCGAAACAACTATTGACACAACAATTACGGAACCTGAAGAACTAAGTGCCATAATCGAAAGTCAAATTGAAGTAACTTGTAAAGGACAAAATAACGGATCTGTTGTAATTACTGCAAACGGAGGAACTGCGCCTTATAACATTACTCCGGCACAAACGGGATTGAATGTTGGTAACCATACTTTTACTATAACCGATAGTAACAATTGCCAAACATCAGTAGACGCTACAATTATAGAACCTGAAGAACTAAGTGCTGTAATCGAAAGTCAAACTGAAGCAACTTGTAAAGGACAAAATAACGGATCTGTTGTAATAACTCCAAACGGAGGAACCACACCATATATCATTACTCCGGCACAAACTGGATTGAATGCTGGTAACCATACTTTTACTATTACAGATAGCAACAATTGCCAAACAACAATAGATGCTACAATTACCGAACCTGAAGAACTAACTGCAACTGCAGGAAATATAACAAACGTATTGCGCAAAGGGGATTTTACCGGATCAGTTGAAATTACTGGTCATGGAGGAACTGCACCTTATAACATTACTCCGGCACAAACAGACTTAGCAGCAGGCAATTATACTTTTAAAGTAACCGATGCAAATGCCTGTATTGCAACTATAGATGTCACAATTAGTGAACCAAACATGGCATTGACTGCCGTGGTTGAAAGTCAGATAAATCTAAAATGTAAAAATGATTCAAGCGGATCTGTAATAATCAAACCAAGTGGAGGTTCTGGTAGATACATCATTTCACCAACACAAACCNAGTCAGATAAATCTAAAATGTAAAAATGATTCAAGCGGATCTGTAATAATCAAACCAAGTGGAGGTTCTGGTRGATACATCATTTCACCAACACAAACCGGACTATCTGCAGGGAATCATACTTTTACAGTAACAGACAGCAATAATACATCAATAACCGTTGACGCAACAATTACCGAACCTGAATTATTAAGCGCTGTAACCGAAAGTCAAATTGAAGTAACTTGTAAAGGACAAAATAACGGATCTGTTGTAATTACTCCAAACGGAGGAACTGCGCCATATATAATTACTCCGCCACAAACTGGGCTAACTGCTGGGAATTATACTTTTACTATTAAAGATAGTAACAATTGTGAAACAACTATTGACGCAACAATTACGGAACCGGAAGAACTGACTGCAACTTCAGGAAATATAATACACGTATTGCGCAAAGGAGACTTTACAGGATCAGTTGAAATTACCGCTCAAGGAGGAACTGCACCTTATACTATTACACCTGCTCAAACAGATTTAGCAGCAGGCGATTATACTTTTACAGTTTTACAGTAACCGATGCAAATGCCTGTATTGCAACAATAAGCGTTACAATTAGTGAACCAGACATTGCATTGACTGCTATCGTTGAGAGTCAGATAARTCTAAAATGTAAAAATGATTCAAGCGGATCTGTAATAATCAAACCAAGTGGAGGTTCTGGTGGATACATCATTTCACCAACACAAACCGGACTATCTGCAGGGAATCATACTTTTACAGTAACAGACAGCAATAATATATCAATAACAGTTGACGCAACAATTACCGAACCTGAATTATTAAGCGCTGTAATCGAAAGTCAAATTGAAGTAACTTGTAAAGGACAAAATAACGGATCTGTTGTAATTACTCCGAACGGAGGAACTGCGCCATATATAATTACTCCGCCACAAACGGAATTAATTGCTGGCAATTACACTTTCACTATCACAGATAGCAACAATTGTGAAACAACTATTGACACAACAATTACGGAACCTGAAGAACTAAGTGCCGTAATCGAAAGTCAAATTGAAGTAACTTGTAAAGGACAAAATAACGGTTCTGCTGTAATTACTCCAAACGGAGGAACTGCGCCATATATAATTACTCCGCAACAAACTGGGCTGACTGTTGGGAATTATACTTTTACTATCATCGATAGCAACAATTGCCAAACATCAGTAGACGCTACAATTACGGAACCAGAAGAACTAAGTGCTGTAATCAAAAGTCAAATTGAAGTAACCTGTAAAGGACAAAATAACGGATCTGTTGTAATTACTCCAAACGGAGGAACTGCGCCATATATAATTACTCCGCCACAAACTGGGCTGACTGTTGGGAATTATACTTTTACTATCATCGATAGTAACAATTGTGAAACATCAGTAAACGCTACAATTACGGAACCCGAAGAACTAAGTGCTGTAATCGAAAGCCAAATTGAAGTAACTTGTAAAGGTAAAAATAACGGATCTATTGTAATTACTCCGAATGGAGGAACTGCACCATATATCATTACGCCGGCACAAACTGGATTGAATGCTGGCAACCATACTTTTACTATTACCGATAGTAACAATTGTCAAACAACAATAAATGCTACAATTACAGAACCTGAATTATTAAGTGCTGTAATTGAAAGTCAAATTGAAGTAACTTGTAAAGGTGAAAATAACGGTTCTGTTGTAATTATTCCAAACGGAGGAACTGCACCATATATCATTACACCGGCACAAACCGGATTGAATGCAGGTAACCATACTTTTACTATCACCGATAGCAACAATTGCCAAACATCAGTATACGCTACAATTACGGAACCTGAAGAACTAAGTGCCGTAATCGAAAGTCAAATTGAAGTAACTTGTAAAGGTAAAAATAACGGATCTGTTGTAATTACTCCAAACGGAGGAACTGCACCATATATCATTACGCCGGCACAAACTGGATTGAATGCAGGCAACTATACTTTTACTATCACCGATAATAACAATTGCCAAACATCAGTAGACGCTACAATTACGGAACCTGAAGAACTTAGTGCTGTAATCAAAAGTCAAATTGAAGTAACTTGTAAAGGTGAAAGTAACGGTTCTGTTAAAATTACTCCAAATGGAGGAACTGCACCATATATCATTACACCGGCACAAACGGAATTAATTGCTGGCAATTACACTTTCACTATCACAGATAGCAACAATTGTGAAACAACTATTGACTCTACAATTACAGAACCGGAAGAACTAAGTGCTGTAATCGAAAGCCAAATTGAAGTAACTTGTAAAGGTGAAAGTAACGGATCTGTTGTAATTAATCCGAATGGAGGAACTGCACCATATATCATTACGCCGGCACAAACTGGATTGAATGCTGGCAACTATACTTTTACTATTACCGATAGCAACAATTGCCAAACATCAGTAGACGCTACAATTACAGAACCGGAAGAACTTAGTGCTGTAATCAAAAGTCAAATTGAAGTAACTTGTAAAGGACAAAATAACGGATCTGTAGTAATTACTCCAAACGGAGGAACTGCACCGTATAATATTACACCTGCACAAACTGGATTGAATGCTGGCAATCATACTTTTACTATCACCGATAGCAACAATTGCCAAACGAAAATCAATGCAATAATAACTGAACCTCAAATATTAAGTGCTGTAATTCAAAGTCAAAATAACGTAAAATGTAAAGGTGAAAGCAATGGTTCCGTTGTAATCAAACCAAGTGGAGGAACTGCACCATATATAATTACTCCAGCACAAAACGGATTGAATGCCGGCAACCATACTTTTACTATCACCGATAGCAACAATTGCGAAACGAAAATCAGTGTAATAATAACTGAACCTCAAATATTAAGTGCTGTAATTCAAAGCCAAAATAACGTAAAATGTAAAGGTGAAAGCAATGGTTCCGTTGTAATCAAACCAAGTGGAGGTTCTGGTAATTATAATATCACTCCGTCTCAAACTGGGCTTAGTGCAGGCACTCATACTTTTACTGTAACAGACAACAACAAGTGTAACACAATAATTGTTGTAACTATTACAGAACCAAATATTTTAGATGCTAAAATCCTTGGTCCTATTACGCCCGAATATTGTTCAGGTGATCAGGATGGCATGTTTAGTATAGAAATTTCTGGAGGCAGCAAACCATATAGATATAGTTTAGACAAAGCATCTGGGGCCTTTTTACAAGGACAACAAGAACAAAATGTATTTGATTTTGAAAACATCTCCGCAGGTAAACATATTGTTTACATTCAGGATATATCAGGCTGTACGACAAAAATTGATGTCATTCTTCCTGAGGCAGTTGTATTAAATCCAACTGTAGAAATTGATTCAAACTGCAAAAATAATGTAACGTCAAATTTTGTAACTGTTACCATCGATTCAAGTAATACCAATCTTACTGATATAGATTATGCTCTTGATGGCGGATCTTACCAAGTTGAAAATATCTTTACTAATATTGCCTCTGGAGACCACATAATCTCTGCAAGACATACAAATGGCTGTATTCAGTCTACAAAGATATTTACTATTGATTACATCGAACCATTGGCACTAACTCTGGTAGATGGTGAATTGAATGAAATTGTAGCAACTGCAACTGGTGGTAATGGGCAATACAGATATTCATTTAATGATGAATCCTTCAGCACCACAAATAAACTCATCATATACAAATCAGGAATATATACAGTTACTGTAACAGATAAAAATGGATGTACAACTACTTCTTCAAAATATTTTGAATATATAGATGTCTGTATTCCAAATCACTTCACTCCAAACGGAGACGGTATAAATGATGAATGGGGACCTGGATGCACCATACAATACAAAAACTTAACCTTTACAATTTTTGATCGATATGGTCGTATAATCGGTAATTATAAGTATGGTCAAAAATGGGATGGAAAATACAATGGAACAGAATTGTCTTCTGGTGATTACTGGTATGTATTTAAACTAAACGATAATAAAGACAATAGAGAGTTTGTTGGACATTTCACCCTTTACAGATAACAAATAACAAAACAATTACGTTGTCTAAAACTTACATTACAATGAAAAAATTTATCCTAACAATACTACTTATGGCTGTAACCTCAGGTTATAGCCAAGAGTTAAATTTACCGGTTTTTACACAATATCTGGCAGACAATCCATTTGTTATATCTCCAACATATGCAGGTATTGGTGATAATTTAAGAATACGTGCCAATGGCTTAACACAGTGGGTTGGTATTAAAGATGCACCTGATAATCAATCTTTATATGCTGATTTCAGGATTTTGGACCGCTCCGGAGTAGGAATCTCACTTTATAACGACAGCAATGGTTACACAAAACAAATGGGAGGTAAAATATCTTTTGCACATCACTTGATTTTAGATTATTATTCTAAACAATATTTATCATTAGGAATCTCCTATAACTTTAATAATTTTAAAATTGACATCAACGAATTCAAACCTACTTATGAAAATCCTGCACCAGATCCTGGCATTACAAATGACAGATATTTAGCCAATAGCAACTTTGATATAGGAGCACTATATAGAAATAAAGGATACTTTTTGAGTTTAAATATTAGCAATATTCTAGAGAAAAAAATAGATCAATTTACTGGTATAGAGCCAAGTTTACTTCGTAATTATCAATTGTATACTGGATATACTTTTAAAGGAGCAACTGACAGAATTGAATTTGAACCTTCTGTTTATTTCCAAATGTTTGCCAGTGACCAACGTTCCAGTACAGATTTGAATTTTAAGTACAGACAATACAATCGTTACGAAGATTACTTTTGGATTGGAGTTTCTTATCGTTTCTTAAACGATCAGTTTTTAGAACCGTTAATGATGGGACCAATGGCAGGATTTAAAAAGAATAATTTTTATTTTGGATATTCTTATCAGGCATCATTAAACCAGCTTGGAGCTTACAATTCGGGAACTCATGTTGTTACTATTGGACTTGATTTTCTTCGAGGAATTAGTAATTGTTCCTGTACGCAAAGTCCTGTACATTATTAAAATTCTTTTTATTAATCCTAAAACATATTTAAATACAAGAAAACCCATTCTATAAATTAGAATGGGCTTTCTTGTATTTTAAGAAGACTTTTTTCTAAGTATCTTTAATCGTAATAATCTTGACTGGAGAAGCCTTCGCTTCCAATTCAAAAATTTCTACAATAATATGATTAGGAGATTTTAAAGTAAAAAAAACTTTTGCCTCTTTTAATGAAGTAAAATTGACTTCCCTTTTTTGACATTTGAAACTTCGAGATACGTTTTGACAACCGTTGTTGGGCACAACCGTGGCCTTCAATCTTTAAAACCTGAACTCCGGAATCTATTACCTGATCTAAAAAATCTAATGTATATAAATCTTTTTTAATTTTCATCTTGAAATATATTTCTCAATTTTATGTTTTATCTTACAACATAGTTTGTGAAGTCAATTATTATTAATCTGGCTTCATTAAAGCATAATTTTCATTTAAAATACAACTTCAAATGCAAACACAAAACCAAATTGAAAATTTCCTTTTCCAGGGAAAATTTGACGAGGCCAGAGAATGCCTAAATAATGGCGAAACTTTTAACGATCAATATCTTAAAAACAATTTTTCTCAAATCACAGCCAAAATTATTACAGCCAAAGAAATTGATTTCATTGAAAAATTAATAAAAGCAGGTTTTATTGAAACCGATATCTATGAATTGGATAGTTTTGACAAATCGATTTTTAATTCTTTAACCGGATTAAAAGATGACGATGAATCGATTGCATTTTTCAAAGAATTGATGTCAAAAACGGAAAATATTAATGATGAAATAAGCGATAAAACGTTACTTGGTTATTTTCTTGAAAAAAATGCATCTCCAAAAATCATTAAAACTCTGATTGATGATTTTGGGGCGAATGTTCAATATAAAAATAATGCAGGAGAAAATTTCATCTATACCATTTTGAACACTTATGGTCTTGAAACAGATAAAGTAAAAGAATACATAGCTATTCTTCTGGATAATGGTATCGACATTAACGAAAAAAACATCGTTGGTACAACTCCGTTAATCTGTGCTATTAAAAGAAGCAAGAAAGATTTTGTTCCCTTCCTGCTCGAAAATGGAGCGGATGCCAACGAAACAGACAACCTCAACAATACTGCTTTTTATTATGCTGTTGCTGAACAGTTTTCTTTTGATATGTACGATGCGTTAGCAACAGTTTCTTCACCTGATTTTAATATTGTAAACAAAGACGGACGCACTTTATTGACTCATTTCATCAGTTCTGTTTCGGGCTCGCCAAGCGATATTACCTTTTTAGAAAGATTGTTATCAGATGGTGGCGATGTAAACTTCTGCGCTCAATATTATGGTCAGCCAAAATCGGGGATTGATTTTATTGTGGAAAAGAAATCAGACATTTTAAAATCGGTTTTAGAAAATGTTTCTTTAGATGTAAATGAACAAGACAATCAGGGAAACACAATTTTGCATAAAGTTTGCGCGTATAATGTCAATTATGATGCAGAAATGGCAAAAGAAACCTATCGAAAAGTAAAACTGCTCTTAGATCAGGGAGTAGATATTTCGATTACCAATGATAAAGATGAAACCGCTTTAATGCTTGCATCCGGAGATAATCTAAAAATTAAAACGGTCGAACTTTTAATGAAATCATAAACTGAATTATACAAAATACCACTTATATGTCAATGTCATTTATAATTGCCTGTGAAAACGGCAACAGAAAAATAGCCGAATTACTGCTTCAAAACAAGGAAGTGGATGTAAAATATACAGATGAAAAAGGAAGAACTGCCCTTCACTATGCAGCTCACAGAGGTTATCTTGATATTGTAAAAATTTTATGCGAAGATGGTGCTGATATTAATTATGAAGATCATCAGGGAGAAACGCCTTTGTTTTTTGCTTGTCTTCAAAAGCAAAAGCAAACCTCTTTATATCTTTTAGAAAATGGCGCTGAAATTACCAAAAATGATAAATCGGGAAACAGTCTTTTACATTTAGTAGTTCAAACTGCTCAGACAGAAATTGCAACAAAGTTGCTTGAAGCAGGAATTGATGTTAATTTACTCAATAACAACGGAGAAACTCCGCTTTTACTAGCTTCAACAAAATTAAATCGTGAAATTATTCAGTTGCTTTTAGACAAAGGAGCCGATATTAATGTCACAGATAAACAAGGAAACACACCACTTCTTCATGCTTGTTACACCAAATCGATCCCGGTTGTAACTTTACTATTAGACAATGGCGCTGCTATAAATCATGTCAATCATTCCGGAGAAAATGCGCTATTGATTGCGTGCTATGAAACCAACAGAATGCTTGCTAAGCTTCTAGTAGAAAGAGGAGCTGATGTATTCACATCAAACAATAACGGCTTCTCTCCTATTTGGTACGCTTGCGCGAATAATCAAAAGGAAATCGTCTCTTTATTTCTAGAAAATGGAGTTGACGTTAACTATAGCAAACCTTTAGCCAGCGATACTTCTTCTATGAATGATTATCTGGATTGGATTATAAGTGCTACTAACATTTCTAACGAATCTAGTTTTACGCTCAACAGTTCTTATACGTATGGTGGCGAAAGTCTTTTGCATATTGCTACCAAAAAAGGCAATTTGAGTATGGTAAAATTACTAATCGAAGCTGGGGCAGATATCAACATTCAGGACGAATCCGGGAATACACCTTTGCATTACAGCGCTGCAAACGGAAAAAAAGATGTTGTCAAGTATTTACTCGATAACAAAGCAGACGCATCCATTGTAAATGTAAAAGAGCAAAAAGCAATTGATTATTCGAATGTAAAAGGCTTTAATGAAATTACAGAATTGATTTTGAAGTATGCGCCATCTGGAACTGTAATAACACCAATTCAGAAGGAAGAGCCACAAAAAGCAGATTCAGGAAATTCTATGGAAGGAAAGAAAAAGGCATTATTGGATTTAAAAGAACTTTTGGATGCCGGAATTTTAACTTCTGAAGAATTTGACACTGAGAAAAATAAAATTTTAAAAGGATAAATAACAAACTTAAAAAATGAAAAAGACATTAAATAATTCCATCATATTAGTATTAATCGCTGCAAGTTTAGTTCTCACCTCTTGTACAAACCTTTCCCCAGAAAAAACTTTTGAAATAGCCGCGCTAAATTCGAATTTATTATCCCGTTTTGGCAGTAAGGATATTAATTTTAAACTGGCATCTGAACCTCAGATTTATGATGAAGCCCAAAAAAAGATGATTTCATCTTCCTATTATGATTATTTTAAATTTGATATTGCTAATTTAGAAACTCAGTTGAAAAACATCAAAGATATAAAGGAAGATGATGACAATCGAGAACTTCTTCAGGCATCAAAAGATTTATTCTCTTATGCAATTGCTAAAGAAAAAGAAGGCTATTTGACAATTGCCAAAATGAAGGATGAAAAAGCTTTACCAGAACAAATAGAAAAAGTAATAGCAGATTTTGATGCCTCAACTCAAAACGATATAGAAGCTAAGTTTACAAAATTAATGAATGCTGCAAAGGCATATGTCGAAAAGCATAATATCGATGCCAAAATAGGCATTTAATAAAAGATAGTTTCTAAGACAAAACAAACCCTATTTTGCATATTACAAAATAGGGTTTGTTTTAATCCTAAGTCTCCTTAACCGTTATAATTTTTACCGGACAGGCTTTCGCAGCCAGTTCAAAACCTTCAGCAAGAGTGTGATTATTCGATTTTAAAGTAAAAAACCCTTTGGCTTCTTTCGAATGAATCAATACCGACTTCCCATCTTTCTTAGACATTTGAAAGTGCAACGCATCCATTTCTACGCAATAATTGCATCCAATACATTTGTCTCTTTGTAATGTTACAATAACCATTATGCCTCAACGATTTTATATAATTTGTCCGACACTCTGATTCGGAAAGGAAGTTTTAAAGTACAATCATCTCCTTTTGTTGCTTTTTCAGATTTCAGATCATTGACTAACATATCTTCAATTACCATTTCCTGAGCTCCTGTACTTGGTCCGGTTACTAAGATTTTATCTCCAATTTTTATATCGTAAGCTTCGATTTTAAATTGTCCTACTTCTGCTTTCGGAAAGTAATGCGTTCCTTTCCCCACATAAACCTTTTTTTGTGTTGCTGCAGATCCCGGAATGTCGCTCCATTCACCTAATTCTTGTCCTAAATAATATCCAGACCAAAAACCACGATTGTAAACCGTATTTAAAGCTTCCATCCAAACAGAAACTTTTTCTTTCGAGAATGTTTTGTCATAATAGGAATCAATTGCTTCGCGATAGGTTTTGATAACCGTTGCTACATACTCCGGCGCACGACCGCGACCTTCAATTTTGAGTACCTGAATTCCGGAATCTATAACCTGATCTAAGAAATCCAGTGTGCATAAATCTTTTGGCGACATCATATATTCGTTATCCAGTTCGATCTCGAAACCGGTTTCCTGATCGATAACAGTATATTTTTTACGGCAGTTTTGCTTGCACGCACCACGATTTGCAGAGGAATTATGCGAATGTAAACTCAAATAACACTTTCCTGAAACTGCCATACACAAAGCACCATGTCCGAAGATTTCTATTTCTACTAAATTTCCGTTCGGTCCTTTTATCTGCTCTTTCTCAATTTGATCTGTAATACTTTTTACCTGACGTAAACTTAATTCTCTACTTAAAACCATTGTGTCAGCAAACAGGCTGTAGAACTTTATGGTTTCAATATTCGTTACATTCAATTGCGTAGAAATATGTATTTCTATACCAATTGTTCTTGCCATTGCAATTACGGCCTGATCTGAGGCAATTACGGCAGTAATGTTAGTTTCTTTTGCTTTGTTCAGCAATGTCTTTACAACAGACAAATCGTGATCGTAAATGATCGTATTTAAAGTCAGGTAGCTTCGTACGTTTTTAGCTTCGCAACGATTGGCAATTTCCTGCAAGTCATCCATAGTAAAATTCACCGTTGAACGCGCACGCATATTAAGTTGTTCTACGCCAAAATAGATAGAATCTGCGCCATTATCGAGCGCAGCCTGAAGTGACTCAAAACTCCCGGCGGGAGCCATAAGTTCAATTTTATTATTTAATGTCATTGTATTAATTTTAAAGCTTATTTTTTTCTCTAAAAAATTAACTTTATGTGGTATTTGAACGTGCTAAAGTTTTGCACTAAATACTAATTTTATTCTAAAATTTTATATATTTTATCTGACAAACGAATACGGAATGGTACTTCAAAAGTAACTCTATCTCCAATTTTAGCAGTAATGGCTTCTGCTTCGTTGACGATCATTTTTTCTAAAACCAATTCCTGATTACCTGTAGTTGGTCCGGAAATTAAGATTTTATCACCAGCATTCAATTCCTGATTTTCAACAGTAAAAAGTCCAACTTGTGCTTTTACATAATAATGCTCCGCTTTACCAATAAGTACTTTTTTTACTTTTATTTTCTGGCGAATATCAACTGGTTTTTCAGCTGTGCCTAAAGCAGCATTTGATAGTTCTCCGGAATGTTTGAATTTTAAACTATCAGACTTTCCTTTTCTAAAAACCTTGTTTCCAACTTGTTTTCCAGTTCTCAATCTTACCTGATCAACCAAAGGCATATGGATAACTTCAAGACATTCTGTAGAACAGCAATTTTCCATTGCAGCTTTGCATTCATCACATTGAATGAATAATAAATGGCATCCGTCATTTTCGCAATTGGTGTGATTGTCGCAAGGTTTTCCGCATTGGTGACATTGTGAGATTATATCTTCGGTAATTCTTTCGCCAAGACGATTATCAAATACAAAGTTTTTACCAATGAATTTGCTTTCCAGACCTTCTGCTTCAATTTGTTTGGCGTAATTAATGATCCCTCCTTCTAATTGAAAAACATTTTTAAAACCCTGATGTTTAAAATAAGCACTTGCTTTTTCGCAACGAATTCCACCTGTACAATACATTACAAGGTTTTTATCTTCTTTATGATTTTGTAACTGATCGTTGATTATTGGCAAACTCTCTCTAAAAGTTTCAACATCTGGAGTAATTGCGCCTTTAAAATGTCCTACTTCACTTTCGTAGTGATTTCTAAAATCTACTACAATCGTGTTTGGATCGTCTAAAATTTCATTGAATTCTTTGGCTTTCAAGTGAACGCCAATATTAGTTACATCAAAAGTTTCGTCGTTTAAACCGTCAGCAACGATTTTATCACGAACTTTAATGGTTAATTTTAAAAATGAATGATCATCATGTTCAACCGCTTCATTCAAACGAATGCCTTTCATGAAATCATATACTTCCAGAGTTGCTCTAAAAGTTTCCAAATTTTCTTCAGGAATACTCATTTGAGCATTTATTCCTTCAGTAGCAACGTAAATTCGGCCTAAAGCATCGAGGGTATTCCAGGCTACAAATAAATCATCGCGAAATTTTTTGGGATCTTGAATTTTGGCATACGCATAGAAAGACAACGTTAGTCGTTGTTTACCGGCATCATCGATCATGATGGCTCTTTCTTCTGCGCTTAAAGTGTTGTACAGTTGCATGCTATAAACAGTTTTTAAGTTTAGAAATTATTTTTTGAGGTGCAAAGGTACTAAATAAGGTTCTAAGATGCAAAGACTCTAAGTTTCTAAGTGTTTCGCTAAAACTCTAAGATAAGATATAAACATTTTAGATCATTTGATTTTTAGCCCAGATGGTAGCGGCATCCTTTTGTGCCGGGGTTCGGCACAAAAGATATAGTGGACAGCTGGATTAGCTTCAAATAAAAAAGACTGCCTAAATAGACAGTCTTTATATAAACTTAGAACCTTAGTTACTTAGAACCTCAGCAGCATAAAAATTAGCAAAACTCATTAAATGCATCTTGCAAGTTTTCAGCAATTAATTCAGCTGGACGACCTTCGATATGGTGACGCTCTAACATGTGAACCAATTCTCCGTTTTTGAACAAAGCCATAGAAGGGGATGATGGAGGAAAAGGAAACATATGTTGTCTTGCTGCGTCAACAGCTTCTTTATCTACACCTGCAAAAACTGTAATTAAATGATCTGGTTTTTTAGCACCTTCTAAACTCATTTTTGCTCCCGGACGTGCATTTCTTGCAGCACAACCACAAACAGAGTTTACAACAACTAAAGTGGTACCTTCAGCTTTGATAGCATTATCTACAGCGTCAGCACTATGTAAATCTTGAAAACCTGCAACTGTCAATTCAGCTTGCATTGGTTTTACCATTTCTTCTGGATACATATTTCTTTATTTTTAAATTTTACTTTTGAGTTGCAAAGTTACAAACTTTACTCGCAACTACTTAATTTGACGTATAAAGTTTTGTTATAGTTCAATAGTAGATTTTGAATACAGTAAAACTTTGTAGCAATACCGGTAATTGAACTCGCTTTTAAAGATTTTTTATAGCAACATTTCTACTTCTGTCTGGATATAAAACACAGTACATTAATTAGATATTTCTAATGGATCTAAAGCGCAACCTGTTTTGTTTTTTTATCCAAAAATTGATAATTATATTGTTTCAAATGGCTATATCTACTCTTTATTTTATGTTTGGTAGTTAAAACAGTTGACTTATTTTGTTCCGAAATTTCAATAGTTGACAGATAACTGCTCAGATATTTTTTAAGGATTTCTATATTTCCAACTTCTATAGAATAAATTATTTTTTTCCCTTCGTTCTTTATATTTACAAGATTTGCTTTTTTTAATTCTAATAAATGTTTCGATATTGTAGATTGTGCTAATGGAATTAATTCAACAATTTCGCCACAAGTTCTGTCATTTCTCTTCCATAGTAGCGTCATAATCTGAATTCTTGCAGGATGCCCAAGTGCTTTGCAAATTTTTCCTATTGCTTTGGTTTCTGTATCAAAATGTAAATGTTTGGTAATCCCCATAAATTTGCCAATTAATTCATTATCGTAAATGAACGATTATATAAAACCTGTATCGTTTTTACAGGTTTTTTATTTATTTATTTTTCTCTATTTCATTCGTTTTCTATCGGTAAACGGTAAAATCAAAGTTTTACGTGATAGTGAATTCAAAATCATTTTAGAGATGGCAAATCTAAATGTGAATACGTGTTTGTAACTGCCTTAAAAAGTTTATAAACCACGAGAATAAGACATTTTATTCAAACAAACCCAGACATTATAAGGATCATCTGGTATTTCTATTTATCAATTAATTCAAAGTTTTCAGGGTATCCACTATTTTTTACGATAAAGAGTATCGCATTTCAAAAGTTAAAAAAGCTTTTATTTAAAAATAACGCGAAACAATGCTTTGATAAAAGGTATTTTAGGGCATTTTAAAATTACCTGAAGATCCTGAGCTAAACTGGTTTCTTCATCGAGAAACTTAAAGATCAAAGCAGGATTTCCTTTTTTGAACATTGACGAAAAAATAGTACTTCCCAATTCATTATGACGATAAAGTATATCCAAAAGCAATAAATCATAAAACCAAAATCGGCTTTTTTTATGAAACCCTGTCATTGTAAGAGTCGAAGAATCGTTTTGAAGAAACCTAACTAATTCCGCAGATTTTTTATCCGAATTTCTAAAAGTATAACCCGTACTTGCTTTTGTCCATCCGCCGGCAGTTCCTATATTTAGAACACGTTTCGTGTTTTTTTTCCAAAAAGGATAAGAAGTCATCGGAATACTTCCCTGCTCTTTTTCAACAATTTCATATTGATCAATTCTTAAATTCTTTAGATAGATTTGAATCTCATTTTCGTATTCTTCTTTTGGAAGAAGATTTTCAGAAAACAACGTATATTCAACTAAAGCTTGAGTTTTAGAAGTGGGCAAAACATACATAAAGCGCGTATTTCCTTTTTGCTCAATCGAAAAATCCATAAAAGTCGCTTTCTTCGGATTGAAAACCTCAACTTCTGTTTTTACAAACCAACCCACAAAATGTTGTTGCAAAACCGGATATTTAGTTTGGCTCAAGGCAAAAGCTTTGGTATAAATACTATTGAATAAATAATCGCAAGTATATCTGTTCGCTTCTGTACCTACAAAAACGTGGGTTTCGAGTTCGTTGATATCAGTTACTTTTTCACTTAAAAAAGTAACATTTGAATGTTTTGAAAGTTCATCAAAAACAAAATTATAAAAATCCAATCCTCGAATTTGATTGTATTGATACGGTTTCAGATCTAAATCACGTTTGAAATCTTCATTGGCAAACAAAGCAAAATCCCATTTTTTAGAGATAATCGAATTCCATAATGTTTGCTCTTCTGCCCAAAAACACCAGGTTCGATCATTTATCTTTTTCGAATCCTGATCCAGCAACAAAATTGATTTGTTGGAGAATTTTCCAGACAATACCATTTTATAAACGGTCATCAAGGCAGATAAACCTGTTCCGGTAAAGATGTAATTAAAGTGCTTGATTTGCGAAGAATTCATTCTCAAAAATATGAATTTTATTCCTTTAGTTTTTCTAAAAGAAGTTTAAAATCCCTTGGATTAAGATAGTTATTATATTGTAAGATAATTTCCCTTTTTTCATTCAAAACACACAAAACCGGATATACGATTTGATTGTTCATCGTTCCTAATTGCAAAGCCAGTTCATGAACTCCAACATTATTACCTGAAGGCTGGTATTTAAAAATATGATTATCGAAAGTAATATCTCGTTTTTCCTCAGCATTTAAATCGATAAAATAAAAATCAGAATTCAGTTTTTCGATAATTTCCTGATTTTTGAAAGTCGTTTGCTTCATTCTCAGGCAAAACTGACACCAATTTGTGTGAATGAAAACGACTATTTTTTTCTTTTGAATTTGCTGTAAACTATCAACTTCTTCAAAAGATCTGCTTTTTAACTGGCAAAATCCTGTTGAAGTAAATCCGAAGAAGATTATAAGTAAAATTAGCTTTTTCATTTGTGCTTTTTTTTGCCACTCCCGATAACTATTGGGATTCACAGATTAAAATGATTTTAAAAAAAAACGAGAAAAATTTGCCACAAATTTCACAAATTATCACGAATTTAATTAGCGTAAATTAGTGCAATTCGTGGCAAAAAAATCATTTTAATTTGTGACATTAAACTTTATCTCAAAGTATATCGCAACCCAAAAAAACCGCGAATAGTCTGGTTTTGTCCATAAACATAAGTTGTATCAAATGTCAAACCATACGGATTATCAGGTGTCACCAATACTTTTCCAGCTGAATCATATTGCACATTTTTATCAAAAGGATCATTTGTTCTTGAAATCAAAAACGGATTGTTTTGTTTTGGCGTAAAGTTCAATAGGTTTTTTATTCCTCCATAAAGTTCAAAATTCTTCCATCCAAAATACGTAAACTGAATATTCTGAATACTATACCAAGGCGATTTTGGACTTCTTGGATCCAGATCGCTCAACAAAGGCAACTTCATTGGGCTGTAAACATTTCCGGTATAATCTAGTAATAAATTTAAGGAATCTATTTTATACGAAATGCTCCAGGTTGCAGTAAAATTCTCCGTTAAAAAAGGAGTTTCTGAAATTCCGTTTTCGACATTTTTATTATCTAAAACAGTAGCTCCAAGAATCATTTTTAATCCCGTTGGAAAATTGACATCAACATTCGTGCTTATTCCCTGACTAATTGCGTAACCATTAATATTGTCATATATAATTTTATTTGGATCAGTTTCATAATCTGATATGATCTTATTGCTAAAACGGGTATAAAAAGCCGTTGTTTCGATGCCTATAAAAATTCCGTTAGTAAAGTTTATTTTCTGAATGTAATTCAAATTCGCATTTATGGACTGTTCCGGTTTCAAATTGCTTTTCAGTACAACATCTCTCGAACCTGTAAGTGCAGCGTGATCTTCGGTAAATAAATTCACAACACGAAATCCGGTTCCGGCGTTGAAACGAAAAATTGTATTTTCATTCGTTTTCCATCGATACGCTACTCTTGGCGTATAAATTGAACCATGAATAGAATTATAATCGTAACGCATTCCCAGCAAAACCTGACTTTTAGGAGAAAGTGTAATTTCGTCCTGAACAAAAATTCCCGGTAACCAAGTACTCTCTGCTTCCTTTGTGGCAGTTGTATTATCGTCATAATACGAATATCGATTCGCAATACCGGCAAGAAAATCATTTCGACCAATTTTTTTATCCCAGGTCAATTGCAGGAAACCTATCTTTTGATTGGCAATATATGACGTTGTCCCGTAACGGCTGTCCTGATAATGCACATTTCCAGAGAACGAAAGCATCAGTTTTTCTTCAAAAGGCAATTGATAACTTCCTATTAATTCCCCTCTTTTAGTATAAATACTTTCGCCGTAAATTTCGTCGCCGCCACGGTATTTTTTCTCCCAACGAACATCTCCGCCCCAGCGATCTTCATACATTCCACGTGCTGCAATCGTAAATAAGCGATTATCTTCTCTTTGAAAATTCCACTTATTAAAAACCGAAATCCTTTGAGAAAGTGTGACATCAGTAAATCCATCCTTATCTTTATCTACAACCTCATTGTAATCGAAGTAATTGATTCCTAAAAGCGTTGTTGATTTTTTAGTCGGACTAAATTTCATTCCCAAATCAACATTCGTTTCTAGGTATGATGTCGTAAAAACATCTGCAGAAAACAAAGGTGCGTTTGTTGGATTTTTGGTAATAATGTTAATTAAACCGCCAACCGCTTCACTTCCGTAAAGAGAAGATGCCGGACCTTTTACAATTTCAATACGCTCAACTAATGAATTGGGAATTCCGGATAATCCATAAACTGTTGAAAGGCTGCTCACAATTGGCATTCCGTCAATTAAAACCAAAGTATAAGGACCTTCAAGCCCATTTATATGAATATCTCCTGTATTGCAAACGCCACAATTTAACTGCGGACGAACTCCGTTTATATTCTGAAGTGCTTCATAAATACTGGGAGTTGGATTTCTTTTAAAGAAAACAGGCGAATAAACCTCAACCGGAACAGCGCTTTCTAAACGTTTGACTGCTTTAAGAGTTCCGGAAACTACAACTTCATTCAGCTGATTTTCGTTATCGGTCAATTCAAAATCATAAGATTGAATAGAATCTTTAATAACTTCTATTTTCTTCTTTAAAGTCTGAAAACCCATTTGAGAAACCTGAATAGTATAATTTCCAATATCGACATTTTCTAACGTATAATGGCCTAAACTATCTGAAACTGTTTTATGTTTTGTTCCTAATAAATGAACATTTACTAATTGCAATTTATGACCTTCTCCAGATATAAAACCTGATACAGAAGTAGTTTCTTGCGCAAACGAAATTTGTAAACCAAACAAAAGCAATATCAAAAATAGTTTTTTCATTGTTGTAAAATTAATTTTAGACAAATCTAAAAATTAAATTTGATAAATATTGATTTTAAATTTAGAAATTTATAACTCTAATCAATTCAATATGTTATATTTCTATTTTTAAAAAGATAAGTCAAAGTCATCCCGTTTTTGATAGCGTTCAGTTTTAAGTAATGAAAATATCAACAAAAACTAAAAAAGGGCTTTAGGCAAACCTATAAGATTTTGCTAAAGCCCTTTTTTAATTCAATAGTATTTCCTTAGCTGAAGCAAGAAGTGATACAGAAAAGTCTATAAAAGCTAATATGTTTAAATCTTAAACTCTTCATCTATCAATTGTTTATTCATCATTGCTCCGGCAAAAGATCCAGAAGAAACTGCCATAGCAACAGATCTTGCCTGAATATGGCAATCGCCACTGGCAAAAATCCCGGGAATTGTAGTTTTTTGAAAAGCATCTACTTTCAACAAACCTTGTTCTGTCAAATCGCAGCCTAAAAATTCCGGCAAAGGACAATGTTGCTTAAAAGGGGCTTTGAAATAAATAGCTTTCAAGGATATTTTTGATTCATTGGTGAAGACAAGATTCTTAATAGTTCCATTTTCATGCTCAACAGCTTTTATTTCATCTTCGATAATTTCTACATTATGTTTTCTAAGAATTTGGCTTTGTTCTAATGTTAAAGTCGATTTTCCGTTGGTTAATAATCTTAAATCTTTCGTCCAGTTCAATATCATTTTTGCAAATTCAAAACCTATATCACCATTTGCGATAATAGCCGTTTTCTCTTTTTTTACTTCATAACCATGGCAATACGGACAATGTAGAATCGAAATTCCCCAACACTCAGCAAAACCAGGAATTTCCGGAAGTAAATCTTTTACACCGGTTGCAAATAATAATTTTCTGGACGTAAAGATTTTTCCTGATTCGGTTTTGATTTCAAAGCCGTTTTCAGTTTTCATGGCGCTTATTGCAAGACCGTTATAAAACTGAACCGTATTATAAAAGTCTACTTGCGTTTTGGCTTTCGCCGAAATAACAGCTGGCTTTTCACCATCATGCGTTATAAAATTATGCGAATGCGGCGTTTGTCTGTTGCAAGGCAAACCGCTATCAATCACTAAAACTTTTCGCAGCGATCGTCCCAAACTCATGGCAGCCGAAAGTCCGCTATAATTTCCTCCAACAATAATTACTTCAAAATCTGTTTCTTGTATCATAACTTTATATTTAATGATTGCTGTTTTTATGTAATTTGTAATTAATTAAATGTCCAATGATCATTCCTATTCCACCAATAAAAATTAGGTCGAGATGAATATCAAGAACAATCTCGCTTAAAACACTAATCCATATTAATGCCATTGAAATAATCAGAATAGAGGAAACCAAAAGATTTGATTTCTTAATTATCTTTACAATTGCAAAAAGTCCGATCGTCGCAAATAACAAATCGACGAATGGATTGTGACTTATACCCAAAGGCAGAATCGTAAGAAGCGGAAAAACCAAACAATGAACTAAACAAATAGTCGCGCTCGAAATTCCTAAAATATCGTAAAAGGGTGTGCTTGTTTTCTTCATTTTCAGTACTTTTGCTTAATGCAATTTTGTTGCAAATATACAAGATTATTTTAATTGCAACATTGTTGCGATAATATTTTTTAATACATTAAAATGAAAACAACAAGAAATACAGCAGCAAAGACAGCCGTTTTAGAGATTTTTGAGAAATCTAAAACCGCGCTCTCTCATACCGAAATTCAAAAACAAACGGGAGATTTATGCGATCGTGTTACGATCTACAGAATATTAGACCGATTGGTAAATGATGATATCATACATAAAATTGTAAATCTTGACGGAACTGTAAAGTATGCAAAATGCCATCATCACGCCCAACGTGTGCACATTCATAACCATGCTCATTTTAGTTGTGAAAAATGTTTAGAGATAACATGTCTTGAAAATGTAAAGCCGAGTTATATCATTCCGCACAATTATAAAGTAAATGACATAAACTTTACATTGTCAGGATTGTGTCCAAATTGTTTAAATTCTAACATTTAACTTTTAGACTCGCCTAAAAAAATTGTTGTGCTAATATAATTTATACTTATATTTGTTCAAACAACATTTTTACAATGGGTAAATCTTTAGAAGAAGTTCATCAATCGGTTGCAACAGAGCATAAAAAAACAGGATTCAGAAAAATATTAGCCTTTTTAGGTCCGGCATATTTAGTAAGTGTAGGATATATGGATCCGGGAAACTGGGCAACAGATATTGCTGGCGGTAGTCAGTTTGGATATTCTTTGCTTTGGGTTTTATTAATGAGTAATTTAATGGCTTTGTTATTGCAAAGCTTAAGTGCACGTCTGGGTATTGTAACCCAACGTGATTTAGCGCAAGCTTCAAGAGAAACTTACTCCAAGTTCATCAACTATATTCTCTACTTTCTTGCCGAAATTGCAATTGCCGCCTGTGATCTTGCCGAAGTTCTGGGAATGGCAATCGGGATTAATCTTCTTTTTGACATTCCGCTTATCGAAGGGGTTTTGATTACTGTCTTAGATACTTTCTTATTGCTTTTCCTAATTAATAAAGGAATTCGAAAAATGGAAGCCTTTATAATTGTTTTGGTAGCGATTATTGGATTTTCTTTTATTTTCGAAATGATCTTTGCAGAACCGGAACTGGACAAAGTGCTTTACGGACTTATTCCGTCAATGCCTAATTCTGCTGCCTTATATATCGCCATTGGTATTATTGGTGCGACTGTAATGCCGCACAACTTATATTTGCATTCCTCTTTAGTTCAAACCAGAAAATTTGACAGAACTCCAGCCGGAATCAAACAAGCATTGAAATATAACTTTATAGATTCTACAATAGCCCTAAACCTTGCTTTTTTTGTAAACGCCGCCATTTTGATCTTGGCTGCAGCCACATTTTATAAAAACGGAATGTTTGAAGTTGCGGAAATTCAGGATGCACATCAATTTCTGGAACCTTTATTGGGGACAAAATGGGCGCCTGTTTTATTTGCCGTTGCTTTGATCGCGGCAGGACAAAGTTCTACCGTAACCGGAACTTTAGCCGGACAAATCGTAATGGAAGGATATTTGAATTTAAGAATTCAGCCTTGGGTTCGCCGAATTATTACGCGTTTAATTGCCATTGTTCCGGCAGTAATCGTGATTTTGATTTATGGAGAAAGCGTAACAGGAAAACTTTTAATCCTGAGTCAGGTAATTTTGAGTTTACAATTGGGGTTTGCCATTATTCCGCTAATTCACTTTGTAAGCGACAAAACCAAGATGAAAGGATTTCATATTTCTAAAACAACTCAGGTTGCCGCCTGGATTATTGCTTTGATCATCGTTTCATTAAATGCAAAACTGGTTTATGATGAAATCACTTCATGGCTTGAAAACTCCAGTCACCCAACAATCCTTTGGCTAACAGTTGTTCCTCTGGCTTTTGGATTTCTTGCTTTGCTGTTATATATCATTGCAAAACCTTTTATCGCAAGAGCAAAATCGAATATCGAAAACCATTCACCTCATCATTTAAAATTAGTTTATACACCAAAAGAAAGTTACGGCAAGAAAAACATAGCGATTTCAGTCGATTTTTCTAAAGCCGATGAAGCTGCACTAAACAATGCCTTTGAATTGGGCGGAATCGATGCGCAATATACCTTAATTCACATTGTAGAAACTGTTGGCGCATTAATGTACGGAGTTCACGTTGACGATCACGAAACGACTATCGACGAAAAATTATTATTAGAATATAAAGAGATGCTTTCGCAGAAAGGCTTCAGGATAGAAACTGAACTTGGTTTTGGAAAACCTAACGCCGTGATTCCGAAGATTATCAATCAGGGAAATTTTGACATTCTGGTTATGGGAACCCACGGCCACACTGGATTAAAAGATATTTTATTTGGTACAACCGTAGATAAATTGAGACATAAAATTTCAATACCTTTGTTAATTGTTAAAAGATAGGCTCAAAGTGACAGAGCAACAAAGGCACAAAGATTTAAAACCTTTGAACCTTTGTGCCTCTGAACCTTTGCCCCTCAAAAAATAAAAGAAATGACTTTTTCAGAAGAAAATTATCTTAAATCGATCTATCATCTTACGGCTTCAAATGATGCCGAAGTCAGCACGAATGCTATTGCCGAAATGATGGAGACCAAAGCTTCATCGGTTACGGATATGCTTAAAAAGCTTTCTGAGAAAGATTTAGTAAATTATAAAAAGTATCAGGGCGTATCTTTGACCGAAAACGGAAAACTTGCGGCTAAAATGATCGTCAGAAAACATCGTTTATGGGAAGTTTTCCTTGTTGAAAAACTAAATTTCTCCTGGGATGAAGTCCACGATATTGCAGAACAACTGGAACACATCAAATCAGAACAATTGATTAATCGTTTGGATGATTTTCTGGGAAATCCTACCGAAGATCCGCATGGCGACCCGATTCCGGATGCCAACGGAAGAATTGTTAAGATCGAGAAACACTTACTTTCTGAATTAACTGAAAACCAAACCGGAATTTGCGTGGGTGTAAAAGATACTTCATCAGAATTTTTACAATATCTGGACAAACAAGGAATTGCTTTAGGTTCTCAAATCGAACTTTTATCTAAGGAATCTTTCGATTTATCTGTAAAGATTAAAATTGATGGTCGTGAATTATCAATTTCTAATAAGATCGCTTCGAATTTGTTTGTGAAGCTGGTTTAGAGTCATTTAACGTAAATTCGCTAAGAATTGCGAAGTGTTTACAAAGATTTTTATTTTTTTGTTAGACTGAGCGAAGTCGAAGTCCAGTTTGCTGAATCACTTTGCGGGGCTTCGACTTCGCTCAGCCTGACAAACGAGGCATTATACTTTATGATGCAAAAAGTTTCATCAAAGTCAGTTTTTAGCCCCGATAGTAGCGACATCCTTTGCTTGCCTTCTTTAGGCAAGTAAAGATATAGCGGATAGCGGGATTAGCTCCTAAATCCAATAAAAGTTATTTAAACGATTCCCTTCTCTATCATTTCCAACATTACAGGCGAAGCGTTCTTGAATGTTGGTTCTTGCTCGATGATACTTCCTGCGTTCTTTTTATTTACTTTAAATGTCACATCATTATCTGTGGTAAACAATAAAGCGGTCAAAAACGGATTTTTGATGTAGGTTCCTAATACCATTAAAGCTTCGTCTAAAGTATGCGTACTTTCGATTTCTTCGGTTTTATAACGTGTTGTTAAAGCTATGGAATAGGTATTGTCTTCGTTTATCGCCAAACGGAAGTAGATGTTTTTGATCTCGGTATCACCGATGGTTTTTGCTAAAGTAAGTTTGGCAAAAGTTCCGGCTTTGATGCTTTCTTTAACGCGTTCGCAAAAAAGAGCGAATATTGGTTCGTACATTTTTTTTAAGGTTCTAGGTTTTGAGATGCTAAGGTTCTAAGTTTTTAAAACCTTTGTCTATTATATTTAACCGCAAAGTTCGCAAAGTTTTTCGCAAAGGACACAAGGAAATTAAAAACTTTGCGAACCTAGCGTAAATCTTAGCTCTCGATAGCTATCTGGATTGCGGTTATAAAAAATTACTTTCCTGTAAATTCAGCTTTTCTTTTTTCTAAGAATGCTGTTGTTCCTTCTTTAAAATCCTGGGTTCCGAAACATTTTCCGAATGATTTTATTTCGGTATCAAAACCATTTTTCCCATCTGTATAATTGGCATTGATTGCTTTTATGGCTTTACCAATTGCAAAAGGAGCATTTTTGATGATTTTTTGAGCAATAACATTTGTAAAAGACAAAAGTTCTGCTTGCGAAACCACATGATTTACTAAACCATATTGTTGGGCTTCTTCTGCAGAAATCATTGCTGCGGTCATAATCATTTCCATTGCGCGGCCTTTACCTACTAATTGTGGTAAACGCTGTGTTCCTCCATAACCCGGAATTAATCCTAAAGTTACTTCCGGCAATCCCATCTTTGCATTGTCTGATGCTACTCTAAAATGACACGCCATTGCAAGTTCTAATCCACCACCAAGAGCAAAACCATTAACGGCTGCAATTACAGGTTTCTTTAGATTCTCTATATAATCGAATAATGTTTCTTGTCCTTCGGCTGCTAATTGAGCGCCTTCGACAATCGTATAATTGGCAAATTCTGAGATATCAGCTCCGGCTACAAATGCTTTTTCACCAAATCCTGTTACTATAATTACACGAACATCATCGTTTTTACCTAATAGTTTAAAGGCTTTACTCAAGTCGCTGATAGTCGCTTTGTTTAAGGCATTTAACTTTGTAGGTCTATTAATGGTTACGGTCGCAATTTTTTCTTCAATCGAGATTAAAAGATTTTCGTAGTTCATGACGGTTAGTTTATGAGTTTGTTATGGGTAAAGAAACCCTAAATGTGGTTCCTTTTCCGTATGTTGATTCAAAGATAATTGTTCCTTTGTAATTTTCGATAATGTTTTTTATAATTCCGAGTCCAAGTCCCATTCCACTTGTTTTGGTGGTAAATTTTGGTTCAAAGATTCGACCTGTGTCCAGTTTCTGAATCCCGATTCCGTTGTCTCTTACCGCAATTTCAACATTATTGTTTATACGTTTTACCGTAACAACAATAGATTTATGAAACTGGCTTTCCGGAATTGCCTGCGTTGCATTTTTAACCAGATTGGTAATCACACGAATCAATTGGGTTCGATCCATTTTTGAAATGATTTCCTCTTCTTCGCTTTCGAAAACAATATAATCTTCGTTGAAAATATCTAATGCTAATTCGACCACTTCAACCACATTTAAGGTTTCGTTTTGCTGCGCCGGCATAGAAGCAAAATTCGAAAATGCCGATGCCACCGCGGTCATGGTGTCTATTTGCTGAATTAAAGTTTCGGAGTAATCGTTTAATTTTTGCTTTACATCCGGAGCCGTTGGATCGAACTTACGTTGAAAACTCTGCACGGTTAACCTCATCGGCGTAAGCGGATTTTTAATTTCGTGCGCGACTTGTTTTGCCATTTCGCGCCACGCTTCTTCACGCTCGCTTTGTGCTAGTTTTATGGCGCTTGTCTCTAATTTGTCGACCATTCCGTTATAGGCTTTTATCAGGAAGTTGACTTCTTTGCTATTGGCTTCTAATACGATTTTCTCGTTTTTCTGATCCAGATTGGTTTCTTCTAAACGATCTGAAATGGTTTTTAGTGATTTTGTAATATAAGTCGAAAGAAAATATGCTAAAGCAAAAGCTACAACCAACATAAACGAATACACCTGACTTAAACGAATCAGGAAAGTATTTAATTCGTTGTCATAATAACCATCGTCTTCTAAGTAAGGAAGATTTAGGATTCCAAGCGGTTTGAATTTTTCGTCTTTGATTAAACTGTATGAAGATCGATTTTTGACTCCGTCGATGGTTTTAATATCTACAAATCGTTTTTCGATAGAAGAACGAACCAGTTTCAAAATATATTCCGGAATTGGCGGTGCTACTTTATCTACGGCAAAGGATTCTTTTGAGGATTTAAGTAATTTCCCGTCAAGGCTGTAAATATTGATTTCGATTTTGTGAATCTGCGCTAACTCGTGAATTTTATCTTTAAAGATAAGATCGAGATTTCCGGTTTTTAAAGGATAAGTTGTAGTCGATAAAACATAATTGATATGTTCTTTTACTGCATTTTCTTTTCGTTCAAGGCGTTCCTGATGGTATTCTTTTGCTTCATTCTTAAACTGAATAATCGAAATGGAAGCTAATAAAAATGATGCCACAACAATCAATACAATCATCGAAAGGAAAATCCTAACACGCAATGAAAGCATCGACATTTTGAAGTTGTTAAACATAGTTTTTTAGTATTCAGTCTCAGTATTCAGTCTCAGTCTCAGCATAAACTGAAAACTGAGACTGCAACTGAAAACTATTTTCTTTCTCTTATTCGTTTATAAAATCGGAAACCCAACATAATGATGATCGAGAATAAAAAGATTCCGATTACGCCGAAAATCCAGTTGATGGCACTTTTTAAAACTACTAAAAAAACCACGGCAAAAAGTATAATGGTTGCACCTTCATTCCATAAACGCATAAAATTGTTAGTATATTTTACTTCATCATTTTGTAACTGCTTAAATATTTGATGACATTTTGCATGATACAAATACAATAAGAAAACAAAACACAATTTCACATGCATCCAGGGCATTTTTAGCCAGGCTTGTCCTAAGTCTGTAAAAAGCAACATCCAAAAAGCAAAAATACTCGCCAAAATTGCTGACGGCCAAGTAATAATATACCACAAACGGTATGTCATTATTTTGTATTGTGCTTGTAGAATTTCCTTTTCAGGTGAAGGTTTTTCGTTGGCTTCTATTTGGTACACAAATAAGCGCACAATATAAAACAATCCCGCAAACCAGGTTATTACAAAAATAAGATGCAGTGATTTTAGATAGTTATAATATTCCATTTATTATTTGTTTCAAGTTTTAAGTTTAAGGTTTTTTTTAAAGTTGATTATAACTTGAAACCTTAAACTTAAAACAAATATTATTGGTCACAATATGCGTCCACTATAAAGTCTTTTTTCTTTACTCTTTGTTCTATTTTCTATTTAGCCCAATCGTTAATCCAATTTCCAACTGTTTCGCACCATTCGTCATCATCATTCAAACACGGAATTGCTAAGAAATTCCCGCCTCCGTTTTTCTCGAAGTCTTCTTTGGCACGCATTGCAATTTCTTCCAGTGTTTCTAAACAATCAGATACAAATGCAGGCGTAACAACCGCAAGATTTTTGATTCCTTTTCCTGGCATTTTGTCGATTTCAACATCAGTATAAGGCTCTAACCATTTGTCTCCTGCTAAACGTGACTGAAAAGTCAGACTGTATTTATCTTCAGGAAGTCCTAATAATTTCACCACTTGTTTTGTCGTTTCATAACATTGGTGACGGTAACAGAAATCATGTGCCGGCGATGGTGTATTACAACAAGAACCATCAATTTTACAATGTGATTTTGTTACATCGGTTTTGCGAATGTGACGTTCCGGGATTCCGTGGTATGAAAATAATAAATGATCGTAATCAAAACCAACTAAATGTTTCTGAATGGAATCTGCCAAATTCTTGATATAATCCGGTTTGTTGTAAAACGCAGGAACATCGGTAAAAGTCATTTGAGGAAATTTCTTTTTACGAATTTCTTCTGCTTTTACTAAAATAGTCAAAGTCGAAGCCATTGCGTATTGCGGATATAATGGAAAAAGCAATACTTCTGTAACTCCTCTATCATGTAATTCCTGAAGCCCTTTTTCGATAGTCATGCTTCCGTAACGCATTGCAAGCGAAACCGGAACATTTACCAAAGGCTGTACTTTTTTCTGCATTCTTTCAGAAAGCACTACTAACGGAGAACCTTCATCCCACCAAATTTTTGCGTAAGCATGTGCTGATTCTTCTGGTCTTTTTCGTAAAATAATACCACGAACCAATAAAGCTCTCAATAAATACGGAACATCGATCACGTATTTATCCATTAAAAATTCGTCTAAGTATGGTTTTACATCTTTTGGTGTTGGACTTTCCGGAGATCCTAAGTTTACTAATAATACGCCTTTCATTATATTTTTTCTTGCTTTAGGCTTTAAGCTTTAGGCTTTAAGCATTTGTTTTTTAAATTTTCTTCAAAAGTAGGTTTTGCTGCTTTTTAGAAATATGATAAATGTTATTTTTTATTTATGTTCTGATATATAAAATTGATTTGTTAGAATTTTTCACGCAGAAATTCTGTTCTTATAAATTCAATAGATTGTTTATAATAATCGTTGTTATCCCAATCTCCAATTTCAATTTGAGTTTTCCAATTATTTAAACAGATTACTTCGCACTCAGGTTCTAATTGAATAGAAAATAGGATATTTCCGTCATTATAAATCGCATAACTATCTTCAAGTTGAGCACCAAAAACACATTTTTCAGTACTTTTTGTTGCTTTATAGTATTTCAAATATTTGAAAACGTCAGGCAATTCCTTTTTAATTACATTATAAATATCTTTACCAAATCGATTATAACGCACTAATACATCTTCAAATTTTTCTTGCACGTATTCTTGGTGATCACCTAATATTTCAGTTTCCATTATTTTATTGGGTACATTTAAATAATTGAGTTACACATTCGTATTAATCGACATCAAATATTTCTTCGGAGTTGTCGCAAACTTTTTCTTGAAGGCTGCTATAAAGTGGCTTCCAGTGCTGTAACCAATTTTCAATCCTACTTCATTTACATTATAAGATCCGCTGTCTAATAATTTTCGGGCGAAATCCATTTTGTAATCAAATAGAAAACCGTAAACTGTGTCACCGTAAATTTGTTTGAAACCCATTTTAAGTTTCTTCAAATTCAAACCAATTTCATCTGCTAATTCCTGTAAACCCGGAGGTTCAGCCATATTCGCGATAATGATTTCTTTGGCTTTTCTAATTTTTAGAACGTTATCTTCATCAATCAAAAACGGACATTGTTCTGCATTTGGATCTTCGGTTCTGTTGAAATATAAACTCAGCAATTCGTATCCTTTTCCTTTATAATAAAGATTTTTTATCGACGGATGTAAGTTATAATGAAACAGTTGACTCAAAACAATCGCCATCGACGGACTAATATTTCCTTCGTTATAATACTTTTTGTCTTTATTATCAGGACTTAAAAAAGTAATATAGTCTGCTTCTGCAGAAAACAACGCGTGAAATTTCTTGATGGATACAATTACAGAGATTACCCACGAATTTGGAGCCAACTCTAAATTCAATGGTAATTCTTTCTGCGGATTGTACAAAAGCAACGATTTTTCTTCTTTCAAATCTAAAGCATAACTGCCCTGATTGAACAAGAACTTGGCATTGCCTTTTATTCCGAAATGAAACTGTATCAAGCCACTACCAACTTCGTGTTGTCCGAAAAAGGGTTCTGAACTGTCATTTTGAAAACGAATTAGCGTAAAGTCGTCTTCAATTTTAATAATTTCCTGAGAACTCATAGCGATATTTTTTTAGAACAAAAATCTAGACAATTGCAATATCTTATTTAGAATCACTCTAAACAAAACATTTCTAACAAGTTGATTTTGCTACAAAAATACTTCTTTTTGCATAAAAACAGCTGTTTAGAAACAAAAAATCACGCAGCGATACAAAAAGTACTTTCAGCGTTACTTTTATAAAGACTATAGTGATAATTTTGTTGCACTTTTATGAAAGTGAATTTATGGAAAACAATAACGTACCTAAACATCTTTATTTTTACTCAGTTGGTCTGAGTTATAAAAAAGCCGATGCTGAGGTAAGAGGTAAATTTAGTTTGGATGCAATTGCAAAAACGCGTTTGCTGGAACAGGCTAAAGAAGAAGGAATAGAAAGTTTAATTGTCACTTCGACTTGCAACAGAACCGAGATCTATGGTTTTGCAGAACATCCATTTCAATTAATAAAACTAATTTGTGATAACAGCAACGGTTCTGTCGATGCTTTTCAGAAAGTTGGTTTTGTCTACAAAAATCAAGAAGCCATTAGTCATATGTTTCGCGTAGGAACTGGTTTAGACAGTCAGATCTTAGGTGATTTTGAGATTATATCACAAATAAAAACCTGTTTTGCACATTCAAAATCAATGGGTTTAGCAAATGCTTTCTTAGAAAGACTGGTAAACGCCGTAATTCAGGCGAGCAAAAAAATCAAAAACGAAACAGAAATTAGTTCAGGCGCAACATCTGTTTCTTTTGCATCAGTACAATACATTATTAAAAATGTAGAAGATATTGGTAATAAAAATATTTTACTTTTTGGAACAGGAAAAATCGGAAGAAATACTTGCGAGAATCTTGTAAAACATACCAAAAATGAACACATTACTTTAATAAACAGAACGAAAGACAAAGCCGAGAAATTGGCAGGAAAACTTAATCTGATTGTTAAAGATTATTCAGAGTTACACTTGGAACTTCAAAAAGCTGATGTTGTGGTTGTTGCTACAGGCGCTCAAAACCCAACAGTTGACAAAGCCATTTTAAATCTAAAGAAACCTTTATTGATTTTAGATTTATCGATTCCTAAAAACGTTCATGAAAATGTAGAGGAATTAGAAGGCGTAACGTTGATTCATATGGATTATTTATCACAATTGACAGATGAAACTCTTGAAAACAGAAAATTACATATTCCTGCTGCCGAAGCTATTATCGAAGAAGTAAAAGAGGAATTCGTTACCTGGACAAAAGGAAGAAAATTTGCTCCAACAATAAATGCTTTAAAAGAAAAACTGAATGCTATTAAAGTTTCAGAATTAGATTTTCAAAGCAGAAAAATTGCAGATTTTAATGAAGCCCAAGCTGAAATTATCAGTAACAGAATCATCCAGAAAATCACTACACATTTCGCAAATCATTTAAAAGACGACGACACCATGGTTGATGAAAGCATCGAATGGATTGAAAAAGTCTTTAAGATAAAAGCATCTTAGTTTTTTACCATTAAGATATTAAGACAATTAAGCTTTGCGGCTAAAACATGACAAAATATTTTACCATTAAGATATTAAGAAAGTTAAGCTTTGTGGTTAAAAATTAATAAAAGGAAATCATTATAATTAAGATAAATTAAGCATTGTGCTAAACAAGACAACCTTAATTAAAAGAATAAAAAGTTCTATGACAAAAAAAGAGGTTACACAATTAGCTTATGAAATTACGGGTTTTGCCATAAAAGTGCACAAAGCATTAGGGCCTGGACTTTTAGAAAGCATATATGAACAATGCCTCAAATACGAATTAGAACAAAATGGATATTACGTTAAACAACAACTAGTTGTTAAAATAGATTATTACGATCTTGAATTAGAATCTGATTTAAGAATTGATTTACTTGTGAATGATTGTGTTGTTGTAGAATTAAAAGCAATAGAAAATCTTTTACCAATTCACGAAGCACAATTACTAACGTACATGAAATTGCTACAAAGACCTCAGGGTTTATTAATTAATTTCAATACTTTAAATATTACAAAATCAATGAAACCGCTGGTGAATGAGTTCTTTTCAAGATTGCAAGATTGAGAAAAAAATTGAACCATTAAGAGATTAAGAAAAATTAAGCTTTGCGCTTATTCGTATTTCCTTAATAAACTTAATATCTTAATGGTAAAAAAAACAAAAACCTTGGTTTTAAATATAAATAATGGCTGAAAAAACAATCAGAATTGGAACTCGCGATAGCGAATTAGCACTTTGGCAAGCACATACTGTCGAAAAAAAACTAAACGACTTAGGTTATAAAACCGAGATTGTTGCGGTAAAATCTACAGGCGATATTATTCTTGACAAACCGCTGTACGAACTTGGAATCACTGGAATTTTCACTAAAACTTTAGACATTGCTATGATCAATGGTAGTATCGATATTGCGGTTCATTCTATGAAAGACGTTCCAACTGCTTTACCAAAAGGTATTGTTCAGGCAGCAGTTTTAGAAAGAGCCAATGTTTTAGACATTCTAGTTCATAAAGGCAATCCTGATTTTGCAAATCCAAGTACGATTGCAACCGGAAGTTTAAGACGTCAGGCACAATGGTTCAACAAATATCCTAATCATACAGTAGTTGATTTACGCGGAAACGTAAACACTCGTATGCAAAAACTGGAAGACAATAATTGGGACGGAGCTGTTTTTGCCGCTGCAGGTTTGGAGCGCATTAACCTGAAACCCGGAAATTATATCGATCTTGATTGGATGATTCCTGCACCGGCTCAAGGTGCAATGCTTGTTGTGGCAATGGAAAATGACAATTATACGCTGGATGCGCTTTCTCAATTGAATCATATCGAAACTGAAATTTGTACCTATATAGAGCGTCAATTTCTAAGAACACTTGAAGGTGGTTGTACAGCACCAATTGGAGCGTTAGTAAATTATAATGAAGACGAAGATACTTTGCACTTTCAAGGGGTTTTACTTTCTATTGATGGAAAACAAAAATTGGAAATCGACAAAACAGTTGATATTTCAGAATGGAAAAAACTAGGTTTCTTCGCAGCTCAGGAAATCCTGAACAATGGCGGAACTGAATTGATGGCATCTATTAAAGAATCTTTAAAAAAATAATGAGTAAATCAATTCAAATATTATCTACAAAAAAGCTGTCGGGCGAACAAAAACAAGCATTGGTAAAAGCCAATATTGAAGTTATCGAAGCTGATTTTATTCAAACTCAAAACAAACCTTTCGAACTAAAAGACCTCAACGAAAATCTAATTTTTACGAGTCAGAATGCGGTTCATAGCGTTTTATCGAATCCTGAATCAGAAAAACTAAAAAGCAAAAATGTATTTTGTGTAGGTTTAAAAACCAAAATTCTATTATCTGAAAATGGTTTTAATGTTGTGGCTTACACGGGTTATGCTGCAGATTTAGCCGAAATCATTACTTTGATTTACCGTAACGAAAGCTATACTTTTTTTAGCGGAAACCTTCGTAGAGAAACGTTACCAAAAGCATTAAAAGATGCTGATGTCAAATTGAATGAAATTCAGGTTTATGATACATCATTAGTTCCGCAGAAGATAAAAACTACAGCGGACGGAATTTTATTTTTTAGTCCTTCTGGCGTTGAAAGTTATTTAAAAGACAATACAATTAAGAAAGAAAAGTGCTTTTGTATAGGAGAAACCACCGCAGAAGCTTTAGATAAAATTACCAAAAACATCATCATTGCAGATCAGCCTACAGTTGAAGACGTAATCGAAGATGTAATTGTTGAATATAGCAATAAGCTTTAGGCTATAAGCCGTAAGCAAAAAACCAACACAGCTTAAAGCTCAAAGCCTAAAGCAGCAAGAAAAAAAACAAACACCGCTTAAAGCCTAAAGCTTAAAGCCTAAAGCAATAAAACAATGTTAAAAAACGACCTATTTTTAAAAGCATTAAAAGGAGAAACTGTTCAACGTCCGCCAGTATGGATGATGCGTCAAGCCGGAAGATATTTACCGGAATTTATCGCTTTGCGTGATAAATATGATTTCTTCACCCGTTGTCAAACCCCTGAATTGGCTGCTGAAATTACTGTTCAGCCTATTCGTAGAATTGCTCCGGATGCCGCAATTTTATTTTCGGATATCCTGGTTGTTCCGCAAGCAATGGGAATCGAAGTTTTAATGAAAGAAAATTTTGGTCCGTTTTTACCAAATCCAATTCGTTCATTGGCAGATGTTCACAGAGTTTACGTTCCGGACATTCAGGAAAGTTTAGGTTATGTAATGGATGCTATTAAATTGACTAAAGAAATGTTGAACGACGAAGTGCCATTAATTGGTTTCGCTGGTTCGCCCTGGACAATTTTCTGTTATGCTGTTGAAGGAAAAGGTTCTAAAAGTTTTGATACTGCAAAAGGATTCTGTTTCTCAAACCCTGCTGCAGCACATACATTATTACAAAAAATTACAGACACTACTATTTTATACTTAAAAGAAAAAGTAAAAGCGGGTGTTGATGCCGTTCAGATTTTTGATTCTTGGGGAGGAATGCTTTCTCCTGTTGATTATCAGGAATTTTCATGGAAATACATCAACCAAATCGTTGAAGCTTTAGCTGATCACGCTCCGGTTATTGTTTTCGGAAAAGGATGTTGGTTCGCTCTTGGCGAAATGGGTAAAAGTAGAGCTTCGGCACTTGGTGTAGACTGGACTTGTTCGGCTAGAAATGCTCGTTATTTGTCTGGTGGAAACATTACTTTACAAGGAAATTTCGATCCGTCAAGATTGCTTTCTCCAATTCCAACCATCAAAAAAATGGTTCACGAAATGATCGATGAGTTCGGAAAAGATAAATATATTGTAAATTTAGGTCACGGAATTTTACCAAATATTCCTGTAGACCATGCAAAAGCGTTTATTGACGCGGTTAAGGAATACGGGAACTAAACATAGTATTCAATTTTTAGTCGCAGTTTTCAGCTTAAAATCAGACTGAAAACTGCAACTGGGACTGAAAACTTAAAAAACCATATCCTAGATGTTTGCAAACATAAACTTCACCAGAAATTCTCCATTTTCTTTTATCGAATATGGTTTTCAGGCGTACTATGCGACTGTATTTTTGATGGTGTGGTTACATCCCGAAGAACACAATGTAAGTTTGATAAATGATTTGGCTATTTTAATGGCTTTTGAGTTTATCATGGTACATTCAGGAGTTTTTATGGCGGTTATGCCTAAAAAGCTATCGCTGTTTGTGTTTTTTCCCATGTACGGATTGTTTGCATTGGCATTTCATCATTCTGTAATCAATACAAATATTTTATACATTTATTTGTTAACCGTTTTAAACAGAATGCGTTTTGCTTTTTCGGATGTGAGTCCTGAAATTCGCGCATTACAAATAGGAAAATCGGTTGCTAAAGCAATGTTTTATTTCTTTTTAATTTTTGCAGTATGTTTTGCAAATGGTATAATTCCGAAGTTTGGATTAACGGATGAATTTTTAGAAAAATCCCATTATTTTGACACAGTAAAATCAAGCGGATTATTCATCGACAAACCATATGTTCCAATATGTATGGGATTTATATATTACTCATTGCCGGTTTTGTATTTTATTTACCGAACGATTAAAAACTTTGGAAGAACTAATACCTATACCGCACAAGAAGGTAAATTAATCTTTAGCCAAACGATCAATAATCAGAAATTTAAATCTGGTAAAAAACAATAAATCATGCTCAACAAAGGATTACGAGACAACGAAAGCATCAGAATTGACAATGTCCTGAAAACATTGCGCTCTCTTGATTTTGTGCCTAAAATGTTGAATGACGATGAAAAATTTGAAATTGAAAATCAACTTCAGGAACTCGGTTTAAACATTCAAATTATAGTTGATTATAATAATGAAGAGTTAATCGCATTATTAATCCACAATCAATTCGATTGGAATCAGCTGGAACAATTTGCTGATTTCTTAATCGATTTTCCCAAAGCAGAAAATTATAAATTTGAAGATAAAGCGTTAGCTATTTATCAATATATCCAGCAGGAAAGCAAGGTTTTTTCTTTTGGAATAAATGCTAAAATTGCTGCGGCTAAAAACAAATAGAGATGAGTTTTACAGATTGGAAAATAGAAACAATTGACAACATTCTTCCGGAAGAGTTTTACAACCTCATCGAAAAGAACAAAAAACATATTGAAAAAACTTTTCCAGTTACACTGGCCAATTCTGATTCTCTAAATAAAACGCAGATTTTTTTAAAAGTCAGTCTTGAGAAAGAGAAAAATAAAGAAGGCTATTACTTTTATGCCAGAGATATAAATACTAATACTTTAATTGGTTATTTGTGTGTTAAAACTATTGATTATCGCATTTCTAAATGCGAATTAGGTTATTTTATTGATCAAGATTATCAAGGAAAAGGAATCACGTCAAAAATGGTTTCTCATGCACTTGATTTTTGCTTTAATAAATTAATGCTAAACAAGGTTTTTATATGTACCTCAGAAATTAATTTGGCAAGCCAAAGAATTGCATTGAAACATAATTTTAAACAAGAAGGAATTTTACGAGACGAATTTAGAAACGGTGACGGCGAATTGCAAAACACTGTTTACTTAGGATTGCTTAAATCAGAATATAATAACGATGAAAGATAAATTTTACGCATACATACAAAAATTACAAGATCAGATTTGTTCCGGATTAGAAGCTGTTGACGGAACTACAAAATTCCGCGAAGATCTTTGGAAACGTCCGGAAGGCGGTGGCGGAAGAACACGTGTTATTGAAAACGGAAATGTTTTCGAAAAAGGCGGTGTAAACATTTCAGCCGTTCACGGAAAATTACCGGAAGCGATGCAAAAGATGTTTGGTGTTGGTGAAGCTGATTTCTTTGCCTGCGGATTAAGTTTGGTTTTACATCCAAAAAACCCTATGGTTCCTACTGTCCACGCTAATTGGCGATATTTTGAAATGTATGATGAATCTGGAAAAGTAATCGAACAATGGTTTGGCGGCGGACAGGATTTAACGCCTTATTATTTGTTTGAGGAAGATGCAAAACACTTTCATCAAACGTGTAAAACGGCTTGCGATAAACACAACCCAGAATTTTATCCAAAATATAAAAAACAATGCGACGCATATTTCTGGAATGCACATAGAAACGAAGCCCGCGGAATTGGTGGTTTATTCTTTGATTATTGCAAAGCAAATGAGCAAATGTCAATGGACGATTGGTACAATTTCGTAACCGAAGCTGGAAACAGTTTCCTTGAAGCCTATGTTCCAATAGTAGAAAGAAGAAAAAATCTGGAATATACTCCGGAAAACAGAACATGGCAGGAAATCCGTCGTGGTCGTTATGTTGAATTTAATCTGGTTCATGACAAAGGAACATTATTCGGTTTAAAAACCAACGGAAGAATTGAGAGTATTTTAATGAGCTTACCTCCGCATGTGCAATGGGTTTATGATCATCATGCAGAAGCTGGAAGTGAAGAAGAGACGGTTATTTTAACACTTGAAAATCCTAGGGAATGGATTTGATTAATTATATTTACAAAAAGCAAGAAAAAAGGATAAATGGAAACAATTAATATTTTTAAAAATATCGTTTTTGAATTAAGGAATTGGTACATCAAGAAAAACGATGTTTCAGTCGATTTATTTAATGACTTCAACGATTTTACTATTTTAAAAATCATCAAATTACATTTTTTTGTAGTAACTATCAATAGTGAAAACCAACCTCATTTACTAGATCAAAATACATTTCATGCGATGCCATATGGACCAGTCGAAACAAACGTTTACGACTTTTATAAATCGCACAGAGGCAATTTTGATGGTTTATTTACTATTTCTAATGAAAAAATAATATTTACCACTGGAGCAATTTCACCTGAAATAAATCCGATATTAAAAGAAAAAATCTTAAAATCCATTGAAAAATTAGAGGAATTAGAGCCTAATTTAATTACTGCAGGTGCAGGATCTTTAGTTGAATTAACTCACAAATGGAATAGCTGGAAAAAATATTATAATGTTGCCAAATCTAAACAAAGTTATTCTGAATTAATGCCAAATGAGGAAATCAAAAAAGATAAAAAAATTGTCAATTTAAATTACATTTCTTAATTCATGAAATGGATTTCTAACATAACTTCTAAAATTACTCAGTCTAAAAACACTTTAGTAAAAGATATTTACGATCAAATACCAGATTCTAGTAATAAATTTGACGCCTTTGGTGAGGTACTAAAAACAAAAGAGGAAGAATTTCTACTTGAAATTTTCACCCATCTAAACTACTCTGTTTTAGAAGGTGAATATTTAAATGAAAAATTTTCAATTGAAATTAATAAATTAATAAGTTTAGTAGATACTTTTTTTCAATTTCCAGACCTTTCATTTATTGCAAACACCACAGTAGAAGGAAGATATACTGAATATTTATCAAACACAAAATTTTTATATTCATTTAAGCAGTGTCTAGAAGAATATTCAAAAAACAAGGACTTTATTGATGGTATAATACTAAAATTAGACAAAATATTAGTATTCAATTTGTCTGATAGATCTCATAACATTATTGAAGATTTAAAATTTGAAAAGAAGAATTTTGAATTAATTTTAAGCACTATTTTTTTAGAAAATTTAACTTTAAGCAGAAAAGAATTTACTTTAAGAAATAATGAAGAAAACTTAGAATCCCTTTTAAATTTAAATATCTCTTTCAAACAGTGCTTAGGTAGATTTCCTTTTCCAGATGACAACATAAAATTTATTTTAGACATATTAATAGATAAAACTACCTTTTTAATTAGAAAATTAATAATTAGAAAAAACCAAGAATTAAATTCAGAAAATCAATATTATGTTGCTTCTGGTATTGAAAATTCATTTTTACTAGAAACTCATCTCTATATTTCACAACAATATGATAAATGGGATGATTATTCACAAATACATTATCTTTCTGAAGAAAATGATGTTTATGCTCGGAAATTAAAATCTTTTAGCAATTCTAATGAAACATATTGGGATAGACATCGATTAATAAAAATTGCCAAGGATTTTGATAAAAAAATTAAAGATTTAGAAGATATAAAACTAGATAATATAGTAATTCAAAATATTATTTTTAATAAATATTCCAAAAAAATATCGGAAAATTACATCCAAAATTGTACCCTTTCATGTTCAGTAGAAAAAGAGAAAGAAAAAATATCTGTAGAGTTTAATTTCAACGAATTTCTAGAGAAAGAAAAAGAAAAGATTAAAAAAATTCAATCAGAATCTGTTATAGAAAATTTCTTTCCATATAAGAAATTAGCCGAATTCACAATTGAGTACATTAAACATATTAATAAGGAACTAAGAAAAGGAGATACTTTAAAAAAAGAATTGATTGAAAAATTAGAAATTGCAAATAATAGTCTCGAAGAAATTATAAAGAAATACAAAACGACTTTAAACTGGTGTCGAAATCATTTTTTCTATGCATATCAATTACCTTTCGAAGAATGTATTTTAACTTACAAAATTTCCGAGGATAAATATTTAAACGTGTTTTCACCATCTACATTTTCTTTACCTTTGGATTACGAATCTCTATTAAAAGAAATTGATGGACTTGAAAGTAAAAATGAAAACTTTAAAAATGAAATTAAAAGCTTAAGTAATTTCTCAATATTATTTGAAAAACTTGAGAGTAAGGTATCAATTCAAGAACAAGTTTTAGAAAATAACACTAAGAAAAACATTGAATTGCTTGGTATTTTTTCAGCAATTATAGCTCTACTTTTTCAAGGTGCCTACACCTCAAATTCTGAAACCACTTTTGAAAATAAATTATTTACTTTTATTATAATGTTTATTGCACTAGTATCTTTCATGTTAATGTTAAAAGTATTTGTTTCTAATAAAGTTGAAAGAGGTGAATTGATGACAATTAGAATCATTTCTTTTTTAATAATCCCTTTATTAATAATTACTATTATAATCCTTTTTAAATTATATAATTAACTAAGTGCATATCTTAAAAAATTCCATTTTTCCAAGATATATAATACAACATGAACTCCAAACTGATTTACATAGCGTTTTTTGCCAGCATTTTTGGGTGTTTTGCTCAAAACGATTCACTGCAAAATCCCTATTTTAAATCTTATAATGATAAAATTACTGGCAGTATTTATTATTTAGATACTTCAAATAGTTTTCAGATTGCTTCAGGCACTCAGGATTCGGAAACATTTGTTAATCTTATACCGAATAGAAGAGAACAGATTGGTTTTAATCTGAATTATAAAATCATTGATGTTTCTATTGGTTTTGCTCCAAAATTTCTAAGCCAGAACAAGGGAGATTCTCATTCCAAAAATTTTAATTTCAATACCCGTTTTTACTACAAAAAATGGATGCAGTCGTTTACTTTCATCAATCAAAAAGGATTTTACATCAGCGATGAAAATATAATAGCACAACTGCCAAATATGCGTACGACAAAAATTGGCGGATCGACGGCTTACGTTTTTAATAATAAATTCTCTTTTAAAACATTGGTAAGTCAAAACGAATGGCAAACTAAGAGTTCCGGAAGTTTTATTCCAACTTTCTCGTTTTACTATACCAATATCGACTTAAATACTCCTGATGCAACGCCCGGAGATATTTATGTATTTACTTTGGCACCATCCTATTTCTATAATTTTGTAATTAGTGACAGGGTTTTAATTGGTACCGGAATTGCTTTAGGAGTTGGAATTAATGATATCGATGGAGATTCATCTGCTCTATATCAAGCCGATTTTAATTTAAAACTAGCCTACAATAATGACCGCTTCTTTGCTTTTGCAAGCATCAATACCGTAAGTTTTGCTCAGGACGAAAATGTCAATCCGCGACTGAATGATAATATTGCCACTTTAAAACTTTCTGCAGGTTACCGATTTGATCCTCCTAAAAAAGTAAAAGAAGTTTATGATAAAGTAAATCAGAAAATAGGTTTGTGATATTCATAATTTTCATTCTAAAAATCTAAAATATAATAATATGAAAAATAGAGAAAGATACATCGCACAATTACATCGTATGCATTCCGGAAAAGGATTTATTGCTGCATTAGATCAAAGTGGAGGAAGCACGCCAAAAGCATTAGCACAATATGGAGTTCTGGAAAGCAGTTTCTCAAATGATGAAGAAATGTACACGCTTGTACATCAAATGAGAACCCGCATTATTAAAAGTACTGCCTTTGACAGCGAGTATATTCTGGGTGCTATATTGTTTGAAAATACAATGGATCGTAAAATCGACGAACAATGGACTGCTGATTATTTGTGGGAGAAAAAAAAGATAGTTCCTTTTTTAAAGGTAGACAAAGGACTTGCTGATCTTGCAAATGGCGTACAGCTTATGAAACCTATTTCTAATTTAGATAAATTACTATCACGTGCTGTAGAACGAAATGTGTTTGGGACTAAGATGCGTTCTGTGATTAAAGAAGCTAATATAACAGGAATTCAGGAAGTAGTAGAACAGCAATTTGCTGTAGGTTTACAGATCTTCGAAAAAGGACTTATACCAATTATTGAGCCTGAGGTTGATATTTATAGTGCTGATAAAGAAAAATCAGAAGAAATACTGAGAGACGAAATCAAGAAACAGCTTAATTTACTTGATAAAGATGTGAAAGTAATGCTGAAATTATCGATTCCAACTGTGAATGACTTTTACAAAGAACTTATGTCAGACCCACATGTTGTGCGTGTTGTGGCATTGTCAGGAGGATATGCACAAGACGAAGCGAATCTTAAGCTTTCGCAAAACCACGGATTAATCGCCAGTTTCTCAAGAGCATTATCTGAAGGACTTACTGCGGGACAATCTGATGATGATTTTAATACTAAATTAAGCAAGACCATTAAAGAAATTTACACGGCTTCTATTACATAAAATGATACTGAATTCTATAAAAAAATCCCCGGAAAATAAATTTCCGGGGATTTTTGGTTTTATGATATTACAACTATTTGCTTAACTCTTGAGCCAAATCTAACGTTTGTAAAATGATGTTTTTATCAGATTTTGCAGCATTTAGTTTACATTCGAAAATCAATTTGTTATCGATTAGCTTTTTAGGAGATTCAAGGGTAATATCCGTAAATTGTTCTGCAACTCTTTTGATTTTAGCAGCTTTAGTTTCGTTGGCTTCATCTGTATTAGCATAAACATTTGTCAATCCGGCAATATTTACTTTTCCGGAGATGTAGTTCTTCTTTAATGCTTTTTTTGCTTCTTTAGAAAAAGTTCCCTTTCCTGTATTAAAATAATCCTGCGTATTGGTTATAATTACTACATCTTTATCTTTTTTGATAAAAATAGTACCATAATCTTCTGTTCCCAGTATTTGATAATAATCTCCTTTTGGCTCTAAAAATTGTTTACGAACACCTAACTGAATTAGTTTATCACCAAAAGTGGGATGCGTAGAGGTAAAAACAGCAGAGAATAACGGAATGTTTTTCTTAATCTTTTGTTCTGTTACTTTTTCTTCATAATTTTCATCATATCCGTACGATTTCGTTGTTACTTCAACTTCCTTCATGTTGTATAAAAACATACTCAAATCACCATCAAAAAGTGTTGCAGTAGCTTCTTCATCTATTATTGTCGAAATTAAATCCGTTACAATAGTTATGTCCTCTTTACGAAGTTTTGGATTTTGAAATAATTCAGCAGTTAAGGACGGAAAGTTTTCAAGTATTGCTTTACTATTGATATGATAAGACATATATGCTAATGGCTTTTCATCCGGAAAATAATTAAAGATGTTTTTATTAATCTTTCTATTCGTCATTTTCTCTACGACTACTGCCATTGGTTCAGCATATTCAATAACTTCTTCAATACGTGCATTATCGTTATCAAAATAAAAATCAAGGTTAATACCTTTTACAAAATTTCCAAAACTATTTTGTACCGGCAAAAACTTGTTATAACTGGTAAACTGTGACAAAGCACCATATGTAGAACTTAAAGTAGACATTACTGAACTGTAGTTTAACCATGACGAAATATCAGCACCGGCATTTATCTTATCTGAATTTGGTGGTGTAAAACCATTTTCGAATAACGATTTGATAAAAAGGTTTTGTTGTTCTGCCTGCAAAAAATTAAAATCTGCTTCTGCTTTTTCATATTCTTCATTCGATATTCCTGCATACTCTTCTACTACTTCAGTATCATCATTTTCTGTTGTTGCGTTTGTCTCGTTTGTTGTCGTTTCTTCATAAGGTTCTTCGATTGAAATTGAATCTTGTTTTGTCTCATGAAGAATGTTTGATTTATATTTTTTAGTAAATTCTAAAATAACCAAGTAATTATCATTCCATGCAAATGATTTCTTTTGGTTGCTTGGAGAAAAAAGCAAATATTTCCCAAGATCCTTTATTACCGGTACCTCAACAGAATCTGTATTTTTATTAATGGTGCGTTGCTCTATTAGAAATTGCTTAACGGCTTCTTTACTTTTTATAGGAATCGTAACCTGGTAATATTGAATACTATCTGTGAAATTTCCGTGAATAGATGCTTTTTGATCTATTTGAAAAAGAGCTGCATATTGGGCTAAATCAGGACCATCCTTGTATTTGGCAATAAGCGGATGATTGAGTATATCTACAAGGTTTACTTTTTTAGAAAGCTGGTTTCCATTAAATTGAACGAAATAATCGTATTGTTTTTTATTGGCTTGACCAAAAGTCAAATGCAGGGCGAATAATAAAAAGAGCGTATAAAACTGCTTCATAAATCAGGGAGTTAATTGGATTGTATTGTTCATTAATGCCGATTTTTTAAGCACGCTGTACATACTTTGCTTTAAAAATACGGTCTTTTTGTTTTGGGAAATTTTACTATTTGGATTTTGCACTGCCTGAACATCTTTATCAAATGTATAAATGGCAATAATATTGGCTGCTTCAAGATCTTGTTTTTTCTTAGGATCTTTTATCAGTTTTTCAGGAATTGGATATGAAGCAATTCTTTCGAAGTTCTTGGCGCTACTGACAAAGTGAATTTGATCGCTTTGATTGTTTATTGTATTTACAACAGCATTAAGCGCTTTTACATTTGCATAATTGAGTTTGATAATGAAAACATAATTTTCAAAATCAGTTTTGGTAGTTACGTTTGTAATTCCGTCAATTTTAGAAGCTTTTGTTTTAAAATCCTCCAATTTTTTGATGATTTCCTGTTCGTTCGGGATTTTTACGCCATCGACTTCTTCGAGCCACATTGCCGATTTTGTTTTAAACCAGGATTTCGAAAAATTAACCATCAATGTGTACTCGCCACTTTGATCGTCGTGATGTTTGATTCTTTCTGTTATTTCAAAACAACTTGTTAGCAGTAAACAACAGCATAAAGCGAGAAATTTCTTCATCAGACAAATTTAATGGGAAAATTTTTAAAAACCATAGCATCGTAATAAACAACTTCTATTTCCGGGTTTTAAGAATTAAACGCAAACAAAAAAAGAGCAAAATTTTAGATAATATTAACGGATTCTAAGGTAGGCTAATCTCCTTATTCTGTTGATTTTTCTTTAACTTTGCACTGCTTCTCAAAAAGCATTATAATCTTCAAAAAATAAAAAATAACTGCACTTTTAGAATCAGGAATCAAGCTGCTTTAAAGTAAATCAGGTTAAAAACTGAGATCTAAAAAATCTAAATCTAAAATTATATGTTCCCATTACAGAGAAACCGCCGTTTAAGAACCAATGAATCTATTCGTTCTTTAGTTCGTGAAACAAGTTTGAGTCCACAAGACTTTATGCTTCCAATGTTTGTTGCCGAAGGAAAAGACGTAAAAGTTGCTATTCCGTCAATGCCGGGAATTTACCGTCATTCATTAGACAATACGATTAAAGAAGTAAAGGAAGCCTGGAATTTAGGAATCAAAGCGGTGAATATTTATGTAAAAGTAAGCGATAACTTAAAAGATAATAAAGGTGTTGAAGCCTGGAATAAAGATGGTTTGATGCAACAAACGATTCGTGCGATCAAAGATGCTGTTCCGGAAATGATTGTTATGCCGGATGTGGCTTTAGATCCATATTCGATTTATGGTCATGACGGAATTATCGAAAATGGTCAATTGATAAATGACGCTACTGTTGATGCTTTAACCAGAATGAGTTTAAGTCATGCTGAAGCCGGAGCTGATTTTGTCGCGCCTAGTGATATGATGGATGGACGTGTTTTAGCGATTAGAAAAGCACTAGAAGAAAACGGACATCATAATGTAGGAATCATGAGTTACAGTGCAAAATATGCTTCGGCATTTTACGGACCGTTTCGTGATGCTTTGGATTCTGCTCCGGTAGATTCTCAAAATATTCCTAAAGATAAAAAGACTTATCAAATGGATTATGCCAACAGAATTGAAGGAATTCGTGAGGCATTATTAGACGTTGAAGAAGGTGCAGATATCGTTATGGTAAAACCGGGAATTGCATATTTAGACATCGTTCGTGAGATAAAAGACACCGTTCATGTACCGGTTGCGGTATACCAAGTATCTGGTGAGTACGCGATGGTAAAGGCCGCAGCAGAAAGAGGTTGGTTAGATCACGACAAAATTATGATAGAGCAACTTTATTGCATTAAGCGTGCAGGCGCCAGTATTATCTCTACTTATTTTGCAAAAGAAGCTGCGATTCTTTTAAACAAGTAATATAAAATAAAAGCTACTTTAGCCGAAAATATAACTTATGAAAAAAGTATTACTTGGACTTGCCATGATCGTTTCTGTAACAGCAATTGGTCAGGATATTAAAATTAAAAAAGATAAAATCAGTATCGACGGAACTGAAGTTGCGATTTTAGACAAAGAAAAATTATCGTATAAAATACTTTCCTTAGACAACAGACCTATTTTTTCTATCGAAAGAAAGGCTAATACCCTACTTGATGGTTCAACGGTTTATTGGTCTCTTCTTACTGATTTAAGCAACAATAAAACAAATGAAATTGTTGATTATGGTACAGATCAGGGTTTGAGCTTTCAAAAAGCGATTGTAGCCAGTGTTTGCAATGAAAAATACAAATTCATAAGTGCATCCGGTTTAGATGAAAAAGGCGTTTTAGAATTCATTAACGGAACACCTACTAACATTACAAAAGTCTTTGATGATGCAAACCAGAAAACAATTGACCAGTTAAAAGCAGAAAATGATGCAATGCTTGCCTTGAGAATAAAAGTGGAGAATGGAAATATCCTTCAAAAACAGGAAGTTCTTAAAGATGGTCAGCTTGTTATGGATTATGTTGTAATAGGAGAAGTTAAAAAAAGCAATATAACTTTTATGCCTAATTTCCCTCCTAGTCTGGTTTATACTGTAAACTCCCTATATTCTGAGAAAGACAATAATAGCAGAGCCCAAAACCGAGTTAAGGTATTGGGTGCCTGGTATGCTACAAAAACAGGATATCAAAACCCAAATACCAATAAAAATATCAAGGATGAAATAATTACCTGGGATAACAAATACTATAATTTAAGAGGAACTCTTACTGATACCGAGAAAATTAATCTTTCGTTTTATGGTAATGAAGACAAAGATTTTCTTTCTAAACAAATTGTAGCCAAACTTCTTTATAATGGCTATAAGTTTGAAGCAATGAAATAAAATTAAATCTATAATGAAAAAACTATTATTCTTATTTGCCGTTTTAGCTTTAGCTTCTTGTAAAAAAGAAGCAACAGAAAATACTGTTAAGGAACCTGTAGAAAACTATTCAGAAGGAAACTCAGCAGAAGTCAAAACTCCGGAAGCTTTAGGGAAACAAATTTTTGAAGGACAAGGAAACTGTTTTTCCTGCCATCAGGCTGATCAAAAAGTAATTGGTCCAAGTATTCAGGAAATTGCGAAAATCTATAAAGACAAAAAAGGAGATATCACCACTTTCTTAAAAGGAAATGCGGAACCAATTGTAGACCCAAGTCAGTTTGCGGTTATGAAAACCAATTTTCCTGTGACTCAGGCAATGTCTGATGAAGAATTGAAAGCTATTGAGGCTTATATTTACAGTCATTTAAAGTAGTATTTTTCATTTCTGCTGACATACTGTTGTCATTGCATGGTTTTACATTTACAGCTTAACAAAAATGAAGCAAAAATGATAATTCAAAAATTCAATGTAATTGGTATTTCGGTAAGAACTACAAACGAAAATGGTACCTCATCAAAAGATATTCCGGCTCTTTGGAACAAATTTATGAGTGAAGGAATTCAGCATAAGATTCCGGGCAAAGTTTCAGAAGATCTATTTTGCATTTATACGGATTACGAAAAAGATCATACCAAACCTTACACTACTATTTTGGGCTGTAAGGTTGAAAGCTTAGATTTCGTGCCTGAAAACATGATTGGAATAACAATTGAATCAGCAGATTATGAACAATTTACTGCAAAAGGAAACTTAACCCAAGGAATTATTTTTAATAAATGGCTGGAAATCTGGAACTCCGATTTAAAAAGAAGTTTTACAGCAGATTTTGAGGTTTATGGAGAAAAATCTCAAAACCCTGAAAATGCAGAAGTGGCTATTTACATTGCAAATCAATAAGATACAGAAACAAAAACGGCGCTAAAATTAGCGCCGTTTTTTATTTTATAATTGAATAGACTACCAGATTTTAACTCTTTTATCTGGTTCTACATACATCTTATCACCTTTCTTAATACCAAAAGCCTGATAAAATGTATCTAAATTCTGGATTGGCACAACAGCTCTGTACATTCCAGGAGAATGCGGATCTGTTTTAACCTGGCTTTTTATAGCCTCGTCTCTTGATTTAGTTCTCCAAACTGTCGCCCAGGAAATAAAGAAACGTTGTTCTGGCGTAAATCCGTCAATTAATCCCGGATTACCGTGTTGCTTCAAATACAATTGCAAACCATCGTAAGCAGCATTTGTTCCTCCTAAATCTCCAATGTTTTCACCTAATGTAAATTTACCATCTACGTGAATTCCAGGAAGCGGTTCTAAAGCACTGTATTGTGCAGCAAGTTCACCACCAAGAGCAGTAAATTGTTTTAAGTCTTCAGGAGTCCACCAATCTACTAAATTTCCATCAGCGTTGTAACGTGCGCCAGAATCATCAAATCCATGAGAAATCTCGTGACCAATTACAGCTCCAATTCCACCATAATTAACTGCTTCGTCAGCTTGATAATTATAGAAAGGCGGTTGTAGAATTGCTGCTGGGAAAACAATCTCGTTATAAGACGGATTAAAATAGGCATTTACAGTTTGTGGAGACATTCCCCATTCTGTTTTATCAACCGGTTTGCCTAATTTAGCTAAGTTTTCTGCATAAGACCATTTTGATATGTTTTTCATATTATCAAAATAAGTTCCGCCTTCGTTAACATTTTTAAGTTCTAAAGCTGAATAATCTTTCCACTTGTCCGGATATCCAATTTTTACGGTAAGTTTTTTTAATTTCTCAATTGCTTTAACCTTAGTTTCTTTAGACATCCAAGGCAATGCATTAATCCTGTTTTCATAAGCTAACATTACATTGTTGATCATGTCTTTAGCTTTCGTTTTTGCTTCAGCAGGAAATAATTTCTCTACATAAAGTTTTCCTAAAGCTTCACCTGTTGCTCCGTTGATTACCTGAAGTGCTACTTCTTCACGCGGACGTTGCTTTAAAGCTCCTGTTAACGTTTTTCCGTAGAAATCGAAATTAGCATTTTCAATATCAGTACTTAAAGTCGAAGCTGTTCTGTTTAATAAAGTCCATTTTAGGTACTCTTTCCACGCTTCTACTTTCTTTTCTGTCAATGTTTTTTCTAAAGCAATCATATAACGCGGTTGCGCTACGTTTACTGTATCTAATTTTGACATTCCGATTCCGGTAAAATATTTCTCCCATTGAATAGAAGGTGTATTCTTTTTTAAATCAGCAACAGCAGTTGGATTATATTGTTTTCTACGGTCTCTTCTCTCAACACGGTCTAATCTTGGCGAAGACAATTCAACTTCTAAAGCCAGGATTTGTTTCGCATTTTCTTTTGCTTTAGCAGGAGATTCTCCAATATATTGCATCATTCTTGCAACGTGTACTTCATATTTTTCACGTTTTTCCTTAGAATCTTTATCATCTGCGTTGTAGTAATCTTTATCAGATAATCCTAAACTTCCAGGCACAAGGCTAACAGAGTTTTTATTACTGTTTTTTGCATCAGCTGAAACATAGACACCAAAAAAACCAATTCCACCCTGAGGCTGCATTTCGATAAAGAAATTTTGTAAATCGGTTACGTTTTTAATCGCATCGATTTTCTTTAAGTAAGGCTGAAGTGGTTTTATCCCATTTTTATTACGACCAACCGTATCCATAATCGTGTTGAATAAAGCAATTGCTTTACCCTGATCTGTACTCGATTTATACTTAGGATCTTTTGAAGCTTCTTTTAAGATTGCAAGTGCATCATTATCGGTCTTCTGACGTAGTTCGTTGAAACTTCCCCATGAATTTCTATCACTTGGAATTTCAGTTTTATCCAGCCAGGCTCCATTTACATAACGGAAAAAATCCTGTCCCGGACTAACTTTTGTATCCATGTTAGAAAGATTGATACCCGGTTCTTTCTTTTTTGCATCTTGGGCGTTTACTGCAGTAATAGTAATCATTGCAGAAACAACACAAAACATAGGTTTTCGTAGTTGTTTAATCATTTTTATTTATAGTTTTTAGTATATACACAAACATATTGCAATTATTTCAAACTCCATGTTAAATTTGGCAAATAATTGATTGAAGAATCGGCACCAAACAATAACAGAATTTGATTAAAAATCACCTAACAATAAGGTAATTGCTGCATTTTCTTGTTAATCACACAAACTAAAAACGACGCTCAAAAAAAGCGTCGTTTTATAGTTTTATATATTACCAGATTTTTACTCTTTTATCTGAATCAATGTACATTTTATCTCCTTTTTTGATTCCAAAAGCCTGATAAAAAGCATCAACATTCTGAATTGGCACAACAGCTCTGAACATTCCAGGAGAATGCGGATCTGTTTTTACCTGATTTTTAAGTGCTTCATCTCTGGTTTTTGTTCTCCAAACGGTTGCCCATGAAATAAAGAAACGTTGCTCTGGCGTAAATCCGTCAATTAATCCAGGATTTCCGTGTGCTTTTAAGTACAATTGCAAACCATCATAAGCTGCATTAATACCACCTAAATCACCAATATTTTCACCAAGCGTAAATTTACCATCTACATGAATTCCAGGCAATGGCTCTAAAGCACTATATTGATCTGCCAAAGCAGTCCCAAGCGCAGTAAATTGTTTTAAATCCTCAGGTGTCCACCAGTCTACCAAGTTTCCTTCGGCATTATAACGTGCTCCTGAATCATCAAAACCATGAGAAATTTCATGACCAATAACAGCTCCAATACCACCATAATTTACAGCTTCATCAGCTTGGTAATTGTAAAACGGAGGTTGTAAAATTGCCGCCGGAAATACAATTTCGTTATACGATGGATTGTAATACGCATTTACAGTTTGTGGCGACATTCCCCACTCTGTTTTATCAACCGGTTTGTTTAGTTTTTCAATTCCTTTTTTGAAATTCCATTTAGAAAGATTGCGTTCATTTCCGAAGTAACTTCCTCCATCAGCAACACTTTTAATTTCAAGTGCCGAATAATCTTTCCATTTATCAGGATAACCAACTTTTATTGTGATTTTATTTAATTTTTCAATCGCTTTTACCTTTGTAGCTGCAGACATCCAGGTCAAATTATTAATACGATTTTGGTACGCCAAAATAACATTATGAATCATATCGACTGCTTTTGTTTTTGCTTCGGCAGGAAATACTTTTTCTACATATAATTTACCAAGTGCTTCACCAATAGTGTTGTTTACAACTTGTAATGCTTTTTCTTCGCGTGGCAATTGTTTGATTGCACCTCTTAATGTTTTGCTGTAAAAATCAAAACTTGCAGTTTCAATATCTGTTGACAATGTTGTAGAAACTGTGTTTAGCAAATCCCATTTTAGATATTCTTTCCATTGTGCTACTTTGTTTTCTGTAAAAACAGTTTGCAAAGCCTTCATGTACTTAGGTTCCATAACCACTACGGTATCTAATTTTGCCAAACCAAGATTTGTAAAATAAGCATCCCACTTAATAGCAGGTGTTAATTTTTGAAGTTGGGCAATTGTCATTGGGTTATATTGCAAACGGCTGTCTCTGCTTTCAACACGATTTAATCTTGGTTTAGACAATTCTGTTTCTAAAGCTAAAATCTCAGCAGCACTTTTATTTGCTTTCTCTGCAGATTCTCCTGTAAACTGCATCATTTTTGCAACATGAAGTTGGTATTTTGCACGTTTTTCCTTAGAATCCTTATCATCAGATGTGTAATAATCTTTATCCGGTAATCCCAATCGGCTTACGCCAAGACTAACCGAGTTTTTAGAACTGTTTTTTTCATCAGCACCAATGTAAATTCCAAAAAAACCAGAACCACCTTCCGGCTCCATTTCAACTAAATATTTTTGAAGATCTGCAACATTTTTGATTGCATCAATTTTTTTAAAATAAGGTTCTAAAGGTTTTATGCCTGCTTTATTTCTGCCAACAGTATCTAAAATCGTAGAGAATAAGTTAATTGCTTTTCCCTGATCTGTATCTGATTTATATTTTGGATTTTTTGATGCTTCCTTAAGGATAGACATTGCATCTTTATCTGTTTTCTTGATCAGTTCATTAAAACTTCCCCATGTTGTACGATCACTTGGAATTTCAGTCTGATCAAGCCACGTTCCGTTTACATATTTAAAAAAATCCTGACTCGGACTAATTTTGGTATTCATGTATGAAACGTTAATACCCGGTTCTTTTGAAGTTGCATTTTGAGCTTTAACAGCCGTCAATGAAACGGTTACAAAAAAGGCGCAGAATAAAGGTCTGCAAATTTGTTTTTTCATTTATATTTAATTTTGTGGTCTTTATACAAACGTATTCCTAATATTTGAAACGCTATGTTAAAATTTTTGAAATAATCGCAATAAAGCGTTTTATCCTAACATCATTAATAGATATCATCGAATATTTTCATGTATTTAATACCGGTTTATAACTTGATATTAGAATTGTTTTTGGAATATTTGTTACAAAGAATTTAAATAAAAGTGAGAACAAAAATTCAGAGTGCGGTTTCAGGAAAAATTAATGCCATAGGATTACCTATTTTGGCACTTTGCTGGGTAAGTTTTTTTTGGGGAACTACATGGTTAGCATCTAAAGAAGGTGTTAGACATATGCCCGGTTTGCAATTGGCAAATATTCGTCAGCTTTTGGGCGGAGTTCTGTATGTGGGCTATTTTATCCTAAAAAAAGAACCTTGGCCAAAAGGCAAACAATGGCGTACGATTATTGTTTTGAGTATTTTAAATTTTGCTTTGAGTAACGGATTAAGTACTTGGGGCGTAAAATATATGAGCAGTGGTTTGGGAGCGATTATTAGTGCACTTTTTCCTATTTGGATTATCATTATCAACTTTTTTAATGGTAAGAAAATTGCAAAAATGGCTTTACTCGGAATGCTTATTAGTTTTGGAGGTATTTGTATTATTTTCATTGATTATATCGCTGACTTTCTAAAACCTGAATTTCAATTCGGAATTATTTTAATGACTGCTTCTACAATTACTTGGGCATTTGGAATATTAGAAACTAAAAAGCAAGCCGCAAACTTTAATCCGTATTTTAGTTTAGGATTGCAAATGCTGATTTCGAGTGTATTATTATTTGGAATCACAGAAGCTTCAGGAATTAATATTCCGCTAAGCGAAATACCTTTGGCTTCGTGGTGGTCAATTGGGTATTTGGTAATTATTGGTTCTGTCCTAACTTTTATTGCTTTTATATATTCCCTTCAAAATCTTCCAACAGAAATAAGCAGTATTTATGTTTACATCAATCCAATTGTGGCGATGATCTTAGGCTCTTTTATTTTTGGCGAAGTGTTAACACAGGCAATTGTTATTGGCGCTGTTGTAACTTTAGTGGGATTGTATCTGGTTAATAAATCTATTCGAAAAAGATAAAAAGGTTTTTTTGCCACAAATTTCACAAATTTTCACGAATTAACTTTTTATTGAAATTTATGAGTAAGTTCAAAAAATTAACGCGATTTACATTAGTGAAAATTTGTGAAATTTGTGGCAAAAACCTTTCTTACTCGGTTGCATTGTTAAAAACCAAACCCAATTAGCTTTTTAAAAAGTGCTTTTTGTACTTTTGCACGAAATTGTTTTTATGAAATCGTTTCTATACAAATACCGTAAATTCTTTATTGTTCTTATTGTATTTTCGGCTGTAACTATATCCTTATTTTATTCGGCTTTAAAGCCACAAAAAACATTACCAATTTACAATCCTGCTGATGTAAATCCTGAATTGGTCGATAGTACAATTCAATATAAAAGCAAATACCACACAATTGCTGATTTTAAATTTGTAAATCAAAACGGAGATACGATTACTCAAAAGAATTATGAAGGTAAAATTTATGTTGCCGATTTTTTCTTTACGACTTGCGGATCTATTTGTCCAAAAATGAGCACTAATTTAACCGAAGTTCAAAAAGCAGTTTTAAATAATCCGAAGGTAATGTTACTTTCGCACACCGTTTTTCCTGAGGTCGACAGTATTCCGGTTCTAAAAGCATATGCCATAAAATATGGTATTGTAGACAGTAAATGGAATTTAGTTACCGGAGACAAAAAAGAAATTTATACGATGGCCAGAAAATCTTATCTGGCGGTTAAACTTGGTCGTCCGGATCAATTGTATGATATGGTACATACTGAGAATTTTGTTTTGGTAGATCAAAAGCGTCGTGTTCGCGGTTTTTATGACGGAACAAATAAAGAGGAAATCAAACGCCTTTTAGAAGACATCAATTTCTTGTGTCAGGAGTAAAATCCCTTATTTTTAGAAACATTTAGCATTTACAAAAGTGTTAAATGCCTTGAAATAAAGAATAATTGCCTACTTTTGCAATCTAAATTCAATCTAAATAAGCTTTGCAAAATACTATCCATACTCTAAAAAAAGGCGAGAAAGCCATTATCAAAGATTTTGATATCGATCTTATTCCTCTAAAATTATTAGAAATGGGTTGTTTGCCGGGTAACTTAGTCGAATTGCTACAGATTGCTCCTTTTGGAGATCCATTATATTTGGACATTAATGGTTCGCATGTTGCCATTCGTGTAGAAACTGCTCGTGAAATTGAAGTTGAACTTATCAAAACCAACTTATAATGAGCATTCAAAATATCAATGTTGCCCTTATTGGAAATCCAAATACAGGAAAAACTTCTGTTTTTAATCAACTTACAGGATTAAATCAACAAGTGGGGAATTATCCCGGAATTACGGTTGAGAAAAAAATAGGGTTCTGTAAATTACCGCACAATATCAAAGCCAATATTCTGGATTTACCCGGGACTTATAGTTTGAACGCAAGTTCTATGGACGAAAGTGTGGTGATTGAGCTTTTGCTGAATAAAAACGACAAATTATATCCTGATGTTGCAGTTGTGGTTACAGATGTTGAAAACCTGAAACGAAATCTGCTGATTTACACTCAAATAAAAGACCTTGAAATTCCGACGATTTTAGTCATTAATATGTCAGATCGCATGGAAAGCAAAGGAATAACTTTAGATATTCCGTATTTAGAAGAAAAACTAAAAACGAAAATTGCTTTAGTAAGTTCTAGAAAAGGTTTGGGAATTGATGCGTTAAAAGAATTAATTGTTTCTTATAAAACGATTCCGCATGAACCGTGTTTGAATTCATCGGTTATTGATGAAGAATATTTTAAAAAATTACAACATGCTTTTCCTAACCAATTATTGTACAAATTATGGTTGGTGATTACACAAGATGTCAATTTTTTGAATTTAGATCGAAATGAAATCAGAAGCACTTTTACCAAATCACATTCAGAACTAAAGCGTTTACAGCAAAAAGAAACTATAAAACGTTATCAATTTATAAACGATGTTCTTAAAGAAGGTTTAAAAGTTGATGCCACAATGGCAAAAGATTTTAGAGCTAAGCTCGATCGTGTTTTAACTCATAAAGTTTGGGGTTACGTAATTTTCTTGGCGATATTATTTTTGATTTTCCAATCGATTTTCAGCTGGTCAACTATTCCAATGGATTTTATCGACAGCACTTTTGCATCTTTAAGCAGTTGGGTTGCTCAGGAATTACCAAGCGGAATTCTTACTGATTTACTTTCGCAGGGAATTGTGCCGGGAATTGGTGGAGTAATTATTTTTATTCCGCAAATTGCCTTTCTATTTTTGTTCATCTCCATTCTGGAAGAAAGCGGTTATATGAGTCGTGTTGTATTCCTGATGGATAAAATCATGCGTAAGTTTGGACTTTCCGGAAAAAGTGTCGTGCCTTTAATTTCAGGAACTGCGTGTGCAATTCCGGCAATTATGGCAACCAGAAATATCGAAAACTGGAAAGAACGCCTTATTACGATCTTAGTAACTCCGTTCACGACTTGTTCTGCAAGATTACCGGTTTATACGATTATAATTTCATTGGTTATTCCGGAAGAACGTCTATTTGGATTTCTAAATGTACAGGGTTTGGCTTTGATGTTGCTGTATTTATTAGGTTTTGGAACTGCAATTCTATCGGCTTATATCTTAAATAAAATATTAAAAATAAGTGCTAAAACGTATTTCGTTGTCGAAATGCCAAGTTATAAATTACCTCTTTTCAAGAACGTTGCGATTAATGTTGTCGAAAAAACAAAAGCTTTCGTTGTTGGAGCGGGTAAAATTATCTTAGCAATATCAGTCATTTTATGGTTTTTAGCTTCATATGGTCCGGGAAAAGATTTTAATGACGCAGAAACTATCGTAAAAGAAAGATTTGTAGATACTCCTCTGGACGAAACAACATTCGAAAATGAAGTAGCTTCTCAAAAATTAGAGAATTCTTATATTGGGATTATGGGTAAAGCTATCGAACCTGCAATTTCGCCGTTAGGTTACGACTGGAAAATAGGTATTGCAATTATCAGTTCATTTGCTGCACGTGAAGTTTTCGTAGGAACTCTTGCGACTATTTACAGTGTAGGAAGCAGTGATAACGAGGCGACTATAAAAAGTAAAATGCAGGAAGAAATCAATCCGGAAACGGGTAAGAAGATCTTTAATTTTGCTTCTGGAATTTCTCTATTATTATTTTATGCTTTTGCAATGCAATGTGCGAGTACACTTGCTATTACAAAAAAAGAAACCAATTCATGGAAATGGCCTGCAATACAGCTTTTCCTAATGAGTGGCCTTGCTTATTTTGTAGCGCTTTTTGCGTATCAACTTTTAAAATAAACAATCATGGTACAAGAAATTATTGCCTTTGTCATATTATTTATTGCCGTTGGTTTTTTGGTTAGAAAATTCCTTTGGAAACCTAAAAAGAAAAAAGATTGCGGTGACGGTAATTGTGGGTGTTCATAAGGAAAGATTCTAAGTTGCTAAGGAACTAAGGTTCTGAGGTTTTAGAAGGGCTTCGACTTCGCTCAGCCTGACAAAGCAAAACAGCTTTTTATTTTAGAGATAACATTATAAAACATAAAAAAATGGCTTCAATATGAAGCCATTTTTTATTACTGAAAACTCAGACTGAGACTGAGACTGAAAACTGAGACTGAAAACTACTTAACTCCCTCCCACTCTGCATAAAACTGAGCCAGAAAAGTTTCCATAAACTTATGTCTTTCTGCAGCGATTTGTTTTCCGGTTTCGGTATTCATTTTATCTTTTAAGAGTAAAAGCTTTTCGTAAAAATGATTTATCGTTGGTGCATTATTCTTTTTGTACTCTTCTTTGGTCATATTGGTTACCGGCGTAATTTCGGGATTATAAAGCGTTCTGTTTTTAAATCCTCCGTAATTGAACGCTCTTGCTACTCCAATTGCTCCTATCGCGTCTAAACGATCCGCATCTTGCACGATGTCCAATTCTACAGAGGTGAACTTCTTTTCGAAATTTCCGCCTTTATACGAGATGTTTTCGATGATATTAACAACATGTTGAATAATCTCTTCTGATACACTTTCTGATTCTAAAAACAAACGCGCTGTTTTAGGCCCTATGGTTTCATCTCCGTTATGAAATTTACTATCTGCAATATCGTGAAGCAAAGCGCCTAATTGAACAACTGTGAGATCACAATCTGTATCTTTTGCAATTAATAAGGCATTTTTATATACACGCTCAATATGAAACCAATCGTGTCCGCCTTCGGCATCATTTAGTTTTTCTTTTACAAAGGCAATTGTTTTGTTTATAAGGTCGGTATTACTCATAATTATATTTATTGTCTGTGTGTTATGGCCCGCGGATTTTGCGGATTGCATGGGTTTACACAGTTTATTTTTTAATTTCTATTTTCTGGAAATCTTTATAGAATAAAAAAAGTTGATTGTTAAAGTTTTACAAACCTCAACAATCAACAATATTTTCAATATCAATTTAAAATCTAAAATTCAAGTTTCAGAACAATCTAAACTCTAAAATCAGAACTCTAAAATATTTAAAGTCTCGCTGGTTCAACCCATTTAAAGATATGTGATTCTTGCGGAATCACTAATCTTTCTGAGATTCTTGCCATACGAGATGGTAATTTCATTAAGTAATCACGTGCTTTTTCAGCTTCATCTGTTAAATTAGAAATCTTATCAATTTCCCATTTATCGATTAATTTTTGCATGATATCTACATAATCGTTTGCGGTGTAAACTCCAATACGTTGAGCAGAATCAGAGAATTGTTCGAAAGCAGAACTGATCTTTTGACCAGATTCTCTTAAAAAGTGTGCCGGCATAACGATTTTTTGTTTCATCATGTATTGAAACGCCAACATCATTTCGCTTGGATCTACTGCAAAAATACGAGTAACAAACTCGCTATATGCGTGGTGATGACGCATTTCGTCACCAGCAATCATTTTACACATTTTAGACAACTTGTTATCTCCAAATTTTTTCGCCATTTGGGCTACTCTATTGTGCGAAACATAAGTTGCTAATTCCTGGAAACTGGTGTATACAAAGTTTTTGTATGGGTCAGATCCAGTTCCAATATCAAAACCGTCGTTGATTAAGTGCTGTGTTGTCATTTCGATTTCACGCATGTTCACACGACCGGACAAATACAAGTATTTATTTAGTAAATCACCGTGGCGGTTCTCTTCTCCTGTCCATTGTCTGATCCATTTAGACCAGCCATTTCCACCATTTTCTACCTGATTTATACCTTCTACATCCATTAACCATGATTCATAAGTTGGCAAAGCTTCCTCAGTGATTGTGTCACCTACAAGTGTTACCCAGAAATCATATGGTAATTCTTTAGCAATTTCACGTAACTCTTTTACCTCCTCAAAGAAATTTTCTCCTTCAGAATTAGGCAAAAAGTCTGACGGCTGCCAAATTTTTTCCACTGGAATTAAATACTGTTCAACGAAGCTATCCACGTTTTTTTCCAAAAACTGCATTACTTCTAATCTAATGTTTTTTATAGACATTACTTATTTTAGATTTGGGATTTTCATTTCAGATTATTCTGAATCAAAAATCTATTTATACTCGTTTACTCCTTCTACAACTGCTTTCTCTGTCATCGCCATTAAATCAGCAAAGTTATAGTCTTTTACTGCCAAAGCCTTATGTGCTGTAAAGGTAAGGCGATTTCCTAAACCTACAGGAAAAAAACCATATTTTACCATTTTCCATGAATTGTTGATACTCACTGGTACTATATACGCAGAAGGTGCATATTTACATAGAATTTTTAAACCATTTTGAGCGAATTCTTTCGGTTTTCCTGTTTTGCTACGCGTTCCTTCAGGAAAAATAACAGCAGATCTATTGTATTTCTCAATATATTCAGACAATCCTTTGATTGCAGGAATGGCTTGTTTTGGGTCTTTACGGTCAATTAGCACTGATCCTCCGTGGCGTAAATTATAAGATACACTCGGAATTCCGCTACCTAACTCCTTCTTACTTACAAATTTACAATGAAAACGTCTAAAATACCAAATCATTGCGATAATATCGTACATACTTTGGTGATTTGAAACAAAAATAATTGGAACTCCGGTTGGAATGGTTTCTCTGTTTTCGATTTTATAAGTTGTTCCTACAAGATTTGTGCATCTTAAAAGGCAAAAATTTAAATAATCGACACTTTTTTTATGAGCCTGATAGCCAAAAACATTTAGGCAAATCCATTGTATTGGATGAAATACAAGCAAACACAAACTAAAAATGATATAGTATATAGCAGATATTGGATAGGAAATTATTTTTTGCATGCTTAAAAAATTAATGCCCAAAAGTAATAAATAAATTTTTAGCCTTATAAAAATTGAAAACAATAACCGTTTTTCTGGTTTAATTGTACCTTTGCCTATAAAATTGCAAATTTTTTCTGAATTAAATGAACTTCACTTACCCCAAAAATGAACGCTTAAAGAGCAAAACGACAATTGGTTTACTGTTTTCTGAAGGAAAATCGGTTTCTAAATATCCATTGCGTTTGGTTTACCGTCAAGCGGAAGTTGATGCAGATGAAAAAATAAAAATGGGCGTTTCTGTCTCTAAAAAATACTTTAAAAAAGCGGTTGATCGTAATTATTTCAAACGCGTTTTGAGAGAAACGTATCGTTTGAACAAACATTTGCTTTTAGACAATATCCAGGAACCGTATTCTTTGATGTTTTTTTATCAGACGAAAGACAAATTATCATATGAAGAAATCAATACCAAAACAATTCAGTTGTTTGAGAAATTCCTTTTGCAGGTAAACAAACCTATTGATTCTGAAAATAAAACGGAGTTGTAATCTTTCAATTATAACTTTATTTATCAAATTAGACCAACGCTTATAAAAAAATTGTAGTTTTAGATTTAATTTGAAATAGATATGAAATATATTTCCATTTTATTCTTTGTTCTTTTTAGCTTTACGGGTTGTGGTAAAAACGAAGAGCCAATGGCTGATATGGCAGTTAGTGCCATTAAACTTACTGCAAAAAACGAATCTGCTACCAGTTCTGATGCACAAGCTGAGCCAGCTTCTCCTCAAATTTCGCAAAAAATTATCAAAGAAGCTTCTCTTCGATTTGAAACTAATGATTTAGAAGAAACTTTTAAGCAAATTCAAACTGCAATTGCTACAAATAAAGCTACGATTGAAAATGATTCTGAAGGAAAAGATTATAACAACATTTATAGAAATCTAACCATTCGTGTTCCAAGTGAGAATTTTGATGCTTTTATAAATTCTGTTTCAAAAGGTGTTTCTTATTTTGAAAGAAAAGACATTTCGGCTCAAAATGTAACCGAACGATATATTGACCTAACCACAAGATTAAATAACAAACGTAAACTCGAAGCCCGTTACTTAGAAATATTACAAAAAGCGACAAAAATTAGCGAGATTCTGGAAATTGAAAAACAGATTTCAGCCATTCGCGAAGAAATTGAAGCTAAAGAAGGACAGCTGAAATACTTGGAAAGTCGTGTATCAGAAAGTACTGTTACCATCGAATTCTACAAAACCATTGCTCAAAAAGAAGGGGTTAAAACTTCGTACGGATCAAAAATCTGGACTGCCATTCAATCGGGATTTTTTAGTCTTTCAGAATTTTTAATATCGATCATTAGCCTTTGGCCATTTATTATACTATTTTGCGTATTCGCCTATTTTATTAGAAAAAGATTTAAAAGAAAAAAACTATAATCATGTATCCTTATTTCAAAAAGAAATTCATCATACCAACTGTTGCGGCAGGATTTTTATTTATTGGAACCAGTTTCAAAGACGACTTTTTTGAAATTGCCAAGCAAATCGAAATCTTCACCACATTATTCAAAGCCGTTAATACGAATTATGTCGACGAAACCAATCCTGGTGACTTGATGGATAAAGCGATTAAAAGCATGTTGGGAAGTTTAGATCCTTATACGGTTTATTTTAACGAACAGGATGTTGTAAATTTCAAGATCAACAATACGGGAGAATATACGGGAATTGGCGCTTTGATCTCCAGAAAAAAAGATCGCTTAATTGTTCGTGAACCTTATAAAAATTATCCTGCTGACAAAGCGGGATTAAAAGCAGGCGACGAAATTATCCAGATTGGTGATGTTTTGATTGCTGATTTTAAAGATGACGCTTCGCAATTGTTAAAAGGAACTAAGAATACTAAAATTCAGATTAAATACCTGCGTCAGGGAAAAACGTTTACTACTGAATTGGTTTTGGATGAAGTTGATATTAAATCAGTTCCGTTCTATGGAAAGATAGATGATAAAACGGGTTATATCGTTCTGGCACATTTTAGCCGTAAAGCTTCAAATGAAGTAAAAGACGCTCTTGAAAAACTAAAAGCTGATGGCGCTACGCAAATTGTGCTTGATTTAAGAGGAAATCCGGGTGGCTTGCTAAATGAAGCAATTGATATATGTAACTTGTTTGTTCCTAAAAATGAAGTTATTGTAACGACAAAATCAAGAATCGAAAAACATAATAACACCTATAAAACAACAAAAGAACCTATTGATACTCAAATTCCGTTGGCGATTTTGGTAAACGGACGAAGTGCTTCTGCCTCTGAAATTGTTTCGGGAGCTTTACAGGATTTAGATCGTGCGGTAGTTTTGGGAAGTCGTAGTTTTGGAAAAGGTTTAGTGCAGCGTTCTGTTGATCTGACTTACGGAACTCAGCTAAAAGTAACAATTTCACGTTATTATACGCCTTCCGGTCGTTGTATTCAGGCTTTGGATTATGCGCATAAAGATAAAAATGGCGTGGCTCAAAAAACCGAAGCTAAAAACTTTAATGCTTTTAAAACCAGAAAAGGAAGAACGGTTTATGATGGTGGCGGCGTTTTGCCGGATATTGAATTAGACGAAGCTAAAATGAGTCCGATTACGACTGCGTTATTAAAAAATGACGGAATCTTTGATTACGCAACTACCTATTATTATAAGAATCCAAATCTTGGAGATAAAATACCAACGGTTTCAGATGCTGATTACGTGAGTTTTAAACAATACTTAAAAGCAAATAAAATTAGTTTTGATACGGAAACCGAAGTGGCTTTGAAAAATACTCTGGCTGCTGCCAAAAATGAAAAAATCGATGAAACAATAGCTCCGGAATACCAACAATTATTGGCTGCCCTTGAAAAAAGTAAAACAACTTTGCTGGACAAGAACCAAAAAGAAATTAGAAACCTGATTCAGGAAGAACTGATTAAAAGATATCAATATCAGGAGGGATTATATCAATATTATATTAGAAACAATTCAGAGATTAAGAAGGCGGTAAGTGTTTTAAATAATCAAACTGAATATAAAACGATTTTAAAGATGTAAAAATGAACATTTGTAGAGCCTTATTTCTGTTTTTAATTTACAATTTATCGGCGCAGCAAAAAACCATTGAAACCATTTATTTCGAATTTGACAGATTCGATCTTACACGAAAAGCAACCGAAGTTGTAAACTGTTTTATTAAAGATCTCGACACTTCAAAAGTAGCGTCAATACAAATTTATGGGTATTGTGATGATCGGGGAAATGATGAATATAATTTTCAATTATCAAATAATCGCGCCAGGACTATCCAGAATCTATTAGCCTCAGCCGGATTTGATAATAGTACTATCATAATTCTTGAAGGCAAAGGACGTATTTTACTTAAAACAGATACTGTAGAAAACTTGCATGAAACGCGTTCCAGAAACCGCAGGGTTGATTTGATCATTTTTAAGAAAAACAACCTCGGGAAAGGAATTCATGATTCGTTTAGCGATAAAATTAAAGTAGGTGATAAAATTTTCTTAGAAAACATTCTCTTTAATCTTGGAAGTTCAAAACTGACTTCGCTTTCTAAAAAAGAACTGGATAAAGTCGTAGTTATTTTAGAAAATAAAAAGAACGTGCGTTTCGAAATTAGGGGTCATGTTTGTTGTACTCCCAAAATTTACAGCGACGGAATTGATAAGGATACTAAAGAAAGGAAACTTTCGTGGAACCGCGCAAAGACCGTTTTTAATTATCTGAGTTCCAAAAAAATTTCTAAAAACCGAATGACTTATCGCGGCTGCGGCAATAAATTTCCGTTAGGAAAAGGTGATGCCCTTGATCGCCGCGTCGAATTTTTAATTACCAAATTATAGCTTTCTGACTTAAAGTAAAACTCTAAGAAAAACTACTACACGTTTGTATTTAAATTAGTTATAATTAAATATTTAAATAGATTTATATATTGCAATAATGTTGCATTAGTGTGATTCTAAATACACAATATGTTTAAATCAAGATTAGCTGATTTTAGAATTTAATAAATATTATTCTCTGATCATCTCAATATGCGGAATATCATCTTCAAGATACATTTCGCTGGATTGTACAAATCCGTGACTTTCATAAAATTTCTTTAGGTACAATTGTGCTCCGATAGTTATTTTGTCTTTATCGAAATTTGATTTTATTCCTGCAATGGCTTCTCGCATTAAATCGTGTCCCCATTTTTTGTCGCGATAATTTGCATCTACCACTACTCTGCCAATTGAGGCATTGTCGAAACTAATTCCGGCATCGAATAAACGCGCATAGGCTACAATTTTGTCGTCATATTGACCAATTAGGTGTAATGCTTTCTTGTCTTTTCCGTCAAGGTCCAGATAAACGCAATTTTGCTCTACTACAAAGATTTCACTTCTTACTTTTAGTAAATCATATAACTCATGAACCGTTAATGCCTCAAAAGGCTTTATTTTCCACTTTAATTCCATTATGTATTCTATTTCAATTTTAATAACGCTAAGCAAAATTACATTAAATAAAAATCCTGACTACAAACTGCAATCAGGATTTATACTTTTGATTGAATAAAAGCTTATTTTTTCTTCATGATAATTTCCATACTTTTATATTCATTTCCATTTTTCACATCAAACATTTCCATTTTACGAGTTTGTGGATCTACAATTGTATAGATTTCCCTGAAAGGTGTCTTTTTCTGATTTACAGGATTTACGACTTCTCCTTTTAGTTCCATACTTTTTGTTTTATCATCATATTTACCCATTGCCACCATCATTCCTGTACCCATGTTGTCGATAAAAGTTGTTGTATATTCTTTGCTGGAGTTGTTGTAAGCAAGGGTACTTTTTCCTTCAAATGGCTGTCCCATTATTTTTCCCTGATAATTGGTTTCCTGATAACGCCCTCCAAGAATCATTTTGACATTTGCTACAGAACTTGATTTTTCAGGTTTACCATTTGGTTCGTACCAGAAAGTCATATCGCAATTCCAGGTTCCTACTTCATCTGTCATTAGTTTGTGGGGTTCGCCCGGTTTAGCATAATCTTGCCAGGCTTTCATTTCTGTTGCTGAATCTACAGGTTCTTCGGCAATTGGTTCTGTTGTTATAATGCTGTCTTTAGCATTTACGGTTCCAACTTCTGTTTTTACTTCTTTTTTACAGGAAACAAAAAACAGCAGTAACATTACTAATACTGTGATTAAATTTTTCATAAGTCTTTGTTTTAATGTTTGTTACAAAACAAAAATAAGAAAAAATATTAGTTAATTGTTTTCGGTTTTGATTGTTATCGTTTATCTATTTTGACAGATTTTATAATTGCTTCCAGATCAAACATTAAATCACGTTCCTGATTTGAGGGCGAATAACAGAATCCTTCTATAACTAAAATCCTATTGTACATTTCGTCTACAATTGCATAATTGATAAAAGGCCCGGACATAAAATCATTCTTAAGTTCCCAGGTTCCTTTGGTTTCATAAGCGTTTTTGCCGTCTAAAGTTGTCGAAGAAAAATAAGGTGCATAAGCTTCCCCTGTAATCATTCTTGTATTGGGTTCGCGTCCTTTGATGTAACTGCCAACGGAATCGCGCATCCTGATGATATTGCTTATTACATTTGAGCCTTTTTTAAAACTGCGCAAAGGTATCTGATAGATGAGTAAGCTTGTGTTGCCACTGATTATATCTTTCTTTAACCAAATGAAATTCTTTTTGTGCAACATGTATTCATAACCTGTTGGAATTTGCAAATCGATATGAAATTTGTTTTTTATAACAGCAGGGTTTAGAAGTGATTTGCTGTTGTCTTCCTGGATTTTTTTTATTTCGGCATCCCGAATGATCTTAATAATTTGTGAGGAGTTGAGTTCGATGCTGCAAATAATATCATCTACAGATTTGCCGTAAATACGAAATGTATTATGGGGTAATGCTCTACTGTGATTGATTTCGAATTTGTCTGCAACTGCTTTTTTGACTACAATTATACTGCGGCTGTCTGTAACGAAACCTTCAAGCAGACGAGCGGGATATTGATTTATGGTAAATAACGGTTCTTCCTGGGTAAGACCCAAAACCGGTGAGGCAAATTTATTACGGATGCTGTCACCTACTTCACCATACCACAACTGATCGTCTATGATAATAGAGATCGAATTGGTTTTTCCGGATACAGGCTGGGACTGCTTTTCATTTTTGAAACACGAAATGAGTGCAAATGGAATTAGCAGCAATAAAAAATGGGTTTTATTCATTTTCTTAATTTATGAAATAAAACCCAAATTTATGTAAGATTTTTTTACTATCCGTTTATTTTAAGTTTCATTCCGGGTTTAATTTCTCCGTCTTTTATATTATTCCATTTTTTAATATCTGAAATTGTAACTCCCGGATATTTTTTTGAAATACTATACAACGAATCTCCTTTTTTAACGTAATAGTCTTCTCCAAGATCTTTGGCTGAAGTTGCTTTTTTCTTGAATGAATCAATCGAAGAATTTGAAGCAATTGCAGTGTTTACGGCATTTTCATCAATAATTTCAGGTGTTGCTTTAGAAACTACCAATGTTTTGCCTAAACCAATATTATTTGAAGTTAAACTATTTAGTTCTTTTAACTCCGCAATAGTCGTACCGAATTTTTTAGCAATGCTTCCTAAATTATCTCCTGCTGCCACAACATATTCTTTAGATTGTGTATTGTTTTTATCTTTATCATCTGCGGCAGCAATTGCTTCTTCTGATCTTTTCTCAACAGCATTAGTTTTTAACTCTTTAAAGCTTTTAGTAACCGGATCGTAATCTGTTTTCAGTTTTAGATTTCTTCCTAACGCAACTGCATTTGATTTAAGATTATTCCATTTTTTTAATTCAGGAATAGTCACATTATATTTAGCTGCAATGGTTCCTAAGTTATCTCCTTTTTGAACTCTATACCACTTAACATCAGTATCTGTTGGCTCAATTATTTTCTCCAGTTTTGCTTTTGCTTTTGGCGTTACTTTCAAAGCCAATTTTGCGGGCATTGTTTTATTTAGGGACTGATACGCTACGTAGTCATAAATTTTATCTTCGTTTGAAACAAAAGTGGCGATTTTATCTTTTGGCAAACGCAAATAATGTGGTTCGTTTTGATAAAAAGGTACTACGTTTAATTTATACGAAGGATTTAAAAGTTGTATTTGAGATTGTGGCATGTCTAACAAATCTGCGATTTGCTTGAATGACATTTGATTTTTGATCTGAACTGTATCAGTTTCAAAGTTTTTAACTACGGCTCTTTGCGGATTAATTCCGTGTTCTTTATGATATTCAAAAAGATACATTGTAGCTAAAAAAGCGGGTACATAACCTTGGGTTTCTTTAGGAAGATGGTTACGAATGTCCCAGTATTTTGTTTTTCCGCCAGAACGACGAATTGCTTTGGTAACATTTCCGGGACCTGAGTTGTATGAAGCTAAAACAAGTTCCCAGTCGCCAAAAATGCTGAACATTTTAGTCATGTATTCTGAACATGCAGCTGTTGCTTTAAGCGGATCACTGCGTTCATCGATATAGGAATCTATTTTAAGGGCATATTGTTTCCCGGTTCCGTACATGAATTGCCAAAGTCCTGTGGCGCCCATTTTAGAAACTGCTTTAGGATTTAAAGCAGATTCTACAACGGCTAAATATTTAATTTCTAATGGGACGTTTTGTTTTGCAAAGGCGTCTTCAAAAATTGGGAAATAATATTCTGATAAAGACATTAATCGTGAAAACGATTTTTTACGATTTTTAAGAAATGACTTTATTATGTTTTCTAAACCTTGATTGTATTCAATGTCAAAAGGTGATTTCTCATTCATTGCCTGAAGACGCTGTTTTAGCAATTCTGTTGGCAGTTCTTCATCTACAGTAACATCTGTGTTGATGGTTTGAATGTCTTTGGTAAGATCATCGTAAATATCTAAACTTACTAATTCGTTCATCCAGAGACTATCAACGCGGGTTGCCATTTCGTCTCTTTTAAAAGAATTTTTAACAGAATCTAAATACGATATCTTTACAATTGGCTTAATCTCTACATCTGTCTTTGCAACATCTTGTGCAAACATCGAAATTGAAAAAAAAGCAGAAACAACTATTGATATTTTTTTTACAATCATATAACATTTTTTTAAAATTCTATAAATCAAACTATTATAGAAGGCTTACTTTTGCAAACTTAACCAGTTTATGCATGTAAATTATGTAAAAAAATGTTAATTGTGATATTTTAGTCTAAAATCGCAGCGATTCCAGGTAAAACTTTCCCTTCTAACATTTCTAGCATAGCCCCGCCACCAGTGGAAACATAGCTCATTTTGTCTTCGAAACCAAATTGTTTTACGGCAGCAACTGAATCTCCACCTCCAACTAATGAAAATGCTCCATTTTCTGTCGCTTCTGCAATATAATCACCTAAAGCTATAGTCCCTTTTGCAAATGATTCCATCTCAAAAACGCCTAATGGACCGTTCCATAAAATAGTTTTTGACTCTAAAATTACTTTTTTGAAGTTTTCTAAAGATTTTGGACCTGCATCAAGACCTTGCCATCCGTCTGGAATTTCTGTTACGTTAACAACTTTTGTATTTGCTGTGTTTGAGAAATCATCTGCAGCAATTACGTCAACCGGAATATGGATCTGAACTCCTTTTTCTTTGGCTAATCTTAAAATTTCAAGTGCTAATTCTTGTTTATCATCTTCGCAAATAGAATCTCCAATTTTACCACCTTGTGCTTTAATGAATGTAAAAGTCATTCCGCCACCAATGATCATGTGATCTACTTTGTCCAGGATGTTTTCGATAACTGTAATTTTAGAAGATACTTTTGATCCTCCAAGAACTGCTGTTACTGGTTTTTCGCTATTTTTAAGTACTTTGTTTAAGCTTTCTATTTCTTTTGCCAACAATGTTCCGAAACATTTTTCTGTTGGAAAAAATTGTGCAATGATTGTTGTTGAAGCGTGCGCTCTGTGTGCAGTTCCAAAAGCATCGTTTACATATATGTCTCCAAGTGAAGCTAATTCTTTTGCAAAAGCAACATCTCCAGCTTCTTCTTCGGCATGAAAACGTAAATTTTCAAGTAATAAAACTTCTCCTGGTTTTAGGTCTTTGGCTGCAGCCTGAGCTACTTCTCCAACACAATTTTCAGAAAATTTAACCTCAACTCCTAAAATTTCTGAAGCTGTTTTTAAAATATGTTTTAATGAATATTTTTCTTCAACTCCTTTTGGTCTTCCTAAATGCGACATCAAAATTACGCTTCCGCCTTGTGCTAAAATAGCATCAATTGTTGGTTTTGCAGCTTCGATACGTGTAGCGTCAGTTACATTAAAATTTTCATCCAGTGGTACATTAAAGTCAACACGGATAATTGCTTTTTTATTTTTAAAATCGAAATCGTTTAAAGTTTTCATTAGATAATTTTTTAGTTTTTTTGAAAGAAAAACAAATATAGAACTTTTAAAGTATCAATAAATATAAAAATAACCTATCTACAATAACGAAAACGTTATAAGTTAAGAAAAAAAACAAATTAGGTATTAAATTGTTTAAAATGCTCTAATCGTGTACCGGACTTTGTGTACATGGACAGTTACTGATTGACTGTAAGAAATCGAAGCCAATAGTTATTGAGTGTGTACCTGTGTTATAGTTACCCAAATCGTTGAACATTACCTGGTATGAATATCCAAAATAGAATTTAGATTTCATGAAACCTACCATTGGCCCAACTGATAATGGTTTAGGAAACTGGTCGTTTAGGAAACGGTATGAAACTCCTATCCAGTAATAGTCTTCGTAACGGTTGTAACGTCTGTACTTAAAGTTAAAATCGGTTGTAGAACGTTTATCACTTGCAAAATATTGGTAGTAGACAGACGGTTCATATTCGATACGGCTGTTTTCTCCGTCTTTAAAAACGTATCCTGAATATACCTGATAGTTGGAAAGTAAACTAGGTTCTACTCCTCTGTATTTATCGGTATTTTTCTTTAAAACGTTATTGGCGTTAAAACTTACATAGAAGCTTTTATTACGATACAAGGCACTAATATCAAAGTTACTATTAGCATTATAACGATTATCTGTAACTCCCGGATCGATAAAAGGCTGATTAGGTGTACTAGTAAATTCATCTGTATCAATACGGAAAGTATTGATGTTATAGGAAAGTCCAAAAGACAGGTATTGCTTAGAATAATAATCTAAAATGATGTGGTGTGCAAAGGAAATTTTAGCTCCGGTTTGACGCGTATAACCATTTTTATCATTATAAATATTGATACCAACTCCGGAACGATCCAGTACTCTAAAATCAGCATAAACTGATTGGTTATCTGGTGCATCTTTAATTCCCACCCATTGTGTAAGACCGTTGGCCCTAATTCTAAGGTTGTCACCAATACCGGCAAAAGCTGGTGAGATAACAAAAGGGTTGTCTGCCAAATATTGTGTAAAAACTGGTAGGTTTAACTCTTGGCTGTAACTTGTTGTTACAGCCATGAGTACTAAAGATAAAATAAACTTTTTCATTGTAATAATTTTTTTAGATAACATCATCAGGGGCTCTTATTTTGTTATCTGTATAAAGTGAAATGTCCTACAAACTCTCTCGCATCTTTCTCGTCTTTCAATTTAAGAACATACCAGTAATCTCCTGTTGGTAATTCTTCGCCATTGTATCTACCATCCCATTTTTGTCCGTAGTGGTATTTAGCAATTATACGACCGTATCTGTCGAAGATTGAGAATTCAAGGTTGTTGTAAATATTTGTACAACCAGGCCCCCATGTATCATAAATACCATCTCCGTTAGGTGTAAAGTAATTATCAAGACAAACATCTACGTAAATAGCATGAACTGTGATTGTCGCCGTACATCCGTTTTGATCTCTTACTATTACTACATAATCTCCTGTTTTGTAGATTTTGTATTTGTTTGAAGATGTAAACGGCTCTCCGTTGAAACTGTATTCGTAAGCAGGTGAACCACCAGCAGCAGTAACATTAATGATATTCATTTCCTGTTGTCCTGTAGATTCAGCAAGAGTTAACGGATCGTATGCTTTGATATCGAAACTAATCGTTGGCACGATACATCCATTTGTATGTCTTGCCACAATAAAGTGTCTTCCCGGAGCAACATTTGTAAAGATGTGACTTGTCTGGAAAGGACCTGCTTCATTATCAAGTGCATAATCAATCTGTGTAAGATCTATATTGCTTGCATCAACTGTAATAGTTACCATGTTAGATTGTGCGTTGTTCACACAGTCATAATTAACTTCGACAGTTGGGTTAAGAACTACCGGTAAAGGCATGTTTTCTACAAACTCAGATGTACATCCCTGAGCATCTTTAACATAAACGGTATGAACACCTCCTGAAAGGTTAGTAAAGTCAAAGATTGTCTGATCTATTGCTCCTACAGTATAAGTTCCGTTTTTAACATCAAGACTTACGCTATATGGTGCTGTACCTCCTTTTATTTCGATACTAAATGCTCCGTCTTTGTCGTCTTTACAAACTTCTGGAATCATAGAGTTTGCAAGTTCTTTAACTATAAGAGGTAGTGGTTGTGTAATTTCTATTTCATCTACTACATAACAACCATTTTCATCTTGTGTAACGATAGTATAAATACCAGCAGTTAATTTCTCGAATGTGTTTTTAGTATCAAACTGATTCAAGTCTGGTGAAATTGCATATTTAACTAAACCTGTACCACCTGCGTAACTCATCACGATTTGTCCATTGTTTTCTCCAAAACAAGAAACGTTTGTTGCTACGTGTGTAGTGCTCAGACCAACAGCAGGTTCTTTAATTTCTACAGATTTTACTACTGCATCACAATCACCACTTACAACTCTAACATTGTAATTTCCTGCGATCAGTCCTTCGAATCTACCATCAGCCTGAGGTCCTTGTAATATAACACCAGCTGTAGTTTCTAAAGTATAAGCGTAGTTTCCTAAAGCTCCCGCAGCATTTGCAACGATAACACCAGTTTGTTCACCTGTACATTTTACAACTGCATTTGTAATATCTAAGTCTAATAACAGAGGCTCTAAAGCATCAATTTTAATTTCGTTAGAAATACTAGCTACACAGTTATTAGCATCTTTTACAAAGTATTGGTATTTACCAACCGGTACTTGTAATGTTACAGAACTTGTAAATGGAGTAACATTATATGTTGTACCATCTGCACTGTAAGTATAAGGAGCTGATCCTCCTGTTGCACTTAATGTAAGGATCGTTTCTGTATCACATGTTTGTGATGTTGCTAAAGTTAAGTCAGCAACAATTTCTGTTGGTTCTGTAATAACAATATTAGCTGATGTTATTGAACAGTTGTATCCGTCAGAAACTGTAATACTATATGTTCCGGCAGGTAATCCTGCGAAAACAGGATCAGTTTGCGGACCTGAAACAGCAACTGGGTTTACTGATAAGTAGTTTAATGTATACGAATAGTTACTTCCCTGACCACCTGTTGTTGTATGTACAGTAATGATACCGTCTCTTCCTCCAAAACAAGATAACATTGCCGCATTTGGCGTAGCATTTACCTGGATTGGATCCGGCTCAACTAATGTTACTATTTCAGTATCGATACATCCTTTACCATCTTTAGCATTTACTGTGTAAACTCCGGCTTTTAATCCTGTAAAGTTTCCATCAGTTCTGTAAGCAACTATTGGAGCACCGTTTAATACTAATTCATAAGTATAGTTATTATCCCATCCACCTACTGCAGAAGCAGAGATTTCACCGTCATCATAATTTGCAGATGTACAAGTAATTGGACTAGTTAATACTTTAACCTCTAATTCAGCTGAAGGCTGCGCTATTGTAAACACACTAGAAACAGTACACTCAGGTAATGCTCTTAATTTTGCCGTTACGGTATATGTACCTGCAACAAGGTTTGAAATCAATTCAGGACCTGCACTTGTAGTTGTTCCTGAAATTACTGCAGGACCACCTGTAATAGTGTAATCAAAAGGACCAGCTTCATCTAAAGGATCTGTTTGATTGTCTACAAAAGTTAATTCAACGCTTCCGTTACTTGTACCATAACAAATTTCTGTTGCAATTGGATTAACCTTAATTTCAAATGTATTAGGATTTGAAACATAGTGCGCTTCTTGTATTGAACAATGTGTATCAGGGTTTTCAACAGTAATTAAATAATTTCCTATTGGTAATCCTGTAAATACTCCTGTTGTATTGTTATCTGTAAATGTGCTTCCGCCAATACCTTCAATTTTGTATAACAAGAATGCCGGAGCCGGTGTACCTGTTGTTTTAACAGTTACAGTTATGTCTTCATTGTTGATACAAGTGATGTTTTTGTTAATATTAATATCAATCTCATCTAAACTAATGAAAGGTTTAATATCGATTATTGATGTTGCTGATCCAACACATCCGTTTTCATCATAAACATTTACAGTATAAATACCTCCTGTAAGATCAAATACAGTATATACATTTGATGTACTGCTTTGAAGTACTGTTGCTCCTTTAATAAATTCATATTTAATGAAGTTACCAGAACCACCAGTTACATTATTTACTGTAATTGTAGCCAGATTATTTCCGTTAGTTCCAGGAGTACAGCCAAATTGAGTAACAATTGGATCAGGAACTGTAATTACAGCTGGCTGACCTATTGTAACATCTTCTAATGCTTTACAACCTCTGCCTGAAGTAACTGTTACTGTATATTGTCCTACAGGTAATCCTGTAAACACTCCAGATGTTTGATCTGGTTTTGTAACTGGTCCTGCAGTAATACTATAGTAATAAATAGGGTTATTATTTACACCTGTTTCATCAATAGTAGCAGTAATAGTTCCATCTGTAAATCCGTTACAAGTTACATCAGTTCCTTTTACAAGTAAACCTTCAATTTTTGTAGCTTCTTCGATATCAAACTCAACTGTATCTGTACAATTAGTTGTTAAATCTGTTACAACAATAATATGATGTCCGTGATTAACATTATTAAATGTTCCTGACGTCTGACCAAAGTTACCGTCTAAGCTATAGCTATAATTTGCAGGAGTTGCTCCTCCTGTAGTTGTAGCTGTAACTACACCATCTACGAAGTTACAACCTGGCAATTTAGTTACCACAACATCTAAAACTAATGGTGGTAAAATATTTACCACAGCTGTTGTTGTTACTTCACAACCATTACCATCTTTTACTGTTACATCGTAAGAACGAGCATCAGTAACTGTAAATGTTGGACTAGACTGGAAGCCATTACCAATACTATAAAGGATTGGTGCCACACCTGTAACTCCTGTGATCGTAAATGTATACGTTCCGTTTGTTGTATCCGGACATTGAATGAACGGAGCCACACTTGGAGTTGTTGGTAATGCATCCTCAATAATTGTTTGAGTTTTTGTAGCTGGACATCCGTTAAGATCTTTTACATAAATATCCCAAACCATGTCAGCTCCATTGTTTGTGTCTACAACAATTACAGGATTTCCACCAAACGTTGTTGGTACAGGAGATCCCTGAACTACTGCTGCATAACCGTAAGCTTGCGTTCCGCCTGTAGCAGTAATTGTAATTGTAGCTTTTTTGTTGATGCAATTAATATTTGTTGCTGTTGATGTGAAATCCAGAACTGCTGGCTCTCCAACTACAAAATTAATTACCTGATCCTGACAACCTGAAATGTTATCTAAAACTGTAAATGTATAATTACCTGCAGTTAAACCTGTGTATGTAATAACATCTCCTACTTTAGTTGCTGTTCCTACAATTGGTGAGATACTGTATCCGTAATTAGCCGGAGTAATGTAGTTCGTTACCGTAAAGGCAATTGAACCTGTGTTTCCTCCATTACATAATACATCGCTTAACAATTGAGCTTCAGCATTGATTTTGTCAGACTCTTTTATTACAATCGCTTTAGTTGTACTACAACCGTTAGCATCTGTAACTTTTATTTGATAATTATCCGGTAATAATCCTGGGAAAATACCAGTTGTATTGTTTGCTACAGCTGTTGCCGGCGAAACAATTTCGTACTTATATGGTCCTACACCACCAGTTACTGCGGTTACAGTAGCTGTAGAAGTTCCTCCTACAGTGTTACAGTAAATTGGTGTTGAAGTAATATTCATATCTGTTGGCGGTGTGTAAGGATTTACGACTACAGAGTTTGCAACTCTACATCCTTTAGAATCGATTACAACATAGTAAACAGTTTTTGGAGTAACTATAGTACTTACATTTAATGTTGGAGAATCTCCAAAAGTAACTCCATTATCAAAACTGTATTTATATCCAGGTGTACCATCAGTAGCTGTTAAGGTAACAACTGCATCCTGAGGAGCATTAGTCAGGCTACAACCAAATGGTGTAACTACTGCCGTTGCTGTTAATGTAGCTGGCTCTGAAATTATTACCGTTTCGCTTACAACACATTTTTTAGCATCTCTTACGTAAACTGTGTAAGTATTTGCTATTAATCCAGCAAAAATGTTAGATGGCTGATATGTTGTACCGTTAATACTGTATTCGTAAGCAGGAAGTCCGCTTCCGGCTGTGATTGTAATACTTCCGGTATTGCCACCATTACAACTTACGTCTGCGTGAGTTGTACTTATTGTAGGCATTACAATAGGATTTATAACTACAGGAAGTGAAACTGCCTGACAGTTTTTGCTATCTGTTACTGTAAATGTATAAGTACCAGGAATATTTGTTGTGTATGGAGAAGTTGCCGGTGTAGGTGCGCCTCCATTAAATGAAACCTGATAATTATTATAGGTCAATGATCCCTGAGTAGCTGTTAATGTAATTGTAGCCAAGTTAGGAGCAGCACATGTTAAATCCTGTAGTTTAGCCTCTAGCAATAATTCCTGATCAAGGTTGTAAACATAAGGTGTAACTGCATCACAATTGTTAGCATCTCTTACATAGAAAGTATAAGAACCCGGCGCATTTAATACGAAGTCTGGGCTAGATTTAAATCCGTTACCAATACTGTACATTAATGGACCAACACCATGACCTACCAAAGTAACATTTACCGGAGCGCCATCATAACAAACACCAGTTATTGGGTCGATTGTTGGTCTAGGATCTGTTACAATAGTTAATGGTAATTGTGCAATACATCCTTTCGAATCTTTTACATAAGCTATCCATGTTTTAGACGGATCTAAAATAGCATTAGGACTAGCTTTATAATCAGTCGCAACAGGAGTTGCAGGAGTTGCAACGAAAGCATAAGTATAGTTTGGAGTTCCTCCAGAACCTATTACACTCACTTTTGCACCAAAAATACAGTTTGCATTAACATTAGAAACTAAAGATAAATCTAATGGTACAGCCGGTTGGCTCACCACTACAGTATTTGTAGCGACACAACCTGTTGCTACATCTACAACATCAATTTTATAAGAACCTACAGCTAAATTTACAAGAGTAACTTTAGGGTTTGTATGTGTTCCTGCAACGGCAACACCGTTGATTGAATAGGTATATGATCCGGCAAAATTACCTACTGTAAATTCTACAGAACCATTTGGAGTTGCTGCTGTTTCGTTACAGCTAACATCTTTTATTAATTGACCAGAAACTGTAATATTTGTTACTGGTTTGATTGTATATGATTTTTGGAATGAACATCCATTTGCATCAGTTACTTTGAAAACATAAGTATCTGGTCCAAGTCCTGCAAAAACATTTACTGTTCCGTTATCAACCGTAATTGGCGATACGATTTCATATTTAGTAATTGCATATCCACCTACTACAGACACTGTAATACTTGTTGTTGGAGCATTACAAGTTACTGCTGCACCAGCAAAAGTTAAGTTTGTAATTTTTTGGTATGGATTAACTGTTACCGTGTTATCAAACGTACAGCCTTTAGCATCTTTAACATAATAGTGAATAGTTTGTACTGCACCATTATCCAGAACTGCTAATGTATTAGCGTCATTGTATACTGCAGAACCATCAAAATTGTATTTGTATGGAGCTGTTCCTGTACCTGCAGTAACATTTACTGTTACAACTGCTGGCTGAGCAACATTACTTGTATTACAAGAATATGGGGTTACAGCTGCAGTAGCTGCAAGAATTGCAGGTTGTCCAACTGTGAAAGGTTTAGACAATGAACATCCTCTACCTGAGAATACTGTAATAGAATACGTTCCCGCAGGTAAGTTAGAGAATATGTTATTTGTTTGTACTGATCCTGTTGGAACAGGTAAGATAGAATACGTGTAAACCGGATTATCGCTGTTAGCAGCCAGATTTACAGTAATCGTACCATCGCTTGATCCGTTACAAGAAGCATCAATTACAACTGCAGTAAAATCTACAAGTGTTGGAGCAGATAACTCAACCGGAGCATTTGCAGTACACAATGTATTTGTATCTGTTATAGTAATTGTATAAGCTCCTGCCGGAACACCTGAAATAACATTACCTAAAATAGTTCCCACATTAGGAGTGATACTATATGTATAAGTACCTGAACCTCCTGAAGGTGTCAATGTTATAACTCCATCGTTATTTGCACAAGTTGGTAATTTAGTAATAGCAGGTACTACTAAAAGAGGTTTTTCGATTACGATAGATTTAGTATCAATACAACCGTTAGCATCCTTGATACTAATAGTATTTGAACCTGAATTTAGACCAGTAACGTCATAAGGTAAACCAGGAATACTTGCATATAAACCGTTGTTTACACTTATAGAATAAGGTGCAACACCTGCAGTAGTTTGAGAAACTCTCACTACATAAGTTCCTTCAGCCACACATTTGTCTACAACTGCTAAAGCAATTACCGGACTTGGTGCTAAAGATATTGTTGTACTAACTCTGTCTGTACAACCATTTGCATCTTGTACAACAATATCCCAATTGGTTCTTGTTGCATAATTTAAGCTTAAAACATTACCTGTATTGAAAACTGTAGGTGTGAAACCAACAGCTCCAGCAGCATATTTATAAGGACCTGTTCCTCCTGTTGTTGTCAGGGTAACCTGAGCATCAACATTACAAGTAGCATCTACAACTGCTGTTATAGTAGTTTTAAGTGGTTGTGCCGGTTGTGTTATGTCAAATGTATAAGCATTAGAACATAATGTACCTGTAGACTCAGAAACTCTTAAAACATAGCTTCCAGCTTTCAAATTTGGTATCGTATGAGAAACCGGACCACCTGCAGGACCTGTTAATGGTCCGCCAATTGCCGGAGTAACCGGTAATAAAGTCAACGCATTTAAAACAACATAATTAATTACAGAAACTGTAGGATCGTAACCGCTAACAGTAAATTGTAATGTTCCTGTTGAAGTACCTGTACAAGTAACATTAGTTGCTGTTGTACCAGTAATCACAATTCCTGACGGAGGAGGAGGAGTTTTAAATTCTAAAATAGAGATACAATCATTAGCATCTTTTACTTGTAAGTAATAAGTAGTTCCGTGTTGTAAACCTATAAATGTATAAGTTGGGCTTGTTTGCGAAGGGCTTTCCGTTAAAGGTTGTCCAAAAATAGAATATTTATAATCCGGTGTACCTCCTGAAGTAGTTACTGTAACATTTACACCTGTAGCACAATTGTTTGAATCTATAACCCCAGTCATGCTCAAATAAGGTGGTGTTTCAATTCTTAATTTACCACTTTTAAATTCACAACCTACTGCATCTACAACGGTAATATAATAATCACCAAAGTTTAAGTTTGCAAATTTATGAACAGCAGTTGCCGCAGCACCTGTTTCAGTATAGGTATCTATTTGTGTAAATGTATTATCGTATAGTCTGTAAACGTATGGAGCAACTCCACCAGAAACTACATTAAGATCAAAACTACCAGGAGTATTTAAGTTACATAAAATTGCATTACGTACTATATTAACCACAATTGGAGCTGGATTATTTAAAGTGATTGATGCAGGTGCAGAAGTACAACCTTTAGAATCTTTAACTAAATAGTCATAAGTTCCTGCCGCTAAACCTCCAAAAACATTTGTAGATACATAAGTAGCACCGTTATCAATACTGTAAGTAAAAGGAGAAACTCCTGATGTAGCTACCAATTTGATAGAACCATCTGTGTAAGCATTACAAGTTGGGTCAACTTTTGTAGCTGTTACAGCAATACTTTGCGGTGTTGTTGTTGTAACTTTATTGGTAACCTTTTTACAACCTGCAGCGTCAGTTACTTCAAAATAGTAATCACCTGCTACAGTTGTAGTAAATGTGTTTCCAACTAAATCCGGAGATGTACCATAAGTTACTCCGCCATCTGTAGAAACTAAATAAGAATAAGGAGCTAAACCTCCGCCTGCATTAATAGTAATACTTGCTCCATCCGGAGTTAAACAAGTAATATCGCTAACTAAAACAGCATTTGCTGTTAAAACAGAATTAACTGTAACCGTAGCTGTAGCTGTACAGTTATTAGCATCCTTAACCGTAACAATATATGTTCCAGGAGAAGTAACTGTAAAAGTATCTGCAGGGCTTGGCGTAACACCATTACTGATAGAATATGTTAAAGGTGCAACACCTCCTGTACCAACAGCTTTAATTATAAAAGAAGTTCCTGTTGAAGTACATTGATTTGTAACTGAAGCTGAAACTGTAGGCGCAATATCTGTAGTAATTGCTACATCTAATTTAATCGAACAACCATTTGCATCTTTTACCCAAACGTCCCAATCTGTAATTGTAGCGTTAAGGTTAGCAGTGTTATTTGATACATAATCAGTTAAAGCAGGTGTAACATTATTTTGTACAAAAGCATAAGAATAAGCTGTAGTACCTCCGGTAGCATTAACTGTTACTTTTGAAGTAGTTACATTACAATTCGCATTTACCACATCAACAGTAGCTGCAAGAGCTTGGGTTGGTTGTGTAATTGTAACTGATTTATTGTCTTTACAATTTGTAGTATTATCTGTTACCTCAAGGTTATAAGTACCGGCAACTAAATCATTTAATGTAATAACATCTCCTGTTGTTGCAGTTGTGTAAGGTAATCCTGTTGGAGTAGAAGTTACTGCAACAGCATAATTTCCTGTTGCGCTAAAGCCACTAATTGTGAATCTTGCTGAACCTGTATTTCCTCCAAAACATAAAACATCTGTCAATTTAGAAGCTGTAACAGTAATTGGTGTAAGACTGTTTACTGTATAAGACTGAATTGCAAAACATCCGTTTGCATCAGTAACTTTAAAAGTATAAGTATCCGGAGTTAATCCTGTAAAAATTCCTGTTGTAGCTCCAGTTACGTTTGTAATAGCAGAAGCCGGAGCAGTAATTACATAAGCTAAAGTTCCAACACCATTTGTTGTTGTAACTGTTACTGTACTTGTAGTACTTGCAGCAGGAGAACATAAAATTGCTGTACCGGTAATTGATGCAATAATTGGAGGATCTAATTTTTTTACAACAATTTGTTGAATTGCTGTTGTACATCCTTTTGCATCTTTAACAGAATAGTTGATCGTTTGATCTGTTCCGTTATCATTAATTGTTAAGGTATTACTGTTGCTATATGGACTTCCGTTGAAGCTATATTCATACGGAGCTGTACCAGTTGTTGGTACTGCAATTGTAATCGTAGCAGATTGTTTTGTATTTGTAACACTACAAGTAAAATTAGTAGCAGTAGCAGTAGCTGTTAAAGTAGTAGGCTGACCAATAGTTACAGCTACAGTATTTGTACAACCTTTACTGTCTTTTACATAGAAAGTATATGAACCTGCAGCTAAATTTTCGAATAATGAAGTTAAAGCATAAGTTGTTCCATTAGAACTGTATGTATATCCTCCTGAACCACCAGCTCCTGTTAACTGAACAGAACCTGTTGCTGAACCATTACAAGAAGCATCAACTTTTACAGCAGTAACAGTTGGGTTTGTAATTGGGGCAACAGTAGTAGATGTAGTAGTAGAACATCCGTTAGCATCTGTAATTACAAATGTATAACCATCAGCGTTAGCAGGAGTTACAGAAATTGTAAATGATGTTCCCGCAATAGGACCAACCGGAGAACTTGGTGTTCCCGATCCTTTTGTTACTGTATAAGTATATGGTGCTTTTCCTCCTTTAACATCAACTTTGATAGTGGCGTCTGGAGTAGTAGTACAATCTAATTCTTTAGTTACACCTGCCAAAGCAGATACTTGAGGGTAAACAGTTACCGGAGTAGCTGCACTAGTTGTACAACCATTTTTATCCTTAACTGTAACTGTGTATGTTCCTGCAGTTACTGTAAAAGTATTACCTGGCTGGAAATTCGTTCCATCAATACTGTAAGATAAAGGGTTTAATCCTGTAGCATTTGCCGTAATAGTAAAGCTTGAAGTTGAACCTGTCTGACATTGATTGTCAACCGTAACCGAAGTAATTACAGGTTTAGCATCTACAGCAATAGTGATTGGGAAATTATCTGTACAACCATTAGCATCTTTAACGTAAACGATCCAGTTTAATACTGTACCGTTTGCAGTATCAACTGTCAATACATCATTATAAACCGTAGGAACCGGAGCTCCTTGTCTTGCAACAGCATAGGTATAAGCAGGAGTTCCTCCTGTTGTAGTAGCTGTAATTTCGGCTGTAAATTTATTACAATTTACTGTAGTTGCCGTTGCAGTAACATCTAACACAGCAGCTGGCTGAGCTAATATAACTGAATAAGTAGCCTGACATTTTGTTAATCTGTCTGTTACAGTAATTGTATAAGTACCTGCAGGCTGAGCAGCAGTAACAGCAATAGTTGTTGTTGCCTGGCTTACATTTGTAGCTTGTTGAATAATTGTATTCGCAGCGTTTCTAATAATATAGTCAAATCCGCTTGCTTTTACTCCACTAACTGTAAATTCAATAGTTCCTGTAGATCCAAAACATTTAATGTTTGTAAGTACTGAACCACCGGCAGTAATATCAGAAGTACCTTTTACAGTATGACCTTTTGTAAATAAACAATTTGTAGCAGTATCAGTAGCCTGGAAAATATAATCACCAGGGGCTAATGATTTAAAGTCTCCTGTTGTATTTGTTGCCGGATTAAATCCTGCCGGACCTGAAATAATCTGGTATGTAATATTCGCTAAACTTCCAGTTTTTACAGCTGTCAAAGTTACGTGTCCGCCTGGAGGAGTTGTAGAACAATCGTATCCGCTATCAACAATAGTGATATCTGTGATTGGGTCTAAAGTACCAATAGTAATCGATAATGGACCAATTTGACAATTATTAGCATCTTTAATGTAAGCTGTTACTGTTCGAGCTGTTGTTGTAGAGAATGTATTTGTTGTTGTAAAATTAGCAGTTCCGTTAAAACTATACGTATAAGCACCAGTTCCTCCACCAGCAGTAACTGTAACTACTGCAGGAACTGTTCCTGTAGCACTACATTTAATTGTTGTAGCAGCAATTGATCCTGTTACAACAGCTGGTTCCGTTAATCTGATAATTGCACTTGCAGAAGTACAACCTTTGCTATCTCTAACCTGATATGTATAATCAACGTTTGGACTTAAATTAGAGTACAAAGTATTTGTTGACCAACCTAGGTTATTAAAGTTGTATTCATATCCGCCTGAACCACCAGCACCAATTAATTCAACTGTACCATTTTGTAAACCATTACAAGTAATTTGTGTTGGCGAAGCAGTAACAGTAGGATTAGTAATTGGGCTAATAGTAGCCGTAACAGTTGTAATACAACCTTTAGAGTCTGTAATTTCGAAAGTATAAAGTCCCGCTCCGGTTGTAGCTGAGTAATTAAATGTATTACCTGTAACATTTACAACACCGCCATAAGCTCCGGTATCTTTTTTAACTTTATATGTATATGCAGCAACTCCATCTGTAATGTCAACTTTAATAGTTGCATTAGGAGTTGTACAATCTAATGTTTTTGTAATTGAAGCAGCCGCTTTTAATTCCGGTGCAATAACAATATTTGAAATTGTTACAGGACAGTTATTACTATCTGTAACTGTAATAGTATGTGTACCTGGTCCAACATTTGTAAATGTATTCGTGTTTTGTGCAGGTGCACCATCTAAACTATATGTTATAGCTCCTGTACCTGTTGCAGTCACTACAAGTGTAGCTCCTTTACTAGATGAGAAACAATAATTTGAAGTAGCAGCCAAACTTGCTGTTGGCAATACTGGCGCATCTACAACTACTTGCGCAGACGCAGTAGAAGAACACGCATATTGATCACGAGTTACAACAGTATAAGTTCCTGTAGGGACATTTGCAAAAACTCCAGTGTTTTGGAAAGCTCTTACAACTGTAACACCATTTGCAGCTCTTAATTCGAATTCATAAGCAGGAGTTCCTCCTGTTGCAGTAGCTGTAATTGTTGCACCTGTAGTACAAGTTGCAAGTTTAGTAACTTTTGCATCAATTTTTAATTCGGCAGGAACACCAATAGGCTGGCTAAATGGGAAACTACAACTTGCAGCTTTATCATCATAACGAATTAAAATATTATATGTTTTACCTGTTAATCCAGTAACTGTAACAGGAGATGTTTTAGAGTTTGTCCATGTTGTTCCGTTATCTAATGAATAATCGAAACCATAAGCAGTTCCAAAATTTTGAGCTGATAAAGTGATTTCTCCATTATTAGCACCAAAACAAGTAAGATCTTTATGACCTACAATTGCAGCAGAAAACGCTTTATCCGTACCCACAACAACTGGGAAATCTTTTGTCGCAAGACAAGATTCCGGAATCTGGCGAACCCAGATATCATCTATAAGAACGTCATTACCGTTAAATTCATTACTGTAAGATCTAATTACAAAACTTAAATTAGTTTTACCAATACCCGGATTTAAGGTTAACTCCTTATATTCCCATTTTTCAGTTTTAGGAACAACCCATGGGTTTGACGTGTCTGTAGTAGCAACAATTTCTTCTACTCCACCTACATTATTTAAATTGTTTACTAACTGAATCGTTAATTTTGGATCAGCATGAGATGTTGATGTTTTTACAATAAGATTCTCTGCCCATAACGAAATTATTACAGACTGATTATCAATTACATCTTTAATTGGTTTACTGTATAAAATACCACCAATTCCCGCAGAACCTCCTACGTTTACACATAAAAATCTTCCTAACGGATCTTGTGGAACTGTATGATCTTTTGCAAAAATCCATGAATTTCCAAAATTCGTTTTAATAGAACTTGCTACCGCATATTTACCATCATTGATTTGGTAATCGTTAAAAGCACCACAAGGATATCCAACTGGGTGTGGTGTAGATTCATCTTCAAAACAGTAAGCAGGATTAATACCCGGAGTAGTTGTATAACCACCTTTACCAAAATCTTCCTGTAATAAGTTACTATAAGTAGAAACTGTAGTTACCGTGTACTTAACAGAAATTGTATGAGTACCAGATGGAACATTTGCAAATACGTTATTTGTAATTGGAGTATTTGGAATACCATTTCTAAAATATTCATATTTATAGTTTGCAGAGGTACCGTTTGTAACCGTTACAGTACTTGTTGCAGTACCGTTACAATTAAATACAGGATCTTCAACTTTTATAGTTGGTTCAGCTGGTTTTTGATCCAGAGTTACCGTGTAAGGAATTGTATACTCACAACCAACTGCATCTTTAATTTTTAAGATATAAGAACCTGGCAATACATCTTTTTCATTTGTAGCCTGCCATGTTGCACCACCATCAAAACTGTATTGATAAGGAGTCGTTCCTCCTTGTGCATTATTAATTCTTAATTTACCTCCTTGTTGACCTAATGTACATCCTGCCAATGCTGCAACACCACCAGATGCTGTAACAGCAGAAGTTGGTCCTGAAATGATTTTTTTCACTGCAGGATCTGAACAATATTTAATAGTAGGCTGACCAAATTCAGGAGTATAAGATATACCATATCTTACAATTACATTATAAGTTCCCGGTTGTAAATTAGAGAATACTGGATTTGTTTGATAAGTTCCTCCATTATTAATACTGTAAGACATACTATATCCGTTAGCATTAGTAACATTTACTCTAATTTCAGAGTTATCATTATAACAAGTACTGTTTGTATTTGTTATTGTATAATCTGGTTTTGTATTAGTAGGAACTACAACTGTTCTGGTTAATGTACAGTTATTTTTATCTACAATTTTAATTACATATGTTCCCGGAGCAGTAACTACATACTCGTTTGAACTTTGAAAAACGGTATCACTATTTATAAAATAAGAGTATGGGCTATTTCCACCTTCTGTAGTAATTTTAATTTTTCCGTCACTACAAGCTGTCAATGGTTCTACCAAAGTAGCTGTCGCTTTGTACTCATTCCAAACCTTACCGATATAAATATATTTTGTGTCTTTACAACCATCATCTGTAGAAACTTCTACAACATAGTTTTGATCTGTAGTTAAATTATCAAAAGTATATTCAGATACTGCAACCGGTCCTACATTATATAATAAGTTTCCGTTATTGTAAACTTTATAATAGTATTGTGGATTAGCATCATTTACTGCAACCTTAATTCTACCTTTTTCACCATAACACAATGGTTGCGTTACTTCTGAAACTACAGCAAAATTTCTTTGTCTGATTTGAATATTAGGAACTGTAAAAATACAAGGATTAAGATTTACACCAGTTTGTCTGATATATACCGTGTAAAATCCTGCCGTAGTGACATTAAAAATATTACTTGCCTGATAATTTGTACCATTAATACTGTACTCATATCCTGCCGGAACACCACCAATAGTAATTGTACCTGGTTTACCGCAAATAATATCTGTATGTTTTTCTGTAGGGTTTAATGAGTTGGTAAATACATTAAAATAGAAACGGTTAAAACAACCACCTGCATAATTTAATGTCAACCTGTATTGTCCCGCTATCTTGGCTTCATAATTTGGTCCGGTCGCAACTTGGGTCCATGCACATGAAGTACCTTCATTAGCACAATTTGGACTAATTGGAGCAGCACAACTTGCCTCATCCAGTTTCTCCCAAACAAGAGTAGAACCGTCTGAAATATGAGTTTCGATTAATCTGGAATCATTTGCACCACACAAGAAAAGATTAGGTAACTCTTTTCCGTTGTTAGGACAAATTAATACCTCACCTTTATAAGGAGCTTTTGCATATGGAATAACCGGATTTGTTGTTGTAGCACCAAATCTGGTTACAGTAAAAGCCTGGTAAATTGATCTACATGGAGCAGCAGCTAAGTTATAAACATAATAAATTCCAGGCTCTTTAACAGTAAGAGTTTGTCCTGTACCTATTTGTTTAGTACGAGCTTCGTCACTAAACCAAGTATAAGAAGTATACCCGTTTGCAGCTACCAGATTTACATCATCTTTACATAAAGTAGCAGTTGCTGTATATTTACAACCATCAACACCTACTAAAAAGTTAGTCGCCTTTGGAGTTAATATACATCCAGTATTGGTATTAACACTTGGATCATCAGAAATTTGAAAATCCGGATTTAATGTTCCTTTATAAGTTGCATAAGCCGAGTTATCAATGCTATTAGAACATGCTTCACTCAATGAATTACAATCAGGAACAACCTTAACTTTGAAACTGATAACTTTATCTGATAATGAATTTGCCTTAACTACTGAATCATCAATTTTAAATACAATACTTCTGGTAGCAGGATCATAACTTTGAATCGATACTCCGGCTGGTAAAGGATTTATATCAGTAGGATAATTAAAAATAATATTAATAGGCAACTGATCTCTAATCGTTAAAGATTTAGCATCATCATTACCGGTATTTTTAAAACCTATTTCATAATTTAATTGTTGACCTAATGTTACATTCTGGTTTCCAATATCTACACCGGCAGAATTTTTTACAATTTTTGTCAGTACAATATGTGGTTCGATAATGTCTACCGCAAAGGCATTAAAGTAGTAGAAATAAACGTCCTGGGTACTTCCTAACTTAATTTTTGCCGAAGTTTCGTTATTATCAATTACAATACCCCCGGGCCTTAATAATGTTCCCGGATTATTAATATTCAAAATACCGGCATCGTATCCTAAGGTATTGGTACTGGCGGGATTTCGATTTAAGAAATCTTCTGTTTTATCCGTAGCCGGATCAACAAAAGTTACACTACTATTAAAGAAGTTATTAGATGGTCTTATAATTGCATTTGCAGCATTTGTAGCCGTAATAGTTGTACCATTAATTTGCAGATAATCTCCCGCAATAGGCTGATCTCCCTCTAAAGCTGCAAAAGCAAATTTTACACGAACAGGACCAGTAGGAATAGTTTTAAATCCTGCAACATCAATATCTAAAGTGGTTGCACCACCAATACCGCTAAAACCATCAAATGATGTAATAAATTTTGCTGGTAAAGTTGGATCTTCATAAACCACAAAAATAGACCAACCGGCAGACAAACCAGTTCCGCCATTTGTTCCTTGACTTGACTTAACATTTGCAACAGTATATAAACCCTGTGCATTTGTTTGTCCCGCTACTAATGAGGTAATATCTGCATAACAAGCATATGCTTTATTATTATCACCACCAATTGGTGCTGCATTAGCATCATGAATGATTTGACCTGTAATGTCATTATAGCCACCTGTAGGCAACTTAAGTTTTACTTTTTCTATACCTGTACGATCATTTTGCTGAAGGATCGCACCCCAGTACAAACCAGCGTAAACAATTTTATAACAGGCAGGTTTTGGTACAGTTAATGTCGCACTACTAGAACTGAAAGTAGTGTTATCATTATCGATATCAATATAATTCATATTGAAATCAGAATTGTATCCAGAACCATTATAAGCGTCTTTTGGACTCCTATTATTGGTTTCCCTGTTCAGGATATTGTTACCAATAAGTAACATATCACCCTTTAATCTCTTGTCAAATCTTGGCGTAAATGGCTTAAGATTTTGAGAAATTACAAAGTAACTTTGAAAGAAAATCAAAGCTATTAAAATCAATCTTAGGTTAGTAGGTGTTTTCATAATCATTTTTTTGTTTACTTACATCTTATCCTCTAAGGGGCATTAGTGAATAAAACAATTAGTATTCTATAACATTTATTATTATGCCCTTCTTAATTTCTTAAGAAGGACCGACTCAATCTTAATACGTATTAATTCTCAACTTTTACGATAGCCATTTTCCCGTTATATGGCTTGTTACCTTTTGCTTCTAATGCTTTAGTTGCTTCAGATAATCCATCGAATTTCTCGTAATAGATATAATATTTACTTGTTGTCACATTGTAAAAGAAATTAACATCTGAACGTCCGGCTGCCACCGCTTTGGTTAAGAATTGATCTCTTTTTTCAACACTGCTGTGAACGGCAATAATTAAATAATAACCATTATCAGAATTTTTAATATTCTTGATAATTTGCATATTCGACTGGTCTTCACCAAAATCAAAATCACTTGCGGTTAATGGTGTACTACTCAATTTTGTTGTTTCTTTTATACGTTTAAGAGCAGCAACGTCCTGCGCATATCTTCCTTGATCGTTCTCGTAAGCTGCACGTTTGATTCTACGTTTTTTCTCTATTTCAGTTTCCGCTTTAATACGTTCTAAATTCGAAAGTAAAGTAGCGCTGTCTTGTTCCATTTTTAATTGTGCTGCTTTCAACTGATTTATCTTTTCAAGATAAGCTTTGTTCAGAGCATCATTTTTATTAGGAACTTTTTTAAGTCTTTCGTTATATAAATTAGTCAACTTATCGATTTCATCTTTTTGAGCTCTGTTTGCTTCAGCAAGTTGTGCTTTTAATGCTTCTAACTGACTATTTTCTGCCGCAACACTTTTAAAAGGTTTTGGTTCTCTGTAAATTCCTTTTTCGCTTAAATCATTCTCTTCTCTTAAGTCATTCAAGTCTCTTTGTTTATTTGCCACTGTTGTATTGAACTGTGATAATAAATCTTTTTGATTTTTACTTGAACTTTCAATAGATTCTGTCAAACTCTCTATAGCTTTTGCTGTATCATCTTTTGGAGCCGAAGCTGCTTTTGCAAGTGCATCTGCAGCAAGTTTAGCCTGAAGAGCCTCAGCATCTGCCTTCGCTTTTGCATCAGCTAATAATTTTGCTTCACGTGCTTCTTCTGCCAGTCTCAATTGTCTTGTTTCTTCTTCAGCTCTTAATCTTTCTGTAGATTCAGCATCTGCTTTAGCTTTTTGATCAGCCAATAACTTAGCCTGCGCTGCTTCCATATCTGCTTTTGCTTTTGCATCAGCAGCTAATTTTGCCTGAATTGCATCAGCGTCTGCTTTAGCTTTTGCATCGGCAGCTAATTTTGCTTGTGCTGCAGCAGCATCGGCTTTAGCTTTTGCATCAGCTGCTAATTTCGCTTGTTGTGCTTCTGCATTAGCTTTAGCTTTTGCATCAGCAGCTAATTTTGCTTGTAATGCATCAGCGTCTGCTTTGGCTTTTGCATCAGCAGCTAATTTTGCTTGTAATGCTTCAGCGTCTGCTTTGGCTTTTGCATCGGCTGCTAATTTCGCTTGTAACGCATCAGCGTCTGCTTTTGCATCGGCTGCTAGTTTTGCTTGTAATGCTTGGGCATCTGCTTTTGCTTTTGCGTCAGCAGCTAACTTAGCTTGTAATGCTTCAGCGTCTGCTTTGGCTTTTGCATCAGCTGCTAATTTCGCTTGTAACGCATCAGCGTCTGCTTTAGCTTTTGCATCAGCAGCTAATTTCGCTTGTTGTGCTTCTGCATCTGCTTTAGCTTTTGCATCTGCTGCTAATTTTGCTTGTAACGCATCAGCGTCTGCTTTAGCTTTTGCATCAGCAGCTAATTTTGCTTGTTGTGCTTCTGCATCTGCTTTCGCTTTTGCATCTGCAGCTAATTTTGCTTGTTGTGCTTCTGCATCTGCTTTAGCTTTTGCATCAGCTGCTAATTTCGCTTGCAATGCATCAGCGTCTGCTTTGGCTTTTGCATCAGCTGCTAATTTCGCTTGTAATGCATCAGCGTCTGCTTTGGCTTTTGCATCAGCAGCTAATTTTGCCTGAAGTGCAGCCGCATCTGCTTTAGCTTTTGCATCAGCAGCTAATTTAGCTTGTTGTGCTTCTGCATCTGCTTTAGCTTTTGCATCGGCAGCTAATTTAGCTTGTTGTGCTTCTGCATCTGCTTTCGCTTTTGCATCGGCAGCTAATTTTGCTAAACGAGCATCTTCTGCTTCTTGTAATTTTTTCGCTTCAGCATCAGCTTTTGCTTTTGCAGTTGCTTCAGCGTCTGCCTTAACTTTAGCATCAGCCATAAGTTGTGCTTGTAATGCTTCCATATCCGCTTTTGCTTTCGCATCTGCAGCTAATTTTGCTTGTTGTGCTTCGGCATCAGCTTTTGCTTTTGCATCAGCAGCTAATTTTGCCTGAAGTGCATCAGCATCGGCTTTGGCTTTTGCATCAGCGGCTAATTTTGCTTGTAATGCTTCTGCATCTGCTTTAGATTTTGCATCAGCGGCTAATTTCGCTTGTTGTGCTTCAGCATCTGCTTTTGCTTTCGCATCGGCAGCTAATTTTGCTTGTAATGCTTCTGCATCTGCTTTAGATTTTGCATCAGCGGCTAATTTCGCTTGTTGTGCTTCAGCATCTGCTTTCGCTTTTGCATCAGCGGCAAGTTTTGCTTGTAACGCATCTGCGTCTGCTTTAACTTTAGCTTCAGCATCTAATTTTGCCTGAAGTGCATCAGCATCTGCTTTCGCTTTTGCATCGGCAGCTAATTTTATTTTAAGAGCTTCGGCATCAGCTTTTGCTTTTGCTTCAGCAGCGATTCTTGCTTCTCTTGCTTCAGCATCTGCTTTTGCTTTTGCATCAGCAGCTAATTTTTCTTTTAATGCAGCTTCTTCCGCAGCTTTCACTTTTGCGGCAGCAGCTAATTTTGCTTTATTCGCAGCATCAACATTTGCTTTTGTATTTGCAGCAGCGGCAGCAGCTATTTTTGCTTCAGCTGCTAATCTTGCCTGATAAGCATCTGAATCTGCTTTTGCTTTTGCATCTGCAGCTAAAATAGATTGTAAATCTGCAGCTTCAGCTTTTGCTTTAGCATCTGCTTTACGTTTTACTTCGGCAGCATCTGCTTTGGCTTTTGCATCAGCAGCTAGTTTTGCCTGAAGTGCTTCTGCATCAGCTTTTGCTTTTGCATCTGCAGCTAGTTTTGCTTTTGCGGCAGCTTCAGCATCAGCTTTCGCTTTTTCGGCTGCTAATTGAGCTTGTGTTTTTTGAGGTGTTGCACTTTCAGCAACTTTAGCTTTTGCAGCTTCAGCATCGGCTTTCGCTTTTGCGTCTGCAGCTAATTTCAATTTCAATGCTTCGGCATCAGCTTTTGCTTTATCAGCAGCTAATTGTGCTTGTGTTTTTTGAGGTGTTGCAGCTTGAGCAGCTTTTGCTTTTGCAGCAGCCTCAGCATCTGCTTTCGCTTTTGCGTCTGCAGCTAATTTCAATTTCATTGCTTCTGCATCAGCTTTTGCTTTATCAGCAGCTAATTGTGCTTGTGTTTTTTGTGCAGCAGTAGCTCCAGGTTTATTGGCAACCGCTTGTGCTCTCGCAGCGGCAGCGGCATCTACTCTCGCTTTATTATCTGCAGCTAATTTAATTCTACGGGCTTCAGCATCAGCTCTTGCTTTATCTGCGGCCAATTGTGCTTGTGTTCTTTGTTCTGTACCAACTGCTCTGTTTGCAGTTGCAGTTTGTGCTCTTGCTGCAGCTGCGGCATCTGCCTTAGCTTTAGCATCGGCTGCTAATTTTATTTTAATAGCTTCAGCATCTGCTTTCGCTTTATTGTCTGCTTCTAATTTTGCTTTTGCAGCGGCTTCGGCATCAGCTTTCACTTTTTCTGATGCGGCAAGTCTTGCTGCTTTTGCTTCGGCATCAGCTTTCGCTTTTGCTTCTGCTGCCAGTCTTGCTTTTTCTACACCGTCAGCTCTCGCTGCTGTTGTAGCGGTCGATGGTTTCGCGATTACGGCTTTTGGCTTAGACGGATCTAATAATGCACCTTCTTCGTCATCACCATAGTAATAGTTTTTGTTTTTGAATTTATAAGCAATCGCAAATTCATGAGAACCTCCCATGTTCGTGAAATTACCCATTCCTCTTTCATAGTTATATTCAATAGCAATACTTGGAGTTATATTAACACCAAGTCCGGCTGAAACTCCATATAAAGTATTATATCCTGCCTGTGCCCAAACTCCTTGCGGAATAGCGACCATGGCAAGTCCTGAAATAACTGTTTTGTCTTGTTTGATTTCTGTTTTTACAATTCCTGAAAATTTACTTCTGTCAAAAAAACCATAACTATCAATGTATCCTGTATACATTGCATGAAGTTCGATTGCTCTTTCCGGATCTTCTTTTACAATACCACCTCCAAAATTGTAAAGGATCAGATTGTTAACCGATACTCCAAAATCAAGAAATGCAGTTCCGTAATTAATACCGGGATTTACAGTAAGTAAGGTGTGTGAAGGATAATCGCCTTCAACAATAAAAGTATTATCAGATATAATTTTTCCTTTGTCTAAAGCACTTTGATAAACACCAACGTTTAAACCAAAAGTTAAATTACTATCCTGTTCTAAAACGATGTTATGTGCAAAGTTTCCTATTCCGCCAAAAACAGTCATCAGACCATAATTTTGTTGAAATAATCCAAAAGCAAAAGCTTCATTTTCTCTAAAACGTCCAGAATAATTGGCTAAATAAGTATTTGGTGCATTCTCAAATTGCACCCATTGTCTTTTATTATAAAAACTTGCATAAGCATTTGTTTCGCGAACAAAACTAAATGCAGGGTTAATTAAATATCTATTAAACTTTAAAGAATTTCTGATAGGTAACGAAAACGAAACAACTCCATCCTCAGAAGCTGTCTGTGAATAGAGTGTATTTGAAAAACCGTAAAATAAAGTTATGAATAGTAAAATTTTCTTCATATTATCTTATCACAGTTATTGATCCTTTTTTTTCACCTGTGTCGCCTTTAATGACATAGTAATATACTGGATTTACATTTTTAAAATCTATTGAAGTCTGAGGCCAATCTCCTTGATAATTGCTAACATCAAGAACCATATCGCCATTCGAACTTATAATCATAACCTTGGTATTTTCATTCTTGTATTCATCTGGGATATTCCAATATGGACTCCTAGTTAAACTAATTATATTTGGTATAACACTTGTTGGTTTTGGTGGTCCTGTAGTTTTAAAAATAAATTCTTTAGAAGACACACATCCTGAAACCTGTGAAATTTTTACTTTATAAGTACCAATAGCTGCAACTACATACGTATCTGTTGTTGCACCTGCAATAAGATTATCGTTTAAATACCACTCAAAAGTAGGGCTTGCAGCATCTGTTGTTACAGTAACATTTTGAGTGCTTCCTTCTGTAAGTTCAAATTCGTCTGCTACGTCAATACTAGCGTTAAAACCGTTGTTTTTAAGGTCAATTGTTCCTGTAGAACTACAACCTCCAAAATCGACAGCTACGGTATAAATTCCGGCATCTTTTGCAGTAACTGTACGAGTGTCGCCACCAAATGCAGCGCCATCTTTTTTCCATACATAATGATTACCCTGAGTTGCTGTTAAAATAGTTCCGTCAACACTTGCACAAAACGGATTTCCTAAACTGGAAGTAATAGAAACCGCAGATCCGCCAGAACCAGAAGTACTAACGGTAACACGATTTGAACTAAAGTTTACATCAGAACATAAACCATAATCAATCTCGGCATAATATTTTCCTGGAGCATTAACAATTAACTCTTTAGAGCTTTGTCCCGCAATTGCAACATCATCTTTGTACCATTTATACTTAATTTTTGCATAATTTACTGGCGATGAATTTACAATATCAGGCGTGTCGTTGTTGATAGAAAGTGTCAGACTACCGCCTGCACATAACAACGCAACATCATTTTTATTATTAATGAAAAAAGAACCTTCGTAGTCCTTAAAATATATAGGGAAAGAGGTATTACCCAAAGTGTTTTTAAAGCTCGTACTCGCTGGAGCACTTGCCAAAGAACTCTTAACCCTAAAACTATAAGTGTCTGCACCAACTATGGTAGTTGGTACAGCAAATTTTATAGTTTGTGAAGTAGAAGAAAGATCTGTTGCCAGAAGTTTCGTTGTAGCAATAGGAGTTGCATAACTACCCTGACTGTTTGAAAGTTCAATCACAAAAGTAGTTCCTGCAGGAAAATCTATATAACTAAATGTTGCATAAAATTCGTTGAAATTGTTACCCGCGCATAACTTCTCCAGACCATCAAGTGTTTGTGGTACAATAGTTTGCGCTTGTATTTTTGAATTAACAACAAAAAGAATACTCAAAAACAGAAAGCATTTAGTTAAAGATAGAGTAGTTTTTTTAATCATATAGTGCGTTTTCTGGCCAAATCTATATTCTCAAAAAACAAAATATCAATAAATGTTTCCGAAAAATCATACTTATAGTTCTCTATAATGTCCTTTGCAAGAACAGAATAAAAGGCTGCTATAAAAGGTTTTTCTTCGCAGTTTGAGTTGTCTTGATCTTTATTCGTCTCAAGTGCCATAACAAGGCCATCCTTGGGGATGGATGGCCCTACTATAAACTGATTAGAATTATCTAATTTGCCGATTATTGTATCAGCACTATCATTTTTTTGGTTTGGAGCCGCAGTCAGGCTGCAAATAGCATCAATAGAAGCCGTAGGTCTTTCTAATGAACTTTGTGCATATAGACTTAACGTAATAGGTGAAACCAAAAATATTATATATAAAAAATATTTTTTTCTAGATTGAGCCATTATGTCTTGATCTTTATTTGGTCCGTTTTAAGACGAGTACATAAATTGTGTCTGGGGACTTTATTAATAAAATTTACGCTTTAAAATAAAAATCTGAATCTATTTATCTATTTCCGCTTGAAGCTGTGATTTTACCTAATTGAAGTCTGAAATCAGGTTTTTTAGCATTGAAAATATCAATAAATGTTTCTTTATTGTCACTTTGAGAGTATACGTTAAAGAACACACTGTTTCCATACCAGCTTTCTAAATCTTCGTTGTTAGAATTGTATTCTGTAAAGATATTTCCGTTACATAAGTTGAAATACATTTCCTCAAATTTGATTTTTTTAAGGTTGGCATCATTGATTTCTGTTTTGCTGTCTAATAAAACTGCAGGATTAAATCCAGAGATTACACTTCTTTTCATTTCAAGAGAAGCATTTTCAGCTACATACACAGCCTCTTTTACTAAACCTGCCTGAATATCAGCTTTAATGTTTTCACTGTCATTAAGCATTGTAATATTAGTTGCAACTACTAAAGTCTGTTTTTTAGTAAAATCAGTTTCACTTTTCTTTTCGTATGATTTTACTTCCATACAACGAGATCCGTCTTTAGTACTTGAAAAATATGAAGATCTAACAGCTAATGAGTTGTAGAAACGACATTGAACTCCTTGAGAGAATTTATAATCGTCATTGATTGATTTGTAAGAAACAAATTTAGTAACATTTAAATCTCCTCCTAATAAACCAAATGAGTCTCCTCCGGCATAGCTTACCATAACGTTTTCAAGAACTGTTTTGTTACCAACACCTGCAAGAGTTAAACCGTTGAAAGTATCAACACCTTTTACTTTTTTTCCTGCAAATTCGATTCTAACATATCTTAAAACTCCAGAATTAGAAGCTGCGTTATCACCACCATAAGTAGTCAAAGTAGGATCAAGATCCATGTTGTAAGAACCAACATTTCCAAATTTGTTTATTGGAGCATCACCAAGAATTACAACTCCACCCCAGTCTCCAGCTTTTTTCTGGCTACGGTTAGAAGTAAATACAATTGGGTCAGTTTCTAAACCATCTGCAATAAGTTGTGCACCTTTTGTAACTACCAAGGCACCTTTTGTTTCGAAATCACCAATAATCAATGTTCCTGGCTCAATAGTCAAAACAGCATTATTAGTTACATAAACATTTCCTTGCAATACATAAATATTCCTTTTCAGCAATTTAGTATTAACAGAAATGTTTCCTGCTAAAATTTGGTTTGCTTCTCCATACTCTACTTTGTTAGGCTTAAATTCGGTCCAGTTGTTCAACCAATTGTTGTAGCCCATAATTCCTTTCTCTTGTTGAGCACTCATAGAGGTAACTGTCAAAAGAACGCAAATAATTTGAGTAATTTTTTTCATGATAAGGGGGGTATTACTGTTAATAATAAATTTGGGTATGCGTATGCGTAAATGAAAAAACTCATCTCGAGTTTTCTGATTATTTTTCAGAACACATCGAGAACGAGTTGCTTTTTATCTCTTTTCTCAAAATGACGCAAAAAATTTAAATGATCTACGTAAACACTTTAAAAAAGGTTTTAAAAAATATAATTATTTATTACATTTCGTTCAATTCGTTGAACTCATGTAAAGATTTCAATGTGTTTTCGTAAAATAAAATCGCAGCGATTAAGTTTCCTTTATCAGAATACGGCATCATTTTTCTTTGAAATTCTACTGTTGTATCTAAGAAAGTAGTAGTACCAACTGCTTGTGCATCTAATACTTTTTTGTGTTCACTATCGTCCGGAATACCTAAGTCTGCCATCGTAACACCAGGTTTAGTAACCAAAGCTATATAAGGAAGAGTTTTTACCAAAACTTTAATACGCTCAATGTATAATTCTAAAAGTTCTCCTTTTTGCATACCACTCAATTCTTTTTGATCATGGTATTTACGGATAAGAGCTGTCGTACTAATAATACTTCTTGGGGCATTTTTTGCCTGAGCCGAAATTGCTCCGGTTGTCATGAAAAAAACTGCACTTAATAAAATAATTTTCCCTTTCATAGATTCTTTTTATAAATGGTTGTTGATGAAAACAAAAATATATAAATTAACTTAAATTGCAACTTTATTGATTTCTTTTTTCAAAAAAAAAGCTTAAAAAAAGCTTAAAAACCAGCCTTATGTCGAGAAAATGTGCGTTTTAACGAGGTTTTTGTTAAATTTGTTAAAACTTAAACCGTAAGATATTAACTATAAAAAAAATCACATTTCGTAAAATAATAACCAAAAAAAACTTACTTTTCGTAAATTTTAGAAAAAATTTATCACCAAAAAACACCTATATTCTCTCCATTTATCATTGTTATTAACAAAAGTTGGTTAATAAACTCCAAAAAAAACTTTTTATCGCGGCATAAATAAAAAAGTAAGTGATAAACTTTTTACCTAAAATTTTTGACTACATCATTTTCTTCTATCTTTGCTTCATGCAATTTTCTCAAATTTTAGGTCAAGATTACATCAAAAGTCACTTGATAAAAAGTGCAGCTTCCGGACGAATTCCGCACGCACAATTATTCATTGGGCCAGAAGGAAGTGGTACATTATCAACGGCAATTGCTTACGCGCAATATATTTTGTGTAACAATACAGGAAACGAAAATTCAAACGGAAATGATTCCTGCAATTTGAAGTTTCAAAACATTTCACATCCGGATTTACATTTTATTTATCCAACAGTTACCACCGAAGACGTAAAAACCAAACCAAAGAGTTTAGATTTTATTCAGGATTGGCGCACTTTTATTCAGGAAATGCCTTACGGAGGTTTATTTGACTGGTACAAAGTTTTGGGCGTTCAAAACAAACAAGGAGAAATTCGTGTTGAAGATGCAACAGAAGTTTTAAAATCACTTGCTTTAAAATCTTACGAAGGCGGTTATAAAATCATGATTATCTGGATGGCAGATAAAATGAATATTGCCGCGTCGAATAAATTATTAAAACTCCTCGAAGAACCTTCAGACAAAACTATTTTTATTCTTATTTCTGAGAATGAAGAAGACATTATTCAAACCATACGTTCTCGTTGTCAGGTAATTCACTTTAACGGATTACCGGAAAAAGTTATTGCCGAAGCGTTAATTTCAAAAGAGAATATCGACGAGAAATCAGCTTTTAAAATTGCACATCAGGCACAAGGAAATTATAGTAAAGCCTTACATCTTTTAAAAGAAGATGACTCAGAATATCCATTTGAGCAATGGTTTGTTAACTGGGTTCGTGCCGCATTTAGAGCCAAAGGAAATGCTGCCGCCATTCAGGATTTAATATCCTGGAGTGAAGAAATTGCAGCTCTTGGACGTGAAAGCCAGAAGAAATTTATTCAGTTTTGTATCGAAATGTTTCGTCAGGCACTTTTACTAAATTATGAAGCTCCGTCTTTGGTTTATATCGAACCAAAAGTTGAAAAATTCAAACTCGAAAATTTCGCGCCTTTTGTAAACGGAAACAACATTCACGAAATTTTCAAGGAACTTTCTGATGCTATGTATCACATTGAAAGAAATGGAAATGCAAAAATAATTTTGACAGATTTATCTATAAAACTTACTCGTTTAATTCATAAAAAATAGTTTCAAATGAATAATAATGTTGCCTCCATTTTACTATTAGCATTTTTAGCCTTAACGTTCTTACAATCGGGATATGAAAAAATATTTTATTGGAAAGATAATGTCGATTGGCTAAAAGGACATTTTGCTAAAACGCCATTAAAAAACCAAGTACCGCTTGCGCTTTTACATCTTTTAATTCTCGAATTAATTTCTGGAATTTTATGCGTTGTCGGAGCAATACAATTGCTCACAAATAGTGGTCGTGAATTTGGTTTTTACGGCGCTATTTTTTCCTGCATCTGTTTGTTAATGATGCTATTTGGACAAAGATTAGCCAAAGATTACGATGGTGCGAGAACCATTGTTATTTATTTTATTCCGGCTGTTATGGCTGTTTACTGGTTGAATTAAAAATATGCCACTGATTTTACAAATTAAAAAGATTTAAAAATCATTTATCTGTGGCAAAAAAAGCAGCCCGCATTGCGGGTAAAAAAACAAAATTATTATTAAAAAAATGAATCCAAAACACCCTTCAGAATCCCTAACAATATTAACCGATTTAGTTTTACCGAGCGAAACGAATCCTTTAAATAACCTTTTTGGCGGCGAATTATTAGCCCGTATGGATCGTGCAGCAAGTATTGCCGCGCGCAGACATTCACGCCGAATTGTGGTTACTGCTTCTGTGAATCACGTCGCATTTAACAGAGCCATTTCATTAGGAAGTGTCGTTACCGTTGAAGCAAAAGTGTCAAGATCTTTTAAAAGTTCTATGGAAGTTTTTATCGATGTTTGGGTAGAAGACCGCGAATCCGGAAACAGAACCAAAGCAAACGAAGCGATTTATACTTTCGTAGCCGTTGATGATACCGGAAGACCAGTTGAAGTACCTGCAATTGTACCTGAAACTGAACTTGAAATACAACGTTTTGATGCTGCTTTGCGTCGTAAACAATTGAGTTTATTATTGGCCGGTAAAATAAAACCTTCTGAAGCCACAGAATTAAAGGCTTTGTTTTTATAGTATCAAATTTGATACAATTTGGAACAATCAGGTCAAATCAAACTCCAAAAAAAAGAAGTATTTTTACAAAAATTATAAGCCCATACAAATCTAAATCAAGAAGTTATTTATTTTACGATTTATTTTTGATAAAGAAAAAATATAAAAACTTAGATGAAAGAAAAAGAAAAAGAGAAAGAAAAGATGAGTTCAGAAAAAGATGCCAAATTAAAAGCGCTACAACTTACGCTTGACAAACTAGATAAAACGTACGGAAAAGGTACCGTAATGAAAATGGGCGATAAAGCCATTGTAGAAGTTGAAACTATTTCTTCAGGTTCTCTTGGTGTAGATTTAGCCCTTGGAGTAAACGGTTATCCAAAAGGTAGAATTATTGAAATCTACGGACCGGAATCTTCTGGTAAAACAACCTTAACGTTACACGCAATTGCCGAAGCTCAAAAAGCAGGCGGAATTGCTGCATTTATAGATGCTGAGCACGCTTTTGATAGAAATTATGCTGAAAAATTAGGCGTAGATATCGAAAACCTGATCATTTCTCAACCAGACAACGGAGAGCAGGCATTAGAAATTGCAGAGAACTTAATTCGTTCAGGAGCAATTGATATTGTGGTAATTGACTCGGTTGCCGCGTTGACTCCAAAAAGTGAAATCGAAGGTGAAATGGGAGATTCTAAAATGGGTCTTCACGCACGTTTGATGTCTCAGGCTTTGAGAAAATTAACCGGAACTATTAGTAAAACAAACTGTACTGTTTTCTTCATCAACCAGTTGAGAGAGAAAATTGGAGTTATGTTTGGTAATCCTGAAACTACAACAGGTGGTAACGCCTTGAAGTTTTACGCTTCTGTACGTTTAGATATTCGTCGTTCTTCTCAAATTAAAGATGGTGAGAATGTTATTGGAAACAGAACAAAAGTAAAAGTGGTAAAAAATAAAGTTGCTCCACCTTTTAAAACTGCTGAATTTGATATCATGTACGGAGAAGGAGTTTCTAAAACTGGAGAAATTCTTGACTTAGCGGTTGAATTCGAGATCGTTAAAAAAGCAGGATCGTGGTTTAGCTACGGAGATACAAAATTAGGACAAGGTCGTGATGCTGTAAAATCTTTAATCAAAGATAATCCGGAATTAGCTGACGAATTAGAAATAAAAATCAAAGCGCATATTAAAGAATTAGCAAACGCTTAAAAATACAAAAGACTTAATTATTAAGACTTTACACAAACCCGACAGACTTTTAAAGCCTGTCGGGTTTTTTATTTCAAAAAAAAGAATAAAAATGACGCAACCATTTTCAAATAAGTTCATCTAGTAAACAGACATAAGATTTGATTAGGTATTAGGCCATAATACCGACTTCGGAATTTTTTTTCAGAATAAATTTGGTTGTTTGTTCGATAAAACCCGTTAACTGTTTGGTGTTAGCGGGTTTTTATTATTACTGAAAAAAATTACATTACCTACGCAACCTTTTTCAATTTCTACTCTCTATTATATTGTGACGTTAACGGAGTTTAAGATAAACTCTTTATTATCAATCCTTAATATTTTTAAACCATGAAAGAGAAAATAGAAGTGTTGTACAGTAAAAACCGTAGGAAAACCAAATTGAAATTTAAAAAAGTATTGCGTTTTATTTCAGAAAAAATAATTCATCGATAGTATTTTGAATATAAAATGGGGGATTTTAATTCAAAAGAAAACCCGATAACTTCAATGAGTTATCGGGTTTTTTATATTCTATTCTCTTTATTCTATTCTCTCTTCTCTTTCTTAAATTGAAGTAATCCTTTATAAATCAATTGTCTTACTTCGTCCCGAAGCGTTTTTCTATTCTCACTTGTTAATCCTTTAGTTTCTACAAAAGGAAGAATTTTTCCTCTCATTTTTCCCGGGCTTCCACTTAAAAAAGTATAAGAGAATCGTTCCTTGTTATCTGCAAAAACAATGGGTACAATAGGAATTTGATGTTCGATTGCTAAACGAAAAGCTCCATCTTTAAACTCATCTAATAAAATAGTTTCATCATCCGGAACTCCGCCTTCTGGGAAAATACAAATACTAAGTCCTTGATTAAGCCTGTCTTGCGCTCTTTTAAAAACTTCATTTTTGCTTCTAGAAGAATTTCTGTCTACCAAAATACAAGTACGCTTATAGAAAAAACCAAATAAAGGAATTTTTGAAAGTTCTTTTTTCCCAACAAAAACAAAAGGATTTCTAACCACCGCCAACATCAGCATAATATCTGTCATCGAAGTATGATTGGCAACAATCATGTAACTCTTATTTTTAACAAGCTTCTGTTCTCTCTCGACTTTATAATAAAAACCCATCCCAAAAAGGATAAATTTAGCCCAAATGCGGGCCATTTTAAAGAAATAGGGATATCCGCTTTCCGAGATAATAGAAATCAGTAAAAACGGCAGCATAATCAATATCGGAATGGCCATCAAAATGTAAAACCAAATGCGCCATAAAACCCAAAAAACAATTTTAATTCCTTTCATGGTTTCAAATGTAAGAAAACAGAAGTGAATTTTACAAAAAGAATTTGAGCTGCTATTTATTTACCACAAATTTTCTTTTATTTAAAAATGTTAATGATACTATTTTAACACAGAGGAGCACAAAGTTTTTCACAAAGTTCACAAAGTTCACAAAGTTTACAAAGTTTTAAAAAAAAAGTTTTTTCTAAGTTCACAGGTTTTGATTGAACTATGTCGATCTAAATTTCTTTTTCTCTGTGAAAACTTTGTGTTTTTTCTATATTAAAACTTAATATATTATAGGAAAATAATTATTAAATTTAATGTATTTTTGATCTATGACAGAAAACGAAATATCGACAATAATAATCGGCTTGGCAATCCAAGTACACAAAGCACTAGGACCAGGATTGTTAGAAAATGCATACAAAGAATGTTTATTTTATAAAATTAAACAAAATGGTCTTTCTGTAGAAAAAGAAAAAGCTATGCCTCTAATTTTTGAAGAAATAAAACTAGATTGCGGCTATCGCGTTGATTTATTGGTAGAAAATAAATTTGTAATTGAAATAAAAAGTGTAGAATCATTAACTACAATTCATTTAGCCCAAACTTTAATATATTTAAGACTTGGAAAATACAAACTAGGTCTACTAATAAACTTCAATGAAATTCTTTTAAAAAATGGCATACGAAGGGTTATAAATGATTAAATTTTAAGGCTAAATACTCCGTGATCTTAGGATTAAATATCTTCCTCACAAAACAACTTTGTAAACTCTGTGAAAAACTTTGTGCTTCTCTGTGGTAAAATTAAGAATCCCAAAAAATAGCAATATTGGCGAAAAAAACTTTGCGAACTTTGCGGTAAAAAAACCTCAAAATAAACTTTGCATAAAAAACCTTATGCACTTTGCGGTAAAAAAACGAAATTTGCGGTTAAGAAAAAACTAGAATGGCAAAAATACTTACTGGTGTTCAGAGTACTGGAACGCCACACTTAGGCAATTTATTGGGAGCAATTATTCCTGCAATTGAGTTATCAAATAATCCAGCGAACGAATCATACTTGTTTATCGCTGATTTACATTCGATTACACAAATTAAAGACGGAAAAACATTAAGAGAAAATACATATAGTACCGCTGCAGCATGGCTTGCTTGTGGTTTAAATCCTGAAAAAGTAACTTTTTACAGACAATCTGATGTAACGCAAACTGCTGAATTGACCTGGTATTTAAGTTGCTTTTTTCCATTTCAACGTTTGACTTTGGCACATTCTTTCAAAGATAAAGCCGATCGTTTAGACGATGTTAATGCCGGACTTTTTACTTATCCGATGTTAATGGCGGCAGATATTTTACTTTATGATGCTGAATTTGTGCCGGTTGGAAAAGACCAACTGCAGCATTTAGAAATTACTCGTGATGTGGCTTCTCGTTTTAATCACCAAATGGGAGAAACATTTGTAATTCCGGAAGCTAAAGTTCAGGAAGACAGCAAATTGATTCCCGGAACAAACGGTGGAAAAATGAGTAAATCTGCCAATAATATTATCAATATTTTTCTTGACGATAAAACATTGCGTAAGCAGGTTATGAGTATCGAAACGGATAGTACTCCGCTTGAAGCGCCGAAAAATCCTGATACTTGTAATGCTTTTGCAATCTATTCTTTACTAGGAACTGAAGAGCAAATTGCAGAAATGAGAGCAAATTATCTTGGCGGAAATTACGGTTACGGTCACGCTAAACAAGCTTTGTTTGAATTGATTACCGAAAAATTTAAAACCGAAAGAGAAAAATACAATTACTATATCAACAACCTGGACGAAGTAGATGCTTTACTAAAAAAAGGTGCATCAAAAGCTTCTGTTATTGCTGATGGTGTTTTGGCCAAAGTTCGAGAAATACTTGGGTTTGGGAAATAAAAAAAATTGCCACGAATTACACAAATTTACAGAAATTAATCCGTGACTATTTGTGTAATTCGTGGCATTTATATTTTTAAATAGCTTCAAACAATTTTCCGGGTAAAGGTCTAATTACCCCTTTTAACTCCATATTCAACAACATACCTGAGATTTTATAAATAGGAAAATCACATTTTAAAGCGATGGTGTCCAGTAATTCTTTACCATTTTTAAGTAGAAAATCATACAATTTTTGTTCCTCAGGTTCAAGCTCTACAAACAACTGTTTTTGAACTGGTTTGGCTTTATTTTCGATATCCCAATTGAGGATATAAATTAAATCTGCGGCGCTGGTTAACACGTTTGCTTTTTGAGTTTTAATTAAATTATTACATCCCTGACTGTACTTATCACTAACACGACCCGGAACGGCAAAAACATCTCGATTGTAATCGTTTGCTAAATTTGCTGTAATAAGTGATCCACCTCTATCTGCTGATTCTATAACAATTGTAGCTTCGGTCATTCCGGCGACAATACGATTTCTGCGTACAAAATTTTCTTTATCCGGATTTGATGAACTCCAGAATTCCGTAATAAATCCACCGTTTTCCTCTATTTTTGCCACGTATTTTTTGTGCGATTTAGGATAGATTTGGTTTAATCCATGTGCCAGAACACCAATAGTCTGTAAGTTATATTCCATTGCTATTTGATGCGCTACTATATCGACACCATAAGCAAAACCGCTTACAATTACGGGATTAAGTGGTGCAATATCTTCAATTAACTTCTTGCAAAATTCAGTGCCATAGCCGGTTATCTGGCGAGTTCCAACAATACTGATTACTTTTTTGCCTTTTAAATTTATATTACCCGAAGAAAAAATTAAAACCGGAGAATCTATACAATGCTTAAGCCGATCAGGATAATTTTCGTCCAGAAAAAAAGACACTTTTATGTTGTTGGATTTAATAAATTCAAGTTCCTGATTCGCCTTTTCGAAAACACTTTTATCTTTTAAATTTCTTAACAAAACTGTTCCAACTCCATCAATAGCAGCTATTTGATTTATTTTAGTATTAAAAATAGCTTCGGCACTACCGCAATGTGTCAGTAATTTTTTCGCCATTATATCTCCTACTCCATCGACTTTTAATAAGGCTAATAAATAAAATAAATCTTGATCTGACATGAATTGAAATAGAGTTAAATGGCGGCGAAAAATAGATTTCTAAAACAAATATTGGATTTATTTTAAGAGCAGTAAAGATATTAAATATAAGTAAATTCTTTCAAAATAAATATGTTTTTCTCTAATAATATACTCTTTATTTAAATAAATTATAAGTAATCCCAATAAAAAAAGCAGGTTTATATACTTCATCATATTTAATTTCAGTATCTGATTCATTTGAGAAATCATATTCTCCTGAACTATTTAATAAGTTGGCAGTATTTAATTTTTTTACTTTATTAAATGAAACACCTGACGTAATCACCAAACGATTTAATTCAGTTATAAAGGCACTTAAACCAAAATAAAATCCAGCGTTTGCATTATCATTTATACTTAAACCTACTGAAATTCCGGCATCTAGACTACCTTTAAAATTATAATAGGCATGAAGTAAACCACCTAGCGAATGTTTTAATGTATTTGAATTAGATTCCTCAACTCCAGTTTTTGAATTACTATCTGTTTCGATTTTTTTTCTAAGTGTATAATTATCATCAGATATGAAATTTAAAAAATATCCTGCACTACCGTTTACTTTCCAATTTCCATAAGTACTCACTTCAATCTCGCTATATTTATACATTACTTTTCCTTTGCTGTTTTTTAACTCTGGCGTAAATTTAGCACCGTCATCGTACACATTTTTTGAGATAATGGTAGATTGAAACTTACTTGTAATAATCTCATCATAAAGGTCAATTCCTGCTTGAGCCTCAATAATCATTTTATCCTTATTTTCAGGTTGCATTAATTTGTCATTAATTGCTTTTGCTTTTGTCATTTCCTCTTCAAACAAATACTTACTCTCAAAATTAGCAGTGATTTTATCAAATTTTAATACATTATTACCGTCTTTCAATTCTCCTGAAAGTTTTAGCACATTATTTGCATACAATTTGTTCAATTGTTGATATATAGAAACCAAGCTTAAATAAGATGTTTGAAGATTGGTTAATTCTTCCGTTATTTTCGATTTTTGTTGTAAATGCTCGGTATTTATACCATAAACTGAATAGTAACTTGATTTACTTCTTTCTTTAAAATTCAATATATCGCTTATAAATATACTGTCTCTATTTATCTGTTTTACAAGGGTACTTTTTAAGGTTGTGTACTTATCAATATTCAAGAAATGCTTTTGGAAATTAGTAAACTCCTCTTTAAATTTTTGTGATTCAACGACAATATTAAATATTGAATCATATTGTCTTTTAAGCTTTTCATTATCTTTCGTGAGCTTATTAATCATTTCATCTAATTCTGCCAATTTGGATTTTAATTTGAATATTTCATTTTCTAATTCTTCTATTCTTTGTCTATCAATATCATTGCTCCCATCTGTAATCATTTTCAATTCTAAAGCTTTAACTAGATTGTTATTCTCAGAAATTTTATTTGAGTACCAAATTTTTCTATCTAGAATATCCTCAATTACTTCACTTTTACCACTCTCACCACTTTTTAACTTCCTAGATGTATCCACTTTAGTCTCTGGTATTTTAATCTCCGAAAAACCTTTTGTGCTAAAATCAAAATTTATAGGTACATAAGTTGAATACGTGCTCATTAAAAAAGTATTTACTCCAGAAACATCAACACATACAGGAGTTCCAAATTTTACTTGATTTATAGTATTTGATAATTTTGGTCCGTCAGCCGTTAAGCAATTTATTTGTTTTTGCCCATAAGATGTTATCACAAAAAACAATGTCAGTATTAAAGTAATTTTAGTTTTCATAATTTCTATATTTTTGGTTTACCTACTCTAATTCCCATTTTCGGCTAACTGGTTGATTATTAAACCAAAATTCGAAATTACAGCGCATAAAAAAATCCCTACAAATGGGGATTTTTTGATTAAGAAACTATTTGATTAATTTACAACTACGTGATTCAAAGTATGATGAAGTTAAAAATCATACTTGCGTTCTACTGCAAAACGTATTAAGTCGGTTTTGCCATAGAGATTCATTTTTTTGAGGATATTTTTGCGATGCGTGTCTACAGTACTTTTGCTTATAAAAAGTACATCGGCAATTTCGTTAGATGTTTTTCCTTCGCCAATAAGTCTCAGGATTGCTTTCTCACGATTGCTTAAAAGAATGTTTTCCTTCGTTAATTCGTCTTTGACGACAATTGCATCGTCAAAAAAAGTTTCGTTGCTTATAACGGCTCTAATCGCTTCAATTAATTTCCTGAGCGGAGAATTTTTCATAATATATCCGGACGCTCCCGCTTCTTTCATTTGCTGAATAGCTTCGGTCTGATCAAACATGCTAAAAGCAATTATCTTGATCTCCGGAAATTCATTCTTTATAATTTTAGTGGCACAAATTCCGTCACATTTTGGCATTCGGATATCTGTAATAACAATCTGTGGTCTTTTTTTACGAACCAATTGTATCAGCTCTTCCCCATCGTTGGCCTCACCTACAACGGCGATATCATCTTCAAATTCTAAAGAAAGTTTGATGCCGTCTATAAGCGACTGATGATCTTCGGCAATGATTATTGTTATCATAATGGCAAGTCTATAATGATGGTCGTTCCTTTGGTCAAAATTGAATCTATGGTAAATGTTCCGCCCATCTGTTCTACTTTTTTCTCCATATTTTTGAGTCCAATTCCGGATTTACTAACCACAGTTTTCGGGTCAAATCCTTTACCGTTATCCTCAATAATGATATTGATTTCTTTTGATGTGCCCTGGGTTAAATAAATATTGACTTCGGTTGCTTCTGAATGTTTTATAATGTTGGTGCACAGTTCCTGAATCATTCGGAATAAAGCAACTTCTATCGTATTTTCTAACCTTTCTGTAAGTTCAAACGGAATAACATTTATGGCTAAATGCTCTAAAACGCTCATTTTCTCCGCCATTTTATTAACTGCAACCAGCAATCCTTCGCTGCCAATAATGCCTAAATTTTTAAGATGGGCAATATTCCGTACTTTTTGATATGCCTCTTCTAATAAAGCGTCGGTTTTATCATAAAGCTTATTTTCTTGCTGATTTGCTACTTCGTTGTGGCGTTTCAGATTTTGGAAATTTAACTTCAGTGTTGCCAGCATACTGCCTAAATTATCATGCAATTCGTTGGCGATATTTTGTCGTTCTTTTTCCTGACTTTCAAGCATTAAATCAATATCGTTAAGCTCTTGGTCTTTAAGTATTTTTTCTGTTTTTTGTATCTCGATAAGTTTTTCCTGTTCAGCAATTTTTTTCTTTTTTGCAATATTCTTATAAACCAATATACTGATTAACAAAACAATAATTAAAACACTTATCATCAAATACAAAACAATCTTGTTTTTTTTGATGTTTGTTTTTAATTCCAGATTTTCAAGTTCTTTTTCCTTGGTTTTATATTTAGTATCAAAATTATTAATGGCAATATTTTGCTGTTCAGTATTTAACGAATCATGGTATTTATTTGAAATTTCTAAGTGATATAGCGCCTTGTCCAGGTTTTTTGCATCCTTGTAATTTAAATAAAGAAAGTTATTGATGTTTTCTTTATTCACTTTATTGTATTCGATTAGCTTTATTTTATCTGCCTGAAGTAATAAATCAATCGCTTTTTGATACTGATGAAGCTGCGAATAATTAGAAGCCTGATTCATCAAATTATAACAGATATAATTGGGATTTGGTGTTTTTTCCTGATGCAAAAGCAAATTATCCTTCCGGAGATAATACAAACTGGAATCTGGTTTGTATAGAACATCGCTAAAAAGTACTGCAAGATTATTATATATCTTACTTTCAAGCTTTTTATCTTTTACCTTTTTGTTTAGAACTATTGCTTTTCTAAAATAATCCAGACTCTCTTTGGCTTCTTTGCTGTTGATTTTTAAAGAAGCTAATTGAACATATCCTTTAAGAATTTTAGAATCATTTTTGGTTGAAAAAGCATAATCCATATATTCTTTGAGATAGAATTGGTGCTTTTGCGTATTGTCTTTGTAACTAACTAATAATGAAGCAATATTTAAATTAATTTCCATTGCTTTTTCTACAACATTAGCTTTTAAATATTGTTTTTTAGCTATTAAATAATTTTCAATCGCTTTTACATCATTGTTTTCTTTACTATAACTTTTTGCTGTCAGAAAATAATAATAACCCAAATCTTCCGGTAAAAAAGCAGTTGTGTTTAATACAGAAAGTTGCTTTAAAGCTTCTTTTGATTTGCCTTCTGCAATAGAATTTTCAATAGAACTCAAAACTTTATTTTGTCCCACACAAATGCTCACCATACAAAGTAAAGTGAGCAAAATGCCAAAAGTTGTATGTAATGAATTTTTATGCACCTTCACGGATTGTTCCTCTTCCGGTTGTATTAGGATCAGCTTTAGGGACTAAAATAAGCTCATATATTTCTTGAGGAGTTTTTTGCAAATCTCCATTTTCATGATGAAAAGCAACATTTATAGATTTATGAAAATTAATTGACTGAAATTTTTCATCATTTAAATCAATAATAAATGATTCATAATAACCATTCGCTTTTAAAGGTTCTCCCAAAAGATCCTTAAAATGAATTACAATTTTATTTTCTTTACTATCCGAAAGATTATAAATCTCATAAATCCCATAAAAATTGTTTCTCGGAAGTGGCGGTATTACTACAGCTATAACTGCTTTTTTACCTTCTAAAAGAGTACCTCTTACATCATAATAGTCCATAATTTTGTTTTTTAAGTTAATAATAATCAAATCTATGCAATTATTAAAAGAAAAAAATACCTACAAATGGGTATATTTAAGGGAGTGGTTTAAAAACCTAAAAACAGGAATCATTTTACTTAAAGTTATCTGTTCTAAAGTTTAGAAATTAATTAATACTAAAAACACTTTGAATAAGAAGATTTATTAAATCATTTTTCAAAACAATAAAAAATAAACATTAATAATTTAAAGTAAATTCTTTCAAAAATAATAATTTTAAATATTATTTCCAGAATCTGAAAAAAGATTATTTATCATAACTAATTGAAAATTAATTAACTGTAAAAACATTCGAATTGTTAATAAAAATTGTGAATAAAATTTTGATAACTATATTCGTTGCATAACTTTGTTACTATGAAAATCGAAACTTACATAGCACAGTTATTGTATCGTTATCAGTGTGTAACGGTTCCAGGGTTTGGAGCATTTTTAACCGAAATTCACTCGGCTCAGCTTAATGAAAGCACAAATTCGTTTTTTCCACCCAAGAAAATGATCTCTTTTAATAGCCATTTGAAAAACAATGACGGGCTATTGGCAAATCATATCGCTAACGGAGAAAAAACATCTTACGGCTTTGCTGTAAGTGCCATTGCTTTTGAAATTCAGAATTGGAAACAAATCTTAGATGAAAATGGCACAATAAGCCTAAAAAATATTGGTGAAATTCGTTTAAATTCTGAGAAAAATATAATCTTCACACCAAACGATCAAACTAATTTCCTAACAAGTTCTTTCGGATTAAGTCCGTTTGTTTCACCACTTGTGAAAAAAGAGAATTTTGAGAAAAAAATCAAGGAAATTGAAGAAAGAGAACCTATTGCCTTATTTGAAGAAGAAGGAAGATCTTCGAATTCATTCTTGAAATATGCTGCAATTTTTGTTTTAGGATTAGGAATTACAGGAAGTATAGGATATCCGTTGTATCAAAATCAAATAGCTACAAAAACACTTATTGTTGAAAGTGCTGTTCAGAAAAAAGTACAAAACAAGATTCAGGAAGCTACATTCCTGATCCAAAATCCGTTACCGGCCGTAACACTTTCTGTCGATTCAGCAAAAGTAGAAGCTGCTGAAGAAAAAGCGATGCCTTATCATATTATGGCAGGAGCATTTAGAAGTGAGCAAAATGCACGTAAAGCTTACAATCAATTGATTAAAGATGGTTTTAAAGCAAGAATGCTAGGCGAAAACAAGCATGGTTTATTTCCGGTTTTATACGGAAGTTATGCTACAATGGCTGAAGCCGAAAAAGCACAAAAAGAAATTCAAAAAGGTGAAAATCCAGATGCCTGGATTCTAATTGAATCACTATAATATCAAAATCCTAATCCTTAACGATTAGGATTTTTTTTGTCTTATTTTGTCTTTAAAAAACCCTTATCTGACCTGCTTTCTATAATCGTAAATCTATTTTTGTTCTACACTTTTAAAGAACAAAAAATGAAATACACCCTAAAATTATTTCTTGTATTAGTACTTATTCTAAATTCGAATGTTTTTACTGCCCAGACAATATTAACTACTGAAAAAGCTCAGGAAATTGCACAGAAAAAAGCAGATAAAGAAGCACAAAAAGCAACAGATGATTATCGAAAAAAGCTTAGCGACGAACAAGCGACTTTAAAAAAAGAACAAAAAAAGCTCGACAAACATCAAAAGGATCTGAAAAATTCTGAAAATGATATTGCAGCTACCAACAAGAAAATCGATAAATTAGAATCAAATAAGCAAAAGCTGGAATCAAAGATAAACTCCAGTTCGATTTCTCAGGAAGATCTTCAAAAACAACAGATTAAATTAAAAGAGCAAGATCTTGATATTCAAAAACTGAAACTAAAAAAGATAGAACAGCAAAAAAAACTGGATAAAGTTAAAGCTGAAAATTAAAACTAAAAAAGCCTATTTGCAGACACAAATAGGCTTTTTTGTTTAACGTGGAACAATTTTCGCATCCTGATTAAGAATTTCTTTTCCGCTTTGAGTAATAATTAATCTGGCGGGAGGTGCATCTTTTTCACCCAAAACTATGATATCACAATCATAAACATAGTTTCCTTTTTTAAATTCTATGTGATGATTTCCTCCGCTTCCATCCTGAATCCATTTTCCGTTAGTGATAATCAAATCAGGCTTTTCGGTCATTTTTTGTTTGATTGACCATGAAGCATATCGATAACTATTATTCCCTAAATCATCAATTCTGATTCTGAATTTTGAAGTTTCCAGAATATAAACCGGTTCTTTAAATTTAGCAATAGACGAATGTACTTTCGTTTTGTCGCTCTTAATCAGTTTGTTTTTCAAATCTTCTTCATATTTTGATTGATGATTTATAGTTATCAAACGACCATCTTCATCGATCCAAATACTGCCCTGATTTAGCATAATTCCGCGCCAACCCACTTGTGACCAATCTTTTGCAGGATTTGATTTGATAATTTCATTTTTTAAATCGGCATCAAAAATCTGATCGTAACGCTTTACAAAATCAGCTTTATTCTTAACAGCCGGAATTGGAGAATCTCTGTTTAAAGGATAACGAATAATATTTGCTACAGCCTCTTTTTTATTATTTTTTACGTTCTCTATAAACGTTTTAATAAATTTTTGATATTCCGGTTTTAAATCCTGCCCAACTGCATTGTGAACAGAAAAAACAAGTAATGCAATGTATATCAGCTTTTTCATATTTCTATTTTACATAATGTTTATATAGTTTACTCTCAAATTTCATCACAAAGATTCAGGAACAAAATTTCAAATTCCGCGCCAAAAAATCTAAAATCTAAAATCTAAAATCTAAAATCTAAAATCTAAAATCTAAAATCTAAAATATAAAATCAATTTATACTGGCTTTGAACATTTTAAGTTCATCCCAGGTAAATTCATCTCCGTGTTTTTCTTTCAAACCATTCAGAGATTCTTCCTGATAAAACTGAAAAGCTTCACGAAGCGCCAGAATTTTATCATATGGCAAAACATCTGAAATCTCTACTTTTTTAGCCTGGATAAGCTTAACCAAATGCATTTCGATAGTTTGCACTGTTAATTTACGAATTCTTGCAATATCCTGAACAGAATTTTTTTCAAGCCATAAATCATGCGTTTCTTCTATCGTAGTTTTCTTGGCAGTCTTTGGTTCATTTTTATCCAGTTTTCTTGCTGTATAACGCACCACAGGCTCATCAGATTTAAAAATATCAGTATTCGAAATATTCAATTCCTCGCGAATCTTCGCAACTTTGTCTAATTTGTAGTTTTTAATGGCCGTAGACGACAATTTCTCTTTACAAATGGTTTCGCCTGCAACGACAATTTCAATTAGCAATTTGGCCTTCATTAAGCGCAAAACAGCTTTAGTTTGCAAATCATCTAAAAAAGCAAGTTCTTCATAGAACTCTTTTACTTTTTTAAATTTCTGAATTTCTGCCATTTTATTCAAAAGATCCGTCACCAATTTATCCATTGGCTTGAAAAAATAGTCATATGCTGCCACTACTCTTTCCTGGACAAAGAAAAGATCGACAGTTTCTTTATTGAAAATTTTATTAAGCTGATGCACGAATTTTTGTGCAGGATCTGCCAGCGAATCAATTATTTCTAAACGTTTATGAGCCCAGGCAGAGTGCTTTGATTTTTCAGAAGCTACTGCATTTTCGTTATAACTAAAACGATGATTACGCCATTCTTGTGCTAAATCTGCCCAATTAAAACTGTTAATCAAATAGTTATGAATAAAGTTTTTAGTTTCAAAATGCAATGAATGTTTCAATACGTCTTCGGTCGCTTTGTTCAAAGCATAATCCATGACATCCTGATCGTTCGAAATACCATTCATTTGTAACGGAGAAAGCAAAATAAGCCCATTTAAGGACGTTAAACGTGACAATGCAACATATGCTTGTCCGGGTAAAAAAACTTGCGATACATCGAGCGCAGCTTTCTCAAAAGTTAATCCCTGACTTTTATGAACTGTAATTGCCCACGCTAGTTTAAGCGGATAATGCGCAAATGTGCCCAAAACTTCTTCTTCAACTTCCTTTGTGAGGTCGTTCACTTTGTATCGGATATTTTTCCATTCGTACTTTTCAACTTCGATGGTTTTATCTTCTTCGGGAAAATGTATGAATATTTCTTCTGGCGAAAGCGATTTTACAACCCCCATTTTTCCGTTAAAATAACGCTTATCAAAAGACAAATCATTTTTGACAAACATAACCTGGGCACCAATTTTGAGTTTCAGATTTTCTTCGACCGGAAAAATTTTCTCCGGAAAATCCCCCACAATAAACGGTTGATAAGCAAATTCGTTTCCGGCTAAATCCCCTATTGCCTGTTCGTTAATCGAATCGGCTTTGGCATTATGCGTTGTAAGAGTGATATATCCGGGATTATTTTTTAAATCAAAATCAGGTTTCACATATTCGTTTAAAACCTGAATATCCTGAGGTGTAATCTGATTGTTTCTCAGGTTATTTAAAACCGAAATAAAAGTATCATCAGACTGACGGTAAATCTTTGACAATTCGATATATAAAGGCGGATGCTGCTGTATAACGTGCGAATGAAAAAAGAATTTCCCTTTGTAATAATTGCGTAAAGTTCGCCATTCTTCGTCCCTGATTACAGGCGGAAGCTGCAATAAATCGCCAATAAAAAGCACCTGAACTCCACCAAAAGGACGTGAATTTTTACGAACCGTTTGCATCATAAAATCGATAGCATCCAGTAAATCAGCGCGAAGCATACTGACTTCATCAATAATCAAAAGCTCCATGTTTCTGATCACATTACGCTTTACATTGTTCATTTTAAAATGTCGGCGCAACGTTTCTTTATTCTCAAATTTCACCGTTTCTGTAAACTGAGAAGCTTCTTCATAAGACGGAATAAAGGCAGAAAATGGCAACTGAAACATGGAGTGAATCGTTACTCCGCCGGCATTTAGCGCCGCAATTCCGGTTGGCGCTACAACTACTGTATTTTTATGGGTTGTAGCAATGATTTCGCGTAAAAGCGTAGTTTTTCCTGTTCCTGCTTTACCAGTCAGGAAGATCGATTTTTGCGTTTGATTGATGAATTGTAAGGTGTAAGCAGCTGCTTCTGTAACGTTTTGCATTGGGCTTGTATTGAAAAACTAAAATTATCGCATTTTTATAAAAGAAAAAACCTAAATCTTTACAGACTTAGGTTTTTAATTTAGTTATTTAGTTTGGTATTATTTTTTAACAGCTTCTCCTTCTTTTACTGCAGGTTTATCATCCGTTTTTGGCTCAGATTTATACTTGTCGTTCAAAGCTTTAATGATATCTTTTGTAATATCATATTTCTCTTCAGCATATAAAATTGAGGCCGCATCACCAGTACCATAAATATAAGAATAACCGTTTTTCTTACCGTAATCTTTGATGAATTTCTTCACTCCACTTACTAGAGAATCCATTTCAACACCACTTTCTTGTTGCAATTGTTGAGACAAAGCTTGTTGAGCATAACCCAATTGTTGTTCTCTTTTTTGCAATTCAGCACCTCTTTGTTGAGCCCAAGCCTGTCCGTTTGCTTGTGCCTGACTTTGAAAATTAGCAGCGTCTTGTTTAAAACGTGTAATCTCAGCTTGTAGTTGTCTTCCTTTTTCTTCGGCCTGAGCTTTGTATTTAGCTTCAAGGTCTTTTGCTTCAGTGTACTCTTTCATTAAAACTGAAGTATCTACGTAAGCTGTTTTTACTTCCTTAACTTCTGCGGTTTTATTACATGAAACGGCGAAAATTGAAAGTGCGATAATTACTAATGCTTTTTTCATTTTTTGAATTTCTATTTTTTTAATGTATTGAAGACAAAAATATAAAAAAATAAATAGCATCAACATAAAGTTTAAAAAATGCTCTAATTTTATGATTGTTTTTATTTATCGAAAGAATTATGTCAATAATTCAACACTATTAAAAACGTCTTTCATAGCTTTTATTAGAAACACTTTCTCAAAAAAGAGATAATGAGTCCTCACTTGAGCTAAAAAACCACCAGAAACACGCCCATTTTACGTTTTAGTCCTTTTTTTAAGCCTAAAAGAATCTTGTACATCGATTTTTTCAAATTGATGCTTTTAAAAATTTATAACACCAGAAAATGTCGAAAAAAATCATTTTGTCTTTTGAAATTTTAAAAAACAAAAAATTGAATTAACAACATTTTTAAAAATGCTCAATTTCGAAAAAAATTAGAATACAATTTTCGAAAAAAAATAAAATTCATAAAAATTTTCTTCTTCATGATTTCAAAATTTGAAAACAGAAAAATTCAGCCTTAAAATATCAAAAAATGTGCGTTTTTATGGTATTGTTTTTATTTATGGAACCATCTTAAAGCATAAAAAAACACTATCAAAAGTGGCTTTCATAGCTTTTATTAGAAAGATGATCTCAAAAAAGACATAATTACTCCTCACTTATAGTGAGAAAACGCCAGAAACACGCTTATTTTGCGTTTTACTTGTTTTTTAAGACATAAATGTGCGATGAATACTCTTTTGTACTTCCCGCTTTTAAATTTGACTTTAAACCAACAAAAAATGCATTGATATAATTCATTTTTCCTGTTTTGTATTTTTCAGATAAAAGGCTCACATAAAAAGAATCAAATTTCATCGGAAGCACTTTTTCTAATTTCATATCGACTTTTTCAAAAAGCAATTGAATGGCTTTTTTTGAGAAATGCCAAAAATGAATTGGCACATCATAAGCTGCCCAAAAAGTTTGATAATGTTTCGCGTCGTAAGATTTAAAATTTGGAACCGCAACAATTAATGTTCCAGTTGGTTTTAGTAAACGCTTTAATTCCTGTATTTGTAATTCTAAATTTGGAACGTGTTCTAAAACGTGCCACATTGTAATTACGTCAAATGAATTATTTTCAAGATCACTAATTTCGTTTACAAAAGAAATCCCTTTTTGTATCGCTATATTTTTTGCTCTTTCGCTTGGTTCAACTCCAACAGTTTTCCAACCGTCATTTTTTGCCGTTAATAAAAAATCTCCGGTTCCGGCACCTATGTCTAAAATTCTACCTTTTTGAGATTGCTCGCCGTTGATTAAATTCAATTTATTTTTTAGCGCAATATTTTTCACAAAGTGATATGCTTTTTCAAATAACGAACGTTTGTTATCCGTATGCGAAATATAATCTTCGCTTTCGTAATATCTTCCCAAATTTTGCAAATCAGGTTGTGGAGAAGTAATCAACATATCTAAAGTTTCATCATAATACAATTCGAAAACTTCTTTAGATACAGAGTGGTCTTTTACAGTAAGAAAATGTTTTTTGTTTAAAACGTCCATTTTTTAAATTATAGGTATTTGGTTTAATTTCACAGAAACCCCAAAAGTAAAAAATACTTTTAGGGTTTTCTTATTTTTAGTTTATCGGTGCCAACTAATTTTTACAGCCGACATTTTTTCATTCTCAATTCTAATTTCTTTACAAATCGCAAATCCGTTTTTGATGTAAAAATCCATTGGAGATTTATAAAACTCTTTATTTTGTTTTACTTCATTATCCTGATCGATAACCCAACCATTCAAACTCTTGTTGTGTTTTTTAATTTCATTTATTAAAACAGAACCATTCCCTTTTCCTTGTTCTTTACTATTTAAAATTATAGCAAACCAATTTTCATTATCTCTTAAAAAGGTAAATGACCAACCCACAATTATATCTGAATCATCAAGCAATAAATAATGTTTTGTATTGGAAAGTCCATTCAAATACAAATCAAAATCTGCAATAGCTTTTAAATATAATCTCGCAGGATATTCATTATTCCACAGTTCACGCAAAACTTCTTTTTGTTCTTCAGATAGAACTTTGACTTCGACAATTTTCATATCGGCAAAATATTAGATAAATAGTTTCACGTGGAACAATTCAATTATTTTCAATTATTCAGATTTCTATTGTAACGGCGAACAGAAATACGTTTATTAAAATAGTTTCCATTTGAAATATACTACACGTTAGATGCACTGCTGTGCATCTCTACAAAACACAAAATACAAAATACAAAATCGTAAATTCGTTTCACGTGGAACAATTCAATAAAACAGTCTCAGCATTCAGAATCCAGTAATCACTGAAAACTAAAAACTGAGACTGAATACTTTTTTATCTTCCCATATAAATCAATAAAACCGAAATATCACTTGGTGATACTCCGCTTATTCTTGAAGCTTGCGAAATTGTTACAGGACGAATCTTGCTCAATTTTTGTTTCGCTTCAATTGACATTGATTTAATTTTATTATAATCGAAATTTTCCGGAATTTTCACTTCTTCTAAACGAGTTAGTTTATCAGCGTTATTTCTTTCCTTTTCGATATACCCGGAATATTTAACCTGGATTTCGGCTTGTTCTAAAATTTCCTGATCAACATCGTTTGCTTCAACATATTCTTTTACTTTTTCAAATTTCATCATGTCCTCCAAATCAATTTGCGGACGTGAAAAAACTTTAAACATTTTATCACCTTGCGTAATTGGAGCAGTTTCTTTTGCTACCAAAATTGGATTTGTTTCAGCAACCGAAACACTTGTTTCTTTAAAGAACGCAACCATCTTTTCAGACTCATTTAATTTCTTTTCCATTCGGCGTAAACGAGCTTCAGAAGCAAGACCAATTTCATAAGACATTGGCGTTAATCTAAAATCGGCATTATCCTGACGCAACAAAGTTCTATACTCTGCTCTTGAAGTAAACATACGATATGGTTCTTCCGTTCCTTTCGTAATCAAGTCGTCAATCAAAACTCCAATATAGGCTTCGTCACGTTTTAAAATTAATGGCGCTTTTTCATGCACTTTTAAATGCGCATTTATTCCGGCCATCAAACCTTGAGATGCTGCTTCTTCATATCCTGTTGTTCCGTTAATTTGTCCGGCAAAATATAAACCTTCAACTAACTTCGTTTCCAAAGTATGTTTCAATTGTGTTGGTGGGAAATAATCATATTCGATTGCATAACCCGGACGAAAGAATTTCACTTTCTCAAATCCCGCAACAGAACTCAAAGCTTTAAACTGAATATCTTCCGGAAGCGAAGTCGAAAATCCGTTTACATAAACTTCACAAGTATTCCAACCTTCCGGCTCAACGAATAATTGATGACGCTCTTTATCAGCAAAACGATTAATCTTATCTTCTATCGAAGGACAATATCTTGGACCAAGACTTTTGATTCTTCCGTTGAACATTGGCGAACGATCAAAACCTTCTCTTAAAATATCATGAACATCCAATGACGTGTATGTCATGTGACAAGATCTTTGATGCGTTAACGGAACGGTTAAATCCGAATAAGAAAACTTATCCGGTTTCGCATCACCTTTTTCTTCGTTCATTTTAGAATAATCCAAAGAACGCCCATCAACTCGTGGCGGCGTTCCTGTTTTCATTCTTCCGGCTTCGAATCCGGCTTTCACTAAATCTTCGGTAATTCCGGTTGCAGCACTTTCACCTGCTCTTCCTCCTCCAAATTGTTTTTCTCCAATATGAATCAAACCATTCAAAAAAGTTCCGTTTGTCAACACAACAGATTTCGATCGAATCTCTACTCCTAGCGAAGTTCTGATCCCTTTTATTTTTCCGTTCTCTATAATCAAACCTTTTACCATCTCTTGGTAGAAATCAAGATTTGGAGTTCCTTCCAACATCATCCTCCATTCTTCAGCAAAACGCATTCGATCACTTTGAACTCTTGGAGACCACATTGCAGGTCCTTTCGATTTGTTCAACATCTTAAATTGAATTGCCGTGCGGTCGGAAACAATTCCTGAATATCCACCAAGCGCATCAATCTCACGCACAATTTGTCCTTTTGCAATTCCTCCCATCGCTGGGTTGCAAGACATTTGTGCAATGTTTTGCAGGCTCATCGTAACCAATAAAGTTTTCGATCCCAAATTTGCGGCCGCTGCCGCGGCTTCAGATCCAGCATGACCTGCACCAACTACAATAACATCGTATTCTTCTAAAAACATTTTGTTTTATTATTCTCTGCAAACCGTTTAAGGCGATTCTCAGAATTACTTTTTTAACTCATTTGTTCCACGTGGAACGGCGCTAACGCGCAAAACCAAAACTCTTCAAGTTCTAAACACACATTCTAGAAACATCAAATACATCCTAGACCACAAAAAACTGTTCCACGTGGAACAGACTAAACCATTTTATTTTAAAAGCTTTTCAATAAAATTTCAAAACAAATTTCATGTTCCACGTGAAACACTCTTGCTTATTCCAGAATCAACTTACTCAATAAACTTATGTTTCACGTGAAACATTTAAAAATTAAAATATCAAAACATAAAAATTAAATCGTTCCACGTGAAACAAATTTACATTTACTTTCAAAACAAAATACTAAACGTTTCACGTGGAACACTTGTCTTGTTTTAAACCTCATGCTTTATTATGTTTCACGTGGAACATAATTATTATCAAAATTGAAAGAGTGGTTTAATTACTGTTCCACGTGAAACATTGCGATTTTTTCATCTTCTTTTGAACGCATAAGTTCAGCATCTTTATCACTCTTGTCTTTATATCCACAATAATGTAATATACCATGAGCAAGAACACGCTTCAATTCTTCGGTAAAAGAAGCATTAAAATCTTTAGCATTATCTTCTACTCTTTCAACAGAAACAAATATATCTCCGTTTAGTTCGTTACCAACTGTATAATCAAAACTGATAATATCTGTAAGTGTATCGTGATTTAGATATTCAACATTTATCTTATGAAGATAATCATCATCACAAAAAATATAGTTTATCTCTCCTTCGTTTTTATTTTCAGAAACTATTACAGCACTTAACCAATCAGCAAAGGCTTGTTCGTTGTCTAAAGTAAATTCGGTTTCGTAATTAAAATTGATCATTTTGTATTAAAATATTCTTGAACCTTTTGATTAAAATTCGAGCGCAAAGGTAGTGATTGTCTGTTTAATATTTCTACACTGTTTAAATAATCCAATAACGAGCTTGGTAATGCATTCGTTCTATTTGAGAATTCAGCTTTATTAGTTTCAGATTGACGCTTTGTATCTTGCCCTTGTTGTTGAACTGCATTGTTTAATTTTAATAATTCTTGCTGAATATTAAGTATACGTTGCAAATTCTCATTCTTAAAACCTTTATTTAAAAGTTGCTTTTCTGAAGCTTTCATTTGATCAATTACAGATTTGCCCTGAGAATCTAAACCTTGTTTTGCTAACTCCTTTTGTAATGCTTCACGAAGTTTTACTTGCTCTTTGTATATTTCCATAATAGCTTCTGCATCTCCTTCTCCATCATCACCATCTTTCCCATCATTACCCTTGCCTTCTTTTTTCTCTCCTTTACCATCTTTTCCCTGACCACTTTTACCTTGTCCGTCTTTTCCTTGTCCGTCTTTTCCTTGTCCTTGCTTACCTTCACCAGATTTACCTTGTTGACCTTCGCCTGGTTTATCTCCAGGTTTCTCACCCGGCTTATCTCCGGGTTTCATTCCTTCTTTCATTTTATCAGCTAAACCTTTTTGCTTTTGTATAATATCTGGTAATTGCATTCCTTGTCCATCGCCCGGTTTTGGTTTTCCTGATCCTGGTTTAGACATAGACATTTGCATGTTATTTAATAAATCACTTAAAAAATCAGCTAGTTTATTAGCAGATGAAACTGCATATTGTTGGTGCGAAACTCCTTTAGGAACCTGAACATCGCTTAAAGTTTCAATCGCTTTATCTATATTGTATTGTACATTTCCTATTTCTTTGGTTACATCTTCGGCAACTTTTGGATTACGAAGAGACAATGCAAACAAACTATCATCAACATGTTTAAACTGTTGTTTTAAATTCTGCTGGACTTTTATATTTTTTGTAAAAGCAGAAGAACCTAGTTTCATCGTTTTAAATTGTTTCATCATATCTTCCTGAGATAAAGAATATGCTAATAGATTATCTAAAACCTGACGAAGCATTGCAACATCTTCTTCTAACTGTTCTTGTTCTCCACCTTCCATACTTGAATCCATTTGTTCAGCCATACTCTTCATTTTCTTAGCTGCACTTTTTTGCTTTGGCTTAGCCGAAGATGAATTCTTTTTACTTAATTCTTCAGAAGCTTTCTTTAAATCATCTTTCAAATCTTTCTCTTTCGAAGCATCTGACGGAATATCCAAAGGAGCTTTTAAGGTTTTATTTTCTTCTTTCAGATCTTTTAAATCATCCTGAATTTTATCAAAAGCTTTATTAATATCTTCCTGTTTGTTCTGAGTATTTTCTTTTTCTTTATTCGAAAGTTGTTCTTGTTGGTCTGCTAACTTCTTTAATTTATCTGCAACTTGTTCTGCTTTTTTAGATACATAAAAACGTTTGGTAAGTTCAACTAATTGTTCCAGATTACGAGATTGGTTCTTGCTGATTTGTTTGAACTTTTCCATCTTATCAAACAAATCTTCACTGTTCAATTTATCATTTAAGTTCTTCAATTCATCCATTAACTTCTGATTCTTTTCTAAATCTTTCTCGGCATTATCTAAACGCTTTTGTAAATCATCAGCAGTTTTGTCTTTCTTTTCAGATTGAAATTTATCCAGATTCTTATTCATTTTCTCAGCAAATTGTTTCATCAACTCGTCTTGTTGTTTCTGACGTTTGATAAAATCATTTACTTTTTGCTGATCTTTAAATTCTAAATTATCTTTCTCTTTTCCTGATTTCTGAATCTTATCCATTTCAGAAAATTGCTTTTCCTGATTTTTTAAAGACTTCGATAAACTATTTATATTCTGATTTTGTTGTTGTAATTCTAAATCATGCACTTCATCTGTAGTAGAAACGCGATCAGAAAAAACAGAAGACTTTGTACTCTTAAAACCATGAGGCGCATCATTATCAAAAACTTCAAAATAGTATTCATAAGATACTCCTTCCTGCACAGCAAGATTACTTGGAAAGTTAAAAACAAACTGATCAAATACTCCAGCTTTCACCGGAATGGTTCCACGCTTTGCAGTGTTTGGTTTGTTGCGTTCGTAATAAACAACTTGTAATTTAGATAAACCATAGTCATCTCCTAACCTACCCAAAACATAATTTTTATCTAACTTTAAACTATCCGGAGCAGGAGAAACTGTAATAGTTGGATGCTGATCTTTGATAACTGACAGCTGATAATCCAGTTTTTCGTAGTTTTTCACCTTATTATTCGAAGTAAGGATTTGATATTCTGTATTTTGACTGATATTTTTAGCCAATTTAAACTCGTTTTCGGCCTTATTGAACTTAAAAGTTGCTTTATCATCCTTCCAAACAATCTCCTGAGTCGATTGCGTATTCATTTTCCAAGTCACCAAAGTTCCTTCTGGTACAATTGCATTTCCAGTTCCTTGAATAGTTTCTGATTTCTTTTTTAGATAAGATGGAAAATTTAGAACCATTTCGAAGTTGGCAATTGATGGAACTGTAATTACTTTCAATTCATATTCTTCAGATGAAACTGAATTTCCTTCGAAAGAAAACTCCACATTCGAAACTGGTTTTTCAATCTTGAATTCAAACTTTCCAGGTTGAGATGATTCCATAAAATAACTTTCGTTACCAATATGAATCATGACATTTTCCGGAACAACATTCCCAACCGATTCCATTTTGATAACGAAATCTTTGTTTTGTTCTGTTTGCAAATTCTGATTTAGAACCACAAATTTAAAAGGTGCCGGTGGTAAAAATGTAGCATTAAAATGTACTACTCTATTTAAACTTTGAGAAATGACATTGCTATTTCCCGAAATATAAAACACCGCAAAAAGCAAAATTGGAATGATTGCTAATGGCAAATACTTTCTATTGTTTTTAAAATTGATAGCATTCCCAAAAGGAATTGGTTGCAATGAATTTGCTTTTTGTTCTATTGAAGCCAACATCAACTCTGAACTTTCTGTCGAATTCTCAGAGGCAGACAATTGTAAAAAGTTCGTTAATTTATCACTTACTTCTGTAAAATGATTTCCGATAATAGTCGAAGCCTGATTATAATCGATTCCTTTTTGAAGTTTGAACAACTTAAAAATTGGAAATAAAATAAAACGAAACAATAGAAAAACTTCTACACTTATAAATATCCAGAATAATAATGTTCTTCCTAATGGTTTTAACCAAAGAAAATATTCGATAAAAAGCGTAAACAGAAAATACAATAATCCAAAACCAATAAAAAGAAGTGATCCTTTTATCAATTCATTCGTATAATATTTCTTTATAAATGCCTCTAGCTTTTGATATATTGCAGATGTTGTTTTCAATGTGAATCTGTTTTATTTATAACCCATAAAAGTAGTAATTATAAGTATAAGTTTGAAAGTCAAAAGTCGAAAGTCAAAAGTTCCAATCTTAACGCAAAAGCTTTCAGACTTTCGACTTTTGACTTTTGACGAATGTTGTATCTTTGCAACAAAATTTAAACAAATGTCAAAGCAAGTTCGTGTGCGTTTTGCACCAAGTCCAACAGGACCTTTACATATTGGCGGAGTTCGTACTGCCCTATTTAATTATTTATTTGCCAAAAAAAACAATGGTGTTTTTTATTTAAGAATTGAAGACACAGATCAGACTCGTTTTGTTCCTGGTGCCGAAGCTTATATTATGGAAGCACTGGAATGGTTAGGAATTTCTCCTGAAGAAACTGTTGGGAAAAATGAAAAATTTGGTCCGTACAGACAAAGTGATCGTAAAGAATTATACCAAACTTATGCTGATCAATTGATCAATTCTGGTTGGGCATATTATGCTTTTGATACTCCGGAAGCTCTTGATGCTTTAAGAAAAGAACAAGAAGCAGAAGGAAAAACATTTATTTACAATCACACCATTCGTGAAAAGTTAGATACTTCTCTAGTAGTTTCTGCTGAAGAAGTTGAGAAAAGAATTGCAAATGGAGAACATTATGTGATACGTTTTAAAACTCCGGTTGATGAAACTTTACATTTAAAAGATATAATACGTGGCGATGTAAAATTCGAAACCAGTTTACTTGATGATAAAGTATTGTTTAAAAGTGACGGAATGCCAACATACCATTTAGCCAATATTGTTGATGATCATTTGATGGAAACTTCACATGTAATTCGTGGTGAAGAATGGTTGCCATCGATGCCTCTTCACGTTTTATTATACAGAGCTTTTGGTTGGGATGCTCCGGAATTTGCACATTTACCTTTGATTCTAAAACCTGTTGGTAACGGAAAATTATCTAAAAGAGATGGTGATAAATTAGGATTTCCTGTGTTTCCACTTGAATGGAAAACTGAAGAAGGCATTTCATCAGGTTACAGAGAGAAAGGATTTTTCCCGGAAGCAGTTATAAACTTCCTTGCTTTACTAGGTTGGAATGATGGAACTGATAAAGAATTATTTTCATTAGAAGAATTAGTAGAGTCTTTTGACCTGAACAGAGTTCATAAATCTGGAGCAAAATTTGATCCTGAGAAAAACAAATGGTTCAATCACCAATATTTAATCAAACAAAATAATGAAGATTTGGCTAAAAGCTTCTCTCCTATTTTGGTAGAAAAAGGCTTCTCGACTCCGCTCGAAGTGACAACAAAAATCGTATCATTAGTAAAAGAACGTGCTCATTTTGTATCAGAATTTTGGGATTTGACAGATTTCTTTTTCCAGGCTCCAACATCATATGATGAAAAAGCAAGCAAAAACTGGAAAGAAGAAACACCGGCTTTAATGCAGGAATTGATTTCTACTCTTGAATATATTGATGGTTTTGATTCAGCAAATATTGAAGCAATCGTAAAAGACTGGTTGACTAAAAACGAAATCGGGATGGGAAAAGTTATGCAGTCTTTCCGTCTAAGTTTGGTTGGAGCTTTGAAAGGTCCTCACCTATTTGACATTGTTGAAATCATAGGAAAAGAAGAAACTATTTCAAGAATTCAGAAAGCAATTGCTACTTTATAATCTCATATTTTTACCATTAAGATATTAAGTTCATAAAGCTAGACTTAATTTTCTTAATCTCTGAATGCTAAAAAGAAAAAAAACTAATTTTTATAAACGCTAAGACACATTGATAAAATGTTCTTAGCGTTTTTTTTACGCTTTAAAAAATTGAAATTGGCAGAATATTCGTAATTTACCAGATCATAAAAACTAAATCAATATCATTATGGGTACAGCACTTATTATCCTTTTAGTCTTAGGATTTTTTATTTTAATGTCTTCCTTTTTTACTGTAAAACAACAATCATCAGTAATTATAGAAAGATTTGGAAAATTTCACAGCGTGAGAAATTCAGGATTACAATTAAAAATTCCGGTAGTTGACAGATTGGACGGACGTGTAAATCTAAAAATTCAACAACTTGATGTTATCATCGAAACCAAAACCAAAGACAACGTTTTTATCAAAATGAAAGTTTCGGTTCAGTTTAAAGTAATTCAGGAAAAAGTATACGATGCTTTTTATAAACTAGAATATCCGCACGATCAAATTACGGCTTATGTATTTGATGTGGTTCGTGCCGAAGTTCCTAAACTAAAATTGGATGATGTTTTTGAAAGAAAAGATGATATTGCCATTGCAGTAAAAAGAGAATTGAATGAAGCAATGACAACTTACGGATATGATATTATTAATACTTTGGTAACTGATATTGATCCGGACATTCAGGTAAAAAATGCCATGAACAGAATTAATGCTGCCGACAGAGAAAAAACTGCTGCTGAATTTGAAGCTGAAAGTTCAAGAATCAGAATCGTTGCAAAAGCAAAAGCCGAAGCAGAAAGTAAACGTTTGCAAGGTCAAGGTATTGCAGATCAACGTCGTGAAATTGCAAGAGGACTTGTAGAAAGTGTCGAAGTTTTGAATAATGTTGGTATTAATTCTCAAGAAGCTTCTGCCCTAATTGTAGTAACTCAACATTATGATACATTGCAAGCGATTGGTGCTGATGCAAATTCTAATTTAATTTTGTTGCCAAACTCTCCTCAAGCCGGAAGTGATATGCTAAATAATATGGTTGCATCGTTTACAGCATCGAACCAGGTTGGTGAAATGATGAAGAAAAACAATAAAAAAGTGGTTAAACCAAAACCAATTCAGCCACAATCTGGTTATGAAGATGACATTCTACCAGAAACTGAACAATAATATAAAATAAAAAAGAGGCTTAATTGCCTCTTTTTTTATTGATAAACCAATTGATTACATAGGGTAAAATTGATTGTAAAATTTGCGAATATGAAGTTGCAAAATAATCTTTGAATGAAGAAAAAACTCCACTAACAATATTTTCCGGTGTAATTGATTCCTTAGTTTTTTGAAAACTTAAAACCAATTTTTGATAATTAATCTCTTTCTCCAGTTTTAAAATCTCCAGATCTCTTTCGATCTCTGCATAAGATGCGTATTTTTTATTTTCCATAATTAGTCATTAAAAAATATTTCTGAAAATTTCTCTAAAATGGGACCTTCAACAACTTTATCTTTTAAGAAAAAAAGTAAAATTGTAAACACTAAATAGATCCCTCCTACTGCTAAAAATCCTAATGCATTACTTTCAAATAAAGATCCAAAAGCATATGCTGCAGCAAAAGATCCAAAAATCATAACCATACTAAAACACAATAAAATCAAAGTAAACTTAAAAATTAAAGTTGTTGATTTCATAGCAACTTTAAAACCCCAAAGTTTATAATAAGCCAAATGACTGTCCAGATAAACTTTAGCCTGATCTTGTATCTTTTCAGTATTTTCTTTTAATTCTTCAAAAGCCATAATTATAATTTTAATTAAAAAAAGAAGCACAAAACTCATGATTCAATAATTGATTATCGGTTATTCTAAAATTGAAATAGCCCAAACAATTATCAAAATCACTTTAAGTTTTGTGCTTCGTGTATTATTATTTTTGAAGTTTAGCGTTCTGAGCTTTTAAATCAGCTAATTTAGATTCTAAAAAACCTATTACTTCTTCTGTTTTAAAACTCATATTCGAGAGTAATTCACCATATGTTCCGTCAAGGTTTTCTTTTGCACGAGCAAATTTTTCACGTAACACTTCAGAACTGGCTGAAATTGAATCTTGTAAATTATGTGATGCATCATCTAAACCTTCTTTTAATTTAGCACGGGTTTTTGATCCTTTATCCGGAGCAAATAAAATTCCGATCGCTGCTCCTACTGCAGCACCAGCTAAAATCGCTGCAACTGTATTTAAGTTTTTTGACATAATGTTAAATTTAATGATTACTAAAGGTACTCTTTTTTTGAATTATAAAATATTTGTTAATTGTAATTTAATAAAAATTAACACTAAATTTAATACACATATGCTACAGCTTCATACTTTCCGTCCGCTTTTTCTACAATACTTACAAACGGATAACCATTAGAAGCAGATTCAGTTTTGATTCTCATAGCGGTTTGGTTTTTATTTGCTATTGGCGGTTCTCCTTTTGTCTTTGTCGAGACTCCTGAAAAATTAGCAACTTGTTTTAAACCTATTGTCTTTTCCTGAGATAAAACAGTTACGAATTTATAGTCTGATTTTGAATCTACTATTACTTTATCAGTAACTTTTTGAGTTTTACTGGATTGTTTGTTGGTGATTTTTGAAACTGCGTATTTGCTAATTTTATGTTCTTCGGTATTTCCATTCAAAGAATAATAAACCAAATCATTTTCTAGTTTAATAAAATTAACATCCAGTTCTTCACCATTGTGTTTGGTAATTTGGTGAGTTTGAGAAATTGCAATGCTGGTAAATAAAATTGATAGCGTAAAAAATAAAATTTTCATAATATTAAAATATAAGGATTAAAATTGTTTCTGTCAAAACACAAGACAAAATTTTAAATAACCCATAAAACTAATTTCATGAAATTTTTAAATTATGAAATATCCCCTGAAAAATACTTTTACATCATAAGTATTATCAAATACAATCACAATTAGAATTGACCATAAAATCAATTTTCAGAATTCAGATTAGAATTCAATCTAAAACAAAAAATATAAATTTTAAAATTCTAGAAAAACTCAGATTCGATTCTCAAGTGTATTTTTTGAAATATGACACTTTTGATTTGACCTTGGATAAAAATACCAACTTTATAAACAATTGTATGTTAACAACCCGTTAAACTAAGAAAAATAAGGTCTAAAACTTAAATAAAGCTTAAAAATCAACAATAATATAAAATATGAGTAATCACATGGAAGAAATAAAAAAATAGCTTAAAATCAATTTATGAATGCCGTTTTTAATCAAAAACATCTATTTAAATTTAAATAACCATAGTTTAAATAAATAATAGTAATAATT
>NZ_LMMA01000011.1 GCF_001422725.1 Flavobacterium sp. Leaf82 | reverse complement strand
TAGAAAAAGAGGAACTATTAAACGGCTTCAACAACACGAAAGCTGATTATCCTCAGGATAAAACCRTAATTGATTTATTTGAGCAGCAGGTATTACAAGCACCGGATAATGTTGCCTTAGTATTTGGAGAGACTATATTAACGTATAGGGAGTTAAATGAAAAAGAATCAGTTAGCACGATATTTAAGAGAACGTTACCAAATTCAGGCAGATGATCTGGTTGGTATTAAGCTTGACCGAAGTGAGCTAATGATTGTCAGCATACTTGGAATTCTAAAGTCGGGAGGTGCATATTTACCAATTGATATGAACTATCCTGCAGAAAGAATCGCGTATATCGAACAGGACAGTAATAGTAAAGCCGTACTGGATCAGCAAGAGCTTAGAAAGTTTGATGTGGTTAAAGACAACTATTCAAAAGAAAATCCTGAAAAAGTAAACCAGGCTAATGATTTGGTGTATGTAATTTATACTTCGGGAACTACAGGAAACCCAAAAGGGGTTGCAGAAAGAATCGCGTATATCGAACAGGACAGTAATAGTAAAGCCGTACTGGATCAGCAAGAGCTTAGAAAGTTTGATGCGGTTAAAGACAACTATTCAAAAGAAAATCCTGAAAAAGTAAACCAGGCTAATGATTTGGTGTATGTAATTTATACTTCGGGAACTACAGGAAACCCAAAAGGGGTAATGATCGAGCATAGAAATTTAACTTCGTTTTTTATCAATTTGTATTTAAACTTCAAATTAGAAGAAATACAAAGTATAGCTTGTTCTACAAATATCACTTTTGATATATCTGTATTAGAAATATTAGGAAGTTTATGTCATGGAAAAGAATTAATTCTATTTTCAGATGATGAATTAAAGGATCCTGTTAAATTCATGAAACAAGTTCACAATTCTAATATTCAGGGATTACAAACAACGCCTTCGCGATTATCTCAATTATATCAACTGGACATAAAATTTCCGCAGAGTCTTAAAGTCTTATTGGTTGGAGGAGAGTCTTTGACGAATTCACTTTACAAGCAGTTAAAAGCAGAAACCTTTGAATCTGTAAATGTATACGGACCAACCGAAACAACAATATGGAGCAGTGTATTAGACATCAAAAAAAGTCACGGCCTTAGTATTGGCAGCCCTTTATACAATGAGCAATTTTATATACTGGATAATAATGGTAATCTTTTGCCAAAAGGTGTAACGGGTGAAATCTTTATTGGCGGAGATGGATTAGCGAGAGGCTATTTGAATAATAAAAAATTAACCATTGACAGATTTATTACTAATCCTTTTGAAGCTAATACAAAACTCTACAAAACTGGAGATTATGGAAAATGGCTTTCTGACGGAACTATTCTTTATGAAGGACGAAGAGATGATCAGGTTAAAATAAGAGGAAAAAGAATTGAATTAGGCGAGATATATAATGCGCTGATTGGCCAAAATAATATTAAGGATGCAATTGTAATAGTAGAAGAAGATGCTGTAACAGGAAGTGTAATTGTTGCTTATGTTTTATTAAATCAGGAATTTGATGTTACCGAATTAAGTTCGAAATTAAAGAAAACCTTACCGGGATATATGATCCCGAGTCACTTCGTAATACTGGATAAATTTCCTTTAAACAAAAGCGGAAAAACAGATAAAAAAGCGCTTCCCAATTATACATATAATAGCATACAAAATGAGACTTTATACGTTGCTCCAAATAATGAAATTGAAGAGAGACTAATAGAGATCTGGAAAAAACACCTTAAACAGGAAAAGATAGGAATTAAGCATAATTTCTTTGAAATAGGCGGTAACAGCCTTAATGCTATTGGCCTTATCACAAAAATAAAATCAGAGTTTAATATCGAATTAGATATTATAAATCTTTTCCGTGATGTGAACATTGAAGAATTGGCGGAAGAAATTTCTAATCAAATTTGGCAAAAAGAGAATTCCTCAAACAGTGTTGAAATAGATAGTACAATTATTTAAAACTTAAAAAATAAACAAACAGAAAAATATGTATTTAAAACTTAATGTCGCAATTGAAGCTTTAATAGATCGTTGGTATGCATGGCCTCACTTGGTTTCCCCAGCAACATCTGCCCTTAACGTAATAGAACGTCACCTAAAAATAATGGAATCTTATGTACAGAATCCTAAAATTCACGCTGCAGCTGTTAAAAGACCAGAAATGATAGGAGGACCTTTTATTGATTATAAAGGTGAAAGAAGTGATGAAATTAAAGAATTGTGCGATTTTATCAAAGACAAACGATCTAATATGTTTGAATTTGCGGCGGCAATTAATAACCTTAACAAATTACTTCAGGAAAACGCAGTTGGTTTTTCATTAGAACCTTTATATAACGAAATTCCGGAAATTCTAAAAGGCTTTGTCGAATTGTATTATGATTTGTACAATAACCCAAATTTTAGATTTTACGAGTCACTATTATACAAGAGCGAATTTTATCATGAAAATGCACAATCTATTTCCTTACAAATGATTAGTGCGGACAATGACAGATCTTTTGTTTTAAGTACACCAAGGCTTGATGATGCGCATTTAATTCATCTGGATCTTCCTTTTAAAAACAGCATAATTGACGATTTGTTCAGTATGAAACGAAAGAAAGGAGATTATAATGAAATCAAAGAAAGATTAGCGATAAAAAATACTCAGGAAGAACTTTTTAGAAGTTTTTTTACTGAAGAACCACCTAAAGAATATCAGCGATATCTAGGTAACGGTATCAGAACTCGTTATTTTGGACATGCCTGTGTTTTAGTGGAAACAAATGAAATTTCGATTTTAGTGGATCCCGTTATAAGTTATGATGGATATGAAACAGATGTACCAAGATATACCATAAATGATCTTCCTGAGCAAATTGATTATGTATTGATTACGCACAATCATCAGGATCACGTATTACTTGAAACATTACTGCAGCTTAGACATTGCATCAGTAATATAGTAGTACCATCAAGCGGAAAAGGGAATCTTCAGGATCCTAATTTAAAATTAATGTTTAATAACATTGGTTTTAATAATATAATTGAACTGGATGATATGGAAACCATCGAACTAGAAGGATGTGTTATTACCGGAGTTCCGTTTTTGGGTGAACATTCAGACTTAGATATCAGAAGTAAATTATGTTATCATGTTTCGCTTCATAATAAATTTAAAGTGATTTTAGCGGCAGATTCCTGCAATATTCAGCCAGAACTTTATCAGCGTGTTCACCAATATCTGGGTGATATAGATGTTCTTTTTCTGGGTATGGAATGCGACGGCGCTCCTTTGTCATGGTTATACGGACCACTAATGCCTGAAAAACTTGACAATGATAAAAACCTTTCAAGACGATTATCCGGTTCTAATTATGATCAGGGAAAAAGCCTGATCGAGATATTTAAGCCAAAAAATGTTTTTGTTTACGCAATGGGATTAGAGCCTTGGCTGGAGTTTATTAGTTCAATTAAATATACAGACAAATCCAGACCTATAGTCGAATCAAATAAGCTTGTAAGAGATTGTAATGATAATAAGATAATAGCCGAAAGATTGTTTGGAGAAAAAACAATTGAATATTAGTTTTCTATAAAATAAAATTATGTCAGTGTCTATAAAAAAAATACTTTCGGATCTAAGACTAAAAAAAATAAAGTTAGAACTTGAAAATGAAAATATAAAAATCATTTCTTATAGTGAAGTTATTGCTCCGGAAGTTTTGGAGATAATAAAATCACATAAAAAAAGTCTTGTTGATTATCTAAAATCTATTCAGTCTAACAGGTTAATGCATGAATCTGTTGTTATTCCTACGGCCGAAATTCTTGCGCATTATCCGTTGTCGTCATCTCAAAAAAGTCTGTGGTTTTTGAGTCAAAGAAATCCTGATTCGATTGCCTATAATATGCCTGTAGAAATCGAACTAAAAGGTGCATACGATTTCGATTGTCTTAAAAAATCAATACTGGCATTAGTTTCCCGTCACGAAATTCTTCGTACCATTTTTAAGTTAGACGATTCTAGTGAAGTAAGACAGTGGATATTGCCGGCAGATCAAATAAAATTAGATTTTAATTATATTGATTTCCGTACTGCTGCAGACAAGGAAGTAAAGGCAAAGGCATATATAGCCGAAGACCTTCAAAAACCTTATGATTTTGTAATAGGTCCGCTATTTAGAGGCAGTTTTTTACAATTAGAAGATGACAGAAGTGTGTTTTATATTAATCTGCACCATATTATTACAGATGAATGGTCGATGGAAGTTTTATCTGATGAACTATTTCAATATTATGAATATTTCAAATCAGGCAAAACCCCGGAGCTTGAAGCCTTAAGAATACAGTATAAAGACTATGCTTCCTGGCAGCAAAATGAATTATCAAAAAGCGATAATAAAGAAAGTGAAACCTACTGGTATAACAGATTCTCTGATGATTTGCCTTTGTTTGATTTTCCGAAAAAGAATTTGCGTCCAAAAAATAAAACGTACAATGGTAAAAGAATCATTACCAGAATTCCGGCGGACTTAAATGATCAATTAAAAAAATACGCACAGTCAAACGGCGGAAGTTTATTCATGACAATACTGGCTACACTCAAAGTATTGTTATACAGATATACGGCACAACAGGATATTATTATTGGATCTCCGGTGACTGGTAGAAATTATACTGACTTAGAAAATCAAATTGGATTTTATATAAATGTATTGCCTTTGAGAAATCAAATCAATGCCGGGGATAGTTTTAACGAAGTTTTTGAGAAGATTAAAACATCTACTCTCGAAGCTTTTAAACACCAATTATACCCTTTTGAAAGTCTGTTGGAAAAACTGGATATAAAAAGAGATACTAGCCGAAATCCTGTATTTGATATCTTAATCGATTATCACAATTTTATAAAATCTTCTGATGCAGTGGTTTCCGAAGAAATAAAAATAACAGGAGAAGGACAGGTAAAATACGAAATAGAGTTTCATATTATAAATTTTGAAAATGAATTTGATATCGAAATAAATTTCAACAAAGATATTTATGATGCTGATTTCTTAATTCAATTTTTAAAACACTATAAAAAAATAGTGCCTCAGTTATTAGAAAATCCCGAGTTGAAAATTAGGGATATCGACTTTTTATCTGAAAATGAAAGCTCATCTCTGGTTAATTTTTCTGAAAAAGACAGTATTTCGCAAACAGTAATACAAATGTTTAATGAAGCGGTTGTAGCCAATCCTGACAAAATTGCAATTGTCTGCGAAACGAAATCATATACCTATGCTGAGTTAAATAATTTATCGAACCAATTTGCGAATTGCCTTAAAAAAACACGAAAATTAAAGCCCGGAAATATCGTGGCAATATTGCTGGACAAAAGCGAATGGTCTGTTATTACGATATTGGGCGTTTTAAAAGCAGGTCTCGTTTATATACCAATCGATACAAATTATCCGTCGCCTAGAATATCGGCAATATTAAAGGATTCTAATGCCGGTTTACTGATTACGGATACCAATTACATTTTTGAAGAATATGATTATAAAGGCAGCATGTTTGCCATTGATGTAGAATTTGATCCTGCTGAATATCCTGCTGATTTTTGTAATGATGTGATTTTACCTGCTGATTTGGCGTATGTTATTTACACATCCGGTTCTACAGGAACACCAAAAGGGGTCATGATCACACATTATTCGCTTGCCAATTATCTGCAATGGGGAAAATCATATTATTGCAATAACCCAACCCAAACCTATGATTTTGGGTTATTTACGTCTATTTCGTTTGATCTTACTATAACCAGCTTATTTCTTCCGTTACTGACGGGTAGCACGTTGCATATATTCGATTCAAAAAAGGAAATTACAGCTATTTTAAAAGATTATTTTAATGCTGGAATTTCCTGTATAAAACTTACACCAGCGCATATTGATGTAGTAGATAAACTTGAAATTGAAAAAAGCAAAATTTCGCTGGCAATTGTGGGCGGCGATGCTTTGCAAAAAAGGCATATTGATATTTTAAGAAAACTGAATCCTTCTATGCGTATTATCAATGAATATGGACCAACAGAAGCCACCATTGGATGTATTGTTTATGATGTTGATACTAAAAATGAACAGCCGGTTTTAATTGGTCTTCCTATTGCGAATACAGCGATTTACATTGCAAATAGTGATACTACATTACAGCCTAAAGGAGTTGTGGGTGAAATTTTGATTAGCGGCGCCGGATTATCATCAGGATATTTAAACAATCCTGAATTGACTGCAGTAAAATTTATTGACAATCCATATAAAGAAAATTCTAAAGTATACAAAACTGGCGACCTTGGAAGAATTACCGAAAATGGACAAATAGAATATTTGGGAAGAAATGATAATCAGGTAAAAATAAACGGTTATCGCATAGAATTAGGAGAAATTACTGAAGCTATAATTCGTTTTGGAAAGTTTGAAGCGGCTGAGGTATTATGCAGCGAAAATGAATCGGGAAATAAAACCTTAATTGCCTTTGTGGTCAATAAAGAAGCCTCTAATACAAGCGAACTTAAAGAATATCTGGTAAAGAAACTTCCGTCTTATCTGGTTCCTGAAATATATATTGAAGTAAATGAATTTCCAATTACCATAAACGGCAAAGTAGACACGAAAAAATTACTGCAAAAGGCAGAGAATCAAAAAAGAGTTGCGGAGCATGTGACTTCTAAAAATGAAAACGAAGAAAAACTCGTAGCAATTTGGGAAAGAATCATTGGAATTAAACAGATTAGTACCACAGACAACTTTTTTGCAATTGGAGGAGATTCAATAAAAGCAATTCAGCTTGTGGTTGAAATTAAAAAAGAATTTAACTCAGAATTAAATGTTGCCGATGTTTTTGAGTATCAGACCATAATCGATTTAAGTACTCAAATAGAAAAAAATAAAGGAAAAAATACAACTGAAGAATATCTGAATATTGGTTACGAGAAAATCAACCAGTTTAGGATGGCTGTTGAAAATGATGTTAATTTCAGGATTGATGCGTATCAATATGAAGATATATATCCATTAGCGTCAATTGAAACGGGAATGATTTTTTCTTCTCAAATCAGACCGGAAGAACCTGTTTATTACGACCAGTATATTTATGATCTGGAAATAAATGATGAAAACGAATTTCTTGAAAATATTGAAAAATTAGTACAGAGACATGCTTCGTTAAGAACTAAATACTATACTAAAAGTTTTAATAATTTGGCAAAAATAGTTTTCAAACACGTTTCTGTACCCGTTACTTTTGAAAATATTTTATCTCTGACAGACGATGAAAAAAGAAACAGAATACTTGAATACGGAAAAAATGATTTAGACCTAAGGCTAGAATTTGATGGCGATTTATTGTGGCGCGTTAAAGTATTTCGTGTTTCAAAAAATATCTATACGTTATTTTTTAGTTTTCATCATGCTTTATTAGATGGGTGGAGTACGACAATTTTTAAAACAGAATTATCAAATATTGGTCACAAAGAACTTGCACCGCTAAAGCATAGTTATAAAGATTATTGTGCAATTGCAATTGCCAAAAAAAGCTCTCAAAATGTAATTGATTATTGGAAAAATACCCTTGACGGTTATACACGAAATAAACTTCCTTTTAATTTTAAAGGAAAAAAAGTCAGTGACAAGACAGGAATGTCCAAATTGACCAGACCAATTTCTAAAGAAGTTTTAGCAAATCTTATTCAGGTATCAGAGAAACTAAAAATATCTCCAAAAACAATATGTCTCGCTGCACATCTCTATTTGATGAAAGTTATTTCTGCAGAAACTGATATCATAACAGGTATCGTTACGCATGAAAGACCGGAGATCGAGGACAGTCAAAATATATTAGGCTGTTTTTTAAATACGATCCCGGTACGAATTAATGTATCTGATTTTAAAGATATTAAATCGCTTATCCTTCATGTAAATGATTATTTAAGAACCGTAAAATCTAAGGAAATACATTTAACAGAAATCGCTAATGTAGTGGGAGGTAAATCTTCTTTAGAGAATCCGTTTTTTGATACTCTTATGAATTATACTGACTTTCATGAATTTGAAAATTGGAATGAGCAAAGTAATGTACAAGAAATTAGCAGTGAATTATTTTCTAAGCCAATTGCAAACCACGAGATGACAAATACATTATTTGATCTTGAAGTTGATAAAACGCTCGGTAATCTGTCTGTTTCTATTAAATATGTAAATGCATATTTTCATGAAAATGATTGCTTGAAAGCGGCTGAACTTTATGAAATAATTCTTGAAAAGTTTATAGAAAATCCAGATTTACTGCTTAGCGACCTGAACATCTTAACTGATGCAGATAAACAATTATTAGGCACTTTTAATGATACAATTGTTCCATATGCAAAAGATAAAAAAGTCCATGAATTGTTTGAAGAGCAAGTAGAACAGAACCCTCATTGTGTTGCATTAAAACAAAAAGGGGTAGAACTTACTTACAATGAATTAAATAGTAAAGCAAATCAGTTTGCCAGACATCTTATAGAACAAGGCGTAAAAACGGGAGATCATATTGGAATTATTACTTCGAGAAATTTTGAAATGATTATTGGCTTATTAGGAATACTGAAAGCTGGAGGAGTTTACATACCAATCGATTCTAATTATCCTCTGGACAGAAAAACATACGTGATCGAAAATTCTGCCGTTAGTTTTGTTATAACTGAAAACGAAAAGAATATTGAAGGCATAGAGAATGTAAAAAAAGTGGTTATCTCTAACTACGACTATAAAGCCGATAATCTTAATATCCGTGTTAACAGTACACAGCTGGCGTATACAATTTACACTTCGGGCTCTACAGGAAATCCAAAAGGAGTAAAGATTCCGCATCATGCAGCCGTAAATCTTATTGAGTGGGTAAATTCAGAATTTAATGTACAAACAACAGATAAACTTTTGTTTATAACATCGGTATGTTTTGATTTATCTGTGTATGACATTTTTGGAATGCTTGCTTCCGGAGGTGCCATCGTAATAATGCAGGAAGACGAAATTAAAGATTTTCAAACGTTGAAGAAAGTGATTGCCGAAGAACAAATTACTTTTTGGGATTCTGTACCAACAACAATGAACTATTTAATTAATGAACTGGAATATGAAAACAAGAATTTTATTCAAACACAACTTAAAACGGTTTTTTTAAGTGGTGACTGGATACCAACGCAACTACCAATACAGATTGTGAAATTTTTTCCAAATGCTAAAGTTGTAAGTCTTGGCGGTGCAACAGAAGGAACAGTCTGGTCCAATTATTATCCTATTAAAGAAGTTGATCCTAAATGGAGTTCAATACCTTATGGAAAACCTATTGATAACAACTTTTTTTACATTCTTGACGAAAACCAAAAGCATGTGCCCGTAGGTGTTGCCGGAGAATTATATATAGGCGGCGTAGGGGTTGCAAATGGTTATGCAAATGATGAAATAAAATCTGCCGGTTCATTTTTTAAAGATCCTTTTAATGACAAGTTAGGAGGAATGATGTATAAAACAGGCGATTTAGGACAGTTACTTTCTGATGGTAATATGGAATTTCTTGGCAGAAAAGATTATCAGGTAAAAATAAGAGGATTCAGGGTAGAACTGGGAGAAATAGAAAGTGTAGCATTAAAGAATGATAAAATTAAGGAAGTCATTGTAGATGTTATGAAAGAAGGTTTTACGAATCGCCTGGTTTTTTATGTGGTATTTAATGAAGTGCTGTCACAAGATAAAATTAAAGCCCACCTAAGAAATTATCTGCCTGATTACATGATACCTGAATATTATGTAACGCTCGACAAATTACCACTTAATACAAATGGAAAAATTGATCGTAAACTATTACCAAAGCCAGATTTAATTTTTGATAATCAGAAAATTAAGAAAAGCCCGGAAGGAAAAATCCAAATAAAACTCGAAGCAATTTTAAGTATTATCCTAAACAGGGAATCAATAGCGACAAATGAAAATTTCTTTGAATTAGGAATAGATTCTCTTACCGTTGGATCATTTGTAAACAGGATTAATGGTGATACAGGTTACTCAGTTACTATTAGGGATATTTTTAATAGTCCAACGATTGAATTATTAGCCCAGGAAATTGAAAAAATAAATTTAGTCAGCGTTTCGAACATAAAATTTGATAAAGAATTAAATAAAAAAACAAAAAAAATATCACTATGAATTTAGATTTATATAAAAAACTCAATGATTTAAAAATCCAAATTAACGTTGTAGACGGAAGATTGGATATTGAGGCTCCGGAAGACGTTCTTAGTGATGCATTAATTGAAGAGATTAAAAACAATAAACAAGAATTAATCGAATTTATTGAAACCTACAAACGAGAAGAAAATACTGCTGTAAGTATTCCAAAAGTAAGTGAACAGGAATCGTATGTTTTGTCATCATCGCAAAAAAGACTTTGGATTTTAAGTCAGTTTTCTGATATTAATAATGCGTATACAATTAGTGATTCAGTACAATTTGACGGTTCTATTGATAAAAAACTGCTTCAAAAATCTTTTCTGCAAATTATAAAAAGACATGAGATTTTAAGAACCACATTCAACGAAAATGATTTTGGTGAAATAAGACAATGGATTTTGCCTTTTAAAAATGAAGGTTTTGATATTGGTTATACTGATGCGGCTGAATTTGAAAATAATGAAGTTGAGAGATTGGTGCAAAATGAATTGAATTTACCTTTTGATCTTAAAACTGGACCGCTTATTCGCGTGCATTTATTTAAAACCTCAGATCAAAAAACAATTATTACGCTAATAATGCATCATATTATTAGTGATGGATGGTCGTTAACCATTTTCACAAATGAACTTTTGCAGATTTATAACAATCTTATTTCTAATAAAGAATCTCTTATAGAACCGTTGCGTATTCAATATAAAGACTATTCTGAGTGGGAGCAAAAGCAGCTTGCATCTGATGAGATGAAAAAGAACAGATCTTTTTGGTTAAATAAATTTTCAGATACATTACCAAAGATCGACGTGGCGAGAGATTATCCAAGACCGGCGATAAAAACCTATAACGGAAAAAAGATTACAACCAAGTTTGATACTTCTTTATTAAAACGTTTACAAAACATAGCAATAAAAGAAGATGCTACACTTTTTATAGTGCTTTTATCATCTGTAAATACATTTTTATACCATTATGCAGGCGCGGATGATCAAATAATTGGAACTTCAAAAGCAGGAAGAGATAATATAGATTTAGAAAATCAAATTGGTTTTTATATTAAAAATATTCCTTTACGTACAACACTAAATCCTTCTGAAAGTTTTTTAAAAGTGGTTCAGGAAGTAAAAACTACTGTAATCGATTCTTTTAATCATGATTCATATCCTTATGATAAATTAGTTGAAGAATTGCATTTGGAGCGTGATTTGAGCCATAATCCGTTATTTGATATTTTGGTTGTTCTTCAAAATTTGCCATCAGAATCAGACAAAGAAATTAGCGAATCTGGAGCAGCAATGCAAAATTATGATAAATCAGTTCAAAGTACGAGTCAGTTCGATTTAATATTTGATTTCAACGAAACTCAGGATGGGTTGTATATGTCTGTAACTTACAATACAGATTTGTATAAAGAAAGTACGGTAAAGAGGTTACAGACTCATTTTGAATATTTATTATCACAATTAACAGCGCAGCCGGATCTTGCCATTAATCAGTTTTCATTACTGTCATCAAAAGAAAAACAAATGCTTCTGGATGATTTTAATACTACCCAAATAATTTATGATCTGACAGAAAATGTAATCAGAAAATTTGAAGAACAGGTTAAAAAAACACCACATGGAATAGCTTTAGAGTTTGAAAATAAAACAATCACGTATGATTATCTAAATGAAAAGTCAAATCAATTGGCTAATTATATTGTTAGCAATTATAATTTATCTCAAAATGATAAAGTTGGGATTGTTTTAAACAGATCTGAAAATCTTATTATAGCAATATTGGCTGTAATAAAATCCGGAGCGAGTTATGTTCCTATAGATCCAAATTATCCGGAGGCATATAAAGAATATATGATTGAAAATGCTGAACTAAAAGCATTAATCACCCAGACAGATTACTTTTTTGATTTTTCTTATTTTAAAGAACCTATTTTTAGTATTGATATTCAGATCGATGATTTGGAAGATTCGACTGAAAATCCAAATATTGCTGTAGATAACGAAGATCTTGCTTACTTGATTTATACCTCAGGATCAACAGGAAATCCAAAAGGATGTAAAATATCGCATGGCAATTTGTACAACTATGTAAACTGGGCATCTCATTATTACGGTACGCAAAATGACGAAGCAAATTTTGCATTATTCACATCGCTATCTTTCGATTTAACCGTTACCAGTATTTTTTGCACCTTACTGCATGGAGGGAGATTGAAAATTTACAACGAAAAAGAGACTATTTCAGATATTCTTAAAAATGCATTTTCTTCAGATTCAGTTGTTAATTATTTAAAAATAACGCCAGCGCATGTTACGCTTTTAAAAGAATTGGGAATAACGAATTCAAATGTCAGCAAAATCATTCTGGGAGGAGAAGCTGTAAATGAAGAACACATTACAATTTTAAAATCAATAAATCCCAAAATTAAAATCTACAACGAATACGGACCTACAGAAACAACGGTAGGATGTATTGTGATGGAAGTTTTGAGTAATGAAAAAGTATTGATAGGATCGCCAATCTGGAATACACAAATTTATATCCTGAACGAAAACGGACATTTAAATCCAATAGGAATTTCAGGTGAGATTTTTATAGCCGGTAACAGCGTTGGAAAAGGATATAATAACAACGAAAAAATGAGCAATGAAAGATTTGTCTCAAATCCGTTTATTCCTGGAACCATCATGTATAAAACAGGAGATTATGGCAGATGGGATGAAAACGGCAATATAGAATATCTGGGAAGAAATGACGATCAGGTAAAAATAAGAGGATATAGAATAGAGCTCGAAGAGATTGAAGAAAGTATAAAATCATATGGAAAATTTCCAGCTTTGGTCTTAAATAAAAAGAACAGTCTGGGAAATAATCTGATTGTATTTTTAATCAATAAAGAAAAAGGAAAAGTTAGTGAACTAAAAAATTATCTTTCAAAGAATCTTCCTGCCTATATGGTTCCCGAAATCTATGTAGAGGTAGACCATTTTCCTTTAACCCACAATGGAAAGATTGATAAAAAAGAGTTATTGAAATTTGAAGAAGACCAAAGAAAAAAACAGGAATATTTTGCTCCAACTGAAGAGACAGAGATAAAATTAACCCAACTTTGGGAGAAAGTCTTAGGAAAAGAAAAAATCAGTATAAAAGAAAATTTCTTTGCTATAGGTGGGCATAGTCTTAATGCTACTCAGCTTGTAGCCTTAATACATAAAGAGTTTGATGTAGTTATTGGTATTGAAGATATTTTTTCGAATGCAGTTCTTGAAGATCAGGCCAAATTGATAAAAACAAAAGAAAAGAATGCATTTTCTAAAATTGAGCAATTAGAAGACAGGCTTTATTATCCATTGTCATCAAGCCAAAAGAGACTTTATTTTTTACAGCAATTTGATACCGCAAGTACGGCTTATAACGTATCTGTAATACGTTTTTTAGATGAGAAAACATCTGTTGAAAAAATGGAGGCAATCCTTAGAAAAGTGATACAAAGACATCAAAGTCTGCGAACTTCATTTGAAGAAGTGAACGGAACAATTATGCAAAAAATACATCTAAATGTAGATTTTAAGCTAGATTATTATGTTGCCGAAAAAGAAAATCTAGATCAGTTAATTCAGGATTATATACAGCCATTTGATCTTTCAGGAGATTCTTTAATGCGTTCTGCTATTTTCAAATTAGACACTGGAGGATATGCATGGATTGTCGATATGCATCATATTATTTCAGACGGAAGTTCTCAGGAAATATTAAACAGTGACTTTATAAAACTATTTAATAACGATAACTTACCGGAATTAAAACTGCAGTATCGTGATTTTTCTGAATGGCAGAATAATCTTTTTTCTACTGGTAAACTAGACAAACAAAAGCAATATTGGAAAACAGAATTTTCAAATTCTATACCGCGATTAAATTTGCCAACAGATTATTCACGACCGCCAGTTTTTAGTTTTGAAGGAGCAAATCATATTTTTACTATTGATGAATATACGACCTTAAAAGTAAGAGAATTCAGTAACAATAATGGAGCGAGTCTTCAAATGACATTAATGACTTTGCTGTTTGTGCTGCTTCATAAGTATTCTGATCAGGAAGATATTTTAATCGGCTGTGGTATTAATGGGCGCCGACATGCAGATTTGGAGTCAATTGTTGGAATGTTTGTAAATACAATTGTGATCAGGAGTTTTCCAAATGCAGATAAAACGTTTATTGACTTTTATAAAGAGGTAATTACCAAGTGTATAAATGCTTACGAAAATCAGGATCTTCAATTTGAGGATATGGTTAATATGCTGAATGTGGAAAGAGAACCATCCAGAAATCCACTTTTTGATGTATCAATGGTTGTTCAAAATTACAATAAGATTGAAATTGAGAAAGAGGAAATTCAGAAAATTGACAGTTCCCTTATGCCCAGATTATCAAAAAAGCATACAACAAGTAAGTTTGATCTAACATGGTTTGTATACGAATTTGAAAAAGAGATAGAAATTGAAATCGAATATTATACCGGCATATTTAAACCGGAATCTGTAGCTCGTTTTGCAGAACATTTTCAAAATATTCTTAAAAAAGTTGTCGATAATCCGAATCTGCATTTATCTGAAATCGATTTGATTTCGAAGTCTGATAAAGATTTAATTTTATCAAAATTTGTAAATGGCGAAACAAAATCATTTGCTTTTGAAGTAGAAACATTTCACGGTTTATTTGAAAAAAATGCAGCAATTATGGGCGATAATGTTGCAATCGAAGATAATTTCGGGTCATTGTCGTATAAGGAAGTAGATCTGAAATCAAATCAGATTGCTCATTTCCTTAAAAATAAATTAAACATAAAACCGGAAACAAGAGTAGGATTATTAAAATCAAGAAAAAAGGAAATCGCAATTGATATACTCGGTATCATGAAAGCCGGTGGCGCATATGTGCCTTTGGATGTAAACACTCCTGAAGAGAGATTAGTTTATATGCTTGAGAATTCGAACGCCGAAGTACTTTTTGTCGAGAAAGAACTGATCGAATTAGCTAATAAACTGCAATGGAGAGTTGTAAACCTAAAAGATATCGTGTGTTGGGATTCTGAAAATATTTATGAAGAATTTGGACGTATTGAAAACCAATACTCAGACAAAGAACTTTGGGAACATGTAGGAGAAACAGCTACAGATGAAATTACTGCCGGTGGATGGATGAGCAGTTATACAGGCGAATATTTGTCTAAAGAGGAAATGGATGAATATAGCCAGAATATTTTTCTAAAACTGGAAGATAAACTGCATAAAGATATGCGAGTACTTGAAATAGGCTGTTCGTCTGGATTGAGTATGTTTCCTATTGCTAAAAAAGTGAAACATTATGTAGGTACCGATATTTCTGAAAGTATTCTTAAGTTAACACAAAACAGGGTTGATCAGGAAGGCATACAAAACATAAGTTTATTTTGTCTTGCAGCAAATGAAATTGATGAACTGGATTATGCAGATTTTGATCTTGTAATTATAAATAGTGTTATTCAGAGTTTTAACGGTCATAATTATCTTAGAAATGTACTTAAACAGGTTATTTCGAAAGTAAAACCTCAGGCATTAATTTTTCTTGGAGATTTGATGGACGAAGACAAACGTCAGGACCTGATTTTGGATATGCAGCAATTTGATAAAAATAATACAAATGAAAATTACAGAACAAAACTAGAATGGTCTGATGAATTGTTTGTAGACAGGAAATTTTTATCTGATTTGATTTTCGAAAAAACACATATTAAATCAGTTTCTTTTAGCGAAAAAATATTCTCGATAGAAAATGAATTAACAAAATTCAGATATGATGCTTTTCTAACCATTGACAAAACATTTGCAGGTAATGATGAGGTGAAAAATAAGTATCAATATGATTTTAATGATGTAAGCAAATACGAAACCACATCTTTACAGACCAATGTTACGTCAGATAATCTGGCTTATATTATTTATACTTCGGGCTCTACAGGAAGACCAAAAGGAGTAATGATTGAACATCGTTCCTTATTGGATTTAGCGATTTGGCAAAAGGATTATTTTGAGCTTGACGGATATAAAACAGTTGCTCAAATTACTTCATTGAGTTTTGATGTTTGTGTAGGCGAACTTGTTATGGCATTGGGTAATCGCTGCAAATCGGTTATTATAAATACAGACGATTTGATGGATTTGGTCCATATAATAAACCAAAAGAACATTGATGTTGTTTTAACGGTTCCGTCAGTATTACAGCAGCTTGATCCAACGGGATTAAAAAGATATGCCAAGATCGTAACAGGTGGTGAAAAATGTCATGCAGAACTTTATGATAAATGGATTAAACACTGTTTTCTTATCAATGGTTACGGACCAACAGAATACACTGTTTTTGCACACGCCTGGAATGGAAATATTGATAAAAACATTGTGCCAATTGGAAAACCAAGACACAATTTGAAGAGCTACATATTAGATGATAATTTAAATTGCTCGCCAATTGGTGTGCCTGGAGAAATATATTTAAGCGGTCCCGGAATCAGCAGAGGATATATGAATGACCCTAAGAGAACTTTTGAATCCTTTGTTCCAAACAAGATTTATTTAGAAAATCTTTTTAAAGATAAAGGTGAAATTTTTAATGGTGTTTCTGGAGAAGCTGCAGTAGATAAAAATAATATTTCGTTAGATACATTTTCTGTGTTGCTTCAAAAAGAGCTTTTAAATACGGATATAGCTTTAGACTTTGGCTGTGGAAGCGAAGAATTGGTGAAAAGTATTTTTGATAAAGGAGTAGAAAATATTACAGGCTTAGCTATTAATGCGATGCAAATAAACAATCTTAAGGATAGAGGAATCAAAAGCAATTTACAAGTTTTAGACTTGCCAAAAGACACTTTTTTTAGTACAGGCATTGTAGAAATGGAGTCAGCAGATTTTGTAAACAGTATCCTGACACTGGATCAAGTCGAAAATCCTAAAAACCTTTTAGAAAATATGGCACTTAGCCTAAAAGCAGGAGGCAGGTTTATTTTAGGAACTTTATTACCACTTGCCGAAACAAATACAGGTATAAAATTAGAAAACAAAATTTGCCCTGGAATTTCAGAAAATGATGATAAATATTATATCATCGAATTGATGACGCAATATAACTTATATGAAATAGAGCATTATAGAGTAAATACAAAGGTTCATGGTAAAAACGGTATTGAAGAATTTAAGCTTCATTTTTTCTGTGGAGTTAAGAAAAGTGATACCGGCACGAAAGATTATTATTCAAAAATGTACAAAACCGGAGACATTGCAAAGTGGCTTTTAAACGGTAACATTGATTTTTTAGGACGTCGTGACGAGCAAATTAAACTAAGAGGGTACAGAGTTGAGTTAGGCGAAATAGAAAAAGTTTTACTTACGCATCAATCAATTTCTGAGACAGTTGTGATGGATCGCCGTGATGAATTTAACGAGGTCGAATTGATTGCTTATATCGTAAGCAGTAAAAAAAGTATAGATACTGATGTCAGGGCCTTCTTAAATAAAACTCTCCCATTATATATGGTGCCGTCCCAGTTTATCTTTCTGGATGAATTTCCTCTAAATGCGAGCGGTAAAATAGATAAACCTTTTTTATCTAAATTATTTGCAGTCGGCAATATTTCAATAGAATATGTTGCACCAACAAATGAAATAGAGCAAAAATTAGCTTCTATTTATTCTGAATTGTTAGGAAAAGAAAGGATAGGTATTCAGGATAACTTTTTTGAACTGGGCGGACATAGCTTAAAAGCAACGCGGTTGGTAAGTTATATAGCCCAGGAATTTGGTATAAAAATAAAAATCCAGGATATTTTTATACATCCCACAATCGAGAAAATCGGTAAGGTTATAAAAGCACATATCTGGCTTAAAGATTCAGAAAAAGTAGTACTTAAAAACAATATAATTGAAGTTAATTAAAAAGTTATGATTGATCTAATAAATAAACTAGCAGATAATAAAATTCACCTTTTTATTGAATCAGGATTGCTTAAAATCAGTACTGAAGAAAAAGAAGTTAATCCGGCAATCTTTGAAGAGATTCGCAGTAATAAAGAAGCATTGATACTTTATTTGTCTGATCAGGATACCACAAAAAACGGTATACCGGTTGCAAATGAGCAAAAACATTATCCATTGTCATCTTCTCAATACAGAATTTGGGTTTTAAGCCAATTCCAAGAAGGAAGTATCGCATATAATATGTCTGGCTTAAATACAATTGAAGGAGATTTTGATGAAAATATTTTTCAGGAAACCTTTCAGGAATTAATAGAAAGACATGAGATTTTAAGAGCTTCAATTAAGACAAATGCTGATGGAGAAGTGTATCAATCCATTAAAAGCAGTTATGATTTTAGTCCAAACCTGACTTACAAAGATTACAGAGACAAATCAACTGCAGCAATACAGGAAATTGTAAAAGCATCATTTGTTGCACCATTTGATTTTGAAAAGGATGATTTGATCAGGATTTCTATTTTTAGGACAGAGGATAATAAAAGGTTATTGATAATCTCTATTCACCATATTATATGCGATGGCTGGTCTATGGGAATATTAGTAAGGGAGTTTATGACCATTTACCAAAGCAAAATTGATGGAAGTTCTTATGCACTTCCAAAACTGGCTATCCAATATAAAGATTACGCCGTATGGCAGCAAAATAATTTAAACTCTGACGAACAGAATAAACAGGAAAAATACTGGTTGTCTGTTTTTGAGGGTGAAATTCCTGTTTTGGATTTTCCAACAGACAGAAACAGACCATTTTTGAAAACGTATAATGGTAAGAAAATCAGAAGAACATTTGATGAGAAAATTTATAAAAAATTCAATTCTCTTTGTTTACAGCAAGAAGGCACGGTATTCATTGGTTTATTAACCGTTTTAAATACATTATTATACCGATATACTAAACAAACCGATATAATTGTTGGTACGCCCGTTGCCGGAAGAGACTCTGTAGATCTCGAAAATCAGATTGGCTGTTATATCAATACCCTTGCTTTAAGAAATGTGTTTGAGGAATCGCTGAGTTTTCAGGAACTTTTTGGTCAGATTAAGCAAAGTACATTAGCCTCTTTTGAAAATCAAACCTATCCTTTTGATTCGCTTGTTAAAAAATTAAACCTAAAACACGATACCAGCAGATCTGTATTGTTTGATGTTATGCTTGTTTTGCAAAACACTGATAAAGAAAATTCAGCAGTTGAAAATTCAGGGAATAATGCTCAGGGAAATTTTGAAATTGAAGAAAAAGTGTTGAGTAAATTTGACATGACATTCAATTTTGAAGAAATAGATTCATCTTTAGATGTTGCTGTCGAATACAATACGGATATTTTTGATGAGGTTAGTATTCATAGAGTTTTAGACCATTTTGAAAGCATTATGAATGTAGTTTCTCAAAGTCCGGAAAACCCTGTTAGCGAAATCGATTATCTGAGCCCTTCAGAAAAAGAGCAGTTGATGTCGATCTTTGATAATTCAAATGTTAGTTATCCGTCAGAGCTTACGATCATTGATATTTTTGAAGAGCAGGCATCTAAATATCCGGATAATATTGCTGTTGTTTTTGGCAATGAAACGCTCACCTATAAAGAACTAAATGAAGCCTCCAACCAGCTTGGAGCTTATTTGAGAGAGCAGTACCAAACTGCTGCCGATGATTTGATATGCATTAATATGCGCCCAAGCTTAAGAATAGTAATCAGCATTCTTGGAATCTTAAAATCGGGCGCAGGATATGTACCCATCAATGCTGATTTCCCTACTGAGAGAGTCAATTATATTATAAAAGATACAGGATCAAAAGTTGTACTTGATGAGAATGAATTTGAAAAATTCACTTCGGTTCAGGATATTTATTCAAAAGCAAACACCAAAAAAATCAATACACCTGATGATATTGCCTATGTAATCTATACTTCGGGAACTACAGGATATCCAAAAGGGGTAATAATAGAACATAAAAATGTAACACGATTACTTCTCAACGACGAGGATTTATTTGATTTTTCATGTGGTGATGTCTGGACAATGTTCCATTCTTACAGCTTTGATTTTTCGGTTTGGGAAATGTACGGCGCCCTTTTCTTTGGAGGAAAACTAATTGTGATTCCAACAGAAATCGCCAAAAACCCGAAACTGTTTATGGATTTATTGATCGAAGAAAAAGTAACGATACTAAACCAGACGCCTTCGGCATTTTACAATTTAATTGGTCAGAAATTCGAAAGTTCTCATAAAGATTTATCGCTTCGTTATGTAATTTTTGGAGGAGAAGCACTGACACCAATGAAATTAAAGGACTGGAAATCACGTTATCCGCAAACCAGACTCATCAACATGTACGGTATTACTGAGACTACTGTATTTGTAACCTACAAAGAGATTCTTGATATTGATATAGAGCTTAATATCAGTAATATTGGTACAACCATACCTACGCTTTCGGGCTATGTTTTAGACCAAAACCAGCAGCTTGTTCCCATAGGACTCATTGGAGAGCTTTATGTTGGCGGTTTAGGAGTAGGAAGAGGTTATCTCAACAAAGAAGAGCTGACCAAACAAAAATTTATTGAAAGCCCGTTTGTCAAAGGAGAAAGACTGTACAAATCCGGGGACTTTGTTCGTATTTTAGCCAATGGCGAGATGCAATATGAGGGAAGAATCGATGAACAGGTAAAAATCAGGGGATATCGTATTGAATTGAGCGAAATCGAAAGTGTTATTTTAAACCTTCCTAAAGTCAAAGAAGTAGCTCTTTTGGTTAAAGAAGATGCATCGCAACAAAAAAGCATCTTTGCTTATGTAATCACGCGAAGCAGCGTCACGGTAGCATATTTTAGAAATGCACTAAAAAACATCCTCCCGGAATACATGATCCCGTCTTCATTTATTGAGCTGAAAACCATGCCTTTGACGATAAATGGAAAAATTGACAAAAAAGCGCTCTACAGTTTAGGTACCAATACGACTAATACTGGTGTAGAATACACTGCGCCAACCAATGAAATAGAAGAAAAACTGGTTTTAATATGGGAAAAAGTGTTAGAAAAGCAGGAAATAGGTATAAAAGATAATTTTTTTCATTTAGGAGGAGATTCGATTAAATCTATTCAAATAGCATCCAGATTAATACAAGAAGGATATTCGATAAATATTCAGGATATCATGAAATATCCAACAATAGATACATTGTCTAAATGTGTTGTAAAACATACTGTTTCTGTAAATCAGGATCAAATTGAGCAGGAAATTAACCTAAGTCCGATACAATCCTGGTTTTTTGAAAATAATATTTCAGAATACAGTCACTTTAATCAATCTATTATATTAAAAAGTAATGCTCCGGTTTCTGAACAGGCTGTAAGAGCAACCCTTCAAATGATTGTTCGTCACCATGATGCATTAAGAATAGTTTTTAAAAAAATTGATGAAGACTGGCTGCAAGAAAATAAAGGCGATGAGAGCCATTACTTTTTTGAAAGCAAAACTATTAATAACGAAGAATATGATGCGTATTGTGATGAATTTCAATCAACGATAAATTTAGAAAAAGGACCATTATTTAAAGTAGCCCTGCTTCGAAAAGACGAATCAGATTATTTGTTATTTGCATGTCATCACCTGGTTGTTGACGGTGTATCGTGGAGAATAATTTTAGAAGATTTTTCGACTTTGTATAATCAGTATCTGAACAATATCGAATTAAAATTACCACTAAAAACAAACTCTTACGCAGAATGGGTTGATGATCTGCTGCAGTTTTCTAATAGTTCAGTCATTGAAAAACAAGAAAATTATTGGCTGGATATTAAATCAAAAGGAGATTTTGCACAAAAACTGCCTTTAGATAAAGAAACAAAAATAAGCAGGTTTGAAGATACTGAAGTTTGCTCTGTTCAGCTGAACGCTGATATGACTGATTTACTTATAACTAAATGTAATACGGTATATAATACGTCTATAGATGATGTTTTAATTACGGCATTAAGTTTTGCTTTAAATGATGTTTTTAATATCACAAAAACCACATTAAATCTTGAAGGACACGGAAGAGAGCCTGTACATAATAACATTGATATTACCAGAACGGTAGGATGGTTTACTACGTTATATCCCACATATATTGCTCTAAAACATCCTGAAAATAATATAAACCAATTAATTGAAGTAAAAGAAACTTTGCACAGAATACCTAATAAAGGCGTTGGATTTGGAATATTGAAGTACGTCCTGAAAAGTATAAAAATGGATTCTCCACAAATAACTTATAACTATTTAGGCACTTTTGGAAATGAAATTAATGATCAAAAAGGAGAAAATAACTTTGAATATTCTAATCAATATAAAGGACAAATTGTGTCTCCAAATATGATAAGACATTCATTACTTGATGTATCCGGATTGATTGCAAACGGAAAACTAACGATTGATATCGGGTATGATAAAAACCAGTTTTTTGAAGAAACAATCGAAAAATTGATTACCAGTTATAAAAAGCACTTGGAAAAGTTAGTTTTAGATCTTTCGTCTAATCAAGAAAAGGAATTAACGCCGGTAGATCTTACCTATAATAAATTGAGTATGGAGCAATTAAAAAAATTACAAGAATCATTATTTAATAATAACTGATTGAAACTCTATATAAATCATAAATAAAATAAAAATAAAAAGCAGAATAATGATAGAAAATATTTACAAACTAACTCCATTGCAATCCGGTATATATTATCATTGGATAACTTCAAATGATAATTCACTTTATTTTCAGCAAATGAGCTATAGAATTAATGTAGAGATTGTTGATCTTCTAAAGTTAGAAGAAAGTTTTAAAATGATAATTGACAGATATCAAATATTACGAACCGTTTTTACAAGAGAAATAGAAGATCAATTGCTTCAGATTGTTAAAAAAACTGGAGAATATGATGTAGAATACCTGGATTTTACAGAAAAAAATGCTCTTGATCTGGCTGATTTTAAGATAGCAGACAGAAATAAAGGTTTTAATTTAGAAAAAGGTCCTTTGATGCGCTTAAAAATCATCAAACTAGAAGAAGGCATTTTTGAATTTATATGGAGTTATCATCACATTTTAATGGATGGATGGTGCCATAGTCTTATCACAAAAGATTTTTTTAAGATATACAATGCGTTATTAAACGGCACTGAGATAGACTTGGGTGAGGTAGCCCAATATTCTAATTATATTGTTTGGCTTGAAAGTCTTAACAAAGAAAAATCACTAAACTATTGGGAAGATTATTTGAAAGGTTTTAATGCCTTGACAGGAATTCCTAAAAATCAGACTAACGCTCTTATAAATTCTGAACCAAAATATGTACAATTTGATCTCGAATTTACAGACAGACTTAGAGAATCGTGTAAAGAACTGGAGATAACGGAGAACATATTTATTCAGACCGTGTGGAGCATTTTATTAGCAAAATGGAACAACGCTACAGACGTTTTATTTGGCATTATCGTATCCGGAAGACCGGCAAATCTGGATGGTATAGAAAACATGATCGGTTTGTTTATAAATTCGATTCCGGTTCGTGTACAATTTGAAGCGGAGGAGACTGCTAAAAATATTGCATTAAAATTACATGATATTTCAATAAACTCACTCGACCATCATTATAACAGTCTGAGTGAAATTCAATCAAAAACCAATTTAAAAAGAGGATTATTTGATCACTTACTGGTTTTTGAAAATTATCCTGTTGAACAAATGACGGCACAATCAACAGAAACACAACATGATTTTAAAGTAAACCATTCAGAAGTTTTTGAGTACACTAGTTATGATTTGTCATTAGATATTTGCTCTAATCAGTTGATTGATGTTAGAATGAGCTATAATCCTGCGACTTACAGCGACAGTCAAGTAGAGCTTCTTAAAAGTAGATTTTTAAAATTAGCAGAAGAAATTCTGGATAATCCGGATGCCAAAGTACATGAAATTGAATGGGTATCAGAAGATGAAAAGAATGTTTTGGATATCTTTAATGATACACACAAAGATTTTGATAAGGAGAAAACATTCTTGCATTTGTTTGAATCGAAAGTTGAAAAAACGCCAAATGCAATTGCTGTAATCTTTGAAGATAAAAGCATTTCTTATTCTGAACTAAATAAGAAGGCAAATCAGCTTGCAAATTATCTGTCTGCAAATCATGATATAAAAACAGAAGATCTAATTGGAGTGCAGCAAGAGAGATCTGAAAAAATGATAATTTCAATTTTAGCGATTTTTAAACTAGCTGCAGCTTATGTTCCTATTGATCCTGAATATCCTCAGGATCGTATAGACTTTATAAAAAAATCATGTAAAATTGTAATTGATTCTGTCGTTTTTGAAGAAAAATGGCAAGAATCTCCAGCAGATAATCTGCCAGTTTCAATAGGTCCGGATAATTTAGCCTATGTTATTTATACTTCAGGAACTACAGGAAAACCAAAAGGGGCTATGATTGAACATCTTGGTATGATAAATCATATTCATGCTAAAATAAATGATTTAAACATTAGTGAGCAAAGCCGTATTGCACAAAATGCATCACAATCTTTTGATATCTCTGTCTGGCAGGCTCTAACGGCTCTGGTTACCGGAGGTACGACCATTATTTACAGTAAGGAATTAATAGTAAACCCTTCTGACTTTTTAAAAAGGATACAAGCAGACAAAACGACTATTTTAGAAGTTGTTCCATCGTATTTGTCAATGATTTTTGACCTTATTGAATCAAAAGAAGTAAATAAGCCAGATTTTTCTCAATTAAAATTTATAATATTGACCGGAGAAACATTAAAGTTTAATTTACTTGAGAAATGGTTTAACAATTTCCCTGATATTCCGGTCATGAATGCTTATGGACCTACAGAAGCTTCTGATGATATCACACATTACATCACGCATGAACTGTCAAAAACAGGTGCTGTCCCTATTGGAAAACCAGTTCAGAATTTTTCTATTTACATAGTAGATGAATACTTCAATATCTGCCCTGTTGGAGTTAAGGGAGAAATATGTGTGTCAGGAATTGGTGTTTGCAGAGGATATTTTAATGAAAAAGAATTAACAGCTAAAGTATTTGTCGAAAACCCGTTTAGAAAAGGAGAACGAATGTACAAGACAGGAGACATTGGAAGATGGTCTGAAGATGGTAATATTGAATTTTTTGGACGCAAGGATTATCAGGTTAAAATAAAAGGACACAGGATTGAACTTGAAGAAATTGAAGTAAATCTAAATCTAATGACGGAAATTAAGCAGGTTGCTGTTATTGAAAAAAGCAATGATAACCAAAATGTAGTTCTGGTTGCTTATTATTCAGCGAATCAGCCTGAGGATATTGCCGCAATGAGAAATCATTTGAAGCAAAATCTGCCGGCTTATATGATTCCGTCTTTTTTTATACATGTAGATAAATTTCCATTAACCCCAAACGGCAAAACAGACAGGGAAGCATTGAAAGCATTAAATCTTACAGTAGAGAGAGAAAATTTAGAAGAAGAGCTTATTATGACTGCTACCGAAGAAAAACTGCTTGGTATCTGGCAAGATATTCTGGAGGAGAAAAATATTCGTTTAGATGAAGATTTTTTTGAACTGGGTGGAGATTCTTTTAAAGCGATACGATTAGTGTCTAAGGTAAAAAATGCATTTACCGTAAATGATTTATATAACAATCCAACTATAAAAACACTGGCGGCTTTTATGGATAAGATCAGTAATATGGAATTAAGAAGTGTATTGCTTGAAAAAATTTCGAGTGCTTCAGATGCTAAAATTGCTTTTGTTTCAGTACCTAATTCTGCGGGAGAGCCATTTAGCTATAGAGATACGGCTTTTGCATTGCAGGATTTAAATAAAGAGGTTGATTTTTACGCGGTTAAACTTCCAAGAACAAGATTAAATAACGAAGAGATGTTTGAACAAAACAGGATTCGTCTTATTAAAGAAATTGTTTCAGAGATAGAAAGTCTTATTAAAGTTCCGGTTATTGTTTTCGGACAATGTAACGGTAGTCCGTTGGCAGTAGGAATTGCAGATTTATTAAGACAAAATAATTTTGATATACGTGCACTAAGTATTGGAGGTATGCTTGCACCTACAATGGTTTCAAACCAGCCCGATAAAAGAACTGATGCAGACATCATTGAGTTTCTTGGTAAAATTGGAGGAAAATATCCGGAAGTATCTCCTGATAAAGAGTTTTTTATCAACAATATAAGATTTGACAGTACTATTGCAACCTTAGGTTTTTATCATTACTGTAATTTAATAAAAGAATCAAACTTTAAGAAATTTGATTTTCCAATCTATTTCATTACTGGTGATAAAGATCCATTAACCAAAGGATATAGTAAAGAATATAAAAAATGGTACAATTACTCAAACGAAGTTGAGATACATGTTATACCAAATGTTGGACACTATTTACTGCGTGATGCCGCCATAGAACTGGCATTTATTTTTAACAACATAGTAGAGAAAACCACTAAAGAATTAGAAATCCTTAAATAAAATAAATCTAAAAATTAAGTTATGCCATTTGACAAAAAACAATTGCCTCTTATATTCCTTCATGTTCCCAGAACCGGAGGTTTAGCAATGAGTAAAATATTTTTCAAGCTTTTTAAGGATAAAGAAATGTTCCTGATGTATGTTGATAATCCGGAAGGAGTTTCAAAAGATTCAGTAGAAAAATTTATCAGTCTTCCTCAGTTAGAAAAGGAAAAGATCTTATACCTGGGGGGGCATGCGAGTTTTGGATTACATCGATACTATGACCAGTTTACCTATTTTACGATGATACGAAATCCTGTTAAAAGGATCATATCTGTATATGGACTGGCATTAGGAGAGCCAGAACATTATTTGCACAAAATGACGATATCAAATCAATGGTCGTTAACGGATTTTGTAGAAAGTAAAATTTCAACAGAATTTGATAATGGAATGGTTAGGATGTTATCAGGAATAGAAAATGTTCCGTTTGGAAAATGTACTAACGAAATGTATGACAGGGCAATTTACAACTTCGATAAATATTTCCCTACATTCGGAATAACAGAGAAATTCTACGAAAGTGTTTGTTTATTAAATCTGACTTATGGATTAAAGATCGACAAGTTTAAAGAGAAAGTAAACACTTCTAAAGTGAATCTTTCTGAGGCACAAAAAACGGACGAAGTAATAGAACTAATTACAAAATACAATGAATTTGATTTAAAGCTGTATCAATATGCTAATGAGAAATTCGAGAAGATAAAAGCAAAACATACAAATTTTAACCAACAGCTTGAAGAATTATATCTTTCAAATGCAAATTACAACGAGGAGCTAAAACCAACGCCGCTCAAGGCCTCACTATCTAAAATAAATAAACTCGTAAATGGTTTTTTCAAATGAAAAAAGAAAATAAGGGACTAATCTGGTTAACAGGTTACTCTTCGGCAGGAAAGACAACGATTGCCAACGAAATAAAGAAATCTTTAGACAGAGATGGGCATAAAGTTATTTTTTTAGACGGAGATGATTTGAGAGTGATTTTGGGTACTATAGGTGAATACAAAAAAATGAAAGAATTGATCTTGCAAAAATTTATTTCAGACTTGCAGATCACTTAGTAAGTCAAAACTATATTGTCATTATTTCTGCAATCGCGATGTTTGATTCTATAGCGGAATGGGTAAAAGATAATATCTTTAATTCGTTTCAGGTCTTAATCAATGTTCTGGCAGAAATAAGATTATCAAGGGATCAGGAATCTAAAAATATTTTTAAAAACGGAATTATGAACGATGAGATTTTAAGAGTTTCAATTAAGACAAATGCTGATGGAGAAGTGTATCAATCCATTAAAAGCAGTTCAGATTTTATTCCCAGTCTTACGGAATGGAAAGATTTGGTGTTGCCAGATATTATTGCTGCCTCTTGAAGTACATGTAATTGAAGAAACTGTTGTGATTAGGATTACGGCAGCAAAAAAGTAAAGGGTAACGAAAGTAAACTTTACGATAATAACATAAAATTCAAAAAGAATTTTATAATAGTAAACAGTAATAGAAAACCAATAATAAACCAATAAAAAATAATTATGATTTTTTTAGACAAAGCAGACGTTTTAAGAATTCCAAGACATTGGAATGAACTTCTTGATACAATAGAGGAAACAGTTCATATTTTATCAAACAATGATTTTTCGCAACCTATAAAACCTTATTTACGATTTGGTGATCCGGCTAACAGAATTATCGCTATGCCTGCTTTTGTTGGCGGTGACATCGATATGGCGGGGATAAAATGGATTGCGAGTTTTCCAAAAAACATTAATAAGGGAATTGCAAGAGCAAATTCAGTAACTATTTTAAATAATTCTAATACCGGAGAACCGGTTTGTATCATTAATTCTACTTTAATTAGCGAAGTAAGAACGGCAGCCGTGAGCGGTACCATGATTAGAAAGTTTTTGGAAGTAAGCAAAGAAGAGAAGCTTAAAGTTGGAATTGTTGGTTTTGGCCCGATAGGACAACGTCACTTAGAAATGATTGAAGCATTATTTTCAGATCAGATTGAAACCGTGTTTTTGTATGATATCAATAAAGTCGATGAGGAAAAAATTCCTGCTTCGATTGCTTCAAAAGTTGTCATCTCAAATTCCTGGCAAGATACCTTCAAAACGGCTGATATTTTTATAACAGCAACAGTATCAAGTGACAGATATATTGATTTAGTACCTAAAAAAGGCAGTCTTCATTTAAATATTTCGCTTAGAGATTACCAACCCGAAGTAATCAGTCATATCAATTATATGGTTGTCGATAATTGGGAAGAAATCTGTCGTGAGAACACTGATATCGAAATAATGCATAAAAAATACAATTTAAACAAAGAGAATACACTGAATTTAATTGATGTTTTTACGCAAAATGCGCTGTCTAAATTTAAACCAGATGAAGTAATTATGTTTAATCCTATGGGTATGGCAATTTTTGATATTTCCATTGCCAAATATTTTTATAAAAAAGCACTTTAGGCTTACTACTATGAAAGATAAATTTATAGAAACATCGAAGATTAAAAAGTCTTTTTTTATTTTGTTTTTCCTGCCTTTTCTGAGTTTTTCCCAATATACCATAAAAGGAAAAGTATCAGATAGCAATCAGGTAATTCCTTTTGCCAATGTTGTTTTTACAAGCACGGATAACAAATTAATAACTAGTACAGTAAGCAATAGTGATGGGGGTTTTTTAATTAAAACTTCCATTACACAAGGTATTATAACAGTTACTTTTGCAGGTTTTGAAGAGTGGAAAAAAGAAATTGTCCTGCAAGGTGATACAGATTTAGGCACAATTGTACTTAGTGAAGAGAAGATAGAGCTTGATAATGTAACAGTGAAATCAGAAAAAAAATTAATTGAAAGAAAAGTAGACAGACTAATTTTTAATGTAGAAAACAGTATTGCCGCTACAGGCAGTGACGGACTTGAAACGCTTCGTTTGGTACCGGGAGTTAAAATTCAGAACGGAATTATTAGTCTGGTAGGAAAAAGCGAAGTATTAGTAATGGTTAATGAAAGAGTTATTAAGTTAACCGGAGAAGAACTTGCATCGTATATTAAAACGCTTTCCGGAGAGGAAATAAAAAAAATTGAGGTGATCACAAATCCTTCAGCACGATATGATGCATCGGGAAATTCGGGGATTATTAATTTTGTTACCAAAAAACAAGCTCAGGATGCATGGAAAAATACAATAGTAGGTTCTTATGCCCAAAGGCAATTGGCAAGTGGTAACCTTCGAAATAATTTTACGTATAAAAAGGATAAAATAAGATTTTTGCTGAATCTTGATTATAATGAGGAGAACATGATTTTTAAAGAAGATATCTTTTCCGGTTTCGAAGAAGGAGAGTGGAGAACCTATCAACAAACAAAACGTCATAGAAATTTGTACACAGGAAGATTTGAATTTGATTATTCAATTACCAAAAACACAACTATTGGTGTGCAATATTATAATAATACAACTGATGCAAAAAAGAATATTAATGGCAACTCTTATATAATTGAAAACAGCCAGAATTATATCCTGAAAAACAATTCAAACTCTCATTTTGAGGCTCCTACAAATACATTTAACACGCATTTTACTAGCGTTTTAGATACTTTAGGACGAAAAATCGACGTTGATTTGGATTATTTTTACTATGGCTCAGATCAAAGACATGATTTTGATACAGACCGACTCGATGCCGATATGAATTTTATAAACAAAGATTTACTGGCAACGAATAAGACGATTTTGGATGTTGAAAATTATAGTGCAAAAGTTGATATATTTCATCCCACAAAATTAATTGAATTAACGTATGGAGGAAAAATTGGAATTACTAAAAACAATAGTTCAACCCAGTTTTTTGACAATATGAGTGGTACTCCCGTAATTGTTCCTGAAAATACAAATCAATTTAATTACAAGGAAAACATCGAAGCACTGTATGTTGAAGGTTTGAAAAAAATTGGTAAAAAGATTGAATTGCAACTAGGACTGCGTTTAGAAAACACACATATTGATACGCAATCAGTAAATCCGTTTACAGAAATCAACAGTGATTATTTAAATTTTTTCCCATCGTTTTATTTATCTTACGAAAAAAATGAGAACAATACGTTTTCTTTTAATTATGGAAAAAGAATCAAAAGACCGGGATTTCTTGTCCTGACTCCATTTCGTTTTTATACCAATTCGTTTATGTATTCAATAGGAAATCCATTCCTTTCACCTTCTATAAATCATAATTTTGAGTTTTCGCATACGTATAAAAACGATTTTGTAACCAATGTTTTTTATTCTTACCAGTCAAACGGATTTGACTTTATGCTGAATGGAAATGAAGAAACAAATGAAACGGTTTTAAAGATGGATAACTTTTTTAATCAATCTACTTACGGGGTTAGCCAATCTTATACGACAAAAATATTTCCGTGGTGGGAAACATCAAATAATGTTGATTACTATTATGTTTCATCAGAAGCCAAAAAAAATATTACTACGATTAATAATGTCGATCAGTTTAGTTTTAACGTAAGAACCGATAATACTTTTATATTAAACAAATCTAAAAGTTTAAAAGGTCAGGTAGGTTTTTGGTATAACTCTCCATTTGCAGAAAGCTTGTATAAAGTTTCAGGATCAAGCAGTCTTGATTTAATCATGAAATATTCTGTACTTGAAAACAACCTGAATTTTACAGCTGGTTTTTATGATGTTTTTAATAATTCTACAAGTTACAGAGTAGCCAATATAAACAATATCAGGCAAGAACAAAATTACTACGGATATACAAGATATTTTAAATTTTCATTATCTTACAGTTTTGGAAATAATAAAATGGGATCTAAAGAAAGAAAATTTGGTAATGACCAGGAAATAAAAAGATTGTAATTAAAGAATATCGTAATAGAACCGATGAGTGTTATTTCTATAAAAAATGTAATTTAAATAGATTAGTCAGGGATATTTTATAGATTATTTATTTTATAATCTTCAATAGAATCTAAAATAGCCCTGACTAATCCATTATTTTCTAATTTATTCCAACGCAGATCTCTTATTTGTTTTGGGCTTGTATTTTTATCATGAATTTGCCCTAAATAGGATGTAACTGCATCATTTGGAAGTATTCTTTTTGCATTTTCATTCCATACAAAAACATTGTCTTCTCCACTATTGCTTGCCGGAAATGGATTTGCCTGCCAAAATTCTTTAGTATAACATAAAGTTGCTCCATATACCCATGGTTTATGTTTTTCAGGATATACATATTGCCAAAAACTATCCTCATCTTTTTTATAAAAAACAGGAGTGGCAAGTCCGGTAATATCTAATTTTTTTTCTGTCAAAAATGATACTTGCTTTTGTAGCCAATCAGTAGCATAATAATCGTCATCATCGAGATGAATAATAATTTCACCTTTTGCTATTTGGCAAGCCATGTTACGTTTGCTTCCCAAATTTAGTTTTTCATTTAAATAGACATACTTAATAAGTTTCGACTCCGGAACTAAATTAGCAATTGAAATATCGCTGTCATCTATAATGATTAACTCTTTTTCTTCGTAATCCTGATTCAAAAACTGATTAATAGCGTCTACTATGAACTCAGGTCGATTATAAGTTGGCATGATGCAGGAAACCATTCTTTCTTTTTTATTTATAATTACTTCTTTATTAGTAATTTTAATACTTGATTTTAATGTTTCTGTAGATTTTGTTCCAATCATCTTTAGTGCAACTAAGCTATTTATTTTGCCCAAAGTTTGATAATTTCCATTAAAAATTAATTCGTTAACAAAATGAGTTACCCCTGGAAATCCTGTGTCGTAATCATGAAATAACAAAATACTATCTGGTTTTAAATGCTTTTCATAATTATAAAAATCTCTCGCCACATTAGCATAATCATGTAAACCATCTACTAAAAGCACATCAATTTCTTCTTTAAAATCGACTAAAGAAGATGTGTTTTTTATAATGGTGATCTCATTGATTATTTCTGATTGCCGCAATGTATGCTGGAATTTTTCAAAACTAGGAGCATACAAATCGATTCGGGTATCTTCGGCGCCTAATCGACCGCTAAAATCATCTATGGCAAATATTTTTGCTTCGTTGTTAATTTCTTTTACAGTCAAAGCCATTACCGCAGTAGCCTTACCGCAATAACTTCCTATTTCAACGAGTACAGGAACTTTTTTTGTTTGCGCTTTCGTATAACAAATAGTTGCTAACAACTCTATTTCATCTTCATACAGCCATCCTTCAATAGAATTGACTTTTTCCTTAATACTATTAAATAATGGTTCTAACTGAATAGAAGAGCTGGAAAAGGAATTCATAATGTAATCATTAAAGGCATTTCGAACATAAATTCGATTTTTATCATTGATTTTCCTCTCGACTGGATGAATCCAAAAAACATTTTCTTTTTGGATGGCTTTCTGTATTTCATTAGTTGCGTAAGAAGTTCGATATTTTACAAAATCATAAACACAAGGATTTTCGATTATTGTATACCCCAATGCAATGGTTAAAGTGGGCAACAGAATTTCTTCACTTGCCCATATTTTGGTTTTTTCTAAAATTGAATGTAGCTCTAAATCGGTTCTAAAAAGGTTAACTAAATCGCCGGCTGCAGCATAAGTAAAAGCTGTCGATGGCCAAAATGTCCAATATAAAAAAGCTTCTTTACCATTAGGGAGTTTTTCTAACAAAGGTTTCCATAAATCTTTTTCGGCATAAGCCGTAATAGCAGGATCTATTTTAGTATCGGCTTCAATGCGTGTTGCAACTTGCCCTAACATTCCTAATTTGGGATTATTATGAAAAGTATCTGCTACATAAGCCGAATAATTTTTGCCACATAACAATTGATCCGAATCAACAACGGTTATCAAATCAAAATCCAGATGACGAATAGCGTATTCCATGCAATCAATAGCAAAATCATGAAGCCAGCCCCATTTTAAAGGTTTAGGCGTTGGATGAATGATCACATTATATTGACCAAAAGGAAAATTATCAAATAACGTCGTATTGGTTCCACCATTATAAAGCATGATTCTTGAATCCGGGTCTAAATGGTGCAGGTTACGTACCAAATCGATAATGCAATCCTGGTTTTCATGCACCAAACACATGTATACGTTTCTTATAGGCTTCATCTGGGAGTTTGTTTGTTAATTAAGATTCTGTATTTGTGTCCGGACCGGTAAAACCTCTTGACAAATTATAGGTGTATTTTATCAAATAATTTATAAATACATTCGTCGGGCGGGTTTCTAACTGACTCACTTTTACAGTTGCTTGCCCAGGTTCGTTTGTAGGCGCGCCGGTTAATGCATTGGGGTTTATTGCTGCAAAAGCAGGCCCGGAATTTCCCGGACTAGCGCCTGTAGGCTCACTATAAGTATGTACATGCGTTTGTAAAGCGTCTGTTTGTGTAGAACCTACACCATTTACGTCACCATTTGGTGCTGCTGTTCTATTTTCGGTACTCGCACTATCTACGCCAATGCCTCTAAGAAATTGCCCTCTTAAATCAGGCAAATTAAAGGTAAGATTGCTTTCTGATCCTGAAGATCCGTACAGATCTCCCAAAACCGAATATAATTCCGGGTATTGATAGGCACTAAGTGCTGATCCATCACATACCATCCACCCAAAAGCCTCAATAGATTGCGTAGTAAATGGCTCAATTTGCCCTGAATCAGAAGGTTTTCCTATTTTGCCTGCAAAAGCAATAATAGATCCTACAGGAGTACTAATAGGAAGTAGATTAAAGTTAGAATTAAAATTAGGGTTACTCATGGTTTTGAATTTTTAGTGAATTATTTTTTTGTAACATTTGCATGGAAGTAGGAATTACTACTTCCCATGAATCTATCGTTTTTTCTATAAGATTGGGCTCTTTAAAAACATTTTTGAGTTCCTGAACAATAGTTGCCTGATCTGTACTTGTATTGTTCTCTATCTGAGAATCATCAAAACAAGGCGCAAAATGATCTGCTGATGGCCAAATAAATCCGGTACTTAAAAAATATAGAAATCCATAATTATATTGAGGTGTAACAGGAATAGTTACTCTGGCGTAAGCGGCTTTTAGAAAACCCGAAAAATAATCAGGTGAAAGTGATGAAACTGTAAACAATTCATTTTGACTATTATATTCATCTAAAAAAGTATATGTCATTTCGTTCCATTCTAAAGAGGAGTTTATATACTGTGCATTTTCAGGATAGTTGAAATTTATTCCGGGAGAAGAAATTTCATCATTATAATTAGGAGGTAATCCTACAGTGCTCATAATATGATTTTGCAATTGTTGACGTACTCCTTTTTCAAGTTCTTGTTTTACAATTAAATAATCTTTCAATGGGTTCACTCTTTCTTCTTTACCGTTTGAAACATTGCTTTTTTGATTGTAAATTTCATATTGTTCAGCATAAGCCGTACTTATCAGCTGGTAAATTGAAATTTGCCAACTCAGCAAGGTTTCAGCATTTAGCAAACTAATGATTTCAACAGATAATTGAAAATCTATTGCAGATGAAGGAGGCGACATCGTAATAACATTACTGGAAACAATTCCCACGGCAATAGTATTCTGTTCCTTATTCAGGTCAAAACTTTGTTTACCGGTATTTCCTTTAGACTGGTCAAAAGTAAAACTGCTTTTGCCAATAAATCCATTGACTACTGCGGTGGCGTTTCCTTCACCAAAAGCATAACTAATGGTAGCTTGTGAGGCTTCGTATCCTTTTGGAATACCTATTAATTTGCTTTCGCCAAGTTGCATAATATCCGAAATAACAAGCTGTGTATTTGGGGCAAGCGGAAATGTTTTTAGTTGATAATATTGGCACAAAGCCAAATAATTATCCGGTGTAATATCCTGATAGGTTTTTATATATAATTCTGCTGGCGAAAGTGGTTCTGTTAGATTATTACCTGCAATAATTTTAACCTGCGAAATATAATTAGCTGCAGGATTAGGAATCAAAAAAGTAAAAAGCATTCTATTGCCATAATTTACAACCTTAGCTTTATAGACTTTATTTAACCAACTGTACATGCCGTAAGCAGGATCTTTTCCGTTTGAGTTATCAAAAATACTTGTGGCAGTATCTTCTAATTCTTTCAGTTGCGTATGCGAACGTACTTTGTTTATCTTTTCAGAAATTCGTTGTGTAGTTAGATTAAGTACTTTTTTTGCATATAGGGTAATTTGCTTTTTCTCCGGCGTTTGAGTTGTTTGGGCTTTCGTATAAGAACCCATTATGGTAATGTTTGTCGGAGGGCCGTAAGTAGATACCAAACCGGGGTCTGGATAATTACTGGTTTGAGTGGTTTCAGCAATTGCTTTCCATAATTCTTTGCTAAAATCGTTACTCTTTTCGGTCGTTTTATTTTCAGAAGTACTTTCGTTATAAGTTGTAATTTCTTCTTTATCAGTTACACGATCTAGTTTTCGGTTAACGACTTTTCTTTTTTCACCGGGCATTACACTTGTTACATGAGCGAGTTCTCCCATTTCATAACGCTGTAATTTGTATTTTACCAATTGCAAATTGCCAATTGCATACGGTAAAATAGGAAGAGTAGGTGATTGTGGCGGTGATGTACTATATGGGGGCAACGGAAAAATAGCTTTGTCTAAAAGTATGGTTGCATGGAACAGATTAGACAAAGTCTCGCTTTGTAAAATTGTTGCAGTTTTTCTAGAATTTAGAGAACTAAAAACAGTTTCTAAATAATTACAAATAGTAAGATTTTTTATGATGGCTTCTAAATCCCTGCTTTTATAACCCATTTCGATCAATAGTGCAAAATACGAATCCCAAAGTTTTTCTTTGGATTCCTTATAAGCCGTTGAATTGAGATAATTTAATACTGAAACAACATCGGTTTTTAAGAAACTGCAAACCACAAAAACGATATTCTCACTTGATTTTGTTGTTTCGAGATGATTGTATAATGCTGTAAATGATCCAATATATCCGGATAGTTTTTTTACTTCAGCCACAAACTGGTTCTGGTATGGCGTTTTACCTTCCAGAAAAGCAATGGCTTCATTTTGCATTCCTGTTCTGTTTTCTGCTGACTTTAAAGTTTTTAACTCATCATAAAAAGTATTTGTTGGTGGGCTGCTATTTGTACTCACATAACCAAAAAAGTTATATTTTTTATCTGTTTCGGATATTTTTGGCCAGCCTGAAATATAGATATAAGGAAACAAATCACTGTATAAATTTGCTCCGTTTGAGGGTTTTAAAATAATATTGGGATCGATAGGTTCATCCTCTTCAATAATATCAATTGGGATAGGGGGTGGTACTATATCATCTGGTTTTTTTCTTGGATTAAAACTAATCAGAAACCCTTCGGTATGCCAGATATAGGTTTGAAGATCTTTTTTATAATATTTAAAATTACTCCATATTCCGTCTGTATCAATAATATTGGGATTATTGATTTTTTCCCACTGCAACATGCCAATAATAGTAATGCCATTTTTAAAAGTATAATATATATTGCTTTTAGAAGAAAAAACCAAAGGCGGTATTGAATAGCTATCACCTGGTGCATTTTTCCAAAACATTTCTGCAAATATTTCCCCTGAGTCTTTCTTGTCTGTAGAAACAGGTATTTTAAAAACGATAACAAGGCCATCTTTTATATCCGGAAAGATTTTATCCTCCCATTTTTTTTCTATTATCTGCATTTTATAGATTATTTATTGAATTAGAATAAAATTTTTATATTTAGTTTGCCACAATAATATTAACCTGCTCCTGTAATAACTCGGTAATAGCGATAGAGGTAAGTGGCATTCCCTCATCCCACAACGCAATGCCATTTCTATAAACATGACCATCTTTGTATTTGGGTTTTTCAGGATTGCTTCCGTTTACTTTTTGCACAAAGCTACGAGTTCCGTTAGGCAACAATATACTAATGCCCCAATGATCCCAACCATACCAGCTAGTACCACGCATGTGTAGCGCATAATCACCCAAAATAGGATCTAATACATCATTATGATTTACAACAAGATTAGTTACACTAAGATTGCCTATGGTAAAGCCATTAGCAATGGCACTAATTCTTAAAAGCGTTATACGAACTGCATTTTGACTGCTCTTATTTCCTTTGATTGCATCGGGTAAATTATCTTCTAATGCCATTAAAAGTATCGGAATTATAATTGGACTACTAATTGATAACTGATTTGCCAAACTACCAATATCAGTGTTTAAGCTAGTGGGGGGCTGATCTATTCCATTTCTCCATTTAAAAAGGTTTTCGTAGATATAAGGTGCTGAATTGTGATTGCTAACTGATAAATATCCACCTGTAAGCGCCCAACTCCAGCAAGCTGCATTATACAAACCATCATCATTACCACTCACATAACCGGGACCTGTTGGGTATCCGTTTCGGGTTAGTGGACCTAAATTTTGTAACGTAACTTTTTGAGTAATTGATAAAATTGCCATATTATTAATTTTATTTTTTGCCTACTCTGTTCCGTTTTTGGCTTCCCGGTTATTTTGTTTTATTCATATTTTCGTAAATAATTTAGATTCCTTTTCTGTTTATATTATTTTAAAAGGACTTACAAACTATATTTAGAATTAATAATGAATGTTGAGTTGAAGTATTTGATTGGCTAAAAACACGATCATGTTATAATACCAATCTGTTTCTCTGTCTCTTCCTAATGCTCTAATTTCGTTAACTTCTCTTATCAGGTTCCAAAGTTCTACTTGCCCTAATTCATCATCTAATGGACAAAAAGGATAATATTGAAAAATAGAATCATAGTTTTTTATTTCGTTATAATGAATATCTCTGCGTGCCTGATTTGCCTCTTCAAAATTGGTTGTCACAATAATATTCTGAATTTGTCTTAGATCATCATTAGAAAACTCCAGGTACAAAGTGGTATAATTGCTCCCTACAGTATTGAGTTGATTGTATAAAATATCATATCTCGAGGTATCAATTATTAAATTGTTTAAATTCAATAAACTCTGAGGTTGGTTGGCGGGTAGATAACCAAAACTAATTGCATTACCACACTCTTCCCTAAATTCTCTCAAACATCCTTTGAATGGCTCTTCACCAGAGTTGATTGCACCTCCTGGGAAAGCAAACTTACCCGGACCATTCGTAATAGGGATTCCATCTGGTGGGAAAATTGCAGATGGGCTTCCGTTAGAACCATGAAAAAAGAAAGCTTCTTCTCTTTTCTCAAAAATTAAAAAATTACCTTGTCTTGAATATAAAATGATATAACCTTGCATAATTGAATAGTTTTTAGTTTTTATTAATTGTTTAGTGCTTATTAAAGCAATTTTATTTTTTCGCTTTTATTAAAAAGCTTACCAATGTTCTGTTTTACGAATTGTCAATTCTCTTTTATCTTTGGTATGAACCAAAAACACATGTACGGCTTTAAGTCCTGTAAAGTCAAAACTTTGGATTGAATTTGCATTGTATTCCTGAGCATTTTTTTGTGCATCAGTATGTCTGTTTTCGACCAAAAAAATAGTGGTATCCAGATCAATTTGGGCATGATTTTGTGTAAAGGACTTTGTGGCTACCAGCAAGGATCCCCGATAGAGCTGCACTCCGGAATAGACATTGCCTTTGGTTTGTTCAAAATCAAAGACTTGTTTACCGTTTTGATAGTCCTGCATTACCGTTACAATCCCCTCTTTACTAATCAGTGTTTTTTTCTTCTGCTGAGCAGATATACTCCATAAAGAATGTGATTCTGAAATAGTTCCAGATGATTTTATGAAACAAAAATGAAGATCCCACGGTATCCTGAAAGTATGGCTCCAAGCGTATTGACAGCCGCTAATGACCTTAAATGGAGTTTCTAATGAAATTACTTTTGAAATATTTTGAGAAAAGCAAATATCATTATCCGTTAATGTGGGGCCTAAATTTGTAAAATAAATATCCGTAAACATGACGATCCTTATTTAATTAACACTCTACCTCAATAATCTCAGCATCATTTCCTGGTGTGTAAGTCTCTGAAAATTTCATAATAAAGCCTAACTCTTCTCTCTTTCTATCTACCGCACCATAGCAAAACTGAATATTTAAGTAAATTCCCTGAGAGGTAGTTGTGAGTTGTATTTGTCCCAAATCGGAATTGCCTGTACCCGAAACTGTAAATTTGAAATTGGGCTGCGGAGGTGATATACTCGTGTCTTCAGGAATTGGAATATTATTCCAGCCACCTCTTGTTAGTGTCAATTGGCTGGAAACACCATTTGGATCATAAGTATAATCAACCACATCGATCAAAACCGATGAGAATTTTTGTGCAGTTGGCGGACTTGTAACAGGACCATAATTGGGCGTAGCAGAAATTGTTAATCCATTATAAGGGACTTGGAGATCATTTACTGGTTTCCAGTCCCCAGAATACCATGTTTTCTTGTCTAATTCATTCATAATGTTTCGTTTTTTATATAGATCTAATAGTAGATTTCTAAATTTGAGATTCTGAATAAGAAGAAACACAGTAATAAACTATTACTGCGTTTCTTTTTTCAAAAAATATTATTTGTTTATGTTTTCTAAAGTGAAATTAAACGCAGTAGAACCTTTACCTGGTCCGCCACCGGTCATTACAATATCAGCACTTGAGATACCAAACAAATTAATTTCTGAATTGAATTGAGAAATAATAGCTGAATTCATTACAGTTCCTTCGGTAACCTGAGAAATAACACCTATGTAAATACGAGGATGAAATTCAAAAACTGCTTTTTGGCTAGGAGCTAAACCAGTTTTTGTAGCCAGTAAACTACCATCTTTATAGCAATTAGCATTGATCGCACCTGTACCAAGGTTATTTCTTATTTCAACCTCTGTAGTACTGGTTGAAGGAGTTGAAGATAATTGAAGAATGTCTCCGGAAGTGCTTTTTACCATATCAAAAGCCTGACCATCAAAAGCATCAATTCGAGGTGTGAAGTTTCCGTAAGAATCACTCGCCGAAACTTTAAAATTTAATGGGTAATCGAAAGGATGGTTATCCAGTCGTCCACAATTTTCGATTACTTTCCATGCAACTGCAATTTCTCCAAAACTTTCAGCCACATTTTGCTGAAAAATTACTACACTACTGTTGTTTGTATCTCCAGATCTGTTAACAAAATTTAATTTAATTTTATCCATGATTTATTGTTTTTAGTTTCGAACATTCTATATCCTGCAATTGGCGTGATTTATTTGTCTTTTTATAAATATGAAGTAGACTTCGGTTTTTATCAAACGCATATTTGATTTTTGATTATTGAAGAATCATAGTTAAAAAAAGAAGCACCAATAGAACAGAATTTGGTTTGATGTTCTTGTTTGTTAGTTTATATGAGGATCGCTCCTTCGTTTTTTAAAGTGGGTTCTGCTCCACTATTTGTAATTAACCGTCCGTTACTGTATCACAAAGTATGGATCCTTAATGGGGTTTATTTTCAGGATTTCATATTGTTTTTATATTTATGATGCTGATAAATACTCGGTATTACTGCGTGTTTGCGGCAATTGGTCATTAATTATTTCCAATATATAATCCTTTGATGAGCCGTCAATTTCAACTCTGATAGGACCAACTCGTCTAACATTTTCGGCCTCGAACCCTAATTCATCTATGCAGAAATTATAGGTTTGAGATGTTGTTGGAGCACTGCCCGTATAGTCAAATTCAATTTCATAGAATGGCATGATAATTCAATTTAATTGTCCCTACTCTTTAGGCCTTTCAGGTTTTGCCTCGCATTATTTCCTGAATGCGAACAGTTTGTTTTTTTAAGTGGTTTTTACTCCACTGATATGCATATCTTTATTTTACCTGAGAAATCTGTTTATACATTCTTAAACAATAAAACTGTTCTTTTTTCTATTCGAGATAAAAATCTCACGTACACTGTTGAGTAAGATTTTACTTTCAGATGACTTATGGTTTTCTCATTTCCTAATCTGCAGAATCAGTTAATGAATTTGTTTTTTTAGAATCTCAGTGTGCACCTGATCAATTCTGTTAAGCCAAAATTACAGTGATATTTCCTATTCATTTTGTATGAAACGTGCAACTATTTATCAATTTGATTCATCGATCGTTTTTTAATTTATCTATAAAAGAAAACTCCACATTTATCTCTCTATAATCATTAGGTGAACATCCAAAAGTTTCTTTGAAATAGCGCGAAAGATGAGCTGCATCATAAAAACCAGACAATTCAGCAGCTTCATTAACCGATTTGTCTTCTATATTAAGTAATTCTGATGCTTGCTGCAGTCTTAGATCGCGTATCAATTTCAAAGTAGAAAATCCAAACATGCGCTGTACTTTACGATTTAGATTTGATGAACTCATAAATAACTTATTAGCTAATTCTTCTACAGAAAACAAATCGTTATCGAGATTGTCAACAATGACAACGAACATCTTTGCCAACCATTTATTTTTTTTTTAAGTTCTATGAGTTCATTAAAATAATTTTCACTCATGGGAATTTTCCAACTCCATACTTCAGATTTTTGGTTTAATGCTTTTTTGCGATATTCAGACGGATTACGACCAAACTCTTGCTTGAATTTTCGACTGAATCCAGTCAATCCGTTAAATCCGGATTGATAGGCTATTTCTTCTATAGAATACAAATCCGAATTCAACATTTGCTTTGCTAATTCCATTCTATGAAGCAAAATGAACTTCGCCGGAGAGTAACCAATCTGACATAATCTACGATTAAGTGTCAATTTACTTACTTGTAGTTCTTCTGCCAGTTGTGGTACACCAAAGGAAGAATCCGTTTTTTTTTCTGAATAATGGTATTAACTTGATTTATAAAATCTTGATTGTTTATACTTATTTTATCTTGTGTTTTTTTTTTAATCTTAACTCTGGCATTTTTTCTATATGATATGTTTGTTAATTTTTAAAAATAAGAAAAGGCAAAAGGGAGTAATTAAGGATCTCTTTTGACTATAAATTGGCGCACTTAATCATAGATTTTGATAGCTATTTTCTTATAGTGCGAAGTAAAACTACAGTATGATTATAAGAGAAATAAAAAAAGATTCTTCAATAGACAATTTAGTGCTATGAAGAGGGAATTTTCTGTTATGAAAGAAAATATCAATGTTATTCTCCTCTGAAAATAAACAGCTTGAAAAAGTAGTAGAAATATATTATAGTATTATATAAGAATTCCACTATCAGCAAAATCATATGTTAATATTTGATTTTACCGATAGTGGAACTGTATTTTTAAAACCTATTTAAAGATTCGTATTTTATTTTTTAATATTGTAAAGACAAACCTCCTTAATTATTTTGTGAATGAAAAGCTATAAGGTTCATTAATTATAAACCAAAGATTTCAAATGGTAATAATTATAAAGTGCTATTGTAAAGTATTCTGATTATCTAGGAAGTTTGGAAAGAAATAGTAATATATCAGCGCCAATATCTGTGCAATGAGTTTCAAGGGCAAAATGACCTGTTTTATAAAATTTTACAGTAGCATTTGGATTATCACGTTTATATGCTTCTGCTCCGGCAGGAAGAAAATAAGGATCCTGACTACCCCAAACCGCTAACATCATAGGTTTTTTGTCTCTAAAATAAGATTGGAATTTAGGATATAACGCTACATTGGTTCTGTAATCTTTTAACAGATCAAGCTGTATTTCGATGTTTCCAGGGCGATCCAGAAAGTGCTGATCTAATGTGTAGGATTCAGGTGCGATAAGTGAAGCATCAGAAGCACCTTGATGATATTGAAACCAGGTCGATTCTTTAGAAACAAAATCCTTAAGTGCATCTCTGTTAGCCTGCGAAGGATCTTTCCAGTATTTTTGAATAGGATTCCATCCCGTACTTAATCCTTCTTCGTAAGCATTACCATTTTGTGATATAATGCCTGTGATTTTTTCGGGATTAGCAAGAGCAAGCCTATATCCGGTGGGTGCACCATAATCGAATACGTAAATCGCAAAACGTTTTAAACCAAGCTTATCGATAAATCCCTGCATGGTATGAGCAAGATTATCAAAAGTATATTGAAAACTTAGGTGATCCGGCGAATCTGAAAATCCAAAACCAGGCAAATCCGGAGCTATTACATAATAGTTTTTACTTAGAATAGGAATAAGATTTCTAAACATGTGAGAGGATGTAGGGTAGCCATGCAGCAACAATACAGTCGGTGCGTCTTTAGATCCCGCTTCACGATAGAAGATTTTCAGTCCGTTAACTTCAATATTATTGTAATGAGTAGACTGAATCTCAATGTTTTTGTTTGAAGGCAGACTGTTTTTTGCTTGTGCCTCTACATTAGTTTGTGGTAGCATAATTATACTTAGAATTAGTGTTAATGATTTAATTGTATTTTTCATATTTTCAATTGTTTAAGACAAATTTACATCCTATATTTGATACCTGAAAACGATTTATAACGATGTAATAAATCACTAATAGTGATACTATGAATAGTAATGACCTTAAAATATTTGAAGCAGCAGCAACACTGGGAAGTTTTACAAAAGCTGCAGAAGCGACATTTACGGTGCAGTCGAATGTAACGGCACGCATAAAAAATCTCGAAGATGAATTTGGAGCAGAACTATTTAGGAGGGTATCCAGAAAAGTTGTTCTAACTGAGGCAGGCGAAACACTTTTGCAATATGCTAAAAAAATAGGGCGATTATTAGATGATGCAAAAAGTGATATACAGAGTGCAGAAAAAATAGGAGGAACAATACGTATAGGATGTATCGAGACGACTATGGCTCTTAAAGTACCTGAAATTATCAAAGATTTTGAAGAACTTTATCCTAATGTAGAACTTGAGTTTCATTCTTCAATGTTGTCTGCATTAATACAGGATGTACTAAGTTATAAACTGGATGCTGCTTTTGTTGCGGCGCCAATAAATATTCCGGGTTTACAACAATTAGTTGTTCGTGATGAGCAACTGGTCATAATTGCAGGTAGCGATGTTAGCAAGCTTTCTGTAGTATTAAAACAAGAACCCTTAAAAATTGTGGTTTTTGGACAGGGCTGTTTTTTCAGGGCGAGACTTGAAACGTGGCTTGGTTCAAAAGGAATACTGCGCTATAAATGTACTGTAGTTAATTCTATAGAAGGTATTATTAATTTTGTAGAAGCAGGTCTTGGTATAAGTATACTTCCTGTTGAAGTGGTAAATCAGTATTATAGCAATAGAAATATAAAAATATTTCCGGTAACAAAAGAACTCGCTACAATGACTACTTTGTTGATTTATAGAAATGATGAAATACCTTCAAAAGCTTTAAATATATTTTTAAATCAGTATCGCAATTAATAAGGTAAAACTTAAAACTAAAATTTTAGAATTTGGCATATATAAAATCCTCAATCAAATAATTGATTGAGGATTTTATATCAACTTTTCACCAAAGTTTAAAAAGTATTAAAATAAATTTTATTTTTTGCGCTCAATGGTTTCAAAACCCAAATCCATTTCGCATTTACTATTGAGTACGTCACCCAAATAAACGGGGTATTCTTTTTTATTTTCATCATTATTGTACATAAAAAAATTGCCGAAATTAGCCTCTTTTAATAATGAAAATTTTTTTATTTTGTACTCCTTCGTCTCAAATGCATCGGGCTCTGCTGTGAGTTTATTCCATTCTTGTTCAGCAAAACTTATCGGAATATTTTTCTTCGTTTTAACTATAAACAGTGTATCTCCATTGATACGCATTAACTTAACCAAAACACCTGTAGATAAATTGTTTTCATACCAGGTTGATTTATAAATATCTCCTGGCTTCGGATGCATTAAAAGTTCTGCATATTCTTTAGCTTTTTCGTCAGTGTTCTTTTTATTAATGGAGCTAATTCCAAGTAATACCAAAATAAGAACAGGAATAACAAACCAGATAGACCAGGGATAGACTAATTGCCATAACGTTCTTTTATGATTTGCCCGAATATCCTTTATCTCTGCAGCAACATTCTGGGAGTATTTTTTTCTTGCAAAGATTGAACTATGGGGATTTTTAATAATAGTGCCACAGCTGGTACAAAGGACTCCGGTGCGTCTGCCCATTCCAAAGAGAGGTATTCCCATCGAAATGTATTTCATGTATAGTGTTAATTCTATGCTACCTGTTTTGCTGCAGGTAGGGCAAATTTCATCAGGAATTATTTTTGATGTTAGTGGTTTTGTTATGATTTGATAAATAAAAACGATCATCTATTTGTTTTTTGTTTTAATGATAAATATCTGGTTAATTGAATATTTTATTATAACAAACATAATCTTTTTAGAAACATTAAAAATAGAAATTAGAAGATATTCTGCTCGTTTTTCTCATTCGAAACCAAAAGCTTTCAATAGTGAATTTATAGCATAAAATCTCTTCGGAATCAAAAAGCTGATATACTGGGAATTGTGTAAAATCCTGTTGAAATTAAATACTTCTTAAACACATCTCATTTGTACCTTTAATATTAAATCAAAACTATTATATAATCAAAAAAAAATAAGTTATGGCAGAAATTAAAATTGAGAAAAAGAAGCCAATATGGCCATGGATTGTAATCGTCCTGCTGATCTCAGCACTTGTATACTATATCTTTTTGAAAGATAACGAGACGCAAAATGAAAATAGCGTAGAAATTGAAAATACTACGAGTACAGACAATACAACAAATTAGCCTTAAAAAATGCAGGAATGAAAAAACCTCTTTCGGCAACTATTTAAATTTATTTGCACGACAAGTAAGAGTAGAAACAAAATTTTTCTGCAGTAAGACTATAGAAAAGAATTTATAATACTAAAGAAATAATTATGGAAAATAAAGATAGAAATTTATATAAGTTAGACGAACTTTCTGATTATAAAATTGCTTCGAACTATTCTGACGTACGAGGTTGGAAAATAGTAGATGCTGACAACCGTACTATAGGTACAATTGATAATCTCTGGGTTAATAAAGATATGAAACGTGTTGTGTATCTGGATGTAAAAGCTGACAAAACACTAATTGAAGATAGCAAGAACGAAGTCCATAATGCAATTGCGAAAGACAATGGCAGGGAGTTTATCTATAAAGACGGAGACAGCCATGTCATAATTCCTATTGGATCTGTCAGCATTAATAAAGATACAAAAACGGTTATGGCTAATAGTATAGGATATGATACATTTAGAAACACCAGCAGATATAATAGCCAGAACAATTTTGACAGGGAATATGAAAGAAGAGTAATGAAATCCTATTATCCTGAAAACGATCCTGATTCTGTGTACTATAGTGATGATGACTCATTTTACGAACGCAGGGAATTTGACAACAAATAATACCTTTATTAAATATTCTACAACAGAAATCCGACATTTTTATTAAAAGAAAATAATTAAAAAGATCAAACGTTTAACAATGTTTGATCTTTTTTCTGGATTTTAGTTTCAATTTAATCATAGGGAAGCAGTCTATATTAAATCATAGGGAAGCAGTCTATATTAATAGTATAAAAAATTACTAAAGCAAAAACTTCGAGTTTCAACAAACTAAATTTTTGGATTATGAAAAAACAGTTTAAAACAATATTAGCATGTGGCCTCATTTTAAGCGGCCTTATGTTTTCTTGTAAAAAACAGGATGGATACAGTGATGAAGTTATAACCAATCAAAAAACATCAGACAGCACTCAGACTTCAACAGATTCTTCAGCTACAAATGACACCACAACATTAAGTAAAGGTTCTGTTGGAGGTGCAGCCGGAGATGTTGTCACTCCAAATACCGGAGCAGAAAGTACAAATGCAGCAGAGCAGGGAACAGGAGGCGATCCTAATAAAGCAAAAGGAACTGGAACCGGAACCGGACCAGGACCAAGTGCTAAAGATGGTGCTGCATATTCAGGTCCTTCAGATCCGCAAAACGAAACAATAAAAACAACAAAAAGCAAAACAACTCCAAAAAAAGATAAGTAGTTCAGGAAATTTATAAATAGTAGAAAGCAATGTTGTGTTATTTGGGATGTTACTTTCCTGAGTAATAATTGCATACTTATATTTTGATCAATATCAGTTCTTTATTGTTAATTTTTGTAAATTGACATAGATTTTAATTAAACATTTTTTACCCATACGAACCCTGTTATAAATAATATTGTATATGGAAAATTTAAAAGCATCAATAACTGCGATAGACAGTTTGTTTACAGATGAAAGCCTTATTCCCGATGAATATAAGATTTCAGAAATTCACCAGCGTGAATACCTTTTAAACGGTCAGTTAGTGCCCTGGAACGGCGAAATTACAGAAGTTTTTTCTCCAGTCTTTGTTGGGGAAGGTAAAGGATTATCGCGTAAACTTGTTGGAACAATTCCGCATACAACAGTCAAAGAAGCAATGGAATCGCTTGATGCGGCTGTTGCGGCATATGATAACGGGCAAGGTGTTTGGCCTACAATGAGTGTGGAGGATCGTATTGCCTGCATGCAGAAGTTTGTATACTTAATGATCCAGCAGCGTGAGCTTGTTATTAAACTGTTGATGTGGGAAATAGGCAAAAGCCTTGGAGATTCTACCAAGGAATTTGACAGGACTGTTGAATACATTAATGCTACAATAGACGCATTAAAAGATCTGGACAGGCAATCTTCAAGGTTTGAAGAATCAGAAGGAATCCTGGCCCAGGTAAGAAGGTCATCCTTGGGAGTGGTGCTAAGTATGGGACCTTTTAATTATCCTCTTAATGAAATTTTTACCACACTTATACCGGCATTAATTATGGGTAATACTATTTTGTTTAAATTACCCAAACATGGTGTGCTGGCGCATTATCCTTTGTTGAATGCCTTTAAGGAAGCTTTTCCTCCGGGAACTGTAAATACATTATACGGTCGCGGGGCAGAAATCATTTCTCCTTTGATGGAAAGCGGAAAGGTGAATGTACTGGCTTTTATCGGTTCGAGCAAAGTAGCCAATAGCCTGAAGAAACTGCATCCAAAAGCAAACAGGCTGCGCTCTATTTTAAGCCTTGATGCCAAGAATGCGGCAATCGTAACCAAACATGCCAATTTGGATGTAGCGGTAAATGAGTGCCTATTAGGCGCCTTATCATTTAACGGGCAACGCTGTACTGCACTCAAATTAATTTTTGTTCAAAGAGAAGTTGCTGAGGAATTTGTTGCAAAACTAAGTGATGCCGTTGCAGCTTTAAAACCGGGACTTCCATGGGATAAAGATGTAAAAATTACCCCTCTTCCAGAAATGGATAAACCCACATATCTTAAGGAATGCCTTGATGATGCTTTAGCGAATGGCGCTAAAATTATCAATGAAAATGGTGGACATACCAACAATTCATTTGTTTTTCCTGCGGTTGTATATCCGGTAAATGATAAAATGAAACTTTACCACGAAGAGCAGTTTGGACCTATTGTACCTGTGGTTCCTTTTGACTCTATTGAAGAGCCTATCGCATATCAAATTAATGCCTCACACGGAATGCAGGTCAGTATTTTTAGTGAAGATCCTCAAGAAGTTGCAAGTCTTATCGATCCCTTTGTAAACCTGGTAAGTCGTGTAAATATTAATTGCCAGTCGCAGCGCGGTCCGGATGTTTTTCCTTTTACAGGAAGAAAAGACAGTGCAGAGGGAACTTTGTCGATATCAGATGCATTACGCTCTTTTTCTATTCGTTCACTTGTAGCTACAAAGGCTACAGCCTCTAATAAGACTTTATTTAATTCGATCGTACGAGACCACGATTCAAATTTTCTTAGTACAGATTATATTTTTTAAAACTTTGAAAATATATAAAAGAAAGACAGCTCATTGCTGTCTTTTTTATTTACATTAAGTATCGAAAATTTCTTCCTGTTTTATGTTTATGATGAATGTTGAGAAAACTCGTGAAGTCTTATTATAAAAGGCTTTTGTATTAACTGAGAAATAATACTTTAGTGAAGATGAATAATAAGCTGTCAATGGAAAGCCGTAATAATGTCTTGTTAAATAAAATCACTTTTGATTAGAGTTATGCAATTCTATTTAAATATTTAAATTTAAAATAAATGACTTTTAGTCCCATAATTGAATCATTTTTATATTGAGGAGAAACAATGATAATAAATTAACTGATTATTTAAAATTGTAAGCCGTGAGAAAAATTTATATTTGTAAATACTGTTTTTTACAATACATTGTTTCGCACAGGATGGGTTTCTAATTTATAATTGATGATATGGTTAATTAAGAAATTAAGAAGGTAAACATTTTTTTGAGATGTAAAAAGAGAGTGAGGATGATGCAAGGAGTGTGGTGCCGATAATCAATTATGGCATGCAAATGCTTGTATCTCACTAGAAATTTCTGTTATTTATATAGCACCAATTACTAACTTCGGGCAAGCAAGCAAAGTTTAAAAAAGATTTACATAGGGATATATATAGATATTTTAGTTCCTGAATTAATTTTACTAGATGCCTTTATCATACCGTGGTGATTGTCAATTATTTTCTTTACAAGCGTAAGTCCAAGACCACTGCCTGCATATTGACCTGTGTTATGTAATCTATAAAAGGGATCAAAAATTCTGGCAGCAAATTCTTCATCAAAACCAATTCCATTATCTTCGATGATAATTTTCACATAATTAATTTTTGGATCAACTTCAATTTCATCAATTTCTTCCTTAGAAACTTCGGCAGTCTCTATTCGGATTTCAGGAGCGACATCTTCTCTGCTGTATTTAATCGAGTTCGAAATCAGATTGTTGAATAATTGCTGTATTTGAAATGGAATTACTTTTAAAGAGGGTAATAAAGGAACAGATATCACAGCTTTTTTCTCTGTTATTTGATCTTTAAGATCATGTAATGTCTTTTTTAAAACCACATTCAAATCACTTTGCTTAAATTCATTTTCGGTAAAATTAATTCTGGAATAATGAATAAGATCTGCAATTAACTGCGACATATTAGATACTATAAAAATAACGCGTCCTAGCGTAGAAACTCCTGTCTCACTTAAATTAGCTTCATTTTCCAGCAGCCTTTTGCAAAACATCTGAATTTTACGAAGCGGTTCCTGCATATCATGACTTGCAGCCGAAGAGAAATATTCCAATTGCTCGTTATATTTTAGTAACTCATTATTTCTTTCGTTAAGCTTTTCATTAGTATTTACTAAATCTGTAATATCTTCAAGTGCCAAAAGAATCATTCCCTCGGGCTTTGAATTTACTATTTTGCGTGCATTTACTATAATTGATTTTTTGCCAATCCCTTTACAGATTATGTCAAGTTTTAAATCTTCAATTACAGTCTTTCCGGCAGCCATTTTTAGAATTTGTTCCTTAAATTCAGGAATATTCCACTGACAATTTCCTATTTCAAAAAAAGAATGACTTTCTGTTTCATTCTCATTAGTACTAAAATACTTGTAGAATGCAGGATTTGCGCTTTTCACCGTAAAATCTTTATCGATAATAAGCAGTGGTTCCCTGATAGTCTGTATGATAGATTCAGCATAATTACGAGTTGAAAGAAGCTGCTCCTGACGATCCAATAATTCATCATTTACACACATCAATTCTTCATTATTAGACTGCAGTTCTTCTGTGGCTGTTTCCAGTTCTTCATTTAATGCCTGAAGCTCTTCGTTACTGCTTAATAATTCTTCACTTGTAGTTTGCAATTCTTCCAGAGCAGTTTGCTGCTCTTCAGATACTCTTTTAGTATCGTCACGCATTTGAGCGAGCTCCTTTTCGAGTTCAGCAATACGAAGCTGATCTGCACTGTTTCCGTTTATTGAAATTTCAGAATTTACTTCAGGAAGATCTTTTTTATAAAAAAGAATCATCAGATTATCATAATCATTTTGCAATGGCAATACTTCAAAAGAAATACTGTACGACAGACCGGCAACCTGTATATTATCTTTACGTAAGCGTGTTTTTTCTTTTTTAACCTGTATTACCGCATTTTGCAATTCAAAACTAAGACTTCCCGGTGCCATTTTCAAAATATTGAAATCGGGTTTTCCGGGAGATGGAGTTAGATACGGTCTTATATCACCATGAAAATGAAGTATTTCCATATTGTTATTTATGACAACACTTGATGGCGTAAATTGCGTTAGCAAAACTTCAGAAGCAATTTTTTTGATATCAGCCTGAATAGAAATATTTGTTTCAGGCGTTTTTATTTTATCCCTTACACCATTATTCGAAGGGCTAAAAGCCTGTGGTATATAGCGACTGGAAGCAAACTTTCGCACATAAATTTTTTCATTCTTACCTAATACTTCATAGAGATTTTGCGCATTGGCAACAGTTTCTGATTTACCAAGGAATAAAAGTCCGTTTTGCTTAAGAGAAAAATGAAAAGATCCCAGAACCTTGCTCTGTAACTGTGGGTTAAAATAAATCATAACATTCCTGCAGGAAACCAGATCAATTTTGCAAAAGGCGGATCATTGATGAAATTATGCGTTGCAAAGACACACATATCTCTTATTACTTTATTGATATGGTATTGTCCGTCTCTTTTTATGAAATAATTTCGAAGCCTTTCTTCAGAGATTTGCTGAACGTCCTGACTCGTATAAACGGCAGCTCTTGCTTTTGTGATGCATTTTTCAGAAATATCAGAAGCAAAAATTTGAACCTTTGCATTGGTATTTGTATTTAATAAGTATTCATGCAGGCTTATAGCCAGAGAATATGCTTCTTCACCTGTTGAACAACCCGCTATCCATATTCTAATGTTATTATTTGTAATATTTTTAACCAGCAAAGGAAAAGCAGTAGTACTCAAACTTTCAAAAAAGGCCGGATCTCTAAAAAAATAAGTAACAGGAATAAGAAAATCGTTGAAAAGTAAATCTTGTTCCTCTTTATTGTTTTTTAAATAATGGTAATATTCCTCTATAGAGTGGCGTTGTACAACAACCATCCTGCGTGCAATACGTCTTCGCAATGTTGGCTGCTTATATTGTCTGAAATCATTGCCAGTTCTTAGAAATACAAGGTTAATGATTTGATATAAAGTTTCTTCATCATTTTTAGGAATATCTTCTTCCTCAGTGTATGCATGATTGGTAATGTAGCTTTTTTGTATTTCGAGTAATTGTTGCGGAATATTTTCTGGGGCCAGCACGTAATCTACAGCATCTGCGTCAATGGCACTTTGCGGCATACTTTTAAATATCGTCGTTTCCGGATCCTGCGCAATTGTGGCACCACCAAATTCTTTTATTATTTTAAAACCTGCAGTTCCATCAAAAGCAGTTCCAGATAGGATAATCCCTATGGCATAAGTTTTATGAACTTTTGCCAGTGACTCAAAAAATATATCTATTATATTATTTCTGTTTTCACTGCGGTTTCTTTCTTTAAGCTGTAAATAACCATTACTGGCAACAACTAAATTGTTTTCAGGAATGACATAGATATGATTAGGGACTAAATCAATATTGTTAACTATTTCGAGTACAGGAATTTTGCTGTGCAGTGCTAATAGTTGACTTAAACTGCTTGGGTGATCAGGAGAAAGGTGCTGTACAATAACATAAGCCATTCCGGAATCTTCCGGTATGGTCGAAATTACTTTTTTAAAGGTATCTAATCCTCCCGCCGAAGCACCGATTCCAACTACTGGAAATTGAGAGATATTTTGCACTTGATTTTTTACTGCATTCATCTATTCTAAAATTATAATAGCTATTGTAATTAAATAATTCAATACAGTAATAAAGTGTAATACCAATATTTGGATTAAGAAAAGCAATATTTTCTATAAATATAAAAAAATTTTGATGATAATTAATGCACTCAAACCGGCAAATGTTATTATTTAAATATTAATTTATGTATCCGGTTCTGTGTTAATTTATAACGATAAAAACATTTCTGCATTTTTAAGTTGAAGATAAATTTATACTAAAAGATTTGGTACATTTTTTTCATAAACTATTTTAAGAAACGGATTTTTTTAGATGTTTAAGATATAGATACTCCGTTTCTAATATTTGTCTATTATTTATTCATAGCAATGTATTCAGAAGGTGTCATCGAAAAATGTCTTTGAAAATTTCGTCCAAAACTCGTTTGTGATTTATACCCCACTTTTTCGGCAATTTCATACATCTTAAAATTCTCGTTTAATAGTAGTTCTGCCGCTCTTTTTAACCTAACAATATTAATCAGTTCATTTGGGCTTAAATTCGAAATGTCTTTAATTTTTCGGTATAAAGTCGAACGGCTCATATTCATAATTTCCGCCAGAGATTCTACACTTAAATCAGGATCTGTTATGTTCTTCAAAATTTCATCGTCCAATTTTTTAAGGAACTTTTCATCGGTTTTATTGTGTGCGATACTTTTAATATGCGAAAGTGGGGAACTCGCATAATAATTCATAATTTGTTTTCTGTTTTCGATTAGATTATTAACCTGAACTTTTAAATAATCCATCGAAAAAGGTTTTGCAATATAAGCATCGGCACCAGCTCCAAGACCATCAATTTGAGACTTTAGCGAGTTTTTCGCCGTAAGCAGAATAACCGGAATATGACTCGTTTCAAGATTAGCCTTAATTTCTTTACACAAAGTAATACCATCCATAACAGGCATAGAAATATCGCTTATAATTAATTGAATATTCTCATTATGAATTATTTTTAAGGCACTTTCCCCATTATCAGCCATTAAAATAGTGTAAAAAGCAGATAACTCTGTAGCTATAAAATTCAATAAATCTTCATTGTCTTCTACAATCAAAAGTTGTGGTCTCTCATTTTTATTTTCATTTTCAATAATTTTTGATTCATTTTCAATTTCTTCGTTTTCATGTTCATTATAAAACATAAATTCTTCTTCCTGACGAAGCGGAACAACAAGTTCAAAAATATTCACTTTTGAATCCGCAATCAGCTGTAAGTTTCCGTTATGCAATTGCGTTAACGAATGCGCCAGCGAAAGCCCAATTCCTGTTCCGGAAGTTGTATCCATATTATCAACTCTGAAAAACGGTTCGAAAATTTTATCTTTTAAATGAAACGGAATTTGATTTCCATCATTTTTTACCATTAAAGTCAATTTTTTTTCATCTCTAAAAAGCGTGATCGAAGCTTTATCTTTAGAATATTTAATAGCGTTGCTCATCAAATTGCTCAGGATTTTTTTGAAAGCTTCTTTGTCTACAAACGCAAAAATATCTTTATCGCCCAATTCCAGTTCAAATTCAATTCCTCTTTCTTCAATCAATTGGCTGAATCTCAAATGTAAATTCCGAACCATCGAAGAAATATTTGCTTCCACGAAAGTGAGTTTTAATCCGCCAATTTCAGATTTTCTAAAATCCAGTAATTCATTCACCAGTTTTAATAAACGCGACGTATTTTTCTTCATTATAGAAAGATTCTGAGGAACTTCCGGCAGAACGTGTTCCATTACCAACAGCTTTTCCAAAGGTCCTTTTATAAGCGTTAAAGGCGTTCTGATTTCGTGCGCTACATTGGTAAAAAAGTCAATTTTTGCCTGATAAATTTCTTTCTCCTTTTCGTCGTTTAAATGTTTTATTTTCCGGTTGTTTTTAATTTGTGTTACGTTTTGCGAATATTTAATGATGTAGTAAAACGAACCGCAAATGAGTAAAAAATAGAAAAAATAAGCATAAGAACTTGCCCAGAACGGAGGAAGAATCCTGATTTTTAACTCAATTTCTTTACTCCAAACCCCAAAACTATTTAGCGACTTTACCTTAAAAACATAATCGCCCGGAGCAAGTTCTGTAAAGAAAACTTTATTGTTTCGTTCCAGATAAACCCAGTCATTGTTTACGTTTTCAAGCTTATACCAATATTCTGTAAGTTCGGGCGCTGTATAATTTAACGAAGCAAATTCCAGATTAAACGATGTTTGATTATTGTCAAGTTCCAGTTCATCCAGATGTGAAATTGAATTTTTAATTGGAGAATCATTTTTGTTGGCAACAATATCTTTATTATTGATTTGAAGATTAGTAATAAAAATGGAAGGCGTGTATTTGTTTTTGGTAAAATTCTTCGGGTTGAAACTAATCATTCCGTTTAAATTCCCAAAATACATTGTTCCGTTCGAATCTTTAAAAGCCGATGCATAATTAAACTGATCACTAAGTAAACCATTTGCCGTAGTATAAATTTTTACGCCTTTATCATTCGGACTAAATTTCACCAGACCTTTAGAAGTTGTGAGCCATAAATTTTTTGCATCATCTTCTAAAATCGAATACACAACATTGCTTGGAAGTCCGTCTTTGGTCGTGAATTTCTTAAAAGTCCTTGTTTTTTTATCGAATAAATTAAGTCCGTTTTCTGTTGCAAACCATAAATTTTTAGCACTGTCCTCAAAAATATAATTGATAGAATTATTACTTATTCCGTTTAGGTTTTTATAATCATAAACAAAAACCTCTTTCTTTTTGGTTTTGGGATTGTAGTAAAACAAACCATCGCGATAACTTCCTGCCCAGCAATTTCCGTCGCTGTCTTCCTGATAATTCGTATAATGTATTGTTTCCGGAAAAGTTTTCAGAATATCAAAATTATCGGCAGTTTCATTGTATCGATAAAGTCCCATTGTGGTAATAACAATCAGTTCCTCTTTTTTAGTTTCATAAAAAGAAAAAATAAAATTACTGTGCAATCCTGATGATGGATTATTGGCGCTGTAATGTTTTATGACTGTGCCCAGGTTTCGGTCTAAAACATCTAAACCATGTTCAAAAGTTCCTACCCAGATTTTGTCTTTTCGAGGCATTAAAGCATGTATATTATAATACGAAACACCACTTTTACTTCCGTTTGGCAAATACGAAGTAAACTGTTGCGTTTTAGGGTTAAATCGATTTAATCCTGCATCTTCAGTTCCAATCCAAAGATCACCTTTATCATCCTTATGAATTTCCCTTACGGCGCTTCCACTAATGGAATTTTGTCCTTTTTGCGGAAAATATTTCTTGAATTGCGTGTATTGTTTTTGATGGTAATTAATACCTCCAAAATAAGTTCCAACCCAAATTCCGTTTTCTTTATCGATTGTTATGGAATAAGCAGCATTATCTGAAATTGCATACGGATCGTTGTAATTTTTTCTAAGATTGACGCTTGATTTGGTTTTCAGATTATAAACATAAACCCCAGATTCGCTGGCAATCCAGAGTTCGTCGTTGTCTTTCTTTTTAAATTGACGCACATAAACCGGATTTTTGGTCGAAAATTCTAAACTTGAAGTCGTTTTATTTTGAATATTATAAATCAAAACACCATCATCCTGAGTTCCAATAACAATATTATTTTTGTCTAAGGCATATATAATAGTAATTCTAAAATTACCGGAAGCTTCCGGATGCGTAATCGGAATATTCTCAAATGACAGATTCTCTTCTGAATAACGGTAAATTTTATTTAAAGACGAAGCCCAGATTTGTCCGTTTGCATCTCGTGAAATCGAAGTAGCAACAAAATATTTATTAGGGTTAAAAGTTTTCGTTTCCTTTTTTGTTGTTGAATATTTATAAAGAATATTTCCGGAAATAAACCAGATATTTCCGTTTTTATCATGATTAATATCGTTGATACGGTCGTTAATCGCTTCGTTTAAAACTGTAAACTGATCTGTTCTTTTATCGTATTGATACAAACCTTTATCAGTTCCTACCCAAATTACACCTTTATATTCGTGTAAAGACTGAATATAATTGCTTCCTAAACTATGAATAGGGTCGGCATTACTTCTATAAGTTTTAAAGCGATAACCGTCAAAGCGGTTTAAACCATCTTTTGTACCAAACCACATAAAGCCATCTTCATCCTGTAAAGAAGTCAAAACTGTGTTGTTTGAAAGTCCTTCTTCAACCTGAAAATGTTTAAAATAATATTCTTGAGCCTGAATAAAATTTATCGAAAAAAGCGAAAAAAATAATAAAAGAAAGAATTTACGCATAGTTGTGTTTTTTAGGATAAAACAACAGCTTATTCAAATCGTGTCAATATTCAACAAAATGTTGCAAGCCGCTGTATCTCTGATCTTTTTTATACAATTTGAATCATTTGAGATAGAAATTGACACAAATGAATCATTTTATTTTGAATTAAAATCATCTACTTTGGATTTTTAAATAAATGAATTTGATATTTTTTCTGCTAAAAAAATAGAGTATCAGTAAAATAAAGTTTAAAAAAATAGACCATTACTAATTTTGAATTAAAATGAACACATTGTTACAATGGAGCAATATTAATTATTTTTTTGCTCGCATCAGAGATGACTAGAAGTATTGAAAAAGAATTTTTAAAACCAACCAAAAGAAATGAAAACTATCTAAATGACAAATCAATGAAAACAAAGATCACGCAAATTTTAAAGCAGAGATATTACCTCTTGTTTTTCTTTAGTTTATTATTACAACAAACGTATGCACAACAGCAAATAACCATAACGGGAAAAGTAACTTCTGCAACAGGAGAACCGGTACCGTTTGCTAACGTGGGCATCAAGAATACTAAAAACGGCGCCGTTACAGATTTCGATGGAACTTACAAAATAACCACAGGTCCGGATCAAACACTGGTTTTTAGTTCGCAGGGTTATAAAACAGTCGAAATCGCGATTAATGGTAAAACGACAATAAACGCATCCTTAGCAGAAGACGCTACAAAACTGGATGAAATTGTAGTAGTAGGTTACGGTTCGCAACAGAAAAAAGATCTTACAGGAGCAGTTTCGCTCGTTAAGGCAGATGAAATTCAAAAACGTCAGGTTACAACTGTGGCAGATGGACTTCAGGGTTTAGTTACCGGAGTTAAAGTTCGTGGCGGTGGTCGTCCGGGACAAGAAGCGAATATCGAAATTCGTGGTTTAAAAAATCTTCAAAATACCAATCCATTATATGTAATTGATGGTTTGGTGACATCGGCAAACAGAGATTTTAACCCAAACGATATTGAAACTATTCAAGTGCTAAAAGATGCATCGGCAGCAGCAATTTATGGTTCCAGAGCAGCAAATGGTGTAATTATCATCACCACTAAAAAAGGTAAAAAAGGACCGCTTAAAGTCGAAGCTTCTGCTAAAAGCAGTATTACAACTATGCCAAGATATGATTTAATGGGAACTCAGGAGTTTGCAAAATTAAATAATCAGGCTTATGATAATGCCGGATTTCCAAGGCAAAACTTAAATATGGCAGTAGATACAGACTGGCAGGATGCAGTTTTTAGAACCGGAATGATTCAGGATTACAATGTTAGTGTTGCGGGCGGGGGAGATAACTCAAGCTTCTTTATGTCAGGAAACTATTTTGGAAATGAAGGAACTGTTGTTGGAACTGATTTTGACAGAATTTCATTCCGTGTAAATTCAAGCGGATCTAAAGGAATTTTCAGCATTGGAGAAAACATCGCGATCAGCAATTCTAAAACAGATGAAATGGCTGGAAACCCAATCATTGATGTTTATAGAATGACTCCAACAATTCCGCTTTATGATGCTGCAAACCCTGGTGGATATGGTTATGGAAAACAAGGAGTAGCAGATACATTTGGTACAAATCCTTTGGCAATTTCTGATTTTGCCAATACAATAAATGAAAATTTTAGAATTAGAGGAAATATCTGGTCAGAATTAAAACTCGCATCGTGGCTAAAATACCGTTTCAATTTTGGATATGAAACCAGTTTTGACTCGTATAAATTTTTAAGAAAAGTAGGGAACTGGACATTAAATCAGCCAGTAGATCCTTCTATTATTGATCAAAATAAAGGAAGATCTGAAACGACATTATTTGAAAATACATTGAATTTCAAAAAGCAATTTGGAAAACATGATTTGACAATTTTAGTTGGGCAGACTTTTCAAAAAGACAAATATGAGCAAATTTACGGAACAAAGAGAAATATTCCTATAAACTCAGGAACAGGACAATATTATGAGGTTTTAAATCAGGGAGATTCGCCTGTAGTTGGTGGTTATATTAACGAAGCTTCTTTGGCCTCTTATTTAGGAAGATTAGAGTATAATTATGATAACCGTTATTTATTTAATGCTGTTTTGAGACGCGACGGATCATCAAGATTCAGCGATGAAAACAAGTGGGGTAATTTCCCTTCTGTTTCTGCCGGATGGAGAATAAATAACGAATCTTTCTTTAAATCTAAATTTATTAAAGATTTAAAATTAAGAGCAAGTTATGGGGAACTAGGTTCTGGTAATATTGGAAATTACGAATACAAAAGTTTCGTGAATAATTTTGGACAAACCGTATTAGGAACTTCGCAAGGTTTATATCCTTCTGCCACTCAGATTAAATTATCAAATGCTCAGTTACGTTGGGAAAAATTAAAACAAACCAATTTTGGATTAGATCTGGGAGTTTTAAATAATGATTTACGTCTTACGGCAGATTATTTTATTGCTCGTACTGAAGATGTATTATTTGGTTTCCCAATTTTATTAACGACAGGAAATGATGGTGGAAATCCAATATCTAATGCTGCAACAGTTGAAAACAAAGGTTTTGAATTGGAATTGGCGTACAATAAAAAAATTAATGACTTCTCGTTTAATGCTTCTGTAAACTTTACAAAAGTAAATAACAAATTGGTCTCTTTAGGTAACGGACAAAATGAAAACATTGTTGGAAATACAATGACAAGGGCAGGATCTCCTGTAGGAATGTGGTATGTTTTGCAAACAGATGGTTTGTTTCAAAATCAAGCTGAGATATCCAACTATAAAAATGCTGACGGAAAAGTAATTATGCCCGGTGCAGTACCCGGAGATATCCGTTTTAAAGATGTTAACGGCGACGGACAAATTACAAGTGATGATAAATCGATTGTAGGAAGCCCTTGGCCTGAATTTGAAATGGGCTTAAACGCAGGAGCAGAATATAAAGGCTTTGATTTTTCTATGAACTGGATTGCTTCTCACGGCGCTACTGTTTATGATGGATTCAGAAGTGTTGTAGATCGTTTTGATGACAATAGTAATTACAGAGCAGGAATTCAGCCCTGGACACCAGAAAATCCAAATACTGATTTTCCAAGAGTAACAAAAGGTTCAACATTAAACTCAAGAGGAGATAGCGACCGTTTCTTAGAAAGCGGCGATTTTATCAGACTTAAATACATTGGGTTTGGGTATAATCTTCCTGGAAGTATTTTGGATAAATCCGGAATTACAAGAGCAAGATTAACATTATCAGCACAAAATATTATTACCATCACTAAATACAAAGGCTTAGATCCTGAGTTTACAAACGGAAATATTTTTGAAAGAGGTGTTGATAATGGATCTTTCCCAAATCTTAGAACATATTCTCTTGGTGTTGAATTTAGCTTTTAATTAAAAAAATAGGATAATGAAAAAAATAATACTAACAACCGTAGTTTTTCTAGGTCTCTTTTTTGCATCATCTTGTGAAAATGATTTAGATCTGAACAGCCCAAATGATATCACAGTAGATCAATATTGGAAAACGGAAAGTGATGCACAAGCTGGTGTTAATTCAATTTACGCCATGTTTTATAAAGATGGATTATGGGCAAGATGGATTTATTTCCGTCTGGATTTAACTTCTGATGAAGGATTTAGTAATAGCCCGTGGACAGAATTAGCAGACTGGACGAGATTTAATTATATCAATTATAATTTCTGGGAAGGAAATGCAGTAACATGGAGAGATACCTATAAAGCCGTATTTAGATGTAATCAGGTTTTGGCAAATGTTCCAAATATTACTTTTCAAAACGAAGATGATAAAAAGCAAATTATAGCGCAGGCTAAATTTTTTAGAGCCTTGCATTACTATTATGCAGCAGTTATTTGGGAAAATATCCCATTGGTTTTAGACCCGTCTACGCCAGCAGATTTACCTCAGCAAAAAAATGTGACCGAAGTTTGGGCACAGGTCGAAAAAGATTTAAATGAGGCTTACGCCGATTTGCCGGCAACATGGGCAAGTGACCAGGCAGGCAGACCTGATAAAGGTGCAGCAAAAGCTTTTCTGGCTAAAGTGTACATGCAGCAACACAAATGGGCTGAGGCAAAAACCGCTCTTGAATACTTAATTACAGGTTCCGGGGCAAAATACAGTTTAGCTTCAAATTACAGAGACAATTTTACTGATATACACGAAAACAACAGCGAATCGGTTTTTGAAATTCAGTTTGGAGATCAAAGAAAAGGAGGAACGGGAGAAGATCAAAATGCTGCGGTTTCTAGTAATCGTAATCAATTTTTTGCGCCAAGAGGCATTGGATGGTCTGACGGACAAGCGCGTTTTTGGTTGGTAAATGCTTTTAAACAGGAAAAAAACAAAAGTGGAAATCTAGATGATCGTTTAAGATGGACTTTATATTATCCGACTTTATTAGCAGATTTTGGCGATAAAACATATGGAAAAAACTGGGAATGGGGTAATGACGAAGCCTGGTTTAGAAAAGGAAGCCGTGATTATTACAGAAACAACGAAGATTATTACAATCAGGTCAATTACAGATTGGTTCGTTACGCTGACATTTTACTGCGATACGCCGAAGTATTGAACGAAACAGGAAATACAGCTGCCGCTTATCAATATGTTGATTTAGTACGAGCACGTGTAAACATGAATACTTTAGCAGTGGCTCATCCTGAAATAGGTAATGATCATGATAAATTTTTAGAAAGATTAAAAACAGAAAGAGTTTTAGAATTGGCCGGAGAAAGTGTTCGCTGGGAAGATTTAAAACGTTGGGGAGATCTGGATTCTCAGGCTTCTGTTGATAAAATCGCAATTCGTGATCCGGATTTTAAAAACTTCACAGTAGGTAAAAATAATAGAATGCCAATTCCGCAAAGTGATGTAGATAATAATCCAAACTTAGATCAAAACCCACAATATTAAAACATTTTAAAGGGAATCAGATTTGCTGAATCTGATTCCCTTATTCAAAAAAACAAAATTTATAATGAGAAAAGTAAAATTGTGTCTGACATTTATGTTGGCAGGATTAGTATTGCTAAGCTGCAACAACAAAAAAAGTACTACTGAAGAAAATAAAAATGAAACTACTGTAACCGAAAAAAGAGAAATCTGGACAAAAGATCAGGCCAATAAATGGTACGCAGAACAACCCTGGCTTGTAGGCGCAAATTATTATCCCAGCACAGCTATAAACCAATTAGAGATGTGGCAGGAAGATACATTTGATCCAAAAAGAATCGATCAGGAATTGGGCTGGGCAGAAAATATTGGCATGAATGTAATGCGGGTTTACCTGCATGATTTACTGCACCAACAAGATGCAGAAGGATTTTACAAACGTATGGATCAGTTTTTAGCAATAGCAGATAAACATCATATCAAAACCCTTTTTGTTTTATTTGATTCCTGCTGGGATCCGTTTCCTGCTTTGGGAAAACAACGCGCTCCAAAACCGCATACACACAATTCAGGCTGGGTGCAGGGACCGGGACAAAAAGTGCTTCAGGATAAAACACAATATCCTCGTTTAGAGAAATATGTAGAAGAAACAGTTGCTCATTTTAAAGATGACAACCGTATTTTGGGTTGGGATGTCTGGAACGAACCGGATAATATGACGGGACCATCTTACGAAAAAATCGAAATCAAAAACAAAGTCGATTTGATTTTGCCGCTTTTAAAAGATGTTTTTACCTGGGCAAGAGAAAGCAATCCTTCACAGCCATTAACTTCTGGCGTTTGGGTTGGAGACTGGAGCAACGAAGCCAAAATGCAGCCAATGCACAAACTACAGATTGAACAATCAGACATTGTTTCTTTCCACAATTATAATACGCCTGCAGATTTCGAAAAAGTAATCAAACAATTGCAACGTTACGGAAAACCTTTATTGTGTACAGAATATATGGCAAGACCAAACGGAAGCACATTTGAAGGCTTTTTACCAATTGCCAGAAAATACAATGTTGGCATGATCAATTGGGGATTTGTTGACGGAAAAACGCAAACCAAATATGCTTGGGACAGCTGGATTAAAACATACAATTCAGAGCCAAAATTATGGTTTCACGAAGTACTTAAAAACGATGGAACGCCGTACATAAAAGCCGAAACAGATTTGATTAAAAAAATGACTTCTGAGGCGAATAAGAAGAATTAGATAATTAGATAATGTGTCAATTAGATAATTTTTATTAGCCACAGATTAAACAGGTTAAACGGATTTTCGCGGATCATTTTGCAGCGTAACATTAAAAAAAAATCTGTGAGAATCCGTTGAATCCGTAAAATCCGTGGGCAATAAATAAAACTTGAAAGCAATGAAAAAATACACAATAAAACAGCTCTTTTTTCTGCTGATAATTCTGGCTGGAATTTCTGCGAAAGCGCAACAGCCAGATCCGCCGGGACAAGTTAAGGGCAATGTAAAACCTAAAAACGAAGCCTATCTTTTTGCGCACATGACGCATAACGATTACGGCAGATTATATTATTCTGTAAGTCTTGACGGTTTGCATTGGGAAAACCTCAACAACGGAAAACGGGTTTTTGAAGACTACAAAGGACATCCCGATATCTGTAAAGGACCGGACGGAAAATACTACATCGCAGGAAATACAGGAGACGACGCAAAAAGTATCAACATTTGGGTTTCGGATGATTTAATAACCTGGAAAAAGCATTCAGATTATACGCCCGATTTAAAAAGTACGCCCGATTATTCTAATGCTTTACAGCGAATTGGAGCTCCAAAATTATATTACGACAAAGATTCTGAAAAGTTCATTATGACATGGCACACGCCACATTTGGAAGGAACAAAAGATGACGGCGAACGGTATTGGGCAAGTCAGAGAACTTTGTATGTTTTGTCTAAGGATTTAAAAACTTTTGAAGGAACTCCAAAACGTTTATTCGATTGGGATATGGGAACGATTGATGTTTTTATCCGTAAAGTTGGAGATTCTTATTATGCCGTAATTAAAGATGAAACTTATCCAACTTTGTATTGGACAACCGGAAAAACCATCCGAATTGCGAAATCAAAATCCCTTTTAGGACCTTATTCTTTGCCCCAGCAATCTATCAGTCCAAACTTTAGAGAAGCGCCAATGTTGATCTCTTCTCCGGATGATAAAATATGGTACATGTATTATGAACAATATCCGGGAGTTTCATACGGATTATCAATTGCAGATAATCTAAACGGACCTTGGTTTCAAGCCTCAGGCTACACTTTTTTCTCGGACTGGGATAAATACAGTTTCCCTGAAAAAGTGCGCCATGGCTGCATGGTTACAATTTCTAAAAAGGAATACGACAGTTTGGTCAATAAATTTGGCATCGTCAAAGATGTAAAAAGTAAAAAGTGAGAAGTAAACGGTTAGGTGTTAGAGTCCTGTTTTTTGAGTTAATAGTGAATGGATTATTTAATCGGAAATATATAGTAATCCATCTAACATCTAACCTTTTAGACCTTACTGATAAAAATTTGGTTAGTAAAGTTAGTGTTTGAAATTACCAGGCCATGTGGATATGGTCTGGTAATTTATTAGTAAAGAAAAAATAGCAATAATCGAGGGAATTATTGCATAAAACGATATAGAATGAATAAGAAAACTATAGTTCTGGTGGCGCTTTTTTTAAGCTGTCTGGTTCATGCACAATGGAAACCGCAAGGTGATAAAATCAAAACAAAATGGGCTGAACAGGTTGATCCCAATAAAACATTACCAGAATATCCCCGTCCGATTATGGAACGTGGCCAATGGAAAAATCTGAATGGATTATGGAATTATGTCATTCAGGAATTTGGCAAAACAGCACCTTCAAAATATGATGGGCAAATTTTGGTTCCGTTTGCGGTCGAATCTAGTTTGTCTGGCGTGATGAAAGAAGTTGGAGCAAAAAAGGAACTTTGGTACGAAACTAATTTTTCAATTGAATCAAACTGGAACGGAAAAAATATTCTGCTGCATTTTGGAGCTGTAGACTGGAAAACAGAAGTTTTTATTAACGATATAAAAGTTGGCTCACATACGGGAGGATATACGCCATTTTCATTTGATATTACACCTTTTATTCAAAAAGGAAAAAATCAAAAATTAGTCGTAAAAGTTTGGGATCCATCAAATGACGGACCTCAGCCAAGAGGAAAACAAGTTAAAAATCCCGAAGGAATTTGGTATACGCCCGTTACAGGAATCTGGCAGACGGTTTGGATTGAATCTGTAAATGCTAAAAATATAAACGAAGTAAAAACTACTCCAAACATCGATCAAAATACAATCAGTATTAAAGCCGATGTAAACGGAGCAGAAAAAGGAGATTTAATCGAAATTTCTGTTTTCGATAATGGAAAAGAAATTGCAAAAGAAAAAGCTGTTGTTGGTGAAAGCAATGATATTATTATAAATTCTCCAAAGTTATGGTCGCCAGAAAATCCGTTTTTGTATCAGACAAAAATCCGTTTAATCAGCAAAAATAAAGTAGTTGATGAAGTGAAAAGCTATTTTGCCATGAGAAAAATTTCATCAAAAAGAGATGAATACGGAATCATGAGGATGCAATTAAATAACAAAAATTATTTTCAGTACGGCCCGTTGGATCAAGGTTGGTGGCCAGACGGATTATACACAGCACCAACCGACGAAGCTTTAAAGTACGACATCATTAAAACAAAAGAATTAGGTTTTAATATGATTCGTAAACATGTAAAAGTAGAACCGGAACGCTGGTACACACATTGCGATCAATTAGGAATTTTGGTTTGGCAGGATATGCCAAGTGGAGACGATCAGCCGATTTGGCAAAACACAAAATATTTTACCGGAACAGAATTACAGCGTTCTGCAAAATCAGAAGAAATCTACAAAAAGGAGTGGAAAGAAATAATGGATCATTTGTATTCGTATCCAAGTATTGTAGTTTGGGTTCCGTTTAATGAAGCCTGGGGACAATTTAAAACGGTTGAAATTACAGAATGGACCAAAAATCACGACCCAAGCCGATTAACAAATTCATCAAGCGGGGGAAATCATTTTCAAACAGGAGATATTTTGGATTTACACAATTATCCAGGACCGGAAATGTATTTGTATGACGCCAGAAGAGTTACGGTTTTGGGTGAATATGGCGGTATCGGACTTCCGTTAGAGGGACATTTATGGAGAGCAAACGACAATTGGGGTTACGTTAAATTTAAAAATGAAGCTGAGGTTACAGCGGAGTATATTAAATATGCCCAAATTCTGAAAAATTATGTCAAAACAGGATTTTCGGCAGCAGTTTATACGCAAACAACTGATGTTGAAGGCGAAGTAAATGGTTTCATCACCTACGACAGAAAAGTAGATAAAATGGATTTTAAAGCCATAAATAAGATCAATACTGAAGTTATAAATGCTTTGGATAAGTAGATAAAAGTTCTAGTTTGTCATTTCTACGAAGGAGAAATCTCACTCGGGATTCGACAAAGATTGAAGATTATTTGCGCGGAGTTTCTATTGCGATTTCTCCTTCGTCTAAATGAGAAAAATGGGTTTATCAATTTGTGCTTAAAAAAACGCCCAAACAAACAATAAAATAAAATGAAAAAATACATAATTCTGTTTTTACTGATGCTTATTTCAGCCGGATATTCACAGCAAAAAACATTTACAAATCCTATTTTACCTTCGGGCGCAGACCCTTACAGTACATATTTCAACGGATATTATTATTACACCCATACACTTGGAAATAAATTGGTTTTATGGAAAACAAAAGATTTATCAGATATTAAAAATGCCGAAAGCAAAGTGATTTGGACTCCACCACAAAACACTAATTATTCTGCCGAGATCTGGGCGCCGGAATTTCATATTATAAACGGAAAATGGTATTGTTATTTTGCTGCAGATAATGGCGACAACAACACGCACAGAATGTATGTTTTAGAAAATAAATCTTCAGATCCTTTTAAAGGGAATTTTGAATTTAAAGGAAAAATTGCTGCCAAAACAGATAAATGGGCTATTGACGGAAATGTTTTTGAATATAAAAAACAACTTTATATGATTTGGGCCGGTTGGGAAGGCGATACAAATGGTCAGCAAAATATTTATATAGCAAAAATGAAAAATCCACTTGAAATTGACGGAGAACGCGTAATGATTTCGGCACCAAAAAACGATTGGGAAACGCATGGTGCATTAAATGATGATGTAAATCCGGCTCAAGTAAATGTAAATGAAGGCCCGCAGTTTATAGAAAGAAATGGAAAAATATTTATCGTGTTTTCGGCAAGTGGTTGCTGGACAGACTTCTATTCGTTAGGATTATTATCTTTTAACGGAGGAGATAGTTTATTAGAGGCATCGGCATGGAAAAAATCTGTTGCCCCCATTTTCAAACAATCAGAAGCAAATAAGGTTTATGCACCGGGACATAATTCTTTCTTTAAATCACCTGATGGAAAAGAAGACTGGATTTTATACCACGCCAATTCAAATCCGGGGGAAGGCTGCGGAAATAAAAGAGCACCAAGAATGCAAAAAATTAATTGGGATGCAAACGGATTTCCGGTTTTAGGTGAGCCTTTAAGTGAGGAGACGAGATTGGCAATTCCTTCAAAATAGAACTTAGAAGTATTAATCAGAGGATGAGATTGCTTCGTTCCTCGCAATGACATAAAAATGAAAAATATTCAAATAGCTGCGGTTGTTTTACTGGCACTTTTTCAATTCAATTGTAAAAACAATAAAAAAGAAAATGTATCAAAAGAGGTTTCAGAGATAAAAACGGATTCAGTTGAGAAAGTGCTGGAAATTAAAAATTTTGACACCATAATTGACAATAAAAAAGTCAGTTTGTATTGGATAGAAAATAAAGGAATTAAAGCTGCTTTTACCAATTACGGAGGAAGATTGATTGGACTTTGGGTTAAGGATAAAAACGGAAAATCAACAGATGTAGTAGTCGGAATGAATAGTGCAAAAGGTTTTAAAAATTCAACAGAACCTTATTTTGGAGCTACAATTGGAAGAGTTGGAAACCGAATTGCAAATGGAAAATTTACATTAGAAGCAAAACAATATCAAGTTCCGTTAAACAATGGGAAAAATGCTTTGCATGGCGGTGTAAAAGGTTTTCAGGATGTGGTTTGGGATGCTGAAAAAACAAATGAAAATACTTTGGTTTTTAACTATGTTTCGCCAGATGGCGAGCAGGGTTTTCCTGGAAATTTGTCTGTAAAAGTTACTTATACAATTACAGACGATAATTCAGTAAAAATGGAATACGAAGCCACAACAGACAAAATAACTTTGATAAACTTAACTAATCATGCTTTTTTTAATTTGAATGGGGAAGGAAGCGGTACTATTTTAAATCATGAATTACAGATTTATGCCAATGAATTTACACCGGTTGACGAAGGTTTGATTCCGAGTGGAGAATTAAAAGCAGTAAAAAACACGCCTTTTGATTTTACTTCAAAACATACTATTGGTGAAAGAATCGAAACTAAAGACGAGCAGTTGAAATTTGGAAAAGGTTACGATCATAATTATGCCTTAAACGGTACAAAGAAAAACGGACTCAATCATGCGGCGACAATTTCAGGAGATAAGTCCGGAATCATGCTGGACATTTTTACACAGGAACCGGGATTACAGTTTTACAGCGGTAATTTTATGCAATCGAAAAACACTTTTAAAGGTGGCTCAAAAGATGATTCTAGAACTGCTTTTGCATTAGAAACACAACATTTTCCAGATGCACCAAACCAGCCAAAATTTGCGCCAATTGTTTTAAAGCCAGGGCAGAAGTATCATACGGTTTCTTATTATCATTTTTCTGTAAAATAGATTATTTGTGAGATGTGAAATGAAAAATTCGAGATTGTTTTGTCATCATGAGGAACCAAGGATAACAATAGAAACTCGACAAGATTGGAGAATTACTGTGCGGAATCTCTTGTGTGATCCTTGGTTCCTCAGGATGACAGAATAAAACCTATAAAATAAAATGAAAAAAATACTAACTTTAATAACATCACTTTGCGTTTTTGCAGCCTGTTCGCAGGAAAAAAACACAGAGAAACCCAAAGAAGTCAAAACCAGTACAATTTTATTGGCAGATCCTACCATTTTTTACCATAACGAAATGTATTATTTGTACGGAACCACAACAGGAGATATTCCCAATGGGGAAGGTTTTCAGGTTTATACCTCGACCGATTTAAAAGACTGGAAAGGACCAAATGGTGTACAGAATGGTTTGGCTTTGAAAAAAGGAGATGCTTTTGGAGACAAAGGTTTTTGGGCACCGCAAATTATGTCGTATAAAAATAAATTTTATATGATTTATACCGCAAATGAAAATATTGCTGTAGCAACCAGTGACAGTCCGCTTGGACCTTTTAAAAGTGAGTCAAAAGTACCCATTATTAAAACAGGAAACCAGATTGATCCATTTGTTTTTATTGATGATGATGGTAAAAAATATTTATATCATGTTCGATTAACAAACGGAAACCGAATTTTTGTGGCAGAAATCAATGACGATCTTCAAAGCATAAAATTAGAGACTTTAACAGAATGTATTTCCGGAACTTTGCCTTGGGAGAATACGCAAAATGTTTCGTGGCAAGTTACAGAAGGACCAACGGTTTTAAAACATAACGGTTTGTATTATATGATTTATTCGGCAAACGATTTTAGAAATATTGATTATGCTGTAGGTTATGCAACTAGTAAAAGTGCGCTTGGACCTTGGAAAAAGGCAACAGATAGTCCAATTATCAGTAGAAAAAATACCAAACAAAACGGAATTGGCCACGGTGATGTTTTTTGGGATAAGGAAAATAAAATGCATTATGTTTTACATACTCATTTTAATGAAAGTGCTGTTTCACCAAGAAAAGCAGCTATTATTGATATTGAATTTTTTGGTAATGAATTAAAGGCAGTTAATAATACTTTTAACTTTTTAGAAAATAAAAAATAATTTTAATAAAATTCAAATTAGCATCGAATAGGATTTTCGTATAATTAGTTGAATGATTTCAATTAACATTTTAAAAGGCAGATTTGTATAAAAATGCAGAATAGAAATAAACTCTTTTTAAATTGTTTTAAATATAAGAAAAGCGCAACACTATTATCATATAGGTTGCGCTTTGATATAAAAAGGGCATAATTATAAAGAAGACGCTACTGGAAAATTCACAGAGATTTTAGTAATAGCAAAAACGTAGTTCGTAAAACTTCTCAAAGTGATATTGATTGTTTTGTCCTTTATTTTTAATTCAATCTGTCTAGAAATTCAAATAAAAACCGCCTTAGTTTTTTTGTATCAAAAACATATCTACTCCAAAACGTTAATTCTTTTTTGCCGCCAGTATAAAGGCTGTCCCAAAAGCTAGTCCGGCAATTACTGCTAAATTGAAATTGTTAGATCTTTTTACAGGTATTTTACCGTGTATTCTTAGAGGTTCTTTCGAGTTTGTTAAAACATTTCCACTATCATCATTCTTAAACTTATTACCTTTCATTTTCATTCGGACAGCCGCAGATGCGGCATTTATTAAAAGTTTAGGGAATAATCTGTAAGTGTTAGTAAGTACTGTAGATCTGAAATCTGGAAACACGTCTTTTTTTGGATGCAATGCCATTTTAACCATTACAGCGGCGGTATCAAGTGGATCAGAGGCAATAAATGGAATTGTCATATCAAAACCAGAATACTTAGCCGAATGAAGATTGCCTGTTGAATTTTGTAATTGAGGATACAAATTACAAATATGGATATTTTTATGGTTTGATATTTCTCCCTGCAGGCATTCCATCATTCCTCTAATTCCGTGTTTGGTACCGGAGTACACAGCACTGTAGGGAGCCGGCATATATCCGCCTATAGAAACATTATTGATTAATATACCATGATTTTGCATCTTAAAGATTTTGATGGCGTTGTAAGCTCCATGCATGTATCCAAATAAATTGGTTTTTATTACCTGTTGGTGAATTTCCATTGGAATTTCTTCAAATTTGCCACTGGCCATCACTCCGGCGTTATTCACCCAAATATCGATTTTTCCATTCATTTCCAAAGCCTTTTCAACTATATTCTCTACATCTTCAGCAATCGACACATCGGCACAAACACCAATGGCCTGAATGCCTAATTCTTTGCAATAATCTACTACATTATCTATACCTTTTTTTCCTCTTGCTACTGCAACGATATTGCATCCTTCTTTTGCAAAAGCCTCTACAGCTGCACGGCCAACACCGCTACTAGCCCCTGTAATAACAACAAGTTTTCCTTTTAGACGGTTACTAAGTATATGTGTATTTTCCATTTTCTTAAATTTATTTATTTTCAATTCTTAATTACAGTTATTGGTTTGAATTACGCAAAGGAAGTTGTTGTAAAAAAAAAATGTTTGTTCTGTGTGCACTGATTTTTAAATATTTATGTTGTAAGTACCTGCGTTAAATATTCTGTTTTGTTGTCTAGAAAATTGACAAAAACAAATTGCGTTTACTCTATCGAGTTTTTTATACAACATAAAATTATACTAAACCCTAATAAGTATAGTTATATAATCTTACTTCTTAATTGCTTAATTAACAGTGGCGATGATTTCTTGCGGACAAATTAACTTTTGGTTCTATAATTATCTTGTAGTCTGAAAAGCTGGATTGTATAAAGCAAAAAAATTATTGAATTTAAATTCCGAATTCACGTCTTACTTAGGTAATTATATACAAGAAAGAAAATGTATTATTCAGAGTGGATAAAAGGAATAAACTTTTGTTTTCTCTTGCTTTAGAGAGAATGTATAGTTAATTTTACTTGTGTCATTGCAGCTCAAAGAATATTGCTGTAATATTTATATTAATATACATGAATAGAAAAATTATTTTACTGGTTGATGATGATTGTGACGATGCAGAATTCTTTAAGTGGGCAATGAAGGGAACAGAAGAAACTTTTGCAGTTAAATTTGTTAATAGCGGTGATGCAGCCCTGAATTTACTTTCTGAATTGGATGCACTTCCGGATTTAATTTTATTAGATGCCGGAATGCCGAAAATGGACGGTTGGGAACTATTGAAACTTATTAAACTTGATTTGAAGTTTGGAAATGTACCTGTCATTATGATGGCAACTTCTAATGGTCCGAAAGGTATAGATGAAGCACATTCTTTAGGTGCACAAGCATATATTGTTAAGCCTTCTGACTTTGGTGCATTAAAACTGATAATGCAGCAGCTTTGCGTTGGAGTACAGACCAATTTGAAAAGTACACTGGAAAGCATGCACGCCAACTTGCCCGAAAACATTTATACATTTACATAGATACATAACAAATCATTTTGAATACATTATAATGATACTATTGTACTTATTATAAAACACTACAGGTCAAGTTTATATATGTAGTGTACCTTCTAAATTTACGTACTTAATGAAGATTAAAGATATAGTTAACCGTGATCTGGTTACATTAACCAACTGCGATCAAGAACCCATACATATTCCCGGAAAGATTCAACCTCATGGTTTTTTAATGGGACTTACTACTGATTGGATAATCGACTACTGTACCAGTAATATTTCATCTTTCATTGATGTAACTCATATACAGGTATTAGGGAATAAATTTGAAACTATTTTTGGTAGCAAGGCACAAGAACGGATTTTTAATTATATAAATTCAGATACCTTTCAAGATGTATTTCCACTGGAAATAGAATTGTTAAACAAAAAATTTCAGGTCAATATTCATAAGAGTGATGGTATTTATGTTTTAGAGGCTGAAGCTCAGTTTGATAAGCAGATTTTGGCAGACATTTATACCCAGACTATTCAGTTTGTAACACAAATGAATAATACAAAATCACTAAAAGATCTATGTGCGCTTGTAGCAGAAGGTACAAGGGAAATAACAGGATATGACCGTGTAATGATATATCGCTTTGATGAGCAGTATAATGGTGAGGTTTATGCTGAAAGCTGTCGGAAAGATCTGGAGCCATTTCTAGGATTGCATTATCCCCATACCGATATTCCAGTGCAGGCAAGGGAATTGTACATCAAGAATCTGCTTAGGCTCATTGTCGATATTAATTATGAACCCGTTCCAATATTTACTATTGATAATAAGGAAGATAAAAACCTTGATTTAAGTCTTTCGATTTTAAGAAGTACATCACCTATCCACGTGCAATATCTCAAAAATATGGGTGTGGGTGCAACGCTCACTATTTCGCTTATTCATCACGACCGTTTATGGGGGCTAATTGCCTGTCATCATTATTCAGAAAAGAATATTTCACCAGAAGTACGCCTCGCTGCAAAACTTCAGGGTCAGTTTATCACCTCGCAAATTGATATTCGGGAATCAAACGATGAAAATATCGATGCTAAGAAGTCAATTGATGCATTAGAGCATTTAACAGCTCTTGATCTTCCACTTGCAGAAGATTCGTTGAATACGATAATCAAAATGCCAGAGTTATTAACTCTCTGTAATTCTGGAGGAGTTTCAATATTGTTTAGAAATAAAATTTATAAAAATGGTTTAACCCCAGAAGATCATCAGATCGAAGCTTTTGTGGAACAGGTAGAGAAAAGGAAATTCTATGAGTCGTATACGACGAGAAAAATAAGTGATGATTTTCCTAAATTAGAAAGTTGTTCCAATTTTGCTGGAGTAGTTTATCATTCTCTTGGCAATTCCAATCATATAATGTGGTATAGACCAGAAACCGTCTCAGAAATTAGCTGGGCAGGTGATCCGGAAAAAAGCATTGTTAAAGATAAAGGAGGTCTTCATCCAAGAAATTCATTTAATATCTGGAAACAGATCGTTAAAGGGCAAAGCAGTATTTGGAAGCAATATGAAATCAACGCAGCTGCAAAATATGCACATCACTTCATAACAACTTGATGATGATTTTGCTGAGCGAGGAAGAAGAAAAATACAGGTTGCAAAGCGAAATTTTAAGGGAAACCAATTCTGAATTGGAAAATATAAACTGGATTAGTACGCATGATCTTCAGGAGCCTTTAAGAAAAATACAGATGATTACTTCTAAGCTCCTTACGGAAAAAAGCAGTAACCCTGAAGACCCCGATTTTGATTCGCTGGAACGCGTCTCAAAATCTGCTGCAAGAATGCGTGAACTTCTGCAGGATATTTTGAAATATACCCGTATTAAAAACACTGGAGAAGCTGCTGAACAAATAGATCTTAATCAAATTTTTGAAGGAACAATCGAGGAGTTCACAGAAGTAATTTCAGAAAGTAGTGCGATAATTGAATGTGAAAAACTTCCAGAAGTTAAGGCTATAGCGTTTTTGATGAAGCAGTTATTCTCAAATATTATTCTAAATTCCTTAAAATATGCTTCACCGGACCGATCACCTGTAATAATAATTACAGCCTCTAAGGAACCAGTAATTATAAACAATCAGGCTGATGTATATTTTAACTGGGTTAAATTTTCGGATAATGGAATTGGATTTGATCAAAAGTACGCAGGATCTATTTTTAAAGTTTTTACACGTCTTCATACTCAGCAGGAATATAGCGGATCAGGAATTGGGCTGGCATTGTGTAAAAAAATAATGCAGACATTAGGCGGAACAATTACCGCTGAAGGAAAATTGGGACAGGGGACATGTATTACTATTTATTTTCCTTGTAATACCGAAGATATCCCTACATAAAATCCAGTTTATGTAGTAATGTTAAATTTGCAATGATTCAGAAATAATTGATGAATGTAGTTACAAATTTTTTGTCCTATTTTAAACTTAACCAAAAAGATTAATTCCATTTAGTAAAGGATGTAAACCGATTGATTATTTCTAATTAATATTAGATGCTTAAAAGTAACTTGACTCAGGATAAGAGGTAATAGATATCTGCATTCCTGATTATCCCTATAAATAGCGATGAAATTATCCTCAGATTGTAATTCATCTATATTTTCTTGTTCAGTAAAGTCTTACGCATTAGTTAAAAACTCACAGTCAAAATCAGGTTCATCTTCATTTTTGTAATATAAGTCGTTTAATGTAGTAAATTGTTGTTTGTCAGAATAAGATTCTATATTTCTAAAATTCGTATCAGATGAAATATTAAATCTTTCAACTGAGTTAAATATGTTATTAGTAGCTGTGTTTGAATTCATGATTAATTTATTATAAGATTTATAGGTTTTATTTCTTAATCAAAATTACATTAGCCAACTGCATTCGTAATTATAGAATTTTGCGCTGAATTTATATAATTTAAAAGTGTTGTTTTAGGATATGTTTTTTTTTTTTGTTATTAATTCAGAAGTAAAAAATTAGGATTGCGGTTAAAATATGCTTCGTCATTTACTTAAAAAATTTCGGAATCCTTAATTAAGTAATTTAGGATTAATTATGATCATCATGCTTTCTTTACTTGCATATAACTTTTCATGGTTATATGGTTAGTTTTTTTTAAGTTATCATAAAGCTATTTTTCAGATTAAACGATAAACTAAAGTCTTTAATTACTTAACTATGCGTGTTCCGGCAGCAATAAGCCGGAATAAAGGTTCATATTTTTTATATGATGATCGAGATCCTGATTTAGTTCAGCAGGACCAATACTTCCCTGTACACAGTATAGTTTATTGTTGTGGGCTAACATAAACTGTAGCATACGTATTTTTTTCTTAATATTTGATAAATGTAAAATTTCTTCCACTTCAACCATTATTCCAGGCAAACCATCTAACGCTATCGCCTCTGTGCGTATAAGACTGCTTTGAGGAGGTATCATTTCAGCGAAAGACTTCTCGTTAAGTACAAGGTTCTGCTGTTCTTCAGACAGATCATGAATTACGACTAGGATTTTCTCATTCCCTTTTCCGTCATAGCTGGTGAATCGCTGTATAGTTGCTGACATTTCTGGCGTCTCAGCTTTCCAGCTTTTGGGTATGGAAAGTCTCAAAGCTGGCTTTCCTGCTTTTAAATAGTTTTTTGCTATAAAATTTATAAAATGACTATCAACTATTCCGATAGAAAATAAGCGGTCGATTAAATTACAGCCTGCTGCTGTTTAATTGTGTTATTTTCAGATAATTCCCTCCAGTGTGTCACCTTGGAAGCGGTATTAAATCTGAATGCATTAAAATTTTCGCTGGGAAGGTTTATAGCTACCGGGCGCAGCGCCATTTGTTTCATCACGGGTGCATTCATCTTCTCGAAGCTCCTCACTGCCAAGCTGTCCAATTTCGAATTCCCTGCTCACGGGGTTGTCCTGATCCGGTTCAATGGTTTTAAAGGTATCGCTTTCAGCCTCATCGCTCCCAGAAGTATCAATGTCAGTTTCAAACCCTTCAGAAGGATCATTATGTATAAGATCCTTTTCAATTTCCTTCTCGGTGATATCTTTGGACTCACTGTCCGATTCATTGTCAAGGTTCTCTGAATCATATGGGTTGCCAATCTCATCGGTGCTTAGATCATCTCCGTAATCGGGCTCGGCATTATCTGTAATGGGATGGCCTGCAGGAGAGGAAGCTTTATGCTGTCCCTGATTCCCTTTGTCTGCTTTTTGAAAATTCTTGTCATCCTGACCGTTATTTTCGTGTGTATCTGAATTCATGATTTTATTTTTTTAGATTACATTTTACTATTTTTTTTTAAAGGAGTGGTCGTGAAAAGACTGCTGGTATTTCCGCGTTTGTCGGCATTTTACCCTTCTCTAACCTTTATGCATTGTCCTTTATCAAATTTAAAGAGGATAGTCACGATTTTTTTTACAGAATTATGATTTGCATTTATAAAATAGCTACCAGATAATTATGTAGGTTTTATTATTGAAAAAATGTTGAAAAGTATAATTTTTCAGATTTAATGGTAATTGCGGAAAATCGATTGAATAAAAGTAGAAAGACCAGCATAATACAGTTTCGAACCTACATTCGGCAGAACTTAATTTTGCTAAGTTTCTTTTTTGCACAAGATCTTCTGCTACGATTTTGCCACAGAGAATTTGTTCGGTTTAAAAAAAAATGAAAAGCAGTATAAAAGAAAAAAACTGCGAATCCTGGGATTTGCAGTTTTTACTATATTTTTTCACGAGTTTTTTAAGCATAAAAAAAGTCCTAATTTTCATTAGGACTTTTTGTGGGGAGAGCAGGATTCGAACCTAAAGCTCGAAACCTTTGTATTCACTGCATTTATTTATTTTTTTAACCTATGTTGCCACGATGTTGCCATGAAAATAAAAATACAAAATTTTAACTGTTAAGTTGTTGTATTTTAACGGTTTAAGTGTTTATTTTTTTACTATTTTTCTTTATGCTGTAAATTTAAGTGATTTTTTATGAAATTGATTGTTTTGTCCTGTATTTTTACTTCATTCTTCCTAGAAATTCAAATAAAAACTGCTGTAGTTTTTTGTTTCAAAAAGGTATCCACTCCAAACGCCGCTTGCAATGATTCTGCCACAAAACTTTAAAGTTGAAATATTTCTAAAAAAAACTTAACTTTTATAGCAAAATTGAAGGTATATGTAATACACTTCATAAAATATAATAGTATTGCAATTTATTTAAATATTTCTTTCCGCCTTAATTAAATAAAAAAGAGCAAGTATTAAAACTTGCTCTTTTCATTGCTTTCAAAAATTGTAGCCATGATGTTATGGATGAATCTTAAAGGCTTATTTTATGTGTTAATTTACACAGGCATATAAATCATGTAAATTACGTTTCTGTTAAAATGCAATCAACACATTACCAAAGATATAGTAAATAACTCGCATTAAAGAATTTACTTACACAATTTTTAAATATTTTCTTGTATTTATTTGACTTTCATCAGTAAATGAATTTAGAAAAATTAATCCTTCACTTTCTAACACTATAATTGTGTCTAAAATTCTAGCTTGATTTTCCCTTTTTCGTGGTGTATTATTTAAACGCTCAGATGAATTATTAATAACAATAGCAGTTAACTCTTCCAATGTAAATGTTTTATCATGATTTTGTGTAAGTATTTTTAATATTTTATTAGATAATTCAAACTGTGATTGCATAAATAATTTTTAATTTTTTGTGAATTAATTAGCGAGCCAAATCTATCATCTCTATAATTTGTTTTTTGCAGTTTTACATTGTAGTCAATTTCTTACTATTTTAGTTTTAAGCTTTTCAAATATAGCAAATTGAAGTCATCATTTATGAAATGACTTGTAAACTTATATTAAATACAGGTAAATATTTTGTGTGTTAGCGTACATATAGTGTAAATCATTTTTTAAATCGTCGGTATTATTTATATGAAAGGAAAACTATGTCTAAACGACCTTGTAAATCGTATTAAGAGTTTTTGTCAAGATGTTAATGATATATCGTAAATCTCATAAGAATGTTACCCATTTAATTTGGAACTATGTATTTTAACAAAGGAATTTTAATTAAACAAAAAATTACAAATTAATATAAAAGAAATATTCCGTTTGGACGTTGTTAACACGAAAGCTAGAGATCGCCATAGGGAAAAAGAAACTACATTTAAAAAAAAGTAATCGTATCGTACCTATTTATAAATTATTCTACGGCTAAAATTATTCAGAAAAAAAACGATATTTTAATAAGATAATTATTATATAAACGTACTAAAAAAACTGATATTTTAAGGATTACCCACAGTCTAATATTGGCATAATGATTATAATTAATAGTTTTATATTTGAAATGGTGTAAAATCTTAATTCTTCTTTACAATAGTAGATAAACCTAATTCACTCATGTATTTTCTTACTGTTCTACCAGTTATCTTATATCCTGAATTTTGAAGGTCTACTGCAATTCTTGCACTTCCGTAACATCTTTTAAAATGATAGAATACTCTAGTTATTTCTTTTTGTATTAATATTTTCCTTTTTTGCGTCTCATTTAAAGGCTGTTTTTTCCATCTTTGATATTCTCTTCTGTCAATACCTAAAGTGCAAATTCCGGTTATATTGATCACCCCATTCCGTTTTAAAGTGAGCACCTGATTCCAGTTCAAAATGACCACCTAATTCCGGTGCAAAGTGAGCACCTCCGTTTT
>NZ_LMMA01000010.1 GCF_001422725.1 Flavobacterium sp. Leaf82 | reverse complement strand
AAAACGGAGGTGCTCACTTTGCACCGGAATTAGGTGGTCATTTTGAACTGGAATCAGGTGCTCACTTTAAAACGGAATGGGGTGATCAATATAACCGGAATTTGCACCATATCCACAGGAACATGAAATCAATTTGCCTAGACATAAAATGATCAAAACCATTTGAGTACAGAATTCTTAGTATAAAAGTAAGCCGACATTACACTTCTACCTTGTCTTTGTAAAACATTAATATTCATTAAGTAATTTACTTGAATAATCTTTATAAATTTCGTTAAATACTAATAAAATCGTATAATTGTGTAGCCAATTTATGACTTGAGAAAAATGTATCTAAAAAATATTAAAATATGGAACTTTCGCAAAATAGGAACCAAGGATAATTCGAATGAAATTAGAACCGACAATCCTGGCATTGATATTTCCTTCAATTCTTTTTTGAATGTTCTTATAGGAGAAAATAATTCTGGTAAAACAGCTATTATTGATGCTATTAGAATGATACTGGGTAGCCATACTTTTGATTTTCATAGGTTGGATGAAAGGGATTTCCATCATTATAAAACAGGAAGAAGTAGAGAACTTCGAATAGAGTGCCTTCTTTCAGGTTTTTCAAATCAAGAAGCAGGTTTTTTTCTGGAATGGTTACATTTCAATGAATTTAAACAATATGAATTGCGTATATGGCTATATGCTTACACTCGTGATCACAGAGTCATTTATAATGTTAAAGCAGGTATAGATGATGATGGTGCATTTATGGATGGTGCAGCAAAAGATATGTTGCGCCTGACTTACCTTAAACCGCTTCGGGATGCAGAAACAGAGTTATCTCCAGGTTATAAATCAAGATTAGCTCAAATTCTATCAAATGATCCTTTATTTAAAGATCAATTCGATGATGATCAAAAAAAAGTAAAACATACTTTAGAAAAGTATGTTTCTAAAGCAAATAATTTAATAACAGGATATTTTTCACATGATTCTTTAGATGAAGATTTAGAATATGAAATATCTAAAGAAACGCCTGCGGGAGGGCCTATAAAAAGTAAAGTGGAAAATCACTTAAAGGATTTTTTTCATATTGATGACATTCAAAATCCTTTCTTTCATATTTCGGGTTCTGAACTGGCCAGTATTCTAAAAAAATTAGGACTTTCACTTGAAGAAAATAAGTCTGGACTTGGCGCGCTAAACAAATTATTTATCGCTACCGAATTACTACTCTTGCAGGGGAAAAATTATAGCGGGCTTAGACTCGCTTTAGTTGAAGAACTGGAAGCACACCTACATCCTCAGGCTCAATTAAGAGTTATAAGTGCTTTACAAAACAAACAGCAAGAATTCGATAATCAGTTTATTCTTTCTACACACAGTACAACACTGGCATCAAAATTACATCTTAAAAATTTTATATTATGCCAAGATGGCCAGGCATATTCTTTAGCGGCAGGTCATACAGGATTAGAAGAGGATGATTACGAGTTTTTGGAAAGATTTCTTGATGCTACCCAGTCCAATATGTTTTTTGCAAAAGGGGTTATTTTAGTAGAAGGTACTGCTGAAAATATACTGATCCCAACGATAGCTGAAATTATTGGGAGACCTCTTCATAGATATGGGGTTTCTGTTGTAAATGTTGGAAGCAAGGCTTTTCTTAGATATGCTAAAATATTTAAAAGGTTTGATCAAAGTACACTTCCTATAAAGGTTTCCATTATTACTGATTTAGATATTGAACAAACCGATACAGGTGCTACAATTCAGTCCAAAAAACGTACTGTAACTAAACTTGTTCCTGATGCCAAAATCGAGTCGGACAATTTAATCAAAGATTATAATTCTGCTGATGGACGGATACAAGTTTTCCATTCTTCGCTTTGGACTATGGAACATGATCTTGCTTTAGGTGAATTTGCAGAATTTATAAACTGTGCTACCTATTTAGCACAATTGTCTAAATCACGAACTAACAACCATAATTTTAAAGGCATTACTTCCACAGAAGCAATTAAAAGAATAAAGAAGGCTAAAGAAATTTACAGTAAATGGAAAGAAGACTCCTTAAGTAAGGAGCAAATTGCTTATAAAATTTATGAAAGACTTTCTGCTAACAAGGCTTCTAAAACAGTTACTGCCCAATGGTTGTCAAAAATGCTATTAAGATACAAATCAAAAATACAGCCGGGAATTAAGGCTGATGAAAGATTCAAATATATCGTTGACGCAATTTATCATGTAACAAAATCAGAAGATGCAGATCACTCATAAAGATATCACGAGGGTAGAAAAAATTTTCTTTGGAGACAATGGTACATTTGAAGATGATAAAAACGAACGATACAACTTTATATCCTGTATAGACAGGTCAATTGATGTAGAAGCATGTCCAGGAAGCGGTAAAACTACTAGCCTCCTTGCAAAATTATACCTTCTTTCTGAAAAAATGCCCTTTGAGAATGGTAAAGGTCTATGTGTACTTACACATACAAATGTTGGTATTAATGAAATTAAAAATAATCTTGGACATAGGGCTGAAAAGCTATTTCAATACCCTAATTTTTTTGGCACTATACAGTCATTTATTGATAAGTTTTTAGCAATACCATACTACAGTAACAAAAACCATGAGCGAATTGCTGTGATAGACTCTGACCGTGCATTTAATCGTTTATTCACATCGTTTGCCAAAGGCGTTTCACGAGACGATTTAAAAATGGCAAAAGAATTTCTTCACGCTAATGGGGATATAGCCTTCAAACTCACTTATAAACAAGTTGAAGAACAAGTTTACGATCTCGTCAAAGGTGTTGATGGTAAAAAGATTGAACCGAAAAAACCTCAGAGAAGCAAAGGAAAAAATGCAGGTTGGTCTAACGAGGAAAAAATCCGAGTATATAACTCTCTAAATAAACTTAAAGCTAGTATTCTAAAAAGCGGTGTTCTTTCTTATGATGATGCATATTTTTATGCCAAAGAATATCTGCTGGCATATCCTGAAATAAAAAATGCCTTTTCTAGCAGATTTTCTCATGTTTTTGTTGATGAAATGCAGGATACATATAACCACCAAGATGCTATCATTAAATTATTATTTGATGATAATGTAATTATTCAGCGCATTGGAGATACCAACCAGGCAATTCTAAATGATAATGACGGAATAAGTGCTTGGGAAGATTCCGAAAGAATGAGCATTACAGAATCCAGAAGGTTTTCACAGCCTATAGCTAATATATTAAAAACGGTGGCCCTTAAAAGTAATCCCGATTTAAAAGGACGTAATGAATTTGATATTCCTACATACATAATTAAATACAAGAGTAAAGAAGAAAATCAGGTAATTGAAAAATTTGCTGCATTACTGCCCGTGCACGATTTAGCCGAAAATAAGCAATATAAATATCCTGTAAAAGCTGTTGGCTGGGTTGGCAAAGATAAAGATGGATTAACCATTAAAAGTTATTTCCCTTCTTTTAATAAGAAAATTTCAAATAAAAACCCTTCATTCAAATCGTTGCTGGCTGCAATAACATATAGCAATATTTCAGAGCCAAAAGAATTTTTCAATACTGTGATTGATTGTCTTGTAGAGATTCTTCGAAGATCAGAAATCAAAAATAGTACGATCAAAGGTGAACGATATTATAGTAGAACCTCTCTCATTAATTTTCTAAAACAACAGTTTCCTGAGCAGTTTATTGCCCTGTCTTCAAAGATTTCTGCATGGGCCAGTCAAAGTTTTTCTGGTAACAATCCAACTGAAGAAATAAAAAACTTTACAAAAGATATTTTATTTCCTGCTTTGGACATTGCTTTGAAAGACTATTCATTAAAGTTTATAGATTCTAATGATGCTGAAGATATTAGTGCCCAAACGCTGCAACTAAAGAATATTTTTTATTCCAGTGCGACTCATTTAAATCATGTTCCTATAGAAGTGGCAACGGTACACAGTGTAAAAGGCGAAACACATAGAGCTACATTATATCTAGAAACATCTTTCCACAAACCCTGTGGAGAATATTTGATAGAGCAACTTAAGGGTACAGCCTATGTTAAAAGAAAGGGAGCATCGAGAAAAGAAATGTGTCTTAAAGTTGCCCATGTAGGCATGTCCCGACCTACTCATCTCCTTTGCGTAGCTTTAAATGAAACATTAGTAGAGGAAAATAGTAAGCTCCTTGAAGATAATGGTTGGAAAATAATTTAAACTTTCTAACATAAGTGTAATTTTAAAAATCAGCAAAAAGCAAAATTTTAGCTGAAAATTGACATTTCTTCTACTGGACAACTTGGATCAATTTCCAGTTATAATATCATTCTAAAATCGGCTTTATTTGGAAGATGTGGGAAAATACTATACATTTAAAGTTCAAAATTAATTCCATCTAATGCAATTAATCTTATCCTTATCCAAATAAAAAACTTCCCTATATCTTACATATGAAACCCATCAAAATGAATTTTCATGCTTTTGAAATAGATAATGATCCTGATCTGACCCTGGAACAGAGAATCGATAAAATAAGGGAGATGGGCTACGACTCCCAATCGAAATTCGATGAAAAATACACGGAGGTAGCTTCATGGTATAAAGACCATAGCCAATTGTATATTTTATCCTATTGCATGTTTTACTTTATGATAGATCGTCAGAATCGCGATGAAGAAGCAGAAACTGGAAGTATTGAGTTTCCTCCCTACTATATGGAATTGCTGCAGGCCATTGCCCTCACCCTTCCTTATACTGATTCAGGCACACCCCTATTCTATAAAGTTAGCGCTTTCAAAGAAAGCATGAAACAGCTTGGGGAACTCAACAACACAAAATTTTATGATATTCCCGACCATATAAAAACAATAGAGCAAATGGACGCGCATCAGCTGCGAATACAGATGATGGCGCAGACAACGGCAGTCCGTAACTGGTCCTATGAACACCTGATGCAGAAAGTTACCAAAGAACTCTCAGCAGGAATCTCCGATGTCTTTAAACATTTGTACGGTTTCGAACCACAGCTTTTGATCGAACTGCTCGATGCAATGACCCATGAAGTAGAAATCAGAGTAAACAGTCATATTGATAAACAGCACGGATTTATCTATGCTAATGATACTATTTCACTTCAGCAGCAGTATGAAAATATTTTTAAAGATTCGCCTAAGTCTACTGCGAGCCAAAAGGCGGAAATGGCTGAAAAATATAGCTTAGATCAACTCAAGGATATACTGTGGATGATGTCTGATCTGGAACTTCAGCAGCTGTTTATATTTGATCTTAACCAAATGGAATCCTTATCTCGGGGTCTTCTTACCTCTCAGCAGATAAAAACAGTAATGGATAAATGGAGTATGAAATTTGGGGAATTAGCCCAAAGCGAGAAAGACCACTTTATGCTAAGTAACCCTGTCCAAAGCAAACCCTTTATAAAACTTGGAGATGACCACTACTTCAGTTCCCTTTGGACAGTCATGACCCACATGAGTATTTCACTTCTTGAGTTATTGGTTGCAGAGGATTCAAAGCTGCAAACCAAATACAATGATTACAGAGGGGAATATCTAGAACAGGAAGTCGAAAAACTATGTAGGCAAGCTTTTCCCGGGGCAGCTATTTACGCAGGCAGCATGTGGCCAGGATCAGATAACAAACTTTTTGAAAATGATGTACTGGTTGTTATTGATTCCTTTGCCTTGGTTATCGAGGCTAAAGCCGGAACAGTTAGCCCTTCTGCAAAAAGGGGTGCCCCTGAAAGGCTCTTTAAGACTCTTCAGGGGCTTATTGAGGAACCATCCCATCAGGCACTAGGATTTATAAATTATCTTAAGGCCAATAAAGGTGAACTTTCCCTGAAAACAAAAAAGGGTCCAAATAACCGTGTCGATACCCGAAATATTAAGTTTTTTATTCCTCTAGGAATCACTCTCTCCCATCTTGGGGCAATGGGCTCCAACCTTAAAATGCTGATCAACGCCGGAGTAACTAATAAAAAAGTAACCGAGCTTGCGCCCTCTATGAGCCTCACAGACCTTCACGTTGTTTTTGACATGCTGCCAGGCATTCCCCAAAAGCTACATTATCTGCAGCGCCGAAGGGAAATTGAAGCTAACGTCGACTATTTTGGTGATGAGATTGATCTACTCGCTTGGTATATCGATTCCGCTTTTGCTCTTGGAAAGGATGAATATGAAGAGGCCAATTATTACCAACTTACCCTAAAATCAAAAGAACTTGACCCATATATTATCGGAAGAGCAAAAGGCATCCCTGTTGAAAAGCCGGCACTCAAATTTACGCCTTGGTGGCAAGCTATCATTGGGCGTCAGGAAAAGCAGAAAAAACAACTGTGGTTGGAGAATTCTTTCCTACTGCTCAATATCGGCTACGAAGATCAACAGACTTTTGAATATATGATAAAGGATCTTATTGAAAGGATAAAAAAAGGCGAGACCACAGACAGGCATAATTATGTTGAAATGGATAGTAATACGTCTAAAAGAAGATATGTATGCTTTGGGTATCCTTACACCAATGAACATCTCGAAGAGCGGGGCGAGATACTAGAGGAAATTATGTATGGGAAAGAAGACGAAGATATCAAAGGGATTTTCCTGATAGGCACAAATATAGATAAGAAAGATTATCCTTATTCTATATTCGCATCCAAACTGGACAGTACTTTATTTGATGCGGAATTCTTTTCAATGGTAAGTCCGACGCCATTATAGTAATATAAAACCACCATCATGAACCAAGCCTACTCCTTTTTGAAAATATTATATACAAAACTATGAAATACGCATTTATCGGATACTCTTACCAATGGCTTGCCGCATCATTGCTGCTGGCTAAAATGGATGCCGAGAGAAACATAGATGAATTGGAAATTGAAGCTGCGGTCAAAAATAACTTTGATGACGTGAAAATCCGATGTGGCAGCAACAATTATTTTTTTCAGATTAAGGACATGGATCAAATGAGCCTTGATAAGCTGGTGGTTTCTGGCAGTGAAATTTCAATTAAAGGCAAAGCCCATAAGCTGTCGGATCACACCAATATCATCATTTTTAAGCAGATTGAAATTGAACCCAACTGCGAAATACTGGGAATACCTGCTTATAATTTTTCAGGAGTTTATATCATTACGATGAGCCGTACCGAGATGATTGAAAACATTCATGAACTCTATGCCTTGGATGAAAACAGAAAAAATATAATTGAGTATTTCTTTAATGACAGGCTTGACCAAAGAATATTAAAAATTTCAAGGGATCAGCTTCCTTCTATAACGCTTTACAGTACAGAGCTTTTGGAAGCAACTGTCGATGTTGCACGTGAGCGTCTTTCGGTGGAAAATATCCTGCTCATCGAAGGAAAGCCAGGGGTTGGAAAAAGCCACTTCGTCAAGACACTTACAGACCAGTACCCTAATCATATCTTGTACCGGTTCTGGACCTCAAGTCAGGACAAAGATTATGATAAGCGGCTGAAATATGATAACTTCTTAAGTGAGTTATCTAAAAAGGTCTTTAGTGATTACCAAAGCCGTGATGAAAAGCAGATACTCAAAGAGGTGGTCAAGAATAAAGCTGTTGTAATTATCGACGGGCTGGATCATGTCGAAAATTATAATACGAGTGATTTAGAAAAATTTATTGCCTTTATCAATAAACTCCAGAAGGGTTCAAAGACCATTATTCTCAGTCGTCCCCTGCAAAGAGAGCTGACATGGGAAAAATATATTTTAGGCAACTGGAACCTGGAACAGACTATTAAGGTACTCAATGAATTGTACCATATATCAGGATACAGCATTTCACACAAAATTTTTACACTCACAGACGGGTATCCAATCCTTGTAAAATACATAGCAGAACACTATAAAAAAGAAAAAAGCATCCCGGATTATGAAAAATTCGACAGTGTCGACAACTATTACCGTCAGCTAATTACTAATGAAAAAGGCAAACAGGCCTTGGCTATTTTTCTGTGTTCCCACACCTATACGATGCGCTCCGAACTTGACCTTTTTCTTGAGGACGGACTTCGTGATATTGTGACGGAATTTATAGAAGAACACCCCTATCTGTTTGAAGTACGTCTAAACAGGATAGCGCTATTTCATGACAGCCTTGTCACTTACCTCCGAAAATTGAATATCAATTATGTCCGGTCTCTGGAAAAGATCAATAACTTGGTCTATGATTCCATAATGGCGGGTGAAATAAGATTCATGTCAAGAGTGAACTTTTACAGCCTTTCTGATCAGAAGAAAAACAACATCACTAAAAAATACAGTTCAATAGTGCAGTTCAAAGAACTTATTTCTCAGGTTGTTGATTTTGAAGCCATACAGTCCTTTTATTTTCAGGTTAGGGAAAACCTTTCCTTTATGAATCCTGCTGAACTGGAAATCATCCATTTTTATGACCTCTCCCTGATTATCAACATGGTTCAGAGGGACCACTTGTCTACCCTGCACGCTGCAAATTATACCTATCTGCAGGGACTTATCGCAAACGGCTATACTGAGGAAGATATAACCAGTGGTGGTTATTTATTCTCAATGTTGTATTACCTGAGAACCAATAACGCATCACTAATCTTAAACCTACTTGCCGCTCAGCATTACGATACCCAGTATTTTTACAGGGAGCTCGAAAAAGAAATTAAAGAGGAAAGGACTTTTTTTAGCAAACATGATAACGCTCTTTCAGCTTCAAGAATCTCTGAACTTTTGAAAAAAACAGATTCTTTTTATTTAAAAGATCTCATTACCCATATACTGCAGAACCTTTACATCCATCAAACAAAAATCGGCAGGTTTAAGGATTTATTCACTGCTGTGGACAATTATATGAATGGTAATCCGGCTTTGGGCAGGGAGATACTCCAAGATTTTATTGCACTGTATCAAATAGACGATTTTAAGGCCAATTGGATCTTAAAAGATGTGAAAAAATACCTATACGCCTTTGGGTTGCACCCCCAGGATAATGATTATAAATGTCTGTCCCTTCACGATGTAATCCTGAAAAACAAAAACAGGGGTAGCTATAATCTCAGGATTATTATACTCAATTATATAAGGCTGGCCCTACATGAAAAAAGGCAGATCCATATAGCTGAAATAGACCTCTTCTGGTGCAAATATTACAATCGCAAGGATTACTCTATGTATGGCTTGGATGTGGCCTTAAAATTATTTCAGGACAAGGGTTTTGCCCATCCACTCAAATCCATCTCACTTATTGGGCATATACAGAACATTTCAGAGAAGGGATATAATGATCTTCTGGCTTCATATATAGTTCAGCACCCGCCGGGAATAATCCATTTTATAAGTGAAAATTTCGAGTTTAAGGATCTCAGTATCTCATGGCTGGACCTGCCCACCGATTACATTAATGTGATGCCGAACCATATCTTCCAACATGCATTTATAGGGGTTTTAAGAAGCCATAGTTATAGTAAACAGATTGATTACAGGGATATAGCTAATGTATTGGGTTCGGTTCGTGAAATGGAACTAAAGGCCGTACTGAAAATGCATGGATATAAAATTAAAATTGAAGAAAAGAGCCCCGAAGTAAAGATACTTAAAAGCAAAGACATTAATTTTGAAACTACACCACTGGACAAAATCTCCGCTAAAATAAAGTCTGACAGCACCACGCGGTACAAACAGGGAATCCTGAAAAAAGAAGATGAAAAGTTGATTAAGGAAAAGGGGCTTCAATCGTACCAGGTCGCAGGATTTGCCAACGGAAACTATTCTGCCCTGGCTGATTCGGATATTTTTACGCTCTTCTCCAAAGAAGATATTAGAAAGAATATAAAACTGATTCTCTTTAATGCACTTACAGGCAAAATGGAAAGTATTTCTGCTTTTCATGATGTCTACTTATATCCCGGCAACCTGTTGAAAATTGCTGGGTACAATGAAGTAGAAATCGATTACGCTTTGTTTTTTAAAAGCTTTACTGCTTTTTTGGAACTTTCCCTATTCGACTCAGACCTGCAGGATTAAACCTCAAATTAAAAAAAAATACCAAACAATACTCTCAGATGACAACAGCTCCCGTACAACAATATTATCTATCCTCAAGGCCAAGGCACCTGCGTTATATTTATTTTATAACAAAGGACTTTCAGTACCAGGACCTTGTCAAACTGATGTCCAACAACCAGCTCTTATGGGGAGGGCGTTTCAATCCGATAATTCCGGTTATATACGGAGAAGTTTCTGAACAATATAAAACGATGCTTCAGTATTACGATCCTGATATTATATTTTATACCTCTGATATCGATCAGGAATACCTAAAAGATTTAGCACCATATAATCCTAAAGAATACTGTCTTCTGGATGATCCACATGCGTACTCGGAGATTACCGGAATTGATGGACTTTATTTCCTTTCCCAGTTCAGCCACTACAATAATGTAATTTTACCCAATCAACTGTATTTGGTCGAGAGTCCACTACTTGGATACTATGATCTCAATTTTGGCATAGGTACCCATATAAATAATGTGGATGTGGATCTCACGAAAAACTATCATCAGATCGAGGTAACTCCAGAGCATTTCAATCGGCTTCACGAAATAATCCACACCAATAAACCAATCAGCAAACTCTCTCTTGCAGAGCATAATATCATAAACGTCTTGCTTCGAAGCCATGAAATATCTTATACAGATCTGGAAATTGTTATTGCTCAAGATTCGGGCACCATCGATGACCTGCTCTACTTTTGGAACCGAAAGCTCTACAGCTCTAAAACGATACTGTACATTACCACTGAACAATTAGAAATACTTAAAACTGATCCTTTCTTCGGGGCTGTACTTTATGATATTGGTAAAGATAATTTTAAAGTAGTTTCCATGAGCCTTGATCAGCAGCAGGTGCTGGATATCATAGAAGGTGTATTTAAACCTATGAAATTACCGGTAAGGTTCACTTATACCACTGTTAATTCCTTTCCTTTTTCCATAATGGACGGTGCGGGAGCTAGATTTATAGGCAGAGAGGAACAGAGCACAAATCAGCTTCTGACTTCTGATAACGGACTGTTTCATCTTCCCAGGTTAAGTTTTACAGATCATGTAGCCTACTCCAGTCAAAAATGGGCAATTGATGTTGAAATAAGCCGGATTGAGCCCTATTCAAAGCCAATGCTAAGATTTCCTTACACTACCAGTACAGCATTCATCTTCAAGGCAATACATGGAAGAATAACAACAAACAGGAATATCACACTCTATACTAATGGTAATAGTGTATCAACTGTTGAAGTACAAATTCCACATACAAGGCAAATCATACACCAACTCATTACCTCTCCTGTTATTAATGGAAAGATGCAGGATACCTCTCTAAGGGATATCCGATATAATGATGCCAGTAACAGGCTTGCCGCTTTCATCAAGGCATTCCGAAACAATTTTCACGATATAGAAGAATTCTTTACCGATATTTTTTGGGTCGAAACATTTGAATACCTTATCCGGAACAATAAGCAGGCTGGAGACGCTATAAATTTCAGCCAGCTCAAGGAACGCTGTATTTTGAAACTAAAGGAAAATGGAATTGAGCTAAAGGACAGCCAAAACAGCCCTGAAAATGAAAAAAATCTCGAATTAGGACTTAAAGAAACACTTGAGCGACTGTGCTCCTATCAGGTATTTTTCAAAGGGTTTAATCTTAAATGCAAAAACTGTTCGTCAACATTCTGGTACCATATCAATGACATTGCAGAAAGCGTAGCATGTAAAGGCTGCCTCCATGAATTTACGGTGCCTGTAGAGTCAAATTTCTATTATAAGCTCAATGACCTTATTAAAAATAACATGTTTCATGCCAAGGATCTCAGGGACGGAAATCTTACTGTGATACGAACACTGGTCAGTCTTAAGAATAGCTGCAGAATGGATTTTAGGTACGTGCCACAGATTGATGTTCTTAAAAATTACCGAAATGCAAAGCCCTATACCGATTTGGATATAGTCTGTATTGTGGATGGAAAACTTTTTATTGGAGAAGCCAAACATACTAGTACCGCGTTTTTTGATAAGAACTCACAAAAGCTAACTTGCCTCCATACACTAGCTACGATAGCTCAGGAAATCCTTCCTGATACCATTATACTTTCATGTTATGAAAACCCCAATGAAAAGTTGGAGAAGGCACAGAAAGGAATTGAACACATCTTATCCAAATTAGCTTATAGGCCTAAAATTAAAACAATTTTGCTCGCCAAGCCTGATTCATCTCACTTAGGTGGTTATATGTACTTTCAATAATTAGAAACTATAAGCCAAAGAATTCCTTTCACGGACATCCATTATGACTCATATATGTAACAAATACTTTTGCATAGACTTAAACAGCATTTTATGAAACCATTTACTTTCGATCAAATTCCAATTATGATGAACAAACTTCATGATAAATTAGAGCATTTGGAAAAACTTATTGTAAGCATTTCTGTTGTGGAAGAAAGTAAAGATGAACTTCTGAACGTTGAACAAGCATCAAAACTTTTAAACCTATCAATAGCCACAATCTACAGTAAAGTTTCTAAGAAAGAAATACCAGTAAATAAGAAAGGGAAACGCATATATTTTTACAGGCATGAGTTAATGGAATGGATTAAATCAGGCCGGATAAAAACCTACATAGAAATAAAAAAAGAGATTGAAAGTTCAAAATTCTAAATTAGTTTTTCTGGACAGATAAAAGCTTCTTTTCGGTGTTTCTGGAATATAATTTAAAGGTATGTAATAAAATTAAATTGATTTAACATAATCCAATTTGAAAACAGGTATTTGTACTATTCTTTACCTATTATTGAATACTTATCTTTAGAGTTTATAAATTCAATAAACCGTAATCAAACTAATTACTAAGCATTTTTACCAATGTCCTCCTTTCATTATGAAAAAAATAAACAGAAATGATCCATGTTATTGCGGTAGTAATATTAAATATAAGAAATGCTGCTATAACAATGGAGCTTCCGGCAAAACAGCTTCAACTCCGCTAGCAAAACATCCTTTTTTCGGAAAATATAATTCTTTCGATCTTCTCAATTCAGTCGCAGCGCTTTCTATATTACCGCAAAATCACGGTAAAAATGTTCGTTTTGAGCAAATGAGCCTACTTATATTCCAAAATTTCAATACCAATTCCGAAACTGTTCCATATGAAATATTAAAGGAATACGTCACAGAAAATTTTGGACATCATCCTTACGAAGAAATACCTGTAAACCTTTTTACTGATTCTATAACTTTTCACAACGGAAATAATACCATTTTTCCTGGAATCACTGAAAACGGCTCGTTTATATTGTCTAATCTCCTGACAGCACTCTTCTTGTGGCCAAATTCAAATATTGCTGATCAGGTTCTAGAGAACAGCTTTCAGGTCACTAAGCTACTTTTAAACTTTTCCAATAGAGTAGCGAAGCTCAACGGATATGAGAGATATGAGCAGGGCAAAGCTGAAGATAGTGCAATATTTTTTCCTGAAACAGAAAAACTCCAGGCTCTTAAAGATTCTCTTGTATTATCTAGCAGTGATATAGAAGTTGTGCTTTCAGACAACGAAATAGATAAACGTGCATTAGATGCTTTCCTGATTAATATTGAATCTGATAATTTTGATCATACACAGGAAGAAAATCCTCTTTTATATAAACCGCTTCTACGCGCGGGGGAAAAGTATCTTATAGTATCGCCAACAACAATAAGCTTTGCACTAACCCATTATATTTGGTCACTATCTGACTATTTTAGGAATATCAGCAACGTCAGCCGTGCTTACCATGATCTTCTATGGAATTCTTTACAGCAGCAATTCACCAGAATGAAATTTACTTACATAGATGTTAAAGAAATTCCAGTCAGTACCACACTGCCAGAAAGGTCAGGCCTTTATCGTTTTGATGATGATAAGATTGCATTTATTCAGTATATATTTGACGATGGCAGTAATTATAAAGTGCAGCCTAATTTTACTAATTCTCTTTCCATTATAAGTCCGACGATTAAGGAAAAAATCATTAAAGAAATTTTGACGGATTCGCGATATAGTTCTTATCAAATATTCGACCTTGTATTAATTTCTCCCATTGGAAGAGGATTTGCATTTTCAGAGTGTGCTATTGATCATGCTGCTTCATTGAACATTCCTCTTTTTGAATTTAATGTTTTGTCAAATTTGAAAGACTGCGATGCTCTTGATCTATGGAAGTTTGCTTTGGCAAACTACGCAAACAGAGAGCGTTTTAATTTTATTTCCTTTTCCGTGCTGGACAAGTTTAAACTCTACCTTGACAGGGATGAGTCATTTCATTCCGATATTCCCGAATTCAGTTTTCCTTTACCAATTGGATTTTCCCAGGAGCTTTATAAACAATCAATCTTAAAAACTGATAATCATGCAGTCCGCCAGAATACTAATGGCAGAAAATCATTCGTATTAGTTGAGAAAGCCGAGGTTTACAGCCCTATCTACCTCAGCCCGGCAAGTCTCTACACATCTCTGCTACAATTTTATATCGAGGGTTATCCTCAAGGAATCTGGGTAATGCCTTCACGTGAATTGGATGATCTGAGCAGAGAACTAAGATATATGTACTGGGAGTTTAACGGTGCATTTGCATATTGGCTCTGGCAACTTTGCTCGTCTCTAAGCGTTCACCTTAAAAACCTTGATCCAGATTCTCCGATAACAATCAGCTATATTTTTGACGATGAAGCAAGTTTTGAAACAATTGATCGTAATTATAAAAGACAGGAAGGGCTTTCTGACAAGTTTAAATTCACAGCTTCATCATCCAAGATATCAATTACGATTCCAAGAGAACTTCTTCCTTATCTTTATGGTTCTGATAATCTAGGAGAGCGAGTTTTGGTAGAGATTCTTCTTAAAGGATTTAACTTATTGCTTTCAAATAATGGACAGCCAGAAATTACAAGTGAAGAGATTGCATCTATTATAGAAAAGGATGTTCCTCTTGGAATGAAAAAGAAAATTTTCATATTGGATACAAGCGACAACCTTCTGCTGGATCCAAGTAATCTACAACCGTTCAGGCATATACAAAAATATGATATAGGCTTGGTTCTGGACCAGATTGTACCAAGACTTGCATCAGACTGTCCGCCACCAGGCGAACTTGTTACTAAAGAAGAGAAAAATAAGCTAACAAATAATATTGTCCAAAAAGCATTACTGCCTCTTTTGAGAGAAAAACTTGCGCTGTACAATTCGACAATACTTCTCCAAAGACTTCTAGGACTAAATGAAAGCCTTATAAGAAAAAGGGAATTTCTGAGAATACATACACCTACCATAATCGCCTGCTATGTCTCTGTTGAAGAACATTGCGAAAACCTGATGCTTGACTTAGGTAGAAACAATAGAAGCGCCATAGCGGTTCGGGCTTTAATCGAACATATTGCGGCTGAACCTTATAATGGTACCAATATAGTTTCTGTTGCGGCAATTGACGAGATAATGGGCATAATGGATCAGATTGTCGACTGGGGCTCCATAGGAGACCAGATACACTATGAGCTTTTTGATATTCGTATGGGGGTACTGGAAACAGGCAGGATAGCTTCCGACAAAAACAGACTTAAGGAGATATATGACCCTTATAATCAGGCAAAAATTTCCGAAAATGTACACGATGCCATAGAAACTTTTGCAGACGTATTTCCACAACTCAAAGAGGAAAGCGGAAGAAGTATTCCCGAAAATCTAAATAGAGCTTTTCTGGAAGACTTCGGTGTCTCAACGGAGCGAATATTAGTTTTTATGGGGGCACTTGCTGAAATTGCCTTTCAACAATCTACCCCATATGGATCATTTAAACTGACAAGACTGCGCTCTGAGGTTAACAAATATGTTACCGACGAGTTTGATACAAAAGAGTTTGATAGCGCTGTCAGTTATCTGGCACTTACCAAAAGAGGTAAACTTGAAAAACTTCCAAAAGGATATGATTTCATAGATATTATGCCATGGAGATTTAACCGTATGCTGTCACTGCTTAGAAAACCACTAGTAATTGTAGAAGATGGAACAGAAAAAATTGCTTATTGGGGACCGAGGGCCATTCTGGACAGCAGGTCATACCTGATGGACCAGTGCACTTCAGACCGCCTCAGGGTTTTTGAAGACAGCAAAATTAAGTCCGCATTAGGCAAATTTGCACAAGAACGAGGTGATGCTTTAGTAAAAAGGGTAGTAAATGCCATAGATATGAAAGACCATCTTTATCGTACTGATGTTTATATAGGACCAAAGCATGATTTAAAGAATGAAACACTCATTGGCGATATAGACGTTATGATTATAGACCAGACCAAAAAAGTGTTATACAGCCTTGAATGCAAAAGCATGTCCCCGAGCAGAAATATAAAGGAAATGATTGAGGAAGTTGACAAACTTTTTGGCAGTGATAATACTATGGGCTGGATTGGAAAACATATGAGAAGACACGAATGGCTTGAAAAGAATAAAGATATTGTAACTAGTAAATATGGAATTGACATCAGTAGTTACAGTATAAAATCAATAATCGTTACTCAGGAAAATATGCTGACACCTCATCTAAAGAAAGACAGTTTACCATTGCCCTTTATAACGATTTACAACATTGAAAAAGATGGTTTACTAGCCCTCGAAAACGCAGCAATTTAAAGATTGAAAACTATGGGAAAATCAACAATGGATAAAGATAAATTTTTATTGAAAGACAGAATTGCAGAGATTGAAAAATCATTTGTAAAAGATGGCTGGATAACAATATACCATAGTGAACATCATGATGACAATGACGAGACACTTATATATTGTTGCATTGTACATGACGAAAAGATGGAAGAATATCTTACTCATACAGATTGGGTTATCACACCAGGCTATGAGGGATCGCCGGCAATATTTGGTGGATTTGGAAAAAATCCCGAAAGAACTTATCAAAAATATTCAGAAGAAGGCTTTGAGCCGTTTCTTTTTCAGAAGCACTTTATTTTTAGTGACGGCACAGACGAGTATACTGACGTGAGCGAAGATTTTGTAAATTATTTCAAGCTTTATGAAAAATGCGATAATAAACAAAACCGGAGTTATTATTTTATTGATAATTTGGGTGAACTGATAGAAGTTATAAATATTACGTCCCAGAAAGTAAAAGTTAAATATAAATTCCTAAAGGAATATATTTCTATTCGAAAAGTTCATTTCTCGATTTGCTACGACTTCATGAGAACTGACAAAATTAACTTTTTGGATTTCGACATAACACCAATTGATGAAAATTTTAAAACTGATAAAAGTTATTTTAACCATTTAATAAGGCCAGTTGATTTTATTGACCTAGGCAAGAGCCAAAGCTGGATCTCTGGTAAAACCATTATCAAATTTGATCCCGCTAAAACAAACAGCTATCATTTCGACGATGAAAAAGAAAAACATGAATCCTTTATCATTGGTTACGATGACGATGGGAATGAAAAACTGATGGATTGTCAGAAAACTAATGACAAGTATTTTATAACTACCTACTTCAAGAAAGAAGTACTGAATAAATATTATAATGAACCTTCAAAATACAAGGTAGATGGATGGCGTGTAAGCTGCAGTTTTTTTTCTTTAAAAATTGATAATAATATCGACGATTATGTTGCTGTATTTTTAGTAGAACTTTCATCATTACCTCATAAGGAGCAATTGCACTGGAAACAATATAATATCCCTCCGCAGAAAGGAATTAGTTCCACTTACTATAAAACTATGATTGAAGGCAATTGGGTCCAACAGCCAGAAACACCCGATTTACTTTTTAAACACTTGTACATGAAATTCAATGATGATTGGGAAAAGAAATTCGGCTGGAAGTTTTATAAAGATTTAGCTACTGAAGATCAACACATCTTCACCTCTTTACATTTACCACCTAATAATAATGTGAAAGCTTTTAGTGAGCAAATGCTATCTATTATAAAACTTACAGTTGATAGATTAAATGAGGCCGAGATTCAAAGAAATATTAATTTAGATAAAAATGACCGCGGAATAACAAAATTAGAAAAGTTTTTAAAAGCTTCTGAATTTGAAATTCCTGATATGATTATATTCCTTAGAAACTTATACGATTTACGTTCGGGCTTGTTAGCACATACTTTTAGCAACTCAAACAAAGCATGTAAAAAAGCTATGGAGTACTTCGGAATTACAAAAGAAAACTACACAGCAGTTGCAAAGGATATATTTATAAAATCTATTTATACACTTACTACATTAGACAAGATATTCCTGAGAAAAGAAAATGGGGAGGATAATGAATAAGTGACTAAGTTTTGAAGACTTGGAAAAATAATTAAGATCATTATATCATTACTCAGCACAATTATGAGTTGTACTAATAAAATTTGCAAATTCGCTTCTGAATCAACATCACGGATTTGGACGCTTCAATGGTTAACAATGTTCAGCCAAATATTTTTCTGAAGATATCATGTAATTCCTTTAATAATTTGTTATTTTTTTACTTATAGGTACTTTTTGCGCTTGGACCAGTACGATTACCAGGAATAACAACAGATATTATATAATCTGGATACTTAATCTTAAGATTTGTAGAAGGTGCCAAATGATGAATATTAAACCAATCCTTAAAATTTGCAGGTGGTTCCTTAGATTTGTCACTAAGTTCTAATAAAACGAAGATTCCTAACTGATCATACCCCGATGTATATGTTTGAGCTTGAGCTAAATAATTTTGTTCTAGAATTGTTTCATCTGGTCTAATAATAGATCTTTTGAGTTCAATTGGAATTGTAATAACATCTTTTTTATAAAGTATATCCACCCTTCCTCCATCGACGAATTTTGATTTTTCATGCTCAAGTCCATCCGCAATTTTTGAATGTTCGAAATAACTGAGCATGCTATCTTGCAGGTCCTGTTCAATAGATTCCTGGCCTTTACCATTTTCCGATTTACTATATAAGAAAAGAAATCTCTTTTTATCATTATTAACCAAAGTAGATCTTGTGTATCTGATAACTTCTTCAAGTACATTTAAAAATGCCGTTCTTTTTTCTAAATTATAATTTGGCAAAAATTTATCAATTTTACTTGTTAGATCATTTAGAATTTCCTGACCGTGAATACTTCCTGTTTTAAATGGTAATTGATTATTATTGTTGTTATTAAGAAGTTCAAAAAGTGCCTTTTCTATCGAAACCTCTCTACTTTTGATTTTTTTATAAATCCTTACTCCCTCTTCAGTGCCCAAACTTTGTTGTAAAGTAATAAGCAATTCATAATTTTCAGGATTCTCATCAACAGTACTAGGGAAGTAATCTATAATCTTTTCTATAAAGTTCGCCAACTCTAAGTCACTACTTACTTTTAGGAAATTTAATCGTTTTCTTTCGCCGGAAAGATGAAGACTATAAATAAGCTTCTGTAAATTCTCAAAAACACCTTGAGATAACTGATTAATAATACCTTTATTATTAATGCTGAGATTGTTAAGCCTGTCAATTTCAGATCTTACTGTCATCAACGCTTGCAAATTAGGTTTGAAATCAATCCACTCTTCTGATCTGCTGGAAATATCTAAACTACTTTTAATTTTTGAAATAAGTTGAAAAATTAGAAAATCAAGTTCCAATCCTTCCCGCTCGTAAAGATTTCGAATTAGTAAGCTATTCTCTAAAAGTTCCAATCTATCTTTTACCAAGATTGAATCATTCGATATTACAGCCTCAATCCAACTAATCAACAAAATGTAATAATCAGCATCATCACGATTTTCTACAGCGTCTATGGCTGCAACGAAATATCTTTTTGATGTTTGTATAATACTTACAAAATTAATTTCATCAGTCCTATTTAGGTTTAATGATAATGAATGTAATCCCAGGCAAACAAGAGCCTGACTAGAAATCTCACCATCCTCATTATCTGAAAGATCCTTAAGAACTTCTACAATATCAGATGTGAATATTTCTGGGAAATATGGCAAATACTTTAAACCGATTGTTTTTAATAAATTGTTGTCTCCTAAAATGAAATCATTAACTAGGCCTGCAGTTGACAATCTATTGGAAATTTTTCCAATAAGCGTTAAATCGCAAATGAGTTTAAAACTGCATCGTTTAACATATAAATTAGTAGATTTTTTTATTCCACTAACCAAAATATCAAACAGATCACTACCACTTGTATCATCTATAATAAAATTATTATAAAAATTATCTAAGAACAGTATTTGTTCAAATTCTTTACCATTTTCAAAAAGCTCCATATATTTTTTAGCATCATTCATTAAAAAACAAACTCATCTTCATTCTTAATAAATGTACGATCCTTATCCGTGATCTGAGAAAATTCCCTTAATGCCGAACCTACAAAAATTTGAAGCTGATCTTTAAATCTATCATTGATATTTTTAAAGATATCAGAAAGTCCCTGTAGGTGTTTTGGAACCATTTCCTCGCTACCAGGTGAATCAAAAATCAAAAAACGTGGATGTCTGCCTAAACTATGCTCAATATCAAGCTGGATCAAACTCAGGTAAAAAGCAAGTTTCACCCTTAGCTTTTCTCCTTCTGTCAAATCGTTAAAACTAATAGGGACGTCGTTTTGAGTAAAAATTAATTCATATCTGTCGTTAATTTCAATTTGTGTTATACTCTTTAGTCCAAAAGCATTAATTTCATTCAATATTAATTGTTCAAGTTTACCAAGAATATCCTTATTTAAAATAATACGTTTTTTTTCTAATGCAGAAAGAGCATAATCGAGTATAGTTTTTTTTAAGTTAAGTGTAACCAATTCTTCAGAAACCACATTTAATTCCATCTTCTTAATCTCTTCTAGTTGGAAATTAAGAACAGCCTCTTCTTTTATTAATTGATCTTTTTTTTCTATCGGATTTTTATGTTTTTCCCTTTCCTTATTGATTAGTGCTATTTCGTTTTCTATTTCTTTAAGCCTTTTGTTGTCTGAATCTATTGAAGGGATGGCTATCATCTTTCCATAATGATCTTGTATGCTCTTTTTAACTTTCTTAACTACTAATTCAGCATCGTTAATTGTAGTATTAATTTTTTTTAATTTATCATTATGCCCGTTAATTTCATCTTTAATCTGGTTTGCTTTTTGTAAAATTTCAGATTCCTCAACTTTTTGCTCCGTAGATTCTTCTCCACAAAGACTACAAATATGATGGTCTCTTTCGTTTTCTTTTTTAGCATCGCTGACTTGAAGTTCACAATGAGGACAAGTTTTAATATCTAAATTGCTAAAAAAGCTTTGTGACTGCTTATAAAGCTCTAAATTTAACTCTTGCTTTTTCAACTTAATAATTTCAGCATCAATCTTACGCTTGTCACTTTCTAAATTTCTAATTTCTTCTTCGAGCGGAATAAGTTTTGCCTTTTCAGCCTGGTAAGAATCCGTAACTGTTCTTTGGTTTATCCGTATCTGATTTACCTTGTCTTGGATTTTAGTATATTCTTCGATTAATGGACGCTCATTAAAATTAATCTCGGTATTTTTATTAATTAACTCTAGTTCTTTTAATACTTCTTGATATCTCTTATCAAGCTTTTCTTTTGTTGACTTTGTTGTGTCTGTTTTTGATTTATCTACAAGTTTGATCTGGCCAATTTTTTCAGAAACACGATCTCGTTGCACGTTAAGCATATTTATCGGATAAGTCAAAGGCAGACCTAAAATCATTTCAAATATTTTTTTTCCTTGAGCACCAAATTTCTCAGTATCAAAAAATAAATATTCATAATTACTTGATTCTAAATATATTGATTTAAAATAAGTTGACCAGCTGAGACTTGATGTAGTTAAATCGAATGAATCCTTTCCACCAGTCTTTTGTGTATATTTAAGATTATAAAATGAAAATTGTTCAAAAAAGAATTTTTGTAACTTATCTTCAAAATCTTGTCTGCTATTAAATACAAATTCTACATCTTTTTGTAACGTATCTAATTTTTGATTTCCTTTAAAGAAATTGTATTGATCAATGTTAAAACTATAGAGCGCTCCCTTGTCCCGACCAGTACGATCAATATGACATGTGTAAGTAATTCTTCCTATCGTAAATTCTAAGAGGATTTCATCTATCCACAATTTGATATCTTTCTTTATACTATCATTCCCGGTAAGTGCAAATTTGATAATCTTAAATATTGTAGACTTCCCTTTATGATTGTCTGCAATCCAAATATTGATTCCTTTGTGTAAAATCTCATCGAAATTAATCAGGTCACCTGATAGCTTAGTTCCTGAGAAAATAAGTCTATTCAAAGAAAGAGATTTTCCTAATGATGCAGGACTATCTTTATTGTAACTTTCTTCTAAATGAAGTAAATCCTCTACTTCTTCTGAAGAAATATCGTCCGCAAATTTTTGATGTACATATTTTATAAATTCCCTATAATTAATTTCTGTACCACTCATAATAGTTCTTTATTAAATCTACTTTCAAAGGCAATTTTTACTTTCGAATTAATATTCTGAATATGGCTTTTATACGATATATTGCTATATTCAGCATACATATACTGTCTGCTTTTCAATTGAGATCCAGTGAATTTATCAAAGTATTTCTTTATTAATTCACAACGTTCAAAATACCATTGCACCGCTGAAACCGCTTTTAGCGAACCCTCAATTTTTTTTGCACAATCCAATGTTATATAATAAGTCTTATCATAAGTCTTACCATCTGTTCGCCTTTTACTTTCATGCTTAAGAAATCCAATACTCACATGAAAAGCAATGACTTCATCAATACTCTCATACGCACCATGAAAAAATTTTTCCATCTCTTCTACTCTCAAATCCGGTTCACTATCTGAATATATTTTACTGATTACGTTATATATCTCATTCCGATCGATACTAGTATCATTGTCCATCAAATTCATTAATTCCATTGAAAGGAAATCAGGATAACGAAGTAAAAAATCAAGTGCTTGGATTTTTATTTCACTACGAAACATACCATAATACTTAATACTGTCACTTTGTGAACGGTCACAAAAAACATAAAGTATTATTAAAATTCGTAAACGATCCCGATATTTTCTAAGGAAATTCTCCATAACTGTTACTTAGGAATAAATTTCTATCACCATAGAAATTAAGAATTTAAGCTAATATAGAAATATTAACAATCAACCATCTAATTTAAGCTTTGAAAATAAAAAGAAATATTAAGAAATTATGCACAACCTTTAATATATCTAGAATATAGTGACATTATTTAAAAACATTCTTGTAATTATTAAATGGGAAATTAGTACCTAGTCTAGTATTTATATAGCTTTTAAGGTGTGCATGATCATCTTCTGCCCTATTACGGCTCCAACACTGACTATTATTATTCACTTCATCGCAAAGCTCTTCAAATTGATCGTTGGCGATTCTATCTAGATTTGGCTTTAAAACATAAGTATATACCTTATCTGCCTCGTTGTAACTTTTACAAATGCTGTATCTCCATATTATAAAGTCAGCAATTTCCTTCGTATATCCTTTTGCAACCCCGATTCTGATCAATATATTATATGCATCTACACTAGCATCAAAGGGAAACGTACCATCAAATTGTGTATCGATCTCAGCTTTGATCATTGCGAGATGATCTAGATAATTATCCGATAAAAACCATGCACTAGTTTTGGAACTTGGATCTATCTCGGCTTCTTTCGCCAACAACAACTGAACATCTTCACTAAAAACACTAAAAAGATCTTCATTTTCAGCTAAGAAATTAATCAATAATTCCTTAGTTACATCAGAATCATGGATGTTACTAAAGTACTTCTTATCGGACTTAATTTTTTCGATACCTGCAGCTAAATTCCTTTCATATAAAATTTTCAATAGCTTGAAATTTAATTTTCGGTTCGTCCTGGCATTATTATCATCAAGTTTAAAAACTATTTTCCATAGATCTCTAAATATGACTACTTCAATCGAAGGAGTTAAATTTTCAAGGTACTTAGCTCCCACATATCTGTTAATACTTCCTTGATTAATTAATATATCACTTTTATCTGCTAAATCCTGAAGCATTGTACCAAGTATTTTTTTAGAAAGAATCGGTGGTTTTAGTAAAAATGATTCTAACATATTACGTATATGAGATCCTACAGTTTCCTTATTGGGCGTATGTAAACGATCTTCTTTGTCAATAACCGGGTGAGCGCATAAATGTCTGTCATTTCTCAAACTTATTATACGCGCATAATCCACATTATCAATTAAACTTGTTCTGTTTTTAATTTCTTCTATTAGATTTTTTTCCCATTCGGGACTAGTTGGATGGTCTGCTTGAAATTTTCTTATATTATCTAGGATATTAATAGCAACAGTATCTGAATATATATCGGCCAACGTTTCTAATTTGTCGATCATATCACTGATAACTACACTATAAAGTGTAACCACAGCAGCTCTGTGATTACTATTAAAATAAGAACTTGCTACTTCTTTAAAGTACTCCTTGGTTTTTACTGAAACTATTTTCTGACCAGCATGTTCTATACTAAAATCATTCATATAAAGAAATAATTTGTTATTTATCAAATACGTTGAAAAGCTTCAAATATAGATAAATCGGTACGGACTGTAGCAGGTATATTTACTTGTTTCTATCTAATGCAAATGTTGTTAGTAATTAGGTTACTATATATTCTATAAAAATATTAAGAATTTCTATTATTTTTGCATCAAACAACTCCCATGAGTTTTGTTATCTCAATAAGGATTTTTGTTTTAGTTTGTAATAGTTTGCTTTAAAATGTACCATAATTGTACCACTAAAGCTGTAAACACTATTAAAATAAGAAAAGTTATTTTCTGTATTGGGAAGTAAGTTTTCGCAAAGTATTTTATTGATGCATTCTCACTATAAAAAATCTTAAAAAGCAATTCAATAATCCGAATTGCTTTTTCATAAATTAGTTGATAAATCTCATCTTTTTATCATTTTGCTTTGCAGTTAATTAAAATATCACAAATTTTATCTTTATTTTCATATATAAAAAAATGATTTCCTGGTAAAATATTAAAATCAAAACTACTTTCTGTATAATTTTTCCAATTCTCTACCTTATCTACAGTTCTTTCTTCGTTTCCCATTAAAGCAAAAATTGGAGATTTAATTTTTTCAGCATTAATTATTGTATCCTTTTCGATAATTTCAAAATCTGCTCTCAATATAGGTTCAAATATTTCCCGAAGTTCTTCACTTTCTAATATTTCTTTTGGTAACCCACCTAATTCCTTTAGCTTATCAAAAAAGGAAGGATTAGGTATTTCATATAATTTTTGATTATCTCTCATATTGGGTCCAGGGTTACCTGAAACTACCAAATAAGATGGAAAATCACCCACTTTTTCTAATTCTTTAGTAATTAAAAAACCTAATTCTGCACCTAGGCTATGCCCATACAAGATAAATGGCTTTTCATTTCTTTTTTTTCTTATTTGAAGCAACAAATCTGTAACTGCTTTTTCTTTGTCATAAATTAGATCTTCATCAAATCTTAGCCCTCTTCCTGGTAATTCTACAGGTTCTAAAGAAAAAAAATCTTTCAGTTTATCTGTAAACAAATTGAAAGAATATTTACTTCCACCTGAAAAGTGTAACATAAACAACTGATATTCCATTTTTAAATATTATTTAAGTATTCTTTTGTCATTTCTGCTATGAACAAGTCCTCAGTAATAATATTCTTAATTACTTCTAAATTATTATTTATCATATTCATATGATTTCCTTCGACTGTTTTAACTATAATATTTCCCGAACAATATTTATCTAAATCATTAAATTCTTTATTGTAATTACGTTCTTCATCCGTTACTTGCGATGGTTTTACAAGTGTTATTTTACCTGTATATGCTGCCGGTTTGTAATTAATCACTAATTTATTAGCATTCATCATTCCTTTTACAACACTCTGTTCTATTTCTTCTGTTAACAGTTTATCGGTTTTTGGTTTAATCACTTCTAAATTTATTTCGGACTGATTGGAAAGTAATTTTTTTATCAATTCCTTACGTTTATCTTCGGTCAGTAAATTGTCGTAAGAAGGTGTATAAAAACCGGGATCAAATAAAATCAGGCTTTCTGTATTTTTATGTTTTTCTTCGAGCTGAAAAGCCATTTCATAAGCAATGGTTCCGCCAAGTGACCATCCGCAAATATTAATTCGTTTTAAGAAACTAAATGTGTCAATAGAGTTTATATAATTCGAAGCTATAGCTTCAACGGTTGTATTTACAGCATCATCAACAGTTACTGAATTAAAAACAACTAAGGTTACATCATCCGGAATTATATCTTCCCAAATTTTAAAATTTAAGGTATTATACCCTATTGGTGGTACAAAAAATAAAAAATCATTTTTTTCGCTATAATTAATACAATAGAAATTACTGTCATAACGATTAAAATCACTTTTAAGCTGGCTGTTTACAAACAAGGAAAGATCTTTTATGCAGGGATTCTTGTAAATATCTGAAGCTAATATTTCAGCATCAAACATCTTTTTTATTTTGTGAATCGCTTTTAACGCTAAAATGGAGTCTAATCCAATATCAAAAAAATTCGATTGAATATCAAATTCTTTATAAGGTATAAGTTCATGGAGTATATCAAATATTATTTTTTCTGTCTCTGTACCTGGCCCCTGTAAATCTTTTCTTTTATTTAAATCGATACTCTTAAGTAGTTCTGTATAGTTAATTTTTCCACTATCTGTTAAAGGAATTTTAGTTATTTCAACAAATTCATGAGGTATCATGTACTGCGCCATTTTTTGTTCCAGAAATGATTTTAATTCTCCTTGATTTACAGGTTCACTCTGTGTATAAAAAGCAACAAGTCTTGTTGTATTTTTCATTTCTACTGGTACCACAATCGACTTAATAACTTTTTGATGAAGTTTCATGTTATATTCGATCTCACCCGGTTCTACCCTGTAACCCCTAACTTTGACCATTCTGGTTTTTCGTCCCTGAAAAACTAATTTACCTTCATTATCAATCAAACCTAAATCACCTGTTTTAACATATCGTATTCCTTCATTTACCATGAAAGTGTTTTCTTCTAAACTGCTATTAAAATAGCCTGTAGAAATACTATCCCCGGAAATAGCAATTTCTCCAATAATTCCCATTGGGAGTACTTCCTGCTTATCGTTAAAGATTTTAATATTTGTATTTTGTATCGGTTTACCTAAAGGTAATATTCGTGAACTGTCTGTAGTATCTTCTGTATAATAGGCTGTTCCAGGTGCTTCTGTCGCTCCGTATCTGCCTACAACTTTTAAAGTCGGAAAAGAGTTTTTCAGTTTTCTAAAAAGTTCTACTGTAATAGGTTCTCCGCTTATTTCAAGATATTGCAGCGATGATAAGGCATTCTCCATTTCACAATCATACAATAATTGAATAAATGTGGGTGTTAAAAAAAGTCTTGTTACTTTATTTGACACAGATAATTCCCTAAAATTCAAAGGATTATTATTTGAATCATCAGAATACACAAACAATGTGCTTCCTTGCATAAGTGGTTCAAATATTTCTCTTAAAGAGGGGCCAAAACACAATAGCGTTTTAAAGCCATAGATATCTTGTTGAGTAGCGGGGAAATTATTTTGCAGCCACAATACTCTGTTAACATGCCCGGAATGACTGATTTTAACTAATTTAGGAACTCCGGTAGAACCAGAAGTGTAATTAATGCAACATAGTGAAGTGGAATCAACTGGGGGCAGAATGATTTCATTTAGAAGTCCTATTTCGGTGATAACAAATATTTTAGTTTTAATATTTATTTTTGGTTCTGTATCTGTCAGGATCGCAGATAGCTTTATATTGTCATTAATCCATTCTATTTTTTCCAGTGGAAAATCTTTTTCTATACTAACAATATGGCAGCCGGCTTTTAATATTCCAATTATTGAAGCTATTAAATTTACCGAACGTTTCATGTTAATCCCAACTGAACCGGAAATATTATTTTTAAGAAGTAAATCGCATATAGTATTACTCATGCTATCTAATTCTTTATATGTAATTTTTTTATCCAGATCGATTACCGCTATATTATCCGGATATTTTTTTGCAGTCTCACAAAATTCTCCATGTAGTGTCAGGTTTGATAAATCATATTCTGGACCATCTAAACTGGCTTTTTTTAACGCTGCAATTTCAAAAACCGGAATTTTTTTAAGAGGTACGTCTATAATCTTATCCAAATTATTAAACATATTCACAATTCCATTACAGATATGATTTAGCAGGTAAGCAGAGAAATTATCATTTCGATATCTTAGCTTCACTTTTAATCCTCCATTCACCTCTATAAACATAATATTTATAGGAAAGTGTGACGAAATATTACTATCGTGAGAAACCTGGGTCAGACTGAAATTATCCTCATCCTCATTGATATCAAATTTCATATAATTTTGAAATCCATATGAAATACTAAATAAATTTTGATGCCCCGTGTTCCTGATAATATCATTAAAGGCTACATAAGCATATTCCTGCGACTCCAAAACCTGAAATTGTAATTCTTTTATGGAATCAAAAATTGTTTTTTCTGAATTAAAATTCACTATTACAGGAATTGTAGTAATACACGGGCCTACAATTGCTTCCATATCATCATTTCCAAAAGGTCGTACCGTAACGGTGTTTCCCCATGCAAATGAATCTGTACCGTTATATTTGGACAAAATTAAACCTACTAAAAAATTAAATGTAGCAGACAATGTGATGTTTTGTTTCTTTAAAATAGTAAGAGATACTGCATTAATATCAAAATTATACTCCAAATCAGAAAATGAATTTTCTTTAAGTTCAGATTCGCCTACTGTTTTATATTCTAATAAAGACGGTTCAACATTATTTAAAAGATTATTCCAATAAGACATTGCCTTTTTTTCATCTTTTGAATTAATCCAATCAACATAAGCCGAAAATTGCATAATTGATGAAGGATCTATCAATGGCTCTATGCCAGATTTTAATTCAGTTGAGATTTGCATCAGTTCACCAAGAATAAATGAAATAGAAGTGGCATCAATAATAATATGATGGCTTGTTATGACAATTATTTTTTTACCGTTTTTAATTTCGATCAATGAAAATTTTATCAAAGGTTCTTTCTCAATATCAAAACCTTTAAATTTTATCTCATTTAATAAATTTTTCAATTCATCTGAACCTCCATCTTCATCTATCTGAAAATGTTCGCAGATTAAATTTCCCGGCGGAAGGATAATTGAAGCAAAATTTCCTGTATTATAATTAAAAGTGAAGCACGTTCTTAAAATTTCATATTTGGAGGTTAAAATACGGCATACTTTATAGAAAAAATCAAAAGTTACAGGTTCTTCAGACTCATAACTGTTTTGATTAATATAGTTTTTATTATCAGGATAATTTAATGCATAACCCACTAATCCTTTTTGAAAAGGTGTTATGCTGTCTTTGATTTCCTGCTGTTTGTCATTGATTAATTTTTCGATATGATCTTTAAAAAACGCAATAAAAGAATGGCATATATCCTCATCAAATCCAAGTTCTTCACTAATATTAAAATCGCAATTTATAATATCATCTTCTATCCAGGCATTAAAAATTATTTTGTTAAGTTTATTTTCATTAAACTGATCTGTTTTTTCAATCGTGGATGAAAATGTTGAATGGGAAGAAAGTATCAACTTATTATTACTTACAATTGATTCTGATTTTTGACTTGTTGCTTTATAAGACAGATCTCCCAGATAATTAAAAAGTATCACAGGTGTACTTTCCATTTGCCTGCTGATATATACTGGTCCATAATATTTTAAAATCTCAAAGCCTATCCCTCCATTTGGAACTGCGGCATTGATTTTAATAACAGATTGCAGTGTTTCTTCGATAGAATTATTAATCGCATTGTACTTGGTAGGATACTTACAGGTAAACCAGCCAATTACGTCCGAAACATCATAATCTGTTATTGAATTTCTGCCATGTCCTTCTCTTTCGATTACACAGGTTTCTAATTTGGTAACGTTGTAAAATGAGAAAAGAAGTGCCGTTATTATTTTATCCTGTAAATCTTTGTTGGATGCATGCTGTTCTTTTTTAATCTTGATAATATCTCTGTAAGCAATACCATTTTTAGTGTCAAACTCATCTGTATAATCAATCTGAGATAACCAGTATTCCAGTTCTGTATCTAATAAATTATTTATTGCATTTTGGTTTTCAAGTATCCAATTTTTATAGCTTTTCATAACTGGTGCTTTTTTATTTAATATAATTTAATTGTATATCACTAAGAAGTATTTGCCATGAAACCGCATCCATTATCAAATGGTGGCAGGCTATGAACATAACGGGTTTTTCTTCTTCATAAAATACATTTATATACAACAATGGTCCTTTTTCTATATCTATAGCTATAATGGCTTTTTCAATAGCTTTTTTAACATTCATGTTTTCGTCTTTTGACTCTTCCAGAACATATTTCAAGCTGTTGTAATCATAATATTGCTGCCATACCCCTTTTTCTTTTTTAAATCTCAGACTAAAAGAATCATGATCACGGGTTACATCGTCAAAACTTTTTTCAATACCCTTCAAATTATATGCGCTATCTATAAAATAAGAGGCATGCATGACAAAATTTAATTTATGTTTATTTACATCAAAAAAGTATTGCTGAATTGGAGATAACAGGAAAGGTGTATTTTCATTTTTAGAAGTTTCCTTGTTTTCATTCGTTACAACCTGCTGTTTTTTCGTATTTACGCTTTCTAAAAAATGTAAATAAGGCGACATCATAAAATCTTTTATTGTTACAGAATAGCCTCTCTTTTTACAGATAGCCACGACTTTTAACATCGTTAAAGAATCTCCTCCCTGTTCAATAAAACTTAATTCAGAGTTGATACTATTGATAGAAATATCCAGTACCTCAGCCCATATACCTGCCATTTCAAGAGATTTGGGAGATAATGATTTAATACTTTCTTCCATGCTTTTTCCGTCAATAGAAGCTTCATATATAGCTATCAGTTTTTTTCTGTCCAGTTTACCATTTGAGGAAAGTGGTATTTCTTTAATTTGATAAAAGTGGTGCGGTATCATATAAGCCGGAAGCGATTTTAATAACTCGTTTCTCAGATGGCTTTCCAATTCAGAATTTAGTTCGACCTCATCAGCAAATTGTATAAAAGCAACAAGTTTATCTTTTATTTTTAAAGCATGCGCCGTTTTTATCTGCTCGTATGTTTCTAATGTGTTACTTATTTCACTTAGCTCAATTCTGTTTCCTCTAATTTTTACCTGATCATCATTTCGTCCTAAATATTCTATATTGCCATCTAATCGCCATTTGCCCAAGTCGCCGGTATTGTAGATAGAATCTCCTGTAATAAAAGGATTTGGTATAAACTTTTGACTGGTTAATTCCGGCTTATTCAAGTATCCTCTGGCAAGACCTGCACCTGCAATAAAAATAGTTCCTTCAATACCAATAGGAACAATATTATGCTGTTGGTCTAAGATGTAAATCATCGTATTATCAATTGGTTTACCTATTGGTATAGTATTTAAATTTTTACTGCACTCAAAGTAAGTAACATCAATTGTTGCCTCTGTAGGACCGTATAAGTTAATTAGTTTTGTATCATCAAATAGTTCATGAAATTTATTATTTGTAGTCACACTCAAAGCTTCCCCGCTGGCATATATCCTTTTCAGGCTTTTTAGCTGACTAATAGATTCCGGCTCACTTTCTACATATTCTAAAAATTGTGTCAGCATTGAAGGAACAAAATGCATGACGGTAACATCGAATTCCGCAATATGCCTGATAATTTCACTTGGATCTTTTTCAAGACCATCCTTTAAAAATGTAACTTTTGAACCCTCTGCTGCCCACCATAATAATTCCCATACAGAAACATCAAATGAATTTGGTGTCTTTTGCATGATCACGTCAGTATCTGATAAATTGTATAGTTTTTGCATCCAAACCAGCCTGTTAACCAAAGAATGATGTTCTATAGATGTTCCTTTTGGCTGACCTGTTGTTCCGGATGTATAAATGATATAAGCAACATCATTGGATTTGTTTGCCCTTTTTATATTTAGATCAGAATAGTCGTCTTTGTGTTTTAGAAACTCTTTTATAAAAAGAGCATCTATAACTACTTTGTACTGACTGTCGTTCTTGATATACTCTATTCTTTTCTCAGGCAAATTAATATCAATTGGCAAATAAATTCCTTCTGATTTTAATATTCCTAAAATTGCTATTATTAAGTATTCGTTTCTTTCTAATTTTACTCCAATAACATCTTTATCCTTAATATTATAATTTGCAATAAGATAATTAGATAGTTGGTTTGACAATGTATTTAGTTCCTTATAGGTAATGTTTTTCGCATTGCTTAAAATAGCTATTCTGGCAGGAAATTTGGACGCCTGAGATTCAAACAAATCCACTATAGTTTGTTCTTTTGGATATGAAACTTCTGTATCATTAAAATCAACAGTTAGCTTTTCTTTTTCAAATGCCGTAAGATACACCAGGCTATTTATGGGCTGATTAACATCTAAGCAGATTTGCTCAACGAAATTCTTAAAATGATGCACAACATTTTTAATTAGTTGCATATCAAATCGATTCTCATTGTATTTGAAATCAATTTTTAGAGATAATTTTCCGGGAACAATTATTAGATTAAAATCGTAATTGGTCTGTTCAAATATTTCAACAGACTTGATGGTTAATTCTTCACCGTTATTGGACAAATCATTTTGTATGTTTTCCTGAACGAGATAATTTTCAAAAACAAGTATGTGATTTATTAAGTTCATACCCAGCTCACTTTGAGACTGAACTTCTGATAAATTAAGATAATGATGGTCATGGGCTAAAGCGGCAGCATTTTGAATTTCTTTTAAGAAAAGCGCAGCAGTATCTTCGGCTTCATATTTAATTCTGACAGGAATGGTATTGATAAACAAACCAATCATGGTTTCTATGCCCAGTAAATCTCCAGGTCTTCCTGAAACTACAGATCCAAATACAACATCTTGCGTATTATTGTATTTTGAAAGCAGCAACCCCCATATTCCCTGAATAAAAGTATTTTGGGTTATTCCAATTTCCTGACACAAATTATTCATTTTTTCAAACAAATCTTCTTCCAGCTTTAATGTTTCTACAGATTCCTTATAAGCAGAATGCTGAGTATTATCAATTTTAAATGGAATTTGTGCCACATTTGAATAATCTTTCAAATAGTCATTCCAAAATGACAAAGATTTTTCCTTATCTATTTTCTCTAACCACTCTATGTAATTAGAATAAGGCTTCGCTGCCGGAAGTTCTATTGAAATATTTTTATTTACGGAATTTAGTATTTGATAGAAATCATTGATTAATATGCTCATGCACCAACCGTCAATAAGAATATGGTGATGACTCCAGATAAACTCAAATTCATTATTACCCAAATCGAGTACCAGCAATCGCATCTGAGTAGGATTCTCTAAATTAAATCCTTTTTCTTTATCGTTTTGTTTCGTTTCGTTTATAAAACTGTCAACAGACTGGTTTGCGATTTTTAAAAATATAAAATCACCTTCAACCTTTTTTCGTACTATCTGTAAGGGTTCATCTACCAGGTTTTCTGTAAAACTTGTTCTTAAAACACCATGCCTTTGTATCAGTTTGTTATATGCTGTTTTTATATTTTCAACATTCAAATCAGTCACATTAATGCGATATGATATTTGCTCAAAATACATCGATGAAGAGGGTTCCGCAGACCAATGAAAATATAATCCCTGTTGCAGAGGAGAAAGTTTATAAATGTTCTCTATATTTCCATCTGTATTTATTTGGCTTAGATCTTCAATGCTTATCTCTTTAAAAGATAAATCCGATGGAGTTAAATAGCTTTGGTCAGCTTTTGCCAAGTCCTCGATAAGGTTAGTAAGTACTGCCTCATAAGAATCCATAATTTTTTTTACGGTTTCTGTATGGTAGATTTCTTTAGCGTATCTCAAATTCATGCTAAGTTTTCCTTCCACCATTATCCCTGTAATCTCCAGAGCAACGTCTCTTTTATTTCGGGGATCAATGTTTAACCCAATAGATTCAGAAGCGTACCCTAATATTGATTTTTCTTTATTATCGGCATTATCACCAAAATCTCCCAAATAATTAAATGCAATTGATGGATGAATATCCGGGATAGATTGTGAGGATAAATATTTTAAAATTCCGTATCCAATACCTTTATTCGGGATTTTTCTTAAACTTTCCTTGGTTTCTATCAATGTATCTTTTAATGCATTTGTACCAGAGGTTTTTAATACAAAAGGATAAACTGTTGTAAACCAGCCTATGGTTCTGCTTATATCAATATTAGGTATTATTTCCTCTCTTCCGTGCCCTTCAATTTGCAGGATAGATTTAGTTATTCCTACACTTTCTTTCAGTGCAATTGCCAAAGCGGCAAGCAATACATCATTAACTTCAGTTTTATAAGTACTGTTCACTTTAGTCTGAAGCAAATTAGTAATATCATGAGGCAATGTAAACGATACCATATCTTTTACCTCAAATTCCCTGCTTACAATTTCATTATCACTCGGCAAATTAGGGATAACCTCATTTGCCAATGCCTCCCAATAAGGTTTTTCACTGGCTATTTTGTCTCCGTTTGCATATTCTTTCTGCATTAAGGACCATTTTTGAAATGAATCCGATTTTAAAGGTAATTTAACATCATTTCCTTTTTTGTATTCTATGTACAGTAGTGTTAAATCTTCTAATAAAATACGCCATGAAACACCATCAACAACCAAATGATGCACAATAATAGCAAGCCTGTCACCATCTTTTAATCTAAAAAGCGCTATTTTAAGCAGTCCTCCCTGATCAAGCTTAAAACCTGCCTGCAACTCTTCTCCCAGTTTTGCAATAGTGCCTTTTTCATTATTATCATCTGTAAGATCATAAAAATTTAGAGGAATATTTTCTTTATAATTACGTTCATTTCTCTGTTTCCATAAACCATCAGTATCAAGGAATGTCATCCTCAAAGCATCGTGATGATTTATCAGATGGGTAAAACATCTTTCTAAAATCTCAGGGTCGAGTAACTCTTTGCTTTTTAATACTACAGACTGATTATAATGATTATGATATTTAAAAATCGGAGACTTGAAAAAGTAATTTTGTATAGGAGTAAGTTCAACCTCTCCCACTACTTCTGACTGATCTGCAACCTTATTATTAACTTCTATGTATTGCGCTAATTCTTCTAATACAGGATTATTGAACAGTTGTAAAAGTGTTAGTGTATAACCTCTTTGTTTTAATTTGGATATAATTTGAATTGATTTAATCGAATCTCCACCCAAATTATAAAAATTATCTTTTACACTAATAGATTCTCTCTTTAATACTTCTTCCCAGACGTCTACAAGAACTTTTTCTTCTTTAGATCGTGCTCCAATATATTCGCCTTTTATTACGTCATCATCACCTATATTTGGCAATGCTTTTCTATCTGTTTTTCCGTTTGGAGTTAAAGGCAAAGTATCGAGTTCAACAAAGAAAGTTGGCACCATATATTCTGGAAGTTTCTCATGCAAAAAGTCTTTTAGTTCTGTTTTATCTACTTCAGTATTACAAACAAAATAAGCCACCAATACTTTTTCATCATTAACTTCTTTGGCTTCTGCTACCACATGAGTAATATCTTTTGAATATTCTGAAATAGCAATTTCTATCTCCCCTAACTCTATTCTGAAACCTCTAATTTTTACCTGATGATCTTCTCTTCCTAAAAATTCAATCGATCCATCGGGCAGCCATCTTCCAATATCTCCGGTATCGTACATACGCTGTCCCAAAATAAAGGGATCTTCAATGAATTTTTTAGCTGTCAGATCTGGATGATTCAAATATCCTCTTGCTACACTGTCTCCCGAAATATAAATTCGGCCTGTGATTTCTTTAGATACAATTTGCAATTCTTTATCCAGAATATAAATCTGAGTATTAGAAATAGGCTTACCAATTGGAATCACATTTTTACAATCATTTATTTTCGCTACCGTAGCCCAAACTGTACACTCAGTTGGTCCATATTCATTGTATAGTCCAATCTCATCAAAATTTGTATTATGGGTCGCAATTATATCTAATTTAATTGCCTCACCGGCAAGAATTACATTTCGTAAATTAAGATTCGCTTTTTCTTTTTTGAAGGCTTCAAATAATACAGAGTAATAACTAGGCACACAAAGCATGTCAGTTATTTTATTGTCTATTATTCTTTTGGTGATAGTCTCAATATCTTTTATTACTTCGTCTTTCTCAACTACTAATGTACCTCCAAGCAAACCGCTCCAGATAACAGCAATAGAGGAATCAAATGCAAATGAAGAAATTAGTAAAATTCTGTCTACCTGATAATAATTTAATCTGCTTAAAGTAGAATTTACCAGATTCCAATGTTCTACCATTACGCCTTTTGGATTTCCTGTTGTTCCGGAAGTATATATTACATATGCCAGATCTGATGCTTTATTTCTGGAAACAGGATTTTCGTTTCCGTATCTGAATCTTTCAAAATTATAAAGCATAAGTTCTTCCTGATCCAATACTACCTTACATTTACTGTCACTTTCTATAAAATCTATTCTATCTTGCGGATAATTAATATCGATAGGCAAATATGCTGCTCCTGATTTTAGTATCCCTAAAATTGCAACAATAAAAGTTTCAGATTTATCCAGTTTTATCCCTACAATATCATTTTCCTGTATATCATAATTCTCTTGTAAATAAGCAGCTAACTGATTCGCTTTTTCATTTAACTCACGATATGTAAAACGCTTATTATCAAAAAACAATGCTTCTTTGTCAGGAGTTCTTTCTACCTGCTCTTCAAAGAGATTGATTACAGTTTTATCTTTCGGAAAATCTTCTTTTGTTTGATTGAATTCTTCCAGCAGCTGTATTTTCTCATTTTCATTTAAATACTCTATTTTTGAAACCGGAAGAGAAGGATTTCGCAGTGCATTGGCCAAAAGCTGTTCAAGATGCTTCGCCAATTGCTCTACAAAAGCCTGACTATAAATATCGGTATTGTAGGTAAGAGACAATCCTAATCCTTCCTCCTTTTCAATAAAATTGAAATAAAGATCAAATCTGCTATTTAGGTTTTCAACCTGGATATAAGGTTTTATAGTAAGGGCTTCTAATTGTATATCGGCCTCTTCATCTAAAATAGCAAAGGACTGTCTTAAATCAAGCATAACATCAAATAGACCGCTTCTGCTCATGTCACGGTACAATGTAAGGTTTTTAATTAATTCATCTAACGGATAAATTTGATTTTCAGAAGCTCCTATAGTTACAGATTTGACGTTGTTTAACAAGTCAATAAAACTCTCTTCGTTTTTTATAATTGTTCTTAATGGTAATGCGTTTACAAAAAAGCCTATCAGGTTTTTTAGATCTGCATTTTCCCTTCCTGAGCTTGCACTTCCTATAATAATATCTTGCTGATGAGAATATTTAGACAATAAAAGCTTTACTAAACCCAGCAGACTCATAAACAGCGTTACTCCATGCTCTCTATTTAATTCCTTTAAAGAATGTAATAAATCCGGATTAAGTACAAAATTTAAAGTTTTTCCGTTGTAAGTCTTTATAGGAGGTCTTGGTTTTTGTGATGGCAAAACTAATGTAGGCAGGTCGCCACTAAATTTATCTATCCAATATTCTTTATTTTGATCCAGCTTTTTGTTTTTAAGCATATCGTGCTGCCACACCGCATAATCTTTATATTGAATATTTAATTCTGGCAATACAACTTCTTGTTCTTCTTTTTTGACACCGCTGTAAAAACCAAAGAAGTCTTTTACCATCACTTCCATAGACCATCCATCACTTATAATATGATGCATGACCAGGCTTAATAAAAACTTTGATTCACCGGTTTGAAATATTTTAACCCTGAAAGGCAAGTCTTTTGAAAGGTTAAAAGGCTTTACTTGTTCTTTTTCAATAGATTTATTTAAAGTATCCGGATGATCTGTTGCTCTAAAATCTTCAAATGGTAAAACAAAATCAATATCTTCAAATTCTAGAATATACTGTTTCGCATCTCCCTCATTGTCCAGATTAAAAATAGTACGCAGGGACTCGTGCCTTTTTATCAAAAATCTAAAAGATGCTTCTACCAGTTTAATATCTAAATCTCCTTCAAATTCATGAACTCCTGATAAATTATAAGCAGAATTACCTCCGTCAAACTGGCTCAGAATCCATAATTGATTTTGAGCCGCTGAAAGAGGGTAACTTTTTTGGTGATCTGCCAATGGAATTGAAAACGATATATCCGAATCTATTTTATGATTCTTAAAAAATTGAATGATATCCTGCTTATTATCTTTAATTAGATTATAACTAACTTCATCTAATTCTTCTCCATCATAAAACACTTCAAGTTGATCATTTTCCAGTTGAATATCTATGTCGTTATTTTTTAATTGAACAAGTAGTTCCCTAACTTTACTCATAGGATCTTATTTTTTTTTATTATAAAGTATCTCCTTTTCTCCAAACAATCTTTCAGCGACTAAGCCTCTGGATAAACACTCATTTATTAATAAATTAGATTGAACTATTGGATTAGATTCATCGGTATATTTTATACTGCTGATAAATTCACACCAAGGCTCCTGCCCCATGGCATACACATATACTTCATCCGGCTTAAAGATGTCAACTAAAGTCATCCCTCTGTTAAAGTCGCAACCCGCAAGTCTTCTGGACTGATCATGCTCTTTTGGGAGCTCCTCTACAAGAAGAGGTCCGTAAAGCCAAGTTAATGGTGCGCCGTCACATTCCATTCCCAAAAGTAAAACGTCTATATTGCCAATTATAGGCTGTGTATATTCATAGACTTTTTTCTCTAAAACTCTGGAATCAGCAACAAAAAGCAAAGAGAAATTAGCTATATTGATATGAAAACACAATTTGGCTTTAATATCTAAATCGCTATGCTCACCTGTAAAGGGCACACCTGTAATTTTACAATCTAAAAAATCTACAGTTTCAAAATCCTCAATTTCAATAACATTCTTGAAACCAATATTATTAAACATTAATTTTACCGAAGGATCCTGAAGATGTCCTCCTCCACTTCTTGGCACCACTAAGTTTTTAATTTTATGTCTTAATGGCAAAAGGGTTTCAAATAAAACGTGATCCTGATGGTTATGCGTTATCAAAACATAATCTATAGAATCCGGCAGATCATAATCAGAAAAATGTTCAACACTCGATAAATACCCGTAATAACTAATTAATGGATCGACTAATATGCTTACATCTTTTGTCTCAATCAGGATACAGGCATGTCCAAAATACCTCATTCGTATTTTATCGCCTGTATATTTAACATAAGGAACAGATGTCTCTTCAGTAAAAAAGGATTGAAACAAAATTTCTTCTTCTTTGCTTAAATCACCAAGATAAGCTCTTATTGTGCTATAATTCTGCGGAGTTCGGCGCATTTTACTCAACTCATCAATAAATTTATCATCAAAAGGGATATCGATGTGCAGTATATTATCTTCATTTAATTTTGGTGTGCTTAAACAAAATGGACGTGAATCATTATTGGTGATCCATAAAGCAATACTCTGACTCTTTTTATTGTAATATTTACTATTATATAATAAATTCTCGAAAAATCGAAAAGAAGGATTTCCGTTTAAGTCATAAATCAGCTCTACATATCCTTTTAAAATCTCAGGTACTTTTTCATAAAGACCTTCCAGCGATTGTCCTTTTGCCTCTCTCTTTAGCATGAGTACCAATTTTCTAATAGCCATTGAAAAACTGATAGAATCTCTTTGGTTTATTAAAGTAGATTCCATTAGTTTTTTAATATCCTGAGATCTGTCTTCTGTATAATCCATAAAAGGCCCGCCAAGCATTTTTGGGTTATTAACCATTTCTTTATGCAATTCAGGAGATTCTATATACGAATTCATTATCTCCAGATGCCTGCCTGTTATATTCATTGCAGCAGTTGAAGGTGATACCAAATGAGCCCATGCAAACCATCTTTCAATTAAAGGTTCAATTACTACATTAGGCTTTAAATAAACTAATTTCTCCATGCTATTATATTAAATTGTTGTTCTTGATTTTCGAACATTATTATTTTTACTATTTATAAATTCAAGTTCCTTAATTAATAAAGCGACACCCTGAATAGTTGGATTGTTAAAGACATCGACTGTGGTTATTTTTATTAAAAAATGATTTTCAATAATACTTTTAAGCTTCATCACAATTAAACTATGCCCTCCCAATTCGAAAAAATCATCTGTAATACCTATTTTTTCAACACCTAAAACTTCTTGCCATATCTCAACTAATTTTTCTTCAGTACTGTTTGATGGGGACTTATATTCTTTTTTGATAAAATCTTCAGCTGTTATCTCCGGGAAAGCCTTACGGTCTATCTTTCCATTTGCCGTTAGAGGTAAAACATCTATATTTACAAAATAATTTGGGAGCATATACTCCGGTAATTTACTTTGCAGATAATTCCTTAATTCTGATTTATCTAATTCATTATCCGAAATAAAATAAGCAACCAATACTTTGTTTTCATTGATTTCTTTTGCATCAACTACAACTTGCTTTATACTTTGTGAATACTGAGAAAGTACTAGTTCAATTTCTCCCAGTTCAATTCTGTGCCCTCTTATTTTTACCTGATGATCTTCTCTTCCTAGAAAGCCAATATTTCCGTCGGGCAGCCAGCGTCCCAGATCACCTGTATTATAAATTAGTTCCTCGTTATTAAAAGGATTGGTAATAAATCTCTCTTTTGTTAATGCCAAATTATTATAATACCCTTTAGCCAAACCTGCTCCACCAATAAAAATATTGCCTGCAATACCTATTGCCTGCATATTCATTGCATCATCTAAAATGTAAAATTTTGTATTATGTATCGGGGTACCAATATTTAAGGTATCTAATGGTTCTTCTATTTTTTTTGTACTGGACCAAATCGTTGTTTCGGTAGGACCATACATATTCCAGAATTCGCTTGCGTTTAAAAATATTTTCTCAGCCAGCTTATCATTTAAAGAGTCACCTCCACAGAGAATTTTAATATTTTTATCGCCTTGCCATCCAGCATCAAATAACATTTGATAAAAACTTGGCGTAGCCTGGATTAATGTTGGCTTTATTGCTGCTATTTTATTGCATACTTCTTTTGGATCTGAAAGCAAAACCTGATTGGCAATGTAAATTTCTGCTCCAGAAATCAAGGGAAGAAAAAATTCCAAAATCGAAATATCAAATGAGTAAGTTGTTACCGAAAAAAGTAAATCCTGCGCTGTAATATTTAATTTTTCTTTAATACTCAACAGAAAATTAAATAATGAACTATGCTCAATTTCAACCCCTTTTGGATTTCCTGTTGACCCGGAAGTATAAATGATATACGCACTGTCCTGAGGTTTTATCTTTGCAATATTCAATGCTTTATTTGTCTCTTCAAGACCAATCTCTGCGCTGTTTACCCATTTAATTTCATCAGATTCGTAATTGTTTTTATCAACCACAATAAGTTTTGTACCGCTATTCTCTACAATATATTTTATTCTACTTTCCGGCAAATTTGGATCTATAGGAATATAAGGTTTCCCCGATTTAAATATTCCCATTAAAAGCGGTATTAAATCAGCTGATCTGTTAATACAAACACCAACTGGCTCATGATTATTGCCGTAATTGTCAACAATATGAGATGCGATTCTGTCTGATTTTAAATCTAATTCTTTATAAGTATAACTTGTAAAATCATCTTTTACAACAATATTATCAGGAAATTTATTTGCCTGTTCCTGAAATAAATCTACTACAGTTTTATCTTTTGGATAATTTATCTCTGTAGCATTAAATTTTGCTAATTCCAGTTTTTCATTTTCTGTTATACAAGCAATATTTTTTAATATTATATTTTGGTCTGTTATTATCTGAGTCAGCACTTGCTCAAAATGTGTTACTATCCTCTCTACTACTTCCTGATCATATATATCGCTGTTGTAGTTCAAGTTTAATAATAAACCATTTGCTCCCTGTTCAACAAAAGAAAATGTCATATCGAACTGCGATATATTCCTCTTATTTTCATATTTCTCAACTTTCAATTCCTTATCGCTATTATTTGTGGACTGAAAGGATTGATTTTGGTTTTGTAAAATAACCATTACATCAAACAATGCAGAGCGACCTGTATCTCTTTTTAAATTTAGTTTCCCAACCAATTCATCAAAAGGATATTGCTGATGTTGGTAAGCATCTAAAAGTATTTTCTTTTGTAGTTCAAAAAAATCGTTAAATGTACTATCCTTGTTTAAAGGTGTTCTAATTGCGAGTGTATTAAGAAAAAGTCCTAATTGTTTTTCAAGATCAGGATGTTCTCTTCCGGCAATAGGAGTACCAATTATAATATCATCCTGGCCACTATGCTTGTGTAGTATAATATTTATACCAGCGATTAACAGCATGAAAAGTGTCGATTTTTTTTCTTTAGAAAAACTCTTTAAGTCTTCTAATAAAGTACCCGGAAATCTATAGCTAAAAGTATTACCACTATAAGTTTTAACTAATGGGCGAGGCTTAAAGCCTGATAAATTCAATACCGGAATATTACCTGAAAATTGATTTAACCAATATTCTTCTGCAGCATGATGTTTTTCTTTTTTTAATTCGGTAGTAAGCCATACTGCATAATCCTTATATTGAACGGATAATTCAGGAATCTCTAATGTTTTACCGTGAATTAGCATCTTATAATATTGCATCACTTCAGACATTAGTATCTGCATCGACCAGCCATCGCCAATTATATGATGCATACACAGCGAAATTATATGTTTTTTGTTTGCTAATCTTATTACTGAAACTCTTAATAAAGGTGCTTTTTCAAGTTTGAAAGGTTCATTATTTTTAAGTTCTAAATGAGATTCTGTATCTTGTAACTGATCGAAAGAATCAGAATAATCTTTGAAACTTATCGTAAAATCCAATGTGTCCTTTGGCAAGATATATTGCCTTACCTCTCCTTTATGATCAACAACAAAATAGGTACGAAGTATTTCATGACGATTAATCAGATATTGAAATGATTCTTCAAATTTATCAAGGTAAAAATCACCCTCAACTTGTATTGCAGTCGACATATTATAAGCCAATGAAGCATTTTCAAACTGACTTATAATCCATAAACGACCTTGAGAAGGTGTTAGTGGATAAGATTCTGATTGTGCTGCTTTTGGAACTGAGTAAACATTTGATTTATTCAAAGCGTTAAAACGAATATCGTTCTTGCTGATTTCTTTTCCTCCAATTAGTTCTTGCTTTAAAAATGCAATTAATTCCTGCTTTTTACTAAGAATCTGTTCTTTATCAATGGAGGTAATGTTTTTGACGTTTCCGGTAAGTCTAAGGTTTTCTTTAGAATTATCTAATGAGATTTTCACAGATTTCTTCTCCAGTATTAAAATTAGATCTTTTATATTATCCATTACTTGAATTATAATTAGTTGTTTTTAATTGCAAAAACCATATCCCGGATCATCTTCTCATATAAAAATGGAGTTTTCTCTATCTCATAAGTTTGGTTTTCAATCGTTATTAAACTCTTTTTAGAATTTAGATAATACAAATTCAAAACCGTAAATCCCTTAGAATCAGAATAACCTGTATGTCCCACTTCTTTATTTTTATCATTTACATAAAGTGCAAAACCATAATACATTTTTGTGTCTCCAAAAACAGAATGTTTGGTTTCTGAGTATGGCGTTATCATTTCCTGAAATGACTTTTTAGAAACTAAACTGCCTTCATACAATTTGTTATTCCACAGTAATAAATCCTGCACTGTAGAGATTACGCCGCCAGCAGGAACTTCTGACGCGTCAAAGGTTATTTTATCAGTTTTAGATTGAATGCCATTTACAAAATTATAACCGTGTACAAAATCATTAAAATCTTTATCCGGAAAAATAGTGTGATTCATTTTGCACTCTTTCATCAGTTCTTTAAACAAATCCTTATACGTTCTGCCGGAAACTTTTTCAATTATTTTTCCCAGCAGTACATAATTTGCATTGCTGTACTTATATCCTGAATTAGGTTTAAATAATAAAGAAGTAGTTAATTCTTCTATTCCCGAAGTATGATTAAGTAAGTTTTTTACCGTAATTACTGAAGACCATTTTGGATTTAACTCAGTCAGATAACTATCAATAGGTTTATCCAACACTACTTTTCCACTTTCAACTAATCTTAATAAAAGTACCGCTGTAATTTGCTTACTGATAGAGAGTATTAAAAACTTGTCGGTATTTTTTATTGGTATTTTTTTCTCAAAGTCAGCATAACCAAAACTTTTGCAATATTTAATCTTTGTACTATCTGCAATAAGTATTACACCGTTAAATTTTCTATCCTGATTACTATTCTTAAAAATAGAATCTATTTTATATTCATAATTAGTAACAATTTCAGTTTTGCTGGTATCAGTATTACTTTTTAATACCTTAGAACAGGAAATCATGCAAAGAAAAATGCATAAGATTAAAAGATCTTTTTTTAAAAATATCATGGGCTTTTAATAATTATATAAGTTCTGTAATTATGTGTATTAAATGTTTTTTATAGGATTGTGCCAGCTTTTCAATTTGTTGAATAGTAAAATGAAATTTATTAAAACTGATGTAAATCTCTAGTTTTCCATTCTTTATAATTCCTGTAAAGTTAAGGATGTCGTTGCACTGACTTTTTTCAGAAGCATCCTGATAAACGAACTCGATCTCTTTAAAAAGGTCATTATTTAAATTATTACTGATACTCGAAGCAAAATCTCCTAAGTAATTAAACGTTATTTCCGGCTCTGTATTGAAGTCCTCCTTTTTTAAATATTTCAATATTCCATAGCCAATTCCTTTGTTTGGAATCGAATTAAGATTGTTTTTAATATCTAATAAAGTATTTGTAACATCGAGATTGTTTTTTCCTTCTAAGTCAATATATACTGGGAATATAGAAGTAAACCATCCAATAGTCCTAGCGATATCCAGGTCATATCCAATATTTTCTCTGCCATGCCCTTCCAGAGCTAACAAAATTCTGTTAATCCCAAAACTTTCGTTTAAAGTCAGCGCAAGAGCCGTAATCAAAATTTCGTTAATTTCTGTCTGATGTTTTTTATAACACTTAGTAATTAAATCCTGCGTTTTATTTTCATCTAGTGTTATGAGGCATTTTGACCTTTCGGCAATTGTATTTTTTTCATTTGATGAATTAATCTGTAATCTGTCGAAAGTTTTATTGTTGATGTTATCCCAATATACACTCTCTCCAATCAAACTAAATTTATTAGAATAGTCGATAAGTTTAGTTTGCCATTCTTTTAATGAACTACCTTTTTGAGATATTACAAAATGGGTATCATGCAAAAATTTATTATATAAATTAGATAAATCTTCCGCAAGAATTCTAAACGAAACCCCATCAACCAATAAGTGATGTACAATAAATAAAAGCTTGTCGTGATTTTCTTTTTTCAACAAACAAATCTGTATCAAAGGCCCGTTTTCTATATTTAGCTGTTTGCTGTATGACTTGCTTTTTTCGATAAAATCATTATCATTATCGTAAAAAGCACTCGAAAACTGATATACATTCTCTGCAGAACCATAATACTGTGTCCATTGCTGGTCAGTTTTCTTAAACTTAATTCTTAAAGTATCATGATATTGAATTAGTTCATCAAGCGCTTTTCTAATGCTTTCTTCCTCAATTTTTTCCCCTGTTAAAATAATTGATTGGTTATAGTGATTATAATCGCCTTTCTTTTTTTCGAAAAACAATTTCTGAATTGGCGAAAGCGGGATATCTCCAGAAAACATATCCTCTTTGCTTTGGACTATTTTCTTTATTTTTAATTTTTCAGAAAAATCCCTAATAACAGGATTCTTGATTATTTCTCCCAAAGTAAGAAGATAACCACTTTGACTTAAACGTGAAACTACCTGAATTGATTTTATTGAATCTCCTCCCAATTCAAAGAAATTGTCATCTATAGAAATAGGCTTTTTATTAAAGATTTCTTCCAGTATTGCAATAACTTTCTTTTGAGAATCATTTTCGGGACCAACAAAAACTGATGTTATCTTTTGTAAATTTACATCAGGCAATTTCTTCCTATCTACTTTTCCGTTTGAGGTAATCGGAATGCTGTCCAACTCAACAATTATAGAAGGAATCATGTGCATTGGAAGACTTTTTTTCAGACTTTCCTTAAACTTTTGTTCATTATATCCTTCTTTTACCACCAGGTAAACAGCAAGTATTTTATCTGAATTTGCATTGTCAACAATCGTAACGGTACATTCTTTTACATAATCCTGATGACTAATTATGGCTTCAATTTCGCTTAATTCAACCCTGTATCCCTGAATTTTTACCTGATTATCTAATCTGGATCCAAATTCAATTTCACCGTTTAAATTCACTCTTACGCGGTCTCCTGTTTTGTATAAATGTCCCTGCTCTTCCTGAAACGGGTTTATAATACGCTTTTCTTGCGTTAGTGAAGGCTGATTTAAGTACCCTTTAAAAACACCTTTACCACCAATTAAAAGTTCACCCCAAATTCCTTTTGGACTTAAATTTAAATTTTCATCCACTACATAAATTTTCGTATCAGAGAAAGGTTTACCAATAGGTACATTTTTTCCGATACTATTATCTTTTACTTCATGCAGTAATTTACCTATCGTGGTTTCTGTTGGTCCGTAATGATTGATGATACGTATTTCAGGTTTTACCTTTTTAATCTTCTCAATGATTACGTTAGAAAGCTCTTCTCCGCCAAAAATTATCATGATGTTTGGCAGCAATACCATATCATCGTATTCAAGTGATTTCCAATAAGTAGCTACTATTTTTATACAATCGATCTGGTTTTCAGCAAAATACTCATGCAGATACAAGGAATCACGTAATTTTTCTTTGGAAAAAAGATGCAGTGTATTTCCATAAATCAATGAACTGTACAAAACTGTATTTCCTAAATCAGTTGCCAATGTCGACATTAGGCAATTGACTTTATTTTTCTCAATATCAATTTTGTCATTCAATCCAATAAAATAATCCGATAAATTCTCGTGACTTATCATTACCCCTTTAGGATTTCCGGTAGTTCCAGAAGTATAAATTATATACGCCAGATCAGTAGGATTTACTACAACAGCGGGTGCTGTTTTTGACATTAGATTCCAATCTTCATGATGACTGTCTAATCCGATTATTTCAATGTTTTTGTCGCTAAAAACAACGGAATCAAACCGGTTGCTAATTACAAAATTAGCTTTCGTATCACTTATAATATACGAAATTCTATCTTCAGGAATATCAGAATCAACAGGTATGTAAACGCCGCCTGATTTCATTATTCCCAATATTCCTATTATGGATTTATCCATAACGGTATTAAAACACAGTAATATATTTGGATTTTTTTCTATTCCCTGACTGATTAAATAATGAGCCAGCTGATTTGATTTTTGATCCAGATCACTATAAGTCAAACTAATCCCATCAGAAACCACAGCTACACCATCAGGATTATTCTCAACCTGCTCTTTAAACAGGTCAAGAATAATATGGTTTGGGTTTTGGTGTTTAATAATGCTGTTAAAGCTTAGTAAATCCAGCTTTTCCAGTTCAGTAACGTATTCAATGTTTTTTATCAGGATGTTATTATCAGCCATTACGCTGGTCATGATTTTTTCAAAATGACCAAACATTCTGTTTATGATTTCGAATTCATACAAATCTGAATTATATTCAATTTTCAAATCCAAATTCTCCGTTTCAACAAAACTAAAAGTAATATCCGAAACATGGTCTTTAAAATCATGTTCCTGCCATTTATCATAGCTGTTTTTGGTATTTATCTCTGATTCTTCACTTTTTAAAACAACCAATACATCAAAAAGTCCGGAGTAATAATTGTCTTTTTTGATATTCAATTGATTCTTTAGTTCGTTAAAAGGATATTGCTGATGCTCAAATGCATTCGCTAATATTTTTTTTTGAATCTGCAAAAAATCTGCAAACCTGCTTTCTTTATCAATTTGAGTCCTGATCGCTAACATATTCACATACAATAAGTCACTTTGAAGATCAAAATCATCCTTGCCTGTTATGATTGTACCAGTTACAATATCTTCTTGCTTGGTATATTTGTGCAACAAGAGATTAACGCCTGCCATTAATATTGTAAACAGATTCGTTTGCTGTTTTTGAGAAAAAACTTTTATTTTTTCAAGAAAATCATCTGCAAAACTGTATGTAACACAGTTTGCGTTGTAAGTGTGAATTAAATGTCGGTTTTTAAAAAGAGGTAAATCCAGAACCGGAATATCACCTTTGAACTGATCAAGCCAATACTGTTCAGAAACAAGATATCCTTCCTTATCCAAAGATATTAGTTCTTGTTTTCTATCTTGATTAAGATTTTTACCAATAGAATATAAATCTTTCATATTTTCAGAAATTGAATATATTTATTATTATTTATGCTTTGCTTGTTTCAATCACAAAACCCGTTAAATAGTTAATTACTATATAATTATACATTTAATATTTTAACCTCAGGATTATGAATACTGTTTTTATATTTCTGTAAGTACTTCAAGACAATATTAAATAGTTATAGATTTTCGTATAAATCCATTTTTTCTTTTCTCTCGTAAAGTTTGTTGTTACACCAAAAATAATTGACACTTTCCCACTCCATTACACTTTTTAAATCAGGAAAAAATCCTTTACCATTAAAGTTTGCACTGGTATTACACAATAAAGGGATCCCGCTTAATTTCTTATATTCCGATAGTAATTCGTAAATCACATTATTTTCATTTTCGTTCACCGTTTGTAATCTGGCACTTCCATCCAAATGAACAATTGCAGGAACTCTGTTATCCCAATCTTCTCTTACTGTATGTTCAAAAAGCATAAATGGATCAGGATTTCCGGGAAAAAAGACATTTGGTGCATCATCTTCAAGACAAATTGGTGCAACAGGTCTGTAAAACTCTCTACCTTTTACTTTATTTAGAAGTCCTTTCATTTTTTGATTCGTTGCCGGAGAAATGATACTTCTGTTCCCTAATGATCTTGGACCTAGTTCTGCCCTGCCATTAAGCACTACAACAGGTTCGTCTTTTTCATGCAAAAGCGCAGCAAGTGCTTTTACAGAAAACGACTTGGATAAATACGTATCATTTTCTTCTATATTTTCAATAATTCCGGGACCGCTATACACGTTCCAATCCAGAATAGTTGTATCAGTTTTGTCCATCATAACGCAACAAGCCACACCAATGGCACTTCCTGAATCATTTGGAAAAGGCGGAACCCACATCGTATCAAAAATTCCTGAATTACGTAATTTACTATTCCATTTTATACTCAAAGCGCATCCACCTACAAAGCAAAAATTTGATTTAGAATAAGGAAATTTATCAACCAAAACTTTTAACTTTTCGATCAATAGGTTCTCAAGAAAAATATGAAATGTACATAGCACATCTTCACTACTTAATCCCATTGATATGCATATTTCTTTAGACTGAATCTTGAATTGCTCCGTAACCCAGTTCACATTTTTAATATTAATTTCAGATTTTACATTAGCTTCCAAATCATTGTAAATTCTGAAATAATGCTGTAGCAATTCCTCATTTTTATTCCCTAATGCTATATAAGCCATCAGTTTACCTGAAATAGAATGGTCTTTTCTCTTTTCACTAAATGGAGTAAATTCATAAGCAAAATCAGGATATACACCACCAAACATTAAAAATACAGGACCGCAATTTATTACCTTCTTATCTTTTGCTTCGTAATAAAACAATTGAGGAACCATACCTCCATCCCACGATAGTATATATGAATCTTCATTATTTTTTGCATATGGACTTGTACAGTAAGCACTAAAAATATGTCCAGAAACGTGCATATAACTTGAGTAAGATAAATTTAGAGCATCAATTTTCGCATTGCAGACTTTTAGCACATCATCTGTTTCTGACAACAAAGCGCCATACTTGGCTAATTTTAAATCAATAAAAAAATCCTTTGACAGCTCAAGATCTTTTAAAATCGTAATTTCGTCTTCTTGTTCTAATTTTAATACTTCTTCTTTATCATTTCTCCATCCATCTATAGCGACATGATCCAGAGTAGAAAAGCTATAATTATATTTATTTAGTATAGATTCAATTTCTTCAAAAGTCAAATTAAAATCGGCTAGCCTAAAATTGTTATTTAATTTTTCCATTTCATATGAAAAGATCAATTTTCCATTATCGATTAACGCTAGTGCACCGTCATGACTTGATTTTATACCTAGTATTTTCATTGGATTTTTATTAATTTTTATTAATTTTTTAATTGTCTGACTTTTTTAATGTAAACTCACACATTTGATAATATTAACTATAGTTATTGCTTTGTCTACTAATTTTTTGATGATGATATTGGAGATTTGTTTTAATTCAATTTAAAAATTAGGTGTTAATTTTTCTTCCCTTGAAAATAGATTCTTTCTGGGGAGGATCGAAACGTATTATCAATAAATTTTACATTTCATTGCTATCAGCAAAACTGCACTTTGGTCTTTTTATAAACTGAAATTATTTCCTGCATATCTTCATTTAAAATGTAAGTTTGATATTGATCTTATTATCCAATATGACATCTTCTGACAAAATATTTTTGTTGAAAAATGAAGAATAACTAAACTATACTAACTCATTTATTTTAGAATCTTTACTTATCAGCATTTTGTTCGAAATCATAATTAAAAATTTCGTTTAACAACTAATATACAGATACTTAAATTCAAGTTAAAATATTATATAATATTTTAACTCCACATAATTATTGAATTTAAGATGTTAGATATTACTGTTTTTGGGCTAAATTAACTGTAAGAGTTATCTAAAAATTACGGGGTTTTCGTATAAAAATTACGGACTTTAGCGTTATGATTTCAAACAATTAGCAATAAATAAGTTAGTATTTACTATTTGTTCTTATGAATCTTTTATCTTTTTAAGTCAGATTGAAAAATAAGAATTGTCCAGAAACTCAAAATGAAGTTTTAGGAATAAGTAGCATATAATTTAAAACATAGAAGATGTTTTAAAAAAAAATCTTTTCAATCCCTTTTATAAAATATGTTTATATGTAACAAAAATTAATCAGGAACATTATCTAATAATATAAACAGATCAGCAAAAACTTTTTTCTACTTTAAAATAATCTATATAAGTTTACCTGTAATATTATTAAATAGCGTGTTCAATTACAGTTGCATGTATATATTTCGAAGTTCAATTCTTTGATTATTCATTTCATCAATAATATTTTCTAAAACATTAACATTATTTTCATGCTCCAGAAGATTTATCAAAACTGTAAGAATTTTTAAATTTTTCATTAAAAATTCAATGTTTATATCATCTAAGAGTATTCGACTGCATAAAAAATCATTAAAAAAATTTAAACTCCCTAATAAGTAGCTTAATTTCATCGAAGCATTTTGTGACAAATTAATGTTATTGATACTTATAACTTCGGCAGAATTACCAAAATAAATAGATGTTTTTACGCCAAATAAAATTAAGTATTTATTAACTTCATATATAACCATGCCTTTTTGCACTATAGATTGCTCTACAGGAAAGTCTTTTATATCCAGTGAGTTCATAATATTTTCAGATTAAATTATTTTTTAGTTTTTTTGATTTTAGTGTACTAATTGATTTAAGGTTTCTGTATTCAAAGTAAGTTTAGGCATTGTAAATTCGATTATTTTATTTACAGAATCTATAAGCGATTCTTCAAGAGTATTGACCGTGATATCTGGTGCAACGGGATTTTCATAAGGAGAATCAATTCCTGTCATATTTTTAATTTCATTTGCCCTTGCCTTTTTATAGAGTCCTTTCACATCTCTTCTTTCACATTCTGCAAGTGGGGTATCTACAAAAATTTCGACTACTTCATCAAAGCCAATAATATTTTTTACCAATTGCCTGTCTCGTGCATAAGGTGTTATAAAAGCAGCAATAACTACCAATCCTGCATCAAGCATTAACTTTGATGTTTCGGCAATTCTTCTAATATTTTCGCTTCGGTCTTCAGGACTAAAAGTAAGATCCTTATTTAATCCGCTCCTTACATTATCCCCATCAAGTGTATAAGTATGAATATTCATTCGGAAAAATTCTATCTCTAAAGCATTTGCTATTGTACTTTTACCTGAACCTGATAAACCTGTAAGCCAAATTAATATAGACTTGTGCTTTTTAATTTTACACCTTTTTTCTTTATTAAGTGTATATTCATGACAGCTAATATTTTTTAATTCCATAATTATGATATTTATTTTTTGCCATTACGATTTTTTAAATTCAATTTTTTATAATCTGAGTTTTCTTTTTTTGATTAATTCAACAGATCAAATATTACCTTAATCTATTGAATTAATTAAAAACATTTAAAACATTAATAATCAAAATATAACTAATAAAAATAAATGAATATATTTTTACTCATTGCCATAAAAATTAGCAGATTCATAAAGAAAAAATCAACTCACACTTTTTGAAATAGATTCCAATACTTCGGCTACGCTTAAATCTATAGCCTGAACCATTACTTCTATCTGCTCTTCATTTATAATCAATGGTGGAGAAATTGTGATATGATCACCTGATAAACCATCAAAGGATCCTTTGCCTAAATAAATAACAACCCCTTTTTCGAATGCTTTATCAACTATTCTTTTGCTTATATTTAATTCTTTTGCAAATGGCATTTTTGTTATTCTATCTGCTACAAATTCAATTCCAAGATATAATCCCATCCCTCGAATATCCCCAACTATTTCATGACGATAAAGGCGTTGGAGTTTTTCCTTAAAAACCTCTCCCATTTTAAAGCTGTTTTCAACTATATTATTTTCCTGAACATAATCAATTATAAAACTTCCAATCGCCGCACCAACAGGATTACAGGCGAAAGAATGGCCACCCAGAAAAGGGATTTTTCTATTCTCGAATTCTGAAGCCACTTTTTCATGGGCAATAACAGCAGAAAGTGGATAATACCCACCGCTTATACCTTTTCCAGCAGCTATAATATCTGGTGTTACTCCAAATCTTTCCATCCCGAAATTAGTTCCTAATCGTCCAAAACTGGTTAGAATTTCATCTGCAACAAAGAGAATTCCATATTTATCACAAACCTTTCTAATTTCTTCAAAATAACCTTTCGTAGGAACAACAGCGCCTAATGCAGCGGCAACAACCGGTTCAGCAATAAATGCCGCTACAGTCTCTGGCCCGGTTTCTAAGAGACATTTCTCTAATTCACCGGCACTCATTATTGCATATTCCTCATCAGACATTTCATTTGGTTTTCTGTAAGGATAAGATGGTGGTATATGCGGAAAATTATTCATCCACTTTTCATATACAGCTCGTCTTAAAGCCATACCACCAACATCTAAAGTAAAAACAGAATTACCATGGTATGTTCCCCATCGGGATATTATTTTGTATCTATCTTTATCTCCTCTTATCTGATGATATTGCAATGCCATTTTTAATGCCTGCTCAACAGCTTCTGTCCCACTCGATGCTGTCCAGGCACGACTAAACCCATCAGGAGCAAAATTTACTAATTTGGTTAAATAGTTTTCAACCACTTCTGATGTAAAAGTATGTGTTGGAATCAATGCAACATTATCCATCTGATTTTTTACAACATCTGAAATTCCTTCTATAGAATGACCGAAACTTGAAACCGAAGCAGTTCCGGATGTTCCGTCAATATACTTTTTGCCATTTGTATCATATAAATATATTCCTTCTGCATGAGTTATAGAGGGATAAGGTCTGTCATAATCAGGACAAACTAACATGGAATGAATCAAGCTCTTTATCATTTTTTTTCTCTTTATTAATTTATACTTTACTTCTATTTCTACTTTCAAACCTTACATAGGCTTGCCACAGCTGTACACCAAAATGTTTTTTTCCAATTTTTAGATTATTTAATCTATCATTTTTTTTAGTGAAATTTTTGAGATCATTTTCAAAATTATCACCATAATCCGTTATTAATTTTTTAAATTTCTCTAATGCATATTCATAAAATTGTACATCCAAGTAATTAGAATCTGTGATATACTTTATAGTTTCCTGTGAGGGCGGCGACGGATTTTTGATTAAAGATTCATTTAAAACGGTATAATAAGGCGACTTGAAATTAAAATATTTTTGAAACAACATCAGGGATTCATCAAATTTCTCTGTTAGTCCAAATACCGGAAAATGTTTCTCCAGGTTCTCAATAGCTTTTTCAAGCATTAGAGAATCACATTTGCCATATTTAACATCTTTAAAACCTGAAATTTGTCTTACCTGTCCATTATCAAACTCGATACTGATTTTAGAATCAAGAACATCTTTTAGTGTCATTCTGTTCTTAATAACCATATTGTGCAAATAATGAATATTGTGCTTTAAAATATAATTGTAATAAGACGGTATTCTTGTAACAGGATCTCTAAATAAGGTTGTATACGTACAAGGAGTATCATAAAACTCATGTAAACCAAAATTTGTATGCCCATTTAACAATATAATTTTCTTCTTTTCTTCAATTGGAAGGCTAACAAATTTATTTAAAGATTTTTCTCCACTTCCCTGAAATTCTTCAATGTAAAATGAATACTGTTTGTCAGAAGGAAAATTATTTTTTAAAATACTATTCAATGTTATTCCTCCGCTTCTTGGTACATGAGTAAAAATCAGACTGGAATTACTTGTTTTCGTTTTCATATTCAATGTTTACTGTTTTTCTGTTCTTATTTGTAATATTCACCAATATATTTCCTAATTCTGCAGGAGCATCACGAAGCAAATAATGTCCATGATTCTCTATAACACTTATATCAACTGTTTCTGCAAAAAGATGCCATCTTTTATGTTTTCTTTTGTATCCTTTTGTAATCGGATCAATGCTGCCTGTTATAAAATGAAGCGGCATTCTGAATTTATCAAATCGGTTTCTTTTCTTTGTTGCTTCTAGATAATGGTTAAAACCTGCAACCGCCAAATCACTGTCATACCTGAAATTTTTAATGAAAAATTCCTGATCTAGTGGATCCGTTGGAATTGTACTTCCCAATGAAGTAAGAAATTTGACTACTTCAGAATTATTTCGTTTACCAAATCCCAAGCTTTTTCTGGTACGCGGAAAAATTGCTCCAATACAAATCGCCTCTACATTAAAATTAATGCGCTGAAGAATCTCTGCAATACTTATGGCCAAGACATTACCATTGCATTGTCCGAAAATAATGATTGGTGTATGTACTTTTTCCTGAATTTCCCGAACAACATCTTCACTTAATTTATAAAGCATATCCAGCATATCCTGACCTTCCTCGGGATCAGTTCTTGGTAATTTCAAGCCGTAAAAGTTGATATTTGTCGAATCTTTTTCAATAAACTCAACAGTTTTGCTAAAACTCAAAGGATCACCTGCTGAATTTGGGATTCCAATGATTGTAACTTCAGCCTTTTCTTTGACGTCTAACATTTTGGTCAATAAATCATTTGATTTTTTATTCTCTTTAATATGTTTGGCCAGTTCCCTTATTGTTGGGTTTCTGTACAAATCCGGCACTGTATAACTATCGCTTAATGAAACAAGCCTGATGGCTTTAAAAGAATCACCTCCCAAATCAAAAAAGTTGTCCTCTAAACTGATTTTTTCCAGACCAAATGTTTTTTTCCATAATTCGGTCAGTTCTTTTTCCAAATCAGTTTCTGCTTCCACATAATTTGCATTAGTATCAATTTTAACTTCATGGGTTTTTAATTTTATTCTGTTAATCTTTCCATTTGGGGTTAATGGAAAACGCTCTAACCGAACAAAATAAGACGGTACCATATATACCGGTAATTTTTCTTTTAAAAAGTCTTTTATCTTCTGAGCATCTGTTTCGTTTTCAGAAGTGTAGAAAGCGACAAGCGTAACCTCGCCATTTGTATTTTTACTATCAATGATAACGCCTTCCTTTATATCAGGAAAATCATTAAAGGCAAGTTCTATTTCTCCTAATTCTACCCTATGTCCTTTTACTTTTACCTGTGTATCTATTCTACCCAGAAATTCCATAGTACCATCCGGCAGCAGTTTTGCAAGATCCCCTGTTCTGTAAATGCGTTCTTTTGCTGTTAATCCTTCTATTGGTCCTTTCAAAAATGATTTTTCGGTAAGCTCTTTTTTGTTTAAATATCCTCTTCCAACTCCTGGTCCTGCCAATAGGATTTCTCCCATAACCCCAACCGGAACTTGCTTAAGATGCCTGTCTACGATATATAAATCAAAATACTGGATAGGACGCTTCATTACCGGAACGGTTTTATAATCCGGACACTCATACATGATATAATGTGACATATCATCTGAAACCTCCGTAGCGCCGTAGGTATTGACAATTGGAATTTCCCTGTACAAATCAAACCATCTTTTTACCATTGACGGCAATAGTGTTTCTGCATTTAAAATCAATATTTTTAATGCTTCATACTTGTAAGGTGACGATAAAGATTCAAGATTGTGAAGTATCTCATTAAAATAAGAGGGAACAAGTTCTAAAACTGTTATTTGATCTGAATCTATACTTTTTGTGAATTTTACAATATCAGTAATAAAATTATAATCGTAAATAATAGTGGTCCCTCCTAAAGCCAGTGCTGAAAACATCTGCCACACCGAAATATCAAAAGTATGGGAAGCATTTTGCGCCACTACACTATTTTGATCCATCTTCATCTCGACAATCTTCGCACCAATATGATTTACCATTCCCCAGTGCTCAATCATAACCCCTTTGGGTTTTCCTGTAGATCCGGAAGTATAGATTACATAAGCAAGACTGTCAGGGTTTGATTTTATATTAATAGCAGCTGTTGTACTGTTTTCAATGATGCTTTTCATCTGATCAAGATGAATAACCGGTATTGATAAATTTAATTTCTCTATTTGATCCAAAGAAACCGAATCATCTATCAAAAGTGCTTTTATACCTGAGTCTTCAATGGTTTGCTGTATCCTGTCATCTGGGTTTTGTTTATCAAGCGGAACATAAGCGCCGGAAGATTTCCAGATTCCCAGTATGGATACCATCATATTGACAGAACGATCCATCATGACGCCAAATAAATAATCTTCTTTTACCTCAAATGTATTGATAAGGTACCCCGCCAGATGATTGGTCTGGGTATCAAGTGCTTTATAGTCGATCTTGTGATTATAATGCTGAATCGCAATTTTATCAGGATTGATTTTTACTTGTTCATCTATAAGCTCCAGTATGCCTTTATCCACATTAAAATAAGGCTCAACAACATTAAAACTATCCAGTAATTGTTTTTCACTTTTACTTATAGTATGGATATCTTCCAGTAATTGCTGCGGGTTTTTCACGATAAAATCAAGGATGTTAAAATAGAGCTCTGAAATTTTCTCCAGCGATAAACCGCTTTTCAATTTTCTCCTTGAGTGCAGGGCTATGGAATAACTGTCCTGGTTTGCACTTAGATTAAAATCAAAAAAAGTGTTGGTGAGCTCGTTACTCGAAACCTCCTTTTGATTCTCTGCTTGCTCATTATTGTTAACCGATTCGTCTTTTATTTCATCGTAGATGTAAAAATCAATATAATTAAAAACCATATCAAAAAACGGGTTCCCCTGATCTGATTTATGATTGAGTATCTTTGAAATCCCGGCAAGGCTCAATTTTTCAAATTTCTTTATTTTGATCAGTTTATCGTTTACATTCTGTATAAAATCACGACATTGCAAATCCTGGTCAACATTTATTTTTAACGGTATTGTATTTAAAAAACATCCCAGGATCTTATCACTCTCACTTGTTGAGGGTCTTGTATTGGCTACCATTCCTACAACAACCTCGGCATTATAGTTTAGCATTTTCATCAAACATGCAAACGCGCTAAAAGAAATCGCTTTTACCGTTACATCCATTTCCTTGGCCAGCGCATTGATATGGGCTGTCAGCTTTTTATCAAGGCTGAAAGAGAATGCTTGGGGTTCAGCAAAATCTTCGTCAGAGAAAATATCAAGACGGGTGTGTTCCGATAATTCGTCGATCCAAAAAGATTTTACAGTTTCATCATTCTTGTCAATTTCATTTTGAAAAATAAAATCCCTGTAACTCGATTTTAATTTCTCGGGTAAAAAATCAGGTGTATCTTTTAATTTTAAATACAAATTATTAAGTTCTGTTATAAAAGAGGCATTACTCCATCCGTCTAAAATAGAATGGTGAAACTGCCATACAAAAATTACTTTATCGCCACCGGCATAAAAAACGGACATTTTCCATAACGGCGCTTTTGAAAATTCAAACGGCGTTTCGACTTCTTTTCTCAGGTAATCCTTTATCCTTTGTTCTTGCTCAGATGAAGCCAGCGATGCAATATCTTCACTGTAAATCCTGAAATCTACTTTTTTATACACGATTTGAACCTCTGCCCCAAAATCTTTTATATTAAAACCGGTTCTTAAAATTTCATGTTTCGCAGTTAATAATGATAATGCTTTCTCAAACCTTGCCATTTCAAATTCTGCATACCTGTTGGTGTATACAAACTGGTCGTGGTATACGCCCGGTATCTCGTTAAACAAAGAGGTAAAAACCATACCGGTTTCTATATCACTCATTGGATAAACATCCTCGATATTTTCAAGGTCAGTTATCTTCTCAGAGCTCAAAATGCGCTGCTTAAGTCCTTCGAGTTCACTGCTTACTTTTAGTTCTCGCTGCTTTAACTGCTCCATGTTTTCAAGCATATCATCGTGAGAAAGTGCGATATAATCCGCCAGTGATTTTATGGTATTGTTTCTGTAAATATCGGCAACCGAAATCTCCAGGTTCAGTTCTTTTCTGGATTCATTAATAATTCGAAGTACTTTTATGGAATCTCCTCCTAATTCAAAAAACGTATTATGGATACCTATTTCCTGTTTTTCCAATACTTTTTGCCATATTAAAACCAGTTTTTCTTCAATTTCATTAGTCGGCGCGGTATATGGTGTACCGATATTAGTATTATTGGTTCCTAAATTATGAAGCGCTTTTTTGTCAATTTTTCCGTTTACCGTCAAAGGCATGCTTTCCAGTTCAATGAACGAAGACGGAATCATGTATTCCGGAAGAATGCTGCTTAGTGCTCCTCTAAAATCTGCTACCGTAACACTGCTTTGCGTGGTTACATAAGCAAAGATGCTTTTTTGCTGTGAGGCATCTTCTTTGACTAAAAGAGCAACTTCTTTGACTTTTGGAACGCTTAAAATAGCACTTTCGATTTCGCCAAGTTCAATACGATATCCCCTGATTTTTACCTGTTCATCGATTCTTCCCTCATATTGCATCTCTCCATTGGCTAAAATACGCACAAGGTCACCGGATCTGTACAATCTTTCTCCTTTCGCAAATGGGTTTTCAATAAATTTTTGTCTGGTCAGCTCTTCCTGGTTTAGATAACCTCTGGCCACACCTAAACCTCCAACATAAAGCTCTCCAATGAGTCCTATGGGAACAAGCTGCTGGTTTTGGTCTAAAACATAGCCTGAAAGTGTAGGTATGGGTTTTCCTATATTACTGATATTGTATTGTATATCAGTATCCATGATTTCCTTGTAGGTAACATGCACTGTGGTCTCGGTAATACCATACATGTTGATGAGTCTGGTTTGCGGATAACGGGATTTCCAGTTTTTTAATTTTCTGGGGGTCAGTGCTTCTCCGCCAAAAATCACATAACGAAGCGATAAATCAGTATTAGCGTTTTCTGCTTCCTGTGCAATTAAATTATAAAATGCCGAAGGCGTCTGGTTTAGTACCGTTACTTTTTCCTGGATTAATAAATTCAGGAATAGCTTCGGGTCCTTGGCCATTTCTTTTGCAATGACAATTAATTTTCCTCCAAAGAAAAGGGCGCCATACATCTCCCAAACCGAAAAATCAAAGCTGTAGGAATGGAACATTGTCCAGGCATCATTAGCTGAAAAATCAAATAAATCCGCATCGTTGAGAAGTAATCGCGTTACATTTTTGTGCTCTATGATGACCCCTTTTGGATTTCCTGTGGTTCCCGATGTATAGATCAGATAAGCAATATTATCGGGTGTATTGATTTTTTGAATATTCGATTTTGAATAAGTATCCTGAACCAAGGCAAATTTTTCAAACTCATTCTCATCCAGTACCACTTTTGATGCGGTATCTTTTATAATATAATTGACTCTCTCAGGCGGAAAATCAACATTAATTGGTACATAACCTGCGCCTGCTTTTAAGATTCCAAGAATGCTGATCACCATTCGATGGCTTGCCTGCATACTCATGCATATCAAATCATCTGAAGCAATTTGGTATTGTTCTCTCAAATAAGCCCCAAGCTGGTTCGAGGCTTCATTTAGTTCTTTATAGGTGAGCGTTTCATTGCCAAAAACAACAGCAATATTATCAGGATATTTAGATGCCTGCTCTTCAAAAATATCAATGATCGTAAGCTCTGAAGGGTAACTAACATTTGAATTATCAAACATTGAACTCAACTGCTCTTTTTCTGAAGGGCTCAGATAATCAATTTTTTCAATTAAAACGGAAGGGTTTGCATATATAACTTTAACGATATTTTCGAAATGAGTAAATATTTTTTGCACAAATAACTCAGTGTAGATATCTGTATTGTATTCAATTTTTAAAGTTAATTCGTCGTCAGATTCCTCAAAAGTAAATGTCAGATCAAAATGAGCAGTTGTTTTATCAAATTCAAACGGCTCAATCGTAAAATCATTTAGATTAATTTGATTTTGATTTGTCTTTTTATGATTTTGTAAAAGGACCATTACATCAAACAAAGCCGAATGAGAAGGGTCTCTTATCAAATCAAGCTTAGAAACCAAATCGCTAAATGGATATTGCTGATTCTGTAATGCATTCAACAAAATCGTTTTCTCTTTGCTTAATAAATCAACAAAACTATTTTCATCATCAAAATGCGATCGAACTGCTATAGTATTGATATACAATCCAATCTGATTTTCTAATTCAGGATGTTCTCTTCCGGCAACGGGAGTGCCAATTATAATATCCTTTTGAGCTGAATATCTGTATAATAAAACTTTAACCACTGTTTCCAGCAAAATGAACAAAGAAACATTGTTGTTTCTTGCTATTTCATTTAACATTCGTGGTAATTCTCCTAAATATTCATTCGCTATAAAATCGCCATTAAAAGTCAGAATAGCAGGCCTTTTACTCTTAGTAGATAAATCCAGAATTGGAATTTCGCCTTGTAGCTGATCGAGCCAAAAGATTTCTGCGTTTTTATATTTTTCTGTTCGAAATGCTTCATGAACCCACGAAGTATAATCTTTATATTGTATATCCAGTTTTGGTAACTGAATTGGAAGATTATTCTTTATACAATTATAAATATAAAAGATTTCTGAAAACAATACTTTTACAGACCATCCATCACTAATAATGTGATGCATAACAATAAAAAATATACTTTCATTTTCGCTGGTCTTAAATAAACATATTTTGAATAAAGGTGCATTTTCTAATTGAAACGGAACCGCGTTATTATCTGAAATTATGTCTTTAATTTTTTCTTCTTTATCTGCTAAATGAGAAAAATCAAAATACTCAAAATCCAAATTAATTTCGTCTGTACTTTGTATAAATTGCCTTGCCGTTTCTGTAACAGGATCAAATCTGAAAGAAGTTCTTAATATCTCATGTCTCTCCACCAGATGCTTAAATGACTGCTCAATAATTTCTTTCTCCAGCAGGCCTGAAATTTTTGCCGCAAAAGAAATATTATAAGCCTGGGATCCTCCTTCAAACTGACTTAAAACCCACATTCTGTGTTGAGAAGAAGTTAAAGAATAAGAATCCTGAACTGGTACAGCCGGAATATTTTTATCTGGAATTGAATCAAAATATTTAAGGATATCTGTTTTTTTTGTTTTTATCAGACTAATAGTGTCATCATCTAACTTTGTATCATTATAGCATTTTATCGATAAATCATTTCCTTTTTTAGAAATTTTTATCCCTTTTACTTCTAAAGCCTTTAAAAAATCGTTCATAGTAATAAATCTTATCTGTTACTTAATTCATTTCTTGTTATTTCAGTAATTTTGGCTGTTACTGCGTCATTAACTGCATCATCTTCTAATGAATTTGAAATGAATACTGCTATTGTAAAAAAATCTTTCTTTTCGTTTAGGTAAACAATTCCAATATCATTTGATGCGATTAGAACATTATTTACCCTGTCTGAAGTACCTCCTTTATGAAATGATTTCAAATTTTTAGGTACAAGTGCCTGAATTCTTTTATTATTAATTGATGTTTCTAAAAGAGGCAGTAAAATATTCTTGCTCTCTATAGAAATTATTTTGTTCTTCATTAGTTTATACAATAAAAGACTTGAGAAACCCGGTGTAACGACGTTATTACCAATTGTCCCTTCCTTATCTCTATAAAGTGCACTCATAAAAAAACTATTCTTGTTTTTGGTAAAGGAACTTATGTAAGAATTTAAACTTTCAATACCTCCCGAAAGATCCACTAATTTATCAAAAACATTATTATCACTCTGATTTACAATATAATACAATGCTTTTTCAAGAGTAATTGTAATGCCTTCGGGGTTTGAATCTCGTAGCGGGCTAAATAGTCCCGCTTTTAAATCACTCTTTGCAAATGAAACATTCTGATTAAGTAATAATGTCTTCTTATCAACAAGATGCAAAACTTTTAACGCAAGAAAAAACTTTGATACGCTATACATCTTATATTTTTCATTGCTTTTATGACCAAAGATTTCGACTCCTTTGGAATTTCTTACGGATATTCCGATATCAAATTTTTTATCTTTTATGATTTCCAGAATTTCCGTTTTCATTTTGTCATTTTGAGCATGCAAACGAAATCCTGTAATAAAAAAAAATAAAATTCCTAAAATCACTGTATTTAAGTTTTTCATCCTGCTTTTTTTTAACCTTGTTAAATAACTATTTCATCAGATAAATAATCCTGTGGTATATCTGTTTCAATTAAAAAAGATAATTTTCTAACCGAACTGTTTTCAAAAAAATCAGCCAGACTTATCTCAAAAGAGTGGTGGTAATACAATCTTGAAAGAATTTGTGTTGCCATAAGCGAGTTCCCTCCAATTTGAAAGAAATCATCATCTAAGCTTACTTTTTCCTGTTTAAGTATATCTTTATAAATACTTAAAATGGTGTTTTGTAAGTCTGAATTATTAGCGTCAAAATCAGAAATATAAGATGGACTGTTGATCGCTCTGAAATTGGATATATCAGATAATCTTAACCCTGAATAAACATGATCACTTAGTAAATTTTCTTTATTTACAGTATAATCAATCCAATCCCAACTGCTGTTAACTTCGCTTCTATCGTGCTCAATTTCAGAAATAACTTCATCAGATTCATTAAAATTAAGATCAAACTTTACTCCTGAATTTTCTTCTGTTTTTTTAATAAGCTGTATGGTGCAAACGTCATTTTCATTCACAATCAGATCATTTTTAATTTTTTTCGAAAATCCAATTTTTGATAACGATCCGGCTGCTTTATGAGTATCTGAAGTTAAAATACTTATAGATGGTTTTGTATGTTTTACAGAAAGCGTTTCCGGATCACTGTCCTGGAGTAATTCAATAAGTCCAATGCTATTTTCGTAAATAAACATGACTTTTTTATTATCAAATAAAATGGCAGGTTCCGGCTGCTTAATAACATCAAAAGCAAAGTCGTTTGTATTAAAATAAGTTAACGTTTCATCAAAACTGTTCACTTTAAAGCAAAGGTGATATGGTATTCCTTTTTCATCCGGAATAATCTGGTCAACCATACTTTTTTCTTTGCCTTCTACTAATTCAATATCATTAAAGCTGTCATGTTTACCTATTGTTAAATAGCAGTTTTGAATTGGGTCAAATACGATTTCCCCAAAAATATACCCTAAATTCTCAAAATATTCCAGACTTTCTTTAATATTATTTACAGCAAGACCTGTATGATGAAAGTGAAATTTATTTTTTTCTTTCTCAGCAACAAAATCCTCATTGTAGAATAGTGTAATATGATCTGTTGGTAATAAATAATTCTCCTGAACCTTAATTATATCTTGAGAATCAAAAGAGTCTATTTTAAACAACTCCTTATTATTTTCTATAAATTCATGAAAAGATTTATTTCGTTCTGTCTCTTTGTAGTTCAGGTATATTTCACCAAGATTAAATTCTGCGCTTAATTTTTTCAGGCAATCTATTATAGCAAATTCTATTTTTTTACCTAAAATTCTACAGCTTAAGCTTAGAGTCTCAATATTTAAAACATTATTCTCTTTATTAAAAATAACAACTCCAGTAAGTCCGTAACGTCCAAACTTATCTGTAACCTGTATTACATAACAGTTTTTTGCCAAATAGCATTCTAGTACTTTGTCAAGTGTTTTTCTCTGATCGTTTAGAATAAACTGGTTTGTTCTGTTTATCAATTGAAAAACTCTGTCAATTTCGCTTTCTTTTAATAGATTAAAACTAACTTTAATATCTAATCCGTTTAAAAAATCCTCTAGAGGAACTGTTTTACTCAACTCTTCCCTAACCAGGTTTGTTTTATACATTTGATTTCTTTCAAAATCTTCCGCAGACAAATCAATTTTATCAAAAGCAGTTACCCTGCTTAAAAAATTAATAATATTATCCTCTTTTTCAGGTAACAACAGCGTAATAACTTCCGGAGCGGCAATCATCATTTGCTGACATTCCCAAGGATTGTCATCAATAAAAATAAAACTATTTATATTTAAACTAAGATCTGCGGCAAGTTCAACGATATTATCGCTTTTGTTTTTCCAGTTTATTCTCCACGCCACCAAATGTTCTTTTCTTAAGATCATATCGGGATGGTTTTCAAAAACCCTAAATACATCTTCTTCATTGTTTTTACTTACTAAAACAATCAAAAAGCCTTCATTGTGTTTTTGAACCAGGAACTCCTGAAATTTACTCATTCCATCAGAAATAACTAAATCTTCTGTTTCTGATTCACCACAAACGCCTTTCCATAAAGTATTGTCACAATCTAATGCGATAACTTTTGAAGGTATTCTGTTTTTTAGAGCAAGGAAAAATCTGCTTATCTGGAAAGACATTCCATAAAAGAACTCATCTGTAAATGGTATAAATCCAAGTGAATACCTGTAATTATCAAAAATTTGTATGTCTGGAAAACTTTGCTCAATATTTCTAAAATCAATACAATAAACATTAGTAATAGATTTTAATTCACTTATCATTTCATTGTTCAGCGTATCAATTAAAGATTTTATTTCAATGTCTGTTATTAAATGATTATCGCAAGGAAATATACCAATGATTTTAACATTAGAAATTGGTGTATTCTTTAATATTTCGATGAAATTATTTTTTAAATGCTGTAATGATTCTATATTTTCTTCTACCGAAATACTGCTGTTCAAATAATCTTCAAATCTGTTACAGATTAAAATGCTTTTATCCTTAATTGAATTAAGCGAAGTAAGCTCCTGAAATACCTGATTATAATCGCCAAATTCGACGGTAGCATCAATATTAAATTCATCAAAAAAGTAATGTAACGATTGCTTTACAGGTTCGATTACAAAAGAGGAAATGATTTTAATTGTGGTTTCTTTTGAAGCATTTTCAACCTCAGATATCAAATTGGATTTCTCTGTAACTGAATCATCATTTGCAAATATTTTTGGTTCATTTACAATAATATTTTGACCAATATCCTGTAAAGTAAAATCATGCTTATCGTTTATATCAACCAGTAAATTTTCAAATTGTTCCATAAACAGATTCATGGTTTCACTTGTAAACAAAGCTTTATTATATTCTCCATGAATAATAATTTCATCCTGTTTCGTCGTGATGTCCACTTTAAAATCTAACTTAGAAACATCCCTGTCTAAATCATTATTATATCCTTCTATTTCCACATCATCTGATAGCATCACTTTTGAAGCATTATTTTCATCGTTATGAAAGATAATCATGGTATCAAAAATTGGATTTCTGTACAAATTAGAATGTTTGTAGAAATTTTCGACCATTAAATCAAAAGGATAATCCTGATTATCATACCCTTTAAGAATATTATCATGTAACTCCTCCAAATATTCTTTTAATGTAGAATTTGAGTTAGCCTTAATTTTTAGTGGTAAGTAATTTATAAATACACCTATCAGATTTTCTATATCAACATGATTTCTTCCTGAAACAATTGTTCCTATAATAAATTCATCTTGCTTGGCATAAAAACTGATCAACAATCCATAAATTCCAATAAAATAATCATTTACATTGATATTTAAGAGTTCCAGATTTGTTCTCAGCTTATTTAATTTTTCTCCTTTTAGGACTTTATGAATGCTATTACCCTCATAAGTTATCTTATTAATTCTGGCAAAATCCAAAGGAAAATCTAAAGGCTGTATATCGTTATCAAAGAAGTTTTGCCAAAATGGCTCCTGCTTTTCACAATTTTTTTCATGCCAGTAAACAAAATCTTTGTATTGTATTTTCAATGCAGGCAGATTATGCTCTCTATTGTTTAGAATTGCATTGTAGAAAACAGGGATTTCACGGTTTATAATTTCTCTCGACCATCCGTCACTTACAATATGGTGCAAGGTTAAAAGCATTATATGTTCTTGATTATTAAGTTCAAGAAGTTTTGCTCTTATACCAATCTCATTCTCTAAATCAAAATGTTTTATGTTTTCTTCGTTAATAACAGCATCAATATCGCCGATATTTTTTAATACTTCAATATCAAAATTTAATTGTTCAGGGCTTAAAATATATTGTTTTAGTTCTCCATTTTTAAACTTAAATACTGTACGAAGCGATTCATGTCTTTCGATTATTTTTAAAAATGCATTTTCAAGTATATTAGTATCAAGTGGTCCGGTAATTTTAAATCGCAACGGAACATTGTATAAATTTCTGCTTTCTTTTCGTTGCGAGGTTAACCAAAATCTTTTTTGAGCATTAGAAACATGATAGTTTTCCTGAATCTGAACAAGTTCTATTTCGTCAAAACCAATTTCATTTTCAATTTTTAAAAGTGTTGCAAATTCTTTTGGAGTTGGAAATTCATATATTTCTTTCAGACTTAGTCGAATATGGAATTCTTTATGAACTCTGTTTAAAAATTGAATTCCTTTTAAACTATGACCTCCCAAAGCAAAAAAGTCATCATGCAAACCTACTTTTTCGGTTTGCAGAATTTCTTTCCATAAAGAAATTACTTTCGCTTCTGTTGGACTGCAAGAAGCATCTGAATAATCTTGCACGACACTTTTTAATGGTAATTTTTTGTAATCGATTTTATTATTATTAGTCATCGGAATTTTATCCAGCTGAATAATTGCCGACGGAATCATATAGTTTGGCAAACGATCTTCGAGTTGTTTTTTCAGGACCGCTTCGTCTATAGTGTCTTTAGAAACTACGTATGCCATAATCTCGACATCACTGCTTTCTTTTGTAGTTGTAATTATCGTATGATCAAACTGTTGTATACTTTCCAGTACACTTTTTATTTCATCTAATTCAACTCTGTATCCACGAATTTTAACCTGATTATCATTTCTTCCTAAGAATAGTATCTCATCATTTAAAAATTTAATTCCTAAATCGCCTGTAGCATAAATTCTTCCGTACATAGCATGTTCTGTAAATTTTGTACTGGTTAATTCCGGCTGATTAAGGTAACCATAAGCTAATCCGGATCCACCAATATAAATTTCTCCCGTTACACCAAATTCAGCTTCTACACCTTCACTGTTTAAAATGACAGCAAAATTGTTTGTCAGCGGTTTACCAATAACCGGTCTTTCTTTATAGCTGTCTATTTTTGTTATATCAATTTTATGCGCGATACAGCCAATAGTCGTTTCTGTTGGACCATAATGATTTACAAATTGAACTCCGGGTTTGGTATTGCTAAAAGAAACAACATCTCTGGCATTTATTTTTTCGCCGCCCAATAATACCAAACTAAGATTTGAGTCTGTAATCTTTGAAAGATTATAAGAATTATTTAAAACATTAAAATAAGATGGTGTAGTTTTTATATAAGTGATGCCATTATCTAAAATATAATCTATGATTACATCTGTTTGATAAATTAGTTCTCTGTCTACAAAATGCAATGTACCACCTAACAATATGGTTCCCCAAATGGTTGTATAACCAAGATCGAAAGCATAGGAAGACAATAATACAGAAGAATCTTTTTCACTGATCTTAAGATCGTCACGAAGCCATTTCACATAGTTTACCAATGAACTGTCTTTAATACAAACTCCCTTAGATTTACCTGTTGTACCAGATGTGTAGATGATATAACTGATATCGTGTGGTACTCTTTTTTGAAAATTATTATTTTGCAAAGTATCATCAATAACGATTTCATCCAGAAAAACAGGAATGCAATTTTTAATATCTGCAAATAAATAATTGAATTTGCTTTTACTGATTATAAACTTTGTACCTGAATCTAAAACAATGTGATTTATTCTGATCCTGCTATCATTAGGATCAATTGGAATATAAGCTGCTCCCAGTTTTAAAACAGAAAGCATTGCCACCATTAAATGATGATCTGAATCATTTAAAATACCAATTTTAGAATTTTTATCAACGCCTTTTCCTGACAAATAAGCGGCAAGCAAAGTCGACTGTTTGTCTAATTCTTTGTAGGTAATTGAATTTAAACTATCTACAACGGCATATTTATCAGGATTATTTTTAACTTGAGCCTCAAATAAATCTAATACAGAGTTTTCGTCAACAACTATTTTATTTGATAATTCAACCTGTTTGCTATAAAATATATCATTTATTTTCCCAGCTTTTAGATTATCAATAATTTGTTCGCAATACCCCATCCATAATTGCAATAAGTAAGCTGCTTCATCTTGTTGAAATGATTTTTCATTAAAAAACAAAATCGTCTTAATAGTATCACCACTATTATGAATCTGCATTCTGAGTTTTAAAGGCTGATCAAAAACAGAAACTTCTTTTAACTCGATTTCGTCTGACTTACAAAAAAGTTCGTGATCGATATATTCAAACTGATATGAAAGCACATCTGCACTATAAGCATAATAATCTTTGTCTATTTGTAGATATTCTTTGTGTGTATTTATAAGATTTAATTCATTTTCTACACTATTTAAATATTCAGAAATTGACGGGTTATTATCCTTATAATCAATTTGAAAAGGAACTTCAAATGAAAATGCTCCCATATTATTGAACAGCTGTTCAAAACTTCTTCCGTTATGAATATATCCTATAGTACCTGGTTCGTCTTTATCTGAAGATAAACGTGATAACATTAAATACCACGCAGACAAAAGACACAACTCTTTGTTAACTGAACCTGAATTTAGCTTTGCAATTAAATCTGGATTAACAACATCATAAACTTTTGAAACAGAAGTACTTTCAGAATTAAATTCAAAATTATTCTTTAGTTTTTTGCTGTTTTTAATTTTATTACTCCAATAGCTTATGCTTTCTCCGGCATCGTCAGATATTAATAATTGGTTTTTCCACTCTGAGAACTGCAAATAATCAATAGGGGATTCTTCTTCAGTATTCCCTTTGATATTATTCATGGTCTTATCTGCAAGTAATAACAAACTCCATATATCGGAATAAAAAGCAGAAGATTCTAAAACTATCTCAGATACATTTTCATCTATTTGCTGTATATAGACTTTAAGATTGATTTTTTCAGAAGATAAATCATATTCCTGTTCAATTTTGGTTAATTCATCTGTTTCTTGTTTTATTGTAAACTGGGCATTTTCATTAAGTTTTATACAAGGAGAATTGTTCGCATCCAAAAAGGTAAGATCCATTTTAAGAACAACCTCATTTTTCACAATAGAACTGATGCTTTCAATAAAATTATTTAAGCTACTGTTTTTAATTTCCAATACAATTCTGTTTGTTGTATCGAAACATTTTAAACTATTAAAATAAATAAAGTTTTGTTGCGGAGATAAGCTATAATAACTATTTTTTTCTAAAGACATAATGCTATTTATTTTTAGGGTAATATTTTAAAAGATCCGGGTAAAATTGTTCTGCTTTTTTAGCCAGTGCATCAAACTCAATTTTAAATCCCAGAGGATTAGAAATCCATTCTTTTGTTTTTCTGGCAATTTCCGGTTCTACCAGTTTTAATTCGTCTTTAAAAGATTTTGCCTTAAAATTTAATCTCATGGCTCTTTCCAGACAAACTGTATACATCAAAGCAGTTTCTATGTCTTCTCCGCAAGTAATACTTCCGTGATTAGATAAAATAGCTACGTTATTACCGTTAAGGGCTTTAGCCAGATTGTCTGCGCTTTCTAAACTATTTACAGGACCTTCAAACTGATCAAACACGATATGATTCTCAAAAAACATACAGCTATTCTGATCTATCGGTAATACTTTAGGATCCTGAAAAGCCGAAAACAAAGTTCCCCAAGGAGAATGCGTGTGAACAACGCAATTAACTTCCGGATACATTTTATGTATCGTTGAATGAATACAAAAACCAGCCACATTAATAGGATAATCACCTTCGATAATATCCCCGCTTTCATTTACTAATATTAAATTATCGGGCGTAACGTGTTCAAATAATACTCCAAACGGATTAACCCAAAACAAATTCTCAGCACCCGGAACCCTCATGCTCACATGTCCGCTTATACTGCCTTCGTCAAGATCCAAAAGCCTTAATAATCGGCATGAAAGAGCCAGTTTATATTTTAACATTTCAGTACTATTCTCAAAAACAGGATCTTTAAAAAAGAACTCCCCCGTATTTTTTCTGGTTGTATTTACACTTTTGGTTGTAGGAGCTGCTTTAGCATCTCTGGTATTATTTTCCTGATTTTTTTCTAAATAATTTTCAATCGAATCTTCTTCAGACATGGCTACCAATATGCTTCTGTCGCCATCGTACGAATCACGTCCATGCGTAAAATGCACATTATCGATAACAACCAAATCTCCCTCTTCCCAATCAAATCGAAACATCGCTTTTTCATAAGCTTTACGAATTTCATTTAAATCGTCAACTTCAATTTCAGATCCATCAGCATAATATGTATTTCTTGGTAAATGCTCAACACCGTAAGTCTGAATCAGATATTCTGAAATTTCCTCGCTTAAGTTTGAATAATGAAACAAGTGCGCCTGATTAAACCAGTTTTTAACGTTCTTTTCTTTATCATGTAATATGGCTTGGGAAATTTGAAAAATTCGAAGCTTATTATCTTCTCCCCATTGCAATTTTATATTCTTTTTTTTGCAGTATTCCTCGACTTTACTTTTATCTGTGGTATCAAAAAAAGTGGGCCAGTTAATATCCATTTCATCACTAAAATTCCTAACGTACATAACGCCGCCCCTTGATTCGAATTTTTTTGTGATTTCCTGCGGAATTAATTGATATACAGAACGACTGTCTGCAATGGGTGTATGACCTCCTATTCTGGACGGTTTTTCACAGTAAAAAAATACTTTTTTAGGCCAGAAATCAGAATAAGAATGTTCATTATGCTGCGCTATTCTTTGCTCTTTAGGATATTCTGTCGAAGTATATATCTGGTCGTTTACTTTCGTTCGTGGTGTAGAAGGTTCTGTGTAAGTTAATGCCGTACCTTTTGAGGTCAGATCAACAACCTCTGATAAATCTGTTTTTTGCGAAAAACCTTTGAAACCTTTAAATAACAAAATCCTGTCTTTTTCAAAAAGTGAGTTGACAAAATCAGTATTGTTCTGAATCCATTCTTTTAGATTCAATCTACTGTCATTTGGGCTAATTACTCTAATTTTTGTAAATTCATTACCTATAATATCCAAGTTTACATCATCAGGTGCATTTTGAACTGAATTTAAATTTCTTGGTTTTGATTTTAATAAATCCTGAAAATTATTTCTCATAATAAGTTTTATTTAGGCTTGGTATTTTTTGATTTTGAAAACAAAATTTTATATATGTTTTTTAATTATTTTTTACTAAAATTCATAAAGTTTTCAAATACCTTATTAGTATTGTTTTTATTTTTATTTTTTAAATATTTAGAATAACTATCTGTAAATAAATTCAATGAAGAAACTTCCTGTTTATAATCTGTTATTATTTTACGCAATAAAACATTGTAATTATCGATAAGTAATTCGATATAATCTTTATCATAAAGTTGCTTTTTATATTCAAAAGATCCGGAAATAGAATTGTGGGCAGCTGTAATTATCAAACTAAAATTGAATTTTGCATCTAGCTCCGTAACCTCAATTCGTTCAATTTTATCAATTTTCAACCTTTCAACAGCATTAATTGAACTCCTAGAATCTTCATTAAATACAAAACGCCCCTGAAATAATGCATCCGAACCTTTGTTTGAAGTGTTGGAATTTTTGATAATTTCATCTAATGAAATATCTTGATTATCAATATCCTGCAAAATTCCCTGGTTTGACTTCAGCAATAAGTCAATAAAACGGTCTGTTGATTCGATCGTAATCCTGATAGGCAGCGTATTAATAAAAAAACCAATAATAGATTCGAATTCTTTTCTTGTTCTGCCAGCTGTAGAAGTGCCTAATATTATATCGTTTTGATTTGTAACATGATATAATAAAACACTAAAACCGGTTAGCAGCAATGAAAACATCGATACTTTATATTCGCCTGCTATTTCTCTTAAACCTTGATATACAAAATTGTCAATTTGAAACGAAACTAACCCTGCTTCATCATTTACCGGATTTTTCTCATCTGCATTATTTTTGGATAAGTACAAATATGAAATCTCCTTATTTAGTCTGTTTTTCCAATACGAAACAGTTTCCTTGTATTTTGTACTTTCAAGATATTTGTGCTGCCATATCGAAAAATCTCTATAAGTAAAATGCTGTTCTGGTAAATACGGAGTTCTGTTTTCTATTAATGCACTATAAGTTTCAATCCATTCCTCAATTAATAAATCCATAGACCAGCCATCACTGATTAAATGGTGCATAGAAATAATAACAAAATGATTATTATCCTGCATTTTTATTATTTTCAGTTTTGAAAGAGGTGCTGATCTTATATCAAAAATAAATTTGTTTTCGAAATTTATTTTCTCAACAAGCTCGTCCTCAGATAAAAGAAAATCATATCTCTCAATTTCTACATTTGCATTAACGTTTTCGAGAACATATTGTACAGGTTCGTTTTCATTAAAAATAAACTGCGTTCTAAAACTTTCATGACGCTGAATTATATTTTTATAAGCTTCAATAAAACAAACTACATCAAAATTTCCTTCAAATAATAAGCCTGTTGTTACATTATAGGCATTCGATATTTGATTATTCTGATTTACAATCCAAAGACGCTTTTGGTTATTAGATAATAAACATGCCTCTCCCTCAATAAATTTGTTTGTAGTAACAGCTATCTGGTCCATTACGTCAACAGAATCCTGTTCTATAATCAGAGCTAATTCTTCAATTGTTGGATTTGAAAAAAAGTTTTTGAATGAAATGTTTTTGCCTATTACTTTATTTGCGCTGTTAATTACCTGAGCAACAAGTAAACTATGTCCGCCTAATTCAAAAAAATTATCTGTAATACTTATTCTGTCATGTACCAGAACTTCCTGCCAGATTGCCTGTAATTTTCTTTCAGTATCAGTTGCAGGTTCTTTGTATTCGTTTTGTACTATGTGATCCTTTGTAATTTCAGGTAATATTTTATAATTGATTTTTCCATTTGAAGTAAAAGGAACTTCATCAATTTTAACCAAAACTGACGGAATCATATAGCTTGGTAAAAACTGCCTTAAATGTGTCATAATTTCATTATGAGGCAATTCTTCTTTTTCATAAACAACGTATGCAGCTATTCTTTTTCTTTCGTTTTCTGTTTGCCAAACCGTTGCAATACTGGACTTAACACTTTTAAACTTATTGAGAATTTTTTCTATCTCGCTTAGTTCTATACGATGTCCTAATATTTTTACCTGATGATCGATTCTGCCTTTAAACTCGATCGTTCCGTCTTTTTGTAATATTACTAAGTCGCCGGTTTTATAGAGTTTACCGCCATTGTTGAGGAAAGTATCTGTAATAAATTTTTCTTGAGATAATACAGTATTATTCCAATAACCATTAGATACGCCATCACCTCCAATTAAAAGCTCCCCTTTTATTCCTGTTGCGCACAAATTAAGATTACTATCAACAACATAAGTTTGAGTATTCGAAAAAGCTTTACCAATAGGAATTCTGCTATAATTATAATTAGGATCTACTTCGTGTATTAATTTACCAATCGTGGTTTCCGTTGGACCATAATGGTTAATAATTTTTAGTTTTGGATTCTCTGAATTTATTTTTCTAACAATATCAATGGTAAGTTCTTCACCTCCAAAAACAATCATTTTTTTTGGGGACATCTCTTCACAATTTATTTGCAGAGATTTCCAATAAGATGGAACTATTTTAATACAATCAATTTCATTAGCACTAAAATATTGCTGAATATGAATGATATCACGCAACGTATTTTTAGAAAATAGATGAATTGTTCCTCCAAAAACCAAAGAACTAAACAATACCGTATTTCCCAAATCTGTTGCTATTGTTGACATAATAGCAAAAGATTTATTGTCTTCGATTCTTATTTTCTCAGACAATCCAAAAAGATAATCAATTATATTCTGGTGATTCACAACTACCCCTTTTGGAGAGCCAGTAGAACCAGAGGTATATATTAAATAGGCATTACTACTTTGTACAGTGTTATTTTTTACAGATTCAGGATTATAATCCAAGCCTTCCTTATCTAATAAAATACTTCGAACAGTACTATCCTCATTTAAAGGATTATCGATACTATTAGTAATGATAAATTTTGCATTTGAATCTTGAATTATATATTGAATTCGTTCCAGCGGAAAATCCGGATCAACCGGTACATATACAGCTCCTAATTTTAATATTGCCAAAAGTCCAATAATGGCCATTTCAAGATGGCTGTCAAAACACAGAATAATGTTAGAATTTGCTTCTGCTCCTTGTGCTTTTAAATAATGGGTCAGATTATTGGCTTTTTGATGAAGCTCTGCATAAGAAAGTTTGGTGTCTTCAAATGCAATCGCAATATTTTTAGGTTTATTTTCAGCCTGTGCCTCAAATAAATCGATTAAAGTTTTGTCTTTTGGATAATCTGTTTTACTCGTATTAAATCCCGTTATTAACTGCTGTTTTTCTAGAGCAGTCAAATAATTCAGTGTATTTATTGCGGCATTAGGAGCTGCAGTAATGCTAAAAAGTAAAACCTGAAAATGATCTAAAATCCTACTACAGAATTCATCCGCATAAATATCGGTATTGTAAGTAAGAATTAGCTCTAATCCATCGTTACGTTCATTAAAAGTAAAGCTCAAATCAAATTTGCTAAACGCAGATTCTTCTATTTTATATTCCTGAATACTCAGTCCATTAATACTTTGCAGCTTTTCTTTTGTATTTTTCCTGTCATTAAGGGTAACCATCACATCAAATAATGGATTACGCCCAACATCTCTTTTTATTGACAGGTTTTCAACTAATTCATCAAATGGATAAATTTGGTGCTCATATCCATCGAGAGTCACCTTTTTTATATTTTTTAATAAGTTTTCAAAACTGTCTTTTTCATCAAATTGCGTTCTTAGAGCCAGCGTATTAATATAAAAACCAATTTGATTTTGTAAATCTGAATTCTCCCGCCCTTTAATTGGGCTTCCAACCACGATATCAGTCTGATTTGTGTATTTAAAAAATATTATTTTTACCACTGCCAGCAAACCCATAAACAGCGTTGCGGACTCTGATTGACAAAGGGTGTTGAAATTTTTAGATAAAGTGTCATTTAAAATCCTGCTGACAGACTTACCATTATAGGTTTTAATAACTGGTCTTGACTGAAAAGAGGGCAAATCAAGAATGGGCAAATCACCTTCAAATTGTTTTATCCAATATGATTTATGGATTGCTAGTCCATCATTTTTTAATATTGCTTGCTGCCAGGCTGCATAATCTTTGTATTGAAGTGATAATGCCGGTAATTGATTTTGATATTTTTGACTTATAGAATCGTATAAAGCAAATAATTCATTGGTCATGATTTCTGCCGAATGCCCATCACTTATAATATGATGCATCACAAAAATAAACAGATACGTATCTTCAGAAATCTGTACTAACTTTGCTCTTAGTAAAGAATCTTCAGACAGATTAAATGCATATTCCGATTCTTCTCTGATGGTGTTTTCAAGTCTGCCAAAAACATCTTTTTTTGTGCTTATATCTTCAAATTGCAATTTAAATTTATGTGCATCAGCCTGTAGGATAAATTGTCTTACCTCTCCGGTTTGGTCTCTTTTAAACACTGTTCTTAACGATTCGTGTCTGGCAATAAGTTGATTAAAGGCATTTTGCAGGGAAAAAATATCTATTTTTCCTTTCAATTCAAAAACACCGGGCATATTATAAGCCGCATTACCGTCTTCAAACTGACTTAAAAGCCATAATCTGCTTTGCGACGAAGATAAAATGTAACTGTCCTGCAACTGAACCTGCGGAATAAATACATAGGCTTCATTTTTAGCTTTATGCAACTTAATAAAGGCTACAAGACTATTTTTATGAAGCTTAATTTCTTCCAATAAGTCACTGCTCATAACTCCTTTAGGAGCCTGAATGTCTAGTTTTTCATCAACTAAATCAATCTTTATATTTAATTCATTTAATTTCCTGAGTAGTGCCTGCATTATTTTAAGCTATTAATTTCCAGTTCTTATTCTTTCTTCTTCATTTCCGGTTTCTCTCTTTTTTACTGTAATTTTCTTATTTCCAAATTTGTATGAAACTGAGAATTGAAAAAATTGGGTATCATAATAATATTTGAAATTTTGATAAACTCCGTTTACCGTTGAATTTCCGGTTACTTTTTGAGTTCTGAATATGTCGTTTCCTTTTAATGAAATTTTCAAATCTTTATTCAAAAGCAAATATTGAACAGTCAGCGATGTAGAACTCATTGCCCCGTTTTTATAAATTCCGTCAACTCCTTCGAAACTATACCAGTAATTAAGGTTCAGTAACAACGATTTGTTTTTGTTTAGTATGAAATCGTTACTCGTTGAAATCCTTGAATTAAATCCCTTTTGTGCTTCTGCAAATGACAATTTTGATTTAGAAACGGCATAATTTACATCGAGCGCATTCGTACTTACCCACCATTTAAAACTGTCATAAACATAGTTTTCAGATATTCCTATTTTTTGCCTGTTAATGTAGTTTTCATTTGTAAACCGAATGAAATTGGTATTTGAATCTGCTATAGGAATTTGAAAAAACAAATTATCCTCATAAGCATAATAAAGTTTGCTTTCCAGCTTTTTGTACGTATAAGTCAGTTCGACGTTGTCAACAAATGCGGGTTGCAGGAAAGGATTACCTTCTATAGTCTGAAATGGATTTATGAAATATACATTAGGGTTTAATTCATAAAATGAAGGGCGTACAATCCTTTTACTATAACTTAAAGTATAAGTTGAATTTTCTCCGGCTGAATAAGACAAATAAAATGTTGGGAAAATTTTAAAATAATCATTCTTTACCGATTGATTAACAGGAGCTGAGTTTGTTTTTGTCTGTGTAGCTTCTCCCCTTAATCCAAACTGCATTTCCCATTTGTCATTAAATTTCTTATTTCCTGAAAAATATAGCGCTTCGATATTTTCTGTATATTGAAATTGATTTTGAGCCAAAGGAAAATCTAAGATCGGATCGTCGACTAAACCGCTGTTAAAAGCCAAAATGGTATTTTTAGCTTTTGAATTGGAAACTTTTCCTCCAAAAGTTAATGTTGCCCAATTTATAGGACAATCAACATCTACCTTTCCGGATAAGTTTCTAATATCTTGATTATTAGAGTTTATCCCTGCATAATACTGAGTAGAATAAGGATTTTCAATAACTGAAATCCCATTGTATTGTTTAGTATCAGCGTTCTCATAATTAAAATAATCAAGATTTACAGTAATCTTTCTTCCCAGCGTATCAATTTTGAATTCATTATAAAGATTCAAAGATTTTATATTTGGATTTTGCTTAACTGCTCCGTCCGACTTTAAAGAACTGGTAATTGCATTTGTAGAGTAATCATAAACAGGAGTATACGGACTATCTGTCTGTCTAATTTTATTTTGATTCATCATTATCTGTGTTCCAATGGTCCATTTAGAAGTAAGCTTATAATCCAGATTTAAATTCACATTAAATATGTCATATTTCTTTTTAAACGGAGAACTTGTATACCATAAGCCATCAGAAAAATATGCATAATCATCCTGCTCAATATATCGTGTTCCGTCTCTGAAATTAGCTCCTGCCGAAATACTTAATTTATTTTTATTGTAATTAAAATTTCCCATGGCAGAACCATCGGCATATTTTCGTTGTATATAAGTTGATCCTACTAATGCATTCCAGGAATCTTTTTTTACTTTTTTCAATTTTATATTCACTAAACCACTGTTTCCTGCAGCTTCATATTTAGCAGGCGGAGTGGTAAAAATTTCTATACTTTTTATAGCATCAGCCGGTATCGATTTTAAATAATTTGCCAGATCTTCCTCAGTAAGCTGCACTATTTTATCGTCTATCATAACAGCCAGAGTGCTTTTGCCAATAATGGTTATCTTATCGTTTTGCACACGTACGCCCGGCGTAACAGAAAGAGCGTCTATAGCATCTCCTCCTGCAGCATTAATAGAATTTTCTACATTAAATATTAATCGGTCTACCTTTCTTTCTACCACTTTCTTTTTGCTTACTATTGTAACCGTCTCTAAGTGATTGATACTTGTTAATGTTATAGTGCCTAAATCTAAAAAGGTACCTAACTCGATATTTTTAGAAAAAACAATTTTACTTGTTTCCCTGATTTGTAACCTGTACCATCCTTGTTTTACTTCTATTGTAAAATTTCCATTTTCATTTGTAAGTTCGCTTTTAACCGCTACAGAGTCTTTTCCTATTAGAATTACCTCTGCGAGAGAAACAGATTTTCCCTCTGAATTCGCTACTCTTCCACTAATTTTTCCTGTTTCCGTTATTTGGGCTGATAATGTTGTGCTTATTAATAACAATAAAACCAAAATCTTTTTTTTCATTCAATTCTTATTTTTTTCTTTTCTAAATTATTTCGATTACATGACCGAAAAATCTCATAATTACAATGTAAAAGTTTCGATCTCAATGTCATTTATATCCTCATTATTTTCCAATGTAGCTGTTAAAAGTATATTTCTGATTAAAATTGCCTGCTCTTCTACAATGATGTTTTTAAACAGGTCGTTTATAGAAATTTTGACTAAAAATTGTTTATGAATCAAACTAATTAATCGGGTTGCACTTAAACTATTACCTCCTAATTCAAAGAAATTGTCATTAATACCAATGGTTTCAATATTTAATACCTCTGACCATATCTGTACTAATTTAGTTTCTACTTCATCCCTTGGCGCTTCGTATTCAACACTTGAAGTGATTTTAAGATTATCCGGATTTGGTAATGATGCTCTGTCAATTTTGCCGTTAGGCGTTAAAGGCATCGCTTGCAACTGTACGAAATAGGCTGGGATCATATAATCAGGTAAAAAATCTTTAAGCCTGAATTTAAGATCTGTAACATCAAGCTTTTCCTTGCTTGTGAGATAGCCAACCAAAAATTTATTACCCTGATCGTCAGTTTTTACTGTAGCTACAGCTGCATCAATCGCAGATATCTTAAACAAGGCGCTTTCTATATCTCCAAGTTCAATTCTATAACCTCTAATTTTAACCTGGTTATCATTTCTTCCTAAAAATTCAATTTCTCCTTTGGTATTCCATTTACCTACATCTCCTGTATCATAGATAAAACCACCATTTGAAAATGGATTTTTAATAAATTTTTGATCCGTTAGCGAACTATTTTTATAATATCCTTTTGCTAATCCATCTCCTCCAATATATATTGTACCTACAGTTCCTACTGGTTTTGGTTTTAAGAAAGAATCAAGTATATAAAACTGGGTGTTTTGTATTGGTTTGCCAATATTAGATGATTCATCCGGAAAATTGATTTTTTTCGTACTGGACCAGATAGTTGTTTCAGTTGGTCCATACATATTCCAAACTTCTAAAGTATTACTAAGCAGTTTTTCTGTCAATGATTTACTTAGCAAATCTCCACCACAAAGTATTTTTAAATTTTTATTTCCCTGCCATTCAGCATTAAACAATAGTTGATAAAAACTTGGTGTTGCCTGTATTATGGTAGGTTGTATTTCGTTTAACCTTTGTATTATTAAATTAGGATCAGACAATACATCCTGAATCGCTATATATAAACCTGAACCAGAAATTAAAGGCGCAAAAAACTCTAGTATTGAAATGTCAAAAGAGTAAGTGGTTACAGAAAACAAGGTGTCTTCCGGACCAAATCCCGGCTTATTTTTCATACTTAAAAGAAAATTCAGCAATGATTTATGCCCTATTTCAACTCCTTTAGGATTACCGGTTGAACCTGATGTGTAAATAATATAAGCAGTATGGTCAGGAGTAACTTTTAACTTTAGATCACCATCTAATTGATCAGTTTGTTCTAAAATACTTTCTATTGAAATTACCTTTAAGTTTTCAATTTTTTCCAGCTCATAATTCTTCTCATTAATTAGTATTTTGCATCCACTGTTGGCAACGATAAAATCTAAACGTTCTTTTGGAAATGTTGGATCCAGAGGAATATAAGCTCTGCCAGTTTTCATTATTCCTAATAATATCGCAACCATATATGCCGAACGGTCTAATAAAACTGCAATAGGCGATTTATCCTGCTCAATAAAATTGGCTGTAATATAAGCTGCAATTTGATTGGATAATTTATGAAGTTCAGAATATGAAAAAGATCTGAAATCATCTTTCAAGGCCTGTTTTTCAGGAAACGTGTTTACAGCTTCTTCAAATAAATCGATAAAAGTATGTTCGCTGGAATAACTCACGTTTGTATCATTAAAATCCAGCAGCAATTTGTGAAGTTCTTCTTGTTTAAGATAATCCAGTTCTCTTAATGTAACCTTTGGCTGAGTGACAATACTTTGCAGCAATACTTCAAGATGATTTGTAATATTTGTGGCAAATGCCTCTGTATAAAGATCTGTGTTGTAAACTAATATTAACTGAATTCCAACTGTTGTGGCTTCAAATATAAATTCAATATCAACTTTACTGATATCATTTTTTATTCCTTTATAATCATTAATTACAAGATTCCCAAGGGTTTCTATATTAACTTTAAGATTATCAGTATTTTGAAACGTCACCATGACATCAAACAAAGGATTGCGGCTCATATCGCGTTTAATTGTCAGACTTTCTACTAATTCATCAAAAGGATAAATCTGGTGTTCATAAGCACCAAGAGTAACTTTTTTCGTGTTTTTTAATAAATCTAAAAAGCTATAATCAGGATAAAATTTTGTTCTTAATGCTAATGTATTAACATAAAATCCAATTTGATGCTGTAAATCAGCATGCTCTCTTCCTGCAATTGGGCTTCCTATTATTATATCAGTTTGATTGGTATATTTATGCAATAAAATTTTTACAGCTGTAACCAATCCCATAAATAAAGTACTTCCTTGTAATTGGCATAAATCGCCAAAATCTTTAAGAAGTTTTTCATCATAGACTTTATTTATCGAGTTTCCTGCATACGTTTTTATAGCTGGTCTTACCTGATAAACAGGCAGGTCTAATATTGGTAATTCTCCTTCAAACTGTTTTAACCAATATGCTTTACTTTTATCTGTAGTATCATTTGTTAATTGCTCTTGCTGCCATGCAGCATAATCCTTATACTGCAATTTCAGCACCGGAAGCGCATTCTGATTCTTATGCACTTCGTTGTCGTACAAAGTAAAAAGCTCATTTGTTATTACTTCGGCTGACCATCCATCACTAATTATATGATGCATTACACAAACAAAAAGGTAATTATCTTTACTTGTTTTAATTATTTTTGCACGAATCAAAGAATCTGATGATAAATCAAAAGAAACTTCTATTTCATTTTGAATAATACGCTCTATTTTTTCTGCTGAGGATTCTTCCTTAATTTCTTCATATTTTAATTGAAAATTATGATCTTCAAAATCTAACACAAATTGTCTTATTTCGCTGTATTCATTTTCTTTAAATACGGTTCTTAATGATTCATGACGTTCAATCAAATCGAAAAAAGCTTTTTCTAGTGAGGAAATAATCAAATTCCCTTTTAACTCAAATATGCTTGGCATATTATAGGCTTTATTACCTCCTTCAAATTGACTTAAAAGCCATAATCTGCGTTGAGATGAAGATAAAATATAGCTTGCCTGTTTAGCAATTTGTGGTATGTTTTTATAAACTTCTTTGCGTGCAGCAGCAATGATTTCTATTTGTTCCCTAAAAATCATGCTCGAGAATAAACTCTGAAAGTTGATTTTTACGTCAAATTCCTTATTTATATTATATAAGAGTTTTGTAACTTTTAAGCTGTGCCCTCCCAGTTCAAAGAAATTATCATTAATTCCTACCTTTTCAATACCCAATATTTCCTGCCAGATAAGAGCGAGTTTATTTTCTGCTTCATTTGAAGGCGCTTCATATTCTACCTGTGAATTTATACTTGATTCCTGAGGGTCCGGCAATGCTTTTCTGTCTACTTTTCCATTTGGAGTAATTGGTAATGCTTCTAATTGAATAAAATAAGAAGGAATCATGTAATTTGGCACTACATTCTTTAAATAAGAAATCAAATCTGCAACCTTAAGTTCCGTTTTACCAACTACATAAGCCACAAGGCATTTCTCTCCGGACAAATCATTTCTGGCCAAAACAACGCAGGAAACGATGTCTTTATTTTTTGATAAAACAGTCTCAATTTCGCCCAATTCAATTCGATATCCTCTTATCTTAACCTGATTATCTCCGCGACCTATAAAATCAATATTGCCATCAGGAAGCCATCTGCCCAAATCTCCGGTTTTATAAAGCTTTTCGTCCGTTTCAAATGGATTTCTAACAAATCTCTCCGCTGTTAAATCCTCATTGTTAAAATAACCTCTTGCCAAGGCATCTCCTCCAATAAATAATTCTCCATATACACCAACAGGAACCAGGTTGTTAAACGAATCTAATATTCTGATTTTCGTGTTAGAGAAAGGTTTGCCAATTGGAGTAAATCCATTTAAGTCATCTTTGTAATCATCATAAAAAGTGGAATCTATCGTAGCTTCGGTAACGCCATAACTATTAATAATTTTTATGTCTTTTCCAAGCTTATCCTTTAAGCTGTTATAATCCTGATTATTAAAACTGTCTGATCCAAAAATTAATATTTTAAAGAAACTGTAATCTTTATTTTCTACTATTATATATTCCATTAAAGGTAATAACAGACTTGGAGTCCCTTCTAAAATGGATATTTTTTGCTTTTGCATTAATTCATATAAATGCTCCGGATTCAATTTGACATCATTTGAACAGATGATCATTTTGCCTCCATTTAATATAGAACGACAAATGTCTCCTACAAAGACATCAAATGATATACTGGCCAGTTGTAATAAATTAACTTCAATTTGATCTAAGCCATAATGCGTTTTCCAATTTTCAAAAATACTTATCACGCTAAAATGCTCTACCATTACTCCTTTAGGATTACCGGTAGTCCCTGATGTATAAATTACATAGGCTAAATCGTGGGATGTATTAATTTTGTCAATATTATTTTTTGAATAATTTTCCTGTAAACCATTAAATTCTTTTAATAGTTGCTCATCAACAACAGCAATACTACTACTGTTTGTTTCTATATAGGCTATTCTTTCCTGCGGATAATTAATATCTATAGGCACATATGCTGCCCCGGATTTAAGGATACCCAAGATTGCAACCATCATCATGTCGCTTCTGTCTACCTTGATTGCTATTAAATCATTTGGTTTTATAGCATAATTATCTCTAAGATAATGCGCCAGTTGATTGGCTTTTTCGTTTAGTTCTTTATAGCTTAATTCGTTGTTTTCGAATACAACGGCAATATTATTTGGGGTTTCCTCTGCTTGTT
>NZ_LMMA01000009.1 GCF_001422725.1 Flavobacterium sp. Leaf82 | reverse complement strand
TTAAGCCCGCCTGCGCAGATGGTACTGCAGTTATGTGGGAGAGTATGTCGTCGCCTTTCTTTTTAAAAACCCTGATTCCAAAGAATCAGGGTTTTTTGTTTTAGAATAGTTGATGTTTTTATCCCTTTTTTAGCCCAAATAAATCAATACTAATTTTGATTTAGTCTTATATTTTTAAGAATGTAGACCTAAGTCCTTATATGTGTGAATCAATCTGCAACAAAAATTAAAGATTGGGATTTCTTATATATCTTTTGCTGCAGGAATAAAAGCTATTTACTTTTTTACTTATTACATTTTCTTCAAAAAAACTCTCTTTCAAAATATTTAACAAGTTGTCAAACTTAGGCAAGCGCTAAAATCGATGCTGTGAATAATTTACGGTAACGATTTCTGTTAAATTATAATCAATTTTAGGTTTTAAATTATGGCAGGTTAGCCTATCTAAATGTGAATCTGTATTTTTGTATTAAATATTATAATTTAAATATGAAAAAAAGTATTGTATTGTTGACATTGTTTGTTATCTCAAATTTAAGTGCTCAACAGCGTCCTAAGTTGGTAGTAGGTATTGTAGTAGATCAGATGAAAATGGAATATTTGTATCGGTTTTCAGATGATTTTTCTCCAAATGGATTTAAGAGATTAATGGATAATGGATATACTTTTCAGAATATGCATTATAATTATATGCCAACTTACACGGCTCCAGGACATGCTTCAATTTATACTGGCACAACGCCTGCGACACATGGAATTGTTGGAAATGAGTGGTTCAGTAGAACGCTTGGTAAAGAAATGTACTGTACAGATGATGCTGGAGTAAAAACAGTAGGTGATGGAACTGCTGAGGAAGGTGCTATGTCTCCAAAAAACCTTCAAAGCACTACAATTACTGATGAAGTAAGAATGGCTACTAATTTTGAGGGAAAAGTTATTGGTATGAGCCTTAAAGATCGCGGTGCGATTTTGCCAGCAGGTCATTTTGCAAACTGGGCTTTTTGGTATAGCAAAACAGGTGCGTTTATTTCTAGTACTTTTTATGGTGAAAAATTACCAGAATGGGTTACTCAATTCAATAATGAGAAACATTACATGCCTTATATCAATAAAGGCTGGGATTTGTACAAACCTGCTTCTACTTACAATGAAAGTTTACCAGATAATAATCCCTATGAAGGGAAATTATATGGTAGTGCCGCTCCGGTTTTTCCTTATAATTTAAAATCAATGTATGAAAAGAATGATGCAGGAATTCTTAGAGCTACTCCTTATGGGAATGATTTATTAGCTGAATTTGCTATGAAAGCTATTGAAAAAGAAGAATTAGGCAAAGATAATATTACGGACTTTTTAACGGTTAGTTTTTCATCTACAGATTATGTTGGTCATTTACTAGGGCCTCGTTCTATGGAACTACAAGATACTTATTTAAGATTGGATCAAACTATTGCAGACTTTTTAAACTATTTGGATAAAACAGTAGGAAAGGATAATTATTTGCTTTTCCTGACTGCAGATCATGCTGGTGCTGAAAATGTAATATACTTAAAAGACAGAAAATATAATGTAGATAATTATCCTTCAAAAGATGTTAAAAAGAGTTTGCAGGATTTCTCAACAAAAACATTTGGTGTTGACCTAATTTTAAATTACTCAAATTTTAATATTTTCTTTAATAAACAAATTATCAAGGATAAAGGATTAGAGTTAGTGAAAGTAAAACAAGCTTTTAAAGAATTTTTAATTGCACAACCACAAGTTAAGAAGGTTTATACTGAGGAAGAAATTTTAGCTAATTCGGGAAATGATTATTATTTAAATTTTGTTGCTAAAGGTTATGATGTAACACAAAATGGTGATTTGGTTATCATTGATAAACCAGGAGATATCGAATATTCAATTACAGGTACTTCTCATGGAACACCTTATAGTTATGATACTCATGTTCCGGCTATTTTTTACGGCTGGCATATCAAAAAAGGAGAGTCTTATGATAAAAAAGCAATTACCGAAATTGCTCCAACAATTGCTCAAAAAATTAAAGTTACTTTTCCAAATGGGACTGAAGCAAAAGTATTGCAAGAAGTTTTAGATGAAAAATAGTTTTCTGATTTCTATATAAAATTAAAACCTGTCATATCTATGACAGGTTTTTTTATGAAAAAAAAGACTTTTCAATTAAGAAAAGTCTTTTATAGTCTTTTTAGTAAGCACTTATTTTAATGTTAACACTATGCGTTTGTTAACACTAATTCTTCATTGAAAGGTAAATTCCAAGCTTCTGCAACCCCTTTGTAAAGGATTTTTCCATTTGCAATGTTTAATCCTTTTTTCAATTCTTCATTTTCATTACAAGCTTTTTCCCATCCTTTATTAGCTAATTGCACTGCGTAAGGCAAAGTAGCATTAGTTAAAGCTAAAGTTGATGTATAAGGTACAGCACCTGGCATGTTTGCTACACAATAATGAACAATATCATCAATAATAAAAGTTGGGTTTTCGTGAGTTGTAGGTGTACAAGTTTCGATACATCCGCCTTGGTCAACTGCAACGTCAACAACTACAGTTCCCGGACGCATTAATTTAAGCATATCACGAGTAATCAAGTGAGGTGCTTTTGCTCCTGGAATTAAAACTGCTCCAACAATTAAGTCAGCATCTTTAATTGCTCTTGTAATATTATAATGGTTAGACATTTCTGTATTTACGTTTGCTGGCATGATGTCATCTAATTGACGTAAACGTGGCAAACTTAAATCCATAATGGTTACTTGAGCTCCTAAACCAGCGGCCATTTTTGCAGCCTGAGTTCCAACTATTCCTCCACCTAAAACTAAAACTTTAGCTGGCGGCACGCCCGGAACACCACCTAAAAGAATTCCTCTTCCTTTTAATGGTTTTTCAAGATATTTAGCTCCTTGTTGAATAGCCATACGACCAGCAACTTCAGACATTGGAACTAATAAAGGTAAACTACGATCTGTTTTTTCTACTGTTTCATAAGCTAAACATACAGCACCTTTTTCAAGCATAGCATGAGTTAAAGGTTCTGATGAAGCAAAGTGAAAATATGTAAATAATAATTGGTCCTTTTTGATTAAAGGATATTCAGAAGCGATTGGCTCTTTTACTTTGATAATCATTTCAGCAATAGTATATACTTCTTCAATAGTTGCAAGAACTACTGCACCAGCATCTGCATATTCCTGATCAGCGAAACCACTTCCTAATCCGGCAGTTGCCTGAACATAAACTGTATGTCCGTGTTTTTTCATTTCAGAAACACCTGCAGGAGTTAAAGCTACACGGTTTTCATTATTTTTTATTTCTTTTGGAACACCTATTATCATCTTGTTATGTTTTTTGTTTTTATTGAAATTGTTTTACAAAACTACAGATAGAGAATATATTATGGATTATCCAGTGATAAATAAGAAAATATTATTTTATTTAATACTTTTACAGAAAAATATTCTTTTTAAGCGCTTTTTAGTTTACTGGAAAAGAAAAAATGACTAAATTTTATTAATTATAGAAAACGTTTTCGTTATGGCTTTAGATGAAATTGACAAAAAAATCTTACGACTTTTGCAGGAAAATGCGCACTATACGCTAAAGGATATTGCAAACAAAATAAATTTGTCGTTAACACCTGTTCACGATCGTGTTAAACGCCTTGAAAAAGAAGGTGTTATTGAAAAATATGTTTCTATTTTGAACAAAAAAAAACTCGGGAATAATCTAACGGTTTATTGTCAGGTTACATTAACAAAACAAACTTATGATACATCTGAAGGATTTAACCAATCAATTTTGAATTTACCAGAAGTAGTTGAATGTAATTATGTCTCAGGAAATTTTGATTATATGTTAAAAATTATAATTCCGAATATGGAAAGTTACCATCAGTTTCATCAAAAGAAATTATCTGTATTACCAGAAGTATCTTTGATAAATACTGTTTTTGTAATTTCTGAAGTGAAGAGTACAACAGTTTTACCAATTTAAATTAAAAAAATAAACCACCAAGTAATACTTGATGGTTTAAATAAATAGTTGGTTTTGGTTTTATATTAATAGTAAGTAAAACGTCTTACTTTAGCAATATATTTTGCTAATCTAATTACTTGGTGACTATAACCATATTCATTATCATACCAAATATAAAGGACAATATTTTTTCCGTCTTTGGATACGATTGTGGCATTACTGTCATAAATAGATGGAGCAGATGTGCCAACAATATCAGATGAAACTAATTCGTTATTTAATGAATATTTTATTTGCTCTACTAATTCTCCTTCAAGAGCATATTTTTTCATGATTTTATTAATAGCAGAAATTGAAGTTGCTTTTTTAACTTCTAAATTTAAAACGACTAATGATCCATTTGGTACGGGGACTCTAATCGCATTCGACGTTAATTTTCCTTCTAGCGAAGGTAGTGCTTTTGCTACTGCACTGCCGGCACCTGTTTCTGTTATCACCATATTTAAAGCTGCAGCTCTTCCTCGGCGATATTTTTTATGCATATTATCAACTAAATTCTGATCGTTTGTATAAGCATGTATACTTTCTAAGTGACCTTTTGCAACTCCTAATGTATCTTCAATAGCTTTTAAAACGGGCGTTATTGCATTTGTAGTACAAGAAGCTGCAGAAAAAATATTAATTTCATCCGGATTGTATTCATTATGATTTACACCGTGAACAATATTTGGAACTCCTTTTCCAGGTGCAGTAAGTAAAACTTTACTAACTCCCTGAGAGGTTAAATGTCTTTTTAAGGTTTCTTCAGTAGTAAAAGCTCCGGTATTATCAATAACTAATGCATCATTGATTTCGTATTGCGTATAATCAATTTCTTCAGGAGAATTTGCTGTTATGATATGTACAGTTGTTCCGTTGATGATTAATGCATTATTTTTAGGATCTGCAATTACAGATCCCTGAAAATCGCCATGAATAGAATCATATCTCAAAAGAGAAGCTCGTTTCTCTAAAGTTGATGCGTCATTTTTGTCACGGGTTACAATTGCTCTCAGGCGCAATTGATTTCCTTTTCCGGTTTTAGACATCAATTCGCGGGCTAATATTCTGCCAATTCTTCCAAAACCATATAAAATAACATCTTTTGGTTGAATTTCTTCTGATGATTTGGCCTTTTTCAATTTATCGATTACAAAATATCGGGCATCCGGATATTTTTCATCTTCTAAACGATATTCATAAGTCAGTTTTCCAAGATCTAATTTTGCAGGAGGAAGATCTAATGATAAAACTACTTTTGCGATTTCAACGGAATCAAAAATGGTAATAGGCTTACCTACAAATTCACCTGCATATTGATGCAAATTGATAATATCGCTGACATTTTTATCCAATAACTGATTTTTGAATAAAACCATTTCGATGGATTTGTCATACCATAAATCGCTTATGATTTTTATTAATTCGACACCAGCTCTTCTTCGGTCGACTTGTAATGATACCTCTTTTTGGTACAAAGATTTTTTGCTCATAATTGATTAAATTGAAAAAATAAATACACGAATATTTTTAAATTTTGCGCAAAAGTATCCATTTCAATCGATTTCGTAAACTATTTTGTGATTTATTTTTGAAAATAAAAAAGCCACCTTAATTCGTTAAGATGGCTTTTTATTTAAATTTTTCAGTCGCAGTCTCAGTTTGCAGTTCAAAAAACTGAATACTCTGACTGTAAACTGAGACTGAATACTGAGACTATTTTTTTAGATAATAATTCTAAGAATCTCTCCATTTTTATTGATCATTTCAAGACGTATACTTTGTCCTTCATCTTTTTTGCTTAAAAGTTTAGAAACCGTTTCAAGATTTGTAGCTTTTACATTATCGATGCTAAGAATAATATTTCCTTGTAATTCGTTTTGATATTGCGCCAAATTTTCATTATTGATTGTTCTGATCTTTACACCATAATCAATTCTGAATTTCTTTTTATCGGCAGCATCAATATTTTCTAATTCAATGCCTTTAAATTCCGTACTGAAAAATTCATTTTTACTTAAAGTAACCGGAACTGTTTTAGTTTTTCCTTCTTTAATATAAGTTACTTTTACAACATCATTTGGTCGTTTTGTATTGATATAACCGGAAAGATCAGCATAAGTCGCAATATTTTGATCGTCAAGTTTTACGATAATATCTCCTTTACCAAGACCAGCTTTTTCTGCTCCTGAATTTTTAGACACTTTACTAATGTAAAAACCTTGTGTTTCAGTAATGCCCAATTCTTTTGAGGCAGAACTGTTCAATTCGCCGCCTTCAACACCAAGAATTCCTCTTTGAACATTTCCGAATTCCATAATATCTTCGATAATTTTTCTGGCAATATTAGAAGGAACCGCGAATGAATATCCAACATAAGAACCTGTTATAGACGAAATCATGGTATTAATACCAATTAATTCTCCTCTCGTATTCACTAATGCGCCACCACTATTTCCTGGATTGACAGCAGCATCGGTCTGAATAAAAGACTGAATTCCGTTTGTATCCAGATTTCTGGCTTTCGCCGAAACAATTCCGGCAGTTACTGTCGAAGTTAAATTATATGGATTTCCGACAGCCAAAACCCATTCGCCAATTTTTACAGAATCTGAATTGGCAAAAGCAGTATATGGAAGTTTTTCATTAGCATCAATTTTTAGTAACGCGATATCCATTTTAGAATCGGTACCAATTAATTTTGCTTTATAAGATTTTTTATTATTTAAGGTAATTTCGATTTCTGTAGCGTCTTTAATTACATGATTATTTGTTACAATATATCCATCTTCAGAAATAATAACACCAGATCCGGTACCAACTTGTTCTTGTTGCTGTTGGCCGCCGTAACCATAGAAAAATTCCATCATAGGATTACTAACCGTTCTTCGCGAAACATTTTTTACGTGAACCACAGTATGAATCGTTTTATCTGCAGCTGCTGTAAAATCGACAGTTTCAGCAGATAATGCAACATTCCTTCCGAATGAATTAGGGGCAAGAGTAACAACAGAATTTTGTCTTCCAAAAAAAGAATTGTTGCTTTCAAATAATAACTTGTAAGCACCAAGAGTTGTAGCACCACTAAGTAGTGAAACCAAAAATAAGGTTGAAAGTCTTTTCATGATTATAATTTATATTTAAGTTATTTTAGGTAAAAATAATTCAAAAAATTAACGAATAAAATGGTTTAACTCTCTTTAACATTGATTAACATTTCATTAATTATTTGTTTGTACTTTTGTATTATTAATCAAGAAAAAATGCAAATAGAATTTTATAAATATCAAGGTACAGGAAACGATTTTGTAATGATTGATAACCGTTCAGATTTCTTTCCAAAAGAAGATATTAAATTGATTGAACGTTTGTGTGACAGACGTTTCGGAATTGGAGCAGACGGACTTATTTTATTAGAAAATGATGCCGAAACTGACTTTAGAATGGTGTATTATAATTCAGATGGAAATCAGAGTTCAATGTGCGGAAACGGCGGTCGTTGTTTAGTAGCATTTGCGAACCAATTAGGTGTTATTAAAGACGAAGCTACATTTATTGCAACAGACGGTTTGCATCATGCTTCTGTTGGAGACGATGCGATTATTTCTTTGCAAATGATTGATGTTGACGAAGTACAAAAAAAAGACTCTTATACTTTTTTAAATACCGGTTCTCCGCATCACGTTCAAATTGTTGAAGACTTGGAACATTATAATGTGAAAGATAATGGATCAGCAATTCGTTATGGTGAATTATACGGAGAAAAAGGAAGTAATATTAATTTTGTAAAAAAAGTTGATGATAGTACTTTTTCACTTCGTACATACGAAAGAGGAGTTGAGGATGAAACTTTGGCATGCGGAACTGGCGCAACAGCAGTAGCAATAGCCATGAATGCTATTGGCGAAACAGATAAAACTTCAATTAACTTAAATGTTGAAGGCGGAAAATTAGTCGTTTCATTTGATAAACTAGGAGACCATTTTACAAATGTTTTCCTGACCGGACCTGCAAAATTTGTTTTTAAAGGAACAATAGAAATATAATAAAGATGTCAGTCTGAGCGAAGTCGAAGATAAGTTCCAAAATCTAATATCATCAATCTAATATCTAAAATGGCAAAATGATAACACTCAAAGGAGAAAATATTTATCTGCGTGCATTAGAACCTAATGATTTGGAGTTTGTTTATGCAATGGAAAATGACGAAAACATTTGGGAAGTTAGTAATACACAAACACCTTACAGTAGATTTTTGGTTCGTCAGTATCTTGAAAATGCACAGCAGGATATTTATGAAGCGAAACAATTGCGTTTAGCCATTTGTCAGGATCAGGATTTTCCGGCTATTGGTTTGATAGATTTGTTCGAGTTCGATCCCAAAAATAATAAGGCAGGCGTTGGTATTGTTATTCAGAAAGGAGAAAATAGAAATCAAAAAATTGGATCTGAGGCATTAGAACTTTTAATCAAGTATTCTTTTCATAATTTAAATTTACATCAATTATATGCAAATATTGCTGTAGGAAATGTAGCAAGTATAGCTCTTTTTACTAAATTTGGCTTTGAGAAAATAGGAATTAAAAAAGATTGGATTTTGCTGAATAACCACTATCAAGACGAGGCAATTTTTCAATTAATTAACAAACAAATTTAAACTTTATACTTTGAGCATAAAAAAAATCATCACGTTAGCTGCTGTAGCCGTAATTTCAGTTTTAATGATTTACGGATTTATTTTAATAAGTAAGATATTCAGTGCCAATACTAAATTCGAGGAAAAAGAGCTCTATGTCTACATTCCAACCGATGCAAATTATACAGATGTAAAGAAAATATTAGCTCCCTATATTAAGAATTTTGATAATTTTGAAATGGTAGCGAATAAAAGAAGCTATCCTGAAAATGTAAAATCAGGTCGTTTTTTACTTAAAAAAGACATGAATAATATCGATTTGGTTCGTGCTATGCGCGCCAATATTCCTGTAAAATTAGCTTTTAATAATCAGGAACGTTTAGAGAATTTTGCCGGAAGAATAGGCTCTGAAATCGAAGCTGACAGTTTATCGTTAATGAAAGCTATTAAAGATCCTGCTTTCTTAAAAGAAAACGGATTTAATGAAGAGAATGTTTTTGCGATGTTTATTCCTAATACATATGAGATTTATTGGAATACGTCTGCTGAGAAATTCCGTGATAAAATGATTAAGGAATATCATAATTTCTGGACTCCGGAAAGAATCGAAAAAGCAAAGAAACAAGGTTTGACTCCGGTCCAGGCTACAATTTTAGCTTCAATTGTACATAAAGAGTCGGTTAAAAAAGACGAAAGACCTCGTATCGCTGGTGTATATTTAAATCGTTTACGTTTAGAAATGCCTCTACAAGCAGATCCAACGGTTATTTATGCTTTAAAGTTGAGAGACAATAATTTTGATCAGGTTATCAAAAGAGTTTTTTATAATGATTTGGTTATGAGATCTCCATATAATACTTATGTAAATATAGGACTTCCTCCAGGACCAATTGCAATGCCTGATATTACAGCTGTCGATGCAGTTTTAAATCCTGAAAAACACGATTATATTTATTTCTGTGCCAGTATAGATCGTTTTGGCTATCATGAATTTGCTTCTACATACGAACAACATACCATTAATGCAAAGAAATATTCAGACTGGATCGCTAGTCAGGGTGTGACAAGATAATTGCATTTGATTATTATAAGAATAAAAACCGAAGCATTAAGCTTCGGTTTTTTTTATGGTGTTTATTCAAATTGAATTTATTTGAAAAAAAATATTTTTTAAAATTTCCGAATGATAATTTTCATAGGATACTTTTTGATTTTTAATTCTCATTTTAAAAATATAGTTGAGAAAATACAGATTAATAATTTCTATTTGCTTATTCATAAAAATGAAAATTTAGAGAAGTTTCATATTTTAGTTTACATAAATTTAATGAAATAACCAAATTAAAATGATGTAAATTATGTTTAAAAATCTTTGCTATTTGGTAGGTTTAATCTTTCTATTTTAACAAATTTGCTAAAAAAATGATAAAAATGACATTTTTTAGATTTAAATTTTAGACTTTTTACAACCAAATCCAAGTACCGGTTTATCACTTGAAATCTGCGTCAATAAAGGGATTATTGGCTATAGTTGTATTTTTTAAAATACGTAAAATACTGATTATCAGGATTATTTAGTATTTGTTATCTTTGCACCGTAGAAATTTCAAAGGGGTGACAGCGATTTGAAGAAAAACAATTTATGATAAAGAAGTGGTATTTTTATGCGAGTTTGATCGTTATTATTACATTTTTGAGTTTGGGTTTTAAACCCTTTAATCTAGAAACCAAACCTTGGTTTTTAATAGAAAAAACAGATGGATCCGAATACTTATTTCCATCTAAAGAAGAGGATGATTATCCTGTAGAAAAAAAGGTAAATGTCGTATTTACAGAAAAACGCCTTATAAGTTTCAAAGAAGCAGTTGCTTTTAAAGAATCACAAGGAAAATATCGTTTGGTAAATTCGTTAGGTTATATGGGAAAATACCAATTTGGTTCTAAAGCTCTCAGAGCTGTTGGTGTTCACAATAACAAAGCCTTTTTAAAAGATCCTGCATTACAAGAAAAAGCATTTATTGCATTGCTATCCAAAAACAAATGGATATTGCGCAATGAAATTGAAAAGTATGAAGGGAAAATTATTAGTGGTGTTGAAATTACAGAATCTGGAATTTTAGCAGCGGCACATCTTGGAGGAGCTGGTTCAGTAAAGAACTTTTTTAAAAATAGAGGAAACAGGCATTTTAGAGATGCTTACGGAACTTCTTTAAAAAGTTACATGAAAGCTTTTGCAGGTTATGATCTTTCTCGTATTGAGGCTGATAGTGATGCTACAATACACGATCAAATTTAGAATTAGCATAAAAAAAATCCCGAATTATTTCGGGATTTTTTTTTTAATCAATTAAGATTTCTAAGATTTTAATGGCCGCTTCGCTGATTTTAGTTCCTGGACCAAAAACCGCTATTGCTCCTGCATCAAATAGAAATTGGTAGTCTTGTGCCGGAATTACTCCGCCTACAATAACCATTATATCTTCACGACCGTGTTTTTTGAGTTCTTCGATAACCTGAGGAACTAATGTTTTATGACCAGCGGCTAGTGATGAAACACCAAGAATGTGCACGTCATTTTCAACTGCTTGTTTAGCAGCTTCTGCCGGAGTTTGAAATAAAGGACCTATATCTACATCAAAACCTACATCAGCATAACCGGTAGCAACTACTTTTGCACCACGATCATGACCATCCTGTCCCATTTTGGCAATCATAATTCTAGGACGTCTACCTTCTTGTTTGGCAAAGGCATCAGCTAATTGTTTTGCCTTTTCAAAATTCTCGTCGTTTTTTATTGCTGCACTATACACACCGCTAAAGGATTTAATTTGCGCTTTATACCTTCCAAAAATACTTTCCAGAGCATCGCTAATCTCACCTAATGTTGCTCTGTTTCGAGCGGCTTCAATTGCTATTTCTAATAAGTTTCCTTGTCCGGTTTTTGCACAAAGTATTAATTTTTCGAGTGATTGGTTTACTTTTTCAGTATTTCTTGTTGCTTTTATTTCTTCAAGTCTTTCTACTTGTTGCTTACGAACCATTTGATTGTCAACATCCAAAATATGTAACGGATCTTCCTTTTCTAAACGATATTGGTTTACACCTACAATAATATCTTGTCCGCTGTCGATTCTGGCTTGTTTTCTGGCTGCTGCTTCTTCGATTCTTAGTTTCGGGATTCCTGCTTCAATGGCTTTTGTCATTCCGCCTAATTCTTCTACTTCTTCAATAAGTTTCCAGGTACTTTTCAGGATTTCATTTGTCAGGCTTTCAACATAATAACTTCCTCCCCAAGGATCAACTGTTTTGGTAATTTTAGTTTCTTCCTGTAAAAAAATCTGTGTATTACGGGCAATCCTTGCCGAAAAATCTGTTGGTAATGCGATCGCTTCGTCTAAAGCATTGGTATGCAAAGACTGCGTTCCTCCAAAAGCTGCCGCTGTAGCTTCGATACATGTTCTGGCTACATTATTAAAAGGATCTTGTTCTGTTAAACTCCATCCGCTGGTTTGACAATGTGTTCTTAAAGCTAATGATTTATCACTTTTCGGATTAAATTGCTGCACTAATTTTGCCCAAATCATACGACCTGCACGCATTTTAGCAATCTCCATAAAATGATTCATTCCAATTGCCCAAAAGAATGAAAGGCGAGGAGCAAACTCATCGATAGTCATTCCGGTAGAAAGTCCGGTTCGAATATATTCTAAACCATCGGCAAGCGTATAGGCCAATTCAATATCGGCTGTTGCTCCGGCTTCCTGCATATGATAACCTGAAATAGAAATAGAGTTGAATTTAGGCATCTTCTTGCTCGTAAATTCAAAAATATCTGCAATGATTTTCATCGAAGGCGTTGGCGGATAGATATAGGTATTACGAACCATAAATTCTTTTAGAATATCATTTTGGATCGTCCCTGATAATTTTCCGATTGTTACACCTTGTTCTTCTGCTGCAACGATATAAAAGGCCATAATAGGTAAAACTGCTCCGTTCATCGTCATTGAAACTGACATTTCGTCTAACGGAATCTGGTCAAACAAAACCTTCATGTCTTCGACAGAATCGATAGCAACTCCGGCTTTACCAACATCGCCAACCACTCTTTCATGATCTGAGTCGTAACCACGATGTGTAGGTAAATCAAAAGCTATGGAAAGTCCTTTTTGTCCTGCGGCAAGATTTCTTCTGTAAAAGGCATTGCTTTCTTCTGCGGTAGAAAATCCTGCATACTGGCGAATCGTCCAAGGGCGTCTTACGTACATAGTAGCGTACGGACCGCGTAAATTAGGCGCAAAACCTGCTCCAAAATCAAGAAACTCTAAGTCTTCGATATCTTTTTCAGAATAAGTTTCTTTGAGCTCGATTCCTTCTGCGGTAAAAAAGTTCTCAGATTTTAAATGTTGATCTTTAGAATCAGTATTTAACGTCTCACTTTTAACATCTAACTTTATATGTTTAAGGTCTTTTCTCAATTGTAAAAAAATGGTGTTTAGAATATATTTAAATCATTTTCAATCTCGTTTAAAAAATCCTCAATATCATCAGCCTTATTTGGATCTTTTAAAAATTTTTCTGTTCTTTTTCTAACTTCATCAATTTGCCATTTTGGAATTTCAATTTCACCATTTTTAACAGGTAAATGAGCTATAGAATCATTTTCAACGGATAATATTTTTTTAATCGCTTCCATTATTATTTTGGTTTAAATTCAAATTTGATAATGTGAAATCAATATTATTCAAGTTCTAAACGTTCTTGTTCCAGTTTCTCGGCTAATCTTTTTTCGATTATAGGCGTAATTAATGTTTTTCTTGGTTTTATTTTTACAAAAGGAAATAGTTCGAGATCGTGTTTCATTTTGTCGTCTTTGTTAGGATATTTATTTGTTCCTAATAAAACTTCTTTTTTAGAATCGAATAATTCCTGTTCTTTTGCGGCACTTTCCTGGATTTTCTTTTTGATAGTTCCTTCATTCAAAAGTTTAAGAAAACCTCCGCTTGCTTCAATATCTTTGAATAAAGCCAGACTTTTTTCTGCCAATTGCATGGTTAAACTTTCTATGTAATAACTTCCATCAGCTGGATTGTTTACTTTATCAAAATAGCTTTCGTGTTTTAGAACTAATAATTGATTGCGGGCAATTCGATCGCCAAATTCGTTGTCTTTATGATACAAAGAATCATACGGTAAATTGGCCACAGCATCTGCACCGCCCAAAATGGCCGACATACATTCGGTTGTTGTGCGAAGCATATTTACGTTGTAATCGTAAATTGTTTTATTGCGTTTGGTTGGCGTAACTAAAAAATGACATTCTAGATCAGGATTGTATTCTGAAGCAATTAATTTGAAAAGCATTCGCAAAGCGCGAAGCTTTGCAATTTCAAAAAAATAATTTGTTCCTACTGATATTTGAAATACAAAAGGTTGTGTAATACTTGGTAGACGATTTAAATATTCGTTTGCGTGTGCTAAACTATACGCAATTTGTTGGGTAAGATTAGCGCCTGCATTTTGATACAAACCTAAATCGATACTTATTAAGGAAAGATTGGTGGTTGCTTTTGCTATTTTTTCAATCGTTTCGAAATTATTTTTATCAGATGTTGTAAACCAGTTTCCTTCTCTTGCAAAGTGACCAATAGGATCGATATTGCAATAAAAAACAGCTTTTTTCTGAATCGAAATAGTATCTAATATTTTTACGAAATCGATTGAAATAAAATTCAAATTAAAGTAAACGGTTCTGTTTTCTAAAGGAAGAGTTTCTAATAATTTTTGAATGTCTATTTTTTCGTTTTCGATGGTAAAACGCAAACTTTCTGCACCTCTTTCGATAGTATTCAAGGCTCTTTGAATCGATTTTTCGATATCGTATACAAAGATGTTTTGACAAATTTTAAAATTTGATGCTTCAGTTTTAACCAAAGCAGCTTTAGAAAATTCGTCACTATGATAAAAAGGTTTTACCTGAATATCTTCTGGAGAATTCCAGATTACGGTCTCGTTATAATCAGCTCCGTCTAATTCAAACTGAATTTTTTGTTTCCATTGTTTGGATGAAATCGGATTAAAATCGTCGAATAGGGTAGTAGCCATTGGGTTTGTTTACTTTTTTCTGATTATTCTTTTGTGTCTTGAATAGTATCTCCTTCAAATTGAATGATATAAATATCTTCGCTGTCTTTTTTCATGAAATACTTTTCGCGGGCATATTTTTCTATTTGTTCAGGATTTTTAAGTTGTTTGATCTGTTCCTGATCTTTTTTTATTTCTTCCTGATAATATTTTTTATTGTCTTGTAATTCGTTAATCTGTCCGTCAAGAAAACGATGATCAAAATAAGAGTAATTGTCTAAAAATAACATCCATACTACGAAAAAGAGTAAAACCCAAACGTATTTATTGCTCAGTAATTTGAACCAGCGCTTGCCTTTATATGGATTTTTTATTTTCATTTTCTCTTTAACTGATTACTTCTTGTAAATTCGGTTGGTGTTCTAGCCCCGATAGAGCGATATCCTTTTTATGGTTTTTTCTACCATAAAAAGATAAAGGCGAAAGCGGGATATAGCTCCTAATTTTTATGGAATAAATTTACGATAAAAATTATGAAATTCGTTGATTAATTACTGCACGAACTACATCAATAGCTACAGTATTGTATTTATCATTAGGAATAATAATATCTGCAAAAGCTTTTGATGGCTCGATAAATTGCTCATGCATAGGTTTTAATGTGTTTTGGTAACGGGTTAAAACCTCGTCGATATCACGTCCGCGTTCAGAAATATCACGTTTTAAACGACGAATTAATCTTTCGTCAGAATCAGCATGAACGTAAACTTTAACATCAAACAGATCACGAAGTTCAGGATTTGTCAGGATTAAAATACCTTCAACAATCATAACTTTTCTAGGATGTGTTGATACTGTGTCATCAGTTCTGTTGTGTTGTATGAATGAATACACGGGCTGATCGATGGTTTCTCCTTCTTTTAAAGCTTTTAGATGCTTTACCAATAACTCAAAATCGATCGCACGGGGATGATCAAAATTGATTAATGCTCTTTCGTCGAACGACAAATTATGGGTTTCTTTATAGTATGAATCCTGAGAAATTACGCCAACTTCAGTGTCCGGTAATTCATTCATGATTTGGTGTACTACTGTTGTTTTTCCACTTCCTGTTCCTCCTGCAATTCCAATAATGAGCATATGTTTTTTGTTTGATATTTGTTTGGCAAAAATAATAATTTAAGTGAATTGTGTAAATATATTAACGAATTAAACCATATAAGTGATATAAGTAAATTTAAGCAAACATATATTTAAACAATTTATTACTTCATTGAACTTATATCACTTATATGGTGAAAAATATAAAAAAAATCCCGAAAGTATAACTCTCGGGATTTAGTGCAATCAGTATAGTTTTAATAAAATATTCTGAATTTAGTAAGCACGTAAAATTATTTATTCTTTTTTGCTTTTATCATCATTTCAAGCTGATCCCAAAGTTCTTCCGGAATTGCTTCAAGTAAATTAAATTGTCCTGCGCCTTTCAGCCATTCGCCACCATCAATCGTGATAACATCTCCATTTACATAAGCTGAAAAATCAGATACTAAATAAGCGGCTAAATTTGCTAATTCCTGATGATCGCCTACACGTTTCAACGGAACTTTTTTCGCCATATCAAATTTTTCGGCAAGATCTCCCGGCAATAATCTGTCCCAGGCACCTTTTGTAGGGAATGGTCCCGGAGCGATCGCATTAGAACGAATCCCGTATTTTGCCCATTCTACAGCTAAACTTCTTGTCATGGCAAGAACTCCCGCTTTTGCAGTAGCACTTGGCACTACATAAGCCGATCCTGTCCAGGCATAAGTAGTCACGATATTTAATATAGTAGCTGATGTTTGTTTGGTGTCGATCCAGTGTTTTCCAAAAGCAAGAGTACAGTTTTTAGAACCTTTTAATACGATATCTATAACAGTATCAAATGCATTTGCAGATAAACGTTCGGTTGGAGAAATGAAATTTCCGGCTGCATTGTTCAAAAGAACATCTACTTTGCCAAAAGTTTTTAAAACTTCCTGAAGCATGTTTTCTACTTCTTCATAATGACGAACATCACATTGAAGCGGTAAACATTTTCCACCGGTTTCAGTTTCAAGTTCAGTTGCAGTATTTTTTAGCTTATCTAAATCTCTTGAAGTAATCGCTACCTGAGCGCCTAATTCTAAGAAATATTTAGTCATTGCTTTTCCTAAACCGCTTCCTCCGCCTGTAACTACAATGACCTTACCTTTTAAAGCGTCATCTCTCAACATTTTATCTGTATAGCTCATATTATTTTTCTTTTTATTACAATATTAATTAAATAAATAGGATGCACGCATAATAATGTTATAAAATTTTGATAAACTTTATATATTACACAATTTTTTTGCTGCTGATTCTAAAGTAAAATCATCTTTGGCAAAACAAAAACGTATTAATTTTTGGTCTTTATTATCTGAATAAAAGGTAGAAATAGGGATTGCGGCAACGCCATGATCTGTAATTAATTTTTTGCAAAAGCTAACATCATCATCGTTTGAAATGTTGGCATAGGATGCTACTTGAAAATATGTTCCTTCACAGGGTTTTAATTCAAAACGGCTATTTTGAAGTAGCTTCTGGAAATAATCTCGTTTTTCCTGATAGAATTTTCCTAAAAGATTGACATCAACAACATCTAAATATTCACTTATTGCGGCTTGAGAAATACTGTTGACACTGAAAACCAGAAATTGATGTACTTTTTTAATTTCTTTCATCAAATATTCCGGCGCAACCGTATAACCAATTTTCCAGCCTGTAATATGAAATGATTTTCCAAAGGAAGAAACCATTATACAACGATCTAAAAGAAAGCTTTTGGTGTGTGCAGAAATATGTTTTTCTTCAAAAGTAATGTATTCATAAACTTCATCAGATAAAACAATAATGTCAGGAAATTTAGAAAGTAATTTTTCAAGTTGAAGAAAATCAGCCTCAGTTAAAATTTTTCCAGTTGGATTGTGCGGATTATTGATGATAATCATCTTCGTTTTTGAAGAACTCGCTTTTTCAATCGTTTCCCAATTTGGAGTGTAATCGTCATTTAATGCTACGCGAACTGGTTTTGCGTTGCACAATAAAACAGGAGATTCATATGAATCATAACTTGGATCCAGAATAAGAACTTCGTCTCCAGTTTTTACCAAAGCCAAAATCGAAGTAAAAATTCCCTGAGTTGCTCCGGCTGTAACTAAAAGTTCTGAATCGGGATTAATTGTTCTGTTGTATGAACTCTGAATTAATTTTGCAATCTGATTCATCAAGGGCGGAAAACCTGCCATTGGAGTATATTGGTGAACATTTTCTTTGGATAATCTAGCTATAATATCGGTTAGCCTTTCGTCTACAGGAAAGTTAGGAAATCCCTGCGAAAGATTAATCGCATTATATTCGGTTGCCATTTTAGACATTACCGTAAAAATACTTGTGGTTATATTTGGAAGTTTACTCATGAGAAAGTTTAATTAGAAAAACTTGTGAGTACAATATAAGATAATTTTTACGATTACATTTTATGGATAATAAAAATCGTAGGTCGATTATGTAAATCAACTTTCAATTTTTTCCAATCTGCAATACGCATTGTTTTAATGAATTCTGTTGGTAAGGTAATATCAGTTGCGATACAAAGATGTGTAGAAGGGTTTACGATTTGCAAAATATCTTCAACAAGTTTGTTGTTTCTATAAGGAGTTTCTATAAAAATCTGAGATTGATTTTTATCCTGAGATAATTTCTCAAAATGTTTTAAAGCTGATTTTTTCTCGTCTTTATCAATGGGCAAATATCCGTTGAAGGTAAAACTTTGGCCGTTCATTCCAGAAGCCATCATGGCTAATAAAATAGAAGAAGGCCCAACCAATGGTACAACCTGAATTCCTTTTTCGTGTGCCAATTTCACAATTACAGCTCCGGGATCAGCAACGCCTGGACAGCCTGCTTCGCTCATTAAACCTACATTTTTCCCTTCTAATAATGGTTTAATAAAGTCTAAATGTTCGCTTGGTTCGGTACGTTTATTAAGCGTGAAAAGTATAAGTTCCGATTGTTTCTTTTCTGGTGAAACCGCTTTTATAGATTTTCTGGCTGTTTTTTCATTTTCAACAATATAATGATCTATAAAATCGATACTTCTTTTTACTGTTTGTGGTAAAACATCCATAGGATCGCTTTCGCCCATTGTAGTTGGAATTAAGTATAGTTTTCCTAGAAGTTTCATGTGCGGTTTTTTATATTGTTTTAAAAAAAAAAATAAAAAGCTATGAATGTTTTTCGATAAGCTTTTTTGCAATTATATCCGTTACTTCATTCAGCATTTGATATACAGTATCAAAACCATTAGCAACACCAAAGTAAGGATCCGGAACATCTACATTTTCGTCCGGAAAAAGTTCATTCAGTATAAGTTGAACTTTGTTTTTATGTTCGGGAGTTTTTGCAAGATTAATTACATCTCTGTAATTCGAACTATCCATTACATAGATATAATCAAATTCGTCGAAGTCAGCAGGTTTAAATTGTCTGCCTCTTTGAGTATCTATACAGAGTCCGTTTTTTTTGGCAACAGCAATAGATCTTTTATCCGGCGAATGACCTACGTGCCAAGATCCGGTTCCTGCAGAATCAACTATAAAGTTATTAGGTAATTTTGATGCTAAAATACCTTCGGCTAAAGGTGATCTACAAATATTTCCCAAGCAAACCATTAAGATTTTTACTGGCATGATGCGTTTATAGCGTTAATTTTTTGTTGATGTCTTCGACAAATTTTTTGAATTGTTTGTCTGTAGAAACTAAATTATCAACTGTTTTACAAGCATGTAAAACGGTAGCATGATCACGATCTCCAATTTGTGAACCAATGTTTGCTAAAGAAGCTTTTGTAAATTTCTTCGCAAAAAACATGGCCAATTGCCTCGCCTGAACCACGTGCCTTTTTCTTGTTTTAGACTGAAGTGTTTCAATGTCTAACTGAAAATAATCAGACACGATTTTTTGAATATAATCGATAGAGATTTCTCTCTTTACATTTTTAACAAATTTCTCTACAACGCTTTTAGCTAATTCAATCGTAACCTCTTTTTTGTTGAAAGAAGATTGTGCGATTAGCGAAATAATTGCGCCTTCAAGTTCTCTAACATTAGATTTAATGTTACGGGCAACGTATTCAATAATATCTTCCGGCATTTCGACACCATCACGATATAAAATGTTTTTTAAGATCGAAATTCTGGTTTCGTAATCCGGCTGATGTAACTCAGCAGATAATCCCCATTTAAAACGAGATAATAAACGTTGTTCGATATCCTGCATATCAACAGGAGCTTTATCCGAAGTTAAAATTACTTGTTTACCGTTTTGGTGCAAGTAGTTAAAAATATGGAAAAATACATCCTGAGTTCCTGATTTTCCAGATAAAAACTGAACATCATCAATAATCAAAACGTCGATTAATTGGTAAAAATGAATGAAATCATTACGATTATTCTTTTTAACCGAATCAATATATTGTTGTGTGAAAATTTCGGCAGAAATATATAAAACCGTCTTTTCAGGATATTTATCTTTTACTTCAACTCCAATAGCGTGAGCTAAGTGTGTTTTTCCCAAACCAACTCCACCAAAAATCAATAAAGGATTAAAGGATGTTCCTCCGGGTTTGTTGGCAACAGCCATACCTGCAGAACGGGCTAAACGGTTTGAATCTCCTTCTAAGAAATTATCAAAACTGTAATTGGCATTTAATTGCGATTCAATTTTAAGATTTCTAATTCCGGGAATTACAAAAGGATTTTTAAGCTCAGGATTTAAGTTTTTAAACGGAGCATCAACCTCTTGCGGTTTCATTGGCACTCTGTTGGCACTTGGCAACTGTTCGGTAAACGGTTGTTTATTGCCATAAGTGTTCTCCATTTTAATTTTATAGAGTAACTTTGCGTTTTTTCCTAGTTCTTTGGTAAGTGCAACTTTTAATAATTTAACGTAATGTTCCTCTAGCCATTCGTAGAAGAATTTACTTGGTACTTGAATATATAACGCGTTGTCGGTTAGCTCAACTGATTTGATTGGTTCAAACCAAGTTTTATAGGCTTGATCTTGAATATTGTCTTTTATAAAGGACAAACAGTTTTCCCATACCGATTGAGCAGTTTTAGTCATAGATTCAGATAAATTTTTTTATTATTGATAAAGATTCTCCTAATAAAAAAGGAGCAATTTTATTCCGTATTTCGGGATAACAAATATGTGAACAAATTTCTGTAAAAAAAAATATTTTGGACTCTAATTTTATAAAAAAATGTTGTAAGTGAACTTTTGGAAGCTAATTTTTTTTAATATATAAATAATGAAAAATCATCAAACGCAAGTGCGTGTTCGTTACTCAGAAACAGACCAAATGGGGGTTGTTTATCACGGAAATTATGTTCCTTATTTTGAGATAGGACGAGTGGAATGGCTTAGAAATAAAGGGATTTCGTATAAAAGTATGGAAGAAAGCGGAATTGGATTGCCGATTGTCTCCATGCAAATAAATTACAAAAAATCGGCACGCTACGATGAGCTTCTTACTATTCATACTGCTTTCAAAAGTCAGTCGTCTGTCAAGATTGAATTTGACTGTGAGATTTATAACGAAGCGAATGAGTTATTAACAACTGCCACTTTTATTTTAGTATTTATTTCGTTAAAAACAGGTCGCCCAACTGCCCCTCCGGATTATATTTTAGAATTGTTTAAAACGCTTGTCTAATTGTTAAAATGAGATAGGTTTTTGTACCAAATTATATAATTTTAATGTCGATTTCGAACATTAAATCAAAAATGTCGAATACAGATTCGGCATTTTTTTTACGCGTTTTTGTTCTGATTTTGCCAATTGGCAAACCGGAATCTTCATTGATTTCCATTTCCTGAGAACTGATTTCCAGCTTTTTTTCTTTAATAACACGCATTACTTTATTCATGTTTTTATAGTCAAAAGAGATTAAAAAATGAACATCGATTGTTTTTTCGATCACCTCACAAACTTCAAGAGTCATTTGTGCTGTAGTTTTATAAGCAGCAATTAACCCGCCGACACCTAATTTTATTCCTCCAAAAATCCGAACGACAATTACAAGAACGTTGGTAAGCCCAAAAGATTGTATTTGACCATAAATTGGTGCTCCAGCCGTATTACTTGGCTCGCCATCATCATTTGCACGATAGGAGATTTTTGGAGCTGTTCCTAATTGGTAAGCGTAACAAAAATGTACTGCATGCGGATGTTGTTTTTTTAAGTTTTCGATAATAGGTTTTACTTCATCTTCATTTTCGATAGGAAAAGCATAGCCAAAGAATTTGCTGCCTTTTTCTTTTAAAAGCATTTCCTCAGATTCAAAAGCAATTGTTTTATAAGTATCGTCGTATTCCAAAAGTTGATTTGTAAATTGTTAAAAGTTGTTACAGCTTCTTGTTGCCACAGATTAAAAAGATTAAAATGATTTTTCTATTTTGTTTTAATTTTTTACTGTGACTAAATGTTTAAAAGATTAAACCGATCTGTGCAGATTATAATTTAATCTGCTCAATCTGCGTGAAAAAATCATTTTGATCTTTTTAATCTGTGGCTAAATAATTTATATTATTTTTTTATCAAATAAATCCACGACATCTTCCTCACCAACTTGCAAATTCCAAACATGGAAACCTAATGCTGCTGCAGAATCTGTGTTTTCTTTTTTATCATCTACAAATAAAGTGCGTTTTGGGGATAATTCGTGTTTGTTGATTAAATACTGAAAAACTTCAGCATTTGGTTTTCGCATTCCAATTTCAAACGAAAAATAAACTTTCTCAAAACATTGATAGAAATCACTGTAAAACGAAATTCCGGTTTTGTTTTCGAAAGTCTCAATATGAATAGCATCTGTATTACTTAATAAGAACAAACGATATTTTTTAGAAAGCATTTGCAAAAACTCTAATCGATATAAAGGGAAATCTGCTAAAACTGCATTCCAGGCATTTAGAATTTCTTCGATAGAAGCGTTTGGAAGTTCCTTTTGAAAACCCGCCAAAAAATCATCATGCGAAATATCTCCGGTTTCAAACAAAAGGTTCAGACGATCCAATTCGGCATTCCATTCTGTCATGCCTAATTTTTGCAATCCTGAAATAGTGGCTTGTTTGTCTAAATTGATAAATATATCTCCAAAGTCAAAAATTATAGTATCAATCATGATTTCTAATGTTTATTAATTCGTCGCCCAGTAAATAAGTCTTAGTCAGGTTTTTCTTTTGGGTAACAGGAGCTTTTGTGCCTTTTGAAAAAATTGCTTTTCCAATAAAAATACGGGCTTCATCCCAAATATCTTCATCTATAAAAGATTGTAAAGTCTGTAATCCTCCTTCGATAATAACAGACTGTATTTGATGTTGATATAATACAGATAAAATCTGCGGTATTATATTCTGCTTAAAATCAATTATTTCAAAAATAGTATTTTCTGTTGAGCTGTTTGTTTCAGATTTAGTAAATACAATAGTTTTTATAGTATTATCAAAAATGAAACTGTCTTTTGAAATGCGATTATTTTGGTCTAAAATAACTCTTACCGGATTATTTCCTGACCAATCTCTCGTGTTTAATTTGGGATTATCCTCAATAACAGTTTGAGTTCCTGCCAGAATTGCCTGTTCTTCACTGCGCCATTTATGAACCAGTTGCCTTGAATATTGATTCGTGATCCAGAAAGGTTTTCTGTCTTGATTGGGTTCTTTTTCAGGAGATAAAAAACCGTTCTGACTTTCGGCCCATTTCAATATTATATAAGGTCTCTTTTTTTGATGAAAAGTAAAAAAACGTTTGTTTAGTTCGTTGCATTCATTTTCAAGAACGCCAACAACAACATTAACGCCGGCAGCAATTAATTTTTTAATGCCGTTTCCTGCCACTTTTTCATTGGGATCTACAGTTCCAACAACTACATTAGGAATTTTATGTTCTATAATTAAGTCGCAGCACGGAGGCGTTTTTCCAAAATGACTGCAAGGTTCTAAGCTTACATAAATAGTAGCTTTTTTTAATAATGATTTATCTTTTACAGATCGAATTGCGTTAACTTCAGCATGTGGTTCTCCGGCTTTTTTGTGCCAGCCTTCGCCAATGATTTGATTTTCATAAACAACTACGCTTCCAACCATTGGGTTAGGATATGTAGTTCCAAACCCATTTTGTGCTAATTTAATGCAACGTTTTATGTATTTTTCATGTATATTCACAGTGCAAAAGTAGTTATTTTTGTTTAGTTCGATAGTTAACACAATAGTTAAGAAACTATCAAAAAACTATTTTTACTTTTGTAATAGGTAATACGAATAAAGAAATATGAAAAATTGGGTTATCAGATCTATTAAAAAGGAAGACAATCAGGCAGTTGCTCAATTAATAAGATCGGTTTTTGATGAAATGGAAATACCAAAAGTAGGCACAGCTTATGAAGATCCTTATTTAGATTTAATGTTTGAGGAATATAATAAGCCACAATCGGTTTATTATGTGGTAGAAAATGAAGGCGAAATTGTAGGTTGCGCAGGAATCGCACCATTAGAAAATGGAGATTCAGCTATATGCGAATTACAAAAAATGTACTTTTTGCCAAAAACCCGTGGTTTGGGTATTGGTACAAAAATGATGGAAAAATGTTTAGAGCAAGCCCGAAATTTTGGTTTCGAAAAATGTTATATAGAAACAATGCCATTTATGCATGCCGCACAAAAATTATATAAAAAATCAGGATTTGAATATTTAGATGCTCCCATGGGATGTACCGGGCATAGTTCTTGTCCTGTGTGGATGTTGAAAGATTTATAAGCTTATGAAAAAAAATGTTTTTGGAATTATTTTAGTTTCGGTTTTATTTTCTTGTAATGGTTCTCAAGAAAAAAAGGTAGAAAAAGCCAGTATTATTAAGACAACGATTGCTAAAGATTCTCTTAAAGAGGATGAAAATGTAGCAAATGTGTCAAATGAAGAGTTTAAAAAAGAATTTGATATTCTAATACCAAGAAGTTATCGAACTTATGATGCTAAAAATCCTGCAACTTCCTTAAGTGAAAAATGGATTGAGTTGTATGAAGAAAACGGAACATATTATTTAGGAAAAGCTAATTTTAAAACAGAAAAAGATTTTGATGAATGTACCGGAGATTCTCTGGTATCAATTTCACCTAAAAATAAAGTCATCGTTTTTATGGATTTGCCGGAACTGAAAACAGGAAGTGTGAAATCTGTAAAAATTAATAAACGAAAAATTTGGCCTAAAGAAAAAGCAACATATACATTTAACAATGTCAGTTATGCTTTTAGAGCCGAAGGAAAAGTTCTTTCCCAATTTAAAACAGATTCTGATAATGATGGAGAAGAAATTTTTAAAAATGTAGCCAATTATAAACTTTATTTGACCATAGGAAATGGTGTTGAAAAATTGCTTCTGGCAGAAGATTCATTTCAGGATACATTTGTAGAGTTGCTTTTTGCAGGAGATATTGACGGAGACGGAAAATTGGATTTTGTTTTTGGCGCAAATAGAAATTATGAAGAGGAACGTGTGATTTTGTTTCTTTCATCAAAAGCTAAAAACGAAGATACTGTAAAAAAAGTTTCAGAAATAGCAGTGCAATTTGATTGCTAAGCAAATCTTTTTATAATAACAGATATAAGAAAAATGAAAATCAAACAATATCGTACTCAGTTTATTAAAGAATTATCACCTTTTTACGATGCGTACGAAGCGGAAAGTTTTTTCTATTTGATTTTAGAAGACAAGCATAAATTACGGCAAATTGATTTGGCACTAAATCATGAATTAACTTTTTCAGAAAGTGATTTCGTTATTTGGGATTCCTTTTTGACTCAATTAAAAAAAGAAGTTCCAATCCAGTATTTATTGGGTAAAACTAATTTTTATGGTTTGGATTTTGAAGTCAACGAAAATGTTTTGATTCCAAGGCCCGAAACAGAAGAATTAGTAGAATGGATTATCAATGAAAATTCTAAAATTGATATTTCAAAAAAAATAAAAATCCTGGACATAGGAACCGGAAGCGGATGTATTGCTATTTCGTTGGCAAAAAATATTCCAAACGCAGAAGTTTATGCTATTGATGTTTCGAAAAAAGCATTAGAAACAGCAAAAAAGAACGCGATGAACAATAATGTAGAAGTGACATTCATGTTCAAAAATATTTTAGAACTTGATGTTTTAAAATATGATTTTGATATTATTGTCTCAAACCCACCCTATGTTCGTAATTTAGAGAAACAGGAAATTAAAAAGAATGTACTCGATTATGAACCACATCTGGCACTTTTTGTAGAAGATAATGATGCCTTGGTTTTTTATAGAAAAATAGCAAAACTGGCTCAGAATAATCTTTTACAAAATGGACAATTGTATTTTGAAATCAACCAGTATTTGGGTGACGAAATGAGAGAATTGCTGGAAAATATGAATTTTACTAATATCGAATTAAGAAAAGATATTTATGATAATGACAGAATGATTTCCTGCAAAGTTTCTATGGCTTAATAATCCAGTCATGAATTAAAAGCCATGAAATTACTCATAACGCAAAGCTTCAATAGGATCTAATTGAGACGCTTTAATCGCGGGATATAAACCAGAAACAATTGCAACGGTAAAACTAGTTGCAAATGCTGCAAAAATAGCCACCCACGGCACTACAAACACAAAACTCATTGCGGTTGCGATGGCAAAACCCAAAAGAATTCCGATTACAATACCAATCAAACCCCCAATTTGTCCAATCAGTAAAGTTTCGATAAAAAACTGAACAGCGATTGTTATTTTTTTTGCGCCCAAAGCTTTTCTAACACCTATTTCTCGCGTACGTTCTGTAACCGAAACAATCATAATATTCATCAACGCGATAGAAGATCCTAAAATAGTGATAACACTAATAATCCAGGACGCCCAGCCTAAATATTTTGTGATTCCCAGAATACGGTTTATCAAATCATCGCTACGCCCAATTCCGAAATTATTATCACGAATAGGACTCAATTTTCGTACTCTTCGCATCGTACTTGTGGCGTTATCGATAGCTTCGTCAAGAAGTTCTTTTTTAGCAACCATTACACTTAACGTATAATTGATATTTGGCGCCGTAAATAAAGATCTTGCTACTTGTATCGGGATTAAAACGCGTAAATCCTGACTGTTTCCAAACGTTGATCCTTTTTCTTTTAGAACTCCAATAACTTTAAAACGAGCACCACGAATAGAAATTATTTTATCGATTGGATTTACGTCTTTTAATAAACCTTTTTCAAAATCTGATCCTACAACGCAGGAATAGGTATTGTTTTCAATGTCAAACTGATTAAAACTGCGACCAGAACTTATTTCTAAACCTGAGTTAGAGATAAAATGTTCATCGACACCAAGAACGCTGATTTCCGGATCTGTTTTTTTATCTACATATTTTACTTCTGCAGTTTTTGTTGCGGTAAAAGACAGCGAAGTTTCTGTAAAAGGATATCTGTATTTATTCTTAAAAGCAACCGCTTCCGGGTAGGAAATAATCGGGTTTACGATTTCACGCTCGTTACTTCCGCGGTTTTTAAGATTGTTTTCGTATTGGTTAATATTGAAAGTATTTGCTCCCATAGAAGCAAAATTTGTCGAAATTGTGTTTTCAAGCGCCGTCACAACAGTCAGGATTCCTACCAAAGCCGTAATCCCTATAGCGATAATTAATACAGTAAGAATAGTACGCAACAATTGTGTTTTGATAGAACCAAAAGCAATTCGGATATTTTCTTTAAATAATTTTAGCATCATGACCAATTTGTCACGAAAATACGTTTTTTGTTACAAGTTTGTTTTCGAACTCATATTATTTATTTTAAAAAGTTAGATATTTGCGGACGATTAAAATTAAAAGAAAATAATGTTAAAGAATTTAGAGGTAAGTTTTCAAGGAATCTAAAATCTAAAATCAACAATCTAAAATAAAAAAGATGGCTTCAAAACCAAGTATTCCACAAGGAACAAGAGATTTTTCACCTGCAGAGGTGTCAAAACGTCAATATATAATTCAGGCAATAAAAAATAATTTCGAGAAATTTGGTTTTCAACCGATAGAGACCCCTTCGTTTGAAAATTCAGATACCTTAATGGGGAAATACGGCGAAGAAGGTGATCGCTTGATTTTTAAAATATTGAACTCAGGGAATTTTTTCTTCAATAAAAATAAAATTGAATTGCCGGAATCTATAGAATCTTTACAAGTTAATTCGGCTGAAACTATTGATTTAAGTCAAAGAATTGAGCTGAATAAATTTACAGGGAAAATTTCTGAAAAAGCTTTACGTTACGATCTAACCGTTCCGTTTGCAAGATACGTGGTGCAGCACCAAAACGAAATTGAATTTCCATTTAAAAGATACCAGATTCAACCGGTTTGGAGAGCTGACAGACCGCAAAGAGGTCGTTACAGAGAGTTTTATCAATGTGATGCTGATGTTGTAGGTTCAAAATCATTGTGGCAGGAAGTAGAATTGGTTCAATTATATGATACAGTTTTTACCTCTTTAGGTTTAGAAGGTGTAACAATTAAAATCAATAACAGAAAAATATTATCCGGAATTGCTGAAGTTATCGGAGCATCAGATAAGTTGATCGATTTTACAGTAGCTCTGGATAAGCTGGATAAAATTGGTGAAGACGGTGTAAAAAAAGAAATGATCGAAAAAGGTATTGCCGAAGATGCTTTGGTAAAAGTTCAGCCGCTTTTTAGTTTTACAGGAACTTTTTCGGATAAAATTAGCCAGCTTTCAGATTTATTAGCAGAATCCGAAGAAGGAATGAAAGGAGTAGAGGAGTTGAAATTTATTTGTGACAATGTGACAACTTTAGGTTTGGCAACAGCAACTTTAGATCTTGATGTAACGCTTGCTCGTGGATTAAACTATTATACAGGAGCTATTTTTGAAGTAGCCGCGCCAAAAAACGTTTCGATGGGATCTATTGGTGGTGGCGGAAGATATGATGATCTTACTGGTATTTTTGGATTGAAAAATATGAGTGGTGTCGGAATTTCTTTCGGTCTGGATCGTATTTATCTTGTTCTGGAAGAATTACAATTATTCCCGGAAACTGTTGCAGCGACATCAAAAGCATTGTTTATTAATTACGGAGATGCCGAGGCTTTATACGCGTCGCAGGCAATCCAGAAATTAAGACAAGAAAATATAAAAGTAGAATTGTATCCTGATAATGTAAAAGTGGGAAAACAATTTCAGTATGCAGATAAACGCTTGATTCCGTTTGCAGTAATCGCCGGAGAACAAGAAATTGCATCAAATTCATATTCGCTTAAAAACCTGGTTTCAGGCGAGCAAATCTCTGTTGATTTTGAAGGATTAAAAGCTACTTTATTGACATAAGAGTTTAACCGCAAAGTGCGCTAAAATTTAATTTTACTTCACGCATAGAAAACACAAAGTTCGCAAAGCTAGATCAATACAATCCCGATAGCTATCGGGATTGCGAACTTTGTGTTTTTATAAAACCATACTTTTAAAATCTTAGCGACCTTTGCGGTTAATTCACAAAATTTTGAGCTTAATGTCGATAAATAATTCGTGAATTCGTGGCAGATTAATCATAAGTGTTCTAAGATTTAATTTTACTTCACGCATAGAAAACACAAAGTTCGCAAAGCCAGATCAATACAAAGCTTTGCGAGCTTTGTGTTTTTATAAAACCATACTTTTAAAAATCTTAGCGACCTTTGCGGTTAATTCGCAAAGATTTTGTTTTGATTAAAAAAACGTAAAATTCACAAAGTTCTGAAAGTGATTGTGTTAATAAATCCTGGCGTTTATCTGCTTAAAACTTTTTGAAATTTGCGTGAAATAGTTGGTGAGAAAGAAAAAAAAGCATTTAATTTGCGGCCTTAAGTTACGGGCGTAGTTCAAGGGTAGAATAGCGGTCTCCAAAACCGTTGATGGGGGTTCGAATCCCTCCGCCCGTGCAATGAGATTTATTTTTTACCGTAAAGAGCGCAAGGAATTTATCTAAGATATTTTTAAGAAAAAAGAAAAGGTTCGCAAAGCTAAATCAATATAAAGCTTTGCGAGCTTTTTCTTTTTTTAAAAGCTAAGAGTAAAAAACTTAGCGTTCTTTGCGGTAAATTTTTTTGTCAAAAATCATAAAAAAAAAGCTTCGTCTGAAATAGGCGAAGCTTTTTTTAATATAAGGTAAACTTGAATTAATAATTATTTATGAAGCCGAGGCCAACCCTTAAATTCAATTTTGATAGGTAATAAATTTTGATTTCCAATTTGGATCTCAAATATACTACAAACTAAAACGTAATAGTCTTAAAATTGTATTAAATTTTGTGAGATTAAATTTGCCTTTTTAAAAGACTCAATTGTAATAAAGTGACAATTTGACATTTTGAAAGATTTGGCAGTACTTTTGCAATCCAACAGAAAGAATAAAAAATGAAGTTTAAAAATATTTTTAAAAATAAAAGTAATATGACTACGGAAAATACAGAGTTCGATCAGGAATTAGATGATGTAACGTTAGAGAACAACGCCAACGGTGAACAATTAATTGTTGAAGAATTAAGTGTTGAAGAGCAATTGGCTCAAGACTTGGCAAAAGAAAAAGATAAGTTTTTGAGATTATTTGCTGAATTTGAAAATTACAAAAAAAGAACTTCAAAAGAGCGTATCGATTTGTTTAAAACAGCAAACCAAGAAGTTTTGTTAGCAATGCTTCCTGTTTTGGATGATTTTGACAGAGCGGCTGTAGAAATCAATAAATCTGACGATGAAAACTTGAAAAAAGGAGTAGAGTTGATTCATGAAAAACTAAAAAGTACTTTAGTATCTAAAGGCTTAGAGCAAGTTGAAGTAAGAGCAGGTGATGCTTTTAATGCTGATTTTGCTGAGGCAATTACCCAAATTCCAGCTCCGTCTGATAAATTAAAAGGGAAAATTGTTGACGTTATTGAAAAAGGATACAAATTAGGAGACAAAATTATTCGTTTCCCTAAAGTGGTTATCGGAAACTAAAAAATGTAAATTAGATTCTGAATATCAATTTTTTAAGAATTGGATTTTGGAATTTATCCTGATAATTTCGGGATGGAATTTAACCTAAATTATGAAAAAAGATTTTTACGAAATACTAGGCATTTCAAAAAATGCTGATGCTGCCGAAATTAAAAAAGCGTACCGAAAAAGTGCGTTGAAATATCACCCGGATAAAAATCCAGGCGACAAAGAGGCAGAAGAAAACTTTAAATTAGCGGCAGAAGCTTATGAAGTTCTAAGCGATCCTAACAAAAAAGCTAAATACGATCAATACGGACATCAGGCTTTTGATGGTTCCGGAGGTTTTGGTGGTGGTGGCCACGGCGGTATGAATATGGATGACATCTTCAGCCAGTTTGGTGATATTTTTGGTGGTGGATTTGGAGGTTTCGGCGGAGGCGGAGGCGGTGGTCCTCGTCGTGCTAAAGGAAGCAATCTTCGAATTAAAGTAAAATTGACTTTAGAAGAAATTGCAAATGGTGTTGAGAAAAAAGTAAAAGTAAAACGTAAAGTTCAGGCTAAAGGCGTTACATACAAAACGTGTTCTACTTGTAACGGTCAGGGACAAGTAATGCGTGTAACCAATACAATTTTAGGAAGAATGCAATCTGCATCTACTTGTCCTACTTGTGGAGGTTCTGGTCAGATTTTAGATAAAAGACCTTCTGAGGCAGATGCACAAGGAATGGTTCAGGAAGATGAAACAGTATCAATCAAAATTCCTGCTGGAGTTGTTGATGGTATGCAATTGAAAGTTTCTAACAAAGGAAACGATGCTCCCGGAAATAGTATTCCTGGTGATTTAATTGTAGCTATCGAAGAATTAGAGCACGAATTCCTGAAACGTGAAGGTGAAAATGTTCATTATGATTTGTACATTAGTTTCCCGGAAGCAGTCTTAGGAGTTTCTAAAGATATTGAAGCCATAAACGGAAAAGTTCGTATTAAGTTAGAAGAAGGAATTCAATCCGGAAAAATTTTAAGATTAAAAGGAAAAGGTATTCCAAGTATAAACGGTTACGGAAGCGGAGATTTATTAGTTCACGTAAATGTTTGGACACCAAAAACGTTGAATAAAGAGCAAAAACAGTTTTTTGAAAATGCTTTAAACGACGAACATTTTATTCCGAGCCCTGAAAAATCAGAAAAATCATTTTTTGAGAAAGTAAAAGATATGTTTTCATAAGCTAAACTTTTTCTAAAAAGAAGCAAATAAATTTTAAAACCCATTCTAATGCAAATTTAGAATGGGTTTTTTGCGTAATTATACAAAGATTCGCTTCGAATTATTTACTTTTACAGGCTGTTGATCATAATGATCAAACTGAAGCTGAAAATCTTAAATATAGCATGAGCAACTTACTCGAAGTACATAAAGTCGTAAAACAATACGGTGATTATGTAGCGCTTAACGAAGTTTCATTAAATGTACCAAAAGGCAGTATTTACGGCTTATTAGGACCCAATGGAGCTGGAAAAACTTCCCTTATACGAATCATCAATCAAATTACTTTGCCGGATAGTGGCGAAATAATTCTGGATGGAGAAAAATTGCAGCCAAAACACGTACAAACTATTGGATATCTTCCTGAAGAGAGAGGATTGTATACTTCTATGAAAGTTGGTGAACAATGTTTGTATTTGGCACAAATGAAAGGACTTTCTAAAGCCGAAGCAAAAGTGCAATTAGAATATTGGTTTGATCGTTTGGGAATTCAGGGTTGGTGGAATAAAAAGATCCAGGAACTTTCTAAAGGAATGGCGCAAAAAATTCAGTTTGTGGTTTGTGTATTGCATAAACCTAAACTATTGATTTTTGATGAACCTTTCTCCGGATTTGATCCTGTAAATGCCAATGTTATCAAAGACGAAATTTTAGCATTAAAAGAACAAGGAGCTACAATTATCTTTTCGACACATCGTATGGAAAGTGTTGAGGAACTTTGCGATCATATTGCCTTAATTCATAAATCGAACAAATTAATCGAAGGAAAACTAAGCGATGTAAAACGTCAGTTTAGGACCAATAGTTTCGAAGTTGGAATTTTGACCAGTAATGTCGAAGGTTTGATGTATGATATTACACAAAAATTCACGGTTTCGCCGGCAAATTTTAAATCCTTAAATGATGATTTGAAATTAGATATTCAAATTGGAAATTCGACTCCAAATGAGTTATTAAATATACTGACTCAAAGAGGACAAGTAACGCATTTCGTGGAAAAAATACCAAGTGTAAACGATATTTTTATTCAAACAGTAACCGGATAGATTTTTAGATCGTTAGATTTCTTAGATTCTTAGACTGAATCTGGAAATCTAAAAAAATCTAATAATCTAAAAAAGTCTAAAAATCTAATTAATCTAAAAAATGAGTATTATTTCGTTGATTATAAAAAGAGAGTTTATTGCAAAAGTTCGTAATAAATCTTTTGTTGTCATGACTTTTTTAAGTCCATTATTGTTTGTGGCAATAGCTGGGTTTATTGGGTATTTGAGTTCGATGAAAGCCGAAACCAAACGCATTGCAATTCATGATGAAACAGGTTTGTTTGCAAATGATTTTGTAAAACAGAATAAAAAAGAAGCCGCCTTTAAATATTTGAATTTATCTGAAATTGATGTAAAAGCATTAAAAGACAGCATTACAAATGAAAATTTTGATGGTTTAATTATTATTCCAAAAACAAATAACTTAAAAGATTTAGAAAGTAAAATTGAATTTATTTCGAATAATAGTCCAAGTATTTCATTTATCGAAAAAACGCAGGACGTTATTGGCGAGAAAATAACAAAGATAAATCTTGAAACAGCAAAGCTGGATACTTTGGCCATTCAAAAAGCACAATCAGCTGTAAATATGCATTTGATAAAAGCTTCTGGCGAAGAAAGTCTGAAAGGATTAAATGAAATTAAAATAGGAATTGGCGGAGCATTTGGATATTTGATTATGATGTTCATTATTATCTACGGAAACATGGTAATGAGAAGCGTAATCGAAGAAAAAACAAACCGAATTATAGAGATCATTATTTCATCTGTAAAACCGTTTCAGTTAATGATAGGTAAAATCATTGGGACATCTCTTGCAGGGTTGTTACAATTTATTATTTGGGCCATTATTGGTTTAACTTTAATGTTTGCTGCTTCCTCTTTTTTTGGAGTAAATGTGGGTCCAACAGCCAGAATTTCACCTGAATTAATGCAGTCTGCGCAAAACGAAATGTCCGGAAGTGCCCAAATGTATATTAGCGAATTATGGAATTTGCCAATCGCAAGTATCTTAATTGGATTTGTAATTTATTTTATAGGAGGTTACTTTTTATATAGTTCCTTTTATGCAGCAATTGGAGCTGCAGTTGACAATCAAACTGATTCGCAACAGTTTCTGTTGCCTATTTTAATGCCACTTATTTTAAGTGTTTACATCGGATTTTTTACAGTTGTAAATGATCCACACGGAACAATTGCAGTGATATTTTCGATGATTCCGTTAACCTCGCCAATTGTAATGTTAATGCGACTTCCGTTTGGCGTGCCGTGGTGGCAAATCGCAATTTCGGTATCATTATTGTTTGCTACGTTTTTCCTTGTAGTTTGGTTCGCCGCTAAAATTTACCGAATTGGTATTTTAATGTACGGCAAAAAACCAACCTGGAAAGAATTGTATAAATGGCTTAAATATTAATTTTTAAAGTTGCTAAGACGCTAAGGTTCTGAGTTGCTAAGTTTTTTAGCTTCTTGAATTACACCTTAGAACCTTAGTAACTCAGAACCTTAGAACCTCAAAAAAAAAATGAGCAAAATACTAATTATAGAAGACGAAGCATCGATCAGGAGAGTTTTGGTAAAAATTTTATCAGAAGAAAATGATACCTATCAGGTAGAAGAAGCAGAAGATGGAGTTGCGGGTCTTGAAAAAATAAAAAACAACGATTACGATTTGGTTTTGTGCGATATCAAAATGCCAAAAATGGACGGTGTTGAGGTTTTGGAAGAAGCTAAAAAAATAAAACCTGAAATTCCGATGGTCATGATTTCCGGTCACGGCGATATGGAAACAGCGATTCATACCATGCGTTTGGGAGCGTTTGATTATATCTCAAAACCACCTGATTTAAACCGTTTATTAAATACTGTTCGTAATGCTTTAGATAAAAAACAGCTTGTAGTTGAGAATAAAATCCTAAAGAAAAAAGTAAGCAAAAACTACGAAATGGTAGGAGAGAGCGAAGCCATTAATCATATTAAAGTTATGATTGATAAAGTAGCTCAAACTGAAGCCAGGGTTTTGATTACAGGACCAAACGGAACGGGAAAAGAATTAGTAGCACATCAATTGCATGAAAAAAGCGAACGTGCTAATTATCCTTTGATTGAAGTAAACTGTGCTGCAATACCAAGTGAATTGATCGAAAGCGAATTGTTTGGTCACGTAAAAGGCGCCTTTACATCAGCAGTAAAAGATCGTGCAGGAAAGTTTGAAGCAGCAGATAAGGGAACTATTTTCTTAGACGAAATTGGTGATATGAGTCTTTCTGCGCAAGCCAAAGTATTGCGTGCCTTGCAGGAAAGTATGATTACGAGAGTTGGTGCCGAAAAAGATATAAAAGTCGATGTTCGTGTTGTGGCTGCAACAAATAAAGATTTAAAAACTGAAATTGCCGAAGGGCGTTTCCGTGAAGATTTATACCATCGTTTGGCTGTGATCTTGATAAAAGTTCCGCCATTAAACGAAAGACGTGATGATATTCCGGCTTTGATTAGGCATTTTGCGGCAAAAATTGCTTCGGAACAAGGAAATGTAGTTAAAGTATTTTCGGCGCAAGCCATAAAATTATTGCAGGAATACGATTGGACAGGAAATATTCGTGAACTTCGAAATGTAGTCGAAAGATTGATTATTTTAGGAAGTAATGAAATTTCTGAAACTGATGTAAAAATGTTTGCAAGCAAATAGTTGCTTCGCGCATTAGGCTTTAAGCTATAGGCTTTAGGCTGATAAAATTAAAAATAATTTTTGCTTATGGCTTATTGCCTAAAGCTTAAAGCATAAAAAAAATGAAACTAAAAAAAATAAACGAAAAATTACAAGACGCTTTAATCGAAAATGGTTTAACAGAAGCAAATGTTTTGCAACAGGAAACTTTTTCGACGATAAAAAGTGGTGCTGATTGTATTATCCTTTCTCCAGCAGGAAGCGGAAAATCAACTACAATTGTAATAAATGTAATCCAGCAATTGGCAGGTCAAACAGAAGAATCGCCTCGTGCTTTGATTTTTGTGGAGGATAAAGCAAAAGTTTTGGAGATGGTCGAACTTTTTGAGAAATACGGAAAATATTCTAATCTTGAAGTTTATGGTGTTCACGACAAAGGCGATACAGATTATGATAAAAATTATATTTCTACCGGAATAGATGTTTTAATTGGTACGCCTAATAAACTAAGTGATATGTTTACGACTGCAGGATATAATGTAAACCGCTTAAAAATGTTTATTATCGACGATGCAGATCCTATGTTAAAATTGCGTCATGAAACTAAAATCATGCGTATTTCGAATAGTATCACAAAAACGCAACGTATTATTTTTGCTGAACAACTGACAGAACGTATCGAAATTTTAGCTGATAAAATGATGTTAGAGCCTTTTTTGTTTGATATGGATGAAGAAGGTGAAGAGGAACTTGACGAAGAAGAAGACGATATACAAGAAGAGGAATAAAAGTCGCAGTTTTCAGTCTCAGTCTCAGGTTGAAAACTTTGACTGCGATTGAAAAGTAAAAAAGTAATCTATGGAAATGTTGAAAACGCTTAAATTTTTAACAATTGTGCTTCTTGCATTTTTTGTTTTCATTTATGTAGTTGTTGTTTTCTATGTGTATTTCAACCAAGTTGGAATGGTTTTTCAGAGTGCGAGACTTCCAAAAGATTATCAGTTTGATTATCAGCATAAATTTGAAGAATTGAACATCAAGTCTTTTGATGGTATAAAATTAAATGGATTGTTATTCAAGGCAGAAAACTCTAAAGGTTTGATTTTCTATCTTCATGGCAATGCAGGAACGTTAGAAACCTGGGGGAAAATTGCTAAAATCTACACCAATTTAGGATATGATATTTTTATTTTGGATTATAGAAGTTTTGGCAAAAGCGAAGGAGAAATAGAAAACGAAGACCAGTTAAATAAAGATGTTGCTATTGTCTATAAAGCATTAAGCAAACGATATCCTGAAAATAAAATTATTATAACCGGTTATTCAATAGGTTCCGGATTTGCAACTATTTTGGCAGCACAGAACAATGCAAAAGCTTTGATTTTGCAATCGCCATATTATAGCTTTACAGAATTATCGAGTAGTAAGGTTCGGTTTTTTCCTGATTTCCTGAAGAAGTTTAGTCTGGAAACATATGAATATTTGCCAAAGATCAAAGTGCCAATTTATATTTTTCATGGTATGAAGGATGAATTGATTCCTTATGAAAATTCGGTTAGATTAAGTCGTCTTTTAAAGGATAATGGACATTTTTACCCATTAAAAGATCAGGAACATACTGGAATGAATGAAAATAATGATTTTCAAAATCAGTTAAAGACAATATTAGAATAAATAAAATAATTACAAAAACAGAATCTCATGGGATTAATGAAAGTGTATTCAGGAAGTGAAGTTTTAGCGCTTGCTTTGCAGGAAAGATTAGAACAAGCAGGAGTAGAAACAGTAAAAAAAGATAATATTCAATCAGCTCGCCTGGGAGGTTTTGGACAATCTGATTTAGCAGTTGAGGTATTTATTCAGGAAACTGATTTTGCAAAGGCAAATCCGGTTATTGAAGAATTCAGAATGAGTATCTAAAGAAAGTAAATAGTCTCAGTATTCAGTCACTGTAAACTGTGACTGCGACTGAAAACTCAAAAAATATGCAATATAAAATGCTAGTGCTCGACATGGATGATACCTTGTTGACAGACGATCATAAAATTTCAGCGCTTAACAAAAAAGTACTTCTTGAAGCTCAGGCAAAAGGAGTTTATGTGGTCCTGGCTTCAGGAAGACCTACATCTGCAATGACGGCTTATGCAAAAGATTTACAATTAGATTTAAACGATTCTTATATTATTTCGTTTAATGGTGCCGTTATCAGTACCGTAAAAGACGATCTTGTTTTGTTTGAACAATGTTTAACACCGGAACAAATTCATGATTTATACGATTATAGTGTAAAAATGAAAACCCACATTATAACGTATCTGGATGGTGAAATTATAAGCGAAACAGATTCTGAGTATATTGAGATCGAAAAAGAAATCACTGGATTACCGCATAATAAAGTATCAGATTTTAAAGCAGCAGTTCAAAAACCTGCAGTAAAATGTATTTTATTAGCTGAACCTTCTTATTTAAAAGAAGTAGAGAAAGATTTAAAAGCGGCAATGCCACATTTAAGTATTGCAATGTCTAAACCTTTTTTCTTGGAAGCAGCACAAAATGGTATTGATAAAGCGGCAAGTATTAAATTATTGGCTGAAAAGCTAAACATTCATCAAAGCGAAATTATTGCTGTAGGGAATGCAGGAAATGATCTAACAATGATCGAATATGCGGGACTTGGCGTTTGGGTTGATAATGTAACGCCTGAGTTGCGTGACAGGGCAAATGTAATTGTAGCTTCGAATAATAATGATGGAGTTGCCGAAGTTGTACAACGCTATATTTTGAATTAAATTTATTTAAATGAAAGAACCAATAGAAACCGACCGTCTTATTTTACGAGAATTACTTTTGTCAGATGTTGAGGGAATGTTCGAATTGGATTCTAATCCTAATGTGCATCTTTTTCTGGGAAATAAACCTGTAAAAGATATTCAGGAAAGTCTGGATCAAATTAAAAACATTCAGCAACAATATAAAGATTTAGGAATTGGTCGCTGGGCTGTAATTCTTAAAGAAACAAATGAGTTTTTAGGCTGGTCCGGAATAAAATTCATTACAAACGAAATCAATAATCATAAAGATTTTTATGAGATAGGATATCGTTTCATCGAGAAACATTGGGGAAAAGGATATGCTACCGAAGCCGGAAAAGCTTTTATTGACTATGCATTTAATGTAATGAAAATAGAAGCAGTTTATGCCTACGCAGATGCAGGAAATGAAAACTCCAGAAGAATTCTTGAAAAGCTGGGTTTGCGTTACGTAAATTCTTTTGAATATGAAGAAGAATTGGAAGTTTGGTACCAATTAAAAAATCCAAACTTATAGAGAATCCTAAGAAATGCGTTCCAAATCTTTGTAAACTCTTATTTAAGATTACAAAGATTTGGAAAACAGCTCGTAGTTTTTAATACTTTAAAATAAGCATCAAGTATTATTTTTTAGCTACAGAAACAAAATATTTATTTCCGTCACCCATTGTCAGTTTAACACGCTCGTCGCAAAGATCTATTGCAAAATTAGCACTTTCGTAACAAGTACAAGTAGTGTTTTTGTCTTTAGACATTTCAGTTTTACAATTGTTGTTTTTAAAAGTAGACAACTGCGGTGTGTACAAGCTTACCAAATCCGTAGAAGCTGTTACTAATGAAATAATACTTGCCGAATTGTTATTTGTAATTCTATAAACAATTCTATCAGTATAGTTTACTTCATTTACAGTTACTTTACGAATATAAGTATAAGCCGTTGAGCCTTCACCTGGTTCTTTTACTTCAAATTTAAATCCAACCGCACGAATTGCAATATCAAATTGTGATTGAGAGTTTAAGCTCGCCCAGTTTGTCAATGTACTAATAGATGGAAATGGATTAGTAGCTGGAGCACTAGCATTCGTTTGCGCTTGCGAGCTAAAAATGGTTAAGAACATCAAGCAGATTGTGGGTAAAAATGCCTTCATATGGAGTTTTAATTTTTAATTTTTGCCTACTCTTTCTGGTTTTCGGCATTCCCATTTTTTATAATAACAAAACAACAACATAACGATGGAAAATCAAAATTGTTATGACTTAATTATTATTTAAATAATATAAATTTATTTAACTGCTTTTGACGAAGTGAATATACCTCTAAAAAACAATCTAAACAAAGTTAAATGTAAGAAAATTTCAATTTAAGACTCAGAAAAATGCATTTAATCGATATTATTTGCATTTAATCGATTATTTTGTCATTTTATTCTTATTGAATTTCTACTTTAATTTTTTTAAAAGAGAATTTATGCACTGTTAGTTGGTTTAATTTTTTGTTTTTTAACATACACCAAAATAATGGTTTGCTCCAAAATATTGATATATAGTATATTATTGATTTTATTTTAAAGAATATTGTACGTAAATTTGCAAACTCTTTAAAAGAGATGTAAATATAATATCTTACTACTTAAAACGTAGTTTATTCCCATGGAAAATAGAAAAAAAGTTGCTTTTTATACGCTTGGTTGCAAATTGAATTTTTCAGAAACTTCTACAATCGCCAGAAACTTTAATGATGAAGGGTTTGATCGTGTTGATTTTGAAGAAATAGCAGACATTTATGTCATCAATACCTGTTCAGTTACAGATAATGCAGATAAGCAATTTAAGCAGGTAGTAAAAAAAGCAATGAAACTTAATGATAAAGCTTTTGTTGCCGCAGTAGGTTGTTATGCGCAATTAAAACCAGAAGAATTAGCAAATGTAGAGGGTGTGGATTTGGTTTTGGGAGCAACAGAAAAGTTTAAAATCACAGATTACATTCACGATCTCAGCAAAAATGATATGGGTGAAGTTCATTCCTGCGAAATTTCTGAAGCTGATTTTTATGTGGGAAGTTATTCTATTGGAGATCGTACCCGTGCTTTCCTGAAAGTTCAGGACGGTTGTGATTATAAATGTACCTATTGTACAATTCCGTTAGCAAGAGGAATTTCAAGAAGTGATGCTTTAGAAAATGTGTTGCAAAACGCCAAAGAAATTTCATCTCAAAATATTAAAGAGATTGTTTTAACCGGAGTAAATATTGGAGATTACGGAAAAGGAGAATTTGGAAATAAAAAACACGAACATACTTTTCTCGATTTAGTTCAGGCATTAGATAAAGTCGACGGAATAGAACGTTTGAGAATTTCATCAATCGAACCTAATTTATTGAAAAATGAAACGATCGAATTTGTTTCTAAAAGCAGAACTTTTGTACCTCATTTTCATATTCCATTACAATCAGGAAGTAATGATATTTTAAAATTAATGAAACGCCGTTACTTACGCGAAGTATATACAGAACGTGTAAATAAAATTCGTGAAGTAATGCCGCATGCTTGTATTGGTGTTGATGTTATTGTTGGTTTTCCGGGTGAAACTGATGAGCATTTTTTAGAAACATACCATTTTTTAAATGAAATGGATATTTCTTATTTACACGTATTCACGTATTCTGAAAGAGATAATACAGAAGCAGCAAATATGGCTGGAGTTGTTCCTGCAAATGTTAGGGCAAAACGAAGTAAAATGTTACGCGGATTATCCGTTAAAAAACGTCGTGCTTTTTACGAAAGCCAAATAGGATCTAACAGAACAGTCTTATTCGAAAGTGAAAATAAAGAAGGATATATTCACGGTTTTACTGAAAATTACGTAAAAGTAAAAACACCATGGAATCCTGAATTAGTAAATACATTGCAAGATATCAACCTGACAAAAATTGACGAAGACGGAAGCGTTCGTTTAGAGTTTTTGAACAAATTGACCGAAGCTTAAGATATAAGATCTTTGTCAAAGTTTCAAACTTTGACAAATTATCCGCATAATTTTGTCATTTCGACGTGAGGAGAAATCACACGAGAAACTCGACAAAGATTGGCCGCTTAGTTTGTAATTGCGAGGAACGAAGCTATGACAATAACAATATAAAACAAGAAAGCCCTTTTATTAGAAAAGGGCTTTCTTGTTTTATAAAATAAAAACTATTTCTGATCTTCAGGAATTACCAATTTCAAAGAATTAATATAATCCGTATCGAACTCAATAACTCGAATTTTTTCTGGATTAAAACTCAATTCGCCACCAAACTGACCTTTTATATCTAAGAAATCAATAGTTAATTCTTCTTCGTTTAATTCAAGTAACTTTCCTAAATAAGCTGACTTGGCTGATTTTTTCGAAATCTGAAAAATACCATATTTGTTATTCACATAATTAAGGATTGAACTCAAATCGCGAATCGGGATAATATCCTCTGCATTTGTTTTTAGACCTTTTAAACGAATTACTTTTTCGGTAAATTCAAGATCCTGATCTCTATGTACGGCTTCAATATTTTTATTTTTCAGAATTACAAAACCATCCAGAATAAAATCTTCGGGATTATTTCGCAGCAAGATCCAGTCATCAGAATAATCAATAAGAAAACCGGTAAAGAGTTCTTTTTTATCTGTAAATTCTATTGCAATTAATTGTCTTAAATATTGTTCCATCATATGTTTTTTTAAGGCTGATAAGATCTTTGTAAAAGTTTATTGCGTATTATGGATTTGTAGACCAAATACTGCTGTTTTTTATAAAAACGCGACGGCTTAATTTTAATTGAGCAATTATTAATTCGGCAATATCTTCAGATTGCATTACTTTATCAGGATTACCGTCTGTAAGGTTTAGATCTTTTGCCATATCTGTTGCTACAGTACTTGGCGTTAAAGCAGTAACACGAATATTGTGTTTTCTCATTTCCTGCATCAAAGAATCCGTAAGTCCAAGAACAGCGAATTTTGATGCACTGTAAGCACTCGTTAAAGCATTTCCGTTTAATCCCGCAGTAGACGAAATATTGATAATATCACCAGTTTGTCTTTCGATCATATTTGGGATAATGGCACGAGTTGTATAATAAGTTCCCATTAAGTTTACCTGAATGATTCTTTCCCAGGCATCCGGTTCCAATTCCAGGAATTTTCCAAAAGAAGCAATTCCGGCACTATTAATTAAAATATCGATGGTTTTAAATTCAGCCAAAGCTTTTTCTGCAGCACTATTGATTGAGTTGATATCTGAAACATCAGCAGATAAAGCCAAAGATTTTACGCCCAAAGCAGTAGTTTCGGCAGCTAACTGATCAACATCAGCCTGAGTTCTTGCAACTAAAATTACGTTTACTCCTTCTTTTGCTAAAGCAATTGCAATCGCTTTTCCAATTCCTTTTCCTGCTCCGGTAATTAAGGCATTTTTATTTTTTAAGTCTGTCATGATTTGTTTTTTAGAAATGCAAAAAGCATCATTTTAGTTACACAAAAATACAGTTTTTGCTTCCTAAAACGATGCTTTCAGCTATTTTCTTAATCTAAGTTTAACAACTTATTTATTCTTTCAGAACCATATCAATACACATTACTGCTGCCAGAATTAATTGCCTTAACGGGCTGTCAGGTGCAACTGTATCTTCTATTTGAAGCACGTAATTATCAGCACTTGTGAAAAATTCTTTTCCTATTCCTGCCCATTTTTTACTTACTTGGGCCAATTGTTTGTTTTCATGGCTGAATTTAAAATCCCAACCCGTCCATTTTCCCTGAAGCGTTGCTGCAGTTTTTTCATTTTTATCCAGGATTTCAAACTTTCCTCCAATAGAAAATATTTTCTGTTTGAATGTTCCCACCAATCTGTCTTTTTCATCAAAAACCTCAACAGTCGAACGAAGCCACGCAATACCACGTTTTACTGAAATTATTTTCTCGCCGGAAGCAGTAGTAATTTCGATATCAAAAGGAGTCATTCTTTTATAATCTGTAAAACGGAACATTTTGGTAAAAAAGCCCAGATTATTCTCTCTGCAATTCATGATAATTTCATTGCTTTCAGGACTATAAATATCATAATTATTTGCGGCTTTAAACATTCCAACATGTTCTTTTACAAGAAACAGATTTTGATTTAGGATAGGATTCATTAAATTTTATTTGAAATTAATTTGTAGCTATTTTTACTTGATAAGTTTTGAAGGATTTTCAAAAGGAAACCAAATGTAAAAAAATCTTCGTTAATAATCGAATTTTGCAGCTTCAATCAGTCTAATAAATTCAGCTTTGTAACCTTCTACATCATTAGAAAGTCCTTGCTTGGCTAATTTCAAAATATCCTCAGAAGATTTATTTGAGATTAATTTTGAATCTCTTAATTTCAAGCCAAACCATGCTACAGCAGTGCTAAATTTAAAATCATCAGAAGCTTTTTCTAGACCAACAGTTTTATTTTCGATTACTTCAACCATTTCTATGCTTTTATCTCCATCCGGTTTTTTGTAACGGAATTTTATTGTGGCAAGTTCAGCATTATAGTTATTACTGCTTTCTTTTACTTTTGTATATTTTAAATCATCAGGTTGTTCGTTTAGATAATCGCTCTTAACTCCTGCAGGAATAATTTCATACAAAGCTGTAACGGTATGATTACTTCCTAATTCGCCGGCATCTATAGCATCATTTTTAAAATCTTCCGGACGTAATTTTCTGTTTTCATATCCTATTAATCGATACGCCTGAATTTGTTTAGGATTAAATTCGATCTGAATTTTTACATCTTTGGCAATTGCAAACATAGAACCTTTAAACTCTTTTCCTAAAAAACGATTCGCTTCCTGAATATTATCGATGTAGGCATAATTTCCGTTTCCTTTATCAGCTAAAGTTTCCATTTTACTGTCTTTATAATTTCCCATTCCGTATCCTAAACAAGTCAGGAAAACTCCGGTTTTTCTTTTTTCTTCGATTAGTTTTTCCATGTCAGAATTTGAAGTGCTTCCCACATTAAAATCTCCGTCTGTAGCCAGAATTACTCTGTTATTTCCATCTTTGATAAAGTTTTCAGTTGCAATTTTATAAGCCAGTTCAATTCCTGCGCCTCCGGCTGTACTTCCTCCGGCATTCAGTTTTTCCAGTGCGTCAATAATTGTTTTTTTCTCATCTCCGGCAGTTGGAGAAAGAACCAAACCGGCAGCTCCGGCATATACAACAATTGCTACTTTATCTTTTTTTCGCAATTCATTTACCAATATTTTCAAGGATTGTTTCAGTAATGGCAGTTTATTGATCTCACTCATAGAACCGGAAACATCAATTAAGAAAACAAGGTTTGAAGCAGGCAAATTCTCTGTTGGAATATTTTTTCCCTGCAAACCAATTTTAAGAACTTTGTTTTTAGAATTCCAGGGAGAATCGCTTAACTCTGTATTAATAGAAAACGGATCTGAATTTTTTGGCTGTGGATAATTATATTTAAAAAAGTTTACCATTTCTTCTACACGAACAGCATCTTTAGGAACTGCCTGACCGTTATTTATAAAACGTCTCACATTGGTGTAAGAAGCATTATCAACATCTATAGAAAATGTAGAAAGCGGTGCTGTTTTTGGACTTTCGAAAGCATTTTCTACGAAAGCATTATAATCTTCCTGACTTGGTTCTACTGGTTGAATATGATTGGCTATTTTCAATTTGGCATCAAGTTCTTTCTCTGTAAGATTTTTATAAATCCCGTTTTTGGTAGCAACAATTACAACCCCGTTTGAAGCTCTGGATCCATATAATGAAGTTGCATCAATATCTTTTAAAACTTTTACATCCTGTACATCGTTTGGATTAATTTTAGCGAATTGTTTTGCCTTTACCGGAATTCCGTCAATAACATATAAAGGTTCATTTTTAGACGAAATAGATTGAGTTCCTCTAATGACTACTTGCTGACTTGGAGCAGCTTGTATATAGTTTGAGGAAACGGGTAAACTTACCATTTTACCTTTAGGCTCTCTGGCTGGTTTAGATGTTCTCCTTTTTTCTACAGGTCTATAATAACTATTATCTTCCTGTTCTGATGTTCCGTAACCTACCACGACAACTTCTTGCAGCTGGTTACTATTTTCCTGCAATATTACATTGATTATAGTTGATTGTTTGACCGTAACATTTTGAGTATTCATACCAATGTAACTAAAAATCAAAATATCGCCGGTTTGTGCCTGAATAGAATACTTTCCGTCAAAATCTGTTTGTGTTGCTTTTTTTGATTTTTGAACGATAATAGTAACACCCGGAAGAGCCAGATTTGACTTGTCTGTAACAGTTCCGGTAATTGTTTTTTCCTGTGCCATTGATACGAAACATATAAGCATAGAAAGGGCTAATGAAATAAGTTTTACGTTTTTCATGATAGTAAATTTTAAATTAAGATTTTGTTTTTTAGCTAGTTTTTAGCAGCTGGTTTCCCGGTTTTAGTAGTAATTATTACAACTCCTTTTTTTCCTTTTTCGCCATATTTTGATGTGGCTTCCAGATCTTGTAGAACTGTAATTGTTTTAATTTCCTGTTTATTTAATGGTGCATAAGGACTTGTTGGGTTTTTGCCAAATAAATCATTTTCAGAATAATAAATTCCGTCAATAATATACAAAGGCTGATCTAATACAACTAATGAATCTACATTTTCAGGCTCTAAATTAGGCAGTTCATTTTGCATCATTTTATCCCTTTTCTCATCATTGCTATGAGATATTGCACTTCCGTTGATAACAATTAACGGAGCACTTTTTTTGACCATCTGGTTTGATTTGTCAGCATAGGCAACTTTAGCCGATTCTCTTTCTACTGTTCTTGAATAGCCTAAACTTTGAACTGCTTTGTCTTTTGAAACAAAATTTTCTTCTTCGTTAGAATATTCAGGTTCTACAGGAACAGGAGTTATTGCTTCGGTTGCAACTGGTGCAGCAGCTGTTTGATTGGGTACGAATTCATATGAAACAGAACCTTGTGGTTCATGTATTGCTACATCTTGTTGTTGATGGATTTGTTTGTCCAGGATTTTAGCTGCTTCCGTTTTTGGTACAAGTGGTGAGTCTGTAGAAACAACTGCATTATCTTTTTCAGTTGCAGATTGCTTAGTTACTTCTGTATTGGTTTCATTAACGACAACTTTTGGATTTTGAGTTGTTGTTTTATCTGTTTTTAAAAACTGAGAACCAATCGAAATCAATAATAAAAGAGATGCTGCAATGGCAATTTTTTTCCATAACGAAATAGTTTTTTTATCTTCTTTCTTGTCCAGTTTATCTTCTACGCGCGCCCAGACTTTCTCCATTCCCGGGAAGTCTTTTCGTTCCGAGTTTTCTGCGGCTTCTTTAAATTTATCGAATATTTTATCTTGATTGTCCATGACTATTTTGCTTTTTGGTAATACAATTTATTTACTAATTCCTTTAGCTTTGTTTTAGCGGCATTCAATTGTGATTTTGATGTGCCTTCAGAAATATTCAGCATTGCGGATATTTCTTTGTGTGCAAAACCTTCAATAACAAAAAGGTTAAAAACGGTTTTGCAGCCGTCTGGAATATGATTTAGTAAATTCAGTAAATCCTCTTCTTCTAAAGAGTTAATTTCTTCTGTAAAAGGTTGCGAAAGCAATTTGACATCATCAAGATACATGTTGAAATTGGTATGTTTCTTAATTGTTGCCAAACAATGGTTAACTGTTATTTTTCGCGCCCAAGCCTCAAAAGCCAGAACTTCTTTTAATTGTTCCAGTTTTGTAAATATGGTATAGAAAGCGTCAGCCATAGCTTCTTCTATTTCTTCTTCCTTTTTGAGGTATCGTTTGCAAAGGCGATACAATTTTGGAGCCATATGCTCATAAACCTGACGCTGAGCGTCGCGGTTCATTTTTTTGCAGTTAGAAATTAGCGTTTCGTTTATCACAATTGTTGTCTTTATACTAAAGAGGGATGAAAAATCAAAAAGGTTGGGAAGGTGATTAAAAAAAGTTTAAAAAAGGCGTTTATTTTTTAATTGATGTATTTAAAGGTACAATTTTCCAGGTAAAGATGCATTGTAGACATGTATTCTGTACAGCAGTGTGTCTTTGGTTGAGCATATCCTTTGCGGGAGACGCACTGCTGTGCGCCTCTACGTTATTGTGGGAGTCATTGCGAGGAACGAAGCAATCTCATCTAGCACTTTTTTGACTAGCAAATTTGCTTTTGTTAGTGTGGTTGCTTTGTTCCTCGCAATGACATAAAATGTGTTTAATTTTACTTAACCGGCAAACTCAACTTAAAAATCTTAGTTTCCAGCAACTCCGTATCATTATCCTCGCAAAGCAAGAACTCAATTTTATCATTTGATTTTTTATAGAAAGTCAAACCTTCGAACTTATTAGTTGAGGTAATTTTTTGAGTAAAATCTATTTTCATAGTTTTTAGATCAATTCGGCCAATGAAACTTCCTAAGATATCGCCATCGTCGTAAGTTGATTTTGTGTCTTCGGCAGTAGAAAGGAAATAGATTTTGTCTTCGACTAAAATAGCATCGGTAAAACTAGAACGAACGCCTTTTATTTTTGGCAATTTATAATTGGTTGCAACCAAAGCAAATTCTTCGCCCAGACTTTTTGCATGGATCGTGAAAATGGTGTTTTTATTAGAAATTCCATTTCCGCGATTGAATAAATACCAGTTTTCACCGTCGAAAATAGCGCCTTCAAGATTGAAATCTTCCGGTTTTATTTCGCCAAAGCTTTGCATTAAACCGTATAAATCAACCAGATTATTTTTTTGTAAGATAGTTTTGTTTTTAAGATCAAACTCAATCATTTTATTTCGGTTTTCGGTAGAACCGGAACCAAAAACATAAAGTGTATCGTTGTGATTTGTTATGGATTCAAAATCGGGTTTTATGTTTTTAGGTATATTTTGCGACGGATTATCAATTAAAGCGTGTTGGTTTAATTGCTGATTCTGTATGTTATATTCGTATAAAAATCCGCTGTTATCGCCAATAATATAAAGAGCATCGTTATTATAAAATAATCCTGATGCAGAACCAATACCTATAATTTGAAATAATATTTCTAATGTGAATTTTTCCATGAAATGTTTTTATTGAATAATAATGCTTAGCCCTTATAGCAATGAAAAGTATTATAATGAATAGCAGTTCCGATAGTTATCGGAATTCGTAAAATTAGTATATTTATAAATATAAAAATAAAGATATATGAAATCGATAGACCCGAAGGATTTTAAAGTGACAGATAAAATAAAATTATCAAAGATTCCGACTTTGTTGAAGGTTAAAGCTGATGATGACGAAAAAGAGGAAAAACTGGATAAAGTACAGGCAAAACTTAGCGATTTGCAGGATGTGATGTATGCGCACAATAAATACTCGGTTTTAATTTGCCTTCAGGGAATGGATACTTCGGGAAAGGATAGTTTGATTAGGGAGGTTTTTAAAGAATTTAATCCGCGTGGAGTAGTAGTGCATAGTTTTAAAACGCCGAATTCGGCTGAACTGGAACATGATTATTTGTGGAGACATTATATAGCGCTGCCAGAAAAAGGAAAGTTTGCAATTTTTAATCGTACGCATTATGAGAATGTTTTGGTAACCCGCGTGCATCCTGAATTTATTTTGGCAGAGAATTTATCGGGAATTAATTCGGTTGAAGATATTAAACCTAAATTTTGGAAAAAAAGAATAGAGCAAATCAATAATTTTGAAAGTCATATTGCCGAAAACGGAACTATTGTCATGAAATTCTATCTTCATTTGAGTAAAGAAGAGCAACGTCAGCGTTTGTTACGCCGACTTGAAGAAGGAAAACACAATTGGAAATTTTCACCCGGAGATTTAAAAGAGCGTGAATATTGGGATGAATATCAGGAATATTATGAAGAAGCAATAAACAAAACTTCGACAGAACATGCGCCGTGGTACATTGTTCCTGCCGATGATAAAGAAATGGCACGTTATATAGTAGCCAAAATTATTTGGGAAGAAATGAAACAATACACTGATATTAAAGAACCGGAACTTGATCAAAAAATAAAAGACAATTTTGAGCAGTATAAAAAAACATTAGAAAAGAGTTAATCAGGAATTTTATTAATTAAGAAATCAGATAATTTTTATAGTCAAACCCGACAGGTTTTAAAAACCTGTCGGGTTTTGTGTATATGGTAATAAGAATTTCAAATTATTATTTTTAAGAAATTTCTATTTCAACTCAGTATTATGTAAACAAGACTCCATTAAAAGAACTACTTTTCTAAATGAAAAACTTAAGATTTCGTGGATTTTCGAGTTGATTTGAAATTGGATTTTAATTAAAAAAAGAATCTTAGAAATAATACCCTTTTTTTTACTTTTATGTTACTACAAGTTTATGAGTATTTTATATTACTAATTTAATGTTAATTTTTTAAGTGCGTATAATTCAGTTGTGGTTAAAGTCTTGTTTTTTTAATAATATTCAAGATATTTTAACTTAAAGAGTAGGGATTTACTTTGTAAAAAAAATAGAAACCAATTTTTAGCTAAATGAAACGAATTATTTTACCTCTACTTATTCTAGGTTCGTTACTTACATCATGTAATAACGATTCTAAAGACGAAACTGAACCAACAAGTGTTGTATTAAAAGATCAATCTGTAACGCCAAGTTTATTGAAAGCGCAAACAGGTTTTGAAAGTTTAAAAATTTATTCTCTTTTTAGTTCAGATGATGTTTTTGCGGACAGTCCTAAATTTGTTTTTGGTGGTTCTGCTGACGGTTCAGGTTTATTAAAAAACACTGACGGAACTTTTACATTTTTAGTAAATAACGAAGACAATTTTGCGGTTTCGAGAATTACGCTTGACAAAACATTTAAACCTACTAAAGGAGAATATTTGTTAAACTCTAATGGAGGAACCTGGAGATTATGCGGTGCAACTATGGCTACACAAGAAGAGCATGGTTTTGGACCGGTTTATTTAACATGTGGAGAATCTGGAGAAGAATCCCGTACACATGCTTTAGATCCTTACGCAAGTGCAGGAAGCGCATCTGTATCTAAAGAATTAGCAGGTTTTGGTCGTTTAAGTGCTGAGAATGCTTTGCCACTACGATCTTCAGCCTACAAAGGAAAAACAGTTGTTGTTATTGGTGATGATGATTCCGGAACTTACGGAGGTCAGGTTTTTATGTATGTATCTAATACTGTGGGTGATTTAACCGGAGGTTCTTTATACATGCTAAAAAGAAACGATGATAACCAAAGAGAAAAAGATATGGAAGTTAGTAAAACATATCCTGTTTCTTTTGTGAAAATTGATAATCATACAACACTTACCGGTGCACAAATTAATGCAGCTGTAAATACTTTAAAAGCCATTAAATTTGGTCGTGTAGAAGATTTAGATTACCGTAAAGGTGGTGACACTGCTGATCGTGAATTGTATTTTAATGTAACCGGGCAAGCTACAACAGGAATAAATGCAGATGGTTCAAGAACTAAATATGGTAGAGTTTACAAATTAAATCTTGATGCTGCTGATCCATTAAAAGGAACTCTTGAAGTTATTCTTGACGGAGATAACCGTTCTGGAATTGCAGGGAAATTCCAGAATCCGGATAATATTTGTGTAACTAAAAACTATGTTTACGTTCAGGAAGACGCTAACGGATACGGAGACGAAACTCACGATGCTTATATCTATCAATACAATATTGCGACTAAAGCTTTGAAAGTTGTTGTAGAATTAGATCACCGTCGTACAGCGACAGATGCTGCGAAATATAACGTAGGCGGAACTTCTAAATTTGGAGATTGGGAATATGGTGCTTTGATCGATGTATCTGACCAATTAGGTATTCCGGATACTTTCATGTTAAGCGTTCAGCCACATACCTGGACTGGAGAAAAATACTTAAGTCCTGACGGAGGAACAAAACGTCCTGTAGAAAATCAAGCAAGTCAAATCGTAGTAATTAAAGGTTTAGCGAGATAAATTTTTAAGTCATTACAAAACAGTTCTCCACTATTTCTATTTGAAGTAGTGGTTTCTGTTTTTCTGAATATTCCTCTCTTAATTGTTATTAGATCATGAAAAAAATATATTGTTTGTTATTCTTGATAGCATTTGCTGCTTGTCAGAAAAAAAGCAAACATCAGGAAGTAAATGAGATTTTTCAATCTGATATTACTTTGTTGATAGAAAAAGTTGCTAAGCTTAAATATTCAGTACAAGCTGATTCTACCGAAGCGCAAATTCAGCGACAATTTCTCGAAGCGCATAAAAGCTATAAAAAGGTCGAAATGATAAGTGAATATTATTTGCCTGAGGTTTCTAAATCGATAAACGGACCCGCAATACCAGAGTTTGAAGAAAATGACAAAGTCACCGTTCCGCCAGAAGGATTTCAGGTTATCGAAGAATTGATTTTTCCGGAATATAATAAGAAAAGTAAAAAAGAATTACTTCAGGAATTAGGTATTTTATCAGCAAATTTAATCAGGTTAGAAAAAGTTTCTAATTCGACAGAATTGACGGATGCGCACGTTTTTGATGCCATGCGATTAGAGGTTTACAGAATTATAACTTTAGGAATTACAGGATTTGATTCGCCCGTGATTTTAAATTCACTTCCCGAAGCTTCAGTAGCTTTAGAAACTATTGAAAAATATTATAATGTTTATTTAGAAAATGAATCGGTTTCGAACTCAAAAGCCGTACTCGATATTCTGGAAAAAGGGAAAAAATATCTAAAAACAAATTCTAATTTTAATGCTTTTGATCGTGCTTATTTTATAAAAGAAGTTTTAAATCCGTTAAGTAAAGGGCTTTTTAAATCACAAACTGAATTAGGAATTCCGTTACTGAAAGAACAAAGAGGTCTAAAAGTAACTGCACAAACGTTATTCGATGCGGCTGCTTTTGATGCTGAAGCATTCTCTGGTTTTCCGGATTATAAAACAACACCTGAAAAAATTGCTTTGGGTAAAAAGTTATTCAATGATCCTGTTTTATCCGGAAACAATACACGTTCGTGCGCTTCTTGTCATCATGTAGATAAAGCTTTTACAGATGGTTTAGAAAGAGCGGTTGCATTAGACGGAAAATCGATGATTCAGCGTAATACACCAACGCTTACTAATATTGCTTTTCAGCGTGTGTTTTTTGCAGATTCCCGAGTGAGTTATCTCGAAGATCAGGCAATTGCAGTTATTCGTAATGAAAATGAAATGCACGGATCTTTGGAGAAATCGGCTTTGGCAATTAAAAAAAATCACGAATACGTTAAGGAGTTTGCAAAAGCTTTTCCAAAAGGAGAAATAAACGAATTTGGGATTAAAAATGCTTTGGCATCTTACATTCGTTCGTTAAGTCAATACGATTCTAAGTTTGATCAATACATGCAAAATAAAGCAACATTTACTCCAGATGAAAAGGCCGGCTTTAATTTATTTGCCGGAAAAGCTAAATGCGCAACCTGTCATTTTATCCCATTAACAAACGGAACTGTTCCGCCAAATTTTAACCGCTCTGAAAGTGAGATTTTAGGCGTTCCCAATAAAAATAAAAAACTCGACGGTGATTTGGGCAAGTTTGTGATTACGCAAGCCGCTATTCATAAGTATTCATTTAAAACACCAACGATCAGAAACATTGAACTTACAGCTCCTTATATGCATAACGGAGTTTATAAAACGCTGGAAGAGGTAATCGATTTCTATAATGAAGGCGGAGGATTAGGCCTGGGATTTAATCTCCCAAACCAAACTTTACCGGAAGACAAACTGAATTTAACAGATCAGGAAAAAAAACAACTAATTGCCTTTATGAAAACGTTGACGGATAAAAAGTATTTGAGAGAATAGAAAAAAGAAGCAAGAGAATAGAGGAAAGAGAATAGAACAAAGAAGAAAGAGAATAGATGTTAGATTTACGAAATTGAAATTTAAGCACGCAGCTTAGCGAACTTTGCCTTCTTCCAACATTTAAAAACTTTGCGAACTTTGCGAAAAAAACTTTGCGTCTTTGCGGTTAAATTTTTTTCTCAAAGATTAATAGATTATTTCATCACTTATATAAATTACAAAACCCGAGGGACTATGCGATCCCTCGGGTTTATACCAAAAACAAAAAAATAAAATAAACCTTTTCTTTTATAAGTCAAAACCGTAAGCTAAACGTAAAGCCACTTGGTTGGTTTTGAATTTGTTATAGTCCTCATAACGGACACTAATGTCAATGTATTTGTTGGCATATCCAATTCCCGGAGCCCATAAAAAAGTAGTCTGATCGTAACCGTTTGTAACAGCAAAACCAGCACCAACTTCTCCTAAAACGTAGAATTGATCTTCCCAAATAAAAGCTTTAAAACCAGCTTTTGCAGGAATAAATCCAAGATCTTTTACTTCAACTCCATTCTCATCATCTCCCATAAACAAATTGGTAAAACCAGTTGTAAGCGTTAATGATGTTCTTTTTGTTAAATCATATTGCAAACGCACATCGCCTCCTAAAGACCAGTCGTAAGCATTATCAGTTGGAAGACCTCCGTTTAATCCAAAACCTAATCTAAAACCCTGATCGTAATTTTTAACTTCACTGTCTTGAGCGAAAGTAGTATTGGCGTATAATAAAGCGAAAGCAGCTAGGCATAACATTTTTAATTTTCTCATGACAATTTTTTTTGAATTTTTAATAATGTAAAAATACTTTCAAGGCGCAAGGGCTTTGTTATATAATTTTAAAAAATTGTTATATAATATTAGTCTTAATGGAAAATCATCTTAATGTTTGCTTATGTTTTTAATAATACGATAGAATTCAAAGCTTCTGATTATCTTTGCCCACTAAAAAAAGCATACAATTGAATTTTAAGCAGTATACAAAGGAGTTTTCATATAATTTAAGATTAGCATATCCTATTATATTAGGAATGGTTGGACATACCTTAATAGGTATTGTAGATAATATAATGGTAGGTAAATTAGGAAGCACAGAACTTGCCGCAGTTTCACTTGGAAATAGCATGATTTTTATAGCAATGTCATTAGGTATTGGTTTTTCTACAGCAATTACTCCAATTGTTGCAGAAGGCGATGCAGAAAAAAATGACAGCAAAATTCGTTCAGCATTTCATCATGGTCTGTTTTTGTGTACCGTTTTAGGATTAGTACTTTTTGGTGTAATTGTTCTGGCAAAACCAATAATGGAACTACTGCAACAACCAGCAGACGTAATTGCACTTGCAAAACCATATCTTGATTGGGTGGCTTTCTCTTTGATTCCTTTAATTATGTATCAGGGATACAAACAATTTGCTGACGGATTATCGCTTACAAAATATTCTATGTACGCCATGATTATGGCAAATGTACTGCATGTTGGTATAAACTACATGTTGATATACGGAATCTGGATTTTTCCTAAAATGGGAATTATCGGTGCAGCATTGGGAACCGTTATTTCCAGAATATTCCTGGTAATGTTCATGCATATTATGTTGTCCAGAAGAGATGATTTAAAACGCTTCTTTAAAAACTTCAGTTTTGATGAGATTAAAAAAGAAACTATAAAAAAGATTATAAGTATAGGATTTCCATCAGCAATGCAAATGCTTTTCGAAGTCGTTTTGTTTACAGCATCTATCTGGCTTTGTGGTAATATTGGTAAAACAAGCCAGGCAGCAAATCAAATTGCTTTGAGTTTGGCCTCACTTACTTTTATGTTTGCGATGGGATTAAGTGTCACTTCGATGATTAGAGTAAGTAATCAGAGAGGTTTGCAGGATTTTAAAAACTTAATTGTAGTGGCACGTTCTATATTTTTATTAGCCATTATAATAGAAACTGTTTTCGCAATTCTGTTTGTCGCTTTTCATAATTTCCTGCCTCATATCTTTTTAAATATGGAGAATAGCGGACAGATTCTTGATAATAGCGAAGTTATAAGTATCGCATCAAAATTGCTTTTAATAGCGGCAGTTTTCCAAATTTCTGACGGAATTCAAGTGGTTGTTCTTGGTGCTTTGAGAGGATTACAAGATGTAAAAGTTCCTATGTATATTACATTTGTGGCGTATTGGGTAATTGGATTTCCAATTTCGTACTATTTAGCCGAATATACGGAATTAAAAGCGCAAGGAGTTTGGATAGGACTTTTGGCAGGATTAACTTCTGCAGCAATTTTTCTTTATATCCGCTTTCATTACCTGACAAAAAAATTAATCCAAAATTTACTTTCAAATGGTTAAATTTGGAACTTGTAAAATAAGATAGCCACAGATTGAGGTATTCATGTAGATTCTAAAATCCTTTTAATTAATAGAAAAAAATACAAAAACAAAAAATAAATAATATGGAATTACCTAAATTTTTACTCGGAGACAATACTGATTTTCCAGATGATATTTTCATCATTCACCTTGATTACCCAAGATTCATTATCAACTTAAAAGATGATGAGGTTGAATTTATGGAAGAAGCTGAAGATCTTGACGAAGCCGAATTAAATGCTGAAATGGAAGGTTTAATTGTTTTGGCAAATGAATTTTACGACAGAGAAATTACGCGTTACGAAGAGTAGAGGAACACTTCTGTACGTTTTGTGATAATTCTCAATCAAAAAATAATTTAGATCTTTCTAATGAAAAAATTAAGTTTTTTAAAACCCATTTTTAATTTTATAGCAATTGGATTGCTAATTACGACTTTAAGCCGAATCTTTTTATTTTTTATTTTTAAAGATAGAGTAGCCGAAACCCCAAATTTCTGGTACATCTTTCCAATCGGACTTCGAATGGATTTGATTTTATTGTGTTATTTGTCGTTTCTACCCGCAGTTTTAATTACTTTTCTACCTAATAAAGCACTGAAGTTTACCAATAAATTTCTAGTAATTTATAGTTTCTTATTCTTGTTTCTGATTCTTTTTGTAGAATTGGCTTCACCGGATTTTGTAAAACAATACGATACACGACCAAACAAAATTTTCTTAGATTACCTGATTTATCCTAAAGAAGTGGTTGGAATGCTTCTAAAAAGTTATCTGACATCTATCATTGTGACTTTTATAATTTTGGGAGTTGTGATCTATCTGGCGTTCAAAAAAGGAAAGAAATATTTCTATACTACAAGTGCCGAATATAAATTTAAATTAATGGTATTTCCATTAGTTGCTTTTCTGTTATTTTTTGGGGCACGTTCAAGTCTTACTTCAAAACGTCCAATTAATGCTAGTAATGCTGTTTTTTCAACAGATCAATTGACAAATACTTTAGGTTTAAATTCATTTTATACCGTAGCTTTTGCAGCTTATTCTATCAAAAATGAAGGAAACACAAAGATGTACGGTAAAATGGAAGAAGCCGAAGCAATTGCTCGTGTAAAAAAATACATGATTGCCGGACCAAATGATTTTACAGATGCCGAAATTCCTTTTCTTCATGTAGAAAAACCAGATACACTTTTAAAGAAACCGTATAATTTAGTCATTTTTCTACAAGAAAGTTTAGGCGCAGAATATGTTGGAATTTTAGGAGGAAAACCATTAACGCCTGAATTTGATAAATTATCGAAAGAAGGATTATTGTTTACCAATTTGTATTGCACAGGAACAAGAAGCGTTCGCGGAATCGAAGCTGTTGTAACCGGATTTTTGCCATCGCCATCAGAAAGTGTGGTAAAATTAGGAAACTCACAACAAGGATTTTTTACCCTTGCTGATGCTTTAAAACAAAAAGGCTATGACACCAGTTTTATTTATGGCGGAATGGCAAATTTTGATAATATGGCTTCGTTTTTTAACGGAAATGGTTTTGAAGATATTGTAGATCAGGAAGATTTTGATTCTGATGGAAACAAATATGCGTTTAAAGGAACATGGGGTTATTCTGATGAAGATTTAGTTACTAAAGCAAATAATTATTTTAAAGCAAAAGGAGATAAACCTTTCTTTTCTTTAATGTTCTCGACATCAAATCACGAACCTTTTGAATATCCTGCAGGACGAATTAAACCTTATGATGCAAAACCTGCAACGGTAAATAATGCGATGAAATATGCAGATTTCTCTATTGGGAAATTCTTCGAAATGGCGAAAAAAGAGCCGTATTTCAAAAACACTATTTTCATCGTAATTGCAGATCACAACACAAGAACATACGGAAAAAATTTAGTACCAATTAATAAGTTTCATATTCCGGCTTTGATTATAGGACCCGGAGTTCCAAAAGGAACGTCTTATAGCAAATTAGCAAGTCAAATCGATATTCCGCCAACTTTGTTGAGTTATTTAGGGCTTCAGTTCGAAACGCCAATGGTAGGAAGAAATCTAAATAAATTAGATCCAAAAACACAAGGAAGATCGATCATGCAATTTAATGATATCAATGCATTCAGAGTCGAAAATCAGGTTGTAATCATGCAGCCAAATTTGAAACCTTTGCAATTCGAAATCAAAAATGACACGACATTAATTCCGGTTAAATTAAATGAAGAATTAGCAAAAGATGCTTTAGCACATGTAATTACAGCAGGAAATTTATATAAAGAAAATAAGTATAAGTTGAGGAAGAAATAACTTTTTTACCATATAAGTTATATAAGTTCATTTAAAAAGGCATCAGGATTCGCCCTGTTTGTCATTTCGAACGAAGGGAGAAATCACACTAGTAATTCGACAAAGGTTAGTTTTTGTTTGCGGAGTTTCTTGTGTGATTTCTCCCTTCGGTCGAAATGACAAGATTGTGAAGTTTGAGTTGACAGATGGTTAATCGAAGGATACGATCAAACTTAAATTCTCTTATATAACTTATATGGTTTAAAAGAAATTATTGTTTTTTAAAATACAGCGACAACAAACTCTGAGCAGCTGCAAAAGGTGAAATTTCATCATTTTGCACTGCTTTTTTGTTTTGTTCTAATTGCGAAATAATTTCACGCTGATTGTAGAAATTCAGTTTTAATTGTTCGTTTATGGTTTCCATCATCCAGAACTGATTTTGTTCTTTTCGTTTTTCAGGAAAGAAACCTGATTCATTTGTCTGTTCAAAGTATTGGGAAATAGTATCCCAAATTTCAGAAATACCATCTTTTGTAATGGCGCTGCAAGTCGTAACTTTTGGTTGCCAATTTGATTTTTTTGGAGGAAATAAATGCAAAGCACGATTGAATTCTAGTTTTGCCTGATTCGCTTTTTTGATATTATCACCGTCAGCTTTGTTAATGACAATTGCGTCTGCCATTTCCATAATACCACGTTTTATGCCCTGAAGTTCATCACCGGCACCGGAAATTTTGAGCAATAAAAAAAAGTCAACCATACTATGAACGGCAGTTTCACTTTGTCCAACACCAACAGTTTCAATAATTATAGTATCAAAACCTGCCGCTTCGCATAAAATAATTGATTCACGTGTTTTGCGGGCAACACCGCCTAGAGTATCTCCGGAAGCGCTTGGTCTGATAAAAGCATTTTCATCTTTTACCAATTCCTCCATTCGGGTTTTGTCTCCAAGAATACTTCCGTGTGAAAGTGAGCTACTTGGATCAACCGCGAGAACGGCAACTTTCTTACCTAATTGCGTCAGGAAACTTCCAAAAGCTTCGATAAAAGTACTTTTTCCAACACCGGGAACACCCGTAATTCCTATTCGGATAGATTTATTAGCATGAGGTAAACATCCGTTTATAACTTCATTTGCTTTTGCGGTATGTTCAGGATTCGTACTTTCGACTAAAGTGATTGCACGACTTAAGGCAGTTCTGTTTCCAAGTAAAATCCCTTCAATTAATTCAGCAGAAGTAGGTTGTAGTCTTCTGTTCTTTTTAATTTGATTGATAGCAGAAACATTGGTAATTTCAGGAGGTGAAATTCCGGCTTTTTCGTGTAAACTGCTTGATTGATTTTTTTGACTTGACAAAATCTACTTTTTGATCTTGTAAAAGTACAGAAAACCTAAACAGTTTCAAAAAGTAAGTTTGCCACGAATTACACGAATTTACACGATTTTTTTTTAGCTAATAGCACATCCTCTATGTCATCCTTCTTTCGTCAGGATGACAAATGCGGAAAATAATTCGTGAATTCGTGGCAAAAAACCTTAGTAACTTAGAACCTTAGTTTCTTAGAGCCTTTAAAAAAATTAATAAGCTGCAGTAAATCGAACCTGGTGATGTTTTGCATTTTCTGCTTCATCAGCAATAACAACTGCTAAATCTTCTACAGATAAAATACTTCTTTGCTCATCATTAAAAACTGGATTTTCTAATCCTAAACGATATTTACCAGTTCTTCCGGTAGTAATTCCGGGATGCATTTCGAAAGCGGGACTAAAAAATGCCCAATCCAATTCTTTTTCTTCTTTCAAAATATTTAAATAATCCCTTGCAGCTGTTGCACCGGCATGATATTCTTTAGGAAAATCAGGAGTGTCAACCGCTTGTAAACCCGGAGCTACAAATAAACTTCCGGCGCCACCAATGGTAATAAAGCGCTTAACACCAGATTTTTTCACCGCTTCCTGAATCGCTTTTGATCCTGCAATAAAATCATCATAAATATTAGGGTTCGCCCATCCCGGATTGTATGCATTTATGACAACATCATTTCCATTTAAGATTTCTGCTAATGCATCTACATTAAAAATGTCAGCACTTTTCCAGTTTGCATTTGTGGTGTCTTTAGGATTTCTGGCAATAGCAGTAATGTCGTGATTTCTGGTTGCTAATTCGTTTAAAATGGCTGAGCCAACAAATCCTGTTGCTCCAATAATTGCGATTTTCATAATATATAAATTTAATTAGTAATAAAAATTGTTACAGTTTTGGGTAAAAAAATAGCTTAGAATTGATTCGAAAAATCTTCGAGTGAAATACCTTCTAATTGCAAACTAACTTTTTGATTCATATCAGCATATAAAGCACTTAAATTTTGATTGATTTTTTTACCAACCGGACAATCCGGATTAGGTTGATTTTTTGCATAACCAAGATTGATGGTTTCAAAAGTCATCTCAAAAATTTCTTTTAATGTAATTTTAGTGGCATCAACAGACAATTTTGTTCCACCATTTTTACCTTCTTTACTTTCTACAATATGATGTGCTTTTAGATTGGCAATTTCTTTTCGAACCAAAACAGGATTCAAATTAATACTTCCTGCAATAAACTCAGATGATAAATAATCATTAGGGAATTTAGTGAGCAAAGTAAGAATGTGAATCGTTATGGCAAATTTACCTGAAATCATACTGTAATAAAATATGTTACAAATGTAGTCAGCTTTTAGAGAAAAAAAAAGTTTTTAACGAAAATTAATTTTTAACATAAATAGGTTGAGGTCTTAAAATAAAAACAATTTCAAAAGCTTCATCTTTTTTATTAATAGTAGATTTGTAATTGATTAGCAACGTTATAAATTCTTGCAATGAAATTTAAAGTAAGCTTTGTCTTTTTTTTGTGTCTGCCAATTTTAATATATGGACAGGATCATACTCGATTTGTTGATTCAATTAGGGTATCAAATGCTATTCCGGAGCTTAGTTATGCTGTTGTGTCTGGAGATAAAATTTTGGAAATTAATGCATTAGGTTTGCATTCAATTGATCTGAAAGATGTTGCTACTATAAATGATCGATTTCATATTGGGTCCAACACAAAAGCAATGACGGCTTTTATAATTGCTAAATATGTTGAGAAAGGAAAATTAAAATGGAATACTAAATTTTTTGATTTGTTTCCGGACTTAAAGAAAACATCAAAAGCGGAATATTATGAGATAACGCTCGAAAAACTATTATCACATCAAGCCGGAATTCAGCCTTTTCAAGGTGAAAATGATCCGGCAGTTCCTGATTTTAAAGGAAATCCAGTAGAAAAAAGAAATCAGTTTGGGAAATTTGTATTAACATTAGATCCAGTTCAAATTAACTCAGAGCACAAATATGTATATTCTAATGCAGGTTATACTTTAGCGACTATGATGGTAGAAAAAGTTACCGGAAAAAGTTGGGAACAATTAGTCGATCAGGTTTTTAATAAAGATTTGAAACTGAATGTTAAGTTATCGTGGCCGGAAAACCAAAAAGCAAAAGATACATGGGGACATTCTTTTGAAAACAATAAGTTGAGTCCTGTTCCTTCAAATACAGACTATCATCTGGATTACACAGAACCTGCGGGTGATATTAATATCAAACTTACAGATTATATCAAGTTTATTCAGCTAAATATTCAAGGTCTTCAAGGTCATGATAATTACTTAAAAGCAAGCACTTATAATTTTATTCACAAAGGGATTGAAGACTATTCTTTGGGTTGGTTCAACAGTTATGAAAACAATCAGGATTTTTCGACACATTCAGGAACTGCGGGAACTTATTATACAATAGCGGCGATAGATAGAAAAAAAGGTATTGGTTATATTGTTTTTACGAATTCTTTTAATGAGGCGACCGTAAACGGAGTACGATTGATAATGAGAAAATTAAAAAAAGAGTATGGGAGCTAAAATGTTTTGTTACGGTTTAAAATCGAGCTATTTATAAATCCTTATTTTTGATGCTTTTACCGCCATGAACAACTTTATACTTATATTTTTCTTTCTTGCCCTGGGTTTGATTTTGCAGCATATTAAGCGATTTCCAACACACATTTATAAGGTTTTAAATAAAATTGTTATTTACATATGTTTGCCGGCGATAACCTTATATCATATTCCTAAAATAAAATGGAGTAACGAATTGCTGTTTCCCATATTAGCAGGATGGATTAGTTTTTTACTGGCTTTTTTGTTTTTTCATTTTTTAGGAAAACGATTAGGTTGGTCCAATAAACTTATTGGTTGTTTGGTACTTACCGCAGGATTAAGTAATTCGTCTTTTTTGGGATATCCCATTGTTGAAGCTTTGTTTGGTAAAAAAGGATTAGAAACTGCTATTCTTGTAGATCAGCCCGGAACATTTGTGGTGGTTTCTACTTTGGGTGTTTTTGTTGCGGCTTTTTATTCAAAAGGAAGTCCTGATACTTTTAGTATTTTCAAAAAAATCATCTTTTTTCCTCCGTTTATTACTTTTCTCGTTGCTTGTTTAATGAATGTTTTTCAGTACGATCTGAATCAAAATCTGGAATTTGTATTAGTAAAAATAGGAAGTTTAGTAACGCCACTTGCTTTACTTTCGGTAGGATTACAACTTACTTTTGATCGAAAAAGCCAGCATTGGAGATTTCTTTGGCTCGGACTTTTCTTCAGGCTCATTGTAACGCCTCTTGTAATTTTGATTGTATATGTTTTTATTTTTGGTCAACATTCTGAACCTATTAAAATAACAATTATAGAAATCGCAATGGCACCTATGATAACAGGAGCAATTTTAGCATCAACATATGGTTTAAAACCAAAGTTAAGCAGTATGATGATTGGTTTTGGAATTCCTATTTCATTTTTAACACTCGCTATATGGTATTTTATCGTTAGTTTTGTCGTTTAATTTTGGTTAAAACAAACATGAATTCATCTACACAAACAATTGCTGTTGATAGCAAAGCTTTAGTTCAAAAAACAGTTTATTCAGTCTTATTTTCAATTGCATTTGCACATTTACTAAACGACTTAATGCAGGCGGTAATTCCTGCAACGTATCCTATTTTAAAGAAAAACTTTAGTTTAAGTTTTACGCAAATTGGGTTAATTACATTTGTTTTTCAGCTTACCGCATCTTTATTACAGCCTTTTGTTGGTCTCTATACAGATAAAAAGCCCCAGCCATATTCACTTGTAATCTCTATGATTTTTACCATTGTAGGATTAGGATTGTTGTCTATTGCCAGTTCATTCTGGATGATATTGGTTTCTGTTGCTTTTGTAGGTATAGGATCGTCGATCTTTCATCCGGAAGCTTCAAGAGTTGCTTTTTTAGGTTCTGGAGGTAAGCGTGGGTTGGCACAATCTATTTTTCAATTAGGAGGAAATGCCGGAAGCGCGATTGGTCCTTTGTTAGTAGCTTTGGTAGTTGCACCACACGGACAATCTTATGTAATTTGGTTTGTGATCGCCGGAGTTATCGGAATTCTTATTTTATCAAGAATTGCCCTTTGGTATGAAAATCATATGGCATTGAGGGCGACTAAAAAATCAGACTTAGAAGAAGAGAAAGTTCAATTATCAAACAAGAAAATCACAATTTCTATTATTGTTTTATTATTGTTGATCTTTTCAAAATTCTTTTATATGGCCAGTATGTCTAGTTATTTTACTTTTTATTTAATGAGTAAATTTTCGATGTCAGTGCAGGATTCCCAATTATACTTATTCATTTTTCTGGCTTCTGTAGCAGCAGGAACTTTAATAGGCGGACCTTTAGGAGATCATTTTGGAAGAAAATATATCATTTGGTTTTCTATTTTAGGAGCCGCACCATTTACCTTGCTTTTGCCTTATGCTAATTTATTCTGGACAGGGATTTTAGCTGTAGTTATCGGGATTATAATTGCTTCGGCATTTTCTGCGATATTGGTTTTTGCACAGGAATTAAAGCCTGGAAAAGTGGGTATGATTTCAGGTCTATTCTTTGGATTTGCTTTTGGAATGGGAGGTTTGGGATCTGCTATTTTGGGCTATGTTGCAGATCAAACCAGTATTGAATATGTTTATAAAGTAAGTTCGTATTTGCCATTAATTGGTGTCTTGGCTTACTTTTTACCAAATATTCAAAAGAAGAAAAATTTATAAAAGGATTTTAATCTGCCAGAAGAAAAATTAGACTTAAGCACAATAATAATTTGTTTTAAAATTCCAATTTCCTTTTGTAATGCTTGCCATTTCAGGTCTTGTAATAAGGTTTTTGTGGATTAAAATACTAACTCGATAGAAAAAATAGAATTTTAACTTATTTTTAAAAATTTGATGTTTTCCTTATCTGTTTTTTAGTTAATTTTAGATGAACTAAAAAAATATAATTATGTCAACGTTAAGATTAGGAGATATTGCTCCAGATTTTCATGCAGAAACAACCGAAGGCGCAATCAATTTTCATGAATGGTTAGGCGATTCTTGGGGTGTTTTATTTTCGCATCCTGCAGATTTTACCCCTGTTTGTACAACTGAATTAGGAACTGTTGCTAACTATGTTCCTGAATTTAAAAAAAGAAATACAAAAGTTATTGCGTTAAGTGTAGATGGTCTTGAATCACACAAAGAATGGATTAAAGACATTAATGAAACTCAAAATACAGTCGTTAACTTTCCTATAATTGCTGACGAAGATAAAAAGATAGCTACTTTATATGATATGCTGCATCCTAATGCAAGTGAGAAATTTACAGTGCGTTCTGTTTTTGTAATTGGACCTGATAAAAAAATAAAGCTAACATTGACTTATCCGGCATCAACAGGAAGAAATTTTGATGAATTACTTCGTGTTATCGATAGTTTACAATTAACAGCAGATTATAGTGTGGCAACTCCTGCTAACTGGAAAGACGGAGAAGATGTAGTTATTACACCTGCCGTTCCTGATAGTGATATTCCGGTGAAATTTCCAAAAGGGCATACTCCAATTAAACCCTATTTGCGTATGACACCGCAACCTAATAAATAAGGTTCTAAGTTCCTGAGATACTAAGTTTCTAAGATTTAAAGTTTTATAAAAAAAAAAACTCAGCATCTTAGAAACTTAGTTCCTTATTACCTTTATTTTACAACTCGACATTTATGCTTTTCTTCATGAGTTCGTTCATTCGTTTTTTGTCACCAACGACCCAAATAATATCATTTTTTTCTAAGCTTAATTGTGATTCCGGATTTAAAATTCGGTTACCATTTCTTTCAATTCCCACAACAAGTCCGCCGGTTTTACCTCTAAACTGACCAATGCTTTTTTGGATAAATTCTGGATTAAAAATTTCCATTTGACGCAATACAATATCAGATTCATCAATATTTTTAGCAGCTTCAATCTCTTTTTGCAGATAATTTGTAAACTGTGTAATCTGTTCATCTGTACCAATAACACAAATTTCGTCACCAGGAAATAAACGTTCGTTTTTAGTAGGTATAGGAATTGTAATTTCTCCACGTCGTATAAAAGCAATATTGATTCCCATATTTTCCCTAATACGCAATTCTTCTAAAGTTTTACCCGCAAGATTTGATTCTTTACCAATATCAAAAATAGACATATGCCCATCCCAAGGCATTAAATTGGCATATCTTCTGTCGATTTTTTTGTTTTCACGATCGTTCAGATTCTTTAAAAAATGAGTTTCAATTTTATGATATTGTTCGTTTAATTTTTTAGGGAATAATTGATAAGCTCCAATGGCAATTATAAGTGCGACAAAAGCAACTAAAGGAGAGAAGAAAATATTCAATAAAAAGCCAACGAAAAATAAACCAAGGCTCATTCTAATTAAAATCAGCATTAAAAGAGCTCCACGGTATTTTCTTTCTTCCCATAATTCTTCTACTTCATTGACTTTTACACGTCGCAACGAAAGAGCCCATAAAAAAGGAGCAATTATAACCAAGGTGATAAGTGCGGCAAGAGTGTTGCCAAAACGCGTATCTGCCACCAAAGGCGCTACAAATTTTGATGACAACAATATAATAGCCGTAATAATTATAGTATGTAATATTATTTGAGTGATAGAAGCACGAAGTACAATTTGCCAGGTACTAACAGATTTTATTGCTTGCGCATTTACACTATAACGGTTGATATTTTTAACCCATTTTTTAGGTAATTTACGCTCTAAAAAACCAGAGAAAGGATCAGAATATTTAATTAAGAAAGGAGTTGTAAAAGTTGTGATGGCAGATACTGCCACGATAATTGGATATAAAAAATCACTGGTTACTTTAAGCGACATTCCTAATGTGGCAATAATAAAAGAGAACTCCCCAATTTGCGCCAGACTCATACCAGTCTGAACAGATTGTTTTAGCGGTTGTCCGGATAATAAAGCTCCAATAGAGGAACTAAATGCTTTCCCAAAAATGGTCAAAAGCGTTATTAATGCGACCGGCAACATATAAGTTACTAAAGTTTCAGGATTGATCAACATCCCGACTGATACAAAGAAAACAGCACCAAAAAGATCTTTTACTGGTTGGATCAAATGTTCGATTTTTTCGGCTTGTGTAGTTTCTGCAATGATAGATCCCATAATAAATGCACCAAGAGCAGGAGAGAAGCCTACATTTGCTGCAAACATAACCATCATTAAACAAAGTGCTAAGGATATAATCAGCAGCATTTCATCTGTTAAAAGATGTTTTGCTTTTTTAAGGATTGTCGGAATAATAAAAATTCCACCCAAAAACCATATAATTAAAAAGAAGATTAATTTTAAAACCGATTGTAATAATTCACCACCAGAAACCTGATCGCTAACAGCAATTGTCGATAGTAGCACTAACATTAAAATAGCGACGATATCCTCAACAATTAAAGCACCAAATACAATACCGGCAAACTTTTTTCCTTTAACTCCCAGTTCATCAAATGCACGAATAATAATAGTTGTCGACGAAATAGAAAGTGTCGCTCCAAGAAAAATACTATCCATTTTACCCCAGCCCATCCATTGACCTACACAATACCCAATGAGAGTCATGAATAAAATTTGGGTTATGGCGGTTATGGAAGAAGTTCCTCCAACTTTCATTAATTTTTTAAAACTAAATTCGAGACCAAGGCTAAAAAGTAAAAAGATAACTCCAATTTCAGCCCATACTTCAACACTTTTCATATCTGTGATTGATGGGAAAAAGTCAAAGTGGTTTCCGGCTAAAAATCCAGCAATCAAATATCCTAAAACAAGTGGCTGCTTCATTTTTTTAAATATCAAAACAGCAATTCCGGCGGTCATCAGGATTAATCCCAAGTCGCTTATAAGAGGTTGTAAGTGGTGTGTAGTTTCTGCAGCGGCATTTAAGGCAATCATAAAGTGGTATTTGTTGTTCAGGAGTAAATTCAGTTTTCTATTTCGAATAGATACACTGAACGCTATGAAATTAAGTCAAGAGAAGTAATCCGTGCTATTTCCTAACAAGATTTGTAAATAAAAAAAGCTATCGATAAAGATAGCTTTTTTTGAGAAAATATTTTGAGTTTTTTTAAATTCCTACATAATTGCTAGGAGTAATTGCCATTAATTCAGCTCTCACAGCGTCAGAAACTTCTAAAGTTGCAATAAAATTATGAATTGCTTTTTTGTCGATTGCTTCGTTAGTTCTTGTCAAACCTTTTAATGCTTCGTAAGGATTTGGATATGCTTCACGACGCAAAATAGTCTGAATAGCTTCTGCTACAACAGCCCAGTTTTTCTCTAAATCCTCTGCAAATTTACCTTCATTCAAAAGCAATTTGTTTAAACCTTTTAATGAAGCTTCAAAAGCGATTATAGTATGACCAATTGGTACACCAATATTACGTAAAACAGTACTGTCAGTTAAATCACGTTGTAATCTTGATACCGGTAATTTAGCCGCTAAATGTTCAAAAATAGCATTTGCAATTCCTAGGTTTCCTTCTGAGTTTTCAAAGTCAATAGGATTTACTTTATGTGGCATTGCAGAAGATCCAATTTCTCCGGCTTTGATTTTTTGTTTAAAATAATCCATTGAAACATAGGTCCAGATATCGCGATCTAAATCTATAACGATAGTATTGATTCTTTTTAAGGCATCAAAAAACGCTGCAAAATGATCGTAATGTTCAATTTGAGTTGTTGGAAAAGAGTGGTGTAAACCAAGATCTGTTTCAACAAATTTATTTCCAAATTGTTTCCAGTCAATTTGCGGATATGCTACATGGTGTGCATTGTAGTTTCCTGTTGCTCCACCAAATTTAGCAGCAAACGGAATATTAAACAATAAACGCATTTGCTCTTCAAGACGCTCTACAAATACTAAAATTTCTTTACCCAAACGAGTAGGCGAAGCGGGTTGTCCGTGGGTACGTGCTAACATAGGAATGTCTTTCCATTCTACACTTAATTCTTTTAATTTAGAAATTAAAGTAATTAATGATGGTAAATAAACTTGCTCAAACGCATCTTTTGTAGAAAGCGGAATTGCAGTGTTATTAATATCCTGAGAAGTTAAGCCAAAGTGAATGAACTCTTTGTATTGAGATAAGCCTAATTTTTCAAAAGCATCCTTGATAAAGTATTCTACCGCTTTTACATCGTGGTTGGTTACTTTTTCAGTTTCTTTTATCCAAAGAGCATCTTCTGTCGAGAAATTTTTATAAATATCACGTAAACTGTCAAATAAATTTGGGTTTACATCTGCAAGTTGTGGCAAAGGAACTTCGCACAAAGCAATAAAATATTCAATTTCAACTAATACTCGGTATTTGATCAGAGCTTCTTCAGAGAAAAATGGTGCTAATGAAAGGGTTTTACTTCTATATCTTCCGTCAATTGGTGATATAGCATTCAATTCGTTTAAAGTAGTCATTGTTATGTTGTTTTTCGAAAGGTGCAAATATAAGCTATTGTTAAAACTTCTGAAAATTACCGAAGAGTTATTATAGTAGAAGCTAAGAAATTAAATTGTTGTTTTTGAAATTTCACCCCAAATCCTAAAATAAAAACCAAAAGCATGAAATTCATTTTTATGATAATCTTTATGAAGTTTTACTTGAAATCTTTTCTATTTCAAATAATCTTTCTCTTAATTCTGCTACACCTTCAGACGCAATTTTAGCAATTACTTCGACTTTATTCTGAATATTAGGAATCGAAATTGGCTTTGGATCAATATAAAAAACCGGAGTAATACTATACGTGTATGAAATTAAACCTGCTGCAGGATATACTTGCAGAGAAGTCCCGATTACTGCAAAATAATCAGCAGTTTCAGTAATTTGTATGGCTTCTTCAAGAGCCGGAACATCTTCGCCAAACCAAACAATATGCGGGCGCAATTGATGTCCGTTTTCATCCAGGTCACCAGTGTATAAATCATCTTTCCAGTCAAAAATTAAATCACGATTTTTAGTGCTTCTTACTTTCAATAATTCTCCGTGCAAATGCAGGACTTTTGTACTTCCGGCGCGTTCATGCAAATCATCTACATTTTGAGTAATTATATGTACAACAAAATTCTGTTGTAACTCGGCTAAAATATAATGTCCTAAATTCGGTTTTACTTCCTTAAGCTGCTGGCGTCTTTTATTGTAAAAGTCCAATACCAATTCCTGGTTTTTATGCCAGCCTTCAGGAGTTGCAACTTCCATTACATCATGACCTTCCCATAAACCATCACTGTCCCTAAAAGTTTTAATACCACTTTCGGCACTAATTCCTGCTCCGGTTAAAACAACCAATTTCTTTTTCATCTTATTCAATTAAAAGTTAAAAATAAGGAATAAAAAAATCAAAGCCTACACTTTGTTCCGTTAGCTAATAAATGTTGATAGAAATAAGAATTCCCAATATTATGTAGCTAAAGGACATTTTGACTTTTGATTTTTTGCAGACAATAAAAGCGTATTTATACTTATTGCCGGAATGTTGTAAATTATTTAATTTTAATGAAGTACAAAAACAAACGTGATTTCAATGATTTTAATACAGTTTACAGGATTATCGGGATCAGGTAAAACGACATTAGCCCATAATGTGCGCCACTTGTTACTGGATAACAGTTATAAAGTCGAAATAGTTGATGGAGATGTTTATCGAAAAACCATTTGCAGCGATTTAGGATTTTCAAAAGAAGACAGATGCGAAAATATCAGACGTTTGTTTACGGTAGGTCAAAATTTTGTCGAGGAAAATAAAATCGTACTAATGTCTGTCATTAATCCGTATGAGAATCTGCGTAATGAACTGAGAACATACAATTTTGTGCGAACTGTATATTTAGACTGCTCCGTAAACAATCTCATAAAAAGAGATCCTAAAGGTTTGTATAAAAAGGCTTTGCTGCCTGATAGTGATTGTAATAAAATTAATAATTTTACCGGAATAAGCGATGTTTTTGAGATTCCTGCAAATGCAGATTTAGTTTTAAAAACTGATTTGGAAACTGAAGTTTTTTCGACCACTAAACTCTACGATTTTATCATTAACAATTTGTCTTATTTTTAAATCATTAATACTTAACTGCATATGAATCCATCTTCATGTAAACTTCCCGTTTCTTTTTTAATAGACAAACTGCAAAAAGATCTTGTCATATGCGAAAATGATTTATGGACACCACATTTTAATACAAATAGGTATCAGGGAAATTGGACCAGTATTTCGTTAAGGTCACAATCTGGTTTGGAAAATGATATTATGTCTTTTGCAAATAAAGAATATATAAATACAAGCTTGCTGGATCGCTGTCATTATTTTAAAGAAATAATGGATTGGTTTCAATGTGATAAAGAAGCTGTGAGATTGCTTAGATTAGATCCTCAAAGCGAAATCAAGGAACATACAGATAATGATACGTCTTATGAAGATGGTTTTTTTAGAATTCATATTCCGATAATAACAAATCCGGACGTGTTATTTTATGTAGATAAAAAATTGGTTCCCATGAAAATGGGAGAGTGTTGGTACGCTAATTTTCAGCTTCCGCATAGTGTAGAAAACAGAAGTTATAAACCAAGAATTCATCTCACACTGGATTGTATACGAAATAACTGGTCAGATGAGTTGTTTGCTTCAATGGGATTTGCGATAAATAAAATGCAAAATCAAAATCAATATTCAGACGAAATGAAACAACAAATAATAGCTGAGCTTTCCCGAAATCCATCAGAAGCGACTGCCAAAATTATTGCAGATTTACAAGCAAAATAAAGAGAAATGGAAAACATAAATCACCCGCTTTTCAACTGGATTCCCGTTAATTTAATCAAAAAAGACAATGCGCTTTATTTTGAGTGGATTTATTTAGGGGATATAAAATATGCTGAACCATTTTTTGACGAAACGATTGCGAAATGCAAAAGCCATGATTATAATTCAAAACCATTTAAGGTAATAAGTACCGTAGATAATCTTATAGATTGGTCGAAAGACTTGATTTCGGTTGAGCTAAAAGCACTGGTTTTTCATGTATCAAGATGTGGTTCTACAATGTTGAGCCAATCTTTAGCAACTTCTTCAGAAAATATAATGATTTCTGAAGCACCAATTATAGATCAGATACTAAGAAGCGATCTTTTTGCATTAGATAAAAAAAGCATACTAATCAAATCTGTTATAAAATTATTAGGTCAGAAAAGATTCTCTGAACAAAAGAATTTAATTATAAAACTCGATGCATGGCACATTTTTAAGGCAGATTATTTAAGATCGCTTTTTCCTGAAATTCCGTTTGCTTTGCTCTATCGAAATCCTGAAGAAGTTTTAAAATCGCATCAAAAATTGATGGGAATGCACATGGTACCAAATTTATTACCCTCAGATATTTTCGGAATTTCTAATAAAGAAATCAACGAAAGAAGCTATCAGCAATATGGCGCATTAGTTCTTGAAAAATATTTTGAGGGATTTCTTGATTTTTATGAAAAGAATCAAAATGTAATAATCCTTAATTATAACAATGGAATGAAAGCGGTTGTAGAAAAATTTACATCCCATATTAATGTTGATTATTCTACCGATGAACTGGAAAAAATGTACGACCGCTTAAAAAAGCATTCTAAAAACGAAACGGCTGCTTTTTTTGGTGATTCATTCAAAGAAGAGCCTTTGCAAATTGATTTTGAAAGACTTGATATTTTGCACTTAAAACTGAATAATAATTTAGTTCAGGTGTAAGATGATTTTTCTTATTTTTATCCTATGAAAAAAATGTTTTTAGTATTAGTCTTTTTAGTAAATACTGTTTTACTTGCTCAAACAAAAACCAATGAAAAAATAGTATCATTTGGAAACAATAATACTATAACAAGTTATCAATTTTCAAAGAAAGATAATTATCTGGTTGATTATAAAAAGTACCTGAATTTTCCTGTTCAGTTTTCTATTTACAACCCTAAACCGGGTTTTAATCCTTATAAAATCCAGACACAAAAATACTATTCTTTTAAGCACACCACTTTATTGCTTAAAAGAGAAATGAGCAATTTAGATTTGGACTCACATCCCACTTTGAGCAAAAAGAAAAGCTTGGGCGAAAGTATTTTTGAAGATGCGTTAGAAGGAATTTTTCATAAATAATTAAAATAAAGCAATACACATACTTCTTTTAAAATGTATTTTTGCGGCAAACAGAAATAAAATGATTGATTTAGATTACCTCGCTTTCCTCGAAAATATATTGACAGACAATCGCAAAGAAAAATTCTTAAAAGTTCTGGGAAACAGAACTAAACATTTTACAATTGTTGTAGAAGATGTTTTTCAAATGCATAATACAAGTGCTGTTATGCGTAGTTGCGAAGTTTTTGGAATTCAGGAATTGAATGTTATCGAGCAACGCTACGGAAAAAAAATCGATAAAGAAATTGCGATGGGAGCCCAAAAATGGGTAGACATCAATCAGTTTGATTCAGTAACAAATTGTATTTCAACCCTAAAAAATCAGGGATATCAAATTATTGCCACAACGCCTCATGAAAATGATTGTTTGCTCGAAGATTTTGATATTTCAAAACCAAGCGCCTTGTTTTTTGGAACAGAAAGGGACGGATTATCAGAAGAAATTCTGGAAAAAGCCGATGGTTTTCTTAAAATTCCAATGGTTGGTTTTACAGAGAGTTTGAATATTTCCGTTTCGGCAGCGATCATTATTCAAAACCTAACCAACAGATTACAAAATTCAGATATCGACTGGCATTTATCCGAAGAAGAAATCCTTGAAAAACGTTTAGCTTGGGCTAAAAATTCAATTAAAGACATCAAACGAATCGAAGCCAGATATTACGAAGAAAATCATAAATAAAATTATGTCAGGTTGAGCGGAGTCGAAACCTCTTATTATTTAAAAGAATCTCGACTCCGCTCGATTTGACAAAAAAAGACTTTAAAGGACTTAAAGCAAAATTATCTACCAAAAGAGTCATAGTTATCTTCGGCATATTTTTCAAAACGTTTCAATAAAACGATATTTTCTTTTTCCAGTGATGTTAATTCACTATTCACATTCTCAGAAACAGGAATGTACCATTCGACATCATCAAAAAACTGACGAACTGTTTTTGTTTTAAAAGTAAGCCCATGTCTGGCAAAAATGGTATTTCTAAGAATCTCCAAATCAATTTTCTTTAGATTTTTTACATCAGATTCTTTTAATTTTTGTGTAGAAGAATTGATCTTAAAAATACTTTCTGATGCCTCTCTGTATACAGTTTCCATGTAGGTTTCATTCTCTTTAATTTCCGGATCTTCACTTTCTTCGGTTACTTGTTCCTCTTTTGGATTAACATAATCAACATACATTCCTTCTTCAGGAAGCATTGCATTTTGGTCGTATTTAAACTCTTTTTTAGTAAGTTCGAACTTCCTTTTCGTAACTTCTTTTTTAGAATTATTGGCAGTCCAGGTTCCAACTAAAAGGCTGTGATTTTTTATTTCGAAATCAAAAACCCCATCGTTTTTATCGTCACCAGGTTCTTTCAGTACAAAATGAATCGTATTACCATCTACAGTCATTTCTCCGCTAAGTGGTCTGCTGTTTCCGGCAACAACACTTTGTCCGGTAACCTTTGTACCTGTAATTTTCTTGATGACAATGTTTATTTTGTTGATGTAATTTTCTTTTTCCGGTCTGGTTGTATCACGTTCTAAAACAGTAAAACTGCCTACATATGAGCCATACAAATCAGTTCTAATTTCTTTAACCAGATTTTCAGAGCTGTCTTTTACGGTTTTTTTCTCTTTAGAATTACAAGAAAAAAGGAATATGGATAACAGTAAACAAAAAAGTTTTTTCATTTTTTTAATTGGTTATATAGATAATATTCAACGATTAATAAATTAGGAATCCAGCCTAGCCATGCAATTATCTGATAGACATCCATAGGTGCGGGATGAAACAAATATACAAGAATAACCTTCCAGAAACGTAGCGTAATAGCAGAAAATGTTAAGGCAAAACTTCGCAGCATAAAGGCTTTATGTTGCGCAATATTTTTGTTTTTGATAGCCGTAAAACCTTTGAGCGTGAAATAAAACCACAGAATAGACAAACTAACAAAAGAGATTTTAGAGTAAAGTCCGCCGTTTGCAAAAAGACCAATAAACAAACCCGAAGGAGCACTTAAAAAAAGAACCACAAAAACATAAAATTTCCCAATGTTTCTATGTGTTGCCGGAAACCTTTTTAAAAGCACGGAACTGAACTGAAAAAATCCGGCAAGCAAAACAAAAATAGCCGAAAAAACATGAGCATAAAATATGGGATAATAAAAAGGAATCTGACTAATCTCAGTTTGTTTTATCTGAAGAAATGCGACATCACTTTTTAGCGGAATATATTGTCCCGTTATTTTGATCATTAAAATGAAAAAATAACTAAAACAAATGATCCATATAATTTGTAAAGAAAGCCAAAGATTCTTTTTCAATTTTTGATTGAGCGTGTTTAGGTTGTTCAAATATAAAAAATCCCTAATTACTTTTGCAATTAGGGATCTTATAATATTTCGAAACTTTGTTTGTAACTGATTTCAGGATTATAAAGTATAATTCAGGTTTACGCTCCATCTGTAATTAGCCTCCATATTACCGCTTGACAAGTTCTGATTGATAGGTAACATGGCATTAATACCAACAGAAAATTTATCTTTTCCGGCTTCAATACCAAATTTACCAAACAAAATATCACCTGCCGTATTAGGCAAATCCAAACCATATTGCTTATTGGTTTGATAAAGTTCTCCCGCCAAACCAGCTTGCGGAACAATCTGAACTGATTTTAAATCGAACAAATAAAAGAATGTTCCGGCATAATTAAACTGATCGCCGTATTGATAATTTTTACTATTTTCCGTTTTAAAGATATAATTCAGCGTTGTATTTAAACCTAAATTTTTGTGTTTAACCACATATTCAGAAATTATTGGAAAATCCCAACTTCCCGTTCCTAATTGAAAACTCTGGTTGACACTTCCTAGATTATTGGCTTCTGTAAATTTTCCCGTAGGAAGTTTTACACCACCTCCTAAATTTATTTTATGAGTAAAAAATGTACTGTCCCTTTTTGTTTCAAAAACAGTATACAAAGCCATCACCGTAATATCTCCTAAACCGGAAATATTTTCTGTGCCGGCTGTTAATTTCCTTTCGTTAAAATGATAGGGAACCAAAGCCGAAATCTGGATTTTTTCTGTAACCGGAATTCTTGCCCAAGCCTGAATGGTATTAAAGTTTTCATCAATCCACGGCGAATTGGCAAAGATTCCATCGCGGCTCGTATAACTTTGTTTCATATATCTCAAGCCTACAAAATTATTGTTCAGCATCGAACCAAAACCCATGCTTCCGCCACTTGCAGAACATCCGCAAGCGTCACAGTCAAAATCTTCCATCATTGCCAAACGCTGGAAAGTAAATGCCGAAATACTGTCTTTTACCGTAAAACTAAAGGCCGAAAATCCAGCCAAAAGAACAAATATTACTATTATTTTTTTCATTTTAATTTGTATTATTTTTAGAAGCTGATCCCGCTTTTCGTTTCAAGCTTTTTTCAAAATCCCATTTTTCTATGTTTTTACAAAGCTTCCTCTGGTCGCTTTATAAAACCCAGAAAAATTAGGTCTTTTTTCAAAAAGGCTTTCCACTTCAATCGGGGCTAAGACTCCAGTTTTCATTATAATTATATTTTTTTACCCTCTAGTCAACACAATCTTGTCATTTCGACAGAGGAGAAATCAAACTCGTTAGTCGACAAAGATTGAAGCTTTTCTTTACGCAGCTTCTAATGTGATTTCTCCTGAGTCGAAATGACATACTTTGACAATGTATTTTAATATTCAGAAAAACGTTTATCCGTCAAATACTGATTATCAGTTAATGTTTTCAGGAAAGCTATTATTTGTTTTTTATCAGTATCAGAAAGGGAAATTCCTAATTTTCCGTTCTGTTTTAATATTGGGTCTAGAGTAGCCGAGTTTTCAATTCCGCTTGCATAATGATCGAGAACGCCTTCAAGAGTTCCAAATCTTCCATCGTGCATATAAGGACCTGAAACTTCTACATTTCGTAAACTAGGCACTTTGAATTTGTAATAATCGCTCTCTAATTCAGTCAGTTTGTAGCGGCCAACATCATTTACAAAAGGATTTACGGCTAAGCCATTATTTCTAAAAGAGTTATCCGTCTGCAAATCCGTAGCATGACAAGAAGAACATTTTGATTTGAATAAATCATATCCTGCTAATTCATCAGTTGTTAGATTCCCGCCGGTTTCATTACGTCTGTATTTGTCGAACCTTGAATTTGATGACGTAACCATAACCATAAATTGCGAAAGTGCTTTCAGCATATTTTCGGTTGTAATTGCGCCATCGTCAAAAGCAAGACCAAATAACTTTTGGTAGTCTTTATCGGCTTTCATCATTTTTAAAATGGCATTCAAATCTCCGTTCATTTCTATAATACTCGTTAACGGAATTATAGGTTGTAAGTCTAAATGGTCAGCAGCTCCATCGTACATGAATATACTCTGGTACGCTAAATTTTGAATTGGCGGTGTGTTTCGTGTTCCTTGTGCATCGTTTACACCATGACTTACTGTGTGTCCGTGATGCGTAAAGGCATTGGCTTGTATGTGACAAAAGCCACAGGAAACCACTCCGTCAGACGCTAAACGCCCGTCGTAAAAGAGTTTTTTACCCAATTCAAATCCTTTTTCTGTTGGCGGATTCTGCGCAATATTGTATGCTAAAGCAGGAAAGTTTGACGGAACGGTAAATTCTAAAGGAATATTTACATATTCGTCGTCCTGATTAGAACAACTACATAACAACGGAATCATCAACAATAGAAAATATTTTATTTTCAGCATGATTTTTTTATGTTTTATTAGAAGCACAAAAGGTTCTGGAATAGCCCCGATAGAGAGCGGTATCCTTTTTTGAGACGATTTTTTTTCGTCTCAAAAAAGATATAGCCGAAAGCGGGATGTTATTTCTTTGGAGACGAAACTTTTGTGCTCCTGAAAATAAAATTAGTCGTTATGTACGTGGTCTACTTTAAACATAGTCGAGATGTTTTGGGTGATCAACGGTAGATTTGCCCCGCTCATAATCATAGCACCCATTCCGCCCATATTGTTGTCAGAAAGTTTGATTTTGTTTGTTCCGTCAATAGTCTTAGACAGATCAATTTTTATGTGAACTGTTGGGGTAATTGTAGTACGAACCAATGCTTTTGTTGGTAAATCAAGCGTAACCTCTGTATAATTATAATCAGTTCCTGTTTTACCGGTATGAATCATAAAAGGAGTTGCAGTAGTAACAGTTGGCGATGTAAAAGTACCTTCAAGAGCAAAGAATTTATAACCTGCAGCCCAAGACCACATCATTCCTGCCTTATCAGCCTGAGCAAGAAAATCTCCCTGACCAGAAGCTCCTAATTTCCATTGTTCTTCATCAACACCAATTCCGTATTTCACTTTTACGTAATCTCCGGCAGGAATATCTGTAAGTTTAAATTCGTGTCCGTCTGCAGAAGTTTCATCAGCAATAAAATAACTTTTGCTTTTTGGGTAAGTAAAAGTAGTTCCGTCAGCTTTTGTTAAAACGACATTACTAATGATGTATTTAACCAGACTTATTTTTAGGACTTCATTATTAGAAGTTGTGTTTCCTTGTGTGTTTAGAATCAAATCGTTTGCACCAAAACCGTTGTCATATTCCAGTACAAGGCTTCCTGATCCTGAAGTATCGTTTTTATTATCGTCGTTTGAACATGAAGTAAGTGCTATAGAGATTGCTACAAGAGCGATGGCTTTGTATAAAGTATTTTTCATTTTATGAATTTTATATAATTGTAATTTTAAATTTATGATGTGCGTAAACACGTTTTCATTGTTTTTTGAACAACGAAAAATAGCATCTCGATTAAAGCCGAAATGTGATTTAAAAAATTATATAAAATAGGAGGGAGGGCGAAAAGTCGCAATTGAAACCGAAATAGGTTTTGCATCCAAAGTAGCAAAAAGTTTTGCTTTAGAAATTATTGGAGATACCAATTTGAATTCGTTTGTGATGGTATTTTGAATGTAAACTACTTCTGACTTTTCTTTCAGGTTGTTTTGCATTTTTTTCTCGTTGTCGGCATATTTTTTCAAACTTTTTTGAAGTTCGCAACGACCGTTACAAGTATTATAAACCATTTTGCGCTGTACACAAATGGTTTTAGAAATTTCGTCCTGATTTAATTTAAATGAGGTATAAACAACGAAGCTGCCAAATGATGGCACTAATAACATACAGGAAAGTAATATGATATAAAACTTCTTCAAGAGTTGATTTCGTTATTTTGAATGCAAAAATACATTTTATTCCTTTTATTCGTTATGATTTTTATCATTTAACATAAAAGTTTTTTAGTATCAGTACTTAGTTTTTAGTCACAGTTTTCAGTCACAGTTTTTATTATTCAAACATAAAATGGAGATTTAACTATAAACCATTTAAAAAAGAAAACCCGACAAATCTTTAGATCTGTCGGGTTTGGTTTGATATATAGTATTAAATATTTCAGTATTAGTGTAAACTGCGACTGAATACTTAACCGAATACTAAAAATTATTCTTTTACAATAATCCAGGCTCCTGAAGCTAAAAGAGTTTCAGCTTTTTTGAATTTCATTGTTTCTGTTTTACCAGTTGCAACTTCCTGAATTGTTACGTTGTCATTACGATTGATTTTTGGATTATCTCTCACAATGGTTTCTGTAACCTGACGTTGTTGTGTTTCTCCAGCTTCGCGGTTAATGTCTTCACTGTTTACAATTTCGTCTTTGCTTAATTTGAAGTTCTCTTTTTGACGTACTTCTTTTGCTTCGTGAATTTCAGGAACGTTTTGAGCCGGTAAATCACCTTTAAACAAGAATGAAATAACTTCTTTATTAACGTTGTCTAACATTCCTCTAAACAAATTAAAAGCTTCTAATTTGTAGATAAGTAATGGATCTTTTTGTTCGTGAACGGCTAATTGAACAGATTGTTTCAACTCGTCCATTTTACGTAAATGTTTTTTCCATGCCTCATCAACGATAGAAAGAGTGATGTTTTTCTCGAAGTCAGCGATTAACTGTGCACCTTCGCTTTCGTACGCTTTTTTCAGATCTGTAACAACATTCAAAGTTTTGATTCCGTCAGTAAATGGAACTACGATACGCTCAAAATGATTGTTTGGCTCTTCGTAAACACCTTTAACAATTGGGAAAGCTTCTCTTGCGCTGCGTTCCGTTTTTTCTGTATAGAAAGCAAGTGTTTCTTTGTATATTTTTCCTGTAATTTCGATATCAGATAGTTTTCCAAAATCAGCTTCAGAAATTGGAGAAGTGATAGAAAAATAACGGATCAAATCAAATTCGAAATTTTTGAAATCATTAACTTGTTTATTTTGGCTTACGATCAATTCGCAAGTGTCATATAACATATTAGCGATATCCAGTTTCAAACGCTCACCAAATAATGCGTGACGACGACGTTTGTATACTACCTCACGTTGAGAGTTCATAACGTCATCATATTCTAATAAACGTTTACGAACACCAAAGTTGTTTTCTTCTACTTTTTTCTGAGCACGCTCGATAGATTTAGTCATCATAGAATGCTGGATAACTTCACCTTCCTGAAGTCCCATTCTGTCCATCACTTTTGCAACTCTTTCAGAACCAAATAAACGCATTAAGTTATCTTCAAGAGAAACATAGAATTGAGAACTTCCCGGATCTCCCTGACGTCCTGCACGACCACGTAACTGTCTGTCTACACGACGGGAATCATGACGCTCTGTACCAACGATTGCTAAACCTCCGGCAGCTTTTACTTCTGGAGATAATTTAATATCGGTACCACGACCAGCCATATTTGTTGCAATAGTTACAACTCCGGCTTTTCCTGCTTCTTCAACAATTTGTGCCTCTTGTTTGTGCATTTTAGCATTCAAAACGTTATGTGTAACGCCTCTCATTTTCAACATTCGGCTTAATAATTCTGAAATCTCTACAGACGTAGTTCCAATTAAAACTGGTCTTCCTGCATTTGATAATTCAGTAACATCTTCAATTACAGCGTTGAATTTCTCACGTGTAGTTTTATAGATATAATCTTCTTTGTCTTGTCTTGAAATAGCACGGTTCGTTGGAATTTCAACTACGTCTAATTTATAAATCTGCCATAACTCTCCAGCTTCTGTAACCGCTGTACCTGTCATACCACCTAATTTGCTGTACATTCTAAAATAATTCTGTAATGTAACAGTTGCAAAAGTTTGTGTAGCAGCTTCGATTTTTACATTTTCTTTAGCTTCGATCGCCTGGTGTAAACCGTCAGAATAACGACGACCATCCATGATACGACCTGTTTGCTCATCGACAATCATAATCTTATTGTCCATGATTACATATTCTACATCTTTTTCAAAAAGAGCATATGCTTTTAAAAGTTGAGTAAGAGTGTGGATACGCTCGCTTTTTACTCCAAAATCCTGGAATAATCTTTCTTTAGCTTCTGCTTCACCGTCTTTATCCAGTTTTTGTTTTTCGATCGCCGCAATTTCAGTTCCAATATCCGGAAGTACAAAAAAGTCCGGATCTGTATCTCCTGAAAGGTATTGAATACCGTTATCAGTCAACTCAACCTGATTGTTTTTTTCTTCAATTACAAAATACAAAGCTTCATCAACTTTATGCATTTCGCGATTGTTATCCTGCATGTATTGATTTTCGGTTTTTTGAAGCAATTGTTTAACTCCTTCTTCACTCAAAAATTTAATTAATGCTTTATTTCTAGGTAAACTTCTGTAAGCTCTCAATAATAAGAAACCACCTTCTTTAGTGTTTCCTTCTTTGATTAGTTTTTTAGCTTCTGCTAAGAAACCATTCGCTAACTGACGTTGTTGAGATACTAAGTTTTCGATTTTTGGTTTCAACTCATTAAATTCATGACGATCTCCCTGAGGAACCGGTCCTGAAATAATAAGTGGTGTTCTTGCATCATCAATTAATACAGAATCGACCTCATCGACAATAGCATAATTGTGTTTTCTTTGTACTAAATCTGCTGGCGAATGTGCCATATTATCTCTTAAGTAGTCAAAACCAAATTCATTGTTGGTTCCGTAAGTGATATCAGCGTCGTATGCTTTTTTTCTTTGTTCAGTACTTGGCTGGTGATTATCGATACAATCAACAGTTAAACCGTGAAATTCAAATAAAGGCGCTTTCCATGTACTATCACGTTTTGCTAAGTAATCATTCACCGTTACCAAGTGAACTCCGTTTCCTGTCAAAGCATTTAAGTAAAGCGGAAGTGTAGCCACTAAAGTTTTACCTTCACCTGTTTGCATTTCGGCAACTTTACCTTCGTGCAAAACCATACCACCAATTAACTGAACATCGTAATGAATCATGTCCCAGGTAATTTCTTTACCGGCAGCGTTCCATTTGTTAGCCCATGTTGCTTTATCACCTTCAATAGCGATATATGATTTAGTTGCAGAAAGTTCGCGGTCTTTTGCAGTTGCAGTAACTTCAATAAATGAGTTATCTTTAAAACGGCGTGCAGTTTCTTTAACAACAGAAAATGCTTCAGGAAGAATCTCTAATAGAGTTTTCTCTGAGATTTCGTATGCTTCTTTTTCAAGAGAATCGATAGCATCATAAAGATCTTCTCTTTTGTCGATGTCTTCGATGTTTTCTACTTCTGCTTTAAGCGAAGCAATTTTAGCATCTTTATCAGCTCTGGCTTCTTTTATTTTTTGTTTAAAAAAAACGGTTCTAGCTCTCAATTCGTCATGAGACAAATCCATTAAGCTGGTTTCGAATGTTTTAATTTTAGTTAAATAGGGCTGTAAAGCTTTGACATCTTTTTGTGATTTATCACCTACAAAGACTTTTATAATACTGTTTATGAAACTCATGATTTATTGTATTTCTATTTTGTGTAAATGTGTATTTGAACCAAAAAAAAAGCCTCGGTGATGAGACTTTTTTCTTTGGTTTATTTTTTAATATTCATCCTCATTCCAAAGATAATCTTCGTCTGTTGGATAATCTGGCCAAATTTCTTCCATTGATTCATATATCTCTCCTTCGTCTTCAATTGACTGAAGGTTTTCTACTACTTCTAATGGAGCACCAGCTCTAATAGCGTAGTCTATAAGTTCGTCTTTGTTAGCAGGCCATGGCGCATCACTTAAATAAGATGCTAATTCTAATGTCCAATACATCTGTTATCTTGTTTAGTTTGTGCAAAAATAAATTTTTTACTGAAAAAGACAAGTAAAATTTGATTTATTTTAATAAAATTTAAGAACGTCTCTATTTATATTCAGTTTTCAGTGTCATTTTTCAGTGGTAAAATTGAAATTTGCTACTAATTGCTGTGTTTTTTCGTATTCAGTTTTTGTTGCAGTTTGTAGTCCCAAGACTGAAAAACTGCGACTGTTTTACTTCTTTTCGAAATATTCAATTTTCAGTGCAAAACTGTGACTGCAACTGTAAACTGTTTATTTCCTCGGAATCCATTTCACTTCATCCGCTTTTAAGTCTGACGACAACTTCCGTGCCAAGACAAAAAGGTAGTCAGAAAGTCGGTTTAAGTACTTGATTGCGATTTCAGGAACGTGTTCATTATGGCTTAAATGTACTGCCAAACGCTCTGCACGACGGCAAACACAACGTGCAATATGACAATGTGACACAGTTGGATGTCCTCCCGGTAATACAAAATGCGTCATTTGCGGAAGACTTTCCTCCATTTTATCAATTTCGTTTTCGAGTAATTCAATATCAGAATCAATAATTCCGAGATTCTTCAATCGTAGTTCACCGTTCTTTAAAACTTCTTTTTCTGCCGGAGTTGCTAAAATGGCTCCAACAGTAAAAAGACGATCCTGGATTTCTATTAATATCGTTTTATAATGCGAATCCATTTCCTGATCACGAATGAGTCCTATGTAAGAGTTCAATTCGTCAACAGTTCCGTAACTGTCAATCCTTATATGATCTTTGGGAACACGAGTACCGCCAAAAAGAGCTGTTGTTCCTTTATCTCCGGTTTTTGTATATACTTTCATTTTTTATTTTAGATTGTAGATTTATGATTTTAGATTGAAAAAAAATTAAAACTTAAAAAATAGATTTAGAAAAGAATCTAAAATCTAAAATCAGAAATCTAAAATTTTTAAACGATTCTAAAATTACTTTGTTGTATCACTTTCTATCACGCCATCTCGTAATCGAATGACACGATGTGCATAAGCAGCGATGTCTTCTTCGTGGGTTACTAAAATTACAGTATTTCCTTGTGCGTGAATATCACCAAAAAGCTTCATGATCTCTACAGAAGTTTTACTGTCTAAATTTCCGGTAGGTTCATCTGCCAAAATAATCGAAGGTTTATTAACCAAAGCTCGGGCAATGGCAACGCGCTGACGTTGTCCTCCTGAAAGCTGATTAGGCTGATGATCCATTCTGTCAGCAAGATTTACCTGATTCAGAACTTCTATTGCACGCTCATTACGTTCAGATTTTGAATGTCCTGCATAAATCATAGGTAATGCAACATTATCCAGAGCGGTAGTTCTGGGTAAAAGATTAAAGGTCTGAAACACAAATCCAATTTCCTTATTTCGAATTCCCGCCAATTCATCATCTTTCATCTGGCTTACATCTTTTCCGTTTAATACATAATTTCCGGAAGTTGGCGTATCTAAACAACCTAACAGGTTCATTAAAGTCGATTTTCCAGATCCTGACGGTCCCATTAAAGCTACATATTCTCCTTTGTTGATTTCTAAATCTATACCTTTTAAAACATAAACAATTTCGTTACCCAATACGAAATCTCGTTTGATATTGGTTATTTTAATTAATGGATTTGCCATTTCGATTTACAATTTTTGGATTTAAAAGTACAAAACACTTTTCAATAAACGATAAGTAGCCTGAAATTGATTTTTGTTACAAAAACAACTGTTTATAAGACTTCGCTTTCCTCAAGCAATACTTTTTAATATTAGTATATTTCATTGATTCAAAAAATTGTTATATGATTATAAAATGATTTTACATAATTATCATATTTTTAATTTTTTATTGAATTATTTT
>NZ_LMMA01000008.1 GCF_001422725.1 Flavobacterium sp. Leaf82 | reverse complement strand
TTGACGGAGATACTTTAACAATTACTTCTATCAACGGAACAACTTTAACAGGTTTGGCACAAACAATTACAGTACCAAACGGAACGGTAAATATCTCAGCAACGGGTGTAATTACTTTTACTCCTGATGCTAACTTTAACTCGGCTACAGCAATTAGTTTCCCTTATGTAATTAGTGATGGAAAAGGTGGAACTGCTACNACTAATACAAATATCATAACGGAACGGTAAATATCTCAGCAACGGGTGTAATTACTTTTACTCCTGATGCTAACTTTAACTCGGCTACAGCAATTAGTTTCCCTTATGTAATTAGTGATGGAAAAGGTGGAACTGCTACGGCAAACCAACTTATCACGGTAACTTCTGTAAACGATAATCCGGTTGCAGTTGATGATGTTTACACAGTTGCAGAAGACGGAAGTTTAACTCTAAATCCACTTGCTTTAGATTCAGATKTTGACGGAGATACTTTAACAATTACTTCTATCAACGGAACAACTTTAACAGGTTTGGCACAAACAATTACAGTACCAAACGGAACGGTAAATATCTCAGCAACGGGTGTAATTACTTTTACTCCTGATGCTAACTTTAACTCGGCTACAGCAATTAGTTTCCCTTATGTAATTAGTGATGGAAAAGGTGGAACTGCTACAGCAAACCAGCTTATCACGGTAACTTCGGTTAATGATAATCCGGTTGCAGTTGATGATGTTTACACAGTTGCAGAAGACGGAAGTTTAACTCTAAATCCACTTGCTTTAGATTCAGATNGTAACTTCGGTTAATGATAATCCGGTTGCAGTTGATGATGTTTACACAGTTGCAGAAGACGGAAGTTTAACTCTAAATCCACTTGCTTTAGATTCAGATGTTGACGGAGATACATTGACAATTACGTCAATCAACGGAACAACTTTAACAGGTTTAGCACAAACCATTACAGTACCAAACGGAACAGTAAATATCTCGGCAACGGGCGTAATTACTTTTACTCCTGATGCAAACTTTAACTCGGCTACGGCAATTAGTTTCCCATATGTAATTAGTGATGGAAACGGCGGAACTGCTACAGCAAACCAACTTATCACGGTAACTTCTGTAAATGATAATCCGGTTGCAGTTGATGATGTTTACACAGTTGCAGAAGATAACACAGTTACTTTAAATCCACTTGCTTTAGATTCATTCTGTAAATGATAATCCGGTTGCAGTTGATGATGTTTACACAGTTGCAGAAGATAACACAGTTACTTTAAATCCACTTGCTTTAGATTCAGATGTTGACGGAGATACATTGACAATAACTTCAATCAACGGAACAACTTTAACAGGTTCTGCACAAACAATTACAGTACCAAACGGAACAGTAAATATCTCGGCAACGGGTGTAATTACTTTTACTCCTGATGCGAACTTTAACTCGGCTACTGCAATTAGTTTCCCTTATGTAATTAGTGATGGAAAAGGTGGAACTGCTACAGCAAACCAACTTATCACGGTAACTTCGGTTAATGATAATCCTGTTGCAGTTGATGATATTTATACAGTTGCAGAAGATAACTCAGTAACTCTAAATCCATTTGCTTTAGACTCAGATGTTGACGGAGATACTTTAACAATAACTTCAATCAATGGAACAACTTTAACTGGTGGAGTTCAAATTATAACTGTACCAAACGGAACAGTAAATATATCTGCTGCTGGCGTGATTACTTTCACTCCTGATGCTAACTTTAATTCTACTACGGCAATTAGTTTCCCTTATGTAATTAGTGATGGAAAAGGTGGAACTGCTACAGCAAACCAACTTATCACGGTAACTTCTGTAAATGATAATCCGGTTGCAGTTGATGATACTTATACAGTTGCAGAAGATAACTCAGTAACTCTAAATCCACTTGCTTTAGATTCAGATGTTGACGGAGATACTTTAACAATTACTTCAATCAACGGAACAACTTTAACAGGTTTAGCACAAACTATTACAGTACCAAACGGAACAGTAACTATTTCTGCTACTGGCGTAATTACTTTTACTCCTGATGCGAATTTTAATTCTGCTACGGCAATTAGTTTCCCTTATGTAATTAGTGATGGAAAAGGTGGAACTGCTACGGCAAACCAACTTATTACGGTAACTTCTGTAAATGATAATCCGGTTGCAGTTGATGATGTTTACACAGTTGCAGAAGATAACACAGTTACTTTAAATCCACTTGCTTTAGATTCAGATGTTGACGGAGATACTTTGACAATTACTTCAATCAACGGAACAACTTTAACAGGTNACGGTAACTTCTGTAAATGATAATCCGGTTGCAGTTGATGATGTTTACACAGTTGCAGAAGATAACACAGTTACTTTAAATCCACTTGCTTTAGATTCAGATGTTGATGGAGATACATTGACAATAACTTCTATCAACGGAACGACTTTAACAGGTGGAGTTCAAACTATAACTGTACCAAACGGAACAGTAAATATCTCGGCAACAGGCGTGATTACTTTTACTCCTGATGCGAACTTTAACTCGGCGACAGCAATTAGTTTCCCTTATGTAATTAGTGATGGAAAAGGTGGAACTGCTTCAGCAAACCAGCTTATTACGGTAACTTCTGTAAATGATAATCCAGTTGCAGTTGATGATGTTTATACAGTTGCAGAAGACGGAAGTTTAACTTTAAATCCACTTGCTTTAGACTCAGATGTTGACGGAGATACTTTGACAATTACTTCAATCAACGGAACAACTTTAACAGGTTCTGCACAAACAATTACAGTACCAAACGGAACAGTGAATATCTCGGCAACGGGTGTTATTACTTTTACTCCGGATGCGAACTTCAATTCAGCTACGGCAATTAGTTTCCCTTATGTAATCAGCGATGGACATGGCGGAACTGCTACAGCAAACCAACTTATCACGGTAACTTCGGTTAACGATAATCCGGTTGCAGTTGATGATACTTATACAGTTGCAGAAGACGGAAGTTTAACATTAAATCCTTTAAATCTGGATTCAGATGTTGACGGAGATACATTGACAATTACTTCAATCAACGGAACCACTTTAACAGGTTCAGCTCAAAGTATAACTGTACCAAACGGAACAGTGAATATCTCGGCAACGGGCGTGATTACTTTTACTCCTGATGCGAACTTTAATTCAGCTACGGCAATTAGTTTCCCTTATGTAATCAGTGATGGAAAAGGCGGAACTGCTACAGCGAATCAGCTTATTACGGTAACTTCGGTTAATGATAATCCGGTTGCAGTTGATGATGTTTATACAGTTGCAGAAGACGGAAGTTTAACTCTAAATCCACTTGCTTTAGATTCAGATGTTGACGGAGATACATTGACAATTACTTCAATCAACGGAACAACTTTAACAGGTTCTGCACAAACAATTACAGTACCAAACGGAACAGTAAATATCTCAGCTACAGGTGTTATTACTTTCACTCCTGATGCGAACTTTAATTCGGCTACGGCAATTAGTTTCCCTTATGTAATTAGTGATGGAAAAGGTGGAACTGCTACAGCAAACCAAGTTATTACAGTAACTTCGGTTAATGATGCGCCAATTGCTAATAATGATACAAATCCTATCATTTCTTCAACAGCTGGTGCAACGACAATCAATGCTTTAACAGCAACAGATATTGATGGAACAATTGCTAGTTATACGGTTTTAAGTTTACCAACAAACGGAGTTTTAGCATTAGCTGGAGTTCCGGTAACCGTAAATCAGATTTTAACACCAGCCGAAGCTGCATCACTTACATATGCACCAAGCGGAACATTTACAGGTAATGATACTTTTACTTTTACAGCGACAGATGATCTTGGTGCTGTAGCTTTACCAAGTGCAACAATCACAATTCCGGTTGGGAACAATGCACCAGTTGCTCAGGATGATACTAATGCAAGTATTCCTTCAAGAGCAGGAGCAACGCCTATCAATGCTTTAATAGCTACAGATACTGACGGAACTGTTGTAAGTTATACTGTTTTAAGCTTACCAGCTCATGGAGTTTTAGCTTTATCAGGAACAGCGGTATTGGTAAATCAAGTATTAACGCCACTAGAAGTAAGTATGCTTACTTATGATCCAAGTGGAGCGTTTTCAGGTAATGATACTTTTACTTTTACAGCGACTGACAATGACGGAGCAATCGATGCGAGTCCTGCAGTAATTACTATTGTAGTTGATAAAACGGTTCTGGTTGCAGTTTCTGATCCTATAAACTCAGTTGTGGGAATCAATAAAACGGTAACGGTTACAAATATTTTCAATAATGATACTTTAAATAATAGTCCTTTAAATCCTTTAGATGTTGATTTACATATTCCATCTCCGGATCCAACAGGAATTTTAACTTTAAAACCTGACGGTACAGTGGAGTTAGCTCCAAATGCACCAGCTGGAAATTATACATTGACATACGAAATTTGCGAAAAAGCGAATCCTTCTAATTGTAGTCCTGCTACAGTTACGGTTAAGGTTGTTTCGCCAACTATGACGGTAACAGCAAATAGTTATTGTTCTAATAATACGCCATATGTGTCTTACACTGTAACAGCAGATAATTTTACGCCAACAGATTTATTAACAATCAATTGGTTGGATAGTGCTAACAACATTGTAGCAACACAAAGTAATATGGCATTAAGCGGTAGCGTATTATGGCCGGGAGCAACTGTTGATGCTAATAATAACCCAACAGACTGGCCAGGATGGGTATTAGTAAACGGACAATGGACGCAAGGAAATGATGGTTTTGAATTAACAAGACCTGCCGTTACAATGCAGTTTACATTAAACCCTACACAATCAGTTGTGGTTAATTATCCATCAGCAATAACGGGTTGTAATGCAATGCCAACTTTTGGTATTCAGGCTGGTAATGACGATGATGTAACTCTTGCTGACGGACTTAACGGTTCATTAGAAGTAATCAATGTTCTTGCTAATGATAAATTAAACAGTGTTCCTGTTAAACCTTCAGATGTTATTTTAAAAGGTCTGAATTTACCAACAGGTATTACTATCAATGCAGATGGTACGCTTGATGTAGCTCCGGGTACAAAAGGTGGAAATTATACACTGACATATCAAATATGCGAAGTAGCAAATTCATCTAATTGCAGTACGGCAACAGTTAAGATTTTTGTTGAAGTTCCGGCAATTGCAATTGTAAAAACTGTTGTATTAAATGATACTAACAGTAACGGATATGCTGAAGCAGGAGAGACCTTAACTTATAATTTCACGATTACAAACACAGGAAATACAGATCTTGAAAACATATTGGTTTCTGATCCTTTACCTGGAATAGTAATGAGCGGAGGTCCAATTAATTTAGGAGTTGGTCAAAGTGATAATTCTTCAATAACAGGAACTTATACTTTAACGCAGGCAGATGTAAATTCTAGCAGCATAAGCAATCAGGCAACTGCATCAGGAATTACGAAAAGCGGAATTATTGTTATGGACAAATCAGATTCTAGTGATATCGACGGAGAAAAACCAACTGTTATAACATTAAGTGGTTGTGTGATCAAAATCTTTAATGCTGTTTCTTCAAATGGAGATGACAAAAACGAAAGATTCTATGTTCAAGGTTTAGAATGCTACCCGGATAATACCGTACAGATCTACAACCGTTGGGGAGTTTTAGTGTTCGAAAGAGATCATTATAATAATAATGACATTGCTTTTAGAGGTATATCAGAAGGTCGTGTTACTATCAAAGACTCAGACGGATTACCTGAAGGAACTTACTACTATATCATTAAGTATAAAGATATGCAGTCTAATCCGCACCAGGAAGCGGGGTATTTATACCTTACTAAGTAACACTATACAAATTAAAATGGCTTAGTTACGGCTAAGCCATTATTTAAAAATAAAAGAAATGAGAAAATTAGTTTTAGTTTTATTGTTTTGTTCCGTTGCAGGTTTTGCCCAGCAAGATGCGCAGTTTACACAATACATGTATAATACCATAAATATAAATCCTGCTTATGCCGGTTCAAGAGGCGTTATGAGTGTTTTTGGATTGTATCGTACACAATGGGTTGGGTTAGACGGAGCACCGGAAACAAGTAGTTTTTCTGTAAATACACCAGTTGGTAATAATGTAGGACTTGGGGTTTCGTTAGTAAATGATAAAATTGGTCCCACGAACGAGAACAATTTATCAGCTGATTTTTCGTATTCGATTCCAACATCGGCAACAGCCAAACTTTCCTTTGGTATAAAAGGATCAGCTAATATATTTAAACTTGATCCAACTAAATTAAGACCGGAGAATCAGGGAGATCCCCAGTTTCAGGATTTCGAAAATAAATTTACACCCAATGTTGGAGCCGGAGTTTACTGGCATACTGATAAGGCTTATGTAGGTTTATCTGTTCCAAATTTTATTCAGACCAATCGTTACGACGACAATGATATTGCCATATACAAAGACCGTATTAACTATTATTTTATAGCAGGTTATGTGTTTGATCTGGATCGTTATGAAACCATAAAATTCAAACCGGCTTTGTTAACAAAAATGGTCGAAGGTTCGCCATTACAAGTAGATGCATCTGCGAATTTTATGTTCAACGACAAATTCGTAATTGGTGTTGCTTATAGATGGAGCGCTTCTGTGAGTGCATTAGCAGGGTTTCAGATAACAGATAGTTTATATATAGGGTATGCTTATGATCGCGAAACAACCAAACTGGTAAATTATAATTCAGGATCGCACGAGATATTTTTGCGTTTTGAATTCTTAAATAAATATGGCCGAATAACTTCACCAAGATTTTTCTAATTATGAAAGTTAAAAATTTAATTTATACCGCTTTTTTGTCTTCTGTTTTTTTTAACGGAATGGCGCAGAAAACAGTATTAAATAAAGCAGAGAAAGAGTACAATCAATATGCTTATGTAGACGCTATTTCTATTTATGAAAAAGTAGCCGAAAGCGGGTATAAAGACGAGAAAATGTTTCAGAGATTAGGAAACGCTTATTATTTTAATGCCGAGTTAACAAAAGCTGTAAAGTGGTATGATGCTTTATTTGCGTTCAACGATCAGCAGGAACCGGAGTATTATTACAGATATTCACAAGCGCTTAAATCTGTTGGGGATTATGCCAAATCTGATAAGATGCTTGAGATTTTTAATTCGAAAGTTAAAACAGATGCAAGGGGAGTTTTATTTGAAAATAATAAAAACTACCTGGAGCAGATTAAATCAAATTCTGGCAGATTCGAAATAACAGATGCAGGAATTAATTCGAAACAATCTGATTACGGAAGTACGGTTTTTAATAATAAACTTGTTTTTGCTTCTGCAAGAGATACCGGAATTGTTGTCAAAAAAACATTCAAATGGACAAACAAATCTTTTACGAATTTGTTTGCTGCAGAATTAAAAGCTGACGGAAGTTTAGAAAATCCAATTCGATTTGAGAAAAAGATAAATTCTAAATTCAATGAATCTACTCCAGTTTTTACCAAAGACGGAAAGACAATGTACTTTACAAGAAACAATTTTCTTCGTGGAAAAAAAGGAAAAGACAACAAGAGAATTACGTTATTAAAGTTGTACAAAGCAGATCTTGTAAACGATAAATGGACAAATGTTACTGCCTTACCTTTTAACAGTGATGAATACAGTATAGCGCATCCCGCTTTAAGCACAGATGAAAAGAAGTTGTATTTTGCCTCTGACATGCCGGGAAGTTTAGGACAATCTGATTTGTTTAGTGTTACTATAAATGCAGACGGAACCTTTGGCAAACCTGAAAATCTTGGTGCAGGAATTAATACCGAAGGAAGAGAAACTTTTCCTTTTATAGCAGCAGATAATGAACTTTACTTCGCCAGTGACGGTCGTCCGGGATTAGGAGGTTTGGATGTATTTGTGGCAAAAATCAAAGAAGATGCTACTTTTGATCAAGTTCAGAATATTGGAGAACCGGTAAATAGTAAGTTTGATGATTTTGCTTTTATAATTGACAGTAATACACGAAAAGGTTTCTTTTCATCGAATAAAGAAGGAGGAATAGGGAATGATGATATTTATAAATTCACAGAAACAAGAAGACTGGATTGTGAAAAAAAATTATCAGGAACCGTATTAGATTCTAAAACAAACGAACCTTTAAGCGATGCAAAAGTTATTTTGTTTGACGATAAATTTCAGCAAATTTCAGAAACAGTTTCAGCTACTGACGGAACTTATAATTTTGATGTTAAATGCAACAAAACATATTCAGTAAGAGCTGCAAAGAAAGATTATGAAACCAATGAAAATACAATTACAATTCAGCCATCAAATGATAAAGCAGAATTAAATGTAAAACTGGATAAGCAAATCGAACAAATTGGTGTTGGAACTGATTTAGCTAAAACTTTAAATATTCCGATTATTTATTTTGATTTAGACAAGTCGTTTATTACAGAAAAAGCAGCTTTTGAATTAGAAAAAGTGTTAGCCGTAATGAATCAAAATCCGGATATAAAAATAGATGTTCGTTCGCATACCGACAGTAGACAGACTGAAAAATACAATATGGTTCTTTCTAACAAAAGAGCAAAAGCAACAATTGACTGGTTGGTAAAAAAAGGAATTTCGGCTAATAGAATATCCGGAAAAGGATATGGCGAAAGCCAATTGAAAAATAATTGTTCTGATAATGTAACTTGTACAGAAGAAGAACATCAATTAAACAGAAGAAGTGAATTTATCATTGTTTCAATGAAATAAATAGTATTCTGTTGTTATTAATTTTTTTAAAAATTGTTAATTTGAAAAGCTGCAAGAAAACCTTGCAGCTTTTTTTTATGGCTATTTGTAAAGATGTCGCTCCGCTGGAGCTTTGATAACGCACGTATTTCATTTGCTATAAATATTTGCTATAGATATTTCGCTCCGCTGGAGCTTTGATTAACACACGTATTTCATTGGCTATAAATATTTGCTATTGATATTTGCTATAGATATTGCGCTCCGCTGGAGCTTTGATAACGCACGTATTTAATTGGCTGTAAATATTTGCTATAGATATTACGCTCCGCTGGAGCTTTGATTAACGCACGTATTTCATTGGCTATAAATATTATGCTCCGCTGGAGCTTTGATAATATGACTTCCAGAGAATTTTAAATCCCAGCGGGATGTCATATTTATAGAAGAATGACATAGAATTTAGACGTATAATAAATCCATTAAAAAATTAGCATTTTTATACAAATAAAAAAGCCGATTTCCCCCAAGAAATCGGCTTAGTTAATTCATCCTTACGGAATAAAATTATTCTAATTTAACGTAAAGCGAATCTTAATTTAAGTCCGTAAGACACCAATCTGATATCATTTGCGAACGGAGAGTCAAGTACGCTATTATTTTTTAGCACAACAGGTAATTCCGGAGTATATTCAACCAGAGGTTTGTTATTGCTTTTGTCATAGATATTATTTAAACCATAATCTAAATAAACTCCAATATAAATAGCACTTCTGTCTCCAATCTTTTGTTTTAAACCAGTTTCAAAAGTTGCTGAATAAGATACATCTGTATCAATATCCTGTTTGCTTGTCTTTACATTATTAGTGCTTGCAAAACCGGCAAATGCAGGAGAAAATAACTCTACATTATATTGCGGATAATAACCGCTTGTAGTCAGATTGTCCATTTTTGATTCGTAACTTCCGCTTGTGGCAAATCCTATTTTAGCTCCGGCAGCAAGATATAATTGTGATGTTCCCGGAGTTTCAAACTGAATACCAATAGGGATATTTACGTATCCTAATTTTTGCTCTTCTCTTAAATTTGTTCCTCTGTATCTAAATTGAAAAGCTTCATCCTCGGCATCAACAGTATTATATTGTCCGCTAAGAGATCCAAATTTTACATCAGAATTATAGGTTTGATATTCTACACCAATCCCAATACTTAATCCTTCATTTAAATAATATGAATAACGAATTCCTGCACTTATCCCGTTTCCCGGTAAAATATTTCCAGGCGTATTATAGTTAAGAAATGAAGAAGGTCCGGCAACAGAAATTGAGATTTCCTGCTTTTTATCCTGAGCGTAACTATTTAGGCAAAATCCTAAAAGTAGAGTAAGCATTGATAGTGATGCTATATAGTTTCGTATATATTTTTTCATCTTGATTTTTTTTTAAGTCAGTGCTGTCCGAAAACAGCACTGACAGATTTTATTTATTTACTATTACTTTTAGAGTTTTCTTGATATTTGCAGTTTCCAGAACTACAATATACATATTGCTCTCAGCATCAGGTAACTGAATTTCAGTTTTTACCGTAGAAGATTTCAATGTTTTTACCAATTGACCAGAAACAGAATATAAGCTAATTTGCATATTTTCTAATTCTTCTTCAGGGAAGTCAGCTTCAACAGTAATCACTTTTCCTGTTTGAATAGGATTAGGATATAACTTAGCAGATACTGGTTTTTGAATCGAAATTTTAGTACTGCAAGTGCTTAAAACTTTTCCATCTTTAGTAGTCATTTTAACACTAAAGTCTGCAGAAGTATCTAAGGTGTTAGCCATATCTTCTCCCGCTGAATAATATTGTCCTGTTCCTACCAATACACCATTTTTAAACCATTGGTATGCTACAAATTCGTAACCGCCATTTGTTTGAGGATTGTTATTTACAAGCAATACATTGTTGAATTTTTGAACTACAATATCATAGAATCCAAAAGGCTTTTCTACAATTATAGCATAATTTGCCGTTGTGCTTCCGTCCTGAGAAGTAACACCTACATTTTGTGTATAAATTCCAGGTTTAGGAGGAGTAATCGTAAAATTAGCCGATGGAGTAATAATAGCATTCGTTTGATTTGTGATCGCAATATTTACATTGTTCTCACCACATTGCATTACATATCTAATTTCCTTGGCTGGATTTGGATACGATTTATTTCCAATTTTAATCTCAGTTACACTAACATCATTGTTTTTGATTACAAGAAGTTGCGAAACATCTGCTGCTGGTAAATAGTTATTATTACCATCCTGATGCGCTACAATTAGCAATTCTCCTGATCTTAACAAACTAACTAAACCAGCTGCTGTAACATTAGCAGGAGGAAGGGCAGAAGTGTAAGTAAAAGAATAACGAATCGCTAATCCTGAATTTGCAACAGCTTCTAAACTGAAGTTGTTAAGTAAACCAAGAGTTTTTGGAGCAATTGCTGCAAAAGTGATCAATTGTGGCGCTTTTTTAATAGTAAGTTGCGCAGTTAACGTAATTGGTGAACAATTAGGTGAACTTACTGCCGGAGATACTATTGCTGTAACTGTATAAACTCCTGCATTGATTGCACCATTTGGAGTGCTTCCCGCTGGTGTAATAGAATAAGCTACAGTAGCTCCTGCAGGAAGATTAGCAACTTGTGCTGCATGAACACTTCCATTATAAGTAAATTCAGCATTGCTAAAAGTTACCAGGTTTAAAGGAGACGCATTTACATTAACCGTTTGGTTTTGATTTGAAATATTACCATGTCCGTCATCATAAGTCCAGGTAATTACATAACTACCTACAGCTGTATAATTTAAAGGATTAGATGTTGTAGCATTTATAATTCCAGCACAGTTGTCTGTCGCTGTAGGCACAGGAATCTGAGAAGATGAAATAGAACAGTCACTATTAATAACCGGTAAATTCAAGACATCAGGAACTGGTGCTGTTACATCAGGAATTGTTAATATACTTACTGATTTTATAACGCTACATCCGTTAGCATCTGTAATGGTTACGGTATAATTTCCTTCAATCAATCCTGTTGCTGTTGCATCAGTACCACCAGATGGAAGCCATTGATATGTATATCCGGCAGTTCCGCCAGTTGCGTTTACAGTTGCAGATCCGTCAGCAGATCCAATACAAGTTACATCAGTTTGTGTCACTATTGCATCAAGAATTGTTGGCTCAGTGATAGTAACAGTTTCAGTTATTGAACAACTGTTATCATCTGTAATAGTTACCGTATAAGTTCCGGCAGCTAATCCGGTTGCAGTTGCTGCATTGCCGCCTGTAGGTGACCATGAATAGGTGTAAACACCAGTTCCGCCTGTTACGTTTACAGAAGCACTTCCATTACTTCCTCCATTACAAGAAACACTTGTAACAATAGTAGTAGCGGTAAGAGCATCAGGTTCTGTTAAGGTAAAACTTTGTGCTGTCTGACATGAATTAGCGTCAGTAATTGTTACGGTATAAGTTCCTGCAGTTAATCCAGTTGCAGTTGCAGCTGTACCACCAGAAGGAGACCATGAATAGGTATATGCTCCGGTTCCGCCTGTTACGTTTACAGAAGCAGTTCCGTTTGTTCCGCCATTACAAGCTAAATTAGTTTGAGACGGAGTAACCGCTAAAGCAGCTGGTTCTGTGATAGTAAAGGTCTTAACTATTGAACAACCATTGCCAGCTGTTATAGTTACTGAATAGTTACCTGCAGTAAGATTACTTGCTGTATCTGCAGTACCACCAACAGGTGCCCATAGATAAGTAAAAGGTCCTGCTGCTCCTGAAGGAACTACTGTAGCAGATCCTGTATTAGAACCATTACATAAAACATTAACCTGAGATGTAGTAGCCACTAAAGTATTCGTTGTGGTTACTGTGAAGTTTTTTGTAACCGTACAACCATTATTATCTGTAATGGTAACACTAATGTTTCCGGCAGATAATCCCGTTACGGTTTGTGTTGTCTCACCATTAGACCATAAATAAGTATATGGTGAAGTTCCTCCAACCGGACCTACAGATGCCTGTCCTGTTGTTGAGCATGTTGCGTTTATTAAAGTAGTAGTCGCATTTAAGGCTGCAGGGTGAACAATAGTAAAGTTCTGCATATAAGTACAGCCGTTGTTATCTGTAACTATACAAGTATAACTTCCTGCTGTTAACCCAGTTGCTGTTGCAGCTGTACCTCCGGCAGGTGACCAAACATAGGTATATCCCGGTGTTCCTCCTGTAGCAACTACAGAAGCTGTTCCTGTCGCTCCACCATTACAAAGAACATTGGTTTGAGAAGATGTTACTGATAAGGCAGCAGGCTGATTTATAGTAACATTTACTGTATAGGTACAAGTATTTGCATCTTGAACAGTAACCGTATAATTTCCGGCTGCTAATCCTGAAGCCGTAGCTCCTGTACCTCCTGATGGAGACCATGAATAAGTGTAAGGAAATGTTGCTCCCGTTGCTGTTACTGTTGCTACACCATTCGTACCTCCATTACAGGAAACATCTGTTTTTGAAACTGTTGCAGAGAATTGAATAGGTGTGCTAATCGTGATATTTTTTACTAATGTACATCCATTAGCATCTGTAATCGTACACGTATAGTTTCCTGCAGGTCTGCCTGTAACTGTTGATGTTGTACCTCCTAAAGGTGCCCATGCATACGTATATCCGGGTGTTCCTCCTGATACAGTAACGCTTGCAGAACCATTTGATCCTCCAAAACAACTAACTCCCGTTGAGGCTGTAGTTGCAGAAAGAATTGCTGCTGGCTGTGTAATAGTAAATGATTGAGATGCCTGACATAAGTTAGAATCTGTAACAGTTACCGTATAAGTTCCGGCAGCAAGTCCTGAAGCCGTAGCTGCAGTTCCTCCAGATGGAGCCCATGAGTATGTGTAGGTACCAGTTCCGCCAGTTGCATTAACTGTAGCAGATCCCGTTGCTTCTCCACGGCATCCTATATTCGTCAGTGATACCGGTGATGCAACTAATGCTGATGCAGGTTGTGTAATAGTAACAGTTGCTGTTGTCTGGCATGTGTTAGCATCTGTAATAGTTACCGTATAAGTTCCTGCTGTTAATCCTGTAGCCGTAGCTGCAGTTCCTCCTGATGGAGACCATGAATACGTATAGGTACCAGTTCCTCCTGTTGCTGCAACAGTTGCAGATCCTGTTGCAGCTCCATTACATAATATATTGTTTTGAGTAGTTGTTGCGGCCAATAGAGTTGGCTGTGTAATAGTAAATGCCTGTGATGTCTGACATGAATTAACATCTGTAACAGTTACGGTATAAGTACCTGCTGTTAGTCCGGTAGCCGTAGCTGCAGTTCCGCCAGAAGGTGACCAGGAATAGGTATATCCGCCGGCTCCTCCGGTAGTGACAACAGTTGCCGTACCATTAGCTCCTCCGTTACAACTAACATTATTAATTGTTCCTTGAGATGCAATTAAAACTGGTGGCTGTGTTATAGTGAAATTTTGTGTGATTGAACACGTATTAGCATCTGTAATAGTTACGCTATAGTTTCCTGCTGAAAGACCAGATATTGATGCAGTTGTTGCTCCGTTTATCCAAAGATACGTATAAGATCCTGCACCTCCGGTTGGCGCAACACTTGCAGATGCGTTAGAACCTCCGTTACAACTTACATTAACTTGAGTTGCATTAGCAATAATAGCTGTTGGCGTTCCTACAACAATGTTGCTTATCAATCTCGTACAAGCGTTAGCATCTGTAATAGTTACACTGTAAGTACCTGCAACTAATCCTGTTGCTGATGCTGTAGTCGCCCCGTTAGACCATAAATAAGTATATCCCGGAGTACCTCCAGTAGGTGCAATTGTTGCTGTACCATTAGCTCCTGCAAAACAAGAAACTGCCGTTGTAGATGGAGTTCCGTTAAGAGGAGTAGCTGGTTGTCCAACAATAATGTTATTTATTATTCTTGTACAAGAATTGGCATCTGTGATAGTTACGCTATAAGTACCAGCTGTAAGTCCTGTTGCTGTTGCTGCAGTACCACCTGATGGAGCCCATGAATATGTATATCCTGGTGTTCCTCCAGTAGGTGCAATAGTTGCTGTACCATTAGATCCTCCAAAACAAGAAACTGCTGTTGTAGATGCAGTTCCGTTAAGACTTGAAGCAGGTTGTCCTACAATAATATTGTTTATAGTTCTAGGACAAGAATTAGCATCAGTTATAGTCACGCTATAAGTTCCTGCAATTAATCCTGTTGTAGTAGCCGTTGTAGCTCCGTTAGACCATAAATAAGTATATCCTGGTGTTCCTCCGGCAGGTACAATAGTTGCTGTACCATTAGCTCCTCCAAAACAAGAAACATTTGTTACGCTTGGAGTTCCGTTAACAGTGGCCGCAGGTTGTCCTACAATAATATTGTTTATAGTTCTTGGACAAGAGTTAGCATCAGTTATAGTTACGCTATAAGTTCCTGCACTTAGTCCGCTTGCTGTTCCGGTAGTTGCTCCGTTAGACCATAAATAAGTATATCCGGGAGTACCTCCTGCTGGAGTAATTGTTGCTGTACCATTAGATCCTCCAAAACAAGAAACTGCCGTTGTAGATGCAGTTCCGTTAAGCCCTGAAGGCTGTACTATTGTATAGTTTCTGGTAATTTGTGTTAATTCATTATCAGTAATAGTTACTGATATTGGCCCAACACCAAGTCCGGTTACAGTAGCTGTTGTAGCGCCATTAGACCATAAATAAGTATATGGAGTTGTACCACCAGTTGCATTAACAGTTGCTGTACCGTTAGATCCTCCATTACAGCTCACATTGGTTTGTGGTGTAGACGAAGTGCTCAAAGCTGCTCCTGTAGTAAGTGTTAATTCACTACCGTAAGAAGTACCTGCGCTATTTGTAGCATAAGCTCTGTAATAAATAAGTGATCCGGGAGTAAGTCCAGTTACAGTATTTGTAAATGATCCCGTCCCGGTGCCAATTTGAAATTTATTGCTTAAAATAGTTGGGTTAGGTGTTGTTGCCCAAACGATACCTCTTTGTATTGTGGCATCACCGCCATCTGCAGTTACATTTCCGCCAATTACAGCAGAAACAGATTTAACAGTTGTAGCTGCTGTTGTAACAACAGTTGGCGCTACAGCTCCGTTTGCAAATGTAAAATTATCAATAGCAAAATAATCGTAGTTCGCACTTAATTGAACTTCAAGCTGATCAATAATAACATTGGTATAATCGGATGCACCATCCGTAGCAAAATTAGTAGAGATAAAACCATTACCTGGTAGAGCGTAACCAATATTAGCACCAGTAGTATTTTTTATAACAGTAAATTGTGTAACACCACCCAGTTTACCTCTAAAAGTAATAGATCCTGCGGCTGAGTTACTGGTAACTCCCGCATTTTGATTAGCATCTCCTGAAACATAAATCCAAAGGCTATTTACCTTAAAACTTCCTGCTGCTGCAGTAAAAGTACCAAATTGCCCTAAAGCTTCTGGCCCGGCAGAATCGGAAACCTGAATAAATCGGTTTGAAGTTGCATAACCAAGACCAGGACCATTATATACAGTAAATGTACCATAACTGCTGGTCAGATTAAATGTTTTGGGTCCGCTTGTAAAAGTTGCTGCAGAAACGGGAGCACTTTCAAATGTTTCCAGTGTTGTTTGCGCAGTTATATGCTGCGTTGCAAAAAACAGAAAAATTAATAATAAGTAAAGTTTTTTCATAATGTTTTGATATTAGATTTATCATTTTGTATTCTTGTTATTTATTTTAGTTTATATCTCTAACTCCAATCTATAATTAAAGTTGATATCATGTATAAACAAGAACTTTTGGTTATTGTGCAATCTATCATTGCGTCAAATACGGTTGATGAACATGTAAAACGCGCGAAGGAACTTTCAGATTTCTACAGTAAAATTTCTACAGTACAACATTCTAAAACCAACGAAACTTTAGTTAAAGGCGGTATCGCATTATCAAGTTCAGGAGCGGCAGATTGTGTTGATGATTACCTGCGTACTGTTTTTTTTATTAAAGGCATATATAAGGCTTTAACCAAACTGAGCGATGATTTTCCTGAAAGAAGCATTAATATCCTATATGCAGGCTGTGGGCCTTATGCAACATTAATTCTGCCTTTACTTCCTTTATTTGATGAAGATAGAATTAACGCTATTTTATTAGATATCAATGCAAAATCAATAGAATCTGTGCAGCATCTTTTGTCAGTTACAGGTCTTGATAAATACCAATTACAAATAATAGAAACCGACGCAACCACGTATATAAAACCTGAAAATTTCACCATAGATCTTGCCATTTCAGAGACCATGCATTATGCACTTACCAGTGAACCACAAGTAGCCATTACACGAAATATTGTTTCTCAATTACCGGCTCATGGAATTTTGATTCCGCAGGAAATAAGAATCGATCTCGCTTATACTTTCTTTGATCACGAGCCATCGCTTAAAAACGCCAAACAAGAGGTAAAGGGCCACAAACAAATGCAGCCCTATCCTCACAATGTATTTGTTGATAGATTATTTACAATAAACAAAGAACTTTTTGGCAGTGTAATTCCCAATTCGAAAATTGAAAGTAACTTTTATGACCTGCCGGCAAACTTTGACAACAATCCTGATATTTGCATTTTTACCGAGCTTAAGATATTTGACAACATCGAGTTAAAAACCGCAGAGTCTTATATTACAAACCCGTATTGTCTGGTATCCCGTTACAGTATTAATGATTATTCAGGCATTCAGTTAGTGTACGATTTTAGCGAAATGCCAAAATGGTCTTACTTCCTAAAAGATTAATTGTAAATAATCCCTATTAATTTCTTGACGGAAAAATACCTTCCAGACAAATAATGTAACTTAATGCTACATAAGGCTGCATTACAGAAATAGGAATATTCGAACCCGTTGCACCAGTTGTAACATTAGTGGTTAAATCAACACTTGGAGTTGCCGTTGCATATCCTAATGTTGGAGTAAAAACTCTTGAAACAACAGATCCCGGTATAGCTATCGACGCACCAGCTACAGGTGTTGAATCTGTTGCATTTGATGCACTTACAGATATTTTACCAGGTCCTGCGTGAACGTGTGCTGGTAAATTGCTTGTTAAAATAGAAACATTTGGTGCACCGGCAACTTGTCCAAGAACGTAGTTTGATCCACCACCATTTCCCCATCCAATGGCTGTAGAACCCTGAAGATTAGGCAGTGCAAAAGTCGTTTGCCCGTTACCACCATAAGTAGTACCTAAAATGGCAAATAAGGCACTGTTTTGTGCGATAGACAATATTTGACCGTTACAAAAAGCCCAGCCTCTTGGGGCAAAATTTCCAGCAAATAGCTTTACGATTCCAATGAATTCTTCCATAGTTTAATAATATTAGGTTAATGATTATAGTTAATTGTTTTATCTGCGTATATGTTGTAAGAAAACCTCATGAAAGAATTTTTCTACAATGCTAAAGTAGTTTATATAAGTGGCTCAGAAGCAGGTGTTTTTACGTGTTTTTAGAATCACTTTATATTTTTTTTAACTTTATTTTTTGTTTTAATTAGGTTAAAATTATGGATGGATTGGTTGATGAAACAGAAATATGTTACAGGACGGATATTTTATGTCATGAAATCTGTTTTAGATGTCATGTAAAATAATGAGGACAATCTTAAAAGAATTCAATTTTTTGTAAATCGTGTTATTTAAACAGGAAGTAGGGAGGAAGTAAGGAAAATTCAAAACAGGAATAACCTTTAAAGTATACCTATAATAGTGATGTAGAAGAAATGCATTTTTTACTGCATTCTTTCTCCAATTAAAATTAAGGTTTATAGGTTTAAAAAATTATGCTGAGAGCATAGGGGTTTTTATGATTTAATCTTGAAATAATTAAATCTCATTAATGATCACCACTTTTTCAAAACGACCGTGATGACTTATAGAAACATCTTTTGTTGTATGTAAGGAAGAATCAGACAGGTACGGAATCCCATTTTTGTCTTTGATAATATCTTTTTTTTCAATTTCAATAACGTTATGTAGATTGCCTAAAGTGGCAACTGCTATTGTATGCAAACTATCAGGAGTAATAGTTGTTTTTGTATGGTAAATATTTTCACCGCAGATAACCTGACCTGTACTATAAATATCGGTTTTTGATAGTATAGTACAAATCAGTTTTTGAGGAATAAATTCCCTTATTTTAGTTTGTCGGTTATAAATTTTATAAGCCGCTTCTTTCATGCTCCAGAGCAGCCAGATTATAATTTCCGGCTCAGGGTTTTGAGCAATAATCAATTGTTCAGCAGGAGTAAAGAGTTTTTCAATAAACCCTTTACGCTGCCAGTTGCTTTCCTGACGTGATTGTATAATATCGATCACATCATTGCCTATCATTTTGCTGCAAGTTTAGTAGCTATAATTTCTACCGAAGTTTTTACATCAAGCATTCGTTCCATATCCGTATTATCAATAACAACATCAAATGCTTCCTCGATATCCAGAATAATATCAACCAGATTTGCAGAGTTGATGCTTAAGTCGTTTATGAAATCTGTATCTTCTGTAAGATTATCATATGCTTCAGTATTTGTAGTATAAGGCTTTATGATCACTTTTAGTTGGGCAATAAGTTCTTCTTTAGTCATATTAGTTTTCAAATTTTTTAAATATTATACACGCATTTACATCACCAAAGCCAAAGCTTGCCTTCGCAATTATATTCAGCTTGGTTTCTATAGTTTTCAAAGGAATTTTTGAGGAATCTATAAGTTCTGTTATTTCCGGATGAATATCCTCGCAATTGATGTTACCAAATACAAAACCTTCCTGCAATTGCAAAACAGTTGCTACACTTTCGATACTTCCGGCTGCACTAAGGCAATGTCCGGTCATACTTTTTAAGGAATTTATATAAGGAAAATCAGTTCCGCTTCGGTCTAATGCTTTCGTCCAGTTTTCGATTTCCAGACTGTCTTTTGTAGTTGCCGTGAGATGTCCGTTTATGGCATCGATATCCTTTGCCGAAATCCCTGAATTAGCGATAGCATTTTTAATACATTGCTGAACCGCTATACTGTTTGGAGCCGTCATGCTTCCGTTACCGCGTTGTCCGCCTGAGTTTACATTTCCGCCTAATATTTCGGCATAAATTGTTGCACCACGATCCAGGGCACTTTCTAATTCTTCTATAACTAATGCTCCGGCGCCGCTGCCCGGCACAAAACCTGCTGCAGTTGCACTCATTGGTCTTGAGCCATTTTCGGGAGCTTCATTATATTTAGAACTGCAAACCCGTAAAGCATCAAAACCAGCCCAGATATAAGGACCGCTGTCACTGGTACTTCCTGCCAATATTCTTTTTGCCTGTCCGGATTGTATGCGGTCATAAGCCATCATAATAGCTTCTGTTCCTGTTGCACAAGCAGATGAATTTGTAGTAACCTGATTACCAAGTCCTAATTTTCCTCCCAGATAAGCACTTACGCCGCTATTCATGGTTTGTGCCACAACAGTACTGCCTAACCTGCGGGTTTGTAATTCGTCGATTTTATAAATGCTTTCGCGAAATTTATCAATTCCTGATGTTCCGGATCCAAAGATAGTTCCGCTGTCCCAATCCGGATCCTGATTATTTTCTATAGACAGTCCCGCATTTTTCCAGGCTTCTATTCCTGCAATAACACCGTACAGAATTCCTGTACTATTAAAACCACGCAATTCAAGTTCTGTAAAATATCGGGATTTAAGTTCCTCTGTAATTTCTGGTTGCCCGGCGATCTGGCAGGAAAACTGTAATTCCTGTAATTGGGCATCATGCCTGATTCCTGATAATCCGTTTTTTATGGCATCAGTAAACGAAGGAATTCCAACCCCGTTAGGAGCCGCTACACCCAAACCTGTTATGACAACTCTCTTACTCATAATTTATTAGTAATCATACCGGCAAGAATACCTTTGCAGACTTCTTGTCCCGCTTCATTTTTCATAATCACATCACACTTCAGTTTTCCAAACCTGAAAAATGATTTCTGAGAAGTTACCGTTACTTTTTCATTAGGATAAACAGGTTTTAAAAACTGCATATCTGCTGATGTAAAAGCAATAACTGTATCTTTATTAAAAGCGTCACCCAATAAATAAATACCCAGACAAACCATACCAATTTGCGCCATTGTTTCGGTTAAAATTACACCCGGAGTTACCGGATTATCTTTAAAATGACCTTTGTAAAAATCAAGATCTTCGGTATAAGTAAAAGTTCCCGTAACACTGTTTTCATCAACTTGCAACAATTCATCTACAAACAAAAAAGGCTTGCTGTACGGTAATTTTGCTAAAATATTTTTTAAAATCATAATTTGTTTTGTTTAATGAGTTGGTGTCTGATTGCACGCGGATAAAACGGATTTACTTCGTAAAGTCGCGGATAAAAACGGATTTTTTTCTTGATTTAAAGTAAACAAAATTTCAATATTTTAAATGAATTAAATCCGTTTTAATCCGCGTCTTTGTTTAGCGAATCAGTAAAATCCGCGTCTAATTTTATATAACAATAATCAACGCACAAATACTACCATTGCAACAAAACACGTTGAGCAGAAAATCCCGGACCAAAACTTAACATTAATCCTCTTTCTCCGGATTCTGGATTTCCATCCATAATACGTTCCAGAACATATAATACCGTTGCACTCGACATATTGCCATATTGTTTTAAAACCTCTTTAGTATGATCGATATTTTTACCTAATCCGGAGAACAGAGATTCAACTGTTGTGACTATTTTTTTTCCGCCGGGATGAAATATCATATGATCTATATCTTTAATTTCAAGGTTGTTTTTTTTCAGAAACGGATGAATAATATCGCCAAAATGTGACGCAATAGTATCCGGAACTTCAATATCCAAAACCATTTGCAAACCACTATTCGTTAATTTAAAACCCATCATATGTTCCGCATCATAAAAGTGATACATTTCTTCATCCAGAATTTCAGGTCCACGATCTTCTTCATAAGAGGATAAAAGCGCACAAGCAGCTCCATCACCAAAAATGGCGGCACTCACAATATTAGGCATCGAAAAATCATCAAGCTGAAATGTTGCCGTAGGAGATTCTACCGCTATAACCGCGGCACGTTTTCCGGGATTTGCTTTCAGGAAATTTTTAGCATATATAATACCGGATATTCCTGCAGCACAACCCATTTCGGTCACAGGAAGCCGAACGATATCCTGTCTTAACTTCATTTTATTGATAAGATAAGCATCTAACGACGGAATCATAATTCCGGTACAGCTTACCGTAATAATATAGTCAAGCGTTTGAGGATCCCAACCTGATTTTTTGAGTGCTTTTTCTAATACCTGCTCGCCCAAAATGATCATTTCCCGACTGTAAATATCATTTTTATCTTCAAAAGAGGTTGCCGTAAAAACTTCTTCCGGATCCATAATTGAGTAACGTTTGTCGACAGCAGCGCCTTCAAAAATCTTTTTTACTTTTTTTATAAAGCGTTCTTCCTGTCCGTGCAGCCATCCGTCCAGAAACGGAAGTATATCTGCAGTTGCACGCGAATATTGGGGTAGTTGCTTGGCAACAGTTATAATTTTTACACTCATGTTTTAGCAATTATCCATTGGTAACGAAAAGCCCATTTCCAGTTTATGGTATAGTTTTTTAAATTTAGTTTTTTAGAGAAATCCTCCAGTTCTTTTTTCTTAAATCCTCTTAGTATAGACACAAGCCCATCTTCGCGTGACATTCTGTTTAAATTAAAAACAACACAAATTAAGGCAAAGAGACGATAGGCTAATTTACTGCGATGCAAATCGTTAATGACAATCCCAATTCCGGCATTGTTATTAAAGGTAGTAATTATATTTAATATTTGCTCATTAGAAAAATGGTGCAAAGTCAGCGTACACAAAACGATATCATATTTTATAAAGTCGAAATTATCACTAAAAATATCTACACACAGATACTCAATATTAGGATATTCAGCAGATAATGATTTGGCATAATTAATCGTAAAAGCATTTGCATCGATACCAATAAGCTTAAAATCAAGATTATTTTTTCTGCCATAATCAGCCATCATTCGTAGCATATCGCCATTTCCGCATCCTATATCAGCAATAGTGATTGTTTTAGAAGTATCAGATTTTTTTAATAATTTTTTTATGCCGTGAAGCGTGAGTTTGTTGCCTCCTAATAATTGATTAATGTGAGCAATTTTGTCAAGAGCATCTTGTAATTCTTTTCCCTGCAGAAAAAAATCATCCATAATCTCCGTTTCCTGTGTTCTGTATTTCGTGTTTATGCTCATGAATTTATTAGTATGGGTTTACCATGGGTTTGTTTAATTATTGCAGGAAGCAGTTTTGGCAATGCTACCGTAATAGCTATCAAGGTATTTGTGATGGTTTTGTTTCTTAAAACTCTTGCCAAAAGCCGTCCCATATACAAGCGTTTGCCAAAATGTTTTTTCCAGTTTTGAGCGTATTTTTTTTCTAATACTTCCCTTGATATGATCTTTCCATTATAATAATCCAATACCAATTCTGATGCTATTTTAGCGCTGTGTATCGCCATCGCCATTCCGTTGCCACACAAAGGATGAATAAGTCCGGCCGTGTCGCCAATCATTAAAATATGATTTTCTACAGGTTGCTTTTTATCAAAAGAGATCTGACTTATTGTGATTGGTTTATCAAAAAGGAGAGAACTGTTTTCAAAAACAGTTTTAAGATGCTTGTTTTTATACAGCACATTTTGCTGATAATCTTCGATATTTTTATATTGCTTAAAAGTGGCGTAATCTGCCAGGTAACAAATATTTATAATATCATTTTCGACTTTAGAAACACCACAATAACCGCCATCAAAATTATGCAGCGCAACAACATCATCATTAAAATTGCCTTTGTAATGTGCTTTGACTGCTAACCAGGGGGATTTTTTAGTAAAGAAATCACGCGATAAAACCTGATCAATATTAGATCGTTTGCCATAAGCACCAAGAACTATTTTTGCCGATAAAATTTGGTTTGAAGTTGTAATACTAAACAAATCATTATCAAAAGAAACAGCATTAACCATTTCATTGATAATTGTACAGCCATTTGCTATTGCTTTTTGGTATAAAAAATTATCGAGTTCATATCTGCTGACACCAAAACCTCCCAACGGAAGATTAGCCGATGCCAGTTTCCCGTTGCGTGTCGAAAATTCGAATTTGCAGATAGTCGTAGGATTTAATTTTGAAATATCGGCATCAAGCCAATTCAGATACGAAAGGATTTCATTAGATACATATTCGCCGCATACTTTATGTCTGGGATAACTTGATTTTTCGATAAGCGTTACCTTTAATCCCTTCTGGGACAAGTGCAAAGCTCCGGCTAATCCGGCAAGTCCACCACCAATAATAAGTACATCCGGATTTGTTTTCATACCACAGCAATTTATTTATTAAATGTAAGAAGTAGTTATAATATTAAGAGCGTTTATTCTAAAATTTTCATGTAGGAATAAAATATTATGTTCGGTTTTTAGCAAATTTATTTTCTTTCAATCAGTCAAAATTATTCCGAAAATCTGGTTAAGATCATTTTGCATATTATGTAGAATAATTCTCTTTTTATTGCTGTAATCACAATATTATAGAATAACTTTTATTCTTTCTAAAGATAATTATATCTTTGCACCAGATTTTGGTCTGTTATTTTTTAAATTTTAAAAGTAACAGTTAAAAGGGAATCAGGTGCAAATCCTGAACAGACCCGCTACTGTAAGTTCTATATAAGTCTTTAAACGTTACTAATGCCATTGTTTGCTGCGGCGAATGAGAAGGTTGTTTTAAAGATGGAACAAGTCAGGAGACCTGCCACAATCACATAGTTTGAGACTTTCGTGGAATAAAGTTGAACAACAAGAATTGACCTGTTATTATATAACGGGATTCTCTCTTTTTGCTTTTTAAGTACATCCACGAAATTTATTTAATTAAATCAGTGATGTATAATACAAGAAAATTACTCTTATTTATTTTTATATTTTTTATCCCTTTTGTGATTCATTCGCAAGTATCGAATGATAGTTTGAGGGTTTTAAAAGAAGTTATCCTTAAAGGAAAACCCTATCAGGAAGTGATTCCGGTACAAAGCCTTTCCGGAAAACTACTTGAAAATTTAGCCAGCCATAATGTTGCTGACGCCCTGAGGTATTTTGCCGGAACCCAAATTAAGGATTATGGTGGACTTGGCGGTCTTAAAACCGTTGATGTTCGTAATATGGGTACGCATCATGTGGGTGTTTTTTATGATGGTGTACAACTGGGCAATGCACAAAACGGAGTTACGGATTTGGGGAAATATTCCTTAGATGATATGGAATCCCTGACGATGTATAACGGACAAAAAAGTGAAATTTTTCAGTCGGCTAAAGATTTTTCGGCAGCATCAACGATTTACTTAAGAACGAGAAGACCAGTTTTTGTTGGCGATAAAAAAACGAATTTATTGGTTACGTTTAAAACCATGTCGATAAATTATTTTGATCCGTCGTTTCGATTAGAACAAAAACTGAGCGATAAAGTCAGCCTGAGTGTAAGCTCAGAATATATCAAGTCTAACGGTCAATATAAATTTAGATATAAAAGAAAAAATCTCGATGGTACCGTTGCTTATGATACTACCGCAACCAGAATGAACAGCGATATTGAAGCGCTAAGATTTGAATCCGGTCTTTACGGAAAAATGAATAATGGTTCGTGGGATGCAAAAGTATATTACTACGACTCAGAAAGAGGAGCGCCCGGAGCAATTGTAGAAAATAAATTTTCTGACGGTTTCAGGCAATACGACAAGAACTTTTTTGCACAGGGAACTTTAATAAAAGATTTTACGAAACGATATAAGTTTCAGGCAAAAGCAAAATATGCGTATGATTATACCCATTATGTAGCCAGAGATACAACCAATATATTAGGAGAAATTGTTACCGAAGGCGCACAATCTGATGATAGTTATTTCCAGCAGGAATATTATGTTTCAGCCGTTAATATGTACAGTATATTACCCACTTGGGATATTTCGCTGTCTACAGATTTTCAATACAACAGATTAAATGCAACCCGAAGAGGAATCCAAACCCAATTCTCATTTCCGGAGCGATATACTGCCTTATTTTCTTTGGCAAGTTCTTATAGATCGGGTGCCTTTAAAGCTTTGGGAAGTGTTGTAGGAACTCACGTTCAGGAAGAAGTGCGATACAATGCCAAAGCGCCGGATAAAACCGAATTTACTCCTGCATTATTTTTAGGATATACCCCTTTTAAAGCATATGATTTTAATGTAAGAGCGTTTGCAAAACGTATTTTTAGAATGCCAACTTTTAATGATTTATACTATACAATGGTTGGTTCAAGTACTTTAAGACCAGAATATATGAACCAGTACGATGTAGGTTTTACTTATAATATTCTGACAGAAAAAAACTTCTTTGATAAAATATCCTTTCAGGTCGATGGGTATTATACCAATACAAAAGATAAAATTGTAGCGGCGCCAACAGGAAATTTGTTTCGATGGATGATGACCAATATTGGGCAGGTAAAAGGAAAAGGAATAGAAACCGTGCTTAATATGGGAATGCATATTGACAACGTAAACCTGACAACGAATCTTACTTATACCTACTCTGAAAGTAGGGATTATACCAAATTTGCCGGTCTCGAATTATCCTCTTACGGAGACCAGATTCCGTATACGCCATGGCATAGCGGATCCGGAATTCTTAATGCCGATTACAAAACCTGGAATTTTAACTACAGTTTTGTTTATGTAGGCAAACGATATAATGGTAATGTCAATAATATAAAAGTCAACGAAGTACAGCCTTGGTACACACATGACGTAGCGATACAAAAATCGTTTGCCTTTGAGCATTATAAAATGAAAGGCGCGATTGAACTTAACAACGCACTCAATCAGCAATACGAAGTCATTTACAATTATCCAATGCCAGGTCGTACGCTAAAATTTATAATCAGTATTGAGCTATGAAAAAGAGAACCACAAAATTATTCCTGAGCTTATTTATAGCGATCGCTTTTGTTTCCTGCAGGGAAGAAGAAACCATTTTTCCATCTTCAGACATAAGCGTTGCTGCACCAAGAGGAGATGGCAATATAGAAGGTTTTTATTTGCTAAACGAAGGCAATATGGGTATGAACCGCGCGAGTATCGACGTGTTTAATTACAGAACAGGAAATTACACGACAGATATTTATTCGGAACGGAATCCTGAAGTGGTAAAAGAATTAGGAGATGTAGGCAACGATATAAAAATATACGGCAACAAGGTTTATGCCGTAATTAATTGTTCTAATAAAGTCGAAATAATTGATAAATGGTCTGCAAAACGAATCAAAAAAATAGACATTCCCAATTGTCGTTACGTAGCTTTTTATAAAAACAAAGCCTATATAAGTTCTTATTCTGGTCCTGTAGCGATTAATCCTAATGCAGAGATTGGTTTTGTGGCAGAGATTGATACCACATCATTAGAAATAAAACGAAAAGTAACCGTTGGATATCAGCCCGAGCAAATGGTCGTACACGATGGAAAACTCTTTGTAGCAAATTCCGGTGGATACAGAGTTCCTAATTACGACAGAACCGTATCTGTAATTGATCTTGAAACTTTTACCGAAACAAAAAAAATCGATGTTGGTATAAATCTTTCGAGTATGCAAATCGACAGTCGAGGCGATATTTATGTGAGTTCAAGAGGCGATTACTATACAGTACCTTCTAATCTTTTTGTGATTGATTCTAAAACACAAGAGAAAAAACTACAGCTCGATATTCCCGTTTCCGGAATGTGCCTCGTAGACGATTTACTCTATTTCTACAGTGTATCGTGGAGTTACCTCACAAATAGTAATAAAGTAACCTACGGAATACTTGATACAAAAACCAAGAAAATAATCAGCGATAAAGTCATTACAGACGGTACAGACAAGCAAATCATGATTCCGTACGGACTTCAGGTAAATCCGGAAACAAAAGAAATATATATCACAGATGCCCAGAATTATGTTGTAACAGGCTATATCTATTGCTTTACGCCCGAAGGTAAATTAAAATGGAAAACCACTGCAGGAAATATTCCTGCCCATATTGCTTTTATAACTAAAAAATAAAAGAACAAAAATAAATTTATGAATATGAAAATACACTCTTTCAAAATTTTAAAATTCTCCTTACTATCCATTTTTCTACTGCAATTTATTGCCTGCGGAACAGATAAGGAAGAAGATTTGTTAATTGAACCGCCTGTAGAAATACTAAAAGAATCTTATACAATCGACCGATTCAAGGTGCTGAATATTGTCCCGAATCTGGGCACAAATTCTCAGGTAACCTGGAGCGTTAATGATTCTGTTATTTCGCAAAATGCACAATTGGATTTTATTAGTCCGTATCAAAAAAATTATCCACTGACTCTAAAAGTAGAAATTAATGGCGTGGTAAAAACTTATACTACAGTTATTAATGTTACTAAAGAAGCAGGAACTTACAGTAAATACATAGCAAATGTTCTGGATTTTCGTCCGGCAATTGGGCAGTTTACAAACGAAATTCCGCAGTATGTAGCCGGAAACACAGAAGCCAATCTTATCAGTGCAGCAAAAAAAGCCCTCGTTGGTTCAAATACCAGTATGGTTTCCTTAGGCGGTTTTGGCGGATATGTTGTATTGGGTTTTGATCACACAATCCCTAATATGAATGGACGTGATTTTAAGGTTTTAGGAAATGCATTTTGGGGAAGCGAAGCCAATGAAGCCCGTTCAGGATCTTGTGAAGCCGGAATTATTGTAGTGGCTTACGACAAAAATAAAAACGGAAAGCCCGACGATGACGAATGGTATGAAATTGCAGGAAGTGAATATTTTAAAAGTACAACCCTAAAAAATTACAGTATAACTTATATAAAACCAGATCCCAATAAAGAAGCCGTTACAGGCGAGGAATTCTGGCAAATGGACAAAGAATATGTAAAGTGGCAGGATAATCTGGGTAATACAGGATATAAATCAAAAAATGCGTTTCACGAACAAAGTTATTATCCGCTCTGGATTGCGGAAGCATCTTATACTTTGAAAGGAACTAGAATTCAGGACAATTTTTATGATCAGAGCGGCACAGGAAATTATTGGGTAGGTAAATCCTTCGATTTTGGTTACGCAGATAATGCCCCTAATAATGACGAAGCTTCGAACATTGATATTTCGTGGGCTGTGGATAAAAACGGAAATTATGTAAAACTTCCCGGAATAGATTTCATTAAAATTTATACAGCAATCAATCAGGAAGCCGGTTGGCTGGGAGAAGTTTCTACAGAAGTAGCAGGAGCTTATGACTTACATCTTAAATAATTAATAAATTTTTAAATTAAATATAACATGAAGAAAAATTACTTTTTATTAGTAATGTTGTTTTTTGCCTTTATTGGCAATGCGCAGGTAACAATACAGGGAATACCGCGACCAGATCTTAAACAAAATACAACGGCAAAAAGCACTAAAAAGGCTGTTGCAAATACAACCACTTTTGCTGATATTCAATATTGGGTAGGTACAGGTTCTAATCAGGCTGCGTTTGTAATACAATGGAATGACGGTAAAAATTCTGATGCCTTAGTTTGGGGATTTAGATGGGATGGTACCGCAACGGGTGAAGATATGATGAAAGCAATTTTAAAAGCAGATCACCGCTTTTTCTCTTTGCTTTATCAGGGAACGCAATTTGGGACTGCGCTAGGAGGATTAGGCTACGACCTAAATGGCGCAAACAGTAACGGACTTTATAAAGATGGAAATGTAACGTACCCTTATTATCCGGTAAATGGTATTATAAATACTACCGTTTATGATTTTGATAATTATACCGCTATAGATGCAAGTGACCACTGGCAATCAGGATGGTATAATGGTTATTGGTCGTATAATGTGAAAGATCCTGCTGATGCTAATTTTGATTATTCAAATGTTGGAGTAAGTAGCCGTGTTTTAGAAAATGGTTCGTGGGATGCTTGGAATTATGCTCCGCAAATGAATAGACCTGATATTGCAGAAACATTTACTCCGGTTACGCCATATGTTATGGCAACAGATTTTACCAACGGATTTTTTATGGTAAACGAAGAATGGTTTGGTCATACAAACGGATCTGTGAATTTTATAAATAATGATGGCAGTGTTAATTACAGAGTATATAGTACTGCAAATAGCAGTCAGGCTTTTGGTGCAACGACACAAAACGGAACAATTTACGGAGATAAATTTTACTTTATCTCAAAACAAGCTGCAGATGGAGGAGACAGTATGTATACGCCGGGCGGAAGATTAGTTGTTGCCAATGCGCAAAACATGCAAAAAATTGCAGGATTTGATAATATTGGCGGAGGTGACGGACGCTCTTTTGTAGGTGTCAACGAAAATACGGGTTATATTGGTGCTTCAAACGGAATCTTTACTTTTGATATTGCCAATATGCAAATAGGAACCCTGATACCGGGAACTGGTGGCGGGAGCCAATATTCCGGACAAGTTGGTAACATGATTCGTACGTCTCAATATGTATTTGCTGTAAAACAAAATGCAGGAGTTTTGATAATCGATCCAGCTACAAATACTGTAATTAAAACTATTACAGGAGCATTTCACTCTGTTGTTCAGGCAAAAGACGGAAGTGTTTGGGCAATTCAGGATCAAAAATTAGTCAATATTGATGCGACTACTTTTGCAACAACAACATACACAATTCCTACAACTAAATATATTGGAGCTTGGGGAGCATGGAATGCAGGAAGCTTTACCTATAGCACGCAGCAAAACGCTTTATACTGGATTAACTCGATTAACAGTTTTAGTTCAGGATCTCAAATTGTGAGATTTGATGTTGCGGCAAAAACATTCAACGAGACTTTTGCAGCAGTTCCGGGACAAACAGGTACGTACAAGCAAATTCCTTACGGAGCCGCATTACGTGTCGATCCTGTATCTGGCAACTTAATTCTAAATACGACAGAAAGCGGATACGGAGCACATTACCAAAAAAACTGGATTCATACCTATAATACTTCAGGAACACTTATAAATACTAAGGTTTTAGATGATTATTACTGGTTTCCGGCAGTAGCAGTTTTCCCTGATAACGCTACGCCTGTTGTAAGCGCGGCATTGCCTTCGCAGGTTTCAGTAAATACACCAACTGTAATCGACTTAAAAAATGTGGTATCTGACACAGATAATTTATCGGTTGCGATTGTAAAAACGGTAAAATCAAATAGTGATACAGAAATCGTTTCGGCAGTAATAAATACTAATGATGAATTAATTCTTACGCCAAAAACGGCAGGAAATGCTACAGTAGTAATTCGTTTTAATTCTAATGGTAAAATAACAGAAAAAGCTGTAACCGTAAACGTAACAACTAATTTGGGAACAGGAGAATTTAAGAAATTAAACCTGGCAATTTATCCAAATCCGGTTTCAGAAATTCTGAATATTCAAACAGAAGATGAGGTATTGAATGTAACGGTTTATGATCTTACAGGAAAAGCTATCAATGCATCGGTTTCTAACAATCAAATAAACGTAAGTAATTTTATAAAAGGAATGTACATTATTAATATCGTTACTGATAAAGCGAATTACGTACAGAAATTCATTAAAAATTAATCAAGATATATTTCTAATAATATTCTTTGAATAATAAAAAGAAACCCCTTTGCTTATTTGGTAGAGGGGTTTTTATATTACTATAATATCTTTAAATCCGGCTACGTATTTAATTCTGAAAGATCAATTCCGGATAAGTTTAAAGTGTACAAGAAAGCTTTTACATTATTTTTTGCTTTTTGATTTTCTCCCGTAAAAAATATTTTAGTCCTGTTATGATTCATCACCATTGGCTCTAACGGATTAAATACTTTTACAACATGAGAGTTAGGCAATAAAGAGGCTAAAACAGAACAAGAGGATTGATCTGATGCCGTACATGAAATCGTGTTTACATTAAAAATAGGATTGTTAGTATGTAAAATTATTTTCCCCGTCATATCCGGTAAACCATTTAAGGAAACTTCAAGATTCTCGCGAGGCACAAATAATATTATGATTTCGGCTGTTGCAGCTTCGCAGGTTTGCACCAGTTTTACATTGGTTCCCATATTTTGTACCAAATCCTTGATCGTACTAATACCACGCGGATTACTTATTAATACTTCATGTCCGGATTGTGCAGATCTGTTGGCTAACTCTAAGGTTATATTTCCAACTCCTATAATTCCTATTTTCATGATAACTCCCCAATTTTTATTCTTATAACATAAACTATGAATAAGAAATGTTAATAACTATACATGGTCTCAAAGCTTAAATCGTGTACTAAGAATTAAGAAAAAAACTACTTTCTTAATTTGTTTGAAGTTAAAAATATATAATGACTCTTTATTACGTATAAATACCTGTTTTTGTAATTAAAGCCAGCAAACAGGTCAATGGCTGTATAAAGGAAGTAAATGGATGTAATTTACGGGCGAAATGATATAATTTGACAGTTTTTTAACTTAAAACAGCATGAAACTTATCAAATCTTTAAAATAAAATAAAACTGACAATTGCCTTTGTAATGTGTTGATAAGTAGTGAATTATATTACATATTTTAACAGTGTATGAAACTGATTAATTTTTATATTTGAGAATAATTCCTATAAATTAATTTAAAATATATTCAAAATGGAAAAAGCTATAAAACTAAAAGTCCGCAAGGAATTAGACGGTCAACAACAGTTGAATATCATTAAATTAAAGGGCACTTTAATTTCAAAAGGATACACAGAAATCATACATATTCTGGATCAGGATGATGAATATCATATCAACTCTTTTGAAACTGCCCTTGAAACTAAAAATGAAGTTCACGAATTTATAACTGAGTTCATCAATAGGGAAAACCTAACGGATACGATTTCGTTTTTTAGATAACTGCCTTGATTCAATTTGTTTATCTAGATATAGCGTAACTTTTCTTCTTCAATATCCAGATAATGCATTTGTCGCCTAATGATAGATTCGTCCAGAGTTTGATCAGCCCTGTTTTTATTAATCAACCATTGCCTTTGCTGGTTTAATAAATCAATATAAATATGTTTTAGATCTTTACTTATAGATTCATTATCGATCTCGTTGCTCAGCTGTTCCCATTTTAGGATTAATTGCTGTAGTGAAATATTATTTTCGACATGATCGTTATAATTTGTCTTGAGATATTCTAAAGCATATTCTGCTAATTCTTTTCGTAACGAATTATAAGCTTCATCTTTTGATACGCCATCATCGTAAACATCATTAAGTTTAATTTTTCGGATAAAATAAGGAAGCGTTAATCCCTGAATTACCAACGTTAAAAGAATAACAATAAAAGTGATAAACAAAATCAGGTTTCGTTGCGGGAAACCGTTACCATTATTAAGATAAACAGGTATTGATAAAGCGGCTGCCAATGAAACAACACCTCTCATTCCGGTCCAGCCCAATATAAAAGGAGTTTTTAAACCCGGATTTCTTCTGTCAGCAACCGTTATAAAATTACGGGCAATCAAGGTAACAACTACGGCGCCATAAGTAGATAATATCCTGCTGACGACTAAAACACCCGTAATAAGAACACCATAACCAATTGCTGTAGAAACACTAACGGCTTCAATTGCAAGCCCTTTTGTAATTTGTGGTAGATCTAAACCAATAAGCATAAAGACAAAACCATTTAATATAAAGCAAAAACTCTCCCAAACATTTATACCCTGCAAACGAGATTTACTGCTCAGGAAACGGTGTCTGTTATTCGATAAAAGCAATCCGCCACATACAACCGCCAATACTCCTGAACTGTGAACTTCTTCAGCAGCGAGGTAAATAATATAAGGAGTCAGCAATGATAAAACGATATCGACATTAGCATCTGTAGGCAAATATTTATGGGCTTTCATAAAAAGCCAGCCTATTAATAAACCAATTGCCACACCGCCAATAATCATCCAGCTAAAACTGGCAGCCGCTTTATAAAATATAAACTGCTCTGTTGCCACGGCAATCATTGCAAATCTAAAAATGATTAACGAAGATGCATCGTTCAGTAAACTTTCGCCTTCTAATATAGACGAGATAGTTTTGGGTACTTTAACAAATTTTAAAATTGCACCGGCACTTACTGCATCAGGAGGAGACACAATACCGCCTAAAACAAAACCTAATGCCAATGAAAAACCGGGAATAAAATAATTGGCGACCAATGCGACAGATAATGCCGAAACAAAAACAACGATAAAAGCAAAACTAGTAATGATTCTGCGCCAGCGCCACATTTCTTTCCAGGAAACTGTCCATGCGGCTTCATACAATAACGGAGGCAGAAATATAAAAAAGATTAGTTCCGGTTCTATATTTATGATAGGTACTCCGGGAATAAAACTAATTGCCAGTCCGGCCAATACGAGTAATATAGGATAAGCAACTTTTATTTTATTGGCCAACATAATCAGCAATAAAATAACAATTAATATACCCAGGTAAAAAGGAAAGTTATCAAGCATTCTTGTGGTTTATGGTATTTGGTTTTGTGTGTTTTAATTTAAGCTTCTGTATTCAATTGGTGTGTAACCGGTATTCTTTTTAAACATTCGATTAAAATGCTGAGGATACTTAAAACCAAGTTCAAATGCGATTTGACTTATGGATTTTTCAGTATCAAAAATTCGTTCTTTGGCTAAGTTAATTAATTTTAACTGAATATGTTCCTGAGCAGATTTACCGGTTTCCTTTTTGATTAAATCACCAAAATAATTGGGAGAAAGATGCAAAAGATCCGCAAAATAACTCACAGAAGGCAAACCAGCATTTTGTGCATTTTCTGATAGAAAATAATCGTTTAATACCGTTTCGAACTTCGATAAAATATCAGTATTTATATTCTCACGCGTTATAAATTGTCTGTCGTAAAATCGTACACAATAATTTAGCAGCAGCTCAATAGTATTAGTAATGATACTTTTGCTGTGTTTATCAATAGACTGTTTCAATTCATACTCTAATTTACTAAATAAATCTTTTATAATTTGCTGTTCTTTCAAAGATAAATGAAGCGCCTCGTGCGAATCATAAGAAAAAAAAGAATACTGACTTATATTTTTTGCCAGTGTAGTACCTTTTATTAGATCAGGATGAAATAAAAGTGCCAGACCAGTTGGTTGATAATCATCCGGATTATTGACTTCAAGAACTTGTCCCGGAGCAATAAAAACCATCGTACCATCATCATAATCATAATTATTGCGTCCGTATTTTAATTCGCCGCAATTGCCGGCTTTCAAGAATATAGAATAAAAACCAAAATGCATTCGTGTATGATTGGGTAATGCTTTTGTACTTGCATTATCAAATACACTTATTAAGGGATGTTGGGTTTTAACATCTTTTAATTGATTGTATTGAGCAACTTTTTCGAGTTTTATAATAGGATCCATTTTGTATTCTTTAAATTTATAGTACAAATATAGTATTCACATTATTAGTGTGTTAGCCTGAATGTTGAAATCAGTAAAAATGGTAATAATAACAGTAATCTGTATAAAAGAAAGCTTTTGCTATTAAAGGAACTTTGTATTGACAAAATGATAGACAAAATAGTCAAAAAAAATCAATATGAAAACACGAATATTAGGAACCGAAGGATTAAAAGTTTCTGCACTTGGAATGGGATGCATGAATTTAAGTTTTGGAACTGGAAAAGCAGCTTCTGTAAGCGACGGAATTAAAGTAATTCGTTCTGCATATGACAACGGAATCACTTTTTTTGATACGGCAGAAGCTTACGGACCTTTTACAAATGAAGAATTAGTAGGCGAATCGCTGAAACCTTTTCGTAAAGAGGTAATTATTGCCACGAAATTTGGAATGATTTCAGACACCGGAATTAATAGCAAACCAGAACACATTCGTAAAGTTGTCGAAGCATCTTTAAAAAGATTACAAACAGATTATATTGATTTGTTGTATCAACATCGTGTAGATCCTAATGTACCTATTGAAGACGTTGCAGGAACGATAAAAGATTTAATTCAGGAAGGAAAAGTAAAATATTTTGGATTGTCAGAAGCGGGTGCCGACACGATTGAGCGTGCTCATAATGTTCAGCGAGTTTCAGCAGTTCAAAATCAATATTCGATCTGGACAAGAGAACCAGAAGCTAAAGTTTTACCGCTTTGCGAAACATTAGGAATTGGTTTTGTTCCTTGGGCACCAATAGGCACAGGTTTTTTAACTGGTAAAATTACACCTGATACCAAATTTGACAGCGATACAGATTTACGTGCCGTTTTTCCTCGTTTCACCCCAGAAGCGATTAGAGCAAATATGCCAGTGGTAGAATTGCTGACGAAAATTGCTAACAAAAAAAATGCTACAGCGGTTCAAATTGCATTGGCTTGGTTATTAGCTCAAAAGTCTTTTATAGTACCAATTCCAGGAATGGATAAAATAGAATATGTCACGGATAACAGTAAAGCTGTCAATGTGAAACTTTCTATAGATGATTTACAGGAAATCGAAAAAGGACTTTCTAACATAACTTTCAAGGGAGCAAGATTAAATGAAGATTTGCTTGGTCTGTCAGAAGAATAAAGAACAAAAGCTTAGCGTAACTCATAAAAATCATACACATAGATATCTAGTATGGAAAAAGATAAAACAGAAGATAGCTCACAAGTTCTGGATACAACTCGCCAACTGACTCAATTGATGATTGACAGAAATACAATAGAATTGAACCGGATTTTAGACGAACACTTTACTCTTACACACATTACAGGTTATGTCCAGTCAAAAAAGGAATGGTTCTCTGAGATTGAAAGTGAGCGAATGAAATATTATGCTTATTCAGAAGTAAAAACTTCGGTAACAATTGATAAAGACAAAGCTGTATTTGTTGGTCAGAACCTTTTAGATGCCAGAATTTGGGGAACACGACATAACTGGCGCTTACAACAAACGATGGATCTTGAAAAACGAAATGGAAAGTGGGTGATATTAAAATCTGTAGCAACCACATTTTAAAAATAATAATATAAAACTGAAATTATGAAAACAAGAATATTAGGAACGCAAGGATTAGAAGTATCAGCTCTGGGATTGGGCTGCATGGGATTAAGTTATGCTTACGGATCTGTAATTGAGAAACAACAAGCAATAAAAATAATCAGAGAAGCCTATGAACAGGGAATTACCTTTTTTGATACTGCCGAAGCATACGGAATTGCCAATGAAGAATTAGTAGGCGAAGCAATAAAACCGTTTAGAAAAGAGGTAGTTATTGCGACTAAATTTGGTTTTAAAGGCGGGGACGCTACCAAAGGATTAGACAGTCGTCCGGAAAACATCAGAGCTGTTGCCGAAGAATCTTTGAGACGTTTAAACACAGATGTTATTGATTTATTCTACCAGCACAGAGTCGATCCGGATGTGCCAATGGAAGATGTTGCGGGAACGATTAAAGATCTTATTCAGGAAGGAAAAGTAAAATACTTCGGACTTTCTGAAGCCAGTGTTTCATCTATTAAAAAAGCACATGCAATACAACCCGTAACGGCTTTACAAAGCGAATATTCGATTTGGTGGAGAGAACCGGAATTAGAAATTTTGCCTGCACTTGAAGAATTAGGAATTGGTTTTGTGCCTTTTAGCCCGTTAGGAAGAGGATTTCTAACAGGAGCAATCACTGAAGATACCCATTTTGAAAGTACTGATTTTAGAAATAATCTGCCTCGTTTTAGTGAAGAAAACAGAAAAGCAAATCAAAAACTTGTCGCTCTTTTAGCTGCAATTGCAGGAGATAAAAACGCAACTCCGGCACAAATTGCCTTAGGTTGGCTCTTAGCACAAAAACCGTGGATTGCACCAATTCCAGGTACAACAAAATCTCACCGATTAACGGAAAATATTGGCGGCGCATCTATTGATCTTTCTACAGATGATATTAAGAAAATCGACGATGCTTTTGCTCAAACCACTATACAAGGAGATCGATATCCGGCACATTTGCAAAAAGCCGTAGGGAAATAATAAGAAGAAATAAACCAGAAGAATAATCTTTGATTATTAAAATTTATGTTGCTTCCGGATAAAGTATGATCACAATAAAGTCAAATATTATAAGAGTAATCCGGAACCAAAATAAAAATCATAGTATTAGAATTGTTTGAATTTCTTAAGTAAATGTTTCTTTTCTGTTATTTTTCAGGATCAAAGTAGTTTTAAATTTATACTTTATAATAATTAAATTAATACATATGAGTACAAACACAAAAGCATTTGGTACAACAGCGCCTGATGCATCCTTAGAACAAATGACAATTACCCGCAGAGATGTGCAGGCAAAAGATATAGAGATCGAAATTTTATATTGTGGTGTATGCCATTCAGACTTGCATACGGCAAGAAACGATTGGGGTGGAAGTCAATATCCTGCCGTTCCGGGTCACGAAATTGTAGGTAGAGTTACTAAAGTTGGGAGCGAAGTTACTAAACTTAAAGTGGGTGATCTGGCTGGAGTAGGATGTATGGTAGATTCTTGCCACACTTGCGAAAGCTGTAAACAAGATTTGGAGCAATATTGCTTAACAGGATTTACAGGAACTTATAATGGTAAAGACAAACATCTTGGCGGACACACTTTTGGCGGATATTCTGAAAAAGTGGTTGTAGATGAGCATTTTGCATTAAAGATTCCTGCAAACTTAAATCTGGCTGCAGTTGCCCCATTATTGTGCGCAGGTATTACAACCTGGTCGCCATTAAGACATTGGAATGTTGGTAAAGACAGTAAAGTAGCAGTAGTTGGTTTAGGCGGATTAGGTCATATGGCTATAAAACTGGCTAAAGGTCTTGGGGCGCACGTTACTTTGTTTTCAAGAACACCGGATAAAGAAAAAGACGCTTTAGAATTAGGTGCAGATGCTGTAATTATTTCAACAGAAAATGATCAGATGAATTCTGTAAAAGGCAAATTTGACCTTATTATAGATACTGTTCCTTATGTACACGATGTAAATCCTTATGTGGCTACATTGAACATAAACGGAACATTGGTTTTAGTGGGATATCTAGGTGGTTTAGAACCAATTTTAAATACCGTACCAATGATTAGGGAAGAAAATCTGTAGCAGGTTCTGTAATTGGCGGAATTGCTGAAACACAGGAAATGCTTGATTTTTGCGGTGAACATAATATCGTTTCTGAAATTGAAATTATCAAAATGCAGGAAATTAATGAAGCATACGAAAGAATGCTAAAAAGTGATGTTCGTTACCGTTTTGTAATTGATATGAATTCGCTTAAAGCATAACAAAAAAACTCGTTGCGGTTTATTATAAATCACATACGCGTTTATAGAAAAAGGCATTCGTAATATTGCGAATGCCTTTTTTTATATAATATTTTTAAATTATGTATATTTTTAAATTGTCTCAGCAATTTGTTTTAATGGTAAAGTCAGGATAAATTCCGCTCCGTTATCTATCTCGCTCACACAGGCAATAATACCATTATGTCTTTTGGCTATTTTTCGGCAAAGTGCAAGTCCAAGACCATTTCCTTCGTATTGATCCTTAGAATGTAATCTTTCGAAAGCATTAAAAATTTTATCAGCAAAAATTGGATCAACACCAATTCCGTTGTCTTTTATCGTTATTTTAGCATAATCCAAACCATTCTCTTTAATAACACTAAAAGATATGGTAACCCTTGGCGGAAGATCTGCTTTTGAAAATTTCAACGCATTATGAATCAAATTATAAAAAAGCTGATGGATAAGAATAGTAGCGCCTTCAATTTCAGGAAGTTCACTGGTTATTAATATGGCATCTTTTTCTTTTATAATAAGCTCCAGATCTGTTTTTATATTTTCGACAATTTCACTCAAATTGATTTTCTCAATTGGCTGCGTTGATTTATTAAGAGTAGAATAAGCAAGAATTCCTTCTATAATTGTCTGCATTCGTTGAGCCGACTGATCTACTTTGTTGAGGTATTTTTTTGAATTTTCATCAAAATGAATTCTGCTTTCGTTTCTGAGAAGGCTATTAAAAATTTTAATTTTTCTAACAGGTTCTTTCAAATCATGGCTTACCACATTGGCAAAATGAAGAAGATCATCGTTCGATCGCCTTAATTCTTCTGTGTTTTCTGTAACCTGTTTTTTTAGTTCCTCCTCAAAGCGTCTTTGTTCATGAATATCCTGAATGATTCCTATAATCGTTGTTGGATTACCATCTTCGTCATTGATAATTTTACCATTAACCTTAACCCATTTTATCGATTGGTCATCATTTACAATTCGCGCTTCATAAGACATTTTGCCAGTTTTAAGAGCGCTCGTATGTGCTTCTTCACGCAATAACTGATCATCAGGATGTAATTTTTTGATTAGTTCATCATTTAGGATGTCATCATCAACAGACCAAATTGCATTAAAATTACCAGAAGTTTTTATTTTTTTTGTAGTCAGGTCAATTTCGTATGTTCCCATACCACAAGCCTCAATTGCTATTCTAAGTCTTTCCTCGGCACTTTGCATATCCTGCTTTGCCAAATGTAGATCTGTAACTTCTGTACCCGTATTCATGACGCCGTATGTTTTGCCTTCACTATTAAATAACGGTATAAAACTGTAGTTAAAATAATGTGGTTTCAGGATACCATCAATAACCAAATCGACCCTTTTATCTGTGGCATGAAAAGATATTCCGGTATTAAGTACATTAAGCGCCTGATCAAATATTTGCTGATCCAGAATTTCCGGAACAATTTCGATATATTTTTTTCCAATAACTTCATCACCCTTACCCCAGGTTTTAATCATGGCCGGATTAGCCAATTCTATTTGCAATTCGCTTCCTACATATACCGCTATTGGCAATGGAGCATTGTCTACAATGTCTTTTAGAAGCAATAGATTATCGTACATGGGGAGATAGTTTTAATTTCTACGAAGCTAATGCTAAATAAAGCCCGTATTGTTATACTTCAATTCGCATTTATTTCAAAATTACAACCTTAAAGATGAGGATTATGTAAAATCTAGTTTATAGTTTCGTGCATTCAAATTTAAATTCTGCCATAACATTTACGAGACCAAATGTTAATACAATGTTTTATAAACTGACCTTTTTATTAATGTAAACGTAACCTTATCGACCTACCCGCATTTCTAATTTTGGAGACATATTATAAAACAAAACAATGTAGTATATGTCATTTTTAAAATTAAGAATACATCGCAAAAAAAGAAGTAATAATGGTGTTTTAGCAACTGCCATTTTTTCGCTAAATAATGCAAAAGTGACTTATTATGTATAAAGCATTTAATGATGAACAGCTTGTCGAATTATTGACTCAGGGAAAAGATAAAGCGTTCGATGAACTGTATTTTAGATATCGGGATGTATTGGTTCGGTTTGTATATATGAGAATGAAATCGATTCCCGTTGCCGAAGAAATCGTTCAGGAAGTTTTTACTACAATCTGGGAACGTCGAAAGACATTGGTTATTCAAAAGAAATTTTCTGCTTATATCTATACCTCAGTTCGTTATGTGACTTTAGATTACATCAAATCACATACCATTACAGATCAGTATATAAAAGAAGTTTCGGATCGCAGTAATAATGATTACAATAATAGCAACACTACCGAAGATTCTATTTATTACAAAGAACTCCAGCAAGCCGTAGATAAAGCAACCTTATTACTGCCAAAAAAATCTAAAGAAGTTTTTATTCTAAGCCGCATCAAACAATATTCGAACAAAGAAATTGCCGAAGAACTTAATGTGTCGCACGAAACCGTAAAGTATCATATTGCCTATGCGTTAAAATTTATGCGAAACTATTTAGGCGAATTCAACTGATAATTATTTTCCAAAAACCAGAGATAAGTATTTTTCTTAACACAAGCGTAACCTTATCAACCTACCTGAAAACAACATTTACAAGACATACTATTAAAGAGATAAACAAATTATAATGCCTGAAAAATTACATCAAGACATACAACTTTTTTTAGAAGGGAAACCATCTCAAAAAGGAGAAGAATTATGGAATAACTGGTACGATCATCCGGAGCAAATTTTAGATCTTACTGCAATTATAGAATCAGATCGTTCGAAATTAAAACAAGAAATCAGAAAAATTAAGAAAACAAACAAAGTTATATTTCTTCAGTCCGGAAAATGGGCAATAGCAGCTTCTTTAATTTTTTTAATGGGATTGTCCTGCTTCTTTTATTTTTCATCTGTAAAAATAATCTCTAAAGAATATGCAACAAAATTAGGCGAACATGCAAAAATAACGTTGAGCGACGGAACTCAGATTTGGCTAAATGCAGGAAGTCTTCTCAAATATCCAATCCAGTTTAAAGGAGCAACAAGAGAAGTATACCTAACAGGTGAAGCTTTTTTTGATGTAGCCAAAGACAAAGAACATCCGTTTATTATTCATACAGATAAAATGGATACCAAAGTATTAGGAACCAGTTTTAATGTTCAGTCATATCCGGATCATGTGACACAGGAAGTTTCGGTTCTCACCGGAAGAGTCAATGTAAAGTCGACTGCCACAGAAGAAAACGTGTATGTAACTCCGGGACAAAAAGTTGTTTTTAAATCACAAAGTAATAAAATACAAGCTTTTACAGATATTCCGGTGAATTCTATTTCGCTATGGCGAAAAAACATCATTGTTTTTGAAGATGCTCCTTTACCGGAAGTAATCGCCACAATAAACAGAAATTATAATGTAGCGATTCAAATCGAAAACAAAAATCTTAACAGCTTAAAAATCAGTGCTTATTTTAAAGAGTTACCCGTTAATCAGGTGGTGGCTTTGGTATGCAATATCATTAATGCCAATTATAAAATCGAATCAGGAACTTATATCATACAATAAGTAAAATAGATTTAAACAGATATAGAAATCATACTATGCGTTTTAAATTAAAGCCACAGATTAAAGGATTAAAATGATTTTAAAAATCTGCTCAATCTGCAAGCAAAAAAATAAAAAACAAGTTACACGAATTAAAATCATAATAATCTTTTTAATCTGTGGCAAAAAAAAATTAAACACAACATAGATTTAATTTGAAAATCACAGAATCTCTGTTTTTTAAACACACACATAAATTTAAAAATAAATAAAATCAATCATTCCTCTACGTAGAAACCCAGCAATAATCAAAAAACAAATTAAAACTCCAAAAACATGAATCAAAAACAAATGCGGTATGTCGTAAACTGTCAAAGCATTAAAAAATCTGTATTAAATAAAGCCTTGCTTTTTATTGCTTTATTTTTTATTGGCTTCACAATGAATGCAGCAAGAGCAGACATTGGCAAAAGAGTAACCTTAAAAGTTGAGAATGAAAGTATAAAAACTGTTTTTCAGAAAATAGAAAAACAGGCCGACGTACATTTTATGTACGAAACCAATCAGGTAAATACCAACCAAAAAATCAGTTTAAAACTAAACAACGTAACCTTAGAGCAGGCATTAGATAAAATATGCAGCAATTTTTTTCTTAAATATGAAATTGTAAGCAACAATATTGTCATCAAAAAAAATCAAAAAGTTACAGATTCCGGACAAGGAAAAATCAATGTTTCAGGAACTGTTTTTGGAGGTGATGACGGAATGCCTTTGCCGGGAGTAGGAATTAAGGATAAAAACTCTGATGCAACTGCAACAACTGATTTTGACGGAACTTTCAAGATGGAAATCAATTCATCTGAAGCGGTACTTATTTTTTCGTACGTAGGTTATGTTACGCAGGAAGTAAAAGTAACAAGTTCAGATAAAAACATAAGCGTTAAACTATTAGCCGATATGAAACAACTACAGGAAGTTGTAGTTATGGGATATGGAAGCGTAAAAAAGAATGAAGTTTTAGGAGCTGTTGGAACTGTTTCTATGAAAGAAACTTCGAGCAGAACCTATAATAGTGCAGCCGAATTATTGCAAGGAACTGTGGCGGGTGTTACGGTAATTAGCAGTGGGGGAGATCCTACGGCAGAACCTACAATTAATATTCGTGGAATTGGTTCCCTGAATGCAGAAACACCTCTTATCGTTCTTGACGGAATTATTTACAGCGGATCTTTAAACACATTAAACCCAAATGATATTGCGTCGATCAGTGTTTTGAAAGATGCGGCTTCTGCTGCAATTTATGGCGCAAGAGCTTCTGGAGGTGTAATTTTAATTACGTCTAAAAAAGGAATTTCTGACCGTATTAATATTAATGTAAATTATCAGGGCGGAGTGCAAAGCGTGGCTAAAACACTCGATGTTCTAAATGCTGCCGAATATGCTGATGCTATGAACACAGCCAGGGATAATGCCGGAATGCCAAGAATTCCCGCTTTTGATACAGCGTTTGAACCAACAGCAAGAACGACAAAAACAAACTGGATGGATGAAATTTTCCAGACAGGACAAATTCAGGATTTATCCATCTCTGTAAACGGAAAAACAGAAAAATCTAATTTCTTTTTATCAGGAAGTTATAGAAAAAACGAAGGTATTTTATTGAATACTTTTGGAAGCCGATATACTGCAAGAGCCAACTCTTCTTTTAAACTGGCACCAAATTTTACCGTAGGAGAAAACATGTCGTATTCACTAACAGACGGACAATCTGCTAATACCTCAAATGCATATACGGGAGCAATTTTGGCTGCGATTTTTTATCCGCCAAATGCTACGATCTATAAAGAAGACGGTTCAGGACAATTTGGTGGAGTTCCTGAAAAATACATTGGTTCATATGGAGACGTAATTAATCCGGTGGCGTATTTAAAAAGATTAGACAACAGAAATCCTATCTCGACTATTTTGATAAATCCTTATGCAGAATGGGAAATTATTCAGGGTTTAAAATTAAAATCTAACTGGGGTTATACCAGAATTCAGAACAACGCGACTGAGTTTGCTACAAAAATTACTGAACCGGGTAAAATATTTGATTTCAATAGATTAACACAAACTACTTCAACCACTATTGACTTGTTGAGTGAGCAAACAGTTTCTTACGAAAAGTCATTAGGCAAGCACAATTTTAAAGCCCTCGCAGGATATACATACCAGCAAATCAAGAAAGATTTTTATACCGTACAAGGAACAGGTTTTGATAATGAAGATGCATCGCAGCGTTATTTATTAAATGCAAAATTAGTTCAGCAATTAGGCGCAGGTTTGTCTGAAGAAATTATTTCATCGTATGTAGGAAGACTAAATTACGATTTTAATCAAAAATATTTAATCTCAGGAATTGTTCGTCGCGACGGAACTTCAAAACTGACATCAGGAAACCGTTGGAAAGTATATCCGTCTGTTTCTGCAGGTTGGTTAATTTCTGAAGAAGGTTTTATGCAAAGTATAAATCCAATTGTAAATAATTTAAAATTACGCGCAAGTTGGGGACAAATAGGAAATTTAGGAAACCTTGGACCATACCAATTTAGCGTTCCTTTGAACCAAACTCAGGCTTTAATAGGTTCAAGTCCGGTAATTAATTACGGATATTCTGAAAGTGAGTTATCAAACCCTAATTTAAGATGGGAAAGCTCTGAGCAAACAAACATTGGATTAGATTTTAGTTTATTCAACAACGCTTTATCAGGATCTCTAGATGCTTATGTAAAAACAAACAAAGACATGTTAGTTCGGGATCAGTTACCGGGTGTTTCAGGAACCCCGCTTGGTAGAATTGTTAACTCCGGAGATGTTGAAAACAAAGGAATCGAAGCCAGTTTAATGTACCAGAAAACACGTGGCGAATTTAAATTTGATGTCACGGCAAATGCTGCCTTTTTAAGCAATAAAATTGTGTCTATAAAAGATGACTTAACATCTCTGGAACCTTTAAATTTAAGCAGGGTTCGTAGTTTGCCTTTGGCCAATATTTATCAGGTTGGCAGTCCGGTTGGTTCTTTTTACGGATATTCTACAGATGGATTATTTCAAAGTAATGCCGAGGCAAAAGCATATGTAAACTCAAAAGGAGAAGTTTACCAGCCAAATGCCGTTGCCGGAGATATTAAATTTAAAGATGTAAACGGAGACGGTGTAATCAATAACAGCGACAGAGTAGTATTAGGAAGTCCTTTTCCTAAAACGACCTTTAGTTTAAACATGAACTTTAGATATAAAGGTTTTGATATGAACGTGTTCTTTAGCGGAGCAGCAGGAAACAGTGTTTTTAATGCTGTAAAACACACCGGTTTAAATGGTTCATTTCCAGGATATAATTTATTGGCAGAATCTAAAAATGCGTGGTCACCAACGAATACAAATACCAATATTCCGGTACTTTCATCAACAGATAACAACAATAACTTCGGACGAATTTCTGATTTTTATATCGAAGATGCTTCTTTCGTAAGATTAAGAAACCTTTCTCTGGGATATACAGTAAAAGACCAATGGCTGAACGGAAAAGCAAAACTTAGATTTTTTGTCTCAGCTCAAAACCTTTTTACAATTACCAATTACTCCGGAATGGATCCTGAAGTTGGTTTGAACAACTTTGGTATGGACTTAGGAAAATATCCTCTTTCCCGTATTTATATGACGGGTGTAAATGCAACTTTTTAAAAAATATAAAACAAATAAAATGAAAAATTTAAGTCTTTTAGTATTGAGTTTTGTGCTTTTGTTTGGTGCAACAGCTTGCGAAAGTGAACTTGATCTGGTTCCGCAAGGAGCGCCGTCAAGCGGAAATTTCTGGAAAACACCTGCTGATGCAAAAGCTGGGGTAAACGCTATTTATGCTTTATATTCTGATGATAATATGTACGGTCGTGGTTTTTTCTGGCTCAACAATGCTAGTGATGATATTGGTACAAAACCAAGACAAAACGCAGAACGTATCAAGAATTTTATTGTTGATGGTGCAGAATCTGATACCAAGGATATCTGGAGATTACATTATGAAGTAATGAAACGCTGTAACGACGTGATTCGTAATATCCCGAAGATCACTCTAGACGAAAAAACAAAAAACATGATGTTAGGAGAAGCCTATTTCAATCATGCTGTAATGCACTTAGAAGTAGCATATCATTACGGAGATGATCGCGCCGGAATCCCTATTCAGGATCGTGAAGATCCAACAAACGTCTATGTTCCAAGAGCAAAAAATGTAGCTGAAAACTATGCCTACATCGCAGCAGATCTAGTAAAAGCAGCAGATTTATTGCCGTATTTTAATGAACTTACGCCTGATAATTACGGACGCGCACATAAAACAGCAGCCTGGGGATATTTAGTTCGTACTTATTTGTATGCAAAAGATTGGGACAATGCGATTAAGTATGCCAATATGATCGTAAGCAGCGGAAAACACAAGTTGCTGGATAATTTTGAAGATGTTTTTAAAATTAAAAACAACTGGTCATCAGAATATATCTGGTCTGTAACATCAAGTGCAGAGAACACATCGTTGGGTTCTATTTTTCCTGGAGTTTGTCTGGAGGATAAAGGTTGGGGAGTTTACAACGGTTGGGGAAATTTTTATCCTACCAAAGAGTTGTTCGATACCTACGATCCAACAGATAAAAGACGCAGCGCAACAATTTTGCAAAAAGGAGATAAATTCATGTATTTTGGTGAATTAGTAACTTTTAACGAAGGAAAATATCAGGTAAGTTCGAGTAACAGAACCGGATATCAGTTTAATAAATATATGGAGCCTTTTGGTTATGCCAAAACAACGTCGGGCGGAATCGATATTCGTTATGTAAATGCTAACGGAGACAAACCTTCAACGGCTTTAAACGTGCCACTTTTGCGTTATGCTGATGTGATTTTGATGTTGGCAGAAGCCAAATTAATGAAAGGCCTAAACGCAGATACCGAAATTAATATGATTCGCCATCGTGCAGGTTTAGGAAACCTTGCCGGAGCAACATTAACAGATTTAAAAAGAGAAAGACGTTGCGAATTGGCAGGAGAATGGACAGACCGTCATTTCGATTTAGTACGTTGGGGCGATGCTCAGACAACCTACGCAAAACCTTTGCACCATTATAACGGAACCGTAATTTATCCTGCTCGTAATTTTAACCCTGCAATTCACCACGTTTGGCCAATACCACCGGATGAAATCGCAGTGAGCAAAGGAGCGCTTACGCAAAATAAAGGTTGGTAGTATGTAGTTTCATTTTGTTTGTTTAGTTTTTTTCTACTCTGCAAGCTTGTCGGAGCTTGCAGTGGTAAGAAAAAAATAAATGAATTTAATATAATAATAAGCCAGTCTTTTTTTAGGAAAAGGCTGGTTTGTGTTTAAAGAAATAGGAAAAGAATAACCCCAATTTTGTCATTTCGATTAAAAAAGATATAGTTACAAATAAACAAGTCCCAGCGGGACGATATATTTATTGCAATTCAATTTTAGATGAAAAGAGCCCATCGGGGTGGTATATATATCGCTCCGCTGGAGCTTTAATGAGGGGAAATATATAAATGCTATAAATATTACGCTCCGCTGGAGCTTTAATAATATGAAAAAAATAACCCCAATCTTGTCATTTCGACCGAAGGGAGAAATCACATTAGAAATTCCGCAAACAATATCGATAATCTTTGTCGAGTTCCGTGTGAGATTTCTCCTCCGTCGAAATGACAAACTGTACAAAATATTATTATGAAAAATGGTTGTCCTAGCCCCGATAGAAGTGGAAATCCTTTTGTGGCGGTGTTCGCAACAAAAGATTGAAACGCATAGCGGGATTAGCTCCTAAAAAAAAAAGAATATAATAAATAAAGTGACCTACAACTTTAGAAAACAATAAACCTAATTTTTCCAATGAAAAAAATAATCACCCTTTTTTGCCTTCAGTTTTTCTTGTTTGCGCAAGCACAGGAATACAGTTCATCTAACATTCATTCGCACAATGATTATGCGAGTAAACTTCCTTTTTACGAAGCGTATTCTAACGAAACCGGTGTTATCGAAGCCGATGTTTTTATCGTGAATAATGAACTTTTTGTGGCGCATACCTCAAAAGAAATTACGCCTCAGAATACGCTTAAAAGCCAATATCTGGATCCACTTTCAAATAAGTTAAAATCTTTAGGAGGAAAAGCTTACCCTAGCAATAAACATTTAATTTTAATGATCGATATTAAAACAGAAGCTGAGCCTACTTTAAAATTAATTGCACAACAATTAAAAACATATCCCGATTTAATTTCGAATAAAAATCTAAAAGTAGTAATTTCTGGAAACCGACCTTCTCCGGCAAACTGGAAAGATTATCCTGATTTTATTTATTTTGACGGAAGACTCAACGAAAATTATTCTCCGGAACAATTATCGCGTGTAGAAATGATCAGCGAGGATTTGAAAGAAATCACAATCTGGAATGGTAAAGGCGTAATGACCCAAGCAGATGCAGAAAAAGTACAGGCTATTATTAAAAAAGTACACGATCAGAACAAAAAAGTACGTTTTTGGGCTACGCAGGATAATGTAAATACCTGGATGACGCTGATGAATTTAAAAGTTGATTTTATTGGTACCGATAATGTTCCGGAATTAACCCATTTCATCAACAATATCAAATCGACATTTTATCAAAATACCGAGTTTCACCAAGCATACGTTCCCAAAAACGGATTAACATTTTCTAAAAAGAAACCAAAAAATGTGATTCTGCTAATTGGTGACGGAATGGGATTAGCGCAAATTTATTCTGGATATACGGCTAATAAAGGGCAGTTGAGTTTGTTTAATATTCCAATACAGGGATTTTCGATCACGAAATCTTCAGACAGTTACATTACAGATTCGGCAGCAGGAGCAACGGCAATGGCAACAGGACATAAAACCAATAACCGTTTTATAAGTGTCGATGAAAACGGAAAACCACTGGAATTAATTACCCAACAATTAGCTAAGAAAAACTATAAAACGGCAATCATTTCTGCTGGAAATATTACCGATGCTACGCCTGCCTGTTTTTACGCACATCAGCCGGAAAGAAGTTATAACGAACTTATAGCAAATGATTTTTTAAGTAATCCGTCGGATATTTTAATTGGTGGAGGAACAAAAGAATTTACATCAAGAAAAGATGGTAAAGACTTATCTAAAATATTGATTGAAAGAGGTTATACTTTTTCGGATAAATTCGGTTCACTAGATACGATTAAAAATAATAAGTTTATTGTTTTGGATGATGCTTCGGTGGTTTCTATGAAAAACGGAAGAGGGGATTTTTTAACGAAATCTTTGGCAAAAGCAACTTCTAGTTTTGCTAAAACAAAAAATCCGTTTTTTATCATGGCTGAAGGCGCACAAATCGATTATGGCGGACATCAGAATAATGTGGAATATGTGGTTCGCGAAATGCTTGATTTTGATAAACTGGTTGGTCAGGCAATGGAATTTGTAGACAAGAATCCTGAAACACTTTTGATTGTTACGGCAGATCACGAAACTGGCGGACTTTCATTAATAGATGGAAATATAGAGAAAGGTTCTGTACATGGTAGTTTTAGTACTAACGATCATACCGCAGTTCCTGTTCCGGTTTTTGCTTACGGACCTGGAGCCGAAAATTTTATGGGAGTCTATCAAAACACCGAAATTTATACTAAAATAATCAACCTTCTTTTGAAGAAGTAAACATAAAGATTTAGAATTAAAAGCCGCTTTAGAAAAAAAGCGGTTTTTTTTATGGCAGTCTTTTTTGTTGAAATTTTTAACGCATTTTTTTATAAAAACAGAATCTATGACAGAATGCATCACTTTTAAAATCATAAATTAGGAAATTTCACCAAAATAAAAAGTTAATTGAGCAATGCGATGTTTTTTTGTAGGAGATGAAAAAACAGGAGAAATTAAACTATAATAAGGTAAATTGGTGTTGAATTAAAAAAAATAAAAATAATTATTGAGTTTAAATCTATTTATAACAGTAAATCCTGACGTTTTCGTTAATAGGATAAGAAGTAAATTAACAGTTATTGTGCTGATATCTTATTATTAATGCTTTAAAAATAGAGTTTTAAAAATTCTGGAGCATAAACTTAAAGCCTTAATAATCATGACAGGTTTAGTCCCGGCATTGTTGTCTTTTACAAATTTCTGACGTTATTTTGTAGTATCTTTTTTTAACTATATATATAAAATAGAAAAAAGAAAATCAAAATAACAAAAACTAAAACAAATGAAGGCAACAATTACAGCTATAGGTGGCTTTGTACCAAGTTCTATACTTAGTAATGAGATGATTTCAAGAATGGTTGAAACCACTGGAGAGTGGATAGTAAAAAGAACCGGAATAAAAGAGCGTAGATTGGCTAAGGATGAAAATCAAGGAACATCTGATCTTGCTTGTGCGGCAATCGAAAATTTATTAGAAACTTATGATATAGATCGTTCAGAAATTGATGGTTTAGTATTGGCAACTGCAACGCCAGACCATCTTTTAACACCAACAGCAAGTAAAGTTTGTGAGAAAAGCGGATTTACCAATGCATTTGGTTTTGATCTTAATGCAGCTTGCAGCGGCTTTTTATATGCGCTGGAAATGGCTACTACAATGATCGAAAGCGGACGTTACGAAAAAATTGTCGTAGTTGGAGCTGATAAAATGAGTTCAATCGTAGATTATGAAGATCGTAATACCTGTATTCTTTTTGGAGACGGGGCAGGAGCGGTGCTTTTAGAGAAGACAGAATCAGAATACGGAATGATGAAAAGTATCCTGAGAACTGACGGCAGCGGAACATCTGCACTTTTAGTACCTGCAGGAGGTTCTAAACTTCCGGCAACTATGGAAACTGTTCTGGACAAAAAACATTTTGTAAATCAGGAAGGTGCATTTGTGTTTAAAAGAGCGGTAGAATCTATGAGTAATGTTTCAAGAGATGTTCTTGTGAGTAATGCATTAACTGTAGACGATATTGACTGGGTTGTGCCGCATCAGGCTAATCTAAGAATTATTAATGCAGTAAGCGAAAGCCTGAATATTGCAACCGAAAAAGTAAAAGTAAACATAGACAGATACGGTAATACAACTTCGGCAACGATCCCGTTATGTTTATGGGATTTTGCAGCTGATTTTAAAGCGGGGCAAAACATATTGATTACCACTTTTGGCGCTGGTTTTTCCTGGGGCGCAACTTGCCTGAAATGGGGAGTTATGCGAAATCTTAGAAATGTACAAGTTTCAAAAACAGAAAAAGAATTAGAACATGATTTAGTATGTAGCTAAATATTCTAAACATAAAAAAAAACTCCATGATTATGGAGTTTTTTTTATGACTTTAAAAAAGTGCTACATTGTCGCACCATTTATATTGTTTTCCGGATCTGTAATACTTTCGTTATCTGTTTGTTCATAGCTGCTTTTATCTAAATGCGCACTTTCGCACTTATCATCCCAATGTCCCCAATCTCCTTTATATGACTTTACATATATTAAATCAATATTGTTTGCCTTGTAAACCTGACTTTCGTATGGGCATTTTTTAAGGCTATCACTGTTGAAACTGTTTGAATTTTTCATGACTTGATTGTTTAAGTATTGAGCTCAAAATTAAGTCTTTAGCCTAGGTTGTTGTTACATGATAATCTGTATATGTTATTGAATTAACATCCGTTGGTTTGTAAATCTTTACCTATTATATTTTTTAGTCCTGTTTTGATTCTTCATTAAACTGTAATCACAAAAACCGTTTGAGACATATTCTATTTTGAATTCAGCGAGAAGCTGAGTCACTATTTCCATTGTCGCGTTTTCATCAAGACCAATTTGTGCCCCAAGATCTGTCACATTATGATGTCCGTTACTTTTTATTAAAGCTTCAAGAAATTTATCTTTATCTCTCATTGTTTTTATCTTTTTTCTGAATGTATATGTCTTAATTACTAAAGAGTATATTAACTGTTTGCTGTTCATGATATTTTGGTTAGCAAAAAACCTTTTGATAAGCAGCGATTAGCAGCAATAACAAGTATAACAAAAATTTTGTTTTCATAATCAGAATTTATTTAGTGCTGGTTTAATGCTAGCTATTCAGGAAAGATTGAAGATTGTACAAATGTTATATTAAATTGGTTATTGATTGTTTTTTAACCACTCTAAACGTCTTTGATCCGGAAGATGTGTAATTTTAAAATCTTCAAAAGTAGCAGTAAAACCTTTTCCGTCCGGACTTGCAGCCATCATACCCACTTGTACGGTTTTATGTTCCGGAAAATATACCGTATTAGTCATCGTGTAATTTACACCATCTGTAGAATAAAAAATTTCTACAGCGTCGAGTCTGCGTACCGCCTTCATCCAGACATTTTTTGGTTTCTCTTTTAACCCCATTACGCTCCATGAACTTTTATCGATAGTATGTACCGTACTTATATTATATACGCCATCTACATATTCTACTCCGGTTTTGATATAATTATTTTCATCAATTCTAAGCATCAGGCAAACCTGGTCGAATCTGGTTTTATAAACTCCGCTCATTTTTACAACAGCTTCAAACTCACCGCTTCTTTGTGTATATAAAAAAGGTCCGTCGTATACTGTAAATCCGTAATGGCTTTTGTTCCAGTAATCAGATTGTGGTGTAACCTGCATGATAAGTTTGTTGTCTTTTATTTCCCAATCAGCTGGTTCATTAAGCCAGTTCATTGAGTTTAATTTTTGAGCATTTCCTTTTGCGCAGATAATAAGTAAAAAGATTAGAACTAAGTGAATTCTCTTCATGATTTAGTAATTTGAGTTTTATTAATAATTTACAAAGTAGGTGATTCATTATTTTTACAGCAATAGTTATTTATAACCATTTTTTAGAAAACCGCATTTTTTTTCTATTTTTATACATCTATATGGTAATTCAATACTATTAGAAAATAAATGAAATAGTGTTATGAATCCCATCACCAAATTAGAAGATCATTTTTCTTTTGAATCTGTTGACAGTCCTGATAAACGCGAAGAAGCGTTGAAGGAAGTAATTAATAGGATGAAAGAATATGTAAAAATTGATCACTCGGTAGCTGTATTATCAGATCTTGCCGCCAACAAAAGTTATATTTTTACGGGTAATTTTGGGAGTTTTTTCGAAATGGATATTTCCGGTTATCTAACAATTGATTCTATTTGGGAAGAAGATATCTACAACCGCATTCATCCCGAAGATCTTTTTGAAAGACATCTTCTCGAACTTGAATTTTTTAATTTTTTAAAAGTACTGGAACCGGAAGAAAGATTAAATTATAGCACCAAATGCAAGATAAGAACACTCAATAGTAAGAAAGAATATCAGCATATACTGCATCGCAGTTTTTATGTCAAAAATAGTTCAGAAGGTGGTTTGTGGCTTGCGGTTTGTCTCTACAATTACTCTTTTGAAAAATCCGGAAGTGTACGAGGTATCGACGGAAGAATCGTTAATACCAAAACCGGGGAGAATTTTTATGTGGATACCTACGTAAACTGTATTAATTTATTGACATCTCGCGAAAAAGAAATTTTATTACTAATCAGCAAAGGCGAAATCAGTAAGGAAATTGCTAATCAGCTAAATATTAGTATTAATACAGTAAACAGGCACAGACAAAATATTCTGGAAAAACTGAATGTAAATAATTCTATTGAGGCAGTGCGTACGGCAGATGCCTTAAATTTATTGTAGTAATTATAACAGACCAAGTTTTTTAGCCTTTCCAATTAAATCCCTATCGCTTCCTTTTCCCATTAATAATTGTCCTTTTATATTTGCTTTTCTCTTTTCTATTGCACTCATTGATAAAGGTATATAGTTTGGAAGGTTAACAGTTTTGACGCCTTGACATATTAATGTTAATATTTTATTGTCATGATTATCCCAATTAATATTCTTTTTAAATAAGTCTCTTTGTGATTGTATTATTGTTGGGCTGCGATATATTTCATCATCCATAATCTTTTTACATATTACAGGAAATAGTTCAAAATTTATATCACTTTTAGCAATAAACCCCTCAGGATTTATTTCTTTAATAATTTTATCTACTGTCAATGGCTCGCTATGCATTGTAAGTAAAATTATTTTACAAGTAGGGTTTTTTTTTCTAAGAAGCATAGCAAGATCAGTACCACTCTCGATATTTAATTCCTTGTAGGGTGGAAGATTGATATCTAAAAGAGCGAGATCAATTTTCAGGTTTTGTTTTAATTGTCTACTTATTTTGTAATGAGCATCTTCACAATTATAACTTTTTAAAAAATTAGGTTTTTTGTCATTATAATTGATATTACTTAGAAGATTTATATATCCATCAACTGTCATAGGATGATCATCTACAATCAAAATATTATAACTCATAAATCATATTTTAAATTTCTCTCAATATTAGTTAATAATTTTATATGTCTAATACGTGATCCCGTAAAAATGTAAGGTTAGTTGTAAATTTTAACATTAATTTATAGTAAAATATATTTTTATAAGGTTTTTACTATTTTTTATTAAATTAAAATTGTTTTTTATATTTTTAGCTTTCTTCAGTATTTAAATAAAAAGCTTATTTCCTGTTAAAAAAAAACAACTCTTTCTCCGTTTTTTTTAAATGTAAATTAAATTTTACGGATATACCGTAATATCAATATAAAATGTAGTCTTTTTTTTGTATAAATATATTAAATTAAAACTATTATGAAAACAAGATTTTTTATTGCTGCATGTGTATTTTTTTCCTTTTGTTTCATCTCTTGTTCTACAGATGATATATACCAAGAAACAAAATCGACCAGTAATGATTTAAAAAAAGAGATGCCAAAATATATTAATGAAAATGTATACGCTAGGGCTAACGACACAATTAATGCAAGTACAGACCCTGAAATAATAAATGAGGAAGAAGGAGATCCAATTATTGTGAGACCAATTAGAGTAGATTAGTTAGTTTTTATTATTTTTCAAAAAAAAAGACTATTTCATTTATGTTTAAATTTTATAGTCTTTTTATTTCAAAACGCTATATTTGAAATTATAAAATAATACTTCAACTTTTGGCGACACCTTTTAAAATAATATTTTTATTTCTTGTAATGATTATTTTTTCATGCAAGAAAACTGAATTTACTGATTCTCATATTAAAACTAATATTTCATTAGATAATAAACATCTGGAAGGAAAAAATAAGGAAAAGTATTTAGATTCTATATTTGATTTATTGAAGGTTCAAAAAAATGATTCTGTCATTAGAAGTTTATATTTTAAATTATCTACAGAATACTATTATAATAATAATTTAAAAAAATCTTTAAATGCTAGTTTAGAGGTTTTCAGGTTGTCAAGTGAGGTTGATGACAAGCAGGGAATTGCGAAGGCACTTTACTATATTGGGGATAGTTATGGAAGTGTAAAAAAAGATAGTGCCTATTTTTATTATTTGCAAGCGCAGAAAGTATATTATAAATTATCAGATTATGATAATACAGCAAAGATGCTATTTAATAAAGCTTGTGTTTTATTTTATGATGGAAATTATATAGAATGTGAAGTTGAAATTTCTAAGGCTTTAAAGTTTTTAAAAGATTCTAAAGATCAGCGGTTACTTTATTCTTGTAATGCATTAATGGGTAGTTGTCTTGAAAAATTGGTTAATTATGATAAGGCATTATGGTATCACCAGATGGCTTTGAATAATTTAGAAAAGATGAAGCTTAATAATATTGATAAAGATGAAGTAAATAATTACAATGTAGCGTCAATGATTAATATTTGTAATCTGTATGATTTAAAAGGAGAATATTCAAATTCTATCATAAGGTTACAAGGTTTGCTTTCTAAAGATTTAGAAGAAAAATGGCCTAGATTATATGCCAATGTTTTAAGTAATCTGGCATATTCTAAGATGAAAAACAAAGAGTATCATAATGTTTATGCTATGTTTTCGAAATCATTAGAAATTTTAAAAAATAGTGGAGACGAATCAGATATTTTATATAAAAAAATTCATATTGGTGAATATTTCATAACACAAAAAGATACATTTAGAGCAATTAAAATTCTTAAAGAAGCCAATCAACTGGCTATTCAAATTAAGAATAGTAATGAAGTTTTAACATCATTAAAATTGCTCTCAGGTATAGACAAAAAAAACAGTTTGTCCTATGCAAATGATTATATTACCTTGAGTGATAGCATTAATATTGTTCAAAAAAATGCACATCAGAAATATGCAAGAATTGAATATGAAACCTCGAGAATAGAGAACGAGAATAAAATTTTGACTAAAAAAAACTTTTATATTTTGATTATTTCATTTGGATTAATTTTATTATTGGTTGTAATATTTGTTTTAAGATATTTTAAATATAAAAACAAAGAGCTGCAGTTTTTAATCAATCAACAAAAGGCTAATGAAGAGATTTATTTTTTGTTAATGGAACAAAATGAAAAAATTAGCAGAGCAAAAGATAGTGAAAAATCAAGAATATCAAAAGAATTACATGATGGTGTAATGAATAAAATATATGCTGTAAGAATGAATTTAGGTTTTTTTAATTCTAAAATTGATGAAAAGATAATTGAAAAAAGAAAAGAATATATCTATGAATTACAAAATATAGAGAATGAGATAAGAACTATATCACATGACTTAAATAAAAATTATTTTTTAGACAATAATGATTTTGATTTACTATTGTTAAACTTAATTGAAGGTCAGACAGCATTAAGCAATACTCATTTTGAATATATAAGTAAAGGAATTTTTGATTGGACAAATATTCAAAATATTTTTAAAATTAATATATATCGCATCATTCAAGAAGCTAGTTTTAATGTAATTAAATATTCTAATGCAGAAAATTGTTCTATTGAATTGATCGTTATTGATGATCAATTAAAACTTATTATTGCTGACAATGGAGATGGCTTTGATGCTAAAAAAAATACTGCCGGTATAGGATTACAAAATATAAACGAAAGAGTAAATCATTTAAAAGGTAATTTTAGTATAAAATCTGCAAAAGGATTGGGAACAATAATTGAAATTATATTTGATGATATATATATGTTTAGAATGTAAGATTTCTAAATTTTTCTTAGGATATTAATTATTACTCTTTATTTATTCAATGCTTAGAAAAGCTATTTTCAGATTATTGATCTTCATTTATCACTCCGTAAATATTATGTAAAAACTCCGTAATAGATTAATTCATTCTCCCAATATTTTTGATGCGGAAACTTTATTAAAAAAACATTTCATTCTTTTACTAACATTAGAATACCGGTAAATATTATTTACGCAAAACGAGAGGCACTTTAGGTTGCTAATTATGGAAAATAAATATTGGTTTAATTAATTAAAAATAAATTTTATGCAGTTATTTTTGCTGCCTTTTGCAGGAGGAGGTTTTTACTCATTTGAGTTTTTAAAAGTAGAACTTCGAAATTCAGGAATTGATATTCATTCTCTAGAACTTCCTGGTCGTGGAAAAAGATTGAATAGTGATTTTGTGTCTAACAAAACAGATGCTATAGCTGACTATGTTGCTCAGATAAATGAGCTTAGAAACAGTGAGCCCTACATTATATACGGTCATAGTATGGGAGCAACCTTAGGACTTTCTGTAGCACATAAAATGGAAGAAAGTAACGATCCTCCGTTTCAAATAATTGTTACAGGTAACGCAGGACCTTGTATAGTAGAAAAAGACGATAATGGAGATGAGATAGTTGTTGACAGATATTTGCTCTCTGACATAGATTTTAAAAATGAACTTCGAAAATTAAACGGAATTTCTGATCAGGTTCTAGAGAACAAAGAGTTGTTTGATTTTTTTAGTCCAATACTCAGGTCAGATTTTGAAATATTGGAAAAACAGAGGCATTATGAAAAAGAAATAAAGATCAATACTCCGATACATGCCATAATGGGAGATAAAGAAAAGACATCTATTGAAATTGATAATTGGAAAAATTACACTAAAAATGATTTCACATCAGAAGTATTCTCTGGAGATCATTTTTTTATATATCAGCATGTCGATAAATTAGTCAATATAATAATGCATTATTCACAACCATTTCTTCAAAAACATAACCACTCTGATAACTGAACTTCGGATTATCATATTGATAAAATAAATCGAACCGTATACTATAATCCTAAAAAAAGAAAATAGGATTTATTAAATAAAATAGCTCATAATTTAAAAAAAAAATAAATTGTGTATTGCTCAATATATGGGTATGAAACCAGTTGTAAGAGTCTCCTTTTATAGCTGGTTTTTGTTTTTTTAATATGTTGATTAGGAGGTGTTATAGTGTGGTTTTTTAATGCAGGAGCACAAATCGTGCTGTTTAGAAGAAGTCCGTAATTTTTACATAAAAAGCCCGTAATTATTAAATAGATAGTAATATTATTTTTGTCTCAATCAGTAATTTAAAAGTGGTGTAGCTATCTTAAAAAACTTCCTTTCTTGGGAAGTTAAGAAAGAAAGGAATGCAATAAACTGTTGCTTTTTTTAAACTGAATACAAATTTAATTTTATCTGTACCCGATGTTTAAAATTTCGATTAAAAATATTTTTTATCTTGTTCTGTATGCAATTCCAAATACTCTGCTAAGTTTTGTAATTGTATATATAATCAATAAATCCCTCTCTCAGGGAAAAGATTTCATAACAGACTACACTGGATTAGTATTTGTAGCTCTTATCATTTACACCTATTTATTGAATATAATTTTTCAAAAAAGGCTTAATAAGTTTTCATTTTATATTTTATATGAAAATGAAAAAAGGATATTCGATAAAGTACTAAAAGCGCCTCTTCTTACTTTTGAAAAACTAGGCATGCAGCGATTTTATACTGCTATAGAAGATTTAAGGGTTTTTTCAAATTTTCCGGAAGTCCTTACACACTCTATTAATTCTATCTTGACATTACTGCTTTGTATGGCTTATTTGTTTACGCTGTCTGTAACATCAGCTTTAGTTGTCGTTGCCTTAATAATTTTAATAGCAGTTATTTATTTTTTTGTAATGAATACGATGTCAGAAAAAGTAGCTATACTTAGAAAACATAATGAAGATTATTTCAAATATGTAAATGATGTTGTTAAAGGGTTTAAAGGATTTAAGCTTAGCGGAGAAAGAAGATTTAATTTAATGGATAAGCATTTATCTCCCAATAGAGAAAGTGCAAAACAATTAGACTTTAAAATAAATTTTGTGTTTTTATCGATCAATCTGATAAGCCAATACGGTTTATACCTTGTTATTGGCTCTATTCTTTTTTTATTACCAATATTAGGAATTCTGAACCGTGAAAGTATTACTTCTTATGTAGTGATTTTGTTATTCATTTCAGGACCAATTAACAATCTTATAAATTTACAAAATATCTATACCAGATTAATGGTTGCAAATAGAAGAATTAAGAAATTTTTGAGCGATTTTGATTCCATAGTAGTAACCGATAAAGAAATTAATGTAGAGGGTAACGAATTTCAGTCTTTAAGTTTTAATGATATTCATTTTGATTACGGAAATAATGAAGGGAGTAAGAATTTTGGAATTGGCCCAATAAACCTGTCTATTACACGAGGTGAAACAATATTTATTATAGGCGGAAACGGAAGTGGAAAAAGTACTTTTATTAATATTTTAACGGGTTTATATACTTCATCTTCTGGAAAAATATCATTAAATGATAAAAACAACGTCACACAAAGCGATGTTTTAAAAAATTTAATCGCTGCAGTATTCACAGATAATCACATTTTTTCTCATAATTACGATAATTATGACCTTGAAGGAAACAAAACATATAAGGAATTATTAGAGACGATGGAACTGGACAATGTCGTCATCGATGATAAAGAAGAATCTGCCAGAAGAGCTTTTTCAAAGGGACAAGGAAAAAGAATGTCATTAATTTTATCACTCTTAGAAAATAAACCAATCTTAGTTTTAGACGAATGGGCTGCCGATCAGGATCCTCATTTCCGTAAATATTTCTATGAAAATTTACTGCCAAGACTAAAAGAAGAAGGTAAGACAATTATAGCGGTTACGCATGATGATGCTTATTTTAAATATGCCGACAGAATCATCAAATTTGATTACGGTCAGATTATTATGGACAAAAAGGTAACTGATACTTTGGTTCCCGATAAATTGTGGAACTAATATAAAAGAAAAAGTTTTTATGAAACTTACATTACCTCAACAAGATATTTATTTTGATCAAATTCTACATCCCAATGAGCCAATTTATAATATTGGTGCAAAAATTGAGATTAGAGGTTTTATAAATAATGAAATATTTAGTAATGCATTTACGGCATTAATTGATCAGCATGATGCTTACAGAACTGTTCTCGTAAAAAATGATGAGGACGTGTCAGTAAAAATTACCGAAGGACAGATTTCTAAATTGGGATTTATTGATTTTTCGCATTCTGAAAAACCTCTTGAAGAAGCTGCCTTTTACATGCAAAAGCAGTTTAAGACTTCTTTTGATTTATTTAATGAAAGTCCCTTATATAATTTTACATTAGTAAAAGTACAGGAAGATTTTCATTATTTGTTCTCTGTCTATCACCATATTATAACAGATGGCTGGGGAACTTCACTGATGTTTCAAAGGCTGGTTCAAAATTATAATGAGATTGCTGAGTCCGGAAATGTTCAAACTCTGTATCCTTTTACCTATAGTGATTTTGTAGAAGATGATTGTAACTATCAGAATTCATCATCTTTTACAGAAGATTTAAATTATTGGAAACAAAAATTTAAAACCTTACCGGAAAATCTACTCGATAAATTAGATGATAGCCTTCAGATAAACAAAAGCAGTCGAAAAAAAATAATTATTAAAAGAGAGGTCTATAACAAAATCAACGATTTAGCATTAAATTATAAGTGTTCATCATTTCATTTAATATTAGGTGTTTTGTACACTTATTTTGCAAGAAATTATGAAAAAAATGATATGACTATTGGTTTACCGGTATTAAATAGAGGTAAATCTTCCTATAAAAAGACGGTTGGTCTTTTTATGGGGGTTTCTCCATTAAGAATAGCTATAGATTTTGAAACCACTTTTCATGATTTAATTGTTGAAATAAAAAATGAGCTAAAAAAAGATTATCGCCATCAAAGACTGCCTTTAGGAAAACTAATTCAGGAAATTCAGTCTTATGGAGAAAAAGAAAGAATTTTTAATCTGACACTTTCTTACGAAAAGCAAAATTATGCAAGCCATTTCATTAATACAATTACCAATGTAATTCCGTTAAGTCATGAATCAGAACGTGTTGCATTAGCAGTCTATATAAGGGAATTTGATGATTTGGAAGATGTTATAATCGACTTTGATTACAATCTTAATTATTTTGATGAAGTAAAGATTGATCAGTTTGCAAATCATTTTGAATGTTTGTTGGATGATGTATTAATACACTCAGATAAAAAAATAAAAGATTTAAACTATCTCAAGGAAGAAGAGCGAAAAAAGCTAGTTTTAGATTTTAATCAGACAAAAGTCGAATATTCAAAAAACAGTACTTTTTTGGATCTTTTTAAGGAACACGCCGGGACATTTCCTGAAAAAAGGGCTTTATTTGATGATGTCAATTCTTATTCGTATTTACAACTGGATACATTGTCAAACCAGATTGCAGAAATTCTTATTAATGATTATGGAACAAAAGATAAATCTGCGGTAGCAGTTCTTTTAGATCGCTCTGCACTTATGGTCGCGGTTTTAATTGGGGTAATGAAAGCCGGTAGATCTTATATACCATTAGATCCTTTTTTTCCGAAGGAGCGCTTAAATTATATCGTTGCTAATAGTAAGGCGAACATTATAATTAAGAAAAAGGATTATGAAATTGAAGGAAAATATGTAATAGATCTGAATACAATTCTGGATAAAATCAAAAATACGGATTCAAATAAACTTCAGACAGTTTCTTCACAAGATACAGCCTATATTATTTATACATCCGGATCAACAGGAAATCCCAAAGGAGTTGAAATTAGTCACCAGTCGCTGCTTAATTTTTTAATCAGTATACGAAATAAGCCAGGAATAAATTCGCAGGATTTGTTATTTTCAGTGACCACTTATTCTTTCGATATCTCTATTTTAGAATTTTTTGTTCCGTTAATTTCCGGAGCCGCTGTATATGTAGCGAACCAAAAAACGCTATCTGATCCTGAATTTATAATTGAAAAATTGGCAGCTCTAAAACCAACCGTAATTCAAGCAACACCAAGTTTTTATCAAATGTTGTTTAATGCAGGCTGGAGTGGAGATAAAAAATTAAAAGTTTTGTGTGGCGGTGATCTTTTAAGTGAAGCATTAGCTGAAAAGTTATTGAATCATTCTTTAGAATCATGGAATATGTACGGACCAACAGAAACAACGATATGGTCAAGTGCGAAAAAAATAACATATGCTAAAGAATCCGGTAATATTGGCAAACCAATACATAATACACAATTTTATATTGTCGATAAATTCTTAAATCCTAAGCCGATAGGTTCTATTGGCGCTATTTACATTGGTGGCGATGGTTTAGCAAAAGGATATTATCAAAACAGTAAACTGACTGCAGAAAAGTTTGTTCATAATCCGTTTAACAATCAATTGTTTTATGAAACAGGAGATGTTGGAAAATGGAATGAACTCGGTGAAATTGAGTTTTTAGGAAGAAATGATAACCAGGTTAAAATAAGAGGATACAGAATTGAACTGGGCGATATAGAGTTTCAGTTAAACCAAATAGAAGAGATTGTTGATGCTGTAGTAGTTGCTAAAAAACAGGATCAACAGGAAGCTTTTCTAATTGCTTATGTTTTAGAGCATAAAAAGAAAATTAATACCGAAGATGTTATTTCAGAATTAAAAAAGCATCTTCCGTACTATATGATTCCCATGGCAGTGATTCCGGTAGAAGAATTTCCGCTTACGCCAAATCAAAAAATAGACAGAAAATCTTTGACTCAGAGAGACATTGATAAAAATATAAAACAAGATGATTTTAAAGCTCCTGTTTCGCAACTGGAAAAAAAATTAGCTGAGTTTTGGAAAGAAGTTTTAAATATTAATACACTACTCAGTGTAACCAGTAATTTCTTTTCTTTAGGAGGACACTCTTTAAATGCGGTGAAATTAACAGGTTTAATTAGTAAAAATCTTTCTCTGACCATTACATTAAAGACAATATTTGATTATCCAACAATTGAAGTATTAGCCCAATATTTGTCAGCATTAAAGCCGGGTAATTTTATCACAATTCCATCAGCAGAATTAAAAGAATTTTATACGTTAACGCCATCCCAGTATAACATATGGCTGGCGTCGCAGCAAAAAAACTATTCGATTGCATATAATATGTCTGCGGCTTACACTATAGAAGGTTCATTAAATTTAGATAAAATTCGAAAATCAATAAACAATATAATTGAAAAGCATGAAATTTTAAGAACTAATTTTATTGAGATTGCAGGAATTCCTTATCAGAAAATTAATGATTTTGATAAAGAAAAATTCGATATTTCACTTTCTAAAATAAAAAAACAGGAAATAAAGCAGCATATAGATGCATTTGTTAATACTGAATTTGATCTTGAAAAAGATCTGTTGCTCCGTGTTAAACTATTGCAATTTGGTGAAGAAGAATTTATAATACTCTTTTCTGTTCATCATATCATTATGGACGGATTATCATTAGAGATTTTTATAAAAGAATTTATTACGCATTATAATGAAAATATTACAGAGAGAACAGCTGGAGAAGAATTTAATTTTCAGTTTAAGGACTATTCAGAATGGCTTAATAAGGAAATAGAAACTAAAGCATCAGAAAATAAATTATTCTGGAACAATTATCTTCATAATTATACTATCAAAGATTCTTTTGACAGAGATTTTGAAAAGCAGCAGAATAAGCATGCCCTAAATCAGTATTCATTTGAATTAACACCAGATTTAACTTTAGTCTTAAAAGAACTGGCTCTTGCACAGCAAGTAACCTTATATACATTTTTAGTAACTGTTTTGAATGTTTTGATTTATAAATATTCAAGACACACGGATATTTGTATCGGAACAGTAAGTTCTGGAAGGAATGTTCCGTCGCTGAATGATCCTATTGGAATGTTTGCACAAACAGCTATTTTAAGAACACAAATTTTTACGGGTCAGACTTTTAGTGATCTTTTAAAAGATACGCAAAAAGATTTATTAAAAATTGATCATTATGGATTAGGCGCAGCTGATCAAATAAAACGATCCGTTTTTGACTTAATGCTAGTGTATCAAAATCCGGAATTTTCTTTTGAAAGCATTAATGAATTTGCAGATTTCAAGCTTACTTCTTATGCCATTGAGCAAAAATTTAGCAGGATGCCAATTGTAATAAACTGTTTTGAAAACGATAACAAACTAAAAGGAATTATAGATTATAACAGTGATCTGTTTGAACTGGGTACTATCGACATTATTGCTTCAAAATTTTGCAGCCTTTTAGAAGAAATTAGCATTGATCCGTTTAGAAAACTAGATTTAATCACATTAAAATCAGAATTAGAAAACACTATTTCTTTTGATTTTGATTTCTAAAATCCCTAATAGTTTGATTCATATATATTATTGCTATCTGTCTGAGGAAAATCATGAAGATTTATTGCGGATTTATCTGCCTCGTTTTGATTATGATTATCAGGATAAAATCAGAAGATATAGAAGATGGCAGGATGCGCAGCTATCAATTCTTGGAAGGATATTATTATTCTATGGAATTAAAGAAGTTTTTAAAATAAATGGTTACGATAAAACGATAAAACACACTGCTTTTAGTAAACCTTATTTTGAAGATAATACAGTTCATTTTAATATTTCTCATTCCGGAGAAATAGTGATTTGCGCCATAAGCGATGCTTCAGAAATAGGAATTGATATAGAGATACTTTCGTCGATAACATTCGATGATTTTAAAATTCAGATGAGTGAAAATGAATGGCAAAAAGTACAGTTAGCAGACGATAAAAAGGCTTCTTTTTTTAAATACTGGACTCAGAAAGAAGCTGTTATAAAAGCGCATGGTCATGGATTGTCTATTCCTCTAAAATCATTTGAAATAATAAATAACAATACTAAAATAAGTAACGAAAATTATTATTTGGAAGAAATAAAAGTAGATAAAAAATATAAATGTTATATCGCTCTCAGGCAAAACACAAATGAAATTCGTTTAACAAAAAAAATGATAAAAACGCATAATTTAATCAAAGAATAAAAATGAAAAATTTACTTGGACTGTTATTATTACTATGCTTACTGCCAAACTGTTTGTTTTCTCAAAATAGCTTTTCTAAGTTAGAAAAAACAACTACTTTCTTTTCCGGTAATGAAGATCTAAAAAAAGAAAATATAGAATATTTCTATTTACAGGTTCCTGAAAATTGGGAAAAGCCCGAAGGCAAAAAAATTAAAATTGCTGTTGCGGTTTTAAAAAGCCTTTCAAAAGATAATAGTAATCCAAATCCGGTTCTCTATATCGAAGGTGGGCCAGGAGCAGGAGGTACAGAAAGCATAGGGAACTGGGTAAAACATGCAGTAAGGGAAAATAGCGATATTGTGTTTGTAGATGTAAGAGGAACAGGGAATTGTTTGCCAAAATTTTGTCCTGAATTAGGAGAGAAATTTTTAGAAATATTAGCAAAAAATCAAAGCAGTACATTAGATGAACAGCAAAAAACAATTGCCGCAATGTCTTGCAGGCAAAATCTGTTAAATCAAAATATTGATCTGACTTCTTATAACAGCGCTTCAATAGCAAAGGATTTAAATGCTTTAAAAATAGCACTAAAATATACAAACTGGAATGTTTATGGACTTTCTTATGGAACTTATTCAGCGCAGGTTTATGCAAGTTTGTTCCCTCTGGATATTAAAACATTAATTTTAGATTCTTCAATTTCAGATATTAAGGAGTATTACAATCATAATACTTCAAATTATATGAGCAGTCTGAAAAAAGTATTTGATCAATGTAAAAATGATCCTGACTGCAACCAGAAATATCCAAATTTAGAAGGCACTTATTTTAAGATAATAGAAGATCTAACTAAAAAGCCATTTACAGTTAATGTTAAGAAGAAAATAATTTCGACAGGTAAATTTACATATAATGCCGAAGATTTTAAAATTGCAATCCAGCAATCCTTATATCGAAAAAAATTAATTGAGGTCCTACCTTTATTAATAACGGAGTTTGATAAAAGAAACAGTAATACCTTAAGTGCACTTGTAGCTTCTTTTGCAGGATCTTTGGGACTTGATTATGGGGTCTATTATTGTATGAGCTGTAATGAAGCAATTCCAAATAATTCAATTTCAGAATTTAATAATGATGCTTTAAAATTTCCGAAACTAAAAGGAGGGCTATCTTTTTATAAATCAGATTTTTTTGTTTGTGATAAATGGAATTCGGGACTTAAAACATCACAGACTGTAAACGATTTATCAGGATTGTCAGATTTACAGGCACAAGTTTTAGTGTTTTCTGGTGAATTTGACCCTATTACGCCCAATTCTAATGGTAAAAGCACTGTCGAAAAATTTAAAAATGGATTTCTGGTAAATGCCCCTGTTTTTGGTCATTGTCCAAGTCTTTCTAAAATTGGTTCTAAAATTTTAACTGATTTTATAAAGAATCCCAAAAAGCAGCTCGATGTAAAAGACTTTGAGTCTAATGCTAAAGTGCGTTTTATAACAAATGTTATAGTTAGTGGAGGGGTTTCAAATTTTGCCAACAGCTTAAATGAATTTGACTTATTATTTTTTCTTCCTTTATTTCTGGCTGCTGCGATACTTTTAATCTCATTTTTATTCTTTATTTATAAGATATTTAAAAATGAAAAAATTAGCGTATACGATAAAGTTCTAAGATATCTGATTATAATCAATTCATTATTAGGGCTTTTATTGATTTTTGGGTTTGTTTATGCAATTAACTCAACTGTTCAGGATAATTTTTACATACTAGCCTTTGGATTGCCGGCCAGTTTTGATTTCTTGTTTATGGCACAATGGGTATTTATAGCGCTAACGATTATCTCCCTGGTTTTTTTCGCATTTACCATTAAATCACTTTCTAATGCAAGTATTATGGGAACAATTTTGTTTTCGTTGTTTGTTATTTGTGTTTATTTTTATTATTGGGGATTTTTTGCATAAAGAAATTTTATCATATTCAACTGTAACTTCTGCACTGCCAGAAGTTATAGTTTTTCTAAATAGGTTATTTTGAAAAGATGTCTGGCAAAAAATAATGTATTCTATCCAAAAAAATAGTCGTCTTTCTTCCTTTGAAATCTTTTCCGTAACCATTTTTAATACATCAAGATTACTGTATCGCTATAGTTTATCAGGTATTAATTGAAATATAATCTCTGTTTTAATCTCAATACGTCTTTAATCCCAATTCTGGATTATGTTAACAGAGTTATAAGAAGCCGTAAATTTTACGTAAAAAGTCCGTAATTATTTATTGAAGTCTATACTATTTTTGTGAAAGATCTTAATAAAGTTAGCACATTATTAATATATTTTTTATGAATAATGGGTTATTGATTAAATAAGTATGTATTTATCATTTTGCTGTGAAATATTATAGATGAGATTTTGAGCTTAATAATAATGAAGTTGATTGAAAAATTATCCCCCTAATAATTATCAATTCAATTTTTTTGGTTTCCTTAAAAAGTCCGGAAAAAAAGTGTGCAGAACCACAAACTATTTTATTCTATGAATCAATTTTTAGAAAAATTAAACCAACTCAATATAAAGTTAATTCTTAATAACGATAATTTGGATATAAAGGCTCCTAAGGGAGCTGTTACAACAGTTATTTTAGAAGAAATTAAAAACAATAAAATTGAACTTGTTTCTTATTTAAAAAGCCTTACTCCGGTACAATCAATTGTAAAAACGGCAGTATGTGACCATTACCCACTTTCTTCTGCTCAAAAAAGATTGTGGCTAATTGATCAGATGAATCCAGAAAATACAGCTTATAATATTCCTGTTTTATTCGAAATTCAAGGAAATATTACAGTGCAAAAGATGCAAAAAACTTTTGAATCTTTATTGAAACGTCATGAATCTTTGAGAACAATTTTTCGCGTTGATAACGACGGAAATCCTGTCCAAATTATTATAGATATTGAGGATATCCCATTGTTTAAAATAGATTATAAAGAAATTTTTCAAGAAAAATTATATCAAAAAGAAATTGAGTCGTTTGTAACTAAATCATTTGACCTTTCTAAGGATTTCCTTCTAAGAGTTACCCTTATTAAAATAGCCGAAGATAAACATTTGCTATTAATAGCTATGCATCATATTATTAGTGATGGATGGTCTATTGAAATTCTGGCACAAGATTTTTTTAAAATTTACAGTAATCCTGATAATGATGCAAATCATTTAGAAAAGCTGTCAATTCAATACAAAGATTACGCAGTCTGGCAACAGGGAACAGGAACAAGTGAAGAAATTATAAAAGCTAAAGAATATTGGCTTTCTGTTTTCTCGGATGAAATCCCGGTTCTTGAACTTCCTTCTTATAAAAAAAGACCCAAATACAGAACTGGAAACGGAAAGACATTAAGTTTTGAATTTGACAGGCAAAAATTATCAAAGATTTCAGATTTATGCTCCCAAAACAAAGCAACGTTGTTTATGGGTATAAAATCTTTGGTAGATATTTTATTATTCAAATATTCCCGGCAAAATGATTTTACTATTGGAACTCCGATTGCGAACAGAGAGTATTTCGAATTAGAAAATCAAATAGGATTTTATGCTAATACGCTGGCTCTTCGAACAAGGATCGAGTCGGACAAAACGTTTCTGGAGGTACTAAATTACAATCGCAGTCAACTGTTAGAAGCTTATAAAAATCAATCTTACCCATTTGATGAATTGGTTTTTAATTTAAATCTTCAATCAGATTTAAGCCGTAATCCATTATTTGATATTATGATTTCTTTACAGGGAAAATCAGATAGCGGTATTTCAAATCTGGATAATCTGATTTTCAAAAAAGTAGACTTTAAAGATCAGACCAGTAAGTTCGATTTATTATTTAATTTTTATGTAGAAGAAGGAAAGCTGTTATTAGATCTTACTTATAATAGTGATATTTATGATGACTTTTTTGCCAATAAGGCAGCGAAACATCTAAACGCTATTTTAGAGCAGGTAGTATTGTTTCCTGATACTACAGTAAATAAAATTGATATTTTAACTCAGACCGAGCGTGACGAGCTGTTGTATGAGTTCAATAATAATAAAGCAGAATATCCGACAGATAAAACCATAATTGATCTTTTTGAAGAACAGGTAAAAAAATCGCCTGAGAGCATTGCCATTGTTTTTGAAGATATATCTCTTAGTTATAAAGAACTAAATGAACAGGCAAATCAATTAGGTTATTTTCTTCGTCTTAACCATAATATTGAGCCGGAAGATCTCATACTTATAAAACTTGGCAGAAGTGAGAAATTAGTATTGACCATCTTGGGTATATTAAAATCCGGAGCAGCATATGTACCTGTCGATCCTGCGTTTCCAGAAGAAAGGATAGCTTACATGACAAACGACACAAAGGCTAAATTAACGATAGACGATGCCTTTTTAGCGATGTTTGAAACCGTAAAAAAAGATTATTCGACAGAAAATATCATATCAATAACTAAGGCTGAAAATTTGGCTTATGTAATGTATACTTCCGGAACTACCGGGCAGCCAAAAGGGGTAATGATTGAAAATAAAAGTTTCATAAACCTTCTTTGTACTTACAATCCACGCTTCGAAGTGCATAACACAGCTTTGACATGTAATTATAATTTTGATGTTTCTGTGTTGGAAATATTTAACGCAATCCTGTCAGGATCAAAATTATTTATACCTACTTACGAGACCATTTTGTCTCCGTTGGATTATGCCAGATACATTATAAAAAATAAAATTACAAGTTGCTATATTCATCCAATGCATTTAGAAATCATTGGTACTGAATTGAACAATAGCGGTTATGACCAAATTAAAAAATTGCTGATAGGTGTGGAGCCTATTCCGTACAGACTTATTGAATTTTTCTTGAAAACTGCCGAAGTTATAAATGGTTATGGTCCGACTGAAAATACAATATGGTCTACTTTTTTTAAGATAGACGAAAAACCAAATACTCCATTTCTTCCAATTGGTCAGGCAGTTGCCAACACACAAGGTTATGTATTGGATGAAAATTTATCACTGGTACCTATTGGTGTAAGCGGAAAGCTTTTCTTATCCGGTTCCGGGCTTTCCAGAGGGTATTTGAATAAACCAGAATTATCAGAGCAGAAATTTATAAATAATCCATTTGCAGAAAACACGAAGATGTATGACAGCGGTGATATTGTGAGATGGCTGCCGGATGGAAATATAGAGTTTATAGGAAGAGAAGATTTTCAGGTAAAAATACGAGGATATCGAATAGAATTAGGAGAAATAGAAACCCATTCATTAGGATACAGTATTGATATAGTACAAGTAGTAGCAGATGCTAAAAAAATAAATGATGATAAGGTTTTGGTATTGTATTATACCACTAACAAAAAAGATGCTATAAATAAGACGGAGTTGAGAGATTATTTAGCAACGAAACTTCCGGAATACATGGTTCCCGGTTTTTTTGTAGAATTAGATGCTATTCCCTTAACAGCCAATGGAAAAATATTCCGCAGAGGATTGCCGGAAGTAAAAGAGCAAGATGTTATAAAAAAAGAATACAGCGCGCCAAGAAACAAAACAGAGCAGCAGCTGGCGAATATTTGGGAAGAGGTATTAAGCGTTGACCAAATTGGACTTAATGATAATTTTTTTGAATTAGGTGGTAACAGCTTAAAATTGATCAGTTTGTCTAATAAATACAGACAAGTTTTTAATGCAGACATCGCAATAAGCAAACTATATAAAAATGCAGATATAACCAAACATATCAAACTGATACAAGACGGAAGCGAAAATAATTTTGAAATTAAAAAAGTTTCCAACCAGCCTTATTATCCTGTAACTCCAACACAAAAAAGCATGTGGGAGATTGATAAGTATGTAAATTCTAAAGTTTTTCAGCTTTCTTTTTTTGAAGAAATAAATATAGATGTAGTACTCTTTAAAAAAGCTTACGAGCTTATTGTGGATCAGTATGAAGTATTTAGAACAACTTTTAAGGAAGATGAAGAGGGTAGAGTACAGCAGTGGCTTAATAATAAAACAAATTCAATTTCAAAAATAATAGAAATTGATTATAGCCAGAAAAATGATCCTTACCAGTTCATAACACAATATCTGGATGATGATAAAAATACACGTTTTGATTTAGCTGCGGGACCGCTATTTAAATGTATATTGTTTAAAATCAGCGAGAACAAGTTCTTCCTGTATTTTAGTATTCATCATATAATTTGTGACGGACTTTCATTAGGTATCCTAAAGAAAAAGCTTTTTCATTATTATACATTATTAAGTAAAGGACAGGAAATAGTTGCCAACGATCTTGCCTGGCAGTTTAAAGATTATGTAACAATCATGTATCAAAATAAGATGCATGAAAAACACCAAGATTACTGGAAAGAAAAATTTAGATCCGGGGATGTTATACCAAAATTAGAACTAACATTTGCAGGAAAAAGACCCGTAATTAAAACCTATAATGGAGCTGCTATTTGTAATAAAATTGAAAAATCAGTTTTAAAAAAACTTCAAAATCTTACAGAAAAAACAAACAGCACTTTATATTCTAATTTGCTTACTATTATTTCTTTGGCTCTGTACAAGAACTCATTACAGAAAGAAATTATTATTGGTTGTCCGATTTCCGGAAGAGAATCTTCAGATCTGGAAAATCAAATTGGGTGTTTCGTAAATACAGTTCCTTTAAAGATCAATATCGAGGATGATTTTAAGTATTCGGATTTACTCAATAAGGTAAGGAATGACATTTTTGAAAGTTTTGAAAACTCATTTTTTTCTTTAGAAAGCTTAAAAAAAGACATAGGTTATGTTACAAGCCCTTCCCGAAGCTCATTTTTTGATGTATCTGTCATTTTATTAGAAGATTTGGACACAGAGTATACGTTTACTCCAAACCAATTATTTTCAGATCCATTTGTACAGAACGAACAAAACAAATACGACTTGTCATTTAACTTTTTAGTCAGAGGCGATGAATTGTTATGCAATCTGGATTACAACACTGACATTTTTAGCAAGGAATCGATAGAATCATTTTTTAACGAAATTATTTTTTTAATTCAAAACATTCAGATAGCTGATAGTGTAGCAACGTGCATCGATTCTATAACAGATGAAAGTGTGACGAAAGAACACAATAATTTTTTGAAAAGTTTAAATAATATAATTGATACAGACTTTTAATAAAAATGAAGAAAATAGGTATTATATCAGGAATGGGAACTAAGGCTGGACTTGAATTTTTGAATAAATTTATTTCCAGGATAAGTGCAGATAATGATCAGGATTTTCCGGAATTTATTTTTCATAATAACAGCAGTATTCCGGATAGAACAAAATCGATATTAAATATTGGGCCATCACCAATAGATGAACTACGAAGATCCCTGAGTTTAATTTCAGATTACAGAGTAGATTATATCGTATCGACCTGCATAACATCGTATCATTTTTTAAACCAGATTGAGGATAGTTATAGCGGAAACCTGATCAATCCTTTTGAATTGATAATAGAACAATTAAAAAATAATTTTCCCAAAGTTCAAAAAATAGGCTTACTGGCCACTACCGGAACATTAAAATCAAAGATGTTTGAAAGGGTATTTGAAGACCTGCCATTTGAAATAATTACTCTCGACGGTTATTATCAGGAAGAGAAGTTCATGAAATCTGTCTACATGAATGGAGGTTTTAAATCTTCTCATACCACTGCTGAAGCTCATGAATTGTTTTCTGATGCGGTAGATAAATTAATTGATCTTGGTGCAGACTTAATTATTGGGGCCTGTACGGAAACTCAATTTGGAATGGCAAATAAAAAGATAAACATCCCTTATATAGATGTTGTAGATCTTTTGGTAGGTGAAGTTATTGATTTAATTTATAATACAGTTGAAAATGAGCGGTAGAATTTTAACAAATATATTAGAAAACGTTGTAATTAATAACCCTTCTAGAATTGCTATAGAATGTGATGAAAAATCGATTTCTTATCAAGAGCTAAATAATAAGGCTAATTATATTGCTAATTTACTGCTTTCCTTACAATTAGAAAAAGGATCTGTTATTACGGTATTTTTAAATGATAAAATGCAACAGATATTTTCTTTGCTTGGTATTTTTAAGTCAGGGAATATCTATTTGCCATTTGACACTAAATTTGGACAGAATCACTGGGATGTGCTGCTTGATAGAATAAAACCGAAAGTGTTTTTTGTAAGCAGAGAATATATATCTGAATTAAAAAAACACCACTCTTTATTTGAGACAGATTCACCAAAAGTTATAATTCTGGAAATGATTAATTCTCAGTTCTGTTTTTCAGAATTTTTTATGGATAGTGATGATTCAAGAATTTTGAAAGCTGAGGATACATACGATGAAAATGTAAATATAGAGATTGAAAATACTGATTCAAATTATATATTTTTCACATCAGGAACTACAGGCAAACCAAAAGCAGTTTTAGGAAGTCATATTAGTTTAAGTCATTTTATACATTGGGAAATAAAAGAACTCGATATCGTTGATCCTATTCGCGTGTCGCAAATTACCTCTCTTTCTTTTGATGCCTCTCTTAGGGATATTTTTGTAGCATTTATAACCGCAGGCACATTATGTATTCCAGATCAGGCTACAAGAGAAAATCCAAATATATTAGCAGATTGGTTATCTCATAAAAAAATTAACCTGCTGCATTGTGTACCAACAGTATTAAGATTGATTATGAATGCAAAGGAGTATTCAGATACTGAAAGCATCAATTTAATAGACTTAAAGTATATTTTACTTGCTGGAGAAAAACTGTATGCCAAAGACATTGTTACATGGAGAAAATTATTTGGAAACACTACTGTTTTCTATAATTTATACGGTGCTACAGAATCAACACTGGTTAAAACATTTTATAAAATAGAAAGACACGCTGAGCTGCTTAATTATGATGACATTCCGGTTGGACATCCTATATCAAACACATTAATATTAATATTAAATGAAGAAGGATCGTTGTGTAAAATCAATGAAAAAGGAAGAGTTTACATAAAAACGCCATTTCTTTCAAAAGGATATTTTGGTGATTTAGAAAACACCAACAAAAAATTTATTCAAAATCCGTTAAATACAGATAAAGATATAATTTATGATACAGGTGATTTAGGAAGATATGATGATGAAAGAAATTTAATAATTATTGGAAGAGAAGATGGTGAAACAAAGATAAATGGAGTAAGGGTTGATATAAATTCTATAGAAAGCACAATATTTGATTTTGAAGGAGTTGAAATGGTCAAATGCGTTCTCTATGAGCAAAATAATGATAGCAGGTTAATTTGTTTCTTTTCGTCTCAGATACTCTCAGAAGAAGATTTGAAACAACATTGTATTAAATTCCTTAGCGTTTATGAGCAACCTCTTATTATTAAAATAGAAAATTTTCCTACCAATGCCAATGGTAAAATAGATGTGGATCATCTAAAACGTAATATTGAATATTACATTTCAGAAAAAAAGGAAATAATTGCACCTTCTAACATCACAGAAGAAAGATTACTGACTATCTGGACACTTATACTGGAATGGAATAAAATAAGTATCAGAGATAATTTTTTCTCTATGGGTGGCCATAGTATCAAAGCATTTAAACTACTTAATAAAATAAGCAAAGAATTTAATGTCCAATGCAGCTTAAATGATATTTACAGTTATCCTACAATTGAGCAATTTGCAGCATTTTTAGATAATGAAAAGGTACAGTATTTTGAGGGCATCGTAAAAAGAGCGCATCAGGAAAGTTATTTGTGCTCTAATTCTCAAAAAAGAATGTGGTTGGTTTCTCTTAAAGAAGAAAATTCAAGTTTATATAATGTTCCTATTCATTTTAAATTAAAAGGTAAAATTGATATTAATGTACTTCATGAAACTTTTAAAGTTTTGCTTGAAAAACACGACGTATTAAGAACACAATTTAAGTTTGAAAAAGGAGCGCTCTATCAGTATGTAAAACCCATGGATAGTGTGCAAAATGTAATGGATGTTATAGAGGATTGTGCTGATATTGATGCTTATATCCAACGGGAAATTAATATAGGATTTAATTTAGAAACAGAGATTCCTATTCGGATTAAATTGCTGAAAAGCGAAAACAATTCAGATGATATATTAGTAATTATCATTCATCATATTGCTTATGATGGCTGGTCAAAAGGTATTATATTTAAGGATATCGTTTCTATTTATGAGAAATTGATACAAAAAGAAAATTATGATATAGATCCCTTAGAGCTAAGCTATAAAGATTATGTATACTGGCATGAAACAAAGTTAACAGAGCAGGAAGTATTTTGGAAATCATTTTTTGATAATCAATATGCACCTCTGGATTTTCCTCTGGATTTTCCTCGATCTAAAACGACAACCAAAAAAGGAACTTTATTTCAAACAACTATCGAGGCCCATCACCTAAATCAACTCAAATTTGAGGCTACAAAAGTAAACATCAGTTTAACGGATTATTTTATAGGAGCTGTAGGCATATTATTAAATCTATACACAAATCAAAGCAGCGTAACAATTGGGACAATAACATCTGGCCGCAATCATTTAAATCTTGAAAATATAGTTGGTTCTTTTATAAACTACATACCAATTACTATTAATTTAAAAGAAAATGAGTCATTAAAAAACTTTTTTTCAGATTTAAAACTAGGGTTAATTGATTGCTATAATAATCAAAATTACCCTTATGATTTAATGGTCGAAAACTTTATTAAAATTGATGATAATTTAAAGAATCCCATTTTTGATATAATAATTGTATTTCATCAAGATGAGAACAATGATGACCACCTTAAAAATGTGGATGAAATACAAATAGAAGAATACAATGTTTCTTTAACTAATGATTACCAATCAAAACTAGACATTAAGTTCGATATTAATTTTGCAAACGACAAAGCTTTTGTAACTATTGAGTATAATACTGATTTATTTAAGGCTGCTACAATCGAGACTTTATCACAAAATTTAATGTTTTTACTGAATCATGTATCAGATGATTTCGGACTTACAATGGCGGACGCTAAAAATCGATTAACTCGTGAAAGAAAAATAGAGCCAAGAAAATCTATTGATATTTTAACTTCATTGCCAGTTGTTTCGAATGATAAAATAAAGGCAAAAATAATTTCCTCTTTTACAAGCGAACAGATTAAGGATCAGTTTATAAAAACTTTTGAAACTTTTAATATTAAAAGTACAGTTTCTTTTGGGGCTTATAATCAAATAATAAACGAACTATCACAAGAAACATTAAATTCAGATCAGTTAGACTATTTAATTGTTTTTAACAGATATGAAGATTATTGGAATAAAAATGAAAGTTATGACGAAGAAAATATCATTTATATTCAAAATATCTTTTTAACCAAATTAAAAGAACTACCTGAAAACCTTGTTAAGCTTATAGGTATTTTTCCTGCTGATGAAAATAAAAAATCTCATTCAATTATAGAAAAATACAATGAGTCGACAATTAATGAAATAAAAAGAATACCAAATAGTTTTGTACTAGATTTTCGTAATACAAAAAATGTATATCCAAACATCAGTCTTTTTGATGATTATAAAAATGATTTGGCACATATACCCTTTACAGACGAATTTTTTCATATCATATCTCTTCAGGTTGTGCGTACTGCTTTGACACTTAGAAATACAAATCCTTTAAAGGTGATAGCCCTGGATTGTGATAATACGCTATGGAAAGGAATTTGTGGAGAATCTACTCTTAATGAGATTATTATTGAAGGAGGCTACAAACATCTACAGGAGTTTGTGCTGCAAAAATATAAAGAAGGATTTCTTGTTGTACTTATTAGTAAAAATAATGAAGAAGACGTTTTTAATGTTCTTGATAATCACCCGAATATGATTCTAAAAAGGGAACATATTCTGACTTCAAGAATTAATTGGAACAGTAAATCCGAAAATATAATTGAGATAGCAGAAGAATTAAATTTAAATGTCAACAGTTTTATATTTATTGATGATAACCCTTGGGAGTGTCAGCAAATGATGGTTGAAAATCCGGAAGTTTTAACACTTTTATTGCCGGAGAAAGAAGTTTTGTTTGGCCAGTTTTTAGCCAGAGTTATAGCATTTGATAAAATTCAGATATCGGAGGAAGACAGACAAAGAACAATTCTTTATAAAAAAGAACATGAGAGAAAAATATTTTCGGCTAATACAAGTAAAAAAGAATTTATTAAAGGTCTTAATTTAAAGGTAATCTTTAGATTGGCAAAAAAAGAAGAAACAGAGCGAGTATATCAGCTTTTAATCAGAACGAATCAATTTGTTCTAAATAAAGTTGCCAAAAATAATAGTGATGTTTCTAATAAAATTGCCCAAAACTACTGTTATGTTATTCATGTAAGTGACAGATTTGGGGATTATGGTTTAACAGGCATCGTCATTTTTGATGAAACTAATGATAATTTAATCGTTGAAAGTTTCAATTTAAGCTGCAGAATATTAGGGAAAGAAATTGAAAATTGCATACTGGAATGCATCAAAAATGTTGCTAAAAAAAGCACCAAAAGAGGGGTAATCTTAAATTTTGAAAAAACGCTTAAGAATGATTATTTCCAGGAATTTTTGGCAAAAAGAGCAGATGTAACATTTTACGAAAAAGATAATATAAACATTTATGAATTAAGTCTTGAAAAAACAAAACTAAACAACGATATCACAGTGTATCTTGAAGAAGATATTCCTAAAAAAGATATTATCGATTTTTATTTTGATCACACAGGAGTTGCAGTAAAAAATATAGAAGAATCGAAAGTAAATTATGCTTCTATGGGATTTACTTTTAATGAAGTAGTTTTTGATCCTTTACAAAATTGTTATTTAACAATAGGGAAACATGAAAATTATAATGATATCGAACTTGTACAAGGTTATGATACTGACATTATTGAAGGAATTAAAACGGTTAGTGGTTTGCCTTATCATATTTGTTACAGAATAAAAAATATTGATAAAACATTACAATTTTTTACCAACAACAATATTGCTTATGATGTTATCAGATCTTCGCGAGCTGCTATTTTATTTAATAATAAAAAAGTAATATTTCTATATGTTCAAAATATTGGTATAATTGAGTTATTAGAAGATGTTGATTTTGATTTTTCGGCAGTAAAAAATACTTATAGGAGTATAGAAATTTTAACAAATAATCTATCAAAAGCTAAGGAAAATTTTGTGCTGCTGGGATACAAAGATTTGGGAGATTACAAGCTGGTAAATGATACGAATCATAGTATCGATTTAAAAAAAGCATCAAATAATGATTTATCTATAACTCTGGATTTTACTGTAAACGAACATTTTTCAAATGTTGTTAGTGATTCTCAAAAAATAGCAGATCTTGAAGATTTAGAATGGATCGATATTTTAGAATATGATAAGTCCAAAATGCTCCATTCAAACGTGTATAGAGCATTACAAGTTTCCAATCTTTCTTATTTCTGCAAAGAGCATATTATATCGCAGTATGACAATAAAAATATGGAATGGGCAGATATCCTAACTCAAATGTATATCAATATTCTGGGAGATAAATTTATTGATACAGAAAGTGATTTTTCTGAAATGGGAGGTAATTCATTATTGTCAACCCAGATCTTATCTAGACTATACTATAACTATGATATTGAGATCAATATATTGGATTTCTTTAAAAACAGTTCTATAAATAAATTATCTCAATTAATACAAAATGAACAAAAAACAAGTAATAAAAATGAAATTATAATCTGATGGCTGTTCAAGATTTAATTTCCGGGTAGTAATCATTATAAACAATAAATATATAATCAAATGCTTTCACTGACAATTATACTATTTTCAATACTTGCTTCTTCATTGCTAATGCGTGAAGTATCACGATTAATAAAATTTCCTCAAGTTATAGGTGAGATATTAGGTGGGCTATTATTAGGGCCAACTGTATTAGCAATCTTTTTTCCGGAAATTTTCGAAAATCATTTCATGCTAAAAGCTAATCAAAAACCGGCTCTTGATGTTGTTTATAATTTGGGATTAATCATATTAATGTTTATTTCAGGAATGGAAACAAAAACAACCTATAAAAGTAAAGAGAGAGCTATAGTTTCTTATTTACTTGCAGGTACTTTAGTAGCTTTTGTTTTGGGTTTCTTTGCTATAAATTTTTATGGATTTCAACAAATTATAGGTGTAAAGGGAGATCTTTTTTCACTAAAACTTGTTTTTGCAATTGCTGTATCCGTAACGTCGATACCGGTTATATCACGAATTTTTTTAGATCTTAACTTGTTGCATACCAGATTTTCGACAACAGTTATCACTACAGCTACAATTCAGGATATGATTTTATGGATTATGCTGGCAACGTTAACAAATAGATTGTCTTCTCTATATTCGAATATTATTCAGGTAGTAATAGTAACACCGTTATTATTATTTGGGATATTATTTGTTTTGCCACGATTATCTGTACTATTAAAAAATAGAAAGACTGTGGTAAATAAGAATTTGTTGTTTTTAATCCTGATACAAAGTTTTTATATAATTGGGGTTATTGTTTATCTTTTTAATACCAATAAAATTTTATCGGCTTTTTTGGCAGGAGTAATTGTAAATAATCTATTTGGAGCTAAACTTACGACATTCAAAAAGCATTTAAAAAAAATTGCATTAAACTCATTTATACCACTTTATTTTGGAATTGTAGGTTACAAACTTAACCTGATACACAATTTTGATCTCTACTATTTTCTTGGATTTTTAGCGATGAGTTCATTCATTAAAATTTTCTGTATCTACGTTTGTTCGACCTTCCTGAAGTTCAATATAAAAACCTCAATGAATTTTTCGATTGCAATGAATACCAGGGGCGGTCCCGGTATAGTGTTGGCAACGATTGCATTTGATGCAGGAATTATTAATGAAATATTCTTTACCACACTGGTTATTACTTCAATTATAACATCATTGATATCAGGATATTGGTTTTATTTTATATCAGAGAAAGAAACTAAAAATAACGAAGTTCCTTTACAAATTACGACTAAATAATTTTATACATATTAAAAAAGTGATTACAAAAAATTTACAATTGAAAACTTTAATTGGTAATACACCTATTATTAAATTAGAGAAAGATGAATTTAATTTATACATAAAACTGGAGCAGTATAATCTATCCGGAAGTGTAAAAGATAGAGCAGTGAATCATATTTTAGAAAAAGGAATTCTTGAAAATAAAATTAATTCAGATACTGTAATTATAGAATCCAGTTCAGGAAATTTTGCCTATTCTGCAGCTCTTCATTGCAAGTATCTCGGAATTAAATTTATTGCGGTAGTAGATTTAAATATTAATACGATTATGTATGAAAAACTTAAATCATTATGCCACGATGTAATTCAAATTACTGAGAAAGACGAAACTGGGGGATACCTGCTTAACAGGATTAAAATTGTAAAAAGTTTAGTAAGCCAGAATGAAAATTATTTCTGGACAAATCAATATGCTAATGTTAATAATTATCTGGCATATTCAGAACTTACAAATGAGATCATTGAAAGCGTTAAGGATGTCGATTACATTTTTGTAGCTGTTAGTACAACAGGAACAATTAAAGGGGTTTCAACCATCATTAAAGCAATAAATAAGAATATTAAAATTATTGCTGTTGATATACGTGGCTCTATGATTTTTTCTACTGAAAAATGCAGCAGGAATATTCCCGGAATTGGAGCCAGTAAAGAATCAGATTTTCTAGAGCTCGGTGATATAGATGACTTCATAATATTAGATGAAAAGGAAATTATTGAAGGCTGTCAGTCTCTTTTAGCAAAAGGTTTTTTCTTGGGAGGATCTTCTGGTGCATGTTATCAGGCAGTTATTAAATATAATGAGCAGTATCCTGAAAAACTTAGCAATAAAAATATCGTTTTTATATCTCCGGATGGTGGTGGTGTATATGTAAACAATATTTACAAGTAAAATTACAGGTATTTAATTTTATAAAAAAGGCTGAAAAAAGATTTTAATTTAAAGTAAGTAAATTAATAAATGAAAGAATTTATAGAAGAATTATTAAATCATGGTATCGAGATATCCATTAAAGGCAGTGATTTATCATTGAAGTATGAAAATGAAAACTTGCCAACTCAGGATCTTATACAATCAATAAAAGAAAAGAAAAAAGATTTGTTAGATTACTTGTCAGGAAACAGATTTATTATTCCTGTCAATAAATCAGAGGAAGGTTATCCTGTTACTTCATCACAATACAGAATGTGGATGCTGAGTCAGTTGGATAATGTGTCTTCGGCTTATAATATTTCTTTTTCGGCCAAAATTTCCGGACCTCTTGAAATTGATGCTTTAATGCAGGCATTTCAAATTTTGGTAAATCGTTATGAAATATTACGGACTTACTTTATGTTTGATCAGCTTACAGAATCGGTTAAGCAATTTGTAGTTTCTTCTGAAGAGTCGAAATTAGATTTTTCGTTCCTAGATTATTCTCTGGATGATAATAAGCAACAAAAAATTCAAGATTATATAGACAAGCAGCATGTTTATACTTTTAATCTGGAAAAACCTTCGTTGTTTAGAATATCTTTAATTCAAACAGAAGAAGAGGTTCATTTGTTTTATATTTCTATGCATCATATAATTAGCGACGGATGGTCGACAAATTTAATGGCATCAGAGGTATTTACTATTTATTTTGATATACTAAATAATTCATTTTCAAATAGATTAATACCTTTTCAATATAAAGATTATGCAGTATGGCTTCAGGAAGAAAAATATGGTAGCAAATATAAAAAAGCACAGGATTTTTGGTTAGGTCAATTTACTACCATACCACCTGTGTTAGAACTCCCATCCTTTAAAAGAAGACCTGAAATTAAAACCTACAATGGTAAATGCCTTCAAAAAGAATTTTCGTTAGAATTTTTTGATAAAATTAGAAATTTTTCTTTAAAATATCATACATCGGTATTTACAGTTTTAGAAGCCGGTGTTAAATCATTATTGTACAGATATTCTAATCAAAATGATATTGTTGTTGGTACTCCCGTAGCAGGAAGAGAGCATCCTGACTTAGAAAATCAATTAGGATTATTTATTAACACGCTTCCCTTAAGAACTGTTTTTGAAGATAGAAACACATTTTCGACTATAATTAAAAAAGAAACTGATTCGTTTTTATCAGCTTATCAACATCAAATTTATCCTTTTGATGAATTGATTAATAATCTTAATTTAAATTATGATCTTTCAAGATCTTTATTGTTTGATGTTTTAGTTGTTTTTCAAAACCAAAATCACATCAAAACGGAAACTAAAAATGTAGCGGAACTTTCTATTGAATTCGAAAAAATTGACAAACAGACATCTCAATTTGATGTTACTTTTTCGTTTAAGGAAGAAGCAGAAAAATTAGCATTGACGATTGAATACAATACTGATATTTATGATGAATTTTTGATAACCAGAATGTTTAATCATTTTGAAAGCCTCGTTAGTTTAGCTATTGAAAATGAAAATACAGCTATTGAAGATCTTGTATTCATAACAGAAAAAGAAAAAATACAGCTTTTATCAGATTTCAACAATACAAAAATCGAGACTGAAAAGGGAAAAGGCAAAACAATTATAAATCTTTTTGAAGAGCAGGCTGCGAAAACACCGGATAATGTCGCAGTTATTTTTGAAAACACGCAATTAACTTACAAAGCAATAAATGAGCTTACAAACCAGTTAGGTCATCATTTGCGATCTGCATATAAAATACAATCTGACGATCTGATTGCTATTAAACTTGATCGAAGCGAGAAAGTATTAATAGCAATATTAGCAGTTCTTAAATCTGGGGCTGCATATGTACCTATCGATCCTGAATATCCAAAGGAAAGAATAGCATATATACAGGATGATCTTAAAGCCAGGATTATAATTGATGAATCATTTTTAGAAGGGTTTACAAATACAAAAGAAAATTATCCCAATACCAATTTAATTCAAATTAATGCACCAGAAAGTCTGGCGTATATCATCTACACTTCTGGAACTACAGGACAGCCCAAAGGTGTGATGATTGAAAATAAAAGTGTAGTGAATTTGGTTTTAGCGCAAACCGAAGAATTTAAATTTAGAGAGAATGAATCTGTTTTGTTATTCTCTAATTATACTTTTGATGCATCTGTAGAACAAATATTTTTGACACTTTTAAACGGGGCTACTTTACATATTACGTCAAAAAGTATTATTGGTGATCATAATACTCTTAAAAATTATCTGCAAGAGAATAAGATTACCCATTTTCATGCTGTACCAAGCATTTTAGAACAGCTTGATTTTGATGATAATTTCTCTTTGAAAAGATTAGTTTCAGGGGGCGATATCTGTACACAAACACTAGCAAACAAATTTAAAAATCAAAAATTTTCTTTTTATAATGAATATGGACCTACAGAAACAACAGTAACATCAATTGAGTTACTTTATTCAGAAGGTAAAATCTCTATAGGGCGCCCAATTGCTAATACCGAAGTTTATATACTGGATCAAAATTTACAATTAGCATCAATTGGAAGTATTGGAAAATTATATATCTCCGGAACAGGATTATCTCGCGGTTACCTCAACAAGCCCGGGTTAACAGCAGAAAAGTTTGTAGTTAATCCGTTTATAGAGAACTCAAAAATGTACGATACAGGCGATTTAGCCAGATGGCTGCCTGATGGTACAATAGAATTTCTTGGTCGAAAAGATTTTCAGGTTAAGGTAAGGGGATATCGTATAGAATTGGGAGAAATCGAAACTCATTTTGCACAATTTAATAGTGGTATCAAAAATGTTATTGCAACTGCTAAGGATGTAGAAGGTAATAAAATATTAATAGCGTATTATACTACAGACAAAACAGAAGCTATAGAGAAGGATTCGATTAGAAAATATTTACTGACGAAGCTTCCGGAATATATGGTACCTGCTTTTTTTGTTGAATTAGAGCATATCCCACTAAATTCGAATGGTAAGGTTGATTATAATGCACTGCCGGATGTTATTGAGAAAGATTTAATAAGAACAGAATTTTTGCTTCCAAGAAATGATACTGAGCAGAAATTAGCAGATATCTGGCAGGAAGTTTTAGTAATAGATAAAATAAGTATTACTGATAATTTTTTCATTATTGGTGGAGATTCTATTCGTGTACTAAAAGTAGTCAACAGGATTAATAAGCATTGGAATATAATGATTTCCGTAAGCGACGTGTATAATAACTATACGATAGAAAAACTGTCGGCATTATTAAATATAGCGCGTTCTGATGATTATAATTTTGCCGGAGACGAAAGAAGAAATATGGTTCTGGACAAGTTCACTAAGTTGAAAGATGAAATTTTACTTTCAGATAAACTTTTTGAAAAGGAAAATATTGAAGATATTTATCCAATGAGTCCTATCGAAACAGGAATGGTGTATACCTCCCTTCGTTACCCTGATCTTACAGGAGTTCATCATCAATCCTTATACCGTCGCGAATTTGATAATTTTAAAATTGAGGTATTTAAAAAAGCTTTAAGTTTATTGATTACAAAGCACAATGTACTTCGTACGGAATATAACGTTAAGGATTTTGGATCTGAAGTTAGAATTATACGCAAACAAATTCCTGCCACGATATCTTATGAGGATATCTCTTCTTTTGATAAAAAACAACAAACAGTTTATTTAGAAAAATATCTGTCTATAGAACTGGAAATACCTTTTGATCTTTATGCTGCGCCATTATGGAGAATGGCAATATTTAAGGAAAATGAGAATTGTTATTCGTTTATTTGGCAGTTTCACCATAGTATTCTTGATGGTTGGAGCAATGCCTCTTTTATTACAGAACTTAACAATACTTATAGTGAGTTAAATAAAAATCCAAATTATATTCCTTCACCCCTGAAATCTGATTATAAAGATTATATCATTCAAAATGATATAGTTCAAAACGACATTACAGTTCAGGAATTTTGGAGAAAAGAACTTTTGGATTATACAAGGCTCGATATTTTTGATGAATTAGGAGAAAACATATACGAAGAATTAACTAATACGCTTGAAAAAAACTATCAGGATCGTTTGAGAGTACTTTCAACCGAATCGGGTATAAGCATAAAAGCTATATCATTGGGTGTTTTTTCTTATTTGTTATGGCTCTTAAATTATGATAATGAAGTTGTGTTGGGACTGGTTGGCAGTAATAGACCAGTTGCAGATGACTCAGAACAGCTATTAGGATGCTTTTTAACGGCAACTCCCTTTAAAATCAATACTCCTTCAAGCGAAGATGCCAAAATAATTGATTTTATTAGAGCCGTTCAGGATAAAATGACTTTGCTTAAAGGACCAGACCAAATGTCTTTGCCTGATATATCTGCTTTGGTGGCAGGAAAAGAGTCAAAAAACACAACTCTTCTTTTTAATGCGGCATTCAATTTTATAGATTTCCATATACTGGAAGATATAGAAATAGATGATTTTCAAGACAAAGAAGAATTAGAAAATATAGAAAAAGGCGCAGCCAAAGCATTTTCGAACTCTTATTTAGATATCGATATTAATACCGGAAATCAGGATTTTAAAGTAAGCTTGCGTCTTACCCGTAGTTTAAAAGGAGATATTTCATTAGCAAAACTTTCCTCTATTTATTTTTCTATACTAAAATCCTTTATTGACTTTCCTCATATTGCAATGAAAGAAATCAAATACATGGATTTAGAAGAATTAAATGTATTGGATAGTTTTAATGATGTAAAGCCTTATTTTGATCTAAACAGGGATATTGTTAGTCTTTTCCGCGAAAAGGTAAAAAAACAAGAAGATAAGATCGCAGTAAAAGACAGTAAAAGACAACTGACCTACAAAGAACTTGATTTATCGAGTAATCGATTATCGAACTACATAATGAATAAGTTTGTTCCGGCACCTGATAATCTTTACGGAGTTATGATGGACAGGTCTGTAACAATGTGTGAAACGATACTGGGTGTTTGGAAATCGGGAACAGCTTATGTTCCAATCGATAAAAATTATCCAATGGAACGTATTTTACAAATTATCACTAATTCTAATTTAAAAGCTTTATTCATTGATTCAGATATTGATGATACTATTGCTGATGAATTGTCTAAAATAATTCCTGTCATTAATGCGGATATTATTATTAAGAATAAAGATATCTATAATGAATACTGTCCAGTATCTATTAGCCTTTCTTCTCTTGCCTATGTAATCTACACTTCGGGATCAACAGGTGTACCAAAAGGGGCTATGCTTGAACATTGGGGAATGCTGAACCATATTGGATCAAAAATAGTAGAGATGGGCATGGATGAAAACAGTATAGTTGCTCAGAATGCCCCCCATACTTTTGATATTTCTGTTTGGCAAATGTTCTCGGCACTTGTTACAGGAGGTACAACGGTTATTTACGACTATAATACTATTTTAGATATACCTAAATTTTGTAATGCTATTCAGGAAGATAAAATTAAAGTTCTGGAACTTGTTCCTTCTTATTTTTCAGAAATGTTATATTATCTTGATAAGTATAGTGACATTCTTCCATTAGAAGATCTGGATATTCTTATTTTAAATGCAGAAACCTTATTTCCTTCAGTAGTTAATCAATGGATAAAATTGTATCCAAATATTCCTATTGTTAATACATACGGAATAACAGAAACATCAGATGATTTATCTCATTTTATTATTAAAGAAAGTATTACATCAGAAACTACGCCTGTAGGGAAACGTCCAATTCAAAATTTAGAAATACATGTTGTAGATCCTTTTTTAAAGAGAGTTCCAATAGGAGTAACCGGTGAAATTATTATAGCAGGACAGGGAGTTGGAAGAGGATATTTAAATGATAAGGAAAGAACCAATAAGGTTTTCCTTCAGGGACCTATAGAAGGACTTACACAGAAAAAAAGAATTTATCGTACAGGTGATTTAGGAAGGTACAGCCATGATGGTACTTTAGAGTTTTTGGGTAGAAAAGATTATCAGATAAAAGTAGGCGGGCACCGTGTTGAGTTACTCGAGATAGAAACAAAACTCAATCTCATTCCGGAAATAAAAGAAGCAATTGTACTTGATTTGAAGAATGAAAAGAAAGAAACCTTTCTGGCGGCCTTTTATACTGTAAAAAATAAAATTACTGAGCAGGAACTTAAAAAAGTACTCAAGAAATTACTGCCGGTATATATGGTGCCAAGTGTTTTTATTGAGCTGGAGAAGTTCTCGCTAAGTTCAAATGGAAAAATTAATCGAAATGAATTAAGAAATTGGAAAATACAAACTTCTGAGAAAAAAGAGACGACTACAAAAAACTATAGTCCTTTAGAGCTAGAGCTGCTTGAAGAATGGAAAGAAGTATTAGGAAGAGATGATATAGATGTCGATGACGATTTTTTTGATTTAGGAGGTGATTCTTTTAAAGCTATCAGATTAGTATCAAAGAGTAAATATGGATTTTCTATCATTGATTTCTATAATAATACTACTATCAAAACGATGGCAGATTTTATAAAAATGAATAAGGTAGTAAGTGATGGAAGTATTTTAATTCATCTTTTAAAAGCTAAAAATGAGCAGGCAGTTTCTGTAATTGGAGTTCCTAATTCTGGAGGAGAACCTATTAATTTTAAAGATCTAGGCATAGAATTAGGGAAAAAAGAAACAGAATTTAATTTCTATTGCGTTGATCTTCCTAGAATAGATCCAAAAGAGAATGAGACTATGGATGTAGCTATAGATAACCTGAGTGAAATATTATATGCTGAAATCAAGAGAAAAGTAAAAGGTCCGCTTATCTTATTTGGTCATTGTAAAGGAAGTGTACTTATAATGAAAACGATAGAACTTCTTCAAAAAGAAGATGCTGTAGACCTGAGAGCTATTTGTATTAGTTCATTTTTTCCAACAGAAAAAGTGATCACATTTGGAAATCAGTCAGACGAAGAGATCGTTAAGTTTTTAACAAGAATAAATGGAAATATTCCTGAAAATGATTCTGACAGGAAAACGTTTTATAGAAATTTCAGGTATGATAGCGATTTTGCCTATTCAGGATTAAATTATTATCTACATGCTGTTCGAAAATCTAATTTTACAAAATTTGGAGTTCCTTTTTATTTTTTAACTGGAACCAAAGATCCTGTCACCAAAGGATACAAAAGAAAATACAAAAGATGGCGTGAATATGCCCAGACAGTAGAATTGATAGAAATAAAAGGAGCAGGTCATTTTCTATTAAGAGACAGCTCAATTGAGCTTGCTGAAATTTTTGAAAGTATCAATAATAAATGTATTAAAGATGAATAAGATAAACTATCCTATAATTTTTACTCACGTCCCAAGAAGTGGAGGTATTACATTGAATGGAATATTCAAAAATAATTTTCCATTGTCACAGCAATTAGAGTTCGAAATAGCAGATTATTATGGTACAACACAAATACCCTTAGCCTTATTTGATAAGATGCCACAGGCAGAAAAAGATAAGTTTTTATTTTTAACAGGACACATCAATTTTGGGCTTCATGAATATTATGAACAGCCTTGTACCTATCTTACTTTTTTTAGAAACCCAATAAGCAGGATTGCATCTTATTACGGAATTATTTCGAATAATGAAAAGCATTATCTCTATAAAACTGTAAACGACAATCGATTAGATATAAATAGTTTTTTAAAATTAAAATTAAGTGCAGAATTTGATAATGCACAAGTGAGACAAATTTCAGGAATAAAAGGAGTTAAACCTGGAAAATGTAATGAAGAAATGCTTGAAAAAGCAATAGATAATTTAGAAAAGTATTATCCTGTATTTGGATTGACTGATAAATATGATGAATCCCTGTTGGTACTTAGTAAATATTATAATTTTCCTACACCTTATTATAGTATACAAAATCAAGGTAGAAATTCTAAAGACATTAAAATTACACAAGAGGTCAAAGACACAATTCGTGAAACCAATCATTTGGACATTAAATTTCATGAATATGCTTTGCGCAGATTTGAGACTTTAACAGCCCAGTATGGAGAAAGTTTTAATGAAGATGTTATCCGATTTAAAAAAAATAACGATTTCTTGAAGAAATTAAAAATCGGGAATTTATCCTTAGGGGTCATGATACGGAACTATTATATTAGAAATAAAATCAAATAACACAAACTGAAAATGAAAAAAATTATTGTAACGATAGGACCAACCACCAGGTCCGAAGAGGTTTTTCGTAAGATCTGCAGTACAGATACGAGTTTTGTTCGTGTAAATATGTCTCATGCAGGACTGGAGGAATTAGAAAGAACGATAGTATTAGCCAAAAAATACGATATACCATTTATATTAGATACAGAAGGCTCTCAAATTCGTACAGGAAATCTTAGTCAGGAAAGTGTTTTTATTGAACAGGGAACTATTGTTAAGCTTTGGAATAAGGAAGTTATTGGAGATCAGAATAATATAAATTTCAAGCCGCATAATGTTGTTGAGAAACTAAAAAGAGGAGATTTGGTCTTTTTAGATTTTAACTCTTTAATGTTACGCATTGATAATCTGGATACCCTGACAAAAGAAGGGTTTATAACTGCAAAAGTGGTAACATCCGGAAGTCTGGGAAGAAATAAATCTGCAGTAATAAATCAAACCGAAAAATCAGATTTTTCACTTTCAATCTTATCAGAAAAAGATATTAGTGCGATTGATTTGGCATTACAGCATGGAGTAGAATATATTGCTGCATCTTTTGTGCACAATGCCCAAGAAGTAGAATATGTACGTGAAAGAACTAAAGGACGTATGCAAATCATTTCGAAAATAGAAACCAGTGATGCATTAAAAAATTTAGATTCCATTATCACAAAGTCTGATGCTATATTGATCGACAGAGGAGATTTAAGTAAAGAAATTCCATTAGAGAAAATTCCGCTTATTCAGAAATTAGTATTAAAAAAGGCAAATGAACTTAATACACCGGCTTTTATAGCGACCAACTTGCTTGAATCAATGATTTTTAATAGTAAACCAACAAGGGCAGAGCTAAATGATGTCATGACATCATTACTTGATGGCGCTTCCGGTTTGGCTTTATGTGCAGAAACAGCAATTGGAAAATACCCGATAGAGGCTATCAACACACTTTCGAAGATGATCAATGAAGCAAGCTCATTAGACGAATTTGTAGGGAAAAGTTTTTGCAATAATGCCTATGAAAAACTGATAACTGATAATTATCTGAACGACGATTACAACTTTAGTTTATTGATTAAACCGCACGGAGGTAAACTGATCAATAAAATTATCGAAACCAATGAGAAATATGTAAATTCTCTGAAAAAAATAAAAATAGATTCATCCAAGCAAATGGATCTCGAGCAGATTGCAGTTGGTGGATATAGCCCTTTAAAAGGTTTCATGAATAAAGCCGACTTTGATAGTGTGCTGGATAATATGACCCTTTCAGATAAAAAAACAGTATGGACAATTCCTATTGTATTGGATATTGATAAAAAAACAGCAGATGAGATTAATGTTGGAGAAACCATTGCATTAGAAGGTGACAGCGGAATAGTTGGTTTAATTAAAGTTGAGGATATTTATGTCTATGACAAGAAAGAAACGCAAGTAAAATGGTTTGGTACCGATGATATTCATCATCCGGGCGTTTTGATGGTCGAAAAAATGGAGAATACCTTTATTGGTGGAGAGATTCATCTTTTAAAACGCAGCGAAAATAAGCTGAAAGAGCATGAGTTAACACCTATGCAGACAAGACGAATTTTTGATGAAAGAGGCTGGAGAAATATTGTTGGGTTTCATACCAGAAACGTTCCTCATCGCGGGCATGAACATGTTCAGTTAGATGCTCTTCAAAAATATGATTGTGATGGTCTTTTTATTCAGCCCGTAACCGGTAAGAAAAAGACAGGCGATTTTTTGTCTGAAATTATTGTTGAAACGTACGAAAAACTAATCAATACTTTTTATCCAAAAGAAAAAGTTTTGTTTGGTGTTTTGGCTACTTATCCCCGATATTCAGGACCGCGTGAAGCAGTTTTTACCGCTATTTGTCGTAAAAACTATGGGTGCAATCATTTTATTGTAGGTAGAGATCATACCGGTGTAGGCAATTATTATCAAAATCTGGCTTCTCATGATATTTTTGAAAAGATTCCGGATATCGGAATAAAAATAATTAAATATTCTGATGTTGCCTATTATCCTGAAAGTAATACACATTCAAGTGAAGATATAAGCGGAAGTCATAAAAAAGATATATCGGCAACTGTTATAAGGGATATGATAAAAAACAAACAGCTTCCTCCAGATTGGCTAATTCGTTCTGAAATCTCTGAAATAATTTTAGAAAAAGAAACAGTTTTTGTTGAAGAAGAATCTAATTCAAAAGTAATTTGGTTTACAGGTCTTTCCGGAGCAGGAAAAACAAGTATAGCAGAATTTCTTCAGACAAAATTAAGGGAAGCAGGCTATACAGTAAAAATAATTGACGGAGATGATGTAAGGGAAAAAACAAAGAGTAAAAACAAATTTACTAAAGATGAAATAAGAGAAAATAATACTCTTATTGCTAATTTATGTGCAGATTACCTTAAAGCGTATGATTATATATTGGTTCCTGTAATTTCTCCGTATTCAGAAATCCGCGAAGAAGTAAAAAACATTATAGGCGAAGAGCAATTTACTCTGTTGTATATTTCAACATCGCTGAATACCTGTATGGAAAGGGATGTAAAAGGACTGTATAAAAAATCTTTAGAAGGTTCTATTACCAACATGATAGGACTTCATGATGAATATCCTTATGAAGAACCTGAAAATATGGATATTTCAGTTAGTACTGAAGGAAAATCGATAGAAGCTGTAGCTAATGAAATTATTTCACTTTTGCTTTTTGATTTAAAAGACCGTAATGTAATATCTGAAGTCCTGTCTTAAAAAAAAGAATTAAATTTATTTTTTTACTATCAACAAAATAAGCTGCGGAAATTTTCTGCAGCTTATTTTGTTTTACAAAATGATCATGCATAATTAAAATTGCAGTTTGTTTTTGTTTTAGTGTGAAAGCATGTTAAAGCAGTTTTCAAATCTCAAAGCATAAAAATAAGAGGCAATTTTGCACATTGCTTTTTTACTATGTTGTAATTTTCATACAAATACCGTAATTTTTACGATAAAACACCGTAACTTTTAAAATGTTTTTGTTCTTATTTTGGCTCCATAGAATAAGTATGATAAAGGATTTAGAGGAGATAACAGCGTATTTAAAATTTATTTAAAATTAAAAAAAACGCTCCTCTTTTGTACTTGCTATTTTATTTACACTGTTGGTAATGGCCAAAATGAGAATTTTAAATTTATGAATAAAGAGGGTGTTTCTAGTACTATTAATGTGGTTTCGAAATATTGGATAAAAAAAACCTTTGGTCGAGAGGATTTACCACATGAGCAGCATGCTGTTTTATCTTTTATGTCTTCGGGTATTGATTTTAGTAATTTAGGTTATTTTCATAAACTTACCGGTAATAATGAGCTTGCACAGTTTACCGTTGTAAGTTCAGTTTATAGTTTTTTATTAAAAAGACTCACTTCAGACTTTGACGGTTTGCCAACACCTTTTAATTTTAATAACTCTTTATAGTTCTCCGGAAAAATTCCATTTAACTCATTTGTGGGAACCGTAATTCCTAAATATTCATATTGACCGTTTGGATACGTTACAGGCNAATATTGAAAAGGTTTTGTACGTAAATTGTTTAAAACGCGGGCATATTTTCATAAACTTACCGGTAATAATGAGCTTGCACAGTTTACCGTTGTAAGTTCAGTTTATAGTTTTTTATTAAAAAGACTCACTTCAGACTTTGACGGTTTTATGGTCTTGGGGTATGGATGTGATTATGCTTCGCTGCTGCTTCTTTTTTCAACCGACCTTAATCCATCTTTTAAGGACTACCTTCAATATTCCAGAAAAGAAGTACTTGAAAGCCTGCAGCACGCCAATCTTTCGGGAAGCTCATTTGCAGGAGGTTTTGAGCATTTGTCCCCTTACCGAATCAATTTTAACTCGCTAGATACATCCTGCAGAGGCATCACCCTGAATGCGGCAATCAGTGCAGGCGGAGATTTGGAACTTCAGTTTTACTATTTGGAAGATTTTGTACATAAAGGACTTGTAGAGCGCCTTGCGGACTGTATGAGGAATTTTATCCTTAATCTCGAAGCCAACGTGCAGTGCATTTTATCAGAATTTCCCTTGCTGTCCCAACATGAAAAACAGCAGGTTTTATACGACTTTAACGACACAGCGATATCTTATCCGACCGATGCCACCATAGTTAGCCTTTTTGAACATCAGGCGGCGAGAATTCCGGATAATATAGCCTTAATATTTAAAAGCACCCAGTTAACTTACAGGGAACTCAACGAGAAAGCCAATCAGCTGGCGCGTTATATTTCCCACACCCATGCTATTGAGACAGGGGATATCGTTGGAGTTCTTTTGCCTAAATCAGCCAATGGTGTTATCTCACTTTTGGCGATAGTCAAGCTGGGCGGGGTTTATCTTCCCATCGATCCTAATTATCCCGCAGAACGAATCGATTACCTGATACAGGACAGCGGACTTAAATTTTTGATCAGCAGCACTTCTTACAGCCATTCTTTTGGATCCGGTGTTCAGGTACTGTTTTTGGAAAACGCAGAGGTTGATTCACAAGAGATTGCCAATATCAATAAAAACATTCATGCCCATGATCTGGCATATGTAATTTATACCTCAGGTTCTACCGGACAGCCCAAAGGAGCCATGATTGCCCACACGAGTAATATAAATATGTCCCTGGACCAGATCCGCAGCTTTGGGATCACCCCAAAAGACAGGATCGTATGGTTTGCCTCAGTGGCTTTTGACGCTTCGATCTCAGAGATCATGATGAGCCTTTACAGCGGGGCGGCATTATGCATTCCCGATGAAGATACCATAAAAGACAAAGATAAATTTACGGTTTTCTTAAAAGAAAGCCACTCCAGCGTAGTGACCTTTCCTCCAAGTTACCTTGGATTGATGACCGGGGATGACCTTTTGGGACTTCGATGTATTATTACGGCAGGAGAACCGGCCAATGCGGCGCATGCACTGTCCATTACCAAGGCAGGCATATCCTATTTCAATGCTTACGGACCTACCGAATGCGCAGTTTGTGTTTCGGTTTATAAAGTAAGTGAAAAAGATGCTGAGAAATCGGCCATTCCCATTGGACGTCCTATAGCCAATACCCAGATTTACATCTTAGACGATTCACTGCAGCCTTTGCCTGTAGGAGTTGCAGGAAAATTATATGTGGGTGGTGCCGGGGTAGGACGCGGTTACCTGAACAAGGAGGCATTAACGCGCGAGAAATTTATTTTCAATCCCTTCAATGCGGATTCCCTGCTTTACGATACCGGAGATTTAGGCTGCTGGCAGGCTGATGGCAATATTGAGTTTTTGGGACGAAAGGACCAACAGGTCAAGATTCGCGGTTACAGGATTGAACTGGGAGAGATTGAAAATACGATATTGCAATACGGTCATGACATTCAGCAATTGGCGGTAGAGGTAAAAGAAAACAACCAGCAGAAAGTACTGGTGGCGTATCTGGTTTGTAAATCAGCTATTGATAAATCAGACCTGAGGGATTTTTTACTGACACGATTACCGGATTATATGGTTCCGGCATTTTATGTATTGCTGGATAAATTACCCCTTACCCCAAATGGCAAAATAGACCGTAAAGCCCTTAATGACATTACGAATGACGATCTTATAAAGAGGCAATACGTGTCTGCGGCCACTGCACTGGAAAAAGAGCTTGTTATTATTTGGGAAGAAGTACTTGGAATAGAGAAAATAGGCACTACTGATAATTTTTTTGAACTGGGAGGCCACAGTCTTTCGATTACCCAAGTTATCAATACCATACATAAGAATCTTGGCAGAACAGTTTCGTTTAAGAACTTTTTTGCAAACCCAACCATATCAGGTATAAGTTTACAATTAGAAGATAGTGGATATGAAAGTATTCCAAAATGTTTATTAACAACTTCGTACCCCTTAACAGCATCCCAAAGCCGATTATGGCTTTTGAGTCAATTAGAGGGAGGATCCCTGGCTTATAATATGCCTGCTGCAGTTAAGTTAGAAGGAATAATTGATGCCATGCTATTTGAGGAATCTTTCAGATTACTGATTGATCGTCATGAAATTTTAAGAACCAGTTTTAAAATAAACCAGCAAGGTGAAATCCGTCAATATATTTTAGAGACTGAACAAACTAATTTTAGGATTGACCAAAAAGATTTGTCAGGTATTGAGAATCCACAAGAGGGGATTTTAAAATATTTACAGCAAAAAAACAATGAGGTTTTCAATCTGGAACAAGGAAATCTTATAAGAGCATCTTTAATTAAGTATAAAGAAAATCAATACGTTTTTTTCCTTTCCCTGCACCATATCATTGGAGATGGCTGGTCGATAGAAATATTAATCTCAGAGATTATACAAATCTACAATTCCCTCAAACAAGGTAAGGAAATTGACTTGGCTAAATTAAGTATTCAGTATAAAGATTATGCTGTATGGCTTAATGATGAGTTAGAAAAGGAAGGACACAAAGTGTCTGAAAAATACTGGTTAGCGCAATTTTCAGGAGAAATTCCAGTACTAAATCTCCCTGGCTTTAAAACACGTCCCTTTGTTCAAACCTACAACGGAAATACAATCAGCCACACTTTTACAAAAGAATTTCTAACAAAGCTAAAGGAGTTTTCACAACAACAGGACCTTACTCTTTTTATGCTTTTAATGAGTGCAGTTAACAGTTTGTTGTTTCGTTACACCGGACAAGATGATATCATTATTGGAACCCCAATAGCAGGAAGGGAACATCCAGAGTTAGAAAACCAGATTGGTTTATACCTTAACACATTGGCCATTCGCAGCCGAATAAATAAAGAAAGTAATTTTGTAGATGTATTAAAATCTCAGAAAAAAACTTTATTAGAAGCATACGATCATCAAAATTACCCCTTTGATGCTTTAGTAGGGAAGCTGAATTTAAAGCGCGATACAAGCCGTTCGGCGTTGTTTGATGTTTTGGTGGTATTACAGAACCAGAGCCAGTTAAACCGCTTTAAACCTCAAGTCCTTTCGGATATTGAGATTAGTGATTATGCATTTAAAAGCGAAAGTTCTCAGCTTGATATAAGTTTTACTTTTGTGGAAACATCGGTATTAAGCCTGAGTATTGAGTACAATACTGATATTTATGATCAGTACCTAATAGAGAGAATCTTTGCCCATTTTGAAAACCTTCTCACTGTATTCATGCAGGATCCGGGCAAGCCAATTCAGCAGGCAGATTACCTGACAGCTGTAGAAAAAGAAGAACTTTTAAATGGCTTCAACAACACGAAGGTAGATTATCCGCAGGATAAAACCATAATCGATTTATTCGAACAACAAGCAGAGGAAACCCCAAATAATATTGCCGTTGTATTCGAAAACAACGAATTAAGCTATAAAGAACTAAACGAAAAAGCCAATCAACTGGCGCATTATTTGCTAAAGTTCGATGATGTGTCCCATAATCTCCGTTTAC
>NZ_LMMA01000007.1 GCF_001422725.1 Flavobacterium sp. Leaf82 | reverse complement strand
GTGCTCACTTTGCACCGGAATTAGGTGGTCATTTTGAACTGGAATCAGGTGCTCACTTTAAAACGGAATGGGGTGATCAATATAACCGGAATTTGCACATTGAGCCAATAAAAGCTGTTTTCTAATTTGATAATTTCTTGTTGAAGCGTTTCATCTTCTCGAATAACTCCTAAAGCGAGAATATAATTTACTTGTCTTAATGCTTTTGCCATACTTTCTGGCTCAATTGTGTTGTTGAAAAAATCTGTTAGCCTCGTTTGGGCTTCTTTTGAAAGGGTGTTTGTACTCATAATATCGTAGTTTAAAGAATATAAAACCCTTGTATTTTAGTGGTTCTTACGCCTACGACAGCGTTCACGGGTCGTTTCCGATACCGTCCACATAATACAAGGGAAGTCCTATTTTGTTCTTAAGATCGTAGTTTAAGAATAGTCAAATATAGGTAAAGCAATAATAAAAAGTAAGAAAAATAATATATTTATTATCGCTTAATAAACGAGCTACAAACACAGTAAATATCTCTGTGTGGTAAATATAAAGCGTTATTTTGAGAAAAGATAAACTTAGCCAGACTTTAGGCAGTTTGTCATTTCGACCGAAGGGAGAAATCACACTTGTAACCCCAAAGATTATCGATTATGTTTGCTGAATTTCTTGTGCGATTTCTCCCTTCGGTCGAAATGACAAGATTGAGGGATTTTCTTGTCTAAATTTCACCAACTTCATCTAATGAAACCGAATGTCCTAGCCCTGATAGAAGTGGAAATCCTTTTTCTTGCTTCTTTAGCAAGGAAAAGATTGGAAAGCATAGCAGGAAATAGCTTCTAATCCTTCTCCTTAAGTCTCGGGATCGCTCAGGATGACAATTGTGTAGAAGAGAAACCTCTGTCCCTCTGCCACTTTAAACCTTTGTCCCTTTTTAAAAACCTATTTCAGGACAAATTCATTTTCTTTTAAAGTATTTAGAACTTCAGAGATAATTTTAGAGCGGTTTTCGGCTTTATTGTTTGTGGTTCCGGTTTCGACCCAATAGCGAATGTTGAGTTGCGCAACACCGGCTGTAACATCTGTAATTATTGCGGAATCGTTATGTTCTTTGTCGGTTACGTCGTCGTTGCGTTCCAGAACTTCTTTTACGAGTTCGATGGCACGGTTATAATCAGAACCAAATTCGAGTCCTACGGTAAAAGTCTGGAGTAGAAATCCGGCGCTGTTGTAATTAATCAGCGTATTTTTTATTAAAAGTGCGTTTGGGATATAAATGATTTTCGAGTCGCTTTTGACTTCGGTATCACGCAGGTTGAGGTTAATGACTTCGCCTTTTACGCCATTGCTTTCGATAATATCGCCAATAGAAAATGGACGTTTGAAAGCGAGCAGAATTCCGGCAAGAAAATTTTCGCCAATATCCTTAAGTGCAAAACCAATTACAAAAGCCGAGATTCCGGCACCGGCAAGCATACTTTGTGCGATTCCGTCAAGACCTATGATCTTGAACATGATCAAAACGCCAATAATAATAAGGACTGATTTTATGAGTCGCGCAATAAAAGTAGCCAGAAGCCTGTCGTGCATTCTAACTTTGAGTCGGTTTCCGGCAAAAATCCCAACGCGGGTTGCAATAAACCACGAAACGAGAATAACGGCGACGGCGAGAATAAATTTTGGGGTAAGATCGACAATGCTGTAATAATAAGTTTCTACGTGTTTGAAGACGTCTTGCAGAAAATTTTCCATAATTATAAAAGGCGTAAAATGTAAAATTTTAAAATTAGTGATTTTGCAATTTGAAAGTTTTACAGAATTAGGCTTTAATTTTATAAAATATGACGGAAGTGATTGCATAAAATCCCAATTTGTACCATTTTACGATGCTATATTTTTATATTTGTTGTCTCAGTTTTTGAGGGAATATTTTTTTAAACGCACCATTTACATGTTGACCCAATCTCAGTTAGAGCAATTCGCCGGCACGCTCGAAGGCACACTTTTATACGACGAACTTCATAAAACACTTTATTCGACAGATGCTTCGGTATATCGAATAAAACCCAAAGCCGTTGCCGTGCCTAAAACGATCGAGGATATTAGTAAAATAATCAGGTTTGCGGCGCAGCATCATCTTTCGATTACGCCAAGAACTGCCGGAACTTCTCTTGCCGGACAAACTGTTGGTGACGGAATTGTGGTCGATGTTTCGAAAAACTTTACTAAAATCCTGGATTTCGACCCTGTTAAAAAAACAGTTACGGTACAACCCGGCGTGATTCGCGACGAACTGAATTTATTCCTGAAACCTCACAATGTATTTTTTGGTCCTAATACTTCGACTACAAACCGTTGCATGATTGGCGGAATGGTGGGTAATAATTCCTCTGGAACTACTTCGATTCGTTACGGCGTTACGCGCGATAAAATTGTAGAAATCAAAGGAATTTTGAGCGATGGTTCTCAAGTGGTTTTTAACGAACTGACTTCGGCAGAATTTATTGAGAAAACCAAAGGTGATACTTTAGAAAATAAAATATATAAAAGTCTTTACGACGAACTTTCGGTAAAAGCAACGCAGGACGAAATCATAAAAGAGTTTCCAAAACCGGAAATTCACAGACGAAATACGGGTTATGCGGTTGATATTTTATTAAAATCGGATTTATTTGGCGGAACTGAACCTACAATTAATATTGGTAAATTACTTTGCGGAAGTGAAGGAACGCTGGCATTTACAACCGAAATCACCTTAAAAGTTGATGATTTACCGCCGGCTAATAATATTATGGTTGTGGCGCATTATCATAGCATTCAGGAATCGCTGGAATCTGTGGTAATAGCAATGAAACATCATTTGTATACTTGCGAAATGATCGACGATACGATTTTAGATTGTACAAAAACGAGCCGTGAACACATAAAAAATAGATTCTTTCTGGTTGGAGAACCGAAAGCGATTATGATGTTCGAAGTGGCTTCGCACGATGCACAAGATGCCGAAAATCAAGCGAACGCTTTAGTGGCAGATTTGGAGAAAAATAACTTTGGTTACGCACTGGTAAAAATTTACGGTGCCGATATCGAGAAAGTAAACGAACTTAGAAAAGCCGGTCTTGGGCTTCTGGGAAGTATTGTAGGCGATGATAAAGCTGCGGATTCTATAGAAGATACAGCGGTAGAATTGAGCGATTTGCCGGCTTATATTGCAGAATTTTCGGCAATGATGCTGCGACACGGACAAGGCGCAATTTATTACGCACATGCCGGAGCGGGAGAACTGCACTTGCGTCCGGTTTTGAATTTGAAGAAAACATCTGACTTAAAATTATTCAGAACCATTGCGACCGATGTTGCTATTTTAGTGAAGAAATATAGAGGTTCGTTAAGTGGTGAACATGGCGACGGAATTGTGCGCGGAGAATTTATTCCGTTTATGATTGGCGAAACAAATTATGAATTACTGAAAAGAATCAAATTAGCGTTTGACCCGAATTCGGTTTTGAATATTGGCAAGATTGTAAATGCTTTAAGGATGGATGAAAACCATCGTGTAATTTCAGGCAGGGTAGAACCGGATATTAAAACATTTCAGGATTTCTCAGACAGTTTAGGAATTTTGCGTGCTGCCGAAAAATGCAACGGATCCGGCGATTGTAGAAAATTACCATCGGCAGGAGGAGCAATGTGTCCGAGTTATCGTGCCACAAAAAACGAAAAAGAAACAACGCGTGCGAGAGCCAATGCATTGCGTGAATATTTGACATATTCTGAGAAAGAAAATAAATTTGACCAGAAAGAATTATACGAAGTTTTTGAGTTGTGTGTGAGCTGTAAAGCCTGCGCCAGCGAATGTCCGAGTAATGTGGATGTTGCAACGCTTAAAGCAGAATTTTTATACCAATATCAAAAAGCAAACGGTTTCTCGACCCGAAATAAGATTTTTGCACACAATGCAAAACTCAACAAAATGGGAAGTTTGTTTCCGTCGATTACCAACTTTATTTCGAATCAATCGCTCGTTAAAAAAAGCATGGGAATTGCGGCAGAAAGGCAAGTTCCGCTTTTGGCAAAACGAACATTCAAAAAATGGTATGAGAATCATAAACCAAAACAAAACGATTTCCCAAACGGACAAGTGTATTTGTTTAATGACGAATTCACGAATTATTATGATGTGAATATCGGAATCGATGCTTTTGAATTATTGACCCAATTAGGTTACGAAGTTCTGGTTGTTAATCATGAAGAAAGTGGAAGAACTTATTTATCGAAAGGATTTCTGGAAGAAGCGAAAAAGATTGCGAATATCAACATAAATATTTTCAAGGATTTAATTTCCGCGAAAGCGCCATTAATTGGGATTGAGCCTTCGGCAATATTAACTTTTAGAGACGAATATTTGCGTTTGGCAGATGATAAAGAAGCGGCTGAAAAAGTAGCGCAAAGTGCTTTCACGATCGAAGAATTCTTTAAAAAAGAAATCATCGACGGAAAAATAAAACCGGAATCTTTCTCTCAAGAAAAGAAAGAAATCAAGATTCACGGACATTGCCATCAAAAATCATTGAGTTCTGTTGAAGCAACTTTCACAATGCTAAATTTACCAACCAATAATACGGTGACGATTTACAACTCTGGTTGTTGCGGAATGGCAGGGTCTTTTGGCTACGAAAAAGAGCATTATCAGGTAAGTATGCAAATGGGCGAAGATACCTTATTCCCAAAAGTGCGTGCAACTGCCCAAAACGTAAAAATTGCCGCCGCAGGAACAAGCTGCCGCCATCAAATTTATGACGGAACGAGCAGAGAAGCGCAACATCCGGTAAGTATATTAAGGAATTGTTTGCGTTGAGATATGGCGCACGGATGACACGGATTCACTTCGTGAAAACGCGGATAAACGCGGATTTTTTTTGTTTCGTGCAGATTGAGCAGATTTAATTGATAAATATTATAATCAGTGTTAATCATTTTAATCAGTGTCAAAAAAAGAATTCGTGCTAATTTGTGAAATTCGTGGCGAAAAAAATAAACCTGCGTGAAAAATTTTAGCTACAGATAAAGGATTAAAATATTTTTTGTTCTCGCAGATTCTGCAGATTTAATTAATAAATATTAAAATAATCTGTCTTAATCATTTTAATCAGTGGCAAAAAATAATTCGTGTTAATTTGTGAAATTCGTGGCAAAAAAATCTGCGCTAACCTGTTTTACCAGTTAAAATCCGTGGGCAAAAAATATGCAGATAAAACAAAATCGTTTTATATATTTGAAATCAGGATAATTTTTGCATTATTTGCAAAATAAAACCACAAAGACCGAAATAAATTAATTTTAAAAGCAAAACCACATATGGCATTATCAGGTTTATTCCGAAAAAAAACGGTACAAGATATTCTGAAGCAAGTTGCAAAAAACGAAGCAGATGGTCATAATGCATTAGGAAAACATTTAACGACCAAAGATTTAACAGCCTTTGGGATTGCTGCTATTGTAGGTGCAGGAATTTTTAGTACTATCGGGAAAGCCAGTGCTGACGGTGGTCCAGCAGTTATCTTCTTGTTTTTATTTACAGCATTAGCCTGTAGTTTTGCAGCATTTGCTTACGCCGAATTTGCATCTATGGTTCCGGTTTCAGGAAGTGCTTATACGTACTCATATGTAGCTTTTGGCGAATTAATTGCCTGGATAATTGGTTGGGCTTTAATCATGGAATATGCCGTTGGAAATATAACAGTCGCCATATCGTGGAGTGATTACTTTACAGGTCTGCTCCAGAGTGGCGGAATTCATCTCCCGCAATGGATTCAGATGGATTATCTAACCGCTTCAAACGGATTTAAAGATGCCACAGCTTTAATGCAGGGCGGAAAATCATTCGAAAATTTAAGTGCTTCTCTGCAAGCTGCTTATACTGCCTGGACAACAGCGCCAACAATTGGATCTTTCCATTTCGTGGCAGATTTACCGGCATTATTCATCATTGTTTTAATTACGGCTTTGGTTTACAGAGGGATGAAAGAATCTCGTAATGCTAGTAACTTAATGGTTATTGTAAAACTTTGTATTGTACTTTTAGTAATCGCCGTTGGTGTATTTTATGTAGATACTGCCAATTGGGATCCGTTTGCACCAAATGGAGTTAGCGGAGTTTTAAAAGGAGTTTCGGCTGTTTTCTTTGCTTATATTGGTTTCGATGCAATCTCAACAACTGCTGAGGAATGTAAAAATCCGCAACGTGATTTACCACGAGGTATGATGTGGGCGATTATCATTTGTACTATTTTATACATTGCCATTGCCTTGGTTTTAACCGGAATGGTGCGTTATAACGAATTAAATGTTGGAGATCCTCTTGCGTTTGTTTTCGATAAATTAAACCTTAAATGGATGTCGGGAATTATTGCCGTAAGTGCTGTAGTGGCAATGGCGAGCGTTCTTTTGGTTTTCCAGATGGGGCAACCTCGTATCTGGATGAGTATGAGCCGTGATGGTTTATTGCCAAAGAAGTTTTCTACAGTACATCCAAAATTCAAAACACCATCATTTGCAACAATTGTAACCGGTTTTGTAGTGGCAGTTCCAGCGTTGTTTCTGAACCTGACAATGGTAACAGATTTATGTAGTATTGGTACTTTATTTGCCTTTGTGTTGGTTTGTGCAGGAGTTTTGGTTTTACAAAACAAGCCTGAAATTCCAAGAGGAAAATTCAAAACGCCTTATATCAATTCAAAATTTATATTGCCAGTTTTAATGATTGCAGGATTGTATTATGCTTTTGCATTCAACAATAAAGCTACAATGGCTTTTATTAATAACGATGCGCAAACCAATGATGCAACAACTATAATTACATCTCTGGATAAAGAACAATCTACTAAAGTTTTTAATTATTTAGAAAGTATCGATGTTCAAAATAAAACTGCCGAAACTGGAGATTTAGACCATTTATTAAGTCAATACCAAGACGACGATGCAAAATATGCTGAGGTTGTAAAAGGATTACCAATCGACGATTCATTAAAATACGAATCAGGTTTTAGTCTGTTCAAACACAAAATCCCAATGTGGATTTTCCTTTTCGTTTTAGTTGGATTAGCCGTTTGGGCTTTTAGAAAAAATCTTTCTTTGATTCCGCTTTTAGGTTTAATCTGCTGCCTTTACATGATGGCAGAACTTAGCGTTTGGAACTGGATTTACTTTACGATTTGGTTATTGATTGGTTTGTTTATTTACTTTACATACAGTAGAAAAAACAGTAAACTGAATTTCCCTGCAGAAGAGTAGGTTAATTATTAATTGTGAATTATAAATGAAAAGCCGTTTTGAAAATAATCTCAGAACGGCTTTTTTTGTTTTGTCATTTCGATCCCGAAGCTTCGGGAGAGAAATCGCACTCGTAGCTTCGCTCCTAAAAGCAACTATCTTTGTCGAATTTCTAGTGTGATTTCTCCTTCGTCGAAATGACAAATAGGAGCGAAGTATTGATTTAATAAAAAAAAATCGCCACGAATTCACGAATTGATTGTTGTAAATTCGTGAATTCGTGGCGAAAACAAATGATATCTAAACCCCAGTTAAACCTCTTGAGCCATAGCCTGAAGAATCCCCAATTCTACCATGCAGGCTTTCATCATTTGGTAAGTGCGTTCGATATCATTATCCAATCCAATTGAGAATCTGATTAAACCGTCTGTTAATCCCATTTCGTGTTGTTCTTCTAACGGAATCTCGCTCGAAGTCGAAGTTCCCGGTGCGCTAAACAATGTTTTATAAAATCCTAAACTTACTGCCAGATATCCTAAGTTTCTTTCTTGCATTAATTCCATTAGTTCATTGGCTTTAGCCAAAGTTCCAACATCGATAGTCATCATTCCGCCAAAACCATATTCCGGATTAATCATCGTTTTATACAATTCATGACTTGGGTGACTTTTCAATCCCGGATAAACCGTTTTAAGACCGTCTTTCTCGAATTTATCCGCCAAAACATGCGCATTATGACTGTGTTGTTTGATACGAATGTGCAAAGTTCGCAGGTTTTTCATGACACTTGCAGAACGTAAACTATCCATCGTTGGTCCCAAAAGCATACTTGCTCCCGAGTTTACATTTTTCAATGCATTGATAAATTCCTTCGATGCACAAGTTACGCCGCCAACCGTATCACTGCTTCCGTTTATGTATTTTGTCAAACTGTGAATCACGATATCCGCGCCTAATTTAGCGGGAGAAACTGATAATGGCGAGAACGTATTATCGACCACTAATTTCAGATTATGCTTTTTAGCAATTTTAGCCAAACCTGCAATATCAGCAACTTCCAACAACGGATTACTTACCGTTTCGCAATACAAAACTTTCGTGTTTGGTGTAATTGCCGTTTCTACAACATCCAGTTTTGTAATGTCTACAAAGCTCGTTTCAATCCCGAAACGCGGTGTAAAGTTTTTCAAAAAAGCATAAGTTCCGCCGTAAATAGTTCTGCTCGAAACAATATGATCGCCCGCACCGCAAAGCTGTAATAGAGTAGGCGTAATCGCACCCATTCCTGATGCCGAAACATTGGCAGTTTCTGTTCCTTCCATTGCTGCCAAAGCCTGATCCAGATACAAATTACTAGGCGAAGAATGGCGCGAATACAAATAACAGCCCTCCATATTCCCCTCAAAAGTATCGAACATCGTTTTAGCCGATAGAAAGGTATAAGTCGAAGAATCAGAAATCGAAGGATTCACTCCTCCAAATTCACCAAAGTATTGCAAATCCTGAATTTTATCTGCTGGGTTAAAGTTTTTCATTTTTTATGTCATTGCGAGTAACGAAGCAATCTCATCCTCTGGTTAGTTTTTTGTTTTATTTATTTCAAGTTTCAGGTTTCAAGTTCCAACAACCTGAAACTTGAAACCTGAAACATTTTTTGTTAGGAGCTATTTCCTGCTATCCGCTTCAATCTTTTGTGTCTCGTTAAAGAAACGAGACACAAAAGGATTTCCACTTCTATCAGGGCTAGGCACTCAGTTTCAAAATAAATTCTATTCAAAATAACACCTTATTAGAAAATTAATCAATAATGTGTTTGATAATTAGATTTTAAAACTATAATTTATAATTTATAAAGATTATTATTCTAAATTTGATTCAGAAAATCCAAATCGCTAGATTTTCTTTCAGAAAGCAATAAATTATCAATAATCAGAGGATGAGATGCTTTCGCCCCGGCGAACAGGTCTTCCTCGCAATGACTCAAAAATGACTTTAGACGCCACCGACAAAAAACTCTTGATTCTATTACAAACCGACAGTAAAAAAACAACCAAAGAATTATCCTTAAAGCTCAACCTTTCGGTAACCGCAGTTTACGAACGCATCAAAAAGTTGGAGCGCGAAGGAATAATCAAAAACTACGTAGCTTTAGTCGACAAATCAAAAATGGAAAAAGGATTTGTAGTTTTCTGTCATTTAAAACTCATTCAGCACACCAAAGAATTCCTGACCAAATTCGAAAGTGAAGTCATCAAACTCAACGAAGTCTTAGAATGTCATCACGTAAGCGGCGATTACGATTATATCCTTAAAGTTCTCGTAAAAGACATGGAAGCTTACCGCGAATTTTTAGTAACCAAACTCACAACATTACAGCATATTGGCAGCACACAAAGTATGTTTATGATTAGTGAAGTCAAGAATTCAACGGTGATTTTTTGAGGTACTGAGGTTCTGAGTTGCTAAGGTTCTGAGGTTTTAGGGGCAAAGGTTTTCCGTAGAGACGCACTGCAGTGCGTCTAAAACTGCATGAAAATCCAAATTCTAATTTTTTATTTTGAATTGCCTCCAGTTTCAACTGGAGTTTGTATAGATTAAAATCAAATGGCTTTAGTCAAATTTTACTATTTTGGCTAAAGCCTTCTTTCTTATTCTCCTATTAATATCTCCAGCTAAAGCTGGAGGCAATTCAAAAACCTTTGGAACTTCGCGTCTTTGCGAGACTAAAAAAAATAAAAACTTTGCGAATCTTTGCGTAAATCTTTGCGCACTTTGCGGTAAAACCCACACCCAAAATTTCACACAAAAAACATTGAGATTTAAACTTTAAACAAAACTTTATTCCTTAATTTTGTATCGCTAAAAATAAAATAGACAAACTATGAGTTCATTTGACGTAGTCATTATAGGTTCAGGTCCTGGAGGATATGTATCAGCAATTCGTTGCGCACAATTAGGTTTTAAAACTGCAATTGTAGAAAAATATAATTCATTAGGCGGAACTTGCCTTAACGTAGGTTGTATTCCTTCAAAAGCATTATTATCTTCTTCTCATCATTATGCCGAAATTGCTCATTTTGCAGATCACGGAATCGAAGTTTCCGGAGATGTAAAAATCAATTTAGAGAAAATGATTGCTCGTAAACAAGCAGTTGTAGATCAAACCGTAGGTGGAATCAACTACTTAATGGATAAAAATAAAATTACTGTTTTCAATGGTTTAGGTTCTTTCGTAGATGCAACGCACATTGCAGTTGCAAAAGCTGACGGAACATCAGAAACTATCGAAACTAAATATGCTGTAATTGCTACAGGTTCAAAGCCATCCTCTTTGCCATTCATCAAAATTGACAAAGAAAGAATCATCACTTCTACAGAAGCTTTGGCTTTAAAAGAAGTTCCAAAACACTTAGTGATTATTGGTGGTGGAGTTATCGGGATTGAGCTTGGACAAGTTTATTTACGTTTAGGAGCTCAGGTTTCTGTAGTAGAATTTATGGACAGAATCATTCCTGGAATGGATAGTTCATTGTCTAAAGAATTGACTAAAGTATTGAAAAAACAAGGAATGAAATTCTACGTTTCTCACAAAGTAAAATCAGTAGAAAGAAACGGCGATGCTGTTGTAGTTCAGGCTGAAAATGCAAAAGGAGAAACTATCACTCTAGAAGGAGATTATTCATTAGTTTCTGTTGGTCGTCGTCCTTACACAGACGGATTAAACGCTGACAAAGCCGGAGTAAAAATTTCAGACAGAGGACAAGTAGAAGTAAACGATCACTTGCAAACTAATGTTTCTAACATTTATGCAATTGGTGATGTTGTTCGTGGAGCAATGTTAGCACACAAAGCAGAAGAAGAAGGAACTATGGTTGCTGAAATCTTAGCAGGTCAAAAACCACATATCGATTATAACTTAATTCCTGGTGTAGTTTATACTTGGCCAGAAGTTGCTGCAGTTGGACAAACTGAAGAGCAGGTAAAAGCTTCAGGAACTGAATATAAAGTGGGAAGTTTTCCTTTTAAAGCTTTAGGTCGTGCAAGAGCAAGTGGAGATCTTGACGGATTCGTTAAAATCATCGCTGATGCTAAAACAGACGAAGTTTTAGGAGTTCACATGATTGGAGCCCGTACAGCTGATTTAATTGCAGAAGCAGTTACAGCAATGGAATTTAAAGCATCTGCTGAAGATATTTCAAGAATGAGCCATGCGCATCCAACTTTTGCTGAAGCAGTAAAAGAAGCAGCATTAGCCGCTACAGATAATAGAGCATTACACGTATAATTTACGTTAAGTATATTTTTAAAAACCGCCAATCTTGAGATTTCAGGATTGGCGGTTTTTTTGTTTCCCTATTTCTATGATAAAAACCTCTTTTTTTAGGAGCTAATCCCGCACCCGAGCCTGAAAGTGCGAACTGGCGAAGCAATCCGTTCCAATCTTTTGTGGCAAACCCTGCCACAAAAGGATTTCCACTTCTATCGGGGCTAGGACAATCATTTTCATAACAATATTTCCGGCTAACTTGTCAATTTCGACGAAGGAAAAGTCTCAGTAAATAAATCTGCAACCTAAGCTCAATCTTTGCCGAGCTTCTTGTAAAGATTTCTCCTTCGTCGAAATGACAAGATTGGGTTTAGCCTCATCGTTTTTATATCTCGTAGAGATTATATAATGATAGAAAAAATACCATTCACCATCTTCTTTGTCTCGTAGAGACTACATATTTATAGTAGATAAAATATTTTATTCATTAGATAGATTATTAAAATCTAAAAAAGCTCCAGAGGAGCGACATATTTATAGCAAAGAATTTCCACAAAGATTTCAAGCTCCATCGGAGCGACATATTTATAATTGATACAGATTTCGCTCCGCAGGAACTTGAGCTCGACGGGAAATAAATTATTTTATAGATATTTTATTTCTCCGAAGCTTTTTATAGGTAAGGTAAATTTTCTATAAAGGCAATTCAATAAAAATTTTAATGCTAGAAAAATATAAAATCAAATAAAAATTTTGTAAATTTAATCTGTATTTCTCGTGTTATCTTTACTAATCTAAAAGATAATATTATGAAAAATAGATATATAGCTCCAGTTCTTGTTGGAGCAGGAATTGCGTTGGCACTTTATTCGTGTGGAGCAACGATTCCGGAAAAAGCAAAAGCAGTTACTAATTTTGACAAATCAAAATATTTAGGGAAATGGTACGAAATTGCCAGACTGGATTTTAAATACGAAAAAGGTCTCAACAATGTCACAGCGCAATATTCTCTAAACGATAATGGAACCATAAGAGTTGATAATAAGGGCTACAATGTCAAAAAAGACAAATGGGAAGAGAGCATAGGAAAAGCCAAATTCGTCAAAAAAGATGATATTGGTATGCTTAAGGTCTCATTTTTTGGTCCTTTTTATGCCGGATATAATGTAATTGCAATCGATGATAATTACAAATATGCTCTTGTTGCGGGCGAAAGTTTAAAATACATGTGGATACTTTCCAGAGAAACCACCATTCCTGAGAGTATAAAAGCAAATTACCTTATAAAAGCACAGGAAATTGGTTATAATGTCACAGACTTGGTTTGGACAGAACACAATAAAGCAAATTAATAAAGATTATAAACGTTGATTTTTATTAAATAAGAAACCCGATAGGTATTAAAACTTATCGGGTTTGTTATTATTTGTAAATGAAATAGATTATCTGGTGAAAACACTTTTATAATTATCCCAATATCTGTAAATCAAAAATAAGTTAGCTAAGAACAATAAAACTGCAATTGGTAAACCTTGTGGAGCAAGGAAATAATTGATAAACAAAATGTTTACGGTAATTGGCAGAATCAAAATATTTGCTAATGTTACATAACGCCCGGTTACAAATGCAATTCCGCAAAGTAATTCAATTGACTTTGCTAAAGGCATTATATACGTAGAAGCCATTAAACCAACATTAAAAGCTTTAAAATTTCCTGTTGTTTCCGGTTCAGGTGCCAAGTGAAAAAAATAACTTATAGAAGCAAAAAGCAACAAAAGACCAATTAAAACACGGACAATAATGGTAGCGATTTTCATAATACTAGATTTAATAAGGTTAAAAAATATAATTTATTTGCTGATAAACATCTTAAATCTGAATTCCTTAATAAAATGAAAATCTGTTTTTAACGTTATTTTATTTAGGATTCAATAATCAATATAATTGTAAAATGTGTTTAATTTAATGCTATATCAAATATAACGAATTTTTTCTTATGAAATTACTGTTTTATTAACAGTTTTACTGTTTCTTTCCGTATTTCTTGTAAAGAAAAAATCCGGCTAAACCAATGATAATAAAAGGCCAAAGATTAATTAAAAACACAAAAATTGATTCAAGAATATACCAGCCATTTTTAAGCGAATCCAGAATTTGCAAACCTAAATTTGGTTTATAAGCATTGCTGTTTTTTTCGCCTGCCATAGTTTCTTGCCTGATAGTTTCGTTTTGATAAAGCTGTAATGTGATTGTGCTAAAATTAACCTGATCTTGTAATGATAAATTATCTATAACACGATTGTCGCTTGCTTCTTTTTGATTAGCCAAAGTATTTTCGGCTTCCATAATATCATTTATTTTTTTGCCTTTAGAATCAATTGCTTTTTCAACCCTTTTTTCGGTTGATGCGCTTCTTTTTCGAGAAAGCTGATTTGATAGTAATTTCAATGAAACGTCATCGGCTTTAATTACCCTGAAATCCAGAAAATCAATTTGTTTGGCAATCGTTTTAATAACCGTGTCAAGCTGAGTATTAGGAACGCGAATTGTAATGTTGTTTTCCACCGTGTATTTGGTAGTTTCAAGTGTACTATCCTGACTAATTTTAGTTTTAATCTGATCGTGAATGTTACTTTGCAAATTAGTATAAGTAACAAAACCGCCAAATTTTTGAGTAGCGTTTTCAATTGCATAAGTAGATTTGACGACATTTTTAACCTTGAATTTAATATCAGCAGTTCGAATAAATTTCTGCTTACTATTTTTATCGACTACCGCAGCCGATGAGGACACAGCCGTGCTGTCTGCTGAAACTTTCATGTCTCCCGTTCCTTCATACGAAGAATTATCAGCTTTTTTACAAGAAAATAGTAATGCAATGATTACCAAGGTTGACGCGCCTAATTTTGCAATTGTTTTCATAAAGGTTTTAAAATTTGATTAATAAATGATGTTTTTTGAGTTATTAATTTTGCTTTTGTGTTAAAAAGATGTTTTAGTAATAACTCTTAATTCGGTGTACTAAAAAGTGTGCCAATATTTTTTGAGTATTCTTTTATCGAAGGATTTTTTTTGTCGTAATTTTGAAATCTAAAATTTATACTTTTTTGAGAGTTTCTATTCATAAACATATTTCAAATCCAGAGCATTTTAAACAACAACTTTTAAGCTGGTCGCAGCAATTTCGCGAGGTTATTTTTTTGGATAGCAATTCGTATCCCCAAGAATATTCCAGTTTTGATTGTATTTTGGCTGTGGATGCTTTTACGTCTTTAAAAACCGATTTTCATAACGCTTTCGATGATCTTAAACAATATCAGCAAACCACTAAAGACTGGCTTTTTGGTTATCTTTCGTATGATTTAAAAAATGATGTTGAGGAATTAAAATCTTCAAATTTTGATGGTTTGGATTTTCCGGATTTATTTTTTTTTCAGCCAAAAAAGATTTTTTTATTGAAAGAAAATGAACTTGAAATTCAGTATTTATTACTTTGCGATGATGAGGTTGAAGATGATTTTAATGAGATAGTCGAAAGTCAAAAGTCGAAAGTCGAAAGTGCTCCATCTTTAAAAATTGAACAACGCATTTCAAAAGATTTATATGTTGAGAAAGTAACAAAAATGCTCGATCATATCCATAAAGGAGATATGTATGAAGCAAATTTTTGTATGGAATTTTATGCTGAAAATGCAGTTATAAATCCGCTTGAAAAATTTCAGAAACTAAATAAAATATCACAAGCCCCGTTTTCGGTTTTCTTTAAAAATCATAAGCAATTTTTGCTTTCGGCTTCACCGGAACGTTATTTGAAAAAAACAGGAGAAACTTTGATTTCGCAACCTATAAAAGGAACGTCAAAACGGTTTTTGGACCCAATTGAAGACGAAAAATCAAAACAGTTTTTAGAATCTGATTCAAAAGAACGTGCCGAAAATATTATGATTACAGATTTAGTCAGAAACGATTTGTCGCATACAGCTCAAAAAGGTTCGGTTGAGGTTGTAGAACTTTGTAAAATCTATTCGTTTTTGCAGGTTCACCAAATGATTTCTACTATAACATCAAAAATAGATTCTCAATATTCTCCAATCGATGTTTTAAGAACCACTTTCCCAATGGGAAGTATGACCGGCGCTCCAAAGATTTCGGTTATGAATATTATCGAAAATCTCGAAGAGACAAAACGTGGTTTATACAGCGGATCTATTGGGTGTTTTACGCCAGAAGGCGATTTTGATTTTAATGTCGTGATCAGAAGTATTTTGTACAATCAGGAAAATAAATACGTTTCATTTTCTGTAGGAAGCGCCATTACAGCACAATCAATTCCTGAAAATGAATACGAAGAGTGTTTGTTGAAAGCGAAGGCGATGCACGAAGTTTTGCAGTAAGTTTTAAAAAGTTAGCCAAGAATTTCACGAATTTTCGCGAATTTTTTTGCCCGCGGATTTTACGGGTTAAACCGATAAACGCGGATTTTTTTTAATCTTTATTGAAAAAAAACCTGAATAATCTGTGAGAAAGAATTCGCACCAATTTGTGAAATTCGTGGCAAGAAAAATATAGCCACAGATTAATGGATCAAAATGATTAAAAAATCTGTGTAAATCTTTTTATCCCGATAGCTATCGGGAGTGGCAAAAAAAATCTACACAATCTGCATGAAAATAATTCGCGAAAATTCGTGAAATTCATGGCGAAAAAAAATAATTCGTAGCAAAAAAACATCACGCTTAACAATTCATTTAAAAATAGATCGAATTTAATTTTTTACATTTATCGAATGTTTTCAAAATTTCAAAATCATATTACTTCGAGATTTCCATTTTTGGAAGAAAAAAAACTATTTCTGGCTGTTAGCGGAGGATTGGACAGTATGGTTTTATTGCATTTAATAAAGCAATTGCCCTATGAAATCGCTGTTTTGCATTGCAATTTCCAACTTCGCGGACTAGAAAGTTTTGGTGATCAGAATTTCATTCAGGAGTATTGCGATCAAAATAATATCCAGGTTTTTATAACTCAATTTGATACGGAGGCTTTTGCCAAAGATTATAAATTGTCGACGCAAGTTGCAGCACGTGAATTGCGTTACAGTTGGTTTTATGAGCTTTTAGAAGAAGAAAATTTCGATTATATCTTAACAGCTCATCATGCTGATGATAATCTGGAAACTTTCATTATCAACTTAACCCGCGGAACGGGATTAGAAGGATTAACGGGAATTCCGGAACAAAACGATCGGATTATACGTCCACTTTTGCCTTTTTCAAGAGATGAAATCCTGAAATATGCAGAAGAGAATAAAATAGAATGGCGGGAAGACAGCAGCAATGCGTCGAATAAATATCTTCGAAATAAGATTCGTCATGATTTGGTTCCAATTTTAAAAGAAATCAATCCTAATTTTTTGAATGCATTTCAGAAAACACAATCGTATTTGCAGGAATCTCACGAAATGGTTGAAGATGCCTCGATTATGATTTATCAGCAAGTTGCAAAAGAAGAAGGTGACGATATTCATTTTGATTTGAATCAACTTAAAAAATTACCCAATTATAAATCGTATTTGTACCAATGGCTGAATGAATTTGGCTTTTTGGCATGGAATGATGTTTATGATTTAGTTGATGGACAATCTGGAAAACAAGTACTTTCGGCAGAATTTCGCTTGCTTAAAAATAGAGATACCTTGATTTTAAGCCCACTTTCTGAAATGTCAGAAAAGGAAGAATTTGAAATTACTGCAAACGATACAGACGTTAATTTTCCCTTAAAATTGAAGCTTTGTACTGTAAGTCACATTACAATAGATGATAATAAGGCTATCTTTGTGGACGCTGAAAAAATCCAGTTTCCACTTGTTTTACGTAAATGGAATGTAGGGGATGTTTTTCAGCCTTTTGGAATGAACGGAAAGTCTAAAAAAGTGAGTAAACTTTTTAAAGATGAAAAATTATCCCTTATCGAAAAAGAAAAAACGTGGCTTTTGTGTTCAGGCAATGAGATTGTCTGGATTGTTGGAATCAGACAGGATGAACGTTTTAAAATTGATAATACCACAAACAAAATACTTAAAATAGAATTACTATAATGAACTTTAATCAATACCCTCAAACGATAATGTCGAAAAGTGTCTGGAATAAAACCATTGTGTTTTTCCTGTTTTTCTTGTTTGCTTTTGCAAAAGGAAATGCGCAAATCCTGGAACCGGTAAAATGGACTTCTAAAATTGAAAAGAAAGCAGGGAATAATGCTGTTTTAATTTTTGATGGAACAATTGAAAAAGACTGGCATATGTATTCGCAATTTACACCAGATGGCGGACCTCTTGCGCTGGAAATTGCATTTAAAAATCAAAAAGGAAATTATACGTTAGTTGGTAAAGCTAAAGAAGGTAAAACCAGAACAGCTTTTAATGATGTTTTTGGTGTAAATGAAACTTTTTTTGAAGGTAAAGCACATATAGAACAGGAAATTACAATCATTAATCCAAACTTAAAAACGGTTGATGTTGAGTTTGATTTTCAGGTTTGTAAAGAAGTTTGTATCAATTCTAATAAAAAATTCTCAATTGCGGTTCCGTCAACTTTTAAGATGGATGCCGTTGCAAGTGTTTCAGAAGTAAAGAAAGATGAAACTAAAGTTGTTGGTTTAGCAGTTGATACAGTAAAACCAACAATCGAAACGGCTAAGGTTGAAACTACAAAAGATGCTGTTGCTGAAACTCCATCAAAAGAAGAAGTTCCTGCTACAGATGAACAAGGAAGTTTATTAACGTTGTTTTTTCTTGCGTTTTTAGGTGGTTTTACGGCTTTATTTACGCCTTGTGTATTTCCAATGATACCTATGACTGTAAGTTTTTTTACAAAACAAAGTAAAAACAGAGCTGCAGGAATTAGAAATGCAATTATTTACGGTACTGCAATTATTTTAATTTATGTGATACTTGGTTTTTCTGTTTCCTGGATTTTTGGTGCAGATGCTTTAAATTCATTAGCGACTAATGTTTATTTTAATCTTATATTTTTTGTCTTGCTAATTGTTTTTGCATCATCATTTTTAGGAGCGTTCGAAATTATGCTTCCTAATTCTTGGGCAAATAAAGTCGATAAACAAGCTGATAAAGGTGGAATAATTGGAATCTTATTTATGGCTTTGGCTCTTGCAATTGTATCATTTTCATGTACAGGTCCAATTGTAGGTCCGCTTTTATTTCAAGCTGCTACTAATGGAGTTCTCGGGCCAATTGTTGGAATGTTTGGTTTCTCTTTGGCTTTAGCTTTGCCATTTATGCTTTTTGCAATGTTTCCGGGTTGGTTAAATTCATTGCCAAAATCTGGTGGTTGGTTAAATACAGTAAAAGTGTTTTTAGGATTTTTAGAATTAGCTTTTGCTTTCAAATTTTTGTCAAATGCAGATTTAGTTTTGCAATTGCATTTTCTTGAAAGAGAAGTTTTTCTAGCTATTTGGATTGCAATATTTGCAGCCTTGACTTTATACTTATTCGGAAAAATTACTTTACCACATGATAGTCCTTCAAGTCATATCTCTGTAGGTCGATTGTATGTAGGTTTACTTTCTTTAGTTTTTACAATTTATTTAATTCCAGGACTTTGGGGAGCTCCATTAAAGTTAATCAGTGCATTTCCGCCACCTCCAACGTATAGCGAAAGTCCGTTTGGAGTAGGAGGTTCTGGTAATTCAGCCGGAAGTGCAGAATCTATAAAAGGATTGCCTGACGGAGCAGAATTAGGACCGCATGGTATTATGGTTTTTCATGATTACGAAGATGGATTAGCTTATGCAAAATCAATCAATAAGCCAATCATGCTTGATTTTACAGGTTATGCTTGCGTGAATTGCAGAAAAATGGAAAACAATGTTTGGTCTGAACCGACAATTTTACCAATCCTGAAAAATGATGTTGTTTTGATTTCGCTTTATGTAGATGATAAACGTGAGTTGCCAAAAGAAGAGCAATTTGTAACGAAATCAGGTGATAAAATCATTACGGTTGGTGATAAATGGACTGATTTTATGATCACAAAATATAAAACCAATACGCAGCCATTATACATCATAACAGATTTAGAAGGCAAGAATTTAAACAACACAAAACCAACTATTAGTTATGTAAATGCAGATGAATATTTGCATTGGCTAAAAGAAGGAATTGGGAATTTTAAATAATCCTTTTTTAAGAAAATAGAATATAGAGAATAGAATAAAGAGAATAGAATAAAGAGAATAGAATAAAGAGAATAGAATATAGAGAATAGAATAAAGAAGTTAGGGGATCTAAAATCTAAAATAATAATAAGGTTGAAATTAATTCAAAGCAAAAAAGCACTCTCAGTAAGTAACTCAGAGTGCTTTTTTGTATTAGCTATTTTCTTGTTTCTATTATTTTGCTTCTTTCTCCTGCTATTTTGCATTCACTCTTGCTTCTAACTTCTTGCATCTATTCTCTTTATTCTATATTCTTTCCTCTAAAAATCAAAAATTATTAAGAGCAAAAAAGCACTCTAAGTCAGACTCAGAGTGCTTTTTAATTTGGTTTATTTTGGTTTTGGTTTATTTCTTATAAAAATTCTCCGTGTTGAGAAATATCTAATCCTAGTTCTTCTTTTTCTTCAGTAACTCTTAGAGGTGTAATTTTATTTACAACAAAGAATAAAACATAAGAACCTATAAAAGCGAAGATAGAAACGATTACTAAAGCAGTTAATTGGTTGATGAATAAAGTTGGAGTTCCAAAGATTAAACCTTGATTGTCTCCAACAGCCGGGTTAATTGCTTTTGAAGCAAAAACTCCTGTTAATAACATACCTACCATACCACCAACACCGTGACAAGCAAAAACGTCTAAGGCGTCATCAATTTTTCCTTTAGGGAATTTGCTTACTACAAGATTACTAACAATTGCAGAGAAAGCCCCAATAAAAATTGCGTGAGGGATACTTACGAAACCAGCAGCAGGAGTAATGGCAACTAGACCAACAACAGCACCTATACAAGCTCCTAATGCAGATAATTTATGTCCTATGATTTTATCAAGGAAAACCCATGCCATTGCAGCAGCGGCAGCAGCAACAGTTGTAGTTCCTAAAGCCTGAACAGCTAATCCGTTTGCTCCAAGTGCAGAACCTGCGTTGAAACCAAACCATCCAAACCATAATAATCCCGTACCTAATAATACATAGGTAATTCTGGCAGGGTTAACTTTTTGAATTTTTCTTTTTCCTAAGAAGATTGCTCCTGCTAATGCGGCCCAACCAGCACTCATGTGTACTACTGTTCCTCCGGCAAAATCTAATACTCCCATTTTAAAGAAAACTCCATCAGGATGCCATGTCATGTGAGCTAAAGGCGCGTATATAACTATAATAAATAAAACCATAAATAATAAATAAGCCCAGAAACGTACACGCTCTGCAAATGCACCAGTGATTAATGCAGGTGTAATGATGGCAAATTTTGCTTGAAATAATGCGAATAACATAAACGGAATAGTTGGGGCAAGACTCCATGCAGTGTTGGTACCAACACCTTCAAAGAATAAATTAGTAGATGGATTTCCTATGATTCCTCCAATAGTAGGACCAAAAGCTAACCCAAATGCAACCACAACCCATAAGATAGTAACGATTACCATTGCCATGAAACTTTGTAACATTGTACTGATAACGTTTTTCTTACCTACCATTCCCCCGTAGAAAAATCCTAATCCTGGTGTCATAAGCAATACAAAGGCAGTTGCTACAATCATCCAGGCTGTATCTCCAGTGTCAAACTTTACTGCTTCTGCGGGAATAGGGCTGTCTGTCAGGATAAAGTTTGATATAAAGGTTAGTACCAAAATAGTGATAAGAATCACACTTAAAATAATTTTTCGCATAGTTATTTAGTTTTAAATTTTTTATAAAAGTATAAAATCAATCGACACCCCTATAAAAAATAGAGTTCAATGCTTAACTTTTGTTAATTTTTAAATTTACACCCCTATATTTTGCGTGTATTTGTTAAAATGAACTTAAAATTTATAATTTATTAATGAAAATTTTTAAAAAGTAAGTTTTTAGTGGCTTTGTTAACAAAATGCAGTCATAATAATTTCAATTTTAAGATTAATTATGCTTAAATATTCAAGGAATTAATCAAAATGGTTTTGATTCCAAATAAAAAAGGCATCAAATGAATTTTCAAATGATGCCTTTTTTTATAGAAAAAAAAGTTTTTATTTCTGGTTGAACTTTGCTTTGAATTTATCGCTCAATTTAGTTTGAAAAGTCTCTAAGTTAATTGTTCTTCCCTGAATAAAAGCAGTCGTTAATTTATTTGTTCTCATGTCAAGTGCATCACCTTCAGAGATAAATAACGTTGCATCTTTACCGGTTTCTAATGTGCCGCAAGTAGCATCAATGCCTAATAATTTTGCTGTATTAGAAGTAATAAGTTTTAATGCTATTTCTTTGTCTAAGCCAAACGCAGCGCATGTTCCTGCCAGAAACGGAAGATTTCTTACGCTCATACGTTCGTGATCACCGCTATTTTCAAGACCTACAACAATACCTTTATCAGTAAGTATTTTTGCCATTTTATACGGAAGATTTACATCTTCGTCATCGCTTGTTGGCATATCATGAACGCGTCTCAATAAAACACCAACATTGTATTTTTGCAATACATCAGCTGATTTATAAGCTTCGAATCCTCCAACAATAACAATTTTTTTGATCTGGTTGTCAACTGCTAATTGTATGGCATCTACAATTTGTTTTTCTTCATCTGCATGAATATAAAGCGTTTGAGTTCCGTCAAAAAGACCTTTTGTAGCTTCTAGAACTACATTTCTTTCTTTTGTTGGAGCTTGATTATATGCTTTCGAGTTGATTAAAAAAGCAGCTATTTCTTCCACTTGTTTAGGATAATCTTTGTTTGCCTCGATTATTCCGGGTTCAAACCACGATCCTGATCTTTTAAAGTTTGATGGAAAATTAAGATGAATCCCGTCATTCTCTTTTATAATAGCATCTTTCCAGCTCCACGCATCTAATTGTACTATAGACGAAGTTCCTGAAATTCTGCCTCCACGAGGTGTAATCTGAGCTATTAAAACGCCGTTTGGACGAACAGTTTCTACTACTTTAGATTCTGAATTGTAAGCAATAATACTTCTTACATTAGGATTAAAACTTCCAATTTCTTCCTCATCATCAGATGATTTTACGGCATCGATTTCTACCAAACCTAATGTTGCATTCGGAACAATAAATCCCGGATAAACATGTTTTCCGCTGGCATCTATAGTTGTATCGAATGCGTTTGCAGCAAGTCTTATTGTTGTAGCATCTGCAACTAAAGTGATTTTTCCGTCCTTAAAACCAATTGCACTATTTTGAATAACGGTTCCATTACCCAAATGTGCAGTTGCATTTAAAATCAAAACAGATTTAGTTTCTTTTGGTGCCGGTATTTGCTGTGCTTTTATTTGTACTGAAGCACAAACTGCGAGCAGCATTATATATATGTTTTTATGTATCATATTATGTGTTTTTATCTTTCTGAATTTTCTAAAGCCTTTATAATTGTTCTAAAGTATCACAGTGATATTCTTTTTTCTCTTTTCTTGTAGGTTGTTGAGTACCTGCTCCTTTGTTTTTTTCTTGTAACATTTGCCCAATTAGCAAACTTCTTTCTTTAGAAATAGCCAATTGTTTTTCGGCATCTTTTTCAATATCAAAATAAACAACACCTTCAATAATTGTTTTTTCGGCTTTAGCATAAATAGATAAAGGATTATCGCTCCATAACACAACGTCAGCATCTTTACCTACTTTAAGGCTTCCTACTTTATCATCAATATGTAATAATTTAGCAGGATTCAGGGTTACAAATTTCCAGGCATCTTCTTCAGAAATATTTCCGTATTTTACTGCTTTTGCAGCTTCCTGATTCAATCTTCTGGACATCTCTGCATCATCAGAATTATAAGCTACAACCAATCCTTCATTATGCATAATTGGTCCGTTGAACGGAATTGCATCATTTACTTCAAATTTATAAGCCCACCAGTCAGAGAAAGTCGAAGCTCCAACTCCGTGTTCTTTCATTTTATCGGCCACTTTATAACCTTCAAGAATATGGGTAAAAGTGTTTACTCTAAAATTGAATTTCTCCGTAACACTCATCAACATCAAAATCTCAGATTCTACATAAGAGTGACACGTAATAAAACGTTCTTTATTTATAATTTCTGCAATAGTCTGTAATTCTAAATCAACTCTTGGTGCTTTTCCTTTTTTAGAACCTGCGTTGAATTTTTTCCAGTTTTCGTCATATTCTTTTGCACGTTGAAAATAATCAGTAAAAACCTGTTCAACACCCATTCTGGTTTGAGGAAAACGAGTTGGATTATCAATTCCCCAATTCGCTTGTTTTACATTTTCTCCTAAAGCAAATTTGATAAACTTAGGTTGGTTTTTGTATAACATTTCATCTGGAGAAGATCCCCATTTCCATTTTACAATTGCAGAACGCCCACCAATTGGGTTTGCAGATCCGTGTAATAACTGAGAAATTGTTACACCTCCGGCAAGATCTCTGTAAATATTAATATCTTCAGAGTTTACTACATCCTGAATCGTAACTTCGGCAGTCGAGTTGTGACCCATTTCGTTTACACCTTTAGAAATAGCAATATGCGAGTGTTCATCTATGATTCCGCTTGTAATATGTTTTCCTTTTGCATCAATAACAGTAGCAGATGCATCTGAAAGATTTTTACCAACAGCGGCAATTTTTCCGTTTTTAATTAAAACATCCGTTTCTGTCAAAACGCCTTCTTTTTCATTAGTCCAAACCGTAGCATTTTTAAACAATAAAGTTTGAGCCGTTAGTTTTTTCGAATCTCCAAAAGCAACATTAGGATAAGTTGTTGGAATTATAGGATTTGGTTTTTCTACTTTGGCAGTATCTTTAACAGCAACAAATGCACTTGTTCTTAAGGCAGTCCAGGTCAATTCATCACCATTTGATAAAACTGCTTTTCCGGATAAACTTTCCGGTTTTTCTATAAAACCGGTTAAACGGGTATAGTTAGATTTAATCGTATCTGCAGGTTTAATCAAAAGTGAAATCCAATTTTTAGAAACAGCAAAAGTGGTTTTTAATTTTTTTGCATCAGCAGTAGTAATTTCAGATTTTGGAGCATCAGCAGTTCCGTCGATTTTCCATTTATAAGTATCTTTTCCAACAGTTAAATCGTAGTTTCCGCGAATATCTTTTCCGTTAATATCATTTACTACATATTTCGTTCCCTGAACCCAGTTTTCATATAAAACCGTTTTTTCGTCAAAAATTTCACCTGAAGTAATTACAAAATTCGCATAACTTCCGGTTTTTAAACTTCCAACTTCATTGCTTTTTCCTAAAATAGCAGCAGGAATTGTTGTTAGGGCTTCTAAAGCTTTTGTTTTATCAAAACCATATTTAATGGCTTTTAATAAATTAGGTTTAAAATCTTCTGTCTTTTTTAATTTGTCAGTTGTCAGCGCAAAAACAATTCCATTATCAGATAAAACTTTTAGGTTTGAAGGCGCCTGATTCCAGAAACGCATATCTGTCAATTCGATTTGATTTGATAAATAGGGGTTTGAAACATCATAAGCCTCCGGAAAACTTATCGGAATAATATATTTTGCATTTGTACTTTTGATTTCGCCTATTCTTTCAAACTCATTTCCGCTTCCTTTTAGAACATAACTTAAACCAAATTCTTTAGCGATTTTAGCCGCTCTCAAACTGTTTAATTTGTCTTCTGAAGCAAAAATCTGAACTAGCTTTTCGTTGCTTGCCAATGCTTCTAACGATAAATCTTTAGTATCAGAATTTCCTTTTTTGTACCAATCCAGATCTAAATACATCTGACGCAATAAAGCCATCATACCCATTAATGAGCTTGGATAAGCCTGATTTGTCAAAGCGCTTCTTGAAAATGCAAAGTGGTTGGTGATTTTATTCGAAATAATTTGTTTGCTGCCTTCTGTATTATTCAAGGCAACTAAAACTCCGGTTCCCTGAGCAATTCCGTCAGGAATATGAGTTCCAACAACACCAAAACCGGCTTTTAGTAATTCTTCGGCTTTTGGCTGGTCATATTTAAACGTTTCGTAAGTGTTTACTTCCGGGCGAACACTTTCGTTCCAGTAATAACCAACTCTTTTCGTATCGTATAATGGGTTACGATCGCGTCCTCTGGTTACGTTAGCTTTTGGTTTTTCGACCCCAAAACTGGTATAAATATCAATAAATGAAGGATAAATTGTTTTTCCTTCAAGATCAATAGCGATACTGTTTTTAGGAATTGTAATATTGTTTCCAACTGCAACAACTTTACCATCCTGAATGAGTAAAGTTCCTTTTTCGATTTTTTGAGTTGGGGTAACATAAATCGTGGCATTGGTAAAAACAGTGTAATTTTTGTTTTTGTTCTGCACACTTTCATTAATAGGGAAGTATTCCTGAGCGTAGGTTTTTGTTAAAAAAACACTCAAAAAGAGTAGGAGTAGGGCTTTTTTCATAGTTAATTTGCAATTTTGTTGCTAAAAATATGAAATATATGTTATCTAAAATTTATTTAGTAGAATGTTTTTTCTTTATTTAGATAATATTTTAATTAAATCGTTGATAAGTAGCACTTATCGAATAGTATGAAAAATGACAAGAGTATAAAATGGGGAATTATTGGCTTGGGAAACATTGCAAATCAATTTGCTGCAGATTTAATGCTGTTGGATGATGCTAATTTATTTGCAGTTGCTTCCAGAGATAATGATAAAGCGATTGCGTTTGCAAAAAAGTACAATTGCTCTAAATCCTACGATTCTTATGAGGCACTTTTTAAAGATGATCAGGTTGATATTATTTATATTGCGACACCACATGATTCGCATGCCGAATTATCTATAAAAGCATTAGAAAACGGTAAACATGTTTTATGCGAAAAACCATTGGCTTTATCTTATAAAGATGCTGTTCGAATGGTTGAAGCTTCAAAAAAGAATAATAAATTTTTTATGGAGGCTTTCTGGACACGTTTTATTCCATCTGTTAAAGAAATTATAGAAAAAGTAGATCAGGGAATTATTGGTGATTTAAAATATGTAAAAGCTGATTTTGCTTTTTATGCGGATGAAAAACAAGGCGGAAGACTTTTTGATAAAAATCTTGGAGGTGGAGCTTTGTATGACATTGGCGTTTATCCGTTATTTCTCTCCTATATATTACTTGGATTTCCGAAAGAGATATTCGCAAAATCCATTTATCATAAAAACGGAATCGATCTGCAAACGTCGATGATTTTGCAATATGAGAATGCGCAGGCAATTTTGCTGGCATCGATAGTTTCAGAGTCTGATATGAAAGCCACAATAAGCGGAACGCAAGGACATATCGAGCTTAATTCTCCGTGGTATATTGCCAATGGATATTCTCTTTCTAAAAAGGATAAAGAAGAAACTTTTAGTTTATCAAATTTAGGAATAGGTTACACGCATGAAGCAATAGAATGTCATAATTGCATTAGAAACAACCAAATCGAAAGTAAACTTTGGTCGCATCAAAACAGTTTAGACTTGAGCAAAATAACCGAAGAAGTTAAAACCCAAATTGGGCTAGAATTTTAGAAAATATATTTTGTAGTAAAAAAGCTATATTTTGATAATTTTCATTAGATTTAAAGATATTTAATGAAGAGATTTTATGTTAGTAAAAGTTTACGGAAGTGCAGTTTTTGGAGTTGAAGCCACTACAATTACTGTAGAAGTTCATATGGATAAAGGGATTGGTTATCACTTAGTTGGATTGCCGGATAATGCTATAAAAGAAAGCAGTTACCGAATTGCTGCTGCTCTTAAAAATAATGGATACAGTTTGCCGGGCAAAAAAATAACGATTAATATGGCGCCTGCTGACTTACGAAAAGAAGGTTCTGCGTATGATTTACCATTAGCAATGGGAATTTTAGTAGCTTCTGACCAGATAAAAGCTCCAGAAATTGAAAATTATGTTATTATGGGTGAGCTTTCTCTTGACGGAAGTCTGCAACCCATTCGCGGCGCATTACCAATTGCCATAAAAGCGAAGGAAGAAGGATATAAAGGTTTCTTTTTGCCCATTCAAAACGTAAAAGAAGCGGCTATTGTTGCGGGATTAAATGTATACGGAGTCGAAAATGTGCAAGATGTAATTAACTTTTTTGCCGGAAAAGGAACTCTTGAACCTACGGTTATTGATACAAGAGCTGAATTTTATAAAACGTTAGATTTTCCTGAATTCGATTTTTCTGATGTTCGCGGACAGGAAAGTATAAAGCGCTGTATGGAAATTGCCGCTGCCGGAGGACACAATATTATTTTGATTGGTCCGCCCGGAGCAGGAAAAACGATGCTTGCCAAACGTGTTCCCAGTATTTTGCCGCCAATGACTTTGCGTGAAGCATTAGAAACGACTAAAATTCATAGCGTTGCCGGAAAATTAAAAGAAGTAGGTTTAATGAATCAGCGGCCATTTCGCAGTCCGCATCATACTATTTCGAATGTTGCACTTGTTGGCGGAGGAAGTTATCCGCAACCAGGCGAAATTTCGATGGCGCACAACGGCGTTTTGTTTCTCGACGAATTGCCTGAATTTAAGCGTGATGTTTTGGAAGTTATGCGTCAGCCGCTGGAAGATAGAGAAGTAACTATTTCGCGTGCTAAATTTACGGTAACTTATCCGTCATCGTTTATGTTGGTGGCGAGTATGAACCCAAGTCCAAGTGGTTTTTTTAATGATCCAAGTATGCCCAATACGTCTTCGCCACACGAAATGCAGCGTTATTTAAGCAAGATTTCCGGACCTTTATTAGACAGGATTGACATTCATATTGAAGTTACGCCGGTTCCTTTCGAAAAATTATCTGATGATCGAAAAGCCGAAAGTAGTGTTGAAATTAGAAAGCGGGTTACCGCAGCACGCGAAATCCAGACTAAGCGTTTTGAAGAAATGGAAAACATACATTATAATGCACAAATGAGCAGTAAATTAATTAGAGAATATTGTGCGCTCGACGATCAATCAAAAGAATTATTAAAAACGGCGATGGAACGATTGAATCTTTCTGCACGCGCCTATGACAGAATCCTGAAAGTTGCCCGCACAATAGCAGATCTGGATGATGCACCCAGCGTAATCTCACAACATATCGCTGAAGCAATTCAATATAGAAGTCTCGACCGCGATGGCTGGTTGGGCTAATTTGAAGACTTTATTCACTCACTTTTTTATATTCAAGAGTTCCCATTTGGGGCGTTGTAATAATACGTTTTGTAGTATCAAAATAATCTATTGTAAATTTTATTGGCAATAACACGGCGATAATAGTAAGTTCAGAATTATCCTGAGATAATTTCCATTTGGCTTTGTGTGATTCAGCTCCAACAAGACTTTCAAAATCTCCGTTTTCTCTAAAAACCTGAAAAACCTGATCTGTTTTAAAATAATCTTTAATGTCTTTTTCCTTACCCTTTTTTTCCCATTTTACTAATTGCCATTTTCCAATAAGTTCTTTAGAGGTTTGTGCCTTTACCAACGATCCAATTAAACAGATAAGGATTAAAAATATTTTTTTCATAATAATATGGTTATTAGAGTTATAGGATAAAATTAGTGATTTTTAGATATATTCCAAAAATTAATTTTTCTTCTTGTCACAAAACCTAGTTTTTCATAAAGGGCAATTGCACCAATATTACTTTCGACTACATGTAAATATGGCGTTATATTCTCGTCAAAAATTCTGTTTACAACTTGTGTAATCAATTGTTTGGCATAACCTTTTCCGGTATGATCGGGATGCGTAATAATAGCACTGACTTCGGTAAAATCATTCATTTTCATTCGTTCGCCTGTTATAGCGACTAACTGATTGTCTTTGAAAATTCCGTAATAATTGCCCAATGACGGAGTTTTGTTTTTAAAATATCCCGGCTGTACCAAATTAACCAAATGAAGCAATTCATCAATATGTTCTTCAGTTAGCTTTATGATTTCTTCAGTTATTGGTTGGTCTATTTTATTGTAAATAATCATTTGAAGGCAAACTAATTCTTTTACAATTTTTAACGAATCAGCTATTTCAGGTTTTTCTCCCACAATAAAAAAGCTTTCTGCTAATGCCGAATATTGATTTATGGCGTCTAAAGTGCTTTCTGGTTTTACAAAACCACCAAACGGACAATAATTAGGATCATAAAATTGAGTTCCGTTATAATCAATTACAAATTCAGCATGACTTTCTGATAAAGAATTCCATACTGGATTATCTAATTTGTATTCTTCTGTATTTTTCATTCGAGTAATTTTTATCAATCATCGTAAATCTTTTTATTCTTTTTCTTGTATTGGATAAAAGAATTTAAAAGAATTTGAAACTGCAGGATGTAAAATTGTACCATGATTTTCTTTTGGAAAATAGTCAAAATATACTTTTATGCTTTTACTTTTTGTTGCCTGAATTTTTTCGGCAAGCAAATTAGCATCAACTTCCATTACTCTGGGAATTTCTGTTGGAGTAAGACCTTCTTTGCCCACTGCAATATAAATATCAGTTTGCTGGTTAAAACCTTCCTGAAAAATAATGCTGTCCTGATTTAGTATAGAACCATTATTCCACCAGATGCTTGGACTTACAATGACATATTTATTAAATAGAGTTGGTTTTTTTAACAAAATTTCTGTTTCCAGTAATCCTCCTAATGATTGCCCTATGATTGTTTTAGAGTTGTTTGTTTTATATTTTTTATCAATAAAAGGCTGTAATTCTTTTTCGATAAAAGCAATAAATTTATCTGAATGTCCTGAAGATGCAAAACGTTTTTGGTCCTTTTCGATCGTTGTAGGAAATGTAAAATCCCTTCTGCGATCAACTGTTGCAATTCCCACAACGATAGATTTAGGAACCTGATTGATCCACTCAAAACTATTAAATTGCACCAATCCGGTAATATGTATAAAGTCCTCGTTTGCAGAGCCATCCAATAAATAAATTACAGGATATTTTGTAGCCTCTTCTGGTTTGTAACCTTCCGGCAGATAAATATTCAGGATTCTTTTTTCTCCCAGTTCTTTCGATTGTATTTCGTCGATAACACCCAATACAAAAGGTTTGCTTGTTTCTTTTGTTTTCGATTTATTGGTTTGGCTAAAAATTAAAGCTGAAGTAAAAAACAGGATTGTAAGTATTTTAAAATTATTCATTTTGTGGTATTAAATTAAGCACATTATAGTTTTTGAAAGCACTTTTTTTGAATAACGAAAATACGAATTAAACTTGAAAAAAAATCCCGTTTGCCACAAGACGAACGGGATTGTATCAATAATAGGATAGAAAATATTATTTTCGAGAAGCAAAAATTTCGTCCAAACCCTGCATTGCGATTGTAAAACCTTCTTTGAAACCCATTTCGATTATTTTTTCTAAATCTGAAAGGTTTTCATGTTTGATGGCAATATCTACAATAGTAGAATTTTCTTGTTCAGAAAAACTCACATCCCAGTCAGAGCGAGGTAAATCATTGTTTAAATTGCCTTCGCTATCGCAAAAAGCATCTAAATATTTAAAATTAGTTTTTGGAGAAATAGAAGTAAAATCAGCCAATGCCCAATGTTCTTCGCCTTCCGGACCCAGCATGGCATAGAGTCTCTGACCGCCTACTTTAAATTCCATTCTCTTTGTTTTGGATTTCCATGGGGCAGGAGCCCACCATTGGTCTAATATTTCAGCTTCTGTCCATGCTGACCACACATTTAAAAGGGAAGCATTAAACTCCCGTTTTACATTTACCGTACTTGTTTCTTTGTCTACAGTAAAATTCATTAATAGATTAGATTTCATTTTCTTTAGATTTTAGATTCATTAATACTTGATCGAGTTGACTAAAACGGTTTTCCCAAATTTCTTTAAATTGCGCTAACCATTTGTCTATTTCTTTCATTTTGTCAATTTTTAGCTGGTAATAGATTTCTCTTCCTACTTTTTTTTCCTCTAATAATTCACATTCATTTAGAATTTTAATATGTTTCGAAACGGCTTGTCTTGTCGTATTAAATTGCTCTGCAATAGTATTAGGTGTCAATGCATTTGTAGCAACTAATACTAAAATTGCTCTTCTGGTTGGATCAGCAATAGCTTGAAATATATCTCGTTTCATTTTTGATTTAATTTTTATTAGCAACCAATCAGTTGCAAATATACGTAACCTTTTGTATTCATAATATTTTTTTTGATTTTTTTTAAGTTTAAGATAAAAAAAAGACGTACAGTTTTTTGTACGTCTTTGTATTAGGGTAAATTTTTAAAGGCTGGATCTTCAAATATGCTTAGTTAGTTTTCTAGTTTTCCCAAGTTTCCATTAAGTTATCATTCCATAAATTTTCAGCATAATCTTTAAAAGTTTTTGGTGCTTTTTTAAAGTTTTCGTCCATTTTAAATTTGCCGCCTATAAATGATTTCTTATCGTTTTCATCGCTTCCAACCTGAACTTTATTTTCTCCGCGCATGGCATATTTATTATTTCCTTCATACATAATTATTTTCATGTTAGAAGGGCTTACATCGCCATGACAAACGGTTTTATACATTAACCAAACTTCAGCGATTCCGTTATTATCTAAGTCAGTAACTTTAAAAGTATTTTTTACAAATGATGCCACAATATCAACCGGACAATCAGAAATATAGTCATAAACTTTCCAGGTTTGTTTCACTTCATTATTCGATATTATATAATGATAAGCAAATAGTTCAGCATCGCTGCTGTCTTCAGCTTCATGTTTGAATTTTTTGCTGGTATAAATTCCTGTTTCCGTTGTGATTACAATATTATCGCCCAATTTATCTTTCCACCGAACTGCATTTTTAATAAAACCTTCGTATTTTATAGTTTTAGGAAATTGTGTCGAATCTATTTTGTTTACCACCAAAGCTTCATTTTTAGAGACATTTGATTCTGTGTTTTCAAGTACTTCGGGTGCTTCTTTTTTTTCTGGTTTGCAACCTGTAAACATCAAAATAAGGAATAATAAGATTGCGGTATTTTTGATTTGGATTTTCTCTGGCATTCTTTTAAAGTTTGGTTATAGATAAGTTTTATTCTGTAAAATGATTTATTTCACTTCAGTTCCTTCAAATTTTATTCGGGCATCATTTATATGTACCAGTTCGTCCAGTTCATAAACATTTTTATACCCATATCCGTAAAGATTAATGTGTGTTGGAATATTGAGCGCAAGCATAATAGGTTTTCTATTGGCTAATATTTGTGTTTCAGGAGCATTTTTAGGAAAAGACATTTTAGAAGCAAAATCTATTGGATCGCCATCAAAATTATTATTGCAATAAATTAATATCCGAGTGTTAGGATCAGGAATTAATTTATAAAGATTTTCTTGTGTAAAATCAGTAAAATCAAGATGAATTGCGCCTTTTAAATGTTTACGATTATAACGAAAATCAGAACGGCTGTCTAAAACAACAGTATTTTTTTCGTGGCTCATTTTAAGAAAAGCATCAAGACTTAATAAATGATTTTCCCGTTCTTTTTCGATTTCTAAAACAAGATTTTTAAAATCATCATAATCAACTAATGCTTTTGGATATTGCTTTTCTTCCGTCATAGTTGTTTTGTTTTTAGTTGTTTGAGAATAAATAAAGAGGGTTGAAAAACAACAGGTAACTAAAATTATAATTCTTATCTTTTTCATTTTTTATCAAATTTATAGTTTAGTTTTTTGTCCCTTAAATCATCATTTATCCCCTAAATTTATTCCTGACAATAATATCTTTAAGCCTTGCTTTCAGGTCTTCGCCAGTATCAAAAACCATTTGTTCGTTGTTTGGGAAAGGCACAGCACGTTTATTAAAATACGTCGTGTAACTATCTTCGCAAGCATTTCTGTCTCCTTTATAAGTCGAGTAAATATTTTCGAAAATAAATTCGCTTGTTACGGGAAACGATTGTAATAACTGATTCGTTTTTACCTCTACATAATCTACTTGTGCCGTAACCTGACAAGCTTTATATTGTCTGAATTCGTAAATATTGGCACGAAGCGTTCTGTAATTATCTACTTTAATTTCCTTGCCCAAACTATCTTTTACAGGTCTTCCGCGACTGTCCAACAGTGTTTTTACACCATCTTTAATCTGTCTTTCCTTAATAAATTCTTTCTCCTTAATTTGTTCCGGCGAGATATTAATTTGTCTAAAATTGATAATTAAGCTGTAATCGTAGGTAACATTTTTTTGTCTCACACTATGATAAACCGTCCATTTATCGTTTAATCCGTAGGTTTTAAAATCCAGTAAATCATCCTGAAGTTGCTTCGGAATCACCATATTGGTTTGGTTTTTGGCATAAACATCTACAAAATCAGTTCCTTTAAACTGCGCATCATCCATTAGTTTTTTTGTATTCTTATAATTTGGATTGATACTTTCCAGATAGAAAAAATCATCATATGCTTTTCTGAAATCCAGTTTATTATTTGATTTTAAAAGTGCCGTAGCATTTTCATATAAATATTTAGAAAGCGCATTTTTGCTGCTCACAATCTGATCTGTGTAATTATCAAATGCAAAAGATGCATTTTTTCCTTGCTTCAATAACGGCAAAGGCAATAAAGGCCTGATTTTTTCCTGGCGGTTGTTTAGTTGTAAATACGTGTTATAAATACGCTCAGCGTTAGCCGGATTCGCTTCTTTAATCATTAAGTCAAGATTGCGCAAATCCCTGTCTTTTGCTTTTGCAAAAGCCTCTTCGAGCAAAAACACATAATCTTGTTTTCCTTTAGAATCTTTTTTGGTTCGCAAAGCTTCCACGGCGCGATCAATGGCACCATCATAATTGCCGTCGCTTAGCAACGATTGAGTTGTTTTTACACCGCATGAGCCAAGTGCCAAAAATAATATAGAAAGCAGTAAAGTAATTTTTTTCATTCTAAAGACCAATTGATTTTCAAGCTGTAAATATATTTGTTTTAGATGAATTCAGATCAAATATATTTTTAATTTAAGAAGCAGAAATCACTGTTTTTATAAAAACCTTTTTTCCCGCTTTCGCCTATATCTCTCCGTTTCACTGCGAGGATAACGGCTCTATCGGGGCTAGATTAGAAATTTAGTTTTTATAAGAAAGTTGGGCAGAATGTGAAATTTGTTTTTGTAAAAATATTATTTTTCCCGCAATTGTATTTTAAATTTTTCAATTTGTCGTCTATGGCGTAAAACATGTACAATGGCATGTTCCATTATTTGTTCGATATCATAAACCTGTCCCCATGAAGTAACTATTTTTTTTGCGTTATCAGATTCCTCCAGTTGATTGTCTGCAATATTTTTAAAAGTATCTTCTGTATAAATAAAAAAGTCTGCCAGATCTTTTTGATAATCAGATGTTGTGTTTCTAAAAACATCATCCCTAAAATCAGTCTGGTCACCAAATAATTGCCTAATATATAATGCGTACGCATATCCTGAACATACAACATGGGCCAATATCGACTGAACCGATTCGCAACCTGAATCCTGAGTAGTTGTATCAACGATTGTAGAAAGTTCTTTGTCGTTAATGTCTGAAATTGTTTGACTTAAATCTAAAATTGCTCTTTCGTATTCGTCAAGTAAACCTCCAATGGCGCCTTGTCTGTAAATTTTAGTCATGTTTTGTGGCAAATTATTGATTTAAAACACAATAGTCATCTTCAAAATAATAGAACTTTTCAAGAGCATCATATTTATTTATACTCTTTTCCATTAAAAATTAATTTTGAAGTTTTTCTTTTAATACTTTCCTTAGCGATGCAATCATCGTTTGTGGGGATATTTTTAGTATTGACAGTTTTAGTTTTAATAATGATATTATAAAAATTGTTAGTCATTATCTTGTCGATATCAATAGTCGAAATGTTGTCTTCAAATTCTCCGGCGCAATTCGTATCCCATTCGCCGTTAGATCGCGAAATTGTATAATTTTTGAGTACTTGCTTGAGCGAATTTTTATTTGCAATATACAGCGATAACTCACTTTCGCTGTACGGATTAGGTCGGCTACTGCCGGTATAATCTACCCGAACTCCAAAAGCTCTTGTTGTTTTATTTAAAATATATAATCCCGTATCGATCGTAATACTGCTTAACATTACAGCATCAGATGTCCAGGCATTTGGTTCAATAAATTTGTTGATTATTTTTCCGGTCGCATTATCGATTACGAGTATGTAAGCATCCAGTACAAAATAATCAACAGAAACTTCTGATGCGTATTTGGCAATTACAAAAACGCTTTTACCTTTATCATATGGTAACACTTTCTGAGTAAAAAGTTCCTGATTTATTTCGCTTTCCTTTATCTTAAGCTGTTTTAAAACCGACTTTAAAAGATCGGTATTTTGTGAAAACGAAAACTGAAAACAAAATAATAAAGCAACCAGGAAACATTTTTTCATCAGATTTTTATTTTTAAACTTTACGATTTCTCAAAAATCGGTTGTTGATTTGTTAGGCTACTTTAAATATTTCACCGCCGCTTTTTATATAATCAATTGTTTTGCTTAAATCTTTCATTTTCTCATCATCATCAAGTTCTGTAATTTCATCTACTAATTCATCAGATTCCATGTTTTCTTCGATCGCTCCATTTTCATCTTCAATTGAGTTAAAGGAGAAAACATCTGTAACCGTAATTTTTTTCTCTGCTATAATGCAATGACCATAATCTAATATTGTTTTCGTTACGATATTTCCACCAACATTTAAAACATAGTCACAAAGAGAATCTCCTAAAATTACATTTGCAACGTTTAAGTCACCCGTAATATACATGCTCGACAGCGTAATTAAGCTCTTGCAATTTACATTTCCTAAAACAATAAACATAGACGAATCTACCTGGTGGCAATCCTCAATGATGTTAGCAACATTAAGATCACCGTTTACAAGGACAATATCGTTTCCTACGGTTAAGTTTTCTAAATTAGTTTCACCTGAATACAAAACAATTTTACCTGCTACTTCGTAAAATCCTTTTAACTCACTAATAAGATCATCCTTAAATACTGAGTTGTTTTCGTTGATTAATTGATTCGCATCGTTTAGACTAATTTCTTTAAAATTCTCCATTTTATAATTTATTTTTTAGTGGTTATTTCAGTTAAAGATTGTGTTTATTGTAAAATCTTTTGCTAAAAATATAAATAAATACTTATAAATTTTAAAGAGTTTTGTGTTTTTTTAATTAAAGAAAACTTATGTTCTCAGAATCAGATTTTTAGAATTCAGGGATTTAATCAGGAATATTATTTTGGCCAATATAAAAAATTAAATTTATGACCATCCGGATCAGAAAACCCAAAGAAATATCCTTTTCCATATTCTTGCGGTTCAGCAAAAATAGTTCCGCCAGCTTTTTTAACGATTGTTAACCATTGATCTACCTGATCTTTGCTATCTGCCGAAAGTGAAAATATGATTTCGTTTCCTAGTTTCAAATCTGCCATTTCATCATTAACAGCCCATTTAAATCTTTCTTTTATAAAAAAATGAATTATAAAATTATCATCGCCAAAAAGAAAACTCGTTAGTTCGTTAGATGCATTGTGACCGTTTTGTTTAAACCCTAATTCGGTATAGAATTTCGTTGTGCGTTCTAGGTTTTCTACGCCAAGATTTGCCCAGATTTTTTTCGTTTCCATAAAGATTCATTTTAAAATTAGAATTTAATTACGATGATAAAATAATCGTGTAATAAATTTATGAATTTTAAATTTAAAAATATAGAAATGAACGCTTTATAGACTAACGGGGATACATCTAGAACTTGGGATATTTTATTTTGTCTGTTTCCTGTTTTTTACCTGATAGATAATTTCCCAAAAGATAATCGAGAAAACAGCATTTGCAAATATTGCCGTTTTAACCTGATAAGGATCGTAGTTTATAAAAAAGTGTAAATTGGTAAACTTCACTGCTAGAAATAAACTTAAAGCCGCAATAACAATAGAACAAATTATATTTAATAAAGTTGTCCATTTTAGCGCGAAGAAAGCATAAATCAAGTTTAAAATGGCAAAACCACAACCTAAAACGATATAAGGATCAGCCTTTAGCATTTCTCCAAGTGTGAGTAATAATGAAGTTGTAGACAGGTATAAAAAAAAGAGTATCGAATAAAATAAGATTCTGATTTGAGGTTTCATTTGTATGTTTTTTTGCTTTGACGAAATTACGAATTAAAAATGAAGCTTTAATTAACATGGATTTAAAAAACGATTTTTGTTATCGTTGTCACGAAGTTGGAACGGATTCGCAAAATAGAATTCGGTATTTAATTGACTTTAAATATATCGCAGCCACCAATGTTTATTTTTGGCTTTATATTCTCCAAACCAAATGCAAGGTTTGTAAAGTGAAACGATTACGATGATCCAGATGAAATAAATTGCCCAAAGTGGTAAACCGCTTTCCACTCCTTTTGGTCTGCCAAAAGATCCGGTTGCAAATTCTAATTGTGACCAATTAAATCCTTGCAAAAACAACATGACAAGCGTTAGAATATGAATCAGGTAAAAATGAAGAACAAAGTAAAATAAAGGTACTTTTCCGTAAACTATAGTCACTTTTTTAAAACCGTTACTAAACTGTTCGGCAAAAGCAAGCAGCAAAAGCATAATGCCTAATGTGGGCAAACAATACAAAAGCGAAGGCGGATATTTAGTCACATTCATAAAGGATATAAATGTAAAAGCGGGATCTTTTTGAATTGTCCATCGCACCGGATCGCCGTAAATATTTATAAACCGAAGAATGGCAAATATTGCTAATGAACCCAAACCCAGTTTTATAAAGAACTTTTTTCGTTGTTCGTAAGCCATTTCAAAATAACGTGCAAAACCAAATCCGGTTAGCATAATTCCTAGCCACGGAATAGGAGGATAGCCCATTATAAATGCGCGATCGCCAAACGGAATTACTACAGGACTAAAAAATGGCGATAAAACGGTTTTGATAATCGAGCCTTCTGTAAACGGAATAAGAGCTAAAAGATTATGCCCAAAAATAATAATCAAACCAATAATGCCTAATTGCTTCGCTTGAATTTTTAGTAATAATCCTAAAATAATAAACCCGAAACCTATTGCGGCTATAACCTGAAATAAAAGTGTGTGAAACCCAATATCAAAGAATAATCCAAAATTAACAACCGTAAATTCGAGCAATAACAACCACAAACCTCTTTTGATTAAATGCTGTCTTGTCTCTGTAAAATTGTTTTTTCTTTTTAGTGAAAGATAAACTGAAGTTCCTGCCAGAAAAACAAATATTGGCGCGCACAAATGTGTAATCCAGCGCGTAAAAAATAAGAAAGGAGTTGTTGTATTTAAATCCGTTGGACTTTGTGCGATAGAATCTATATGCATCAAGTCGCGAACATGGTCTAATGCCATAATAATCATGACAATGCCGCGAACTATATCAATTGAATTTTCTCTTTTCATTTTTTGAAGTTTAAAATATATTAGAAATAGTTTTTGATATTTTACTTTTATATTCTTTCTGCGACGAGATACTTCTTGAAATTATGTTTTAATTTCAGCTATTGGCTTTTATGATTTTGTTTTTATTGTAAAATGGCTTCTATTTTAGCTTCTGATTTTTCTTTAATTGTGCTGTCAGGACGAAAACTCCAGATGATCAAAAATTTACCTTTTGCCAGATATTCTTCCGGATGCTCCTCTGTGGGCTGACCGTCTTTTCCCCACAATAATCCTTGTAGAAATCGATCGCCTTTAAAGGTGTGTTCAAATTCAAAATACATAATAGAGCCTCGATCTGCTTTATTTCTATAACTCTGGATTGCTTTACTTTTTAAAGTTCCAACAATATTGCTGTAAGTCTCAATATCAGTATAAAAATTGCAAGCCTGAGGCGTTACACAAATCTGACCGTCGATAGGTGTGTAGCCTTTTGGAATTTCCTTGGGTTTTAGTTTTAAATCAGCAATTGTCTGACTAAATATAGTTGTAGTAAATAATAGAAATAATACCGACAGGGGAATCGTAATTTTCATGGTTTTTGGGGTTTGGTTTGGGAATATTTTACCAGACGAAAATACGAATTAAAATAATAATCCAATAATATGGATTTGTAATTAGTGTAGGGATTTGAGTTTGTTATACCCGACAGGTTTTTAAAACCTGTCGGGTTTACTCGTGAACAACAATCTACGAAAATTTAAAACTTTGCATGCACGAGTGGGTGGCTCGCGCTAGCAGACGAAAAGACAAAAAAATGCACAAAGTCAGATATGACATTTGTGCATTTTTATAATAAACTCCTTTTTAGAGAATGTTATTTATCTTTTAATAATTTTTCTAAATATTCGTTTTTTTCTTTTTCAGCCTGAACCAAACGCTCGTAAAGTTCTACAACTTTATCTAATGGATTGAATGTGCAAGAATTATTAATTCCCTGAGCGCCACTAATGGAACTATTATCGTAAAAGTTATTAAAGAAATTGAAAACGGCTTCTTCAGAAAAATTTTCAATTGCTTCTACAGTAACTCCAAGTATTTCAGCAATTTTTTCAAGCTTTTCTTTGTCAACAATTTCGCTTGTTTCGATACTGGAAATTGTCTGCTGGCTTAATCCCATTGCATAAGCAAGGGCGTCCTGTTTCATACCTTTAAGCTCTCTGATTCGGCTAATATTTCTGCCAATGTGTTTTGGTTTAGTTGCTGTGCTCATACTTCAAAGGTATTTAAAATTCTTTTACAAAATTGATGTTGGTAAAAAACATAGTTTTTTGGTGAGGTACTGGGTTTGGGTTATAGTAAAAGTATTGTTTTTTTATGATGTAGTAATTTTTGTTATTTGAGTTGGATTTGCTAACCACAAAGTATGTCATTTCGACGTAAGGAGAAATCCTCACAAGAAACTCTACAAAGATTGTTAATCTAACACAGAAATAATTTGTTTCAAGTTTTATGTCATATACTTTATAGAGCTTCTTGCGAGGTTTTCTCATTCTTCGAAATTACAAGATTGCGTAATACTTTGACAAAGTTTTTAGCAAAGTTTTTAGCCACAAAGTATGTCATTTCAACCTAAAGAGAAATCTTCACAAGAAACTCTACAAAGATTGGCAATCTTATACAGGAATAATAGGTTTTTAAACTTTATGTTATATACTTTATAGAGCTTCTTACGAGGATTTCTCATTCTTCGAAATGACAAGATTGCGTAATACTTGGCAAAGTTTTTAGCCACAAAGTATGTCTTTTCGACGTAAGGAGAAATCCTCRYAAGAAACTCTACAATCATATATAGGAATAATTGGTTTTTAAACTTTATGCGATATACTTTATAGAGCTTCTTACGAGGATTTCTCATTCTTCGAAATGACAAGATTGCGTGATACTTGACAAAGTTTTTAGCCACAAAGTATGTCTTTTCAACCTAAAGAGAAATCTCACAAGAAACTCTACAAAGATTAGCAATCATATATGGAATTTTATTATAAAATCACACAAACAAATAATTCAAAAAATCCAGATCTGGATTAATGGTTTTTATCAATTCTATTTTCTTTTCTCTCCGCCAGTCTTTTACTTCTTTTTCACGAGCAATTGCTTCTTGGATCCAAGTAAATTTTTCGTAATATAGCAAGAATGTAACATTATACTTTGATGCAAAGGTTTTGTTTTTATTGGTTTTGTTTTCTGTATGTTGATTTAAACGAATTCTCAAATTATTTGTAACTCCGGTATAGAAAACAGTTTTAAATTTATTTGTTATTATGTATATGTAGTAATTATGATAGCCTTCTTGTGATTGCATTTAATTAATTTTTGGCTAAGATATATTATTTGTAGGATTTTTATTGTATTTTGGTTTTTTTGAAATATACTTTATAGAGTTTCTTACGGGGTTTTCTCCTTCGTCGAATGACAAATTTGGTGTGATTTAATTTACGGGAATCCGACTCTGCTAAGCTGGAAAAATTGGGTACGCTTACAAGAAAGAGACGCTATGTTTGAAAGATTATTTTTTGTTTTATTTAAATTAAAAAAAAATAAACGGAAAATCGGTTAAATAATTTAATACAACTAAAGGAATGAATTTAAATGAAATAACAAAAAAAGTTGTTATGGTTTCTGATCAGTATGAAAAAAACTGTAATATAAAAAGAGATGATGATTGGTATATTTTAAAACTTCAGGAAGAATTAGGAGAATTAACTCAAAATTATCTTTCTTACACATCTAGAGGTAGAAATAGAAATTTGACACAGGAAGAATTGAAAAAAAATATTTCGAATGAAGTAGCTGATCTTCTTGGGCAAATTTTATTATTTGCCAATTATCACAATATTGATGTAGAGAAATCTATGGAAGACAAATGGTTTAAGTATTTAAAATAAAATAATAACTAATTTCTGCACTTGCTGGCGCGAGCGTCTCGCTCGTGCCTGTGAAGTTTTTGTATTGTTGGTATCTTAAGATTGTGTTCACGAGCGGGACGCTCGCGCTAGCGGTGGTTTAAGTATTTAAAATAAAATAATAACCAATTTCTGCGTCAGGGATAGAGGCGGTATCCTTTTGTGAAGTGAAACGGAACAAAAGATATAGCCGAAAGCCCGACCCGGAGGGAGACGCCCAAAACATTAAAATTTAGTAAACCCGACAGGTTTTAAAAACCTGTCGGGTTTGTTGCGTCAAATAGATTCAGTTGCAAGATCATGAAAAAATCCGTTTTAATCCGTGTTTTTCGCAAAGCGAATCAGCGTCATCCGCGTTCAATATTGGCGATTTGCTTTGTTGCGTGATAAACTTTGCGAGCCTCTCCCGAAGCCTCGGGATCGCTCAGCATGACAGACTAAAGAATAAAAAACAAAAAAAATCTCATTCAAACAAAATGAATGGGATTACAATATATTATTAAAGAATTAAAAACTCAGTTTAAACTCCATTTTGATGATTTCATCTCGATTTCCAGACTTAAACTTTATATTTCTAAATTCATTAAGAGATGGATTTAAAACGATTTTTGAGTCTTTAATTATTTTAGTAGTTTCATTTTTTTTTCTTTGAATTAAAAATCCATCAAAGTCTTTTTTATAATCAAATGGTTCATCTCTAATTTGATTATCAATTATTCTTGCACCATATATATTAAAATTTTTTGATAGCTTATCAAGGTTAAGCATGATTACTCTTTTATAAACACGTGTTTTTCGTGTATCACTACTTCTAAAAAACAAAGTTATATCTGGATTTAAATCTGTAAAATTGTACACCGCTTTAGCTACAGTGGCTAAAACAATTTTAATATCTCCGTTATTATTTGTTACCTCATCATCGACAGCACACATTCTTGTGAGAACATCGTATTTTAAATCTCCAAAACTAAGATCATAAACAGAAGGATTTTGAGAAGGTGAAAAAGAGATTACTTTTCTAAATTTACCTTTGTCTCCAATACTTATAAAATCATATATGGTAGAGGATTCATCTTTAGAAATTTCATATTTGTTACAATTCATTTATAAGTGTAATTTCTTACAAATATAATATTTTTTGATAATGAAATTTTATCTCCAACAGAAATAATTTTTTAAAATCTATAAGAAAGTCAAATATGCTTTACAGAGTTTTTTATTTGGAAAAGAAAAAACAGGAGATAAAAAAAATCCCGCTTCAATTAAGAAACGGGATTCAATAGATATTCTCTTTTTTTTTATTTTTAAACTGTTGCAGCAACTTCTTCTGGCAACGGAATTTGATTTTTAAGCAAATCTTCGAATGTTTCGTGTTGACGAATTAAGATTCCTTTTCCATCTTTCCATAAAACTTCGGCTGGTTTGTATCTCGAATTGTAGTTCGATGCCATTGAGAAACAATATGCTCCAGCGTTTCTGAAGGCAAGAATATCACCTTCTGTAATTTCTGAAATTCTGCGGTTATTGGCAAAAGTATCAGTTTCGCAAATGTAACCTACAACGGAGTAAAAACGCTCTTTTCCTTTTGGGTTTGAGATGTTTTCGATATAATGTTGTGAACCGTAAAACATAGGACGAATTAAGTGGTTAAAACCACTATCTACTCCTGCAAAAACTGTTGAAGTTGTTTGTTTTACTACGTTTACTTTTGCTAAGAAGAAACCTGCTTCGCTCACCAGGAATTTTCCCGGTTCGAAAATCAAGGTTAAATCTCTACCATATTCTGTACAGAAAGAGTTGAATCTTTTTGATAATTTTTTACCTAATTCTTCGATGTCGGTTTCGATATCGTCTTTTTTGTAAGGTACTTTAAATCCGCTTCCGAAATCTAAAAACTCAAGATCTTTGAAGTGTTTTGCGGTATCGAACAAGATTTCGGCAGCATACAAGAATACTTCGATATCTAAAATATCAGATCCTGTGTGCATATGAATACCAACAATACTCATTTTAGTATTCTCTACAATTCGCAAGATATGCGGAATTTGGTGAACAGAGATTCCGAATTTACTATCGATGTGTCCCACGGAAATATTAGCATTTCCACCCGCCATTACGTGCGGATTGATACGAATACATACCGGAATTTGTGGATATTTTGTTCCGAATTGCTCCAGAATAGATAAGTTATCAATATTGATTTGTACACCCATTGCGGCAACTTCTTCGATTTCTTCAAGAGAAACTCCGTTTGGTGTAAAGAAAATTTTGTCAGGATCATAGCCAGCATGAAGTCCTAATAAAACTTCTTGAATTGATACAGTATCTAAACCAGACCCCATGTTCTTTAATAACTGAAGAATCGCAACGTTTGACAATGCCTTCATGGCGTAATTAACTCTTAAGTTTTCTACCTTAGAGAAAGCTTTAGTTAACCTATTGTACTGAGATTGGATTTTTTCGGCATCATAAACATATAATGGACTTCCAAATTGGTCTGCTAACTGCAGTAAATCTTTTGCTTGCATTTTTAAACTATTTTGAGCAAAGTTATTACACTTTTGAGTAACGACAAATTAATTGTAGAAAAATAACAAATTATAACAAATTGTTTAATTTTAAACAAAAAGTTGCTTATTCTGAATTTTTATAAAAAAATATATGCCCACGGATTATACGGATCAAACGGGTGAACACAGATTTTAAAATAAAGATAAATAAAAACCGCGTAAATCTGTTAATATGTACAGACTAAAACATTAGCTCAAATTTATATTTGTTTTTTTTTCTGCCACGAATTTCACGAATTCCGCGAATTTTTATTTTGATAATCTATTTTATGCGATTTGTAATTAGTGAAAATTCGTGAAATTCGTGGCAGAAAAAATCTTTTTTAATCTATGGCATAAAAAAAGCCCCTGAATTAAATCAGGGGCTTTTGTAGTAGTGTTGTTTATCGGAATAAAGACTATAATTTTTAATCTTTACGTTCTTAAGATGATAAGATTAAGAGAAAAACTTAGCTCCTTAGAATCTTAGTCACTCAGAACCTCAAAAATTAAAGACTCGGTAAGTCTCCGTTTCCTTTGGTTGGCAAGTTAGTAGAGCCCATTAAGAACAAATCTACTTCTCTTGCTGCTTCGCGACCTTCTGAAATAGCCCATACAATTAATGATTGTCCGCGACGCATATCACCAGCAGTGAAAATGTGCGGAACGTTTGTTTGATAATTAGTTGCTTTATAATTGCTTCTAAAATCGACTTCAAGACCTAATTGCTCGCTTAATGTTTTTTCAGGACCTGTAAATCCAAGAGCTAATAAAGCCAAATCGCAAGGCCAGATTTTCTCTGAACCTTCTTTTTCGATTAATTCAGGACGTTGACCCGGAGTCATTTTCCATTGTACTTCAACGGTTTTTAATCCAACTAATTCTCCTTTATCATTCGATAAAAATTCTTTCGTATTGATTAACCAGTTTCTGTCGCAACCTTCTTCGTGAGAAGACGAAGTTTTTAACTGCAAAGGCCAGAAAGGCCAAGGCGTAGATTCGCTTCTTCCGACTGGAGGTTTTGGCAAAATCTCAAAATTTGTTACCGATTTTGCTCCGTGACGGTTTGATGTTCCAACGCAGTCAGAACCTGTATCTCCACCACCAATTACGATGACATCTTTTCCGGTTGCTTTAACCTGATCCGGAATAGATTCTCCATATAAAACTTTAGTTTGTTGCGTAAGGAAATCCATTGCCTGAACAACGCCTTTGCTTTCGATACCTTTAGTTGGTAAACTTCTTCTTTCGGTTGCTCCACCGCACAATACGATAGAATCAAAAGAATTAAGTTCGTCTACGCTAAAGTTTACACCAACATTTATGTTTGTTTTAAAAGTGATTCCTTCAGCTTCAAGGATTGCTACACGTCTGTCGATTATTCCTTTTTCTAATTTAAAATTCGGAATTCCGTAACGTAATAAACCTCCAATTGCATTGTCTCTTTCAAAAACAGTTACTGTGTGACCAGCTCTGTTTAATTGTTGAGCTGCTGCTAAACCTGCAGGACCTGAACCAATAACGGCTACAGTTTTTCCTGTTCTGGTTCTTGGCGCTTGTGGTTTGATCCAGCCTTCGGCAAAACCTCTTTCGATGATGTTTTTCTCGATGTTTTCGATTGCAACTGGTTCTTTGATGATTCCTAATACACATGATTTCTCACATGGAGCAGGGCATAAGCGACCTGTAAATTCCGGAAAGTTATTAGTAGATTGTAAAATCTCTAAGGCACTTTGCCATTCTTCCTGATGCACCATGTCGTTGAAATCAGGAATTAAATTTCCTAACGGACAAGAACTGTGGCAAAAAGGAATACCACAATCCATACATCTCGAACCTTGTTCTTTTATTTTATCTTTTGCTAACGGAATGGTAAATTCGTTATAGTTAGAAACACGTTCTGCTACTGCTAAATTACTTTCGTCGGCTCTGTTATATTCTTTAAATCCGCCTATTTTACCCATGACATTTTAATTAAATCTAAATGATAATTATAAAGTTCTATTTTTTTTAACCGCAAAGAACGCAAGGTCTTTTTTGCTTTTTTGAGTGTTTTAAGTTCGTAAAGCTTTGCGGTTAAGTTTTTAATCTAAAATCTGAACTCTAAAATCTAAAATCATTTATCCAGCTATTAATTCTTCTATTTTTTTCTCTTCTGCAATTCGTTGTAATGCTTTTTTGTAATCAGTTGGCATTACTTTTACGAAATGGTTTTGTTGATTTTCCCAGTCTGCTAAAATTCTTTTTGCTAACGGACTATTGGTGTACAACGAGTGGTTTTTAATCAGTTTTCTTAGTTTTGTAACATCTTCCTCTTCGATAGGATCAAAAGCAACCATTTCCATGTTGCAGGAGTTCGCATCGAATTTTTGATTTGGATCATAAACATAAGCAACACCACCGCTCATACCAGCTGCGAAGTTTCTTCCTGTTTTCCCTAAAACTACTACTGTACCACCAGTCATGTATTCGCATCCGTGATCTCCAATTCCTTCAACAACCGCAGTTGCTCCGGAGTTTCTTACACAAAAACGCTCACCGGCCATTCCGTTAATATAAGCCTCTCCGGTAATAGCTCCGTAAAGGGCAACGTTACCAATAATGATGTTTTCTTCAGGTTTGAAGGTTGCAGTAGGAGGGACCTTGATAATCAATTTTCCTCCTGATAATCCTTTTCCTAAATAATCATTACAGTTTCCGTGAATTTTAAACGACAATCCGTTTGTGGCAAAAGCACCAAAACTTTGTCCGGCAGAACCTTCAAAATCAACTAAAATAGTGTCTTCAGGTAAACCTTGTGCGCCATAAATTTTTGAGATTTCATTACTCAAAATAGCACCTACAGAACGGTCTGTATTTTTAATTTTAAATGTAACTCTTGTTTTTTCTTTTCTATAAATAGATGGAATTGCTTCTTTGATAATTTCGAAATCCAATACGTTTTCAAGATTATGATCTTGCTCAGTTGTATTGTGATTTGGAACTGTTTTCGCTTTTTCTGGTTTGTATAGAATTGATGATAAGTCTAATCCATTTGCTTTGTAATGTTTGATCGCTTTGTTCACATTTAATTTTTGTGACTGACCCACCATTTCTTTTAAGGTTCTAAAACCTAATTGCGCCATGATTTCTCTTAATTCCTCAGCAATAAAATACATGAAGTTAATTACGTGTTCCGGAGTTCCTTTGAAATTTTTTCTCAATTCAGGATCCTGAGTTGCAATACCAACCGGACAAGTATTTAAGTGACAAGCTCTCATCATAATACAACCGGAAGCTACAAGCGGAGCAGTAGCAAAACCAAATTCTTCGGCTCCTAATAATGCAGCAATAGCTACGTCACGACCTGTTTTTAATTGTCCGTCACATTCTAAAACCACACGGCTTCTTAAATCATTTAAGATCAAAGTTTGTTGTGCTTCAGCTAAACCAAGTTCCCACGGAATTCCTGTGTGTTGTAAAGAGGTTAATGGTGCAGCACCGGTTCCTCCGTCATAACCAGAAATCAGGATAACGTCGGCTTTTGCTTTGGCAACACCGGCAGCGATAGTTCCAACTCCAACTTCAGAAACTAATTTTACGTTTACACGCGCTTCACGATTGGCATTTTTTAAGTCGAAAATCAATTGCGATAAATCCTCAATAGAGTAAATATCGTGGTGTGGCGGAGGCGAAATCAAACCTACATATGGCGTAGAGTTTCTGGTTTCAGCAATCCAAGGCACTACTTTTTCTCCAGGTAACTGACCACCTTCTCCAGGTTTTGCACCCTGGGCCATTTTAATCTGAATTTCTTTAGCGTTTGTCAAGTAGTTGATCGAAACACCAAAACGTCCTGATGCAACTTGTTTGATCGCACTGTTTCTGGAATCTCCGTTAATTTCTTTCTGGAAACGTTTAGGATCTTCTCCACCTTCTCCAGAGTTACTTTTTCCGCCAATTCTGTTCATGGCAATTGCTAAATTCTCGTGTGCTTCTCTACTGATAGATCCGTAAGACATGGCACCCGTTTTGAATTTTTTTACAATTTCTGTCCAAGGTTCTACTTCATCAATAGAAATTGGATCAAGATTATTAAATTCGAATAAACCTCTAATAGTCATTAAGTTTGAGCTTTGCTCATTGACCATATCCGAGTATTCTTTATAACTTTCCGGACTGTTTAAACGAACTGCCTGTTGTAATTTAGAAATAGTTGTTGGGTTAAACATGTGTTTTTCTCCACCACGTCTCCATCTGTAAATACCTCCAATTTCTAAAGAAAGCAAGTTGGCGATTTTAGAGTTTGGAAATGCTTTCTGGAAACGTTTCTTCACTTCTTTTTCAACTTCCATCAAACCAATTCCTTCGATTCTTGAAGGCGTAAATGGGAAATATTTATTAGTGAATGTTTTATTTAAACCTAAAATCTCGAAAATCTGAGCAGCTCTGTACGAATGTAATGTCGAGATACCAATTTTGTTCATGATTTTAAGAATGCCTTTTGCAATCGCTTTGTTGTAATTTACAATTGCATAATCAGCTTTTACTCCAGTAATAAATCCTTGGTTTACCTGATCGTGAATAATCTCATTTACCATATAAGGGTTGATGGCACTTGCACCATATCCAAATAATAAAGCAAAATGATGTGGCTCACGAGGCTCCGCAGATTCGATTATGATTCCAAATTTTGAACGTACCTGTAAAATGTTTAAAGAGTGGTGAATGTAAGAACAAGCCAATAACATAGGTATTGGAGCCAATTCTTCGCTTACGCCTCTGTCTGATAAAATGATGATATTGCATCCTTCAGAAACTGCTTTAAAAGTTGCCTGAACACATTTTTCAAGCGCGCGTTCTAAACCATTTACTCCTTTTTCTATTTTATATAAAGTAGAAATTGTAGCTGATTTGAAATCCGGATGATCAATGTTTCTGATTTTATCTAAATCCTCATTCGAAATAACCGGATTTTGGATTTTTAGCTTTTTACATTGTTTAGATTCGATTTCGAAAATATTAAAATCACCACCAATTGCTAAACTAATATCTGTAATGATTTCTTCACGAATACCATCCAAAGGCGGGTTGGTAACCTGAGCAAATAATTGTTTAAAATAGTTGTACAATAACTGTGGCTGATCTGATAAAACAGCCAATGGCGTATCGTTACCCATAGAACTAATGGCTTCAGCGCCCTGAGCTCCCATTGGGTTAATGATTGTTTTTAAGTCTTCGATAGTATATCCAAATAATCTTTGTCTGGTCTGGAAATCAAGTTTCTCAACCGGAGTAGGATTATTGGTGTAAGGTATTTTAGACAATGGCAACAAGTTAGCGTCGATCCATTCCTGATAAGGACGTTTTGTTACAATTGCTTTTTTAATTTCATCATCTTCAATAATACGACCTTCGTTCATGTCAACAAGGAACATTTTTCCTGGCTCTAAACGACCGTGTTGTACTACATCTTCAGGCTCTACGTCAAGTACACCAATTTCTGATGACATGATTACGAAGCCACTTTTTGTCAACGTATAACGAGAAGGACGTAAACCGTTACGGTCTAATAAAGCACCAATTACGTTACCATCTGTAAACGGAATCGAAGCCGGACCATCCCAAGGCTCCATGATACAAGAGTTGAATTCGTAGAATGCTCTTTTTTCTGGAGACATTGTCTGATGTTTTTCCCAAGCTTCAGGAACAACCATCATCATCGCTTCCGGCAATGAACGACCTGTCATTAATAAAAGTTCTACGACCATATCCATAGAAGCAGAATCTGATTTTCCTTCTAAGATAATTGGGAATAGTTTTTTGATGTCATTTCCAAAAACTTTGCTTTCCATCAATTCTTCACGAGCACGCATACGGCTAACGTTTCCGCGAAGTGTATTAATTTCACCATTATGACACATGTATCTAAATGGTTGTGCAAGTTCCCATGAAGGGAAAGTATTAGTAGAGAAACGTTGGTGAACTAACGCCAGACGAGTCACTAAATCGGGATCTTTTAAGTCAACATAATAACGGCTGATGTCTTCCGGCATCAATAGACCTTTATATATTATGGTAGTTGTCGATAAACTAGAGAAATAAAACATGTGACTTTCAGAGGTTTTTGATCCTCTTACGGCATGTTCAGCAATTTTTCTAGCTGCAAAAAGTTTTGCATTAAATTCATTTTCAGTTAAATCCTGACCGTTTTTGCTAACAAAAACCTGTTTAACTGTTGGTTCTTTTTCTGCGGCAATCTGCCCTAAATTTTCCACTTCAACAGGCACATCTCTCCACCCAAGGATTTTTAAGTTCTGATCCTTAATAGTCGATTCGAAAGCGTTGATACAAAAAGAAACCTGGTTTTTGCTTTTTGGTAAAAAAACCATTCCTACTGCATACTCACGTGTTTCAGGGATTTCAAAGTCACATACTTTTTTAAAGAAAGCATGAGGGATATCGAATAAAATTCCAGCCCCGTCTCCAGTTCTTCCATCAGAACTAACGGCACCACGATGTTCCAATTTTATTAAGATGTCCAATGCTTTGTGAATAATATCATTAGATTTAATACCATTCAAATTACAAATAAATCCTGCACCACAATTGTCGTGTTCAAATTCAGGCAAATAAAGCCCTTGTTCTTTAACTTTCATTCTTGATATTTTTTCTTCAAAAATACGGATTTCGTTAAATATAATGTATTGAAATTATAATTTGACTTACATTTTTATTGTAATATTAGAAAAACGCTTCTTAATTGATAATAATATTATATTAGCCATTGCGAATTGATAAAATCATAACTCACATTAAAATATATTAAGAAAAATCGCTGTAAGGCTAATGAATACGGTGATCTTTTTGTTAAATATCAAACGTTTTAGTGGTTTTCAGTTAATATTAACAAATCATTTAGTTAACTATTTCTTTGCATTGAAAAAGAATAAACGTTTTATAAATATCGTACACGTTTTTTAATTGAAAAAGATTTTACTTTTAAGTTGAATTTTGCTACTTTTGTCGCACTTTTATTCTGAAATAAATTCAGAACCAGACAAATTCTATATTATGAACATACACGAATATCAAGGAAAAGAAATTTTAGCGAGTTACGGAGTACGCATTCAACGCGGAATTGTGGCTAACAATGCAGTTGAAGCTGTGGCTGCTGCAAAACAATTAACTGCCGAGACTGGTACAGGATGGCACGTAATAAAAGCACAAATTCACGCAGGTGGTCGTGGAAAAGGTGGTGGAGTTAAGTTAGCAAAAAACTTGCAACAAGTTGAAGAAATTGCTGGACAAATCATCGGAATGCAATTGATTACACCTCAAACTTCTGCAGAAGGTAAAAAAGTAAACAAAATATTAGTTGCAGAAGATGTTTACTATCCTGGTGAAAGTGAAACTTCTGAATTTTATGTTTCTGTTTTATTAAATAGAGCTACTGGTCGTAACATGATTATGTATTCTACTGAAGGTGGAATGGATATTGAAGAAGTTGCTGAGCATACTCCTCATTTAATTTTTACTGAAGAAGTTGATCCTTCTGTTGGATTACAAGGTTTTCAGGCAAGAAGAATTGCTTTTAACTTAGGTCTTTCTGGAAATGCTTTCAAAGAAATGGTTAAATTCATCGATTCATTATACAATGCTTACATTGGTTCTGATGCTTCTATGTTTGAAATCAACCCGGTTTTGAAAACTTCAGATAATAAAATTATGGCTGTAGATGCTAAAGTAAATATCGATGATAATGCTTTATACAGACAACCAAAATATGCTGAAATGAGAGACGTTCGTGAAGAGAACCCAATCGAAGTTGAAGCTAAAGAAGTAGGATTAAACTATGTAGATCTTGACGGTACTGTAGGATGTATGGTAAACGGAGCAGGTCTTGCAATGGCAACTATGGATTTAATTAAATATGCTGGTTTTGAGCCTGCTAACTTCCTTGACGTTGGTGGAACTGCTGATGCAAAACGTGTTGAAACTGCTTTTAGAATTATCTTAAAAGATCCTAACGTAAAAGCTATTTTGATTAACATTTTTGGAGGAATCGTTCGTTGTGACCGTGTTGCTCAAGGTGTTGTTGATGCTTACAAAAACATGGGTGACGCTATCAATGTGCCAATTATCGTTCGTTTGCAAGGAACAAATGCTGAAATTGCAAAAGAATTAATTGACAATTCAGGTATGCCAATCTTATCAGCTGTTCAGTTTCAAGAAGCTGCTGACCAAGTTAAAGCTGCACTTTCTTAATTAAATAAGAAATCAACTATATATAAAATCCCTTCGATCATTCGGAGGGATTTTTTTTTGGAATATTTAATTAAAGGAAGATTTAACCGCAAAGCCCGCAAAGTTTTTTTATCGCAAGATTTTATATAAACGCAAAGTTCGCAAAGCTATGTGTTTAAAATAGCCACGAATTCACGAATTATTTTTAATCTCAAAGATTATAAAAAAAATAATTCGTGAATTCGTGGCTAAAAACCTTTGCGAACTTTGCGTAAACCTTTGCGCCCTTTGCGGTAAAAAATCGTGCAGTTTGAATCTTTTATTTCAAGACCGTTGCCAATTCTACAATTTCGTATTCAGGATTATGTGCGACAAATTCTCTAATCATTGCCGTATGACCTGCGCCCAATAAAACCATTATTTTATCGTCTTTGGTTTCTGTCAATTTCTGAATCAAAGCATACATATAAAGATTTCTTCTGTACCATTCAGATACTAAAAAAGCACCAACAAAATTATCTGTTTTTCCGCCTTTAATCGCAGTTTCAAGATACCAGCTAATATTATCTTCATTTGATGCTTTTGTATTCAAATCCAAAAGTAATTGAGTCAATGAATACTTCGCAATTTTTTGATTTTGATCTGTTTCATAATGTTTCATTGTTTCTTCATTCCTTTTGATCAAATCAAATTGTTTGGCTTCTTCCATTACTTTTACTAAACTGTCATAAGGAAAATTGGCGTTGTTATAATCAATTCCGTAAAGCTTTTTATGACCTAATTTTTTAGCAGATCTTAAAGCTATCTGCACAATTTCGTCAGCATCTTTATGGAGTAAACTGTCTGTATTTTTATTGTAAAACTTATCCAGTTTTGCTTGTCGCTCATAATTCCATTCAACGAAAATTTTATCAGGTCCAAACTTTTTAATTTTATCGGTAATGTTTTCCAGTTCCTTTTGACTTTTGTCAGACATGACATTGAACGTGTTTACTTTAGCAACGTCAAGTCCGGGATTTTCAAAATGGAAAGATCCCAGTAATAAAATTTGTTTCTTTTTTGATTGAGCAGAAACAGTATGCAATGCGATTGTAAAAAGGAATAATAAAGCGATTTTTTTCATGATGATTTGTTTTAAATTCACGACAAATGTAGGGGCACTTTTAAGGTGAATTATTAGTTTTTGATAAACGACAAGTTTCAAATTGCAAACGTTAATAATTGAATGTCGAAAAATTTCATGTACTGTTTTTGATAGTTCATCACAAGAAATACAGGTTTTATATAAATCTGGTATTCATATAAAGTCATAGTTGTATTTTTGAAATAACAATTACATTCATATGAAGCTAAAAATTCCTTTCTATTATCATATTCTTCTTTTTACTGGATTATTTATAACCTTTTATATATGGGATATTGGAGTGAGTAATCGAAAATTGGATTCTGTTTTCAGTAGTATGTATTTCTTTTTTAATACAGGTTTTGTGTTATCCATTTTCATCGTTTATCTTTTAAATTTTTATCTTTTTTGCGATTGGTTTTTAAACAGAAAAAGGGTTGTGTTGTATTTTTTGAGTATTCCAGTTTCATTATTAATTTTTGCCGGAGTACGTTATTTTTTGCAGGAAGTAGTTGTGTTTGAAATTACAGGAATTCATAATTATGGGGAGGAAACACGTAAAATTGGATATTACATTCAGGATAATTTTTTCTTTGGATTGCCGGCAATAATTTTAAGCGCTTTGAGCTATTTATTTTGGCAATTTCAGGAAACATACAAACACAATCAGCAATTGCTTTTAGAGAATAAGAAAGCAGAACTTCAAATGCTGAAATCGCAAGTTAGTCCGCATTTTTTGTTTAATACGCTAAATTCTTTCTATAGTCAATTGATTTTAAAAGATGATGAAATAGCATCAGATATTTTGGTTCTTTCAGATTTGCTTCGCTATGTGATTACAGAGACAGATAAAGAGGAGGTTTTACTATCTAAAGAAATTCAATTTATACAAAACTATATTCATTTACAGAAAAAACGATTTGAAGATCAGCTTTACTTAGACTTTGAGATTCTAGGAGATTTTTCTACTGAAAAAATTCTGTCATCAGCTTTGATTCATTTTATAGAAAATGTTTTTAAACACGCAAAATTAAATGATCCGGATAAAAAAGCGAATATTTCGATTAAAATAAAAGGAAACTTTTTAGAACTATCAACCTTTAATTATAATGTAGGAGGAGAAAATTATTCATCAACCGGAATTGGTTTTGAGAATCTGACCAAACGTTTAGAATATGCTTACAAGGATCAATTTATATTAGAAAAAACAGCAGAAAACGATACCTTTAAAACCTATTTGAAAATACCACTAAAAAAATAATTCCATGAACTTTAAATGTATTATTGTTGATGATGAACCGCCAGCAACCCGCATACTCGAAAATTATATCGATAAAGTATCTTTTCTCGAAAAAGTAGGCGTTTTTAATGATGCATTAAAAGCATTAGAATTTCTAAATACGCAAACTGTAGATGTTATCTTTTTGGATATTCAGATGCCGCAATTAACAGGTTTACAGCTTTCCAAAATAATTTCGAAAGATATTAAAGTCATTTTTACAACTGCTTATCCGGATTTTGCGTTAGAAGGATTTGAACTAAATGCCATTGATTATCTATTGAAACCAATTGCTTTTGAACGTTTTTATCAGGCAGTTTCAAAATTAAAAGCAGAACCTAAAACAGAAGTTACGACGAACAATTCGTCTGATTTTATTTTTGTAAAAACCGATGGCAAAAATAAATTTCAGAAGTTGTTTTTAGAAGAGATTTTATACGTAGAAAGTCTGCAGAATTATGTTTGTATTCATACTCAAAAGCAACAAATTATCACGCATTCGTCTTTAAAAAATGTAATTGAATCATTGCCGGAAAAAGATTTTATCCAGATACATAAGTCGTATGTAATTGCTTTAAAACAAATAGAATCTACCGATAGTTTTTCTGTTTTTATTAATGGAAAAGAATTACCAATTGGAGCCACATTTAAAGATGCTTTCTTTGAGCGAATTGATCAGAATAAAATCTAGGTTTGGTGGTGATTTAACCGCAAAGTGCGCAAAGATTCTTTATATAGATTTTAAATAAAAACGCAAAGTTCGCAAAGCTTTATCTATACAGCTTTGCGAACTTTTTGTGTTTAAAATAATAGCCACGAATTCACTAATTTTTGTTTTCAAGATTATGAAAATAATTCGTGAATTCGTGGCTAAAAAACTTTGCACACTCTGCGTAAATCTTTGCGCACTTTGCGGTTAAGTAAATAGTAACTATTTCTTATTCTTACCGTTTTTGTAAATCACTTTTTCTACAACAGATGTCTTTCCATTTCCTTTAGGGAATTCTTTCTTTTTAGGTTTTCCAGCTGCTGGACCCGATTTAGAAGGAGCTTTATCGCCTCTTCCTCTTTCAGCATCTTTTGCGCTAGCTTTAAATTCTGGTCTTTCTTTAGTGCTGTCTTTCTTTGGTATTTCAGCTTTATGTTTTGCTAAAACATCATTTGGGTTTTTCGGGTTTTCTTTCGTTCCTCTTAAATGAATTACCAATCCGTTTAAGAAATTACGTAAAACCTGATCACCACATTCCATGTAATTTTCATGATCTTCGGCTCTAAAAAAAGCGCCCAATTCTGATTTTGTAATTCTAAAATCTACTAATTCTAAAATTTCAACTATTTGGTCGTCACGGAGCATCAAAGCCACGCGAAGTTTTTTTAGGATATCGTTGTTTGTCATCGTTTAATTTTTTACAAAGGTACGTTTTAAAACTAATTTGATTACAATTTATTAAGTTGAGCTAAGTTTTTTTGCCACGAATTTCACGAATTTTCACAAATTAAAACTTTACCGCAATGCAATTAGTGAAAATTAGTGTCATTCGTGGCGACCTTTTCACTCCTTTTTTAGCTATTTTCGTTTAAAATATTTACTAATTTGTCCAAATCTTCATGCAAATGATTGGCAGTTATGACAATTCTATTTAGATTTCTTTCGTTTTTCTGATATTTAAAATTGGCGATGATAATCTTGTTTTCTTTTAATTTCCCGATTAGATTTTCGTTTTCTAAATAGATTAGCGGGTAGTTTCTATCAAATTTGATTGTGTCATTTTTAAGTAACTTTCGATCCATATAATCCAGATTTTCGAGTAATTTTTGATGCTGAATTTTATAAAGATTTGAAGCATCGGACAAAGTCTGAACAAATGCAGGATTCATTCCGGCGGCAGAAATAAACGTGTCCAGATTTTTTATTTGATTGATGAAAGAAGCGTCACTTGCGATAACGCCGCCGTTTAGACCAAACGCTTTTCCTAAAGACGAAACTGTAATTTTTCTTTTAATTGGAAGATTGATTTCAGAATAAATTCCGCAGCCATTTTTTCCTAATATTCCAAGAGAATGCGATTCATCAATAACAAGTGTAATTTCTTTATGATTCGGAATTTTTGCTAAAACCGATAAATCGATTGCTTTAGTTTGAAAAGACGGAACGCCATCTGTGAGAATTGTAATTCTCTCTGAATTAGAATCTAACAAACGAGGATTTATTTCATCGTTTAAAAATACAGGTAAACTATTCGTTTTAATAGCGTTGTGAATATCGCTAAAGTGAAAAAAGCAATCTGTATTTTTACTCAATTCGTCGATCACCATTTTTCCTGCAAGCATTCCTGACGAAACCGTAACGGCACTTTCGGCTTTGATATGATTGGCTAGAAAAGCTTCCCCATTTTCATAAGCTGTTAATTTTATATTTGCGCTTCTGGAACTTCCGTAAGTGGTTCCCCATTTCTTAATGTTGTTGATTACCAATTCCTGAAAGTCTTTATTAGTTGGTAATCCTAAATAGGCAGTTCCTCCAAAATACAAATAATGTTTGTGGTCAATCTCAATAATTCTATCCGGAAATTGGCTGACATTCATAACATTTTAGATTAAAGTAACTCCCGTTCCGTTAAGTTCAGAGTAATGAATTACGCCATTTTTTATCGTTACTCCGGTTGCAATATCCTGGGCTAAAAGCAAAGCGCCATCCATATCGACATAATCTAATTGAGGCAACAAATGCGCAATTGCCGAAATTCCTACTGTTGATTCGGTCATGCAGCCCACCATTGTTTTTAAACCTAGTTTTTTAGCTTCTTCGATCATGCGTTTTCCGGGAGTTAATCCGCCGCATTTTACCAATTTTACATTTACGCCATGAAAATGGTTGAAACATTTGGCAACATCTTCTTCTATAATACAGCTTTCATCGGCAATTATGGGTAAAACCGAATGTTTGAAAACTTCTTTGTGAGCATCCCAATTATCCGCTTTCATGGGTTGTTCGAGAAATTCTACGCCTAATTTTTTAAGTTCAATGGCATTATTAATCGTTTCCTCAACGCCCCAACCGCAATTGGCATCAATTCTAAAAATTGCATCCGTGTGTTTGCGAAGTTCTTTTACGATTGCGATATCTTCTTTGGTTCCAAGTTTTATTTTATAAATAGGCCACGGAAGTTCCTGCATTTTCGAAACCATTTTTTCTATAGAAGCAATCCCGATTGTGTAATCTGTAAGCGGATTATTTTCGATAGTATAATTCCATAATTCGTATAGTTTTTTGCCTTTTTCACGGGCATAAAGATCATTATAAGCTAGATCTAAAGCGCATAAAGCAAACATATCGCTTTTTAAATATGGATATATTTTTGCCCAAAAAGCATCGGGAGTTTCATCATCAGTACTTTCGATTAAAGTTCTGATTTTTTCTAAATCCTGAATCATTACAGGAACAGTAGTTTTGTAATACGGATTTGAAGTTGCTTCTCCAAAACCCGAAAAACCATCGCTTTTTAGTTCAACAATCAAAGAAGGCTGAAAATCAATCGATTCTCTGGAAATGGTAAAAGTATGTTTTAATTGTAAATTATATTCTCTTAAAATTAGTTCCATAATGAGTTCGAATGGTTTTTTATATTTCAAATAAAACAGCGGTAATCCACAACAATACAAAAGTATGAACCTCTAATTGTGAGTTCTTTGCATTTTAGATTTAAAAACAATATTTTAGCTAAAAATAATAAATTGATGAATACCGAAACACAAAAGAGAAGTTTACTTTTAGAAATGATTGCTTTTTCTACTGTTGATGGGCAATTGCATAAAAGAGAATATGAATTTTTGTGGTTGGTGGCTAAGGAATTAAATATTGAATTAGCTGTTTTTAAGGATTTATTTCATCAGGAACATTCGACTCAGGTTATAAAATCTGAGTTTCAAAGGATTCAGCAGTTTTACAGATTAGCGCTTATCATGTATTGCGATGGTATTTTGCATGAAAAAGAAGCCAAAGCGATACAGCAAATTGCGATCGAGATGGGATTGAATCCAAATGCAACCAAACGCGTTTTAGATTTAATGAAAGAAGCTCCAAACGCTATAATTGATCCTAAAGTTTTATTGAAAGTTTTTCAGGAACAACACAATTAAGCCAATTGTTCCTGTAGTTTTTTAATATCGTCACGCAATTTAGCAGCTTGCAAAAAATCGAGTTCTTTTGCTGCTTTTTCCATTGATTTGCGTTTTTCGCGGATCATTTTCTCCAATTCAGATTTCGATAAATAAGCCGTTTCCGGTTCGGCAGCAGCAGATAATGTATGACCCAATTCGTATTCTACCAAAGGATTTTTGGTAAAAGCACTGTCGATTTTTTTATTTAGAGCTTGAGGTACAATGCCATGTTCTGTATTATAATTAATCTGTTTGGTTCTGCGATATTCGGTTTCGTCAATTGTTCGTTGCATACTTGCCGTAACTTTATCAGCATACAAAATTGCTTTTCCGTTCAGGTTTCTTGCCGCACGACCAATAGTTTGCGTCAGAGATCTGTGATTACGAAGAAAACCTTCTTTATCAGCATCTAAAATCGCAACAAGGGAAACCTCCGGTAAATCAAGTCCTTCACGAAGTAAGTTTACCCCAATAAGAACATCAAAAATACCTTTTCGCAAATCCTGCATAATTTCGATACGTTCCAGCGTATCTACTTCAGAATGTATGTAACGACAACGAATGTTTACTTTAGTTAAATATTTGGCTAATTCTTCGGCCATTCTTTTAGTCAGCGTAGTTACTAAAACCCTTTCGTCTAATTCGCAGCGCACCTGAATTTCTTCGATAAGATCATCAATTTGATTCAAGCTTGGTCTTACTTCGATAATTGGATCTAATAATCCCGTTGGGCGAATAATTTGTTCTACATAAATACCATCTGTTTTTTGTAATTCGTAATCTGCGGGTGTTGCAGATACGTAAATTACCTGATTTTGTATGGCTTCAAATTCTTCAAATTTCAAAGGCCTGTTGTCCATTGCGGCAGGTAATCGGAAACCGTATTCAACCAGATTTTCTTTACGGCTTCTGTCGCCTCCATACATGGCATGAACCTGAGAAACGGTTACGTGGCTTTCGTCAACAACCATCAAATAATCACTTGGGAAATAATCTAATAAACAGAACGGTCTCGTTCCGGCTTGTCTTCCGTCAAGATATCTGGAGTAATTTTCGATTCCGGAGCAATATCCTAATTCCCGTATCATTTCTAAGTCAAAATTGGTACGTTCTTCCAGACGTTTGGCTTCAAGGTGTTTTCCTATTTCTTTAAAATAATCAACTTGTTTGACCAAATCTTGCTGAATTTCCCAAATGGCGCCTTGTAGAACATCCGGAGATGTTACAAACATATTAGCGGGATAAATAGTAAGTCTTTTAAATTTTTCAATCACTTGTGAGGTCTTGACATCAAATGATTCTATTTCTTCGATTTCGTCGCCAAAAAAGTGTATTCTGTAAGCGTCATCGGCATAACTGGGATATACTTCGACCGTATCACCTTTTATTCTAAAAGTTCCCGGATTAAAATCGGCCTCAGTTCTGGCGTATAAACTTTGAACGAGACTATGAAGTAATTTAGTTCTCGAAATAGCCTGATCTCTGGTTATTTCAATTACATTTTTTTTAAATTCAACTGGATTTCCAATACCATATAAACACGAAACAGAAGCGACAACCAAAACATCCCGACGTCCTGAAAGTAGGGAAGAAGTCGTGCTTAAACGCATTTTTTCGAGCTCTTCATTGATAGATAAATCTTTCTCAATAAAAACTCCTGTTACAGGCATAAAAGCTTCTGGTTGGTAATAATCGTAGTACGAAACAAAATATTCGACCGCATTATTTGGGAAAAATTGTTTGAACTCAGAATACAATTGCGCTGCCAAAGTTTTGTTGTGTGCCAGAACTAAAGTAGGTCTCTGAACTTCCTGAATAACATTTGCCACCGTAAATGTTTTTCCGGATCCGGTAACTCCTAATAAAGTCTGGTATTTTTCGCCATCGATTACACCTTGCGAAAGCTTTTCGATTGCTTGTGGCTGATCACCTTTTGGACTATACTCTGAGGATACTTGGAAATTCATTTTTGACTGATGAAAAGATTAGTTTTGTAAAGATACAAAGTTTGAATTCTATAAAAAAGAGTTGCCACGAATTCAAGAATTTATATCAGTTTGAATTAAATTTAATTCGTGAATTCGTGGCAAATTTTAAGATCTTATTCTAAAAAATTAATCGTGGCATCATTTACTATTTTCGACTGATCGATGGATAAAAAATGTCCAGCATCTTTAATAGTTTGGGTTTTAACCTTGCTTAAATATTTATTTGCCCTTTCTAAGCTTTCTTCAGAATTGATGACATCATGATCGCCTATTAAAACTAAAACGGGATTCGTAATCATTTTTAATTCATCATCAGAAAAGGGATGCATTTTTAACATACTTGAATTCGATTTGGCATATTTATTAGCCAAATAAAATTGTCGTTTGTAAATAGGACTAATTTTTTCAGGATGTGTTGAAAATGTATTTAGTGTCTTTCCAAATTTCTTTTCGCTTGGAAAAAGTTTTAGCATTAAAGCAGAAGTCGTTTTACCAACTTTATCAATAAATTTAAAGGTTTGCGCCGGACTTAACAATACTATTTTATCGATTGAGTTTCCTTTTTGAGTCGCTAATAAAGTGGCAATCCAGCCTCCTCTTGAAGCTGCGACAATATCAAATTTCTTTAATTTATAATGATCGAAAATTTCGTTGTATAAAAGTAGAATTTCTTCTGAGGATAAGGGCTTCGAAGTCAAAGTAGATTTGCCTGGTTCCATCATAAAATCAATGGCATATATGCGATGTTTTTTAGCTAAAACTTTTATATTGGGATACCACATTGTTGAACTGGCATCCATTCCGTGAAGTAAAACTAAATCTTTTCCGTTTTTTGGACCCGCCATAATAACGTGAGCCGTTCCGTAAGTAGTTTTTATATTTTCTTCGGTATAAGGAATATCCCAAAGTTTTAAGGCTTTGTCGTATGATTTGATATAAGCTGTTTTTTCGCTTTTGGTTTTAAAAACATAATCATCAAATTTTACTTTTTTAGTCGAAGAACAACCAGTAAGTATAAGTAATAATGCTAGTCTAAAGTATATTTTTGGCATAGTTTGTAAAATTCAATTCACATTAAAGGTACGTAAATTGCGCACCGATAAAGTATCAGAATTTTAATTTAAAGTATCAAAATTATAATGTTTTAAGATTTTGATTTGTATGTTTTATGCGTAAACTGATTGTGGATATAAAAGTTATTTATTAAAACTTCCAGGCTTTTTGCTGACTTTCGCTTAAAAAAGTCCAGGCAACAATGCGGCTGTTTTTTTGACCCTGAGCCATGTCGATGGTTTTTATTGAAGATGCGTTTACTTTGTTTAAGGTTTTGTAAATGCTGGAAAGGTTTTCTCTTTTTGAAACCAAAGTAGTGAACCAAAGACATTGCATAGCAAATTTTGAGCTTTCGTAAATCATTTGGGTAATAAAACCAATTTCTCCGCCATCGCACCATAATTCGGCATTATGACCTCCAAAATTTAAAATAGGATTTGTTTTTTTCTTTTCCTTTGTTAAGTTCGAAACTTTACGAACAGTACTTTGATTTGCATCTTCGGCAGAAGAATGAAATGGGGGATTACACATCGTGAAGGTAAAACGGTCTTCGGGCGTGATGATATTTTTGAAGATAAAACGAGATTCCGTTTGTTGCTGTAGACTTATAGCATCAATTAATTTTGGATTTGCTTCGATGATTTTACTGCAATTTTCTATTGCTTTTTCATCGATATCAGTTCCAACAAAACTCCAGTCGTAAATAGCATTTCCTAAAATAGGATAAATACAATTTGCTCCGGTTCCTATATCTAAACCTAAAACAGAAGATCCTTGCGGAATGATTCCGTTATTGGTTTGGGCAAGTAGATCAGCTAAATAATGAATATAATCAGTTCTTCCGGGAATAGGCGGACAAAGATAATTTTTAGGAATATCCCAGTTTTGTATGTCGTAATAGGTTTGTAATAAAGCTTTGTTAAGCAATTTTACCGAAACAGGATTACTAAAGTCAATCGTTTCGATTCCGTGAACATTTACGGCAACCTGCGGTTTTAGTTCTGGACAATTCGCAATAAGAAGTTCAAAATCATAACGGGAACGGTGAAGATTTCGAGGATGTAAATTATTTTTTTCGGAATTGTCTGTTTCTTTCATTTTGTGAATTTCCGTGCAAAGATAGTCATTACTTTTTGAGAAAGACGTAATTATGAAAACGATTGCTTAGCCCTGATGGAAGCGGCATCCTTTTTCCGGTTCCTTTAACCGGGAAAAGATATAGCGAACAGCAGGAAATAGCTCCTAATCCATACATTCCATTAGCAATAAATCGCCATCTGTGTGCGTAATACTGACCAAACCATCCTGAAGGACTGAGTTGCTGCTTCCGGTTCTGTAGCCAATTGTTAAGGTATCATTTTTAAGAGGATATAATAAATTGGTAGAATTAATGCCGTTAACCACGCCAATAGGAATCAATGAAATGGGGGTTTTTGCCGTATACCATTTCTCGAATTTATTGGGTAATAAGAATATTTTAGAATGATCGTCGAGAATAACAATTTTAAGTAAATTGCGGTAGCGAACAATATTTGTAAGGTTGGTAATAGTATGATCTGCACGTTTTCCGGTTGCCCAAACTACGTTTACTGCGGGGATTTTTCTGGCGATCAAATAATCAAAAGCTTTCTCTAAATCTGTTTTATCCTGATCCGGAGTGTGTACAATTTCGATAGGATATTGTGACGTTTTGTAGATTTCAGGATCAAAACCACGATCAAAATCGCCTAAAAGCACATCGACTTTTATGCCTAAAGGTATAACCCTTTCTATAGCCGAATCGAGTACGATAACCAGTGGCGACCATTCGAGCAATTGTCCTAATAATTCCGGATTACAAGCTGCTCCGTTTGCAATAATTAAAGCTGGTTCCTGGTCGTCGCGTACGATATGGTGTGATGACATTTAGTTTTTTGATTTGAAATGTGCTGTAAATGTACGAAAGGTTGAGATTTTAGTCCCGAAGTTTCAAGATAGATTTTTATGAAAGTTAATCAGTTTACAGTCGAAGTGTTCAGTCTCAGTATTCAGTCTCAGTATTTACCGCAAACTGTAAACTGAGACTGAATACTGAGACTGAATACTGTAAACTGCGACTGAATACTGTAAACTGCGACTGAATACTGAGACTGGTAAACCGCCACTAAACCAACCTTCTATGATAATTGATTTGTCCTAAATGATAGGCTAAATGTGTTGCAAGATGAACTAAAAAATAACCGGTTGTCATTTCTTTTTCGAAAACAATTTCCGGATAAATTGCTTCCAGATCTTCTTCGGTTAAAGTATCTAAAGCATTATTTACGACTAGAATTGTTGCTTCAATTTTAGCTGTTAATTCTGATTTTGGGATGTCTTTTAGTGAAAACTCTAAAGGTCGATCCCGAATATAACCGGTTTTTCCAATTTGTGCTCCAATATAAGTATTGATGTTTCCTATGAGATGTAAACAAAGATTTCCGCCTGAATTTGAAATGCTTTTATCAATTGCCCAAAGTTGATTTTCGTTTTGGTACGATTCGATTTCGACTTTTAATTTGTTGAGATCTCTGTTAAAAAGTGATTTTAAGGTTTCAATTAGCATGATTCTAGGCTTTATTGGTTATTGGTATCCAGATTTCTTCTTCAGAATCCGGATGTTCTTTTTTATATTGATCTCCCATTACAGCAAAATGAGGTCTTTCATCTACAGTATATTCTGAATTTGGAAGCCATTCTACAAAAATAGAATGATAGGTTTTATGACCTTCACTTTGTGGACCTTTATGTATAAAAACTGCATATAAACCACTCGGAATTACCAAAGGTTCCATTTCTGAAGGGATTTCATCAAAATCAGTAACTTCAACTGCCGCCCATTTTTCGAAAGTATTGCCTGGTTCAAAATTGTCGAAATGACCGTCAGGGAAAACCTCAAGGGAATATAAATTAGAATCAATTGAATTTTTAATGTCTTTTCGATTTGGCATAAATGAACTCCATAATTGAAAAGTTTTATTTTCGATAAATGACATAATGATGTATTTACCAATTAGTTTTTTCTCTGACAAAATCTCAATTCTGGCTTCCATTATAATAATTATTGAATTTTATATTTTTTTATGTCGATTTCGCTAAGCGAAAAATAACCTAACGGATAATTTGATTTATCTGTCATATTAATGATATTTCCTTTTACGGTTGCGGGAGGAGATTGAAAAGGTCCGCCAACATTACTTCCGGCAATGCTTACCAGAATACTCATGTAATTATAGTATTGTTTAGAAATTCCGTAATGTGTCATTTCTACTTCATCTCCAATTTTTAACTCGTCATCATCTGATGAACTGAAATATTCATTTCCCTGAAAAAATTTATCTTCACTAACATAATATGTTGAAGTAACTTTATTAGAGTACACATATTTAAACAAGTAGAAATTATCTACATCTGCCGGATCGTTAAAGAAGGCTTTGGTCTCAATATCTTTTCCTGTAAAACCGCCTTCATTATTTTGTTCTATTCGGGTTATTGGTGCTACAGATTTCATTGTTTCAGTAGCAGTATAAGTGATTCCGTTACTAATTACGGTTAAGGTATAATTCTCGTCGATTACCGGAATGAAATTAGTACAAACATATCGTCCGGTTTTTTGAGCTTCGGTAAAGTTGAATTGTACGTTTTGACTGTTTGTTATAAAGACTGTCGCTCCGGAAACTGTTGGAATCACATTTTCGAAATAACCCGTTGTGGTCGTAAGTTTTATAGTTTGTTGTTTTCCTGAAGTACCTTTTTGCCAGTTTATAGCGGCTTCGATTACTAATTTTGGTGCAGCGGTATCAAGATCAACATCGACAACTTCCTCACAACTTGTGAAGAAAATCGATAGGAGAAGGACAATTAACAAGGATGCTTTTTTCATGATATATCTTTTGTTTTCTTTTTACGGAAAATGTTTTTTTAAAATTTAAAATTATAGCTAACAGCAGGAACGATTCCAAAAATTGAAGTTTGTACAGCTTCATTTGCACCAGTATCAACGTTTTGACGGAAATTGATCGAAGCTGCATTATGACGATTGTAAAGATTGTAAATGCTAAAAACCCATTCTCCTTTCCAATTTCGATCTTTATTTTTTCTTGGTGTCAAAGTTGCCGAAACATCTAAATGGTGATACGCCGGTAAACGGTTTTCATTTCTTTGTCCGTAGCTGGGAACCGTAATTCCTAAATATTCATATTGACCGTTTGGATACGTTACAGGCTGACCGGATTGCAAAGCAAAGTTAGCTCCAAAAGACCATTTCTCATTTAAATTGTAAGCTGATGTAATGGCTAAATTATGCGTTTTATCATAAGCAGAATTATACCATTGTCCGTTATTAATTCCTGTTTCTTCCGGAGTTCTTCCCGGTGTTTGCTGTTCTGATTTTGATAAAGTATACGAAATCCAACCGTTAAATTTACCTTCGTTTTTCTTTAGCATAAATTCTAATCCGTAAGAGCGCATTCTTCCGTTCAGGATTACTTGTTCGATAGCGTCATTTGCAATTAAATCTGCGCCATCGATATAATCTAATCTGTTTTGGATTTTCTTGTAATAGGTTTCAACTTCTACAGAATACGCACCATTATTTATGTTTCTAAAATAACCCAAAGCAACCTGATCTGCAATTTGTGGTTTAATATAATTATCACTTGGCATCCAGACATCAAGCGGAGTAGGCGATGAGGTATTGGATATCAATTGAAGATATTGCGCCATTCTGTTATAACTTGCTTTTATGGCTTCATCATCGTTTAATTGATAAGAGGCAGAGAAACGAGGTTCTAAATTGTTGTAGTTCTGGATTTGTTTGTTTTTGCCAAAATATTGAGTCGATGTTGGTGTCGCTTTTTCATAAATCTGCATTTGAGTATTGAAAATAACGGGCTCGTTATTGTCGTAATAATTGATTGTTGAAGCGCCTAAACGGTAAAATAAACTATAACGCAATCCATAAGAAACTGTAATTCTTTTAGAAAGCTGATTTTCGGCTTCAATATATAAAGAGGGTTCAAAGGCGTATTTTTTGTCTAATTGATCCGGATTAATTCCTGAAGTCTCATTGCTTGGTTTGATAGTTCCGGGATTAAATTCATAGTAAATTCCGTTTAGCCCGTAATTTAGTTTGAATTTATCTGAAATATAGTTTTTGAAATCATATTTGATATTATAGTTCTTAATTCCGGAATCCCATTTGAAACCTACAAAATCTAAATCCAGACCATAATAGTAATCACTGTAAATCAAGGACAGATTAGCAAATAATTTATCAGAGTATAAATGATTCCAGCGTAAGTTCAGGGTTGCATTTCCGTAGGTATTTGTAAAGCTTTTATTCAGGCTAAACACGTCACGGCCAAAATAACCGGATAAATACAAACTATTATTATCATTTAATTTATAACTTAATTTTGTATTTAAATCATAAAAATAGGCTGAGTTATCTTTTTGGTCTTCTGACAATTTTAAAAATAAATGAGCATAAGAAGCTCTTCCACCAATTAAGAACGAACCTTTGTCTTTTACAATTGGACCTTCGGCAAGAATTCGGCTTGAAATTAAACCTATTCCTCCGTTTACATGAAACTCTTTACTGTTTCCGTCTTTCTGATAAATATCCAATACAGAAGAAGCTCTTCCGCCATAACGAGCAGGAATTCCGCCTTTATATAATTTTAAATCCTTTATAGCATCGGGATTAAAAACAGAGAAAAAACCAAATACGTGAGAAGAATTAAATATTGTAGCCTCGTCTAATAAAATCAGGTTCTGATCTGCGCCGCCACCTCGAACATTAAATCCAGAAGCACCTTCGCCGGCATTTGTAACCCCGGGAAGCAACAAAATCGATTTTAGAACATCGACTTCGCCCATTACAACAGGCATTTTTTTTATGGTGGCAATAGAAAGTTTATTGGCACTCATTTCTGGCGATTTAATATTGATTTTGCCTCTGTTATCTTTAATAATAACTTCCTGAAGCTCTTCGCCGCTTTCGTTTATGGCAAAATTATTTTTGGTATTTTGATTTAGGGTAACTGTTTTTTCAATGGTTTTGTAACCAACGTAACTAATTTCGATTTCATACTCACCTTGAGGAGCAGTAAGGGAATAAAAACCATATTCGTTTGTTGTAGTTCCTATTTTTAAAGACGGAATATAAACATTGACACCAATTAGGGTTTCATTATTTTTAAAATCTGTTATCGTGCCGCTAAGTGTAAATTTTTCCTGAGCAAATGAAGTCAAAGTCGTGAAAAGGAGGATAAAAAGAAGGCCAATTTTTTTTGTAATCATTGTCTTGTATTTGAATCACATAGTTAACAATTCTTACTAAATATTTTCATAGAAAGATTGTTAAACATTAGTTAAGAATACCTTCTATTTGTTACAGGTTTTAGAGTTTTTATTTTTTTAGACTTTTAAAATTCTATTCATTGCTTTTTCTTTATTTGGTAATTTATAAAAAATAATACTGAAGATTATACTCAAAAAAAAAAGACAACCGTTTAAAGGTTGTCTTTTTAATATATAAATCTTAGAGACGCACCAGAGCGCATCTTTTATTGATAAACTATTTTATTTCAGCAAGAATTGCATTAAATGTCGCACTTGGGCGCATTGCTTTGCTTACTAACTCAGGAGTTGGTTGGTAATAACCACCAAGAGTTTGAGGTTTTCCTTGTGCAGCAATTAATTCAGCATCGATTTTATCTTCGTTAGCTTCAAACTGAGCAGCAATTGGAGTAAAGATTGCTTTTAATTCAGCATCTTTATTTTGAGCTGCAAGAGCTTGTGCCCAATAGAAAGCAAGGTAAAAATGAGAACCACGGTTATCGATTTGTCCTACTTTACGAGCTGGAGATTTATCGTTTGCAAGGAATTTATCATTAGCTTCGTCAAGAGTTTCAGATAAAACAATTGCTTTAGAGTTGTCTAAAGTTTGTCCTAAATGCTCTAAAGACGCACCAAGAGCTAAAAATTCTCCTAATGAATCCCAACGTAAATATCCTTCTTCAGTAAATTGCTCAACGTGTTTAGGAGCAGAACCTCCGGCACCAGTTTCGAACAATCCACCACCATTCATTAACGGAACGATAGATAACATTTTAGCCGAAGTTCCTAATTCTAAAATTGGGAATAAGTCAGTTAAATAATCACGTAAAACGTTTCCTGTTACAGAGATAGTATCTAAACCTTTGATGATTCTGTCTAAAGTAAATTCAGTTGCAGCAATTGGGTCCAAAATACGAATATCAAGATTCGTTGTATTGTGGTCTTTTAAATATTTTTGAACTTTTACGATCAATTCTCTATCGTGCGCTCTGTTTTCGTCTAACCAGAAAACAGCAGGAGTATCAGACAAACGAGCTCTGTTTACAGCAAGTTTAACCCAATCCTGAATAGGAGCGTCTTTAGCCTGACACATTCTAAAAATGTCATTAGCTTCAACGTTTTGCTCCATTAAAACAGTTCCTTTATTATCTACAACACGAACAACTCCGTCAGCTTTCATCTGGAAAGTTTTGTCGTGAGATCCGTATTCTTCAGCCTTTTGAGCCATTAAACCTACGTTAGGGACACTTCCCATTGTTTTAGGATCAAAAGCACCATGTTTTTTACAAAAATCAATAGTTGCAGTGTAGATTCCGGCATAAGAACGATCCGGAATTACAGCAAGAGTATCTTGTTGTTTTCCTTCTTTATTATACATCTGTCCAGACGTACGAATCATTGCCGGCATAGAAGCATCAACAATAACGTCAGACGGAACGTGTAAGTTTGTAATTCCTTTATCAGAGTTTACCATTGCAAGAGCAGGTCCGTTTTCGATAGCTTTCGTAATATCAGCTTCAACTTCTGCTTGTTCAGGTCTTCCTGCAATTTTTGCATAGATATCACCTAAACCGTTTCTTGTATCAATGTTTAATTCAGCAAATAAAGTTTCATATTTTTTAAAAAGATCAGCAAAATATACTTCAACGATAGCGCCAAAGATAATTGGATCTGAAACTTTCATCATTGTAGCTTTTAAATGCACAGAAAGTAAAACACCTTCTTTTTTTGCATCGGCAATTGCACCTGCAACAAAAGTTTTTAAAGCGTGTAAGTTCAAAACAGAACTATCAATTATTTCACCAGCTTTAAGCGGCGTACTTGCTTTAAGAACAGTAGTTGTACCGTCTTTTGCTACGAATTCAATTTTTACATCATTAGCTTCAGCAACAGTAAGTGATTTTTCGCTTCCGTAGAAATCACCGTTTGGCATAGAAGCAACTTTAGTTTTTGAGTCAGCAGACCAGGCACCCATTGAGTGCGGATTTGCTTTTGCAAAATTCTTAACCGCTCTAGGCGCTCTACGATCAGAGTTTCCTTCACGTAAAACAGGATTTACCGCAGAACCTAAAACTTTAGCATATTTTGCTTTAGCATCTTTTTCGGCATCATTTTGAGGATCTTCCGGATAATTAGGAATTTTGTAACCGTGAGATTGCAATTCAGCAATAGCCGCTTTTAATTGTGGTACAGATGCAGAAATGTTTGGTAATTTAATAATGTTAGCATCAGGTTGTGTCGCTAACTGACCCAATTCTGCCAAAGCATCTCCGGTTTTTTGAGCATCTGTTAAAAGCTCAGGAAAATTTGATAAAATTCTACCTGCCAAAGAGATGTCTCTAGTTTCAATTGCAATACCTGCAGTAGCAGTAAATGCCTGAACAATTGGTAAAAAAGAATAAGTCGCCAACAATGGCGCCTCATCAGTTAAGGTGTAATAAATTTTTGAATTCTGTGTCATTTTTTTTTTTTTTTTATAATCGTATCGTCAGGAAATGGCGATGTAAAAGGTATATTCGGCTCAAAACGAGCGGAGCAAATATAATAAAAACAGTCCGAAAACGGTGTAGTTTTTCTCATAATTACCGAAATTATCAGATTGTTAATTCGGCTTCAATTAATTGTCAAATCGATGATTTTGATATTAAAAAATTACAGTTTTGATGAATCACGGGTAAAAGTCGAAGATTTCTAAAAACGAAAACCCTAAAGTTGTGTAAATCAATTTTAGCTTTAGTTGTTTTTGTCTGAAAAATTGTATTTTTGGATAAAAGCAAAAAAACAAGCAAAAGATGTAAGATACATTCTTGAATATGTTTTTTACTATTGTTACTTATTACACTTAATTATTATCTTTGAATTATGAGCACACTAACAAAACCAAATCATATAGGGCGAAAAATTAGCCGTATTCGTGAACTTCGAGATATGAAGCAAGAAGCTTTGGCGCAGGCTTTAGGCATGAGCCAACAAACGGTTTCGGCTATTGAAAACAGTGAAACGATAGATGACGAAAAACTTGCCGAAGTTGCAAAAGCGCTTGGCGTAACTGTTGAAGCCATTAAAAGCTTTTCAGAAGAAAATATGATTAGCTATTTTAATAGTTTTCATGATAATAGTATCAATAACGGTCATTTGGGACATAATAATAATTGTACTTTCAATCCATTAGATAAATTAATTGAAACTTTTCAGGAAAAAGAAAAGCTTTACGAACGTTTACTACAATCTGAAAAAGACAAAATCGAATATTTAGAAAAGCTATTAAATAAATAGAATTCCAAATTTTCATTAATACAAACCGATGCTTTATGAGTGTCGGTTTTTTTATTTTGGGCGTGTCCCTCCGGGTCGGGCTATCCGCTACAAGTCCTCGCACTTCCTTCGTCAGGCTGTGGGCTTTCCACTTCTATCCCTCACGCAAACTTTTTGATAGATAAAATCCATCCCTACAAAATAAATCGAGCCGAAGGCTCTTTAGATAAAGTTCCGGAGGAACGGTGCATTTTATAGCAACGTCCCGAAGCTTCGGGATTAATCCGTTGAAATAATGTATGTAGTGCAATCTCAGAAACCTTACAGGTTTTTAAAACCTGTCGGGTTTGGCGTAAACAAGCACCTTTCGTTTAACTTGTCATTTCGACCGAAGAGAGAAATCACACGCGGGATTCGACAAAGATTGGCGACTTTGATTGCGTCCCGAAGCTCGACAGTAATCCGTAGAGTTTGTCATTTCGACCGAAGAGAGAAATCTTCGCAAGTAACTCCGCAACGATAATCTAATCTTTGCCGAATTCCGCGTGTGATTTCTCGTTCCTCGAAATGACATAAATGCTTAATACATAATCTGAGAAACCCGACAGGTTTTTAAAACCTGTCGGGTTTGGCGTAAACAAGCACTTTTCGTTTAATTTGTCATTTCGACCGAAGGGAGAAATCACACGCGGGATTCGGCAAATATTGGCGACTTTGATTACGTCCCGAAGCTCGACAGTAATCCGTAGAGTTTGTCATTTCGACCGAAGAGAGAAATCTTCATAAGTAACTCCGCAACGATAATCTAATCTTTGTCGAGCTTCTCGCGAAGATTTCTCCTTCGTCGAAATGACATAAATGCTTAAAATATTATATTGAGATGAATGGATTAAAATCCATCCCTACAAAATAAATCGAGCCGAAGGCTCTTTACACAAAGTTCCGGAGGGACGATACATTTTGTAGCAACGTCCCGAAGCTTCGGGATTAATCCGTTGAAATAATGTATGTCACACAATCCCAGAAACCCGACAGGTTTTTAAAACCTGTCGGGTTTGGCGTAAACAAGCACCTTTCGTTTAACTTGTCATTTCGACCGAAGGGAGAAATCACACGCGGGATTCGACAAAGATTGGCGACTTTGATTGCGTCCCGAAGCTCGACAGTAATCCGTAGAGTTTGTCATTTCGATCCCGAAGCGTCGGGAGAGAAATCTTCGTAAGTAACTCTGCAACGATAATCTAATCTTTGTCGAATTCCGCGTGTGATTTCTCCTTCGTCGAAATGACATAAATACTTAAAATATTATATTGAGATGAATGGATTAAAATCCATCCCTACAAAATAAATCGAGCCGAAGGCTCTTTACACAAAGTTCCGGAGGAACGATACATTTTGTAGCAACGGATTTTAATCCGTTGAAATAATGTATGTCGCACAATCCCAGAAACCCGACAGGTTTTTAAAACCTGTCGGGTTTAGCGTAAAGTAAATTCAGAATATTTTAAAAAACAGGCACAAAAAAAAACTCGTTTCAAATAAATGAAACGAGCTTTTTTATAACAAATCGATAAATGATTATCTTCTTTTATCTTTAATCTTAGCTTTTTTACCAGTAAGTTCTCTGAAGTAGAAAATTCTAGCTCTACGTACAGCTCCTTTTTTGTTGATTTCAATTTTCTGTAAAGCTGGTAAGTTTACTGGGAAGATACGCTCAACTCCAATAGCTCCTGACATTTTACGGATAGTAAAAGTTTCTGTGTTACCAGAACCTCTTCTTTGAATAACAACTCCTTTGAAAAACTGAGTTCTTGTTTTTTCACCCTCTTTAATTTCGTAGTAAACTGTGATAGTATCTCCAGCTCCGAAAACAGGGAAATCTTTTTTAGCAACTAATTCGGTTTGAACGAATTTCATTAAATCTGCCATGATATCTTGTAATTATGGTTTTTATATAGAGCAACATTCACGGATCTCGCCAGAGGTTAGTCTAATTCGGGTGCAAATGTATAAAATAATTATGAATTATAAATTGTTAATTATAAATTATTTTAAGTTGTTGATATGTTCTAGTTTACAGTCTCGGTTTACAGTCTCAGTTTTTATCTGGCAATCTGAAAACTGAGACTGAAAACTAATTATCCAGCAATCAAATTCACTGAAAACTGAGACTGAGACTAAGACTGAGACTGTAAACTAATCTTGTCCTTCAAGTAAATCCGGACGTCTGTTCTTAGTATGTTCATAGGCCATATCTTCGCGCCATTTGTCAATTTTGGCAAAGTGACCGCTTGTTAAAACATCAGGAACTTTCCATCCTTTATAATCTGCTGGTCTTGTATATATAGGTCCTGAAAGTAAATTATCCTGAAAACTATCTGTCAATGCTGATGTTTCGTCGCTTAAAACACCAGGAATTAATCGAATTAAAGCATCAGATAAAACTAAAGCGCCTAATTCTCCGCCAGATAAAACGTAATCGCCAATAGAAATTTCTTTGGTAATAAAATGATCACGAACACGTTGATCAACACCTTTATAATGTCCGCATAAAATGATAATGTTTTCATACATCGACATTGTATTTGCCATTTTTTGGTTCAGCGTTTCTCCATCTGGCGACATATAGATAATCTCGTCGTATTCACGTTCGGTTTTCAAATGTGTAATACAAGCATCAATTGGCTGAACGGTCATTACCATTCCGGCGCCACCGCCAAACGGGTAATCATCTACACTTTTTTGTTTGTTTGTGGTATAATCGCGTAAATTATGAAAATGTACTTCGACCAAACCTTTGTCTATGGCACGTTTCATGATCGAAGCCTCGAATGGGCTTCTTAATAATTCAGGCAAAATCGTAATAATGTCAATTCGCATTTTTTTTCTTCAATAGTTCTGTGCGGCAAAGATACAAAGTTAATATTTGAGAAATTAAACAATTATATAGACATGTTTAATAGTGCTTTTTTTAGCTAATGTGCTTGATTAACAATTTGTTAAACAATTAATTAGGTAGAAATTATATAAGAAATAAATTTTTTCTTGTAAATTTATGCGACTGATTTTCAATTAATATTATAATGTGAATTTTTTACTAAAAAATAATTTTTAAATTGACTATTATGATGAAGAAGATACTTTTTTTAATTGCAATTATGGTTTTGCAATCTTGTGCAAGTACTAAAAACACAAACGATAATTGGATCGGACAATCAAAAAAAAATCTAATTAAAAGTTGGGGAACTCCAATAAGAACCTTAAATAATGGTGAACAAGGAGAGATACTTATTTATGGAGAACAAGTTTATGAAAATGCTAATAATGATATGGGTTCTAGAATAGCGGGACCTAATTATTGGACTTATCAATTTGTATACATAAATAAGGAAGGGAAAATTTACTCTTATAGAACAGATAAACAGCAACATACACCTCAGGAAATTGCTGTAAAATAGAAAACCGATTAATTACTAAAGATTTTATTTATTTCGATAATTTTAAAGAAGAAGGCGAAAAGTAGATTTGGGTTTTAGGTTTATTATTTTTTTGACTTTTAAGATCAATAGAAATTATTGTTATTTAGTAGGTTTAGTCCCTACGGGACAAGGCTTTGTGTTTTTTTTTGCTACCAATATTTTGTTCCTAGCGGAACATTCGTCTCAATTACCTAATATTCATCTCATTTTTTATTTCTAAATAATTATAAGTTTCTATAATTAGAAATTTAATTATTCATCTAAGTTTTTCAATTCAAAACTAATCCCCGTATTATATAAAAAGTAGCTTTATTCTTATTTTAATAATTATATTTGCAATTGAATATTATAATATTGTGAGATAGTTTTTGTGTATAAATCCTTTAATCCATTAGAAATTAAATAATTGATTATAAATAAAAACAACTTTCTCATTTGTAGATATGCATTAGGAATACATAATTGATAGAGAACAAAAAGTAGCTTCCTTATTTATATATATTCCGCTAGGAATCACATATTGGTAGCAAAAAAAAATATAAATTAAATAATGTCCCGTAGGGACTATATATTATGGCAAATACATACACGCAAATACATATTCATTTTGTTTTTGCGGTAAAATTTAGACAAGCTATGATACACAACGACTGGAAAGATCAACTCTACAAGTACATAGCCGGAATTGTAAACAATAACAATCACAAACTTTTAGCTATAAATGGTATGCCAGATCACATTCATATTTTAATAGGAATTAGACCGGCACAATCCATTTCTGATTTATTAAAAAATATTAAACAAGATTCCTCAAAATGGATTAATAAAAATAAGTTTTTGCCAAATCATTTTGAATGGCAAGAAGGTTATGGAGCTTTTTCATATAGTAAATCACAGTTAGCTGCTGTAATAAATTATATTAATAATCAGGAATTACACCATAAGAAGAAAACTTTTAGAGAAGAATATATTGATTTTCTTGAAAAATTTGAAGTTGATTATGATAAAAAATTTATTTTTAAGGAATTAATATAATATCATTTTTCAGTAGAATGCCAAATCCAAAAATAAAAATACTTGCTATAACAGGCAGTACAAGAAAGAATTCAAGCAATTACAAAATTCTAAAATTTATTGCTGAGCAAATTAATAATTCATTTGAGATTGAAATTTTCGAAGATTTAGATCAAATTCCCCATTTTAATCCGGATTTAGATACAGAGAATCCTCCAAAGGAGGTCGAAGATTTTAGAAATAAAATTAATCAAGCTGATGGAATTATCATTTGTACACCGGAATATGTTTTTAGTCTGCCCGGAAGTTTAAAAAATGCTTTAGAATGGTGTGTTTCGACAACAATTTTTTCTAATAAAAAGACAGGATTAATAACGGCTTCCGCATCAGGAGAAATGGCGCATGAACAGTTAATTTTAATTATGCAAACGCTACAGGCTAAACTCGAAGACAACACACAACTTTTGATACAAGGTATTCGCGGAAAAATTAATGAGGAAGGAAAAATTATAAATGAGGAAACGGAGATCGCTCTTCAAAAGTTTATATCTAATTTTGAAAATCAATTTTAATTACAGTAATTAATTATCTCTTTTTGAATAGATATGGTCACAAGAAGAAACTTTATAATCAACACCGGTTTGGCTGCAACAGCAGTTTTAGCCATGCCATCATTAGCTTTTACTATGGATAAAAAAGAAATAGGTTTGCAGTTGTATACCTTACGCGATGAAATTTCTAAAGATGTAAAAGTAACTTTAGAAAAAGTAGCTGCTGCAGGATTTACAACTGTTGAAACGTATGGTTTCTCGATCAAAGATCAATTCTGGGGATTGTCTCCAATTGAATTAAAGAAAATATTAGACCAAAACGGACTTAAAGCTGTTAGCGGACATTATAACTTGGGAAGTTTTTTAGCAGATGGAAATACAACAGAACTAAAAGCTGCAATTGAAGCCGCTACAATTCTAAAAAGTGACTATCTAACGATTCCCTGGGTTGATGAACCTTTTAGACAAAATATTTCAGATTATAAAGTTATTGCAACACGCTTAAATGAAGCTGCAAAAATGTGCCAAAAAGCAGGTTTAAAACTGGCGTACCACAATCATGATTTTGAATTTCAAAAACATGACGGAGTTACGGGTTATGAAATTTTATTAAAGGAAACCGATAAAGATCTGGTTTATTTTGAGTTAGATTTATATTGGGTTGTTCGCTCAGGAAATGATCCCGTTCATTTATTTGCAGCAAATCCGGGACGTTTTAAAATGTGGCATGTAAAAGATATGGACAAGCTAAATCCAGCTTTGAATGCAGAAATTGGTTCAGGTTCAATTGATTTTAAAACCTTTTTTAAACAAGCAAAACAATCCGGTTTGAAACATTTTTTTGTAGAGCAGGAGAATAATTACAATCCTGATTCTTTTGAGTCAATTAAAACGAGTTGTGCTTTTATTTCTAAAAATTTGCTTTAGAATTAAACCCGTTAAAAAACATTATTTTTGTATAAAATCAATTAAAAAACAGATATGCAAAGTTTAGGATCAAGCAAAGAATTTATAAAAGGAGATGATGTAGAATGGGAAGTAGTTGGCGAAGGAATCAAACGCAAAATCCTGGCTTACGATGATAGAGTAATGTTGGTAAATGTTCATTTTGAAAAAGGTGGCATAGGAGTTTTGCACGAACATTATCATACACAGGTTACCTATGTTTCGAGTGGGAAATTTGATGTTACTATAAATGGTGTTACTGAAACTCTAAAAGAAGGAGACAGTTTTTATATTCCGCCTCACGCAATTCATGGAGTTGTTTGTTTAGAAAGCGGTATGCTTACAGATGTTTTTGGTCCTGCAAGAGAGGATTTTTTAAAATAGAATTAAATAAAGAAATCAGGAAGCGTCTGTGTTTTCGCAATAGCGAATCCGTTTAATCAGCGTCAATTTTTAGAAACACTAATGACGCAAATTCACACTGATTTTATAAAAAAAATAACTTTAATTATAAGTTTAGATTAAATATTGATGGTATTTTTGCAAAATGAATTTATCCAAAACGAATGTCTTATTTATGGCAGCTTGCACTGGACTTATAGTTGCAAATCTGTATTACTGCCAGCCTTTAATTGTTTTAATTGCCAACGAATTTAAAATTCCCGAAGCCAGCGCAGGAACAATAACCTATCTAACTCAGGCGGGTTATGCGATTGGGTTGTTCTTTATGGTTCCGTTAGGAGATAAAATAGAGAGAAAAAAGCAAATTTTAATGACCACTTTTGCCTCTGTAATTGCTTTAATTCTTGCGGCTACAGCAAAAAGTTTCTTTCTGTTGCAAATTGCTTCTTTACTGATTGGAATTACTTCAATAGTTCCGCAGCTTATTTTGCCTTTGGCAGCTTCATTAAGTGCGCCGGAACAACGAGGTAAAGTAGTTGGAACCATTATGAGCGGTTTACTTGTTGGTATTTTATTATCAAGAACTTTAAGCGGATTCATTGGTGAGATTCTAGGCTGGAGATCGATGTTTTATATTGCAGCCGGAATTTGTTTGTTGATCTTTTTTGTGATTCAGAATAAATTTCCCGTTAATAAACCGCAATTTCAGGGAACGTACGGTCAGTTAATTCAATCTCTTTTTACACTTATAAAAACACAGCCAATTTTACGTGAAGCTACAATAATTAATGTGTTTAGTTTTGCACAATTTGGCGCTTTTTGGGTTACAATGGTTTTGTTGCTTTCAGGAGAACCTTTTCATTACAGTAGCGCGACAATTGGTTTGTTTGGGATTGTAGGTGCTTCAGGAGCTCTAGCAGCGCCTTTGGTAGGTAAAATGGGAGATAAAGGAGGTTCGAGAGTAGCTGTAGGTTATGGTTGTTTATTGATTTTAATAAGCTTTTTGATTTTTTATTTTTCAATAGAAAGCGTAATCGGAATTGCGATTGGAATCGTTTTTATTGATATAGGAATTCAGGGAGTTCATATTTCAAACCAAACCCGTGTTTATTCATTACTTCCCGAAGCCAGAAACAGATTAAATACCGTATTTATGTCCTTTAGCTTTTTAGGAACTGCAGCCGGATCAGCGTACGGATTATTATTGTGGAAATTAGGAGGATGGCACGCCGTAACTATTGGTTGCGTAGCTTTATCAGCATTGTCATTTACAGTTTACGGACTTACTTATAAATCATCCCGAAGCGTAGGGACTAAAAAATAGAAACCACAAATTGATATAAAATTAATTTGTAAATTTGCATTTAAATTAAAAATAACAACAATGGAAAACGGAATATACGCTAAATTCAATACCAGTAAAGGTTCGATTTTAGTAAAACTAACACACGATTTAACACCAGGAACCGTAGGGAATTTTGTAGCTCTTGCAGAAGGAAATATGGAAAATAAAGTAAAACCGCAAGGACAAAAATTCTATGACGGATTAACGTTTCACAGAGTAATACCTGATTTTATGATTCAGGGTGGTTGCCCAAAAGGAACTGGAACTGGAGATCCTGGATATAAATTTGATGATGAGTTTCACCCAAGTTTAAAACACGATCGTCCGGGAGTTTTAGCAATGGCTAATTCAGGACCTGCAAGTAATGGTTCTCAATTTTACATTACTCACGTTCCAACTTCTTGGTTAGACGGAAAACATACTGTTTTTGGTCATGTAATCGAAGGACAAGATATCGTTGATGCTGTTGCTCAAGGTGATGCATTAGAAAATGTTGAAATTATCAGAGTTGGAGAAGAAGCAGAGAAATTTAATGCTATTGAAGCTTTTGTAGGTTTAAAAGGTGCACGTCTAAAAAGAGATGCAGCTTTAAAAGCTGAATCTGAAGCTAAAATGGAACAATTGGCTGCTGGTTTTGATAGAACAGACAGTGGTTTACGTTACAAAATGATTAATAAAGGAGATGGTAAAAAAGCAGAAGCTGGTAAAACAGTTGCAGTTCATTACGAAGGTTCTTTAGAAAGCGGAAAAGTTTTTGATTCATCTTACCCACGTAAAAAACCAATCGAATTTAGATTAGGTCAAGGTCAGGTTATCGAAGGATGGGATGAAGGTATTGCCTTGTTACAAGTGGGTGACAAAGCTCGTTTTGTAATTCCGTCTGATTTAGCTTATGGTGCTGCAGGTGCAGGAGGAGTGATTCCACCAAACGCAACTTTGATTTTTGACGTAGAATTAATGGAAGTAAAATAAGCATATTAAATACAATTTAGTATTGTTTTAAATTAGAATCCCATTTGCCAAGGCGAATGGGATTTTTTTATATTTACTCATCAAATATAGAAAAACAATGAAATCAAAGATCTTAATTCTGGCTGCCGTAGTATTGCTTGTAGTTTCATGCGGAACTCAAAAGTCTGCTGCAGTTGCAACAACAGAAACAACTGCCGCTCCGGTTACTGAAACTACAAAAAGTACAGCATTAACACCTGAATTAGCCGAAGCTAAAAACTTGTACGAAAACAGTTGTGGAAGATGCCATAAGTTATATGAGGCAAACAAATTTACTCAGGAAGAGTGGAAACCAATTTTGGCAAGAATGCAGAAAAAAGCGAAGTTAGATGATACTCAAATGGTTTCGATATCAAATTATATCAACTCTCAACTATAAGAAAGTTGTGGTTGTAGAATCATAAAACTATTCAGTACGCTGTATTGGATAGTTTTTTTTGTTTAGAATTAAACATAAAAAAACACCTTCACGAGTGAGGTGTTTAAAAAATTATAAGTCGCTTTCAGTCGTATTACTAACCGCAACTATTTTTAAAGTCTTTATTCCAGCCGGTAATTCCCAATCTACTTCGTCGTTTTCTTTAAAGCCAATGATAGCAACGCTTAAAGGTGCAAGAATTGAAATTTTACTTTGTTTTACATCTGCAAAAGAAGGTAAAACGATCTGAATCTTCATTTGTTTTTTTGCTTTTACGTCTTCGATGGTTACGATAGAATTTATTTTTACGATAGAATTATCCAGTTCGCTTTCTTTGCTGATTATAGCACGATCTAATTCCTGTGAAAGCTGATTCGCCTCTTTAGCGTTTGTTGAATTTTTACTTTTTAAGATTAATTCTCTTAAAAAATTATAATCTGTTTTACAGAATGTGGGTGTTGGTTTCATAACTATATTTTATTAATATTAATATTATTGAATGTTCGTGTTTTGTATTTCTTTACAGGCTGATAAGCATAATTATTATTTCAAATTGCATTTTTGCAAATCGAAATTTTTGTAATAATGTATGTTTTGGAAATTTTTGATTGAAAAAACCAGAAAATTATTTGAGAGAGAATTTACTCTTCCAAATAAAATAAATGATTAAATCGTGGTATAAATCCTCCGCCTGAAAGAAGAAATTGAAATAGACGGAGGCCTAATTAATAAAGGCCTTACTATGTGAAATAAATACAGCAGTAAGAGGCTTTCTCCTTAGAGAAAACAACAAGAGTATAGCTGTAAATATATTTATAGTGCTCACAATGAGAATAATTAATTGATCTGCAAAGATAGGTAAACTTTTTTGAAATACGGATAATTGTTTATTTCCATTTAATATTGCAACCCAAACTTGGCTTTTGTGGTTCTTTTAAACTTCGGTTATAAAGGAGTGCGTCAATAGCGCTGCGAAGATCACTTCCGCTTAACGGAATCCCGTTTCCGGGTCTTGAATCATCAAGCTGACCGCGATAAAACAAGCGATCCTGATTGTCGAATAAGTAAAAATCCGGTGTACACGCAGCATCGTAAGCTTTGGCAACTTCCTGACTTTCGTCGAATAAATAAGGAAAATCTATTTTGTTTTCAAAAGCAAATTCTGTCATTAATTCAGGAGAATCCTGCGGAAACTTTTCAATATCATTGCTTGAAATAGCAATAACACCAATTCCCTGAACCCGATAATCATTAGCAATCATTACAATTTCTCTAATAACATGAAGTACAAACGGGCAATGATTACAAATAAAAACAACTAATGTACCTTTTGATCCTTTTAAATTTTCAAAAGAATATTGGTTATTAGAATTAGTATCTTTTAATATAAAATCCGGAGCAATCGTACCAAGAGGTAACATATTTGAAGGAGTTCGTGCCATTTTTAAAGAAATTATTTATCCAAAAATAGCCTTAATAATCTGTAAAAGAAAGCATGTAAGTATAAAAAAAATATCCAAAGAAATTTTAGAAAAACTTCTTTGGATATTTTTTATATATAGTAATATTGATTTATGAATTTAGGAAATTCAGTAAATCTGTATTCAATTTATCTTTATCCGTATAAAATAATCCGTGTGGTGCTCCTTCATAAACAATATAAGTATTTTCCCTAATTGCTTCTGCTGCTTTTTTTGAAGTAAGATCAATAGGAACGATTTTATCATCGTCACCATGAATTATTAATGTTGGAACTTTTATAAAGTCTAATTCTTCTCTAAAATCAGTATAAGAAAAAGATTCAGCACATTTTAATGTTGCTCTCGGAGAAGCAAATGAGCATAAAGTTCTGTAATATTCTAATAACGGAGTACTCAAAGGTTTGTTGATGATATTAATGCCAAAAAAAGTTTTTCCAAAATTATCCACAAATCCTATTCTGTCTTCTTTAATTGCATTTGCAGTAGTTTCACTTTTTTCCTTTGGATGACCATCTGGATTATCATTGGTTTTTAATAAAAAAGGAACTACAGATGAAATTAACGCTGCTTTCGTAACACCTTTTCCTCCATAACGACTAAAATAACGAACTACTTCGCCGCCACCCATAGAAAAACCTACAAGAGTTGCATTTTCTAATTGTAACTGTTCGATGATTTCTTTTAAATCGTCGGTTAAAGTATCATAATCATATCCGTCATAAGGTTGAGAAGATTTACCAAATCCACGACGATCATAAGCAATTACTCTGTAATTGTTCTGAACTAAAAAATCAATTTGATATTCCCACATTTCGTTAGAAAGCGGCCAGCCATGAATTAAAATTACTGGTTTTCCTTTTCCATAATCCTTTACATACAATCTTACATTTTTAGCAGTTTCTATGTATTTATCTGTATTTAGTTCCTGAATATCAAAATCAAAATCTCTTAGAGATTGGTCGGTGTTAAGGAGAGTGTTTTCCATTTCTATATTTTTTTAGTATGAGCTTAATAACTTGTTGAGTAAAATTAGCGGTAGTACTAAAAAAAACGGTTATAGAATTAGTTGTAATAATTACAAAATTAATAGGTTTGTAAATCAATAAAAATTAAACGAATATGGATTTAACCTGGAACGAATTTGAAAGAACTGATATGCGTATCGGAACCATTATAGAAGTAAATGATTTTCCTGAAGCCAGAAAACCGGCTTTTCAATTAACGATTGATTTTGGTGCCGAAATTGGCATTAGAAAATCATCGGCACAAATTACCAAGCGTTACCAAAAAGGAGATTTAGTAAACCGACAAATTGTAGCGGTTGTAAATTTTCCAAGAAAACAAATAGGTAAGTTTATGAGCGAATGTCTTGTTCTTGGCGCAGTAGGTGAGGAGGGAGATGTTATTTTATTAGCACCGGATTTTAAAATAGAAAACGGACTGCGTATAGGTTGATTTAGTATTCAGTCGCAGTCTCAGTTTTCAGTTTACTACAGATTTGTTTTGCCTGTTCACTATGGCACGTGTCATTTATTAAAATGATTTTGATTTTGTTTTGGCTAAATTTTTCGCCACGAATTACACAAATTTGCACAAATTATTTTAAACTATAGCTTTGTGAACTTAATAAGGCAAAAGTTTAGACGAAAAACTTAGCGAACTTTGCGTAAACCTTTGTGAACTTTGCGGTTAAATTTTCAGCAAATGATTTTAATCCTTCAGGTCTATTTTCGTAATCAATTGTTTTAAAATTTCCTGACCTTCTTCCCAATATTGTAAGTCTGAATCTGAGTTGATGTGCCCTTTTTGACCTACGTTAACAAAATCACTTCCCCATTTTTCTGCAAAATATTGTTTTCTTTCAAATGAAGCATAAGGGTCATTTTCGCTAGCCACAACTATTGACGGAAAAGGCAATTTATAAATAGGCATTGGCGAAAAGTTCCTGATAATGTCTGGCGTATGTTGAGGTGAATCTACATCTGCAGGAGCGACTAATAATGCGCCAATAACATTATGATTTTTATTTTCTTTTGCCCAGTGCAATACTAGTGAAACGGCTAAACTATGTGCAACCAAAACCGTTGGTTGATCCAGTTTTTCGACTTCTTCATTTAATCTCTCAAGCCATTCTTTAAGAACCGGTTCGTCCCAATTGTCCTGAACTAAGCGCGTTGAATTTTCGAATTTTTTATGCCAAAAGGTTTGCCAGTGTTTGTCACCTGAATTTCCCAGTCCGGGTAATATTAATAAATTTGTTTCCATTGCCGTGGATTTTTAAATGATTATTTTTTATTTTCTTTTATGATTCGGTTAACTTCATTTACAAGTAATGGAAAACCAGGTTCTGTCATTCCGTGACCATAACCATCTAATTCAAAAAGTTTCGTTTGTTTGTGTCCGGCCAGTTTCATCATTCGGGACATATAAGTATTTTCTTCATATCGGCCCAGCATTTCTAATTCTCGATCTCCGGTAATTAGCAAAAGTGGCGGTGCATCTGCACGAACATAATATAGCGGAGCGAAAGCATCAATTGTTGGTTGTGTATCCGGAATTCCGTTTTCTTTTCTAATTTGAAAATGAGTAATGCATTGTCCGCTAAAAGGGATAAGTCCTGCAATTTTATTCGCATCGATTCCTTCTTTTTGCAGCCATTTTTTATCTAAACCAATCATTAATCCCAAATAACCTCCAGCAGAATGTCCTGAAACAAAAATTTGCGAAGTATCTCCGCCATAATTGGTAATATTATTAAATGCCCAGGCAAGTGCTGCCGCAGCATCTTCAATCGCTTTGGCGGCTTTTACTTTTGGTGCTAATCTATAATTTACGCCAATAACGGCAAAACCTTTATTTTTTAAAGCTTCCGGAATTTCTTTACTTCCTCCCGTTAATCCTCCGCCATGAAACCAAATTATTGTTGCAAAGTTTTTAGCATTTTTTGGATAATAAATATCTAAAACACATCTTTCGTTAATGTAAGAATCAGACTTATTAGTTACTGCATTATAATATTGAATGTTAGTTTTCGTCTCGTATTCTGTTTTTTGGGCAAAAGAAGCCACTCCAATAAAAAAACAAAGTAATACTATTATTTTCTTCATATTATCAATTTTATTCTATTTTAAAATCACCTTCCAGTCCATTTTCTGCATGCGAAGTAATCCACACTTTAAAATCTCCAGACTCTGTTTTAAGTTCCATTTTATCATTATAAAAAGCGAATTCCGAAACAGGAATTGAGAATTGTACGGTTTTGGATTCCTTAGGTTTTAACTCGATTTGCACAAAATCTTTCAGTTCTCTAATTGGTCTCACAATGCTTCCGGTAATATCACGAACATATAATTGTACCGTTTCTGTTCCTGTAGTGTTTCCGGTATTGGTAATAATTGCTGAAACGTTTAATTTTTCAGTATTATTATTTTTCAGAATTGCTTTTTCGATTTTTAAATTCTCATAAGAGAAAGTTGTATAACTCAATCCAAATCCAAAAGGAAATTGAGGTTCATAACCTGCATCCAGATAATGAGAATTATTTCCTAATGAACTTTGCCAGGCTTCGACAGGAATATCCTGAATTGCAACAAAAGTTTTAGGATCTGCCGGTCGTCCGGTATTTGGGTGATTGTAATAAATAGGAATCTGACCTACTTCTTTTGGCCAGGTTACCGGTAATTTTCCTGACGGATTTGTGATTCCCAAAAGCACATCAGAAATTGCAGGACCGGCCATTGTTCCCGGATGCCATGCCATAATTAAGGCGTTTACTTTTGGTAAAACAGCTCCTAAAGTTATGGGTCTTCCGGCCATCAATACCAATACAATTGGTTTTCCGGTTTTATGCAGTTCTGCTATTAATTTTTCCTGTAATCCCGGTAAATTAATATTTGCTCTCGAATGCGCTTCTCCGGAAAGGATAGCTTCTTCTCCGGCAAAAAATAAAATTATATCTGATTTTTTAGCTTCTGCGATGGCGGCTTCAAAACCTTCATCTGATAATGATCTGCTATGCGAAAGTCCGGCGGAATAAAATACATTATTTGATCCAAAACTATTTTGTAACGCTTTTAGCGGAGTTTGAGAATCTTCTTTATTTCCGTCAAAAATCCAGGTTCCTAATTGTTCTCGTGAAGCATCAGCTAATGGACCAATTACAGCTATTTTTTGATTGGATTTTAAAGGCAAAATCTGATTTTCGTTTTTTAATAAAACAAAGCTTTTACTTGCCGCAGTTCTGGCGGTCTGCAAAGCATCGGCACTTAATAATGAAAATTTTTCACGATCTTTAAAGTATGGATTTTCAAAAATTCCGGCTCTGAATTTTATTCTAAGAATATTACGAACCATGTCATCCAGTTCCTTTTCAGAAACTTTCTTTTCAGCAATCAGGGTTTTTAAATGATGGGCATAGGATAAACTGGTCATTTCCATGTCAAGCCCTGCTGTTGCAGATTTTAATGCAGCATCTTTTTCGTCAGCAGCATAACCGTGCGGAATCATTTCTGTAACAGAATTCCAGTCGCTTACCACAAAACCGTCATATTTCCATTCTTCGCGTAATATTTTTTTTAGCAAAAAACGATTTCCGGAAGCAGGAACTCCGTTAAGGTCATTAAAGGAAGTCATAAAAGTAGCTGCTCCAGATTTTGCTGCGGCTTCAAAAGGTTTTAAATATACATTTCGCAGTAAGGATTCAGACATGCTCACCGTGTTGTAATCCCGTCCGCCTTCTGCAGCGCCATAAGCGGCAAAATGTTTGGCACAAGCCAAAATTTGTCCTGGAGCTGCCGGATCATTTCCCTGAAAACCTTTAATATAAGCTACTCCCAATCTTGATGCCAGTAACGGATCTTCGCCTGGAGATTCTGCAATTCTTCCCCAGCGTGCATCTCTGGCAATATCAACCATAGGCGCATAAGTCCAATTGATACATCTTGAATAGGATTCATTAGCAGCAATTTTAGATGTTTTTTCGACTAAATCCATATTCCACGAAGCAGCTAATCCTAACGGAATTGGGAAAATAGTTTTATAACCATGAATAACATCTCTTCCAAATAATAAAGGAATATGATTAGGACTTTCTTTTAAGGCAATTTTTTGTATTTCAAAAACTAAATTGGGATCTGTAAGGTTTAAAATAGCACCGACTAAACCTTTTCGAACATCATTTTTAAGTTCATCAGACAAACCTTTACTGCGGCTTGAAGTACCTTTAAGACATGTCTGGCCAATTTTTTGTTCAAGAGTCATGTTTTTTATGATGTTGTCGATTTTCTTTTCAACATTTAAATTCGCTTTTTGACTGTACGATATTGATATTGCGAAGAGAAAAAATAATAGGCAATAGTGTGGTTTTGTGGTTAGTGTCATCAAGGTTAGCTTTTTAATTTAAATATATAAAAAAAGTCCAAAATGCAGGACATATTGGACTCGTACTTTTTAAAAAGTTATTTTAGGACTAAATATCGTCAAAATCAATATCAGTAAAGCTAGTTCTTTGTCCTTCAGGTTTATCAGAACCATATTCTTTTTTAAAATCTTTTTGGTGTCTTTCTGAAATTACTTCTTCGCCTTTGTGGTTCAAGACATACGAAGTCATTTCTTCTAATATTTCTGCAAAAGCACTAAAATCTTCTTTGTACAAGTAAATTTTGTGTTTTTTAAAATGAAAAGAACCATCTTCTTCAGTAAATTTTTTACTTTCAGTAATCGTGATATAGTAATCATCAGCTTTAGTAGCTCTCACATCAAAGAAATAAGTTCTTCTTCCTGCTCGTAATACTTTAGAAAAAATCTCTTCTTTTTCTAACATGTCATTTTCTCTCATAATACGTTCTATCATTTTTGGAATTAATAGTACTCAAAAATCATAAAAAATTATCTATTACGCAACATTTAAAGTAATTCTTTTTCCGAAAGTTGTTTTAAATATAACGACGAATAATATCCCTCCTGATTTATTAATTGATTATGAGAGCCTTGTTGGATGATCCTTCCATCTTCTAAAATGATTATTTTGTCGGCATTCTTTGCTGATGATACTCTGTGACTCACTATAATTGTAGTTTTATCTTTACAAATTTCAAATAAATTATTCAAAATTGTTTCTTCAGTTTCTGTATCCACCGCAGATAAACAATCGTCGAAAAGTAAAATTGCAGGATTTTTAATTATAGCACGCGCAATAGATACGCGCTGCTTTTGTCCGCCCGAAAGAGTGATACCTCTTTCTCCTAAAATAGTATCGTATTGCTTGTTAAAAGCGATGATATTATCATGAACAACAGCATTTTTAGCAGCTTCGATTACTTCTTCGTCTGTTGCATTTTGATTGCCAAATTTAATGTTGTTTTTTATTGTGTCTGAGAATAAAAAGGCATCCTGAGGTACAATCCCAATGTTGTTTCGTAAATCATTTAGGTTTAAAGTACTGATTTCATTCTGATCAATTGTGATTTTTCCTTCGGTAACATCATAGAGACGAGAAATTAAGGATAAGATAGTTGATTTTCCGGAACCAGTTTTCCCTAAAATAGCTAATGTCTCTCCTTTTTTTACTGTAAAAGTTACATTTTTCAAGGCTTCGATATTCGTATCTTCATAGGTATAACTCACGTTTTCAAACGCAATTGAACCTTGAATATCTGAAGAATTTTCGTTTTTGTTTTTAATTTCAGGTTCAATTTTCAAAAATTCATTCAAACGTTTTTGAGAAGCTTCTGCTTCCTGAACCATTGACGAAACCCATCCTAAAGAAGCAACTGGCCAGGTAAGCATATTTACATATAAAATAAACTCGGCTATTGTACCAATATTAGGGATGGTTCCGTTGATGTACATCACACCTCCAAAATAAATTACGACTAAATTACTGATTCCGATTAAGGCAATCATCAAAGGGCCAAATAAGGATTGAACTTTGGCTAAATCTAAACTCTTCTTTTTGCTTTCATCGGCAAGAGCCACCATATTATTCTGATGTTGATTTTCTAATGAATAGGCTTTAATAACGCGTATTCCTGAAAATATTTCCTGCGAAAAACTTGAAACTTTAGATAAATATTGCTGAAAAGTGGTGCTTCGCTTATTGATTTCAGAACTTAATTTAAAGATACAGTAGGAAAGAATCGGCAAAGGCAAAATGGTATATAAGGTCAGTAATGGCGACACATTATACATATATATAATAACAATGGCAAAACGTATAAAAGTATTGATCGTGTACATTACTGCAGGACCAACATACATACGCACCTTAGAAACATCCTCGCTAATACGATTCATTAAATCTCCGGTACGGTTTTGTTTGTAAAAGTTCTGAGAAAGGTTTTCATATTGCTTAAAAACCTCATTTTTTAAATCAAACTCGATATGACGTGACATTACGATTAAAGTCTGGCGCATTAAAAAAGTCAGGAAACCCGCGACAATTGTAGTAGCTATGATTAGCAATACGTTATGAATTAATCCGTCGCGATAAGTATCAATAATTGCCTGAGATGTTTGTTGCGCTTTTGGGAGTTTATCAAACTTCTCGATTGCGTTTAAAGACTTGCTAATGAGCTTAGGAGTAAATAAAGAGAATATTTGTGCGATTATGGTGATTAAAATTCCTAAAGAGAAACTATATTTATATTTGATGAAATATTTGTTTAAATAGCTTAATTCTTTCATTTTTTTAAGAGATTCAATGATGAAATGTTTTGATTTTATAAATTATTATGAATTAAAACTAAGGGAATTTATAATTTTATCAGAACAAATCGATTGTTTAATTGTTATTTTAAAGATAAAAAATTAGCACATGTGTATTTTTTGTTTAAGTTTGAGATGTCTTTTTGACAAATTCATAATTTATAACTAAATAAATACTATCGCTATGGATGCAACTTTCGCAACTGGAAAGGAACTTCAAAAAATGGATCCGGTTTTTGGTCAATTATCTTTTGACGATCACGAACAAATTGTTTTTTGCAATGACAAAGATACAGGTTTAAAAGCAATTATTGGTATTCATAATTCGGTTATGGGTCCAGCTTTAGGAGGAACCAGAATGTGGAACTATAATACCGAATGGGAAGCATTAAACGATGTTTTGCGTCTTTCAAGAGGTATGACATATAAATCTGCCATTACCGGATTAAATATCGGTGGAGGTAAAGCAGTAATTATTGGTGATGCTAAAACGCAAAAAACGCCAGAATTAATGCGCAAGTTTGGTGAATTTGTTCACTCTTTAGGAGGTAGATATATTACTGCTGAAGATGTTGGAATGGAAACTAAAGACATGGACACTGTAAGAGATGTAACTCCTTATGTTACGGGTATCTCTGAAGAAAGAGGTGGTTCAGGAAATCCTTCTCCAATAACTGCTTATGGTGTTTATTTGGGAATGAAAGCTGCTGCTAAAAGCCAATTTGGAACTGATGTTCTTGACGGTAAAAAAGTTTTGGTTCAGGGAATTGGTCACGTTGGTGAAGCTTTAGTAGAATATTTGACTAAAGAAGGAGCAATCGTTACAATTGCTGATATCAATGAAGAAAAATTATACGAAGTAGCTCAAAAGTACAACGCAACAATATTTACAGGAGAAGATTTATATGCTGCTGATGTTGATATTTATGCGCCATGTGCAATGGGAGCAACTATTAATAGCGATACGGTAAACAAAATCAAAGCTAAAGTAATTGCTGGTGCTGCCAACAATCAATTAGCTGATGAAAATGTTCACGGAGCAAGATTACAGGAAAGAGGTATTTTATATGCGCCGGATTTCTTAATCAATGCTGGTGGAATTATCAATGTTTATGCTGAATTAGAGCATTACGGTAAAGCCGAAATCATGACAAAAACCGAAAATATCTATAACACTACTTTAGAAATTATCGATTATGCTGTGAAAAACGGAATGACAACTCATAAAGCTGCGCTTACAATTGCTCAAAATCGTATTGATTTGAGAAAAATTGAAAATGCTACTAAAAAGTAATATTTAGTCTCGGTCTCGGTTTACAGTCCCAGTTTATAGTCTCAGTCCCAGTTTTCAGTTTTGAAAATTGAGACTGGGATTTTTTTTATTCGCATTTGCTGAAAACTGACACTGAATACTGCGACTTTCTAAACGTTTCGCCTGAAAACCGTGACCGAAAACTGTGACTTTGTGCGCATCGACTGAAAACTGACACTGAAAACTGCGACTTTCAAAACGTTTAGCCTGAAAACTGAGACCGAAAACTGCGACTTTCTAAACGTTTCGCCTGAAAAACGTGACTGAATACTGCGACTTTATGCGCATCTACTGAAAACTGACACTGAAAACTGCAACTTTCTAATCGGTTGGCCTGAAAACTGTGACTAAAAATTGCGAATAAATTTTATTATAAGGATTGAAATTGCTAATTTTGCAGACTAATTTTTAAATGTTCTTACAAGGTGGTAAATAGAAGACACATACGCGTTAAAGTAATGCAGTCCATTTATGCAATGCATCAAAGCGGTTCTGATAATCTGGAAAAAGAAGAAAAGTTTCTTTTCTATAGTATCGATAATATTCAGGACTTATATCTTATAATGCTTTCTTCATTAATTGAAATATGCAAAAAAGAATCTGTTTTTTTACATCTATCAAGCAAAAAACATCTTGCAACTGCTGCAGAACGTAATCCGAACGAAAAGTTCATCAACAACAAAATTTTCCAACTTCTTGCCGAAAGTAATTCTTTAAGCATTGCTTTAGAAAATCGTAAAATCAACAACTGGTCTTTAAACGATGATTATATCATTTTACTTTTAAATGATATTAAGTCAAGTGATTTGTATGCAAAATACATGAGTACTACGACGAATACTTTTGAAGAAGACAGACAATTTGTGATCGATTTATTTGCTGATGTAATTGTTCCTAACGAAAAATTATATGAGTATCTGGAAGATGATAAATTAACGTGGGTTGATGATATTCCGGTTGTAAATACGCATATTGTTAAGCAATTAAAAGCAATTAAAACTCAAGATCCGGATGATTTTAGAGTGCCAAAATTGTACAAAGATGTTGAGGATAAAGATTTTGCAAAAGACTTGTTTAGAAGAACAGTTTTAAACGAATCTATTCTTGCAAAAGAATATGATGACAAAACACCAAATTGGGATAGTGAAAGGATTGCCGAAATCGATACTATTATTTTGAAAATGGCAATTTGCGAGTTTTTAAAATTCCCTTCGATCCCGGTAAAAGTAACTCTTAACGAATATTTAGAAATTGCTAAAGAATATTCTACACCAAAAAGTAGTATTTTTATCAACGGAATTTTAGATAATCTTGTTAAAGAGCTTACTGCTAATAAAAAGATGATTAAAGTAGGTAGAGGCTTGATGTAAAACCTGAGAAAATCTCAGCTTTATTAATGCCGTTCTGAGCGCCCCGGGGTTTCGGGAGAAGAGCCAATTCTAATGTCACTCTGAGTGAAGTCGAAGAGCTAAAACATAAATATTAATAACAAAAATAAAAACTGAATACTATGCAAGATTTAATGAAATTTGCTCCTTATTTACTAATGTTTGTAGTGTTGTATTTCTTCATGATCAGACCACAACAAAAAAGAGCAAAAAACGAAAAAGAATTTGAAAGCGGCCTGAAAGTAGGTGATAAAATAATTACTAAAAGTGGTTTTCATGGTAAAATTGTTGAGCTTGCAGAAACAAGTGCTGTTATCGAAACAATGTCTGGAAAATTGAAAATTGAGCGTTCAGCTATTTCTATGGAAATGAGTGCTGCTTTAGCTAAAAAAGCATAATTTTTTAGAAATTCTAATAAATATAAATCCCCAATTCTAATTAGAATTGGGGATTTTTTTGTTTTAAAGTACACGATTTTGTCATAATTGTACGCAAAGTATGTCATCCCGAGGAAAGAGGGATCTCCGCAAGAAACTCCACATAGTAACTCTTCAATCTTTAGTTAGACGCACTGCAGTGTGTCTCTATGGTCAATCTTTATAGATTTGTATTGTGTAGATTGTAAATTTGATGGTTCGTTCCTATTATCCGTATTGTTAATCGTAGAGACGCACAGCAGTGTGTCTGCGTAAGAGATTCGATTCCAATTAGATCGTTGTATGTTTTGTTTCTCTTGAAATGACAAAAAAAGAAAAGACCTTCGTCAAAGTTTAAAACTTTGACAAAGGTCTCTGAAAATAGAAATTTGAAATTCTATCTATATTTATCATTCAAACCAATATTCCCTAAAATCATCGGAATCACTTTCTCGATTCTTGAAAGTTTGGTTTTTTCTTGTTTCGCACTTTCAATATATTCCATAAACTCATATTGTTTATAAGGACTAAATTTTTGAAAAGCTTCAGCTAAAGCTGGATTTTGGTCTATTTCTTTTTGAAAAAGTTCAGAAACAATCGCTTCTTTTTTAGAAGGTTTGATAATTTTTCCCTGCTTTTCATTTTCGATAGCTTCAAGAATATATTCTAAAACTTCTTTTTCGTTTACTTCTTCTTTGGAAGTAAAACGCCATTGTCGCATGGATTTTGTTTTGTCTTCCTGAGCGTTGATAAGTTTCTTTTTTTCGTCTTTTAGAAAAACTCCACTAAGAAACCAAATCGCAAAATAATTTTTAAAACCGCCAATCCCAATAACATTTTTTTTGTTGTACACATAAATTGGACCGCCCCATTTTATGGTTTCAACGAGTTCGGTTTTGTCAATAATTGATTTTAGAAAGAGTAATTCCTCTTCCCAGTTGTTGACTTTGTCCCAAACGTGTTTTTTGTCAGAATTAGCTTCTTCCAATTTATCTTTTTCTTTTAGGTGTATCAGCGACATCAAAAATTCCTGGAATTGCAGTCAATTCTGCAATCTTTACAATAACATCAGTTGCTTTCTGGATACTTTCTGCAGGAACATATTCGTATTTTCCGTGAAAGTTATGACCACCCGCAAATATATTTGGGCAAGGCAATCCCATAAAAGACAATTGTGATCCGTCGGTTCCGCCACGAATAGGTTTTATAATAGGTTTAATACCTAATTCTCTCATTGCTTTTTCTGCAATATCTACAATATGTTTTACCGGAAGTACTTTTTCCTTCATATTATAATATTGATCCTTAACCTCGGCGATTACAATATCTTCACCAAATTGTTTGGCGAATTTTTTATTGATTTTTTTGGCAATTTTACCAATTAGATCTTTTCTTTTTTCGAATTTTATCTTGTTGTGGTCCCGAATAATAAGTTCAAGAACTGTTTCTTCAATACTTCCGGTTAAGTGATGTACATGAAAAAATCCTTCGTAACCTTTTGTTTCCTGTGGTGTTTCTCCTTTTGGAAGTTCGTTGATAAAATCATTTGCAATCAACATCGAGTTGATCATTTTTCCTTTTGCATAACCCGGGTGAACGCTTTTTCCTTTGAAAGTAATTTTGGCTCCGGCTGCATTAAAATTTTCATATTCTAATTCTCCAATCTGACTTCCGTCCATGGTATAAGCCCATTTAGCACCAAATTTTTCTACATCAAAATGATGCGCACCTCGACCAATTTCTTCATCGGGAGTAAAACCAATTCTAATTTTTCCGTGTTTAATTTCAGGATGCTGGATTAAATATTCCATTGCAGAAACAATTTCTGTAATACCAGCTTTATCATCTGCGCCTAACAAAGTAGTTCCGTCAGTTGTGATGATTGTTTGTCCTTTATATTGTAGTAAATCTTTAAAATAATTTGGAGATAAAACTATGTTTTTCTCTGCATTTAATACGATGTCTTTTCCGTCGTAATTGGTAATAATCTGCGGTTTTACATTTGCTCCGCTAAAATCAGGTGAAGTATCAAAATGCGAAACAAATCCAATTGTTGGTACTTCATGATCTACATTACTTGGCAAAGTTGCCATTATATAAGCTTTGTCATCTATAGTAACATCTTCCAGACCAATTGTTTTTAGTTCTTCGACTAATTTGTTGGCAAGATTCCATTGTTTCTCTGTACTTGGAGTAGTTTGTGAATTTGGGTCTGATTCGGTATCAATAGTTACATAACTGATAAAACGATCTATAATATGTTGCATTTGTTTATTTTTTAGCAAATATAAGCAAATAATCAGGCGTTGTAAAGCTGTGAATTATGAAAACTGTAAATTAGGGTGGTAAAAGTTTGCCACGAATTTCAAGAAATAACACGAATTACTTTAAATATAAAATCCAATTCCACGAATTTGATTTGCGAAATTGGATTTTATTTAAGTATGCAAGGCATTTTTTTATTAGTGAAAATTTGTGAAATTCGTGGCAAACTTTCTTTTAAAAATAATTATTGAACACATCTGAATCCAATATGATTTGCGGGTGATTTATAATCTCCTTTTCCTCGTGTTCCTACCATATAACGGGTGCAATATTGATCTGTACATAAAAACGATCCTCCGCGCTGAACTTTTTTAGGTAAATTAGGTTCTCCGGGATCATAAGATGAATCCGGACCTTTTGGGTTTTTAGTCACAGTACCGCTTTGTTTTAAAACGTCATAATAATCGGCAGTATACCAGTCATTTGTCCATTCCCATACATTTCCTCCAATATCATAAAGACCATACGGGTTTGGTTCAAATTGTGCGGTAGGAGCGATGCCAATATAACCATCTTCTCCAGTGTCTCCTTTTTCTATAGGAAAGTGTCCCTGATAGATATTGGCCTGAAATTTTCCTTTAGGTTTTAATGTATTTCCCCACGCGTATAATTGTCCTGATTTTCCGCCACGTGCCGCAAATTCCCATTCGGCTTCAGTTGGTAATCGTTTTCCTGCCCATTTTGCATAAGCGGCTGCATCATCATATGAAACCTGAACTACGGGATATTTCTCTCTTCCTTTTATAGAGCTTCCGGCCCCTTCCGGATGTCTCCAGTCTGCACCTTGAACATACGACCACCATTGCATGTAATTACCCAGATTTACTTTAGCAGGAGTAGGGGTAAAAACAGCTGATCCTGCCACTAAATTTTCCAGTGGTGCATCAGGATATTCTTCATGGGTTGGTTTTATTTCGGCTAAAGTTACATAACCTGTTGCTTTAACAAAAGCTTCAAATTGTTCATTGGTAACTTCGGTTTTATCCATATAAAAACCATCAACATATACCTGATGTATAGGCGCTGCATCTTTTGTTACTCCTTTTATACTGCATAGGCTTTCATCCTCGACATTGCTTCCCATAGAGAATTCTCCGCCGGGAATCCATACCATTCCTATTGGGGTTTTATTAGCCGAAGGGCGGTTTTTATTTTCGATTGTCGGCTTAAACAAAGACGAGTCAGCTGGATTTGGACTTTCGGTACAATCCAGTGCGGCTAACTTTTGTTTGGGAACAATAAAGGAACTGTAACCATATGCAATTGATATAATGGATATAGTAAGAATTGCTAAAATCCAATAGGTTTTATTTTTCATTATAATTATTTTTACGTAGTAAATGGTAGGTTAATTATTACAAAGTAACAAAAAAATAGCTTCGTTGGTAATAATTTATAAAGTTAAAAAAATAACCTTATCAAACTCTATTTATTTGATAAGGTTAATATGGTTTTATTTATCTTCTTCAACCAGTACAACTTCGTATTTGGATTTTCCATCTACTTCTACAGGTTGATAATAGGTTTCTCCAAATTTTACATACTTAACATCGCCAATGGTAACTTCTTCGCCTCCTTCAGGTAAATTATCTACTAACGTTCCTGCTGTTGGCGGCACAACTTTATAAGAGCTTCCGTCTTTTTCATAATAAGTTCCTCCGTAATAATAGTTGTTGACCGTTCCGGTATTTACGGTTTCGGCTCCACTTGGTATATTGTTAACTGTTCCTCCCACGGGCGCGGGCACAGCCGTATAACCTCCATTAGATGGCGCGTACCAAACTCCCTGATCATAATGATATTGATTGCTTTCGACACTTACCACGATTGCTGTAACGGCCAAAGTAGCAACAAAAAATCCCCAAGGATGCCAAACCGGTCCCCAATAATATGGTCTGTATGGATGAAAATAGTAAGGATGAAAAGTATTGTATCTGTAACCGCCATATCTGTAAGGAGGACGATTGTATACCACAACATTGTTGCGTCTTACAACAGTGTTTCTGTTATTGTTTATATTAATATCTCTGCTTCTGTCAATATTTACATTATTTCTGTTTCTGTTAACCGTATTTCCGCTAATATTGGTATTTCTGTTTCCGGTTTTATTTCTATTTACGGTATTTGAATTTCTATTATTTGTTCTGTCCCCAATTTTTGAGTTTGAACCTGTAGAAGGTCTGGTAATTTTGTTTGTTCCGGTACCTCCGGCTCCTGGTCTCGTTGTATTTGCAGGTCGGTTTATTGCAGATTTATTAGCGGGTCTGTTTTGGGCCGGTCTTGCCTGAACGGGTCTGTTTTGTGCTGGCCTTGCTACATTTCCGCCTCTGTGTCCTCCGCCTCCATGACGTTGCGCTATACTATCTATTGAAATCAAAAAAAATGATCCCATCAAACATACTAACGCTATTTTTCTAAGATTTTTTTTTATATTTTTCATTTTCAGTGTTTTAAGAGGATTAAAATTATGAAAAAAATAGGAATAATCGCGAAAAATAAAAAATCATTTTAGTGTATAATTGTCTGAAGTATTATAATTAAATTTGCAACCGAAAAAACACACACAACACACTCTTATGTATAAATTGATAATTCGCCCTATACTTTTTTGGTTTGATCCGGAAGAAGTACATTATTTTACTTTTTCATTCGTTAAATTCATTTCAAAAATACCCGGAGTTTCATCAATTATAAAATCAATATACGAAGTAAAAGACACCCGTTTAGAGCGTGAAGTTTTTGGAATTAAATTTAAAAATCCGGTAGGACTTGCAGCAGGATTTGATAAAGATGCCAAGTTATATAAAGAGCTTTCTGATTTTGGTTTTGGATTTATAGAAATAGGAACTGTAACGCCGGTTGGTCAGGAAGGAAATCCTAAGAAACGTTTGTTCAGGTTAAAAGAAGATCAGGCGATTATTAACCGAATGGGTTTTAATAATGGTGGTGTTCTTGAAGCTGTAGAACGTCTAAAAAAGAATTCAGGAGTTTTAATTGGTGGAAACATCGGTAAAAATAAAGTAACGCCAAACGAAAATGCTGTAGACGATTACATCATTTGTTTTGATGCCTTATTTGATCATGTTGATTATTTTGTGGTGAATGTTAGTTCTCCTAATACACCAAATTTAAGAGCTTTACAAGACAAAGAACCTTTGACAGCTTTGTTACAGACATTGCAAAACAGAAATGTAGAGAAACAAAGAACAAGTACTCAAAAAATAAAACCAATTCTGTTAAAAATTGCTCCGGATCTTACAGACGAGCAATTATTAGATATAATTGATATTGTAAAAACCACCCAAATTGCAGGTGTAATCGCAACAAATACTACTATTTCAAGAGACGGACTACAATCTTCAAACCAATCTGAAATGGGCGGATTATCAGGAAAACCATTAACAAAGCGTTCTACGGAAGTAATTCGTTTTCTTTCTGAAAAAAGCAATAAAGCATTCCCAATTATTGGAGTAGGAGGGATACATTCTGCGGATGATGCTATCGAAAAGCTAAATGCAGGAGCAAGTTTAGTGCAATTGTATACTGGATTTATTTACGAAGGTCCTGCCTTGATAAAAGCAATCAATAAAAAAGTTTTAAAGCAATTGTAACAGCAATGCCTGTACAATTAATGCTGTGACAATGGCGGTTCCAAAACTGATTAATGTACCTATTAAAACATATTCGGTAAGTTTTCTGTCTTTGGCTTCTTTTAAATCTCCGAATCTAAAAATAGATTTAGCAGCTAATAAAAAACCGATTGCTTCAAAATGTCCCGTCAAAATAAAACAGAATACGAACAATCGTTCTAGTATACCAATGTAATTTCCGGCTGTAGCAAGCGAATTATCATTGTGACTATTTTGGCTCTCGGGATTCCAGATCGAAATAATGGTTTTTATAAAAATAGAAGTAGGCTTGGTGATCAATAAAACGCCTGTAATTAAAATCCAAAACTGATTATTGAACCAGGTAAAGTTGATAGTTTCATCTTTATAAAGCAGCACAACAACTATTAAAACTAAAACATGGGCAATTTGGTCGATAATAAACCAAGTGCGTTTTGTTTTTGCTTTCTGAAAATTTAATTTGATCAAATCGATTATGCCATGCATAATGGCGATTAAAAAAGCGTAAGGTATAAATTGAATTTCTCCAACTAAAATTGCAGCCAGAATACCGTGCAAAAGAATATGAAGATATAAATAAATACTTTTATGTTTTTTTGTTTCCTTATGTGCTACCCATGAGTTGGGCTGCCATATAAAATCACCTAATAAATGTGCTAAAAGCAGTTTTATAAATAAAATCATGACGTTGTAAGTTGTTTTATTTGTTTTCTGAAATAACGATCTAACTGCAGTACCAAATCAAACTGGGCTCGTTTTTGTCTACGGCTTACCGCAGCCTGATTAATGCCTAATTTTTGCCCTAATTCTTCTTGTGATAATTTTGGGTTTTCTAGTGCAGCCACTACAAATTCTGCAGGTTGTGCAAGCCAATTGTCCATAAAAGTCAAAGCCAGCTGTATCATCAAATTCATTTTTTCATCAATAGCAACATCTCCAGTTCGCATGGCTAAAGTTACTTTTTGTTTTTTTAAAGTTTCAAAAAGTTCACCTGAATTTATAAAAGCAGCACCATTACTTTCTGATATTTTCTCTGCAGTATGTGTTTTACTGCCAAAACCAATACTCATTCTGGCATCTAATTTTATAGCTTTTAGATGCGCTTTTATCAAAATAGCAGACCATAAAGCATCTTCGGGATTTTTAATCTCGATCTGAAACTCGTCTCCCCTGTAAACCTCCCATTGACCTGGCATTTCGCCAAACACAGATAAGATCTTTTTCAAATCTTCTACCCAATGTTTTGACGTTTGTTGTCTTGAGCCAATGATATCTCCTGTAATTACGCTAGTCATAATTCAAATATAATTAAAAATAATTAGATTTTATTTATTACAAATTTATGTAAT
>NZ_LMMA01000006.1 GCF_001422725.1 Flavobacterium sp. Leaf82 | reverse complement strand
TTTATTTTTTTTTTAAAATATTTTCATTGCTCACGATTATCTTATTTATCAAAGAATGTGCCAAAACTATGAAATTATCTTATATTATTGTATTTTTTGTATAAATTATTTTTTGTTGAATATTCAATAAGAGAATTGGCTGTTTTTATTCGCTTCCTTGCAGTTTGTTTTGTTTTTGTGTTGTTATTTGGTAAGTGCAGAAAGCTAAAAAAGAGCTTATTTAAGCTCTTTTTTGATTAATTACGACCGTAAACCTCTTGTGCTTTTAATAAATCGCTTAAGAAACGATATTCATAATGGTATTTGTTGCCCCTTTATTATCCTGAATAAAGGATTTGCAAATGCGACTTTTTTCTTCTAAAAATTTTGCATCATTAAGTAAACGATCCAAATTTTGTTTCAACTCATTATGGTTAGAAATTACAATGCATCCTTCAAGTGCAACTAATTGAACTGCTTCGGCAAAATTCGAATAATTTGGACCCATCACAATCGGAATTCCAAATGTTGCAGGTTCAAGGATATTGTGAATTCCCGGATTTCCAAAACCGCCTCCTACATAAGCAATTGTTCCGTAGCTGTAAATTTTAGTAAGTAAACCTACAGTATCAATAATAAATACATTGTATGGTGATAAATCCTTGTTTTCTTTTTCTGAAAATAAGACCGTAGATTTTGTGATTTGTGATGTAAGACTCGCTATCTGGTCAGTTTTTATGTTGTGCGGAGCTATTATAAATTTTACATTTTCAGGCGCCTGGTTGATGTATTCAATTAGTAAAGCTTCGTCTTTTGGCCACGAGCTTCCTATTATTATAGTAGGAGCGTTGTTTTTGAAATTTTCGATAAAATCAAGCGTATTGTCTCTTTCTAAAATTGCATTTACACGATCAAAACGAGTGTCGCCGGAAACAATAACGTTATGGAATCCTATGCTTTCAATTTTTTCCTTCGAACTTTCATTCTGGACAAAAAAGTAGGTGAATGCTTTTAAAGCTTTTCGGTAAAATCCTCCGTACCATTTAAAAAACATTTGGTTGTTCCTGAAAATTCCTGAAATTAAATAAGTGGGGATTTTGTTTGTTTCCAGTTCTTTTAGGTAGTTAAGCCAAAATTCATATTTAATAAAAAAGGCCAGTTCCGGATGTGCCAGTTTTAAAAATTTCTGAGCATTTCTTTTGGTGTCTAATGGCAGATATATGGTAACATCAGCAACTGTATTATTTTTACGCACTTCGTATCCGGATGGAGAGAAAAAGGTAACAATGATTTTATGCTGAGGATATTTTTCCTTGATTTTTTCGATTACCGGTAAACCTTGCTCATATTCGCCCAATGAAGCAGAATGAAACCAAATAGTTTTGTCGGTTGGTTTTATTTGTTGTTTTAAAATGGTAAAAACATCTTTTCTGCCATCGACAAAAAGTTTAATTTTCGGACTAAAAAAGGCTACAATTTTCAGAAAAAACCCCGCAATAGAAACAACTAAATTATATAGAAAAAGCATCTGTTTATTTTTGTGGCTAAATTACGTTTCTTTCGATTATTTTCATTGGTTTGAAGGTATTAAATAACTATTTTTGTTCCTCCTTTTAGAGATTCTGATTTAGAAACAGATCTTTAATTTTAAAAATATATTGAAAATGAAAAAAATTCAAATGGTTGACTTAAAGAGTCAATACGAGAAAATAAAAACTACCGTTGACGCTTCAATTCAAGAAGTTTTAGATACAAATACTTATATAAACGGACCTTTAGTACATCAATTTCAAAAAAATCTTGAAGATTATTTGGGAGCAAAACATGTAATCCCTTGTGCAAACGGTACAGATGCTTTGCAGATTGCTATGATGGGATTAGATCTAAAACCAGGCGATGAGGTTATTACTGCTGATTTTACTTTTGCTGCGACTGTTGAGGTTATAGCTTTATTGCAATTAACTCCGGTTTTGGTAGATGTTGATATTACAAATATGAACATCGATATCGATGCGATTAAAAAAGCAATTACGCCAAAAACAAAAGCAATTGTTCCGGTACATTTATTTGGTCGCGCTGCTAATATGGATGCGATTATGGAAATTGCTGCTGAACATAATTTATATGTAATCGAAGATAATGCACAAGCAATTGGAGCTGATTATATTTCGAAATCAGGCACAAAAAGCAAAGTAGGAGTGATTGGTCATGTTGCTGCAACTTCATTTTTTCCGTCTAAAAACTTAGGTTGTTATGGAGATGGTGGAGCAATTTTTACAAATGACGATAAATTAGCACACATTATCCGCGGAATCGTAAATCACGGAATGTATGAGCGTTACCACCATGATGTTGTGGGTGTAAATTCACGTTTAGATAGTATTCAGGCTGGAGTTTTAAATGCAAAATTGCCTCTTTTAGATGAGTATAATAAAGCACGTCGTTTGGCGGCTTCAAAATACAATGCAGCTTTTGCAGGAAACGCACACATTATAACGCCGGAATTTGATGCAAACGAAAATGATCACGTTTTTCATCAATATGTATTAAGAATCGTAGATGCAGACAGAAATGCTTTAATGCAACATTTATTAGATAAAGCGATTCCATGTGCCATTTATTACCCAATTCCGTTGCATTCGCAAAAAGCTTATGTAGATACACGTTATAAAGAAGAGCAATTTCCGGTTACGAATCAATTGGTTCAGGAAGTTATTGCTTTGCCAATGCACACAGAATTAGATGATGAGCAAATTAAATTTATTACAGATTCGGTTTTAGAATTTTTAAATAAATAAAACATGAAAAGTTTCCGTTTTTTAATCCTGTTGATTCTGTTACAATTTTCGGCTTTTGCTCAAAAACCGAATATTAAAGAAGAAGCAGCTGTTGGTAATCAGGTAGAAATTTTGCGTAAAGCAATGATTGATGCTGATGGAGCGAAATTAAAAGCGTTAACTTCTGAAAATTTAAGTTACGTTCATTCGAATGGTAATTTTCAAAATCAGGCAGAATTTATAGATGGAATAGTTAGCGGGAAATCCGATTTTGTATCGATAGATTTTCAAAACCAAACTATAACCATTCAGAATGATGTAGCAATAGTGAGACATATCCTGTCTGCCCATACTAAAGATGATGGAATCGACAGGGATATTAAGATAGGAATAATGCTTGTTTGGCAAAAGCAAAGAAATCACTGGGTTCTTATTGCGAGACAAGCTTATAAATTAACTACATAAAAAAATAACCAAAAAATGAAAGTATTAGTAACAGGAGGATTAGGATTTATTGGTTCTCACACCGTAGTCGAATTGCAAAATGAAGGCTTTGAAGTTGTGATAATTGATAATCTTTCGAATTCTACAGAAGATGTTTTAAAAGGAATAACGAAGATTACAGGAAAAACGCCTTTATTTGAAAAATTAGATTTAAGAGAAAAAACGGCGGTTCAGGATTTCTTTAAAAAACACAATGATGTTACTGGAGTAATTCATTTTGCGGCTTCAAAAGCAGTTGGTGAAAGTGTTGAAAATCCGTTATTGTATTATGAGAACAACATTAGTAGTTTAATCTATCTTTTGCAGGAATTACAGCAAAAACCTGAAGCGAGTTTTATCTTTAGTTCATCTTGTACTGTTTACGGTCAAGCCGAAAAAATGCCAATTACAGAAGATGCTCCCGTACAAACAGCAATGTCTCCTTACGGAAATACAAAGCAAATGGGTGAAGAGATCATTATAGATACAGCTAAAGTAACCAATATAAGTGCAATTTTATTGCGTTATTTTAATCCGGTTGGAGCACATTCAAGTACCGAAATTGGAGAATTACCATTAGGAGTTCCTCAAAATTTAGTTCCTTTTATTACACAAACAGGAGTAGGATTGCGTAAAGAATTATCAGTTTTTGGAGATGATTATCCAACTCCTGACGGAACTGCAGTTCGCGACTACATTCACGTGGTAGATTTAGCAAAAGCACACGTAATTGCATTACAGCGTTTGTTTAATAAAAAGAATTTGCAAAAAGTAGAAACCTTTAATTTAGGAACCGGAACAGGAAGTTCGGTTCTGGAAGTAATTCATAGTTTCGAAAAAGTAAGCGATAAAAAATTACCATACAAAATTATGCCGCGTCGTGAAGGTGATATCACCGAAGCTTATGCAAATACAGACAAAGCAAACAATATCTTAGGCTGGAAAGCTGAATTGAGTTTAGACGAAGCAATGGCAAGTGCCTGGAAATGGGAACAGAAGGTTCGTTCTTAATAGTTTGCAGTCTCAGTGGCAGTTTTCAGTTATTGACTGTATAAATAAAAAATCCCAAATAGTCATATTAGATTGTTTGGGGTTTTTATTTTGGGTTAATTTATTTTGTAAATTTGTAAGATTGAACTATAGGAATTATGGATTTAAAAGAAGAAAATAAAAAAGGGAGTTTGATTTTGATGGAGAATTTGAAAAAGGATTAACATTAGAGGATGCAAAAGCGGAATCAATTAGAAGAATCAGAGAATGGTGGGGAAAAGATAAAATTCAAAAATCAGGAAAAGATCGCGAGACTTTTGATTTTGATGCAGAATTTACAAAAGGTTTAACTCCTGAAGAATTTAAGGACGAAATGGCTAAAAGAATAAAAGCTTATCCTTGGAAATAATAATTTTTCAGAATAAAGTAAAAAACAAAATCCTCATAAATATTTCGTTATGAGGATTTTTTATAAATATAGTTTTTAAGCTGAAAAACTAAAAACTGAGACTGAATACTAAAAATTACGCATTAGCAGTAACCGCTTCTTTATCGATTTTATTAATCAAACCAGCTAATACTTTCCCCGGACCAACTTCAGTAAACAAAGTAGCACCATCAGCGATCATTTGTTGTACAGATTGAGTCCATTTTACAGGAGCAGTCAATTGAATAATTAAGTTCTTTTTGATTTCGTTTGCATCAGAAACAGCATTTGCGGTTACGTTTTGGTAAACCGGACAAATAGGAGTAGAGAATGTAGTTGCTTCAATTGCAGCAGCTAATTCTTCTCTTGCAGGTTCCATCATTGGTGAGTGAAAAGCTCCTCCAACAGGCAAAATCAAAGCACGTTTTGCTCCGGCAGCTTTCATTGCTTCACAAGCTTTTTCTACTGCTGTAGTTTCTCCTGAAATTACCAATTGTCCCGGGCAATTATAATTTGCAGCAACCACGATTCCGTCGATCGAAGCACAAACTTCTTCTACAATAGTATCAGCTAAACCTAAAACCGCAGCCATTGTAGATGGAGTAATTTCGCAGGCTTTTTGCATGGCAAGAGCACGTTGAGAAACTAATTTCAAACCATCTTCAAAAGATAAAGTTCCGTTGGCAACCAAAGCAGAGAATTCTCCTAAAGAATGTCCTGCAACCATTTCTGGTTTAAAATCTTCGCCTAAAGTTTTTGCTAAAATAACCGAGTGTAAAAATACAGCCGGTTGCGTTACTTTTGTTTCTTTTAGTTCTTCGGCAGTACCTTCGAACATGATATCTGTGATTCTAAAGCCTAAAATTTCATTAGCTTTTTCGAATAATTCTTTGGCTAAAGCCGAGCTTTCATATAAGTCTTTGCCCATTCCTGTAAACTGTGCGCCCTGACCCGGAAATACGTATGCTTTCATTTGTCTAATTTAAGATTGAATTTTTTTAAATTGAAAATTAGTTTCAATAGAAAGGCAAAAATAACATTTTTTTATTTCGTATAATCCTTAAACATGTAAATCCATGCTAATCTTGAAAATCTAAGGTTAAAAGAAGTGAGGATAATAATCACCACAGCAATAATTGGAATGATTCTTAAATCGAAATTTTTCTCAAAGAAAAACTGTGCGATACAATACGTGGCAATTCCCTGAGCGACTGTTAATCCGTAGTTTACATACATGGCGCCAAAGAAATAACCAGGCTCTTTCTGAAACTTGTAATTACAATGACTACAGTATTCATTCATTTTTGGTAAGCTAAAATTCAGAAAAATATTTTTGTCTTTAAAAACTTTTCCTTTATGACAAATAGGACATTCGTTGCTTAAAATATGAGTTAATGCACTTGACATGATCTTGTTGTTTTTTATTTATACAAAGGTAATTCAGAGCAGGATAAAAGTCTTTTTTATATCTTCGCTACTTATAGCACAATAAAGACATTTTTTTGAAAAAATTTCAAAATCTGAAATCCCAAATGACAAATCCAAAAATCTAAAATCTGCAATCTACAATCTACAATTTAATCGCATATGAAAAGATATCCCGTTTATAGTGTTCAGAATTTTAGCTGCAATGATATTCACCGCGATTTTTATGTAAATACATTCAAAGAACATCTAAAAAGCCACAGTTTTGTCGAAGAACCGCACAGGCATGATTCGTATTTAATGGTTTTTTTTACAAAAGGTTCAGGACAACACGAAGTCGACTTTGATCAATTTGAAATCAAAAAAGGAAGCTTGTTCGTTTTGCAACCCGGACAAATGCATCATTGGAGCTTGTCTGAAGACATAGAAGGATTTGTGATAATCTTTTCGCAAGAATTGTATAATCTCTATTTTGGACAAAAAAACATCAACGAATATAATTTTTATCATTCGATTCATAACCGACCGGAAATGGTTTTTGAAGAAAATCAAATCCCAAAAATCCTCCCGTATTTTAATCTGCTAATAGAGGAAAACAATCAGGAGAATAGATATCAACTCGATAAAATGCTGAATTTGCTGGATTGTATCCATATCGAAATTGCACGTAAATACAACGAAACCTATTCACATCAAACGCATTCGTACAATATCAAAATCGATAAGTTCGAAATGCTTTTGGAGCAACATTTCAAACAAGAAAAATTGCCTTCTTTCTACGCAGAGAAATTAAATATTACATTAAAACATTTAAATAGAATCTGCAATGAAATTCTTCAAAAAACCGCGACCGAAGTTATTACAGATCGTGTAGTTTTAGAGATAAAAAGAATGCTAACCGATAAGCAATTAGCAGTAAACGAGGTAGCATTTAAAGTAGGTTACGAAGATTATTCGTATTTCTCCAGATTTTTCAAAAAGCAAACCGGAATGTCGCCAACAGAATTCCGAAATACTGTACGATAGTTTTGGCCAAGAATTACACAAATTTACACGAATTATTATTTAATTTTTCGCCACAGATTAGATAGATTTAAAAAGATTTTTTTTATGTATTGCGATAATATAATCAGTGAAAATCTATTTAATCTGTGGAAAAAAAATTAGTGGAAATTAGTGTAATTCGTGGCAAACAAAAAAAGCCTGCACTTCCTAAAAAGTGCAGGCTTTTTAACCAACCAAATTAAAACCTATTATAAAGAATTACGCTTGTTTTGCAAATTGTAATTCGATGTTTAAACGAACTTCTTCTCCAACTAAAACACCACCAGTTTCAAGAGCAGAGTTCCAGTTTAAACCCCAATCTTTACGATTGATTTTTCCTTCGATGCTTAAACCTACTTTTGTATTTCCCCATGGATCAGTCATGATTCCGCTAAAGTCTACTGGGAAAGTTACAGATTTAGAAACACCTTTAATTGTTAAATCTCCAGTTATTTCATAATCTCCAGCATCGATTTTTTTGAAAGAGGAAGCTTTGAAAGTTAATTTTGGATTATTTTCCACATCAAAAAAGTCTGCACTTCTTAAGTGACCGTCTCTGTCTGCATTTGCAGTATCGATAGAAGCAATATCACCAGAAAATTGGATATCTGCATTTTCGAAGTTATCTCCGTCTGTAGTAATTGTTGCATCGTAAGTTCCAAATTTACCTGAAACATTTGTAAACATCATGTGTTTAACTTTAAAACCAATTTCTGAATGTGTTGGGTCAATTGACCATTTTGTAGTTGCCATAATTTTTATTTTTAAATAATTAATTTCATTTTGATAGGACAAAGTTACTTCGAGTGTCTTCATTTAGCACTTAACCTAGATTAAGAAATGAAAACGATAACTTTTTAATCGTCCATTTGTTTTTTGTTTTGTTGCTTGAAAAATGATGTCGAATTAATAGTTCATCGGAATGTCCATTAATAAAAATTCAGCATCCGTATTTGCTTTTATGTTTAAAACCTCAGTTCCTGAAATTCCAACAGCATCACGAGTATTTAATTCCTGACCGTTGATAGTTACGTTTCCTTTTAAGATAAAAGCATAAACGCCGTTACCTTCTTTTTTAATTTTGTATTCTGTTTCAATTCCGGCATCAAAATTACCCATATTGAACCATGCATCCTGGTGAATCCAAACTCCTTCATCATCAGCATTTGGTGATAAAATCTGAGATAATTTATTATGTCTGTCCGCAACATCCAAAGTAATTTGTTGGTAACGAGGAGCTACATTTCTTTTATTTGGAAACAGCCATATTTGCAATAATTTAGTTTGCTGATCTGCATTTGGGTTAAACTCACTGTGTTGAACCCCAGTTCCGGCACTCATAACCTGAATATCACCATTTTTGATAATTTCAGTATTTCCCATGCTGTCTTTGTGTGCTAAATCACCTTCTAACGGAATCGTAATAATTTCCATATTATCGTGAGGATGAGTTCCAAAACCCATTCCGCCCGCAATCGTGTCATCGTTCAAAACGCGAAGCGCTCCAAACTGAATTCTATCCGGGTTATACCAGCTCGCAAAACTAAAACTATGATAAGCATTTAGCCATCCGTGATTTGCGTTTCCTCTTGTTTCTGCTTTGTGTAATACTATATTTTCCATGATGAGATGTGTTTTGTTATTTTTATAGTACAAAGATACCACCAAGGCAAATGAAACAAACTTAACCTAGATTAAGTTCTTTAAGATGCTGAGTTATGAAGTTCTGAGGTGCTCAGATTTTATGGCTTTGTGGTGTTTTTTAGGAGCAGAAGTTCTGGTTTTCAAAAGATCTGAAGTCCCGCTATCCGTTTCAATCTTTTGTGTCCGCGGCGGCAGACACAAAAGGATTTTCACTTCTATCGGGGCTAAGTGAGAACTTTTATTTTTATAAGAAATCTATACTCCCGCTTTTTATTAAAGTTCCGAAGGAACGAACTATATTGTAGGGATGGATTTCAATCCATTCTACGCAACCCATTCTACGCAATCATAATCAACAAAGATTGACGATTATAGCATCAGAATTTCTAGTGTAATCTTCCTCCGTCGAGATGACAAGATTGTGTATAAAAAAAATCTAAAATCTAAAATCAACAATCTAAAATTTAACTATACTGCGAAATAAACTGCTGTACAACCGCATCCGTATTCTCGTGACGTCTTTTTCTTTCTAATGCAATTGGTGGCGCAGCCCTTTCGAGGCAATCTTTTACATCGCAGGTTTCACAAGTAACGCCAACGATTCTTTTTACTAAAGGTTTGCCTTCAATGAACTTAAATTTCTTCTTCATTGTTGGCGTAATCAGGATTCCAACCGAAATACTTCTGATACAATTTTCTACAAAAGGATCTTTTGTGGCCGATGAAAAAACTAAATATTCATTTCCGCTATGTGCGTAACTTGAAATTTGAGCATCAAAAAAATGAGGTTTATTTTGTTTGATTGCTTCATCTATGGTTTTTACCGAAACCCATCTTCTGCAATAATGCTCATTTGTTTCGTTTGCGTGAGGTTCTTGTTGGTTGGTAATATGTAGTTCTTTTTTTATTTGATATTTATCCGAACCTATTTTATGGGACATTCTTAAAAAGAATAAATTCTTTAAATGGAAATCTTTCGGTAATAAATTGGTTAATCTCTGATAAAATGATTCAGGCGAAACTTCGAAACTTTCGATTAACGCTACAAATTCTTCCGGATTTGGTTTCTCGTTATTTAAGAAAGTATTGATTTTGTCAACCACCAGTTTTCTTGGTAATAATAAAGCTCCGGCAAAATACGAAGCATAAAAATTATGTAAAACCTGATCGAAATTTTCGAATTTAATCCAGCTGAAAGTCAATAAACGATCTGAAATTTTCAAGTAATTATAAGCAATTTCTTTGGCTAAAATAAATGCTTTCTGCGGAGAATCTAATTCTGTAGAAAGTAATAAAGTTTTACTTTTTGGAACATAAATAGAACGCAAATCTCCCAAAGCTTCCTGTTCAGAAAATCCTATTTCTTTTATTTTATATTCATATTCTTCCTTTAAGATCGCTTCCAGTTCTTCTATTGTAATTTTAGAATCTAAATTAATCTGGAATGACTTCGAAAAAGCAATGACTTTATCTTCGAGATCTTCAAAATAATTACTGTGTGCTTCCTGATAAGATCGTAAAGCAGCCAGAAAAAAACTTTCACGGCTTAGATTATAATGTTGTGCGATTTCGATAATTGTACTTATAAAAGCATTGACTTTTGCCGGAGCATTGGCAATAATATCGATTAAATCTGCTTCCTGAATTCCAAAAAGCTCTAGCGGAATCTCTTTTAAAATTCCGGATTTCAAAATTTCACCAATCGGAGCAAGATTGTTATCTAGTTTTAAAGATACCATTTGGTCGTAAGGAACATCTAAATGTTCGCACAGAAGCAAAATTTTATCTGTTTTTGGATATTTTTTTCCCTTTTCAATCTCGTTTAAGTACGATTTTGAAAGATTTGTCAATTTGGCTAAGCCAAAAAGAGAAAGATTTTTTTGTGTTCTGACTTGTTTGAGTTTTAGCCCAAATATCAGCTTTATATAGTCTTTTTCGATATCCATATATCAAATATAAGCATTTGAAAAATAATCGCCAAAAAATTATTTTTAATATTTAGCGAACGTTCGCTTGTTTTGTAAAAAACTTTTTTATAATATTGTGGTGTAGAAATTATTAGATGTCAAATAGTTAAGTTTAATATCCTTAAAAAGATATAAATGATTCAATTGATACTAATGAAAATAAAATCCACAGCTATGAAAAACCAATTAGAAATTACCGAAACGGCAATGGAGTTTTTAGCCGAAAAGAAGCTTTCTTATCCAAAAATCTGGACAGAAGAAGCAATTGTTTTTATCGTTGATTTGAATCGAAAATTCGAATCGCAACGAAAACTGTTATTGTTACAACGCGAACAAAAACAAACTGCTTTTGATCAGGGCGTCATGCCGGTTTTTACACCAGAAACAAAAAGCGTCAGAGAAAGTAATTGGACAGCTGGAGAAATTCCGAAAGATTTATTAGACAGAAGAGTAGAGATCACCGGACCAGTTGATCGCAAAATGATTATTAATGCTTTGAATTCAGGTGCAAAAACATTTATGGCTGATTTTGAAGATAGTACTTCACCAACCTGGCAAAATTTGATGGATGGTCAAGTAAATTTAATTGATGCTGTTAATAAAACGATATCCTATACAGATCTGACGAAACATAAATCATATCATTTAAATGAAAAGACTGCAACGTTAATCGTTCGTCCGCGTGGTTTGCATTTACCGGAAAAACATCTTTTAATTGACGGGAATGAAGTTTCAGGCTCTTTGGTAGATTTTGGTTTATATGTTTTTCATAATCATAAAAGACTTTTAGAAAACAATTCAGGACCGTATTTATATATTCCAAAATTAGAACATTACCTCGAAGCACGTTGGTGGAATACTGTAATTGATTTTACCGAGGATTATTTAAAACTAGAAAGAGGAACCATAAAAGTGACGGTTTTAATTGAAACTATAACCGCGAGTTTTCAACTTGATGAAATTATATATGAATTGAAGGAGCATATTGTTGGCTTGAATTGCGGACGTTGGGATTATATTTTCTCTTACATCAAGAAATTTAGAAAAAATCCAAAATTCATCGTTCCAGATCGTGATCAGGTAAATATGACTTCGCCTTTTATGAATGCTTATTCGAATTTGGTGATTCAAAGATGTCACAAACGCGGAATTCATGCAATTGGCGGAATGGCAGCGCAAATTCCGATTAAAAATAATGAAGAAGCCAATGCCGTTGCTTTTGCAAAAGTAAAAACCGATAAAGAACGTGAAGTAAAAAATGGTCACGACGGAACCTGGGTTGCACATCCGGATTTAGTTGCCATTGCAAAAGAAATTTTTGATAAAGGAATGCCATCTCCAAACCAGATACATATAAAAAGAGAACATCGCAAAATTACAGAAGCAGATCTAATTGAACCACCAATTGGAATCATTACTGAAAATGGTGTTCGAAAAAACATTAACGTTGGAGTTTTATATTTGGCTTCATGGCTAAATGGACAAGGCGCAGCGGCTTTGCATAATTTGATGGAAGATGCAGCAACGGCTGAGATTTCGAGATCGCAATTGTGGCAATGGCTTCAGAATAAAGTGGTTTTAGATAACGGCAAAAAATTAGATTTAGCTTATTATCACGAATTAGCTTTAGAGGAATTCAAGAAAATCAAAGACGAATTAGGAGAGGAAAATCATGAAAAAAGACAATTTCCTTTGGCTGAAAAAGTTCTGGAAAGACTGGTTGTAAATCCTGATTTCGTTGACTTTTTGACGATTCCTTGCTACAAATATTTATAACAATTGCTGAGTTTATTTTAAACACATAGAAACATAGGTTTAAAATGTGAATAAAAAAGAGTTTTGAAAAAATCTGGATTTTTACACATAGCTATGTTTGTTTAAACAAATGAAATGCCTTTAACCACAAAGAAATTCTATGTCTTTATGTGTTAAAATTAAACTCAAAGAAAAATAAGTCCAGTTAAGTTGAAAACTAATCCCGATAGCTATCGGGAGAGACTGAACACTAAAACACTAACCACTTTTAACTAAACTATTTATGAAAACAACAGAAGACAGAATTCAGGAATTGATTAACGATTGGATCACGAACCCAAGATGGAAAGGTGTTGAGCGTCCTTATACTGCTACAGAAGTAGTTACGCTTCAAGGCTCGTATCAAATTGAGCATTCTATTGCTAAAATGGGAGCGCAAAAATTATGGAGAAAGTTAAAAACTCAGGATTATGTTGCTGGTTTAGGCGCGTTGACTGGAAATCAGGCGATTCAGGAAGTCGATGCTGGTTTAGAAGCGATTTATTTGAGCGGATGGCAAGTTGCTGCTGATGCAAATTTGGCGGGAGAAATGTATCCTGACCAATCGCTTTATCCGGTAAACAGTGTGCCAATGGTGGTTAAAAAAATAAATAATGCTTTGTTGCGTGCAGATCAAATTCAGACTGTAAATAAAGTTGAGGATAAAAAAGATTATCTGGTTCCGATTGTGGCTGATGCCGAAGCTGGTTTTGGCGGAAATTTAAATGCTTTTGAACTTATGAAATCAATGATTGAAGCCGGAGCTTCAGGAGTTCACTTTGAAGATCAATTGAGTTCTGCAAAAAAATGCGGGCATTTGGGCGGAAAGGTTTTAGTGCCAACGCAAGAAGCGATTAATAAATTGATTGCAGCTCGTTTAGCGTCAGACGTTATGGGAGTTTCGACTCTAATTGTTGCACGAACAGATGCTGATGCGGCTAATTTATTAACGAGCGATGCAGATCCGAGAGACGCTAAATTTATTACAGGCGAAAAAACCAACGAAGGTTTCTTTTATGTAAAAAATGGAATCGATCAGGGAATTGCAAGGGGTTTGAGTTACGCTCCTTATGCTGATTTAATTTGGATGGAAACCAGTAATCCGGATTTGGTTTATGCTAAAAAGTTTGCTGATGCCATGAAAAAAGAATTCCCGGATAAAATGTTGGCGTACAATTGTTCACCGTCTTTTAACTGGGCTGCAAAATTATCAGTTGCCGAAATGGAAACTTTTAGAGAAGATCTGGCAGCAATGGGATATAAATTTCAGTTCATTACCCTGGCAGGATTCCATGCTTTGAATACAAGTATGTTCGAGTTGTCTAAAGCGTATAAAGAACGCGGAATGGCAGGATATTCTGAACTGCAGGAAAGAGAATTTGCTTTACAGAAAAACGGATTCAGAGCGGTGAAACATCAGGCTTTTGTGGGAACGTCTTATTTCGATGCCGTACAAAATACGGTAACAATAGGAAAATCAACCACAACAGCAATGAAACATTCTACAGAAGTTGAGCAATTTTAATTCAAAAGAAAAACCAGTTCATTGAACTGGTTTTTTTTTACCACTTATTTCACAGATTAAAAGATTTTTTTTTCGCCACGAATTTCGCGAATTTACACAAATTAATTAGCGCAAAAATTGAATAAAAATTCGCGTGAATTCGTGAAATTGGTGGCTAAATATTTTTTACTTCTTTAAAAGTCTTGCTTTCATTTTACTGAAAAATTCTGGCGTAACCCCTATAAAAGAAGCGATTTGTTTTTGAGGGACTTTATGAACTAGTGTTCCGTATTTTTTGCAGAATTTATCGAAACGTTCTTCGGCAGGTAAGCTTAAGTTATCCATTAGTCGTTGCTGATTGGCAACTAATGAATTTTCGATAAGAATCCTGAAGAAACGTTCTAATTTCGGAATGTCCAAATACAATTGTTCCTGATTTTCTTTAGTTAGGGAAATGACTTCTGCATCTTCCAGAACTTCTATGAAAAGCTGTCCCGGTTTTTGCGAAAAAAAACTGTACATATCGCTAATCCACCAGCCTGCACAAGAAAACGAAAGAACATGTTCGACAATATTATCGTTGATGTTGAAACTTCTTAAGATTCCGGAATTAACAAAATACGAATGTTTGCATACTTCACCAGCGCTTAGTAAAATTGTTTTGGCTTTGTAAGTATGTGTTTCGGTTTTAGATAAAAAATGAGCTTGTTCTTCAGGAGTTAAAGAAACGTGTTTAGCAATGTTTTCGAGAATTAACGCCATTATTTTTCTTTAAGTAAGGTGAATGATGTGGCTTTAAAACGATTGTTTTCTACTTTTCCTGTAACTTCGGCTTTGCGTATTTTATTGCAAAAACCATCTTCGGCATGAGCATCGCCATGATCGTCAATAGTAGTTCCGTCTACAAAATAAGCTTTTCCGTCAATACGAACGGCTAAATCACAGCTTTTACCTTTTAGTCCAAATTGACATTCACCACAAGCAGTTTCTACTATTTGAGGTTTTTCGGTTGTTTTTTTATTCTGGGCCTGAGTTGCGATTCCAACAAAAAGGAATACTATGAACAATATTTTTTTCATTTTTAAGAGTTTACGGTTATTAATTTCGAAGTCGTTTTGGCGCGTTCTACAACTTCTTCGATTGGAGTTACAAGTGAATCGTGACTTAACACAACTCCCATTCGGCGATACGGTCTTGAAGTTGGTTTGCCAAAAATCCTGAAATCGGTTTTTGGTAAAGCAGCAACTTTTTCGATTCCGGTAAAAGTTGGATTATTAGAATCTTCTGAGGCTAAAATTACAGCGCTAGCTCCGGCTTTTTCAAGAGTAATTTCGAAAATTGGAAGACTTAAAATAGCACGTAAATGCAATTCGAATTCATTAAAATTTTGTGTTCCCGCCAAAGTCACCATTCCGGTATCATGCGGACGCGGAGAAAGTTCAGAGAAATAAACACCGTCATTAGTCAGGAAAAATTCAACACCAAAAAGTCCTGCACCACCAAGGGCTTCAGTAATTTTTTCTGCCATATCCTGCGCTTCATATAGATCAGCTTCAGAAACTTTTGCCGGTTGCCAGCTTTCCTGATAATCGCCACGTTCTTGTCTGTGGCCAATTGGCGCGCAAAATAAGGTTGGATTGGTGTTTTGGGTAATCGTTAAAAGCGTAATCTCTGAATTAAAATCAACAAATGCCTCTACAATAACTTCAATCACGTCTCCGCGAGAACCTGCAACGGCATATTCCCACGCTTTTTCGATATCGCTTTCGGTTTTTATAGTCGATTGCCCTTTTCCTGAAGACGACATTAGAGGTTTTACCACACACGGAATTCCAACTTCCTGAACCGCTTTCTGTAATTCTTCGGCAGAGGTTGCATATTGATATTTGGCTGTTTTTAAACCTAATTCTTTTGAAGCTAAATCACGAATTGCTTTGCGATTCATAGTAAAATTAGCTGCTTTCGCCGAAGGAACAACGGTGATGCCTTGCTTTTCGTAATCATAAAAACGTTCCGTACGAATAGCTTCAATTTCAGGAACTATAAAATCTGGTTTGTGTTTGGCTACAATCCTGTCAAGAGCTTCTCCGTCGAGCATATTGATGACTTCAAAACCATGGGCAACTTGCATTGCTGGTGCATTTTCATAACTATCTACAGCAATTATGGTTTGCCCGATTCGTTGCGCGGCAATGACAAATTCTTTGCCCAATTCACCTGAACCCAAAAGTAATATTTTCATAGGGGGATATTTGAAATATTGGAATATAAATGGAGTAGTAAAAGTAAGGAAAATGGTTTTTATTCAGATTCTGTTTTTTAGATATTTTATATAGTTATATGGATTAAGCTGCAAGATTTAGGAAATTATAACATTTAAAGATCGCAAGACACTTATATACAAGCTAATATTGTAAACGCATATTTATAAAATACAACTAAAATAACTGTAGAAAATTCAGGTTAATTTTATTTGAAGATTTTATTTATAAGTAGGAGTATATTTATATATTTGCGGGCTAACAAATAACATTTAACCCTTAAGATGAAAGTAAATTTTTTTTTTAATAATGAGTGCTTTATGCATTACATCGCTTGCTCAGGCTCAATCAGCCGGAATTACATTTAAATTTGGAATGGGAGAACAAAAAGCTGATGCTATTGTTTATAAAAAGGACAAACAGCAAATTAGCGGAATAGTTAATTTTCCGGGATTTGAAGATAAAAAGGTAAAAATTAAAGTAGGCGACAAGAATCAAAAGCACGCAAGTAAAGAAATAGATTCAATTCAGATTTTTGATGAGAATAAAAAGCTTTCTTATACTTTTGAATGGACAAAAACAAAAGTGTATAAAAATAAGGGTACAGAGTTTAAGGTTATTGATGAAAGATGGATCTGTAAAATAATTACTGGAAAGATTTCTTTGTATTTGGGTGGTGAAGAATACGGAATAAAAGAGGTTAAGACAGAAGATGAAAAGACCCAGGAAAAGATCAAAGTAGATAAAATGCAGGTCGTTTCTAAAGAAGTTAATCATTATATGAAAAGACATCAGGAAGATTACCCAACCTTAGTTTCCTTAAGTTCAAATGCTTTATCTGCGGGATATAATGCTTTTTTTAAAGAATATGGAGTTTATTATTTTAAGGATAGTCCAGAAATAGCAAAAAAAATAGAAGATAAAGAATATAAATATAATGATATTGAGATGCTTGTAAATTTATGTAATGTAAAGCCAAAGCCAGTGCCAAAACCAGAACCTGAGCAAAAGGCTGAAGCAAAAACAACAAAAGCAAAGACGGTTAAAAAAGCTACTGCAAAGCCAAAAGCAAAAACAACGAAGAAAAAATAAATAAAAATAAAAAAGCGATACTTCTGTTTAAAAGTATCGCTTTGTTTTTTAATGAAAATGATCTTCCTCGATTTCAAATTCGGCATCTTTTTCCCAAATTTCCATTTCGCAAGGCTTGCAATTGAATTTTAGTTTGTATTCAAGTTCTCCCTGTTTTAAAACCAAAGGCTCTTTTACTTTGACACCAACTATATCTTTTTGGTGTATCGGACATTTTTTTAATTCGTATTTAATGCAATATTTAGTTGTCATTACACGAGATTTTCCTGGATCCCATTGTAATTCGAATGCTTTTTCGATTTCGGTTACGCCATGACGTTCGTAGAATTTACGTGCCGTTTTATTCGAAACGTTGTACATGAAATCAAGTTTAGTTTCAGGATATGGATGTGACGTTTTTACAATTTGGTGTTCTTCACGTTTGTAATTTGCCAAACGTATTTGAGTCAGTTGATCGTAAACTGTTCTTCGCATTTCGTTAATTTTTGAAATAGGAAGAAACCAGTTTTGAGAAAACATAATATTGATTTCATTAGCGGTATAAGGTGTAAAACCTGTTTTTGCTAATTGTGTTTTGATGTTTTCCTCGATTGATTCGCCGGTTTTAGTTTGCTCTTTAGAGTGTTCTAAATTTACAATACTTACGTTTCCGTCTTCGTCAGTTGCGATTAATTCAAAACCTGTTTCTGTTTCGGTAAGTAATAACGTTGTGCTTAATTTACGAACGGCGCTATCTTCTCTTTCTACAATTTTAATAAAAGCGGCGTCATTATTTCTATAGATGAAAGTTCCGTCTTTTACTTCTTTTAAAACATTTGGATATATTTTTCCGTTTTCGGCTTTATTAACATAGATTCCGTCAGCTTCGTTGTTTTCGTTGATGAAACAAAGTCCGTCACCGTTGTTTAATAATTCGCCGTTTTCGATTTCGTAAGCGTTTCCAACAGTTCGGATTAACTTACCAATATATTGGCCTTTTGATTTTGGGCTTTCCCAAGAACCAATAGAACTGTGTCTTTCGTTTACGAAATAATCTGTATAACCACGGTTGAAAGTTCTGTTTAAAGACGAATCAAAAGTATATGTACAAGTTCCGGAAGAAGCTTTCATATATTTATCGCTTCCTGCGCCTTCCAGATAACTATCCAGTTTTTGACGTAAATAAGATACGTTATTTTTTACGTAAACTACATCTTTCAATCGTCCTTCGATTTTAAAAGAAACGATTCCGGCTTCGATCAAATTAGGGATTTGCTCTGAAATGTCTAAATCTTTTATTGAAAGTAAGTGACTGTTTTTGATTAAAGTTTCTCCGTTCCCGTCGATTAAGTTATACGGTAAACGACAGTTTTGTGCGCAAGAACCACGATTGGCACTACGTTCTCCGTTTGCTACACTCATATAACAGTTTCCACTAAAAGACACACATAATGCACCAGTTACGAAAAATTCTAACTCAACATCAGCTTCGTCGTAAATCGTTTTAATTTGGTGTAAATTCAATTCGCGGGCTAAAACCACACGTTTAATTCCGGCATCTTTCAGGAATTTTATTTTATCGGCATCACGATTATTGGCTTGTGTGCTGGCGTGAAGTACGATAGGAGGTAAGTCCATTTCCATAATTGCCATATCCTGAATAATCAGGGCATCAACACCAATATCATATAATTCCCAGATCATCGAACGGCAAGTTTCCAGTTCGTTGTCGTACAAAATGGTATTCATAACCACAAAAACCTGAGCATTAAATAAGTGCGCATATTGTACCAAAGCTGCAACATCTTCAATGGAATTATTGGCATTTGAACGTGCCCCAAATTGCGGCGCACCAATATATACAGCATCGGCGCCACTATTTATGGCTGCCATTCCTCCAATTAAATCTTTAGCAGGAGCTAATATTTCTATCTTCTTCTTCATTTCTAAAACTTTAAGCTTCTGTGATATTCACGGAAAAAAGTTTGCAAAGTTCTTATAAATAATTCGAGATTACTAATGCTGAAGTGACTTTTTTTGAAATAGTTAGGTTATATGGAATGATGATATGTAAGGTTGTTGATTTCTGTATCATCAGAGGTGGAAATTCGGTAAAATTTACAGTGGCGAATTTTAATATTTTCGGGATGTAAATGTTATTAAAACAAAAAAACTACCCAGTTTAAATAACCGGATAGTTCTCCTTCTCAAAAAATAGTGTCAATTATTAAGACAATTTTTTCGCTTTAATTTTAGTCAAAGTGTTTTCGATACTGTTTAATTGTTTCGAAACAATTGCAATTTGACTTCCATCAAGATGGTTGTGTTCTAAAGCCATTTTATATTTTTCGATCGCAGCTTCTTCACCTGTAATACAAGCATTAATGATAGCTTCTGTATCTCCGCTTGTAAAAGATGATTTGATGTCGATCCATACACGGTGCAAGGCTCCTAATGGTCCGCCTCCGGCAGTATCTGTTGATTTTCCTAATTTGTTGATTTCGTCTTGTATTTCTACAATGAATAATGCACGCTCACGGGCATAATCTAAAAAGTCAGTTTTAATAGCCGGGCTGCTTACATGTTCAGCGGCATTTGTATATCCTAGTTTTCCGTCTTCCAGGATTGCGATTAATCCTTCTAATGTACTAACTGCTTTTTCTGTGGTTTCATCTGTATGTATCATAATTATAGTTTTTTAATTAATGTATAATACAAAGGTGGGATTTTACTAAGGGTTTTGTTTTACAGAATTTTACTAGTGATTTATAAGATTGTAGAATGGGAATTTTGAAAGAATAAGGATTGTTTGCCACGAATTGCACAAATTTTCACTAATTACTTTATGTTGGTTTGCGTGAGGGATAGAAGTGGAAAGCCCACAGCCTGACGAAGGAAGTGCGAGGACTTGCAGCGAATAGCCTCCCGATAGCTATCGGGACAGGCTCACGCCCAAAATATCGTCATAAAAAAAAACAGCTCAAAGTATAAAGTGATGAAACTTTAAACCTTAAGCCGTTTTAGTAAAATTGTTTATGTTGTTATGCAGCCAAAGCTTCTTTGATTCTGCGTAATGCTTCTTTTAAGATATCGTCGCTTGTTGCGTAAGAGAAACGGATACAACTTGGATTTCCAAAAGCGTCTCCCGTTACCGTTGCTACATTTGCCTCGGCCAAAAGGTACATTGAAACATCATTAGCATCTTTAATTTCTGTTCCTCTCAATGTTTTTCCAAAGAAAGAAGAAACGTCAGGGAATACGTAAAATGCTCCTTCCGGAACGTTGATTTTTACTCCTGGAATTTCTTTAAGCAATCCAACCACTAAATCTCTACGAGTGTGGAAAGCCTGAACCATGTGGTTTAATACACTTGGATCAGCATCTACAGCAGTAATTGTAGCACGTTGCGCCACAGAGTTTGCTCCTGAAGTTACTTGTCCCTGAATTTTTGTACACGCTTTTGCGATAAATTCAGGAGCTCCAATGTAACCAATTCTGTATCCTGTCATTGCAAATGCTTTTGCAACTCCGTTTACAGTAATTGTTCTTTCTAACATTCCCGGGATTGAACCGATGCTGCAGAAAGTTCCTGAGAAATTGATGTGCTCATAAATTTCGTCAGCAACTACATATATATTTGGGTGTTTTTCTAAAACTTTTGCAAGAGCTGTTAACTCTTCTCTGCTGTAAACAGATCCAGATGGATTACAAGGTGAAGAAAACCACATCATTTTTGTTTTTGGTGTGATCGCAGCTTCTAATTGTTCTGGTGTAATTTTAAAATCAGTATCTACAGATGTTGGAACTTCAACAGGAACTCCTCCTGAAAGTTTTACAATTTCGAAATAAGAAACCCAGTAAGGTGCTGGTAAAATAACCTCGTCACCATCGTTTAACATTACTTGCGCAATGTTGTATAAAGATTGTTTTGCTCCTGTAGAAACTACAATTTGAGTTGGTTTGTATTCTAAATTATTGTCTCTTTTGAATTTTCTGCAAATTGCTTCTCTTAATTCTAAATAACCTTCTACCGGAGAATATGTACTGTAATTTTCGTCGACTGCTTTTTTTACCGCTTCTTTGATGAAGTCAGGAGTATTAAAATCCGGTTCGCCTAAACTTAAACTGATAATGTCTTTTCCTTGTGCTTTTAATTCACGCGCTAAAGCAGCCATTGCTAAGGTTTGTGATGTTGCTAAGTTGTTGATTCTGTCTGAAAGAATATGATTCATTATAAAATTTTTGAATGTCCTTAATTTCAACTTTAATTAAGGAAGGTTAATTATTAATAGATTTTTTTAGTTTTATGCTAGTTCAGGTTTCATTCCAAGATCTCTTAAATGCTTGTAATGTGCGACAACAGCTCCTCTCATCGTTCTGAATTCATGATAAGGCAAGTTGCATTCGATTGCAGTTTGTTTTACAATTTCGGCAATTTTTCCGTAGTGAATATGACTGATATTCGGGAAAATATGGTGTTCGATTTGGTGGTTTAATCCTCCTGTAAACCAGTTTACTATTTTGTTTTTTGGAGCAAAATTAGCAGTTGTGTACAATTGGTGAATTGCCCACGTGTTTTCCATTTCGCCATCTTCATTAGGTACCGGGTTCGAAGTTTCCTCTACTACGTGTGCCAATTGAAAAACAATACTTAAAATTAATCCGGCTACATAATGCATTACGAAGAATCCAACAATAACTTTCCACCATGTTACACCAAGAAGCATTGGTAAAACCATCCAGATTAAAACGTAAATTATTTTTGTGATCACTAAAACAGTCCATAATTTGGCAGGACTTTGAGGTGTTCCGTATGATAATTTTCTTTTTAGGTAGTTTTTCATTTGCTTGAAATCGGTTGTTAAAGCCCAATTAAAAGTCAATAGTCCGTATAAGAAAAAAGAATAATAATGTTGAAATTTATGAAAACGTTGCCATTCGGCATTTTGTGTAAAACGAATAATTCTTCCGGCGTCAAGATCTTCATCATGACCGTGAATATTTGTATAAGTGTGGTGAAGTACATTGTGTTGTACTTGCCAGTTGTGAACGTTCCCGGCCAGAACATAAATACTTCCGCCCATGATTTTGTTAATCCATGATTTAGAAGAGTATGATCCGTGGTTTCCGTCGTGCATCACATTCATTCCAATTCCTGCCATTCCAACTCCCATAAGAATGTTTAATAACAATTGTGCCCAAAATGGCATGTTAAGAGTTAGGATTAAAAAGTAAGGTGTCAGGAAAACGGCGAAAAGAATAACAGCTTTTAAGTGCAGCTTCCAGTTTCCCGTTTTCTGAATGTTGTTCTCCTTGAAGTAATTGTTTACTCGTGAGTTAAGTGTTCTGAAGAACTTCAGATTGTCTTGCTTAGCAAATGTAGGCGCAGTGTTATTCATAATTGATTTAAATAGTTTTCAAAGGTAATTATTATAAATTTTCAATTTGCAAAATTGAGTTAAATATTTCAACTGTAAAGTAGTACTTTTGTTAAAAAATTAGAGCAATGGATGAGATATTGAAATATTTTCCTGATTTGACTGATATTCAAATCGAACAATTTCAAAAATTAGACTTTTTATACCACGATTGGAATGAAAAAATCAATGTTATTTCGCGTAAAGACATTGATGCCTTATATACAAAACATGTCTTGCATTCGTTAGGAATTGCAAAAATTATGAAATTTGAACCCGGAACGTTTGTTCTTGATGTTGGAACCGGCGGTGGATTTCCTGGAATACCTTTGGCGATTCTTTTTCCTGAAACGCGTTTTTATTTGATTGATGTTATCGCTAAAAAAATAAAAGTAGTTCAGGGCGTTGTTGATGCATTAGAATTAAAGAACGTAAAAGCAGAACAATTGCGTGCCGAAAATGTAAAAGGCGATTTTGATTTTATCGTGAGTCGCGCGGTTACAAATATGCCGGACTTTGTTTCCTGGATTAAAAATAAAATCAAGAAGCAACATAAGCATACTTTGAAAAACGGAATTCTATACCTTAAAGGTGGCGATTTATCCGAAGAATTAAAGGATTTTCCAAAAGCAACTTTATATGATTTGTCTACAATTTTTGAAGATGAATTTTTTGAAACCAAAAAAGTAGTGCATTTGCCTTTGAAGTTTACAGTCTAATCTTTCTTCAATATAAAATAACCCGATAATAATTGCTTTATGAATTATTGTCGGGTTATTTGATTTCAAATCAATAGATTATGATGCTTTTTTTGTGAAACACAAAAATGGATTTGTTTTAGAATCTAAATTATCTATCAGTTCGTGTATGGCTTTTTCTGATGCTTCAGTAGAATATTGAAATTCAGGATCAAAGAAAAAGTTACGACAAATAGTTGGCTCTTGTGATGAATCGTAAACAGCATCTTCATTTTCGATAATATCAGCGCTGTATTGACAAGGATAATCTTCTTTTAATACTGCTATTGTTTTGGTAAACCATTTATCAAAAACTTTTTTTCTTGGTGTAATATGTCGTGCTAGTAATACAAGTCCAATTAACTCATTTTGAAGAGCGTAAGATCCTTTTCTATACATAACATCAATCATCCTTACATTCATTAGAGCAATCCATAATGGTCCGTCTACATGACCGGATGCTGATATGTCAAAATTGGTATCAAAAACTAATGGCTTACTATTTTTCATATTATCAATAGAAGACCATAAAGCCTCAATTCTTTTTTGAATATCAGTACTGTTTTTTGTATATCCTGAATAGCGCCAGTAAATCCATTCCAGTAATGCGGCTGTAAGTCCAACAGCAGCTTTATGATTAATTTTTAATAATTCATTTTCCAGTTCCTCATTTCCTTCTAATGGATCTAAAAATTGTTCAATCTTTTTTTTATTCCATTTAAAATCAATTACATGACCAATACTTTTTGATTGCACAATTATTGCAGGTGTGTTTTGTAAATTTTTCATTGTTTTTTTATTTTTTACTGATGTTTTACTGTTTTTTTTTTTTAATTTAAAAGTGCTTCTCTTCAGTATATTTTTGATGATACTTTTTTGATTTCAGCACGCAATTAAATCTAATGCAAATTTAAGGTGCACAATATTTTTACTTTATTGCAATAAGTTTTTTAAGTAATAGAATAGGGTTTTTAAGAATGTATCATGTTGATAACTAGTATAATAAGAAAAGTATTACAAAATAATATTTGCTTTTTAAAACCATATTTATTGAAATAAATTAAGATAATAAATAGGATTATTTATTAAAACGTTGCAAATGAGTTGTTTGTTTTTTACGATTTAATCGCAATTAGAAAATTTTGTAATCAATTTTCTAAAAAGGAATATAAAAAGATATTGGCAAATACTGTCAAAGTGTAGGTGATAGACAGTTTTTGTTGAGAGACCAGATATGAAAGTAGGGAATGTTTGGTCTTTATCTAATAGAAATAAAAAGCAAAAGCCGAATCTTAATTAAAAGATTCGGCTTTTTATAGACCAAGTTTCTAACTTGAAACTTGAAATGTTTTTAAACTTGAACAAATTACTATCCTAAGAAAGGGTATCTGTAATCTTCTGGAGTTACAAAAGTTTCTTTGATAGTTCTGGGAGAAGCCCAACGTAATAAGTTCAATGCAGAACCTGCTTTATCGTTAGTTCCTGAAGCTCTTGCTCCACCAAAAGGCTGCATTCCTACAACAGCTCCTGTTGGTTTGTCGTTGATATAGAAGTTACCAGCAGCATTTTGCAATTTCGTAGTTGCAACTTCAATAGCATAACGATCCTGGCTAAATACAGCTCCTGTCAAAGCATACTCAGAAGTAGTATCAACTAATTCTAAAGTTTCTTCCCATTTTGCATCTTCGAAAACATATATAGTTATTACTGGTCCAAATAACTCAGTTTCCATTGTAGTATATTTTGGATTTGTAGTTACAATAATTGTTGGCTCAATAAAGTAACCTACAGATTTATCATAATTTCCACCAGCAATGATTTCAGCATCAGCATCTTTTTTAGCCTGATCTATAAAACCAGCTAATTTATCAAAAGAACCTTCGTGAATAACTGCTGTAATAAAGTTTCCAAAATCTTCCGGAGAACCCATTTTCATCGATTTTACATCAGCAATTAATTGTTCTTTTACAGCTGGCCATAAACTTTGAGGAACATAAGCTCTTGAAGCAGCTGAACATTTTTGTCCTTGAAATTCAAATGCTCCACGAGTAATTCCTGTAGCAACTTGTTTTACGTTAGCGCTTGGATGTGCAATGATAAAATCTTTACCACCAGTTTCTCCAACGATTCTTGGGTATGTTTTATAAAGGTGAATGTTTGAACCAATTTTAGCCCAGATATCTTTAAATACGTGAGTTGATCCTGTAAAGTGAACTCCGGCAAAATCACGGCTTGCTAAAACAGTATCAGTAATCATTAATGCATCTCCAAAAACAACATTGATAACACCATCAGGAACACCAGCTTCTTTGAAAACATCGATGATGATTTTTGCAGAGAAAACCTGGCTATCACTTGGTTTCCAAACCACAACGTTACCCATCATTGCAGCACTTGCAGGAAGATTTGCAGCAATAGCAGTAAAGTTAAAAGGAGTAATTGCATAAATAAAACCTTCAAGAGGTCTGTATTCTAGACGATTCCATGTAGTAGAATCAGATTTTGGCTGATCTCCGTAAATTTGAGTCATAAATTCTACGTTGTAACGTAAAAAGTCGATCAATTCGCAAGAAGCATCAATTTCTGCCTGATGAATATTTTTAGATTGACCAATCATAGTTGCTGCGTTGATACGAGCTCTGTATGGTCCTGCAATAAGTTCAGCAGCTTTTAAGAAAATAGCAGCACGTTGTTCCCATGCCATATTTGCCCATGCTGTTCTTGATTCAAGTGCATTGGCAATTGCTTTTTCAATATGTTGTTTTTCCGCTAAGTGATAAGTTCCTACAATGTGTTTGTGATCGTGAGGAGCAGATATTGTTCTTGTATTTCCAGTTCTGATTTCTTCGCTTCCGATATATAACGGAACGTCAATTTTAGAATTCCACAATGTTGTGTAGGCTGCCTGAACAGCTGCTTTTTCTGGTGAGTTAGGTGCGTAGCTTTTTACAGGCTCGTTTACCGCTTTTGGTACATGAAAGAATCCTTTTAGCATTGTATTTAAAATTAGATAATTAGACAATTTAAGGGTTAGATGATTTGATTTGTTACGAATAATCTAACGTGGCACAAAAGTACAAAGGATAAATTAATAATTTGATAAAATTATGATTAAGATAACTATAAAAAATGTAGTTTTTAAGCCAGTATTTAGTTTAAGGCAAAAGGAGCACACATTCTAAAAGTAGGAACAATTACCTTAAATGTTTTTGTAGTAGTAAAATTGATCATATTAAAATGACCTTTCATCGCTCCATAAGGAGATGATAATAAACAGCCGGAACTATAAGTGTGATTTTCTCCAGGTTTTAGAACTGGTTTTTTTCCAATAACACCTTCTCCGTCAACAATTTCCAAGTCATTTAAAGAGTCAAATATCTCCCAGTGGCGAGAGGTTAACTGAACTGAATCTTTGCTGTGATTTTCGATTGTAACCACATAACTAAAAGCAAAATGAATCTTGTAGTTCTTGAAGTAAGTACCTTCAAAACTAGTCAAAACAGATATTTTTATGCCTCGTGTTATCTGAGAAACCATACTAAAGTAGTATATATGTGTGCGTTATAGTTGCAAATCTACAAAAAAAAATCTTCCAATCTAAAACCTTAACAATGTTTTAATTTATGATGTTTATTGAGTTCGCATTTCCTTTTCCTATAACTCTTTGGTAACGATCTGTACTTTCTTTGTAATAAACTAAGATGGTATACTCATTTTCAGTTTGATAAAAGTTTCCGTCAATAGCATTTTCATAATCTATAGCACCTTTTTTATCGGCAATCGTATATTGAAAATTAGTAAAACCCTGCTTAATCATGACTGCTTTTTCATAAATTCCTTTATCCGTATTATAATCCATTTTATATTCTGGCGATAAACTGTAATTATTGAACATTCCTGTAATATAAATGTCTTTGGATGATGATCTGAAAGTAGGTGCCGAAAGACTAAAATAAATCCAGGCATAATCTGCTTCTATTTCATTATTGGAAGCGTTTATGTTTTTTACAACAAAATTTCCGTTTACATCCTGATAAACGGTATAAATTTGATTGCCCCTGGCTTGATTTGTATAAAGATAACCATTGTAAATGTCGTTGTTTGCACCAACTCGTCCTACATTGTTGTTTGCGGCGCGAATGTCTTTATTTTCAAAGTATAAAAATTCATTTCCGCCCCAGAACTGGGTTTCTTTATTGTATTTATATACCAATTGATTTCCTATTGTATATTGTGGAGGAATGTTTTTAATACCCGTATTAAAATTACCATTCTGCAATAATAGGATTTTCACATTTTGTAATGGAGTCTGAAAAACAATATCGTTAGATAATACTGCAAAATCCAGGTTTTGCTTATAGTCAATATTAGTAACATCACGGCTTCGCTTTACCTGAGCTGTAACTGTAGAATGATTTTCATATAAAATGAACTTTCTTGAGAAAACTATATCTTTATCTTCATTCAGGATTCTAAGCATGTAATTTCCTGAAATTCGCAATTGTGTTGTAAACTGATTTGGAAAAGATAATCTGTAATGCGAAAATACCTGAAGCGTATTAAAAGAATTAACATAATCTGTAATTCTTTGATTATCAAATCCACTAATGTAATCTGTTTTAGGGATGTCTGTTGGTTTCCAATTGTAATCACAATGAATGACTTCAAAATAGTAATTGGCTTCATTACCAAATAAATCATCAAACTGAAATGTAAAAGTATCGCCCAATTCAAATATAGGAACTACGTTACTGCCGTTTTGAACAAACGAAACGGTTTTGATATTATAAGGAGGATCAATCTCATTTTGAACTTCCTGAGCAGTCGCCGAAATACAAATGAAAAACAACAGTAGATTTTGAAACAAAAATTTTAGCATCATATTATGTGTAAGATTTGTAAATATAACAATTTTATATAACGTAACAGGATGCCGTTTTATTGGTTTTAAAAACAACTGCTAAGAACTTAAAATGTAATCTAAATTAACTTCTATTTCATCATTAATATAGCTTTCTTCTAAAAGCGAATCAGATAATAATTTTTTGTTTTCCTGCAATTTGATTATTTTTTCTTCTACCGTATTTTTCGAAATAAACCTGATCACGTTTACTTTATTTAATTGTCCAATTCGATGTGCCCTTCCAACTCCTTGTTTTTCAGCAAAAGGATTCCACCACGGATCCAAAAACAAAACATAAGAGGCTTTGGTAATATTCAAACCAACACCGCCCGCTTTAAGCGAAATAAAAAATAACAAAGGTTCTGCTTTTTCCTGAAATAGTTTTACCTGTTGTTCTCTTTTGCTCGACGGAGTTTCACCGGTAATTTCGCAATAAGATATTTTGTTTTCCTTGCACCAATCTGTATAAAAATTCAAATTAGTAACAAACGAACTAAATATGATCGCTTTTTGTTTCTCTTTTACTAAAGTTTCTAGATAATTAGTTACAGCGTTATATTTTCCGGAATCAATTTCAGATTCCTGATCGATCATTTTGGGGTGATTGCTCAATTGTCTTAACTTCATCAATGTGTTGATAATGCTAATTTTGTCCGGACTTGATCCGTCAGTTTTTAATAAAAAATTACGCGCCTTAGATTTTTCTTTTTCGTATAATTTTTCCTGTTCAGGATCCATATCACAATAATAAATCTGCTCTGTTAACTCTGGTAAATCTTTTAAAACCTGCTCTTTTGTTCGTCTTAAAATATAAGGCTGGATAAGGTTTTTTAATTCAGACAAACTATTCTCGTCTTGTTTTTTCTCAATTGGGATTTTAAAATTCTGAGCAAAAAAATCATAGCTTCCCAAAATATCAGGATTTATAAATTGCATTTGCGACCATAAATCGTCTAATGAATTTTCTATAGGCGTACCGCTTAGCGCCATTTTATGATGCGTATTTATTTTAGTAATAGCTTTAAAGATCTTAGAGTTTTTATTTTTGATGTATTGACTTTCATCTAAAATTAAATAGTGGAAATTATATTTTTCTAAAATCGCAATATCACGATGAACAATGCTGTAGCTTGTAAAAATTAAATCAGTTGATTCTAATCTGCTTGCTAATAATTTTCTGTCATTACCCACATACTGCATTTTCGAAAAATGCGGTGTAAATTTCGCAGCTTCATTATACCAGTTAAAAACCAATGACGAAGGTAAAACAATCAGGGCTTTTAAAGGTTGTCTTTCGATAGTCGTTTCATTTTGAAACAAATCAAAATTCGTGGTTTTAGTTGTAAAACCCAATTGTTCCTGAACTGCAACCAGAACGGCCAGGGTTTGTAATGTTTTACCAAGTCCCATATCGTCAGCCAGACAAGCTCCCAGATTGGAATTAAAATGACCTAAAAGCCATTTTACACCATCGATCTGATAAGGTCTTAATGAAGCCTTTAATAAATCTGAAGATGTATATTCGGCTTTTTGAATGATATCGTCTTTGATTTCCGGAATTGCATCCAGAGCAGCAAAATTACTTTTACGCAAAAGAAGATTTCCATTCTCTGTTTTTGCCAATTTTGCCAGTGAACCATATTTACTCAGCCATTCTAAAGGAATCAGAAAATAGTTTCCGTCAGGCAATAAAAAGAGTCTTTCCTTGCTTTTTATATTTGGAATAATTTCGCTGAAATTTACAGTGTAGCTACCAATTGTAATGATTATTTTAATATCAAACCAATCTTCTTTTGTTTCTTCTTTTGAAGCCGCAATAGTGTAGTTTTCTGTAATGATTTCTTTGCTTTCCAGTTTTAGATTTTGGATCGTAAATCCTAAACTTTCCAGTTCTTCTTTACGGTCAATAACAAATTGAATATTGATGTAAGGATCAGGATTTTCGGCATCAGTATTTAATCCGAATAACTCGTTTTTGATTTTTAGTAAACCAATTTCAAGTAATTTGTCTGTATATAAAGTTTCGGCAGAACTGCGTTTAAACTGAATGATTTTAGGTTCGTTAGCAATACTAAAATCAACAAACGAATGTGTTTTTTTAGTTTTGCTGCTGTCAAATGAATAACCGTTATAATCAAAATAAAGGTTGAGGTAATAACAGTTTTTAAAGAAATCAAAAACAGGCTGAATCGTGCTTGAAATAATTTGATCACGATGCTCAATTTCAAAACCAGTAGCTTCAATATCTATTTTTTTTGCTATTTCAGGAATGAAATTTTTAAAATAAGTATCAACTAACTTTGAAGGTATTTCGATTGATTTTTTCTTTAAAAAAGGAGAAAGTTTTTTAGAATTAAGATCCTTTAACTGCCCAAGTTTTTTATCGATAATCAACCAGCTTGGTTCGTCCAGCAGTGTCTCAATGCTGCTGTTCATGGGTAAAAATGTAGTTTCGTTTTCTTTTAGCGAAAGCGTATATGTAATTCCTTCAGTATGTTTATTAAACTCAATCTGAGGTTCAAAATATAGCGGATCGATATTGACTCTCGAACGATAAAAATCCTTTTCAACTCCCATATTAATAGATAACGGAAATTGTTTTTGAACAATAAGACTATAAAAGGAACTTAAATTTAGTTGTAAATGCTGACGAATTGCAAACTCAATTTTAGAATCTTTTTGCAAATCAGCAATGGTTTTTGCCGATTTGATTTTTGTACTAAATTTTTTGAAAATAAAGTCTGGTTTTAGCGATTCGCAAATGGTCAATATTTTCTTTGTTTCTGCATCTAAATTGTCAAAAACAATAAAAAAGCTTTCAAGTACATCTTTGGTTGCTTTTTTATTTAAATATTTAATGTCATCAGTATTCTCAACGATATATGCAGTTGGAATATAATGATTCAGATTTTTTTCAAAACTGATATCAAAGCAAAATTGAAATGAATTTGAAAGATCCAAGATAAGGCGGTTAGGTTGGGTTGTAATTTGGGAAGTGGTCTAAACTGAAAAAAGTTTTCAAAATACTGCTATTCTGAAAACTTTTTTAAATGAACTTATATCACTTATATGGTGAAAAAATCCGAATGATCTAGTTTTCTGGTTTGAAGCAAAGCGGAATAATTTCTCCTTTTGCCAAACAATATTTCTCTACCAATTCTGGTGTAATTTTATTCGTATAATCTTCTTCGATTACGATAAAGCCAATGCTTCTTAATTTGTCAAAATAATCACGGCCATAAATACGAACGTGATCGTATTGTCCAAATATTTTTGCACGTTCTTTTTGATCCGTAATAGTATCGTCAGCAAAAGTTACAGCTCTCGATAAGTCTTGTGGAATTTGTAGAATCGCCATTCCGCCTGGTTTTAAAACGCGGAATAATTCCTGCATTGCTTTTGTATCATCCGGAATGTGTTCCAGAACGTGATTGCATAAAATAACATCGTATTCATTGTCCTTAAAAGGCAAATTACAAATATCTGCTTTTACATCTGCCAAAGGCGAAAATAAGTCAGTTGTAGTGTAATCAAGGTTTTTTTGCTTGCGGAATAATTTATAAAAAGCTTGTTCCGGAGCAAAGTGAAGTACCTTTTTTGGTGCTGTAAAAAAATCAGTCTGATCGTTTAAATACAACCAAAGTAAACGGTGTCTCTCTAAAGAAAGTGTACTTGGCGAAAGCACATTATTACGTTGTTTGCCATATCCGTATGGTAAAAACGATTTGAAGCTTTTCCCATCAATCGGATCAGTAAATTTATCTCCTTTTAATGAAAATGCCAAAATTGGTCGAGCTACATAACTCAAACGAATTAATAATGGACGCGGTATTGTATTAAGTACTAATTTGAATAATTTTTTCACAGGGTTTTATTCGGGGTTGAATTTTAATTATAGAGTTAACGGCACTTTTCTGAATTCGTCTTCTTCTTTGCTTTCGATTCCCAAAGCTTTATAGATGTACTGAAAAGTCGATAATAATTCTGGTTTTCCGTCAATTAGTGCTACATCGTGTTCAAAATGTGCACTTGGTTTTCCGTCAGCAGTTGTAATTGTCCAGCCGTCTTTATGTTGTTTGATGTTTTTTGTTCCCATATTAATCATAGGTTCAATGGCAACAACCATTCCTTCAACAAAAAGTTTTCCGCGACCACGTTTTCCGTAGTTTGGCATTTCTGGTTCTTCGTGCATTTTTTGCCCTAAACCGTGACCAACCAATTCGCGAACAACTCCGTAACCGTGAGATTCAGTATATTTTTGAATCGCGTTTCCAACATCTTCCACGCGATTTCCTGCTTTAAATTCTCTGATTCCTACGTATAGAGATTCTTTAGTTACCTGCAAAAGTTTTTTAACTTCAGGAGCAACTTCTCCAATTTCAAAACTATAGGCGTGATCACCGTGATATCCATTTTTGAATGCACCACAATCTACAGAGATAACGTCACCACTTTTTAGAGGTGTGTTATTAGGTATTCCGTGTACAACTTGTGAATTTGGACTCATACAAAGCGAATTCGGAAAATCATATAATCCTAAAAAGCTTGGTACAGCACCGTGATCACGGATAAATTCTTCGGCTAATTTGTCTAAATATAATGTGGTAACTCCTTCTTTAATTTCAGAAGCAATCATTCCTAATGTTTTAGATACGATCAAAGCACTTTCGCGCATTAATTCTATTTCTTCACGTGATTTTACAATAATCATAATTTCGGATTTTCAGTTCGCAAAAGTACGATTTTAAATATTATTTTTTGTCTAATTTTTTTTGCCGTCAATTATTTTTTTTCGCAACGAATTCACGAATTTTCTTTAAAATAGTAGCGACTTAAAATTAAATACCCAGTATTCGGGAAATCAACATTCAAATATAATTTGTGTCAATTAGTGAAATTCGTGGCAAAACGACAATGAATAACGTTTCGATTTGACAGAAAAAACGTAAATTAGTAAGAGTTAAAACGACTTAAATTATGGAAACGTCAATAGATCAGGAAAATATACTCAAAAAAAAGGCTTTACGGAAAATGAAAAATAGTGCTTTGGCGCTATTAGGATTTGCCGTACTGCTTTTTATAATTGCTATTTATTTTAAAATTCCAATGTTGCAGGCTTTTAGTGAAGCAGCAATGGTGGGCGGAATAGCCGATTGGTTTGCGGTTGTTGCATTATTTAAACATCCGTTAGGAATCCCGATTTGGCACACGGCAATTATTCCGACGAAAAAAAATGAGATTGGTGAAAATCTGGGAAATTTTGTTTCTGAAGAATTTCTGAATCGTGAAAAATTAGAAATTAAGCTAGAAGAATTCAACTTTGCTACAAAAGCCTCAGATTGGTTGTCGCAAGAAGAAAATGCGAATAAAATTGCGAATCTTGTTGCAGTAAATATTATTCCTGGAATTTTAAAAACCATAAAAGATGAAGATATAAAGCGATTTATTCAGGTTCAGTTCAAAGAAAAACTGGAAGCAATTAATTTTGGAGATTGGGTTGCATTAGCTTTAGAACCTTTACAAAAAGGAAATGTAAAAGACGAATTGCTAACAAATATTCTGGATTTTATGAGTACAGAACTGAGCAATAATAAAGATCTGATTAGAAAAAAAGTTAAAGAATCCACTCCGTTTTTGAGTTTTGGCTTAGCCGATAAAAGCATTTCGGAAGGAATTTTTAATGGTTTAGCCGAATTTCTGGACGAAGCTAAAAAACCGCAAAGTGAAATCAGAATCAAAATAGACGAGTATGTTTATAATTTTCTGGATAAAGTAAAAAACTCTGAAGAAATGAGAATCAAGATCAATAACATGATTTTGGGTTTTGCAGGAAAAAAAGAAGTTCAGGATTATATAAACGGAATCTGGGATGAAATAAAATTATCGATTTCGAATGATTTGGAAAAAGGAGATCAATCGTCTATTAAAAAAAGTATTTCGGGTTTAATTCAAACTTTTGGAAACGGAATCAAAGAAGATTCTGTAATGATTGACAAGATTAATAATTTTATCAAGAACGATTTACTTTCTATTCTTTTGAATAATAAAAAAGTGATTGGAGAACTAATCTCTTCAACAGTAAAAAGTTGGGATGGTAAAGAAGTTTCAGAAAAATTAGAATTAGAAATAGGAAAAGATCTTCAATACATTAGAATAAACGGAACTTTGGTTGGAGGTTTAATAGGGATTATAATCTATTGTGTCGAATGGACGTATCACTATTTTGTATTTTAAACCATATAAGTTATATAAGTAAATATAAATCAGTTTGAGTTCAAAAAATTAAAAACCATATAAGTGATATAAAATCATTTTATAAAGCTGCGTAAAGCTTATAATGACTTATATCACTTATATGGTTTAAAAAACTTTTTAATGTATTTCTACAACAACGAATGACAAGTCATTGCGTTTGGCTGCTGAACTCCCATTAATTCAAGTATAGTAGGGGCGATGTCACCTAAAACACCATCTTGAATATTTTTTAGTTGTTTGTCTACTAAAATAATCGGCACTGGATTTGTTGTGTGTGCTGTATTAGGGCTTCCGTCAGGATTAATCATAGTTTCGCAATTTCCGTGATCGGCAATTACAATCGTTGTGTAATCATTTTCAAGAGCAGCTTCAATAACTTGTTTTACACAAGCATCAACAGCTTCACAAGCTAATATTGCCGCACTCATGATTCCGGTATGACCAACCATGTCTCCGTTTGCAAAGTTTAGACAAACAAAATCTACTTCTTTTTTGTTCAATTCAGGAACAAGAGCAGCTGTAAGTTCAAAAGCGCTCATTTCTGGCTGTAAATCGTAAGTCGCTACTTTAGGAGAATTTCTTAAAATACGGGATTCACCCTCAAAAGGAGTTTCTCTACCACCGGAAAAGAAAAATGTTACGTGCGGATATTTCTCAGTTTCTGCAATACGAATTTGTTTTTTGCCTGCTTTTTCAAGAACCTCACCAAGAGTTTCTGTAATGTTATCTTTATTGTAAACTACTTTTACGTTTTGGTATGTTTCGTCGTAGTTTGTAAGCGTTACATAATACAAGTTTAGCTTGTGCATGTTTTGCTCGTGAAAATCATGTTGTGATAGCGCTTCTGTAAGTTCACGACCTCTGTCTGTTCTAAAATTGAAGAAGATAACTACATCACCTTCAACAATTGTTGCAAGAGGTTTTTCATTTTCATCAACCATTACGATTGGCTCAATAAATTCATCTGTAATATGGTGTGCATAACTGTCAAGAACGCTTGCAACAGCATTTTTAGATGGAGTTCCAATTGCGTTTACAACCAGATCATAGGCTAATTTTACACGTTCCCAACGTTTGTCACGATCCATTGCATAATAACGACCAATGATCGAAGCGATTTTTACAGGAGTATCTTTAATGTGATCTTCTAAATCGTGAATGTATTTTGCCCCGGATTTAGGGTCAACATCACGACCATCTGTAAAGGCGTGAATAAAGACATTTTCTAAACCATATTCTTGAGAAGCATCGATTAATCCACGTAAATGAGAAGTATGAGAGTGAACTCCACCATCAGAAACTAATCCTAAAAAGTGGACTTTTTTGTTGTTTTCTTTCGCATAAGTAAACGCATCAACAAGAACCTGCTCTTTGGCAAGTGTCTGGTGCGCTACTGCTAAGTTTATTTTGGCTAAATCCTGGTATACAATTCTTCCTGCACCAAGGTTCATGTGACCAACTTCGCTATTTCCCATTTGACCCTCCGGTAAACCCACGTTTAATCCGTCGGTTCTAAGTTGGGCACTTGGGTAATTTTTGTAAAGACTGTTTATAAAAGGAACATTTGCATTGTCTATTGCAGATACTTTAGGGTCAGGAGATTTTCCCCAACCGTCTAAAATCATAAGTATTACTTTTTTGTTCATCATTTTTGTTTTTTACAAAGATAAACCATTTATAAAATGTGCACGAAAGCAATTGTTACAATTATGTTTAATAAAATGAAGCGTATTAAAAAATATTAATCTTGTTGAAGAATTCTATATTTTTTAAAATTAATTCAGACTAAGCTCTTTTTCGAACTTTATTTTTGACAGCATTGTAGTCAATAAAATATTTTACGCTTATAGAAAAGATATGTTTTAAGGCGTCATTATTAAGTAAAGCGGTTACGTTATGTTTGAAATCCTTATCAATAATCCGTTCAAAGTTTGAAGCATTGTTTCGATATAAAATAGAAAGCTGACTTCCCGGAGCAAACCACCACGAATAAGACAAGTCTGTATTCCAGGAATAAAAACTGGAATTTTTGTTTTCTGTATACTGTGGATAAGGCGTCAAAGTACCGTCAGGCATAAGTTCAAGGTCCTCTTTGTTTTCTGCATAAGACCAATATTGCCTAACGGCCAGGTTAAGAGTCATCGCACTGTTCAAAGCATATTTTCCGCTTAAGGTGTTCGAATACGTGATTACATTTCGATTTGCAAAAATGATAGTCTCAGGAGTATTTTCGTTATCATCATCGTCAATACTGTCAATATAACCTTTGTTGTTATTTTTTCTATTAAAGCTAAAAGTATAGGTCAGTAAAAGTTTGTCATTAAAACGATATCTGGGACCAATATCTACGCCATAAGCCATTCTTCCTGCCTCATCTGTAAAAATTATCGAAGGATTTAAATCTAAAGCGAATTTCTTATTGTAATTAGTAGAAATGCTTCCCCAGGTTTCTATTTTTCGAGGAATAATAACATAGCGGTTTTCCGCTCTTGGCTCGTAATAATCATTAGATTGTAAGGGATAAAAGACAACTCCCAATCCGTAATAATTGTTTTTTATAGTTGTAATGTTTACTTCAGAGCTTATTTTGTTTTCCTGGACTTTTCCAGATTCTTTATTGAGTTCGATATACATATCATAGTCAATCTTAAAACTATTAAAAAGCTTGGTTGGATTCAGGATTCTGTAATTTCCGTTTCCGTAGAAGTTGTAATAATTGGTATAAAAATTAATCCCCAAATCGTTTGGATCAAAATCTTTCGAAACAAAATCAGATCCCACACTATAACGATAATTTCCGCTGGTTTCTGCAAAACTTAGTGTGCTGAAAACCCCGTTTTTGTCTTCGGTATCATTAATCATACTGTATTTTACATTTCCGGATAAATTATAGGTATTTGCCTTCGTGTTTAAATCCCAGGCAAGTCCGGTTACATTTGCGTCTCTAAAATCACCATTTCTGGTAACATTTGTATTAATAAGTGTTACCGAAGAGTTTTTACGAAAACGCTGATCTAAAACCAATACATTATAATTGGTTAATGGTTCAACAATTTCACGTCTTGTTTCGCCGGATAAAGTATCTTTTATAGTTGTGAAAGTTTTCTCAGTAATAGCATTTAGGATCCCAACGCCCAAACCTTTTTTAGTTCGTCCCGAGATTTTTAAAGCATTAATGAGGTTAACATTCTGAACTTCTTCAAGTATTTCTTCATTCTCATTTAGAGTAGGTTCTGTAGAAGGTCGTCCGCCAATTCTTCTCGAATAAAACATATTTCCTTTGTTGAATAAATCAGTTCCCTCAGTAAAAAAAGATCTGTTTTCATTGAATTGCTGCTCAAAAGGACCCAAATTCAAAATTTGGTCATCATATTTTGTTTGTCCAAAATCAGGAATCAAAATAGCATCTAGCGTGAAGGCATCGTTGATTCCGTATTTAATATCCATTCCGCCTTTTAAGGTAGCATATGTTTTTTGGTGATCAGCAGTATTTAGATAATAAGAAGCATAAGGCATCAAAAATAATCGGGTAGGAGGTTTGATGTTTTCAATTCCTTCTAACAGACCGTTTTGTTGTGTAAATGTCCCTAATTTAGTGTCGATTAAATTCCAGGTATATTTTTTTCTTTCTCGTTTTATTTCCCTGAAAAAATTAATTCCCCAGGTTTGTTTGTCTTCGGCAGAGAATCTCAAAGCGGCATATGGAATTTTTATTTCTACAATCCAGCCGTTATCCGTCATAGCGGCTTTACTGATCCAGACGGCGTCCCAGGAATAATCTTCACCGTTGACATCAGTCATAATACAATCACCTTGTACATCAGCGGCAGAGACAAAGAACTCAAAACTTTGCTGACCATCATTAAAACCATTGATAAAAACCCCAAAAATATCAGCAGTACCAAAATTATCACGTTGTGAAATTTCTTTTAGAATTTTACTTGGCTCATTGTCATACATCATAACGCCAATATATATTGCGTCATTATTGTATAAAACTTTTACTTCGGTTTTTTGATTTTCCGGAATAGGTTTTCCATTATCAGGTTGATACATGACAAAATCTGATGCTATTGGCGCATTTTGCCATGCGGGTTCATTTAGCTTTCCATCAATAGAAATACTTTCTGTGATAAGCTGAGCTTGTAAAACTTTTTTTTGGCTATAACCCAAAAAAGAGATTAAAATAAAGGTAAAAAAGGCTATTTTTTTCATGAAATTTCGAAAAGTTACAATAAAATAGACAGTTCTAAGTTTTATTTGTTACAGAATAAGTTTCAAAATTACCATTAATTTTTATTTTTTTTAAGAAAATTGACCTAAACGTTAGGTTTTTTAGCAGAAGAAAAAATCTTACATAAAGATGGTTTTTGCGTTAATAATGTTAAAATTTCAACAAAAACAGCCTGATTTTCAGGCTTCTATTTTGTCAGCCTATAAAATTTTATACTTTTGCCATACCCAAATTTTTTATTAACCTAAAGAAATTCAATGATTTACAAGATTTATCCACTTTTGGTGTTTTTGCTATTATCTTTTGGTAAAGATTCAAATAACACCCCCGAAATTAAAAAGGCCACGACAAAAACGATCGCTAAAGTTGAGAATTTGACTGTCGAAGCTAAAATTGAAAGTATTTATCATACATTAAATTCTAACAATTTTAATTTGCCTGAGCTTAGAACTTTTTCTGAAGCCTTAAAAGGGTTTTACTTATTGAAAGAAAAAGGTGTGATCCAAAAAGACATTTTAACTGTAATTGACTTTAGTTTGTCATCAAACATGAAACGTCTTTGGGTAATCGATTTATCAACAAATACTATTTTATTTAACTCTTTAGTAGCTCACGGAAGAAATACCGGAGAAGAATTTGCATCTGCTTTCTCGAATTCAAATTCATCTTTTAAAAGCAGTTTAGGCTTTTATGCAACAGGCGAGATTTACCAGGGAAAACACGGAGCTTCTTTACGTTTAGACGGTTTAGAAAACGGAATTAACAGTAATGCCCGTCAAAGAGGAGTTGTAATGCATGGCGCTGATTATGTTTCTGAATCTTTTATCAGAGATCATAAAAGATTAGGCAGAAGTCAGGGTTGTCCAGCACTTCCAATCGAATTGACGGATGAAATAATTGAACTAATAAAAAACAAATCGTGTTTGTATATTTACCATCCATCAAGAAGTTTCGAGATGGAGCAAAAACTAATTTCTTAGTTTAGCATACAAATCCGAATCCAGATTATAAATATCAGCTCTGAAAATGAGCTGATTTTTTTTGCTCCAAGCTGTCCAGTACCATTGATATAAAGCATACTTTTTTGTGATCTTAATGCTCGTTGTTTTCTTAGAAGCAATAATGGTATCGATCCTGTCTTTTGGCCAGTTTTCAGAATCATCTAAAATATGTTGTGCCAATTCTAAAGGATTTTCAACACGAACACAACCTGAGCTTAAAGAACGGTTGCTTCTTCCAAAATTATTACGATGATTTGTGTCATGCAAATAAACACTATGATGATTTGGAAACAGAATTTTCATTAATCCCAGCGCATTATTATATCCCGGACTTTGTACATATCTATAATTCCCGGGTTTGTTCTCGTTCCAGTTATTAGGTTCAACAACATTTCCTGCCGTATCATAAATAGTAATGTTTTTATTGGCTAAGTAATTTCGATTTCGTTTCATTGCCGGTACAACATCTTCTTTCAGGATTGTTGGCGGTACAGTCCATGTAGGATTCAAAACCACTGTTTTTAGCATCGATGTAATAATAGGTGTCCTTCTTTTGCTGGTTCCTACAACAACATTTCGAACTAAAGTAGTATCCTGGCTTTCTACCACATTCAGGCTGTAATCAGGAATATTAATAATTAAATAGTTTTCTGCCAGATCATTCGTATACCATCTCCAACGTTCTAAATTGGCGATAATTTGTTCTTTCCTTTTTTGTTTAGAAAAGTTAAGCGCACTAATAGTTCCAACTCCAATAACGCCATCAGATGCTAAACCGTGTCTCTCCTGAAATTTCTTTACAGATTCAAAAGTTTTTTGGTCATAAATCTTCGTAAGACTATCTTTTTTAGGCATGTCCTGCCAGTAGATAAGTCTTTTTTTTATGTTTATTAATGCTGTATTCGTATCGTTTAAAGTAATTTTTGCTGCTGATTCAATAGTTTTTATGTCATCCTCCGGAAAAGTATTAATAATCTTCAGAGCATTTAATAGTTGTTTATAAGTGTATGCTTTTGACTGAATATTAGCAACAACGCTGTCTAATTTGTTTTTATTAAAAGCTTTGATAAGAATGTTGTTTACGTCAAAAGTTTTTTCGTCCAAATCCCAATTGTTATATAATGTTTTAGGGTTTAATTTTCCTTTATAAAGATGATTTAGGTATTTTTCGAAATTATAGGTAATTAAAATATCATAAGTAGCCAGATCAGTATCGCTTAGAGAACTGATCTTGTCTTCGAATTTTTTAAGTTTTGATGCTTTATAATCCTCAGGATTCAAACCCAATTCTTCTGAATTCGAAAGTTGGGATAAAACGTACGTTCTTTTTTTTAGATTTCCCCAAACCGTTTTATTTTCTGATGAGTTATAAAATTGTTTAAGGGTTTCACTTTTAAAAGTACTTATAAGAGCAGTGTCAATTTCTACTTTTCTTTCGTCAGTAAGTATAATTGCCGGAGCGGTTTTTTTTATAGTAACTGGAACAGGTTTAGGTGTATCTTTTTTACAGCCAATACAAATGCATATTACTAACAAAAAGTAAAGTTTCTTCATTCTAAATTTTTTAGACATTAAATAATGCTCGCCAATATCTTAATTTAAAAAGGACTCACCTTTGGGGTTGGCGTTCCGTTTTTTAAAAGCCTATGGCTGCGTTTCTGGCATTAAAGCAAATCAATCGACTTTGTTTGCATTGCAGTAGGTTTTGCAATGTTTGACTAAAGCTTTTTCAAATTATGTATGTGATGCGTTTCTAAAACTGCCATCTCTTAAATTCGATCTTGATTTTGCCCCGCAAATATAGTATTGATTTTTTTGAATAACGAAATATTTCCTATTAATTCTTCATTGGCAAAAGATCAAATAATCTATTGATTCTAATCTTATCCTTTAAATAGGCATTAGCCAAGACTTTTTTCTTTTCTTGAAACGGGTTATTTAGCGCGATAAGTCTCTTTTGACAGTATTTCCTTAATTATATTCATGATTTTTGAAAAATAATAGATTCTATAACTTTTTAATTTTAAATACGTTATGATTTATTGTTGATTTTAATTGATTTTTTTTGCGAAAAAGCTTGTTTTGAACTTAACTTATTTTTTATATTTGCACCACGGTAATGCGAAAGTAGCTCAGTTGGTAGAGCTCCAGCCTTCCAAGCTGGTTGTCGCGAGTTCGAGCCTCGTCTTTCGCTCTAAGAAACCGAAACTTAATTGTTTCGGTTTTTTAATCAAAATAAAATAATTATTGGTTTTTATTTTTTTAAACGATTTAATTATTTATATTTGCACCCTGTTAATGCGAAAGTAGCTCAGTTGGTAGAGCTCCAGCCTTCCAAGCTGGTTGTCGCGAGTTCGAGCCTCGTCTTTCGCTCTTCAAAATCCTCAAACAATTTGTTTGGGGATTTTTTTTTGTCTTTATATTTTTGAACCATTCAGATATTAAGAAAATTAAGTTCAGTTCTTAATAGACTTAATATCTTAATGGTAAGGAAAATTATTTTAGATTGCTTAAATCGTTTTCTGTTTCTAATTCTGCCGGATTTTCATTTTGTAGAAATAAACGAGCTGATAAGCTTCCTTTTAGCGTGATTTTATCTCCTTTTACTTCAAGCCAGCTTCCTTCTCTTAATCCTAAAACCGGAATAGCATTAAAGGCGTGAAATTCCTTAATTCTTGTTTCTCTGGTTTCTCCCATATGTTTAGATTGTGTGTCAGGATCTAAATAATGCGGATTTAAGTTGAAAGGAATTAATCCTAAAGTCTGAAAACTTGGCGGATAAATAATAGGCATGTCGTTTGTGGTTTGCATTGATAAGCCGCAAATATTGCTGCCGGCACTCGTTCCTAAATAAGGAGTTCCGTTTTTTACCGTTTCTGCAAGAACTTGCATGATGTTGTGTTTGTATAATTGAGTAACCAGTAAAAAAGTATTTCCTCCGCCGGTAAATATTCCTTCGGCATTTTTTATGGCATTTTCTGCACTCTCAAATTCATGAATTCCCTTTACAGAAATGTTTATTGAGGCAAATGCCTGTGCAACTTTCTTTGTGTAATCATCGTGCGAAATACCGCTTGGTCTTGCAAACGGAATAAATAAAATACTTTTGCAGTTTTTAAAATGCGATTGTAAAGTAGGTAATAAATATTCTAAATAGCTGCCTTCGTGAAGTGTAGAGGTGCTGGCAATAATAATGCTTTTCATAAAAAATAACTCAGATTGTTTAGGTTAAAGATATTAAAAAGTCTTTTTTTGCAAGGAACAAATGACTTTTAATTAACATATTTTTACCAAGTCCTTAATACTATATTTGGAGTGCATTAAGATATTTTTACACTTTTAAGAATAAATCTAACTTTCTGCTACTTTGACTACTAAAATTTTATGTTTTTTGATTGTTATTTTGAGTCAAATTGGCTGGTCTCAAAATCAGGACAGTACTATTATAAACGGACGAATTATTTCCGGTGCTTCTGATTTAGAAGGTGTTTATGTTGTCAATGCTCAAACTGAAGTTATGACAACAACAGATGCTTCCGGTGCTTTTTCTATCACTGCGAAACCCGGAGAAATGCTTATTTTTTCGTCGATACAATTCAAAGAAAACAGAGTTTTGCTAACGCCTGAAAATTTTTCAGACATTAATTTTACTGTAAAACTTAATATGGTTATGCATCAATTGCAGGAAGTCGTGGTTAGAAATTACAGTGGCATCAATGCAGTTTCTTTAGGGATTATTCCTGGTGATCAAAAAACGTATACAGAAGCCGAGAGAAAATTACATACCGCCACGGCATTAAATGCAAGTGCAAATGCAGGTACGATGGCTGGAGGTTCAATCTCTGCAGATCCTTTATTGAATTTTTTCTCAGGACGTACGGCAATGCTTAAAAAAGAAGTTGCCGTCGAGAAAAAAGAGTTTTTCATGAAGCTTTTAGAGCGCATGTTTACTCTCGAACATTTTATTGACCGATTAAAAATTCCGGCAGAATATGTAAAAGGATTTGAATATTATGCAGTCGAAAATGATAAGTTCACAGTGATTTTGAATTCGAAAAATAAAACATCTACAGAGTTTTTGTTAGGAGAACTAGCTGTAAAATATAAAGAAATAATCGCAAGTGAGAATAAATAACCTATTACATATTATATTTTTTTTATTGATTGTTCAGATTGGTTTTGGACAAAAAACAGCTTATAAAGAAATTACAGGACAAGTATTTGAGGAGTCATCGAATGTTGAAGGCGTAAATATTATTAATAATACCACTCAGGTTACAACTGTTTCAGATATAAACGGAATGTTTTCTATCGTCGCAAAAGAAGGTGATGTTTTGGTTTTTTCAGCGGTTAATCTGGATCCTGTCAAACGCCGCATTACAGTCGAAGATTTAAATCTAGCTTCTATTGTGATCAAAATGACTGCTAAAGAAGTAGAATTGAAGGAAGTAATTGTAAATGAAAATGCAAATATTACAGCCGAAAATTTAGGAATCATTCCGTCCGGTCAAAAAAAATATACACCAGCAGAAAGAAAAGTATATACTGCAACTTCAACCTCTGTGGATAAGTTACTTAATAAAATTTCCGGACGAACCGCAATGCTTAAAAAAGAGGTAAATGTCGAAAAAAAGGAGATGCTTTTTAGAAAAATAGAATACCTTTTTGAAGAGAATTATTATACAGAAAGATTGAAAATTCCTCAGGCAGATATCAAAGGATTTCAATTATATTGTGTAGATGATGCTGAATTTGCTGTATCTTTGGATACTAAGAACAAAACAATGAGTATGTTTTTAATAACAGATTTAGCAAGGAAATATTTAACAATTCTCGAAAATGAAAAATAAACTAGGAATACTCGTTGTATGCTTAATTTGCCAGGTTGTACTGGGGCAAAATTCAAGGAAGCCGTTACATGGTCAGGCGGTTAATAATACTTTAGCGATCGAAAGCGGTTATGTAATGAATATCAATGCAAATGTCAGAACCTTTATAGGTACAAACGGATTATTTGATATTATGGCACGACCAAAAGATACTTTGTTATTTACAGGATTAGCATTTCAGTCAAAAAAGATTGTTTTAACAGAGAAAGATTGTGCAGAAGTTCTTTTTTCAGTCTCTCTTAATTTGGTGAGTAATGAATTAAAAGAGGTTTTAGTACATAAAGATCTTAAAGTGAAAGCACTTGGTGGCGGATCGCAAAAAATAGTAGATATGCAGTTTGAAGATGATAAGCAATCTACCGCTAAAAACACAGTAATGTATTCTGATCAAACGATTAAATACGGAACTGATTTTGTTAGAATTTTTAAAGATGTGAAAAAGCTTCTCTCTAAAAATGATGAGGTAAAAGAAGAAGTTATATCAGATATGGCTTTTATTGAATATTCAAGAGCAAATTTCAAACCTGACTTTTTTACCAATACTTTGGGCTTAAAAGAAGATGAAATAGAATTATTTTTGATGTATTGCTCTAATGATCCGGAATCAAAAAGACATCTTGATCCTGACCAAAAATTTGAGTTAATGGATTTTCTGATTACTAAAAACAAAGAATTCAAAAAAGTGAATGTTTCTGCAAAATGAAAAATAGATTAATTTATCCTTTAATAGGGATATTGTTTTTATCGCTTTCAGCTTTTTCATTCCATAAATTTTATATGGGAATTTTTCAGGTCAATTATGCCGCTGAGAAAAAAATGATTCAAATTACTTCCAGAATTTTTATCGATGATTTGAATAATGGAATGGAAAAAAAGTATCATCAAAAAACTTTCGTTGGCACAGACAAGGAAACGCAGGCTGATATTGATTTATTGAAAAAATATCTCTCTGAAAATTTTACTATAAAAATAAATGGTCAGTCAAAACCCATTACTTTTTTATCTAAAGAAGTAGAATCAGATGATGTTTTAGTCTGTTATTCCCGAATAAAAGACATCGAAAAATTTAAAACAATCGAAATCTCAAATACGATTCTGGTCGATTGGAATGCTGAACAGCAAAACATTACACATATTTCAGCATTTGGTGTTAAAAAGAGTGTTCTTTTTACAGAATCTTCAAGGAAAGAAGTGTTAAAGTATTAAAGAATACATAAGATTGTTGATTTAATTATTATTTTCACAGCCTGACAAAATTACTATTAAAAATTTATGAAAAAACTTTCATTATTATTGATTTTTCCTGCAATCTTAATCGCTCAGGAGAAAACAGTTGTCCCAAAACAACAAGGGAAGTACGATACAAACAAATTTAGCCAAATGTATGATTTGCTGGCAACACCTAATATGTTTCGTACAGCATCTGGAGCTCCGGGACCGGCATATTATCAGCAACAGGCAGATTATAAAATTGACATCGAATTAGATGATAAAAATTCAAAAATAACGGGTTCTGAAGTTATCACTTATTCAAACAATTCACCGGATAGTTTAGAATATTTGTGGATTCAGTTAGACCAAAATCAGGCTAAAGCAAAGACTCAGAATTCATTAGCCGAAAGTGAAAAAATCAATCAGGTCTTTCCACTTGATGGATTTTCAAGCAAATATTTAAAGAAAGATTTAGAGCGTGGTTTTAATATTGAACAGGTAAAAGACGCAAAAGGAAATCCAATGTCATATACCATCAACGAAACCATGATGCGTATTAATTTGGTAACTCCGTTAAAACCGGGCGAGAAAATTTCACTTGCCATAAAATGGTGGTATAACGTTAATAATTACAGAAAAGAAGGCGGCGGACGTTCTGGTTATGAATTGTTTGAGAAAGACGGAAATAAATTATATGTAATTGCTCAGTTTTATCCAAGAATGGCCGTTTACAACGATGTTGAAGGCTGGCAGAATATGCAGTTCTGGGGAAGTGGGGAATTTGCTTTGCCTTTTGGAAATTTTGACGTAAACATTACAGTTCCTGCAGATCACGTAATTGATGCTACAGGAGAATTAACAAACAGAGGCGAAGTTTTTACGCCAGAACAGGTAAAACGTTACGAACAAGCTCAGAAATCATTTGATAAACCTGTTGTAATTGTAACGCAAGCCGAGGCTGAAGCAGCTGAAAAAGGTTTTTCTGAAAAGAAAAAAACATGGAAATTCAGTGCAAAAAATGTACGTGATTTCGGAATTGCTTCTTCAAGAAAATTCATTTATGATGCAATGGCCGTAAAAATTGGCAATAGAGTAGTTATGGCTGAATCTGTTTATCCAAAAGAAGCAAATCCGCTTTGGGGAGAAACATCAACAATGGTTGTGGCACATACTTTAAAAAGCTATTCGTCTCATACATTCGATTATCCTTATCCAAAAGCAGTATCAGTTTCTGCAGAAGATCAAGGTATGGAATATCCAATGATTTGTTGGAATTTTGGTCGTCCGGATGAAAACGGAGTAACCAGTAAAGAGGTTAAAAACGGAATGATTGGTGTGGTAATTCATGAGGTAGGACATACTTTCTTCCCGATGATTGTAAACTCTGATGAACGTCAGTGGACTTGGATGGACGAAGGTTTAAACTCGTTTTTAGAATATTTGGCAGAGCAGGAATTAGATTCAAGCTTTCCGTCAAGACGTGGTCCGGCAAAAAACATCGTTCCTTACATGAGTGGGGATCAAAAGTTTTTAGAACCAATTATGTCAAATTCTGAAACAATTCACCAATTTGGAAATAATGCTTACGGAAAACCAGCTACAGGTCTTAACATTTTAAGAGAAGTTGTAATGGGAAGAGAATTGTTTGATTACGCTTTTAAAACATATGCAAACAGATGGAAGTTTAAACACCCAACTCCTGAAGATTTCTTTAGAACGATGGAAGACGCTTCTGCAGTAGACTTAGACTGGTTTTTTAGAGGATGGTTTTATTCTACGGATTTTGTAGATATCGGAATCAAAGACGTAAAACAATATTATGTTTCTGAAACGCCAACAGCAGATATTAAAGATGTAAAAGTGAAAAAAGGACGTTTTGGTGTTGAGAAAGGACCATTCGTTTATTTAGTTGCCGGAGACAATGCTGAGGTAAGTTCATCAAACAAAAAAGCCTTAAAAATAGAAGATGTAAAACCTTTGGCTGATTATGTAAGCCAGACTTTTACAGCTGAGGAAAAAGCAGAATTAAAAGCGCCTAAATATTTCTATGAAGTTGAGTTTAATAAGCCAGGCGGAATGATTATGCCAATTCTTGTTGAGATTACATACGAAGACGGAACAAAAGACAACTATCAATATCCGGCTCAAATCTGGAGAAAAAGCAACGAATCAGCGAAGAAAGTTTATGCAACTACAAAAGCGATAAAAAGCATTCAGATAGATCCAAAATTAATGACTGCTGATATTGATGTAACAAATAATTCATGGCCAAAAGTTGAACAAAAATCAAAATTTGACTAAAAGCAAATACAAAAGACTCTGAAAAGAGTCTTTTTTTTTAAGTAAATTTTAAAACTGTGCACTTCAAAATTTAATATCTTTGTTGTCACACAAAAAGAAAAGATATGTTTGGTATAGGAGGAGGAGAATTAGTTTTTATACTGTTTATAGTACTAATGCTTTTTGGCTCGGATAAAGTGCCTGAAATTGCCCGCACAATGGGTAAAGCAATGGCGCAATTAAAAAATGCGACCAATGATATTAAAAGTGAAATTCATAAAGGAGCTGAGGCCAATGGTCTTGATGCAAGATCCCTGACAGATATCACAGGTAATATCAATGCACAAATAAATGATGCAAAAGCAAACTTATTAAGTGATTCAACTAATAATATATTAGGAGATACAGCTACAGAAATAGATAAAGTAAAAGAAGATATTGATTCTATCTCAGGACCTGTAAAACGCCAACTATAATGCTCGAAAAAATACAAGAATTAGATATCAATTTATTGGTATATCTTAACGGTTTAGGATCTGAAACATACGATAAATTTTGGCTTATTATTACCAATCAGTTAAATTGGACTCCGCTTTTTCTATTAATGTTCTATCTTATTTATAAAAAAATAGGCGGAAAACAAACCTTATATGTATTGCTTTTTATTGCAATTTTGATCGCATTTACAGATCAGACAACTAATTTGTTTAAACACACTTTTCAACGTTTACGTCCTTGTAATAATCCTGATATCAATTCGATTATTCGTGTTGTTCAAGTGAGACAATCTTATAGTTTTTTCTCAGGACATGCTGCTAATACAATGGCAGTGGCAACTTTTTTATTCCTGATTCTAAAACGCCATTTCAAGTATTTGGGATTCTTGTTTTTATGGCCGTTGATTTTTGCTTACAGCAGGATTTATTTAGGATTGCATTATCCGGGAGACATTCTAACAGGTTATTTCTTTGGAGCTCTTTTTGGTTCATTACTCTATTTAGTATACCGAAAACTAAAACCTCAATATTTTCCGGGATAATATTTTTCTGGAGTATCCTCCCGAAGTTTCGGGATCCGCTATATCTTTTGTTTTTTAAAGAAAAAAACAAAAGGATTTCGTTTCCATCTGGGCTAGTGCACTCATTTTTAAAAGAAATTTTATTCTGTAAAAAGATAAAAGGCTTTAACTAAAAACGTAATGTTTTAGTTAAAGCCTTTTTTAATGTGATTAAATTTTAACCTCAATATTGTTGAAATGACAAAGCTATTCTAAAAGTAAAAAAGAGCCCAATTTGTCATCTCGACGAAGGAGATATCACACGCGGAAATCTACAAGATTGGCGAATTTATGTTTAATTTCCTTTATGTTGAAATGAAAAACCAGATGAAAATACTGTTATGAAAATTACAGCCCTAGCCCCGATAGAATTGGAAAACCTTTTGTGGCGGTCCCGAGGCTTCGGGAGCCACAAAAGATTGTAACGTCCCGAGGCTTCGGGAGCGGGATTAGCTCCTGAAAAAAAGACTTGATTTTATTATAGAAATCGAAATGGCAAAATAAAAATTAAAGCATTTTACTAAAAGAAGCATCTTCAATAATCGTTTTTTCACTCCATTCTAATCCCTTCGGAAGTTGTTGTTTACTAAATTCGATATGAATAACTCTTCTTCTTTCGTTATTGGTAGTTTTATTTGAAGCATGAAATAAAAGAGGTTTCATTATCATGATTCCGCCTTTTTCGACTTCGCAAATGGTTTCTTTTTCTTTTTCAAAATCCATATTTTCAATTCTTAAAATACCTTTTGAATGTGATTTGTTTATGACTTTCAAAGCACCATTATCTTTTGTCGTTTTATCAATATGAATTCTGATTGTAAAATTATCTTCTAAAATCTCCTTTGGAGGCTGTACCGCAAATTGATTCTGTTTTACAGTCCAGTTTTCAAAATTTTCTATTTCAATTTTTTTATTAACTGAAATGGTTAAATCCTGATGATACGCCACAAACCAATTTGATTTTTCAGGTTTGTCAAAATAAATAGATTTGGTTATAAAATAGCCGCTTCCAAAATTAGATTCGATAATGTCTTTCAGATTTTCATTAAAAATAAAATCTAAAGTTTCCGGAACTTCTTTATGAAATTGTCTGATAGCGAATAAATCCTGAGATTTTCGAAAGGTGGTATTGTCAGAATCATTTTCGGTTACATCTTCAATTAATGAAATCAATTTTTCGATTTTCTTCTCAGAATAAACATTATTTATAATTGCAAAACCTTCGGAATTTATCTCACTCGTATAATTCATTACTTGTATTTTTGAATTGTCTTTTTTTATACTCCATTCCACAACTTAGAATCTTAGTGCCTTAGAAACTTAGAACCTTTTTTTAAAGTACTCTACTAACCGTTAAACCATCGCGAATAGGTAATAAAACAGTTTCTACTCTTGGGTCGTTTTTTAAAAGCAGATTATATTCTAAAAGTACCTTTGTACTAATATCATTTGGATGAACAGGTTCCAGGATTTTTCCGCTCCACAAAACGTTATCAGATAAAATGATTCCGCCCTTGTTCATTTTTGGAACAATCATTTCCCAATAATTAAGGTAATTTTCTTTATCGGCATCAATAAAAACCAGGTCAAATTTTACATCCAGATTTGGGATTATATCAACCGCTTCTCCTAAATGCTGAAAAATTTGTTTTCCCCAAGGTGATGCATCAAAATATTTACGCTGAAAATCGACCAGCTCTTCTTTGATATCAATAGTATGTAACTGTCCGTTTTCCTGCATTCCTTCGCACAGGCATAAAGCTGCATAACCGGTATAAGTACCAATTTCAAGAATATTTACCGGACGGATTAATTTAGACAACATGCTTAAAACACGTCCCTGAAAATGTCCGCTTAACATTCGTGGCAAAAGTATTTTCTGGTAGGTTTCTTTGTTTAGTTTTGCTAATAATTCCGGTTCGTTTTCAGAATGTTGTTCGATATAATCTTCTAATTCCTGTGATATAAAATGCATGTTATAATCTTCTAAATTTGAAAAGCAAAAATACAAAAAATATCGCTTCACTTTTTTGCATAAAAAAACCACCCGTTGCAACGAGTGGTTTTAATTCTGAATTTTGACAGAATTATTTTTTCAAAGCTTCATTTACGTCTTTAGCTGTTTTTACGGTACCGTCTTTTGCAGCTTTTGCAGCATTTTCTACTTTTTCAGCACCTTTTTTAGTCGCATCTTTTACATCTTCAGCGGCTTTTTTAGTTGCGTCTTTTACGTCCTGAGCGGCATTTTGTGAAGCTTCTTTAGCTTTTGCAGCAGCATTTTCGGCTTTTATAACTGCACTGTCTTTTACTTCTTCAATGTTGGTTGTTAAAGTATCAACTTTGTTTCCAAGAGTTAATTCGTCTTCTCCCGGTTTTGGTTCTTTCTTTTCGCAAGATTGAACAGCGAATGCTAATAAAGCGATAACAGCTAAGCTTAAAATTTGTTTTTTCATGATCAATAATTTTTTTTAGGTTGATAAAATTTAAAGGTTATAAAGCTGAAAAATAAAGATACACATTTTTAAATGATTGAGCTCTTTGTAAGATTATCTTTCTTGCTGGAGAAAGACAATTCTCGTGCCAAAAATTTTATTTTTTCGATCTCCCTAATAATTTTTTTTCAGCGGTATTATATTCATTTTATTTAGACTAAAATCTATCCTGATTAAATTTTGCTTAGTTATTCTTTCTTCTTTTTATGAACATTAATTTTAATATTTAAAATAATAATTGAATAGTATTTGATTCGCTACTTAATAACTAAAACATTATCATTTTTAGCATAATCATTTAAAGTAATGTTGAAAATAAGAGTAAGATCTTTTCCAGCTCTTACAACCCCAAGAGCTGCTGTTGGAGGTGACATTCCAAAATCAGAAAAAGTAATTTGATTAGAACCCTTCAAAATGAAGTTTCCGTTATTAGCGGTTACATTAACCAGGGTTTTATAATCTCTACTTGTTCCTGCAATTGTATATGTTCCGGTTATATTCCAGGTTGTTTCGTTTAATTTAGTTGCAGATTTTAAAACGTACTTAATATTTTTGTGTGTTTTTGTATCCAGCGTTTCATATGCTACATCGTCCATACTTGTTTTACTGCTTTTTATGCTTTCTGCTAATAACGTAATCGTTAAGTTATTTATATCAGCTAATTTAGAATCTATAACAGTTAAATTAGCAGTCCCGATTCCTTCTGTAGATTTCATTACCCAATCATGCACATTTGAAGTTCCGGCAACCTCAAAGTTTGATCTTGCCACAGTATAGTTTCTTTGTGCATTTGTCTGTAATGACAATGTTATAAAAATCACTGTCAATAAAATTGATTTAATTGTTCTCATTTTGATGGTATTTAGTTGTTTTTGCAATAAGGAAAACTACACTTCAATTAAGTCTTTGTAAAAATTTAAAGCTTTCCTTTATTTTCTTAGATCAAATTTATTGCGAACACATAACATAGAGAATGATAAAAATCATGGTTTGAAATTTATTAAATAACTATAATTATTTAGAATGATTTCTTAAGGCAGATTATCAATTAATATAGTTAACGCTAAAAAAAGAAACCGGGTATTTGTACCGATTAAGCGTCACTACATCGAAGAAAGTTTTAAGAAAAAAAGTAGTAACTTTGCGCCATGCAAATTGAGAAAAAAGATATACGAGCCCTATCAAAAGACCAGTTACGCGATTTTTTTGTAGCTAATAATGACAAAGCTTTTCGCGGAAATCAAGTCTATGAATGGTTATGGAGTAAAGGAGCGCATAGCTTTGAGGATATGACGAATGTTGCCAAGTCAACTCGTTCTATGCTTGAAGATAATTTTGTGATCAACCATATTAAGGTTGATACCATGCAGCGAAGCAGCGACGGAACGGTAAAAAATGCGGTTCGTTTACATGATGGTTTAGTAGTAGAATCTGTTTTAATCCCCACAGATACAAGAACAACAGCTTGTGTTTCAAGTCAGGTGGGATGTAGTTTAGATTGCAATTTTTGCGCTACGTCACGTTTAAAAAGAATGAGAAATCTGGAGCCGGGAGAAATCTACGATCAGGTTATCGCGATTGATAAAGAAAGCCGTTTGTACCATAATCACCCACTTTCGAATATTGTTTTTATGGGAATGGGAGAACCTTTGATGAATTATAACAATGTCATAAAAGCTATTGATATGATTACATCACCGGAAGGATTAGGAATGTCGCCAAAACGTATTATGGTTTCGACATCCGGAATTCCAAAAATGATCAAAAAAATGGCTGATGATGATGTAAAATTCAAATTGGCGGTTTCTTTACATTCAGCTATTGATGAAATCCGTGCGCGAATTATGCCTTTTAGCAAAAACTTTCCGCTTGCAGATTTACGGGAATCATTAGAATATTGGTACAGAAAAACAAAAAATAAGATTTCATACGAATATGTAGTCTGGAAAGGAATCAATGATGATAAAGCGTCGATTGATGCCTTGGTTAAATTCTGTAAATACGTGCCATGCAAAGTCAATTTAATCGAATACAATCCAATTGATGATGGAGAATTTCAGCAAGCTTCAGAAGAATCTATTATGGCGTATATAAAAGCCTTAGAGAATATTGGAGTAGTGGTAAAAGTACGTCGCAGCCGTGGTAAAGATATTGATGCTGCATGTGGACAATTGGCAAATAAAGAAGGGGATAAATAGTATAGTCTCAAGAAAAAAAACAACAGGATCGTAATTTTTTTTCTACTAATATGGTGTCTCTATGAAACATACTTATTAGGATTGAAAAAACATTCTGAACAATTTCAAATAATAAAAAAGCATTAAAAACGAGAATAATTCTTGTTTTTAATGCTTTTTTTGGGCAAAAAGAGTGCTTATTTTTTCAGGTCAATTTCTTCAGTTACTCCGTCTTTTGTTATTTTGGCAAGAGTATCGCAATTTCCGTCTCCAAAATCAATAACCGCAACAGCTCCATTTTTAGTAACAGAAACGATTCCTTTTACGGCAAATGGTTTTCTGCAGGAAGCTTCAAATTCCAAAGGCGTAGTAATTTCGGCAGACAAAGTATTACCGTCAGGAAAAGTCGTTGTCCCGCTTCCGGTTATTAAAAAAGCATTGTCTTCCCAATTAAACCAGGTATCATAACCTGCAACCATTTCTTTTACTAATGAACCTTTTCTGGTGTAAACGCCACCGTCATCAAAAGTAATCGTCATATCAATAGTTGCCGTCAAAACCGGATGTTCTGTTGCAAGTAAATTGGTTGTTTTTACAGTTCTAACAATACTTTTGCTTCCCTGCAATTTTTTGCCATTATGATAAAATCCCTCAAAAGTATAACTGATTGTTTGGGTAGAAGCAGAGAAGTCATTGGCAAATGAAATCACCATTTTTCCTTTTACAGTGTTTCCGTTATCGAGTGTGCAGCCTTCAACCCCAAAATCTACAGTTTTTGTCCAGGTATTATTCGTTAAAACAGTTGTTATAGTAGCACAACTTGGCAGAAAGTTTTTTATGGGCCCGCCAGGTTTCCGTGTATTATTTTGTTGTGCGTTAAATTGATCTTCAGCAATATTCGTTACATCTTCTATAGAAGCATCAATTTTAGAAGTGGTAATGATTTCATTGTTTGAAATTGCTGCAGTTGTTCCGTCATTTGTTTTTTCATCAGAATTACAACTAATAAAAAAAGATAAAACTGCTAAGAGTCCAATAAATAAAAATTTTGTTTTCATAATAAATAGTTTTAGGTGTTTTACTTTTAATTAATGAATTCAAATTAGGCTTTAAGCAGATAATGTTTTTTGGTGTGTTTTCTTAATTATTATATAAATTATTCATATACTAACGTAAAATAGACAACGTTTTTTTATTTAAAATAGTATATTTGGGATCGAAATGAATATTACTTCTCAAATAAAACAGCCCATCTTTAACGAAATGGAACTTTTTGAAAAAAAGTTCCATGAATCGATGACCTCAAAGGTTGCATTGCTAAACCGTATTACCTATTATATCGTAAACCGAAAAGGAAAACAAATGCGTCCGATGTTTGTTTTTTTAACCGCAAAAATGGTTTCAGGTGGTATCGTAAACGAAAGAACCTATCGCGGAGCTTCAGTAATCGAACTTATTCATACCGCAACTTTGGTTCACGATGATGTGGTAGATGACAGTAATCGCCGTCGCGGATTTTTCTCGATCAATGCGCTTTGGAAAAATAAAATAGCCGTTTTAGTGGGGGATTATTTATTGTCTAAAGGTTTATTGCTTTCTATAGATAATGGTGATTTTGATTTATTAAGAATCATTTCTGTCGCCGTTCGCGAAATGAGCGAGGGAGAATTACTTCAAATAGAAAAAGCCAGACGACTTGATATTACAGAGGATATTTACTATGAAATTATCCGAAAGAAAACCGCAACACTTATTGCAGCTTGTTGCGCTCTTGGTGCAAAATCTGTAATTGAAGATGATGTTCAGGTCGAAAACATGAGAAAGTTTGGAGAACTTATCGGAATGGCTTTTCAAATCAAAGATGACTTATTTGATTATAGTGAAGAAGCTATTGGTAAACCAACCGGAATCGATATTAAAGAACAAAAAATGACCTTGCCTTTAATTCATGTTTTAAATACGTGTACTCCGCAAGAAAAAAAGTGGCTGATAAACTCCATCAAAAACCATAATAAGGACAAAAAACGAGTTAAAGAAGTAATTGCCTTTGTAAAAAATAATAATGGTTTGGCTTACGCCGAAAATAAAATGGTAGAATTTCAGCAAGAAGCACTTTCATTACTGGAGAATTTTCCTGATTCTGAATTTAAAGCGGCATTGACTTTAATGGTAAACTACGTAATTGAGAGAAAAAAATAATCTCACGATCAATTCTTAATATTTTTATTGTTAAATTGGACTTTAATTTAATAATGAAATATGATTATTCTACTCATAATACTTTCGCTTTTTGTTATTCTAGGTGTTTACCTGATAGTACTTTATAACAGTTTTGTGTCTAAACGGAATATGCTTGAAGAAGCTTTAAGCGGAATCGATGTTATTTTAAAGAAACGATTTGATCTAATCCCAAATCTGGTTGAAACGGTAAAAGGGTATTTAACTCACGAAAAAGAAACACTGGTAAATATTGTAAACCTTCGCAATCAAGCCTTAAATGCTAATAATGCAGATGAAAAATTGCAATTAGACAAGAAATTGGGTAATGCAGTGGGAACCATTTTTGCATTGGCAGAAAATTATCCTGATCTAAAAGCCAATACAAACTTTTTGAGCTTACAGGAAGAATTAAGTGAAATCGAAACCGAAGTAGAGCGTTCAAAACGATATTATAATGCAACAGTTAGAGAATACAATATTGCCGTAGAATCTTTTCCGGGCAATTTGGTTGCGAATTCATTTGGTTTTCCAAAGAAAAACTTCCTTGTACTCGAAGACGAAAAACAGAGAGAAACGCCTAAAGTTCAGTTTTAATTGTATTGATATATGCTGCTAAGAAAAATATTGTTTGTTCTGTTTTCTATTTTGTTCTATCAGGCACAAGCTCAGGAAAGAATTTTAAATTTTGATGTCAAGATTCAAATCGAAAAATCCGGTGATATTCATGTTACTGAAAATATAGGCATATATGCTGAAGGTAATGAGTTTAGACACGGACTTTTGAGAGTTTTGCCCTTAACAAGGCAAGATAAAGACGGTACACAAATAGATGTGAAATACACCGTAAACTCAGTAAAAAAAGATGGAGCTACTGAAAAGTATTTTACAAAAGAAGAATCCGGTGACTGGAAGATTTATATAGGAGATAAAGATGTCGATTTGGAAAGTGGGATATATGACTATCAAATTAGTTACACCGTTCCGTTTCAGATTGGATATTTTGACCAATATGATGAGTTGTATTGGAATGTAACCGGAAATGGCTGGAATTTTCCAATAGATAAAGCAACTTGCCAGATTTCTCTTCCGACAGAAAATAAATTCAAAAATTTATATTGTTATACCGGATTATCAGGATCTACAGATTCTAATTGTGCCAATTCCTTAAATGACAAACATACTATTGCAAGTTTTACCGCTGTACAGCTTGGACCAAAAGAAGGTTTAACCGTAGCGGCATCATTTGCTAAAGGAATTGTTGATCCTCCCACTTTTTTGCAGGAAACAAGTTCTTTTTACAAACAAATAAAAACAAGTTTGTGGTCTGTTATATACGGAATAGGAATGGCGCTTTTCTTCTTTTTCAGCTGGAAGAAATACGGTAAAGATCCCGTTAAAAAAACATTGATGCCTGAATTCATGCCGCCTTTTGATTGGTCTCCTGCAATCACTGGATATGTATATCACAAAAAAGTTACGGATAAAACCTATATGTCATCTGTTATAAATATTTCGGTAAAAGGTGTTATTAAAATTTTGTCTGCGTTAGAGAATGGTGTTTTCAAAAATAAACAGACCTATGAGATAGAAGTCTTAAATAAACAATCAAAAGGATTAAGTCCTGAAGAATCAGATATAGTAAGCGGTTTTACGAAAAAAGAGAAAATAAAAGTAGAAGATTCTAATTATAAGATTTTTGAAAAAGCATATTCTAAATGGCTTAAAACAGTAACGAAGCAAATAAATTTAGAGGAATTCTATCAAAACAATACTCAAAAAAAATGGACTGGTTTTGCTGTTTTTCTAATTGCCGGACTCACTTATGAGTTATTAGCCAATAACAAAGGATATATTAATCATGTTTTTTATGCCGGTTTGATTGTTGCCGTTTCAGGATTAACATATTGGTTTACAAAAAAAGAAACAGGTGTAGGTTTGCTAATTCTAAGAGCTATTTTGGGCTTCTTTATTTTTGCGCCGGCAGTAGCAATATTTTTCATGTCGATTCCATTTTTAAGCACCGTTCAAATGATTGTTATTGGAGTTGTTTTCATAATGTATATAATCTATGTCAAGACATTAGGAAAGTATACAGAAAAAGGTGCTGAAGCGATTCATAGACTTGAAGGGTTTAAACTTTATCTTAAAACGGCAGAGAAAAACAGGATGAATATGTTGAATCCTCCAGAACTAACCCCACAATTGTTCGAAAAATTATTTCCGTATGCTATTGCATTAGGAGTTGAAATAGAATGGGGGAAACAATTTGAAGAGGTTTTAGAGTTAGCAAAATATGATCCGTCGTGGTATCAGGGCGACGATACGTTTTACAGGCAACCGGCAATGTTCTTGTCGACTTTTGGGCATTCGGTAAATGCAGCAGCAGTTAACCCAAATCCTCCCGCATCATCAGGTTCTTCATCAAGCAGTTCCAGCGGAAGCAGCGGAAGTTGGAGCAGCGGAAGCTCTGGTGGCGGAAGTTCCGGCGGCGGAGGTGGAGGCGGTGGAGGCGGCGGTTGGTAGCATTTAGAAACCAACAGCTGTTTCAAAAATATTTATTCAGGAACCTTGCAATATGTCTAATATTGCAAGGTTTTTTTATTTCTTTCGGCTTGAATTAGATTAACTTGCCGGAGTGAAGAAAAAAATAATTAGCAAATTTGAAAATTAGTTAATTTGAAAATCGATTTTTTTTTATCTGTAATACAGTGTGTTATGTTTTTTTCTGATGTTTTTTTTACTTTTTTATTGATTTTTTTTACCTCAGATGCAACCATTTTAAAACTTAACTCGTCTATGCTAATAGAAGATCGTTACTAAACCAAAACCGAAAGCTTATTAATGAAAATTATTCATTTACATCAAGAAGAAACCGAAATTATAAAGTTGGCTGTCGAGCATAATCGACAAGCACAACAGCAGATTTATAGCAGGTTTTCTTCGAAAATGTTAAGTGTTTGCCGACAATATATAAAAGACATTCAATTAGCAGAAGATGTAATGATAACGGCTTTTATGAAAGTATTTACCAACTTAGATAAGTTTGAACATAAAGGAAGTTTTGAAGGCTGGATTCGCAGGATTATGGTAAACGAATGTATCTCTTATTTAAGAGTTCAGAAAAAAGTAAAGTTTGTTGAAGATGAAATATATGTCGAAGAAAGTTTTAATGCAATTGACAGTCAATTTTCTATAGATCAGATTCAGTTTTTGATAGATGCTTTGCCTGACGGATATAAAATGGTTTTTAATTTATACGCCATTGAAGGATTTAAACATAATGAAATTGCAAAGATGTTAGGAATTAATGAAGGAACATCAAAATCGCAATTATCGCACGCCAGAAAAATGTTGCAAACACAAATTAATACCTTAAAAAAACAAGATAATGGAACCGAATAATTTTGAAAAGGATTTCCGTGAAAAACTAAATCAACGCAAAATTGAACCAAGTGACAAAGCCTGGGACAGATTAGATGCGATGTTGAGTGTTGCTGAAAAGAAACAGCCAAATAGCAAAAAACGATGGTTGTATATAGCTGCCAGTATTGTAGGGTTTTTATTGGTTGGAACTTTCTTTTTTAATCAGAAGGAAAGTTTGCCTGAAACTCCAAAAAATACAGTAGTTGTAAAAGAGAATGAAAATAAAGATTCTCTGGTAAAACCAATTGTAGAACCTACTGTTAATAGAGTGGATTCTGTAAAAACAGAAGTTGCAATTTCAGAAAAACCTTCAGTTCAAAATGCAGTAAACAAGAAAGAAAATCTTAATCTAAAACCGAATAAAACCATTAAAAATGAATCAAATCAAATAGCGGAGTCTTCAATCATCAAGAAAAACAATCCAGAAAAACAATCAATCAATACTCAGGTTTCAATTGCTGAAACTTCTAAAACAGAAAATGCAGATCAGTTATTAGAATCAGCAGAAAAAAAAGTTGTTGCTGAGAATTTAGTAAAACCAAAATCAAAAGTAAAAATCAATGCTAATGATTTACTTAATCAGGTAGATGGCGAATTAGAACTTTCGTTTAGAGAAAAAATGATTACAAAAGTCAATAAAAATTATCAAACGGTAAAAGTGGCTTTGGCAAATCGAAATCAACAGGAGTAAGAAGAAAAAAGAGTATAGAAGAAAGAGTAAAGAACAAAGAAAAGAGAGTAAACAATCAACAATCAACAATCAACAATTAATCATTAATCATTAAAAAAATCATCAATCAATCATGAAAAATTTTACCATTTATCTCGTAGTCTTAATCTTTTTATTTGTCAGCAAAGTTCTGGGGCAGGAAACATTTGAATCAAAAGCGAAGAAAATTGCAAACAAAATAGAGAGAGTTACAAAAGAAGAAAAAGCCATTTTAAAAGAAGAAGTTGAAGCAGTAAATGTTCAATTATCCGAAGGAAAAATAACTCAGGAACAAGCTGACAAACGCAAAAAAGAATTAGCCGAAGCAAGAGCAATAATCATTGAAGAAAAAGTGACTTTGGCTCAAAACGAATTGAATGATTTAGTACAGCAAAAAGTTGACGGAAAAATCAAAGAACAAGATTCTACGCACACTTATATTTTTAGCTGGAAAAGAAGAGATGTTGACAAAGATTCCATTCATGGTGAAAAAAGAACCACTTCGCAATTTGTATTTGCAATGGGGTTAAACAATATGATGGTCGACGGAAAACTTCAGGATTCTAATTATAGTTTTATTGGTTCACATTTTTATGAATGGGGATTTACCTATAACTCAAGATTAATGAAAAACGATAATTTATTACATGCAAAATACGGACTTTCATTAATGTACAATAACATTCGCCCTACAGATAACAGAAATTTTGTGGTAAACGGTAACCAAACCGTTTTGCAAACAAATGCCATAAATTTAGACGAATCTCGTTTTAGAAATGTTTATATCGTGTTGCCTATGCATTTAGAATTTGATTTTTCTAAACCCCAGGTTAGCAATGGTAAAACCTATTTTAAAACCCATAAAAGTTTCCGTTTCGGGATTGGAGGTTATGCAGGAATCAACGTAAAATCAAAACAAATCCTAAAATACGATCAGGACGATTTAGATTATAAAACAACGATAAAAGGAGATTATAATGTAAATAATTTTATTTACGGATTGAGTTCTTATATAGGTTACAAAGAATTTAGTTTATATGCCAAGTATGATTTAAATCCGCTGTTTCAGGATAATGTCGTAAAAGAAAATAATATTTCATTAGGATTACGTTTTGATTTAAATTAATAATGCAATTGATTAGTTAGTAGAAAAAGTGCTTCGCGAGAGGCACTTTTTTTGTGTTAAATCGTCAGATTTCAGGATTGATTTGTGTACTTTTGCAGGCTCTCAACTTTAAAAATATTTTACGTTTTGATTTCACAAAATACAATTGATACTGTTTTTGAAACTGCTCGTGTAGAGGAGGTTATTGGTGATTTTGTCAATTTAAAACGCGCCGGAAGTAATTTCAAAGGCTTAAGTCCGTTCTCGGATGAGCGCTCTCCGTCGTTCATGGTTTCTCCTGCAAAAGGAATCTGGAAAGATTTTAGTACAGGAAAAGGAGGGAATTCTGTCAAGTTTTTGATGGAGCATTCGCAATTTACCTATCCCGAAGCCATTCGATACCTGGCGAGAAAATATAATATTGAGATTGAAGAAACGGAACAAACAGATGCCGAAAAAGCGATGACGGATGTCCGCGAAAGTATGTATTTGGTTTCAGAATTTGCAAAGGAATATTTTCATAAAACACTTTTAAATTCAGAAGAAGGAAAAGCAATTGGACTTTCGTATTTTAAAGAAAGAGGTTTTACCAATGAAACAATCAAAAAATTTAGTTTAGGATATTCACCCGAAACCTGGGATGCACTTACAAAAGAAGCTTTGGGTAAAGGCTATAAGTTAGAATTTCTGGAAAGTACAGGTTTGACAATCGCAAGAGAAGATCGTCCTTTTGACCGCTTTAAAGGTCGTGTAATGTTCCCGATAGAAAGTATGTCCGGACGTGTTCTGGGTTTTGGAGGACGTATATTAACGAATGATAAAAAAGCAGCGAAATATTTAAACTCGCCAGAAAGTGATATTTACCATAAAAGTAAAGTGCTTTACGGTATTTTTCAGGCAAAACAATCTATCGCTAAATTAAACAATTGCTATCTGGTTGAGGGTTATACAGATGTAATTCAGTTTAATCAGGCAGGAATCGAGAATGTTGTGGCTTCTTCCGGGACAGCTTTAACGCCCGATCAGATTCGTTTAGTAAATAGATTAACAAAAAACATAACGGTTCTTTTTGACGGAGATGCAGCAGGATTGCGTGCTTCTGTTCGAGGAATCGATTTGATTCTGGAAGAAGGAATGAACGTAAGGGTTTGTGCTTTTCCTGACGGAGAGGATCCGGACAGTTTTGCACGAAAAACTTCGCAAGATGATCTTGTTGCTTATTTAGAAGAAAATAGTAAAGATTTTATACAGTTTAAAGCATCGCTCTTGATGAAAGATGCTAAAAATGACCCTATAAAAAAAGCCGATCTGATTCGGGATATGGTTAATAGTATTTCAAAAATACCGGATCGTATTCAAAGAGAGATTTATATTCAGGAATGTGCCAGAATCATGGATATTTCTGAACAGGTACTTACGAGTACTTTAGCACAATTAATTCAAAAAGATCTTGCAGAGGTTAATAAAAAGCAGAAACAGGAACAAAAACCTTTTGAAGTTTTTAGAAACCAAAATCCAAAAAATACAGGTTATTCAGGAGGAGATCCTGAAGATCCAAGAAATGGACCGCCGGATGATTATCCTGGAGAACCGGGATATCCAGTAGGAGAGCCTGCAGAAAAAGTAGATATCCTTTATCGTTTAGAAAGAAAAGTAATTGAGATTTTATTGCTTTATGGAGATAAAACAGAAGAATTTGAAGATGTACTTTTAAAAAATAACGATGAAGGTGAAGTTGTTATGGTTTCAGAAATGAGAGCATACAAAGTCTATGAGCGTATTTATTTGAGTTTGCAGGAAGATGAGGTAGAACTTTCTAATAATTTGTTCCGAGATATCTTTACAGACTTAATTGGCTTTTATAATCAAAATGAAAAATTCAGTCTCGAACAATATCTAATGCGTTTAGAGCCTGATTTTGCTCAGGAAGTTACTGATATTTTAATGGAAGATGAACGCTTGACACTTCACGATTGGGAAGGGCAGAACATTTTTTCGAAGATGAAACACGAAACAATTGCGCAATATGTTACAGAAACGATTATGTCTATGCGCTGGTTTCTGGTTGGTAAAATCATCGAGGAATTAAAAAGCTCTATACAACCTGAAAATTCAGATAATACAGAGCTTTTGTCTATGGTCGTCGATTACTCAAAATTAGTTAATGCATTCTCGAAAAAACTAGGAAGAGTAATGTCGAGGTACCATTAAATAATTTCTAAAGTCTTCGCTTTGTTAACTAAGTCAACTAAATTAGTAACATTTAATTTAGTCAATAATCTTAATTTGTAAGTACTGATCGTTTTTTCGTTCAGATTTAAGATTTTAGAGATTTCATTGTTTTTCTTACCATCACTTAAGTAACGTAAAACTTCGATCTCACGATTTGAAAGTTTTCTGTACAAACGTTCGCTTTTGCTTTGTTTAGCAATAAGTGCCATGTTTTTACGTACCGTTTCATTGATGATAATTTTTCCTTCGTGTACTTTAATAATAGAAAGACCTAAAGTTTCAAGTTTTTCTGTTTTGTGCACATACCCGGAAACTCCTGCTTTAATTGCATTTGGAGCATACATTTGTTCAGCGAGGTCACTAAAAATTACAATTTTTGTTTTCGGGAAATTTTTCAGGATCGACTTGACCTCGAAGATACTTGAGAGACCTTCCAGCTCTAGATCGAGAATTAGGATATCGATTTCCTTCGTTTGAAGGATATCTCTAACCATTGAAAAATTGCCTACGTTGGCAACAATTGAAATTTGATCGTGGTCTTTGAAATAAGACTTAACGCCAAAGTGAGTCACAGGATGATTGTCTGCAAGACATACTTTAATCATAATTTTTACCTTTTTTAGAATTGTTCATGTTTTTGGAACTGTAAAATTAATAAATAAATTCTGTAATTAATTGCAGACAAATGTTAAAATGTTTTATTTTAACGTTTTTGGTATTAAACAAACCGGAATTGGATCCATTTTATGCTTGTTGCTGGTGTTTAAACGATTATAAATTTCAAAGACAGTTTTTTCTCTTCCGGTGAAATCAGCTGGCGTATTTCCTGACTCCGCGGCCAACATCGCCCATTCAAGTTCATCATAACTAGCTCCTAATTGGTCTTCATCTGTACGATTATCGCCAAATAATCCATCAGTTGGAGCAGCTGTTAAAATTGATTCAGGAATTGTTAAAAAGGCTCCCAGAGCATATACGTCAGATTTCATTAAGTCGGCAATTGGACTTAGATCTACTCCTCCGTCTCCATATTTAGTATAAAATCCTACACCAAAATCTTCTACCTTATTTCCAGTTCCCGCCACTAAAAGCCCATGAATTCCTGCTAAATAATATAAAGAGGTCATTCTCAGGCGTGCACGAGTATTGGCTAACGATAAATTAACTTTTGTTGAATCTTTTGATATTGGCACTGCGCTCTTAAAAGCTTCAAAAGTGTCAGTTAAATCTGTTTCTACATTCGAAACGTTCGGAAAACGCTTTTTTAATTGTTCAATATGCTCTCTCCCTCTTGAAACTTGATTTGGTGCTTGATGAATAGGCATTTCTACACATAAAACCTGTAAACCGGTTTGTGCGCACAGTGTTGAAGTCACTGCAGAGTCAACTCCGCCGGAAATTCCAATTACAAAACCATTTACTTTTGCATTGGTAGCATAATTTTTTAACCACTCTACAATGTGATTATTTGCTTTTTCTGTTTGAATGGTACTTTTTTTAGCCATAATAGTTCAAGTTTTAAGATGCAGGGATGTATATTTGCAGAATTATTTTTAAGTATGTATTTACTTAAAATCCAGCAACACAAATCTAATTAAAATAAAATGAAAATTTATCGCTTTGTAGTGGTTCTGTGCTTGTTTTTTTTGTCCTGTGATCAAAAAACCAAAGTAGAAAAAGAAGTCGAAGAAATCCCTGTTGATATTAAAGTTGAACGTTTTGATAAGGTGTTTTTTGAGACAAAACCAGAAGATTTAGCTAAAGTAAAAAAACAATATCCTTTCTTTTTTCCGGTAGTGAATGACGATAACATCTGGCTAAAAAAAATGCAGGATCCGCTTTGGAAAGAAGTATATAGTGAAGTGCAAAAAAAATACTCAAATTTTGAACCGGTACGCCTGGAATTCAATAAGTTGTTTCAGCATGTGAAATATTATTTTCCAAAAACTAAAACGCCAAAAGTAATTACTGTTATTGGTGAAATGGATTATAATGCAAAAGCGATTTATGCTGACAGTCTTGTTATTGTTGCTTTGGAATTATATCTAGGAAAAGAACATAAGTTTTATCAGTTTCCAAATTATTTAAAACAAAATTTTGAAGAGAAACAAATAATGCCGGATGTGGTTTCTAGTTTTGCTTACAGAAATATTCCGGCTTTTCAGGATAAAAATTTAATTTCCCAAATGATTTTCGAAGGAAAGCAATTATATGCAAAAGATTTGCTTTTGCCTGATTATACAGATGATGAAAAAATGGGCTATACGCCGGAACAAATAAAATGGTGTCAGGAAAATGAAGCATATATGTGGCGCTTTTTTATCGAAAATGAAATGCTGTACAGCGATGATCCCAAATTAACAACACGATTTATAGTGCCTGCTCCGTTTTCTAAATTTTACTTAGAAATAGATAACGATTCTCCGGGACGAATTGGTGCTTGGCTGGGATGGCAAATGGTGCGATCTTACATGAAGAATAATTCTAATGTAACATTGCCGGAATTATTAAAAATAAATGCAAAAGAAATTTTCGAAAAATCAAAATATAAACCTAAGAAATAATGTCAGATACAATAAACTCAGAAATTAGATTCAATATAGAATTAGACGAAAACCGTGTTCCTGAAAAATTAACATGGAGCGCGCAAGATGGTGGAGTTCAAGCAGAAGAAGCAAAAGCAATTATGTTGTCTATTTGGGATAGTAAAGCCAAAGAAACGATGCGAATTGATTTATGGACGAAAGATATGCCTGTCGATGAAATGAAAATTTTCTTTCATCAAACATTAGTAGCAATGTCAGATACATTTAAGCGTGCAACAGACGACGAAAAAATGTCCGATACAATGAAAGATTTCTGTGATTATTTTGCAGAGAAATTAGAATTGACTAAATAATTAAATTTCATTTGTCATTTCGACAGAGGAAAAATCACACGCGCAATTCGATAAAAATTGTCGCGTTTAGAATGAAATTTCTAATGAATTTTTCTCTTTCGAAATCATAAATAACTACAAATAGTAAACCCGACAGGTTTTTAAAATCTGTCGGGTTTCTTATGTTTAAAAATTGGAATTTATGTTTTAAAACTCAGAGTTGTTTTTAAAAACTTCCTGATTCACTTCGTCTATATAATTTAAAACTTCATCTTTTCCTGTTTGTTCTGTAGCAGAAGTCACGAAATAATGAGGCATTTCTTCCCAGTTATTGGCAAACATTTGCTTTTTGTATGCGGCAATATGCGAATCGATTTTTGTCTTGCTAATTTTGTCTGCTTTAGTAAAAATAATGCAAAACGGAATTTCGCTTTCTCCCATGTACGACATGAATTCAATATCAATGGCTTGTGCTTCATGACGAATATCGATTAAAACAAAAGCGCAAACTAATTGCTCTCTGGTTTCAAAATAATCTGTAATGAATTGCTGAAAAACTGATTTTGTTTTTTTAGATACTTTGGCATAACCATAACCAGGTAAATCGACCAGAAACCAATTGTTGTTAATCTTAAAGTGATTAATTAACTGTGTTTTTCCGGGTCTTCCTGATGTTTTGGCTAAATTTTTATGATTGGTAAGCATGTTAATCAACGATGACTTACCTACGTTTGAGCGGCCGATAAAAGCATATTCCGGCAAAAAGTCCGCAGGACATTTTGCAACTTCAGAATTACTGATAATAAATTCGGCGGTATTAATTTTCATGTTTTTTGTGTTTAAGACCTCCTAAAGTCGAAAGTTAGATGCTACAAATTCTTTTTAACGAGCCATTCTTCAAGAATTTTATTAAATTCTTCAGGATGTTCCATCATAGCAGCGTGCCCACATTTGTCTATCCAATACAAAGTTGAATTAGGCAATAATTTATCAAATTCTTCAGCAACATTTGGCGGAGTTACAGCGTCATTTTTACCCCAAATGATACACGTTTCCGCTGTCATTTTAGGTAGATCTTTAGCCATATTATGACGAATTGCGCTTTTTGCAATCGTTAGGGTTTTGATCAGTTTTATACGATCGTTAACCGTTGCATAAACTTCATCAATAAGTTCCGGAGTTGCTATTGCAGGATCATAAAATACATCTTCAGCTTTCTTTTTGATGTATTCATAATCACCTCTTTTTGGGTAACTGTCTCCCATAGCGCTTTCATAAAGGCCAGAACTTCCGGTGATTACAAGCCCTGCTACTTTTTCAGGATATAGTTTTGTATGATAAAGAGCGATATGTCCTCCAAGAGAATTACCTAGCAAAATAACTTTGTCAAAGCCTTTAAAAGTGATAAAGTCTTTAACGTATTTAGCAAAGCTTTTTACATTGGTTTTTAAAATACTTTGGGTGTATATTGGCAAATCCGGGATAACAACTTTGTATCCTTTCGTTGGGAAATATTCTGCTACAGCATCAAAGTTACTAAGGCCTCCCATTAAGCCATGTAAAATCACGATAGGAGTTCCTTCTCCAGCTTCATAATAGCTGTATTTGCCTTCTTTTTTGTAGTGTTTGTCCATTTAATTTAATGCCAATTTCAATTTGGACAAATATAGGGTTTAATAAATAAAAATGAATTTTTGCTACCGTTTTTTAACTAGATAATTTTTGTCGAACTTCTAACTGATTAAAAATCAGGTTTTATGGGTGTTTTTCGAGTGTTTCCTAAATGTTAAGAAAAATGCATTATAACTAATTTTTTAAGAAATATAGTGCATAATTTTTTTGATCTCTAACTGTTATTGTCGATCAGCTAATTATTATCTAAAGTATTGATTGTCCATAAATTAAGGAAGGTGGTAGGAAAGTGGTTAAACTTATTAACAAAGTGGTATTTAGTGGTAAAATGTGGTAATATTTTTTATATTTTTGCTGTATAACATATTAAAGTATTTTTCTTGAACACAATTGTTGGAACATATGAGTGTAAAGTCGATGCTAAAGGGAGGGTAATGATGCCTGCACCCTTAAAAAAGCAATTGGCTTCTTCTCTTCAAAACGGATTCGTTTTGAAGCGCTCTGTTTTTCAACCGTGTTTAGAATTGTATCCAATGGAAGAGTGGGACTTGATGATGCAAAAAATCAACAAGCTAAATCGTTTTGTAAAAAAGAACAATGATTTCATCAGAAGATTTACTGCCGGTGTAAAAGTGGTAGAGATTGATGCATTAGGAAGATTATTGGTTCCGAAGGATTTGGTAGCTTTTTCAAGTATTTCTAAAGATGTGGTTTTTTCATCTGCGGTTAATATTGTGGAGATTTGGGATAAAGATTTATATGAAAAATCAATAAGCGGCGAAGATATGGATTTTGCAGATCTGGCCGAAGAAGTAATGGGAAATATTAATGACGACGACAATGGAATATCATAATCCGGTTTTGCTTCATCCTACAGTTGATGGTTTAAATATTAAACCAGATGGCGTTTATGTAGATGTTACGTTTGGTGGCGGTGGTCATTCAAAAGAAATTTTGAGACGATTGGGTCCAAACGGAAAATTATTTGCTTTTGATCAGGATGAAGATGCTCTTGCAAATGCGTTGCCGGATGAACGGTTTACCTTAATTAATGAGAACTTTAGATTTATAAAAAGATTTCTTCGTTTTCATGGTGTTAAAAGTGTAGACGGGATTTTGGCTGATTTAGGTGTTTCATCGCATCAGTTTGATGTTCCGGAAAGAGGTTTCTCTACAAGATTTGATGCCGAACTGGATATGCGGATGAGTCAGAAAAATGATTTAAATGCTTACCGTGTGGTTAACGAATATGAAGAACAGGATTTACGTCGTGTTTTTTTTGATTATGGGGAGTTGAAAAACGCACCGCTTTTAGCAAGAACAATTGTAGAGGCAAGAGAGCATCAGCCTATTAAAACTACAGATGACCTGAAAGATGTTTTAGCGAAATATTTACCTGAAAGAGTTAAAAACAAAATATTAGCTCAGATCTATCAGGCGATTCGTATCGAGGTAAATCAGGAAATGGATGTTTTGAAAGAATTTATCGAGCAGTCTCTTGAAATTCTTAATCCGGGCGGAAGATTCTCTGTAATCTCTTATCATTCTCTGGAAGACAGATTAGTTAAGAGGTTTATTAAAAACGGAATGTTTGAAGGGGAGCCTGAGAGAGATTTTTACGGAAACTTTTCTGTTCCTTATAAAACAATAGGAAAATTGATTGTTCCGGACGACGCTGAGATTAAGATAAACAACAGAGCAAGAAGTGCAAAATTAAGAATAGCCGAGAAGATATAATATAAGGTAGAGAAAAATGAAAAGTGGAGGAGTATTTGGCATATTAAAAGCAAGGTTTCTTTTAAACGATGATGCAGTGAAAAACTGGAGATTCATTGTTTTTATAATTCTGCTCGCTATTTTGATGATTGCCAATACACAACGATACGAACAAAAGGTTTTTGAAATAGCAAAACTGAATAATGAAGTAAAAGAATTGCGATCTGAGTTTGTAGATCGTCGTTCAGAATTAATGAAGTTGAAGATGGAATCAACGATATCGGATAAAATGCTTGAAAAACAGATTTTTCCGTCGACAGTTCCTCCGGTGAAAATAGAAGTTAAAAAAGAAGAAGAGAAAAATTTCTTTAAAAGAATATGGCAGTAGACGATAAAAATATATCCTACAGAATTTACCTCGTAGCAGTTTTCATCTTTTTGATGGCAATTGCTATTGTTGTTAAGTTAACCAATATTCAATGGGTTGAAGGAGATTATTATAGAAAACTGGCGAAACAACGTACAGTTAGAAATTTTGTAATTCCGGCAAATAAAGGAAACATCTATTCTGCTGACGGAAGTTTACTGGCAACATCAATCCCTAATTATGAGATTCGATTTGATGCTAAAGCACCAAAAACAGAAACTTTTGAGAAATATGTAAAATCATTGTCAGATTCATTGGCAACAGTTCTGGACAGACCGGGAGGTTATTATGAAAAAGAATTAAGAAAAGCCAGAGAGAATAAAAATCGTTACTATTTGATAGCCCGTAATTTGAGTTATACGGAATATGTAAAGATAAAAGGATTTCCATTATTCAATTTAGGTGCTTTCAAAGGTGGAATTATTATCGAGCAGGAAACGGTTAGGAAACATCCGATAGGAAAAATTGCCGAAAGAACAATTGGTTACGATCGTATTGATCCTGCAACAGGAGTAGAAGTAGGTAAGGGAATCGAGTGGGCTTTTAAAAATTACCTGAACGGAAAAGACGGTAAAATATTAAAGCAAAAAATTGCAAAAGGACAATGGAAACCTATTCGCGATGTCAATGAAGTTGATCCTCAGGATGGTTTTGATGTTATTTCGACAATAGATGTTTTTATTCAGGATATTGCGCACCACGCTTTGTTGAAACAGTTAGAAGAATATGAAGCTGATCACGGTTGTGTGGTTGTGATGGAAACTGAAACAGGTCATGTAAAAGCCATTTCGAATTTAGGAAGAGCAGAAGACGGGTCGTATTATGAAACTACAAATTATGCTGTAGCTGAATCTCATGAGCCGGGATCTACTTTTAAATTAGTCGATTTAATGGCTATTTTAGATGATAAAGTAGCAGATACAAGTGCGGTTTACGATAGTCACAACGGACAAGTAAAATATTATGGACGTTCTGTTACTGATTCGCACAGAGGAGGTTATGGAAAAGTTTCGTTAGCACGAGGTTTTGAACTTTCGTCAAATACGGTAATGGTTCAGGCGGTTTATGAAGCTTATAAAAATAATCCATCCAAGTTTGTAAATCACATTAAAAGTTATGGATTAGATAAACCATTAGGATTGCATTTTAAAGGAGAAGGAAGACCTTATATACCACAACCCGGAGGCAAACACTGGTCAGGAGTTTCACTTCCGTGGATGGCTTTTGGTTACGGAGTTTCGGTGACACCAATGCAAACGCTGGCATTTTACAATTCAGTTGCTAATAATGGTGTAATGGTAAAACCTCAGTTTGTTTCTGAAATTAAAGAATGGAACAAAACCATCAAGAAGTTTGATGTTGAAGTGATTAATCCAAAAGTATGTTCGCCGGAAACCATTAAAAAATTAAGAGCAGTATTGCTTAATGTGGTTAAAAAAGGGACAGGATCAAAGTTGTATTCGAAAGATTTTTCGATGGCTGGTAAAACAGGAACAGCTCAGGTAAATTACGGAGGAAAAGAAGGAAAGTCGGCATTGTATTATGCATCTTCTTTTGTGGGTTATTTCCCGGCAGATCATCCTAAATATTCTTGTATTGTAGTGGTTCATAAACCTAATACAGCAAAAAACAATTATTACGGAGCAGATGTTGCGGGACCGGTTTTTAAACGAATTGCCCAAAAAATATTTACAGATGCACCTTCTACCAATAAAATTAAAAAACTGGATTCAAGAATTCCAAAACAAGATGACAGTTATAATAAATATACGGCAGAAGCGAATAAAAAATCAAATCAAATTCCGGATTTAAAAGGAATGCCGGGAATGGATGCAATTGCTTTACTGGAAAATTTAGGCTTGAAAGTAAAAGTAAACGGAGTGGGAAAAGTAAAAAAACAGTCTTTACAGGCTGGAGAAAATATTAGTAAAAACACAACAATAGTATTAGAATTATCGTGAAAGTACTAAAAGACATATTATATAAAGTAGCTATTGAATCTGTAACAGGTTCAACAGAAATTGGTATTCATAAAATTGATTTTGATTCAAGAAAAATTGAAGAAAATGATGTTTTTGTGGCAATACGCGGATCACTTTCTGATGGGCATGATTATATAGAAAAAGCCATTCAGTTAGGTGCAGTTGCTGTTATTTGTGACGCATTGCCGGAGAATATCGAAAAAGGAATTACTTATATTAAAGTAAAAGATACCAATACGGCTTTGGCTTTTATGGCGGCTAATTATTTTGGAAATCCTTCTGAAAAATTAAAATTAGTTGGCGTTACAGGCACAAACGGAAAAACAACTATTGCGTCATTATTGTTTCAGTTGTTTCAAAAAGCAGGTTTTAAAGTTGGTTTATTGTCAACTGTAAAAATCATGGTGGATGAAACGGAATATAAAGCAACACATACTACGCCGGATTCAATTACAATCAATCATTATTTAAATGAAATGATCGAAGCCGGAGTAACGCATTGTTTTATGGAAGTGAGTTCACACGGAATTCACCAGAAACGTACAGAAGCCTTGCATTTTGTTGGGGGAGTTTTTACGAATTTGTCACACGACCATTTAGATTATCATCCAACGTTTGCAGAATACAGAGATGTAAAAAAATCATTTTTTGATTCGTTGCCAAAAACGGCTTTTGCGTTATCAAATATCGATGATAAAAACGGACCGGTAATGTTGCAAAACACAGTTGCCAGAAAATTTACATACGCCTTAAAGTCTTATGCTGATTTTAAAGCGACAATATTAGAAAGTCAATTATCTGGTTTGTTGTTAAAGGTTAATGAAAATGAAGTTTGGGTAAAACTTATCGGGACTTTTAATGCTTACAATGTTTTGGCAATTTACGGAACTGCAATAGAACTTGGGATGGATAGTCTGGAGGCTTTGCGTTTGCTGTCTGATTTAGAAAGTGTTTCAGGGCGTTTTCAATACATTGTTTCAACAGGAAATATTACTGCCATTGTAGATTATGCGCACACGCCTGATGCATTAGACAATGTGTTAAAGACAATAAATGATATCCGTACTAAAAATGAGCAACTAATTACTGTTGTTGGTTGCGGTGGAAACAGGGATAAAACAAAGAGACCGGTTATGGCTAAAATTGCTACAGATCTTAGTGATAAAGCAATTTTAACATCTGATAATCCTAGAAACGAAGATCCTGAAGTGATTTTAGATGAAATGGAAAAAGGCGTTGAAGCTCATAATTATAAAAAGATATTGAGAATTACCGATAGAAAACAGGCAATAAAAACTGCTTGTCAATTGGCTCAGCCAAATGATATTATTCTAATTGCCGGTAAAGGTCATGAAACGTATCAGGAAATAAATGGTGTTCGAAACCATTTTGATGATATGGAAACAGTAAAAGAAATTTTAAATCAATTAGGAAAGTAAAGTTTACAAGGTTAATTGGTTGTTCGTTTAATCGAATAATTAAAATCAAAAACTAACGAATCAACACAATAACAATCAAACAAATAAACCAAGATATATGCTATACTATTTATTTGAATATTTAGACAAAACATTAGATATACCGGGAACGGGAGTTTTTCAGTATATCACTTTCAGATCGGCTTTGGCATTGATGCTTTCATTGCTTTTGTCAACGATTTACGGAAAAAGAATTATAAACTTCTTGCGTAAACAACAAGTTGGCGAAACCGTTCGTGAGTTAGGATTAGCAGGTCAAAATGAAAAAGCAGGAACACCAACAATGGGAGGACTGATTATCATTTTTGCAACGCTTGTGCCTGTTTTGTTATTTGCCCGTTTGCATAATATCTATATCGTATTGCTTATTGTGACTACGCTGTGGATGGGAACCATTGGTTTTGTAGACGATTATATTAAAATATTCAAAAAAGACAAACAAGGACTTAAAGGAATTTTTAAAGTTATAGGACAAGTTGGTTTAGGTATCATCGTTGGGGCAGTTCTTTATTTTAATCCTGCTGTAACTGTAAGAACGGATACAGGCAGAACTGATGTTTTTAGAACAACAACAAATACAACGGTAGTTTTACCTGCGCCGGTAGAGGAAAAATCTACGGCAACAACAATTCCGTTTGTAAAAAATAATGAATTTGATTATGCCGAGTTATTAGCCTGGACAGGTGAAGGATATGAAAAATGGGCTTGGTTGATTTTTATTCCGGTTGTTATTTTCATCATTACTGCGGTTTCAAATGGTGCTAACTTAACAGATGGAATTGATGGTCTCGCCGCAGGAACATCCGCAGTATCTGTGCTCGCGCTCGGGATATTTACGTTTGTTTCCGGAAATATCATTTTCTCAAATTATCTAAATATTATGTACATCCCCAGTTCCGGAGAGATGACAGTTTTTATATCTGCATTTGTTGGGGCATTAATTGGATTTCTTTGGTACAACTCTTATCCCGCCTCGGTTTTTATGGGTGATACGGGAAGTTTAACTATTGGTGGAATCATTGCTGTTTTGGCAATCGCAGTTCGTAAAGAATTATTGATTCCGTTATTGTGTGGAATCTTCCTGGTAGAAAATTTCTCAGTGGTTTTGCAAGTGAGTTATTTTAAATTCACCAAGAAACGTTTCGGCGAAGGCAGAAGAATTTTTCTAATGTCGCCATTACACCATCATTATCAAAAGAAAGGATATCATGAGAGTAAAATTGTAACCAGATTCTGGATTGTTGCGATCATGTTAGCCATATTATCAATCGTTACTTTAAAACTTAGATAGATGAGATTGGTAGTTTTAGGAGGAGGAGAAAGTGGGGTAGGAACCGCTATTCTGGGAAAGAAAAAAGGATATGAGGTTTTTGTATCTGATTTTGGAAAAATAAAAGAAAGCTATAAAGAAGTTCTTATAATTAATGGAATTGCCTGGGAAGAAGAAAAACATACGGAAGACCTGATTTTGAATGCTGATGTGGTAATGAAAAGTCCGGGAATTCCAGAGAAATCTCCCATAGTACAAAAGCTTATTGGCGCAGGAATTAAAGTGATTTCAGAAATTGAATTCGCAAAACCTTTTACCGAAGCGCTAACAATTGGAATTACTGGTAGTAATGGGAAGACAACAACAACGATGCTTACGCATCACTTGTTGAAATCAGCAGGACTAAATGTTGGTTTAGGAGGAAACATCGGAAAAAGTTTTGCCTGGCAGGTTGCCGAAAATAAATACGATGCCTATGTGCTTGAATTAAGTAGTTTTCAGCTCGACGGAATTATAGATTACAGGCCGGATATTGCCATTATTACGAATATTAGTCCGGATCATTTAGACCGATATGAATATAAATATCAAAAGTATATTGACTCGAAGTTTCGGATAACAATGAATCAGACGGAGAGCGATTATCTTATTTACGATGCAGATGATGAAGCAATTTCAGAATGGTTAAAAAATAACACAACAAAAGCAAAATTAATTCCTTTTTCATTGTCTCAAACATTCGATGAAGGGGCTTCTATAAATAACAACAAAATGGAAATAAAGATCAACCAAGAAGAGTTTACAATGGAAACAGAATACATTGCGTTAGAAGGAAAACATAACATGAAAAACGCAATGGCAGCAAGCTCTGTAGCAAAATTGATGCAAATTAGAAATGCAACAATACGCGAAAGTTTATCAAATTTTCAAGGTGTTGAACACCGTTTAGAGAAAGTATTAAAAATTCAGAATGTTCAATATATCAACGATTCAAAAGCAACAAATGTAAACGCTACTTTCTTTGCTTTAGACAGTATGAATGTTCCAACCGTTTGGATTGTTGGCGGTGTTGATAAAGGAAATGATTACAATGAATTAATGTCATTAGTTCGTGAAAAGGTAAAAGCAATTATATGTCTTGGAGTTGATAATCAAAAGATTATTAATGCTTTTGGAAATGTAGTTGATATTATGGTCGAAGTAAACAACATGAACGATGCTGTAAAAACAGCACAACGTTTAACAGAGAAAGGCGATGCTGTTTTATTGTCTCCAGCCTGCGCAAGTTTCGATTTATTCGAAAACTACGAAGATCGTGGAAAGCAGTTTAAGCAAGCGGTACACAATTTATAATTGTAGATTTCTGATTTTAGATTTTAGATTGTTTTCTAAACTTTGAATTCAAAAATATAATATAAGTTCTTTTAATTATGACGACGGATGAAATGAAGTTGAGAACAAAAAAGTTCTCTTTGATGATAATTGATTTAGCAGAAAAATTGCCAACTACATATATTGTGAAGGTTGTTGCTAATCAAATAGTGAGAAGCGGTACATCAGTTGGAGCAAATTACAGAGCAGTTTGCAGAGCAAGAAGTGATAAGGAATTTGTTTCTAAAATGAATATAGTTTTAGAAGAATCTGATGAAACTTTATTTTGGCTTGAAATTATTAAAGAAAAAATGTGGGTTGCAAAATCTGAGTTAGAAATAATTTGGAAAGAAGGAAATGAGTTAACCGCCATTTTCGTCAGCAGTTTAAAAACAGTAAACAACAGGATTAACAATAAAAATTAAAAGATAAGATTTTAAAATAATCTAAAATCTAAAATCAGAAATCTAAAATGAAAGAACTAGTAAACAAATTAAAAGGAGATAGGGTAATATGGTCATTTGTGGCTTTATTGGCGTTGTTTTCGTTTATGCCTGTTTTTAGTGCGAGTAGTAATTTGGCTTACATAGGTCACGGAACCGGAAATACATTGGGTTATTTGGTAAAACATCTGGCTCACGTTTGTATTGGTTTCCTGATTATTTATTGGGTACACAAAGTGCCATATCATTATTTCAGGGCGATTTCTAAAATAGCTTTGCCTGTTGTGTGGTTTTTGCTGCTTTATACATTACTAAAAGGAACAGTAATTGCCGGAGCAAATGCAAGTCGTTGGATTCAAGTACCTTTTATAGGTATTACGTTTCAAACTTCGACTTTGGCGGCAAGTATATTATTTATATATGTTGCCCGTTATTTGTCAAAAACCAGAGAAGAAAATGAACCTTTTCAAACGTCGTTAATACAGCTTTGGTTACCTGTTTTTATAACATTGGTGCTTATTTTACCGGCTAACTTTTCGACTACAGCGTTGATTTTTTCTATGGTAATTATGTTAACTTTTATTGGCAGATATCCGCTAAAATATATTGGTTTTATCATTGGTTCAGGAATCGGAATGCTGTTGTTTTTTCTTTTAGTGGCAAAAGCTTTTCCGGATTCAAGATTCTTCAGCAGGGTATCTACATGGGAAAGCCGTATTTCGAACTTTACCACAGACAAACCTGATGAAGATGATTATCAAATAGAAAAAGCAAAAATTGCAATTGCATCTGGAAAATTGGGAGGATTAGGACCAGGGAAAAGTGTTCAGAAAAACTTTTTACCACAATCATCTTCAGATTTTATTTATGCCATTATTGTTGAAGAATATGGATTAGTTGGAGGAGTTTCAATATTGATTTTATATCTGTTGCTGTTATTTAGATTTGTAATTGCATCGCATAAAGCGAACACACTATTTGGGAAGTTAGTCGTCGTTGGACTCGGATTTCCAATGATATTTCAGGCGATGATTAATATGGCAGTTGCAGTGGAGTTATTGCCGGTAACGGGGCAAACGCTTCCGCTGATAAGTTCTGGAGGTAGTTCGATCTGGATGACGTGTTTCTCTCTTGGGATCATTATTAGTGTTACAAAGAAAGAAGAAGAAATTGTCGAAGAGCAACAGGAGAAAGAAAGAAGAAAAGAAGCACTTCAGCGCTTAATTGATAAAGAATTAGGAGAAGAAGATTTGGTTTCTGAAGAAGTATATGAGGAACAAGGAATGTATTCGATTGAAGACAATTCCAGAAATCCAATGAATGCGGTTTTAAATAAATAAGATTAAAAAAATAATTTTTAAAGCGAATAACTTTTAAAAATATGACAAATTATAAATTCATACTAAGCGGTGGCGGAACAGGAGGACATATCTATCCTGCAATTGCTATTGCTAATGAATTAAAGGCACAATTTCCTGATGCTGAGTTTCTTTTTGTTGGGGCTCAGGATAAAATGGAGATGCAGAAAGTGCCTCAGGCGGGTTATGAAATAAAAGGTCTTTGGATTGCCGGTTTGCAAAGAAAATTAACGTTACAAAATTTAATGTTTCCGTTAAAATTGGCAACAAGTTTGCTGGAGTCACGACGAATTATCAAACAGTTTAAACCAAATGTAGTAATAGGAACGGGAGGTTTTGCAAGCGGACCTTTATTGCAGGCGGCTGGAGGAGCAGGAATTCCGACCGTGATTCAGGAGCAAAATTCGTTTCCGGGAATTACCAATAAATTGTTGAGTAAGAAAGCCAACGCTATTTGTGTGGCGTATGAAAATTTAGAGCGATTTTTTCCAAAAAATAAAATCATTCTAACCGGAAATCCGGTTCGTCAGGATTTAATAGATATCGAAAGTAAACGTGATGAAGCAATTGCTTTTTATGGTTTAGATCCTAATAAAAAAACATTATTGGTTCTTGGTGGAAGTTTGGGCGCCAGAAGAGTAAATCAGTTAATAGAAAAAGAATTACACAATATGCTTTCGCAGGATGTTCAGATTATCTGGCAATGTGGGAAATTATATTTTGAAGATTATAAAAAACATCAACAACAACATGTAAGGGTAGTTGATTTTATCGAAAGAATGGATTTTGTATATGCAGCAGCAGATGTAATTATTTCACGTGCAGGAGCATCTTCAGTATCTGAATTATGTATTGTTGGAAAGCCTGTTATTTTTATTCCGTCACCAAATGTGGCTGAAGATCATCAAACTAAAAATGCTCAGGCAATCGTTGATGCAAAAGGCGCTATTTTGTTGAAAGAGTCAGAATTAGACAGTCAGTTTAGTATTGTCTTTGAAGCTTTACTGAAAGATCAAGGCAAACAAAAACAGTTAAGTGATAATATCAAAAAGCTGGCGATGCCAAATGCTACAAAAGTTATTGTAGATCAGATCAAAAAGTTGTTATAATATAACTTTTCTCGAAAATTATAGAACAAAATTAAAAATTTAGAACGCTATTTTTAAGCGTTTTGAGTTATTAAAGTAATAAAATTACAAAGGCCTAAGTACTAGTTTTTTATAAAATAAAACGACTTGTAAATAGCTCAAAATTAAATAGAAATGAATTTAAATCAGATACAGAACGTTTATTTTATTGGCATTGGAGGCATCGGAATGAGTGCTCTGGCCCGCTATTTTAAAAATATCGGGAAACAGGTTTCAGGATACGATAAAACGCCGTCTATGTTAACGAATGAGTTAATCGAAAGCGGTATCGATATTCATTTTGAAGATAATATTAATTTAATTCCTTCTGATTATTATTCTGAAAATACATTAGTGATTATAACTCCGGCGGTACCAAAAACACATTCTGAGTGGAATTACTTTCTAGAAAGAGAATATCAGGTTAAAAAACGTGCAGAAGTTTTAGGAATTATCACAAAAGATACATTTTGTTTTGCCGTTGCCGGTACACACGGAAAAACAACAACATCCAGTATTTTAGGACATATTCTATTTGAAAGCGGAGCTGATGTAACAGCTTTTGTGGGTGGAATTGTAGAAAATTATAACTCGAATTTAATTGGAAGCGGAAAAACGGTAACAGTTGTAGAAGCTGATGAATTCGATCGTTCGTTTTTGCATTTGCATCCGGATATCGCCTGTATTACTTCTATGGATGCGGATCATTTGGATATTTACGGTACAAGTGAAGCAATCGAAGAATCGTTTGTAGAATTTGCATCAAAAGTTGAAGATAAAAACAATCTCTTTATAACAAAAGAATTGCCTCTTGAAGGAGTGCAATGTGCTATAAATGAAGATGCTGTATATAAAGCTTTTAATGTTCGTATTGAAGACGGAAGTTATGTTTTTGATGTGCAGACGCCATCAGAGATTATAAAAGACTTGCATTTTGGATTGCCTGGGAAACACAATTTAATGAATGGATTGATGGCAATTGCAATGGCGAAAACTTTTGGTACTCCAACGGATTCGATTGCAAAAGCGATTGCTTCGTTTAACGGAATCAGAAGACGTTTTTCTTATCAGATTAAATCTGAAAAACTAGTTTATATAGATGATTATGCACATCATCCAACAGAAATAAATGCTGTTCATCAGGCGGTTAGAGAATTGTATCCGGATCGCAAGGTTTTAGCAATTTTTCAGCCACATTTATTTAGCAGAACGCGAGATTTTGCTGATGGGTTTGCTGAAAGTTTATCACAGTTTGATGAAGTGTTTTTAATGGATATTTATCCGGCACGCGAATTACCAATGGAAGGGATTACATCGGATTGGCTGTTGGGTAAAATGACAAATTCGAACAAGAAAATTGTTGCAAAAAATGATTTATTAGCGGAGATCAAAGCCAGTGATGCGCCAATAATTGTAACGATAGGAGCTGGTGATATTGGAGAAATGGTTCCGTCAATCAAAAAAATGCTAAATGAAAATATTTAATTGGACAAATATTAGATTAATTCTCATTTTAGGGCTTGTACTTTTTTTATATTCTTTTGCCCAGCATCGAAATGGGGATCGAAAATTAAAAAAATCAATGGTTGTTTTTGTAGGAGAAAACACGCTGTTTGTAAAGCCTGAAACGGTTAATAAATTGTTGATAGAAAATAAAAAAGATGCTTCCAGTATCCGAAAAGATGAGCTAGATTTGAATAAGATTGAGAAAACCCTTGATACGCAAGAGATGATTGAAAAGTCAGATGTTTTTGTAAGTATTGATGGTGTTCTAAAAGCGGTAGTAAAACAGAAGACACCAATAGCGAGAGTTTATGATGGTGTTACCTCTTTTTATATTGACTATGAGGGAAATAAAATGCCTTTATCAGACAATCATACCGCTCGGGTTCCTCTTGTTTCCGGGGCAATAAATGGAAAAAATAACGAAGATTTAGCTACTTTATTTCGCACAATTTATGACGATGCGTTTTTGAAAAAAAACATCATTGCAATACAAATTATGCCTAATGGTAGCCTAAAAATGTTTAATAGAAATTATAATTACTTCATCGACTTTGGCAGAACGATGAATGTTGATAAGAAATTTAATAACTATAAAGCCTTTTTTCAAAAAGCGGTTTTAGATAGTTCGTTATATAAATACAGTAAGATTGACCTTAGGTTTACGGAACAAGTAGTTTGCACAAAATAATAGAAAATGGAAAAAGATAACATTGCAGTAGGTCTAGATATTGGAACGACAAAGATAGTTGCCATGATCGGCAAGAAGAATGAGTATGGAAAGTTGGAAATTTTGGGTATTGGTAAATCCAAAAGTTTAGGAGTTGCGAGAGGTGTTGTGAACAACATTACGCAAACTATCCAGTCTATCCAGCAAGCAATACTTGAGGCGGAAAACAATTCAGGTTATAAAATAAAAGATGTTGTTGTGGGTATCGCAGGACAGCACATTAGAAGTATTCAGCATACAGATTACATCAGCCGTAATAATCCGGAGGAAGTAATTGGCGAAAAAGATATTCAGCTTTTGATTGATCAGGTAAATAAACTGGCCATGTTACCGGGTGAAGAAATTATTCATGTTTTGCCGCAGGAATTTAAAATCGACGGGCAATCTGAGATTAAAGAACCTATCGGAATGTACGGGGGAAGACTGGAATCCAGTTTTCACGTAGTAGTTGGACAAGCTTCTTCTATTAGAAATGTTGGAAGATGTATTCAGAGTTCAGGAATCGAATTGTCAGGATTGACATTAGAACCATTAGCTTCGGCAGATGCTGTTTTAAGTCAGGAAGAAAAAGAAGCAGGTGTTGCTTTGATTGATATTGGTGGTGGAACAACAGATTTGGCCATTTTTAAAGATGGTATTATTCGTCATACAGCAGTGATTCCGTTTGGAGGAAATGTTATTACAGATGATATTAAAGAAGGGTGTTCGATTATCGAAAAACAAGCAGAGCTTTTAAAAATAAAATTCGGATCGGCCTGGCCGGGAGAAAATAAAGACAACGAGATTGTTTCTATTCCAGGATTAAGAGGCAGAGAACCAAAAGAGATTTCGCTTAAAAACTTATCTAAAATTATTCATGCTCGTGTAGTAGAAATTGTAGAGCAGGTTTTTGCAGAAATTAAAGCTTATGGACACGAAGATCCGCGCAAGAAACTAATTGCCGGAATTGTGCTTACAGGTGGTGGAGCTCAGCTAAAACATATCAAACAATTAGTAGAGTACATTACTGGTATGGATACCAGAATTGGATATCCAAACGAACATTTAGCCGGAAATTCAAGCGAAGAAATCTCTAGTCCGTTATTTGCAACTGCAGTTGGTTTAGTAATGAACAGTATCGAAAATAGTACGCAAAGTGCTGTTAGAATGGAGATTGTAAATGAGCAGCCAAAAGTGGTTTACAGAAATGTTCCTCCACAAGTACAACAACCTGTACAACAGCGATACGAAGTAGAAGAAAACTACGTTGAAAGAGTAGAAACTATTGAAGATTCAAGGGAAATCAGGAACAATGGAACTAAGGAAGAATCTACGGAAACTAAAATTAGAAGATCATTTTTTGATAGATATGTCGATAAAATCAAAGATTTTTTAGACAACGCAGAATAGAGTAATAAGAGAAAAGGAATTACTTTTTGCCCCAAGTCAAGAAGTAAAAAATGTATTAAATAAGAATTTCAAAAACCAAAAAGATGATGAGCAACTCAGAATTTGGAAGTATTTCATTTGATTTACCAAAAAACCAATCAAATGTAATCAAAGTAATAGGTGTAGGTGGAGGTGGTAGTAATGCTATCAACCATATGTTTAAACAAGGTATTAAAGGCGTAGATTTTATCGTTTGTAATACTGATTCACAAGCACTACAGAACAGTTCGGTACCGAACAAAATTCAGTTAGGTATGAACTTAACAGAAGGTCTTGGAGCAGGAGCAAATCCTGATGTAGGACAGCAATCTGCTATAGAAAGTATCGCTGATATCGAAAAAATGTTAGACCGTGGTACTAAGATGGTATTTATTACTGCTGGTATGGGTGGTGGTACAGGTACTGGTGCAGCTCCGGTAATTGCACAATTGGCCAAAGAAAGAGAAATCTTAACTGTTGGTATCGTTACAATTCCTTTTCAGTTTGAAGGGAAAGTACGTCAGGAGCAAGCGCTTTTAGGAATCGAAAAATTACGCAAGCAAGTCGATTCGCTAATTGTAATTAATAATAATAAATTAAGAGAAGTATACGGAAATCTTGGTTTTAAAGCAGGATTCTCGAAAGCGGATGAAGTTTTGGCAACTGCCTCAAGAGGTATTGCTGAAGTTATTACGCACCACTATACTCAAAATATCGATTTACGTGATGCTAAAACTGTTTTATCAAACAGCGGAACGGCTATCATGGGATCTTCTGTTGCTGAAGGCGAGAACAGAGCAAAAGATGCTATCGTTTCAGCATTGGATTCTCCGTTGTTAAACGACAACAAAATTACAGGAGCCAAAAACGTATTGTTGCTTATCGTTTCTGGATCAAACGAAATTACATTGGATGAGATTGGAGAAATCAATGATCACATTCAGGTAGAAGCAGGTCATAACGCAAATATTATCATGGGAGTTGGTGAAGACGAAACTCTTGGTGATGCTATTGCCGTGACTATTATTGCAACAGGTTTTGATGTTGAACAACAAAACGAAATTGTAAATACAGAGCCAAAAAAAATCATTCATACATTAGAAGATGAGCAAAGAAGTGTTCATAATCTAACGAATAGAACGGTTACTTCTTTTGATGTAAATGCTGAAACACCTACTGCAAAATCAGAAGAGAAGATTGTTTTTGAATTGATGGAAGATGAAGATACAATAACTCCGTTTACAGCTACACAAGTTGTTCCAGTTGAAGTTGCTCCAGCTGAAGTTCAACCGGTTGCAGTTGCACCATCAATGAATAAGGAAGAATTAGTAGTTATGTCTGAGTTTATTAAAAACCTTGATGTAACTTTCGAAATCGTTTCGCCTATTACAGATATCGATTTTACTATTTCATCTCCGGAAATGCAAACTTTCCAGGAAATAAAACCAATTCAGCAAGTTCAACAAAGAACTTTTGAAAGAGAAGAACAAACGACTTTCTCTTTTGATTTGCCTCTTTTTAGATCAGAGCCGGAAGTAAAGAAAGAACCCGTTGCAGAACAGGAAAATAAAATTTTGTTCGAATTATCGAATGAAACCCGTAATATTAAAGTAAATGATCCAGTACAATTCGTGCCGGTTACAGAGGTTTCGGATAAAGGAATCATTAAATATTCGTTAGAAGAATATATGGAGGTTGAGAATGAGTTAGTGACATCAAAACCTGTTGATAAAGTGGTAGAGGAAGTAATTCCTGCTGAATTAAATATTACCATGAAACAAAAGGTTGATTTTGCAAGCGAAGCGCATTTTACAACAACTTCAGAAGTTTCTCCTATGGAATTAACAATCGAGGAGACTTTACGTTTAAGAGCTGAAGAAAGAAGAAAGAAACTAAAAGAATTTAATTATAAGTTCCATAATAATGTTTCCAGAATTGATGAACTTGAAAAAGAGCCTGCTTACAAAAGATTAGGAATCGATTTATCTAATTCACAATCCAACAATAACAATTCGAGAATCTCAGTTGGAACAGATAGTAACAACGATTTGCAATTGCGTTCAAACAATTCATTTTTGCACGACAACGTAGATTAATTTTACAATCCTAATAATTACAGATAGCCCGAAAATTGGATTTAATTTTCGGGTTATTTTTTTTATCTTCGCACAGAATTTAAAATTTGACTTCTTTAATAGACTTTTTAAGTTAATCTTATTATTAGTTCAAGCGAAGTCCGGAATAAACTTTCAATATTCATATCAATTATAGGTATTACCTATTTAAATAAAAAACTAAGATGAGCTTACAAACATTAATCATGGACGAGATTAAAACCGCCATGAGAGCAAAAGATACTGTAGCATTAGAAGCCTTAAGAGCAATTAAGTCTGAGATGTTATTAGCGGCTACTGCATCAGGTTCTAAAGAAGAATTATCAGAAGACGAAGAAATTAAATTACTTCAGAGACTGGTTAAAACACGTAAAGAAAGTGCTCGTATTTTTACAGAACAAAGCCGTCCTGATTTAGCTGAGCCAGAATTGGCACAAATTGCTGTAATCGAAAAATTCTTGCCTGCACAATTAAGCGAAGCAGAAGTAGAGACTGTAATTGCAAAAATTATTGCTGAAACAGGAGCTTCAGGAATTGCTTCAATGGGTAAAGTTATGGGATTAGCAGCTGCACAATTAGGTGGAACTGCTGAAGGAAAAACTATTTCTACAATCGTTAAGAAGTTATTAGTATAAAAATTTATGATTTTAGTCCCGATAGCTATCGGGACTAAAATCATAAATCTAAAATATAAAGACCACGTAGTTCAACTGGATAGAATATCAGATTTCGGCTCTGAGGGTTGGGGGTTCGAACCCCTCCGTGGTCACAAAAAGCGGTTAAAATACAGTATATGTATTTTAACCGCTTTTTTTATTTTATCAAAATTCATCTCCTGTCTTTATGAGTCTTAATTCATCCCTATTATTAAGCTTATAATTTATTTTAGGATTTTCATTCGATTTAAAATTCTACTTTTTTTATTCAGTTGTATTGATTTACTGCTCTTTTTTAAATCCATAATCAAAATTTTTCGTCGGTGATTTAAATTTTTTTTATAATCATTGCTCTCTAATTAATTTTCTTTTTTGTAAGAAATGTCTCAATATGTCCAACTAAAAACTTTTGAAGGCAAAAATAAATCCTAAAAGCTTCAATATTTGAGTAAGTAAATAGTGCTAACCACTATGCTTGGCTGAGTTTGTTAAAGTTTAATCGCAATAATTTTGCAATCAACGTATTAGACTTATTATTCCATTTTTTTTATTGTAGAAAATACAACTGATGATAAACTTATTATTTGAGTTTTTTTTGAATGGTTTGACTTTTTAATCCATCAGTTTTCAAAAATGGATTTAGTAATGTCATGTGTTTTGAAATTTAAACTGAAAACGAAGACAAAAAATAGCAGGTAGCAAATTAAAAATAAAAAAAATGAGCTAAAAAACACAATTAAATGAGGAAAAAATTAGAAAAAACTAATAAAAAAATGAAACAAAATGAATAGAACTAAAATAAAAATGAACAAAAATTTACTTATTGTACTTGCTTTTCTTTTATTTAATATAATTGGATACGGGCAAAATACTTGGTTAGGAAATACTCAGGCATGGGATTTGGCTACAAACTGGAGCTCTGGCGCAAGACCGCTACCAGATGATGATGTATTAATTCCGAATGTGCCTATTCAACCAGTAATAACTTCAAATGTAAGATGTAATTCTATCAAACTATCAAATTCAGTTTCAGGTGGAGTTACTTCATTAACTATAAACGGAGTTGGTCTTCTTACGGTAAATTCAATAGAAATGATGGCTATCGGAAGAAGCAGTTTATACATTAGTACAGGAAAAATAATAGTAAAAGATGATATTGTGATGCATGGCTCAAGCCTTCAAAATGATATAACCTTTACGGGAGCAGGAAGTATAACTATCGGCGGCAAAATTAGTGGAGGTAAATTAGTTGCCGGCCCGGGATCAGTAAACTATAACGGAGAAACATTAACTCAGGAAGTTGGTGATTACACGTATAATGATTTAACACTTTCAGGAAGTGGAACAAAAACAATTAAATCTAATACTACAGTAACAGATATACTTTCGATGGAAGGTACAGCAACAACGTCGGCATCGCCAAAGTATGGTCCAGGAGCAACGTTACGATACAATAGTATTCAATCACACGCAGCTGGTCCTGAATGGTTATCATTATTCGATGCTGCAGGAGGAATCATAATTGTTGGTACAGGACCTGTAACTATTACAGGAGTTAATAAAGTTTTAGGAGACAACATACCGCTTACAATATCTGATGGAGCATCATTATTAATTTCAGGGCAATCTGATTTTTCTTTAGGAGGTGATTTTATGAACGATGGATCATTAACATCTGACGGATTGGTTTATATAAGTGGTGATGCTGAAATTCAGAGTATTGATGGCTTTACATCAAAAGGGGTAGTTATGTCTAAAAATCAAGGTATAGCTACGTTTACTCAAAGTATGAGTTCAGAGAAGTTAGAAATTAGTGGTTCAGGGACGCTTAATCTGGGCAATGGTACAAGAAGTCTGACTCATCAATTTACAGATTGGATCAGAACTCAGGGAACATTAAATGGAGGAACAAGTCTTTTTAAAATTTCCGGAAATGTTATTGGAACTGGAGGAGTATTTATTCCAGGGACGGGCACAGTAGAATTTAACGGACAATCTCAAAATTTAGGATCAGAACCACTTACTTATAATAATCTTGTATTATCACAAGGTGGAACTAAAACTTTTGGAGCAAAGACTACAATAAATGAGACTTTTTCTATAGCAACTCTAGTAGTTGCAGATCTTGCACCTAATTTAGTACATAGTGCAAAATATATAAAACTTGGAGACGCAGCCGTATCTTCAGGATCATGGGGAAGCTTAGCTTCAAATGCAGTAAATAAAAATAATACCTTTTTTGTTTCTAATAATGGTATTGTAAATGTTGGACCAACAATAGTAATAAGTACTGAAAGTTTACCGGCATTAACTACTGTTTATGGAACACCATCAGAACCAACTATCTTTAATGTAGCTGGTATAGCTATGCTTGAAGGAATTTTGGTTACTCCATCAGCAGAATTTGAGGTAAGTAAAGATGGTATTAATTATACTCAGACAGTTACTATTGGTATCGCGGGTGATTTTGGGTCTGCGCCACTTTATATCCGATTGAAAAAGACAACTGCTGCGGGTACTTATCCTCTGGGAAAGGTAACTTTAACCAGTAATAATACAACTACGATCAATGTACCGATAGCTGAAAGTGTCGTGACAAAAGCACTATTGAAAATCACAGTAGATGGTGGAATTTCGAAAATGTACGGAGAAGAAAATCCAACATTCCCTTTTACATATAGTGGATTTCAAAATGAAGACACAGCAGATAGTTTACTAACCAAACCTGTTCCTACGACAACGGCAGATGCAACCAGTATTGTAGGTATATATAACATTGCAATTGGTGGGGGAGAAAGTAATAATTATGAGTTTTATTATATTGGAGGTATTTTAATTGTAAATCCATCTAATAATGCAGGTTTGATCGATTTATCGATTAGTCAGGGTATTTTAAGCCCAGCTTTTTCAGTGGCAGAACTACAATATGCAACGACTGTTCAAAATGATGTTACTACTATAAAATTAACGCCTGTTACTGAAAATCTTTATGCAACAGTTAAAATAAATGGAGTACCGGTAGCTAGTGCAACTGCCTCAGGAGAAATTTCTTTACAAGTTGGTCAAAATAAAATTGTAACAGAAGTAACAGCTCAGGACGGAACAATTAAAGAATACATTGTAATTGTTACAAGAGAACCTTCCAGTAATGCAGGTTTATCAGATATTGTTATCAGTAATGGTGATTTAAACCCGGCTTTTGATACCAATGAGAAAGATTACAAAGTAGAAGTTCCTAATGAAATTAATACATATGTAATCAATCCAATACCAGCTGATCCAACAGCGACAATCGAAATGAAAGTTGATGGAAAAGTTATTGATCCTTTATCTCCAATAGATTTAAAAGTAGGAGATAATGTAATTACAATAGTTGTTACGGCGGAAGATGGTATTACCCAGGAAAGTTATGAGGTAATTGTTACAAGAGACCCTTCTAATAATTCAGCTTTAATAGATTTAGCGCTAAGCGAAGGTATTTTAACCCCTGCTTTTACAGAAGCAAATACAGCATATACAGCGTCAGTAACTAATGATATTGCAACTATTAATGTTACACCAGTTACTTCAGATAGTACAGCAACATTAACTATAAATGGAAAAGAAGTTCTTAGCGGAACAGCTTCAGGAGAAATCCCGTTACAAGTAGGTGAAAACACAATCACTACTGTAGTAAAGGCTCAGGATGGAACTATTACTACGTATACTGTAATTGTTACAAGAGCACCGTCTAATAATTCAGGTTTAATAGATTTAGCTCTTAGCGAAGGTATTTTAGCCCCTGCTTTTACAGAAGCAAATACAGCATATACGGCGTCAGTAACTAATGATATTGCAACTATTAATATTACACCAGTTACTTCAGATAGTACAGCAACATTAACTATTAATGGAAAAGAAGTTCTTAGCGGAACAGCTTCAGGAGAAATCCCGTTACAAGTAGGTGAAAACACAATCACTACTATAGTGAAAGCTCAGGATGGAACTATTACTACTTATACTGTAATTGTTACAAGAGACCCAGCACCAGCTTCTGATAATGCAGGTTTATCTGATATTGTTATTAGTGACGGGGCATTAAGTCCAGCTTTTAACACGGATACAAAAGGATATACAGTAGAAGTTCCAAATGAAATTAATACATATGTAATCAATCCAATACCAGTTGATCCAACCGCAACAATCGAAATGAAAGTGGACGGAAAAATTATCGATCCTTTATCTCCATTAGATTTAAAAGTAGAAGATAATGTGATTACAATAGTTGTTACAGCTGAAGATGGTATTACACAAGAAACTTATGAAATCATTGTAACAAGAGATCCTTCTAATAATTCAGGTTTAACGGATTTAGCTCTTAGTGAAGGTACTTTAAGCCCTGCTTTTACAGAAGGAAATACAGCATATTCAGCTACAGTACCTAATGATGTTACAAGTATAGCTGCTACACCAGTTACAGCAGATACTACTGCAACAATAACTGTAAATGGACAAGAAGTTCCTAGCGGAACAGCTTCAGGACAAATTCCGTTACAAGTAGGTGAAAATACAATTACTACTGTAGTGAAGGCTCAGGACGGAACTATTACTACTTATACTGTAATTGTTACAAGAGAAGAAGCTCCTGCTCCTGATAATGCAGGTTTATCTGATATTGTTATTAGCGATGGTGCTTTAAGTCCGGCTTTTAATACAGATACAAACGATTACAAAGTAGAGGTACCAAATGAAATTAATACATATGTTATTAATCCAATAACAATAGATCCAACTGCAACTATTGAAATAAAAGTAGATGGAAAAATTATTGACCCTAAATCACCAATAGATTTAAACGTAGGCGAAAATGTAATTACAATAGTAGTTACTGCTGAAGATGGTACACAAGAAACATATACTGTTATTGTAGATAGAGCAGATGCTGTACCACAGGCAATTATACCTACCAATATTATTACTCCAAACGGAGATGGTAAGAATGATTACTGGATAGTTCCGGGTATAGAGTTATTTTCAAACAACTCAGTTAAAGTTTTTGACCGAGCAGCGAGATTAGTGTACTCTAAAAATAATTATAACAATGATTGGGATGGTTCTTATAATGGAGCTCCACTTACTCAGGATACATATTACTATCTAATTGATCTTGGAAACGGTCAGCCTAAAATTAAAGGATTCATTTCAATTATTAGGGACTAACATTTAAGAGCAAACAAACAAGAGTAATAAAATGGTTAGAGGATAACCAAACAGAGATTAATGTAATGAAAATAAAATCAATGAGAGCAATCTATATACAGGTAATTATGTTCCTGATTATATTAGGAACAAATACCGCAAATGCGCAGTTGACAGAATATGAGTCAATGTATTTTCAAAATCAGTATTTAAACAACCCTGCTATGGCGGGGAGAGATGAAGGAATAAAATTAAACATAGGTTACCAGCGACAATGGGATCAGGTTCCGGGAAATCCGGTATTAATGAATGCTACTTTAGAATACAATTCAGGAAGCAGAGCCGGACTGGGACTAAATGTTAATAGTGACAAAGCCGGTTTAATCAGTACAACAAGAATATTAGCAACTTATGCTTATCACTTACCTGTAGGAGTTGATGAAAAGTTAAACTTTGGTTTGTCTGCTGGTGCAAAATTTACTTCTATTGATTACAATAAGATTATAGGAAGTACAGATGATATATCAGTACAGAATTTTAATGAGGGCGCTGGCTTTGATGGTGATTTGGGTATTGCATATACAAGCAGGCTATTAACAGTTCAGGCATCATTACCAAACCTTAATAGTTTTTTCTATAACACTGATGATGGAGTGAAAAAATATGCAGATCGCTCTACTTTTTATTCAGCAGTGAGTTACAAGATATTATTGTCAAATCAAGACGAAAATTTAAATATCGAGCCACTGATTGCTTATAGAGCGGTGAAGGGATATAAAGACATTTTTGATGCCGGAGCAAGATTTAATTTGCCGGACTATAAGATGAATTTGTCAGCATTTTACCATACCAATAAAATTGTTTCTACAGCATTTGGAATTGAAGTAGAAAAACTGGGGATTTTCCTGGCTTATTCTAAATATTTTGGTCCGTTGGGTGCATATGCAAATAACACTTTCGAGTGTGGACTTAATTATAAAATGTAAATAGAAATCATCTGTTTATTAAATAAAAGGGAAGGATACATATTGTATTCCTTCCCTTTTTTTATGAACCAATTTTAAATTGGAGGTACATGATTAATCAATTATTATAATGAATCTTTTATATGTTATGTTAAGTACTCAATTTTTTTTAAAAAGTACCCCTCATTCTCTTTTAATCAGTTATCACTAATTCTGACTATTTTAATCTAATTACACCTATTATAAGAAAGTAATATTACTCTTATAAATCACTATTAAGGGTTATTGATGTCTAATGTGTTAATTGCCTGACAATAAGTGTAATATATCTGTTATACTACATGATAATATACATAATAACATAAATATTTTAAGAATTTATTTGTTAATTTCACTTTTCTAATTCTGTAATTACCTGTATGTCAATATTTTGCATTTTTTAATGCATTTAGATATAAAAAAATAAATTTCAATATTATCATTACTCTACGCCATCTTCTCCCATACTACAAGGAATTCACTGATTTTTTCATTTTTAAAACTTATTATTATGAAGCTAAAATTATCTTTGTTACTCGTTTTAATTATTACTTATTCGTGGTCCCAATCTGGATCTATGAAAACGTTCACAACCAATGAGACATTTCATGTCCCGGCAGGTGTGACTAGTATTTTTGTTCAGGCTTGGGGCGGAGGCGGATCCGGCGCTGGTGCCAGTGGCTCACCATTACTCTTAGGCAGGGGTGCCGCTGGAGGAGGAGGAGGTGCTTATGCAAGTGCTCCAATTTTAGTAACTCCCGGAACAAACTTAAATATTGTGGTTGCAGGTCAGACCTCAGCTACTACTGCGAATGGTACTGCAGGAGGCAACTCTACAATTACCGGTTTCGAAACCTCTATTTTAGCAGCCGGAGGATCAGGCGGAGCTGCAAATAATGCAGGAGGTACACCTCTGGGAGGAATTGGAGGTACAGTTGCAGCTTCTGCAGGTACTGTAAAGTTCGCTGGTGGAAATGGTGGAAATGGTAATTCATGGAATCTTTTAGGATTATTACTTTCCTCCGGAGCAGGTGGTGCCGGAGCAGGTTCTGGAGGATTAGGCGGTACTGCCGTTTCGGGCTTACTTTTAAGTAATGCACCCGGAAATGCAGGTTCGCCCCCTGGAGGCGCAGGCAGCGGAGCAATAAATTCAGCATTAGGTGCTTCACAAATTGGTGGTGCCGGTGCAGCTGGCCGCGTTATTATTTCTTACAGCTGTGCTAATTTTAGTCTTACTGGCACAAGCGCCACAAGTATTTGTGCTTCTGCTGGTACAACATCATCAGTTACGATAACGGGGAGTCCCGCCTCATTGCCTGTTGGTAATTACGTAGTAACGTATGATCGAAGCAGTCCGGGTGCCACAGGTTTAACCGCTAATTTGACTGTTAGTACAGCAGGCACAGGAACTTTTATAGCAACAGGATTAAGTACAGTAGGTTCCAGTACTATAACGATTACTAAGCTTACTTCAGAATCTTGTTCTTCTAATATTACAAGTAATAATACAGCTGTAGTTACAATATCGGCTGCAACAGTTGCCGGTACAGTAAGTGGAGGAACTACAATTTGTTCAGGAGCTACAAGCGGAGTATTAACTTTGTCAGGACATAGCGGATCTATTGTTAAATGGCAGTCTTCTGTAAGTCCGTTTACTACATGGACTGATATTGCTAATACTACAGTAACTTATACTTCAGGAATATTAACAGAGACTACTCAATTTAGAGCAGTTGTTCAGAATGGAGTTTTTTGTGCGGCATTAAATTCTACAGCAACAGAGGTTACAGTAATCCCGAGACCAACTATAACAATATCATCAGATGCTAATCCAATTTCTTGTTCGAATGATGATGAAAGATTCCCAAGCTTTACTTATAGTGCAACAACTGGGAGTCCAGTAACCTACAGTATTACTTGGAACCAATCTCCACCTAATAGTTTTGTAGCGGTTACAGACAAGAGCCTGTCTCCGGAATCTATCCAAATTTCTGTTCCTGCAAATACTGGGGAAGGAACATATACAGGAACCGTAACAGTAAAAGATGCAAATGGTTGTGTAAGTTTGGGAGCAACTTTTAACGTAAATGTGATTGATCCTCCTTCAATTACTACAACAGGAATTCTTGATGAGATTAACACGAGTACTAGCAGTCAAAATGCCTTATTATCATATACTGCAAGTGTAAATAACCCAGTAAGATATAGTGTTATATGGGATTCTGATGCGATTGAAGATCAATCTGAAACTTTGTTTAATTTTTCATCAAGTGGAGGTGTCATAAATACAATTGTGATACCAGCAAATACACCAGCTGGAACTTATACAGGAAAACTAATTATTGGAGATTCGAGTGTGTTTTGTAGTAGTGTTCAATCAATTTCTATAACCATAAATGCTTTGCCAACTATTGAATTAGCAGCTGCAGCAACGACTGTTTGTTCAAGTTCTACTATACAAACTACAGACTTAAGTTATGGTTCGCTCACAGGAAGCCCAACAACATATAGTATTGTATGGGATGTATCTCCTGCAAATAGTTTTGCAACAGTTATAGATGGAGCTATACCAGCCAGCCCTTTTACAATTGTTATTCCTGCAGGTACAGTAGCTGGAACTTATACAGGAACATTGACAGTAAAAAATGCAAATGGCGCTGTCAGCACTCCAGGTTCAATTTTTACAGTAACAGTAAATCCATCACCAACAATAACATTAACACAAACTGAGTTTAATGCTTGTTCGTATAATAGTTTTAGCCAACCTATAGAGCTGGCTTATAGTAACACGACAGGATCTCCTTTAACCTACAGTATTGTTTGGGATGCATCGTCTCCAAATAATAGCTTTGCAAATGTTACTAATGAAAGTTTGCCGGATAGTCCAATTGAAATTGAGATTCCGGAAGGAACAATTGCAGGAACCTATACAGGTATATTAACTGTAAAAAATGCAGCAGGTTGTGTAAGTTCTAATTCTTCTTTTGATATACATATACAAGAAAGTCCTACAATTACTTCTACTGGCCAGATTGATTCGGTTAATCAAAGCACTAGCGCTCAAAATGCCTCATTAACATATTCAGGTGTTACGGGAGATCCTACTAGTTATTCTCTATATTGGGGTTTAGAAGCACTTGGTGCTTCATTTGAAAATCAGGAAGATGTTCCTTTTACTTTTGTATCAAGTGGAGGTGTTATAAATAATATTGAGATCCCTGCTAATGTTGCACCAGGATCTTATACAGGCACAATGTATATTATTAATGGAACATGCTTTGGTGTTCTTCCTGTAACTATAACGGTAAATGCTTTACCAACAATAGAATTAGCATCTTCTGCAGCAGACATTTGTCCAGACGTTCATTTTTTTGTAAATAGTACCACATTAAATTATAGTGCTACAACAGGAAATCCTGTAACTTACAGTATTGTTTGGAACGCATCTCCGGCAAACAATCTTTCGCAAATTACTGACGCACAATTGCCAGATTCTCCTATAACAATTATTGTACCTGTAAGTACTAATGCAAATACTTATACAGGAACATTGACTGTAAAAGATGCAAGCGGTAATACAAGTTTAGGTTCAGTTTTTACTTTAAAAGTAAATCAGCTTGTTAATATTTCTGCACCAGGATTCGTAGTTTCTATTGATCCGGTTAATACAAGCAGTAGCCCGCAGACGACAACTTTAACCTATGATAGCACTACTGGCAGTCCTACCAGTTATTCTGTTGATTGGAACGATCAGGCAAATCTTCGTTCTTTAGCAGATCAGCCTATTACTTCATTTGCTTTTGCACCAAATGGCGGTATCCTAAATAATATTGAAATATCTGCAGATGTTTTACCAGGAACTTATCAAGGTAGATTGAAGATTTACGGTGAAATTTGTGAGACAAGTATACCTGTATCTATAGAGATAACTGAACCGGCACCAACAATACAAACAGCACCTTCTGCCAACCTTGTATGTTCAAATATCAATGCACAAACTACAAAATTAGCAGTAGGTGCAATTACAGGAAGTCCAACTACCTATAGTATTGTCTGGAATACATCTCCTGCAAATAATTTTGTAGATGTTACAGATGCAACGCTGGTGTATAATTCACCATTTATAATTGATGTGCCCGCAGGTACAGCTGTAGCGACTTATACAGGAACACTAACAGTAAAAAATGCAAATGGTGTAGAGAGTTCAGGTAACAGTTTTACAGTAACGGTAAATCAGGGCCCTACAATTACAACAACAGGAATAATTAATTCGGTTTGTTCAAGTAATAACCCTCAAGGTGCGCTTTTGCAATATACGACCTCTAGTGGTAGTCCTTCAAGTTATTCTATAGATTGGGATGTGGCAGCAAATGATGCTTTATTGGAAGACAAACCAACTACTTCATTTACCTTTTCAACAAGTACTACTTTTATTTTAATTGACATCGCTCCAAATGTTTTACCAGGAACTTATTCAGGAACATTAGTAATTAACAATGCTGTTTGTTCACAATCTTATCCAATATCTATAACAATAACAACAGGATTAGTTGGAGGAACAGTTACAGGTGGTACTACAATTACTTCAGGCAGTACAAGTGGTTTGCTTACATTATCAGGTAATACAGGAGGTGTTACTAAATGGCAATCTTCTGTAAGTCCATTTACTACATGGTCAGATATAGCGAATAAAAACAAGACTTATACTTCAGGACCATTAACAGAAACTACTCAATTTAGAGCTGTTGTTCAGGGCGGAACATGCTTTATTGTAAATTCTGAATCAACTACTGTTACAGTTTTATCTTCATTTGGGAAATCAATTTCAGAAATTGCATCAGCAGGAACAGATTTAGAGTCAGCCGAAAAAGCAACTACAGTTACTGCTTTTAATCAGGTAATTAATGTAGAAACTACTAATCAGACTATAAATCAGGTATTTGTTTTTGATGTAGCAGGAAATTTACTTTACAGGAAAGATGGCGTATCAGATTCTAAATTAATTATCAATAGCTTAAGATCCAGTAATCAGGTTTTAGTTGTTAAAGTAGTTTTGAATGATAACCGTATCGCGACTAAAAAAGTGATTTATTAAATATCAGTTTAATTTAAAATTAAAAACCATTCGTCGAGGCGAATGGTTTTTTTTGATATAAAAGCTTTTTATTTGGTAGAAAATTATTGCAGTTATTCCGTAACTTCTAATAGTTTTTGAAGTTCCAATTCTGCAATAATTTGTTTTTTCATCGTTGTATGAATATAATCTTTCGCTTCGGCATATGAGATTTTATACTTACGTGGAATATCTTGTAAATGAATAGGAAAAGTATTCAATAATTTGTCATAATAAATATCTAATTCACTTTCGACAGGCATTTCAAACTGTAGCCGAATCTGGAATCTTCTCAACAAAGCAGTATCAATAGTATGATAATGATTCGTAGCACAAATAAGCAAACTATCCGTAGGGAAATAATCAATAAGCTGAATAATGGTATTAACAAGACGTCTCATTTCGCCAACGTCTTTATCATCGCTATCGCGACTTTTGCCAATCTGGTCGAATTCATCTAAAAATAATACCGACTTTTCTCTAATCGCTTTATCGAATATAGCTTTTACATTTTTTGATGTTTCACCAATTCGGGCATTGATTAAAGTACTCAGGTTAATAATCACAATATTTTTGTTCAAAGCAGTTGCAATAGCTTTTGCCGTGGTCGTTTTACCGCAACCGGAATGTCCGTGAAGTAATATTTTGTTATCTACTTTAAGATTGTATTTTTTTAATTCCTCAAGATATTCATGTTCTTTAATCGTTTGCATTAAAGCAGCCTTATTTTCTTCACTAAAAAGTAAATCAGCTAAAGCTATTTTTTCGGTATCATTTACGGTAAGCTCGTATAGATTCATTTCAATTTTTATTTGATGCAAAATTAAAGTTTATTCTGCAATATTCTCATTCCAAATATCTTTTCCCAAAAAGCGGTTTCCAAAAATCGAAGTTCCAATTCTAACCAGATTAGAACCTTCGGCAATAGCCAGTTCTAAATCCTGAGACATTCCCATAGAAAGTTTTAAATCTCCTGTTCCTTCTATTTTTGCATTATAAATATCATCCCTGATTTCTCTCAATAACCTTAAGGAAGGCAGCATTTTTTCTTTCTCAACATCTAATAAACCAATCGTCATTAAACCTTTTATTTTTAAAGTACCGTATTTCTTTATTTCTCTTATAAACGAAATTACTTCATGCGGCGGAAGTCCAAATTTACTTTCCTCAAACGAAGTATTTACCTGTATAAAAACATCCAGATTTCTGCCTTCTTTTTGTAATTGTTTATCAAGTTCCTGTGCCAGATTCAATCTGTCCAGAGACTGAATGCAGGAAACATATTTCAGGACATCTTTTATTTTATTGGTTTGAAGATGACCAATAAAATGACGTTCAATATTTAATCCTTTTAAGTCAAAATCTTTATCCCGCAACTCCTGCATTTTATTCTCGCCCATTAAAGTTTCTCCGGCTTCAATGGCAATTTTGATTTTATCGGCAGGAACAGTTTTCGTAGCCAATAATAATTGAACATCATTTGTGTTTCTGCCCGAAAGTTTACAAGCAGCTTCAATTCTATTATGAACTTCTTTTAAGTTCGAAATTATCATCTCATTCATGATGCAAAATTATAAGTTATCTGGTTTATAGTTCTGATCCAGTTTTAAGGTTTTAAAATAGTCCAGTTTCATTTTTATGAAATAGAAACCAGACCAGTAATTTGCAATAAATCAAAAAACTGGATTATACCGCTTCTGAATAACCGGAGTAAATTTGTTCTAATAAAAATCAAAGCCACTCAAGATAGCTATTGGATTAAAAGGTTAAACAGATTAAAAAAATCTGCTCAATCTGCCAGAAAAAATATTCAGGACAAAGATTTAATTTAAAAAAGAGAAATAGATTGTGTTTAAATAAACTGCACAATCAGCTAATAAAAACTAAAAGAACAATTTATGAAAGTAGCAGTATGGGATACTTATGTTACCCGAAAAGACGGAAAAGTGATGCATTTTGATATTCTTGTAGACGAGAATACAAATGACGAAAATGAGATTTTTGAATTTGGGAAAAAATATTTAAAAACAGTTTCACAGGAAGGTCAGCCTTTAACCTCAAAAGAATGTAGATTTTGTCATATTGATAAAGCACCAACAGAAGTAGAAAATCAGATTAAGGAAAATGGTTTTTCTATTATCGAAATGGAAAATTGTAACTAATTACCTTAATTCAAAATTTTACAGGCTGAAAAATAAAAGGTTTTTCAGCCTTAATTTTTTATATAAATTCTGAAAGTGCTATAATTCCATCCTCCATTTGTTGCTCAGTAAGGGAGGCATAACCTAATCTAAATCCGGAAATAGAATCTGTAAAGCTAAAATTTTCAGGATTTATGATTTTAATGCCTTTGCTTAATAATTGCTGACAAACAAATGCGACGTCAATTTTAGAATTGGGTACAATCCAAAAAGCCAGACCACCTTCAGGTTTAGAGAAAGTAATCTTATCTTTAAGATGTTGATTACAGAGACTCTCAAAATAATCTCTTTTTGATTTATAAATCAGATTCGTTTTTTTAAGATGCCTTTTAATAATTCCTTCATTGATAAGATGCAGCACGGCTTCTTCCATAATATTGTCACCTTGTACATCGATTATTTTCCTGTGTTCGCCTACTTTTCGAATGTTTTCAGGAGTAGTCACCAAATAACCAATACGCAATGCCGGCGCTACAATCTTGCTTAAAGTGCCAATGTAGATAAAGTTTTGAGCATTTTCATAACTTGAAATAGGTAATACCGGACGCTGACCAAAATGAAATTCGTGATCATAATCATCCTCAATTATTGTAAAACCATATCGATTGGATAATTCAATAAGTTTTAATCTCTTTTTGAGACTCATCGTTACCGTAGTTGGAAATTGATGATGTGGCGTAACATATATGGCTTTTATAGTACTGTATGTTTTTAGGTATTTTTCGACTTCAACTAAATTTAGTCCATCACCATCAATACTTACCGGAAGCAATTTTGCTCCTGCATTTTCAAACGCTTTCCATGCCGGTTTATACCCCGGATTTTCGATCATAACATAATCGCCCTGAGAAAATAAACAATGAGCGGCAAGATACATCGCCATTTGACTGCCGCGCGTAATACAAATTTGATCTGGAGAAACATTCATTCCTCTTTTAAAATTTAGCATTTGCGCAATTGCCTTTCTAAAATCTACAGTACCAAATTCAGTACTGTATCCCATGATCTGCCAACGTGATTTTCGATTAAAGATTTCCCTGTAAGCGCGGGCAAGATCAGTCATAGGAGCAAGTCGGCTATCTGGGAGACCGTCATCAAAAACAAGATGAGGTTTTACTTCACTATCATCAACTGTTTTAGGCTCTTTGCGTTTTTTATCCAGAAGTATTTCCGGTAGTATGTCAGCAACAAAAGTTCCTTTTCTGTCTATGGTAATCAGCCACCCTTCGGCAATTAAAACATCAAGAGCTTCGATTACAGTATTTCGATTCACGAGTAGTAAACCTGCTAATTGCCTGCTTCCGGGTAAAGCATTGCCACTAGATAATTTACCGGATTTTATGGCATAAATAATCGCATCGGCAATTTGAAGATAAAGTGCCGTATTGGATTTTTTGTCTAACTGAATTTCTAATTGCCAAGGTCGTAACATCTGGACTATCTGTTTGAGTAAAAACTGTCTTATGCAGCCAGACCAAAGTTAAGATATTCTTGTAAAGCATTATAAAGGAACTTCAATTAAATAAACATAGAAAAAACTCAATATCTGAATTTTTATATTTGAAAATAATAATTACTACCAGCTATATTTCAGGATTAACCTGGCATTAAAAGGAGTTCCGGCTGTAAAATGTATTTCTTCGACAGGATCAGTTTCTGTAGCCAGTCTTGTCTCTGTTAAAAATTGTGTTTCTTTCCATTTCGTATCAAAAATATTGTCAATGTTTATCCCAATCGAAATCTTTTTAATTTGATAATTTACGGAGAAATCCGTGATGCAATATCCTTTTGCAACAACAGAGTTATCTTCGTTTGCAGGTCTGTCGCCTAAAAACCGTGTTCTTAAACTTCCTGAAAATCCTTTTAAATCTTTAATAGAAAGTCCGCTTGTTAAAGTATGAACAGGAGCAAGAGGTAAATAATCCTGTCCTTTTGGTTCATCAATAGAGCGGGCATGTGTATAAGTATAATCAGTGTTCCAGAATAACCAATTGGTAAATTGATATCTTAAGCCAAAATCAAAACCTTTACGTGCTGTTTTTCCGCTTGGTTCAACAACCGCTTCATCGCCCACATATACAAATTCCTGTGCCAGATATAAGTACCACAAAGCCGAGTTAACGATCATTCTTGGAAAAGGTTTCCAATTAATACCCAGATCTGCACCATAAGTTTCAGGAAGAATTTTTTGACCTTTTTGTGCCACTACAACACGCGCATCATTGCTGTGAAAACCTTTTCCTAATTTTAAGAAATATTGTAAAGTATTATCCTGAGTATATAAAAAATTTAGTTTAGGGCTTACAATTGCTTTCGTCTGTGTTTGATTGCTGTAAGTTGGCGCCAATTGATCTTCGTAACCAAATTTAAAATAATCCAGACGCAAGCCCGTATTAATAAGCCATTTTCCGGATATAAAATCAGCGCTGGCATACGAGAAAAGATTCGTCTGATTTACATTTCCAAGGCTTAAATATTCCAGAACAGTTTTTCGATTTACCGTATGTGATAATTCGATATTTTTATTGTTATCATTTCGCAATCCGGCACCTAATTTAAAACTCCATTTGTCATTTATTTTGCGGTCATAATCAGACTGAAATCCTACAATGGTTCGATTATCTTTTTGCCTGATTTGGTCTCCGTTTACAGGATCGTTCAAGAAAAAGGTAAAATTAGAAAACAGTTCAAAATCATATTTACTTAAATATGCCGTGTTTTTAATCTTAGAATAATCGTCAATTTTAGAATCATATTGCAGGTTTACATTTGTTCGTCCGGTATTTCCACCTTCATTAGAATCAATTGCCCCAAAATGCGAAATCATTCCGCTATTTACAGCACGATCCGGAATTTGTCCGCTCGCATCCCATTGACTTGTAAAATGAGATAACGAGATCGCAATGTTATCTCCGTTCTTTATTTTAGCAGAATATTTTGCAAATAAATTGATGCGGTTAAAGTTTTGCGGAGCATCAAAATAACCATTCGTCATCATGTATTCTCCGGCAAAATAAGCCGATTGGTTTTCAGTATTTAGTAAATCAAACAAAGCAACCGTTCTAAAAGTATCAAATTGCCCCATTTCAAAAGATACCGAACTGTTTTTTAAAGCTTTTTTAGTATTAAAAGCAATGTAACCAGTGGTAGTAAAATCGCCTTTATCGGCAAAATAAGCACCTTTGTCAAAATCGATATTATCCACCGTTTCCGGAATTACAAAATGAAGATCAGCATAACCCTGACCGTGTGCGTGAGAAACCATATTTACAGGCATTCCGTCTACAGAAACACTAATATCTGTACCGTGATCACAGTCAAAACCTCTTAGAAAAATTTGTTCTGCTTTTCCACCGCCCGCATGTTGACCAATAAAAAGTCCCGGCACTTTGCGCATTAGATCCTGAGAATTTGAGACAGGCTGAATTTCTAAGTCTATTTTAGAAATTGTATTCAGGTATTTAAGACTATTGGTGATGGTAACCTCCTCAAGTAAAAACGGTTTTTCTTCTAATACAATAGATCGTAAATCTGTACCCTGAATTTTAAAATTTTGAGTAATAAAACCTTGTTTGGAGATTTGAATACTATCCTGAGGATTTGTATTTTCGATTATAAATTTCCCGTTGATATCGCTATGAGCATGCGTTTTTGATGTAAAATTATGAATGAGAACATCGTCAATTGGTTTTCCGTCTGTATTTGTAACTGTACCATTTACAGATTGGGCATTTATAGAAAAAGACAACATAAAAATTCCAAGAACAAATAATAATTTCATGAGATTACAGGGAGTAACTTTAATAATAATAAAGTTGCAAAAGTAACTCAACTAATAGAAAATATAAAATAGAATTTGTTAAATGTAAGAAAATAATTATATTTTATATTTTTGTTTTTGAATTAGGAATATTATTCCTCAAAGATTTTTTCAGTATCAACCGGATTATTTTCCTGATATAGTTTTTGTCCTATTGCACCTTTATCTCCCAAGGCACGCCCTTTTATTAACCACGCAATTCCAAATGCAAAAAGCGCAAGTGCCTCAAGTACCAAAGTCGAATAGGTAAATAATTTTAAAGACTCTGAAATAGGTACCAGAATAACCAACACAATAATTGCATAACCACAAGTTCTGTAAATGTTGTTTTCATTTAAAATACTCTTCGGCGCTCTCGTTTCGTTTTCCTGCCCAATCGTAAAAACATTAATCGCTAATAAAGCAAATATCAAAAACAATAATGCGGCAAAACCATAATGAAGCCAACCCAGCCACTTTTCAGGAAAAGGAATCAGGGTATAAATTTTATTCTTAAAATCCTCTGGATTTGTTGGAAATAAAGCAACTCCTATAGCCATAATTCCGGAAATGTTGGTCAGTAAATAATCGTTTTTCCAGAATGAAGCATTTCTGTTGCCTTTGTAACAAATAAGGAATAATCCAACGGCGCATAAAGTTCCGGTAAATATTTCTCTTAAGTTCGTGTAATAATAATCACTAATAGAAGGCTGAACTTTGGTTTGAAAAAAAGAAATCAAAGAAAGTCCCACTAATAATATCGGAAGACTAATTCCTAAATAACCAATCGCACGCCTGATTCTTCTGTAAGTGAAAATATCATAACTTTCAATTTTAATCTCGCTGTTTATATTTATTTTCATCGTTTACCGGATAATTTCAGTGATTAAAAACGAAGCTTTATTGTTTTACTCCAATAGCAGTTCTGTAAAACTCATAACCATTTTCGGTTCTGTTTGGTAAATATCTCTCGCGATATTCATTTGCACCTAAATCTTCTATTAATTTAATATCAAACTGATTTAGATAATCGGGTAATTTGTCAGGAATAAAACCAAATGTCCATTGCTCTTCAAGCTCGTTAAGGTCATTTAATAATTTTTCGCCACCTAAAAATGATTTAGGATTTTCGAGTATATCCTGATGTACATAAGTAAAAATAACATGCGAATTTTTGGCAAATTTAGAAATAAAAGCAAACGTTTTATTAATAGCCGTTTCAGTCAAATAATTTGTAACCCCTTCCCAAATTACAGCGGTAGGTTTACTAAAGTCTATATTGTGTTGTGCCGCTAATTGATCGAGATCCTGTTTGTTGAAATCTATTTGAAGAAAATCAATATTGTCAGGAACCTTGCCAAGTCGGTTTTTATAAATTCGACGTTTAAAATTTGATGTATTAGGATGATCAATTTCTATAACCGAAACATCTTTTAAGAAGTCAAGACGAAGAGCTCTGGTATCAAATCCGGCGCCCAAAATAATTACCTGTTTTACGCCACTTAAAATAGCTTTTTGCAGCAATTCATCAATATATTTTGTTCGAGCAATTCCAGAAGAAAAAGCCCCGGGTACTTTTTTTTGTATCGTATTTTCGACATATTTTCTAATAGCAGGATATTTAGACAGGCGCGTAGCGAATCTTAATTTTGTATCCAGAAAATGTATCGCATAAGGATCTGAAAATAAACGGTCTTTTTTATTCAATCGGGACTCTAAAGCTCTAAACAAAGCCATGTATTGAGCCGTTCTGCTGGTTTTATCTGCTTTCATAACTTTTGATAAGTATATTATTTCTTCGAAAATAAATTCTCAACAACCCACGCCGGACCAATCATCAGGAACTGAAGATCTTTTAAGAAAGAAGGTTTTTTGCCTTCTATATTATGTCCGTAGAATTGACCAATCCAGGCAATCACAAAAACACCAATAGAAAATATCCATAAAGGCACAAGTTGCCCTATAAAATAATTTACCACAAGACAAATCGCTGATAAAATGGCAATTTTAATCGCCATAGAAACAGATAAACGGATATAGAAAATGAGAACAAAAATAAGCACCACAACAGCCCAGTTTTCAATAATAGGCGCATTTAGTTTTAATGTATTTGCGATAATATCACTTGGAATACTCATTAATAAACCAACTATAGAAAAGTAAATTGCAGGAACACATATATAATGTATCGCCTTGTTTTTTGGGTTTTGATGACTTACTGCGTATTCGTCAAACCATTGTTCTAATGTTCTCATTGTTTTGGGTTTAGATATACGTAAATCTAATAAAATTTCTTTTATTTTGGTCGTAGGCAGGATTTTTTATTAAGAATTAAGAATCAGAAAAATATTAAAAAGAAATGCGCAAAGAGAGAAACATTTGCGCATTTTTTATCAACTTCTATTTATAGAGAAGTTTTAAGATCAGAATATATTTTGAGTGTCTGTTATCAGGATAAGTTTCTGAAAACGGCTTCGGTCATAATCGATCCTGCTTGCTTTAACAGCGACCGGAAAATGAATCTCGGCGTTCGAAGTCATATGCAGTTTGTTGGTATTGCTAATTGCAAAATCTAATTTTCCACTCGCAATTTCATTTAGACTGGCTACTAAATTATCATCTAATGTAAAGTCAGTTTCGATGTCTACAATAAGATTTTTAGCAAATACAGTTCCTGTAACTACCAGAATATAATTGCGGTTTGCATTTTTTAGCAACGACGGATTTGGATGCAGAAAATCTGCAGAGAAAAAATAATCTTCGATGTTGCCAATAGTATATTCCTTGGTAACAGAATTATCATAACTGATTGTTACGGTTTTTCCGGATTTGATTTTTGTGGCGATTTCAAACGCTCCAAGTCCAAGTGTTTTCAGGATTTCCTGCAAAAGTGTGATACCAATATTAAATCCGTAATCATCTTTTTGATTCGAATTCACGCTTAAAGCAGGATTCTCAATCTCGGTTAATACCACATTACTCTTAAATGCGTGTTCGATACTGGCATAATAAAGCTGCACTTCGTCAAAAGGTTTTTTAAGCCATAATTGTAATGGTTTATGATTTCTAACAGGGCCTTCGATAATGTCATAACCTTGTTCGCTTAAAAATTTTGTAAGTTTCATTTTGTTGTCATTTAGATTAACATATTCGTTTGGGGTACTCTGGTATGCTTTCTTTTACAATGAAATACAAATTATTTTTCTTAATTTGATTTAAATATTTGTGCTGTTTTTTTTACAAAATTAAGAATATGCAGCGAAGTAATGCTATTTTTTATATTAAGATTTCTGTAATAAAAATCTTTATTATGTTTTAGAAACAAAATGATTTTTGATGTAACCAATATCTATAAAAAAGAAAGTTCACATTCTTCTTTAATTAAGTTTAAAACTATCATAAGTAGAATATATCCTATTTTGTTGTTTTTTAAACTTATTAGGGTAAACTGTTTTTGCTATGATATTTAATTTTGTTCTGATTTAAAAACAATCCTTAAATAGTAGATTATGGACTTAGAAGATTTAAAAAAATCGCAGCCTATTGTACTCTATATTACTTTAGAGAACAAAGAAAAAGAGGCAAAAATACCCGTAAGAAATTATAAGCGTTACGATTATTATAATGCCAAAAGCAATCCGGAAAATAAAAATGAATCGATAAAAGTATTTCTTGGTTCCTTGATTATTTTAACCGCAGTTACTTCGTTTATAGCATTGCTTATCATGACGATATAATATAACAATCGAAAACTTTATTTTTGATTATACTCAAAAACATTATCCCATAATTCATCGATAGTAATAAGCGCTTTATCGAGAGCGATTACCTCCCATTTACCGTTATTTTCTATCCCCAAACCTATGTTTTTTAATTTAGACAATGCATCTTTTACATTAAAATCAAGATCTGTTTGCAATGTTGCCGTAAACCACAATTCTATTTGTGTATCGAGTTCATTGGCAGTCAATGGCTTATCGCTTCTGTATAAAAAAGTATAGGCTAATATGGTTTCTTTAAGAACTTCTTCTTCAGATGAATTTAATAAAGAGTAAAAAGCACCGCTGTTATTACCCAGATTCTTAAAATAAAGACTGTCTGAGAGTATTTTAGAGTATTTTATTTTTTTATTTACAAAGTTGCTGTATTGGCGAAACAAGTATAAAGACAATATTCCTAAAGCAATTAAGCCTTGATTTAAGGATGCTTTACTGTTGAGTAAATCGATCGCCTCACCAGATTGATAAGCGCCATACATACCTATTAAAGCCGGAATTACGGTCGTACTTAATAGCGAGATCCCGCCGCCAATACCCGGAACCCAGAAAAATAATTTATCTCTGGCAGACATTCTTGGAATTGCGTTTGGAAATATTGTTTCCAGATCATTTTTAGGAACACGCTTAAAGATTTTTAAGGCAATAGTTCCCGGATCAATTGGCATTTTTCCTAATTTGACTTTATTCTCGCTCAAATAATCCTGTTCGTTATAATTAAGATAAATCATAACACGATCATAATATTCGATCTCAATTTCTTTTTTCCAAAAGATCCATTTCTTGACCTTTTCTTTGGCTTTATGATGACCGCGAACATAAAGTTCATAATCCTTAAAAGCATTAAAATCGATAGAAAGTTTCAGACCTATTAAATCAGAATCATTTATGGCTTTGTCTAAAGTTTCCTGATCAATACGGCGGTAATTGCCTTGCTCTAAAACTTTAAGCAAGGTTGCCTTAAAAACATTAAAATCGCTTTTACCCATAAATACTTCACGCTCTTTGAAACTTAAATCCGGATCAAATAAAGCGTAATGCTGTTTTAGATTTCGGTTTAGGTTAAAGGCTTCGTAATGAAAGTAATGCTCGATAATATCAAATAACCGCTTAAAATCATCCACTTTTTTTGGATCTTCAGAAAAAGAGGCGACTTGTTGTTCAAGTAAAAATTCTTTATTAAACGGAATATAATGTTCTCTGGTCATAGAGATTATGGGCTTTTAATTTTATTGCTGATTCTAACGCAAAAATACCAACCGAAATTTGATTTTTAGACTGATTTTATATTAAAATTTAGTTATTTTCTTTATTCAGAAATAAACGATGCAAATCTTCAACAGACTGTAATTTATTGCCGTTTTTATTTTGTTTCTGTAAATCAGACATAAAATCAAGGAAAATATTTTAGTTAGTTGATTATTAAAGTTAATCGTAGCAGTTTGTGACAAGATTGAAGATTAATTTCTTTTATTCATAATAAATGTACAGTTCTGGCCAGAGCCATTTCTATTAGCCTACCTTACCAAAAAAAGGATGACAATAGAAGAGAAGGTTGGGCAGGTTGAAACATTGTTTGATCGCTTAGAAATTGAAATTACTGCTTTTAAGTCAGAGACTCATTTATTTTGCAACGCCGGTTGTGGCAAATGCTGTTCGACGCCCAATATTGATGCATCGCCTTTGGAGTTTTTGCCGTGGGCATTTCATTTGTTTTTAAACGGAAAAGCCGAAGAAACTTTAGCATTATTAAACGATATTACTACAAAGAACTGTTTTTTATACCGACCAATTTCTATTCTCGAACATCATAATGGGAGTTGCAGCAACTATCGTTATCGCGGTTTAATATGCCGACTTTTTGGTTATGCGGCAAATACTGATAAATATGGAAAACTGCGATTAGCAACCTGCAAAATCATAAAAGAAGAACAGCAAGAAAACTTCAATGCTGCCGAAAAAGCGATTATAAAAGGACAATATGTACCTGTTTTTACCAATTATTATATGCAGCTGGCACAAATCGATCTTAGAATGGGAGTTGTAATTGTACCCATAAATGAAGCGCTAAAAATAGCAATCGAAGAAGTTTTGCATTATTATGCCTACAGACCATTTCCGGACGGACTTGGTAATATTGCTTAATTATTCCTAAATAGTTTAAAGCTAATTTATATCTTGAAGAATCACCGCAAGCAAGCTCAGTATTGAGGAAATACGTTGCATGACTTGACGGTGTTTCAACTTCCTTTTCAGGAAAATAAAAAAAAACTAATATGAAAATGAGGGAGTCAGTAATCTCCCTCATTTTAGCACAGCAAGAAAGAAACAATGAATATTAAAAATTGCTGTACTTTATTTTGCCTTACAAATTGCAAGGCTTATTGAGATTCACCATTGAATAATCAGAATGGTTTTTGATTTTTTAACTCTTCAGCTTTGCTTTCTATCGCTTTTTTAGACTCATTATTCAGTTTGTTATATTCGGCCTTAATCATATCCGAAATATGCCCTACACGGTCGCCTCGTATCGACTTGCGAATGTAGTCGTCAGAATATCCGTACTTATTTTTTATAATCTTTAGGATATCTTGGTTATAACTCGGTTTTGTTTTTATATTTTTGCCCATCGCTTTGTTTGTATTATCAACGATACAAATATAGTAGGATATTTCTTAGGTAACTAATAATTGTAGGATTTTTTCTAAAAAAAATGCTTTATGGCAGTAAACACAATACAGAGGATTAAGCAGTACATTGATTTCAAGGGAATTAGAGTAAGTGCGTTTGAGCGGGAAGTGGGGATGTCTAATGGTTCTTTTGCGAGTCAGCTAAAAAACAATAAAACGATAGGTTTAGACAAGTTAGAGAATATCTTAACAAGATATAAAGATATCAATCTGGAATGGCTTTTTACAGGTGATGGAGACATGATAAAGTGGAGTGCTTTGCAGGAAACTGACGCCAGATTATATAAAAGAACAGATAAAAATTTAAAAAAACTGGATATTCCGCTCTATGATATTCAAACCACAGCCGGAATTATTGATTTATTTGGCAACAATGAAGATCAAAGACCAGTTGATTTTATCAGAGTTCCCAAAATCTCAGAATTTGACGGAGCATTGTATATAACAGGAGATAGTATGTCTCCTTTATTAAAAAGCGGAGATATTGTAGTCTACAAAAAGGTGTTTAATCTGGTAACTAACATTCTTTGGGGCGAAATGTACCTGATTTATGTGAACAATGATGGTAATGAATTCTTTTTTACCCGCTACATCAAACAATCAGACCGAGAGTCGTATGTGCAATTTGTATCTCAGAACCCGCATCATCAAACTATAGAGTTTCCTATAACCAGTATAAAAGCACTTGCTTTGGTAAAAGGTTTGGTTAGAATTAATTCACAGTTTTAATTTTTTAAAGAGGACAAAAAAAAGTGAGATCTCTAATCGTTGGCTTCGATTAGAAATCTCACTAAATTGTTCCAAAAAAAATGACAGTATGTTATTAATTTCCCCTTTGGGAAAACTTAACTCTTAACTAAAAATTATTTACTGCAATTTTACCACTTAATATAGTTCTGAGAACGCGTATTTATACCTGTTTTTGCATAAATCCTTATTTTAGGTTCATTTTATTTAGTCTATAATCTATCGTTTTACCACTCGCGCCATTCTTCTGTTGTATCTTCATTGATATGATTATAGCCTTTAAGATGTCCGGCGAGAATAATAATGTCGGCAATTTTTTCTCTTTGTTCCGTTTCTACCAGTTCATATTCGCAATTTTCATTAAGATTATTAATCGCTAAAACTGTTTTTTTTACAGCTAAGATTCCCGTTTCTCTTGAATCTGTTTTAGAGATTTCTTCCAGGAAATTATCCAGTAATGATAAGCATTTATTAACGTCGGCAATAGTGTAGTCAGCTTCGCCAAGTTCTATGAAATCGATCATTTCTCTTTGTAAGCTTTTGTAGGTTTTGCTTATGTGCGTGTTTTCTTTTAAATTCATTTTGATTTGGGCATTTGAATTTATCGATTCGATAGTTTTAGGCTTCAATGTGTTGTATAGCAATTGTATACAGGCTAATTAATAACATTGCATGATCTAGCTAAGTTACTTATTAAAGTGCAAAAAGTAAATTTTTTTGTAAGATATTTTTTTAGTAAATAGATATAAAAAGACAAAAATCACAAGATTTCCTGATTGATCTTATCTGTTTTAGGATTGTAGAAATATGTAAAAACAAATCTTTTGGGCGATTGTATATAAAGCATTAACGTTTTATAACTAACTCTGGTCAGATTCTTTCAATTCGATTATTTTTTCGATGTATTGTATAAGATTTTTTCTTTCTAACGAAAACAGGGCATTTTCATCTTCAGTGCGCAAGTATAAGTCGGCGATACCTTCAGCATTCATATTTTTCTTCAAATGATCTTCGACATATTTTATAAGATTGTCTAAAAAAAGTTCGTGTATTCTTCCTTTTTCCAGAGTTTCTGCGTCGCCTTCTATTATTTTTTCCATCTCAGATTCTGGCAAATCTATGGTGAGATAAGTGTAGTCTACAGCAACTTTTGAGAGCATTTCTTTGTCAATTTTTCCGGTACCATAACAATAAGCACAAGGACCGGGCGCCCATTTTAGCACTTTGTTTAAACGTCGTATGTCATCCCAATCTACAAATGCTTTGCCTTGGCATCTTGGGCATTCTAAATTTTTGTTACTAAAAAGGAAATTGAAAATGGTCATTTTTTTCTACAATTATTTTATCGATTAGTGGCGGGGCTAATATAATTATTTATGTAAGAAAAATTGGTTTACGAAACGTTTTTTTTTGAGGAAAAAATTTATGGTTAAATGAAATTAAAAGGTTAAAAAGATAATATCTAAACTATTACCCTATTCTAATACTTTAATAATTTATTGAGGCTAGCGATACGTAGCCTTAATTATAGATTTATGCTAATGCAATAATGTAAAAAATATTATTATGACATCAGCCAAACTTTTTATTCTGGGAGAAGAACGAGAACTACTCTGGACAAGCACAAATTATTCGAGACTCTTCTGGCGCAACCTGCTAAAAAATGTCGATAAGGAAACGGAAAGAATGGAAAAAGGAGAAATACATTTTTACAGCAAAGGAGAAAGAGATATGCCAGCAAAAAAGTATAAATTTAATGATGCTTATATCGTATATTTTTCAGAAATATTCGATGCTGAGAGTTCTGAAAACATGCAAACGATTTTAACCATTTCGCCTGCAATCCAGAATTATGGTACGCTCAAAGATTTTGTAACCTACTGGCAAGTGTCCCAAATCAAGGAAAGCGAGCCTTATTATTACAGACCTAAGCAAGAAGAGGAAGATCGTATTATCTATATCAACGGACATTTCTATAATAAAGATGGTACTTTTGAAGGTAAGATAAACGAGCCTGATTATGAGGGAAGTGTAGATGATGTTTACGTTTGTGATGGAAAATCTACTCAAAAAGACAGAAACGGAAATGAGCTTTTGACTTATAATAATACCAAATTATTGAAAGAGAATGACGTGAATGTGGTGCATGAAAAGTTTATAGTTTCTGCTTCAACTATATATGCTGAAAGTTCAATAGGTTATGGAATTATCGATAAAAATGAATTGTTTGCTATAGCTAGTGTTCATAAAAGAAATAAAACAGCTTACGGGATTAATGATAGAGAAGCTATTAAGTTTAGAAAAAAAACAAACGAAGAACGAAATAAAACTAGTATGATTCATGCAATTGCTGGTGAAATTAATGCTTTAGTTGGAGGCACAGATTTCAGTAATGGAGCTAAACAGTGGGATGGAGCAGAACAAACACATTTACCAAAAGACGAAGATTCTAGCTCAAATGGAATATTTATGTTTAAAGTTAATGTAATGGGGTGGGAAATAACAGACGAACTGTATAAAAAATGGGAATCAATAATATCCTCAAAATTCGGACCTATTTATTTTAATATACCACAGAAAAAATTTGCTGTTAATAACTATAAAGGCATGAAAAACAAAGATAAAATAAGGCTCAAATCAGTCGCTCAGTATGGATTGACTATGTTTTGGAAAGATGTTGAGATTTTTAAACCAAAAGAAAATGAAGAATGAAAAGAATAATTATACTATTAATATTTTTAGTGCTTCAAACTAGTTTTTGCAATAGTCAAAGCAAAAAATGTGATACAATTTCATTTTATGATTTAAAGTTTAATGGAAATAATTTCTATGTGAAATTTGAAAAAATAAAAAAATATATTAACGATACTAAAACTAAAGCTACTGTATCACCAAGTAGATATGTTAAAATTCCATTTAAAAATTTTAAAGATAAAGACAATGTATATATGATCTATTCAGATTTTTTTGATTTTAGTTACACTAATGATTCAAAAAATATTTTTATACAACGTATAAAAATAATTGACAAAATAGATTTACGTATTAATAAAATAAAGATAACTGATAATCTAAAAATTCAGGATATAAAAAAGTTTTTTCCAAATATCTATGAAAATAATGACAAAGAATATCAACTAAAATTATTAATTAAAAAAGATAAAAAAACAGCATACCTGTTTTTTAATTTTAAAAATAATAAGCTAAGTGATGTTATGTTAGATAATTAATATTGTTGAAATTATGGATATTAAATTAAACTATATAACACTATTTGTAGCTTGGATTTGCTATCCGTGCTTTCATGTTTACTATGTTTTAAGATTTTGAGGTTTTTAAACCAAAAGAAAATAAAGAATGAAAAAAACAATTAAACTATTAATATTTTTAGTACTTCAAACTATTTTTTGCAATAGTCAAAGCAAAAAATACGATACAATAGTATTTGAAAACATTAGTCTAAACAATCATCACTTATTTTTTAGATTAAAAGAGATGGCTAGTTTAGAAAATTATTTGGGGAAAATAGAAAAGAAAGTTAATATTTCAAATGATAAAAAAATAATACCATTAACTAAAAAACGACTTGCTATAAATGAATTCTCAAATAAAAACACAATGTTATTTACTACGAGAGATAGTGCTTTCATACACTATTTTAATTTTGAAAAATCTCAAGGAAATATAGTTTTAAAATTTAAAAATAAAAAAATAACCTTCTCAAATAATTATAGTTTGTATGAATTTAGAAAGGCTTTTCCGAATTCATACAAACTAGCTAAAGGAATTAACGCAACTCCATTATCAAGAGCTGCATTTATACCAGTCTTTATAGTTAGATCTACTAGCAAAGGTTATTTATGTTTTACTTTTTATGATGAAAAGTTAATTGATGTTTTCTTATCTGATAATGAACCTGAAACACCATATTAATTGAGAAGAGATAAAAAAAATAATTATGAAAAAATATTATATAGTTATTGTGTTTCTAATTGTGAGTAATATCTTTTCTCAAAATAAAAAATATGACACAATATTATTTAATGACATTAAACTTAATGAGCATCAACTTTTTTTCAAATATGAAAGTATTAGAGCTTTAGAAAAATGTTTTGGTAAATTAATTAAAAAAGAAAATTCTTCTGAATACGAAAATGAGATTCCTTTAACTAGAAAAAAATATCAAACTAATAAATTTTCAAACAATGAAGTATCATTATTAATAACTAAAGATAGTGTTTTTGTTTATTATCTTAATTTCGAAGTTTCAAAAAAAGAGATTGTTTTAAAGTATAAAGGCAAAAAAATTATATTATCTGAAAAATTTAAATTGTCTCAATTTAAAAGTCTTTTCCCAGATTCATATCAAAATGCTTCAGGATTACCTGTAGTTTCTTTTGATCAAGCAGCGGGTGTTAGTTTGATCATCAAAAATAAAAATATCAAAGCATATATGAATTTTGCTTTTTATGATGGCATCTTGTCTTCAGTTGTATTTTCTAAAAAGATTCTAACTATTAGAGATTAGTTAGGACATTATTTTGAAAAAAAAGCCAAATGAAAAAGATTAAACTAATTGTTTGTATTTTATTTATTATTGTTTCTTCCTGCAAGGTTTTCAATCAGGATTATTTGATCATTCATTCAAATGACAAGGATCTATATATTCGTCACTATTTTCATGAAAGCAACGATGAATATGCTAGGGTATATGGTTCTAGGTTAGAAAATGATTCAATTACATTTTCAAAAGAAAATAATGATTTAATAGTAAATCATTTCAAATATAATAAGGAACAAAAAAATCGTATTGCAGTAGGAAATATATTGTACGTTAATTATTACACGTCGATTACAGATATAAAATATTCTGAGAATACAACTGAATTAATAAATATTGTACCTGTAAACGATTTAGACTTCCTGAAAAATGATAATGAAATAGTAAAGATTATTAAAGAAAACTGTAAAGACTCAAATAATACTGGAGACAAACATTTTTATAATGATTGTAATTTCATTTTGCCAAAATCTAATCCTCTAGAATATTTACCCAACAATTCTAAGATAATTTTTGCTGAAATTTTAAAGAATAAAAAAAACAAGTTTCAAGAGATGAATCTAAAGGTCAAATATTTTGATGCACATATTTATTATAAAAGGACTTATTATTATCAAGACAAAAGAATTTTCAAAATTAAAACAATAATTAAAGATAGTATTTCGAGCGATACTGTCTTAGATTCTTATTCTAAAATTAGTTTAAACGATAAAGCAAATTGAGAAATCAAATATTAATTCCCGCCCTGCTTTTTTGTTTTATAAGTTGCAACAAAGGTGCAGATAAAACTAATTTAAAAACGGAAAAAGCTCAAATAATTAAAAAAACTGTTTTTATAGATGAAATGGGAGATACAATTAAGTCTTATTCTTTTGATTTGAAAAAAAACTACAAATTAATTATTTTCCCTGCTATAGATAATAATAAGGAGATAATTAATTTTAGATTAATCAATGGAAAAAGAGATAACACATATTTGTTAGTTGATACATTTCAAGCTAATTATATGCGACATTTTAATAAAATTGATTTTACTAATTATTTTGCTTTACAGGGCAATGGAGGAGGCACAAGTCATTTCTATTTTTGGTTGTATGATAAAGAAAGTGGGAATGAAGTTTTAAGAGGTATTGAACGTGATTTTGACTTAAAAAAAGAATTGATTTTGTATGTAGATGAAGATGATGAATATAAAACATTCATATATGATGTAAATACCAAAATCAAAACGTTGGTTGATATTCCTCTAAAATTTTTAAATAGACAAGAATGCACAAAATATAATGATTCAGAAAAGACTCTTTATATAAAAAGAGTTACAAGTAAATATTATTATTTAGGATTTAAATGTTGCGAGCCATTATCAGTACAATTTAGAATAAAAAAAGCTAAATAAAATTGTTTCGATATCGCAGATTCGCAATCCGTGTCTGTAAAGTGAATCATTTTATGTACTTATGCCATCTCTTAGAAAATAAATGATTTAATCATGAAAAAGTTTGCCTTTGTCTTATGGATGCTATTAACGTTTAGTATGAACATTTTAGCACAATCATCAAAATCGTATACTACAATATATATTCTCAATAAAATTATTGATAACGGTGAGTATGTAAATGAGGAAAGAATCAATAAAAAACAAGAAGTTAATACAAGTAAATTAATTTATACATACAATTTTAAGAAGGATACCATAGCGTATTATGATTTTTATGGATCTGAGATAGAAACAAAAAAAATGCCTTCATTATGCTCTCTTATAAAAACAAAAGATACTTTGTTATTTAGCTTTAAAAGAGATAGTTACGAAAATATAATTAAACTAAATTTTAATACCCAAACAAAAACAATTACAATAAATGGTACAGATATTTTTTATCTAAATGAAGTGTATTATAAATATCTAAACAAGAGTGTTAATCAAAATCTGAACACTCTTGATCTAATAGACTTTTTGGAGGATTTTTTGCAAGATTATAATCTTGAAGATTTGAAGTTTATATCATCAAATGAAAAATATAAGCATAAGAATTTTAGGTTCATAAAAGCTTATATGGAATCGTATAGATCACAGGCTTCAGATTATTTAGACAAATGGGATATAAAGTTTTTATATAATAAAGAAGGTAACTTAAATTATCTATTAAAAAAATCTGCCGAAGATGATCAGTCTTTAGAAAAGAAATTAATTCTTTCGAAAGACAATACTTTTAAATATCATGTATATAGAAACAATGAAAGTAGATTAATTGTAAACAGTGAAGTGTCATTTAACACAAATAAAAATAGTTATAATGAAAAAATTTCTGCCCTTCAAGTTGGATTAGGAAAAGAAACAAAATATGAGATTAAGAGAACTGTTTATAAAGTTATCAATTCTAAAGCATTGTATTTAAATCAAAAAGAAATATTTGAGATTCTTTCTTTGAAATAAACCCAAGAAAAATAAATAGAAGCGATTAATATACTTGTCTCAATATTGTATTTTTGTTCAATACACAAAAAGCAAATAATATACAGAAAATTGTATCTCACAATTGCAGCGTTGTATTTTACAAAAACCGAAAATCTAACGGAATTTTAAATATCTTTGAACTATGAGCACAGCAACAAAACCAAAACATATTGGCAGAAATATTAGCCGAATCAGAGAACTTAGAGGTATGAAACAAGAAGCTCTTGCTATGGCAATGGGCACAAGTCAACAAGCTATTTCTATTATTGAAGGAAGTGAAAATGTTGATGAAGAAAAGCTAAAAGTCATTGCTGAAGCATTAGGCGTTTCGGCTGAAGCTATTAAAAATTATAGTGACGAAGGTGTAATTAATTATTTCAATACTTTTAATGCTGAGGCTTTTACTAATAGTCATGGAGCATTTGGTAGTTATGATCAATTTACATTTAATCCTATTGATAAAGTGGTAGAACTTTATGAGCGTTTAGTTCAGTCTGAGAAAGATAAAGTAGAGTATTTAGAGAAGTTATTTAAAGTAAAATAATTTTTTGTAGAAGATATACTAAAAGAGAGACTTTGTGAGAAGTCTCTTTTTTTGTTTAAAATATAAAATTTAGAAAAGTTTAATTAGCTTTTAACGCTTCTCAAAATAATAAAATTAATCATCAGGATGACTTTCTTCCCAAATATTTTGTCTTAGTTCTTCTAAAATAACTCTAAAATCAGTTATTTGTAGACTTAATTTATTTTTAACTTTTAAATAATCGACTTCCGCAAATCCTTCATTAGAATAATGTAAAAGTTCTCTACAATTTTCAATGATTTTTTTCTCTATATTTTTTAATTGTTCAATTAGTTCTATTTCATTCGAATAAAATTGTTTTTTTCTTTTTTCCCATCTAATATTGAAATGTAAAATTTCTCGATCTAAAATCTCAATGTGTTTTTCCCTAACGCCATATGTTAAAACATCTGTAGCATTATCAATAAAATAAGAAAAATTTCTAAGTAAATAGAAACGAGTTTGTTTAAAATTTTTATTTCTTTGAATTAAAAAATCTATAATTCTTACACTTAGCCAAACACCTATAATTTCAATAGTTAAATTACTCCATAAATTTTGTATACTTTCAGGAAAATCTTTGTAGTAAGTTAAATAAGAACCAGCTAAAAATACTCCTAAGCCTAATCCGACAAAATCTATTAAAAACCAAAATCTTAAATATTTTTTTATTTTTTTATTCATGATTATATGTGATAGCAAATAATTTTAAGGAGCTTAGATTAGTTTATGTCAAATGTTTCTAACTAGTAAATTAAAAGAAATATTTTGTACGTGTTTATTTTTTAAATTTTCGGAATTAAATGTTCAATAGCAAAATAGTAAATGTCATTAGATAAAGAATTTCGAGTTTCCTTATCTAGTACTCGAACTGGGAAATTATATTTCTCTCCTATAAAGGCTGTTGAATCTTTTCCTGAAAAAAAGTTATTCATCATATTCTCTACAAGAGTTTTTGTTTGATCTGGATTTTTAATTATAAACTGTTCAATATTTATTGATGCTGTACATAAAGATTTGCAAAACTCATAATAATTTAGACTTCTTTTAAGAAGTTCGGAATCATTGTCAATTCTGTAATATCTCATTAAGTTAATCACTACTTTTTTTCTTTCGAATGCAGCTTTGAATTCGTCGACAAATAATTTTGCCTCACTTTCGCTGTTAACGTTGAAAGTGGCAACAAAATGTACTAAAGCATCATAATTTGTGTCTTCAAATTTTAAGTCGATTAAATATTCCATAAATTTTATTTGTTATTTTTTTTTAAAATCATACTTTCCTAATTTATATGTTAAAATAAAACCATAATTCAACAAGTTTATTTTTAAACAATTATACCACTAATAAAAAATTAACCACCAAGTATTTCTACCTGTTTTTCAAAAACAAAAAAGCCCAACTAAGTGTTGAGCTTTTCAAATTATTTGCCAAGATATTTTCGCACCGCTGCTGCTGAATGACCAACTGCTTTAACAGCTTCTCGTAATTCAACTTCAGAGATTCCTAATTCTTTGCACCAATAATTAACTTCCCATGATTCTGTAAGGCTAATTTTACTGGAATCTTGTGGTCTTTTTTTACCTAAGTCATCTGACATATTATTTAATTTAAAGTTAAGCTGACTCACACTCCAGCTCATGAGTGTTTTGAAGTATTAATTCAAAACAAATCTCATCATTTAATAATTTTATACTTTATGGAAATCCATAATCGATTAAATTATTTTCAAATTTCGAAATCCATAAACAAAAAAAGCCCAACTATAAAAGTTGAGCTTTTCAATTATCTAATTTACAAATTATCTAATTTGCAGATTGTCTAGCAAAATCTGATATTTCCTTCCCACAGGAATAATCTCCCCATTAAACATTGTGAGAGATTTAAAAGTTACGGCTGTAATTTTAGTAATGTTTACAATAAAAGAGCGATGAACCTGAATAAAATTAGAACTATCAATTTCTGCAGAAATGCTAGAAAGCGAACCGTAAATAATAATGGGCGATTTTAGTTTCGTACTGTAGAGTTTCATGTAGTTGCCCAGACTTTCAATATAGATAATATCAGTCAGTGGGATTTCAGTCATTTGTCCGTTTATGCGATGCGAGAGGAATTTTGCATCTGTAGCGGTTTCTTTTTTTGCGGTATTTCCGGAGAAATAAATTTTAGCTTTTTCGATCGCTTTAGAGAATTTCTCGAACGAAATAGGTTTTAGCAAATAATCTATAGCATCGTTTTGATATGCCGAAAGTGCAAAGTCAGAATAAGCAGTTGTTACAATCGTAAGCGGTCTTTTGGGTTGCAATTCCATTAACTCAACACCAGAAATTACAGGCATATTAATATCCAGAAAAATAATATCGTACGTGTTTTCGTTGAGCATTTTTACCGCTTCCATTCCGCTAAAAGCACTTCCGGAATGTTCCAGATCGTCAAATTTAGAGATGTGCGATGCAAGCGCCTTATGTGCCGGCGATTCATCGTCTATGATAAGACAGCGGTAGGTAAATGCCATATTCTTAATTTTACGATAAAGATATTCTTTTCTTTTTTGCAGTTTAATTCGTGTCGTAAACCGTAAACTTCAAGACGTCTTTTTAGGTTTTCGATTCCAATTCCGGTGCTCGAAAGCCTTGAACCGGATTCCAGATAATTGTTCCTTAAAGTAAAAGACAATTGGTTGCATTTTACCTTTAAATCCACATTTATAAAAGGTTCCGAAGTTTCGGCAGAGAATTTTACCGCATTTTCTACCAAAGGCAAAAAGAACAAAGGTGGAATATCGATACTGTCAAAATCGCCTTCTAAATTCTGGGTCACCACAAGACGTTCGTTTTGAAAAGTATAATATTCGATGTATTTTTTTATAAAGGCAACTTCTTCCTCCAGAAAAACATAATCTTTCTTGCTGGCTTCAATCTGATAACGCAACATGTCTGAAAGATTAAGGATTCGATCCGGTAATTTATCAGGATCAGACAGCGATTCTCCGTATAAATTATTCATTGCATTGAGTAAAAAATGTGGATTCAATTGCTGTTTTAAAAAAGAAAGTTCAGACTTAAAATTGATAATTTCCTTATTAGTCTCAGAGACTTTTTTTGTGATGACAATATGAATAAAATAAAAAAATGTTCCGTTTATAATAAGCGATAATATCTGAAGCGTTTTTAAGTTTCCGAGTCCTGCCATTGGAAAAAACCAGTTCATAAAAAAGTAAAAAGAAGTCCAGTATACTATAAGCAGCGTAAAGAACAGCTTGAACTTTTTGCGGAATAAAACAGGCTTGATGATGAAAATATTAAAAATCGTAATCCAGATAATACAAGGAAAATATCCAATTGCAATTTTACTCAGAATGTATGTCCAACTATGACCGTCAAGTCTTATTTCATCATAAACACAAGCCAGAATAATGGCATAAATAATACTATTTACGATAATGTTACGGAGAAAAAAGTTTTGATAAATTTTAAGAATCCTCATAACGGCAAAATTAAGGTAATATTATAGTTTATAACAGTTTGTGAACTATAAATTATACAAACGCCGTTCGTATAAATGATACGCCATTGGTATAAATATGTTATTATAATAAGTGGTTGTAAAGTATTTTTGACCCTGAGTTTCCAACTTAAATTCCAAAAACAATCTTAATTTTTTCAAGTTTATGAAATCAAAAATCATTTCGTTAATCGTTGTATTTACTTCTTTGCAAACTATGGCTCAGGAAAAAGAACCTGGAATGAAAACCCTTGGTAAAGCTATTGTTGATAAATTCCCAACGACAAGAACTTTTGATGTGCAATATGAACAATTAGGACCTTCGAATTACGATTCGGAATTATTTGGAAATAAATTCGAAAGAGGCAGAATCGAAAATCATAACCGTTTTAAAGCGGCTTTTAATTTGCCGTTTTATGCATCCAGTTCTAAAAGATTTGTTGTAACAACTTCGCTTCGATATAAATACGAGAGTTATGGTTTTGGTGATATTTATAATTATAACAGTACACAAACGTATACCAGAGGTACAGAAGATTTTCATTATTGGGCAGGAGCAGTAAGTGCGACCTATATGTCATCGCTTTTTAAGAAACCAATAATCTACAACGCAACAGTAAGTGTTGACGGAAATGAGGATAATTTGCAACGATTAAAAGGATTTGTATCTGCGGTTATAGTACTTAAAAGAACACCAAGTACGACAATTACTGTTGGAGCTTTGGCTTTGCTGGATCCGTCGTCGATTGTGCCTGTGACACCGCTTTTTTCTATAAACCATAAATTTAAAGATTCAAAATGGGACATGGATTTCATCTTGCCACAACGTCTTTTGTTTAGAAGGGAATTATCTGAAAACGGAAGAATTTCACTTGGAACAGAGTTAAATACTGAAAGTTTTTACTTAAATTTAAACACCTCAAACTTAAGTGGCGTTTATGAGCTGAATCAGTTGGAATTAAAATCCGGCATTACCTATGAATATTGCTTTACGCCCAAAATCATTGCATTTATAAAAGCCGGTGTCAACAATGTTATAAGCACGCGTATTACTGAAAAAGGAGAACGTACCAATCGTTATGTGTATGATCATAAGGAAGATGCGCAAGGATATATTCGTGCAGGAGTATCATACAATCTTTTTCAGCGAAAATAATTAGTAGCTAATATTAAATAAATAGTTATGGTTGTTGAGGTTTTTAAAACAAATGTCCTGAAAGAATCAGAGAAAAATTATGTTATAGCGGTAATCCAGACCCATTTTCCGGATTATAAGATTAATTTTGATCTCGAAGATTGCGATAAAATATTACGTATCGAAGCCGTTGAGCCGCAATGCGATAATATTATCGATTATGTAAATTGTCTTGGATATACTTGTATTAGGTTAGATTGATTTTTTTATTCTTACTGTTTTTAGAAGGTTCGTGTTATAGAAAATAAGACAGAAATTAGATGTAAAACAGGTATAAATACGCAGCTTTTTATACCATTTTATAAATAGTTTTGTACAATAATTTCTTCTTAATAAATTAGGTTATGATAAGTATTATTCTTTCACTTTTTCTTTTGTTTTTAGAACAATTCAGCTAATTGTTTTAATACTTTTTTATTTTGTAATGCTTTTTTAGATTTAAAAAGGATGAGGCTCTTTTTGGGCATTATTTTCTACATTTGTGGTCTATGAAAAAAGCATTGCAACTCTTCGATTTTACTCAGAAAGTCAATTACAAAAATGAAATTTTAGCAGGTTTAACCGTTGCCATGACGATGATTCCAGAATCATTGTCGTTTGCTATTTTGGCTGGTTTTCCGCCTTTGGTTGGTTTATATGCCGCTTTTATTGCCGGATTGGTTACCGCTATTTTTGGCGGCAGACCCGGAATGATTTCTGGCGGGGCAGGAGCAACCGTTATTGTTTTGATTGCCTTGATGAAGTCTCACGGCATAGAATATGTTTTTGCCGCAGTCGCACTTGGCGGTATAGTCCAGATTTGCATAGGACTTTTTAAGCTAGGAAAATTTATCAGGCTGGTACCACAACCAGTAATGTTTGGTTTTGTAAACGGGTTGGCAGTTGTGATTTTCATGTCACAACTTGAGCAATTTAAAACCGTTGTAAACGGGCAAGTTTCATGGTTGCAAGGAACACCTTTGTATATTATGCTTGGTTTGGTTGCATTAACGATTGGTGTAGTTTTGCTTTTTCCGAAAATTACAAAAGCAGTTCCGGCTTCTTTAGTAGCAATTATGGTAGTTTTTGCAATCGTATTAATCTTTAATATAGAAACCAAAACGGTTGAAGATATTGCATCGGTTCAAGGCGGATTTCCTCCGTTTCATATCCCTAATATTCCAATTTCTTTTGAGACCTTCAAAGTTATATTTCCGTATTCTGTAATTGTTGCTGCCGTTGGACTGACCGAAGGTTTGCTTACGCTAAATCTTGTCGATGAAATTACTGGAACACGCGGAAACAGCAATCGTGAATGTATTGCACAAGGAAGTTCAAATATCTTGAATGGTTTCTTTTTTGGAATGGGAGGCTGCCCAATGATTGCGCAGACTTTAGTAAATCTTTCTGCGGGTTCAAGAGCCAGACTTTCCGGAATTATTGCTTCTCTGACGATCTTACTGATCATACTTTTTGGCGCACCAGTAATTGGCAAATTACCAATGGCAGCATTAGTTGGCGTTATGATGATGGTAGCTATTACCACTTTTGAATGGGCGAGTTTTAAGGTGATAAACAAAATGCCAAAACATGATATTTTCGTTGGTATTTTAGTGGCTGTCATTACAATTGTATTACACAATCTGGCTTTAGCAGTTTTGATTGGCGTTATTATTTCGGCACTGGTTTTTGCGTGGGAAAGCGCCAAAAGAATTCGTGCAAGACATTTTATTGATGAAGCAGGAGTGAAGCATTACCAGATTTACGGTCCTTTATTTTTTGGTTCGATTGCTGCTTTTATCGAAAAATTTGATGTTGGAAACGATCCTGATCATGTCATTATCGACTTTAAAGAAAGTCGTGTCGCCGATATGTCGGCAATAGAAGCACTGAATAATTTAACTAAGAAATACAATCAAATCAATAAAGTAATTGAACTCGAACATTTAAGCCCGGATTGTATTATTTTGCTTAAAAATGCCGAAGCAGTTATTAAAGTAAATGTAATCGAAGATCCTACTTATAAAGTGGTTTCTTAAATTAGAAAATGTGCCAATTAGATAATTAGAAAATGTTAGATTGCGAATATTCATTGTCTATATTTTTTAAATTTCGGTAAACCCGACAGGTTTTTAAAACCTGTCGGGTTTGTTGTTTTGAAGATAAACGTTGTGCACAAAACATTTATTTTTTACTGTTTAATTTGTCAGGCTGAGCGAAGTCGAAGCCCACGTGCTAATTGGAACGCCCTTCGACTCCGCTCAGGGTGACATGCTGTTCATAACCTAATTAGCAAATTAGAGATTTTTTTAATTTGTCAGGCTGAGTGAAGTCGAAGCCCACGTGCTAATTGGAGCGCCCTTCGACTCCGCTCAGGGTGACATGCTGTTCATAATCTAATTATCTAATAATCAATTTTTTTAGTTTTGTCAGGCTGAGCGAAGTCGAAGCCCACGTGCCAATTGGAACGCCCTTCGGCTCCGCTCAGTGTGACAAGTTAATCATTGATCTAATTATCCAATTGACACATTATCTAATTATCACATTCTCTAATTTGTTTGATTTTTGTAACTTTGCAAAATGAAACTACAAGAAACACTCGAAGATTTTTATACTGTAAAAATAAAAGGAATGCCCGAGAATCTTAAAAAAGAAATCGGTCATTTTAATGTTTTTAAGCTTGATGATTATATAGGAACTACTTGTAATCCTTTGCCTTATACCCGAAAAGACTTTTATAAAATAAGTTTGATCATTGGTAAAAACAAAGTACATTATGCTGATAAAGTTGTTTCGATAGAAGATCAGGCTTTATTCTTCGCGAATCCACAAATCCCGTACAGTTGGGAACATATTGATGAAAATCAAACTGGATTTTTCTGCATTTTTACCGATGCTTTTTTTAGTCAGTTTGGGAATTTAAAGGAATATCCTCTATTTCAACCCGGTGGAAATCCGGTTGTTCCGGTTTCAAAAGAATTAGCGGAATCTTTAAAGCAGGTTTATTTAAAAATGTTTGATGAAATCAATTCAGATTACGCTTTTAAATATGATGTACTCCGTAATTTGGTGTTTGAGATTATTCATCTTGCACTAAAAACACAAACTGTAACTGCTTCATTATATAGTAAGTCGAATGCAACAATACGAATTTCGTCTTTGTTTCTGGAATTGCTGGAACGCCAATTTCCAATAGAATCTCTCTCACAGCAAATTAATTTCAGATCGCCTTCAGAATTTGCAAATCAGTTAAATGTTCATGTCAATCATTTGAATAAAGCGCTGAAAGAAACCACCGGAAAAACCACTTCGCAAATCATATCCGAAAGAATAGTTCAGGAAGCAATGATTTTACTCAAACAAACCAATTGGAATATTAATGAAATTGCCTTTTGTCTTGGCTTTGATGAATTGTCTCATTTTATTAATTTCTTCAGGAAAAACACCCAGGTTTCACCCAAAGCCTATCGCGTAACTGAAATTGTTTGATTTTTGCAACTTCTGATTTGATTTATTCAATTTTTCGAAAGTACTTCGGCAATACCTTTGTCCTTGTAATAAAAATGTAAAAATTTAAAAATCATGGAAAATAACAAAGTTTGGTTTATCACAGGTGCTTCAAAAGGACTTGGATTAGAATTAGCTAAAAAATTATTATCAGAGGGTTATAAAGTAGCCGCGACATCTAGAAATGAAGAAGCATTAATAAAAATATTAGGGAACGCATCTGAAAATTTCCTTCCTTTAGAAATGGATTTGGTGGATGAAAAAAGCGTTAAAAATGCTATTGAAATAGCGGTAAGTCATTTCAAAACTATTGATGTTTTAGTAAATAATGCAGGTTACGGATTATTAGGAGCGTTAGAGGAATTAACTGATGCAGAAGCCAGAAAAAATTATGAAGTAAATGTATTCGGTTTATTAAATGTAATCAGAAATACAGTGCCTTATATGCGTGCGAGCAGATCAGGACATATTTTTAATATCTCGTCTGTTGGTGGTTATCACGGAGGTTTTCCGGGTTGGGGAATCTATTGTTCTACAAAATTTGCTGTGTCTGGTTTAACAGAATCTTTAGCAGCAGAGGTAAAAGAGTTTGGAATCCATGCGAGTATTGTATATCCGGGTTATTTTAGAACTGATTTCTTAAAAGACAGCTCGTTATTATTGCCTCAAAACCCAATCGCAGATTATAAAGCCGTAAGAGAATCTGAAAGTGCACACAAGGAAGATATCAATCAAAATCAACCGGGAGATCCTGTAAAATTAGCAGAAGCTTTAATAAAAGTAAGCCACGACCAAAATCCGCCTTTGCATTTGTTTTTAGGAGAAGATGCCTATAATATGGCAAACCAAAAAATAGAAAGCGTTCAGAAGGATTTAGAAAACTGGAAAGAGGTTTCTGTTTCGACTGGTTTTTAATTGGATAATTTGGTAATTAGATAATGTGTCAATTAGAGAATGAGATAATTTATTGATAATTATTTGCGTAGAGACGCACAGCAGTGCGTCTACGTTAGTGATTAATAACGAGTATCGATACCAATTTCTAAAACTAACAAACCCGACAGGTTTTAAAAACCTGTCGGGTTTGTTAGTTTTAGAATTAATTATCTAATTGACACATTCTCTAATTGACACATTTTCTAATTCTCTAATTTCTTAACGTATTTTTTACTTCGCTAAACTTTCCATCAACGGGATCGATTTTCAAGTCTAAAATGTGCGCAATTAAAGGATAAACCGAAACATTTTGAAATGTTTTTACCTGTTTGTCGACTTTAAAAGCGGGACCTTTTGCATAGAAAATAGCATGCATATCTTTTTCGTTATTATCATAACCATGAGTTCCGCCTTTTATATTCTGAGATGTCTTAGTAACTAAACTATATCCTTTATCTGCTTCAATAACAAAATCATGAACTCTTGGATTTGTGCCATAATGGAGTCTTTTAGGAACTTCGGCTGATTTCCAGAACTTGATATGTGGCACTTTTTTTAAAGCTTTTGCAATAGAATCCTGATATCCTGATTTTGCCTGAAGACTCATTATTGGGTTTATTACATCTTTATAACCCAGCCATTCCGGTTTTAGATAATCGAGAACTGCTACTTTTTTATCATCGCTGATAGCGGCCATTCCGTGATCTGAGACGATAATTAAATTAATTTGTTTTCCAATGGCTAATTGGTCTAATCTTCGGGATAATTCTCCCATAATAGAATCCATTTTTATCACCATTTTTTTATTCTCCGGAGAAAGAGGACCAAAATTATGTCCGGTATGATCCGGTTCATCAAAATATAAGGTTACTAAATGCGGACGTTGTTTTTCAGGAAGCTGAAGCCATTTAAGTACCGTGTCGATTCTGGCTCCGTATGGAATTTTATTATCGTAATTTTTATAATATCCAGGTCTTCTTTTATCTAAATCAGATCCAGGCCAGAAGAAAGAAGCTGCTTTTACGCCTTGTTGTTCGGCAACATTCCAAATGGGATTTCCACCGTAAAATCTGGAATCATTTTTAGCATTCGATGATAATGAAAAAGATTCATTCATAGCCGAATCATAAAAAACATTATTGATAATACCATGATGATCGGGATAAAGTCCCGTTACAATTGCATAATGATTTGGAAAAGTTTTACTTGGATAAGAAGGTTTCATAGACTTTGCATGAACGCCTTCTGTTGCAATCTGTTTTAAATTTGGAAGATTAAATTGTTTTTGATAATCCCAACGGAAACCATCCATGGAAACTAAAACGACATAAGCATCTTTATTAGATTGAGAATAGGAAAAAGTGTTAAGAAGTAAGAATGTAAAAAATAATAGGGGAGTTGTAAATTTTCTCATTTTGCAATTTTAATAGAACTGCAAATTTACTGATAAACGATTTTTAAATGAAAAAGAGAATGTTAAACTAAAGAAAAGTTTGCCACGAATTCCACGAATTATTTTTTCAAATCTTTGCGTTTGAAAAACTTTGCCATTGATTAAACAAATGTTTTGTGTAAAATGGTTACTACAGATTTAAAATATTCTCGCAGATTATAATCCTTTTAATTGGTATAATCGGGACTAAAAAATATCCGTAAAGATTAGGGAAAATAATTCGTGAATTCGTGGCTAATAAAAAAAAACGCCAGATAAAGTATCCGGCGTTTTAAATTTTAAGAAGTTAAGAATGATTACATCATTCCTGGCATACCGCCACCCATTGGCATTCCGCCAGCGCTTTCTTCTTTAATATCAATTAATGCACATTCTGTAGTAAGGATCATTCCGGCAACAGACGCAGCATTTTCTAACGCTACACGAGTTACTTTTTTAGGATCGATAATTCCGGCAGTAAGCATATCTACATATTCGTCAGTTTTTGCATTGTATCCAAAATCACCTGAACCTTCAGAAACTTTAGCTACAACTACAGAACCTTCAAGACCTGCATTTTCAACAATAGTTCTTAACGGAGATTCAACCGCGCGAGATACAATCTGGATTCCGGTTGCTTCGTCAGCATTGTCAGCTTTAAGATCTGCTAATGCAGCTTTTGCTCTTAATAAAGCAACACCACCACCAGCAACAATTCCTTCTTCAACAGCAGCACGAGTTGCGTGTAAAGCATCATCAACTCTGTCTTTTTTCTCTTTCATTTCAACTTCAGATGCAGCACCAACATAAAGAACAGCAACACCACCAGCTAATTTAGCCAAACGCTCTTGCAATTTTTCTTTATCATAATCAGATGTAGTTGCCTCCATTTGACCTTTAATTTGGTTTACTCTGTTTTTGATGATATCAGCTTCACCAGCACCACTTACAATAGTAGTGTTATCTTTATCGATAGAAACTCTTTTTGCAGTTCCTAACATTTCGATTGTTGTGTTTTCTAATGTGTAACCTCTTTCTTCAGAAATTACAGTTCCACCAGTTAAGATTGCGATATCTTCTAACATTGCTTTTCTTCTGTCTCCAAAACCTGGAGCTTTTACAGCAGCAATTTTAAGAGCACCTCTTAATTTGTTTACTACAAGAGTTGAAAGAGCTTCTCCGTCAACATCTTCAGCAATAATTAATAATGGTTTTCCTGATTGAGCAACTGGCTCTAAAACTGGAAGTAATTCTTTTAAAGAAGATACTTTTTTGTCGTATAATAAGATATATGGAGAGTCTAATTCAACTTCCATTTTCTCCGGGTTTGTTACGAAGTAAGGAGAAAGATATCCTCTGTCAAACTGCATACCTTCAACAACATCCACAAAAGTGTCAGTTCCTTTAGCTTCTTCAACAGTAATAACACCTTCTTTACCCACTTTTGCAAAAGCAGTAGCGATTAGTTCTCCAATTACTTCGTCATTATTTGCAGAGATAGAAGCAATTTGTTTGATTTTATCAGAATCGCTTCCAACAACTTTAGCTTGTTTTGCAAGGTCAGCAACGATAGCTTCAACAGCTTTATCGATACCACGTTTCAAATCCATTGGGTTTGCACCTGCAGCAACGTTTTTAAGACCTTCTTTTACGATTGCCTGAGCTAGAACTGTAGCAGTTGTAGTTCCGTCACCCGCTAAGTCATTAGTTTTAGAAGCAACTTCTTTAACCATTTGCGCGCCCATGTTTTCTAATGGGTCTTTTAATTCGATTTCTTTAGCAACAGAAACACCATCTTTAGTAACAGTTGGTCCACCAAATGATTTTCCAATAATTACATTACGACCTTTTGGTCCAAGAGTTACTTTTACAGCATTTGCTAATGCATCAACACCACGTTTTAATCCGTCACGTGCTTCAATATCAAATTTTATATCTTTTGCCATTTTTTATTTGCTTTAGGCAGTAGGCTTTTAGCTTTATGCTTTCTACTGCTGAATTAAGTTTGTTTAATGTTTGATTTGTTTCATGTTATTTAGTCTTAATTTCTAATACTAAAAACTTAATACATTTTTTTTTAGATAATTGCTAAGATGTCATCTTCGCGCATAATCAAATAATCAGTTCCTTCAAGTTTTAATTCTGTTCCTGCATATTTACCATAAAGTACAGTGTCTCCAACTTTTACGGTCATAGTATGATCTTTTGATCCGTTTCCTACAGCTACAACAGTTCCTTTTTGTGGTTTTTCTTTGGCAGTATCCGGAATAAAAATACCTGAGGCAGTTTTTGTTTCAGCTGCAACAGGCTCAATAAGTACGCGATCTGAAAGCGGTTTAATGTTTAAGGCCATGATTTTATATTTATTATAAGTTATACGTTTTTATGTTCTATTTGGATTTCAGAAATTGTGCCATGCTCTTAAAACTGACATTATTTCTTAAAAAAAATGCCAGCTTTGACAGGCTGGCATTTTATATTTATTTTGAAAATTATTATTTCGCTGCAGGAGTTGCCGGAGCAGGAGTTTGTTGAACCGGAGCTGCTGGAGTATTAGCAGGAGCTTCAGTTTTTTCAATGATTTTAGAATCAGTATCGCTTAATGATCCTGTAAAACTTAAGCTTGAAAGCAAAATTAAAGCAATCAGAATAGTCGCTAGTGTCCACGTACTTTTATCTAAAAAGTCTGTTGTTTTTTGTACTCCACCTAACATTTGAGTTCCGCTGATAGTAGACGACAATCCGCCTCCTTTAGGGTTTTGAACCATGATTACTACGATCAATAGAAAACAAACTATTGTGATTAAAACTAAAAAAATTGAAAATGTGCTCATTGCTTAATTATTATTGTTATTTTGTTGTAAAATCTTTATATCCGAAATACGGTCTGCAAAGAAACTAATTTTTTCTGGATATTTCAAAATTAATATTTCATATGCTTGTATTGCTTTTGTATATTTTTTTTGTTCTAAATATACTCTCGCCAAAGTCTCTGTCATTAAGTAGGAATTATCATCTGAATTTAGATCAAATTGTACTGCTGGAGTTATCGGAGTTTGTTTTATAGGAGAGATTTTAGGGTTCGTTTCGATGAATTTATCGATTATTTCTGCCTTTTTCTTTTTCTCTTCGTCTATTACTTCAACTACTACTTTTAGTTCAGCTGTTTTTTTTACTTCTTTAACTTCTTCTGCTTCTTGAGGACCTTCTATTGTTCTGTCGATAGGTTCTGTACGCGATAATTGCAGCCATTCGTGAAAAGAATGTTTTTCGTTGAAAGAAAAATCCAATGGTTTTCCTATTTCCAGATTTTCTTCTGCATTTTTTACAGTTTCAGGAACTTCAATTTCTTTTGGTTCTTCTACTATTTTTGGTTCTTCAAAAATTACGGTTGTAGCTTCTTTTATAGAATCAACTATAGATTTCTCGATTGGTTCAACTCTTACTTCCGGAATTTTTACTTCTGTAATTTCTTCGTCATCTACTATTTCTTCAAAAAAAGTATGACCAAATTCCTTCTTTGGTGTTACCAAAACGGGTTCGTCAATTGATTCAGTTTTTGTTTCTTCGGCTTTTAAAGGTTCTTCAAAATTAGTTGATGTTATTTCTTCAGTAGCAATTAAAACAGGTTGTTCTGCAATTAATTCAACTTCTGGCTCTTCAATTTTTTGTGGTTCTTCAAAAGTTGGGGATTCAACTTCTTTAAAAGAATTTAAAATTGCTTGTTCATCAATTATTTCGATTTTAGGTTCTTCAATTGTCGAAGGTTTTTCAAAAGTTATTTTTGCAACTTCTTTAAAAGAATCTAAAATTAATTCTTCGGCAATAACTTCAATTTTAGTTTCTTCGATTACTGGTTCTTCCAAAACTGTTGGCGTTACTTCTTCAAAAGAATCCAAAATTGCCTGCTCATCGATTAACTCAATTTTAGGTTCATCTACTTTAGAAGTTTCTGCTAAAATAGTTGGTGTTGTTTCTTTAAAAGAATCCAGAATTGCCTGTTCATCAATTAGTTCGATTTTTGTCTCTTCGATTTTTACAGGTTTTTCAAAAGTAGTTGGCGTTTGTTCAAAAGTTACATTTGTTGCTTCTCTTATAGAATTCAGAATTGATTGCTCAATTGGATCAATTCGAACCTCATTTACTTTTTTTATTTCTTCAAATGAAACAATTTCACTGTCAAAAACTTTAATTTCTAAAAGATCTTTCAGTTTTTGATCATAATATTCGTTCTGAATAGATGTAAAAGTTTCAGAAGTAATAAACTCAAATAAAACAGCTCGATCTGTAGTATGAGCGGCTGTAACTTTTAATGCATAATTATACTTAAAGCTATTCTGACTGTAAAGTCCTTTTAATCGCAATGCTCTTGCACTTTGAAAATACGGAAATTCATTCAAAACACTTCCTAATGCATCCGTTTGCTTTTCTGTAATAGCATCGGGTTTGTTCATTAAGTAGGTATAATCAGTTACATTCATGTTTTTTTGTTTAATCGTTGAATTGTTTATTTGTTTAATCGAAATTTGTTTAATCGTTTTTACCGATTCAACGACTCAGCGATTTACCGGTTAAACAAAAAAACTACCATTTAGCTAATGATTCATTAAAAATATCCTGAGTAATTCTCTCAAAAATAGTCTGAACGGCTGTGTTTAATATAGCACCCGTTGGTAATCCTGTTCCCGGGAAATCATAATAGAATTCGAATGTTTTCTCGAAATTATCTGTTTCCTTCTTTTTATTTGTAAACCTTACATTTATACGAATCGTCAAACGGTTTTGAGCCGCTTGCTGATCTGCAGTTGCAGTCATTGGTGTTGTTCTGTAATCTATAATTTCGCCTTCATAAACTAAATCACCACTATTACTTACCAGATTTAGATTAGTTTGATTTTGAATTAAATCCTGTAAAGTCAATGTAAATGTTCTGTCGATTCCTGGTTCGATCAAATCAGCATTATTCTGAAAAAAGTTAACCTGAAAAGTATCGGCGTCAATTTTTCCTGTTCCTGTAAAGTTATAAGCACCGCAACCACTTAGCATGAAGAGGCACATTAAGGCTAATAAAGAATATATTTTTTTCATAAATAAGTATAGTAATAAACTCCGTTTTATTTCAAATGTACTAATTTGAAATTTAGAATTTATTTTTTGGAATTTTCTATTTAGAGATCAAATTGTTTAATTTTTCGGTACAAAGTTCTTTCAGAAATGCCTAATTCGTCTGCGGCAGCTTTTCGTCTTCCTTTGTTTTTTTCTAATGACTTTTTAATCATTTCGATTTCTTTTTGTTCCAAACGCAGCACTTCCTCTTCTTCAATAGTTTCAGCAAACAAATAGTTATCGTCTTGCATTTGGTAATTATCTTCACGGGTTGCAGGCGTCATGACAGCAGTTCGTGGTTCTTCTTCGAAATCTATTTCGCTTTCATTTTCTTGTGAACCGTATATTTTCTGAATCAGGTTAGGATTGATATCTTGTACTTTTGTACCGTTTTTCATCAATTCCAGAGTAAGTTTCTTTAAATCATTCAGGTCGCTTTTCATATCAAAAAGCACTTTGTATAATATGTCCCTTTCAGTACTAAAATCACTTTCTTTTTTCTTGTCGCTAATTACAGATGGTAAATTGGTGCCTTCGGTTGGCAAATAAGACTTTAAAGTAGCAAGCGTAATATCGCGATTAGTTTCTAAAACAGATATTTGTTCTGCTACATTTCGTAACTGACGAATGTTTCCGTTCCACCTGAATTTTTGCAAAAGCTGTACTGCATCATCGTCTAATTTTAACGGAGGCATTTTGTATTTGTGTGCAAAATCTGCAACAAACTTTCTGAATAACAAATGAATATCTTCATTTCTTTCGCGCAATGGCGGCAAAGTAATTTCGACAGTTGTTAAACGATAGTACAAATCTTCACGAAACTTGCCTTTTTCAATAGCATTGAATAAGTTGACATTTGTTGCCGCTACGATTCTAACATTGGTTTTCTGAACCTGAGATGAACCTACTTTTATAAACTCACCGTTTTCAAGAACACGAAGTAAACGAACCTGAGTCGTAAGAGGTAATTCACCTACTTCATCAAGGAAAATAGTTCCGCCATCAGCTACTTCAAAATAACCTTCACGCGTACTTGTAGCACCTGTAAAAGCTCCTTTTTCGTGTCCGAAAAGTTCACTGTCAATAGTTCCTTCCGGAATGGCTCCACAGTTTACAGCAATATATTTTCCATGCTTTCTGTGCGAAAGCGAATGGATTATTCTTGGAATATTTTCTTTACCAACACCACTTTCCCCAGTCACCATTACTGATATATCAGTAGGAGCAACCTGAATGGCTTTTTCGATGGCGCGATTTAATTTTGGGTCATTTCCAATAATTTCAAATCGCTGTTTTATTGCTTGAACTGTTTCCATGTATATTTTTGTTTCAAGTTTTTTGTTGTTTCAGGTTTCAGGTTTTACACTTTGCCTTAACTTTTTAAACTATTTTTGATGGCGATCGAATTAAAGAGCTGTTTCAATTCATTGTATTGATTGTCTTTCAGATTTTCCTTAATAATGGGTAATGCTGAATTTTTATTTAAATAGATTAAAAACCAATCTTTAGTTTCTTTTATTTGAAAACATTCTTTCCAAAGGTTTTCTATTTTAAAACTTTGGCCTTCTTGTATAAAGAAATCTTTTGTGAAAGTTATTTTTTGAGGCTCTAAATTTTTTTTATTTTTAAGAATATTCTTTTTGATGCTGTACATTATTAAAAAATAGACGATAATCCAAACAAGAACCACCATTAATAAAGGTAAAAGATCAAAAAAGTCCCATTTTATTTTAGTCACGGATTGTGTAGCTGATAGAGCTATGTTTTGTATAAGGACAAAAAAGAAAATAAAAACAATAAATTTCACGAAACGCATTCTCAAAAGCAGATATTTGGAAACTTTAGTTAATGTGTCTGCATTAGGTTTGTATTCAATAATGATCTCTTTTTCCATTCTTAAAATTATAACTTGAATATTTGATTATTTAATATTTTTCAAGTTACAGAAATAACCTGAAACTTGAAACCTGAAACAAATTTTTAATTCATTTCAGAATATCCAACCGCTTCACCTTTTAAAGTTCCACTAGTACAGCTTGTAATTTTTACGTTTACAAAATCCCCAATTTTATAATTCTCTTTAGGGAATACTACTGTAATACTTTGTGAGTTTCTTCCTGAGAATTCCTCGGTTGATTTTTTAGAAACTTTTTCGACTAATACTTCAACAATTTGACCTACGAATTCCTCACTGCGGAACCAGGCGTGTTTTTGTTGTAAATCGACAATTTCCTGCAATCTTCTGGCTTTAGTTTCTTCAGGAACATCATCTTCCATTTTTCTTCCCGCCAAAGTTCCCGGACGTTCAGAATACGAATACATATAACCAAAATTATATTTTACATATTCCATCAAACTCATTGTATCCTGGTGATCTTGTTCTGTTTCTGTTGGAAAACCAGCGATCATATCTTGTGAAATCGAAGCATTCGGAATAATTGCTTTGATTTTGTCAATCAAAGCCATGTATTCTTCACGAGTATGCAAACGATTCATTTCTTTTAGAATTCTGTCACTTCCAGATTGAACCGGTAAGTGAATGTGTTTGCAAATATTTGGATATTTGGCAATCACATGCAAGATGCTTTCGTGCATATCCTGCGGATTAGAGGTCGAAAATCGAATACGCATTTTAGGGAAACCAACCGCAACCATTTCAAGCAATTGATCAAAATCAACCGCTGTGGCTTTTTGCATGTCAGACGCATTTACAAAATCTTTTTTCAAACCGCCACCGTACCAAAGGTAACTGTCAACGTTTTGACCTAAAAGTGTAATTTCCTTAAAGCCTTTATCCCATAAATCCTGAACTTCCTTCATGATACTTTGTGGTTCACGGCTACGTTCACGACCACGAGTAAAAGGTACAACGCAAAACGTACACATATTATCACAACCACGAGTGATCGAAACCAGAGCAGTAATTCCGTTACTCATCAAACGAACTGGCGAAATATCTCCATAAGTTTCCTCTTTCGATAAAACTACGTTAATTGCATCACGTCCGTCTTCAACTTCTGCTAATAAATTAGGTAAATCTTTGTATGCATCAGGACCAACAACAAGATCAACTATCTTTTCTTCTTCCAAAAACTGACTTTTCAAACGTTCGGCCATACAGCCCAAAACGCCTACTTTCATTTTTGGATTAATACGCTTTACCGCATTATATTTTTCCAGACGTTTACGTATAGTTTGTTCTGCCTTATCTCGAATCGAGCAAGTATTTACCAAAACTAAATCAGCGTCTTCAAGAGTTTGTGTAGTATTATATCCGTTTATTGATAAAATGGAAGCTACGACTTCACTGTCCGAAAAATTCATCGCACAACCGTAACTTTCTATAAAAAGTTTTTTAGTATTCTCAGGCTTATTTTCTAAAACAAGACTTTCGCCCTGCTTGCTTTCTTCAATAATCTTTTCCATTGTATAATTTCAAAGTGCAAAGATAATGTAAATGCGGTCAATGTGACAAGATGGCAGAGAAAAGATTTTAGATTTTAAAGTTAAGATTATTGGAATTTTAGATTTTAGAGTTCAGATTTTAGATTGTTGTAATCAACAAAGAATACGGAATCTAAAATCTAAAATAATAATAGCAACAGATTAAAAAAAAAATAAAATGATTCTCAAAGCTTTGCGAACTTCATCTGAAATATTCAGCTCAATCTAACTTTGTGAACTTTGCGTAAAAACTTTGCGAACTCTGCGGTTAAATTTTTAGTATTTGTTTTTAAGTAGCTATTCCGGCTTCCGCTTCAAGTCCTCATAAGAAACTTTTGCATTTTTTACTCTGGGCTTTTTACAACAATTCGGGCTATTAAATATCGGGCAAAAAGAGCATTTAGTGATTATAAACCTTTAAAATTTACACCTATATATATAATAGGTAGCAATACAGATAAATCTTCATTTTTAATAAACATAACATTAAAATACTTCAAAAATGAATTAGCAAGGTTGATATTTAAAAAAAATAGATACTTTTGTTGCAGAAAAATAGAGCAATGGCAAAGAATTTAGTAATAGTTGAGTCACCTGCAAAGGCGAAAACGATAGAGAAATTTCTGGGAAGTGATTTTCAAGTAGAGTCGAGTTACGGACATATAGCAGATTTACCATCAAAGGAAATAGGAGTAGATGTAGAAAATGGATTTAAACCAAAATACGAAGTTTCTCCAGATAAAAAAGCCTTGGTAAGCAAATTGAAAACACTATCTAAGAATGCCGAAATGGTTTGGCTGGCGAGCGATGAGGACCGCGAGGGTGAGGCCATTTCCTGGCATCTTGCGGAAGAACTAAAACTAGATATTAAAAAAACCAAGCGAATTGTTTTTCATGAGATTACAAAATCTGCGATTCTTAAAGCAATCGAGAATCCAAGAGAAATAGATTATAATTTAGTAAACGCACAACAAGCACGTCGTGTTTTAGACCGTTTGGTAGGTTATGAATTGTCTCCGGTTTTATGGAGAAAAATTAAAGGTGGATTATCTGCTGGTCGTGTGCAATCAGTTTCTGTTCGTTTGATTGTTGAGAGAGAACGCGAGATTCAAAACTTTAATGCAGTTGCGAGTTATTCTATCGTAGCAGAATTTGTAAATGAGGCTGGAAAATCTTTCAAAGCCAAATTGCCAAAGAACTTTAATACAAAAAAAGAAGCCGAAGATTTTTTAAATAAAAATATCGGATCACAATATAAGGTAGCAGATTTAGAAACTAAACCTACCAAAAAATCTCCAACAGCACCTTTTACAACTTCTACTTTGCAACAAGAAGCAGCAAGAAAATTGTATTTGCCAGTTGGGATTACCATGCAGCTTGCACAACGTTTATACGAGGCAGGACTTATTACGTATATGAGAACTGATAGTGTAAACCTTTCTAAAGATGCTATGGATGCTGCTGAAGCTGAAATTATAAAATCATACGGTAAAGAATTTTCGAAGCCCAGAACTTTTGCTAACAAAAGCAAAGGAGCACAAGAGGCGCACGAAGCAATTCGTCCTACAGATATGTCACGTCACTCTGTAAATATTGATCGTGATCAGGCTCGCTTATATGATTTGATCTGGAAAAGAACGCTGGCTTCTCAAATGAGCGATGCGCAATTAGAAAGAACAAACGTAAAAATCGAAGCAAATAATCACAGCGAAATTTTTACAGCTTCAGGAGAAGTTTTACTTTTTGAAGGTTTCCTGAAAGTGTACTTAGAAGGACATGATGATGATGAGGAAGAACAAGAAGGAATGTTGCCTGCATTAAAAGTAAACGAAAAACTAGTTAACAATTATATTACAGCAACCGAAAGATATTCAAGACCACCGGCTCGTTATACAGAAGCATCTTTGGTGAAAAAATTAGAAGAATTAGGAATTGGTCGTCCGTCTACGTATGCGCCAACTATTTCGACTATCATCAATAGAAATTATGTAGAAAAAGGAACTCTTGAAGGTCAGGAACGTAATTATACACAACTTACATTGCAAAATAGTGCAGTAGGTGAGAAGTTGCTAAAAGAGAATACAGGTTCAGATAAAGGAAAATTGGTTCCAACAGATATTGGGACAATCGTAACAGATTTCTTAGTGAAGAACTTCGGAAACATTCTGGATTATAATTTTACTGCAAAAGTAGAACAGGATTTTGATGAAATTGCCGAAGGAAATATCGACTGGGCAATCATGATGCAGGAATTCTACAATAAGTTTCATCCAAATGTAAAAGAAGTTGAAGCAAATGCAGAACGTGAAAGCGGAGAAAGAATCCTGGGTAAAGATGCTGACGGAAGACAAGTTTCTGTTCGTTTAGGAAAATTTGGACCAATGGCTCAGATTGGAGAAGCAGATGATGAGGATAAAAAGTTTGCAAGCTTAATGTCTGATCAGAATATTGGAAATATTTCACTAGAAGAAGCTTTGAATTTATTTTTACTGCCTAAAAGTTTAGGAGAATATAAAGGAGAAGAAGTAGAAGTAAATAATGGTCGTTATGGTCCTTATGTACGTCACGGAAGTGTTTTTATTTCGTTGCCAAAAGGAGAAGATCCTTTAGGACTTTCTAAAGACAGAGCACAGGAATTAATTGATGAAAAAGCGATTGCTGATGCGCCAATTGCAGTTTATAAGGGCGAAGGCGTTCAAAAAGGTGTGGGTCGTTTTGGACCGTTCATTAAATGGAACGGTATTTTTATCAATGTAAGTAAGAAATACAATTTTGATAACTTATCTCAACAAGAAGTAGAAGAATTAATTGAAGATAAATTACAAAAAAATATAGATAAGGTGCTTCATAATTGGGAAGATGAAGGAATTTTAGTTGAAAAGGCACGTTGGGGCCGTTCAGTTATTACAAAAGGCAAAATCAAAATTGAATTAAGCAAAGATGTTGATGCAACAAAATTAACATTGGCTGAAGTTCAGGAAATGATTGCAAAAAAAACACCGGCAAAAAAGACACCAGCAAAAAAAGCAACAACCACCAAGAAAGCTCCAGCTAAAAAAACGGCTGCTAAAAAGAAATAATAAATGGAATTTGATTTTCTAGAACCAGTTAATGACGGAATTTTAAAATTCATTAGTTCATTGTCTTCACAAGAATTGGGCAGCAAAATTGTTTTGCATACCCAGGATCAGTTTCCTGATATTAGCAAAATTACAATTGCAATAGTAGGCGTTCTCGAAGATCGTCGTAATAGTAATGTGATTAATGAGGTTAACCTGAACGCAGTTCGTAAGAAACTGTACAGCATGTTTCCCGGTAATTGGGATGCGTCGATTGCAGATTTAGGAGATATTCTTGCAGGTGACTCTGTAGAGGATACTTATTTTGCTCTTAAAAAAGTAACAGCTACTTTAATTAAGAATAAAGTCATTCCTATAGTTATAGGAGGTTCGCAGGATTTGACATATGCATTATATCGTGCATATGATGATTTAGAGCAAATGGTAAACATGGTTGCTGTAGATAATAGGTTTGATTTTGGAAAAGAAAATGAAACAGTTTCAGCTAATTCTTATTTGACCAAGATTATTATAGATGAGCCTAATAACTTGTTTAACTATTGTAATATAGGGTATCAGACTTATTATAATTCTCAGGAAGAAATAGATTTGATCGAGAAATTGTTCTTTGATGCTTATCGTTTGGGCGAAATTTCTAATAAAATTGCATTGGCAGAGCCTGTATTTAGAGATGCTGATTTAATAAGTATTGATTTAAATTCGGTAAAGTCGTCAGCTTCAGCGAATATGATTACCTTTGAGCCGAATGGTTTTAATGGAAAAGAGATATGTTCATTGGCAAGATATGCCGGAATTAGTGATAAAGTTTCATGTTTTGGAATTTTTAATCACAATAGTACAGTTCCGGAAGCGGGAATTATTGCCCAAATAGTTTGGTATTTTATCGAAGGGTATCATTATCGTTCAAAAGAATATCCGTTTGGTAGTCGGGCAACGTATTTAAAATATATTGTTCCTCTGGAAGAGGAAGAATTAATTTTTTACAAAAGTGACAAAACAGATCGTTGGTGGATCGAAATTCCGTTCGAATCTAATGGTCACAATAAATTAAAAAGAAATACGTTATTACCGTGTTCATACGACGAATATTTGAGCGCTTGTAACCAAGAATTGCCAGAAAGGTGGTGGAAAGCACAGAGAAAAAATGCTTTATAGAGTAAAATTTTAGCCAAAATCATAAATTTTTAAAATTTCAAAAAAATTGTTAAATAATATTAGTAAGAAAATAAATATAAAGTATAAAATTTAACGTTTTACGTCGATTTTTTCTGCTAGTTTATCGATCAAATATTTTTTTTTTATTTTATTTAACATTATTTTTGAACGGTAAAATAAATTTCGCAACTAGTATTGTTTTTTAGATAAATAATAAATACGTTTACGGACTTATAATAATGAATAGAAATCCCAAATTTATATGAAGAAGTTTATTGCATTTGCAGCAATGTTAACACTGGTAATTGGCTGTGGTAAGTCAGGAGACAAAGGTGAGTTAGTTGGTGTTACAGGAGGGAAATGGCATCCTGAGAAACCTTATGGAATGACATTAGTTCCTGGTGGGTCTTTTATTATGGGTAAATCAGATGCTGATTTAGCTAATGTAGAAGATGCTCCGACTAAAACAGTAACGGTTCGTTCGTTTTATATGGATGAAACTGAGATTACAAATAGTGAGTACCGTCAATTTGTAGAATGGGTAAAAGATTCTACAATGAGAGTTCGTTTGGCAATTTTAGCTGATGAAACAGGTCAAAAACCTGCTGGTGATGCTAAAGGTAAAAAAGGTGGTAGTATCTCAGATTATGCATTTAATGATTCAGAGCCAGACAAAATGACGGCTTATGATAAATATATGTATGATAACTACTATAGTGTAGGGACAAAAGATGATCCGTATGCTGGAAGAAAGTTAAACAAAAAAGTTAAGCTAATTAAAGATACTAAAGCTTATCCGGATGAATATTACGCTGAAGTAATGGATTCTATGTATTTGCCAATTGAAGAATCATATAATGGTTTAAGAACAATTGATGTAAATAAATTGAAATTCCGTTATTCATGGATGGATATTCAGGCTGCTGCAAAAGCTAAAGTTGGAAAAAGAAAAGACTTCGTTAAAACTGAACAAGTTAGTGTGTATCCAGATACAACAGTTTGGATTAAAGATTTCGCTTACTCATATAATGAGCCAATGCACAATGATTATTTCTGGCACAAAGCTTATGGAGATTATCCTGTAGTTGGTGTAACCTGGAAACAAGCTAAAGCATTTTGTGCTTGGAGAACATTAAATAAAAACAGCTATATCAAATCTAAGAAAAAAGGACGTGATTTAGTAAATGCTTTCAGATTACCAACTGAAGCAGAATGGGAATATGCTGCAAGAGGTGGTCTTGAATCTGCAACTTATCCTTGGGGAGGTCCTTATACTAAAAGTGACAGAGGTTGTTTCTTAGCAAACTTTAAACCAAGCAGAGGAGATTATGCTGCTGATGAAGCTTTATATACTGTTGAAGCAAAATCATATGAAGTAAACGGATACGGATTATATAACATGGCAGGAAACGTTTCAGAGTGGACAGATTCAGCTTATAATCCAAATGCTTACGAATATGTTTCTACAATGAACCCTAACGTAATTGATGGAAACAATCAAAGAAAAGTGGTTCGTGGAGGATCTTGGAAAGATGTTGCTTACTTCCTACAAGTAAGTACTCGTGACCACGAATATGCAGATTCTGCAAGAAGCTACATTGGTTTCAGAACTGTACAGGATTACATGGGAACTCAAACAACCGGAAGCGGAAAAAAGAAAAGTAAATTATAATTAAATTCAAATTCAATAACCAAATCAAATCTATTTTAAATTAAAACCTAAAAAAAAGTATTATGGCATTATTAAGTAAAAAAGCAATGAATTTCGCTTATGGTATGGGAGCGGCAGTAGTAATCGTTGGAGCTCTTTTCAAAATTACTCACTTTGAAATTGGACCATTAACAGGAACAGTGATGTTGTCAGTTGGATTATTAACTGAAGCGTTAATCTTTGCTCTTTCGGCTTTTGAACCAGTTGAAGACGAATTAGACTGGACTCTTGTTTACCCAGAATTAGCTAATGGTCAAGCTAGAAAAAGAGAAGATAAAGTTGAAGCTACGGCTGATGCCCAAGGTTTATTATCTCAAAAATTAGATGTAATGTTGAAAGAAGCTAAAATTGACGGTGAGTTAATGGCAAGCTTAGGAAACAGCATCAAAAACTTCGAAGGAGCTGCAAAAGCAATTTCTCCAACAGTAGATTCTATTGCAGGACAAAAGAAATATGCTGAAGAAATGTCTATGGCTGCTGCACAAATGGAATCATTAAACAGCTTGTACAAAGTACAATTAGAAAGTGCTTCAAGAAACGCACAAGCAAATAGCGAAATCGCTGAAAATGCTTCTAAATTAAAAGAGCAAATGCAATCTATGACTGCAAATATCGCTTCTTTAAACAGCGTTTACGGTGGTATGCTTTCTGCAATGAGTAACAAAGGATAATTAGTTTTTGACTATTATATTAAATTTATTAATAAAGAACTAATTAGAAAAAATGGCAGGAGGAAAATTAACCCCTAGACAGAAGATGATTAACCTGATGTATCTGGTTTTCATCGCAATGTTAGCAATGAACGTATCAAAAGAAGTAATATCTGCTTTTGGTTTGATGAATGAAAAATTTGAAAGTGCAAATACAAGTTCATCTGAAACAAACGCAAGTTTATTAACATCTTTAGATCAAAAAGCTGCTGAAGCAAAAGGAGAATTCGCAATTGCTGCAGTAACTGCTCATAAAGTTGAAACAATTTCAAAAGAATTTTACGATTATATTGGTACTTTAAAAACTCAGTCTATCAAAGGATTTGAAGTTGAAAAAGAAACTGGTAAACTTCCTTACGAAGCTATGGACAGAGGTGATAACATCGATGACTGGTTTACAGGAGACGGTTACACTAAAAAAGGTAACGAAATTATCGCTAAAATTGAAAAATACAAATCAGATATTAAAGCTGCTTTAGGTACAGACAAAAAATATGCTGGTATTATTTCTGAAGTTGAGAAAAAATTTGATGTTTCTGACGTAAAAAACAAAGAAGGTATAAAAGAAAAATACTTAGCTTATCACTTTAAAGGTTTTCCTGCAATTGCATCAGCTGCTAAACTTTCAGCTTGGCAAAATGACGTTAAGAAAACTGAGGCAGACGTTTATAATAGTGCTTTAGGAAAAGCGGCTGTTGCTGCTGCTTCTTACAGCAACTATCAAGCGATTGTTGTTTTAGATAAAAATGCTTATTTCCAAGGAGAAAAAGTAACTGGTAAAGTTGTTTTAGGTCGTTATGACGAAAACACAAAACCAACTTCATTTCAAGGACCTGGACAAATCGTTAACGGACAAGCTGTTATCTCTTTGACTGCAGGTGGTGTAGGTGAGCAAAATATTAATGGACAATTTACTTTCTTAGAAGATGGTAAAAACATTCCATTGAAATTTAAAGGAACTTATGTTGTAGTACCAAGACCAAACTCAGCTACAATTTCTGCTGATAAGATGAATGTTGTTTATAGAGGAGTTGTTAACCCAATCTCTGTATCATTCGCTGGTGTTGATGCAAACAAAATTAATGCAAGTGCTCCTGGATTATCTTCTGCCGGAAAACCTGGTAAATATAACATGAGCCCTGGACAAGGTACTGAAGCTACAATTTCTGTAACTGGAACACTACCAAACGGTGATAAAGTTACAGACAAGAAAACATTCAGAATTAAAGGTATTCCTGGACCAACAGGAACAATTAGAGGAGAAATGGGTGTTGTTAAAGGACCTAAATCTAACTTAGAAATTGCTACTATTGGTGCTAAATTACTTGATTTCGATTTCGAAGTTGGTTTAGATGTTGTTGGATTTAATATGAAAATTGCTGGACAACCTACTGTAGTTGTTTCTGGTAACAGATTGAATGCACAATGTAAAACAGTTCTTTCAAGAGCTGGAAAAGGAGACCAGGTTACTATTTCTGAAATTAAAACTAAACTTGTTGGAGCTGGTAGTTATTTATTACCAAGAACTGCTCCGGTAATTTACGAAATACAATAAAATTAGTAGTGCAAACTACATTCAATATCTTATAATGATACCACGATGAAAGTAAGAAATTTTTTAATAGCCGTTGTTTCTATCGCTGGAGGTTTTTCTTCTTATGCGCAATCGAATTTGCTAAATGCAAAAACACCTGATCAGATAGGACTTAAGACTCCTGCGCAACTTATTTCTGATAATGATAAGCCTTTGGCATATGGTTATGTAGATGATAGAGATATCTTGATGGGAAAAACTACTTGGGAAATTATTGATTTAAATGAAAAAATCAACTTTCCAATGTATTTTCCGGTAGATACAGCTAATATTGGTTCTGACAGACGTTCTCTTTACGACGTTTTGACGAAAGCTGTTAAAAACGGCAAAATAACTGAAGTGTATAGCGACAGTTATTTCAATACTAAAAAATCTTTGAAAGATATTCAAGGTGCGTTATCTCGTATTGATACAACAGATGCTGGTAGAGAGTTAATCAACCAATATCCTGACGACTATAAATCACGTGTTGTGAAGAAAAAAGTTGTTACCGGTACTGGTAAAAAGAAAGTTGTTTCTTATGTTGAGGAAACAGTTGGTCCAACAAGATCTGTGCCTGCTGAATATATCCTTAAACAAGATTTAACTGCGGCTGATGTTACACAATATAAAATAAAAGGATACTGGTATTTTGACAAACGTCAAAGTGAATTGAAATATCGTTTACTTGGAATTTGTCCTGTAACTCCGGATGTTTACACAATGAATAGTGACGAGAAAGATTATATTGAGTTATTTTGGGTTTTCTTCCCAAATGCGAGAGAAGCTTTGCATGAAGCAAAAGCTTTTAACGACAGTAACTCAGCTCTTCCAATTTCATTCGATCAGATCTTAAATTCAAGACGTTTTAATGCAGTTGTTTACAAAGAAGAAAACTTGTACGGAGATCGTGAGATCAAAGATTACATGAAAGACAACGCACAAAATCAGTTATTAGAATCTGAAAGAGTAAAAGAGAAGATTCGTAACTTCGAGCAAGATATGTGGAACTACTAAGTATCTAAATTAAATTATACTAAAAACTCTTACTACAATGTAGTAAGAGTTTTTTTTTGGCCAAAACTGAAAATCATTGCTTTTAGTAAAATAGTTTAATACAAAGTCTCAATTGATACATTTGTAAGTGTAAATAAGTGTAATTAATTCACTTTGAATAAGTTCTGATTATGTTGGGATAAGCAGCATTTTATCTCTTAATTTTCAATTTTGCAAAATTGTAAGAAAAATAATAAATTAATACATAAAATTTCCTTAGCTTTGTTGCAAAAAGTGTCATCATGAAGGGGAAAAATTTTTTAATGGTTATTGCTTTGATTGTTGGGGCTTTTAGCTCTAATGCACAATCGAACTTGCTAAATGCAAAAACAGCTGGTCAGATAGGGCTTAAAACTCCTGCACAGCTTATCTCAGATAATGATAAGCCTTTGGCTTATGGTTATGTAGATGATAGGGATGTCCTTATGGGGAAAACTACCTGGGAAATTATTGATTTGAACGAAAAAATCAATTTCCCTTTATATTTTCCAGTGGATACAGCTAATATTGGGTCAGACAGACGTTCGCTTTACGACGTTTTGACAAAAGGTATTAGAAACGGTAAAATTACTGAAGTATATAGCGACAGTTATTTTAATACTAAAAAATCTTTAAAAGACATTCAGGGAGCCTTATCCCGTGTTGATACAACAGATGCTGGTAGAGAATTGATCAATCAATATCCGGATGACTACAAAACACGAGTTGTAAAGAAAAAAGTAGTTACCGGGACTGGAAAAAAGAAGGTTGTTACGTATGTTGACGAAACTGTTGGACCAACCAGGTCAATACCGGCAGAGTACATCCTGAAACAAGATTTAACTGCAGCTGATGTTACTCAATATAAAATAAAAGGATATTGGTATTTTGACAAACGTCAAAGTGATTTGAAATACCGCTTATTGGGTATTTGTCCTGTAACTCCTGACGTTTATACAATGAATAGCGACGAGAAGGATTATATTGAATTGTTTTGGGTTTTCTTTCCAAATGCGCGTGAAGTATTGCATGAAGGAAAAGCATTTAACGATAAGAACTCTGCAATTCCTATTTCATTTGATCAGATTTTAAATTCGAGACATTTTAATGCTATTATTTATAAAGAGGAAAATATGTACGGAGATCGTGAGATCAAAGATTACATGAAAGACAATGCACAAAGTCAATTGTTAGAATCTGAAAGAGTAAAAGAAAAGATTCGAAACTTCGAAGAAGATATGTGGAACTACTAAGTGTCTAAATTACATTATAACAAAAACTCTTGCTACCTTTGTAATAAGAGTTTTTTTATACATTACCTTTTTTATATGTTAGATTATTTAATCGTTGGATCCGGATTGGCTGGAATTTCTTTTGCAGAAGTTGCTATTAAAAACAATAAAACTTTTTTAGTAATTGATAATGAATCTCAAAATTCATCAAGAGTTGCGGGAGGTTTATACAATCCTGTTATTCTGAAACGCTTTAGCGAAGTTTGGAATGCACAGGAACAATTGATTTTAATGAATGAGTTTTACAAACAGATTGAAGAAAAATTGCAAACGAGATTCAATTTTCAAATGCCAATTTTAAGAAAGTTTTTCTCTATCGAAGAACAGAATAATTGGTTTGCCGCTTCAGACAAAAAAAACCTGGCTCCATTTTTATCTACGAAACTAATCACAAAAAAATACAACAGTATTGATTCTCCTTACGATTATGGAGAAGTTTTATCAACAGGATATGTAAATACAGCATTATTGTTAGATACTTATAAAGAGTATTTGCAAAAGAATAATTTATTGTTAGAAGAGTTTTTTGATAGTATTTATGTTGAGTTTTTCGATTACGGAATACAATATAAAAATATTCAGGCACGTCATATTATTTTTGCCGAAGGTTTTGGGATGCACCGAAATCCTTTTTTTAATTATTTACCATTAGATGGTACAAAAGGTGAATTGTTTATAATAAAAGCACCTGATTTAAATCTGGATGTTATTGTAAATACAAGCGTATTTATATTACCAATGGGAAATGATTTATTTAAAGTTGGCGCTACATACAACTGGCAGGATAAAACCGATTTGCCTACTGAAGAAGGAAAACAGGAATTAATAGACCGAATAAAAGAAATTATTACCTGCGATTTTGAAATTGTAAAGCACTTTGGCGGCGTTCGTCCAACGGTTAAAGACAGAAGACCTTTAATTGGTACGCATCACGAACGCAAATCGATTCACATTCTTAATGGTTTAGGAACACGTGGCGTAATGCTAGGACCTGCGATGGCACAAGCTTTATTTGATAAAATTGAAAATGAAATCCCTCTGGATCGTGAAATTGATATTCAGCGATTTCATAAAAGATATTTAAAAACTCTTATTTCTGACCGGCCTTAGGATCATACGATACAAACATATTAATATATAAGTTTCTTGAAAGTCTCAAAACAAAAGGAAATAATACAATTAGGGAAATAACAATTGCGATAAAAGATTCTTCAATTGTGGTTTTAAAAAAGACAAATGATACAATAAAAGCTGCAATTCCTACAGCTACATTTAGACCGTAACTCACGTACATTGCTCCATAAAAAAACGAAGGTTCGATTTGATATTTTAATCCGCAATGACTGCAATTGTCGTTCATTTTTAGAACTTTAGTCAAATGAAGCGGGTTTTTGTCTGAATACATACTTTCTTTTTGGCATTTTGGACAACTTCCTGTTAAAATACTATTTAGTTTCGATCCTTTTTTTAACATTTGCAAAAAATTAAATTACCCCATTAAATTGGGAGTGTAAATTTACACAATCAATTAGTTATAAAATAACATTACATGCTTAATATACACAATTTATCGGTTTCTTTTGGTGGTACTTATTTATTCGAAGAGGTAACTTTTCGTTTAGGTGCCGGAGACCGGGTTGGACTTGTCGGGAAAAACGGTGCTGGAAAATCTACAATGCTTAAAATGCTTGCAAGAGATTTTGCTCCTGATTCCGGAGTTATATCTCAAGAAAAAGATATCCGAATGGGGTTTTTACGCCAGGATATTGATTTTGAACGCGGAAGAACGGTATTAGAAGAAGCTTATGAAGCTTTTACTGAGATTAAAGTTGTAGAGAAAAAATTAGAAGAAATCAATCATCAATTAGTTACCAGAACTGATTATGAAAGTGAAGAATACAGCCAGATTATTGAAGACTTATCTGATTATACACATCGTTTTGACCTTTTAGGAGGTTACAATTATGTAGGTGATACTGAGAAAATTCTTTTAGGATTAGGTTTCAAAAGAGAAGTTTTTAACAATCAAACCGAAACATTTTCAGGAGGTTGGAGAATGCGTATCGAGTTAGCAAAACTATTATTACAATCAAATGATGTATTGCTTCTGGATGAGCCTACGAATCACCTGGATATCGAGAGTATTATTTGGTTAGAAAGTTTCCTGCGCAGTTATCCCGGAGTTGTTGTAATTGTTTCGCACGATAAAATGTTCCTTGATAATGTTACGAATCGTACGATCGAAATTTCATTAGGAAAAGCGTATGATTTCAACAAGCCTTATTCTCAATATTTAGAATTGCGTCATGAAATTCGTGAAAAGCAATTGGCGACGCAAAAGAATCAAGCGAAGAAAATTGAAGAAACAGAAAAACTAATCGAGAAATTCCGTGCAAAAGCTTCAAAAGCTTCGATGGCGCAATCTTTGATTAAAAAATTAGATAAAGTAGAACGTATTGAGGTTGACGAAGACGACAATTCAGTTATGAATATTTCTTTTCCAGTTTCAAAAGAACCGGGAAGAGTAGTAGTTGAAGCCGAAAATGTTACTAAATCATACGGTGATAAAACCATTCTAAAAGACATTAGTTTATTAGTAGAACGCGGAAGTAAAATTGCTTTTGTGGGACAAAATGGTCAGGGGAAATCGACTTTTATCAAAGCAATTGTTGATGAATTCGAATATGAAGGAAGCATCAAACTGGGACACAATGTACAATTAGGTTATTTTGCACAAAATCAGGCAGAATATCTTGATGGCGAAATTACACTTCTTCAAACTATGGAAGATGCCGCAATGGATACGAACCGATCTAAAGTTCGTGATATGTTGGGATCATTTTTATTCCGCGGAGACGATGTAGAGAAAAAAGTAAAAGTACTTTCAGGAGGTGAACGTAACCGTTTGGCACTTTGTAAATTACTATTGCAGCCAATCAATGTTTTGTTGATGGATGAGCCTACGAATCACTTAGATATTAAATCTAAAAACGTTCTAAAAGCTGCACTTCAAAAATTTGGAGGAACTTTATTATTGGTTTCTCACGATAGGGATTTCTTGCAAGGAATGTCGAATATTGTTTACGAATTCAAAGATCAACAGATCAAAGAATATTTGGGAGACATCAATTATTTCTTAGAACAACGCAATCTTGAGAATATGCGTGAAGTCGAGAAAAAAGATGTTGCTAAAGCTGCTGCTCCAAAAGAAAGCAACAAAACGTCATACGAAGATCAGAAAAAAGGTAAGGCACTACAAAATAAATTAAGCAAAGTTGAAAGTCAGATCAAACAATTAGAAAGAGATATTCAGCACGACGATAAGTTGCTGGCTTCTAATTATGATAAACATATCGAGGATGCTTCTTTTTTTACAGCTTATAACAAAAAGAAAAGTGATTTAGACCAATTGCTTCTTGACTGGGAAATTGTTCAGGAAGAGATTGATAATTTTACTGCTTAGTATAGTTTTTAGTTTCAGTCACAGTTTACATAAACCATTGTCAAAGTTTTAAATTTTGACAATGGTTTTTTTTTGTTTCAGGTTTCAAGTTTACATAAGGTTTGTCATCTCGACCGAAGGGAGAGGTCACAGTAGAAATGCCACATGCAAAATCGCTAATCTTTATGGAGTTTCATGTGTGATCTCTCCCTTCGGTCGAGATGACAAAGAGATAGTGATTTACTAACCTTATTCGCTGTTAATCAAATCTTGTAGGTGATAAAAAAATCCGCAAAAACCAGTTAAAATCCGCATCATCCGTGTGCCAACATACACAAACCTTAAATAATCCCAATACTTTTAGAATGCATAATCGCTTCGCTGCTATTTTTGTAATAACAAACTGAAACTTCCAACGCTTCTAAGTTTTTCATGATTTTTTTAGTGGCTTCTTTTTGGTGTTTACCGGTTTGCCTGATGTAGACAGCTTTTACGGTAACAGGAAATATTTTGCAGATTCGCTCGTATAAAACTGGATCGTGTTGCGAATCATCTCCTAATAAAACATATTTAAGATTTGGATAAAATTCTAAAACGTGTTTTATTTTATCAAATTTGTGATCGTGATTTCCGCGTCCGCTCATGAAGAAATCTGTGATACCTCTTTTTATATCTTTCAATAAAATTACAGCTCTTGGCAGGTTGTGTATTTTAGTAAACTTTACAATAAACCGATACAAATTCCACTCACTGCTTGAAACGTAAAAAAAAGCATTTTCTTCTTCCTTATTGTTTCTTCCTGCAGAGCTTAAGGCTTGATAATGAGGTACGACATCTGTGAAAACTTTGCGGTCATTTACATTTTTAAACAGCAGAATGTAGATTTTTTTGAAGAAATTCTGAGTATGCGAAATCAAAAAAGTGTCATCAATATCAGATATAATTCCTAGTTTTCCTTTATGAGGTCTTATAAAACTGCCTTTTTCGGTTATGGTTTCATTTTCATATCTAATACTTACTTCGTATTCCATCCATCCAAAATTAGTTTCTGTTTCAAGAGGAATACAGAACTTAAAATATCCATCATCGAGTGTTTTAGTGTGAATTTCCTGATTGCCGCATTTTAAATAAATATCAAAATTCTCGAGCGTTTTTATTCTGAACTGATTAATAATGGAACGTGCATTTTTTAAATTTTTCTTCTGAAAATCATAGTCATACGTTCTTTTAAAAACATGCCCCATTACAATTAATTCCTGTTCATTGGCATAACCTCGATATAATTGTAAAATTGGTTTCATTAATTGCGTATATTTATAGATGGATGCTGTAAATTAATTATTTTAATTGACTTTAAAAATAAAATTTTGAAAAAGAATATCATATTTGTTGTAAACCCCATTTCCGGAGACCTTGATAAAACGAGTTTAATCGAAGCTGTTCAGGAGTTTGCAACCACAAATAATTTTGATCTGGAAGTTTATGAAACTACAGGAAAAAGTGATCAAAAAGAAATACAATCACTATATAATCAATATCAGCCGGAACGAATTATTGTTGCGGGCGGAGACGGAACCATAAAAATGGTTGCCGAAGCAATGGAAAATTTTGATGTCATTATTGGCATTTTGCCTGCTGGTTCAGCAAATGGTTTATCTGTAGATCTCAATTTGCCTACAACTATCGAAGAAAACCTCAAAATAGCTTTTTTGAGCCGTTATATCGAAATGGATATGATTTGTATCAACGGCAAAAAAAGCATTCATTTAAGCGATATTGGTCTCAATGCTGATCTGGTTAAGAATTATGAAGAAAGTAATTTAAGAGGATTTTGGGGTTATGCTTTGCAAGCCTACAATACACTGGTAGATTCTAATGATCCTTTTGTAGCTACAATTTCTACAAATAAGGGCACTACAGTCGAACATACGGCAAGAATGATCGTAATTGCTAATTCTCAGAAATACGGAACTGGTGTAACCATCAACCCGAATGGTTCAATGAATGATGGTAAATTTGAATTGGTGATCTTAAAAAGTCTCGATTTATTATTGCTGGGAAAAATCATTACAGGAAATATGCCTATAGATTCAGACGATATTGTAATTATATCGACAGACAAAGCTACTATAAAAACAAATTATCCGGTTAATTTTCAAATTGATGGAGAATATTGCGGTGCCCAAACTTCGTTAGAAATTCATATTTTACATAAACAGATGAAAATTGCGATTCCGTAGTTTTGTGGTTTAATTTAATATGTCGCCCCGATGGGGCTGGAAATCCCAAACATATTGTTTTCTATAAATATTACACTCCTAACGGAGTTATTTATTGCATATTTATGGAAGAAGACAAATAAATAAAGCCCTGGAAGGGCTTAATATTTATAGAGATATTGATTTATTTAAAAGGATTTCGTTCCTGCCAATCTGTTTTAGGTTCGAGATAATTAAATAATTTGGCAATGTTATGATTAATAAGAGCGTTACTGTGCGTTATTAATCCGTACATTTTTAGAGGTTTTGCACCTACTGAACTTTTAATTTCAAGCGCAGTTCGGGCAAAAACAATGTCAGAGAAACCCTGATTGATAGAATACGCAATCATATCGTATAACATGTTTAGATACAGCATTTTTTCACGTTGAATGGTTTCATCATATCCCAAAAAGTAAGTATCCATGACAGTACCGTTTTTAATCAATGTATTGAAACCTATTAGCTTTTCGTCTAAGAAATAGCCATAAAATAAGAAATCATCTTTCATTATTTCTTTAAAAAAGCTAAAGTGATTTCGGGCTAAGAAAAAAGTATTGAAAGGAGCATTTTTAGCCACATGAAAATACAAATCATAAATAACATCTTCATACTTTTTAATATCTGCTAGAGACATTTTTTGTTTCCGAATTCCGTCTGCTTTTTTTCTTGCCCGTTTATATTGATCTCTGTATTTTTTTGATAAAGCATCAATGTAATCTTGTTCTGATTGCCAATTTTTATTGATTTCAAAAATCATATTGGGTTGGGTCGAAAACGTATAATTGTTTTTGAATTCAGCTTGAAGCGGTTCTATTTCTGTTGCCGTAAAATCTTTTATACTCGTAATATGAACTTTTTTTCCGGCTGCTTTCAAGTCTTTCTTGAGCTGATTAATTGCTTTATGAAGTGTTTTAAAAGCTTTAGTCTGCTTAATATTCTTATCAAAAGCAAACGCATTTTGTCCGGTAAGCATATTGTTGCCGACGAATAATACATGCGAAGCAAAATTTTTGAAAGCAAAATTACGCACAGAAGTTTTTAAACACTGATCGCGTTCTCCAAAAGATTCCAGTTTTTCTGCAAATAAAAATTGAGTTATGACAATCCCAACAAGTTTCTCTTCGTTAAAAATTCCAATAAAATGACAAATCATATTTACCGGACAAGAGTTTTCGAGTACCTCGAGATATTCTCTGGTCAAAAAAATATTATCTACAGCCAGCGAATTCCATTCTAAAGGCAATAATGACGTGCTGTTGTAAATCTGGAAAGAATAAGTTGTATTCAAAAGTAAGAGCTAATTTTTTCAAAATTAGGTATTATTTATAATAACTCACTTGCTTTAAGTTATTATTAAGAAAAACCCGTTTGAGATTGTGTGTCAAACGGGTTTCTGTTTTTTATAATTATGCATATGCACAAATAATTCCGCCCATAAGCGTTAAGGTTAAAATCCAATATCCGGCATTTATAAAAATATATTTCCATGATCTTCTTTCAAACAAGCCATTAATCGCCAACATTGGAAAAGCGAAAAATAAACCTGATATAAAACCATGAAGTGCGCCGTGTTTAAAAGTGCGGTAAGCGGTTCCGTAATCTGCCATAAAAGCGGCAAATGATGGTTTTGCAGTTTCTATTAATGGTGGTCCGCCAACCATGCCAACTGCGCCGGACTGATGAATTGTTAATGCCGAAATAACCATCGTCATCATTAAGGAAAAGATATAAGTTAACCCGAAAATTTTAATCATATTTCCGTTCTTAAGCGACTCTTCGGTTAATCCGGATTCTCGCATCCAGATCGTTCCAAAAACTTTAGGATTGTACCAGATAAAACCGGTAACAAGAGTAATTAATGCTGAAGCAAAAAAGGGTAAGAAATTCATTTGCATGTGATTAGGTTTTAGATTAGTTGATCAAATTTAAGAAAAATATATAAAGATTTACTTTATTTTAAAACAGTAATTCATCATGGTTTTTTGAGGTCTGAAATTTAAATATGGGCAGAAAAAAAAGATTATATAATTTAAGCTGTATTTTCTAGTGATTTACTTTTTTTTCATAACTTTAATTCTTCAATTTGCATAATATTCAAATTTAAAAAATAAATAGTCTAACCTTTTTAATAATAAAATTATGGTAGTACAATATCAAGGTGAACAACACGGAAAAGCTACAGTATTTACAATAAGAATTATAGGAAACAATTTGTCTAAAAGCAGCTCTAATTATCAAATAGATTTGTTGCAAGGCGATAAACAGTTGCCAATATTTACAACATCAATTCATCAGAGTTTATCAAATTGTTTAAAAGAGATTTATCTTTTTAGAAAGCATAACGGAATAAAATTCAATGCTTCTTCAGAGAAAGTAGCGCCACTTTTGGTTCCTTATGATTTGGTATTATTCAATTATAATAAAGGCGCTTTATTTGTTGCTTAAGCCAAATTTACGCTTCTTAAATATTAAAAAAGACTTTCTTAATTGGGAAGTCTTTTTTTTTGTTTCATATTTTTTCGACCTTATTAGATGACAAAACAAATTTATCAATCAGATATAAACAGCAATATCCTGATTTTTAAACAAAAGTTTTTAAAGTCTTTACCAAATAAGCTCAAAGCTTAAAAAGCAGTAGCGTAGTGCATCGTACTACGAATTAAATTAAAAGTTGGATTACCCTGAAAGGGGAAAAGCAAATAGGTAAATACTATGTAGATTATGTTGAATGTTTCTTGTGTAATTATACTTTCACCCTTTCAGGGTTAAAATAGAAATCGTTTTTTTATAGTGCTTCGCACCATGCTATTGCTAAGACTCTTTCAGAGTTTTAAATTGTTTATTGCCAGATAATTTTTATTTGTAAGTAAGTAGTCAAAAATATAAAAACATATAAATCCAGTTAAATACGTTCCTGTTATTGTGAATAAATCTTCTGAACTATGCAGAAAAAAAACATGGAAGCAAATTCAATTAAAACGTTAGAAGATCTAAGAATATTAAACGCCCGTTATTTCAACAACGTCAATTCATCTGTAGATAAAACAGGAATATATACGGCTAAGATTAAGTTTTTAAATTATTTTGAGTTGGGCTGTGCCATTACTGACTTATTAAAATTATGCATTTTGGCGATAGATCATGAAGCGCATATAATTTCTGATACAAATAAAAATGCTATAAACGTGGCACTTATGTTAGAAACTGCACTTGAAATGTTTCCTTTGGATGAGTTTGAATTGTTAAGTGAGCTTAACGAAATTCTAATTGCCGATTCTCAAAATATAAAGGAATAATGAATTGAATAAATCCGTTTATCGGAAGTTTTCATTTAAAATGGAAGATATTATTTGTCTAATTTTTTTGACTATTTAGTGGAGAAAAACCCATAATTCCCGATTTTTTCTCCTTTGGATAATTCCATTTCATAAATTTTATTATGTTTGCTAAATCGATTTAGCAATTCTTGAAACTTTCTTTAATTATGAAAAATATACTCTTAACGTTTTTCTTTAGTATTATTTCTACTGCATTTATAAATGCTCAGGAACTTAAATCTCCAGATGGAAATTTGACTTTGACATTTCATTTAAATGCAGCAGGAACTCCAATTTATACTCTTAATTATAAGAACAAAGAAGTGCTTAAAGAAAGCAAATTGGGCTTTGTTATAAAGTCTGACATCTTGCTGAATGAAGATTTTGAGATAGCAGCAACAAAGTTTCAGTCAGAAAACAGTACATGGAAACCGGTTTTAGGCGAACAAAAAGAAATACAAAATCACTACAATGAATTACGTGCTGATCTGGTTCAGGGAAAAAGCAAACGAAAACTTTCGATCTATTTCCGATTGTTTAATGATGGATTGGGTTTTAGATATGAATTTCCGATACAGGATAATTTGCGCCACTTTATCATTCAGGAAGAAACAACAGAGTTTAACTTAACCGGAGATCATAAACTTTTCTGGATTCCGGGAGATTATGATACAAACGAATACAGTTATACAACATCAAAAATATCCAAGATGCAGTCTTTGGTTTACAACGCTACACATGTTCCGCTTGCAGCACAATCAACCACTAAAAATCTTGCCACTCAAACGCCTTTGATGATTAAAACAAATGATAATCTTTATATCAATATTCACGAAGCAGCCCTGAAAAATTATCCAGCAATGTGCCTTAATGTCGATGATAAAACTTTCTCATTGAGTTCTCATCTTGTTCCGGATGCGGTTGGCAATAAAGGTTATATTCAAACGGGAAGTTTTACGCCCTGGAGAACGATTGTTGTAAGTGATGACGCAAGAAATATTCTGGCTTCAAAAATGATTTTAAACTTAAACGAACCTTGTAATTTTGATGATACTTCCTGGATTAAACCCGTTAAATACATTGGGGTTTGGTGGGAATATTTTACTGGCGGAGGTTCGACCTGGGCATATTCAGACAATCAGGATGTGGTTATTGGAGCAACGGATTTTGCTAAATTAAAACCAAATAAAACGCACGGAGCCAATACTAAACATGTAAAAGAGTATATAGATTTTGCAGCAACAAATGGTTTTGATGCCGTTTTGGTCGAAGGATGGAATGAGGGTTGGGAAGACAATACGGCCTTTAAAAAAGAACGCATTTATAGTTTTACAAAAGCATATCCGGATTTTGATGTAAAAGATCTTAGTGATTATGCCAGTAAAAAGAACGTGAAAATTATTATGCACCATGAAACAACATCTTCCACATCAGAATATGAGCGACAATTAAATGATGCCTTAAATTTTATGGTCGATAATAATTATAACGCTGTAAAAACGGGATATGTAGGTCCAATTATCCCGAGGGGAGAACATCATGACGGGCAGCAAATGGTGAATCATTATGCATATGTTGCCAAAGAAGCTGCAAAACACAAAATCATGGTAGATTCTCATGAAGCAGTTCGACCTACGGGTTTGCACAGAACATATCCTAACTGGTTTGCGCAGGAATCAGCGCGCGGAACTGAGTTTGAATCTATGGAGGGAATTCATCCGGATCACACTACAATTTTGCCTTTTACACGATTAATGGGCGGACCGATGGATTATACACCGGGAATTTTTCAGGGAGATTTATCGGTTTACGGATCTAAAAAAAATAAGCTGAGTACAACTCTTGTCAAGCAATTGGCATTGTATGTTACTATGTACAGTCCGTTGCAAATGGCGGCTGATTTACCGGAGAATTATATCCGTTTTAATGATGCATTTCAGTTTATAAAAGATGTTGCGCTGGATTGGGATGAAACTTATATCCTTGAAGCAGAACCCGGTGATTATATTACAATTGCCAGAAAAACCAAAGGAAAACAAGAATGGTTTGTAGGCGGAATCACGGATGAAAATGCACGGATTGCTACAATTGATTTTAGTTTTCTTCCTGCTGGAAAATCATATACAGCTACAATTTATGAAGACGGAAAAACGGCAGATTATAAAACCAATCCGCAATCCTACAATATTCGAAAAGTAACTGTAAACAGTAAAACGAAACTAAAACAAAAATTAGCTTCAAGCGGTGGTGTGGCTATTTCTATAAAATAAATGGTTTGAGAAATGGTACGCGGATGACACGGATTCGTTAAAGCGAAAACACGGATAAAAACGGATTTTCTGTTGTTGTTTGAAAAAAAATCTGCTAAATCTGCTAGAGAAAAAAGTTTAGCCACAGATTAGAAAGATTAAAAAGATTTTGTCTTCTTGCAAATAGAGTTGGAGAAAAATAATTCAAAAAATCTGCTTAATTTGCCAAATCTGAGAGAGAAAAAATTAGCCACAGATTAAACACATTTATTATTTAAATGAGTCAAAATAATTCATGAAAATTCCTGTAATTCGTGGCAAAAAACAAACTAGATATTAATTTAAAAAACATAAAAAAATGAGCATAAAAATTTATCCTTTACAATTTGAGCCAATTCTGAAAGACAGAATCTGGGGAGGCGAAAAATTAAAAACGGTTCTTAATAAACCAATTACGTCTAATATTACCGGAGAAAGCTGGGAATTGTCTACTGTCGAAGGTGATGTAAGTGTAGTCGCTAACGGAGAATTAAAAGGAAAATCATTGACAGAATTAATCAATGAGTCACCAAATGAAATTTTAGGAACGAAAGTTTACGAGCGATTTGGGAATCAGTTTCCTTTATTGTTTAAATATCTTGATGCGCGTGAAGATTTGTCGATACAAGTTCACCCTAATGATAAACTGGCAAAAGAACGCCATAATTCTTTTGGAAAGACAGAAATGTGGTACGTAATGCAGGCAGATCAGGACGCAAGGATTATTGTAGGTTTTAAAGAAGATTCAAGCAAAGAAGAATATCTGGAGAATCTAAATAATAAAACTTTAGTTTCTATTCTGGATGATGTAAAAGCAAAAGCCGGAGACGTTTTCTTTTTGGAAACCGGAACTGTCCATGCAATTGGTGCAGGATTGGTTGTTGCAGAAATTCAGCAAACATCTGATATTACATACCGTTTATATGATTTTGACAGGGTAGATGCGCAGGGAAATAAACGAGAATTGCATGTTGATTTAGCACTTGATGCTATCAATTACAATAAAGTAGATACGTATAAAAAATACGAAAAAGAAGTAAATCAATCCAACGTAGTAGTTGATTGTCCTTATTTCACCACTAATTTTATTCCGCTTGACGGAAAGATTGATGCAAATAAAAACGGTGAAACTTTTACGGTATATATGTGTATCGAGGGATCTTTTGAAATTAGATACGGAAACGTAACGTATCAATATAAAAAAGGAGATACGGTTTTGATTCCTGCTGACATACGCAGTTATGTTTTAGAAGGTTCAGCGTCAATCCTGGAAGTATTTATTTCGTAACTAATAGATAACTTTAGATTTCTAAATTAAATACAGAGTCGCAAAGTAAATTAAAGCTTTGCGACTTTTTTATTATAAATAGGCAGGATAACAGATAATTCATATTAAAAGGAAAGATGTCTTCAAAAAAGATAAAAAACGATTTATCCTCAAATTACCTATAATTGCTGATGATTGTATTTATAATTAGCTTTAAAAAAATGATATGTTTAAAAAAATAATTACAAAATCGTTTTAGTAATTATTTTTATCTATATATTTGTGATATAATTAATAACAGCTTAATAAAAAATTAACTCATTCAATGAAAAAGATTACTATTAAGGATATTGCCACAGAGGCGCAAGTGTCTATATCTACTGTATCTTTTGTCATTAATGATAAAGGCGAGAAAATGGGGATCAGCCCGGCGGTAATTAAAAAAGTACAGCAAGTTGCTGAAAAACTCAATTACCGACCTAGTATGATTGCCACGAGTCTTAGAACCGGAAAGACGAGATCGATAGGATTAATTGTCGAAGATATTTCGAATCAGTTCTTTGCAGATCTTGCCAGAGTGATTGAAGATGAGGCTAAAAGCATTGATTATAGAGTTTTTTATTGTAGTACAGGTGGAGATGACGGACGTTCTCAAGAATTGATACATAGTCTTTTGCAGGCAAACGTAGATGGTTTTATTATTACGCCAACAGAAAATTTAGAAGACAGTATTGATCTTCTTTTAAAACTGAAAAAACCAGTAGTTTTAGTCGACAGGTATTTTCCCGGTCAGAGAGTAAGTCATGTTGTAATGGATAATTATGAAGCCTCGAATACGGCAACAAAATTTATAATCAGTAAAGGTTGTAAAAATATTGCCGTTGTAAACAATGAGTCAGAAATGATTCAGATGAAGTTACGAGAAGATGGCTGTCGCGATGCCTTGAAAGAAGCAGGAATTTATAATGAATCACTTGTGCTTCATATGGATTACTACAGCAATGAAGAAACCAGAATTGCAACAATAGCCCGTTTTTTAGAAAAAAATCCAAATATTGATGCCGTTTTATTCCTGACGAATTATATGGGATTAGCAGGTCTTCAGGCTTTTAAAGGAATGGGAATCAGGATTCCTGAAGATATTGCAGTTATTAGTTTTGATGATCATGACAGTTTTAAGCTGCATACACCCGCAATAACGGTTATTGCACAGCCTATTGAAGATATTGCTGTAAAATCGATACAATTATTGATGAGTCAGATGACTGATATGGGAAAATTTGAAGTAGAAAAAAGTCTTAAAAAAGGGAAATTGATTATTAGAGAGTCAGTTTAATTTAAGATATTAAGAAGAATAAAAAAGAAAAGAAACGTTTCGTTTTTTTTTATTCATTTTACTAAATCGTTTTAGTAAAATTTAGAAAAAGCAAACTGATAATCAGTTTTTTTTTGAACAGTTTACTATATCGATTTCTTCAATAACAACAGGAAATATTATTATAAAAACATAGTATTTAAAGATGGAGATCTTAGAATACCATATTAAAATTGAGTTCAAATTTTTATTAATTTTTAAAAACAATCACGTTAAAACAAAATCAAAACAAATAACCAAAAAAAAATGCTTATGAAACGAATATTGGCAGTGTTAGGAATGGTATTGTTGAGCAGCTTAGGAGCTGTTGCCCAAAACCGATTAATAACAGGCATAGTGGCTGATGCAGAGAACAAGGGAATTGTTGCTGCATCGATAGAGGTTCAGGGAAAACCGTTTAGTGCAATTACAGATGCTGAAGGCCGGTTTAAAATGAATGTTCCGGAAGGAAAGGTTACATTGAACGTATCATCTATTGGTTTTGCATCAAAATTAGTAGTGCTTCAGGAAAATGAAAACAGAGTTGCTGTTGTCCTGATCGAAAATACACAAGAACTAAAAGATGTTGTAGTAACTTCCTTTGGGGTTAAGAAACAAAAGAAAAGTTTGGGTTATGCAGTTGGAGAACTAAAAGGAGACGAGCTGACCAAGAATAAAGAAATCAACTTAGGAAATGCCCTTCAGGGAAAAATTGCCGGAGTTAACGTTTCTGCACCGGTTTCAGGACCTTCAGGTTCGAGCCGTGTTGTAATTCGTGGAGCAACATCGGCTTCTGGTCTTAATCAGCCTTTGTATGTTGTAGACGGTATTCCAATTGATAATAGCCAGCAAGGAAATGCCGGAATGTACGGTGGAGCTGATAAAGGAGATGGTATGTCTTCTTTTAATCCGGATGATATCGCTTCGATGTCAGTACTTAAAGGTAGTGCGGCTTCTGCACTTTACGGATACAGAGGATCAAACGGTGTTATCTTAATTACGACTAAAAAAGGAAAAAGCGGAACAGGAATTGGAGTAGATTTTAGTACAAATTCTACCTTCAATACACCGGCAACTCTTTTACATTGGCAAGATCAATACGGAGCGGGAGCGCCTGTAAATGGTGTTGCAACAAGATTTGCAAACGCACAGGAACTTGGAGATTCTTACTATTTTGCCTGGGGAGATAAATATGACGGAACTCCGTCTCTTGGTATCGATGGAATTACAAGACCATATCAGGCTTACGGACAGGATAACGTTAAAAATTTCTACAGAACCGGATATTCTTTCAGTAATACTTTAGCAATTTCCGGAGGAAACGAAACAACTAATTTCAGGTTGTCTTTTGGAAATACGAAAGATGAATCTATTTTGCCGGGAACTAACTTTGGAAGAAATAACGTGACTTTAAGTTTAAATTCGGCACCAAATAAAAAGGTAAGTATCGAGACAAACGCACAGTATATTTCTGAGAAAAGCCATAACAGACCTTATTTGAATGATTCTCCAAGAAACCCATCTTTTCCGGTTACTTTTATGACTCCGGGAACAGATATTAGATGGATCAGCAATGCATATGATGAAAATGGAGGAGAAGCAGATTATTTTCAATCAAATGTATATCAGACAAATCCATATTTTGCAACACAGGAAACCCTGAATAACGATCTTAGAAAACGTTTTATAGGTTCGGCAAAAGTAAATTATAATATTACCGATAAAATTTACGCAAAAGCTGTCGTTGGTATTGATGATATTAATTATGAATTTACAGAAATTGAACCAACCGGAATTAACTATGCACCTGGTGGAGCTTATGAAAATACCGTTCAAAACCGTTCTGAGTTTAATGCTTCAGGTTACTTAGGATACAAAGGCGATATCGTAAAAAATCTTTCTTTGGATGCTTTTGTTGGAGCAAACCGTCAGGATAACAGAATGAGTGGTATTAAAATGAGAGGAAATAACTTTATTGTTCCGTTCAAGTATTTTTATGCAAACACTCAGCCTGTAAAAACAGAAAAATTATTTTCTGAAAGCGAAGTAAATTCACTTTTTTATTCAGCAGATTTAGGTTATAAAGATTTCTTATATGTTAGTTTAACAGGTCGTGAAGATTGGTTTTCTACTTTAGATCCTGCAAATAACAGTACTTTTTACCCATCTGTGAGTACAAGTTTTATTTATTCTGAAATAGTTAAATTACCGGAATGGATGTCTTATGGTAAAATTAGAGCTGGTTGGGGTAATGTTGGTGGAGCTTTGCCGGATGCGTATGCTTTATCATTGACGTATACTGCGCCAGACGGACAAACAGATTCTCAAGGTCAGCCAATTTTGGGTGTTAATGGAGAAACGGTTCCAAACAAATTCTTAAAACCTTATAATGTAAGTACAATCGAATTTGGTTTTGAAAATACATTCTTCAATAACAGATTAAGTACAGATTTGACTTTTTACCAAAAAAGAACAACAAATGATATTGCTGATGCTGATATTTCTAAAGCTTCTGGTTACAGAACTACAAAAATCAATGTGGGAGAAATCCTGAATCAGGGTGTTGAATTTGCCGTAAATGTAAAAGCAGTAAAAACACCTAATTTTAGCTGGAGTGTTGGTTATAATTTTGCTTACAACGAGAGTGAAGTTGTTAACCTTTCTGATAAAATTCCAACAAAATTGTTAGATGATAACAGAGATGCAAGAGCTTCTGTAGTATTAGAAAAAGGACAGCCTTTTGGAGTAATCAAAGCTTATGATTATTTAAGAGATACAAACGGAAACATTGTACTTGATCCAAGCGGTAAATTTCTTAGAGGAAACTTAATTATTGCAGGACAAGGTGTTGCGCCAACTTCAATGGGACTTTCAAATGATTTCTCTTATAAAAATTTCACACTTTCTGTTTTTGTAGATGCTAAATTTGGAGGAGAAATTTATTCTGCAACAAACCAATTAGGAATGCGTTACGGATTATCTGAAGCTTCACTTGCTGGTCGTGAAGGCGGAGTTGCCGTTTCAGGAACAGATACAAACGGAAATCCTGTAAACACAACTGTTTCTGCATACGATTACTGGAGAAGTTATAGCGATGTAACATCAAATTTTGTATACGATGCTGATTTTGTAAAGTTAAGAGCGATTTCTTTTAGCTATAATTTTCCAAAATCGTATATCGAAAAAACACCTTTCCAATCGATTAGTTTAGCATTCTCTGCTCATAATTTATGGACAATTTATGACAAAGTGCCTAATATAGATCCAGAGTCAAACTATAATAATAGTAATGCTCAGGGACTTGAAAGAGCTTCTATGCCTTTGACAAGAAATTATGGTATAACACTTAATGTCAAATTCTAATAATAAAAAAGATGAAAAATAGATATATTAAAATATTTTGTGTCGCAATTGTTAGTGCAATGACATTAGCATCATGCGATAAAGGATTCGAAGAAATGAATACGAATCCAAATGCCTTAACAGAACCTGCAGTAAAATCGATGTTTACATTAGCTGAGATTTATGTTGACGGTCAGGATTTTTCGAATACAAGAGGAAATAATATTTATGCCGCACAAATCGTACAGCAATTTTCTTCACCAGGAGGAGCGGGTTCAAAATACACCTATTCTTCTGAATATTCAGCTGCCCTTTTTGGAGAATCTTATGGAAAAGGATTGAATCAGATTTATCAATTAATGTCGGTTTTGCCAAACACTGATGAAAATTCAAATGCAATTCAGGCTTTAAGAATCATGAAAGTTTTAATGTTTCAAAAACTAACAGATACTTATGGAGAAGTTCCTTATTTTGAAGCAGGAAAAGGATATAATGGAAATATTTTTACTCCAAAATATGACACTCAGGAAGCTATTTATAATGACCTTTTAAAAGAACTAGACGAAGCCGGAACAGCATTAGATGCCAATAAAGGTTTTGTTGGTGCAGCAGATTTATATTACCAGAGTGATGTTGCCAAATGGAAAAAATTGGCAAATTCAGTAATGCTTAGAGTAGCTATGCGTTTGTCTAAAGTAAATCCGGCTAAAGCTAAAGAATATGTAGAAAAAGCAGTTTCAAAAGGTGTTTTTGCTTCAAATGATGACAGTCTTGTTTTAAAACATGATTCAGGTCCACAAGGAGTTAGGACTAATCCTATTACTTCTGCGTGGGTTACAAATGATTTGAACGGAGGAGAATCAAACATAAAATTCAGTAAAACATTTATCGATCAGTTAAAAAACAATAATGATCCTCGTTTAAGAATCTATGCTAAATTAGAAGCAACAGGAGATAACAATCCGGCAAACCAACAAGGTCTTGCTAATGATGCTAAAGATTTTCCGGGTGGAGATAAAAAAGTTTTCTCAGACCCAAATACTTCTACAGTATTACGTTTAGATGCACCAACATTAATTATGTCATATGCTGAAGTTCAATACATATTGGCAGAAGCAGCTGTAAAAGGCTGGAACGTTGGCGGAAGTGCACAACAATACTATGATAACGGAGTAAAAGCAGCGATGGAAGTATTAACTATTTTTGGAGATAAAGTACCGGCGGTTACACCTGCTGAATACACTACTTATATGACAGCTCATCCTTTTAAAATTGCTGGAACTGAGGCTCAAAAAATCGAACAGATTATCACTCAAAAATGGATTGTATTGTTGTTTAATGGTTTTGAAGCTTTTTCAGAATACAGAAGAACAGGATATCCGGTTTTAGTTCCTATAAATGATCCTACGGGAGAAACAAACGGAACAATTCCGAGAAGATTAATCTACGATCAGTCAGAGCTTTTAACAAATGCAGATAACTATCAGCAAGCAATAAGCCGTCAGGGATTAGACAGAATGACAACCAGAATCTGGTGGGATAAACAATAAATTTGGTTAGGTTAGTTAAAATAAGTCGGGAGGGAATACCTGTACCGCCCGGCTTATTTTTTAAAGATTCAGAGTTTCTAAGAGTAAAGAAGAAAAGAGTAAAGAAGAAAGAGTAAAGATTAGGGAGACAAAGCTTTGCGAACTTATGCCAACCGTTTATGTTCAAAAGCTAAAGAAAAACTTTGTGCACTTTGCGGTTAAATCTCGCATTCAAAAGAAAAATCATTGCGCACTTTGCGGTAAATTTATATTAAAAGATTTTCAGAAAAGAAATCCTTCCAAATACGTGTTATATCACTTGCAGTAAAAAAATAAAAAATGAAATATATAAAAAACTTTTATTGGGTAATATCTCTTTGTATTGCGAATTTCTCATTTGTAATCAATGCTCAAAGTATTGATATAAAAGAAGATTGGCAATATCGAGAAATAAAAACTGATAAATGGTTTCCTGCAACCGTGCCGGGAGAAATCCACACTGATTTATTGAATAATAAAGTCATTCCGGATCCATTTTACAGAGACAATGAAAAAAAAGTTGCCTGGATCGAAAAGAAAGATTGGGAATATAAAACCACATTTCAGATTAGTGCAGCAACATTAAAAAAGAAAAATGCCGAGTTGGTTTTTGACGGATTAGATACTTACGCAACCGTTTACCTCAACAATCAATTGGTTTTGAAAGCGGATAACATGTTCCGTCAATGGCGGGTAGATGTTAAAAAACTCATTAAATCCGGAAATAATGATTTAGTAATTGTTTTTAAATCCGCACAAAATGTAGTTGATTCCCTTGCTAAAAAAGATTTTCCATTTGTGATTCCGGATAACCCGCGTGCTTATGTGCGTAAAGCGCAATATCATTTTGGATGGGATTGGGGACCAAAATTCACCACTTGCGGAATCTGGAAAACACCAAGATTAGAAGCTTACGACGAAAAAACTCCGGAGAAACCATATGTTTTAGATCGAAAGATAGAATTAGTACAACAACCGGATAGTCTGGGGAAATCATTTTATTTTAAGATTGATGGAAAACCGGTTTATATGAAAGGCGCTAATTATATTCCGTCAGATGCTTTTTTATCCAGAGTAACCAAAAAAGAATACGAAAAAGTAGTTGGAATGGCGAAAGATGCCAATATGAATATGCTTCGTGTTTGGGGTGGCGGAATTTATGAAGACGATTATTTCTATGATTTATGCGATAAAAATGGAATCTACGTCTGGCAGGATTTTATGTTTGCCGGAACAATGGTTCCCGGAGATGATGCCTTTTTTGATAATGTAAAAAAAGAAGTTCAGTATCAGGTAAAACGTTTACGCCATCATAAAAGTATTGTTTTATGGTGCGGAAATAATGAAATCGATGAAGCCTTTAAAGATTGGGGATGGCAAAAAAGCATGAAAATGTCTAAGCAGGATTCCACCAGATTATGGAAAGACTATGTTCGATTGTTTCAGGACAGTATCCCAAAATGGGTAAAAGAAGTCGATACAAAACGACCGTATATTAGTTCGTCGCCATTATTTCATTGGTCCAGAAAAGCCAGTATTACAGAAGGTGACAGCCATTATTGGGGAACCTGGTGGGGATTAGAAGATGTAGAAGCCGTACAGAAAAAAACAGGACGTTTTGTGAGCGAATACGGAATGCAGGCAATGCCAACTTATTCGTCAATAGAAAAATTTACATTGCCGGAAGACCGCTATTTATATTCGGATATTTTGCAGGCACATCAAAAAGCCGGAAAAGGATTCCTGAAATTAGATTCGTATTTGAATCGTTACTTTATTGATTCGACCAAAATAAAGAAAATGAATGTCGAGGATTATAGTTACCTCACACAATGTTTGCAATATTATTCGCTTAAAAATATTATAGGAATCCACCGCTCAAAAGCACCTTATAATATGGGAACTCTGGTTTGGCAGCTTAACGATTGCTGGCCGGTAGCAAGCTGGAGCGTAACCGATTATTATGACCGCCAGCCCAAAGCAGCGTGGTATGCAATGAAAGAAGCATATCGGGATGATAAAATGCCTGAAATAGATTTGACGCGCCCAATAAATTTAACACTCGAAGATCCAAAAATTACTTGGGAAGTAAAGGGAAATAAATTAGTTTTAAAAGCATCAAAATTTGCCAAATATGTAAACGTTTCCATAAAAGGATATACCGGAAAATGGACCGATAATTATTTCGATTTAAAACCCGGAGAAGAAAAAATAATCACATTTGAAGGAAAAATTGAAAAACCGGTTTTAAAAGTGTACTCTTTGTATGAGGTTTTAGCAAGGTATTAAGGTTCTAAGGTTTTCTGTAGAGACGCACAGCAGTGCGTCTACTTTGCGGGCTTTGCAATGTTCAACGTTTAAAAAATATCCGTGTAAATCTGTTTAACCCGTGTCATCCGTGGGCAACATCTACACAAGTCAAATAAAAAATAAGTAAAATGGTTACAAAATTCAAAAACATTGTTTTCGCTATAATTATGCTAAGTAGTTTGGCGGTAATTTCGCAGGAAAAGAAATTAAAACAAACTGGTACAGATTATACACAATATGTAGATCCATTTATTGGATCTGCAGGACACGGACACGTATTTGTGGGCGCAAATGTTCCTTTTGGAGCCGTACAATTAGGACCCGTAAATGTTTTTGAAGGCTGGGATTGGTGCAGCGGATACAACTACGCCAGTAATACCATTTTAGGATTCACGCACACGCATTTAAGCGGAACAGGAATTGGAGATTTAAACGATATTTTATTACTTCCTGTTTCAGGAAAAGTACCGCTTACCAAAGGAACAAAAGAAGATATGGCAACCGGTTATGGTTCTTATTTCTCTCATAAAAACGAAGTAAGCAAAGCTGGGTATTACAGCGTTTTATTGGATAAATATAAAATCAAAGCCGAGTTAACTGCCAGCGAAAGAGTCGGTTTTCATAAATATACTTTTAATACTACTACAGACAATCACGTTTTACTTGATCTTGCAGACGGAATTGGTTGGGATAAACCAGTAAAAACGTTCATAAAAAAAATCAATGAAACGACGCTTGTTGGATACAGATATTCTGCGGGTTGGGCGGCTGATCAACGTATTTTCTTTACGATTGAATTCTCTGAACCAATTTCAAATATAACTTTATATGATGATAAAACTGCTGTAAAAGGAAATGAAGGAGAAGGTTTAAAAATGAAAGCCGTTTTGGATTTCAAGACATTAAAAAACAAACAAGTTTTAGTAAAAGTTGGGATTTCTCCGGTAAGTTATGAAAACGCTTCCGCGAATATTAAAGCCGAGATTCCGGGTTGGGATTTTAATGCTGTAGCAAAAGAAGCAACTTCAAAATGGAACAAAGAATTAAATAAAATTCAGATCAAAGGAGATGACAAAACGATGAAAGTTTTTTATACTGCTTTGTATCATACCATGTTTGCACCTTCGATTTTCAATGATGTAAACGGAGATTATAGAGGAACAGACAAAAAAGTTTACGAAAAAGCAAATTTTACAAATTACACCACTTTCTCACTTTGGGATACTTACCGTGGTTTGCATCCTTTATACACGATTACGCAACAGGATAAAATCAACGATATCGTTAAGTCGTTTTTGGCAATCTACGAACAACAAGGTCGATTACCGGTTTGGCATTTAATGGGCAATGAAACCAATACGATGAACGGAAATCACTCGATTGCCGTGATTGTAGATGCTTACATGAAAGGTTATAGAGATTACGATACCGCATTGGCATACGAAGCGATCAAAAAAACAGCTATGCAAACGCGTGACGGAATGGATTATGTTCAAAAACTAGAATATATTCCTGCTGATAAAATGTTAGAATCTGTTGGTAATGCATTAGAATATGCGATTGATGATTATTGTGTAGCACAAATGGCAAAATCTTTAGGTAAAACAGATGATTATAATTATTTCACCAAAAGAGCCAATTTGTACAAGCTTTATTTCGATAAAGAAACCACATTCATGCGTGGAAAATTAACTGATGGAAATTGGAGAACACCATTTAACCCGCTTTCATCAGCGCACCGTAAAGACGATTATGTCGAGGGAAATGCGTGGCAATATACCTGGTTGGTTCCTCAGGATCCTTATGGATTAATTGAATTGTTTGGAAGCGAAGATAAATTTTTAGCCAAATTAGATTCTCTTTTCTTAATCACAGATAAAGTAGAAGGCGAAGAAATTTCACCGGACATTAGCGGATTAATTGGTCAATATGCACAAGGAAATGAACCAAATCACCATATTCCGTATTTGTACGCTTATGCAGGACAACCTTGGAAAACGGCAAAACTAATCCGTGAAATCGATGATAAATTTTACTCGACAAAACCGGACGGATTATGCGGAAACGAGGATTTAGGGCAAATGTCGGCTTGGTATATTTTATCTTCAATGGGATTTTATTCGGTTAATCCCGCAAACGGAATTTATGTTTTAGGAAGTCCGTTAGTAAATTCAGCGACAATTCATCATAAAGAAGGAATTTCGTTTACAGTAAACGCAATTGATAATAGCAAAACAAATATCTACATCCAGAAAGTAGAATATAAAGGAAAACCTTATACAAAATCATACATCACACACGATATGATTGTAAAAGGAGGAGAATTAAAATTATTTATGGGAAGTAAACCATCGACAACTTTTGGAGTAAAAAAAGAAGATAGACCGCTTTAGGAAGTTTACAGTTTTCAGTCGCAGTTTTCAAGCTTAGACGAACGAGATTTAGATTAAAGAAATATGAGTTAAGTCACGGTTTTTAGCTTAAAGCCTATCGCTTAAAGCTTAAAGCAAAAAAATAAAAATATGAAAATAAAGAGTTTAATTTTTTTAGGGGTAATGCAATGCTTTTTTGCAGGAAACGCACAAGTTAAAACTTTAGATCCGGTAGAATATGTAAATCCTTTAATGGGAACACAATCTTTGCATAGTCTTTCGAACGGAAATACCTATCCTGCAATTTGCCGACCTTGGGGAATGAATTTCTGGACACCTCAAACGGGGAAAATGGGCGATGGATGGGCGTATATTTATACAGCAGAAAAAATTAGAGGATTCAAACAAACACATCAGCCTTCGCCGTGGATGAACGATTACGGACAATTTTCGATCATGCCGGTAACGGGAAAATTGGCTTTTGAAGAAAACGAAAGAGGAAGCTGGTTCAGCCATAAAGCTGAGGTTTCAAAACCGTATTATTACAGCGTATATCTGGCAGATTATGATGTAACGACAGAAATTACAGCGACAGAAAGAGCAGCACATTTTCAGATTACTTTCCCGGAAAACGAACAATCTTCTATTGTAATCGATGCTTTCGATAAAGGATCTTACATCAAAATAATTCCTTCAGAAAATAAAATTATAGGATACACAACGCGTAATAGTGGCGGTGTTCCGGAGAATTTTAAAAACTATTTTGTACTTCAATTCGATAAACCATTTGCTATTAATTATACTTGGCATGACAAAGTTTTAGAAAAAGACAAATTAGAATTAAAAGACAATCATGTTGGTGCAGTTGTAGGTTTTAAAACCAAAAAAGGAGAAATCGTAAACGTAAAAGTTTCATCTTCGTTTATAAGTGTAGAGCAAGCTGAGTTGAATTTAAAAAATGAATTAGGAAAAGCTTCTTTTAATGAAACCGTAGCACAATCTAAACAAGAATGGAATAAAGTTTTAGGAAAATTATCTGCCGAAGGCGGAAGTGAAGAACAACTAAAAACATTTTATTCCTGCTTATACCGCACTGCTTGTTTTCCGCAAAAGCAATATGAAGTAAATGCAAAAGGAGAAATCGTGCATTACAGTCCGTATAACGGACAAGTTTTACCGGGTTATATGTTTGCAGGAACAGGTTTTTGGGATACTTTCCGCGCTTTATATCCTTTGTTAAATTTAGTTTATCCTTCGATCAATAAAGAAATGCAGGAAGGATTGATCAACGATTATAAAGAAGGCGGTTTCTTGCCGGAATGGTCAAGCCCGGGATTTAGAAATGTAATGGTTGGGAATAATTCCGCTTCTGTAGTTGCTGATGCTTATATCAAAGGATTACGAGGATACGATATCAATAAATTGTACGAAGCTTTATTGCATGGCGCCAATAACGAAGGTCCATTAGAAGCTGTAGGAAGAAAAGGAGTGGAGTATTACAACACTTTGGGTTATGTTCCTTATGATGTAAAAATCAATGAAAATGCAGCCAGAACATTAGAATATGCTTACGATGATTTCTCGATTTGGAAGTTGGCTAAAGCCTTAAATCGCCCTAAAAAAGAAATTAATTTATACGAAAAACGAATGATGAATTATAAGAATCTTTATAATCCGTCAATTGGTTTAATGAGTGGTCGAAATAAAGACGGAAGTTTCCCGAAAGATTTCAATCCGTTTAAATGGGGAGATGCTTTTACCGAAGGAAATGCGTGGCATTACAGCTGGAGTGTTTTTCATGACGTACATGGTTTGATTGATTTAATGGGAGGAGAGAAAAAATTCACGGCAAAATTAGACGCTGTTTTTACCACTCCGCCAATTTTTGATGATAGTTATTATGGCGCAGTTATTCATGAAATCCGCGAAATGCAAATCATGAATATGGGACAATATGCACACGGAAATCAGCCGATTCAGCATATGATTTATTTGTACAATTATGCTGGTGAACCCTGGAAAACGCAATATTGGTCTCGTGAAGTCATGAACCGTTTATACAAACCAACTCCGGACGGATATTGCGGAGATGAAGATAACGGACAAACCTCTGCCTGGTATGTTTTCTCAGCAATGGGATTCTATCCGGTTTGCCCAGGAACAGACGAATATGTTCTTGGAGCGCCATTATTTAAGAAACTAACGCTAGAATTAGAAAACGGAAAAAAATTAGTGATCAATGCTCCAAATAATTCTGAAACCAATAAATATGTTCAGGATTTAAAGTGGAACAATGCAACTCATACCAAAAATTTCATCAATCACTTTGATGTGTTAAAAGGTGGAGAGTTAAACTTTGACATGAGCAGCAAACCTAATTTACAAAGAGGAACTTCGGCAAGTTCATATCCATATTCTTATTCAACTTCAAAATAATACTATGCAATCACGTAGAAAATTTATAAAAAACACAGGGATTTTTTCAGCAGGATTATTGGCACTTCAAACCGATGTTTTCGGAATGAATTCAGATGCTTTCAATTTCGCCTTAAAAGATTTTATTACCAAAAGACCACCTTTAGTCGAAAGAAAATTTACGAGTAAAGCTATTGAAGCAGCAATTGTAAGAATCAAAAAGCAAATTGCAAATCCGGAATTGGCTTGGTTGTTCGAAAATTGTTTCCCGAACACTTTAGATACCACCGTAGATTTTGAAATTATCGACGGAAAACCAGATACTTATGTAATTACAGGAGATATCGATGCGATGTGGTTGCGTGATAGTACAGCACAGATTTGGCCGTATATTCCGTTTGTAAAAGAAGATAAAAAACTGGCTGAATTGGTAAAAGGAGTAATCAACCGCCAAACCAAATGTATTTTATTAGATCCTTATGCGAATGCTTTTTACAAAGATTTTAATCAGGTAAGCGAATGGAAAAATGACATGACCAAAATGCAGCCTGGAATTCACGAGCGCAAATGGGAAATTGACAGTTTGTGTTATCCAATAAGATTGGCACACGGCTATTGGAAGGAAACCGGAGACATTAGTTTGTTCGACAGCAAGTGGAAAGAAGCAATGCTTTTGGTTATTCAAACTTTCAAAGAACAACAACGCTGGACGGATAAAGGACCTTATAATTTCCAGAGAGTTACTGCCTGGGCTACAGATGGCGTGCCGTTAAGCGGTTACGGATATCCTGTAAAACCATGCGGATTAATCGTTTCGACTTTTAGACCAAGTGATGATAGTACTTTGTTTGGGTATTTAATTCCGAGTAATATGTTTGCGATCGAAGTGCTTGGATATCTTCAGGAAATTTTCTCTTTGCCAGCATTAAAAGATGATAATTTAGTAGCTAAAGCCAAAGAATTACAAGGACAAGTTCAGAAAGGACTAGAAGAAAACGGAATCATAGATCATCCCAAATTCGGAAAAATCATTGCTTTTGAAGTAAACGGTTACGGAAGTTTCCATATGATGGATGATGCCAATGTTCCGTCTTTATTATCATTGCCTTATTTAGGCGCGATTGAGCCGGACAATCAACTTTATTTGAATACTAGAAAAGTAGTGCTTTCAGAAAACAATCCGTTTTTCTATAAAGGAAAAGCAGGCGAGGGAGTTGGCGGACCACACACAGGAACAGATACTATCTGGCCAATGAGTATTGTTTTAAGAGCCATTACGAGTGTCGATGAAAATGAAATAAAACATTGTATCAGTAATTTGATTAAAACAAACGCCGATACAGGATTTATGCACGAATCTTTTCATAAAGATGATGTAACCAAGTTTACCAGAAAATGGTTTGCATGGGCGAATACATTATTTGGCGAAATGATTGTTCATACGAGCATTCATTATCCTCAAATTTTAAAAGATAAAAACCTATAAAATAAAATTTACCATTAAGAGATTAAGTTTATTAAGTATCCTGACAGTCCCGAATTCTCTGGATTAAAGCCTGTCAGGTATGAATTGAAGATTAAAAAGTAAATTTAGTTTTCTCTTTATTTCTTAGTGATTCAAATCCAAAATAAAATAAGAATGAATAAAGAATATGCCGTAGGAATTGATATTGGAGGAACACATATTACCACTGCTATTATAGATGTTAAAAATATGAAAGTAGTTGATTTTTCATTGCATAAAGAATCATTTGACTCTAATTTACCTGTAGATGAGGTAATGTCTATTTGGGAAAAAGCAATACGTACTTCGATCGAAAATTCTAAAGTCGAAAATGTAATAGGATTGTCCGTTTGTATGCCCGGTCCGTTTGATTATGAAAACGGAATTTGCTGGATAAAAGACCAATCGAAATATGAACATTTTTACGGACTCAATGTTCGTTATTTATTTCAGGGAACCCTTAATTTAACAAGCGATTTTCCGATTCTTTTTGAAAATGATGCCGTTTGTTTCGGAAAAGGAGAAGTTTATAAAGATGCCCAAAATTTGTCTAAAAAAGTAATGGCAATCACATTGGGGACAGGACTTGGAGCTTGTTTTATAGACAAAGGTATTTCTATTGCTACCGGAGAATCAGTGCCTGCAGATGCAGAAATTTATAATCTTGCTTTTAAAGAAAGTATTGCAGAGGATTACGTTTCGGCGAGAGGTCTTTTACGACGTTATAAAACTTTAACGGGAAAAAATGCCAATAACGGATTAGAAATCTATAATATGGCTGTTGATGGAGATGCAAATGCAGTAAAAGTATTTGAAGAAATGGGCGAAGATTTAGCATCAATTGTGATTCCGTGGTTAGAAAAATTTGACGCTGATGGTTTTATTATTGGAGGGAAAATTGCAAATGCAAGTGAATTTTTTCTTCCAACTTTCAATAAAAAAGTAAAAGAAGCAGGAATCGATATTACAGTTTCTATTTCTAAAGATAATGAAGCCGCAGCTTTAATTGGTGCTGTAAGTTTGCTTTATACAGCTAAGTTATAAACCATATAAGTTATATAAGTTCATGTAAAAGAATTTTTGACAATTTGATTTTAATTTTTTAGTAAGATATAAATACCTGGAAATGTTCTAAATATTACTTATATAATTTAATTTTGAGTAACTATAACAGCCATCTTAAATGATCTTACATAACTTATATGTTTTAAAAATATTTTAATATGACACATTCAAATCGCAGGAATTTTATAAAAACGGCAGCAATAGCTTCAGTTGCTGTGGCATTGCAATCTTTTAATTCAAATGATTCAAATTCAGAAGAAGAAAAAGTAATACTTTCAAAAAAAGGAAAAAAGCCAATTGTACTTTCGACATGGCGATTCGGAATTCAGGCCAATGAAGCTGCATGGGAAGTTCTAAAAAATAAAGGAACCGCTCTGGATGCTGTCGAAGCAGGAGTTAAAATTCCGGAAGGCGACCCAAAAGAAAGAAGCGTAGGTTATGGCGGACGTCCGGATAGAGATGGTCGTGTAACGTTAGACGCTTGTATTATGGATGAAAATGCCAATATAGGTTCTGTAGCATGTTTAGAATATATAAAACATCCAATCTCTGTTGCGAGAGCGGTGATGGAAAAAACGCCTCACGTAATGCTGGTTGGAGACGGAGCTTTGCAATTTGCACTTTCACAAGGGTTCAAAAAAGAAAACTTATTGCTTGAAGAATCTGAAAAAGAATGGAAAAAGTGGCTGAAAGACAGTAAATACAAACCAATTGCCAATATCGAAAACCATGATACAATTGGAATGATTGCACTTGATGCCAACGGAAATCTATCAGGCGCATGTACCACAAGCGGAATGGCTTTCAAGATGCACGGACGTGTTGGTGATTCACCCATTATTGGTGCAGGTTTATATGTTGATAACGAAATTGGAGCTGCAACAGCAACAGGTCATGGCGAAGAAGTGATCCGAATTTCGGGCTGTCATCTTGTTGTAGAATTAATGCGACAAGGCAAATCCCCTCAAAAAGCCTGCGAAGAAGCCGTTGCCAGAATCGTAAAACTGACCAAGAGCAGAAACAAAGATTTAAAAGATATTCAAGTTGGCTTTATCGCTTTGAACAAAGCTGGCGAATATGGTTCGTACTGTGTTCAGGGAGGTTTTAATTATGCCGTTTATGATGATACAGGAAATAAATTAATCGATGCTGATTATTTTCTAAAATAAGATATTAATTAGAGTATTGTTTTTTTAGAATGCGTAGAGGCCTTTTTGATCTTTGCGCATTTTTTAATTTTTATTAGTGTTAAAATTAAAGATAAAAATTCAATAGTTTTAAAATATAAGATTTACCTTAAGTTTATATTTTAGTAATTGTAATCGTATAATTTTAAATTACCAATAACTTATTTGTAAGAATTTAAACGGATAAAAAGCGTAAAAAATTAGAATAATGAGGTTTAGGAATTTGGTTTTTTTAATCAAAAAGCTATTCCAGATTTTTGTCCTATTACTATGATTTTTATTTTGTAAATATTTGTTTGTCAGTTGATATAAAATACTATTTTTGCGTTTTTTTAACATGGAAAAAATTACATCTTAATGCCTAAAATCAAGTTTCTTTTTTTATTATTCTTCTTTATTTCAATATCATATTCACAAACGAAACGTGCTACCGTTATGGTAAATGCAAGAGCACAAAAAGATAAGATTTTGATACGCTGGGCAGTTAATTCACCAAGCGAATGGCAAAAAGCAAATAAAAAAGGATTTATAGTTACCAGAACCACCATATTACGTGATGGGAATGTTTTACCCAAACCTGAAAAAATAGTACTTACACCAAAACCATTACTTCCTGAGCCATTAGACTCCTGGATGGATCTGGTTCAAAAAGATAATAATGCAGCAATTATTGCACAATCTATTTACGGAGAAAGTTTTGAGGTAACTGCCGCTAAAGAAGGAGATTTAGCTAAAATCGTAAATATGGCAGATGAGCTTGATCAGCGTTTTACATTTGCTTTATACGCCGCAGACATGAGTTTTACCGGAGCCGTAAAAGCGGGTTGGGGACTTGTGGATACGAACGTAAAACAAAACGAAGTTTATGCATATCAGGTAAGTGTTTTCGAAAGCCCAAAGGTTAAGGAATCGTCTTATATGATAGGATTAAAAGATTATAGCACACTTCCGGCACCTACTGATTTTATTGCAGTTCCTGACGATAAACAAGTTTTGCTTTCGTGGGATTACCAAACCTTCAAAAGAATCTATACGTCATATATGGTGGAGAAATCTTCAGACGGAATCAATTTTGCCCCAATCGCTGCGACGCCATTGGTAAACTTAAACGATAAAGACGAACATCCTTCAAAAAGCATGTATTATATTGATACGCTGAGTGTAAACGATAAAGTATATCAATACAGAGTATATGGTATTACATCATTTGGAGAAAAAGGAGAAATTTCAAAACCCATTACCGCAACAGGAGTAGCTGCAATAGTAACTCCGGCAAGATTAGTAGATTATAATATTGTAAACACAAATGAGGTTAATCTGGAATGGGATTATCCTGCAGCATCAGAAGGTTTTATTCAGGGATACGAAATTAATTTGGCAGATAATGACAAAGGACCTTATAAAGTGGTTTCTAAAATTATTCCGCCCTCCCAGAGAAAACTCAATTATAAAGAAAATTTATATCCCTCCAATTATTTTACCATATCTGTCGTAGGGAAAAACAATCAACGATTAACGTCCCAGAGTATGCTGGTTCAGCCAGTAGATTCTATTCCTCCGGCAAAACCAATAGGTCTTGAAGGTGTAATAGACAGCCTTGGAGTCGTTCGGTTAAAATGGAAAGCAAACACTGAAAAAGATTTAAGAGGATATCGAATTTTAAAAGCCAATAATAAAGGAGAAGAGTTTGTAGATATCTACCATCAATCGTATGTGGGTACTGATTATAAAGACAGTGTGAGCCTGAAAATGACCAATAGCAAAGTGTATTACAGACTTGCTGCTGAGGATATGCGTTTCAATATTTCGGAACTTTCTGATGTATTGGTTTTAGACAAACCGGATAAAATTCCGCCTGCTGCACCTATTTTTAAAGATTACGATAATAAAGACGGAAAAGTTCATCTTAAATGGATCCGCAGTTATAGCGAAGATGTCGTAGGATATAGCTTAAGAAGGAGAGAGAAAGGACAAGAAAAATGGCTGGAAATTAAACAGATCAATGATACTATTCAGGAATTTACAGATGATAAGGTAGAGAATAGAAAAATATACCAATACGCTATTCTGGCTAAGGATAAAAGCAATCTCTGGTCGTCATTAGATCATTCGGTTATAACGGTAAATGTCCTGAATTTTACACCAGTCAAAGTCATTACATTTTTGCAGGGAGTGGCTGACAGAGAAAATAAAAAAATAGTACTTACTTGGGATTATGCAAAAAATAAAGGCAAAGTTCTGGGAGTGAGTATTTATAAAAATACAAAAGGAACTCCGCCAACATTGTGGAAAGAATTAAACAGTGATGTTTTGACACTAGAAGATAAAAATTTAAAAATCAATCAGGAACTCGAATACCATTTTGTTCCTAATTTAGAAAGTGATAGTCCTGCAAAAGCAGAAACCCTAACCGTTATATATTAAGCCTATGAAGAATTTTTACTTATTAATAATTTTATTGGTTTCAGGATTTGGTTTTGCTCAGGTAAATTTATCTGGTGAAGCTCATTATAAATTGTCAATTATTGGACAAGTTGGAGGGGGTGGATCAGGCAGTTGTGGTAATTTTAGAGGATTACAATGGATTTCTTCTGAGTTTCAGTTAAATGCAAGAATATTAAACCATTTTGGGACTTATCTTACTAACAATCAGAATTACAGGGATCAACCAATTAATTATGATGATATTATTTATTATGAAAATGATCCAATCGTTAAATTGCACTTTGGAACTGTAAACAGAAGAGGAAATTCAAATTGTTCAACATATTATAACTCTGGAAATCCGGTTGTTACCAGAGATTTTTCAAGGGTTTATAATTTTACAGAATTTGAAAATATTGATGCTGGAGACAGACAAATTGAAGGAGAAGTTACTATAACATCAAGACCAATTATTAATTTGACAAATCCCGTAGTAGCTAATAACATTATAGGTACAGAAAGTTCAATAAAGGTACCGGTGATTACTGGTATAAAGAATGAGTATTTTAATTGGATGTATCATATTGATGGAGAACAAGAACGGGTTAGGGTTGGTTTTATATGGATTTATAGAGATGTTTGGAGAAGTTTGCCAGCTGAATATCAGGCTAAAAACTCATTAGATATATTATGTAAAAATTTTTTACCAATTGAAGCAGTTGGTAAAAAAATCACTTTAAGAGCAAATGCCTATGGCACAAGAGTAGAATTGCTTTATGCTAAATCAGCTCCGCATATTACTTCAATAGATGCTGTTCAAACGAGATGTTTTGATACTCAGGATGGAAGAGCAATAATAAAATTTAGCTCAAAATTAGTAACAGGAGAAACTTTAACATGTTCTATTAAAAGTTTTGATCCGGTATCAGGTCAACCACAAGAAACATTTTATTCGACACCAGATGGACAATCAATTACAATTGGAGATGATTTAATATATGAAATTCCAAAGGATTTTCCAAAAGGAAAATATCTTATTAAGTTACTGGGATGGTATAAAGAACCAAATAAAACCGGAGCAAATACTTATGTAATGGATCCTGAGCATGAAATGGAGTTTAATATAACCTCACCTACTCAAGTTGATTTTTCTATTACCAAAAAAAATGATATCAATTGTTTTGGAGGTTCTGATGGTGCAATTGATATAGTGGCTACAGGAGGAATTGATAATGGTATATATCAATATTCATCAAATGGAGGAAATTGGATTACTTTTTTAAATGTTGATAAAACTACAATCTCCGGTCTTGGTTTAGGTACTTATGCTGTAAAAGTGAGAAAATTAAAAAATTCTACTGATACTGTAGGTTGTGTAGCAAAAAATGAAGATGATAATGAGAAAGTATTACCTGAAACTATTGATCAGCCTGCAAGTGCGCTTACATTAGTTAAAATCACACCATTTAATCCTACTTTTAATAAAGCCGAAAATGGTAAAATTGTAGCTTTAGTTACCGGAGGAACTCTGATTAACGGAAATTCGTATTCGTATGAATGGAAAAATAGTAAAAATGACGTTATCGATGCCACTAAAACATCTACCCAATTTTTGAATAATATTGTTACCATTTCCTTAAATAATGTACCGGAAGATACGTATACCTTATTTGTTAAGGATCAAAGAAATTGTATTTTAGATCCTTTAGTAATACCTTCTTTGGTAGTTATTTTAGATGATCCGGAACCAATCGAAATAACATTAGAAACTATTCAGGGTATTTCTTGTAATACGGCAAATTTAGACCCCGTTAAAAATCGTAACAAAGCATCAGACGCTATTATAAAGGCAACAGTAAAAGGAGGTATTCCGTTTACAGGATTAGAAAATAATGGGTTGCCTTATAAATTTACCTGGTCAAAATACAATACGGTAACAAAATTATGGGATAAGTTAGAAGATTATAAAACAGCTACTGCAATTGAACTTAATGAAGGAGAGTATTCGCTAAATGTTGAAGATGCAAACGGAATCGTTCAGGGAACTTATAATACGACAGATTTAGTAACTGCAATTCCGTCAATAGAAAATATTGCAGAACCTGTACAACTTATATTGGCATTTACCTCAGCAAATGTTTCCTGTTATCAGGGAGATAACGGTTGGGCAATAGCAAATGTTACAGAAGGAAAAGCTCCTTATATATATACATGGTATGGTGCAGATGGAGCTACTATCGAAGAAAATAAAATATCAAAGCTTATAAAAGGAGAATATTTTGTTGAAGTAATAGATGGTAACGGATGTTTTGTAAAAGGCAGTATCGTAATCGACGGACCAACAGCTCCGGTAAAAATCTCCTACAAAGAAATTTTCACTCCTACTTTTTCAGGTGCGACCAACGGAAGAATTGTAGCAGCGATTACGGGAGGAACACCATTTGATCCAGCATTGAATAATGGAAAATTATATAATTATGAATGGAAAAACACGGCAGGAACAGTACAAACAACTACTGCCGTAGTAGAAAACGGAATTTATACGATTACCTTAAACGGAGTTCCGGCAGATGATTATTTTTTAACCATTACGGATAAAAATTATGACGAAGCGACCAGTCAAATTGTTAATTGCTCCATATTAGAGTCAAAAGTAACACTAAACCAACCAGATCCTTTAAAAGTTGTTTTTGAGGTTGTTCGTACAATCTCTTGTAATACAAGCAACGAATTTGGAAATAGTAAAGATACAACACCAACCGACGGTCAGCGTGATGAATCGCAGGATGGTATTTTAAAAGCTCATGTTTCAGGAGGGACTCCGCTTGCGGCAGATAAAAACAATGAATTGCCGTATTATTTTTATTGGAAGAAGCAGCTAGAAAATGGTACCTGGATAGCTTTAGCTGACATTACAGGCGAAACAGCATCAAATCTTTCACACGGAAATTATGCTCTTAACGTAGAAGACAGAAACGGAATTATGTTAGGGACTTATGTAAATAATGTACTGACTGAGCAAATTGACGTTACAAAATTTATGCAGGAACCACCAAAATTATCTGTAACCATTACTAAAGGAAATGTTTTTTGTAATGACGGAAACGATGGTTGGGCTACGGCAAATGTTACAGGAGGAACAGTTCCGTATAAATATAAATGGTCAAACGGAGTAGAAATTGCTGAAAATACAGTTTTAAAAGCGGGTACCTATACAGTATATGTTACAGATTTTAAACAATGTACGACACAGGCAACTGTTATTATCTCTGAACCTGCAACACCACTTGCCGTAAAATATATTGAAGTTCTTGATCCGAGTTTTTACAAAGCGACTAACGGAAAAATTGTAGCAGAAGTTACCGGAGGTACTAGTTTACCGGACAATAGCTATTGGTTTGAATGGAAAAACAGCAAAGGAATTGTACAAAGTACCACAACAGCCAGTTTTAATAATGGCGTTTACACAATCTCTCTAAACGGAGTAGGTGAGGAACTATACAGTTTAACAGTTCGTGATGCGAATTATAATGCTGCTACAAACAAAACAAGCTGTACTGTTGCAAATTCTGTTACTGCTTTAGAAGATCCGGATCCGCTTGAAGTTACTTTTGAAGTAGTTCGTACTATTTCGTGTAATGTAAGTAATGAATTTGGAAATGAAACAGATGCAAATCCGCAGGACAATCAAAGAGATGAATCTCAGGACGGTATTTTAGTTGCTCATGTCAAAGGAGGAATTCAGTTAGAAGCCAGCAAAAATAACGGATTACTTTATTACTATACCTGGAAAAAACAAGTTGGTAATTCCTGGATTGTCTGGAACGATCATGATGAAACAGCCGAAAATATATCTAACGGAATATATGCACTGAATATTGAAGATGCAAACGGAATAAAATTGGGAACATACGTTAATAATCTTTTAGTTGAGGAAAAAGATGTTACGCAAAACATGCCGGAACCTGCAAAATTGCAATTAACGTTTACCAAGTTTGATGTAGGTTGTACAACAGGAGATGACGGTTGGGCAGAAGCGCATGTTTCAGGAGGAACTCAGCCTTATACCTATGAATGGACAAATGGCGCGACAACATCTAAAATAGAAAATATTACCACAAACAATTACTTTGTTAAGGCAACTGATGCAAGAGGATGTATCATTCAGGGAAGTATTTTTGTAGGTGATCCTAACGGAATATTTACTACAGAAACCGTCAAAAATCCTACTTGTTATAAAGGAAACGATGCCTCGATAGTATTAAATGTTACAGGCGGAAATTTACCATACAGTTATTTATGGAATACGGGAGCAACTACAAAAGACCTAAACAATCTTACAGCAGGAAATTATGAAGTTGCGATAACCTGTCCGGATTGTTGTGTATATAAAAAGAGATTTGTTTTAAAAGATCCCGAAGCTGTTATAGTTAATATTGGTCCTGACAGAACGTTATGTATCGATCAGAATATTGATTTAAACGCTGCAATTGCAGATCCAAAAGCACAATACAGCTGGACCTCAACAAACGGGTTCACATCGAATGAAGCCAAAATAAATGTATCAAAAGCCGGAACGTATCACGTAAAAGTAACTTCAGGTTTAGGATGTATTGGAGAAGATGAAATTGTAATAAAAACAAGTCAGACAGCTATTAGTTCTGAGTTTTTATTGAGTTCACAAGCCTATTTAGACGAAGAAGTTATTTTAATCAATACCAGTAATCCGTTTGGCGAAAGTACCAATTGGGTCATCCCGAAAGGCGTGAAAGTAGTTGAACAAAAAGAAAAATACATCACACTTAAATTTGATGCCACAGGTGTCTATTCTATTGGTTTAGAGCAAACGCAGGGAGAATGTTATGCCGTATACAGTAAAAATATTACCGTAGAGCAGCGAAGCGGTTTACCAAATGCAGGCACAACAGCACAATTTATTGTAGATTTTATCGTAACCCCAAATCCGAGTAATGGTAATTTTAAAGCACACATTACTTTAGAAAACGAGAGCGCAGTAAATTTAAGATTGTTCTCAACAACTGGGCAAAATACGATGATCCAGAAAAACGGCTCCGGAAAAAAGAAGTATGAAATAGATTTTGAGACCACATTAGAATCTGGAATGTATGTTTTGGTATTAGAAACGGGGCAACAAACATTGGTTAAAAAAATTATCATCTATTAAAAAAATGAAGAACCTTTTCAAGAACATATATGTATTAGTTCTGTTACTTTTTAGTGCAGCGGGATATTCGCAATTATATCCGGTTCAGGTAACACCTGTTTTTAATAGTCCGTATAGCGTCAAAATATCAGATTATGCCACTAGCATGGATACTAAAATGCAGTTACTCATTAATCCTACAGATATTGCTATATCACAAAGGCAAGTGCGTATAAAACTGTACATACAAGGTAACGGACTTAATGTGCAAAGCAGCGATTTTATACAAGGACAACGCCCCATTTTTATCAATGGAGGTGAATTACAAACGCTGACCAATACAGATATTGCTGCACTTTTCAGGCTGGAAAACCTACAAGGAATTTCTGCTGTACAATATGCGAATGGCTTACCGGAAGGAATGTATAATTTTTGTTTTGAGCTGTACGATTTTGTAACCAACCAGAAGATCTCACAAAAAAGCTGTGCAAGTTTATATTTGATCTTAAACGATCCGCCGTTATTAAATACGCCGCAAAAAAACGAGCAAATTGCCTCGACAGAGTTTCCAAATATTTTATTTACCTGGACACCACGCCAGATCAATGCAACCAATATATCGTATAAGTTCGAGTTAAAACAACTTATCGATCCTACATTAGACCCGCAGTTTGCGTTCCAGATGTCTCCCGTTTTATATGAGGAAACCCTTTTTTCGACTGCTTTACTGTACAATTTAAGTATGCCAATTCTTACTCCCGGTCTGCGATATGCCTGGAGAGTACGCGCAATTTCTACAACGGGACTTTCAGAGAATGCCGTGTTTAAAAATGACGGATACAGCGAGATATACTCGTTTAAGTATACCGCTTCATGTACTGCGCCAACCTTTTTATTAAGCGAGTCCCAGAATTCTAAAAGTGTAAAAATCACTTGGCAGGGAGTACCGGAACACACACGTTATCAGGTACAATACAAAAAACAAGATGTGCGTAATGCTCAATGGTTTTCGACCAATAGTTTAAACACACAAAGTTTAATCACCAATTTAGAGCCCGGAATTACTTACCAGTTTAGAGTAGGTTCAAGCTGTGATCCCGCAGCCGATGGTATTCAGTCGTTTACTTATTCCGGAGTGAGCACTTTTACAACACCTGTAGAGACTAGTGGAGTTCCGGCATATAATTGTGGTATTGTGCCCCAAATTAATATTGAGAATCAAAAGCCACTTTTAAATTTAATTGAAAGTGAAACGTTTAAAGCCGGAGATTTTCCAGTTACTGTTTTAGAATTGGAAGGTAATGGACCTTATACAGGAAAAGGTTATATTATAGTACCCTACTTAAATGAGACTAAAATAGCAGTACAATTTGATAACATTACGATCAATACAGATTATCAATTGATCGATGGTGTTGTTGTAACTGTTTATGACCCCGATTGGAAAAATGTGGTAGGAGATCCTGTCATAGAGGATATTTTTGGTCCGCAAACAGGCAATGAAGAAGTTGCCGAGGCAGGTACAGAAGATTCAACCGAGAATAAAACGGATCCTGAAAATGTTGATGAATCTAAAAATCCGGACGAGGATGTAGATAAAAATAAAGATCCAGATACAACAAATGAAAATCCTATAGTAACTACTAACCCTGTAGATAATCAAGATACTGAAACAGGAGCAGATAAAGTAAATGAAACTACAAATCCGAACAATAATTCAGGAGTTGAAAACGCTAGTAATCCGGCGACAGGAAAGGGGTATTTTGTTGAGTATAGAAATAAAAAATATTATAATACTGATAAAATAAATATTCCTTTTAGTAGGAATGGGTTAATTAGTAATCGATTTAAAATGAAAGAACTTGAAAAAGATACTAATGTAAAATATGAATTAAGTTATGAAAGTGAAAAAGGTGTAATATCAGAGAATGTAGGAGGTAATAACTATTTAAAGAAAATTGAATCTATAAAAGAAGCAGATTTTATATTTCGCTATGACAATACCTTTAAATATCAACTAAAATCTGTTGCTGATATTGATAAAAAGCCTGATTTGTCAAATGAAATTAATTTGATTGTTAAGCCTGTTCAATTAAAATTTTTAAAAGCAATTGATAATTCTGATAAAGATAATACTAAAAGAGTTGCTAGTGCAACACAAACATTATATTATGTAGATAAAAGTCCGAACACAAAGGATAATAGAAGAACTAAATTTTCGATTGGTTTTAATATACCGATAGATGAGATTCCTTCACAAAATATAAAATGGAAATTTAATGAAGATTACAAGCCAGAATATCAAGGCTTAGAATCTATGGATTATGTGTATATGTATGACAATTTAAAAGATGTCAAAGTAAAGTCAATAGTTGGGTATCCAACTGAAAGTATTATGAATGTTAATGTTAAGTGGGTTGATAAGAATGCAGTAGCTTGGTCTTTTGTTCCAGCAGGAATCAGTCAAGCTATTAATAGCTCCTTTGAGGAGATAGATGGAAATTTGAAAAAATTAGATAGATATGTAAAAATCAGCAAATTTTTAAAGCTTAAAGTTGATAAGGTTAAAATAAATGGATCAAAATATAATGAGGAAGATACTGAGTCAAGACTTTATAAGAAAATGGAAGTATCTTCTGTTTCAGGTGGCTTTGTAGTGGAAACTCCTGAAAAAGTAATTCCAATACCAGCACTGGCTGTGCTGTCAAGGGCTGAGATAGTAGATGTAGGATTATATTTTAAAGCATCATTTGGAGTTGAGGTTGAAGGAGGGGTTGAGAGATATATATTGGCAGAGCAAACAAAATATGTTAATAATAAAAAAGCATTTTTTAAAATTGGTCCTAAAGGCACAATTACTGCAGGCATAAAAGCAGAGTTGTTAATTGCAAAAGATCAAGTAACGTTTGATGTGCGTGGTGGGGCTGAAGTAAGTTTAAAAGGGGATATAAATTACAATTTTGCCGATAAAAAATTGGCTGGAGAAATTTACTTTCCGCCAGTCATTTTCTTTGCTAATGTTCAAATAGAAACTAAAGGTTTTATTGAGTTTGAATTAGTTGATTATCAAAAATCTTTAGAAGTAACAGATAAATTTACAATTTATGAGTACAACAAACAGTTTTAGTGAAAGTTTTAAGGGAATTATTATATTAGCCTTTATATCTTTTTCAACTTTTTTTATTTTTTTAATTTCATTTGAATTTTATGACAATTGTAAGATTATATATAATCAGAGTGACATAACAAAGATTAAGGTTAAAATAGATTCATTGCAGATATCAAGTAACAGAACCGGAAAATCATCATCAAACTCATCGTCAAGAAATTATTATTTTAATAAAGGTTTAATTTTTCAAGTACCGGAAACGAAAGGTTTTTTATTAAAATATGAAAATCCCACAGAACAAATTAATGATTATATGCAAAAACATAAAGACTCTTTAAATTTATGGGTTTTAAATAAGAAAGCAGTAAAATATGCTTATGATGACGAAAAAGGAATAAATGTTTCTTTAGAAGAAAGTAATAATAGGATGATTATTTTTTATTTTATCCTTTATATAATTTCAATGTTAATTATAAAATTTAAATTTTAAAAATGAATAAATCAATTATAGTACTTGTTTTATTAATTGTTTTTTGCAAAAAAACATATGCACAGAATGATCCAAATCTTATTCTTGGAAAAGAGGATGAGTCAGAGCTATCTTTCCATGTTTATGATTCTTTAATTATAAAAAAAGATTATTTAAAATTGGAAGAGGTCAAAAATGATACTCCTGAAAATCTAATGAGATCAATACTTTCCGCAAGTAGTCAAGAATGGATTGATTATAATACGTTGGGAGGAAGTATTAAATCAAGTAAAAGAAAAGAAGATTATTTTGTAAAAATTAAACAGATGAGTATTGATAAAAATTATATTAAGTTAATACATAAAGTTTCTCTTTTAATCAATAATACACCAACTGAAATAATTAAATTTTATTTTAAACAAGAAAATACCAAAGATGTATCTGGTTGTTATGTTTTACAAAAAGTTAATGATCGTTGGTATAAAGTGTCAAATAATACAACATCTAATCTTTCGATAATTGTAATGAGATTAAAAACCAATGTTCTTATTGAGTTGTTTTCAGGAAAAACATCGAATATTTTAACTAAAGAATTATATAATGCAATTAACTCAGGTGGGTATATGGACTTAAGTAAACTCGAAAATATTTTTTTTTCATGGTATAGTCCACTTAAGAAAAATGAAAAACTTAATTTATTCATAGATTCTAAAACTTGGTAAAATGAAAAATATTTTAATCTTAATTATTCTACTAATTTTTCAAAAATCAATTAGTCAAAATAAAATTGTAGCAAAAGCAAAATTTTTAAATGTTTTTGATCTTACAAATGCTTACGATTATACGCAAGAAGATAACGACACACTTATTAATAGTAAAGTAATATCAAAATTGCCTGAAAGTATATTGGAATCAGGAAAAGGGATTTCGATAAAGCTATTAACTAAAATTAAAATAATTTATAATAATGAAGAGCACATTTATATTAAATACTCTGAAAAAAGGGATAATATATCTACTTTGAAAATAATAGATATTTTATCTCTAAATGGTGCATTTATGAAGAATGAATCAGTTAATATACTTTTCGATCCAGTAAAAAAAATAATGAATTCAGTCAATGCAAATTTAATGTTTGAATTCTATAACAAAGAAGATGATGTTTCATATCCTGAGGTTAATAAATTGAAACCTCTTGTGAAATCATCAAATGGAATTCTTGATATTAATAAACTTGCAGATGTAATTGAAAAGAATAAAATAGTCTTATCGAAATATTTATCGAAATAGAATAAATAACTCCCTCTGCTGATATTAGCATATTACAAAGGAATGTAAGTTTCGTATAAATAAAAAATGAGAAAATGTTCTTTATTGATTTTGTAAATGGGTTTGTTATAGTTAGTAGTTCTTCACTTTACAAAACTACAAATGGAGGTGATACTTGGACAAAGGTTTATAGTGGAGAAAAATTTACAAAATTCACATTTAAAGATGCTAATACAGGCTGGGCTGTTTTAGAAAATAAAATATACAAAACAATAGATGGAGGTAGCTCGTGGATTCTTGATTATACACACGATCAGCCTATCAAAAATATCTCCTATAAAAACAATGTTATTTGGGCTATTTCATCTGATAAAATAATCAAACGCTATTTTTAATTTTTAGCAGAAAAATAAAAGATTAAAAAAACATTACAGCCTTAAAAAGCTGTAATGTTTTAAAATAAACTGAATGAAAAAAACTTTACTCTTATTACTTTTTATTGTTATTACCTCCTGTTATCAGGAAACCTCTATAGCCATAGAGGGTGATTTTACGACTTCGTATGCCAACGACGATGAATCGATCCCGGTTATTATTACTATAGACAATAAAATTACCGGTGCTGATAAATACGAATGGACATTTGAAGGCGGGAATCCTGCTACATCATCCCAGAAAAATCCGGGTGAAATATTGTATAGCAAACAAGGTACTTATACTATTAAACTAATCGCTACAAATGCAGACGGAGAAAGCAATGAATTTAGTAAAACAGTAGTAATAAAAGAAGGGATTAAAATTGAGTTTACCTATGAAATCATAAAAAGTAACTTTTCTCCGGTTGAGGTAATTTTAAAAAATACTACTGTAGGTGAAGGATTAACTTTTAAATGGGATTTTCAGGACGGAGCACCCGCAACGTTTACAGGAAAAACTCCGCCAAATGTTGTCTTTACAACTCCGGGAGATCACACGATAACACTCACCGTTTCTAATGGTTTCGAGTCAGAAAAGCAAACCCAGACCATAACGGTTGCACCGTATTTAGTGAGCTTATTTTCGTATGAACCAAAGTTTGAGGATGATGATTACGAAGCACCGGTATCGATTAATTTTACCAATAAATCGGCTAATGCAACAAATTATAAATGGACTTTTGAAGGCGGAAATCCCGCAACTTCAACAGAAGAAAATCCTACGGTTGTTTTTGCAAGCGCAGAAACTCACGAAGTTACTCTGGAAGCTTTAAATGATAAAACAAGCCAGATTTATAAATCGACCATTACAGTATTGCCGAATACAAATTTGCGCACTTTGACTAATATTAAATTGGGTATAAACCAGGCACACAACAATAACAATATTGGCGCAATGTTTTCGACCGTAACCAGACAGGTTTATAAAGCAAATGAAATTAACGATACAAATAGCAGTTTAGTAGATATTGTTTTTCAGGGCTTAAACAGCAATTTTACTTATAATAGATTTATATCGCCGGATCAGGCAAACAATTATGGATTTTTGGCATTGAAAAATGCGCAAAGCACCATTTTTATAAACTCTCAAAATTTATGCAATTGCGGTTTAAATTTTACCGAAGCACAGTTTGATGCAATGGTAAATGATGCTCCGATTAAATCTTTAAATATAAGTTACAGCGCAACAGGAGCACAGGAATTTGGTTTTACTTATCCAAGAATTATTTTGTTTAAAACACAAGACGGAAGAAAAGGGGCCATCAAAATTAAGGATATGGTAAAGAACGGAGCAAGTTCTTATATTTTATGCGATATCAAAGTACAAAAACAATAACCGATAAATGAAGACAAAGAATAAGAAGATCTTGTTTTGGTTGTGTATTGTTTTTGCCTGTTTTATTTGCAGGAAAGGGTATGCGCAGGATGTAGATTTAGAGAATTTTTATAAACCAAATTTTAAAGTTACAGGTAATGTAAATGCGAACATGATGTACTATAAATCGAGTATGCCAAATGCACGTGAGCCTTTTACATATCTGCTTTCAGGGAATTTGAATATTAGTGCTTTTAATTTTAGCGTTCCGTTATTTTACAGCATTACCAATCAGGGAGAAAATTTAGGTTATACAGCCCCGTTTGATTTTAACAGATTAAGTATTATGCCCAAATACAAATGGGTAAAAGCATATATAGGCAATGTAAGTATGACATTTTCACCTTATACATTAAGTGGTTTTCCGTTTAGGGGAGTTGGTTTAGAACTTACTCCAAGAAGTCCGTTTAAAATAACTTTAATGGGCGGACAATTACTTAAAGCAGTTTCAGAAGAAAATGCAATGGGCGGAATTCCTGTATATCAACGTATGGGTTATGGTGCAAAAATAGGTTTTGAGCAACAACAATATAAAATAGGCTGGATAGGTTTTTATGCTAAAGACGATGTAAATTCATTAAACATGACAAATGATAAAGGCGTAACTCCAAAAGAGAACTTTGTAAACAGTTTAATTTTTAGTACCTCGCTGGTTAAAAATTTGAATCTTAATGTGGAGTACGCTTTGTCAGTTTTAACAGATGATGTTCGAAGCAGTAATCTTTCCGGAGGAGGTTTTAGGGATAGATTATTTTCCAGCAAAGAAAGCACCAGTTTTATGAACGCTTTAAATGTTAATTTTGATTACAACATTCAAAAAAGTATCGTAGGATTAACATATGAACGAATTGATCCTAATTATAACACATTAGGAGCATTATATTTTAATAACGATTTAGAAAATATAGCCTTGCGGTTTGCAAGACCTTTTTATCAGGATAGAATCACCGTTTCTACCAGTTTAGGATATCAGAGAGATGATTTGGCAAAAGCCAAAAAACAAGATACAAAGCGAGTTGTGGGTTCGATCAATATGAATTACAGAGTAACAGATCAGCTTAATTTTACAGGTAGTTATTCTAATTTTTCTACATACACCAATAAAAAATTAGATCAGTTTGAGCTTATAAATAATCCAAATGTAGTGCAGTCTGATACTTTAGATTACAGGCAATTATCGCAAAATGCCAATATGAATATGTCATATGTTTTTGGAAAAAAGAGAAACCAAAATCTAAATTTCAATTATAGCATCGCAGGTCAGGCAAATGAGCAGGGCGGAGTGATACGAAGAGGTCAGGCAAGTACTGTTCAAAATTATAATTTGGCACATACGGTAAACTTTATGGCAACGAAAGTTTCCTTAAACAGCTCCCTTAATTATACCAGTAATGAGGTCGCTAAAAATAATAATTCTTCGGTTGGAGCATCAGTTGGAGCTTCTAAGAAATTATTTAAAGATAAGCTAAATACTAATTTGGGAGTTCTCTATAATAATTCGCAGGCAACTACCAATTCAAGTTCAGTATTTGGAGTTAAATTCAACAATAGTTATGTGTTGCTTGAACAGCATAATTTTAATATGAGTATAATTTCGATGTTTAGAAATAGTACTAATGCAAAGCAATTTAATGATTTAACCGCTACATTAAATTACTCGTACTCATTGGATAAAATAAAATTACCGGCAAAAAGGGATCATAAAGAGCAACCTAAAATTGCTTCGGACCCTGTTTTAAAAATAAAACACAAAGACAAGACTTACGAAGGAACAAGAAACGAAATCATAAAGCAACTGCAAGATCTTCAGCTTGCCTTGCGACCAATGCCAAAAGAAGATGCAGACGAATTACAGCATTTATTAACGCTTACTACTTTGACTCCGGATGATGAAAGTTTCAAAGAAAAAGCCTTAAACTATTTGAATGCATATGATTTAAACAACGACATCTTAGACCGCTATAATAAATACATCCTTGAAACTGTAAAAAGTTTACAAGAAGATATGATTCGTAAAGATGAAGGGTTCGAAAATGACTATGTGATGGCTTTAGGGCGTGTAAATAAACACAAGATGCATGGTGTAAAGGAAGAAGATGTAACGGATAAAACAAGTTATAATTCTTATTTAAAACTCGTTGAACGAAAAAATAAAAAATTGCAGCCATTATTAGTGCATCGATGGATGATTCAGGAGATTTCGACACTTGCCAATACTCCTGCAGATGAAATTCATAAAAACGAAAGTCTTTCAATTTTTAATAAAGAAGAGTTAAGTCATTTCTTTAAAATGATGAAAGAGAAAAAAACAGATGCAGAAGTAATAGAAGAATTAAAAATCAAACTAATTCCGTTTTATCATGATTTAGCACTGAAAAATGCTAAAGATGACGAAGTTGAATTTAAATATTTAAAGAATAATTAAAGGATCAGAAATAGGTACTTTAATATAAAAATAAAGGTTTCGGGATCGTTTCAAAAAACAGTCTGGCTAAAATATTAAAGAAGTTACTATGTTTTATTTTACAAAAAAACAGGATTATTTGCTTATGAAAAAGTTTTACAAAATACATTTATCGGTATTATTTATCATGCTTTCGGTTGTTTTTTCTTATGGGCAGGAAATACCTATTCCAAAAGAAATAAGTATTGCTACAGCTTCTATAGATAAAATAGATGTTTCTGATCTTTGGATAGATAAATTATCGAATCAGGATTTGGTACAACTTCCAGTAGGAATTCGTAAAACAATAAGTAATGTTCAATATTCTATTGGAATTACGAAAGCAGTTTTTTCACCGGAATATACTACTTTGACTGTTTTTTGTAGAGTTGATATTCCGCAGAAAGATAAAAATGGACGACCAATGCAATTGTTTTTTGGTGCTGATAATATAAAACTATCGCATCAGGGAGGTATTGTGGGAGAAGCAAAATTGGTATTGTTAGGCAATGTAGATATTCCGTTTAGTGAAAACAAATGGCAGGTATCTCTATATGGTGGTTTTGATATGGCTACCGGAGATGTCAGCGATTTAACTTATGTAACAATTGACTGTGACGGTTTTAAGGAAATGAAAATTTCAGGAGCAGTAGAGTTTTCTAGAAATCTGATATTACCAATTGATCCGTCAACTAAAACCGTTGATGAAAAAAAATTAACAGTTCCTAAAACTTATTATAACGGAAAAACATTTCAGATCCCGAATAGGGTTAGAGGTGATTTTAGTTTTACGGCAAGCAGCTGGAATGATATCCTGGTAAATGTAAGTCTGCAGCCCTTTACATTAAAAGACAAACGAAACGGAAAAGATTTTGATGGTAATTTCCAATTTCTGGTGAGTAATGCAGTATTGGATTTAAGTGATGTGAAAAATGATCCAGCAGTAGTTTTTCCGGAATATTATGCCAAAAATGCACTTTTGGTACCAAGTGAGGAATCCTGGAAAGGTGTATTTATTCAGGCTTTTGATGTTGGATTGCCAAAAGAATTTCAAACTACAGATACCGCTTCCAACAAAGAAAGAATTCATGTGGGAGCACAAAATCTTATTATAGATAAATTTGGAGTTTCCGGAACTTTTTATGCAGATAATGTTTTCCCACTGGATCGTGGTATAACCAGTCAGGAAAAATCGTGGGCATACTCCTTAGATCATATCGATGTAACGATTGCTGCCAATACTTTTGTGAAGGCAAATTTAAGTGGAGAAATTCTTTTGCCAATTAGTAAAGCGAAACCAGAGAAAAAAGAAACTGCCGTTACAGCTCCGCCAATTCCAGCTCCTGTAACACCAGTGACTGCAGCAACACCGGTAACACCTGCAAAACCAGCTCAGACCAATAGAACAGGGCTGACTTATAATGGTTTTATATCCATGGAGGAGCAACAATTAGTTGTGGTTACAAAAGATTCTATTTCTTTTGATATCTGGAAAGCAAAAGCTTTACTGTTACCCAACAGTTCTATTGAGTTAAAATTATTAAACGGGAAGTTTTTACCCAAAGCAAACTTAAACGGAGAAATTTCTTTTGGTACTAACAAAGGAGCATCTGATGAAAAAGATGTTGAAGGGAAAAAGACAGTCGATTTTAAAGGGATTTCTTTTGAAAACCTGCAATTACAAACCGTTTCGCCTATTATTTCTGTTCGAAATATGGGATATAAAGGTACAGTTGCTTTTGGTAATTTCCCGGTTTCGATTGGTAATATAAATGTAGCCATTAACGGGGATAATTCCAGAATCGATTTTGATTTAGGGATTAACCTGATGGAAAGTCTTGGAGCAGGAGCCACAGCCCGTATTGGGATAAAAGGTAAAATGTATGATGACGGCTACAGGCAGCGAAGCAAGTATGATGGTTTAGATTTATCAGCCATAAGCATTAACTGTAAATTTAGCGGATTAACGATTAACGGAAGTCTTATCTTAATGGAAAAAGACCCCGTATACGGAAACGGATTTAACGCAGATCTTGAAGTCGATGTTGCCGGTGTAGTAAATGTAAAAGCCAAAGCTATTTTTGGGCGTACGACTTTTAGATATTGGTATTTTGATGCTGCTGTAAAATGGCCTCCGGTTCCTGCACCGTTTATGATTACCGGTTTTGGTGGAGGAGCTTATTATAAAATGCATCGAAATCCCGATGTAGCAATTGGGGATTTCTCTCCGTCAGGATTGAGTTATACACCTGATGATAAAATAAGTCTGGGAATTAAAGCCTTAATTTATTTTAATATTGGTTCAGAAAGTGTTTGTGATGGTGAAGCAGGATTCGAAATTGCTTTTAACTCAAAAGGAGGTGTAAACAGATTAGCGATTTTTGGGAAAGCAAATGTTATGGCCACAATTCCGGGACTTAAAAATGTTACGGATTTAATGGGTAAAGTAGCTTCTAATGTTACCTCAAAGAAAAGTTTTATGGGGGTAACAGATAGTGATCTTAAAGGTTCTTTTGCAAGTAAATATATACCAGAAGCAAAATTGGCAATTCCGGGAGATTTATCAGCTGCGGTAGGTATAAAAATGGCCGCTGCAGTAGAATTTGATTTTCAGAATAATTCGATGCACGCTACAACAGATGTATATATTAATACCCCAGGAAATTTTCTGTCCGGTATTGGAGAAGGAGGAAGAGCCGTTTGGGGCGTTTTTCATAAAGACCCAAAAGATTGGTATATGTACATGGGAACGCCGGATGACAGATGCGGTATAAAAATTGGAGTTGCCGGAATGTACCTAAAAACAACCAGTTATTTCATGGCAGGAACATTATTACCGGGAAGTCCGCCGCCGCCGGCAGTTGTGGCACAAATTTTAGGTGTTGATGCCAAAGAACTGGATTATATGCGTGATGAAAACGCATTAAAAAATGGAGGAGGGGTTGCCTTTGGCGCAAGCCTTGACTTTGATACCGGAGATTTAAGTTTCTTGCTTTTTTACGCACGTTTTCAAGCCGGAATGGGATTCGATATTATGCTTAAAGATTATCAGGAAGCAAGATGTTCTAATACAGGAGAGCGTGTAGGTATAAATGGCTGGTATGCGAATGGACAATCGTATGCATACTTGCAGGGAGAATTGGGAATCAGGATTAAATTATCATTCTTAAAATTAAAAGTTCCAATTATTTCAGGAGGAGCAGCTGTTTTACTGCAGGCAAAATTACCAAACCCAGTTTGGATGCGTGGTTATGTAGCCGGAAATATGAATGTTCTGGGAGGATTAATTAAGGGAAAATTCCGTTTTAAATTTGAACTTGGAGAAGAATGTCAATTTGAAAATGCATCTCCATTAGGCGGACTTAAACTAATAACGGATGTAACGCCAAAACAAAGCTCTACAGATATAGATGTTTTTGCTGTTCCACAAGCTGCTTTTTCAATGAAAGTAAATGAAGCATTTGTAATTCCTGAAGATGTGGGAGATGTTACCTATAAAGTGATATTAGAGAAATTTAAAGTTTTTGACGGGACAAAAGAAATTCCGGGAGTTTTAGAATGGAGTTCTATGAAAGACAGAGCTAATTTTGTTTCAACAGATATTTTACCTCCAAACAAAGAACTAAAAGTTCAGGTTGAGGTTAGTTTTCAGAAAATGGTAAATGGTTCATTCGAGCCAATAAAAGTAGACGGGAAAGTTGCTACAGAATTTGAAGAAAGATTGTTTACAACAGGTGGAGCTCCTAATCATATTCCGCTTACCAATATTAAATATTCGTATCCGGTTGTTGAGCAAAAATATTTCCTTGAAGAAGAATATCCTAAAGGATATATTCAGCTAAAACGTGGTCAGGATTATTTGTTTGAAGATTCAAATTGGGAAACAAGCGTAAAATTAGATCTCGACGGAACTTCTAATGCTAAAGCAACAGCTTTTAATTATGATACCAGTACAAATGAAGTGTATTATGATTTACCAAATATTGATCAGGAAAAAAAATACAATTTATCAATTGTAAGTAGTCTTAAGCAGAGTGAAACAAGAAATACCACAGCTGCTACAAAAACAAATACAATTAATAATGATGGTAACGACATACAAATAAAAGAAAACCAAGCCGATGCTTTATCTAAGGCAGAAGGTAGTATTGAGCGTTTAACGTATTCATTTAGTACCAGTAAATACAAAACATTTAGTGCTAAAATGAATTCGATAAGTACGCAGGATTATAATTTTTGGCCATTATTTTCAGATGTTATTTACTTAACCAACACTATTTCAAGTCAGGAAGCATTTGATCTTGTTGATCTTCAGGGAGTAAATTACAGTGATAATAAACCAATAATAATTGCACAATCAAAGCTTAATGATCAATATTATACAACAGATATTTTTCCGTATTTGTATAAAGATTATCCAGTAAATGGTAATTATGCTATAAGCAACAGAGACACGAGTGAACTGGGAGTGATTCCTGCAAAAGCAATACCTGTGAACGCTTATTATATGACCAGTATCGAAAATAATGTGAACCAATCCTGGACAAAAGGCAATTTTCCGTATAAATACAATTTGCCTCTAATTTATAAACAAGACTGGGTTGATTTAGACAATCAGATTATCAATGGTTATGTAAATGGTGATACTAGTATTGAGACAATTGCAAAACGCTTTAAGAACTCTACTTTTCAGTTTATGCGTTACGGAAACTATGAAATTGTCATGAAATACAATTTACCGGGAGATAAACAGGCAAACGAGTTTACCTATAAATATAGAAATAATAACAATTTTAGATAGTAAGTTTAAAGTAGATTTTAGACAGATGTCAAGAAAACAACAGAGGCGACCTGATAAAGATCGTCTCTTTGTTGTTAGTTTTAGATGTAATACAATTAGCAAAAAAAAACAAGTAAATGTGGGGCAAACTAAATAGTATTTACCTGTTTTTTTATTTTAGAATCTAAATATTCACCATTAGGATAATAAGATAAATACGATTAAATTAGCCTTCAAAAACATCCTTTAGTCATTAAATTAAAACACCAAAAAACAGATTATATGAGAAGAACTCTACCTATTTTTATTTTAGTATTAACATTATTTAGCAGCAAGGCATTTTCACAAGGCGGAACACTCGATACAAGCTTCGGGTCTGGAGGTAAAGTGCTTACTGGAATCTCTGGGAACAATCAGGCTTATGATTCGGCTTTACAATCAGATGGAAAAATAATAGTAGTTGGTAATACCAATTCTTACGCTGCCGGATCCTCTTTTGTAGTGGCCAGATATTTACCTAACGGAACTCTGGATGCCACTTTTGGGAATGGCGGATATGTAACCACTTTATTTGGAGATCATTGTACAGCACAAAGTGTGGCTTTGCAAACAAATGGTAAAATTGTAGTTGCAGGTAGTACGTATGTTCCGTCACAAAATACATTGTATAGTGATATTATGATTGTGAGATATAATGAAAACGGAAGTTTAGATACCAGTTTTGATGTTGATGGTATAAAAGTTGAAACCTTAGACTATCCGCAATTCGTAAATTCATTACTAATTCAGGCTGATGGTAAAATGATCGTTGGCGGAGCGTTTGAATCTGTAGAAGATCCCGGATTTAGCACTTTTGGCTTAGCCAGATTTAATACAAACGGAAGTTTAGATCAAACATATGGTACAAATGGTTTTGTATTTACTCCGGATCTTCTTAGAGGAGAAATTTTAGATATGAAATTTACAAGTAATGAAAATATTATAGCCGTAGGAAGAAACACTTCTGGCTTAAGTTGTGTAATTGCAAAATATAATGCTAATGGCGAAATTGTAACGAGTTTTGGTCCAAACGGAACTGGGCTAATCGAAGAGGATTACAGACAATTTTCGCAATTAAACAAATGTGTGATCTCAAAAAATAATGATATTTATATTGGCGGTTCATCATTCGACGGAGTAAAATATTGTGGTTTTATATCAAAATATAATGCGAATGGTGTTGCCGATAATTCATTTGGAGTAAACGGTAAAATTCTAAGAGATTTTGGTACCAATATAGCAAGTTTTGCAACTGATATTACAATCGACCACAATAACGCTCTATTGGTTGGTTATGGTGTAGGACTTACAAGTGATTATAATTTTGGGATAGAATCTTATAATTTGAGCGGAGCTTTAAATACATCTTTTGGTACAAATGGGTATTTTACAACTAATTTTGGACCAGGACACGATTACTTTCAAACCATGCTGATTCAGCCTGATAATAAAATTGTTATGGCAGGAAATAAAGGCGGTTTTGTTGTAACCAGACTAAACAATACTGTATTGGCATTGTCAACAATTGATTTTGGTAAAACAGTAAATGAAATCACAATAAGTCCAAATCCTGTAAATGATTATCCAACTTTAACAGTACAACTAGAAGAATCTGCCAATCTTAATGTTGACCTATATGATGCTAAAGGAATTCTGGTTTCTAATCTCGTTAGAAACAAAAACTATAGTGAAGGAGCAACTACGGAAGCGCTAGATTTATCCGGTAAAAATTTATCAAAAGGAGTTTACTTTTTAAAAATAAACGGTAGTGGAAAAGTAGCTAAAACGATAAAAGTTATTAAATAGTTATTTACTGGTAAAATCTACTTTAGTCACAAAACAGAAACCTATTTCGTTATGAAATAGGTTTTTTGTTTTTAGATTGTATGATAAGTTATGTTTTATAAATAATATAAATTTCTCTCCTCAATAATTGGTTTATTTTTCATCTTTTATCAACTTATTTTAAAGATGATTTCTACTCAAAAAAGACAATATTACACGTAAAATGCAAAGAAAAAATTCCTGTTTTGTAAGTTTAACATTAAATTAAGTTTTTGTAATATTTCGTAATTTATTCTATTTAAGTATGTTATGGTTGTTTTTTTTATGTCCATAAATAAAATGGCTTAAATTCGATGAAAAATGAGGAAAACCGTACAATTTTGATGTTTAAGTAGTTTAGATTTGCGCACGAATAAAATTGTACAGATAGAAAATTTCTTATGAAAAAAACTTTACCTATTAACATTTTTTCTTCCTTCATTTTGCTGCTGGCGTGTCATTTTAAAAAAAGCACAGGCAGGAACCTATACCAATGCTTGATGTGGTTTAAAAGGATTAGTTTAAAGTGCAAAACTTTTTGGTTCAATACAAATTAAAAATTATAAATAAAATCACATTCTGGTTCTATTTTGAACGTGCTAGCCATTGATCGTTAGTTGGGTACAAGATCAATTTATGTATTAGGGCTTTTCTATTGATGATTTATTTTTTTTATGAAAAATATTACAAAATATATTATCTTTTTTTATTTATAGTTGTATATTCGTACAAATATCAATTATAATTATCCTTAACTTTCTGTAACAAGGGAGTTTAATAAAAGTACTTTAAGTACAAATGAGGTATTATAAAATCATATAGAATTCTTCACTTTTTGTTTATACTAGTCAGACAAAAACAAAGAGGATTCTAAAAACCAATTTTTAACATTTTACAATCTAATTATTTTTATTATGGCATTTAAAGCAATTTTAGAATTCGAAGGACAGGAGTACCAAGTATTATTTTCAAAAGTTGAAATGATGAGACATACTGATGGTAAAGGAGCAGTTTCATCTGAAATTAAAGGAGGTAGATTAAACTTAAAAGTAAAATCTACAGATAATACTACTGTTATTGAGCAGGCAGTAAACAGTCAGCACAAACCGGTAAGCGGAAAAATAAAGTTTTTTAAAGCTGATTCTGAACAAGTAATGAAAGAACTTTCTTTTGAGAATGCTTTTATTGTTTTCTTCAGCGAGCAATTAGATGCTTTGGCAGAAACTCCAATGGTAACTGAGATTACTTTCTCAGCAGAGAAAATTACATTGGGTAATGCAACATTAGACAACAATTGGGCAAGAGTTTAACTTTTCCCTTTTAACAACCAAGAAGTGGTATGTTACCGCTTCTTGGTTTTTTATTATGCAATTTATTGACACCATTGATTAGTATCACTTCTATTTTCAGAACATGATATTTTTAGCTTAAAATCGAATCTGGTATAAGAACTTTAGAAATAAGAGCTTTAGACTATAATCTATTTAAGTTAAAATTTAAAAAATAAACTTATAACCAAAACATATTATGGTCATTCCTAAAATAATATTTGGTATTGATAGAAAAGAAATCTCGCATTTCACCACTATCGAGCTACACCAAACCATTAATAACCATCATCATTTTAAAATTAGTGTTCCGCATTCTGTGATCGAAGAACCAAGAGCATACACTATGCAAAGTGCTCAAAAATGGTTGGGAGGAGTTTTGCACATTGCCTTTGAAAACAATAATAATTTTTTAGGAATAGTAACCAATATTCAATATGCCCAGGAATTAGGACATGTAGGAAGTCAAATTATTATTTCGGGTTTCTCTAAAACCATACTTCTTGAATCAGGACTCAAACTTAATTGTTGGGAAGATACCAATTTGCAGGATATCATTGAGGGAGTGATAAAAACAGCAGCAGGCGAACAACTACAAAACAACATTAAACCAGAGTTTAGTCACACTTTAGAATATCAAACGCAATACGTCGAAACTGATTTTCAGTTTATACAGCGTTTAGCCAAACAATACAACGAATGGTTGTATTATGATGGAGAAAAACTTTTTTTTGGGAAACCAATTACCACCACAGAATATACAAAATTAATTTATAACAAAGATCTTTATAACCTGAATATTTCTGTTCAGGCAGTTCCCACTCAGTTTGAGGCATTTAGTTATAACGAAGACGTAGGTAAACTATACCAAGCTAAGACCAGAAACGAAATAGAGGGATTTCCTAGATTGGGTACTGATGCTATAGCTGCTTCGCAAAAACTATATACGACATCATCGTTAGAATATGGTCGAATTGCCGCTGGTGACGATATGTATTTGCAAACTATACTGCAAAGCCGTCAGCAAAGTGCGGCAGCAGAATCTAATTTTATAACCGCAACCAGTCGAAACAGAAGTTTACGAATAGGTATGAGCATTAGTATAGATGCCATGCAGGTAAAAGACAAATTAGCGGCATATAAGAGTGGACAAGATATTAACAAAATCAATTATGAAACTAACGAAGTAGGAATCTATATCATCACTGAAATAACTCATAAGGCAAGCGATATAGGCGAGTACGAAAATAGTTTTAAAGCGCTTCCGGCTAAAATACGTAAGTTGCCAGAACCCAACATCGCCTTTCCTGTAGCTCAAATGCAACAAGCTGAAGTAATAGATAACGAAGACCCAAGAGGACAAGGGAGAATACGTGTAAAAATGCAATGGCAAGCTGCCAATCAACAGCGTACACCTTGGTTACGCGTAATGACACCAGATGCAGGAACTAGTGGAGAGGTGAGCACCAACCGCGGTATGGTTTTTATCCCCGAAGTAGGCGATCAGGTTATGCTGGGCTTTCGCTATAACGATCCCAACAGACCATTTGTAATTGGTAGTTTATTTAACGGTAGAACAGGTACTGGCGGTAGCATAAAAAACAACATCAAGAGTATTTATACCCGCACAGGAAGTACCATAACTTTTGACGAAGGCGATTCGAGTATTTTGGTCAAAGACCCTTCTGGCAACAAGTGGTTTATGGATGGCAATGGCAATATTGAAGTTACGGCATCAAAAAACATCACGATTAGTGCAGGAGAAAGTATAATTATGTCGGCAGGACAAAATATTGTGACGACCGCAAAAAAAGATATAAATGTCATTGCCGGAGATAGTATCACAGAAATAGCAAGTGAAGATTACAATCTTACGGCAAGTAATATTATTGAGAATGCTCTGGTAGGCAGAAATTCTAAAGCTAAAAGTATTACTGAAAATATGGAAATTGGTTCTTATATAAGTACTAAAGAATCTATTAATGTAGAAAGTGCCAAAGAGGTAAATATTTATAGCGGTCAACAGGTAAAAATGCAGTAATATGGCAGGAGAAGGCGGAAATATAATACGTAACATAGCGGGGAAATCCTATAAAGAAGCGGAGTCTATTACAAAAGATGCGTCTAAAGGAGCATTAAATTTTAAATCTCCAAAAGAGAACACTTTTTATGGAAAAGATGGTGGTAAAAAGTTTGCGGATTATGTAGTAAAAGAAGAGGAAGAAAAAATAATCTACATAAATGGTCATTTTTATAATGAAGATGGAACTTTTGAAGGCAAGATAAACGAACCTGATTTTGAGGGAAGTGTAAATGACGTTTATGTTTGTGATGGGAAATCTACACAAAAAGATAAAAAAGGCAACGATTTTGTAACATATAATGGAACAGAACTATTGAAAGAAAATGAAGTAAATATTACTCATGAAAAATTCGCAAATAATTCATATTTAATCCACCATGAAGCTTCTTTTACGGGAAATAAAGAAACGGCTTTATGGATTGCACATACTGTAAATAACGCATTGAAAAACAAAAGGTATGACAGAGATGAAAAAACATTTAACGCATTATTTAAAACAGGTTATTCATCGGTAGATAAAGCTGATAAAACAAAAGAGATACCTACAAGTTCAAATGGTAAAAATCATTGTTTTGCCCGTGCTGCAATGATTAGTGTTTTAAAAGGGGATGACGATCCTACTAGTAGTTCATATTTTTGGGATGGATTAGATTTTTTTACTAAAAAAGATGAATTATCTCATCCAAAATTTAAGCAATATAGAAGTGTTAATATTGTAAAAGAACATTTAGATTTAGCTGTTAATTTTTGGTCTATAGATTCTAATAGAGCTAAAATTAATAAAAATGCTATAATTAACTCAATTTTCTCTACAAAAGAATATACACTTAAAGAGGTGACAGATGGGGTCATTTCAAATGAAAAAGGCGTTTTTTCTGGAGCGAGAAAAGCTTCACAAAACAATAAAGCAGTACATGAGAGTTTAAGATCAACTGGTTTTAAATCAGGTACGTTATTCTGGACAACATTTAAAATTTAGAAACTATGAAATTCCCATTTTGCATAATTACAATTATTTTGGTTTTTATTTCTTGTAATAAAATTGGTAGTAAGAACGGTGAAGATATTCCAAAGGATACTATTAAGATACCTACAACCATTTCTGTAGAGAAGAATTGTTTAGAGCAAATTCAGGGTTATAAAGATAGATATGGAATTACATTTTCTAACTATTACCAGGATGAACCCTTAAGTCTTGACTTTGACGATAATAAAACAATAGATACAATTGCTGTTTTAAAACCTTATTATGAAAATAGTAAAGACGATTGTTTTCCTAAGAATTCAGAATTTGATTTCCCTATACTTTTGATAAGCAAAACCATAAATAAGAAGAGTAAAATTTTTAAAATTTACAAAAACGTTTTAAAATGTAATACCCCGGTTTATTACGAAGAAATAAAAATTAATAAAAGTGGCTTTATTATATTTAAAGATCTTACAGGAAATAGTGGTTTTTATACAAAAACATATGTTTCATTTAAGGCTAATGACTTTTATGTAGATAGCATAAATGTTGAGTCCTGGGGTTGGAAACAATATAAAAAAACAATAAAATTTAAAAATAAAACTTTTGAATTATCAAAATATAATAGGACTTACGTTGATTCGATAAGAAATAATTCTGACAATTAAACTTTTTACTATGAATGTTTTTATAAAACTAATTTCAAATTTAAATCATGAGAACGTTTGTAACTAAAAAAACAAGAAGTGTTTTTTCAGTTTTCTTTTTTATTGTTATTGTCTAATTTTTTAACTCTACTCTTACTTTATGATAGATTGCATGTAACAGATTGGTTGGCAAGGAGCGGATATTTGTACTAATGAAAATTGGAAAGAATGGCTATTTATACATCCTGATCATAAAAAAAAATGCTTTTAAAAATTGGTCGAACTCAAATATCCTTGATCAATCAAAATTTGAATCAGTTTCTGTGTTCAAAGGAGATTTTGGTACAACCATTATCTATAAATCAACTTCATTTAGTTTTAAAAATAGCTCAACAGGTAATTTATGAGAATAGCAACAATTTTTTTCTGTCTTTTTTTTAACATGGTAATTGCGCAGAATAATACATCTGACTTTATTCAAAAAAAAATAGAATCATGTAGAATACCAATTAATGATTCTACAAGTGTTTATCATATTCATGAGAATATGTATAACAATGAAATCAATTTTTATCTAAAAACTGAAAATGTAATTACTTCAGAATGTAATAAAAAATCAATAACAAAAAAGTTAACTGATAGATTAAATTTTTCGCAAAATCCAATAATAGAAATAAATAATTATGATGTTAAAAATATTGTCATCAAAGATTTTACAAATGTCATCCCGACCAAGATTATAGCATCAAAGAAATTAAATTATACAAGTATAATAATCGAAATAAATAGTTTTTCATATTCAACAATTGGTAATGGTTACATTTATGTATGCTTGAAAGTTGATAAGAAGGGAAAAGTAATAAAGAAAAAAATATTTGAATCAAAACTTCCTTTAAAAACAAATCGGTATAAGAAAATTTTCTAAAGATCTATGAACATCAAAACAAGTCATTATTAATTCGAGAACATACTGATTTAGGAGAAAGAAACAAAAAGAAGTATTAAGAATATGATAACCATTTAAAACTAAAAACTATGTTATTCACATAAATAACAGAAAACTATAAATATGAAGAAAATAATTGTTTTTATTTTTTTGTTTTTCATCATTTCGTGTTCAAATAGAAAAAATAAAATGGAAATAAAAGAAATACCTAACGTAGAAATTATCACAGGTTCAAAATCTAAAGTTGAGTACTTTGAAGTGTATGACTATGAATCATATTCAATCGAGGAAGCGATGCTAAAAATTAAAGATTTCTATAAAACAACTTTAAAAAATGATACAATTCAAAAGTATGAAGAGTATAGATGTTGTTTCTACACACCTGCATCGAATGTAAGATATTCTTCTTTTGTAGGAAATAATACATCAAATTTTGAAGAAGGAGGAATTCGTGATTGGGATAATCCTTTATTTTATAATATGGATGAATATTTATTTGCAATGATATATCATGATAGTCAAAGTACAAATTATGTTCTATATAAAAATAATAAAATCGTTTTGGATGAAACAGAGAACAATAAAAAATGAGAAGGATAATTTAGTTTAGAATGAAGATTTAGTGGGATCAGCCTTTGGGGTATTTATAATCAAAGAGAAAATTTTAGATATATTAATAATGAATCATATAGAGATTATAGAAAAGACAGTGGTAGGGGAGAAGATTTTTATAGATACTCAAAAATTTATATTTATAAACCTAATTTCAAATTTAAACTATGAGAGCGTTTGTAAGTAAAAAAACAAGAAGTGTTTTTCAATTTTCTTTTTTATTGTTATTGTCTAATTTTTTAACTCTAATCTTATTTTATGACAAATTGCATGTAACAGATTGTTTGGCTGATGATTTAGAAGAAAGTAATAAAATATTTTATTATTATAAAATTCTAAATTTTGAATATGCTACAAGTTTTTTGACTCCCTGTTTAATTAGGTATGTTATTACGATCTTTTTTGTGTCTGTATTTTATTGTATCTGTCTAATTTATTTGAAATTGCATCTAAAGATAAGCATAAAGAAAATGTTTCTTTTAGTGGCATTGACAATTGTTTTTGGATATTTTCTATTTACTATTGAAACATTATTTGAAGAATCTGCTTTATTTAATTTAAATAATCTCTTCAATTTATTAAGTCTTTATTTCGGGTATTTTGTTATTAGTCATTTAGTTGATGTAGGTATATTTATTCTGGTAACGATAATTGCGACATTTCTTTTTTTTAGAAAAAATTATATTATGGGTTAATAATTTTTAAATGTTTTTTTGTTCAATTGCTAATTGTGATATTAGATTTTATAGCCAAAGATATTTTTAACTTATATACAAGTAAAACAAAAACAGAATGATGAAACAGAGAACATTAAAAAATGAAAAGGATAATTTAGGTTAGAATGAAGATTTGATTATTGCCCGATTAGAAATATTTACTCAAGAAAACAACTCATAAGAAATGACTTTTGAAATAACACATAAAATAAACACAATAGTTAATGATATTGCAAAAGAAATTCAAACTTCTTTTAATGTTGAATTTCTTGCTTTAGAAAAAAAATCAACTTTTAATACATACGAAATTAGCAAGACAAAAGTTATTAATAATCCGGGTCATGAAAATACGTATCTAACCTTTCTGGAAAATTTAGAACAGCTTACCTATCCAATTAAAATTCAGACAACAACTCAGGGAAAATTTGTTAAGCTGGTAGAATACAAAGAATGGCTTGAAAGATGGGAAGAAAACACTGCTATTCTAATGGAAGAATATGACGGCAATAAAAATGCTCAAGACATATTAGAAAGATTTAATCTAAATGTATATGATGAAAAAACGTTTACCAAAAATAAGTTTAAAGAGCCTTTTTGGAACTTGATTTTTTTTAATCCGGAAGTAGATGAGGAGCAATCCAGTAATACAGCAATTGATTGGAATATAAAATCTATTGGAAATTTAGAATGTGTTGGAAAAACAAAATTTGTTATATCAGATGCCGGCGAATCATTATTGTGTTTTGAATCTCAGGAAGTCTTAAATGAAAAATGTACCGAAATGATAAATTTTATCACAAACAATAAAGACAATCAAAAGGAGTATGTAACAAACCTAGAAGTAATTACAGCTTTAGATGCGTCACATAAAAAGATAAAATACAAAAGTGCTCTTTTTGAAATTCAAACAGATACTTTATTTCAGTATAAAGAAGAAACATTTTTAAATATAAAGAGAGAAATTAATTCTAAATAATATGGCAAAAGGAGAAATAATAGTAGAAGGGGCTAAATGCTTTTGCTCTAATTCTGTTAAAAATAATAGCAAGGCTACTGCAGTGCCATTAGCCGTTAAAAGTCAGATTAAAAAATTAGAAGCAAACAAGTATTTTGCTCAGGAACAGCCCATTGCTACCAACCTTGATGATACAGCAGAAAGCTTTAATAACGGTGAGGGTTTTGGTGATTGTTACCTGCCGGATAAAAGTAAAAAACCAATGCCATGCAAAGCAAAATGCAACATTAAATATAAAGACTTTTATAAAAATGTAGATTTTGATAAAAGTATGAAAGTACTGCTCGATATATCTAAAGGCACCTGCCCAGGCTATGGTACACCCGGTAATATTGAATTTGCAACGACCGGACAAAAAAAAGCAGTAAACACAATTGATGTAAAAGAAGCAGATTCTTTTACCGTCGAAAATACTTCTGCCCAGTGGGAAACCGCAGATCCTACTAAAGAAGATTCGGTGTCTGAAATCAACATTATTGTTCCGGTTGCAGAAAAACCAACAGGGAAATATTATTTTATAGAAAAAGCAAAAAATACAAATATTTGGCCTTTGACAATGCCAGTTGCAGAAGCTAAACTTCAATTAAAAGCAATCTACAAAGGAGATCCAACAAAAATAACTTGGGCATTGTTTAAAGGCGATGAAGTAAAAGATAAAGTGAAAACTTTTGTAGGTATTGGAGCCAACATTGTATTTACATTAGATAAGCTTTTTAAAGATCTGGACGAAGGTGTGTATCGAATTGAAGCTTATGCAAACCGTCCCGGATATAAAGATTGTGCCATACTTATTGAATATATAAAAGACCATGTCGAAGGAATTACGACACCAGGTAGCACCCTGTTAAAAAACACACCGATTCCTTTAACTTTAAAATTTAAAGCAAGTTCATTAGTAGAAAAACAAAAAATACTTAATCCAGCATCATTAAATCCGGTTTATGAAACGTCTCCAATTGCCAGTTGGAGAGTAACTTGTAAGAATGTAGTAATTTTTAATAGCCAGATTAGCAGTGAATCTAATCTAATTAAAGTAGAGACAAAAACGGGGGCACTAGGTATTTTTACCTTCAAAAACCCTGATGAATATCAAGTTGAGGCCTACACATCGCCCAATGATACGAGCCCAATAAAAATAACCTTAAAGGTTTTAGAATCTTTAGGGGTAAATACCGTAAAAGGAACCTGCAACCAACTGTTGCGATATAATGAGAGCCTAAAAGTAGAAGTTAGCAAGTTTAATGTTGAATTTTTACCCACTAATAATACCAAAATGCAATGGTATTTGCAAAAAGATGGCATACGATTAACAGCTTTTGAAAACGCTGCCATTTCTAAAGAAAAAAGCATCAATAAGCCAATCAACCAAATACTCTATTATGATGCTCATGGAGGCAATAATTACTTTGGTAAATATGCTATAGAAGGATACGGAAAGCCAACCAACCGACCTTTATTTAATGCATCAGACAGTTTTTTCTTTGAGGTAATAAGAAACTCTATAGACAAAGTTACTTTGCCAAAATCGATACCCAAAGGCGCTAAAGTAAAAATTGAAACCGCAGCGCGAATTATGCCGCTGATTGGCGGTGAAAAAATAAATTTAGAATTGCCAAATGGTGTAGTAGACAATCATGACGGAACAATTACATTTAATAGCGAAGGAGAGTTTGAAATAGCCGCCTATCTTACGGGAGAACAAACCCTTGATACAAGAGTAAAAACAAAAATAAAAGTAGCTACGCCAGAATTAAAACGTGCCCTATGGTCATATGGAACAGGTTATAAACGTACCGAAACCGGATATAAAGAAGAAACTCATGCCTTTGTAGAAATTGTAGGATTAGAGAATCAATCGATCACCATAAAAGTTTGGGTAAGAGGAGCAAGGGAATCTTTTTATTTGGAACCGGCGACCTATATGCTCGAAGAAAAAAAGATAACTCTTAACGACAAAGGTATTGGCTCATTTAAAATCATTACTGACGAGAAGTATAAAGATAAAATAAAAAAAGCGGTACCGGCAACAACCGAAGTACCAAACCCAAATATAAGTTTGATTTTTACCGTAGAAATGCCAACTGGAAGTCAAGGAGCAATCGCCTTGTCAGGCGATATGGCTATAAAAAACGGCAAACCAGTCGTGGGAACAAAATTTATAGAGGTACTAGACAGTAACGAAGAACTTGCAGTAACCAACGAGAAAAAAATAAACCCCATATTTTTTACGACAGAAGATGGTAAAGGCGTACAGCAAACCCTTACACATCAGGCTAAAACCCACAAAATATGGGTGCATACTGTAAATATGCAGGAAGAAGAACTAAGAGTTGATGTTATGAACCTGGTACATTCTGACTGTATGGAGGAAAAAAACGGAATCATAACAGCATTGCAAAGCATACAGGAATATAAAAAGAAAGTGGGCATTGACGGGTTATTAGAACTCCCTTTTACAGCCGAAGAAAAATACCTGACAGATGCAGAAGTAAACCCTGTACGTTTTAGTGTGCAAGTAAGCCGAAAAGTAAAAGACCCAAACGACGACAAAAAAGAAGTTTATATTTTTGAAGGTGATCAACTGGCCGTGATGTCTCATACAAACGCAAGTTTCGTACGAAGTCCTGACATGAAAACTATAGGTATAAAAGCCACCAAGCAAGACAAAACTTCTTTTACCAAAGAAGAAAAAATAGCCTTGAGAAAACAACTCATCTGTTTTAAAAACACAGCTTTAATAGTAGAAAAAAGCATTTTAACTGAGGAAGCTATAGATAATTGTACTGTTCCTGTAGTGATAGATTCAGAAATGGCAGAGCTTGTAAAAGGGAAAAGCTGTTATTGTAATAAAGACTTAACTGAAGAAGACTTACGAGCTTTGGTAAAAACAATAAATGGCAGAGAGACTATTTGGGGTGGCGAAAATTGCAACATAGATGACAAAAGTTATAAATCATTAACGTTCCAGCTTAATGCAATGTTTCGTAAATACAACATTAATGAATGTATTCAGAAAATTGCATTTTTAGCAATGACAAGTGTTGAAACTGGATTCTTTCAAACCACTGGGGAAATCGAAGGAGATACAAATTCAAGCCAATATTTTTATAAAGGAAGAGGGATTTTACAGTTAACAGGAGACGGAAGGAATCCTGTAATCTATTCAGATTATCAGAACAAAATAGGGAATGCATATAACATTATTGAAAATCCAAATTTAGTCTCTCAAAAATTATTTTTATCAGTAGATAGCGGAGGCTTTGTTTGGAATCATATTAAAGCACTTAAATGGGAACCAAGGGCAAAAAACAATAAAGATAAAGATCAGGCTGAATATGAAGCAAAAATGAAAGCTTTTGAGTGGAAAAGAAATAAATTTGCTAAAGGATTGTCAAAGAATTTAAATGATATCGCCTTGATGATGAAAGAAAACGAAGAAGACTATTTCTTTTTGATTTGTCGTTTACTTCAGGGATACGCACCTACAAGTACAAGCGATTATCCAGCCACACTACATTTAGATAGAAGAAAAGAAAATTTACAAAAAATAAAAACTTGGTTCAAGTATGATAAAAGCGTTTGTGAAAATAAGTTTGTCGTTCCTCTTATTTTAAAAGATCCGACTTTAAACTATGTTAACGTAGCGATTAGTCAAATAGGAACTAAAGAAATATCAGGAAAAGGAAGTAATCCAGAAGTAGAGAAGTACTTCACTGAAATTGGGTATGTAGATAAGAATGGAAAATTAATTTATACTGATGATACATCTTGGTGTGCGGCTTTTGTTAATTATTGTTTGAAAATAGGCAATCCTGAAATACCAAGAAAAAATGCTTTAAATGCAGTTTCTTTTTCTTATTCCGATTATGAGGAAGTTACAACTCCATTTTATGGATCATTTATGGTAAGGGCAGATAATGGTACATTTTATAAATCAGGTTCTCAGGGGCATGTTTCAATTGTAATAGGAATTAAAAACGATGCCTATGCTCAATTAGGTGGTAATCAGTCAAAACCTGGTGAAGATGAAGGATTATACGTGAATGTAGTTTTAAGAAAAAAAGCATCAAATGTTAAATATTTTCATCCAATTGGAGTAGTCAAAATTCCTTTAAGTGAACCACTTGTCGAACCAAGTGAAAAAGAGGTAGGAAAAGATACTAGCAAATCAGATAGATAAAAACATACTAAGTAATTTATAAACATTTTTCAAAATATTAAATAACATATAAATCATAAAAATGAAATATTTTAATAAAATTTTAATTGTTCTAGTTATTAATTTCTATGTAATTAGTTGTGCTCAAGGAACAAAAAAACAGGTGAAAAAAGATAGTACTATTAAGATTGAAAGTGATAACAATATGGAAAAAGAGATATTAATACAACAGCTAAAAGGAGGAAGATATAATGGTGGTGATGAATTTGAATCTTACGAATATTCAGAAAAAGATTTATTAGCATCCTTAAAACGCATTTCAGATATATTAAAAAGTCATGGTTATAAAAATATCCCAATTAATGAATTTAATGAAAAGATAAAAAAAATATTTGGTAGAATTATAGCTAATAACTCTAATAGTAAATTTTTATCTGTAGATTTTTTTGAAAAATGTAATAAAGACCTTGTCTTTAGTCGTTTAAATATTTATCAGAATACTTTTATAATTAAAAACGATTGTTTTATTACTGATTTATATGCTATTCCTGAAATAATAGACTATAAAAAAGAATATCCTGATTTAAAACATGTTGAAGATCAGAAAATATATAGGAATGAACCAGACTTAGGACAACAAATTGAAATCCCTCATTGGAAAGATATTCCAGACCTTGAACTAGAACGTAAAAATAACATCCAAACTCTAGTTGCCCGCAACATGTATTTATTCAATGATAACCGTGCCTATTTTAAATGGTTACTCTTAAATGATGAAGATTTTATGGAGAAGTTGGTAACAAATTTTGGTTATTATGATGATAAGGAATTGTTGAAATGGGTAGTTAAGGATAATGTTAGATTTATTAAAAAAAATTCACAAGATTTAGATAAACTTTTTTGGAATAAAAAATGCGATGGAACAGTAAAGCTAAATTTAGAAATTTTCCCTGTTTTAAAAGATATTATTAAGCCTAATGATATTGATTATTTTGAGCCTTTAAAAGAATACGTCATGTATCTTTTAACCAACAAAGAAATAAGAAAGGAACTTCCGCTACAAGATCGGGCAAAACTTTTGGCTCATCTTGTTTATTTTGGCGAGCAATATCGCTATGATCAAAATTATAATGATCAAAGCTTTTTTATGCAACGAATAGAACTATTTGATTTAGATGGATCTTTAAAAAAAGAAATCAAAAATAATAATTTCTACAATTTGCCTAATTACAAGAATTTATATAAAAAATCCGAAGAATATCAGGACAAACTAACTGATGAAAATGGAGGTTAGTAGTATGTCATTAAAAATGTCAAATTAATGAAAATAAGAAATATAATATTAGGTCTTATAATTTTAGGTTGTATCAGTTGTAAAAAAAAGAATGATTCAAAAATCAATCAAATTGGCGCTGTAAAAAACGAAACAGCAATAAAAAATGAGAGTTTTCTAAACATATTAATTGAGCAGGTTAAATCAGGAGCGTCAGAAGAATATAGTAGTTATGAAAATTATGGGGAAAAAGACTTAAACGCTCTTGTTATTATTGAAGACAGTATACTGAAAAGTAATGGGTTTAAAGCAATTGAAACTATAAAATTCAATGAAAAAATAAAAAAAATATTTAATAGAATAATTGATAACAATTCGGAAAATAAATATTTAAAAATTGATACTTACAAAGATAATATTTGTGATAAAAGCCTTCTTTTTTATCCACGTTCTGCAGAATATCAAAATATTTATATTTCAAAAATAAATAAATTCATAACATATTTTCACCCTCTGCCTCAAATAATTGATTATGTTAATTTATATCCTGAATTATCAAAATATGAAGAAAAACCATTTACAATTGAAACAATGGAAGGGAAAATGGATATTACTAGATGGAAAGACATTCCTAATTTGAAAGATCAACGCAAAAAAAACATTCAAACACTTGTTGCTCGCAACATGTATTTATTTAACGATAGTCGAGCTCATCTTAAATGGCTAATATTAAACGATGAATATTTCATGCAAAGCTTGGTTACTAGTTTTGGTTATTATGAAGATAAAGAATTGTTGAAATGGGTAATAGAGAATACAACGTTTGATAGTAGAAAGCCAGAAGAATTGGATGAAATATTTTGGAGCAAAAGATGTGACGGTACTATAAAATTAAATACCGAAATATATGCCGCCTTAAAAGAAATAATTACACCTAAAGACAATAAATATTTTGAAGCTTTAAAAGAGTATGTCAACTATCTTATAATCGATAATGATAAAAAAAATGAACTTTCAAATAACGACCGAGCAAATCTTTTGGCGCATCTGGTTTATTTTGGTGAACAATATCGTTATGACGAAAAATATAAAGATCAAAGTTTTTTTATGCAACGTATAGAACAATTAGATTTAGGTCATAGTCTAAAAAAAGAAATTGAAAAAAATAATTTCTACGGTTTACCCAATTACAAACAATTATACATCAAATCTTCAGTATATCAAGATGAACTTGTTCAGGAATTGATGTAATTAAAATTAGTTATAAATATTCTTATAAAAACCTTTATGAAAAATCAGAGGAATATCAAGATCAACTTGTTACTGAATATGGAGGGTAACAAGAATCTTTTAAAACAGAATAAAGCTGAAGGTTTTATATAAACCTTAAAAATCAAAAAAAGGTTATTACTCAAATGAAATATTTTAATAAAATTTTAATTATTCTAGTTATTAATTTCTATGTAGTTTGTTATGCTCAAGGAACAAAAAAAGAGGTGAAAAAAGATTGTAGTAGTAACATTGAAAGTGACGATAACATAAATGATACTATTATAGAAACAGTTTTAGCCAAGCAACTTAAACAAGGAACTACCCAAACTATTGATGAAGCTGGTGCAGGATTACCTAAAATTCAATTCGGAATAGACGAATTAGAAGCTACATTGCAAATAGCCGATGAAGTATTGAAATTAAATGGTTTTAAAGCGCTAGATAAAGATGATTTTATAAAAAAGGTTAAAAATGTTTTTGGAAGAATTATAGATCCTAAATCCAAATCAATTTTTTTACACGTTAATTTTTTCGATAAATGTGATAGAGATTTTGTCATGTATAATAATAATGAAATAGATTATGACGGGATATTTATAGAAAAACAGAGAAAAATAATTCTGAAATTTTATTATATACCTGAACTAATTGATTACCAAAAACAATACTCTAAATTAAATAATATTGAAAATACTAAAATAATAAGAAAATCAAGTATAGATAATTTAGAAATTGAAATTCCTCACTGGAAAGATATTCCTAATTTGAAAGATCAACGTAAAAAAAATATCCAAACTATTGTTGCCCGCAACATGTATTTGTTTAACGATAGCCGTGCCTATTTTAAATGGTTACTGTTAAATGATCAAAGTTTTATGGAGAAGTTGGTGACAAATTTTGGTTATTATGACGATAAAGAATTATTAAAATGGGTAGTAGAAAATACAAAATTTGACAGCAATAATTCAAATGAATTAGATAAGATATTTTGGAATAAAAATTGCGATGGAACGGCAAAATTAAATTTAGAAATTTTCCCTGTTTTAAAAGAAATTATAAAACCAGGAGATGCTAATTATTTTGAGACATTAAAATTGTATGTAATGTATTTGCTTGAAGATAAAGATAAAAGGAACGAACTTTCATTACAAGATAGATCAAAATTATTGGCTCATCTTGTTTATTTTGGTGAGCAATATCGATATGATAAAAATTATAACGACAAAAGTTATTTTATGCAACGAATTTGGATGCGCGACATTGACGATTCTGTTAAAAAAGAAATAATTAGAAATAATTACTACAATTTACCGGATTACAAGAATCTTTATGAAAAATCAAAGGAATATCAAAATGCACTAGCTGACGAGAATGGAGGGTGAAAATGCGTATCTAATCTAATAATCTTAAAAAAAAATAAAATATAGAACATGAAGAAACTAATCTTTTTTTTATGCATAGCAACAAAAATATTTTCCCAAACACATGAATTGAAATATCAATGTCATACAGATATGAACGATGAGAAATATAATTTAATTCAGCAATTTGATGAAAAAAGATATTCGTATACTGTCGAGAAAGTGTTTGATGAAAGCATATATTCAAACGAATCAAAAGTCAGTCTTACTATTTGCTTAAACCCGGAGACATTAAATACTGAAAAAATAATTTCAAAAAACAAAGACTATTTTTTCTCCGAATTAGATTACTATAAAAATATCACAACAGACGGGAATTATAATTTAGATGTAGAATTCATATCAAATAATAACATTAAGGAGATTGAATTAGATATTAATGGTGAAAGAAGCAAGCAAAAAATTTCAGAATATATACTACAAACAAAACTGGATAAAAAAGCGTTGTACAAAGTTTGGTTTTTAGAAAATCTGTTTTTAACTCATAATATGCCATATAACAAAAAACAATTAATGCCTGATTGGACAATTATCTATTATGCATTTAAAAATTCTAAGATTAACAAACTTATATATTCCGTAGAACAAATAGGAAAGGATCAAGGTGGACTAAAAGATACCTCTGTGATTAAGTGTAAGTTGTTGTATTTTAGAGATATAAATTCCATAGAATGTAAAGAATAGTTTCTCATAGAATAATCAAAGCTTTTTATGCAACGAATAGCGTTATTCGATTTAGACGAATCTATAGAAAAAGAAATAGAACGTAATAACTTCCATAATTTACCGGATTATAATCGACTACATGAAAAATATTAAGAGTATTATTATAAAATTATTGATGAAAATGATGGGTAAAAAACTAAACTTTTTCCTGAAAACGAATATTAGACTTAAAGAAGAAAACATACTTTAAAATAAGGGGGCTAATTTAAGAAAGGTGAAAATTTATTTAATTATTGCAAATTAAAATTTATGAAAGGTAGAAATATAATGATTGTAATAATTGTTTTAATTATTGGAATTTCGATTTACAAAAAAGACCTAATAATTAAACTTTTTGAAACAAATAAAGAAAACAAAAAAAATAATTTGAGTAATCAAAATGAGAACTCAATTGAATCTCCCACAGCTATTGCTTATGAAGAAGTTACTAGATATGAGGAAGATACTTTAAATGAAGAGCAAAGTATAGTTAAAGAGATTAAAGATGGACTAGATTACCTTGAACAAGGTGAAAATTTTGATGAGAAAAGATACTATATAAAATCATATCTTGAGAGCTATAAAGGATTTAATAAATCTTTCTCTGTAAATTTTGTTAATAATCTTAAAAAAGATCCAGATTTAATTATTGATATTTTTGAGAAACATCATAGTTTATTTTATAGTTTAATAACTCGTCGTACTTATAAAACATTTGACTTTGATAAAGTTGTTATGGGGTTATTAATAAGTTATAACGATATATACTCAAGTCCAGATTATAAAGAAAGACTAGAAGAAATATATAAAATAATGAAATTTCAAAATGGTCGAGATGATGATGCAAAAAATTTTTATTCAAAAATAGAACCTTTCACGTCACATGAATTTTTACTAAATCTTGAGGAAATAAGATTAATTTCTGGGAAACAATTTGCGGATGGAGATATTGTTTGGTTTTATAGTTTTTGGGCAAGAAGATACAATGAGAATAGTATTAATCAGGTTTATACGGTAATAAATGAAATTAACAATCATTATACTGAGGACAATTAATTAGGCTTGACTAATTTTTTTTGATTATTGAAAAGGATTGAAGAATGAATGGTAACCAGTAAAAAATGTAATGCGAGTGTTTTCATAGTCACGATAGTATAAAAAAAGAAATATATAAAAAGTTTGCGAAGTTTTTTTATACCCGATAGCTTGTATATACACAACAATAGTGCGGAAATTCTTTCCATGCCTTAAAGGGAGTTGACAATTTATAAAACAAAAACTCGCAGTTATGCTAGTTTTTTGTGTATTGAAATGAAAAAAGTAATTTGCTTTTTGAAAGAATATACCAGTTCTCTGGAAAAGAATTTAAGCAACGAGTTTCATTAAATGCAAATAAATAAAGCTCCAGATTTCTCTGAAGCTTTCTCTTGGTTTTATGAAGTAAAAAAAACAAATTATTTTGTTTTTATAAGTTTAAGCGTAAACTCCATTTGTGTATCCTTATGTTGTAAAAAATCATCCAGAGATGGCCATACTTCATAGTCAGGCATAATACCATGACCTTCTGGCTGATTATCCTTTTTTGGGGCATCCTGTACCAGGTTTACAATCGAGAATTGTGTTTTTATCTTCGAATTAGGAAGTTCATATACCAGTGGTGAATGTCCGTTATGACGATAATAGCCCCCAACCGTTTCTACACCAACTATGGTGAGATTTTGAACATACGCTTTTACCAGAGAAGCAAAATGTGAAGCAGCTGATGCCACATTTTCATTAATCAAAAGATAAACCTTGCCTTTAAACGCGGGCGATTTAGGATGATAAACCGGATTGTATTTTGGGTTTTGTACACTTATATTGTTTTTAAAAACCGGATAGACATCTTTTAGGTATTCTTTTCCCATTTTTTTAGAAATACTATCCATTCGTTGTGATGTCGAAACACCCCAGAAATAGTTCTCGAAAGGCAACAAGTTAGGGTCGAAGATTATAGTGGCTTTTTCGTTTTCTTTAAATGATTTATCGGTAAGGTACATTACAGGCTGTTCAAAGTTAGGGTCGCTGCCGCCGGGATTATTTCTAACATCAATTATCAGATTAGAAACCTTGTTTTTGTCCAGTCCTGTAAAAACGCTATCCAAAAACTTAACATAGATTTCAAACTTAGGATCGTCTGATCCGTATGCCATACCAAACCATCTTATATTTAATAAACCTGTAGCCGGATTAAGCATGCGAAAGCTGTAAGGAGCTTGCTTTTTATAATCTATCAAATCAGTAACAGGAGCACTAAATCTATTTTTAAGGTTTGTTTCTCTTTGGTTAAGCGTTACTGCAGGAAGCACCTTTTTTTCAAGAGATTCAGATTTTGGCGAATTGTATTCTATAACAAATTCATTATTAAGACCATATTCCAGCAGATAGTTTATCCCAAACGATTTATTTACACTGGCTGATAATTTTTGTGTAGTGTTATAACCATCTGTTGTATAATATTTATAAAAAGATCGCATCAATTGTGCGTCATTTACTCCGTTTATGCTTCTGATCCTTGAACCTGGCGGTATATCTGATGATTGACCATCAAAAATAATTTGTCCGTTAATATACACAAGAGGATAAGGGAAAAATGATTTTTGGCGATTCAGAAAATTCATTAAGTCGAGATCAGGAATGGTATAATTATGTAGACTTCCTTCATAATCTGCCAGATGGAGCATAATTTTGTAAAACTCAGTAATGCTCATAGGCTTTTTAATACTTTTAATGGTAGTATCGTAAATGCTGTCTATTTGTTTTTTAGAGCGATATTGGTATAAGCCGGAGTTTGCTTTTTTGTTTATAGCAAGAAGTGTTTTAAGATCCTCATGCATCTGTTTTTCCGAAAGCATTTTATTGTACAGCATTAAACTATCCTTCGGATTCTTATCAAAGCCTTGCGCCTGAATTTTATAGCACAAGAAAAATAATATTGTAAAAATTGGTATTAGATTTCTAGTATTCATAATACATTAGCTATAGGTTATAGTATTTTTCAGTTTGCCCAGTTAATTATAATTATATTTTGTTCTTTTTGAAGTGTTTTACTTTATTTTTCAACTCTATTCTTGTGATAAAAATAAGATAAAATTTGTAATAATTTAGTCTTAAAGGCACCGTAGTCATAGAACGTTATTCCAGATTATTACATTTAAGATTTTATAAGTAGTAATTCTGTAAAAATTTTAGAATTAAAAACTGAATTCGTATATTGTTCTGCTAAAATTAGCGATGTCAGGCATATACACTTTAAGATATCTGCTTTTAAACGTTTTTAAGTTCATTTTTAATAGAAAACAGTCTAGATTATGAAAAATTCATTAATGCTCTTCATTGCATTCTTAGCTTTTACAGCGTGCTCAAAACATGAAGGAAAAAAAAATATTGCTATCACTGGAATAGATTCCACGTTGCGACCTGGTAATGATTTTTTTAAATATGTAAATGGCAAATGGTATGATTCTGTATCAATACCTCCATCTCAAGCCGGAGTTGGTGCCTATATGTTTATGAATTTTCCACAACGAATGCGCCTGCAGGGAATATTAGACAGTATTTCGAAAAGTAAGAATCAAGAAGGAACGATAGCACAAAAGGTAGGAGATTTTTATGCATCAGGTATGGATACTGTAACCATAGACAAACGCGGTTATACACCTATTAAACCCCTGCTTGCCAAAATTGATGCCATTAGCGATTTACCGTCGTTAATGAACTTTGTAGGTAGTGAAGTAAAAGTTTCTAATTTTTCTATTATAGCTTTTGGAGTGTCACCTGATGATAAACACAGCAGTATGAACATCGCCCAAATCTATCAGGCAGGTATTGGTTTGCCTGACAGGGACTATTATTTTAAATCAGATTCATCAACTGTTGCTATACAGAAATCGTATAAAAAATACCTTACTGCATTATTTCAACAAACCGGCAGCAATGCCCAGGAAGCTGAAAAAAATGCTAATTTGGTTTATGATATCGACAAACAACTTGCCAAGGCACATAAAACAAAAGTTGAACTTAGAGATGTGCAGGCAAATTACAATAAAACGGCTGTGACAGATCTTGCAAAAAGACATCCCAATATAAACTGGTCTGCTTTTTTAAATAATTTAGGTGCTAAAACTGATTCTATTAATGTAGGTCAACCTGCTTATTATGATGCCCTAAATAAGCTTTTAAAAACCATCCCGATTAATAATTGGAAAATTTATCTAAAAGCAAATTCTATAGAAACATATGCAGATGATTTAAGTAAACCTTTTGTAGATGCTTTATTTGAGTATACCAAAGTGCTTTCTGGTCAGGCTGTTCAAAAATCACGTGGCGAAAAAATGGCTAATGTCGTTGATACTTTCTTAGGCGAAGCTTTGGGTGAATTGTATGTAAAGAAATATTTTTCGGAAGATGCCAAAAAACGCATGTTAGTTCTGGTGAATAACCTGCAAAAAGCGTACGGAAAAAGAATTGATAAACTGGAATGGATGAGTCCGGCAACGAAACAAAAGGCCAAAGAAAAATTGTTCGCCATGACCAAGAAAATAGGATATCCGGATAAATGGAGAGATTATAGCAAAGTAAATATAGCCAGAAATACGTATTTTGAGAATATGGTTTCGGCTTCTACGGCTGCATATCAATTTCAATTGGCAAAATTAGACAAACCAGTCGATAGATCAGAATGGTATACTACAACTCCAACAGTTACGGCATATAATAACCCTACAGCAAATGAAATTGTTTTTCCTGCAGGTATTTTACAGCCTCCATATTTTGATAATAATGCAGATGATGCACTTAATTACGGAGGTATCGGGATGGTTATAGGTCACGAAATAACCCATACTTTTGACGATCAGGGTGCTCAATATGACAAGGATGGTAACCTGAAAAACTGGTGGACAAAAGAGGATTATGCACAGTTTAAATCAAGAATACAACAGGTTATCAATTTGTACAGTACCTATACCGTTTTAGACAATCTGCATATTAATGGAGCAATGACAGTTGGTGAAAATACAGCAGATATTGCCGGAATAGCAGTTGCGTACGATGCTTTTAAAATGACCGAACAAGGAAAAGGGAACACAAAAATCGACGGTTTTACTCCGGATCAACGCTTCTTTATTTCTATAGCCAAAATATGGAGAGTAAAAATGAAAGACGAGTTCCTGCGTTTGTGGATTAACAATAATCCGCATTCTCCACCAAACTGGCGTGTTAATGGTCCTCTAATGAATACAACACCTTTTTACGAAGCATTTAATGTACAACCTGGAGATAAAATGTTTTTACCGAAGAAAGACAGAATAACAATTTGGTAATTTTGCTAATCGAAATATTCAACTAAAAAATGCGCAAATGTCTCTGTGATATTTGCGCATTTTTTTCTTCTTTTTGTTTGAATAGCTACTCATATAAAAACTAAAGAGGATCAATCAAATTGAAAGTCATTTTGATAGTTTGTAGTAGAAAATTATATATTAGAAAATAAATTATATGTGAAATTTGTTAGGTATATATAATAAAACTTGAATGGTTTTCACACATATAAATAAGTTGGAGGGATTTTATGAATATATACGAGAGGTATAATACAGCAATAGAAGATTTTCGAAAAGCTCAGAAAGGAAATCTATACACAGCCACAAAGAGTGCCGAGTCTCTCTTTGATATTATGTATGAACTTGAAGAATCTAATAAAAATGAAGATAAAAGTTATTTACTAGCTCGGATTTATTGTGAATTAGGTTTGAAATGGAAATGTAGAAAATTTGTTAAATCCTATAAATCTTCAAACCAATTAGATTATTTAGATAAATGGCAACAACTGTTAAATAAGGTTGAAGACTTATTTGAATTGAGATGTTTTGAATTAGTTGAATTTAGAGATTTAAGGATGGCTAAAAAAAGAAAAACGTTACAACCATTATTAAGAAGTGACTTTGTATTTAATGAGGATAAATATTTCATTAGAATAAATATAAAACCAAGTTTTAATGATATAGTATTGTTAAATAAAAAAGTGTTACATAGTTAGGTAGAATTTAGTGCAGAAAAGGAAAGTAGCATTATTAATATAATTGGAAAAATAAACTCACATTTTTCTTGGATAAATAATTTCCATAAAGAATTAATTGATTATTATAATGATAATTATAAAGATATTTTGAGTCGTATTGGTCGCTTAGACTATGGTAATGCTGATGATGAATGGTATGATGGATTAAGGGTAGAAAGTGTAGGTTTTCATTATAATAGTGATGACAGGTTAGAAGGGTCATATATAATTTATGATTATTATAATATGAATTCTGGATTTTATATTGACACTTTAGATAACTCTATTATAGATCTATATTATAGCGTTGACTTATAAATACTACTACGCTTTAAGAAATGTCCTTATCAAAAGCTGTTCGAATGTCTAAGACTTAATCCCAGCTGGCGCGAGCGTCCCGCTCGTGAATCCAAAGAGATGTTTACAAATAGATTTAAACAAAAAAAGCTCCAGATTTCTCTGAAGCTTTGTCTTAGTAGCGGGAACAGGACTCGAACCTGTGACCTTCGGGTTATGAGCCCGACGAGCTGCCTACTGCTCTATCCCGCGATGTTTCGGGTGCAAAGATAAGCAGTAAATACGGTTTTGCAAAGAAATTTATGAATTATTTTTAAAATCAAGCTTTTTTCTGGTAAATGTCTAAAATACAGGTTTTTAAATATGTAGAATTTAGAGCTTATATTTTATATTCTAATAATTCCAGATAAGGATTTCCTTTTAGACCTAATAAAAAAGCAAAAGCAGGTTCGGTTTTATAGCCGTTTTGTTTGAGTTTTATGATTTCTAATCTAAAAAATTCTCCTTTAGATTGTAGAATTTTATATTCAATAAGCATGTGTTTGTATCCGTTTTGGTTTTTGGTTGGGATATTTTGTCCAAAGATTTCAATTTCAAAACCATCAATTTTAAAATTTACAATAATAGATTCTTTATTATCGATTAATGTTTCTGTAATTGTGAATTTATTTTCTTTTCCAAAAAGGGAATTTAGCTTTTCTATAAAATCGGTTTTGTTTTTCCAGTAACAAATAATGTCAAGATCACTGTTTTCGATATCAATATTTATTGGTATTGTTCCCACCAAGATTGGATCAAATTCTGCTAGATTTAATAGGATCTTATTTTGAGTTAAAACTTCAAAAGCCTGAATCTGTTTTTGATTTCCGTTTTCTAAATATTCAATATTCGTAAAGTCTATCATTATTAATTGATTCAGGTTTCAATAGATTGCAAGCTTGGTTGAAGTGGAAATCTGACTTAGATTTTATTTAATTATTCTTTATTATAATTTTTCTCTTCTTTAATCTCGTCTTCGATTCTTTTATTAATATTGATTTTTGCATTAGTAAAAACATAAATAGTAGTTTTATATTCTCGTGCATATTTATTGGTTATTTCGCCAGCAATTTTAGACGATTGAAAGAATGGTCCGGTTTCTTGAAATTCAGGATTGTTTTCTTCATAGGTTTTTATTCTGATGAGGTTTTTGTATCGAATGTCAAGATTAAACCAGTTAACATAGTCGGCATTAAATGAAACTGCTTTTATTCCTTTTTTAGAATAATAATTTATGGCTCCGGCTTGTCCGTAATTATCACAAAGTACGAGTGTTTCTTTTTTGTTTGGGATCAAAGTATAAACAGAATCGGTTTTTCTAGCAAGTTCTTTCCATCCCAACATATCGGCAAAATCCTGAGGCAAATCATGATCTTTTCCGTCTTCCCAACGCAACATTCCCAGTTTTTTATACTTCTCCGGATTTTTTACAATATATTCCGGACTTTTATTTGGGAAAGCCAGATTGTACATTGGAATAAAAAATAATAGCGGAATAATAATAAAAACTGGTTTTAAATACTGTTTCCAGCCTGTTTGCAATACTTGAGAAAGATAAGCGGCGCCAAACGCAATATATACTGGATATAATCCAATCGCATAATAGGCTTTGGCTTTGAAATACATAAAAACGACAAGGGTAAAAATAAGAGAAGCAAAAAAGAGTTTGTATTTTTCGAAAGGTTTGTAAAACAATAAGGCATACAAAGCCGAAAGTATAACAAATAGTGAACCGATAAAAAACAAGATTTGTTCTTTCAAAAAACCGGCGCGATCTACATTTACCAATTGTGTTTCTGACAATACCTTCATATGATGCACAATAGGAAAATGATTGTTGAATTGCCATAGAATATTTGGCATTATTAAAAGCAATCCTAAAATTAATGCGATATAAAGTTTTTTCTCGACTAAAATTTTTCTTTGACCAGAAAGTAAAAGTGCGGGCAAGAGACCAATAAGTAAAAACAGAATATTGTATTTGTTCAGGAAACCAAAAGCAAATACAATTGCGCCAATAAAAAACCATTTGGGTTTTTGGGTCGAAATGTATTGAATGATTACATAATAAAATCCTGTCCAGCACAAAACATCCAGTGAATTTGGCTGATACAGCATATTGATTCGTAATAACGACGAAAATGAAATGCAGGTTGCCCCTAAAATCAAAGCATATAAATTTCCTTTTAGAACTTCAATAGTTTTCCAGACTATTAAAAGTGTCAAAGCGCCAAAAAGGGCAGGGAAGAACCTGATCCAAAAAACCGAATTACCAAGTAAAAATATAATATAAGAAATCCAGGAAGTTACTGGCGGTACGGATAAATATCCCCAAGCCAGATGATGCGCCTGATCGAGATGCAGATATTCATCGCGCTGCAAATCATATTCAGGAATTATTAATAGGTATTGCAAAACAAATTTTAAAATAATAAACCCGAGTAATATGATGGTTTTTTTGCTCATGAATATTTGGTTTGTAGGTTGTTAATGGTTGAGCTAATATATAATTTATTTTGAATTAAGTGTCAAAGTAAACATTGCGAAATAGTACAAACCAAAAAAGCTCCAGATTTCTCTGAAGCTAATTGTATTAAAATTTCAATAGTAAATTGAATTGTTTTTAAGGGAAATTATTCCTCTAATGCCTCTTCAAATTCCATGTGATCGATTTTTTCTACTTCTACAGGTTTCGAAGCTTTTAGGGCATTGAATCTTTCCAGTTGTTCTGTTTCGCCTTCTTCACCACTAAAATACGGGAAAACATCCATAATTGGAGACTCAGAAACAGCCGGGATCGAATATTCTCCCATCGTGCTTTGCATAACATGAAGCGTATTGTCATAAGCTTCTCTTACGTCATTTGCCTGCACTAACATGTACATATTCGATTTCCTTTCTTTACCGCTTTCCTCATCATAAGCCAATAATGAAACCTTTGATTTAAACCAACGATCTGCATTTTCAAAAGGATGAATCTCAGCATAATTGGCTACTTTTATATTTGTGATTTTAAATTCTTCACTTATATAAGCCGCCATTTCTTCGTTTATTCTTTTTTCTGCTTCGGTATACGATAAAGCATCAACCAAATAAGGTTCGGTTAAAACTTTTTGTCCTCCAGTTTCATCAGTCTTTCTATATTTTACTTTGCATTCGTACCAAGTTGCGCTCATCTCTATTATTTTTAAGGATGCCAAAGATAGATTTTACAGGAAAATAAAGGCTGAATTCTCAAAATAGATATTCACAATTTTAGATTGGGTTTTGTAATGTTTTGAATGTGTGTGAATTGGGTTTTTATTAGACTTTTAAAATTTAAATATTTAGAAATAATCTACTTGCAATTTATTACATACTTTTTCTAAAGTGGAAAACAGTTGCATTCACATTTTCCCCCGTTCTCCGAAGTATTTCTTATAAAAGCTGCGCAAATGTTTCTGACTTTGCGCATTTTTTTTGTTCTTTGATGAAGATTCTGTAAAAGCGCAAAGGCGGAGACATTTGCGCAGCGCGGTTTATAATTGAAGACTTCGGGGAGCGGGTTTTAAATTTTTTGTAAAAAAATAATGATATGTATAAAAAAATAATTAATTTTTGTCTGATTTTAATATTTTTTAGTAGTTGTATAAATAATAAAGTTGACGAAAACGACATAGATAATTTTATTTCAAAGTATGAATTTGAAGATTTTAGCTTTTTTAAAGATTATAGAATAATTATACGGCAGAAAAACTTCAGTGAAACCATTTACATGATAAGTGACTCTGAAACTAATATAGACTCTGTATTGTATTTTGTTTATGTAGATAATTTTTCAAATAAAATTTCCCAAATTAAAGTTGGGAATGATAAAAATTCAATAATCTTTCAAGCGTTAACAGATATTAAGATAAAAGAAATTATTAATAAATATAAAATTTATAATTTTCCTTATTTAAGTGTTAATAACGATAATTCTGTATCCATAAACCCTTTTTTTGTTGATATGAATCCTTATTTATTGAGATTAAAAACGAAGTCAGATGAAGAAAATATCAAAAAGAATTATAGTGTATTTAAGCATTATAAGAAGAATTGGTATATTAAAGATTAGTTTAAGTTATCATATTAGAACATGTTAGCAATAGGTAATGTTTCAGAGTTAGTGATAGGAGAATTTAAATTTATAATATGTTGAAATAGGGTAATGTATTAGTTGTGTTGATGGTTAATTATTGCATCACACATTTACAGATTATCAATAATTTATTAATATCGCATAAAAAATTAAACAGCCTTCAGGTTCTTTTTTTATTTATATTGTCTTAAATCGAAAAAAAATGTTCCAGCGCCGTTTATAATTGAAAGACTTCGTGGAGCGAGTGAAACATTATTTGAAAAACCAAAAAATTAATTATGAAAACTTATTATTACTTATTGTTCAGAATTTATAAGTTTTACGAAAAAAATGAAAATGCAAATTTTACTCTATCTGCATCATTTGTTTCCACAGTTCTACTTGCTGTTAACCTTATAACTATTTTTCTATTTTTAAATTTCTACGATATAGTAACTTTTATACCAGATATAAAATATTTAATTACATCATTAATTTGTTTATGGGCATTTAACTATTTTTTTATAGTTAAAAAAGAAAGATTTTTAGAACAAAACTTTGAAAAAGATAAGACAGGAGGAATGTGTGTGGTTTTGTATATAATTTTAACTTTTACTTTCGCTTTTCTCATGGCAAAGTTTAACAGGGGGGTGTAATAATGCTACAACTGAAGCAACACAATCTAAAAAAGGTGTAACCCCAGCTAAAAGCGAAACGAACGTTGATCATGTTAAAAGAAAAAGAGATGGTGGAAGAGGAACTCCAGATAATGGACAAGTATTGTGTAGAGGTTGTAATTTAGATAAAAGATAATGAAAGAAGAAATAAAAGATAAGATAAAGTTTGATTACTATGATTTAGAAGGGAAATTATCTGTTGAGAGCGTTTGGACATCAAAAGAAGAAAATGATTATAGAATTAAAAATATTCCTTTTTTTATACCTAATGTTGCTTACGATTATATAATTAGTGTTGAAGAAGAAGATGGAGAATTATTTTTTGATGACATTGTGATGGAATCTGGTAATAGTACTCTCCAAGTTATAATCTATAATGAAAATGATATTGAAGAAATTACAAAAAAAATGATATTATTTAATGTAACCGTTAAGAAATTTGATTGGAATCCTGCAGAGTCATCAAGACAAGCATTTAAAGATGAATACCGAAGAATGCAAACTGAAGCCACAGAGGATTATCCAGAGGGTTACGCAAACCCAGTAAATTACAATATAATACAATCACCAGGAAAAAACTATACTTTACAAGATGGACTTTTACATATATTTCAACGTCAACAAAAAAGCACTGTTAGTGACTAACAATTTTGAAGAAATTCAAAAAAAGATGGATTTAGGCATTTTTCCTAAATCAACATACATAAAAGCTGAAATTCATGATTTATCTAAATTTGATTTTCAAACAATTTCTTTAAACTATTTTAATTCTTTTGATTTTGAATATTTTAAAAGTATATTCTCGATATATTCATTTCAAATTGTATCAATCCATAATTCGACTTTAGATTTGGAGGGAGTAGAAATTAACACTAGACATTTAATCATCGGAGATAAAGTGAAGGTAAATTTGTTAGAGCGAAATTTTATAGGACTTGATGAAATAACATTTCTATCTGTTAAAACCTTTAAAGGAAAGATTCTTGAGTCATTTATAGATGTTAAAAAAATGATTTTATGGTATGAAAGCAGCAAATCAAATAATATTTTAAAGCTGTTCCCAAATCTCATCGAACTTCAAATCTACAATGGAAACTTAGTCAATTTATTTTTGACAGAAAATCAAAAACTTAAAAAATTGCAATTGCATAATCTTCCTAAATTGGAGATAGTTAAAAAGCCTGATGGTTTGGAGGAATTAATTGTGGAAAGATGTAAAATGCTGAAATTGGTTGAATAAGATTTCAGATACCTGATAGATGTTTTGACACCCGCCGCTGTTCGAAGTCTCCCGACTTCGAACTGATAAAGAAAGTCAACAAAGAATAGAAACATGAACCTCGACAATTGACAGGGTTTATTGTTTTATAATTATTGGCTTTTTTTCCGCTCCACGAATAATTCTTATAAAAAGCTGCGCAAATGTCTCTGACTTTACGCAATTTTTTTGTTCTTGTAAATTCTAAATTTCCGGTCTGGATAAACTTTATTTTTTGAGTTATCATATAAGATAACCGCTTTTTATAAATATATCACAAACTTTGAATTATCATAAAAGCGATATATAATGGACACAAATGAAACTGAAAGGTTAGAGAAATTAAAAAAAATACTAGTTCCGTATTTCAATACATTAAAAGCGCAAAATAATAAATCAGAAGTTTATACGGCTCAAATCAAGATGAGTTATTATGAAGTTGGCTGTGTGATTACAAATATGCTTAAAATGTGCGTTTTAACGTTGGATAATGACGGACATATAATGTCAAATACAAACAAGAACCCAATAAACGTTTCCCTGATTTTAGAAATGGTTCTGGAGATGTTTCCTGTGGATGAATTTGAACTTTTGGGAGATATAAATCAAGTCTTTAACTCAGATGCTGCGAACGTTGCTGAGTAGTTTTGTATTCGAATACACAAAATGATTTTTTTTTAAAATAAAAAAAGCTTCAGATTTCTCTGAAGCTTTGTCTTAATATTTATAAGAAGGAATCTAAAAATTAGTATTTACTTTTTTAGAACGATCTGCAATGTGCGACATAAGCCATGTTACTTGCCCGTCTTTCACAAAGTATATTTTCTTTGTTTCTACATTAGGAATACTTTCCAGTAAGTTAAGCAAAATGTTATTTGCAGAGATTAGGTATTTTTGGTCATATGTGCTTAAAACTCTGGCAACTTCCTTATCTGTTTTAGAAAGGTTATTGTATTTACTAAAGTTGTTTTTTAGGACAGCATCATAATTGATAACGTCTTCTAAAGTAAAAGAAATATAATGATCCTTTACGTTTTCATTAAAATATAGAGTCGAAAATCCCCAAACTGCTCCTCCAGATAAATAGATTTTTTCCTTTTTTAAGATAAGAGGATTTGCGTCCAGCATTTGTTTGATCTTTTTACGTAACACGATATTAAAATCAAATGATTTTTCCTGATAAGTCGACATATCATTTACCTGGCTTTGGTTAACAACCGTTTTTTTAACTGCATCAGTAACTGTCATAGTTCCAAAATCAAGTTCAAGAGGTATAAACTCTAATTTGTTGTCTTCAAGCTCATCGATGTATCCGCCCTTAGAAGTTTGTGCGCCTATATCAAGTAAAATAGCATTTGCGTAGTCAACCGGAGGTATTGCGCCTTTTACCAGCATTTTAGCTTCTTCGTCAACATTAATTATGTCAACACTTTTATTGGTTAGTGTAGTAATTTTATTAATCAAAGCATCGACATTGCGGGCAGAGGAGAAAACAGGAGCAGCAACTATAAAAATATTTGCTTCAGGAACTTTAAATTCTTCTCTGATTTTCTTTAATTGGTCAACAATGATATTACTGGTTTTATTAATGTCGTCCTGAGGAACTTCACCGCTTGCAGCAATATGGTCAGCAAGACTGATTCTTTCGTTCGAGAAGTAAAGAATTTTATAGTCGGCTTTTTTAATATTGTTGATCTCCAGAATAGAAGTTTTTATTGCTCTTCGTCCGATTTCAATTCCGGCATAAAGATTTTTTTGAGCAAATGAACTAAAGGAAAAAAATAAATTTAAAAGGATAAAAAATAAAACTTGAGATTTGTTTTTCTTAAACATTGGATTTAATTATGGTTATAATATAATTTGAATAAAGACTATCTAATTTACGTGGTATTTATGTGAAAGTCATAATTTTAAATTAAAAATAATGGGTTTCAATATGAGATTGCAAATTTATAAAAACATTTACTAACATAAACGCAGTTATTAAGAAAACATGTTATTAAATTATTATGGAGTATTTTAAAATTAAGGATATATAATTTTTTACTTGTAAAGTATTGATTATGAGTGTGTTTTATGGTTGTGTCAAAGAGAATTTGTGATGTCGCTTTTTAATTTTTCAAATACATATCCTGGAATGTTAGAAAAAGAGGTTTTGTTTTGAGCGATTTTTCCGTTAATTATTGGCAAACATTTTTAATTAGTTGCAAATAATTAGATCTATAAAGATTAGTATGTAATAATTAGGAATGCAACAAAAGACATTTTAAAAATCGATTGGGATAAAAACGGAATAACCAATTATATGAAATGGAAATACTAAGATGTAAATACGATTCTCTTAGTTGGAAATTATAAGAAATAAAAAAAGCTCCAGATTTCTCTGAAGCTTTGTCTTAGTAGCCCGTAGCGGAATCGAACCGCTCTTACATGGATGAAAACCATGCGTCCTAACCGATAGACGAACGGGCCTTGTTTTTCTAAGCGGGTGCAAAAATGCAATTAATTTTATAAAATACAAACAAAAAACGCATTTTTTTTAATTTAATTATCCTGTTTATTTGCGGTGTTTTTGTAAAAAGCTGGTTTAGTGTTTGTTGGGTTTTTGATCATATTCTGTATTAAGTATAATGAATATGGCAGGTTTATTTTATATATATATAAAACTTCTTTTCTGAAACTTTTGAATTAATTTTGGAAAATTAAAGTAAACGAGAAATTACTTACAAGATATTCCAAAAGACGTTTAATAAAAGGCATCGATTTTGGAAAAAATGAATACAAAAAATTGAAACTTAACTATTTTCGGAAACCTATCAAGTTGCTAATAAACAAATTTCTTTCTTAGAATATGGTGTTGATACTGCAATTGCTGAAGCTGCAATTGCTACTTCAATTTTTGCTGCACCAGTTGTTGCTACAGGTTTCGCTGTTGGTGCTCTTGTTTATTTTGGAGGAAAAGCAATTTATGAATATTCATCAGGAAGGACATTATATACAAAGCCAAAATTATGAAGTACTATTATTATATTTTATATAGAATTTTTAACTCTTTAAATGATCCAAAAAAACAAAATAATGCAGGGACAATAAGTATTTTATTAACAAACACCAGTACATTAATAGTTTGGTTTGGCATTTATACCATGTTATTATATATTGACTATTATTGTTTTAATATTTCAAATATCTTAATTCCAAATAAATTTTTTGTGCTTATTTATGTGGTAATTTTAGCATTATTAAATTATTACTTTTTCATAAAAGATAAAAAATTTTTAAATTATGGTTTTGAAGCAGATAAAAAAGGAGGTTATTTCATTGTTGGATTTATTATGTTAATGGCTGTAAGCTTTGTTTTTATTGCTAATGAAAATCGCGAAAATATTTCTAAAGAGCGAGAAAAAGCCAGAATAGAGAATAGTAAATAGAGATGTTTTTATTAAAATACTTTTATAAAAAACGGTTACTTATATGAAATCGTTTTTTTTATATTAAAGAATTTAAATATAAATTATGAAATATTACCCAAATAATGAATTAGTAACTTGGTTTAAAAGATCTGAAAGACAAAATCTAAAAATTACCATACTTTTATAATTTTCGCATATTTAGCAGGAGCTGGCTTTTTCTTTGGTGCACAAAAGGAAATCGATAACAAATTTATTTTTGGCGATGAGTTGTCTCTATTTGTTGAGAGGTTTTTTATTACGCTGCTTTAATCAAGACAATTATAAAAACCGCTTTCAATCTTTTTCATCACTTTCTTTACGAGTTTACGATAGTATCTGCTGTTTTGTCTCGCAACTTTTTTACTTTGAAAATAAATTGGGTAACTCTCGATTACTGTACCTAAATTGATTTCATAGCAGTTTTTATCTGTAATTAAAATCTTTTGGGTTTTAATAAAAGCATCATGAATAATTAACACGTCACCTTCTTTTGCTTCAATTTCAAATTTGCCATCATTGTCTGTTTTTGTTTTTCTTTCCATTCCTATTATTTCAATAGGGATTTCAACAGCTGGTAAAGGAATGCTTGCGTAATAGGAGTTATCAAAAACGAACCCTCTGATTACTTTACTTTTTGTTGCTGCTTCCTGTCCAAATGATAAAATAGCAAGATGACAGAAAAATAGAGATATAATTTTTTTCATAAATACTTTTGAAGTTAATTTATAATATTTGAAACCTAAGATTTGTATCCTTTTAGTCTATAATTTGCAAGATTATTTTAATCGTAATTTTATCATTATTTCGCCATTTTATCCAACCTTGAATATTTGTGCATTTTTCACTTCCAACGATATAATCAACAGTTTTAATTTCTGCCCATTCATTTTGAACATCTATTACTTTGAAAGCACAATGATCATCAAGTATAATAGTTTTTGAACCCTTAAGTTTGTCATAAAGTACGTCTTTATTAAAAAGATTTATCATTTGGGCACTTTGCAGATAACTTTTCCAGCTTTTATAATCGTACTGCTTTTTAATGCTTTTTATTGGTTTAATATATCCGATTTCTTTAGTGGTTTCATTTAAGATGACTTTAAAATATTTAGGATTCGATTCAATTAGCGTAAATTTTAAAGTAGTTCCATAACTAGCTAAACCTGAATTGATGAGGCCTTCACTTTCGGCTGTACCTGAACTTGCAGATATAGCATAAGGTTTGAATTTTGTTTTTAAAACATTTGAGCTAATTTCGACGCTTCCACTGTTTTTTCCCAGATAAACCCGGTCAAAGGTTATGGTATCGATTACGTCATCAAGGGTTTTAGATAAATATATAGGTAAGGGTTCGTGGGAGTTAATTTCCAGTATTCCAATTCCAATAGTGTTTTTAGTTTCAATTTCCAGCGGTTTATTTTCTGAAATACAGGAAACAAACAGCAGAGAATATAATAGTCGAAATAGTTTTTTCATAATTAATTATGTTTTTTTCTAATTTAGTTATCTAAATATTCATTTCCTTTTAAATCCAACCAGCCTTTTTGCCCATTTGGCAGCTCAAAACGAGCAAAATTCTTTTGGAAACTCTCCAGCTTTTTATATTTAATCTTTTTCATTATTGGGTAAAGAGTACATAATCCATCTTTTTCAATAAAATAAGTTTGAGGAGATATTAATTTAATATCATCTAAGTTTTTGGGTAATTTAGTATTAAATGTTACAATTTTATTATTGGGATTTTCTGTCCCTAAATATTCAATTGTGTTCAAATTATATTTTCCGTTTTTGAGTTTTGCATAAATCATGATTGGAAAATTCACACTAAAATCCATCATTTCAGAATTTAATGTTATAGAAGTATTTTCATCTAAAAATTCAATTGTTTCGTATTCATCAGTGCAAATTCCGGTTATATTGATCACCCCATTCCGTTTTAAAGTGAGCACCTGATTCCAGTTCAAAATGACCACCTAATTCCGGTGCAAAGTGAGCACCTCCGTTTT
>NZ_LMMA01000005.1 GCF_001422725.1 Flavobacterium sp. Leaf82 | reverse complement strand
TTATGAAAACCTATGCCCTAGCCCGGATAGAAGTGGAAATCCTTTTGTGCCGGTGTTCGGCACAAAAGATTGGAACGGATAGCGGGAAATAGCTCCTGAACAAAAATCAAATACTTAAATACATTTAAAAACGAAGAAACGATCATTAATCAAACACTCCTTATATATAAAGGAAACCGTCCTTATATATAAGGAGTAAAATAACGATAGCGACCTTAATGAATATTCTTCGCACATATTATAGTATAAACATGAATATATATATTGTATGTATTTTTGTAATGCGTTATATTTGCATTCACAAAATTATAAACAATGATTAAGATTACTTTACCCGATGGGTCGATTAGAGAGTTTGCTTCAGGCGTAACTCCGATGGAGGTTGCTAAAAGCATTAGTGAAGGATTTGCAAGAAATGTGATTTCTGCTTCTTTTAATGGTACAACAATAGAAACCGAAACTCCATTGACGACCGACGGTAGTCTTGTTTTATATACTTGGAACGATGCGGAAGGCAAGAAAGCTTTCTGGCATTCGACTTCGCACGTAATGGCGCAAGCTCTTGAGGAATTGTTTCCTGGAATTAAATTAACTCTAGGACCTGCAATTTCAAATGGTTTTTACTATGATGTAGATTTTGAAGATCAAAAAATCACTGATGCTGATTTTAAAAAGATTGAAGATCGCGTTTTGGAGATTTCAAGAGGAAAACACGAATTTAAAATGCGTCCGGTTAGTAAAGCCGATGCATTAGAATTATATAAAGATAACGTTTACAAGACTGAATTGATTTCGAATCTTGAAGACGGAACTATTACTTTTTGTGATCATGCTACTTTTACTGATTTATGTAGAGGTGGACACATCCCAAATACTGGAATCATCAAGGCTTTTAAAATCATGAGTGTTGCCGGTGCTTACTGGAGAGGTGATGAGAAAAACAAACAATTGACTCGTGTTTACGGAACTTCTTTTCCTAAACAAAAGGATTTGACTGAATATCTTGAACTTCTTGAAGAGGCCAAACGTCGTGATCACCGTAAACTTGGCAAGGAACTTGAATTGTTTGCTTTCTCTCAAAAAGTTGGGCAAGGTTTACCTTTATGGTTACCTAAAGGTGCCGCACTTAGAGATCGTTTGGAGCAATTTTTAAAGAAAGCTCAAAAGAAAGCAGGTTACGAGCAAGTAGTTACTCCACATATTGGACAAAAGGAACTTTATGTTACTTCTGGACACTATGCAAAATATGGTGCTGATAGTTTTCAGCCAATCCATACTCCTGCTGAAGGTGAAGAGTTTTTATTAAAACCAATGAACTGCCCTCACCACTGCGAAATATATAACGTAAGACCATGGTCATATAAAGATTTACCTAAGCGTTATGCTGAATTTGGTACTGTATATAGATATGAGCAATCTGGTGAATTGCACGGTTTAACTCGTGTTAGAGGGTTTACTCAGGATGATGCGCATATTTTTTGTACTCCGGAGCAATTAGATGAAGAGTTTAAAAAAGTAATTGACTTGGTACTATATGTATTTGGTTCGTTAGGTTTTGAAAACTTTACTGCTCAAATTTCGTTAAGAGATCAGGAAAACAGAGATAAATACATTGGTTCTGACGAAAACTGGGAGAAAGCTGAAAATGCTATTATCAATGCCGCTGCTGACAAAGGATTGAATACTGTTGTAGAATATGGCGAGGCTGCTTTTTATGGTCCGAAGCTTGACTTCATGGTTAAAGATGCTTTAGGAAGACAATGGCAATTGGGAACTATTCAGGTTGATTACAACCTTCCTGAGCGTTTTGAATTAACATACAAAGGTGCTGATAATGAATTACATCGCCCTGTTATGATTCACAGAGCTCCTTTTGGATCTATGGAACGTTTTATAGCAATTTTATTAGAGCACACTGCAGGAAATTTCCCACTTTGGCTAATGCCGGAACAGGCTATAATCTTGTCTTTGAGCGAGAAATACGAAATATATGCTAAAAAAGTTTTAGATTTGCTAGAAAATCACGAAATTCGCGCCCTAATTGACAACCGAAGCGAGACTATTGGTAAGAAAATTAGAGATGCTGAAATGCAGAAAATACCGTTTATGCTTATTGTAGGTGAGGAAGAGGAGAAAAATGGAACTATTTCTATCCGTCGTCACGGTCAAGAAGGAAAAGGGAATATTACAGTTACAATTGATGAATTTGTCGCTATTGTAAACGAAGAAATAAAAAAGACATTAAAAGTTTTTACAGTTTAACTTAAATTATAAAGTCATAGCAATAAGAAGCAACAGAGGTTACCAACCTCGAGTAGAAAAAAAAGATGCACACAGAATAAATAACAATATTCGTGGTGTACAAGAAGTAAGACTAGTAGGCGAGAACATCGAACCAGGTGTATTTAAGCTTGCTGAAGCTTTACGTTTAGCAGATCAATTCGAATTGGATTTGGTTGAAATCTCGCCAAACGCTGAGCCGCCGGTTTGTAAAATCATGGATTACAAGAAATTTGTTTACGAACAAAAGAAACGTGATAAGGTATTAAAAGCTAAGTCTACGCAGGTTGTAGTAAAAGAAATTAGATTTGGTCCTCAGACAGATGAGCATGATTATGAATTTAAAAGAAAGAATGCTGAGAAGTTCCTAAAAGAAGGTGCTAAATTAAAAGCATTTGTATTCTTTAAAGGTCGTTCTATCATCTATAAAGATCAGGGACAAATTTTATTATTACGTTTGGCTACAGATTTAGAAGAGCATGGTAAAGTTGAAGCTATGCCGGTTTTGGAAGGAAAGAGAATGATTATGTTCATTGCTCCTAAAAAGAAGAAATAGTCTCAGTTTACAGTTTCAGTTTTCACTAACTGAGACTGTAAATTTGAAACAAAGATATAAGTAAGTAAGAATAAATTAAAACACTAGGAAAAATGCCTAAAATGAAAACAAAATCTAGCGCCAAGAAACGTTTCAAAGTTACTGGTTCTGGAAAGATTAAAAGAAAGCATGCTTTTAAAAGTCACATCTTGACTAAAAAATCTAAAAAACGTAAATTAGCTTTGACACACTCAGCGCTAGTTCACAAAACAGATATGAAAAGCATCAAACAACAATTAAGAATTATCTAATAATTCTTTAGGTTAAAAATTATTTAAATATAACCTTGGAGTATGGCTTTTAAGTTCCTTTGATTTAATTCAGGACGCCTGCTACAAAAACACATTAAAATTATGCCAAGAGCAGTAAATTCAGTTGCCAAAAGAGCAAGAAGAAAAAAAATAATGAAGCAAGCCAAAGGTTTCTTTGGTAGACGTAAAAACGTTTGGACAGTTGCTAAGAATGCAGTAGAGAAAGCAATGTGCTACGCTTACCGCGATAGAAAACAAAACAAGAGAAATTTCCGTGCTTTATGGATTCAACGTATCAACGCTGGAGCTAGATTAGAAGGAATTTCTTATTCTCAATTCATGGGTAAAGTAAAAGCTAACGGAATCGAATTGAACCGTAAAGTTCTTGCAGATTTAGCAATGAATCACCCTGAAGCTTTCAAAGCAATACTTAACAAAGTAAAATAAACGTTTTATAAACTCAATTTAGATTACTTACTTATCATAGAAAAACCATCTCGTTTAAACGGGATGGTTTTTTGCTTTTATACTTCTTTATAATATCTTACTTTTAAGAATTGATTTTAAAAGTACATTTGTAAATCAATAAAAAAGACAAACATGTACAAAGCACTTTTGCAACATATTGAAAAGATTGTAACATTAGAATCTTCAGAGATTGATATTTTAGAATCACTTCTAAATTCCTCCACAATTAAAAAGAAGGAGCTTATATTAGAAGAAGGTCAAGTTTGCAATACATTATATTTTATTGTAAAAGGCTGCATGCGACAATATATCATTAACGATAGAGGCGCTGAACAAACACTGCAATTTGCTATCGAAAATTGGTGGATTACAGATTATCTAAGTTACCATAATCATACTCCTTCTCATTTTTATATTCAGGCTGTTGAGAAATCCGAAGTTATTGCTATTGAGAAACAAACTTTAGAAACTATACTTATACAGATTCCAAAACTGGAACGTTATTTTAGAATTGTAGCTCAAAAATCTTTTGGTGCAGCTCAAATGCGAATCAAGTTCTTATTTACAATGTCGGCTGAAGAGAGATATCATCACTTTAACGACTTATACCCAGAATTTGTACAACGTGTTCCGCAATATATGCTTGCCTCCTATCTTGATTTCTCTGCAGAATTTATGAGCAAAATCAGATCCGGAAAGATCTAACATCATTTCTTGAAGTACTTCAAGTTTTTTAAAGTAGGTATCTCAGACCTTTGTACCAAACTTTAAAAAATAAATAAAAATGAAACCAAGAATTGTTATTCCAACAGTTGCTCCGGAAGCATATCAAGCCTTAATGAATTTAGAAAAATACATTTCTACTACTTCTCTAACTCCAATACACAAAGAATTAATAAAAATTCGTGCTTCACAAATTAATGGCTGTGCATACTGCATAAACATGCATACTGCCGATGCCAGAAAACATGGTATATCTGAGCAACGCATATATTTGTTAAGTGCATGGCGTGAGGCAGATTTATATACTGAAGAAGAAAAAGCAATTTTAGCTTTGACAGAAGAGATTACGATGATTAGCAATCATGTATCTGAAGAAGTATATCAAAATGCTGCTCGTTTATTTGATGAAAAGTATCTTGCTGAAATCATCTTACTTATAATAACCATAAATTCATGGAACAGATTAGCAATAGCTACTGGAATGAGAGCAGTATAATATAAACAACAATGCTCACAACCGGAAAGGCCCTTAAAGTTTAAGGGCTTTTTTGCATTTAATTAAAAATAGAATTTGATGATATAAAAACAAATTAGTGTATTTATTACTTTTCTTAAATATTTAAATTCTATACTTTTGGAGCATGATACCAAACAGATTACGAATTTATCTACAGATTGTTTTTGTCCTTTTTATTTTAATTTCATGCCAAAAAAACAATGATGATGTTATTATAATTCCACACAATAAAGCAGAAGTTAAAAAACTTATTGTTGTAGCTGACCGCTTTTATAATAATAAAAATTTTGACAGTGCTTTTTACTATTATAATAAGGTAAAGTTCATTTGTAATCCAATAAAAGATTCAGAAAATTTTGTTGGCATTGTAAACCGAATGGCAGAAATCCAACAAAATCAAGCCGATTATGTTGGGAGTGAATCTACAGTAACTGAAGCAATTCCTTATTTAAAATATATCAAGAACCCAGACTATGCATGGAATACTTACATCACTTTAAGTATAAATTATTTAAACACTTATGATTATAAAAAAGCAATATTATACAATCAAAAAGCTTTTGAATTAAAATCAAAGCCGTGGCAAAAATTAGCTGCAGAAAACAATATTGCGGTTATTTTGATGGAAGAAGAAAAATACAATGAATCTCTGGAAGTGTTTCTTCGTTTAATAACAAAAAAAGAAGTAACAAGTGATGATGAGTTTTATGCTAAAGTACTTGATAATACAGGTTATTGCTATTTTAAAACAAATGACTTTAAAAAAGCAATTGATTATTTTAATAAAAGTCTCGAGATAAGACAAAAGGAACAAAGACCTTTTGATTTAGGAAAAAGTTATCTTCACTTAGCGAAATTCTACGAGAAGAGTAATCCTTTGTTAGCAAAAAAATACATGGTTTTGAGCTACAAACAATTTAGCATTAGTAAGAATGTAGATGATAGGATGTCATCTTTAAAATTATTGATCAAAAATAGTTCTGATCAGGAATTGAAAAAATATTCTGTGATCTATGTGAATTTAGTTGATAGTATATTTGAATTCAGACAAAAAGCAAAAAATCAGTTTGCCAAAATTAAATATGACTCAAAAAGAGACAGGGATGAAAATTTAAAACTGAGGACTCATAAGGTAGAAAACCAACTTCAGTTGGAAAAACAAAAAAACAGAAACATTATTTCCTATATTATTATTGTTCTTACTCTCAGTCTTATTTTAGTACTTTATTTTTACTTGACATCCAGAGGAAATAAAGAAAAAATTGAAGCTACTTATGATAGTGAAACGCGTATTGCTAAAAAACTACATGATGAACTTGCAAACGATATCTATCATACAATGGCGTTTGCTGAAAATAAAAACCTTTCTATAAGCGAAAACAGAGAGCAATTATTAAATAATCTTGATGCCATATATTCAAGAACACGTGATATATCAAAAGAGAACACTCCGATTATTACTTCAGAAAAATATATTTTTTACTTAAAAGATATGATTGCGGGATTTAATACCCCAAACATTAATCTTATATTAAATGGTATAGATGATATATCGTGGAATGAAATTGAAAAAAACAAAAAAATAACGGTGTACAGAGTACTGCAGGAATTACTTGTAAACATGAAAAAACATAGTAATGCAGCCTTAGTTTCTATTACATTTACTACGACAGATAAAAGTATTATTGTTATATATAAGGATAACGGAAAAGGTATTGATTTAAACCATATAACATTTAAAAATGGGCTTTATAATGTAGAGAACAGAATTCTTGCCATAAAAGGAAAAATTGATATTGATACCGCTCCTAATAAAGGATTTAGGGCCTTTTTTGAATTCCCTCTATAAAATGAAAAAAGCCGCTTACCTTTTTAGAAATAAAATAATATTTAGATTAATAATTCTGATAGTTATACTATTAGCAGGATCATTATATCTATTAAATTCTGAGGTAAAAGACATCAAACCTAAGCCTAAATCAAAAAGTAAATTAGCTGAAATAAATAAATTTATCGAAAAAGCAGATTTTCTCTTTGATCATAAAACAGACAGTTCATATTTTTATTATAACAAGGCTATAGATCTTTGTGAACCAAAATTAGATTATGTAAACAGATACGTTTACGCTCTTATCTCAATAGCCAATCTTCAACAAAATGTTGGCGATTATACTGGTAGTGAAGAAACACTGACTAAGACACTTCCCTATTTAAAAAAATTAAAAACTCCTAAATACGAAATAAACTATTATACGCTTACTGCGTACAATTATTTTAATACTTATGATAATAATATGGCTCTTTACTATCATGTAAAAGCTTTAAATCTAGCAAAAAAACCATTTAAGAGATCAGAGATTTTAAATGATATAGTAATTATCTACACTTCACAAGGAAAATATCAAAGAGCAGTTGATATAATTTTGCCTTTACTTTCAAAAAAAATCAAACATGATACTGATGCCAGGCGTACTATTAATAATTACTCGGTACTTTTAGATAACCTGGGCTTTTGTTATTATAAACTTGGCAATCCTAAAGCGCTGGATTATTTAAAAGAAAGCTTAAAAATAAAACTTGAATTAAAAGAAGATTTCGAATTAATTGGAACGTACACTTGTTTTGCATCATTTTATGAAAAAACAAATCCAAAGCTTTCAAAAATGTATGCCGAAAAATCATACATCAGTGCATGTAAGGTAAATTCAGCAACATTTAAAGCTAATAGCCTCGCTTCATTAATACAAAAAACTGAAGGGAATGAATTAAAAAGATATTCCTTAGAGTACATCAAAATAATTGACAGTCTTATTATAAACCGAAGAAAAGCTAAGAATCAGTTTATGACAATTAAATACGATTCAAAGCAAAATAAAACAGAGAATCTACAACTAAAAGCCCAAAAAGCAGAAAATGAATTAGAGCTGGAAAAACAAAAAAACCGAAATATCATTTCCTATATTACAATTATATTTATTCTGGGGTTTATTGTATTTCTTTATTTTCATTTAAAATCGAAAGCAACAAAAGAAAAAAGTAAAGCAATATTTGAAAGCGAATTGCGAATATCTAAAAAATTAAGTGATGAACTTACTTCTGATATATATCAAATCCTGACTTTTACAGAAAATATAGATCTCGGAAAAGAAGACAATAAGGAACAATTACTAAACAACTTAGATTCGATTTACTCTCGCACCAGAAGCATTTCTAAAGAAAACAGTCCTATTGTAACTGATGAAAATTTTAGTATTGCTTTGAAGGAAATGATTTCCGGATTTAAAACTCCAGAAATAAACATTCTGTTAAACGGTTTGGAAACTATCTCTTTTAATAAAATTGAAAAAAATAAAAAAATAACTATTTATAGAATTTTACATGAGTTGCTTATCAACATGCAAAAACATAGTTATGCGACCTTAGTTGGTATTTCATTCAAAATATTACATAAAAAAATTCTTGTCACGTATACAGATAATGGAAATGGAGCAAACCTTGAAAATCTGGATGCTACTAACGGATTGCAAAATATAAAAAACAGAATTATAAGTATAAAGGGCAAAATGGATATAGATTCTACTCTGGAAAAAGGTTTTAAAGTTTTTATAAAATTTCCTTTATAATGATTAAAAAGAATTTCATACTTTTTAAAAATAAAAGAATTTTAAAATATCTTTTGGCAATTATAGTTATTTTAATTTCAGGAATAACAATTGCGTTATTACAACCTTCCCGAATTGAAATTCCTACTGAACGAAAATATAATAAAACTGAAATCAGAAAGATTCTCAATAAGGCTGACATCCTTTTTGATACAGATAAATTTGACAGTTCTTACTATTACTTCAATAGGGCACTATTACTTTGCGACACTAATGTAGATTATATAGATTACGTCTATGCATTGACCTGCATGGCAGCTATTGAAGAAATTCAAGGTGATTTTATAGCAAGTGAAATATTATTAACCAAAACACTTCCTTATCTAAAAAAAATAAAGAAACCTAGGTTTACAGCAAACGTATACAATCAATTTGCTTCTAATTATTATTACACATATGATTACAGCAATTCTCTTTTATATTATAGAAAATCATTACATCTCAAAACCAGTTCTTATAGAAAAATTGCCGTTCTTAATAGTATCTGCCAAATATACGTTAAGCAAAAAAAGTTTAAACTAGCAGAAAGTATATTAATTTCTTTATCAAAAATTAAAACAGTTTGTCCACTTGATAAAAGAACAAATGATTTTGAGTATTCAAGAATATTAGATGATATAGGTCTTTGTTATTATGAACAAGGAAAGCCTGAAGCATTAGATTATTATAAAAAAAGTCTCGCTATAAAAACCAGACTCAATAATTATTACGCACTTATATATGTCTACATGCATATAGCCGAATATTTTCAGCAAAGTAACCCCATTCAAGCCAAACCTTACGCTCATAGTGCATACCTGCTTTCACTTAAATTACAAGATGCACCTAATAGACTTCAGTGCTTAAAATTACTAACCAAAACCAGTCAGGGAGAAGATCTTAAAAAATATTCATTAAAATTCATTCAGCTTGCTGATAGCATTGACAGAGCTAAAAAAACCGTAAAAAATCAATTCGCCAGGATTAAATATTATTCACGAAAGGACAAGTTTGAGAACCTGCTGTTTAAAGCCCAAAAAGCAGAGAATGAATTACAATTAGAAAAAGAAAAAAAACGAAATGTGATTTCTTATGTAATCATTTTTTTTACGACGCTATTCAGTTTATTCCTGTATTATTATTTAACGCTAAAATCCAGGAGAGAAAAAAATCATGCAATTCTTGAAAGCGAAATTCGCATTTCGAATGAACTTAGGGATAAACTTGTCAGTGATGTTTACAATACAATTACTTTAACGCAAAATATTGATTTGGAAAAAGAAAATAACAAAGAATTATTGTTACATAATTTGGAAGATATTTATTCGAAAACAAGAAATATTTCAAGGGAAAACAGCGCTATTGTAACCGATGAAAATTATGCAACTGCATTAAAAGAAATGATTTGCGGATTTAAAACCCCTGAATTAAATATTATATTAAATGGTTTTGATCTAATTTCATGGGATAATCTCGAAAAAAATAAAAAAATAATTCTTTATAGAGTGTTACAGGAGTTGTTTGCAAACATGAAAAAACATAGTCATGCGACTTTAGTGAGTATTAATATTAAAATTGTTGATAAAAATCTGACTATATTTTATAATGACAATGGGGTTGGAACGAAAAATAGTACACCTAATTTTAAAAATGGACTACAAAATGTGGAAAACCGTATTAAAACTATAAATGGAAATATTATTTTTGACAAAAATTCAGAAAAAGGCTTCAGAATAATTTTTTCTTTTCCTTTATAAATACAACGATATGTTTAAAAAAGTTTTAGTTGCCGAAGATTTAGATAGTATAAGTATAGCAGTTATTCAGGTTCTTGAAGACTTAAAAATTCCTACAATTGATCATGTAAAATATTGTGATGATGGTTTATTAAAGATAAAAAAGGCTTTACTTGAAAATGAACCTTATGATTTACTCATAAGCGATTTATCATTTAAATCAGATCACAGAAATATAACACTTTCAAGCGGAGAAGAACTTATTGATGCTGCAAACGGAGTTCAGCCTAAATTAAAAAAAATAGTTTTCTCTATTGAGGATAAATCATATCGTATAAAATCTCTTTTTTATGATCAGGGAATTAATGCGTATGTTTCTAAAGGAAGAAATAGCATTAGTGAATTAAGAAAAGCAATTGAGGGAACTTTTAGAAATGAAGAAAAAATACTTTCTTCAGATTTATCTTTTAGTTTTAATGATAAGGCGCTGATTGAAATTGAATCTTATGACATTTCTATTTTAAAACTTTTGGCTCAAGGCCATATATTAGAAAGTATTTCAAGTGAATTTAAAGCTTCTTCAATAACTCCAAATGGTACAAGCAGTATCGAAAAAAGAATCAATAAATTAAAAATATACTTTAAAGCAAACAACAATGTTCATTTAATTGCGATTGCAAAAGATTTTGGGTTGGTATAAATTTTATAGGTGATGTAAATTTTATAACTTTTTTACGGATTCCCGTAAGGAAATGACTTTTTATAGATTTAAGTTTGTGTAGAATTTATTAACCAAACAATGAAATCAAGAAACATACATAGCTCTAAGAAGAACTTACAGCAAATGATGATCTCAAAAATTAATACAACTCAAAATAAAATTGTAATGAAAACTATGTTGCTTTGCCTCTTTCTATCACTAAGCTTTGCTTTTGTTTCAGAAAAAACCGGATGGTTAGAAGTTGACTGGAAAATCATCTTCATACCTGCTCTCCTTGTTTTACAGATCATAATTATAGGAACTGCTCTAAAAAACAGATATAAAAAGCATTAATTTCTATTGCATTTAAAGTGCAATAGAAAATTTATCTGCAAAAAATGCTTTTTGCAAAATTTATTTGTGCCTACTCTAATTACCTCTTACTTGGCATGTATGCCAATAATTCTTTTTTAGACCAAAAATTGAATAATTTCAATTTTGCTAAAATTTTGAAATGCTTATATTTGATCTTTTAAAGACAGCATGAAATATATTCTAAGTTTTCTTCTCTTATTTTTTACTACCCTTACTTTTTCACAAACTAAAATCCTATCATGGAATTTAGAAAATCTTGGAAAATCAAAATCTGAATCCGAATTAAATTTTATAGCAAATACTATCCTTGATTTTGATATTATAGCTATTCAGGAAGTTGTTGCCGGATATGGCGGTGCTCAGGCAGTAGCGAAATTAGCTGCTATATTAAATACAAAAGGCACAAAATGGGATTATACAATCAGTAATCCAACAAGCAGCAGCAGCTATAAAACGGAACGTTATGCTTTTATCTGGAAAACTGGTAAAGCAAAATTGAAAGGCAATACCTGGTTAGAAAAAAAATATAATTTAGAAATTGACAGAGAGCCCTATTTCGCAACATTTGAAATAAATAAAAAAACAATTACTTTAGTTAATTTTCATGCTATCACAAAAAGTAAACAACCAGAAACGGAAATTAAATATTTTAAGTTTCTGCCGGCTGAATATCCTACTTTGAATTTAGTTTTCATGGGTGATTTTAATTGCCCGCAATCCCATACTGTTTTTAATCCCTTGAAAAAAATGGGGTATACTCCTATTTTACAAAATCAAAAAACTACATTAAAACAAAAATGCAGGGATACTATTTGTTTAGCATCAGAGTTTGATAATATATTCTATAAGACAAGCTCAGTACAATACATTGATTCTGGCATTTTACCATTTTATAAAAATTTTAATTCTCTAAAAGAAGCGCGAAAAATATCTGACCATATTCCTATTTGGTTCGAATTTTCTTTGAATTAAATTTTATGTCTTTAGTTTTTTCTTTCTTGCAGCAGGAAATAAAACATTATTCAAAATCAAACGATATCCGGGAGAATTTGGATGTAAATCTAAAACTGTAGGAGGATCTCCAACCTGATGTTGAAAATCTTCAGGATCATGACCTCCAAAAAAAGTAAACATTCCTTTTCCTTTTTCTCCATGAATGTACCTTGATTCACCATTAAGTTCACACGTTCCCATTATCAGCACATTCGATTTTATCAATGCAGTGTCAAACGCAGTAGTCTGCCCCATAAAACCTTTTACTAATTGAGTATGATTCTGGCATAACATACTAGGAATTGGATCCCATTTTGCTGAGAATTCCATTAGCGAAAAATAATCTTTCTCCATTGGCACTCTTCGTTTTGCTGTCATATCAATATCTGAGAATTCATAAACTTCAGGTCTTCTTTCTAATGTAAAATCTTTAAAGGCAAATGAATTTCCGTAATTTAATTTTGACTGATAGTTCGAATCGCTGGCATCACCATCAAACATAGCTTCGCAGATATCAACTCCATCAGCAGATAGTGCAATATCAAAACTATCTGTTGCAGAACACATTGCAAACATGAATCCACCACCAATAACAAAATCTCTAATTTTTTTTGCAACAGCTCCTTTTTCCTGTGATACTTTATTGTAACCTAATTTAGCAGCAAGAGCTTCTGAATCTTTTTTCTGTTCTATGTACCAAGGTGTATTTTTATAGGCAGCAAAAAACTTCCCGTACTGTCCTGTAAAATCTTCATGATGTAGGTGCAACCAATCGTAAAGTAACAATTGATCACTTAAAACTTCTTCATCATAAATTGGTGTAAAAGGAATTTCAGCATAAGTTAAAACCAAAGTTACGGCATCATCCCAAGGTTGTTTGCCTTTTGGAGTATAAACTGCAATTTTGGGCGCTTTTTCAAGAATAACAGATTCCATATTTTGTGACGGGCTTGAAATCTCATCTAAAATCGAAGCTTCTTCACTATCTGAAATTATTTCAAAACTTACACCTCGAATCTTGCATTCTCTACGAATTTCGTCAGCATCCGGAAGCAAAAATGAGCCACCTCGATAATTAAGCAACCAGCTTGCCTTATAATCCTTACTCAAACACCAATATGTTATTCCGTATGCTTTTAAATGATTTTGCTGTGTAGTTTCGTCCATCGGAATTAAGATATACGAAGCTTTTGCATTTAATGAAAGTAGAAATATGAAAATATAAACTAAACATTTATTCATTAGAAAATTATTTTAGTAAAGATATAAAGGAAGCATGAAAAAACACAATAGATGTATCTCTTTTATAGTGGGACAAAAGTTAAATAAACAACTTAGAAGTGAGATGGTTTTTTATCAAAATCACGTAAAAACACGTATTTTATAAAACCTTATTATTCTTACATTTGCTACCCCGGATCATCAAACTAATCAGTGAAAAACCAAAACATGAAGTTTAATGATAAAAATAACCAACCAAAAGGACTGAATATGATGCGAAAAATAGGATTGTGCGTTCTTGTAGTAAGTATTATTTTGTATTATGTATTATCAATTCAGTTTTTAGCAAGCTGATTTTAAATTGTAAGAACAGCAATTTCATTTTGAATTGCATATACAACTAAGCCTGCAATATTTCTGGATTCTGTTTTTAGTAATAAATTGTTACGATGACCTTCGACGGTTCTTGGACTTAAATAAAGATGTTCAGCAATTTCTGAAGTTGTTTTTTGCTGGCAAATAAGTTGCAGGATTTCTATTTCGCGTTGAGAAAGAAAACCTGTTTCTAAATTTCCTTTAGAATTTTTAGTCGAAATAATTGTTTCCTGTATTGTCTTTAAAACATTTTCATTGTAATGAAATCCTTTTCTTGCGACTTGATTTATGGTATGGATTAAATCTTTTGGTGTCGTATTTTTAATTAAATAAGCAACTGCTCCAACCTGAATCATATTTGCAATAAATGATTTTGTATCATAACTTGTTAAAGCTACTATTTTAATATCAGGAAATGATTTTCGGATAATCTTGGTAGCTTCTACGCCATTTAAAACAGGCATTTTCAAATCCATTACAATGATATCCGGTTTTGTTTCGATCTTCTCTAAATTAGAAAGAAGTTCTTCTCCGTTTGATGCTTCAAAAATAATATCGATATTATCTTCTCTTTGCAATAAAAAAGATATTCCTTTCCGGAATAAAACTTCGTCATCGACTAAAGCAATTTTAATAGCGGCACTCATTTAGTTTGTTTTTGATCGTTTGGTTTGCCGAAATTACAAAATATGAAGCAAAAATAGCTCTACGAATCTTAATATATTGAGACAAAGGATGATTTATTTTGGTATTTTAACTTAAAATGTAAAAATTACAGCTATGCCTTTGCCAATTTCAGAGTTTATTTTTATCGTGCCGTTTAAAAAAGAAATACGGCTATCAATATTTTTCATTCCTAATCCTTTTTGATTTTCAGAATTTTGGTTGTCAAATCCTATTCCATTATCCTTATAATAGCAAGTGTCAATTTCATTCTCATTTTTAAAACTAATCCAAATTTCAGATGCTTTTCCATGACGCAAAGAGTTATTCATTAGCTCTTGCAAAACCCTAAAAACATGCAAATGGCGATTTATATCCTGCTCATCAAAATCAATTTCGTTTTCATAAGTTACTTTTACTGATTTGCTGCTTTCAAATTCTTCACACAGTTCTTCTACACCGGCATTCAAGCCAAATTTTTCAAAAACCGGAGGCAATAAATTATGCGCTATTTTTCGGGAATTTTCTAAAGCCTTCGCTGTTAGATTTATAATATTATCAGTAATCTCTTTTGTTTCCTCTTCTGTTAAATTTGGAGACGAGAGTAAATGAGAATTTAAGGAAACAATGTTGAGTTTAGAACTAATATCATCATGCAAGTCCTGAGCAATTCGTTTTCGCTCTTCTTCCTGCGTAAAAATAACAGCATGTAACTGCTCTTTTTGATACTGAATCTCTAAATCTCGTTTTTCTAATTCTTTCTGAATAATTTTTTTCCTTGAAAAATAAAAAAAAGCAACTAAAAAAACAGCCACTACCATAAAAAAACAGGATGTGTATAAAATTATGGCGACTATTTCTTTTTCATAAACTGGAGTACTACTCATATATAAGTATTAATTTCTTTCCTGGGTTTAAAACTCACTTTCCATTCGTATAAAATAAAAAGATAATACATAATAATTAAAAAAGCATTCACTCTCCAGCTCAAATATTTTAAATCATTACTTAAGTTCGAAGTAAGATTTCCAACTAAATACAGCACTGTACTTGTAAGCAGATAAAAAACAACTCCTATCGTATAATAGTAATATTCTTTTTTATCTGATAACATATTATAAAAGTGCAATAAAGCAAAAACTACAATCGACAAAGAGGTAAGGGTAATCTCAAATAGATTAAATTTTAAAAACTGATCAGGATCTATAAAATACTGAATGCATAAAACCAATAAAATGGAAGTAATAACAAATTTTACAAAAAATTTTTGCTTTTTAGTTTTCAAAATAGATTCATAGAACAATCCCAAAAAAACCATTTGACCAACAAAAAAAAGATTAATTGCAAATAAATTATTCATATGCAGGTAATACATAATCTCCATTATAAATTGAATTATAAAAATGAAAACTAAATATCCCATAAAAAAAACATTAGCTTTTTCCTTTTGGAAAAAGCTAAATGTATATAAAATCAGGTTAATCAATAAGACAAAATAACCTGAATATATTAAAAGATCGTCCATCCTTATTCATTCATCGGGCTATCCGGATCGCCATAAGGAGGACAAGGACGTGAACCGTCGTAAACAACATCTCCGCCACCATTCTCTTCAGATTCGCCTTTTCCAAAAACATCTTTATAAATTCCAGTTTTTTCGTCAAGTTTGGTTCCTACAAATATTAGATTTTGTTCTCCCAGTTCGTTTAGACCTATATAAGCGCGAACTGCATCAATATCTAAAGTTTTTTTCAGTCTTAAAACTGCTTCTAAACTCTCTAAGGGTATTAGATAAGAGTTTATTTTCTTTTTATTCTCTTCATCTTTAGAGTCTCTGTATTTTCTCGCCCATGTTTCACCTGTTGGTAATCCGATTTCAATTTTTCCTGGAAATTTTTCTTCTGCCATAATTTAAATTTGTTTTTGGTTATGTTAATATTCAATTGTTCACAGACAATTGTTCTGCTAAACTACTGAATTTTTATCAGAAAATTTCACCAAAAAAGCATAAAAAAAAGCCTCATAAAGAGGCTTTGCAAATTTTATTAAAACGGAACATCGCTGTCGTCATCGTCATCATTTAAATTGCTTCCAAAAGCTTCATTGGCCGAAGGAAGATTTTTTGTTATGAACGGATTTTCATCGTGGTTCATTTTAGAGGGCAAATCATCATAATTACCTGAAAAATCATCAAGGTTATCAAATTTACCAAGATGTCCAAGAAATTTCAAACGAACGTTTTCGATACCACCATTACGGTGTTTTGCGATCATAATTTCTGCCTGACCAGCGGTTGGTGAAGCTTCATCATCATCCCATTCGTCAATTTTATAATATTCAGGTCGATATAAAAAGGAAACGATATCTGCATCCTGCTCAATTGCTCCGGATTCACGAAGATCCGATAGTAAAGGACGTTTACTGGATCCACGGGTTTCAACGGCACGCGATAATTGCGAAAGTGCGATTACCGGAACGTTTAGCTCTTTTGCGAGGGCTTTTAAGTTTCGGGAAATTGTAGAAATCTCCTGCTCACGATTTCCTCCACCTTTACTATTTCCTCCGGCAGTCATCAATTGAAGATAATCGACAATGATAATTTTAATACCATGCTGCGAAACTAAACGACGACACTTTGCTCTTAAATCAAAAATAGAAAGTGACGGTGTATCATCAATAAACAAAGGAGCTTTTTCTAAGTTTTTTACTTTTGTACTCAGCATTGTCCATTCATGAGGTTCTAGTTTACCGGTACGTAATTTTTCTGACGAAAGTCCGGTTTCTGACGAAATTAACCTTGTAATCAACTGAACTGATGCCATCTCCAGAGAGAACAAAGCAACTGGATGTCCAAAATCTATGGCTATATTTCTCGCCATAGAAAGTACAAATGCCGTTTTTCCCATCGCTGGCCTTGCTGCAATGATAATTAAATCACTAGGTTGCCATCCGGAAGTCAGCTTATCCAAGTTGGTAAAACCAGTTTCAACACCACTTAATCCTTCTTGTTTAGAAATTTCTTCAATACGTTTTTTAGCTTGCAAAACTAAACTCTGAGCAGTTTCAGAACTACGTTTTATATTTCCTTGTGTAACTTCATATAATTTTGATTCGGCCTGATCCAGCAAATCAAATACATCTGTGGTTTCATCATAAGATGCTTCGATAATTTCAGACGAAATCCTGATCAAACTTCTTTGAATAAATTTCTGAAGAATGATACGGGAGTGAAATTCTATATGCGCCGAAGAGGCAATTTTTTGTGTAAGCTGAATTAAATAAAAATCTCCACCCGCCAAATCTAATTTTCCATTCTTTTTCAACTGTGCTGACACTGTCAACAAGTCAATTGGCTGCGTGTCTGTAAAAAGCTGAACGATTGCTTCAAAAATAAATTTGTGTGCATCTTTATAAAAAGCATCAGCCTGCAAAATATCAATTACATCATCTACCCCTTTTTTATCAATCATCATTGCTCCAAGTACAGCTTCTTCTAAATCAAGCACTTGCGGAGGAAGTTTTCCTTTCTCCAGACTAATGATTGTGGTTTTATCTACCTTTACAGGATTTATATTTTTGAAATTTTCCATATAGCGAAAGTAGCAAATTTTAAAAAAAAATTGCTATCTAGTTATAACTATTAATTGTTTATAAATAGGTTCTTTTTGTTCATAACCAAAAAAAAATCCGAAACGATAAGGCTTCGGATTTTAAATTACTCTTGTAAGAATTTACTCTTTATATTCGCCCATATTACTGTATTTGTCCATTCTTTGGGCAATTAAGTCGGCTGTTGATAAGTCTTTCAATTCGTTATATCCTTTAGTAATGTATTCGGCAACTGTTTTAAAAGTAGTTTCACGGTCATAGTGTGCTCCACCTAATGGTTCCGGAATTACATCATCTACTAATTTTTGTTTCTTCATATCAGATGAAGTTAATTTTAAAGCATCGGCAGCACGTTCTTTATACTCCCAGCTTTTCCATAAAATAGAAGAACATGATTCTGGCGAAATTACAGAGTACCACGTATTTTCTAACATATATACTTTATCCCCTACTCCAATTCCTAAAGCTCCTCCAGAAGCACCTTCACCAACAATAATGGTAATAATTGGCACTTGTAGACGAACCATTTCAAAAATATTTCTGGCAATTGCTTCACCTTGTCCTCTTTCTTCTGCTTCAAGTCCCGGATATGCACCCGGAGTATCTACTAAAGTTAAAACCGGAATTCCAAATTTCTCTGCCATTTTCATCAAACGCAAAGCTTTACGATATCCTTCAGGGTTTGCCATACCAAAGTTACGGTACTGACGTGTTTTTGTATTAAACCCTTTTTGCTGACCCACAATCATAAACGACTGACCGTTTACTTTTCCTAGTCCGCCAACCATGGCTTTATCATCTTTAAAGTTTCTGTCTCCATGAAGCTCTAAAAAAGTATCTCCACAAATTGCTCTGATATAATCCAGAGTATAAGGTCTGTTAGGATGCCTTGATAGCTGAACTCGTTGCCAAGCTGTAAGGTTTTTGTATATATCTTTCTTAGTTTGTTCTAATTTTTTGTTGATTTCCTTGCAGGTTGGTGTTACATCAACATCAGATTCTTTTCCAATTATAACACACTTTTGTAATTGCTCTTCAAGTTCTTTTATTGGAAGCTCAAAATCTAAATATTCCATGGATTTTTGAATTTTGTTTGTAAATCGAACCGCAAATATAAAAATATTATATCATTGGTGTGATTAAATCGTATTTAAAATGTAAAAATGTAATTTAAAAATAAGGAAATTATTACACTTCCTTCTTGTTTTTATAATGTTTAAAAACACCATTTAGGATAACCGTAATTACAATTATCAATGCGCCAATATAAAATTCTGTACTCATTTTTTCTTTTCCACCCAGTATAAAATAAGCCAGCATAATTCCGTAAACAGGCTCTAAATTAGTGGTTAACATAACTGTGTAAGGTGTTAATTTCTGCATGACCTTCACCGAAGCTGTAAATGCATAAGCCGTACAAACCGAAGCCAGAACCAGCAACAATATCCAGTTGTTTAACGACATGGTAAAGAAATCTGCATTGAATTTTCCTTGTACTAAAAAATAAATCGAAATAAAGAAAACTCCTGCTCCAAACTCATAAAATGTAATAACCGATGGCTCGTGATCAGAAATCAGTTTACCATTCATTAAGGTAAACAAAACACCAAGAATAATCGAAGCCAATGCATAATACATTCCGTGCAGGTATTTTACTTCGACTTGCATAATTAATGCTAAACCTGCTATGATAATAAGTCCAAAAAAAACTTCATACCACAATATCTTTCTTCCGTAAAAAAGCGGCTCTAATAAAGAAGCAAAAAATGCACCCAATGAAAATATCGAAAGCGTTATTGAAACATTAGAAACATGAATGGCCCTAAAAAAGAATATCCAATGCAGGGCAATTAATAATCCAACAAAAATCAATTTGGCAAAAGATGTTGCTGAAATAACAAAAGATTGTTTTTTATAAACTATAAAAGCTGCCAGAAAAACTCCTGCAAGAAGCATTCTGAACCAAACTAAATTTTCGGCATCAATTGTTATCAAAGCGCCAAGAATAGCTGTAAATCCCCAGATAAAAACAATTAGGTGAAGATTTAAATAACTTTTTAAATTATCGTTTCGCATTACGTAGTAAGTAAACTGCCAGCATTCCGAAAACAATATTTGGGAACCAAACAGCTAATAAAGGTGAGAAAGTAGATTTTTCGGCAAGAGTACCAAATATTTTATCAAAAAACACAAATGAAAAAGCAATTGCAATACCAATAGCAAGATTCGTTCCCATACCGCCACGACGTTTCATTGACGAAACTGCTACGGCAATAATGGTTAGAATAAAGGCCGAAACCGGAACGCTATATTTTTTATAGAGTACTACTAAATAGGTATTAATATTTCCTGAACCTCTTTTACGTTCTTTTTCGATAAAATCGATCAATTTACCTAACGGAAGCGTTTCTGCAATATAAACAACAGGAGTTAAATCTGCCAGTTCAAACTTAAAAGCCACGTTTTTTTCAGGAACTTTCTCTATCTTATCATTTAGTTCGCCAAGTGTTCTTTTGGTATAATCATATAAAATATAGATCTTTTTTTTAGGATCCCATTTAATACGACTAGCCGTAATTTTATAAGTTAACTGATCTTTTTCAAAATGTTCCAACGTAAAATTAAAAGCTGTTTTTGACTCTTCGTTAAAACTATTTACAAAAATAAAATCATTATCATTAATTTGCCTGTAAACATTGGTGTTTTCACCGCGCATCAGCTGTTTTCCATTTCCTTTTAGATAAGTGTACCTAAAATTATTAAAACCTTCACTAGCAGCAGGAACAATAAAAAATCCCATTAAAAGCACAAATACTGATACGATAGAAGCACCAATAATATAAGGTCTTAAAAAACGTGTAAATGAAATTCCAGAACTTAAAATAGCAATAATCTCCGTATTATTAGCCAGTTTGGACGTAAACCAGATTACCGATAAAAACAAAAATATCGGGAATAATGAGTTCGCAAAATAAACGGTAAAGTTGTAATAATAGATCGCAATTGCACTAAACGGAATCTTGTTTTCAAGCATTTTATTCACCTTTTCAGAGACGTCAATTACAATCCCAATTGGGATAAATAATAAGATCATCACCGAGAAAGTGGCTAAATATCTTTTTAAAATATACTTATCTATTATCGTCAGCATATATAAATTTGTTTGTTTTGTTTGAAGTTTCAGGTTTCAGGTTACTCAAAGGAACCTGAAACCTGAAACTAAAAAACCTGAAACTTTTTTTAAAGTCTTTGGCTCATATTTTTAACCATCATTTCTTTCCATGGTCTAAAATCTCCTGCTAAGATATGTTTTCTGGCTTCACGAACCAACCACATATAAAAACCAAGATTATGAATCGTTGCAATTTGTTTTCCTAAATATTCATTCGCAGCAAATAAGTGACGTAAATATGCTTTTGTATATTCTGTATCTACAAAAGTATGTCCCATTTCGTCGATTGGCGAAAAATCAGCTTCCCATTTTTTATTCTTGATATTAATTGTTCCGTTTGCAGTAAACAACATACCATTTCTGGCATTACGGGTTGGCATAACACAATCGAACATATCAATACCTAACGCAATATTTTCTAAAATATTAATCGGAGTTCCTACTCCCATTAAATAACGTGGTTTATCTTCTGGCAAAATTTCGCAAACCACTTCAGTCATTGCATACATTTCTTCAGCAGGTTCCCCTACAGATAAACCTCCAATGGCATTACCTTGCTGACCTGAATTGGCAATATATTCAGCAGATTGCTGACGCAAATCTTTATAAGTACTTCCCTGAACAATTGGAAAAAAAGTTTGCTCATACCCATATTTATAAGGTACTTTATCAAGATGATTTATACAACGATCTAACCAGCGGTGCGTCATATGCATAGAGCGCTGCGCGTATCTGTAATCACAAGGATAAGGCGTACATTCATCAAAAGCCATAATAATATCGGCACCAATTGTACGCTGAATCTCCATTACACTTTCTGGTGAAAAAAAGTGATATGAACCGTCAATATGTGATTTAAACTTTACTCCTTCTTCCTTAATTTTTCTATTATTCGAAAGAGAATAAACCTGATATCCACCAGAATCGGTCAAAATATTACGATCCCAATTCATAAATTTATGCAATCCTCCCGCTTTCTCAAGAATTTCAGTCTGCGGACGTAAATATAAATGGTATGTATTTCCCAGAATAATATCTGGATTAATATCCTCTTTTAGCTCTCGCTGGTGTACCCCTTTTACAGATGCAACCGTTCCGACAGGCATAAAAATAGGCGTTTCGATTACGCCGTGATCTGTAGTAATACTTCCCGCTCTCGCTTTAGATTGCGGATCTTTTTTCAATAAATCAAACTTCATCTGTTTCTTTTTTCAGTCGGCAAAGATAGGCTAATTTCAGGAAAATTTAATTAGTTAATTTGTCAATTAGAAAATTAGGTAATTTGACAATGACATAAGCAGATAAAGAAGAGTTGTGCAGATAAAAACTTTATTTTTCAAGACTGAAATTTAGAATTTAAAAATTGATATTTATCATTATGGCGTTACCCAAGGGTCGGGCTATCCGCTGTATTCCTGATTAACAAAAACGGCTAAAAAGCCTTGTTTTTCTAAATCCGGAGATGCCGCTTCTATCCCTAACGCAAAAAATGACGTGACATATACATTAGAAATTTTTAAATTTGAATAAAGTTATTATCAGACTGAGCGAAGTCAAAACATTGTCAGGCTGAGCAAACTCTAAACATTGTCAGGCTGAGCGAAGTCGAAGCCCAAGTGTCATTTATTCATCACAAAAAGACAAAATAAAAATGAACTTAGCCCAAAAACTAGGATATCCTCAAGACACCAAACTCCTAATCATTCATGCCGATGATGCCGGATTATCACATTCTGAAAATCAAGCCACTATACAAACACTACAAAACGGCTTTGTAAACTCTTATAGTATAATGGTGCCTTGCCCATGGTTTTATGAAATGGCAAACTTTGCCAAAAACAATCCCGATTATGATTGCGGAATTCACTTAACACTAACTTGCGAGTGGGAAAATTATAAATTCGGTCCGGTTCTTCCTATTCCAGAAGTTTCAAGTTTAACAGATCAAAACGGATATTTTTATAAAACCAGACAAGATTTTAAAAACAATGCAACACCAGGCGAAATTAAAAAAGAACTAACCGCCCAAATCGAAAAAGCGTTACAATTTGGCATCCAGCCAACCCATCTCGATTCGCATATGTGCAGCGTTGGCGTAACTCCTGAAATTTTAGAAATCTACAAAGAACTAGGCAAGACCTACAATTTACCAGTTTTCATCAATAAAGATTTTGTACAATCGATTAGTCTTTCAGATGAAAAATACAATTTCGAAAACACACTTTTAACCGATAATCTTTTAATTGGCTATTTTTCTGATTTCGAAAAAGGAGAACTAAAATCTTCTTATGCTAAAGCTTTAGACAATATTCAACCAGGATTTAACGTGTTTTTACTTCATCCTGCTTTTGATGATCTAGAAATGCAAGGTATCACGATCAACCACCCCAATTTTGGTTCAGCCTGGCGTCAAATCGATCTTGACTTTTTTACAAGTAAAGAATGCCAATCAAAACTAAAAGAAAATAACATTAAAATGATTACGTGGCGAGATATCCAGAGAATCTGGTAACTTACTAATTAGATAATTTGTCAAAATATCAATCTTCATTTAATTTCAATTTGGGATTTGAGATTTGATTTTTTGTGTTTTAAATTTATGTGAATACTACAATATCGTAATTCTAAAAATATAACATTTTAAAAAGATTGATTCATAACTTTATATATACTTTAAAACTTAGAAATCATGATAAATTCAGAAGAAAAAAACTCTGCAGATTTAGATCAGATTAAAGATGATCAAATCCAGAAAAACCTGGAACAATTAGATTATCCTGCATCAGAAGACATTTATAATAATGAAGATAATCTGGAAGACATTGATCCGGAAGGAATATCAGGTGAAAGAATCATAAATCCTGAAAGCAACAATAACGAATGGAAACAAAATAGTGATAAACTTGGGAATGACTTAGATATTCCGGGTTCAGAACTTGATGACGAACAAGAAGAAATTGGTTCAGAAGACGAAGAAAATAACTTCTATAGTGAAGGAGATACTGAATAACCCTTTTTGCCACAAATTTTTACAAATTTATTTTTTGCCACAGATTACAGGATTAGAACGATTTTTTAAATCACTTTAATCCTGTAATCTGTGGCAAAATTTTTATATACTAGCAACAAGATCTCAGACTTTTTTTCTAAACCAATAAAAAAAGGCGTATAATTTAACAATTACATCAAACTAAAGCGAAAAATCATTTGTCAGCCCGCAAAATAAAAATTACTTTTGCACCAGTTTAACTTTTACATATAAAATGAAGCCTAACACACAACAATTAAGCGATTTAACTATCCAAGTAAGAAGAGATATTCTTCGAATGGTACATGCTGTCAACTCAGGTCACCCAGGTGGTTCACTAGGTTGTACTGAATTTTTGGTAACTCTATACCAAAACATTATGGAGCGCAAAGAAGGTTTTGATATGGACGGAATCGGAGAAGATATTTTCTTCCTTTCAAATGGTCATATTTCTCCTGTATTTTATAGCGTATTAGCACGTAGCGGTTATTTCCCTATTTCAGAACTTGCAACTTTCAGATTATTAAACTCACGTTTACAAGGACATCCAACAACTCACGAAGGATTGCCTGGAGTTCGTATGGCTTCTGGTTCATTAGGACAAGGTTTATCTGTAGCTCTTGGTGCTGCACAAGCAAAAAAATTAAATGGCGACAATCATTTAATCTATACTTTACACGGAGATGGTGAATTACAAGAAGGTCAAAACTGGGAAGCGATCATGTATGCTTCTGCTAAAAAAGTAGACAACCTTATTGCAACTGTTGATGTTAACGGAAAACAAATTGATGGTACAACTGACGAAGTTTTAGCAATGGGAAGTATCCGCGCTAAATTTGAAGCTTTTGACTGGGATGTTTTAGAAATTGCTGAAGGAAATAATATCGATGCAATTTTAGCCGGATTAAATGATGCGAAATCAAGAACAGGAAAAGGAAAACCAGTTTGTATTTTACTACATACTGAAATGGGTAACGGAGTTGATTTCATGATGCACACGCACGCATGGCACGGTAAAGCACCTAACAATGATCAATTGGCAAGTGCTTTGGCTCAAAACTATTCTGCAGATCAAATCGATTATTAAAAAAAGCTTTAAGCTTTAAGCAGTAAGCTTTATGCCTATTGCCTACAGCCTATTGCGTACAGCAAAAAAACAAAATGAAAAAATACGAAAATACAGGAAGCAAAGATACTCGTTCAGGTTTTGGAGCGGGAATGACTGAACTAGGTCAAAAAAACGAAAAAGTAGTAGCACTTTGTGCTGATTTAATTGGATCATTAAAATTTGATGATTTCAAAAAAAATCACCCAGAGCGTTTTTTCCAAATTGGTATTGCAGAAGCTAATATGATTGGTATTGCTGCAGGTTTAACTATTGGAGGAAAAATTCCTTTTACAGGAACTTTCGCTAACTTCTCTACAGGTAGAGTTTACGATCAAATTCGTCAATCTGTTGCTTACTCTGATAAAAATGTAAAAATTTGTGCTTCTCACGCTGGTTTAACACTAGGTGAAGATGGAGCTACACACCAAATTCTTGAAGATATTGGCTTAATGAAAATGTTGCCTGGAATGACTGTAATCAACACTTGTGATTACAACCAGACTAAAGCTGCAACTCTTGCATTAGCAGATCATCATGGTCCTGCTTATTTACGTTTTGGCCGTCCGGTTGTACCTAACTTTACTCCTGCTGACGAACCTTTCGTAATTGGAAAAGCAATTTTATTAAACGAAGGAACTGATGTTACAATTGTAGCAACAGGACATTTAGTTTGGGAAGCCCTTATTGCAGCTGAAGCACTTGAAGCAAAAGGAATTTCTGCTGAAGTAATCAACATTCACACTATTAAACCTCTTGACGAAGAAGCGATTCTAAAATCATTGGCTAAAACAAAATGTGTTGTAACTGCAGAAGAGCATAACATTCTTGGAGGTCTTGGAGAAAGCGTTTCAAGAGTATTAGCTTTAAATACTCCTGCTCCGCAAGAGTTTGTTGCTGTAAACGATAGTTTTGGTGAGTCTGGAACTCCTGAGCAATTAATGGAGAAATACAAACTAAACAATCAGGCGATTGTTGAAGCTGTAGAAAGAGTTATCAAAAGAAAATAATCTTTAGATTTTCTAACATAAAAAAAACCTCGAAAATCACTTTTCGAGGTTTTTTTGTACCCAGTCTAAATATTATTTAATTCTTTAGCAACTGGTACACTTTAAAATTTTATATCACAAAGAAGAATTTCTTTTAAAACTAGAACATAAAAAAACCTCGAAATTACTTTCGAGGTTTTCTATATTTAAAATCCAGTTTAATTCTGTTTGATAGGATATGTATTATCAAGATGAATTCTTAATCTTGGATTATCTGTATAATCTGTTTCTATATATTTCCTAACATTAGTAGCAGATTCCGGTTTTGTAGGATCCGCAAGTGCTCCCGTTGGTCTTCTTGGAATTCCTCTAGGTTCTGTTTCATCTGTATTTGGAGTATTAGGATTATCCACCAAAGGCTCCCAAGGATAATATAATCTTGTTCCGTAATTAATACCATTTACAATACCGGTTTCGCTTGTTGGCTTAGTAAGCTCGAATCTGGTTGTAAAACCATCTCCATCATCATCAAAGTCTACAAAGTCAGCAACACCATCTTTATCAGTATCATCAACTAATTCAACCGGTGGATTAGGATATTTTGTTTTATCTCTAAAATCATAAAGATAACCGTCACCATTTACATCTTCTAAATAATCAGGAACACCATCTCCAAGGAATACTCTTCCTCCTGTACTGGCAGAAATAGTATATTCATTATCCATTCTTTGAAGATCAAATAATTTAAAACTAAAAACTACCGGAGAGTAAGCCGGAATAGTTCCTTTTCCGTCAGCATAATACGCCATACCAGACGGTAAAAACATAACTCCTGCTCCATAATCCTGATACGTAATAACACCAGTTCCTGCATCTGTTGCAGAAGTTCCTGTTTTAAATTTAGGAAATATCTCTGACCAGCCTTGTATTACAGTACTTTCATTTGCATAAGGAAACAAATTAAAAGTTCCCGGAAATCCATAAGAAGTATCAGCAAGAGTACCATTTAATAAATAGCACGAATAAGATGATACAATTTTATCTGTATTTGTTGGAGAGCTACCTGTACCTTGTCTCAATGCTAAATAATATACTTTATAAGTAATACCATCACTATAAATATCTCTGGATTGTAAAGGATAAACCGTTTGATCCCAAATAGACGCTTGAGTTCCTCCTGCGGGAATTTTTGCGATTTTAACATCAAAATCAGCAGTAACTTCCTGAATATAATTAGTCTTTAAATATTTTTCAATAGAATCATTATCTGCTTTAAATTGTACTGCATAATCTCTTAAAGGAACAGTCACCACATTATCATCATCACTTTTATTACAAGAAACCAAAGAAATACCGGCAAGCAATAAAATAAAATAATATTTAAATTTATTCATTATTGTTAATTTTTTAGGTGCGCAAGATACAATATTGATTTATTTTTGTAAAGAATTTAACTTTGATTTTAGAAAAATTATGAGAATAGATAAATACCTCTGGTGCGTGCGTTATTACAAAACCAGAAACATGGTAACAGAAGCCTGCAAAAAAAACCATATTACTGTAAACGGACAAGTTGCAAAACCTTCTAAAGAGGTTTTTCCTACTGATAAAATCACCTTTAGAAAAGACCAGATTACACAAATTATTACCGTACTCGACATTCCGGAAAGTCGTGTGGGCGCAAAACTTGTAGATATATATAGAAAAAACGAAACTCCTGCAGAAGCGTATGCTCATTTAGAACTATTAAAACTCTCTAAAGAACATTATCGCAAAACCGGTACAGGAAGACCTACCAAAAAAGACCGAAGAGATATTGATGAATATGGTGAAGACATTATTGATGACGAAGAGAAGGAATAAACTTCGTGTGTAAACATGAGATTCCCTCAAAAAATCTAAATTCTAAAGACTATAATCTAAAATTCTTATTTGTAAATTAGCAAAAAAATAAATCATGAGCAAAAACATCATCTTAACGAATCAGGAAATCGAACATAAAATAAAACGTATCGCATACCAGATATACGAAACCTTTGTTGACGAAGAAGAAGTTGTAATTGCAGGAATCGCTTCAAACGGATCTATTTTTGCTCAAAAAATCGCATTGGCATTAAGTACGATCTCAACTCTTAAGGTTTCTCTTTGCGAAGTCAGAGTCGACAAACAAAATCCGCAATTGCCCATACAAACTTCATTGACTAAAGAAGAGTATGAAAACAAAGGATTAGTACTTGTTGATGATGTATTAAATTCAGGCACCACACTTATATATGCTGTTCGTCATTTCTTAGACGTTCCGTTAAAGAAATTCAAAACAGCAGTACTTGTAGACAGAAATCACAAAAAGTATCCCGTAAAAGCAGATTTTAAAGGCATTTCCTTATCAACATCCTTATTAGAGCACGTTCAGGTTGTTTTTGATGAAAACGGCGATGATTATGCCTTTTTAAGCTAAAATCCCTAAAATATCTTCTACTGTTTCTTCGACAGCTTTATTATCTACTGCAACTTTATGTTGTGCATGGTTATAATAGTAGCTTCTGTCGAACAAATGCTTTGCGATAAATTCTCGCATTTCTTCTTCATTCATATTAGCGATTAACGGGCGGCTGCTTTTGTTATTGATCAATCTATTATATAAAGTATCAATAGATGCCTTTAAATATATAGAAGTAACATCATCTCTTTTTAATAATTCATGATTATTGGCATAACAAGGCGTTCCTCCGCCTAAACCTATTATGCTATTTTCTGAAGATTGAAGTAATTCTACAAACATTTTGTGTTCTAGTTTTCTAAAATGGATCTCTCCAAATTGCTCGAAAATCTCATTTATAGATAAATTTGCTTTTTTTTCGATGCATTTATCTAAATCGAGAAACGGAATATTTGTAATTTTTGACAAGTTTTGGGCAATTGTTGACTTTCCGCAACCCATATATCCTAATAATATGATTTTTTTCATTTTAATAATAGCCTAAAAATTAAGGCGTTGTAAATTTTGATTAAAAAAAGACAAATTTATAATAAATAAGCTTGCAAATATCAAAAATAACTCCTTATATTTGCACCCGCATTCAAGGAAAGAATATGACTCGATAGCTCAGTTGGTAGAGCACATCACTTTTAATGATGGGGTCCTGGGTTCGAGCCCCAGTCGGGTCACAAAATTTGTGATTTACAAAATACTTTCCTTGATAGCAAGACTCGATAGCTCAGTTGGTAGAGCACATCACTTTTAATGATGGGGTCCTGGGTTCGAGCCCCAGTCGGGTCACAACATAAGGTCGAGTATTTATTTACTTGACCTTTTTCATTTTAGGCCACGTGGAGAAACGGTAGACTTGCCATCTTGAGGGGGTGGTGCTCGCAAGGGCGTGTGGGTTCAAATCCCACCGTGGTCACGCAAAAAAACATATAATGACTCGATAGCTCAGTTGGTAGAGCACATCACTTTTAATGATGGGGTCCTGGGTTCGAGCCCCAGTCGGGTCACAAAGAAAAGGTCAGGTATTTATTTACCTGACCTTTTTGATTTTTAAGCTATATACAGAACAATAGACTTAAATTGTTTAGAGAATTGTTTACATAATACTTAGTACTTTAAAATCATAAATAATAACAAAAAGTTAGAATACACCATTTATTTTTACCTTTTTTCATACTTCCTATTATTTTACACAACCACACAATAAGAACGGATAATTTTACAGAGCCAAATCGAAACCAATTAAAACCATATCTTTCCTGTAACATTTTTCATTTTATTACATCTAATAGTTATTAAGGTCGTTGTATTCATTTATTGTATACAAAATCATCCTAATATCCTTGCCTGGAAAGGTAATCAATGCGATTTGTATGGAACATTTAAAAAAAGGTACGTTTTACGGACAAACCAATCAGACAATTATTCTGGACGGAATAACCTTGACAGACACTGTATACACACACAGTAAAGTAGATTGGCATTATCATGAGAATGCCTATTTTACCTTTATTCTTGAAGGTAATGTTATTGAGGGCAATAAAAAAGAAATCTACAATTGCGCTCCCGGAAGTTTACTTTTTCATAATTGTCAAGAACCTCATTACAATATTAAACCGGACGGATTCACAAGAGGTTTTCATCTAGAAATCGAAAAACACTGGTTCGATACCATAGCACTAGAAGATCATAATTTACAAGGAAGCATTAACATCTCTAAACCGGAAATTAAGTTTTTAATGTATAAAGTATTCAGGGCTGCTAAAATTGAAGGTTCTGCAATAGATTTTTCTGCACAAACTTTACTGATAGAAATATTATCAAAACTAAATACACAAAATAATACATCGCTTTACAAAAACCCAAAATGGGTACAGCTTATTGATGAGATTCTTCATGATCAGACGGGAGATGCAATTTCTCTGGATTATTTATCTAAAATAGCCGGAATACATCCTGTTCACCTTTCAAGGGATTTTTCTAAATACTTTGGCTGCACTTTAAGCGAATACAGGAGAAAGTTAAAAGTAGAAAAAGCACTTTCCCTCCTGTCTTCACAAAAACAATCCTTAACCGAAATCGCTTATGAATGTGGATTCTCAGATCAAAGCCATTTTACGAGATGCTTCAGAGAGGTAAACGGATTAAATCCTTCTGCGCATTTAAAATTACTTTTAATGAAATAATGCAAATGTTAATCCTGTACAATTTTTAATCCCCGCTATCAAATAATTTTGCTTTTTAACCTTATTAAATCAAAAAATGATACGAACATTATTTCTACTAATAATCAACCTTTTTTATTTGATCGCTTCAGGTCAGACCACTAATCTTTTCAAACCTCAGGAAATTACAAGCGAACTGCATAAATCAAACATTGGAAAAATTACTTTCATGGATGGAAACATTCCGTTAGAGCAATATAAAAAATCTGATTTTCTTCAATCCTTCAATCTCACATACAAATCAAACCTTAACATCAGGATTTTTCTTGATAACTCAATAACAAACTATTTACATCAACTCGAACCTAATTTATCAGCTGAAGAACTTGTAAAAATAGGCAATCTTCAGTTTTCTTTTTATATAGATAATAAATTTATATACAAAGACAACGTTAATTCAGGTTGTAATTTTGGGTCTGACAGCAGTAAAAACACCTCAACAACAATAAGAATTCCGCTTACCAGTTCTAAACCTGAAAACCTCTGGGCATTGCATATGTGGGAACGTTTTAAACTCAATGGCGGCGAAACAGCGTTAACAAACGGAACACATACTTTAAAAATTGAAGTTAGGCCTTACATCATCACTAATCAAAATAACGACATTAAAACCGGAGCTCTAATTGCCAAAGGACAAATTAAACTCATAATAAAAACACCTGTCGTAACTGCAGAGCAAATAGCAATACAGAGTATATTACCCAATAGCGGATGGGAGATTTCTAATCATGAAATTAACCGTCAGAAAATCAAAATGCTAAACAAGGAAATAGCATCTTATAATCTAAAAGAAATAACAAGCGTAGTTGCCATTTATGATGGTAAACTTTTGATAGAGGAATATTTTAATGATGCCGGTAGAAATACTTTGCATGATACTCGCTCTGCAGGAAAATCTTTTGCGTCGACACTTATGGGTATCGCTATAAACGATGGATATATTAAAAACGAAAACAAAACACTTAGTTCATTTTATAACTTACACCAATATGCAAATTATGACACTAAAAAAGACAGTATAAAAATAAAAGACCTGCTCACGATGAGCTCTTCATTTGAAGGTTCAGATGCACATAGCGATTCACCCGGAAATGAGGAGAACATGTATCCCACAGATAACTGGGTGAAATTTACGCTGGATCTCCCTACAGACCCAACAAAAACAAATGGAGGCAAATGGGATTATTTTACAGCAGGCGTTATTCTTTTAGGAGATATCCTGGATAAAAATGTCCCGGACGGATTAGAAAAATATGCAGATCAAAAACTTTTCAGTCCCTTAAATATCACAAATTATCAGTGGCAATACACCCCTCAAAAAGTAGCAAATACGGCAGGAAGCCTACAAATGACCTCACTGGATTATGCAAAATATGCTCAATTATACAAAAACAATGGTATCTGGAAGGGCAAACAAATAGTCCCAAAATTATGGATAGAAAAAACTTTTACAAGGCAAATTGAGATTCCCGGAAAAGACAAAGAATTTTACAGCTATTTATTCTGGAACAAAACCGTTACTTATAATAACAAAAATTACGAAACGTATTACTGCGCCGGAAACGGAGGAAATGAATTTATAATTTTCAAAGATTTACCTATTGTCATTATAATTACCTCAAAGGCTTTTAATAAACCTTACGGACATCCTCAGGCTGATAAAATAGTACACGATTACTTATTGCCAGCAATCTTAAAATAAAAAAAACATAGTTTTTATCCTTACTCTATATTTCCAGGTCACTAACAAATGCAATTTGACTTGGATTTTCTGGCAGATAAAAAATTTCTAATTGCTCCTGCTTTGTAATATCGAGTTCAAGCAGACCAATAACTTTCTTTAAGCTATTACGATGAACATTATGTTTATTATCCGTGTATTCGAGTTCAAAACGAACTTCTGGCTGATCATTAATATAAATTCCGGTTTGAGTCACCTTTATTAATTTCGCCCAGGTTTTTATACCTCTAAACTTAATTAGTGATGAATCTCCTTCTAAACCTGTTAGTTTGCGATAAATAAATTTCAAAAGATATCTAAAAAACAAAAGAACTGCAGGACATACAATCAACGGATGTCCAAAACTCATAAAACACCAGCCCATACCAAAACTTTCTGTTTGATACGAATAAATATAGTAACCAATTACAGCAGCTACAAATAACAACCAACCCAATATTACCCCTAAAACCCTCATCATATCTATCCCAACCTGAGTAGTTGCAACAATAAAATGCGGATCCTCTTTTGCATCTTTACTAAGGATTAAATTTATTTTTTTACCAACTTCAAAACGATGTTCCTGAGGTTTAGCATCGGTAACACTTGTTTTGCTTGTGATTTCAGTATCTGCCAGATTTTTAAACAACAATTCAAGTTCATAAGTATTGAACTTTGCAGTTGGTTTAGAAGTTTTAATAACGCTTAAAATTTTTGCTTCCCTTAAAATCCCTTTTGACTTTAATTGCTCTATGTTTCTTTTTGAAATAAAAATCTGAAGAACCCATTTTCGGAAATATCCAATCAAAACAATTAGCCAGAAAATCACAGATAGAGAAACAATGCTTAAAGCCAACCACGGATTTTTATCCTTTAGCGTAGAAACATCAAATTCGCTGTTTACCGCATAATATATAAGCATCGGAAAAGGAATTGCAAAAAACAACATATAAAGAGCTCCAAAAGCAATAGCAAAATTTTTCTTCATTCCTTTTAATAATTTGGCGTTACTAATTAAACCATTTTACTGCACGAAAACATCATTTTCAATAATTTTATCCGTTCACTATAACATTGTTTTACAACCGGATACTATCAAATTTACATAAAATATTACAGCAGAAAAGAAATTAAAGTAGAAATCGAAGTAAATTATAGCAACAAAAAATGGCACAAGAGCTTTTACTTGTGCCATTTTTATAAGAAGCTAATCCAGCCATCCATTCTATCTTTACCTGCTTAAAGAAAGCAGGCAAAGGATGCCATTTCTGTCTGGGCTAAAAAACCAATTTTCATTAGAAGTTATTTCCCCAAAAATAACCCTAGTCAAATTAGCTAGAAAAGTGAATTAATTATTTCCCGTTTTGCTTTATATCCTTGTATGCATTTGGAACATTAAAATTAAAATGAAGCCAGTTAAAAAGTTCATATCCTTTATTAAACTCCTTCATTGTTACCGCAGCTTTCGTTTCGTCGAGCGTTAAACCTTTTTTTACGGCATTTTCAACATTTGTTTTCAATGCTTCTACATAATCAATAGTAAATTTAATTCCAGCTTTATTTGTTAAACGTCCGTGACCCGGAACTACAATATCCTTATCACCAATCATATTATAAATCTTATTTAGATTATTAACCGGCTCTAAAAAGTAACCGTCAAATAACCACGGAATCGTTGGACTCTCTGCAATAAAAGGATTTCCAGCCCACAATACATTTCCGTTATTCGATTTTAAATACACAAAAAGATCAGCTGGCGATTGTGCAGTTCCCACATTTATAACCTCGACAACATTGCCTTTACCCATATCAATTTTAAGGTTCTGATTGATCGCAATAGTAATATCAGCAGGACGATAAACACTCTCCTCAATTCCGCGTCCTTTACCAAAAAGCATAATCATGAACTGTTTGATATTATCATAATTCTTAGATAAATTCTCTTTGCAAAATTCGTTCTGAATCAAAATCGTTTCTTTAGGCAATAAATAATTCCCAAAACAATGATCCCCATGATCACTTGTATTTATTGCATAAACAATTGGCTTATTTGTCACGGTTCGAATTAATTTATAAAGCTGATCATAAAGTCTTTTGCAAAGCATGGTTTCTATAAGCAAAACCCCTTTATCGCCTACAATAAATCCTGCCGAAGTTGCCTGAGCAATTCCTTTTGTCGTTTCAGCCTCGTCTGTAGCAGGAGAAACCGCATATACATTCTCTGCAATTTTATGCAATTTTAAAGTCACCTTATTAGCATCCCAAATTGGGACATGATCCGGCATAGGAAATTGTGCATAAGCGTTTGTATTTACAAACAAACACAATAAAAAGATTGCTGTTGCCAGAATTATTCTCTCAGTTTTCATAATTTATTTTTTATAAATTGCCTTTACTATTTATTTTGCCAGAAAAAAAGCAAGCAAATCTTTTTGAACCTGAGCCGTATTTTCCTGAACCAGCCAATGCCCTGAACCGGCAATTTTAGATTCAGTTACATTATTAGCAACCAGTTTAGAATGTTCTTTTAAAAATGCAGCTGCAAAATATTCTCCACCCATTGCCAGTAAAGGCATTTTAAGTTTTGTTTTCATAAACACGAGATTGTCTTTACCATCCTGTGGGAAATTACCAAACCATTTAAAACTTGATTTAGCGCCATCTTTTACAGCATATGCCCTAATAAATTCAGCAGTTTCCTCTGGAGTAAAAGGATCTTTTACATGTCCTACCATCGGCCAGAAATTAGTTAAAAACTCCTTTTCTTTCCCTTTAACAATATCACCCGAAGCTGGCCATGCAAAAAAACCAAACCACCATGCCGAAGCCGAAACTTGTGACCAAACCGGCTCAATTCCCGGAAGCAAAGCATCCATTAAAGCTATTTTTTTAACTTCATCACCATATTGGGCCGCATAAGCATAAGCCACCATAAGACCAATATCATGTCCGGCAAGATTAATATTATTATATCCCAGTTTTTTAACCAGTTCATGAATATCCGTTGCCATATTTTTTTTATCATATCCTGATTCCGGTTTGTCAGATTCACCAACACCTCTTAAATCCGGCGCTATAACAGTAAAGTGCTTAGAAAGTTCCGGCAATAAACGATTCCACATATACCAATTTTGCCCAAAACCATGTACCAAAACCAAAGGTTCTCCCTTTCCTCCTATTACATAATGAATATTGACACCGTTTACAAAAGCGGTCTGATGTTTAAAATTTGCCGGTGGATCTGCCGGTTTTACTACAGCCGAATCCTTAATAGTAGTTGATCCCTCAACAACAGTTTTTGAAGTTTCTTCTTTTTTATTACACGCTGTGAGCATAAAAAAACTAATTGTAAATACGCCTAAAAAAACTTTTGTTGTTTTTGTCCAGGCATTTTGTTTTTGCGTTGCATTCATGGTTTTTAATTTTTAAAATGTTAGTTATTATTTTGTACTTGAAGCCATTCGAAAATATAAAGTGCAACTTCCTCCCAACCCGGTTGTCCTAAAACAAAATGATTTCTGCCGGAGAAAACTTTATAATCTGTAACCGATTTTTTGTCACTATACTTTTTGTAATTATCAAAATTTAATTGTTGCGGAATCGTATTATCATTACTTCCCGCAATTAGCAATAAAGGCCTGTGTGGCTGATTAAAATCTACTCTTGCAACTGAAGTTATCGTATCGCGAACAACAAGTTTAGATTCCGGAATCGCCAACTCTTCATATCCCTTCTTTTGCAACTCTGGAGAAAGTCCATTAGTAAACGCATATTGCCATTGGCTAAAAGTCATTAAAAAAGTTTTTTTTGTAGGCGTAAAAAAACCAAGTGGTCCCCAGCCAGCTTTTAAAAACGAAAATTTAAAACTCAATATCCCTTGCGGAGGCACAGAATGAATAGCCACAACAGCAGACGCGATCTCTTTTTGATTTAAGATTTGCGCAATCAAACCACCTATAGAATGTCCTATTATTATTGGTTTTTCCGGCAACAGCCTTACGATTTCTTCATAATATTCAATAAGCTGTTTTAACCTTATTGAGGCTATTTTAGAATCCGGATGCCGCCTGCGAAGCGATTCCGGCGAAGCATCTTTAAAAGGCCAGGGCGGCGCAATGGTTTTATACCCTCTACTTTCATAGAAATCCCGCCACTCGTTCCAAGACTCATTACCAACAAAAGCCCCGGTTATAAAAAGAATTGTTTTTAAATTTTCGGTTTGCATAATTACGCTGTTAAGTTGTTTTTGAGAGCAATAGTCTAAAACCGTACTAAATATTCAACTATTTAAAAATCAATTATTTAACCAAAACAAAACCCAACAATACTTATTTTATATCGCTGTACACAAATAAAAAAAGCGACATTTCGCTAAAAGAAGATTATTATACACAAGTCTGGACAAGTCAGTAAAAAAATTGAATTACTAACTATTATTTTACAAAAGAATAGGACTTTCAAAACAAAACTTTACTAAATTCGTCTCTGAATTAATTAACCTACTAACTAATCCCAAATTGGTTTATGAAACATTTATTACTGCTGTCATTTATTATGATAACTTGCTCTACATGGGCACAATCTGCAACCGGCTATTTTGATAAAGCCATGAAAAAAGCCGAAGCCGGCAACCATAAAGGAGCAATTGCTGATTATACAAAAGCAATTAGCATGAATACCAAATTTGTAGAAGCGTACCAAAATCGTGGTGTTGCAAAATTTAAGCTAAACGATCTAAAAGGCGCTCAGGCAGATTTTAGCAAAACAATCGATTTAGACAGTATGAATGCTGATGCATTTACAGGCAGAGCAAATGTAAATTACAAACTAAACAACTTTCAGGAAACTGTTGACGATTGTACTTCATCGCTTGGTTTAAACCCAAAAGATTATATTGCTTATAACCTGAGAGGTTTGGCTTATAATAAAATGGGAGACAAAAAAAATTCCTGCAAAGATTTTTCTAAAGCAATAGAATTAGGCAGTCAGAGCGCCATTAAAAACAAAGCTACATTTTGTAAATAACCAAAATTAAAGCAATTAAATACGAAAGCAATTTGTAAACATCCATTTTACAGATTGCTTTTTTTTTATTAAAAACTGCTATAATTTCATCTAATAGTTATCCTTACATTTGTCCTTTAAACCAAATCTTAATGGCACTTATCAAAAAAATAAACCAAAAAGCACAAACTGATAGAAACTCAGGTTTTGGAACTAATGCAAACAGCTACGGAGGAAGATTTGTAAACAAGGACGGAACTGCCAATATCGAAAAAAGAGGCATGCATTTGTTTCGACGCATTAGTTGGTATCACACTATGATCGATATGCCAAACTGGAAATTCATGTCTATTTTGTTTATTTTTTACATTGTCATTAATTTTATTTTTGCTGTTATTTATTACGCAATCGGGATTGAGCATCTTGACGGAATCGCACAATCACAAAGCATATTAACCCAATTTGGACAAGCTTATTTTTTTAGCGCACAAACCTTTACCACTGTAGGTTACGGACACATTAGCCCAACCGGTTTTTTGACAAGTGCACTTTCCTCTGCTGAAGCCTTGATTGGTTTATTAAGTTTTGCTATTGCAACAGGTTTATTTTTTGGAAGATTTAGCAAACCTACAGCATTTTTAAAATTTGCAGACAATGCCTTAATTTCTCCATACGGAGAAAGCAAAGGACTTATGATACGTGTTGTACCTTTTAAAAATACCAATTTTACAGATGCAACAGCAAAAGTAATGCTAGGAATGAGCTTAGAAGAAAACGGTAAGCACACGATTAAGTTTTATAATTTAGAGCTGGAGCTGGACAAGATAAATGCACTTACTTTAAGTTGGACCTTAGTACACCCAATTACAGAAGATAGTCCTTTGTACAATTTTAGTCAGGAAGATTTACAAAAAGTACAGGGCGAAATATTAGTATTCATTACCACTTTTGATAACATGTATAGCAATACCGTAGCCGCCAGAACATCTTATACTTTTAGTGAAATCATTTACGGAGCCAAATTCGAAACCATGTACAATCGAAGTAAAGATGGCTCTAAAACGATACTCCATTTAGATAAATTAAACCATTATGAATCCGTAAACTTCTAGCAATCTATCATTTTAGTCAAGTTGTAAACATATTTTCAGATTTTATCCTATTTTTGTTCACCAAATAGCCAGTTAATGATAAACAATATTAAAACTGTTTTCAGCATAAAAGATCTCGAAAACTTATCAGGAATAAAAGCACACACCATTCGTATCTGGGAAAAAAGATACAACATTCTGGAACCAATGCGTACTGACACCAACATCAGGCTCTATAACCTGCAAAACCTCCAGAAGCTTTTAAATATTACTTTATTACACGAATACGGTTATAAAATTTCTAAGATTGCAACTTACCCAGAAGAAAAAATTCCGCAATTAGTTCGTGAAATTATTTCCAAAAGAAATTCTCAGAACTACGCTATAACTTCTTTTAAGATGGCAATGATGAATTTTGACCAGGAAATATTCTTCAATACTTTTGACTGGCTTATTTCTGAAAAATCATTCAAGGAAGTTTTCAAGGATCATTTTCTTCCTTTATTGAAAGAGTTGGGATTATTATGGCAATCTGAAACCATAACTCCTGCAAATGAACATTTTATGAGTCATTTGATCAAGCAAAAAATATTAATTTACACAGAAAGCCTTCAAATACAAAAGCCAACAAAGACCAATAGAATTTTTGTGCTTTCGTTACCACTAAACGAAATTCATCAAATAGGATTATTATACCTGCAATACGAAATTTTGTCCCACGGCTACAAAACGATATATCTGGGCGAAAGCATGCCAATAGAAAACCTGCATGACCTGACCAAGCATTTTGAGAATATTACGTTTGTATCTTTCATGACAATTCAGCCGGACAGAAGCGTTATCAACCAATATGTAAAAACTATGGGACAAAAATTACTTCAAAAAAATAATGAAATTTGGCTTATGGGGAATATGGTCGAACACATCGATCCGAAAATTTTATCCGAAAGAATACAAATTTTCAATTCTATGGAAGAAACAATTAGCATGCTATAATATATTTTGTTTAAAGTTTTTGTACATTTGTTAAACAAATGAAAAAAACAATAGCAATAATAGGATCAGGCTTCTCTGCTTTAGCCGCTTCATGTTACTTGGCACAACAAGGAAACAAAGTGACAATCTATGAAAAAAATGAAACTATTGGCGGAAGAGCCAGACAATTCAAAAACGAAGGTTTTACCTTTGATATGGGACCAAGCTGGTATTGGATGCCCGATGTTTTTGAACGCTTTTTTCTTGATTTCGATAAAAACACAACCGATTATTATGAACTCATAAAGCTAAATCCTGCTTACAGGGTTTATTTTGGCGTAGATGATTTCATTAATATATATGACAATCTCGAAGAAATAAAAGCCACTTTTGAAACCATCGAAAAAGGAAGTGGTCAAAAGCTGGACACTTTCATCAAACAAGCAAAAAGCAATTATGATATTGCGATTAAAGAATTGGTTTATCGTCCCGGAGTTTCTCCTCTCGAATTAATTACGCTCGAAACAACCTTAAAACTCAATCAGTTTTTTAGTACCGTAAGTACAGACATTCGTCAGAAGTTTAAAAACGAAAGACTTATTCAGATTCTCGAATTTCCTGTTTTATTTTTAGGTGCAAAACCTACAAAAACACCATCTTTTTATAATTTCATGAATTATGCCGATTTTGGTCTTGGAACCTGGCATCCTAAAACCGGCATGTTCGATGTTGTTCGCGGAATCGAAAAACTGGCACTAGAACTTGGCGTAAAAATCAAAACCAATTCTCCCATCGAAAAAATAATAGTAGAAAATAAAACAGCAACAGGAATCGTCATTAACGGCGAAACAATACAAGCTGATATTATTTTAAGCGGTGCCGATTATCATCATACTGAAACTTTATTAGATAAAGAACATCGCGCCTACTCTGAAAAATATTGGGAAAGCAGAATTTTTGCCCCATCATCACTTTTATTTTTCGTGGGATTCAATAAAAAAATAGAAAACATTTCGCATCACGCATTATTCTTTGATGTCGATTTTAATCAGCATGCAGCAGATATATACGATAAGCCAAAATGGCCAGATGCCCCTTTATTTTATGCTAATTTCCCCTCAAAGACAGATAAAACTGCAGCGCCAGACGGCATGGAAAGCGGCTTTTTCCTCATTCCATTAGCACCGGGAATTAATGATAATGAAGCACTTAGAGAAGAATATTTTGAAAAAATCATCACTCGTTTTGAGCAACTTACAAAGCAAAAAATTAAAAATAATATTATCTTTAAAAGATCATTCTGCAAAAATGACTTTGTAACAGATTATAATGCCTACAAAGGAAATGCATACGGAATGGCAAATACATTATTGCAAACGGCTTTTTTAAGACCAAAACTAAAAAGTAAAAAAGTCAGGAATTTATATTTTACAGGACAATTAACTGTTCCTGGTCCAGGTGTTCCGCCTGCTTTAATTTCAGGAAAACTAGTAGCCGAGTTAATTCAAAAATCTTTTAGATCTTAACAAAATGAAATCACTATTCGATACCGTTTCTTTCAAATGTAGCAAATTGGTCACCCAAAACTACAGCACTTCTTTTTCGCTAGCGGTCAAAATGCTGTCACCAAGCATTCGCGAAGCGATTTACAGCATATACGGATTCGTTCGCTTTGCTGACGAAATTGTCGATTCATTTCACGAGTACGACAAAGAAAATCTCATCAATGATTTTGAAAAAGAATACTACAAAGCCATTGAATTGGGGATTAGCCTAAACCCTATTCTCAACTCATTTCAACATACCGTAAAAGAATATAATATTACAGATGATCTTGTTCAGGCGTTTTTAAAAAGCATGAAACTGGATCTTATAAAATCAACTTACAACTCACAAACTGAGTATGAAGATTACATCTACGGATCTGCAGATGTAGTTGGTTTAATGTGCCTGAAAGTTTTTGTAAAAGGAAACGATCAAAAATACGAGCAACTCAAAACCGAAGCCATGAGATTGGGTTCTGCTTTTCAGAAAGTAAATTTCCTGAGGGATTTAAAAGATGATAATTTAGTTTTAAACCGAAATTATTTTCCCGGAGTCGATTTAAATTCTTTCGATGAAAATGCAAAAACCACGATCATCAACGAAATCGAAGAAGACTTTAGAGTTGCTTATCAGGGAATTGTAAAATTACCGATAGAAGCACAATTTGGCGTTTACACAGCATATATTTATTACAAAAAACTGCTTAAAAAACTAAAAAACACACCGTATTACGAAATCGGAAGCTCCAGAATCAGAGTTTCTAATTACACAAAAGCGGGGCTTTTAGCGCAATCTTTTGTAACTTACAAATTAAAGCTGGTTTAAAATTTACACGTTTTTTTGTCATTGCGAGGAACGAAGCAACCGCATTTTCTACATCAAACTTTACGTCTTAAGATAGTGAGATTGCTTCGTTCCTCGCAATGACCAACCAACAACAAACAATAATCATAACAATTCAAAACATAAAAAATGATTTCTTTTTTAATCTTTTTAGGCGTTTTTCTCTTCATGGAATGTGTTACCTGGCTTACGCACAAGTACATCATGCACGGACTTATGTGGTATTTTCACGCAGACCATCATCAGCCCAAATACGAACATACCTTTGAGCGCAACGACATTTTCTTTGTCATATTTGCGATTCCCAGTATTGTACTTTTTTATTTTGGTGTTCAGGGCGGCTTCAATTATTTGTTTTTTATTGCCTGCGGAGTAACATCTTATGGAATTTGCTATTTTTTAATTCACGATGTTTTAATTCATCAACGTTTTAAATGGTTCAAAAACACTAAAAACAAATACCTGATTGGTTTACGAAAAGCGCATAAAATTCACCACAAACATTTAGGAAAACAACACGGAGAATGTTTCGGGATGTTATTCGTTCCCTTCAAATATTATAAAATGTAGCACAATTTGGGCGTTACCCGCAGAAAAAGCGGGTCGGGCTTTCCGTTCCCGCTTCCCGATGAAAAATCGGGAGAGCTCCACTATAATCCCTAACGCAAACGTATTTCAAGAACCATCCGTAATAATTGATTTTATGAAAGTATATAAGTTAGAAACCGTACAGCACTTAAATGCTAGTATCGAAGAATGTTGGGATTTTTTTTCAAGTCCGCAAAACCTTAAAACGATAACACCTGACGATATGAGTTTTGTAATTCAGGATTTCGATGGTAAACGCATGTATCCCGGACAAGTTATTACCTATACATTAAAACCGCTTTTGGGTATTAAAATAAATTGGATGACAATTATAGCCGTTTCATCAGAAAACCAATATTTTGTAGACGAACAGCGTTTTGGTCCATATGCATTATGGCATCACAAACACTTTTTTGAACCTACGGAAAATGGTACAAAAATGACCGATGTTGTACATTATGCTTTACCATTTGGCATTTTAGGACAACTCGCCAATAAAATAATGGTCAGCAATAAACTGAAATCCATTTTCGAATATCGCCATAAAAAAATCGAAGAAATATTCAATTCAAAATAATTTTTCCCACGATCTCACATATTAAAAGTTTTTTCGCCACGAATTCACGAATTACAATATTGAATTCAATTAATTGGTTAAAATAAATTCGTGAATTCGTGGCGAACACAAGTTTCCTTTATAATGACAAAACAAAAAGCAACCTTTTTCTGGTTTAGACGTGATTTACGTCTTGATGATAACATTGGGTTATTCAATGCCCTACAATCTGATTTTCCTGTAATTCCGTTATTTATTTTTGACGAAGACATCTTAGAAAATCTTCCTGAAAATGATGCACGCGTTAGTTTTATCTACGATTCACTCCAAGCAATAAACAAACAGCTTCAGGAAATTGGTTGCTCTATATTAATCAAAAAAGGAAAAACTTTCGAAGTTTGGAAATCACTTGTAGAAGAATTCGAAATTCAAAACGTTTTCTTCAATAAAGATTACGAACCTTACGCCATAAAACGTGATATTGCAGTTTCTGATTTATTAAAACAAAATAACATCGAAGCCACATCATTCAAAGATCACGTAATTTTCGAAGAAAAAGAAATCACAAAAGCCGACGGACTTCCCTACACTATTTACACACCATATAAAAATAAATGGCTGGAGAAATACCATCTTTCAGGCCAGGCTCATGAATACGACACAAAACCATTGTTCCCTAACTTTGCTAAAAATAATTTTGAGTTTCCTGCATTAGCTGTAATTGGTTTCGAAAGAAGTACAATAAAAGTACTTCCGCACGACTTAACCCAAATTGGTAATTATAAAGAAATCCGAGACTTTCCAGCTTTGGATGGCACATCCTATCTTTCGCCACATTTACGTTTTGGAACCGTTAGTATCCGTAAATTAGTAAATTGGGCAAATAAGAAAAACCAAACCTTTTTAAGCGAATTAATCTGGAGAGAATTTTTTATTCAGATCCTGTTTAATTTTCCTAATTGTGTCAATCATAATTTCAAATCAGCTTATGATGGTATTCAATGGCGCAATAACGAAGACGATTTTAAACGCTGGTGTTCCGGAACAACCGGATATCCAATGGTTGATGCCGGAATGCGCCAACTAAACGAAACCGGATATATGCACAATCGTGTTCGTATGGTTGTTGCAAGTTTCTTGTGCAAACATTTATTGATCAACTGGCAATGGGGTGAAGCTTATTTTGCCGAAAAGCTTTTAGATTTCGAATTAGCATCAAACGTAGGAAACTGGCAATGGGCAGCCGGAACAGGTTGTGACGCTGCGCCATACTTCAGGGTTTTTAATCCGGAAATCCAGCAAAAGAAATTCGATGAAAAAGCCATCTATATCCGTAAATGGATTCCAGAATTTGATTTGGGATATAGTGAACCAATGATTGAGCACGCTTTTGCAAGAGATCGTGCAATTGCTACTTATAAAGCAGGAATTGTGAAATAATTTTTTTTGTTTGAAGTTTCAGGTTTCAAGTTTCAGGTTTTTACTGAACCTTCAATTTTGTTTCTCGCAGATTGAGCAGATAGATAATTGTTTTGTCATCCTGACGAAGGAAGGATCACACTAGTAGCTAACACAAAGTTTTACCTCAATAAAAGTGATAAAAGCATCTTAAAAAAACTAAACCTAACTGTTATTCTCGCTTTTTTCGTGAGTTTCAATCTGTTTTTCCATATAAAATATAAGCTTTTGTAAGGTATCAATTGTCTGTTTTCTTGATGCAGCAAGCTCTTTATAACTTAATTCGCTCTCAACCTCACTTGTATTAAGTTGAAAATTATCAATATTCAATTCCTTAATCATTGGCCCTTCGTTCTTTATGAGCCATTCGCAATTGTACTGGGGATAATTTTCAACCAATTTAAGAATCCATTTAGCCTGAATATCGCTGTTATTTGCTAATGCACGAGATAAAACACCCTTACTGGCGCCCAGAACCTTCTCTAGACCTGTTATTGTAACGCCTTCATTATCAGCTATTTGCTTTATATTTTCTAATATGATACTCATTTGCGTAGGAAATTATTTCCTAAAAATTTTGAAAGTTGAAAATTATCCCCTACCTTTGTTTCAAATTTTAAAACAAATTAGGCAATGGACAAAAGTAAGACAAAAATCTATAAATCCTACGATTCCAACATACTGCAAGCATTGTTTTTAAAATATGGCTTGTCAAAATATTACATACGCCAGAGTATTAATGGATCTGTAAAAGGAGTAATTCCGGATAACATTAAAAAAGATTATGTAATAATGGAAAAAGCAAATAAAGAGACCGTTAGTTATCTTCTCCAAAAGACACTTAAATAATAAAACAACAAAAATGATGATGCAGGAAATGAGTTCAGAATAAAGAATACCACTACAATTAAAGAAAAAACTCTTTATATAAAATCTGAAAAGATTGCAAAAGAGTTCCCCATTACAAGCCACAGATATACATGCAAATAAGCCGTTAGAATTACCCTTTCTAAAATAAGGCACTTTCCCAAATTGCATTGTAATCAAACAAGAACTGTCAAACAGTTTCAACCTCAATAAGTCCTGATTGGCAAAATGCAATAAGGCAATTTTTATAACAATACCACCAACCATACATGCAAGTGAAAATCTCCAGAGATATTCATTCGCCTTCTCTTGTAGCTATATTTTCTAATACTGGCTGCAGGGTAACCTATTTAAAGATTTAAAAACAAAAATTTTAAAAAGATTAGAAAATGAAGAAAAAATTATTTTGTAAGTGGCTCGCATTGTTGGCTATATTACTATCGTTAAACATGCAGGCACAAATGACGGTGGGCGGCAAAAAAGCACCTGAACCATTCTCGGTTTTAGAACTGCTTAATAAAGGAGGACTTCGACTGCCTCAAATGACCACGGCAGAGCGTAATGCTTTTGCTGTAAAAGGTAACGACAAAGGAGAAGGTCTTACCATTTATAATAAAACGACAGGTTGTGTAGAGTACTGGAACAAAGCCCGTTGGGTAAGTTTGTGTGATGGTACTTCTCAAACTACTATTAGCCCGGCGCCTTGTACAAATGTTGCCGCAGACGGTACAGGTTGTGACCAGTCGTTCTCAATTACAGATCCTGATTGTCCAAACGGACCTTTTACAATTGCTATTGTAGCAGGAGCAGATTACGCTTCTTTAACGGATGTTGATGAGAGAAACGGAAAGTTTAAAATTGATTTTAGAGAAAACACTACAGTAGATACTCATACCGTATTGGTACGTGTTACGAGTACTTGTACAAGTATGTACAAAGAGTTTTTGTTTTCTCAAAATGCTGTAGATTGTAAATCTCTTACTTATGCTGCGCCAACAATTAGCCCATCAGCTACATCATTATCTTTATGCAGTGGCGGAGCGGTATATTTATCAGTTCCTGCTAACAGTGCTAATCTTGATAAATTAATCTGGACCCGTAATGGTATCGAGATTGCTCGTGGCGTTAATTATGTTGTAGCTGGTCAAAAAGGAGAATATAACATCTCTATGGGAGCTGTAGGCTGTAATATCAACACGGCAAACAAGCGTACTATTACAGAATCAGGTTCTGCAGCAGGAAGCGGTACTACTATAGTGGCTTCAAACAACGGGATACTTTGCGGTACCAATTCGGTTACTCTTACAGCAGCTGGTACAGGTACTATTGCCTGGTTCCAGAACGGTATAGAGGTAAAATCAGGGGTTTCATCCTATACTATTACCGGAGACAGCAATGTAGGAAACTGGTTTGCCGTAGTAAAAAACGGAAGCTGTTATTCTATGCCTTCTAATATAATTGCAGTTACAAAAGGAACAGCAACAGGACAAGTAAGTCTTCCTGGTACTGATGTATTGGTAAACGGTACAGCTTTAAGCTCTTTTACAGGTTTTTGCAAGGGTGGTTCCTTAGATTTAAGTGTGGCTAACAAAGTAGCTGGTGTTACGTATACCTGGTACAACGGAAATGATGTAATTACATCCAACCCATTTGTGATACCTAATGAGGCAACCTCTATTAATCTTAGAGTAATTGCTGTAGATAATACAAACACTAAGTGTTCTACAGAAGTAAGTTCAGGAACAAAAACAGTAACATCAGATAATGCTCCGGCTGAACCTAATATTACGGGTAATCCGGTACTTTGCGATGGTACTACAGATTTAACTATTGTTCCGGCTGTTGCGGGTACTTACACTTATACCTGGTATAAAGATGGTGTAAAAATAACCGAAAAAACAGCAACTATCACAGTAACTACACCGGGTGTAACTTACAGCGGTAGTGTAACCAATGCAACAGGTTGTACCAGTACACTAGTAAGTAAAAAAATAGCGGTAAATGTTTCTAGTTTACCGGTACTTTCATGGGTAACTAAGCCTGCTTCGGCAACTTATGGCGCAACCATTACCCTGCAGACTGCTATTGAGTTTGGTCCTGCAAGTTCTTATACCTGGACTGCAGATAACGGAGCAACAGTTACAGGTTCAGGAGCAAGTGTTTCAGTGAAGCTTCCGGCTAGTGGTACAGAGGGTACTCCTTTAAAAGTTACAGTACTGGCAGAGAACAGCTGTGGTAAATCAGTTACGATAGACCAATCGATTGCGATGAATGCAGCCTGTCCTACACCAACACTTACAGCACAATCTGATTTGTCTCAAAGTATAACACAAGGTTCTAGTGCTACAGTAGCAGTATCAGTAACAGGAGGGGTAAGCCCAACCTACCAGTGGTATCTTACTACAACAGCTAATACTTCAGGTGGTAGTATTATAAGCGGTGCAACAACAGCTTCATACACTTACAGCCCTGCATCTTCAGGTACGTTTTATTTATATTGTATAGTAACCAATGGTTGTGCAGGAAATCTAAAAGCAACATCATCTTTATTTACCGTTACAGCAGCGATTAATCCTGATTCTCTGGAAACAGGTTCTGGTACTTTGCGTGGTAAAACTTGTTTTGATATTGCTGAAAGTAATGATAATGCTAATTGTGGTACTTTAACAAGCCGTACAAGCAATAAAGCTGATTTTAACCTTGCAGCTACTAATACCCAAACTTATACTTTTACTCCAAGCAGTGCAGTAAGTAATATTCGTTTTGCTTATGTGGAATCTCTTGGCGGGGCGATTATCAAATCGATTACCAACAATGGAGATCCTACAGCAAAAAATGTATCCGGAGCTGTAACGGCAACAGTGGTATACAAAAATAACTTAAGCAGCAATGGCGGTGTACAAGGTGCAGCATACGGAAAAACTACTGAAAATGCACTTTCTGTAAATATATATGTAATTTATAACAATAAAGCAGACGGAACTGGAACGGATGTTAAAGTGCAGTTAAGAGCAGAAATAAAAGACTGTGCTTGTTGTGGTGCATTTGTAGGACCTGGAGGAATTCCTCAAGTGTGGAAGAATTTTATGTGTCATAACTTAGGGGCCGACCAGAATCTGGATCCTTTTGTTTCTAATTCTGGTTTGTATGGTAATTATTATTCATGGGGTAATTGGACTACAACTAACAATCCATGTCCTGCAGGATATCGTATTCCTAATAGTGGTGAGTGGGTATATATAACCCAATATAATTCTAATAATATTAATCCTAGTAAAATGATGGATGGATTAAGATTGGGATCTACATTATATTTGCCTTTAGGAGGTTATTATGATAATAATGTCTATGTATCTGCATCTAGATCTGGTTATGGTATTTACTGGACGTCAGATCATCTTTTGGCATACATAAATGCTGCGGGTGTATCTATTGTAGGTGATATTTCTCCTGGATCTATGTCTAGAATTAGAGCTAATATTCGTTGTATGTCAGATAACTAAAGCTTTTTTAGGCATTAATCCCTAAATAGCGTTAAAATTAAAAATGCTTATATGCTTTTCATTATTTGCCTTTGGGCAAAAATGAGAAGCATATGGCATTTATAAAACATTCGATAAAAAAAAACAAAAAAAGATGAAAAAAATAATAACCATTGCTATTACTGTTGTGGGAATAACTACAGCACAGGCACAAACGGTAAAGTTTGATTTTTCTGGCTTTGCCAATAAAAAGTATGCCTATATCCTGGCAAAAGGAGATCAAAAAGATACCATTGCTCAAGGCAAACTTGATGCCACAGGCAAAGCAGTACTTGCTCTGCCAAAAGCTCAAAAGAATTACAAAGGCATGTCGAAGTTCGCTCTGGAGGATGGCACAGCAATCGATTTAATTGTAAATAATGAAAATTTCTCTGTGGCCTCTACAGCTACTGTCCCTGCAATTGAGAATATAAAGTTTACCGGTTCTGCCGAGAATGAGTTGCTGCAGGCAACACAACCTCAAAAATCAGAAACTGAAAAATTAGGGCTGATAAAAGATGCCTTGCAGATCTATAAAAAGGAAGATGCCTTATATTCGGTTTTCGAAAAAGAAAAACAGCAGTTAGGTGTTACCTATATCGCAGAACAAGCCGCAATAGCAAAAAGCCCATTGTATGCTGCGCGAGTACGCGAAATGACCAACTTTTTAATGGCAAAAGGAAGCAACCCAGATATGACTCAGGAAGAAGTCATAAAAGAGTTCAGGCCTTTTATAAAAGACAAACTCGATTTTGAGAATCTCTACACCAGCGGTTTATGGAGTCCGGTAATAGAAACCTGGGGACAAATGCAGCAATACGCTGTAAAAGACGATGCGGTATTGTTTGAGGATACCAAAACAATCCTGTCGCGCATTAAAAACAAAGCCGTATACACCGCCTTTACAGACAAAATGGTAGGTATGTTTGCCAAAGCCGGTAAAGACTATATGGTAAGCGACCTGGGGAGATATGTCGCAAAATCCGGCATGATCGAAAAACCTACCAACAGGGTAATAAGTGCAATGAACGATTTGAATGTTGGCGCCACAGCTCCAGTTTTGCAAACACCAACAGGTAAAAAAATCATTACTAAAAACACACTATTATTCTTTTTCGAATCAGGCTGCAACAATTGCGAGAACGAAATACACCAGTTATTGGGCAATTACCAGATCGTAAAAGATAAAGGATACGAGATAATCAGCGTAGCCGCAGATTTATCCAAAGATGCCGGAGACGGTCACGGTCATGAATTTCCATGGAAAGATCAGCTTTGCGATTATAAAGGTTTTAAAGGAGAAAACTTTATCAATTATGGTATTATAGGAACTCCAACTTTTTTTACCATAGACGAAAAAGGAAAAATAACTGGCAAGTATGCCGCCTTAACCGAAACAGGGATTCTGAGTAATAATTTTACTTTAGAAAAAAAATAAGAAAATGGGGTTTGTTGTTTTCGTAAAGTATGTCATTGCGAGGAACGAAGCAACCACACTAATAATATCACCAATTTGTTATCCCGAGGAACGAGGGATCACACCAGAAACTCCGTTTCTATAAACAAACCCTACAGGTTTTAAAAACCTGTAGGGTTTATTATTTACGTAAAGTATGTCGTTGCTAGGAACGAAGCAACCACACTAATAATAATCTCTACCATTTTGTCATCCCGAGGAACGAGGGATCACACCAAAAACTCCGTTCCTATAAGCAAACCCGACAGGTTTTTAAAACCTGTCGGGTTTATTATTTACGTAAAGTATGTCGTTTCGATAAAGGAGAAATCTTCGCAAGAAACTCTGCATAGAAAATCACCAATCTTTGTGGAGTTTTATGTGTGATCCCTCGTTCCTCGGGATGACAAAAAAAAAGTCGTTTGGTAATTGAAAATAAAATCATTCGTTGTGGCAAATGCTTTTTTTGTTTTGAACGACTTTGTAGTCTGAGCTGTTTTGTCAGTCTGAGCGAAGTCGAAGACCCGCTACAATTGGCACGCCTTCGACTTCGCTCAGGATGACATACTTTATGGTTACTTTACTTTTAAAGATTACGTACAAAGTTCTAACCACCAATTTGTCATACTAAGAAACGAAGTAAATCACACCAGAAACTCCGTTCCTAAAAGCAAACCCGACAGGTTTTAAAAACCTGTCGGGTTTATTATTTACGTAAAGTATGTCGTTTCGATAAAGGAGAAAATCTTAGCAAGAAACTCTGCATAGAAAGTAAAATCTTTGTGGAGCAGCGAGTGTGATTGCTTCGTTCCTCGCAAAGACATACTTTGTGTTTATTTTTTATCTTCAGCTTTAACCTCAAACAACTTGAAACTTGAAACCTGAAACAAAAACAATTCTTAATATTTCAAATAATTCGTAACCTTAATTTTCGCTTTTAAATCAAACATTAAATTATACAAACCAAAGAAAGTACGGTTCATATAAATAAAGTGTTTTGAACCACGGTTTCCGTTCATTTTTTTAAGGTTTGTATCATTAGAGAAGCGCTCACCTAATTTAGCGATGCTGTCAAAAAACGTTTCATCGGCAAAATCGAAGGTTTCGTTTTGGAAAGGTTTCGTAAAAAGAGATAACAAATCATGAAACATCTCGGTGAAATATTCAATTTCTGAAGGAGAATCGTCCGGACGAAGAATCTCTAATTCGAATAATTTTTGATTAAAAAGTGCTTTATCTGTAATCACATTTTTATTGATTAGTTCAAAATAAGGCACATAAAATTCTTCCGGAATTTGTTTCATACATCCAAAATCTAACGCAATCAGATTGTTTTGATCGTCGACCAAAAAGTTTCCGGGATGCGGATCTGCATGTACTTTTCTAAGAACATGAATTTGGTACATATAAAAATCCCAAAGCGCCTGCCCTAGTCTATCTCCAACTTCTTTATCTGTATTTTTAGCCGTGAATTCAGAAAGATGAATTCCGGTCATCCAGTCCATGGTAATGATTTTCTGTGATGAAAACTCGGGATAATAATTAGGAAAAAGTATATTATCAATTTTACCGCAAGCTTCAACAACTTCCTGACTTTGTTCTAATTCCAGTAAATAATTAGTTTCTTCGATAAGCTTATCTTCGACTTCCTTAAAATATTTATCTGAGTCTTTTCCCTGAAGATTAAACATTCTGATCGCAATAGGTTTTACCAAAGCAAGATCTGATGAAATACTATTGGCAACGCCGGGATATTGAATTTTTACGGCTAATTTTTTATCGTCTTTCACCGCAAGATGTACCTGACCAATACTGGCAGCATTTACAGAATTGGCATTAAACTCATCGAAAATTTCATATGGAGTTTTACCAAAATTCGTTTTAAACGTTTTTAAAACCAATGGTGCTGAAAGTGGCGGTACAGAAAACTGCGACAAAGAAAATTTCTCGACATAAGCCTGAGGCAAAAAATTCTTGTCCATACTTAACATTTGCGCAACTTTTAGCGCGCTTCCTTTCAGGCTTTTTAATCCGTCGTAAATATCCTCGGCATTATTTTCGTTGAGTTTATCACGCGTCAGGTCAGAGTTTACCATTTTTTCGGCATAATGCTTTATATAGTTCACTCCTACTTTTGCACCAGTTTGTACTAATTTGCTGGCTCTTTCTATTTTTGATGTTGGTATATAATCGATTGTTTTCATTGTTTGCTGTATATTTTTTCTTTAAAAAGAAATTTACCTAAATCAATCAGATGATTTAGCGGTGCAACATTCATTAACTCAAATGAAGCGTTTACTGATTTTTCGATAAAAATATCTGTTTTTTCAAAAGCCGCTGATTCATCATCAACCCAGAATTTTATGGTCAACATTAGTTGTAGCCAAGCCGACTCCTGAATACCTTTTTCCTGAAATTTTTGTAGTTTTTCCTGTTCTAATCTGTAATCATCAGTCAGGATTTCTGAAACATATTCTTTAAAACTATTTCGAAGAGTGGTAAGTTGTACCAGATTTTTTAGCGGATTTCTATCAAATTTTAATGCTTGCAGAACATAACTTCTGTTGGCAGTTAAGATTTCAAAAAAAGTGAAATAAAAACTCAGCATTTTATTTTTCATATCATATTCTAAATAATCTGTGTTTTTATGCAACAAATCAATTGTGTTAACGTAAAACAATCTGAAAATTTCCTTTTCCACACCTTCTAATGTTCCAAAAAAAGCATAAAATTCGGCTTCGGTAAAACCATTTTCTTTTGCAAAATGATAAACCGATTTTGGCTTTTGTCCCTTCTCCAAAACCTCTTCCATATATATCGAAACGATGTCTTCTTTGCTGATTATCTTATTTTTAGCTACCATCTTATTAAAATTTAAATTTTGCCTTAAAGGTAAGCAATGTTTAAGTATCTTTACTTATCGTTAAACAGAATACGATGTTAAATATATTATAAACTATCATGGCTAAAAATATACTACTAACCGGAGGAACGGGATTTATAGGCAAAAACTTAACTGATTTGCTTATCGAAAATGGTTTTTCTGTCTCTGTTTTTACGCGTTCTCCCAGAGAAAACACTTCTGCAATACAGTATTACAAATGGGATCCGGATCATGATTATATTGATGAAGAAGCGGTTTTAAAAGCAGATTATATCATTCATTTGTCCGGTGAAGGAATTGTCGAAAAACGATGGACAAAAAAACGAAAAAAAGCAATTCTTGAAAGTCGTATAAAACCTATTGCTCTTATTTTTTCTGTTTTAGAAAAAAACAATAAAACGTTAGACGCTTTTGTTTCAGCATCAGCAGTTGGGATTTATGGAGCTTTTACGAATCATACAATTTGTACTGAAAATACACCACCAGCCAACGACTTTTTAGGTCAAACGTGTCAGGAATGGGAAAAAGCCGTTGACAAAATAAATACATTGGGTATTAGAACTGTCAAAGTAAGAACCGGAATTGTTTTGGGCAGAGACGAAGGTTTCCTTAAAAAAATTGTTCCGAGTTTTAAATCTGGTTTTGGCGCAATTTTAGGCACAGGCAAGCAATATGTTCCCTGGGTTCATATTACAGATTTGTGCAATATTTATCTAAAAGCAATTGTAACGGGCGAAATGCACGGTCCTTATAATGCGTGTATAACTGATAATACTACAAATACTAGTTTATCAAAAACATTGGCAAACTTATTTGGATATACAATCTGGCTTCCTAAAGCGCCTAAATTCATACTTAAAATTGTGCTGGGCGAAATGAGTGTTGCTGTTTTAGAAGGACAAAGGGTTTCGTCTGAAAAAATACAGAAAACAGGTTTCGAATTTCAATTTACAGATTTAGAACGCACATTGGTAAGCTGTTTAAAATAAATTTTATTTTAAGGTAAGATACGTTATCTCTTCGCTTTGCACGACACCAATTAAATTAGTATTGGCAGTTTGCGAAACTTTACTTGCTACAACACTAGGGATTGCAATATTAAAATCAGAGATTGCTATAGGATAATTACAGGTAATTTGTAAACCTTCTGGAACTCTTTTTATAAGCGCTTTCAGATCTATTATCTTATATTTTCCGTGCAGGTAAAGTTTACCTTTTACATCATATTCTTTTTCGACAGCGTCGACATTTTTTAAATCAAATTTTTCAATTTTGCCTTTAAAAACAGCTTTAGGATATCGATTACTTTCTAAATAATTATCGTTGAAATGGGCTTGCATTAAATCCATTTTAAAACGAAAATCTTTTATGGTAACAGCACATATTAAGGTGCTGGTTAAAGGTTCAAGAACAATAGTTCCCAGCTTATTTACTGCTTTTACCTCTTCAAAAAAAGGAACAGAAGCTTCAAAATTTACAATTGCCGTAGCCGTTTTAAATTTGTCTTGCGCAAATGTAGAGAATGCAGTAAAAAGTAAAATTAATACAGTAGTTTTTTTCATAATCGTCAGCATTTAAACAATTATGTCATTCGATTTTTTATTTTAAGAAGAGAAAAAAAACTGGACTTAATAATACATTTAAAAATAGAATGGCAATATTCCGTGAAAAATTAATAACTTAATCATTATACTTAAAGTTACGAATTTTTCACGGACAAAGTTGCCAGTTTATCCTAAATATTTGTGAAATGTTTTCCGGGTTTGAAATCTTAAAGAAACCTCTTTATACTTTTATTGTTGCCAATATATTTAGCTTCCAGATAATTAGAAAAAAATCATAAAGGATGATTATCCCTGCATTTCTGTACAAACCTCAATTAAAAAACCGTCAAGATCACGTACATATGCTACGATTTGACCCCATGGTTTTTGTGCAGGTTCTTTTATTAATAGTGCACCAAACGAAGTTGCTTTTTGTACCAATTCGCCAACGTTATCTGTAATGAAGCCCAACTCGATTGCAAAAGGTTTATCTTCTAAACTGCTTTCGATAAAACCTTCACTTAAATTTTGAGCGGCTAATTTTTTTGAAGCAAATGAAATCGTAGTTTCACCTGTGCTTAATTCACCGTAATCATTTTCTGGTGTTACAAATTTTCTGGAAAATCCAAATGCATTTTCATAAAATGAAATTGATTTTTCGACATCTTCAACATACAAAATAGTATAACCAAACTTAACCATAACTCTTAATTTTAATGTGATAAAATATTTTAACTAATCTCTAATAATACATTATACTTATCTAAACTCGCCAGATCTTCGATGGAGTTTACATTGGTAATTTTTTCATGTTCTTCGACTTCCTTGCGAAGTTCAATATGTTTGATTGCTTTTCTAAAACGACGAACTTCATCTAAATTAGATAAAATTAATCCCGGTACTTGCACACTTTTTCCTTCTTTATCCTTGGCAACCATTGTAAAATAAGACGAATTACAATGTTTTATTACGCCTGTCTGTATATTTTCGGCTTCAACGCGAATGCCCACAATCATGGAACTTCTGCCTACATAATTTACAGAAGCTTTCATGGTAACCAATTCACCAACTTCTATTGGTTTTAAAAAATTCACAGTATCAACAGAAGCGGTTACGCAATAATTTCCGCTAAATTTTGATGCCGAAGCAAAAGCAATCTGATCCAGTAATTGCAGAATATAACCTCCATGAATTTTACCGCTAAAATTGGTATGGGAAGGCAGCATTAGTTCTGAAATACTAATTTTTGATGAAGAAACCGGTTTAAAATCTGTAGTCATGTTTTTTTGGAATAGGTGATTATAATAAGATGAATTTTAATTTAATAATTGATTATCATCATTTTCATTTGCTGCTCTTGCAACTATATTTTCGGGAAGTGATTTTTTTGCCTTCGCTCCCATTTTCTTTAATTTTTCGACACTCGAAATCAAATTTCCCCTACCATCTACAAGTTTGCTCATGGCGCTTTCATATTCGGTTTTCGTATCTTTAATTTTATTTCCAATTCTTACCAGATCACCCACAAAACCTTCGAATTTATCATATAGAGCTCCGGCTTGTCTGGCGATTTCAAAAGCATTTTCCTGTTGCTTTTGGTTTGCCCACATACTATCAATCGTTCTTAAAGTGGCCAGTAAGGTACTTGGTGTAACAATAACAATATTTCGATCGAATGCTTTGTTATAAAGTGCCGAATCTTCATTTAATGCTATGGCAAATGCGGGTTCTATTGGGATAAAAAGCAATACAAAATCCGGACTTTCTATTTGATACAAATCATGATAATTTTTATTACCCAATTGTTCTACGTGTCTTTTTATAGAATTTACGTGCTCTTTTAAATAATCGATTTTAAGAATTTCTGATTCTTCGTTGATCCATTTTTCGTAAGCAACCAAAGAAACCTTAGAATCGACAATCATTTTTTTACCATCCGGCAAATTGATTACAACATCCGGAAAAACCCTGTTTCCTTCACTATTGGTAAAACTTTGCTGTACTTCGTATTCGCGTCCTTTTTCTAAACCTGATTTTTCAAGAACACGTTCCAGAACTAATTCGCCCCAATTTCCCTGCATTTTATTATCGCCTTTTAAGGCTTTTGTAAGGTTTAGGGTTTCTTTGCTCATTTGTGCATTCATTTCGCTTAACCCAACAATTTGCTGACGAAGTGCTGCATGGTAATCGATACTTTCTTTGTGTGTTTGCTCTACTTTTTGTTCAAAACCCTGAATTTTATCCTGCAAAGGCAGCAAGATATTTTTCATGTTTACGCTATTTTGTTCTGTAAATTTTGCTGATTTTTCTTCAAGGATTTTATTGGCTAAATTCTCAAATTCTTTCGTGAATTTTTCCTGTAATTCCGTTACTTCTGCTTTTTGTTCTTTATGGCGTTCCCATAAATTCTCAAAGTCGACTTCTTTCTTAGAAAGCTGGATGGCGATACTATCTTTTTCAGTTCTTATATTTTCTTTTTCAGAAGCAATAAAATGAAGTTGTTTTTCAAAATTGATTCTTTCTCTTTCAAACTGCTCTTTCTGCAATTGCAATTGATTGATATTAGCGTTCAGCCTTTCTTCTAAACTTACTTTTTCTGACTGTGATCTTGCTGAAAACAACAACTTTCCTAAGTATAAGCCTAAAAATAAAGCTACTACGAAAGCGAGCAAATAGGGAAGAAATTCGAACATAATTAAATTTATTTTTAAAGTAAAAGTAAGCAATAATACGTAGTACTTAATTTTTAAAATCAAAATTTCGACAATTAGTAATTGTTCTGAATTTAATACCCATTTTAAAAAGTTCTTTATTTAAAATTAACTAAAAAAATATTTTTTGTTCACGCAACCTTTTCAAAAGATGCTCATCTACAGTATATAAACCTATTAAAAAATTATCATGAAAAAATTAATGTTAAGCTTGTTTATAGCTTTTGGATTCAGTGCCTGCTCTATTAATAATGACGATTTAAAAGTCGATTGCGGAGCTAATGAAGACAAAGCTTTTACAGGATTTCCACTTTTATGTTCATACAGCATCAATACATTACCTACTAATCCAAATGCAATTTTAGTTGGATCAGAAGAAAGAATGAAAACACTTTTTACCAAGCATGAAAATTCTTGCCCAAATAGCACTGAAATTCCTATCGATTTCTCTAAAGATATGCTGGTTGGGATTTTTGCAGGTCTAAAACCAACAAATGGATACTCTATTAAAATAACAACGATTGTAGAAAACAAGTGCGAAATTTTAATCAACTATTACGAAAAAGCACCTCAGGCTGGTGAAACTCTTGTTTCTGCGCCAAGTTATCCGTCAGATTTTATCTTAATTCCAAGAAGCTCAAAAGCTGTTCTTTTTAACAAAGTCACGGAAAATACAGATAATATTGTTGTGGGAACTTTTAGCAAACAATGTACGGGAGCTGATTGCCAAAAATTCTTTCAAATCAATGATTTCAATATTTTAAAATTCCAAAATGTTGTTGCCGGAGGTTATGATTTTAATCAGTACAGATATACTGCAACAACTAAAAAAGGGGATTATACTCTTTTATTAAAAGAGGTTCCAACTGAAATCTTGAACTTAAAAGGACAAACTAAAACTTACGGAACTCCGGATGAAGTAAATCATGGTGGTGTATATGTTGAACTTCGTCAAGGCACTGCAACAACTAAGGTTATTATTGATAATGTAGATACTGCAGATCAAAGTGCAGAAGTAAAAGTTTTCAAAAAAGCAATTCAGGCTAAAATTACAGCTCTAAAATAATCTAATTATGAAAAAACATTTCTTATTATTTATTGTTGTGTGTTGTCTTTTTTCTACAGCATACTCACTAGAATCAACAGGCCTAAAATCCGGTTCTATCGTTAATACCTGGATTTGGGAAAAATCGATTGGAGGAAACAGCAATCCTTACACGGCAACCCCAAAAACTATTGGTTTTACAAAGAAGATAGTTTTTACTCCTGAAGGGCGTGTGATCACTTACAAGAATGATGTAGAAATTAGAAATAGTACGTATCAGATAGCAAAAGGCGTTAGCATTTTTGACCAGTCAGAAAATGACCTGATTACTTTTGAAGGCAAGACTTATATCATAGAAAACCTTGACAATCAAAACCTAACAATTGTTAGCAACAACCAGGATGCAACCCGTACTATTTATAAAAGATAGTTTTATAAGCATTTAAGAACTATTTTTGCAAAACCAAACAATACCACTTTTTTGAAAGACGATTTAGAAAAATACATTAAGCTGTGCATAAAAAATGACAGAGAGGGACAACTGAAAATATATCAGTTGTTCTCTCCTGTTTTATATGGTATTTGCCTAAAGTATATGAAAAATGAAGACGATGCAAAAGATGTTTTTCAGGAAGCATTTGTAATTGTTTTTCAAAAAATAAGCCAATACAAATTTGAGGGAAGTTTTGAAGGCTGGCTAAAACGTATTTTCATCAATAAACTGATTGAAACCTTAAATAAAAAGAAGAAAGAAAGTTTCTTTTTAGACGTTTTTGATCCTGATACTGATTTTGTCGAAGAAGAAGAACTGGACACGATACCCATTGAACAAGAAAAATTACTGGAATACATAAGGGATTTACCGGACCAGTACAGGACAGTCTTTAACTTGTATGTTTTTGAAAAAATGAAACACAAGGAAATTGCAGAGTTACTAAAGATTTCAGAAGGAACATCAAAATCAAATTTAAACAGGGCCAAGCACATTTTGCAAAAAAGAATACTGAGTATAAAAAATTTTAAGATAGCATGAAAAAGCAAGATATAGAAGATATTTTTTCATCAATGGAAAACTTTTCAAGTGTTCCGCCTCCGGAATTATGGGGTCAGATTGAGGAAAAATTAGACAAACCAAAAAAGAAAAAGAGAGCTATTCTTTGGTGGTCGGCTGCAGCATGCTTATTATTAGGCTTATTACTCCCATCTATTTTACATTTTAGCTCTACTTCAGGAATCAAAACAATACAAGGAGATTCTCAAAAAAACAGCGTTGTTCTTGATAAGGTAAAAGACAATCTAAACCCAACTAAAACAACCTCAACACAGGAGAATAATCCGGAACAAATTGCAATAGAAAATCAACCTGCTGATCCTAAAGATAGTTCATCTTTAAAAAATACACCGGATCAACTTAACAATGCTGTAAAAAATCAAAATCAAAAAACGACAGTTGCTCATACAAATGCTAAGACTTCAAATAATCCGGATGGCTTAGATTTAAAACCAAATAAAGCAAACGAAAATATTAATCAGGCTGTAGCAGAAAAAACAATTGTTTCAGATCAAAAAAACGGATTTAATTCAGGTTCTCAAAGTCAAATTGCAACTGCGGATAAAAAGGTTTCCAATCAAAATTTAACCGAAAAAGCTATTGTTTCTGGCAAAGAAAATTCTTTTAATTCGGCTTCAAAAAACCAAATTGCAAATGCGGACAAAAAGGTTTCTAATCAAAATCTGACTGAAAAAGCTATTGTTTCTGGTAAAGAAAACTCTTTTAATGCAGCTTCAAAAAATCAAATTGCAAATGCGGATAAAAAGGTTTCTAATCCAACTCTGGCTGAAAAAGCTGCAGTTTCTGCCAAAACAAATTCTTTTAATACAGCTTCAAAAAACCAATTTGCAAATGCTGATAAAAAGTCTACTGATAAAATTTTAGCCGAAAAAACTTTTGTTGCCGGTACTGTAAATCCATTTAATCCAAGTTCGAAAAATCAATTGTCGAAATCTATTTTTGAAGAGCAATCGGCTTCAAAAAACAATAAAAACATCGCTTCTAATACTTCAAATTCCTATTTAAAAGATAATAATGCTGTTGTAAATGAAAGTGCATTAAAACAAGATAACGAACGTGTTTTGCTTAGTAAAGAATTAGCGAGCACTCAAAAAAGCAATTCAAAATTTAATGATGTTCTGAGTAAACAAGATTCTGTTCAACTGGCTGAACTTCAAAATTTAGAAAAAGGAATTATTACTCCGGAAACAAAAAAAGAGAAGGAAGACAATAAAATTTCTAAAGGCGAGAAATGGGCTGTTGAAGTTTTTGCCGGAGTTGCCAGTTCTGAAAACTATAAAAATGACAAAACTTTTGGCAATTCAAATGATTCGAAACAAAGTAATACATATGGTGTAAAAACCAAATACAAAATCAACAAGAAATGGGCTGTGGGTTCTGGTTTTAAAATTAATGAATTAGGTCAGAGCGTGGCAAACGTTTCATATTTAAGCACGAAAAATGCTGCCTTTTTTAGTTCTAATGATTATTTTAATTTAAATACGACGGCGGCTGCACCAAAAATTACAACTAATGCTGATTATGTATTTGTTCCTAACTCTACTACAAATGCCATAAAAGAAAACGATATTCAAAGCAATAATATTCAAACCGGAAATCTGGATCAGAATTTACGATATATCGAAATGCCTGTAGAAGTTTCTTATTCGGTTTTTAGTAAAAACAAAGCCAGTATCAATTTGAATACGGGAGGTTTTGTAGGTAAATTGATTTCTAATAATGTAGCGCTGGATGGCAATTCGCTTGGTCAGAATATAAATGCAAATGATTATGTATACGGTTCTACATTAAGTAGTACGTTGCAATATCGTGTTTATAAAAAGACGAATGTTTTTGTTGAGCCTGCGATGAATTATTATATAAATCCATTGAACAATCAATCGTTTAACCAGTTTCAATGGGGATTAAATTTTGGGTTGAATGTTTCTTTTTAAAGTTGTTTTTGTGGTATTTTTACCAAAATAACAGAATAGAAACTCCCAAAAATGACAATCAAAAACAAGTGGAACAATCAAAAATCATTTCCTGAGAATTTAATTATTGCCAAAGAATTAGTTTATGATTGCTGCGATTTTGAAGTTACTGAACCTCAACCCGAAGCTGAAAGTAATGATTATGATGCGTACCGTTTTAATTTGAACGGAAAGTATATTTGCTACAGAACGGCAAAAATAACGCCTACTAAAACCGGTCAGTTTGTAACATTATGGAAACGGAATGAAAACGGAATCATCGAACCTTTTGATTTTTCTGACGCAATAGATTTTGTCATTATCAGTGTTAGAAAAAATGATTTATCCGGACAGTTTATTTTTCCTAAAAACATCCTTTTAGAAAAAGCAATTTTCTCTACGGTAACCAAAGAAGGAAAAAGAGCTACGAGAGTTTATCCGCCCTGGGATGAAACAACGAGTAAACAGGCTCAGAAAACTCAAAAATGGCAGTTAGATTATTTCTACACCATAACTCCTGATCTGGATTTAAATAAGTTTAAAAGCTTATTTTAAAACATAAAAAAAGAGACATCCACAAACTGCGGATGTCTCTTTAAAATTTGTAATAATTGCTTATTTTTTTACAATCTTGCTTTTATAAACAACTTTATTATTCTCTGTTAATGTATAAACATAGATTCCTGATGCTAAATAATTTACCGGAATTGCTGTTGTACTTACATCTTGTGTTGCATTTATCTGAATAGGATTTGCAACTAAATGACCTGAAATATCATACAGGTTTAATTTTAGTTTTTTATCATTATTCGTTTTTACAATAATATTCAAAACATCTGTACTTGGATTAGGGAATGCCTGAACAAAATAACCGTTCTTGGTTTCATAATCTATTGTAGATAAGTTTGAAGATTTTAACTCAAAACGAGCAATTACCGGTCCGTGATCAGATGTTGTATTCGTGTAGTTTGCAATATCGTTACGAGGATCATAAACTGCAATTGAATTTGGTATGTATTGATCATTCAATTCATTAGAAATCATGATGTGATCTAAAAATCCGCTTGAACTTAAATAACTGTAAGCTCCACCCTGGCTAATACCTAAAGTAAGTGCATTATAATTTACCGTATCATCTACAAACATTTTATAAGATGAAGGATTTGGCGTAATAACAGATGCTTTTACATCATCATTATAATCTCCTAAAATAATTAAATTAGAATTTGCGTAATAAAGGTCCAAACTATCTTTTAATACTTGAGAGTCATATTTACGCATATTATATCTGGCAATATCTGTTCCGCTGTTTGCACGTGCATGAACATCTACTAAATTAAGCAGTTTTTTTACTCCGCCAAGATTTGTTTCTATTTGTACCATGTAAGGCAAACGTCCTGATGAGAAAAAACTTGCACCATTACCTCCAGGGTAATTAGGTAAAGTTTTAGTTCCTGCACGTACGTCATCGTATAAATCCTTAAACATTACACGAGTATCTGTTACTGTTGCAGTTTGAGTATTATAAATCACTACTAATTTTTGAGGAGGAAAATTAGGGTCAGCCGGATTAAATGAATAAGACCATGATGTTGAAATTGTTTTGTCGAATGTTTTTCCGTTAATGCTAATCTTTTGAATTAAAGCATCTAAAGCCGGTTCGTCTGATACTTCCTGAACAACATAAACATCTGCGTTTAGTTTGTTCATTACTTTGGCTACATTTTCAATCTGAAGTGCATTATCCGTAGGTCCAAATTCAACTCCGTCTGTACCTTTTACCGCAGTACCAAAAAACTCAAGATTGTATGTTACAACATCAAAAGTATCTGCTTTTGGTATAGAAGATCCTGTCAAAGAACCAATTTGTTTGCTTAATGAAGTTCCCGTTACTGTTAAAGTTCCTGAAATAGTCAAAGCTTTTACAGAAGGTGCGAATTTTGCGTAAAGCGTTTTTCCTGCCGCAGCATCAGCCTGACTTACAACAATAGACGATTGAAATGTATTATCATCTAAAGACAATAAGTAATCAGCCGGAGCAGTAATTGTAATATCACCATGACCTTCTGCATTAAAACTAAAAGACTGGCTTGCAGAAACTGCACTTGGATTTACATCTCCAAAATCTAAAACAGGATTAGAAGCTACATAACCCGCTTCGTTAGTAATTTCTACATCGTCTAATGACCATTCTGCAGCAAAATTATTTCCGCCTGCTGTGGTTTCATAAACCCATGCCAAATACGTATGACTTGTTTTATAACTATTTAGTTTGATGTATTGCGATTTTGTGTAAGTTCCTGTTGTAGTAGGAAAATCAGCTGGTATTTCTGTCCAGTTTGCCGTTTCAGGATTACTTTTTCCGTCGTAGTCAACAGAAACCATTAATTTTAAACCTGGCCCTGTATAAAATTTACGAGAGTAAAAAGATAATAACGGAAATTGTCCAAAAGTATCTAAATGCAATTTAGGCGAAATCAACCAATCTTTGCTTGCTCCGGTATCAGAATATCCGTTCATCAAAACTGCTCCCGTTCCTGAATTTACATTTCTGGCAACTGTTGTTGATGTCCATTTATTTAATGTTCCGGCAACATTAAATTGTGTCCAGCCACTATTTGTTAAAACATTTGCGTCATTAAATCCTTGCTTGTAAGGATCAATTCCGGCTCCGGTCAATGTTACTGTTTTTGTAGTTGCACCAACGGATTCGTGTGTTATTAGTCCAGTAAAGTTATTTACTGCATTTGGTGTAAATTTTACGTATACTGTAGGTGTTGGATTAGAAACAAAATCAGCAACAGTAAAAGCAAGAGACGAACTAAAGTTTGTATTATCCTTAGATATTGTAAAGTTTGCCGTAGCATTTAAAATTACATCATTCGTAAGATTTACAGCCTGAATTTTATATTCGAAAGTATCTGAATCAAATGTAGACTGAGAAAAACCTAAATCTAATGAATTTACTGTCGTTGTTACAATTGGAGTTGCAACGCTTGAAGTTGTAACATCAACCTTATTTACAGTTGATTGAATATTGCTGTAAGGATCCTCAGAAATAGAGAAAACTGAATAAGATGTACTTAGGCTCAATCCTGCAAAATTTTTCACATAAGCCAGAGAAGGATTCGTAATATTCAAAAATCCGGATTGCAAAGCAGCGATTCCGTTTGCGTCCTGTCCAGCTTTTAACTGTGCAACTGTTGGTGCTGCACTTCCGCCTGGCAATAAAACATAATATGTTTTACCAACTTCATCTATTTTATTAGAAAAATCAAAACTTTCTCCGTAAATATTTTCAGCTTTTGGATAGCCTGCAACATTTACAGGAGCAAGAACATCACTTCTAATATCGATATTATCGATAGCAAATGATTGTCTTGAACCGGCTGTACCTGAAATTAATCTTGCAATCCATCTAATCTGAATTAGATTTTGATTATCACAATCTGATGGCAGTGTTACAGTTATCGTTTGTAAATTAAAAGGTGTTGTCACAGCAGTTGTTTGCTGTACTGTACTAGCATTTGAATAGGCTGTAGATGGCAAAGTGATAAAAGCACCTGTACTTCCTACACGATATTGCAATGCCATTTCCTGAAGACGATTGTTAGCGCTTCCGTCATATGGATTACGAATTAGCATCGCATCGTACTTTACTTTTATAGCCGTATTGTTAAGGGTTGAAAAAGCAAAACCCAAAGAGAAATCGGCAGAAGTAGTATTCAAAAAACCAATTTTACCATTATAATTATGAATATTACCACTATTAGTATTTGCAGTACTGTTTGCTATTAGAGCTCTGTCACCGGTTAATCCGGTACCATAAGTAGCTGTATTTGCTGTAGCGCTTACTAACCAGCCTTGAAATCCAGCCGGATAAGTTGTAGAAGAAGCTAATAATCCATCAAAATTTTCAGTGATAGGAAGCGAAACTCTGGGAGATGGCATCGTTTGCGCAAAAAGATTCCCCGAGCAGCAATAAAAAAAACTTAAAAAAGCCACTAAATGGCGAGCAGAGTAAATGTTTTTCATGTGTTTAAAAAATAGAGTTTTTAGAAATCAAATTTATATCCTTTAAAGTTAAGGGAATATTGTGAAACCATAAAGTTATTGTTTTCAATTTTGTAAACATTCCATAATAAATATCAATTTATTGCACAAATACCTGAATATTTACCAAACTTATAGCGACTTTAAACAATTATATACTATTGAAAGAATTTACTTTATCCATATACTTTAACAAGATAAAACTTTATTTATTTTCAAATAAAGACATAAAAAAAGCTGTCTTAAAATTAAAACAGCCTTTGTATTTATAGTGAAAAACTTTAAATCGCAGTATATCCACCATCGGCGATGATATAACTTCCGGTTGTGAAAGAAGATTTTTCCGAACTTAGAAAAACTACCAGTTCGGCAATTTCTTCAGCAGTTCCTAAACGGTTCATTGGTGCTTTTGCAGCAATGGCTGTCATCATTTCTTTATTTAGATTATCCTTTAACAAAGCCGTTTCGATATAACCGGGACCAACTGCATTACAACGAATATTTTTTTGTGCATATTCAGCAGCAATATTTTTAGTCAACCCCACTACTCCATGTTTAGAAGCAGTATAAGCCGGACTTAAAGGCGCCGCAACCTGACCGTGAATAGAAGCAATATTTACAATACTTCCTCCACCATTTTTTTCCATTTGTTCTAATTGATAGCGGCAAGCATAGAAAACTCCACTTAAATTTAAGGCAATTACTTTGTCCCAGGCTTCCGGTTCATATTCTCCCGTTGGTTTTGCCGGACCGCCCATACCTGCATTATTGCAGGAAATATCAAGTCGGCCATATTTAGATACGGTTACTTCAACCATATGTTTATTGTCGCTTGCGATTGATGAATCTCCTTTTACAAAAAAAGCTTCTCCGCCTTTATCCTTTATAATTTTTACGGTCTCTTCGCCGTGATCTACGTTAATATCTGAAAGTACTACTTTTGCTCCTTCTCGAGCGTAAGCTTCTGCCACCGCACGTCCAATTCCTGAACCTCCGCCGGATACAAAAGCAACCTTGTTTTCTAAAAGTGCCATCTTTAATGTATTTAAAATTTATACTACAATTTACGAAGATCTTCAGGGACGACCATAACAAATTAAGAGTTTACAATAAGATTAAGACTTTCTCATAATCATATGTTATTTTACATTAAGATCACGAGAATCCATTAATTTTTCCTTATTTACTATCATCATCTAATTTCATATTTCCGCGATCCTTATGACTTTCGGGATTAGAATTAGAATAACGATTTGGCGTAATATCTGAGTTTCTGTCTTTGTTTTCTACCGTTTTCTTTGCCTCTTCTTCTGTATCAACCCCTCGATTAGAATTTGCATTTTTTGAATTTACGTCGCCTTTCACTTCCTTAATATCCTCGTTCTCATTTCGGGCTCTGTCTACAACTTTTTTATTTCCATCAGCATCTGTTACCACTTCCTTTTTTAAATTGACATCATCAGATTTTCCTTCATGCGAAATATTTTTTCCTTTAGATTCATCTATATCTTTTTGAACTCCATTTATCTTTTTTGATCCTAAATTATTAGTTTCCATAATTTTGTATTTTAGTGTTAGTATTATAATATTACGAATTCTAAAGCTGAAAACTAAGTGCTTTAACATTGCTTTTGGTTTATTTGATCAATATTTTTAATTCCATCTCAAACAAAACTATCTTTGCCAAAAAATCAAACATGCATCAACATTTCATTCTTTTTAAACCTTACGGCTATCTCAGCCAATTTATATATGAATTAAAAAGAAAGAAAAAGCTTTTAGGCGAATTGTACAATTTTCCAATTGGCACAATGGCTATTGGCAGACTTGACGAAGATTCTGAAGGGTTGCTTTTGTTAACCACTGACGGAAAAGTAAGCGAGCAAATAAGAAGCAAAAAAGTCGACAAAGAATATTATGTTCAGGTTGACGGCGTTATTACACCAGAAGCTATCGAAGAATTACAAAAAGGTGTAGAAATTGGTTTTGATGGTGGTAAATACAAAACCAAACCTTGTACCGCTTTTATAGTTACTGAAATTCCGGATTTTGGCCCAAGAGCAAAAAAAATTAGGGACGAACGACATGGTCCAACTTCATGGGCATCGATTACGGTAAATGAAGGAAAGTTTCGACAGGTTCGAAAAATGACTGCCGCAGTTGGTTTTCCTACTTTAAGATTGGTTCGGGTTCGCATAGGAAATGTATATTTGCAAGACTTAAAAGCCGGTGAGGTTTTAGAAGTTTCGGATTTTTTTAAATTAGATAACGAGTCAATTTGAAAATTAGATAATTCGATTTCTGGATTGTTGGATTAGTATAAATTAAAGATTGATTGACTAACAATTTCACGGATTAACTATTAACCACTTAAACAAATAAACAGTAATGCTAAACGTTGTTCTTGTAGAACCGGAAATACCAAATAATACCGGAAATATTGGTCGCTTGTGTGTAGGCACTGAAAGTAGACTGCACTTAATTCATCCTTTTGGATTTGTGATTAATGATAAAAACCTGAAACGTTCCGGCTTGGATTATTGGGTTCATCTTGATGTTACCGAATACCAAAATATAGAAGAATGGATCAATCAGATTCCGGATCAATCACGCGTTTTCCTGATGAGTTCCCATGCAGAAAAATCATATCTGGAAACCGATTTTCAAGATGGAGACTGGTTGGTTTTTGGTAAAGAAAGCGTTGGTTTAAGTTCCGAAGTTTTGGCTCGTTTTGAAAATCATTTAACAATCCCGATGTCGAAATTAATCAGAAGTTTTAATATCGCCAATTCAGTTGCTTTTGTAGTTGGTGAAGCTAAAAGACAAATTGCATTAAAGGTTTAAGATATAATTGTAAACTCCGGAGGAGTTATATTTATACCTAATATTAAATTCTGACGCGAAGCTCCAGCGGAGCGATATATATTTCACCCCTACACGGCTATATTGAATGTGATTTACATTTCTATAAATATAACGTCCCGCTGGGACTTCCAACTTTTAGGCAATTATAATTGCATTAAAGGTTTAAGATAATTGTAAGCTCCGGAGGTGCATTATATTTATAGCTCATATTAAATTTCTAACGCAAAGCTCCAGCGGAGCGATATATATATCACCCCTACGGGGCTCTATTGAATGTAATTTACATTCCTATAAATATAACGTCCCGCTGGGACTTCCAACTTTTACGTAAGTATAAGCTTCCCTTTTTCTGCATTAAAAATAATATATTCGTCTTTGAATAAAGTGGCAAAACTTCCTTTTGAAAGTATGTTGCTGAAACTAAAAGAAAAATTGCATTAAAGGTTTAAAAAAGATTTAGTATGAGACCAATTATTGACAGTAACAACTTAAGCTATTCTGAAGAAAATTTAATTTACTATACAAGAACAAATATTCTTTTAAGGATATTACTTTTAATAGGACTTGCCGTTGCTGCAATATATTTCGTAAATCAGGATAAATCTATCATATCGCTTGTATTAGGCGGTATTTTTCTATTTCAAATTCCTTATTTAATCAAAGAAATAAAAAGAATTGATGAAGTTCAATTCCGAATTAACTCTAAAGGAATTCAATATAGAAATCTAATTTTAGTTCCGTGGAGTAATATTGAAAATGAAAGAGTTGTTACTGAATATTCTGGCAATACTAATAAGAATGAAGATGCCACATATTATTTTGTCTACAATATTATTGACTCAGGCAAAGTAATGAAATTTGATCTTGCAAAGTTAAGCACAGATATCAGCGAATTATCGATCACGCTTAGAATACACAGAAATAGATTTAATAAAGAAAATAATATCGTTTAGGTAATTATAAACTTCCCTTTTTCTGCATCAAAAATAATATGTTCGTCCTTAAATAAAGTAGCAAAACTTCCTTTTGTAATTAAATTACAAGGTTCATCCTGAACTACTAGATTTTGCGTCATAATAATCATTTCGTCACTTAACTGAATCCCCAAATCGATATCATGGGTCGAAAATAAAATACACTTTTGGGTTTCCTGCGTTAACTTTTTTAACAATTTAAACAATGCAACTTTATGCAATAAATCAAGATGTGTTGTAGGTTCATCCAGAATAATTAGTGGCGTATCCTGCGCTAAAGCTCTTGCTATTAAAACTTTTTGCAATTGTCCGTCGCTAATCTCATAATGTTTTTTTTGAGCCAGATGTTCGATTTGAGTCAATTCTAATGCTTCCTGAACTTTCTCGATATCGGTTGGTGTCAAAGTATCAATCCAGTTTGTATAAGGCTGACGACCCAGCGCTACTAACTCAAAAACAGAAAGATTACTTGGCGGCAAATTTTCGGTTAAAACCAAACTTAAATTCTGTGCTAAATCTACAGGTTTGTAGGTCTTTATATTTTTATCATTCAAAAAAACATTTCCTGCTAAAGGTTGCTGAATTCCTGTAATCGTTCTTAATAAAGTTGATTTACCAATTCCGTTTGCTCCAATTAATGAGATTAATTTACCGGAACTTAAATTCAGATTTAGATTTTCAGCAATGGTCACAGTTTCTTTCCTGGACTTGTAGCCAATGTTTAAGTTTGAAGTTTCTAAGATTGTTTTCATTGCGGTTATTTTTTAAACACATAGAAACATAGGTTTCTTTGTCTAATTAAAAAAGAGATTTGAAATTTACTGGTAAATTAAACATAGCTTGAGTTCTAATACTTTGGCAGTAATTTAAAGTATTCATTTACAAATGTTTTTTGACCTTCTTTAAATATATTAAAACAATTAAAATTAATTATTATTCCTTTTGGTGCTTTTAAAAGCTTCATATAAGTCATAATTTGTGCTTGATGAACTGGATTTATTTCAGAAACTGCTTTTAATTCTACAACCAAACAATTTTCGACAAAAAGATCACATCGAAGATCTGCTTGTAACTCTTTATTTCGATAAATTAAAGGCACTTTCATTTCCGTAAAAAAATCCAATTTTCTATGTAAAAGTTCTTCTTTTAAACATTGATGATAAACATTTTCAAGTAATCCTTTTCCAACAACTTTATGAACTTCGATTGATGCACCAATAACCTCGTAAGTAAGTTCATCTAAATATTTTTGTGTAATCATTAAATATCTTAATTAAATAAAGACATACTTTACATATGAATCGGCTTCACTATGATTGTTTACATAAAGTGAAACGCCTTTTTCAAATATTTTAAAACTATGTCCCTATGTGTTAAAAAACTAAGATACTATTTTTTGTAAGCTTTTACTGAAAATTTCTTTTTCGCATTAACAACCAAACTACAACCGGAGCGCCAATAATAGACGTGATAGCATTGATAGGCAAAGTTGTTTCTAATCCGGGTAATTGTGATGCCATATCGCAAAAGAGCATGATTATTCCGCCATAAAAAAAAGTGCTCCAATATAAAATGGCGTGATTACTGGTCTGGAATGTTAGTTTTGCAATATGGGGAACTGCTAATCCAATAAATGCGATTGGTCCTGCAAAAGCTGTAACGCTTCCGGCTAAAATACTTGTTGCAAATATAATTGTCAGTCGCGCTCTTTTGTAGTTCAATCCCATGCTTTTGGCATAATTCTCTCCTAAAAGCAATGCGTTCAAAGGTTTTATACTACTGGCACTTAAAAGCAAACCTAAAATAATACAAACCGATAAAATGGCAATTGATGTCCAGGAAAGATTACCTAAACTGCCCAAAGACCAAAAAGTAAATTTCTGCAATTGTTCAGCTGAACTAAAATAAGTAAGAACACCAACAATAGCACTTGTAAAACTACCAAACATAAGACCAACTATTAAAATTGCCATTGTGTTTCGCAATCGCTGTGCTACTAATAAAACCAACATCAAAACCGAAACACTTCCTAATGTAGAAGCCAATACGATGCCATACGGAGATAATAAAATTACATTTAGAAATGAAGGTAAAAAACCTGCACCTAAAATTACAATTGCAACCGCCAGAATTGCTCCGGAACTTAATCCTAAAACGTCCGGGCCTGCTAAAGGATTTCTAAATAAGGTTTGCATCAACAATCCGCTTACAGATAATCCTACGCCTACTAAAACAGCCGTGATGGCTTTTGGTAAACGATAATTAATAATAATATATTCCCATGTCGATTTGCTGGCCTGACCTCCCGTTAAACTCGTATAAACTTCTTTGAACGGAATTGTTATTGATCCCAAACTAATGTCCAGAAAAAACATAAATAATAGCGCTAAACCAAGTATTGAAAACAGGATTATATTTCGTTTTTTATTGTTCAATGCCTTTAGTTTAATTTTGATGCAAAAGTAAATTCGTAGCTTGGCAATAAATCAGGATGAAATATTTTGATATAATCTTTTAATACTAAATCAGGACGGCTTGGTGCAAGTTCATAATAAACAGTTCCTCCTGTTGCTCCTGATTTGCCTTCGAAAGTATATACATTTTTGTTTTTAAAAGCATCAAACTGACTGTAATGTGTATTGATTTTTCCAAATTCCTCCAAGGTTTTAAACGAACCTGAAGCAATCCAGAAATCAGCCGTTTTTGCCTTTACTAAAACCTTTTCAAAAGATAATCCTTCACTTCCCGTTCCTTTCAGGTCTGCCCATAAATAATTTGCCTGCGCATCTTTCATAAATTGTGCCACCCAGCTATTTCCTTTAGCAACATACCAAACATCTTCATACATAGCACCATACAAAACAGTTGCAGTAGCTGGTTTATCGGCTAGCAATTTCTTAGCCTGATTGTAACTCAAAACAATTTTATCAAATAGCTCCTTCGCTTTTTCTTCTTTACCAAATAATGCTCCGTATAATTTAATCCATTCTGCTTTTCCTAGTGGAGATTGCTCCATCCAATCGGCCTGAATTAAAATAGTTAATCCACTTTTCTTCAAATTATCCAACATCGGATTGTTATTATCAACTCCAAAAGTTACAATCAGGTCCGGAGATAAATCGATCAGTTGCTCGATATTTAATTTTTCGTTCTGACCTACATTTTTAACGGATCCTTTATCTATTAAAACTCTGGTTTTTTCTGATGAAACATAATCTGTGTGCGGAAAACCAACTAATTTATCTTCGACTTCTAACATTTCAAGAAACGGAATATTAGTTGTTGAGGTTACTACAACAGACTCTAACGGTACTTTTATCGTAGTATATTTTTGCAGGCTGTCCGGAACTTTAGCGTCCTTTTCTTTTAAGATATAAGTAAATTTTGCATTTGCATTTGGCCATGGATCTGAAACTGTCACTACTGAATATCCTTCGTGTTTTACAATAGAAAGTCCGGAAGCATATTCTATACTATTTTTTGCAATTTCGGTTGTTGCAATCTCCGCAGTTTCATTCTTTTTACATCCAACGAGAATAAAAAAGGGTAAAATAAAAATTAATTTAGGTAATAAATTTTTCATAAAAAGGTTATCTTATTTTTAGGGAATAGTTTTTGCTTTCTCGATTTTAGCTCATAATCTGAATCATTTTAATTTAATAATTTAGATTTTGAAAGAGACAAAGGTAACGCAATTTCTATTTTTTTTGTTTACTTTTATTCTTACAAAATCCAACAAATACCACCTTTATCTTATGAATACCATAAAAACAAAAGTTTGTTCTGGTTGTGAATCTTCTTTTAATTGTGGGGATATTTCAATCGAAAACAAATGTTGGTGCAATGATTTTCCTCCTATTTTTAATCTTTCTGAAGGAGGTGATTGTCTTTGTCCGGTTTGCTTTAAAGAAGCCTGCGAAGACAAAATAGACGCTTATGTAGAAACAATTACACCTCAAAAAGCTTTAGTTAATAAAGCTATATTTTTACCAAAACAAGAAAAACTAATTGAAGGAATTGACTATTATCTCGAAAACAACAAGTATGTTTTCAAAGCCTGGTTTCACCTAAAAAGAGGAAATTGTTGCGGAAATGATTGCCGACATTGTCCTTATTGAATTGTTAATTATAAATTATTAGTTATAAGTTTATATCTATTTTTTATATGATTGGTCATTTACGTTAGGGATAGGAGCGATATCTCCCAATTTAAAAAAACAAGGCTTTTTAGCCGTAGTTTTTTAAATTGGGAATAAAGCGGATAGCCCGACCGGAGGGAACGCCCTAACAATTTATATTTTACAACTAACAATTAACAATCAATAAATGATTTATTTAATTACCGGCGGCGAACGATCAGGAAAAAGCAGTTATGCCCAAAACTTAGCCTTGCAGCTTTCCGGTTCACCTATATATGTAGCGACCGCGAGAAAGTGGGATGCTGATTTCGAGAACAGAATCGATCGCCATCAGAAGGAACGTGACGAACGATGGAACAATATCGAAGAAGAAAAATACTTAAGCAAAATTGATTTTACTCAAAAAGTTGCACTAATTGATTGTGTAACGCTGTGGTTAACAAACTTTTTTACAGACCATAAATATGATGTAACTTTAAGTCTGGAAGAAGCTAAGAAAGAATTCCTTGCGATTGCCAATCAGGAAAATGCGACGTTGATTATTGTCACAAACGAAATTGGAATGGGGGTTCATGCTGAAACTCATATTGGCAGAAAATTTACCGAATTACAAGGTTGGATGAATCAGTTTCTGGCTTCAAATGCTGATGAAGTGGTTTTGATGGTTTCAGGTATTCCGGTTAAGATAAAAGGCTAATAATGCAACAATCATCAATAAAAAATTCCAAATTCTAAAGCTATATTAAAATGAGTCACTTAGACGATATTTTAAAATCACGCCGGGACACTCGCCATTTTACAACAGATGAAGTTCCTGATGAAGTGATCGAAAAAGCGCTACAAGCCGGACATTGGGCGCCATCTGTGGGATTAACTGATGCTACCAGATATTTTATCATAAAATCTACAGAAGTAAAAACTGCTGTAAAAAATCTGTTTCTCGATTATAATAAAAAAGCAGAAGAACTTACTGATAATCCGGAACAAAAAGAACATTATAAATCCCTGAAGTTAGAAGCGATTGAAGAAGCGCCAATCGGTCTTATAATTGCCTACGATCGATCTGTTTTAAATCAGTTTACGATTGGAACTGTTGGCAGTAACGAAGCTGTAAAATTCAGTTCGGTTTGTGCTGCTCAAAATATTTGGCTTTCCCTTACGGAACAAGGTTATGGAATGGGATGGGTTTCGATTTTGAACTATTATCAGTTTAAAAAAATTCTTGATTTACCGGAAAATATTGAACCTCTTGGATATTTCTGTATAGGAAAACCTGCCACTAATTACGACAATCAACCCATGTTGCAACAATTGCATTGGAAACAAAAATCTGAAGCTCCGGATTGTAAAGAGATTAAAAGCATTGTTGAAAATCCTGTTTTAGATTTTAATACAAAACCTCAATCTGAAGTTAAAACGGAAAATGAATTTAGCAGACTTTTACAGGAAAAAATAGATTCTAAAACAAAACCTATCGGCGCTTTGGGAACTTTAGAAACACTGGCTTTTAAGATGGCAACGGTTTTTGAAACTTTAAATCCAAAAATAGCAAAACCTAATATTGTTGTTTTTGCAGCAGATCACGGAATCGCTAATCATGGCGTGAGTGCTTATCCACAAGATGTTACCAGGCAAATGGTTGGTAATTTTCTCGAAGGCGGAGCAGCAATAAATGTTTTCTGCAAACAAAATGATATCAAATTATCTATTGTCGATGCCGGAGTGAATTATGACTTTCCCACAAATGCCAATTTAATAAATGCTAAAATTGCCAAAGGAACGCAGTCTTTCCTGCATATTCCTGCCATGAGCGATACGGAATTGCAATTGTGTTTCGAAAAAGGAAAATTGGTTGTCGAAGACATTGCAAAATCAGGCTCAAACTGCATAGGTTTTGGCGAAATGGGAATTGGAAATACTTCTACAGCTTCGGTTTTAATGAGTCTTTTAACAAATTTACCTATCGAAGGATGTGTTGGAAAAGGTACCGGAGTCGAAAATAAAAAACTCTTACAAAAGCAAAACATCCTGAAAAATGCTCTTGAAAATTATTCCGGTCAAGCCGAATTAAAGCAGCAACTCGCCTATTTTGGTGGTTTTGAAATCATACAAATCGCCAGCGGAATGCTAACGGCTTTTGATAATAAAATGCTGATTTTAGTCGATGGCTTTATTTGCAGTGTTGCCTTTTTAATCGCTTCAAAAATTAATCCTGATATTAAGAACAATGCCGTTTTCTGTCATTGCTCTGCAGAAAAAGCACATCAAAAATTACTGGAATATTTAGGCGCAAAACCTATTTTAAATCTGGATTTACGTTTGGGAGAAGGAACGGGCTGTGCGATTGCTTTTCCTGTTTTAAAATCTGCTGAAACTTTTTTGAATGAAATGGCTAGTTTTGAAAGTGCCGGGATTAGCAGGAAGTAATTAAAGTGATTATTCTTCGTTAAGTAAGAAAAACACTATTTATATGCCGTTCCTAAAAATATACATCCATTTTGTATGGAGTACAAAAAAAAGAATCCCATTTTTAGACTCAATTGAATTACGAAAAAAAGTTTGGAATCACATAAAAGAAAACGCAAAAGAGAAAGGGATTTACATTGATTTCATCAATGGATATTCAGATCATTGTCATTGTGTTATCTCTCTTGGAGTAGATCAAAATGTTGGAAAAATCATCCAGTTAATTAAAGGCGAATCTTCATATTGGATTAATAAAAATAAATTGACAAAAGAAAAATTTGAATGGCAAGATGAATATTTTGCAGTTTCAGTTTCAGAATCTTTAATAGATAAAGTTAGAGATTATATTAAAAATCAAGAAAATCACCATAAGAAAAAAACGTTTCAAGAAGAATACGATGAAATTATTAGCAAATTTGGTTTTCAAAAACAATAAATAAAATTTGGCTAAAGCCTTTTCTTATTATAAATTTTTAAACCCCAGATAAATCTGGGGGCTATTCAAAAAAAAAAATCATGGACAATCTAAAATTGAAAAGCCAACATTATATTTCAGGAACCAATTAAATTTAAAACATTTAATTCAAAAATAAAATTTATACACAATCTATAACTTTGAATTGCCTCCAGATTTATCTGGAGGTAATAAATAAACATTACTTGGCTTTAGCCAAATAACTCTACATCCTCAGAATGAAAAAAGAACTACATATTTTCTTTACCTCTTTAATGTTTTACACCAGAATTCCTTGTCCAAAAAACATTGATCACAATCCTGACTATTTAAACAAAGCAACTCGATATTTTCCTTTGATTGGATGGATTGTTGGTAGTATTTCTTTCTTGGCATTTTACGTTTGCTCCCTTTTTCTATCAACAGAAACAGCTGTAATTTTTGCGCTAATTGTTTCTGTATTAACAACCGGAGCATTTCACGAAGATGGTTTTGCTGATGTTTGTGATGGTTTTGGCGGAGGCTGGACTAAAGAAAAAATCCTGATCATTATGAAAGATAGCGCTATTGGCGCTTATGGAGCAATTGGTCTGGTTTTACTTTTTTTATTAAAATTCAAATTACTTTCAGAATCTGTTTCACTTTTCAAAGGAGATAATTCTATTGCAATTTTTTCCGTTTTTCTTTTGTTCGTTTCGGCTCATGCTTTAAGCCGTTTGGCTGCAATCTCGATTATTTTTACACATGAATATTCAAGAGATGATGCTTCGAGCAAAAGTAAACCAATTGCTAAAAACCATACCTGGAAAGAAATTTTTGGTTCCTTTTTCTTCGGATTACTTCCGTTGCTTGTTTTCTGTTATTTTCAATATAAATTTCTTTTGGCATTAATTCCGGTTTTTATAATGCGTTATTTTCTGGCTCGTTATTTTCAAAAATGGATCGACGGCTATACCGGAGATTGTCTAGGTGCGACACAACAAGTTTGTGAAGTGGTTTATTATTTAAGCATTCTTTTTATATGGAAATTTATCTAGTTCGGCATACCGAAACAATTTGTGAAAAAGGAATTTGCTACGGACAATCTGATGTAGGTTTGGCTGAACCTTTTGAAACTGTTTTTGAAAATATCGTTTTGCAATTACCACATGATGCAATTGTATATTCGAGCCCGTTGAAGCGTTGTGTTATTTTAGCCCAATATATTGAGAAAAATACAAACGCAATTTCATTACAAAAAGACGCGCGATTGATGGAAATGGATTTTGGAGATTGGGAAATGAAAAACTGGAATGATATTAACCCTGAGAAACTAAATCCCTGGATGGAAGATTTTGTAAATATTAATGCTTCAAATGGTGAATCCTTTATCGAATTACATCAAAGAGTTGGTGATTTTTTCTCTCAATTTTCAAAAAAAACAACCACACCAATAATTATCGTTGCACATGCCGGAGTTGTCAGAAGCATCTTATGTCATCATACATTATTACCATTAAAAGATGCTTTTAACAATAAAGTAGATTTTGGTCAGGTAATAAAAATAGTACTTTAAATGCCATTTTGGTTAGAATTTTGCTTTAAAAGGTAAACAAATTTGAAAAATCGATAATTTTAACTTTATCTTTGCACAAAATTAAGGTTGTGTTTATTTCAAACACATTAAAAGGGAATCAAGTAATTATTATAAAAATCTTGAGCTGTACCCGCAACTGTATGCTAAGTTCTGAAAGAAGGAATGTTTGTTGTTAACTACAAACCACTGCTCGCCCCCGCGAATGGGAAGGTAAACAACAAAACGCAAGCCAGGAGACCTGCCTTTATAACAAATATCGAGCTCTCGGGAAAAAGAGTGTAGAAATTATGACTTTAAAACGACTTTCTGTTTTTTGTTTATTGCTGTTGTGCCAGATTATATCGGCGCAGAAAGATTCTATTACCAGTTTGAAAGAAGTTATCGTTTCTGATGCTAATCTTAAAAAATACTCCAATTCACAATCTGTCCTAAAACTCAATGATTCTGTTATTGGCAAAAACGAAGCCTTACTTACGGATTTATTAAATTTTAATTCGACTATTTATTTTAAAGAATACGGACGCGGAATGCTTTCTACAGTTGCTTTTAGAGGAACTACGGCATCACAAACGGCAGTAATCTGGAACGGAATAAATATCAATTCGCAAATGAACGGAAGTACTGATTTTAATACTATTTCAGGTTCTGATTATAATTCTGTAAGTGTAAAAGCCGGAGGAGGAAGTGTTATTTATGGCAGTGGTGCCGTTGGAGGAACTGTTCACTTAAACAATGATTTAGGCTTTTACAAAAGATTTGAAAACAATTTAAAACTAGATTACGGAAGTTTTAATACGATTGGAATCAATTATAAAACTAACATTTCGAACGATAAATGGAGTGCTCAAATTGGCTTTTCTAAAAACAGTTCTACAAACGATTATAAATACATTCATAAACGCAACTGGAAAGGCGAACAACGCTGGAATCAAAATGGTCAGTATGATATTATTACCATCAATGCCAATGTTGGTTATAAGTTTGATGCCAAAAACAGCCTGAAATTATACAGTCAGACTTCGAACACAGATCGAAATACTTCCCTAATATCAGAATCTGAAACTAAAACCAGATATGTAAATGGTTTTAACCGAAACTTATTAGAATATGATGGTGATTTCGGGAAATTTACTACCAATATAAAAGGCGCATATATATTCGAAAATTACCAATATTATGGTAATATTTCGACAAATAATTTTACCTATGGAAAAACAGAAAGCCTGATCACAAAAGCAGATTTGGGTTATCAGATTTCTAAAACAACACAAGTAAATGCTATTTTAGATTATAACAGAACTAAAGGATACGGAAGCGGATTTGGTAATCATGTCAGAGAAATTAGTTCTGCTGCATTATTGGCAAAACAAGAACTTTCTGCAGACTGGAAAAATGAATTTGGTATCCGAAAAGAATTTACAGACAATTACGAATCACCTGTTTTATTTTCTTTGGGATCTTCGTATCAATTTAGCCAATTGTATAATTTGAAATTGAATTTATCCCGAAATTTCAGAATACCAACTTTTAATGATTTGTATTGGGAAACAGGAGGAAATCCGGATTTAAAACCTGAAAGTTCTTATCAGGCGGAAATTGGAAATGTTTTCACATTCAAAAATATCTCATTGACACAAACCTTTTATTACATGAAAATAAAAGATTTATTGCAATGGATCCCGGGAAGCAACGGTATTTGGTCTCCACAAAATACAGACAAGGTAAACAGCTATGGCACTGAAACACTGTTAAGCTGGAAAAAACAGTATGGCAAAAATCACTTTGCAGCAAATGCAACTTATGCTTACACGGCTTCAAAAAATGAAGATACTAAAAAGCAGCTTTTTTATGTTCCTTTAAATAAAGTAACAGGATCTGTTTCTTATTCCAGAAACAGGATTTCTGCTTATTATCAGTTTTTATTTAACGGTTTTGTTTATACCAGAGCAGATAATGATCCAACAGAAATTATTAATGATTATAACGTTTCTAACATAGGAATTGATTATGATTTTAAATTTCTCGAAACTTTCAAACTTGGTTTTCAGGTACTGAATCTTCTTAACAAGGAGTACGAAAGTCTGGAATATCGACCTATGCCCGGTCGCAATTTTAATATGTATTTAACCTTAAAATTTTAATATAATGAAGTTTAGCAAATTATTTTTAATAGCACTTACCGTTTCGTTATTCGTTTCGTGTTCAAATGACGATGAAGATGCTCCAAAAGGGGTGTATGACAATGGTTTTTTCATTTTGAACGAAGGAACTTCACAAGGTACCGTTTCATTTTCAAGTAATGACTTAACTTCTTTTACTAAAGATGTTTACTCAACTGTAAATGGCAATGATATACTTGGAAAATATGCACAAAACATATTTTTTAGCGGAGACAATGCTTATATTATTTCTGGCGGAGCTAACAATATTACAGTAGTTAACAGATACACTTTTAAATTAATTACGAAAATCGAAACCGGTTTATTAAATCCAAGATATGGAGTTGTAAAAGATGGTAAAGCGTATGTTACGAACGCAAATACATATTCATACGAAAATGCAGCAACAGGAGATACAGATGATTATGTTGCTGTAATTAATCTGGCAACTAATACTATTGAATCAAAAATCGACTTAAATGCTACTGCAAACAGAGTGGTATTAAAAGATGGAAAACTTTACATCACTGATTCTTATAATGATAAATTATTGGTTGTAGATATCGCTACAAAAAAACTCGATGCTCCTGTGCAAATTGGTTTTAATGCAGATTGTATCGAAGAAGAAAATGGAATTTTATATATTTTAAAAGGAGGTTTTGGAAACGAAAGTGAACTTGTAAAGGTAAAAATAGCAGACAAAACAACTACTAAAATTACTTTTCCGGAAAGCTTAAGTGGTGCAGGATTTATGGATCTTGAAAACAGTAAAATTTATTACACAGTAGGAAGTTCTGTTTATACGATAAATACAAATGCTACTGTTGCATCAGCAACACCAATTTTAACGTCTCCTGCAACTTATTTATACGGATTTGCTGTAAAAAATGATCGTATTTATGTTTCACAAGGAAGCTTCACGACAGACGGTAAAGCTTACATTTACAACTTAACCGGGGTATTACAAAAAGAACTAACTACGGGTGTAGGTACCAATGGGTTTTATTTTAATGACTAAATAATCATTAATTTTTTTAGAATTAGTTTTTGGAATATTCTAATTTAAAAAAGGCTTTCAGAAATGAAAGCCTTTTTTAATATTCTTATTTTAATGCTCTTAAGAGGTCTTCCGGTGCTTTTTCCAGAAACATTTCGTTTCTTATACCGTTTATAGCCTTAACATCTGTAAAGGTCTTTAACGCTATCCCTTTATCATTTTGTGATTTTCTAGCGCCACCTCCGGTTATTTGCGAAATAGCAACGTTTAGCAATGGCTCTGATGTCTCTCCTAAAACCCCAAGATTACTAATGCGCTCTGATTGCTCAATAGCAGGTTTCAAACCATCTGTATATTCGCCAAAATCTGCTGCGTTTACAATTTTTAGCACTAATGGCTGCATTGCATACTTATGATTTGGATTTACATTTGCTTTTCCTAAAGTTGGAGAATCATATAAAGTAACTGAACCTACGTTTTTACCAACAGTAGTTTCTCCTATCTGAATTACTGAAATATAAGGCGCTAAACCATTTATTACTAATTCGCTTGCAGAAGCTGTTCCAGTAGTAGTTAGGATGTGAATTTTACTCAAATTAAGACTATTAATTGGTGTCCCATCTATTTTATCTACAAATCTATTGTTAAGCGATTCAGCATCTTTACCTTCGTAATATGCATTAATTTTCGCATTCCATTTTTGTTTAGCAAAAATCTTATCTGTAAACTGCCCCGTAATCATACTAGCCAAACGGGTTGCTGTTTGTATAGAACCTCCTCCGTTATACCTTAAATCTAAAACAAAATCTGTAATTCCCTGTGCTTTCAATTCGGCGAAAGCTGCATTAAGCTGCGTATCATAAAAAGCATAAAATCCGTTATACATTAAATAACCAATTTTATGACTTCCTGAAGTGATCACTTTATTGATAAACACAGGATTTTCATCTAAAGTTGTTTTTACTAATGAAACTGTTTTTCCGTTAGATTCAAAAGTAGTTCCGTTATAAGAAACCATGTTCAGTGTATAGCTATCAGCTGCTAAAAGTGATTGATAATTAGAAACTGTAAGTTGGGTTCCGTTTACTGCTGTAAAAAGATCACCACGTTTAATCTCTTTTTTCGAAGCATCAGAGTTAGGAATAATATAACGTACATAACCAACAAGGTCTGTAGAACTTCCTGGCTTATAACTTAATCTAAAATCTACTCCATCATTTTTCGAGGTTCCCTGAAGTTCTTGTTCCAGAACAGTATAATCATCAACAATCCAGCTAAAACGATCGATTGCCTGACCTTTAGGAAATTTGCTTATTGGTTTATTCAATAAATCCTGAAATAAATCTTCCGGTTTCGAATAACCGCTTAAAAAAGAATTGATTCCTTCTGCACGATCATCAGCTAAATTAGGTACATCAGCTTGCCACAGGTAATAATCATTTAATCCTTCCCAGATAAAGTTATTTACCTGTAAAGCTGCAGGAGACTCAACATCATCCTGATCTTCACATGATTGCAAAGAAAATGCAAGCAAAAATAATAACAGTACACTCTTTAATATTGTTTTCATATAGTGGTATCTATGTAGTATTAACGTAAAAATAGTATCTTTAGTTTTAACTCTAATTATTTTAAAGAGTTTTTTTTATTAAAATTTACATCTGCCTTGTAACAAAAATAATCGTGTCTCGTCTTGACTATATAAACGAACTAATAATGGTTTGTTTATGAAATGAAAACAGCCCTGAATTTTATCTGAAAAAAGATTTAAAACTAAGGATTATCATTTCTAACCAAAAACCAAAAAATAACCACAGATGAACCAAATTGTGTTTATAGAATTAATAAATCCTTTTAAAGACAAAGTTTTTCGTCTGGCAAAAAGATTGTTAACCAGTACCGAAGAGGCAGAAGATGCAACTCAGGAAGTAATGGTTAAATTATGGAACAAAAAAGAGAATTTAGACTCGTACAGTAGCGTTGAAGCTCTGGCAATGACAATGACAAAAAATTATTGTCTCGATCAGTTAAAATCTAAAAGAGCCGGAAATCTTCAACTTGTTCATAATAATTATACAGACAGGGAACCTCAACTGGATAAAAAATTAGAGGATTCGAATAGTTTAGAATGGGTAGAAAAAATTATAAGCCAGTTGCCGGAACAATTACAAATACTAATTCAGTTACGCGATGTTGAACAATATGAATTTGATGAAATTGCGAAAATTGTCAACATGAATGAAACGGCTATCCGGGTAGCACTTTCGAGAGCGAGAAAAAAAATAAGAGAATCAATGCTTAATACACACCGTTATGGAATTCAATAAAATAGAAGATATATTAGAAAAATACTTTGAGGGAGAAACCAGTATTGCAGAAGAAAAAGAATTAAAAGACTATTTTTCTTCACCAAATGTTGCGCAGCATTTAGAACAATACAAACCTATGTTTGGTTATTTCTCTCAGGTAAAAGAACAAAAATCGACGCAGGAATTCAAAAATCTTGCCCGAACAGACGAAGCAATACCACTAAAAACTAAAAAACGAAATGTGGCGTGGTTATCTATTGCAGCTTCTGTTGTTGTTTTACTAGGAGTTGGAACCTATTTTTACGTGAGCGAAAAAAATGCAGCTCCGGTTGTAGCGCAATCAGAATTAGGAACCTATGATGATCCGGAAGAAGCACTTGCAGCAACGCAAAAAGCTTTAGCCTTATTATCAAACAATGTTAATGTAGGTATCGAAAGTGTACAATACATTAAAGAATACGAGCAATCAAAAAACAAAATTTTTAAACAGTAATTAAAATCAATCAAAAATGAAAAATTTCATCATAACACTAGTTTTCGCATTCGTTAGCCACGCTTTTTATGCACAGGGAGCATTTGACAAATTTGATGGTCAGGACGATGTGACCTCAGTAATCGTAAACAAAAAGATGTTCGATTTAATGAGTAAAGTAAAAGTTGATGCTTCTGACAAAGAAACGCAACAATACATTAACCTGATTAAAAAATTAGATTATCTAAAAGTGTTTACTACTAAAAACCCGAAAATTGAAGCAGATATGAAAGCTTCTGCTGACAAATATGTAAAAACTGCCGGTTTAGAAGAATTAATGCGAATTAACGAAGGCGGCAGAAACGTTAGAATATCTGTAAAATCCGGAGCAACAGATTCTCAGGTAAGAGAATTATTAATGTATGTTGACGGAGCAAAAAACGATGAAACTGTTTTATTATCATTAACTGGTAATTTTGACATTAACGAAATTTCAGTACTTACAGACAAGATGCAACTTCCTGGTGGTTCTGATTTAAAAAAAGCCTCTAAAGGCAAAAAATAAGATGAAAATTAGCTTTTTTACCTCGGCACTTTTACTAATAATGACTTTAGTAAGTTGTAATTCTGATCCTTCATTGCAAAAGTATTTTGTAGAGAATACAGATAACAAAGATTTTATTGCACTTGATGTTTCACCCAGTATTTTGAACGTTGAGAAAACAAAATTATCTGCAGAACAAAACGAAGCTTTAAAATCATTTGACAAAATGAATATTTTAGCCTTTAAAGCAAATACAGCAAATCAGGTTCAATTTGAATCCGAGAGAGCTAAAGTCAAAGCGATTCTTAAAGATCCAAAATACCAGCAATTAATGAGTTTTGGCTCTGGTAAAGATGGCGCATCAATAAGTTATGTAGGAACTGATGATAACATTGAGGAGTTTGTAGTTTTTGCCAACCGAAAAGAAAACGGCTTTGCAGTTGTTCGTGTATTAGGAAAAAACATGAACCCGAACAATATTATGACATTAATGTCCGTTTTAAAAGAATCAAAAATTGATATGGAACAATTAAAGCCTTTGCAGCAATTGATCAAATAACAACATCTATCTTACTTTATTTTTCAAACTAAAAGCTCCATAATTATGGAGCTTTTTTTATATAACATTTTTAGAAGATTATACTGAATAATACTTCATTTCATTTGTTTTGATATGAACCTAATTTATCTATATTTGTCATTAACCAAAACATGAAAAATAAATTAATATGGTACAAAAAACATCGAATGCCTTTATTGCGGCATCTTGGGTAGCTCTTGGAGCTGGAACAGTTGGATTTATTGTTGGACTTGCAAGAGCCGAAATGCTGCTAAACGAAAAAGGATATTATTTCACCGTTTTAATGTTTGGTCTATTTGCCGTTGTTTCATTACAAAAGAGCGTTAGAGACAGACTTGAAAAACTTCCTGTAACTGATATATACTACGGAATATGCTGGTTTGGAACGCTTTTATCAATCGTATTATTAGTAGTTGGTCTTTGGAATGCTACAATTTTACCAAGCGAAAAAGGATTTTATGCATTTGCTTTTTTATTGGCTTTGTTTGGTGCTATTTCAGTACAAAAAAATACAAGAGATAATATGTCAATCTCTAATGAGTAATATTTTTTTTTAAATATTAAATAAACCAACTTCCAGGTTAAAAACAAAAAAGCTCCATTTTCATGGAGCTTTTTAATATCAGGATTTGAGATTATTTACTCAAATACATTTTTCTTCTAGAATACAATTCGTAAAATTGATCGTCTTTTAAGTCATCAATAAACAAGATACTTTCTCCTGTTGATTTCATTTCTGGTCCTAATGCTTTGTTTACATTATGGAACTTACTGAAAGAGAAAACCGGTTGTTTGATTGCGTATCCTTTTAATTGCGGATTAAAATCAAAGTCAGTTACTTTATTATGACCTAACATTACTTTCGTAGCGTAGTTCACATACGGTTCTCCATAAGCTTTTGCAATAAAAGGTACCGTTCTTGAAGCTCTAGGATTTGCTTCGATAATATAAACTGTATCATCTTTTATCGCAAACTGAATGTTGATTAATCCAACAGTTTTTAAAGCTCTCGCAATTTTTACTGTATGATCTTTTATTTGTTGCATTACGAATTCTCCTAAGTTAAAAGGAGGCAAAGTAGCATTACTATCTCCAGAGTGAACTCCGCAAGGTTCGATATGCTCCATAATTCCTATGATATACACATTTCCGTCAGCATCACAAATTGCATCCGCTTCAGCCTCGATTGCTCCGGCTAAATAGTGATCAAGAAGTAATTTATTTCCTGGAATCGTTTTCAATAAATTGATAACGTGCTCTTCTAATTCTTTTTTGTTGATTACAATTTTCATTCCCTGACCTCCTAATACATAAGAAGGACGAATCAATAATGGGAAATCTAAAGTATCTGCAAGAGCAGAAGCTTCGTCAGCAGTTTCAGCTATTCCGAATTGTGGGAAAGGAATATGTAATTCTCTTAATAAATCTGAAAAACGTCCCCTGTCTTCCGCTAAGTCAAGTGCATCAAAACTAGTTCCGATGATTTTCACTCCGTATTTAGATAATTTCTCAGCCAGTTTCAAAGCCGTTTGTCCACCTAACTGTACAATAACACCTTCTGGTTTTTCATGTTGAATGATGTCATATATATGTTCCCAGAAAACTGGCTCGAAGTATAATTTATCCGCTGTATCAAAATCAGTCGAAACCGTTTCAGGATTACAGTTGATCATGATCGTTTCGTAACCACATTCTTTAGCAGCCAAAACTCCGTGTACACAAGAATAATCAAACTCAATTCCTTGTCCAATTCTGTTTGGTCCAGAACCCAGAACTATAATTTTCTTTTTCTCAGTTACAATACTCTCGTTATCTACATAACGCTCGCCATTTGCTTTTTCGATTTCAGCCTCAAAAGTGGAGTAATAATAAGGCGTTTTTGCCTTAAACTCAGCCGCACAAGTATCAACCAGTTTAAACACACGGTTAATATTTTTGTCCATACGCAAAGTATGTACTTCGCTTTCAAGACAATTTAACATGTGAGCAATTTGTCTGTCAGCAAAACCTTTTTGTTTCGCCTCAAGCAAAAGTTCTTTTGGAAGAGTAGAAATTTTATAGTTCGAAATTTCTTTCTCTAAAGTATAAAGTTCTTCGTATTGTTTTAAGAACCACATATCGATTTTTGTAATTTCATGAATACGGCTCAACGGAATTCCCATTGCGATTGCATCATAAATTACAAAAACACGATCCCAACTTGCAAAAGTTAGTTTCTCGATAATCTCTTCGTAGTTTTTATATCCTTTTCCGTCAGCACCTAAACCATTTCTCTTAATCTCAAGAGATTGAGTTGCTTTGTGTAATGCTTCCTGGAACGAACGTCCAATTCCCATTACTTCACCAACAGATTTCATCTGAAGACCTAAAGTTCTGTCAGCACCTTCGAATTTATCAAAGTTCCAACGTGGTATTTTTACGATTACATAATCTAAAGTTGGTTCAAAAAGAGCCGAAGTTGATTTTGTAATTTGGTTTTGCAATTCATCAAGATTGTATCCTAAAGCCAGTTTAGAAGCAATTTTAGCAATTGGGTAACCCGTTGCTTTTGATGCCAAAGCTGATGAACGAGACACACGAGGATTAATCTCGATCGCTACGATATCTTCTTTTTCGTCTGGTGAAACTGCAAATTGCACGTTACAACCTCCGGCAAAATTACCAATACTACGCATCATTAAGATTGCATAATCACGTAATTTTTGGAATGTTGTATCAGATAATGTCATTGCTGGTGCAACCGTAATCGAATCTCCTGTATGAATTCCCATTGGATCCATATTTTCGATCGAACAAATGATTACCACATTATCATTTTTATCTCTTAAAAGTTCTAACTCATATTCTTTCCATCCCATTAAAGCTTTATCAATTAAAACTTCGTGAATTGGAGACGCTTCAAGTCCGCGAGTTAAAAGCTCATCAAAATCTTCTTTTTTGTAAACAATTGCAGCTCCAGTTCCTCCAAGTGTAAATGAAGGACGAATTACTAACGGAAATCCAAATTCCTGAGCGATTTCTTTTCCTTCTAAGTACGAAGTAGCAGTTTTTGCAGGTGCAGTTGGTACATTAATTCTTTCTAAAAGCTGTTTAAATTGCTCTCTGTCTTCTGTAATATTAATTGCGTTTACATCAACTCCAATTAATTTTACTCCAAAATCCTGCCAGATTCCTTTTTCTTCAGCTTCCAAACATAAATTCAAAGCTGTTTGTCCACCCATTGTAGGCAAAACAGCATCAATTTGTGGATGTTCTTTCAGAATTTCAATAATCGATTTTGTAGTTAGTGGTTTCAAATATACATGATCGGCCATTGTTGGGTCGGTCATAATAGTCGCTGGATTCGAGTTTATCAAGATAACTTCAATTCCTTCTTCACGAATAGAACGTGCAGATTGAGAACCTGCATAATCAAATTCGCAAGCTTGACCAATAACAATAGGACCTGACCCTATTATTAAAACTGATTTTATTGATGTGTCTTTAGGCATTTTGTATGTATTGTGTAGTTATTATATGCATTCAAAAAACATTCACAGTGCTTTAGAAACTAGAATGTTACAAATTTTTTACCGACAAGGTATAAAAAAAGGCGATACTAAAAAAGTAATCGCCTTATGTATGTTTATACAAACATTATTTTTTGTGTCTAGGCTCGCTAGAAACAGTTAATTTATGTCTTCCTTTTGCTCTTCTACGCGCCAGAACTTTTCTTCCATTCGCAGAAGCCATTCTGTCCATAAATCCGTGCTTATTTCTTCTTTTTCTTTTCGATGGTTGAAATGTTCTTTTGCTCATTGCTTTGTATCTTTAAAATGGTGTCTATTTTCTGTTTTTTCTGTTTTGAATATCGTTGTTCCAAAACCGAGTGCAAATATACAAAGACTTTTTTTTCTCGCAAGTAGTTTTATAAAAATATTTTTAATTCATTTTACTATCTTTGCAATCACAAATATACATCTATTATGTTTCACAAAAATATTAAACTTATTTTGGCCGGACTTCTTGTAGTAGCAGGCATTTACCAATTTACAGAAAGTAATATCGGGAATGGAATTTTCCTTATTTTACTAACTGCAATTCCAATTTTTCTTTACTTTAAAAATGAATTTATCCTTTTAGCCTTCCTTAAATTAAGAAAACAAGACTTTGAAGGGGCTAAAAAATGGCTGGCATACATCAAAAACCCCGAAGCAGCCTTAGTTAGAAAACAACAAGGATACTTTAATTACCTTCACGGAATCATGTTATCTCAAACTAATATCAATCAGGCAGAGAAACATTTTAAGAAAGCTATCGAACTTGGACTATCAATGGATATGGATTTAGCCGTAGCAAAATTAAACCTTGCCGGAGTTGCTATGTCACGCCGAAGAAAACTTGAAGCAACCAATTTATTGAATGAAGCTAAGAAATTAGACAAACAAGGAATGCTGAAAGAGCAAATCACAATGATGAAAGACCAAATGAAGAAAATCTAACGATTTCTTTAAATTACATATTCGAAATCCCAAATTCTAAAAAGAGTTTGGGATTTTTTTATTGTCATCCTGAGTGGAGTCGAAGCCTCGTCCAAATTTTGTCATTTCAAAGAATGAGACCCAAGCGATAGCGAACAGACGAAGCAAATCACTCTAGTTAACAGGCAAAGATTACACAAACGAAACCCGACAGGTTTTAAAACCTGTCGGGTTTACTATACTTTGACAAAAGTTATTGAGATCAAAACCTGAAACCTGAAACTTTAAACCTAAAATAAATCAAAAACTATTCTTCCAATATAATAGAAGGCAAATTCTCATTTAGCCATTTATATTTATTCAGGATCATAATATGAGTTCCTCCTTTTACTACAATACAGCTATTTATGTACTTAATAGGAAAAACATCATCCTGATCTCCGTGAATATGAACGACCTTAGCGTCGATTTCATTTCTATTCCATAAAATAACAGATTCAACAGCCCATTGCAAATATTTAAGGTCACGAACTGCTAAAAACTTCTCATATAACTTAATTCGCTTGTTGATTTTTTCGCCAAAAGAATATTTCGCAAGATTTTCGATATTCAAAATCAACTTCATCGGAATCAGTTTGTAGGCTTTTGTCGTTTTCCCAATTTTCATTCTTCTTGGGAATTCTGCATTACTTCTCACACTCGAAATAATAATTACTTTTCGGACTTTGATATGTTTAGAAATTTCCTGAACCAGGATTCCTCCAAAAGAAACCCCTATTAAAACCGGATTCTCGTGTTTAATATTTTCCGAAATTCTAAACGCATAATCAGACAAAGATTCTTTAGGCTTTGGTATCTCCCATTCTAATAAACATACCTCAAAAACAGATTCATCTAATTTGATTCTTTCAAAAATAGCCGGACTAGCTGCCAGACCAGGCATAAAATATACAGGAATTTTACTCATTTGTTAGAAAAGTGATTATAGTTACAGCGCTTAATTTTAAGCTAAAAATACCTTTTTTAGCAATATGCCCAGCAAATCTTACACCATAATTATTTTTAAAGCAAAATAAATCACAAAACACCTATAATAGTAAGAGAAAACCAGCGGTTCAAAAAATAATTTTATATTGAAAATCAATTGATTACCTTTGTAGTTATTATTACCATTATTTAATAGATCTATCCACGATCGTTTTAGATAATGTTTTAACGTTCTTTTTCTATTATTTTTTAATTCAATCCCCAAAACATGACTTATATGGAACCTATTGAAACTATGGAAATCAAAGACAACACTTTTGCAAGACAATTTGAAACCATAGTCCCTGAAGGATTACTAACTGTTGAATATTCGTTTCAGGAAAAGAAAATTTTCCTAACTAAAATCAACACACCTGAAGGTTTTGAAAATCAAGCTTTAATCGATGTAGTACTTAAGAACATCATGGAAATTATCATTGAAAAGAAATTTAGATTAATGCCCATTCATCCCAGAATTGTATTATTCATTAAAAAGAATCCTGAGTATAAAGAGTTACTTCCTCCAGGAATCCGAATTTAAAAATACCCAATAAGTCTTAGCCATAGTCCACCGATAACCATGTAAATAAACAACATTGTTAATCCGGTGACTAACCCTTTGACCCACCAGCTTTTTAAATCTACGTAGCCGCTCCCAAAAAAAACAGGTGCCGGCCCGTGACCATAATGCGTTAAAGTTCCGTAAATTGATCCTACAAAACCAAGCATAAAGGCGAGTAGCAAACCCGGAATTCCAAGCGAAACACCTACACCAAGTAAAGCCGCATACATTGCAGCAACGTGTGCGGTAGCACTTGCAAAAAGATAATGACTAAAAAAGTACACCAATATAATAATAGGAAAAGCCATTTGCCAGCTTAAACCTCCAATTTCGGCTTTTACCAAATTACTAAACCAGCCTATAAATCCTAATTCGTTAAGCGAACTCGCCATCATTACCAAAACAGCAAACCAAACGATTGTATCCCAAGCCCCTTTTTCGGCCTTTACATCTTCCCACGTTAAAACTGACGTAAGCAATAAAACAACCAAACCTATAAATGCTGTTGTTGTGGCATCAATAGAAAATAAATCTCCTGTCATCCACAAAAACAATAAGATAAAGAAAGTAAAAAGCATCATCCATTCATTACGGGTTATTGCTCCCATTTCTTTTAGTTTTTGAGCAGCAATCTGCGGAGCATCTCCGGTTTTTTTTAGTTCCGGGGGATAAATTTTGTACAACACAAACGGAATCACAAAAAATGCCACCAAACCCGGAACTATTGCCGCCGTTGCCCACGAAATCCAGCTGATCTTAATTCCTAAATTAAGGGCAAATTTTTGGCACATTGGATTACTTGCCGTTCCGGTCAAAAACATTGACGAAGCAATCAGGTTTGCATTATAACTGCTCAGCGTAAGATACGCTCCTAATTTTCTATGGGTTTCCGGCTGATCCGGCATTGAGCCAAAACTCATTGACATCGATTTCATGATAGGATAAATAATCCCTCCTCCTCTTGCCGTATTACTTGGCACTGCCGGAGCCAAAACCAAATCTGCAAGACCTAAACCATAAGCCAGACCAAGCGAACTTTTACCGAATATCCTAATAAACAAAAAAGCTATTCTGTTTCCTAAACCAGTTTTAATAAAACCTCTGGCAATAAAAAACGAAATCCCAATAAGCCAGATTACCTTATCACCAAAACCTCTCAATGCCAGTGTAATTGACTTACCCGCATCACCAGGAGCTAAAACCTGAAAGAACGCAGTTAAGGCAATGGCAATCATACACATCGTACCCATTGGCGCTGCCTTTAGAATAATTCCTAAAATAGTAGCTACAAAAATGGCGAATAAATGCCACGCTTCAATTACTACACCATTGGGAGCAGGAATAAACCAAATTGCAATTCCAATTGCAAGCGTTATAAGGGATTGCGGATTTTTTACTTCTTTCATAAGAACAAGAATTAAAATTAAACTAAAGGCGAAGTTGTAACTGAATCAAGAATAAATCATCATTATAAAATGAGGTATCCGGAATGTTTTTATCGTATCGATCTATCTCAAACCCCATTTCTATACGACCTAAATAAGCTTTACCAAATTCAAGGCTTACCATTGGCGTGTAAGTTTTTCGTACATTCGAATTCACTTTATAATTATTATCAAAAGATTCAAATCTACAGGACAATTCCAGCGAAGTCAATTTTTTATAATCAACAACATATCTCAAATTAGGCAAAAAGTAAACTCCGCGCATTTGATAATCATCAACATTTGAAGTTCTGGAATCTACAGGCAAAGAAAAATACAAATTATGATTCGTACCTTGTTTATATTCTATTTGCAAATCAAAAGTAAATCGGTCAGTAAGCTTAAAATCGCTTGTAATATCAGCGCCCAAAGCATACACTTTTTGATCTGATCTTTTGCCGATACCACCATTCAACCCTAAATTTATTTTACGCACTTTTGACAATTCAAAAACCCATCTTGTCGAATATTGTTTTCCATTGTCATTATCCATTTCCTGGTTTTTTCCGTTTCCGTTCAGGACGGAAACTGCGTAACTCACCGGAATTTTACCAATATCAAAAGCTCCGGATGCAGAAGCTCCTATTTGAAAACTTGTCCAGCCATTTTTTCCAAATTCATAATACTGATTCGAAAAATCAAATGATTTAATGATATCTACCGGAACTAATTCTTCGATACCAAATGCAGGACGAAACTGACCACCTGTTAAGGCTATATATTTATTGAAAGTATATTTTCCATAAGCATTTTCAAGAACTTTGCCTTTAGGATCTGATTTAAAATCAGCAAGGTTTACTAAAATCACAACCTCTGTGGCTTCACTTAATTTAGTATTAAGACCAACACGCATTCTTTTAATATCGAACGAACTTTGAGTTACTTCACCAGTAGAATGCTGCACTCCTGAAACATCTACATTCGTACCAAAACTTTCTAAATACCTTGCCTGCAAAAGTCCTTTAAACTGAAACTGAGGATATTTAATATCACTTTCAGGATCTACTGTCTTTTGAGATTCAGCATTTTGAGCATTAATCAAAAACGGAATAAACACTAAGACAAAAAGGATTTTTATTAGGAAAGGTCGATTCATACATATCAGAAATAAAATGAGACTTTAGCGTATTATTTTTTTAAAGTGGCTTTAAAAATATACACGCTCCTACAAAATATCTTACCAAATTAAGCAAAATATAGCTGTATTGTAAAAAAAATCTGCAATAAAATTTTATCATCAATCTTCATGAAACAAAAAAAAGGTATAAGAACTAGCTTATACCTTTATATTTTTAAAGTAAAAAATTACTTTTCGATCTCTCTCATAGAATCCATTTTTTTGTGCGCCAGGAATCCAGCTACATCTTCAAAATGTTCTTTCACACGTTTGTTTCCAAACTCAAATACCTTAGTTGCTAATCCGTCAAGGAAATCACGATCGTGAGAAACCAGGATCAAAGTTCCGTCAAAGTCGCGTAATGCATCTTTAATAATATCTTTAGTCTTCATGTCAAGGTGATTCGAAGGCTCATCCAGAATCAATAAATTAACAGGTTCCAACAATAATTTTATCATTGCCAAACGAGTTTTTTCTCCTCCTGAAAGTACTTTTACTTTTTTCGTAATATCATCTCCCTGAAACATAAAAGCGCCAAGAATATTTTTTATTTGTGTACGAACATCTCCAACAGCAATATTATCAATAGTTTCAAAAATTGTAGCATTCTCATCTAATAATGAAGCCTGATTTTGTGCAAAATATCCAATTTGAGAATTATGCCCAATTTCTACACTTCCTTCATCGATTCCAATTTCTTTCATGATTGCTTTAATCATGGTCGATTTTCCTTCACCATTTTTACCTACAAAAGCTACTTTTTCGCCTCTTTCGATCACAATATTAGCATCTTTAAAAACCACATGATCTCCATATGATTTAGAAAGCTCTTTTACCACAACAGGATATTGTCCGGAACGCGCTGCTGGCGGGAATTTTAATTTTAATGCTGAGTTATCTACTTCATCAACTTGTACAATAACCAGTTTTTCAAGCATTTTAACACGAGACTGAACAGCATCTGTTTTAGAAAAAGTACCTTTAAAACGATCAATAAAAGCTCTGTTATCAGCAATCATTTTTTGTTGCTCATCGTAAGCTTTTTGCTGATGCACTCTACGGTCTTTTCTTAACTCTAAATAATGAGAATATTTTGCTTTATAATCGTAGATTCTTCCCATTGTAACCTCAATAGTACGATTGGTAATATTATCTACAAACGCTCTATCATGCGAAATTACTACAACTGCTTTTGCTGAATTAATCAAAAACTCTTCAAGCCATTGAATACTTTCAATATCCATGTGGTTGGTAGGCTCATCCAGCAAAATTAAGTCTGGTTTTTGCAATAAAATTTTAGCCAATTCAATTCGCATTCTCCATCCTCCGGAAAACTCAGAAGTCTGACGTGAAAAATCCTCACGGTCAAAACCTAAACCAACTAATATTTTCTCTACTTCAGCTTCGTAATTTACTTCTTCGATGGCATAAAATTTCTCACTTAAGTCAGAAACTCTTTCGATCAATTTCATGTAAGCATCACTTTCATAATCAGTACGAACGGTTAATTGCTCGTTGATTTCGTCGATTTCAGCTTTCATTTTAAAAATTTCACCAAAAGCTTTTGATGCTTCTTCCATTACAGTAGAACCATCTCTTGTCAATAAATGCTGAGGCAAATAAGCAATAACAGCTTCTTTTGGAGCCGAAATACTTCCGGTTGAAGGTTTGCTCTGACCTGCAATTATTTTTAAAAGTGTCGATTTTCCCGCACCATTTTTACCCATAAGGGCAATTTTATCATTTTCATTTATAGCAAAAGAAACATCGCTAAATAATGTAGTTCCACCAAACTGAACCGAAATATCGTTAACTGTAATCATTTAGATTTTTAGATTTTTAGACTGCTTCGATTTTTAGACTTCTCAGCAAGTGTTTTTTCAAGGCGCAAAGATAGATTTAATTAGATAATGTGCCAATGAGATAATTAGATAATTTTGAAAATGTGTTAATTAGACAATATACGAATTGAATTACATCTTAATCGTAACGAACGAAACACCATTAGTCTTTTCATATTTTAAAATTTTAGCCTTATCTTGTATAATAATTAAAAATCAGGAAAATATGAGAACGAAATTAAACTTAATAGCCAGCCTAATTGCAGGATTGATATTTGGACTTTCTGCAAGCGCACAAAAAACTGTAATAAAAAAAGAAGCTTTACCGGCAAATGCACAAACTTTCTTAAAAACTCACTTTGGATCAAAAAAGCCGAGCTATATATTAGAAGACAAAGAAATTCTCTCTACAGAATACAAAGTTCAGTTTGATAATAAAACGGAAATAGAATTTGACAAAAAAGGAAACTGGAAAGAAGTAGATGGGAACGGTTCTAAAATCCCTTCGTCTATTATCCCGAAAAAAGTCGCTTCGTATATAAAAACAAATTTCCGCAAAGAAAAAATAATCAAAATAGAAATAGGATCTTCTGGTTATGAAGCAAAACTTACGAATGGTTTAGAATTAAAATTTAACCTGAAAGGAGATTTTACTAAAATCGATAAATAGCATTGACTAAAATCTTACGTTAGATTTTCAGCCACAGATTAAAGGATTCTCTCTGATTATTTCTCTGAAAAGAGTTTATAGTCCTTTCAAAAGAATCTTTTTTAATCCTATAATCTGTGGCAAAAAAAACAAAAATAAAACCCGACAAATTCTAAGACTTGTCGGGTTTTTTACATTATCTAATTTTCAAATTGACTAATTATCTAATTAAAATTAATCTTTTCTCCATTTCTTAGTTTCCTCAAAAATATGTTCTAATATTGCTGATTCTGTGTCATCGAAATCTATGTTTCGTCTTCCCATTACTAATTTTGCAGTTTCAAAAGCTTTTTTGGTTACATAAGTTGTAAAACCTGCTGCTCCACCCCAAGAAAAACTTGGTACAAAATTGCGAGGAAAACCACTCCCAAAAATATTAGCACTCACTCCTACTACAGTTCCGGTATTAAACATCGTATTGATTCCGCATTTACTATGATCTCCCATCATCAAACCACAAAACTGAAGTCCGGTTTTAGCAAAACCTTCTGTTTTGTAGCTCCATAATTTTACTTCTTCATAATTATTTTTCAGGTTCGAGTTGTTACTATCAGCTCCAATATTACACCATTCACCCAAAACCGAATCTCCTAAAAACCCATCGTGTCCTTTATTTGAATTCGCAAAAAGAATTGAGTTTTTAACCTCTCCGCCTATTCTTGATCCTGGACCAACAGTTGTAGCTCCGTAAACTTTAGCATTTAGTTTTACCTGAGCATTTTCGCATAAAGCAAAAGGACCACGAATTACGGTTCCTTCCATAATTTCAGAATTCTTACCTATATATATAGGTCCTGCCGAAGCATTAAGAGTTACATACTCTAATTTTGCCCCTTCTTCAATAAAAATATTCTCAGGCGCAATAACATTTACGCTTTTTGGGATGGGTTGTGATTTTCTGTCTTCGGTCAGATAAATAAAATCTTCGCGAATTGCAGCATCATTTTTAGAGAAAATATCCCAGGTATGTTCTACAGTCAGAGTACCTTCGTTGTACTGAATAATTTCGTACACATCAAAATCAACTTCTTCCTGATTTTCAGTTGTAAAAAAAGCAATAACATCATCACCTTTAAAGATTGCCTGATTTTCTTTTAAATCAGAAACCAATTCTGCAAGTGTATCATTTGGTAAATACGCCGCATTGATCATGACATTTTCTTCCATTTCAACCATTGGAAATTTGGTTGATAAGTAATCTTCGGTAATCGTGGTAATAGTCGAACCTAAACGCGCTTCCCATTTTTGGCGAATCGTCATGATTCCAATTAATATATCAGCAACAGGTCTTGTAAATGTAAAAGGTAATAAAGCATTCCGGACGGGACCGTCAAAAAGAATGTAATTCATAAATCTGAAATTTGAAATTTGTTAAAATCTTGATTTGGTTATCGAGATCAAAGTTACAAATATTTTATTTGTTCTATTAAAAGTACTCTTATTCAAAATAAGAAAATAATTGCTTCTTGGTTAACACATTTTTTAAATTGATGATCATTTAACCGCAAAGTGCGCAAAGATTTTTATTATTGGATTAAAAAAAAACACAAAGTTCGCAAAGCTTTGTATAGATTAAGCTTTGCATCCCGAGGCTTCGGGCAATGTCAATAAATTAAGAGGAAATCTATAAAATTACTGAACAGCTTAATTAAGAAAGTAATTAAAAAAATCTGTTTTTATCAGCGTTTTCGCTTTAGCGAATCAGTAAAATCAGCGTCTAATTTTGACGCGGATAAAACAGATTTACTTCGTAAAAACGCGGATAAAAACGGATTTTATTTTCTAAAAGCTTAACTTAATGACATTGTCCAATGGGACGATGTTTCTCATGATGCATTTTTTTTCTACCGATGAGTTATTCCGATGGAACACAATATAAAATATCTTAACTTAATAGCACTGGCTTGGGGATGTGTTTTCTAAATATAATACCAGATAATAATCTTTGTGCACTTTGATGTTAATCTTATAATTCCATAAAAAAAGCCTCCCAAATTGGAAGGCTTTTGTATAAATAAAAACAGTTATTAGTTTTTAACGTGTTTTGCATATTTAGTTTTAAATTTATCAATACGTCCTGCAGTATCGATAAGTTTAGATTTACCAGTATAAAAAGGGTGAGATGTTCTAGAAATCTCCATTTTTACAACTGGATACTCAACTCCGTCAACTTCAATTGTTTCTTTTGTATCTGCAGTAGATTTAGTGATAAAAACTTCGTCATTTGACATGTCTTTAAATGCAACTAATCTGTAATTTTCTGGGTGAATTCCTTTTTTCATCTTTTCTTTTTATTTATTGTTTAGAGCATTTTTATTTTGAAGCTTTTTCATGGTTAGAAAAAGGTGTAAACAAAGGATACTCTTTTTTTGTTTAAAACTTTTTATTATTTCAGTTTGCAAATTTACAATTCTTTTTTAATCTACAAATCTTTAGCTCACTTTTTTTTAGTTAAATTCAAAAAGCTTTTTTATCTCTCATATATTGGGAATTGCTATATTTGTGGATTAATTTTAAAACATATAGAAATATGATTAATGAAGTTATAAAAAAGAACGGTATTACATATGGTGTAATGATTGGAGTTGCATCTGCATTAGTTACCAGTACTATATATGCGGTTGATTTAAATTTATTCACTTCCTGGTGGATTGGACTTTTAAGTCTGGCGATCAACCTTACTATATGTATTGTTTTACTTTCTAAAACAAAGAGAGACCTAAGAGGTATTTTTCCTTTTAAAGAAGCTTTTACTACTTATTTTATAGCTGCAGTAATTGGAATTCTGATTTCTACATTTTTTAATATTATTTTATTCAATTTTATTGATCCCGCAGCAAAAGATACTCTGAACGAATTAATCATTAAATATACTGCAACTATGATGCAAAAATTTGGATCACCGGCTTCAGCAATTAATGAAACTATTGAAAAAATGAAAGAAACAAATCCGTACTCTACTATAGAATTACTTAAAGGATCTGTTTTTGCGATTGTTGTCAGTTCAATTTTTGGATTAATTTTCGCAGCATTTTTTAAAAGCAAAACTACTACACAAGAATAAAAATATAAATGAATCTATCTATACTTATACCGCTTCTTAATGAGGAGGAATCACTGAAAGAACTCTATTCGTGGATTATCAAAGTGATGCAATCTAATAATTACTCTTATGAAATCATTTTTGTAGATGATGGAAGTACGGATGATTCTTGGAATATTATTGAAAGTTTTTCTAACGAAAACCCTAATGTAAAAGGAATTCGTTTCATGAAGAACTTTGGAAAATCTCAGGCTTTACATGCTGGTTTTGCAAAAGCAAAAGGTGATGTTATTATCACAATGGATGCAGATTTGCAGGATAGCCCGGATGAAATCCCTGGTTTATACGATATGATTACGGCTCAGAAATTTGACTTGGTTTCCGGATGGAAAAAGAAACGTTATGACTCTGTTGTGGCAAAAAATCTTCCGTCTAAACTTTTTAACTGGGCAGCAAGAAAAACTTCCGGAGTTGAATTAAATGATTTTAACTGCGGATTAAAAGCTTATAAAAATACGGTTGTAAAAAACATTGAAGTATCTGGCGAAATGCACCGATACATTCCTGTTTTGGCGAAAAATGCCGGTTTTAATAAAATTGGTGAAAAAGTAGTGATTCACCAGGCACGTAAATATGGTGAAACCAAATTTGGAATGGAGCGTTTTATAAACGGTTTCCTGGATTTGATTACGATTTGGTTCTTGTCAAGATTTGGAAAAAGACCAATGCATTTATTTGGCGCAATGGGTTCGTTAATGTTTATTATCGGATTTTTATTGGCGGGTTATATTGGTGTTTCGAAATTGTACCATATGTACAACGGAATGAAATACAGCTTAATTACCAGCAATCCATGGTTTTTTATCGCTTTAACTACCATGATTTTAGGAACTCAATTATTTTTGGCAGGTTTTCTTGGTGAAATTATTTTGAGAACTAAAAGCAATGAAGCACGTTATAAAGTAGCCCGAGAGGTAAATTTTTAACAAAGCTCTAGCCCTGATAAAAGGGAAAATCCTTTTTTATTGTTTTTTCTACAATAAAAAAGATTGGAATGATAGCAGGAAATAGCTCCTGAAAATTATTACTATTTAAATATAAAAAAATATACGAATGATGAATATAGCACCTAATATTTTGAATGCTGTAAACGAATGGCTGACCCCTACATTTGACAACGATACACAAGCTGCGGTGAAGGAATTAATGACTACGTCGCCAAAAGAACTTGAGGAAAGTTTTTATAAAAATCTTGAATTTGGAACTGGCGGAATGCGCGGTGTTATGGGCGTTGGAAACAACAGAATCAACAAATATACACTTGGAAAAAACACACAGGGATTATCTGATTATTTGCATGAAGTTTTCCCTAATCAACCTTTAAAAGTTGTTATTGCTTATGATTGTCGTCATAACAGTAACACTCTGGCTAAAGTGGTTGCGGATGTTTTCTCTGCAAACGGAATTCATGTTTATTTGTTTTCTGATTTACGCCCGACGCCTGAATTGTCTTTTGCTCTTAAGCATTTAGGCTGCCAATGCGGGATTGTACTTACGGCTTCTCACAATCCACCGGAATATAACGGATATAAAGTGTATTGGGAAGATGGCGGACAAATTGTTCCTCCACAAGATGCTGCAATTATAAATGTAATTGAAAATTTAAGCTACGATAAGATTAAATTCAATGCAAACGAAAGTCTGATTGAATATATCGATACTGAAATTGACAAGGCTTTTGTAAAATCATCGATCGAAAACGCAAGTTTTAATACTCCGGCTGAAGCCAAAGATAATTTACATATTGTTTTTACTTCGCTTCACGGAACTTCTATAAAATCTGTGCCTGATACTTTATCTCAGGCAGGATACAAAAATGTTCATATCGTTCCGGAACAAGCGGTTCCGGACGGAGATTTTCCAACGGTAAAATCTCCAAATCCTGAAGAACCTGAGGCATTAACTATGGCTCTGGCTCTGGCAGACAAAACAAACTCTGATATTGTTGTAGGAACAGATCCTGATTGCGACCGTCTTGGTGTTGCAGTTAGAAACAACGATGGTAAAATGATTTTGCTTAACGGAAATCAGACCATGATTTTGATGACTTCTTTCTTATTGAAACAATGGAAAAAGGCAGGTAAAATCAACGGAAAACAATTCGTAGGTTCTACAATTGTTTCGACGCCTATGATGATGGAATTAGCCACAAGTTATGGCGTAGAATGCAAAGTGGGTTTGACTGGTTTTAAATGGATTGCCAAAATGATCAAAGATTTCCCGGAACTCGAATTTATTGGAGGTGGTGAAGAAAGCTTTGGTTTTATGGTTGGTGACGCCGTGAGAGATAAAGATGCTGTTGCAGCAACTTTATTAATCTGCGAAGTTGCAGCTCAGGCAAAAGCAGCGGGAAGCAGTGTTTACAAAGAACTTTTACAGCTTTATGTTGAAAACGGTTTCTACAAAGAATACTTGGTTTCGTTAACCAAAAAAGGAATGGAAGGTTTGCAGGAAATTAATCAGATGATGATTGATTTACGTCAAAATCCTTTGAAAGAAATTAGCGGACAAAGAGTAATAATGGTTGAAGATTATCAATCATCGATTGCTTTGAATTTATTGAGCGGTGAAGAATCTACTATGGATATCCCAAAATCTAACGTATTGATTTATTATACTGAAGATGGTTCTAAAATTTGTGCAAGACCAAGCGGAACTGAACCTAAAATTAAATTCTACATTAGTGTAAATGCAGAATTAGATTCGGTTACTAATTTTGATGCTGCTGAAAGTTTCTTAGACGAAAAAATTCAAAATATCATTGCAGGAATGCAATTGAAGTAATAAATAATGAGTGACAGAAAATATTAACCTCTACAATTGTGCACACACTGTGTGCACAATTAGGTTAAGACTAAAACTAAACCATTATTGCGCATGAGTTTTAGATTCACAATAATTCAGTAATCTGAAAAAATTATTGCTAGAAAAACTCGAAAGAGCCATTGCTATAGCAGAAAATAACATCTACAAATAAATGAGTAATTTCAAAAAAATAGTTCCTTTTATATATCCGTATAAAAAATATGCATTTTTAAACATCTTTTTTAATGTTTTATATGCACTTTTTAGTACACTTTCTTTCATGGCATTGATTCCTATGCTTCAGGTTTTATTTGATAAAACGAAGAAAAATTATGTTATGCCAACTTACGAAGGACTTACTCACGTAAAAGAATACGGAGAAAACTATCTAAGTTATTACATTACAACACATACAGACGCTAATAATCCCGGTTATGTACTTTCGATAATGGTTGCATTAATCATTTCGATATTTTTATTAAAAAACTTAGCAGATTATTTAGCTATGTTTTTTATCAATTTTTTACGAAATGGTGTTTTAAGGGACATGCGAAATGCACTCTATAAAAAAACACTGGAATTGCCTCTTGCTTTTTATTCTGAAAAAAGAAAGGGAGATGTTATTTCAAGAATTTCTGCTGATGTAAATGAGGTTCAGACTTCTTTTCTGGCAATTTTAGAACTTATTGTAAAAGAACCTTTGACTATTATTTTTACAATAGCCGCCATGTTAATTATTAGCGCTAAACTTACTTTGTTTGTATTTATTTTTATTCCTGTTTCCGGATATATTATCTCATTAATTGGAAAACAATTAAAAAAACAATCCAGCAAAGCACAACAGGAACAAGGTAGTTTTTTATCAACTATCGAAGAAACAATTGGCGGATTGAAAGTGGTAAAAGGTTATAATTCTGAAAATTATTTCAACAGTATTTTTCAAAATTCGACAGAACGTTTTTTCAGATTATCAAACAGTATCGGGAATCGCCAGAACTTAGCTTCGCCTGCAAGTGAGTTTATGGGAATCACTGTAATCGCAATATTACTTTGGTACGGTGGTCAGATGGTTTTGATCGAAAAAACGCTTGACGGACCTTCATTTATTGCCTACATGGGCTTAGCATATAACATTCTGACTCCTGCAAAAGCAATCTCTAAGGCTTCTTACGGAGTAAAAAGAGGAAATGCTGCTGCTGAACGTGTTCTTGAAATCCTGGAACAGGAAAATACCATTACATCGAAAGAAAATGCAATCGAAAAAACAACTTTCGATGATACTATTACAGTTCAAAACATTAACTTTAAATACGAAGACGAAACGGTTTTAAAAGACTTTTCGCTTCAAATTAAAAAAGGCCAGACTGTTGCTCTGGTTGGACAATCCGGAAGCGGAAAAAGTACAATTGCCAACTTATTGACTCGTTTTTATGATGTAAACGACGGAACAATTTCTATTGATAACGTGAACATTAAAGATATGAACCTGCAATCGCTTCGCGGTTTGATGGGATTAGTAACTCAGGACAGCATTTTATTTAATGATACTATTAAAGCTAATATTGCGTTAGGAAAATTGGATGCTACAGATGATGAAATTATCGAGGCACTGAAAATCGCAAATGCTTTTGAATTCGTAAAAGAATTGCCTTTAGGAATCTATACAAACATTGGTGACAGCGGAAACAAACTTTCAGGCGGTCAAAAACAACGTTTATCGATTGCTCGTGCGGTATTGAAGAATCCTCCTATTATGATTCTGGATGAAGCCACATCAGCATTGGATACGGAAAGCGAAAAATTTGTTCAGGTTGCTCTTGAAAATATGATGCAAAACAGGACTTCGATTGTTATCGCTCACCGACTTTCGACTATCCAGAAAGCTGACAAAATAGTTGTAATGCAAAAAGGAAAAATCGTTGAACAAGGCACACATGATGAATTGATTGCACAAAACGGAACCTACAATAAATTGGTTACTATGCAATCATTTGAATCGTAGATAAAAGAATATACTTTTAGCCACAGATTATACAGATTAACACAGATTCTTTTTTTAACGAAATAAATCATTTAATCTTTATAATCTGTGGCTTCTTTTTTTAATAAATCTTAAAACACAAAGAAATGTATCTCAACAATCCGAACATAAAACTTCCTGATGATCCAGATACAGTTGTTTGGAAATATCTGGACTTGTCTAAATTTCTGGATTTATTATTGTCTAAAAAATTATTCATGTCCCGATCTGATAAATTCGAAGATCAATATGAAGGTACATTTAGCGAACCTACTTTTGAAGAGATCAAAAAACTTGCGATTGACAATCCTGACTTTTTAAATTACTACAAAACCCATCGCGAACAAGTTGCTATAAGCAGCTGGCATATAAACGAATATGAATCGTTTGCAATGTGGCAGATATTTACACAAAATAGCGAAGGACTGGCGATTCAGTCTACTATTGGCAGGTTGCAAAAAGCATTAAATCCAGAGAATAATTTTGATCAGTATATTGGCGAAGTCAATTATATCGATTATAAAAAAGAATACATTCCGTTTGATGATTTGTTTTTTCCGTTTTTGTTTAAACGAAAAAGTTTTCAATACGAACGCGAAGTTCGTATTATTACAGATACTTCAAAAAGTAATCTAAAACTGAATGACGGTTTAAAAATCAACGTTGATCTTAAACAATTAATTGAGAAGATATACATTCATCCTAAATCTGAAAACTGGTATAAAAAACTGGTAATCGAATTAGTAGAACGTTTAGGATTTGGTTTTGAAATCGAAAAATCTGATCTGGAAAGCGATATATTGATATAAAGGTGCTAAGGTGCTCAGATACTAAGGTTCTAAGTTTTTTCTTGCCAGAGATTCCTGATTTCGTTTAAACTGGGCTAAAGTCCTGCCTTACAATATCGATCGAACCTGACGGTTATTTTTTGTTTATGTAGGAAATGACAAAAAGCGGGCTTTACGTCCAGATTGGAATCGAATATCTTTGCGTAGACGTACTGCGGTGCGTCTCTACGATTAACAATACGGATATTTAAATTGATAAAATTTTACAACCTGCGCCATACAAATCGACAAAGATTTAATGCAGAGACTCACTGCAGTACGTCTAACCAAAGATTGACAAATCACTAATTTCCTTATAGAATTTAGCCAATCTGTGTCAATGTCGTTTGTGATTTTATAAAAAAGAAAAGCCCTTTAAAAATTACTTTTTAAAGGGCTTTTCTTTTGACACTAAAAACCGTAGCAACTTAGTGCCTCAGAATCTTAGAACCTTTAAATAGGTTTATAACTCTTAACTTCCCATTTTTTAGAAGCCAAATCTATGTAGTTATAATGCAAAACGTCGTTTTTATCAAATTGTCCGTTTTGGTTGGTATCTTCGATTGTTCTAAAATACAAACGGCTTTTAGATTCTACTAAACTCCAGTCTACTAATTCCTGAAAATCTTCAGAAATTTTTGTGAAATTTTCTCCGCTAATATTACTTAAATACAATGTTTTAATATCTCCTGAATCAATTTTTCCGTCTTTATTGGTATCTGAATCTGCCAGAGTATATACCATAATTTGGTTTTGAGTTTTGTCTGCAACCGCCTTTAAATAAGTGGCTGTTAAAATCAAAGCCGGTTTGTCTGTCAAAGGGCGAATAGAATCAGAATCTACTTTTTGAAATTTTAGGTTTTGTAAATAACCGGTAATTTCATACTCTCCTAAGTTCGAAATTGTAAAACTCACATCATTCACACTTGATGATCCGTAACGTGATTTAGTTCCTCTCTCAAAAACACGTAAATCTCCTACAGGATGAATTAAATAATTCGTTCCTTCCATCTGAATTGGCAAATCTGCGATTTCAATCTGCGTAGAATCTGTTTTTGATACAACACTTGTTTTGTTTGCAGCATCATAAATTACTTTAGGTTTCTGAACTTCGTCTTTACAACTCACTAATGTACCAACGATTGCCAACGCTATATATGTTAAGGATTTTTTCATGTATGCTAATTATATTAGGATATCAAATATAGTATTTTTGATTGTATTATCTAGTTTTATTGAATTTTACTACGATCTTACTTTCAACGTAAATAATTCTTTTCTTATTGTAAAAAAAACGAAATCAATATTTACAATCTCGCATTCAGCTTTACATTAAAAACTCTTGAAGTCATGTAATTTGGAATTGCGTATTGATTTTTAGAATAAACATCGCGAACCCATGTATTGGTTATCGCATTCTGATTATTGAAAAGATTAAAAATTTCCAGTCCAACAGATAATTCCTTGAAGTTTTTTAACCATTTTGCTTTTGGCACTTTCGTACTGCTATCAACAAAAACTTTAGCAAAACCAACATCTGCACGACGATAATCATTTAATCTGCTTTGATACAAATACGGGTCAGAATATGCCGGAGCACCGCCTGGTAAACCTGTATTGTAAACTAAATTAAGATATAACTTCACACTCGGAATATTTGGCATATAATCCTGAAACAACATCGCAAATTTCAAACGTTGATCTGTTGGTCTGGCGATATATCCTTTGTTCTCATAATTTTCTTCGGTTTTTAGATATCCAAAACTAATCCATGATTCCGTTCCCGGTACAAATTCTCCGTTTAATCTAAAATCAAAACCTTGTGCGTAAGCTGTTGCATTATTATTGGCCACGTAACGAATTCTGACATTATCGATCGAATATACATTTACATCAGAAAGTGATTTATAATATAACTCTGTTACCCATTTAAAAGGACGATTCCACATCTTGAAATTATAATCATTACTCAAAACAATATGTACAGATTCCTGCGCTTTTACATTTGGATTCACGACGCCATCAAGATCACGGAGTTCTCTATAGAAAGGCGGCTGATAATATAATCCGCCTGAAAGTCTGAAAACCATATCCATATCCCAATCCGGTTTTATGGCAAATTGCGCACGCGGACTAAAAACAATTTGATTTTTTCCTTCAACTGCAGCTCCGGAAACATCCCAAATCTGGAAACGTGCTCCCAGATTATACCAAATCTGACTAGATCCTAACTCTGATTTTTTATTGTATTGTGCATATCCGGAAAACCTGTTAATCGTGTTATAATTTGTGGCACGAACATCCTGATACGGCAATAAAGGTCCCGTATATGGTTGGTAAGGCTGATTATTTGACGGTAAAACAACAATTGGAGGATTTATAGAAAAACCCGCAGAATCGATCATCTCCCACTCTACAATTCTGTCACGAATAGATTCTCTGGTATATTTTAAGCCAAATTCTAATTGGCTGTCATTTTTCCATTCTTTAAATCCTTTAATTTCTGCATTTGCTATTAAAGCATCCAGATCATTTCTGGCATGATTAAGCTGTGAACCAATTCCTCTTGTAAAATCAACTTCTGTTGCTTGATCCTCGCCTACATTACCTAAACGATATTGTGCCAAAATATCAAAATGCTCCTCTTCCATTGTATGAAAAAGTGATCCAATAAATTTTAAGGTTAAACTTGACGAAGCTTTATATGTGGTTTTAAAGGCGCCAAAATAAGTATCATACTGATCGCGTTCTTTCCCTTCATAATAAACCGCAAGCGACATGGGCTGATCGATAGTTCCAAATTTTGTTTCGCGCGTTAAAGGCTGATATAAATATTTGTTCTGAGAAATATTCCCTAAAAAACTCACTTGCCATTTATCTGAAATATCATAATTAACATTGGTCTGAATATCCGCAAAAGTAGGCGTATAATTCGTTTGTGTATCCTGACTATTTACAAGCAGACTATTATTTCGATACCGAACTCCGGTAACTGCAGACCATTTTTTATTTTTGGAAACGGCATCTACAGAAACACTCCCGCCCAGTAAACTAGCCTCTAAGGAAGCACCAAACTCTGTTGGTTTTCTATACGTAATATCTAATACAGAAGATAATTTATCACCAAATTTTGCCTGAAATCCTCCAGCCGAAAAATCTACATTCTGAACCAGATCTGTATTCGTAAAACTTAATCCTTCTTGTTGCCCGGAACGAATTAAAAAAGGGCGATACACTTCGACTTCATTTACATAGACAAGATTTTCGTCATAATTTCCGCCACGAACCGCATATTGTGTACTAAGTTCATTGTTTGAATTTACACCGGGCAACGTTTTTAATATATTTTCTATTCCGGCATTTGCCCCGGGAATTTTTTTAATTGTAGCAGCATCAACAGTTGTGATTCCCTGAACGCGTTTTTTATTTCCGGAAGAAACAAAAACCTCTCCCATTTGCTCCTCAGAATTATTCATTACCGGATTAAAAACAAAAACTTCATTTGGTTTTAAACTTACTGTAAGACTCATCATTTTTAATGAAACATGCGTAAAAATCAAAGAAGTTTTTTTCTTTGAGGGAACATCAATTTCATAAAACCCATTAGCATCTGATCGGGCGCTATTGCCCAAAGAAGTAACGTTTACATCAGCAACAGGATGATTTAGATCATCTAAAATAACACCTTTGATATGAGCATTTTGAGCAAATGAAACACAAGTAATGCATAAAAAAAGAAAAACGAATAGTAGCTTATTTTGATTCAACTGTTTTGGTTTTATTTTTGTTGACTTCTAAAAAAATGAGTTTCAAAGATAGCAGAATTACCTACATTATCAACAACTTCTATTTTTAAATCATTTGCTCCTTCGGCAACAATTGAATCATCAAAAGTGTGAGTGATTTTCCTGGTTTTATTTTCATATTCAAACAAAACCCATTTTCCGTTTAAATATCCATTGTAGGATTTAATCCCTGAAGAACTGTCATTAATCGTAAATGAAATTTTCTTCTGGTCGCTTATCCATTTACCTTCAACGGGACTCGTAATTTTTATTGTTGGCGCAATTGTGTCCAAAACCAAACCGTATTGACCTAATATTTTTGACTTGGCGGCAAAAACATCTCCTTTTCTTATTGTACCATTATAACTCGCATTATTACCACTTAATCTTCCAATAAAAAGTTTATCTCTTACTGATTCCGGATAAACACTGTCTTTTATTGTAATGGTAAAATTAGAATGAACCGGAACAGTATCGTCATGAATATAAATGCGATTATTTTTTACATCAAAATTTAAATTGAAATCTTCATAAAAAGTTCCCGCAGGAAAAAATACGGACATATTGTCTTTTTCGAAATTAGAATCTTTATTAAATTTTATAAAATATTTTGAGACTACAGGTTCTGCACTGACAATTGGAGTTGCTGCATCATATTCGATTGGGACCGTAATTGAATTTAAATTCCCGAAATAATCCGAAACTTCAATTCGGTACGTAGAAGCCAGATTTGGCTCGACCGGAATAATTCCGCGAAGCGAATCTGTTTTAACAATGCTTAAAGCAAAAGGCGTTTTCATAAAAAGTTTCTGAACCCGCTGACCTGATTTTTTATATTTAGCATAATCAATGAATGCATTTATATACCTCATTTCATCAAATGAATAGGTATTGAATTGGTAGTTGTAATTTTGATTTCCGTTAAAAAAGGTTGAAACATTAAAAACACCATTTTTATTAAACGAAACATCATCAAAATCCACAGCAGAAATTCCGAAACCAATTTTTCCGTTTGCTTTTACCTTTCCAGCCAAATATGTTCCGTCTTTTTGCAGCGTTAAATTCAACAATAAAGGCTGTTTAGATTGATTAACCGTCGCATTGTCTAACGGATAAACATAAACACTGGAAACGGTTGGTTTTTTAGAATCTTTTATCTCTTTATCAAATCCGAAAAATATCGGATTTATTACAAATTCGGTTTTAGTATCTCTAATTTCAAAATGCAAATGCGGTCCTTCAGACGAACCAGTATTTCCTGAAAGCGCAATTATTTGTCCTTTTGTAACCGAAATTTCAAAAGGTTTTGGAAACATTTCAATTTCATACGACTGCTCTTTATAATGCGTTTTAGTTACATAATCCTGAATTTCGCCTACAGTTGTCTGCAAATGTCCATAAACCGAAGTATATCCGTTTGCATGAGTAATATAAATACATTTACCGTTACCAAATGTTGAAATTTTTATTCTCGAAACATATCCATCAGCAATTGCATGTACGCTTAATCCTTCTCTTTGATTTGTTTTTAAATCGAAACCGGCATGAAAATGATTGGGTCTCAGTTCCCCAAAATTACCGGAAAGCTGCATAGGAATATCCAGTGGCGGACGAAAATCTTCCTTGGGATATTGGGCTTGTGCAAAAATAAAAGGGCAAAAAAACAGGGTGAGTAGTGAGAATTTCATAAGCAACATTTTTGCTAAGATAAAAAAATAAGAAGCCAAAAACGAGGAAAAAGCTACAAAAATACAATTGATTGAATTTCATTTATTTGGTTATTTTTAATGTAAAAAAATCGATAAAAAATTGCATTAATAAAAAGGAATACTAACTTTGTATGATTAAGTAATGAATAGGATTTACAATGAGTGTAATTGCAGAAATAATTGATACTCTTGAATATAAAGTCGAAAAGCTTTTTGAGAAGTCAAAGAGCCTGGAGAAAAACAATCAGGTTTTACGATTAGAACTAACCAAAGCTGCGCAAATCATCCAGAAACAATCTGAAGAAATGGAAGCTTTGAAAAAGCAATATGATACACTTAAGATAGCCAATTCGTTGCTTGGCAGCGACAATAACAAGAGAGAGACAAAGCTTAAAATAAATTCATTAATTCGCGAAATCGATTACTGTATAGCACAACTATCAGACTAGAAAGACATGGACGGAAAGCTTAGAATTAAAATATCAATTGCAGACAGAGTTTACCCGTTAACGGTTGAACCATCTCAGGAAGAAGGACTTAGAAGTGCTTCTAAAAAAATTGATGCTATGATCAAGCAATTCGAAGAAAGTTACGCGGTTCGTGATAAACAAGATGTTCTGGCTATGTGTGCCTTGCAATTTGCATCACAAGTAGAACAAAAACAAATTGACAACGCAATCGATGGCGAAGAAACCATCGAAAGAATTAAAAGATTAAATTCGCTATTAGATCAATATCTCGAAAATTAAACGTTCTTTACAGAAACTAAGATACTGCCTACATTAGTTCACAATTGGTAAACTCAACACTAACAAATTAAAGTGAGTGAATCTTCGCTACTATAGTATGCCCCGATTTTATTGGGGAAACTTGAACAGTGAGTTAGCTCAAAACTTGTCTTTACGAGTTTATTCAAGCAATTAATGTAGGCTTTTTTTATATATAAATTTTAACAAACATGGACATCATAACGATCATTATTTCAGGTATAATAGGGATTGCAGCAGGTTTTGCAATCGCTAAAATTATCGAAAAAAGCAATATTTCTAACTTAATCAAAAATGCAAAAAAAGAAGCTTCTTCCATATTAAAAGACGCCAATTTAGAAGCTGAAAATATTAAAAAAGATAAAATCCTTCAGGCAAAAGAAAAATTCATTGAATTAAAATCAGAGCATGAACAAGTTATTCTTGCAAGAGATAAAAAAGTAGCCGAAGTAGAAAAAAGAGTTCGTGATAAAGAATCTCAAATTTCAAACGAATTATCAAAAGCTAAAAAAGTAAATGATGATTTTGAAGCTAAAACAAACGAATACAATAATAAAATTGAAGTTTTAGATAAAAAACAAGCCGAGGTTGACAAATTACACAAAAGTCAATTGCAACAGCTTGAAGTAATCTCAGGACTATCTGCAGAAGAGGCAAAAGAGCAATTAGTTGAAGGTTTAAAAGCCGAAGCTAAAAGCAAAGCAATGTCTCATATTCAGGATACTATTGAAGAAGCAAAACTTACTGCTCAGCAAGAAGCTAAAAAAATTATTATTAATACAATTCAGAGAGTTGGAACTGAAGAAGCAGTTGAAAATTGCGTTTCAGTTTTTAACATTGAATCTGACGATGTAAAAGGTAGAATTATTGGTCGTGAAGGTCGTAACATCAGAGCGCTTGAAGCTGCAACCGGAGTAGAAATCATTGTTGATGATACACCAGAAGCTATTATCCTTTCTTGTTTTGATCCTGTTCGTAGAGAAATTGCCCGTTTGTCATTGCACAAATTAGTAACTGACGGACGTATTCACCCAGCGAGAATCGAAGAAGTTGTTGCTAAAACAGCCAAACAAATTGACGACGAAATTATCGAAGTTGGTAAACGTACTGTTATCGACTTAGGAATTCACGGTTTACACCCGGAATTGATTAAAGTTGTTGGTAGAATGAAATACCGTTCCTCTTACGGACAAAACTTATTGCAACACTCAAGAGAGGTTTCTAAGCTTTGTGGTATTATGGCTGCTGAACTAGGATTAAATGTAAAACTGGCTAAAAGAGCAGGTTTATTACACGATATTGGTAAAGTTCCGGATACTGAAAGTGATTTACCTCACGCATTATTAGGAATGCAATGGGCAGAGAAATATGGCGAAAAAGAAGAAGTTTGCAACGCAATTGGAGCTCACCACGACGAGATCGAAATGAAATCATTACTTTCTCCTATTGTTCAGGTTTGTGATGCTATTTCTGGTGCAAGACCAGGTGCAAGACGTCAGGTTTTAGATTCTTACATTCAACGTTTAAAAGATCTTGAAGAAGTGGCTTATGGTTTTAGCGGTGTAAAAAATGCATACGCAATTCAGGCTGGTAGAGAACTTCGTGTAATTGTAGAAAGTGAAAAAGTTTCTGATGACAATGCAGCAAACTTATCTTTCGAGATTTCACAAAAAATTCAAACTGAAATGACTTATCCGGGTCAGGTAAAAGTTACTGTAATTAGAGAAACAAGAGCAGTTAATATTGCTAAGTAATTCTCAAACCTCATAAAAACAATAAAGGCTATCTTAAACAAGATAGCCTTTATTCTTTTTATATCATTTATTGTTTTAAACATCATTAAAGATGATTTTAAAGCTCGTCCCTACTCCAACTTCACTTTCTACAGAAATACTTCCTTTCATAGCTTCAATTTGATTTCTGGTAATATACAATCCTATTCCGCGGGCTTCCTGATGCTTATGAAATGTTTTATACATTCCGAACAATAAATCCCCATAAACATCAAGATCAATTCCTAAACCATTATCTGTAATTTTTAAGGATTTAAAACCTTCCGGTTCAATTCCAAAATCAAATACAATAATCGGGTCCCGATCCGGATGCGCATATTTTATGGCATTGGTTGCAAAGTTCAGCAAAACACTTTCCATATAAGCAGGATTAAAATTGACCGTGAGATATTTAGGAACATTATTTATGATTCGAACATTCTTTTGTTTATCAAATCCTTTAATCGTTGAAATTGTTTTATCAATATAATCACACAGCTTTAATGGGATAACAGCAATATTTATATTACTTTGTGTTTTTACAATCTGAGTTAGATTTGTAATGGTATCGTTCAAATCATTAGACACAGTTCTTAAATGCTCTAACATTTCATCGACAGTCTGCTTCTCAACATCTGCATCGATAAAATCCAGAATCGACTTAATATTACCTGCCTGAGTATTTAGATTATGCGAAACGATATGCGAAAAATTAACCAGCCGGCTATTTTGATCGCTGTATAATTTCATGGTTTTTATAAGTTCCAATTCTTTTTCCTTCTGCAAAGAAACATCCGTATGCGTACCAATTACACGCAATGGTTTTCCATTTTCATCTCTCTTGATGACTTTTCCACGATCAAGAATCCACTTATAATTACCACTTGAAGTCATTACCCGATGGTAATTTTCGTAATAAGGAATCTTATTCTCAAAATGCTCCTGAATATCTGAATAGTATTTGGGAAGATCTTCCGGATGAACAATTTTATCCCAACGCTCGGGGTCATCGATTACATCACTTGAATCCAATTCTAAAATCTTTAATGATAATGAAGAATAGAAAACCGTATTGGTTACCATGTCCCAATCCCAAATTCCAGCAGTAGATGCGTCGAGGGCAAACTGAAAGCGTTCTTCGGATATTCGCAGTTTCTCTTCTTTGTCTTTTAGTTCTGTAATATCAGATACGTGTCCGTAAAAACTAACACAACCATCTGCGGATAATTCGGTTTTAGAAGAAACCTTAAACCAGCGCAATCCTTTTTTAGGTAAAATGGCCCTAAACTCTACATGCCAGGGTTTTACTTCTCTTCTGGCTTTTACTAAAGATTCAAAAAAGAAATCCCGATCCTGAGGATGAATTCTCTCAAAAATAATAAGTTTGGGATCAGTAGAAAATATTTCGGCAGTAAGCTCAAAAATTTCATCAGCAGATTTACTGACAAGCGGAAAAGTATAATTATTATCGCAATCGATTACAAACTGAAAAAGTAAATCAGGCATTTCTGCAAACAACTTCTTATAAAAATTATTTACCTCTAAGCAATCCTCATTTCCATATAAATCAAAAACCATATATCACTTATTTTTTTATTTAGATTCAATTATTTAAAATAATATCTCAACAAAAAAAGAATAAAAAAAAGACCTAATTCATGTTTTTTTTATTTCCTGATTAATACAAAATATCACACAATATATTAAATATTCGCTTAAAATGAGATACTTACATTAAAAATTATTTTCGCGGATGAAACGAATGCATCACTTCTTTTAAGAAACTTCTGTCTAAATGTACATAAATTTCAGTCGTGGTTATAGATTCATGTCCCAACATTAATTGAATTGATCGTAAGTCGGCACCATTTTCGAGTAAATGTGTTGCAAAAGAATGACGCAAAGTATGGGGACTTATATTTTTGTGCAAATTAATTTTGACAGCCAAATCCTTTATAATCGTAAAAATCATTGCGCGTGTCAGCTGATTTCCTCTTCGGTTTAAAAACAAAGTATCTTCATGCCCTTTTTTAATATTCAGACTTACCCGAACTTCTTTTTGATAGATCTGAATATATTTTTGAGTCAGTTTTCCAATGGGCACAAAGCGTTCTTTATTTCCTTTTCCGGTAATTTTAATAAACCCTTCATCAAAAAACAAATCAGATATTTTGAGCGTAACTAATTCAGAAACCCGAAGTCCGCAACCGTACAAAGTTTCTAACATCGCTCGATTTCGTTCGCCTTCATTAGAGCTTAAATCAATTGCCGCAATAAGGACATCAATTTCCTGAAGAGACAATGTATCCGGCAATTTACGACCTGTTTTAGGCGTTTCGATTAATTCCAGAGGACTATCATTTCTATAATCTTCAAAAATCAGGTAATTAAAAAAACTTTTTAAACCAGAAATAATTCTCGCTTGTGATCTTGGATTTACTTCTTTTGCAACAGCGTAGATAAAATTCTGCACGGTTTCATCAGTGATTTTTAAAGGCGAAACTTCAATTTTATTTGTTTCCAAAAAAAGACACAATCTCTCGATATCAAAACTGTAGTTTTCGATTGTGTTTTTAGACATTCCCCTTTCGATACGCAAATACGATTGATAATCTTTTATATATCTGTCCCAATTCATACTTACAAAGTAAAACAATTTTAGCATAAAAAAACCTTCCGGATTAGGGAAGGTTTTAGAAATGTTTTATTCTAAATTATTAGAATTTATATGCAGCAGTCAAAGCCAAAACATTGTTTGTATATCTGTTATCATAGTAATAACCATCATAACGATCGTGGTAATCGTAAACATTAGATAAACCAATAGTATAACGAGCACCTACAGAAAAATTATCTGTAAAATTGTATGCTGCTCCTAAATTAAAGGCAACATCAACTGATTTTTCATCTTCAATATTTTTACTTGAAACTAAAAATCCAAGTTGTGGTCCAGCTTCAACACTAAATTGTTTTGTAATATAATATTTAGCTAATACAGGAACATTGATATAGTTTAAATTTACAGTGTAGTCACGCTCAGCACCATACCCATCAAATTTAGCTCCCTGAGCAGAAAACAAAAGTTCTGGCTGAATGTATAATTTTTTCCAAATATTGATTTCAGCAAAACCACCTAATTGGAAACCTACTAATGCATTAGCTTCATCAACACCGCCAATAGTAGCAATATTAAGACCACCTTTTACTCCAAATCTAGTTTTTTGAGCATTTGTAAACCCGAATGCCATTATTGCAATAGCACATAAAATAATCTTCTTCATTTTATTTATTTATGGTTAAAATTAATGAGCCAAATATAAAACTATAGAAAAGAAAAAAGGATTTGTTTTTTAACAAATAATTTAATAGTTACATTAATTGTGTTAAAATAAAATTATTGTTAACTAATTATAATGAAAAAAGCCTTCCAAATGGAAGGCTCTATTTGCATAAACTAAATATCTTTAGAACTTGTATGCCAAAGACAATGCAAGGTTACTATTTTTTGCACTATCATAATAATCATCTTCATTATCAATGTCTTTATCAGAAATAGGAGATAAACCAATAGTATAACGAAGACCGATTGAAAGATTATCAGTAAAATTATATCCGGCACCTACATTGAAACCAAAATCTACTGATCTTGTATAATCTTTGATATCTTCACCATCAGCTTTTGCTGATAATAAGATACCTAATTGTGGACCTGCCTCAACACTGAATTTTTCAACAATATAATATTTCGCTAAAACCGGAATGTTCAAATAGTTCAATTTAGTATCAAAATCTTCTCCAAAAGGACCATCAAATTTAGTTCCCTGAGCAGAGTATAAAAGCTCTGGTTGAATGAAGAATTTTTCAACAACTTTGATTTCCGCAAAACCTCCAACGTGAAAACCTACCAAAGATTTAGTGTCTTCGACATCTCCTCCAACTACTGTTGAAAGGTTAAGACCTCCTTTTACTCCAAATCTTGTTGATTGCGCATTAGTAAATCCAAATGCCATAACTGCGATCGCAGATAAAATAATCTTTTTCATTTTATTTGTTTTGATTAAATTTAATAAACAAATATAAAAATATACTTCATAAAAAATAATTTGCATTTTAACAAATAAAGTGGTAATTAGAAACTTAATCCTGTTAAAAATAAACTATAAAATTTTAAATTGTTATATATCAAACAAATACAAAAAACAAAAAAACGTCACCTAAACAGGAAAAGGCTTCTTCTTATAGTGAATATATAAAATTAGAATGTTAATTAAAACCAACTTTTAAACATGAAAAGGTGACGTTGTTAGAAGTTAAAATTTCACCTTCACCAACAAATAATTCGATATATAAAATAATCAAACATCAAAATATCCTTATTAAAAGAAAATATTTCTTTAATAAATTTGAAATAAAAATCTGATTAATTAAACTTGTTTCAGAGTTATTTGAAGCGTTAACAATCCACTTAAATAGAGCGTATTAAGCAATAGAAACAAAAAAACATGAGAAATTTAGTAATTATTTAAACCAAAATATAAAACAATAAAATCCTAATTCTGTAGTTTTGACTATAAATAACATTTAAAAAATACCAAATTTTAAAAAACACTTTTATGAAAAAGATAATTTTAGCAGCTGTTCTGTTCATCGCAACTTCAGCTACAATACAAGCACAATTATTAAAAATTGGAGTTAAAGCAGGGGTTAACTTTGCTAACCAAACTGGAGATTTTCCAGATCAAATAGACAAAGAAGGTATCACTAGCTATCATGCTGGTTTAGTTGCCGAAGTAAAATTACTAGAAAAATTCTCTATTCAACCAGAGCTTTTATATTCTACTACAGGTGCATCATATAAACTTAGCGGTGTAAGTGAAGATGTTAAAAATGAACTAGGATATATATCTATTCCTGTAATGGCTAAATTTTATTTATCTAAATCATTTAGTTTAGAACTTGGACCACAAGCTTCATTCTTAGTAAGCGAAAGAAATGATTTTGATGTTAAAAATGGTGAAACTTTTGAATTTGGTTTAAACGCCGGATTAGGATTTAAAATTACTGAAAGCATATTTGTTCAAGGACGTTATGGTTTAGGATTAACAGAAGCTTCTAAAGATGCAGATGTTAAAAACTCTGTATTCCAGATTTCTGCTGGATTTATGTTCTAAAAAATATATCACATACTTTTATAAAAACCGTTCTATTAATTAGAACGGTTTTTTTATTTTTACATGCATTGTAGAATGTAAAAATAAAACCAATACGCTTAAATAAATCAAAATTATAATATGAAAATCTGCATTATCAACGGACCAAATTTGAATCTTTTAGGAAAGAGAGAACCGGAAGTTTACGGAAGTCAAACTTTTGAAGATTACTTTGAAACGTTGCAAACAAAATTTCCAGACATTGAACTTTCTTATTACCAAAGTAATATTGAAGGAGAATTAATTGGAAAAATTCAGGAATGCGGTTTTACTTATGACGGAATTATTTTGAATGCCGGAGCTTACACACATACCTCGATAGGTTTAGGCGATGCTATGAAAGCAGTTACAACTCCAGTTATCGAAGTTCATATTTCGAATACTTATGCACGCGAAAGTTTCAGACATCAATCATATTTGTCCGGAAACGCAAAAGGAGTCATTTTGGGCTTTGGATTAAAAAGTTATGAATTGGCTATTCAATCTTTCTTGTAGGTCTTTTTTTAACAAATTTTTAATAAGCTCATTTTTAACTTATTCTATTTTTGTTAGAGAAACCTTTTTCATGAAAAACTATATTTTACTCGCCTTTTTGTTTTTTTCGATTTCAAATTTTGCCCAAATAAAGGGAACTATAACAGATGAAAAAGGAAATCCGCTGCCTTTTGTTTCCGTTTTTGAAGAAAATACGTATAGCGGAACAACTTCTAACGAACAGGGAAAATACCAACTTAACGTAAAAGAAGTTCGTAAAAACAAAATTACTTTTCAGTATTTAGGATTCAAAACTCAAAAAATAGCGGTTTCAGCTGATTCAAAAACAATTACTCTGGATGTAAAAATGTTGGAGGAAAGCTTTGCATTAAATGAAGTTGTTATTGATCCTAAAAACAATCCTGCCGATGCTATTATTAAAAATGCAATTGCAGAGAAAAAAGACAACTCAGACAAAACCGCCCGATATACAGCAGATTTTTATTCGAAGGGAATGTTTAAAGTTAAGGATTTACCAAAAAAAATCCTTGGCAAAAAAGTAGATCTTGGCGATGATATGGCTTCTAACCTGGATTCTACCGGAACAGGAATTTTATATTTGTCTGAAACTATCTCGAAAATTACTTTTGAAAAGCCCAATAAATTAAAAGAGAAGATTATTGCTTCGAAAATCTCCGGAAACAACAAAGGCTACAGTTACAATACAGCTTCGTTGTCGACTTATGATTTTTATGATAATACACTGGACTTTGACGTTAAACTCATTTCGCCTATCGCAGATAATGCTTTCAATTATTATAAATACAAACTTGAAGGTAGTTTTTATGACGCTAACAATCAACAGGTTTATAAAATCAAAGTACTTCCAAAACGAGATAAAGAACCCGTTTTTGAAGGTTACATTTATATAGTCGACGACACTTTTGCAATTTATGCGCTGGATTTAGACATAAAAGGGTATCGAATGAAAAATGAGTTTACCGAAGTAATGACCCTGAAACAAAGTTTTAGCTATAATACACAAAATAAAATATGGACAAAAAATGCCCAAACACTTGATTTTACTGCTGGTATATTTGGCGTGAAATTCTCCGGAAAATTTAATTATGTCTATTCAAATTATGAATTCCCTGTTTCTTTTGAGAAGAAAACTTTTGGAAATGAAATTGTTGCTTTTGAAGTTAATGCAAATAAAAAAGATGATGCTTTCTGGAATCAAATTCGTCCAATTCCTTTAACCATTGAAGAAAGTACGGATTATACCAAAAAAGATAGTTTGCAATCTATTAGAAAATCTCAAAAATATGCGGATTCGATAGATGCGAAAAATAATAAGTTCAAAATTACGGATATCCTGATGGGTTATGATTATAAGAATACTTTCAAAAAATATTCTTTTGATTATAAAGGTTTATTGAATATCTCTTCTTTAAGTTTCAATACTGTTCAGGGATTTAATTTAGATTCTGGTTTCTCTTTTAAAAAATGGAATGAAGAAAAAGGCAAAAGCACTTCTGTAAGCACAACTTTTAATTATGGTTTTTCAGATGAAGGTTTTCGGGTTGTTGGTGAATTCAGTCATAAATTCAACAACATAAATTACGCTACAATTGGAGTTTTAGGAGGAACAAAAGTGGCGCAGTTTAATAGTTTCGAACCTATAAGCAAACTTGTCAATTCTATAAGTTCTTTGTTTTTTAAAGATAATTATATGAAATTATATAATCTTGAGTTCGCTCAGATAAACTATTCACAAGACATTTTGAATGGTGTAAAATTGATTGGAAAAGCAGCTTACGAACAAAGAAAACCTCTTATTAATACAACTGACTATTCTTTCTTTAAAAGAGATGATGCATATTCATCTAATAATCCGGTAGCACCAAATGATTTTACGACCCTGGCATTTGATCCTCATCATTTGTTTAAAGTTGCTTTAAGTACCCAAATTAACTTTGGCAATAAATACATTTCAAGACCAGACGGAAGATATAATTTTAAAGATGATAAATATCCAACTGTATTTTTAGCTTTTGAAAAAGCATTTGCAGCCAGCGAGAAAAAATACGAGTTTGAACGCATTGGAGCTTCTGTACTTTATGATTTGTCCTTAGGTAATAAAGGAATCCTGGGAATGAACTTAAGAGCAGGAAAGTTCTTTAATGCGGAGAATATTTCATTTATTGATTACAGACATTTTAACGGAAACCAAACACATATTGGAACAAGTGATCGTTATTTGAATGTCTTTAATTTAATGCCTTATTATGAAAATAGCACAAACAATAGTTATTTTGAAATGCATTTAGAACATAACGATACTGGATTTATTACTAATAAAATTCCGTTATTGAACCTCTTAAAATCGACTATGAATATTGGCTTCCATTCTCTGGCGATTCCGGATAGGAAACCATATACGGAGTTTACTGTTGGTCTGGACAATCTGGGATTTGGTAAATTTAAATTGTTCAGATTAGATTATGTTCATTCGTATCAAGGCGGAATTCAGCAAAATGGTGTTGTATTGGGGATGAAAATTTTGAATGTATTGAATTAGAAAGATGCTAAGTCACTAAGGTTCTAAGTTGCTAAGTCTTATTTTTTTGCAATCTTGTCATCTCTACGAAGCAGAGATCACAATAGAAAAAATGTCCTGTTGACGATCATTATATGTGACTTCTCCTTCGTCGAAGTGACAAACTAAACGCCAACTAAAAAATTAAAATCCTTAAAACTTCTCTTTCCCTGAGTTTGCGTTAGGGATAGAAGCGGTATCTCCCGATTTAGAAAATCAAGGCTTTTTAGCCGTAGATTTTGTTAATTGGGAATTTAGCGGATAGCCCGACCGTAGGGAACGCCCAAATAAATAATCCGCTTACTCTAATAGAATAAACGGATTTTATTTTTTATCGTTGCTAAAGAAAACCTTAGTACCTTAGTACCTCAGCACCTTTGCCTCTTTGAACCTCAAAAATCAATGATAATCATCTGGTTCAATATGAATCAATACATTCCCTAATTGGGGTATTTTTTCTTTTAAAGTATCTTGCAGTCTGTGTGACAAATCATGACCTACTTTTACAGAAATTTGCGCTGAAACTATAGCATGAAGATCAACATGATATTTCATTCCGGCTTTACGAATGAAACATTTTTCGGTTCCCAGAATACCCGGAACCTTTAGGGATTCAACACGAATTTCTTCGACAAGATCATCATTTAAATTTTCATCCATAATTTCGCCAAGCGCAGGTCTGAAAATTTTATAGCTATTGTATAAGATAAAAAAAGCAGCAAAAAGTGCCGCCCAATCATCTGCTGACTCATAGCCTTTTCCCATTATTAACGCAATCGAAATTCCAATAAATGCTGCTATCGATGTAATAGCGTCACTGCGATGATGCCAGGCATCTGCCGCCAGAGAGGAGCTATTGGTCTCTTTACTGCGTTTCATTACCAAACGAAACGAATATTCTTTCCAGATAATAATGGCACCCAGGATATACAAAGTCCATGATTTTGGCAATCCATGCGGAGCCTGAATATTAGCAATACTTTCGTAACCAATAATTGTTGCCGAAGTGATTAAAAATCCAACAACCAAAAAGGTAATTAATGGTTCTGCACGACCGTGGCCGTAAGGATGATTTTCATCTGCGGGCTTATTCGAATATTTAATACCGAATAAAACCAAACACGAAGAAAATATATCTGCTGTTGATTCTATCGCATCTGCAATTAAGGCGTAAGAATTGCCAAAAAAACCTGCCAAACCTTTTATCAAGGCTAAGCAGGTGTTCCCAACTATACTGAATATAGTAGCTTTTACAGCTTTTTGTTCATCTGTCATTTGCGAATTTTTAGCACGACATTTATATTATATTTTTTTGCCACGAATTGCACGAATTATCACAAATTAGATAATCTTTAAAAAAACTAGAATCACACAAACCTTAATTACGCTAAAAATAGTCTACTTAAAAACATTTCTTTTCGTGTAAATTGGTGTAATTCGTGGCTAAGTTTTTAAGCTCTTACGATTTTAGCTCCAATTGCTCTCAAACGCTCGTCGATACGTTCGTATCCACGGTCAATTTGCTCAATATTTTGAATTGTACTTGTTCCTTTTGCTGAAAGTGCAGCAATCAATAATGAGATTCCCGCACGAATATCAGGAGATGACATTGTTGTTGCTTTTAATTGAGATTCGAAATTATGTCCCATAACCACTGCTCTGTGCGGATCACATAACATAATTTTTGCTCCCATATCGATTAATTTATCCACGAAAAACAAACGGCTTTCGAACATTTTCTGGTGAATCAAAACATCGCCTTTTGCTTGTGTTGCCACAACCAAAACAATACTTAATAAGTCAGGCGTAAATCCTGGCCAAGGCGCATCTGCGATTGTTAAAATAGAACCATCAATATCGGTTTTTACTTCATATCCATCTGTGTGAGCAGGAATATAAATATCATCACCACGTTTTTCGATTGTAATTCCTAATTTTCTAAAAGTATTTGGGATTAAACCTAAGTTTTCCCAACTTACATTTTTGATCATGATTTCGCTTTTTGTCATAGCCGCAAGACCAATCCAAGAACCAATTTCGATCATATCCGGAAGAATGGTATGCTCACAACCACCAAGGCTTTCAACACCTTCGATTGTTAATAAATTAGACCCAACTCCTGTAATGTTTGCTCCCATTGAGTTCAACATTTTACACAATTGTTGCAGGTAAGGTTCGCAAGCTGCGTTGTAAACCGTAGTTTTTCCTTTTGCCAAAACAGCTGCCATAACAATATTTGCAGTTCCGGTTACAGATGCTTCATCAAGCAACATATCTGTTCCTTGTAATCCTTCTGCAGGAGATTCTACTCCGTAAAAGTGATCTTCTCTATTGTATCTGAATTTTGCTCCAAGGTTAATAAAACCTTCAAAGTGAGTATCTAATCTACGACGTCCAATTTTATCTCCTCCCGGTTTAGGAATATACCCTTTTCCGAAACGAGCCAATAATGGTCCAACAATCATAATAGAACCACGAAGTGCCCCGCCTTCTTTTTTGAAAGCTTCGGTTTCTAAATATCCAACATTAACTTCATCAGCCTGAAACGTAATCGAACCCGGTTCATTTCGTTGAATTTTAACGCCTAAATTACCCAACAATGTGATTAATTTATTGATGTCAATAATATCGGGAATATTATTAATTTTTACTTTATCCCCCGTTAGAAGCACGGCACATAAAATTTGTAATGCCTCATTTTTTGCTCCTTGCGGAGTGATTTCTCCTTTTAAAGGAATTCCTCCTTCGATTTTAAAAATTCCCATAGATCTCTTTTAGGTTCTGAGGTTCTGAGATTCTGAGGTTCTAAGCTAAATATCATAGCGTCTTAGTTCCTTATCATCTTAGCCTCTTTTTTATTTACTTCTGATTATTGTTTTTTTGAAATGGTTTTGGTTTTCCCGGGCCTTTATTGTTTTTGTTGCTTTGAATTTTTGGCTGTCCCGGAGGCGTGATTTTGTTTGACATACGTTTGTTGGTACGCAATAAATCAGTTGTATTTAAAAGCTCTTCTGTGCTTTGCAATAAATTGATTTTTCCTCCTGACAATTCAAATAAATGCTCGAAAATAACATCATCTTTTACCGTGTCTTTGTTCCAGCTTAAATATGATTTTTTCATATGGTTGGCAATTACCAATACCAATGCATTTTTCATTTCGCCTTCTTCCCATTTATTGGCAACATCAATCATATATTTGATATTGTTACCATAAAATCTGTATTTTGGAAAGTTTTGTGGATACTGTAAAACATCTGGTTTTAGTTGCAATACATCTCTTGACGGAATTGGATATGGTGATTCTACATTCAATTTAAAATCAGACATTATAAAAAGCTGATCCCATAATTTATGTTGAAAATCCGGTACATCACGCAAATGCGGATTCAGACTTCCCATAACCTGAATAATGTATTTCGCAGCTTTATTGCGCGTTTCATCATCTTCAATATGAGTTGCCTGATCGATCAGTTTTTGCAAATGACGACCATATTCCGGAATAAGTAAGCGCTGTCTTTCAGAATTATATTCTAAGTTAAAAACAACGTCATTCGCGACTTCTTTTTTATATTTTTCGACCATAATTTATAATGAAACTATACCTTCTATAGTAGAAACTTCTTTGTATTTGCTAATAACCTGGTCAGCACTATGCATTGTAACATCTACAGAAACACTGGTAAATTTTCCTGTTTTAGATTTTGTTGTTTTAATAACCGCGCCCATACTGTCAAAAGCTTTTTCAACTCGCTCGACATTATCGTCGACCGTAGGCACTATAAATTTATACAAATATTCTGCAGGCCAAGTATTTGAGTTATCCAGCTCTACCTTTAATCTTTCGTAAAATTCGGCGGTGTTTTTTTCTTTATCGTTCTCCATTTGCACATTAAAATAGAAGGCAAATATACGGTTTTGAGTTTAGATTTTAGAGTTTAGATTTTAGATTTTTTAGAAGGAAATAATGATTATTTTTTCACCAAGGATTCCACTAATTTTCACTAATTAAAAATTACCAATCAAATTTTTATTTTTCATACCATTTAGTTCAAGTAAAGAAATTAAAAATTAGTGTAAATTAGAGAAATCCATAGCAAACTTTTATATTTGAAAAACTTTGCGTCTTTGCTCCCAATAGCTATTGGGATTGCGAGATTAAATTACACCACAATGAAAAAAATTATCCTCTTACTTTTTACTATTCTCACTTTTCACAATATTCAGGCACAGGAAATCAAGACGATGACTTATTTTCAGAATGATACAATCAAACTGGACCTGGATTTATATTTACCTCAAAAAAAAACGAGCGAGAAAATTCCGTTGATTATTTTTGCTTTTGGTGGAGGATTTTCTGGCGGAGAACGTACCAGCGAAAAAGACTTTGGGATTTTCATGGCAAAAAATGGATATGCCGTTGCGAGTATTTCGTACAGTTTATATATGAAAGGAAAAGATTTTGGCTGCAAAGGAACTTTACCCGAAAAGATAAAAGCAATTCAAATTGGTGTTAGCGATATGTGGCAAGCGACTTCGTTTTTGATCGAAAACGCAAATAAATATAATCTTGATACTTCAAAAATATTCATTTCCGGAATTAGCGCAGGTGCAGAAATTGGTTTTCACGCCTCCTTTTGGGATTATAAACTCATGAATTTATACAAAAACAATCTGCCTTCAACTTTTAAATATGCTGGTTTTATTGGAGGATCAGGCGCAATTCAGGATATTAATTTAATTACAAAAGAAAAAGCAATCCCAATGTTATTGTCACACGGAAATAACGATGATACAGTTCCATACAATGCAGGTTCACATCGTTCTTGCCCAACAAATGCATCGGGTTGGTTGATTCTTTTTGGATCTTATGCCGTTTACAATCATATGAATGATTTTCATAAAGATATTGAACTGATCACTTTTTGTGGCGGTGGTCATGAATTCTCAGGTTACCTTTTTCATCAGGGACAACAATATGTATTAGATTTTGTAAATGATGTTTTGAAAGGAAAAAAGTTTGAATCGCATATTATTATTCCTTCGGAAAAGAAAGGTGCAGGTTCTGGGAAATATTTGTTTTGTGAGTAAAGAAAATCCTAAGTAAAAATGAAAAGTATATCTTTTATAATCACTCTTATAATTCACTATTTAATTATCGTAAACCTAAAACTTTTTGATAATTTTAGTCCCGCTTGTATTATTTGCTTTTCGGGAATAATAATTGGATTGGCAATTAAATTTTTCTTCAAAAACAGAAATACCAATCTAAGTCATGCAGGTTGGGGAATTTTATACGGATCTCTGGTTTCCTTCATTTCAATGGTTTTATTTACATGTTATATGCTCTATAATTATCCTAAATAAAAACCATATTACCCTAACACATTATCGTTTTAAATATCTCGTTCGATGGAATTAAAAACTTAAATATTGCTTAAACTGGACTAAAGTCCAGCTCTACAATATTTGCCATGCCTATGGCATTTTGTCGTTTGAGTTCCAGAGGAACGATTCATTTTGTAGAGCTGGACTTTAGTCCAGTGGCGGACATGAATTCTCAGGTTATCTTTTTCATCAGGGACAACAATATGTATTAGATTTTGTAAATGATGTTTTGAAAGGAAAAAAGTTTGAATAGCATATTATTATTCCTTCGGAAAAGAAAAGTGCGGGTTCTGGGAAATATTTATTTTGTGAGTAATCTCTATATTAGAAAAATGGAAATAACTAAGTCAGATATTCAAAAGTTGATAGAAGTCAAAAAAGAGGACACTATCAAGAATCATTTTCTTTACTCAACTACAAAGCAGTATAAATCATTTGGAGAAATTAAAGAAAATACAATTAAAGTCTGGCAAAGAACAAATATGACAGGCATATACTATCCTATTTTTACTTTTGAATTTAATTCAGAAAACAAACTTATAAAAACAAGTGAAAAATTAAATCCAATTGCCAAATTTTCACAATTATTATTTCCCTTATTCTACTTCTTTCCTTTACTCTTAAAAGCTTTTACTGATTTTGAGTTCAAGCGTTCCTTAGCCTGCATAAGTGCTTTTCTCTTTTTAACTTTTGTTTGTTATTTGGTCAGCAATAAAATATTTAGATATGAAAAAAAAGAGCAATTAAATGAGTTTTACAAAACACTTGGCATCAAAACTGAAGACAAACAAGAAAGAGAATGGTCTAAATCTAAAACACTAACAAGATTATTTACTTACCCATTTTGTTTTGCATTAATATTACTGACTATTTTTTTAATTATCCCAGAAGGAGGCTTTCTAATAGCAATTCTAATACTTGGAATTATTGGAACTTATTTATACTCTGATTTAAAGATTATATTTAAAGAGAAAAAACCTTAGCAGTTATAATATTTTAAAATATCTTGTTAGATGGAATTAAAAAACTTAAATACTGCCTAAACTGGACTAAAGTCCAGCTCTACAAAATGAATTGTTACTCTGGAACTCAAATGAAGAAGAGCCATAGGCGCGGTAAATATTGTAGGGCTGGACTTTAGTCCAGCTCTACAAAATGAATTGTTCCTCTGGAACTCAAACGAAAAAATGCCATAGGCTTGGCAAATATTGTAGGGCTGGACTTTAGTCCAGTTGAAGCAATATAGCGCCAAAGTTTTAACCGAAACAACAAACGATATTACCTAAAATTGCGAAATCATTCGCTCAACGTAAAATAATCTTTTTAAATACGAATAAGTTTAGGTAAATTTGCGCTTTATTTTAAGAAAGTGCAAAAACAAATCATAGTTCTCATTGGTGGCCCGGGAACGGGAAAATCTACTCTTATCAACGAATTAGTAGCTCGTGGCTACTGTTGTTACCCTGAAATTTCAAGACAAGTTACTCTCGAAGCACAACAACGAGGTATCGATCAATTGTTTCTCGAACAACCATTATTGTTTAGCGAAATGCTGCTGGAAGGACGCATTAAACAATTTGAAGATGCTCTTGAAGAACCGGATAATGTAGTTTTTATAGATCGCGGAATCCCGGATGTTGTAGCATATATGGATTATATTGGCGATGATTATCCTGCACATTTCACAAAAGCTTGTGAGGATTTTAAATATACCAAAACTTTTATTTTACCGCCTTGGGAAGAAATTTACGAATGCGATACAGAGCGTTACGAAAATTTTGAACAGGCATTAACAATCCAGAAACACCTTGTTCAAACGTATCAAAAATACGGTTACGACTTAATTGAAGTGCCTAAAGATACCGTTGAGAACAGAATTCTTTATATCTTAGATAAAATTTAGACCTGTTTTAAAGTTGTAAAACTAGAAACTGATTTCTAAATTTTTTAACTTTAAAACGAGACCAATGCCAGAAGCTCAGGAAATTCTTTTAAAATACTGGAAACACGAAAGTTTCAGACCGTTGCAAATGGAGATTATTGACTCGGTTTTAGACGGTAAGGATACTTTTGCATTGCTTCCAACAGGTGGCGGAAAATCGATTTGTTTTCAGGTTCCGGCAATGATGCAGGAAGGTATTTGCCTGGTTGTTTCACCTTTGGTCGCTTTGATGAAAGATCAGGTGGCAAATTTGCAAAAACGCGATATTAAAGCCATTGCTTTGACTGGCGGAATCCATACTGAAGAAATTATCGATCTTCTGGACAATTGCCAGTTTGGTAATTATAAGTTTTTATATCTTTCTCCGGAGCGACTTCAGTCTGACTGGATTTTGGAACGCATTAAAAATCTTCCTATAAATTTAATTGCAATTGACGAAGCGCATTGTGTTTCGCAATGGGGACATGATTTTCGTCCGGCGTATTTAAAGATTTCAGAACTTAAAAAATACTTCGTTAAAATTCCGTTTTTAGCTTTGACTGCTACGGCAACTCCACGAGTTATTGAAGATATCAAAACAGAATTAGGCTTGAAAGATCCGGTACTTTTCCAGCAATCTTTTGAAAGAAAAAATATTGCGTACATGGTTTTTGAAGTCGAAGACAAATTGTACCGAACAGAACAAATTTTAAAGAAAAACCCGCAGCCTTCTATTATATATGTACGAAATAGAAAATCGTGCCTGAACATGTCGACGCAATTGCAATCTCTAGGATTCAAAGCTACCTATTATCACGGTGGCCTTTCGGCTAAAGAAAAAGACAAAAACATGCAATTATGGATGTCTGAACAAGCGCAGGTTATTGTAGCCACAAACGCGTTTGGAATGGGAATTGACAAAGACAATGTAAAAACAGTTATTCATACCCAGCTTCCGGAAAACATAGAAAATTATTATCAGGAATCCGGAAGAGCGGGACGAAACGGCGAGAAAGCTTTCTCTGTTGTATTGACCAATTCATCAGACAGTATGCAGTCTGAGCAACAATTTTTAAGCATTTTACCGGATAAAAAGTTTCTGAATACCATGTATGTGAAGCTTTGCAATTATTTTCAGATTGCTTATGGCGAAGGTTTAGATGATTCATTTTCGTTTAAACTAAATCATTTTTGCCAGAAGTATGACTTCCCTACCCTCAAAACATATAATGCGTTACAATTTTTGAATCAGCAGGGAATTATTACGATGTCTCAGGAATTTTCAGAAAAAATTACGATGCAGTTTTTAATCGAATCAAAAGAAGTTATCAGATACATGAGTCTGAATTCTAATGACGAAGAAGTTATTCTGGCGATTTTAAGAACCTATCCCGGAATTTACGAAATGAAAACACCTTTTAATATTTCGCTAATTGCAAAAAAATCCAATCGTACCGAAGAACAGGTTTCTGCTGTTTTAGAAAAATTAAAAGAAAAAGAAATCATCGATTATAAATCAAAAAATAATGACGCGACTATATTATTTAATGAAGTTCGCGAAGATGATCTTACAATAAACCGAGTTGCAAAATATCTGGAAAAACAGAATCAGCTTAAAAAAGAACAGCTTTTATCTGTGCTCTACTATATAAAGGACAACAAAACGTGCAAGAACAGACTGGTTTTGGATTATTTTGGCGAAGAAACAACCCAAAATTGTGGCGTTTGCTCTTATTGCATTACGCAAAAAGGCAAAATAACCGAAGCGGATTCAATTGCTGATAAAATTCTGCAAGTATTAAAAAATGCTGCTTTGACATCAAGAGAAATTCAGACTCAAATAAAATTAGATACGAATGATGTAATTTTGGCACTTCAGGAATTACTGGAGAACAATTATATAACCATTCAGGCAAATAATAAATACACTTTAAAACTATAATGGAAAAATTGAAAATTATATTTATGGGAACTCCGGAATTCGCCGTAGGCATTCTGGACACCATTATTAAAAACAAATATGATGTTGTTGGCGTAATTACAGCCGCAGACAAACCGGCGGGACGCGGACAAAAAATAAAATATTCGGCAGTAAAAGAATATGCTTTGGCAAACAATCTTACTTTATTACAGCCTACAAATTTAAAAGACGAAGGTTTTCTTGCTGAACTAAAAACACTAAATGCCAATTTACAAATAGTAGTTGCTTTTAGAATGTTGCCAAAATTAGTTTGGGAAATGCCAAAATTAGGAACCTTTAATCTTCACGCTTCTCTTTTACCCAATTATCGCGGTGCTGCGCCTATTAACTGGGCAATTATTAATGGAGAAACCAAAACAGGCGTTACCACTTTCTTTATTGATGACAAAATCGATACCGGTGCGATGATCTTAAATTCGGAAATTGCTATTGAACCGGAAGAAAACGCGGGACAATTGCACGATCGATTAATGTCATTAGGAAGCGAAACCGTAATTAATACTTTAAAAGTTATTGAAAACGGAAATGTAACAACAACCATTCAGGAAGATGATGCCGAAATTAAGACAGCCTATAAATTAAATAAGGAAAATTGTAAGATCGACTGGACAAAATCCGGAGACGAAATCAATAATCTAATTAGAGGTTTAAGTCCATATCCTGCTTCCTGGTGTTTTCTAAAAGACAAAAACGAAGAATTAAGCATCAAAATATATGAGGCAAAATTAATAGACGAAGCACATTCTTATGAGGCTGGAAGTTTGATTAGCAGCAAAAAAGAAATCAAAATTGCGGTCAAAAATGGTTTCATTCAACTAATAAGTTTGCAGTTACCCGGAAAAAAGAGAATGCAAGTAGCGGAATTGCTAAACGGTATAACTTTTTCTGATAGTGCAAAGGTCTATTAACGTCAGTAAAACAGGGGTTTGTGTAGATTAACGACTTGCGTTATGAACAAAAAAAGCAAGTTATTAACAATTTTTGCTAAAATTAAAGAAAACACTTGCAAGGAACGGATTTCCTACTAAATTTGTGTATTAACAATTTTTTTTAACCAACAATTAATAACTAATTATTATGAACAAATCAGAATTAATCGATGCTATCGCTGCTGATGCAGGAATTACAAAAGCTGCGGCAAAATTAGCTTTAGAGTCATTTTTAGGAAACGTAGGAGCTACTTTGAAAAAAGGTGGTAGAGTTTCATTAGTAGGTTTTGGATCTTGGTCAGTATCTGCTAGAGCTGCAAGAGACGGAAGAAACCCTCAAACTGGAAAAACTATTCAAATCGCTGCTAAAAATGTAGTTAAATTCAAAGCTGGAGCTGAATTAGAAGGTGCAGTGAACTAAGTAAGAAAGTTCTCTAAACTTATAATATAATTAAAACCCTCCTCATGGAGGGTTTTTTTGTGCGGTTTATCGATTTTATTTGGGTTTTTAAAAATTTTATGATTAAATTTAATAAAAATTGTAGCCGTATGATTTCAGAAAAATTAAAAAAAGGACACCTGCTTATTGCCGAGCCTTCTATAATTGGAGATTTATCTTTTAATAGATCGGTAATTTTATTAGCAGACCATAACAAAGAAGGATCAATAGGTTTCATCATTAATAAGCCTTTAAAGTATACTATTAATGATTTGATACCTGAAATTGAAGCCAGTTTCAAAATATATAACGGAGGCCCGGTAGAACAGGACAACCTTTATTTTATTCATAATATACCGGAGTTGATACCAAATAGTGTTGAGATTTCTAACGGTATTTATTGGGGAGGTGACTTTGAATCGACTAAAGACTTAATAAACGACGGATCTATTGGTAAAAACAATATTCGCTTTTTCTTAGGTTATACCGGTTGGGACGAAAATCAGCTTGAGAATGAAATGCAGGGAAACTCCTGGATCATTACTGATAATAGTTATAAAAACAAAATTATCGGTAAATCGACCACCCATTTTTGGAAAGAGCAAATTATTGAGCTCGGCGGAGATTATGTTATATGGTCGAATGCACCTGAAAATCCATATCTGAATTAATTTTCAGAAATGGATTCATTTAGTTTCTGCACTAATAAATGCGCCAGATCGTTTGTAAACTCCTTTTTTCGATACTTAGTTATCGGTTGTATCCCCGTGATTACATTTGTCAGAAATAATTCGTCAGCTTTTTGTAAATCAAATGGCGAAATTATTTCTTCAAGTACTTCTATGCCTTCTAGTTTTTTAGCAAGAGCTAATATTTGCTTGCGCATAATACCATTAAGGCAACCCTCAGAAATTGGTGGCGTAATTAGCTTTTTACCCACAACCATAAATAAATTACCTTGTAATGCTTCTACAACATTTTTAGTATCATTTACTAAAATGCAATTAGCAAGACCATTTTCGTGAGCAAAAATGCTTCCGGTAACGTTTATCATTTTATTAGTTGTTTTAATAGATGATAATAACTGTTTGGTCACATAGAAGTCTTTATACAAATCTACTTCGTATTCATTTGTATTTATAGCATAATTTGTGCTTTCAAGCGAGGTTGCATGAATTAAATAAGATACTTCATTGGTTTTTGGCAAATATAAACCTCCATCGTTTCTAAAAACAGTGATTCGGGCTCTTGCTGATCCAGAAATACCTTTTTGGTTTACCAGGCTTAAAACCTGCTCTTCGAAGAATTCCATTGTAAAGTTCATCGGGATTTCCATTCTCACGACACGCATCGAAGCCATTAACCTAAAATAATGATCCTCAAGAAACAAGATTTTATTATTAACTATTTTAAGTGTTTCAAAAACTCCATCTCCATACAAAAAAGCACGATTTTGAGTTAATACATTATCGTCTTGCGCTGCTATGTTTCCGTTAAAATTGATCATAAAAAAACCCTGAATTTTGTTCAGGGCAAATATAAGGTATAAAATAGAATTTTACTAAACAGATCCTATAAGATGTTTCAGGTCAGAGATCTGATTCTCCCACAATTGTTTAGCCTCTCCTACTTCTTCTTTTTCTGCGAAATCAACCACCATTAATGACACATCTTTAGTCAACTCATCGACTAAAATATGAAGTTCAAAAAAATATTCTGTATCCTTGCTGCTTTCATCTACCCATTTGAATTTAACTTTCTCTCCTGTTTTTTTAGAAGCTAAACGCGCTTTTTCCTGCGAGTCATTCCAGATAAAAGTAAAGAATTCGCCTCTTGAGTTTACATTGTCTGCAAACCATTCTGACAATCCTGAAGGCGTTGATATATATTGATATAATAATTGCGGCGAAGAATTTATGGGAAACTCGATTTCGTAACGTATTTTTGGATCCATGTGCTACTTTTAATTTTTTTGGAAATATAAGAATATATGTCCAAAAACAATGCATTTTTAAAAATATTTTTTTTTCTTCAATTTATTCTTGGAAGCTTTAATAATATTTCTATCTTTGCACCCGCAATGAGGAACACGGTTCACTTGCAATCTTGGCGAGGTAGCTCAGTTGGTTAGAGCGCAGGATTCATAACCCTGAGGTCACGGGTTCAACTCCCGTCCTCGCTACAAAAAACAAACCCCTAATCATCAATTGATTAGGGGTTTTTTATTGAGAATAATTACTCATTGTCTAAAAAATTACAGTTAAGAACTTTAAATAATTAAGTTGTAACTCTAAATAATTAAATATCTTTAATACTTATTAAAGCATCTAATAAGTATCATATTCAAAAAAGCAAAAAAGTTAACACCTTATAAATATGGATATAGTCAAATTTAAAATCACATCAAAAACGATAAAAGTAGAAGTACGAAATTCGAATAACTATGTTTTTAATTTTAATACTGCTTTAGATATCCAAAAAGAAGACAGAGATGTTTTATTAAAACTGTACAATGCATTAGATATTCTTTTTAAGAAAGAAACTCCAAGCGAAGTAAAAAACTATATTTCGCCGAATCAAACCAATATACTGGATCAGATTTCTGCTGTTGATGGTTTAGAAGAAGAGAAACTTTAAAATTTTAAAAAGTATTTTACAGATACAGAAATGTGTTTTACCAAATAAGAAAAATTTTAAAGAATTTTGAATATCTTTGAGCTATGAGCACAGTAACAAAACAAAATCATATAGGACGAAAAATTAGCCGTATTCGTGAACTGAAAGACATGAAGCAAGAAGCTTTGGCACAAGCTTTAGGAATATCTCAACAAACTGTATCTGCAATAGAAAACAGCGAAACCATAGAAGAGGAAAGACTTGTAGAAGTAGCAAAAGCACTTGGTGTTAGTGTTGAAGCAATTAAAAATTTCTCTGAAGAAAGTATGGTTAGTTATTTTAATACTTTTAATGATAACAGTACTGCTAATGGTTTAGTCAATCATGCAAATCATTGCACTTTTAATCCATTAGATAAATTAATGGAATCTGTTGAAGAAAATAAAAAACTTTACGAACGTTTGTTGCAATCCGAAAAAGATAAAATTGAATATTTAGAAAAATTATTACAAGCAAAATAAATTCTGGTCTCTAAAAATCTATCCTTGTAAAACGCAAAGTCAAATGACTTTGCGTTTTTTTTTACCTTATAAATCACAATTCAGGAATCTTTTGGCTTTTTATTTCTTCGATTAACTAGATAAATTATAAGTATTTAGCTATAAAAATAAATTATTTTCAAAT
>NZ_LMMA01000004.1 GCF_001422725.1 Flavobacterium sp. Leaf82 | reverse complement strand
CTTGGTGGTCAATTTGCTCCGGAATTAGGTGGTCAGTTTGCTCCGGAACGGGTGGTCAATTTAGTCCGGAATTAGGTGGTCAAATTGACCGGTTTTTCCACTCAATATGTTAATCGAAAACTAAAAGAAATCTTAGGCTCTAAAAACTTAGCAATTTCCACTCATAGCCTTAGAAAAACTTTTGGTCGTCAAGTATGGTCTAATAACAACGAGACGGATAAGGCTCTTTTATATCTGAGCGAACTATTTAATCATTCATCGCCAGCTATCACGAAAAGATATCTAGGAATTAGACAAGAAGAGTTAGATGATATTTACATGAATTTGTAAGGCTATTCAATAAAAATATTTATTTTTACTTAAAAAATAAATTTGAATAGTCATAAGCTTTACGATAAAAAGATATTTTGGATAATTAGAGAAAAGAAAAGACAAATTAAATTAAGGTTTAATATCTTTAAATTTTATACAACTCAAAAATTTGATTTCGAGAAAGAAAATCTTTCGTACAGTCGTTTTTATTTATTTGCATTTTTAAAGAATATTGCTCGTGCAGTTCTTTATGTAATATTCTTATTTACAATTGAGTATTTTACACAATTATTTTATAATAAAAATGCTTCTTTCCTTCCCACAGAAGTTATAAAAATTATTACATTTTTACCAAAACCAGCTTATCCAGATAGCAATGATTCTGTTACTCAATTCATCTCATTAATTGCTAGTGTATCAGGTGTATTGCTCGCATTATTTTATCCCATTTTAGCTACCATCGCAAGTACTGGATATGCAAAAGTTAATTCAAGTATCAGAAACTTAATCTTCATAGAGCCAGTTACTCAAAACTATCTAAGAAAATTAGCATTTTTGACTTCTTATTCAATACTAACTCTTTTATTAATAACATTTGGTTTTAAACCAGGGAATCTAGTTCTACTCGTTCTTCTCTTTTTAAGTTTAACCAGCTTATTTTCTCTATTAAAATTAGGAGCTGGAGTTTACAATCTTTTTGAACCTGATACATTATTAAATATTGTAAACAAGGATATTAGAGAAGACATCAAAAATGTAACCATTAAAAGCGTCTATTGGAATAATCCTAACTTTCAAAATCATTTTAGAGGAAAAGCTGAAAAAAATATTGATAAAATAAGACTAATTATTGAGTTAAGTTTTGATGCTGTATTAATAAACAAACAATCATTTTTAAAAACAATTTCACAAACATATTCACTCTTAAATCATTATTCCGTACAAAAAAGCAGGATACCCGTAAAAAGTAAATGGTTCAAAAATAAAGAGTACCACAAGTCATTTTTTGAAACTACTGACCATATAAGACAAACATCCATTAACACCAAAACTTATGTCCAAAGTACAGCTGATGCAAATCTTTTGTGGTTTGAAGAAGAAATTTTTGAAATATTAAATGAGCTAGGCAAAAAACTAATTATTACTTCAAATTACGAAATAACAAGTGAGTATCTATTAAAATCGATGAATACTCTTCAATATTATGGCTATAAGTTTGAATTTAAGCTTGCCGACAAATTACTTGTCGAAAATTTATTTGTTACCGAAAATTCGTTTTTAGAAATTAAGCACAATTCATACAAAGAATCTAAAGCGAATCTAATATTAGCTGAAACTTTTGCACGCTCATTGGGAAATTTTCAAATTTCCTTTTTTAATGCTATGGAAGATATAAGTGTCGAAAATTTTAACAACGAGGTTAATAAAATTAATTGGAGAAAAAAAGAATCTATTTATGAATCAAAACTTCCAAAGCATCTATATTCTCTTCTGGAAAAATATCACAAAAGTATAGAAAATGAAATTTCTATTGAGGGCAAAAAAATAACGCCAGATTGGTATATAATTCAACATTGCACAGCCGAGTATCTAATTTTGATTGAAAAAGAATTCACTCAAACATTAGCTCAGCTAGACAAATTCATTAATCCACTAATTAATAAATCTAAAGAAAAAAGGGATTTTTTGACTGTGTCTTTTCTTTGCCATTTAGCATTGGAACTAACAAGCAAAATTGAATTTCGAATAAGCAGAATAGCGACATTAGTTGATAGTTTTGATAGAAATAATTTATATAAAGGAAATTTTCATTGGAGCAAAATTGAAATTCCTAAAATTAAAGAAAAAATATATTTAGTAAGAGAGACAATAATTTTTGAAACGAGTAATACTATTGAAAAAATAAACACTGCTGACTGGAATGAAGAATTCCCTGATATATTTGGTCGTTCATTTTCAATTTTAGCAGAGGAATTAATTAATTGTTTCAATGAGAAGGATTTAACAAAATTTAAAAAACTTTTTACACCATTTTTAAAAAGCTCCTTACCTGCTTTTTATTCACTTTACTCCAGATATAAAGACAAATACATTCATCATTTAGAAATAGCTTACCAGATTCACATCGAATTGTTTCAAATTACTGGTCTGTCCTATATTTACTCTGAATTAACGGATATACCCTTTTGGAACACAGCAATTGAAATTTGGAATGAAAGCAATTTCTCTAAAACTGAAATCGAAATTTTTATTTCTTCTTATACCTTTTATAAAAAAGATAAGCTAGGCGTTGGACACAATTTTCATGAAAATAATAATCGTTCAAAGAATATTACTGAATTTATTGAGAAGAATCAAATTGATAAAAATGCATTCAAAAAAAATATAATATCAAAGTACATTACAAACAATAATTATAGAGACAACGACTATGAAGAGATATTTTTAGAATTTTATCTTTTGACATTTATAGAAGCAAAAGATAGTGCAATGTATCTTTCAAAGATAAATCAAAGAAACCTGTTCACTAAGATTTAATATATCATAGAAGAAGAAAGTATGGAAGAAGAAACGAATCAAATATCTATCGAATTTAGATATCCTTATGATTACCACTATAAAGAAGCTAGGTACTTTCATCATAGTATGTTAATGCAGGATTTAAGCTTTGATACCTTTCAGCATAGAAAAGGATTAATAACTTTTACCTTGGAAGCACAGGATTCTAATAAAGTACTTGATGAAATCACGAATATTTTTGAACTACATCCTGATACATGGCGAGGAAATAGCACTGAAGTAGTTTTAATTGAATTATTTCTTTTAATAGCGAACAAACTTATAAGAAATGGAATATGTTGCTTTGAAAAAAACTCATCAATTGCGAACAACGCTCTAACAAATATTAAATTAGTAGATGGCAATATAAAAAGAAAATGGAATTTTATAAAACAAACCCTACCAAAAGATATAGAAGAGAAATCAGTAAAAATACCAATAGACAAGTGCTTCATTTTAGAATTTCCACATCAGCTATGTACCACAAAACAATATTCCTCGGTAATTAAAAGCATAAAAGAAATTGATTCAAAAGATTCTCCAATGTTGTCGATATTAAATCCTTCTACGTTAAGCAAAATAAAGGGATACGACAATATAGAACACCATAACTATATAGAATTAATAACATGGCGGTTAACCAAAGACATTTCTTGGCACCATCGGAGTCAATTTTCTCAAAAAGAAATTTTTTCAAGTTATTACATGACCTTAAGAGATTTAAAATTTAAAAGAACTAAACTTTTGCTAATGTATCATATTTTTAAATTCATGGAAAATATGATTGAAGAAGTTTTTAGTAATGTAAAATTAAAAATCAATTATATCAAAAACATTGAAGACATAAATCTTTTGATTGATAATTTTGAAAAAGGAAATTTTAGTCACGAAGATTATAGACAAGCTATTAGAGATTACCATTAATTTTCTGTTCAAAATATAAAAATGAAAGTTAGATTAATGTTTAAAATTCATTTTTTACTCAACGTAAAAATTCTCATCTTTAGTAACCAAATTTAGTAAGTGATAAAGCATAACCAGTAATTAAAAATAAAAATAATGAGCGACATTAGCATATCAGAATTAATAGACCTTGCATCAGAAGACATTGAAGATGCTGAAGAAAAAGTAACCCAAACTTTTGAATGGTACTATGATAGAACAACAATGACTATAAAAGGAACAATAGGAGCATCTGCGTCGCTTATTGTAGCTTTAGCAATTTCATATTTTAAGCAAGAATTTAAAGTTAGTGAGAAAGAACTTTTAATACCATTGTTCTTTTCAATTTTGACCGCTTCCTTTGGTTTTTATAAAATGTTTCAATTGTCAAAAATAACAAAACAATATATAGCAACTATAAAATTACTTAGTGATTTAAAAAAAATACGTCCATTCTTATCTCTCTATCGTTCAATTTTAAATCAAGACTAAAAAATGGACACAACAAACTATACAAATATTGTCAGCATAATTTCATCTATTCTAGGCGTTCTTTCAGCTCTCGTAACTGTTTTTTCATTTTTTTTAAACTATATTAAACAACAGAAAACGCTTGAGGAAATCGATAACAAATTATTCAAACAAGCCTTAGAGTCAGGAGATATAAAAAAACTAGGTAGTTATCTCGATAAAAACATTGGAAATGTAACAATCAAAGAATTTTCGACAAACTCAAAAATCCAAAAGAAAGTAAATAATTACATTCAAAATATTATTTCTTTTATTGGCACGGAAGAAGATATTAAAAAAGCAGATACTAAATTACACAAACAAGAGATTATCCATGATAATGATAACATTAAAGTTCCGAATGAATTTTACCCATTTATAAAAGAACTTCAATTAGGACAACCGTGGAATGCGTTAGCCCAATTGAGAAGACATATTGAAATAAACTTGAGAGAAATTTTAAAAAGTTATAATATTGAAACAAAAGAGTTTATATCTATAAGTCAAATGTTATCAATATTAGACTCTATGAATTTAATTCCAACTTCTTATATTCAAGACTTAAAATATGCCGTTGCAATTTGTAATAAAGCTGTGCATGGTATTGATATTTCGTTACCTGAAGCAGAAGAAGCAATTCAAGTGACAATTAGAGCATTTAATGAAATTAACAAAGATAAATAGAAATGAAAAAATCATATTGTAATAATTGTAAAGGTCTGAGAAATCATTCTGACTTATTTGAAAAGAAAATAAGAGATGATGATGATGGATTTCCTTCAATCGAAAAGTATTTAGTAATTCAATGCATGGGGTGCGAAAATATTTCATTTATGAAGATTTATGGAGACATCTCAATGGTAGATTATGACCAAGAAGGTAATGCAGAATATTACTATGATGAAACTATTTATCCGTATTATTTAGAAAAAGGAAATGAATTAAAGAGTTTATACCATTTACCACCAACGATTAAAATTATATATGAAGAAACAATTAATGCGTTTAAAGCAAATTCATATATCTTAACTGCTGGGGGACTGAGAGCGATTATTGAAGCTATATGTAATCATCTTAAAATCAAAAATGATAATCTAGAAAAAAGAATTGATGCATTACAAAACAAAGGCTTTATCACATCAAATGAAGCCAAAAGAATACATTCAATTAGATTTTTAGGTAATGATGCTTTGCATGAAATAGCAAAACCGCAAAAACAGCATTTATATATTCTTCTTGAAATTGTTAATCACCTATTAGCTAATCTTTTTATTAATGATAAAATTATTAAAGGTGTTGTAGATACAGTAATTGACAAATATGAAGATTTTGTGATTTTAACTAAAAATATAATTAACCTAGATTTATTAAATAAAGAGCTATCTATGACTGAATTATTGGGTAAATCTAAAAGATTAGTTTTAAAAAGTAAAATTGCAGAATTTGAAACAGCTTTCATAAGAGAAATTCAAGAAGGTAAAATTGAATATATAAGTTTGATTGAGGTTGATGAAATTATGAAATTTAAAGTTGAAAAAATACCCGAAAAAACTTTAGATTGGTAACAAAAGTAAAAACTTAATAAAAACATCACTATAAACAAACTTTCACATATACAACTAAAAAAATCATGGATTTATTTCACGTTTCAACAAAAAAATATCACGTCGGTCAAATCATAAAGGCAAAAGATTTTGAAAATACTGAATATTATCAAAATGCAACTAATCAAAACAAAAATTGGATTGATGAGTTTTTAGATATTAATAAACCAGCAAATGCACCTGAAAGAAAAAAAGCAATTTATGCTTTTGATTGTGTTGAAAATTGTGTTGCTTTCAAGGGACAAAACAATGATAATTTTTATTACAAAGTCAAAATGCTTAAACCTATCGCATGTCCCATGTCTTTAACAGATGCGTTAAAAAGGGAAGATGAAGAAAATAATCTTAGAATTGCCAATGAATACTGGAATTATAACGAAAATTGGAAATTCTTAGAGTACTTAAGCTCTGAAATGCAAATAATTGAAATTATTCCACCTCCCAATATTATACTAGTTAATAAAGGAAAAATGAATTACAGCTCAGACCGTGAATTAACACAGAGATTACTTACGTTATATAAAAAGAAACAATGAGATTTTTTTTCCTCTAAAATTTAAAACCAATTTTAGCAAGTTTAATTTCCACCGTATCAACTGCTTTTTTTGAATTCATCGGATTATTTTTACCATTTACATCGTCACGTAGCATTGGATTTATCATTGACTGAATTGTTGATGCTTGTGTTCCTGTAATTGCGCTCAGAACTGTTGCCATACTATTAACCGACGTATTAAAAGGTTGCTTAGTTCTTAAAAATTCAATGATTCCAAGCTTTTCTAAAAAAACTATTTTTGCAGTACTTGTAGTATCACTTAAATCAATAATTTCATCACTTTGTTGCAGTTCATCATTATTATGCAAATACAAGTCAAGGTTTTCTTCAACTGTTTCCTCATAAAACATTTGATACATTGTATTGTTTCTTAGTCTTGAATCCTTTGGCAAATCACTTATTTTCCTAGTAAGTAAATCATTTAGAATTTTTGAAATTTTCTCTCTCTCATTCTGTACTTCTTCGATATCTGTTTCTTCATTTTCTTTCAAATGGGTCTCAATATATTTATTCCTTCTTTGAACTATATCTGTCTTTTGCTTTCCACGAAGATGACTTGTATAATAAATATCAGGAACTTCTATTCCATTATCTAATTTTATTTTTTGCACTAAAGAAGTATTATAAGCTGCATGTTCATTCATCAAATCATACAATAATTCTACATCTAAATTATTAGTTAAATCATATATTTTTCTTCTAATATCAAAATCAGTTAATTTACTGCTTTCCTTAAAAAATGCTATTAATTGTGAGCTACTCATTTAAAAGTGTGTTTATATTCTTTCTATTTTCAAAGAGCCAATTTATTAAAATATTCTAACATCTGTGAAGCATTATCATAAGTTGTCTTACCAATATAAGATAAAAACATTGTTTCAGTTCCATGAGCTGTTATATTCATTAATATAGAAGTTGGTATTCGACCATAAAAGTTAGTAGCAAATGACCTTCTGCAAACATGTGAACTTATCACTTGCCATTTTTCATAAGTTCCAGCAGTTAGAGTTCTTTTTTCGTCTACACGCATTTTGCCTTTTACAATTGTATTAATTTTTGCTTCCTTACAGACTTCTTTACAATAGCTATTAAAATTTTCTAAATTTATTTTATAAGGTAATCCACTTTCTATTATTTCGATTGCTGAAGGAATCAAAGGAATCGCAACCTGCTTACCAGTTTTCTTTTGCTTTAATTCTATAATCTTCATTCCGTTAATATCTTTAATGTTTTTTTCAGTAATATTAAGTAAATCACCAGCACGTTGTCCAATTAAGCACCCTAATAAAAGCCATTTCCTTGCATTAATATAAGCCTCACGCTCCAACTTAACATTTTTAATAAGTTGTTGCTCATCCTCCGTTAAAATGATGATTTCATCTGGCTCTTTGACTTGTTTGATTGCTTTGATTTGTTTAAACTGTGGATGTGTTGGAATTCCATTTATAGATGCCTTATTTACTACTGCTCGCAATATTGAAATATAAGTACCAATATAATTTACTGAACGTCCTTTATCTCTATGGTACTTTTTAAAAACATCAATAAAATTCAAATCTATATCTCTAATAAGCACCTGCTTTCCTTTTAAATTATCAATCTCATATTTAATTATAAACTTTTTAAGATTTTCTAAGTTTTTAATTGAACCCGCACTTAAATTATCACCAGAATTAATATAAGCATCTATAGAATTAGTTAAAACATCTAAATCAACAACGACAACTTTATTATTGAAAAGGTCTATCTGATGTTGCAACCATTCACCAGAAAATATTATCCCTTTATCAATTGAATTATTGTATGCTTCATTAATAAAAATTGACAATTTATCGAGTTTAAATTTAATTGCTTTCAATTCTTGGCTTTTCTGTAACGGTTGCCCTTTATCTTTACTCCAATCATTCGGATTAATTGTAAAGCCCGTTTTACGTTTCCATACAGACTCTCTATTTATTGAATAACGAATGTAAATGTTTGCATTTTCATTTTTACTTTGAATAAGATATTTTATAGTTGCCATCCTTTAATTTTTGTAATACATCAAATGTAAATAAAAAAATACACTTTTAGTCAACAATTAGTCAACCAAAAGTGTATTCCGATAAATTCATTAAAACCTAATCAACAACTAAAGCAATGAAAACACTAGACTTTTATTCGTTTTGATTTATGCAAATTATTCATTCTACATATTCCTTCTATACTGCCCGCCAACTTCAAACAATGCCGAAGTAATCTGACCAAGCGAACAAACCTTTGTAGCTTCCATTAAATGGTCGAATAAATTTTCGTTTTTAATCGCGGCTTCTTGTAGTTTGTTAAGATGCTCGTTTACTTTTGCTTCGTGAAATTGATGTAAGTTATCGAGCATTGTAATTTGATATTGTTTTTCTTCTTCAGTGGCACGAATTACTTCTGCCGGAATTACCGTTGGAGAACCTTTTGAACTCAGGAATGTGTTTACACCCACAATTGGAAAATCTCCGTTGTGTTTTAGGGTTTCGTAATACAAACTTTCTTCCTGAATTTTAGAGCGTTGGTACATTGTTTCCATTGCGCCAAGAACTCCGCCACGTTCTGTAATTCGGTCAAATTCTTGTAGAACTGCTGCTTCTACCAAATCTGTTAATTCTTCGATAATGAAAGATCCTTGAATTGGGTTTTCATTTTTCGCCAAACCTAATTCTTTATTAATAATCAACTGAATCGCCATTGCTCTACGAACAGATTCTTCGGTTGGTGTTGTAATCGCTTCATCGTAAGCATTTGTGTGTAGCGAATTACAGTTATCGTAAATCGCATACAATGCCTGCAAAGTGGTTCTAATATCGTTGAAATCAATTTCCTGCGCGTGTAAAGAACGTCCAGATGTCTGAATATGATATTTAAGCATTTGGGCTCTTTCGTTTGCTCCGTATTTGTTTTTCATGGCTTTTGCCCAAATTTTACGCGCCACACGACCAATAACCGAATATTCAGGATCTACTCCGTTTGAGAAGAAGAACGATAAATTTGGTCCAAAATCGTTAATGTTCATTCCGCGGCTTAAGTAATATTCCACGTAAGTGAAACCATTAGAAAGCGTAAATGCCAATTGCGTAATTGGGTTCGCTCCAGCCTCTGCAATATGATATCCTGAAATCGAAACCGAATAGAAATTACGAACGTTTTTGGTAATAAAATATTCCTGAACGTCACCCATTAAACGCAAAGCAAATTCGGTAGAGAAAATACAGGTGTTTTGCGCCTGATCTTCTTTCAAAATATCTGCCTGAACCGTTCCACGAACTTGCGATAAAGTTTTGGCTTTAATATCATTATAAACATCCTGAGGCAAAACCTGATCTCCGGTAACGCCCAAAAGCATTAAACCTAAACCGTTGTTTCCTTCCGGCAAATCGCCTTGATAAATTGGTCTTGCGATACCTTTTGCTGCGTATATTTTGTTGATTTTAGCTTCAACTTCTTTTTCTAATTCGTTTGTTTTAATGTAATATTCGCATTGCTGATCGATCGCCGCATTCATAAAAAAGCCCAACAACATTGGCGCTGGTCCGTTTATGGTCATACTTACAGATGTTAATGCATGAACCAAATCGAAACCTGAATATAATTTTTTAGCATCATCAAGACAACAAATCGAAACTCCGGCATTACCAATTTTACCATAAATATCAGGACGAATATCTGGGTCGTTTCCGTATAAAGTCACACTATCAAAAGCGGTCGAAAGTCGTTTTGCCGGCAATCCTGCGCTCACATAATGAAAACGTTTGTTGGTTCTTTCCGGTCCGCCTTCTCCGGCAAACATTCTTGACGGATCTTCGCCTTCACGCTTAAACGGATATAATCCTGAAGCAAACGGAAATTCGCCAGGAACATTTTCCTGTAAATTCCAACGTAAAATATCGCCCCAGGCTTCATATTTAGGCAAAGCAATTTTTGGGATTTGCAAATGCGATAAACTTTCAGAATGTGTTGCAATCTTGATTTCTTTATCACGAACTTTAAACGAGTAAACCGGATTTTTGTATTTGGCTACTTTTTCATCCCAATTCAGGATAATTTCCCAATTGTACGGATCTAAGTCCATTTTTACTTTATCAAACTGATTTAGTAAAAGGTTCAAAAAGATTCTGTTTTCGTTAAGTCCTTCGACTTCGCTCAGGATGACAGTCGAATCATCAATTCCTGCTTTATTGATTTGCGGAACTTTTCCTGAAACCGATTCTATGGTTTTAAAGATTCCGTATAATTTTTGCGCTACTTTTTGTTGCGAAACGGCACTTTCATCATACGATCTGTTATTTTCTGCAATTTCAGATAAATAACGGGTTCTATGTGGCGGAATCACGAATATTTTCTCGCTCATTTCCTTCGTAATCTGGAAAGTCGATTTTAATTCGGATGCTGTTTTCTCCACAATTTTATCCATAATCGCTTTATAAAGCGTGTTCATTCCAGGATCATTAAACTGTGATGCAATGGTTCCGAAAACCGGCATTTCATCCGGATTTTTATCCCAAAGATTATGATTGCGCTGGTATTGTTTTTTAACGTCACGAATCGCGTCAAGTGCGCCTCTTTTGTCAAACTTATTTAAAGCTACCAAATCAGCAAAATCAAGCATGTCGATTTTCTCTAATTGCGTTGCTGCACCAAATTCCGGAGTCATTACATATAAGGATACATCAGAATGGTCCATAATCTCGGTATCAGATTGTCCGATTCCCGAAGTTTCCAGAATAATCAAATCATATTTTGCCGCCTTTAGAACCTGAATCGCTTCGGCTACATATTTAGATAATGCCAAATTTGATTGGCGTGTTGCCAGCGAACGCATATAAACACGAGGATTATTAATGGCATTCATTCTAATTCTGTCTCCTAATAAAGCTCCGCCCGTTTTACGTTTCGAAGGATCGACAGAAACCAACCCGATTGTTTTCTCCGGAAAGTCAATTAAAAAACGACGAACCAATTCATCTACCAAAGATGATTTTCCTGCTCCACCCGTTCCTGTAATTCCCAGAACCGGAATTATAGAATTGGTATTATTAATATGTATCTGGTCAAAAACAGGTTTTGCAATTTCAGGAAAATTCTCTGCTGCCGAAATTAAACGCGCAATTGCCGTTGGAATTTTATTTTCGATATGATCGATTTCTCCGTTTAGTTTATCACCAATAGGATAATCTGAGCGTTCGACCAAATCATTGATCATTCCTTGTAATCCTAAAGAACGACCATCATCCGGAGAATAAATTCTGGTAATACCATAATCCTGTAATTCGGCAATTTCGCTAGGCAGGATTACTCCGCCTCCACCGCCAAAAATATTGATATGTCCCGCTCCTTTTTCATGAAGCAAGTCATACATATATTTAAAGTATTCATTATGACCTCCTTGATATGATGTCATGGCGATTGCATTTGCATCTTCCTGAATAGCAGTATTAACCACTTCTTCGACACTACGATCGTGACCCAAATGAATCACCTCAACTCCGGTCGACTGAATAATACGACGCATGATATTAATTGCTGCATCATGACCGTCAAAAAGAGAAGCCGCTGTAACAATTCTTACTTTATTTTTAGGAATATATGGTATTTGTTGTTCCATTTTATGAATATGATAATTTTAAGGGAGCAATTTACAAAATATTATAATATTTGTTCATCCTAATATCTTTTTGTTAACAAATAAAATAAACTTTTTTTTCATCAACAGAGGTAACAACTTCTGTACACATCGTATTTATCTTATATAGGTCTTATAGAAATGTTAACAACATGGAAATCTTGAAAAATTTAAATTAAATACAACAACTTGTTTTCCAGACATCTAAAGTAATTTTACAAAGTAGAAAAGCCCCAAATTTTTACCCAAAAACTTTTACCGTCAAGTAATAAACGTAAAAATTTAAAAAATGAAAACATTACACCAAATTAGCCTAATATTAAGTTTAAGTTTTTTTGTATCTTCTTTTAACAGAGCAGAAAACGACATCATATCTAATAAAAAAACTTTAACTGTTGCAACTATTAACTACAATTCAGACTCTGATAATGTAGAGGAAATTTCGAATAATTTCTTTAAAAGATTCTCCGATTTAAAAAAATATAAATCTGATGTTATGTCATTATACAAAAATAGACCTGTGGGAACTATTTGGTTTGATGAAGATAATATTAACGAATTTGGTTCTGTATTATATGAAAAATCAAAAAAAACAAATGACTTAATTATTCCGTATCAAAAAGAAATCGATGAACTTTTTACTTCATCAGAAACTACTATTTCTAAAACAGATGCAGATATGCTTTTAAGTTCATTGTATATTGTGTATGCGAAAAAAAGCAATTCAGATGCTAAGAAAAAAATGTCTTATGATGATATGCTAAAAGATTTTCTAAATTACAGCACGATCGAAGAAGCAACTGCTTCTACAACTGTAGATTCAAAAGTAGAATATGACCAATATTACAAATTACAAGACGTTCTAAAAAAATATAAAAAAATAGATCGTTCTAATAAATGGAAACCTATTGTTCCGGAAGAAACTCCTTATAAAGATTTACGCCCAGACGCCATTTCGAGCACTATTGCACAGGTAAGAACAAGATTGTATTTGCTAGGTGATTTAAAACAAGACTCTAAAAGCAATGTTTATGATCGTGAATTGATGGATGCTGTAATGAAATATAAAGTTCGTAACGGTTTTAAACCTAACTATATCCTTGCAGAAGAACACATTAAAGAAATGAATATTCCGCTTACGGATAAAATGGAAACTTTAAAACTAAACATGGAAAGATGTCGTGCTATTGCGTCTCAACTTGCCGCAAGCGATGAATATGTTTTAGTAAATGTTCCTTCGTTTGAATTGGTTTATGTTAAAAACGGAAAAATACAATTGACTTCGAATGTATTTGTTGGTGCGCCATTAACTAAAACAACTATTTTTAACAGTGAAATTGACAGAATCGTTTTTAGCCCTTACTGGACTGTGCCACAAAGCATTGTAAACAATGAGTTGAAAGGTAAAATCGCTTCTGATAAAAATTATCTAGCCGAAAAAAATATGGAAATAGTAAATGGTCAGGTCAGACAAAAACCAGGACCGGATAACTCTTTAGGATTAGTAAAATTCATGTTTCCAAATCCAGATGACATTTATATGCATGATACGCCATCTAAAACGTTATTCGATTTTGAAAGAAGAACATTTAGCCATGGTTGTATAAATGTAAAACTAGCTAAAGAATTAGCTGTTGCAATGCTTCAGGATTATCCGGAATGGACTCCTGCTAAAATTGATAAAGCTATGGACGGTAAAGCAGAAAACAGCTTTAAATTAACTAAAAAAGTGCCAATTTATATCACTTACTTTACATCTCTTGTAAATGAAAACGGAGAAGTTGGTTTCTATCAGGATGTTTATGAAAAAGATAGTGAAATAAATAATTCTTTATCAACATCACAATCTGTTTCTTCCAATTAATATTTAAAGAAATCATTATACTAGCTTTTTATTCCTTCAAAATATAGATTATTTTTTGAAGTAATAAAAGGCTTTTTTCATGGATAAAAACTAACCAATAAAAAACCTAAACTATTAGTATTAAAACTTTTACAGGTTAAAAAACAGTCAGAATAGCTTGATCTTTGCAGAATAATTATACCACTATTATTCTAAACATCAATTTATCATGAAAACAGAAAATATCGAAGGATTAACGCTTTTTGAAATAAATATATTAATCCAACAAGGCGGAAGATTTGTAATGTTTCCAAATCTTATTAGCAAATTAAAAAGTTCTACTATTTATTTTGTTCGTCCTGAAGAAAAAATTTTCAAGTACGCCTTTAAACACTTTTTAAAGAATTTATCAAATGGCTGGCGTTCATTTCCTCTACGTCCTTTTTACATTTCAAAATCATTGTTTTATTTGGCTATTGGCGGTAGAGATTATACGCATAATATACTGGCAGACTTAAAACAAATCAATCCAATATACAATCCAAATTTGTATTGCCTTCAATACGTTTAAATTTAATAAAGAATAATTTAAACTTATAATTCATCAGCATATCTGTTGCTCAAAAATGATCTTGCCATAATTGTCTTAATCTATTATTTAAAAAACTTTTACTGGCAAACTTAGACGTTAACAAAAAATATATTTACAAATTGAATTTAGCTCTTTACAGGGCTGAATTCTTTTTTTATTTAACTTCTAATTGATCTAAATATGAAAACTACAGCATTCAAATTATTTATCTTCTGTGTTATTCTAGGCACAACAGCTTGTTCTTCTAACGATTCTGCCGAAAATGAAACTTCTACTCCTGAAAAAAAACTATATGATTACTATGTTGACAGCAACATGCAAAAATCAATAGACCAACTTGGTATTGCAATCCACAAAGGCAATACGCCGCCTAATGTAGAAGGTATCTATAACATTGATCCTTTTAAATGTACCATGTCTAATTTTAGTGATGGAATGTTAGGCGTTAATCTTGGCGCATCTACTCTTACTTTATCCAATCAAAACACAGTGAATTTGAGTGTTGATTTTAAAAATTTCATCATTTATTCTTATGAAGATAAAAATGAAACCTGGGAAGGAAAAGGCTCTTTCATTTCTGGAGAAGGAAACAAATTCTCCATTTTGTTGCATAGTAATGGTGAAATAGATTACACTATTTATAAGGCAAAATTTCAAAACTTAATCATTCTTTCCGGCGAACTTGATGTTCAGAATGGTAAAATAAAAGGAATCAAAAATTTACAAATGGCATCTATTATGTCTGATGATTATGGCGATCCTCACAATACTTTAATATCAATAGGTCAGGGACGCCTTTTTACCAATAGTTATGCCGGCGCAAATAATTAAAAACATCCTGAATAGTATTTTTCTACCTTTATTTTAAAATAATTTTCAACCGGAATAACAGTATTTTTCTATCTTTAAACTCTAATATTTAATTATTACTTTTTAAATCATGGAAGACGATTACGTTGAAGTTAGAAAAAGTTGGTGGGAAAGAAACTGGAAATGGTTTGTACCAACCGGATGCGTGAGCATTTTATTGATTTTTGTATTATTTATAGCGGGAATTTTCTTTGGAGTTACTTCTATGCTGACAAATTCTGATGCTTACAAAGGCGCCATGAATGAGGCACAACATAACCAATTGGTAATTGAAAAACTAGGAACTCCTATTGAAGATGACGGAATGACTTCTGGCAGTATAAATACAACCAATAATGACAGCGGAAATTGTAATTTACAAATTCCGATAAAAGGGCCAAAAGGAAAAGCAACTTTGTTTGTTGTTGCTGAAAAAAAAGGAGTCTGGAAATATAGCGAAATGACTGTTTTTATAAAAGCAACAAAAGAAGAGATCGATTTACTCAAAAAATAAGTACACATAAAAGGCAGATTCCTTCTTGGTTTCTGCCTTTTTTATTGAAAAGTATAAAAATGTAATCTAAATATTTTTTGAAAGTTGTTGCTCTCAAATGCAAAAAACAACTTAGAAATAGTACTTTTATCAGTAACAAATTTTCATATTTTCTATCATGAATATCCGCCTGTTTTTCTTTTTATTTTTATTCGGTTTTTCGACTTTAATATTTTCTCAAACACCCGTTAAAAAAAATCCTTCCAGCAATACATCATCAGCAAAAACTGAAAGTCCTGATATTTATATAAAAATATTGTGGCTGGATAATGCTGGAACTCTTCAGCTCAACGAAGATTATATCAAAACAATAACAGAGCAACAACGAGCGGTTTTAGGTTACATTGCAACTGATGTTGGCAGTGAATGTCATTGGGATGGAGAAAAAAAAGCAGACAAAAGCAATTTGAAATGCAAATTGTTATCTGCACTAAATTTAGGCTATCAATGCTCTGATACGCATTTGTCATTTCTAAAGAAATGGTTCAAAGACGATCTCAAAGTGCTTGAAAGATTACAATATTGCAATAAAACCGAATCTTCACAAAAAATTCAGGATGGTTTTGTAACATTAAAAATGCTTACAAACGAATCAACCATCAAAATAATTTACTCAGCAGTTGGCAGCGATAGTAATGCACAGAAAAAATGGAGCTGGATAGAAGAATCTGTTTATTCTTTTAGCAAAAATGAAGTTAAACAAACAGACAGAAAAAACATCAACGGTGTTTATAATTAGAACGAATCCTGAAAAAATTAAGCAGCATTATTTACTTATGAATAAAATAAAATTATTTTTACTATACATCACTTTTCTTCAAAGTGTATTTGTATTAGCACAATCTAACGCTAATTATCAAACCCTTACCAATAGAATAAAACAATTTTCGAAACCTGCCAAAATATTGTATAAGAATATTGATGCCAAAGGAAATGGTTCGATAGAATTTACAAATGCAAAAAAGCAAATACTCCGTTTTCGCTTAAATAATAAAAAGCTAGAAATTATGCATGGCGGAATTGCTTATCAGCTTTTTTATTATAAAAACAATTATCTGCAAAGAATTGAAACATTTGATAGTAACGGAAAATTAGCTCCGGAAAGAGAATCTAAAAATGAAGCTGCTGTCAACTTTATTATTGACAAGCCAGATTTATACCTCAGGAAAAAGAAACTTATTGATGCTGCCGAAGGAAATATTGATCTAAAAGATGACAGCAATGAAAAAATTATAAGAGTGGAAATATTCGATGAGAATAATCTACCAATAAGGGAATTTCAACCCACTTATATTTCCAGTAAAACGTATTATAATTATAATGATAGAATGTATTGGCCTTAACAGAAGATTTTCACCTCTTAAAATTGATTATAAAATTACATTCTAAAGTCACGATGAATTGGAATAACGGAATGGGATATATTCGTTATATCATTTTACCAAATAATGATAATTGGCAACAAATACTTGCTGATAGTTATAGCAGCGAAACTAACACAATTAAAATAAAACAAGATAAAAAATTTCTTGACGACTTTGATGCATGTGTTTTTAAATTAATATCAGCTCGCGCGCACCATATATTTTATCAAAATGAATCTTTTGGAACCATTTTAATGGATAGCATATCATTTGGATTGGAGAAATTTTACTCAGATTATTCTAAACAATATAACGGTGAAGTTATTGTTCTAAAAGGACATCCGGATTGTTTTGATCTCTATGATATCGAAATATATATAAATGGAGTTTTGACACGTAAAAGTATAAATATTGCTAAAGAATTATATAACAAAGCACCGGAAATACTTAAACCAATGTATTCTTCTTATGAAAATACAGAAATTGGACAACCTTCTATTTATGAAGAACTGCCGTACTTAATTCCATTTTTAAATCATTTTGGTTGGACGGAAGAATTTATGGATCAAAAAAAATGGCAAGTAGTAACCACTAATCTGGATTAATAATGCTTTTATTATAATTCATTATTCTTTTACAATACGTTCTTTTTCTACAAAAAACGGAGATTCTAATGTCGAATGTTAATTATAAAACAAATTGCTTCTTCTCCCGAATAAAATTGTGGCTTTATTTTTGAATAAGTATTATTTTTGAAACTTATATAAAACCTACCTAATGAAAAAGATTTTAATTTTATCTCTTTTCCTTTCTCTAAGCTCTTATGCTCAGGTAAAAGAAACTTTAGCTCAAAAACTGTCAAGATTATCAACACAACTTTCAGGAGTTGGAGTTGGCGGCGTTGATATTGCAGCCGGGCTTAAAGAAGCTCTAAACAAAGGAATTACAGAACAAGTAAGTAAACTAACGGCTGTGGATGGTTTTTATAAAAATGAAGCTGTAAAAATTTTAATGCCGGCTGAATTACAAAAAGTCGACGCTACTTTGCGTAAAATAGGAATGTCGTCTCTTGCTGATGAAGGAATCAAGGTTTTGAATCGTGCTGCCGAAGATGCTGTAAAAGAAGCAACGCCAATATTTGTTTCGGCTGTAAAAAACATGTCGTTTACAGATGCTAAAAATATTTTGTTAGGAAACGAAAGTGCCGCAACTACTTATTTGCAAGGCAATACCAATACAGCTTTATACGCAAAATTTAATCCGGTGATTAAAACCTCTTTTGAAAAAGTAGGCGCTGATGTTGTCTGGAAAAATATCATTAATAAATACAACACGATTCCGTTAGTAAAAAAGGTAAATCCTGATTTGACTGATTACACAACAAATCAGGCTTTGGTTGGTGTTTTTAAAATGATCGCTGTTGAAGAAAAAGATATTAGAACAAATATTAATGCAAGAACTTCGCCTTTATTGAAAAAAGTTTTTGCCATGCAGGATAAAAAATAACTTTTATGGTTTGAATTTTTAATCGGTTAATTGTTTAACCGATTAAAAATTTAACCAATTAACTGATTAACCAATAAACCAAAATGCAAAAAATAACCATTCTGATTCACTGTAAAGACCAAAAAGGAATTATCGCAGCAGTGACAACTTTTATTGCTAAAGTAGAAGGAAATATTACCTACATAGACCAACATGTTGATGTAGAACAAAATGTATTTTTTATGCGATTAGAATGCGAGTTGACCAATCATAATATTACTATTGATGGTCTGAAAGCTGATTTTGATCAAACTATTGCTGCTGATTTTGATATGTCCTGGGATTTATACAATCAGGAACAAAAACCAAAAATGGCATTGTTTGTGTCTAAATACGATCATTGCTTATTTGATATTTTAGGACGTTACAGCGCCGGAGAATTAAATGTTGAAATTCCGGTAATTATTAGTAACCATAATGATTTAAGATCTATTGCAGAGCGTTTTGATATTCCGTTTCATTGTGTGCCTTTTACAAAAGACAATAAGGAAGAAGGAGAAGCAAAACAAATTGAATTATTAAAAAGATATCACATCAATTTTATTGTACTGGCGCGCTATATGCAAATCATTACACCAAATTTGATAGCGCTTTACGAGAATAAGATCATTAATATTCACCATTCATTTTTACCTGCTTTTCCAGGGGCAAAACCATATCACTCGGCTTTTAAACGTGGTGTAAAAATTATTGGTGCAACAAGCCATTATGTTACGGCAGAGTTAGACGAAGGCCCAATTATTGAGCAGGATATTGCGCGTGTTTCCCACATACATTCTGTAGATGATTTTATTATGAAAGGAAGAGATTTGGAACGTATTGTTTTGGCTCGAGCCATAAAATTACACGCAGAACGTAAAACTATGGTTTACAGTAATAAGACTGTGGTTTTTTCTTAGGCATGTTTTAACTGCTAATTTTTTTTTAACCGCAAAGGCGCTAAGGATTACGCTAAGTTCGCTAAGCTTTGTCTTTTTTTGGCCACGGATTGTGTGGATTTAAATGGGTTTTCGCTGGCTTCTTTTTCTAAATTCATACTAAAGAAAATTTATTATTTATATCAAATAACAAACCCGACAGGTTTTGAAACCTGTCGGGTTTTGTATTTAAAATCAAAGGAAAACCTTTGAGCCTTTGTAGCTCTGAACCTTTGAACCTATAAAAAAAACCTATCTTACTTCAATCAACAATCTTGGATCAGAAAAATTATTTACTTCATCCATTGTCAGACCTAATGCATTTGCTACTCCTGCTCCATAAGCGGGATCAGCTTTGTAACAGTTTCTAATGTGACGCACCTGAATAAATCTTTGCGCCCCTCCTACTTGTGCTGCAGTATTTTTGAATAATAATTGTTTTTTCTCATCTGTTAATAATCGGAATAACAAACCTGGCTGAGTGAAATAATCATTATCATCATCTCTAAAATTATGTGCATACGCATCGCCATGCAATTTTAATGGTGGTTCTTTAAATTCAGGTTGTTCCTGCCATTCACCAAAACTATTTGGTTCGTAATGTTTACGTCCGCCATTATTTCCGTCAACACGCATTGCTCCATCTCTGTGGAATGTATTATAAGGACATCTTGAAGAATTTACCGGAATTTGATAATTGTTTACTCCTAAACGGTATCTGTGTGCATCTCCATAAGAGAATAAACGGGCTTGTAACATTTTATCCGGCGAAAAACTAATTCCAGGAGGTACATGCGCAGGATTAAAAGCTGCTTGTTCAACTTCGGCAAAATAGTTCTCAGGATTTTTATTTAATTCAAATTCTCCAACCGGAATTAAAGGAAAATCTCCTTTTAACCAAACCTTCGTCAAATCAAAAGGATGGAAACGATAATTATCAGCTTGTTCTTCGGTCATAATTTGAACAAACATTTTCCATTTTGGAAAGTTTCCTTCTTCAATAGCATCAAATAAATCTCTTTGATGACTTTCTCTGTCTCCACCAACTAATAACGCTGCTTCTTCATCAGATAAATTTTCAATTCCTTGTTGTGAAACAAAATGAAATTTCACATAATATCTTTCGTTTTGAGCATTCAGGAAACTAAAGGTATGACTTCCAAATCCGTGCATTTGTCTGTAAGATCTTGGTATTCCACGATCACTCATTACAATTGTAACCTGATGTAATGCTTCAGGTAATAAAGTCCAAAAATCCCAATTGTTATCAGCACTTCTTAAATTGGTTCTTGGATCACGTTTTACTGCGTGATTTAAATCAGGAAATTTCATTGGATCACGAAAAAAGAAAACAGGTGTATTATTACCTACCAAATCCCAATTTCCTTCATTTGTATAAAATTTCATAGCAAAACCACGAATATCTCTTTCGGCATCAGCAGCACCTCTTTCTCCTGCAACGGTTGAAAAGCGTACAAACATTTCTGTTTTTTTACCAATTTCCGAAAACAAATCGGCTCTTGTATATTTTGTAATATCATGAGTTACAGTAAAAGTCCCGTAAGCTCCAGATCCTTTGGCATGCATTCTTCGTTCCGGAATTACCTCACGATCAAAGTGCGCCATTTTTTCCAGAAACCAAAAATCTTGTAATAAAACTGGTCCGCGTGGTCCAGCAGTTTGTATATTTTGATTGTCCGGAACGGGAGTTCCTGTTGCAGTTGTTAATTTTTTGTTTGAATCCATAATGCTGATTTTTAATGTTTTATCAAATATACGAACTTATCTTTATGATATTCATAAACAAAATTGATTGTTATTATATTTTAATAACCAAAAGTTATTTAACGTTATAGAAAGCTCAGAAACAAGTATTAATAAATCTTAACTTATGTCCAACAAAGTAATAACAAAACCTTAACAGCAAAACATTCATATATATTGGATCTTTGTAGTGTAATAAACTGGTTATTTATTATTTTGGTTTTGGTTAGTTAAATGATGCCGGCGTCTTCGAGATGCCGGCATTCTTTTTTATATTAAGTTTTTGTTTCAGGTTTTCTTTTGTTTCAGGTTTCAGGTTGCTTTACTTTGAGCATAATTTTACCGCAAAGTTCACAAAGTTTTTTCGCAAAGTTTCGCTAAGATTTTAATTTATCGTTGAAAGTAATCAAAGTTCACAAAGCTTTGGGCACAAGTACAGTATACATCTTAAATTTTGTTTCAGGTTTTTCTAGCTTTTAAGTTGCTTTACTATGAGCATATTTTTACCGCAAAGTTCGCAAAGTTTTTTCGCAGAGTTTCGCAAAGTTTTTTAAATTATGTTTGATCAAAGTTTAGAAAGCTTTGGCATAAGCCATAGTATAACTTTGTGAACTTTTTCTATATAAAATAACTTTAAGCATAGAATATAACCTTTGTGTCCTTAGCGAAAAAACTTTGCGCTCTTTGCGGTAAAATCAACACAATCCATAACCTGAAACAAAGAAAACCTGAAACCCCTTTCCTCATTTTGGATACAACTACACGAGATTTAGATACTTTATAAAAGGAATACTCACGGATCTTTGCTTTATAATTTTCAAACAACTATTTAAAACAGAAATTATGAGTGCTATAAAAAAAATTAAATTAGGAAATCAAGGACTTATTGTACCTAACATTGGTTTGGGATGCATGGGAATGACCCAAATTGCGGGAATGGATATTTATGGCAAAGCAGATGAAAAAGAAGCAATTGCAACCATTCACTGTTCGCTTGAATTGGGAGGAAACTTTTTAGACACGGCTGATCTGTACGGTCCATTACACAACGAAAGATTAATTGCAAAAGCAATAAAAGGCAATAGAAACGCCTATAGTATTGCAACTAAGTTTGGTTATGAAATAGACGACAATGAGCAACTTACGTGGCAGTTTAACGGTAAAAAAGAGTATGTAAAAAAAGCTGTAGAACGTTCCCTGAAAAATTTAGGTACAGATTATATCGATTTATATTATCTACACAGACTTGATCCTAATACACCAATTGAAGAAACTGTTGCTGCAATGTCAGAATTGGTAAAAGAAGGAAAAGTGGGTTATATCGGACTATCCGAAGTTTCATCAGACACGATTCGAAAAGCACACAAAATTCATCCTTTGACTGCTGTTCAAACCGAATATTCTTTGTTTGAAAGAAGTGTTGAAGAAGCTGGTATTTTAGATACGCTGAACGAATTAGAAATTGGATTTGTGGCTTATTCTCCGCTAGGAAGAGGTTTTATTTCCGGAGATATTAAAAGTCCTGATGATTTTCCTGAAAATGATTTCAGAAAAGCAATTCCACGTTTTCAGGGAGAGCAATTTCAGAAAAATATTGAACTGGTAAATGAAATCACGAAATTAGCAAATGAAAAGCAAATTACAGCTTCGCAATTAGCGCTGTCATGGATTGCTTCAAAAAATATTTTATCGATTCCGGGAACGAAACGTGTAAAATATGTAGAACAAAACATTGCTGCTGCCCAAATGGTTTTATCAACTGATGAAATGAATCGTTTAGAAAAAATTATTCCGCTTGGAACCATTACCGGTGCAAGATATGATGTGGCGAACATGGCGGGTATTGATCAATAAAATTCTTTGGCTTCGCTCAGTCTGAAAATAATAATCTCCTGAGCGAAGTCGAAGATTATTGCAAAGAACAATTAAAAGAAAAGTTATCTTTACGAAAGCTTTGCTGTTTATATATTTCTTAAATATTCTATATATTTTATCATGAAAAAAGAAGCCCAAACTCCTTATACCATTCACTCTGTTTCTGAATTACATGCTTTATTAAAAATTCCAAAACCGGAACATCCGTTAGTAAGTTTTGTAGATTTAAGCAATATAACGTGCCATTTTGATGACAATCTAAAAAGTGTTGTCTACGATTTTTATACGGTTTGTATCAAGAAAGGTTTTACAGGAAAAATGAAATATGGACAAAATTATTATGACTTTGATGAAGGTGTCATGACTTTTATGTCGCCCGGACAAGTAATATCTACAGAAGTCTCTGTTGATTCTGCAGTTTATGGTGCAATGTTGGTCATACATCCTGATTTTATCCAGAATTATGCTTTAGCCAAAAACATCAAAGATTTTGGTTATTTTGCTTACTCTGTTAATGAAGCGCTGCATCTTTCTGACAAAGAAGAAATTATGATTACGGGAATCATGAAAAATATTGAACAAGAATATCTTTCATCAATTGATGCTTTTAGTCAGGATGTAATGATTTCGCATATAGAATTGCTGCTTAATTATTGTAACAGGTTTTATAACCGACAGTTTCTAACGAGAAAAAGTGCCAATCATACGCTTTTAACTAAGTTAGAAACGTTGTTGTCTGATTATTTTGAAGGTGATAAAGTGCAACAATTCGGATTGCCTACAGTAGCATATATTTCGGATGAGTTGAACGTTTCTGCTAATTATCTAAGTGATATGCTTCGTTCTTTAACGGGACAAAGTACACAGCATCACATTCATAATAAAATCATTGAAAAAGCAAAAGAATTACTATCGACTACTTCATTAAGTGTTAGTGAAACGGCTTATCAATTGGGCTTTGAATATCCGCAATCGTTTAATAAATTATTTAAAAGTAAAACCAATTTTTCGCCTTTAGAATTTAGAAGTTCTTTTAATTAATCCTTTAATCGTTCGTGCAGTATTTTAAAGTAACTAAATGCTTTAAGTAATCTGCTCCCGTGCCAGGAGAACATTTCGCCGTCAACAAAGATCGTTTTGGCGTGATGCGTAAAACGTCCTATTTCAAAAGCGTCTTCTTCCTTAAAAGGATAAGGTTCTGATGAAAGAAAGACAATATCAGGATCGCCTTCGATACGCATTTTTTTTATTTCGACTTCGGGATAACGTCCTTTGTCCTGGTAGATATTCGAGAAATGATTTAATTTTAATAATTCATTTATATAAGTATCATTTCCAGCGACCATAAATGGATTTTTCCAGATAAAATATGCCGCTTTCTTTACAGGAATATCTGCCATATATTTTTTGAAATCGCTTAAAGCGAAAGCCAATTTGTTATTCCATTTTTGCGATTCGGTTCTGCAATTAAAAAGCTGACCAAAATCTGAAATCATCTGAAAATTATCTTCTATTGTAACAATATTCGTTACCCAAACCGGACAAATGACACTTAATTGTTCGACAATTTCTGGTGTGTTTTCTTCTTTATTACAAATGATAATATCCGGCTGAAGCAGTTTTATTTTTTCAAAATGAATTTTCTTAGTTCCGCCAACCATTTTTTTAGTTGATTTAAAATGATACGGATGTACACAAAACTTAGTGATTCCGATAATTTTATCTTCTAATCCCAGATCATAAAGCAATTCGGTTTGAGAAGGCACCAACGAAATAATACGTTTAGGAGTCGTCTCAAAAGAATGTAAAGTGCCGAGTTGATCTGAGAATTGTTTCATTTTTTTGTTTCAGGTTTCAGGTTGTTTGATTGTGTTGATTTTACCGCAAAGAGCGCAAAGTTTTTTCGCAAAGTTCGCTAAGCTTTGTGCTGATTTTACCGCAAAGTTCGCTAAGTTTTTTCGCAAAGGACACAAAGTTTTCGCAAAGCTATTCGTAAAATTTTGTGAACTTTGACTACTTATTAGATATCGATTAAAAAATCTTTGCGAAAAAACTTAGCGAACTTTGCGGTAAAACTATGTTCAAAGTAAAGTAATGAGACTGTAAACTTTATTTATTAGCCAGAATCTCTTCCATTTCCTGTTGTACTTTCAAAGCTTCTTCCCTCGCCTTTTCTGCGAAATCAGTTCCTTTTGAGGCATAGATAATTGCTCTTGCAGAGTTTACTAATAAACCCACTTTATCATTCATTCCGTATTTGCAAACTTCAGACAGACTTCCGCCCTGAGCGCCAATTCCAGGAACTAATAAAAAACTATCCGGAACAATTTTTCTGATATCAGCAAAATATTCTGCTTTTGTTGCACCAACCACATACATTAGATTATGGCTGTTTTTCCAAGTTTTAGAGGTTTCCAGAACTTGTTTGTATAATTCTTTTCCGTTTGTTGTTAATGTCTGAAAATCAAAAGCACCTTCGTTTGAAGTCAAAGCTAACATTATAGTATGTTTATTTTCGAAAGCTAAAAACGGTTCTACCGAATCTTTTCCCATATAAGGCGCAACGGTTACACTATCAAAATTCAAATCTTCAAAAAAAGCTTTCGCATACATGCTCGAAGTATTGCCTATATCACCGCGTTTTGCATCTGCAATGGTAAAAATCTCAGGGAAATTCTCGTTGATATAGTTGATCGTTTTTTGCAAAGACATCCATCCTTTTATTCCGTATGCCTCAAAAAAAGCGGTATTAGGCTTGTAACCTACTGCAAGATCGTGTGTCGCATCGATTATGGCTTTATTAAATTCGAAAATAGGATCTTCGGTTTCTAATAAATGAGGTGGAATTTTGGTTAGATCGGGATCTAATCCAACGCATAAAAATGATTTTTTCGAAAGGATTTGTTCGTGTAGTTGTTGTGTTGTCATTCGTGATTTTTTAATTCTTCTAATACATCGGTAGTAATTCTTTTTTAGAAGTACGCAAAAATAAAAAAAGCCATTCAATTACGAATGGCTTTTTAGTTTTATATTCTGTTTAGGCTTATAAATTACCTAAGTAAACAATTTCTGTTCTTCTGTTTTCTGCTCTTCCTGCAGCAGTTTTATTAGTTGCAACCGGTTTTGCAGAACCAAATCCTTGTGAAGATAAATTCTCAGGATTTATTCCTTTTGCGATTAAAGCATCCATAACAACTTTTGCTCTGGCTTCAGATAATTTTTGGTTTGCTTTTGCATTTCCAACATTATCTGTATGTCCGTTGATTGCAAATTTAGCATTTGGATAATTTTTCAGGATTTCTTTAATAGCATCTAGTCTTCCTGAAGTTACTCCTTTTTTAGCATCGCTTAATGTTGCTTTTCCGGTTACGAAAAAGATAGATTTAGCTTCTACTTTTAATTTTTCTAAAGTTGCTTTAGTTACTTTAGGGCATCCTTTATTTTCTGCCGGACCAGCAATTAGCGGACATTCGTCAACATTATCCGGAACTCCGTCTTTGTCAGCATCTAAAACCGGACAACCTTTATTTTCTACTAAACCTGCAACAGTTGGGCACGCATCGTCTTTATCAAGAACTCCGTCTCCGTCTGTATCCGGCCATGGACAACCTTTGTTTTCTACCGGACCAGCAATTGCAGGACAAGCATCTACATTATCTAACAGTGTATCTCCGTCAGAATCTTTCCAAGGACATCCTTTATTTTCTACAGGACCCGCAACATCAGGACAAGTGTCATCTTTATCAAAAACTCCGTCTTTATCTGTATCCGGCCATGGACAACCTTTGTTTTCTGCCGGACCAGCTACTTTTCTACAAGCATCTTCTTTATCGATAACGCCGTCTTCGTCTGTATCTTTGAATTTCTTTTCGTAAACCGGAATTTTTATCCCAAGATGAAAATCAGCTGCTTTTGATTCTTTCGAAACTAAATTTGTCAGGATAGAACCAGAACCAATAAAGAAAGCTCCAACTCTTAATCCAGAACCAACCTGAACTCCGCTATATTCCATGTATGTCATTGGCACATAGAAACTAAACCATCTTGTTTCGTAACGAGGCGTCAATGTTACACGATCAGCGATTCCGTAACCGTTTAGTTTGTTTGCAGAAACCATATTGATATCTCCGTTAAGATTCAAATAGAATTTTCTGTACATATTCCAATCTACATCAGCGTGAAGTGCCGTAGGTAAATTCGTTTTCATTCCTTTTGTCGAAGATGTTTTTGTATAATGTTCATCAAGGAAATCATAGAAATTATCAGCATCATTGATCATTTCCTGAGTAATAGTTCCGTTTACATTATAAACATCCTGTCTTGAGTTTTTGTAATTGATTGATCCAATATCAGTAACCGATAAACCAAAACGTAATTTGTATTTATTTAAATCTCTAAAATTATTATCAGCTGGTTTTGCCTTGCTTAAATCATATTGATCATAATCAGGTCTCCATTCGTACACTAATCCAAAATCAAAACCAAATCCTCTTGAAGCTGAGTCAAATTCATAATCTTCATTTTCTTCAAAATCCTGGCTTGTTCCTACAGTAATTTGTCCGTTTGAGGTTAGTGTTCCTTTATCCGGATTTATGGTGTTTTCGTTGTATTTAACATTAACATCATTTCCTTTAATATATCCGTTTACACCACCTTGCAGGTATTTTGCCGTTAAACCTCCTTTAAGAAAATGTTGGTCTTTTTGGTATAAAACAGCTGCATACGAAAGTCCAAGTTCTGCCCATGTATTCGACGCGCCATTTGCATTTCCTGCATTAAAGTTAAAATCATTTGCTTTATCAAGACCTTCTTTAACCTGATCTACAAGGCTACCATTTATGTTTCTAAGATTAGTAACAGACCTTGCTCTTGTAAAAACAGCAATAGTATGTTTAGGAGCAATATTAAACATAAAAGATGGTCCCATGATATCAAAATTCACGATAGCATTGTTAGCGTTTTTGGGTGTCATGATAGACTGACTGTCAAAATCATATCCTTTTTTATAGGTATCAAAAACATTAACACCATATAAATCGTTTCCTACTGAACCGCTGATCGAGAATAGATTAATATCGGTTTTAAAACGAGAATCGGCAATAGAAGCCGGATTAAAAAGTACACTTTGAACTCCTGCATAATTATCATGAGTATATCCCATATAAGATTGGGCTTTGGCCGAAAATGTAATTGCGATAAGTAATAAACTGAGTAAAGTTTTTTTCATTAATATTTGGTTTTAAGATAAATTCGGGGGCAAAACTACACTTTTAGAATCAGAATTATGTTACGCTAACATTGAATTCATGTAACATCTACAATAAATTATGTAAGAAAAATGGAAAGCCACTTTTATATTTTTGGTAACGAACAATAAATCAAACAATTATGACCCCACATATCGGAATAACGCCAAAAAATCTAAAAAAAAGTGCCACTATATTAGCCACAATCTTATCTAATGAAATGACTTTGTATGTAAAAACAAGAAAATTTCACTGGAACATTTCCGGAAATAGTTTTATGGAACTGCATAAATTGTTTGAAGACCAATACCGAATTTTAGAAGCTAATATTGATGAAGTTGCAGAACGTATTAGTCAGCTTGGAGAAAAAACAATTGGAACAATGAAGGAGTTTATCGATAATTCGACTCTAAAGGAATCTCCAAAAGAATATGCTTCGCAAAAACACATGCTTGAGGAACTTTTAGAAAACCACGAGCAACTGGTGACAGAATTTAGAGATTATATCCCTGCTTTTGAAGAAGATAGCAATGATATAGGATCGGCAGATTTTGTAACAGGCTTATTGCAACAGCACGAAAAAATGGCTTGGGTTTTACGCCGTTATCAGGTTTAATTAATAGTGAAATGTGAATTATGAAACGGTTTGCGAAATAAATGTAACACAAACCTAAGCCTTAATTCAGAATTTTACATGACTATTAATACTTAAAAATAATATCATGAATACTACAGAGATAAAAGGAAACTGGAATGAGTTAAAAGGTAAATTGAAACAACAATATGCAGATTTAACTGATGACGATTTATTATATGATGAAGGTAAAGAAGACGAAATGTACGGAAAACTTCAACAAAAATTAGGAAAAACAAAAGACGAGGTTCGCAAAATCATTGCTGACTTGTAACATGTTCTAAATCAATCAAAAATACCGTCTAGTAAAACATATTAGACGGTATTTTTTTGAGACTTTTATTTAAATTCATTAATGTTCTATATAGCTAACAAGCATTAAACTCTATAACCAAAAATAAATTAATTATCTTTAACCAAATTTCTATAAAATGAAACTATTTATAAAGTTCGACATAAACACCATTTGCTCGCTTTTTTTGAAACAAAACCTGGAACAACAAAATGTAAATTTTACAACTCTGGGATTTGGTGAAATCGAAATTGCGGATAATCTTGATGCGGATGCGCTCGAAGCTTTAAAAAATAATTTGCTGCCGTGTGGCTTTGAGGTTGTCGAAAACCAAAAAAGTGTATTAGTACAAAAAATAAAAGATGCTATAATTGAGCTTGTTTTCATGGAAGACAGCAATAATTATAAGAGTTCTGTGTTTTTAGCTGAGAAATTAAACCACAGTTACGGCTACTTGTCAAATGTTTTCTCAGAAGTTACATATTCTTCTATTGAGAATTTTATCATTTTACAGAAAATTGAAAGAGCGAAACAATTAATTATTATTAATGAAATGAGTTTGACCGAAATTGCTTTTTTACTTAACTACTCTAGTGTTGCCCATTTGAGTACGCAGTTTAAGAATACGACAGGAATTACGCCGTCAGCATTTCAGAGAATAATTAAGAAACGTAGAGAAAATTTAAAATAAAAACCCAAATACCATACTAAAATGCAAAAAAACGCATTATACATTTTATTGGCTGATGATGATGAAGATGATCGTCTTTTTTTTAAGGATGCTTTTGAAGAAATAAAAATTCAGACTAAAGTAGATTTTGTTCATGACGGAATGCAATTAATGGATCATTTAATGGATCCTGAAACTAAATTGCCGGATATCTTGTTCCTGGATTTGAACATGCCTAAAAAAACAGGTAAAGAATGTTTGATCGAAATTAAAAAAACAGAACATCTTAAAAATATTATTATTGCTATCTACTCTACTTCATCATCAGAAGAAGATATTGAAGATACTTTTATTCAGGGAGCCAATATTTATATAAAAAAACCAAGCGATTTTAATACGCTTAAAAAAATAATAAATGAAGTCGTAACAGTAAACTGGCATTATCATACTTCAGGTTTAAACCGTGATAACTTCTTGCTACGATTAAAATAATAATGCATACCAATGAAATGGATCCCAAATTTTAATTCTTCAAACTCTTTGAGAGTTATATTTGTAATCGCGGTTTTCATTCTGTTATTTCTTTCTTCTATTGCTTACAAACACAACAGGGATTTAGACGAATCCAGTAAAGTGGTAATGCATACGTATGAAATAAACATTCAATTAGAGCGATTAATGTCGGCGATTAAGGATGCCGAAACCGGACAACGAGGTTATATAATTACTCGTAATGCCCGATTTTTAACTCCTTATATTTATTCGCGTGATAAGGTAAATACTTCCTTTATTACTTTAAAGAAGTTGACTGCCGATAATCCAAGACAGCAAAAAAATCTTCAAAAGTTATTCAAACTAATTATCCAGCGGTTTGTTTCTTTTGAAAATTGTCTAAAATACAGCGACCCAAAAACATATGATAAACGAAAACTCGACAATCATATGTTTGGAGGCCGAATCCTGATGGAAAACATTCGTTTTCAGGTTGATGAAATGAATGACATCGAGAAAAACTATCTGGCAAAAAGACTTAAAATTTATGCCGCAGAAATCTCCTTAAGCCCACTATTTTCTATTTCGTTATTTCTGGTTGCCTTAACTTTTATTTTATTGGCATACAGACAAATTAGCCGTGATTTTGAACGTTTGAAGATTTACAATAAAAAACTTCTAATTTCAAGCGGTCTTATGGCTGAATCTGAAAGTATTGGTAAATTCAGCACCTGGCAATGGGACCTGGATTCTAATAAAATAGATTACTCAGACAATCAGTTTCGTTTACTGGGTTTTGAACCAAATGCATTTGTTCCTGAAAAAGAAACTTTTCTGGAATTTGTTCATTCTGATGATAAAGCAAAAGTTGCAAAATCCATGGAAGGTATTGTCGACAAAAAACAACTGCCTTTTGTTTACTATAAAATTACAAGACCGGATTATGAGATTCGCTATTTTAAATCTACCGGAAAACTGCTGACAGACCAACAGGGAAGTAAAATTTTACTGGGTATTAATTTTGATATTACCGATGAGCATTTATTAAACATAGAACTTCAGGAGCGTAATAGAGAACTTGAAAAAAGCAATAAAGAACTGGCTTCTTTCAATCATGTTGCAAGTCACGATTTACAGGAACCATTAAGAAAAATCCAGACTTTTATTTCGAGAGTTTCAGATGCTGATAAAGCTGTTTTATCTGACAGTGCAAAAGATTACATTTCTAAAATCGAAGTTTCGGCTAAAAGAATGCGTGTATTAATAGACGACTTACTTTTATTCTCAAGAACAAATACTACCAAAAAAGAATTTATAAAATTAAGCTTAAACGAACTGCTTGAAAACGCAGAATCTGAGTTGGCTGAAATCATAGAAGAAAAGAAGGCTGTTATTACGGTTTCTAAATTGCCTAAACTGGCGGTTATTCCCTATCAAATCGAACAGCTTTTTATAAACCTTATTGGTAATTCTTTAAAATACGGAAGACAAAATTCAGTTCCTGAAATTAAGATTGAAAGCGAAAAAGTAAATTCAAGTGATTTTCCTGATTTATTAGAACCTAATATAAAAAAGTTCTACAAAATTACTTTTACAGATAACGGAATGGGATTTGACCCTCAGTTTAAGGAAACGATATTTGTTTTATTTCAGCGTTTGCATTCAAAAACAGATTATCCGGGAACGGGAATTGGTCTTGCAATTTGCAAAAAAATAGTAGACAATCATAAAGGTCATATTATTGCCGACAGTATTCCTGGTAAAGGTTCTGTTTTTACCGTTTTCCTGCCGGAGTAGACTAGTTTATAGTATTCAGTATTCAGTCGCAGTTTACAGTAAAACCGAAACTGAGACTTGCAAACTGAGACTGTAAACCGAGACTGAAACTGAGACTGTAAACCGAGACTGAATACTGAGACTGAATACTGAGACTGAAAACTGTAAACTGAGACTGCAAACCGAGACTAAAAACTAAGACTAAATCTGTAAGAAAATAAAATCCCTTTAATTATACCCAAACATAAAAAGAAACCATCAGTTGCGGCTGATGGTTTTTTTTATGCGCTAATTTTAAAATAATAAATACCTGAAAATAAAGGATAAAACGTGTAAAAATTTGGATTATGGGAATTATATAAAGTTTCTTTTTTATGCTGTAAAGTAAAATGTTTGTTTCGTTAGCATCTTTGTAATGTAATACTTTAGGAACTAATAATGAAAGCAGCGTCACAATTAAAAGCGACAAATTTTAGACTAATTTTTTTATTGATAATGATAATTTGCATGTCATCATGCAAGAAAAATAATCCGATAGAAAATTCACTAAAAAATGAAACTTTTACTAAAACGGAGAAAGAAGAAATAGAAGCCTTTTTTTTTATTGCGACAGCAAATGTGAGTAAATCAATTATTTCTAAAAGTCAAATTGCACAACAAAAAAGTTCAGATTTTACGATACAGGAGTTGAGTAAAAAAATAGAAAGCAATCAAAATCAATTGTTGCAGGAAGTATCAAAAATGGCCAATAAAAAGCTCATTATTATTACTGAAATAAATGCAACACATAAACGGGATTTATACGATTTGATTGATGCAACGAGCGCAGATTTTAATAAAACATATCTGGAGTCTATAACAGAATCTTTACAAGAGCAAATAGGATTGCTGGAATCGATTTCGAAACAGACAAACGACAAAACAATATTAAAATTAGTGCTGCAATATTTACCTGAACAATATCAAATCCTTCGTGAAATGCAAAGGATCAAAAATGAGATTAACTAAATGCCTATATATTATTTTATTAACTAAATTATTTAACTATGAAAATGCAATCAAATTTTTTATGCGCCTTAACACTTTTTTTAACAGCTTCATTTGGAATGCTACACGCTCAGGACACTAATGTAACTACGGAGTTTGGTGTAAAGGGAGGATTCAACATGTCTAACTTATATAACGGAGATGCTGATGACAACAATATCTTATACGGTTTTAACGCCGGTCTTTATGCAACATTGCCTATCTCAGACTTTGTAGCAATTCAACCAGAGATTTTGTACACTACAAAAGGTGCAGAATTAAAATATGACAACGCTTTTGCGTCAGGAGAAGCAAAATTTAAATTAAACTATATCGAAGTTCCTTTATTAGTAAGAGTTAATATCACTAAAAACTTTAACGTTCAAGCCGGTGGTTACGCTTCATACTTAGTAAATTCTAAAGTAAAAGGAACTGGAGATGTTGAATTTGAAGAGGATGTAGACACAGACGATTTAAACAAGTTTGATGCCGGTATCGCTGCTGGTGTTGGAGTAGATTTTAATCCAATTAGTGTTGGTTTACGTTACAACTACGGTCTTACAAAAGTTGGTAAAGACAGAACTGATGCATTAGGAAACTCTTTCAATACTTTGGGAGATGCAAAAAACAGCAATTTGACTTTATACGTTTCGTATAAGTTAAACTAGAAAAAAAACAATTAATTAACCCTTAATAATAAAAACCATGTCAAATTTATTATATACAATCGCAGTAATATTGGTTATCCTTTGGGCTTTAGGCTTCTTTGTTTACAGCTTAGGAAGTATCATCCACATATTATTAGTAATCGCCATTATCGCAATTCTATTCAGACTTATTAAAGGTCGAGAAGTTTAAAAATCAAACATTTTAACAATAATTATATTAATCACTAAATCAAATATTATGAAAGCAAGTAACACAATTTTAGGAATTTTAGGAGCTGCAGCTGCAGGAGCATTTTTAGGTGTATTATTCGCACCGGACAAAGGGTCAAACACAAGAAAAAAAATCTCAGATAAATCAAAAGATTACGGAGATAAAGCAAAATCAAAATTTGATGGTATCGTAAGTACTATTACTTCAAACAGTAAAGATATTATCGAAGAAGGAAAAGCAAAATTCAATCAAGCAAAAGAAGACTTCAATTCTATCAAAGACGAAGCAAAAAGTGTAAAAACGAACTACTAAAAAGTGAAATTTTTAAACCATAAATACCCTATATCATGGAATCAAATGCAACAACAAACGAGGACTTAAATCTTTATGAAAAAGCAGAAAACTATACCAAAACAAGTTTAGAATTACTTAAGCTTAAAACGGTATCAGCTGTAGCCGATGTTTTATCGACACTAACATCAAGAATAGCAGTTGGGGCTGTTGTTGCATTTTTTACCCTGTTCCTGAATATAGGGATTAGTTTATGGCTTGGTAAAGTACTTGGGGAGTATTATTACGGATTTTTTATCGTAGCGCTTTTTTACCTTATAGTTGCCGTTCTAATGCATACACTGCAACATAAGATCATTAAAACACCTATTGGAAACATGATAATTTCCAGTATACTTAAAGAAACTAAAAAAGATATTAAAACTGATTTAAATAATTAATAACTAAAAAAGATTGTTATGGAAACTCTTTATACTATTGATGGATTAAATCAGACGATTCAACAATTAGAAGCCCGACAGGACGCAGAATGGTGCGCTATAAAAGACGAAATAGATGATATTAAAGAGAATTTAAAACCTCTTAATCTAATCAGGAATACAGTTGAGGAAATTAACGAAACTGTAGGTTTTAAAAGCAATATAGCACAATCTGCATTAAGTATAGGAATTGGATATCTTGCTAAAAGATTTGTAGTAGGTAAAAGTACCAATATGTTCAAAGGCATTGCCGGTTCTTTATTACAACTTGTCGTGACTAATTTAGTTTCAAAACCACATCATAATGAATCCTCAAATGAGGAATCATCACAAAAAGAATCATCAAGAGAGTAATTGTCTAACATAAATTTATGTATTATGGAAAAGTTAAGCGAAATAGTATTAAAAAATGGTGTATACGTTTACTCGAATCTATATAAATGTTTCGAATTTTCGAGAGTATTTCTAGGTATCTAACTTGCTTTATACGTTTTATAAACAAACGGTTAAAGGGTTAATATCCGTCACTATATCTAAGGTTCTGAGGTGCTAAGTAACAAAGGCGCAAAGGTTTCTTTGCAAACCTAAAATAAGACATAGCCTGAACCAAAAAAAGAGACTGTTTCATATATGAGACAGTCTCTTTTTCTTTTTGTTAAGAAACAAAGAATTTTGCTGGCAAGCCTAAATAAGATTTAATCTCAACTGAACAAATAAAAAAATCCTGTTTCACTAATTGCGAAACAGGATTTTTTTTATAGATATCAGAAGCCTTTGCTCCTCTGTAACTCTGTGCCTTTATACCTATTTTTAGAATACCTCCGAAGCTTCTTTCAATTTCTCCATATTATTTACCAATTGAAGCTCGGCAACGATTTTCTGAATGTCACCATTCATGATATTTCCTAAATCGTAAAGTGTCAAACCAACTCTGTGATCTGTTACACGACCTTGTGCGTAGTTGTAAGTACGAATCTTAGCAGATCTGTCTCCAGAACTAACCTGAGAAGTACGCTTTGTAGCATCTTCGGCTTCTTTTTTAGCCAATTCTTGTTCGTATAAACGAGAACGTAAAACGTTCAACGCTTTATCTTTATTTTTATGCTGTGATTTCTGATCCTGACATTGCGCCACTAATCCCGTAGGAATGTGCGTTAAACGTACCGCAGATTTCGTTGTATTTACAGATTGTCCTCCAGGTCCTGATGAACAGAAAAAATCAACACGAACATCATTCATATCAATTTGTACATCAAACTCTTCTGCTTCCGGTAAAACCATTACAGTAGCTGCAGATGTATGCACACGACCTTGCGTTTCTGTCTGAGGAACACGTTGTACACGGTGTACACCAGCTTCAAACTTCAAAGTTCCGTAAACGTCCTCTCCCGATACTTCAAAAATTACCTCTTTGAAACCTCCTGAAGTTCCTTCGTTCATATCTACTACAGAAGTTCTCCAACCCTGATTTTCGCAATACTTGGTATACATTCTAAATAAATCTCCTGCAAAAATACTCGCTTCATCCCCACCCGTTCCGGCACGAATCTCGACCATAACGTTTTTAGCATCTTCAGGATCTTTAGGGATCAACATAAACTTGATTTCTTCCTCAAGTTCCGGCAATCTGTCTTTTGCTTCATCTAGTTGCATTTTGGCCATTTCGGTCATATCTGCATCACTTCCGTCAGCAATAATTTCGTTTGCCTCATCTATATTAGCCATCAAAAGCACATATTCATCGCGCTTTTCAGCCAATGCTTTCAGGTTTTTGTACTCTTGATTCAATTGCACATAACGTTTTTGATCAGAAATAACATCCGGCTGGATAATCAAATCTGAAATCTCGTCAAAACGTTGTTTTACTATTTGAAGTCTATCTAACATTTTCTAATTCCTTTTATTGGAGTGCAAAATTACGAAATTTTTGTTTAAAATTCTAGTATTGATGTTTTGAGTTTTTTACGACTGATTTTTGTTGGAATTGTGGTTGTTTTTTGGAGCTTTTTCCTGCTTCCGAATCCTCGGGACGTTACAATCTTTTGTTTCGCTAAAGCTTCACAAAGGATTTTCACTTCTATCAGGGCTAGGTATTTCAGGTTTTTAATTGGCTTTTATGGATTTCCGTAAAATTGTTGAAGTGAAGGAGTTTATTTTTAATAAAAATTATTTCAAACAAAATCAGGTGTTTTTACTTGGTGGTTAATTTGAAATAAAGGCGATGTTTGTTAATTACGAAAATTCTATTAAAAAAAATGATATAAAATTAATTAAAAAAAAACTTATGAGTGGATCGGGAGGAGGTGGATATCAACCACCACAAAGAACTAAATTTGATTGTTATACAAGTATTATTATAACTACTGTTTCTTCTGTAAATATCAAAGTACTTGAGAAGCGTAAAATAGCCGATATTTTAGATGTTGTGCTTGGGAAAAATGAATCTTTATTATTGGAAGACGGAGATGGAGAAATACTTGGAGCAATTCTTCATCTAAATACCCCAGATATAATTGACTGCATTAAAAATGGATCATTATACATAGCAGAAATATTAATCATAAATTCACCTGCATGTCGTGTGCAAATAACAAGAAAATAATATGATAAAAGTTATTGGTGGAACTTATCGAGAAATCGATTATGATGATATTTCGATTGAAATTTATGGCTCCGGTTTTCGAGCAACAAAATTTCTTTTAGAAAACGGGTGCACTGTAGATTTTAAAACTGTGGGGAATAATGACATAATTGGATATCTTAAAGAAAATAAAAAAGTTTATGATGGATTTACTTTTCAATGTAAAGAATGTGATGAAATAATAACGTTTAAATATAGTTTTTCTCTTGACCAACCAACTATATTTCCTCATTTACTTACTATACCAAAAGCTGAGGATTTAAATGCAAGTTCTGAAAATCTCATCGCTTTTGGTATGTTAGAAGCAGATTTTATATTATCTGGAAACAAAGTTGTTTACGATCCACAAACTCCTATAAAACCAAAGAGATTTAGTGAATTTGGCAAGGCAAAAGAACTTATATATATTGTTAACAAAAATGAAGCATCATCAATTGCTTCTTCTGAAGATATTGAAGAAATTAAAAATTACTTTTTTAATTCAGAACAAGCGAAAGCGTTTATTATTAAAAATGGACCTTTTGGAGCAATTTTATATTTGAACAATAAGGAAATAAAAATTCCTTCTTACATTACTAATAATGTAAACAAAATTGGTTCTGGTGATATTTTCACATCTAGCTTTGGCTTTTATTGGATGGAAAAAGGTTTATCTTTAGAAGAATCAGCTATATATGCTTCAAGATCGACTGCTATTTACTGTGACAAAAAGGTGTATATTGACACATCAATTTTGGAATTTTTTAACTATAAGGAATTCAATAATCCAATATTTTCAGAAAGACAAGTTTATTTAGCATCTCCCTTTTTTTGTATTTCTGAACTAATCTTAATAGACAAGATACGTTCCGCTTTTTTATCATTGGGAGTTAAAGTTTTCTCTCCATTTCATGATATTGGTTTAGGTGAAGATACAATTATAGCAAAAAAAGATTTAGAAGGTATCGAAAAATCTGATATAGTTTTTTTTGTTCTAGATAACCTTGATTCAGGCACACTAATAGAGTCTGGATATTCGTTAGCTAAAGGAAAAAAAATAATTGGATATCATAGAACTTGCGAAGAAAGTAAACTATTAATGCTTAAGCCAGCTAATATCAATTTTTATCAACATCTAACAACTGCTATATATCACACAATATGGAATCTGTAAAAAAAGCGATTTTATTATCTGGTGGAATTGATTCAATATGTTTAACTTATGATCTTAAACCTGATATTGCTTACACAATTGATTACGGTCAAACAGTTGCTGAGAGAGAAATTTATGTTTCTGATTTTGTCTGCCAAAAATTAAAAATTCAACATAAAGTAATCCGTGTTGATTGTAAAAGTTTAGGAAGTGGAACTTTAGCAAATTCCGAAAATTTAAGTATTTCTCCTTCCGAAGAATGGTGGCCATTCAGAAATCAGCTATTAATTACATTGGCATCTATGCAAGCAATTAAAGACGGTATTTCTGAAATTTATTTAGCCTCTGTGAAATCTGATAATTTCCATAAAGATGGAACTAAAGATTTTTATAAATTATCTGATGAACTAGTTTCTTATCAAGAAGGAAAAATTCGAATATTATGCCCTACTCTAGAATATTTCAGCCATGAATTGGTTAGTAAATTTAATGTTCCTTTGGAATTGTTAAGTATTGCTCACTCTTGTCATATCTCAAATATCGCATGTGGAAAATGTTCTGGTTGCAGAAAACAGCTTAAGGTTAGACATGAAATTAATCTGGAGTAGATATTTAACTAAAATAAATAAGAAAACTAAAGAAATAATAATTAAAATTATATTTTATGAAAAGTATATTACTCGGAAAATATATAGACAGGCTAGCATCATTGAATGACCAATTATGCTTTTTCCAATTCAACAGAAATGAACTAAATAAGCGACTTTTAGAATTTGGACCAAAGGTTGGAAATTTATTTACTCCAGATGTTTTTGCACAAAATTCAATGTCTACAAGAATAAATGTGAAAATTTCAGATCTACCGACATTCCAAAATTTAAACCAAACATTTACTTTTGGCGCGTATCTTTCTACTAGTTATGAAGTCGTAAGCTATTACATAAAAGATAGTCTAGAATTGCTTAATCTTATAAATCCAGCAACATTTCAATTAACTGACAATAGACAATTAGAAGAAATGTATAGATTAACATTAATTTCTTCCAACTGTACAGTCGTTCCAATAGAAATCATACAAACATTGAAATATATAAGGTTAAGAAGAAATCATTTCACACATTTAGGCCATGAAGTGAGTGAGCATTTTAAAAATTTGATAACCCAATCAGGAAATAATTTAAACACCTTCTGGTCAGCAGCAATTACAAAACTTGATTTTACAAGTTTAGATGTATTAACATTTAAAGAAGAAGAAACCATTGATTTGTTAAAAATTCTCAGAATTATTGTCCAAACATTGGATGAAAATTTAGCATCAAATTTTTCACATGATGGAATTGCAACTTTTTTATCAAATCAAGAATTTCCGAAACCACAAAGAATAAATATTGATGTAGTACAAAAAAGAATAAATAAAATTCAAGCTATAGGTAAAATTAAATTTGGAATTAATTTATCGGAAAATACTATAGAACCAGTTGTCAAAACAATTGGAGTAAAATAGCTTTATAGTTATAGAAGTAATATTTGCCCCCTGCTGGCGCGAGCGTCCCGCTCGTGAACGCAAGCCACTTCAATAACATAAGAGTGACATATTGCATAGGCACGAGCGAGACGCTCGCGCTAGCCATGGAGCTTACAACAATTCATAAAAAAAGCTACAAAATCATGTAGCTTTTTTTTATGCTTCTAAAATATGAAAATAAATCTTTGCGGGCACGGATTGTAAATCTGCGCTTTCGATACTTTGCGCAACTATTTATATTCCTCATTTTTAAGGTTCAAATCTTTTAAAAGTTCACTGGAAGTTGTATCAAGCGCTTCTGCCATTCTAATAAGAAGATTTATAGTAATTCCTTGTTCGTTTCTAAGTACCCTTCTTACCGTAGTTTCAGTGCAGTTACTTGCTTTGGCAAAACTGCTCTTGTTTCCTGCGTATTTCTCTAAGAAAAGTTTATAAATTCTATCGACTATTTCTGCTTCTAATTTATCAATCGTCTTCATAAAACAAAGAAAAAGAAGTAACCTGATGAATTTTTAAAACAAATTCGACTTATAAGTCGAATTTGTTTATATTTGTAAGAAATTGGTAAAGCTTGATCAATTAACACATAAATATTTAAATTATTCAATCAATTTAAAACTACACACGATGACCGAAAACCGTACACAGCTAACTCATTTTTTAGAAACCGCAGGTAAAAAACATTATTTTACAAAATTACAACCAGATGACACAATCGATACTTCGTTTACAGCCAGTTTTAAAATAGAAACCTATACTGACTTAATGCTTACCATTACTTCACTTATTAGAACCAGTATCGCTATTCTTAGAAATGAAGAATACAATTCTGGACCCGATGCGGCGCTTTTACTCGAAATGGCAAAAAAACTCCTTCCTGATGATGAAATGGAACTTCTTGATGAATTATATTCTATTTTGTAAGACATTTGAGTAGCAATGATTTGGCAAATCCTAAAATTGGCATTAATTTAGTTTCAAACTTTATAATACAATAAAGTTAGCATCAATTTTTAAAATAAAATACATAATGAACTCTGAAGAAGAAATAGAGTGGAAAAAGCAAAGAACACTTATTGCAAAAATATTGTTGCCCATATTATTTCTTACACTTATAGGGGGATATTTCATGGTGAACTCAAAAAGTTATATTGATAAAAAATATCATGAATTTCAAAATTATAGTTTCTCTGGAGAAATTTATAAAAAAGAAGAGGATCAAAGTGGTGATGGTTGTAATATTGCAAGATATTTTCATTTAAAAACAGGAATTATTCACAGGGTTGATTGTTACATATATCCAGATATGAAAATTGGTGATTTTGTTTATAAAAATATAAAATCTGATACTGTATATTATGTAAAAAAGAATGGCGACACAATTAAGCAAAACGAAAATCCATATTACAAAGAATATATTGAATTGATGAAAAAATAAAGACACAATAAAACAAAAGCTGCAAAAAATCATGTAGCTTTTTTATATTTCCCGCTCGTGCTCACAATCTAAATGAATTTCAAAATCCCTCTTCACTTCAAGATCATTAAATCTATAAATTTCAAATAATCTTATTATCTAAAGCAAAAGACAATGCTTCGGTAAAATTTTTAACTTCAAAAGTTTCAAAAATTTTTCTTCTATAATATTTTATCGTATCCGGAGAAACAAACATTTTTTCGGCAATCTGATTTATGGTTAAACCCTGAGCATATAACCGAAGTATTTCTAATTCTTTGTCTTTTAATTTTAATTTATTTTTTGCAATCCAGACTTTACCGGACAAATCAAATTTCCACAAAGTATCTGAACCCTGCTTGTTTATAATAATGTTTCCGGCTTTTTTATTGTGTGAAATAGAAACCAGACACAACGATTTCCAAACTGCTCCTTGCTGATTAAGAAAAAGTGGCGTCAGTTTATGATTGATAAGAATAGATTTGTCATATTTCCCCTTTAAATGAAAATCATACGATATGCTGTATAATTTTCGTTCGTCATTGTTAGGTAGTTTATCATAAAAATCAAATCCGGCATTGTTGATGGTTTCTAATAACTGAAGATCTTCTGTTGGAACATTATTAAAATAGAATTCATAACCCATTTTAAGAACTTCTTCTGCCGAAAAGCCACATAAAAACAACGGATTATTAGACACATATTCAAACTTCATTTCTTCATAATCAATTACGTAAATGCTTTGATATGTTATTTTTGCAAAAGATTTTACCACTTCCAGATAATTACCAAACTGAAATTTGTCTGCCTCTGATGTAGCTTCTATCTTGTTGCGACTGAGTAAAGATCTTTTTTCATTTTCCATCTTATAAAAATACTAAAAACTACACAAAAGTGTAAATTGATTTTAAAATCAATTACTTTTTTTTGTACTTAGTTTTAACTTTTTTATTTATGAGAAACAAATCAGTATCAGAGTCTAGTTTAAAAGAACTAAATAAAAATAAAAAAGCGTTAAAAATAACTAGTATCGGGTTAAGCATTTTATGGATTCTTATTCTGACCTGGATCATTAGTGTAACAAAATACAGGTTAATTTTTACGCTGTTGACTCTTAGTGTTACAACAATAATCCCTATTTTAATTTTTATATATCATATAGATTCCGAAATTAAAAAACGTAATTCCCAGAACAGTTAATGAATCATACGCTAGCGCGAGCGTTCGGATCGCGCGATCAATAGAAAAACTTATACTGCATTAGACTCCAAATAAATCTTGTGCAAATCATCCAACAATTCCATTTCTTGTTCTGGTAAAAGCTGCAACGCAATTTCAAGCAAAGTCATTACATTAATATCTGTATTTGCTGTAATGCTTGACAGACTTTTTGCATCATCGTTAAGCAAAATAATACTTGCTTTTAATAAATCTGAAACCATCATATTAAGTTCGTTATAACCGGATACTTTTAGATTTACGCTAAACGAATTATCACCTTTATTTTCTTGTTTTAGTCTTCTGAAATCTTTTGTTTTATTCATTAATTCAAAAAAATCTGTAGCTTGTTTATTATTCTGTATTTCCATGATAAAATTGACTTGTTTAAATAATTAGAAAAACAAAAATACAAAATAATCGGTTATAAATAACCGATTATTTACAATCATATAAAAACAATCTATTACTTGTAATTTCATCTCCATGGATAAAACAAGAAAAAGTGAAATTCCGGAAGTTGTAATACAATTAGGAATTAAGATAAAAGATACAATTGAAGCAAATAAACTCAAACAAAGAGAAGTTGCTCACGATGCAGGATTGGATGTAGAAAACTTACGAAAATACATCAAGGGTTCTCAGGAAATGAAAATAAGTACTTTATTCAAAATTGCGAAATCTTTAAAAATAAACCCAGGCGATTTAATTAAAGATTTATAAAAAATAACATATCTAAACATAGAAAATTAAAATGAAAACATATTTTGTAGACTCGTTTACGAATGAAAAATTTAAAGGAAATCCGGCTGCAGTCTGTTTACCCAACTCAGAATTAGACACCAAAACGATGCAAAGTATTGCAACAGAAATTGGATTTTCTGAAACTGCTTTTATCAAACAAATTTCAGACAACGTTTACAGTATTAGATTTTTTTCGCCAAAAACTGAAATTCCGTTATGCGGACACGCGACATTGGCTTCTTCAAAAATTGTTTTTGACACCACATCTTGTGAAAATATAAAATTTATTAACCGTGATAATGTTGAGCTTTTTATTGCGAAAGAAGGAAACAAAATCAAAATGCAATTTCCTGTTTACGATATTCAGGAAATAGAAGTTCCTCAGGAAATGACAGATGCACTCGGAATTTCTGAGATTTTGGATAAAAGATACAGTCCTGTAAATAAAATAATTTTAATCGAAATTAAAAGTGCAACTGAACTGGCAAATTTAAAACCTGATTTCGCGGCTTTAATAAATTCATATACCGGAATAAACGGTGTTTTAGTAACCGCTGCTTCTGATACGGAAGCTTTCGATTTTCACTACAGATATTTTTGGCCTTGGTCTGGCACTAATGAAGATCCTGTAACTGGCGGCGTTCAAACTTTTTTGACGAAGTACTGGGTACAAAAATTGAACAAAACAAAACTGAATGCATATCAATCTTCAGCAAGAACAGGAACAATGAGTACAGAACTTATAAACGATAAAGTTTTTATTTTAGGCGAAGCGGTAACGGTATTTAAAGGAGAATTTGTTTTGTAATCTCCTAATCAACATGGCATAACAACATCTGAAATCTATATATGCGGAAAAGGAAAAATAGATCGAAAAATACAATATGATTACTTTTTATCTAAAGAAGATTTTGATTAAAAATACTAAAGCGAGATCTAGATCATACAGAAGAGTTATATCAATTTAATCTTGAAAAGTTGTCACAAACATTCCATATCTTTTGTGCAATGGAAAATGGAGATGTTTTTGACATTCCTTTTGATCCAAATAGTGATTTTTTATTACCACTTTAATTTAAAACCTTATCGAAAAGCCAACAAACATGACACAACCCCAAACCGAAACCTTAAAAGCAAAACAACATTTTGAACTCCTCGACGGATTAAGAGGAATAGCCGCTGTGGCAATTGTGATTTTTCATTTTATGGAAATCGTTCATCCGCCAAGCGAAAATTTTATTGCGCATGGTTTTCTTGCTGTTGATTTTTTCTTTTGTCTTTCCGGATTTGTTATTGCTTATGCATATCACGATCGTATTGACAAAATGAAAATTAGCGACTTTTTTAAATTGCGCTTAATCAGGTTGCATCCTTTGGTTGTTTTTGGTTCTGTATTGGGTTTATTGACTTTTCTGTTTGATCCATTTGGCGGTCATCCGGAAAGCTACGAAACAGGCAAACTAATTTTGATCTTTCTTGCTTCAGTTTTTCTGGTTCCTTTTCCGGTTATGGCAGATCGTTATTTTAATTTATTTGGTTTAAATGCGCCTGGCTGGTCTTTGTTTTGGGAATATGTAGCGAATATTTTATACGCGCTTTTTCTTTATAAATTAAGTCGTCGTTCGCTCTTTTTATTAACTGTTTTTGCTGCAATAGGTCTTTGTTTCGTAAGTTATCGTGCCGGAGGTTCTTTATTGGGCGGATGGAGCGGAGAAACTTTTTGGGATGGTTTTGCCCGTATTTCGTATTCGTTTTTAGCAGGAATGCTTATCTATCGTTCCAACTGGACTATTAAATCAAATCTGGGATTTATAGGTTTATCAATATTACTATTGCTGGCTTTCTTTGTACCTTTTTCTAATTTTAATTGGTTGTCAGAACCTATAATTGTTTTGTTGTATTTTCCGTTATTAATAATTTTAGGAGCCGGAGCAACATTAAAACCAGGATTTAGAAAACTTTGTGTGTTTTTAGGAAATATATCTTATCCGTTATACATGACGCATTATGCAGCAATGTGGATATTTGCAAACTATTACACCAAGTACAAACCAGAAACAAATGAGCTTACTTTGGTAGTAATAACAGGAACAATTCTTTTAGTTGGAATCGCGTATTTGACTATGGTTTTTTATGATACTCCAATTCGAAAATATCTAACAGGTAAAAGAAAAAAGGCTTAATTTTAATTTTTCCATTTAAGTCTTAATTAAAAAAAATGAAGAACGATTTCTACTACAAAGCCATAGAACCGGACGAGTCACTTCTTGACTTTGTAGAAAATATTGGAATGTTTCATAACAAGTCAGATAAAGGCATGGAAGTCGTCCTGATGCCAGACGGAAGAATTGATTTGTTTTTTATGCAATCAAAATCAGAGCCTTTTCAAGCTACACTTATTGGTCTCGAAAATGTGCCTGAGCAACAAATTATTCCGGCAAATACACTGGCTTTCAAAATTAGTTTTAAACCTTTGGGAACCGAATATCTTTTGCATACTTCTATTGCCGATATTTTAAATAGTGCCAAAGTTTTACCAAAAGACTTTTGGAATATTACCAACGAAGATTTAAAAGATTTTGAATCCTTTCATTCTAAAATAGACACAAAACTAAAGGAAATTTTGCCCACCAAAATCGACGAAAGAAAACGTAAACTTTTTAAACTGGTTTATGAATCAAACGGCGAAATAAAAATACAACAACTCTCTGAAGAAATTTCCTGGAGCAGCCGTGAAATCAACCGTTATTTCAATAAACAATTTGGACTTTCGTTAAATGCATTCTGTAAAATTTTGCGTTTCAAAGCTTCATTAGAACATATAGCAAAAGGCAAACTTTTTCCGGAATTAAACTTCACGGATCAGAATCATTTTATAAAAGAAATCAAAAAATTTTCCGGCGTAGTTCCCAGCGAGTTATTAAAAAATAAAGATGACCGATTTATACTATTATCCGTCCTGAAAGAGCAATAATTTTGTTCCGACGATAAGCTGAAAAGCTAAACGGAATAATTAATTTAAAACTTAAACAGGAATGTTACTAGAAAATAAACAAGTTGCCATTATAGGCGGCGGTCCCGGCGGACTTACTTTAGCCAGACTATTGCAATTACAAAACGCAAACGTAAAAGTCTACGAAAGAGATTTAAATAAAGATGCGCGAGTACAAGGTTCTCCGCTTGATTTGCATGACGAATCTGGATTGGCAGCAATTCATAAAGCTGATTTATTTGAGGAATTCAAGAATAATTTTATGCCTGGCGCAGACAAAACCCTGATTCTGGACGAAAACGCAAAAATATTTTTTAGCGATCACGAAACAAATGTTGAGGAAGATTTCGGCAATGAATATTTTCGCCCTGAAATAGATCGCGGTGCATTACGCAAAATATTATTAGAATCTTTACAACCAGAAACGATAGTTTGGAACAGTCATTTTATTTCGATGGAACCGCAAAACGAAGGTTGGTTGCTAAACTTTAAAAACGGTGAATCATTTTATGCCGATATTGTAATTGGTTCTGATGGAGCAAATTCTAAAATCCGACCTTACATTACTGATATCAAAGCATTTTACTCTGGCATTACAATGCTTGAAGGCAATGTTCATGAATCTAAAAAAGCTACTCCTGTTATCGATTCTTTATTAAACGGCGGAAAAATCATGGCGTTTGGAAACGCAAAAAATATATTGCTGGGACAAAAAGGAGACGGCGCTCTTGGTTTTTATGCAAGTTTTAAAACTCCTGAAAATTGGGCTGTTACAAATGGTCTTGATTATACTGATAAATCACAAATACTGGAATGGTTTAAAAAAGAATATCCTGAATGGAGCAATATATGGTACGAGCTATTCGAGAATGTGTCTGTACCTTTTATTCCGCGTCCTATTTATTGCATGCCTTTAGATCAGGACTGGAAAACCTTGCCTAACGTAACGATTATTGGCGATGCAGCGCATGTAATGCCTCCTTTTGCTGGCGAAGGTGCAAATATGGCGATGCGAGATGCATTAGAATTAAGCGAATATTTAACATCAGATCAATATCATTCGTTACAAGAAGCTATTTCAAATTATGAAATTTCTATGCGTAAGAGAGCTTCAAAAGCAGCACAGGAATCACTTGAAAATGGCGAAAAAATGCACTCAGAAAATTCATTAACAACAATGCTGGAATTTTTTGCATTTGAATAACGAAAGTAAATCCACAATCAAAGTCCTTGCGAGGAACAAAGCAATCTCACGGTAAAAATCGACCACTAAATGAGATTGCTTTGTTCCTTGCAAAACGTTGTGACTTCGCCAAATTAAAAAAACTTAAAAAACTTCATATCCAGCTTCTTAACAACAATACAAAAAACTTAGCTTGTTAGAACATTTGCTTCTTAGCAACTTTCTTATAATAAATCCCTAATTTCGCTTTTAAATTAGAAAGAGAAAATGAAGGTCTGTATTGCCGAGAAACCAAGTGTAGCACGAGAAATCGCAACCGTTTTGGGAGCCAATACCAAGCACGATGGATATTATGAAGGAAACGGTTATGCTGTTACCTATACTTTTGGACATTTATGCACTTTAAAAGAGCCTAACGATTACAAACCTCATTGGAAAAGCTGGGATTTGAATAACTTACCCATGCTTCCGGAAAAATTTGAAACCAAAGTCGTTCAGAATTCAGGAATCCAAAAGCAATTTAAAATTGTAAAAAGCTTATTCGACAAAGCCGAGTTGGTTATAAACTGCGGGGATGCCGGGCAAGAAGGAGAATTGATTCAGCGTTGGGTCATGAATGAAGCGCATTACAAAGGCGAAGTTCAGCGTTTATGGATTTCGTCCTTAACAACCGAAGCTATAAAAGAAGGTTTTGAAAATCTAAAACCCTCTGCCAACTACGATAATTTATTTTACGCCGGATTTTCAAGAGCTATTGGCGACTGGTTATTGGGTATGAATGCCACACGTTTGTATACGGTAAAACATGGAGGTTACAAACAAGTATTGTCTATTGGGCGCGTGCAAACGCCAACATTGGCAATGGTTGTCGATCGCTGGAAAGAAATCGAAAACTTTAAACCTCAACCCTATTGGGAATTACAGACTTTATACAGAGAAACCCTTTTTAGTTATGAAGAAGGTCGTTTCCTGAAAAAAGAAGACGGTGAACTTCTCGCCAATAAAGTCAAAGAAAGCGAGTTCGAAATTGTTTCGGTCGATAAAAAGAACGGAAATGAATATGCTCCTAAACTATTTGACTTAACTGGCTTACAGGTTTATTGCAATACCAAGTTTGGATTTTCTGCAGATGAAACGCTTAAAATTGTACAAACGCTGTACGAACAAAAAGTAGTTACCTATCCCAGAGTTGATACTACGTTTTTGCCAAACGACATTTACCCAAAAGTACCGGGAATTCTGCAAAACTTAAAAAAATACAGTGAATTAACGCAACCGCTTTTAGGAAAAAAGATTAAAAAATCACCTAAGGTTTTCAACGATAAAAAAGTTACAGATCACCATGCTATTATTCCAACCGGAATAGAAAGCAATTTGCAATACAATCAGCAGCAAGTATATGACATCATTACCAAACGTTTTATTGCTGTGTTCTACGACGATTGTTTGGTTGCCAATACTACAGTAGTAGGAAAAGCTGCCGATGTGATGTTTAAAACTAACGGAAAAGAAATCCTTAAAAAAGGATTCCGTGTTGTATTTGAAGATCCTAATGCCAAAGAAAAAGAAGCTGATTTGTTGCCGAGTTTTGTGGTGGGAGAAAAAGGTCCGCATGAACCTTCGTTTTTAGAAAAAGAAACCAAACCACCCAATCAGTTTACCGAGGCAACTTTACTGCGTGCAATGGAAACTGCAGGAAAACAAGTCGACGATGAGGATTTGCGTGAATTAATGAAAGAAAATGGTATTGGCCGTCCGTCTACGCGAGCAAATATTATCGAAACGCTGTTTAAACGTCAATATATTGTTCGAAATAAAAAGCAGGTTTTACCAACTCCTACAGGGATTCAGCTTATTGATACGATTCAGAATGAACTGATAAAATCAGCTGAACTTACGGGTTCTTGGGAAAAACAATTGAAAGATATCGAGAAAGGAACTTTCACCGCTGGAGCTTTTATCAAAAACATGAAGCGAATGGTCGAGGCTTTGGTTACTGAGGTTCGAAGTGAAACCAGGCACGCCAATATTTCGCATGCAGCCACAACTCAAAAAGAAGTTGTAAAAACAGAGAAAAAGAAAGCAGATGGAATCCTGGCAGAAACTTGCCCTAAATGCCAGAAAGCAACTTTAATAAAAGGAAAATCGGCTTACGGATGTGGTAATTATAAAGCAGGCTGTGATTTTGTTTTGCCTTATACTTTTGCCGAGAAAAAAATAACCGAGAATCAATATTTAAGATTAGTCCAAAAAGGATCAACCGTAAATATTAAAGGTTTTAAAACCAATGAAGGAAGTGTTGAAGGTTTAATTCGTTTTGAAGAAAACTACAAACTTAAACTCGAAGTCAAGAAAACCGCTCCGAAAGCAAAAAAAGCCGAAACATCAGATTCACTGACATGTCCGAAATGTAAAAAGGGAACAATCATGAAAGGAAAAACTGCTTATGGTTGTGGTGATTATAAATTAGGTTGCAATTTTAAAGTGACTTTTGATGATGTAAGAGCGAAACTAAAAGATCAAAAACCTACTAAAGAACTGGTTTATTCGATTTTAAGCGAAAGCGTTTAATTTTTTTTAGCCACAGATTACAGGATTAAAAAGATTTTTTTTTCGTTGGGTTTCTTTTGCCACGAATTTCACAAATTTTCGCAAATTTTTAATCTTTATAATCTGTGGCATAAATTTACGTTCCAATTAACATAATCAATTCGTGAAAATTCGTAACCCGAGCGATAGCGAATAGGCGAAGCAAATTCGTGGCAAACTTTTTTTAATATCTTAGCTTTTCAATTAACTTCAAATATCTACGCATATGTTTCAGAAAATTACTCTTTTAGCCCTTGTATTAGTAGCAATATCTTGTCAGAAAAAGGAATCTGTAGAGAAAGATAAAATCAAAATCGCAGATTGGCTTATTGGAAACTGGGAAAACAAATCTCCCGATGGAGCACTTTCTGAAAACTGGATAAAACTAAACGACAGTACTTTTAGCGCTGCTTCTTATTTTATAAAAGGAAAAGATACTTTGCATTTCGAAAACATTGTTTTGGCTCAAAAAGGAGAAACATTAACGTATTTTGCAACCGTAAAAGGTCAAAATGATGATAAACCTGTAGCATTTCCATCAACTGCAGAATCCGACAAACAGCTGATTTTCGAAAATCCAAAACATGATTATCCGCAAAAAATTACTTATACAAAAGGCGCTGATAATACTATAACAGCTGAGATTTCAGGAAAATTGGACGGAAAAGTTACAACGGAGAAGTTTGTAATGGCGAAGGAGTAATTTAATGATAAAGGTAATTAATAAAATATTTTTGATTTCTGTATCTCTCATGTTTCTATGTTGTGGGCAAGGTCAAATAAAAACTCCAATTGATGCAATGAATAAATTTGAAGAATTTAAAAGTAAAGAAAAATTTGTAACAGATAATGTTATTTTTTATCCTGGAATTGGTGATCCAAAACTAAAACCAATTTTAACAGATAAAATTAATTTAGCTTCAGATGATTTTAAAAAAGTTGCCCAATCAAATCATTCAAGCGATGAAGATTATCAAAATGCAATTAAAATAGGACTTAAAAGATTTTCTACAATATATCTAGATTTAGATACTGAAAATAGAGAAAGAATTTGTAGCTATTTTGAAGAACTTATGGATATTGTTGGGCTTGAAAGTTCTGATGGTCAATTAAATAATTTCATGTATGACTTTGATCCTACAGAAAATTAAAAATTATATAATTTAGAAGGATGATCCCAATCAAAAAAAGTCTAAAAGAATATCTCTACAATATAATCAATTGATATTGAATTCTAAACCAAAGAAAAAGAACCGAAGATTCTAAAAATATTGTAGAGCTGGACTTTAGTCCAGATGCAAGAGTTAGAACATTACAAGAATGCAAGAAACAAATCGAAAATTCAAATTTGGAAAATTGGAAATTAGAAAATTTATAATTTCTGATTATTTATATTTAATATCATATTTGCTGGCTGTTTTATACTATTTATATTCCAGTAAATACAATCCAGAATACAAATTAGGTATCTCTTTAATAATATCTTTTGCTGCTGGTTTTCAAACAATTTCCTCTCCTTTTGGATTGAGATTTAGAAATATTTATTTTTCAATTATCTGGTTAATACTTTCTCTACTTTTATTAATTGATAATTATTTTTTTTCATTAATTCCCCTATCAACTTTTATTTTATATCATGTAATTAGAATACTATTTTGGAAGAAAAACAATAGAGAATTTATCCCTTATCAATCCGGAAAAGGTCAAATGTTTCGATTTAAAAGTTATTTTGAAGGCCGATACGGAAATCTTACAGATAAAAAATATACTAAGATCCTTTTAGGTATTGGAATTTTAATAATTGGATGTTGCTTAATACAAATGATAGTTTTCAAAAATTACATTTCAGAAAACATTTGATTAGTTCGGAAACACGATCGAAAATATATTCAACTGCCAATAAATTAATTCCGTACAAAAACCTTAGACACTCAGTAACTTACAACCTTAGGAACTTTAAAAAAAACTATTCGTTCTCCCCTATTTTATTTACCATAAAAATCATTAGTATCCCTAAAAGTGCCATTACCAAAAATGCCCATTTCATACTTAAGTATTCAGAGATAAAACCCACCATTGGCGGAACCAATAAAAACCCTAGATAACCAATTGTAGATATTGAAGTTAATGCAGAACCGCTGCTTAATTTTGAAGATCTTCCGGCAATACTAAATACTAACGGAACTACGCAGGAAACCCCAATACCTATTAATACATAACCAAAAATTGTTGGATAAGCATACGGCAGGATAAAACAGATCGAGAATCCAGCGGTGATAAAAATTCCGCTGTAAAGCAGGATTCGTTTCGTTCCAAATTTCATTACTCCGTAATCTCCAAACAAACGTCCTAAAGTTACGGCGGTTGCAAAAAACACAAATGCTGCACTTGTTAACTTTGGCGAAGCATGCAAAATATTTTCAAAATAAATTCCGCTCCAATCGTACATCGTGTTTTCGCAAGCCATCGATACAAAACAAATCAGGGCAAACTTAACCAGATTTTTTTCAGGCATCGAAAAGAACTTCTTCTTAACGGGTACGGGCTGATTATGAATACTAAGTGGATAAAAACAAGCCGTAAGTCCCATCATAAAAATACTAACTCCCAGTAAATGATACGATGGCGAAATTTGCTGTGTAACCATTACATATCCTAAACCTGCTCCTGAAAAAACGGCTATACTCCAAACGGCATGAAAACGTGTTATAATTGATTTTGGATATAGTTTTTGAACTTCAAGAGATTGTGCATTAATAGATAAATTAAAAATATTACGAGAAGCACCAAAAATTAAAAGTATCAAAACCAACTGCCATACAAAAGCGGCTAAGCCCGGCAAAGACAAGGCAATATTAAACATGATTGCTCCTAACAGCATGATATACCTGCTGCTGTATTTATTTAATAACATTCCTGTAAAAGGCATTGTAAGCATTAAACCAATTGGAAAAGCAAATAAAACGGCTCCAAACTCAGCTTCGGATAAATGTAATTGTGCTTGTATGTGTGGAATTCGCGATACCCAGGAAGAATATCCAAATCCGGAAACAAAAAAAAACACAGTATTTGCTATACGAAATCCTTTAGGTGAGTTTTGTATTTTTTTAAAAAAGGGTAAAATCATGAGCATCATTCATTTTAAGCGCACAAAATTAAGTCTTTTGAAGTGTAACTTCTACCCTTTTCAAGTTTTTTAATGACCCTCTGAATTTATTGGGGAATACTTTATTCCGTGAGGTAAAAAAATTGCGGAAAAATTATAACAAAAACTACATTAAATCAAGTTAAATAATATTGTTAAGGAAAGAATAATTTTTACATTTGCACTGTTTTTATTCATTCTAAATAAAAATAAACTTAACCAAATTTAATTTAAAAATGAAATATCCTATTGTGAAAACGTATCGTTTTCTATTTACAATCAGTTTGCTATTCTCTGTTTTTTGTTCATTTGCGCAACAAAACTTCGGAAAAATAAAAGGAACAATCACTACATCAGACGGAGATGCTGCTGCAGGCGTAAATGTTATTCTTAAAAACTCAAAATATGGAACTACAACAAATGATGACGGTAGTTTTGAACTGAACAGAGTACGACCAAATACGTATACGGTACAAATATCCTTAACAGGTTACGAAACTACTGAACAAGATGTTCTTGTAACCGAAAGCGAAACGGCAACTATTAACTTGCAATTAAAAGTTTCTAACAAAGAACTGCATGAAGTTGTGGTTAATGGCAAAAAAAGTATTTTATCAAAAAAAACAGATTATGTTGCAAGAATGCCGCTAAAAAACCTTGAAAATCCACAGGTTTACAGTGTGATTCATAAAGAACTTTTGCAGGAACAAATAGCAATAGATATTAAAAGTGCCACGCAAAACTCCCCGGGTGCTGTACCTGTAAGTTATCCGTCAGGAGGAGTTGGAATCACTTTTAGGGGTTTTACAACAGGAATCAATGCCAGAAACGGTATGGAAACAGCAACAAATCGCTCCTCTGTAGATTTGGCAAACGTAGAACGTATCGAAGTATTAAAAGGTCCGTCAGGAACTTTATTTGGTTCAACGGTTTCTTCTTTTGGAGGTGTTGTGAATTTAGTAACTAAAAAACCGTTTGCAACAACCGCAGCAGAAGTATCTTATACTATGGGAAGTTTTGGTCAAAACCGTCTTACGGCTGATGTTAACACGCCATTAAACGAAGATAAAACGGTTTTATTCAGAGTAAATATGGCTGCCAGTACAGAGAAAAGCTTTCTGGATTATGGCTTTAGTAAAACATTTGCCATTACTCCCAGCCTTACTTTTAAAGCAAGTGATAAGCTGACTTTTAATATTGATGCTGAATTAATTAATTCCAATAATACGAGACGTACTTACAACAGATACGATGCTGCGTCAGGAATTACGAATCCCGGAGATTTAAAAATTGGATATAGAAAAAGCTTGTTTTATGACGATAATGATGCTAAGACTTCGGCAAATAAAATTTTCGCTCAGGGAGAATATCAAATTTCTGAAAACTGGAGATCAACTACCTTATTTTCTTTTGTGGGAGAAAATGTAGATCGCAGTTACCAGACTTATTTACTTTGGACTTCTCCAACTATGGCATCCAGAAGAGTTGGTAATTGGGGACCTATTTATGATAATTATACCAATATTCAGGAAAATATTAACGGGCAGTTTTCAACAGGAAGCATCAAACATAAATTACTTATTGGAGCAAATTACAGTTTCAATAAAAGTGGCTTTTCGTCTGGTGTAACCCCTTATTTGGATACTGTTGATGTAACTGGTACTTATACTCCGTTAAGACGAAAAGCGGTAGATGCTGTATTAACACAAACTACCTATCCTACAGATGGTACTGATACTTTTAGCGTATATGCATCTGATGTAATTAATTTTACAGACAGGCTTTCGACTATGTTGAGTTTGCGTATCGACAGTTTTAATCGTCCTGAAGTTGAAGGTACAGAAGGATATCATCAAACAGCATTATCACCAAAACTAGGATTAGTGTATGAGTTGGTTAAAGATCAGGTTTCGGTATTTGGAAATTACATGAACGGATTCCAAAATTCTGCTCCGGTTACGCAGCCAGATGCAACCAGATTAGTTTTGGATCCTATATATGCTGTACAATTTGAAGGTGGTATAAAAGCAGAAGCTTTCAATAAAAAATTAAGCGCTACTGCAAGTTATTACAACATTAGAATTGATAATGCTACAAGAGCAACTGCAGATAGTTTTACGGTTCAGGATGGTTACAAGTAAGTAAAGGTCTTGATCTTGAGGTAGTCGCTAATCCATTTTCAGGTTTAAGTGTAGTCGCAGGATATGCCTATAATGACAATCGTATCGTAAAAGCGTCAGACGAATCTATACAAGGAAACAGGGCTACAAGTTCTCCTGAAAACGTGGCAAACTTCTGGGCGACCTATACGTTGCAAAACCAGCTAAAAGGTTTAGGTTTTGGTGCTGGAGCCAATTATGTAGATAAAAATTATATGTTCGAAGATAATGTTTTCTATATTCCGTCTTACACGACTTATAATGCTACGGTATTTTATGACCAGCCAACTTGGAGAGTTGGAGTAAAATTCAATAATATATCAAATGAAAAATATTGGGATTTTTATGGAAATTCTCAAGCACCTACAAACTTTCTGGTAAACCTAACATTAAAGTTTTAAGCCAAAATTATATCAAAAACACCTCTGTTAGAGGTGTTTTTTTAATAAAAAGAAGAATCAAAATTCATTAGATAAAATATAGGCTACCGTGACCGAAAGAAACTAGATAAGCTTCATCTACTAATTATGTAATTTATTCAGGCGGAATATTACGCTTACCTGGAAAGTTATTAGCTTTTTTTATTAGTTTTATATGTGCGATTCTTCCTATATACAGATTCTGTGTTTGGTGGAAAATAAAGAAGAAAAACAAAATCATATTATTTAGAAATCATATTTAATTACTAACCTAACATCTTAACCAAATGACCTACGTTAATTTAAGATTATCCAAATTCTTAAACCTCATCATTGTATTTTTTGCTTCAACATCAACATTATTTGCTCAGCAAAACAACGGTAAAATAAAAGGAACAATCACAACATCTGACGGTGAACTGGCTGTAGGTGTAAACATTATTCTTAAGGATTCAAAATACGGCACAATCAGTAACGAAGACGGAGCTTTTGAGTTTAATCGTGTAAAAGCAAATACCTATACATTGCAGGTTTCATTAACAGGTTATGAAACCTTAGAACAGGAAGTAGCTGTTTCTGCCAACGAAACTACAACGCTTAATTTGCAATTGAAGGTATCCAACAAGCAATTAAAAGAAGTAATAATTACCAATAACAGAGCAAAACTTTTCCCAAAGCAAAGTAATTATGTTTCTAAAATGCCATTAAAAAATATCGAAAATCCACAGGTTTACAATGTCGTTTCGGCTGATTTATTAAAAGAGCAAGCGATTACAAATTATGAAGATGCGATGAAAAACGTTCCCGGAATTCAAAAATTATGGGAATCTACAGGTCGTGGCAGCGACGGAGGTTCGTATTATTCTTTGCGTGGTTTCGAAACTCAGGCAAATATCGTAAACGGATTACCGGGTTTATCAAACGGAAGCCTAGATCCTGCCAATATCGAAAGAATTGAAGTTATCAAAGGTCCATCAGGAACTTTATTTGGCAGCAGCCTGATTAGTTACGGCGGACTTATAAATACAGTAACCAAAAAACCTTATTCCGGTTTTGGTGCTGAGGTATCTTATCTTGCAGGCAGTTTTGGTTTAAACAGAGTTACCGCAGATGTAAATACCTCTGTAGATGATACTGATAATGTAGCTATTAGAATTAATGCTGCTTATCAAACAGAGAATAGTTTTCAGGATGCCGGTTTTCGTACTTCTTTTTTTGTAGCACCGGTTTTGTCTTATAAAGTAAACGAAAAATTATCTTTCCTGATTAATACGGAGTTTATGCAGGAAGAAAAAACAACTCCTTCGATGTTATTTTTAGGGAGAAATTCTCCAGTGCAATATGCCAATGTTGGCGATCTTAATTACAATACAAAACTCTCTTTTTACAGCAATGATTTAGCAATAAAAAATCCAAAATATAATTTGCAGGGTCAGATGAATTATAAAATATCAGATCAATGGACATCGCAAACAGCAATTTCGAGAGGTTCTACAAAATCAAACGGATATTACTCCTATATCTACGACAACGAAAATGGCAAGCGTGATTTTAGTATTTTCATAACCAGAGAACAATCCCAAACTGCAACAACAGATATTCAGCAAAATTTTATAGGCGATTTCAAAATTGGCAATATGCGCAATCGTCTTGTAATTGGTTTAGATTATTTTTCTAAAAATACCATTTTTAACGGTTCTGGCTGGGGCTGGATTTATAATGTAAATGCACAGGGAGACATCAATTATATTGATCCTGAAACAGGAACTGAAGCAACTGTAAAACGTTCTCTGACCCAAAGTTCTGTCGAAGATTTACTATCGACCACCGGAGCACAAAACAACAATATCAAAGATGCGACGTATAGCGCATATGCCTCTGATGTCATTAATATTACGCCAAAATTAGTTGCAATGGCAAGTTTGCGTCTGGATTATTTTGATACCGAAGGCAACATCAAAACAGATACTGATGATTATAACCAAACCGCTTTATCTCCAAAATTTGGTTTATTGTATCAGCCTATAGAAGATAAATTGGCTTTTTTTGCCAACTATATGAACGGTTTTAGAAACATTGGTCCCGGACAAACTGCTAATCCTGACGGAAGCAACCCGACCAGTAAATCGTTTAAACCGGAACACGCCAATCAGTTTGAGTTTGGAGTAAAAGCCAATCTTTTGGGCGATAAATTAAATGCAACTGTAAGCTATTATGATATAAAAGTGGCAGATCTTGTTACGGCAGATCCGGATAACTTTTACAATAGTCTGCAAGGCGGAGAAGCGCAAAGCAAAGGTTTTGAGTTTGATTTGAATGCAAATCCGTTTAAGGGATTTAATATTATTGCAGGATATAGTTATAACGACAGCAAAATCATAAAAGGTGATGAAGCAAATGTTTGGTTAGAAACCGGAAAAAGACCAATCTGGTCAGGACCGGAAAACTTAATCAATCTTTGGGCAACTTATAAATTTGATTACGGAACGCTAAAAGATTTTGGTTTGGGCTTTGGTGGAAATTATGCCAGTGAAAATGCTATTTTGGACAGTCAGATTACCGGAAAATTTGTAATTCCGTCCTATACAGTCCTAAATGCATCTGTTTTTTATAACGTAAACAAATTCAGAGTTGCATTAAATATGAATAACATTGCCAATAAAGAATATTTTAATGGAGGCTGGTCTACAATCAATCCTCAAAAACCAAGAAATGTTGTGGCTAGTTTTACTTATAAATTTTAAAAATGATTATAAATCTTCAAACTTTAACGTCTCTTTTTATCTTTTTATTTTTAATTATTCTAAATAAGCCTTAAGTTTGTAAAATATAAATCACTAATAAAATTTAAACTTCCTCTTATGAAATCTAAAACTTTAAAATCACTGGCATTTTTACTTTTAATGTTAGTTGCAAGTCCGCAATTATTTGCTCACGCTCTCTGGATCGAAACTAAAGCAACCGGAACAAAAGGAAAAGCACAAGAAATTTCAGTTTTCTTTGGAGAATTTTCAGATAATGATATTACGCCTGCTGCAAAGTGGTTTTCTGATTTAAAAGATTTTACATTGGTTGTTATTAGTCCATCAAAAAAAGAAATTAAACTTACTGCAACCGCTTTAGAAAATAAATATCAAGCATTTTTTACTCCGGATGAAGATGGAGTTTACACAATCGCAATGCACCATAAAGTAAAAGATGTTTACGGAACTATGGTTTTAGATTATAATTCAAGCGCAACAGTTACTGTTGGTAATGCTGCAAAAGGAAATGAAGCTGCTGCAAACACAAATATCATCAGTTTATTTTCTAAAGATGCAACAACTGCAAAACAAAAAGCAAAGGTGAACGTAAATGCTTTATACGAAGCAAAAGTTGCCAAAGAACAAAAAATGAAAGTTATCGCTCCTAACGGATGGGAAAAAGAATTATGGAGTAATGAAAACGGAGAAATCTCGTTTACACCAATCTGGCCAGGAAACTATATGGTAGAATTTGCTTATACAGAAAAAGCTGCCGGAGAACATAATGGTAAAAAATACGACGAAATCTGGAAAATGGCTACGTACTTAATTACAGTAAAATAGTTTATTCCTTTCTTACTTTACAATACAAACCTTGTTCTTTTTGAGCAAGGTTTTTTTTATGCCTTACATTAAAATACGATTATAATAAGTAGTTTTTTTGTTTGGGCGTTCCCTTCGGTCGGGCTATCCGCTAAATTCCCAATAAGTAAAACTACGGCAAAAAAACCTTGTTTTTCTAATTGCGAGATACCGCTTCTATCCCTAACGCAAACTTAGGTTATGAGAAATTTATTATTTCATTTAAAAAAATCCATATTTATTGACTGATTATCATAAGCTTCGAATTTAGCAATTCTAAAATACTTCATTAAAAAGAAAAAAACTGCTATTTAAACATCTCAAAAGCACATTATTTATATATAATTAAATTGTTTTAAACAAAATCTTAAGCAAATCTTAAGACAAAACTAAGCAAGGTTTAAGTACGAAAACTTATCAATAAATTTTGTTAAAACAAATATGTGAACTTATATTTGCAAAAACTTATTTTTATTCAATCTAAATAAATACCATGAGATATAATTTACTATTTGTTTTATCTTTTATAAGCCTTGCCTCTTACAGCCAGCAATATACCAGTACAGAGAATGGTTCTACAGCAAATGATACTGTAAAAAATAAAAAAGGAGAAATTCTTAATGAAGTTTTAATTACAGCAAATAAACCAAAAAAACCTATTGAAGCAGCTCGTTCAGGAATCAAAGTAATGGATTTACCACAAAGTGTTCAAATCATAGGTAATGAAGTAATCGAACAGCAACAAGCGATTAGATTAAGCGAAGTAGTAAAAAACCTAAACGGAGTTTATGTAGGATCAGCTCGTGGTGGTGCGCAGGAATCTTTTTTCTCAAGAGGATATGATATGTCTGCCAATAATATGTTTAAAAACGGTTTTCGTTATAATGCAGGTTCAATACCTGAAGTTTCATCTCTGGAAAAAGTAGAATTCTTAAAAGGAGGTTCGGCTTTATTATATGGAAATGTTGCTCCCGGCGGAATCATGAATTTAGTTACCAAAACACCAAAATTTACACAAGGCGGTGAATTATCGATGCAAATAGGAAGTTATGCTTTCTACAAACCATCTTTAGACATTTATGGACCATTAAATAAATCAATCGCATACAGATTTAATGCTTCTTATGAAAACTCAGAAAGCTTTAGGGATTTTGTAAAAAACGAACGTATTTATATCAATCCATCGTTTTTATTTCACATCTCAGACCAAACACAAATTACCGTACAAGGAGATTATTTAAGTGCAGACTGGACTCCAGATTTTGGTACCGGAATTTACGAAAAAACAATATTAGATTTACCACGTAACGAATATTTTGGAGCACTTTGGTCAACTGCAAATACAAAATCTGCCAGTGCATCGGTATTATTAAATCATGATTTTAATAAAAACTGGAAATTAAATTTTAATTCTTCTTACCAATCTTACCGCAGAACGCAAACTTCAACAGCGCAATTAAGTACCATTGAAGCTAATGGAAACTGGAAACGCGGATTAACAAAATCTGATGGTGCTGAACAAATATTTGGTGATCAGTTAAGTTTACAGGGAACTTTTAATACCGGAAGCATCAAACACCAAATATTTACAGGAGTTGACTACGAAAATTCTATCGCTCCAAGTTATACTTATGGTTTTTATGCAACACCAAACGGTACAACAGCTATCACTACAGAAGCTACTGCGATAAATCTTTACAATTACGATTACAGCACACAAAGTCTTACGATACCTTACCCAACCAGAGCAACTCAATTGGCTACTACAAACACACAACGTTTTGGTGCTTATGCTCAGGATTTAATCTCTGTTACAGAATATGTAAAAGTTTTAGCCGGTTTAAGATGGTCATGGCAGGAAAGTGAAGTTGAAACGTCTAAAGAAGTAATAGAAAAAAACGTTATTACAACAAGTCTTGAAAATTCAATACCGGTAACTGGCGCTAAAACTTTAAACAGAGCTTATTCGCCAAAAGCAGGATTGGTAATACAACCTACTAAAGATTTGTCTTTGTTTGCAAGTTACTCGAACTCTTTTACACCTAATACAGGAACAACAGTAGACTTAAAACCTTTAGATCCGTCGATTATTGACCAATATGAAGTTGGTATTAAAAAAGATTTCTGGAGAGGTTTGTTAAGTACCAATATTACAGCTTACCAAATATCTAATAATAATTTAGCACAAACAGCTCCGTTTTTAGCAGATGGTGTGACACAAAACGCTACTACAACATTAAAAGAATTAGTAGGAGCAACAAAAGGAAAAGGGGTCGAAATAGACATTACAGCTACTCCGGTAGAAGGTTTGAATATTATGGCAGGTTATAGTTTTAATGAAACCAAAGTATCAAAATCATCCGGAACAAACGGAAGTCTTGTCGTTGGTGATGTATTAGCAAGAACTCCAAAAAATACTGCCAATTTGAGCTTTTTCTACAAATTACCTGAAGGTTTATTAAAAGGATTATCATTTGGAGCCATTGCAAACTATGTTGGTGATCGCACAGGTGGTTGGAATGATGATTATTTATGGACAGCTGTTAAACCTACAACTGCAAATCCAAAACCGGATCCTGCTTACATTGTAACAATCAGAGACAGAGATATTCCGTTAAAAGGTTATACTACTATCGATGCATCTTTAGGATATGAGTGGAGAAAAATCTCAATCTTATGCAGATTGTCAAACATTACAAATGAATTAAATTATACGGTTCACGAAAATTATAGTGTAAACCCAATAGCGCCACGTCAGATTATGACAAGCTTAAGATATAAATTTTAAAAATTGAATTAGATTTTTATCCTCCAAAGCTTTTTCTGCATTTTCTTTATTGAAAGTCAGAAGAAGTTTTTGGTTTTTAAAACACTATAAAACCTCATTTATAAACTAAATGAGGTTTTTTATTTCCACAAAATAAAGTCTACTAATTGTATTACTTTTGTTGGGCAGATATTTTTTGCCCCATCAAAATAAATTCCAAATATGTCAAAAAACCAATTAAAGAAAAGTTTAGGATTAAGTTTTAATATTGCCGTATTAATTGGTGGAACAATAGGAGTTGGAATTTTGAGAACACCGGGTTCAATTGCAGGTTTATTAGATAATTACTGGCTTGTCATTGCTTCATGGCTTTTTGGCGGATTATTTGTTTTAATAGGCGCCAATTCATACGCAGAGCTTGCTACAATGCTTCCTAAAGCCGGAGGATCTTACAATTATATCAAAAGAGCTTTTGGCGAATATGCCGGTTTCTTATCCGGTTGGTTTGATTATATTACCAATGTTATTCCGCCCGCTTTTTACTGTATTGTTATCAGTGAATACATGATTATTTTATTTCCGGGCCTTCGGGAGTTTTCAACCCAAATGGCAATCTCGTTATTAATTGCTTTTGTATTATTACACTTAAGCGGCGTAAAAAACGGAAGCTTAATTCAGCAAATTACCAGTTTACTAAAAGTCATTTGCTTTTTTGCTTTGCTTGTGGCGTGTTTTATGTATTCAGGCGTTAAATTAGCGCCAATTCCTAAAGATAATTCACTCGTACAAATTGGTTTATTATTTGGATTTTTTAAATCACTTCAGCTTATCATCGGAACGTATAATGGCTGGAACAGCGTTTGCTTTTTTGCAGAAGAAAATGACGATCCAAGTAAAAATATTCCAAAATCATTGTTTAGCGGCGTATTACTGGTAATCGCAATTTATGTTTTATTGAATGTTGCTTTCTTTCACGTTTTACCAATAGAAACTATAGCAAAATCAAATTTGGCTGCCGCCGATGTTGCCAATGTCATTTTTGGAAAAAACGGAGCTATAATAGTTACTGTTATTTCTATATTTTCATTGATCAGCATTCTAAATGCCTTTATGATGATTCCGCCCAGAATTTTATACGGATTAAGCCGCGATGGTTTTTTTATCGAAAAAGGAACTTCTGTCAATAAAGGCGGAACTCCAATTGTGGCGCTTTTAGTTTCCTCATTATTCAGTTTGTTCCTGATTTGTATTGGTTCCTTTGAAGTCTTATTTTCATTTGCCGCCTTTACCTCTATTATTGTTTGGGGATTGGCATATTGCTCTCTTATAAAACTAAGAATTTCAGAACCTCATTTACCAAGACCCTATAAATCTGCCTGGTATCCTTTTACAACAATAATTGCAATTATAGCTTCGCTGGCATTATTAATTGGGTTTGTTTACAGTGATCCAAAAAGTTTTATCATTATCGTGGCTATTACTTTAATTTCTTATCCTTTGTTTTTAATATTAAGAAGAAAGAAAAAAGTATAACAACATATTAAATTACACAGGATTTATCAAAATAAGATACATGCTGTAATTTCAAAAAAGCAACCGTCTCCATGTAAAAATTGAGACGGTTTTTTTGTGGCTTTATATCAATATTTTATTCTAAAATCGCGATTCCAGCCCTTTAGAACAGTATAAAATAACTGACACACCCTTTATTTACCTACAATTTTATGATTTATTCTTACAAAATTACAATTAATTAAAAATCAGGTATTTATACGCTATTCAACTTCATTTACTTTAACGAGCTTTGTTATCCTTAAAGTAATTTCATACAAAAAAAATGTGTTTTGTAAATAAAATGACAGATTAATTTTTCAGAAGTATTTTTTTATTAACCTTTTAATACTCAAAATTATGAAAATGAAATTTAGCATGCTGCATGAATTCTCAGGAAGCATCAGCGACAGAAGTCCTCCTTTTTCTCCACAAGAAAGTTTCATAAAATTTAACCCCATAAAATCTATAATCATATGAAAAATCTATACAAAATTATTTTCTTTTGTGTGAGTGGAATGATGTATTCCCAAACTCAAAATGATATCGAAACAATTAAGTCCGGTACAAATGTTACAGAACTGGAATCTTTAAGCGTGAGATATAAAGACGAAGCGGCTAAAAATAAAGAGAGAGCTATAAGTCTTGCGCGGGCAAATGGCTGGGCTCTGACATTTATTAATAAAGATGGTACGCAAAGTGAACTAATGGATGTTTCGCCAGACGGAAAATCTCCTGTTTATTTTACACCCGAAAATGCAGATGCGGCAAAATCAACCCGCGCTAATTATTTGAATTCCGGCGGTGGATTAGGTCTCGCACTCAACGGACAAAATATGACTGCTTATGTTTGGGATGGCGGAGCCACACTTCCTACCCATAACGAATTTGGAGGAAGAGTCACTATTACGGATGGCGTTACCACTATTATCACCACAAACAACAATAGCCAGCATGCCAATCATGTTACCGGAACTATCGTTGCTGCAGGTTTAGTCGCTCAGGCAAAAGGAATGGCTTTTCAGGGAAATGCAAGAACCAATAATTGGGATTTTGATTTATCTGAAGCTACAACCGCAGCAGCAAACGGAATGTTGATATCGAATCATTCTTACGGCTGGGGATTAAGAAATGCAGCCGGGACAGTTGTTATGGCACCATGGAGATTTGGAGCATATGAATCTGTTGCCAGAGACTGGGATCTTTTAATGTTTAATGCGCCTTATTATTTAATGGTAAAAGCTGCCGGTAATGATGGTAATGACAACACTGCAAACACAAGTCCGTTAGGAGGTTTTACTGCTTATGATAAACTTACAGGATATGCAACTGCAAAAAATAATCTTGTAATTGCTAATGCAAATGATGCTGTAATAAACAGTTCAGGAGCATTAACAAGTGTTACTATTAATAGTTCAAGCAGTCAGGGCCCAACAGACGATTTAAGAATTAAACCTGATCTTACCGGAAACGGAACTACACTTTATTCGACTGCTACACTTACATCCGTAATAACACCATTAACGAATACCAGTTACGGAAACGCAACCGGAACGTCAATGGCGTCTCCTAATGTTACCGGAACATTGCTATTATTACAACAGCATTACAAAAATAAAACAGGAGGTTTTATGCGCGCCGCAACCTTAAAAGGATTGGCTTTGCATACCGCAGATGATGCCGGTCCAGTTGGTCCTGATGCTATATTTGGCTGGGGTTTACTGAATGCAAAATTTGCAGCCGAAACTATTACAAAAAAGGGAACAAATGCAATTATCGACGAAAACACGCTCAATAATGGAACTAATTATAGTTTCACAGTAACATCTGATGGGGTGAATCCTTTAATTGCTTCTATCTCCTGGACAGATCCCGCAGGTGTGGCTTATTCCGGAAGTACGGCTAATATTGGTACAGCCAAATTAATCAACGATCTGGATATTCGAGTAACAAATTCAGCTGGAACTACTTTTCCTTACCGATTATTAACTGCCACCACAAACGGATTAGGCGATAATACCAAAGATCCGTTTGAGAGAATTAGAATCGTTGGAGCGGCAGGAAATTATACGGTAACGGTTTCTCATAAAGGAAGTTTGGTTAACGGTAATCAAAAATATAGTGTAATAGTGACGGGAATAGTTCCTCCGTTGGCTGATCTTTATATAAAAGACAGACCATATGATACAGGAGTTGAACCAAACTCAGATACTGGACCTATGTGGATAAGCGATGATATTTGGGTACGCCAAAATATTGATGCAGGACTTGTACATGAAAACCCTGAGTATAAAACAAGTTCACCTAATGCCGTATATGTCAGAGTTTATAATAGAGGAACTGCCTCTAGTTCTGCCTCTAAAGTAAAACTTTATTTTGCCAAAGCTTCATCTGGATTAACATGGCCAACCAACTTCGTGAATTTTAGTGTAGGTGGCGTAATAAATGGTGATTTTATTGGCGAAGTAAATATTCCTGCTATTACAGCAGGCAGCAGCGCGATTGTAATGATTCCTTGGTATCCGCCAAATCCTGGAGATTTTACTTATGATCAGCATCATTTTTGTCTGACTGCCAGAATTGAAGCTTTTGGTGATCCTATGTTTAATGAAGTAAACAATATTAGTATTGGTGCAAATGCCAAAAACAACAATAATATTGCCTGGAAAAACTTAAGTGTTTATAATTTAAATACTACTGATGTTGTTGCACCAACAGCTGTTTTTATTAGAGGAATTAGATCTAAATCTGTAAACATTAGATTTGTGGATAAAGGATTTAATGAAGAGCTTAAAAATAATTTCTTTGAATTGGGAGGAACTATAGAAGCAACTCTTGATGAACGCTTATTCGAAAAAGCGCAAGCTAACGGAAGTTTAAGAGGTGTGAAAATTATCGATAAAAATAAAATCCTAATTGCTTCGAGAGATGCTGCAATTACAAATTTACCTATCGAGATTGGAGAGACTTTTGGAATAACTTTTGACTTCAGAGTAGCGAAAGATTTTCCTGCCGAAGAACAAATTACTTTAGATCTTATTCAGGAAGATGCACTAAGAGGTGAATTGGAAGGCGGAGAACGTTTTGCCCTTGTAAAAGCCGGAAAACCAAATTCTAAAACAGAAGAGATACTGCTTAAAGAAACGGAAGAATCACGAGTATTTACTATTTATCCTAATCCTACAAACGGAATATTTAAAATAAGCATTAACAATGCTGAGCAGGGAACTTTAAAAATAACGAGTATTTATAACGGTGTTGTTTTTGAAGAAAAAACCAATAAAGACAGGGAATTTAATGTAAATATAGCAAACCAAAATGCTGGAATTTATATTGTTCAGTTTATTTCTGATAATGGAATTGTAACTACCAGAAAGATCATTAAAAACTAATCTCTAAAAATCATCTTTTTTGCCCCATTCAATTCAAGTTAGTTAGTTATTTAGTTAATGAAAAAATCCCAATACTAAAATTTAGTATTGGGATTTTTATATTAAAAAGCTAAGCCGTTTCTTATTTCAAACCGGCAATACTTTGCTCGATTGTAGCAATTTTTGCTAAAGCATCAGCTTCTTTTTGTCTTTCGTTAGCCAAAACTTTTTCTGGTGCTCCGCCAACAAATTTTTCATTTGATAGTTTTGCCTGAACAGATTTTAAGAAACCTTGCGTATAAACCAACTCTGCGGTTAGTTTTGCAATTTCAGCCTCAACATCAATATTTCCTCCTGAAATTGGAATGAAATATTCATTTGATTTTACACGGAAAGATAACGCTCCATCAACTTTAGCCGAAACATATTCGAAAGCTGAAATATTACCCAATTTTGTTACGATTGTATCAAAATAAACAGAGATATTCTCGCTGTTGATTGCTTTTAATTCGATAGCATCTTTAAACGGAATATTTTTATCTTTTCTGATGGTTCTAATTCCTGAAATTACTTCAATTGTATTTTCAAAATCAGTTATCAAACTTGCGTTAAAAGGTTTTAATTCCGGCCAAGTCGAAACAATTAAAGCTTCTTCAGGAGTTCTTTCAGCAATTAAATGCCAAATTTCCTCTGTTAAGAAAGGCATAAATGGGTGAAGTAATTTTAAGTTACTTTCTAACATTTCGATTGCTTTATCAAACGTTGCTTTATCAATTGGTTGTTGATACGCTGGCTTGATCATTTCTAAAAACCAAGAACAGAAATCATCCCAAACTAGTTTGTAAATCGCCATTAACGAATCAGAAATTCTGTACTTCTCGAAATTATCTTCAATATCAACTAAAGTTTGCTGCAACTTCGCTTCGTACCATTCGATAGCTACTTTTGATGATTCCGGTTGTGGAATTGTTTCAGAAACTTCCCATCCTTTAATCAATTTAAAAGCATTCCAAATCTTGTTAGAAAACCCTTTTCCCTGATTACATAATTCTTCATCAAACATAATATCGTTTCCTGCAGACGCGCTTAAAAGCAATCCTACACGAACTCCATCGGCACCAAATTTTTCGATCAAGTCTAAAGGATCAGGAGAATTTCCTAATGATTTAGACATTTTACGACGTTGTTTATCACGTACTAAACCTGTTAGATACACATTTGTAAATGGTTTTTCGCCTGCATATTCGTAACCTGCAATAATCATTCTGGCAACCCAGAAAAACAAGATATCCGGACCTGTAACCAAGTCGTTTGTTGGATAATAATATTTAAAATCTTCACTTTCAGGATCCATGATTCCGCCAAAAACCGACATTGGCCATAACCAGGAAGAAAACCAGGTATCTAATGCATCAACATCTTGTCTTAAATCTTTTGTTTCAAGTTTCAAGTTTGAAGTTCTTTCTTGTGCTAACTTTAATGCATCTTCGATGTTTTCAGCTACAACAAAATCTTCTTTTCCGTCTCCGTAATAAAAAGCAGGAATTTGTTGTCCCCACCATAATTGGCGGGAAATATTCCAATCGCGAATATTGTTTAGCCAATGTGCGTAAGTATTCTCAAAACGTTTTGGGTGCAATTTAATATCTCCATCAACCAAAACAGATTGGATCGCCGGTTTTACTAAATCTTCCATTTTCAAAAACCATTGATCTGATAATCTTGGTTCGATTACAGCTTTAGTTCTTTCAGATGTTCCTACTTTATTCAAGTGGATTTCGGTTTTTGCCAAAGATCCAATTTCTTCTAATTCTTTTGCAATTTCGGTACGAACCACAAAACGGTCTTTTCCCTGATAATGCAATCCGAAACTATTTAATGTAGCATCTTCATTAAAAATATCAACGATTTCAAGATTGTGTTTTTCTCCTAACGTTTTATCGTTCATGTCGTGCGCCGGAGTTACTTTTAAACATCCGGTACCAAATTCTACATCTACATATTCATCTTCGATAATCGGGATTACACGTCCACAAATAGGAACTATTGCTTTCTTCCCTTTTAAATGTGTAAAACGTTCATCGTTCGGGTTAATACAAATAGCTGTATCTCCAAAAATAGTTTCCGGACGAGTTGTTGCAATCGTCAGGAAATCTTCAGATCCTTCAATTTTATATTTTAAGAAAAATAATTTTCCTTGTTGTTCTTCATAAATAACTTCTTCGTCAGACAAAGTAGTTTTCGCTTCCGGATCCCAGTTTACCATTCGGTAACCTCTATAAATTAATCCTTTATTATATAGGTCAACAAATGATTTAATTACAGATGCTGACATATCAGGATCCATAGTAAATTTGGTGCGTTCCCAATCACATGAAGCACCTAATTTTTTAAGTTGCTCCAGAATTGTTCCGCCATATTTATCCGTCCATTCCCAGGCATGTGCCAAAAATTCTTCACGGGTTAAATCATTTTTATTGATTCCTTCGGCTTTTAATTTTGCTACAACTTTTGCCTCAGTCGCAATAGAGGCGTGATCCGTTCCCGGAACCCAACAAGCATTGAAACCTTTAAGACGCGCTCTACGAATTAAAACATCCTGAATTGTATTATTTAACATATGTCCCATGTGCAAGACACCAGTGACGTTTGGAGGCGGAATTACAATAGTATACGGCGTTCTATGATCTGGCTCAGAATGAAAATAATTGTTTTTCATCCAGTAATCATACCATTTATTCTCAATCGTCTTAGCGTCAAATTGTGCTGGAATTGTCATTTAAATAGGTTGTTTAATCGTTAATTCGTTGATTTGGTAAATCGTTAAATTGCTTAATCGTTGATTTGTTTTTAATGGTCCTTTATTACCAAAATTTTATAAATCAATTAGCCGGCTAAACAGTTAAACAAATAAACCATAAAAACTTTGGTTCAATTTTTGTATTTATAACTGACAGCAAAAGTAAATAATTAAGTACACTATAAAAAGCGAATTAATAATTTGTGTGTTAATTAAAAGAATGTATATTTACTTACAACTTAAAAACAAATTTAAAATGAAAAATGTAGCCTCTTTTATTGCTGTCGTATTGTTTAGCGCAATAGGTTATGCACAAAACGGCCCAAAAATTGAATTTGCAGCCCAAGATAATACGATCGATTATGGAAAAATTTCGAAAAGTGACAATGGAGTTCGCTCCTTTGAATTTACAAACACCGGTGATGCCCCACTTTTAATTACTGGCGCAGAATCTACTGTAAGTTCTATTGTTGTTACAAAACCTGCAGCAGCAATTATGCCTGGTAAAAAAGGTAAAATTGATGTAAAGTATAACATGGCAGCTGGTCCAATTCGTAAAACAATTACAGTTGAAACTAATGCCGTAAACTATCCTGACGGTAGAGTTGCCCTTAAAATCAAAGGGGAAGTTTTATAATAAAACAAAAAACTAAAAATAGTAAAAGCCGTTTCTTAATTAGGAACGGCTTTTTTTATGAAATCAATTAAGGCTATTGTTATGATTTTGTCATTTCGACCGAAGGAGACCCGAGCGATAGCGAACAGACGAAGTAAATCACACTAGAAATTCTACGATCAAAATCGCCAATGTTTATTGAGTTACGCGTGCGATTTCTCCCTTCGGTCGAAATGACAAGATTGTGGTTAATTTTTGTAAAACCAATAAACCCGACAGGTTTTTAAAACCTGTCGGGTTTGTCGTTGCGGAGTTACTTATGAAGATTTCTCCTTCGGTCGAAATGACAAAATTGTGGCTACTTTTCTGCAAAACCAATAAACCCGACAGGTTTTTTAAACCTGTCGGGTTTGAATATCTTATTTACAATCAGCAGTTGAAAATTTATATTTTACACGATCAAAGTCAATTGGTTTATCCTTTACTAAATAAGTTACTCCCATTGTAGTTTGCATGGTTCCGTTTCCTAAAATAAGTTGATTGTCTCGTTTTAAAAATGCCATTGGGTTTTTGAACGTTTTATTTTTATTGGTTACTTCAACAAAAGTATAATCTACAAACAAAGTATCTCCACGAAATTCTCCTGTAATATCACCGGTTCTTTCTGTTGCGCTTGCTACTTTCATGACCATATTTCCGGCAATTTTACCGTTTTTCAGGGTATTTAATTTTAGATTGAGAGTATCTTTTTCATAAACAGCTTTATAACATTGAGTACTTACAGGCTTTTCAGCTTCTGCATCGACAACTTTTTTTGGTTCTTCATTCTTTTTACAGCTTTGAAGTCCAACGAAAGACAAAAGCAAACAGGATATAACCAGATTTCTCATAATTATTATTTTTTAGATTGATTGTTATCTTATAAAGTTAAATAAAAAGATGCTAAAAAAAAGCTTCTTTCTTAAAATCTTACTTTAAAAAACAAACCCGACAGGTTTTTAAAAACACTGTCGGGTTTACTATTTTTGACTTTTATCTTCAATTTAATTTTAAAGATTCTTAATCACAAATTCAGATCTTCTGTTTAATTCGTGTTCTTCTTCTGAACAGGCATCGTCTGTCTTGCATTTTATAATCGGCACAGATTCTCCGTAACCTTTTGCCTGAACTCTTTTTGCATTAATTCCGGACTGGATGACAAACTCTCTGGTCGAATTGGCTCTTTTTTGAGATAAATCTTCGTTAAACTTCGCGTTTCCTCTGGAATCTGTATGTGATCCAATTTCGATAACCATATCCGGATATTTTTTCATTAGTTCTACAACACGTCCTAAAACAACTTTAGATTCTCTACGGATGTACCACATATTATAGTCAAAATAAATAGGATCAGTTTTTATAATAAGCCTGTCCTTGTCTCTTATAACATCTTTTTCATCAATTAAAATCTGTTTTATTTTTTCTTTTTTCTTGACTTCCGTAGCGGCAATTTCGGCTGCTTTTTCTTTCTTCTTGATTTCTGCCGCTACAATTTGATCTGCTTTCGCTTTTTTCTGCGCTTCTTTTAGGGTAATAACAGCCAGAGCTTCTCTTTCTTTTTTACGGGCAGTTTCAATTTCCTCTTCTTTCTTTTTAGTTTCAGCAATTTGTTGCTCTTCTTGCTTTATAACATCCAGAGATTTTAATGCCATCGAAGCATCATTGCTTGCATTTCTGGTTTTTCCTGAAGATAATGATCTTGATTCGCTGGTATATTTTTCTTTAGAAGCTAAAACGGTAAACGAATTTTCGCAAGCAACGGTAAAACTAAATTTTCCGTCAGCGGTTGTCGTAACCGTATTCAACGTTTTTTGATTTGAATCCTGCAATGTCACAATTGCATTTTCTAATGCTAATTTGGTATCAACATCTGTAATTATTCCTGCAATAAACTGTTTGCAATCTTCTACAATTAGTTCTTTAATTTCTTTAAACCAATAAATATCATCACTTCCTTTTCCGCTTTCACGATTCGATGCAAAAAAACCTTCTTTGGTTTCTGAATCGATATTAAAAGAGAAATCATCTAAATTGGAGTTTAATGGCAAACCTACATTTACAGGTTTTGTATATTCATTGCCGTTAATATCCGAAACAAAAACATCCAGCGATCCGTATCCCAAATGTCCATCTGAAGAAAAATAAAGCTTATTATCATCTGAAACAAAAGGAAATTGTTCTCTTTTATCTGTATTAATAATTGGTCCCAAATTTTTAGGCGTATCAAAAGCTCCTTTATTGATGTTTACAGAATAAATATCAAATGAACCGAATGTTCCCGGCATATCAGATGCAAAATACAAAACTTTCTCATCTGAACTTAAAGCAGGATGTTCTACTGAATAATTAGCACTATTAAAAGGAAGCGACGTTATATTAGTCCACTTTCCATCGACCAATTCTGCTTTAAAAATTTGAAGGTTTGAGATTTTTTTGTCGTCTGTTTTTTTGCTTCCTTTTTTAGAATTATTACGGGTAAAATAAATCGTTTTGCCATCTTTTGTAAAAACAGCATTCGATTCGTGCATTCCGGTTTTTAATTCTTTAGCAAAATAATGTCCCGTAGAATCCGCCGAATTAATATTTTTTAATGGAATTTCGACTAAATTTAAATACGTTTCATTGTCCCATTTGAACTTTTTATCAAACAATCCCGGCTTTAGTTTTACTCCTGCAAAAACTAAATTATCATGGTATTTAACTGCTCCAAATTCTGAATTTGGCGTGTTTATCGCCAGATTTTTAATATCAAATCGCTGCCCAATTGCCGATACATTTTCTAAAATTTTGATATTGTTTTCGAAATTGGCAACATCATCAGCATTTGCAGATTTTGAATAATATTCTTTTAAGGCAGCATTTGCATCGTCATAACTATTGCTTGCCTTTAAAGTCTGAGCATATCTGAAATAATAATTTCGATCTAAATCATTGCTATAGTTCTGAATCAAAAGCCTGTAATATCTTTGTGCTTTTATCAAATCATTGGTATAGAAATAAGAATCTGCGAGATTTTTGATTATTTCCTGCGATGGTTTCTTTTCGGCTAATTTTTCATAAAGAACAATTGCTTCGCTGTAATATGTTTTATCAAAAAATCGCTTGGCTCTTGCCAATTCGAGATCCTGTGCATTTATAAACTGTATTGAAAATACGAATATAATAACGAGTAGTTTTTTCATATTTTTCATTTTAGAAGAATCTTGGTGATTTATCATATCCTTTTCCTAATAAATCTAAATTAAAAAGCAGCATAATTTCATGTGTTCCGGAATTAAACTGCCCCATATTCGAAAGGGTATGATCATAAGCATAACCTACTCTAAGCGATGGTGTAACATTTATATTCATTAAAGCACTTACGGCATCATTTACCCGGTAAGCAGCACCAAGTTCAAATTTATTATTATACAAAACGTTTGCCGTAACATCTACAGAAATTGGTGCTCCGGCTACGTATTTTGACATAAATGCAGGTTTTAACTTGACCATATCATTGATTTGAAAAACATATCCGGCGGTTAAAAAAGTATGAATGTTCTCTGATCCGTAAGCATTGATTCCGGACTTTTCTTCGATATGTTTTGAACTCAATAAATTTGGAGCAGACAATCCTACATAAAAATTATCTCTAAAATAATACGCTCCTACTCCAATGTTTGGTTTGGTTACGTTTATATTTTCGGCGAAAGCCAAATCTGTATTTGCATTTCCACTCTCCAAAACAAAACCATTAAAATTGGTTTGCAACGAGGTAAATCCAGCTTTTAATCCTAATGAAAGTTTGTTTTTTCCTCCAAGATTTAAGACATAAGCAAAATCAGCATAAAAGTTATTTTCCTTTTTTGCGCCATCACCAATATCATCAGAGATTAATGAAAGTCCAACTTCGACTTTATCTGTCACGGCGGTATGACCAAAAAAGGTAAATGTTTTTGGTGCTCCTATCGCTCCAACCCATTGCGTTCTGTACAATCCTCCAAGATTTAACATAGCAGGAACTCCTGTAGCATACGCCGGATTTACAACACTCATATTATACATATAATGTGTGTATTCCGGATCTTGCTGCGCTGAAGCTGATGTTATATAGAAGAGAAAAGATATAAAAAGTATTATTTTTTTCATTTGAAAATTATATTAAATAATATAAAAAGGAATTATCTATTTAGGTAAAGTCGCCCTTGTTGCGCTTTTCTATTGTCTTTATTAAAATTGACAATATAAAAGTAGACTCCGTTTGGCGCTATTCCGTCTCCAAAACCTGCCGATTCAGAATTTCTTCCGTCCCAGTTGGGTTTATTTGCATTTCCTTTAAACATTACATTTCCATATCTGTTGAAGATTTCAATTGTATAATCGGGGTATAAATATTCGATATCCGGAATTTTGAAAGTATCGTTTACATTATCTCCATTTGGCGAAAATCCGTCAGGAATAAAAAAATCATATTGCGAGACATCACAATCAATTAAGGAAACTTTTACTTCAAGATTGGCATCAGATATACAATCTGTTACAGTCGAAAGATCAAATCCGTAATAAGTAGCATTATGAACAAGTAAAGATGTAGACGCTAATAAGTTTCCGTTGTTTTCAGCATCGTACCAGGCAACCGTTGAAGGTACATTGGTTGAATTTGATAAATCTGCAATCGTAGGATTTGCAAGACCGCAAAAATTTTGTCCGTCCTGATTTAAAGTTGGAGCCGGTGTATCATTTACTAAAACCGAAATCATTGTGGGCGCAGATGTACAATTTGAAGAGGAAGTTTCTCTTACATACAAATTTTCTGTTTTTAGAATATAAGTATCTGCCAGAGCCGTTACAGATGTTGCAGAATTATACCATTTATATTGAGAACCACGTGGTACTAAATTTGCTATCGATGCGCGCTCTACTTTGCAAAATTCCTGATCTCCGGCAACTGGTGCAGCCGGAATAGGATTTATTAAAAAGGTATCAAAGACATTATTTAAATTAACGTCGCAAGTTGTTATATTGTTTATTAAATTATTAGCTGTAATCGTTGTAGAACCTGTGTTAAGCAATAAACCTGCAGGAATCACAAAATTGGCGCTTCCGTTTGTAACAGCTAAAATAATCGTTTGTACTGTCGAAGAATTACTATCTGAAAGTGTGTACGAAAGTGTTGCATCTGTTAGATTTCCTAATCCGGAAACAACAGCTGAAACAGGATCATTTAAACAAAAATTATTTACCTGAACACTTACAGTTGCTGCATTGGGCAAAGGATTAATAATTAAATTGCCCTGAGCATTCGCAACATTGGTACAACCTGTAGCCGTATTGGTTATTTTAATAATCGTTATTGTCGATGTACCGCTATTTCTATTGACACTTGCCGGAATAACAAAAATCGAATTACCTCCCGTTACCTGAATATTGGCAGAAAGTCCTGTTGCAAAATTATCTCCGGTTACATTATAAATAATATCATAATTGCCATTTGCTAATTGTGATGCATTTGTAATTTGAACCCTTGAATTTTTATTCTGACAAACGGTTTCTGCAGTTAAAACTGCACCGTCTAAATGAGGCAATGCATTAATTTTTAAATCATCAGATAAATTATTGATAATATTTCTACAGGCTTGCTTTCCAGTCGTGGCAGCAATTCCGGTAACATTTATTATATAGGTACCTACTTGTTGAAAATAAGAAGATTTAACCGGAAAACTAACTACACCGTTTACAAAATTTGCAGTTACAGTTTCTAATCCTCCATTTGGTCCTGATACATTAAAAGTGATTTTATATTCTCCGTCAGGAACCAATTCTGGTCCTCGCGTAATTGTAGCCGAATATGTGGCTGTAGGAATCTTATCCTCGCATATATCAGACGATAATTCGATTTTTGCTCCTGTAAAATCAAGTCTTTTTTCGAGCGTAATGGTTATAGGTACGCTTTTATCAGGGCAAATTCTATTATCAGGAAAAGATCGAACTGTGTAGGTATAAATATAATCTCCGGGACCATTATTGTCAAATACTTCCTGAAGATTTATCTCATGATCTGTTAATGAAGTTAATCCAGTTCCATCCCACTCGCCTCCCAAATCTTCTCCGGCAAGTAAACTGTGCAGGTCTAAATTAGTATAAGCCCCTAAATCTGTATCTCCGCATAATACTAAATCAGTCGCTGTTCCGGGTTCTGGTGCTTTAAAAATCGTTACTGTTACAGTTACCGACGGCGGTATTGTTTCACAGGCAGGAACTGCAGGAACTGTATAAATAAAATCGAACGATCCTTGCATACCCGTAATTGGAATTACTGCATCTACAGATCCTCCTGAACTATTCTTCCAGCTTCCGTTTGAGTGTGGTCCCATTACAGTACTGTTAAATGCTGTAAAAAGGTTGAATGTGTTCTCAGAACTACATACTGTTGCAAAAGGAGCCGGAACTCCCGGATATGCACCTATTGTGATTGTAACGGTCGATTTATTATCTGTACATCCGGCAACAGCTGGAGCTGTATACGTATAATGATAAATTCCACCACTGCGTATAAGTTGTCCGTTTAAGATTCCCGTCGTAATGTCTAGTCCTCTTGATTTATTATCATCAGACCAGGTTCCGCCCGGAGTTGGTGTTCCGCCTAATAAGGAAAATAAGGATATTGATTGGTTTACAGAATTCTCAATATCACAAATTACTTTGCTTCCATCATTTCCCGCACATTGTGCAGACATTTGTGAAGGTAAAACCGATAAAAAAATAAAAAACAATACAAATTGTAAGAAATTAAAGTATTTTTTAACCATAAAGTGTTATTTTTTTATAAACATAATAAAATAATAACGTTCATTAAACAAAAAACATGATTTAATAGTTAAATTTTCACAAAACTCAAACATCTTTCAAAATAAATAGCAATAATGTGTCATTTACTTTAAAATTTTAAATTATTCTAGCTGAGCATTTTACAGCTCATCTTCAAGCTTAAATCTAAATTTTAAAATAAGACTATTTCGTTCAACTTCCAGGGTAATCCAAATGTCTTCTTCAGATTTTAAAAGGGCGTTTATTTGCTGCAAAGAATATTTATAAGGAACATTATTATTTATTCTAACAATAATATCTCCTTTTTGTAATCCGCATTTTTCAGCAGCTGAATTTTTGCGGATATTTACGATTTCATAAATTGGTTTTAATGAAAATTTATATTTAAAATTACCATCTTTTTTATCATTATACCCTGTTTCTTCAATTGTTGTAACGACTTTTACGGTTTCTAAATGAACGGTTTCCTGAACCCATTGAAGCCCGTTGTGCTGAATCGTGATTCCGCTTTTATTATAACTGAAAGGTTCTGAAAATTTATTGTTTTTTTTAAGATATAACATCTTATCTGCATAGTCTAAAACTACTGTAAACCGTTTTAAAACCTCTCCGCCAACAGAACCAATACGGTCCGGAACCATTTTTACGTTTTTAATGGAACTTGAATCCGGAAAGGAAACGATTGGTTTTTTAAAGTTAAATTCATCGATTAAAAAATTATCGATTTTAGCCCGATGTCCTTCAATATCTCCACTAAAACCTTTGCCCAGGAAGTCAGGAAAATTCTTTTTAGGCAATTTAATTTTATTATTTTCAAAAATCCAGAAAGCATCACTATTACCAACATCAATTAGTAATTTTGCCTCGACCCTAGTAGTATCAACAACAGCAGTTGTATAAATATAAGGTTTGGATCTTTCTATGGTTATTGGTATTGCTCTAAATTTTTTCTGAAGTCTTTTACGTGTTTCTTCATTATTGGCATGAACCACCAGTCTTTTTTTCTGGTAATTGATTTCAACAATATTATTTCTAAAAAATTTATAACCAATAATACCATTTACGGGAATACCAATATGAGACGACAGATTAAAATTCTGATCTAAAATAATATAAACCAACTGGCTGTTTGATTTTAAGCCATGGGTTTCTAAAATGTTGTTGGCAGATTTTAGTCCTTCTATCTCTTCTTCGCTTCCTAAACCTTTTAGTTTTATTTTTTCTACATTCTTAAAACTAACTTCCTGTTTTTCTTCCATACTAAACAAGATGGTTTCCTCGACACCGGAATCCAGCAAGAAATTAAGTTCGATACCGTTTACTTTAATAGGAATAAAAACAAGATTATTTATCAATTTAAAAGGAATTGTAACCTTCTTACTGTGGTTTTCGATCAAGAAATCGACTTGAGACATCATTGGCAAAGATGCCAAAAGCCCAAAAAACAACATGAAATATTTTTTCATTGATAATATTTTATGATAAAATTACTAAAAATATTGATAATTGTTACATTTTAATAAGTACCCGTAATGTTTACGTTAAATTCGAAAAAAAAATGCAAATTTGCACTTCAATAATTAAACTCATGCCAACAATTTCACTCAAAGGCAGAAACATGCCCGAATCTCCGATACGTAAACTTGCTCCTTTTGCAGATGCTGCAAAACAAAAAGGGAAAAAAGTGTATCACTTAAACATTGGTCAACCGGATATCAAGACACCCGAAGTGGCCATCGAGGCGGTAAAAAATATTGACAAAACTATTATCGAATACAGTCCGTCTGCCGGATATGAAAGTTATAGAAAAAAATTAGCTCAATTTTACCAACGTCAAAACGTAAATGTTAACTCAGAAGACATCATTATTACTACTGGTGGCTCTGAAGCCTTATTGTTTGCATTGGCCACAATTACAGATCCGGGAGATGAAATTATTATTCCGGAACCTTTTTATGCTAATTATCACGCCTTTGCCTCGTCTACGAGCGCAACTGTTGTTCCGGTAATTTCGACTATCGAAAGTGCCTTTGCTTTGCCAAGTATCGAAACTGTCGAAAAGTTGATTACGTCAAGAACAAAAGCAATATTGATTTGTAATCCCGGTAATCCAACTGGTTATTTATATTCTGAAGCCGAAATAAAACAATTAGCAGGTTTAATTAAAAAACATGATTTGTATTTAATTGCTGACGAGGTTTATCGTGAGTTTTTATACGATGGTGATGATGTTCACTATTCTGTGATGAATCTTGAAGATGTGCAACAAAACGTAATCATGGTCGATTCTGTTTCTAAACGTTACAGTATGTGTGGCGCAAGAATTGGTTGTCTGGTTACTAAAAATAAGGAGGTGCTGGCAACGGTTATGAAATTTGCACAGGCGCGTTTGAGTCCGCCTACAATTGAGCAAATTGCCTGCGAAGCTGCTATAGATACGCCGCAAAGTTATTTTGATGATGTAATTGCCGAATATAAAGGTCGCCGTGATACTCTGATTACCGAATTGAATAAAATTGAAGGTGTAATTGTTACCAAACCAAAAGGCGCTTTCTATTGCATTGCACAATTGCCAATCGATAATGCTGATGATTTTGCACAATGGCTTCTTGAAACTTATGATCTTAACGGCGAAACGGTTATGGTTGCTCCTGCTGCCGGATTTTATTCGACTCCGGGAATGGGACTTAATCAGGTCAGAATTGCTTATGTGCTAAATAAAAAAGATTTAGTAAGTGCCGTAAACATTTTAAAAGAAGCACTTTTGGTCTATAACAAAAAATAAAATACAAATAATAAAAGTTTTCAAAAAGACAATAACACGCTATGTTATTGTCTTTTGTATTTTAAAAAAACAGCATTTTGGTTTTAATTTAAATTATATCTAAAAACCATCAATTAAATAGTAAAAACCATAGAAAAGGTTTGCTTTTTATTAATTATCTTTACCGCCTTAAAAAGATATACCCATACTAATAGTAGTTTTTAATGATAAATAACGAAGATTTTTTAGACGAAACAGGAGACAATCATTTTAGCAGCAACGCTCAAAACCCTGTAAGACAGGATGCTTTTGACTTAAGTGATGATGAAAAAATAGAAAGAATAAAAAAAGATGTTGAAAGCATCCTACAGACTTTAGGTATGGATTTAACAGATGACAGCATTAAAGGTACTCCAAACCGAGTAGCAAAAATGTTTGTAAAGGAAATTTTTGGTGGTTTAAATCCTTCAAAACAACCAAAAGCGTCTACTTTTGATAATAATTATAAATACGGTGAAATGTTAGTCGAGAAAAACATTACCGTTTATTCTACCTGCGAACACCATTTACTACCAATTATAGGGCGCGCCCACGTTGCTTATATTTCGAGCGGAAGAGTTATTGGTTTATCAAAAATGAACCGAATCGTAGAATATTACGCAAAGAGACCTCAGGTTCAGGAGCGTTTGACTATGCAAATTGTTCAGGAATTACAAAAAGCTTTAGGTACTGAAGATGTTGCCTGCGTGATCGATGCCAAACACCTTTGTGTAAACTCAAGAGGTATTAAAGATATCGAAAGCAGCACTGTAACCTCTGAATTTGGTGGTAAATTTAAAGATCCTCAAACTAAAAGAGAATTTTTAGATTACATCAAGTTAGACACACAGTTTTAGTTTTTACACAAAATTTCTATTATATTTATGGCCTAGCCCTGATAGCAGCGACATCCTTTTATGGTGGGGTTCACCATAAAAGATATAGCGAATAGCAGGATTAGCTCCTAAAACATCAACAAACATTTATACAATGCCATTATATACAAATCAACATCTAAAAATATACAATTCACTTTCGGGTGAAAAAGAAAGTTTCAACCCTATTCATGAAGGAAATGTTGGAATGTATGTTTGCGGACCTACGGTTTATAGCAATGTACACTTAGGAAATGTTCGAACTTTTATGTCTTTTGATGTGATATTCAGGTATTTTTTACACCTGGATTACAAAGTACGTTATGTTCGAAATATTACAGATGTTGGACATATTGTAGATGATGTTGATGAAGGTGAAGATAAAATCGCTAAAAAAGCACGTTTAGAGCAATTAGAACCTATGGAGGTTGTACAGCGCTATACGGTAGATTTTCATGATATTTTGAAATCTTTTAACTTTTTACCGCCAAGTATTGAGCCTACAGCTACAGGACATATTATTGAACAAATCGAAATCATAAAAAAAATCATTGATACCGGAATTGGCTATGAAGCAAACGGATCTGTTTATTTTGATGTTGTAAAATATAATGAAACCAACAATTACGGCGTTTTAAGCGGTCGAAATATCGAAGATATGTTAGCCAATACCCGTGATCTTGATGGTCAGTCTGACAAAAGAAACCCGCAGGACTTTGCGCTTTGGAAAAAAGCAGAACCACAACATATCATGAGATGGCCTTCGCCGTGGAGTGACGGTTTTCCGGGATGGCATCTTGAATGTACTGCAATGAGTACCAAATATCTTGGGAATCATTTTGATATTCACGGTGGCGGAATGGATTTAAAATTCCCACATCACGAATGTGAAATCGCACAAAACGAAGCTTGTACAGGTCAGTCTCCGGTAAATTACTGGATGCATGCCAATATGCTTACTTTAAATGGTAAAAAAATGGCAAAATCTACTGGAAACAATATTCTTCCAGGAGAGATTTTAAGCGGAGACAATACTATTTTAAGCAAAGCTTTCTCTGCATCTGTAACTCGTTTTTTCATGTTACAGGCGCATTACAGAAGTATTCTGGATTTTTCTGACGATGCGATTGTTGCTGCCGAAAAAGGATATAAAAGATTAATGGAAGCTGTTGATGCTTTGCCGGGTATTTCTGCAAGCGCAACAAGTTCTATTGATATTGCGTCTTGGAAACAATTGTGCTACGATGCTATGAATGACGATTTTAATACGCCAATTTTAATCGCTCAACTATTCGAAGCTGTTCGTTATATCAATTTATTGAAAGAAGGAAAAGAAACGATTTCTGCCGAAGATTTAGCTTTATTTACAACTGCAATAAATGCTTTTGTATTTGATGTTTTGGGCTTAAGCGATGACAAAGGTGCCGATGCTAATAATGATAAATTAGAAGGTGTCGTAAACATGCTTATCGGAATGAGAAATCAAGCCAGAGCAGATAAAAATTTTGCTCTTTCTGACCAGATTCGTGATCAGTTGATTGCTTTGGGGATTCAGTTAAAAGACGGAAAAGAAGGCACAAGCTTTTCTATATAATCAATTCATTTTCTAATAAATCATGAAAGTAACTACTCCATTTGTTTTATTAGTTCGCTTTTATCAAACTGCAATTTCGCCTTTTACACCGGCAAGCTGCAGATTCGAACCTACGTGTTCGACTTACATGATTCAGGCATTGCAAACTCATGGATTACTGTATGGCGGATATCTGGGAATCAAACGAATTTTGAGTTGTAATCCATGGGGAAGAACCGGTTATGACCCTGTTCCTGAAAAGAAATGTTCACACAAACATTAACTTTATATAAACAGCTTCTTTGCTTTTAATATTTATTTTTACACACAAAAAACAATTTAAAATATGACACTTTCCTCAAATATCATTTGGAATCCTTCTGAAGGAATCGATTTAGGATTTTTTATGATTCGTTACTACAGTTTAATGTTCGTAATCGCTTTTGGTTTAGGCTGGTTCATAATGAAAAAGATTTTTGAACGCGAAAATGAATCACTAGAGAAATTAGATTCTTTATTTGTCTGGACTGTTTTAGCTACTTTGATAGGAGCACGTTTAGGACATGTTTTGTTCTATGACTGGGAATATTTTAGAAATCATTTACTTGAAATCTTTTTACCGGTTAGATTTGAACCAAAATTTGAGTTTACAGGTTTTCAGGGATTAGCAAGTCACGGAGCAGCAATTGCGATTATTGTTGCGATGTATTACTATAGTAAAATGATCTTAAAACGTCCTTTATTATGGATTTTAGACCGTGTTGTAATTCCGGTTGCAAGTGGCGCTATCTTTGTTCGTTTAGGGAACTTTTTTAATTCTGAAATCATAGGAAAAGCTACTGATTCAGCATTTGGAATCCGTTTTTTACACGATCAGTTCAGTAAATCAGAAGCTGTAAATGCAACACAAATCGCAGATCCAAAAGCAGCTTACACAGCAATTGCTACAGATCCTAAATTTGCTGATTTATTAGCTCAGGTGCCTTCAAAACATCCAACTCAATTATACGAAGGAATCGCTTATATTTTTGTTTTTGCAGTTCTTTTCTTTATGTACTGGAAAACAAATGCAAGACTTAAATCAGGATTATTATTTGGCTCTTTCCTTGTTCTTTTATTCGTAGTACGTTTTATAGTAGAATTTGTAAAAGAAAGTCAGGGAGGTTTTGAGAACGAATTAGGCATTTTCTCAACAGGACAATGGCTGAGTATTCCTTTTATCATTATTGGGCTATTCTTTGTTATTAGAGCACAAAGAAACCCATTATCTGAATCATAAAAAAAAGTATTCAAAATATAGAAAGCCCAATATCTTCACGATATTGGGCTTTTTCTTTATAGATAACATCTAACCTGTTTCGAAGTTTTTATTCTTAAATTGAATACTCTAAACCCGTAATTCAGGACTAATAATATATTGAATATCCTGATAAAGATATCATCAGAACAGTTCCTCGACGAGATTCTCCTTTGTTGAAATGACAATGATTGTGATGTTTTGTATAAAAACAAGCTGCCCACAATTTTGATTTCAACCTCTAAATGTAAATTAAATCAGCTTTCAAGATTGAACCTTTTACTATAACCAAAATAGAAAGCCTTAATAAACAAAACTAAATTATTACCTCCGTATTCCGTAAATTGGAGTTTAAAATTTAGAACTTATCATATTTTATAACATAAAAAAAAGATCCAACTTTCGCTGGATCTTTTTTAATTTATATAAACTTGCAATTATGCTTGTTTGTGTTTTTCTTCGATTGTATGTTTCTCATCACTTGAAATCGTATCAACCAATACTGGTGTAGCGATAAATAATGAAGAGTAAGTTCCTACAACAATACCTACTAACATCGCGAAGATAAATCCTCTGATAGATTCTCCACCAAAGATAAACATTGTCAATAATACAATGATCATCATTAATGACGTATTCAACGTTCTTGATAAAGTAGTATTAATAGAAGCATTTACGATATCTTCGAAAGTACCTTTACGGTTACCAATGATGAACTCTCTAACCCTGTCAAATACAATTACGGTATCATTCATAGAATAACCAATAACGGTAAGAATTGCAGCGATAAAGTGCTGATCCATTTCCATGTGGAAAGGCATGAATTTATAACATAAAGAGTAGATACCTAATACAAAGATAACGTCATGCGCTACAGCTGCGATCGCACCTAATGAATATTGCCATTTACGGAAAGATACCATTAAGTATAAGAAAATAGCCGCCATTGCACCAAGAACTGCCCAGTATGAGTTAGTTTTGATATCCTCAGAGATAGAAGCTCCAACTTTAGAAGCCTGTAATACACCAATTCTTTTACCATCAAATGAGTTGATGAATTTATCGTAAGTAGTGTTTGGGTAATACTTTTGCAAAGCAGCGTATAATTTTTGATTCACTTCTTCGTCGATAGCAACACCATCTTCTTTAATTTTATATTTTGTAGTGATTTTTAATTGATCATCATCACCTAAAATCTTAGCCTCAACCGGAGTTCCAAAAGCTGCAGATAATTCATCTGAAACTGTTGTAGCATCAATTGGTTTTTCGAATTTAACCTGGAAAGTTCTTCCTCCAACAAAATCAACACCTTCATCTAATCCGTTAACAAAGAAGATAGAAGTTAAACTTACTACAACTACAATAGAAGAGAAGATATAAGTGAATTTTTTGATTTTAATAAAGTCAAAGTGGAAATTAGTAAACCAGTTTTTAGTAATATTTGTAGAGAAAGTCAAATCAGCTTTTCCAGCAATATTTCTGTCGATAAAAATTCTAGCGATAAAAATTGATGTAAACATTGACGTTACAATACCAATAAGCAATGTTAATGCAAAACCTTTAATTGGTCCTGTTCCAAAAATAAACAAGATTGCTCCAGTTAAAACGTGTGTTACGTTCGCATCAATAATAGAACGCATTGCTCCATGCCATCCGTAAGATTCTGTAACTGCTTCAGCTAAAGATTTACCTTCACGCAATTCTTCTTTTGCTCTTTCAAATATAATAATATTCGCATCTACCGCCGTACCTAATGTAAGTACGATACCTGCAATACCTGGTAATGTTAATACAAAACCAAAACTTGCCATAATCCCGAATAAGAAAAGTAAGTTCAATAATAATGCAAGGTTAGCATACCAACCCGCTTTACCATAATAGAATACCATCCATAAACAAACTAATAAAAATCCTAATACAGATGAAATTGTACCTGCATCAATTGCAGCCTGACCTAAAGATGGTCCTACAACAGTTGATTGAACAATATCAGCAGAAGCCGGTAATTTACCTGCATTTAATACGTTAGCTAAATCTTTAGTTTCAGCAACATCAAAAGAACCTGTAATTTCAGATCTTCCACCAGCAATTGGTCCACTTGTAACACCAGGAGCAGAATAAACGATGTTATCCAAAACAATAGCAATATATCCTTTTTGAGAGAAAGCTCTACCTGTTAATTCTTCCCAAACTTTAGCACCCTGACTGTTCATTTGCATAGAAACAGCTGGTTTTCCTAATTGGTCAAAAGTATCTTTTGCATCAGTTACAACACCACCGCTCATTGCAGGAACGTTATCTCTGTTACCTTTTAAAGCATATAATTCTACAGCTTCAAGATCTTTTCCTTTTGCATCTTTTATAGTAGTTGGTTTACTCCAAACAAATTTTGCATTATGTTGGTCAGCAGCCAATAAAACTCTTATGTCTGCTCTTTTAAAATATGCGTTTACAGCAGCAGTATCTTTTGTTGCAAAATAACCTAAAACCGGTCCACCACCCTGACCTAACATTTTGTCAAATAACGGGTTGTTTCCTTTTTTAGTCTCAACTGAATCTTTAGCATCAGTTAATAAAGCATTCAATGAATCTTTAGCAACAGTTTTAGTTTCTGTTTTTTTGATTTCAGTCTTTTTCAAAGCTTCGTTAGAAGCAACTAAAAAGTTTCCAATTTCCTCAACTTTATAAGTTTCCCAGAACTCTAATTGAGCTTTTCCACCTAATAATTTTTTAATTCTATCAACATCCTTCGCACCTGGAAGCTCTACTAAGATTCTTCCTGTTTCTCCTAATTTTTGAATGTTTGGTTGTGTAACACCAAATTTGTCGATACGCTCTCTCAATACTTTGTAAGCACTTTCAACAGACTCATCAACTTTTCTTTTAATTACTTTTTGAACTTGCGAATCAGACATTTGAAAATCGATTCCACCTTCTCCTTGTAAACTTCTGTTTGCAAAAATATCAGGTGAAGCTAATTTCACTGTTCCGTTTGAATTCGCTTCAAAAGCTTCAAAAAACTTATTTAAATAGGTTTTGTTTCCTTCTAAATTTGCAGATGCATCAGCTAATGATTTATTAAATACCGGATTTTTAGAATTGTTAGCTAAACCTTTCAAAACATCTTTAATAGAAATTTGAAGAATCACGTTGATTCCTCCTTCTAAGTCAAGACCTTTATTAAGTTGTTTGTTTTTTACTTCGTTATAAGTAAAATCCGAAAAACCAAGGTTTAACACTTTTTCTTTACCAATAGAATCTAAATATTTTAATTCCTTGTCAGGATTATCTCCTGCAAAAGCTTTAGCTTCACTTTTGACGTTATTTGCCACAAAAGTGAAAGAAAGTTGGTAAATACTTACCAATGCAAATAGAATTGCGAAAAATTTAATAAGTCCTTTATTCTGCATTATTACTAAAAATTAATTATGTTTTATTGTTTGTTTTTGTTTTAAAGTCCCATAAAATAAGTCCTGACATGAGTTTTTAAAACTAAAAAATCGAGATCACGAATTACCACATTTTTTTTAAACCGAGCAAATATATAATTAACGAAAAGATTAACCAATTTATTTATTAATTAATCTTAAAAAAAAGACTGCAAAAGTGCAGTCTTTTCCTTTTTTTTCGAAAATCCTTATACTAAAATCGATTTTAGAGCATCATTCATGCCTCTAACCGCATCTGCACTTTTAGCAAATAAAGCTTTTTCCTGGTCATTTAATTTGATGTCTAAAATTTCTTCTACTCCGTTTTTACCAATTATACACGGTACACCTATACATATATCATTTTGCCCGTATTCTCCTTCAACAAAAACAGAACATGCAATCATTTTCTTCTGATCGTTTAAAATACTATCTACAAGGAAAGCAACAGAAGCTCCTGGCGCATACCATGCTGATGTTCCTAAAAGACCTGTAAGGGTAGCTCCGCCAACCATTGTATCAGCAGCTACTTTTTGCAATACTTCTTCTGAAAGAAATTCTGTTACCGGAATTCCGTTATAAGACGCCAAACGAGTTAAAGGAATCATAGTCGTATCACCATGACCACCAATAACCATTGCTGAGATATCATTTGCAGGTTTATCTAAAGCCAAAGAAAGATACGTTCTGAAACGAGAACTATCTAACGCTCCACCCATACCAATAATTCTGTTTTTTGGTAATCCGGTAGATTTCAAAGCTAAATAGGTCATAGTATCCATTGGATTAGAAACTACAACAATTATAGTATTTGGAGAAAATTTCAATACATTTTCAGCAACTGTTTTTACAATTCCTGCGTTTATACCAATCAATTCTTCACGAGTCATTCCTGGTTTTCTTGGAATTCCTGATGTAATTACTACTACATCACTTCCAGCGGTTTTAGAATAATCGTTGGTTACGCCAGATACTTTGGTATTAAAACCTGTATTTGTCGCACATTGCATAATATCCAACGCTTTCCCTTCGGCAAAACCTTCTTTAATATCCAACAACACTACTTCGCTTGCAATTCCTCTATAAGAAATAACATCTGCACATGTAGCTCCAACATTTCCTGCTCCTACAATGGTAACTTTCATATTTTATACTTTATCGGTTATTAATTAATTTGTTTGTTTGATAAATTGACAATTCGTTTAATCGTCTAAGTAAATTTAAACAATTAAACGAATTGACGATTAAAATTTATTATGCATCGATATTAGCGTAAACTGCATTTTTCTCGATAAATTCTCTACGTGGCGGTACTTCATCTCCCATTAACATTGAGAAAACTCTATCTGCTTCAGCCAGACTATCAATAGTTACCTGACGTAAAGTTCTAAAGCTTGGATCCATTGTGGTTTCCCATAATTGCTCCGCGTTCATCTCTCCAAGACCTTTATAACGTTGGATACCTGCACTTCCTCCCATTCTTTCGTTTGCCTGATCGCGTTGAACATCATTCCAGGCATACTCTTTTTTATTTCCTTTTTTAACTAAGTATAAAGGTGGAGCTGCGATATAAACGTGACCTTCTTCGATCAGTTCTTTCATGAAACGGAAGAAGAACGTTAATATTAAGGTAGAAATGTGACTACCATCGACATCGGCATCACACATGATGATTACTTTATGATATCTTAGTTTTTCAAGATTTAAGGCTTTACTATCTTCTGCAGTTCCAACGGTAACTCCTAAAGCGGTAAAGATGTTACGAATCTCTTCGTTTTCGAATACTTTATGGTGCATCGCTTTCTCAACATTCAAAATCTTACCACGTAATGGCAAAATCGCCTGAAAGTTACGATCACGACCTTGTTTTGCTGTTCCACCAGCCGAATCTCCCTCGACAAGGTAAACTTCACATCTTGCAGGATCCTGCTCAGAACAATCTGAAAGTTTTCCTGGTAATCCACCACCGCCCATAACGGTTTTACGCTGTACCATTTCACGCGCTTTTTTAGCAGCGTGACGTGCTTGTGCAGCAAGAATTACTTTTTGGATAATGATTCGGGCATCATTTGGATTTTCTTCCAAATAATTTTCTAACATTTCTCCAACAGCCTGAGAAACCGGAGAAACTACTTCTCTGTTTCCTAATTTTGTTTTGGTTTGTCCTTCGAATTGTGGCTCAGCAACTTTTACCGAAATAATAGCTGTTAATCCCTCACGGAAGTCATCTCCCGCAATTTCGAATTTCAATTTATCCAACATTCCGGATGCATCGGCGTATTTTTTAAGGGTTCTTGTTAAACCACTTCTAAAACCTTGTAAATGCGTTCCTCCTTCGTGTGTGTTGATATTATTTACATATGAGAAAATATTCTCTGTATAACTTGTATTGTAAATCAAGGCAACCTCAACCGGAATCTCCCCTTTTTCATTATCCATGCTGATTACATGAGAAATAATAGGCTCACGGTTACCATCTAAATAACGAATATATTCTTTAAGACCTTCGTCTGAATGGAAAACTTCAACTTTAAATTCGCCTTTTTCATCTACTTCTCTTTTATCAGTAAACGTGATTGTAATTCCTTTATTCAGGAAAGAAAGCTCACGCATACGAGCTGACAAAGTATCATAAGAAAATTCTATAGTCTGAGTAAAAATAGTATCATCAGGATAAAAAGTCTGACGTGTACCTCTTTTATCTGTTTCTCCAATTTGTTTAACAGGATAAATTGCTTTACCTCTTTCGTATTCTTGTTCATAGATTTTACCATCTCTAAAAACAGTAGATTTCATATGAACCGAAAGTGCATTTACAACTGAAACCCCAACACCGTGTAAACCTCCTGAAACTTTATAAGAATCTTTATCGAATTTACCTCCGGCACCAATCTTAGTCATTACTACTTCAAGTGCCGAAACACCTTCTTTTTTATGTAAATCAACTGGAATACCACGACCGTTATCTTCAACTGTTACTGAACCGTCTTCGTTGATTGCAACACCAATGGTATCACAATGTCCTCCCATCGCCTCATCAATAGAGTTATCAACAACCTCATAAACCAAATGATGTAGCCCTCGAACTCCCACATCTCCAATATACATCGATGGACGCATTCTTACGTGCTCCATTCCTTCTAATGCCTGAATACTATCTGCTGAATAATTGTTCTTCTTGATTTCTTCGCTCATATAATTTATTCTAAAAAATGTAATTATTGTCTAACACGCAAATATATAAAAACGCAAATTATATATCCGTTAAAATACGACTTAAAGCACTTAAGTTATTAACACTATTGTGCAAAAAAACATAAAAAACGACAAAAGCCAACTTTAAATTCTAATTTTCACAAATTCCAAATTCAAAAAATAGAAATAACATAAAAAAATCCGAAACCAACACTTGAAATGTAGTTTCGGACTTCTGTTATTTGACTCTAAATTATAATTTTAGAATTTATTTTTTTTGAATTTCTAAACTGTTACTCCGGCTTTTGATATTTCTATATCTGCTTTTACGTGAGCAGCATTCGCTCTTCCGCTTGGATCCTGGTTTTCCTGCCATTTTGGTATCCATTTTCGAACTGTTTGCGCAGCGCTGACTTGTGGATAAAATTTATGGAATATGGATCTGTATAAATAAGCTTCTTTTGTAGTTGGCGAATTATAAGGGAATTCAGTGCTTGCTCCGGCTAATTGCTCGTCCGAAACTTGTCCCGCACAATATTCAATCAATTCATCTACCCAATTGTATCCTACACCATCAGAAAACTGTTCTTTTTGTCTCCATAAAATTTCTGCTGGTAAATATGGTTTATCAGGCGTATCAAATGCTTTTCTTAAAATGTATTTCTCGACATTATCGTATGTTTTTGGCTGTTTTTCTTCTGTTTTAATTCGAATTGAAACATCTAAAAACTCTTTGTCCAAAAACGGAATCCTTGCTTCTAATCCGTGTGCCATTGTTGTTTTATCGGCACGCAATAAATCGGCAGTAAATAATTTCTGCACTCTTTCGATCGTTTCATCCTGAAATTCCTCTGCAGAAGGTGCATTTCTAAAATACAAATGACCTCCAAAAACTTCATCTGCGCCTTCACCGGAAAGAATTACTTTAACACCCTGATCTGCGATTGCTTTTGCTAACAAATACATTGGAACTCCTGATCTTACCGAAATAATATCGTAAGTCTCAATATGATAGATTACTTTTTCTAAAATAGCAACACCTTCTTCTACTGTAAAATGTATTTCGTGATGTTCTGTTTCTAAAAATTCAGCTGCTTTTCTTGCTGCAATATTATCCGGTGAATCTGCATCTAAACCTATAGAAAAAGATTTTAGCTTTTTACCGTTTTCTTTTAATAATCGAGCCGCAATTGCAGATGTTAATGACGAATCTAAACCTCCTGAAAGTAAGACCCCAACCGGAACTTCGCTCATTAAACGTTTACGCGTTGCATTGATTAACGATTCCCGAACAAGATCCAGATCTAACGATTTATTAGCATTAGAATGATCTTCATATTCCGGATTATAATATTTTACGAATCCTGTTTTTCCTGTATAATAATGTCCCGGAGGAAAAGTCGAAAATGATTTACATTGATCTGCAATAGATTTCATTTCTGACGAAAAATAAATCCTGCCTCTTTCGTCAAGTCCGTAATACAAAGGCTTAACACCAACTGCATCTCTTGCCGCAATATAATTGTCTCCATCGACAATCACAAAAGCAAAATCTCCATCGAGCATATTACAAAACTTATATCCAAATTCTTCGTACAAATGCACGATTACTTCAGAATCTGATTTTGTTCTAAAAGTGTGATCTTTTAAAACGGTGTCTTTTAATTCCTGATAATTATAAATTTCTCCATCATGTACCATCCAGGCTTTACCAGTTCCCTGAATAGGCTGTTTGCCTGATTTCAAATCGATAATCGACAAACTTTCATGGCAAATAATGCTGCCATTTTCCATAATATGTAAATCACTCTCATCGGGACCACGATGCGACATTCTTGTAGAAAGCTCTTTTACGAGTTGCGGGTCTTTTCCTTTACCAATAACGGCCAATAATCCAGACATACTATTCTATTTTTTTATTTATTATATTTTTTTACTTACAGCTATAAAAAGCTTTCTAAGTATAAAAATCTATTATATTATTCTAATTTTGAGCTAAACCAAATACAAACCTACTCTTTTCTGTACTTAAACAGCTACAATATAAGCGGTTTAATTTTATTTCGGGCGAATGCCAAATATAAAAAAGAAACTTAAATAATTATCTTCAAGTGGCTGAAATAATAGAATTTAACATTATTAGACAAGAAAAACGCTCTCAGGATTGAGAACGTCTTTCAAGAAATATAATATATACTAATTCTAAAATTCTTATTTATGCTTTGGCGTAAGCGTCATCATGTACACTTGCAACTGCTCTTCCTGAAGGATCATTCATGTTTTTGAATGCCTCATCCCACTCTAAAGCGATTTTTGTACTACAAGCTACACTTGCTTCCTGAGGAACACATAAAGCTGCTGCATCACTAGGAAAATGTTCTGCAAAGATTGAACGATAGTAATACTCTTCTTTAGAAGTTGGAGTTTGCAATGGGAATTTATATTTCGCATTTGCCAATTGCTCATCCGAAACTTCTTTGGCTACCACTTCTTTCAAAGTATCAATCCAGCTGTATCCTACTCCATCAGAGAATTGTTCTTTTTGCCTCCATGCTACACTTTCCGGCAACATATCTTCAAAAGCTTTACGAACAACCCATTTTTCCATTGGGTGCTCTTTGTTGATCATTTTATCTTGTGGGTTGATGCGCATTGCAACATCCATAAATTCTTTGTCTAAGAACGGTACGCGACCTTCGATTCCCCATGCTGCCAAACTTTTGTTAGCACGCAAACAGTCATACATATGTAATTTACTTAATTTACGAACGTTTTCTTCGTGAAACTCTCTTGCATTTGGTGCTTTATGAAAGTATAAATATCCTCCAAATAACTCATCTGCACCTTCTCCTGAAAGAACCATTTTGATTCCCATTGATTTAATAACTCTCGCCATTAACCACATTGGTGTTGATGCTCTAACAGTCGTTACATCATACGTTTCAAGGTTATAAATTACATCACGAACTGCATCTAAACCTTCCTGAATCGTAAATTTAATTTCGTGGTGAATCGTCCCGATATGTTTTGCAACAATTTGAGCTGCTGCTAAATCCGGAGAACCGTCTAATCCTACTGAGAAAGAGTGTAATTGCGGATACCAAGCATCTGTTGTATCATCTGACTCAATACGTTTTTGTGCAAATTTTTTGGCTACAGCCGAAGTAATAGACGAATCTAAACCTCCCGAAAGTAAAACTCCGTAAGGAACATCACTCATTAATTGTCTGTGAACCGCAGCTTCTAATGCTTCTTTAATTGCAGGAATACTTGTTTCGTTGTCTTTTACTGCATCATAATCTGTCCAGTCTCTTTTGTACCATTGTACAAATTCACCGTCTTTGCTTGTCATATAATGTCCCGGAGGAAACAATTGGATTTTTGTACAGTATCCTTCTAAAGCTTTCAATTCTGAAGCTACGTAGAAAGTTCCGTGTTGATCCCAACCAATATAAAGTGGAATGATTCCCATGTGGTCACGAGCAATAAAATACTCATCTTTTTCTACATCATAGATTGCAAATCCAAAGATTCCGTTCATTTCATCTACAAAATGAGGTCCTTTTTCTTTGTAAAGAGCCAGGATAACTTCACAGTCACTTTCTGTCTGAAAGTTATATTTTCCTTCAAATTGTTTACGTAATTCTCTGTGGTTGTATATTTCACCATTTGCAGCTAAAACCAATTTTTTATCTTCTGTAAATAAAGGCTGTTTTCCTGAAGCCGGATCTACAATTGCTAAACGCTCATGAGAAAGAATTGCTTTATCATTGCTATAAATTCCGCTCCAGTCCGGTCCACGGTGACGAATGATTTTAGACATTTCTAATACTTGAGGTCTTAATGTTTCAGCTTTTTGCTTTAGATCAAAGGCACATACGATTCCACACATAATTATATATTTTTTATTTGTTTAAAATTCATTTTGATAAGGCAAAGATGCGTTAACAGTTACAATTGAAAAACACATATATCAATTTTAGTTATAATTTTAAACCATAAATTTGTTTTTACATATAAAATGTAAAATTTTAGCATTAAAAAAAGGCTCAAACTTGAAAATTTCAATTTTGAGCTTAATCAAAATACAAAATGTAAAATTTTAAAGAGATATTTGAGGTAAATTCTACGATATTTAAAAATCATTGAGAAATTGATAATGAGACGAAAGAAAAGGATTGAAGGATTATTGTTTTCCTTCATATTATCATTTCAACGTAAGAAGAAATCAAACAAGCAAAGTAAGCATTGTTGCCGAATATTAGAGGTGATTTCTCCTTACGGCGAAATGACAAAAAAAAGAGATAAGTCAATAAAAACAAGTTACAAAATACTCTCAATAGTATAATGTGTTTTATTTATTTCGAATTGAAACCCTGTTTTATTTCCCATTAAATGAGAACCTAGAGGAGATTGCGGAGAAAGTGCAATAACATTTATTCCGTCAATAGTAATTTTAGGAAGTGCTACACTTACATACAAGTAAATTCCGTTAGCTTTTACCAAACTGCCAGAAATAATATTTTCAGTAGTTTTTGTGGCGTCAATTTTATCTAAAATTGCTTTTTGGGTAATCGCTTCTTTTAGTTTATTGGTCAATTTTTCCTGCTCGATATGCATCATTGACAAAGCCGTTTCATGTTTATCACCGGCAGAACCTTTTGCATCGTTTTTAGAATCTTCGGTCAAAGCCGAAATCATGTCCCTAAAAACATCAATTCGGTCCTGGACCATTTGCAAGTAATGTGAATGTATTTTTTGTTTGAATTCCATTTTTTTAAGGTACTGAGATGCTAAGTTACAAAGGTGCAAAGGTTTTTTACTTCTACAATATTTTTCGCCACGAATTACACAAATTTTCACTAATTCTAAAAAATTGACCGCAAAGCACGCAAAAATTTTTATCCTTGATCATGCTTAGCAAACGCAAAGTTCGCAAAGCTTTGTATTGAACTAGCTTTGCGAACTTTGTGTTTTATATACGAAACGCACGAAACGCCAGAAAAAAAAACTTTGCGTACTTTACGGTTAAAAATCCTTAAAAATCGAATTTATAATTTCCTCCTACTAACACCTGAAATCCTTGTACAGGATAATTCAACCATTTTTCGTAAGCCTGATTTCCAATATTATTTAACTTCAAAAAGAAAGTCAAACGCTCGTTGTATTTGTATCCTAAATGTGCATTGGCATCAAAATAACTTTTTAGTGTTATAATCACAGGATCAGTTCCTAAATTTAGATTCGATTGCATGTCTTTACGTTCGCCTACAAAGAAAACATTCAAACCTGCATACCATTGTTTTGTAATGTTTACATCAAGATTTGAGCTTATTTTCATCGATGGTAAATTCCATGCTTCCAAGCCATCGTATTTATAGCTATTAAAAGTACCGTTGACTCCAAAAGACACATTTCTTGAAAAATCAGCTTTTAACTCCCCGTAAAAACGGAAGGTTCTTACGTCGTCATAAACCACTCCAAACGAGTTTCCAAAAGCATAATTCTGATTCGAAAAATCTTCTGTATAATCATTCCCTTTATACAATGCTTTGTCTTTTTCGTTTAAATAAGAACCCGTCAGGTTATAATTGATATTGTTTGCCAATTTACCTTTTAAACCTGCAAAAACAGTATATTGGTTATTGGTAGGTTTCATATTTAAAGTTGGAGATAAAAACGGATTATCTGTTACAAAATCAGCATATGAGTTTTGCTCTAAACCACCATTTACCCCGGTATAGAAAATCATTAAATCGCCTACCAATTTGTACGAAGCATTTACTTTTGGATAGATGTAAAACTTGTTTCCGCTGTTTTCAGAATCTAAACCGTAGAATAATCCTGCTCCTAATTCTAATGTCCAGTCGTTTTCAAGAATCACAAAACTTGGCTCAATCCCAAAATTAGTTAAGCTGTATTTTAACGGTTCTGTATTATCTCTGGCATAATTATGCTCGAAAGATCCGCTAACGTGATCTACAATAATATTGGTGTTTATAGATTGATCCATCACTTCTACTTTGAAAGATGGTTTTACATAGAAACGATTTTCGGAAGAGGAAAAACTATCTGAAAAATGGGTGAATTTTGTTGCAATTTTACTAAAAATCCCTTCATTAAACTCGATGTTTCCGCCTAAAGAAATTGTATTATAAGAATGATTCGGGTTAATACTTCTTATTAAATCATCACGCGTTTGCCCCGCTAAAGTCGAACCAAATTCTGCAGGTAAACCATACCAGTTATACAATTGATTTTGATATCCTAGTTCAACATTCCATGCCATATCACGATTGTTTACGCCATATGCCACATTTAATGCTGTATCATAAAACTCATCATTTAAATCTACCCCTTTAATTCCGCCTTGCGAAGAATGGTGACGAAACATTCCGGCTACATAATCGTTGTTTCCTAAATCCTGATTTACAAACAATTCAGCATTTAAAGTCCCATAATTCCCCACTCCCAAAGTAGCGTAATTATTAAATAATTTTTCTCTTTTAGATTTCTCAACACCTTCAGCTTTTCCTTTTGATGGTGTAAATGTAGAAGCTACAGGAACAGACAAAATACTATACTTAATAGTTTCTTTTGGCTGATTTCCGGTATCGTCCAGCGAAGGGGTTTCCTTCACTTTAAAAGCATCTGAAATAGTTGGCGAATAGGGTTTTACTACGTTTACCGTTTCTGTACCAATACTTTCATTTTTCTTTTGGGCAAATGAAACCTGTACAACAAACAATACTAGCAAAATGATGATTTTATTCTGGCAATTAATTTTCATATATTTTCTTTTTTTAGAGAATAGAATAAAGAGCAAAGACCAAAGACTTCTCTCTTATTTCTGGATTTTCTCTATTTCTTTATTCTATTATATTTTTTAGTCTTTGCTCTTTCCTCTAGCTTCCTGACTCTATTCTCTTTATTCTTTCTTCCTGACTCTTTCTTCTATTATCTTTTCAACTAAACTTCCCATTCTCCTTTTGCAACAAACTGAGCCTTTCCTCCTATTTTAATATCAAAATCATTCTCGCTTAAACTTCCTTTAAAATAAATTTGAGACGGACGGTTGATATAATCTCCCTGATAGTTAATTAAATCAATTTCAGGTTTATGATATTTTAATAGAAAAGCCTGCAAACAAGTACTTGCGCTTCCTGTCGCTGCATCTTCTACCAATTGATTGTGTTCTATACACAACATTCTGCTAAACAATTTCGAACCTTCGAGGTAATAAAAATACAAACCTCTGTGAGCTGTTTTACAGTTTTTTATCAGCCAGTCATTTGTTTTATCTTTGTCTAAAACTAAGTTTTCCAACGCTCTTTTGCTACTTAATCCAACCATTACAAAAGCACTTCCGATTGTTACTTCCTGAATTGGAAACTGATTTTCAAAATCATGATTTTTCAGATTGCTAAATACTGCAAAATCTTCTTTCGAAAAAATATCCCAAAATTTCGGCTGAGCCGCTTTTAACCAAATCAAACCTTCAGATTGATGAATTGCAATTGGTCCAATTGGCACATTTAATTTTATATTCTCCGGAGAATCATTAAACACATGATTCATCAAAACCCACGAAGTTCCAATTATAGGATGTCCTGCAAATTGCATCTCGCTTGCCGGAGTAAATATTTTTATCTCGGCTTTATTATTTTCTTTGTCAAGTTTGGTTATAAAAGTACTTTCAGCAAAATTAATTTCGCGCGCAATCTGCTGCATTTCTGCTGAACTTAATTTTTCTGCATCCAAAAAAACTGCCAATTGATTACCAGCATACTTTTCCTCAGCAAAAACATCAATTATATAAAAGGGTAAACTCATTTTTTTCTTTTTTTTAGAAAATAGATGAAAGAACAAAGAGAAAAGATTTCTCAACAATATTTCTTCTTGCATCTTGCTTCTATTCTCTTTATCCTATTCTCTTTATTCTTACTTATTAATCGACGAATTTGTTTTAGCTTCTTCTACTTTTATAGCAGCCAGCTCTTTTTTAGCTTCTTCGACAACATCCGGATAATCGGTAAAATTATTGATTACGTTATCTAAAATATAAGTTGCCTGATAACTGTCTTTTAATCCGTAGAAGTTTTTCGCCATTAAAACCAAACTCTTCGCCCCGTAATATTTATAAGCCGAATAGTTTTTTGCTAATTTTTGCACAGATACGTTCGAAGCATCAAATTTTCCTTCTTTCGTTTTAAAATAAGCATCATAATACAACGCTTCTGCTGCTAATTCTCCTTTTGATGTTGCTGATAATTTTGCGTAAGCTGCTTTTGCCTTGTCTTCATCTCCAGTTTGCATTGCTGCACGCGCTACAATAATTTGCGCATCGGCTTTTACATTTGTATCAGACTTTGCATTCTGCAATACTTTGTCAGCATACGTAACCGAATTATCGTAATCTTTCTTGTCGTAATAACATTTCATCAGGTTCGCTTGTGCAAAGCTTTTATTTTGAGATGAATCTGCTTCATCATCTAAACGTTTCAATACCGGAATCGATTTATCACAATCTTTGGCTTTTAGATAAATCTGTGCTAATTTCATTAACGATTGCTCTGTAAATTCGTTTCTTGGCTGATCGGTTACATATTGATAATTCGCAACTGATTTAGTCTCTGAACCTTCAGTATAATACAATTGTGCCAAATAAAAATTAGCTTCTAACGAATGAAGTCCTGACGGAAATTTATTTACATAACCAATAAAACCAGTAATTGCCTGTTTGCTGTTATTTTGACTGTACTGCTTAAAAGCTGCATCATAAGTATCATTATCCAACTCTGCATCTGTAACCGCAACAAAGTCTAGAGTACGAACCCAGGTAGCATATTCATCTACTTTTCCTGAATCAACATAAATTAATCTGGCTGTAGAAACTGCTTCTAAAGCTTCGGGAGTTTTTGGGAAATCAGCAGCAACTTTTTTGAATTTAACCAATGCTTGTTCGTCACGATCTGAGTTGTAATAAATCAAACCTTGCTTTAAAATTGATTTTGAAGTAAATGCACCGTTTTTATATTCAGCAATTAACTGATCGTAGGTTTTAATAGCCTGGTCATTCTTTTTCTCAGCTACATACGTATTTCCTAATTCATATAAAGCATCGTCGCGATATTCTGATTTTTTATACATCTGAAGAAAATTATTCAGCTCATCGACTTTCTTGTCATTTTTAGACATAAAACCATAAGAAATCGCTTTCTGAAACTGAGCATAATCAGCATCTACGCCTTTTGCCTCAATTGCTTTTGCATAAGCTTCATTTGCAGCAGTGTATTTTGAACTCACAAAACGGCAATCTCCTAAACGCAAATACGAATCATTCAAACGAACTTTATCCCCTTTAGAATTATCGATTTGCGCCTGAAAAGAATTTGCTGCCTGATCGTATTCTTTAAGTTTAAAATACGTGTAACCAATATTGTAATTGATATTTTTATACTCATCAGTTGTTTTAGCAGCAGCTTGTCCGGCAAACTGTTTGTAAGTTAGTAATGCGTTCTGAAAATCTGCAGTAACATATTCTGTTTCTGCTTTCCAGAAAGTCGCACGAGCCGTAAACTCAGGTGTTTTTTGCTCGCTGATTGCGCTCTTAAGCATTTTTCCAGCTTCTTGATAATTCGATTCATTATACAATTCTAAACCTCTGTAAAAAAGTACTTTTTGATACGCTGCTTTATTTTCTGCTGATCTGTTTTTCTCTAATAAAACCAAAGCTTCTTTGTAGTTTTTAGTCGAAATATAAGAATCTACCAATAATTTTTCTATCTCAGATCTGCTTGAATTGTTTGGATATTTTTTAAGGAAATCAAGTAAAATCGCAGGAACAGTTTGATAAGCGTTTCCGATATCATAACTCACTTTTGCATAATTTAAAGCCGCATCTTCCTGAATTTGTGCATTAAAATCCATTTCAGAAGCATTTTTAAAAGCGTTTAAAGCTTCTTGTTTTTTGCCTGTATTTAAATAACTTAAACCTAAATGGTAATAGGCATTTTGCGCTACGAAATCTTTTCCTTCAATGATTTTATTGAATTGAGAAATTGCTTTTTCATAGTCTTTTCGTTCATAATAAGCATAACCTAATTGATAGAAATCAGTATTATTCCATTTTCCTTTTTTTCCTGCATATTGCTCTAAAAACGGAATTGCTTTGTCGTATTGTTTTAGGTTAAAATAACTCTCACCAATAATTTTATTTAATTCAGATTTTTCAAGCTCATTTGATTTGGCCATTGCTTTTTGCCCCAAGTCAATTGCTTTCTGGAAATTTCCTAGCTTGAAATTCATATCGGCCTGATAATACGAAAGCTTTTCTTTGTATTTTTCTTCGCCTGAAACTTCATCAAAATATTTGGTAGCTTCTTTATAATCATCGCCTTCATAAGCCATAAAACCCAAATAGTATTTAGCCTGAGAACCAAATTCAGGAGAATTCACCACTTTATTAAAATAAGTTGTGGCTTCTTTTTTCTTTTTAGCATTGAAATAAGCATATCCTTTTTGGAAATTAAATTTATCCGAATCTGATTTGCTCATATAACTTTCATCCACTTTATCAAACCATTGTAAAGCTTTTGGATAATTTCCCTGTTCAAAGAAAAACTGTGCAACTTCTATATAAGCCTGATTTTGCTTAGTACTTGTAGGATAATCGGTTACGAATTTCTCCATCAAAGCATCAGCATTTGCTTTATTGGTTCTAATGGCACAATTGGCGATGTAATAAGCACAATCTGACTGAACTTCTTCGGTCGTGGCATTGTTTTTTACATGTTCGAAAATAAGTTGTGCCGATGCATATTGTTTGTCATTATACAAAGCCAGTGCTTTGTCAAACTCCTTTAGATCGTAAGTATAAATAGCTGATTTTTGTGCCGAAACTATGGTCGAAATAAGAATAATTGGTAATAAAAAGAACCAGGAAAGTTTACGCATTTTAATTATATTTAGTATTCAAATGTATCATTTTATACCGTTTATAACGAAACGTTTCAAGCTTTTATTATAAACAAAAAATTTAATGCTTGTTATAAAACAGCTTTACTGACTTCAAAATATTGGTTCTCAAACTTCCTTTTACAGATTCGTGCAGATGAAAATTTAATTTTTCTTTAAAAAATCCATAAAATCTTTCTAATCCTTTTAATCTATTGGACCTTTTTGAAAATTTCTCACAGAAATGATTCAAATTTATTTTGAATCGAAGCGTTATCTTATTACTTTTACCAATCAAATCAATTTATTATGTCACAAACCGTACTATCTCTCAAAGAAGTCACTATATATCAGGAAGGAAGAAAAATTTTATCTCATATTAATCTGGATGTTAACCATGGTGAATTTATCTACATCATTGGAAAAACAGGATCCGGAAAAAGTAGTTTTTTAAAAACTTTATATGCAGATTTACCCCTATCAGAAGGTGAAGCTCATATCGTTGAGTTTGATTTAGCGACTTTAAAAGAAAAAGATATTCCGTATTTGAGACGTAAAATTGGAATTGTATTTCAGGATTTCAAATTGCTTCCGGACCGTTCTGTAAAAGACAATATGCTTTTTGTTTTAAGAGCCACAGGTTGGGTTGACAAAGAAGGTATGGAACGTAAAATCGATGAAGTTCTGGACAAAGTTGGCATGAAAGAATACGTTAATAAAATGCCGCATCAGCTTTCAGGTGGTGAACAACAACGTGTTGCCATTGCAAGAGCTTTACTTAATGATCCTGAATTTATCCTTGCAGATGAGCCAACTGGAAACTTAGATCCGCAAACAAGTTCTGAGGTTCTTGAAGTATTGAAAAAAATCAACGCAAATGGTAAAACTGTTATCATGGCAACCCACGATTATGCATTATTGATGAAATTCCCGTCTAAAACATTAAAATGTGAAGACGAAAGAATTTTTGAAGTCGTACAACGCAGCGTGTAATTTCGTTATTTACTTTTTTCTAAAACCAAAATATCCTGATAGTCAGACAAATCAGCCGTTGCCTTATTGGCCCAGTGTCCGTATATTTTATTTTCTAATTTTAGATTACTAATATCAATCATTTCATTGATGTAAACTTCGCTAAAAGCAATATTTGCTGAGGGAACTTTTTCATTCATTAATCGATAATTTCCTTTATTGAAAGGAAAAGAAAAGGATCTGTTTTTTTTCGAAATTTCACTTTCATTCTTATCATCATACAGAAAAAAAGTTGAAAGACATTTTCCATTTGGCTTTAAAACTCTATAAATTTCTTTTAGATAATTTTGAACTTCATGAGGCTGCATATGCGTAAAAACCGAAAATAAAAATATAGTATCAAAAGAATTGTCCTCATAAGGAAATTTAAAATCCTCAGCTCTTTTATCCGTTAGATGATACAAATCATTATTTAACGGTGTATATTGAAATCTAAAATTAGGAAAATCTTTTGCTATATGATTTTCACACCAAACAATTCCTTTCTTAACAACATCAAAACCTTCGTATTTTCCTGATTTAGATAAATATTCAGTCAAAGGCACTGCAACTCTGCCTATACCGCAGCCAATATCAAGAACAGCATGATCAGGATCTAACAAAGCATACTTTTTTAATAAGTCTAAAAGGTGTTTTCCTTGTTTCGCAAAATCACCACCACCAATAAAAATATCGCCTTTATTAGGAACATTTTTATTTTTTGATTTACTAATAAAACCTAAAAAATCAATTGGTAAATAATATAGCTTTCTGACTAAAAATCTGGATTTTGGAGAGATTGCATAATAAATAGATCTTAAATTCATTTTGACTTTTTATATTTTTTTAGAAATTTGGAATCAATTATAATAACATGGGAAATTGTTCAATAAAAACATTTTCTTTACAAATATATTCTAAAAAAACGTGTAATGCTTTCGATCCTCATTCCGGTTTACAATTATAATATTTTTCCGCTTGCAGAAACTTTATACAATCAGGTTTTAAGATGTAATATTAGTTTCGAAATCATTTGTTTAGATGATGGATCTGAAATTTTTCTAACTGATAACGAAAAGATAAATCAATTCGAAAACTGTACTTATTTTATTTTAGAAAAAAATATTGGAAGAAGTGCAATTCGGAATTTATTAGCAAAAAAAGCAATCTATGAAAACTTACTTTTTCTTGATGCTGATACAATTCCGGTTGAAAATGACTTTATTTCTACTTATATTTCACAAATAACGAATACAGAAAAAGTAATTTACGGAGGAATCTTATATAAAAACACAAAACCTTCTTCAGATCAGCTTTTACGTTGGATTTATGGTACTAAACGTGAAGCTTTACCAACTTTAGAGCGAAATAAAAATCCATACATTTCATTTTTAACCTTGAATTTTTTAATTTCCAAAAGTGTTTTTTTAAAAGTACGTTTCAATGAAAATATTCCAAATCTCAGACATGAAGATACTTTGTTTTCATTTGAATTGATGCAAAATAAAATTGAAGTTGTTCATATAGACAATCCCGTTTTCCATTTAGGAATTGAGGACAGTCAAACCTTTTTAAGAAAATCAGAAGAAGCCGTTATTGGATTAAAAAACCTGGTAGATTCTCGTTTAATTAGTTCTGATTATGTCAGGCTTTCTCAATACTTTCAAATTATAAAAAAATACTATCTTCAGCCTTTATTTGCTTTTGGATTTAAAATCTTAAAACCATTTTTCCTGAAGCAATTACTAAGTAAAAAACCATCTCTTTTTCTTTTCGATGTATATCGATTGGGTTATTATTGTACTTTAAAAACTAAATAAATGGCATTTTTCTCTATAGTAATTCCGTTATATAATAAAGAAAAATTTATTAAAAATACGATACAAAGTGTATTGGATCAAACTTTTGGGGATTTCGAAATTATTGTCATAAATGATGGTTCAACAGATAAGAGCGAAGAAAAATTATTAGATTTCAAAGACGAACGAATTCGCTATTACAATAAAAAAAACGAAGGAGTTTCTCTAACACGAAATTTGGGAATTTCTTTAGCAAATGCGTCTTTTATTACATTCCTTGACGCTGACGATTATTGGTATCCGGATTTTTTAAAAGTCATGCATGAATATTGCATTCTGTTTCCTAAACAAAAAGTATTTGCAGCAGCAATAGAAATTGAAACATCAAAAAAAATATTTCCGGCAAAATATTCTATAAATAAAGAGTTTGAGTTTGAGTTTGTAAATTACTTTAAAGCAAGTATAAAAGAGTCTGCTATTTTAACATCCAGCGCAGTTTTCAACAAAAAGATTTTTGATAAAATTGGCGTTTTTGATCCAAAAATAAAAAGCGGACAAGACACTGATTTATGGATTAGAATTGGATTAAAATATCCAATTCTATTTATTTGGAAAATATTGGTACGCTACATACACGATGAAAATAGTCTTTCTAAGGATCAAAATTTGATAACATCCAAAATGGATTTTTCAAAATTTATCGAGCTTGAAAAAACAAATGCAGAACTAAAATATTTTTTAGATTTAAATCGGTTTTCACTTGCCATTAAGAGCAAATTATTATCTAATAAATCGCTTTTTGATTACTATTATAATGGTATTGACTTAAAAAAAATTGGTACTAAAAAAAGATTTTTATTACATCTTCCGCCCTATTTACTTCAATTTCTAATTCAGGTAAAACTTAAATTGGCAAATTTAGGTTTTGGTTCATCAGTTTTTAAATAATTTGAAATTTTTATATTCTCTTATATAATCATCTTCATCAAATTCGTCTGAAGCCAAAACCAAACAAACGGCTCCAGAAGAAAAATTACACAATTCGCGCCAAATTCCATCTACAATTAATAACCCTAAATTTGGTCTGTTTAGCGTAACGGTCTGAGTTGATTTTCCGTCTTTTAAAACTACATCAAAACTTCCGCTTAAAGCGATCAAAAATTCCTGCTGTTTTTTATGGGCATGTCCTCCACGTTTACTCCCACTTGGGACATCATAGAGATAATATACACGCTTTGAATTAAAGGGAATTGTTGTTCCTTCTATAACCGAGAGATTTCCTCGTCTATCCTGAATTTTTGGAATCTCTATTAACTGAACATCAGTATTTGTAGTCATAGTTTGTTTTTGGTTATTTGTTTGAATTTTGCAATTCCTGCTAATCCAATTTTATATTTTTTCCCTAATTCCGGAAAGCGAATGTACTTTTTTCTAATTAAAAAAAACATATATTTTACGAGTAATACTAAGGAAAAATTTCCATGCAATTTATAATACAATGCAGCTCTGGCATAAATTAACGTATCTGAACTTACATCATTACCTGAAGAAAAAGACGGATGAGAAACAATAATTTCAGGGTTAAAATAAAGTTTCAGCTTTTGAAGCAATGCTGATCTTAAAAATAAAAACTCTTCAGCTGTTTCAAAAAAAGAACCGAGCCCAAAATGCTCGTCAAAAAAGATATTATTCTTTCTTATTTCATCGAGTTTAAATACAATTTCAATAGAACTTACATTCCAAACACTTTTTTTGTCATGTAAAAAGGAAGAATTCTGTTTTTTATGAGGTCGTAAATCTCCAATTCTTTGATGATTGAAGGTAATAATATCCGCATGAGGAAGATTTTCAAAAGCGAAAAGAATTTTTTTATCGAAATCTTTTGCAAAAACAACATCATCATCAGCAAGTAAACATAATTTTGCTGATGCGTTTTGAATTGCCTTATTTCTACTTTTCGACAATCCTTTTTCAGGAACATTAATTACTCTAACTAAATCAAAATCAGAATTTAAAACCTGAGTCAAAGATTGATTTATAATAAGGATATTGAAAGTTGAAAAATGCTCAAAGGGAAACATTGACAACAAAAAATCTAAATTACTTCTATCTTTAGTAGCAATTAAAATTTCGAAGTCTTTTTCAGAAAAAACATTTAGCATTTTTCATATATATTTACGTAAATATAAATATTTCCAGCACAAATGAAAATACTCTTGGTAGGAGAATATAGCAGATTACATAATTCTTTAAAAGAAGGATTAGAGGGTTTGCAGCATGAAGTTAAAATTATTGCAACTGGAGACAGTTTTAAACAATTTCCTGTAGACTATTCTATTTTTCCGAGATACTTTATCAACAATCGATTTTTAGTATTTTTAAACAAAATATCATTCCGACTTTTTAAACTGGATTTACAATTGCTTGAAAAAGGAATTCGGTTTTGGCTTTTTTTACCAAAATTAAAAGATTATGATGTTGTTCAATTAATCAATTCAAATGCAATTGAAACTTATCCTTTTTTCTCTAAATATCAATTAAAAAGACTTTTTAAGCAAAATAAAAAAAGTTTTCTTTTGGTTTGTGGTGAAGACACTCCTATTATAGATTTCATGCTAAAGAATACTGCAAAATATTCTATTCTAACACCTTTCTTAAAAGACACAAAACTGAAAATATATTATCATTTTTCCTTAAAATATACTCAAAAAAATTATAGAAATTTATATGCTTTTATAGAAACAAATGTTTTCAAAATAATTGTTTCTGATATAGATTATAAAATTCCGTTATCTGAAAAAACCTTAATTCCCAATCCTGTAAATACAGACAAAATTAGTTTTCAACCATTCAGTATTGCTGAAGAAGTGGTTATTTTTTTAGGTGAAAATAATACAAGCGCGATAAAAAAAGGAACTAGTTATTTTAAAGAAGCTCTTGAAATAATTCAGAAAAAATATGGCAAAAAAGTCCGTGTTATTAAAACTGAAAACACTCCTTATAACATATATATAACTCTTTTTAAAAATGCCCATATTGTACTTGATCAAGTTTTTTCGTACGATCAGGGATATAATGCACTAGAAGCAATGGCACAAGGAAAAGTAGTTTTTACAGGTGCCGAAACTGAATTTACAAATCATTATAATCTAACAGAAAAAGTTTGTGTAAATGCTTTACCTGATGTTGATTATCTGGTTCAGGAATTATCATTTCTAATTGAAAATCCATCAGAAATAATCGCAATAGGTAAACGTGCGAGAACTTTTATTGAAAAGGAACATGATTATATAAAGATTGCCGAAAAATATTTAAACATCTGGAAATCAAACAATCTAAATGATTAACCACTTGTTTAAACTTTCTTTTTCGCCTTGCCAATCTCTTGAAATATTATTTTTAATCAACTTTACAGGAATACCACCAATGAGAACATTTTCGCCAAACGAAGAATAATCTTTTGTACACACACTATTTGAAGCAATAGTACAAAAATCAGGTGTTGTTGTTCCTTTCATTATAGAAACTCTATTACTAATAAAATTATAATTTCCTATTTGTATAGGGGCACTCATTTTATAAATATCTCCACTTTTAGTATCAATCATCTGATGAAAATTGGTGTCTATCAATTGACATTCTGAGCCTAATCGTGCATAATCTCCTAAAATAATTTTATCTGTACATATTAATTTTCCATTGGATGCAAGAGAAGACATATGACCAAATTCACAATAACCCTTTGTTTTTACAACGACAAAGTAATCTTTTCCAAATTGTACATGCCCATTAAAAACTAATGTTCCTGTTATATTAATCTCTGCAGTTCCTTTATGAATTGTATTCATTTCATAAGCCTGGCCAAAACCAATCATACCTTTTCGAATAGGGGCATTAATCTCAATTTTACCTGCAATAGAAGTAAATTTTACCCTGCCATAAAAATATACCGGAAGTTTTTTTGCAACGTCAAAAGGAAACTTTTTAAAATTAAAATACAGCGTTTTAGTCCAGTTTACTGAATAATAAAATTTAAATCGATGATAAACTAATCTCAATTTATCGTACATATTAAAAACTATTGTTGTTATTTCTAAAAGTCGAAATAAATATATTTTTCAAATTTATTTCTTTATTAATTTGAAAAAGGACGAAAACTATTGACAATACGCACATAAATCCCATTGAAGAATATCTTAAAATTTCAAATTCTATAAATTTMCATAAATAGGTAATGATACATAATAGAAAACATATCAAATAAATAATATAAAAATCTTTCTCAAAATAAAATCCATATCGCTTTTTAGTAATGATTTTCAAAATCAAAAAATGAAATCCATAATATATCAAAAAGCTAATTCCCAAACCTTCTAATCCATAAAAATAGTATCCCAAAACATTCATTAAAAGCGATACAATATTAAACAAAATTGCAGTCCTGATAAACATTTTAGAATCTCCTTTTGCAATTAAAACATATCCCATAGACCATGAAACTGCCCTAAATAACATTCCTAAAATACCCAAACAAACCATTGGTATTATTGCAATGAATTTTAAAGTGTATATAATTTTTATAATTAAGGGTACAAATGTCAGAAATAAAATTATTATTGGTGTGATAATTAAAATTGAAATAAAAGATTGTTGGGTTACGCTAGCTTTAATTTTTTCAGTGTCATTATTTATGGCGGCCAATCTTGGAAAATAATCCGTACTCATAACCGTAAAAATAATTCCAACATATGAATTCAATAATGTAAACCCCGCATTATAAAAACCAACTTGCTCAATATCACCAATATTGCTAATATAAATTTGAATAAGATATGAAGATAACAATGTCAACAAACCACTTATAGTCAACATTATGCCCAGTTTAATTATAATTTTTCCTTCGGCTGCAAAATGAACCCGCTCTACTTTTTCTTTTTCAATTTTTATTTTATTTGAAAAATAGAATGAAAATACCAAAGCCGACAAAGAAGTTATGATGATGCTGGGTACAATTGCATCAATTTTAAAAAACACATATAGCGGAATAGAAAACAATAACCCAAATACATTTCCATACATATTTGCTTTGGCTAAAAATTTTATTTTTCTTGTTCCCTGCAAAACAATCAATTGGCTGGATGTTACTTGTTTTAATAACAATGTTATGGACAAAAAAACAAATGCATACATTTGATTTGCATTTCCGAAAGTAACAATACTCAGCCATTTTGAAAAAACAATGGTCAGTATTGTTCCAAATATTCCGGTCATTAGCATCATTTTTTTTATTATGCTAACTGTTCTGGAAATATTTTTTAAATCTTCATCTTTATATTTTTCAGAGATGTTTTTAATACCACTAGTTTCTATTCCCAAACCAGAAACACCAGCTATTATATTGATTGTAGAATTCAATAATGCAATTAAGCCCATACCTTCCGGACCTATAAAGACAGCAATAAATTTGGTTCGAATTACCGAGATAATTATTGTAAAAAATTGAACTCCGCCAAAAACAGAAGTTGTTTTTAAGATTTGCCGATATGATTTACTGTTAGACATTAAAACTTATTAATGATATCAATAACAAAACTAACTTCACTATCTGTCAAAACAGGACTTATTGGCACGCTCAAAACCTCATTATGAATCTTTTCTGTAACTGGAAAAGATAAATTATTCCAATCTAAAAGTGCTTTTTGTTTATGAGGCGCAATTGGATAATGTATAACAGTCTGAATATTATTTTTAATTAAATATTCCTGTAAATTTTCTCTATTTTCAGTTCTGACAACAAACAAATGAAAAACATGATTAGTAGAAAAATCCCAATCCGGAAGTATTATTTTATCATTTTTTATTTCAGCTAAATATCGTTTTGCAATAGCACGGCGTTTGTTGTTATCACTATTTAAATTAGGCAATTTTAAATTTAAAAATGAAGCCTGAAGTTCGTCTAATCTTGAATTTACACCAATAAATTCATTATGATATTTTTTCTCAGAACCATAATTACGAAGCGAAAAAAGCACTTTTGCTAATTCCGAATCGTTTGTAGTTATTGCTCCGCCATCTCCCAGAGCGCCTAAATTTTTTCCTGGATAAAAACTATAGGCTTTTGCTGATTCTAGATTGTTGCTTTTAGGTTTTAGATTATTTTCTGCACCATGCGATTGTGCAGCATCTTCAACAACGAGTAGATTATTTTGGACTGCAATTTCATTTATTTTATCCATTTCAGCCAATTGTCCGTAGAGATGAACCGCTAAAATGGCTTTTGTTTTCGAGGTTATTTTCGTTCCAATTAAATCCGCGTTGATATTGTATGTTTCTAATTTTGGCTCGACCAAAACAGGAATTAAATCTGCTTGTAAAATAGCCAGAATACTGGCAATGTATGTATTTGCAGGTACAATAACTTCGTCTCCTTTTTGAAGTTTCCCTAGTTGAATATATCCTTTAAAAATCAAAACCAAAGCATCAAAACCATTTCCGACACCAATACAAAAATCGGTTTTGCAATATTCGGCGAAAGCCTTTTCAAATGTTTTCACTTCGTCTCCTAAAATGTACCAGCCGTTATTTAAAACCACTTTCAGTTTTTCCTGAAAAGCAATTTCATAAGGCTTATTTATTTTTTTAAGATCCAGAAATGATATCATATTATTTTTGTCTGATTATATTAAAACAGTACTCAACTTATTATAATTTGCTGTTTCGACTTCGTAAAAATCGTGAACTATTGTGCTGGCTCCAAAACTTTCTTTCCAGTACGATAATCCTTCATTTAGATTTTTTCCCTGATTTTCATTCGAAATTCCGAAATCAAAAAACCGTTTGTGCGCAAATTTATCATTAATTAAATAATGATACAGAAAATCTAAACTGCCCAGATTTTCCTGATCTTCATTTTTCGAAATATATTGGCAATGTGCTACTGTTTTAGTTTCAAAAACGGTCGTTCCTGCCACAATCTTATCTCCTGAATAAACATTAAACTGATGAATATTTTCAGGAAAAACAGACTTCAAATAATTCATTTCCTCTACAGAATGAACTGGTTTTGCCTTATGCTTTTTATCTAAATTCGGAATCAATATTTCAGTCCAGAACAATTCAAAATTAGCTTCTTCCCTAATCTCCAATTGTTTTGAGATTGCTTTTTGAAAACCTCTTTTTCTAATTTTAGAAGTAACATTTTCTTGTGATAAATCGAGTACAGAAAGAGAATCACGTCGCACTAATTTTGCTTCGGACAAAAACAAGGCATATAAAATTTCTTCGGCAGGTTTTAAATGATAAATAGAAGGAATCGTTTTAAAATATAATTTTTCAAATTTATTTTCATTCAAAAAAAATAAAACCGCCTGAAAAACTGCTATAATAGTCGCTAATTTAGTTTGTTCTTTATGCACTAAACTTCCATAAGTAAGTCCTTGATGAGAGTGTATAATTTCTCCGGTTTTATTGGCAGGCAAAACACAAACCAGCTTTTGATCTTCGAAAACCAAAAGCGAAAAATCGGTAAAACGATCTTCGTGATATTCCATAAAATCACGATGAAACAAAAAGGTAGCGTTTTTAGACTGAGCTATAAAATCATTCCAGATTTTATAGTCCTTTTGCTCATATTTTTTTACAATATACTTTGTCATTCTTCTGCCACTTCTTTTAATGATTCAGTAAGTTTTTAGCCTAAAAAATCTTTTTAAATCCAAATCTGTGGCTAATATCGTTTAAAAAATCTTATTTATGCTCAAATGCAGGTAAATACCATTTGAATTTTACGGCTAATAATCGAACTGTTATAATTACTACTGATGTCAATAAATACAAAACATCATCATCTAAATTCAATTTTTTGAGAGCAAAAAACACGATTCCGCCAAAAATACAGATCGTAGCATAAATTTCCCGACGAAATATTGTTGGAATCTCTGTACACAAAATATCTCGCGTTACACCCCCAAAACAAGCTGTCATGGTTCCTAAAGCAATACAAATTACAGGATGTAAACCAATCATGATTCCTTTTTCAAGACCAATTAAAGTAAAAACACCTAACCCAATAGTATCAAATAAAAACAAAGACGTTCTTAATTTGTCAAACTTTTTTCTAAAAAGAATCGCTAATCCAAAACCTAAAATTATAACATAAACATATTTTAAATCCTGCATCCAGCCCACCGGAGTTCTGCCTATTAAAACATCACGAAGCGTACCGCCGCCAACAGCCGTAACAAAAGCAATAATAAAAACACCAAACGGATCCAGTTTTTTATGCATCGCCGTTAAAGCACCGGACATCGCAAAAGCCATCGTACCGATAAGATCTAATAAATGAAACATTCTTTTTTTTTAAGGTGCAAAGGTAAAGAGATACTAAGATTCTAAGATTAGATTAGTAATTAAATTTAAAATCTTTAAATTTCAATCCTACATTACATATTCTGAGTGTAAAAATTATAATCTTTTAAAATAACCCTCAAAAAATCACTGCTATTACCAGATTGATTTTTAATTCCGGTAACACTTTCAATCTTAGCTACTAATTTATAAATAACTTCATGATCATTTCGTGCTTCGGCGTTCTGAAAAGTCTCTTTAATAATTCGCATGTCATTATCAGATAATTTAATCACCAAAGGATACGTAGGAACATAAGCATCTCCTATTTCTTGCAGGATTGTATGACTGATATTTATTTTATTTTTTAGTGTTATTACAGCAGTTCCTGCAACCATATCGCCTAATCTTTGTGCTTTTTTGCTCGAAACTACGCTTACAATAGCAACGATTCCGTATAAAAGAGTAATATCGATTAATCTAAAAAACCAACGCATTAAATAATCTCCAAATCCGGCTTGATAACCGTCTATTTTTACGACTTTTATCCTGACTAATTTTTTACCGATGGTTTGTCCTTCAAAAATACTTTCTAAGGTTAAGGAATAAATAAAAAACGGAAAATAAAGGATCAAAATAATCGAAGTTTTCGACCAATTGTCTAATGTCTGGAATAATTTATCGAAATTTAACCCGTAGAAAAAAATTAGCGAAATCACTGTTACATAAGCGAGTTTAATAGCCAGATCTATAAAATAAGATCCTATTCTTTCGCCTGGTGAAGCTGCAATAAAATTTATTTTAACATTTTGTGTTGTATTAATAGATAATTCTGACATATTTTATATTTTAGCCTGTAATGAGAGAAGTTGCCTTCATAAAACAAAATAAAGAAAAATGGCTGGAGTTTGAGCTCGCTATTTTTGGTAAAGCTAAAAAAAATCCTGATGAGTTAGCAAATTTGTACATTCAAATGATGAATGATTTGTCGTATGCACAAACGTATTACCCAAAAAGTAAGACCGTTGTCTATCTAAATCACCTTGCTTCGCAGATTTATCAAAAAATTTACAAGACCAAAAGAACAGAGAAAAACAGATTCCTCGAATTCTTTAAAACCGAGGTTCCGTTAATTATCTATGAGTACAAAAGATACTTGCTGTATGCTTTTATTTTATTTTTTCTTACTGTTGCAATGGGAATCATTTCTGCCCGATATGATCAAAATTTCGTGCGATTGATTTTAGGAGACGGTTATGTAAACATGACTTTAGAAAACATCAAAAAAGGAAATCCTATGGCAGTTTACGGCTCCGGAAGCAACTGGGGAAGTTTTGTAGGCATAACCATGAATAACCTTTATGTAGGCGCAAGATGTTATATTTACGGCATTTTTGGCGGGTTGGGAACTTTTTACATCTTCCTTCAAAACTCACTGATGTTAGGATCTTTTCAATACTTTTTTTACGAACAGGGCGTTTTCTGGAAAAGCGTTCGCGGAATCTGGATTCACGGATCTATGGAAATTTTTGCGATTGTAATCGAAAGTGCTGCCGGATTTATTTTAGGAGCTTCTATTTTATTTCCTAAAACTTTTTCGAGATTAAATTCATTAAAAATAGGATTTAAAAACAGTTTCAAAATATTTCTGAGCACATTTCCTTTTACCATAAGCGCAGGATTTCTGGAAGGTTTTATAACCAGATATTCCATCGATATGCCCAATTGGTTAAGCAGCTTTATCATTTTATTTACGTTAGGGATAATTTCATTTTATTATTTGGTTTATCCCTTCATTGTTCACAAAAAAACAACCTCATTATAATGTTTGAACTTTACAAAAAACGACAACTGGGAGACTATATAGTAGACTCATTTACTTTTTTTAAATCTTTTGGAAAGCATTTTTTCAAGATTTTTTTTGTCATAAATGCCGGAATGTTACTTGTTACTGGTGCATTAATGTATTGGTTTTTAAAACTTAATTTTCAGTTTCTGTCAAATGATGCGGTACAAAAAGCGAATCCCAATCAATTTTTAGATTACCTGGAGAATTCTCCGGTCTTAATAGGCTTTACCATCTTTTCTATCATTATTGTGGTACTTATTTCCATGTTCAATTCTGCTTATCCAATTTTGTATTTAAAATTAATAGCACAACAAAACAACAATGATTTTACGGCAAAAGAGATACTTGCAACATTTAGACAAAGCATCTGGAAAATATTTAAGTTTACCATTGGGCTTCTATTTATAGTAATGCCGGCGTTGTTTATACTTATAATTGCATTGTTCTTTCTTTGCTTTGTTTTAGTGGGAATACCCTTGATTATACTTGCTATTCCTACCATTTTTACTTTTATCAATCTTAGCTTTTATAGCTATTTAACAGAAGACAGAAGCTTTTTTGAATCTTTAAATCATGCTTACCTTTTAGTAAAAGAAGATTTTTGGTCTACCATTGGAGCAAGTTTTATAGTAATGATTATCATCCAGATGATTCAGGCATCAATTACCATGTTCTTTTATTTTGTGGGGATATTTGCCTTTATTTTCTTTGCTATAGCAAATCCTGATTTCGAAAAATCATCTTTTCAGGTTTCCCCAATAATTATAATCCTCCTGACAATTGTCTTTGTATTAATTCTTGTATTGAGTAATATCTTTAATAACATATTAGTTATTAATCAAGGAATTATCTACTATAGTTTAGAGTCAGAAAATAAAATTTCAGCAACTGAAATTGAATCAATTGGAAGCAATAATGAATAAAATTTTCCTCATTATATCTTTCCTGTTCTTTTCTGGCATTTCGCATGCCCAGGATTCTTTGGCTACAGCCGAACTTCCAAAAGTCGCATCCATAAAATATACAGAAAAAGATATTCAGGTTGATTCCAGTACTATAGAAACCAAAACCTTTGCTAAAAATTTCAAGAAAAAATATACCGGATCAGATTTCGTTTACGAACAAAAAGCACCTGAAAAATCGCTTTGGCAACGTTTTATCGAATGGCTCGCCCGTATTTACAGAAGCGTTTTTAAAGAACAAAACGCCCAGACATCAGTAGATTTTGTTACCGTTTTTTTAAGAACAATAGCTGTTTTAATTATAGTTTTTGTGATTTATTTGATTGTAAAGGCCTTGATTAATAAAGAAGGACAATGGATTTTTGGCAAAAATTCGAGTAAAAGAAATATTTACTATTCTGATATCGAAAAGAACATTCATCTTTTGGATTTCGAAAAATTAATCAAAGAAAGCATTCAGTCCGGAGAAAAAAGAGTTGCTATTCGCTACTATTATCTTTGGTTATTAAAAATAATGGCGCAAAATCATTATATCGAATGGGATATCGAAAAAACAAATTCTGATTATTTATACGAACTGCAAAGATCTGCACATAAAGAAGAATTTACATATTTATCATACTTGTACAATTATATCTGGTATGGCGAATTCGAAATTGATGAAAACTCCTTTATAAAAACCGAAAACAGATTTAAAAATGCCATAAAAACCTTTAGTAATGGATAAAAGCATGAAAATTTACATTGCTGTTCTGGTTTTTATTTTAGCCTTGATTTTAATAATAGATCGCGACCAGCCAAAGCCAATCGATTGGCGACCAACTTACTCTGTCAACGACAAAATTCCTTACGGATTGTATGTTTTTGACAAGGAAATTAGTGGTATTTTTAAAAACAATAAAGTAGAAAGAATCTCAACCGTAACTCCTTACGAATTTTTAGATTCAAAATATGACGAAGATGCTCTGGTAGAAAACTACAAAATAAAGGGCAATTTTATAAACATCTCAGAAGCAAATACAATTGACGAACAATCGATTAAAGAGATATTTTATTTTGTCTCTCACGGGAATAATGCTTTTTTAAGCATGAAAAATTTTCCTAAATATTTGTTGGACAGCTTAAAAATCGAAGTTCAATCAGATTTTCAAAACACCGGAAATACTTTTGTATGGCTGGCAAATAAAAAGCTAAAAACTAAAAAATATAAATTATCTCAAACATTAGAAGATTATTTTTCTAAAATAGACACCTTAAATACGACTGTTTTGGGCTATCAGGGAACAAAACAAAAACATATAAATTATATAAAAGTTCCTTATAGAAACGGATATTTTTATTTACATACTCAGCCTGTTGCTTTTACAAACTTTAATTTATTAAAAACAGATCATTATCAATACGCCGAAAATGTATTATCGCATTTGCCCAAAGCCGATGTTTTTTTCTATACCAAAGGTCAGAATGATGAAAATATTTCTCAATCACCTTTAAGATATATTTTAAGTCAGCCGGGATTAAAATGGGCTTGGTATTTCTTTTTAATCGGAATGTTGATTTTTATTATTTTTAATGCCAAACGAAAACAACGTATTGTACCAATTCTTAAACCTTTGCCCAACTCAACTGTAGATTTCACCAAAACAATTGGTAATTTATATTATCAGGAAGGCGATCACAACAATATTATTGACAAAAAGATTATTTATTTTTTAGAAAAAATACGAACAGAATATTTAATAGATACCACAAAACTCGATGATACTTTTATTCAAAAACTGCATCATAAAACAGGAAAAAGTGAAACCGATATTCAGGAACTTGTATTTTTGATCAACGAACATCGAAATAGTTATCACGGAAGTCTTGAAGATGATTTAATTAGAATTAATAATGCAATAGAAAAAATTATACATTAAATGAAAAAATAAGATTTCTTGTCATTTCGACGAAGGAGAAATCACACACGAAGAGAACACAAGTAAAATAGCGCAAAGAGAAAAAACGTTGCGGAATATTGGATGTGATTTCTCCTTCGTCGAAATGACAAAAAGTAACCAACATATAAAGCAAACAGACCAAACATGGACGATATCAATACAACATCAAACGAAATCACAAATGAAAATGTGAATTTTGAAACCAGAATAAATTTAACGCCACTTTTAGATCACGTAAACAGCATCAAAAAAGAACTTGAAACTGTTATTGTTGGACAACATAAAATGATCGACCAGCTTTTGGTTGCCATTTTATCAAACGGTCACGTTTTGCTTGAAGGAGTTCCGGGAGTTGCCAAAACTATTACGGCAAAATTATTATCGAAAACATTAAATATTGGCTTTAGCCGTATTCAGTTTACGCCGGATTTAATGCCATCAGATATTTTAGGAACTTCGATTTTTAATCTTAAAACTTCAGAATTTGAGTTTAAAAAAGGACCTGTTTTCTCGAATTTAATTTTAATTGATGAGATAAACCGTGCTCCTGCCAAAACTCAAGCAGCACTTTTTGAAGTTATGGAAGAGCGCCAGATCACAATCGACGGATTTGCTTATCAGCTTGAAACGCCATTTTTAGTAATTGCTACACAAAACCCAATTGAGCAGGAAGGAACGTATCGTTTACCGGAAGCACAATTAGATCGTTTTTTATTTAAAATCACAATTGATTATCCTAAACTTAACGAAGAAATTCTAATCATTCAGAGAGAACATTTATTACAGGATCACGGAAAATTAGAAGCCATAAAAACCATACTTTCCGGAGCAGAAATAAAAGAATATCAAGCTCTCGTAAAACAAATTAGAGTAGAACAAAATCTATTAGAGTACATCGCAAGAATTGTAGTAAACACGCGCGAAAATGCCTTTTTGTATTTAGGAGCTTCGCCTCGTGCCTCAATCGCAATCCTAAACGCTGCTAAAGGTTTTGCAGCCATTCGCGGTCGTGATTTTGTAACTCCCGAAGATATTAAAGAAGCTGCGATTCCGGTTTTACAACATCGTGTAATTGTTGCGCCTGAACGTGAAATGGAAGGAATTACAAGTTCTGAAATCATCAGACAAATTATCGAAACCGTCGAGATTCCCAGATAGTTTTCAGTCGCAGTTTTCAATGCTATAATTAATAACAAACCTTTTTTAAATGAAATATTCTAAACTATTTTTTCTGTTTCTTTTTTGTATTACGTTGGTGAGTTTTAAACCGATGAATATCAAACAGGCGAATACGAGCAAGACATCAATTTATTTTGCAACAGACAAGCAACAACTCGAATCATTAATTAGAAAAACCTATGAATGGATCGAAACAAAAAAAACACAAACTGATTTTGATGTTGTTGCAAATAAAAAAGGAGATAAATATATTGCGCTAAACACAAAAACACACAATAAAATAATAGAAGAACTAAAAAAGTCGAACTTTTTTGCACAACAATTTATTGATAACTACAACAAAATTGCATTGAAAATTGGTGAGAATCTAAAAACCAATAAAATGGAATATTTAGTTGGCGATTTGCCTCCATATGGTTCTGATAGCAACCCGTGGTGTAATTGCCAGGATTATCCGGAGAAATATTGGAAAACACTACAAGTAAACAACTTAAAGATTCAAAATGATAAAGCTACTTTTTACTGGACATGGACAGAATGGAAAGAAACCCCTAAATATAAAGTAACCGCTGTCAAAGAAAATGGCATCTGGAAAATAGCCATTTTAGACGGTTTTGATTATAAAAGCTTCATCGGAATATAATAAGAAAGACTTTTAACCCTAATTTTTTTAAAATTGAAATTCATAAAAAGCCTTTACCTCAATAACTTTTTCTTCTATATGCTTTTGGGCATCATAGGAATGTTTGTCTGTGCTTTTATTTTTCCGAATTTATACAATGCCGTCTGGTTTGTAGTTTTAATTTTATTCACTTTTTCAGGGCTTGATATTCTACTTTTATATACAACCAGAACAGGAATCGAAGCCGAAAGAATCACAGCTGAAAAACTGTCAAATGGCGATTTAAATCCTGTAACAATCAGTATAAAAAACCGCTATACTTTTAAGATTTCAGTAAAAATTATAGACGAAATTCCGTTTCAGTTTCAGGTTCGTGATTTTAAAATTGTAAAAACAATTAAAGCTTCTGAACAAAAAGAAATTGGTTATGAACTTCGCCCAACAGAACGTGGCGAATATTATTTTGGATATTTGAATGTCTACGTTTCTTCACCTTTAAGATTAATTTCCAGAAGATTTTCTTTCGACAAAGACAAAATGGTCCCAACTTATCCGTCTTATATGCAGTTGAGAAAATACGATTTATTGGCTTTTTCGAATAACTTATATCAATACGGAATCAAGAAAATCCGTCGTATCGGTCATACAATGGAGTTTGAGCAAATAAAAGAATATGTTCAGGGCGATGATCTTAGAACCTTAAACTGGAAAGCAACGGCAAAGAAAAATTCGCTGATGGTGAACCAGTTTCAGGACGAAAAATCACAATCTGTTTACATGGCGATCGATAAAGGGCGTGTGATGCAAATGCCTTTTGATGGTTTGAGTTTGCTTGATTATGCTATAAATTCGACTTTGGTTTTAGCAAATGTCATTCTGAAAAAACAAGATAAAGCCGGAATTTTTGCCTTTTCTAAAAAAGTAGAAAACAGAGTTTTTGCGGAGAAAAGAGCCTCGCAAATGCAAAAAATCCTGGAAACTTTGTACAACATCAAAACTGATTTTTTCGAAAGCGATTACAGTCGTTTGTATGTTGATATCAAGAAAAACATCAATCAGAGAAGCTTGATTATTTTATATACAAATTTTGAAACGATGGATGGATTAAATCGTCAGTTACCTTATTTAAAAGGAATTGCTAAAAGCCATTTGTTAGTTGTCGTTTTCTTTAGTAATACCGAATTGAATTCTATCATAAACAAAAAAACAGACACGATTCAGGAAATATACGATAAGGTAATTGCCGAAAAATTCATGTTCGAAAAACGTTTAATCGCAAACGAACTCAAAAAATACGGAATCTATTCTGTGCTTACTCAGCCGGAAAACCTGACTTTGGATACCATAAATAAATATCTGGAGATTAAAGCGAGAGGAATTTTATAATTTTTATCCTTTATTAATTTATAGTTACATTACGTCATCACGTAAAAATTGATTGATTAAATTAAGTAGTTTTGAAACAAATTCAAACGAATCAATGTAATTTCAAATTAATAAAAAATGAAAAAGTCAATCCTAATTCTGTTCATTTTATTAAGCTGTAAATCTTTAGCACAAAAAACGGAAAACATTATCGTTATCACCACAGACGGTTTTAGATGGCAGGAAATCTTTAAAGGAATAGATCCTGCAATTGCCCGTGATAAAAAATTCAATCAAAACGACAGTACTTATATTTATAAAAAATATTCAGGTTCTGACTTTAAGGAATCCCGCAAAAAAATCATGCCTTTTTTGTGGTCAGAAATTGCTTTGAAAGGACAAATTTATGGCAATCGTGATCTGGGAAATAAAGTCGATGTATCGAATCCATATTGGTTTAGTTATCCCGGATATAGCGAGATTATGACCGGAAATGTAGATGTTGCTATCAATTCTAACGGTTATAAAGCAAATCCAAATGTGAATGTTTTGGAGTTTTTAAACCAACAATCTAAACTAAAAGGAAAAGTTGCCGCTTTTGGAGCTTGGGATGCTTTTGACAGGATCTTAAACGAACAAAGAAGTGGTTTTCCTGTGATTTCTGCCTTTGATCATGTGGGAGGAAATAAGCCAACAGCGAATCAAAAACTATTAAATGAAATGCGTGAGAATTCGTTCAAACCTTTTCATGAAGATGAATGTCTGGATGTTTTTACGCATTATCAGGCTTTGGATGAACTGAAAAACAAGAAACCAAAAGTACTTTATATCGCTTACGGAGAAACAGATGAATGGGCACATTCCGGGCATTACAGATCCTATCTTGACGCTGCAAACCAAGTTGATAAATGGACCAAAGAAATCTGGGATTTTGTACAAAATGATCCACAATACAAAAACAAAACTACTTTATTAATCACGGTTGATCATGGTCGTGGCGACAAAACAAAAACGCAATGGACAGATCATGGTGCTGACATTGCTGGCGCATCACAAATTTGGTTTGCTGCCATTGGACCAGAAATTGCAGCAAAAGGCGAAATCAAAACAGATTCGCAATTGTACCAAAAACAAATCGCCCAAACGATTGCAAAAATTATGGGATACACTTTTACAACATCGCATCCTGTATCTAATGAGATCACAGAAGTTTTTGAAAAATAATTATACCAACCAAAATAATAATCAACCAAAACCAATTTATTCAAATGAAAAAAACACTACTATTTCTTTTTTTAATTTCTATTTTCATTCCTAAAATAATAGCGCAAAAAAACGATACTATTGCAGCCTATTATGACAAAATAGAAAAATCATTTAAATACGAAACCGGAAAAATCACTTTATCAGAAGGTGAAGGAACACTGAATGTTCCTAAAGGATTTAAATTTCTAAATGCAGAACAAACCCAAAATGTTTTAAGCAATTTATGGGGCAATCCCGAAGATAAAACCGTTTTAGGATCTCTGGTTCCTGACGGAAAAGGAGTTACACACAGCAATAGCTGGATGTTTGTAATTAGTTATCAGGGAGATGGTTTTGTAAAAGATGATGACGCAGGAGATATTGATTATGACGATTTGCTAAAAACCATGAAAGAAGATGTTCTGGCAGAAAATGAAGAACGCAAAAAAGGCGGTTATGAAGAAGTACAATTAATAGGCTGGGCATCAAAACCATATTATGACAGTAATTTGAAAGTATTGCACTGGGCAAAAGAATTGAAATTTGGAAAAGATGAAGCCAATACCTTAAATTATGATTTAAGGGTTTTAGGACGAAAAGGAATGTATAACATCTCTGCAGTTGCCGGAATGAATGAACTTGCGGAAGTAAAAGCGAATATTCCGGGAATTTTAAAAAGTGTAGAATTCAATGACGGACACAAATATCTGGATTTTGACGCTGACACAGATACAGTTGCCGCCTGGACAATTGGTGGTTTAGTAGCCGGAAAAGTTTTGGCAAAAGTTGGATTCTTTGCTATTCTGGCAAAATTTGGAAAAATTATCGTAATTGGAATCATTGCAGCATTTGCAGCTCTTAAGAAATTCTTATTCGGTAAAAAAGATCAGGTTGTATCAAGACCACAAGAAGAAGAAACGGCACTTCTTGAAGAAAGTAACTCTAAAGAAGAATAGATATTCTGCCACGAATTTCACGAATTTTCATGAATTAGTACTTTGCTTTATCACGAGAAAAAAAATTCGTGAAAATTCGTGAAATTCGTGGCAAACTTTTTTATCATTTTAAAAATTTGAACGTTTCAACCTTTGCCACTTTGACCCTATTTTAAAAAAAACTAAGTATCTTAGCACCTTAGAAACTCAGTACCTTTAAGAATGAAACAAATTACCTCAATACAAAATCCGTTTATAAAATCGCTCGTTTTACTGCAGGAAAAGGCAAAAGCCAGAAAACAAACCGGAACATTTTTGATTGAAGGATTACGTGAAATTTCACTAGCCATAAAAGGCGGTTACGAAATAGAAACTGTTTTGTTTTTACCGGAATTAGTGACTGAAAATGAAATTAATAAATTGGTAAATACTCCGGTTCAATTAATCGAAATCAATAAAGAAGTCTACCAAAAACTCGCTTATCGCGATACAACCGAAGGTATTCTTGCTATAGCCAAAACAAAATCAATGTTATTATCTGATTTAAAATTATCTGATAATCCGTTAATAATTGTTGCCGAAGCACCTGAAAAACCGGGAAATATTGGTGCTCTTTTACGTACTGCAGATGCCGCAAATCTTGATGCCGTTTTAATTGCAAACCCAAAAAGTGATTTATACAATCCAAATATTGTTCGCTCAAGCGTTGGTTGTTTGTTTACCAATCAAATTGCCACAGGAACAACGGCTGAAATCATCGCATTTTTGAAAGAGAAAAAGATTGATTTTTACTGCGCAACATTACAAAATTCAACCTCATATCATACACAGGATTTTACAACTCCAACTGCTTTGGTTGTAGGTACAGAAGCTACCGGATTAACTCAGGATTGGCGTGATGCTGCAACTCAAAATATTATTATCCCTATGCAGGGCGAAATCGACAGCATGAATGTTTCAGTAGCTGCCGCAATTTTAATTTTTGAAGCCAAACGTCAAAGAGGATTTAATTAAAATTATAGTTTATAATATCTTTCCTATTATGCTTTTTTAACTAAAGAATCTCGACTCCGCTCTATTTGACAGGACAAAATCTATACTCTGAAATCAGAAATCAGAAATCCAAAATCAACGCTCCATTCCCTTGCGTATGTTCAAACTTATTGCTATTTTTAGTACTTGAACTATGCCGTTATGATAGAAATAGATATTGAAAAAGAAAATAAAGCAATTGCCCAAGAGTATAAAGAATTACTTCGAATTAGTTATCAGACTTTAAGTCCTGCAGATAAAAAACTGATTCGTAAGGCATTTGATGTTGCCGTTGACGCGCATAAAGAACAAAGACGTAAATCTGGCGAAGCGTATATCTTTCATCCTATTGCAGTTGCAAAAATTGTTGCTTCGGAAATTGGTTTGGGAGCGACCTCAATTGCTGCGGCTTTATTGCACGATGTTGTCGAAGATACTCCAATAACAGTCGAGGATATTGAGCGATTATTCAACCCAAAAGTAGCTCAGTTAGTCGAAGGTTTAACCAAAATTTCGTTGGTTCAAAAAGACCTGAATGCTTCTATGCAGGCAGAAAATTTTAGAAAAATGATCCTTACACTGAACGATGACGTTCGTGTAATCCTGATTAAACTGGCAGATCGTTTGCACAACATGCAAACAATGGATTCGATGGCAGAATATAAACAAACTAAAATTGCCTCAGAAACGCTTTATATCTATGCTCCTCTCGCCCATCGTTTGGGTCTTTATAATATTAAAACCAAACTGGAAGATTTAGGTTTAAAATATACAGAACCTGCTGTTTACAATGATATTGTCAGCAAAATAAGAGAGACAAAAGAAGAACAAGATGCTTATATCAAAGATATTTCGGATGTATTGAAGAAATCTTTAGATAACGAAGGCATTGATTATATTATAAAAGGACGTCCGAAATCTATTTATTCGATTCGCAGAAAAATGCGTGCTCAAAATGTGAGTTTCGACGAAGTTTATGACAAATTTGCTTTAAGAATCGTTTACAAATCAGATCCGCACGACGAGAAATTTGTCGCCTGGAAAATCTATTCGATCGTAACAGATCATTACAGACCAAGTCCAAGTCGCTTGCGAGACTGGATTTCTTCTCCAAAATCAACCGGATACGAAGCTTTGCACATTACCGTTATGGGACCAAAAGGCCGTTGGGTAGAAGTTCAGGTACGAAGCGAACGTATGGATGAAATTGCAGAGAAAGGTTATGCAGCACATTACAAATACAAAAACGGAGCAACCGAAGAAAGTGGCTTAGATGTCTGGTTGAATTTACTTCGTGAAGCACTGGAAAATCAGGAAACCAATGCGGTTGATTTTGTAGAAGATTTTAAAATGAATTTATATTCTAAAGAAATCTTCGTCTTTACGCCAAAAGGAGAAATAAAATCATTGCCAAAAGGTGCTACTTCGCTTGATTTTGCATTTAGTATTCACTCAGAAATTGGAATTAAAACCAGAGGAACTCGTGTAAACGGGCGTTTGGTTCCCCTAAATCACGAATTAAAAAGTGGTGATCAGGTCGAAGTAATAACTTCTGCAAATCAAAAACCAACAGTAAACTGGTTAGAATATGTAACAACTTCAAGAGCAAAAAATAAGATTAAAAACGTTCTTAACGAGAACACGAAAAAAATTGCCGAAGAAGGAAAAGAACTACTTACCCGTAAATTAAGACATTTAAAAATAACGATCAGCGAACAAGTTATCAATGAACTGGTAAACTTTTTTAAACTAAAAACGAGTTTAGATTTATTTTACAGAGTTGGAATTGGCGCAATCGAAAATCAACAATTAAAGGATTACGCGGCGCAAAAAAGCAATACGTTTATCAATTTCTTTAAAAATAAAATCAAAAGAAATAAAGATAATACAGCCGCTGATGATATTCATAAACCTGTAATCAGCAGTAATTATGATATGCTGGTTTTTGGAACGGAGCATGACAAATTAGATTACAAACTTTCGCCTTGCTGTAACCCAATTCCGGGTGATGATGTTTTTGGTTTTGTAACCATTAACGAAGGAATAAAAGTTCATAAAAAAGATTGCCCGAACGCTATTGGGATGCAATCAAATTATGCCTACAGAATTATGAGTGCCAAATGGATTGATTCTTCACAAGAAGAATTTAAAGCCATTATCAACATTACCGGAATGGATGTTTTAGGACTTACAAATCAGTTAACAAGAGTAATTTCGAATAATATGAGCGTAAATATTCAGAGCATTTCGTTGAGTACAGATGCCGGAATATTTCATGGACAGATTGCTGTAATTGTTCAGAACAATACTATTTTGAAGAAAATGATTAATGCCATTAAAAAAATTGATGGAGTTGATAAAGTTACCAGAGAATACAGAACATAAATTGGTCTAAAGTTTAAATTCTTAAAGCCAAAAATAAGAATACATATCGTGCCTATTTCACTTAAATCATTCCTATAAATATTTTTTTTTCATGATAAACAATTCCTTAGAAATAGAAATTCCAAAAGTAAATTTTGACGAAAATGGAGAACTTATAATTGTTGCTTCTGAATCTTCGTCAAAAGATGATTTTGATTTTTTTCAGGGAAAATCCAATATCAGAAATAAAAAACTAAAACAAAGATTTGCAAATTGTACAGAATGGATTGAATTTCCGTCAACTCAGGAAATGTACAAGATTTTAAACGGAATTGGTAATATTGATAATTTCCTTGCAACTTTTGATGGTGAACCTTTTGAAGGAATGACCGTTAGATTATTTAATCCTGCCACAAGATTGTGGAGTATATATTGGTCAGATTCAAATACCGGAACTTTAGACAAGCCCGTAATTGGTTCTTTTGAGAATAAGATTGGACATTTTTTCTCTAAAGACATTTTTGAAGGAAAAGAGGTTTTACAGGTTTTTCGCTGGGATGCAAGAGACGAAAATAATCCTGTCTGGAGTCAGGCTATGTCTGACGATAACGGAAAAACCTGGGAATGGAACTGGTACATGTATATGACAAAAGCTTAGTGAAAAAATGTTAGTTTTTTCATAAATAAAAATAATTATGTTAATTAAGTTCAATCGAACTTTCTAAAATTTAATGCTCTAAGAACCTGTCTTTGATGTGTTATTATGAATCAAATACAGACCTGAACGTTAAACTTTAAACCCGAAACTTTTATTCATTAAAAATAAAAATTTATCTTTGCCGGATATGACACTCATTTCAACTGACAACACTAGGAATCAAGAAATTGTAAAAAATGTTTTTACAATGTATCTTGAGCAAAAAGGGCATCGCAAAACTCCTGAGCGTTATGCTATACTTCAGGAAATTTACGACAGCGAAGAGCATTTTGACATAGAAAACTTATATATCAAAATGAAAAACAAGAACTATCGTGTGAGTAGAGCTACATTATACAACACGATCGAGTTATTGTTAGACTGCGCTTTGGTTAGAAAACATCAATTTGGACAAAATCAGGCTTACTACGAAAAATCATATTTTGATAAACAGCATGATCACATTATCATGACTGATTCTGGTGAGGTAATCGAATTTTGTGATCCAAGAATTCAAACCATCAAAAAAACAATCGAAGAAATATTTGATATCGAAATTACGAATCATTCACTTTATTTCTACGGAAACAAAAAACAAAAACAATAGTCCGGAAACGCATTATTTACAAAATAAAAAAAAAGAAAATTAACTACATTAATCAGTAGGGCAACTCAAATTGCCTCAACGCAAATTAAAACAGAATGACCGTAGATTTATTACTAGGATTACAATGGGGAGATGAAGGTAAAGGGAAAATTGTTGACGTTCTTACCTCTAATTATGATATTATCGCACGTTTTCAAGGAGGACCAAATGCAGGACATACATTAGAATTTGACGGAATCAAACATGTACTTAGAACCATTCCTTCTGGAATTTTTCATAAAAATTCAATAAACATCATTGGTAATGGTGTTGTAATAGATCCGGTAGTTTTTCAAAAAGAAATCGAAGGTTTAGAGAAATTTAACCTTGATATCAAAAGCAAATTGATCATTTCAAGAAAAGCACATTTAATTTTACCAACACACCGTTTATTAGATGCAGCATCTGAGGCATCAAAAGGAAAAGCAAAAATTGGTTCTACTCTTAAAGGAATTGGGCCAACTTATATGGACAAAACTGGTAGAAACGGTTTACGTGTTGGAGATATCGAATTAGAAGATTTTAAAGAACGTTACAGAGCATTAGCTGACAAACATGAAGCAATGATTGCTTTTTATGACGTAGCTATTCAATATAACTTAGCTGAACTTGAAAAAGAGTTCTTTGAAGCTGTTGAAGAATTAAAAAAATTAGATTTTATTGACAGTGAAGAATATATCTACCAAGCTCAAAAAGCAGGTAAATCTATTTTATGCGAAGGAGCTCAGGGATCTTTATTAGATGTTGATTTTGGAACTTACCCTTTCGTAACTTCATCAAATACTACTGCTGCCGGAGCTTGTACAGGTTTAGGAATTGCTCCTAATAAAATCAAAGAAGTTTACGGAATCTTTAAAGCGTATGTTACACGTGTTGGTAGCGGACCTTTCCCTACAGAACTTTTTGACGAAGTTGGTGCAACAATGGCAAGAGTTGGAAACGAATTTGGATCTGTTACAGGAAGACAAAGACGTTGTGGATGGTTAGACCTTGTAGCTTTAAAATATGCGGTTCAGGTAAACGGAGTTACACAATTAATGATGATGAAAGGAGATGTTCTTTCAGGATTCGAAACTTTGAAAGTTTGTACAGAATACAACTATAAAGGACAAAACATTTCTCACTTTCCTTATAACATCGAGCCGGAAAACGTAACTCCTGTTTATAAAGAATTTAAAGGATGGAAAGCTGACTTAACAGGATTGACAACTTACGATCAATTACCAATTGAGCTAAAAGAATATATTGAGTTTATTGAAGCAGAAGTTGGAGTGCCAATTAAGATCGTATCTGTTGGACCAGACAGAAAGCAAACAATCACTAAATAATACCTCTAAACGCTCTGATAACCAGAGCGTTTTTTTATACAAAACATTTCTAATCATGAGAAATCCAGAAATTAAGGTTACGGAAACAAAATTACTATCAGACAATTGGTACATACTAAACAAAGTAACTTTTGATTATCAAAAGAAAGATGGCAAAGTAGAATCTCATATTCGTGAAGTTTATGATCGCGGAAACGGAGCTGCTATATTATTATACAATTCCTCTAAAAAAACAGTAATCCTTACCAGACAGTTTCGTTTACCAACTTATCTTAACGGAAATAAAACCGGAATGATGATCGAAGTTTGCGCCGGACTTCTTGATCAGGATAATGCAGAGCAAGCCGTCATTCGCGAAACCGAAGAAGAAACCGGTTACCGTTTACAAAAGGTCAAGAAAGTTATAGAGACTTATATGTCGCCGGGTTCTGTTACAGAAATTTTATATCTTTTTGTTGGCGAATACGACGAAAAAATGAAAGTAAATGATGGCGGAGGATTAGATGCTGAACAAGAAAATATTGAAGTTCTGGAATATACGTTTGATGAAGCTTACAACATGATTGAATCCGGTGAAATTACAGATGCTAAAACTATTTTGTTATTGCAACATGCTAAAATAAAGGGGTTAATTTAAACGCTTCGATAATATATCAGATGATTGAATTTAATATTTGGCAGGAATTCGCAAACGAAACAAACGGAACTTTTAAAGAAGGTTATTCATGGCGCTCTGACTCTACTGAAATAGAATATAAAAACTGGACAATTATTTTTGATAATTATACCTTATGGTCCGGAAAATATAGTACTGAGTTAACACGGGTTATTACTCCAATTATTTTAAAAGATAATTTTAAATTTGAAATTTATCGTGAAGGATTTGCTCGTAAAATTGAAAAACTGTTTGGAGCACAAGACATAGAAATTGGATATCCTGAATTTGATAAAACTTACACCATTAAAAGCAATAATGAATTTAAAATAAAAACATTATTACGTAATAAGGAACTGAGAAACCTCATCGAATTTCAAAAGGACGTCAACATTCAAATTACAAATCAAAAAGAAATTTGGGAAAAAGAACTTCCGGCAAATGAATTCGAATTATCTTATTTTATAGATGAGACGATTTCTGATCTTACAGTTTTAAATTCTTTATTAAAGCTTTTTAAAGTTTTGCTGGATCAATTGTCTGAAATGGATTGTATTGAATAAAATGAGAATCAAACAAACAATTCAAAAAATTGTGTAAGTCCTTTTAGCGACTATTGAAATAACTTTACAGTAATAAAAAACCAGTTTATGAAAAAGTTATATTACACATCAAATATCTTATTACTATTAGTATTAGTTTTATTAGGTTCATGCAAAAAAAATGAATCAGCTGAAGTAAAAAAAGAAGCAAAACCAAAGAAAACTATCGAATATAAAAAACCCGAATCTGTTTCTTATAAGTTTGAGAAAACAAAAGAATGGTTAAAAACAAATGAAGGCGACAGCAGTAAACTTAAAATTGCTTATGCTTTAAACAGAACTGATAAAGCCAATTTTGCAAAAATGGATTCTGTTATAGTTCCCGCTGATTTTACAGGGGATATCGTTTATTATCTTCCGTTTCCTTTGCATGTAGCTGCTTTAGAAGAAGTTTCGAAAGTGATTATTTTCTCTTATCCTGCTCAGGCATTTGCTGCTTATGAAAATGGAGAATTAGTATATACAGGACCAACAAATATGGGTAGAAAAAAAGATCCAACTCCAACAGGATTATTTTTCACCAATTGGAAAGCCGAAAAAACAACCAGTACGTTTAATGACGAATGGGATTTAAAATGGAATTTTAACATCGAAAACAAACTTGGTGTTGGTTTTCATGAATATGAATTACCAGGTTATCCTGCATCACATTCTTGTTTAAGATTACAGGAAACCGATGCCAAATACTTGTATAAATTTGCAGATGAGTGGATCTTAAAAGATAAAGAAAACGTAAAAGTAAAAGGAACTCCGGTTATTGTTTTTGGAAATTATCCATTTGGCGATCCAAAACCATGGTATGCATTAGTCAAAGATCCAAAAACTCTGGATATTTCAGAATCAGATCTTGAAACTCAAGTACAACCTTTTATCCAAAAAATTTTAGAGAATCAAAAAGTTAGAGAAACAGAAAAACAAACTGCTTCACTTTAAATAATATAATCTAATGAAAAACTGCTAATAAGTTTTGACGAATTATATTAGCAGTTTTTAGATTTAAACATAAAAAAAGGCATAAGATTTAACTTCTTATGCCTTTTTTATTTTTTATGGAAAAGACAGTTATTTTTTTCTATTTTTAAAACTCTAAAAATCTTCTATAATTAATGAAATCAATATCCGTATTAGTATTCATACTTTTCTGTTCAACAACAAAATTGTATTCACAAACTAAAGAAACCTATCAATTTTCTCAGGATATAAATTACAAAATCGAAAAAGATACTGTAAAATGGAAATATCAAACCGGAGCAACAGCTCATTCTATTAGTGGTTACTATAAAAAAGCACTTGAAACCTGGGATAAAAACGGAGCCCAAATTCCAATAATTACTACCGAAGACAGTTTGTACTTTAAAGAATTTCATTCAGAAAATGCAGTAAATTATATCATTAGCAGATCAAAGAATGAAAAAGTTATCATGCTTAATGAAGCGCACAATAATGCAAGACATCGGGTTTTTACCACATCAATACTAAAAGGATTATACGACAATGGTTTTCGATTTCTAGGTATCGAAGCTCTCAATGACACCTTAATAAATAAAAGAAAATTTCCTGTTTTAGAAAGCGGGTTTTATACACAGGAAACTCAATTTGGCAATTTAGTAAATGAAGCGATACAAATTGGATTTACCGTATTTGGCTATGAAGATTTTGATACACCAAATTTAAACGGAAAAGAAAGAGAAATTAAACAAGCGCAGAATATTGCTAAATGGATAGAGAAAAATCCTGAAGGAAATTTTTTAATTCATTGCGGATACGATCATATCATTGAAGGAATACCCGGAATTAAATCCTGGGAAAAAGCCATGGCAGGCAGACTTACTGAATTTACCGGAATAAATCCATTTACCATTGATCAAATTAAATATTCTGAAAGAGGTGACAGCAAATTAAATCAGCCTTATATAGAAATGCTAAATCTAAATTACCCTGCAATCTTAGTAGATTCGAATGGTAAAACATTTAATGGCGCGATTGATAATCCCAAAAAAATTGACTGCGCAGTAATACATCCTATTACAAAATATAATAATGAAAGCCCTGACTGGATGACTTTATCAGGAAAAAGAAAGATTTACAATATTTCGAATTCTAAAATAAAGGAATTTCCGGCATTAGTTATGGCTTACCGAATTAATGAATTTGAAAAAGATGGAATACCTGCGGATGTTATCGAAATTTTAGATGATACTAAAAAAGGCAGTTTAATACTAAATAAAGGCAAATACAAAATTGTAATTAAAAATAAAGATTACAAAATAACAAATGAGTTTTTGCATACAGTAAAAAACTAAAGGTAATAAAATTAAAAAAGGCATAAGAAATTAATCTTATGCCTTTTTGTTTTATATAGAAAGCTAAAAATTATCTTGAATAATTTGGAGCTTCTTTTGTAATTGTAACGTTGTGCGGATGACTTTCTGTAATTCCGCTTGAGGTTATTCTAACAAAACGTCCAGTTTCTTGTAAAGTCGGAATATCTTTTGAGCCACAATATCCCATTCCGGCACGAAGACCTCCAACAAATTGAAGCATACTTTCGTTTAATTCTCCTTTGTAAGGAACACGACCAACAATTCCTTCCGGAACTAATTTTTTAACATCGTCTTCAACATCCTGAAAGTAACGGTCTTTAGAACCTGTTTGCATAGCTTCAACAGACCCCATTCCGCGGTAAGATTTGAATTTTCTACCTTCGAAGATAATAGTTTCACCTGGAGATTCTTTTGTTCCAGCTAATAATGAACCCAACATTACACAGTCAGCACCGGCAGCAATTGCTTTAGGAATATCTCCCGTATAACGAATTCCACCATCAGCAATAACCGGAACTCCGGTTCCTTTGATAGCCGCAGCCACTTCAAGAACTGCTGAAAATTGAGGAAAACCAACACCTGCAACGATACGTGTTGTACAGATAGAACCAGGTCCAATCCCTACTTTTACTCCGTCTGCTCCGTTTTCTACTAAATATTTAGCAGCTTCAGGAGTTGCAATGTTCCCTACAATTACATCAATATTTGGGAATTTTGATTTTATTTCTTTCAATGTATTTACTACACCTTCTGTATGTCCGTGAGCGGTATCTATAATAATGGCATCTACTCCGGCAGCAACCAATGCTTCTGCTCTTTGAACAGCGTCACCGGTAACACCAATTGCAGCAGCAACTCTTAAACGTCCAAAAACGTCTTTGTTAGCAATTGGTTTTTGAGTCAGTTTTGTGATATCTCTGAATGTAATTAAACCTACCAGTTCGTAATTAGCATTTACAACCGGTAATTTTTCGATTTTATGTCCTTGTAAAACTACTTCGGCTTGTTCTAATGAAGTTCCTTCGGCTACAGTAACTAAGTTTGTACTGGTCATTACCTCAGCGATTGGTTTTGCACCGTTTTTTTCGAAACGTAAATCACGGTTTGTAACGATTCCTTTTAGGATTTTGTTTTCGTCAACAATTGGAATTCCGCCAATTCCGAATTCTTTCATTGCATTTTTTGCATCTGCAATAGTTGAATTCATTGGTAAAGTTACCGGATCGATAATCATTCCTGATTCAGCACGTTTTACTCTTCTAACTTTCGCAGCTTGTTGCTCGATTGTCATATTTTTATGTAAAACGCCTATTCCGCCTTCTTGTGCCATAGCAATTGCCATAGAACTTTCAGTAACGGTATCCATAGCAGCTGATACTATTGGAACGTTTAATGTTATATTTCGTGAAAATTTTGATTTGATACTCACTTCGCGAGGAAGCACATTAGAGTAGTTAGGTACTAATAATACATCGTCGTAAGTTAAACCTTCGCCGATAATCTTGGAGTTGTGTGCTATCATGTTGCAATTTCTAGTTGAATTGCGTGCAAATATAGTGAATAAATTGGAAACTTGATTACTAACTTATTCATAAAATTAACTTTACACGAAAGTACTTACAAATTTGAAAGCCCTAGCCCTGATGGAAATGGAAAGCCACGAAAGTAAAACATCATTTTTTTCCGGTCTTAAAAAGCGACCAGCGGAAGCTCTTTTGAGGCCTTGAAAAAAAGTTGTTTTGCCTGAGTGCTTGTAATGTACAGCAGGAAATTGCTTCTAAAAAAAATCACCATATAAGTTAAATAAGAAAATTTAAGTTTTAGCCAATTTGTTATACTTTATGCATAGTTCTCTCCCGAAGTCTTGGAACGCTCGAACTGACAAACTTCATCACTTCGGACTTTGAAAAATTATATGAACTTATATAACTTAAATGGTAAAAATTAATCTTCAGAATTCTGAAAAACAAAGTTAAAACCAAATTGAAATGCTATACTATTGGCTTTCGAAACATCTTTATATTCCAGAATATTATCAACGAGAAGGTACATATTGAGTTTACCAAGTGTTCCTGAAATTCCTAAACCTATATTTTTATTAGAATAAGAATCGAATGTATAAGTGGCTTTAACATCTAATTTTTCGAAGATGCTTCGTTTATAAAAAGCCGTTAGCGCCACAAATGGTTCAACCGGCATGGACATCATAAATAACTGTCCACCAACGGAATTGACATATTTTCTATTGATTTTTCCTTTACAATTACAATCTCCGTCATAACGTGCTTCGCCAAATGAATATTGAAGTGATGAATAAAATTTTGTTGGTCTCCAGGTCGTATATTTATTATAAAGCGTATCTCGTGGTATGGCTTTCTCGAATTCATCAAAGACATTTTCAGGATCATCTGCCGGATCAAAACTAGGATTTACACCCTGATAATTATAGGTACCTTTATAGGTTAATGTTTCAATATCCTTGGTGTGCCTTATAAAACCAAGATCCACAATACTTGCCGTAAACTGTAGATTTTCTTTAAAATAATAGGTAAGTCCGGCATCAATACCCAAACCTAAACTTCCGTTAAAAAAAGTATTACGGGCAATATCTTTTGGGATACTTCCTTCGTATTCATCTTTGGTAAAGGTGGCAATCCCGGAGGTTTTAAGTTCTAAATTAGACGATATTATTTGGTTATAAATATTTGGTGTTCCGGCACTTTGCCCCGTAAAAATATATCCTGAATTTTTAGTCGATGTTGCATTTGCTCCACTTGAGTACAATTTTGCACGACCGCCCAAAACCAATTTCTCATTTAGCTTTTTATGAAATCCCACATGAAAAACAGACAATACCTCAGCTCTCACATTTAAGTCACCAAGATTAAATGATTTACCTATATAATCTCTATTTCCGTCTAATGCTAATATTGCAGGATCTTTTGGGACATACATTAAAAAATCGAATTCCTGATAAACGCCAAAAGAAACATAAGACTGGCTATCCTCTCCTCCTACTCTAAATCCGCCAGAGAATATTTCGAGCTGTTGATTGACCTGAGCTTTATCTTTGCCTGAAGATTTATTGATAACGTTGCGGACTTTATCATTAAAATCGATTCCGTTATTGGCGAATAAATCGTAAGCCGAAAAACTACTGGAACCTAAATTAGCTGATATTCCGGATAAAACCGGAATCCCAAAATAGAATTTATACGAAACATCGGCTCCCGGATTTACCAGTGACGATTGCGGAATAGACGTAAAATTGTACAGCAATTCTTTGTTTTGGGCAAAACAGGAAAGTTGGAAAAGAACGATTAAAATAAGATATATTTTTCTCATTGGATTTCCATATAAGCGATTGCACCTGATCTTAATTTCAAACTTCCTGTACTATTTTGATCTAGTGCCGGTCCAGGCGCCATTCTAACAAAAAAAGCTAGTTTAACCGTATTTTTCAAAAGATCTAATCGCTGATTTTCAAATACTTCTGTAGGGTAATTGATAATATTTGAACTTCCGGAATAGGCAGGAATTGGATAGGAATTGGTTTCAAGAATTTGATTATTGGCATCAAGAAGCAAAATATCGACTGTAAAAGCCCTGATTATAGTATTTTCTATTTCGAAATCAAGTTCTGCTTTTACCAGATTATCCCTGAAAAACTTTTCTTTAAAAATATCAAAACCCTGTTCATCAAATGCTATTTGTCCTCCTCCGCTATTTGTAAATTGGGTTGCTGGAACATTAAAGTAAGCGAGATTAGCAACAAAAACAGGTTCTAATTTGAGATCTTTGGTTTGGTCAAAATCTAAATCGCTTGAGCATGAAAAAAACAAGCTTGATAAAAGAAGTATCTTAAAAATTCTATTTATAAAGTTCACTTTCATAGCTTAATCTGTATCTAAACAATAACAAACGTTATTATCTCATTACTTATTATCTGCCTGATAGTAAATATAGTAATTTTCTTAATGAAATTGACCAAATAATTTAGAAGCTTCGTTGTAAGCACTCTCAAAACTCAATGAATTTAGTCCGGTTGCTTTTTTATTGGATGTAAAATAAGAAATCAGTTTTTCTGTAGGCATATTTCCTGTCAGCTTATCTGTAGCCATTGGACATCCTCCAAAACCCTGAATCGCACCATCAAAACGGGTACATCCTGCTTTTGAAGCGGCATCTATTTTTTCGAACCAACTATTGGGAGTTGTATGCAAATGGGCGCCAAACTCTATTTGAGGATATTTTGGGATTAAATTTGAAAATAAATAGGTTATAACTTCCGGCGTCGAACTGCCAACAGTATCAGAAAGCGATAAAATTTTTACGCCCATTCCTGCCAGTTTTTCTGTCCATTCGCCAACAATCTCAATATTCCATGGGTCTCCGTACGGATTCCCGAATCCCATAGAAAGATAGGTTACGACTTCTTTGTTTTTTTTATCGGCGATTTCGAGAATTTCTTCCAGCGTTATTAAAGATTCAGCAATGGTTTTATGTGTATTTCGCATCTGAAAATTCTCAGATATAGAAAAAGGAAACCCTAAATATTGGATAGGTTCATATTCTGCTGCTAATGCTGCACCTTGAGTATTGGCAATGATTGCCAACAATTTACTTGTGGTTAGAGATAAATCAAGTTGCGCCAGAACCTCAGCCGTATCCTGCATTTGCGGAATCGCTTTTGGGGATACAAAACTCCCAAAATCAATCGTATCAAAACCCACTCTAAGCAAAGCCTGTATATAAGAAACCTTGTTTTTAGTAGGAATAAAAGTTTTGATACCTTGCATAGCATCACGAGGACATTCGATAATCTTGATTTCTTTATTCAAAGCTTATTCTTTAGTGAAGGCTAAGTTAGTTTCTTTTTTAAAGAAATAAAAACTATAATTTTCATAAATTATATTATTACATATATTAGTAATATCCAATAATATTACATAAAAACGTAATATTAAAAATTATTACATAA
>NZ_LMMA01000003.1 GCF_001422725.1 Flavobacterium sp. Leaf82 | reverse complement strand
CAGATGGTACTGCAGTTATGTGGGAGAGTATGTCGTCGCCTTTCTTTTTAAAAACCCTGATTCCAAAGAATCAGGGTTTTTTGTTTTATAAAATATTGTGTTTTATCCCTTTTTTAGCCAAAATAAATACAAAAACTTATTTTTATTCCACCTATACAAGATCAGATGCTCGGAAATGTGATTTGTATATTAAACGGGGCTTTTCCCTACTCCAAGCCATGTTAGGGATAAAAGCAGTATTCATATGCCTGATACTATTAATTATGGCTTACTCTTCAAAAAAAACTCTCTCACAAGACATTTAGTCTAAAGCTTGAATCAGAGAAATACCAATATTATTCTATCTGAAAATATACACGTAAAGTTTGATTGGCTCGAAAAACAAGTTTGCTTTGTTTTTTAACTTCTATAAAGAATTTTATAATATTATGTAGTGCAAGAGATTTGGTATTGGCCTAAATCTTATGTTTTAACTTCATTTTAAAATTTAGTATCATTTCATTTTAAATAATCATTCTTAACTTGTATTTAATAAATTTGCTTGAGCAATATTTGAATCATGACCGAATTATTAAATACGATAAATAGCCTACAAAAATTGGATTCAGAGACGGAACAGGCTGTAAAAAAATATTTTGTAGAAGACAAGTTTCTGAAAAATGAATTCATTATCAATGAAGACAAAATATGTACTAAAATTTATTTTATAAAATCTGGTTTGATCAAGCGGTTCAGTCTACAGGATGGAATAGAGGTTACAAAGTGGATTTATACCGATAATCAGTTTGTTACATCATTGAGTAGCTTTTTTGAGCAAAAGCCTTCTTTTGAAAGTTTTCAGGCTTGTGAAGATACCATAGTATATTCTTTGTCACATCAAGATGAACAATTACTATTAGAATATCCTCTGTTTTCTAAGTTTCACATTAAATTACTACGATTTTATCTTTCCAGGTTAAATGAATTTCATCATTATACTTCAATGACTGCTCATGAAAAATATTTTTATCTGCTAAAGTCATTTCCTCAAATTATTCTAAAAGCTAAATTGAAAGATATTGCATCTTTAATTGGTGTAAACCCAGAAACCTTAAGTAGAATTAGAGCTCAAATTACTTGACTTTAGATCAATAATTAAAACTTATTTTCTCCAAATATTTGTACTCAGTATAAAAAAAATAGTGAGAATTGAAAAATATTGTAGTTAGCCATAAGGCTATAATTGGAAAAAATGTACACATTGGAAATTTTTCAACTATTGAAGATGATGTCGTAATTGGAGATAATACCTGGATTGGTAATAATGTAAATATTTTAAATGGGACAAGAATTAGTGAAGGATGCCAGATACATGCAGGTGCTATTTTAGGTGGAGTTCCTCAAGATTTGAAATACAAAGGTGAATATACTTTATTAGAGATTGGAGACAATACTATCATTAGAGAATTTTTCACAATCAATAAAGGTACTTTATCAAAAGGTAGGACTACTATAGGAAACGGCAATTTAATTATGGCAAATGCTCATATAGGTCATGACTGTTTTATTGGTAATAATTGTATTATTGGTTTTAATGTAGGTCTGGCAGGTGAAGTAATTGTTGGTGATTGGGCTAATATTAGTGGTTTCACAGCCGTACATCAGTTTTCTATTATTGGTGAGCATTCTATGATTAGCGGAATGAGCCGTATTGTAAAAGACATTCCTCCTTATATCCTGGCTTCAAAAGAGCCGTTATCTTATTATGATTTGAATTTAACAGGGCTAAAAAGAAGAGGTTTTGAGCAAAAGAAAATTAATGAATTAAAAGATATTTATCGTATTATTTTTCAAGAAAAAAGAAATATTACAAATGCTTTGAATTTAATAGAGCAAAATCTTGAACAGACGATAGAGCGTGATATTATTTTAAATTTTATTAAAAGATCTACTCGAGGAATTATAAAAGGAATTATGGATTAGTAAACTATCTAAAACGGTTGTCACGGTCATTATGGCTAATAGAAAGTCAAATATGGCTACATTCTTCATGGCACTTCTTTCGATTTTTGCATTATAAATTTAAACAATCAAAAAATGCAAAAGACAATTTTTATTACAGGAGCTTCATCGGGTTTAGGGAAATCAACAGCAAAATTATTTCAAAGTAAAGGCTGGCTCGTAATTGCAACAATGCGTAATCCTGAAAAAGAAACCGAATTAACGAAACTGAAAGATGTCATCATACTTCCTTTAGATGTGACTAATCCGGAACAAATTATTTCAATAATTAAAAAAGTTACAGATTTATATTCAGTAGATGTTGTTATGAATAATGCCGGTTACGGTTTAATTGGAGTTTTGGAATCTTTGGATGATGAACAAATTCAACGTCAGGTGACAACAAATTTACTTAGTGTTGTTAGAGTTTCAAAAGCTTTTACTTCTCATTTTCGTGAAAGAAAGAGTGGTATGTTTATTAATATTACATCTACTTTTGGATTAATCGGATTTCCTACCTGCTCGATTTACAGTGCTACAAAATTTGCTATAGATGGTTTTTCAGAAAGTATGGCATATGAGTTAGCTCAGTTTGGGATTCAAGTAAAAATTATTGCTCCTGGAGGAATGCAAACAGATTTTGCTGTACGATCTATGGAGTTAGGTCAACATGTTGCATATGAGCAATTGACTGCAGAAGTAAGTAAAGGTTATAGCGCTGAGCAATTAGCAAATTATACAAAGGTAGAAGATGTTGCTCGAATAGTTTTTGAAGCTGCAACAGATAATGAGAATAGATTAAGATATGTTGCAGGAAATGATGCAATTGCCTTATATAATGAAAGAGTTAGCCTAGGTGCAGAAACACAGGTTCAGAACATTAAAACTATGTTTACTTTTTAAAATTATATAAGATGAAAAATCAAGCTATAGAACTTACTACCTTTAAATTAAATAATTTTACGTTGAAACAATTTATTGATGCCAATAATGAGATTGATGAATTTTTGAAAAGACAGAAAGGTTTTTTATCCAGAAGTATTTTCGAATTGAAAAAGGGTATTGTATATGACATGCTTTTATGGGAAAGTGCAGAAGACGGTACAAATGCAATGCATAAATTAATGACAGAATTGAGTGATTCTGTTGTACATGATATGATTGATCAAAGTACTGTGAGCTGGAATATTGCCCCAATCGAACATTTTCTAAGTTTACGAAAAGAATAGAAATCTGATGTTTATAAATAAATCAGTAAAATGAAAAATCAACCTAAGATATTCAGTACAATTTCTGAATTGCATGTTGCAATGGGACAGCCAAAGCCGATGCATCCGCTTATTAGTATTTTGAATTATGGAGAAGCTATCTTTGATCCAAAAGATTTTGAGCGGGGAATTATTTTAGATTATTATAAAATTTCCTTTAAAACTCATTTTAAGGGAAAGTTACGATACGGTCACGGTTTTTATGACTTTGAAGAAGGAGGAATGTCCTTTGTGTCTCCGGGACAAATTTTGAAAATGCAGGATGAAGAAGTTGATTATAGCGGAATGTCATTGCATATTCATCCGGATTTTATTCGCCCTTATTCTTTAAATACGGCTATTAAAAAATATGGGTTTTTTAATTATTCTGCTTCCGAGGCTTTGTATTTGTCAGAGAAAGAAAAGGAAATTATTTTAGGGGTTTTTGCCTCAATCCAGAATGAACTTAATGAACGCATAGATAATTTTAGTCAGGATGTAATTATATCTCAAATAGAGCTTTTGCTTAATTACAGTAATCGTTTTTATAATCGACAATTTATTACCAGAAAAGCTGTAAATCATGATGTACTTGCGAAATTAGAAAATATAATAAATGATTATTTTGATCAGGAAAAGACATTGGTAAATGGAGTTCTTACTGTTCAGTTTTTAGCAGAAGAACTAAATTTATCTTCAAGATATCTAAGTGATTTGCTGCGTAATCTTTGTGGTCAAAACACGCAACAGTTTATTCATGATAAATTAATAGAGAAAGCAAAGGAATATATTGCAAGCGGAACTTTATCTGTGTCAGAGATTGGGTATAAGTTAGGATTTGAACATCCGCAATCTTTTAATAAATTATTCAAGAAAAAGACCAACTTAAGTCCTATAGCTTTTAAAGAATTATTCAATAAAAATTAAATTATGGCATCATTAAATTTCGAACAATTAAAAGAGCGCTCTTTAAAAATAAGACAACGTTATCACGAATTAGAACTATTGCATCACGGAAGCGAATGGAGTGTTGAAGAAGACGCATTGGCTTTTTTAACAGATGCAGGTTTAGTAGGACGGCAGGTAATGTCGCAACAAGGACGCTGGCCAAAAGAAAACACGATTGAAGAACTTCGTCATAAAATAGGAGAATCTATTTGGTGGCTTACTGTTTTGGCTGAAAGAATGGATATTAATATTGAAACAGTTACGGAAGAATTTCTAAGTAAAACCGAAAGTTTGCTGGGAGAATAATTTTATGATTTATTTTTTGCCAAATGGCAAATTCTGTAAAAATAAGTTTGCTTAACTTAGTATTATGAAAGAATTTATAGAATACATATTGCAATTTGGCAGTTTAAATCAGCAGCAAATAGATTTGGTTTTGAAAAAAACCAATATACTCGAACTTCATAAAGATGAATATTTTTCTGAGGCTGGAAAAGTTGCACAGCAAGTGGGTTTTGTTTTAAATGGTATTGTAAGGGTTTGTTATTACAATAATAAAGGAGAAGAAATCACGAAATACTTTATTGACGAAAATAATTTGGTTGTTGATTTAGAAAGTTTTGAGAATGAAATCCCTTCAACAGCCTATGTTCAGGCTATTACAGATACTACTATTATGGTTTTTTCTAAAAAAGACTGGAAAGAACTTTCTAATACCATCGTGAATTGGGATGCTATCGTACATAAAGTTGTCTCAAGAGCATTAATGCAAAAAGTAGAACGCAGAAGTCCGCAGATTTCAGAAGATGCAACTACGCGTTATTTGAAATTTTTAGAAATTTATCCAAATGTTGTCAATCGTGTCCCGCTTTCTTTTGTCGCGTCTTATTTAGGAATTACTCAATCTTCATTAAGCCGAATAAGAAAAAATATAAGCTAAGTTGCTTTTTGCCAAATGGCAAATGATTTCATTCTTAAATCGATGACCTTTGTTTTAATAATTTAAAAAACAACAAAAATGAAATCAGTATTAATTACAGGAGCAAATAGAAGCATTGGTTTAGAATTGGTAAAAGAACTTTCTAAAAAAGGACTATTTGTTTATTTAGGAGCGCGTGATCTTGAAAAAGGAAAAACTGCGGTAAAGGAATTAACTGCAAGCGGATATGAGAATATCCAGGCAATTGAAATAGATGTTACAAAACCAAATTCTATTTTGGCTGCGAAAAACATCGTTCAAAACGAACATGGAAAATTAGATATTTTAATTAATAATGCAGGAATTAGCGGAGCATTACCACAAAATGCATCAGATACTTCGATAAAAGATATTCAGGAAGTATTTGACACAAACTTTTTTGGTGTGATCAGTGTTACGCAGGCATTTTTAGAGCTGCTTAAAAAATCTGATAATCCAAGAATTAGCAATATTACATCAGGTCTTGGATCTTTGACTTTGCACAGCGATCCTAATTGGAAATATTATAATTTTAAATCGTCAAGTTACGGAACTTCAAAAGCAGCACTAAACGCATATACAATTAATCTTGCTTATGAGCTAAAAGATTTGCCATTTAAGGTAAACGCAATCGATCCGGGTTACACTGCAACAGATTTTAATCATCATAACGGACCCGGAACAATCGAAAGTGCCGCTGAATTTATCATTAAACACACGCTTACAGATGAAAACGGACCAACAGGAAAATTTTTCAGCAATGATATTGATGATGAAACAGGAATAAGTCCTTGGTAATATATAGATAATATTAAATTAAAAACTCCTTAAGTTCTTAAGGAGTTTTTTGCATTATAAAATGATATGTTTTTTATAAAAGGATTATTTTCCGTTTAATATTTTTTCTAAATATTCAACTTTTTCTTTTTCAGCCTGAACCAAACGTTCGTATAATTTTTTATTTTCTTCGTACGATTCAACTAACTTATCAAGCGGATGAAACGTACATTGATGATTATTATTCCCGACAGTTCCCTGACTATTATCGTAGAAATTATTAAAATAACTAATTGCGGCTTCGTCAGAGAAATTTTTAAGCGCTTCCAGGCTTACTCCTAAGGCTTTTGCCACAGGAATAAGTTTGTCATCATCGATAGATTCACTGTTTTCCAGTGCAGAAATCGTTTGCTGACTCATGCCCAAAGCTTGTGCCAATGCTTCTTGTTTCATATCTCGAAGTTCACGAATTCGACTAATTTTTCGCCCAATGTGATTTGATTTTGTAATTGTGCTCATAATTCAAAGATAATGTTAAGGGTAATAACAAACAATATATAAAAAACATATTTAGCGTTGTACGATACCATAAAAATGATTTGGTGTGCTATAAACTATTGCTTATTGTATAAAACAAAAGTACGATTTTTGAGACATGGAATATAATTTTAATTTTACCTTCGCAAAAATACACATCCAACTTCATGACAAAAGAAGAATCTATTAAGGAGTATTACTTTAGAATCAATAAAAGTATTGATTATATTAAGGAAAATCTTCATGAAGACTTATCGTTAGAGAAGTTGGCTTCGTTGTCTAATTTTTCGAAATTTCATTTTCATAGAATTTTCAAGTCGGTAACCGGAACTACAATAAATGAATTTATTAGGAATGCAAAAATTGAAAGAGCTCTTTTTTTCCTGATGAACAATCCTTCAAAAACAATTAATGAAATTTCTATTGATTGTGGGTTTTTAAGTATTTCGTCTTTTTCAAGAAGCTTTCGTGAAGTTCAAAACACGACTCCAAGCGAATGGCGCAAACAATATAAAAATAGCAATATTGGTATAATCGATAGCAATATTAGACAAACGGAGACCAAAATTGGAGATTACCTTGCACTCAAATTAAATAATTTAAAAAATAATGCGATGAGTGCAATAATGAAACTTGATTTTGAAATCAAAAAAATAGAAGAATTTAATGTCATTTACATCAGAAATCTAAATATTCACAATCATGATAGTGAAACATTTAGCAACATGTTCGACCAGCTTTTTAGTTGGGCTGCGCCAAGAAATTTAATTAATTTTCCTGAAACAAAAGCATTGACTGTTTATCGAAGCAATGCTAATTTAGACGGAATGCTTCAGGCAGATGTTTGTTTGTCTGTTCCTGAAAATACAGTTGGTGAAGGATTAATTGGTAATACAAAAATAAGTGGCGGTTTGTATGCTATTTTTCATAAAGAAGCGCCAATGTCTGAATGTTTCAAGACCTGGAATTATATTTATGATGTTTGGTTTGAAGAAAATGGCTATCAGCCAGATAATCGAAATTTCTTTTTAAGTCATTTAAATGATCCTAAATTACATCCGGAAAACTTTCATATCATCGATATTTATATTCCTATAAAATTACTTTGATCATATTAAAATATAGAAACTTAATAAATGCAAGTTTAATGAAATTATCATTTTTAATCCTGTTTTCTCTGACTAAAGGTTTGAGATTCAATTTTACAATCAAATACTTTTAAAAATAATTTATAAAAAAACTCCTTAAGAAATTAAGGAGTTTTTTTTGTGAACTTCAAGAAACTGTTCTCGTGTCATTTTATAAATAATATAAAGAAACTTGCAATTTCTATAGCTTTGGAAACAAAACCAAATCTATTCCTCAATAATTTTTTTTCGATGTTCTATTCCCCAATCTGTCAAATTATTAATGATTGTCTGGAGCGTTTTTCCATGATCTGTAAGTACATAATGTACACTTACGGGTTGTGTGTCAAGAACCAAACGATTGATTAGTTTGTTTACTTCTAACTCTTTTAGTTCCTTACTCAACATTTTATTAGAAATTCCAACTACATCATTCAGGATATCAGAAAATCGTCTTTTATTATAATAACAAATCGAGGAAATAATGGCTATTTTCCATTTCCCGCTCAACACATCCATTGAATCCTGCACTGCCATCATCTCTTTTTTGTGTAGCTCTTTTTCAATTGGTTTACATTCCATAAGGTTACTTTGTTACTTCAAGGTTACTGTTACTTTTGGTTACAAAGTTACTAAAATAAATTAAACCTATTTAAATTTGCATCAGTAAACATATTAAAAACATATAAAAATGAGCAAATTAAAAAATAAAGTAGCAATAGTTACCGGAGCTTCAAAAGGAATTGGTGCTTCTATTGCTAAATATTTTGCAGCAGAAGGTGCAAAAGTTGTCGTTAATTATGCATCAAGTAAAGAAGATGCAGAAAAAGTGGTAAAAGCAATAAGAGATAATGGCGGAAATGCAATCGCAGTACAAGGCGATGTTTCAAAAGAGTCAGACGTGACAAGACTTTTTGAGGAAACAAAAATTGCTTTCGGCACTTTAGATATTTTGGTAAATAATGCAGGTATCTACCAATATGCTCCAATTGAAGAGCCGTTAGAGGAATCTTTTCACAAGCAATTTAATACTAATGTTTTGGGATCGTTATTTGCTATTCAGGCATCTTTGAAATCGTTTGGTGAAAAAGGAGGAAATATTATCAACATTAGTTCAGGCGCAAGTAATACACCGTTGCCAACAGGCGCAGTGTATTCTGCAACCAAAGCCGCTTTAGACGCCATTACAATTTCTTTGTCTAAAGAATTTAGCGGAAGAAATATCCGTATTAATTCTATTTTGCCTGGCGTGGTAGAAACAGAAGGTTCACATAGCGCCGGTTTTATTGGTAGTGATTTTGAAGCAAAATTAGTCGCCACTACACCACTTGGTCGTACAGGACAGCCGGAAGATATCGCAAAAGTTGCCGTATTTATCGCATCTGATGACGCAGGATGGATCACGGGAGAAAAAATTTCGGTTTCAGGAGGTATTTACGGTATATAATTTCATCTGTTAAAAAATTAAAAGGAACAAAATGAGTAAATTAAAAAATAAAGTAACAGTAGTTACAGGCGGTAATAGTGGTATTGGATTTGGCATTGCAGAGGCGTTCAAAAACGAAGGAGCTGTTGGTACCATTACAGGAAGAAATGAGAAAACATTAAGTGATGCTTTAGAAATTCTGGGTAAAGATTTTATCAGTATTCAAGGTGATGTCACGAATATTAGTGATTTAGAAAATACATTTAAAAAGACCTTTGATAAATTTGGTAAAATTGATGTATTGGTAGTAAATGCCGGAGGTGCAGTAGATGGTGTAGAAATGGGAACCATAGAAAATGCTACCGAAGAAAGTTATGACAGCTATATGGATCTTAATTTGAAAAGTGCCTATTTTACGGTACAAAAAGCGCTTCCGTATTTAAACGACGGAGCATCTGTAATCCTGATTGGATCAAGTGCTGCTCATCGCGCTGCTCCAGGTATGGCTATTTATGCAGCAGCAAAAGCAGCTATTATATCATTGGCCAAAGGTTTATCTCTGGATTTATTGTCAAGAAAAATTAGAGTAAATGCTCTTTCTCCAGGTTCTATTGATACACCGGTTTTTGGAAAAATCGTACCTCAGGAACAATTAGAAATCGTAAAACAAATGTGGGTAGATATTACACCCGTAGGCAGGCAAGGACTTCCGTCTGATATTGGGCATGCTGCGGTATTTTTAGCGTCAGATGATTCTGCTTTTATAGTTGGTACAGAAATCTTATCTGATGGTGGTCTGACAAATATCAGCCTGATGAGATAATTTAATTCTTGTTTTTCGTTTTCAATCTTTACTTATCAAAAACGAATTGAAGCAAACAATAAAAACTCCTTAATTTCTTAAGGAGTTTTTTTGTGCTCTTAAAATGTTTTTACAAATAGTTTTTTGCAAGACAGGAATAAACCGGCAATAAGATAATGAAGGATTTTCTTCGGTTTTAAAGCTAATTTACGGTGGCATTATATTTGTAATATTTGAAAAAAGTTAACTGAAACTAAAAATCAAATAATAATCTTGAGATAAAATGGAAAATAAAATTACTATCCCAAAACCTTGTAATCAAAATTGGAATTCGATGATACCAGATAAAAATGGTAAATTTTGTAATTCCTGTAATAAAACAGTAATTGATTTTACCAAAATGGAGAATCTTGAAATTAAAAATTATTTGCTTGAAAAAAAATCAAATCAGGAAAGTATTTGTGGGCATTTTAAATTTGATCAAATTGAGACCGAGAATAGTATCAAATATTCTAATTTAAGAAATAGAATTAGCAGAATTAAGATTAAACCAATTAAAAAAGTTGCACTGTTTTCTTTAAGTCTTCTTTTTACTTTAACAAGCTGTATGGGTAAAGCAGCACTAGAGGGAGAACCAGCAGTAATTGATAACGACTCGATTAATGATAATGAAATCATTAATAAAGAAAATGACACCTTAAAACATACTGATTCTATAAAAAGCCAGATTATTCAGGAAAAGGCGAAAAAATAGTATGGATCAAGAAAAATAGACATAAAAAAAACTCCTTAATTTCTTAAGGAGTTTCTTGGTGGGCGATGAGGGGTTCGAACCCCCGACCCCCTCGGTGTAAACGAGGTGCTCTGAACCAGCTGAGCTAATCGCCCTATTTTACTAGGTTGCTATCGTTTGTGATTGCGAGTGCAAATATAAGCCACTTTTTTAGTTCTGCAAGCAAAACACGCTAAAAATTTAAAGTTTTTTTAAAGTTTTTTCTATCTCGTTGTAATTGAATTTATTATAAAAGAAGTTTTTTTAGTCTTTTTCAGACAATTTAAAATTTCGCTAATCTAATGGCAATTCGGCAACGACAAAAGTACTTCCGCCAACGTAGATAAAATCACTTTCAGTAGCATTTTGCTTCGCAACAGAGAAGGCTTGCTCTACAGAATCATATTCTTCTCCTGATAAATCATGTTTTTTAGCCGCTTCTCTTAAAATTTCAGTCGGTAAACCTCTCGACGAATCAGGTCTACAGAAATAATATTGTGCATTTTTAGGAAAAAGAGGCAAAATAGAATCCAGGTCTTTGTCATTTACAACTCCTAAAACAATATGTAAATGATCAAAAGTTTCTTTCTTAATCTGATTCATTACCACAGCCAATCCGTGTTTGTTATGTGCCGTGTCGCAAATGATTTTTGGGTTTTCGCCCAATTGTTGCCATCTTCCTTGTAAACCGGTATTTTTTATCACCTTTAATAAACCAGATTTTAGTTTTTCATCTGAAACCTTAAATTCATTTTGAGAATTCAAAACAGCAATAGTTTGCTGAACCGTCTTTTTATTATGAAATTGATAATCTCCAATTAAATCCGAAGGAAAAACTTCTGAAATTAAATCAGCAGCAAAATAAATTGGCGCTTTATTTTCGTCGGCTTTAGCCAAAAATACAGACTGTGTTTCATTCGTATATTCACCAATAACAACAGGAACATTTGGTTTTATAATTCCGGCTTTTTCCGCTGCAATTAATGCCGGAGTATTTCCTAAAAACTGAGTATGATCTAAATCAATGTTGGTAATAACCGAAACTAATGGCGTAATAATATTAGTAGCATCAAGTCTTCCGCCAAGACCAACTTCAATAATCGCAATATCTGTTTTCTCTGAGGCAAAATAATCAAAAGCCAAACCTACAGACATTTCGAAAAAACTCATATCATTTGCTTCAAAAAAGTCTTTGTGTTTCGCGACAAATTCACAAACAAAATCTTCTGAAATTTCGACACCATTAATTTTAATTCTTTCCCTGAAATCCTTTAAATGTGGCGAAGTATACAATCCAACTTTATATCCGGCTTCCTGCAAAACCGAAGCCAGCATATGCGAAGTAGATCCTTTGCCGTTTGTTCCCGCAACATGAATACATTTTAACTCGTTTTGTGGATTTTTAAGATGTGTCGCCAATAGTTTAATATTGGTCAAATCTTCTTTATATGCCGAAGCTCCCTGAAGTTGATACATAGGGAGTTGATTAAACATCCAATTTGTGGTTTCCTGATAGTTCATGTATTTGGATAAAATAGTTGTTGATTGAAATAATTTCCGTTTTTTTTAGTTTTATATTACAGCGAAAATTATCTTTATTGCAAATTTCAAATATTTTTTAGAATTAATTAATAAAAACCAGAATTAATATATGTTTAGTTTTATTCAATTACAAACAGACACCATTGCAAACGCCGCATCAAACGTAGTTATCGAAAAAATTGCACCAAATACTGAAATCTCAGTTTTAGGATTCATACTAAAAGGAGGTTTTTTCCTGATCCCGATCGCTATCTTATTATTCTATACTTTTTATGTTATTATAGAACGTTATCTATATATCAGTAAAGCTTCAAAAATCGATGCCAGATTAATGCAGGATGTAGGGGATAAACTAAATGCCGGAAATATTGAATTAGCCAGAACAATTGTAGAAAGAAGTAATACGGCTGCCGGAAACATTTTGAAAGAAGGAGTTTTAGTTATTGGAAGGCCAATTGCTGAAATCGAATCAAATATGGACCGTGCCGCTGATATCGAAATTGGTGAAATGGAACGTCGTTTAGGTCACTTGGGACTTATTGCAGGTATTGCGCCAACTTTAGGTTTTATTGGAACAATTTCCGGAGTTATCAAGATTTTCTACAGTATCTCAGTAACAGAGAATATTAGTATCGGAAACATTTCAGGAGGTTTATACGAAAAAATGATTAGTTCCGGTTCCGGACTTATTGTAGGTATTATTGCCTATAGTGCTTACCATTTACTAAACGGAAAAATTGATGATTTTGCTTTAAAAATCCAGAAACAAATATTAGAATTTGTCAATATAATTCAAAGAGCATAAGGTATGTCTATTAAGAGAAAAAGAAGATTTCATGCCGAAGTGGCGACTTCATCCTTGAGTGATATTATGTTTTTCCTGCTGTTGTTTTTTCTTATTATCTCAACACTTGCAAATCCTAATGTTATCAAAATGACTTTGCCAAAAGCGAAATCAAATGAAAAAACAAACAAACAACTGATCAGTTTATCAGTTACCGAAGATAAAAAGTTCTACATTGACAAAGAACCGGTAGATTTCGAAAATCTTGAAACCAGCTTAATGTCAAAAATAGGAGCAGACAAAGACCAAACCGTTGTAGTTCGAATTCCGTTTAATTTGCAAGTACAGGATTTAGTCGATGTATTGCAAATAGGAGTGAAGAACAATTTGAAATTTGTTATTGCTACAAGCCCAAAGTAAAATTATCATTATGGCGTGACCACAATAAAAAAATGGGCAAATCAGCAAAACGTTGATTCGCCCATTTTTTTATTCCGGTCGGGCTATCCACGCTACTTCGGTAGCCAGCTCCTATCCCTCACGCGGAAGAAGAAAGAGAATAGAAGAAAGAGTATAGAAAAAAGAAAAAAGAGGAAAGAGAATAGATTAAAGGAAAGTTGTATTGAGTCTGTCATTGCGAGGAACAAAGCAATCTCACTAGAATTAAGCACACAATCTTGTCATTTCGACGTAAGGAGAAATCTTCGCAAGTAACTCCGCAATCAATATCCAATCTTTGTCGAGCATCTATTGTGATTTCTCCCTTCGCTCGAAATGACAAACCCAGACGAACAAAATAAATTAATAAAAAAAGGCTTTCTGAAATTTCAGAAAGCCTTTTTTTATTTTATATAAATTGATGAATCAGTTCATTAGTCCAAACTAAAATTATAGATAATTTTCCCTACTTGTTTTGCAGGTGCATTATCATCAGCATCCCATTTTGTATTCAAGGCAGCAATTTTTGCCTGATCCAGTAAACATCTTGCTGTATTTGTAGTTCCTTTTATTCCCGGGACAGCACTGATCGTTTTTCCGTTTTGATCTACTGTAACTTCAACTACAACTTTTCCTTCTTCGTTGCAAGTATATTTTGGTGCAGGTTTAGATAAAGCTTTTCTTCCGTTTAATGAATAACCTGATCCGCCGCCAGAACCTCCGCCGCTTCCGGCTCCATAACCGCTTCCGGTTCCAACTCCATTTCCTGTACCGTTTCCTCCGCCTGTTCCGCCACCAGAACCTCCAGTGCCGTAATATCCTCCAGAGCTTAAACTTCCGCCGGCTTTTCCTTTATTTCCTGCTGCTTTATCATCGCCATCGCCACCTTTGTTAGAACCTTTTAAAATACTTGATAAAGCATCGTTTGTAGAGTTCGAAACTTTTGGTTTCTCCGGAACTGGTTTTGCTTCCGGTTTTACAACTGGTACAGATTTCTTAGGTTTTTCTTTCGTTGGAATAATAACGTCTTCTGCAGTAGTAGCCGTATTTTCTTGTGTTATAATTGCTTCTTCCGGAGTTGCTTTTGCAGGAGTTTGTTTCGTTTCGTTTTTAACATTCAAAACTTCACTTTTATAATTTGCTCCAGATCCTAAATCACTGTCTCCAAAATTCACCGTTACACCGCCACCGCCGCCACCTTCAGCAAGTGCTGCATTATTTTCAGGATTGTAAGGAGGCCAAAAACGAATGAAAAATAAAAGCAATAACAATACAGCATAAATAGCTGTAGATATTAATAATGATTTTCTTTTATCTGAAGAATCGGTAGAAGTCATTTAGATTCTGAGTTTTGTAATAGTATTTAATAAAAACGTTTAAAAGTAGTAAAAATTGTTTAGAATGAAAGGGCCAGGCTTAATTTAACCGCAAAGCTCGCTAAGGTTTTTCGCAAAGTATGCAAAGTTTTGTTGAGTTGCTTTAAACTAACTTTGGTAAGTTCACAAAGCTGTTTTATCTAATCTTGCAAAGTCGCAGAGTCGCAAAGAAAAACTTAAAAAAGAAAAACTTTGCGACTCTGTGTCTTTGCGAGAAATAAATTAGCGTGCTTTGCGTAAACCCTTGCGAACTTTGCGTTTAAATTTTTAAATAAAAAAAGCGAGCTAAAATTTAGCCCGCTTAGAATGAATGTATAAAGAAAATTATACTAATTGTTTCAATGCAATTTCAAAAGCAGTTGCACTAATATTTGTTTTAGATGGATTTAAAGCGTGAGCTTTTACAATCGCATTTTTTATAATTTCTGATGTGTCATTAAAAATAGCTTCATCTGTCATTTGAACTTTTTTCTCCATGAAATAAGCAAAAACCCTTGCCATTCCGCAATTTGAGATAAAGTCCGGAATCAAACTTACTTTATGATCTACTTCCTCCATAATAGAACCAAAGAAAATTTCTTTGTCAGCAAAAGGAACATTTGCACCACAAGAAATAACCTCTAATCCGTTTGCAATTAAGCTATCAATTTGAGTTTGTTGAACCAATCTTGATGCAGCACAAGGCGTGAAAATTTCAGCACCAATAGTCCAGATTTTTGAGTTGATTTCTTCAAACGGAATCATATTATCGGCAACTAATTTATTACCGTCTTTGTTTAAGAATAACGTTTTAATTTCTTCAAAAGAAAAACCTTCTTCTTTAATTAATCCACCATCGCGATCAATAATACCAATAACTTTTGCTCCCATTTCGGCCAAATAAAAAGCAGCTGCAGAACCTACATTTCCAAAACCTTGTACGATTGCTTTTTTACCTTTTATATCTCCGCCATAAGTTGCATAAAAATGACGAACCGCTTCGGCAACGCCATAACCTGTGATCATATCGGCCACAGTATATTTTCTGGTTACATCCGGTGAGAATTTAGGATTTTCAATTACCTTGATAACTCCCTGACGTAATTGACCAATTCTATTTATTTTATCAGCTTCTGTTGGTTTAAAGTGACCGTTGAAAACGCCTTCTTGCGGATGCCAAACACCACATTCTTCAGTCATTGGAATAACTTCGTGGATTTCATCAACATTCAAATCTCCACCAGTTCCGTAATAACTTTTTAATAAAGGCGAAACCGCTTTGTACCAACGTTGCAAAACACCTTTTTTACGAGGATCATTTGGATCAAAATTTATCCCGGATTTTGCGCCTCCAATTGCTGGTCCGGAAACAGAAAATTTAACTTCCATTGTTTTTGCCAAGGATAAAACTTCATTCATATCTAATCCTTTTCTCATTCTTGTTCCTCCACCTGCAGCTCCTCCGCGTAGTGAATTAATAACAGTCCAGCCTTCGGCTTCTGTTTCAGAATCTTTCCAGTTAAAAACAATTTCAGGTGGTTTATTTTCAAATTGCTGTAATAAATCTTTCATTTTGTTGAGATATGTTTAGTTTGCGTAAAAGTATAAAATAGAATAATGCGAATAATGTATTGTGCATCAATTTTTATTAAACAAAAAAAGAAAGCCGAAAACAGTACGTTTTCGGCTTTAGAATATTTTTTAAATGTAAATTATATTCCTAACAAATGCTTTTTCAAAGTATCATCTACTGGTTTATCAGAAAGCCAGATTCCGAATAATGCTTTTTTGAAATCAAATCCGGAAACTTTTCCTTTTAGAACTTCATTTTTATAAACATTGATAGTTTGGTCAAGTGGATTATAACCTAAAACAAATACATCTTTCTCTGTAATTGCATCACTTAGTAATTTTTTGAATTGTTCGATTCTTGGTCTTAATTCTTCAAGATTGCTTCCTGCAGATTTTTCGAAACCGGCATTCATTGCTTTTGTCAATTTGTTTGAAGATACCATCGATGATGTTATTTCAATTCGAATCGCCATTTCAGTATCACTGTCAATAATAAATTGAGGATCCTGACTTAATTGAGATAAATATAAAGCCTGAACGTAAACTTCGAGCCACATTTTAGATCTCCCGCCAGCACCGTTAAGTTGTAAAGTTTTACCTTGAAATTCAATTTTTCTAGGAACTGTAACACCATTTACCTCCAGTTGAGTCTGGGCTGTAACGGTAGAAAATTGTACGCTTAAAAGAAGAGTAAGTAATAGTAAAATCTTTTTCATGTTCTGTCAATTTTATAATTTTTAGGCAAAAATAATGTTAATTTATCAATTAAACGACGTTTTTAAATAAGTTTTTTTTTATTGTGTTTTTCTTTTTTTTAGCTTATTTAATTAATAATCAAATTAGTAAGAGTAGTTTTACGTCGTTTTTTGCCTTTTAAGATTTGTTTAATGTTTTTGAAGTTGTAAAACGTATATAACTTTTGATTTTTAGTGTTTTTCTAGTGTATTTATATTCTTAAAATTTAAAGAAAACGTTGCAAACTTACTGCCAGTATTGCTAAATTTCGTTATTATTACGAAAACGTTATCGTAATTGTTGCTGATCTATTAAATTTATATGCATGCATTGTTAATTCCAGTTTTAAAAATTATCTTTGGGAGCCTTTTCAAGGAAAAAAATAATTCAAAAAACAAAAATAACCATCTGTAAAATCCTCTTCCAAAATTTGATTTACAGAAAACAATAAAACAGATAACTATGGATTTTAATCTTACCGAAGAACACTTAATGATACAGCAAGCAGCAAGAGATTTTGCTCAGAACGAATTGTTGCCAGGTGTTATTGAGCGTGACGAAAAACAAATTTTTCCAACGGAGCAAGTAAAAAAAATGGGACAATTAGGATTCATGGGAATGATGGTTGATCCTAAATACGGAGGAAGTGGTTTAGATGCTATTTCGTATGTAATTGCAATGGAGGAAATTTCTAAGGTTGATGCATCCGCTTCAGTAGTTATGTCAGTAAACAACTCATTAGTTTGTTGGGGTTTGCAAGAATTTGGAACCGAAGAACAAAAACAAAAATATTTACCGGGTCTTGCATCTGGAGAAATTCACGGCGCATTTTGCTTAAGTGAGCCGGAAGCGGGTAGTGATGCGACTTCGCAAAAAACTACTGCCGTTGATATGGGAGATCATTATATCGTAAACGGAACGAAAAACTGGATTACAAACGGAAACACTGCATCGGTTTATTTGGTAATTGCCCAAACGCATCCGGAGAAAAAGCACAAAGGAATCAATGCTTTGATTATGACTAAAGATATGCCAGGTTTTTCTATTGGTCCAAAAGAACAAAAAATGGGAATTCGTGGTTCTGATACACACTCTTTGATGTTTAGTGATGTAAAAGTTCCTAAAGAAAATAGAATTGGAGAAGACGGTTTCGGATTTAAATTCGCTATGAAAACCCTTGCTGGGGGACGTATTGGGATTGCATCTCAAGCTTTAGGAATTGCTTCAGGAGCTTATGAACTGGCTTTGAAATATTCGAAAGAACGTAAAGCTTTTGGAACAGAAATTTGTAATCATCAGGCAATTGCTTTTAAACTGGCAGATATGGCGGTTAATATAGAAGCAGCTCGTCACTTATGTATGAAAGCAGCCTGGGATAAAGACCAACAAAAAAACTACGATGTAAGTGGTGCAATGGCAAAATTATTTGCTTCGCAAGTAGCAATGGATACGGCAGTAGAAGCAGTACAGATTCACGGAGGAAACGGGTATGTAAAAGAATACCACGTAGAACGTTTTATGCGTGATGCAAAGATTACCCAGATTTACGAAGGAACTTCAGAGATTCAGAAAATCGTAATTTCAAGATCAGTTATTGCAGGATAATTTTCGATTTAATTTTATATAAATACCCTTTCAGCTTTTTTGGCTTTGAAAGGGTTTTTTTATAATTATTTTTTTTACATTTCAGAAGTTTATTGTTTTAAACCAATAATTTACCTAAAATTACAATCTCTCTATGAAAAAAATATACTTTCTACTTCCGATTGCTTTATTAGCCTGCAAGTCAAATCCAACAGCAGTAAGTGAAAAAGCTACAATAGCAACTTCTAAACCCATTGAGATTAGTTATAAAGTAGAACAAAACGAAGTCTCGGATTTCCTGAAATATCTTTCTTCAGATGAATTAGAAGGCAGGGAAACCGGAACTAGAGGAATTGAAAAAGCAGCATTGTTTTTAGAGGATTTTTTTAAGAAAAATAATGTAAAACCTTATTTCACATCTTATAGAGATACACTTACTAATTTTAAAACCCCTGCATATAATATCGTTGGATTCTTAGAAGGAACTGATCCTGTCCTGAAAAAAGAGTTTATTGTTTTAAGTGCACATTATGATCACATTGGTTTAGAGAAAAACAAACAAGGTGATGTTATAAATAACGGAGCAAATGATGATGCATCAGGAGTGACAGCTGTCGCGGAACTGGCAAAATATTTTAGCGTGACAAAATCTAATAAAAGAAGCCTATTATTTGTGTTTTTTGCAGGAGAAGAAAAAGGATTGTTAGGTTCTAAAAGTTTAGTGCAAAAACTAAAGAAACAAAACTTCAATTTATACACACAATTAAATATCGAAATGATTGGTGTACCTATGAAACGTGATTATCTGGCTTATGTTACAGGCTTTGACAAATCGAATATGGCTCAAAAAATAAATGAATATACGGGTAAAAAAACAATTGGCTTTTTGCCTAAAGAAGCCGAATATGAATTGTTCTACAGATCAGATAATTATTCTTTTTATGAAGTATTCAAGAAACCGTGTCAATCAATAAGTACTTTTGATTTTGAGAATTTTGATTTTTATCATCATGTTTCAGACGAATTTAAAGTAATGGATGTTCCTCACATAACTTCTTTTATTCAGGAGTTTTTACCTGCGGTTACTAAAATTGCCATTTCGCCAACACAAGAAATTACAATGAATAAATAACCGGACTATATTATTGGATTTGCTTATTTTTGCCTTATGAAAAATATTATTGTTACCGGAACCAGTAGAGGAATTGGTTACGAATTAGCATTGCAATTTGCAAATGCTGGAAATCAGGTTTTAGCCATTTCAAGAAAAATACCTCAAATACTTTTAGAGCATCAAAATGTTACTTGTCTTTCAATTGATTTGGCAGATGATAGTGCTTTGCAGGAAGTAGATAAGTTTTTATCATCGACTTGGAAAAAAGTAGATGCAGTTGTTCACAATGCCGGAGCTTTATTATTAAAACCTTTTGCAGAAACAACTCAGGCTGATTTTGAAAGCATTTATAAAGTAAATGTTTTTGCTGTGGCGAATCTTACCAGAATTTGTCTGCCGTATCTTCAAAAAGGAAGTCATGTCGTAACTATTAGTTCAATTGGTGGTGTAAGAGGAAGTCTTAAATTTGCTGGATTAGCAGCTTATAGTTCCAGTAAAGGAGCAGTAATTACCTTAACAGAATTATTAGCCGAAGAATATAAAGAACAAGGAATTTCATTTAATGTTCTGGCTTTGGGTTCTGTTCAGACTGAAATGCTAAATGAAGCTTTTCCGGGTTATCAGGCGCCAATTTCTGCTGACGGAATGGCAACATATATTTATGATTTTACCCTGAACGGAAATAAATATTTTAACGGGAAAGTGTTAGAGGTTTCGTCAACGAATCCTTAATTATTTATAGATTAGTAATTGTCAGGCTGAGCGAAGTCGAAGCCATTTTGTTATTTCATTTGATTAAAAAAAAGATACTTTATAACTCATAATTATTTTGAACGAAACATTAGCCAGATATATACCGGAACATGCTGTAAAGCCTGTGTTTGATTTGATTGTTGCCAATCAGGTTCATCTTAAAATCGTAAATGAGCGTCAAACGCGTCATGGAGATTATAGGAGAGGACCAAGCGGCAAACATGAAATCACGGTAAATGCCAGTTTAAATAAGTATCGTTTTTTGATTACGTTGATTCATGAGATTTCACATTTAGTGGCATTTGAAAAGTTTGGGCGACAAATAAAACCTCACGGAAATGAATGGAAACTTACTTTTCAACGTATGATGGTTCCTTTTATTCGTCCGGAAATTTTCCCCGGGCAATTATTGCCCTTATTAGCAAGGCATTTTAAGAATCCGTCTGCTAGTAGTGACACCGATACTACTTTGTCTTTGGCTTTAAAGCAATACGATGCGCAAAACGACAAAAATTACGTTTTTGAAATCCCTTATGGAAGTGTATTCAGAATCAAAAATGGAAAAATATTCAAGAAGTTAGCCGTTAGGACCAAACGTTTTGAATGTATCGAAATAAGCTCAGGAAGAACGTATCTTTTTAATCCAAATGCTGAGGTAGAATTGATAAACTCACATTAGGTTAAATCCCAAAAAAAGAAAAAATCCCAAATCCCAATTTTAAAAATTGAAATTTGGGATTTTTTTATTGAGTTCTTTCAGAATTGGATCTTTGAATTTTATCCTTTAAGATATGCTTCTCTCACTTTTTTGAATAAGTTCGAAGAGTAAACAAATTTCACAATATCTTTATTATCTGTTCTAAAGATTTCTTCTTTAGTTCCCTGCCACGCTTTTACACCTTTTTTCAAGAAAACAATATTCTCGCCAATTTCCATTACCGAGTTCATATCATGCGTATTAATTACGGTGGTGATATTATATTCTTCGGTAATTTCTTTGATCAGATTATCAATCAAAGTAGAAGTGTTTGGATCAAGACCAGAGTTAGGTTCGTCACAAAACAAATATTTTGGATTATTTACAATCGCACGGGCAATTGCCACACGTTTTTGCATACCTCCGGAAATTTCAGAAGGTAATTTTTTATGGGCATCAACTAAGTTAACACGCTCTAAAACAAAATCAACACGTTCCTGAATTTTAGCTTTGTTATCGTTAGTGAACATTTTCAAAGGAAAAGCGACATTTTCTTCAACAGTCATTGAATCAAATAAAGCACTTCCTTGAAAAACCATTCCAATTTCAGTTCTTAATTCTCTTTTTTCGTCCGGATTTAATTCAGAATAAACTCTTCCGTCAAATTCAATTGTTCCGGAATCCGGCGTATGAATGCCTAACAAAGTTTTTAATAAAACGGTTTTTCCGGATCCACTTTGTCCTATAATTAAGTTGGTTTTTCCAGTTTCAAAAACGGTCGAAACCCCTTTTAAAACTTTACTGTCACCAAATGATTTTTCTATGTTTTTTACTTCTATCATTATCCTAATAATAATTGAGTTAATATATAATTAAAAAGAATAATACAAACAGATGTCCATACAAATGAAACTGTACTTGCTTTACCAACTTCTAATGCGCCACCTTTCATGTAATATCCGTGAAAAGACGGAATTGTAGCCAATAACATTGCGAAAATTAAAGTTTTAATAAAGGCATATGTAATGTGGAAAGGAATAAATTCCATTTGTGCACCCTGAATAAAATCCTGGCTGGTCGAAAATCCTCCGTATGCACACGCAAGCCATCCTCCAAAAATACCAAGGAACATACTAATACCAATTACAAAAGGATACATTAATAAAGCTACTATTTTAGGAAAAACAAGATAGTTCAATGAGTTAACACCCATAACTTCAAGAGCATCAATTTGTTCTGTAACACGCATTGTACCAATACTGGATGTGATGTAAGATCCCATTTTTCCGGCCATAATTACCGAAATAAAAGTAGGAGCAAACTCCAAAATCACAGATTGACGTGTAGCAAAACCAATTAAATATTTTGGAATTAAAGGATTAGTTAAGTTTAATGCAGTTTGAATAGCAACAACTCCTCCAATAAAAAAAGAGATAAAGCAAACGATGCCAAGAGAGTCAATTATTAAATCATCAATTTCTTTGAAAATCAATTTTTTCATAACAGGCCATTTAGTCTGTTTGTTAAAAATTTCTTTCAGCATTAAAAAATATCTTCCTATTTGAGATATATAACGAATTAGCATCATAATTTTAGTAATATTGGCTAAATTAAGGATTAGTTTACAGTTTACACTTTCAGTTTACAGTTTTTTAAGTTTTAAAAACTAAAAAAGCTTCTGTTTCATTTTTTGAAAACGATAATTTCTTATAAATTTAGCTTGTTCGGGGGAGACTAATAAAGGTGTTTTGGCTTTTTTTGCTTTCCAGAATCCTCTTATGTAGTCAAGAAATAAAAATGGTTTTTTCTTCATCATTGCCAGCTTTGCTGATGCAATTGCGGTAATCCAAAAACCGTATCCCAGTGTATAAAAAGCTTCTCCTTGTTTATAACGTGCTGTTTTGTTGTAATTTGCGCCTGTTGGTTTAAGGTGTTTTACATGTAAAGATTCGTCAGTAACTATTTTCCAATCATAATATTTGCACAGTAATTCATCTACCGTGTCCCAACCCATTGCAGGTTTTAAACCTCCAATTTGCTGATAAGCTGCCGCACGATACGCTTTCAATGCACCACGAATATGATCTTTATCGGTTAGGTTTTCTAGAATCCAATCGCCATTTTTTTCGATGTAACAAAATCCTCCAACCATTCCAATTTTGGGATCAGATTCAAAATGTTTGATAATAGTTTCAAAATAATTCGGCGGGAAAATTAAATCACCATCTATTTTTACAATAATATCATAATTTGAATCCAGCGTTTCGAAACCTTTCTGAAATGCCTGAATTACTTTGCTTCCCGGCATATGAATTGCGTCCGAAGTTTTATTTACAACAGATATAAACGGATTTTCTTTTGCAAATCCCAATACTACTTCTTCTGTTTTATCAGTTGAGTTGTCGTTAACAACAACAACTTTTGATGGCAAAACAGTTTGCGTAACTAAAGATTGCAAAGTCAAGCCAATTAAATCTTGCTCGTTGTGCGCGGGAATAACGATGTAATATTTCATGTAAAAAATTTTAGATTTTAGATTTTAGATTTTAGATTGTTGGTGTCATCTAAAAATCAAAAATCAAAAATCGTTAATCAAAAATCTTAAATCTTGATTTTTTCTGCTACTACAATATAATATCTTGGAGTGAAATATCTTAATAGAGGTCTGAATCCAAACTTTTTCACGGGATGTGTGAATTTTTGGCGATCCGTTATTTTCCAGCCTGTTTTTTCTAAAAGCCAGTCTAGCTGCCAATCTTCAAATTCATGGTAATGCCTGTCCCACATATCTGTTTTAGAACGATATGCCGGTGAAAACCATAAACGTAACGGAATTGAAATTAACAACTTGTCACATTTTACGTTTTGCAGAATGGTATATGGATTCAGCAAGTGTTCGAAAATTTCAAATGCAGTAAAAACGGTATATTCTTCTGTTTGTAGTGCCTTTTGATCGTTGTCTAAATCTTCGCCTTTTGTGTTTTTTACGGTATAACCATTTTCTTCCATTATTTTAGAAAACGGATTTGGTACACCAAAATCAAAAATGGTTTCAGATGTCTTAACGTGTTTTTGTAAAAACTCTAAAGTAAGTTTGAATCTTTTATTTGGAAACGTTTTTTCGTACATAGTCGTTGCGAGGAACGAAACAATCTCTCGTTCTTTATTTTATAATTAGGTCGCAAATATACTAAAAAGTCCGCATTTTAAAATGCGGACTTTCTTAGTTTTCGGTATTCAGTCTCAGTTTTCAGTAAACTGAGACTGAATACTGTGACTGTAAACTATATCTAATATCTATATACAAATGCATTGACATTCATTCCTGCTCCAACCGAAGCAAAAATGACAACATCGCCTTTGTTAATCTCATGATTTTCCAGTTTTCCCTGAATCAGTAAATCATATAAAGTAGGAACCGTTGCAACGCTGCTGTTTCCTAAATCGTGAATACTCATTGGCATAATGTTTTCTGGAGCAGTTTTGTCGTATAGTTTGTAAAAACGTGCAATAATTGCTTCATCCATTTTTTCATTAGCCTGATGAATCAGTATTTTCTTTACGTCATCAATTGCGATTCCGCTTTTGTCCAAACAGCTTTTCATCGCACATGGAACCTGGCTTAATGCAAATTCGTAAATTTTACGACCATACATTTTAATGTATTTAATATCCGGATCTAAATCTGGATTATATGATTTTCCAAAGTACAAGAAGTTGGCTTCATCATTTGCAAAAGTGGCACTTTCGTAAGATAATAATCCTGCCTCATCATCAGAAGCTTCTAAAATTGAAGCTCCTGCACCATCAGAATAAATCATAGAATCACGATCGTGATCATCAACTACTCTCGATAAAGTTTCAGCCCCAATTACCAAAACGCGTTTTGCCATACCAGATTTGATAAACGCATTTGCCTGAAGAACACCTTCTATCCATCCCGGACATCCAAAAAGAATGTCATACGCTACACATTTAGGGTTTTTGATGTCCAATTTATTTTTAACGCGTGTTGCTAAACTTGGTAAAATATCAGATTGATTTGTTCCTGATTTTACATCGCCAAAATTATGGGCAAAAATTATATAGTCTAATGTTTCGCGATCGATTTTAGCGTTTTCAAGTGCTCTTTCGGCAGCAAAAAAAGCTAAATCAGATGAGGTATGTTGATCTTCGGCATAACGACGGTTTTCAATTCCGGTAATCCCTTTGAATTTTTTAATTACAACTTCGTTCGGGTAAGCAAAAGGAGTTCCGTCTTCATTTAAAAAAACATGTTTGTCAAAATCAGTATTGCTTACTTCTTTATTTGGAATATAACTTCCTATGCCTATTATTTTTATTTTCATTATTCAATAATTATCCGATAAATTTATTGCTAAAGTATAAATAAAATCATGATAACTATCATAAAAAATACTATGCATGCATATAATTATGAAATAATAATTATTTGTGGAATATATTGTTTATTTTTTAATGATTTTTGATTTTTACCGAGATTTCAAACGTTTGAGATTGTAGGTGAAATTAAAAAAATGTTTCAAGTTTCAGGTTTCACGTTATGCGAGAACTTGAAACCTGAAACAAAATATAAAATAAAAAACAAAACCCGACAAGTTTAGACCTGTCGGGTTTGGATATAATATTAAAAAACTAATTTTTAGTTTTCCATGTAAGCTTCGATTGGAGCACAGCTGCAAATTAAGTTTCGGTCACCGTATGCATCATCTACACGACGAACAGATGGCCAGAATTTATTTTCGGCGATGTACTCTAATGGGTAAGCCGCTTTTTCTCTTGTATAAGGAAAATCCCAATTGTCAGTTGTTAACATTGCCAAGGTGTGTGGCGCATTTTTCAATACGTTGTTTTTATCATCGGCTGTTGCAACTTCAATTTCTTTTCTGATTGAAATAAGAGCATCACAAAAACGATCTAATTCTGCTAAATCTTCAGATTCAGTTGGTTCGATCATTAAAGTTCCAGCTACAGGGAAAGAAACCGTAGGAGCGTGGAAACCGTAATCCATCAAACGTTTTGCGATATCACCAACTTCGATTCCGTTTTCTTTAAACGAACGACAATCTAAAATCATTTCGTGAGCTGCTCTTCCGCATTCTCCAGTATAAAGAATTGGGTAGTGTCCTTCGAAACGAGATTTCATGTAGTTAGCATTCAAGATAGCGTGTTCTGTAGCGCTTTTTAATCCTTCAGCTCCCATCATTGTGATGTAACCGTAAGAGATTAAACATACTAAAGCAGATCCGTAAGGTGCAGATGAAATTGCTGTAATCGCTTGTTCGCCACCTACTTTAAGGATTGGGTTAGTTGGTAAAAACGGAACTAATTTTTCGTTTACACAAATTGGTCCAACACCAGGTCCGCCACCACCGTGAGGAATAGCGAATGTTTTGTGTAAGTTTAAGTGACAAACGTCAGCACCAATTGTAGCAGGATTTGTTAATCCAACTTGTGCGTTCATGTTTGCACCATCCATATATACTAATCCGCCATTATCGTGGATTAATTTTGTGATTTCGATAATCGAAGATTCAAAAACTCCGTGAGTCGAAGGATAAGTTACCATTAAACAAGATAAATCATCTTTGTGTTCAATCGCTTTTTCTCTTAAATCTTCTACGTCGATGTTTCCTTCCGGAGTCGTTTTAGTAACGATGATTTTCATTCCGGCCATCGCTGCAGAAGCAGGGTTTGTTCCGTGAGCTGATGATGGAATTAAACATACATTACGGTGACCTTCGTTTCTAGATAAGTGGTAAGCACGAATCGCCATTAAACCAGCATATTCTCCCTGAGCTCCAGAGTTTGGTTGTAATGTTGTTCCGGTAAATCCTGTAATTACATTTAATTGCTCTTCTAATTTTTTAAGCATTGTAATATAACCTTCCGCTTGTTCTACTGGTGCAAATGGGTGAATGCTGTTCCAGTTTGGCATTGAAAGAGGCAACATTTCTGAAGCTGCGTTTAATTTCATCGTACAAGAACCTAATGAAATCATCGAATGATTCAATGATAAATCTTTACGTTCTAATTTTTTGATGTAACGCATGATCTGACTTTCTGAATGATGGTTGTTGAAAACATCATGCGTCAAGAAAGAAGATGTTCTTTCTAATGAAGCAGGCAACTGACTTGTAGCAGTTAATTCATTAACGGTGAAAGTTTCTTTTCCTAAAGCCTCAGCAAAAATCGCAATAATTTGGTTGATGTCGTTAATTGAAGTCGTTTCGTTTAACGAAATAGAAATCGTATCAGCATCAACATAGTAAAAGTTTACTTCGTTTTTCTCTGCAATCGCTTTTACTTTTTGAGCATCTGCTTTTACTAAAATAGTATCAAAGTAAGCTGTATTGGTTTGAAAAACGCCTAATTTATTTAAAGCTTCAGCAGTTGTAACCGCCGATGCGTGAACTTTGTTTGCAATATATTGTAATCCTTTTGGTCCGTGGTAAACCGCGTACATTCCGGCCATAACTGCTAGTAAAACCTGAGCAGTACAAATGTTTGAAGTTGCTTTTTCACGTTTAATGTGTTGCTCACGAGTTCCTAGTGCCATACGTAAAGCACGGTTTCCGTTTACATCAATAGAAACTCCAATAATACGACCTGGCATAGATCTTTTGTATTCGTCTTTAGTAGCAAAAAAAGCAGCGTGAGGACCACCATAACCCATTGGTACACCAAAACGTTGTGAAGTTCCAACTACTACTGCAGCTCCCATTTCTCCCGGAGAAGTTAAAGTCGCTAATGATAAAATATCGGCAGCAAAGGCAACTTTGATTTCGTTTTCTTTTGCTTTAGCAACAAAAGCGCTGTAATCGTTTACCTGACCGTATTTTCCAGGATATTGTAAAATAGCTCCGAAGAACTCATTAGAAAAATCAAAGTTTTCGTGATTTCCAACCACTAATTCAATCCCAATAGGAGTTGAACGAGTTTGTAGTATTGATAAAGTTTGTGGTAAAATTTCTTCAGAAACGAAGAACTTGTTTACATTACTTTTCTTTTGATCACGTGTACGAACATCAAATAACAAAGCCATAGCTTCGGCAGCAGCAGTTCCTTCATCAAGTAAAGAAGCGTTTGCAATTTCCATTCCACTTAATTCAATAACAGTAGTTTGGAAATTTAGAATTGCTTCAAGACGACCTTGAGCAATTTCTGCCTGATAAGGTGTATAAGCAGTATACCATCCTGGATTCTCGAAGATATTTCTCTGAATTGGAGCCGGAACGATAGTAGGGTGATAACCCAAACCAATGTATGATTTGAATACTTTATTTTTCTTCCCTAATTCCTGAATATGATTTGCAAACTCGTACTCCGTCATTGCAGGATCCAAATTTAAAGGTGCTTTTAAACGAATGTCATCCGGAAGGGTTTCGTAAACAAGTTGTTCGATCGATTCAACCCCAATGGTTTGTAACATGTGTTGAAGATCTGTTTCTCTTGGGCCAATGTGTCTTAAAGCAAAAGCATCTGTTTTCATTTGTAGCTATCTAATTTTTTAAAGAATGTAATTTGCAAAGTGCATTGTTTTGATCTAATCAAGTGTTACACAAGGTTTATTACATTTTATAGTAAATGTGTTGTTTTTTTGTGGCGCAAAATTAAGTATTATTAATAATTTAATAGGTATTTTTAACTTCAATTTTTATGAAATTTACAACTAATGAGTTGATTTGTTAATAATTGATTAGATTTAAGAAATGAAACTATTAAAACAGATATTCGATTTTTACCTGAATAGCAGTATTCATGTGGCTTTATCCTGTTATGCTTTAGTACGGGTTACGTTTCATGTATTTCATATTCAGTATGATGAGCCAATGGCTCTGTTTGTTTTTTTTGGAACAATTGTGGGGTATAATTTTGTTAAATATGACGCGCTGGTTCGTTTGCAGCAAAAACCAATAGGAAATCAATTGAAAATTATCGCTGTTTTAAGTCTGATTTCGGTGATTTTGGTTGGCTATTATTTTTTCCATCTAAAGCGAATTACACAAATTGTTTCGGTAGTGATTTTTGCAATAACCGCGCTTTATACACTTCCGTTTTTCCCCAATAGAAAAAACGCCCGAAATTGGGCAGGAGTCAAAATATATATCGTTGCACTTTGTTGGGTTGGAGCCACTTTGGTTTTGCCATATATCAATGCCGAAATTCCGTTTTCACCCAACTTTTTTATAAAATGCATTCAGCGCTTTGTCTTAGTTTTTGTCCTGATTTTAGTTTTTGAGATTTTAGATTTGGCAAATGACGATCCGCATCTCAAAACTGTTCCGCAAACAATAGGCGTGAAGCGCACTAAGATTCTGGGATTCTCACTTTTAATTCCGTTTTGGATTGTCGGAATTTTGACATTCACATTTCACGATCTCATTATTAACCTTATTATGGTCGTCATGTTAATGATGTTCATATTATTTGCAAACCCAAATCGTTCTAAATATTATACTTCTTTCTGGGTCGAAAGCGTACCAATTTTTTGGTGGCTCATGATGGTTTTTTTATAAATTGTATTCATGATATTTTATGGAAGAAAACATATACTTTTTAAGATTTAAATTTACTTTTTTACAATTTCTGGCCTTGTTTTTTGGATGGAATTTCTTCATCTGTTTTATCTGGCCTCTTATGATTGAGTCTTACTTTGGCGTTACCATATTCGTTTGTGCTTTTTCTTTGGTTTTTGCGATGGCGCTAAATAATAAATTGATTTTATGGTTGTTTTTGTTGTTTCACATCAATAAAAAAATTGTAATCTTCTATCAAAAAACAATGCTTTATCTAAGTGCATATTTTGGAACTTGCGTTTTTAGCTGGTTTATGCCTCCAATGAGTATTTATGTTTTTCTTGAGCATTTATTTATCAATGCCCTTACCGTTTTTTTGTATTTTACTTTTGTAATGAAGGCTACCAATAGAGAAGACATTTAATATATAATTCTCTTTCAATGCATAATAAAAAAACCGATGTTGTTTTGAACATCGGGTTTTTTATGAAGACATTTAAAATGTTATTTTGGGCGTATCCCTCCGGGTCGGGCTATTCGCTGCAAGTCCTCGCACTTCCTTCGTCAGGCTGTGGGCTATCCGCTTCTATCCCTCACGCAAACCATAAAATCAGAGTTTCATTTTAAAAGAAAGTGAAAGAATCAGTTTAATTGAAATTAATATTTTAAAAATCTGCCCAATCTGCTAAATCTGCTAGAGAAAAAATTTAAAACTATTATTTCGTTTTTTGTTCCATCAAAGCTTTATTCAGATCAGCTTTTGCTTCCTCTAATTTTTTTCTTTTTTTGTCGATTTTTTCCTTGCTTTCTTTGTCTTTAATTGCTTCGTTTAAATCGGCAGTTCTTTCGTTGACTTTTTGTTGTTTTTCTTTTACTTTTTTATCAAGATCCGTAGTTACTGTTTTTGTGGTGCAATTCTTTTTGGTTTTCGAAATAGCATCTTCAACTCCTTTTATTTGGTTTTGATTCCCTGCTTTTTTAGCAGCTGCTAATTTAGTGTTTAACTCACATAATTTTCTTTCACAACCTTTTAAAGTTGCACAATTAGTTTGCGAAAATCCTATAAATGAAATAGCAAAAAATGCTATTGATAAAATTTTAGTTTTTAAAGTCATAAGTCTTTTTTTTAATTTTAATTTAAACTACAACAAAGAGTAGCATTTCGTAAAAGTAAGAAAATTATATTAATTAATTTTTTCTGAAACTTCTTTTAACACCTTATTCCTCTCTAAAAGAAAATTAGTGAGATGTCTTTTCAGGAATAAAACATCAAATAATTTTCCAAAAATTGAAAACGGAGTTTCATATTGCATTTTATCCGTCATAATTGTAATGTCATTCTCTTCTTCAAAAAAATGTTCGTGTTTAAAGAACTTGAATTTTCCTTCTTCCATTTCATCTACAAAATAATGATAAAAGGTCATTGCGGTAATTCGGCTTTTATGTTTGAGATAAAACCCTAAATGTTTGCCCCACCAGGTTACCGTTTCGTTTAAATTAATTAAACCGGATGTTACTCCTGCGATGGCAACCTCATTTGATTTACTCGCAGATTTCTGGTGAATATCAATATTTCGTGATGCATCAAAAACGAGTTGTTTTGGCGCTTTTATTTTTGTGGTGAGATTGATTATTGTCATTGTTAGTAGGAATATTTCAAGTCCCAGAGGGACGACATATTTATAGAATAGTTGAAATTAAATTTTTTAGCCCCAGCGGGGCGGTATATTTTATTAATTATTGCAAAAAAAGATATCGCTCCGCTGGAGCTTTGGGGAGGAACGTATTATAATTTTCTATAAATATTTTGCTTCGCTGGAGCATTACATAAAAATTTTGTACGTCTAGTTTCAAGTCCCAAAGGGACGAAATATTTATAGAAATATAGTAGAAATTAGTTTTTTGAGCCCAGCGAGTGATATATTTATTAATTATTAAAGAAAATATATCGCTCCGCTGAAGCTTAGCAAGGAACGTATTATGTTGGTTCTATAAATATTTTGCTCCGCTGGAGCATTGCATAAAAATTTTGTACGTCTAGTTTCAAGTCCCAGAGGGACAACATATTTATTATTATAGAAAATATCTCTCTCCGCTGGAGCTTTGGTAAGTAACGTACTATATTTTTCTATAAATGTTTTGCTCCCCAAGAGTTAAAATTACGGTTTTACTTATCTATAATTGACTTGGTTTTTAGCGCAATAAATCTCGAAAAGTGTCATCAATATCTCCAAATTTAAATTTAAAGCCATTATCTAAAAGCCTTTTCGGAATCACATTTCTACTTTTCAAAACCAGTTCTGTTTCTGTTCGAATAAAGAAAGATCCAATTTCCAGAAAAAACTTATTCATGGGAATCCCGAAAGGAAAACCAACTGCTTTTCTAAGTTTTTGCATGAAGTCAGCATTGCGGATAGGTTTAGGAGAAACAATATTAATTACTCCGGTAATTTCTTTGTCAAGAATAAAATCAATTGCACTAACGAAATCATCTTCATGAATCCAACTTATAAACTGATTTCCTTTTCCTTGTTTTCCTCCAAAGCCTATTTTAGCCAAAGTTTTTAACGGAGTAAAAGCGCCGCCATTTTTACCTAAAACGATAGAAGTTCGCAAAGCCGTTTTTAAAGTATTTGGAGTTTCGGTTTTAAAGAATGCTTTTTCCCAAGACAATGCAACATTTATAGAAAAGTCATTTCCAATTTCGCCGTTTACCTCATCCATTTCTTTATCTAATGAAAAGCGATAGATTGTTGAGGTTGATGAATTAAGCCAGTGTTTTGGAGGGTTTTCGCAATTTAAAACCGCTTCATTTAAAACTTTTGTACTTTTAATTCTAGACCATAAAATTTCTTTTTTGTTTTCTTTGGTATAACGGCAATCAACAGATTTTCCTGCGAGATTTATTAAAACTGTTGCGTTTTCTAATTCCTTTTCCCAGCCAGAAAAACTTTTAGCATTCCAGTTTACATATTTTATTCCGTCAATTATTTGAGATTTTCCTCGGGTCAGAATTACAATTTCTTCAAATTCATTTTTGAAATTATTGACTAAAGCCTGTCCTAAAAAACCGGTTCCCGCTGCTATGATAAGTTTTTTCATTAGAGTATATTTTTATCGCCACGAATTCACGAATTTTATTATATGCGAATATTAATAATTCGTGATTCGTGGCTGTTTTTAATTTAAGATTAAGGCTAAAGCAAGAATTCGATACAAAATCCAGGTGTAAGATAGATAAAATGGAAGTTTTAGAATTTTAATTCTTCTAAAATGTTCGGCAAACATGATCAAAACAGTTATCGCAAACCAACCTAAAACGACTATTTCAGGAATATTTATAAATTGATTCAGAATCAAAATCGGAAGTAAAATCAAAGAACCCATTAAAGAAACAGTCATTAAATTTCCTGCGTAATTCATGATTGTTCTTTTATCGAATTTAAAAAGAAATAAGCTTTGAAAAATAATCTGTCCAAAAGCTAAAGCAACTTCTCTAAAAATATTTGTTTTTGGTAAAACAGGAATCAAATCAGAATATCCAAATAAAACAAAACTTGTTATCGTTAAGGCAAATGCGATAAAAAGAAAACGGTATTTGTAATTAAAATCAGGAATACATTGTAGTTTGTTTTCTTCACTTACATTTCCGGGAATAATTACTTTTCTATTATAAGAAACAAAAGAATACATTTTTTTAAGGATAAAATGAATGGGTTTTGTTGTTGCAATTTTTTCAATTACAGGAAAAGAAAATCCCACTACTTTTATCAAACTATCAATTCCGTACGTAACAGTTTTGGTTTTGTTATCAACCAAAGCAATTTCATTTGTTGCCCGTTTTAAGTCTATAAAATTTTGTTCTTCGGCAGATAATTGGCAATAAGATTTCCTTCCGTTTTCATCCAGCATTCCGCTTTTTACAAAACCAGTGGTATACAAGCTGCAAAGCGGGCAATCTTCATCATAAAGTAAGGTTTGGTTTTCTAGAGTTTTCATGATTTTTGGTTTTATTGGTTATCAAATTGATTGATATGTTTCTTGTAAAACAGGAATTATTTGCAATTTTCTTTTATTTTGAACGGTAATTTGGGAGCCTTCAGCCAGAAAAACGGAAGTTGGTTTTTTATTTTGAAGGAATTCAAAATCAGTTCCGTACGTATTTTCAAAGTCAATATTAATGTTGTGATTTATAACTTCCAATTGTTCCCATCTCGGATGTTGAACTTCATATTCAAAAGTGGTTTCTTCATCAATTTTAGTATATCCAAAATAATGTTCTGTGATGAATTCAGCTTCAGAATTAATTTCAATTTCGCTAAGATTATTTCTGGTTTCTAACTCAATTGTATTCCATTTGTCAGCACTTTTCCATTGATAAATAAAAGTATTCGTATTTTCTTTTTCAATTATTTCATGACGCATTTTCTGAGTCTCATAATGTTCCTGATATAATGTGTTAGCAATAAAAGTGATGGCGCTTTTAGGAACAATTTCTTTAATGAAAACGACGCCACGTTTCCATTCTCCGTTTTCAAAACGTTTGACATAAAATCTTAAATTGACTTCTTCAAAATTGATATGAAATGGCACTTTTACTCCCTGAACTTTTGTGTTTTTAAACATGAAACCAACCAAACTCACATAACATTTGTTGTTCCAGATATCAATTTCAGTTCCTGCCGGAAGATATTTTTCTAAAACTTCTCTATCAACTTCATAATTAAAAAGAGCTAAGTTTTTCCATTCGGCTTCCAGAAATGATTCAGAATTAATATTTGCTGTAAAAAAATAGAAGTAAGTTGCGATAGCCATTGGAAGTATAAAAAAACAAAACAAATTACCTGCAACATATTTAAGTTTGAAATTGATTACAATTAAGAGGAAAGCCGCTATTACTAAAATCCAGTAAATAATCAGTTTTGTTTTTTTGCTTTTACTTAATTCATCCCTTCTCACAAGTAGAGTAAATCCTATTATTAGTTGTACGATTCCCAGAATAATTTGAAACATCATACCAAAATAAACCAAAAGGTAAAGCGCAAGTGTTGTAAAGTAAAAAACTTTATTGATTTTGTGTAGTGTATTTAATGTCATGGCTTAGTTTTTATTTGTTTTAAACTTTCAGAAAAAAATGAAAGTTTTGATTAAATTTTTTTAGATTGATATTTTATTTCATGATTTTCAGAACCAGTTTTCCCAACCAGTTATCATTGAATTCTGTCATTTTATCTAACATGTTATCTGCTTTTAAAACAAAATCATACAATTTAGTAGTCTGGTCAACAAAATGTTTTTCTTCGGCTGAATCTTTTGCTTCGATTGTCGAAACTTCTTTTAATATTTTAAGAGCAGGTTTAATTTCTCTTTTGCTTCTTTCTCTCGAAATTTTCACCGCTAATTCGTCCAGATCTTTTTCAGCAGTAAAAAATTCTCTTCTTTCTCCGGCTTTGTATTCTTTATATACAATTCCCCAATCCATCAAAGCTCTTAAATTCATACTTGCATTTCCGCGCGAGATTTGCAATTCCTCCATAATGTCTTCCATAGAAACAGGATCGTTCGAGACCATTAATAAAGCATGAATCTGTGCCATGGTTTTATTAATTCCCCATTGAGAACCTAATGCTCCCCATGTTTGTACGAACTTATTTTTTGCTTCTTTGAATTCCATAGATCAAAAGTAAGTAAAAGTTTTTAAACTTTCAAAAATAAATGAAAGTTTATTGAATTGTTTTTATTTAATTCTTTAAAGCTGGCATAAAACAGGTGTTTTTACGTGCAAAATTATTCTGTGTCATTCATTATCTCATTCATACCTAAAAATCTCTCTTTTATAGCATTTTATTCAAAATGCCTCTGTATTTGATATAGTTTTGAAATAGAAATAAACCAAATATCTTATTTAATTCGCCTTTATAATTCCTTGTAATGTGTTGTAATATAAATGTTTGAATTTCTATTGATTAAAAAAGGAACAAAAAACAAACCTCAAAAAATAAACTAAAAACTTAATCTCATGAAAGACCTATCTTCCTCTTCGTCAGCATGTGTTGATCCAATATCAGATTCACAATATCCAGTTTTGGAGTCTTTCACAGGCGATCAACCAACACTTCCTCAATATTGGGAATGTACTTGTTTACTTCATCCTTTTAGCCCAATTCAAAGTAATAGTACTGTTGCAGATAAAGCAAGTCCGTTTTTTGAAATTTGTATTGCAACTGTTTATTATGCGGAAGGAATTGGATTGAATGCTTTATTGATAGGGAGTTCAGGAAGAAGATGGTGGTATAAAGTAACTCCTTCACAAACAACCGTTTCTACAGACGGAATTAATTTTGTACCCGTTGATATGGGCTGGTCTGTTCCTACTACAAATTGGTTTGGAAATGCAAGCGGAAATGCTAATTGTGCAGGAACGAGTTATTTAAACTGGATGGAAGCGCAAAAAGTAAATTGGTGGAAAATTCCGGTTGGCAGCAGCAATCCTGCACCTGCAACCTGGATGTGGTTTGACAGCGGATCTAATTTGCCGGTGCGTCTTATGTTCGGACAAGGTCCTGTTGCTTCTCCTATATTAGGAGATGTCGATCAACTGGCACTTTTTCAAATGTTTTCTTTTAGCTATTTTTCTTCTTTTCAGGGATTATCGAGTAATCCTTTAAGCTCACCTTTAATAGATCCGGTTATTGATGGTTTTTCATTTGGAAATCCTAACAATTATGAATTGTTTGAATGGAATACAAATTTTGGAATGACAGTTTTTATGACACCGGTTAATGAACAATTCAATCCGTTGCCTACAAGAGTTTTATATAACTGGGCAGCTGATAATCAATATAAAGTTTCTTCAGACAGGAGTCAAAGTACTCTGATGAAAAATACATATAATACAGTAGGTCCAAATGATCCATTTACTTCGCAAGTTGCGCTACTTACAGGACCTGCTCCTGTAAATGTAACTCCACCGCCTAATAGCCGTGCTGGTTTTTTAATAAATTATAATGGAGATGAGATTACGGAATGTATTGGTTTTGGAAACTTTCCATTTCCTCAGGAAGCACCAAACTGGGTTCAAATACCAGCAGTAGGAGGTAGTGTTCAGGCAACTATTTTGAATAATCCCGTGCTTTGCCCTAATAATCCGGTTACTGTTTTAGGAGTTCTTTTTCCTCCTTCCGGAAATAACTATCCTGATTCTACTTATTTATGGACTTGGTATAGTCCTCTTAATGCAAGCGGAAGCAGCAGTAGACCTGTAACATTTATGCAATCGCAATCAGGTGTTGGTTTAGGAACTAGTCTTGCCTTAGCTGATTATTTTGATTATGAAGAATTTACCACGCCAATACCACCTTGCAATTTTGCTGTACCACCTGCAGATTTTGTAGTTGCTGCTAAACCCGCTCCCAATACTCCGGATAATCCAAATCCTAGTTATCCCTGGCTTGATACCGGAATAAGAATTAATGCCAGTACGGTTGCAACTATTTCTTATGTAAGTGGTTTATGGACAGCAAATCCAAATGATGACAACGGACAATTATATAATGCTTATGGAAATCCAACCTATATTAATGCTAAGCCCGGATATACTATGCCCAACCAAAATGAAGGTGCTCTTATTGGTAAAGTTGGAGAAACTGTTTTTCTAATAGGAATGGGAGCAACTACTCCGGCAGGACTTGTTGGAAAATTAGAATTATGCATTAACGATGATTTAACCGGAGAATATGGTGCTGGTTTAGCAGATAACATTGGTTCTGTAACTGTACAAATAACTGTTGGGTTCTAAATAGGTTATGATAACATCTTTAGTATAAAAGCTTAAAATAAAAAGTGGAGCAGAAACCACTAAAAAAAACGAGGCGTCACCGAAAAGCCTTACGAGTAGGAAAACCTTAATCAAAAAAGTTATGTCAGATTTATTAGCAGGTGCTTATTTAGCACAAGGCACAATAGGAAATGTAGGAACACCAGGTGCTCCAATCGCTACATTTAGTTTAGTAGTTGTACCATCACAACATACTGTTTCTGGTACTGTAGTAATTACTCAGGCTATACCAGGTCCTGATAGTCATATTGTTATTCCAGTAACTGGAAAAATATATGCTACAGGAATAACGCCTATTACTCAGGTGGTTAGTTTTCAAGGACAATATGTTCATAGTGTTCCTCCTCCTGCAATTGGTTCTTTTTTAGCTACTTTCGATGCTCATCTGGCAATTGATAATGCATGGAACGGAACTGGAGGTTTTTCATATTATCAACATACTATCGAAAATGTACCAGTTGCAGCAGCTAAAAACTTAAAAGAAGAGTTAGCTAAAAACTAAAATTCTCCCCAAACAGATTTAACAGGATAAAAATTTCCTGACTCGATAAGAGTTTTGACTTAAAAGATCGCCTGACTGTAGGCGATCTTTTTTATTAATTCTAAAATAGTTTCTTTCCAAAAACTTACTAAACCTATAGAAAAAATGAAAAAAAAATACATTGTTATTACGGTGCTGCTTCTTGTTGTAATAGCAGTTGGTCTCTGGTTATTTCTTTTTAACAGAAATACCGGAATAGAAAAAGACGGAGTATTCTCTACTTATGCAAGTACCTCAGCTGATTCTTGCGATTGCGAAAAAAGTTGGTTTCCTCATGAACAGACTCCGCCACCGGCAGAAGGCGACGGAAGTCCGTTTGATAGCAAAAGCACTACAAACTGTGATTTTCATCAATGGTCCTGGCAAAAATTCTTGTGGGTAACAAAACCACAGCCAAGCGGAAATCCTTTCTTTTTAGATTCTCTTAATCTTGTTAGTCCGCAAATGGAAGATGTTGCGCCGCAATTAGGCATAAAACTAGCATTGAGCTCTATTAAACAGGCGGGTTCTCACGGTGTTTTACGTTCTAATCCTAAATTTAATAATGTTGCAGATACTGTTTATTATTCCATTCACGTTAATAATCTTCTAAAAGATAAAGTAGTTTCGATGGCTTCTTTAATCAATAGCGGGAAATTACCTGTTTCAAATGCAGAGACATTTCCTGTTGGCGCTTTAGAATTAAAAGTTTCCTGGATTAACATAGATGCAATTGCAAAAGAACAGCAAAAAGACTATTTTACAACTAAGGCGGCTGTTCTAAACAGCAAAGGACAATATGTTGCAAAGACTGTGGCATTACTAGGGATGCATGTGGTAGGAATCGTAAAAAATCATCCTGAATTTATCTGGGCAACTTTCGAACATAAAGATATGGCACCTGTTTACGATAAGAAAAATAATTCAGTAACCGCTGCAAATGAAATGTTGTTTTATGAAAAAGGAACAACTACAGGTATAAACGGTATAATATGGACTAAAGATGCAACAGAACCCAATGTTCCTAATAAAGCTTTTATACTTTATGAATATGGTGTGCCAAAAGATTTAGGAACAGGTTCTTTTATGGCAACAAGTCAAAAAGAACCGGATAATTTTAATAATATTGAGAATATTAATAAATGTGTAGCTTCTAATTTGAAAGATGTTTTTAGAAACTACTTTTACAATGGTTCTATTTGGTTAGATTTTGATGGAGTTTCTCCTGAAGATCAAATTAAAGCAATTGTAACCAGAGATATTTCAAGCGCACTTCCGGATTCGTTATCAAGAGGTTCTGTTAATCTGGCAAATATTACCATGGAAACTTACACACAGACTTTTGAAAAGGATATACACAATATTGATAATAGTGATTTAATAAATTGCTTTTATTGTCATCAGTCTGAAAATTTTGACGATACGAGACCGGGTAAATCCCCATTGTTTTTGAGTCATTTGTTTGGAGATTATCTATTGTTTACAAAACCAACAATATCATTTACTGCTAAGAAAGGAAATAACTTAAATAGTTCAAGAGCGAAACGTATTGAACAAATTGAAGCTTTGAAAGTTAAACAATTGGAAAAATTCATTCGTACTAAATAAGTAATTTGTTTCTCTTAAACCAAAAAGAATCTTATCTATAAGTTTATCCAAAAAATAAAATGCCGAAATTAATTTTCGGCATTTTTGATTTTAAAATATATCAAGATCCATAATTTTTAATTAGTTGAATTTTTACTTCAATATATTGTAATTTTTCGAGAATAGTTTAAAATATTTTTTTAAGAATTGTAAAGTTATGTTAATATAGGAAATGAAATTTTGTATTAGATAATGGAAATATATTTTTGTAAAAATCACTTTTATGGAATTATATTACACCTTTTCAATACTAATCGTATTGGCTTCTTTCTTCGCCTATTTAAATTTAAGATTTTTAAAGCTTCCCGGAACTATCGGAATAATGATTATTGCCATGTTAGTTTCAGTGGGAATTCGTCTTTTGGGAGATTCTTATTTTCCGGCTACTACAAAACATTTTTTCGATTTGATAAAAGAATTTGACTTCAACGAAATATTAATGGGAGCAATGTTGAATTTTCTTTTGTTCGCTGGCGCACTGCACGTAAATATGTCTGATCTTAAAGAACAAAAAGTTCCTATTATGATTTATTCTACAGTTAGTGTAGTCTTGTCAGCCTTAATCATTTCTGTATTACTTTATTATATCTCGCCTGTTTTAGGAATAAAAATCCCTTACATCTTTTGCTTGGTTTTTGGAACATTAATTTCTCCAACGGATCCAATTGTGGTATTAGGAGTTTTAAAACAAGCAAAAGTTCCTAAAAGAATCGAAACCAAAATTGTTGGTGAATCTCTATTTAATGATGGAGTTGCAGTAGTAATGTTTGCTGTTGTTTTAAAAATGGCAACTGATCCAACCTTTGATATGACTTTTGGTTCTATTGCATGGTTATTTGCAAAAGAAGGAATTGGCGGACTTTTATTAGGAGCTGCTCTGGGATATACAGCGTCACGGGTTATGAAAAAAATCGACGATTATAAAGTTTCTGTTTTAATAACACTTTCTATCGTAATGGGAGGATTTCTGATTGCTCAAAGTTTGCATGTTTCAAGTCCGTTGGCAATGGTTGTTGCAGGATTGATTATTGGGAACTATGGTAAAAAAGTAGCGATGAGCGAAGTAACAAAAGATTACTTAGGTAAATTTTGGGAACTTATCGACGAAATATTAAATGCTATTTTATTCTTATTTATAGGTTTTGAATTGTTATTGTTACCAGACCTAAACAAACAATTACTAACCGGATTTGTCGCTATTTTTATTGTGTTATTCGCCAGAATCGCTTCTATCGTTTTACCTTGGCAATTCTTCGATATCTTTAAAATTTTCGGTATTAAGTCTGCTTATAGCAAAGGTTCTTTAATGGTATTGGTTTGGGGAGGAATTCGTGGTGGAGTTTCTATTGCGTTAGTACTTTCTATGCCAGAAGGAGAATATAAAAACCTATTGCTTGAAGTAACTTATATTGTAGTACTGTTTTCAATTGTAGTGCAGGGATTGACCGTTGGAAAATTAGCCAAAAGAGTTTTAGAAAAGGAATAGAGAAAATAGAGTAAAAAATAAAGATTTTATTTTAAGATTGAAAAAGGGCTGTCTCAAAAGTGAGTCAGCCCTTTTTTTAGTTGCTCCAGCGGAGCAGAATATTTATAGCAAATTCCGTTTCCAAATGTCAAAAAGCTCCAGCGGAGCGAAATAATTAACGCGATCGTTTTATCGTTTGTCTTCTTTAGAATAATTTGAAACACCATTGATGTCAATTGGATTTCCTAGAAATCGAGGTTCACGATTTCTCAAAACATCAAAAAAAGTTTTAAAAATAGAAGCATATTCTCTAAAACTAACATATTTATATCCTAAATATTCTCCATTATTAGCTGAATATCCAACAGATTTTATCCCAAGTTTTTGTCCGATATAAATCGCTCGGTTTAAATGATATTCCTGAGAGATTAAAGTTGCTCTTTTGATGTTGAAAATATGTTTTGCACGATACATGGTAGAATAAGTATCGAATCCTGCATAATCAATAAAAATTTTGGTGGTGTCAACTCCGTGATTGAAACAGTAATTTTTCATTACTGTTAATTCGTCATATTCATCACGACCATTATCTCCCGAAAGTAAAATTTTATTAATGCGGTTTGCCTTATATAATAGTATTCCGGCATCTAATCGATCTTTTAAATATTTACTAGGTTGATCTCCATTAATTCCTGCGCCAAAAATAATTCCCACATCATTTTTAGGGAATTTTTTTAGGGAATAGTAAATTTGTTTTTTGGTCGAAGATTTCACGTAATAATTTACAGAAACAACAGCAATTAATCCAAAAATTACGAGGTAAAGGAAGATTTTAAAATATTTTTTCAATTTATTTTTTGTAAGATTAAGATTTAAAAACACGAAGATAGCTAAAGTAAAGACAAATAAAAAAAACCGAAGTATTTCTAAATCGGTTTCAATCTAAAATCTGAAATCTAAAATTATAATAATCCCGCTCTTTTCAATAAAGCCTCAGGCTTTGGTTCCTGACCTCTAAAACGTTTGTATAAAATCATTGGGTGTTCTGTTCCACCTTTTGAAAGTACATTGTCTTTGAATTTTGTCGCTACTTCATGATTGAAAATTCCCTTTTCCTGGAAATATTCAAAAGCATCAGCGTCTAAAACTTCAGCCCATTTATAGCTATAATATCCAGAAGAATATCCGCCTTGAAAGATGTGTGAAAAAGCTGTACTCATTGCATTTTCTTTTACATCAGGATACAATTGCGTATTGGCAAATTGTTCTGTTTCGAAAGTTTTTAAATCTTTAATATGTGTAGGATCTTGTCCGTGCCAAGCCATGTCTAATAATCCAAAACTCAACTGACGTAAAGTTGCCAAACCTTCCTGAAAACTTGCACTTTCTTTAATTTTTTGTACATATTCAATCGGAATAATTTCTCCCGTTTCATAGTGATTTGCAAACAAAGCCAAAGCTTCCGGCTCGTAGCACCAGTTTTCCATAATCTGACTTGGTAATTCTACAAAATCCCAGAAAACAGAAGTTCCTGATAAACTTGGGTAAGTTGTATTGGCTAACATTCCGTGCAAACCATGACCAAATTCGTGGAATAAAGTGGTTACTTCATTAAAGGTTAATAATGACGGTTTTGTTTCGGTTGGTTTAGTAAAATTACAAACGTTCGAAATATGTGGTCTTTCGTTTACGCCATCTTTTATAGATTGATGTTTGAATGAAGTCATCCACGCACCATTTCTCTTTCCTTTTCTTGGGAAGAAATCAGCGTAGAAAATCGAAACTAAATCACCATCAGCATCTGTTACTTCATAAGTTGTAACTTCTTCATGGTATTTATCGATATCAAAAACTTCAGTAAATGTTAATCCATATAATTTTTTGGCAACTGTAAAAGCGCCGTTTAATACTTTTTCTAATTGAAAATAAGGTTTCAGTTTTTCATCGTCTAAATTAAAAAGCTGTTGTTTTAATTTTTCAGAATAATAAGCGCCGTCCCATTTCTCTAATTGTTCGATTCCGTCCAGTTCTTTGGCGAAAGCCGTCAATTTAGCAAACTCTTTTTGAGCTGCAGGTTTTGCCTTAGCCAATAAATCATTCAGGAAAGAGAAAACTTTCTCCGGACTTTCTGCCATTCTTTCTTCCAAAACAAAATGTGCGTGTGTTTTATAACCTAATAAATTCGCTCTTTCGAAACGTAATTTGGCAATTTTTAAAACATTTTCCTGATTGTCGAATTCATTATTTTGAAATGCTTTTGCTCCAAAAGCAATTGCCATTTTTTTACGCAATTCGCGATTATCGGCATAAGTCAAAAACGGAATATAACTTGGATGATCTAAAGTAAAAATCCAACCTTCTTTTTCCTGACTTTTTGCTAATAATCTTGCCGCTTCGATTGTTCCTTCCGGTAATCCGGCTAAATCCTTTTCATCTGTCAAATGCAATTCGAAAGCATTCGTTTCTGCCAAAACATTTTCGCCAAATTGTAAACTCAATTTTGATAACTCTTTGTCGATTTCTCTTAATTGATTTTTTTTATCTTCTGCTAAATTCGCTCCGTTTCTCGAGAAGCTTTTGTATTTTTTATCTAAAAGCGTCGTTTGCTCCGGATTTAGATTTAAGGTTTCTTTTTGATCGTAAACCGTTTTTATTTTAGCAAATAAAGCAGCGTTTAAAGTGATGTCATTTCCAAATTCAGATAATAAAGGCGAAACTTCCTGAGCAATTTTTTGCATTTCGTCACTTGTTTCAGCCGAATTTAAATTGAAGAAAACACTTGAAAGACGGTCTAAAATATCTCCTGTAAAATCCATTGCAACAACGGTATTTTCAAAAGTTGGTGCTTCGGGATTGTTTACGATAGTATCAATTTCGGCTTTAGCCAAAGCAATTCCTTCCTGAAAAGCCGGAAGATAATCTTCAATTTTAATTTGCGAAAATGGAGCTGTATTATGTTTAGTTATAAATTTTGATAGTAGAACGTTCATTATGATATAATATTTTTTATGAATTGAACTCAAGATTTTTGAATTCCAAAGATAGCAATTTATAAAAATCTAATCATCTAAACAAAATCGATTCTCGGCATAAAATCCTCTTAAAATGTGTTATAGATATGTTATTTATTTCTGTGCGCATTTTTAAAAGCGTAAATTGAAAAAATACGATTAGAATTATAAATGCTAATCAGAAATTGTAAAAACAGAAAATGATGAATTATCAAATTGTAATAAAGAGAATTGATACGGTTAATGAAGTAGAAGGATATTGGTCTGGTGAAGATCTTGTTCAGTTATTAGAGAAATTCAATTATCCTGACGGAGCAACGGCGGATAAAAGTAGTTTGCCGGAATTGCTAGAAATGGCTATTTCTGATTACGAGCCTAATGAAGCTGCCGAAATAGTTTTGAAATATAAATTTCCAGAAAGATTAAGCGATGGACAAATTGAGCAAATATCGCACAATATGTTAATTGATAAAGTTTGCGAGGAATATCCTGAAATAGACATGCAGGGGACTTTGTTTCACATTAATCAATTGCTTTTTAAAGCCTACAACGGAAAATTCCCGAATGCAAAAGCCTCTATTGTTCATTTTTCTATGACTCCAACAGATGGTGAAGCACAAAAGTTGACTGCCGAAAATGTGTTGAAATTATTGAATAACGGTTTGTCTGATAGAAATCTTATCAAAAGATTGTTTGAAAATCAAATCTCTCAAAATATTCCGTTTCCTGAAGCTGAGGATATTATTTGGGAATTAAATACAGAAGATGATATAAATTATAATCTGGTTACGTCAGAAAATTGGATAAATAAAGAAGATATAACGGAGTATGAATTTGAATCTGTCTTGGAAGAAATTGAAGACGAAGCATAATTTTAGTTTTCAGTCGCGGTTTCAGTTGCAGTTTACATTGAAAACTGCAACTGAAAACCGTGACTAAATATAAAAACTATTTCAATCCTTCGGCTGCTTTATTAACCGCTGCTTTTAGTTCTTCTTTGTAAGCAATAATGGTATCAAGTACTTTTTTATCATGACTTCCGATGATTTGCGCTGCCAAAATTCCGGCATTTTTTGCTCCGTTTAAAGCGACCGTTGCAACAGGAACTCCGCCCGGCATTTGCAGAATCGATAAAACCGAATCCCAACCATCTATAGAATTGCTTGATTTTACCGGAACTCCAATTACAGGAAGTGGTGACATTGATGCAACCATTCCAGGTAAATGTGCAGCTCCGCCAGCTCCGGCAATAATTACCGAAATCCCACGAGTATGTGCATTTTTACTGAAATCGAATAATTTTTCCGGCGTTCTGTGTGCCGAAACGATATCAACTTCGGTTTCGATATTGAATTGTTTTAATATGTCGATGGCATCTTGCATGACTGGCATGTCAGAGATACTTCCCATTATGATGGCTACTTTGCTCATGTTTTTATTTTTGTTGTGTTTTTTGTTTAAAGTTTCAGGTTTCAGGTTTCAAGTTTTTTAGAGACTGAAAAACTGTGACTGCAACTGAAAACTATATACTTATTACCTTAATCGTATTTTTAACATTCTCTGCAATTCTTCTTGCTTCGACCATATTTTCATTTACGATTGTAACGTGGCCCATTTTTCTAAAAGGGCGAGTTTGTTTTTTACCGTAAATATGTGGTGTAACGCCATCCCAGCCTAAAATGGTTTCGATATTTTCGTAAATTACATCTCCTGAAAAACCTTCGGCACCAACTAAATTTACCATAACTCCGGCAACTTTACTCTCTGTATTTCCTAACGGAAGATCAAGGATCGCACGCAAATGATTTTCGAATTGTGAGGTATAACTTGCTTCAATAGAATAATGACCTGAATTGTGCGGGCGCGGAGCCACTTCGTTTACAAGGATTTCGTCTTCGTTGGTTTGGAACATTTCGACTGCCAAAAGTCCAACATGGTTAAATTTCTCTGAAACATTCAAAGCAATTGCCCGTGCTTTTTCGGCTACTTTTTCATCTATTCTTGCGGGACAAATTACATATTCTACCTGATTGGCTTCCGGATGAAATTCCATTTCTACAACAGGATATGTTTTAATTTCTCCTGAAGGATTTCTTACCACAATTACCGCCAATTCATTTTTGAAAGGAACCATAGTTTCGGCAATACATTCTACATTTGGCAAATCATCCAAATCAGAAATCTGGCGAATTACTTTTACACCATTTCCATCATAACCAAATTCAGTACATTTCCAGACAAACGGAATTGTTATTTCGTTATTTCCAACAGATTTTTGAAGATGTTCCGGAGAATCAAATCGTAAATAAGCTGCGGTCGGAATGTTACTTTCGGTATAAAAAGCTTTTTGAATTCCTTTATTCTGAATTCCTTTTAAAGTTTTGGGAGAAGGATATACTTTTACGCCTTCGTTTTCTAATTGCGTTAAAGCTTCAAGATTGACCAATTCGATTTCAAAAGTCAAAACGTCGACCTGTTTTCCAAAATTATAAACTGTTTCATAATCCATCAAATCGCCTTTGAAGAATTTATTACAGGCAATTTTACTTGGAGCTTCGTCGCTGGGATCTAAAACATAAGTTTGTATGTCAAATTTTCGAGTGTCAGACAAAAGCATTTTACCTAATTGTCCGCCACCTAATATTCCTAATTTAAAATCAGAAGAAAAATAATTCATTTGTAGTTGTGTTTTTGCAAAGATACTTTATAAAATAGAAATGCCAATTTATTGTGTATTGAATTGCAATTTTTCATATTAATAGTACAAAAAAAAAGATTGTTTCAAAATGTTAAAATTTTTTAGGATAACTCGTTTGAAAACTTTGTTTTGTATGGGCGAATTCCGTACGTTTGCCCCGATTTTTAACCGCTGTAGATTCACTAAGTTACATGACCACAAACGATTGGGCAAAACATATTCAAAAGTTTCTTTTTCTGTTAAAAGATGACTTTTTCGAATTACCTTATTTGTCTAATTCTCCTCAGGTGATGTTAGACAGTCTCATAAAATTACCTGTAATGAAGCATAATGCTTTAAAGCAGTTAATCTCATCTGATAATGCTTTTTGGAAAGGAAAAATGCGTTATCGAAAAATTGAAGAGGGTTTCTGGATTTTAGAAACAAACATTGCCCTTAAAGAAAATGTATTAGCAAAAGCTACTTATACAAAAGACCATCTAAAGGATTATTATATATTATCATTTTCAGTTTTCGAATATAAATTTCCTTTTAAAGGTTCTGAAGATATTATCCTGTTGAGTACTTGCTGGACTTTTTATAAACCGGAAACCGAAGTTGCTACGTATTTTTATAAAGGGACTGAAGGCAAATTCTTTAATATTGCGATGAATAAGGAATGGGTAGATCAGAATATTAAATCTGGAAAATTCTGCAAAAAAGGAGTGCTTGAAAATTTTTTTAATACTCAAAAAGGCTTTTATACCTGGCTAGATTTGGCTCCGAAGGCTCATGTACTATCAAAAAAAATATCAAAAATTTTAGAAGCCGAGGATAAGATAAATCTAAACACATTAGAATTACGTAAGTGCTCTATGAAGTTAATAACGGAGTTTTTTAATAATTCTTTTGAAGACAGTCGTATTGCAGATAATATTTCGCTGAGCAATTTAGATTACTATAATGTAGCAAAAGCAGAAAAAATGATTTTGCACAATTTGCAATCTTCTTTTTTAGGAATAGATAAAATTGCGTCAGAGGTTAATACATCTCCAACAAAACTGAAAGCTAATTTTAAAATTGTCTTTGGATTTTCGATGCTGCAATATCACAAAGAAAAAAATATGCTTCTTGCAAAACAATTGCTTCAAAATTCTGAAGTCGAAATTCAGATAATTGCTGTCATAACCGGTTATGAAAGTGCCAGTAAATTTGCAGCAGCATTCAAGAAAAGATTTGGACAATTACCTTCGGTTTTTAGAGAGAATTAAGATTTGAGCAGAATGATATGAATGTAGTAAAGTGGATTAAATTCATAAAAGAGAATATAAACTTTTACAGAGATGGTTTTTTTGAGTTGCCTTATTTATCAAATTCTCCTGAGATTATTGTAAAGAGCATTGTCAATTCGCCTTCAGTAAAACATGTTATAGAAGAGCAGGCGGTTTATAGAAATAATCCTTTCTCTAAGGGAGTAATGCGCTATCGCGAAATCGAAGAAGGTTTTTGGATTATTGCTACAAGTATCACTTTTAAGAAAAACGTGATGCTAAAAGCAATTTATGATGAGGATTTTCCTATTGATTATTATACACTTACATTTTCGGTTTTTGAAAGTGAAGTAAAACTACAAAATACATTTGCTGATAAAACTCCTTTTTCAAGCAAATATTGGGGATTTAAAAGACCCGGTACAGAGGTTGGTGCTTATTTTTATAAAGGCTCTGTTTGCGAATTTTATTTGTATGGATTTAGTAAAGAATGGGCAGAACGCAATTTTTCTTTTGAAACACTTCCTGAAGACAATCAGATTAGAAAATTCCTGAATTCAGATAAAGGATTTATTACGTATCAGGATATTGTGCCAAATGCTGCCGAATTGTCTAAAGAAATTTTGATTAATCTGGAAAAGAACAATCATGATTTGTTGAGTAAAGCAATTTTAAAAACACAAACATTTCAACTGATTTCCACTTTTTTTAAAAATGCTTTCATAGACCAGCGAATTGGAAATTATTCGCCAACAGAAACTCCGGATTACAGAAAAATTGCAAAAGCCGAAAAGTTACTTTTGGATACTATTGCTGAACCTTTTTTAGGCGTAGAATATATTGCCGAAAAAGTAAATATGTCTGCAACAAAACTTAAGCTGACTTTTAAATCTGTTCATGGCGTTTCGATGATGCAATATCATAAAGAAAAGAAATTATTGCTCGCCATGCATATGATTCAAAACACCGATATGCAGATGAAAAACATTGCTTTGGCAACCGGTTATAAAAGTTCCAGCAAGTTTACGGCTAACTTTAAAAAACGTTTTGGAAAAATGCCTTCAGAAATACGCTTTTAAGCGATGTAAAATTCTTTCTTTTTCTCCTTTCCGACTCTCATTTTGTGATTTATTTATGATTTTTTTAACATTGAAAAAATAATTTTAAAATTTTTAATCATTTGTTTTTCAGTGTTTTAAATTGAGAGAATTCTTGTTTTGTTTCTACTTGTTTTTTTTGAAAACACCGTTGGTCGTTTCGGGCTATTGATGTGTCCGAATGGGCTATTCGACGATTTTATTTCAATATATTTTTGTTGGTAAATAAATCTAAACAAACCAGTATGAAATTAAAATTACTCTTTTTAGCGGGTATCCTATTTCTTTTAAGCAATATGATATACGCTCAAAATCCCCCTGTTGCAATAGCAAAAAACATTACCGTAAAGCTCGATGCTTCCGGAAATGTGACGGTCAATGCTCAGGATGTGGATAATGGCTCTACAGATAATGTAGGTATTGCCAGTTATATGTTGACAACTGCTAGTGCTGGAACAATTTGTGTTACAGGAAATGAGAACAGTACACTGACAGTTGCTGCAACTACAGGATCAATTTTCAAGACGGTAGATTTTGCAATCTATGGTACATCAGCCAAAAGTTGTACAGATGCTTCTTATCCTTCTTGTTATTCAAATGCTCAATCTTATGTTTCTTCTTATTTATTGAATAACAATTCAGCCAGTATTTTTATAAGTAATGCTAATATGGGAGGTGATCCTTGCCCTAATTTAGGTAAGATACTTTCTATAAGTGCTTCATATGAACCTTCGCCCGCATTTTTGAAACCTTCATTTAATTTTAGCTGTTCAAATATTGGTGATAATACCGTTAATCTTGTTGTTACAGATACAGATGGAAATAAAAGTTATGCTACAGCAACGGTTACTGTAGTAGATGATATTGCGCCGGTTATAACTTGTCCTAATAATATTGAAGTTAATAATGATCCTGGAGTTTGTGGTGCAGTAGTTACTTTTACAACACCGGTAGTTACTGATAATTGTACGAGTACTGTTCCTGTCGTTGCGACATTTACAAATGCAGGTTCAACAGGAAGATTTGGTCCAACTCAAGCTCAATGTGATACAGCTTATGGTCCTGGAGTTGTTACTATAAATACTCAGGGAATTCAGGAATGGAAAGTTCCTGTTAGCGGATTGTATTCAATTCGTGCTCTTGGAGCTCAGGGTGGTGATAATTCAGAAAATAATATAAGAAAACCAGGACTAGGAGCTGATATGTATGGAGAATTTTCTCTTACGGCAGGTCAGGTTATAAAAATTCTCGTTGGGCAAACCGGAGGAGAAACAAATATAGATTGTAGTAGCGGTAACAGAGCTGCCGGTGGTGGTGGTGGTTCTTTTGTGACAGATAGTTTTAATACGCCGCTAATTGTTGCCGGTGGCGGAAACGGAGAAAGCTGGGCACAGTTTAATTTTGATGGTCCAGGTGCTAATACAACCAATAACGGAACCGGCGGAGGAAATTCTAGAGGTCGTGCCGGTGGTGGAGGCGGTTTAATAAGTGATGGGGCATTATTCATGAATTCAGATTTTGGACTCTCTTTTGTAAATGGTGGTATTGGTGGTGATCATAGTGTATGTTTTAGTGGTGTTGGTGGCTTTGGCGGCGGTGGCGGTGCATATTATGAAGGCGGCGGCGGCGGCGGATATACTGGAGGAACCGTTGTTAATACAAACGATTACAATAATCCACATACTGATTATGGATCGGGATCTTTTAATTCCGGAACAAACCAAACAAATGTTGCTGCAATAAATTCAGGAATGGGTAAAGTAATTATTACTTTAGTAGAACCTCCAATCGTTTCATCACAAACTGATGTAACAGGTTTAACATCTGGTTCAGTTTTCCCGGTAGGAACTACAACCTTAAAATATACTGCAACAGATGCTAGTGGTAATACTAGTACAGAATGTTCTTTTGATATTATAGTAAAAGATAATGAAAAACCTGTAATTTCTGCTGCAGATCAAACACAAGTTGCAGATGCAGGACTTTGTTCAGCTGTAGTTGCTGTTACAGCACCAACAGCTACAGATAATTGTGCAGTTGTGAGTTTAATAAATGACTTTAACACAACGGCAGATGCTTCAGGAACTTATCCTGTAGGAACAACAAACGTTATTTGGACAGCAAAAGATGCTGCTGGTAATTTTGCTACATATACTCAAAAAATTACTATTAGTGATACTGAGTTACCAACTGTTGTAACCAAAAACTTTACAGCTCAACTTGATGCATTAGGAGTTGCAACAATTCAGGTTTCTGATATTGATGATAATTCATCTGATAATTGCGGAATTGATACCAGAACATTAGATGTATCTTCATTTACTTGTTTAAATCTTGGAACAAATACCGTTAATTTAGAAGTTACAGATATTCATGGTAATGTTTCATCTGCTACAGCTACTGTAACTGTCGAAGATAAAATGGCACCAATTGTTATGGTAAAAAATATCACAGTTCAGCTTGATGCAGCAGGAAATGCTACAATCCAGGCTTCTGATATTGATGACAACTCATCTGATAATTGCGGAATCGCTACAATCGAATTAGATATCACTTCATTTACTTGTGTGAATCTTGGTCAAAATACAGTTAAACTGAAAGTTACAGACAATAGCGGAAATTTTGATACTAAAGATGCTATTGTAACTGTTGAAGATATAATTGCTCCAACTGTTGCAGCAAAAAATATTACTGTTCAGCTTGATGCTACAGGTATTGTGACAATTCAGGCAACTGATGTTAATGATAATTCAACTGATAATTGTGGAATTACTGCATGGACTGTTTCACCAGATACATTTTCATGTGCAAACATAGGTAACAATACAGTTACTCTTACGGCTACAGATGCATCTGGAAATTCTGCTTCTGCAACTGCAATAGTAAAAATCGAAAACAAAATTTTACCAAATGTATTAACGAAAAATATCACGATTGCGCTTAATGCATCAGGAAATGTTTCTATTGTTCCTGCTGATGTTGATAACGGATCTACATTTTCTTGCGGAACTCCAACTTTAGTAGTTTCACCAAATACATTTACATGTGCTAATGTTGGTGCGAACCTGGTTACATTGACGGCTACAGATGCATACGGAAACGTATCGTCTAAAACAGCAACAGTAACTATTCAGGATAAAATCGCTGCGACAGTAATTACTAAAGATCTAACAGTTCAGCTTGATGCTACAGGAAATGCAGCAATAACACCTGCTCAAATCGATAATGGAAGTTTTGACCTTTGCGGAATTGCTTCAATTACCGTAAGTCCAAATACTTTTAGCTGTAATAATGTTGGAGAAAATATAGTAACACTTACTGTTAAAGATATAAACGGAAACATTTCTACAGAGATTGCAATTGTAACGGTTAAGGAAAGTATTCTTCCAGTTGCAAAAACTCAGGATCTTACAGTTGAACTGGATGCTTCCGGAAATGCTGCAATAACAGTAAATCAAATCAATAACGGAAGTTCTGACAACTGTGGAATTGCTGCAATAACTCTTGACAAGCTTTCTTTTAATTGTACAAATGTGGGTGTGAATACAGTTACACTAACAGTAAAAGACAAAGCTGGAAATATAGCAACTGCTACTGCAAAAGTTACTGTCGTAAATAAATTTGGAGACAATGATAATGACGGAATTCCGGATAATTGTGACAATGATGATGACAATGACGGAATTTTAGATCCATCAGATAATTGCCCAATTACGGCTAATCCTTATCAGGAAGATCGTAACCATAATGGTATTGGAGATGCGTGTGATAAAGATCAAATGAATATTTCTGAAGCTTTTACTCCAAACGGAGATGGTATAAATGATACTTGGATTATTTCTAATATTGAAAATTATCCTAACTCACTAATACGTGTTTTCAATCGTTGGGGAACAGAAGTATTCGTTGCCAGAAATTACCAAAATGATTGGGATGGACACTACAAAGGAAATTCCAGCTCTTTACCGGAGTCGAGTTCTTATTATTACCAAATTGATTTAGATGGTAATGGTTCTATAGACAAGCAAGGTTGGATCTACATTAACAGGTAATTGTAAAAAAATAAAATTTTAGAAATGAAAATAATTAAAAATATATTGGCGGGAGCATTACTACTTTTTAGTAGTATGCTTTTTGCCCAACAAGAAAGTCTTTTGACAACATACCGTTATCATATGAACATTGTCAATCCGGCCTATGCAGGTGTTAACGGAGAAACTGTTTTAGTGAGCACAATTCGTCAGCAATGGACCGGGATTAAAGATGCGCCACAAACGCAGGCAGTTTCTTTCGGTACATCTGTAGGAAGTAATCTGGGCTTAGGTGTTTCTATGGTTTATGATAAAACATTTATCGAAAAACAAACACAATTAGGAATTGATTTTTCGTATAAACTTCAGGTAGGAGCACTTACTGATTTGTATTTAGGAGTAAAAGCCGGAGGTAATTTCTACAATGTAAATACTTCAGGACTTGAAACCTACTCGCCTCAGTCAGATCCTGCTTTGGTTACTATAAACCAATTTAATCCAAACGTAGGTATTGGAGCTTTATTAAAGAATGAAAAGTTTTTCGTATCCCTTTCTGTCCCAAGAATGTTAAATACTGAACGTGCAAAAAATAAAGACGGCTACACATCTGTCGCTACAGACAGAGCGCATATTTATTTAAGCAGTGGTTATGATTATGATTTTGAAACTGCTACACAGTTGGTGCTAAAACCATCATTTATGATGCGATATGTTAATGGTGCGCCACTTTCTGTAGATATTAATTTAATGCTTCAAATAGAAAAATTCCTTGAAGTAGGAGGAAGCTATAGAGTTAATAATGCTTATGCTGCAATAGCAGGTTTAACTATTAGTGAGCGTTTAATGCTTGGTTACGCTTACGAAACCGGAATTGGCAGTGCAATTGCAAGTGCTAAAAACTCAAATGAATTTTTTCTTCGCTTTAAATTTTAATAAATCCCCAATTAGATAAAATTATTCAGCGAGGATTAGTTTTATTTTTATTTTGAGTAGTAAAAAAGAGGACATCTATTATAGATGTCCTCTTTTGATTTTATAATAATAGTGAAAATTAAATTCAATCTATTTTCTTCAAAACTTCTTTGGCAACAGCTTTATAAGCAGCTGAATGATCTGCATAATCTTTGTTTAATATGATTTGTAATTCAGGATGAATCCAGTCATAATGATTTCCTAAAACATACAAAGTTCGTATCGAATATGCCTTTGTGGCAACTTTTACATCATTTATCAGCCAGTCAAAAGAAGCCTCAATACAATCTTGCAGATTTTCTTCAGAAAGTAAAATGCTGTTTTCGTTTTTCTTATAATGTGATTTTACCAAAAGCTGAACCACTTTTGCAATTGGTCTTATAGAACTTTCATCTTTTAAAACTTTTAGATTAGAACAAAAAAAATCAAGATGAGGTTGCAGCCAGATTAATTCTTCGTAAGATACAAACTCTAAAATCCAACAAGCTTTATGATTGTTTTTGTTTAAAGGAGAAAAACAAATAGAGATTAACTCATCAAATAAATATTGATTTTCCAAAACATCTTGCGCCGCCATAAGTCGATTTTCGCGGTAAGCATTTACATAATCCAGTTTTGTTTGTAATTCAGATGCCATCTTTTTAGTTTTACTACACATCTAAAATAAGTAATTTAATGAGATAGTTCCATAATAATTTATTGGTAAACCCGGATAATAATATCGGGGACTTGCGTTTCCAACTGCAACAGCATTAGGCAAAATCATCGAAGCATATTTTTCATCAGTAACATTATTAATTCCAAAAGCCAGATTTGTAGTTAAATCAGGCAGAATTTCAAAACGATAACCTGTTTTTAGATTGATAATATGATAAGAATCTGAATAAGCAGAATTGGCATCGTTCATCGGGATTTTATCTGTAAACTGAAAATCACCTGATAAATAGATTCCTAAAGAAGTATTTAAAATCAATCCGGCATTTATTTTATTCGCTGCAACGCCAGTTAGTTTATTTCCGGAATAATCATTTCCGTTATCGACAAAATCTTTAAATTCATATTTACCTATAGAAGCACCAACAAAAGAATTCAAACTAAAAAAACGATTGATTGACCAATTGTGTTTTGCAGAAATTTCGATTCCTTCATGAAAAGTTTTACCTGCATTTACACCTTCATATTGATCGTCGCCAATTCGTTTAGCTACCAATAAATCTTTTATTTCAATTCGATAAACTGCAAATTCCGTATAAAGATTTTTATTGAAGAAATAGAATTTTCCTCCCGCTTCAAAATTATAACCACTTTCTGGTTTTATATCCGGATTTATGTTTCCTGTACTTGTAAGAGTTTCTTCGGTAGCCGGTAATGAGAATCCGCGACTTGCTGAAAAATATAAGGTTTGCTCTTGATTGGGTTTGAAAAGAAAAGATAATTGTGGAGAAAAAATTCCGTCATAACTGTACTTTTCAGTTGCCGTTTTGGCAGGAAGAAAGTTTGTTAGTTCAAAATGAGTTTCATTATAATTCAATCCCGCCTGAATTTCAAATTGATCAGAAAGTAAAGTCCTTATTTGAGAAAATATATTGTAGAAATGTCTTTTCTGATCCGTTTCAGTAAGTTGATTTCCTTGTAAACTTCCTTGCCCATTATTTGTTTTGTATAAATTTTCGAAAGTATTTCCGTTATAACTATCCGTAAAATATTCGATTCCGGCAATAAATTGGTTTTCAGTTTTTCCTATTTTAAAGTTTCCTGAAAATTGCGTTCTTCCGCCAGTTCCAAAAGTATATTGACGTAAAACATCAAAAGGTCTTGGTTCATTACTATCCTTATAATTAACAAATACAGAAGTTGAGTTATTCAGATGATCATTAATTTTAAAATCATAAGCTAATCCAGCGAGTGTAGATTTGTATTCTTTAAATCCTTTTGAAGCAACCCAGGTTGGAGCTCCCAATTTTGGATTAGAATCAAAAACTTCTTTAGTTATAGAACTCGGGATGTAAGCTTTTAAATAAGTATAATTCGAAAAATAAGTAACCTTGCTGTTTTCTTTTCTGAATAATTCTCCGGCCAGCGTAACACCTTCACGTTTGTACGAACTGTTTTCTCGCCAGCCATCAGTTTTTAAATTATGATAACTTAAATTCACGCTTGAACTTTTATTATTCAAACTATAATTTAAGCTATTCTTTAATAATCCAAACGAACCAAAAACGCTGCTTACACTTGCGTTTTCTCCGTTTGTTTTAGAAAGTTGAGGTGAAATTAAAATTGCACCACCCAAACCTGCGCCATAAATACTCGAAAGAGGTCCTTTGATTATTTCGATTTGACCAATATTTTCAAGGTCAATATCATCAATTACCGTTTCGCTGTTTCCTGAAGTTAGCGGAATACTGCCATAAAAAGCCCTGATTTTATTGGTGCCGTATGGAGATCTTGCCCCAATCCCGCGAATCGAAATTCGGGTTGTCGTAAAATTAGAAGATTGCATAAAAACTCCCGGAATCGTATTGATTACGGTACTAATATCTGTGGCATTGTTTTGTAAAAGCTCTTTTTTAGATAAAATCCCAATAGAAGCCGGTGTGTTCTGTAATCTGTTATTAATATGAAGCGGACTAATAATTACTTCGTCCAGTTTTTGTGTTTTTACAGAATCAATAGTTTTGTTTTCCTTTTCCTGTGCTTCTATGTTTTGGAAATATAAAAACATAAAAAAGAGAAAACAATATTTTTTTAAAATCATAAAGGAGTTTGTTGGATAGTTTTTCTTTGGAAAAAATTAACCGAAAAGAACTGAGATTAAACACAATTTTGTCATTTAGGCGAAGGAAAAATCACACTCGGGATTCGACAAAGATTGGCGATTGTGAATGCGGAGTTTCTAGTGTGATTTCTCCTTCGTCGAAATGACAAAAAAACTAAATCTTAGCGTTCATTAGGGTAAAAATTAATTTGTATTTAATTTACTTTTTAGCACTAACCTTCCAAATCGTGTTCCCGCTATCATCATTAACCAAAAGAGATCCGTCTGGAGTAACGGTTACGGCAACTGGTCGTCCATAAACTTCGGCTTTATCAGTATTAGAGATAAAACCAGTTAAAAAGTCTTCTGGTTTTCCTGAAGGTTTTCCGTTTGCAAAAGGAACGAAAACTACTTTATAACCTGATATTTTAGCACGGTTCCAGGAACCATGTTGACCTACAAAAATTCCGTTTTTGTATTTTGAAGGAAAAGCATCCTTAGTATAAAAAGCCAATCCCAGAGAAGCAGTATGGGCACCAACGGGAACATCCGGAACAATCGATTTTGCAGCTAAATCTTTTCGTTCACCTTTCATTCTTGGATCCAAAATATTTCCGTAATAAGAGTAAGGCCAGCCGTAGAAACCATCTCTTTTTACACTTGTTACATAATCAGGCACAAGATCATCGCCTAATTCATCGCGTTCGTTAACCGCTGTCCAAAGTTCCTTATTTACCGGATTCCAATCCATTCCAACAGGATTTCTAAGTCCGGCAGCATAAATTTTTTCGCCGGTTCCGTCAGGATTAATTTCAAGAATGTCAGCACGACGAACTTCTTTATCCATTCCGTTTTCGCCAACATTACTTCCTGAACCCACAGAAACATAAATTTTTGTTCCTTCAGGATTTGCAATTATATTTCTTGTCCAGTGATTATTATATCCGCCGGCAGGAAGTTCGAGAATTTTGGTTCCTTGCGTTTCTAATTTCAACGGATTGTTTTTATAAGGATATCTATATAATCCATCTGTATTAGCGATGTAGAAAAAGTCTTTTAAAACCAGCATTCCAAAAGGTTTGTTCAAATCCTTTATAAAAACTTCTCGTGTTTCAAATTTTCCGTCCTTGTCTTTATCACGCAATACCGTAATTTGATTTTTGCTTGCTCTTGTACCGCTTTCTACCACAAAAATATCATTGTTTGGTGCAATATAAGTCCAACGCGGATTCTGGAAACCATCTGCAAATTTGGTAACCGTAAAACCTTCAGGCGCTGTTGGCGTTTTTCCTTCAGTCCAGCCAATAACCTTGCTATTGTTTGTTTTAGATTCTGTCGCATAAGGCGGAGGCAATGTCAGATCGCCAATAGCAGTTTTTACAACCGTATTGGGTTGTTTTGCCAGAGCTTCTTTTTCTTCTTTTTTTACCTGTCCGTTGCAGGCAGTTAATATTGCTAATAAGGATATTGAAAATATTTGCGCCGTAGTCTTCATTTGTATTCGGGGTTAATGGTTTATAGTACAACAATTTACTAAATTTAAAAATAGTTGCAAGAAAAGATTTGTAAATATTAAGTGATATTTAACATTCTCAAAAAAATATGTGTCCAGCCTATTTTGATACTTACAGTTTAGTTCTAATTCTGTATCTTTGCCCATTATTTTAAACATAAAAATAATGATACAACTTCACGATAAACAATTTGTTCCGTTTATTTCGGCCAAAGAAATTGATTTTGCTTTAACTAAATTAGTTGCACAAGTAGAAGATGATTTTGGCGACGATACCCCAATTTTTATTGGTGTTTTGAATGGTGCATTTATGGTCGTTGCTGATTTTCTTAAGAAATATAAAAGTCCTTGTGAGGTTTCATTTATCAAAATGGCATCATATGAAGGAACTGAAACTACCAATACCGTAAAAGAATTAATTGGTATTAATCAGGATTTATCAGGCAGAACCGTAATTATCATAGAAGATATTATCGATACCGGAAACACAATCGAAGAATTGAAACATTTATTTAAAGCACAAAATGTAAAGCATTTTAAAGTTGCTACATTGTTTTTTAAACCGGAGGCGTATAAAAAAGATATTAAAATAGATTATATCGGAATCAGGATTCCAAATAAATTCATCGTTGGTTACGGATTAGATTACGATGGTTTAGGCAGAAACTTATCCGAAGTATATAAATTGGCAGAATAATTAAACACACACAACTATATATTCATTTAAAACTTCTTATAAAAAACAGAAGTAACAACACTCACTCATATTATGATTAATATTGTTTTATTTGGAAAGCCGGGAGCAGGAAAAGGAACTCAGGCAGAATTTTTAAAAGAAAAATACAAATTAACACATCTTTCAACAGGAGATATTTTTCGTTTTAATTTAAAAAATGATACAGATTTAGGTAAAAAAGCAAGAGTTTTTATGGACAATGGAGAATTGGTTCCTTGCGAAGTTACAACAGCAATGTTAATAGATGAAGTAAACAAACATCCGGATACGGCTGGTTTTTTGTTCGACGGTTATCCAAGAACTTTAGATCAGGCAGAAGCACTGGATAAATTTTTACCAACAATAGGGTCAAGTGTTACAGCAACAATTGCATTAGAAGCTGATGATGAAATTCTGGTAGCGCGTCTATTAGAAAGAGGAAAAACAAGTGGGAGAGTTGATGATCAGGACGAAGAGAAAATTCGTGTGAGATATCAGGAATATAATGAGAAAACGGCTCCACTTATAGGATATTATAAAGAACAAAACAAGTTTTATGCCGTAAATGGTATTGGAACTATTGAAGAAATTACAGAGCGATTAACGTCAGTTATAGATAATTTGTAGAAGCTTTTTCCAGCTGTACGTTACAAGTCCTCGCTAAAAAAACTATTTTTCTATACCTTAAAACGAGCTTCCTCCGGTCGCTGTTTTCTGGCAAGAAAAATTAGTTTTTTTAGCTCTGGGCTTTTCTCTTCCATCTGGGCTATAACATTTAGGTTACAAATTACATTTAACGAACAAGTCAATAACGAATAAACCACAAATTGGAAATACTAATAATATTTTTTCTAATACTACTAAACGGAGTTTTCTCCATGTCTGAAATTGCCCTTATTTCAGCAAGAAAAAATAGACTCGAAACTGCCGCAAAAAAAGGAAATAAAAGTGCTAAGATAGCGCTCGATTTAGCCAATTCGCCAAATAAGTTTTTATCTACAGTACAAATCGGTATAACCCTTATCGGGATTTTAACCGGTATTTATAGTGGGGACAAAATCACAGTAGATGTTGAAACATTTGTAAGCGGATTTGCAGTTTTAAAACCATACGCGCATTCAGTAGCTGTAGGGATTGTAGTTGTAGTGCTTACATTTTTCTCATTAGTTCTGGGAGAATTATTGCCAAAACGAATCGGATTAAATTATCCGGAATCGATTGCAAAAATGGTGGCAATGCCAATGAAGATTATTTCGATTATTACGGCGCCATTTATTTGGCTGCTTACTACATCTACAGATTTTTTACTAAATGTTTTGCAAATTAAACCTTCAGCTGACGGAAAAGTTACTGAAGAGGAAATTAAAGCAATCATAAAAGAAGGAACTGAAGGTGGAGAAGTTCAGGAAATCGAACAAGACATTGTAGAACGTGTCTTTCATATTGGTGACAGAAAAGTAAATTCTTTAATGACGCACCGTAAATCAGTAGACATGTTGCCTTTTACTGCTGATAAAGCAAAAATAAAAGAACTTGTCCTCATGGATTTACACACTGTTTATCCGGTTTACAGAGATAATTATGATGATATTGTTGGAATCGTAACCTTAAAAAATATTTTCGCAAATATCGAAAGTGATCATTTTGATCTGGGAGCAATAATGACAGATCCTCCTTATTTAATGGAGCAGACAACAGCATACAAAGCACTTGAGAATTTTAAGAAAACTGGCGTTCACTATGCGTTAGTATCTGATGAATATGGTGTTTTTCAAGGAATTATTACTTTAAATGATATTCTCGAAGCTTTAGTTGGAGACGCATCTGATTTTTATAAAGATGAATTTCAATTGATAGAAAGAGAAGATGGTTCGTGGCTGGTAGACGGGCATTATTCATTACACGATTTTCTAACGTATTTTGAGTTAGACGAATTGACAAATGATTATGAAGTAAATACCGTAAGCGGAATGATTATGACTGAACTTTCTCATATCCCGAAAGAAGGTGAAAAATTAATCTGGCAAAAATTTGTGTTAGAAGTCATTGATATGGATGGCGTAAAGATTGACAAAGTGTTGGTGAAAACACTTAAAGAGTAAAGAAAATAAAATAGTTTTCAGTCTCAGTTTTTAGTCGCAGTTTGCACTGAAAACTGAGACTGCGACTGAACACTAAAAAAAATGACAGAAGGAAATTTTGTAGATTACGTTAAGATATATGTTTCATCCGGTAAAGGAGGGAAAGGATCTACGCATTTACATAGAGAGAAATTTATTGAAAAAGGAGGCCCGGACGGTGGTGATGGTGGTCGCGGTGGACACGTATATTTAGTTGGAAATAAAGGTCTTTGGACATTGTTTCATTTAAAATTTGCGCGTCACATAAAAGCTGGTCACGGTGGAGATGGAGGAGGAGATCGTAGCACAGGTGCTGATGGAGATGATAAATTTATCGAAGTACCTTTAGGGACTGTCGTAAAAGATAAAGAAACCGGAGAAACATTATTTGAAATTACCGAAGACGGTGAAAAAAGAATCCTTTCTAAAGGTGGAAAAGGCGGATTAGGAAACTGGCATTTTAGAAGTTCAACCAATCAAACGCCAAGATACGCACAACCAGGTTTACCAGGAGTTGAAATGGATGTGATTCTGGAGCTTAAAGTTCTGGCAGATGTTGGATTGGTAGGTTTTCCAAATGCTGGAAAATCAACCTTATTATCTGTATTGACTTCAGCAAAACCAAAAATTGCTGATTATCCTTTTACAACCTTAAAACCAAACCTTGGAATTGTCGCTTACAGAGATTTTCAATCTTTTGTAATTGCTGATATTCCGGGAATTATTGAAGGTGCAGCAGAAGGAAAAGGTTTAGGACATTATTTCCTGCGTCATATCGAACGTAACTCAACATTGTTGTTTTTAGTTCCCGTTGATACACCGGATATTAAAGGAGAATATGATATTTTGGTAAACGAATTAACCAAATATAATCCTGAAATGTTAGATAAAGAACGTTTGTTGGTAATCTCAAAATGTGATATGCTGGACGACGAACTTAAGGCAGAATTGAAAACTGAATTAGATGTTGCTTTCAAGGATATTCCGTACATGTTTATTTCATCAGTTGCCCAACAAGGTTTGACTGATCTTAAAGATAAGCTTTGGAAAATGCTAAACGAGTAAATCATCTCAATAAATATAAAACCCGGCAATTATTAATTGTCGGGTTTTTTGTTTTTAAACGAAAAAAACAAAATTGTTTCGGCTTAATTATTAGATTGAAACTAAAGAATTACAATCCGAAATTTTTAGAAATTCCAATATTAAATGATTTTCCAAAATCGAAATTAAAACGCTCTTGTCTTGGAGCATTATGACCATCTACATTATCGTAGTTGATTCCTCCGATAGAGAAATTTAAAGCAAGACCTTTTTTAACATTAATAGATAAGTTAGGAGTAAAAGAAGCATACATACCTTTGGCATCATTTACAGAGTAGGTTTGATAACCCGTTCCCAAATCTGAATAGAAAGCAAAAGTGTCAGTAAGTGGCATAATGTAACGTAGAAAACCACCTATTTTATATCTTTCAGTTTTTGCTAATCCGTCAGTATCCACATTTTGAATCGATCCTTCAACACCGGCACCCCAATTATTTGCAAATTGATATCCTACTCTGGGAGCAAACTCGAAATTGTTTGATTTAGAATCTCCAATTTTTTCTGATGAGTAACCTACGTTTCCTCCTAAAAAGATTGAACCTTTTTGTGCGTTTGATACAGTTGCTACAAATAGAACAATAAGTAATAATAATTTTTTCATTTTGTTTAAATTAAATAGTGAATGCAAACTTATGAAATTAATATTTGTAAGAAATGGTTTATTTTTAATGTTTTATTTAAGAAGTGTATTTTTACAATTAAAAGAAAGTTATAACATGTTTTATTATTTTAATTTTACATTTTAAGAGTTTAATGAATTGGTTTATTAGTAATTTTTGATGTATTTTCTTCTTTATTAAATTGTGAATTTCGTAAAATTGTATTAAAATTGATATCTTCAATTTTGGTTTTGATTGTTTGATTGGTCTTTTGTTGCGAAAATGACCTATATTCGCGCTAATTAAACAAAAAATAGCATGAAAAAAGTAGTTTTATTCTTAACCATGTGCTTAATGGCTTTTCCTGTAAAAGCTGATGAGGGAATGTGGTTTTTGATGTTTATCGAAAGATTGAACCATAGAGATATGGAAAAAATGGGCTTACAGTTAACAGCCGAAGAAATTTATAGTATTAATCACCATAGTTTAAAAGATGCTATTGTACAATTTAACGGAGGTTGTACGGCTGAGATCGTTTCTAAAAACGGATTAGTGTTAACCAATCACCATTGTGGATATGATGCAATTGCTGAACTTTCTACGGCAGAACAAAATTATTTAAAAGATGGTTTCTGGGCAAAAGAAAAAAGTGCTGAGATGAAACCAAAATCGTTATACGTTCGTTTCTTTGTTCGTATGGATGATGTTTCTAAAAGAATTCTATCAAAAGTAAATGATCAAATGACAGAAACTGAAAGAAATAAAATCATTCAGCAAGAAATCAATTTGATTGAGAAAGAAAATAATGAAGGAGGAAAATATACCGTTTCTGTTCGTCCTTTCTTTCAGGGAAATGAATATTACTATTTCGTTTACCAGGATTATACAGATGTTCGTTTAGTAGGAACGCCACCTGAAAGTGTTGGTAAATTTGGTGGAGATACGGATAACTGGGAATGGCCACGTCAAACTGGAGATTTCTCTATGTTTAGAGTATATGCTGATAAAGACGGAAATCCTGCAGAATATTCAAAAAACAATGTGCCTTTGCAGCCTAAACATTACTTACCAGTAAGTATTAAAGGAGTTAAAGAGAATGATTTTGCAATGATTTTAGGATATCCCGGAAGAACAAACCGTTGGATGCCAGCTGGCGGAATCGAACAAAACATAAAATTTGCTTATCCTGCATGGGTTGAAGGTGCTAAAACCGGAATGGATGTAATGAAAAAATATATGGACAAAGATGCAACGGTTCGTTTGCAATATGCGTCTAAATATGCTTCGACAGCAAATTACTGGAAAAACCGTCAGGGAATGATTGATGCTTTAACAAAAGCCGGAACGGTTGATGTTAAAACAGCACAAGAAGATAAGTTTTATGAGTGGGCTACTAAACCGGCGAATAAAGAAAAATACGAAAATGTAATTCCTACTATTAACGATTATTACAGACAAACGAATTTAAAAGCGACGCACGATAACTATTTATCGCAACTTTTACGTACTTCAGCTTATGCAGCGGGACCTTCAAATCTAGGAAACGCTTTAATTGCTTACTATAGTGAAAATGATGCTAAGAAAGCAGAGATGTTGCCTAAGATTAATGCATTGATCGATAACATTTATGGTGAATTTTATGCGCCACTTGAAAAAGATGTATTAATTGCACAATTGAATTTGTACACTTCTAAAGGAGCTGAATATGGTTTAGGTACACAAATTACCAAAATGAAATCAGAAAATAATGGTGATTTTACTGCTGATGTTACAAAAGCAACAGAGATAAGTTATTTTACCACTAAAGAAAAAGTATTAGCATTTATGGCTAATCCTAAACCATTAGCAATTGTACACGATCCTTTGTATATTATTTCTAATGATTTGATGACAAAATACCGTGCAAAAACAGAGGATCAGATTAAATCTGATGATAGCTTTGCAACAGCATATCGCGAATTGGTTGAAGGTTTAAGAGAATCAAAATTAAATGCGATTAAATATCCTGATGCTAACTCAACTTTGAGACTTACTTACGGAAAAGTTCGTGCTTTGCCTGCAGATCCGCGTAATGATGCTAAAATAAACAATTATACGACCATGGAAAGTATGGTTAAAAAGTATAAAGCCGGAGATCAGGAATTTGATTTACCAGCTCGTTTATTAGAATTAAACAAAGCAAAAGATTACGGACAGTATGCTGATAAAGATGGATATATGCCGGTAAACTTTTTAACAGATAATGATATTACAGGAGGAAACTCAGGTTCGCCGGTTCTTAACGGAAAAGGAGAATTAATAGGGATTGCTTTTGACGGAAATATCGAGGCTATGGCTGGAGATGTTATTTTTGATCCTAAATTGCAAAGAACAATTAACGTAGATATTCGTTATGTACTTTGGATTATTGACAAATACGCCGGAGCTAAAAATATTATTGATGAATTGACTATTGCAAAATAGTTTTATTGATTCTTAAAATTAAACCCGACAGATTTAAATCTGTCGGGTTTTTTTATGTTTAAAAATGGGCTTTTGTCTTACTCAATAGAGAACTGGTTTTTAATAAAGGTTAGAAAGGTGATAAAATAATTTTTGAACAATTACTAATTTATGGATAAAACCAAATGAGACATTTTATTTCCTTATTTTTGAGACATGAAAAAGCTACTATTCTTTTTTTTGTTGATGCCCATTTTAATATGGTCGCAATCGAATTTTGAAAAAGGCGAGAAGTTATTTCACTCCAAAAAATATGAAGAGGCGCAAGTTCTTTTCGAGGGAGTTTTAAAAACAAAACCTTCGGATATTAAAACAATTGAATATTTGGGAGAAATTGCAGCACATCAAAAAGCTTGGGTAAAAGGAGCTGAATATTTTAAAAAACTAAAAGAATTAAAACCTACAGAAGCGGATTATTTTTTTAAATACGGTGGCTGTCTGGCGATGAGAGCTACAGAAGTAAATAAAATAAAAGCTTTTACGATGGTAGATGATATGAAACAAGCCTTTGAAAAAGCAATTGTTCTCAATCCGAAACACGTACAGGCAAGATGGGCTTTGATCGAAATATATTTGCAATTACCCGGCATTTTAGGCGGAAGTGAATCGAAAGCTATTGCCTATTCCAACGAATTAGCACAATTTTCACCAGTTGATGGCTATTTGTCGCGAGGCAGGATCGAAGAATATTTTAAGAGATATACATTGGCGGAGAAAAATTATTTGAAAGCCAATGAAATTGGTAAATCAAAAGTTACATTTCAAAAATTATATAATTTATATTTGAATAAATTAAAAGAGCCTAAAAAGGCACAGGAATTGAAAAGAAAATTTGAGTCATAATAATCAAATCTCATACCGAAACTTCGGGATAAAAAATTGGAATTTTAAATGAAAACACATTTCATCGCCATAGGCGGAAGTGCCATGCACAATTTAGCATTAGCATTGCATAACAAAGGATATCAGGTTACAGGTAGTGATGATGCAATTTTTGAACCATCAAAATCAAGATTAGAAAAAAAGGGAATTTTACCTGCTGAGTTAGGTTGGTTTCCTGAAAAAATCACTGCTGATATTGATGCTATAATTCTTGGAATGCACGCAAAAGCTGATAATCCGGAATTGTTGAAAGCGCAAGAATTAGGTTTGAAAATTTATTCATATCCTGAGTTTTTATACGAGCAGTCTAAAAATAAAACGCGTGTTGTAATTGGAGGTTCTCACGGAAAAACAACTATTACTTCGATGATTTTGCACGTTATGCATTATCATAATATTGAAGTTGATTATATGGTAGGAGCACAGCTTGAAGGTTTTGATACGATGGTGCATCTTACGGAAGAAAATGATTTTATGGTTCTGGAGGGTGATGAGTATTTATCTTCTCCTATAGACAGACGACCAAAATTTCATTTATACCAGCCTAATATTGCTTTAATTTCTGGAATTGCCTGGGATCACATTAATGTTTTTCCTACGTATGAAAATTATGTTGAGCAATTCGAAATTTTTATTGCCAAAATCACTAATGGCGGAATCTTAGTTTATAACGAAGATGACTCTGAAGTGAAACGTGTTGCAGAAGCAGCTACAAACCCAATTCGCAAGTTGGCTTACACCACTCCAAAATATACGGTAAGTGACGGCGTAACATTATTAGAAACTCCGGAAGGCGATATGCCAATTGAAGTTTTTGGCGGACATAATTTAAATAATCTTGCGGGAGCAAAATGGATTTGCCAAAACATGGGCGTTGATGAAGCTGATTTCTATGAAGCTATTGCCAGTTTTAAAGGTGCATCTAAGCGTTTAGAAAAAATAGCCGAAGGAAAAGGTAAAGTTGCTTATAAAGATTTTGCACATTCACCAAGTAAAGTAGCAGCAACTACAAAAGCGGTGAAAGAGCAATATCCAAACAGAACTTTAGTTGCCTGTTTAGAATTGCATACTTATAGTAGTTTGAATGCCGAATTTCTTAAAGAATATGAAGGCGCATTAGAATATGCAGATGTTGCGGTTGTTTTCTATTCACCGGATGCTGTAAAAATTAAACAATTAGAGGAAGTGACTTACGAGCAAATTGCAACGGCTTTTAATCGTGAAGATTTAATAATTTATACAAATCCAACTGAATTTAAAGAATATTTATTCAATTTAAATTTGGATAATTCTGCTTTATTATTAATGAGTTCAGGAAATTACGGTGGATTAAACTTTGATGAAGTAAAAGGATTGATTAATTAAAAAATTAATTAATTTGATAATGAGATAATGTGCCAATTGCAATTTTGTAATTGGCATTTTTTTTGAAATACTATTTCATTATTTATGAGTGATTTTTCTTATTTTTAAATATATTAGCCTTTTAGAATATAGTAAATGAAAGCGAAAATAAATGTTGTAAAAACAACAAGCGAAAATCCGGATTTTATATCCCTGATCAAAATATTTGATACCTTTTTATGGGAACGTTATCCTGAACTCAAAAAGGATTATTGGGGTAATAACATAATAGAATTTAATGCAAATGTAGTTTTGGTTTACTTAGATGGAAAAGCCGTTGCAAGTGGTTGCTTTAAAAAATACAATGAAGATACAGTAGAGCTAAAACGAATGTTTGTTTCGCCAGAAGCAAGAGGTTTAGGATTGGCTCAATTAGTGATTAAAGAGCTCGAAGAAGAGGCAAAGAATCAAGGTTTTTTACGTATGATTCTGGAAACCCTCTACAAACAAATTGAAGCAATAAGTTTATATGAAAAAGTTGGGTTTTTAATTGTTGATAATTATGAGCCCTACATAGGTTTATCAAATAGTATTTGCATGAGCAAGACTATTAAGACATTTCAATAATGAGTACAACTTACATAGCAATCTCTGACTGGTCTGAAGAAGATCGTCCGCGCGAAAAATTGATGACCAAAGGTAAAGAGGCGTTGAGCAATGCTGAATTGATTGCTATACTTATTGGTTCCGGAAGCCGAAATGAATCTGCAGTTGATTTAAGCAGGCGTATTTTGGCAAGTGTGAATGATAATTTACATGCTCTGTCAAAGTTATCTATTTTGCAATTAATGAATTTTAAAGGAATTGGAGATGCCAAGGCAATTACAATTATAGCAGCTTTAGAATTAGGCCGCAGAAGAAGATCAGAGGACGCTTCTAAATTAGGAAAAATTACTTCCAGCAAAATTGTTTTCGAGATTATGCAGCCTATTATTGGAGAATTACCACATGAAGAATTTTGGGTGCTTTTTCTTAATAATTCTAATAAAGTAATTTCTAAATCTAAATTGAGTAAAGGAGGGATTACAGGAACAATTGTTGATGTTCGTATTGTTTTTAAATTAGCTATCGAAAATGGTGCTACCGGGCTGATTTTATGTCACAATCATCCTTCAGGTAATTTAAAACCAAGCGAAGCTGATAAAGAGATAACAAGAAAACTAAAAACATCAGGGGATGTTTTAGATGTTAAAGTTTTAGATCATTTGATTATTACTGAAACAAAATATTATAGTTTTGTAGATGAAGGAATTTTTTAGCTTATGTATACCACAATTACCGATGTTTTTTTTGATTTAGATCACACACTTTGGGATTTTGATAAAAACTCAGAGATGGCTTTTGATCGAATTTTTAAAAGTAAATTTCCCGAAGTTAAAATACAAGAATTTATAGTCAAATATGCTCCTATAAATCAGGAATGCTGGAAGTTATATCAACATGATAAAATTACACATTTAGAACTGCGTTATAATAGATTAAAGTTTTCTTTTGATGCCTTAAATTTTAGGATTTCAGATGAAGATATTAATCAGATTTCAGAAGATTATATTGAGTTCTTAACAGATAACAATCACCTTTTTGATGGCGCAATTGAGGTTCTGGAATATTTAAAACCAAAATATAAATTGCACATTATTACAAATGGTTTTGCTAATGTTCAGGATAAGAAAATCAATAACGCCTTACTTTCAGGTTATTTTGATACCATAACAAATTCTGAGCTCGCGGGTGTAAAAAAGCCAAATAGTATTATCTTTGATTATGCTCTAAATGCCGCCAAAGCTTCAAAGGCGAATAGCATAATGATTGGCGATTGCCTGGATGCAGATGTGAACGGAGCATTAAATGCCGGTTTAGACGCTATTTTTTTTAATGATAAAAAAATTCAGGCTCCGGAAAATATAAAACAAGTAAACCATTTATTAGAACTAAAAAAATATTTATAATTATGAGAATTAAATTTTTGTTGATTGCGCTTCTTGTTTCAGTTATTGGGTTTTCTCAATCTGTTAATGATTATAAAGGAGTTATTGTGCCTTTGAAATATGATTTTCTTAAGACAGAAAACCAATATAGAATGTCAACAATGACTAAGGCAAATTTAAATAAAGCCGGTTTTCAGGCTTTTTATGGCAATGAAGAACTTCCTGCTGGTTTTGGTGATCGTTGTGATCTTTTGTATGTTGATGTAAAAAAGGAAAGCGGCTTTTTGATCACTAAACTTTTTTTAGAATTTAAAGATTGCTACGGTAAAGTTATTTACACATCGGATATAGGAAAAAGCAAAGAGAAAGATTATGAAACAGCTTACAGAGAATGTCTTGATTTGGCATTTGTTTCAGTAAATGCTTTGCATTATAAATACAACGGAAAAAGTTTTAATTCTGGCAAAAATACAGCGACAACTGTTCCTGTAACAACTCAAGCTGTTGCTGCAACTGTTTCAGCTCCGGTTGCTGATATGAAAGATCCTAATTTATTATATGCACAGCCAACAGAAAACGGATATCAGTTAATCGACAAAACGCCTAAAGTGATAATGAAGTTGCTAAAAACGTCACGTCCTGATTCATTTATCGCTATAAAAGATGGTATTCAGGGATCATTAAACTCAAAAGACAATCAATGGTTTTTTGAATATTATAAAAATGATCAATTAGTTTCTGAAAAAGTATCAGTAAAATTCTAAAAATATAATAAGGTTTTAATAACCATATTTATCTTTCCAACGGTTCTTTAAAAATTCACGATTGCTGTTCTCTCTAGAATTGCTTCCTGGATTATAAAGAACCGTTTCTTTTATAGCATCCGGTAAAAATTCCTGCTCTGCAAAATTATTTGCATAATCATGGGAATATTTGTATTCGTCACCATATCCTAATTCCTTCATAAGCTTCGTTGGTGCATTTCTTAAATGTATAGGAACTGGTAAATCGCCGGTTTGTTTTACCAATTGCTGGGCATTTCCTATTGCCATATAAGACGCATTACTTTTTGGAGAAGTTGCCAGGTAAATAGCGCACTGACTTAATATAATACGGCTTTCCGGATATCCAATAGTAGTTACGGCCTGAAATGTATTATTTGCCATGATAAATGCTGTAGGATTTGCGTTTCCAATATCCTCACTTGATAAAATCAGCATTCTTCTGGCAATAAATTTAACATCTTCACCGCCTTCGATCATTCTTGCTAACCAGTAAACAGCTCCATTTGGATCGCTGCCACGAATCGATTTTATAAATGCCGAAACAATATCGTAATGCTGCTCGCCACTTTTGTCATATAATACCGTATTTTGTTGAACTAATTCAAAAACACGATCATTTGTAATAATGATTTCATCACCTGATGAAGCATTTATTACAAGTTCAAAAATATTCAATAATTTTCGGCCATCTCCGCCAGAAAGTCGGAGTAGAGCTTCTGTTTCCTTAAGGATAATGTTTTTTGTGGCGAGATAAGTATCTGTTTTCATCGCACGATGTAATAACGCTTCTAAATCGGCTTTTGTAAAAGCATTTAAGATATAAACTTGACAACGTGACAATAGTGCAGGAATAACTTCAAAACTCGGATTCTCGGTTGTTGCACCAATAAGAGTAATCCATCCTTTTTCGACTGCTGCTAAAAGTGAATCCTGCTGGGATTTACTGAATCTGTGAATCTCATCAATAAATAAAATAGGATTTTTTGCCGTAAATAGTCCGCCGCTTTGTTTGGCTTTTTCAATTACATCACGAATGTCTTTAACACCTGAGTTTATTGCGCTTAGAATATAAAAAGGACGTTTTGATTCCTGGGCAATAATTTGAGCAAGGGTTGTTTTTCCTGTTCCCGGTGGACCCCAAAAAATCAATGACGGAATAATTCCTTTCGAAATTTGTTGCGTTAACGAACCGTTTGGTCCAACCAAATGACTCTGACTAATGTAATCTTCTAATTGCTGTGGGCGAATACGCTCGGCTAAAGGTGCTTCCATTTTGTAAAATTACTATTTTCAATTTTAATTTTATAGTTTTAAAGGGTTACAAATCATAACAAAGGATATAAGCAGTTAGCTGACAAATTATCAGTAAATTGTAATTGGATAGTTTTTTGATGACAAATAATTTCTTTAGACTATTAAACATGAATGATAATCATTTTAAATTTTCAAATGCAGTAATCGGACTTCCTGTATTTTTTGTGCTTTTTTTGTGGATTATCTATTGGGTTCAAATCCGATTCGATTTTGATTTTTATCAGAATGGTATTTATCCTCGTGATTTTTCAGGATTGCAAGGTGTTTTATTTAGTCCGTTTATTCATGAAAACTTAGATCATTTATATAATAACTCGATTCCGCTTTTGGTTTTATTGGCAGCTTTGCAATTCTTTTATCCCAAACAATCCTTTTCTGTAATTGTTTTCGGAATATTATTTTCAGGTTTGATAACCTGGGTTATTGGTAGGGAAAATTATCATATTGGCGCCAGTGGTTTAATTTATGTTTTAGTAAGTTTTATTTTCTTTAAAGGTATTCAAACTGGTTATTATCGATTAGTGGCACTTTCATTTTCGGTAGTACTACTTTATGGCGGAATGATCTGGTATGTTTTTCCGGATGTCGACAAAACAATTTCCTGGGAAGGACATTTGGCTGGCTTTATTACTGGATTTGCGATGTCATTAATTTATAAAGCACCTGAATATGCTAAACCTATAGTTTACGATTGGCAAAAGCCAGATTTTAATCCGGAAGATGATGCTTTTATGAAGCATTTTGATGAAAACGGAAACTTTGTAAATACGGAAATTCCTGAAGATATATCGGAAGATTTATTACCTTATTTTTATTCTAATCTATTAGTTAATTATACTGTAACGAAAACAGAATCAGATGATAAAGTAAAAGGCTCTAATGGCGATTGATTTAAAATCACTATTTTTGTTAGTGTTTTTAATTTGATTTTTATGAGAAAAGTAACCTTTAGAATTTTATTTTTATCAGTCTTAATTAGTTTTAAATTGCTGGCACAGTGCGAACTGAAGAATAGAGTACTTGCTGATGGTACAATGATGTATTATTTTGATCCAGCTGATTTTTATATAACAAAATCAAAATCATTGAAGATCAATATCGTAACAGATAAAGAACATTATTTTGTGGCCTTGCAACCATCACCTTTTCCGCCTAAAAAAGAAGGAAAAAAAATCAAAGATGATTTAATCATTCATCTCGCTAATAAAAAACAATATAAATTAAGTCATTATGATACACAATACAGGCATAATGATTCGATTATGCAAGTACTTTATTTAATAGATGAAAAAGACTTAGTTGCTTTTTCTAAGTTTGAAGCTGTAGTTGCAGAAATTAATATGGAAGGGACGGAGTTTGTGCGTGACTATACTTTTAAATTGCATAAAGATGCTATAGTAAAACAATTGGCCTGTTTATTAAAGGAAGATAAATAGAAATGCTAATCTTCATTAATAATTTCATTTTTATGAAATAACTTTTTATTAAGATTTTTAAATAAGTTGTTAAAAGTGACAGTTAATGATGCCGCATTCACAATTTGATTATGCTCATCTCTTGGCAAATATTCATTTGCATAAGTTAATTCTACCTGTACATCATCTGTAAATAAATAACCGGCACCAAGATTTAATCTATTTCTGTCAAAGAAGCTAAGTCCTGTTACTTTTGTTCCTGATTTAAAAAACAATTCATCTGAAGCGATTACGTAAACAACACCTTCCCGTAAAATTTTACTGTTTATAGGTTTTAAATATTTTATTTGTTGACGATATCGTAAAACATTATCATAGTTGCCATCTTCATTTCGCATGTGCCTCAATTCCATTCTCATTCTGGTGCTTAAGGTATAGCCAGTTTTATGAAAATAATAAATTCCCTGCAATGCAAACCTTATTTCCGGAGATTTAAACTGACCAATTTCCGGTACATCTTTGTTGTAGTTGTAAGCTAAAAAAGAAGAGAATTTCCATCTGGGAGAGTAGTAATAATGTCCCCAAGCCCTAATAGATCTTTGTATGTTTTGTTGAAAGATATTAGAAGAAGATTCAGTGCTGCTATAAGCTGCACCTAGGTTTACTTCAGTCGACCATTTTTCATTAATAGTTTGGTTGAATTGAATCTCATTCCAAAATTGATTATAAGTAGTGTTTTGGCCATAGTTAATACTTGTAATTAAAAATATTACAAGTATTAAACTAATTTTTTCAAGTGATATGTTTTGGACAGGTTTTAAAGACATCAATAATCATATTTGTTTGTCACCTTACTTCCTTGATCTATCTAACTTCTTTGGCGAACAGCCTCATATAAAAATGCTCCACAAGCTACAGAAACGTTTAAAGATCCTATTGAGCCAAACATTGGTAGTTTTGCTTTTTCGTCAACGATTTTAAGAACAGAAGGATTTATTCCTCTATCTTCAGATCCCATGATAATGGCTACAGGTTCGTTTAGTGTAACGTCATATATATTCTGATCTGTTTTTTCAGTTGCTGCAACAGTTTTAATTCCCGAACCCTGAAGATAAAAAATAGCATCTTTAATATGTTCAACTTTACATATTGGCACATTAAATACGGCTCCGGCAGATGTTTTAACCGTATCTCCGTTTACTGGTGCAGATCCTGCTTTTTGAACAATAATTCCGTTTACGCCAGTACATTCTGCAGTTCTTATGATTGCTCCAAAATTACGTGCATCAGAAATCTGATCTAATATTAAAAATAATGGTTTTGAACCAAAAGCGATTGTTGATTCAACTAAATGTTCTAATTCTATAAAACCAATAGGGGAGATGGTTGCAACTGCTCCCTGATGATTATTTGGTGTTAGGCGATTTAGTTTTTCTACAGGTACATATGAAAAATTAATGTTAGCGCGTTTCATCACTTTCATTAAATCTTTCATTAATTCTCCAGAAATTTCTTTTTGTATAAATACTTTATCAACTTCTTTTCCTGCTTGAATTGCTTCTATAATGGCTCTAATTCCAAATATTTGATGTTCTTTTTCCATGGGACAAATATAGGTATAATGTTTATATAAAAAAAAACCACTCTGAATGAACAGAGTGGTTTAATATATTTATTCGAGATAAAATTAGTCTTTATCCCACCATAATTTAGTTGTTACATTACTAACTACTGTAGCGTTAGCGTTGTATTGTCTTTCTTCAACCGGAGTTGGAAGTCTTACAGGGATTGTCTTTGTATTAGACAATTGATTTGGAATCAAAGCTGGGAATCCAGTTCTTCTGTAGTCATTAAATGGCTCCATAGTCAAGAAAAGTGCTAAATACTTTTGTTGGATAATGTTAGCTAAATCAACAGTTGCAGTTGCAGTAGCTAAGAAAGCTGGAGTTGCAGCTGTTCCTGTAACTTTAAGTACTGATGCAGCTACTGCTTGTTGTAAAGCAGGTTGAGCATTTTGATTTAGTCTTAATTTAGCTTCAGCCTCAATGAATTTAGCTTCAGCGTAAGTAACCATACCTACTGGTGTATCTTGTAATGCATAAGCAGATCCAATATAAGAAGTAGTAAGGGTTTCTTGATCTTCTGCTGCGTTTCCGCTGTAATCTTCATCCTCGTCTTCTGCAATTGAGAATTCTAACCTAGGATCAGATGAATTTTTCAATTGGTCAACAAAATATTTCCCTACTTTTAAGTAGTTTTCGCGGTTACCATTGTTGAAAGCATACCATTGATTCCATCCATTTGCAGTTCCTGGAAAATATGTATTAGCATCATCAGCATTTGATGAAATTCCTGATTGAGTAATGTAAGTTAATGCTTTTTGTGCAGCTCCAGAGTCAACTTGAGACAATCTCAAAGCATATCTTGCTTTTAATACATAAGCAATTTTAATCCATTTTTTAGTATCACCTTTAAAGATAAAGTCATCTTCTTTAGGAGTTGAAAGATTGCTAGCGGCAGGTTTTTGTAAATTTACAATAGCCTCATCTAAAATACTTTGAAGTCTTTGATAAATTTGTTCCTGAGTATTGTATTTTGGAGCTTTGATTCCTTCTTCAGCTCTAAAAGCTTCATCATAAGGAACATCTCCCCACATGTCAGTAGCATATCCTAAATTCAATGCTGTTAACACTTGTCCAATTCCATTATAGTATGGGTAATTAGCAGCGAAATCACGATTTAAAATGTGACCACTCATTAAAGTAGTACCATAAACAGTATTCCATTCGTTGGTTACATCATTTTCAGTAATAACGTATCTAGAAATAGGTCCCATTTGTCCAACATCTGTACCAGCCAATTGTTGAGTAAAGATACCAGAGTTTCTAATTAGACCGCTTGTGTGCGTAGAAAAGGTAGAAACTTCCATAGCTGCCAACAATAAAGAAGGTGTTGTAGTTATTGGATTATTCGGGTTTTCATTAAAGGTGTCTAATTCTGTCTGACAGCCAGCTAGTAAGCTAATACTAAGCGCTGATAGAATTATACTTTTTATATATTTTTTCATTTTCAATTATTTTTAGATTAAAAACCTACTTTTAGGCTCATTATGAATGATTTACTACCTGGATTGTTAAAGTAATCTAATCCATTGATTCTTGATCCAGCACCAGTTAAACTAGTTTCAGGGTCAACACCTTTGTAGTTAGTATCCAACCATAAGTTTCTTCCTGTGAAAGAGATTTGAGCGAAGCTAATTGCAGTGAATTTTTTAACATTAAAATCATAGCTTAAAGTAACATCACGAAGTCTAACCCAGTTAACATCAGTAACTGCTTCTTCAGCAGCACCACCACCATCTCCTAAATATTTTTGGAAATAATCTTTTGCAGAAATTGCTTTATCATTTGCACTTCCGTCTTCTTTAACACCATCGATAATATATGTACGCTCTCTGTCTGCTGAACGCTCAGAAACACCAAAGTTATCTAATCTTGCTAATGTACCGTTGTAAACAACACCACCATGTCTGATATCTAATAATGCAGATAAAGTAACTCTTTTGTATGAGAATGTATTTCTAATACCACCTGTCCAGTCTGGAGCAGAGTTTCCTAAGTTTCCTGTTTCGTCTGCAACAACTGCTAAACCATCAGATCCAATAATTTTGTTTCCATTTGCATCACGAGCCCATTTTGTTCCGTAAAAACTTCCTAAAGGTTGTCCTTTAACAGCATAGTATCCAATTGAAGCAAAAGCTGATTCTACAGAAACTTCTGTTAAACCTCCTGAAATATCAGTAACTTCATTTTCATTTTTAGCCCAGTTTAAGTTAATGTTCCATTGGAATGGGTTAGCTTTTTTGAAGATATCATATCCTAATTCTACCTCAATACCTTTATTAACTAACTCAGCAGCATTTCTATAATCAATACCAAATCCTGTTGATTGTGGAAGAGGAACGTTGATTAATAAGTCTTTTGATGTTTTGTAGTACAAGTTAATATCTGCACTTAAACGATTGTCAAGGAATTTAGCACTTAATCCAAGATCATGTCCTAATACTCTTTCTGGTTTTAAGTTTTGATTACCCAAAGTTCCAGAAACTGTCATTCCGTTTACCCCATTGTAAGGAAAACTTAAACCATCAGTAAAACCGTCAGTCATAAATGGTTGGCTATATGTGCTGATTGTAGCATATGCTCTTGGAGCGATACCAACTTCACCATATCCATAGCTAAGTTTAATATAGTTTGCCCAATCAAATGTATTAGATACAATCCAAGATGCTGTTCCAGATGGGAATATTGCACTTTGTACGTTAGCTCCATAAGTTGAAGACCACTCTTTTCTTACAGTACCTGCAAGGAAAATTTGATCTCTAATGTCAAACTCTAATTGTCCGAAAAGTGCTCTTGACATTGTGTTCTCTTCTACATTAGAGGTATATAATTCTGTCGCATTTCCTAAATTGTAAACGTTTCTAACAGCTAAGTTTTTACCTCTTGAAAAGATACTTAAGTATTGAGTAGAACGTAAGTTAAGACCAGCCGTATAGTTAATCTTTAACCAATCAGTTTTTAATGGAACTAAACCAGATGCGATTAAGTCACCATAGTAATCTTTGTTAGTAATGCTATTATAAGCTACTTCACCAATTCCTCCTAATCCATCTCCATTAGATGAAATAGCATAAACTTGTTTACGAGAATCTGAATAAGCATCGATACCACCTTTAGCAGTTACATTTAACCACTCTGCATGTTGATATGTTAAGTATAAGTTTCCTAAAGCACGATTAACATCACTTGTTGCAGGGTTTTCATTTACTGTATAATATGGGTTATCATAAGCAGAAACATAATTTTTATTATTTCCTTCTGGAGTAATGTAATCTCTTAGGTCATAATTAGTTGGAGAGCGTAATAAACTTAACATTACACCAGCTACGTTACTACCGTTTTGTACTAAAACATTCGTTGTATGTGTGTATTGAAGGCTACCTCCAGCTTTCCATTGTTCGTTTAATTTTAAATCTCCTACAAGTCTGATAGTGTTTCTTTTTAAACCAGTTTCTGGAATCATACCAGTTTGGTTAACGTTACCATATGAAGCTCTAAAAGTTGCTTTGTCGTCTCCACCATACAATGAAATATTGTTTGTTTGTGTTAAACCTTCTTGAAAGAAATTCTTTTCATTATTGTATGTTGGCAATCCTAATGATGCTGCAGTTGGTCCCCAGCTTTGTGGAGTTGCAGGATTGAAAGTTACAGTATTTGTCCCTTGAACATATTTTCTTTGTTTTTCAGGTAATTGGCTTACTCTGTCAATAGCTAATGAAGTATTAAAATCAATACCTAAACCTTTTCCGTTTCTACCTTTTTTAGTAGTATAGATAATAACCCCGTTACCAGCTCTTGCTCCGTATAATGCAGCAGCTGCAGGTCCTTTAAGGATAGTAACACTTTCGATGTCATTAGGGTTAATGTCTAATCCTCTATTTGAATTATTAATTCCAGATAAGTTAGCATTAAATGGGTTATCTCCTGCTGTAGTTTGATCTGTTGTGTTGTCAATTGGCACCCCGTCAACTACGATTAATGGATCAGTTGTACCAGTGATAGTGTTAGCACCTCTAATGATAATTTTACTAGATGCACCTGGAGTACCTCCAGAACCAATTACTTGTACACCAGCAGCTTTTCCAGCTAATGCCTGAAGAACGTTTTGTTCACCAGATTTAGTAATTTCGTCAGAAGTCACTTTAGATACTGCATATCCAAGTTTTTTCTCGTCTTTTTTGATACCTAATGCGGTTACAACCACACCTTCCAGTTCAACAGAATCATCTTTTAATTTTACACTAATAGATGTTGAACTTGCAGCTACTTCCTGAGATTTCATCCCAATGTAGCTAAATACCAAAACTTGGCTTGAAGATGCTTTGATAGAGAATTTACCATCAAAGTCTGTTTGCGTTCCTGTCTTTGTTCCCTTAACTAATACACTCACACCCGGTAAAGGCATTCCTGTATTGTCAGAAACTGTTCCAGAAACAGCTCTTTCTTGCGCGAAAGTAAGTTGCGCAACTAGTACTAATAAAAGTACTAAGAATCCATTGAACTTTAGTTTCATTTTTAAATATTTTGAATTAGTTCGACAAAAATCTTAATAATTTGTTAATCTACCTAATATAAAAAGCTTTTTTTTTAGTTAAATTATGATTTTACTATAAGATATTGTTTTTTTATAGTTAAAAAACACATGTAAATCTTAATTCCGTAATTTTTAGCCTCAAATATGATAATAATGAAAAATATTAATATTTACTTAACTGTTAAAATTAAATTTGTTCAAGGAAGTTTCCCTGTTTTTATAACTTTTAAACAAAAAAACCACCCTTTTTAGAGGGTGGTTTTCTGTTAAATTATGTTATAAGCTTAAAATTTGTCCCAAAACAATTTAGTTTCTACAGCATCTCCTCCAATTGCTGAACTAGCCTCTGTGTAACTAGCTTTGTTCAATGATTGTTCAATGATAGGATAAGTATATCTTTGCGGAATACCAGAAACTGCATCTGCTGGTGCAACTAAAACTGGAAAGTCTAATCTTCTATAAGTAGACCATCCTTCAAATGAATTATTATAATAAGCAATCCAGCTTTGAGTTCCAATTTTTTGTTTCCACGTACCAGTAGCTGTTGTATATGCTACAGCAGGATTCGCAAGATAGGTTGTTGCTTCTGCTGTGGTTCCGCCCCAATCTAATATAGATGCGATAATTGCAGCGTTATAATGTCCTTCTGCATCTGCAGGTGTGCCGTATAATGATCTTTCGGCAGCCTCTGCCAGTAGAAACTGTGCTCCAGCATAATCCAAAATTGTTCCAGGAAAATCTGGCGCCTGAATTGTTGGTGTTATATGTGTTTTATTGGCAAATGAGTTACTCGCTCCATTTTCACCACCTACATATTCAATTTCTGGAGTTGAAGGATCATCCATGTTACTATCAAAGTATTTTGAACGTCTTGGATCGTTAAGAGCTGTCATTCTGTCAATAATTGTGCTTGTAGGAACAAAGTCTGAGCGACCACTTGCTACAAGGTCTACATACAAAGGGTTTGTATTTGGTGTTGCTGTTAAGTATTTTAAATCAGCATTGTCAAGATTGGAATTGAATACAAATGGAGCGGCACTAGAAACTGTTGCTTTTGCTAAAGTAGCTTCTGTTGGTATGTCTGAAATTGTAATTCCTAATCTTAGTTTCAAAGTGTTTGCAAATTTTATCCACTTAGGTATATCACCATTGTAAATCCTGTCATTATCTCCAAAGCTTTTACCTCCTGTATTAAGATTTGTAATTGCTTTGTTTAGTCTGGAAATAAGATCTTTGTAAATTGTTAGGCCATCATCGTATTTAGGAGTTTTGTAATCTAAATTTAGTGCCTGTGAATATGGGATATTGCCAAAAGTCTCAACTAAAATGGCATAAGTGTAAACATTTAAGATCTCAATAATTGCAAGTTTATTCTGTTTATCTAATGGATTCTCTGTTAAGCCAAGAGGTGTTGCAGTGATGTTGGTTGCACTTTGATTTAGATCTTTCAATACATCTTTGTATAAATATTGCCAGTGCTGCTCAGGAATGGTTCTGGTAACTAAGTCGTAATTGCTTTCATCTGTATAAACAGTTTCTGTCCAGTATTGGTTTAGTAGTCTGATGACATTGTCATTAACATTAGTACTCATCATTTGATCTACTAGTTTTTTTTGAGCGCTTGTAAATAAAGCTTCTCCTGGTACATTTGATGGATCTTTAACGTTTACGTTTAAGTTTTCTAAATCATCGGAGCAAGACGCAAAGGTTGCTGCAGTGAGTAGAATTAAAAATATTTTTTTCATGATTTCTTGATTTAAAATTGGATTTTAACGTTGAAGCTAACATCTCTTGTTGATGGCAAAGATCCTGTTGAGTAGCCTTGTAAATTACCTGCTCCTAGGCCTGATTCCGGATCTGCATCTGGTAAATTTTTATGTATAATCCAAAGGTTGGTTCCAACAATGCTGAAAGTCATTCCATTTATGAAAGTATTTTTTAATACTTTTTCTGATAAAGAATATGAAATTGACGTTTGTCTTAATTTAATATAACTTGCATCATATACAAACGCTTCATCTGGTAATCCTCTTCTGTATCCTTGGGCTCCAAAACGACTAGCTTCAATTCTGGTTGTGTTTACAGCTCCGTTAGGATTTACGCCTGGATTAATAAAACCACCACTGTCAGATCCTGAAGTTAAAGGATCTCTTACTGGATTTCCAAGTTCGTTAGTAAAAGCGGTGTCATCATACAGACCTGTTGCTAAACCATAATAGCGGTCAAGTGAGAATATTTGTCCTCCTTTTTGCATATCAATTAAAAACTCGAAAGAAAAATTTTTGTAGCTAAATCTATTGTTTAAACCAGCAGTGTAATCTGGGTTTGAATTTCCGATTGCATTATCAGAAGTTGAAGTTTTTATGTATTGACCATTAGCAGGATCAACAACTCTTTGTCCGTTTAAATAAGTATATTGAGTACCGTAGATTACGCCATAAGGTTGTCCGACTGCAGCATTGATCGTTACGCCGCCTTGCATTGTTCCAAGTTGTAAATTGTCAATTCCGTCTAATAGATTCAATACTTTGTTTCTGTTTCTGGCAAAGTTTAAGTTAATGTCCCAAGAAAAGTTTTCTGTTTTTATTGGAGTACCATTCAAAGAAACCTCAATACCTTTGTTTTCTATTTCTCCAGCGTTAATTAATTCATATAAATAACCAGTTGAAGAAGTTAGTCTTAATGGGATAATTTGATCAATTGAATTTGATTTATAATATGAAAAATCAAGTCCTAATCTTTTTTTGAAAAACGAAAGCTCTAGGCCGGCTTCGTAACTTTTAGTACGTTCCGGTTTTAGGTTTGGATTATTTTTTGTGTCTTTTACTGATGCAGACGATGCTCCGAAAGCTGTGTTTACTGCATAGGTGTCTAAAATTCTGTCAAATCCAGGACTATTACCAACTTCTGCGTAGTTCAGTCTTATTTTTCCAAAAGACAACCAATCAGCATCTACGAATTTTGAAAATACAAAACTTGATGACACTGAAGGATAGTAGTAAGAGCTATTTGCTTCAGGAAGAGTAGAAGAGTGATCTCTTCTTATTGTTCCTTCTAAGAATAAATAATCATCATAACCAAAAGAGGCGCTTCCGTAAACACCATCAACACCTATAGCTTCGTCTCTTTCAATAGGAGCTAATAATGGGCTAACTGTATTTTGTAGTGAATATAATTTTGGAATTGCAAGTCCTCCATTTGTTGCTGCAAAAAGAGAAGTGTAATAACTTCTTCTAATGTTTACACCGACAACCCCTTTAAGATTTAATTTTTGTGTAATGTTAGTATTGTAGTTTAACATGAAGTCATAGTTAAACTCACTGAAGCCTATGTTTTTTCTTGAATATCCAGATGATGCTGGATTTCTGTCCTCACTACCATCGCCACCACCAGTTCCAATACCAAAATTTGCTGGTACGCTCCCAATTGCTCGTCTCTCTTCTTGTAAATCATCATAAGTATCAACAGCTACTCTACCAAATGCATCTAACCAACTTGTGATTTTATAGTTCAATGATGCATTTCCAATAAATCTGTTTCTGCTGTCTGATTCATAATTTTCATAACGTTGAAAATATGGATTGTCCCAGAAAATTGGAGTAGAATTTGTGTATGAATTTGGATTCCATGATATGTTTCTTCCTGTTAACTCATATGCTTGTTTTAAACCTTTCAAGTCAACATTGGTTTGCCACCATTGTCTAAAATTACCGGCAATATTATCATTATATCCAGTGCTGTTCCTGCCGACCGTGCTTGTTTTTGTAAAGTTACCATAACCTGCTACAGTTAATCTGTCATTTATCAGAGTTGAAGCATTTAACGTAAAGGTATTCCTCTTTAATGTGCTATTTGGTAAAAGACCAGTTTGATCAAGATTGTTGAAGCCTAATCTTAAATATCCATTTTCTAAACCTTTGTCTATAGAGATAGAATTAGTAACAGCTACTGGTTTTTGAAAAAATGTTATTGGACCATTTTTTGCATTAACCCATGGGGTAGCTTTCATGTAGTTAGGTGATTCTGGATAAAACGCATCCCATTGGTAAACTAATAAGTTAGGATTGAATGCTTGTCCATAAGAAGCGTCTTCCGTCAACGGAGTAACGTTGTCTAAAATTCCATCCCCATCAATATCAATGTGGTCTAAATATGAATCTTCATCTGGTCCATAGTAAGGTCCGTATCCAGCTCCATATTGTTTCTGGTATTTAACAAAGGTGCTTTTGTCAACAGACCCAACAGTTACGCCAGAGTTAACTGTTACAGAATATCCTTTTCCTTTTTTATTCCCCTTTTTTGTTGTAATTACTACAACTCCATTAGCAGCTCTTGATCCGTATAATGCACTTGCGGCTGAACCCTTAAGTACGTTTATTGATTCAATATCTTCAGGGTTAATGTCAGATGCTGCGCTACCATAATCGTAACCTGCACCAGATTGTTCCTGGTCTCTCGAGTTTGAATTATTGTTGCTTACAGGAACTCCATCGATAACAAATAAAGCTTGGTTGTTTCCTGTTAAAGATGAGTTTCCTCTAATTACGATGTTGGTAGAACCTCCAAAATTAGTTGTTCTCTTTACTTGTACACCTGAAACTTTTCCTGAGATGGCATTTACGAAGTTGTCGCTTTTTACTGCAGCTAGGCTTTCACCTTTTACTTCTTGTGTTGCGTAACCAAGAGATTTCTTCTCTCTTGATAAACCTAAAGCTGTAACAACAACACCTTCAAGCTGTTGAGCGTCTCCTGATAATTTAGTGTTAATTTGTGATGAACTCGCTGTGATTTCTTGCGACCTCATTCCAATGTAACTAAATACTAAAACTTGACTTGGTGTTGCTTTGATGGAATATTTTCCGTCAAAATCTGTTTGTGTTCCAGTTTTTGTTCCCTTAACTAATACACTTACGCCTGGTAAAGGCATGCCTGCATCATCGGTAACAGTGCCCGAAACAGCTCTTTCTTGCGCAAAGGTTAACTGCGCGAATAGCACTAATAATAGTACTAAAAATCCATTGAACTTTGGTTTCATTTTCTCAATTATTTTGAATTAGTAATACAATATTCACAATAATTAGTTAATAATCCTAATGTTATGTTAAGGAATTTTTAATAAATGTCAAAATTTAACATTGTAACATATGTTTAAAATACTGTTATAAAATTTGATTTCGGCTTTGTTTATGCTACCATTAGCAATAATTATCTTTAAAAGTCCGGTTTTTGTGAGTAGTCCAAATCCTACACCTAAGGAAACTAAATTATTATACTTTTTTTCTTTGTTTAAAGAAGTTTGATCTTGATATAATCCGTAATCAAGGATAGTGTGAAAATAAAGATTAGAGGTCGTTAAATATCGATATTCTGTTATGATTAAATTTACATTATTGGCTTGAAGGCTATTTTCTGCAAAGCCTCTAATAGAATTTAATCCTCCAAATCGAAATAATTCATTTGAAATGTAGTTTTTGCTTTTTAAATATTGAATTTGCGAATTGATAAATATGAAATTCTTTCTGTTTAATTCAAAATTATAAGATAGATTTAAATTTGTGTAAAATTGTTTACTTGCTTCGGCTGTCTCAGGATCGTTATTAGTATCTCTCTTTCCGTATCCAATTGTAAAATTAAGATTTGCTTTTTTAAAAAATAGATTATTTACATAATCTGCTTTTTTGTATTCAATTGTTGAAGTGATATAAGAGTTTTTAAAATCGCTGATAGTTGAATTATTAGTGTTCTGAATGTCGCTTGATTCTGTTGATTGATATCCCAGATATATTTTTGAATTATAATTTAAGTAATATCCTAAATCAATTGCCGTTTTTGTATTTTGAAATGTACTGTCTTGCTTAAAGATATTAAGTTGTGCTTTTAGACCTAAAGATGAATTGAATATATAGGGTATTTCTATTTTTGTATTAAATGTTTTTTGCTGATTCCCATCACTTTTCCAGTAAAGTGAAAATTGTTCACCCGCGTGAAGTGTGTTTAATAAAGTAATATCCAGATAACCGTTAAGTACTGTTTTTTTGTTGTCGTCATTTGAGAATCCTATATAGCCATCAAAAGTATTTGCTTTTCTTTTTTCGATATAAGTGTAGATTTTAGTAGAGTCATTTGTGAATAGTATTTGAGGATATTTTGTTTGAGTAACAAATTCATAACTATTTATATCATCGTATAATTCTTTTACAATTTCCTGATTAAAAGTTTTATTTAGATATTTTTTATTCAGTTGTTTTAAATGACCTTTTGGGAAATAGTTTTTTTCTTGAGCATTTGTTTGGGTAAGAATAATTGAATTAAAAGTGCGTTTTTTTTCGGATTTAAAATTTAGTACCCCATAAATTATTAAATTCTTCTTTTTGATATTGTCAAGTTTTATTTTGCTTAAGGCAAAACCCTTTTTTTCTGCATCAATTATTTTTTGATTTAAAAAGTTTTCAAGTTGATTATAAGGTATAATTATGCTGTCATTTTTTGTGTCGGTTGAGTTCGAAAAAAAAATGTCTTTACCTATATATATATGTATCTCTTTAATTTTTTTATTTAAATCTATTTTTGTTATATAGCTGCTGTCATTTGTTTGTTTTATTTCATTGGGTTTATTGTCTAAAAAGCCTATGGAGGTTAATTTTTGTGATGTTTTTTTTATCTCATCATGCAATGATTTTATGTTGCTGTGTTTAGTAGAATAATTTAATGAATCGATTATCCGATTTTCAGTATCGTTTGAGCCAATTATTTTTAAATAAAAGTTTTGGCTATAAGATGAAAAGCAGGATAGAAAAAAAACTATATATAGTAAGTGTTTCAAAAGCAATTGTTTCATTTATTAAAAGTATTGCAAATATCAATTGTTTGTTCGTAAAATCATAAGCTTAAATAATGTTATTGAAAATTAATGAATTAACGTTTGTATAGTGAAAAATATTTTATACATTTGCAACCCCGTAAAAAGCGGGAATTTAATATACATAATAAATTTTTAGTATTAATTATGCCAACAATTCAACAATTAGTAAGAACAGGAAGAACTCAGATAACTAAGAAGAGTAAATCGGTTGCTTTAGATTCTTGTCCTCAAAGAAGAGGGGTTTGTACGCGTGTTTACACTACTACACCAAAAAAACCAAACTCTGCAATGCGTAAAGTTGCGCGTGTACGTTTGACAAATGGTAATGAAGTGAATGCTTACATCCCTGGAGAAGGACACAATTTACAAGAGCACTCGATAGTATTAGTTAGAGGTGGAAGGGTAAAAGATTTACCAGGTGTTAGATATCATATCGTTCGTGGAGCGCTTGACACGTCAGGAGTTGCAGGAAGAACGCAAAGAAGATCTAAGTACGGTGCTAAACGCCCAAAAGAAGCAAAAAAGTAATTTAAAACGTTAAGAGTTGGAGGTTAGGAGTTAAGGTTGGAGATTGAAAACGTAAGTCATAAATCTGTAACACATAACATTTAACGGATAACCTATAACTTTTTATTAAAAAAAAGACATGAGAAAAAGAGCGGCAAAGAAAAGACCACTTTTACCAGATCCAAGGTTTAACGACCAATTGGTAACACGTTTTGTAAACAACTTAATGTGGGATGGTAAGAAATCTACAGCTTTCAAAGTATTTTATGATGCTATTGACATCATTGAGTCTAAAAAGCAAGATTCAGAAAAATCTTCATTAGAAATTTGGAAAGATGCTTTAACAAACGTTATGCCTCACGTAGAAGTACGTAGTCGTAGGGTAGGTGGAGCTACATTTCAAATTCCAATGCAAATTAGACCAGACAGAAAAATTTCTATGGCAATGAAGTGGTTAATACTTTATTCTAGAAGAAGAAATGAAAAATCTATGGCACAACGTTTAGCGTCAGAATGTTTAGCTGCTGCTAAAGAAGAAGGTGCTGCGGTTAAGAAAAGAATGGATACTCACAAGATGGCAGAAGCTAATAAAGCTTTCTCTCACTTTAGATTTTAATTCGTAAGAAATGGCTAGAGATTTAAAATATACAAGAAATATCGGAATTGCTGCTCACATTGATGCTGGTAAAACAACAACAACTGAGCGTATCCTTTTTTATACTGGAAAGTCACATAAAATTGGTGAAGTACACGATGGTGCTGCAACAATGGACTGGATGGCTCAAGAGCAAGAAAGAGGTATTACAATTACTTCAGCTGCAACAACTTGTGAGTGGAATTTTCCAACTGAGCAAGGTAAACTTTTGCCTGAATCATTGCCATACCACTTTAATATTATTGATACTCCTGGACACGTTGACTTTACTGTAGAGGTAAACCGTTCTTTGCGTGTACTTGATGGATTGGTTTTCTTGTTTAGTGCTGTAGATGGTGTTGAGCCACAATCAGAAACTAACTGGAGACTTGCTGATCAATATAGAGTTCCACGTATGGGATTCGTAAATAAAATGGACCGTCAAGGATCTAACTTTTTGGCAGTTTGTCAACAAGTTCGTGATATGTTAAAATCTAATGCTGTTGCAATCACTTTGCCAATTGGTGAAGAAAATGATTTCAAAGGTGTTGTAGATTTAGTAAAAAACCAAGCTATCATTTGGCATGATGCTACTCAAGGGGCGACTTTTGATATAGTTGAAATTCCTGCTGATATGGTTGCAGAAGTTAAAGAGTACAGATCTATTCTTATTGAAGCAGTTGCTGACTACGATGAAAATCTTTTAGAGAAATTCATGGAAGATGAAAACTCTATTACAGAGGAAGAAATCAACAATGCTTTAAGAGCTGCTACTATGGATATGGCTATCATCCCGATGATTGCTGGTTCTTCTTTCAAAAACAAAGGAGTTCAGTTCATGTTAGATGCAGTTTGTAAGTATTTACCTTCTCCAATGGATAAGGAAGGTATTGAAGGAATTCATCCTGATGATGCTGAATTATTAGAAGAAGATCAAACTAAAATCTTGCGTAAGCCAGATGTAAAAGAGCCGTTCGCTGCTTTGGCATTTAAAATTGCTACTGACCCATTCGTAGGTCGTTTAGCTTTCTTCCGTGCTTACTCTGGTCGTTTAGATGCTGGCTCTTATGTTTTGAACACGCGTTCAGGAAATAAAGAAAGAATTTCTCGTATCTACCAAATGCATGCTAACAAACAAAATCCAATCGAATTTATTGAGGCTGGAGATATTGGAGCTGCTGTTGGATTTAAAGATATCAAAACTGGAGATACATTGTGTGATGAAAAACACCCAATTATTCTTGAGTCTATGAAATTCCCTGCGCCGGTAATTGGTATTGCAATTGAGCCTAAAACTAAAGCTGACGTTGATAAAATGGGTATGGCTTTGGCTAAATTAGCTGAAGAAGATCCAACATTTACTGTTAGAACAGATGAGGCTTCAGGGCAAACAATTATCTCTGGTATGGGTGAGCTTCACTTAGATATCTTAGTAGATCGTATGAAACGTGAATTTAAAGTTGAAGTAAACCAAGGTGAGCCTCAAGTTGAATATAAAGAAGCGTTTACAAGAACTGCTACACACAGAGAAACTTACAAGAAACAATCAGGAGGTCGTGGTAAATTCGGTGATATCGTATTTACACTTGAGCCGGCTGACGAAGTTGATGGTAAAGTTCCTGTAGGATTACAGTTTATTAATGCAGTAAAAGGTGGTAACGTTCCTAAGGAATATATCCCTTCTGTAGAAAAAGGTTTCCGTGAAGCTATGAAAACTGGTCCTTTGGCAGGTTATCAAGTGGATAGTTTGAAAGTAACTTTGACAGATGGATCTTTCCACCCTGTCGATTCTGATGCTCTTTCTTTTGAATTAGCTGCAAGAATGGGTTATAGAGAAGTAGCTAAAGCTGCTGGAGCAATTATTCTTGAGCCAATCATGAAAATGGAAGTTATTACTCCGGAAGAAAACATGGGAGATATCGTAGGTGATATCAACCGTCGTAGAGGTCAGGTTAATGACATGGGTGACAGAAACGGTGCTAAAACTATTAAGGCTGATGTGCCTTTATCAGAGATGTTTGGATATGTAACAACATTAAGAACATTATCTTCAGGTAGAGCTACTTCAACAATGGAGTTTTCTCACTATGCAGAAACACCTTCTAATATTTCAGAAGCTGTAATTAAAAAAGCAAAAGGTAACGCTTAATTCTTAAGAAAATGAGTCAAAAAATCAGAATAAAACTAAAATCTTACGATCACATGTTGGTGGATAAGTCTGCTGAAAAGATCGTAAAAACAGTAAAAACTACTGGAGCAGTTGTAACAGGTCCAATTCCGTTACCAACTCACAAAAAACTTTTCACTGTGTTGCGTTCTCCGCACGTTAACAAAAAAGCGAGAGAGCAATTTGAAGTAATGTCATACAAGAGATTGATTGATATTTATTCATCTTCATCTAAAACTATTGATGCATTAATGAAACTTGAATTGCCAAGTGGAGTTGAAGTAGAAATAAAAGTATAATTTTTATTACATTTTATATTTAAAAGCGAGACAGAAATGTCTCGCTTTTTTTATACTGAAAAGTTTCGCTTGGTATTTATTTTTAAAATATCTTATCGCTATTAATTGTTCGGCTTTTGAGTGAAATGTCTTTAGTTTAGGCTCTTACGAAAGTTTTTTGTTTTGGGTATTAGGTAAATGTTAAGGTGTTGTTCGTTGTGAGTTAAAAGGAGAAAAATTATTTTTTTAAAGAAAAAAAATGTTAGCGGTGCTAAGAGTGATGCTTTGATTTTGATTATGAGCTATTTAATTTTTCTAACTGTTTGGTATATTCGATTTTAATGTATACTTTTGCACTCCCTGTTTGGAAATTTTGGTAATTTTCAAATTGAAGGGAATTTTAGTAATTAATAATTAATATTTATGTCTGGGTTAATTGGTAAAAAAATCGGCATGACTAGTATTTTCGACGAAAACGGGAAAAACATTCCTTGTACAGTAATCGAAGCTGGACCATGCGTTGTTACCCAAGTCAGAACCAAAGGTGTTGACGGGTACGAAGCGTTGCAACTTGGTTTCGATGACAAAAACGAGAAACATTCCACTAAAGCGGCTTTAGGTCACTTTAAAAAAGCTGGAACTGTTGCTAAGAAAAAAGTCGTTGAATTTCAAGATTTTGCAACTGAACAAAAATTAGGGGATCTTATTGATGTTTCTATTTTTGCTGAAGGAGAATTTGTAGATGTACAAGGTGTATCTAAAGGTAAAGGTTTTCAAGGGGTTGTTAAACGTCACGGATTTGGTGGTGTTGGACAAGCAACTCACGGTCAACACAACCGTTTAAGAGCGCCAGGTTCTGTAGGAGCTTCTTCTTATCCGTCTAGAGTATTCAAAGGAATGCGTATGGCTGGAAGAATGGGAGGAGACAATGTAAAAGTTCAAAACCTTAGAGTTTTAAAAGTGGTTGCTGAAAAGAACCTACTTGTTATTAAAGGATGTGTTCCTGGACATAAAAACTCTTATGTAATCATTCAGAAGTAATGGAAGTAAAAGTATTAGATTTCAACGGAAAAGATACTGGAAGAAAAGTTCAACTTTCTGATTCAGTATTCGCAATTGAACCAAACAATCACGCTGTATACCTTGATGTGAAGCAATATCTTGCTAATCAAAGACAAGGAACTCACAAAGCTAAAGAAAGAGCTGAAGTGACAGGAAGTACGCGTAAGATTAAAAAACAAAAAGGAACAGGTACTGCTCGTGCGGGAAGTATTAAAAATCCATTGTTTAAAGGTGGTGGAACAATTTTTGGACCAAGACCAAGAAGTTATTCATTCAAATTGAATAAAAGCTTGAAAAGATTGGCGAGAAAATCAGCTTTCTCAATCAAAGCAAAAGAGTCAAATATTATCGTTCTTGAGGACTTTAGTTTTGAAACTCCAAACACTAAAAATTTCATTAACGTTTTGAAAGCTTTAGGGTTAGATAATAAAAAATCTCTATTTGTGTTGGGAGAGTCAAATAAAAATGTATATTTGTCGTCACGCAATTTAAAGGCTTCAAATGTCGTAACTAGCTCAGAATTAAGCACTTACGCTATTTTAAACACTAACAATTTAGTGCTTTTAGAAGGTTCTTTGGAGTTAATTGAAGAAAATTTAAGTAAATAATAGGAATATGAGCATCATAATTAGACCTATAGTAACAGAAAAAGTAACCAAAGAAAGTGAAGTTTTAAACCGCTTCGGATTCGTTGTTGACAAAAAAGCAAACAAAGTTCAAATTAAGAAAGCTGTTGAAGCTGCTTATGGAGTAACTATCGTTTCAGTTAACACGATGAACGTAAGGCCGGATAGAACTACAAAATACACTAAAAGTGGTTTGATCAGTGGAAAGACAAATGCAATTAAGAAAGCGATTGTTCAAGTACAAGAAGGAGAAACAATTGATTTTTACAACAATATCTAAGATAGAAAAATGTCAGTAAGAAAATTAAAACCTATTACCCCAGGTCAGCGATTTAGAGTTGTGAATGGTTATGACGCCATTACAACTGATAAGCCGGAACGCTCTTTGATAGCGCCGATAAAAAACTCTGGAGGTAGAAATAGTCAAGGAAAGATGACCATGCGTTATACGGGTGGTGGTCACAAGCAGAGATATCGTATTATTGATTTCAAAAGAACTAAAGACGGAATTCCGGCTACTGTGAAATCAATCGAATACGATCCAAATCGTACTGCATTTATCGCTTTATTAGCTTATGCTGATGGAGAGAAAACTTATGTAATTGCTCAAAACGGATTGAAAGTTGGTCAGAAATTAGTTTCTGGTCCGGAATCTCAACCTGAAATTGGTAATACATTGCCTTTAAGCAGAATTCCTTTAGGAACTGTAATCTCTTGTATTGAGTTACGTCCAGGTCAAGGAGCGGTAATCGCTCGTTCAGCTGGTACATTTGCTCAATTAATGGCAAGAGATGGAAAATATGCTACAATTAAAATGCCATCTGGTGAAACAAGATTGATCTTGTTAACTTGTTCGGCTACAATTGGAGCTGTTTCTAATTCAGACCACCAATTAGTTGTATCAGGAAAAGCTGGTAGAACAAGATGGTTAGGAAGAAGACCTAGAACAAGACCTGTTGCAATGAACCCTGTTGATCACCCAATGGGTGGTGGAGAAGGACGTTCTTCTGGTGGACATCCACGTTCAAGAAATGGAATACCAGCAAAAGGTTATAGAACTCGTTCTAAGAAAAACCCGAGTAACAAGTATATCGTAGAACGTAGAAAGAAATAATAAGATATGGCACGTTCATTAAAAAAAGGACCTTTCGTTCATTATAAGTTAGACAAGAAAGTTCAGGAAAACGTAGAAAGTGGTAAAAATAGTGTAGTAAAGACTTGGTCTAGAGCTTCTATGATTACTCCAGATTTCGTTGGACAAACTATCGCAGTTCATAACGGTCGTCAATTTGTACCAGTTTACGTAACAGAAAACATGGTAGGTCACAAATTAGGAGAATTTTCACCAACTAGATCTTTTAGAGGTCATGCTGGAGCAAAAAATAAAGGTAAAAAATAAGAAGCAATGGGAGTTCGTAAAAGAGAAACAGCAGATGCGAGAAAAGAGGCTAATAAGTCTATTGCTTTCGCAAAATTGAATAACTGCCCTACTTCACCTAGAAAAATGCGCTTAGTAGCGGACTTGGTAAGAGGTCAGAAGGTAGAAAGAGCACTTAACATCTTAAGATTTAGTTCTAAAGAAGCTTCAAGAAAATTAGAGAAACTATTATTATCTGCAATCAATAACTGGGAGCAAAAAAATAGTGAAGGTAATTTAGAAGAAGCTGGATTATTTGTTAAGGAGATCAGAGTAGATGGTGGAATGATGTTAAAAAGACTTCGTCCAGCTCCACAAGGTCGTGCACACAGAATAAGAAAACGTTCTAATCACGTAACAATCGTGCTTGGAGCTATCAATAACACACAAAGCAATTCTTAAGCAGCATGGGACAAAAGACAAATCCAATTGGAAATAGACTTGGTATCATCAGGGGGTGGGACTCAAACTGGTATGGTGGAAATGATTACGGTGATAAACTTGCCGAAGATCACAAAATCAGAAAGTATATCCACGCTCGTTTATCAAAAGCTAGTGTATCTAAAGTAATCATTGAGAGAACTTTGAAACTTGTAACCGTTACTATCACTACTGCTAGACCTGGTATCATTATCGGAAAAGGTGGACAAGAGGTAGACAAGTTGAAAGAAGAACTTAAGAAAGTTACTGACAAAGAGGTTCAAATCAACATCTTTGAAATCAAAAGACCTGAATTAGATGCTTATCTTGTGGCGACAAGCATCGCTCGTCAAATCGAAAGCCGTATTTCTTACAGACGTGCAATCAAAATGGCTATTGCTGCTTCTATGCGTATGAACGCTGAAGGTATCAAAGTTTTGATTTCTGGTCGTTTGAATGGTGCAGAGATGGCACGTTCAGAAGGTTTCAAAGAAGGTAGAATTCCTCTATCAACTTTCAGAGCTGATATTGATTATGCTTTGGCTGAAGCTCATACTACGTATGGTAGAATGGGTATCAAAGTATGGATCATGAAAGGTGAAGTTTATGGAAAGAGAGATCTTTCTCCGCTTGCAGGAATGGATAAAAAACAATCTGGAACTGGTGGTGGTAAAGGTGGAGATGCCCCTAGAGGTAAATCTAACTTTAATAAAGGTGGAAAACCAGACGCTCGTAAAAGAAAGTAAATTTTTAAACTAAAGAAAAATGTTACAGCCTAAAAGAACAAAATACCGTAAGGTACAAAAAGGTAAAATGAAAGGTAACTCTCAAAGAGGGCATGAACTTTCTAATGGAATGTTTGGTATTAAATCTGTACATGAAGATGGAATGTTCTTAACGTCTCGTCAAATCGAAGCTGCGCGTATTGCTGCAACTCGTTTCATGAAGAGAGAAGGACAATTATGGATCAAAATATTTCCAGACAAACCAATTACTAAGAAGCCTCTTGAGGTACGTATGGGTAAAGGTAAAGGTGCCGTTGAATATTGGGCTGCCGTTGTTAAACCCGGAAGAATTATGTTTGAAGTTGGAGGAGTTCCTTTATCAGTTGCAAAAGAGGCTTTACGTCTTGCAGCTCAAAAGCTTCCAGTAAAAACTAAATTCGTCGTTGCTAGAGATTTCGAAGCATAATTTATATTATATTATGAAACAATCAGAAATAAAAGATCTTTCTGCAGCGGAGTTGCAAGAAAAACTTAGTCAAACTAAGAAGATATATGCTGACCTAAAAATGGCCCACGCTATTTCTCCAATTGAGAATCCACTTCAAATTAGAAGTGTAAGAAGAACAGTTGCAAGATTGGCTACAGAGCTAACTAAAAGAGAGTTACAATAATTGTATTCTGCTGAAAGATGGAAGAAAAAAGAAATTTAAGAAAAGAAAGAATAGGTGTTGTTACTTCAAATAAAATGGATAAATCTATTGTTATTGCTGAAGTAAGAAAAGTAAAACACCCATTATACGGTAAGTTCGTGTTGAAAACAAAGAAATACGTTGCACACGACGAAACAAACGACTGTAACATTGGAGATACTGTAAGAATTAGCGAAACGCGTCCTTTAAGTAAAACAAAATGTTGGAGATTAGTTGAAATCTTAGAAAGAGCTAAATAATTATGGTACAACAGGAATCAAGACTAAAAGTAGCAGATAACACGGGAGCAAAAGAAGTTTTAACTATCCGTGTTTTAGGAGGTACCAAAAGAAGGTATGCCTCTGTTGGTGACAAGATTGTAGTATCTATTAAAGATGCAACTCCTAACGGTAACGTTAAAAAAGGAGCTGTTTCAACTGCAGTTGTTGTACGTACCAAAAAAGAAGTGAGAAGAGCTGATGGTTCTTATATCCGTTTCGATGACAATGCATGTGTTCTTTTGAACGCTGCAGGGGAAATGAGAGGAACTCGTGTTTTTGGTCCGGTAGCAAGAGAACTTCGTGAAAAACAATTCATGAAAATTGTATCATTAGCACCAGAAGTGCTTTAATTCGTTTTAAGATGATAAAGCTAAAAATAAAAACAGGAGATATCGTAAGAGTTATTGCTGGAGACCATAAAGGTGCTGAAGGTAAAGTTTTACGTGTTTACCGTGAGAAAAACAAAGCGATAGTTGAAGGTGTAAACATGGTTTCGAAACATACAAAACCAAGTGCTAAAAACCCTCAAGGTGGTATCGTTAAGAAAGAAGCTTCTATACAAATATCTAACATTTCACTAATTGATCCTAAAACTAAGGAAACAACTAGAGTTGGTATTAGAGTAGAAGGAGATAAGAAAGTAAGATTTTCAAAAAAATCTAATCAAGTACTATAGTAATGGCATATACACCTAGACTAAAAGAAGAATATAAGAGTAGAGTAATCTCTGCTCTTAAAGAGGAATTCGGATATACAAACGTAATGCAAGTTCCAAAACTTGAAAAAATCGTTTTGAGCCGTGGAGTTGGTGCAGCTGTATCTGATAAAAAACTTATTGACTATGCAGTTGATGAGTTAACAAAGATCACTGGACAAAAAGCAGTATCTACAATTTCAAAGAAAGACGTTGCGTCATTCAAATTGAGAAAAGGGATGCCTATTGGAGCAAAAGTTACTTTACGTGGTGAGAGAATGTATGAGTTTTTAGATAGACTTATTACTTCTGCTTTACCGCGCGTTAGAGATTTTAGTGGTATCAAAGCTACTGGTTTTGACGGAAGAGGTAATTACAATCTTGGAGTTTTAGAGCAAATCATTTTCCCTGAAATTGATATTGACAAAGTAAACAAAATTTCGGGAATGGATATTACATTTGTTACTACTGCTCAGACAGACAAGGAAGCAAAGTCATTATTGAGTGAATTAGGATTACCTTTTAAAAAGAATTAAGACATGGCTAAAGAATCAATGAAAGCCCGTGAGGTGAAAAGAGAGAAAACGGTAGCTAAGTACGCTGAGAAAAGAAAAGCTTTGAAAGAAGCTGGAGATTTTGAAGGTTTACAAAAACTACCTAAAAATGCTTCACCAGTTCGTTTACACAATCGTTGTAAATTAACAGGTAGGCCAAGAGGTTATATCCGTCAATTTGGTATTTCACGTGTAACTTTCCGTGAGATGGCTAATAATGGATTAATTCCTGGAGTTAAAAAGGCATCTTGGTAATCTCGCAAAAAGTTATTACTTTTGCAAACCAAAAAATAATTTTAATTGATTAAAGGTTCGGGAGACGAGTGTCTCCCGAAAACCGTAATCGCAATCAAATACATATGTATACAGATCCTATTGCAGATTATTTGACTAGAGTTCGTAACGCTGTGGCTGCAAACCACAAAGTTGTTGAAATTCCAGCTTCTAATCTAAAAAAAGAAATAACTAAGATCTTATTTGATCAAGGTTATATCTTGAGTTACAAATTTGAGGATAACTCTGTTCAGGGTTCAATCAAAATTGCTTTGAAGTACGATAAAGATACTAAAGAGCCTGTAATTAAAGATATCCAAAGAATTAGTAAACCTGGTTTACGTAAATACGCAGGTGCTGCCAAATTACCAAGAATCCTTAACGGATTAGGAATTGCAATTGTTTCAACTTCAAAAGGTCTTATGACTGGAAAACAAGCGAAACAATTAAATGTAGGTGGTGAAGTAATTTGTTACGTATACTAATTTTAAAGACTAAATAAGATGTCAAGAATAGGTAAAAGTCCAATTGTAATCGCTGCTGGAGTAACTGTAGAAGTTAAAGACGGTATCGTTACGGTAAAAGGAAAAAAAGGTCAACTAACTCAGGAGTTTTCGGACATTACTGTAAAAGTTGAAGGCGATCAAGTTTTATTAGAAAGATCGTCTGATCATAAAGACCAAAGAGCAAAACACGGATTATACAGATCATTAATCAATAACATGATTATCGGTGTATCTGAAGGTTTTACAAAAGAACTTGAATTAGTTGGAGTTGGTTATAGAGCTTCAAACCAAGGTCAAAAATTAGATTTAGCTCTTGGATATTCTCACAATATTGTTTTAGAAATTGCTCCAGAAGTAGTTTTAGAAACAATATCTGAAAAAGGTAAAAACCCTATCGTAAAATTAACATCATTTGACAAACAACTTTTAGGACAGGTTGCTGCGAAAATCAGAGGTTTCCGTAAGCCTGAGCCATACAAAGGAAAAGGTGTTAAATTTGTGGGTGAAGTATTAAGAAGAAAAGCAGGTAAATCAGCTTAAAAAATAAGATTATGTCATTAACAAAATCTGATAGAAGACAGAGAATTAGATTCAGAATTAGAAAATCGATTAGTGGTACTGCTACTAACCCAAGACTATCTGTATTTAGAAGTAACAAAGAAATTTATGCTCAACTTATTGATGACGTAAATGGAGTTACTATTTTAGCTGCATCTTCAAGAGAAAAAGAAATAGGAAAAGGTACTAACGTTGAAGTCGCTGCTGCTGTTGGAAAACTAGTTGCAGAGAAAGCGTTAAAAGCTGGGATCGAAACCATCACTTTTGATAGAGGTGGGTATTTGTATCACGGTCGTATTAAATCATTAGCAGAAGGCGCAAGAGCGGCTGGACTTAAATTCTAATATATTATGTCTAAATACAAAAATGTAGAATTGGTAAAACCAAGTGGTCTTGAACTTAAAGATCGTCTGGTAAGTGTTAATCGTGTTACTAAAGTTACAAAAGGTGGTAGAGCTTTCGGTTTTTCTGCTATTGTAGTTGTAGGTGATGAAAACGGAGTAGTTGGTCATGGATTAGGAAAATCTAAAGACGTTTCTGAAGCAATTGCGAAAGCGGTAGAAGATGCTAAGAAAAATCTAGTTAAAATTCCTTTGAACGGACAATCTGTTCCTCACGAACAAAAAGGTAAATTTGGTGGTGCACGTGTATTCTTAATTCCTGCTTCTCATGGTACAGGAGTTATTGCTGGTGGAGCTGTTCGTTCAGTTCTTGAGTCAGTAGGTATTCACGATGTATTATCTAAATCTCAAGGATCATCAAATCCTCATAACGTAGTGAAAGCAACTTTTGATGCTTTATTACAAATGAGAAGCGCTCACACTGTTGCAAAACAAAGAGGTGTTTCTTTAGAAAAAGTTTTTAAAGGTTAATTCAAGGAAATTATGGCTAAATTATTAGTAAAACAAGTAAGAAGCAAAATCAACTGCCCTCTTTCTCAAAAAAGAGGTTTGGAAGCTTTAGGTCTACGTAAAATGGGACAAGTTGTAGAGCATGATTCAAATCCTGCCATCCTTGGGATGATAAACAAAGTTAAACACTTAGTTTCTGTCGAAGAAGCTAAATAACAAATACTGTTATGAATTTAAGTAACTTACAACCAGCTGAAGGGTCAACACACAATCAAAATAAAAGATTAGGTAGAGGAGAAGGTTCAGGAAAAGGTGGTACTTCTGCAAGAGGTCACAAAGGAGCAAAATCTCGTTCTGGTTATTCTAAAAAGATTGGTTTTGAAGGAGGACAAATGCCACTTCAAAGACGTGTGCCTAAGTTTGGTTTCACAAACATCAATCGTAAAGAATACGAAGGTGTTAATTTAGATACGCTTCAATTATTAGTAGACAATGGTGTGATTACTGATTCTGTTTCTATGACAGATTTCGTAGCAAATCGTCTAGCTACCAAAAATGAAATCGTTAAGATTTTAGGTAGAGGAGAATTGAAAGCAAAATTAAAAGTAACTGCCCACAAATTTACTGCTACTGCAAAAGCTGCTATTGAAGCTGCTGGAGGAGAAGCTGTAACTATATAACTTATCTATTAAGATGAAGAAATTTATTGAATCAATAAGTAATGTTTGGAAAATCGAAGAACTGAAAAATAGAATCTTAATTACATTAGGATTGCTTTTAGTATATCGTTTTGGTGCACATGTAACGCTGCCTGGAATTGACGCAACTCAATTAACAGGTTTAGCGGGACAAACTAAAAATGGTTTAGGATCAATCCTAGACATGTTTACAGGAGGTGCTTTCTCTAAAGCTTCAGTTTTTGCTTTGGGAATTATGCCTTATATTTCTGCATCTATTGTTGTTCAGTTAATGGGAATTGCTATTCCTTATTTACAAAAACTTCAAAACGATGGAGAGAGTGGTAGAAAAAAGATTAATCAAATCACTCGTTGGTTGACTATAGCTATTACACTGGTTCAAGGTCCAACTTATATCTATAATTTATACAGAACGTTACCTGGAAGTGCATTCTTACTAGGCTTTAATTCACCTGAATTTTTGTTCTCTTCTGTTATTATCTTAGTTACTGGTACAATTTTTGCCATGTGGCTTGGAGAAAAAATTACGGATAAAGGTATTGGAAATGGAATTTCATTATTGATTATGGTTGGTATCTTAGCTCGTTTACCACAAGCTTTTATACAAGAATTTACAACCAGAGTTACCAATAACAATGGAGGTCCAATGTTGTTAGTTATTGAAATTATTGTGTGGTTATTAGTAATCATTTCTTGTGTATTGCTTACAATGGCAGTACGTAGAATTCCTGTTCAGTATGCTCGTCGTACAACAAGTGGGGATTACGAGCAAGATTTGGCAGGTGGTAATAGACAATGGATTCCTCTAAAGCTTAATGCTTCTGGGGTTATGCCAATTATCTTTGCTCAGGCAATTATGTTTATACCTGCAGCTGTAGCTGGATTGTCTAAATCAGACACATCACAATCTATTGTTGGTGCATTTAGTAATATCTTTGGTTTTTGGTATAATTTTGTTTTTGCAACTTTAATTATTGTATTTACATTCTTTTATACTGCGATCACTGTGCCTACTAACAAAATGGCCGATGATTTAAAAAGAAGTGGTGGTTTTATTCCTGGCGTTCGTCCAGGGGCTGAAACTTCAGACTTCCTTGATAAAGTGATGTCTTTAATAACTTTCCCAGGATCTTTATTCCTTGCTTTGATTGCTGTGTTCCCAGCTATTGTTGTAAGTATTATGGATGTACAACAATCTTGGGCAATGTTTTTTGGAGGTACCTCATTAATAATTATGGTTGGAGTTGCAATAGATACTATTCAGCAAATCAATTCATACTTGTTAAACAAACATTATGATGGTTTAATGAAGACTGGTAAAAATAGAAAAGCAGTAGCTTAATTTTTATATGGCAAAACAATCAGCAATAGAACAAGACGGATCAATCATTGAAGCATTATCAAATGCGATGTTCCGTGTAGAGTTAGAAAATGGACATATTGTAATTGCTCATATTTCTGGTAAAATGCGTATGCATTACATCAAATTATTACCTGGTGATAAAGTGAAACTAGAAATGAGTCCTTATGATTTGTCAAAAGCAAGAATTACTTATCGATATTAAAGGATATTCACTATGAAAGTTAGAGCATCAGTAAAAAAGAGAAGTCCCGAGTGCATCATTGTGCGTAGAAAAGGGAGATTGTACGTAATAAACAAAAAGAATCCTAGATTTAAACAAAGACAAGGATAATTATGGCAAGAATAGCAGGGGTAGATATCCCAAAAAATAAAAGAGGTGTTATAGCACTTACCTATATCTTTGGATTAGGAAGAAGTAGAGCTATTGAGATTTTAGAAAAAGCTCAAGTTAGCCAAGACAAAAAAGTTCAAGATTGGAATGATGACGAGATCGGAGCAATTCGTGAGGCTGTTGGAGCATTCAAAATTGAAGGAGAATTACGTTCTGAAGTTTCTTTAAACATCAAACGTTTGATGGATATTGGTTGTTACAGAGGTATTCGTCATAGATCTGGTCTTCCGTTAAGAGGACAAAGAACTAAAAACAACTCTAGAACAAGAAAAGGTAAAAGAAAAACTGTTGCTAACAAGAAAAAAGCAACTAAATAATAAGTAATATGGCTAAAGCAACTGCAAAAAAACGTAAAGTTATCGTTGAATCAACGGGAGAAGCTCATATTTCTGCTACCTTCAATAACATCATCATTTCTTTGACAAACAAAAAAGGTGAAGTTATTTCTTGGTCTTCAGCTGGTAAAATGGGTTTCAGAGGTTCTAAAAAGAATACTCCATACGCAGCCCAAATGGCAGCAGAAGATTGTAGTAAAGTAGCTCTTGAGGCTGGACTTAAAAAAGTGAAAGTTTATGTAAAAGGACCAGGAAACGGACGTGAGTCTGCTATTCGTTCTATTCATAACGGTGGAATTGAAGTTACAGAGATTATCGATGTTACTCCAATGCCTCACAACGGATGTCGTCCTCCAAAAAGACGTAGAGTTTAATTTTATTTATTTATAGTATAAACAAGGTAGAATATAGATTATCGAAGGATTTGACCTGAATTCATAATCTCTACCTTAAATTTAATTTTTTAGAAATGGCAAGATATACTGGTCCAAAAACTAGAATTGCTCGTAAATTTGGCGAAGCAATCTTCGGAGATGACAAATCTTTCGAAAAAAGAAATTACCCACCTGGACAACACGGGATGGCTAAAAAAAGAGGAAAAAAATCTGAGTACGCTGTTCAGTTAATGGAAAAGCAAAAAGCTAAATATTCTTACGGAATTTTAGAAAAACAATTCAGAAATTTATTCAAAAAAGCATCAGCTACTAAAGGTGTTACTGGTGAAGTTCTTTTACAATTATGTGAAGCAAGATTAGATAACGTTGTTTTTAGAATGGGTATCGCTCCTTCTAGAAGAGGTGCTAGACAATTAGTTTCTCACAGACACGTTACTGTAAATGGTGAAGTTGTAAATATCGCTTCTTACCACCTTAAGCCTGGTGATAAAGTTGCAGTTCGTGAAAAATCTAAATCTTTAGAAGCTATCGAACGTTCTTTATCAAATTCAAGTCATGTTTATGAATGGATTACTTGGAACAATGATCTTAAAGAAGGAACTTTCGTTTCTGTACCTGCAAGACTTCAAATTCCAGAAAACATTAAAGAACAATTAATCGTAGAGTTGTACAACAAATAATAATTGACTTAGTCGAAATTTATGGCAATATTTAATTTTCAAAAGCCCGATAAAGTTATCATGATCGATTCAACCGATTTTGAAGGTAAATTCGAATTTAGACCTTTAGAACCTGGTTATGGATTGACAGTTGGTAATGCACTTAGAAGAGTTTTGCTTTCAGCATTAGAAGGTTATGCAATTACATCTGTTCGTATCGAAGGTGTAGATCATGAGTTTTCTACTATTTCAGGTGTTGTTGAAGATGTTACCGAAATTATTCTTAATCTAAAACAAGTACGTTTTAAACGTCAAATTGAAGATATCGATAATGAAGCAGTTACAATTTCTGTTTCTGGTAAAGATCAACTAACAGCAGGTGATTTTCAAAAATTTATTTCAGGTTTCCAAGTTTTGAATCCAGACCTTGTTATCTGTAATTTAGATTCTAAAATCAAATTGAACTTCGATTTAACAATCGAAAAAGGTAGAGGATATGTTCCTGCTGAGGAGAACAAAAAACAGAACGCTGCGATTGGTACTATTTTTACAGATTCTATTTTTACTCCGGTAAAAAATGTAAAATACGCAATTGAAAACTTCCGTGTTGAGCAAAAAACAGATTACGAGAAATTAGTTTTTGAAATCAAAACTGATGGATCTATTAATCCAAAAGATGCTCTTACTGAAGCTGCTAAAGTTTTAATTCACCACTTCATGTTATTTTCTGACGAAAGAATTACACTCGAGGCTGACGAAATTGCACAAACAGAATCGTATGATGAAGAGTCATTGCATATGAGACAATTGCTTAAAACTAAGCTTGTTGATATGGATTTATCTGTGAGAGCATTAAATTGCTTGAAAGCGGCTGAAGTTGATACACTTGGTGATTTAGTATCGTTCAATAAAAATGACCTAATGAAATTCCGTAATTTTGGTAAAAAATCTTTAACTGAGCTAGATGAACTTGTAGCTGTTAAGAATTTAACTTTCGGAATGGATTTAGCTAAATACAAATTAGATAAAGAATAATTCAATCCGCCTTGGCGGATTAAATTTAAAATAGCAATGAGACACGGAAAAAAATTCAATCACTTAAGCAGACAGACTGGACATAGAAAAGCTATGTTAGCTAATATGGCTTGTTCTCTTATTGAGCACAAACGTATTAACACTACTGTTGCTAAAGCTAAAGCGCTTAAACAATTCGTTGAGCCTTTAATCACAAAATCAAAAGAAGATACGACTCACAACCGTCGTATTGTTTTTGCTTACTTACGTAGTAAATATGCGGTAACTGATTTATTCAGAGACGTAGCTGCTAAAGTTGGAGACCGTCCAGGTGGATACACTCGTATCATTAAAGTTGGAAATCGTTTGGGAGATAATGCTGATATGGCAATGATCGAACTTGTAGATTTCAATGAACTTTACAATGGTGGTAAAAAAGAAGTTAAAAAAGCTAAAAGCCGTCGTGGTGGTAAAGCAAAGAAAGAAGCTGAGGGGACTACTCCAGAAGCTCCTGCTGCTGAATCAGAATCGACTACTGAAGCTTCTGAATAATTATGAAAGTAATGATTCTATAGAAATCAAGGATAAGCTAATTTTTAGTTTATCCTTTTTTTTTGGATTTTTTTTTAAAATAGTTTGAAATGTAACTTATTTTAAAACTTAGGTTTTAATTTTATGAATGAAATTTTTAAAAAATCTTGGAAGCACTCTTTTAAAGAAGTAAATTTGCAAAATATCTAATTACAAATGAAATGAGCATTGCAAATTTCATGAAACAATTAAAAAGAAAACAATACAAATTAAATAATGAAATACACTACACGACAAAGCGCCATTTTATTACTAAGTGATGGAACTATTTTTCACGGAAAATCTATCGGAATCAGCGGTAAAACTTTCGGTGAAGTTTGTTTTAATACTGGAATGACAGGATATCAGGAGATTTTTACAGATCCTTCTTATTTTGGTCAAATTATGGTGGCTACTAATCCTCATATTGGAAATTATGGTGTTAACGATTTAGAAATAGAATCTGATAGCATCAAAATTTCAGGATTAGTTTGTAAAAACTTTAGTTTTAATTATTCGAGAGAAGATTCTTCAGGAAGTTTAGAAGATTATTTTATTAAACAGAATCTAATCTGTATTTCTGATGTTGATACCAGAGCGCTAGTAAGCTATATTCGTGATAATGGTGCGATGAATGCTGTTATTTGTACAGATGGTACTTCGATTGAAGATTTGAAAAAAGAATTGGCTAATGTGCCAAACATGGAAGGTTTAGAGTTGGCGTCAAAAGTTTCAACTACTGAACCTTATTTTTTTGGAGATGATAATGCGACTTACAAAATTTCGGCCTTGGACCTTGGTATCAAAAAGAATATCTTAAGAAACCTTGCAAAGAGAGATTGTTATATTAAAGTCTTTCCTTATAATTCAACATATAAAGATTTGGCTGAGTTTAATCCAGATGGATATTTCTTGTCAAATGGTCCTGGAGATCCAGATCCGCTTTTTGGAGCAATTGAAGTAGCAAAAGAAATTTTAGCTAATGATAATCCTTTATTCGGGATTTGTTTAGGGCATCAGGTTATTGCTTTAGCAAATGGTGTTCAGACTTATAAAATGTTTAATGGGCACAGAGGTATAAATCACCCGGTAAAAAACCTCATTACAGGAAAAGGGGAGATTACTTCACAAAATCACGGTTTTGCAGTTAATAAAGAAGCGTTAGATAATCATCCTGATTTAGAGATTACACATTTGCATTTAAATGACGAAACTGTTGCAGGTATGCGTATGAAAAATAAGAATTGTTTTTCTGTACAATATCATCCTGAAGCTAGTCCTGGGCCACATGATTCGTCTTATTTATTCGATCAGTTTGTTGAGAATATAAAAGCGGCTTCTGCTAAAACGATGTAGTTAATAAAATAAAGGTATTTAATTGTTAGATGTGGTATTTAATATTAAATATTTTTATAATTTCGAAAAATATTTATAATTTATTAATAAAAAACAAAAATAATGAGTATTATAATAAAAGTTCACGCAAGACAAATTTTTGATTCCAGAGGTAATCCTACTATTGAAGTTGATGTAATTACTGAGAATGGAGTTTTAGGTAGAGCTGCTGTTCCTTCTGGAGCATCAACTGGAGAACATGAAGCTGTTGAATTACGTGACGGAGGAAAAGCTTTCTTAGGAAAAGGAGTTTTGAATGCAGTGAACAATGTAAATACTGTTATTGCTGAGGAATTAGTTGGAACTTCTGTTTTCGAACAAAACACGATTGATCAATTAATGATTGATTTAGATGGCACGCCAAATAAATCTAAATTAGGAGCTAATGCTATTTTAGGAGTTTCTTTAGCTGCTGCAAAAGCTGCTGCTAACGAACTTGGTTTGCCTTTATACAGATATGTTGGTGGTGTTTCTGCTAATACATTACCTGTGCCAATGATGAATATCATTAACGGAGGTTCTCACTCAGATGCTCCTATCGCATTTCAAGAGTTTATGATTTTCCCTGTAAAAGCAACTTCATTTTCACATGCTATGCAAATGGGAACTGAAATTTTTCACAGTTTGAAAAAAGTATTACACGACAGAGGTTTAAGTACTGCTGTTGGTGACGAGGGTGGTTTTGCTCCAAACTTGGCTGGTGGTACTGAAGATGCTTTAGATACTATTAAATTAGCTGTTGAAAAAGCAGGATATACTTTTGGTGACGAAATCGTGATCGCTCTTGATTGTGCTGCTTCTGAATTTTATGTAAACGGTAAATACGATTATACTAAATTTGAAGGAGAAACTGGAAAAATCAGAACATCTGAAGAGCAAGCAGATTATTTAGCTGAACTTGCTGCTAAATATCCAATTATTTCTATCGAAGATGGTATGTACGAGGATGACTGGGACGGATGGAAATATTTGACTGAAAAAATTGGACATAAAGTTCAGTTAGTAGGAGATGATTTGTTCGTTACTAATGTTGAGCGTTTGTCTACTGGAATCGAAAAAGGAATTGCTAATTCAATTTTAGTAAAAGTTAACCAAATTGGTACTTTAACTGAGACTATTGCAGCTGTAAATATGGCTAAAAATGCTGGATATACTTCAGTAATGTCTCACCGTTCAGGAGAAACTGAAGATAATACAATTGCTGATTTAGCTGTAGCTTTAAACTGTGGTCAAATTAAAACTGGTTCTGCTTCTCGTTCTGATCGTATGGCAAAATACAATCAATTGTTAAGAATCGAAGAAGAGTTAGGAAGTAATGCTTATTTTCCTGGATTAAACGCTTTTAAGATTAAATAATATATAAGACTTATGTCTTAAATTTAAACCATTCGTTTAGGCGGATGGTTTTTTTTTGGAGTTTTAACAAATTCATAGCAGGATTCTTTTTTTAATTAGTCTTAAATTCATTAGATTTGATAAATTATTATTTTAAAGATTTATTTCCGATATATTATGTCAAAAATAGCTACATTAGAAGTAGATGGTCAAAAAATTGAACTTCCAGTAATTACAGGGAGTGAAAATGAATCAGCTATCGATATTAACAAATTACGTGATTTAACTGGTATAATTACTCTTGATCCGGGATACAAAAATTCTGGTTCTTGTAAGAGTGAAATCACTTTCTTAGATGGAGAATTAGGAATTTTGCGTTACAGAGGATACTCGATAGAAGATCTTGCTGAAAAAGCTAGTTTCTTAGAAGTATCTTATCTTTTGATTTTTGGTGAATTACCAACAGCTAAAGAATTAGAGCAATTTGAAAATGGTATTAAAAAACATACTTTGGTTAACGAAGAAATGAAAAATATCATTGATGGTTTTCCAAAAACAGCTCATCCAATGGGTGTTTTGTCTGCTTTGACAAGTGCTTTAACAGCATTCAATCCAAAAGCAGTCAATGTAGATAATGAAAAAGAAATGTATGAGGCCATTTGCAAGACAATGGGTAAATTTCTTGTAATTGCTACTTGGACTTATAGAAAAACTATGGGTTATCCATTAAATTATTATGATAACACAACAGGTTATGTAGATAATTTTATGCAGTTAATGTTTAAATTGCCTACAGGTCCTTATGCAGCAAATCCTGTTGTTATCAATGCATTAGATAAATTGTTTATTCTTCATGCAGACCATGAACAAAATTGTTCTACATCTACTGTTAGAATGGTTGGTTCATCTCATGCTGGTTTATTTGCTTCTATTTCTGCTGGAGTTTCTGCTCTTTGGGGTCCACTTCATGGTGGTGCAAATCAAGCTGTTCTTGAAATGCTGGAAGAAATCAATAAAGATGGTGGAGATACAGATAAATTTTTGGCGAAAGCAAAAGATAAAAATGATCCTTTCCGTTTAATGGGATTTGGTCACAGAGTATATAAAAACTTTGATCCTAGAGCTAGAATTATTAAAAAAGCAGCTAAAGAAGTATTAGAAACTTTAGGAGTTGAAGATCCTATTTTAGAAATTGCTAAAAAGTTAGAAACGGCAGCTTTAGAAGATGAGTACTTCAAATCAAGAAACTTATACCCTAACGTAGATTTCTATTCTGGAATTATATACAGAGCATTAGGAATTCCTACTGATATGTTTACAGTAATGTTTGCTATTGGAAGATTACCGGGTTGGATCGCACAATGGAAAGAAATGCGTGAAAATAAAGAACCAATTGGCAGACCAAGACAAATTTACACTGGGCATCCGCTGAGAGACTTTAAGTCGAACAAATAAAAATATTTTAAAGCTTCACTTAACTGTGAAGCTTTTTTTATCTTTGGCCAAAATATAATAAAGTTATGTTGCAATTAAATATAAAGAACGAAACGTCGAGACTACGGGCTGTGGTCTTAGGTTCTGCTGTTCATAATGGGCCGACTCCATCTTTAGATGAAGCCTATGATCCTAAATCATTGGAACATATTAAGGCAGGAACTTATCCATTAGAAAAAGATATGGTTGCTGAAATGGATGCTTTTAATGCTGTTTTTCAAAAATATGATGTAAAGGTTTATCGTCCAGAAATGATAGAGAATTATAATCAGATTTTTGCAAGAGATATTGGTTTTGTGATAGATGATACATTTGTAAAATCAAATATTCTTCCGGATAGAGAACGTGAGTTAGATGCAATTCAATATGTAATTGATCAAATAAATCCGTTAAAAGTTGTTCGTCCACCAGAGGAAGTTCATATAGAAGGTGGTGATGTTATGCTTTGGAACGAGCATATCTTTATTGGAACTTATAAAGGAAGTGACTACAAAGATTATATTACTGCAAGAACAAATATGCATGGAGTTAATTTTATCAAAGAATTATTTCCGAATAAAATTGTGAAAGAATTTGATTTGGTTAAATCCAAATTAGAAGCTCGTGATAATGCTTTGCATTTGGATTGTTGTTTTCAGCCTGTTGGAAAAGATAAAGGAATTATTTATAAAAGAGGTTTCCGTGAAGAAGCTGATTATTTGTATCTAGTTAATCTATTTGGAATAGAAAATTTATTTCACATTGAGAGAAATGAAATGTATAATATGTTTTCAAACGTATTTTCGATTGATCAAAATGTGGTAGTTTCAGAAAAAAACTTTACACGACTAAACAATTGGCTACGCGCAAACGGATTTACAGTTGAAGAAATTCCTTATGCTGAAATTGCCAAACAAGAAGGTTTATTAAGATGTTCAACTTTACCTTTAATTAGAGACTAAAAAATAAGATTCAGGTTTCATGTTGCAAGTTCAGATAACTTGAAACTTGAAACTTGAAACAAAAATATATAAGACATGAAACAAACGACAAATGCAATTGTAATGATTCGGCCAGTTGCTTTCAGAATGAATGAGCAAACGGCTGTAAATAATTACTACCAAAAAGTATTAGACGGGCTTTTGCCAAGTACTGTAAATGCAAAAGCACAACAAGAGTTTGATGTTTTTGTAGAAAAGTTAAGAGCAGTTGGAGTAGATGTTACTATTATCGATGATAATCTGGAAACAGATACGCCAGATAGTATATTCCCGAACAATTGGGTTTCTTTTCATGAAAATGGAGATGTAGCACTTTACCCTATGTTTGCAGAAAATCGTCGTCAGGAGCGTCGCGAAGATATTTTAGATACTCTTGAAGATAAAGGTTTTGTGATTAATAATATAATGGATTATACATCTGCAGAAGAAGATGGCTTTTTTCTTGAAGGAACCGGAAGTTTACTTTTAGACAGAGCAAATGCTAAAGCATATTGTGCATTGTCTCCTCGTGCCGATGAAGAATTGTTTATTGAGTTCTGTGAAGATTTTGATTATGCTCCAGTTATTTTTGAAGCTTTTCAAACTGTAGACGGAGAACGCAAATTAATATATCATACGAATGTAATGATGTGTTTAGGCGAGACTTTTGCTGTTATTTGTGCAGATTGTATAGATGATAAAAAAGAGCGTAAAATGGTTCTTGAAAACTTAAAAGCAGATAAAAAAGAAATTATCTTAATTACTGAAGCGCAGGTAAATAATTTCGCAGGTAATATGTTAGAAGTTCGAGGAACAAATGATAAGAAATATATAGTTATGAGTGCTTCTGCACATCAAAGTTTGACTCCAAAACAAATTGCTCAATTAGAAAATCATGCTGAAATACTAAGTTCAAGTCTTGATACAATTGAGGCTTGCGGAGGTGGAAGTGCCAGATGTATGATGGCTGAAGTGTTTTTGCCAAGAAGCTAAAATTTTATAAAGTATAATAAAAAGGGGATAAAACTTATGTTTTATCCCCTTTTTTGATTTGACAAAGTAAAGAAAATCTACATCAAATTTCCTTTTACAATATTAATAATCGAACTTACGATATATTGAATTCCGATAGAAATTACTATAAAACCAACTATTCTTGAAATAGCTACAATTCCCGAAGCTCCCAATATTCTGGCTAAGTAATGAGCGCTCTTTAAAATGGCGAAAATTGCAATAGCAATAGCTAAAATTGCCAAAGTCGATATAATGATTTCTTCCATTCCATGGTGTTCCTGATAAAAAGCTATTAACAATGATATTGATCCGGGACCTGCTAACATAGGTATTGCAAGTGGAGTAAGAGCAATGTCGTTACGTTGTTGAGCATCGGTTTCTACTTTTTTATTGATTCCTCGTTTTTTGTTAATCTTTCCGGATAGTAATGAGAATCCCGAGTTTACAATTACAATTCCGCCTGCAATTCTAAGAGCGTCAATGCTAATTCCAAAAAAACTTAGAACATATTGACCAATAAAAAAAGAAACTATTAAAATGATAAATACGTTTATAGCAGTCCAGAGTGAAATTCTGGAACGCTCCTCCTGAGAATCATGTTGCGTGAGTCCAACGAAAATTGGAACAGTGCCAATTGGATTCAGGACTGAGAAAAGAGCGGCGAATAAATAAATGAATAAATCCATGTTGTTTTGGTTAGTAAGGTAAAAATAGTTATTTTTTGATACCTGAAAGCAAATTCTTGTTAGGATATTGTTTTTATTTCTAAAACAATAACTTAAACTAAGCTCGTTCTTTTTGATTACTTTTGTAACATATTTAAAAATGATGAAAAATAAAAAAACTTTAGTTCTGGGTGCTACCACAAAACCAGATCGTTACGCTTTTAAAGCCATAAATATGTTAGTTGATAAAGGGCATACAGTTTTAGCAATTGGTCAAAATACAGGTGAAGTTGCCGGTGTAAAAATCTATACTAAAGCGATTCCGGTTAAAAATATAGATACTGTTACTTTGTATTTAAATCCTTCTCGTCAACGTGATTATTATAATTATATAATAGAAGCTCAACCAAAGAGAGTTGTTTTTAATCCGGGTACAGAAAATCCTGAATTATATCAATTATTAGAATTGAATAATATAAAAGCAGAAGTTGCTTGTACTTTGGTATTATTGGCAACTAATCAATATTAAATTTTTAGGAGCTTTTTCCAGCTATTCACTATATCTTTTTCTGGCTAAAGAAGCCAGAAAAAGGATATCGTTTCTATCTGGGCTACAAAGATCTTTACGTAGTTATAATTAGTATTCGATACAATACTGAATTTAGTTGCCCCCAAGTCTACTAAACCATTAAAAGTATTACTTTTGTCGTCATGGAATTTTCATCAAAACTAATAGAAAAGGCAGTCAACGAAATGTCGCAATTACCAGGAATTGGTAAGCGCACGGCATTACGATTGGTGCTTCATTTATTAAAACAACCTAAGGAACAAACAGGTTTTTTATCTCAGGCATTATTGAAGATGCGGGAAGATATTAAGTTTTGCGAAAGTTGTCATAATATTTCAGATACAAAAGTTTGTGAAATTTGTGCTAACCTAACCAGAAATCATCAAACCATTTGTGTTGTCGAAGATATTCGCGATGTAATGGCTATTGAAAATACTGGACAATATAAAGGTATTTATCATGTTTTAGGTGGAAAAATTTCTCCAATAGAAGGTGTGGGACCAAGTCAATTAAATATTTCAAGTTTAGTCGAAAAAGTGAAATCGGGAAAAGTTATAGAAATTATTTTTGCATTAAGTTCTACAATGGAAGGCGATACAACTAATTTTTATATCTATAAACAAATTGCCGAATCAGATATTGTGATTTCTACCATCGCCAGAGGTATATCTGTAGGTGATGAATTAGAATATGCAGACGAAATTACACTTGGCAGAAGTATTTTACATCGGGTTCCGTTCGAAAAAACTTTCAAAAACAATTAAATAAACCCCAAATAAAACTTAGATTTTCTGAAGATTAAAGGAAAAGCTATATTTGCGATAAAATTTTAATAATGACAAAAAACTGCTTTTATATACTGCTATTAATTAGTGTGTTATTTACCTCTTGCATTCCTGTGAAAGATCTTGTGTATTTACAAGATAAAAATAATTCAGGAGAACAAAACACAGTTTCTGCTGTTGAGTCAAAACCTTATAGATTACAAGTAAATGATGTTTTGAGTGTTGATATAAAAGCTATTGATTCTAAGTTAGTATCCATTTTTAATACAACAGAAAATTCGTCCGGAGCTGGAAAATCTGAGTCGGGTTTGTATTTTAACGGATTTACAGTTGACGATCATGGAAATATTAGAATGCCAATTTTAGGTGAAATTAATGTCATCGGATATACTGTCGAAGAAGTTCGAATTATAATTGAAAAAAAACTGCTCGAAGAATATTTTAAAAGTGAGGCTAATATTTTTGTGACAGTAAAATTAGCAGGTTTTAAATATACTATAAATGGTGAAGTAGGAAGTACAGGGACAAAAACACTTTACCAGGAGCACGTAAATATAATGGAAGCTATTGCAAATGCTGGAGATATAACAATTACCGGAAATAGAAAATCAGTAACCGTAATTCGCCAAACACCAACTGGTGTACAAATGAATGATATAGATTTAACTGATGTTAATGTAATGAAATCACCTTATTACTATTTACAGCCTAATGATTATGTTTATGTAAAACCACTTAAACAAAAAACTTGGGGAACAGGAAAAACCGGTATAGAATCTATTGCTACAATTGTTACCGTTTTGTCATTGGCTACCACAGTTTTTTTGTTGCTTAAAAACTAAAACTAAATTCAAAAAATGTTAGATATAAAAGATTTTTCCATTTTTGAGAATCATTCAAATTTTGATTTTAAAGGTTTCTTAATGAAAGTTTTAAGTTATTGGAAATGGTTTTTAGCCAGTTTGATAATTGCCTTTACAGTTGCTTACCAAATTAATATCCGTAAAGAGAAAATTTACGGAATGCAAACATTGATTTCTATTAAGGAAGAAAGCAATCCTTTCTTTACATCAAATACTAGTTTGGTTTTTAATTGGGGAGGAAGTTCAGATCAGGTAAACGGCATCTCTACAGTATTGCAATCTAGATCTCATAATGAATTAGTTGTTAGTAAATTGCAATTTTATATTGATTATCTGGTACAAGGTAAATATAATTTAACTGATGCATATGGGGCTGTTCCTTTTTATGTAAATATTGATAAATCAAAAGGGCAACTTGCAAACAGGTTAATTGGGATTAAATTTGTGAGTGAAAATGAATACCAGATTCGAATTCCTTTCGAAACTAATTCAGTTTCGTTAATTACATATTCTAATAATTCATATAGTAATACTGCGGTTCAGCCTACAGAATTGTTTGTGAAAAAATACAAAGTTGGAGAGCAAGTTTCATTGCCTTTTCTTAATTGGAAACTACAAATAAATGATAATCCTGGTTTATATACAGGGAATGAATATTTCGTAAAATTCAATGATTTTGATGGTACAGTTTCAGGATATAGAGGCATAGCTGTAAGTTCTGATGATAAAGGTGGGTCAATACTAACTTTAGGAATGCAAGGGACAAATAAAGCCAGAATGGTAGATTATTTGAACTCTACAGTAAAAATGTTGATAAAAATTCAACTTGACGGAAAAAATCAGTTTGCAACCAATACCATTAGATTTATTGATAGCACTCTTGTTGCAATGGAGTCACAATTAAAAGAAACAGGTAGCGAGCTAAAATCATTTAGAAAAGATAAAAACATTTATGAGATCGAAGGCGGAGGTGCTAAATTCTCTGATAAGATAATGGATTTTGATGTTAAGAAAGATGAAGTAACAAGAAAAATTGCTTATTATAATTCTTTAAAATCATATTTAAATAATAGCGTTGATTATTCACGATTACCAGCGCCATCAGTTGCAGGAATAGATGATCCAAATGTTGTAGTAAATGTGTCAAAGCTTATTTCGCTTTCTACTCAAAGATCAGAAATGGCTTATGCAGTAAAAAGTGATAAGATTTTTAAAGACTTTGACAATCAAATGCAAGCTGTAAAAAGTGTTCTGTTAGAAAATATTGCATCTGCAAAATCATCATTAATGTATGATTTGTCGATTGTAAATGCTAAAATAGGTCAGGCAGAAAGTACTGTTAAGAGACTTCCTGAAGAGCAGCAAGAGTTATTGAAAATTCAAAGAAAATATGACTTAAGCGATAATATTTATACCGAATTTCTCAAAAAAAGAAATGAAGCAGAAATCGTAAAAGCTTCTAATTTATCAGATATTCATTTTATTGATCCTGCAAAAGATATTGGAGGAGGATTATTAGGGCCTAAAACTTCGGTAAATTATATACTAGCTTTATTTATAGGGATATTAGTGCCTTTGTTAATTATTTTTGGATTTTTATTTATTAATAATTCGATTCAAAATACAGAAGATATTAGTAAATTAACTCAAATTCCTTTAATTGGTGTAGTTGGGATTAATAAAAATTCTTTGAATTTAGCAGTGTTTGATAAGCCAAAATCGGCACTTTCTGAAGCATTTAGAACGATTCGATCTTCGTTGCAGTTTTTGTATAAAAAACAGCAGGTAAGTGGTTCTAAAACTTTAATGATTACTTCTTCTATAAGTGGTGAAGGAAAAACATTTTGTTCCATAAATATTGCTACGGTTTTTGCTTTGAGCGAAAAGAAAACTGTAATCATAGGTTTAGATTTAAGAAAACCAAGACTGGCAGATGAATTTAGCTTGAAAAACCAGATTGGAGTTGTTAATTATTTAATTAAACAAAATAGTTTAGCAGAGATTACAAACTCAACACAAATTCCAAATCTTGACGTTATATTATCTGGACCAATACCTCCAAACCCTTCAGAGTTGATTTTAAGTGATGCAATGAAGGAATTAATTATCGAATTAAAACAAAAATACGATTATATTGTTCTTGATACACCTCCGGTTGGGTTAGTCTCAGATGCATTAGAATTAGCACAGTATGCTGATGTTACTCTTTATATTGTAAGACAGAATTATACGAAAAAGGATATGATAACTTTATTGAATACCAGAATAAAACGAGGTGAACTTACAAATGCAAGTATTGTTTTGAATGGTTATGAGAATAAAGCAAAATATGGTACGGCTTATGGGTATGGATACGGTTACGGAGCTTATGCGAATGGGTATCATGAAGAAGAAGAAAAACCAGGTTTATGGAAGACAATTTTGAATAAATTCAAAAAATAATAATTTGAAATAATGCAAAAATCAATTCAAAATACAATTTTAATTACTGGCGGAGCAGGCTTTATTGGTTCTAATTTATCTGAATATTTTTTAGGATTAGGACATAAGGTTGTTTGTCTGGATAATTTTGCAACAGGTCATCGCCATAATTTAAAAGCTTTTATAGAAAATCCGGACTTTAAATTAATTGAAGGTGATATTCGAAATATTGCAGATTGTATTTTAGCTGTAGAGGGAGTTGATTATGTTTTGCATCAAGCCGCTTTAGGTTCAGTTCCAAGATCTATAAATGATCCAATTACAACAAATGATGTTAATGTTTCTGGTTTTTTAAATATGTTGGTTGCCGCTCGCGATGCAAAAGTAAAACGTTTTATATATGCTGCAAGTTCTTCTACATACGGAGATTCTGAGGGATTACCAAAAGTAGAAGATGTAATTGGGAAACCATTATCTCCATACGCTATTACAAAATATGTAAACGAATTATATGCCGAGATCTTTAGCAAAACTTACGGATTAGAAACTATAGGATTGCGTTATTTTAATGTTTTTGGAAGAAAACAAGATCCTAATGGAGCTTATGCAGCCGTGATTCCTAAGTTTGTTTTACAGTTAATGAAGTATGAAAGTCCGGTAATTAATGGTGACGGAAATTATTCCCGCGATTTTACTTATATAGATAATGTAATTCAAATGAATGAATTGGCAATGTTAAGTCAAAATCCAGAAGCAATTAATACAGTTTACAATACAGCATTTGGTGATCGAAATACACTAAATGATTTGGTAAGGTATTTAAAACAATATTTAGCTGAATTTGATGCTAAAATAGCTGATGTAAAAATTATTTATGGAGCAAATAGAGCCGGAGATATTCCTCATTCATTAGCAAGTATTGAAAAGGCAAAAGCCGTATTGGGTTATGATCCAAAATATTCTTTGCAAGAAGGTTTAAAAGAAGCTGTGAATTGGTACTGGAATAATTTGAAATAAAATAAAGTTCAAGATAATAGAAAATAGATGAAAATTACAAAAATTTGTTGCATTGGTGCAGGTTATGTTGGAGGTCCAACAATGGCAGTAATTGCTCAAAAATGTCCACATATTCAAGTCACTGTTGTCGATTTGAACGAACAAAGAATTAAAGATTGGAATGATCCAAATACAGATAATATCCCGATTTATGAACCGGGACTTTCTCAAATAGTAGCTGAAGCGAGAGGAAGAAATCTTTTCTTTTCTACAGAAGTAGAAAAAGCGATAGATGAAGCTCAGGTAATTTTTATATCTGTAAATACGCCAACTAAAACCTATGGAAAAGGAAAAGGTATGGCTGCTGATTTAAAATATATTGAACTTTGTGCAAGACAAATAGCCAAAGTAGCAAAACAAAATAAAATTGTAGTCGAAAAATCTACTTTGCCAGTGCGTACAGCTGAGGCTATAAAAAGTATTTTAGATAATACTGGAAATGGAGTTCAATTTCAAATTTTATCAAATCCTGAATTTTTGGCTGAAGGTACAGCAGTTTCAGATTTATTAAATCCAGATAGAATTTTAATAGGTGGTGATACAACTCCAGAAGGAGAAGAAGCAATAAATGCATTAGTTGATGTTTATGCAAATTGGGTAAGTAAGGATAAGATCCTGACTACTAATGTTTGGTCATCAGAATTATCTAAGCTAACTGCAAATGCATTTTTGGCACAGCGTATTTCCTCTATAAATGCAATGTCTGAATTGTGTGAAAAGACAGGAGCAGATGTAAATGAAGTAGCAAAAGCAATTGGAATGGACAGCAGAATTGGTCCTAAATTTTTAAAAGCGTCAGTTGGTTTTGGAGGTTCTTGTTTTCAAAAAGATATTTTGAATTTAGTTTATATTGCAAAATCATATGCATTGAATGAAGTAGCTGATTATTGGGAACAAGTAATTATAATGAATGATCATCAAAAAAGAAGATTTTCAAATAAAATCGTTCAAACATTATATAATACTGTTGCAGATAAAAAAATCACTTTTTTAGGCTGGGCTTTCAAAAAAGATACGAATGATACTCGTGAATCAGCTGCAATTTATGTAGCAGATGATTTAATTAATGAACAAGCCAAAATTTCTGTTTATGACCCAAAGGTTTCAAGAAGTAAAATGCTAAGTGATTTGGATTATCTTGAAACTAGAACTGTGGAAGAAAATAATAAAGCATTAGCGATATTTGATAATGCATACGAAGCTTGTAAAGGATCTCATGCAATTGCGATTCTTACAGAATGGGATGAATTTACAACCTATGATTGGCAAAAAATTTATGATTCGATGCATAAGCCTGCATTTTTATTTGATGGAAGGAATATATTAAATGTGAAAGAACTTGAATCAATTGGATTTATTTATAAAGGAATAGGTTCTTAATTTCGAAGAATATTGAATTAAAATTTAATATGGAATGAATGAGGAGGGTTGTTTAAGATTTTTATTTCAATATAAAAGAGGATGAAAAATTGGTATGTAGTTTATACGAAACCCAAATGGGAGAAAAAGGTAGCGGAAAGGCTTAATGAAATTGGAATAGAGTGTTACTGTCCATTAATTACTCAGATTAAGGAATGGTCAGATAGAAAAAAGAAAATTGAAGTACCTCTTTTTAATTCCTATGTTTTTGTTTATTTAGAAGATGTTGACCGAAATTCTGTTTTTCAAATTTCAGGGTTAGTTCGATATTTGTTTTGGTTAGGAAAACCAGCAATTGTTCGAGAGGAAGAAATTCATATTATAAAAACAAGTCTTAAGGCTCCAAATATTAGTGATATTTCTGTAACTTCAATTCAGGTTGGAGATCGTATAAAATTAGAAACAGGAGTATTTAGTAATCAGGATGCTATAGTTCAGGAAATATCTAATACTTATTATACATTAGTACTTGAATCTTTAGGTTGTGTACTTAAAATAAAATACAAATAATATAGTTATACTGTTAACTACTGCTACTAAAACAGAAGGTGAAATTTCTAAAAAGAGAGATTTTATTGTCTGTTTTTTTTATAATGTATTTTTTTATAAACTGATTGAGAGAGGGTTGTTGTTTATTATTGTTTTTTAATTGGTTGTTTTTTTAGGAATACGGGAAACCGTATTGAATAAATTGACTTAATATGTTATATTTGCCGAAAATGATTTTAGAGTGTCTGTGTCCAATCTTTGTGACTCAGAAGGGCGAAGCCGTGAATTGTTATGACTGAAATAGATAAAAAAGAGTACAAATTGGACGAAAATATAAAAATAGCTGTTATTGGTTTAGGTTATGTTGGTTTGCCTTTGGCTAGATTATTTGCTACAAAATATTCCGTTATAGGCTTTGATATAAATGAATCTAGAGTTAATTCTTTAAAATCAGGTACAGATACAACATTAGAAGTAGATGATGCTACTTTGCAAAAAGTTTTAGTTAATAATCCCAATTCTAACGTTGGATTATTTTGTACAACTTCTTTGAATGATATAGCAGATTGTAATTATTTTATAATAACTGTTCCTACTCCGGTAGATAAAAATAATCGTCCTGATTTAACTCCTTTGTATAAATCAAGTGAATCAGTAGGTAAAATATTAAAAAAAGGAGATATCGTTATTTACGAATCAACGGTTTATCCAGGCGTAACAGAAGAACAATGCGTTCCTGTTTTAGAAAAAATATCAGGATTAAAATTTAATGAAGACTTTTATGCAGGTTATTCTCCTGAAAGAATAAATCCTGGAGATAAAGAACATACAGTTGAAAAAATACTAAAAGTAACTTCAGGTTCGACTCCAGAGATTGGTTTAAAAGTTGATTCTCTATATAAATCTGTTATTACAGCAGGTACACATTTAGCACCTTCTATAAAAGTAGCAGAAGCAGCTAAGGTTATAGAAAATTCACAGCGTGATATAAATATTGCTTTTGTAAATGAATTGGCTAAAATATTCAATTTAATGAATATTGACACACAAGAAGTTTTAGAAGCAGCATCTACCAAGTGGAATTTCTTACCTTTTAAACCAGGATTGGTAGGAGGCCATTGCATAGGTGTTGACCCTTATTATTTAGCTCAAAGAGCTCAGGAGTTTGGATATCATCCTGAAATAATTTTAGCAGGAAGACGCTTAAATGATAGTATGGGTGAATATGTTGCATCTCAGATTGTAAAGTTGATGATTAAAAAAGGAATTTCAGTTAATGGGGCACGTCTCTTAATGCTTGGAATTACTTTTAAAGAGAATTGTCCGGATGTTCGTAATACAAAAATTGTAGATGTTGTAAAAGCATTAAAAGAATACGGAATATCGGTTACGATATATGATCCTTTGGCTAATACAGAAGAGGTAAAAAAAGAATATAAATTAGAAACAATAAATTTTGTTCCGAAAGAAAAATTTGATGCAATTGTTTTAGGAGTCGCACATGCCGAATTTTTAAAACTGAATTTTTCTGAGTTGCAAAAAGAAGATAGTTTAATATATGACGTCAAAGGAGTTTTAGGTACTATAGCTGACAATAGATTATAGTACATAAAAGTCTTTTTTATTTAAATAAAAATGGAAACAAACAATTCAATCATACATGTAATTTTAACTGGAGGAGTAGGAAGCAGACTATGGCCACTCTCTCGAAAAAGTCAGCCTAAACAATATCTTGAGATTTTTGAAAATAAATCTCTATTCGAGATGACTGTTGATCGTAACAGTCATTTAGCAAATAAAGTTATGGTAGTTGGCAATGTTGATAATCATCACTTAAGTGGTAAAGTTATGGACAAAGCCAAAACTTCATATATAAATATAGTTGAGGCAACTCCTCGAAATACTGCAGCTGCAATAGCTTTTGCAGCATTTGCCTCAGATCCTGAGGATATATTAATTGTTACTCCTTCAGATCATATTATTGATAAGATGGAGGACTACAATAAAGCGATTAACGAGGCTATTTCAAAAGCCCAAGATGGCTTTATTGTTACATTTGGTATTATTCCAACCAAACCAGAAACAGGTTATGGTTATATAGAATCAAAAGGTGATAAAGTAATTTCATTTCGAGAAAAGCCTAATGAAACGACTGCAAAAGAGTTTATCGCAAAAGGAAATTTTTTATGGAATAGCGGAATGTTTTGTTTTAAGGCGAGTGTTCTTTTAGAAGAATTAAAGCAATTTCAGCCGGATGTATATGAAAAATCTAAAACTGTATGGGAATCGAGTAAAAATGGTTTTTTAGATTTAGATCTATCATTAGAAATTCCATCGATTAGTATTGATTATGCTGTAATGGAACGCAGTAAAAAAATAAAAGTAGTACCCGCTGCTTTTTCATGGTCAGATTTAGGCTCATTTGAATCAGTCTATGATTATTTAGTTCTAAAAAATCATCCAACCGATAAAAATGGGAATATGGTTATTGGTTGTGGTAAGCATACTACATTTCTGGGTTTAAAAAACACTATTTTTGTTTATACAGACACTGCTAATTTAATTTTACAAAAAGAAAATTCACAAGATGTAAAAGATATCTATAGTGAATTAGAAAAAATAAATTCAGATTTATTAAATTAATTTAAATGAAAAAAATTCTTATAACAGGAGGTGCTGGTTTTATTGGTTCACATGTAGTGAGACGTTTCGTGAATAAATATCCTGACTATCAAATATATAATTTAGATGCGTTGACTTATGCAGGCAATCTGGAAAATATTAAGGATATTGAGAATAAATCTAATTATAGTTTTATAAAAGGTGATATTGTTGATGAAACTTTTATAAATGAACTTTTCTCACTTCATAATTTTGATGGAGTTTTACATTTAGCAGCAGAGTCTCATGTGGATCGCTCTATTGAAGACCCATTAGCATTTGTAAAAACAAATGTAATTGGAACTATGAATTTGCTAAATGCAGCTAAAAATCTATGGAAAGAGAATTTTGAAGGTAAACGTTTTTATCATATTAGTACTGATGAAGTTTATGGCTCGCTTGGAGCTGAGGGTCTTTTTACTGAGACAACATCATATGATCCAAATTCACCTTATTCTGCTTCAAAAGCAAGTTCAGATCATTTTGTAAGAGCTTATGGTGAAACTTATGGCTTGCCTTATGTTTTAACAAATTGTTCAAACAATTATGGATCACATCATTTTCCTGAAAAACTAATTCCACTCTTTATAAACAATATTATCAATAACAAATCTTTACCTGTTTATGGAGATGGTAATTATACTCGTGATTGGCTTTTTGTTGAAGATCATGCTATTGCTATCGATTTGGTCTTTCATCAAGGTAAAAATCATGAAACTTACAATATTGGTGGGTTTAACGAATGGAAAAACATTGATCTAGTAAAATTACTATGCCAAATTATGGATCAGAAATTAGGAAGATTTAAAGGAACTTCTCAAGAGTTGATTACCTATGTTAAGGATAGACCTGGTCACGATTTGCGTTATGCTATTGATGCATCTAAAATTAATAAAGAATTGGGATGGAAACCATCTGTTACTTTTGAAGAAGGGTTAGAAAAGACAATAAACTGGTATTTAAATAATGAAGAATGGTTGCATAACGTAACTTCTGGAACCTACAAAGATTATTATAAAAAACAATATTCATAAATAAATAAGTTTTTTCAATTAAACTTTAAAGGTTAATATAATTCAATATGAAAAAGATAATATACATTCTTACTCTGTTTTTTATTTTACTTATTTCTTTTAATGCAAACGCTCAAGATATAATAAAGTCAAAAGACTTAAGTACAGTAAAGGTTGATTACTTGTCAGATGACGATATCGCTAAAATTATTTCGCAATTAAAAAGTAATAAAGCAACTATAGACGATGTGGAATCAATGGCTTTGTCAAAGGGTATGAGTCAAGTTGAATTTGATAAGTTAAAAACGAGAGTTGATGAATATGAAAAAAAATATTCTAAAGATAAGGACAAAGATAAGGACAAAGATAAGGACAAAGACAAAGACAAAGAGGATAAATTAAAAAAGAAAGATAAAGACTCTGAGTTTAAAAGAAAACAGGAAAAAATTAAAAATGAAAAAATAAAGGATTCATTAAATTCATTAATTTTTGGATCTGAATTATTTGATAATCCGACTTTGAATTTTGAACCAGACCTAAAAATGGCTACACCAATAAATTATGTTCTTGGACCAGGGGATAAGTTAGAAGTGAGCGTTTATGGTATTCAACAATTTGATAGTACTGTTGCTGTAAATTTTGAAGGAAAAATTGCAATTCAAAATGTTGGACAAATTTCAGTAGCAGGAATGTCTATAGAAGCGGCTCTACAAAAAATAAAAGCAGCAATAGCAAAAGTTTACAGTACAGTTAGATCCGGACAATCACAAGTTAGTGTGAGTCTAAGCGAAATAAGAACCATTAAGGTGACAATTGTTGGCGGTAAGCAGCCGGGTAATTATTCTATTTCATCTCTTGCCTCTGTATATAATGCTTTGCATTTAGCAGGTGGACCTGGTAAAAATGGAAGCTATAGAAATATTGAATTAATTCGAAATAATAAAGTTTATAAAAATATCGATATCTATAAGTTTTTAGTTAAAGGAGATCAATCTGATAATGTGAGCTTGAGAGATAATGATGTAATTAGAATTCCTGCTTATAGTCAAAGAGTTGTGGTTGAAGGTGAAGTAAAACGTCCAGGAATCTTCGAAATGAAAAGTGGAGAGACTTTTGCAGATTTATTGTCTTTTGTTTCAGGATTTAACGAATTTGCCTACACGGCATCTGTAAATGTAATGCAAAAAACAGGTAAGGAATTTAAAGTACATGATATAAATGAGAGTAAATATAATTCTTATTTACCACAATCAGGAGATGTTTTTAGAGTTACTAAAATTTTAAATCGATTTGAAAACCGTATTAAAGTTGAAGGTGCAGTTTTTAGACCTGATTACTATTCTTATAATGAGGGCATGAGAATTTCAGATCTTATTACAAGAGCAGAGGGACTTAAGGAAGATGCATATACTAAAAGAGCAAGAATAATTCGTTTAAAAACAGATTTGACCACAGAAATTGTAAATGTTGATTTAAGTGCTGCTTTATCAGGGGATTTAAATTCTGACGTTGAATTAAAAAGAGAAGATATTGTTACAGTTTATTCTATTCTTGATTTTAGAGAAGAATATAAAATTACTATAGATGGTGAGGTAAAAAATCCTGGAGAATATGAATATTTCGAAAATTTAACTTTAAACGACTTGGTTGTTCAAGTTGGAGGTTTGACAGGTTCAGCATCTAAAAGAGTTGAAGTTGCCAGAATGGTTAAGTCTGATGTGATTGATGATTCAGATCCAAAACGTATAGAGTTAGTAGAGCTTGAAATTAGCGCAGACAATAATGAGCAAATTAAAAATTTTGTTTTAAAGCCTTTTGATGTAATAAATATTCGAAAAATGGCGGTTTATGAAAAACCAGAAATGGTGAAAGTTAGTGGTGCAGTAAGTTATCCTGGGAAATACGTTTTAGCTAATAAAAAAGAAACAGTATACAATGTTGTTATGAGAGCTGGAGGATTAACATCCATAGCCAACTTAGATGGAATGAAAATTAAAAGACCAATTAAGGAGGAGCAGATTGAACAGTTGGAGAGTGTAAATCTCAATCTTGATAAAAAACAAGCTGTCGAAGTAGAAAAAAATGAATTCAGCATGACAGAAAAGGATACGTTAAGAGATAAATTGTCTAAAAAGCTTAGAGATGAATTAAAGTATGCTACAATTCCTGTTAACTGGGAAAAAATTGTAAAAGATAAAAATCATTACTCGAATGTTACTTTATTTCCAGGTGATGAAATTGAAGTTGCTGTTTATAATGAAGGTGTTAAAGTTACTGGGAATGTCTTGTTAACCTCAGAAATTCCTTATCGTAGTGGGAAAGGATTTAAATATTATATAAATGCTGTTGGTGGTGTAGATTATAAAGGATGGAAGAAAAAGGCATATATTATTTATCCAAATGGTAAAGCTTCAGTAACAGGATCATTTTTATTTTTTAGATCGTATCCAAAAGTTACTCCGGATTCTCAAATAGTAGTGCCGGAAAAACCTGAAATGAAGAGAATGAGTGCTGGAGAATGGGCTGGTATTGGAAGTGTTTTAGCTAGCTTAGCATTATTAATTGTTACTGCTTTTAAATAATATTTGATGGAGAATTTAGATAGTAAAAATGGTGAGGTTTCATTAAAGGAATTACTAGAGAAGATAAATGAATGGTTTATTTATTTACTTTCAAAATGGAAAATCATTTTATTAGTTGGAATTACCGGAGCTATTTTGGGACTGACATTTTCAATGATGAAAAAACCAGTTTACACCGCTACATTGTCTTTCGTCTTAGAGGAGGATAAATCCGGGGGAATGGGAGGAGCTTTAGGATTTGCAAGTTCTCTGGGATTGGATTTAGGAGGAAGTGGAGGAGGAATGTTTACTGGCTCTAATTTGACGGAATTGTTTAAGTCAAGATTGATGGTTGAGAAAACATTGTTGTCTCCAGTAAATGATCATGGCAAAATTATTTCATTTGCAGAAATGTATATTCAAGATAATAAGTGGAGAGATGGTTGGAAGGACAAACCTAAATTAGCCCATATTGAATTTTTACCTAATGCTGACAGGAAAAATTTTACAAGAGAAAATGATAGTATTTTAGGTGTTATTGGAAAAAATTTAACTGAAGGTGGATTTTTAGTTTCACAAAAAGATAAAAAAGCATCAATTATTGATATAGATGTTTATTCTACAAATGAATTTTTTGCAAAATATTTTTGTGAAGCATTAGCTAAAGAGATTTCAGATTTCTATATAGATACCAGAAGTAAAAAAGCTAGAATGAATATGGCAATTTTAGAGCGCCAGGTTGATTCAATTAGAAGGGAACTTAATGGGGCCATTACTGGTGTCGCTGTAGCAAATGATAATACATTTAATTTAAATCCCGCTTTGAATGTAAGACGTACTCCTTCTTCTAGAAAACAAGTAGATGTTCAGGCAAATACGGCAATTTTAACTGAATTAGTAAGACAGTCTGAGCTATCTAAAGTTACCTTGCGTAAAGAAACACCTTTAATCCAAGTAATTGATAGACCTATTTTTCCTTTGAAGAAGGATAAATTTGGTAAAGCTAAAGGAATTGTAATAGGCGGATTTATTAGTGGATTTCTCATTGTTTTGATTCTGATAATAAAACGTTTTTTTAGTCAGTTAATGTCACAATAATTTAGAATTTGATTGATTAAGGTTTTTATTTTAAAAATTTGATTAGCTAAGAAATGAATTCAGATAAATTATAAATTCAGAAGTAATAAAAATAAAATTTTACAAAGTAATAGTTTGCGAATTTGTTGTAATAAAGTTGCAAATTATTCTTTAATCTACATATGTCATTAAAAAAACAAGCCTTGCAAGGCTTTATTTGGTCTTTTTTACAGCAATTTTCTACTCAATTAATTACGTTTCTTGTTCAAATTATTTTAGCAAGAATTCTTTTGCCTGCTGAATTTGGATTGATAGGAATGTTGACGGTATTTATTGGTGTCGGTACAGCATTATTTGAGGGAGGAATGACAACTTCATTAATTAGGGTTTCAAAAACAGACTCAAAAGATTATTCTACTGTTTTTTTCTTCAATCTTGGTGTTAGTTTATTGATATATATATTGTTTTTTTTTTCTGCTCCATATATAGCTCAGTTTTATAAACAACCTGTTCTTACTGATATTGCTAGAGTATATGGACTCTCTTTTGTGTTTTTAGCTTTTGGAACCGTGCAAAATACTATTTTGACAAAAGAGATGAAGTTTAAAAAGCAGGCATTCATAACATTTCCGGCATTGCTAATTGGAAGTTTGGGTGGTGTTTTTTTTGCCTATAATAATTATGGGGTTTGGTCATTAGTGTATTCAATGCTATTAACAAATTTTTTAACATCTATTTTTTTATGGTTTTCTTCAAATTGGCGTCCACAGTTCATTTTTGATATTGATAGATTTAAACTTCACTTTCATTTTGGATACAAAATGACAATTTCGGGACTTTTAGATACAATTTTTACAAATATATATCAAATTATTATTGGAAGGCTTTATAATCCTGTAACGGTAGGCTATTATACAAGAGCAAATTCATTAATGATGCTACCAGTAGGAAATGTTTCAGCTGCACTTAATAAAGTTGTATTTCCTCTCTTCGCAAAAGTTCAGGATGATATTTCTGCTTTAAGAGCGGCTTATAAAAAGATTATGCTTATAGTTCTTTTTATTATTACCCCCATAATTGTTCTTATGGCATTACTAGCGAATGAACTTGTAGCTTTTTTATTTACTGAAAAATGGTTACCTATTGTTCCAATGTTTCGAATTATTTGTTTGTCGGGTATTTTGTACCCTTTACATCTTTACAATTTGATGATTCTTCAAGTTAAGGGTAGAAGTGATTTATTTTTAAAATTAGAAATAATTAAAAAAGTTGTATTAATATTTATAATTATAATTTCTGTTTTATTTGGTTTTACCGGATTATTAATTGGATCTGTTATCGCTTCGATAATTGCACTTTTTATTAATACATATTATGCTGGTTCTATAATTGATTATACAATGAAACAACAATTATTGGATATTCTCCCTGTTTTTGTTATTTCCACTTGCATGGGATTATTAGTTTTTATTGTTAATAATTATTTAAGCGATTATAATAATATTTCGCGACTTATTTTAAGCAGTATAATTGGAATAATAGTATATGTTTTTTTAGCTTTAATATTTAAATTTCAAACAATAAAGGATATTCGCAACATAATTTAAAAATATGATACCAGTTACTAAGCCATTTTTACCCCCACAAGAAGAATACCAGCATTTTGTTAGTGGGATTTGGAAGAGGCAGTGGTTAACCAATATGGGACCATTAGCCAGTGAGCTTGAAATGAATCTAAAAGAGTATCTCAAGGTAGATCATTTACTATTTGTTACTAATGGAACTGTAGCATTGCAGATGGCTATTAAAGCTCTTGGTTTAAAAGGAGAGATAATTACTACTCCTTTTTCATTTGTTGCAACAACTTCCTGTATCGTTTGGGAAGGTTGTACACCAGTTTTTGTAGATATAGAGGAAAAAACCTTAAATATTGATCCTTCGAAGATCGAAAGCGCAATAACTGAAAAAACAGAAGCAATTCTGGCTACGCACGTTTATGGCAATCCTTGTGATGTCATTGCTATTGAAAATATTGCAAAAAAACATAATTTAAAAGTAATTTATGATGGTGCTCATGCTTTTGGAGTACAAATTAATGGTAAATCAATTTTTGAGTATGGGGATATTACGACATGTTCTCTTCATGCTACCAAATTATATCACTCAATTGAGGGAGGTTTAATCATAACAAAATGCGCTGACTTGCTTAAGAGACTTGCCTACATTCGTAATTTTGGAATTTCTGGGTTTGATACTTTTTCTGAATTAGGAATAAATGGTAAAAATTCAGAATTTCATGCAGCTATGGGATTAGTAAATCTAAACTATATTAAAAAAATACATGAAAATAGAAAATTATTAGTATCTCGTTATGATAAAAAGTTACAGACTTTAAAAGCTTATCGTCCTATTTGGCATACAGATTCTGAACAAAACTTTGCATACTATTGTGTAGTGCTTGAAAGTGAAGAATTGCTACTGAAAATTAAATCAGTTTTAGATGGAAGTGAAATCTTTACAAGACGTTATTTTTATCCATCTTTAGCTAGTGCTTTGCCATATCTTCAGGTTAAACATTTTACTGTGACTGATGATGTTTCAAAACGTGTTTTATGTTTGCCATTATATTATGATTTATCAGTAGAAGAAGTAGATCTGATTTGTAGATTAATTTTAAGAGTTCAGAATAATTAAACTAAAATAAAAATGATTAAGAATGTAATAGAATATTTTATTGAAACTGTAGAAAATAACGGTAATAAAACAGCTGTAATTGAAGGTGAAAAAAAAATAACTTTCACAGACTTAAGTTTAAAGTCGAGAATTTTAGCACAATATATAAGTCAATCTGTTAATGATGTCAATAAACCTATTGCAGTTTTTCTTCCTAAGACAATAGACAGTGTAATTTCTAATATTGCCATTACGTTCAGTGGGAATATTTATATGAATTTAGATATTAAGACACCTATTGAAAGAATAAATAATATAATTTCTTTAATAGAGCCACAACTTATTATCACCAATTCTACTTATATAAAACAATTGGAAACCTTAGGATTGTCTCAGGGAATATTAAATATCGATGATATTAATTTTGATGTTACTATTGATAATGAATTATTAAAAAGACTATCAGGATTGATTGATACAGATCCATACTGTATTATAAATACCTCCGGTTCGACTGGTACTCCAAAAGGCGTAGTTCTTAATCATAAAAGTTTTGTTGATTTTACAGAATGGTCAATAGATACTTTTAAATTTTCAAATAACGAAGTTATAGGATCTTTGTCTCCACTAGTTTTTGATATTTATAGTTATGAGTTATGTCTCTTGATGTCTAAAGCTAGCACAATAGTATTGATACCAGATAGTTTAGCGGCTTTTCCGATTAAAATTTTAGAGATCTTAGAGAGAGAAAAAATAACTTTCCTTTTTTGGGTGCCAACAATTATGGTAAATATTGCAAATATGGCTCTGTTAGAAAAAATTAGCCTGCCTTCTTTAAAAACAGTTTGGTTCGCTGGCGAGGTATTTCCAACAAAACAGTTTAATTACTGGAAAAATAATTTAAAGGAATGTTTGTTTGCTAATTTATATGGTCCTATTGAAATTACATTAGATTGTACTTATTTTATTATTGACAGAGATATTCCGGATGATGAACCGTTGCCAATTGGTTTTGCTTGTAGAAATACTGATATTCTTATACTTAATGATGAGGATAAATTAGTTGCAAAAGGAGAAGAAGGAGAATTATGTGTTAGGGGAACTTCACTTGCAATGGGGTATTATAATAATCCCGAAAAAACATCATTAGCATTTGTTCAAAATCCTCTTAATAAGTCTTATCCAGAAATTATTTATAGAACAGGAGATATTGTCTCTGTAAATAATCTAGATGAAATTATTTTTAAAGGTCGAAAAGATAGTCTTATTAAACATTTGGGATATAGAATAGAATTGGGAGAAATAGAACATGTGATTGTTAATACATTAAAAATTGCTAAAAATGGCTGTGTCGTTTATAATGTAAATAAAAAGGAGATTACTCTGTTTTATGAAGCAAATGAAGAAATCCCTGTGATTGATTTCAGGAAAGAACTTACTAAAGCATTGCCAAAATATATGATTCCTACAGTTTATTCTTTTATGAAGGAATTACCGAGAAATACTAACGGAAAAATAGATCGTCTTTTTCTGAAAAATAAAGTCAATTTATAATGAGGAAAGTAAGTGATTTTAATGAGATCAATCAAGCTGTAGTTAGGATTAAAAATTATAAAAAAAAACTAATTACCAATTTCTATCCAAATGCTGAAAAAAATAAAATATGGATAGCTGACGGTCAGTTTTACATAATAGAACTCGGTGAAGTAACTTATTTTTTGAAAAAAAAGAATAGCTTTTATGCGTTGTTTTTTATTGCATCTTCTAATGAGGAGTTAGAGAAGTCACTTCCTAAGTTGATGAAAGATTTTGAACAAGAAAATTTGATTTTAGATATTGTACAAAAAGAAGACACTTCTGAATTATTAGATATATTTTATAATCAATCTTTCAATTATTATACTTCACTTGTTAGAATGTATAGATTAAATAGTGAAAAAGACTTTTCATCTCTTACAATCGAAGGTATACATGATGCATCAAGTAATCATATAGGTTCTATAAATAGTTTGTTTCAAACATTTTTTGATGAAATGGCAGAACAATTACCAGAAGAAAAGGAATTGAGAAGTTGGATTGAAAATAAAAATGTTTTAGTTTATGAAGAAGGTAATGAAATTGGGGGTTTTTTAATTTACGAAATTATAGGAAGTACTCTATATCTGCGATATTGGTTTGTGCATCCTGATTTTAGAGAAAAAAAAATAGGATCTAAACTTTTTAATGTTTTTGAAAATAGAGGTAGAGATACAAATAGACATTTGTTTTGGGTAATTAAAAGTAATGAAAATGCAATAAAGAGATACAAACATTATGGATTTGTTGAAGAAAAAATGTATAATTTTGTGCTTACAAATAAAATGATAAAATATGAATGATAAGATAGTATCAATATTAAATGAAATAAGACCGGAATTTGATTTTAATGAGCCAACTGAAAATTTTATTGAAGCTGGAATGTTAGATTCGTTTGACTTGGTAACTTTAGTAACAAGTTTAGATGAAACTTTTGAAATATCAATTGATGGAACAGATATATTGCCGGAAAACTTTTGTAATATAGAAAGTATTTCTAATTTATTGAATAAATACATCAAATAATGAATTTGTACTTTAAAGACAAAGAAATTACCGGAATGTTAGTGATAATGCCTTCGAATGAAATAAAGTTTGAGGACGAGATGGAAAATTATAATTTTTCGACCGCAAAATCATTGAAATTAAAGGCAGCACTTGGTTTAAACAAAAGACGAGTGGCTTCTGAAGGAATTTGTGCGTCTGATTTAGCTATTAAGGGTCTTGATTTTCTTTTTTCCACAAACAAATTGCAGAAAGAAGATATTGATGCACTTATTTTTGTCACTCAGTCACCTGATTACATAATGCCTCCCACAAGTAATGTTATTCAAGGACATTTTAGTCTAAAACAGGATATGATTTGTTTAGATATAAATCAAGGCTGTGCTGGCTTTATTATTGGACTAAATCAAGCTTTTATGTTATTAGAACAACCTTCTGTCTCTAAAGTTGTAATGATAAATGCTGATGTTTTGAGTACTAAAGTTTCAAAAAGAGATAGAAATAGTAATCCACTTATAGGTGATGCAGCTTCAATTACAATAATAGAAAAATCATCTGATAAAACAGAAATTTTCGGAACTATAAAGATGGATGGGAGCGGAGCATTTTCTTTACAAATTCCAGCTGGTGGAGCTAGGCTACCAATATCTAATCAAACTGCAATTATGCATGAAGATGTTAGTGGTAATTTTAGAAGTAAAGAAAATCTTGTAATGAAAGGAGACGATGTGTTTAATTTTGTTCAGGCAGAAGTTCCTCCAATGATTGAGTCTTTATTACAAAATGCAAAAGTAGACAAGAACATTGTGGATTACTACATGTTCCATCAGCCAAATAAATTTATGCTTAACAAAGTTGCTGATAAAATAGGAATTAGTAGAGAAAAGATGCCTGCAAATGTAGTTGAGAATTTCGGGAATTCAAGTGGTGTAACGATCCCTGTAGTTACATGTTTTAACATTGCAGAACAGCTTAAACAAAAACGATTAAAAATTTGTTTTGCGGGATTTGGAGTTGGGTTGACATGGGCATCCTTGCTTATGGATGTTGGACCTTTAACTTTTTGCGAAATAATAGAATATTAAAAATAAAAACATAAAAGAATGGAAGATTTTTTAGAAAAAATGGCTGAATTGTTTGAAGAAGATTCTGTGCAATTATCGGATAATATTGTTGATTTTGATGCTTGGGATTCATTAACTAGTTTGTCAGTAATTGCTTATTCGGGAGAAGAGTTTCAAAAAACTATTACTGCAGCTCAGATTGTTGAGGCTAAAACTATTGGAGGTTTGTATGAATTATTGAAAAATAACTAATTTTTTTTAAACTATATAATTCAATTTGGTTAGCTGATAAATGACAAAAAAAAAAATCTACTATTTATCAGTAAGTTCAATAATATATTTAAATTAAAAGTTATAGGGTTAAGAGTATTTAGTAGCATTTTTAATATATGGAAAAAAAACAATTCGTTCTGGTAACAGGAGCTACATCTGGTATAGGTAAAGAGATAGCTATTCAATTATCTAATGATTATAATTTAGTACTGCATGGTCGAAATCTAGAAAAGTTAAACGAGGTACTAAGCTTATGTAACAAAAAAAATAGTATGTTGACATGGCTATGTAATTTAGAGAAAATTGAGGAAGTAGAAAAATCATTAGAACAATTTTTATCTAATAGCATCGAAATCATAAAATTTGTTCACTGTGCAGGAATAATGAAAATGGCGCCTTTGAAAATGTCCAATTTAGATATATTAAAACAGACATTTAATATAAATGTTTTTGCTCCTAATTTAATTTCGAAAACTCTTATAAGTAAAAAAATTAACAATAGTTCGTTAACAAGTATTGTTTTTATATCAAGTAATATAAGTAATCATGGTGCAAAAGCTATGAGTGCTTATGGATCATCAAAATCAGCTCTTGATGGTTTAATGAGATCTTTAGCCGTAGAGTTAGCTCCTAAGGTTCGTGTGAATTCAGTACTCCCAGGTGCAGTTGAAACTAGTATGACTAAAGATATTTTAGGAAACGAAGAATTAAAACAAAGAATGTTATCGGTATATCCTTTGGGAATAGGCTTACCAAATGATATTTCTCAAGCTGTTTCATTTTTACTTTCTGAAAATGCCAGATGGATTACAGGACAACAGATTACAGTCGATGGCGGAAGAACGATTAATATTACAGGATAATTTGGAAATATTAGTTAGAACAATTCAGAATCAGCCAATTGATTCGAATTGTTTTGTTCTTTATAATAATTTGAATCCGAGTTGTATAATAATTGATCCAGGATCAGAAGATTGTATTGAATTATTAATATTCTTAAAAGAAAATAATCTTGTGCCAGAATATATAATATTAACTCATGAACATTTTGATCACATATGGGGAGTTAATAAATTATTAGAACTATTTGATTGTACAATAGTTTGTAGCAAAAAAAGTTCTGAAAGTATAGTTGATAAAAAGAAAAATCTATCTATATTTTATAATCAAGTAGGATTTGAAATTGCTTTAACTGGTAAGGTAAGAATAATTTCCGATGAAGTTTTAAAATTGGGTAATTATATACTACAATTTAAAGAAACTCCAGGTCACTCACTCGGCTCTGTTTCTTTTTGGATAAATGAAATGCTTTTTACGGGAGATGTATTTATTAAAGATACTAAAACTGTAACGAAATTACCTGGTGGTAGCAAAGAGCAACTTAGTAAGACAATTTATGAACTTGATAAATTGTTTAATAAAAAAAGCATGATGGTTTATCCCGGTCACGGGGAAATATTTCTATTTAGAGATATTGATTTTAATAAAGTTATATGAAAAAAATTGTAATTATTGGCACTGGCGCAGTTGCCTCGGAGTTAACATCATATATAGAAGATAACAATAAAAATGTTGATTCTCAGTCTCAAATAGATCTTTTAGGATATATAGATTATGAATACAATATAGAAAAGTATTGGAAAAAGTATCAACTTCAGAAAGCGGTTCTAGGAGATATTGATAATTATAACTTTGAAAAAGAAGTTGAAGTTTTAATAGGAATTTCAGACATTAAATTTCGCAATGAGATTATTTGTATTTTAGAAAATAAAGGAGTTACTTTTTTTCAATTCATACATCATTCAGCAATTATTCCTGATACAATAAAAATAGGGAAAGGGAATATTATCTATCCGTTTTGCATAATAGGACCAAACACTCAAATAGGTGATTTTAATATGATTACTTCTTATGGTTGCATAAGTCATGACTGTATTATTGGTGATAGAAATATTTTTTCTACTACAATAATTGCTGGAAGGATCACTATTGGAAATGATAATTTTTTTGGCATTAGGTCTACCGTGATACCCCATGTTGTAATAGGAAATGAAAATTTAATACAAGCTGGAATGGTTGTAGATAAATCTATCAAAGACAATACTACTGTTTTTTATCGATACAAAGAAAGCATAATAGCGATCCCAAAATAGAATGCGAGAAGACAATAATCCGCTGCTAAGCATTATCTGTACATCATATAATCAAGAAAAATATATCAGAGAATCTTTAGAAGGTTTCTTAATACAGCAAACTAATTTTTTGTTTGAAATAATTGTTCATGATGATGCTTCTACTGATAATACAGCAAAGATAATTAGAGAATATGAATCAAAATATCCTAGTCTATTTAATAATATATATCAAATTGAAAATCATTTTACAAAACCTGATGTAAACATTTGGTTCGATATAGTATTTCCTATGGCCAGAGGTAAATATATCGCTATTTGTGAAGGAGATGATTATTGGACTGATCCTTTGAAACTACAAAAACAATTTGATTTTTTAGAAGCAAATCCAGACTTTGGATTAGTATATACTGACTCTCTTGCATATTATCAAAGTACAAAAGAATTAAAAATATTAGAAAAACCAAAAAATAAACAAGATTCTTTTTTTAAAGATTTAATTTTTGGCGCTTCAAATATTTATACTTTGACTGTTTGTTTTAAAAGAGAATTTTTGCAAGAATATGTTAATGAAGTTAGACCATATTCAAAAGGATGGCTTTTAGGAGATTTACCTTTATGGTTATTTATTTCAACAAAGACAAAAGCTCATTACATGGATGAAATGACAACTGTCTATAGAGTTTTAGAAGAGTCTGCCTCAAATACTCAAAATCTAAATAAACATCTTGATTTTAGAAAAAGTGTTTTTAAAATTAAATTATTTTTTTTAAATAAATATTTTAAGGAAGATCAAAAAACAAAAAAAGAAATTACTTCTATTTATTTATATGAACAATTAGTTTGGAATATTTCATTTAAAGGTAATTTTAAACAATTTTTAATTTTTCTATATGAGTTTTATTTAGGAAATAATAATTTTAGACTTTTTGTGGGATCTTTTTATCAGATTCTAAAAAAATTTAAATCCCAGTTTATCCATAAGTAATCCTGTTATTTATCTAAAAACAAGTAATTGTTGTAGGTAATTCTTGTGTTAAATTAAGATGTTATTTATGATCTTAAATTAAAATCTTTACAATAAATCATAAGATGAGCTTAGCTCTAATTTAAAATTTTGGAAGTTTATAAAAATTCAATGAAGCTTAACTTTATACTGCCTTTTTTTGCACCGATGCCAGGCGGAGGTGTTAAAATAATGTATGAATATGCTAATAGAATGTCTTTAATGGGACATGACGTGGTTGTATATCATAATCAAAGCACTCCTCACTTTTATTATCCAAAATTAAGACCATTATGGTTACGAAAAGTAATTTCATTTATTAAATATAATAATCATCCAAAACCTAATTGGTTCACATTTGATGACAAGGTTAAATTTAAATTTATTGATACAATAAGTAATAATTCTATTAGAGATGCTGATGCGACTATAACTACTTGGTGGTCCTTAGTAGAACCATTGAAAAATTTAACAGTTTCAAAAGGTAAAAAAGTAAATTTAATACAAGGATATGAAATTTGGGATGGTAATGAGGATTTAGTTCATAAATCATATAATTATGAAAATGTGACTAATGTTGTTATTTCTGATTTTTTATACAATAAAGTTAAAGAATATAATTTTATTTCTGAGCCGATCTTAACTACTCTTGCAATTGATACAAATGTATTCAATGTTACAAATAATATTGAAAATAGAAATCCCTTAAGTATCTGTATGCTATATGGAGAGAATGATAATGTAAAAGGCACGATTTATGGTTTAAAAGCTTTCGAAAAATTGAAAACAGCGTTTCCGGAACTAGAAGTAGAATTATTTGGAGTTGAGAAAAGGCCAGATAGAATTCCTTCATGGATAAAATATAATTATAATTCAAAAAAACTTAATTCTATATACAATAGAAATGCAATTTTTTTAGCTCCAAGTATTACTGAAGGGTGGGCACTTCCTCCAACTGAAGCTATGGCTTGTGGATGTGTAGTGGTTTCTACTAATATCCCAGGTCACAGGCATGTTAATAATTATATGGATGCTATTACAATTATTCCTGAGGATGTTGATGATATAGTAGAAAAAATAACAGTTTTACTCAATGACAATAATCTAAGGATAAAATTAGCAAAAAAGTCAAAAGAATTTGTTGCACAGTATTGTTGGGAATCTGTTCTTGATAAATTTATTAATGTAGTAACAAGTTAATATGGATGTATCAATAATAATTGTAAATTACAATACAAAGGATTTATTAGTAGATTGTATTAATTCAGTATATAAACAAACCAAGGATCTTGTTTTTGAGATAGTAGTAGTTGATAATAATTCAACAGATGACTCAGAAAATACAATCAAAGAAAAATTCCCAAAGGTAATTTTTGTCCAAAGTGGTGGTAATATAGGATTTGGGAAAGCAAATAATTTAGGAGTTGAGAAAGCAAATGGCGAATATATTTTTTTATTAAATTCAGATACAATTTTATTAAATAATGCTATTTTTTACTTTTTAAATTTTGCAAGAAATAATAAAAATCTCAATATTGGCTGCTTAGGTACAGTTTTACTAGATGAAGATAGAAATAATACTCATTCTTCTGAAAGTTTTCCTTCAATGAGAAGAATAATTTTTGAAGTAATTAATAATTATTTAAAACATTTTTTTCATTCTCCCTTTAAAAAAGAAAGACGAGAATTTGAAGAATCTAATTTTTTTGAAGTTGATTATATAACTGGTGCAGATTTATTTTTATCTAGGGAATTATTTAGAAGCCTAAAAGGATTTGATCCAATGTTTTTTATGTATTATGAAGAGACAGATTTGCAAAAGCAGATTAGTAAATTAGGATTAAAAAGACTTCTAATTAAAGGTGCTGAAATAATTCATTTAGAAGGCGGAAGCAATACTGCTGAGAGTTTTTCTGCAAAAAGAAGAATTATGATTACTGTTAGTTTGTTCAAGTATTTAAAGAAAAATTCGTTTATGCCAAATTATTATATTTTTAGATTGGTATTTTTTATTATAAGACTTCCAATATTACTTGATTCAAGAATTACTTACAAAGACAGAAAAGAATATGTTTATTCATTATTGAAATAAAATAGAATGATTGATAAAGATATTGTGATAGCCATACTAGCAAGAGATTGTGGAAAAACATTGGTGAAAAATATTCAATTAGTAGAAGAACTAAGAAGTTATTTTAGATGGTCGCAAGTTGTTGTTGTAGAAAATGACAGTAAAGACAATACAAAAGCCTTATTGTTTGATTGGGAACAAAGTAAATCAGGAGTAAAAATAATTTCTCAGGATTATAATACTTTGACTATTCCAAATAAAACATTAAATAACATTAATCCTTTAGTAAGTCTTTTTAGAATTGAAAAAATGACGAAATATAGAAATATCTATATTGATTATATAAAGCAAATCAACCATAATATTGATAATCTTATTGTAATAGACATAGATGTTAAATCTTTTTCTGTTGAAGGGATTGTAGATTCAATTTTAAAATGCGAGGGAGAATGTGGTGCTATTTTTGCTTATGGAATAACTGTTAAAAAAATATTTAATAAAGTTTATTCTAAAATATTTTATGATCTTTTTGCTATTCAGGAGTATTCAATGAAGAATATACCATTGTTTAAGTCAGAAAATTCACGAGATATATTAAGAAGTATTAGTGTGAATTTAAAAGAAAATGAAATTTTGTATAAAGTTATTTCTGCTTTTGGAGGCATAGCAGTCTATAATTATAGAGCAATTTGTGATTTAGAATATAAAGTTGTTCTAAATAGTTTTGATAAGAATGAAGCGATATGTGAGCATATTCCATTCAACGCTGAAATTATTAAGTTAGGATATTCAAATTATATTTCAAAAAAGATGGAAGTAATCTATGGAGAACATTCTTTTATTGAAATAATTAAATATATTATACCTAGAAAAATT
>NZ_LMMA01000002.1 GCF_001422725.1 Flavobacterium sp. Leaf82 | reverse complement strand
TCTCTGTTAAAACGGCTGTCAATTCAATATGTCTACGAACGTGTTTCAATTTTGTTTCGCTTGTTTCTCAAAGCGGGTGCAAAAGTAGAAAACTTATTTCTAAATGGCAAATGTTTTTTGAAGTTTTTTTTAAGAAAATTTCTTTTCTTTTTTCCTTCTCAAACCTTACCAACTTATCAATGAACTTTCCGTGTTTTGCGGGGTGCAAACTTAAAACTTTCTTTCAATTCCCACAAGCTTTTCTTAATCTTTTTTTATCTTTTTTTGAAAATAAATTTTCGTTTTGATCTCAATTGCTTGCCGGTATTTCAGTGAACGTCTATCGCTGTTGCGGGTGCAAAAGTAGGTAGTTTATTCAGTTAAACAATAGCTTTTTCAAACTATTTTTAATCTTTTTTATAAGTGACTGGTTTGGTGTTTTTTACAACAAGAAGTTTTTTTGATGCTTGTGAGGTTTTAGATGGTTTGGGCTGATTTTACCGCAAAGACGCTAAGAATTCTTCTCTTTGAGTTTGTTTTGCAAGAAACGCAAGGCTACATTTTGACTTCTTTTTTAATCACGCAGAGACGCAAAGACGCTAAGTTTTGATTTTTAGAGCGTTTTTATTTCTCTTTTATTATAGTAAACCTCTTTTGAAAGCCGCTCCCCTAGCCCAGATAGTAGTGGAAATCCTTTTGTGCCGTCGTTCGGCACAAAAGATAGGAACGGATAGCGGGAAATAGCTCCTGAAAAAAAACGAATAAATCTGAAAACCCAAAAGCAGGCTTCGACTTCGCTCAGCCGGACATAGTGAGTCTTCCTATATATAAGTATAAAAAATAAACCCGACAGCTTTTAAGAAAGTGTCGGGTTTGGGGTTTGAAATCTTACCTTATATATAGGAGAGAGAAAACTGTCCTTATATATTGTTTATGCCATCTATTACTTCTTTTGTAATGTGGATGCTTTTTAGTTTTGCCTGATGATCAAAAATTGGGCTTGTTGCCATTAGCTCATCTACACGGGCATAGTCTATGAACTTTTTAAGATCTGTTATTAGCTGTTCTTTATTTCCTGTAAAAGTACATGCGGTCATTTGATTGACATGAAAGCGTTCTTCTTCGCTCATAATATCATTAAGAGAATCTACAGGCGGTTGTAAACCTTTGCGGTCGTTTCTAATTAGGTTGAGAAACATTTGATATAAACTTGTAGATAGTTTTTCGGCTTCTTCGTTTGTATCGGCTGCAATGATATTGACGCATGCCATTGTTTTTGGTTTTTCTAAAACTGATGAAGGCTGGAAGTTTTCGCGATAGAATTCAAAAGCCTGAATCATTTGGCGTGGTGCAAAATGTCCGGCGAATGCATATGGTAATCCGTAAGCTGCAGCAAGTGCAGCACTTTCCATACTTGAGCCTAAAATCCAGATTGGAACATTTGTTCCTTCGGCTGGAAATGCCCTAACTTTTGCGGTTGCATTTTCGGCAGAAAAGTAATCCTGAAGTTTAGATACATTTTGCGGAAAACGTTGTGCTTGTTCAAAAAAGTCTTTTCGGATTGCTTCTGCAGTTGGCTGATCTGTTCCCGGTGCTCTTCCTAATCCTAAATCGATTCGGTTAGGATAAAGTGTTTCCAGGGTTCCAAATTGTTCGGCTACTATTAAAGGAGAATGGTTGGGTAACATTATTCCGCCTGAACCTACACGTATGTCTTTGGTATTACTGGCAATATAACCAATTAAAACTACGGTTGCTGAACTGGCAACGTGTGCCATATTGTGATGTTCAGCCAGCCAAAAGCGCTTGTAACCTAAGTTGTCTGCGAGTTGTGCTATTTCTTTTGTTTTTTGAAATGTTTCTGTTGCGTTGCTATCTTGTGTAATGATAGCTAATTCTAATATTGAGATTGAAATTGGGTCTTTCATATATAATGTAGCTTTTATGCAAAATTAATTCATTTACGACAAAGCCCGGATTCTTTCATGTTAATAGAATTATAATATTTGTACGTACAAGTATTATGGATTAAACTCATTTACTTTGGAATAGCTACTTTAGATTTTCTAAATATGTTTCTTGAAAGACAGTAATTAAAAAGAGTAAAGAGTCTAATTTAATTCTCTTTTTATTTCTAATTTTTTGATTTTTGAATTTAATGTAGAAGGATGAATGTCCAGAATCTCTGCCGCTCCACCAATTCCGGATATTTTTCCGTTGCATTTTTTGAGAATGTATAAAATATAATCGCGTTCATTTTCTAAAATTGTCTTTATAGAAAAAGGTTCGCTTGTATTTTCAGTATGCATTTTTGATGATGGCAAGAGTTCTATTTCCTTGATCGTATTTCCGTCTGTTAGTAAAATAGCACGTTGAATACTATGTTCTAATTCTCTGATATTTCCAGGCCAATTGTAACTCAATATTTGCTGCAATGCAAAATCAGTAATATTTGGGGTTTTTCTGCCCATTTTTTCACTGTATACTTTTATAAAATGATTTACTAATTCCGGAATATCTTCTTTTCTGTTTTTTAAGGATGGAACCATTATCGGAAAAACATGCAAGCGATAATATAAATCCATTCTGAATCTTCCGGCAGCAACTTCTTCTTCTAAATTTTTATTGGTTGCTGCAATAATTCTGACGTCAACTTTAAAAGGGGATTTTCCTCCAATTCTTTCAATTTCCTTTTCTTGCAAAACGCGTAATAGTTTTACCTGAAGTTCTAGTGGCATCTCTCCTATTTCATCTAGAAAAATAGTTCCGCCATCTGCAAGTTCAAATTTCCCAATGCGTTTATCAAGTGCACCGGTAAAGGAACCTTTTTCATGTCCAAAAAGTAATGATTCAGCTAAATTCTCTGGAATAGCGCCACAATTTATAATAACAAGAGGTTTATCTTTTCGAGGTGACAAGGCATGGATACTTTGTGCAATTCTTTCCTTCCCGGTTCCGCTTTCTCCTAAAATTAAAACTGATGTATCTGATGGTGCCACTTTTCTGATATAATCAAAAACGGTTATCATTTGTGTACTGTTGCCAATAATACCTTCAAAACTTATGGTTTCTTTTTCAGTTTTATTTTTTTTAACTTTAATTTCTTCATTTATTATTTTATCAGAGATTAAGTCTAAGGAATATATTTTATTAATAAACTGAATAAGATTAGATTCTAAATTAGATAATAATTTTAAATGATCATCTGAATATATTTTGAAACTACGACTGTAAAATGTAAAATGAAATTTTTGAATTGCTGCAATCGAAACAGGAAAAATCAAATACGATTTAATTCCAAAATTATGTGCGATCAAACTTTTTATGGGTGCAACCTGAAAATTATTAATTAAAGCTTCTTCACTATATATAACAGGCTGGTTGTCTACCTTTGATTTTTTATAAGTCTGGTCTAATTCATCTAAAGTAATATCTGCAATTTTAGAAAATTTTTCCGGATTGATAAATTGGTAATTATCAATGTTTTTACGAATAATGCCCAAATTATCATAATGCGTTGTATTTACAAAACCTATTTCAAGATAATCGAATGATATAAAGGTTTGTAATATTCTGCCAAATTCTGTCAGTATTTCATCCTTTTTGAGCTTTGATTTTATAATAAATTCGAGATCGCTTTTTAATTGCAGTTGCTGTTTCAATTGAGACTCTAAACTATATTCCTGACGATAAAAAGCAATTTCGAGTGTTGTTAAAACGTCTTGTTCTCTAAAAGGTTTTACAATAAATCCGTAAGGCTGCGTTGTCTTTGCCTGATCTAAAATACTTTTGCTTGAATTTGCTGAAATAAATATAAAACCTATATTTTTTTCTTTTAAGATTTTAGCCAAATCAATTCCGTTTAGACTTCCTTTCAGCATAATATCCACGAATACTAAGTCTGGCTTTTGTGATTCAATTTGTGCTAGTGCCTGATCAACTGAACGCGCAATTCCTGTAACAACATAATTTGCTTTTTCGAGTATTAATTGCAAATCATGCGCTTCTATAAACTGATCTTCAACGATTAAAATTTTCTTTTTAATTGTTGCTTCAGCAGAGATAGTGTTATTACCAGAAACGATTTCCATAAATGTGGTATTTTTAGTATTAGAAGACCTATAATATATTGGTATAAAATTAGTTAATTATTACCAGTAAAATATGAATTTATTAAAATATAAATCATTAAAAACAACTTTTATCTGAATTTTCCTGATATTATTTCACAAAAGAAGGATTGATTATATTTATATTTGCTGACCATAAACAACCAAAAATCTAATTATAAACCAATTATGAAACAAACCTTTTGTTTTTACCTTTTCCTTTTTATTTCTCTTCAAAACTTTGCACAAACTTCTACCTCAACTGCAAATTATGATTTGAAGAAGAAACGCTTGTTATTTCAGTTTTGCACTACTTTTTTGTATGCAACAAATCAAGGGAAGATTGATGAAGACAGTTCGGCAGTATTAACTACAAAAGCGTATAATTTACCTCTTTCCCTAAGTTATGACGAAGGATATAATCCCAATGCAAGTACAATAATTGGTAGCGATTTTATAGAAAAAGGAAATATCAATGCTGCCATAAAACTTTTAGGGCAATCAAAAGGGTCAGATAAAATAATATTGTTGCTTGAACTAGGAAGCTTTTACCTTTTTAGACCCGGAACAAAACCAGAAGATATTCAAAATGCTTTCAAATATATTAACGAAGCCTTACAAACAAGCAATGAGCTAAAAATTGTAAAGTGGCAACATCAGAGTTTATTATTACTTGGAAAATACTATGCACAGATTCATAATTTTCCTGAAAGCACAAATTGCTTTTCAAAAGTTGTAAATGAATGCAGAAAACAAAATGATAAAAAAGCTCTTGCAGATGCTCTGGCAAATCAGGGTTCTACGTTGCCTTTTTCAGATCCTGAAAAAGAAAAAAGCTTAAACGAATCAATACAGCTTTACAGAACATTAGGATTAGAAGAAAAAGCGATAGAAATGCACCTAAAGCTTATTACAATACATTACTTCAGCGGAAATATCAATTTAGCCAATAAAGAATTTTATCAAAATTTATATGACCAAAGAAAAATAGGATTTAAGCATACGCAATTTACAGAATCTGCAATTTCCTATATAGAACTCAATCGGCATAATATGAAAAGTTCATTATATTATGCTCAAAAAACCATAAAAACAATACAAACTCTTCGTGATTATAATTTTTCTGATACTTTTTATTTGCGTTTTGGCAACGTTTATCTGGTTTTAGGTCATTATGAAGAAGCGACAGAAATGTATCAAAAAAGCGTTTATTATGGTCAGCATTACATAAGTGCCGGAAGTTGGTATAAAAGTTTCATGAGTCTTGTTGGTGCTTTATCCTCAAAGGGAAAAAATAAGGAAGCTATTGATTATATTAATTCAGTTACTGTAAAATTTCCGCCAACAAATCCTTATGACAAAATGATTTTGAACTATACCAAAGCAAATTGTTATGATCGATTAAAAAATTATGCATTGGCAGAAAAATACTTTAAAGAAATGAATGTTTCTGCACAACAATTAAATGGACCGCAAACTTTACTTGATGTTTCAAATGCATATGCATCAATGTCTTATTTCTATGCTCGCAGACATCAGCCTGAAAAAGCCAGGTTGTATGCTGATAAAATTTCTGCATTAGCTAAAGCAAACAACCAACATTACACATCTCAGGATCTTGAAATCTCGCTCTCTATTACTGATTCTTTAAATGGAAATTATGCCGCGGCATTAAAACATTATCAGATTTATAAAAAGATGAGCGATTCTTTAATCGATTATTCTAAAAATAAACAAATCGAAGAACTTAGAATTCAATATGAGACTTTAAATAAGGAACAAAAAATTAAACTTTTAAATGATCAGACTAAGTTGCAAGAAAGCGAATTGCAGAAATCGCAGCTTTTGAATAATCTATCCATTTGGAGTTTGATTTTACTATTGATTACTATTGGTTTATTATATAACAGATACCGTTTAAAACAACGAAATCATGCTAAATTGGAACTTAAGGAAAAAGAAATTAACCAAAAAAATATCAATCTGAGACATTTACTAGACGAAAAGGAATGGTTAGTTAAAGAAATTCATCATCGCGTAAAAAATAATCTTCAAACTGTAATAAGCCTTTTAAATTCACAATCTGCTTATTTGGATAATGATATGGCTTTATCAGCAATTAAAAATAGCCAGCATCGAATTCATTCAATGTCGCTGATTCATCAAAAGTTGTACAATGCTGAGAATATTTCGACGATTAATATGCCTAATTATATAAAAGAGTTGGTTGAATATCTAAAAGAATCTTTTACGCTTGGACAACGAATTCGATTTGAATTAAAAATAGATCCTTTAGAATTAGATGTTGCACAAGCAGTTCCGCTTGGACTTATTTTAAATGAAGCCATTACCAATTCTATCAAATACGCATTTCCTGATGATCGATCCGGAATGATTTATGTTACACTTGAAGGAATTAATGACAACAAATATTTACTGATTATCTCAGACAACGGAATTGGAATTGATGTTGATATTAGCGCTAAAAAAATCAATTCATTTGGTATGAGTTTAATAAAAGGTTTGAGTGATGATCTTGAAGCTAAATTTTCTATGGAAAACAATAACGGAACAATTTTGAAAATCGAATTTTCGCAAGAATTTCCGATGAATCAAAAAAGAGAACTGATTTAAATCCTAAATTTGTCTCTCAAAATAAATTTTGATTCTAGACTTTTCCTCAAATGACACATAAAATTTTAATTATAGACGACGAAGAAAAACTGAGAAGTCTGTTGGCACGCATTATAAAATCAGAAGGATTTGAAGTTTTTGAAGCAAAAGATCTCAAATCAGGTTTTAAGAAACTGGAACAAACTGAAATTGATGTTGTTTTATGTGATGTAAAACTACCTGATGGAAATGGCGTTGATTTTCTGCAAAATATAAAAGGGAGTTTTCCTTTGATTGAAGTTATTTTGTTAACTGCTTTCGGGAATATTCCGGATGGGGTTCAGTCCATGAAAAATGGTGCTTTTGATTATATCGTAAAAGGCGATGATAACGACAAAATTATTCCGCTTTTGTACAAAGCTGTCGAAAAAGCGCATTTGCAGAAAAAGGTCAAACAACTCGAAAAACGTATTGGCGATAAATATTCTTTTAATACCATTATAGGAAAATCAAAAGGAATTGAACAAGTTATTGATCTTGCCAAAAAAGTAGCCAAAACTGATTCGACAGTTTTACTTACCGGAGAAACCGGAACGGGAAAAGAGGTTTTTGCACAAGCGATCCATGAAAATAGTAATCGTGTAGGTAAATCTTTTGTGGCTTTAAACTGCAGTACTTTTAGCAAGGAAATTTTAGAAAGTGAACTTTTCGGACATAAACAAGGTGCTTTTACCGGAGCCTTAAAAGATAAAAAAGGTTTTATTGAGGAAGCTAATGGCGGAACTTTGTTTCTGGATGAAATTGGAGAAATGCCTATTGAACTTCAAGCCAAATTATTACGTGTTTTAGAAACCAGCGAATATATTCCGGTTGGAGATACAACTCCCAAAAAATCAAATTTCAGATTAGTTGCAGCAACAAACAGGGATTTGAAAACCGAAAGTGAAGAACACCGTTTTCGTTCTGACTTGTACTTTCGTTTGAATATCTTCGAAATAAAACTTCCTCCGTTAAGAGAAAGAATTAAAGATATTGCTCCAATCACTCAATATTTTGTTCAACAGTTTTCTGAAAAAACGAATAAAAAGACTTTGAATGTTTCTGATGATTTTCTTCATAAATTAGAAAATTATTCGTGGCCTGGAAACATTCGAGAACTTAAAAATATTATCGAGAGATCTGTAATTTTGAGTAACGGAGATATTTTGACCGCTGATGTTTTGCCTTACGAAATGCAACATCAACCAGAAAAACCAACCAAATCAATGTCGGCTTTCTCGATGCAAAGTGTCGAAAAATTACATATTCAGAAGGTTTTAAATTATACGAAAGGTAATAAAGCCGAAACCGCTCGTTTACTAGAAATTGGAATTGCGACTTTGTATCGAAAATTAGAAGAATATAGTATTCAATAATAGTATTTAAATTTCAAATTCAATTTTTAAAGCTTCAGAGAAGCGTCATATTTATAGATATTTATTGCCAATGATGAAAAGCTCCAGCGGAGCGACACCTATATAATTCAAAAACTATATCACCCCGCTGGGGCTTTTAATACATGCGAATTGATCATTTTCTATAAATATATCGTCCCGCTGGGACTTTTAAAATTCATAATATGAATTCTAATACCTATCATTTCAATAAAAGCTTATCATTTTGATAGGCTTTTTTTATGCCTGATTTTTGGCACAAACCCGCAATCCTTTTATTGACAACACCTTACCAATAATTACTGTTTTTCGGTCTGACTTTTGGCATTAGTGGGAAGAACATAAAAATTCATCTCATGAAAAATCAAGTCACTTCAATCTACAAACAAGCGGAACGTTTTGCTGATATTACTAAAAAATCTATTGTTTCTGGTAACATCGTCCGTGCAAAAAAATGTCTGGCACTTGCTGAACGCCTTTTTATTACCGGAAGTATCGAAACTAAAAACGCCATTTCTAATGTGTACGTTTTCTCGGTTTCTTCTTTTATGGAAGTTCGTCACTGCAATATCTCCCATCTTTTTCCTCAAACGCTAAAAGCAGAATATATCAAGCAAGTTAATACTTCGGGAGTATAATTAATCGGTTAATTGTTTAATCGGTTAATCGCTAAAATTTTAAATCTAAAATCAATCCCGAGGCTTCGGGACTAAAATCTAAAATAAAAACCTATGTTAATCACTTTTCTTTTACTCGCATTAGCCGTCGTGTTGTTTGCGATTTGTTTTAAATCAGTTGAATTTTTTGAAAAAATCTAAATCATGACTGCACTATTTATTGTTTCCATCGCCGTTTTTGGCTATTTGGTTTATGTATTAATTAAACCTGAAAAATTTTAAGAATGTAGAGTTAAATGTTATAAGTCAAAAGTTAGGAATATATCTCAAACTCATTTACTTCTTTCATTTTACAATTCACATTTCACAACAAAAATAATATCAAAATTATGAACACAGAATTACTAGGCGTCATCAGTATTTTTATCGTTTCGATAGTTTTAGCCATTCCGTTAGGAAAATATATCGCTAAAGTTTATTTAGGAGATAAAACACTTTTTGATCCGATTTTCAATCCAATTGAAAAATTTATTTTTAAAATCAGTGGTATTAATTCCACTGAAGAAATGAACTGGAAACAATACTTAAAAGCACTTTTAAGTATCAACATGATTTGGTTCTTTCTTTGCTTTTTTGTCTTACTATTTCAGGGATCGTTGTTTCTAAATCCTGATAACAATCCATCAATGTCACCGGATTTAGCTTTTAACACCGCCATTTCGTTCGTAGTAAACTGTAACTTACAGCATTATTCAGGTGAAAGCGGAGTTTCTTACCTATCACAAATGTTCCTGATGTTCTTGCAATTTGTTTCTGCTGGTGTCGGTATGGCGGCGGCGGCGATGATTTTTACTGCAATGAAAGAGAGAACTACAGATAAATTGGGGAATTTCTACAACTATTTCATCAAAAGCTGTACACGTATATTATTACCACTTTCAGTAATTGTTGCTACTATATTAGCATTCAGCGGTACTCCGATGGATTTTGACAGCAAAGATTCTATCACAACTTTACAAGGTGATCACGTTGATGTTTCCCGCGGACCTGCTGCTGCTTTTATAGCCATTAAACATTTAGGTACAAATGGTGGTGGATTTTTTGGAGCCAACTCAGCGCATCCGTTAGAAAACCCAACTTATTTTACCAATGCTGTAGAGCTTTGGTCACAATTAATTGTTCCGTTTGCGATGATTTTTGCTTTAGGTTTTTATCTAAAGAAAAAGAAATTATCATACGTAATTTTTGGAGTAATGACGATTGGTTTCTTATTACTTGTTATTCCAACAATGATGACGGAAATGAACGGAAATCCAGCTATCGAGAAAATGGGAATTGCTCAAGCAACCGGAGCGATGGAAGGAAAAGAAGTTCGGTTTGGACCAGCGGTTTCAGGTTTCTGGAGCATTGCCACAACCGTAATTTCTACAGGTTCTGTAAATAGTATGCACGATAGTTCAATGCCGGTTTCCGGAGCAATGGAATTGCTTGCCATGATGGTCAATGCGTTTTATGGCGGTTGTGGTGTTGGTATTTTGAACTTCTACATTTTCATTATTCTGGCTGTATTTATTTCCGGATTAATGGTTGGTCGAACTCCTGAATTTTTAGGAAAGAAAATCGAAGCGCGGGAAGTTAAAATTGCAGCTTTTATCGCAATTCTTCACCCTTTATTAATATTATCAGGTACCGCTTTGGCTTCTTATTTTGCTGCAAACGATACTGCAATGGGGTATTGGTTTAGCGGAAACGCAACAGGCTGGTTAAACAATCCCGGACACCACGGATTCTCTGAAATGTTATATGAATATACTTCGAGCGCTGCCAATAATGGTTCTGGTTTTGAAGGTTTGGGTGATAACAATCCGTTTTGGAATATTACTACAGGAATTGTGTTGCTGTTGAGTCGTTTTATTCCTATCGTTGGGCCATTGGCAATTGCAGGATTATTGGCTAATAAAAAATACATTCCTGAAAGTGCAGGAACTTTAAAAACCGACACTTCTATTTTTGGAATAATGGTTTTTGCCGTAATCGCAATTATAGCCGCTTTATCATTCTTCCCAGCGTTGGCACTTGGACCTTTAGCCGAATATTTTACTTTAAAATAAAAATGCTGAATATTTTGAACACATAGAAACATAGAAATAAAATATACAAAAAGAGTATTGCAAAAAACTAGTTTTCTCACTTAGCTATTTGAATGTATGAAAGTGAAACGCCTTCATCTCAAAAAGAAAATCTATGTTTCTATTTGTTTAAGAATTATTTAGTCAAACAAAATAATATAAAAAAATGACAACTAATAAATCCACATCGTTGTTTGAAAGTAAGCAAGTAAAAGAAGCTTTAGTGCAATCTTTTGTGAAGCTGAATCCAAAAATGATGATCAAAAATCCGGTAATGTTTACCGTAGAAATAGGAACTGCCATTATGTTTGCTGTTTGTGTTTCTATATTAATGGGAGCAACTGACCAAGGTAGTTTTACTTATAATTTAATTGTGTTCTTAATTTTACTTGCAACACTGTTGTTTGCCAATTTTGCCGAAGCAATTGCCGAAGCAAGAGGAAAAGCACAAGCGGATAGTTTAAGAAAAACACGTGAAGAAACTCCGGCAAGACAAATTTTGCCTAACGGAGAAATTAAAAATATCAGTTCATCTGAATTGAAAAAAGGAGATATTTTCGTTTGCGAATCAGGCGATTTAATTGCAACTGATGGTGAAATTATCGAAGGTTTAGCAACTATAGACGAAAGTGCTATTACTGGAGAAAGTGCTCCGGTAATCAGAGAAGCTGGTGGTGATAAATCATCTGTAACCGGAGGTACAAAAGTATTATCTGATAAAATTAAAGTAATCGTAACCTCTGAACCTGGCGAAAGCTTCTTAGACAAAATGATTGCTTTGGTTGAAGGTGCAAGCCGTCAGAAAACACCAAACGAAATTGCCTTAACGATTCTATTAGCTGCATTTACTTTAATCTTCGTGATTGTGTGCGTTACGCTAAAACCGTTTGCCGACTATGCAAATGCGCCTATCACGATTGCAGCTTTTATTGCACTATTCGTTTGTTTGATTCCAACGACAATTGGTGGTTTATTATCAGCAATTGGTATTGCGGGAATGGACAGAGCGTTGCGTGCTAACGTAATTACAAAATCCGGAAAAGCGGTAGAAACTGCCGGAGATATTGATGTATTGCTTCTAGACAAAACCGGAACAATCACAATTGGAAACCGAAAAGCAACAAATTTTTATCCTGCAAAAGGTGTTACCGAAGAAGATTTTATAAAGTCTGCTGTGTTAAGTTCACTAGCAGATGACACTCCGGAAGGGAAAAGTATCGTGGAACTGGCAGGTGCCGAAACTGCCAATAAATTATCAATTGAAGGTGCTACTTTAATCAAATTTACCGCTGAAACCAGAACTTCCGGAGTTATCTTAAAAGACGGAACTAATATTAGAAAAGGAGCTCAGGATGCTGCAAAAAATATTGCAAAACAAGCCGGAAATAGTTTTCCTGAAGATACTGCTCAAAAAGTAATCGATATTTCGTCTAAAGGAGGAACGCCATTGGTTGTAATTAAAAACGATCAGGTTCAAGGTGTTATCGAATTGCAGGATATCATTAAAACAGGAATGAAAGAACGTTTTGACCGATTGAGAAAAATGGGTGTGAAAACGGTGATGGTTACCGGAGATAATCCGCTTACGGCGAAATTTATTGCGGAAGCTGCCGGTGTTGATGATTTTATTGCCGAAGCGAAACCTGAGGATAAAATGAACTACATCAAAAATGAACAAAACTTGGGTAAACTTGTTGCCATGATGGGTGATGGAACGAACGATGCTCCTGCCCTTGCGCAAGCCAATGTGGGTGTTGCCATGAACAGCGGAACTCAGGCTGCGAAAGAAGCCGGAAATATGGTCGATCTTGATAATGACCCAACCAAATTAATTGAGATTATCGAAATTGGGAAACAACTTTTAATGACTCGAGGTACTTTAACTACTTTTTCTATTGCAAATGACGTTGCGAAATATTTTGCTATTGTTCCTGCTCTTTTTATTACTGCGATTCCTGCGCTTGAAGGATTGAATATCATGCGTTTGCATAGTCCTGAAAGTGCCATTTTATCAGCGGTAATTTTTAATGCAATCATCATTCCGATATTGATTCCGTTAGCATTGAGAGGAGTAGATTATAAACCAATTGGTGCAAGCGCAATCCTAAAAAGAAATTTATTGATTTATGGTTTAGGTGGATTGATTGTCCCTTTTATCGGAATTAAATTAATTGATTTACTCGTAGCCTTATTTATGTAAATGTAAGGTTCTGAGATGCTAAGATTCTAAGGGACTAAGGTTTTTCTCTTAGAATCGTAAAATCCAGAAAACTTAAAAAAATTAAATTAAAAACATGACTTATGCTTACTAAGCTTCTAGAAAAAAACTTAGAACCTTAGCAACTTAGTCCCTTAGAATCTCAAAAAAAATGAAAACAATATTTTCAATAGTAAAACTTACACTGCTTACCGTAATCTTATTTGCAGTTATTTATCCTCTTGCGATTTACGGAATTGCACAATTTGCTCCTAATCACGGAAAAGGAGAAACTATTTCGGTTAACGGAAAAGTAGTTGGTTACCAAAAAATAGGTCAGAAATTCGATAAGTCGAATTATTTCTGGGGAAGACCTTCGGCTGTTGATTATAATGCGGCTGGAAGTGCCGGAAGTAACAAAGGGCCAAGTAATGCTGAATATCTAGCTTTGGTTCAAAAAAGAATTGATACGTTTTTAGTTGTCCACCCTTATTTGAAAAAATCTGAAATTCCATCAGATATAGTGACTGCTTCAGGAAGTGGATTAGATCCAAATATTTCTCCACAAGGTGCTTTGATTCAGGTGAAACGTGTTGCCAAAGAAAGAAAATTGGATGAAGCTAAAGTAAAAGCTTTGGTTGAAGGTAAAATTAATACGGCTGTTATGGGACCTGAAACAGTTAATGTTTTGGAATTGAATGTTGCGCTTGATCAATTGAAGTAGTACGTTTTTAAACCCGACAGTCCCGAAGCCTGGGGATTAAAAACCTGTCGGGTTTGACAAAGATTTTCGCCTGTTTTGTCATTGCGAGGAACGAAGCAACCTCACTAACAATTATACATTAAGTTGACTTTGCAAATGTGGTTGCTTCGTTCCTCGCAATGACAAACAGAGCGTAAACTGAAACTTAAAATTAAATACCTAGCAGGTTGTAAAAACCTGTTAGGATAATAAATGCCCTTTTTTACCCCAAATCTCTAGCCCCGATAGTAGTGGAAATCCTTTTACTTTTTTCTTTAAAAAGTAAAAGATTGAAACGGATAGCGGGAAATAGCTCCTAAAAAATCTACAAAAATAAATAACCTAATGAGGATGAGATTGCTTTCGCCACGGCAAACAGGTCTCTCCTAGCAATGACTAATAAAATGAAAAAAATAATACTTACCGCTTTAATCGCTTTTGGTTTTAGCAATTTACACGCTCAGGAAGAAACAAAAAGTCCGTTTACATTTTCAGGATATGTAGAGACTTATTATAGTTATGATTTTGGAAAACCGGAAGATCATACACGCCCGGGCTTTTTTTACAATTTTAATAAAAGTAATGAAGTGAATATTAATTTAGGTATGGCAAAAGTGAATTATTCGAAAGAGAATATTCGTGGAAATTTTGCTTTGATGGCCGGAACTTACGCCGAATATAACATGGCGGCAGAACAAGGTTTATTGAAAAATATCTATGAAGCAAATGTTGGTGTGAAGATCTCGCAAAGCCATAATTTATGGATAGATGCGGGAATTATGCCGGCTCATATAGGTTTTGAAAGTGCGATTGGAAAAGATTGCCAGACTTTGACCCGAAGCATTCTGGCTGAAAATTCGCCTTATTATGAAACGGGAGTTAAAATTGGTTACACGTCTGAATCCGGAAAATGGTATTTGGCGGGAATGTACTTAAATGGATGGCAACGTATTGAGAAGGTAAAAGGGAATCAAACGCCAGCTTTTGGAACGCAGATTACGTATAAACCATCGGACAAAGTAGTTTTGAACTGGAGTACTTATGTTGGAAATGAACAACCGGATATTGACAAAAAATGGCGTTATTTTAATAACTTTTATGGACAATTTAAAGTAACGGATAAAACAAATGTTACTGCTGGTTTTGATGTTGGATCACAACAAGCAGCTAAAAACAGTAATAAATACGACACTTGGTTTTCGCCAGTTTTGATTCTGCAATACAAACCAACTGATAAAATTCAGCTTGCCGCTCGTGGCGAATATTATAGTGATAAAAAAGGTATTATCATAGCAACTGAAACGCCAAATGGTTTTAAAACTTACGGATTTTCGGGTAACTTTGATTACTTAGTTACTGATAATGTAATGTTTAGATTAGAAGCAAGAAATCTTTCCAGTAAAGATCAGATTTTCACAAAAGATAACGTTCCAACGGATACCAATACTTTTGTAACGACTTCGTTGGCAATTAGCTTTTAGAAGAATATAAGCCACAGATTGCACAGATTAAAAGGATTTTTTTTTCGCCACGAATTCACGAATTTTTATTTACAAAATAGGATAAATTATAATTCGTGAATTCGTGGCAAATAAATCTACACAAAGCCATTCAATAATCTTTTTAATCTGTGAAATCTGTGGCTAAAAAAATTAAAAAACTTTGTGACTTAGCACCTTCACACAAACATATGAAAGACGAAAAAGAAAATAACGCACAGCACTTTCTCGATTTAATTCAGAAATCACGAAAAGGAAAGTTTAAGGTCTATATTGGGATGAGCGCCGGTGTGGGGAAAACGTACCGTATGCTGCAAGAAGCACATTCGTTGTTGAAAAACGGAATTGATGTAAAAATTGGTTACATCGAAACGCATATGCGAAAGGAAACGCATGAACTTTTATCTGGTTTGCCCGTTATTCCGCGGCGAACCATTTTCTATAAAGGGAAAGAACTGGAAGAACTCGATGTTCAGGCGATTATCAACCTTAGACCCGAAGTGGTAATTGTTGATGAATTGGCACACACAAATATTGAAGGAAGCAAAAACGAAAAACGCTGGCAGGATGTTCTGGAAATTTTGGAAGCGGGAATCAACGTGATTTCAGCAGTGAATATTCAGCATATTGAGAGTTTGAATGAAGATGTAAAACGTATTACAGGAATTGATGTTCAGGAACGGATTCCGGATAATGTTTTGCGATTGGCGGATGAAGTCGTGAATATCGATTTGACTTCTGAAGATTTGATTGCCCGTTTGAAAGAAGGAAAAATTTATACGGCTGATAAAATTCAGACGGCTTTGGCAAACTTTTTTAAGTCTGATCAGATTTTACAATTGCGCGAATTAGCTCTAAAAGAAGTAGCAAGTCAGGTGGTTCGAAAAGTAGAAAATGAAGTTCCTCAACTCCATGCTTTAAGACACGAAAAACTATTGGCCTGTATTAGCAGTAATGATAAAACGGCTAAAATTGTTATTAGAAAAACGGCTCGTCTCGCAAGTTATTACAACGGATCCTGGTATGTTTTGTATGTAGAAACGCCTAAAGAAAGCAGCACTAGAATTGCATTAGACAAACAACGTCATTTGATAAATAACTTTAAACTGGCTGTACAACTAGGCGCAGAAGTTATTAAAATTGAACATAAAAATATTGCGGATGCGATTTTGATTGCCACCGAGGAAAAACAAATTACAACTGTTTGCATCGGGAAACCGCATTTTAATTTATTTAAAGTAATTTTGGCTACAACGATTTTCAGACGTTTATTGAATCGTCTTTCTTTATCGAATGTTGACCTTGTTATTCTGTCGTAAAATTTTTCTAACCATTAAGAAATTAAGAAAAATTAAGCTTTGAATTAATGAAACTTAATCACTTACATGGTTAAAAAAAAATAAAATGTTTTTAAAACAAACATCATGAGAATTAAAACTAAATTGAATCTGGGAGTCGGGTTATTATTTTTACTAATAATAATACTCACATTGGTGAGTGCCTTTTATATTTTCTCGATAAAAAAAGACACGGAGAATATTCTGAAAGCAAATTATAACACGCTTGAATATTCCAGAAATATGCTTTTGTCTTTGGACGAAATTAATTCTAATAAGGAAAATACTATTGTTACTTTTAAAGAAAATCTTCAGAAACAAACACAAAATGTTACTGAAGAAGGAGAAAAAAAAGGAACCGATAGTCTTAAAAGAAACTTTGCTCTTTTAGAAAAAAACAGTTCTGATGAGTCTCTAAAAATGCAAATCAGACAGGATATTTTTGAGATTATGAAACTCAATATGAATGCCATAAAGAAAAAAAGTGATATCGCTAAACATACTGCCGAAACCGCTAATTTATGGATTGCTATTGTTGGAACTCTATGCTTTTTGATTGCTTTTAATTTACTGATTAATTTACCAAATAATATTGCCAATCCTATTAAGGAATTGACGTTGAGTATTAAGGAAATTGCCAATAAAAATTATTCGGAACGGGTGCATTTTACCAATCATAACGAATATGGAGATTTGGCAAAATCGTTTAATACAATGGCGCAAAAACTAGAGGAATACAATAATAGTAATTTATACAAATTGTTTTTCGAGAAAAAACGACTGGAAACGCTTATCAATAACATGCACGATCCTATTATTGGATTAGATCAGGAAGGAATTATTTTGTTTGTGAATGATGAAGCACTGAAAATTATCGGAATGAAATCTGAGGATGTTATTGGGGAATCGGCTTCGACTCTGGCTTTATCAAATGATTTGATTCGGTCTTTGATTTTGAAGGAATTGGCAACTGATTCTCAGAAAAAACAACCTTTGAAAATTTTTGCTAACGGAAAGGAAAGTTATTTTGATAAAGAAAAAATTAATATCACCATAACCCCAACAGGAGAAGAAAAAGAAATCAATATTGGTGATGTAATTATTATTCGAAATATTACCTTATTTAAAGAACTGGATTTTGCGAAAACAAATTTTATTGCCACCGTTTCGCACGAATTAAAAACGCCAATTGCATCTATAAAACTGAGTCTTCAATTGCTTCAAAATACCAAAACAGGTGATATGAACGACGATCAAAAACAATTGGTTGAAAGCATTAAAGACGATAGTCAGCGATTGTTGAAAATTACGGGCGAATTGCTTAATTTATCGCAATTAGAAACTGGAAATATTCAGTTGAATATCGAAAAAAGCAATCCGTATTCTATTGTAAATTACGCGACCGAAGCTGTAAAAATTCAAGCAGATCAAAAACAAATCAAACTCGTTATTGATGCTGATGAAAATCTTCCAAACGTAAAAGCCGATAGTGAAAAAACAGGCTGGGTTTTGATTAATTACCTATCAAATGCGATTACGTATTCTTCAGAAAAAAGTACAATTATCATTAAATTAAAAGAAGAAAAGGATCAGATTGTTTTTCAGGTAATCGACACCGGAAAAGGAATCGACGCGAGATATAAAGACAAAGTTTTTGATAAATATTTCCAGATTCCGGGAAGTCAAAAATCAGGAACGGGATTAGGATTGGCAATTAGCAAAGAATTTATAGAAGCCCAAAACGGAGTTATTGGTGTAGAAAGTAATTTAGGTTTGGGAAGTACTTTTTGGTTTTCGTTGAAGGTCTAAAAAAGTCGTAGGTTCGAAACATATTGTAGGGCTGTCCCGAGGCTTCGGGATTAATCCAGTTCCGTTATAATGCAAAACGAACAATATGAATCGTCCCTACGGGACTTTTGCATTGTGAATACATTTTTTAACCGGATTAATCCCGAAGCCTCGGGACAGCCCTACGATATAAATCATCCCTTCGGGACAGCCCTACAATATAAATTATCCTCCGGAATTTGATATTGATATTGCCATTGATATTGATATTGAATCTTTTTCCCTCTAATATTTAGCCAATCTTAATACAACTATCTCTTTTAAAACCAACAAATTAATATTGACTTAAGGTTCAATTAAGCCAAAAATAGATAGATGGAACATTCGTTATTATTGCAACTTATAACAATAACGAAGATGTTTTACAAAACGATTTCTCTGGTGTTTTTATTCGGTTTTTGGAGTGTAAATGCACAACAAAATGATTCGATTACCAAAATTGACAGTACTTCAAAAAGTCATTTAAAATTCAATTACAAGCAATTAATTATTCCGGGAGTATTAATTGGATATGGCGTTATTGGTCTTGAAAGTGATCAGCTTTTAACTTTTAATCATCAAATCAAAGCTGAAGTTACAGAAGATATTGACAACAAAATCACCATTGATGATTTCTCTCAATATGCGCCTGCCGCATCTGTTTATGCCTTGAATGCTTTTGGTGTAAAAGGCAAGAATAATATGCGGGATCGGTCAGTAATATTTGTTACTTCGTACGCGATTATGGCTACAACAGTTTTAGGTTTAAAATCGCTTGTTCATGAAGAACGCCCGGACGGAAGTTCGAATAATTCATTCCCTTCCGGACATACGGCAACTGCTTTTGCCGGAGCCGAGTTTTTATGGCAGGAATACAAAGACAAATCGATTTGGTACGGAATTGCCGGTTATGCCGTTGCAACCGGAACGGGATTATTTAGAATTTACAACAATCGCCATTGGTTAACTGATGTTGCCGCCGGAGCCGGAATCGGGATTTTGAGTACGAAACTGGCATATTGGATGAATCCGTACATTACCAAAAAACTTTTTAAATCATCTTCTGAAAGTAAATCAACTTCTATGGTGATGCCTTTTTATAACGGGCAACAATATGGGTTGGGATTTGTGAAGGTGTTTTAGATTTTTTATCTGCCACTTCCAATAACTATTGGGATTCACAGATTAAAAGATTTTTTTTTGCCGCGAATTACACAAATTTTCACGAATTATATTGATTATATTTGAATGAAATTTGTGAAAATTTGTGTAATTCGCGGCAAAAAACTTTTATGTATTCGAAGTATTATTCTTAATCTCCATAACTTCTCGTTTTACTTCCAGAAGTAAATCTTTCATACTTTGAGATTCTGTTACTTCATGTCGTTTATCGCTTCGGCCAATGCTGCATTCATATTCCCAGATTTCAAGAATATCAGAAGCTTTCACTTCATAATTTGGATAAAAACGATTATCTGATTCCAAAACCAAAGCATTCTTTTTGTTCTTGTTCAGACGTTTATACACCATTCCTTCATTTTTTGTAATCAGTATATAGGTTCTGCCATCCATCACCTCTCCCAGCCTTTCTACATAACGCCCAATAATAATAGAACCGTCTTCGTGTGGTGGCATTGAATCGCCTTCTACAGGAAATCCGCGGTGTTTTCCAGGTCCTAAAAACGGAAGTGAAACTTGCTGTAGACTTTCGATATATTCCGGATCGGCATAACCGTTTAGATATCCAGCTTTTGCTTTTTGAGATACAATTTCGATATAATTCTCTCCAAAACTATCTACTTGTATCGGTAAAATGAGTCGGTTACCTTCTAGTTTTATCAGGTTTTCAATGTGTATCTTTCGTATATCGACAGACAATAGTAAATCGATACTCATATGAAAATATAAAGCAATCTGCTTTAAAATGTCATACGGTGCTTCGGAGGTTCCATCTTCGTATTTAACGTATCTTCCTCGGGTAATTCTAAGGTTTTCAGCTAATTTCTCCTGAGATATTTTATGCTTAACCCTCAATGCTCTGATGTTATCTGAAAATAAGGACATAATTAATTTGTTATAATTTGGAACAACAAATATACAAAAAAATGTTATCATCTGTACTAATTTTGTAAAGTACAGAAAAACAAATTGTGAAGTGATTATGAAATTGAGAAGTATAAGTGCCCCAAAATCAATAGAATTGTACATTCCGGATGTAAGTTCGGAACTAAAAATACCTTTTTTTGATGTTGGTATTAGCGCTGGTTTTCCTTCTCCCGCTGATGATTTTATCGAATTATCGATTGATCTCAATAAAGAATTTATCAAACATAAATATACTACTTATTTCGCTAGAGTAAAAGGTCATTCCATGAAAAATGTAGGTATTAATGATGGTGATTTATTAATTATTGATAAAAGCCTGGAACCGCAAAACAATAAAATTGCTGTCTGCCAAATAGATGGCGAATTTACTGTAAAGCGTATCAAAATAGAAAAAGATATAATTTGGCTTATTGCCGAAAATGAAGATTATCAACCTATAAAAGTAACCGCAGAAAATAATTTTGTGATTTGGGGAATTGTTATTCATAGTATTAAATCTTTTTAAATTAATTGTCAGTCTGAGCGAAGTCGAAGACCTTTTATACGATGAAGCTCTTCGACTCCGCTCAGGGTGACAAAATAAGAAATAAAAACACGTTTATAAATGTTTGCTTTAGTCGATTGTAACAATTTTTATGCTTCTTGTCAAAGAGTATTTGATCCACATTTAAGAGGAAAACCTATCGTTATTCTCTCTAACAATGATGGCTGTGTTATTTCGCGTTCTGATGAAGCTAAAGCTCTGGGCATACCAATGGCTATTCCTGCTTTTAAATATGAATCTGTTTTTAAAGAAAAAAACATTTTTGTTTATTCTTCTAATTACCCGCTATACGGCGATATGAGTAATCGGGTAATGAACCTGCTTCAAACTTATACTCCAGAAATCGAGATTTACAGCATTGATGAAGCTTTCCTGAAATTTTCAGGCTACGATTTATTTGATCTGAATGCACTGGGTCTGAAAATGCGGAAAGAAGTAACACAAGGAACAGGAATTCCTGTTAGTATAGGTTTTGCGCCAACCAAGGCTTTGTCTAAAATGGCGAATAAAATTGCCAGAAAATTTGCAGATCGTACGCAGGGTGTTTATTGTATTGACTCTGAAGAAAAAAGGATTAAAGCATTAAAATGGACAAAAATTGAAGATGTCTGGGGAATTGGAAGAAAACATGCCAAGCGGCTCAAAGCAAAAAAAATCAACACTGCTTATGAATTTACCCAACTTCCGGATGCTTGGGTAAGAAATGAAATGTCTGTAGTTGGACTTCGGTTGAAACATGAATTAGAAGGAAAATCAACTTTAGGATTAGAAGAAGTCGCAGACCGGAAAATGATTGCCACTACAAGATCTTTCGAAAAAAAGTATACTACTTATGAAGAAATATCAGAACGAATCAGCACATTTACAGCTTCTTGTGCTGAAAAATTAAGGCGTCAGGATTGTAATTGCAACATGGTAACTGTTTTTATTCAAACTAGCTTTTTAAAAAACGAAGAAACTCGGTATTCACGAAGTATTACTATTACAACTGATTTTCCAACTAATTCGACAATAGAGCTTAATGAGGCCGCGCAAAAAGGATTTAAAGCTATTTTTAAAAAAGACTTCCGCTATAAAAAAGCTGGTGTAATTGTAATGGGGTTAACACCAAATAGTGAAACCCAGCTTAATTTATTCGAAAGTTCAAATCCTAAACATCTGCCTTTAATGAAGGCAATTGATAAAATGAACCTAAATTATGGTAATAATAAAATTAAATTCGGTGTACAATCTTTGGGACGGCAATGGAAAATGAAGCAGGATAGATTATCTCCCAAATTTTCTACTTCACTCAAAGATGTTATTACTATTAACGTTTAAATGTTCTTAAAAAAAATCACAGAAAAACAATCAATTTCACGTTATATTAATGAGATGAAAAAGCAAGAATATGCCATAGTAGATATCGAAACCACCGGTGGAAACGCCAGTGGCAGCCGCATTACCGAAATTGCGATTATCATCCATGACGGAGAAAACGTAATTGAACGCTATGAAACACTCGTTAATCCAGAAAAAGAAATACCGATTTCGATTTTTGCTTTAACGGGAATTAATAATGAAATGGTTCGTGATGCACCAATTTTTGATGATGTTTCAGAGAAAATATTAGAAATGCTTACGGATCGAATTTTCGTGGCGCATAATGTCAACTTCGATTATTCATTTGTTCGCCATCAACTGGAACAAGCGGGTTTTAAATGGACAGCAAGAAAGTTATGTACGGTTCGCGCAGCAAGAAAAATCAGACCGGGTTTAGGATCATATAGTTTAGGAAATCTTTGCAATTCATTAGATATATCTTTAGAAAACAGACATCGTGCCGGCGGAGACGCTGATGCTACCGCCATATTATTTTCGAAGTTACTCGAATGGGACGATGAAGGTCATATTGAAAAAATGATCAAAAATACGGCACAAGATCAGCGTTTACCTCCTAACCTTCCGCCGGAAGATTTTAATAACTTACCTGAAAAACCTGGTGTTTATTATTTTTATAATGAAGTAAAAAAAGTAATCTATGTTGGGAAAGCGGTTAATATAAAAAAACGTGTTGCCTCTCATTTTAGCGGACATAAAATTAATCCACAAAGGCAACATTTCTTGCGCGATATTTATTCGATTTCCTTCGAAGTTTGTGGCAACGAATTAATGGCACTTCTGCTGGAATGTACAGAAATTAAACATCTTTGGCCAACTTATAACAGAGCTTTAAAACGATTTGAGCCAAAATTTGGGTTGTATCAATATGAAGCCCGTAACGGATATAAATATTTGGCAATTGGTAAACTCAATAAATTTCAGTCCTGTATTGAGCATTTCAGTAGTTTACACGAAGCAACAAATATATTGCGGGGTCTGGCAGAACAATTTGAAATTGATTATAGATTTTGTAAATATTCAAAACCTGAGGAAGGAGAAATATTTCAGAATAATGATGTAAAAGATTTGCCGGAGGTTTCGCTTCACAATGAGCAAGTTGACAATGCGATTGATTTTTTATTAAACAACAGACCCACTTTTGCCATTATAGAAAAAGGAAGAACAGCACACGAACGAAGCTGTATCTGGATAGAAAATGGTCATTTTTATGGTATGGGATATATTCCTTTAGATGTTACGATTACTGATCCTTTAGAAATAAAGAATTATGCTACGCCGTATAAAAGCAATCAATATATTGTGCAGTTAATTTTTGCTTACGCAGAAAAAAACCCACGTAAAGTATTCTTTAACAAACAGTTTCTAAAATAAAAACATGATTTTGTGTAAATATAAAGGCGCAAAAAGCTGTAAATTTAATGATACAACAAATTAAATCTACTATGAAAATAGCAACTTATAACGTAAACGGAGTCAACGGACGCTTAAATGTTTTATTGAAATGGCTTGAAGAAGCCACTCCCGATATTGTGTGTCTGCAGGAATTAAAAGCGCCTCAGGATAAATTTCCGATTAAAGAAATTAATGATGCAGGTTATAATGCCATTTGGCACGGACAAAAGCAATGGAATGGCGTTGCGATTCTGGCTCGTGATATGGAGATTGAAGAGGTAACGCGCATTCTTCCGGGAGACGACGAAGATGTTCAGAGTCGTTATATCGAAGCTTTGATTAACGGAATTGTGGTTGCATGTCTTTATCTGCCAAACGGAAATCCTGCGCCTGGTCCAAAATTAGAATATAAACTAAAATGGTTTGAACGTTTGGCTGATCGCGCAGAAACATTATTGAGTTTAAAAACTCCGGTAATATTGATTGGAGATTATAATGTGATGCCGACAGAAATGGACGTTTATAAACCTGAAAAATGGGTGAACGATGCTCTTTTCAGACCCGAAGTCCGAAAAGCGTTTAAGGATATTGTAGCACAAGGATGGACAGATGCAATTCGTACTTTATATCCTGATGAGAAAATTTACACTTTTTGGGATTATTTTAGAAATGCTTATGAGCGAAATGCCGGCTTGAGAATTGATCATTTTTTACTGAGTCCTCAATTAGCAAAAAAATTGCTTTCCGGAGGAGTTGACCGCCATGTGCGGGGATGGGAAAAAACAAGCGACCATGCTCCGGTATGGATTGAAATTGATACAAAATAATTGAACAATGACACTATTTAGCGATACCGAATTATTTGCAACAGGTTTAGCAGGAAAAAAAGTTTTTGACCTGCCTGATGCAGAACTTATTTTGATCGATAATTTCTTCACTAAAGAAGAATCTGATCGTTTTTATGAAAAATTACTTCATCAAACTAAATGGAGAGAATATGAAATGGAAATATATGATAAAATTGTTACGGCTCCGCGAATGATTTCCTGGTATGAAGACAAAGATAATCCCGGAGCAGATCAAAACGGACCTGACTGGACTTATGAATTATTGACTATTAGAGGCAGAGTCGAAAAAGAAACTCAGCTTGATTTTAATAGTTTGCTGCTTAATTTATATCGAAATGGCAATGATGGTGTTTCATGGCACAGCGATAAAGAACACAATTCAGGACCAAATCCTGTTATTGCTTCTGTTACTTTTGGAGAGACCAGAATGTTCAGGTTGCGTCATAAATTTAAAAAAGAAATTCCGCAAGTAGAAATTCCACTCCACCACGGATCTTTTTTATTAATGGCAGGAACAACTAACAGTTTCTGGCAACATCAGGTACCTAAAACAGCCCGAAATGTATTACCCAGAATCAATTTAACTTTTAGGCAAACAAACCGAAGTGACTAAATTATAAATCACTTAAAATGAGTTTTTTTACACTTGTTTACGACGAGGAAAATTCCTCCTCTAAAAGTTAAAATACTCAGTACATGAACCTTTTATTAGGCAGAGCTTATCTTTTTTACTACTTTTGCAACCTTTTTTTATATATAAATTTCCACAATGGCTTACTCCAACAATGATTTATTGCGTTTTTTAGATGCGCAAAACAAACTTTATCTTACTGCTTTTTCTGAAATCAAAAAAGGAAAAAAAGAGACGCACTGGATGTGGTTCATTTTTCCTCAGATTAAAGGATTAGGCCAGAGTGATACTGCAAATTATTATGCCATTAACGATTTAAAAGAAGCAACTGAGTTTCTTGAACATCCTATTTTAGGAAAACATCTTATCGAAATTTCGGAATTGATTTTGACTTTTAAAAGAAAATCAGCAGATGGAATTTTAGGAGATTTAGATGCGCGTAAATTACGTTCTTCTATGACATTATTTTCTTTAGTAGAAAATACAAATCCAATATTTCAGGAAGTATTAGAAGCTTTTTTCTCTGGAGAATCTGATCCGTTAACTTTGTCTATTATTAATTCATCTATAAAATCTTCTGTTGAAACTGAAATGGTGTAATTCCGTTCACAATTCATTAGATTTTTTCAATTAACACTACATTTTTGCTTTTGCAAATTGTAGTGTTTTTTTAGCCCACAGATTTTACGGATTTAACAGGTTTGCACCGGTTTTTTTATTACTCAAAATAGACCATAAAAAATGCCTTGCTAAAAACAAGGCATTTATATTTTTAATTAAAATCAAAGTAAAAAAAGAAAACCTGCGTTAATCCGTTTAATCCGTACAACCTCGGGCTAACTTTTATCATATTTAAACTTAGAGCCTTAGTATCTCAGCACCTTAGCACCTCTTTTTAAACTTCTTTAGGTTTCGTCAAGTAATAAACTGGAATTCCTGTTAGCATAATTAATACGCCCCAACCACAAGTAGAAAATTTTGTAATCAATAACGAAATACAAACTGCTGTTGCAATAACAATATATAACATTGGTAGAAAAGGATATCCAAATGCTTTATAAGGTCTTTCTGCATCTGGCATTTTTTTACGTAAGATAAAAATTCCGTAGATCGTTAAAATATAGAAAATCAAAACAATGATAATTACAAAATCTAATAAATCACCATATTTTCCTGTCAGGCATAAAGCCGAAGCCCAAATACATTGTGCCCAAAGTGCCCATGCCGGAACACTGGATTTATTTAAAATAGCTGCTTTTTTAAAGAAAAGACCATCATTTGCCATTGTATAATAAACTCTTGCACCAGCCATGATTAACCCATTGTTACAGGCAAAAGTCGAAATCATAATCATAATCGCAATAATCAAAGTTCCAATATCGCCAAAAATATATTGCGAAGCTACTACTGCTACTCTATCTGATTTTGCTGTTGCAATTTCGTCTAACGGAACAACTGCCAAATACATTAAATTAGTCAGAACATAAATAATAGTCACAATAAAAGTTCCTAAAAATAAACTAAAACCAACGTTCCGTTTCGGGTTTTTAATTTCTCCTGCAATAAAAGTCACACCATTCCAGGCATCGCTGGAAAATAATGATCCAACCATTGCTGCCGAAATTCCTGTAACTAAAGCTGTTCCGCTAATAGGCAACCATGATCCTGTATCTTTATTAAAAGAACGTGTTGTCCACGCATCTGCCCAGTTAGCATCCCAAACTGAAGCTTTTGCTGCTAGTGTTAATCCAAATACGATTAATCCTAACAATGATAAAATTTTTATTATCGTAAGAACTGTTTGCAGAATTTTTCCGTTTTTTACACCGCGGCTATTAATAAATGTCAATAAAACAATAGTAAGGATTGACACGATCTGAGCGGCATTGAGTTTAAATGATCCTAACTCATACAATATATTTTCGTCACTTAAAGGTTCGTAAAGATAAGCTGCAAACTTCGAGAAAGCGACACCAACAGCAGCAATTGTTCCAGTCTGAATTACCGCAAAAAAACTCCAGCCGTATAAAAAAGCAATTAACTTATTGTAAGCTTCTTTCAGATATACATATTGCCCTCCCGCTTTTGGAAACATCGCACTCAGCTCACCATAACTTACAGCAGCAATAATGGTAATTAATCCGGAGATTAGCCAAATTAAAGTTAGCCATCCCGCAGAGCCTACTTGTCTGGCAATATCAGCACTCACAATAAATATCCCAGATCCTATCATAGACCCCACCACAAGCATGGTTCCGTCTAATAATCCAAGTTCTCTTTTAAAATTTTCCTGATCGTTTTCTTGCATGGTTTCGTTTTTTTGGTTGGCTAAAGATATACTTTTTTCTGAAATTCCAAATCGTGAAATTTTAAATTTCAATTCTTATTTAAAGTCTAAGGCTGAGGGATATTAAAGCAGATTTAAAATTAAAAATTCAAATCTGAAGGATCTAAAATAATATAGTATTATCCCTCTGGATTTTGTCTAAGCTTTGAGATCAGCTTTATCTTTTATTGCATCCAGATATTCACCTGTACTATTGTAAAAGGCATACCAACTCAATCTTTCAAGCAAACCTCGATTTCATTAGATTTTAGATAATAATTGCATTTACGGATTTCCATAAAATTATACTTTTTCATCTGTTTACATTTGACATACAATTAAGAGTATTAAGCTAAACGGAATCAAATGAAAACTATTTATTATTTATCTCTTTCACAATAATCAATTATTAGATTAATTAACTACAAATAAATATTTCGTTTAATAATACATACAAAATCTAAAAAAATCTTATTATGCCAATTATTAACTGTCCTGAATGCAATACAAGGGTGTCAGATCAAGCCAACAAATGTCCACAATGTGCCTATCCAATTAAGTCTGGTAATGAAATAACAGTAAAAAATAGTGAAGGTTGTTTTCTTCAGACATTAAATTTCGGATGTATGTTTATTGTTGTCACAATCGGAGTTATATTCTTGTTCATATTTCTAATGTCTATATTCTCTTAATCTTAGTAAAAACAATTACTTAAATTATATTTGTTTTAGATCAATAACTATGAAAAAATTCTCTCTGATTCTGTTATTACTTATTCTTAATTCATGTGCTACTAACTATTATTTTGTTAACATCGATGAGGACACTACAATTTTCACTTCAAAAAATGGAAAAGAATCAGTTACTGTAATTCCAAAAGGATCTGGTGCATATATTAATAGAAGCGATAAAAAAATAAGAAAACTAAAATGGAGGAATTTTAAAGGGTGGGTTATAAATCCTATATATAGTAATTCGAGTTTTTCTCGCAATTCAAATAATAACAATTTAAGCAATAACAATCTTTCAAACAATAGTTATAATAATCCTCAACAAAAACTTAATCAGCAGGAACCGTTCAGGTAAAAGGTTATACAAGAAAAAATGGAACTTACGTTGCTCCGCATACACGAAGTGCTCCAAGAAGAAGATAAGTAAAATGACACTTCAAATTAACTAAATCAAAAAAAAAAAAAATGAAATTAATTATATCTTTTTTAATCCTTATTCTTACTCTTGGTTGTAAACAAAACGAAAAAAAAGAAATCATCATTGAAGATCAAATTAAAAAAGTAAATAAAATGGAAGAAATTACATTAAAGGTATTTACTTATAAAGATATTGCCAGATACACTATGGCATCAATTATGGGGCAACAACCTAAAATAATTAGTGCGCTCAAAAAAGATAACTTATACTATGTGTCATATTTTAGAAAATCAGATAGAAAGAAATTTGAGTATAAAATAATATTTGATGGCAACAAAATTCTGTGGTCAAATATAGATGGAAGATGGAGAGATTCTCAATATGACGAAAAAATTATTTTTATAGAAAAAAACAATACACTATCTATAATTCAAACTTTTAGTGATGGTTCTGAGGATATTAAAGAATATAAAAAGGGTCAATAAGAATTGTAATTTTAAAACAAATCAAAAGGATATTTTATATTTTAGCGGTAATAAAGGTCAGTAGTATAACACAATAATTTATACAAATAGAAGTCTTTTTTCATGCACAAAATGTCTCAAACAGAAGAAATAATTAATAAAGTTGCCCAAGATAAAATAGACGTTAATCTTGGTATAAAGCTTTTATTCGAAGATCCGGAATATAATTTCGAAAGACTTTTTACAACTTTAAAAAATTACATATTTAACTCTATTCCTGATAAAACTGATTATAATACAGAAACATATCAAAAGGCAATTCATACAATTCCATTAAAGCCAACCCACACACCTATTATATTTCTAAAAAGATTTTCTTTAAAAATTGCTCTTAGTAAATTATCTGAACTTCCTAAAAACGAAAATAAAAAAATAATAACTTCATTACTTTGGATTTTTAAAGTAACTGATACTGAAAGAAGAAACACGGAATGTAAAAATGGTTGTGGACATTTTTGGCATGAACTTCAATAAAAACATGATTATACTTCAGGAGTTTTACTATTGAATACTTACAAAAGTATTTCTAACAAAAAATTAGAAAGTCAAAATATCTCATGATAAACGGAGTCTTCTTTTAAATAAAATAAATATTCCGGAAAACTATATTTACTTCATTATCTAAGCTAAACAAAAAAGTTCTATTTTTTATTTAATAACCAATCTTCATTTTTAGTTTTAATGATTTGATTTCTCTAAAAACAAGGCTTAAAAATAATATAAAATACTTATTATCAATACATTATACTTACCAAATCAATTTAACAAGAAAAAATATATCTACTGTCGAATCGTATCTTTTTTTTATTAAATTTGGGATAAGTGTTCATCAGTCTTAAAAAAACAAACTTTTCGTTAACAATTGTTTACTTTTACAACCTGTTAAAGCAGCTAACCCAAAAGCTTATTTACAGAAGACATGTTCAGACAAACACTCTTATCAGACACAGAAAATTATTAACCTACAAATCTAAAGTTATGTCTAAGAGTTCGTTTTTTAGAAACATACGTTTCCCGAATGTTTTCATTCTATTGCTTATTGTATTTGCTTCTTGTGCGTTGCTAATTTGTATTAATTTTTTTACTATAAAGATATTATCTGCTAACAGAGCATATGTTAACGGAGAATCACATTACTCGAAAGGACAAAAAGACGCCTCCAGACATCTCATTACCTATCTCTATACCAAAGATCCCAATCAATGGAAACAATATCTGGAAGAATTAAAAGTTCCTCAGGGTGATGGTATTGCCAGAAAAACACTTTTAAAAGCAGGTGATAATAAGATCGCACGTGAAGGTTTTTTAATTGGTCGAAATCATAGAGATGATTTAGATGATCTTGTTTGGCTATTTGTAAATTTTCAGCAAGTTTCTTTCTTGGCAAAAGCGATTAATGAATGGGGACAAGGCGACGAACTCATTTTTAAATTATTCATTGTTGGACAACAAGTTAATGCCGAAATTAGTCACGGAATTCTAACTCCGGCAAGTCAGCAAATTTTTTTAAAGCAAATTATTTCTATCAGCGATAAACTCACCGTAAATGAGCGTAATTTCTCGAATACGCTGGGAGAAGGAACCCGTAAAATCAAGAATCTTTTAATTATTACAAATATTGTATTCATTTTAATAATTGTACTGAGTGTATGTTCTTATTATTCGATAATGGTAAAACGATTACTTGTTTCTAAAAAAGAAATTGAGATAAAAAATGAGAATCTGGTTATTGTTAATCGCGAATTAGATCGATTTGTTTATAGTGCATCACATGATTTGAGATCACCAATAACATCCTTAAAGGGCTTAATAGAAATTACTCAATTAGAAGATAATATTGACCAAATTAAAACTTATCTAGATCTGATGCACAAAAGCCTGACTAAACAAGATCAATTTATAATTGATATCATTGATTATTCAAAAAACAAACGAAAACAAGTCGTGATGGAACCTGTAAGTCTGGAGGAATTATTTGATGAAGCAATCTCACAATTAATGCATATTGAAAATGCCAGCCGCATTACTTTTACAAAAGAATTATTAGTAGATGAAATTCAAAGTGATGGGTTACGCCTAAAAATCATTATCTCTAACTTACTCTCAAATGCAATAAAATATGCAGATATCAATAAACAAGAAATGTTTATTAGCGTAAAAACGTACTTCGTTGACGGTTGTAATAAAATAGAGGTACTGGATAACGGAATTGGAATCAAAGAGGAATTTAAGGACAATATTTTTGAAATGTACTTTGGCACAAACAAAAACAAAGGTTCAGGATTAGGACTCTACATTGTAAAAGAAGCTGTAGAAAATATAAAAGGAAATATTTCAGTATTCTCTGAAAGCACCATTGGAAGCAGATTCATTGTAACAATACCTAACTAATATGCAAACTAAACCTGTATTTCTGATAATTGAGGACAATTTAATTGATCAGCTTGTAATTACTCAATTATTAAAAAAGGTACTGGAAATTGATCAAATTATTATCGTTAATAATGGCAAGGAAGGAATTGATTGGCTTGAAACTCAAAAAAAGACTCTATCACTAATTATTTTATTAGACATACAGATGCCATTAATGAATGGTTTTGAATTTCTGGATGAGTTTCATAAATTAAATAAAGAGATTAAAAAAGAAACTCAGATTTATGTTTTATCATCAACTTTAGATTATGATGAGCTTGAGCACATTCATAAGAATGATTATGTGACTGGATTTTTAAACAAACCTTTTCCGATTGAAGAATTTAAAAGAAAATTCAAATTTGCTTAACTACTTGATTATTATTGCAGGATTCGATTTACCTGCGAAAAAGTCCTTTGATAGTAAGGTTCTTTTGTAGAAGAAATCATTACTCCTCCATGAGTTGAAGAATGTACAAATTTAATTTCCCCGTCTGCTACTTCTACTACCATACCTACATGATTGATTTGGCGTCTTCCATTAGTTTTAAAGAAAATCAAATCTCCTTTTTGAGCTTCTTCTGTACCTACTTTCGTTCCAATTCTGGATTGTTCAATAGAACTTCTTGGCAATTTAATATCAAAATTACTAAAGGTACAAATCATTAATCCCGAACAATCAAAACCTGCTTTTGTAGTACCGCCTGACCTGTATCGAGTCCCAATATTCTCAGTTGCATTAACAATCAGTTGATTCACTAAATCTGAATGATTGCTTATTCGGAATACTGTAGTGGTATCTTTTTTAATTTCAGAATTATCAACAACCTGAGACGGTTCTGATAAACCCTCATTAATTTGTGGCGCTATTATACCTGCAGCCGCAGCTTTTTCTTTTGTAGTGCTGATTTTTAACACATAACCAACTGGCAATTTACCTTTGATAATTGGATTTTGTCTTTCAAGTTCTGCAACCGTTATTCCGTATCTCTTTGCAATTGCATATTTAGTTTCTTTTGGCTGTACCTCAACAGCTACTTCTACATTGTTTGAAGAGACAATTTCGGGCTTTACTTCATCGGTTTTTTCCTTATTTTCTAAAGTGCCAATCGCTGTTTCAGCAATCTGAGTTTGAGATGCCACAGAAGTATTGTTGCTTTCCTGATTTGCTTTTTCTTGTGTAGTTCTAATTTTCAGAAGATAACCAACTGGTAATTTTCCTTTAATAGATGGATTTTGTTTTTCCAGTTCTGCAACTGTTATTCCGTATTTTTTAGCAATAAGATATTTTGTTTCTTTAGGTTTTACCTCGACTATAACCTCAACATCTGTTGAAGGAATTAATTCCGGTTTTACTGTGTTCTGATTTTTTGTTACATTCTCGACTGATACAATTGCATTAGACGGAATGTTAAGTTTTTGTCCTATTTTCAAACCTTCACTTTCGAGCGACGGATTTACTTTTTTTAAATCTTCAACAGAGATATTATATTTTTTTGAGATTGCCCACAGGGTTTCTTTTTCGAGAACTTCGTGAAGAGCTGAACCTGAAGTTGCTGTAGTTGTACTTGCAATGGTTTCAGTTTTTTTAGCAGTGACTTTTTTATCTGTATTCGGAATTAAAAGAACCGAATTTAGTTTTAAAACTTTAGGAGCATTAGGATTGGCCTCCTTGATATCTTTGGCTTTTACACCATATTTTTTAGCAATTACAGTAAGGTTCTCTCCTTTTGATATTTTGTGTTTGATAAATTTTTCTTGAGAAGAAACTCCAACACTAAAAAGAAACAATACTATAATTAATCTAAAAACCATATCTTTTAATTTTAATTAATACTTTTTTAGGTTTAAATAATATAAATCTAAACCGAAACAATATAACTTGAGAAAAAGCAAATATATTATGTAAAAAGCGAATTTAACTTTTTAATGTAAAAGATACACGTTTTTTAACAACTAATTTACCTGTAATTAACGTCGTCGTTATAAAAATTATGTCAACCCTTTGAAAACGGGTGTTTTATAAAATATTCTCTTTTTTAACCAAAACTAACTTTAAACAGCTGGATTAAACTCCTAAAAAAAAACGCCCTGTTTTCACAGAGCGTTCTTATTATAATTGAATCTTAAAGATTAAGCTTTTCCGGCAGCAATTAAATTTAATGCTGAACCTGCAACGAACCAGCCAATTTGACCCGCGTTGTAAGTATGGTTTGCCAAAATAATATCTTTTGTACCATCAGCATGAACAAATTCTAATGTTAATGGTTTTCCTGGAGCGAACTCGGTTAAATCAGTAAAATTAATAGTATCGTTCTCCTGGATTTTATCGTAATCTGCTTCGTTTGCGAATGTTAATCCTAAAAGTCCTTGTTTTTTAAGGTTTGTTTCATGAATACGGGCAAAAGATTTTACCAATACAGCTTTAACACCCAAGAAACGTGGCTCCATTGCCGCATGTTCACGTGATGAACCTTCGCCATAATTATGATCTCCCACAACGATAGAAGGAACTCCGGCGGCTTTATAAGCACGTGCAACAGCGGGAACCGCATCGTAAGCACCTGTTAATTGATTTTTAACTGAGTTTGTTTTTTGGTTGAATGCATTTACGGCACCAATCAACATATTATTTGAAATATTATCTAAATGTCCGCGGAAACGCAACCATGGCCCTGCCATAGAAATATGATCTGTTGTACATTTTCCGAATGCTTTAATTAACAATTTAGCACCTGTAATATTTTTACCATCCCAAGCATCAAACGGAGCTAATAATTGTAAACGCTCTGATGCAGGATTTACAGCAACCTGAACTGCTGAACCATCTGCGGCCGGAGCCTGAAAACCAGGATCTTCAGCATCAAATCCTTTTGGAGGCAATTCGTCTCCTGTTGGAGCTTCTAACATTACTTCTTCTCCATCTTCATTGATTAACGTATCTGTTAATGGATTAAAACTTAAATCTCCGGCTATAGCCATTGCGGTTACTAATTCCGGTGAACCTACAAAAGCTAAAGTGTTTGGATTACCATCTGCACGTTTAGAGAAGTTACGGTTAAAAGAGTGCACAATTGTATTTCTTTCTTCTTTCTCAGCTCCATCTCTGTCCCACATACCAATACATGGTCCGCAGGCATTTGCAAAAACAGTAGCTCCAATTTTTTCGAAAGTATCAATAAATCCGTCTCTTTCAATTGTATAACGAACAACTTCTGAACCCGGTGTAATTGTAAATTGAGATTTAGTTTTTAAGTTTTTAGCGCTTACTTGTCTGGCTAAAGAGGCAGCACGTGCAATATCTTCATAAGATGAATTTGTACATGAACCAATTAAACCTACCTGAATTTGTAAAGGCCAGTTATTTTTGATTGCTGCTTCTTTCATTTTAGAAATTGGAGTAGCTAAATCCGGTGTAAATGGCCCGTTTAAGTGTGGCTCTAATTCTGTTAAGTTGATTTCGATAACCTGATCAAAATATTGTTCCGGGTTAGCATAAACTTCAGGATCTCCGGTTAAGTAAGAAGCTACTTTATCTGCAGCATCTGCAACATCGGCTCTGTTTGTAGAACGTAAATAACGACTCATAGAATCATCATAACCAAAAGTTGAAGTTGTAGCCCCAATCTCTGCACCCATATTACAAATAGTACCTTTTCCAGTACAAGACATAGAAGTTGCACCTTCTCCAAAATATTCAACAATAGCACCGGTTCCACCTTTTACAGTAAGAATACCGGCAACTTTAAGGATAACATCTTTAGGAGCAGTCCAACCTGATAATTTACCAGTTAGTTTTACTCCAATTAATTTAGGGAATTTAAGTTCCCAAGCCATGCCGGACATAACATCTACAGCATCTGCTCCACCAACACCGATAGCGACCATTCCTAAACCACCTGCATTTACAGTGTGAGAATCAGTACCAATCATCATTCCGCCAGGGAACGCATAATTTTCAAGTACTACCTGATGGATAATTCCGGCTCCCGGTTTCCAGAAACCTATTCCGTATTTATTAGAAACTGATGATAAAAAGTCAAAAACCTCATTACTTTGTGTTTTGGCTCTTGCCAAATCCGTTACGGCATCTACTTTTGCCTGAATCAAGTGATCACAGTGAACTGTTGTAGGTACAGCAACTTTAGCCTTACCAGCGTGCATAAATTGCAATAATGCCATTTGAGCAGTTGCATCCTGACATGCTACACGATCCGGTGCAAAATCAACATAATCAACTCCTCTTCCAAACGCCTTAGACGGATCTCCATCCCAAAGGTGATTGTATAAAATTTTCTCTGTTAGTGTAAGTGGACGACCAACAATCTCGCGTGCTTTATCAACACGATCCGGCATGTTCTCATACACTTTTTTAATCATTTCAATATCAAAAGCCATAAGTATAATTGTTTTTGTTTTTTTTATTTTGAACATGACAAGTTACGAAAAATAGAGTAGCCAGAAAAGAAAAAGCCTGAGTTTATCGACTCAGGCTTTTTATATATAATGATTATAACTAATCGTAAATTACATTACCAACAGTTTATGAGAAGGTGCAAATCTAGTTAGAGTAATACCATCTACTGCAGCTGTATATTCAGCAAGTGTAGGGGTTCTACCCAAAATTGTAGACAAAACTACTACCGGTGTAGAAGAAAGTAATGACTCTCCTTTTTTACCTTCAGTATCTTCTACTACTCTTCCCTGGAAAAGACGTGTTGAAGTTGCCATTACAGTATCTCCTTTTGCTGCTTTTTCCTGATTACCCATACAAAGGTTACATCCCGGACGCTCTAAATACAACATATTTTCATATTCAGTACGTGCTGCTCCTTTAGGTGCATTATCATTGAATTCGAAACCTGAGTATTTTTGCAGAACTTCCCAATCCCCTTCGGCTTTAAGTTCATCTACGATATTATAGGTAGGCGGCGCTACTACAAGTGGCGCTTTGAACACAACCTCACCGTGTTGATCTTCAATATTTTTAAGCATTTGAGCTAAAATCTTCATATCTCCTTTATGAACCATACAAGAACCAATAAATCCAAGATCTACTTTTTTCTCTCCTCCGTAGAAAGAAAGAGGTCTGATGGTATCGTGTGTATATCTCTTAGAAACATCAACGTTATTTACATCCGGATCAGCAATCATAGGCTCGATAATTTGGTCAAGATCTACAACAACTTCAGCATAATACTTTGCATTTGCATCTGGAGTAAGGGCTGGTTTTTCAGCTGATTTAATTTCTGTGATTCTCTTATCTGCTTTATTGATCAATCCCTGAAGAACTTGTTTTTCATTGTCCATTCCTTTATCGATCATGATCTGGATTCTGCTTTTTGCAATCTCAAGAGATTCAATTAAAGTATCATCTTCAGAAATACAGATAGAAGCTTTTGCTTTCATCTCTGCAGTCCAGTCTGTAAATGTAAAAGCCTGATCAGCAGTAAGAGTTCCAAGATGAACCTCAATAATTCTGCCTTGGAAAACATTTTCACCACCAAATTTCTTAAGCATTTGAGCTTGTGTTGAGTGAACTACATCACGGAAATCCATGTAGCCTTTCATCTCCCCTTTGAACGTTACTTTTACAGATTCAGGAATTGGCATTGAAGCCTCTCCTGTAGCAAGTGCAAGGGCAACTGTTCCTGAGTCAGCACCAAAAGCAACACCTTTTGACATTCTTGTATGAGAGTCACCACCAATAATGATCGCCCACTCGTCAATAGTAATGTCATTAAGCACTTTATGGATTACATCGGTCATTGCGTGGTAAACTCCTTTAGGGTCACGTGCAGTAATTAAACCGAAATCGTTCATGAATTTCATCAACTTTGGAATATTTGCCTGAGCTTTTTTATCCCATACTGATGCTGTGTGACATCCTGATTGGTATGCACCATCAACAATTGGCGAAATTACCGTAGCTGCCATAGATTCTAATTCCTGAGCAGTCATAAGACCAGTCGTATCCTGAGAACCTACAATATTTACTTCTACACGAACATCTGAACCTGCGTGTAAAACTTTACCCGGAGATATACCAACAGCGTTTCTGTTAAAGATTTTTTCTACTGCTGTAAGTCCTTGTCCTTCAACAGAAATTTCTTTTGACGGAGCAAATACAAGAGGAGCTTCGATATCTAAAATTTTAGCTGCTAATGTCTGAAGCTTTTTACCAAATACAATTGCATATGATCCTCCAGCTTTTATAAATTCCATTTTTTGAGGCGTAAATGCCTTAGAAATGTCAATTAATTCTTCGTCGCCATTATAAAGTTTCTTAGTTTTTGTATTAATAGTTAATACAGTACCTGTAGCAACAGAATATGCTTCTTCAAGAATTGGTTCGTTATTTTCATTACGAATGATATTTCCTTCTGCGTCAAGTTTTTTAACCCAGTTTTTAAGGTCTAAACCAATACCACCTGTAACATCAACAGTTGTCAGGAAGATTGGAGAAATTCCGTTTGTTCCCGCAACGATTGGAGCAATATTAATAAACGGAACATATGGACTTGCTTGTTTCCCTGTCCAAAGTGCTACGTTATTTACTCCTGACATTCTGGATGAACCTACACCCATTGTACCTTTTTCAGCAATCAACATAACGCTTGCGTCAGGATGTTTTGCCTGCAATGCTTTGATTTCCTCTTGTGCCTGAGGAGTAATCATACATTTACCATGAAGTTCACGGTCAGAACGTGAGTGCGCCTGGTTACCCGGAGAAAGCAAATCTGTAGAAATGTCTCCTTCACCAGCGATATAAGTAACTACTTTAATTTCTTCAACTACTTCTGGCAGTTTTGTAAAAAACTCTGCCTGAGCGTAACTTTTAATAATTTCTATAGCAATTGGATTACCATTTTTAAATGCTTCTTTTAGACGATCTGTGTCTGCCTCATAAAGGTAAACTTGCGACTTAAGAACCTCTGCAGCTTCTTTTGCAATAGAAGTATGATCTCCAAGTGCCAAATCTAAAAGCACTCGAATCGAAGATCCACCTTTCATGTGCGATAATAACTCAAACGCAAATGCAGGAGTTATTTCTTTTACTTCGTATTCACCGAGAATAATTTCCTTTAAAAATTGAGATTTCACACCAGCGGCACTAGTGGTTCCCGGTACAACATTATAAATAAAAAAGTGAAGAGAATCTTCTCTGTACTCGTTATTCACATCTTTAATTTGTTCAATGATTTCGCTTAATAATTCAGCTCCATCAATTGGTTTCGGGTTAAGCCCTTGACCTTTTCGTTCTTCAATCTCTTGGATGTAATCCTGATAAATATTCATAATAAAAGTCTTTTCTAGGTATTTTATTTTTTTTGTACGCAAATTTAGGTATTAAAGCCGACAATTAAAAAAAATATAATAGAAGTCGCCTTTTCAAAAATTATTATTGCTAAAAAACGATTTTCACTGCTTGTTTTTGTCAAAATATCAATTTTGAATAAAAAAAATAAATAATTGATATTTTAAAATCTATTCTTTAACAAAGTCGGAATTTGCTGTTACAAATGAAGTCAGATTTTACCCCTGTTTTAACGAAGAATGTTTCTAAATAAGCAATTATAACGATATAGTTACGCTTTAAAACCTCTTTTTCTTCTTAATTTTTGAGAAACCAATTCTTCAATATCCATTTTCTTCCAGTTCAAAAAAAATGAAATAAAAAAACTTGTAATTCAAATTCTTTTATAACTTTGCAACTCAAAGTACTTTTAAAAAAATACAACTATGAAACACAAATCAGACATTTTAGAATATTATACTCAAAAACCTGGAGTAGCAATTAGTTTAATCGTAACACTGTTTAGCAGTCTGTTTTTAATTGGCGCTCTTCTTTGTAAAGAATCTGAATTTAATGACTATCAAGGAATCGCTTTCTTTAGTCTCATATTCGAATTTATATACGGAGTCGTTCTTTCTTTTATACTTTTTAGAAACAAAGAAAATTATATTCACCTCATCCCTTTCTTGATTCTGAACTGGTTTATTGGCTGTTTTTCTTTAAATATTTTTATTCCTGTTTTTCATGACCTTCCAATATGGGTCTACTTTGCAACTCTGGCTTTTTGTCTCTCTAATTTTTTCATCTACAGCAATTCAGACGAAAGCAAAAATACTTCTATTGCCTTTTTCATCAACGGTATATCATTTTTACTCATCTTATATTTTGCAATATATCTTATACCAATTATGCCATTCTCTTTCTTCGGAATTTTAGCCTTAGGATTAGGTTTTTATGGCTTAGTTCCGGCAATTGTTGTTATCATTCATACCTGTACAATTCTTCGATATCTTTCCAGGTATAAAAATTATGCTGTCTCTTTTAGCGGAGGTATTTTAGTTGTATTAATTAGCCTAACGGTCTTTACTATAGGATTAAATATTGAAAGCAGAAAAATAACCCAATTTGCCAGAATAAATTCATTTGATCAAAACAATGAACTACCTTATTATATCTCGATTTCACAGAATTTAAAACCCAATTTCTTCAATGAAATTCTGCTAAAAAAAGACATTGTATATATTCCGCTTCACGATATATTTGATTTTAGAGGTTTTGATTCCTTTGGCAGTAAACAATATAATGAGCGCAAAATTCATAACCCATTTATATCTATTGCTTATTTGTTTTGCAAAGACCTTAATTTGTACAATGATGATAAAATAAACATTCTAAAATCAAACTTTGACAAACGATTAGAAACTGAAGAGCAATTGTGGAGTGGCAAAGATTTATTTACCAAAAGCATTAAAGAAGATGTGAAAATTTATCCGGAAGCACGTTTGGCTTACACTGAAATTACAATGAATATTGCTTGCGAAAAAGATTCCTGGAGGGATCGTGAAGCTATTTATTCTTTTCAATTACCGGAAGGTTCCGTTGCAACATCGTTATCCTTATGGGTAAACGGAATTGAACGAAAAGGAGTTTTGACTACAAAAGAAAAAGCTAAAGCTGCGTACAATCAAATTGTTGGTGTAGAAAGTCGCGATCCGTCTCTAATGCAATGGAAAGAAGGAAATAAAGTCGTTGTTAGGGTTTTTCCAATTAATTACAACACGCCACGTACTTTCAAATGCGGTTTTACAACTCCGCTAAAAGTAGAAGACAATCAAATGAAATACCAAAGTCTTTCTATAAAAGGTCCGAACATTTCTAATGCTGAAACGACATCAAGAATTCAAACTGTAGGAAATACAAAAATTGAAACTAGTAAAGATTTTGAATTAAATAAGGGATATTACATCAATCAATCGAAAGGATTAGATGATTGGGAAGCATATATGCCATTAACGAAAGTGTCCAATTTATTTGCATGGAAAAATAAAATTTATGAAGTTAAGGATATTCAGAAAATGACTATTCCGTTTAAGCCTTCAGAAATTATATTAGACTTAAATAGCAGCTGGACTACGAAACAAATAGAATCTTTTGTAGAATTAAACAAGAAGAATTTGTTTGTTATTATAAACGGGAAAAAGAAAGAGATTAACAAAGACAACTTTAAAGCTATCGAATTAGAATTTGAAGATCTCCATTATTCCTTACTACCTCTTTATGAAATAACTCAAAACAGTTTAATTATTACAAAATCCGGAACATTCTCTGCCAATTTTGAAGAACTTGAAGATTCTAATTATTTAAAGAAAATAAGAACGGGAACAAAGGACAGAAATTTAAAAGTAATTAATATCTCTTCTGACATCAATCCGTTTTGGCAAACCATAAAAGAGCAAAAATATGTTGATTACTATCAGACTAGTTTAAAAAATAGTCTGGAACTCATTAATAAAAATCAGTTTGTTGTATTTAAAACAGAGACAAATACGGTAAATATTGAACCTGCAAATATGGCTATTACAGAAAGTCCGCAAACGGATACAGTAAAAAGTAAAGGGCCAAATCATATTTACAGAATGTATGCTTTTGGAAAAGTATTAGACGAACAGGTTAAAATTCAGAATGATTCTTTGGTACAAAACCAATACGTAGATCTCGCAAAAGACGCTAATATTGTAACACCAATATCCTCGCTGATTGTTCTTGAAACTGACGCAGATTATAAAAATAACGGAATAGAGAAAAACGTTGATACTTTAGGAAATGCTTCTATCAATAATGACGGAGCTGTTCCTGAGCCACATGAATGGCTGCTAATTATCCTGGGATCTACGATACTTTTCTTTTATTACAGAAAACATAAAAAGCAAACTATTTAATGAAGCTTATATTTCAATATAAAAATGCAATTGCTATCCTGATTTTGATTTGCTTATTGGTCTTAAACTCCAATATAGTTCTGTCTGGTCTTGATAGCAATCTTTTCGGGATTGTCTTTTCGATCCTTTTGTTTCTTATTGGCGGCAGAAAAACTTCATTTAATATGAACTATCCTCTTTTAGGATTCATATTTCTATTAGAATTTATAAGCTATCGTTTGCATACCAAATCTTTGCATTTTCTAGCTTTAGCGTTATTCGTCTGTTTCTTATATTATAGTATTACTAGAAAATTTTCATTCATTGCCTTTATCTGCATCTTTTTATTTTCTTCGATTTTTAATACATTTTTCGATTATTTGACTGTAGAAATTAAACAAACACTTTGTAATGGTGTCTATTTAACTTTAAAAAACTTTCTTCCAATTACTAAAATTGAAGGTGTGAATTTTTATATCAATAATGCAAAAATTACCATCGACACTGCTTGTATGGGATTATCTATGTTTAAAACCGGATTACTTGTTGGTGCTTTTTTATTAACTATAGAAGAACGTAAACAACAAAAGCTTTTTAGTATTAAACAAATATTCCTGTTTTGCTGTATTATTATTGCGTTAAACATTATTTCGAATTATTTCAGGATCATAACACTGATTCTATTAGATTGTACTCAGGAGAATACGCTTCATTATACGATTGGATTACTCTGCTTTGCATTTTATCAAGTTATGCCCATGCTCTTTTTGATTCGTTTTTTTAAACCAAAAAATGAAGAGAAAGTAAATACAACTTCTCCTAATTTTGTTTTGTTGCCAATTATAGCTGGGAGTTTAATTGTATTCGCTACGAGTTTAGAAATTAAACGAGAAATAAAACATGATTTACTCGAAAACCTAAATCCTACTTACAATATAAAAAAAGGAGTCTGGATTAATAATGAAGTTTTTAAAATCGCTACTCCTGAAAAGCTTACTTACATTAAAACTCCATCTCATAATCCTTTAATTTGCTGGACAGGGACTGGCTATAAAATTATAGAATCAAAAATCATTTCTTCGGACAATGAAAAAATATGGCAGGTAAAAATGGAGAAAAATAATACCCAATATTATTCATATTGGTGGTACGAATGCGAGGGTAAAAAATACACGTCTCTTGTAGAAGTACTTTTAATCAAACTTTTTCAAAACAAATCTGTTCGATTAATAAATGAAACCAGCAGCACAAAATTGATATAAAAAAAGCCTGATACTATTTGTATCAGGCTTTTTTGATTTATTTTATTTACATCAGCTTTTGTATAATAATCTCTTCTGTGATTCCTTCAGCATCTGCTTTATAATTTTTAATAATTCTGTGTCGTAATATTCCGGTTGCAACTGCTTTTACATCTTCAATATCCGGTGAAAATTTACCATTAAAAGCGGCATGCGCTTTTGCAGCCAAAATTAAATTTTGTGATGCTCTTGGTCCTGCTCCCCAATCTAAATAATTCTTTACAAAATCATTCGATAATGTATTATCCGGACGCGTTTTACTTACTAAAGTTACTGCATATTCAATCACATTATCAGCCACGGGAATCCTACGAATCAAATGCTGAAAATCGATAATTTCCTGTGCGGTAAACAACGGATTAATTATAGTTTTAACATCAGATGTAGTACGTTTAACTACCTGAACTTCTTCTTCAAAAGTTGGATATTCCAGTTTTATAGCAAACATAAAACGGTCTAATTGCGCTTCTGGCAACGGGTAAGTTCCTTCTTGCTCAATTGGGTTTTGGGTCGCCAATACAAAATAAGGCAAATCTAATTTATAATTTTGCCCGGCAATAGTAACTGAACGTTCCTGCATCGCTTCAAGTAAAGCTGCCTGCGTTTTTGGCGGTGTTCTGTTTATCTCATCTGCTAAAACAATATTCGAAAAAATTGGACCTTTGATGAATTTAAAATGTCTGTTTTCATCGAGAATTTCACTTCCTAAAATATCAGATGGCATTAAATCCGGTGTAAACTGAATTCTTTTAAAATCTAAACCTAAAGCTTGTGCCAAAGTGTTTATCATTAAGGTTTTTGCCAATCCCGGAACACCAATTAATAAAGCGTGTCCTCCGGAAAATATACAAAGTAAAATTTGATCTACAACTTCGTCCTGGCCTACAATGATTTTTGCTATTTCGGTTTTTAATTCATTTCTTTTTTGAACTAATTTATGAATTTCTGCTACGTCAGACATTTAGATATGTTTTTTAAATTGAAAAGAGTTAGTTCTATGAATTCATAAAACTAACTCTTTTTATTTATTTAATAAAAATTATTTTTTTAACCAATTGTATACAAAATTACAATCTCTATATTCTCCAATAATTTTAATATAAGTATCTTTTATTTTTGTATCAAACCATTTCGAAATTGTTGTAATTTGCTTTTCTTTTAATGCTAATTCTTTAATTTTAGTATAATCTTTAGCATAATCAGCAGTATGTGCATCAATTCTATTGGTAACAGTGATTAATTTATACGTTTTTTTTCCTTTATCATCTGTATTTAAAAGCGGTTGAGAAATTTCATTATCTTTTAAATTAGAAACCTGGCTGTATAAAGTTGGATCCATTTTGGTCAACTCAAAACGTGTATCCTGAGTATTTGGATTTACTAAAGTTCCTCCGTTTGCTCTGGTTTCTTTTTCATCAGATTCTGTTCTTGCAGCTTCAGCAAAGGTAATTTCTTTGTTTTCTATTTTATTTCTGATATTTGTAATTCTGTCTTTTGCATCTTTCAAGGCTGTCTCAGAAACAGTTGGTGCAATCAAAATATGACGCAACTCTACTTCCTGACCTTTTATTTTATCTACCATAATAATATGGTATCCAAATGTCGTTTTAAAAGGTTCTGAAACCTCACCTTCACCCAAACTAAAAGCAACATCTTTAAATTCTTTTACGAAAGGCGTTTTTCTTGTCATTTTATAAAAACCTCCATTTGGCGAAGATCCCGGATCCTGAGAATATAAAACTGCTTTTGTAGCAAAACTAGACCCTTCAAGAACATCTTTTCTAATAGCATTTAATCTGTCAATTACCTTTTGTTCATCTTCCTTTGAAACTTTAGGTTCTACCACAATTTGTGCTACTTCCATTTCTGCTCCAAAAGTTGGTAATTCGTCTTTTGGTATTTTCTTAAAGAAATTACGAACTTCTTCTGGTGTAATCTCTACGGCATCAACAATTTTCTTTGTCATTTCTGACGCCAATTTTTGTTCTTTTAATATATCTGCAAAATACGTTTTAAACTCCTCTACTGAATTCTTTTTATAATATGCAACAACCTTATTGATATCTCCAACTTGTTGAACCATATAATTCAATCTTTCATCCATCATACTTCTTACTTCGGCATCACTAACCACAATACTATCCTGAATTGCCTGATGCGCATAAAGTTTATCTTCTAAAAGTTTACCAAGCATTTGGCATCTTGTAATATCTTTTACAGAACCTCCCTGTGCAGAAATCTCTAAATATCCTTTATCAATGTCTGAATCTAAAACAATATAATCTCCAACGGTGGCAATAATACCATCAATTTTTTGCTTTTGACCAGAAGGAATCGCAACTGGCTTTTGAATCACAGTATCTTTAATAATTTCCTGAGCTGAGATAATTGAGGTGAAAAAAAATAAAAAACACATTGTCAACACTAACTTGAAATCAATTGTTTTTAACTGTAATTTTTTTAATAACATTATTTTAAATTTAATTTGAATGTAAAGATCTTGCTTTAGAGTTTCGTTTAAACTACAATCATTTTAAAAATGCATTTTCAATTCGTTAATATGAAAATACTAAATAATTAAGATCTAGTTCTTTTTAACTTATAACGAACAAAAATAACAATTCAATTACATAATACAACTATCGTCTATACTATTAACAAAAAATTATATGGAACGTAATTGTTTTTGCTATAAGCGCCTTCTTTCACAAGGACAAACATGTACAAAAAAACATATAATATCCTTTTACAAATAGTACAAAAACAGATTTTATATGACTTCTAATATTTGGTATCAGATTACTCTGTATTAGCCAAATAAAAAAAAGTTATTAATACTACAACGTTTTCGTGGTATAAATATTTTCTTATAAAAACGAACGGAATTAAAAATCACATACTTTAGATTAATAATTGATAATTATAGGTCTAAAAATTACGAATTCCTTTTTTTAAAGACTGATAAATATGAATTTAAAAACTTTATTATCTAACCTTAACCAAATTTACATTATGAAAAAACCTATTGTAAAGATTTGTCTTCTGGGAATTACTACATTATTCTTGTATTCTTGCTCACAAAATGAAACAATCGAAACTGACTCAAAAGCTGAAAGCCAGCAATTTGAAATTATTAATGTGACACATCATGACGGAAAACCTTTTAGTACAGGAACTTCGAGTTCTTCAACAGGTAAATATGTTGATAATCCGGGCGGCGGAGTCATGATGCAGGCTTTTTACTGGGATGTTCCTGCCGGTGGAAATTGGTGGAATACCGTAAGCAGCAAATTAACGGCATGGTCAAATGCAGGAATTGGATCAATTTGGCTTCCGCCAGCTTCTAAAGCTCAAAACGGGGCTTTTTCTATGGGATATGATCCTACAGATTATTTTGATTTTGGAGATTACAACCAAAATGGTACCGTTGAAACCCGATTTGGCTCTAAAACCGAATTGGTAAGTTTGATTACAAATGCGCATACAGAAAACATGAAAGTATATGCTGATATTGTGCTTAACCATAACAGTGGCGGACAATCTGAAGCCAATCCGTTTACAGGAACCAATACCTGGACGAATTTTACGGGAGTAGCTTCAGGAAAATTTAAGCGTACTTACAATGATTTTTATAAAAATAGTTATGGTAATAATGATGAAGGAGCTTTTGGCGGGTTTCCGGATTTATGTCATGCTGCTCCTAATGTACAAGATTGGCTATGGCTAAGAGCTGACGGAGTTGGTAAGTATTATAAAAACACGATGAAATTTGATGGCTGGAGATTTGACTATGTAAAAGGTTTTGGTCCGTGGGTTGTTAACGCATGGAATGCTAATGTTGGCGGATTCTCTGTTGGAGAATATTGGGATGCAAATGTAAACACGCTGGAATGGTGGGCTAATAATGCCAATAGTTCTGTTTTTGATTTTGCGTGCTATTATAAAATGAATGATGCTTTTGACGGAAATAATCTTGCGCTTTTAAATGACGACATGATGTGGAAAAGAAATCCATACAAAGCTGTGACTTTTGTCAGCAATCATGATACAGATGAAATTTCGAACAAATTACTGGCGTACTCTTATATTTTAACTCACGAAGGATATCCAACAATATTCTATAGAGATTACGAGGAATGGCTGGACAAAAACAAATTAAATAATCTGATCTGGATTCATAATAATAAAGCTACGGGTACAACTTCAATTTTATATTCTGATAATGATGAATATGTTGCCCGAAGAAATGGATATAACGGAAATCCGGGATTAGTGGTTTATATCAATAATTCTAGCTCCTGGCAAGAAAGATGGATTCAGACGAATTGGGCAAATGCTCAAATCAAAGATTTTACAGGAGCATCGTCTTGGGTTCCAACAACACAAGGTGATAAATGGGTTAAAATTCAATGTCCGCCAAAAGGATATTCTGTTTGGTCGCTTAACCAATAATTAAAAAACAATAATTTTCAGGGCTGTTCTCCTAAAACAGCCCTGTTTTTTGTTTAGAATTTATCTTCAATAAAAACAAAAGACTTCCTAATTTAAGAAGTGAATATTTTTATTAAGCCGTAATTAATAGTACTTTTGCAACCTATTTATACGAAATATGAGCTTTTTAAAAGAAATACAACGCAGAAGAACATTTGGAATTATATCGCATCCCGATGCCGGTAAAACAACTTTAACAGAGAAGTTATTGTTATTTGGGGGCGCAATTCAGGAAGCAGGAGCTGTAAAAAATAATAAAATTAAAAAAGGAGCAACGAGTGATTTCATGGAGATCGAACGCCAAAGAGGTATTTCGGTTTCGACATCTGTACTTGCTTTTAATTATAAAGAAAAAAAAATCAACATTCTTGATACTCCGGGACACAAGGATTTTGCCGAAGATACTTTTAGAACTTTAACAGCTGTTGATAGCGTTATTGTCGTAATTGACGTTGCAAAAGGGGTCGAGGAACAAACAGAAAAATTAGTAGCTGTTTGTAGAATGCGTAACATTCCGATGATTGTTTTCATCAATAAATTAGACCGTGAAGGAAAAGATGCTTTTGACTTAATGGATGAAGTAGAACAAAAATTGGGTCTAACGGTTACTCCTTTAAGTTTCCCGATTGGAATGGGTTATGATTTTCAGGGAATTTACAATTTATGGGAGCAAAACATTAATATTTTTAGTGGAGACAGTCGTAAAAATATTGAAGAAACAATTGCTTTCTCAGACGTTCAAAGTCCAGAATTAGAAAAAATAATTGGTCCAAAACCAGCAGACAGATTACGTGAAGAATTAGAATTAATTGATGAAGTATATCCAAAATTTGATCGTCAGGATTATTTAGACGGAAAATTACAACCTGTATTTTTTGGTTCAGCTTTAAATAATTTTGGAGTTCGCGAATTATTAGATTGTTTTGTTACAATCGCTCCGTCTCCAAGAGCAAAAGATTCTGAAACTCGTTTAGTAGATCCTACCGAAGAAAAAATGACTGGATTTGTGTTTAAAATCCACGCAAATATGGATCCTAAACATAGAGACCGTTTAGCTTTTATCAAGATTGTTTCTGGAACTTTCGAAAGAAACAAACCTTACTACCACGTACGCCAAAAGAAAAATCTAAAATTTTCTAGTCCGAATGCTTTTTTCGCTGAGAAAAAAGAAATCGTTGATATTTCGTATCCTGGTGATATCGTAGGTTTGCACGATACCGGAAACTTTAAAATTGGTGATACTTTAACCGAAGGTGAAATCATGAGTTTCAAAGGAATCCCGAGTTTCTCTCCGGAGCACTTTAGATACATCAATAATGCTGATCCTATGAAAGCCAAACAATTGGATAAAGGTATTGATCAGTTGATGGATGAAGGTGTTGCTCAGTTATTTACTTTAGAAATGAATAACCGTAAAGTGATTGGAACTGTTGGAGCACTTCAATACGAGGTTATTCAGTATCGTTTAGAGCATGAATATGGTGCAAAATGTACTTATGAAAACTTCCCTGTTCATAAAGCGTGTTGGGTAAAACCTGATGATGCCAAAAATGATGAATTTAAAGAATTCAAACGTATTAAACAGAAATTCTTAGCTCATGATAAATACGGTCAATTAGTATTTTTAGCTGATTCTGATTTTACGATTCAAATGACTCAAAATAAATATCCAAGTGTGAAGTTATTCTTTACTTCAGAATTTGATTAATATTATATTTTCTTTAAAAGAAACACATATAAAAAGGCTGTCTAAAGTAATTTCGACAGCCTTTTTCATTTTCATAAATTTAAAAATACTATTTATAGTTAATTCCTAATCCTCCGGCAATCATAATTTTGGTAAGTTCTCCTCCTGCAATAATTATATCTCTTTGTAATACTTTATTAGTAACTGCTTCGATAGCAAAAGGTATTTCTTTTGAAAGATAATAATCGTCTCCGGTAATAGTAATGATAAGAGTTTTATCGCTTTTGAAAACTTTTACAGGAATAGAAAATTCTCCAGTTTTAGAATTTATTCTAAATGTTTTTTCTGAACCATTAATTGAAAGAGTCAGATTTGGATACATTTTCCGATCAAATGGTTTATGTGTTATGTCTTCTAGCAATTTTCCCTTCACTGTTATCAATAATTCCTGTCTAACAATATTGTTCTGCGCAACTTTCCCCACTAAATAATTACTAGGTTTTGGACAACTTACTTCAGTTTTAATAGGTGTTTTTTCTTGTCCGGAAACATTTGAAGCTAATAAAATTGATGCGGCTACTGCTGCGTATTTCAGGTTATTAATCTTAGACGTTTCATTATGTTCAAACTCCTGTTCTAATTGTGTAACCCTCAAACGTGCACAAATATTGGTATCTTTTGTTTCTGCAATAAATTTAGCTACTTCAGAATTCGTTTTTTTGCTTAAATCGATTACATTTTTAGCACATGAATTACAAAATGAACCTGTTGCATTGGGAATCATTTTATTAAAATTTTCAGAACAAGGACTTGCTATTTCTAAGGTGAATTTCTTTTTCATATTGTACTTTTTTAAGTTAAGCTCTTTTTGCAGATGCTTATTACTTATATAGAGTACATTTTTAATAAAAAGGTTGGGAAGAGAATAAAATTATTTTCTTTTTTTAATTTTAATCATTTAAAAATCAGAAAAATTACGACATAAAAAAAGCGCTATATCTAAATTAGCGCTTTTTTTTAATTTGAATTAACCAACCTTGTAAGTTATTTTATTCCAAAAATCTCTCCTTTATATTAGGAGAAACCAATTTAGAATAATAAACCATAATCAAGAAATATAGTCGATGAAAGTAAACTAAATCAGTTTAAATACATTATTTAAAGATTTAATTCTTTTTAAAAATAAAAAAGTCCCATTTAAAAAATGGGACTTTAATAATTTATGCTTGTCCGGTAGGACCAAAATTAAGCGGTATTGGTGCTTGTTCTGTCTCTTTGATTTCGCCATGAGCGGCTTCAAAACGATGAATATTTTCTCCAATTGCTTTTAATAATCTTTTAGCATGTTGTGGCGTCAAGACAATTCTTGACTTTACTTTGGCTTTAGGAATACCAGGCATAATACTCACAAAATCTAAAACAAATTCTGATGATGAGTGATTGATAATCGCAAGGTTAGAATAAATTCCTTCTGCGATAGTTTCATCTAACTCAATATTAATTTGTTCTTGTTGGTTCGAATTACTCATAGTTTCCTAATTTAATAGATATACTCTTCTTTATTAGCCATCATTTCATTGTAATCGTCTTTAGATCCTACGATAGTGTTATCGTATTCTCTCATACCAGTTCCTGCAGGAATTCTGTGTCCAACAATTACATTTTCTTTCAATCCTTCTAAATCATCTACTTTACCAGCTACAGCAGCTTCGTTAAGTACTTTTGTTGTTTCCTGGAAAGAAGCAGCAGAGATGAATGATTTAGTTTGTAGCGAAGCTCTTGTAATACCTTGTAAAACTGGCGTCGCAGTTGCAGTAATTACGTCTCTAGCTACAACTAGATTTTTATCATTTCGTTTCAACAATGAGTTTTCATCACGTAAATCACGAGGCGAAATAATCTGACCTGGTTTCAATACAGCAGAATCTCCAGCGTCTTCAACTACTTTCATACCGTATAATTTATCATTTTGAACGATAAAGTCTTTAGTGTGAATTAATTGATCTTCTAAGAATAATGTATCTCCTGGATCCTGAACTCTTACTTTACGCATCATTTGACGAATAACTACCTCAAAGTGCTTGTCATTAATTTTTACCCCTTGTAAACGGTATACCTCTTGAATTTCATTTACCAAGTACTGTTGAACAGCAGCTGGTCCTTGAATTCTTAAGATGTCATCTGGTGTAATTGCACCGTCAGACAATGGTACTCCTGCTCTTACGAAGTCATTTTCTTGTACTAAGATTTGGCTGGAAAGTTTAACTAAATACTTTTTAATCTCACCAAATTTAGATTCGATAACAATTTCACGGTTACCTCTTTTGATTTTTCCAAAAGAAACAACACCGTCAATTTCAGAAACAACCGCTGGGTTTGAAGGGTTACGAGCCTCAAGCAACTCAGTAATTCTTGGTAAACCTCCCGTGATATCGCCTGCTTTAGAAGAACGACGTGGAATTTTTACTAATACTTTACCTGCTTTAATTTTCTCACCGTTCTCAACCATAAGGTGGGCTCCTACTGGTAAGTTATACGAACGAATCAATTCACCTTCTTTACCATAAACTAATAAAGTTGGAATTAATTTTTTATTTCTAGCTTCAGAAATTACTTTTTCCTGGAATCCTGTTTGCTCATCGATTTCAACCATGAACGATTGTCCTTGCTCTAAATCCTCGTAAGCGATCTTACCAGTAAATTCAGAAACAATTACACCATTATATGGATCCCACTTACAGATCACAGATCCTTTAGTAACTACTTCACCATCCTTAACAAAAATACTAGATCCGTAAGGAATATTGTGTGTATTTAAGACGATTCCAGTTTTCTCATCAACTAATTTTAATTCAGTTGAACGTGATACTACGATATCTACCGCATTACCTTCACTATCTTCACCTTTTACAGTTTTTAAATCTTCAATCTCAAGTCTACCGTTGAATCTTGTAACAATACTAGATTCTTCAGAAATACCTCCGGCAACCCCTCCAACGTGGAACGTACGAAGTGTTAACTGTGTACCTGGCTCACCAATAGACTGAGCTGCAATAACTCCTACAGCTTCACCTCTTTGTGTCATCTTACCAGTAGCTAAGTTTCTACCGTAACATTTAGCACAAATACCTTTTAAAGCCTCACAAGTTAATGGAGATCTAACTTCTACTCTTTCAATTGGAGAAGCTTCGATAACTCTCATGATTGCTTCAGTAATTTGATGACCTGATTGAACTAATACTTCATTAGTAAGAGGATTAATAACATCTTGCAATGCAACACGTCCTAAAATTCTTTCTCCTAAAGATTCAACAATTTCCTCATTTTTCTTCAAAGCAGAAACTTCAACACCTCTTAATGTTCCACAATCTTCGATGTTAACAATAACATCTTGTGATACGTCATGAAGCCTTCTTGTTAAGTATCCGGCATCGGCAGTTTTAAGAGCCGTATCCGCAAGTCCTTTACGAGCACCGTGAGTAGAGATAAAGTACTCAAGGATCGAAAGACCTTCTTTAAAGTTAGAAAGAATCGGGTTTTCAATAATCTCACCACCACCAGCAGTAGATTTTTTAGGCTTAGCCATCAAACCACGCATACCAGTTAACTGACGAATCTGTTCCTTAGAACCCCTCGCCCCAGAGTCAAGCATCATATATACAGAGTTGAAACCTTGTTGGTCTTCTCTAATGTTTTTCATTGCTAATTCTGTTAACTGCGCATTTGCTGAAGTCCATACGTCAATAACTTGGTTGTAACGTTCGTTATTGGTAATAAGACCCATGTTATAATTCACAGAAATACCTTCAACTTGTTCTCTGGCATCTGCAATTAATTTAGTTTTTTGTTCTGGAATTCTAATATCACCAAGAGAGAATGATAAACCTCCTCTAAATGCGAATTTATAACCCATATCTTTCATATTGTCCAAGAAAGCAGCAGTAGTAGGTACATTAGTCACACTTAAAATGTGTCCAATAATATCTCTAAGGTTTTTCTTAGTCAATACATCATTGATATATCCAGCTGCTTCAGGTACTACTTCGTTAAATAATACACGTCCTGCAGTTGTTTGTATGATTTTATACACTAACTCTCCAGCTTCATTAAAATCTTTTGCTCTGATTCTTACACGAGCATTCAATTCTAATCTACCTTCGTTTAATGCAATGTTTACTTCTTCAGCAGAATAGAAAGTTAAGTCTTGACCTAAAATTATGTGTTCTGGTGTAGAGATACGTTCTTTGGTCATATAATATAGACCCAAGACCATATCCTGAGAAGGTACAGTAATTGGAGCACCATTTGCAGGATTCAAGATATTGTGAGAAGCCAACATTAATAATTGTGCCTCTAAAATAGCCTCTGGTCCTAATGGCAAGTGAACTGCCATCTGATCCCCATCAAAATCGGCGTTGAAAGCCGTACATACTAATGGGTGCAATTGGATCGCTTTTCCTTCAATTAATTTTGGTTGGAAAGCTTGAATACCAAGTCTGTGTAACGTAGGAGCACGGTTAAGTAATACTGGGTGACCTTTAATTACATTTTCAAGGATATCCCAAACTACAGGCTCTTTTTTGTCTATGATTTTCTTAGCAGATTTTACTGTTTTAACAATACCTCTTTCAATCAATTTACGGATAACGAAAGGTTTGTATAACTCAGATGCCATATCTTTTGGCAATCCACATTCGAATAATTTTAATTCAGGACCAACAACAATTACCGAACGAGCAGAATAATCCACACGTTTTCCAAGTAAGTTTTGACGGAAACGTCCTTGCTTACCTTTTAAGGAATCAGATAATGATTTTAATGGTCTGTTTGATTCTGTTTTAACAGCAGAAGCTTTACGCGTGTTGTCAAATAATGAATCTACAGATTCCTGTAACATACGTTTCTCGTTTCTTAAGATAACTTCTGGAGCTTTAATCTCCATTAATCTTTTCAAACGGTTGTTACGAATAATTACACGACGGTATAAGTCATTTAAATCTGAAGTTGCAAAACGACCTCCATCAAGTGGCACAAGCGGACGTAATTCTGGTGGAATAACAGGAACCACTTTCATAATCATCCACTCAGGACGGTTTTCGCGGTTTAAGTTAGACTCACGGAAAGACTCAACAACTTGTAATCTTTTTAAAGCTTCAGTTTTACGTTGTTTAGATGTTTCGTTATTAGCACTGTGTCTCAATTGGTAAGACAACTCATCTAAGTCGATACGTGCTAATAAATCCATAATACACTCTGCTCCCATTTTGGCAACAAATTTATTAGGATCCATATCATCTAAATATTGATTTTCTTGCGGAAGAGTATCTAAAATATTCAAATATTCTTCTTCAGTTAAGAAATCTAATCTTTGTAATGATTCTCCATCTGCATTTTTAGCAATACCTGCTTGAATTACTACATATCTTTCGTAGTAAATGATCATATCTAATTTCTTAGATGGAAGACCAAGGATATAACCAATTTTGTTTGGAAGAGAACGGAAGTACCAGATGTGAGCAATTGGCACAACAAGGTTGATGTGTCCTACTCTGTCACGACGTACTTTTTTCTCAGTAACTTCAACACCACAACGGTCACAGATGATACCTTTGTAACGAATTCTTTTATATTTACCACAAGCACACTCAAAATCCTTAACAGGTCCGAAGATTCTTTCACAGAAAAGTCCGTCACGTTCTGGTTTGTGCGTTCTGTAGTTGATAGTTTCTGGTTTCAAAACCTCTCCTCTTGATTCTTTCAAGATAGATTCAGGTGAAGCCAATCCAATTGAGATTTTATTAAATCTTTTAACTGGATTTTTATCTTTATTATTATTTCTATTATTCATCATAGTTTTTACTATTGATTTATCTGCAATTAAAAATTGATTTTAACTTATAACCTTCTCTTTAAAAAAGAGTAAAACCATCAAGTCACTACCACGGATTACTTCTCTAAACTTCAAACGTCAATTTTGAAGTGCTAATTACAAAACCATAAGGCTTTAAATAAAAAATCGGAACGGGTTACGGGTATAAATCCTAAAAACTTTATTTTAATAAACAGCTTCAGTCTCAGCTTTCAGTGTGAACTGAATACTGAGACTGTAACTGAAAACTTTATTTATTCTTCTAAACGAATATCAAGTCCAAGACCTTTTAATTCATGCATTAATACATTGAATGATTCTGGTAATCCTGGTTCTGGCATAGACTCTCCCTTAACGATAGCTTCGTAAGTTTTAGCTCTACCAATAACGTCATCCGACTTAACAGTTAAGATTTCACGTAGTGTACTTGATGCTCCATAAGCTTCAAGTGCCCAAACCTCCATCTCTCCGAAACGCTGACCTCCAAATTGAGCTTTACCTCCAAGTGGTTGTTGAGTAATCAACGAGTATGGGCCGATAGAACGTGCGTGCATCTTATCATCAACCATGTGTCCTAATTTAAGCATGTAAATTACACCCACAGTTGCAGCTTGATGGAAACGCTCTCCAGTACCACCATCATAAAGGTGTGTATGTCCGAAACGTGGTACTCCAGCTTCATCAGTCAAAGCATTGATTTGATCTAAAGAAGCACCGTCAAAAATTGGAGTAGCAAATTTTCTACCTAAATTTTGACCAGCCCATCCAAGAACAGTCTCATAAATCTGACCAATGTTCATACGTGAAGGTACCCCAAGTGGATTCAATACGATATCAACCGGTGTTCCGTCTTCAAGGAAAGGCATATCTTCATGACGAACGATTCTTGCAACAATACCTTTGTTACCGTGACGTCCTGCCATTTTATCCCCTACTTTCAGTTTACGTTTTTTAGCGATATAAATTTTCGCTAATTTCAAGATTCCAGATGGTAATTCATCTCCAACTGTAATAGTGAATTTTTCTCTTCTTAAAGATCCTTGTAAGTCATTCAGCTTAATTTTATAGTTATGAATTAAATCATTAACCATTTTATTTGTAGCGTCATCAGCAACCCATTGACCTTTGCTTAAGTGAGCAAAATCTTCTACTGCGTAAAGCATTTTTTGAGTATATTTTTTACCTTTTGGTAAAACTTCTTCACCCAAATCATTCATTACACCCTGAGATGTTTTTCCGTTAACGATCAAGAATAATTTCTCAACCAATCTGTCTTTTAATTCAACAAATTTAGTTTCGAATTCCATTTCTAAAGCGCCTAAAGCATCTTTATCCTGAGTACGTTTACGTTTATCTTTTACGGCTCTTGCAAATAATTTTTTGTCAAGAACTACACCATGTAAAGATGGAGAAGCTTTTAATGAAGCATCTTTTACATCTCCTGCTTTATCCCCGAAGATTGCACGAAGCAATTTCTCTTCCGGAGTCGGATCTGATTCTCCTTTTGGTGTAATTTTTCCGATAAGAATGTCGCCAGGTTTAACCTCTGCTCCAATTCTAATCATACCGTTTTCATCTAAATCTTTAGTAGCTTCTTCAGAAACGTTAGGAATATCGTTTGTTAACTCTTCATTTCCTAACTTAGTATCTCTAACCTCTAATGAATAATCATCAACGTGGATAGAAGTAAAAATATCATCACGAACTACTTTTTCAGAAATTACAATCGCATCCTCAAAGTTATACCCTTTCCATGGCATGAACGCAACTTTTAAGTTTCTACCTAAAGCTAATTCACCATTTTGAGTAGCATATCCTTCTGATAATACTTGGCCAAGAATAACTCTGTCACCTTTTCTTACGATTGGTTTCAAGTTGATACTTGTTCCTTGATTGGTTTTTCTAAATTTAATTAAGTTGTATGTTTTTTCATCAGCATCAAAACTAACCATTCTTTCATCTTCGGTACGGTCGTATTTGATAGTAATGATATTTGCATCAACATATTCTACAGTTCCATCTCCTTCAGCATTAATCAATACTCTAGAATCTGAAGCTACTTGACGCTCTAAACCTGTACCAACGATTGGTGCTTCAGGACGGATCAAAGGAACCGCCTGACGCATCATGTTAGATCCCATCAAGGCTCTATTCGCATCATCATGCTCCAAGAAAGGAATCAATGAAGCCGAAATCGAAGCAATCTGGTTAGGAGCAACGTCTGTATAATGTACTGCAGATGGCTCAACAACAGGGAAGTCACCTTCCTCACGAGCAATAACATTGCTTGCTGTAATTTTACCTGAAGCATCCATTTCAATGTTTGCCTGAGCAATCATTTTTCCTTCTTCTTCTTCTGCACTTAAATAGATAGGAGTACTTTCTAAATCAACTACACCATCTGTAACTTTACGGTAAGGAGTTTCAATGAAACCCATTCCGTTAACTTTTGCATAAACACCAAGAGATGAAATCAAACCAATGTTTGGTCCCTCTGGAGTTTCAATCGGACATAAACGACCATAGTGTGTATAGTGAACGTCACGAACCTCAAATCCAGCTCTCTCTCTCGAAAGTCCACCAGGTCCAAGGGCAGAAAGTCTTCTTTTGTGTGTAATCTCAGCCAATGGATTCGTTTGATCCATAAATTGAGATAACTGATTAGTACCAAAGAAAGAGTTGATAACTGATGATAATGTTTTAGCATTAATCAAATCAATTGGTGTAAACACCTCGTTATCTCTAACGTTCATTCTCTCACGGATAGTTCTAGCCATACGCGCTAAACCAACACCGAATTGTTGAGACAATTGTTCTCCAACTGTTCTAACACGACGGTTTGATAAGTGATCAATATCATCAATCTCTGCTTTAGAGTTGATCAATTCAATCAAATATTTTACAATGGTAATGATATCTTCTTTGGTAAGCACTTGCTTTTCCATTGGGATATCTAAACCAAGTTTTTTGTTCATTCTATAACGACCAACTTCACCTAAGTTATAACGTTGATCAGAGAAGAACAATTTATCTATAATACCACGAGCAGTTTCTTCATCAGGCGGTTCTGCATTACGCAATTGTCTGTAGATATGCTCAACAGCTTCTTTTTCAGAGTTTGTTGGATCTTTTTGTAATGTATTGTGGATAATAGCATAATCTGCTTGATTATTATCCTCTTTATGTAACAAAATAGATTTAACGTTAGAATCGATGATCTCTTCAACATTATCTTTATCGATAATTGTATCACGATCAAGGATGATTTCGTTACGTTCGATAGAAACTACTTCACCAGTATCTTCATCAACGAAATCCTCGTGCCAAGTGTTCAATACACGCGCAGCAAGTCTTCTTCCAATATATTTTTTAATACCTGTTTTAGAAACTTTAATTTCTTCAGCAAGGTCGAAAATTTCAAGGATATCCTTATCTCTTTCGAATCCAATTGCACGGAATAAAGTTGTAACCGGTAGTTTTTTCTTTCTATCGATATAAGCATACATTACGCTGTTGATATCTGTAGAAAATTCTATCCAAGAACCTTTAAAAGGAATTACTCTGGCAGAATAAAGTTTTGTTCCATTTGCGTGGAATGATTGACCAAAGAAAACCCCAGGAGAACGGTGTAGTTGAGATACTACTACACGCTCAGCACCATTGATAACAAAAGTACCGCTTGGAGTCATATAAGGTATTGTTCCAAGATAAACGTCTTGTACAATAGTTTCAAAATCTTCGTGTTCTGGATCTGTACAGTATAGTTTTAACCTGGCTTTTAAAGGCACACTATAAGTAAGACCTCTCTCTATACATTCTTGAATTGTATAACGTGGCGGATCAACAAAATAATCTAGGAACTCCAATACAAAGTTATTTCTTGTATCTGTAATTGGGAAGTTTTCCATGAAGGTGTTGTATAACCCTTCGTTGCCTCTTTCATCAGATTTAGTTTCTAATTGAAAAAAATCTTTAAAAGATTTAACCTGAACATCTAAGAAATCTGGATAGTCAGGAATATTTTTTGTAGAGGCAAAATTCAATCTTTCAGTCTGATTTGTTATCATCAATGGACAAAATTTTGATTAAAAAAAAGTAATTTTTTGTGTAAACACACACTGTTTAATCTATACTTTCTTATTATAATCAATACATCTTTAAAAATAAACCAGTAAAACAGTTCAATTTTTTTTCTTCGTATTGATCAAAAACTTTTTCGTATTTTAAACTATTTGATAATAAAACTTGATATATTTTATTATACGAAAAATGGTTTAGGCCATTGAGCGTTCACTCAAGACCTAAACCTAGTTCTTAAAACTGAGTTGAATTATTTAAGCTCAACTACAGCTCCAGCTTCTTCTAATGATTTTTTAAGACCTTCAGCCTCTTCTTTAGAAACACCTTCTTTAACGTTACTTGGAGCACCGTCAACTACATCTTTAGCTTCTTTCAAACCTAAACCTGTAAGTTCTTTTACTAATTTTACAACTGCTAATTTAGAAGCACCAGCTTCTTTTAATACAACTGTAAATTCAGTTTGTGCTTCTTCAGCAGCACCTTCTCCACCACCAGCAGCAACTACTACAGCTGCAGCAGCAGGCTCGATACCATACTCGTCTTTTAATATTGTTGCTAATTCGTTAACTTCTTTAACTGTTAAGTTAACTAATTGTTCTGCGAATTGTTTCAAATCTGCCATTTTTTCTATCGTTTAAAATGATTTGTAAAATATAATTTATTTATTGTGCGCTAATTAAGCTACAAGGAAATAAAATTCCTCATACGAATTATTATGCTTCAGCTTCTTCTTCGCTACCAGCGAATTTATTTTGTAAAGCTGAAATAATTCTTTGTGCTGGTGATTGCAATAATCCAATAAGTTCTCCAAGAAGTTCTTCTTTAGATTTAATAGTTGCTAACGCATCTAATTGATCATCTCCAATATAAATTTCAGAATTAATATAAGCTCCTTTTAATAAAGGTTTAGCTGATTTTTTTCTGAAATCTTTAATTATTTTTCCAGGTGCATTTGCCACATCTGAAATAAATATAGCACTATTACCAGTCAATACTGAAGGTAAATCACCATAGTCATTAGCAGAAGCTTCCATTGCTTTTGCAAGCAAAGTATTTTTTACAACCTCTAATTTAATACCTGCTTTGTAACAAGCTCTTCTCAAGTTTGAAGTTGTTTCTGCGTTTAATCCAGAAATATCAGATACATAAATAATATTTGTACCAGCTAACTGTGCAGTTAAATCTTCAATCGCGATTGATTTTTCTTCTCTAGTCATACTAAAAATTATTAACTACCAATTATACTGCTTTAGGGTCCAATGCAATTGCAGGACTCATAGTGCTTGTAAGGTGAATACCTTTAATGTAGGTACCTTTAGCAGCAGTTGGTTTAAGTTTGATTAATGTTTGAATAATTTCGTGTGCATTGTCATAAATTTGCTCAGCTCCAAAAGAAACTTTACCAATTCCTGCATGTACGATACCAGTTTTATCAACTTTGAAGTCAATTTTACCAGCTTTAACCTCTGCAACAGCTTTAGCAACATCCATAGTTACAGTACCTGTTTTAGGGTTTGGCATTAAACCTCTAGGTCCTAAAATACGACCTAATGGACCTAATTTACCCATAACAGCTGGCATAGTGATGATAACATCAACATCTGTCCAACCATCTTTAATTTTTTGTAAATAGTCGTCAAGACCTACATAATCAGCTCCAGCTTCTTTAGCTTCTGCTTCTTTATCCGGAGTAACTAATGCTAATACTTTAACGTCTTTACCTGTTCCGTGAGGTAATGTAACTACACCTCTAACCATTTGATTCGCTTTTCTTGGATCTACACCCAAACGAACTGCGATATCAACAGACTCATCAAATTTTGCAGAAGCTATAACTTTAATTAATGCAGCTGCATCTTTTAAAGAGTATAGTTTGTTCTTTTCAATTTTTGAAGCAGCCTCTTTTTGCTTTTTTGTTAATTTTGCCATTTCTTTCTCTTAATTAAAAAGGAGCATCTCCTGATACAGTTATACCCATAGATCTAGCAGTTCCAGCGATCATGCTCATTGCAGATTCGATTGTGAATGCATTTAAATCTACCATTTTATCTTCAGCAATTGCTTTGATAACGTCCCAAGTAACGCTAGCTACTTTTTTACGATTTGGTTCACCTGATCCAGACTTTAGCTTTGCAGCTTCCAATAATTGGACAGCAGCTGGAGGAGTTTTTACAACAAAATCAAATGATTTGTCTTTATACACAGTAATTTGTACTGGGCATATTTTGCCAGGTTTATCTTGTGTTCTAGCATTGAACTGCTTACAGAACTCCATGATATTAACCCCAGCAGCTCCTAAAGCAGGTCCAACCGGTGGCGACGGATTCGCAGCACCTCCCTTAACTTGTAGTTTAACTACCTTACTAATTTCTTTAGCCATTTTTTAAAAAATTTAACACCCTAATCATTGGAAGCGATTACAGTGGTTATTATAGATGTAACAAAAATTATACTTTTTCAACTTGCATAAAACTCAATTCTAATGGAGTTTTTCTTCCGAAAATTTTCACCATTACTTCAAGTTTACGCTTTTCTTCATTGATTTTTTCAACCGTTCCGTTGAAGCCATTAAAGGGACCATCGATCACTTTTACTGTTTCTCCTAAGTTGAAAGGAATAGCACGAGTATCTGTATTTACAGCTAACTCATCAACTTTACCTAACATTCTATTTACTTCAGAAAGTCTCAAAGGAACAGGTTCTCCACCTTTGATCTCACCTAAAAATCCAATTACACTAGTAATAGATTTAATAATATGAGGTATCTCACCAACTAAATTGGCTTCGATCATAACATATCCAGGGAAATAAACTTTATCCTTAGACATTTTCTTTCCTTCTTTTACAGTAACTACTTTTTCTGTAGGCACTAAAACTTGGGAAACATAATCACCCATACCTAATCTGGCAATCTCAGTTTCGATGTAAGCTTTGACTTTATTTTCTTGTCCGCTTACTGCTCTAACTACGTACCATTTTTTCACATTATTATCTGCCATCACAAAAAAATTATCCTTTTAACCAGTTAAAAAATCCAGCTAAAGCTTTTGCAAAAAATTCGTCTACTCCCCATGTTGCCAAAGCGAATAAAACCGAAAATACAGCCACAACAATTGTCAATTTTTGAACCTCAGCCCAAGCAGGCCAAGTAACATTTGACTTTAACTCTTCGAAAGCCTCTGATAAATAATTCGTAACTTTTGTCATTTGATATATTTTTTATTGCACGGGCGGAGGGATTCGAACCCCCATCAACGGTTTTGGAGACCGCTATTCTACCCTTGAACTACGCCCGTAATTAAAGCCAGTGATATCAGTTAAGAAAATCAACTGGCTTTTATAATTTTTATAGGATTATCCTACGATTTCAGTTACCTGACCTGCACCTACAGTTCTACCACCTTCACGGATAGCAAAACGTAAACCTACGCTCATTGCGATTGGGCTTAATAAAGCAACATTGATAGTCAAGTTATCTCCTGGCATTACCATCTCTACTCCTTCTGGTAAAGTAATAACTCCTGTTACGTCAGTTGTACGTACGTAGAACTGTGGACGGTAGTTATTATGGAATGGAGTATGACGTCCACCTTCTTCTTTTTTCAAGATATAAACCTCAGCTTTGAAAGTAGCGTGTGGTTTTACTGATCCTGGCTTAATGATAACCATTCCTCTTTTGATAGATTCTTTATCAATACCTCTTAACAATAAACCTACGTTATCTCCAGCTTCACCTCTATCAAGGATTTTACGGAACATCTCAACTCCTGTAATAGTAGAAGTTAATTTATCAGCTCCCATACCAATGATTTCAACTGGATCTCCTGTATTAGCAATACCTGTTTCGATACGACCTGTAGCAACAGTTCCACGACCAGTAATTGTAAATACATCTTCAACCGGCATCAAGAATGGTTTAGCTACGTCACGCACTGGCTCTTCGATCCAAGCATCAACAGCTTCCATTAATTCAATGATTTTTGGTACCCAAGCAGGATCATTATTCAATCCTCCTAAAGCAGAACCTTGAACTACAGGACCATTATCTCCATCATATTCGTAGAAAGATAACAAGTCTCTGATTTCCATCTCAACAAGCTCTAACAATTCAGCATCATCAACCATATCCACTTTGTTCATGAAAACAACGATTCTTGGAATACCTACCTGACGACCTAAAAGGATGTGCTCACGAGTTTGTGGCATTGGACCATCTGTAGCAGCAACTACTAAGATAGCTCCGTCCATTTGAGCAGCACCAGTAACCATGTTCTTTACGTAATCCGCGTGACCTGGACAGTCAACGTGAGCGTAGTGACGGTTAGCTGTTTCATACTCTACGTGTGATGTATTAATAGTAATACCTCTTTCTTTCTCCTCTGGAGCGTTATCGATTTGATCAAACGATTTTGCTTGACAGTAACCAGCATCAGACAATACTTTTGTAATTGCTGCAGTTAATGTAGTTTTTCCGTGATCCACGTGTCCAATTGTACCTATGTTTAAGTGCGGTTTGGAACGATTAAAATTCTCCTTTGCCATTTTACTTAATTTTTAATCTTAGTTATATATTAATTTCAATTTCCTACTTACTTGAGCCAATGTCGGGAATTGAACCCGAGACCTCTTCCTTACCAAGGAAGCACTCTACCCCTGAGCTACACCGGCAGAATCCTTGATTTAAGAGTCTAATTCAGCATTTTGTTTTATTCATCCAAAATCCGAAAAACATAATCTAAAAATTCATTTTGTGGGGAGAGCAGGATTCGAACCTGCGAAGTTCACACAGCAGATTTACAGTCTGCCCTCGTTGGCCGCTTGAGTATCTCCCCATTTTTTATCAATAATTGCATGAACAAATTTCAAATCGTATTTGAAATATTTTGAGCCGGCGGAGGGACTCGAACCCACGACCTGCTGATTACAAATCAGCTGCTCTAGCCAACTGAGCTACGCTGGCAATATCAATAAAAAAGTCCGCTATTTCTAACGGACTGCAAATGTAGCTATTTTATCTTTGAATCAAAACATTTTTTAAAAAAAATTTTGAATTATATGTGTGCTCTTATTTTTTCTTTCCTTTTTACCAATACACGCTCTAAAGATTCTGCCGAAAGTTCGACCGCCTCTTCAAATGTCTTGCATTGTTTTTTAACCAAAAAATCATCTCCAGGAACATTAATCTTAATCTCTACCGCTTTATTCTCCTTATCACTGGTTCGTTCGACCTTTAAAAAAATGTCAGCCGAAACAACTCGATCGTAATATTTTTCTAATTTATCCATTCTCTCCTGAATAAAATCCACCAACTTTCTGTCAACAGTAAAGTTAACCGCATGAACATCTACCTTCATAATACAAATTTTAGGGTTAATAAACATTTTAGAATCACTATTTATTCCTAGGATGCGCATCGCCATATACCTTTTTAAGTTCTGCTAAACTATTATGAGTATAAACCTGGGTAGATGCCAAACTCGAATGTCCTAATAATTCTTTTACCGAATTTAAATCTGCTCCGTTATTTAGTAAGTGAGTCGCAAAAGTATGCCGAAGCACATGCGGACTCTTTTTTACCTTTTCAGAGACTTTACTAAAGTATGAATTTATTAATCGATACACAAAAGATTCGCTCAATTTTAACCCTTTTTTCGAAATAAAAAAATATTCACCGTCAACTATATTTTCAACAGAGGTTCTTTCTTTCAAGTACAAATTAAACTGCTCAACAATTATTGGCAAAACAGGAATTATACGTTCTTTATTCCGTTTCCCTAAAACCTTAATAACATTAGACGATAAATCGACATTATATTTCATCAAATTTATCAACTCCGCCCTACGCATCCCTGTCGTATAAAAAAGGTCCACAATAAGCTTATCTCTCACTTCTTCAAAACCAGAAGGATTACTAACTTCTTGCATTAAATCTTTCAATTCTTTTTCAGAAAATGGGATTTGAACAATTTTAGGGGTTTTTAGCGCCTTATGCTTCAACATTGGACTAACTTCTATTTGCTTTGTTTTTAAAAGAAATCGATAGAAAGCTTTTAATGAAGACATTTTTCGGTTTATCGATACATTAGAAATATCCTGATCGACAAGGGAGACAATCCAACTTCTGATTTGACTGTAATTCACATGATCTATATCATCTTGTTCAAAAGAGGATTTATTAAACGTTTCAAAAAACAAAATATCATTCAAATAAGCATTAACCGTATGTGCGGAATATTTTTTCTCTAATTGAAGATAATCACGAAATGCTTCTTTATTTGATTTCATAAGATTACAATCTTTTTCATTTACACAAATTTATATCCCGTTTACAAAGAATATATTTATCTCAAAATTAAGCATAAAAAAACCGTTAGTATCAAATTTTGATAACTAACGGTAATTATTTTTGAAAAGCTAATACTAACTCTCTAAACCATCTCTCATGTTTTGGATGTAAGCAGCTTTTTGAATTTGTGCTCTTTTGATAACAGAAGGCTTAATAAAAGCAGTACGTGCTCTTAGTTGACGAACAGTTCCTGTTTTATCAAATTTTCTTTTATAGCGCTTTAATGCTCTATCGATATTTTCTCCGTCTTTAATTGGTATAATTAACATAATATTGACACCTCCTCTCGTTAAGGGTGCAAAAGTATATATTTATTATGAATTATGAGTTATTATTTATGATTATTTTTTGAGGATTGAGAAAAGAATATAGAATTTAGAAAAAAGAATAAAGAATACAGACATTAAACTGCTTTTAGTTTCACAAAAACCCTACAGAAAATACAATTATTACTAATGTAAAAAGAACGTAGTAATTCACTGAAACTTCTATATTGCGACTGAGTGCGTGAGGGATTGCAATGGAAATCCTTTTATATTCTTTCTTTAAGAATATAAAAGATTGGAATGAAAAGCCCGACCTCAAGAAACAAAAAGCCACTCAACGTTTAGTGAATGGCTTTTTGTTTCTTGAGGGCACGCCCAAATTATCATTTTACTCTTTTAGCAAATTTCTTGAAATTACTAATTTTTGGATCTCAGTAGTTCCTTCTCCAATAGTACATAATTTAGAATCTCTATAGAATTTCTCTACCGGAAAATCTTTTGTATATCCATAACCACCATGAATTTGCACAGCTTCGTTCGCAATTTTCACACAAGCTTCTGAAGCGTACATTTTTGCCATCGCACCAAGTGTTGTAACGGGTTTGTGCTGTTGCTTTAAGAAAGCAGCTTTGTGAAGTAAAAGTTCTGAAGCTTCGATCTCAGTTGCCATATCAGCTAATTTAAACGAAATTCCCTGAAAGCTACTTATAGGTTGCCCAAACTGATGTCTTTCTTTAGAATATTTAAGTGCTGCTTCATAAGCGCCTTTTGAAATTCCTAATGATAAAGCTCCAATTGAAATACGACCGCCATCAAGTATTTTCATAGCCTGTACAAATCCCTGTCCTACTTCTCCTAGTCTATTTGCATCCGGAACACGACAACCATCAAAAACCAACTCTGCAGTTTCGCTTGCACGCATTCCTAATTTGTTCTCTTTTTTACCTGACGTAAATCCTTTCATGCCTTTTTCGAATACAAAAGCGGTCATTCCTTTAGAATCTCCTTTTTCTCCGGTTCGCACAATCACTACGGCAATATCTCCAGAGATAGCATGCGTGATAAAATTCTTAGCTCCGTTTACAATCCATTCATCACCATCTTTTACTGCTGTTGTATTCATTCCTCCAGCATCAGATCCTGTATTATGCTCTGTTAATCCCCAAGCTCCAATATGCTCAGCCGTAGCAAGTTTAGGCAGCCATTTTTTCTTTTGCTCTTCATTTCCAAAAGTCAGAATATGATTCGTACATAAAGAATTATGAGCTGCAACTGAAAGACCAATTGAAGGATCTACTTTCGAAATTTCCTCGACAACTGTAATATATTCATGATACCCTAACCCCGATCCACCGTATTTTTCAGGAACTAAAACTCCCATATATCCCATTTCACCTAATTTTTTAAATAGGTCAACCGGAAAAATTTGAGCTTCATCCCATTCCATAATATTTGGTCTGATATTTTTTTCGGCAAAATCTTTTATAGATTGGGCAATCATTGACTGCGTTTCGTTATAATCAAAATTCATTGTTTGCTTATTTTTTAGAACTCCAAATATAAACTAATTATTTTTGCTTTATCAACAGGAAAACCTTTAATTTTTGATAAATCCTCAATATTATTAATATTTCCATTCATACTTCTGTATGTTACGATTTGTTTTGCCAATGTATATCTGAAATAAGAAAATTGAGATAATTCTTTTAGAGAGGCTTCATTTATGGCAATCTTTTTAAAATTGGAGGGTATTATAACTTTAAAATGAGTGTTTAATTCATATATAACTTCTGGTGAAAGTCCCCAAACATCATTCATTTGTTCCATAGAAACAAAACACCCCAAGATCTCTTTTTGTTTGAGTATTCTTAATGACAAAGCTTCACCAATACCATATATCTTAACCAAATCTTCCTGACTTGCCTGATTAATATCCGAAACAATAATTTTTTCTTTCTTGAAGAATGGCTTTTGAATAAATTCTTTTTTGCTGATTTTAAAATTTGATTTGCCCTGAGTCCAATCTGGAAATTTAAAAAGTGGGGAAATAATTTTTAACAACGAATCTGATATTTTTGTTACGTCTTGAAACTCCCTTGCAGAAGTTACATATTTATTCTCTTTTCTAAAAGCTAACAAACGATCAATCTCGAGAACAGACATTCCTAATTTATATCCTTTATAATCTGAAATGAAGTTAGGATTAAAGGTATATATTTTAGGTTTCTCTTTTAATTTTGTCAGCTTCATAGCATCAATTTCTGACTGTAAAGCCATCCATTGTTCTTTTTCATTAAAAGATTTTTCAGGCAAACTAAAATCAATAAAAAAATATACTGCCTGCAATACTATAATAATGGTAAAAAGTAAAAAAATTCCTGTACGTTGATGATTTGTAAACTTCAAACCTTTTATCATTCCTTTCAAATTCATCTGTCTACAGTTTTTCATTTTTAATTAAGCGTCTAAATTACAGGAAAAATATTTTAAATTAACAAGAATATTACTAAATTTATTTTAAATTTGAAAATTACATATTTCACTAGTAAAGCTTAATTAATTTAATGAATCTGAGTTTCTAAAGAATAATTACCACTGGTTTTATCATAAATTTTAATATTTTATAACTTAAAAAGAGATAATTGTTTTTATTTTTTACAAAAAACGATACATTTGGAGCTTAATAACAATAAACCAATATAATAGTATGTCAATTTGGAAAACTAAACCACTTTCGGTATTGCTTGACGAAGCATCCGAATCTGAAAAAGGCTTAAAAAGAACTCTGTCTTCACGTTCGCTTGTCGCGCTTGGAGTTGGAGCCATTATTGGAGCCGGATTATTCTCTTTAACAGGAATTGCTGCCGCAGAACATGCTGGTCCTGCAGTTACTCTTTCTTTTATTTTAGCAGCAGTTGGTTGTGCATTTGCAGGACTTTGTTATGCAGAATTTGCTTCTATGATTCCGGTTGCAGGTAGCGCATATACTTATTCTTATGCTACAATGGGAGAATTTATGGCCTGGATTATTGGTTGGGATTTAGTTTTAGAATATGCTTTAGGAGCAGCAACCGTTGGTGTGAGCTGGTCCCGATACTTACTAGAGTTACTAAATAAATATGGAATTCATCTCCCCCATCAATTTATATGTTCGCCCTGGGAGACTTTAAAATTAAGCGACGGAACAATAATTGAAGGTGGTATTGTAAATTTACCAGCTATTTTTATCGTTTCGATGTTGTCTTTATTATTAATCAGAGGAACAAAAGAATCTGCATCATTAAATAACTTTTTAGTTGTTGTAAAGGTTGCTGTAGTAATCATTTTCATCGTTTTGGGATGGAGTTTTATTGATACTGCTAACTATACTCCATACATTCCTCAAAACACTGGTGTTTTTGGTGAATTTGGATGGTCAGGTATTGCTGCAGGAGCAGGAACTGTATTCTTTGCTTTTATTGGATTTGACGCTGTCTCTACAGCTGCTCAGGAAGCTAAAAACCCACAAAAAGGAATGCCAATTGGTATTTTAGGCTCACTTGTAATCTGTACTTTATTATATGTATTCTTCGCTCACGTAATGACAGGTCTTGTTAACTACAGAGAATTTGCAGGAGATGCTAAACCGGCTGCAACTGCATTTGCAAAAACTGGTTATGACTTTTTACAAACTGGTTTAATTGTAGCTATTCTGGCTGGTTATACTTCTGTAATGCTAGTAATGCTTATGGGACAAAGCCGTGTATTTTACACGATGAGTAAAGATGGTTTATTACCTCCATTTTTTAGTTCTATTCACTCTAAATTTCGCACACCATGGAAAACAAACCTTTTCTTCCTTGTATTCGTAAGCTTATTTGCAGGATTAGTTCCAGTAAGTGATTTAGGACATATGGTAAGTATTGGAACACTATTAGCTTTTGTACTAGTTTGTATTGGTGTGATGGTAATGCGTAAAAAAATGCCGGATGCTCCAAGATCATTCAGAACTCCTTTAGTACCATTTGTGCCAATTGCAGGTATTTTGATCTGTTTAGCTTTAATGTATTCATTACCAAACGAGAGCTGGATTAGACTTATAGTTTGGATGGCTTTAGGAATAGCAATCTATTTTGTTTACGGCAAGAAAAACAGTAAATTAAATAATCCGGGGAAATAATTTTCCTGAGAGATATAAATAAAAAAGGATCATAGAGCTAAAACTTTATGATCCTTTTTTATGTTTTATACTATTTTATAAATCGAAAACTGAAGTACGTTTTGCACGGATTAAATCTTTTAGTCGAATCCAGAATGCCAATGTTAGATAAACCCCAAATCCCAAACCGGCAGTAACAAACGAGATATAAATAAAAAACAACCTTACACTTGTTACCCGCATTCCTAATTTATCTGCGAGACGTGATGAAACATGAAATCCATATTTCTCAAAGAAAAACTTAAGTTTTAAAATTGCTGACATTAGATTTAGATTTTATCCTTCGACTTCGCTCCGGATGACATTAGTATTTGTTAAGAAATGCAAAAATACAAAATTATCTCGTTGACACATTTTCTAATTATCTTAATTATTCTTTAGTAGTTCCATTCCTAAAGCACATTTTAAACAGGCTTTTTTATTACAGTATTCATTTTTGAGCTCCAACAGCGTTTGGGTTTCAAAAGCATTTTTGGAAGAAATTCCAAAGGTTTCAAACTTATTTATAATAGCATTTTTTTCAGGTGGAACTTCATTCATAAAAGCAATTAAATCTTCCGAAATCGATTGGCCCATCACATTAGAATAAGCAAACTGAATAGGAATTATGGTATTTATAATAATCAAATCTAAAAAGGATTTCGATAGAGATTTTGGTTTTCTTACGCTCTCATTATCAAACTGATAATGATTTTGCCAATATTTACTGGCGCCAACGCTTAATAAATCATAAACACTTTTAACGGATTTAAGCACTATTATTCTTGAAAATAAGTTTTGATGTTTTTGATATAAATTTGCCAATTGGGAAAGCCTAATCGTGGGAAAATTATCCGGACGATGCTTAAAAAATTGCACTGGATCTACATGATGTTTTTCTAGTTGGTATTTATTTAAAAGATAATAATACCTAATTTTCAAATCTGTAAAATACACATCTTCTTTTTCATCATCAAGTAAGCCAGAAGTGCCTAAAAGCAGCGCTTCGAGATTTTCAATTTCAAAGCTTTCTTTTCTAACAACCGGAAATGGTATAGATTTAGCAATTTGCAAAAAAGTATTACTATTGGTATTTAAGCCAAAATTTTTTGCAAGTAATAAAAATAAAACTGCTTCCCAATCTTGATTTGTTTCTTCTAACAGATCATAAATAAACTTTGATTTTCGTTCCAGTCTGTCAAAAAATAGCCTTTCCTGCCAATTTTTAAATGTGAAATCATCGATTTCCCGAATACTTTTTTCGCAAAATATCCAGGATTTAGGAGTAACTAAAGAATTATAATTTGATAAAATTTCTGAAGAAACATAATCTCTGAATACCAAAACTGGAATTCTTCTGTTATTTTTATCAAATATTTCTGTGTCATGTTCCCAAACAACGTGTAAAATTAAATTTTCATAGGCTACATCATTTTCATGACCATGAACATACCAATCAGATGATTTTAAATGAATTTCAACATTTCCAGCCCATTTTTGATTTCCAATTTTTATTTGGGCATTAAAAAAATCAGGACCTGCAAGTTCTAAATAATCTCCTGTTTTAATGATTGTAATTTGCTCTTGCTGAGAGGTTCGTAAATTTAATGTGTCAAATTTTTTGAATCTCCAGAGATAATGAAGAAAATCTTCTTTCATTTTTTGGTTTTTACTATGATTTATAAAAACCTAAATTTAATTAAAAAATAATACTAATCTTACAAATATTTAATTTTATTATCTCAGCATAAATAATTTAGCACATGCGCGTGCATCAGATAATGCTTCGTGATGGTTTAATTGAATTTTCATTTCCCTACAACAATCACTTAATTTAGTTGGTTTAAAACCTTTCGCCTTATATATCTTTACGGTACATTCCCACTTTTCTGCTATATTTAATTGTTCATAATCCAAGCCGTAAAGCGCCATAGATTTGGTCAAAACATTTCGATCAAAACTTTCGTTATGTGCCACAACTACTCTGTTTTTTAATCTTTTTTCTATTTCAGGATAAATCTGTACAAAAGTCTTTGCATTTATAGTATCTCTTGGATAAATTCCATGTACACGTATCGTAAATGGATTGTATTCGTTGTTTGGTGGTTTAATTAAAGTGACATATTCATCTACTATTATTCCATTTTCTACTGTAACAATTCCAACAGCACAAGGGTGATAACTGGTTGCCGTTTCAAAATCTATTGCGGTAAAATTCATTTCTAAATATATTAAGCTAAAAAAATCCATAAACCTAATCACTAAAAATTAGATTTATGGATTTTATAAAATTATTAAAAGCGGTCTTATTTTATTGATCCAATAATATCATATTTGGTAATAATATGATGATTACCATTTCCAAGATCCACTAATACAGCATCGTTTTCTTTGGTAAATAATTTAGAAACTTCTTCAATTGGAGTTCCCATTTTTACAATTGGAAAAGGTTTGCCCATTACTTCTTTAATTGGTTTTTCGGCTACATTTTTATCTGCAACGTAACTTCTAAACAAATCTGTTTCATCTACAGAACCTACAAATCCATTGATGTCTACAACCGGAATTTGTGAAATTTTATATTTACGCATACGCTCAATTGCGTGCGAAACTAATTCCTCAGTACGAACAACAATTAATTCTTTATCGATATGATCTTTAATAACATCTTCTGCCTTTGTAATGTTTTCTTCTAAGAAACCACGCTCACGCATCCAGTCATCATTAAACATTTTACCAACATAACGACTTCCTGAGTCATGAAATAACACCACAACAACATCTTCTGGCTTAAAATGTTCTTTAAGCTGTAATAATCCTTTTATACAAGCTCCGGCAGAATTACCAACAAAAATCGCTTCTTCAAGAGCAATTTTTCTGGTGTAAACTGCTGCATCTTTATCAGTAACTTTAGTAAATCCGTCGATTAAAGAAAAGTCTACGTTTTTTGGTAAAATATCTTCTCCAATTCCTTCTGTGATATATGAGTAGATTTCGTTTTCATCAAAAATACCCGTTTCGTGGTATTTTTTAAAAACGGATCCGTAAGTATCAATTCCCCAAATTTTAATATTTGGATTTTTTTCTTTTAAGTATTTTCCAACTCCGGAAATAGTTCCACCAGTTCCTACTCCAACTACAAAATGAGTAATTTTTCCATCAGTTTGTTTCCAGATTTCTGGTCCTGTTTGCTCGTAATGTGCCAAAGAATTAGACATATTATCATACTGATTTACATACCAGGAATTAGGTGTTTCAGTAGCTAATCTTTTTGAAACAGAGTAATAAGAACGTGGATCTGTTGGTTCAACGTCAGTAGGACATACTACTACTTTAGCGCCTACAGCACGCAAAATATCCATTTTTTCTTTAGACTGTTTGTCAGATATTACACAAATCAATTTGTAACCTTTAATAATAGCTACAAGTGCTAATCCCATTCCGGTATTTCCAGAAGTACCTTCAATAATAGTTCCTCCTGGTTGTAAACGGCCATCTGCCTCTGCATCTTCAATCATCTTTACAGCCATTCTGTCTTTTACAGAATTTCCCGGATTAAAAGTTTCGACTTTTGCCAATACTAACGCGTCAATTTCAGCAACAATTTTGTTGAGTTTTACCAATGGTGTATTACCAATTGTTTCTAAAATGTTATTTGAAAAGTCCATTTCTATTTAATTTAATGTTTGGTTTTTAATATAATAATGGCCTGGTTTTATTGGAAGAAATTCCAAACTAAACCAAATCGGATAACGAAATCACGATAAGGATTATTAGGCGCTGCATAATAGTCACTTTTAGAAAAAAGTGCATTGATATGTTCTGCTTTTAAATAAAATCGCGTTTGACGAATTCTGGCATTTACAAAAAGATCAAATAATGGATAACCACCAATTTCTTTATTTTTTTGAACAAAAAACTCTCCCACTACCGGATTGTAATCATTTCCGTAATATTTTGTAAAATAATTAAATACGACTCCGGTTTGCATAAATAATGCTTTCTTAAAGAAATAACCTGAGTAATAAAATGTATTTCTTGTTACAAAATCCGGTACATTTAAAATCAAATCTGACTGATCTACTTTTTGATACAATAATGTATTATCTAATGCAAAACGACCAAATTTAAATTCTCTACTTGCTTTTATTTCTAAATAATTAATAGCATTTCCATACTGAGCAGGATTTATAATTTGTGTATTAGCAGCAATTTGTGCCGGCGATGAAACATCAGCAAAATACAAATGATCTTTTAGTACCGTATATTGAACTTCTCCATTTAACCAAGGCGTATAAACACTCGCACTTAGAGAATTGATCTTTTCGTTTTTAAAATTATTAGACCAGTTATATTCTACATAACTACTTTGATATAAGTTGTAGTTATTATTAGGTAATTTGTTAATGTTACGATATCTAAAGTCAAATTGAATCTTCTCGTTCCAATCATATTTTAATTTAGCATCTAAGTTAGATAGCGACTGATTTGTAATTGATCTTGAATATAAAAAACGTCCATTCCATTTGTTTTTTTGATATTCGTATTGTCCGCCTACATTATTGATCTGAAGAAATAAATTATCAGGAATAACGGTGTTTCCACTATCTTTTACAATGATTCTTCCATACTCATAATTAGACCTGTAATCGTCTACAAAAAAATTAAATTTTCCTAAAAGAGAATTTTCATAGGCAACTCCTACCTTATTATATAGTCTTTCATAATGGGTCTGATCATTTATACCATTTGTAACATATGATTCTCCAAAGCGCTGTACCGGCGTTGTACCAACTGTTGAAAGAACGGTTGCCTGATTGTATTCGAAAAATTTATTCTCGTAATTAAATACATGTGTTACATATAAATTATTGCTTCCATCTGTTGGATTTATTCTAAAAGCGTGATCAAAAAACAAACGTTTTCCTTTTAAAAATGACTTTGCATCTGTAAGGTAAACTTGTAATCTCTGGCGATTTTTATAATCTTTATTATCACTTTCAAAGTCTGATGGCGTTGTTATACCTCCATTTTCTTCATTAGAAATATCCTGATACGTATAATGCCCATTTATGGCATATCTTCTATCTGTGGTAGCATAACTTGTTGTAAACCTAAAATTTCCTGCACTAACCAATTGATTGATATAATCTCCCTCTGAACGTAATCCTTTATAAGCAATAGAAAAATTAAGGTTTTTAGACGTATTTAGTGTAATAAATGAATCTACGTTTTGACCTTTGTTTATTGTTGTATTAAAAAATAATTCTGTTAACGGAGTCGCTACTGAATAATAGTTGATTTGATCTGCCTCTAAATAATTAAAATGTTTACCACTAAAACCAATTTCGGGATACGGAGAAAAATTTGTTAAACTGTATTGCAGCGTATTAAAGGTTTGCCCAATATTCGAAAAAGACAAAAGTCCAAAATCATCTTTTCGAAGGTGATTTTGTTTGTAAGCACTTTTTAATGTTAACGATGTATCCACATAAGTGGTATCATGTTCCAGAGTAATAATCTGATATTGATCTATTGTTGCAATTTTATCTTTTTTCTTTTTTACAGTATCTGTTATACTTGAATATTTAGTATTCATATCTAAACTATTTTTAGAAGTAGTTTTTTCCTGAGAAAACAATAAAGTTGGTACAACTAATAGATATAGAAAAACGAATATTCTCATTTGATGGCTTTATATGTAATTATTTCGATAAAATTTGTCAAGCAAAGGTAAAAGATAAAAACGTATAAAAAAACAAATCATTGTTATTGAGAGGTTTTTCAAAACAATTTTATTCAAGCAAAAACCCCCAACCAGAAAAGTGGTTGAGGGCTTTCAAAAAAAATCAAAATATTTATCTTTATCCTACCAGTCTGGATTTTGTCCTAAACCTGGATTAGTGTTCAATTCGATTTGTGGTATTGGCCATAAGAACTTAAAGCTAGTATAAGGTATGGCAGCAATAGGAGTAGTTACAACAAAACTATTTCCTAGTACATATGCAGCAGCAGCAGGTGCACCATTAGCAAATTTTGCAGGAACTCCATTAGTAGCAACTAATGCTATTGGATCACCTTGTAATCTATGAATATCTGTCCATCTACGTCCTTCTTGTAAAAACTCAATTCTTCTTTCTTTAAGAATAGCCTCAACCAAAGTAGCATCTGAAGTAAAAGAAGCAGCAGTGTAAGCTTGAGTAGCCGGAATAGCCAAAGATCTGTTTCTCACAGAGTTTAACAAAGTCAAAGCAGCTGTTGGATTAGACAAACGAGCCTGAGCTTCAGCCATATTCAATACTACTTCAGCATATCTGATAACCGGTGCAGCATCAGTTCTGTTCGTAACGTCTGTATATTTATTAGAATATTTAATCCCTGTATTAGTAGCAGTAAAGATAAACTTTCCATTTTCTCTTCGTTTATCATCCGCCAACCATTTTGAATCTCTCCAAAGAATTGGACTAACACAAACTAAAGCCCTGTCTTTCAATATACTAGCCAACGCAGCATTTGAACCAGGATTAGATATAGCAGAGTGTTGAATAGAAAAAATAGACTCTGAGTTACTAGGCGCAGTACCTGTAGTATTTTGAAACGGAGCATAGGGATCAGCAGTAATTGCAAAAGCTGCAGTTAATTTATTCCCTTCAACTATTACATTTGCCCAGTCTCTCTTTTGAAGATAAAGTCTTGTCTTGAAAGCAATTGCAGCCCACTTAGAAGCTCTACCTATAACTCTTGATGAAAAAGTAGCTGAGTTACCAGTTGTGATTAAAGTTTCTGCATCATTTAAATCTGCCAAAACTTTTGCATAAACTTCAGCAACTGTATTTCTTGGTTTTGCTGCTTCTGTTGCAATTTCTTCACTTGTATTAACCCCAACTTCTCTGTAAGGAATACCAGGATGAGTAGCACCAGGGGTGAAAAAATATGGTTTTGCAAAATAAGTAAGTAATTCTAAATGGGTGATCGCTCTTAAAAACTTACATTGTCCAATGTAATCATTTCCTACAGCCTGAGTAATAATCCCCTTAGCAACAGCATCTGTTGTTCCTTCGATCATGATATTACATCTGTTGATTAATCTGTAACCATCAACCCAATAGTAAACATTATTAGCAGTTGTTGGATCATAAGTTCCTCTGTATGTTAACTCGTAAAAAGTTTGCATATTTACAACATCTTCTCCTCTTGCTTCACCTTGTTCTACAAACGCAGCTCCCCAAACATAACCTCTACCACCATTAGGGCTTGTTGGTGCAGCATTATATTGTCCAATAGCTGCAGCATTATAAACACCATTCATATAGGTAGAAATCAAAGTAGGTGTTGTAAAAGCATCCGGACTTAGAATATTGTTTACTGGTTTTAAATCCAATATTTTTTCTTCTGTACATGAGCTCATCCCGAGTACAACTACAGAAAGTAGAATTGTTTTTATTATATTTTTCATATGTTTTTATTATAAACTTACATTTAATCCAACTGATATCACTTTAGCACGTGGTGTACCATTAACATCTACTCCAGATGTTTCCATTTCAGGGTTTATACCTTTGTAGTTTGAAATCAACCAGATATTTTGTCCCTGAACAAAAAGTCTAAAAGTATCAACACCAATTTTATCCATTAACATTTTTGGCAATGTGTAACCGATACTAATATTATCAAGAGAGATAAAATCACCTTTCTCAACAAAACGAGTAGTTGCACTTCCTGAAAGGTTCGTAAATGTATTTGAACTTGCATATAATCTTGGTGTCCATCCGTCTCCAGGATTATCAACACTTTGCCATCTTCCTAAAATCTCTGTTCCGTTGTTGTTAAAGTTTTGGTTCATTAACTCTCTTCTTGTAGAGTTAAAAATTTTGTTTCCTCCACTAAATCTAAACATGAAACCAAAATCAAGATTTTTGTATTTCATTGTAGATGTAAATGATCCGTAGTATGTAGGTAATGTATTTCCTAAAATAGTTTTATCAGCAGTTCCTAAAGATGCTGCTGTAGCTACGTTAGCAGGATTAGCAGGGTCATAAACAGCATAAGTTGTTGTATTAAGATTTCCTTGTACTAAACTACCATCAGCTTTGTAATAAACCGGGTTACCATTTGTTTTGTTAACACCCCAATATCTATATCCATATAAAGAGTTAATTGATTCTCCTTCTTTGATAATAATGTTAGGTGCAATATTTGTATCTGTAGATGAACCACCTACGATTGGTTGACCACCATATAAAGCAGTAACTTTATTTTTAGTAAGTGTTACGTTAGAAGAAACATCCCAAGAAAAGTTTGCATTGTTAATTGCTTTAAAACTAGCAGCAAACTCATAACCCTGATTGTACATTTTACCAACGTTTTGATTGATTGTATTATTTGGAATACCGATAGAAGGAGGAGTTGGCGCTGCCAAAACTAAATTATCAATATCATTTTTATAATAATCAAATGCTAAAGTCAAACGGTTGTTGAACAAACCTAAATCTACACCATAATCAATTTTAGTAGAAGTTTCCCATTGTAATAAAGGATTACCAAATTGATAGTAACCAATACCATTAGAACTAGCATATGGAGAACCAACTGTAAGATCTTTAGAAGGGTAAGATGCACTATTTAAAACATCAACGTTACCAACTTCAGAATAAGAACCTCTGAATTTTAAATCAGATACTGTACCGCTAATTCCTTCCATGAATCCTTCTTTAGAAACTGTCCAACCTGCAGAAACTCCAGGAAAGTTATGGTATCTAACATCTGATTCAAACTGAGAAATTCCGTCACGTCTAAGAGATCCCTGAATAAAATATTTCTCTTTATAGTTGTATGTTGCACGACCTAAATATGATATAATTCCTTTTTCTAAAATACCACCACCAGTATCTTTAGTATTAAAACTATTACTTACTAAATTCTTATCAAAGAAATCACTGATGATATCACTTCCCTGACCCCATAATGTTTTATCTTGTGATTTTTGATACTCAGCAACACCTGTTAAACCAAGATTATGATCTTCAGCAAAAGTATGTTTGTAATTCAAAATATTTTGCCAGTTCCATCTTAAAAGATTTCTATTCTCTTGGTAAACATATCCATTAAATGAACGTCCGTCTCCATGAATAGGATTCCAGTATTGGTAACCATCAGTTGAAGCGTTATCTGCACTTACTTGTAATTTATAACTTAAGTCAGAAGTAATCTTTGCATTTGCAAATACACTAGCGATAATTCTAGTTGTTGTAGATTTATATTTATTATGATCAAGAACATATACAATATTTGTAATAGCATCTCCTACAGCAGCTAAGTTATCCCATTGGCCAACAGCCGCATTACCTGGTGCAAGATTATATCCTGTTGGGTCAAGAGCATCATAAATTGGCGTGTTTGGTAACTGTCTGATGGTATTAAAAATATTACCAGATAAACCACTAGCACTACTATTCAATCCATTATACTCTGTTCTGTTTACATTTAAATTTGTACCAAAGCTTAACCATCTGTTGACATCCTGATCGATATTAGCTCTAACAGAATATTTTTTCATATTATTAGCCAAATTGATACCATCTAAATCTGTAATACCTAAAGATAAATAGTATTTTGTTTTATCAGAACCTCCACTAAAATTAAGATTATGAGTAGTTTGAGGAGCATTTCTTAAAACAGCACTTTGCCAGTCTGTATTATAAGTATTACCAACTGCCCAAGGTGTTTGTCCTGCATTTGTTCTCTTTTCGTTAGAGATAACCAAGAAATCAGGAGTTTGTAACAAATCGTATTTTTTAGCTGCACTAGCAACACCAAAAACACTTGAGTAAGAAACTTTTAAAGTACCTTTTTTTCCACTTTTAGTAGTAATCAAAATAACTCCGTTTGCAGCTCTAGAACCATAAATAGCCGTTGCAGCACCATCTTTCAAAACATCAAAAGACTCAATATCTTCTGGATTGATATCTGCCAAACCATTTGTAGCTGACACACCACCAATATCACCTGAATAAATAGGAATACCATCTACAACAATTAAAGGCTCTGTACTTCCTGAAATAGATCCAATACCTCTAATTCTGATTTTTGGAGCAGCTCCAAGAAGACCTGTATTAGTTAATACCTGAACTCCTGTTGCTCTACCGGCTAAAACACCCTCGAAACTTGGAGTTACCAAGTTAGCAATGTCTTTTCCGGCAATTTTAGAAATGGAACCGGTTACTTCCTTTCTTTTTTGTACACCGTACCCAACAACAACAACCTCATTCATTAATTGAGCCTCAGACTCTAATTCGACATTTACTGTGTTTGATGTACCAACAGTAACTTGTTTGTTATTCATACCTACATATGAAAATACTAACACATCTCCTGTTTTTGCTTTTACAGAATAACTTCCGTCAAAATCTGTTTGAGTATTTGCCTTTGATCCTTTAACAGCAACATTTACTCCTGGAATGACACCTGTTTTATCAGATACCTTTCCAGTTACAGTTCTCTCCTGAGCGAAAGAAAACTGCATAGACAACGCTACTAATAGCGTACAAATCCATTGTAATTTTAATTTCATTTTAATTTATTTTGAATTAGTATGGGGCAAACATCTTAATTATTTCTTAAAATAACAAATCATTTTAACTTAATTTTAATTCAAAATATTAAACATCCTTTAATATCCATCTTAAAACATAGAATTTTCATCATTTTTAGTAGCAATATTCCTTATAATTTAGAATAATTAAAAATCTATGTTAATTACATACTTAACATTTTTTTAACAACTTCGACAACAAATCCATCAACCTCATAAAAAACTACAATCTCTTTTATCAACATCATTAAAATAGATAGCTTTTTTAAACTTTTGACAATTACAAGTTTTTTGTTTAAAAAAATATAGAAATTTGTTTTAGAAATTTTGTAATATTTGTGAATTAAAAGAAATAAAGAGAAAATGCTTGCAAAAAATTTTTCCGGATTTGTTATGGAAACCGGAACCGATGAGGCTGGACGTGGTTGTCTCGCCGGACCAGTAACAGCAGCAGCTGTAATTTTACCTGCAGATTTTGAAAATCAGATTTTAAATGACAGTAAACAATTGTCTGAAAAAACCAGAGTATTATTAAAACCAATTATAGAACAACACGCTGTTTGCTTTGCAGTTACACATTTATTACCAGACGAAATAGACGAAATAAACATACTTAACGCATCAATGAAAGGAATGCAGGAATGCATTTTAAAATTAAATCAGGTTCCTGAATTTATTATTGTAGACGGAAATCGTTCCCTGAATGCAAAATTAGGCTTGAAAAATAGCTTTGGAAAGCAATTCTCTTTAACTGAAATAGAATTATTAAAATCTATTCCCAATCAAAGCATTATAAAAGGAGATGCAAAATTTTTAAGTATTGCTGCAGCTTCTGTTTTGGCAAAAACATATCGAGATGAATATATGGATCAAATTCATGAAGAATTCCCGATGTACAATTGGAAACAGAATAAAGGATATCCTACCAAAGAACATCGGGAAGCTATTAGAAAATATGGAACTACAAAATACCACCGAATGAGTTTCAGACTCTTGCCTGAACAACTTTCTCTAGAATTCTAGGGTTTTAGTAATCTTTTCATTTTCTTTTAAAATCGAGATTAATTCATATTTCCATTTCAAAATATCTTCAGCAGAAGCCCTGTCAGCTTTATCAAAATAAAAATGTCTCTGGATTTCTAATCCTGAATAAATAAAAATTCCCGTATCAGATGTTAAGGTTAAAGCTTTATCCATTCCCATTGCTTCATATTCTGCATTTGATTTTCCGTGCGAATTGATAATAATGGTTTTCTTACCGGTTAATAAGCCTTTTTGAACACCTTGATCGTATCGATAAGCAAATCCGTAACTAAAAACACGATCAATATAACCCTTCATAATTGCCGGCATACCTGTCCACCAAATTGGGTAAATAAAAATAATGCGATCAGCCCATGTAATAAAATCCTGTTCTGTTTTAACATCATCTGCAACTTCTCCTATTCTTTGTCCGTTCATATCTTCAAGAGATAAAACGGGATTAAAATTGATTGCGTTCAAATCACGAATAACAATTTCCTGACCTGATTCCTGAAGATTTTCGATTACAGTCTGTTTAAAGAAATGATTTAAACTACCAGAATTTGGATGCGCATAAATAACTAAATTTTTCATGTTTTTATTTTTTAAGATTGAACATGACAAATTTAGAAAGCAAGGTTTGGGTACAATTGTAAGAAAACGAAAACCTAAATTAGTCTGCTTTTGAACTGCAGATATCATTTTGGAATTTTAGAAATTTTGTTGGCGAAATATTCATATAATATTTAAAGTCATGTATCAACTGACTTTGATCATAATAACCACACTGATCGACTACAGTAATCCAATCAGTAATTATAGAACCAACAGCATTTTTTTGAATTACCTCAACCGCTTTTAAAAACCTTTCATAACGATTGACTTCCTTAACAGTATAACCAAAAAACTTCTTTTGGTTAAGTTGAATATTTCTTTCGCTTTGATTTATTTTTGAAGCAATTGCTTTAATGGGATTTAAATTATCTTCTTTAAAGTCTGACAAAAGTGATATTATAGTATTTTGTTCCCGTAAATAAGGTTTACAAAACTCTAAAATGTAATTTACCCGATCTTTTGTGTTAGCTATCTCTTTTAACTCTTCCCATAAAGTTGTAAAACAATTTTTCTGAATTAAGGCATCGGGATGAATAGGTAAAGCATCAAAAAGTACATTACCAAAGAATCGATAAAAAGCATCCTCCTTAAAATTAGCAACTAATATCTCAGAGCCCGGATCTAAAGTATAATCGAAAGCTTGTTTTATTGGTCCTAAAACCAAACACTTTTCTACTTCAAGAATGTTATTTTGTTCAGATTTTAAAAAAGCCCTTGAGCCAAAATTAAAAACCAGAATGGTTTGAAAGCTTGGTAATAACGTTTTCGTTATTGGAAGGTCGGTTTTATTCTCTGCAAAGTAAAAGTGAGAAAAAACATTTTCAAATGCTAAAGGAACAGCAATTCTATAATTGTTATTTTCTTCAGCATCTTTCATCCTTATATATTTAAAAAGCTAATTAAATAAATTCAGCTTCGAATAATTGAGTCAAATATTTTACAATTTTGGCTTTTACTTCGTCTTCATCCACTTTTTCTACACCAAGTTCTACTTGTAATGAAGTAACTCCTTTCCCGCGAATTCCACACGGAATAATATTATCAAAGTAACCTAAATCTACATTTACATTTAAAGCAAATCCATGCATCGTTACCCAGCGTGAAGCACGTACACCAAGTGCACATATTTTTCGTGCAAACGGAGTTCCAACATCCAGCCACACTCCGGTTTCCCCTTCGCTTCTACCACATTTTAAACCATATTCCTCCAGAGTCAGAATAATAGATCCTTCCAGAAAACGTAGATATTTATGAATATCCGTAAAAAAATTTTCTAAATCCAAAATAGGATAACCTACAATTTGTCCTGGTCCGTGATAGGTGATGTCACCACCACGATTGATTTTATAAAAAGTTGCGCCTTTAGCTTCCAGCTGTTTTTCGTTTAGCAGCAAGTTTTCAAGATCACCACTTTTACCTAAAGTATAAACATGAGGATGTTCTACAAACAACAAATAATTTGGTGTTTCTAAATCGAGCTCTTCTCTTCTATTTTTGATTTTTAAGTCGACTATATCCTTAAAAAGATCTTCCTGATATTCCCAGGTCGATTTATAGTCTTTACTTCCTAAATCCTGAAGTTGAATTTTTTTATTCATTTTTATTATTTTTCAAACTCTACATCAAAGTTAAGTTTGTCAGGATTCTCCATATAATCCGTGAAAGGGTATTGAATTGTAATTGATTTTCGATCGTCGCTAAACAAAGCATTTGGGTTAGAAACTTTTTTGATACGTTTAGGAAAATGATACTTTATAATATAGGTAGAAGAAGCAAAAATCATTTTCGACATATCCGGTGCAGAATCTTTTGCTTTTTCAGCTAGTTTTTGTTTATCAATTACAGCTTTTCTAGTAAATTTCTTACCGTCATACGTATAACTTAATTTACTGCTATTATCTCCTAAACCGTTCCCAAAAGGTGATGCACTTCCTGCTCCTTCCAGTTTTTGAAGCGCACTTAAAGACTGCAATACATCTTGTAATTCATTTACATTTTTAAAATCTCTGGAAAGCGTCATTAAAAACTCTTTCTTTTCTGAATTCATTTTAGTATTTACTACAAAACTCTCCAGCTTTTTAAGGTCATTTTGAGCTTCTGGGGATAATTTTGCAATACTGTCTTTTTTCTCTTCAAATAATTGTTTAAAAGTAAAAGTAGAATCTACATTCTTTTTGGCTTCGGCTCCCATTTGATCGCCAATCTGATCTCCCGCCATTGCCATTAAAGACGAACCATCGATATCAACAGAAAATTTTCCGTTTCCGTTATCGCTTACATACATATTTTCGGTTAAAGTACAGCTTGTTAATGTTGCTATTAAAAAACAAAAACTAAGGAATTTGTATAATTTCATATGGGTAATTTTTATCAAAGATACAAAGACTATTCTATTTGATGAATCGTTTATTAGATGAATTGTCTAATCGTATTATTGTTTGTATTTAGGATTGCTTTGTCATTCTTGTCATTCTAAAACCTCTAATCAAATGTCTTTTAAAACCTAAAACTTCTCCTCTAGCCCCGATAGCAGCGGTATCCTTTTTTGCTTTTTTGGCAAAAAAGATACAAGCGGATAGCGGGACAAAAGGGTATTGAAAACCTAAAATTTGTGCTTCAAAAAATCTAAAAACTGCATTCTGAAATCTACATTCTTTTCTTTATCTTTGCACACTTAAAAAAGAGCACAAAATGGCATTATCAGAACAAGAAATCATTAGAAGAGAAAAACTTCAAAACTTACGCAACTTAGGAATCAATCCTTATCCAGCTAATCTTTTTCCTGTAAATCATACTTCGAAGCAAATTAAGGAGTCTTTTGAAGAAGGTAAGAAGGTAATTGTTGCCGGACGTTTGATGAGTGTGAGGGATCAGGGAAAAGCTTGTTTTGCTGAATTGCAGGATAGCGAAGGACGTTTGCAATTGTACGTTAATCGCGATGTTTTGTGCGAAGGTGATGATAAAACTTTATACAATACGGTTTTTAAAAAACTAACTGATTTAGGTGATTTTATTGGTATCGAAGGTGAATTGTTTACTACAAAAGTGGGTGCACAATGTATTCGTGTAGACGGATTTACTTTCCTGAGTAAAACTTTACGTCCGTTGCCTTTACCAAAAGTAGACGAAGACGGAAACGTACACGATGCTTTTAATGATCCTGAATTACGTTACAGAATGCGTTATGTAGATTTAACCGTGAATCCGCAAGTTAAAGAAAACTTCATTAAACGTACAAAGTTATATACTGCAATGCGTGGTTATTTTAACGATTCAGGATATCTTGAAGTTGAAACTCCGGTTTTACAGTCAATTCCTGGTGGAGCTGCGGCGAGACCTTTTATCACGCACCATAATTCGCTTGATATTCCGCTTTATATGCGTATTGCGAACGAATTGTATTTAAAAAGATTAATTGTTGGTGGTTTTGAAGGTGTTTATGAATTCTCGAAAAACTTTAGAAATGAAGGAATGGACAGAACGCATAATCCTGAATTTACCGCTATGGAAATATATGTAGCCTACAAAGACTACAACTGGATGATGGGATTTGCTGAAGGTTTACTAGAGCATTGCGCTATTGCCGTAAACGGAACCAGCGAAGCTACTTTTGGTGAACACCAAATTAACTTTAAAGCGCCTTATGCCCGTGTTACGATGACAGATTCTATCAAACATTTTACTGGTTTTGATATCTCAGGTAAAACGGAAGAAGAATTGTTTGACGCGGCAAGAGGAATGGGAATTGACGTTGATAAAACAATGGGTAAAGGAAAACTGATTGATGAGATTTTTGGAGCGAAATGCGAAGGAAATTATATTCAGCCAACTTTTATCACTGATTATCCTAAAGAAATGTCACCTTTATGTAAAGAACACCGCGATAATCCTGAACTTACAGAGCGTTTTGAATTGATGGTTTGTGGTAAAGAAATTGCAAATGCATATTCTGAATTAAATGACCCAATTGATCAGCGTGAGCGTTTTGAAGACCAAATGCGTTTGGCTGCAAAAGGTGATGATGAAGCTAACGGAATTATCGACGAGGATTTCTTAAGAGCACTTGAATACGGTATGCCGCCAACATCCGGAATGGGAATTGGAATGGACCGTTTGATTATGTACTTAACAAACAATGCTTCGATTCAGGAAGTTTTATTGTTCCCGCAAATGCGTCCGGAGAAAAAACAAGCTCAAATTGAATTGTCTGACGAAGAAAAATTTATAGTAGATTTATTGAAAGGAAATGAAAATAAAATGGATCTTCAGCAACTAAAAATTACTGCGAATTTAAGCGGTAAAAAATGGGATGCGTCTATGAAAAACTTATCTAAACATGGTTTGACTAAAGTTGCCGTTGAAGGTGAATTTAAGTTTGTGGAATTGGTGGAATAGTTTTTAAAATTCAAATTCCAAAACTGATTTATAATAATTAAACCCGACAGATTTTAAAAACCTGTCGGGTTTTTTCGTTAAATTTAGATAATTTTTAAAACAACATAAATATGGCAAATATGACTACTTTAAACATTTATCAATTTGACCAATCTGAATTAGATATTCTTAAACAAAGTGAAGAAGACATAAAATATGGACGAGTAATTTCTCAGGAAGATTTAGATAAAGAAGATTTGGAATGGCTTTGTGAAATATAATATCAAACCCGGGTAGATTTAAAAAGAATACTTCTCTAATTTCTTCCCATCAATATCCAAAACCTTTGCATTTTCTCTTGTCGCTTCCTCTTTTACAACTTCCTGAACAGATGGATTTGACGGATATTTTCCGTTTTTTAATTTTAGAAGATGAAATTTCCCTCCACTTACAACTATTAAATCATAAAATTTTTCAGTTACTGAAGTAGTTACATAAATAGGAAAATCTGTTACAGTAAAAGAATTAATTAAACTCCCGTCGTTGTTTAAGATATATCCTGAACAACCGCCGCTTCCACAGAAATTAGAGTTTGAGAAACCAACGAAATATTCATCCTTTTTATCATTGTTTAAATCGAAAGCTTCGTAATAAAAAAATCGATCCTCTTTTGTCAGTGCAGGCAAATCTTTCTTTAATAGAATATTCAATTGTTTTTGAATTTGTTCAACAACTTTATCTTCTTTTACCGGTGCATCGCTTACATCTGCAGTTCCAGCAACGGTTTTAGATAATGTATCTTCGGCAATTGTTTTAATGATACTTTTAGATTCCGTTTTATCTTTATTTTGACACGAAATAATTCCTAAAATTATAAATGCCACTAAAATTTTTATTTTCATAATTTCTTTTTTTTAATTCTTACGATTACGTTTTTTTTAAACCAGCAAAGCCGCTTTATTTTCTATATCATTATTAGTCAGCAAAGACTTTATATTATTAAAAGTAACCAAAGCAATCTGTGTTAAAGCTTCATTGGTAAAAAAGGCCTGATGCGCGGTAACCAGAACATTAGGAAAACTCATTAAACGCTGAATCGCATCATCCTGAATAATATCAGCAGAAAGATCCCTGAAGAATAATTTTTCTTCCTGTTCGTAAACGTCAATTCCCAGATAGCCAATTTTGCCTTTTTTTAAACCTTCAGTAACACAAGCTGTTTCTATTAATCCTCCCCTGCTTGTATTAATAATCATCACGTTTTCTTTCATTAAATCAATAGAATCTTTATTAATGATGTGTTTTGTGTATTCATTGAGCGGACAATGCAATGAAATAATATCGCTCGTTTTAAAAATTTCTTCTAGTGATACAAACTTAACTCCGTCCTTTATCATTGCATCATTTGTGACAATGTCATAAGCTAAAACTTTACAGCCAAAACCTAATGCAATTTTCGCAAAAGCTTTGCCGATATTTCCCGTCCCAATGATTCCGATTGTTTTTCCGAATAAATCAAAACCTAATAATCCGTTTAGGGAAAAATTTTGTTCCCGCACTCTGTTATATGCTTTATGTGTTTTTCGGTTTAAAGTTAAAATCATCGCCATGGCATGTTCTGCAACTGCCTGAGGAGAATATGCCGGAACGCGACATACTTTTATATTGTGTGTTTTTGCAGCTTCTAAATCAACATTATTAAAACCGGCGCAACGCAATGCAATAATTTTTACGTTTTTTTCTGCTAATTGTTTAATAACTGCTTCATTGACAATATCATTTACAAATACACAAACTATCGAAGCATTTTCGATTAAAATTACAGTTTGAGGATTGAGTTGTGTTTCAAAAAAATCCAATTCAAAACCAAAATCCTTATTGTACTTATTAAAGAAAGTTTTGTCATAAGGCTGCGTCGAAAAAAAAGCAATTTTATTGTTGTTTGATGGTATGTTCAAGCTCATATTAATTCATTTCAGATTACTAAATTCTAGTTTTACTAAATTACGCAATTAATTTTGAAGTAATTTTCTTATCATAAAAAAAGAGCTTCAATTGAAACTCTTTTATCTGATGGTTATTCTCGAAATTTTAAATGATCTGTACTAAACAGTAATCCAATACCGCTGTAAGGATCTCTTTTTAAATCATAAAAATTATTTACTCCTTCTAAATCTTTATACAAATCAGAAATTATCGATGAAGGCTGAAAACCATCTATCGTATGATTTATAATAGTATCTGATAGACATGTAAGTTCTTTTGTAGTATTTGTAACTCCAATATTATTTCCCGTTTCCCAATCCCAAATAATCCAGTCCCAATTGTGTTTTTTATGAACACAATCCATCCATAAATAAGACAGATTTTTAATTTTTATCTTTCCTAAATCTTTCGTTTTCCAATATTCAACATTTTCTATTATGGCTTTTATTGCTTCATCTGTTTGATTGTACACAAAATCAGGATTCGAAATTTGAATGGTTTTTATGGCATCTCCAATCTTTGTAGTAATCGTTTTTAATTCTTTTTCATTGGGATTTCTCAGGAAAGCAAACTCAATATCCAGTCGCTCAAAAACAGTTCCCGGCGATTTTCCGAGCATTTCTGCAGGAATACATTTTGTATTAGAATTTTGATTGAGAAACTCTTCCTTAGGATCAAATGAAAAGTTCTCTTCTTCATAAAATCCGGAAATATATTTTTCTTCAATTTCTTTTATTAACTCGTAACTCTCATAATTAAAATCTCCTTTTACCTCATCTTCATTTTTAAATTTACAAAAATAATCAGGTTGCAACATCCAATACAAACAAAGTGCTGTTCCTTTATCCAGATATTTTTGTTTAATAATCCATTTAAAAGGTTCAAGTCCGTCATCATAATTCCAATGCTGCACAAATTGATGCAATTCGGCAGCAGTTAATTTTTGATAAGACATCTCATTATTTACGGCTTTAAGAACTCGGTTTTTATTCTTCTTATTAAATAAATGTTCCATATTTATTTTTGTAATTCTATTTTTAAATTTCCGATACAGGAGCAAATTTAAAAACCTATTCTTTTAAAACATCACAATAAAACACAATTACCACAATAAAAAAACTCGTGTAAATCAAGGAACAATATTGTCGAAGATTTTTTCGTTTTGTTAAATAAATTACAATTCTGATTATCAGATTAAACCTATTGAATTTGATAAAGTCTAATTGCTATAACAATTAAAAAACGTACCTCATGAAAAAATTATTTATCGCAGCTTTGTTATTCGTTGGAATAGCAAGTTTTGCACAAGAAGCAGATCAAAAACCTGCACGCGAACCAAGAGAAAAACTAACTCCGGAGCAGCGCAATGAAAAACAGTTGAAAAAAATTACGTCAGAATTAAACTTAGATACTAAGCAACAAGCCGAGGTAAAACTACTTTTAGCCGAAAGAAGCGCAAAAGCAGAAAAATTAAGAGACGAACGTAAAGATCGAAAAGACAGTAATACAAAACCAACTGCCGCAGAAAGAGAAGCTTTTAAAAATGAATTAAAAGCTGAAAAAGACGCTAACGATGCTAAAATGAAAGCGATCCTAAATGCTGACCAATATAAAAAATGGACAACTATTCAGGAAGAAAAAAGAGAAAAAGCTAAAGAGAAAATGAAAGAATACAAACAAGAGAATAACTAATTAATAGTTTACAAAAAGAGGCTTTGAAAGCCTCTTTTTTATTTTTAAAAAGTATTATGCTTTCCTTAATACTTTGTGTTAATTAAAAGATAAATCCAACAATTCGATTAAACTTAATAAAATCGTGGCAGTCTAATTGCTATAAACCTTTAAAAAAAACGAATTATGAAAAAATTATTTATCGCAGCTTTATTATTCGTTGGAGTAGTAAGTTTTGCACAAGACATCAATCAGAAAGCGACACGTGATCAACGAGAAAAATTAACTCCGGAACAACGTAATGAAAAACATTTACAAAAGTTAACTTCTGAATTGAGTTTAGATAAAAAGCAACAAGAGCAGGTAAAACAATTACTGGCAGAAAGAAGTGCTAAAGCCGAAAAGTTTAGGGATGCTAAAAAAGACAGCAAAACAAAACCTACTGAAGCAGAAAGAGAAGCTTTTAAAAAACAAATGGATACTGAAAAAGCAGCAAACGATGCTAAAATGAAATCAATTCTAAACGCAGATCAGTACACAAAATGGACGGCTCTTAAAAAAGATCACGAAAGAAAAGGCGATCACAGAGGCAAGAGAGATATGAAATCTCCGCAAGAACGCAACCAGGCACATTTGCAAAAGCTAACAACTGAGCTAAATCTAAATGCTGATCAGCAAAAACAAGTTAGTGAACTTTTATCTGAAAGAAGTACTAAAATGGAGATGCTTAGAAAAAGTAGAAAAGATACCGGTGCAGCACCAACTGATGCAGAGAAAAAAGCCATGAAAAAACAAATGGAAGAAGATCACAAAGCAACAGATGCTAACATGAAATCTATTTTGAATGCTGATCAATACAAAAAATGGACAGCAATTAAAAAAGAGCACAAAGATAAAATGAAAGATCACCGAAAAGATAAAATGTAATTGAGATCAAAAAAAAGAGGCTTTAAAAGCCTCTTTTTGTTTTTATAAACCTCTTATTTCGGATTAAGAATTAAATCTATTCTTTTAATACAATCTTCATAATGGTATTTTGTTTCTGTATTTACAGGTTTAGCTTTTGCGGCTAAAAGTGTCGTTCTTAAAGCAGTTAATTCTCCACGAACTAAAGCCCTAACATCAGATTGTGCTACATTATAATAGATTACAGATCTGTCTGTTGGTTTAATTTCTTCGGTCATTAAAGCACCCATTCTATCAATATAACCGCGTTGCAAATTTCTTCTGTATATCGTTACATTCGCTGGCGTAGCGGTTTCTTTCCAGATTCCTTTTCGTGTATCTCTTAATAAATCCAAAGCTTTGTAAGTATCTGCACCCAGAATTTCATTATCCATCAATCTGCCAATACGACCAATACTTAGTAAATTATTTAAATGTCGAACCTGCAAAGCTCTAAACCTTTCGGTATAACCTGCAACATCTGTATTTTTTAAAGTATTTAGATTTACAATCCAGGTTGGCGAAGCAAAAGCATTTGCCTGAAGCCAGTTCATTGCTTCTGTTTGTTTTGCTTTTGGAACCACTTCATAAATATTTCCAGCTTGATTTGGTTTTTTAGTATTTTCATAAACACCTCCAACATTGGTTACAACATGACCTACATATCTACTCCAGGCTTCCAGCATTTCTTTATACAATTCATCCAGATCTCCGTAATTATTAGTCACATTACTAGTCCATTCATTTAAATGGCTGGCAACATATTCCAGATTTTTAAGACCGTATGAACTTGCTTTCATCGAATTATTTCCAATATCTTCTGTTTGGGTTGTAGGATCAAATGCACTGCTTTGTTTACCAAATTTGTACACTGGATTTCCGGCTTTCTCCATAATCCATTTGTCTAAAGTTGGGATTTCGTCCTGAGGAGATTTCGCATCAGGAATTACTCTGTATCCCCAATTTACCGCATATTGATCATAAGCTCCCATTTTTCGAACAAAACGAATGTTTTTATCTCCCGGCTGAGCGATATAATTAAAACGTGCATAATCCATAATACTTGCAGAGATTCCGTTTTGTTGCGTAAAATCACCGTTTCTGTAATTCTCTACATCATAAGCACAACTTGCGCCCATATTATGAGGAAATCCTAAAGCGTGACCCACTTCATGAGCAATTACCATTCGCATCATTTCTCCCATTTCTTCATCGCTGGTTTGCAAAGTTCTTGCTGACGGGTTTGCTGCTCCGGTTTCAAGCAAATATCTGTTCCTGTACGAACGCAAATGATTGTGATACCAGATAACATCACTTTCTATGATTTCTCCCGTTCTGGGATCAGAAACACTTGGCCCAACAGCATTACGAGTTGTACTTGCCACATAACGAATTACAGAATAACGAATATCTTCAGCGCTAAAATCAGGATCTTCTTCTTTCGTTGGAGCGTCTTTGGCAATAATCGCATTTTTAAAACCTGCAGCTTCAAAAGGCTTTTGCCACTCTTCTATTCCCTGCTTTATATATTTTCTTAATTTTTCTGGCGTTGCAGGATCTAAATAATATACAATTGGTTTTATTGGTTCAACCAATTCTCCCCTTTTATAAGCTTCAGGATCTTTAGGTTCTAATCTCCAACGGCGAATGTAGGTTTTAAGGTCAGATTTTAATTCATTACTTCCGTAATCGTACTGACTTACAGTAAACCATCCTACTCTGGGATCTGCTAATCTAGGTTTCATTGGCACTTCTGGCAATAAAACCATCGATTGATTCATCTGGATACTTATCGATTCTGTCTCTTCCAGCATTGATGGTTTCGAAGCGTTATACGTCATATCCTGAATCACTTCGATATTCATAGGAAAACTTTTAATCGTATTGATAAAACTTCTTGAATCATCAAGTCCTTTTACTTTATACATTTCGCGCATTTCTGCAGATATTCCGCTGATTGCCTTAACATCAGTACTATAAAATTTAGTAACATCAATTACCGTATTTGCAGAATCTTTGCTAAAAGCTACAATATCAAAAGCAAATAATGTTGGTTCGTAATTGTTTGATTTTACCGAAATACTAATAGGTAAAGTATCATTTGCAACGGCATTGTATGATTTTGATTTGATGAGAATTTTATCCTGAAAACGCTGCCAGACAATTAATTGTTCATTGGTTTCAGAACCCGCATTTACATATCCTCCGCCTAAATTTGATGGTAATTTAGAAAGCCTGCTTACTAAAAGCATATCCTTATCTAAATATTTATTGGGAATCTCGAAGTAGTATTTTTTATCAACTTTATGAACCGTGAAAAGTCCGGGATCAGAGACAGCATCTTTCGTAATTACTTTACTGTATTCTTTAATTGCAGATTCAGACTTTTTCTCTGGTGGTGCAACTACAGTTTCTCCTTTTTTAGGATCTTTCTTTTTAGATTGCGCAATTTGTTTGGTAGAAAACAGCATAAAAACTGTCATTGTAATAAAAATGAAAAATTTCTTCATTTATTGTAGGTTTAGTGGTTATTTGATAAACAAAAATAATTTTTATTCTAAATATATGCAGAAAAACACTCTTATTAACTTTTCATTAACTAATTATAACTGGGTAATAAAAAAGGTTCAGCTTTAAATAAAAGCTGAACCTTAATTGAAAATTATATTTTTAGTTTTTAAAATTTAGAACGTCTTTGAAACTTTATCAATCGCATTAATAGTAAAATCTAAATCTTCATACGTCAAAGCATCCGTTATAAACCATGTTTCATAAGCAGATGGAGCGATATAAATACCTTCGTTTAATAACCCGTGAAAGAATTTCTTAAACGTTTCGTTATCCCCTTTTGCAGCCGTTTGAAAATCTGTAACCGGATTGGCATCAAAATGTACCGAAATCATAGAACCTACTCTATTAATTGTAAACGCAACATTATTTGCTTTTAGAACTTTATCAATTCCGGCGGCTAAATAAGCTGTTTTTTCTTCTAAACGGGTAAAAATCTCACGATCATTATCCAGTGCCTGCAACATTGCTAATCCTGCTGCCATTGCCAACGGATTTCCTGATAATGTTCCTGCCTGATAAACCGGACCAAGCGGAGCGAGATAATTCATGATTTCTTCGCGTGCAGCAAAAGCACCAACCGGTAAACCACCGCCAATTACTTTCCCGAAAGTTACAATATCAGCATTGATATTATACAATTCCTGAACTCCTCCGCGAGCCAAACGAAAACCTGTCATTACCTCATCAAAAATTAGTAAAATTCCGTTTGCAGTACACAATTCTCTTAATCCTTCTAAGAAACCTTTTGCTGGCGGAATACAACCCATATTTCCTGCAACCGCTTCAATGATAATTGCTGCGATTTCGCCTTTATTAGCTTCGATTAAAGTTTTTACATTCTCTAAATCATTGTATTTTGCCAACAAAGTATCTTTTGCAGTTCCTTCTGTAACTCCTGGACTATTTGGTGAACCAAAAGTTACCGCTCCACTTCCTGCCTGAATCAAAAACGAATCAGAATGTCCGTGGTAACAACCTGCAAATTTTATAATTTTATCTCTTTTTGTAAATCCGCGAGCCAGACGAATTGCACTCATACAAGCTTCTGTACCTGAATTTACAAATCTTATTTTGTCAATATTCGGAACCATAGAAACCGCCAAAGCAGCGATTTGAGTTTCTAATTCTGTTGGCATCCCAAAAGAAGTTCCCAGTTTTGCTTTCTCGATTACAGCATCAACAACCGGTTGGTAAGCGTGACCCAAAACCATTGGTCCCCATGAATTGATGTAATCTATTAATTTATTTCCGTCTTCATCATACAAATAAGCACCTTTGGCACTTTTTACAAAAATAGGAGTTCCCCCAACTGCTTTAAAGGCTCTAACTGGTGAATTTACTCCTCCCGGAATTACTTTTTCTGCTTCAGCAAAAAGCTGACTACTTCTTTTATAGATCATTTTTGATTTTAGATTTTAGAGTTCAGATTATAAACTGATAACTTTATTTTAAAATTTGGTTTAGATTTAGATTGATTTCAAAACTGGAAACTGACACTAGAAACTAAAAACTTATTTCACTTTCAATCTTTGCCCAATAGAAATTGCATTGTCTGAAAGATTATTTTTTCGTTTTAAGTCATCAACCAATACGTTGAATTTTTTTGAAATCGAATACAACGTATCTCCTTGTTGTACTTCGTATAAATTAGGATCGTTTGAATTTGAGTTCGAGGAACTTTTAGTTGGGGTTGATTTCTCAAAAGGTTTATAATTTCTTCCCGTAACCTGACAATCGTATTGGTGTAGATTATACCTTTCGATATAACTTATTAATTTATCCGGATAATTAGGATCTGTAGCATAACCTGCTGCTCTTAAACCTTTTGCCCAAGCTTTATAATCGTCTTTTTCGTAAGTAAACAAAGTGGCATATCTATTTTTTCCAACCAAAAACAAAGCGTGATCCCTGTAAGATTCTGCAGCTTCGGGATATTTTCTAAAACATTCCTGTGCTGAATCATCGTCATGCCGAACACTTTCGCCCAGCCAGTCTTTATGACATTTAATCCCAAAATGATTGTTTGCTTCTACAGCTAAATCTCCTCTTCCTGCACCGGATTCCAGAATTCCCTGCGCCAAAATAATACTTGCGGGAATGCCATATTTCTGCATGTTTCCCATTGCAATATCTTTAAACTGCAAAATATAATTGTTGATTAAATCGCTGGTTACAACTGTTTTCGAAGTCGATTGTATTACCTCAGTTGTATTATTTGTAGAAGGATAATTTTTACCAATTGGTTTTACAGGAGTTTGCTTTTTGGTAGTCGCCACTCTTGGCCTCTGAACCGCTGCTGCTTTTCTGGTTGTTGCAATAGCAGGTTTGCTAGACGAACAACTTGCCAATGTTGCGATTATGAAAGCTATTATAATTTTTTTAAACATTGCATTTAAGTATTGGTAATTTTTTCTGCTTCAACTTTATATTCATTCCTTCGATTCCCTGCAATCCGCCGGTATGAAGAAGTAATATTTTTGAATGTTCAGGAAAATAGTCCTTATGGATTAAATCTATAACGCCAAAAACCATCTTTCCTGTATAAATTGGATCTAAAGGCACTTTTGTTTCTTCAAAAAAAGTATTGATAAATTCAATTAATTCTAAATTTATCTTGCCATAACCTCCAAAATGATAGTCAGAAATTAAATTCCAGTTATCTTGTTTTGCAAAAATACGAATTTCATCGGTTAAAAAGTCACCTTTTAACGCCGGAAACCCTAAAACTTTCTGATTTGGCAACGCACTATTGATCAATCCTGAAATTGTTCCGCCCGTTCCTACCGCACAACAAACGTAATTAAAAATGGCATCTTCCTTCGTCAAAATCTCTTCGCAGCCTTTTACCGCCAATTCATTTGTTCCGCCTTCAGGCACTAAATAAAAATCGCCAAACTTATTTTTTAATTTTTCTATAAACGAAATTTCACTTTTTAGCCTGTAATCTTCTCTGGTAACAAACTCAAACTGCATTCCGTTTTGCTGAGCAAATTTCAGTGTTGGATTCTCTTCGATTTTATCAAAAAGTTCATCCCCGCGAATGATACCAATAGTTTTAAAACCCTGTTCTTTTCCGGCATAAGCTACGGCAGCGATATGATTTGAAAAAGCCCCGCCAAAAGTCAGTACAGTTTCTTTATTCTCTGCTTTTGCCTGAAGCAAATTGTATTTTAACTTTCTGAATTTGTTCCCGGAAACAAACGGATGAATCAAATCTTCGCGTTTTATTGTCAACGAAATATCGTTTGGAAAGTCAATATGTATTTCCTGATTCAAAATCTATTTTTTATTTAAAATTATGTATTTGAAAAAGCCAAAGAAAGATCGGTTCTTCAAATAATTTAAATCCGTTTCATTTGCATAAGCCTCTCTTTCAAAACTTATATTTCTATACGCTAAGTCTTTGTTTTTGTATTGTATTAACCGAATTATATACTCTAAAATATAAAAGACATAAAATGGTAAAACGAGTAATTCTAATTGTTGGCGAAGGTGAATTTTTTCATGATTGACAAAAACAGGATTATTTTTATCAAAATCATATTTTAAAACCACAAACGGAAATACAGCCATTCCGCGATATCCTTTCGGAATTAAATATTTAGCAACAATCAGAAACATTAGCTGTAAAATTTATAAATTTGTAGATAAAAAATGTTCAATTTCATTAAAATCCCAATCAATTCGATTCATTTGATTTAAAAAAAAAAGAACATCAACCCAATGCAGATTTATGAAAGAGCAAAGTAATGAAAATAAACTAATCGAAGGCGAAGATTTTTACTATACGCCCGAAGGTTATAAATGCTTTACTGAAAAACACCATCTAAAACGCGGTTATTGCTGCAAAAGTGGCTGTCGTCATTGCCCATATGGCTTTGACAAAAAAACAGGACGAATAAATAAACCGTCATAAAGTGAAACATATTGTATTATTATTTTAAAGCATAAAAATCTATGTTTTTATGTGTTCATTTTTTTTAAAATCATACGCAACAGGTTAAAAACAATATTATAATGAACGTATTTATAAATAAAAATATACCCGAAGCCGGCATTTTACTACTTCAGGAAAAAGGCATTAATCTGACCATAAATTCAACAGAGAATGTATTATCAAGAAATGAGTTTATAAAAATCTGTCAGGAAAATGATGCGCTTCTGAATGTTGGCGCTAATAACTTAGATGAAGATTTTTTTAAGCAATGCCCTAATATAAAAGGTATTGCTTTATATTCTGTTGGATTTGATTCTGTCAATATTCCATCAGCCAATAGTCGGAAAATCCCTGTTGGGAATACTCCTGATGTATTAAGCAGAGCAACATCAGATCTTGCTTTTTTATTGATGCAAAGTGTTGCCAGAAAGTCGTTTTACAATCACAAAAAAATTATAAACGGAGAATGGGGAAGTTTTAATGCATTAGAAAATTTAGGTCAGGAACTCTACGGCAAAACACTGGGGATATTTGGTTTGGGACGAATTGGTTTTGAAATGGCTAAAAAAAGTAAAGCCGCATTTGGCATGAATATAATTTACCACAATCGTTCTCAAAATGAAAATGCCGAAGAAGAACTGGATGCCAAATTTGTAGATTTTGAAACTTTACTTTCACAAAGTGATGTTTTGAGCATTCATTCTAATTATAGCGAAAAAAACAACGAGCTTTTCGATATAAATACTTTTGCAAAAATGAAACGCAATGCTATTTTTATCAACACCGCAAGAGGGAAATTTCATAATGAAAACGATTTATTTTATGCCCTGACTAATGATATAATCTGGGGCGCCGGACTGGATGTTACTAATCCGGAACCCATGCAGCAAAATAATCCGTTATTAGCATTGCCAAATTGTTGTATTTTGCCACATATTGGCTCAGCAACATACGAAGCCAGAAATGCAATGGCAGTTTGTGCTGCACAAAATATAATAGCACTTTTTGAGTATAAAAAAATGCCGTTTTGTGTCAATGAAGAAGTTTATTTGTAAAGATATAATTTGGTAATTAAATAATGTGCCAATTTAGATAAGGAGATAATTTTTAAAAACAATAATCTAAAAATAGTATATGGATATCCGTTCAAGAAAATTCAGGATTAGGATTCATAAATCCTATCACAGGTCGGATATTCGTTATCCCTAGTTTAATTAGAAAATGTGTCAATTTGAAATGAGATAATTTAGATAAATTCCAAATTTTTAAATTCCAATTAAAAATCGAGATCTAATTGCATTGGCAGTATTTCGCTCCGCTGGAGCTTTTGTACTGGGTGATTATTATTTTCTATAAATATGTCGCCTTTCCAAGGCTTTATATCTATTTAATAATTTACATTTTTAAGCTCCATAAGCGAAATATTGGTAGATTAGATTCATCGTCAGTCACATTTAAGCCCTAGAGGGGATATTTTATAAATTTAAGTCCCGGCAGGACAAAATAATTAAAAAAAAAAAATTAATCTGTTGTTAATCTTGCTAAATTATCTTAGCAACTTAGTCCCGAGACTTCGGGATAGCAACGTAGCATCTCTAAAAAAAATGACTTTTCAAGAACAAATACAACAAGGAATTCCCTCTATATTACCTCCAAAAGCAACATACGATTTGGCAATTAACCACGCGCCAAAACGAAAAGAAATCCTTTCGGCAGAAGAAAAAAAACTCGCGCTAAAAAATGCCTTACGTTATTTTGAAGCGAAACATCACGCTGAATTAATTAAAGAATTCTCAGAAGAATTAGAAACTTACGGTCGTATCTATATGTATCGCCTACGTCCTGATTACAGAATGTACGCAAGACCAATTGATGAATATCCCGGAAAATCAATACAGGCAAAAGCAATTATGCACATGATTCAGAACAATCTGGATTATGCTGTGGCGCAACATCCGCATGAATTGATTACGTATGGCGGTAACGGAGCTGTTTTTCAGAACTGGGCGCAATATTTATTGACCATGCAATATTTGTCTGAAATGACAGATGAGCAAACTTTGACGATGTATTCAGGACATCCAATGGGATTATTTCCTTCGCACAAAGAAGCGCCAAGAGTTGTCGTTACAAACGGAATGGTGATTCCCAATTATTCTAAACCGGACGATTGGGAAAAAATGAATGCTTTAGGAGTTTCGCAATACGGACAAATGACCGCGGGAAGTTATATGTATATTGGACCGCAAGGAATTGTACACGGAACTACGATTACGGTTTTGAACGGTTTTAGAAAAATAAAATTAAATCCCGAAGGCAATTTATTTGTAACTTCAGGACTTGGCGGAATGTCCGGTGCGCAGCCAAAAGCCGGAAATATTGCGGGTTGTATTACGGTCTGCGCCGAAGTAAATCCTAAAATCACCAAAATCCGTCACGAACAAGGATGGATTAATGAAATTGTCACTTCGACTGAAGAATTAGTTAAAAGAGTGACTTTGGCAAAAGCCAATAAAGAAGTGGTTTCGATTGCTTATTTAGGAAATGTAGTTGATGTTTGGGAATGTTTCGATCAGGAAAACATCAAAATTGATTTAGGTTCTGATCAGACTTCGCTTCATAATCCTTGGGCTGGAGGTTATTATCCGGTTGGGATTTCGTTTGAAGAAGCTAACGAAATGATGGCAAACAATCCTGATTTATTCAAGGAAAAAGTTCAGGAATCTTTACGCCGTCAAGCGAAAGCCATTAACAAACATACAGCAAAAGGAACTTACTTTTTTGATTACGGAAATGCCTTTTTACTTGAAGCTTCGCGCGCCGGAGCAGATGTAATGGCAGAGAATAATATCGATTTTAAATATCCTAGTTATGTTCAGGATATTATGGGACCAATGTGTTTTGACTATGGTTTTGGACCTTTTAGATGGGTTTGTACTTCAGGAAAACCAGAAGATTTACAAAAAACAGATACTATCGCCAGTCAGGTTTTAGAAGAATTGGCAAAAACTTCTCCTAATGAAATTCAGCAGCAAATGCAGGATAATATCAAATGGATCAAAGGTGCGCAGGAAAACAAACTGGTTGTAGGTTCTCAGGCACGTATTTTATATGCTGATGCCGAAGGTCGCATAAAAATTGCCGAAGCTTTTAATCAGGCAATTGCCAAAGGCGAAATTGGAACGGTTGTTTTGGGTCGTGATCATCATGACGTTTCCGGAACTGATTCTCCTTACAGAGAGACTTCTAACATCTATGACGGATCTCGTTTTACGGCAGATATGGCGATTCAAAACGTGATTGGTGACAGCTTTAGAGGAGCAACCTGGGTTTCGATTCATAATGGCGGAGGAGTTGGCTGGGGAGAGGTTATAAATGGTGGATTTGGTATGGTTCTTGATGGCTCTAAAGAGGCTTCAAAACGTTTAGCATCAATGCTTTTTTGGGATGTTAACAACGGAATTTCAAGACGAAGCTGGGCTCGAAACGACGAAGCTATTTTTGCCATAAAAAGAGCAATGGAAGTTCAGCCGTTATTAAAAGTAACTTTACCTAATATTGTAGATGAAAATCTATTTTAGATAAAGTATGTCACCTTGAGCGAAGTCGAAAGGCTATCGAGGAAAAAAGGGCTTCTCCTGAATTCTGAGCCTGACAAGGAAATGAGAACATTAAAATTTTTAAACATATGAAAACATTCAAATTAGTGCCCGTTTTTTTGCTTTTGATACTAGCCTCATGCAGCACGGTAAGTGTATATTCTGATTACGATAAAAACGTAGATTTTGCACCTTATAAGACTTATGCTTTTTTTAAGCCCGGAATTGATAAGGTCGAAATTTCTGATTTGGATAAAAGACGTATTCTGCATGCTATAGAAGAAGAAATGCAAGCCAAAGGTTTTTCAAAAAGTGAAAACCCAGATTTATTAGTGAACATTTTCACTAAATCAAGAGAACAAGTAAACGTAAACCAATTTAGTGCCGGTTGGGGTTACGGCTGGGGTTGGGGATGGAATCCTTACATGATGTACGGAGGAAATCAAACTACTGTATCAACATCTACAGAAGGAACTTTATTCATTGATTTAATCGATGCTAAAAAGAAAGAAATGATCTGGCAAGGTGAAGGAGTTGGAACTTTAACCAAAAACATCGATAAAAAAGATGCAAGAGTAAAAGAAATTGTATCTAAAGTTTTAGCGCAATATCCGCCCGTTAAGAAGTAAGTTTTTTAGTCGCAGTTTTCAGTTTTACAAAAAACTAAATAAGCCTGATGGATACTTCGCAAATAATTAATACATTTGCCTTTCAAATATCTGAAATGAAAAACTTAAATATCATTATTATCTCTATTAATATTATTGCAATTCAGCAGTAATGGCGAGGTATTATATAAATAAGTAAACAAAATACAATTTATTAAACCTCCCAAATCGGGAGGTTTTTTTTTAGCAAAGAATTAAAAATATAGCCACGAATTTCACGAATGAGCACGAATTTTTATTCTTTAATATGGAAAAAATAATTCGCGTTAATTAGTGCAATTCGTTGCAAAAAAAGCAAACATTACATTTTACAACAGATTAAAATCTTTTTAAATCATTTAATCTGTGGCAAAAAAACTAAACATTATGGATCTATTTAACGAAGTACTTGCTGCAAAAAAGCAACTAGAAAATGTAGTTGCCGCTACTCCACTCACACAAAATTTAAATCTTTCAGAAGAGTTTCAATCGACTATTTTATTGAAACGGGAAGATTTACAAATTGTGCGGTCCTATAAAATCAGAGGCGCTTACAACAAGATTTCTTCGTTGAACGAAAAAGAAAAAGCAATAGGAATTGTTTGTGCAAGTGCCGGAAATCATGCGCAAGGAGTTGCTTATTCGTGTCATCTTTTGCAAATACAAGGCAAAATTTACATGCCAAAAACAACTCCAAAACAAAAAGTAAAACAAGTTCTGTTGTTTGGTAAATCGTTTGTAGAGATTGTTTTAACCGGAGATACTTTTGATGATGCTTATGCATCAGCCACTGCAGATGCGATAAAAAATCATAAAATCTTTGTTCATCCTTTTGATGACGAAAAAGTAATCGCTGGTCAGGGAACTGTGGGCTTGGAGATTCTGGAAAGTTTTAAAGAACCTATTGATTATGTTTTTGTACCTATTGGCGGCGGAGGATTAGCTTCTGGATTATCTGAAGTTTTTAAACATTTGAGTCCAAATACCAAAATTATTGGAGTTGAACCAAAAGGCGCGCCATCGATGAAAACCTCTATCGAAGAAAATAAAAATACAGCCTTAAAAACAATCGACAAATTTGTAGACGGTGCTGCCGTAAAACAGGTTGGCGACAAAACTTTTGAAATTTGCCGATACAATCTGGAAGATATAATCCTGGTTCCCGAAGGAAAAGTCTGTACCACAATTTTACGTTTGTACAATGAAGAAGCAATGGTTGTAGAACCTGCCGGCGCTTTGACAATTGCCGCTTTAGATTTTTATAAAGACAAAATAAAAGGCAAAAATGTAGTTTGTGTAGTAAGCGGAAGCAATAATGATATCGAAAGAACTGCCGAAATAAAAGAGCGTTCTCTACTTTACGAAGGATTAATGCATTACTTCATGATTCAGTTTCCGCAACGTCCGGGAGCATTAAAAGAGTTTGTAAACAATATTTTAGGACCTGACGATGATATTACTTATTTTCAGTTTGCGAAAAAAAACAGTCGTGAAGTAGGCTCTGTAGTGGTTGGTTTAGAGTTGAAAAACAAAAATGATGTTCTGGCGATTAAGATGAATATGACAAAAAATGGTTTTGAATTTCAATACCTCAATGATAATCAGGATTTATTTACCCAACTAATAGGATAAAAACAAAAGGCTGTCAGGATTTTACACCAGACAGCCTTTTTAAATGAGAAATAAAATTACTAATTAAATTCCCAAAATTTATAATTATTGCTTCAGCACTTTTTTAGAATAGGATCTCTCACTATCGCTAACTTTAACAACATAAAGTCCTTTTGGTAATTTCGAAATTTCTATTTCCGCTTCATTTCCGCTTGTAAAATCAACCGTTCTTTTTAAAACACTTTGACCAGAAGCAGAATAAACTTCGACTTGACCGGAACCTGAATTTGGCGTGTTAATTTTTAAATAGTCATTAGTCGAATTAATGTAAAGAGAAAAATCTGATGGCGTACTAACGTCTGCTGCTCCAACTTTTTTAGCCGCAGAAGCTTCAACTTGTACCAATTGCCATTGCTGATTTAATCCTCCTGTATAAGACCAAACCTGAATATTAGCGCCATTTGCAGTAGAAACATTTTCAACATCCAGCGATTTTCCACTGTTTACATTAATGATTTTATAGTAACCTCCACCAAGACTTTCAACTGTCCATTTAAATTCATTCGAAGCTGAGAATGCTCTTTGCTGCACTTTTATTCCGTCAGCAGTACTATTATTTTCTGTCGCTAAATACATTCCTGTCGATTTTACAATGATGTAATAATTCCCACTTCCGTCCGGAACAAACTTCCAGCGTTGATTATTTCCTCCTCCGTTTGTAATATCATATTGCTGGATACGTCCGCCGCTTGTAGTCGAATTATCAGCAACATCCAATCCTTTATTACTGTTTCTTGAAATTATGTTGTAATATCCGGGAAAAGAAGTTGATGGCGGCGCTCCTGCTGACCAATTAAAAGTAACAGCTGATGAAGCCGGAACTGTATAATTAAATGCTGATGAACCTGAAACAACTTTGATCGTATTTGCTGATCCTGAATTATAAATGACAAGTGCAATCGATCCGTCAGGGTTTTTGAATCCAGCCGAAACAATACTACCATTTGTGCTTGAAGATGAAATTCTTAAAGCTCCAGGTTTTACAAATTTCGAAATTTGCCCAATAATATAATACGCAACATTCTTAGTATAACTGGTACTATTATTCACCGTAATTGCACCTAAACAAGTATTACATCCTCCGGTAGTTCGTGGTCCTAAACCTGAATTATTGGCTGCGTTCCATTCCAGAACTGTTTTTGCCCAGTTATTGGTACTTCCAATAACTACGTTTTGCATGTGCCAGCCAAAATCTCCGCCAAAGTTTCCGCCTGATCCTGTATATTGTTCTGTAAAATAAACGTTTTTATTGGTTGCATTTCTTACGGTTGACATGGCCGAAATGTTTCCTAAATACAAATGAAACGCTGCACCATCGACATAACTGCTATTGTTTAAAACATCTATAGGATAAGCGGTGTTATCGCAATTATGATCAAAAGCTATAATTTTAACGCCTCCATAACCCGCAGCTGCCATTTGTGGCCCAAGTTGTTGATTGATAAAGTTTTTTTGCTCTGTAGAATTCATTAGCATACTTGGCTCGTTATGCGGATTTTCAGGTTCGTTTTGAGGAGTGATTCCCCAAATCGAAATTCCCTGTGCCTGCATTGCTGCAAAATATTTTACAAAATATCTCGCATAAGCTGCATAATATTGAGTTTGTAAACTTCCGCCAATCCAGGAATTGTTGGTTTTCATCCATCTTGGTGCTGACCACGGAGTTGCCAAAATTTTTATATTTGGGTTAATAATCTGTATCTTTTTTATAATAGGAATTAAGTACGTTAAATCCGGTCCGTTAAGGCTAAAATTATTCATGTTTACATCACCGGAAGTTTCGTTATAACTGTACGAAGAACTGCTTAAATCAGATGCAGCAATACTAATACGAACTACACTAGCGTTTAAACCTGTAACCGGATTGTATAAATCATTTAATAATTGATTTTGCTGAGTCGCAGCCATTCCGCTAATTACTTCGCAGCTTCCTTCGGTAAGTGTATAACCAAATCCGTCCATGGTTTGATAGGTTGTTCCGGCATTAATTGTGACTGTAGAAGGATTACTTCCGGAATTTGTTCCAAAGTTTAAAGTGCCTTGCTGCTGCAATAATTTAGTCTGATCTCCGCTTGTTATCCACGGAGTAACCGTTTGCGCATTCATCTTAATAGTAAATGAAAAAAGAATAATAAAGTACATTATTATTTTAAAGTTCATTTGGTTTGTTCGATTTTGGGTAGTTTTTTTCATCTTTTATTGAGTTTTTAATAATTAAATTTTTCTTATTTTTTAAGATTAATTTTATTAATTCACATCAATATTATGTTAATTTTCCCTAATTATATAATTTTCAAACTTTACAAATACACATCATATCAAAATTTCACCTTTACAAAAACTTATCTAAAAAAATTTCAACATGTTGATTAACAATAATATATGAATTTATTTTCTACTAAAAATCTTACTTTAATTTTCAGCTCATTAAAAAATGACACATTATTGATATTACAAAGTCTAAAGTGGCTTATCAACTCTTTCTTTTAAGGCAATCAAATAAAAAGAATAATTGAAAATGATAAATATCAGTGAATAAAAGGTTCTTTAAATCGTATTTTTGCAATTGATTTAAATCTTTAAAAAATGGCTCTTCAGGATATTTCTAACATAGATGATATTAAACTTTTAGTAAATACTTTTTACGATAAAGTACAAAAAGACGATTTAGTGGGTCCAATATTCAACGAAAGAATGATCGGACGTTGGCCTGAACATCTGGAGAAAATGTATCGTTTTTGGCAAACACTTCTTTTAGAAGTACATACTTATTCCGGCAGCCCGTTTCCCCCACACAAACAATTACCTGTAAATCAATTGCATTTTGATCGCTGGATGGAAATTTTTACAGCAACTGTTGATGGATTATTCGTTGGAAAAATAGCAGAAGAAGCTAAACTGCGCGCCGCAAATATGGCGTATATGTTTAATTATAAAATTGATTATTTTAGAAATTTAGAAAAATAATTCTGCTAGATAATTTGTCCATCTTTATATCGATTCTTTCCATCTTCCCAAATACCATATTCTGAAGCTGCTTTAAAAGTATCAGGATTTGCTCCTGCTACAATTAAGTTCTTAAAATAGACGTGTTTAGCATCTTTCGAATATTCATTAGCAATAATTTTGAAGCTCGAATTATCAGCCTGAGCGATTTTTTTTCAGTCAAAATAAATACTGTCTTTGTCTTTCGAGAAATTATGATCTAAATCTTCAAAAGATTCTACATCAATTTCAGGATATTGAACGCCTTTGTTAATCAATATGTTATTTACAATTATTTTCCAATAGTCAATATTTTTTACTGTCGCGATAGAGTCAAATGTATGAAGTTCAAATTCAGATTTTGTAAAAGCAGAAACTACTGAATTACCAATTTGAACATAGGTTTCGTTTATTGGCTTAATTTCACCATCTATCCTTTTATGCTTTTGGATAACTTGATTGACTTCTAACATTTCGTTTCCTTCGCCGCGATAAGTGATAATTGCATAAATAAAATTGGCATCAACAGCAATTGCATCATTTAAAGGTTTGAAAGTTTCAGGATCACCTTCAATTTTTTTATTTTTATAATAAACCGCATTCGCGTCTTTAAACCAGTTATTGCGTTGGTAATTTTCTATAGAAGAATTTAATAACTGATATGTTTTTGGGTCAGCATTATCAATAATTTCAAGTTCATCAAATTTCTGACCATTCAGATTGTATACATGATCTTTATCTTTAATAATAAAATCATCAACTTCAAAAGTATCATAATCAACTAATTGCTTTTTTCCTTTCCAGAATACACTATTTTTGTCTTTTCCAAAATCTTCACTGACAGGCTCAAATGTGGTAACATCTGCAACAGATTCAAAATATCCTAACTCAAACCAATTTCCCATTGGCGAGTAAACAATTAACTTTTTTCTATAATGATGAAAATAGGAATTTGAAACTTTTAAGTTTACAGGTTTTCCTATTTTAAATAGAAAATATCTGATTGCTAAAATGGCTAAAATTATTAGTGCTAAAATGATATACAAAACTTTCATACTGGTATAAATCCTAAAAATACTGTTTGTAAAACTAACCAATTTTATGATTATTCGACAACTGTATTTTTATTTTAAATCAGAAAAAACAGATTGCTTATTAAACTTTAGCAGAAAAGAAATAAATTAGAGATTGTGTAATAAAATGATCTTATTATTAAAAATCTATAGTAAAAAAAATTATTTTAGTATTGTAAATTCGTAATTTTACATTCTTAATCTACAACGTTTTCGAAATGAATGCAAGTATTGAAACAAACCCGTTATTAGAGCGATTGCCTAAACATTTAAAGCAATTTATTAAACCTCAGGATTATAGTGATTACACTCCTATAAATCAAGCGGTTTGGCGTTATGTAATGCGTAAAAATGTAGATTATTTATCAAAAGTGGCACATCATTCTTATCTGGAAGGTTTGCGCAAAACAGGAATCGAAATTGATTCTATCCCAAGCATGTACGGAATGAATCGAATTCTGACCGAAATAGGCTGGGCTGCAGTTGCCGTTGACGGGTTTATTCCGCCAAATGCATTTATGGAATTTCAGGCTTATAATGTATTGGTAATTGCTTCTGACATTCGACAATTAGAACATATCGAATATACTCCCGCACCGGATATTATTCATGAAGGTGCCGGCCACGCTCCTATTATTGCCAATCCTGAATATGCGGAGTATTTGCGTCGTTTTGGCGAAATTGGCTGTAAAGCAATCTCATCTCATAAAGATTACCAGATGTATGAAGCGATTAGGTTGCTTTCGATTTTAAAAGAAGCCGAAGATACACCTCAGGAAAAAATAGACGAAGCCGAAAAAGCAGTTGCAGATTTACAAAACAATATGGGTGAATTATCTGAAATGGCTCAAATTCGAAACCTACATTGGTGGACAGTTGAATACGGCTTGATTGGAACTGTTGAAAACCCAAAAATATATGGTGCCGGATTACTTTCGTCGATTGGTGAAAGTGCCTGGTGTATGACAGACAACGTAAAGAAAATTGCTTACGATATCTCGGCTGCGAATCAAAATTTTGATATTACGCAGTTACAACCTCAACTTTATGTAACTCCAAATTTTTCTTATTTAAGTTTGATTCTTGAAGAGTTTGCCAATAAAATGGCTTTACGTACGGGAGGTCTTTCCGGAATTCAGAAACTGATTCATTCGAATGCTTTAGGAACAATTGAGTTGAGTACAGGTTTACAAATTTCGGGCGTTTTTACGAATGTAATTGAAGAAGAAGGAAAACCTGTTTACATACAAACTACAGGAAAAACGGCTTTATCATACCGTGAAAAAGAATTGGTAGGGCATGGAACTTTGACTCATCCGGAAGGATTTGGAAGCCCAATTGGAAAACTGAAAGGCTTTAATTTAGCAATCGAAGACATGAGCCCGAAGGATTTACAGGCTTATAGTATTGTTGAAAATGAAACTGTAAAATTAGAGTTTGAAGGCAATATTATTGTTGAAGGAGAAATCATTACCGGTTCAAGAAACTTACACGGAGAAATTATTCTGATTAGTTTTAGAAATTGTACCGTTACGCATGGCGAAAAGATTTTGTTTCAACCGGAATGGGGAAATTATGATATGGCAATTGGTAAAAAAGTAGTTTCTGCATTTTCCGGTCCAGCCGATGTAAATAGTTTTGACCTGATTAATAATGTCCCGAAAACGACCACTATAAAAGCTAAACATACTGACGAGCGTGATGATCTTGAGGTTCTTTATCAAACGGTTCGCCTGATTAGAGAAAATAAAGATTCTAAATCTGAATTGAAATCTGTATTTGGAAAATTAAAGCAAAATCATCCTAACGATTGGTTGCTTTCTGTTGAAATCACAGAACTTTTGAAAGAATCAAATGAAGAGCAGCTTTTGCAGGAAGTATTAGTATATCTGGATCAGTTGAAAGTGAAACGTCCGGAAGTGGCGCATTTAATTTCTGGTGGATTGGATTTGATTTTTGATAAGAAAGCAGTTTAAATTATTGCCCGCGGATTTTACGGATTAAACTGGTCAACGCAGATTTTATTTTAATCTGGCGGAAACGTGAAAGTCACTAAGTTTTTCTCTCATTTTATGTCATTTCGACCAAAGGGAGAAATCACACTCGTAAATCGACAAAGATTGAAGACTTTCTTTGCGGAGTTTCTAGTGTGATTTCTCCCTTCGGTCGAAATGACAAGATTGTAGAAATCTTTATCAGATTATTTTCAAATCCAAATTATAAAATCATTTTAATCTGTGGCAAAAAACCTTTGAACCTTTCTTCTACAATTTCAGGTCTTCATTAAAATCTTTATCAGATTCTATTGTTTTTCCTTCGTATTGCAACTTCCAACCCATAGAATTTGTCAGAATTAAAATCTTAGATAATTCGCTTATCAATCTGTTTTGAGCATTCGTTTTCAAAGTAGATTTTTCGATTTTCTTAGCCAGATTCGCTTTTACAGATTTATTGATTTTATTATAATCATCTCCCGTAAAAGGATTTAGTTTGCTTTGTTCTACATCATAAAACTGAATATCGGGATTGATTGTAATTTCTTCTTTTGGAATATTTAGTATAGTGATTGTTTTATTCTTTTCGTCAATATCGTATTTCATTTTATGCAAATCGTATGCAACGGTAACATTTGCATTTACGACAACAAGTGCTTTCTTTTCAAAAGAAACCATATCCATCAAATATTTCTGCTGATTTTTATAGGTTATAACTTCTGAAAAATGCCCTTCGGTGACTACTAACTTCCCAACATTAAGTATTTGTTGCTGAATTAGATTGGTATTATAATCGATCGTAGAATCGTCTTCTTTTTTGAATTCGCAATATTTGAAAGCCAGAACTATTACAAGTACAAGCGCAGCTAAAACTATTATTCTCTTTATTAAATTTTGCATTCCTTTATTTTATTAGACCAATTTACTGCTTTTTTTAAGAGATGTAAAGTTTTTATGCAACGAATTATTGTTTTTTTTGCCACGAATTTCACGAATTTTCACTAATGCTTTATGTATAATTTATTAATAGCGTGAATTTAAAATTCGTGAAATTGCTTATTATGCGCAAACTATGAATTAGTGAAATTCGTGGCAAAAAAAACGTAATAAACTTTTTCTAAAATGGATATCCAATTGCGATATTTAAAATCAAATTATCTTTTCTCCAGGGTCCGCTTCCAAAATTGATATCGTCGATTACCCATCTTTCGCCTTGAGGTAAATATGGTTTTCTTAACGGGAATGCCAAATCTGTTCTTAAAACCAAGAAAGACAAATCAAAACGTAATCCTGCTCCAGCTCCAACGGCAATATCTTTCATGAAATCTTTCGTAATTTGTCCGCCTGGTTTATTGGGATCCGCGTTTAAAAGCCAAACATTTCCGGCATCAATAAATAAAGCTCCACGAACAATACTAAAAAGTTTAGCCCTGTATTCTGTACTAAATTCTAATTTTAGATCTCCGGATTGATCCGGTAAATAATTGTTTGTTGTTTCTGTATTCAGGTAACTTCCCGGACCAAGCGATCTGGCTCTAAAGGCGCGAATACTATTGGTTCCTCCCACAACAAATTGTTTTGAGGTTGGCAATGCACCTGAATTTCCGTACGGAAGTCCTGCTCCAACAATAATCCTGCTGGCTAATTCGCTTTCTTTACTTAGTTTTAAGTAATGTCTGAAATCTGCTTTTAACTTTACAAATTGACTAAACGGAACATCAAATATTTTTATGGTATCATTCTTTTTGACATTTGCGCCTGTGACCAAACCTGTAATGTTTCCTGCCAAATCTAATTCTCCATTAAAATAAAATGTATTCTTTTTACGTTTTTGCATCGTATTGGTATAGGTATACGAATACGTTGGACCAAAAATTAATTGCTTTTCGATTACTTTCCCCAGCGAAGCATCTTCCTCAATGTCCTGTTTATATTCTGCTGTCACATTATTTGGACTTACATACGTCACATCAAGAATATTCAATTGATGTTCTTTTCTAATGTTCTCTTTCCATTGATAACCAAAAGAGGTTTTAAAAGAGTTTAAAGCATATAATTGTGTCCTGTTTTGAAATTCGTATCGCACAGTTGCCTTCGTTCTTGGCACATATTCGCTTGAACCTTCTATATGAAAAAACGGAACGATAAATCTTGGCCATGTTAAACTGGTTTCTGTTCCCAGTTTATAGATATTCTTGCCGTTATTCGCACCTGAAAGCTGAAAATCAGCACCTCCAAAAACAGATACGGTAAGCAATTCGGCACCGCGAAATAAGTTCCTGTTATTCCAGTTTACATTTACTTCTGTTCCGGTATAACTTGCGGAATTTGTTTTTCCTAAAACCTCAACACGAATAAATTTCTTAGGCAAAAGTGTCAGGTAATAATAAGAATCCAAACTATTTTTCAAACTGTCTGAAGGCTTAAATTCATTTTTCACAAAACTAAAAGTTCCTAAATTCACGAAACGATTTAGCGTGAGATTGTGATCTTTTCTACTGTATAAATCTCCCTTTTTAAAAAAAATTGCTCTGTCAAAAACTCTTGGTTTAAAAGTATTTGCGGTATCAATAATTGTAAAATCTTTGTACTTAACAATATCTTTCTCAGTATATTTTACGCTGTCTTTAGAAACAGTAAAATTAGGATATACAATGATTTTATTGATTTTATAAGATGTAAGCGCTTTTGGCGGCGCATCAGCTTTTATTACCAGTTTAATTTTTACTTCATGATCGCCTTTACTACTGTCGACCTGAGCTAAAATATAATCCGGATTAAAGTAAAAATATCCTCTCTCTTTAAGCCTAGCGTCTATTCTTTCTCTTTCGGCTTTTATGATATCGAGATCATACGGTTTTCCTACTTTCAATAAACTTCTTCGGCTTGATCTTCCAATTATTCTTGATATTGCGAGGGAATCATCCGGAAAAGTCACGCTTTTTATAATATATTGTTTCTTAGGGATAACAGTATATTCTGCCGTTACTCTTTTGTTTCTTACAGTAGAATCTGCGCTCACACGGCTTTTAAAATAACCGCGGTTTTCTGTAAAACTTCTAAGTACCGAAGCATTATAATCTAAATCGACTTTGCTAAAAAGCACGGGTTGTTCGCCTACTTTATTACGAAGCCAATATCGAATTCCTTTTTTCTTTTTAGGTTCACCTGCAAGGTTATAAATCCATAATTTAGGACGTAATCCTAAGATTTGCTTGTTGGGTTTAGGACGCAATAAATCTTCCAGTTCTTTTTCCAGTGCTTTTCTGTCTTTCTTTTTTATAATAGAATCTTTTACTGTTACAGAACCTCCGGTATATAATAAATCTCCTTCGGCTAAATATTTTGTATTGCTGCACCCAAAAACAAAAAACAAGGACAGCGCTATAAAATATTTTGCATATCTAATTGTTATATTGCTATGTTTTTTGCTCATTTCCTTCAATTTGATTTTCTTCGTTTTCTTCTTTTTTCTTGTCTTCTTTTTCTTTGAGTTTTCTTTTCTCTTTGCGTAGCTTTTCTTCTTTAATCATTTCTCTTTCTGCTGCACTACGATGAAAAAGTTCTCTGAATTTATTGTAACTCATCGTAATAATAAAGGCAACTCCTGTCTCGACAACCTGCCCTTCTACTGCGACCTGATATTCATTTTTTCGATACGCACGAACCATATAACGTCCATCTTTTGTAAGCTGATAATCTAGTGCTACATCTCCCGCAATATTCGTACTTTCTTCGTTGGCGCGTTCCTGTCCTTCGACTGCAAAACTGCTTCCTACCGTTACTTTTAATCTGTCATCTAATAGTTTTTTAGAAACTCCAACATTCAAATCAGTTCTGTTTTCTTTTGTTCCGGTTGTATAATCATCTGTAGATTCAAGATCAAATTCCAGCTGAACTCCGGTAATTAATTCTCCGGCAAGATCATTTAACTGTTGCGAAAGTATTTTACTCACACTTTGTCTTGCCAATGATTCTGCACTCGTTCCGCCACTTTCGCTTGCAAACGGATTTTCGCCAATAAATCTATTTAGTAATAAAAGCGCAAAAACCTGTTTGTTTAACTCGGCTGGTTCTTGTCGCAATTGTTCTAGTTTTGTTTGCGTAAGCGATACAACATCTGTAGAAACATCATAATTTCCGTCAGGAAGTACAATATCAAAAGTAATTTCCGGTTTTAAAAGTTCACCGTTCATTTTTAATAATGTCTGAAACGGAATTTTCTGTTTATACGTATTTCTCACCGTAGGATTATCTGTTGGCAATTGGTTGCCAAGCAAATCTATTGGTGCTGTTTCTACTTTATAAATGGCTGTAATATTCAAACTCGCCATTGTAGGTTCTCCGTTCCAGATAATATAACTTCCTTTCTGGATGTCAAATTTCCTGCGGATCATATTAAAGTTCATTTCATATGCCCCTTCAGAAAATTCATATTTACCGGTTAAAGTAGTTTTTCCTGACGGATCAATTCCTCCGGTAAGTTGAGCTTCTCCTTTTAGGTTTAGATAATCCCCGTTTCCTTTGTCGATTACAAGTGTCAGTTCAGCTTCTTTATCTATTGCAATTTCAACGCTCACATCCATACCAACCAATTCAGATTGATTTAGTTTGTTTTCCATTGCAATAGTTTGTTTCAGATACATATTATCTTCATCAACAAACTCAACAATACCTTCTCTGTCAGCGATTGAAGGATCTGATTGTGGCAAAACAACCGTAAACTTCGTGTCTTTGTTTATTTTAATATTTCCGCCAATAACAGGATTTTCAAGTGTTCCTTTTATGTTTAGTTTCGTGTCCAGAATCAAATCTCCATAAAACAAATCATTGTCTGCTTCTTTAGAATGTATAGCTCTAAAATCATCAGCAACAACCGTTAATCCAAAATCAAAATTGGTATAATCTGCAGATTTTATCGTTCCGTTTATCGTTAGGTTATTATCATTTTCATCATGAAACGTAAATTTATCAAATGTAATTACGTCATTTTGAAGCGTGATTTTTTCGTCCTGTGTTTTAAAGAATGAGTTTAGCTTTTTTACTCTGAAACCTGTATCCTTAAAGTTTAATTCTCCGTTTACCTTTGGTGCGCTTGCATTTCCGGTAATTTTAAAATTTCCGGCTAAGAATCCTGTTACTTCGGTAATATTTCCCATAGTAAAACCCTGAATACTTTTAATATTCAGTTTGTTCAAATCGAGATTAAAATCAAGATTACCATTATCAATTTTATAATTACCTGTTAGGTTCATATCATTTCCTTCACCGCTAAGCGTAACATTTGCTGCCAGTAAATTATTGGTTTTATTATCTACTTTTATCGCAATATCACCAACAGGTTCGCCTCTAAAAGCAAATTCATCAATTTTTAAATCAGATGTAAAAGTAGGTTTCGTCATCACGTTTTCTACAACTGCGTTTCCGTTAATCAAACCTTGCATCAAAAGTTTATCTTTTTTGACGATGTTCATGATCGTCTCGATTTTGAAGTTTACAAAATCAACTTTTAACGGTGAATTATCCTGAGTTCCCTGAGACTGAATTTTTAATTCGTTTCCTGAATTCGACAAGTAAAATTTATTGATGTAAAGTCTTTTTCCTCCAAATTCAATTGCATTTTCAGGATCTACAGTCCATTTATCATAATTCAGTACAAAGTTTTCTGCATCGATTTTTAATATGTTTTTAGAATCTTCTGATTTAAATTCTCCTGCAATAAAATATTGTTGTTTGTCTTTTACATCTTTCACTTCAAGTGCATAAGTCAAAAGATTATTTTCGACTTTTCCCGATAAACTCGTAAACGGAATTTTTAAAGAACCACTTTCAATCGTTGCCACAGAAACCAGATATTCTAAAGCATTTTCTTTGCCTTCGATATTTATTTTTCCGTCAGATATTGTATTATCAGCGTAAACAATTCGCGGAATAGTTCCTTTTATTTCTAAAGAATCTGCGACATTATTGTATTTTCCGGTAATATTAATAGGCTCTAAACCCGTTAATTTAGGAACCAATTTAAAAAGTATCGGATCATTATCAATTTTTAAGGTAAAAGCCAAACGCTGTTCGTCTGATTCTCCATTTACTTTAGGATTTTTCAAATCAATATATTTAGCTAATGATTTTTTAATCGCCGCAGTTAATGTCGTCAATTTATATTTTCCGTCTACTTCAGCCTTTAAAAACTGAGATGAAATTTTGATATTATTTCGATTATTATCAGCAAAAGCAATTATGCGCACAGAATCTAAAACGATTGGTTCTGCATTTTGTAAAACCTGAATGTTCGAAAGAAACACTTTTCCGTTTAAAAAATCAGGATTACTATTCGCAACATCTGCATCGATATTACCACGCAATTTCATTGGTCCGGCGTGAAGATTCAGTTTTTCCAAATCGGCAATATCAAGGTTTAATTTTAATTGAATCGACGGATATTTATCTTTTGTATTTCCGCTTGCTACAAGATCAAAATGTAAATTAGGATCTTTCATTCCTGATTTTACTGCAAATGATCCGTTTTCGATATTTCCTTTTAAGGCTAAATCTTTATACGTATATCTGTTGAAAACTGCTTTCTGAACCAATCCGTCAAATTGAGCGCGAGCCGTTTTTGGGTCTAAACCATTTCCTTTTACTTTCGCTTTAAGCGTAATTTTTCCTATTGAATCGTTTTTGATTAATCGTCCTAAATCAAAATCCAGTAAATAAACCGTGGCGTCGTATTTCTCTTTTTTCTTAACACGCTGATCAAATAAGCCGTCTACTTTTGCGTTACCAAAACTACTGTTTAAAGCCAGATTGGTTTTGAAATTCTGAACAGAACCTTTAAATTTTCCCTGTAAATTCAACTGCGACGGCAACTGAATATTTTTGGGAATTGTTCCTGCGGGAATAAACGAATAAATGTCTTTTGAAGTACTCGATACTTTCTTGATATCAAGATCATAATAGGCTTTTTGAGCATCAGGCAAACCTTTTATTTTACCCGAAAGTGAAACTCTGGTAGTTCCTATTCCGCTCATTTCGAATTGCGGAATATCAAGATCTTTTATTTTTCCGCTCAAGCGTGTATTCAAATATAAAATTGCATTTGGGTTACTCTTAAACGGATTTGTCTTTTGTAAATCCGGAGCAAATAACAGAATATCTTTAAACCCAATTTTCGCCTGATTTAAGTTTGCCTCTAACGAAAGATTTCCTAAATCCTTAGAAATTGTTGCAATAGAATTATACCCCACTTTTACTTTATTTTGAAGTAATGTTTGTGGAGTTTTTAAATATAAATCATTCAGATACGCATTTTTAGGTCCATAAAAGAAATTGGTTTTTAAAGATTGAATCTGTAATCCGCTTTTTTCATTTGCCGTTAATGCTTTTATATTTCCGGAAATAGTATCGTTTCCGTAATACAATTTCTCCGCTTTAAGATTGAATTTATTTAAATCAAGATGGCTGTAATCAATTCCTCTTGAGGCTGGTTTTGATTGCATATCATCAAACCTGAAAGCAATATTTTCGATATTTACATCATTCAGTTTTACTTTCCATCCCGCTTGTTTAATAGCAGTTGAATCTAAATTGGGCGTTTTAATTTGTTTGTCTTTTGTACCTAATCTCAAATTTCCTTTAAGATTTTTTAGTTCGAAAGTATCAAAATCCAAAAGCTGCTTATTTAAATCGATTTTGTTAACCGATAAATCCAGATTACCTAATTTGATTCCGGAATCTAATTTAGAATCTTTGTTATCATACGCAATATCAATTTTAGACAAACTGATTTTACCCAGATTTAGTTTAAAATCTTTTCTTTTCGAAATAGTATCAACGGTTTCTACTGAAACTTCGGCAATTTTTTCTACAACATCCTGATCCAAAACCAATTTCAATCCGTTTAGATTGATATTTGGAATATCAAAATTCATTTTGTCCAATTCAAATTCCTTGAATTTTGTATCAAAATGTGTGAGATTAACTTTGATGTCGTTTTTAGCAAAATCATCCTTAAAATTAAATTTAATATTGTCCAGATTCACATCTACAACTGATATTTTGAAGGGTTTGCTATCCGGATCTTCTACTTTTGGTTCTTTTGATTCGAAAGCTTTAATGATATAATCAAAATTGAAAACTCCCTCTTTATTTCTGGAAATATTGGCTGTAACGTTTTCAAGTGAAACCGAATTAATTTCAAGTTCGCTGCTTACTAATTTAAAAAGATCAACATCGACCACTAAACGTTTACCAGCCAGCAGGGTATCCTTTTTTTGATCTTCAAAATAAAAACCTTCCAGAACTACATCTTTAGGAAATTTAATAGAAATATGATCTAATGAAACTTTAGTTTTTATCTTATTATAGAGATAAGTTATCGCCTTATCCTTTGCATAATTTTGAATAGATGGAACCTGAATTAAAACAATAAGAAGTAATAAAAGTGCAATGATAGAAACCACGCACCAAAGTAGTATACGCAGTGTTTTTTTAAGAAAATGAATGGGTTTGTTATTCATAAGTCAATAAAACACGATTAGATTAAAGTTGTGATATTATAAGGCTGTATTTTTACAGTCTACAAAATTGTGAATTTTAAACCTTAACAATTTACATAATTACACGCAATTATTCTAAAATTTTACGGACAAATAATTATTTTCTTACTTTTTTATATGCCATGAAGGTGCTAAGATAAACAGACAAATTAATTTTAAAACTTAATATGTCCCCATTTATCTTCTATTCTACTTATTTTTTGCTGAAGTTTAGCTAAGAATTTCTGATGCTGTTCAGAATCCGGATTGAAACTGCGATGTCGCAGACTTTTTTGAATTTCTGATATTTCCTGCATAGTTAAAAAACTGTTTTCAGCAATGTAATTTTCACTGAATTTATGCCATATATAATCAATTGCCACTTGATTCGGATGAAGCATATCTTCGTTATAAAAGCGATAATCGCGAAGTTCGTCCATCATGATTTCGTATGACGGGAAATATTCTAATTTAGTATTGTTTTCCCCAAGCCTCGGGATAGATTTTAGATTGAAATGAACAGCCGAAAATAAATGCGATTTACTCAATTGATTTTCTGCAAAACCATCTTTGATATGTCGTACAGGTGAAACGGTAAAAATGAAGTTTATATCCGGGTTTAAAACCTGAATTAAATCAATCATATTTTGAATGCTTTTCTGGATTGTATCAACTGGCAATAACTCTTTTGAGAATTGTTTTTGAGGAACTTTATGGCAATTGGCAACGATTTTATCGCTTTCTAAATTTCTGTAAATCCAGGAAGTTCCGTAAGTAATAATAATATGTGTGGCTTCTTTTAAATTTTTATACGTTTCTGAAATCGCTTTATTGAGCGTTTCTAATAATTCTTCGCGATCACTATTACTTAAATCCGAATGTACTTCGTAACTGTGCCAGCGTTCATTATAAAAGAAAACATCTTTCTCTGTATAAAATTCCTGTTTAATTACACGACTTATTATTTTCTCGATCGAAATGGGATTAAAAATAATTCCAAACGGATTGGTTTCATTCTGAAATTTAAAATAATCGAATTTCTCTGCCATATTCTCCGCAAAACAAGAACCAATAGAAATTATTTTCGAATTATAATCGATTGGATTATTGGTTTTAGAAATTGGTATTTGGGTTCTGAATTGCATGGCTTTTTTATTCAAAAATACAGCTTAAAACTCAATTATGGATCAAAAAAAATCCCCAAATCAACTATTGCTGACTGGGGATATTTTTAATTATAAAAAACTAATTAATAAGTAATCTCTAGTTTTTCAGAATCTTTAGCATCTCCTGCGAATGATTCAGTAAGGAAATTACTGTCATTGTATTTATTAGTAGTCGTTACTGTCGCTGTTTGAGTAATTTTTCCATCACTGTCATAAGTTACAGTAACATTTTTTAATGTATTATTTACTGATGAAAAATCAAAATTATCATCTAAATCCAATAAAAGTTTTACACCTGTAATATTACTAAACGGACTTTTTTTATCATCAAATGTACTTGTAATAATTTCTTTTGCATCGTCAGCATATTCTGTAGAAACTAAATTTCCGTTTGAAAAAGTATATGTAACAGTACCGTCGTATGGAATTTCAACTTTATTTACTACAGCAGATGATTTTGAAGTAACTGTACCATTTGCATTATAAACAAAAGTTAATTTTTGCTGAGTAGTTTTATTAGATTCAGCCGTAGTAATTTTAGACGCTAATTTACCACCTTCATATGCATAAACATCCGTGTAGTACAAAGAACCCGAAACGTAAAATTCAACTTTAGTTATAAGATCGCCTGTGTAAGTATAAACAGATCTTGCAGCATCAGAACCTGCAATTTCTTTTAATTTATTTCCGTCGTAAGTTATCGTATAAGTAAGACTTCCTGGCTTTGAATTTTCTACAGTTGTTTCAACAATTTTTGTAGGTAATAGTGTTGCAGAACCTCCATCAGAAGAATCATCACTAGAACAAGATGACATTAATACCATTGTTAAGGCACTAAAAAGACATAAAATTTTTTTCATTTTTGATTAGGTTAGATTTGTAATTGGGGCAAACTTAATACAACCCCAAATCAAAACCTTACGGCATTCCACATTCAAACTTAAAAATACTTTTTCTAAATAATTAAACATTCCAGACTAAAGAAAACGCAATCATTAATTTCAGCTGCAGAAAAAATTACAGTTTTAATAACAAAAAGCAACTTTACAAAGCCAAACTATTCACTACTTTTGCATCTCTAAATTCAAACTCACCTATGAAATTATTATATTCTTATATAATCAAGCATAAAATGCTCCTGCTTTTTGCTTTGATTATGGCCTCTATAAACATTTGTTTCAGCTTATCAGACTCTATTATTACCGGTAAATTAATGCAGGATTGCGGCGTTGGTTTGCATAAATACGCAGGAAACGAAATTGGATTCATAAAATCTTTATCCTTCTGGCTGGGTCTTTCTCTTGGCGCTGCAATGATATCGAGAATTACCAAAAACTTTCAGGATTATTTTACTAATGTAGTGATTCAGAGAACCGGAGCACAAATGTATACGGACGGAATCAAAAAATCACTTGATTTACCTTATGCCGAATTCGAAGATCAACGAAGTGGAGAAACTTTAAGCAAATTAACCAAAGTACGTTCTGATTCTGAAAAATTGATTACACTTTCGATCTCTTTGATTTTTCAAACAATCATCGGGTTCATATTTGTAATTGTATATGTTGCAAGAATCGATTATCGTATTTCGCTTATCTTTTTGGTTACCGCTCCTATTATTGCTTTAATCAGTTCTTATTTGGGTAAAAAAATCAAAATCGTTTCCCGAAAAATTGTCAATCAAACCAACGCTTTGGCAGGTTCTACTACCGAAAGTTTAAGAAATATTGAACTTGTAAAAAGTCTTGGATTAACGTATCAGGAAGAAAAACGTCTGAACTTAAATACTTTTAAAATCCTGCAACTTGAACTGGAGAAAATCCGTTTTATCAGAAGTTTGAGTTTTATTCAGGGAACAACGGTTCACTTTTTAAGAACTTGTGTGGTTTTTACTTTGTATTATTTCTTATTTGGACAAAAAATTATTGTTGGTGATTTATTAACGATGGTATTTTTTACTTTCTTTATTTTTGGTCCATTGCAAGAATTAGGAAATTTCATTATTGCACTAAATGAAACTAAAGTTTCAATGGAAAACTTTAAAACTTTATTAAGTGCTCCAAAAGAATTTCGCCCTAAAAATCCAAAACATGTTGGAGCTATTCAATCTTTACTTTTTTCGAATGTGAGTTTTCAACATAAAACTGCCAAGTTTAAAGCAGTAGAAAACATTAATTTCGAAATTAAACAAGGACAAACTGTTGCTTTTGTTGGGCCGTCTGGTTCAGGAAAAACAACTTTGGTTAAACTTTTGGTCGGATTATATACACCGGCAGAAGGTCAGATTCTTTACAATGATATTGATTCTACAGATATTGATTTACTTGATTTAAGAAAACAATTAGGTTTCGTTACGCAAGACGCACAATTATTTTCCGGAACGATTCGCGAAAATTTATTGTTCGTAAGACCAAATGCTACTGATGAAGATTTATATGATGCGTTAAAAAGAGCAAGTTGCGAAAAACTCCTTCAACGTGCCGAAGATGGTTTAAATACCACAATTGGTGAAGGCGGAATTAAGGTTTCCGGTGGTGAAAAACAACGTTTATCAATCGCTCGCGCTATTTTAAGAAATCCGAATTTATTGATTTTTGATGAAGCAACTTCTGCATTAGATTCTATTACCGAAGAAGAAATCAATACCACAATCAGAAATATATCTGATAAAAACAGAATCACGGTTTTAATCGCACACAGATTATCTACCGTAATGCATGCTGATAGAATATTTGTACTTGAACAAGGTAAAATTATTGAGTCAGGCAAACATGAAGATTTAATTATCGAAAAAGGTTTGTATTACGCTATGTGGCGTCAGCAAATTGGGGAACGTAAATAAAGGTTCTAAGATTCTATTCCGAAGCCTCGGGACTGAGGTGCTAAGTTTTTTTTGAATAGCCTCCAGCTTTAGCTGGATGGAAAAATAAATTAAGAAAGGGCTTTAGCCAAACTGTTACGTTTGGCTAAAGCCCTTTCTTTTAATTCCTTCTAAAATGTTAGTTTTTTTGTTTTAATAATCGAGTTTAACGCACGGTTTGTCATTTCGACGAAGGAGAAATCACACTCGGGATTCGACAAAGATTGGCGATTTTGATTGCGGAGTTACTTGAGAAGATTTCTCCTTCGTCGAAATGACAAAAACGATGAAAAAATCATTTTAATCCTTTATCCCGATAGCTATCGGGAGTGGCAAAAAAACAAAAACCCGACAGGTTTTAAAAACCTGTCGGGTTTACTATATCAATAATTTTAAAATCTTAGCACCTTAGTCCCGAGGCTTCGGGATAGATTCTTAGCAACTTTTAAAAAAAACCTTACTTTACAAAATCAACTGCGTGAACTAAAGCTTCAGCAATTCCACCAGTATTTTTACCTTTTCCGGATGCGAAGAAAGGTTGTCCTCCTCCGTTTCCTTCAATATATTTTCCTAGTTCCTTGATAACTGCATTTGCATTTAAGCTTTTGCTTGTTACTAATTCTTTAGAAATATAACAGTGAATATTTGGTAAACCATCTTCTATAGAAGCTAAAAACACAAACGAATCTGCTTTTGAACTTCCTAAAGCAGACGCTAATTCTTTAGTCGATGCCATGCTTAAATCTACTTGTTTTGCAAGGAAATTTACGCCGTTTACTTCCTGGAAATCCTTCTCTAAATCCGATTTTAAAGCATTTACTTTTTCTTTTAGTAATTGCTCGATTTGCTTTTTCAACTTTGCATTATCATCTTGAAGTGAAGCTACCGATTTTAAAATATCCTGTGGATTTTTTAATGTTTCTTTTATTTCAGATAAAGTGTTTTCTTGGTTTTGGTAGAAATCTTTTACTGCATCACCTGTAATTGCTTCGATACGACGAATTCCAGCTGCTACTGCACCTTCAGAAATAATTTTGAAATGCCAGATTTCTGCTGTGTTTTTTACGTGAATTCCACCGCAAAGTTCTTTACTGTCACCAAATTCAATCATACGAACATTATCTCCGTATTTCTCTCCAAATAAAGCCATTGCACCTTTATCCAATGCTTCTTTAATTGGGATATTTCTGTGTTCTACCAATTGCAATTGTGCTTCGATTTGCGCATTTACACTTGCTTCTACCTGACGTAATTCGTCATCTGAAACTTTAGAAAAATGCGAAAAGTCAAAACGCAAATAATTTGGGTTTACCAATGAACCTTTTTGCTCTACGTGAGTTCCAAGAAGGTTTCTTAAAGCCAAATGCATTAAGTGCGTAGCAGAGTGATTTTTAGAAGTTGAACTTCTTAACTCCGTATTTACTTTTGCTACAAAACCAGCTTCAATATTTTCAGGCAATTGTTTCGCAAAATGCAAAATCAAATTGTTCTCTTTCTTTGTATCAATAATTTCGATTGTTTCGTTTGCCGAAACTAATGTTCCTTTATCACCAACTTGTCCTCCACCTTCTGGATAAAATGGTGTATTATCTAAAACAATTTGATATAAGATTCCATCTTTCTTAGAATCAACTTTACGAATTCTGGTAATTTTTACATCGTTCTCTACTTTATCGTAACCAACGAATGTTTCTACATTTCCAGGAATCAAAACGGACCAGTCTTCTGTTGAAACTTCTGATGCTGCACGCGAACGATTTTTTTGTTCCTGCATCGACGCATCAAATTCAGCTTCGTTAAAAGACATTCCTTTTTCTTTTAAAATCAAAGCCGTTAAATCTTTCGGGAATCCAAAAGTATCGTATAATTCGAATGCTTTTGCTCCGGAAACTTCCTCACCTTTAGTTTGTGCAATTACATTGTCTAACAATTGTAATCCCTGATCCAGAGTTCTTAAAAAAGAAGCTTCTTCTTCGCGGATTACATTGGTAACCAATTGTTGTTGCGATTTGATTTCCGGGAAAAATTCTCCCATTTGATTTGCCAGAACTTCTACCAATTTATTGATAAAAGGTTCTTTTGTATTTAAGAATGTAAATCCGTAACGAATTGCACGACGCAAAATTCTACGAATTACATAACCTGCTCCGGTGTTTGATGGTAATTGTCCGTCGGCAATTGCAAAAGCAACCGCACGAACGTGATCTACCACAACACGAATCGCAATATTTGTTTTATTTTGTTCTTCTGAGATATTTTTTATCTCATCAGATGTATATTTTAAACCTGTAATTTGTTCTACTTTCTCGATAAGCGGCGTAAAAACATCTGTATCATAATTTGATGTTTTTCCTTGCAAAGCCATACACAAACGTTCAAATCCCATTCCGGTATCTACGTGTTGTGCAGGAAGTTTTTCTAATGATCCATCAGCTTTACGGTTGAATTCCATGAATACATTATTCCAGATTTCAACTACTTGCGGGTGATCATTATTAACTAAACTTTTTCCTGAAACTTGTGCTTTTTCTTCTTTTGATCTTAAATCAACGTGAATTTCAGAACAAGGTCCGCATGGCCCCTGATCTCCCATTTCCCAGAAATTATCTTTTTTATTTCCAAGGATAATTCGGTCCTCATCAATTAATGTTCTCCAGATATCCCAAGCTTCCTGATCAAAAGGTACATTGTCTTCTTTGCTTCCTTCAAAAACAGAAACATAAAGGTTCTCCTTCGGAATTTTATAAACTTCGGTCAATAAAGTCCAGGCCCAGTTGATTGCTTCTTTTTTGAAATAATCACCAAAAGACCAGTTCCCTAACATTTCGAACATGGTATGGTGATACGTATCAAACCCTACATCTTCAAGATCGTTATGTTTACCGGAAACACGAAGACATTTTTGCGTATCGGCTATTCTTTTGCTTTTTGGAGTTCCGTTTCCTAAAAAATATTCTTTAAACTGGGCCATTCCCGAGTTGTTGAACATTAAGGTTGGATCATCTTTAAGCACAATAGGAGCCGACGGAACGATTAAGTGTCCGTTGCTTTTAAAAAAATCTAAAAATTGTTTACGTACGTCTTGTGATTTCATGTTATAATTAGAAATGTGATAATTTGATAATGTGTTAATTAGATAATTTGCTTCCTCTGAAAATAAGTTAATGTTATTTTTTAAATTAGAAACTTATCGTCCAGGACAATAAATTTCACTTTAAAGACATTATCTAATTATCAAATTGACACATTATCTAATTCTGTTTTATTCTTGAAAAAAAGCTGGGAACAACTGAAACATTTCTTAAATTTGTTCGACTAACTTATTTTACAAGCTGCAAAAATAGGGTATTTTAAAATATGGCGAAAGTAAAATATTATTACGACTCAGAAAATCTGGCTTATACGAAAATAAAAACCAGAAAAAGAGCTAAAATTGGCTATGCATTGCTGTTTTTGTTGGCTTCGGCATTGTTTGGTTTTTTAGTTTTTGTACTTTTAATCAACACTTCTTACTTCGAAACACCAAAAGACAGATTACAGGCACGTGAAATTGAAAATTTGAAGCTACAATATGCGATTTTAAACAAAAAAATGGATGAAATCGATGATGTAACCGAAGCATTAGAAAACAGGGACAACAATATATACAGGGTTTATTTTAATAAAACCGAAATTCCGGATTCTATCAGAAAAGCAGGTTTTAGAGATCCTAAACGCTATAAGGATTTAGAAGGATATAACAACTCACAGTTGGTATTAAACACAACAAAACGTATTGACAAATTGTCAAAAGAGCTCGCCATACAATCGAAATCATTAGATGAAATATTGCAGTTAGCGAGTACAAAAGGAAGTTTGTTATTGGCAATTCCGGCGATTCAGCCTGTCAGGAATGAGAATTTAAAAAGAATGGCTTCCGGTTTTGGATACAGAACTGATCCGTTTACAAAAGTGCGAAAAATGCATAACGGAATGGATTTTACAGCAAACACGGGCTCTCCCGTTTATGCCACTGGTGACGGAGTTGTAGAAAGAGCAGATGCTGCGGCGTCAGGATTTGGAAATCATGTTGTGATCAGGCATGGTTTTGGATACGAAAGTTTATACGCTCATTTAAGTAAATACAATTGCAGAGCCGGACAACATGTCAAACGCGGCGATGTTATTGGATATGTAGGGAGTACTGGCAGATCTGAAGGTCCGCATTGTCATTATGAAGTTCATAAAGACGGAAAAGTCGTAAACCCGCTGAATTTTTATTACGGAAATATTTCGGCAGTAGAATATGTGGCAATTTCACAAATGGCAAACCAGGAAAATCAGTCATTAGATTAATACTCCAAAAAGTAGTATTTTTGGAATTAAAATAGAAAATTAAGAATCATGCATATTGAGCTTTCAAAGGATAAAAGATATTATAGCATTGGCGAAGTTGCCAAAGCTTTTAATGTCAATGCATCATTGATACGGTTTTGGGATAGCGAATTTGATATTTTAAAACCTAAAAAGAATGCAAAGGGCAATAGAATGTTTACGCCGGAAGATATTACCAACCTGCAATTGATTTATCATTTGGTGAAAGAAAGAGGTTTTACGCTTGATGGTGCGAGAACACATCTAAAAGAAGGACAAAAGAAAACATTAGATAAATTCGAAATAATACGTAAATTAGAGACGATAAAAACGCAATTAAACGAAATCAAAAACGAATTGTAATTAAAAATAGAAATAAACTTAAATCAAAACGAATATGAAAAAATGGTTAATCCCCGTAGGAATTATAGTAGTACTTATTGCTATTATTGCTTTTTGGTCAATTGGAATTAAAAATACTGGTTTGCAAAAAAATCAGGCAGTTAATAAAGAATGGGGAAATGTGAGTACTACTTACCAAAGAAGAAATGACCTTATCGGGAATTTAGTAAACACTGTAAAAGGAGCTGCAGATTTCGAGAAATCAACATTAACAGCAGTAATTGAGGCTCGTGCAAAAGCTACTTCTGTAACTATTGATCCAAGTAATGTAACTCCGGAACAATTAGCACAATACAACCAGGCACAAAGTGGTGTATCTTCATCTTTGTCAAGATTATTGGTTTCTGTTGAACAATATCCAACATTAAAAGCTAATGAGAATTTCTTAAAATTACAAGACGAATTGGCGAGTACAGAAAACCAAATTTTAACAGCAAGAACTCGTTTTAATGAAGCTGTACAAGATTACAATGGTTACATTCTTGCAATTCCAAATAACTGGTTTTTAAGCTACAAAGAAAAACCATATTTTGAAGCTGTTGCAGGTGCTGATAAACCGGTTGAAGTAAAATTCTAAAGATTTAATATTTTTGATTAACGATTTTAGATTTCAGATTTAATCTGCAATCTAAAATCTACAATCTAAACTCTAAAATAATTTCAATGTCAAAAGTAGAAGATTTTTTATCCAAAGAAGATGAATTAACCATTGTTGAAGCGATTCGCGTGGCTGAAAAAAACACTTCTGGCGAAATTAGAGTACATATAGAACAAACGACTTCTAAAGTTCCTTTTGACAGGGCTTTAGAAGTTTTTTATGAATTAAAAATGAATGAAACCCAACAACAAAATGGGGTTTTATTTTATTTTGCCGTAGCAGACAAAACGTTTGCTATTTGTGGTGATAAAGGCATAAATGATGTGGTTGCATCAGATTTTTGGGATTGTACCAAAGATGCCATGATCTCGCAATTCAAAACAGGGAATTTTAAACAAGGTATTGTCGATGGTATTCTGAATGCCGGTGAACAATTAAAAAAATACTTTCCGTGGTTTGAAGGTGACACGAACGAATTATCAAACGAAATCTCAAAAGGATAAACAATGAAATTTTCCAAAAACAAAATATCTTATTCAAAAGGACTTTTTCAGTTTACCTTTTTGTTACTCGCTTTTTTTTCTACCACTTGTATTTTTGCGCAATTTGAGATTCCTAAAGTACCCGAAAAACAAACTTCGGTTTATGATTATGCAAATGTTTTAAGCGCATCTGAAAAAGCTCAGCTTGAAGAAAAACTAATTCGCTATTCAGATTCTACCACAACTCAAATTGTAGTCATTACAATCGAAAGTTTAAAAGGAGAAGATGTTAGCCAGTTAGCTACAAAATGGGGACAAACTTGGGGAATTGGCGGAACTGCCAAGGATGATAATGGTGTGATTATTTTATTGGCTAAAGCCGAAAAGAAAATTGCAATTAATCCCGGATACGGAGTTGAAGATCGTTTGACTGCCGGAATTGGCGGAACAATAATTAGAAATATTATTATTCCTGAATTTAAAGCTGGTAGTTTTTATAACGGTCTGGATAAAGGAACAGATGCTATAATTGATGTTTTTAAAGGAAAATTTAAAGGCGAACGCAAGCAAACCAAAGAAAAAAGTTTCCCAATACTACCCTTCATTGTAATTGTCGTAATTGTATTAATTTTACTGTCTCGAAACAAAGGCGGCGGAGGAAATTCAGGCAATAATAGTGGCGGAGGTCCAAGCTTGCTCGATGTTATACTTTTAAGCAGTCTTGGAAGAAGCAGCGGAGGCGGATTTGGCGGAGGTTTTGGCGGTGGATCATCCGGAGGCGGTGGAGGCTTTGGCGGAGGTTTTGGCGGAGGCGGATTCTCTGGTGGAGGTTCTAGCGGAGGCTGGTAATTTCGGTTTTCAGTCGCAGTTTTCAGTTTTTTGTTTCAGGTTTTGTTTAGTTTCAAGTTTTGTTTAGTTTTACATTCTAAACTAAAAATTTATAATTCATAATTTACAATTAATAATTAAAAAATAGATGTTATCACATAAAGCAAAATACGCCCTTAAGGCCTTACTTTATTTAGCAGAACAGGACGAAAATCACATTTCAAGAACGATCGAAATTGCTGATGGCGCCAATATTCCTAAAAAGTTTTTAGAGCAAATTTTATTAGATCTAAAACGAGGACGTTTTGTGAGCAGTAAGCAAGGAAAATTTGGCGGATATTATTTGATACGCTCAAAAAACGATATTACTCTAGCCGAAATTCACCGTTTATTTGATGGTGCAATTGCGCTTTTACCTTGTGCTTCATTAAACTTTTATGAACCATGCTCAGATTGTAAAACCGAGGAAGAATGCAGTCTAAGACACGGATTAATGATCATTCGTGATGAAACTCTTAAGGCAATGCAAGGCATCACAATCGCCTCACTTGTAAAGAAATAAAAAAATATTTACTAATTCCTAGTAAATCTATAGAATTTACATATATTTGCAAAAAAATCAACAACCATTTACTAAATTTTAACCGTATGAAAGTAAATTACAATCGATCATTTGTATCTAAAAATCTTTTGCAAGGAAACCAAAATAATCAATTCACTTCTGTGAAAAACAATTCTTCTATGATGTGTATGTGCTGGTAAAAAAAATTTAATTTAAATTCTACTAATCACATATACTTAATATAAAAATGAAAAATTCTATAAAAAATATATTTACAATATTATCCGTTTTAACTTTCTCAATATCATTTGCACAAAACATTGAAGGTGTTGTTAAAACTAATGAAAACATTCCACTAGAAGCTGCCAACGTTGTTATCAAAGGAACAACATCCAATACCACTACAGATAGCGAAGGAAAATTTATTATTGACACTAAAGGAAAACTTCCGGTTACAATCTTAATTCAATATGTAGGTTATAAAACTACCGAAGTAGAACTTACAGCTATACCAACTGCTCCATTACAATTAACAATTAGAGAAGAAAATGAACTTATTGAGGTTGTTGTTTCTTCTAGACGAAGAATAGAAAAAGTTCAGGATGTGCCAATTGCAATATCCGTTATTACTGGTAAGCAGGCAGAACAAACAGGAGCTTTTAACGTAAACCGTATCAAAGAACTTGTTCCATCTGTACAACTTTATTCATCAAACCCAAGAAATACCGGAATTAACATTCGTAGTCTTGGTTCTCCTTTTGGTCTAACAAATGACGGAATCGATCCCGGAGTTGGTTTTTATGTAGACGGAGTTTATTATGCCCGTCCGGCTGCAACAACTTTAGACTTTATTGATGTTGAGCAAATCGAAGTATTACGCGGACCACAAGGATCCTTGTTTGGTAAAAATACAACTTCTGGTGCTTTTAATATTACCACTCGTAAACCAAGTTTTACTTCAGGTGCTGATTTTGAAGTGAGCTACGGAAACTATAATTTTCTGCAAGCAAAAGCATCTGTTACAGGAGCTTTAGGCAAAAAAGTAGCAGGTCGTTTATCTTTCTCAGGAACACAACGCGATGGTTTAATTGATAATGTTGTTACAGGAAGACCTACAAATACGTTAAACAATCAGGGAATCAGAGGTCAATTACTTTGGACTCCAACAGAAAATACCAATATTATATTAGCAGGAGATATTACAACACAACGTCCTGACGGATATGCGCAAGTTGTTGCCGGTGTTGCTCCTACACAAAGACCGGCTTATCGCCAATTTGATGCCATTATTAAGGATTTAAATTACCAATTACCTAGTACAAATGCTTTTGACCGTAAAATCGATCATGACACTCCATGGCGTTCAGGACAAGATATGGGTGGACTTTCTTTAAACATTGACACGAAAATTGGTTCAGGAACACTTACTTCTACTACTGCTTGGCGTTTCTGGAACTGGGATCCGTCAAATGACAGGGATTTTACAGGACTACAAGTATTGGCATTATCTCAAAACCCTACAAGACAAACTCAATTTACACAAGAAGTTCGTTATGCAGGACAATTAACTTCTAAAATAAGCGGTGTTGTGGGTGCTTTCTTTATTGATCAAACTTCTCAAACAGACGGTACAGAAGAATCTGGAAATGCACAATGGAGATTTGCACAAAGTACAACGAGTGCCTTATGGAAAACTCCTGGTCTTTTTGAAGGATACGGTATCAAAACAGATGCAAATATCAGAGCCTCAAGTGCAGCAGTTTTTGGTCAGATTGACTGGGCTATTACAGATCGCCTGCACATTTTACCAGGTTTAAGATATAATTTTGATAAAAAAGACGCGCATTATGCCCGTACAACATACGGAGGTTTACAAACGACGGATCCTGCATTATTAGCTTTAAAAAAACTAGTGTATTCTGATCAGGCTTTTGACTCTAGTACTGACAATACTGACTTTTCAGGAAACTTAACATTAACGTTTAAAGCTTCTGATAAAATCAATGTTTATGCTACTTATGCAAAAAGTTACAAACCGGTTGGTGTAAACGTAGCCGGACTTCCAACTGACGCAAAAGGTTTGCCATTGCTTGATCTTGCAGTAATTAAACCAGAAAAAGTAAATCATTATGAAGTAGGTGTAAAAACATCTCCTTTTAGAAATTCAGTATTTAACCTTGCGTTTTTTAATACCGATATTAAAGATTTTCAAACTAACGTTCAGGCAGCTGAGCTGGGTGTAAACCGTGGTTATCTTGCAAATGCTGATAAAGTACGTGTAAGAGGTGCTGAACTTGATGCAAGTTTTGTTATTAGTCAGCATTTAACCATAAATGGTGCTGCAACATATACCGATGGTAAATATGTAAAATTTACTAATGCACCACTTCCATTAGAAGAAACTGGAGCTCCGGTAGCTTTTAAAGATGTTTCCGGAACTGAATTGCCAGGTGCTTCAAAATGGGCAGGATCTCTTGGCGGTGAACTTTCTGATAACGCTAAATTCTTTGGAAACTCAGGAAAAGTATTCCTAGGTTTAGATTCTTATGCCCGTTCTGAATTTTCGTCAAGCCCATCGGCTTCAAAATACTTAGTGGTTCCGGGATATGCGATTTTTAATGCTCGTTTTGGTTTCCGTGCTTCTCAAGGTTTATCAGTTCATTTCTGGGGACGTAACCTTTTAAATAAAGATTACTACGAACAATTATTGCCTGCAGGTGGAAACACTGGTCAATATGCTGGTGTAATTGGTGATCAAAGAACTTACGGTATTACATTGAAATATTCGCTATAATACAATTTAGTTTAAACAAGAAACGAGGTAGGTTTTAAAAACCTACCTCGTTTTTTTATGATAGAATTTAGATCTTAAATTTAAGATTATCTCTAATTTACAATCTACACCTAAATTTCAAATTTAGCTAAAGTCGCTTACATTTTTAGATCACTTGACTCTGGCTAAAGCAGGATAAATTCAATTTTTGAAGTTGAAGAAAAAAGACATATTTCCAAGATATCTCTAAATAAAAAACTTAGGATCTTAGAAACTTAGTTCCTTAGTTCCTTATACTCTCTACTCCTCTCTTTGTCTTTTCTTATTTCCTTTTTCAGCACCTGCAAAATTGCCAATTTTATACGCTAACGAAAACATTACATAACGTCTTAATACTGTATTTTCTTCATCACGAATAGAAGTAGCAGAGATTGTTCTTGTTGCACTAAGGTTTTGGTTTAGAACATCATAAACTTTTACTTTTGCATATAGTTTTTTATCGAAAAAACCATAAGACAGACTTGTATTCCATAAATAGAAATCTTTCTTAAAATCATCAGATATATTTGAATTGTAAGTGTATCCAAAATCATTTCCCCAGATTAAATTTTCAGGCCAGTATGTTGTAGTTTGTAAATTAATTTTGTGTACAACATTTGAACTTGCATCTCTGGAATAATTCTCGTATTTTGATTGATTATAAGATAAATTATAAGATGGCGCAATGGTTAAAATCTCTCCGTAATCATATGATAAATATACTTTTGGAGTAATAGATGTAGATTTTGCATTGTATAAAACTGCATTTGTAAATCCTTTGTCAAAAGAATAACTTGCGTTTAATCCCAAGCCATATCTTAAACTATGTGCTCCGCTTTTGATCTGCTGATTCCAGTTTGCGCCTATCGAAGTATTATATACTCCTGAGATATTTACATACGTTGTGGTTCTTTTTCCGCTTTCGTCATAAATCGAAGTCGATACAATATCATTATCATAGTAATCGCCTTTTAAATACACACTGTAACCGGATCGAGTACGAAAATCGTAATTTCTAAAATTAAAGTTTACACTATTTTTTTCAATCGGATGCAAATCAGGATTTCCAACAATTGTATTCAATGGATTGTTTAAATTTACAACCGGCATTAATTGCGTTACAGTCGGAAGCGCATTCGAATAATCATATTTGAATGATAAATTTTTAGAGCGGCTGAATTTATATCTTAACAATGCAGTTGCAAAAGGCAATGCATATTTTTTGTTTAAGTCTGTTGCGTTATTTAAATACAGCGAATGGTTATCGAAATTAATGATAGAAGTTCTACTGTCAAGATTAAGGGTAAACTTGTTTTTTTGCAAAGTAACCCCCACTTTTGGAGTAACCGAGTTTTGTGTTGAATTTGTATAATTACTCAAAGACAAATTCAAGTCTGTATATTCTTGAGTTGCAGGATCAAAATTAAAAGTTCTTTCATCATTAGCTGACGTTTTCCAGTCAAAATCAGAACCAAATCTCACTCTTAATGAATCTGTAATAGGTTCAGTATATTCTATATCAGCCGAATACGAATCGCTTGTTGTTTTCTTTTTCGTGTTTTGATTCCTTTCGTCATTTGGCTTAGTATTATCCTGATAGAAAATAGTTTCAGACAAATTTCTTGTATTAGAGTCGCTATCTGTATTGTTATTAGAGAAAACAAAACTTAAATTTCTTGACTTCTTTTCGAAAGTTTTATTAAAGTTAATCGCATTTCCAAAATTCGTGTTTTCACCTTCAGAATAAGATTTCGAATTACTTTCGTTTAATGAATTTCCGTTTTCATCCTCAGAAAAACTGGATGAAATTGCACTGCTGTTAGTACGCGACTGGCTTAACTTAGGTGTTACTACAATTCGCATCGACGGATTAATTTTATATTCTAATTCAAAATTTACATTGTTTCCTGTGCTTTCATTTCTTGTGTTAGAATCTGCCTCTGTGATGATATTTCCGGTTGGCAAAAAACTAAGCTGATTCGATTTACTGTCGTTTTTGTTAACTGTATTCGAAAAATTATAACTTCCCATGGCAAGTAGGTCTTTTGTCCAGTCATCAGAGTAATTAACGCCCAATAAATTAGACTGCGTAATTCCTTTTGCTCCTCCTCCTCCGCCAGATCCGGAACTTCCTCCTTTACTATTTCTTCCGCCTCCCATGTTATCAAAAACATCATCCATAGAAAAACCTGTAGAATTGATATTGTTGGAAGAAGCGAGAAGGCTTATTTTTTGCTTATTATTGAAATAATTCAAATTTACATTGGCTTCATAACGGTCATCAGTTCCATAACCTCCCATTATTTTTCCAAAATAACCTTTATTTTTCTTTTCGTCAATAGTAATATTTATGCTCGAAAAGTCTGAAGTTGATTCTTGTTTGGAAAGTTCTTCTTTTTTGGTTTTAAAATCAGAAACCTGTATTTTTTTTATAATATCGGCTGGTAAATTTTTGATGGCTATGGCGCCGTCTTTATCAAAGAAAGTTTTTCCGTTTACCAAAACCTGATTCACTTCTCGCCCATTCACCGTAATTTTTCCGTCATTATCAACATCAAAACCAGGTAATTGTTTTAATAATGTCTCTACATTCGAATCCGGGCGTACTTTATAAGAAGCTGCATTAAATTCGAGAGTATCTTTTTTGATTGTAATTGGAGCCGCTTCTGTTTTTATGACAACATCGTTCAGGGCATTCACATTTTCGATCAAATATATTTTACCAAAATCTTTACTTTCTGTAAGTCCTTTGTATTCTTCAAAATAGGTTTGATATCCCATATAATTTACCTTTAAAAAAACAGGTTTCTCATATTTTTTAATGGTCATTCTAAAAGCCCCATTTTTATCTGTAGTAGCATATTCGATAACTGTAGAATCTTTAATAGTCGTAAAATAAACCGTTGCTAATTCCAGTGGCAATTGAGTGTTCACATCAAGAACAGTACCTCGAACTGTAATGTCATTTTGAGCGTTTGCAGCAGAGACAAAAAGAAAAAAAAACGAGAGAAATGAATAAATTTTGGTCATAAAAATAATACTTAGGTTAGTTGGATTAGTTAGACTACAAAAAAAGCAAAAGGTTTAATTGTAGTTTTCACATTTATTCAAATAGTATGCCATTAAAAAAGTGATGCAAAAAAAAATCCCCTGATATGGGGACTTTCTTTTTTATTTTTCTCTGATATAAATATCGATTGGCACTCCTGAAAAATCCCAATTTTCTCTAATCTTATTTTCAAGATATCTTTTATATGGTTCTTTAACATATTGTGGCATATTAGCAAAAAACACAAACTGAGGTGTTAATGTTGGCAATTGCATACAATATTTAATTTTTACATATTTACCTTTTGTCGCTGGTGGCGGATATGCTTCTATTACCTTCAACATAAACTCATTGAATTTAGAAGTCGGGATTCTTTGTTTTCTATTTTCAAAAACCTGAACTGTAGCTTCTAATGCTTTCAATAAACGCTGTTTCGTTAAAGCCGAAACGAACAAAATTGGCACATCTGTAAAAGGCATTAATTCTTTTTTGATTTTCTCTTCGTAATCACGTGTCGACATGGTATCCTTTTCTACCAAATCCCATTTGTTTACCAGGATTACAACACCTTTACGGTTTTTCTCTGCCAGCCAGAAAATACTTTGGTCCTGACCTTCAAATCCACGGGTTGCATCGATAACAAGAATACAAATATCTGCATGCTCAATTGCACGAACAGAACGCATTACCGAGTAAAACTCTAAATCTTCTTTTACCTTTGCTTTACGACGAATTCCCGCAGTATCAACTAAGTTAAATTCAAAACCAAAACGGTCAAATTTTGTATCAATTGCATCACGTGTAGTTCCTGCAATGTCTGTAACCATGAAACGTTCTTTACCAATTAATGCATTGATAAAACTAGATTTACCTGCATTAGGGCGTCCTACAACTGCAAAACGAGGTAAAACAACTTCTTCCTGAACTGGTTCTGGTTTTTCTGGAAAAGATTCGATTAAAGCATCTAATAAATCTCCAGTTCCACTTCCTGAGATACTTGCAAACGTAAAATAATCTCCTAAACCAAGATTATAAAACTCTAAAGCATCTTTTTCACGCATTGCGTTATCTACTTTATTAACAGCCAATAAAACCGGTTTTGTTACTTTACGCAATAAACGCGCAACAACATCATCCATTGGTGTAATACCTTCTTCTACATCTACCACAAAAATAATAACATCTGCCTCATCGATAGCAAGCTCAACTTGTTTACGAATTTCACCTTCAAATACGTCATCAGATCCGCGAACATATCCGCCGGTATCAATTACAGAAAACTCTTTTCCGTTCCACTCGCTTTTACCGTAGTTTCTATCTCTGGTAACTCCAGAAACCGAATCTACAATAGCTTCTCTTCTTTGTATCAGCCTATTAAAAAGGGTTGATTTCCCTACATTAGGTCTTCCTACTATCGCAACAATGTTATTCATTTTTGTAAATTTTAGATTCTGGATTTTAAATTTTAGACTTTTAGTTTCCTAAAATTCTATCACTTATAAATCCAAAACACCTTATTTTAATTTTTTGCAAAGGTAGTTAAAAAAGTGACTAAGTCGCTAAGTTTCTAAGCACCTAAGGTTTTTATTATTTTTCTTATTATTTTTTGGAGCTAATTCTGCTCTCAAAACCTTTGGACTATCAGGCTGGAATTTCATGATATAAAGAACTTTCTGATTCAAAAAAATCCAATTCTTTAATTACACAAACTATAAACATACAACGGTCTCGCGCCCATTTGATACGATGTAAAAGTTCCTTTATTCGATAATCTTAACGTGAATTTTTCTTTTGAATTAACAAACTCAATATCCCTAACTTTAATTTTTGGTGAAAGACTGGTAATCGAGCCTATTTTATAAGTCGTGAATAAAAATGGTCTCTCTTCAAAATCAATATAAGTCAATTCCTTTTTGCCAAAATCAATATATCCATTGTTATCAGAATCACAGAATTTTGGATTATTTAATAAAAACTCTTCTACATCTGCTTCTGTATCTATTTTAATAAATTCCTTTTTGGGATCCGTAAAGAGATTATCAGCTACTTCATCCTGGCTAATTGCCACTAATTGTTTTTTAGCTTTATAAATTCTGAAATATAATGTCAAGATCCTGTCTCCGCTTACTGACATTACATCGGCTCGATAATTACATGTTTTTTCAAGAATACGATACGGCTTTTTATCTTCATCAGAACGAGCACTATAAGTATCATCAAAATTATCCAGGCTAAATTTGCCTTTGTACTCTGTGTAAAAAAAACCTGTTTTCTTGAATTCATTATCTCCCAGATATTCTGGAAATGACTCATGCAATACATTTTTATAAATTTTGAAATCGAACCATTCAATCCAATCATCAATTTTATTAGAAAAACTTAAAACGGGATAATATCCATCTTTAACAAATATTGCCAGTCCATCATTTTTATCTACGAACTGATTGATATTTGAAGCTTTATTTGTACTGAATTGCTTTATAAATTCGTTTAAAAACAATCTCACTTCTTTATCTGAACAAGCCGTTGTGTCAAAAACTACGGAGTCTTTTTGTACAACAGATTCGTTTTTTTTGATAACAGGCTTAGTTGGAACCGTTTTCTCTTCCAGACCCAAAAGGTGTACTAAACCCAAAATCAGTATCATTCCGCAAAATATTGGTATGGAATACTTGGTTGAAACTTGCATAAATTATGATTTGAGCTTTATGAAAAATTATTGATTATATCCAAATCGTTTCAACATATTGGCGTTGCTTCTCCAGTTTTTATTCACTTTTACAACCAATTCTATGTGAATTTGTTTCCCAAAGAATTTTTCCAGATCAGCACGTGCTTCTGTACCTACTTTTTTCAAAGCAGCACCTTTATGACCAATAATGATTCCTTTTTGCGTTTCGCGTTCTACCATAATAATCGAACGGATCCTGATAATATTTTCATCTTCAAAAAATTCCTCTGTTACGATTTCAACCGCATATGGAATTTCTTTACTATAGTTCAATAAGATTTTTTCACGAATGGTTTCGTTTACGAAAAAACGTTCTGGTTTGTCTGTTAATTGATCTTTTGGATAATATGCCGGAGATTCTGGCAATAATTCAATGATTCGCCCGAAAACTTCCGGTACATTAAAATTCTGTAAAGCCGAGATTGGGAAAATTTCAGCATTTGGCACTTTTGCAGTCCAGAATGCTACTTGTTCTTCTAATTGTTCCTGATTTGAATTATCGATTTTATTCAACAATAATAAAACCGGAATTTTAGCGTGAATAATTTTATTAAAGAAAGCTTCATCTTTTAAGTCCTGCTCTCCTATTTCGACCATATAAACCAGTATATCAGCATCTTCAAAAGCCGATTTTACAAAGTTCATCATCGATTCCTGCATTTCATAGGCTGGTTTGATGATTCCGGGAGTATCCGATAATATAAGTTGAAAATCTTCGCCATTCACGATTCCAAGAATACGGTGACGAGTTGTTTGTGCTTTTGATGTAATGATTGATAATCTTTCTCCAACAAAGGCGTTCATCAATGTTGATTTTCCAACGTTTGGATTCCCGATGATGTTTACAAAACCTGCTTTATGTGACATTTGCGTAATATTTATTTTGCAAAGGTAGTCATATCAACTCAATACAGAAAATAAAACATTTTTTTAAGTTTTCGTTGGATTTCTAGAAAATCGGCGTATCTTTGCACCCGAAACATCGCGGGATAGAGCAGTAGGCAGCTCGTCGGGCTCATAACCCGAAGGTCACAGGTTCGAGTCCTGTTCCCGCTACTAATTGGGACAAAGAAGAAATTTTCTTCTTTGTCCCTTTTTTATTTAGCCCTATAAGCCTGTTAATACTGTAGATGAGATGCACTACTTCGTTTACTCTAGCGGTTCGAAACCCGTTTTCTGAGATCGTAAAATTCTCAGGAAAAATCGAACCTAATAAATCCCTTGATTCAATCCAGTTGCCGTTTTCATAATATTCGTTAAGCTTCATCAGATTCTCAACTCCAGTTTTTAAAAGCTCTTCGATATCTTTATTCTCATCATCCATACCAGATAATTTAAGTTCTAGCCTTCTTAGCATCTCTCCGTAATCTGACTTCATATCTCGGTAGTCTGAAGCATCTATCTGTTTTGTTGCAAGAAGATCTCTTGCATTTGAGATTCTGGTTTCATAATCTTTGATCTGACTTATGATTTTAGTTTTTTCTTCCAAGACATCCTTAATCTGTTCTCTATAACAGTCGCCTATTACATTGGCATAAATGTTTTTGATTTCAGGAATCGGCACATACTTTTTCAGGTTCTTTATAAATATCTCATTGGCCGTTTCCGAATTTATTCTATATCTGCATCCTGCACTGCAGTGATAATACGGATAATATTTATGTCGTCCTTTAGATATGCTTCCTGTCAATATTTTACCGCAGTCGGGACAGATAAAAAATCCTCTGAGCGGAAAAGGTTTTGCTGAAAGAGCCTTGGGAAGATATTTGCGGGATCTTCCGTCCAGCACATCCTGAACTTTGTAAAAAAGTGATTCCGAGATTAATGCTTCATGCTGTCCTCTCACTAAAGTGCGTTCCTCATCCTTATATTTGGGAACTTCTATCTTTCCACAGTAAAGCGGATTGCGGATCGCTCTCCAAAAATGATTTTTACCTGCTTTAAGCCCCTTTTCTTTTGCCATGTGAAGCACCTGTTCCGTATTAAAAATTCCTTTGGAAAGTTCTTCAAAAGACCATTTTAAAATAGAGGCTTCTGGCTCGTCAAACGCAATATATTTTGTACCGTCTTCTTTTACTTTGTTAATATACCCTATTGGTGCAATCCCCATATACCTTCCCTCTTTTCTAGCTCTTCTCATACCGTGAAAGGTATTCAGGGCTCTTCTGTCATTCTCCACCTCGGGAGCAGCCAGATAAAAAGCCAGCATCATTTTGTTCTCCGGTATTGAAAGATCTAAAGGCTGTTCTATCGCCTGAGGCTCAACTCCCAGTTTTCTTAATATACTGATCATCTGGTAGGCATCTCCCGCATTTCTGCTGAACCTGTCCCATTTGGTAAACAGCAGAAGATCAGTTTTATTCTTATGCTTCTTCAAATCAGCAAGCAGTTTCTTCCACTGCGGACGATTGAATGTCTTTGCCGAATGGTCTTCATAAATTACATGTCTAACTTCAACTGCATTTATATCGCAGTATTTTCGAAGCATTTCTTCCTGATTTCTCTGTGAGTAGCCCCTATCAGCCTGCTCATCGGTACTCACTCTCACGTATAGGTCTGCTATTTTTCTCATCTTTTCTCTTTAAATAGTTTGAAACTGCCATGTTTGCCAGTTTTCTTAAAAATTCTAAAATCATTCCCGCCTGTTCCAGCGTTACTTCCACTCCTTCATCTTTCAGCATTTTTCTTGTCTTTTCTGCCGTCATTTTTCCTCTTTCTTCTCTTCCATCCCTCTCCATTTGAAATTCCTCTTCATTAAAAAAAGACCGAGCCTCGGTCTTTTTTGTTCCACAATCATTCATCGCTATAAAGTTATAACACTTTTCTCTTTTTATCCTGCGCAAAATTTGGGTAGGATAACACAAATATAAAACCTAACCAACTAAGGATCATAAGTAAAATTTACTTATCATCACTCAATCAAATTTTTGATTCTGACAAAGATAAAATGCTTTTCTCTCAATCTCATGGACATAATATGTTCATCAAAACGGTATTGGAATCATTGATAAGCCCTGTGTTCATTTATCTTCCCTCTGCTTATTGAGCATTCTGTATATTTCATCCAGAACCTCAATTTCTGCACTTGGAATCAGCTGAAGGGCAAGTTCCAGAACAGAACCTATGTATATTTCTCTGTTATCCAGCTCGTCTGAATAAATGATATGCAGGCACATTCGGATGAGATTCACTCCCAGACACGTCATATCCGTGTATCCGTAAAATCTTATCTCTCGTATTGATTCCCCTTTCTTGTCCTGAGCAGGTTTCAGAAGCTTGAAATGAAACGATGCAAAATCCTTAAATTCATCCAGTGTTTTTATTTTGTCAGTTTCCATAATTTTAAAATATTAAATCTTAATCTCAGCTATTCTGTTTCTTCTCTATTTTCTGAAAACAGATCAGTAATCTCATTTAAAAATTCTAATTCGTCAACTGGAAAAAGCTGAAGTGCAATCCCTAGTATAAGCCCAACATCAATGTATTGATTTTTAATCGTGGGCGGAACTTCTGCGCTGTCATGATCTAAAGCAATAATACAGAGCTTCATCAGGTTTCTGATCACAGAACCGAGTTCGCAATAGCCATAAACCCTGATCTCTGCATTATACATCCCCCTTTTATCCTCTGCTTTTTTCAGGGCATTAAGCAGTTTTCCGCTTAACACCCTGATGTCTTCCAGTTTTTTGATTTTATCGGTTTCCATAACTTCTGTTTTTATGCTGATAAAGCTTCCTGCTGATGAATTCCCTCAAGCCTCTCCAGTTCCTTCTGGATCATAACTTCTGCCTCTTTCATAAAATCACGGCATCGGCCTTCCATCATTCCATAATACAGATAATCAAAACTGTTGCTTCTGCTGAATCGAAGCGTGTTTGGATTTTTTTTCAGAAGCTTGAACATATTTTTTTCATCGCTGCTGTTTCGGGGAAAATATTCAGAAGTCAAGCTTGTGAAGTATTGGCACAGCTCAAATAAGTAGCCCAGTGAGAAATGATTCGGGGTATATCCCAGAAATACCCTTATAAGGGAAAGGCAGGTCTGTTCCACTATCTGGTGGAGAGAACACATTCTGACTTCATAGGAAAAATACTGGTCGTTATTATAGATAAGATCCCAGATCGATTCAGTAACATTTCTTCTGTCTCCTGCGTATGCTGAAGTGCTTTTCACATATCTCTTTTCTGGATTTTTCGCCCAGATTATCGGCGATCTGTATGCATCTATATGAATTCTTTGGGCTTTCTTAAAAATGTTCCAGAAGAAATACTGCTGGTCTCCGTATAATTTCACGATGTTTCTCAGGCGGTGCATGAGGATGGTTACCGTTATCTGTCCTCTTGATCTGCTCTTTATCTTATCGGTAAGGTCATTGCCGATATTATCCTCGAACTCTTCGGCTATGATCAGCAGATAAAGATGGACATGCTTTTCTTTCTGGACGGGCTTGTGAAAAGGCTCATTAAAAGTATAACTGCTTTTCTTCTGTGCAAAACAGTAGATACCTATTGGATCGATGTTCTGCGAAATAACTCGATAAATTAAATCGGATGCGGTGTTTTGAATTGCTTTCATAATTTTACTCATTTTAATTAATACTTGTCTGAAAAATTGTATTTTTGTTTAACACACAGGCAAGTAAGCAATTACTTGTACGGTACGGTATCAAATTTTACCGTACCGTACATGAGATTTTTTGTATCATACATGAATCCCGTTTTTTTATTCTTAATTATTATCTTTGAGCTATGAGTACATTAACAAAACCAAACCACATGGGTCGCAAAATCAGCCGTATCCGTGAACTGAAAGACATGAAGCAGGAAGCACTGGCGCAGGCTATGGGAACAAACCAGCAGACTGTTTCGATATTAGAAAATAGTGAAGAAATAGATGATGAAAAATTAAAAGAAGTGGCAAAAGCCCTAGGAATAAGCGTGGAAGCAATTAAAAATTTTTCTGACGAAGGCGTAATTAATTACTTCAACAGCTTTAATAATTTTAACGATAATTCGTCATTAAATAGCCAATGCACTTTTAACCCACTGGATAAATTAATGGAATCTGTAGATGAAAATAAAAAACTTTACGAAAGATTATTGAAATCTGAACAAGACAAAATTGAATACTTGGAAAAATTACTAAAAGCCAAATAAGCTTTTATAAAAGATATATTAATTCGTACAAAAAGAGACTTTACAGTCTCTTTTTTTTTAATATCTGACAAAAACTACAGCATAGACTGATAAAGTTTATATTGTTCGCAAAAGTGTTTAGCTTTTTGAAAATCGCTTATATAATATAATTCATTAATCCCTGACTCGGTTTTTATATGAATTGATCCATATAAAACTATTGGGATCTTATAATTATTAACAAACCTTTTATCAGGCGAGCCATCTCTGTTTACTCTATACCAAGTTTCCCCAACAATTTCAGTATCCGTCTGTATATTTTTACTTTCTTCTAAAAATCGAGCTTCGGAATAGTGTAATTGGAGATCAGAATAATCAAGAACAGCAATATCATCTTTGGTTTTAAAATATATTATGAAACTTGGATAAAAATAAAAATCCCCACCGTTATAATTTTCAAAATAAAAACTTTTCTCATCTGTTTTAATTGCGGGAATTGATTCTATTGAAAAGGCTACTTCATTTCGATGCATTGAAGTCTGTGCTGCAGCTTTCGTATCTGTATTAGCTTCTGAATAAGTCATATCCCAAACTTTATCCGAATTTTTTAATGAAGTAAATGAACTTATAAGATCGGAATATTTTTCTTTAAACTCAACGGTTTCAAATTCATATCTAATGTTTAAATACGATTCAGTTTGAGCTCTCTTTACAGCCTCAAGAGCAATTCGACTCTCTTCTAATTCTTCTGTGAGTCTCAGTAATTTCTTTTTATATAAAAATCTAAAAATTGAGTTTTTTGTTTTTAGATATTGACCATTAAGCGTCTTGTGTTTTTCTGAAAGTTTTACTACTTCATCCGTAATTATTTCTCTTTGGTAGTAAAGATTTATAATTTTTTCCCTGACACTGTTAAGATTTTTAGAATTTAATCTTTCAGTATTAAAATGGCTTTCAATTTTGCCATATTCTATTTTATCAAAAAGCTGTTTTAAAATATCATTTCCCTGTTTTCTTCCCTTATTCTTTGCTTCCTGAAATTTTGATTCATCTAAGTTACTGTTTATGTCAGTTTCGGTGCGTTTACCAATTGTGAAAACAATCTGATGTGAAATAACAGACTGATTTAAAGAGTCATTTTGTAAGGCTGTGTCCATAATTTATAGGTTTTAAAGTCAAATTTATTTAATATCAGTTCATATTATTTACGGAAAACCATAATTCATAAAAATAAAGAGTTATTCATCTGAAAAAATTAGATTGGTATTAAATATTTTATTTGACAACTAAAATTTAAATATGACTGAAAAACCTTCTTGTTGCTTATTATAGTATTTAATCATAATTCTATACATCGCGCAAAGACAAATGAAGCTTCTGAAAAGAAAAAAAGTAAAGCAAGGTATTGGACACATCCAGAGAAGTGCGCATAACATTTTTCTTCGTTCCTCAAAAAATGCCCTTCGGGACTTATAGTGGAAAAACCGGTCAATTTGACCACCTAATTCCGGACTAAATTGACCACCCGTTCCGGAGCAAACTGACCACCTAATTCCGGAGCAAATTGACCACCAAG
>NZ_LMMA01000001.1 GCF_001422725.1 Flavobacterium sp. Leaf82 | reverse complement strand
AATAAAAAAATATTTTACATATTAAAAAATTTATATCTTTGCCACGAATTAATAATTAACCTTTTATAATAAAGTAAGATGAAAAAAGTATTTTTAAGTTTAGCTGTTGTTGCTGTTTTAACTGTTGTTTCTTGTAAAAAAGCTGATGCTGCAGCTACTGAGTCTGTAGATTCTACTGCTGTTGCTGTTGATTCTGCTGCTGCTGTAGTTGATTCTGCTGCTGCAACTGTTGATTCTGCTGCTGCTAAAGTTGATTCTGCTGCTGCTAAAGTAGAAGAAGTAAAAAAATAATTAGAACCTAAGTTCTAAAGATTTTAAAACCATCCTTGAGATGGTTTTTTTTGTACTTAATTTTAAGCATTAATGCACAAAAAAAAGCGATCGCCGCGGCGATCGCTTTTTTTTATTCCTCAACTTCTTCTTCGACTACCTCATCTTCAAAAATCGATTCACTGGACGAGAAATCCAAAATCTCTGACCTCGAAGCATACGTAACAATTTCTTTTATCCCCTTTTGCAAAAGCAATTCTGTAGTGTATTTACGACTTGTAGCAAAATGAACCTCACCTAACATCAATTTAAAAAAATACTTTCCTCCAGAGCCTTTAAATTTTAAAAACCGAGCCTGATCTATATTTGCTTTAAATTTTTGAATATCCTCTTCACCTTCAAACTTCAACTCATAACTTAAGCTTATAAATATCACTTTGCCTTTCCTGGAAGTAAACACGAATTTATACTCATCATTAAACCTTTTACTTATTACAAAAGCACCCATATTTTAATTGTTGATTGTTGATTGTTGATTGTTGATTGTTGATTGTTGATTGTTGATTGTTGATTGTTGATTGTTGATTGTTGATTGTTGATTGTTGATTTTGTTGATTGTTGATTGTTGATTGTTGATTGTTGATTGTTGATTGTTGATTGTTGATTGTTGATTTCTTAAATAAATTTACTTCGCAAATTTATTTTATGCTGCGCGAGTTTACACAATAAAAAAAGCCTCTTCAAAAGAAGAGGCTTTAGTACTCAGAGCGGGACTTGAACCCGCACGAACATTGCTGTTCACTGGATTTTAAGTCCAGCGTGTCTACCAATTTCACCATCCGAGCATTATATGGCATTGAGCGAAAAACGGGGCTCGAACCCGCGACCTCGACCTTGGCAAGGTCGCGCTCTACCAACTGAGCTATTTTCGCGTTTCAAATTCTTGTAAGAACTACAATACTTGACTTGTTCTGTATTGCGAGTGCAAATTTAGGACATTTATTCAATTATACAAGCGTTTTTTGAAAAAAAATCACACTTATTTTATAACTTTCTGATAACCTAAACTTTAAACTTGAAAACTTTTAAATTTTATTTCTTAACCAGCATTCTTTTGATCTCATTCAGTTTCATCAGTGCTTCGACCGGCGTTATTGCGTTTATATCGAGGCTCATGATCTCTTCTTTTATTTCTTCTAATAAAGGATCATCCAGATTAAAGAAACTCATTTGCATTTCGTCAGCAGCTTCTTTAACTCCGTTTAAGGCATCGCTCGAATGATTCTTCTCTAATTTCTTTAATAGCTTTTGTGCTTTCAGAATTACGATTTGAGGCATTCCCGCCATTTTTGCAACATGAATTCCAAAACTATGTGCGCTTCCTCCTTTTACAAGCTTTCTGATAAAAAGAACGGTATCTTTTAATTCTTTTACCGCAACATTATAATTCTGGATTCTTGGCAAAGATTCTGTCATTTCATTTAATTCATGATAATGCGTTGCAAACAATGTTTTGGGTTTTCCCGGATGTTCGTGTAGAAATTCGGCAATAGCCCAGGCAATCGAGATTCCGTCATACGTACTTGTTCCTCTACCAATTTCATCCAGTAACACTAAACTACGATCAGAAATATTATTCAGAATAGAAGCCGTTTCGTTCATCTCGACCATAAAAGTAGATTCCCCCATCGAGATATTGTCTGACGCTCCTACTCTGGTAAAGATTTTATCTACAATTCCCATTCTAACACTGTCAGCCGGAACAAAACTTCCCATTTGAGCCAATAGTACAATTAAAGCGGTTTGCCTTAAAATAGCCGACTTACCGGACATGTTAGGACCGGTAATCATAATAATTTGCTGCGTTTCTCTGTCTAAATAAACATCGTTCGCAATATATGGAGTTCCAACCGGTAATTGTTTTTCGATAACCGGGTGTCTTCCGTTTTTGATTTCAAGTTCGAATGTTTCATCAATTTCAGGACAAACATATAGATTTTCGACAGCCAATTGCGTAAAGGAACACAAACAATCTAATTGCGCAACCAAATTGGCGTTCATTTGAACCGGTTTGATATAAGTCGCAATCCAGGCTACTAATTGCTCAAAAAGATCGGTTTCAATTTTATGAATTTTCTCTTCGGCTCCTAAAATCTTTGTTTCGTATTCTTTTAATTCTTCGGTAATATAACGCTCGGCATTTACTAAAGTTTGTTTACGAATCCATTCTGTTGGCACTTTATCTTTGTGCGTATTTCTAACTTCGATATAATATCCAAAAACATTATTGAAGGATATTTTTAAAGAGGAAATTCCTGTTCTCTCTGATTCTCGTTTTTCGATTCCTTCCAGATATTCTTTTCCTGAAGTCGAAATAGCACGCAAATCATCCAGTTCTTCGCTAATACCTTTTGCAATTGCATTTCCTTTTGCAATCGCAACGGGCGCATCCTGATTTAAAGTCGTTTTGATTTTCTCTCTCAACAAATCACAAGCATGCAAACTATCTCCAATAACTTTTACAGCTTCTTGCGGACTTGCAAGCGCTAAAGTTTTTATTGGGATGATAGCGTCCAGAGATTCTTTTAAATAAACAATTTCGCGCGGTGAAACTTTTCCGGCTGCAATTTTAGAAATCAAACGCTCTAAATCTGAAATTTGTTTGATTTGATATTGAATGTTATATAAAACTTCAGAATTTGTTTTCAGATACGAAACCACATCATGACGTCCTTTTATTTTATTACTATCTTTTAATGGTAAAGCCAGCCAGCGTTTCAACAAACGTCCTCCCATTGGCGAAAGCGTTCTGTCGATAACATCTAAAAGCGTTACAGCATTTGGGTTATAACTATGGTATAATTCTAAATTTCTAATGGTAAAACGATCCATCCATACATATGCATCTTCGGCAATACGCTGAATCGCGGTAATATGCTGTACACGATTGTGTTGCGTTTCGGATAAATAATATAGAATTGCTCCGGATGCAATAATTCCTTCTTTTAATTCTTCTATTCCAAAACCTTTCAAAGAAACCGTCTGAAAATGTTTTGTCAGGGTTTCTAATGCATAATCTTCTTTATAGATCCAGTCTTCCAGATAGAAAGTATGAAAATCTTCTCCAAAAGAAGCCTTAAAATCTCCTTTGTTATTCTTGGGAACCAGAATTTCACTTGGATTAAAATTCTGCAATAATTTATCTATGTATTCAGCATTTCCCTGAGCCGTTAAAAATTCTCCGGTTGAAACGTCGAGAAAAGAAACCCCAATATTTTTATTAGCAAAATAAACAGATGCTAAAAAGTTATTTGTTTTTGATTGTAAAACCTCATCATTCAAAGAAACTCCGGGAGTTACCAACTCAGTAACGCCACGTTTTACAATAGTTTTGGTCATTTTTGGATCTTCAAGCTGATCACAAATCGCCACACGAAGTCCGGCTTTTACCAATTTAGGCAAATACGTATTAATAGAATGATGCGGAAAACCTGCTAATGCCGTTTCCGTTTCTGATCCTGCACCTCTTTTAGTCAGGGTAATCCCAAGGATTTTTGACGCTCTAATCGCATCTTCTCCAAAGGTTTCATAAAAATCACCTACTCTAAAAAGCAGACATGCATCAGGATATTTTCTCTTGATTTCGTTGTACTGTTTCATTAAAGGTGTTTCTTTCACCACTTTCTCTTTCGCTGCCAAATTATTGTGTTTTAAATGAAAAATTAAGACAGCGAATTTATAATATTTTAAAGGAATATCGAAGAGGAACAAAAATTAAAATATTTTAAGATTTTTTTATATTAAGATATAAGATTTTTATATAGATTTGTTCATAATTAAAACAAAGATTCTAAAGATGAAAAAAATAATTTTATTCGCTATGTTGGCTGTAGTTGGAATTACTGCTTCTAACGCTCAAGCTAAAAAAGCAACTGCAAAAGCTGCTAAAGTTGCTAAGGTTGAAGGAGCTGGAATGGCTTTTGAAACAGAAACTATCGATTACGGAACTATCGCTCATAATGCTGATGGAAAACGTGAATTCGTTTTTGTAAACAACGGAACTAAACCATTAATCATTACAAATACACAAGGATCTTGTGGTTGTACTGTACCAACAACTCCAAAAGAGCCTATCGCTCCTGGTGCTAAAGGTATTATTGGTGTAAAATATGCTACTGACAGAGTTGGTGCTTTTACAAAAACAGTAACTGTTACTTCTAATGCTGAAGGACAACCAACAAAAGTACTTACTATTAAAGGTACAGTTTTACCAGATCCAGTTAAAAGCTAATCTGAGAAAACAAATAAAATAATCGAAAAGCTTCCTTATCTTTGGAAGCTTTTTTTATGACCTGAATTTACACCAATGAGAAAACTAGAAAATAGTGAGCTGGACAGAAAATCGATTGAAGATTTTAAAAAATCGGAAAAAACACCTTTAATATTAGTGTTAGACGATATTCGCAGTTTACACAATATAGGTTCTGTGTTTAGAACTGCTGATGCTTTTTTGATCGAAAAGATAATTTTATGCGGTATTACAGCTACTCCGCCTAATAAAGAAATTCATAAAACTGCTCTTGGCGCTACTGAAACTGTTGCTTGGGAACATCATGAAAATGTATTGGAAGTTATCGAAAATCTTAAAAAGGATAACGTATTAACAATGGCAATTGAACAGGTTGAAAGTTCTGTTTTTCTTCAGGATTTTAAAGTAGAGAAAAATCAAAAATACGCTCTTGTTTTTGGTAATGAAGTTTATGGCGTTGCTCAGGAAGCGGTTGCAATTTGCGATGGCTGTATAGAGATTCCGCAATTAGGCACTAAACATTCCCTGAATATTGCCGTAAGCGCAGGAATTGTGGTTTGGGATTTATTTCAAAAATTAAACTGGCCAAGTACAATTTAGACCAAACGGCAAATGTTTTTAAAACAAAATAACTGATTGCCAGCATTTATTTTACAATTCTCTTAAGTACATTTACGAAGGAGAATTAGAAATAAATTGCTTATGAGAAATAGAATTACCTGGTTTTTATTTTTAATTGGTTTTTTGGGTTATGCACAATTTACACCAATTCCTGATTCAAACTTTGAAAAAGCTTTGATTGATTTAGGAATTGACAGCGGTGTTATTGACGGTAAAGTTCTAACAGCGCAAATTAGTGAAATAACATCTTTAGAAATTCCCGGAAAAAACATTTCAGATTTAACAGGAATTGAAGCTTTTACAAAATTACAGCAACTAAACATTGGCGCAATAGACACTGATCCAAGCCAAAGAAACAGAATCGGCACTTTAAACCTTTCCAACAATTTACAGCTTACTTATTTAATTTGCAGTTTTAATAACTTAACACAGCTTGATCTCTCCAATAACATTTATTTAGAGTTTTTATACATCGACAATAATAATTTTACCGGCATTGATATTTCTAAAAACACAGCTTTAACTATGCTTTTTGCCAGAAATAACAAACTGACAACTATAGATTTAAGCAAAAACTCTTCTTTAGACATTTTAAATTTAGAGAATAACTTATTATCGAATTTAGATATTTCCAACAATCTATTATTAACTAAATTAAACTGCATAGGAAATCAGCTCACTACTTTAGATGTTTCTAAAAATAGTAATCTTACAACTTTAAGCTGCGGTTTTAATAAACTCTCTACTTTAAACACTTCGCAAAATACTGACTTAAATTTTTTACATTGTGAAAGCAATCAAATAGCAGGTTTAGATCTTAGTAAAAATCTATATTTAAATATTTTATATTGCAGCACAAATAAATTAACCGCTTTAAGTGTTTCTAAAAATATATACTTGATTGATTTAATCTGCAATTCTAATCAATTATCAACTATTGATATTGCTCAAAATCTTCTCTTGAAAAGTCTTAACATCGATAATAATCAATTATCTAATCTGGATACTTCGAATAATCCTGCTTTAGTAGTGATTCACTGCAATTCTAATAAGCTATCTGTCCTTGATGTCTCAAAAAATGTTGCTTTAACCCATTTTAGAGTCAACGATAATCAACTAGTTAGTTTGAATTTAAAAAATGGAACTAATACTGATATAAGGTATCTGGATCTTAAATCGAATTTTAATCTGAGTTGTATACAAGTGGATAACAAATCCTACTCTGATACTAACTGGTCGTCTTATAAAGATGCCGCTGCTATGTATGCGGATAAATGTAATGCCAGTACAACTCTTCCGCCAGTATTAAGTGCTACAGGAGATCAATTTTATTGTCCAACAGATAATATTAAAATTGTTACTGATTTTTCTATAACACATGATCCGGCTGAAACAGGAACACAGGCGGTATATATTCAAATATCATCCGGTTATGTTTCCGGTCTTGATGTGCTAAAACTTTTAAATCCTGCCTTACATCCAAATATAAAGGAAAGCTGGGATGCATCATCAGGCAAGCTAACTCTGGCAAGTCTTACTGGTATTGATTTATCATATTCGGATATAGTTGCTGCGGTAAAAGATCTTGCGTTTACTAATTCTTCAGCGACAGCATCAGGAACCAGAACTTTTTCTATAACTATTGGTCAAGCCAATTATTTGCCTTCTACCCAACATTATTATTTATTTGTTCCCAGTGTTGGCATTACATGGTCAACTGCAAAAACTGCGGCGGAAGCCAGGAATTACTATGGACTAAAAGGATATCTGGCTACTATTTTATCTACAGATGAAGCAAAATTAATTGGAGAACAAGCCTCTGGAACAGGCTGGATTGGAGGAACCGATGCGGACACTGACAATGTCTGGAAATGGGTTACAGGACCTGAAGCGGGAACTGTTTTCTGGAATGGAACTGCAAACGGCTCAACGCCAAATTTTGCTTTCTGGAATAACGGAGAACCTAATAATCAAGGAGGAAATGAAAAATATGCGCATGTTACCCAACCTGGTATTGGAATAAAAGGATCCTGGAATGATTTATCAAATACAGGAGATCCAAGCGGAAATTATCAGCCGAAAGGTTATGTGGTAGAATATGGCGGAATGCCGGGTGAATTGCCTTTGAAAATTGCAACGAGTACCAAAATTACTATTCCGATTGCAACACCTGCCCCAAACCCAAATTCTGTTTGTGATTCCGGAAGTTTTACATTAAACGCAACAGCAACAATCGGAGCAACAATTCGCTGGTACGATGCCGCTATTGGCGGAAATTTATTAGCAACAGGAAACTCCTATACTACTCCTGTATTATCCGGCACAACAACTTATTATGTTGATGCGGGATGCGAATCAAATAGAAAACCGGTTATTGCTACTGTAAACATAACACCTACAACACTAGTTGCGACTTCTTTGACAGTTTACAATTGCGGAGCAGGAAGTGTTGTTCTAGAAGCTAATGCAAATATTGGAGTAATTAATTGGTTTACAACTTCTGCAGGCGGAACAAGTGTTTATACAGGAAACCGATTTACAACCCCAACAATTTCTACCAATACAACTTACTACGCTGAGGCTTCGAATAGCACTTGTATCAATACAAATCGTACAGCAATAAATATTGTCATTTATACGCCTCCGGTTGTTACAGACGAAACTTTGCTTTTATGTCAATTTCAGAAAGTTACACTCGACGCAGGAATTCCAGGAATGACTTATCTGTGGAATAATGGTGCAACGTCACCAACTATTGATGCTACAACGGGTGGAATTTATACTGTAGATGTTACAAGTCCGGCTCCTGAAAATTGTACCAGCCGAAAAACAATTACTGTTAATGAACGTCAGGTTCCGCAAATAAATCGGATTGATGTAAATGGAACAACTGCGATAATCTATCTTAAAAATGAAACGGATTATTTTGAGTATTCTGTAGACGGAATAAACTTTCAGGATTCAAATTTGTTTTATAATATTCCCGGCGGTTTACAAACGGCGTATGTAAGAGAAAAAAGCGGTTGCGGAGAAACTTCTCAAAACTTTGTAGTTCTTGTGTTTCCGGCATTTTTTACACCAAACAATGATTCTTATAATGATTTATGGGAAGTAACCGGAATGGAAAATTATCCGCAGGCTGAAGTTACTATTTTTGACCGCTACGGAAAACTGATTGCGCAATTAAATACTTCTAAAATGAGCTGGGACGGAACTTTTGAACAAATGCCTTTACCTGCTTCTGATTATTGGTATGCTTTGAAAATTGACAATACAAAGCCTGTTTTAAGAGGTCATTTTGCTTTAAAGAGATAGTATTTTTAATCAGGGAATGTGTCAATTAGAAAATGAGATAATTAAAACACGTTGCCAAAATTATCTAATTGACGCATTGTCTAATTATCTAATTAATAACTTGTCAATTAGAAAATGAGATAATTAAAATACGTTGCCAAAATTATCTAATTGACACATTCTCTAATTATCTAATTAACTTAACTTCTTCTGGATTTCGTTTAAGATAAAAAGATAATCTTCGTGTTTTTTGACAAAATCACGATCAGAAACATCTATGATCAGGACATTCAAATCTGTTTGGGATTTAATATAATCCAGGTAACCATTATTGATTTTATCCAGATATTCTGCTTCGATATTCTGTTCGTAAGTTCTTCCTCGTTTTTTGATATTTTGAAGCAATCGTTCAGAGTTCTGATACAAGTACACGTACAAATCAGGTTTTGGCATTTCTTTATAGATGATATCAAATAAGTTTCGATACAAACGATATTCATCTTCTGCCAGGGTAATTTTGGCAAAAATCAATGATTTAAAAATATGATAATCGGCTACGATAAAATCCTTAAACAAATCAAATTGTGCCAAATCATCTGACAATTGCTGATAACGATCTGCCAAGAAAGACATCTCTAACGGAAAAGCATATCTATTTTGATCTTTATAAAATTTGGGTAAAAACGGATTATCAGCAAAACGCTCTAAAACTGTTTTAGCATTAAAATCATCGGCTATTTTTTGAACCAAAGTAGTTTTACCTGCTCCAATATTTCCTTCAAAAGCAATATAATTATAGTTTTCTAAAGCAATTTCGCGCAAAGGATTCTTTAAATCCTGAACTATTGTACAAACGCTGTCGTCTGGAGAAATCGCAATTAATTCCGGAACAGATTTCTGAAAAACAGGATGTTTCCAATCTAATTTTAAATCCCGAACAGGCAACAATACAAAATTCCTGTTTTGCATTAAAGGATGTGGAACCTGCAATTTCTCAGAATCAATAATTTCATCATCAAAAACAATTAGATCCACATCTATAATTCGGGATTGATATCCTTGTTCATTAGATCTGATTCGGCCTAAATGTTTTTCGACTTTTAAAATCTGGCTGAGTATTTTTTGTGCTGATGAAGTGGTATGCAAAAGCAAAGCACAATTATAAAAAGCATCACTCTCAAAGCCCCAGGCAGGAGTTTCGTATAGCTTAGAAACCCTGATTACAGTTCCTACTTCGCGATGTATTAAATCGATACAACTCTCGATGTTTGCTAACCTGTTTCCCTGATTACTGCCTATAGATAAAACGACTTGATGCTGTGACTTCATAATTAATGCAAATTAACTAAAACTATTTCAGAATTACCCACATTATTTAACTCAAGAATTAGAAGTTTCCCACTGTTTCTGATTTTTTATTTCCTTTTACTGTTTAAAAAAACTTCGGATATCTTTCAAAATACCCTATCTTTAATTTAGAATTTTAAAAATGTAAAAAGTACAAATATTTGGTCAAATCGTATATAATAAATAATTTGTTTTTAGATTACATTTGTAACAAACCAACCTTTTTTGCTACTTATTAAAAAAATATACTTATGAAGTTTTTAGGAAATGTAATTGCCACAGTTGTCGGTATTTTTGTATTTATCATGTTCTTCTTTTTCGGAATAATTCTTATTGGAGCTATTTTTGGAGGAGACGACACTGTGTCTGTCAAAAATGATTCGGTTATAGAATTAGACTTAAAACAAATTCAAAATGATTATGCCGGAAAATATAAAGATCCGTGGGTAACTGTTTTCTCTGAAAAAAAGGGCGTTGGTTTAACGGATGTAATCAATGCAATCGAAGCAGCAAAAAAAGATGATAATATCAAAGGAATTTCGATTCTAAACGATGAGTCTTCTTTAGGATTGGCTCAATATAAAGATTTAAGAAATGCTCTTGAAAGTTTTAAAAAATCAGGAAAGTTTGTTTGGGCATATGCGAATACGTATTCTCAAAAAGAATATTATTTAAACTCTGTTGCCAATACCGTTTATATAAATCCTGCGGGTGATTTAGATTTTAAAGGACTTTCGTCTGAAGTAATGTTCTTTAAGGATTTTCAGGATAAATCAGGGATTCATATGGAAGTGATTCGTCACGGAAAATATAAAAGTGCAGTTGAACCATTTTTAGAAAATAAAATGAGCGATGCTAATAGAGAACAAGTAACTGCTTTATTAAATTCTATCTGGACAACTGTTTCTACTGATATCTCAAAAAGCAGAAATATTCCTCTTGATAAATTAAACGAAATCGCAAACGGTTTATTGGCAAGAACTCCGGAAATGGCAAAAGCACAGCATTTGGTAGATGTTATTGCTTATGAAGATGTTTACCATAATGCGATCAAAAAAGCTTTGAAAGTAACCGGTGATGATGATTATAACAAGATTTCGATTTTAGATTATACTCAAAATAATATTACTACGGCTTTGACAAATACAGCGACAGATCAAATTGCTATTATTTATGCTCAGGGCGAAATACAAAGCGGCGAAGGTGATGTTACCGTAATTGGCGAAGGTTCTATGCGTCGTTCTTTGCAGGAAGCCCGTAAAGATGAAGATGTTAAGGCAATTGTTCTTAGAATTGACAGTCCAGGCGGAAATGCATTAACATCTGACCTGATCTGGAGAGAAATTGAAATTACCAAAAAAGTAAAACCTGTTGTGGTTTCTATGGGAAATTATGCCGCTTCAGGAGGATATTATATTGCTTGTAATGCGAACAAAATTTTTGCAGAAAGTAACACGATCACAGGTTCTATTGGTGTTTTTGGAATTTTACCCAACTTTACTCCTCTTGCCAATAAATTAGGAATTAATACTGAGCAGGTAAAAACCCACGAAAACTCAGCTAATTATAGTCCTTTTGTACCTGTTGATGAAAAGTTTAAAGCTTTTACTCTTGAAGGTGTTGAACATATTTACAACACTTTTGTAACGCATGTTGCCGAAGGAAGAAAAATGACTTTTGCACAAGTTGATGCTATTGCACAAGGAAGAGTGTGGTCAGGATCTGAGGCTTTAAAAATTGGTTTGGTAGATAAAATTGGCGGCTTAAATGATGCTATTGCCGAAGCTGCTAAAATTGCTAAAGTAAAATCATACAGCACACAAAATTATCCTGAATACGAAAAAACATTCAACGATTTGCTTTCTAATTTGCCTTTTGCACAATCAAAAGAAGCGTTTATAAAAGAAGAAATTGGCGAAGAGAATTATATGCTTATTGAGCAGGTAAAAAGACTTCAAAAACAAAAAGGAGTTCAGGCGATGCTTCCTTTTGGATTAAATATTAAATAATTCCATTTTTAAAATGAAAAAATTATTTGCTCTTTCTGCCTTTCTTTTCCTGAGCCTAATCCATGCTCAGGAAAAAAGCGAAATCACGTTTAAAGAATCTCCTTTAATTTTAAAGATTAATATCGATCAGATTTTTGGTACGTTGACTACTCCGGATTTAAAGACAAAATATCCGGTAGCCTTAATAATTTCAGGTTCAGGACCAACAGACAGAAACGGAAATAATGCAATGATGAAAAATAATTCGTTGAAAATGCTGGCAGAAACGCTGGCAAAAAACGGAATTGCCTCCTTAAGATATGATAAAAGAGGAATTGGCGAAAGCAAAGCTTCTGCTGTTACAGAACAAACTTTGGTATTCGAAAATTATACGGAAGATGCTAAAAGCTGGATTAATTTATTAAAACAAGACAGGCGTTTTTCTCAAGTAATTGTGATTGGTCATAGTGAAGGTTCACTTATAGGAATGATTGCCGGAGCAAAAGCAAACAAATTTATTTCGATCGCCGGTCCGGGAGAATCAGCAGATAAATTGATAAAAGCACAAATTGCATCAAAAGCAAATAAACAATTAGAGGAGTTAACATTTCCTATTATTGATAGTTTGAGAAGCGGCAATAATGTAAAGAAAGTTGATCCAATGCTTAATTCGCTTTTTCGAGCAAGTATTCAGCCTTATTTAATTTCCTGGTTTAAATATAATCCGCAAACAGAAATTAATAAATTAAATGTTCCTATTTTGATTCTGCAAGGAAATAAGGATTTACAAGTAACCGTAAAAGATGCAGAGCTTTTGGCACAAGCCAATAAAAATGCAGAACTTTTGATTGTTGAGAACATGAATCATATCATGAAAACTATTGAAGGTGATACTCAAGCCAATATAGAAAGCTATACAAATGAAACCCTGCCTCTCTCAGAAATCATGACGAAGAAGATTGTTTCTTTTATTAAAAAATAATCAAAATCATAAAACCATAAAAAATCCGTTTGAATTATATTCAGACGGATTTTTATTTTTTCACAAAATTTAAAAATATTCTTACATTTTACAAAAACTTTATCTTTGATCTCAATCAAAAAAAACTATTTTTGCAAGGAGTCAATTATAAATTAAATCCTCAAATCTATTTATATGTTAAAGAAAATTTTAAAAATTACAGCCATCGTTCTCGTGGTGATTGTAGCCGCATTATTTGCCATTCCGTATTTCTTTAAAGATCAAATAAAAGCTAAAATTGCAGATGCGATCAACGAAAGTGTTGATGCTAAAGTAAGTTTTGCTGACGCTGATTTAAGTTTGTTCAGGAACTTTCCGAATGCAACGGTTGGAATCGAAAAACTGGTAATCATTAACAAAGCACCTTTTGAAGGCGACACATTGGTTTCGTTAGGTGAATTGAATTTAAAAATGAGTATTAAGGAACTTTTTAAAGGAAAAGACGAACCTTTGAATATTCAGGGAATAAGTTCTACGAATGGTTTAATCAATATTATTTTTAATAAAGACGGTGTCGGAAACTTTGATATTGCTTTAAAAGATAAAAAAGAAACAAAAACAGACGAAGCAAGCAAACCGCTTTCTTTAAAAATTCAGAGTTATAAAATCGAAAATTTCACTTTTAGATACATCGATCAGGGTTCTAAAATAAAAATGGTTATTGATAGTTTAAACCATGAAGGAACCGGAGATTTTACGAATTCTAAATTAGATTTAACGACGAAATCTACAGCTAACGTTTCTTTGGACATGGACAAAATCAATTACATGAAAAATGTAAAACTGACTCTTGACGCTGTTTTAGGAATTGATTTAGAGCAAAGCAAATATACCTTTAAGGAAAACAAAGCTTTAATCAACCAATTGCCATTAGAATTTGACGGTTTTATCCAGATGGTTGAAGCAGGTCAGGTTTATGATTTAAAGTTTAAAACACCAACCTCATCGTTTACCAATTTCTTAGGATTAATCCCTTCTGCTTATTCATCAAGTTTAGAAGGTGTAAAAACTACCGGAGATTTTACTGTTGTTGGTTTTGCAAAAGGACAATTAACAGATACTACTGTTCCTAAATTTAATATTGCAATCGCGTCAAATAATGCATCTTTTCAATATCCTAACTTACCAAAATCAGTTCAGAATATTGTAATCGATACTAAGATTATCAATGAAACGGGAATTTTAAACGATACTTACGTTAATTTAGACAAACTATCTTTTAGAATTGATCAGGATGTTTTTAATGCTAAAGCAAATATTAAAAACATAACTGTAAATCCGTTTGTAGATGCAGCCTTAAAAGGAACTGTGAATTTAGCTAATCTTTCAAAAGCATATCCAATTAAAATAGACAAGCCTCTTGCTGGTATTTTAAAAGCTGATGTAACGACTCAATTTGATATGGCATCTGTAGAAAAAAGCCAATATCAAAACATTAAAAATGCCGGAACGATGAGTTTGTCAGGATTTAAATATACGGATGAAAACAATAAGTCAATGAACATTAGTACGGCTTTGGTTGAGTTTAATCCAAGCACTATTAACTTAAAGAAATTTGATGCTACAACCGGAAAAAGTGATTTAAGTATTAATGGAGTTTTAGAGAATTTCTATGGTTTTATGTTTAAGAAACAAGAACTGAGAGGTAACTTTAATATGAGCTCGAACCAATTAGCCGTTGATGATTTTATGACAGCGGGAGAACCTGCTAAAACCGGAACTGCAGCCGGAAAAGAAGGAGAAACCAAACCAACAACAGCAAAACCTGCTGAAGCCATGAAGATTCCTGCTTTTTTAAATTGTACCATAAATGCAAAAGCAACAACGGTTTTGTATGACAACTTAAAACTAAAAGATGTTTCAGGAAAATTGATTGTTAAGGATGAAAAAGCAACTTTAGAAAACTTTAAAACTTCCATTTTTGGAGGAACAATTGGTTTAACAGGAACAGTTTCTACAAAAGCAAAAGTTCCTACGTTTGATATGAATTTAGGTTTTAACCAGGTTGATATTTCGCAAACATTTACGCAATTAGACATGATGAAAAAAATTGCGCCAATTGCTGGAATCATCAATGGAAAATTAAATTCTACCATAAAATTAAACGGAAACCTGGATGCAAATGAACTTACTCCGGATTTAAAATCTATTTCGGGAGATTTAATAGGTCAGTTGCTTTCTACAACTGTAAATACTAAAAATTCAACTGTATTGAATGCCTTGACTTCAAATCTTAAATTTATTGATATGAATAAGGTGAATTTAAATGATATTAAAGCAGCCCTGACTTTTGAAGACGGAAAAGTAAATGTAAAACCATTTGATATTAAATATCAAGACATTAAAGTTACTGTAGGCGGAACGCACGGTTTTGATCAAACAATGAATTACAACTTGAAATTAGATGTACCTGCAAAATATTTAGGAAGTGAAGCAAATGCTTTTATCGCAAAAATGTCTCCTGCAGATGCTGCAAAATTGCAAAACATTCCGATAAATGCACTTATTACAGGTAATTTTTCTAATCCAAAGGTTTCTACGGATATGAAAACTGCGGTTACGAGTTTAACCACTCAATTAGTAAATCAGCAAAAAGAAAAGCTAACTCAAAAAGGTACTTCTGCACTTACTGATTTAATCAATAAAAACACAAAAGCTAAAGATACTACTAAAGCTGCTGCAACTGAGAAAGAACAGAAAACTCAGGAAGCTACGAAAAAAGCCAGTGACCTAATCAATGGTTTATTCAAAAAGAAATAAATTTTATACTCATAAAAAAACAGGCATCCGTTTCGACAGATGCCTGTTTTTTTATATACTTATTATTTACTAAATAGCGTCTGAATAGCTACTTAATTTTCCGTTATTCAGGATTGAATTTATTGTTTTCAGATACTCTTTTTTGGTATATAAATTAACATCTACCGCAACGCTGCAATTATCATAAGGCTCGTATTTTTTGATGTTTGATACAGAAAACAAACCAATTGTTGGTGTTTGTACAGCACTTGCCAAATGCATGATTCCGCTGTCTGCACCAATAAATAAATCGGCATTGGCAATTACAGAACCTATTTCGCGAATATCTTTGCTATAAAATGATGGTGCCTTAAATGCAATTTGAGAGACATTTTCTACAGGCAAAATTTCTATGATATTGTAGTTTTTATATTCTTCTTTTAGTTTACCATAAAAATTCTCCCACCATTCTTCTGACAAACATTTTTCTCCTGTTGCAAAAGTAAATATGCAGATTGTTCTTTTATCATTATGAAATATATCATTCAAGATTTTCTTTCCTTCGACAATTTCAGAAGATGACAATTTAAGATCTAAAGGTGCAATGATTTTATTGCTTTTAGGAAATCTGAGTTTGGTTAAGTAATGTCGAAAGTTATATACCGGATATTTGGCAATATGTTCGTAATCATTTTTTACAAGTTGAGTTTCCAGATTAGAATCTCCGTAAAATTTATACTTGGCATTTGAAAACTGGACTGCCAAACGTCCTGAAGAAGAATTTTGATCTACATTGATCGCAATATCATAATTTTGTCTTTTTATTGAAATCCAGACATTCATGTATTTCAATAAATTTTTGAATGGCCTTTTGGGTAAGTCGATTATCTTATCAATATTTTTATAGTTTTCAAAAATAATTGGGGATAACGTTCCCTTAACAAACAAATCGACTTTACAATTTGGAAATATTTCTATGACTTCCTGAACGAGAGGTGTTATCAATAATAAATTTCCTAACCTTCCATTTGGTCTGCAGATCAAGATTCTTTTTATATCTTTTTTATCCACTAAAATGATATCTTCTTGTGATCTTGCTTTACCAATATTCTTAGTAAGGTTGCGCATTAAGCTACGCCTGAAATTATTTATTTTTGCTACAACACCCATCTTATAAAATAGATTACGAATTATTAAATCTTCATTTAAACCTTAGAAAAATCAAGAAATTCAACTAGCTTAAAACTAGTCTCTTTTTTTTTCTAAAAGTAAATTCTTTCAATAAGCTATTATTACAAAATTGTAAGGAAATGTATCAACATTCACATATTCAGCTAATTGAAAGAGATTTAAAACGACAAAAACTATTTTACAAATAATTATATACTAGACCGTTAGCCCAATACGGTAGACGGTTGGGTGATAAAACTAGACGTTTATTGTAACAACATAGCCTTCTGAACTGCGAACATTGAAAACAGTTCCGTTTTCAAAAATTAAGTACTGGCCTTTAATTCCTGTTAATTTTCCTTGAAAAGATGGTGTTTTATCCAGATTTAAACTCGCCACTTTAGCAGGATAATTCAGCACCGGATAATTCAATTGGTACAGATCATTTTTTTGAGAATAGAAATATTCTTTTGCTTCATCAGGAATTAAACTTTCTACTTTTACTTTTTCTGCAAGAAGATCAAAGCTTTCCCCTGTATTTTGAAGCATCTTTCTCCAATTTGTTTTATCAGTATAATGTTCTTTTAAAGCTACCTCAGTAATTCCGGCTAAATATCGATTAGGAACCTCAACAACTGCAATTGCCTGTGTTGCGCCCTGATCTATCCAGCGGGTTGGAACTTGTGTCTTGCGTGTTACACCAACTTTTACTTCACTTGCCAAAGCGAGATATACAACATGAGGCTGTAGTTGTACTTTTTGCTCATATTCAAGATCACGATCTGCAATGCCTAAATGTGCTGTACTTAATTCCGGTCTCATAATCCAATCACCAACTGCCGGACTGGAATAAAAACAATCATAACAAAAACCCTGACGAAATATTTTTTTCTTTTTATGACAATTCAAACATTCATATCCTGCAAAATTAATCTCAATCTCTTTATCTAAAAGTTGGTTCATATTTAGAAAACTATCCTCGAAAACCAGATAATATTGAATTGGGGTTCCCATTTCAGTTTGCATTTTTGTAAGTACACCTTGATATGTCATAAGAATTTTAGATTGTAAATTTCAGATATTAGTTTTGCTCCGGATTGTGAACTTTTATTTGTTAAAATTCCAATTATCATTTGGAATCTTTACTTTTATAGAACGTTTTTTTTACAAAAAAACACTATTTTTGATACAACGGCAAAGTTAGTATTTGTCGATCGATATTCAAATTTTATATTTTTTGATTTTCGCGTTAAGATAAAATCTAAAATTTAAAACCTCCTGATAGTTATCGGGACTAAAATCTAAAATTGACTCATGCCCTTATCAATAATCAATTCGTTTGCCTCTTGGGTCCTGAAACAGAGGATACATCAAATAGAACTTTTTCTAAAATATCCCAACGAAGTTCAGGAAGAACTGTTGCACAATTTATTAACGGCATCAGAGAATACTGTTATAGGCAAACAATATGATTTTGAGTCTATCAAATCGTATCAGACTTTTGCTGATAGGGTGCCTATTGCAACTTATGAAGAATTACAGCCTTTGATAGAACGCACACGTCAGGGTGAACAGGGTGTTTTTTGGGAAACTCCGATAAAATGGTTTGCGAAGTCCAGCGGAACTACGAATGCAAAAAGTAAATTTATTCCGGTAAGTACAGAAGCTCTGGAAGATTGTCATTATAAAGGAAGCAAAGATTTGCTTTGTTTGTATTTGAACAACAATGAGGATTCTGAATTATTTTTAGGAAAAAGTCTTCGATTAGGCGGAAGTTCTCAGATTTACGAAAACAACAATACTTTCTTTGGAGATTTATCTGCTATTTTGATTGAAAACATGCCAATCTGGGCTGAATTCAGCAGTACGCCAAGCAGTAAAACATCTTTAATGAGTGAATGGGAAGCTAAAATTGCTGCCATTATAAACGAAACTAAAAATGAAAATGTAACCAGCTTTGCAGGAGTACCTTCGTGGATGTTGGTTTTAATGAATAAGGTTTTAGAAAACACAGGTAAAGAAAGCTTGCTGGAAATCTGGCCGAATCTGGAAGTTTACTTTCACGGAGGTGTGAGTTTTTCTCCTTATAAAGAACAATACAAGAAAATACTACCTAGTAAAGACTTTAAATATTACGAAATATACAATGCTTCTGAAGGCTTTTTTGCCATTCAGGATTTGAATAATTCAAGCGATTTGCTGTTGATGCTTGATTATGGTATTTTCTATGAATTTATATCAATGGATACTTTTGGTACTCCGGATCAAAAAGTAATTCGCCTGGCTGATGTTGAACTGAATAAAAACTATGCAATTGTTATTACGACAAATTCAGGTTTATGGCGTTATTTAATTGGTGATACGGTTCGTTTTACCTCTTTAAATCCGTACAGAATTCGTGTTACAGGAAGAACCAAACATCATATTAATGTTTTTGGCGAAGAGTTGATGGTCGAGAATACTGATCAGGCAATTGCCAAAGCGTGTCAGGTTACACAGACTGAAGTTATCGATTATACGGTTGCCCCTATTTTTATGCAGGACAAAGAAAAAGGTGCTCATGAATGGATGATCGAATTCAAGAAAAAACCTGCTGATGTTGGGCTTTTCCAGAAAGTTCTGGATGAAACTTTGCAGACTTTAAACTCTGATTACGAAGCGAAACGTCACAACAATATGACTTTAAATCCTTTGGTGATTAATGTAGCTCGTGAAAACTTGTTTTATGATTGGCTTAAAGAACGCGATAAACTAGGCGGACAACATAAGATTCCGAGACTTTCGAATCAGAGGGATTATTTAGAGCAGTTGAAGGAGATGTAGTGATTTTTTTGCCACGAATTTCACGAATATCACGAATAATTTTACCTCTTAATTTATTACTAATAAGAGGCTTTCACTCATACAAGTTAATTGTTTTTGTCATTTCGACGTACGGAGAAATCACATTAGAAATTCAGTAAAGAAAAATCTCCAATCTTTGTCGATTTAGGCGTGTGATTTCTCCTTACGTCGAAATGACAAAAAATGCATTTATAAAAACAAATTGCATGAGGGATAGAAGTGAAAATCCTTTTTGTTTTTTCTTTAAAAACAAAAAGATTGGAATGAATAGCCCGACCCGGAGGGGCATGCCATTATTAAGATTCTAAGGCTCTGAGATTCTAAGTCGCTAAGATTTTCTCAATATTGTCATTTCGACGAAGGAGAAATCTTCGCAAGTAACTCCGCAACGAAAAYCCAATCTTTGTCGAGTTTCGAGTGTGATTTCTCCTTCGTCGAAATAACAAAAATGAGCTAAAATTCCCAATCTTTGTCGAGTTTCGAGTGTGATTTCTCCTTCGTCGAAATAACAAAAATGAGCTAAAATTTCGACTGTCAGACTGAGCGAAGTCGAAGCCCTTTTCTACATCATATCAATATACCTGTCGTGATATCCTAAAAGGTATAAAACTCCATCAAGTCCTAAACTTGAAATTGAGGTTGAAGCACTTTCTTTTACTTTTGGTTTTGCGTGAAAGGCGATTCCCAAACCGGCTAAGTTTAGCATTGGTAAATCGTTTGCTCCGTCACCAACTGCGATAGTTTGGTTGATGTGAATTCCTTCTTTTTCGGCAATGGCCTTTAGGTATTCGGCTTTCTTTTGACCGTCTACGATTTCGCCTAAATATTTACCCGTTAATTTACCGTCTTTAATCTCTAACTGATTGGCATGAACGTAATCGATTCCCAATTCTTTTTGAAGATATTCTCCAAAATAAGTGAATCCTCCGGATAAAATTGCGGTTTTATAACCGTAATATTTCAGGGCTTTCATCAAACGATGTGCTCCTTTTGTAATTGGTAAGTTGATAGCAACATTTTGCAAAACATCTTCGCTCAAGCCTTCTAATAAAGCCATGCGCTGTTTGAAACTTTCGTTGAAATCTATTTCGCCGTTCATGGCAGATTCTGTAATGGCACGAACTTGCTCTCCTACTCCGTTTAGTTCTGCCAGTTCATCAATGACTTCAGTCTGGATTAAAGTCGAATCCATATCAAAGCAAACCAAACGACGGTTTCGTCTGTAAATATTATCTTCCTGAAATGAAATATCGACATTCAGGGTTCTTGAAATCTCCATGAAACTTGCCGTCATGATAATCTTATTTACAATTTCGCCCGTAACGGATAATTGTATACAAGAACGTGGATATTCTTCTTTTTCGACAATAGATGTTCTGCCTGTTAATCGAATTATAGAATCGATATTCAGGTTTTGATCTGACATTATTTTGGTCACTGCGGCTAATTGTGAAGCTGCCAGTTTCTCTCCTAAAATATTGATGATGTAACGTTGTTTTGATTGTGATTTTACCCAGGTTTCGTAATCTTCTACAGAAATTGGAATAAATTTCACCTTAACACCCAATTCGTAAGCTTTAAACAATAAGTCTTTTAAAACGGGTCCTGAACTTGAACCGGCTTCGATTTCGAACAAAATCCCCAAAGAAAGTGTGTCATGAATATCAGCCTGACCAATATCTAAAATATTGGCATCATAAGTCGCCAATACGGCTGTTAATCCTGCTGTTACTCCTATTTTATCATGTCCTGAAACTTTTAATAAAATAATCTCTTTACCTTCTATTGCCATTTTACGTTGATTTTAAGAAGCGACAAAAATCGGCAATCTATTGTTGATAAAAAAGGATATTGTTTGTTTTTTTGAAAAGAAAAAGCACATATGAATGTGCTTTTTGAATTAATTTAACAAATATGTTCAGGTATCAAAATAACCTAACTATTATATTCTTTATGCGCTTCTGATTCGTCGAAATTCACCATCCAGCTTACGCCGAATTTATCTTTGAACATTCCGAAATAAGCGCCCCAGAAAGTCTTATTCATAGGCATATAAATCGTTCCGCTTGCAGAAAGTCCGTTGAAAATTCTATCTGCTTCGGCAGTGCTTTCGAGATTGATAGATACTGAAAAGTTTCCTCCAAAAACAACATCTCCGGATTGCTCATTACTGTCACTTCCCATTAAAATAGTATTTCCAATTGGCAGGGAAACATGCATTATTCTATTCGCATCTTTTTCAGATACTTCGGGACAGCTGCCATTTTCATCTGCAGGCATGTCTTTAAATCTTCCGATATAGGGAAATTCACCTCCAAAAACTGATTTGTAAAACAGAAATGCTTCTTCGCAATTCCCGTTGAATATTAAATAAGGGTTTACTGATGTTGCCATGATATTTTGTTTTTTATCTATTCTCTTTCCTCTTTCCTCTATTCTCTTTCCTCTATTTATTTTCAGAAAGTTCTTTTACTATTTCAAGCCCTTTTGGAAAAGTATCCTTGAAATAATCAATAAATTTTTCTACTACATCAACCTGAACTACAAGATCTGTAAACTCATCATCAGGCGTTAACCGATAGATCTCCATTGCACCGCTCCATTTTTCTGTTTCTTCATCAATAGGCAGTTCCTTAAAATCTTTAATTTCTCCCAAATGCTTAAAAGCCATATATTCGTTAGTGACTTTTTTTTCGATTATGCTGTTCATTCCTCCTCCGTTAGGTCCCAGAAAGTGTATTTTTCCACCTTCGTTCCAATCACTTATTGCATATGATCCATCATAAAAAACTCCTGCCCATTTTCTATAGGTTTCATCGTTCCATAAAACTGACCAGACTTTTTCTGCCGGTGCTTTGATTCTGATTTTAAATTCTAAAGTTTCCATAATCAAGATAATTTACTAAAATCCATAAATAAAACATTCCATCGATGACCGTCTAAATCGGCAAAACCAAAACCATACATCCAGCCTTGACTTTCTGCCGGAGGAGCAAAAACTTTTCCACCGGCTTCTTCGACTTTCTTTGCTAATTCATCAACTTCTGAAGCACTTTCTGCATCAATTGAAATCAAAACTTCTGAACTTGATTGCGTATCCGTTATTTTGTTTTGAGAAAAACCGGTAAATAAAGATTCTTCAAAAAGCATTACAACAAAATGTGATTCACCAACTACCATACATGTAGAACGAGGTGTATCGTGTTGCTCATTAAAAGAAAAACCAATTTTCCAGAAAAAATCTTTAGCTTTTGCCACATCCTTAACAGGCAAATTCAACCATATTTGTTTTGTCATAGTTTTTTGTTTTTTTTTATTTTAAACCATATAAGTTATATAAGATAATTTAAGTGCCTTTTGCAGCTAAGACTAAGTTTTCATAACCTTTGAGCCTTTGCTACTTTGAGCCTTTGAACCTTTAGAAAAAAACTAATTCTGCTCTACATAACTTTTAAAGTTATCCAGGATCGCATTCCATCCGCCTTGTTGCATTTCATCTGAATTTTGAGTTTCGGGATCAAAACTTTCTATAATTTCTACTCCGTCTGGTGTTTCGGTAAAAGTAATTTCTACTTTTCTTCCGTCTTCCAATACATATTCAATTGCTTTATTTTTTTCGACCAAAGTATATTCACCTCCAAAATCAAAACTCATACTACCATCTTTTGCAGCCATAGTCGATTTAAATTTTCCTCCTTCTCTTAAATCATTTTCAGCATAAGGTGTATGCCATTCTGCCGAAGCAAAGCTCCAGTTTTTAATATGTTCCGGTTGTGTCCAAAATTCCCAAACTTTATCTATAGATGCATTAATTGTATTTTGTACTGTTATCATTGTATTTATTTGTTAGAATTATTTATATTTTTTTAATGAGCTTTTAGCTCTTCGACATACTTTTTAAAATTGTCAATAACCGTTTGACACCATTCCTTCTGCATACTTTCAGAATCTTGTTTTGTAGGTTCAAACGTTTCTGTGATTTTTACTTCACTTTCCTCTTTTTCAAAACTTACTCTTCCTATTCTGTTATCAACGAGTTTATATTCTATTAAAGATAAGTTTTCAACTTTAGTATATTCTCCTTCAAAATCAAAACTCAGGCTTCCATCTTTTTTAGCCATTTTGTATTTGAATTTTCCACCAACTTTTAGATCATTTTCCACATCTTGAGTATACCAATCTTCTATGGCAATATTCCAGTTTTTGATATGTTCCGGTAATATCCAGCAATCCCAAACTTTATCTATCGATGCACCAATCGTATTATGTACTGTTATCATTGGTTATTTATTAAAATTAAGTATCCTTTTTTATAAAATTACAAATTATTTATAGCAAATTTAAAATTTTAGCATTTGTTTTAAGATACATTAAAAGTCAACTTTAGGGTCATTTAAGACAAAATAATTATTTTTGTATCGCAATTAACTTTCCCAAAACCACAAAATTATGAGCAAAAAAATAGGTTTGATCGTACCGCATGACTATAAATTATTAAGTATAGCAGCCATTTTAGAAGTGTTTGAAACTGCTAATAATCTCTCGAAAGAAATAGAAAAACCTTTCAACATTATGGTTTTTCAATCGGCTGAGCAGATGAATAAGGAACTTTTATTTGGCTATGAAGTCCATGCAATTGAAAATTCTAATGAAGTTTTAGATCTCATTTTAATTCCTGCTTTTACGACTGACAATATGGGAGAAATGATTGCAAAGAATAAAATTTTTATTCCGTGGTTAAAAAAGCAACATCAGTCCGGAGCTGAACTAGCAAGTTTTTGCACAGGGGCTTTCTTGTTTGCGGCATCAGGATTGTTAAACGAAAAACTAGCCACAACCCATGTTGACGCTTGTAGTGCTTTTACAAAAGCTTTTCCGTTAGTGAAACTAAAAGCCGAAGAAACGTTAACAGCTGATGGCAGTTTATATACAAGCGGTGGTTCTACCTCAACGTTTCATTTATTGATTTTACTGGTTCAGAAATATTGCGGAAACGAAATTGCCGTTCAGATTGCCAAGATTTTCTCAATTGATTTAAACCGATACAAACAAAGCTACTTTAGTACTTTTAGACCAAATCATTTACACAACGATACTTTGGTTGCAATGCTTCAGCAAAAAATTGAAAGTCAATATCATACGATCGAAAAATTGGAAGAAATCACCAAAGATATTCCAACAAGTGCGCGAAATATGACACGAAGATTCAAACAAGTTACAGGAATCCCTCCAATAGAATATTTACAAAATATAAGGGTCGAGAGTTCTAAGAAATATCTGGAGCAAACCCAGCTTTCGATTTCTGAAATTATCGAAAAAACAGGTTATAATGATCCAAAAGCATTTAGAAAAGTATTTTTTAAAATGGTTGGGATGAAACCAATAGAATATCGGGAGAAATTTAGGGTTCAGTAATTTTTTCAGGAGCAGAAGTTTTCATTAAAAAAACACCTTTTGTCCTGCTCTTCACTATATCTTTTGCTGTGAACTCCACAGCAAAAGGATATCGTTTCGATCAGGGCTAGACGAGAAATTTTATTTTTATAAGAAAATCAGATTTGGAGTTTAAATTAAACTTAAGACTTAATAATCCACATTAGTACTTTTTTATTTTCTTTGAGAAGTTTGTCGATTTCCTTCATACTTTCATTCGATACCGCGGGACAACCCCAGCCTTCAGGAGTTCCCTGAGGATAGACTTCGTGACTTGAAATGGCTTCCCAGGAATGCAAAACTATTGCACGGCTTCTGGCATGTGAATTTGTTTTATCTTTTCCCTGCAAAACATAATTTACTTTTATTCCCCATTGGCTTACACCGCGATCCAAAATAATAAATTTACCTACAGAGGAACAATGCGAATCGAATTCATTGCTTATTGGCGCATTCTCTTTAGACATCGTTGCGCCCCAGCTATTATCACCACAACCATGACTTACCATATAGGATTGAACTACTTTATTTTTTTTAAAGTCATAAACAAAGAATCTCTTTAAACCGGAATGAACGCCTAAATCTATTAGGAAAAATGTATTCTGATTCAGATTATTACGTTTACAATATTGCTGCGCTTCTTTGTAATAAGTACTATAATCTATCTCTTTTAGTTCGTTACGAGTCTTTTGATTAGAAACATTTTCTATTGTTTTTTCAGCCTTAAAAACACTTGCTTCTTTGAGCTCTTTTTTATTGTTCTTACAGGACCATACCAGCACAAAACTTATAATAAAGAATACTTTTTTCATAATGCCAATTTACATAAAAACAGAAACAGAAAGAGTACAAAAAAAGTATAAAAAAAACCTGCTCAAATAAATGAACAGGTTTATATTAATCTTCCTCAAAGTTTTAAACTCAGAAAAAAGTATTTTGAAATTTAAGAAGCAATTTCCATTCGCTTCAATAAATTTTTATTCAAAGTATGTTTTGCATAATCTTTATCGATTGTCAAAACTTTATCGTCTGAACTTGGTAGTTCATACATTGCATCTGTTAAGATTGCTTCGCATAACGAACGTAATCCACGAGCTCCTAATTTGTATTCTAAAGCTTTATCAACAATAAAATCTAATGCTTCATCTGAAATATTAAATTCAACATCATCCATTAAAAATAATTTTTGATATTGTTTGATTAACGCATTTTTAGGTTGTGTCAGGATCGCACGTAAAGTTTCTCTATCAAGAGGATCCATATGTGTTAAAACTGGCAAACGACCAATAATCTCAGGAATCAACCCAAAATCTTTAATATCTTTTGGAATAATATATTGCAATAAATTGTCTTTGTCGATATTGTCTACATTTTTAGAAGTAGAATATCCAACTGCCTGACGGTTTAAACGTTTAGAAATAATACGTTCTACTCCATCAAACGCTCCTCCTGCAATAAACAGGATATTTTGAGTATTTACCTCAACAAATTTCTGGTCCGGATGTTTACGTCCTCCTTTTGGTGGCACGTTTACAACTGTTCCTTCTAATAATTTCAACAATGCTTGTTGCACTCCTTCACCAGAAACGTCACGTGTTATGGACGGATTATCGCTCTTACGGGCAATTTTATCAATCTCATCAATAAATACGATTCCTCTTTCGGCTTTGGTTACGTCATAATCAGCGGCTTGTAGCAAACGTGTCAAAATACTTTCGACATCTTCACCTACATAACCAGCTTCTGTAAGTACGGTTGCATCAACGATAGCCAAAGGAACGTCTAACATTTTTGCGATAGTTTTTGCTACCAATGTTTTTCCGGTTCCGGTTTGACCAACCATGATGATGTTACTTTTTTCAATCTCTACTTCGTCGTCTAATTGCTGTTGCATTAAACGTTTGTAGTGGTTGTAAACCGCAACTGACATTACTTTTTTTGTTTGATCCTGACCAATAACATATTGATCTAAGAAAGCTCTGATTTCTTTTGGTTTCTTTAAAATTAAATCCCCAACAAGTTTAGCGCTTCCACTTGATTTTAATTCTTCTATTACAATTCCGTGTGCTTGTTCAATACACTTATCACAGATATGTGCATTAATACCTGCAATCAATAAATTGGTTTCTGGCTTTTTTCTTCCACAAAACGAACATTCTAATACTACTTTAGCCATTCTTTTTTAGTTACATAAGTCGCAAAGTTACTAAGTTTCTGAGATTTATCAATAAAACCTTAAAAACTTAGCAACCTATTAACTTTTTATTTTTGTTTCAAGTTTGAAAAATGGTTTCAAGTTTCACGTTTCAAGTCAACAATAGCAAACTTGAAACCTGAAACCTGAAACAAATAAAACTTTTTTTAGCTTCTTCTCAATACTTCATCAATCATTCCGTATTCTTTAGCTTCGTCAGCTTTCATCCAGTAATCACGCTCACTGTCTTTGTGTACTTTGTCAAAAGTTTGTCCTGAATGTTGTGAGATAATATGGTATAATTCATCTTTTAGTTTCAACATTTCACGTAAGTTGATTTCCATGTCAGTTGCAACTCCTTGTGCTCCTCCTGATGGTTGGTGAATCATTACTCTTGAATGTGGTAAAGCCGAACGTTTTCCTGCTGCTCCTGCACATAATAAAACTGCTCCCATAGAAGCTGCCATACCTGTACAAATTGTCGCTACGTCTGGTTTTATGTATTGCATTGTATCGTAAATTCCTAGTCCTGCGTAAACGCTTCCTCCAGGAGAATTTAGATAAATTTGAATGTCTTTTGAAGCATCAGCACTTTCTAAAAATAATAACTGAGCCTGAACGATATTAGCGATTTGATCGTCGATACCAGTTCCTAAAAAGATAATTCTGTCCATCATTAATCTTGAAAAAACGTCTAATTGAGAAATATTCAACTGACGCTCTTCTATAATATATGGAGTCATATTAGTTGGATTCATTGCCGCTACGATTTTGTCGTAGTACATTGCGTTTACTCCTTGGTGCTTTGTAGCAAATTTTTTGAATTCTTTACCGTAGTTCATATTTTAAGTGTTCTAAGTTTTACGTAATATCTGTGTATAAATCTTCATCAAAGGTTGTACCTCTTTCTAAAGGATGTCAATTTGTCTTATTTTTAAAATTGTTTCAAGTTTCAGGTTTATTTTGTTTCAAGTTCTCACGCTTGCTTAGATAGCCCAGATAGCAGTGAAAAGCTTTTTGAAATGGCAACTATTTTTTGTTGGTTAAAAAAAGCGACCAACGGAAGCTCTTTTTTTACCTTACAAAAAAAGGCAGCCGTAAAAAAACTTGTAACGAATAGCTTGATTAGCTTCTGAAAAGTAATCAAAAAATAAATTAAAACAAAAGAGCGTCAGGAAAAAACTTCCTGACGCTCAAAATACTTATTGTTTTAGAAATTATTCTCCGTAAGACGCAGCAATAAATTCTTCGTAAGTTACTTCTTTAGTTGTAGGATTTGCTTTTTCTTTGAAAACCTCTAACAATTTCTCTGCCACAACTTGCTCAGAAAGTCTTTTTACTTCTTCCTGGTTAGATAAAACTCTAGCCACGATTCCTTGTACTTCTTCGTCAGTTGGGTTTGTTTGACCAAATTGAGCCATTTGTTGCTTGATAGCGTTTGTTGTAAATGCTTTCAAATCTTCGAATGTAATTTGGATATTACTTTGAGCCATTGCTTTTCCTTCGATTAATTGAAAACGTAATCCTTTTTCAGATCTTGCGTATTCAACTTCAGCTTCTTCTGCAGAAAGTTTTTTCTCTCCAACAGTTTGTAACCATTTTTTAAGGAATTCAGCTGGTAAATCAAATTTTGTGCTTTCGATAAGGAAATCCTGAACGTCTAACAATAATTTTTGATCTGCTTGCTGCGCGAATTGAGCTTCAGCATCTTCTTTAATTTTAGCTTTTAAATCTTCTAGAGAAGCTACTTTACCTTCACCAAAAAGTTTATCAAAAAGCTCTTGGTTTAATTCAGCCAATTCTGCTCCGTTGATAGCTTCGATAGTAAAGTTTACTTCGATATCTAAACCGTGAACATCATCATGACCTACTTTTAAGTAATCCATTAATTGGTGATCATCAGCAAATAAACCTTTTGCGCTTACTGCAACAACATCACCAACTTTTTTACCGATGAATTTATCAGCAGCAGCTTTGTTGAAAGTAGATACAGCAATTGTAGTTGTATTGTTGATTCCGTTTTCTTCGTTTGAGAAAGTTCCGGTTAAGTCTGAATCAGCTTCAACTTTATCCTGAGGAATTGCTTTTCCGAATTGTTTTTGGATACGCTCTACTTGTCCGTCGATTAATTTATCATCAGCAGTAACGATATATTTTACGATATTGTTTTTAGCCTCTAAGTCAATTTCGAAGTTTGGCACTAAACCAATTTCGTATTCGAAAGTTAGTTCTTCAGCATCCCAATCAAAGTTTTCGTTTTCTTTAGCAAGAGGAGTTCCTAAAAGATTTAATCTTTCAGATTGAACAAAACGCTCTAAAGCCAAATCAACTACTTTTTTAACTTCTTCTTGCTTAATTGCTTTTCCGTATTGTTTTTCAACAAGGTCTTTAGGAACTTGTCCTTTTCTAAAACCTTTTACGGTAGCCAATGGCATTTTTTCGTTTATTCTTTTTGCTACCTGACCTTTATAATCCATGTGAACAACGTTTAACACAATCGTTTCATTCACAGCATCTGTTGCTACTCTTTTAATATCCATCGTCTTCTTTAATTTACATAATAAAATTGGGTTGCAAAATTATAAAATTTTTGCAACCCAACCAAGTTTTTAATCTATTGTATTTGAAGCCGTTTTAAACATGCTTTCTCTTTTTGTTTTATTTATCGTCTCCAAGTATTTTGTAAGTAATAGATTGAAGCAGAGACAGAATGATACTAAAGAACAATGCTGTCCAGAATGAATCTACCGCAAAACCTCCAACAATATTAGTACATAACAAAATAATGATCGCATTAATTACCAGTAAAAACAAACCTAAAGTAATAAAGGTAACCGGCAATGTCAGGATGACTAATATAGGTTTTATAAAAAGATTTAATAATCCTAATACAATTGCTACAATTACAGCAGTAGCAAAACTGGCAACATGAACACCTGGCAAAAGGTTAGCTATTAACAAAACCAAAGCTGCGGTAACAAGAAGTCTGAGTAAAAATTTCATATCTTTTTTTATTTAAAAGTTTGAATAAAAGTAATGATTTTTATATTGTTTTTTTGCCACAGGTTAAAATGATTTTTTTGCCACAAATTTCACAAATTTTCACAAATTAAGATTGAGTCAAAATTGAATTAAAATTCGTGTGAATTGATGAAATTCGTGGCGACTTTTTTTAATCTTTTAAAAACTGAGTCGTTAATTCAAAAAACATTTTAGGATTTTCGGCATGAAGCCAATGTCCTGCATTTGGAATCGTTTCGAAGGTAACATTTGGAAAATGCTGACGTATGGAATCAAAATCTGTATCTGGAACATATCCGGAATTTCCTCCTCGTATAAATAAGACAGGTTTATTAAAAACCAAATCATCTGCCAGGGCTTTTCCTATTGCATCCAGGTTATTATTAAAAACTTCCAGATTAAATCTGAATGCCAATTGCCCCGGTTCTTTCCAATATAAATTCTTTAACAAAAACTGACGTGTTCCAAAATCCGGAACGTATTGTGATAATGTTTCTTCGACATCATTACGGCTTGGCTTTACAGAAAAATCAATCGCATTTAATCCTGCCAAAATATCCTGATGGTGTTGTTTGTAAAATTTAGGTCCAATATCTGCCACTATCAATTTATCTACTATTTCAGGATGTGTCGTTGCAAAAAGCATCGCTACTTTTCCTCCCATCGAATGTCCCAGAACATCAGCTTTAGTCAATTGATTTGCATGACAGTATTCGAATACATCCTGCACCATTGCTTCATAAGTCCACTCCTCTGAATGAAAACTGCGACCGTGATTTCTTAAATCTAAAATATGAACCTGAAATCCGGCTTCTACGTATTGCCCAGCGAGGGTTTTCCAGTTATCAGACATTCCTAAAAATCCGTGCATGATGATGAAAGGTTTCCCTTCACCTTCTATTTTTGAGTATAACATGTATATTTTGGTTTTAAAAACTGAACACAAATGTAAAACTTATCTATGAATCTGACATGCAATAACTTCTCCTGGCTTTTATTTTGGTTTTATTTATTAGAAAAAACTTTACAAGTTTACGGTTTCCCGTAAAGAAAACAAGAATACAAATAGTACCTTGCGCCCATAAAATCAAATCAAAAACTTGATCAATATCTAATTAAATACTTTACTATGATTAAAAAGTTACTTTTATGCGCGGTAGTTCTTTCTCAATTTGCTATCTCATGTTCTAGCAATGACGATCTGGATCCTACAACAGATCCTGTAACCGAAGAGCCTACAAAAGACAAAACTCTTGCTGAGCAAATTGCTGAGATCGTTAAACAACCTTACTCTAAATTAACTCCTGCTGAACAAAAAATAAAATTAGAAGCTGAAGCTAATGATATGTTGGTTCAGTTAGACAAATCTAAAAGTTCAAGCGCTATTGAAGCACTGGAAAACTTAACCAGATTATTAGATATTTATCAAATTGACATTTTTAACGGAAAAAATGACAATGAAGTAGAAGACATTTTAAACATCTCTGGTGTTTACGGTGTATATACATGGAATAATACTGCAAAAAAATGGGATAAAACAGCTTCGACTACAGAATTAAAATTCGTTTTTCCAGCTAAAAAATCTCAAACTGCAAACAATGCAATCCTTACTTCAAAAGGTGTTTCATCTGATGTAAAAGTTAAATATTATGATGGCTATAATGGAAAAGATGAAGTATATGACAATATTTTTCTACCAAGTTCAACAGATGCAACTTTAACGGTTGATAATGCACAAGTAGCAACATTTGCTCAAACTGCTAAATATTCTTCTAAAAATCAATCTCCGGATGAGTTTGCTTATAAAATGACTTTAAGCGATGGTTATACTTGGGAAATGAACGGTAAAAAAGGTACTGAAAACACTTCAAAAGCACTTTTTACTTATAACGGAAAAACTTTACTTGATTTTAATTCAGGAAGTTCTGCTAATATTGATGCTCTTATCGATAATGATGAGCTTGTTCAATACAGAGGTAAAGCAAATGGATTGATTAAATTAATGGACAATTTTATTATTGTTGCTGACATGAATTTAGAAACTGAAGGCGCTGATAAAATAGCTTTAGAAAAAAGCCTTGTACGTCCTACTTACCCAGATTCAAACAATCCTAAAGCTAATTACAAAGAATATTATACTGCATTAAATGCATACGAGAAAAAATATTCTGAAGGTACTGCTGCTAATTTTAATAAAAATTTAAAATTAATCTTAGTTTCTAAAAAAGACGGAACTAAAATTGCAGATCTTGTTCAGCATTCAGAAAAATCAGGGAATGATTATGTATTTAATTTACCTGTTTGGAATGCTCAATATTCTTACTGGTCAGACAACGGTACTGGTGAATCATTTGCTCAACCTTATCTTGAAGAAGTATTATACTTGAAATTCAACGATAATACAGAAGTTTCGTTTAGTACTTACTTCTCTACAGGATTCGAAAAATTCGAAGCTAAGTTTGAAGATTTCATCAATGCTTTTGAAAAATAATATCTTTTAAACATATACTTAAAGCCGATTTGAAAAGTTTCAAATCGGCTTTATTTTTTCCGGTGTTTTTACAATAAAAATACTTTGACCATATCCTGCCCAAATACCTATTCCGCCATTTATATTGGATTTCAGGCTTGTATTTGCCGGATAAATAGGATTTCTGCTATTTACGATTTCATTTTGCCAACTGTTCCAGAAATCTAATGCATCTTTGTTCTGAGTTCTTAATTTTACATAAATCAAGTCTCCATCAGCAAAATTAGGAGTGAACTTAGTTTTAGGAAAAAGCAAAACACCACGATTTACCTGTACTGAAACTGACGATTCTTTAAAGTTTTTATCATCTAAATTGCCATAAAATGCAGGGACATAAATTGCTTCTTTACCGTCGATTTTTGTTGCAATCTGGTAATAGTTTTTTTCGTTAACCGGATCATCAAATTTTACAAAAACATACCCTGTTGTATCTGATGGATTCTTTTTTATATACTCCGCATTATCAATCTTTACTGATTTTGGGATTGTTGTTACAGCGCTAACAATGCGATTTAAATACTCTATTTTGATAGAATACTCTTTTCCGGCTTCACCTAATAAACTTGTACCATAATATACAAATGGCGGAACCCGGTTTTTATCATTCCTGACTCTCAAAACTTCAGAATTAACACCATCAGAAACTGTTATTTTTGCTGATCTTATTACATGACTCAAAACATTTGTAGAATCAATTACATCTGTAACCGGAATACTGCTCGATAACAAAACCTGAGCATAATCACCCTCTTCAATCCAGCCTTCGACTACAATTTTAGATTCAGTACTTTGTTCACTAAAATCATCTTTAGAACAACTTACAGCGATTAACGTAAAAAGAAACAGTATATATTTTTTCATGTTTTAAAATTTAAACCTCCAGCTTATTGAAGGCAATATGCGATACAAAACTTTTTTTTCCTGTTTTACAATCACACTGTTTTTATCTTCATTGACCTGAACATTCAAAACAACATAAATGGGATTATCGATATTAAAAGTATTGTAAACTGAAAAATTCAAAGCACTTTCTTTTTTATTTGTTTTCAGGAAAAAGTAATTCACAGAAATATCTGTGCGGATATAATTAGGCATTTGCGCATTATTATATCCGGAATATTCTTTGACCGGATTGTTATTGATAAAATACCAGGAAGTTGGCATTGTAAAACGATTTCCCGAGCTAAATATCTGCGTAACGCCAAAATTCCATTTTGTATTTAAATCATACATCCCTACAATTGAAAGATTATGACGTCTGTCGTATTTCGCAAAATAAGTATTCCCGTTATTAAGTTCATCAAAATTTCGATCAGACCAACTTAGTGTATAACTTAACCAACCTGTAAATTTTCCGTTATTTTTTCGCAACATCATTTCTAATCCGTATGCTTTACCTTTCCCAACCAATAAATCATTTTTGAGCGTTGTAACTTCATTAAATTGCGTTATTCCGTACGGATATTCCAGTAAATCTTTCATAGAGCGATAAAATCCTCCAAAGGAAGAAGAAATGTTTTTCGAAATATTTTGATTCGAACCAATAGAAAATTCATCAGAAGATTGTGGTTTTATTCCGTCTGAGCTCGCAATCCAGAAATCAGTAGGAATCCCTACGCTTGATGTTGTTATTAAACTTAAATATTGATATTGTTTATTATACGATCCGTAAAAAGAATATTTTTCGTTCGCCACATAATTAAGCAAAATACGAGGCTGAAAATGCAAATAAGAATCATTTGAACCGGAAGTATAATAATTAATTCGGAGACCTAATTCAGCATTTAGACGATCTGTTAGCTTTGGTCTGACCGTTGTAAAAACTCCAACTTCATCAGCATTAATGACATTACTTTGAGTCGTATTATTATCAGTCAGATTTTCGATATTAACCTTTTGAGGCTGTAAATCATGATGTACATATTGTATTCCTGATTCTACAGGAATATTTTTTATCCAATATTTAACGGCATTATTAAACCCAAAATCTTTTACATATGACGAAACTCCAAACTCAATTGTTGCTTGTTCCATATTTAGTTCATTAGAATATTTACTAAAATAGACTGAGTTTGACATACTCGTTTTAGGAGAAAATGTTGTTATCAAAGTTGGTGAAGCCGTAAAATTACTCCATTTTAAACTTGTTCTTAAAGCCAGATTATCATCTTTAATTTTCAGTTCATCTCCACTTATAAAAGCATCAACAGAAAGTAGATTGTTTTTTGAAATTTGAGAAATAAAAGTCAGATTTCCATCAGAGAAACCATATTTCATATTCTGGATATCATTTTTTTTGGAACCGGAATGCAATAATGGCGCTACAATTTCATCAATATAAGTTTTTCTTCCTGAGATATAAAAACCGGATTTTTGATTAACAGGAACAGTCAAAGTAAGTTGTGAAGCTAAAACTCCAACATTTCCCTGAATACCCAATTCAGAAGGTATTTTTTTGTTCGGGATTAAAAGTGTTGTTGAGCTTAAACGTCCGCCATATTTTGAATTTGAACTTGATTTATCAAACTCAACTTCTTTAATATGATCTGTATTATAGAAAGGAAAAATACCCAGCAAATGCGACATTCCGTATATAGGAGTTCCGTCGTATAAAATGGCATTGTGTCCAGGATCTCCACCTCTTACATATAAATATCCGTTTGCATCTCCGGAATTCTGAACACCCGGAGTTAGTTGTAAAAGTTTTATAATATCAGTAGTTCCCAAAACGGTTGGAACCGAAGACAATTCTTTTAGATTAAAAGATAATTTACCTCCGGACAACGTTGTAATGCCTCTTTTTTTATCATTGGCTATTATAACTTCTTTTAAAAGTGAAATGTCTTTTTCTAAAACAATCGAAATTATAGTGTCTCTTAAAAAATTAAAATTAATATCTTTTTTAAGATAACCCAATTGAGAAAGCGTAATCTTCACTTGCCCTAATGGCAGGTTTTCTTTAAAATTACCAAGAGTATCTGATATTGCGTAATAGTGCTGATTATTAACTTCTAAAGAAATGCTTGCACCAATAAGGCTTTCGTTTTCAGATGATTTTATATTTCCAATTATAGTTGCTTTAGATTGCGCAAATACATTGGAGAAACAGAACAAAAAAAGGATAATTATTGATTTCGACACTTGATTTTAATAAGAAAAGTGCGAAAGTAATCAATTATAAGCCAATTCTCAGGTGATGTAAATATTTATTTTGTGGTTTAAACTTGTAATCTGAAAAGATTATGGCGACTAGAATGCCGCATGAGGGATAGTAGTGAAAATCCTTCTATTTTTTCTTTAAAAATAGAAGATTGTAACGAATAGCCCGACCCGCTTTTTCTGCGGGTCATGCCCTACTTATTTTATTTTTATTAAATTTTTATCCAAGCCAATTGATTTAACTCATAGTCTAAGTTTTTACTTCAATTTATTCAAGTACATATTTACCACATTATCCAACCCCAGATAAAGCGCTTCTGAAATTAAAGCGTGACCAATTGAAACTTCTAATAAACCCGGAATATTTTGTTTAAAAAACTGAATGTTATCTAAACTTAAATCGTGACCTGCATTTATTCCTAAACTTAATTCGTTTGCCAGTTCTGCTGCTTTAACATAAGGATCGATTCCGTTTTTGTTTCCTAAATCATATTGATGTGCAAAAGCTTCGGTATATAACTCGATTCTGTCTGTTCCTGTTTTTTTTGCGCCTTCAATAATTTCTAATACCGGATCAACAAAAATCGAAGTTCTGATTCCGTTACGTTGAAATTCCTGAATTACTTCTGTCAGATAAGCTTGGTTTTTTATCGTGTCCCAACCTGCCGAAGATGTAATAGCACCTATTGCATCAGGAACTAAAGTTACTTGTGTAGGTTTGCATTCTAAAACCAAATCGATAAAATTATGCTGCGGGTTTCCCTCAATATTATATTCTGTATAAACAATTGCTTTTAGATCGCGTGCATCCTGATAACGTATATGGCGTTCATCCGGACGTGGGTGAATGGTGATTCCTTGTCCTCCAAATTTCTGAATATCGGTGGCAACTTTTAATAAATCAGGAACATTTCCTCCACGTGCATTACGAAGGGTTGCAATTTTATTGATATTTACACTTAACTTTGTCATATAAATAGATAATTAATTCTAGTAACACTATATTTGTTACGACAAAAATACAAAGTAAAACGTAGCAGTTTTTGCTATTTTTTGATTATTTTGCATGAAATATCCTTTACAGATTTATGACAGAAATTATAAACTATATCACTAATGATTTCAGAGCTATAAATAGCCAGGAAACGATAGCCTCGGTTCAGGACTATTTTGCTGATTTGAATTTTTCGCATTTTCCTGTTCTGGAAAACGGAATTTTCATTGGTAGTATCGCCTCTGACGATATTGAAACTTTTGATACAGATAAAAAAGTCATTGATTACAAATATACATTGGAACGCTTTTTTGCGCGAAAATCAATGATTTGGCTTGATGTTTTAGAAGTTTTTGCTAAAAACCACACGAATATAATTCCGGTTCTTGACGAGAATAATATCTATATAGGATATTATGAAATGGAAGATATCATGAAATTTTTTCAGGAAACTCCATTTTTAAAAGAACAGGGAGGAATTATTATTGTTCAAAAAGGACTTTTAGATTATTCTATGGGTCAGGTTACCCAGATTGTAGAAAGCAATAATGGTAAAATCCTGGGCTGTTTTATATCTGAGGCTGATCTTGAAAATGTTCAGATTACCGTAAAAATTGGTGTTGGCCCTATGAATGAAATTATTCAGACTTATAGAAGATATGGGTATGAAATTATTTCTGAACATCAGGAAGATGCATACATCAACAGCTTAAAAGAGCGTTCAGATTATTTAGACAAATACCTTAATATATAATACAATAGGATAATTTGCCAATTAGATAATGAGATAATTTCTTAACTACTCTAATTTTCACCTTATCTAATTCACGAATTGCCACATTACCTAATCGACGAATTATCTAATTAAAAAGAATGAAAGTAGCTATTTACGGACAGTATTACCAGAACAGTACCGAACCCATTATCAAAGATATATTTTTGTTTTTTAACACTAATAATGTCGAAATGGTTATAGAAGAGCACTTTCTAAAAATGCTTCACGAAAAGCAACTCGTAAAAAAGGAATATAAAACTTTTTCAGCAAGTACATCTCTCGATAATAGTTTTGAAATGCTAATTAGTATTGGCGGCGATGGAACTATTTTAAGAGCCGCAACTTTAGTTCGCAACTCCGGTGTTCCAATTTTAGGAATCAATGCTGGACGTCTTGGTTTTTTAGCCACGGTACAAAAAGAAAACATTGATAGCTTTCTACAGTTTGTAATTGATAAAAATTACACAACTTCTGAAAGAACTTTACTAAGCCTGACTTGTGACCCAAAAAATGATGCTATCGAAGAAGATTTGAACTTTGCAATGAATGAAGTCACGGTAAGCCGAAAAGATACTACGTCGATGATTACAGTTGAAACCTACCTTAATAATGAATATCTGAATTCGTACTGGGCAGACGGTTTAATTATTTCTACGCCAACAGGATCAACAGGATATTCTTTGAGCTGTGGCGGACCATTGTTAACACCAGATGTAAAAAGCTTAGTAATCACACCAATTGCCCCTCACAACTTAACAGCAAGACCACTTGTTATCCCGGATGATACCGAAATTAAACTTCGTGTTTCAGGCAGGGAAGATCAATATCTGGTTTCATTAGATTCCAGAATCGCATCTGTAAAAAATGAATCCATTTTAACAATCAAAAAAACAGATTACAAAATAAAAATGGTCGAAATTCCAGGCGAAACTTTCTTGAAAACATTAAGAAATAAATTGCTTTGGGGAGAAGATAAGAGAAATTAAGTTGTTTTCTGATTCACCACTATACGATAATACCACTTTTTGCCGTTCTGCATGTATCGAATCATCATTAAATGTCTCAATATCATATTGTAAATTTAAAAAAAAGCACATTTAACTAAAGGAACGTTGATTCGTATCGATAATTATTATATTTGCACGCAATTTTGAATTAAATGAAGAAAATTTTTAATTTATTGTTATGTTTTTTCCCCTTTATCACACTACACGCTCAGATCAATGAGATTGGTGTTTTTCTTGGTGGAAGTAACTTTGTAGGAGACGTAGGAAGTACAACTTATATTAATCCGGACAAATTAGCTTTTGGGGTTTTATATAAATGGAATAAAAGCCCGCGACATTCATATCGCTTTTCCTACACACAATCGACTGTTTCAGGAAATGACCTGGATTCGGAAGAAACAGGAAGAAACAGAAGAGGTTACAGTTTCGAAAACGAGGTAAAAGAACTATCTGCAGGTTTAGAGTTTAATTTTTTTGATTTTAATCTGCACGATTACCATACAAAAGTTACTCCTTATATATACTCTGGATTAAGTTTCTTTCTTTATGATCAATTGTACCGTTCTGTTGCGAATCCAACTATAACCAGATCACAAAACGGAAATTCGTTTGCCATACCTATAATATTAGGTATAAAATCGAATATAGCCCCACATTGGGTTTTAGGAGCTGAAGTTGGAGCACGTTATACTTTTACAGATGATATTGACTCAAGCAACCCCAACACAAACAATGCAAACGTATTGAAATTTGGGAATTTAAATAATAATGACTGGTATGTGTTTTCAGGTATCACTTTAACCTATACCTTTGGACAAAAACCTTGCTATTGCGCATATTAATAAAATGGATTTACTAGACTCTATCGATCAAACAAACTTACCCAAACATTTAGCCATTATTATGGACGGAAATGGTCGTTGGGCAAAACAACAAGGTTTTTTAAGAGCATTTGGTCATGAAAATGGAACAAAATCTGTAAAAAAAACAATTAAAACCTGTGCTAAACTTGGCATCGAATATTTAACCTTATATGCTTTTTCGACAGAAAACTGGAATCGCCCTAAATTAGAAGTCGATGCATTAATGAAAATATTAATCAATTCATTAAAGAAAGAGCTTACAACTTTACAAGAAAACAATATCAAACTTAATGCAATTGGAAATCTTGAAAAATTACCTAAATCAGCTCAAAAAGAGCTCTTGGATGTAATAGACAAAACCAAAAATAATACACGTCTTACGCTAACTCTCGCTTTAAGTTACGGATCAAGAGAAGAATTGGTAAATGCTGTGAGAATCATCAGTGATAAAGTTAAAAATAATATAATTTCAATAGACACTATTGACGATTCAATTATAAATGAGCATCTTTACACGCAAAATTTACCTGACGTAGATTTATTAATACGAACAAGTGGAGAACATAGAATAAGTAATTTTTTGTTGTGGCAAATAGCCTATGCAGAATTATATTTTACTAATGTCTTGTGGCCAGACTTTAAAGATCAAGATTTATATGAGGCTATTATTAGTTATCAAAAAAGAGAACGTAGATTTGGAAAAACCAGCGAACAAATTAAATAATTTTTTAGTGTTACAAAAAAGAATACAAATAGTCTTTACCCTACTTCTTCTGGGTAGTTTTTCACAAATAAAAGCACAAGAAAGAGTTCCTTTTGATCAGGGAAAAAAATATATTCTTGCTAAAGTTTCTGTTGTTGGTAAAATAAGCTTCAATGAACAAACCGTAGTTACCTTTTCTGGCCTTCAAAAAGGACAAGAAATTACCGTTCCCGGTGAAGAAATTAGTGGTGCAATCAAAAAATTAGGTAAACTTGGCCTTTTTGATGAAATCGCTTTTTATGTAAATAAAATTGATAATGACAGTATATATCTGGACTTAAACATTGTTGAGCTTCCAAAACTAAATGAAGTAAAATTTGTTGGTATTAAGAAAAGCAAAGTCGAAGGATTAATTAAGGATAACAATTTGACTAAAAACAAAATTGTAAACGAAAATTTAATCACGACAACCAAAAATTATATAGAAAACAAATACAAAAAAGAAGGTTTTTATAATACCAAAGTTACTATAACAAATACTCCTGATACGATAAACGGACATCAGGTAAATATGCTTGTCAGGATAGATAAAGGTGACAAAGTAAAAATTAGCAGTATTGACTTTATTGGTAATAAGCAACTTACAGGCAATCAATTAAGATCTGCCATGAAAGACACGAAACAAAAAAACTTTTTTCGCGTTTTAAAATCTTCAAAATTTATTCCTGAAAAATACAAAACCGACTTAGAAAAAGTTGTTGCAGCATACAAGGAAAAAGGATATCGTGATGCACGTATTATTTATGATTCTGTTACTTATAACAAGAAGAAAAATATGCTTGCGATCAAAATAAAAATGGAAGAAGGAAATAAATACTACTTTGGTAATATTAAATTCCTTGGAAACACTGTTTATTCTGATCAACTGTTAAATCGTTATTTAGGTATCAAAAAAGGGGAAACCTATAATGGTGTTTTACTTGAAAAACGTATTGCTGACAAAACAAAACCTGACGCAGAAGACATTACAAACTTATACCAAAACAACGGTTATTTGTTCTCTAATATTAATGCTGTAGAGGTAAAAACGGTAAACGATACGATCGATTTCGAAATTAGAGTAACAGAAGGACCTATTGCTTACTTCAACAAAATATCTGTAGTAGGAAATGATAAAACTAATGACCAAGTTATTTACCGTGAACTTAGAACTAAACCGGGAGAAAAATACAGTAAAGAACAATTGGTTAGAACTATTCGTGAGATAGGACAACTAGGATTCTTTGATCCTGAAGCTATTGACCCAAAATTCAAGAATGTTGATGCCGGAGCAGGAACTGTTGATATCGAATATCACGTTGTAGAAAAAGGATCAAGCCAGGTCGAACTTCAAGGAGGTTACGGTGGAGGAGGTTTCATTGGAACTTTAGGTCTATCATTTAATAACTTTTCTGCCAGAAATTTATTCAACAAAGAATCATATAAACCATTACCAATGGGAGATGGTCAGAAAGTAGCACTTCGTTTACAAGGAAGTACTTATTTCCAGACTTATAGTTTATCATTCTCAGAACCATGGTTTGGAGGAAAAAAACCAGTACAATTTAGTTCATCTATCTCTTATAGTAAACAATTCTTAAACAACTACGCTACAAGAACTGTAGATAAAAGTAAAAGTTTTAATATCCTGACTTTACAAGTTGGTTTAGCAAAACGTCTTACTGTGCCGGATGATTATTTCGTTCTTTCGCAATCTGTGAGTTACCAACATTATGATTTGAATAATTATAATACCGGATTATTTACTTTTGGTAACGGAGCTTCAAGAAACTTAGCGTATACAATTGGACTTTCAAGAAGTAATAAAGGAGTTAACCCGATATTCCCAACTTATGGTTCAGATTTTAGTATCTCTGCAAAAGTTACTCCTCCTTACTCTTTATTTAACGGAATTGATTACGGAGATTTAAAAAACCAAAAAGAATACAAAACACAATATACAGGAGCAGCAACTTCAGGTATAGACGGACAACCACTTAATCCTGGTGATTATGTTAAAACTGAAACCATAAACGGACAATCAGGTTATGCAAGTGTTGGATCTGATTATGCAAATGCTGATACTGATCAGGGGAAAGTCGATCAAAAGAAATATAACTGGTTAGAGTATTATAAAATTAAATTTAAAGCAGACTGGTATACTAAACTATATGGTAAATTAGTTTTAAGAACATTAACTGAGTTTGGTTTCTTAGGTGCTTATGATCAATCTAGAGGTGTTGTACCATTTGAACGTTTCTATTTAGGAGGAGACGGTATGGCAAACTACTCTATGGATGGTAGAGAAACAGTACAGTTAAGAGGTTATGAAAATAACTCATTGACTCCTGTAAATGCAAATGGAGAACAAATTGGAGCAACTATTTATAACAAATTCTCTATGGAATTACGTTATCCAATTACATTAAAATCATCTGCATCGATTTATGCGTTAGCGTTTTTAGAAGCCGGATCATCATACCCAACTTTTAAAGATTACAACCCATTTGACCTTAATCGTTCTGCCGGTGTTGGTCTGCGTGTATTCATGCCAGCATTTGGATTGTTAGGTATTGACTGGGGTTATGGATTTGATCCTCAGCCAGGAGAAACTAAAGCACATGGTAAAGAAATTCACTTTATCATTGGGCAACAGTTTTAGTAGAAAATTTATTACATTTGTGTAAAAATTTTGATATAGACTAATGTTATGAGAAAACAATTTTTATTTATATTTTTAGCTCTGGTTGCAGTAAACGCAAGTCAGGCTCAGACAAGAACGACAAGAATTGGTTACATTGACATGGAATATATTTTGGAAAATGTATCCGATTATAAAGAGGCAAAAGCTCAGTTAGAGCTAAAAGCCCAAAAGTGGAAACAGGATGTAGAAGCCAAAAAACTGGACATCAATAATCTTAAAGAAGGTCTTAAAGCTGAAAGAGCTTTACTTACCAAAGAACTTATTGATGAGAGGGAAACAGAAATTAAATTTCTGGAAACTGAAATGATGGATTATCAGCAAAAGCAATTTGGATCTGAAGGAAATCTAATGCACCAAAAGGCAGCACTAGCAAAGCCAATTCAAGATCAGGTTTTTACTGCTGTTCAAGATATTGCAGAGGCAAAAAATTATGATTTTGTTTTTGATAAATCATCTGATTTAACGATGCTTTTCAGTAACAAAAAATTTGACATCAGCGATCAGGTTATTCGTGTTCTGAACCGAACTGATAAACGAGAACAATTGAATAAAAAACAATTAAAAGATCAGGAAGCAAAAGAAAAATTAGAAAATGCTATTGACGAAAATCCAGCAATGGCAGACCGTCAAAAAGCTTTAGATGAGAAAAGGACTGCCAGAGAAAAATTAATTGAAGACAGAAGACTAGAGCAAGAAGCTAAGAAAAAAGAATACGACGACAGGCGAAAAGCAATTGCTGCAGAAAGAGAAGCTAAAAAAAATGGCACGGTTTCTGAACCTGCTAAAACAGAAGCAACAAAAACTGACGCAACGGCAAAGCCAGCAACAACAACAGGAACAGAAGCTGTAACAACAGAACCTGCAGTTGATAAAGCAGCAGAAAGACAAAGGCTTTATGAGGAACGCAAAAAAGAATTAGAAGAAAGAAGGAAGAAAATTTTAGAAGAACGAGAAGCGGCTAAAAAAGCAAAAGAAGCCGAAACACAAAAATCAAATACGACCAATAATTAATTAATATTTTTAAAAATGATGAAACAAATCAAAACTTTACTAATTGCTGCAATACTAATTTTAGGAGCAAGTAACACAATGAACGCACAAGCTAAGGTAGCTCATGTTGATGTTAGCGAGATTATGTCGAAAATGCCTGCAATGCTAGATGCACAAAATCAACTACAAAAATTAAGTGGGACATACGATGCAGAATACAAAAAAATGGTTGACGAATACCAAGTAAAAATCAAAAAATACGAAGGTGAAGCTGCAACTGTAACTGATGCTGTAAACGGAGAACGTTCTAAAGAAGTTCAGGACATGCAAAAAAGAATCGTTGACTACAGAGACAACGCTCAAAAAGAATTACAACAAAAAGAAACTGACATTGTAAAACCATTAATGGAAAAAGTTAGAGCTTCTATCCAAAAAGTTGGAAAAGCTAAAGGTTTCCAATATGTATTAGATGGTTCTACTCTTTTATTAGCTGATGGTCCAAACATAACTGCTGATGTAAAAAAAGATTTAGGATTCTAATAAACAGATTTCTTAAAACATAAAAACTGCTTAAAACCTTAAAAGTTTAAGCAGTTTTTTTTATTCTAATTTATAAATAAAAACTAAAATATTAGCCAATTTCAATTCAATTGAAATATAAATTTATTTGAAAAAACACTAAATTTGTAGCATGACGAATAACAACCCTATAGGCGTTTTTGATTCCGGTATTGGAGGAACTTCCATCTGGAGCGCCATCCACGATTTACTTCCAAACGAAAAAACTATTTATCTGGCTGACAGCAAAAATGCTCCTTATGGTCAAAGAACCAAAGAAGAGATTGTTGCCCTAAGCAAAAAAAATGTAGATTTTTTATTAGAAATGAATTGCAAAATTATCGTTGTAGCATGCAATACTGCTACGACAAATGCAATTGTAGAACTTCGTGCAGATTACGATATTCCGTTTATAGGTATTGAACCCGCAATAAAACCAGCGGCTAATAATTCGAAGACACAAATAATCGGCATTTTAGCGACCAAAGGAACTTTGAACAGTGAGTTATTTAACAAAACAGCTGAGATGTTCCAGAATACTAAAATAATTGAACAAGTAGGTCATGGACTTGTTCAGCTTATTGAAGACGGAAATCTCTATTCTCCTGAAATGACGCAATTATTAGAATCCTATTTACAACCCATGATAGATGAAAATATCGACTATCTTGTTTTAGGCTGCAGTCATTACCCCTATCTAATTCCTCAGATCAAAAAAATTCTACCGGAACACATTCAGATCATTGATTCCGGAGAAGCTGTAGCACGACAAACTCAAAATGTCTTGCGTGAAAAAGTAGGCTTTACAGATACTTTAAAAAATGACCCTGTATTTTATGTCAATTCAAATCCTGAAGTTTTAAAATCAATTTTAGATTATAAATATCCCGTGATCGAAAAAGACTTTTAAACCGTTAATCAATTTTTCGTTTAATAAACCAAATTCCGTCTAAAGATAGATTAAGTGATATTTTATGGTAATTTTCTTTGATCAGATTATCTGATATTCTTCCTTTTTGTCCGTATGAATAGGAAACGTGTAAAGCTGAATAAGTATTATCAATAGGCAAAGTAAGCCCTATAGAAATGGCGGCATTATTAATCCTTTTTCCATCGACTTCAAGATAACCGGTATCAAAGTTTACACCTGTTGCATATTGAACCCTGTCCCAATATTTACGGATGTTCTTTTTTGTACTATAAGTAAATCCAAGTGCAAATCGATCCTGATTTACAAAATTTCCGTATAACTCAGATTGATTACTATCGCTCCATAAACTCTTTTCATAATCCACTGTCATATTCAAATTGTTTTTAAAGCGTTTGCTTATCCCAATACCCATTTCTAAAGGCATATAATAATCATCTGTATCAGATGCGACATTAGACTCTACAGTAGTAACAACATCATCATTTACAGTTTGAACAGTTTGAACTTTTGAAGCTTTAATATGGCTTGGCAGTTTAAAAGTTGTCGCAACCGTAAAAGTGGAATCAATTTTATATTGAGCTCCTAATGTTGCCCTAACACCTCTATAATTTGTTTTTTTCTGAATACTTGTAATAGAATTCATAATCAGAAAATTTCTATTGTCAGTAGTGCTTCCAAATAATACAGCTGCCGAGGCTCCTACTGATAATTTTTTTCCAAATCTATATCCATACGAAAAATCAAAATTATTTAATCCGCCAGTTCCTGTCGCAGTCAAATAGTAATAATCCTGGCTATTATCTATAGGTAATTTTAAATTAGAAATTTTAAAAGCTGAACTTGAATATGGTCGTAAAGCCATACTAAAACCGGAGTTTTTAGTAACCGGAAAAGCAAAAGCAATATGTGAAAACTGAAAATTATTACGATTTTCGCTTTTTGAACTGCTTTGATAAGTCGTAGAAATAGACTTTCCGCCAATATCAAACATAAAGTGATTTTGAGGCAAATAACCCAACGATGCGGGATTTAGATTGTTTATAAACGTATCTGATGGCAAAGCAATTCCGGAAGAACCAATTGACGGAAGTACTCCGAAATCTGCATCATACAAACTCCCTACTCCGTATAATGAATATGGTGAACTTGAAACACTTTGAGAAAATGAAGTTATCGACATTAATATGAAGCAACTTAAATATGCTATTTTACTTTTCATTTAATAAGAGATATAATAAATTTTAAGCTGGATTTTATTGTTCAAATGTTTTTGATCTCCCAGAACAACTCTGTTTACAGATTTAGAAATTGCCGGTAACGTTAGAATAAGAGACGATTTAGAATCAGATGCTTTTATCATTTCTTTTTGTAAAAAGTTACCAACGGAAACTGTATATCCAACATTTTCATTAAACTCATCTGTCTTTTTATTCAACATACCAAAAACTGCCGTACCAGCAGAATTCACTAATGAACCACTGATTCTATTTAGATTATCGCCTACATAAATCTTTAGGGAATCTGCCAGAGGATACCGCTCTGAATAAGTATTATTAACCGGTTTTAGCAGTAATTGAGCATCTACAATTGTACCTTTTTCAGAAATATATTTGAGCTGTTTAATATTGGGGAAATCGATCCTGCAAGCTACTCCTGTTCCGGACTGAATAAATCCCTGCTGATTGGTTAGTGTGCTTGACAACTTACTCGTTGAGGCGGGTAAATTTTGAAGAAGGGTTCCTGTTTTATCTAATGAAATTGAATTGAATTGCTTTGTGGCATCCAGAATCGTAAAATCTAATATAAAAGGAACCTCTTCAGTATCTGCCTGATATTTTGAATAATATAATCTGACTTTACTTGTTGCGACGTGAAAACCAATTACACTCGAAGAATTAGAAGTTGATGGCACGAGAACAAGACCTTTTAAATATTCATTGAAACTATCAAAATCAGTGATTTCCCTTTTCTTTAATTTCTGAAATAAAGCTGCACCAAATGCATCATTCATTTTAATATTAACAGAATCTTTTTCTAATGGTCTGGGTTTGTATGAAATTGTTCCAATACTTTCGTCACTATAACTTAAAGCTGAGTTATTATAAAAATTATTATCATCAGTATTGGGTTTTACTCTCTGAGTTAATCGATGAATATCGAACGTTTGCACTTTTGTGGTATCGCCATAATAATAGTTATCATATTTAAGGATCATTGCAATAGAATCAAACACATAATTGGTTGTTTCCGTATCAGATCCACTGCTATTTAATGTATAGGATTCTGAAGCCAATTGAAAATAACTGTTTGATTTTACCTTTCCATAAATGGCATCGTCATAATTACCAATCAGGATTCTGCTTTGATTGGAAGTAACAAGAGAATCGAAATTTATCGTAGACATGTCGACCGTTACCGTATCGATTAAAATAACTTTATTGCCTAAAGCTAAATAATCAGATCCAACAACAAATTCGCCGGCATCAGAATCAGTTCCGCATGAGATTGCGGTAACTGCTAAAAGCAACATCAATATAAACTTGTGCATAATCTATTTTTTGAACAAATATAAAATGCACTCTTCTGCATTACACTATAACATATACAGTCACGTGTTTTTGCACTATAAACAGCAAAAAACTATCTACAATAGAGTAATATAGAGTAATCACCGGCAATACTTCATTCAACCTTAAAAAAGGCTGTTTTGTCTATCAAAAAGTGTCATACATATATCTTCTTTTTTTTAAAACCATTAGCCTCCTACTTTTGAACCAATAAATAAGTAATGAAAACAAGGTTTTTAATTTGTTCGGTTTTTTTGATTTCAATTTTCAATATGAAAGCTCAGGAGAACTTTTTGGTAAATATGAATATAAAAACAGAACCTACTGATAAGATTGATTTTAATGAAACCAATATAAATGTCTCGTTTAAGACGAAAGCTGGCAGTAAAAACACGATAACGAATACATTGGAATATTCGAATTTGAAAGTAAATTATGAATTAGGCGCTTTTAATGCCTATCAGAATTTGGATGGATTTAATCAGATTCAGGATAAGCTTAAATTTTCTCATGAGATATCAGACAAAACAAGTTTAAACTTTTCTATTACTCCAATGGTAAATTTTCAAAGCAATTTAGATACTTCTGACTTTTCGATTTTAGGAAGTTTTGAGATTAGGCAGCAATTGAATTCAAAAACAAACATTAGCATTGGTGCAGCACGAACAACTGTTTTTGGCACACCTAAATTCATGCCTGTTTTAGCATTAAATTATATAGTAAATAATCAAAGTTCTTTACTGATTGGTTTTCCGGATTCTAAAATTTCATACTCCAATAATAATAGAAATAAGTTCAGTCTCAGCAATAGTTTTAATGGCAATTTTTATCATTTAGATCCACAAAAAAATCTGGATAATAATGCCACAAAAGTTAGTTTGTCGCAAATGACTTCGGCTATTGAATATGAAAGAAATGTAGAAAAAAACTGGTTTCTGAATTTTAAAGCAGGATATGATTTTGACAAAAAATACAACCTGATGGATAATGACGATCATAAAGTTTATGATTTTAATACCGGTAACGGGTATGTTTTAGGAATTGGCATCAAATACAAACAATAAATAAATTTAATACACTATGAATAATTTTAAAAAAGGAATATTATTCGCTGCATTGTTTTCGAGTCTGGTTTTTATAGGCTGCAGCAACGATGATGACGATGATGATTTAATGGGAAACTGGGTTAAAAAATCAGCATTTGATGGCCCTGCGAGATCTAGTGCTACCAGTTTTGTTATTGGAGATTATGCTTATATAGCAACAGGTTATACTGGTGATGTTTATTTAAAAGATTTATGGGCTTATAATTCTACAGGTGATTATTGGGAGCAAAAAGCAGATTTTACAGGAGTTGGCAGAAGTTCTGCCTCTAGTTTTGCGCTTAACGAAAAAGGATATATTGGTCTTGGTTACGATGGTACAAATAAATTAAAAGATTTTTATCAATACGATCCTACCAGTAATAGCTGGACTCAAAAAACTGATTTTGCAGGAACTGGCCGTTATGCCGCTGTAGGTTTTCAGGCCGGAGGAAAAGCTTATTTTGGTACTGGTTATGACGGAAATTATCTTAAAGATTTCTATCAATATAGCGATGTGACAAATACATGGACACTTGTAAACGGATTTAGCGGAAATAAAAGACGTAATGCTACTGCTTTTATAATTGCGGACAAAGTTTATCTTGGAACCGGAATTAATAACGGGGTTTATCAGGAAGATTTCTGGGAATTTGATCCTGCTACTGATGTCTGGACCAGAAAACGTGATATCGATAAAGATACTGATGATGATTACAGTTATAACGATGACTATGCAATTGTTCGTTCAAACGCTTCGAGTTTCTCTATGAACGGATTAGGATATGTTGTGGGAGGAGAAAGCATCAAGACAATCTGGGAATATAATCCGGCAACAGATTTATGGACAGAAAGAACTCCTATGGAAGGTGCGAGCAGAACAGATGCTGTTGGTTTTGCGATCAACAATCGTGGTTTTTATATGTTAGGAAGAGTGGGTTCTACTTACTTTGATGACGCATGGGAATTTAAACCTTTAGAAGAGCAAAACAGCGATGATAATTAACATGAAAAAACAATTCTTCTGGAGTAAAATCCAGAAGAATTTATTGTTTCTTTTACTGGTTTTACAATTTACTGCTTGTGTAAAGCATGAGAAATTTAAAAGCACATCCTTCAAAACTGCAACAGGCTGGGGATATACAGTTGCTTTTAAAAATAAAACCATAATTAAACAATCTATTATTCCGGTAATAAATGACACTAAAAGTTTCTCGACAGAAAGCGATGCACTAAAAGTTGCAGACCTAGTAGTAGACAAACTCAATCAAAAGATATCACCAACGGTAACCAAAAATGATTTAATTTTATTAAAAATAAAATTATAAATGACACTAGATACCATCAAAAATACAAGCTCAAATAAAATTTTATTCCATTGCATTATATGGGTTTTCTTTATTCTGACTTCATTAATTCAATTTTATGAAAGTCCGTTTAGGATCAATAATGATTTCTATGTACAATGGAGTACCGGAATTCTGCTGTTTTATCTGAACTATTTTTATTTGGTTCCTGTGTTACTTTTAGAAAAAAAATACTGGCTTTATTTTGTATTTGTATTTGCTCTTATTTTACTTTTTATGATTATCAGGATTAATTATTTTATTCCTGAATTTAGGCATACAAGACCCGCAATGGGACCTCCTCCTGAGGATCTTAAATTAATATTTAAAGGAAAACGGGTCACAGCTATAATGGCGACAAGACAGCCCTTATTTTTTAAAATTGGTCCTTCTTTTTTCTATATTTTAATTATTACCATAAGTGCTATTATTAGAACACTAACTGAATTTTATAACAACCAACAAAACAAATTAATTGCCGAAACCCACAGAACAAATACGGAATTGATTTATTTGCGCAAACAAACCAATCCGCATTTTCTATTCAATTCATTAAACAGTATTTATTCTCTGGCACATAAAAAATCTGATTTGGTCCCTGATGCCATCGTCACATTGTCAGAATTAATGCGCTATATGCTGTATGAAACAGATAATAAAACGGTGGCTTTAGAAAAAGAAGTCAATTACATTCAAAATTATATCGAGCTGCAAAAACTAAGACTGAATAATATAGAAGATATTGTTATTAATGTTCATGGAGACACGCGCAACAAGTTTATTGAACCTCTATTATTGATTTCGTTTGTAGAAAATGCCTTTAAATACGGAACTGATTATAAAGGTGCGGCACATGTAAAGATCAAAATTTTTATCCTGGAAAACAGTCTCGATTTCTGGATCGAAAATACGATTGAAAGCTATGTCAAAGATCCTGAAAATTCAGGAATTGGTTTGGTAAACATTCAAAACCGACTGGATTTACTTTATCCAAACGCACATGAACTTAAAATCACACAAGACAATCAATACTATCGTGTGCATTTGAATTTAAAATTAGATAAAATCCAAACCGCAATAAATTAAACAGAAACTGAATATGGACAGAAAAAAATTCATTCGAAACGGTATTTTAGGAATTGCTTCTTTAGCAACAGCTTCTAAGTTATTAGAATCCTGTTCTAAAAATGATAATGATGACAAAGGCACAACCTCTTCTGAAGATGACAGTTGTTCGGTTTCTCCATCAGAAACTAAAGGACCATTCCCTATCAAAACGCCAAGCCAATTGGTTTTAGAAAACATAAAATCAGATCGTGTTGGAGTTGCTTTGCTGATCAATTTAGTTATCGAAAACAAAAACAACAATTGTTCGCCACTTGCCGGTGTTTTAGTCGATATCTGGCATTGTGATAAAGATGGAAATTACTCTGAATATGGCGGGACGTCGATGCAGCAAACTGATTATACAACGGTTCATTTTTTAAGAGGCAGACAAACTACAAATGCTAAAGGAGAAGTTTCGTTTATTTCGATTTATCCGGGTTGGTATCAAGGCAGGGCGCCTCATGTGCATGTCGAAGTATTAAGCAGTACCGGATCTTCCTTATTAGTAACTCAGATTGCTTTTCCGGAAACCATTTCAAGTACCGTTTATTCGAGTACAAATTATGCTGCTCACGGTCAGGCCGACACTGCGAATACAAAAGACAATGTTTTCTCTGATAGTTTGGCTGATGAATTAGCAACCCTAACAGGTAATCTAACAGACGGTTACACTTTAAGCAAAACAATTACTGTAAACGGATAAATCAAGTTCGATCTGTTTTTTATGATAATTTTAAAACTTAATTTACTAGTTTAAAAGTACTTTTGAACACCAAATCAAATCTTTAAACCTAAAACTTCAACAAATGAAATGTGTAATTATTGACGATGAACCTTTAGCGGTTGAATTATTAGAAGATTTTGTTCGAAAGATAGATTCGCTGGAACTTCTCACTACTTTTAATAATGCTATTGATGCTGTTTCATTTATCAACCAGAACAATGTTGATTTGATTTTTCTGGACATTCAGATGCCTCATTTTTCAGGAATTGATTTTTTAAATACGATCGAAAAAAAGCCTTTGGTTATTTTTACGACTGCTTTTTCTGATTATGCCGTTGAAGGTTTTAATCTTGGTGCTGTAGATTATTTAGTAAAGCCCATTCCATTTCATCGTTTTTTAAAATCGGTTGTCAGGGCACAACAAATTTTAAATCCTGCTGCCAATGTTCAGGCCATTTCTGAAAGCACAACTGCACCGGAATTAGAACAGGATTTTATGTTTGTAAGAGCAGAATATGAGAATGTAAAAATGAATTTTTCGGATATTTTATTTATAGAAGGACTAAAAGATTATGTCAAAATATATACTACGGATAATAAGTTCACGCTTACCTTAATCAGTCTTATAAAACTGGAAAATTTACTTTCAAGCAAAGGTTTCTCCCGAATTCACAGGTCTTATATCATTAATATAAAACATGTAAAATCAATCCAGAAAAATAAAGTTTTGATTAGTGATAAACGAATTCCAATTAGCGAAAGTTATAAAAGTGCTTTTTTTGAAAGAATAAATTTGTAGTTTATTCTTCGTTCTTAAACCATCCGGAATACATTACATAATTGTTTGAAATACGCTCAATTTCGCCAGCGAAGTCAGACTGATCAATGTCTTTTACCTTTTTTGCAGGAACACCGGCATAAATAGTTCCTGATGCAACAACTGTATTTTGTGTTACAACAGCTCCGGCAGCGATAATCGAATTGCTTTCTACAACACAATTATCCATTACGATTGCTCCCATACCAATTAAAACATTGTCGTGAATTTTACATCCGTGAACAATGGCATTGTGTCCTATTGAAACATTATTACCTATAATAGTTGGGTGTTTTTGATACGTACAATGAATAATCGCTCCATCCTGAATATTTACTTTATTGCCAATTGATATAAAATTGACATCGCCGCGAATTACAGCATTAAACCAAACACTGCAAGAATCTCCAAAAGTAACGTCGCCAACAATTGTAGCATTTTCGGCAACATAACAGTCCTCAGGAATCGAAGGCGTTTTTCCGTTTACAGATTTAATAAGCATAATAAAAATTTAATTAATTGCAGGACAATTACAATCGTAACGTTCCTTTTTACAAAATAAATTGATACCCAAAGTAATTTGATGGTATCCTCCGGTATCAAATTTTACATCGCCCGTAACTTGTGAATATGTATAGGCAAACATAAAATTCTTATAATTAAGACCAATTATTGGCGTAATGTATTGTAATTTTTGAGCAGCTACACCACTTGAATTGCTATATTCCGCACCATCAAAACTTCTTCTGTATGATAAGGCAGCCCATAAACTTCCAAAATCCATGCTCTTATACGCTTTTAAGTTTAAATCGACCGATTTCTCTTTTGTTTTATCAAATACCTGAAACAAAACAGAAGGTTCCCAGGTAATCGAATTGCTTTTACCAAAAACATATCCCGCACTTAAAAGAAATTTTCTCACATTATCGCTCTCATAATCCGTATATAATTCGCGTCTCGTTTCAAGCAATCCCTGAACGGTTGCATGCGCATAAAAATCAAGATAATTATAAGAGGCTCCAACATCAACATTAAAATAAGAATCTTTTTGAATCTGTCCAAAAACTATTGGATCAAAAGTACCTCCAAATTTGGTTTCGTCTAACTGACTCTGAATTATTCCTCCACTAATACCAAACGAAAGTTGGTTTAAATCGAGCTCATCTCTCGAAAACATGATATGATGTGCATAAGTAAGCTTTACTCCTTTTTGCGAATGGTAACCATTTTTATCATTAAAAATAATAATTCCGGCTCCGGATCTCTCCCCTATTCTTCCGTTAAAAGTTAACGTTTGAAGTGTAGGTGCATCTTCCTGACCAAACCATTGTTTTCTGGCTGTCAATCTTATTTTTGCACAATTCGCCGCGCCAGCCATTGATGGGTGAATCAAGTAATAGTTATCTGACAAATAATCTGAATAAACAGGTATTCCTTCTTGCGAATAAGAATAAAATGTTGTTATTAAAAAAAGAAATAAAACCTTGATTCTAAATTCCATAAAGGCAATTTTGCTTAAATATATTTTAGACTCTTGTAATTTAATACGATTTATTTGAAAAGAGTCTTAATTATTTTATTAAAAAATCAAATATAGGTATTAGTAGAAAATAACTTTACTAAATTTGTGGAAAATTACAAATCATGACAAAAATCACCATAAAAGAAACTCAAAATCCGACTATCCTAAAGTTTGAATTTGAAGATTTCATCACGCAAAATCAAAATTTTGAATTTAAAAATATTGACGAAGCACAATCATCACCTTTAGCACAACAATTATTTTATCTTCCGTTTGTTAAAACAGTATACATTTCAGGAAACTTTATTGCGATCGAAAGATACAGTATTGTAGAATGGGACGATGTTAAAGACGCTGTTGCTGAACAAATTGAATCGTTTGTTGACAAAGGTGGCGTTATAATAAAAGTTGATGAAAATCAGCCTAAAAAACAACCTATTACTGTTTACGGAGAAACAACTCCAAATCCTTCTGCCTTAAAATTTGTTGTAAGCAGAATGTTGACGAGAAATGCTGTTGAATATAAAAATATTGACCAGACTGCTTCTTCTCCATTAGCAAAAGAATTGTTTAAATTTCCTTATGTAAAAGAAGTTTTTATTGATGAAAATTATATTTCGGTAACGAAATATGATGTTAACAACTGGGACGAAATTACCCTTGAAGTACGAACTTTCATCAAACAATTTATTGAAAATGGCGGAACTGTTTTAAATGAAACTTTAATTGAAGTTGCTACAAAAAATGACATCACTAAAGATGAAGCATTTGATAAGTTAGATGTTACTTCTCAGCAAATTATTAATATATTAGAAGAATATGTGAAACCAGCAGTTGCGGCTGATGGCGGAAACATTGCTTTTGATTCTTATAACGAGAATGATAAAACGGTTAAAGTAATCCTGCAAGGTGCTTGCAGCGGTTGTCCGTCGTCTACTTTTACTTTAAAAAGCGGAATCGAAAATATGCTGAAAAGCATGCTAAATGACGAAGCAATAAAAGTGGAAGCTGTAAATGCATAATATTTTGTTCTAAAAAATACAGAAAGCGTCTCAAATGAGACGCTTTCTGTATTTTATTCGTATCTCCTTAATATTCAATAAATTATTAAGCCGCAATATGATAAAAATAGTTAATATTGTATTCTAAACCAATCAATATAAAACTATGGGATTATCTTCATTTTTCAAGAATTTATTTGGCAAGACCAAAGATTCTGCTTCAGATTTAGCAACAGAAGCCGAGGTTAAGTTTGAACAGGCTAAAGAAGCAGCTGCTCCTTACATCGACAAAGCAGAGACTTTTGCTGAGGAAACTATCGCAAAAGCAAAAGAAGCAGCAGAACCCATATTGGACAATGCCGTAGAATATGCCCATAAAGCAAAAGATATTGTGAGTGAATATGTAGAAAAAGCATCAGATTCATTAAGCGATGTAATCGATTCTGTAAAAGAAAAAACAAATGAAGTTTCCGGCGAAACCAAAACTGTTATTTCAGAAACTACAACAGATACCACTGAAAAAACTGAAACGATAGTGCAAAAAAATATCGATCCTGTTACTGACAAGGAATAAAGACATTTTTTCTAATAAAAATAAAATATCTCTATATTTGCACCACTAATATACCTTCTCTTTGAGAAGGTTTTTTTATTCGAAAAAACATGAACATGAATCCAGATCAAATTAGCAATTATGTCTCTAAATTTATTGACGTATTAGTTGATTATGCACCTAAATTAGTCTCTGCGTTTATTATTTTATTTGTTGGTATTTATGCCATCAGATTAATAAACAGAGTCATTACAAAAGTAATGGTTCAACGAAATTTAGATCCTACCTTAACAAAATTTCTCTCGGACATCCTGATATGGGCACTACGTATTTTATTATTTGTAACGTTTATTTCAAAACTCGGGATTGAGACTTCGTCATTTGTTGCTATTTTGGGAGCAATGGGACTTGCAGTAGGTTTATCATTGCAGGGTTCGCTTTCTAATTTTGCAGGCGGAATGCTAATTATCGTTTTTAAACCTTTTAAAGTTGGTGATACAATCGAGGCGCAAGGTGTTATTGCAACTGTTGTTGAGATTCAGATTTTTGTTACTAAGATGCTTACGGGTAATAACCAGACTGTTTTTGTACCAAACGGAGCTTTGTCTAACGGAACAATAATCAATTACTCTATGCAAGGAGAAAGAAAAGCTGATTTGACATTTTCTATTTCTTATGACTCTGATATTAAGAAAGCAAAAGAGATTCTTTTAGATGTTTTAGTCAAAAACCCAAAAGTGCTTAAAACTCCTGCACCAGAAGTTTTTGTAAAGAATTTATCAGCAAGTTCTATAGATTTTGCCGTACGTCCGTGGGCAAAAAATGCCAATTATGGAGCTGTTTTTTCTGAAACACTTGAGAACTGCAAAATCGCTCTTGATGAAGCAGGAATTTCAATTCAGCCTTTTACACTTCAAAAATAAAATGTTTTATTGTTTTTTTGATGGTGGTGCCATCATGAAATCTTTTAAATAGTAAGGTTCAAAATAAGCGACATCTACAATGTCGCTTTTTTGATATTTATCGTAACTGATCTTACTCATTGCTGATGCTGACGGAAATTTGATTTCTTCTAAAAACACAAAGTTTTCCTTTGTTAAAACCGGTTTGCATTTCCCTGCACAATCACCAACAAAATAAACTGTTTCGTTATATTCTGCAAATGAATCCTGTGTTATAACTTCAGCTTCGATAGCTCTTTCAGTTTCTAATTTTGCATTAAAAACTTCACTGTAAACTTCCATTCTCCTTGCGTCAAGCATTGGGATAATTTTTCCCTCAGAGACTTTTGCCTGCGAAGCTAAAGTTTGTAGTGTATCAATTGCTATTAATGGAATGTTTAAGGCAAAACACAACCCTTTTGCTGCTGATACCCCTATTCGCAAACCAGTATAAGAACCTGGTCCCTGACTTACCGCAACTGCATTTAAATCCTGAACATTTAATCCTGCTTCGGCTATTACTTCTTCGATAAAAACATGCAGCTTTTCGGCATGTGAATATCCTTCTTCAGCAATTTCTTTACAAACAATTGTTTCTCCATTTTTAGCAATGGATACGGAGCAATTTTTAGTAGCAGTTTCAATATTAAGGATAAAAGACAAGGTATTTATTTTTAAAATTAATTATTCATGTCAGACTGAGCGTGACACTATCTTTAAAGAAAATCTATTTACTTTTTAGGTAAATCAGCTTTTTTCAGTTTTACTTTATCGCCGGAATTTAAGTCTTTGGAAACCGTTGTATAAGGTCCGGTAATTACCACATCTCCGGTTTGTAATCCTGAAAGGACTTCAATATTCGTATCGTCCTGAATACCTGTTTTAATAATTCTGATTTTAGCTTTATCACCAACTTTTACAAAAACACATTCGAATTTTTTATCACTTTTCGGAGCTGTTTTTTTGTCATCATTTGGTTCTTCAACTTTAAAATCTTTTACGGCAGTTGTATCAGATTTTACTACAACAGAGCTAATTGGCACTGCCAAAACATTGCTTTTAGTTCTTGTAATAATATCGACAGTAGCAGTCATTCCTGGTCTAAAAGGCGAATAAGTACTTGGCTGACCTTCTAATAAATCCTGATATGATTCTTTTAGAATACGAACTTTAACTTTAAAATTAGTTACCTGATCTGAGGTTAATGTTGTACTTGCCGAGTTAGAAATACTGGTTACAGTGCCTTTAAACTTCTTTTTTAAATACGCATCAACTTCAACATTTGCTTCATCACCAATTTTTACTTTTACAATATCATTTTCGTTCACATCAACTTCAACTTCCATATTGTTAAGGTTTGCTACTCTCAAAAGTTCTGTTCCTGCCATTTGCTGCGTTCCAAGAACTCGTTCTCCTAACTCTACATTTAAAACAGAAATTGTTCCGGCTGCCGGCGCATAAATTAAGGTACGTCCTAAATTGTCTTTAGCTTCGGTTACAGATGCTGATGCACTTTGAACATTATAGTAAGAGCTTTGTTTTGTAGCTTTTGCCACTTCAAAAGTAGCAATCGATTTATCCCAGTCAGACTTTGAAATTACGCCTTTGTCATAAAGTGTTTTATTACGTTCGTAACTTGCTTTTGCTTCTTTATAATTTGCTTCTGATTGTGTCAAACTAGCTTTGGTTCCGGATAAATTAGCAACAGATCTGTCTAATCCTGAAGTATACAAATCCGGGTTTATTTTTACTAATAAGTCTCCTTTTTTAACAACCTGACCTTCTTTGACATTCAATGCGATAATTTCACCTGAAACCATTGACGAAAGTTTTACTTCGATTTCCGGTTGAATTTTACCTGTTGCTGAAACTGTTTCTACAATTGTTGAAGCAACTACTTTTGAAACTTCTACTTCTTTTCCTTCATCCTTATTTCCTATTACTCCTGCTTTAGAAAGAGCAATTAAACCTACGATAAGAACTACTGCACCGCCAAGTAAGAAATAAATTGTTTTTTTTGACATAATAAATTATTTTGTGATAATTGGGACAATTGGAATTCCAAAGTAGAATTCAAGTATTTTTATTTTAAAAATGTAATCGTATTTTGTTCTGATAACGTCTGACTGTGCATTGGTTAACAAGGTTTGAGCCTGTGTAAAATCAAATGAATTCATTAAACCTACATCATACTTTTCTTTGGCATAATTATAAGCTTGTTGTCTTGCTTCTAATGTTACCGTTGATGATTCATATGCATTTAATGCTCCTTTAGCATCTGTAAAAGCAGTATAAACGTTACGTTGCAAATCTAAACTTTTTTGTTCTAAATCTATTTTAGATTTCTCTAAACTTACCTTACTACGCTCTACATTATTTCGAACAGAAAAACCATTAAATATAGGAACGTTTAATTGAAAACCAAAATTATGTCCTTTGTTATCGCTAAACTGATCTAAAACAGAATGTGGTCCTGAATAAACCGGATTTCCATTTCCATCTGTTCCAATAATTCTGTCACTATAACTTGCACTTGTACTAAATTGGTAAAAACCTCTAAGCGTTGGCTGAAAAGCTCCTCTTGCGATCGCAACACTTTTTTCTGCAATTTCAAGATTTGTCTGAGCCAGTTTTAATTCTGTTCTAATTTCTTTGGCTTTCGTATAAATATCAACCGGAGTTTGCGCCATGATATTATTCTCATCTTTTGCATTTGTATCATCTATAACATCAAAATCTGCAAACTCTTTTAATTGTAAAAGCTGCGCCAGACTTAATTTAGAAATTAGCAAACTATTTTCGGCAACAATAATCGCCTGTTGATCTGTTGCTTCAGTAGCCTTTAAATCATACAAATCGCCACGCGGAATTGTTCCCGCATTTACCATTTCTTCTGAACGCGCCAAACGTTTTTGATCAATAGATAATTGCTCTTTCTTTACTTTTAAATTTTCTTTATTGAAAAGAATTTCCAAAAATGCATTTGCTACATTCAGTGAAATATCTTCCTGCATTTTCAAAAGCTGATATTGCGATGCTATAATAGAAAGTTTTGCTCTTCTATAAGTATTTTGATTTTGCAGACCTTTGTAAATATCAACACCTGCATTAACTCCTAAAGAAGAATATTGTGTTGTTTGGGTAGTTGCAATATTGGTCACCGGGTTAACGTTCAAACCAATATTCCAGGAGTGAGAAGCGGTACCATTTACTGTTGGAAGATAACTTCCTAATGCTCCTTTTTTATCAATTGCAGCATTTTTTACATCCAGCTCTGATAATTTTATTGTGATATTATTATCTAATGCATAACGCACGCATTCTTCTAATGTCCATTGTTTTGATTGTGCCTGCGATGATAGACCAAATCCGAATAACAGGGCTAAAACAAGACTATTATATTTATTTATTTTCATATATTTTGAATGAAAGCATAGCAAGATGCTACGCAAATTTAACAATTTTTAAACCTCAAAAACTCTTTATACTTTCAAATTATTTTTTTTCTCCTTCATTGATCAAACCCTGATTCCAGATCTTAATTTTATCAGAATCTTTTACTCCACTTTTAACCTGAACATAAATTCCGTCACTAACTCCTAAAACTAAATCTCTTCTTTCGAATTTTTGAGGAGCAGTTTCTACTTCAATATATGGTTTTTGAGTTTTTTTGTCAAATTGAACTAATGATTCTTTAATGGCTAAAGTTTTTTCTGCTTTTTCTAAAATAATAGAAGCATTTGCACTTAAGCCGGCTCTGATAAATGTTGCATCTTTATTTTCAAGAGAAGCCTTAATTTCAAACTGAATAGCACCATTTTCTACAACTCCTTTTGGGGCGATATCTGTTAAAACAGCATTGAATTTTTTGTTTTCGATTGCTCCAACTGTAATCTCGATTGGCATTCTTTCTTTTACTTTTCCAACTTCAGATTCGTCAATTTTTCCAATAAAAATCATTCTTCCAATGTCTGCAACACTTGCAATTGTAGTTCCTTCATTAAAGTTATTACTTTCTATAACCTGATTTCCTACTTTTACCGGAACCGCCAAAACCATTCCGTTTACCGTTGAACGAATTAAAGTATTAGCATAATTTCCTAAAGAAGTTGTTGTTCCTGTTTTTACGATATCTAAACTTTGTTTAGCGGCCTGATAGTTTTGTTTCGCTTGTGTATACGCTAATTGCGCTGCATCAAAATCATTAGCAGAAATTACATCTTTATCAAACAAAGTTTTTTGTCTTTTATAGATTTTTTCCTGATTATCCAAAGCAATTTTAGCAGTTTGCACCTGATTTTGAGTGCTGCTTACATTCGACACATTCGCTACAACTCTAATTTTGGCAATCATATCTCCAGCCTTGATTCTCTCTCCTGCTTTGATATACACTTGTTCAATAATTCCTGAGATATTAGGTTTGATTAAGACCTCTTCATCAGGTTGAATGTTACCAGTTGCAATTGTAGTTTTTACGATTGTTTTAATCTCTGCTTTTTCAGTTTTAAACACAATTGGAGATTCCTGATTTTTGGCATACAAATAATATAGTGCGCCAAAGAAAACTATAGCAATAAAGATTAAAATGGTTACGGTTATTCCTTTTTTCATTTTGTTATTGGTTTAATCGATTATTTTTGATTGATAATTTATTCTGTTCTTAAAGCATCTACAGGCTTTACATTAATTGCGGTTTGCGCTGGTATAAATCCTGCCAGCAAACCTGATCCTACTAATATTATTAAGGCAACAAATACAACTCTTAAATCTACGCTTGGGTTGGCAAACATCATATTACTATCTGGCGGCATAGAATCTAATACCATATTTAAAATCGCTATAACTCCGGTTGCCACAGCAATACCCAACATTCCTGAAATAATAGTCAAAAATATAGACTCAGATAAAATCTGACCGCGAATCGCTCCCGGCGTTGCTCCTAAAGCTCTGCGAATCCCTATTTCTTTTGTTCGTTCTTTGACCACAATCAGCATAATATTTGAGATTCCGATAACTCCTGAAATCAAGACCAAAGTTCCTACAAAATAAGCGATGATTTTTAATATATTAAACAAACTTTGTACTTTATTATATTGTTCATACAAATCAAAGTTTCCCACAGCACGATCATCCTTTGGGTTAATGGAATGCAGGATTTTTATCTGTTCTAAAATCTTTGGTTTTAAATCCGTAATAGAAACTTCATCTCTTGATGTAATCGCCATCCAGCCCACTTTATCACCATAATTAAAAGCTTGCTGAAAAGTAGTAAAGGGTAAAAAAATATTTTTTTGTTCCTGTTCTGCATTTCCACCGGTTCTTTTTGAATTGTAAACCCCAACTACCATAAAATTGATTCCGTTAACTTTTATGTAAGTTCCCACAGCTTCTTCTTCTTTTCCGTATAATTCAGTAATAACACCTTTACCTATTACGGCTATTTTTCGTCTTTCCTGAATATCCTGTTGGTTTATAAAACGTCCTTTTATAATATCCATTGGTTGTTGTTTGATCAACTCAGGATAATCTCCATAAATGGTAAATGCCGACGTTTTTGTACCGCGCACCACATTGTTTGTTCCGTTAAAATCCCCTAATTGATTACGTGGCGACACATATAACAAATCCGGCAAAGCTGCTCTTAATGCTGCAACATCACTATTTCTAAAATCATATTTTCGTACTTTAGGCAAACCTTTATAAGCTTTTGAAGTCGTCTGACTCCACATAAACATCGTGTTTGTGGCTATTCCGTCAAAATCTTTTTTTACCCCGTTCTCTAAACCATTTCCTGCAGCCAGTAATATTACCAGAATAAATATTCCCCAAAATACACCAAATGCCGTTAAAACAGTTCTAAAAACGTTGGCTGTCAAAGCCTGTAAAATCTCATCCCAATTATCTTTCTTAAACATAATTATTCGTCTCTAAGTGCTACAATAGGTCTAATTTTGGCTGCTCGATATGCCGGAAAAAATCCTGCCAATGCGCCTGCAAACACCAGTAAAACAAGTGTTGTCAAAGCCACACTAAAATCAACCTCGGGATTTCTAAAATATTCACTCTGAACCATTGGTCCAACAAATTCCAGCAATAACAAACTCGCCAGTAATCCCACAAAACCAGCAATAGTCGTAATAAATATGGATTCATGAAGTATCATCGAAATGATAGAAAAAGGCGAAGCTCCTAAAGCTTTTCTAATTCCAATTTCTTTAGTTCGTTCTTTAACTATAATAAGCATGATATTACTTACTCCAACAACTCCGGCAATAATGGTACAAATACCAACCCACCAGAAAAATAATTTGATATAGAGATTTAAGTCATAATACTGTTTTGCTTCTTGTACAGAATTATAAATTCCAATTGCGCTTTCATCGTCCGGAGCAATAATGTTTTTACTTTTCAATAACTCCCTGACATCATTTGTAAATTGCTTCGATTGTGCTAATGCTTCGTCATAATCTGCTTTTTTATTTAAAACGAACATCATCCCTGTAATTTTATCTCCACCTCCAAAAGCACGCTGAATAGTAGTCATAGGCATATACAATCGTGTCTCTTCTCTCTCGCCTGATGGATCTGTAAAGACTCCAATTACTTTAAAATTAATACCATTTACTGAAATTTCTTTCCCAATAGCGTCTTCTTCCTTAAAGATATCCTGCTTAAGTTTTAAACCAATTGCAGTCACTTTTTCATTGTTTTTTAAATCATTATCGTTTAAAAATCTTCCCTGAATTATAGTTCCGTTTTCTATGTCTAAGTAATCCGGATTTACGCCTCTGTATTGATAGTTTCCAGATTCTTTTCCGTAGGTTACGATTACACCACGCGTGATATTCGTAGCTGATTTTTTATCGATTTGATCATCAAACTTCATTACCGGAAGATCATAATCGCTGTTTCGCAACTGGATTTGTCTTCCCGGATTCAATCCTTTATATTCTTTTGTGGTTGTATTTGACCAAATTTCAATAATTCCTACAGCATCATTTTCAAATTGTTTCTGAATTCCGTTCTGAAGTCCTTTTCCCGCTCCAAGCAGAATCACCAAAATAAAAATACCAGAAGCCACAGAAATTCCGGTAAGAAATGTTCTTAGTCGGTTTTTAGAAATTGCTTCGAATATTTCCTGCCAACGTTCAATATTAAACATAAGATGAAGCTCTAACTTGTTCTACTAATTTATCATCTATAATTAATCCGTCTTTCAGGACCACATTTCTTTTGCACATTGCGGCAATATCGGGTTCATGGGTAACGATTAAAATGGTTTTTCCTTCATCGTTAATTCCCTGGATAAGTTCCATAACTTCATAGGAAGTTTTAGTATCCAAAGCACCAGTTGGCTCATCTGCCAGTAAAACTTTAGGGTTTGAAGCTAATGCACGGGCAATTGCAACACGTTGTTTCTGACCTCCTGAAAGTTCATTAGGCAAATGGTGTGAATGCGAACTCAAACCTACTTTTTCTAAATATTTCATAGCAATTTCATAACGCTCTTTTCTCTTTATACCCTGATAATATAAAGGCATTGCAACATTATCAAGTGCCGTTTTATAGTTTATTAAATTGAAAGATTGAAATACAAATCCCAAAAATTTATTTCGATATCTTGAAGCTATCGTTTCGTTTAAATTTTTAATTGGAGTTTTATCTAAAATATAACTACCCGAATCTGCTTCATCAAGGATTCCCAGAATATTTAAAAGCGTAGATTTACCAGATCCTGATGATCCCATAATGGCAACCAATTCACCTTCTTCAATATTAAAATTAATTCCTTTTAACACATGTAATTCTGAACTTCCCATTTTATAGGATTTATGTAAATCTTTGATTTCGATCATCGTACTGTTAAATTTTAAAACAATAATAATATTTTTTATAAGTAATTTATGGTAAAAAAACGTTAATAATTCTGTTACCTTATTACAATAAGACTCAATTCACTATCAATTGTTACACTTTTTTAAGATAATATAATTGTTTTCTTAATTTTGCATCACTAAAAAAATCTTAACGATGAAGTTTTTTTCAATTCTCTCTCTATTTACCGCGGTTACGTTGCTTACAAGCTGTTCTACATCTCAAAAATTAGAAACTTTAAAACCGGAACCAGACGATGCAAGTCCGCTGGTTTATGACGCAAATCCATCTTTTATCAATTTACCCATAACGGTAAAACTTAGTGACATTCAAAACCAAACAAACTCTTTATTGAATGGTTTGATTTATGAAGATAATAATATTGAAGATGATGATATCGAGATGAAAATCTGGAAACAGGCTCCTATTAAAATCCAAAATGATCCTGCAAATCCGGATAAAAAGATAAAAACAATTTTACCGCTAAAAGCTACAGTAAAATACCGTATTGGTACCAAAAAACTTGGCGTTGACCTTTACGATGTCAGAGAATTTAATTTAAATGGTGTAATTACTTTATCAAGCGAAGTAGCTTTGAACAACTGGAAACTTAATACTAAAACCGAATTCAAATCATTAGACTGGAATGAAAGTCCTACAATGCTTGTATTTGGAAAAAGTATGCCGATAACTTATTTAGTAAATCCGGCAATTTCTATTTTTAAATCTAAAATTGAAAAGAAAATAGACGAAGCAATCGAAAAATCAATGGATTTTAAACCGAACGTTTTATCAGCATTAGAAAAAATATGTACCCCATTCCAGATGAGTGATACTTATGAAAGCTGGTTAAGAATCGTGCCTGTCGAAGTCTATTCTACAAATGCAAAACTCAAGAACGATTTGTTTTTGTTAGACATGGGAATGAAATGTAATATGGAAACTATTGTGGGGAAAAAACCGGAATCAAAATTCAATGCCAGTAAAATTGTCTTGAAACCGGTAGCAAAAATTCCGAATCAAATATCAGCTAATATTGCAGCAATTTCAACTTACATTGATGCTTCAAAAATCATGACCCAAAATTTTGCAGGACAAGAGTTTGGTTCAGGAAGTAAAAAAATAACGGTAAAAAATGTTTCTATTTGGCACAAAAACGGAAAAATGGTTATTGCCCTTGACGTTTTAGGTTCTATAAACGGAACGCTTTACTTAAACGGATTTCCGCAATATAATCCTCAAACAAAAGAGATTTATTTTGAGAAACTCGATTATGTTTTAGATACAAAAAGCAAGCTTATGAGAACAGCAAGCTGGCTGGGTCAGGGTTATGTATTAAGAAAAATGGAAGAAAGCTGCCGTTATTCTATTCAGCCTAACTTAGAAGAAGGCAAAAAAAGTATGGCTGCTTATCTTAAAAACTATTCTCCACTGCCTGGCGTTTTTGTAAATGGAAAAATGGAAGATATTCAGTTTGACAAAATCCAGTTGACCAATCAGGCTATTATCGCGTTTATAAAGATAAACGGAACGGTAAATGTCTCGGTTGACGGACTGAAATAACAAAAAAAAAAGCAGAATATAATTATTCTGCTTTTTTCTTTTTTGATTGGTACATTCTGTAAATCAGAAAACCAATTATGGCAACGAGTAAATAAGGAATCACCATCAAATAAACTATCCCGTTATTTACAGCTTCGGCTTTTTTTACATTCGAATCTCCTGCAAGTGCAGCGCGACACATCGCACATTGGGCATTAGCTGCGAGAGAAGAGAAAAGAGAAAAGAGAATAGAAAATAGAAATACATATTTAGCTGAAAAACTTTTCCCCGCATTATCTTCTCTATTTTCAATATTCTGTATTCTGTATTCTGTATTATTCTTTATTCTATTTTCCATTTTAAACATAATAAGGAGAAATCATTAAGTAAACCACTACACCGGTTACGGCAACATAAAGCCAAAGCGGAAATGTTATTTTTGCTATTTTTCTATGTCTGTCAAAACGTTGTGCCAGAGCTCTTACATATGTTATTAATACTAACGGAATAATCGCAATAGACAATAAGATATGAGTTACTAAAATAAAGAAATAAATATATCGTATTACTCCTTCTCCACCAAATTTAGTAGAATCTGCTGTCATATGATACGCCACGTACATCACTAAAAAAGCAACCGAAAGCGCGATGGCAAAAGTCATTAAACGCTCGTGGAGTTTTTGTTTTCCGTTTTTAATAGCAATTACAGCCCAAACTAAAACAATTGCCGTAATACCATTTGTGGTAGCATAAATAGGAGGAAGAAATGAAAGCGGCTCTACATTAAAACCAAAATCTTTTAATTTAACTCCAAATAAAATGGCTACTACAACCGGAATAATGATTGAAACTGCAACAATAAGTTTGCTGTATTTTTTTTCTAATGAATGATCTTCCATTTTTATTCTTCTAATAATATTTTAATATCCTCTTGAATATCTCTAACTCCTTTTTTATCTAATCCGTCATAGTAGATGTTTGGATTCCCAAATTCATCTTTTCTGCAACGAATATTTCCATCTTTGTCAATCAAGGCAAATAAACCTGAATGCTCAAAACCACCACTTACTTTATCATTCTCGCCAGCATAAAGATTAAAACCCTTATTTGATAAGTCCATAATGGTAGCTTTATCACCTGTCAGGAAATTCCAGTTAGAAGACTTTACGCCTAATAACTTAGCATGATCTTTTAAAACTTGCGATGTATCATGTTTAGGATCGATAGTAATGGAAACGATCCCAAAATTTGGATTTCCAAAAAATGTTTTTTCAATTTCTAACATGCTTAAATTCATCTTAGGACAAATTGACGGACATGTTGTAAAGAAAAATTCTAAAACATATACTTTTCCTTTATAGGTTTCATTTGAAACTTTAATATTATCCTGATTTGTTAAATCAAATTTAGGTGCAGGTCCTATTGTCATAAGTTTCGCATCAGACTTAGAACCCTTCAATCCTACATTATCCAAACGATTTCCTTTTACAACTTCGCCATTTGTTATTCTGTCAATAATTTTAGGTACGGCATAAATTCCAAAAATTAAAATTATAAACGAAATTCCGATATATGATTTATTTTTAAACATGATATAAAGATTAAAGTTCTTTTGTTGCGTTGTGGTTCTTTTTCAGGGCTGCACGATATTCGTATAATATGATTTTAAAATCATCGAGCATTTCGTTACTCAACTCAGAAGGATGAAAAGTATTATACCCTTCTTTATATTCTTCTTTATCTTTTCTGCCTCTTAGATTGCGTTCCTTGTCTACAATATAAACATTAGAAGTGCCAAGGTTCTGGTCTAATTTTCCTTGAAGATTCAATTGATTGTAATAAACTTTAATATCATCAGGCGAAGCAAAAATAAAATGCCATCCGGAAACATCTGTAAAGGCACCTAATGATTCTACAATTTTCTCTGCATCTTTCTCTGTTCCTAATGGACAGATAACTACAAATTGCAAATCTTTGAAACCGTTGTAACGCTGATAAATTTTTTCGTTTAGATTGAAGAAATTACCTCTGTTTTTTAAAATCTCGGTTCCTGAAAAACCAAGAATTGTAATTTTATTATTTAGGGTTACTTTTTCTCCTTTAAGGGATTTCCAATTACCAAAGTCGGCAATTTTAGGAGTTATTGTTGGAAGTTTAGTAAAGCTATTTACACCAGAAGCAAAAAACAAATAGGCTACAATTGGCAAAACAAAAAGTACAAAGAGAACTATATTTTTTTTCATTTTATTACCGGAAGTTATTGAGGTACAAAAATAAAAAAATCCCGATGTTATCGGGACTCTTTTCGAATTAATATCATGTTAAAAATTCCATTTAATAGTAGAATCTTTAAAAACCCCATAAATATAATGTCCTTCTGTTAGCAGAATAAACAATAAATATAAAACTAGGAAAATAACTGGTGAAACAACTGACCATCTAAGGCTGCTTTTTTCACCTTCCATGTGCATAAATGCCCATACTATATAATATGCTTTGAATATTGTCAGGATATAAAATATCCAGTTCAACAAATTCAAACCTACAAAATGATTAAATTCTAATGATGCTGGTTTTATAATTCCCAGGATAACTTCTACTGTAGTTACTGCTGATAATAATGCAAAAACAAACCAGATTCTTTTTGTATTTGATACGTGTTCGTGTGACATAATAATTAAAATCTAAAATTAAACTAAGTAGAAAACTGTGAATACAAATACCCAAACTAAATCGACAAAGTGCCAGTATAAACCAACTTTCTCTACCATTTCGTAGCTTCTTCTCTTTTCGTAAGTACCTAATAATACATTAAAGAAAATAATGATATTAATGATTACTCCAGAAAATACGTGGAATCCGTGGAATCCTGTAATAAAGAAAAAGAAATCAGCAAATAATTTACTTCCGTATTCATTTCTTATTAAGTTAGCACCTTCTACAACATATTTTGCCTGGCTCAAACGAGCTTCAGATTCTGCTCTTGACAAAACTGTTTTTTTCTTTTCTGCTGTAAGATGCTCTGTTCTTATTAATAATTCAGGATGCGCTTTAAAACCTGCCTGAACATCAGCTACTGAATAAGTAGGCAATGTTTCTGCACTTTCCATAAACCATTTTGCTTTTGCTCTGCTAAGTTGTTCCGGTTGATTTGGTAATTTTACAGCAAACTCTTCAAGAGCAACTCTTTTACCATCTTTATCAACAAACTGTAGTAAACTTCCGCCTACTGTTTCAACAGCACCATATTCTCCTTTAATGAAGTTTTTCCATTCCCAGGCTTGAGAGCCTACGAAAATAAAACCTCCAATAATAGTTAAGAACATATAGATTGCAACTTTCGTTTTTTTCAATTGGTGACCTGCATCAACAGCCAAAACCATTGTTACAGATGAGAAAATCAAAATAAAAGTCATTAAGGCTACATAATACATTGGAGCCGAAACACCGTGCATAAATGGGAAGTGAGTAAACACTTCATCAGCCAATGGCCAAGTTTCAATAAATTTAAATCTAGAAAAACCATAAGCCGCCAGAAATCCAGAGAATGTCAAGGCATCTGATACGATAAAAAACCACATCATCATTTTACCATAACTTGCTCCTAATGGCTGGATCTCATGTCCGCCTCCCCAAGTTTTTTCGTTGTTTGCAGTAGTAACTGTCGCTTCCATAAAAGATATTCGTTAAAAAGTTCCCAAATTTACGTTTTTTTCTTATTTAAAGAAATATAAAAATAAAAATAAATATACCCATAATAAATCCAAAAAGTGCCAATACATCGCACCTAGTTCTATACCAAGAGTTTGAGTCGAATTGTATTTTTGTTTAAAATGATTATAAATTATAATTAAAAGTGAAATCAAACCTCCAGCCAAGTGTAATAAGTGCGTAACAGTAACTACATAAAGAAAAGTTGTAGTAATAGAACTACCTTCTCCCGTAAAATAATAACCGCTTTTTACGATTTGTCCAAAACCTACAAATTGCAAAACCACAAATAAAATCCCTAAAGCCAATGTTCCTAAAAGTAATGCTGTCGTTGCACTTCTATTATCTTTTTGAATGGCTTTTTTTGCCAGATAAAAAGTAACACTGCAACCAATAATAACTGCTGTACTATAATAAAATGCAGTTGGTAACTCGAAATTCTTCAACCAGTCTGCTCTTGATTTACTTACTACAAATGCGCTTGTAAGACCCGCAAACATCATGGTCATACTTACCATTGCGAACAACAAAATCAGTTTTGCTGACTTCGCTTTTCTTAATTGCTCTTCATCTGTTGTCATTGTCATTGTCATTTCCATAACTATCTTAAAAATTTATCTACTATAAATACTATTTGCAGTAACGAAATATACGAAACGCTTACCAGCATTAATGTTCTTGCCGCTTTAGGAGTTCGTAACTGATACAAACGCACGGCATAAAACAACATCCACAATCCTAACAAGAACACTATTACAGCCGCAATTGGCGTAATAAATAATTGTCCTGTAAATCCTAAACAAGGAAGTAATGATGCTATTATAAGCCAAACTGTATATAAAATAATCTGCAAAGCAGTTTTTCTGTCTTTTTTTCCTGTAGGCAACATAAAGATCCCTGCTTTTTCATAGTCTTCATATAAAAACCAGCCAATCGCCCAAAAATGTGGAAACTGCCAGAAAAACTGAATTAGAAAAAGTGTTCCTGCCTCGATACCAAATTCTCCTGTTGCTGCAACCCAACCTAACATAAAAGGAATTGCACCCGGAAAAGCGCCAACAAAAACCGATAACGAAGTTACTGTTTTTAAAGGTGTATAAACACTTGTATATAAAAATATTGAAATTGCGGCAAACATTGCTGACTTTGCATTAATCGTATACAACAATGCAATACCAATAATAGTTAGCAAACTTGCTACAAACAATGCCATTTTTGGTGACATACGCCCTGAAGGAACCGGACGGTTTTTAGTACGATCCATTAATGAATCGATATCTTTTTCTATTACCTGATTAAAAGCGTTTGAAGCGCCAACCATACAATACCCACCAATCATCAAAATCAATAAAACACTCCATTTAAAAGGATGCTCATCATTAACACCTAATAAATATCCCGCAATCGAAGAGAACAATACACTGATTGCTAAACCAGCCTTTGTAATCTCTTTGAAATCGTTAAATATTGATTTTATTGAAAATGTATTTTTAGTAGCGTTCAATACAGTATTATTTTGTATGTTTTTTTTGAGTGGTGCAAATGTACAAATTAGATTGTAGAATACGGACCTATAAAATTAGATTTTTTTCAATAAAACCTTTACAAAATAAGGACTTGCAAATCTTTAACACTATTATTTCGAAAAATCTTATTAAAAAGACTAGTAATCGAAATACCAATTAAAGATATCTGAACGCAATCCGATAGTGAACCAGGTTGTACTTTGCTTAAAAGTAGTTGCTGTTTCTTGTGTTGGATCAAAATTTCTATAAAGAAAACTTCCAAAAAATTTCAGATTAGTCATTGGGTTGATCAAATAACCTCCCTGAATATCTGCTATAAAAATGTTCGTTTTATTTCCCTGACCCACTTTTACACCGGTATCATAAGGTCGATCTACATCATAGCTCTTATAGATATTACCTCCGTAGTTGTAACTATCCTCTGCAGTATCAAAATCCAGACCTCGTTTACCAACCGTAAATTTCGCATCGGCATAATAACGTCCTTTATGGTATCGGGCAATCGCAACAAGTTCTTCAAAATTACCTCCCCATTGATGTCCAATACTTTGATTGTTATGACCGTAATTCGTAATAATAGCACTGTGTGAATAAACATACGGACGAACATGGTTGTACTCTAATTGTAGTAATAAATCTTTTACTTTAAAAGCATTGAAGTATTTAGCCCCTAATTGATATCCAAATTTGTTTTTCCAGCTATTTTCTCCACCTGCCATATCTCCTATCGAAAATTCATCTAGTAAAAACTGAGCGTATAAATTAACATTGTTGTTCCATTTGTATTTTCCGGACATTCCTAAAAGGGCATTTCCGCTTTTTGATGATGATGAAAATTCTACGGAACGATAAAAAATAATTGGGTTTACAAAATTGATATCAAAACCTCTATTATTGGTATCTGTCCAGACTACTGATTCAAAAAATCCTAAATTCAGTTTGTTCGACACATTCCAGCTTAAGTAATGATTTGCCATAAACTTTGTAGCATATGTTCGCTCTAAAGTAACGTCAGGACGAACATCCTTAAGCCACATATAAGTATTGGTATATTTTATTTTCCAAAAAGTGGTATTAATTTTAAAATAAGGATAAGGACTTGCTCCGTCACTTTCAAGTAAGGAACGATATCCATCACCAATAAAATTTCTTCCGTAACCTAGCTGAAAGTCAAAAAACTTACTTGGCACATATGTAATATTTGCTTCAGCCAAAGGAAAATCGTAGGCATCTGTTTTAAATCTTTTTGCAATTCCCATTCCCGGAATAATGGCAGGATTTCCTCCTGAAGGTTTTAATGTTTCGGCATAATCATTAAAATAACCTGCAAATCGTCCCTGACTTTCAAAAACGGTAGTTGTAAAATTAAGATTCTTACCTAAACCTCCTCTAAAATTTAAGGCACGTGTATTTACATAAGTATATGAAGCATCAAGATCTGAGGCTTTACCCATTTGTAAATCAAGAATAGGATTTAATGCCAGCCAGTAATCTTCTCCCTGAATCTGAACCAGATTTTCGTTCCAGAATTTTCTTCCCAGCCAGGTCGAAACATCTTTTTTAAGCGATTGATTTACTTCTTTTAAATTGTAGTATTTTGAAACTTCGGCATATGTATATGGCTTAGAAGCAGTATGATTATTACTTCCAACCTGATTCATTGCGCCATCAAACTGGGCATAGTAACTATGTGAAAATGGAATATTTAAATGACTGTCAAATTCCGGATTATTATATTTTTTATACACAATACTATCCAGTTCTGTCATTGGCTTTTCAGCTGGTTTTAGAATTTGAGCTGCAGCCAGTGCTTCTGCGGCAATTTGATCTGCGCTTTTTAATGGAATATCAATTGAAATCGTGTATTTTGAATATGTAGGCTTTCCGTTGTAAGTAGATGGTTTTATTTTAGGGAATTTTCCAAAAACTCGTTTTGCTTCTTCTGATAATGCATCGTTTGCAGCATTTACATAAATGACTTTAAATTCTCCATTTACATCTACTTCAAAAAGTACTTTTACTTCGCCTTTATAATTCGATTGTTTTAAATTTTCAGTAACTTCAAAATTGTTAAAAACAAAATCCTGAACTTCTTTATAAAAACAATCTTCTAATTTTTTTGATTGCAGATTTTCGCAAGTCGGAAAAACAGGAAATTGTTCTGATGTAAAACCCGGTTTAACGGAACTATTTGTTTCTTGCGAAAAAACGCATACGGCTGATAGTGTAAAAATAAAAGATAGAAAAATCTTATTCACGTAAATGTAGGTTTTCATTTAATATTGATTTGTGGTATTTTCTCCGTTTGCGATTGATTTTGCAGCCGAAGTTCCGATGCGTTTAACACCTAAACGAATCATTTCTATTGCATCTTCATAAGACCGAACTCCTCCGGCAGCTTTTATTGGCAAAGGCGATGCATTTTCGAGCATCATTATAATAGTTGGTATAGTTGCGCCGTTTGGCAAATCATCTTCAGTTTTATAAAAACCTGTTGATGATTTCACAAAAACAGAACTATAATCATCTTCTTTAAAATGAGATATTACAACATTTTTTATCAAAACCGAAAGCTGGATAATTTCTTTATCTGTTAAAGCCGCAACTTCAATAATCCATTTTACCGTTTTATTATTTGCTAAAGCAATTTGGGATCCTATTAAAATTTCTTGTTTGACTAAGGCAACATCTCCATTTTTGAAAGCTTCGTAATTACAAACAAAATCCAGATCGTCTGCTCCGTCTTCGATTGCTTTATTCGCTTCTTTAATCTTCGTTTCTAAACTTTCTTTTCCTTCAGGAAAATCAATTACGGTACCAACAAGTAAAGTCGAATTGGCTTTTAAAATCATTTCTTTGGCTAATGCAACATGTTCCGGCCTAATCATAATAAGTTTAAAGCCTTCAAGAATTGCTTCTTCGATGGCCTTTTTTACTACACTATTATTCTCTGCTTCCGAAAGTCCGGCTTGAGAGGCAGTTTTTAAATAGGTCGAATCTAAATATTGCTTAACATTCATAATTGTATAGAATTGGGACAAAAATACATTTTATATTCAGAAAAAAACACACTTTTTAAAGCTTGATTTTTTGGCAACAAAAAACCCACCGAAGTGGGTAATTATATTCTTATATTTTATCGATTTGCTTTTTAAAAGCCATTGCAGTAAAGATACCTATTAAAGCTCCTATTGCATTTGCTAAAACATCAGTCACGTCAGACGCTCTTGTGGTTGTTAAAACACTTTGTAAAATTTCGATTGTGATTCCAAAAAAAACAGAAAATATAAACGAAATAAGGTATGCTTTATAATCATCAGGCGCTTTGCCTTTAAGCTCTTTTTTGAAAAACAAAATCCAGGAAATTGTAAATCCAAAATGGAAACAAAAATGTACAATCTTATCTATACTTGGAAAACTTACAGCAGGAATATTACTTGAATCCGTCAAACAAAAGTAAGTAATAACACCTGAGCATACTATCGCCCAGAGCAGTAATAATTGTTTAGGCACCGATAAGTTGTTTATAAGCTTCGTCAGACAATAATGAATCTATTTCTGATGTATTTGCAATTTTTATTTTAATCATCCATCCAGCTCCGTAAGGATCAGAGTTAACTGTTTCAGGTGCACTTTCCAGACTGTCATTAAAAGCAATAATTTCTCCTGTTAGAGGCAAGAACAAATCTGATACTGTTTTTACAGCTTCTACTGTTCCAAAAACCTCATCTTTATCAAGTGTCTGATCTAAAGTTTCTACTTCAACATACACGATATCCCCTAACTCTTTTTGTGCAAAATGAGTAATTCCTACAGTTGCAACATCTCCTTCGATGCTAACCCATTCGTGATCTTTTGTGTACTTTAAATTTGCTGGTATGCTCATAATACTATGTTTGAAAATTGATATTTTAATAATTAAGTCACAAATGTAATAATCTTCTAATGAAATCCTGTTTAGAATCTAAAAAAATTAATTTCCGAAATTATATCGCAATGTGAACCCTGACCTGATATTCGTTAAAGGAAATGACGTTGAAATTACAGCTTTCGAAAACGAATGATCGTAATAAAATATAGCCGTAAGATTTTTACTAAACGAATAATCAGCGGTTACTTTTAATGACCAGATATTTTGTCCTGCCGCTAACTGGTTGTTATCATAATCTAAATAACGTACTAATGTCTCATTATTTCTAAGAGAGAAATCAGCCTTAATATTAATATCACTTTTAATAATTCCGGTTGGACTGTCAGCAAGTCTTGACGAGAAAATAACATCTTTAAAACGATATCCTAATCCTACGATATACTCCATTCCTTTTACCTCTGTCAATAAATTATTATCAAAACTCATTGATAATGCTCTGTCTTTTTTAACTTCCGTAAGTATCCTTAATGAACTTTTCAATTCAAAATCTACTCGTACAAGCGGACTAAACTGCTCTACTAAATTGACATTTGACATGATCGTTTTATTAAAGAAATTGGTATTCACGTCTTGTCCGTTTGGCGTTTCCAGATAATCAAAATTAGATCTAAATTGATTTATCGTATAAGACGCTCTGTAATTATGCTGTAATGAGAAACGTTTGAATTTATCTTTGAAATATTTATAACGCATCAAACCGTTGTATTTTACACTCCAGTTTGGAATTGGGAAACTTCTAAAAATATCTGTCGAACTTCCTGATGCATTACTTCCTGAATAAGCGGCAAGAAATGCAGGTAATAAAACAGCCTGATTACTTTTTGTATATCCTATTGGATATCCCTGATTGGCAACATACACTTTGTAATTAGGATCTGTTTCTGCCGGAATAGGATTGTTTGCATCTCCATATCTAGGAATCGGTGCACCTGCTCCATAATGATCTGTTGCAAGACGATCTGCAATAACCAAACGGTTATTTCTAAAATCATCAAACGCAGCAGATTCGGTTTCGCTACTAGTCGAAAAAGCAGTCTTAATCAACACTGTCGAGATCGAGAACATTCCGTATGTGTAAGGCGATAAAGGCATATATTCTCCATTTACCACACTATATTGTTCTGATGAATTTTCAGAGTAAGCGCGATCCATTGTCAAGTCAACTTTTAAGTCCGGCAATAAATCAATATTAGCCGTAATTTTTAAAAGCTTATTGGTTACTTGTGTAAAATTCTGGTTGAAATCCTGATAATCTGTAAGCCAGCCTCTTTTTGCTGCTTCATAACGTACATCATCCTGACTTCCAAAAATAAATCCTAAAGTAGGTCTTGACGATCCTAAGAATCCAACTCCCGGTGTATATCCCGGTAAAACGGTTCCGCTATTTTTAGTATAGTTAACCTGAATATTTTTTACACTAGTCAAAATACCTATCATACCATCATAAAACGGATTGCTGCTTGTAACCGGTTTTGCCGTATTTACAATTTTCTCTCCCGGTTTTGGCGGTGCTGACGCTTTAGGTTTTGCTGCCGTTTTTGATCCGGGTGTTAATCCTAAATACTTATACAATGTATTCATCGTAAAAGTAGTTGTCAATGTATTTGAATTCGCATTCTGAATCGTATTTCCTAAATCAAATTGATTTCCGTCCGGATCAATATATTCAGAAAATGCAGTCGAGGAACGTTGCCAGTTATAATCAGCCGTATAAGAATAAGAAGCTTTTACAAAACTAAAAACCGGAATTTTATTGATTGGAATATCATAATTCAACACTAATTGCTGTACATGTTGATTTGGTGTTCCTATATCTAAGTAATCATCCCAAATATTAAAATCTTCTTTTGGTGTATTATCATCATTCAAAAAGTTTCTTACGATATTATTTGAAGCTGCTGTATAATTTAATTTTAATGATTTTGTCAAATTATATCCAAATCCGTATTGATAATTAAAGGCAAAATTTCGTCTGTACAAAGGATCAAGTCCAATTCCCTGAACTTCTACTTCTCTATATTGCTGACGGTTACTTTGTCTTAAAATATTGGTATTAAATGAAATATTAGATGGTAAATAATTAAAATTGAAATCACTTAACAATTTCCAATACTCACTTTTTTTCATGAATTTGGTTTGCTTGAAAGGAACTACTTCTTTTGGCTGAAAAGTATAAGCATAATTTACCGCTGTATTTGATTGCTCATCTACATAATCTGCTACTTCATAATCATGACGTTCGACCTGGTTATATGATTGTGATAATGTTAAATTTTCGACATCATAAATATGCGGTTTTTGCTCCGGTGCTCTATCTTTTCTGACTCCGATGAAGTTGATACTTCTTCGTTTTGTATAATCGATAGCACGAGTTCTTATATTTTCTTTTTCTGCCGGATCTGTAGTTTCTCTTATTAACTGGTCTAATTTTATATCCTGATTAAAAGGATCATATTCCGGTGTAATTACTTCTTCTCCAATAGCATAATTAAAAGGCAGATTGATTCCCCATTTGTGAGGCAATAATTTACCTAAATTAAGATTTGTAACAATATTATATTGCTGAATATCCTCACGATCTCTTTCGTTTGCTCCTTGTTCAAGAGATCCAAAACCAATCGTGCTCTTTTTACCTGTTGCAGATACTGTAGCAAAGTCAGCCATATTGGTATCAATATTTAATATTGCAGCCATACCGCCTTTGTTTTCTAAATCAGCTAAACGAAGTTCATTAAACCAAACCTCTCCTTTTATATCTTTATGATCTGCCCTGCTTTTTAATCCGACCATTAAATTTCGAACCAAACCAAAGTTAGGGTTTCCTTTTATACCTAATCTCAGTTTACCATCACCATCACCACCTGTACTTAAGTCATCATCCGGATAATAAATTCCGTTAATATCACGCTTGTTAGAGTTGATATCAATACTCATGGCCTTAATTTTCATTTTGGTCAATAACTCCAGTGCCAGATCTATATTATTATCTTCCATCCAAACCTGATCCGGGCTTATTGTACAAGTACCACCTGTTCTGGTTACTTTTAATGGGATTTCGACTTGATAGAAGTTTTGGGTAAAGTCATTTCCAAAACGAATAAATCCAATCATTTCATCATCCAGTAAAGTACTTTCGTTAGGCAAAGATTCTGCGTGCAAAAACATTTTAAGTTTTTTGTACTGACGCATATCAACACTTACGTTTTTAAATACTGCTCTTGAATCCTGATATTGTAAACCTGCACCTCCAACACGTAATGCAAGTGCCTGTTCGTTTTGATTAATAATTGTATTGTTATTGTACAATTGCTCTCTTTGTACTCCGGGAGGTACAACATAATTTACAGGACATTTTGTTCCGTTTTCCTGAATATTAACTGCCGCAACATCAAATTCAGTTCCGTCATCATCCGGGTTTGTATCATTACCGTCAAGTGTTCCTGTATATCTTCTCCATTCGCCTCTTACTAAATCTAATGCCCCAAAACGAACTGTCATCTGGTTGCTAAAACCGGTCATAAACATACGCATGAAACGAATAGATCTAAAGTCTGTAATGTTACCAATTGTATTTTGTGGTTGAGAAACCGGAATTTTAAACTGAATCCATCTTGCAGTTGTAGTTGATCCGTTTGGTAATTCGACGCTGCTTACTTCACGGATATCTGTAATGTAATTTTGTCCAACCTGCATTCCGGGTCTTACATCAATACTATATTCATAATAAGCATTGATTGTATTCATGGTATTATCTCTATTGATATCTTCAACATCCGGTAAAGTTGTTGAACCACGATTAGGATCGTCTACACTAACTGCAGAGTTTCCTTCGACTCCGTTATAATTTTTATAACGCTCAAGAACTCCCCCATCTGTGTTTAAATAATAGATATAATTATCTGCTGCAGGGTCAGCTTCTCCTGCATAATTTGTATAAACTGAACCTTCTCGTGAATCCGGCAAACCATCTAAACCAACGTCTTGATTTTTACGATTTTCAGCATTTGTATCAAAGGCATAAATCAAAGATTGCGACGCAGGAACATCTCCCCAAAGTGGTTGTGGATTTACCATTATCTGCCCTGGCCCTAATCCGTTTTCGTATTGTTTTCTTCCGTCTTTTAATACGTCTTCAGAAATCTCTCCTAAGTTAAAATATATTTTTCCGGTATTACTTGTTGGCGCTTCTGCGTTTCCTACATAAGGATCCATTACCCAAAACTGAATATATTCAACATTTCCCTGCTCAAAGTTGGTCGAATTTAAAGCACGCATAATACCTCCAAAATTGGAATTGGCAGGGTTTGTACCAAAATTCGGGTTGTTGTTATACGGTCCTCTGTCAGAAGGATAATAACTTAAATCAAGTGTATTAATTACCTGAATCTGTCCTTGCGCAATATCTGTATTTGGATATAATTCTTTACTGTAAACTCGTCTTGTTGTATTTAATGATAAATCATCATTTGAAATACCTGATGGTTTTGAAGCATAAAAAACAGGATCGATTGTATACCATGCTAATTTTGCACGTTTAAATCCGTATTCTAATGTGCTTGAATTTGCATTAAATGTATTATCATTTATAGAATTTACAAAAGGAGTTGATGCTAGGCTCCATGCATAAGCTGAGCGCATATCAATTGTTGATTGAGAACCTTCAAAATCATCAACATATATAGTTGCTTCACCTTCAAAATCACTTGCTTTTGGAGCGTCAGGTCTTAAAAAAGCAACTTCACCACGAATAGAAAGATTCGAAGGAACATCTGTATCAATATTTGGTAATTTATTTACTAATCTGGTAAAGAAAGGAACTTCGGTTGAATAGTTTCCATTAAATCCAAAAATGGTATTGTTTACAGATTCCTGACCATAACTTGATTTTTGAGTAAATGGTTTCTCTGTCATTTTTAAAAAAGTACCTCCAATAACAAAATTATCCGAAATTTTGTGTTCAATATTGAATCCCATGAATCTTCTGGTTTGTTGCCCAAAAATGGAATTATTTTCTAATGAAACTTCAATTGGTGTGTTTGATGCCTGAAGTGAAGGATCTAAAATCTGAACTCTTCCCAGTTGATAATCTACACTATAATCGATACCTTCTACTAATTTTCGTCCGGCTGCCATAACGACAACAGAGCCTTGCGGAACGTTGAATGCTCCAATAGGAATACCGTTACTTCCTGATGACTTATATTTTCCTCTTAATAAGAATTTATTTTTATCACTATCCTGCAAAGCTCCGGATTGTGTGTTTTTATACATGTTTCTAAACACATATTTTTGTTGATTGGCATTATATGAATTTGGATCATCATAATTTTCGCCTGAACCTGTATTTTGTAATTTTCTAAATAAAAGTTCTCCAAATGGTTCCTTAGTTGTAAAAATAATTCGTCCGTTTTGAACGTCTACTGTTACTCCAGGAATATAATCAAAGAAACCGTCTCCTCCAGTTTGCGGATCGTTATTATAATTTAATCGGTCCAGATTAAAGACATTCAATAATGGGGTTTGATCTACCTTATTATCAGCTGTTGGGTTTGCAGGAAAAGTAGTTCCTGAAACTGGCGAAATATAATTTATTGGTGAAGGATCTGTATAAAGTATATTTAACCTAAAATCGTCTTGTTTAATTTGATATGCCTGAGGAATTTGATAAACGTTTTTCATCATCAGGTTCCAAACCGGATTCTTAACGTTTGTTAAATTACTCTTTAGCATTTTCAACACTAAACTTTGTGTAATAATAGCCTGATCTGCATTGTTGTTTCCAGTAACTACAGTTGCATCAACTCCATCACTACCAAATTCTCCAACCTGATAGACTTTTCCTCCTACAGTATATTCAAAAGCTACTGCCAGAATCTCATCATTTGCTAAACGCTGCTGCAAAGAGATGTATCCTAATTGTGTATTAAAAGTATATTCTGTTGAAGTTAATTTTCTTGCATTTTCAAGTACAGAGTAATCTGTTCCTTCGCTGGTATTCGCATTATTGAATCCGGACTTTGCCGTTACGATTTCTCTAATATTCGAATTTAAATAGGCTCCTGCCTGACCAATTGTTGCAGGATCGTATTTATTGTTATTATTATCTGTTGGGGTATCTACAGGATTATTAAAAAAGCCTGTCGAAGAACTTATAACTACAACCTGATTATCAGGAACACCTGTAACCTGACCTTCACCTAAATCCTGAAGTGCAATAATATTACGTAAATTGTTATTGCTTGTACTTACTCTGTTTTGTTTGTTGGTTACCCAAACTTCTAATCGTGTTATCTGAACACGGCTATCAATAAATGGATAATTTTTTAAAGAAGCATCGTATTTGTTTCTAAAGTACTGAGATAAGAAAAAGTGTCTGTCATTATCATAGTCCAGCGCATACAAATCAAAGTTTTGAACTGTTCCGCCACCTTCTGCAACTATACTCTTTGTTTGTGACTTTTGTTCTGAGAAAACTCCGGTCACAGTTGTCTTACCAAATTGCAACTGGGTTTTAACCCCAAACAAACTTTGCGCACCACGAATAAGGGTACTATTTAATGGCATGCTAACATTACCAACCTCAACTTTCTGGACAATATCATCCTCAGATGGTGTATAAGCTAGTTTAAATAAGTTCTGGAAGGCAAATGTAGATTGAGTATCATAGTTAGCATTAACCTCTAACCTTGTTCCTACTTTACCCATTAAACTCATACTAATTCGCTGATCAAAATCAAAAGTAAGGCTTGATCTGTTTCTTGGTGAAAATGAGGGGTTGTCTTGTTTCGTGTATCGAACACCCAAGTCCATCTCTACTGATCCTGTGGGCTTTACATCAATTGTATTGCTTCCAAAAATACTTTCAAAAAGGCTTGAATTAATATAATATCGGGGTAATAAGTCTTTTTTTGCCGCTTCACTACCTACTTTTTTACCATCGATTGCATCTGATTTTTTTCTGAAATAATCCCTTCTGGATTCTTTCAAAACTAAGTCTTCGTACTCTTTTGGCGTTAGTATAATAGGGTAATTGATAGAAAATCCATCAACAGAGTTTGTATAGATATATCGATCCGTAATTGGATCATATCTATAGGCAGATAGTACACTTGGTGGATCTTGCAGTTCAACTTTCCCTACAGAGAATTGAGTTTTCGTTGTATCTTTAACCGTTGGATTAACTTGCGAACGCAAAACATTACCGCAAAACAAAAACAGTAAAAAAATACAAATTTTACGCATACCAATTCGTTATAAAAAATTGAGTTTATAGGCTTTTTAACGCTTTCTTAATGATTGTTTCGACTGTAGCTTCCGGATCTTCTTTTACGATTTTCTCTACTACTTTTTCTGAAGTTTTTCTGATGAAACCTAAAACTTCCAAAGCAGATAACGCTTCATCTCGGTTTGTATTGTTTTGCACAACAGAAACTTCGTCCAAATCGTACAACTTTAACACTTTTTCTTTCAAATCAAGGATAACTCGCTGTGCGGTTTTGTTTCCAATCCCTTTAATTGATTGAATAACGCCTACATCTCCGGATGCAATTGCGTTGATAATTTGCCTTGGCTCTATTGATGATAACATTGTTCTGGCAATGTTTGCTCCAATTCCGGAAACAGACAATAACATTCTGAATATTTCACGCTCTGATTTTTCGACAAAACCAAATAAAGTATGCGCATCTTCTTTTATTTGAAGATGCGTATACAGTTTTATATTTTCAGCATTGGGGATTAACGAAAAGGTGTGTAAAGAGATATTTACCTGATAACCAACTCCTCCACAGTCAATAATGACGTCTGTAGGATTTTTCTCTACTAATTTACCCTGCAAATGTGCTATCATAGTTAATTTATTAAGGGTCAAATATAACAAAAATGCAATAAAAATACGACAATATTATTCGATCCTTATTATTTGTACTATTTAGCTAGTTTATTTTTTTTATTTTCTTTCTCCTGAGCATCAATGACTGCGATGGCTGCCATATTTACCATTTCTTCTACACTTGCACCTAATTGAAAAATGTGAACCGGTTTACCCATTCCCATCATAATTGGTCCAATAGAGTTTACTTTATATAACTCTTTTAGCAATTTATAAGTAATATTGGCTGACTCTAAGTTAGGGAAAATCAATGTGTTTACTTTTTTACCTGCTAATTTAGAAAAAGGAAATTTCTCTGCAAGCATTTCCTGATTTAAAGCAAAATCTGCCTGAATTTCTCCATCAACGATCAATTCCGGATGATTTTTATGCAAATATGCTACTGCTTCTCTAACTTTTGCCGCTCCAGGACTTGTAGATGAACCAAAGTTAGAAAATGAAACCATTGCAATAACTGGCTCAACACCAAACATTTTTGCTGTTTTTGCAGTCATAATTGCAATATTAACTAAATCTTCGGCTGATGGATTAATATTAATCGCAGTGTCAGACAAGAACATTGGTCCTCTTGAAGTCATCATCATGTTTGCTGTTGCAACCAGTGAAGCTCCTTGCGCTTTATCAATTAATTGTAACATTGGTTTTACAACCGTAGGATAACTTCTTGTATGACCTGTTACTAATGCATCTGCTTCGCCTTCGTTTACCATCATGGCAGCAAAATAGTTTCTTTCGCGCATGAACTTTTGAGCGTCAAGTAACGAAACACCTCTGCGTTCTCTTGTTTCCCAATATGAAGTTGCAAATTTATTACGTCTTGCTTCTTCATCATTTGTTTTAGGATCTATGATTTCAAGTTCAGCATCAAAACCTAACTCGGCTTTTAATTCTAAAATCACTTCTTTGTTTCCTAATAATATCGGAAGCCCAATTCCGTCCTCATGAACAATTTGTGCTGCTTTTAATACATTTAATTGATCTGCTTCTGCAAAAACAATTCGCTTAGGATCCATTTTAGCACGATTTGTAATCAAACGCACCATTTTATTATCGTTACCCATACGTTCACGAAGCGCATCTTCATAAGCAGCCCAGTCTGTAATAGGATTTTTTGCTACTCCTGATTCCATTGCTGCTCTTGCAACTGCAGGTGCTACAACGGTAATCAAACGTGGATCAAATGGTTTAGGAATAATATATTCCTGACCAAAGCCCAGTTTCATTGCTCCGTAAGCTACGTTAACTTGTTCCGGAACCGGTTCTTTTGCTAAAATAGCCAATGCTTTTACAGCGGCCATTTTCATTGCTTCGTTAATTTTTGTAGCTCGCACGTCTAATGCTCCTCTAAAAATATACGGAAAACCAAGAACGTTATTTACCTGATTAGGAAAGTCTGAACGTCCTGTAGCCATAATAACATCTTTACGAGTTTCTGTAGCTAAATTATAATCGATTTCCGGATTTGGATTTGCCATTGCAAATACAATCGGATTTTCTTTCATTGTCAATAACATTTCTGCAGACAAAATACCTCCTGAAGACAGACCAATAAAAACGTCTGCACCTTTTACAGCTTCGGCTAAATCAATTTTAGCACCATCTAAAGCATATTTTAATTGCAGTTCTGATAATGCAGGATTATCTTTTGTTAAAAGTCCTTTACTATTAAACATTAAAATATTCTCTACTTTAACACCTAATAAAACATATAAATCTGTACAAGCTATCGCTGCAGAACCTGCACCGGAAACTACTACTTTTACATCTTCTGCTTTTTTTCCTGCTAATTCTAAAGCATTAATTAATGCCGCCGAAGAAATAATTGCTGTACCATGCTGATCATCGTGCATTACAGGAATATCTAATTCTTCTACCAGTCTTCTTTCTATCTCGAAAGATTCCGGTGCTTTAATATCCTCAAGATTAATTCCTCCAAAAGTTGGAGCAATATTTTTTACGGTTTGAATAAATTCTTCAATATCCTTCGTTCCAATTTCAATGTCAAAAACATCAATATCAGAGAATATTTTAAACAATAAACCTTTACCTTCCATTACTGGTTTAGAAGCTTCCGGACCAATGTCCCCAAGTCCTAAAACAGCTGTACCGTTTGAGATTACGGCAACTAAATTTCCTTTTGCTGTATATTTGTAAACGTCCTCAACGTTTGCTGCAATTTCTAAACATGGCTCTGCAACACCTGGCGAATAAGCCAAAGACAAGTCTCTTTGGGTTGCGTATTTTTTTGTTGGAACTACCTGAATTTTTCCTGGAGTTGGTTCTGAATGGTACAGTAACGCTTCTCTTCTTTTACTCTCTTTGTTCATTTATTTTAGCTTTTATTCTAGCTTACAAAGATATAAGTCTTGGTTTAAATTGGCGTATTTTTATAGTTTTCTTTTCCTAAAATAACAATTTTCGAAAACCAAAAAAAATAGTCCGTTGTTATTTGGACTATTTTTTTAAGCTTATTTTTTAAATTTCTTTTACTGAGAAATATAAGAGTTTAAGTGATTTATTGTGTCTTTCTGAATTTCTATAATTGCTTTTACAACATCGCTTATAGAAATTATTCCTACTACGATTCCGTCCTCCAGAACTGGTAAATGTCTGATTCTTTTGGTACTCATAAGTTCCATACAATCTTCGATATTGTTAGAAAGTTTTACCGAAAAAATATTGCTTTCCATAATTTCATGAACAAATGTCTCTTTTGAAGATTTGTCTTTTAAAACAATTTTTCGGGCATAATCCCTTTCAGACAATATTCCTTTTAAATCGGTGTTATCGATAACCAGAATAGCACCTATGTTTTTCTCCCCCATCACTTTCAAGGCTTCATAAACCGTTGTTGTTGAAAGAACAGAATAAACATTTTTTCCTTTTGTGTTTAGTATTTGATTTACAGTCATATCTGAAAAATTTTAGATCTATAAAGTTAGAAAAAAATGAACACACACAACAACGAAATCGATTTTTTAAAACTTAACTAATTCATTTTAAACATAATAAGCTAAATTCAGTTTTAAAAGAATTTTACACTAAAAAAATGAACGAATTTTAATACTTTTTTGAGAAAAATGCAGGGTTTTTGATTTTCACGAATGAAATTTCAGCATTTTTGATATCACAAACCAAATTAAAATTTCAATATGTTTTTATAAACTGGACTAAAGTCCAGCTCTACAAAATTAATCGAGCCGATGGCTCTTTATGGTTTTTATAAATAAAACATGCATTTTATATAAGTTCCAGAGGAACAAATTATATTGTAGAGCTGGACTTTAGTCCAGTCTAAAAAATTAATCGAGCCGATGGCTCTTTATAGTTTTTATAAATAAAACATAAATCAGCTCTATATAAGTTCCAGAGGAACAAATTATATTGTAGAGCTGGACTTTAGTCCAGTTGAAAATATATAAAATGAAGGAAATATTACCATTCCACCCCGATGGGGCTTAATTACGCAAATTATTTATTTTCTATAAATATATCATCCCGCTGGGATTTTTTGTCTTTTATGAAGAACGAGAAAAGACAAGATTGTGTGAGTTATTTGTATTTGTATAATCCCTACGGGATATTTTTATTGCGGTAATTTGGGGTTCTACCGATATTAAACTCCTAACGGAGTATTTCGTAGAAATTAAATATTGGTAGATAAAAAAATTGACCGTAAGCATTTGTCCCGTAGGGACTATACAGTTCTCTGATTATAGATTTTCAGAAAAGATTTGACTTATTAAGATGCTAGATTTTATTTTCAATGAATCAGCTATTGAAAAGAGCAAACTAATTGTAATATTCTGTTCCCCTTTTTCAATTCGTTGGATAGTCCTTATATCAACATTACATAATCTTGATAGTTGTTCCTGTGTAATTTTTTCTTTTTTTCTGAGTTGTTTTATCAATAGACCTAATCGGACAATTTCTAACTCGTATTTATTATTTTCCACAAATCAAATCTATTAAACTGTGTAAAAAAATCATACGACATATATGTCGTGTCGTAAAATAGTAGTACATTTACTTAAAAAAAGCACACATGGAACAAAATGAAACTGAAAAATTAGAGAATCTTAGAAAATTAATTTCTCTGTATTTTAACCGTTCGAAGTCAAATGATAATAAATCAGACGTTTATACGACTCAAGTTAATATCAGTTATTATGAGATTGGTTGCGTAATTACCAATATGATAAAAATGTGTATTTTGACACTCGATAATGAAGGAGACAAAAGGTCAAGTACCAACAAAAATCCCATAAATGTTTCTCTTGTTTTAGAAATGGTTCTTGAAATGTTTCCTTTAAATGAATTTGAATTGTTGTCCGAAATTAATCAGATGTTTGTTACTGAAAATTAATCAAAATACCATTATTGACGTAAACTGGACTAAAGTCCAGCCCTACAATATAAATCGAGCTTAAAGCTCTTTATAACGTTCCGGAGGAACTAAATATATTGTAGGGCCGGACTTTAGTCCGGTTGAAAAATCACAAATTAGTAATGATAAATTCGCTGCGTCTATTTTGTTGATGTTGTTGTTCTGTACATTTTACACCATCGGCGCATTTGTTTACCAATTGGGTTTCTCCAAATCCTTTTGCTGATAATCGGTTGCCATCAACTCCTTTGCTAATTAGCCAATTCTTGGTCGATTGTGCTCTTTTTTCTGAAAGAATCATATTATTTGCCGCTGATTGTCTACTGTCTGTATGTGAACGAATATCGAGTTTTAAGGATGGATATTGTTTTAATACATCGACAATTTTTTGCAACTGAGGTTCTGATGATTTTCTGATTGTAGCTTTTCCTAAATCAAAAAAGTTCATAGGGATATTAAGCGTTTTTGCCAAATCTGTTCCTACTGCAATAGGTTTCATTTTAACAGCTTTAAGCGCTACTGTTTTTATCATTATGGTTTTAGCCACTAACGGAATCGCTTTCTTTTCTAGCGAAATTAGTAACGTAGTTTTTCCGCTTGCTTTTTTTATTGCAACAGGAATTTCTCTTATCTCGTAATCGTTTTTTGAAGTCTTTATGGTATATTTTTTACCGCATTTTACATTCGGAAAAATATAATTTCCGTTTTGATCCGAAACAACTTGCAATGAATTTAGTCTGGTTTCATCAAACAAAATCAAAGTTACGTTTGCCAGAACTTCATTTGTTTCTGCATCTGTAATTGTACCTGATAAGTCTTGTTCGCAAATAAGTCTTCGGGTTTCTGTAAATCGATAAACATCATCAAATCCATGTCCGTTTTCTCTATTTGAAGAAAAGAAACCGTTTCTGTTTTTACTGTTTATTATAAAAGCAAAATCATCTTGTTTGCTGTTTATTGGTTCTCCAAGGTTTTGAATTTCATCATAAGAACCGTCTTTATTTATTTTTGAAACAAAAACATCAAGTCCGCCTAAACCCGGTCTGCCATCGCTGGCAAAATAAAGTTCATTATCGCCAGATACAAAAGGAAACGTTTCTCTGCCTTCGGTATTAATTGAGGTTCCTAAATTTTCTGGTTTTCCAAAGGTTCCGTCATCGTTTATCTTCACTTTAAACAAATCAGATTGTCCTAATGTTCCCGGCATGTCTGATGCAAAATACAACGTTTTGTCATCCAGACTTAATGCAGGATGTGCCACACTGTATTGATTACTATTAAACGGAAGTTCTTCGATATTTAACCATTCGCCATTAACTAAGGTTGCTTTATAGAGTTTTAATAAGGTAATTTTCTTTTCGCTTCTGCCTCTTTTTCCGTCTAAAAAATTGTTTCGGGTAAAGTACATAGTTCTTCCGTCTTTTGTAAAAACTGGTGTTGACTCGTTGAACTTTGTATTTACTTTTTTGTGAAAGCGCTGCGGAATTCCAACACTTCCATCCGACATTAATTGTGCGCTGTATAAATTTGTAAAAGATGTGTTGGTCCATTTAAAATTTTTCTTAACAACTGCGCCTGTATCTCTAGCCGAAGCAAAAATTAATGTATTGTCTAAAATGGCGCTTCCGTAATCAGAATAACCAGAATTAACTCCGGCATCTGCAATTTCATATCTTCCGGAATTAGATTTTATTTCTTCTAAATAATTTTTGTTGTTTTCGAATAAAACACCTCTTTTATCTGTACCTAATTTGCGATTGAATGTTTCTAAAATAAGATCTGATTTAGCATAATTTCCTGAAGCTTTCAAACATTGCGAATATCTGTATAAATACTCCGGTTCCTGCTGTTCGTTCATGGCAAATAATTCGTCGTACCATTTTAAGGCATTAAGCAATTCGCCATTAAAATAATAGGAATTACCAAGACGCTGAAACATTTTTTCGTCTTTATATCCTTTCTTTGCTATACTTTCATACGCTTTTATGGCATCGACATAAGCAAATTTTTCATACTTTTCATTTGCATCATCCAAACTTTGTGTTTGTGCAATTGTATTGAAACAAAACAGTAAAAATAAAACGATATATTTTAAATCTTTTATTGCCATGGATTGAATTTGTTAGAAGAATCTTGGTGATGTAATTCTGTTGTAATTATTAAAAAACTCAAAACGAAGGAAAATTTCATGTGATCCTGAATTATACTTTCTTAAATTGGTTGTTTCATGATCATAACCATATCCTATATATAAACCGTCTGATACCTGAAAACCAGCCATCGCACTTACTGATGCGCTCCATCTGTAAGCAAGACCCAATACAAATTTATCATTAAACATAAAGTTTCCGGAAACATCAACCTGAAGAGGAGCTCCTTGTACCATTTTTGTTAATAATGCCGGTTTAAATTTAATGTAATAATCAAGATCAAAAACATAACCTGCCATGAAATAATAGTTTATTTTTTCTTTGAAAATTGCTGTATCATTATCATCGTATCTATTGGTTTCGATAAAATTAGGAACTGATAATCCTAAATATGCTTTATCTGAATGCCAATAAACACCTGCTCCAATATTGGGTGTGATTTTATTATTTAAGTCCTGAAACTGCGGATCTCCCTGATCTTCAAAACTTAATTTGTTTACATCTAAATTAAAAAGATTTGCTGTAGCTTTTATTCCAAAAGACAGTTTGTAGGTTTCTGATGTTGGAATTGTATACGATAAATCTGCAGACAAAGTGTTTTCGTTAGTTGGACCAATTTTATCGTTTACTAAAGAAACTCCTAATCCTAAATTACTATTGCTTAAAGGTGTATTTACAGAAAATGTACTGGTCTCTGGTGCGCCATCCAGTCCTACCCATTGTGTACGGTATAAACCAAAAACACTTAATACACCGCGAGAACCTGCATATGCGGGATTGATTGTAATGGTATTATACATGTATTGGGTAAACTGAGAATCTTGCTGTGCTGAACACACAACGGAAAAAAACATGAAAACTAAAATTATCTTTTTCATTTGAAAAGCTTTAAATAACGGCTTGGCTGCAACCAAATCGCTTGTATTTTTTATTTGTTTATATATAAATAACCTGACATTTCATGTAAGTTTGAACCGCTGTCTTTATATTTCAATATGTAGAAATAAGTTCCCACCGGTAATCCGTCTGTTTGTTTTACGGTTGTACGCCCTTCAGAAAAGCCTGTAAAAACACGGTCTTCATTGTTGTACTTATCAATATCGTAAACCAAAACTCCCCAACGATTGTATATTTCTACCGTATTATCAGGATAACATTCTAATCCTTGTATATAAAATCTGCTGTTTTTTTGATCTCCGTTTGGAGAAAATGCATTGAACACTTTTATAACACACCCGTTTAAAGGCATTACTGTTGGTTTGTCTCCGTTGTTGTTTTCATTGTCTGAAATATCTTCAACAACAACTCCTCTATTACTAGTACCTTTTACACTTGCCTGATTACTAACACTTCCTTTGTTGATATCGTTTTGTGTGATTTTATAAGTTGCAATAAAATTATTCTCATCTGATTCATTTACTGCTAAATCAATTGCTTGTCCTGAAACAATAACGCCCGGCAAAGGATCTGAAACCATAATGCCTCTTAATGGGACATTACCTGTATTTGTTACTTTAAATTTATAGGTAATAGTTTCGCCCGCATTTGCAAATCCGCTGCTATTTTCATCATTAAAAACTGCTGTTTTGATGATTCCAATTGCTGGAACTTCTACAAAAACATCAAGCGTTGCTGTAGCGCAATTAGTTGGATTTGATTTTTCGCAAACTTGGTATACTAATGAATAATTTCCTCCGGGAGTATTTGGTTTTACATTTACGGTTCCGTCAGCATTAAATTCGAAATAATTGTTTTTTGGTGTATTCGCAATTACAACATCCATAGAATTAATTGGTAAACCTTTTAATAAATCATTATCCAGAACATTTATAAATTCAAGAGAACCATTTATTCCGTCAACATTTATTAGTCCATCATTTGTAAGAACAATTTGTGTTAACGGTGTCGCTGGCGGATTAGCACCTACATTATTTACTACCGAAATTTTTATAACTGCCTGACTACAATTAGATGGATTTAAAACTTCACAAATTTGGTACGTTAACTCATAGTTTCCTATTGGAGTTCCCGGTTTTACCTCGATTGTTCCATCTGCTTTTAAAATTAAATTAGGATTTGAAACAACAGTAGTTAAAATAACACTTGTTGGATTAAGTGCTAATCCGTTTAAAGTATCATTGTTAAAAATATTTGTAGTTGAAGTTTGCCCTTTATTACTATCTACAGTTCCTGCATTGTCATTGTTTGCTTGCAAAACTGCTCCGGTTACCGGAACATAACTTTTTACAGTCGAACAATTTGTTTGATCTACATATTCGCAAATGCTATATTCAACTTCATAAATTCCTATTGGAGTTCCTGCGTTGACTGTTATTGTTCCATTTGAATTTAAAATTAATCCAGTTGGTATATTAACCGGTTTTAAAATTACTCCTCCAGGATTATTGGTAATAATTGCCGGGCTTCCGTTTAAAGTATCGTTATTAATTAATGATAAAGTAGTTCCTCCGATACTTCCATTTATTGGAAGCGTATTTTCAGTAACTGCATTAATTGTTCCCTTAACAATAACTGTAACCGTTCCTGTTGTACAATTAGGTGTTGTTGCTCCTACCTCACACAACTCATATATTATTGTATAAGTTCCTGATGGTGTATTCGGGGCCAAAGTCAATTCTCCGTTGGCATCAATACTAAGCGGTCCGTTTGTAATTGGCGTTACACTCGTATTTGCTGCCGTAACCGGTAATCCGTTTAGTGTGTCGTTTGTTGTAACGTTTCCTATTGTGGTTGTTGTTGCTGATGAAGTTTGCATTGGATATGTATTGTCTGCATTGGCAATAATTGTGTTTTCAACTACAACCGTCGCTGTATTCGATGCGCAGTTTGCCGGGTTTGCACCTTCTTCACAAATAGTGTAGGTAATCGTGTAAGTTCCCGATTTTGTATTTGGGTCCAAAATTAATTCCCCATTGGCATCAATACTAAGTGGTCCGTTTGTAATTGGCGTTACATTGGTGTTTGCCGCCGTAACCGCTAATCCGTTTAATGTGTCGTTTGCTGTAACGTTTCCTATTGTAGTTGTTGTAGCTGATGCAGTTTGTGTTGGATATGTATTGTCAACATTGGCAATAATTGTATTTTCAACTACAACCGTCGCCGTGTTTGATGCGCAGTTGATTGGGTTTGCACCTTCTTCGCAGATCGTATAGGTAATCGTGTAAGTCCCTGATTTTGTATTAGGGTCCAAAGTTAATTCCCCATTGGCATCAATACTTAATGGTCCGTTTGTGATTGGTGTTACACTCGTATTGGCTGCTGTAACCGGTAATCCGTTTAGTGTGTCGTTTGTTGTTACGTTTCCTATTGTGGTGGTTGTGGCTGATGCAGTTTGTGTTGGATATGTATTGTCAACATTGGCAATAATTGTGTTTTCAACTATAACCGTAGCCGTGTTTGATGCACAGTTTGCTGGGTTTGCACCTTCTTCGCAGATCGTATAGGTAATCGTGTAAGTCCCTGATTTTGTATTCGGGTCCAAAGTTAATTCCCCATTGGCATCAATACTAAGTGGTCCGTTTGTGATTGGTGTTACATTGGTATTTAGAGATGTAACCGCTAATCCGTTTAGCGTGTCGTTTGAGGTTACGTTTCCAACTGTCGTTGTTGTGGCTGATGCCGTTTGTGCTGGATATGTATTGTCAACATTGGCAATAATTGTGTTTTCAACGACAACCGTCGCTGTATTCGATGCACAGTTTGCTGGGTTTGCACCTTCTTCGCAGATCGTATAGGTAATCGTGTAAGTTCCTGATTTTGTATTCGGGTCCAAAGTTAATTCCCCATTGGCATCAATACTAAGTGGTCCGTTTGTGATTGGTGTTACGTTCGTATTGGCTGCCGTAACCGGTAATCCGTTTAAGGTGTCGTTTGTTGTAACATTCCCAATTGTGGTTGTTGTTGCTGATGAAGTTTGTGTTGGATATGTATTGTCAACATTGGCAACAAGGGTATTTTCAACTACAACCGTCGCTGTATTTGATGCACAGTTTGCTGGGTTTGCACCTTCTTCACAAATCGTATAGGTAATTGTGTAAGTTCCTGATTTTGTATTTGGGTCCAAAGTTAATTCCCCATTGGCATCAATACTAAGTGGTCCGTTTGTGATTGGTGTTACGTTCGTATTAGCTGCCGTAACCGCTAATCCGTTTAAGGTGTCGTTTGTTGTAACATTCCCAATTGTGGTTGTGGTTGTTGATGAAGTTTGTGTTGGATATGTATTGTCAACATTGGCAACAAGTGTATTTTCAACTACAACCGTCGCTGTATTTGATGCACAGTTGATTGGGTTTGCACCTTCTTCACAAATCGTATAAGTAATCGTGTAAGTCCCTGATTTTGTATTTGGGTCCAAAGTCAATTCCCCATTGGCATCAATACTTAACGGTCCATTTGTGATTGGTGTTACGTTCGTGTTTGCTGCCGTAACCGGTAATCCGTTTAGTGTGTCGTTTGTTGTAACGTTTCCTATTGTAGCTGTTGTAGCTGATGAAGTTTGTACTGGATATGTATTGTCAACATTAGCAATAAGTGTGTTTTCAACTACAACCGTTGCCGTGTTTGATGCGCAGTTTACTGGGTTTGCACCTTCTTCACAAATAGTATAGGTTATCGTGTAAGTTCCCGATTTTGTATTTGGGTCCAAAGTTAATTCCCCGTTTGCATCAATACTAAGTGGTCCGTTTGTGATTGGTGTTACGTTCGTATTGGCTGCCGTAACCGGTAATCCGTTTAGTGTGTCGTTTGCTGTAACGTTTCCTATTGTGGTCGTTGTTGCTGATGCAGTTTGTGTTGGATATGTATTGTCAACATTAGCAATAATTGTATTTTCAACTACAACCGTAGCCGTGTTTGATGTGCAGTTGATTGGGTTTGCACCTTCTTCACAAATCGTATAAGTAATCGTGTAAGTCCCTGATTTTGTATTTGGGTCCAAAGTTAATTCCCCGTTGGCATCAATACTAAGTGGTCCGTTTGTAATTGGTGTTACGTTCGTGTTTGCTGCCGTAACTGGTAATCCGTTTAGCGTGTCGTTTGTTGTAACGTTTCCTATTGTATTCGTTGTAGCTGATGCAGTTTGTGTTGGATACGTATTGTCAACATTGGCACAAATTTTAGAATCAACAGTAGCACTTGTGCTTAAAGATTCACAATTATTTGCTTTGGCAATTATTGTATAATTTCCTGCTGGAGCTGTAATGGTATTTCCTGCCTGACTAACTCCTGTTGAAGGACTTATCACATAAGTATAACTTGCATTATAATTAGTTATAGTAAAACTACCTGTTGCTGTCGAACATGTTTGTTGAGTAACAGAGCTCAATAAAGGTTGAGCAGGAGTTGCATTTACAATTACCGAAACCGAAGTTCTCGCGCTTTCACAACTACTGGCAGAAGTTTGGCTTACATAATAAGTTCCTGTTGCTAATAATTCTGTACCTGTATAAAGTGTTCCGCCTGTGCTGGCATTATACCATTTTAAATTTGTACCGGTAGCAACTAGATCACTTACCTTTTTAGTATCGGCTGAACAAAAAGTCTGTGGCGTTGCTGTGGGCGCAACTGGTGTTGTGTTTACCGTTACTGCGACTGAAGTTCTTGCACTCTCGCAACCACTGGCAGAAGTCTGACTAACATAATAAGTTCCTGTTGCTAATAATTCTGTACCTGTATAAAGTGTTCCGCCTGTGTTGGCATTATACCATTTTTTATTAGATCCTGTTGCAACTAAATCATTAACTGTTTTGGCCTCAGCCGAACAAAAAGTCTGTGCCGAAGCTGTGGGTGCAACTGGTGTTGTGTTTACCGTTACTGCTACTGAAGTTCTTGCACTCTCGCAACCACTGGCAGAAGTTTGGCTAACATAATAAGTTCCTGTTGCCAATAATTCTGTACCTGTATAAAGTGTTCCTGCTGTACTGGCATTATACCACTTTTTATTAGATCCTGTTTCAACTAAATCATTAACTGTTTTGGCTTCAGCCGAACAAAAAGTCTGTGCCGATGCTGTTGGTGCTGCAGGAGTTGTATTTACAGTTACCACGACTGGTTTTATATCTGAACATCCTGAAGTTGTAGTTGCTTTGATATAATATGTTCCTGCTATAGCCGCTGTTGGTGTTGCATATGATGTTGTAGCAGTTGAGTTTGTCCAATATGTAAATGTTAGATCTGATGAACTTCCTGCAGTAATTGCCGGAGCTGTAATATCAACTTTTGATGGCGAACAAACTGATGCCGGATTAGTAATAACAAGTGTTGGTAACGGATTAGGAGTAGTAGAAACACTAGCCGAGTTATTTGCTAAATTACTATCTGTAGTTGTAGATGGTAATGCCGCTGTGTTATTGTAATTTCCTGTAGCGTTTACTTTTGCAATAATTTTTAATGTTTCTGTAATTCCTCCATTTACATCTCCAATACTCCAAACCCCGGTTCCGGAATTATAACTTCCTACTGATGGTGTTGCGCTTACAAAATTATATCCAGAAGGAAGTAAATCATTTATAGAAACTCCCGTAGCATTATTTACTCCCAAATTACTTAATTTAACAGTAAATTCTACATTCGATCCTACACATGGAGTTGCATTGTCAACTGTTTTTGTCACGCCCAAATCTGTACACAAAGTAACACTTACTGGTTTAGATTGGGTCTGAACTCCACATGCTAAAGTAGAAGCAACTGAATATGAACCTGTTTTAGTAGCTACATATGAATTTGAATTTGCTCCCGTTATAGCAGTACCATTAAAATACCATTGATAGGGCGCAAAATCAGATGGTGTTGTTAATGTAGCCGTGTTATTAGTACATCCGCCTCCTGAAACATAAGTCATTGTTGGATCTTCCGGCTGAGCCGCAAAATTTGAGAAAAATCCCGCCATGGAGAATCCGCCTCCTTGTTGTACAATTGAAACTGTTAATTTAGCTAAACTTGAAATCGAAAGTACATTTGGACTTCCTATTTGTGTATCTTCAAAATTGATTATATACCAACCTGTTGATCCTAATTGATGACGAGGAGAAATACCAGATACTGTTTCAATATTAACTCCATTAACATTTACAACAGAAGCTGCATCTTTTAAAAGTATATATCCAAAATAAGGTAAAGAACCCGTGCCGTAATTTCTAAATTTAGCAGTTTCTATAAAATTTGATCCACCACATTCTGATACAGGTGCAATCGTCGAAATATCTACCTCACATGATTGTGCAGTACCAGAATAGACTGCAACATTTTTATCTGCAGAAACTCGGGATGCTGAAAAATTAGTATTTGAATTACCATTAAGAAAAGTAAAAAATTTACCCGCCGTTGCTAAAACTGTCGTTGTTGTTTTTGTTAATACTCCAGTAGCTGAATAACTATCAACCGTAACTGTTGTATTATCTTTTGTAGCAACAACTGTAGTTTGTTCTGCTGTATCATTTCCTTTTCCTCTTTCGATAAAATATTCTGATCCTAAAACTGATTCAGGCGGAATTTGATTGTATGCCCCGTCTCCACAACCTCCAGGTGTATCAATAGCAGCAGAAGTATTCATAACAGTTGGGTTAGATGATTGTACTAAAGTACCAATCGTCGCCTTAAACAAATAACTTTGTCCAGCGTCCAGAGTTGCTTTTACCACACCATCTATTGTTACTGAAGTACCATTTGTAATTGCCATGATACTATAAATAGGACGTTGATCGCCATAATTATTAAAATTTCCTAACGAACCATCTCTGTAATATCCTACTCTAAAACGTATACCGATTCCTGCATCACCAAAACTTGTTAATGCCGCATTTCCTTTAATATCCTTATCTGTACCATCCCCACCTAATGCATCCGAAGCAACATTTCTTAAATTAATTGATATTGGTGCATCTCCTGTAACAATTAATCCCGACGCATTCAAAACTGTATTTAATGCAAAAGCAGGAGCTGCACTTGGCTTACCTTCAAATCTATATACGGCAGGAGCGCCTTTTGTTGCCGTTAAAGTTGTTACCAAGGTACCATCACTTTTAGCTACCGTAATACTAACAGTTGCTGTAGAATTTGTTGCAATTACAATTTCATTGGCTTTACTAAAATATTGCCATGGTGCTGGCGCAATATAATGTTTTGTGTAAAACTGTGCCGATGCGTTATAAGTAATAAGTAATAAAAATAAAGTCAAAAAATTCAATCTAAATAATTTAGATCGGCTAAAAGTAAAGTTACGCATAGACAACTGTGAATTTAAAAATAGAAATACCAAAAACTGAATAGCCAATATTAGCGTTCAACTGGATGTATGGGAGATACGATAAAATAGAAAGAGTGGATTTTAAAAGCCTGAAAAAAACATTTTCAAAATCTTCACAAGAATAAAGTAATGTGTGAACCATAGATCGTTATAGGTGCAAGACACAAATTGTCTCTCTGTTAAATTAGTAGTTTTTGGAGCGGCGAAATTATACAAACACCTCTGTACTAGCTACTTTACTCGTCAAACTACACATATAAACGTTGAATTACACTTTTTAACGGTAAAAATTAACGTTGAAGAACAAAAAATATAACTATTTGATAACAAAACAGCAGAATTTTCTTAATTTTTTACAGAATTATTATTATTTAAAGATTTCGAAGATAAAAACGTAAAAATCTTACAAATAGTGTAAATAAGAAGTAACAACATTAATGAAAAATAAAGATTTATATGTAAGATTTTTAGGATAAAAATTATTGTAAAAACTTTAAATTTCTTTTTAAACCGTCAAATTTGGTTCTTTTGATAGGGGAATTTTTAAAAATAACTCGAAAAGTTTCTTCTGTAATTTCAATCCAGTCTTTTTTAGAAAAAGAAAGTAATTCAGGATTTGGATTAAATAATGGTTCTGAATGAGGTTTCGAAAACCTATTCCATGGACAAACATCCTGGCAAGTATCACAACCAAACATCCATTCATCAAATTTTCCTTTCATTTCATAAGGAATATTTTCTTTGAGCTCGATTGTGTAATAAGAGATGCATTTACTTCCGTCAACGACATGAGGAGCAACAATTGCTTGTGTAGGACAAGCATCTATGCAAGCGGTACAAGAACCGCAATGATCTGTTGTAGCATGATCATATTCTAATTCTAAATCCAGTATAAGTTCAGCAATAAAGTAAAAAGAACCTACTTTTTGAGTCAACAAATTACCACTTTTACCAATCCATCCTAAGCCGCTTTTAGCAGCCCAGGCACGATCTAAAACTGGTGCCGAGTCAACAAAAGCACGACCTGAAACATCTCCTATATTTTCCTGAATAGAATGTAGAAATTCTTTCAGTTTTTCCTTTATTACAAAATGATAATCCTGACCATACGCATATTTCGAGATTTTAAAACTTTCCTCAGTTTGAGTTTCTTCCGGATAATAATTTAATAACAGTGATACCACACTTTTGGCATCATCAACTAACAAAGTAGGATCTAAACGTTTGTCAAAATAATTTTCCATATAAGCCATTTGACCATGATGGTTATTATTTAGCCATTTTTCAAGGCGTGGTGCTTCTTCTTCCAAAAAACCCGCTTTAGAAATTCCGCAAGAAAGAAACCCAAGGCGTTTTGCTTCAGATTTTATAAATTTCGAATATGTCTCTTTAGCATTAATTGTCATCTTTTAGAGAATAAAACTTCAACTCCAACCGGCTTTAGTGTAATTAAAGGATTAAATTCAATAGGTTTATTATTGGATTTAATCACGTATTTTTTTACAATTTGAGAAACAGTTAAACACATTTCATAAATAGCAAATCCAGATCCGATGCACATTCTTGGACCTGCTCCAAACGGATAAAAATATTGCATAGATTGTTTTTTCTGCTCGCCAAGAAATCGTTCCGGAATAAACTCATCCGGATTTTCCCAATATTTAGGATTTCGGTGCAACTCGTAGAAAGAAACTCCGATAAGAGTTTCCTTTTTTATATGAAAACCAGCAAGAGTATCATCAGTAACATTTTGTCTATCCGTAATCCAGGCTGGTGGGTACAAACGCATAGATTCGTTTAAAACTGCATTTGTATATACCATTTTTTGAAGCTGTTCTACTATATCATCAGTCGTTGATTCAATTTCAGTGATTTCATCAAAAACTTTTTGCTGTATATCAGGGTTCTCTGCCAGAAGATAAAGTGTAAAAGTCAAAGCATTTGCAGTAGTTTCATGTCCCGCAATAAACAGAACTTTAATTTCGTCTACTAACTGACTTACAGACATACCTTCTCCGGTATCTTCATAGCGAGTTTCTAAAAGCATATTCAACAAATCGTTTATCTCGTCTTTTGAGTGAACTCTCTGTTCAATGATTTCCCTAATTATCGAATTATTTTCTTCTGCTAATTCAAGGTGCTTTTTAACTTGCCCGCTTAACGAAAACCAGAGCGCTTTATGAGGTAGCCTAATTTCTTTAATTAAAAAATTCTGAACTTCCTCAATAATATACTTTATACGATTTAACTTTTCTTCTGAAATTGAAAGTTGAAACAATGACTTCGCCACTACATTAAAAGCCAACTGGCTCATTACAGGAAAAAGGTCAATTGATTTTTCTTCAACTAAGTTTTCTAACTCTGAAACAATAGTCTGATCCATGTTTTCAACCAATTGATTCATCTTTTGCTTATGAAACGCAGGTTGAATAAGTCTTCTTTGTTTCAGCCAAAAATCTCCATCAACAGTCAAAAGTCCTTTACCTAAATATTTTGAAAGGTATACGGATTGAAATTTAGATTTATGATAATTCTTCTGATTTTTCTGTAAGATATACTGAGCAACCTCATTGTCTCTTGATAAAATTATATGTTTAGAGAAACCAATTTTAAGAGAAAATGAATCTCCAAATTTATCGAAATATCTTTTATGAAAAGGAATCGGATTTTTACGTACTCCTTCTCCATCCAGAAAGAATCTTAATATTGAAAGTCTATTGGGATAATTATATTTTCTATTTTCAGACATTTTGATAGAATTTAAAATAATCCACCCTGAATGTTCGTGTTGATTTTCCCCAGGTGCTTATATGCTTTATCCGTTACCTCGCGTCCGCGTGGTGTACGCATAATAAAACCTTCCTGAATTAAAAACGGCTCATAAACTTCTTCAATAGTCTCACTGCTTTCAGAAACAGCAGTTGCTAAAGTTGAAAGTCCAACAGGTCCTCCTTTAAACTTATTGATGATCGTTAACAGTATCTTATTGTCCATTTCATCAAGTCCATGCGCATCGACGTTAAGTGCTTTTAATGCATAACGAGCAATTTCGAGATCAATCGTTCCGTTTCCTTTTATCTGTGCAAAATCACGAACTCTACGCAACAATGCATTTGCAATACGAGGTGTTCCACGACTTCTTCCTGCAATTTCGATAGCAGCATCTAATGAAATCGGCATTTTAAGAATGGAAGAACTTCTTTCAACGATTGTTGTCAAAAGTTCTGTAGTGTAATATTGTAATCGGGATGAAATTCCAAATCGTGCACGCATTGGCGCAGTCAGTAATCCTGAACGGGTTGTCGCACCAATTAGTGTAAAAGGGTTTAAATTAATTTGTACCGTTCTGGCATTTGGCCCAGACTCGATCATAATATCAATTTTAAAATCCTCCATCGCAGAATATAAATACTCTTCGACAATTGGACTTAAACGATGAATTTCATCAATGAATAAAACATCTCTTTCGTCAAGATTTGTAAGCAATCCTGCTAAGTCCCCAGGTTTGTCTAAAACCGGGCCTGATGTGATTTTAATGCCAACTTCTAGTTCATTTGCCAGAATATTAGCCAAAGTAGTTTTACCTAATCCGGGAGGACCATGAAAAAGAGTATGATCAAGTGCTTCACCACGTTGATTGGCTGCTGCAACAAAAACTTTTAAATTCTCTAAAACTTGATCTTGTCCGGCAAAATCATCAAACGATAGCGGACGTAATCTTTTTTCAAGATCTAATTCTTCTGGATTGTACCCATTTGTAGTGGGATCTAGGTTCTCATTCATTTTACAAAGATAGACAAAGTAATCAGTTTGTAAAATACTAAAATAGCGGAATAAAACTTTAACTAAAACAAAAAAGACTGTCGGTTAGGACAGTCTTTTTAAAGTATTTTTTAGTGGTGTAAAACTTCTTCACCTTCTTTCATTGGTACATTTTGCGGCACAAAATCTACATCATGATTTGGGTTACTGTAGTCATATGGCCAACGGTATACATGAGGAATTTCTCCTGGCCAGTTACCGTGAATATGTTCTACTGGAGTTGTCCACTCTAATGTTGTAGATTTCCATGGATTTTGAACTGCTTTCTTACCGTAGAAAATACTACTAAAGAAGTTGTACAAGAATACCAATTGAAATGCACCTCCTATAAGAGCAAATGTTGTAATTAAAACATTCACATTTTGTAAATCATCAAATAATGGGAAGTTTGTATTTGTATAGTAACGTCTTGGTAAACCAGCTAATCCAATAAAGTGCATTGGGAAGAAAACTCCATAAGCACAAACTGCTGTTACCCAAAAGTGAATATAACCTAAGTTTTTGTTTAACATTCTTCCGTACATTTTTGGGAACCAGTGGTAGATACCAGCAAACATTCCGTAAAGTGCAGAGATACCCATTACTAAGTGAAAGTGAGCAATTACAAAGTAAGTATCGTGAACGTTAATATCTAAAGTACTATCTCCTAAAATAATTCCAGTTAAACCTCCAGTGATGAAAGTAGAAACCATTCCGATAGAGAATAACATTGCAGGGTTAAATTGTAAGTTACCTTTCCATAAAGTTGTAATCCAGTTGAACGCTTTTACAGCAGACGGAATTGCAATCAATAAAGTAGTAAAGGTAAATACAGATCCTAAGAAAGGATTCATACCTGAAATAAACATGTGGTGACCCCAAACAATTGTAGATAAAAATGCAATTGCAAGAACTGACATAATCATCGCTCTGTATCCAAAAATTGGTTTACGAGAGTTTGTTGCCATAATCTCAGAAACAAGACCCATCGCTGGTAAGATTACGATATAAACCTCAGGGTGTCCTAAGAACCAGAATAAGTGTTCGAATAATACTGGAGAACCTCCTTGGTAATGTAAAACCTCTCCTGCGATATAGATATCAGATAAGAAGAATGAAGTACCAAAACTTCTATCAAAAATCAATAATAAAGCTGCAGATAATAAAACCGGGAATGAAATAACACCAATGATAGCTGTTACGAAAAATGTCCAGATTGTAAGTGGAAGTCTAGTCATAGACATTCCTTTAGTTCTTAAGTTGATAACAGTTACAATGTAGTTTAATGATCCCATTAACGAAGATGCAATAAATATTGCCATTGAAACTAACCATAAAGTCATACCTGTTCCAGATCCTGGAATTGCTTGTGGTAAAGCACTTAACGGCGGATAAATTGTCCAACCTGCAGAAGCTGGTCCAGCTTCAACAAATAGAGAAGACAACATAATCACAGCAGACAAGAAAAACAACCAGTATGAAATCATGTTCATGAATCCAGAAGCCATATCTCTTGCTCCAATTTGAAGTGGAATAAGTAAGTTACTAAAAGTACCACTTAAACCAGCCGTCAGTACAAAGAATACCATAATGGTACCGTGAATTGTTACTAAAGCCAAATAAATATCATTTGCCATTACACCATCAGGTGCAAATTTATCTCCTAATAAAACATTAAATATTTTAAAAGACTCTTCTGGCCATGCTAATTGCATTCTAAAAAGCAAGGACATTGCAATACCAATTATACCCATAATAATACCGGTAATTAAGTATTGCTTAGCAATCATTTTGTGATCAATACTAAATATATATTTAGTAATGAACGTTTCTTTATGATGATGTTCGTGCTCGTGATCGTGTCCGTGATCGTGACCGTGCGCTTCTGCTGACATATATGTGTACTTTAAATTTTCTTAATAAATATTATTTCATAGCAACTTTAGCTATAACCGCCTTTACAGTATCAATAACCGCTTTAACAGTATCTTTAGCAGTACTATCTGTAGTAGCTTTCGCTCCTTCAGCTGGTTCTTTAGCAGCTGCTGCCGCTTTAATATCCTGAGCTAAAGTAGTTTTTTCGCTTAACCATTTTTTATAATCTTCCGGAGTATCAACAACAACTTTCATTTGCATGTTGTAGTGAGAAGCTCCACAAATTTTATTACATAATAATAAATAATCAAATGTATAAGGATCTAAAGCTGTACCTCCTTTAGCAACTAACTCAACGCTTTTTTCAGCTCTAAGTTTGTTGATATTTGCTACTTTTTCTACCATAAATGGCAACTCTCTGTATTCAGCAGTTGTATAAGTTGGAATAAAAGCAAACTCAGTAACCATTCCGGGAACACAGTTCATTTGCGCTCTAAAGTGAGGCATGTAAGCTGAGTGTAATACGTCTTGAGAACGCATTTTGAAATGTATTTTTTTACCTTTTGGAATATGTAATTCAGAAACTACAATATCATCTGCCGAATTTTTATCAGACATGTCAACACCTAAAGTATTAACACCTTCGATCAAACGAACATTCGCTTTTCCTAATACATTATCATTACCTGCATATCTTGCAGTCCATTTGAACTGTTGTGCATATAATTCGATTTCAATTACATCTTCATCTTTATCAACAAACATGATATTGTTCCAGGCATACAATCCGTAAAGGATCAAACAAGCCAAAACTACAGATGGAATAATACTCCAAATTGCTTCTAATTTATTACTATCAGCAAAGAATAATGCTTTTTTATCTTTATGTCCTCTATTTTTAAAAGAAAACCAATATAATAAACCTTGTGTAATAAATTGTACTACAAAAATTAAAACCCAAGTAATATTCATTAAGTTATCTACTAAAAGTCCATGCTCAGAAGCAGGAGTATGAAGTGCTAAATTACCCCATTTTAGTAAACCGTAAATTGTAAATATATATATGAAAGCTAAAAAGCCAAACATAACATATCCCTGAATATTATTATCATTATCTGATGCAACTTGAGAATCGTCCGAAGAAGATCCCACTTGAGTAAGATCAAATATCTTGGTCAATTGCCATAATGCAACTGCTAATAAAACTAAAACTATAATTACCAACAAACTTGTCATCTGTTTACTTCTTTAAATATTAATAATGAAAATGTTTACTTTCTTCAATGAAAGGATTTCTTTTTGCTAACAAAGGAGCTTTAGTCAATGCAGTAAACACTACAAAAATAAATAAACCTAAGAAGAAAAGTATAGATGCAATTTCAGAAACTCCAATAAACCATTTATCTCCAACTGTACCAGGCATAATCATATTAAAGAAATCTACGTAGTGACCTAGTAAGATAACAACACCAGCCATTACAATAACCCAGCTAAGACGTTTAAAGTCTGTATTGATTAATATTAATAATGGGAACACAAAGTTCATAACTACAGCACCAAAGAATGGTAAATTGTATAATTGAATTCTTGTTACGAAGTAAGTTACCTCTTCAGGAATATTAGCATACCAGATTAACATGAATTGAGAGAACCATAAATAAGTCCAGAAAACACTAATACCAAACATAAATTTAGCTAAATCGTGAATGTGACTTGTATTTACATATTCTAAATATCCTTTAGATTTTAAATATACAGTAACCAATGCGATTGCAGTAATACCACTTACAAAGAAAGAAGCAAATACATACCATCCAAATAAAGTACTGAACCAGTGTGGATCAATTGACATAATCCAATCCCAAGACATAATAGACTCAGATACGATAAAGAATACTAAGAAACCAGCAGTTAACTTGAAGTTCTTTTTGTAGTATAGATCATCATTAGCTCCATCCTGAGCTAAACAGTTTTTTCTAGATTGGTAACGGTATAAGTTCCATCCTACTAAAAAGATAGCTGCTCTGATAATCCAGAAAGTAAAGTTTAAATAACCCGCTTTACCAGCAATAATTTTATCATAGTTTGCACTAGCAGGATCTGTAACCCCTTCACCTAACCATACAAATATGTGATTAAAGTGTAATCCGCAAAGAATTAAAATAATAAAGAAAATAACTGAACCTACAGGTAAATAAGCTGTGATTCCTTGCATAACTCTAAACAAAACCGGAGACCAACCTGCCTGAGCAACTTGTTGAATAGCATAAAATGCTAAAGTTCCCATAGAAAGTAGCAAGAAGAAAATACAAGCAACATATAAAGCAGACCAAGGCTTGTTTTGCAATTGGTGCAATACATGCGTTAAATGTTCTTTGTGCTCATCAGCAGCATTTACTGTTTCATGCTCGCCACCTTTGTGCGATTCATGCGAAGCTTCAGCAGCTTCATGATGTCCAGCTTCTTGATGTGAAGTTTCAGCTGTTGCTTCATGTGCAGCACCATGAGAACCATGTGCGTCTGCAGCTAGAATTTTTTCAACTTCTTGAATATCTTTAGGAGCAGTTAAAAAACCATATCCAATTCCTAATATACCAAGGGCCATTAGGATGATAGAAAAAGTTTTTAATTTACTTGAAAATGTATACATATCTATTACGATCAGTTTGTTCAACAATTATAATTGGCTTTTTAGTTTTAGAACATAGTCAGCAACTAACCAACGTTCGTGGGCACTTAATTGATTTGCATGTGAACCCATTGCATTTAAACCATAAGTTTCAACGTGAAAGATACTTCCTTCAGTAATTACTCTGTCTTTATAGCTAGGTACTCCAAGAAATTTTTCTCTTTCAACCAATTTACCTTTACCGTTTCCAGTTGCACCATGACAACTGATACAGTAAATTTCGAAAAGTTCTTTTCCTTTTTCGGAATTTCTTTCGATTGAATCCAAAGGAGATTTTAAATTAGCTTTAGCCAATTCATAACCTGCTGTTGAATTTTCATATTCATAAGGCTCAAAACCTCTGTTAATACTTCCTTCTGCAGGAAGTTGTCCTTCTTTTCCTCCTTTAAATATCTTTGCCTCTGAATATGGCTCATATGCCAAAGACTCATACATATTAGGGAAATACTGATAGTTTGGTGCCGAATTATTGTGGCAAGATGAAACTAAAATAGTTATACCAACTAAAAGTGTTATTTTATATATCCTTTTCATAGCTACAATTAATTCTTTTCAATTACTTTAACTTCAACAGCTCCTGTACCTTCGAAAAAAGAAACTAGTTCTGCTTCGTTATCATTTACAGCAACTTCCATTAAAAAATGGTCATCTGTTGTTCTTACATCTGGATTCTCAGCTTGTTTGAATGGCCATAATCTACTTCTCATATAAAAAGTAATAACCATTAAGTGGGCAGCAAAAAATACTGTCATTTCAAACATAATCGGAACAAATGCAGGCATATTTTGAATGAAGCTAAAACTTGGTTTACCTCCAATATCTTGTGGCCAGTCATGAATCATGATGTAACTCATCATGGTTGTTGCAACAGAAATACCAACACATCCGTATAAGAAAGCACAAATTGCTAATCTTGTTGGTGCTAAACCCATAGCTTTATCCAATCCGTGAACTGGGAATGGAGTAAAAACCTCTTCAATATGATGATGAGCAGCTCTGGTTTTCTTTACTGCATCCATCAAAATATCATCGTCATTATAAATGGCGTATATTACTTTATTACTCATGATGTGTGTCTTTATTTGCTCTTTCTCTAATGTAATTATCTCCTGTTCCTTTCAAAATTGTTTTTACCTCTGCCTGAGCAATTACAGGGAATGTTCTTGAGTATAATAAAAACAATACAAAGAAGAAACCAATCGTTCCGATGAAAATTCCAATATCAACAAATGTTGGTGAAAACATTGTCCAAGAAGATGGAAGGTAATCTCTATGTAAAGAAGTAACAATAATTACGAATCTTTCAAACCACATTCCGATGTTTACAACGATCGAAATAATAAATGAAAACATGATACTTGTTCTTAATTTCTTGAACCACATAAATTGTGGAGAGAAAACATTACAAGTCATCATCGACCAATATGCCCACCAGTAAGGTCCGGTAGCTCTGTTCAAGAACGCATATTGCTCATACTCTACTCCTGAATACCAAGCTACGAATAACTCAGTGATATACGCTACCCCTACGATAGAACCTGTAATCATGATTACAATATTCATTAACTCGATATGTTGTACTGTAATATACGCTTCAAGATTAGAAACTTTTCTCATAACGATCAACAAGGTATTTACCATTGCAAATCCAGAGAATACTGCCCCAGCAACGAAGTATGGAGGGAAGATTGTTGTATGCCATCCAGGAATTACAGAAGTAGCAAAGTCCATCGATACAATCGTATGTACAGAAAGTACAAGAGGAGTAGCTAAACCAGCTAATACCAAAGATACTTCTTCAAAACGTTGCCAATCTTTAGCTCTTCCACTCCATCCAAAACTTAGGATAGAATATACTCTTTTATTAAAAGGTGTTATCGCTCTATCACGTAGCATTGCAAAATCAGGTAATAAACCAGTCCACCAGAAAACTAATGATACTGAAAGATACGTAGAAATTGCGAATACGTCCCAAAGTAGCGGTGAGTTAAAGTTTACCCATAAAGATCCAAATTGATTTGGAATAGGCAAAACCCAGTATGCTAACCATGGACGACCCATGTGAATAATTGGGAATAAACCCGCCTGAACTACCGAGAAGATAGTCATTGCTTCTGCAGAACGGTTAATCGCCATTCTCCAACGTTGACGGAAAAGTAATAATACCGCAGAAATTAATGTTCCGGCGTGACCAATACCAACCCACCAAACGAAGTTCGTGATATCCCAGGCCCAGCCAACTGTTTTATTTAATCCCCATGTTCCAATACCGGTAGATACAGTGTAAATTATACAACCTAACCCCCAAAGGAAGGCTATTAATGCGATTGAAAATACAATCCACCATTGTTTATTTGCAGGCCCTTCAACAGGTGCAGCTACATCTACAGTTACATCGTGATAAGTTTTATCACCTATAACTAAAGGTTTTCTAATGGGTGCTTCGTAGTGAGACGACATAATCCTTTATATTGTTTCTTATTAATAATTTATTCTAAGTATTTCTAACTTTAACATGGTAAACCACATTAGGTTTTGTTCCAACATGCTCTAATAAATGGTATGATCTATCATCAGCAGCTAATTTAGCAACTTTACTTTCAGCATCATTAACATCACCAAATATCATTGCTCCAGAAGAACAAGCATTTGAACATGCTGTTTGGAATTCACCATCAGCAACCGGACGACCTTCATTTTTAGCTTTTAGCTTAGTCGCCTGTGTCATTTGAATACACATAGAACATTTTTCCATAACTCCACGAGAACGAACGTTTACGTCTGGATTTAACACCATACGACCTAAATCATCATTCATGTGGTAATCGAATTCACTGTTTTTGTTGTACAAGAACCAGTTAAAACGACGTACTTTATACGGACAGTTGTTTGCACAGTAACGAGTACCAACACATCTGTTGTATGCCATATGATTTTGACCTTCACGACCGTGAGATGTCGCAGCAACCGGACAAACTGTTTCACATGGTGCGTGATTACAGTGTTGACACATTACTGGTTGGAAAGAAACTTGTGGATTATCTCCAGGTTTTTCCATTTCGTTAAAAGTAGATAATGAACTAGATAAACCAGCAATATTATCTTTTCTTTCGTTATCTCCTTCAAAAGTACTTTCAGAAGAGTAATATCTGTCAATACGCAACCAGTGCATATCACGACTTCTTCTTACCTCTGCCTTACCTACAACCGGAACGTTGTTTTCAGCGTGACAAGCAATAACACATGCTCCACAACCTGTACAAGCGTTTAAGTCAATCGAAAGGTTAAAGTGATGTCCAGTAGAACGATCAAATGATTCCCATAAATCTACAGTTGTAGCTTTTACTTCTTCGTGATCTAAAGATACCATTGGTTGTTCGTTCCAATGTTCAGCATCTTTAGTATTAAAGATTTCAAGAGAAGTTTCTTTAATGATATCTCCTCTACCCATTAATGTTTTCTGTCCTTGAACACAAGCGAACTCATGAACTCCATTTGCTTTAGCAATAGAAACAGATTGAACACTATTGAAATTTTTATATAAAGCGTAAGCGTTTAAACCTACTACCATTTCTTCTTTCAAAGCAGCCTTACGACCATAACCTAATGCTAAACCAACTGTACCAACAGCTTGTCCTGGCTGAACAATTACTGGAACATTTTCTAATTTTAGACCATCAGCAGTAGTAATTGTAGCATAACTTCCGTTTAAACCTCCGTTTGCAACAATTTCATTTGATAAGTCATATTTCTTAGCATCAGCATTCGAAACCGTAACATAGTTATCCCAAGAAACTCTTGTAATTGGATCTGGGAACTCTTGTAACCAAGGATTGTTTGCTTGTTGTCCGTCTCCTAAACCTGTTTTAGTATACAATACTAATTCAAATTCACCACTCGCTTTTGATTTCGCAACAGCATTTGCAGCAGCGCTAAAATCAACAGAACCAGCAGCTAATGCAGATGAACCAATAACAAAAACACCATCATGTAAAACTTTGTTCCAAGAAGAACCTACAACAACTGAAGCCAAATTAGCTTTAATATAATCGTAGAAATTTCCAGGAGTTCCGTTTAAAGATAGTAAAACATCTTGAAATTGTTTTGTATTGAAAATAGGACGAATAGTTGGTTGAGTTAAACTATAAGTTCCTTTTGTAATTACAACATCTCCCCAAGCCTCTAAATAATGAGGAGCCGGAGCAGCAATTGTAGTTATAGATGCAGTTTCATCTTCTTTTAAAGAAAAAGCAACTGACGTTTTTACTTTTTTCAATCCAGATACAAAAGAAGCTGAATCAGCTAAAGTATAAACTGGATTAATTCCGCTCATGATCAAAGTATGAACACTTCCAGCATTCATGTCTTTTACCAATTGAGATACAACAGCATTAGATCCTTTTCTAATTTGTCTTGTACCTGCAGTATTAAAAGCTTCACTTGCCAATACCTGATTGATCGCTAAAACTAATAATTGAGCATTTTTATCTTCAAGACCTGAAACTAATACTCCTTTAGTACCAGCAAGTTTTAACTGTTGAGCAGCTTTAACTACTTCAGGTTTAAACTTAGCATCTAAAGAATTAGCAACAGAAGATCCTGTAACTATATTATAAATTTGAACTAAAGCTTGTTTTTGATTAGCGCTACTCATAGGAATACGCTTATCAGCAGCAGCTCCAGACAATGTCATGTTTGACTCTAACTGAAAATGACGAGACATTTTTTTAGATCCGTTAGGTCCTGCTGGAATTCTTCCTTGCGCATATCCTGAATCATATCCACCACCTTGCCAGTCTCCTAAGAAATCAGCTCCAACAGAAACAATTAAAGATGCTTTTGAAAAATCATAATCAACAAGAGCTCTTTCTCCATAAACTGTTTCGAATGCATCTAATGCGTCTGATGAAGAAACTGCATCATAAACAACATGTTTTGCATTAGGATTTTTAGCAATGAATTCAGCTATTAATTTTTCAGTAGACGGACTCGCTAAAGTATTTGTCAACAATACCACTTGCCCACCTTTTGCTTTTGCATCAGCAAGACTTGATTTAATTCTTAAATCAACAGCAGACCAGCTACCATTTTTTCCGTCCAATTTAGGTTCTTTCAAACGCATGCTGTCATATAAAGACAGGATAGACGCATGAATTCTAGCATTGGCTGAAAACTTAGCTCCAGAAATAGTATTGTTATCAATTTTAATTGGACGACCCTCACGAGTTTTTACTAATAAGTTAGCAAAATCAAAACCATCAAAAACAGTTGTTGCATAATAATCCGCAACACCAGGAATGATTTGTTCTGGTTGTAACACATATGGTATAGACTTGTGAACAGGACCTTCGCAGGCAGCAAGTGTAACCGCTGCAGTACTAAATCCTACGTACTTTAAAAAGTCACGACGTGAAGTTCCAGATGAAGCTAAAGCATCTGCATTTCCTAAAAATTCTTCAGTAGGAATTTCTTCAACAAATTCGTTATTTCTAAGCGCCTCAACAATAGAACTATTCTCTAGTTCTTCAACACTTTTCCAGTATTTTTTGTTTGATGACATTGTATATAAATATTAAAATCTTAATAATTCGATTAATAGTGGCATTTACCGCATTCTAAACCTCCCATTTGCGCTGCAGTCAATTTTTCTACACCGTATTTTTTAGAAAGTTCAGCATGAATTTTATCATAGTAAGCGTTTCCTTCCATCTTAACATCAGTTTTTCTATGGCAATCAATACACCATCCCATTGTTAATTTAGAATATTGCTTCATGATCTCAAATTCCTGCACTGGACCGTGACAAGTTTGACATTCAACTCCTGCAACAGAAACGTGTTGAGAGTGATTGAAGTAAACAAAATCAGGAAGATTATGAATACGAACCCATTTTACAGGCTGCGTTTTTCCGGTATAAGCTTGTTTCGCCTTATCCCAACCAACTGCATCATACAATTTTTGGATTTGAGCATCGTAAAAAGCTTTGCTATATTCAGCAGTAGCTGTAGTTTCAGCAACTTCAGAAATGTTTTTATGACAGTTCATACAAACATTCAAAGAAGGAATACCAGCATTCTTACTTACACGGGCAGCAGAGTGACAATATTTACAATTGATTTCGTTATCACCAGCGTGTATCTTGTGAGAATAGTGAATTGGCTGAATTGGCTCATAATTTTGATCAACACCTACCTGCATTAAGAATGCATACACGAAATAACCACTTGCCAAAAGCAAAAATATAGAAGTTACTAAAACCAAAAATTGGTTTTTAGCAAATGCTTTCCAGATTGGAGTCCTTGCTTCTTTTGGAGCAACTACAATACCATTATTACTTGCCACTTTAGTCAACACTTTGTTCACCATGAACAACATAACAACCAAAATAGCCATTACAAGAGCAAGAGCTCCTAAAATAATGTTATTAGAAATTCCGCCACCTTCAACATTAGTCCCAGGAGGAGTTGCTGCACCATTAGGACCAGGAGCAGGCTCAGCTTTTACTTCAGAAGTATAAGCAATAATATTATCAATATCACCTGTAGACAATTGAGGAAAAGAAGTCATTACAGACTTATTGTTTTCTTCAAATAATTTAACTGCAACAGCATCCCCTGATTTAATCATTTCAGAGCTGTTATGCACCCACTTGTAAATCCAGGCCATATCATGTTTACCGGCAACGCCTCTTAGGGCAGGACCAGTTGATTTAGCATCTAATTTGTGACATGCAGCGCAATTTGCATTAAAAAGTTCTTTCCCTTTTACTGGATCACCACCCGCAGCAGCAGCCGGAGCAGCAGCTTCAGGCGCCGCCGGAGCAGCAGCATCTTGAGCAAATGAAGTTAGGGAGAAAATTAACGTTAGCGATAAGCTAAGTAGTAATTTTCTTGAGATCGAATTATGGTTACCCACCTTTTTCATATAGTATAATAATTATCTACTAATTTTTGGTATGATTTTTTCTGTAGTAAATCAACGAAAAACTAATACCTTCTTTTAAAACTTGCACAAAAATACGACTTATGAACTATTCTCAAAACCTTAAAATACTCTTAAATATCAATTTATATCAATTCTAAATAATATCAATATTTTCCATACAAATTTTAAATACTATTTTTGCATAAAAACCATCACATTATGAGAATTTTAACCCCTTCAAAAAGAGTTTTCTTAACATTAACAATGTTTACTTTAGCATATAATATTCATGCTCAAGACCAAAATTTAACACTCAATCAAGACCCCAAATTTGATCAACTACTCAATGACAAACGCAAAATTAACACGTCAATAAACACAAACGATACTTATAAAATTCAAATCTTTAGCGGAAAAAGCGAAGAAGCAAAAAAAACGCTGTCTGATTTTAAAAGAGAATATAGCAATATCGACGGAACAATAATTTTCAATACACCAAACTATAAAGTAATGGTTGGGAATTTCAAAACAAGAATAGAGGCAGAACGTAATTTAGCTGAGATCAAAAAGAGATACAAAAGTGTCTTTTTAATCAAACCCAGCAAATAAAACATGTCTTAACGATATAAAAAAAGCGAGATTAGATCTCGCTTTTTTTTATGTCATTACTAAGCTTTAGAACGAACTTTGTTTAAACCACATAAAACAGTAAAAGGTAATTATAAAACAAAAAACTCCACATAAACATCACTCAAAACAAGTCTTATATTACACTTCTCCATCAGGAATTACACCTTACAGAAAAGGCAAAATTGACAATTAACAATACAAAAGCACTACAATTAATCCACAATTCAACACACTACATATCCAAATACAAAGCTTTACTGCAAAACAACTTTCAAACCTGTGATAAAAAAAGATAAAAATCTATAAGATTTGTTTTAATAAAAAAAAGCCCCAGATACATTGGGACTTTGATACTATTAAATTGGATTATTAAATTAGTCCACAACTTTTATTCCATTCGCTAAAAACCTAATCTCTTCTTTTGGAGAAGTAATTGCATCTATCTCAGATTGCGGTTTTTTAGCATCTTTAGCGTAATGTTTCAACTCATCGACAGATGTAACTTCTCTTTCAGCATTACCTTCCAAAACAACATTCTTTCCTTTTAAGGCAACAGGTACAAAAAAGGCATAATCTTTCATTTTAACAAAGAAAGAAGAACCATCAGCAGTTTTGAGAGTTATCCAACATCCACGTTTTTTACAAACGTCAGTTACAACTCCTTTTACAGCAACATTCTTTACTGTTTTTTCCTTCCTCAATACACCATCAAGCTCTGCAATCGAAATCGCTTTACTCTCAGAAACACCAGATATATCAGCCCCATAATAATCACCTGCCAGCGCATTTCCAACAGGAGGCGATTTTTTTTCCACATCTTCCTGAGCAAAAGACTGAACTGAAATACCAATAATCAAAATAACTGAGTATATTAATCGTTTCATATTTAAATAATTTGAACAAAAATAACATTAAAATTTGAAATAGATAAAGTCTGTTTTTTTTATTCCAAATTAACTCATACAATTATTATAACCTTAAAATACTGCCATAAAAAAAGTCCCAATTTTCATTGGGACTTTATATTATAATTATTGAATATTATTTCAATTTCTTTTTGATTGCAACTTCATGGTATGCTTCAATAACATCTCTTTCTTCGATGTCGTTGTAGCCTTTAATTTGAATACCACAATCATAACCTTTAGAAACTTCTTTAACATCATCTTTGAAACGTTTCAATGCAACAAGTTCACCAGTATGCACTACTACTCCTTCTCTGATAACTCTAATTTTAGAAGATCTCATGATTTTACCGTCCATAACCATACAACCAGCGATTGAACCCACTTTAGAAATTTTGAAGATCTCACGGATCTCAGCAGTTCCTAAAATTTCTTCTTTCATCTCAGGAGCTAACATTCCTTCCATTGCATCTTTCAAGTCATCGATAGCTGCGTAGATAATAGAATAGTAACGGATATCGATTTCTTCTTTATCTGCAAGTTGTCTCGCATTTCCAGCAGGACGAACGTTAAATCCAATAATGATCGCATCAGAAGCAGAAGCCAACATAACGTCAGTTTCAGTAATTGCTCCAACACCTTTATGAATAATATTAATTTGAATTTCTTCAGTAGACAATTTAGAGAACGAATCTGATAATGCTTCAACAGATCCATCAACGTCTCCTTTAAGGATCACGTTCAATTCTTTAAACTGACCAAGTGCAATACGACGACCAATTTCATCAAGTGTAATATGTCTTTGTGTACGTACAGATTGTTCACGCATTAATTGAGAACGTTTAGATGCAATTTGTTTTGCTTCTTTTTCATCTTCAAATACATTGAATTTATCACCTGCAGTAGCTGCACCATCTAAACCTAAAACAGATACAGGAGTCGAAGGACCAGCTTCTTTAACAATATGTCCACGTTCGTCATGCATAGCTTTAATTTTACCATGATGCTTACCTGCCAACATATAATCTCCTACTTTTAAAGTTCCGTGTTGAACTAAAATTGTAGAAACATATCCTTTTCCTTTATCTAAGAACGCCTCAACAACTGTTCCTTGAGCCGCTTTGTTTGGATTCGATTTTAAATCTAAGATTTCTGCTTCTAATAAAACTTTCTCTAGTAATTCTTTCACACCTGTTCCAACTTTTGCAGAAATATCATGTGACTGAATTTTTCCACCCCAATCTTCAACAAGTAAGTTCATACTAGCCAAACGCTCTTTAATTTTCTCAACATTAGCATTTGGTTTATCAATTTTATTGATTGCAAATATAATTGGCACTCCCGCCGCTTGTGCGTGAGAAATTGCTTCTTTTGTTTGTGGCATGATATCATCATCCGCAGCAACAACAATAATAGCGATATCGGTAACTTGAGCTCCACGTGCACGCATCGCGGTAAACGCCTCGTGACCCGGTGTATCTAAGAATGCAATTTTCTGACCATTATCTAAAGTTACTCCGTAAGCTCCAATGTGTTGTGTAATACCTCCAGACTCACCAGCGATAACATTTTCTTTACGAATATAATCCAGCAAAGATGTTTTACCGTGATCGACGTGACCCATTACAGTAACAATTGGCGCTCTTACAACTAAATCTTCTTCTTTATCTTCAACTACTTCAATAGCTTCTTCGATATCAACTGTAATAAACTCAACTTCGTAACCAAATTCATCAGCTACAATAGTTAATGTTTCAGCATCTAAACGCTGGTTCATGGTTACCATGATACCAAGAGACATACAAGTCCCAATTACTTTAGTAATCGGCACATCCATCATGATTGCAATTTCACCTACAGTAACAAACTCAGTAACTTTAATAGTTTTACTTCCTTCGTCAAGCGCTCTTTGCTCTTCATCAGATTTCTGACGGTGTGTATCTCTTTTATCTCTTCTGTATTTAGCAGCTTTTGATTTTCCACCTTTACCCTGAAGTTTTTCAAGAGTCTCTCTAATTTGGTTTTTTACTTCCTCTTCAGTAGGCTCTACTTTTGCTACAATTGCCGGACGGTTTCCTTTTACAAAACCAGGTCTTGCGCTTCTGTTAGCATTAAATCCTCCACCACCAGTATTTGGCGTAATTTTATTAGGATTTGGAGTTCCCGGTGCATTACCTGTAGCAGGTTTTGGCGCACCTGGCGCACCAGGCTTAGGAGCAATTCTTTTACGCTTATTTTTATTAGCGTTATTTCCAGCTCCTGGAGCTCCCGGTTTATTAGGAGTAATTTTTGGATCTTCCTTCTTTTTCTTAGGTTTATTAAATTGAGATAAATCAATTGTTTGACCAGTAAGGGTAGTTCCGGATAATTTTTGATATTGCGTAGTAATAGTTTCTTCAGCTGTTGCCGGATCAGTTGAAACAACTGGTTCCTGAGCAACTTTAGGAGCTTCCACTTTTACTTCTTTTACTTCTTTTTTCTCAGTAATAATAGGTTTTTCAACCTTTTTCTCTTCAGAAACTACAGGAACCACTGGTGGCTCAGGCTGTACAATTTCTTTTTGAACAGGTTTTTCTGGTTGAGTTGGAGCAACAACTGCTTTTGGTTCTTCAACTTTAGCAGGCTCCTCAACAGGAGTAGCAACAACTGCAGGTTTCTTAGGATTTAAATCAATTTTACCAACCTGAACAGGTCCGGTTACAACAGCTCTCGCTTTTATAACTTCTTGTTGTTTTTGGCGTTCCTCGTCTTGTCTGCGTTTGTCTTCAATTTCTTTTTCACGCTCTACACGTAAAGCTTCTTTTTCTTTTCTTTTCTCTTCCCCCACTTCCTTAGAAGCTTCTTTATTCCCCTTATCGCCCGCAAATTGGCTTTGTAGGATATTAAATTCGCTATCAGAAATTTTCGCATTTGGATTTGCATCAATAGCAATTCCCTTATCTTTTAGATAATCAACAGCTCTTTCTAACGAAATATTTAATTCCCTTAAAACCTTGTTTATTCTTATTACTCTCTCTTCAGACATATAACCTTTTTATTATTACCTTTTTCGTTGTGTTGTTAGAGCAGATAACTAGCTATCAAACTCTTCTTTTAGTATTTTCATAACATCAAGAATAGTTTCCTCTTCTAAATCTGTTCTTCTTACTAAATCTTCTACTTCTTGCTTTAAGATACTTCTAGCTGTATCTAAACCAATTTTTGCAAATTCTTCGATAACCCAGCCTTCAATTTCATCTGAAAACTCAGTTAATTCAACGTCATCATCTTCGCCACTAGCAACATCACCTTCTCTGATAACATCTAGCTCGTAGCCTGTTAGCTGACCTGCTAATTTTATATTATGACCACCTCTACCAATTGCTTTAGAAACTTCTTCTAATTTCAAGAACACTTCAGCTCTTTTATTTTCTTCATCAATTTTGATTGAAGAAACTTTAGCAGGACTTAATGCTCTCGTAATAAACAACTGAATATTACTTGTGTAGTTGATTACGTCGATATTTTCGTTTCCTAACTCACGAACAATTCCGTGAATACGAGATCCTTTCATACCAACACAAGCTCCAACAGGATCAATTCTGTCATCATAAGAATCTACAGCTACTTTTGCTTTTTCACCCGGAATACGAACTACATTTTTCACTGTAATCAAACCGTCGAATACTTCTGGAATTTCTTGTTCAAACAATTTTTCTAAGAACTTCTCAGAAGTTCTTGACATAATAATTTGAGGTTTATTTCCTTTTAATTCAACGCTTTCAATAATTCCTCGAACGTTATCTCCTTTACGGAAAAAGTCAGATGGAATTTGTTTTTCTTTTGGAAGAACAATTTCATTTCCTTCATCATCGACCAAAATTACAACTCTTGGGCGAACATGGTGTACTTCGGCAGTATAAATATCACCAATAATATCTTTAAATTGCTTGTAAAGATTTGTATTATCGTGTTCGTGAATTTTAGATATTAAGTTTTGACGCAATGCCAAAATAGCTCTTCTTCCTAAATCAATCAATTTAACTTCTTCAGAAACTTCTTCACCAATTTCAAAATCCGCTTCGATCATTCTAGCTTCTGTTAACGTAATTTCTTCGTTCTCAAAATCAAGATCTTCATCAGCAACAATTACTCTTCTTCTCCATATTTCCATATCTCCTTTGTCAGGATTAATAATAATATCGAAGTTATCATCAGAACCGTATTTTTTCTTTAATGCATTTCTAAACACGTCCTCTAAAATTGCCATAAGCGTTACACGATCAATAAGTTTATTATCTTTAAACTCTGAGAATGAATCGATTAATGCTAAATTTTCCATGCGAATTCTTTAATTAAAATGTTACTGTAACAATTGCCTCTTTAATTTCTGTATAAGGTATTTGTTGCTCTTTTTGAACTGTTTCTTTTCCTTTTCCTACTTTTTTCGGTTCTCTTGCTTCCCAAGACAAAATTATAAAAACATCGTTAGCTTCTACTAATTCTGCTTCAATTTTTTCAGTATTTGTAGTAACAATCAATGTTCTACCAATATTTTTCTTGTATTGCCTTGTCAATTTCAATGGCGATCCTACTCCAACCGATGCAACTTCAAGCGAAAAATCCTGCTCTTCACGATCCAGATTATTCTCGATTGCACGACTCACATCAATACAATCCTGCAACGCCACTCCATTATCCCCATCTAAACCTACACTAATTTTGAAAGAATCTGAAATAGCCAGATCAATCAAAAAGATTGATGGCTTTTCTAAAAGAGCCTCCGCAATTAATCCGTTTACTTTTTCTTTAAATGTCATAATTTTATAAAAAGAGGGGACACTTAGTCCCCTCATTATTTAGATTTTAATAAATAACGGTGCAAATATAGTGTTTTTTTTATAAATCAAAATAAATAGATTGCTCTAAAAATATTTCTTATCTTTATAAGAGCATTAAAACAATAGAATTTCACATTATTTAACCCAAAAAACTATGAAACGAATTCTAGTACCTACCGACTTCTCAGAACATGCTGAAGACGCCCTAAAAGTTGCTGCGCAAATTGCTAAAAAAAACAACTCTGAAATCATCGTTTTACACATGCTTGAATTACCAAGCCAAATGAACGATGCAGTACTTGGTGGCGCAAGTATTCCCGAAACCATGCTTTTTATGAAAAAAGCCAATGAAATGCTTGACGAAGTTTCTTCACGACCGTATTTAGACGGGATTCCGGTAACTGAAATCGTAAAAATGGACAAGCCTATTCATGGAATTTCACAAGTAAGCAAAGATTATGATGTTGATTTAATAATAATGGGATCTCACGGATCTTCAGGAATTGAAGAACTATTAATTGGCTCTAATACTGAAAAAGTGGTTCGTAATTCTGAAATTCCTGTCTTAGTTATTAAAAAAGACGCTGCAAATTTTAACGCGTCAAATATCGTTTTTGCATCTGATTTTTCAGATGAAGCTAAAAAACCTTTTCAAAAACTTTTAAATTTTACCAAATTCTTTGAATCTAAAATACATTTGGTAACCATTTGCACGCCAAACAGCTTTAAACCAACTCATACAATAGAAAAAACAATGAATGAATTCGTATCTGAATTCAACCTTGTTAACTACGAAACCCACATTTATAACGACACTAATATTGAAAAAGGAATTATCAATTTTTCGAACAGTATAAACACAGACATTATCGGAATGTGCACGCACGGAAGAACCGGTTTTGCTCATTTTTTTAACGGAAGCATTAGTGAAGGCCTGGTAAATCATGCTGTAAAACCTGTGATAACTTTTAAAATTTAAATAACATTATTTCAACTCTCAAACACAAACCTTTCAGCCGAAAGGTTTTTTTATATACACCACTTTTTCTTTTTTTCAATTTCTCATTATTAAAAACTACTTAAATAATGAGCTTTTTAACAAAGCTTATTTGAGCTTTACAACAAAGCTGACCGTCCCGTTAATCCAGATCTTTGTCAAATAAAATTCATAAAAAATACAACATGAAATCAATAGACAAAATTTACATTAACGGAGAATTTATAACTCCACAAGGAAAACAATATTTTGACCTTATCAGCCCAACCACAAATGAAAAATTAGGACAGGTGCTTTTAGGAAATGAGGATGATACTAAAAACGCGATAGCCGCAGCTAAAGAAGCTTTTAAAAGTTTTTCTAAAACCACAACAACAGAGAGAATTCAGTATTTAAAAAACATTCAGGCTTCTATCGAAAAAAGAAAAGAAGATTTTATCGATGTTATGATTGAAGAATACGGCGGAACATTACAATTTTCGACTATAAGTTTTGATTATATGTTAAAAAGCTTCGACTCGGCAATAAACTTATTAAATACTTACAGTTTCACCAAAACCATGGGAGAATCTGAGGTTCAGATGACGCCGATTGGTGTAGTTGGAATAATTATTCCTTGGAATTCCAGCAATGGTTTTATTGCCAGCAAATTATCAACCGCAATTGCCGCAGGATGCACTACAGTGATTAAACCAAGCGAAATGAGCGCGCAACAAACTCAATTAATGACAGAATGTCTTCACGAAGCAGGATTGCCAAAAGGAGTTTTTAATATCGTTAATGGATTAGGCGAAATAGTTGGTGCAGAAATAAGCCGAAATCCTGATGTTGCAAAAATCTCTTTTACCGGATCTACAAATGTTGGAAAAATTATCGCTAAAGAAGCAGTAGAAACCATGAAGCGTGTTACACTGGAACTTGGAGGAAAATCACCTAATATCATTCTTGATGATGCTGATTTTTCAAAAGCAATTCCGCTTGCCGTCATTGCCGCTTATATGAATAGCGGACAGGCATGTATTGCCGGAACCAGATTGTTAGTTCCGGAAAATCGATTCGAAGAGGTAAAAAAATTAATAAAAGAAGTCGTCTCAAATACTATTGTTGACAATCCAAAAAACAAAACAACAGCAGTTGGCCCAATGGTAAGCCTAAAACAATATGAACGCGTTCAAAATTACATCCAGATTGGAATCGATGAAGGTGCCGAAATACTAATTGGAGGTTTAGGTAAACCAGAAGGATTAGAAAAAGGAAACTTTGTAAAACCAACCGTTTTTGCAAACGTAAACAATCAAATGCGAATTGCAAGAGAAGAAATTTTTGGTCCTGTTTTATCTATTATAACTTACAAAACCGAAGAAGAAGCCATTGAAATTGCCAATGACACTAATTACGGACTACAAGCATATATAAGCTCATCAGACGAAAAAAGAGCTCATAGCGTTGCCTCACAAATAAATGCTGGCCGCGTACAAATAAACGGAATAGGTCATGATCCCATGGCGCCTTTTGGAGGATTTAAACAATCAGGAATAGGCAGGGAATTTGGAACAATTGGTCTTGAAGCATATCTTGAACCAAAAGCATTAATTCGATAAATAAACCGGATCCGGAAGCCTTCACAAGTAAGATTTCCGGATCTTTTAGTAACTTTACGTTATGACAGCAAAACCAATCACAAAACCCAAAATACTCTACTCCTGCTACTACGCAAGAAGTCGTGAAGGAGAAAACTTTATACCGGAACATGTATTTAGTTACCAGATTTCAGGAGAAATGATCGCTTCTGACAGCAAGAATAGCTACATTTCAAAAGAAGGTGATTTTCGTTTTAGCAAAAGAAACCATTTAGCAAAATTTATTAAAATTCCACCCGAAGGAGGTGAATTCAAAACAATCTCTCTTTTCTTAGATCAGGAAATCTTACGTGAAATAAGCAAAGAGTACGACTTTAGAATCAGCAAGAAAACAGATTCTAAAGCCATGATTTCATTAACACCAAATCCTCTTTATAAAGCTTTTATGGAATCACTGATATCTTACCTCGAAGTAGAACAAGAAAATAACGAAGGATTATTTAATTTAAAAATAAAAGAAGCCGTACATCTTTTACTTAAAGTAAATCCAGAATTAAAAGATATCTTATTTGATTTTAATGAGCCCGGCAAAATCGATCTTGAAGCTTTTATGAATAAGAATTTTCATTTCAACGTTCATCTTACCCGTTTTGCATATCTCACCGGCAGAAGTTTAGCTACTTTTAAAAGAGACTTTCAAAAGACATTTCAGGAAACACCCGGAAAATGGCTTTTAAACAAAAGACTGCAAGAAGCATATTACTTAATCAAGCAGGGAAAATCTCCATCAGAAGTCTATATTGGCGTGGGCTTCGAAGACTTATCGCATTTTTCATTTTCATTTAAAAAGAAATTCGGAATTGTCCCATCTTCTTTATTTACGAAATAAGCCAATTCAAAATCAACAAAATAGATCTTAGAAATAAAAAACACCAATAAAAAAGTTTATTGCATAAAAAAAGCCTCTCAATTGAGAGGCTTTTTATGTTGGTCTACAAGGACTCGAACCTTGAAAGACTGCACCAAAAACAGTTGTGTTACCATTACACCATAGACCAATAAGAATGCTTACGCGAATGCAAATTTAAAGCTTTTTTTAGTTTGCACAACTTTATTTTTGAATAAAAAAGCCTCTCGATTGAGAGGCTTTTTATGTTGGTCTACAAGGACTCGAACCTTGAAAGACTGCACCAAAAACAGTTGTGTTACCATTACACCATAGACCAGCGTTGCTGTTAAGCGAGTGCAAATTTAAAGCTTTTTTTAGTTTGCGCAAACTTTTTGACAAAAAAAAATCATTTTTTTTCATTTTTCCATCTCAACAATCCGTAATAATTCTACAAGTATTTCACAAACAACGCATTACTACAAACAAATACTTTTGCAGAATTTTATGTTAATGCTCTTCTCTTTCAACAAAAAAACATTTTCTTTGTAGGATAGAAAACATACATAATTATAACACCTAAATATGGCACAATTCAATTTCAATAAATGGAATACAATTATTGGTTGGTTTGCATTTGCAATCGCATTAATTACCTATACATTAACAGTTGAACCCACTATGAGTTTTTGGGATTGTGGCGAATATATTGCCACAGCAGCTAAACTAGAAGTTGGTCACCCTCCGGGAGCACCTTTATTCCAGATGATGGGCGCATTTTTTGCCATGTTTGCTATCGATGCCCAACATGTAGCCGTGATGGTTAATATGATGTCTGTTTTTTCAAGCGCTTTTACTATTTTGTTTTTATTCTGGTCTTCATCTATGATTTTGAAAAAGATTATAGAGCGTTTTTCAGAAATCAATCAAAACAATTCGATTGTTATATTAGGAAGCTCTTTTGTTGGGGCTCTTGCCTACACTTTCTCTGACAGTTTCTGGTTTAATGCAGTTGAAGCCGAAGTTTATGCAATGGCTTCTTTATTAATTGCATTGCTTTTCTGGCTTGGTTTACGCTGGGAACAAGATATGGATAAACCAAAAGGAAACAAATGGTTATTGGTTATTTCATTAGTAGTAGGACTTTCATTTGGAGTTCACTTTATGGCACTTTTAACTATTCCTTCGATAGGTTTTCTTTACTATTTCAAACATTACGAAAAAGTTACAATCAAAAACTTTCTTATTGCCAATGTTGTAGTAATTGGTATTTTGCTATTTATATTCAAACTGCTTTTACCGCTAACAATGGAAGCTTTTGCAGATACTGAAGTTTTTATGGTTAACAGTATTGGATTGCCTTTTAACTCCGGAACTATATTTGTAGCCCTAATATTAATTGCATTCTTTTATTTTGGATTAAAATACACCAAACAAAAAGGCCTGGTTTTCTATAACACCATAATTCTTTGCATCTTATTTATTTTTATCGGATTCTCTACCTGGATGATGTTACCTGTTCGTGCTAACGCAAACACAGTAATTAACGAGAACAAACCATCAGATGCTGCAGAGGTTTTAGCTTATTACAATCGTGAGCAATATGGAGTAAATCCTTTGTTTTACGGCCCTCAATACACAGAAGTTTTCTCTGGTCTTGATGCAAAAACACCTTATTTAGACAAAAAACCTAACTACGAGAGAGATTATAAAACTGGTAAATATATCATTACCAATAATTTCAAAAACGCAGAACAAAATACTGACGATAACCAAAAAACGATTCTGCCAAGAATGTGGAGCACTGAAACAGGACACATTCAAAACTATATTAGCTTTACAAATCCTCCTAAATTTAAAATAAATCCTAACTATGATTATGAACAGGATTTAGGCAAATACGGAATTGATCCTAGCCAGTTAAGCGAAGAAGAATACAATAAAGCGACAGCGCAATTGCGCAATGAAGTTGAAAAAACAGTTTCTGAATTCAGAAAAGCATATGCTCAAAAGCAAATTGACAACGAAGGCTATACAAAATTCTTGAAAAGTTACGGTGATTATTTAATTATCGAAAAGCCATCGGCTGTTGATAATTTCAGTTTTATGTTCGAATATCAATTTGGATATATGTATTGGAGGTATCTAATGTGGAATTTCGTTGGACGTCAAAGTGATGTTCAGGGTAAATATGATAATCTTGACGGAAACTGGATTAGCGGTATAAAAGCGCTTGACTCATTACACCTTGGTTCTCAGGACAACTTACCATCAGATGTTTTAAACAACAAAGGAAGAAACGTTTATTTCTTCCTGCCTTTTATTCTTGGTCTTATAGGACTAATGTATCATGCTAATAAAGATCTTAAAAGCTTTTATGTGCTTTTAGCTTTATTTTTATTTACCGGAATTGCCTTAAAAATATACCTGAACGAAAGACCTTTTGAGCCTCGTGAAAGAGATTATGCCCTTGTAGGATCGTTTTATGTATTTGCGATCTGGATAGGATTTGGGGTTTATTCGCTCTATGAAAGTATTCAGAAATATATTGCCCCTAAAATTGCAGGACCAATTATTATTGGCGCAAGTTTATTAGCAGCTCCTGTTTTAATGGCCGCTCAAAACTGGGACGATCACGACAGATCAGGAAAATATACTGCGGTTGCAATGGCAAAAGCGTATTTGAATTCCTGTGATAAAGATGCAATTTTATTTACCATTGGAGACAATGATACGTTCCCGTTATGGTATGCGCAGGAAATTGAAGGCATTAGAACAGATGTTAAGATTGTAAATACGAGTTTATTTATGACAGATTGGTACATTGATCAAATGAAAGCAAAAGCTTATGAATCTGATCCTTTACCAATATCTTTTACACACGATGAATATGTTGGAGATAAACTGGATTATGTAGCTCACATACCAAAAATTGAAACTCGTTGGAACATTAATGACTTTATTAGCTTCATTAAAAACCCAAAATCGACTGTAGGTTTACAAAACGGACAGACAATTCACTTTTATCCAACAAATAAAATCAGAGTTCCTGTTGATAAAAATACAATTATCAAAAACAAAGTTGTGAACCCTAAGTATAACGATTCTATCGTACCCTACATGGATATTGACATTAAAGGAAGCGCTATATACAAAAATCGTTTAATGATGCTGGACATTCTTGCTAACAACAATTGGAAAAGACCAATTTATTTTAGCGGAGGTGCTTTTGACGATGAGGATTATTTATGGCTTAAGGATTATTTACAATTAGACGGAATGGTCTATAAATTAGTTCCTGTAAAAAATACGCCTTCAAAAGATGGCGGACCAATGGATATGGGACAAATTGATGCCGACAAGATGTATGATATTGTAATGAAATGGGATTGGGGTAATAGCGAAAGTGATAAAATTTATCACGATCCGGAAACCAGAAGAAACAGCATAACTTATCGCACGAATTTATCTCGTTTAATGAACCAGCTTATTGCAGAAGGTAAAATTGACAAAGCCAAAAACATTATCAATTTAGCGATGACAAAAATGCCTTTGGATAAATTTGGATACTATTCTTTAGTAGAGCCATTTGCCGGAGGATATTATAAAGTTGGAGATACTGCAAAAGCACAAGATTTACTAAACAAGCTAGTTCAGAAATATAAAGAGGAACTAAATTATTATGCAACATTAACGCCTGTTGATCAAACTGACCTTGCAATTGATATCATTACAGATATTGAGCGTTACAGAAGTTTATTACAAGTTATGAAAGAAAATAAAGATCTTGGTTTCTACGAAAAACAGAAAACGACATTTAATACTTATGTTAATGTTTTTGAACGTTTTGGAAGAGAAAAAGAATAATATACGAAAAACATAGCAATTAAAAAAATGCAGCGCAATTTGATAAATAGCGTTGCATTTTTTATTTTTACATATCTGTAAATCAAATCAAAATGAGCTTTTATTGGGTAAAAACTAATTCATTTATCAAAAGGGTATTTTCTAAATATTGTTGGGATATTCCAAACAACGAAAAGAAAATATACCTGACTTTTGATGATGGCCCAACTCCGGAGATTACAGATTGGGTTTTATCTGAATTGAAAAAGTTTGATGCAAAAGCTACTTTCTTCTGCATAGGAAAAAACATAAAAGCCAACCTGGCTTTATTCGAAAAATTAATTACTGAAGGACATTCTATAGGAAACCATACCATGAACCATGTAAATGGATGGAAAAGCAATAACAATGATTATATTGAGAATGTAAAAAACTGTGCTGCTATTTTAGAAGAAGAAAAAACGTGCAACATGATATTTCGCCCGCCTTACGGGAAAATCAAAAAAGCACAATCCAAAATCCTAAGAAAACTAGGGTACAAAATAATTATGTGGGATGTTTTAAGCGCTGATTTTGATCAGACTATTACTCCTGAAAAGTGCCTTGAAAACGTTACTAAAAACGTAAAATCAGGAAGTGTAATTGTATTTCATGACAGCATAAAAGCTTCACCTAATTTAAAATTTGCATTGCCTAAAACTTTACATTTTTTAAAGGAAAACGGCTATACATTTGACATTATTCACTAAATAACATCACAAAGGGTAGTATTTATAAACTGAATTGTTCCTGAACAATTCCTATAATTGTATTTGCATCAAGTTCACCTGATTGTCTCCATATCATTTGCCCTTCTTTATAAATCATTAAAGTAGGTAATCCTTTTATACGCAACGCTTCTGCCAATTCCTGATTTTTATCTACATCTATCTTAATCACTTTGGCTTTATCGCCTAGTGCAGCCGCAACATCCTTAATTACAGGATGCATCGATACCGATGATTCATTCCAATCCGTGTAAAAATCAATTAACACTGGGACTTGAGCATTTATAAGTTCTCCAAATTTTGACATAAAACCAAAAATTTAATTCTTTTTTATTCTGTTAAAAAGAGATAGTTATATACAAATGTAGCATTTTTAACGAATTAAGCCACATTGTTCCCTTTTTTTAGTTCAATCACTGTAATTTCGGGCATAATACCCACTCTACCGGGATAAGCATGAAAACCAAATCCGCGATTTACATAAACATAACGGCCAACGTTTTCATATAAACCTGCCCATTGTTTGTAAATATACTGAGCCAGACTCCATTTGAAATATCCCGGAATTTCAATTCCAAATTGCATACCATGCGTATGACCTGACAAAGTCAAATGAAAGTTTTTAGGGTGGTTTTTTATTTCATATTCCCAATGACTCGGATCATGACTCATCAACACCTTAAAATCATCCTGATGCACGTTTTGAGACGCTTTATTTAAATCTCCTGCTTTCTTAAAATTCTGACCCCAATTCTCTACTCCAATCAAAGCAATTTTATCATCGCCTTTTTGAATATAAGTATGTTCATTAAGCAAAAGCTCAAAACCTATCTGCCCGTAAAGGCTTTTTATTTCCTGAAAGTTTTCGTCTTTTTGTTTTTCAGAAGGCCATGTTACATATTCGCCATAATCATGATTTCCTAAAACTGAAAATTTTCCGTATTTATACTCTTTTATTCTATTGAAAGTCTCCAGCCATGGATGCATTTCTTTGGCATGAGTATTTACAATATCGCCTGTAAACAAAATCATATCTGCTTCCTGCTCATTAATCAAATCAATGGCATAATTTATTTTATCCGGATTATCAAAACTTCCGCTATGAACGTCTGAGATCTGAGTAATTTTAAAACCATCAAATGCATCCGGTAAATCAGGAAAATAGATAGTCTGCTTAAAAACTTTAAAATTATACTTACCTTCAAAAATTCCGTAAAGCAATGATAAAAAAGGAACGGCAGCCAACCCTAATGCCACTTGACTAATAAACTTTCTTCTGTCCGGCATAATGTCTTTTCTTGGAACATTATACATGAAATAATTCAAAATACTTGCTCCAATCCTAAAAATATCTTCACCAAACATCACAAGCGTCAAAACTATTTTAGGAACATATACCAATAACATCAAACCCATTGTAAACATGGTTTGTTTGGTCTGTCCAACAGAACGATCAAATTGTGTAAAAGAGTAAATGATAAAAATTAAAAGCAGTAAACTTATAATTTGATAACTCACCAAAACCCATCTCAATTTTACTAAGGTACGAAAGGCTTGATAAGAATAGAACTCAATAAATAAAAAAAGAGCACACAGAATTACAAAACGTAAGATCATTATTTATAGTTTTAAGCAAAGTAACAAAGAATGAATTTTTTATTGCTTTTTATTATCAAAATTTTAACTGAAATAAAACAAAAAGCTGATAGATTTCTCTACCAGCTTTTTCTCTACCAAATTTTTTAAAACCTTTATAATCCACAACACGGTTTGCCTTCACAAACATGTGCTGTTTTATTTTTTAGCTTCTGGCTTAGCTGCTTCTGGTTTAGCTTCGGCTTTTTTAGCTTTTTTATCTGCTTTTTTGTCTTTCTTAGGCGCTTTAGCTTCTTTTACAGGAGTTGTTTGAACTGGAGTAGTCTGAGCGTTTACCATTCCAGTTGTTCCTAAAACTAATACTACTAACATTACTAATTTTTTCATGATTTGAAGTTTTTATGATTATTACTATTTTCATTTATTATACCTCAAAGATATATTCGTTAAATGAAGACAAAATGAAGATTATACGACTTTGAAAAAATTAACTTTTAATTGTATTTTTTAGGCTTCAGGAAACAATAACATAAAGGTTGTTCCTTCGTTTATCTGGGAAACCACTTTTATCTCAATATGATGAAAAGAAGCAATACTGGCTGCAATAGCAAGCCCTAAGCCCTGCCCTTCCTGATCTGAACTAATTCTGGCGAATCTGTTGAATATGTTTTCAATTTGAGAAGTAGTCATTCCTATTCCGGAATCTTTTATAGAAATAAAATAATTGTTTTCTAAAACACCGTCTGCTACTTCAATGCTTCCTTTTGGTTTATTGTATTTAATGGCATTGGTAACCAGATTATAAATCAGAATATGAATAAGCGTTTTATTTCCTGTAAAGGTAAAATCATGATCCATTTTATTTAAAAACCGAATTTCCCTATCATCAATACGATCTTGTAAATCTTCTTGCAGATCAGTAATAATCTCATGAAAATTTATATTCTCATTTGCCTCGTATTGATTATTTTCGATTCTGGAAATCAACAATAAATTATTGATTATTTTTTTCAGCATATCCAATGTTCTTAACGAACCTGCAATTTTATCAAAAGCATTATCATCTAACGAATCGTTTTGAAGCAGGTTCTCGAACTTATTTTTAAGTAAGGCAATTGGTGTAAGCAATTCATGAGAAACATTTGATATGAATTGTTTTTCTTTTTTAAAAAGCTCCGTGATACGATCCATCATTTGATTTAAAACAAAATCTAGTTCCCTAAAATCCCTCGATCTGGCCTTTATTGGTGTATGATCAAAAGCTTCAGGTTCGTTAACACGCCTTATTTTTGTATCAATGATTTTATAAAAAGGCTTCAGCAGGTATTCTATGTAAAAAGTATCTGCCAGAAAAGTTATGAATAATATGACCACAAATACAATTATAATAAAAAACCTGATTATAAAAGTAAGATCATTTACCTCACTAAGACTACTCCCTATTTCGAGTTGATAACCTTGATTTTCGTAAATAAAATGATATTGAAGAATTCTGTATTCATTTTCTTCACCTTCGATAATGCGGTATTCATTATTAAAAACAGCTTTTTTTTGATTGGCTTTTACAGGAGATTTCGAAAGCACCAGAAACTCACTGTGCAGTGTAGAAAACTGCGAATATGTTTCTGTCGAATCATCTGAGTTTTCGATAAAATCATTAATTTCATTTTGATCTAAATGCTCAATAAATTTTTGCTTTTTCTCCAGCAATCCATTATTAATATGTCTGTAAACAACATTTTCGACCAATATTGGCAACATAAGCCATAATACTAAAATTACCAACAATCTTGTTAGTGCATTAAAAATCGCCAGTTGATGTTTTATCTTCACAATATTTGTTTACTCATTTATACGATAACCAACATTTCTTACTGTTTCGAACCACTCTATTGCGGTATGTTTGTCCAGTTTTTTTCGAAGATTTCGAACATGAACATCAATAAAATTAGAGTCTGAATTCACTTCCAGAATGTCTCCCCAGATATGCTCTGTCAATTGCAATCTCGTAATTACCCTGTTTTTATTTAAAACCAGATATTGAAAAATATCAAATTCTTTTTTGGTAAGACTAATAGGTGTTTCGCTATAACTCACTTTATAATCCTGAAGCTGCAATAAAAATCCGTGAATACTCAAACTATTCAAAGTAAATCCATGAATCCTGCGAATTACAGCAAATAATCGTGCGCTAAGTTCTGTCAGCGCAAAAGGTTTTGTCAAATAATCATCTGCACCAAGATGCAAACCATTTATCCTGTCATCTAATTCGCCTCGTGCCGTAAGTACAATAACGGCCATTTTTGACTTTGATTTACGAACCGTTTTTAAAACCTCAAATCCATCTCCGTCAGGCAAACCAAGATCAAGAAGCATCGCATCATAATCGTTACTATTCACTTCTTCAAGAGCATCGCTGCAAGTATGGGCAATCTTGCAAACGTAACCTGTGTTGCATAAAAAATCATAAACTTCAACAGCAAGCTCCTTATTATCTTCAACAATTAGAATATTCATAATACAGCGTTTAAGCGCAAATAAATTTAAGCAATTCTAAAAAAAATTATTGCGCATTATTAAAAAATTAACGAATCAAAAAAAGCTGATAAATTTCTTTACCAGCTTTCTCCATCTGCATTCTAATAATCATTACTTCTGTTTTGCCTCCTTTACAATTCTTTGAAAGCAAAACAAAACCAACTTTTATTATTTCATTTTAGTCGCTTCTGCTTTTGGGGCCTCCGCTTTTTCTTTTTTATCTCCTTTGTTTTTGTGGTGTTTTGTAGCTTTAACTTCTTTTGCAGGGGCAGCCTGAGTTGGAGTTGTTTGTGCACTCACCATTGCAGTTGTTCCTAAAACTGCTACTAATAACATCAATAAATTTTTCATGATTTTTAAATTTTAAATTAATTAACCTTTTATTTTACAACAACCTTTTCTTATTTTTTTACTTTAGCACTCTCTACTTTTGTAGCTTCGCTTTTTTCTGATTTCACTTTTTTATCAGATTTGGTTTTTGGGTGTTTTGTCGCTTTAACTTCTTTTGCAGGAGCTGCTTTAACATCTTTTGCAGGAAAAGCACTTACCATCACACTTGTACCTAAAACTGCTACTAATAACATCAATAAATTTCTCATGATTTCTACTATTTAAAAATTAATACCTTTTATTTTACAGATCAAATGTACCTCTGTAATATGAAGACAAAATGAAGAAATCCCTGGCGCTAAATATTTTAACTTGACATTAACTATTGATGTGCTTTCTATTACAATGTAAGGCGCACAGCAATGCGTCTTTTATTAGGATACAAACAAATAATTTAACTCTTATCATACTAAAATTCTCCTAAACCATAGACGTACTGCTGTGCGCCTCTACATATTAGGATAGAAAACCAATCTCATTTTAAATTTGCGTTTATTTTTCAGAACCGAATCATTTTTAAAACCCAATTGTTTATTTTTACACACTAATATTTTTTTTTATGTCAACTCAAAAACGTCTTTTTCTTCTCGATGCTTACGCTTTAATTTTTCGTGGTTATTATGCCTTTATAAAAAATCCGCGAATTAACTCTAAAGGAATGGATACATCAGCGATTATGGGATTCATGAATTCGCTTTTGGATGTTATTAAACGTGAAAAACCAGACCATTTGGCTGTAGCTTTTGATAAAGGAGGAAGCCATGTAAGAACTGAAATGTTTGTTGAATACAAAGCCAATCGGGATGCTACTCCAGAAGCAATTAAAATTGCTATACCTTATATACAGGATTTATTAAGAGCAATGCATATTCCTATTATCGAAATAGAAGGCTGTGAAGCCGATGATTTGATTGGAACAATTGCGAAACAAGCCGAAAAAGAAAACTACAAAGTTTTTATGGTGACTCCGGACAAGGATTTTGCACAATTAGTGTCTGAAAATATCTTTATGTATAAGCCAGCCCGAATGGGAAATGGTATAGAAATCTGGGGAGTTCCAGAAGTTTTGGCAAAATTCGAAATCGAAAAACCGGAACAAGTAATTGATTTTCTTGGAATGATGGGAGATGCTGTCGACAATATTCCGGGATTACCAGGAGTTGGTGAAGTAACTGCCAAAAAGTTTTTGAAAGAATTTGGTTCGATGGAAAATCTTTTAGAAAATACCCATTTACTAAAAGGCAAAATGAAAGAGAATATCGAAGCCAATAAAGAAAAAGGTATTTTATCTAAAAAACTGGCTACTATTATATGTGATTGCGATGTTGTTTTTAATGAAAATGATTATGAACTTTCACGTCCTGATATCGAAAAGACAGATGCTATTTTTCAGGAATTGGAATTTAGAAGAATGGCAGAACAATTTGATAATCTGTTTAAATTTGGTGGTGGAAACGAATTAGCCAATAAAGGTGATGAAGCCAAATTATACAAAAAACCACAACCTAAAAACGAAGATCAATTTGATCTTTTTGGCGGCGGTGCAACTATAGATGAAAATACCGAAGAAAGAACTTCGTTTTATAATACCTTAGAAAACACACCTCACTCCTATCAAGCTGTAGAAGGTGATTTAGGAATTAAATTATTGTTACAAAATTTACAAAAACAGACTTCTGTTTGCTTTGACACTGAAACTACTGGTCTGGATGCTTTGCATGCTGAATTGGTTGGAATGTCTTTTGCTTATGAAAAAGGAAAAGCATTTTACGTTCCGTTTCCGGAAAGCCAGGAAGAAGCTCAGACTTTAGTAGATAAGTTCAAGCCGTTTTTTGAGAATGAAAACATCGAAAAAATTGGTCAGAACTTAAAATATGACCTAAAAATCCTTTCTAATTATGGAGTTGTCGTAAAAGGAAAGCTTTTTGACACCATGATTGCGCATTATCTAATCAATCCGGATATGCGTCATAATATGGATATTTTAGCCGAAACCTATTTGAAGTATTCTCCAAAATCAATTGAAACTTTAATTGGTAAAAAGGGAAAAAACCAACTCACAATGCGCGACGTTGCACTTGAAGAAATCAAGGAATATGCTGCCGAAGATGCCGATATTACATTACAATTAAAAGAGATTTTTACTGCTGAATTAGACAAAACCGAGACTAAAAAATTATTCGATGAAATCGAAATTCCGTTAGTTAGTGTTTTGGCCGATATGGAAACCGAAGGAATTCGTTTAGATGTTGAGTTTTTAAGCATAATGTCTAAAGAAATGGAAATCGAGATTAAATCTCTGGAAGAAAAAATATACGAAACTGCAGGAGAAAAATTCAATCTGGCTTCTCCAAAACAATTAGGAGATATCTTATTTGATAAACTAAAAATTGGCGGAGCAAAACAAAAGAAAACCAAAACGGGTCAATATGCAACTGGCGAAGAAGTTTTGACATATTTAGCAAATGACAACCCAATTGTAAAACAAATTCTGGATTGGCGTCAAATGGTAAAATTGCAAAGCACTTATATCCTTGCTTTGCCGGAACAAGTAGACAAAAAGACTTTACGCGTTCATACGGATTATATGCAAACTGTTGCGGCTACAGGCCGTTTGAGTTCTAATAATCCGAACTTGCAAAATATTCCAATTCGTACAGAAAGAGGCCGTCAGATTCGTAAGGCATTTGTTGCCCGCGATGAAAACCATACTTTAATATCTGCCGATTACTCGCAAATAGAATTAAGAATTATTGCCGCATTAAGTGGCGAAGAAAACATGATTGCCGCTTTCCAGAACGGAGAAGACATTCATAAAGCAACCGCTGCAAAAGTATTTGATGTTCCTTTAGAAGAAGTTTCACGCGAACAAAGAAGTAATGCTAAAACAGTAAACTTTGGTATTATTTACGGTGTTTCTGCTTTTGGACTAAGCAATCAAACTTCATTATCACGTAGCGAAAGTGCTGCTTTGATCGAAGCGTATTACAAAACATATCCAAGATTAAGATCTTATATTAATGAGCAAATAGAATTTGCCCGCGAAAAAGGATATGTACAAACTATCCTTGGACGTCGTAGATATTTAAAAGACATCAACTCTGCAAATGCTGTAGTTCGTAGTGCTGCCGAAAGAAATGCTGTAAACGCACCGATTCAGGGAAGTGCTGCCGATGTTATTAAAATCGCAATGATCAACATTCATAAAAAACTAAAAGAAGAAAACTGGAAATCCAGAATGTTACTTCAGGTTCATGATGAGCTTGTGTTCGATGTTCATAATGACGAACTCGAAAAAATCCAACCTATGATTAAACATGAAATGGAAAACGCATTTATGATGAGTGTTCCTTTAGATGTAGAACTTGGTTTAGGTCTGGATTGGCTGGCAGCGCATTAATTTATTTAAGATTTTTGATTGTAGATTTTAGATTTCTACCCAATCTTGTCATTTCGACGAAGGAGAAATCACACTAGAAACTCTACAATCAAAATCGACAATCTTTGTCGAATCCCGAGTGTGATTTCTCCTTCGTCGAAATGACAAAAATTGTATAAACAAAAAAAAGACTGTCTTCTCGGACAGTCTTTTTTTTATAATCTATATAGATATTTATACTTTTCTTGTTGATTCTCGTTCTTTCAACTTCGTCTTGATAACAATGGTTTCATAATCGGAAGTTTCTTCTTCTGATTCTTCTAAACGTTTGATTAATTGTTTGGCAGCAACTTCTCCAATTTCGATTCCGTGTTGGCTTACTGTTGTTAAACTTGGCGATAAACGTCTTGAAGCTAAGATTCCATCAGCAAAACCTATTATTGATATATCTTCAGGAACTTTATACCCTTTTTTCAAACTTACGCGTAAAGCAGCAACTGAATCATTTTCATCCAAAGCAAAAATAGCATCAATTTTATGATCGAAAATGGCATCAATTTTAGCTTTCATATCATCCTCAGAATCGGTACGAAGAATAATCTTTTCGTTTACCAGAATATTATTATCAGCCAAAGCTTTCAAATATCCATCTGCTCTTAATTTTCCAACGCTTAAATTATCAACAGAAGAGATCAAGGCGATATTTTTACATCCTAAATTAATTAAATGCTGAGTAGAGTTTAAAGCCGAATCGAAATCATCAACTACAACTTTATCACATTCTACTTCATCTGCAATACGATCAAACATTACAATTGGAGTTCCGTCGTTTATAATCGCCGAAAAGTGACTGTAATCTTGCAATTTTTGAGCTTCTTCAGAAACAGAAAGGATAAATCCGTCGATTGTTCCGTTGCTTAGCATTTCAAGTGTATGAATTTCTTTCTCTAAAGATTCATTCGAAATACAGGTAATTACATTATATCCTTTTTTATCGGCTACTTTTTCGATACCACTAAAAACCTTTGCAAAAAAGGAGTTTAATATATTAGGTATAATTACACCAATTGTTTTGGTCTTACGATTCTTTAAATTCAGACCAATAACATTCGGTTTATAATTTTTGAGTTTGGCATACTCCTTAATCTTCACCTTCGTTTGCTCACTAATTTCCGGACTATCGTTTAATGCCTTAGAAACCGTAGACACAGAAACACCTAATTCTTTCGCAATTTGTTTTAGAGTTGCTTTAGCTTTCATTTAAAAATAATTTTATGTAATTAATACAAATATAGTAGAATTACCTAAAATAAAACAAAAATCACCTACCAGTATTTAAAAATATAAGGTCTTTCCGAAATAAAATAAAAATAACTCGATTTCTCAAAACCGCACTTACAAAAATTTCGTTAATACCTTAATACATGTTATTAACCTTTTTTAAAAAACCTTGATTATGAAAAACGAAGTTAAAATTCATGAGGTTGACCCTTCATTGAATAACAGAAGGAGCTTTCTTAAGCTCAGCGGTCTGGCATTAGCAGGCGCAGGTCTCGTAATAGCTGGTTGCAGCAATGATGATAATGACAACGGACCTGAAGATACGTCGCTGCCAGGAGTTAGAAATGGTGTTTTTGATTTAGGCTCTGGAGATTTTGGAGTATTAACTTATGCTTATGCTCTTGAACAACTAGAAGCCGACTTTTATACTAAAGTTGTAAATTCTACAAGTTTTAACAGTGCCTTTAATGATACTGAACGTCAGGTTTTAACTGATTTGTATCATCACGAAGTAATTCACAGAGACTTTTTTAAAGCTGCTTTATCCGGAGCACTTCCAAATCCAAGCTCACAATTACTTCCTACACTAGCTTTTAATTATGGTTCTCTGAACTTTAATAGCCGTACCGAAGTTCTTGCAACAGCAAAAGCACTAGAAGACACAGGAGTTGCTGCTTATAACGGAGCCGGAAAATTAATTAAAAGTGCTGATTACTTACTATTAGCAGGAAAAATTGTCTCAGTAGAAGCCAGACATGCAGCAGCTATTAGAAGTTTGATTAATCCTAATTCTAAGGATTTTGCCGGTGACGATATCATTAGTGCATCTACTGGTTTAGATGTTGCTAAAGACCCTTCTAAAATTCTGCCAATTGCCGGAGGTTTTATTACCACAAAATTTACTGCCAAATATTTACCTTAATCTTAACTAGCTAAAACTTAGAAATTATGAATATTTTAAAATTTATAGAAACATTTACTGATGATAGCTTAATGAGAAGCACCAGCTCTCGAAGAGATAGTTTTAATCAGTTTGGAAACATAGGAAAAACACTGGCATATGCATCAATCCCATTTGGATTATCAGCTATGGCAAATAAAGCATTAGCAAAAGATATTACTGCAACGCCGGCTACACCTATTGGAGCCTTGCAATTTGCATTAACATTAGAATACCTGGAAAACGAATTCTATGCAATGGCATTAGATTCAGGGGTAATTCCTGCATCTGAAAATGGAGGTCGTGATTTAAAAGTTTTTCAGCAAATAGCAGCGCATGAGTCTAGTCATGTTAAATTTTTAATTGCAGGATTGGGAGGACCAGGAAGCGCAAACTTCGTTGCTAAACCTACTTTTGATTTCACCGTTGGCGGAGCATTTGACCCGTTTAGCAACTATCAAACCTTTTTAGCATTGGCACAAGCTTTTGAAGATACAGGCGTAAGAGCTTATAAAGGTCAGGCAGCAAATTTAATCACAGCACCGGACTTATTAACAGCTGCATTGCAAATTCATTCTGTAGAAGCACGTCATGCATCTGAAGTACGAAGATTAAGAGGATTAAAAGGCTGGATTTCGAATAGTGAACGAGGCACAGGAATGCCTCCTGCAACCCAAGCCGTTTATGATGGCGAGGGAGTAACTGTGCAGGCAGGATTTAATACCTCTGCTGCATTTGGACCTGCTGCAGGCTCAGAAGCTTATGATGAACCACTTACGACACAACAAGTCGTTGACATTGCAAATTTATTTATTGTTTAGTAAAAACAATTCTAAATATTGAACCACCTTCGCGTTATTGTGAAGGTGGTTTTTTTTTATTGTTTTAAATAGAAAACTGATGCCCTGATTTTCAGCAGATAAAATATTCTTTTAAGGTATTTGGTTTTAAAATAATTAATTGTACTTTTGCATCCCCTTTATTGGGGATGGAATGTTTAATTAAAATAATATTATGGACGCATTAAGCTACAAGACAATTTCAGCTAACAAAGCCACTGTAACGAAAGAGTGGATCGTTGTAGACGCTGAAGGTCATAACTTAGGTCGTCTTGCTTCAAAGGTTGCTATGATCTTAAGAGGTAAGTACAAACCAAGTTACACACCGCACGTTGACTGTGGAGATAACGTAATTGTTATCAACTCAGAAAAAATTAACCTTACAGGTACAAAAATGAATGACAAAATTTACATGCGTCATACAGGTTACCCAGGAGGACAAAGAACTTTAACTGCTAAAGTATTGCAATCTAAAAACCCTGCATTATTAGTAGAGAAAGCTGTAAAAGGAATGTTACCTAAAAATAAATTAGGAGCTGAACTTTTTAGAAATCTAAATGTTGTTGTAGGACCTGAGCACAAACAAGGAGCTCAAAAACCTAGAACTGTTAACCTAAACGATCTTAAGTAATGGGAGTTATTCACAAAATCGGTAGAAGAAAAACCGCTGTTGCACGTGTATATGTTTCTGAAGGAACAGGAAAAATCACTGTAAACAAAAAAGAATTCGCAACTTACTTTCCAACTGCAACTTTACAATACAAAGTTTTACAACCAATGTCTATGACAGAAAATGTAAACAACTTTGATGTTAAAGTAAACGTTTACGGAGGTGGTTCAACTGGTCAGGCAGAAGCTGTAAGAATGGCATTAGCACGCGTTATGTGTGAAGTAAATGCTGAAAACAGAGCTATCTTAAAACCAGAAGGTTTATTAACAAGAGATCCAAGAATGGTTGAACGTAAGAAATTCGGTCAGAAGAAAGCTCGTAAGAGATTCCAATTCTCTAAACGTTAATATTACCTGTCTTGTTCAATTAGGACAAGACATGATCAATTATTTATTGAAATTAAAAAACACAGTTGTTGTTGCTCTCCTATCGAGGTAGGAAATAGTTTAGCATCTAAATGTATAAAGCCTGGGAAACCGCCATTTACACATTGCTAATCAACAGAACGTAAACTAGTACAAAAATGGCAAACAAAATAGAAGTAAAAGACTTACTAGAAGCAGGTGTTCACTTTGGACACATGACTAGAAAATGGGATCCAAATATGGCCCCTTACATTTATATGGAGCGTAATGGTATTCACATTATCAATCTATATAAAACTGCAGCTAAAATTGAAGAAGCTAACGAAGCTTTGAAAAAAATCGCTGCATCAGGTAGAAAAATCTTATTCGTAGCTACCAAAAAACAAGCAAAAGACATCGTTGCTGAAAAAGCAAAAGCTGCAAACATGCCTTACATCACTGAAAGATGGCCTGGTGGAATGCTAACTAACTTTGTAACTATCAGAAAGGCAGTTAAAAAAATGTCTTCTATTGATAAAATGAAGAAAGATGGTACTTTCATGACGTTATCTAAAAAAGAGCGTTTGCAAGTTGATCGTCTACGTGCGAAACTAGAGAAAAACTTAGGTTCAATTGCTGACATGTCTAGACTACCAGCTGCATTGTTCGTAGTAGATATCAAAGCTGAACATATCGCAATAAAAGAAGCACAAAAATTAAACATTCCAGTTTTCGCAATGGTTGATACGAATTCTGACCCAAGAGAGGTTGATTACGTTATTCCTGCAAATGATGATGCTTCTAAATCAATTGACAAAATTTTATCTTTAGTTACTGCTGCTGTAATCGACGGTCTTTCTGACAGAGGTTCTGAAAAAGAAACTGAAGCTACAACAGAAGAAGCTACTGCTACTCCTGCTGTAGAAGCTGCACCAGCTGTTGAAGCTGCTGCTCCTGCAACTGAAGAATAAATCAAATTTAAATTCCAAATTTTAAATTCTAAAATCCAAACACAAATTAAAAACGTTATGTTGATAATTTAATAAAATTGGAGTTTAGAATTTAAAAGATGGAATTTTTACTTTTAACATTAAAATTCAAAATATTATGGCAACAATTACTGCTGCAGACGTAAATAAATTAAGACAATCTACAGGTGCCGGAATGATGGACTGTAAAAAAGCTTTAGTTGAGGCTGACGGAGATTTCGATAAAGCTATACAAGTTCTTAGAGAAAAAGGACAAAAAGTTGCTGCTAACCGTTCTGACCGTGAGTCTTCTGAAGGAGCTGCTGTTTCTTTTATCAATGCTGACAATACTAAAGGAGCTATCATCACTTTAAATTGCGAAACTGATTTCGTAGGTAAAAATGAGGCTTTCGTAACTTTAGCTAAAGAATTAGTAGAAAGAGCTATTAACTTCTCTTCTAAAGAAGAATTTTTAGCTTCAGATTTCAACGGAATTACTGTTGCTGAAAAATTAATCGAGCAAACTGGAGTTATCGGAGAAAAAATCGAAATCGGTGGTTTTGAAATTTTAGAAGGTGCTTTCGTTGGATCTTATGTTCACGTTAACAAAATTGCTGCATTAACTGCAATTTCTGCTGCAATTCCTAACGCTGACGTTTTAACTAAAGATGTTTCTATGCAAGTAGCTTCTATGGGAGCTGATACATTATCTTACAAAGATTTTGATCCTGCTTTCGTTGAATCTGAACTTGCTGCTCGTATTGCTGTAATCGAAAAAGATAATGAAGAAGCAAAACGTTTAGGAAAAACTTTAAAAAATGTTCCTAAATATATTTCTTTCTCTCAATTAACTGAAGAAGTTTTAAAACAAGCTGAAGAAGATGCTAAAGCTGAATTAAAAGCTGAAGGTAAACCAGAGCAAATTTGGGACAAAATTATCCCAGGGAAAGTTCAACGTTTTATCTCTGATAACACTACTTTAGATCAAGAGAAAGCTTTGTTAGATCAAAACTTTATCAAAGACGATAGTAAAAAAGTTGGTGATTACGTTAAAGGATACAACGTTGAAATCACAGGTTTCAAAAGAGTTACTTTAGGTTAATATATTATTTCAATATAAAAAAGCCCTGAATATTTATTTATTCAGGGCTTTTTTTGTTTTAATAGTTCGAATAGAACTTGATCAAAGTTTAAAACTTTGAATCCGAGAAGTTTTTTTATAAAACCCTAATTTTAAGTTGATCTGCTCATTTTTTGTCATTTCGACAAAGGAGAAATTTTCCTAAGTAACTCCGCAATAAGAATTCAATCTTTGTCGAGCTTCTTGCGAAGATTTCTCCTTTGTCGAAATGACAATGATTGTGGTTATTTTGCCTAAAAATAATCTTATCTACAATTTTGACATAAAAATTTAACAAAAACCAACAGCTAATCTGGCAAATCGGTTATTCGAATTTATTACTATAATAATGAAAAGAATGTAAAAATCTTTTTAATCCTTAAAATCTGTAGTTAAAACTCAACTCTAAACTTCACAAAAAAATCCCTGCATAAAATACATTATGCAGGGATTTCATTAAAGATTTAATCTACTATTTTTTATCCTTAATCGGAAAATTTCTAGCACGCATTAAAGCATCAGATTTAGGAGCTCTGCCTCTAAAGTTTTCATAAGCTTTCTCCTGATCTATAGTGTTTCCTACACTAAAAACATTATCATAAAGACGTTTAGCAACTTCTTTATCATAAGGCCCTTTTCCTTCTGTAAAAGCTTCATAAGCATCTGCATTGATAACATCAGCCCATAAATAACTGTAGTATCCAGCTGCATATCCATCTCCTGAAAAAATATGTCCGAATTGTGGAATTCTATGACGCATTACAATTTCTGACGGCATATGAAGTGCATCTAAAGTTTCTTTTTCGAATTTATGAGGATCGATAGGAGAAGTCGTTAAATGTAATTTCATATCAATCAAAGAGCTTGAAATAGTTTCTACTGTAGAAAAACCTTCACCAAAAGTAGATGCTTTTTCGATTCTGTCTACTAAAGCTTGTGGTAATGGCTGATTTGTTTTATAATGCAAAGCAAACTTGTTCAATACCTCTGGAGTCGCTAACCAGTGCTCTAATAACTGAGAAGGAAACTCTACGTAATCTCTCGCAACACTCGTTCCCGCTAAACTTGGGTATGTTACATTAGAACATAATCCGTGAAGGGCGTGTCCAAATTCATGAAAAAGAGTTGTAGCGTCTTCCCAGGAAATCAAAACCGGCTCGTTTGCAGTTCCTTTTATAAAATTACAATTATTAGAAACGATAGTAAGAACGTCTCCATCCATTTTTTGTTGATCACGATAAGCATTCATCCATGCACCAGAACGTTTTCCTGTACGCGCATAAGGATCAAAATACCATAATCCAACTACTTTTCCAGTAAGCTTATTACTTACTTCCCAAACACGCACATCCGGATGATATACAGGAACAGTCGTAATTTGTTTAAAACTCAAATTAAATAATTCACCTGCAACCCAAAACATACCTTCACGTAAGTTTTCTAATTGCAAATAAGGCTTAACCTCATTTTGATCTAAATCGTATTTTGCTTTTCTAACTTTTTCAGCGTAGTAACGATAATCCCAAGGTTGAATTTTAAATTTACCTCCTTCAGCATCTACAATTTTTTGCATTTCGGCAACGTCCTGATGTACTTTTTCTACAGCAGGTTCCCAAACTGACATCATCAAATCTATTGTTTTCTTAGGATCTTTTGCCATTTTATTAGACAAACTCCAATCAGCAAAAGTAGGAAAACCTAACAATTTTGCTTTTTGAGTACGCAATTGTAAAATAGAAACTAGAGTTGAATTGTTATCATTTGCATTACCATTATCACCACGTTTCACAAAAATATCAAATGCTTTTTCTCTTAAATCTCTACGTGTTGAGAAAGTTAAAAATGGTTCAATAGACGAACGTGTGTTAGCAATACAACCCATAACATCCAGTTTTCTGCTTTTAGCCTCAGCTATTGCAGCATTTTTCACCTCGGTTGGCAAACCATCAAAATCGCTTTCTGTTTTTAAGGCTACGTATTGGTTGTGTTCTTCTGCCAATAAATTTTGACTGAACTTTGTAAAAAGACTTGCTAATTCCTGATTAATTTTAGCAACTTTTTCTTTATCCTGTACATTTAATTTAGCTCCTTCACGAACAAAATCAGTATAATACAACCAAATTAAACGTTGTTGCTCACTGGTAAGTTTTTTACTTTCTTTTGAGTTATATAAAGTTTCTATTTTAGTAAACAGCTTTTTATTTTGAACAATTTTATCACTAAACTCAGATAATTTTGGAGACATTTCGGTTTCAACTGCATCGAATTCCGGAGTACTTAAAGTAGAACCATAAATTCCGTAAACAGTATAAATTCTGGACATTGTTTTTCCAGAGCGCTCTAAAGCAGCAATAGTATTATCAAAAGTTGGTGCTTTTGGATTATTTACGATAGCATCGATCTCACTTAGTTTTTCCTGAATCGCAAATTGAATTGCAGGTTTAAAATCTGAAACCTTATACTCATTAAAAGCAGGAACTCCACCATAAGGTCCTGTCCATTTTTTAAGCAATGGATTATCGGAAGTCGTTTGTGCGTTGGCCGCGAATAAGGTTGTTCCCATGAGAAAAATTGTCATTAATTTTTTCATTATCATTAATTTGATTTAATATAAAAATATTACATGTTATTGTACCAAATGTAACTAAAAATCAGCATTCAAATGAAAATTTTAACTTTCAGATTCTCTATAAACCATCGTTTAATTTAAAATTATCCTTTAAAAGTTATAGAGAAATAGTTTAAATTTGGGACATCATTTACCAAATCACATGTTTAAAACCAGAAAAGAAATTGTTTTTGTAATATTAGCAGGAATCTTTATAACGAATGCGGTCGTTGCTGAACTTATTGGAGGAAAATTAATTCAAATTGGTCCGTTTGTAATGAGTATTGGTATATTACCCTGGCCAATAGTTTTTTTAACCACAGATTTGATAAATGAATATTTTGGCGAAAAAGGCGTAAAAAAACTATCTCTTATAACGGCGTGTCTTATTGCATATGCTTTTTTAATATTATTTATGGCAATCGTAATTCCTGCTGCAAAAGGAATTAGCCCCGTAAACGACGAGCAATTTCAGGCTGTTTTTGGTCAAAGTATGTGGATAATTGTAGGTAGTTTAATTGCCTTTATGGCTTCTCAGTTAATCGATGTCTGGATATTCTGGTTCTTTAAACGACGAACAGGAGAAAGAAAAATTTGGCTTAGAACAACAGGATCAACTGTAATTTCCCAGTTATTTGATTCCTTTATTGTGTTAGGAATTGCATTTTGGCTACCCGGAAAAATTGATTTTAAAACTTTTATATCTTCTGGTTTAACAGGATATCTTTTTAAGCTTTCAGTGGCCGTTGTATTAACTCCATTAATATATTTAGGTCATCATTTGATTAAAAAGTATCTTGAAGAAGACAAAGCTATAGAGACAAAAGAAGGCACTAACGAATGAAAAATCAAAATTTAATTTTAGTAATTATCCTTTCATTATGTCTTTTTAACTGTAATAAAAATGATCGGGAAAACTTGCTGAAATCAACTACAAGCATTTCTGAGAAAATAAAAGACATTTCAAAAAGCACGGCCGAAACCATAACAGCTGTTACAGATTCGATTGCGAAAACATTTGTTCCAAAGAAAATAAAAAACAACAAGACCATTACAGAAGAAGCAAGTTCTGCAAAAGACAGCACTGAAATAGGAAATCCAGATACTGAAAAACTGAAAGGTTTTAGCTATTTCAAAAAACTACTTTTGACTTGTAAGACAGGAGAAACGTTAACTCAAAAAGAATTAATCGAAGATCATAACATTCCTAAAGAAGGTGTAAAATTAATTAAAAGCATCACTAAAACTGCCGAAGACGAGATTGCCATTAAATGGAAATCGACATGGTTTGTTGAAAAAATTTCTGATGCTAAATTCACAGATGCACGAATGAAAATTAAATTCGAGGCAAACAAAATGTACACCTCAGGAAAAGCAATCGGAATAAAATACAATAAAAAGATTTACAACGATTTAATCATCATCGGGAACTCAGCCTATATTCCTTCTGTAAAAGGATATCACTGGAAAATTGGGAAATAGATTATTTTAAACAAAAAGTCTCATTTTCAATACGTTAATTTCTAGTAAAAATAAACACGAAAAATCCTGCTTAACTTTTGGTTTTAAAGAAAAAGATTTTACTTTTGTTAACGAATTTTTAACAAATAAAATCAACAAAAAAATGAAAAAACTAAGCATTTTATTTTTGTCAGTATTGGCATTAGGATTAGCAAGTGTATCTTGTAGCAGCGACGATGATAACTCAGGATCTATTGAAGGAAAATGGACACCTGTAAAAATGGGAAGCGTTGTAAACGGACAAGAAGTATTAGTTAACATACCTAATGATGGCAAATGTGATAATAATACAATTGAATATATTTCTGGCGGAAAATTCACTGACATTGAATATGAATTCGAAAACAACAAATGTACACCTTTAACTGATAAAGGAACATGGACGTTAAAGGACAATATTTTATCTACAATTTATGATGGTGAAACTGAAGTAAATACAGTAGAAGTTCTGGAATTAACTAAAAGTACTTTAAAAGTAAAATATACTGAAAAAATTGATAATACAAATAGTCTGATTATGATTACTCTTTTAGAAAGAAAATAATAATTATATACATTTATTCAAAACCTCAAACCTAACGGTTTGAGGTTTTTTTATACATTTGAAATAAAAAATGGAACCAATAAGATGCGGCTGGTGTTCTGCCAGCGATTTATATAAAAAATATCATGACGAAGAATGGGGAAAACCCGTTTACGACGATGAGTCATTATTTGAGTTTTTAATATTAGAAACTTTTCAAGCAGGTTTAAGCTGGATTACAATTTTAAATAAAAGAGAAAACTTCAGGGTTGCTTTTGATCATTTTGATTATAAAAAAATAGCCAATTATCCCGAAGAAAAAATCGAAGCATTACTTCAGGATACCGGAATTATCCGTAACAAATTAAAAATTCGTTCAGCTGTTACAAACGCCCAGTCTTTCATGAAAATTCAGGAAGAATTTGGCAGTTTCTCCACGTATATCTGGAAATTCACCAATGGCAAACCCATAAATAACAATCCCAAAACATTAAAAGATGTTCCTGCCACTACTCCACTTTCAGACGAAATAAGTAAAGATTTAAAAAAAAGAGGCTTTAAATTCGTAGGTTCAACCGTAATTTACGCACACATGCAAGCCACCGGAATGGTCAACGATCATATCGAAGATTGCTTTACCAGAAAAGGGAAATAGTCGCAGTTTTTAGTCTCAGTTTTCAATTTTTAAAACCTGATATTTTTAAGTTAAAGACTGAAAACTGCGACTGAAAACTGAAAACTTTAAAAAAAAGATTATATTTGCTTCACACTTTAGGGGTGTCTACAACTTTGTAGGCTGAGATTTTACCCTCTGAACCTGATCTAGTTCATACTAGCGTAGGGAAAAGTAAGATGACTTCTGCGCGCATTTCTATGCGCAATTGTAGCCATTCCTAAGGTATAGATTCACCCAAGTGAATCTTATATAAACCAAAAAAACTAAGGAATGGAACTAAAAATCAATCAACAAACAAAACATTTCAATGCTGAATCGCTTAGCGTTCAATCATTGCTCGATCTCGAAATTCCGCACAAACAAAACGGAATCGCCGTTGCCATCAACAACACCGTTGTTCCAAAAACAAACTGGAGCCAACATCTCGTACACGAAACCGACGAAATCTTAATTATTTCAGCAACACAAGGAGGATAATACGGCTGCCTAAACGGGCTATCCGTTTCAAGTCCGCAGTCGTCAACCCAAAAAATATAGTCTTAGCAAAGCTTCCGTTGGTCGCTTTCCTAATCCTTATTTTTTACGGTTTTCTCCTTTACGGGCTTTTCACTTCTATCCCTGGCAGAAAAACAAATTCCAAGAATTATTTCGATCCTTCGGAACCAAATTCCAATAAAAATACATATAAAAAACACCTGAAAAAAGATGCACTACTTTGCGTCTCTACAGAAAACCTGAAACTTGAAACAAGAAAACTTTAAACTTCCCTTTATGACTACAGAAGAACAAATCTCCAGAACACCTTTTCCTAATTCCAAGAAAGTCTATGTAAAAGGCGAAATTCATCCAATAGAAGTAGCCATGCGCGAAGTAATACTTAGCGACACCAAGCTTTCTAATGGCGGAATCGAGAAAAATCCATCCGTAACAATTTACGACACTTCAGGACCATACACCGATCCTAATATCGAAATTGACATTCGCAAAGGATTACCAAGATTAAGAGAAGAATGGATTTTAAACCGAAATGATGTTGAGATCTTAAACGAAATCACATCAGATTACGGACAAACCCGATTAAAAGATGAAAGCCTAAATCATCTTCGTTTCGAGTATTTACATCAGCCAAAACGTGCCAAAAAAGGCGCCAACGTAACACAATTATACTACGCCAAACAAGGCATTATAACTCCGGAAATGGAATATATCGCGATTCGCGAAAATCAGCGTATCGAATTGTTAAACGAACAAACCAAAGCGATGCGATGCCAACACGACGGACATAGTTTTGGAGCCAACACGCCAAAAAGCAAAATCACACCGGAATTTGTTCGTAGCGAAGTAGCTTGCGGAAGAGCCATTATCCCTAACAACATCAACCATCCTGAAAGTGAACCCATGATTGTTGGACGTAATTTCTTAGTAAAAATAAATGCCAATATTGGTAATAGCGCCGTGACTTCAAGCATCGAAGAAGAAGTAGAAAAAGCCGTTTGGGCTTGCCGTTGGGGAGCTGACACGATTATGGATTTATCGACTGGTAAAAATATCCACGAAACCAGAGAATGGATTATTCGTAATTCTCCGGTTCCAATTGGTACCGTTCCTATTTATCAGGCGTTAGAAAAAGTAAAAGGAATCGCCGAAGATTTAACCTGGGAAGTTTTCCGCGATACTTTAATCGAACAAGCAGAACAAGGTGTTTCGTATTTCACCATTCACGCCGGAGTTTTATTGCGTTACATTCATTTAACCGCAGATCGCGTTACCGGAATCGTTTCTCGTGGCGGATCGATCATGGCGAAATGGTGTTTATTTCATCACAAAGAAAACTTTTTATACACACACTTCGAGGAAATTTGCGAAATCATGAAACAATATGATGTAGCCTTTTCTCTAGGAGATGGTTTACGTCCGGGTTCGATTGCAGATGCTAACGACGCAGCTCAATTTGCCGAACTGGAAACTCTTGGCGAACTAACCAAAATTGCCTGGAAACACGATGTTCAGGTTTTTATAGAAGGTCCGGGTCACGTACCTATGCACATGATTAAAGAAAACATGGACAAACAATTAGAACATTGTCATGAAGCTCCATTTTATACTTTAGGCCCATTAACAACTGATATTGCACCAGGTTACGATCATATTACATCGGCAATTGGAGCCGCCATGATTGGTTGGTACGGTTGCGCTATGTTGTGTTATGTAACACCAAAAGAACATCTTGGCTTACCCAATAAAAAAGATGTAAAAGACGGAGTTATCACGTATAAAATTTCTGCACACGCCGCAGATTTAGCCAAAGGTCATCCTGGAGCACAATATCGCGACAATGCTTTAAGTAAAGCCCGTTTCGAATTCCGTTGGGAAGATCAGTTTAATTTATCGTTAGATCCAGATACTGCAAGAGAATTTCATGATGAAACCCTTCCTGCTGATGGCGCAAAAGTGGCGCATTTCTGTTCGATGTGTGGTCCAAAATTCTGTTCTATGAAAATATCTCAGGAAATTCGTGATGTCGCTGCTGCCGAAAAAGGGATGCAAGAGAAATCAGAAGAGTTTATCGAGCAAGGAAAAGAGATTTATATCTAAGAGAAAATAGAAGAAAGAATAAAGAGAATAGATATGATCGTAATCACAAATCCTTCTGCAATTGCAAACGAAATCAGCATTATTGATTCCTTGTTTAAAGAAGGTTTGTCTTTGCTTCATATTAGGAAACCTGCCTTTACTGTGATTGAAATGACTCAATTTATTGATCAGATAAAACCAGAATATCGCGATCGTTTGGTAATACACCATCATCATCAATTGGCGGAAGATTTTGGAATTAATCGGATTCATTTTTCTGAAAAAGAAAGAAGAAATAGTTCTTTAATTGATTCTGAGAGAAAGATATTTTCAACATCAACACATTCTATTGAGGATTTCAATTCTTTAGAAAATGATTTTGATTATGCTTTTTTAAGTCCTGTTTTTACAAGTATTTCTAAAGAAAATTATCATCCAAAAGCAAACCTTTTTGAAGCTTTAAAATTAAAAACAAACCACAATATAAAAGTCATTGCTTTAGGCGGAATTGATTCAAAAAACATTCAAAAAGCACTTGAAAATGGTTTTGATGATGTAGCTCTTTTAGGAAGTATCTGGAATAGCGAAAAACCAATAAAACAATTCAAATTATGTCAGAAAATCGTCCTTTCGCGCTAAGTATAGCCGGTTTTGATCCAACTGGCGGCGCTGGTGTTTTGGCTGATGTCAAAACATTTGAGCAACATCAGGTTACCGGATTTGCAATTACAACTGCCAATACCATCCAGACCGAAAATAAGTTTGAGACTATTGAATGGACAGATTTGAGTTTTGTAATTAGATCAATTGAAATTTTATTTAAAAGCTATTCTATCAAAACAGTGAAAATTGGAATTGTGCCTTCTTTGCATTATTTAAACCGAATTCTTTCGACTATAAAACTGTTATCTCCAAAAACTCAAATTGTTTGGGATCCGGTTTTAAAATCGACCACGGAATTCGAATTCATGAAAATGAAAGATCAATTGGATCTAAATAAAATTTTATCAAAAGTCGATTTGATTACACCAAATTATAACGAAATAGAAGTTTTGTTTCCGGGATTTATTTCAGAGAAACTTTGGTTACAAAATCAAATTTCAACTTCTGTTTTATTAAAAGGCGGGCATAATTCTTCTGAGATTGGAACGGATCGTTTATTTCTTGAAAATGAAATTATTGATTTATTGCCTTCCAGAAAAAAATGTTTTGAAAAACATGGTTCGGGATGTGTATTGTCATCTGCAATTACAGCAAATTTAGCTTTGAATTACTCCCTTACCGATTCTTGTAAAAATGCTAAAACCTATATTGAAAAATACCTGAGTTCAACTTCAAATTTAATCGGATATCACTATGTACCATAAACTGCAATACATCTCACAAGGAAATACGATCGAAGAACAATTGTACAACATTCATCAGGCATTAGATGCAGGATGCGATTGGGTACAAATGCGATTTAAGGATCAAACTGAAAAAGACACATTTGCATTGGCAGAAGCTGTAAAATTTTTATGCGAAGAATATCTCGCCAATTTTATTGTAAATGACAACCTATATCTCGCTCAGCAAGTTGCTGCAGACGGGGTACATTTAGGACTCACAGATATGAAAATTGATGAAGCCAGAGCCATTTTAGGCAGCACCAAAATAATTGGAGGAACTGCTAATACTTTTGATGATATTAAAAACCATGTAAAAAACGGCTGTGATTATATTGGTCTAGGACCTTTTAGGTTTACCAGTACGAAAGAAAAATTAAGTCCTATTTTAGGATTGTCAGGGTACTTTGAGATTCTTCAAAAAATGAAAAAGGATAAAATACAAATACCCGTTTATGCTATTGGAGGAATCGACTTAAGAGATATAAATCCGTTAATGGAAACCGGAATTCATGGTATTGCAGTTTCGGGAATGATTACAAATAGCGATCAAAAGAAAAAATTAATTCAACAAATAAACGAAAAGTTATATGCAAACGTCATTGTTTAAAATTGGAGATAAAACCTTAACCTCCCGCCTATTTTTAGGAACGGGAAAATTTGGTTCGAACCTTGAAATGGAAGAAGCTATTTTAGCATCAGGAAGTGAGTTGGTGACTGTTGCTTTAAAACGTATCGATTTAGAAACAGAAACTGATGCTATTTTATCGCATTTGCAACATCCCAATATTCATTTGCTACCCAATACTTCTGGAGCAAGAAATGCCAAAGAAGCTGTTTTTGCAGCGCAATTAGCAAGAGAAGCTTTAGAAACAAATTGGCTAAAATTAGAGATTCATCCGGATCCTAAATACTTAATGCCGGATCCTATTGAAACCTTAAAAGCTACGGAAGAACTGGCTAAACTTGGTTTTTTTGTTCTGCCTTATATTCATGCTGATCCTGTTTTATGCAAACATTTAGAGAATGCAGGAACTTCTGCCGTTATGCCTTTGGGTTCACCAATTGGAAGTAATAAAGGTCTTAAAACAATAGATTTCCTCGAGATTATAATAGAACAAAGCAATGTTCCTGTAATTGTAGATGCCGGAATTGGAGCTCCATCTGACGCTGCAAAAGCAATGGAAATTGGTGCCGATGCTGTTTTGGTAAACACCGCAATTGCTGTCGCTGGAAATCCGAAATTAATGGCTGAAGCTTTCAGAGAAGCTGTTATTGCCGGTCGAAAAGCTTTTGAAGCCCGAATTGCGAATCAGCAGAATTATGCTGTGGCTTCTAGTCCTTTGACATCATTTCTTTACGAATAATTTAACCGCAAAGTTCGCAAGGTTTTTTCGCAAAGTTCGCTAAGCTTTGCGAACTTTTAGACAAACATAAAGAACACAAAGCTTAGCGAACTTTGCGTAAATCTTAGCGCACTTTGCGGTAAAAAAACTCGCAGCTAAAACACAATCCAATGAAAACATTCAAATCGGTTTTTGAAAACCATGATTGGGATACTATTCAATCTAAAATATACCAAACCACATCAAAAGATGTAGAACGTTCTTTGTCTAAAACCAAACGAAATCTCGATGATTTTTTGGTTTTGATTTCTCCTGTTGCACAAAATTATCTGGAGCAAATGGCACAAGAATGCCACGAAATAACCAAAAAACGTTTTGGCAAAACGATCCAAATGTATGCACCGCTTTATTTAAGTAACGAATGCCAAAACATTTGCACGTATTGCGGTTTTAGTTTAGACAATAAAATCAAGCGAAAAACCCTTTCTGATTCAGAAATTAAACTTGAAGTGGAAGCTCTAAAAAATCTTGGTTTCGATCATGTTTTATTGGTTACAGGCGAAGCAAATTATACCGTTAACATCAATTATTTCCTGAATGCAATTGCTTTAATTCGAAAAGAATTTTCGATTATTTCGGTTGAAGTTCAGCCACTTTCTACTCAAGATTATGAACGTTTGCATGAAGCAGGTGTTTATTCGGTTTTGGTGTATCAGGAAACCTATCATCAGGAAGTGTATAAAAAGTACCATACAAAAGGTAAAAAATCAAATTTCGATTATCGATTAGAAACTCCTGACAGAATTGGAACAGCTGGAATTCACAAAATAGGTTTAGGCGTTTTATTAGGATTGGAAGACTGGCGAACAGATAGTTTTTTTAATGCTTTGCATCTGGATTATCTTCAAAAAAAATACTGGCAGACTAAATACTCTGTTTCTTTCCCCAGATTACGTCCTGCCGAAGGTATTATCGAACCTAATTTTATTATGGATGATAAAGATCTGACCCAACTTATTTGCGCGTATCGTTTGTGGAATGAAGATCTTGAAATTTCTATTTCGACCCGTGAAAACGAAAAATTTAGAAACAACATTATCCCTATTGGCGTTACAAGTATGAGCGCGGGTTCTAAAACCAATCCGGGTGGTTATGTGGTAGATCCGCAATCTTTGGAACAATTCGAAATCAGCGATGAACGTTCGGCTAAAGAAATCGCACAAATTATAATGAACTCAGGTTACGAACCCGTTTGGAAAGATTGGGACAGAAATTTTATTTCAAATTTTAGATTTTAGATTTCTGATTTTTTAAATCCTACTTCAACAATCTAAAATCAACAATCTAAAATTATTAAATGAGCATCATACAAGAATTCCTTCGCTATAACAGACAAACCATATTACCTGAAATTGGTGACGAAGGACAGGAAAAACTAAAAAAAGCTAAAGTTTTGGTTATTGGCGCCGGAGGTTTAGGCTGTCCGATTCTACAATATATTTCGACTGCCGGAGTTGGCTTTATTGGAATTATCGATTTTGATACTATCGAAATTCATAATTTGCATCGCCAGATTTTATATACCGAAAACGAAATTGGTCAACTGAAAGCTGTTGTTGCCAAAGAAGTTCTTTCAGAATTAAATCCTTTGATAAAAGTTGAAGCTATTACTGAGAAACTGACTTTAGAAAATGCATCAAAAATCATTGAACAATATGATATTGTCGTAGATGGTTCAGACAATTTTACAACGCGTTATTTGGTAAACGATACTTGTGTGACTTTACAAAAACCGTTAGTTTACGGAAGTATTTTAAAATTTGAAGGACAAGTTGCGGTTTTCAATCATAATGGAAGTAAAAATTTACGTGATTTATTTCCTGAAATGCCAGATCCAAAAGATGTGCCTAATTGTAATTTGAATGGTGTTTTAGGAACTTTACCCGGAATTATTGGTACCATGATGGCGCACGAAACTCTTAAGTTAATTCTGGAATTACCTACTTTAAAAAATGAATTGGTACTTTTTAATACCTTAAACTGGAGTTTTACAAAACTGAATTTCTAAAAAATAATTTCATCACCAACATTAATAATACCAGAATTTAAACTCACAATATTTGTCCCGAATAAAACAGAATGATTAACAACTCGATATTTACTTAAGGTTTTAAGAGGTTCTTTTTTTAATTTACCATTTTCAGGATCATTATTCACCATGATACATCTTCCGCAGGGTTTTATATTTTTAAACTGAACTTCTCCAATTTTAAAAGTATCAAAATCATCTTCTTCATGAGGATTCTGGCTGCTTATTACAATATTGGGACGGAATCTTAAAACGGTAATTTTATCTGTTAATTTTTCATTTAGAAAATCCAAGCTTTTAGTTCCAATTAATAAATACGGATATCCATCAGCCAGACTTACATTGAAAATTTCTTTTGATGTAGAACTTTCATGTTTACGGTCTCCAATTCTAATAATTTTAACGAGTTTGCATTCAAATCCCAAGTGTTCACTAAACCATTTTGAAGTGGTGTGATTTACCTCAACGACTTCGCTTTTATCATCCCAAACATTAACATTTAATGAGTTTTCTAGATGTTCATCAATATAAAATTCATGCTTTTGATCCTGAAAAGTAATGCTGATTTTTCCATTTGAAATTTGTGGATAAAACTGACTCATGATTCGGTGTTCTCTTTGAGTTATCATTTGATTTTCACTATCAACCAACATCCATCTGCGGTCATTTTCAAAGCCCATTTCTTGTGCTACGGCATTCTCACAGCTAATTCCGGCTAAACTTTTTATCGGATAGATATAAATCTCTTTTACACTATAAATTGCGCTCATTGTTGTTACTTTTTAATATAGACATAAATTCTTCACGATCGATTTCGCGGCAGCCTAAACTTTCTAAATGCGGATTATAAACCTGACAATCCAAAAGTTTGTAATTCTCTTTTTTTAAATAATTCACCAAAGCAATGAAAGCTGTTTTTGATGCATTTGATACTTTCGAAAACATACTTTCTCCGCAAAAAACATGACCTAAATCGATACCATATAAACCTCCAACTAAAACCTCATCTTGCCAAACTTCAACAGATTTTGCAATTCCCTTTTCATTCAATTTACAATAAGCATCAACCATTTCGTTGGAAATCCAGGTTCCGTTTTGTCCATCACGCGTGATGTTTTTACAATTCGAAATTACGTCTCTAAAGCTTTGATTAAACGTAACTTTAAACTGATTTCTATTCAAGATATTCCGCATACTTTTAGATACAATTAATTCATCCGGAAACAAAACCATTCTTGGATCAGGTGACCACCAAATAATTGGATCTCCTTCATTAAACCAAGGAAAAATTCCGCTTTTGTAAGCTAATTTCAATCTTTCCGGATCTAAGTCGCCACCAATGGCAAGAATTCCTTCTTCATCGGACTCTGAAACTGGAGGAAAAAATAAGTCTTTGATTATGTAGTACATTTTTTAGATAAAATTCCAAATTTCTTAAATATCTGTATTCATATTGTCATTTTGACGAAGGAGAAATCTCCGTAAGAAACTCCGCAACGAAAACCCAATCTTTGTCGAGCTCCTCGCGAAGATTTCTCCTTCGTCGAAATGACAATTATTATGGTTGTTTTGTGTAATAATAAAGTTCCTTACAACCTTGGCATTTGACAAAAACCGAGAGTAAAAACAAAATTCCAAACTCCAATTACATATTTATGAATTGGAATTTGGAATTTAATTTTTGAGATTTAAACTTATTAGAACGGTAAATCGTCTGGTTCGTCTTCGTTTAAATTAGTTGCCGGAGCAAAAGCTTCTGCAGCAGGCATTGGAGGAGTTTGTCCAGGACCTTCTGGTGCTAATCTTTCGATTCTCCAACCTTGAATACTATTGAAATATCTGGTTTCTCCTTGTGGATTAACCCATTCTCTTCCTCTTAAATTGATAGAAACTTTTACTGCCTCACCTTGTTTGTAGCTACTTAATAAATCACATTTATCTTGCGTAAATTCGATCAAAATATGCTGTGGATACTGCTCATCTGTGGTAACAACCAACTCTCTTTTTTTGAATGCAGCACTAACTTGTTGCTCTGGGTTCACCACTTTTACTTTTCCTGTAACTTCCATCTTCTTCTATATTAATTATTGTTTCTGTTCTCTATTTTTTTGCTAAAAGCACTTTCCATGCCGATGAAATATCATCATTGTTCAGGTATTTTTTAGCTTCCAGATGTACCTTTTCCTGATCATCCGAGCTTAATACTCCTTTTACTGAAAAGTTTTCTTTCACAAATATACTAACTTCTTCCTTTGTAGGCAAGGCTTCAATATTACCTAATTTTCCAAGATCATTTCCGTTAAAAACGGGGCTTTCCTTGATATAATTTGGTATAACATCTACACCAACTCCTAATGTTGTCAGGGGTTTTGGCACTTCAAAAAGTCCCTGATTAGATCTTGAATACCAATTACTTCCTAATCTCGAAACCAAGTCTATTTTATGCTGATCAATAGCTCCGTCTTCGTCTAAAACATCTTCGTGAATATGAATTTTGACTACTTCGCAAAGTATCAAATTTCCAGCTCCGCCTTGATCTCCTAACGGAATAATCTGCGTGACTTTGCACTCAAACTGAACGGGCGACTCTTTTACTCGATATGGTTTTACAAAATCTGACGGAATTTGTGTTAATCCTGCTTTTATAAATTCATTTACTCCGTCTCCATATTCAGTGCTTGCTAATGAAGTTTGTTGTACCAAATCATAATTAACTACGTTTATCACAACTTCACGAGTTGCTTCGGCATTGATTAAAGTATGTTTTACGGTATTGTCACGAACACGACGCGCCGGTGAGAAAACTAAAATTGGCGGATTGGCACTAAACACATTAAAGAAACTAAATGGAGACAAATTCGGGATTCCCTTTGCACTAATTGTACTGGCAAATGCAATAGGTCTTGGTCCGACAGCACTTTGCAGATAGCCTTGCAATTTTGCCGTAGTAATTTCTTTAGGATCGATGCTAATCATAAATTTTTTGGTTTTAACCGAATCTCATTTCGGCAAGTACAAAAGTATAGAAATCGTTTTTGCCAAAGAAATAGTTTAGGACTTAAAAACAAAAAAATCTTTTAAAGTCCCACAAAATATTAAATGTGTTTATTTCGTTATATTTATACCTCAAAAATTAGTTTATGCGTTTTTCTGAAAGTAGAAATACAACTCGTTGGATCATTATTTCAATTTCCTTTTTAATCATTTCTCTGATTCTGTGGAATACTTATACTTTTTTTCAAATTTTTAAAAATGAAGAAAGACTAAAAATGAACCTTTGGGCAAATGCACAAAAAACATTGGTTAACGCAGATGAAAACACAGACTTAGATTTACCACTTAATATTTTAAACAATAACACGTCCGTTCCTGTTATGCTGACGATGTATGACAAAGTGATTAGTTCTGTAAATGTTCCTGAAGAAATTCTGGCAGACAAGAAGAAATCTATGTCGTATTTAAATAATTTGAAAAACGAAAATGAGCCTATAATGATCGAATATGCTCCCGGAAAACATCAGGAAGTATATTATGGAAACTCTGCCTTACTTAATAAACTCAAATATTATCCCGTTGCTTTACTATTGATTATCTTTTTATTTGCTGCTTTAATTTATAATTTTTACAGAAGCACAAAAATGGCGACTCAAAATAAACTTTGGGCGGGAATGGCAAAAGAAACTGCACATCAAATAGGTACGCCTTTATCGTCATTAATTGGATGGGTCGAAATATTAAAAACCGAAGAAATTGATCCTTCGATAACTACAGAAATAGAAAAAGATATTGAACGGCTTCAAACTATTACGGATCGTTTTTCTAAGATTGGATCTGTTCCGGTTTTAGAAGAGCAAGACATTGTTGCAGCAACTCTTGATACTTATGAATATTTGCAGTCGCGTTTTTCTAAACAAGTTGCCTTCTCTCAAAACGCCCCTAAAGAACCTATTATGGCAATGATAAATCCAACATTGCATAGTTGGACGATCGAAAATTTGGTAAAAAATGCCATTGACGCCATGAAAGGAAAAGGATCTCTGGATCTTCAAATTGAGCAAGACGCACAATATGTGAAAATAAATGTGAAAGATTCCGGAACCGGAATTTCTAAAAAACAATTCAAAACGATATTCGAACCGGGCTTTACTACAAAAAAACGTGGCTGGGGATTAGGACTTTCTTTAACTAAACGTATTGTTGAGGAATATCATAGTGGAAAAATAAAGGTCCTGCATTCTGAAATTGGAAAAGGAACTACTTTTCAGATCTCACTAAATAAAAAAGTGTAGCAAAAATTACTTTGCTACACTTTTAATGTTTTTTTTCTGAACTTTTTGCCAAGTTGAGCGAAGTCGAAACACTTTATGTTCAATCAGGACTTGGCTTCGACTTCGCTCAGCCTGACTCCGTCAAAACAATTATTATCAAACTACAAATTCGCCTGAATACTTTTAGCCAAAGCTTCAAATTCTTCTTTAGAAAGTTTTACCTTGTTATGAAAACGCATTTCATCCATTTCGTTTAACGGAATTAAATGTACGTGCGCATGAGGAACTTCTAAACCCACAACGGCAATCCCAACTCTTTTGCAAGTAACTGTTTTCTCTAAGGCAATTGCAATTTTCTTAGAAAACTTCATTAATCCTAAATACAACTCATCATCCATATCAAAAATCTTATCGATTTCTTGTTTAGGAATACAAAGTGTGTGTCCTTTTGCATTTGGGTTTACATCTAAAAAAGCCAAATAATTATCGTCTTCAGCAATTTTATATGCAGGAATTTCTCCGTTTACTATTTTGGTAAATATTGATGACATTGTTTGTTCGTTATTTGTTTATTCTTTAAATCGGTTTAACGATTTAAATCTTAATAGTGAGATTGCTTCGTTCCTCGCAAGGAATTAGTCTCTTGTGATTTCTAATATTTCGAATTTTAATACTCCGTTTGGAACTGTAATTTCGGCTACTTCTCCAACAGATTTCCCTAATAAGCCTTTACCAATAGGTGATGTTACTGAGATTTTCCCAGTTTTCAAGTCCGCTTCACTTTCAGCAACAAGCGTATATTTCATTTCCATTCCGTTGCTTTGGTTCTTTATTTTTACATTCGAAAGTACCAATGCTTTTGAAACATCCAGTTGTGATTCGTCTATTAATCTTGCGTTAGAATATACTTCTTCCATTTTAGCAATTCTCATTTCTAACAAACCTTGTGCTTCTTTTGCTGCATCATATTCGGCGTTTTCAGATAAATCACCTTTGTCTCTTGCTTCTGCTATATCTTGAGATGCCTTTGGACGCATTACACTTTTTAAATGCTCCAACTCATCTTTTAACTTTTTTAATCCTTCTGCTGTATAATAAGATACTTTACTCATAACTTCGTCGTTTATATAAATACAAAAAATCCCATCGGAACGGGATTTTGTATTACAAATATACTATTATTTTTAATAGTACATAATTATATGTTAATCATATAAAAATCAAATCTAAATAAATTATTTTTGTTTCACTAATTCTTATTAAAATAATGAAAAAATTCTGGCTCTTAATCGTATTTGTTTCTATCCTTTTTTCTTGTAGTGATAATGACACCAGGAATAAAAATCCTTACATTCCTAGTTATTCTGTTAATTTATCAGTTGATATGAATTTGCCTGCTTATTCAAATCTTAAATTTGTAAGCAACGGCGTTATTATTCCAAATTACGGTGCAAAGGGAGTTATTATTTTTAATGCAGGAAGTGGTTATAATGCATTTGATGCAGCTTGTCCTAATCAGGCGTTGACTTCATGCACAGCTATGACAATTAATGGTATAAATGCAATTTGCTCTTGCGATAAAGCAGAATATAGTTTGTTTACCGGACTTGGCGGAAAAGAATATCCGTTAAAACAATATAGAGTCGAAGTTATAGGAACGGTAATTCACGTATATAATTAAAATTAAAAAAGCCTGAAAGTTTAGATTTTCAGGCTTTTTTAATTTTTGAATATTCTAGAATTTCAGCGTTAATCCTGCCAGAAAATTTATTCCTGCCTGAGGATAATAGTATGGATAAACGTCATACATATATCCGTTTGAAACATACTTTTTATCTAAAATATTATTTACCAAACCGGTAATCATAATAGATTTAAAAATCGATTTTGGTTTTATTTCATAAGATATATTCAGATCATTTACAAAGTAATCTGCTAATTTAGCTGCCGGTAATTCGATGTTATTCATGTATTGTTCTCCTACATATTTCTGCAATAAAGAGATATGTAAGCTTTCTAAAGGACTGTAGACAATAATGTTTCCTGCGATAACATTTGGCGAATAAGCAATATTAGTTGTTCCGTAATATTCTCCTTCAACTGCTAAATCAAGGTTTTTATTGCTGCTTAATGTAAAGTTTGGTCTAAGAATAAATTTCTCCGAAAGCTTGATTGTAGCATCTACTTCAAATCCTAAACGGTAACTTTTTTCGGTATTTGCACGAATGGGAGCTCCAACATCATCAAGTCTTCCTGTTAGGATTAACTGATCTTTGTATGCCATATAATACACATTCGAGTTCAATTGAAATTTCTCTGAATTGAATCTCCAGCCCAATTCAAAATCATTCAATTTTTCGGGTTTCACATTTCCGCCTTCATAATCCGTTCTGTTAGGCTCACGATTGGCTCTGGCATATGAAAAATAAAGTGTATTCCTGCCATTGATTTCATAGTTCAAACCTGCTTTTGGATTAAAGAAATCAAAATTATCATCAACTAATCCTGTTTCATTACTATTGGCTTTATACTTTACATTTCTATACTGCAAATCACCATAAAAACTCAACTTTTCAGTAAACTGATAATTGGCTTTTGCAAAAATATTTCCATCTGTTTTAGTCGATGAATCATCATAATAATGATCTCCCGGTTCTGACTGAGAAGCATATCTTGCCCAGATTACTTTTCCAAAATGATCGCCTTCATATCTATTCCAACCACCGCCTAAGATAACATCCAGTTTTTCTTCTTTGTATTTTACAGAAAAAGTAGTTCCGTAAAAATCATTGTCTAACCATTTCTGACGTACTAAATCGGTTGTAGTTATTGCACCAACCGGCTGTAAATTATAATCAGCCATATCAGCATCTTCTTTATAATTATCGTAATACCCTTTTCCTTTTGTATAATGTATCGCCAGGTTACTGCTCCATTTATCAGAGAATGATTCGCTCCAATGCAACTGATAATGATCTTGCTTGTAATTATCTGTCTCGTTATCATAATAACGCGTATTTCCGGCTTCATCAGTATATTGCCCTGCCGAATTATAAGTTCTGTTGCTATTTAACGTTTCAGCGTCGATTCCGTTCCAGGATTGATATGTTTTCTCGGTTCCGCCAAAAACCAATGCTTTGATCAAAGTTGTTTTTCCCACATAAGTACCTTGCAGAAAATATGATTTTAAATCAGAACTTGCTCTGTCGATATAACCATCTGATTTAAGTGTAGACAAACGGCCCGCAAGTTCAAAATGATCATTTAACAAACCTGTGCTAAATTTTACTGTATTTTTATTCGAATTAAAACTTCCGTAAGAACTTGAAACTTCTCCGATAGCTTTAGTAGCATAATTATCTGTCAACATGTTTAAACTGGCACCAAAAGCTGATGAACCATTCGTAGAAGTTCCTACTCCTCTTTGCAATTGCAGACTCTCTACAGAAGAAGCAAAATCTGGCATGTTTACCCAAAATGTTCCCTGACTTTCAGCATCATTATACGGGATTCCGTTTATGGTAACATTCACTCTAGTTGCATCGCTTCCACGAACTCTGATTCCGGTATAACCAAAACCATTTCCTGCATCAGAAGTAGTTACAACAGATGGTAAATAATTCATCAAGATTGGAATATCCTGACCAAGATTTCGATATTTAATATCTTTTTTATCCAAATTACTAAAACTTACCGGTGTTTTTGTAGTAACACGAACGGCAGAAACTAACACATCATCAAGTTTATTGACTTTTGTAGAATCCTGTTCTTGTGAAATAGAGGAAAGAGAATAGAGAAAAGAAAATAGAAGAAAGAAAATAGGTTTGATTCTTGTCGATTCATGAGACTTAGAACCTTTGTAACTTAGTACCTCAGTACTTTCAAAAAATGTTTTCATCCGTAAAAAAATTACGAATAAAAGGGGGAATTATTCTTTTTGTTAAATTAATAAATGTTTCACGACAAAATATAGTGTGCACGCTAAAATTGTCGTTTTTTCCCTTAGCGACATTACTCGCTCAGGTTCTTTGGGTATGATCTCAGCTCGTTATTTAGAGCACCCCTTTGAGACAGGGCAAATTTAGGAAAGATTTTTAGATATTCAGATGGTTTGGCAATTAGATTTTTAATTTAATTAAAATCAAAAAATGTTCCTTAATCTAAATTTGGTTTTCTGCGGGATTGTTTGATTTCAGAGATATTCTTTTTGTCTTTGATTCGTTTTTTAATTACTGATTTTGGGATTTTGGTTGCTTTACGAATTTTTGGGACAAACAATCCTTTTTTGATAATTTCTAAAAAACGTTTAATGACAATATCTTTATTTTTAAGCTGACTTCTGTCTTCGTCACAATTTAAAATCAGGATATTTTCTGTAGTCAAACGTGATGCAATATTTGTAAGCAAAAGCAGTTTCTCCTCTTCAGACAAAGCCTGAGAAGCATTTAAATCAAAAGTCAATACTACTTTTGAAGATACTTTGTTCACGTTTTGTCCGCCTGCGCCACTACTTCTTACGGCTTTAAAACTTAACTCTGATATGATTTTTTCTATATCCATTATTGAGGCTGATGAGCCGGTTTTAATAAATCATTTACCGTTTTTACAGGATTAAACGTAATCAAGGGAACTGCAACAAAAATAGTGAGCCAATTTGCCATTGCTCCATTCCATAATCCTGGCAATTCGTAGCTTTTAACAATTTTTCCTTCAACACTTTTCTCTACAATAAACCCTGCTTTTTGATCTACAAATTTCAATAAATCAAATTTTTCGTTTTTGTAGTTTCTGATTCCGCAAATTAAATCAACCGGATTAAAATGGGTTGCTTCGGCAAGAATTTGCTGTTGTTTTTTATTTGCAAGATCTACTTGCGAAGTTTCCACTATCTGTAAAGAAACTAAACCTTTGTCATTCATTACCCAAAATGGTCCTCCTCCGGGTTCTCCTTCATTTTTTACCATTCCGCAAACCCGAATTGGCCTGTCGAGTAAATCTTTGATTTTATTGATCTTATTTTCAAAAGTAAATTTATTAAAATCACTATTTAATTCAACATTTAGCTTCTGTAATAAAAATGCAACAATTTCTTCTACATCTTTCTCTTTTATTTCCTGCTTTTCGATTGCATTTAAATATCCAAAAACTTTTTGTTGTACTTCAATTAAAACGCCAGCCAAAGCTTTTTTATACAATGAAATTTTATCAATATGGTTTTGAATTACATTGTCGATGTTTTTTATAAAAATAATATCTGAATCAAGTTTATTTAAATTTTCGATAAGCGCTCCATGTCCGCCTGGTCTAAAAACCAGATTATCCTCTTTGTCCCTAACCGGAATATTTTTTACATCTACGCAAATAGAATCTGTGCTTTTATGCTGATAAGAATAACCAATATCTATTTTAACTCCGGAAACTGCCTCAACTTTACCTTTAAGAATCTCAACTTCATTTTCAAACAAATCCTGATGTATTTCAGAAACAGTAAAATGTAAATTTGATATTTTATTTGCTGTGGCATAATGCACACATTCATTCAAATGCTCTTCTATGGGGTTTGCAATATGCGTTTTATATTGATGAAATGGCAAAACCGCTTTTGGCTTATTTGCAAAATCAAAATAATCTGAAGCCAGTAATGTTTTTATAAAATAATAGTTTTTATAGTCTCTGTCTAAAGTTTCAAAGTCAGGGTAAATCTCTCTCAGTTTTTTATCCAAAGCTTCGAAAAAAGGAAATTTATCCATTGCAACAATAAAAATAGACAAATTGCTGTCTTTTTTTCTATTGATGTAAGCGTTGATCGTTTCTGTCTGAAGATCAAAATCATTTAAAAAAGCGCTTAAAAACTTAAACATTCTACTTGCAGCGCCTGAAGCGGGAACAAATTTCTTTAGTTTAAATTTTTCTTTCTGTAGATCAAAAAAACGAGCTTTTTCTTCAAATTCAGCTTCTGACAAACTTAAAATACCATGATTAATTGTAGCCGGACTAATTAAGTTGCTTTTTAGTATTCCGTTTTTAAAAACTTCTAACTGTTTCAAAATTTTATCAAAAGAAATTCCATGATCATAAATCTGAACAAAATCTGCTGATGAAATACCGTGTTGTTTTGCAATCGATAGATTATCAATAATCGAAATTGCTTTTGCCAAGCGATCTTCCTTATTGCCTGAAAGAGTTATAAAAGGCTTTTTGGCATCAATCAGGGTTTGTTTAAATACTGAAAATACCGTTTCTCTGCCATCAGGCGTATCTCTTATATCATCTTTCTCCCAGGGAACATCTATATCGGTAAGAAAAAACAAATCGTATTCATGTTCTAATGCTGCTTCGTTTAAAAGCGGATCAGAATAACCATAATACATCTCAGAAAAAACTTTGGTAACCATTAAGTTGGTATCAGAAAACAAATATTTTTTTGCTGATGAAAGCTTTTTATTTTCTAAAGCAACCTGACCGTAAGCAATAGGCAACATATCATCTGCAACGCAAATATGTTGGTTTTCTTCCCATTTTTTCTGCAAATAATCGCGTGCAAATTCAGGAACCCATTCGGTTTCGTAATATTCCGCAAGTTGTTTTGCCAATGTGGTTTTACCTGTACTTTCAGGACCAAATAAAGCAATTTTTATGATAGCTGTTTTTTGCTGTCTAAGATTTTTCTCCATTCTAAATAAGCTGAAATAGCCAAAATTGTAAAAATTAAATACTGAAGCGACAACATCCCCAAGCCGCGATAAGCATAAAGAGGCACTACAATAATATCACCAATGATCCAAAGCGTCCAGTTTTCGATCTTTTTTCTGGCCATATACCACATTCCTGCGAAAAATATTCCTGACGAAATCATATCGACATAATTGTCGTTTTTGATCTCATAATCAAAATATTTATAAATTCCGAAAACTACAAAAATGGTAACAAAAAACAGTATAACTCCAATTATTTTTTCGTTAGTATTAGTTCTCGTAATAGGCAGATTATCTTCTACAGTTCCTCCTTTTGCCCAAACATACCAACCATATATACTCATTATAGAGAAATATCCATTAATAATCATATCGCCAATATAACCCGCAACATATAATAAATAGACTGAGATTAAAGTGGCAATTAACCCTGTTGGATATACCCAGATGTTTTCTTTTTTAGCAAACCAAACGCTTAATATCCCACAAACAAAAACCAGAAACTCTAAAGCAATATGCCATAGAGGAGCATTTTTGTAACTTTCGAGAAAAAAATCTATCATTGTTTGGGTTGTTTTGGATTGTTTCTATTATGATTCAAAAAAATGGCTGTCATTTTCAAAAGCAGTTCCTATAACTACCAGATCTGCGCCTGCTTTATAGGCATTTTGAATTCCGTGCAAATCTACAATTCCTCCTCCAACAATAATAGGAATATCAACATTTTGAGCAATTAACGCTATCATTTCCAGCGGAACGGGTTGCTTTGCCCCGCTTCCGGCTTCCAGATAAATCAATTGATTGCCTAACATTTCTCCGGCTTGTGCAGTGGCTAAAACCAAATCAAAATTTTCTCTGTTTAATGGTTTCGTTTTGCTTACACGTGCTACGGCAGTTTCATTGCCGCTTTCGATTAAAATATAACCTGTCGAGATTACCTCAAGATTTGTTTTTTTAAGAATTGGTGCTGCCTGAACCTGATATTCTATTAAATAATCCGGATTTCGGCCTGATAATAACGATAAGAACAAAATAGCATCGGCCTGAGGTGAAATTTGTGATGGATTACCCGGAAATATTACAACAGGCAAATTTGTTTTTTGTTTTAATGCTGCAATTAATTCCTCTAAAATTGTAGATTCTACAATACTTCCTCCCACAAAAACATGTGTTGCAGGAGATTGATTTATTTTAAGCAATAAATGATCTAAATTTTCCCAAACAATTTTATCAGGATCTAAAAGTATGGCAAGTAATTTTTGTCCATCCTTTTTCGCTTCCAAAATTTGTTGGTGTATATTGGGTATTTTTTGTCTCATAACGGGCGTAAAAGTAAAAGTTTTTTAATGTAGAAGAACTATTTTGAATGAATTATATTTGTGTTATAGCTAAAACAAAATTATGATTGCAATTGATTTGTTGGAAAAATATGGCGCCCTGAAAAAATCTTTCGATAAAAATGAAATTATTTTTGAAGAAGGCAATCTTCCAACGCATTACTATCAAATAATTTCCGGCGAAGTAAAAATGAGCAATTACAATGATGACGGACGTGAATTTATTCAGGGTATTTTCTATAAAGGCCAATCTTTTGGAGAACCTCCTTTATTTTTAAATCAAAATTATCCTGCTAATGCAATTGCCGTTGAAGATGCTCAAATCCTGCTTCTTTCTAAAAGCAGCTTTATGCAATTGCTCGAAGAAAACGCAACGGTCAGTATTAAAATAATCGAGAATTTAGCGCAACGATTGTATTACAAATCGGTTATGGCGGCAGAGATGTCTACGCAAGAACCCGAACATCGCATTTTAAAACTAATCGATCACGGAATCGCTTATTTTAATTTTAAGAAAGAGGAAAACGGATACCTCATCAATTTTACAAGACAGCAAATTGGAGACTTAACCGGTTTACGGGTCGAAACCGTAATTAGAACTATAAAAGCGTTAGAAAAAAAGGGTATTTTGAAGATTATAAACAGAAAAGTATACCGATAAAAAAGTTCTTGTTTTATGATTAAAGTCATAAAATGGAGTTGTATTGTGCATGTACCTTTGTGGTATAAAAATCACAATATCATGACACTATATCAAACAACATTCGAAAATTTCAATAAAAATTACATGGGTTCTGCAGCAATGGCTGTAATTGGTCAAAGCTGTTTAGGCGGTGCAGCCGCAATGTATATTCTTTCACACGGAACCTCAATTGTTCAAATGATTCAACTGGCGATTATTGTTTTAGCCTGCGTTTTTGCTAACACTTCAATCCTGGCACAAATGAAACATAAAGTAGTTTTTAACCTTATTATTTTAAGCGCTTTATTAAGTGTTTTATTTATATTTCTGAACAGTTTTATACTATGAGAAAACAAATAGAAAACAGAGCTGACATCTCCTATTTAGTGCATCAGTTCTATGCTAAGATAAGAGCCGATGAAGAGATCGGCTTTTATTTTAATACGATGATTAAAGACTGGGAAACGCATCTGGAAAAACTTACTGATTTTTGGGAAACTAATTTATTTGCAGTAAAAAAATACAAAGGCAATCCGCAAACGGTACACAATGAAGTAGACGCTCATTTTGAAAGTAATATTACGGCAGAAGTATTTGGAATCTGGCTGAATCACTGGTTTCAGACTATCGAAGAATATTTTGAAGGTGAAAATGCGGATACGCTAAAACGACGCGCTAGAAAAATGAGTACGTTTTTGTTTATGAGTATGTTTGAGCATCGCAAGAAAATGAGTGAGTTTTCTACAGATAGTTTAAATTAATTCCGTTAACAAAATCGCCAATCTTTGTAGAGCTTCTTGTGTGATTTCTCCCTCCGGTCGAAATGACAAGATTGTGGTCAACCTCTGAAAACTGCAACTGAAAACTGAGAATAAAAACTACTTCTCAAAAGCATATACCAAAGTAAAATCCTGCCCGGATGCATCTGATTTTATTTCTTTGTAATGCACATCAAAATCTTTGACCAAATTATCAAAATGCAGACTCGCTTCTGTTTGATTTTTGGTAAGAGAAAAGTCTCCTACTTTTATATGGTCTTTAAAACTGATTCCTTTTTCGTTTCTGATTTTAAATATGGCTTCTTTTGCGCCCCAGATAATGGTGAGTTTTTTAATGTATTCTTCTAAAATATCCGGGTTTAAATAATCAAATTCGCCATCGACAAATTTATCAGCGATACGAAGGATTTTTTCACGCTGTAATTCCATATCGATACCTACTGTTTCATGGCTTACAATTATCGCTGCAAAATTGTGCGAATGTGTAATAGAAATATAATTATGACAATCAAAATAAGGTTTTCCAAATTCGTCATAATGCAAATCATTATCTGTAAAACCCATTTCCTGAATCAACATACGTACACTCAAAAAAGCGCGCTGATGCATTTGTGACTTCATTCCGTTTAGACGAAGTTGTGTTTTTTCTTTTAAAACTACTTTACTTAATAACTCTTCAAAAGATTCGGTTATGTGCCAAACTAAGATTTTGGTAGTTTCATTGAATTGTATGGTCTGGAATAAAGGCATGCTTTTTTAATTATGAATTATGAGTTATTTTAAACCATATAAGTGATATAAGTAAATATAATATGGCTGTTTGAAAACTGGTATTATAAATTTACGCAATTAAGTATATTTAAAGAAGCAATTTAAAATATTAAAAATCTTTTTAAATGAACTTATATCGCTTATATGTTTCAAATATAAAGTCTGGTCTTTTTAGCCCTGATGGAAACGGCATCCTTTTTCTTGCTCCTTTAGCAAGGAAAAGATATAGTGGACAGCAGGATTAGCTTCTTATTTTGACTATACGCAATATGACAGCTGCAGTAATCAACTAATATTCTAAAGATTAAGAAATTAAACATTTCACAAATCTTATAGAAAGTAGTCAAAATTAAAAACCTATTCCGTAAATTTGCAAAAATTTTACAATTACAAATATACTATAAATGAGTACTACAACTACGCCTTTTGTGGCTTTCAAAGTAAAAGACATCTCTCTAGCGGCTTGGGGAAGAAAAGAAATTGAATTAGCTGAAGCTGAAATGCCAGGTTTAATGGCTCTTCGCGCTGAATATAAAGACGAACAACCTCTTGCAGGTGCTCGTATCGCTGGATGTTTACACATGACGATCCAGACTGCAGTTTTAATCGAAACTTTAATCGCTCTTGGTGCAGAGGTTACCTGGTCTTCTTGTAACATTTTCTCTACTCAGGATCAGGCTGCTGCTGCTATTGCTGCTGCAGGAATTCAGGTTTATGCCTGGAAAGGTTTAGATGAGCAATCATTTGACTGGTGTATTGAGCAAACTTTATTCTTTGGTGAAGACAGAAAACCATTGAACATGATTCTTGATGATGGTGGAGATTTAACAAATATGGTTATTGACCGTTTCCCTGAATTGGTTCCTGGAATCAAAGGATTGTCTGAAGAAACTACAACTGGAGTTCACAGACTTTACGAAAGAGTAAAAGCCGGAACTTTACCAATGCCTGCAATCAACATTAATGACTCTGTTACTAAATCTAAATTTGATAACAAATACGGTTGTAAAGAATCTGCTGTAGATGCTGTACGTCGTGCAACTGACTTAATGTTAGCTGGAAAAAGAGTTATCGTTTGTGGATATGGTGATGTTGGAAAAGGAACTGCTGCTTCTTTCAGAGGTGCAGGATCTATTGTAACTGTCACTGAAATTGACCCAATTTGTGCTTTACAAGCTGCAATGGACGGTTACGAAGTTAAAAAATTAAATACTGTAATTGCTAATGCTGATATCATCATTACAACTACTGGAAATAAAGATATCGTTCTTGGAGAGCACTTCGAGCAAATGAAAGACAAAACTGTTGTTTGTAACATCGGACACTTTGATAACGAAATTGATATGGCTTGGTTGAACAAAAACCACGGTGCATCTAAAATCGAAATCAAACCTCAGGTTGACAAATATACTATCGCTGGAAAAGATATCATCATTCTTGCTGAAGGTCGTTTAGTAAACCTTGGTTGTGCTACAGGTCACCCAAGTTTTGTAATGAGTAACTCATTTACAAACCAAACTCTGGCACAAATCGAATTATGGAAAAACAGCGCTGCTTACAACAATGACGTTTATATGTTACCTAAACATTTAGATGAAAAAGTTGCTGCTTTGCACTTAGCTAAATTAGGAGTTGAATTGGAAACTTTACGTGACGATCAGGCTGCTTATATTGGTGTTCCGGTTGAAGGTCCTTTCAAACCAGAATACTACAGATACTAAATAATTTTAGATTGAAGATTTCTGATTTTAGATTTTAGATTTTAGATTTCTTCAAATCATATATCAAACCCGATAAGTTTTAAAAACTTATCGGGTTTTGTTTTTCAATCTAAAATCAGAAATCTAAAATCTACAATTATCCGAGCGTGCCACTATTTAAGGGTTTACTAGGCAAATATTATTCAAAAACGCTTAAAATTAATCAGATATTTTTGAATAATTTTTTAAATTATAATTTACATTTGGATTCAAAAAAAACCTAAAACCAAATTATGAGAACACGTTTTATTTTAATGCTATTAATAATGTTACCTTTTTTTGCTTCTGCACAATTCAACAATCAGGCAAGAGCGATGCATCAGCAAATGAACAACCAGAATCAAAAATGGGCAAGTGAGCGCAGAGCATCAGATCAGCAATGGCAAATGAGAAACAACATGAAATCTCAGACAGATAAAATTCAGAGTGCTGAGAATAAATTAGCCAAAGAAGAAAAAAACAAACAAAAACTAGAAAAGAAAACAGCCGAACTCAATACGGATCTAAAGACAAATCAGGATCAATTGGCTAATCTTAAAAATAACTCTGAAAACAATTCTGATCTTCAAAAAAACATCGAAAAATCGGAACAAAAGATAGCAAAGTCTGAAGAGAAACTAAACAAAAGCAAAGCTAAACTAGAATCGAGTGCCAAAAAAATAGAAGATTTCAAAAAAGAAATAGAAACCTCTAAAGCAGAAAAAGAAGAACTAACCAAAAAGCAGGAAGAGGAAAAAAAGACTAAAGAAGCAGAGAAAGAAAAGAAACAAAAAGAGAAAGAGGAAAAAGAACAACAAAAGAAAGCTGCAAAAAATTAAAAACTTCACATTTCAATATAACAAACCCTTACTATATCAATTTATAGTAAGGTTTTTCTTTTATATCTTATCTTTGAAATTATTATTAAATCTCATTAAACAGACAACAATAAAATATGATTGAAAAAGTTTTATGTGAACAACATGGTTCAAAAGATATGTCTTTTGCCTGTATTCATATTGCGATGGCAATAGATAAAAAAGAAAAGGTTGGCTTTTTTTATTCTGAAGCCGAAGAAAATCTTCCGCAAATTGCCTGGTGCGGAGAATGCGAACAATGGCTTCTTGACAATGGCGAAGAATGGACTGATGTTTTTCAAACCAACGCCGACTTTAAAATATTATGTGCTGATTGTTTTGATGAAGCCAAAAACAATGAAGCAGAAATTCATATTCGATAAATAAATCTCATGAAAAAAAGTATTATTCTTTACACACTGTTTTTTACAACCTCTTTTTTGTTTGCACAAAATAAAGATACCTGGGTTTCATTTTGGGACAAAGACACCACACATATAGGTTTTAAGGATAAAAGCGGTAAAGTAAAAATAGAACCCAAATTTATGGGACTCACTTCTGCCAATAAATTTGATGATATTATTGTAGTTTCTGAAGAAGTAAATGAAAGCTGGAAAAGTTACTATTTAACTAAATCCGGCAAAATAACAGGCCGTGATAGTTTGTACGTTTTTGATAATGGCCCAGATTGCGAGAACGAAGGTTTTATTCGTTTTAAGGATTATAAAACAGACAAAATGGGATTGTTTAACGGTGACGGAAAAATTGTAATTCCTGCTGAATACAGCGATTTAACCAGAGTAAGAAACGGAATGATCATCGCATTAAAAGATGCGAAAAAAATAGTGGAACCAGGCGGAGATGGACATTATTATTGGTCTGGTGGTAAAGAATATCTTCTTGATACCAATAATAAAATCCTAATCGAAAATTTTGGATATAACGATGAACTCAACTTTTATTCTCTACAAAAATCAAAAGAGCCAAGTAAAGATGAAATAAGAGAAAATTTTGCCGGTATTGACGGACAATATTATTCGTTTATAAATTTTGACAAGGAATTTAAATTCTGGCTGAAGACCAACGTACTTACTGATTTATCAAAAAGCAATTTGCTGAAATTCTCTTATGATAAAATCACCTATTGGAAAGAACCAAACGGATGGATAAGTGAACCAAAAGCTACATTTCTCGATAAAAATTATAAAGTTATAAAAGCCAAATTAGCGGAACTTAATACTAAAAATTGCGATTATAATGTTTTCGCTGAAAGCTTAAATCAATTTATTTATGAAGGAAAAGAATTTGAAGAATATTTTAATAATTGCAATCAATCTAAAGAATGGAAATATCCTGTAAAAAATATTGTGATCTCTAATAAAAATGGAAAACAAGATCATTTTGAGTTTTTAAGAACTGAAAATGGATATAGGCTAATAAGTGTTTCTTTAGCCAAAGACAATCTTAGATAATCAAACTTAACTTTGCAAAAACGCAAATATGAAAAACTTCTTCTTTTTAGGCATTGCCATTATATTCGAAATCATTGCAACATCGGCATTAAAAAAATCAGAACAGTTTACACAGCTAATTCCAAGCATTGTTACGATTGTGGGTTATTTTGCTGCGTTTTACTTTTTGAGCTTTGCTATTAGAACTATTCCGGTTGGGATTGCTTATGCAATTTGGTCTGGAGTTGGTATTGTTTTGATTACCATAATTGGTGCTATATTCTTTAAACAGATTCCGGATTTACCTGCAATAATAGGATTGGCTTTGATTATGATTGGTGTTGTGGTTATTAATGTTTTCTCGAAAACTACCGCGCATTAAATTGTTAATAAATAGATTGTTTCAAGTTCCAGGTTTCAAGTTTATGCAAATCTTTGTCGACATACTTTGTGCCCTTCGACTTCGCTCTGGGTGACAATGTTGAAAAAAAACTTTGCCCTGTCTTTGCGAGCAAAACTATTGCGTACTTTGCGTAAATCTTAGCGTACTTTGTGGTTAAAGAAAACACCGCAAGTTTCGGATTTTATACCTGCGGAATCCAATCGATCTTTGTATTATAAAATTGAAAGAAAAATGAACACACAGGAAACTATCAATTATAATCGAATTGCAGATGCGATCGATTATATAAAAGTCAACTTTAATGAACAACCTAACTTAGATGAGGTTGCTGAAAAAGTACATTTAAGTCCGTTTCACTTTCAACGCTTGTTTACAGAATGGGCAGGAACCAGTCCGAAGAAATTCTTGCAATATATAAGTGTTGAACACGCCAAAAAAATCCTTAAAGAAAACAATCACGCCACTTTATTTGATGCCGCTTATGATACCGGATTATCAGGAACAAGCCGGCTTCATGATTTATTTGTAAACATCGAAGGAATGACTCCGGCAGAATATAAAAACGGCGGTAAAAATTTAGAAATTAATTTCAGTTTTGCTGAAAGTCCGTTTGGGAATATTATTGTAGCTTCGACCAATAAAGGGGTTTGTTTTATGGCTTTCGCTGAAAATGAAGAAACTGGATTTCAGGATCTAAAAAATAAATTTCCAAATGCAGGTTTCTCCAGAAAATTAGATTTAGCACAACAAAATGCCTTGTTTATTTTTCAGAACGACTGGAGTAAATTATCTGAAATAAAACTGCACTTAAAAGGAACTGATTTTCAATTGAAAGTTTGGGAAACCTTGCTTAAAATTCCAATGGGACAACTTTCTACTTATGGTTCTATTGCACAACAAATCGAGAAACCAAATGCATCTCGGGCTGTTGGAACTGCGATTGGCAGTAATCCTGTAGCCTTTTTGATTCCGTGTCATCGCGTAATTCAGTCTTCAGGAACCTTTGGCGGTTATATGTGGGGAAATACCCGAAAAACGGCTATAATTGGCTGGGAAGGCGCACAGATAAATCCATAAATAAATCCATATTTTTTTGCCACGAATTCACGAATTAAACTAATTCTGCCGTGTATATTTTTTTTTAAATGTAAAAAAATAATTCGTGAGTTACTTCGTCCGTTCGCTATCGCTCGGGTAGTGGCGAAAAAAATCTCAATCTAAAATTATTATGCAAAATATACAATCAAAAATTGCTTCTCTTAATTGGGAAAGCATCACTGAATCTATGCACGAAAATGGATTTGCCATTATCTCAAACGTGCTTAATAACGAACAATGTGAAGATTTAAAATTCGATTATGATAATCCTGCTTTATATCGAAAAACAGTGGTTATGGAGCGCTATCGTTTTGGTTTAGGCGAATACAAATATTTTAATTATCCGTTGCCTGATTTAATTCAAGATATTCGATCTTCGATTTATCCTAAATTAGCGCCAATTGCAAATGCCTGGATGAAAGCGTTAAATATAAATACCGTTTTTCCGGATACTCATGAAAAACTATTAGAAAAATGCCACGCCAATAATCAACTTAAAGCAACTGTTTTAATTTTAAAATATGGTAAAAGCGGATTCAATACTTTGCATCAGGATTTATATGGCGATGTTTATTTCCCCATTCAAATCGTGCTTTTTCTAAATGATCCTGATAAGGATTTTACGGGCGGTGAATTTGTTTTAACGCAACAAACGCCCAGAGCACAATCAAAAGCCATTGTCCTGAAACCTAAAAAAGGAGATATTCTGGTTTTTACAACTAATTTTAGACCTGTAAAAGGCACAAAAGGATATTATCGTGTAAACATGAAACATGGTGTTAGCGAAATACATTCCGGAGAACGACATACGTTAGGAATTATTTTTCATGATGCCCTTTCTTGATTTTTTTTCGCCACAAATTCACGAATTAAGGTAATTCTATTCGCATAGATTTTAAAAATAATTCGTGAATTTGTGGCAAAAAAAACCAAAAAGTTAGACGCACTGCTGTGCGTCTCTACAATATAAAAACCGATAATTTTTTCACGCAGATTGAGCAGATTTTTTAATCATTTTAATCCTTTAATCTGTGGCAAAAAAAAACAAACAAATGATCGAACACAATAAAATTTCAGATTCAAATCTTTGAATTAAAATTAAAAATGCGGAAATTTGCTTTGGTGGAAACCAAAAATTAAAAATCTACGGAACGTTAAAATGTTCGTCGGGCAAAAGAATGAAACGCGAAAATCGTGTCTTTTTTTTATCTGAAAATGAAGCCAAACAAAATGGTTTCAGACCTTGCGGACATTGTATGAAAACTGAATATAAAAACTGGAAAAATGGACTTGTTTAATCCCGAAACTGACGAAACGACAAATTTGCTTCCTAAAGACGGGACTGTAAATTATTATGGTAAACTATTTTCTCGAGAAGAGTCAAATCATTATCTGGACGTTTTACTAAACAATATTGAATGGAAAAATGACGAAGCCATAATCTTTGGAAAATTAATTGTTACGAAACGAAAAGTAGCGTGGTACGGAGATTCTGGTTTTGAATATACTTATTCGAATACCACAAAAAAAGCACTTCCGTGGACGAAGGAACTTCTGGAGTTAAAAGCAGTAATTGAACAGGAAACAGGAGAAACATTCAATTCATGTTTGCTTAATTTATATCATTCCGGCGATGAAGGAATGGCTTGGCACAGTGATGCCGAAAAGGATTTAAAGAAAAATGGTGCAATTGGTTCGGTAAGTTTTGGAGCTGAAAGAAAGTTTGCCTTCAAACATAAAGAATCAAAAGAAACGGTTTCGTTAATCTTAGAACATGGGAGTTTATTGGTGATGAAAGACACAACGCAAACACATTGGCTGCATCGATTACCACCAACTAAAACAACATCAAAACCCAGAGTAAATTTGACTTTTAGAACAATTGAGCAATAAAAATCCTGATAATCTAATTTATTTATTAATTGTATTTTACCAACCTTGACTCAATCCGTTTTTAAGAATTTCTTCGTATTTATCTTTATCAAAACTATATAGATTAGGCGCTTTATGCGCAACATTACTTTTCTTTTCGTCCAGTTTATTTAAGATTCCAATGTTGGTTATTTTACGCAGAAAGTTCCTTCTGTCGAGTTTTTTATCCAGAATGGTTTCATACAATTTCTGAAGCTCCGGAATAGTGAATTTTTCAGGCAATAAGTTATAACCAATCGGCATTAAATTCAGCTCTATTCTAAGGGTATTCAGGGCTTTATCCAGAATCTCTTTATGATCTAAAATAAGTTCAGGAACTTCCTTATGATCAATCCATTCTATAATTTGCTGATTGTTTTCTTGTTGCGGAACTACTTTCAAAAAGTCAATTAAGGCATAATATCCAATTGTAACAAATCGTTGTGTAAACCATTTTCCGGCTTCTTTAGGGATTTTATAATATTCTAATACAGCGTTGTTAAAATGTTGATCATTACGTTTTACGCGTCCAAAGGTTGCAAATTGTCGCAGGAAAACACCTTCTATTCCTGTTCGAACATTTAAAACCGTCACCGCTGCGGTATCTATATCCTGATCAATAGGAATAAATCCGCCAGGTAAAGACCATTTGTCTTCATAGGGAGTTTTAATCAATAAAACTTTTAATTGATTATCATGAAAACCAAAAATGACACAATCGATAGAAAGTCCTGGTTGATAATTTTCGTTATTTTCTATTATTCCTTTCGCCATTCCATTTTTCTTAAATCTGTGTTTCATCCTTAAATGAAGATGCAATTTAAGGCATTTTTATAAATGAGGAACATTTTCTCACAATTGAGTTTTTTATGTCAGCAAAAAAAAGATGAAATTTCAAAAGTCTATCAATCACAATTTTGACTTAAAATTAAAATCGAATCAAAAAAATAATTACATTGCGTCATTATAACACAATTAAAAAATAATTTGTTATTATTTTATTTTACAGAAAGAATAATATTACATAATATTTTGTATTTGTAATTTATTTAATTCAATTAAAAAAGTCGAAAGTTAATGCAGGAGATATGAGTACCAATCCGTTAAAAAATTTAAATGAAAAAATTAGAACAAAAATCTGGACTTCGTTCGGGTTCGTTTCTAAGACTTATCTTTTAGAAGCTTCCTTAAAATATAGCGAGGAGCAGGAAAGAATTTTCAATCAGATGATTGTTGAAACTGAAGCAAAAGATAAGAAAGCAAAACGTGAAGCATTTGATAAAGCTCTTTTTGCATCTTATAAAGGAATAGGCGCTATGGATTTTATCCATACTGTTTTGAAATAATTTCGAAGGAAAAAATCCATATTCAATTTTATTTGATATAGATTACACAAAATTACTGATCTAAAAGTTACTGAACCTTGCCAAAAAAGCAAGGTTTTTTTATGGAACTAAAAAAAATATCAGTTTTATTTTACATAAACACACTTTGTACAAATGCCTAAAAGTCAAAACTTAAGTATTAAAAAATCTTTTGTTTCCGCTTAAATTTCAAGTTCAGCACTAATAAAAACAGATGTTTTTTTTAATTTCAATTGTCAATGTCAATAAAATGATGCAAATTTATTAAGAAAATTAGATAAAATTAATTTTAACAATCAGTAAGTATTTCTTGAAATTCTACGCTTTGGCGACTGAACAAAATACAGGATGATGCTTACATTAATTATTTGAAAATATAAAAATATAACAATGGAAAATCTTATTCAATCAGAGAATTACAAAATTCAAAAACCGGCAGAATGGGCTGCTAATATTAATGACAATCAACTTATTGATTACATTAAAGAATCAGATTTTGCAAGTAAACAAATAGATGAAGGAAGAGATTATTGCTATTTTTTAGATAAAATATATTATACAAATGATGAAGAGAACAGCGAATATGCTTGTGTAGCTTATACGCTTAACGAACCATCAAATCTCGAAAATGCTTCTGTAATGGATGTTGTGGTCGAAGAGAACGAAACTTATATCATACACAGAATAAGCGTTTTAAGAGAAGGTGTTTTAGTAGATAAAATTGCTGACACTAAAATTAAAGTACTTGACAGCGAAAACCAAAGTGACGGAGGTGTTTTGAGCAGCAATAAAAAAATCAACATTACCATTAAGGATTTACGCCTTTATGATGTTTTGATAATGGAAGATTCGAGAGTAAAGGTATTTACGGAACGTGACTTTTTGCGCAAGGAATTTTTGAAATTTGTCTGGGTCAGCCCAAGTACATATTGGGCTTACGGAAGTTATAAATTTACGTTTATCAATGACCGTAAGAAACCTATCGCGTATAAAAAGACTTTTTTCAGGGATGAAGACGGAAATGTATTAGCGCCGGAAATCAGTTCTTTAGAAAAAGGGCAAAAATTTACAATCGAAAGAGAGAATTACATCAATTTTGTTGATAGCAATCGTGAGGTTGCTCCTTTTATTGATTTTGCGACTGATAGCAACTGGATCGATTTGTCTAATTATATTTCTCCTCTATATGAAGATGTGTATAAAAAAGCTTCGCTACAGGATTTTGCTCCAAATCTGGTCGAAAAACTGGATGCCATTACCAACAAAGATGAGCAATTGCAGTTTGCAATAGATTATGTTCAAAATCATGTTTATTATGTTTTTAATGCAGATGAAATGAACGGTCACAAGCCGCAGGAACCTTCTTTGACGTATCAAAATAAACAAGGAGATTGCAAAGCAAAATCGGTGTTATTAAAAGTGGTTTTAGATTATATTAAGGTAGATGCTTCGGTGGTTTTGGTTAATTTTAATACAGATCATTACCTGAAATATTATTTGCCTTCATTACTTACTTTTAATCATGTAATTGTAAAAATCGATTATAAAGGTGAATCTTATTTTATTGATGCTACAAGCCGTGATGAATTTGGATTGATTGAAAATCGTGGATTTATTTATTTCATGCATTATTTAGAGGTTAAACCAAATCAGGATTTACAATTAAAAAAATCACATAAATTTCCTTATTACGGTATAAATGAAAAAGCTGATTTTAATGTTGAAAACAACATCGGAAAACTTTCTTTGACGACTACTTACAAAGGAAATCGTGCCAATTATATGCGTAAATATTTTAAAAACACGAACAAAAGAGAAATCATAGACAGCTGGAATAATTTCTTTTTTTATACACTGAATTATAATAATGACAGGAACGGAACTGATGTTAGAAATATATTCAAAGAGGCAACAATTGAAACTTTAAGCGATGACAAAAAACTAAACGAATACACTATTCAGTATAAAGCTACTGTTGAAGAACCTTATTTTACAGACTCGCAAAAAAATCGTTTTCTGATGTATTTTGATCGAAATGTAATCAAAAATAATGCAAGGGATTTTTTGCATACTGATATTGCTTTCTGGCATAATTTTGACAATGAAAAATATGAAATCAATCTTTATACGGATCAAAGAATAGATGTTGAAGAAAAATTTACTACACAGGAAAGCACAATTAAAAACCCTTATTTTGATTATACGAGCCGTAAAAAAGTCACAAAAAATGGTGCAACAATAAATATTGATTACACTCCACTCGTAAATTTAGAAATTCCGACAGCAGATTTTGAAGAATTCAGAAATGCGCACCATGAAGTTGCTGACAGCAATTTTGGACTTGGAATTGATATTATAGAGCAGGGTTTCATGAATTTAATGAAATTTAATTTCAAGAAACTGGTAAAATAATTTATAATAAAAAAACGGGACTAAAATTAGTCCCGTTTTTATTTGTTTAAAAATTAAAGCAATTCAAAATCAGACTTTAATTTAATATCTGCTGAAGAAGTTCCAATCATTACTTCAAAATCACCTGGTTCTGCTGTCCATTCTAATTTATTATTATAAAAAGAAAGCTTCTCTTTATCGATTGTAAATTCGATTGTCTTAGTTTCTCGGGCATTTAATTTTACTTTCTGGAAATCTCTTAATTCTAAAACCGGTCTTACAACTGAGCCAAATTTATCTTTTAAGTATAATTGTACAACTTCTTCTCCGGCTACTTTTCCAACATTAGCTAATTGAAAAGAAACTTTGATCGTTTCATTATTCTTCATTTTTACCGAAGATAATTTTAAATCTGAATAGTTGAATTTAGTATAACTCAAACCGTATCCAAACGGAAATTTAGGAGAGTTTTTCAAGTCAATATAAGCTGAAACATAATTGCTTTCAGTTTCGGTTTTTGCCGGTCTTCCTGTACTGTAATGATTGTAATAAATAGGCACTTGCCCTACTTCTCTTGGAAAAGTCATTGGTAATTTTCCAGACGGATTATAATCTCCAAATAATACATTGGCAATTGCATTTCCTGCTTCTGTACCCAGCCACCACGTATAAACAATTGCAGGAACATTATCTGCTGTCCAGTTAAAAATTAATGGTCTTCCTGCATTTACCAAAACTACAACTGGTTTTCCTGTAGCCTGAATTGCTTTTACCAAATCTTCCTGAACGCCCGGTAAATGAAGGTCGCTTCGGCTTTTTGCTTCACCGCTCATGTCACGTTTTTCTCCAATACTTAAAATAACTACATCAGCTTGTTTGGCAGTTGCAACAGCTTCTGCAAAACCGTCTTTGTTGTCTCCATCCACTTCACAACCTTTGGCGTAAAGCAACTTAGTGTTTTTGCCTACTTTATTTTGTAAACCGTCCCATTGCGAAACGATCCATTTTGTGTAATCAACTTCAGGTAATTCTACAGACCAAAATCCCATGTTTTCTTTGTACTCTTTTACCATTGGTCCAATAAAAGCGATTGTTTTCAGGTTTTTAGAAAGTGGTAAAGTTTCCTTTTCATTCTTTAATAAAACAATACTTTTTTGCGCCACATCAAGAGCTGCTTTTCTGTTTTCAGGATCATTTAAGGCTTTATCAGCTCTTTTTTGATCTGAATATCTGTAAGGGTCATCAAATAATCCTAATTCATATTTCTTACGAAGAATTCTTTTTACAGCGTCATCAATTAGTTCAACAGATACTTTGCCTTCTTTTACTAATTGGGCTAAATTATATCGGTAAGCATTACTTTCCATATCCATATCGCTTCCGGCGGTAATTGCAGAAAGTGCGGCAGCTTTTAAATCTTTTGAATAACCGTGTGCTACCATTTCGCCAATCGAACCCCAATCTGAAACTACAAAACCCTGAAAGTTCCATTTTCCTTTTAAGATATCGCGTTGCAAATGTGCATTTCCTGTAGCGGGAATTCCGTTTAAATCGTTGAATGAATTCATAAAAGTTGCTGCTCCGGCATCCAGCGCTGCTTTGAAAGGCGGCAAATACGTTTCCCACAACATTCTTTCGCTCATATCTACAGAGTTATAATCTCTACCTCCAACTGCTGCGCCATAAGCTGCAAAGTGTTTTACGCAAGCCATAACCGAGTTTAAATCGCCCAGTTTGTTTCCCTGAAAACCTTTTACTCTTGCATATGCAATTTTAGATCCCAGATATGTATCTTCTCCGGCGCCTTCCATAACACGTCCCCAACGCGGGTCACGACCTATATCTACCATTGGTGCAAATGTCCAGTGAATTCCGCTTGCAGATGCTTCTGTAGCGGCAACTCTGGCTGCTAATTCAATTGCTGCCAAATCCCAACTTGCAGCTTCGGCTAACGGAATTGGGAATGTTGTTTTGTAACCGTGAATTACGTCCTGACCAAATAATAGCGGAATTTTAAGTCGGGATTGCATGGCCAGTTCCTGATATTGTCTGGTATATTTTGTCCCGACAACATTAAGCATTGAGCCCACAATTCCCGCCTTTATTTCGGCTTGTTTGTTAGGATTAATCGTAATTGGTCCTGTTGCAGAATTATCTCCTGTATATTGATTTAGCTGACCTATCTTCTCTTCGATGGTCATTTTTTTCAACAGAGCATTTACTTTCTGATCTATTGTTTCTTGTTGGGCGACCGCAAAAAGGGACACCATCAACAAGGTAAATGTGGTTAATTTTTTCATTCTTATTTAATTAATTTCTATATAAACCGGTAAGTGGTCTGATGAATATTTTAAATCTTTAGAATCACTTAAAACTTCCTGTTTCTGAACTGATAATCCGCTATTTTTAGAAATAAAAATATAATCTAAAAGCAATGTAACAGGTTCATTATAATTATGTTATTTCCTTGCAAAAACCGCAAAGATTCGTCATTTCGATCCCGAAGCTTCTGAATCAAAATGACAATATTGTGTTTTACGTTTACCTTAATGACATTTTCCTGTAGGGAACTACATTATGCATTCGCCCAATAACAATGTTTACTATTTTTTATTTACTTTTTTACCTTCTGAAAAATCTAAATAATTCAAATTGAATCCTCCTTTTTCAAAAACCACTTTGATTTTATTTGTTCCTGCATTTAATTCAAGACCAGATAAAATAATGGTTTTCCATTTTTCATTTCCTCCCGTTACAGGAAGTGTAATTGTTTCTGACTTCTTTCCGTTTTCTGTTTCCAGATATAGTTTTCCTTCTAAATTTTCGCTTGAATAACGAATTGCGACTTTGTATAGGTTTTGTTTCACAACTTTGGCAGTAAACTGTAACCATTCTCCATCTTCGATAAATGAAACCTGATACCCGTTTGATCCGTCATCTTTACAAGGTAAAATGTCAACACCATCATTTCGCATCGTGTTTCCTTTATTCCATTCGTCAAATTTTCCGGTTTCTACTCTATAGTTTATAAAATCCTTATCGAGATAAGCATAACCATTTGTCCCTAAATCATATTGGGTTGCGGGAATTTTTCCCGGAATTATATGCTTTTTATACGGTTTTGTATCATTAGTTTGTACTTGTCTGAACATTGCATCAATTACGTCCGGCTTAACGGTTACATTTTCCATTTTGTAATTGTCTGCCATTTTCATTAAAGCTTTTTTTGCAAAATCAGCAGATGGTTTTTGACCGCCATCTTTCCAGTATTTCAATAAAACATCGTATTCAGGAATTTTTGTTACGGATGTTACTCCGGCAATATTTTCGATTTTTTTCATTGGCCAGAAAGCCCACCCAATATTGTTGTTTTCTACTAATGTCAGTGCATCTTTAAACCAAACATTAGAGTTTTCTCCGCTTTCTCCTAACCAGATTGGCACCTTGTATTTTGTTCTGTAATCGAGCATTTTCTGGATCGATTCTTTGGTATTGTAGTTCCAGTATTTATGAAAGCTCAACGCCATATTTTCATCCCATAAAGGAAAAATTCCGTTGTAATTATTTCCCCAACAATTTCCTTCTATAAAAATTAAATGGTTGGTATCGACTTCCCGAATTGCTTTTGTAACCTGAACCATTAATTCTCTTAAAGGTCCGTTTGAGTTTTCGTCGCAGCCATTTTTATTGGTTCCGGTAAAATTCCAGTTTGGTTCGTTGATAATATCGTATGCTCCAATCCATGGATTATCCCGGTAACGAGAAGCGAGTTTTTTCCATAAGGCAATCATTTTTTTCTGATTGGCTTCGCTTTCCCAAAGCGATGGTTTTGTGGTATCGTAGTCAGAGATTGCAGCATCGTTTCCTTGTCCGCCCGGCGCAGCATGCAAATCCAGAATAAGATACATTTTGTTTTCGGCACACCATTTCAGCAAATTATCTGTCATGGTAAAACCTTCTTCTATCCAGGTAATTTCTCCATTTTTTTCTTCCTGAATTGCTGGTGTGTAGAGATTATAATGCATTGGTAAACGAATGGAATTAAATCCCCATTTTGCTAATGAATCGACATCACGTTTTGTGATTCCGTTTGCTTTATAAGCAGCATAAAATTCCTTTGTTCCTTCTTCGCCAATTACTTCCTGGATTTTTTGTTTAATAATATATTGCGGACTTGCAAAAGGTTGTGTTTGCAACATATATCCTTCCTGAACCATCCAGCCGCCAACGCCTAATCCTCTTAATATTACGTTTTTTCCGTTGCCTTCAACAATATTTTGTCCGTCCCTGTGCAGAAACCCTTGTGCAGAAGCGGCTATTGAAAGCAACAATTGGAATATAATTACTAATTTTTTCATGCTGTTTTTTCTAAACTTAATCAACTTTACTAAACTAAAAATTCCTGCAAGGTTTTCAAAGCCTTGCAGGAATGAGTACTGTTTATCTTAATAGAAAATCTTTCTTTTGATTTGCTATCTGAATTGTGAATGTTCCTTTTTCAGAAATCCATTTTAGATCTTCGTTTACAAATTGAAGGTCTTTTTGGTTTAAAGTAAATTTTACTGTTTTGGTTTGGTTTGGCTCTAAACTGATTTTTTCGAATCTTTTTAAAGATTTAAATTCCGGTGTTATTGAAGCGAAATTGTCTGACAGATATAACAAAACAGATTCTTTTCCGGCTCTTTTTCCTGAATTTGTAACATCTACAGAAACGTTTATTTCATCTGTGTTGTTGATTTCTGTTTTATCAATTTTTAGATTGGAATAAGAAAAAGTGGTGTATGATAATCCGGTTCCGAACTCAAATTGCGGTAAATAACTTTTCTCGTAAGTTGCATCGTTATTTTGTTCTCCTTCAGAAATACTTTCGGTATATTTTCTATTGTATTTTTCTAATGAATTTGGATATCTTGGATAATTATAAGGCAATCTTCCGCTTGGGTTTACATCTCCGTACAAAATATCTACTAATGCTCTTCCACCTTCATTTCCTGGTAAATAGCATTGTACAACAGCGCTCATTTTATCTTCAAAATCGCTAATTAATCTTGGTCTTCCTTCATTTAAAACTAGAATAATAGGCTTATTTAATTTTGATAAAGCCAAAGCTAATTTTATTTGAGACGGACTCATGTAAAGATTGCTGATATCTCCGGGAGTTTCGGTATAATTTTTCTCTCCTAAACACAAAACAATTTTTGAGGCATCTTTTGCCAGATCAACTGCTTTCTGAATTTCGGCATCATCTTCTTTTTCTAAATCGGCTCCGGCAGTATACAATACATTTTCTTTGCCTAATTTATTTTGAAAAGCTTCAAGAATTGTCGATTTATTTGCGGCATAAGTATCTGAGTTTTCTCCTTGCCAGTTATAAGACCAGCCTCCGTTTAGGTATTTCATGCTATTTGCAGTCGCGCCTGTAACCAGAATTTTATCTGTTTTGTTTAAAGGTAAAACTGCGTCTTTATTTTTTAATAAAGTGATGGATTCAGCAGCTGTATTATAAGCTTCCTGAATGTGTTCTGCAGAACCAAATTTTGGATAATCTTTTAAATCTGCTACTGTATTCTGGAATAAATTCAACTCAAATTTCATTCTCAAAATTCTCGTTACCGCATCATCAATTCTGGACATTGGTACTTCGCCTTTTTGAACTAAATCTACTAAATCAGTATAAAAAGAAAATTCTTCGGGAACCATACTCATGTCAATTCCTGCCATAACTGCTATACGAACGGCGTCTCTTTTTGTTTCGGCTACTTTATGTCTCGTATTTAAATAGATAATATCTTTCCAGTCTGTTACTACAACTCCTTTAAAACCCAGTTCTTTTTTAAGGATATCGGTAATTAAGTGTTTGCTTGCGTGTACGGGAGTTCCGTTTATTTCACCAGAACTTACCATTACACTTTTTGCTCCGGCTTTTATTGCTGCCTGATAAATGGTAAGGTCATATTGTCTTAAAACACGCTCAGGAATGATACTTGGTGTCCTGTCTTTTCCTGTTGTGGTGCTTCCGTAACCTATGTAATGTTTCATGCAAGAAGCCACGCTGTATTTTGAACCTACATTATTATTTCCTTCAAAACCATCTACTAATGCAACGGCCATTTTTGAAGACAAATAAGCATCTTCTCCAAAAGATTCCCACATTCTTGACCATGCCGGATTTCTTGGAAAATCTAAATCAGGAGAAAAAACCCATGGAATTGAGGATGCTCTGGTTTCGTATGCAGAGATTTCGGCTCCGCGTTTTACTAAGTCAGTATTAAATGTTGCTGCTAAACCTATTTGCTGCGGAAACAAAGTTGCTCCGGCTGTATAACTTGCACCATGAATGGCATCTATGCCGTATAAAACCGGAATTTTAAGTCTGGATTTATTGGCTTCGTTAGAAATTGCTGTCAATGTTTCCTGCCATCTTTTTAGTGTTGGTGCTCCGGGATTTGGCACATTCAGGATAGAACCTATGTGATAATCCTGAATTCCCTGCTTTAGCTTTGCAGCATCAAAATAACCTGGTTTTGCCGGATCTTCAAATATAGTTACGGTAATCTGAGTCATCTGACCTACTTTTTCTTCAAGGGTCATTTTAGATAACAGTTCATAAACTTTACCATCAATATCTGATTTCTTATTCTTTGTTTCCTGACTCGATGCTGCTCCACAAATTAGGAAAGCCAGCATTAGCAACTTGGTCTTTTTCATTTTAATTTTTTAAATTAATATTTCATAATTAATACTAATATTCCAGCGTCTGCATGGCATGAGCAGGTATAGTAATGGTTGTTTTTAGCTTGTTGTTTGTTATGGTATAAATCACTTCTTTATCAGATGAGTTCATGATAATTGTGGCGATTTTTCCATCGGTATTTTTAAACGAAGTGCTTAGTAAATTTTTATCGCTAAGAGTGGCTTGGATTCGTTTGGCATTTGGTCGTATAAATTTTGACAAATGACCTATGTAGAAATACATTGGCGTGTAGATCAATTCGTCTTTTACAGTGTCTGCGTGAATGGGTGCAAAGCAAAAATTGCCTACATGATTTGGTCCTCCGTTTTGATCTAAAAGAATATTCCAATCTGTCCATGCAACGGTTCCGTTGTTAAAATCATTGATCATGTTAAGTCCGTAACGTTCTGCATTTCCCCAAAACTGAAATTTTGAAGCATCAAATTTTTCGATACATCCTTCGGTAAAAATCAAATTTTTGTTTGGAAAGGCTTTATGAACTTCTGCTACAGATTCGAATTTTGGTGTTCCTCCATTCCAGGTTTCATACCAGTGAAAACCAATTCCCCATGCGTATTTTGACACTTCAGGATCTGAGAAAACAAGGTTGGCTCTTTTTACCAGCATGTCTCCGCGGTTGTGATCCCAAATAATTATTTTTTTAGAACCAAGTCCTTCTTTTTCTAAAGTTGGACCTAGAAAGTTTTTCAGGAAATCTCTTTCGGCTTCAGGCGTATAAATGCAGGATTCCCACCTTTGGCTTGCCATTGGCTCATTTTGGATGGTTAATCCCCAAACCGGAATTCCTTCTTTTTCATATGCTTTTATAAATTTTGCATAATAATTTGCCCAAGATTGTGCAAATTCCGGCAATAAAACGCCGCCGTGCAAAATATCATTATTATCTTTCATAAAAGCTGGGGGACTCCATGGGCTAACAAATAATGTTAATTTCCCGCCGGCTGTTTCTATTGCTTTTTTGATTAATGGAATTCTGTATTTTCTGTCGTGATCGATAGTAAAGGTTTTTAGGTCTTTGTCTCCTTCTTGAATATAAGTATAACTCTCGCTGCTAAAATCGCAACTATGAATATTGGTTCTGGCTAATGAATAACCAATTCCTTTGTTTTTATCGTAATAAGCTGTTAAGAATTCCTGTTGTTTTTTTGGAGTTAATTTAGCAAAAACTTCTGCGCTTGCATCTGTTATTGCGCCACCAATTCCCAGAAAGGTCTGAAATGTTTTTCCTGAATCTACGGTTATAGAAACCGTTGAATTTGTTTGTGGCGAAGTGGAGATTAAATCATTTGATAATGACAATCTTAAATTAGTGTTTTCAGCAGTAGTGTAAACATTAATTTTTGAATTCGATCTCGATTTAGCAATCCCAGATTGAGCTGCAACTTTTGATAAACAACTTAATTGCAGAATTAATATTGGAATTAGTAAAATTTTATGGGTAGATTTCATTGTATTTTTAAATGCTATTAAAAAAATAAGGGCTAAATAAATAGCCCTTAACTACTAAAAAAAATAAATTAATACACTAAGGTTTGTATTGCGTGCGCTGGTATTTTTACCACTGTTTTTTGAGTAGCAATTATTAAATTATACGTGATTTCATTATCCGTATGATTCATAACTACTGTTGCTATTTTTCCGTCTTTATTTAAAAATGATGTGCTTTGTAAGTAACTTCTGCTTACCGCAGTACTAACACGTACTGCATCCGGACGAATGAATTTTGAAAAATGCCCTATATAATAATACGACGGTGTGTATATTAATTCTCCGGTTGTAGTATCGGCATGAATTGGGGCAAAACAAAAATTACCCACATGATTTGGTCCTCCAAACTGGTCTAAAAGAATATTCCAATCTGTCCAGCCAACGGTTCCGTTATTAAAATCGTTTATCATTGATGTTCCATATCTTTCTGCATTTGCCCAAAATTGATATTTGGCAGCATCAAATCTTTCTACACAACCTTCTGTAAACATTAGTTTTTTGTCCGGATATGCTTCGTGAACTCTGGCTACATTATCGAACATAGGTTGTGCCCCTGTCCAGGTTTCATACCAGTGAAATCCAATTCCCCAAACATATTTTGAAGCTTCAGGATCTGAAAAAATTACGTTTGCTCTTTGTACCATTAAATCACGATTGTGATCCCAGGCAATAATTTTTATTCTTTCAAGACCTTCTTTTTTAAGTGTTGGCCCTAAATAATTTTTTAGAAAATCTCTTTCATCTTCTGCAGTGTACAAACAAGATTCCCAGGTTTGCGTTGCCATTGGCTCGTTTTGAACAGAAGTTCCCCAAATTGGTATTCCTTCTTTTTCGTAAGCTTTGATAAATTTGGCATAAAAATTTGCCCACGGCTGATAAAATTCAGGAAGCAATGTTCCGCCTTTTAGTACATTTTTATTGCTTTTCATAAAAGCATTTGGCGACCATGGAGTAGCATAAGTAACTAATTTTCCTCCGGCTGTTTTTATCGCTTGCTTTATTAACGGAATGCGATATTGCCTGTCATGTTCTATAGAAAAAGTTTTTAAATCCTTATCGCCTTCTTGTATATAAGAATAACTCGCACTACTAAAATCTGAACTTTGGATCGTGGTTCTTAGTAATGTGTAGCCTATTCCTTTTTGGGTATCGTAATAAGCGTTTAAAAATTCTGTTTGTTTTTCTTTTGAAAGTTTTGCGAAAATTTCGGCACTTGCATCTGTAATTGCACCACCGATTCCCATAAAAGTCTGGAATTTTTTTGATGGTTCAACAAAAACTGAAATCTCAGTTTCTATTGGTTGTTTTGATGCTGTAAAAGATAAATTATCTGTAGGGGTTAACCTTAATTTTGTATTATCAGCAGTGGTATACACTGTGATCTTTTTGTTATTTGTAGTAAATGCTTGTTGCTGTTTTTGATTTTTTTGCTGTGAAAAAACAGCTAAAGAAAGACATAAACAAGTAATAATAAAGCCGTTTTTTTTCATTGTATCTGTTTTAAGAATTAAAACTTTTTTGCAAATCCATTCAAAATGATTTAAAAATAGCCCATAATCACAGTGAACATGGGCTATTTTGGCAACCAAACTTAACTTAACTTAAACTTACTTTCGTATGCATTTGTTTAGAAAGACTGAAGTTTTCATCTCAGCCTTTCTATATTTAAATGCTATCTTTTTATTCTTATAGATTAATTATATCCTTGGTTTTGAACCATTTTAGTGTTATTGAATTCACTGTAAGGAATTGGGAAAGCTTCATTTTTGTTAGCAGCAAATCCTTTAAAAGCAAGTTTTGTTGCTGCCTGACCTGTTCTTATTAAGTCATACCAACGGTGTCCTTCTCCTGCAAGTTCTAATCTTCTTTCAGCATATATCGCTGCTAAAGAAACTGTTACCGGCGACAAACCAACTCTTCCTCTAACTGCATCTAAAAGTGCCTGAGCTCTTGCTCCTGTTCCTCCTAAAGCTTCTGCTTCCATCAAATAAGTATCAGCCAAACGAATTACGTATGTATTAATACCAAAGTTCAGGAATGGGTTTGCAGCTTTAATATCTTCGTTAACCGGTGCATATTTTATAAAATGAAATCCTGTTTCGTTATAACTGTCCGTATATTTTAAAAGTCCGTTTGGATCATCATTTCCAGTGCCTCTTGCAGCACCTGCATCAAAAATAGTAGAAGCATAACGAGGATCACCTTTCATAGTAGCTTCAAGATCTTTAGTAACTACCATGAATCCCCAACCATTAATATAGTCTGGTAATCCGGCTGTAACTCCGGCTGTTTTTCTTGAGTAATCTCTAATACCCATTAACTGAGCTGCTACGTTACCTTCGTCATCACCATTTACTTCAAAATTACCCCAATCAGCATTTGATTTATCTGAATAACTAATTTCAAGAATTGATTCTGAATTAAACTCATGTTGTTTATCCCACAATTGAGCAAAATTAGTCAACAACTTATAGCCAAAACTACTTGTTCCTCCCGGAGCACCATTTACTAAAGCGAATTGTGCAGCAGCTTCTGGTTTTTTGTTATCGTATAAGTATGCTTTTCCTAAAAGTGCAGTTGCAGCTCCTTTTGTCAAACGTCCTAATTCGTTAACTGGCAATGTAATTGGCAAGTTTGGAATTGCTTCATTCAAATCTTTTTCAATCTGAGCATATACTTCCTCTGGCTTAGCCTGTAAAACTTCAGGAATTTCATTTCTTCCTAATGGTTTTAATATTAAAGGTACATTCTTAAACATTCTCACTAAATCAAGGTAGTAGTAAGCACGTAATGCTTTTACTTCTGCCATGAATCTTGCTTTTTTAGCCTCATCCATAGGAATTGCAGGAAGCTTTACGATCATGATATTACATCTTGCAACACCTTTGTAATAATTTGCCCAGATTGCCGGCGGAATATTAGTTGGTGTAATCGAATAATTTGACGCTACCTGAAGACCTGGCTGGTCACCGGCTCCTCCTCCTCCTGCAAAGAAATCATCAGATGCAGAATTTAAGAACAATAACGGTGCGTTTTCCATCGCTCCGGCGTATTTACCCAATTTATCATAAGCAGCTACTAATCCAGAATAAGCTTCTGTTTCGTTTCTGTAAAAATTATCTTCAAGTACTACGCCATCTCCTTTTACCTCTAACTTTTCATCGGTATCGCACGATGCAAGTGTCAATAACACTCCAAAAGCGATAAATGATTGTTTAAAACTTATAAGTTTCATAATATTTTATTTTTTTAATTAAAATTGCAAATTAACTCCTAACATGTACGATTTTGCCTGAGGATAAAAACCTCTGTCAACACCTTGTACATTGTTCATCCCAGCTGTTGTAGGTCCTCCAATTTCAGGATCAAATCCAGTATATTTCGTGATTGTAAATAAGTTCTCTCCAGTTAGGTAAAGTCTTACTTTTGTTAACGAAATGCTGTCTATCCAATCTTGTGGAAATGAATATCCAACCTGAATTGTTTTGAATCTGAAGAAATCACCTTTCTCTAAATTGAAATTAGATGGATTGCTAAAGTTTTTGTTAGTATCATCTACAGTAACTCTAGGATAAGAATTTGTAGATCCTGGTCCTGTCCAACGACCTAATACTTCAGTCTGATAATTTGCATTAGTAATATCAAGTCTTCTTAATCCCTGATAAATCATGTTTCCGCCTGCACCCTGACCAAAAACTAATAAGTCAAATCCTTTATAGTCTAAGTTTAAAGTTAAACCGTAAGTAAATTTAGGTAATGAAGTTCCTAAGAAATCTCTATCGTTACCATCAATTTTACCATCTCCGTTGATATCTTGCCAACGGAAATCTCCTGGTTTAGCATTTGGCTGAATTAATCCTCCTGATGCATTTTTATAAGCATTTACTTCATCAACTGATTGGAAAACACCAGCAGTTTTAAATCCGTAGAATGAGTTATAAGCCTGACCAACCTGAGTTCTGTTGATTTCATAAGAAGTCGATTGTACAGTTTCATCACCTGCAATAAAGTTTACTCCTTTGTCTATGTAAGTAATTTCATTTTTGATGTAAGAGAAGTTTCCGTTTACAGAAAGGTTCAATGCTCCAATTTTTTTACGGTATCCTAATTCAACATCAATACCTTTATTTTGCATATCAGCTAAATTCGCATAAGTGTCTCCACTTGCTCCAACAAATCCAGGAATTGGCACTTTCATCAAGATACCTGATGTTTTTTTGTTGAATAAATCGATACTGAAATTAAAGTCATGGAAAAGTGTACTTTCAAAACCAATGTTTACTTGTTTTGTTTCTTCCCATTTCAAATCAGGATTTGCAATTGCGTTTGGACTTTGTCCTGTAGCAGGAGTTCCTCCAATTGTATAATTTCTTTTATTTCCAATAGTAGAAAGGTATAAGAAATCCGGAGATGAATCGTTTCCTGTAACTCCGTAACCTCCTCTAATTTTTAAGTTGTTTACAACATTGTTTTCTTTCCAGAATCCTTCTTTAGAAGGTACCCATCCAAGAGATACTGAAGGGAAAGTTCCATATTTATTGTTAGGTCCAAATCTTGTAGAACCATCACGACGAAGAATACCTGTAAAAATGTATTTCTCTTTGTAATCGTAATTTAATCTTGAAAAGATAGACTCAACTCTGTGCTCAACAGCTAATGAATTGTAAGCATTAACAAATTTGTCAGTAAGAGGAATATCTACGTTAAAAGAAGCCTCTGCGTGAGTAGTTGCAGGAATACCCTGGTAAGTAGCATCATTACCTGATGTAATGTTATCTACATAAGTACCTTTACCTAATAAAATACTGAAGTTGTGGTCTCCAAATTTCTTAGTATAATTTAAAGTATTCTCCCAGTTCCAGCTGAATGATTTTTTGTATGATCTGAACAATTCGTTTTTATCTCTTTTTGTAGCTCCGTTTAAGAAGTATACCGGAGTAAAGTTATCAGAACCATAATAAGCTAATTTAGCACCTGCAGTAGATCTGAATTTCAAACCTGGCAAGATTTCAGCTTCAACAAAAATATTACCTACAAAGTTTTCAGAAAAATCATTATTTCCTAATCTTGTCTGAGTGTATGCTAATGGATTTGTGTTTTCCTGAGTTACAATAGTCGAAATACCATAATAGTTTCCGTTTGGATCTTTAAGCGTATTTGGATTTGCATATATAGAACCCGCTCCTGTTTTAGAAGGATCAGTTTCGATAATTGGAGTCAATGGATCTAAGTTTATTGCTGATGCCAATGGTCCTCCAAATTCGTCATTTGTGTTACCAATACCAACAGTTTTCTCGTTAGAATATCCTAAAGTCTGACCAATTTTAATGTATTTTCCAATTTTATGATTAGAGTTCAATCGGATGTTTTTTCTATTATAATTAGAAATATCAGTAGTAATGATACCTTCCTGATCTGTTAGACCAAATGACATATAGAATGTAGAAACATCGTTACCACCACTAAAACTTAATTCGTGAGAAATACGTTGCGCATGATTGTTAAAAATAGCATCCTGCCAGTCAGTTCCTTTACCGTAATTAGTGTTTGTAGCAAAAGGAGCTGGTTTTCCACCATTTACATAAGCCTCATTCATGATTGTTACATACTGAGAAGCGTCAAGTAAATCTAATTTTTTAGCCGCCTGAGATGTTCCTGCATATCCTGTATAATTTACAGAAATTTTACCTGCTTTACCTTTTTTAGTTGTTACTAAAATAACCCCTGCAGCAGCACGAGAACCGTAGATAGCTCCTGAAGCACCATCTTTTAATACCTCGATAGATTCAATATCTGATTGGTTCAAATATCCAATTCCACCATTATCAACAACAACACCATCAACAACCCATAACGGATCGTTATTGTTTAACGTAGTAAAACCACGAATACGTATTGTAGAAGCTGATCCTGGCTGACCTGCATTTGCAGCAATAGAAACTCCTGAAACTCTACCTTGTAAAGCTTGTTCTACTCTTGTTATAGGTAAACTTTCTAAATCTTTTGCTTTTACACTAGATATTGCGCCTGTAACAACACTTTTCTTTTGAGTACCGTATCCTACTACTACAACCTCATTTAATGATTGAGATTCAGGACGCAATTTAATTTCAAGTTTTGTTCGTCCGTTTACTGGTTCCTGAACAGTTACATATCCTACGAAGCTAACACTTAAAGTTCCGTTTGAAGGAACAGTAATTTGAAATTTTCCATCAAAGTCAGAAGCTGTTGCTTTACTTGTACCCTTAATTAAAATTGTTGCCCCAGGGACGGGTAATCCACTTTCATCATTAATTGTTCCGCTTACCGTAACATCCTGTGCCATTGCGATAACTGAAAACAGTAGAGACGAAATACAAAAAATAAGTAATTTTGTTAATTTCATTTTTCTAAAAATTTTGGTTAATTAATTAGTAATTTGATGCAATAATAAAGTTAAATTTTTACTATCAACAATAAAATTTCATTACAAAAACACATCAAAGCTTATTTTAATACGCTACAAAAACACATCAAATTATTTTTAAAACATTGATTTATAAATATTTAAATGAAATAATATATTGTTATAAAAATGTTAAGTAAAAAAATAAACACTACATTTATAAAATAAAGACATTTTCATGATATATTCAAAATAATTCTATGAAAAGGCAAGAATGCAAATAAATAATTAAAAAATAAAACCCTTTATAAAACATTTCTAATAAAAATACATTATAAATTTTATGAAATTCATAAATACAATTTTTACACTAATTATAATTTTTTTCTTACACACAAATACTGCAGCTCAGGTAAAAGATATAGGTTTACCAGGAATTAAAAATTATAAAAGAGCTGATTACAGAGGTGGAACTCAAAACTGGAGTATAGATCAGGATAGAAAAGGCAATATGTACTTTGCAAACAATAATGGTCTTATACAATTTGACGGTTCGAGCTGGCATAAATTTTCTCTCCCTACTCAAACAGAAATTAGAAGTTTAAAAATAGATGCTGCAGGAAAAATTTATGTGGGAGGTAACAATGAATTTGGTTATTTTAAAAATGATGAAAAAGGGAATTTAAAATACCATTCTCTTTCTGATTTGGTAGAAAAAAAGGACAAACAAAATATAAACCTGATCTGGAGAATACACATCTTTAATGGTGAGGTAATTTTTCAATCCTTTACAAAAGTATTCTTTCTAAAAAATAATAAATTAACCGTTATAAATGCTCCTACGAAATTTCAGTTTTCATTTTTAGTAAATAATCATCTTTATTTTCAAGATAAATCACTTGGAATTCTGGAATACAAAAATCATAAATTAAAACAAATAGAAGGGACAACTGTATTTAATGACAAAGAAATCTGGTCTGTATTCCCGCTTCCAAATAATAAAATGTTGCTTGCAACCTTAGAAAAAGGTTTATTTATATCTGATGGTAAATCTGTGCAGCCATGGGAAACGGAAGCAAATGCTTTTATCAAGAAAAACACATCTCTTGGCGGTTCTATAATAAAAGGCAGATTTATTGTCCTTAATTCAGTTTTGGACGGGGTCATAATTTGTGATTTAAATGGAAAAATAATCCAACATCTAAATCGTCAAAAAGGGCTACAGAACAATACTATATTAACCTCCTTTATAGACAACAAAAACAATATCTGGCTAGGATTAGACAACGGTATTACTTTTATTAATGAGAACTCCCCTTTCTCTTATTTTGATTACAGTTATAATATAGGTACTGTATATGCTTCTACTATTTTTAACGGGAATTTATATGTAGCCACAAATCAGGGCTTATTTTACCATTCCTGGAATAATCCCTTTAAAGACAGTCCGTTTATAAGAGTAGAAGGAACCATCTCACAAGCCTGGAATATTCAGGTATTAAATGGTGTACTTATTTGCGCCAGTAATAGTGGGGCGTTGGTTATTGATCAAAATAAAGTTTCTAAAAAACTCGATACAAAAGGATATTTTGGTTTCAAGAAAATACCAAATCATGATAATTATATTATAGGAGAAAGCTACAACGGATTTACTATTTTTAAAAGAACTGCTTCAGGATTTGAATATTCCCATCAGGTTTCAGGATTTGACGAAACCACAAATACATTTTCGATAGAACTGGACGAAAATTATTTATGGTTAAAAAAAGATCCTTTTCTTTATCAAATGACTTTATCTGAGGATTTAAAGAAATTTGTTTATATAAAAAAGCACAAAGACATTAGTCCTTTATATTCCGGAATTGGCAGTTTGCAAAACATAAATAATAAAGTTTATTTTCAGTCAAAAAATCATTTCTACAGATTTTCCAAAGAGCAGGGAACATTTTTTGAAGACAAGAAAATAACAGCACTTTTTAAAGATATCCCAACTATTAATACATTAATCGAAGATTCTCAAGGTAGTTTATGGTATGCATATAATGAGTCTTTGGGTGTATTAACAAAGAATAAAAACGGAAATTTTATAAAAAAACAAGCGCCGTTTTCAAACTTATCAGGGAATTTGGTAAACAACTATATTTCTGTAAATACTATTGATCCGGAAAATATTTTCATTGGCCTAACAGATGGATTAACTCATTATGACTCTAAAATTTCGAATACTTTTATAACGAAGCCTAAAGTATTTATAGAAAGTTTTTCGTTTCCGGGAGATACGATATTAACAGGCAATATACCAGGCAATCAACAATCATATACAGTTCCTTACAGCTCAAATCACGTTAAATTCACGTTTTCTTCACCAACGTATGAAAATCAGGAAAACGTAACGTATTCATACAAATTAGAGCCTTTTGAGGAGAACTGGCGCAATTGGTCAGCGCTTTCAATAAAAGAATATACAAATTTGCGTGAAGGCACCTATATCATGAAGCTTAAAGCTAAAAATAGTTATGGTATAGAATCAGATGTATCTGAAATCACCTTTATCGTTTCGCCGCCGTGGTACAGACATTTTTTAGCGTATCTAATTTATATCATTTTTCTAATTACTGCAGTTTACATCATTTCTAACAGGATTAAATTAAAAATCAGAAAAAACAGATATTATGAAACCATCGAACAAAGAAGATTATATCTGGAAAAAGAATCAAAAATCAGACATGAACAGCATGAACTTGAAAAAGAAATAGAGAAGTTAAAAAGTGATAAACTTCAAATAAAAATCCTCGCCAAAGACAAAGAATTAGTAAACAATTCTTTGCAAGTAGTTAAGAAAAATAAGATTCTAAACGGAATCATTCATAAGTTAAAAGATATTGATACTAATATTCTAGACGATTCGACCAAATTTGAATTCAACAAATTGCATAAAAGTATTGTAAAGGAGGTAAACACAGATAAAAGCTGGAAAGATCTGGAAAAACACATCAAAAACGTTCATTTTGAGTTCCTTAAGAGATTAAAAGAAAAATACCCAACAATTTCTCCTCGTGAACTCGATTTATCAACTTATTTATTGATGAATATGTCTACAAAAGAAATCGCCGAAATTATGAATATTTCAACCGGAGGTGTCGAATTAGCCCGCTATCGTTTAAGAAAAAAACTAGGCTTAAACAAAAAAGAAAACCTGATTGGTTTCTTAATGAGTATTTAAATAAAACGCCAAAGCCATTCACTTGAATGGCTTTGGCGTTTTATTATTTTGAAAACTATTTATGCAATAAATTCTAATGTACGTTCAAGAGCCATTCCTCTTGAACCTTTTATCAGAATTGTATTTTCATTAAAGTGTATTGTTTTAACGAATGCTACAAAATCATCAAAGGTTTCAAAAAACTGTATGTTGTTTTTATCTGTTTTATTTTCATAAAATGATTTACCTATTAAATAACAACCCGCTTTATTTTGGTTTACTAAAGAATCAACAATCAATTTATGTTCTTTGGAACTTTCATTACCAAGCTCAAACATATCTCCTAAAATCATTATTTTATTCTGATTTTCGAGTTGCAGAAAATTAGTTATCGCAACTGCCATGCTACTAGGATTTGCGTTGTAGGCATCCAGAATAATCTGATTAGAACCAATTCTTAATAATTGTGATCTGTTATTCTCTGGTATATAGTTTTCGATAGCTTCTTTTATATCGTTTTCATCTACTTTAAAATAATACCCAATTGCAACTGCCGCATTTATATTATTTGCATTGTATAATCCAATTAAATGTGATTCTACACTAAAATTATCATACTTAATAATAACGAAAGGATTCGCCGAAATGTTTTTGATATTCAGATCCGCAGCATCATTATTTACTCCAAAAGTAAATGACTTTATCCCAACCGATTTTTCAATCTGAATTGAATCTTCAAGATTTACAAAAACTACTTTATCATTCTTTGCAAGATATTTATACATCTCGCTTTTACCTTCAATTACACCTTCAACTCCTCCAAAACCTTCTAAATGTGCTTTTCCAAAATTGGTAATATAACCGTAATCCGGTTGGGCAATTTCACATAAAAATTCAATTTCTTTTTTGTGATTTGCTCCCATTTCAACAATTCCTATTTCAGTTTCTTTTGTAAAAGACAACAAAGTCAGCGGAACTCCAATATGATTGTTTAAATTACCTACAGTGGCTTTAGTTTTATATTTTTTAGCTACAACTACATTAATTAATTCTTTCGTTGTCGTTTTACCATTACTTCCTGTTAAGGCAATTATGAGCAGCTTTAGATAAGAACGATGAAATTTTGCCAGTTCCTGCAAGGTTTCCAAGCTGTTTTCTACAAGAATAGTTCTTTCGTCAATAGCATAAGATGCATTATCAATAATAACATACAAAGCGCCTAATTCTATTGCTTTAGCAGCAAAAGTATTAGCGTCAAAATTTTCGCCTTTAATAGCAAAAAACATAGAATCCTTTTCAATTTTTCTTGTATCTATTGAAACTGATTTACACTGCAAAAACAAGTTATGAATGTCTTGAATATTCATTTATAAAAATTTTTATTAGTCATAAAAGTAGAAAAAAAACAATAAAAAAGTTCCAAATTCCATACTGAATATTCAGCTTTTGGAATTTGGAACTTTTTATAATAAATTTTCTAAGACTTAGTTTCTAGGCGATTTTCTTTTTTCAGCTTTAGCACCTACTCTAGACATTGCACATCTAAATCCGATATAATCTGTTGCCATATCTTGAGGGAAATATCTTCTTTGAGCAGGATCTAACCAATAAGCTCTATCTCTCCAAGAACCACCTTTGTAAACTCTTACGTTATCATCGATAAACGTTGTACGTTTACTAGAGTTATCATATTTTCTAACCATTTGACCTAAACTGTCTGTTGTTACATTATGTTTAGGAGCGTTGTACATTGAATGATCCGCTTTAGATTCTGACTCGTCTCCAAAATCAAAATATTTAGATGATTGTTTATCACCATCTCTATAGTTGATGTTATCACTTGTACTGAAGTTTTGTCTCAAATAAGTTTCGTTTTCGTCAACTGGAACCTGAGCAATTTCTCCTGGTAAGTTTGTTGCAACTTTTTTACCGTTACTTAACGTTTTGTATTGAATATTATCTTTAGTGATAATTTCAATTTTACCGTCTTTACCAATTTTGTTTTTAGCATATTGATTTCCTCTAAAGTAGTTAAAATCATTTGCTTCATTATCAATAATAGGTCTGTAAACATCGGCAACCCATTCGGCTACGTTTCCAGCCATATCGTATAATCCAAAATCATTAGGAGCATAACTTTTTACAGCGTTTGTAATATCTGCACCATCATCAGACCAACCTGCAATTCCACCGTAATCACCGTTTCCTTGTTTAAAGTTAGCCAATTGATCTCCTTTGTTTTTACGTTTAGATGAACGTGTATAATCTCCGGACCAAGGATATTTCTTTTGTCCTTTATATATATTGTATTCTCTTTGTCCAACATCTGCAGCTGCAGCATACTCCCATTCTGCTTCAGTAGGAAGTCTGTATTCTGGCAAGATAACTCCTGAAGAACGTTGTGCGTACACATTCTTTTCTTCCGGAACTACACCGTCTTTACCTGCTTTTGGTTTTCTGCCGTTAGGGTTTTTCTTTAACACAAGTTCTTCATTACCACCATAAGTAGTACTTGGAGATGCAACATAAGCTTCTGTGTTAAACAAACTTTCAGCGCTAACGTCTTGTGTTTTAGCACCTTTTTTAAGGTAACCATTTTTCTCTAAGACTGCTTCGTTCACACGGTCAGTTCTCCATTTACTAAATTCAACTGCCTGAATCCAGTTTACACCTACTACAGGATAGTTAGCATAAGATGGGTGTCTTAAATAGTTATTAGTCATCGTTTCGTTATATCCTAAACGATTTCTCCATACTAAGGTATCCGGAGATGCACCTTCATAAATATTTTTGTAATTTTCTTCTGTTGGAGGGAAAACTTTCTTTAACCACTCCAGGTATTCTAAGTACATACCATTCGTAACTTCAGTTTCATCCATATAGAATGATTGAACGTGTTGTTGAGTGGGTGTGTTATTCCAATCGTGCATAACATCATCCTGTACTTTACCCATAGTAAATGTACCTCCTTCAACAAAAACTAAACCAGGACCAGCCTGTTGTTTTTTCCCTGCATTTCTGGCAGCAGTTCCATTCTGACTATCTACATCCCAACCAGTTGCTCTGGAAGCGTGACTGGAACTCGATTTTTTGCTACAACTAGCCGTGCCCAACATCAATACCATTGACATCATTAATTGCAAGACTACAATTTTGTTTACTTTCATACTCATTCTTAGGTGATAAATTTAGGTGCTGCAATATAATAATTAACATTTAATTAGCAACATCTGTTCTAATAATTTTATTTAGCTGTTTTTTACCAGAAAATAACCTATAGTTACGAACGCAAAAATATACTTTTTATTATTTACTATAACATGAAATACTATATTTTTACTTACTAAAATATTTTTAACTTAAATCTCATTTATTAACCAATGAAACAAGCCCTAATCTTATATCTTTTTTTGATCCCATTTATCTCTTTTTCCCAGATAAATGGCGACTTCACAATAGATTGGCAAAATAAAAAAGAAATGAGTTATGGAGATTTGAAAATAAAAATTCCATACTTCTCCGGAAGCAGTTTTAGATACGATACTACAAAAAAAAGCATAACATTACTGCTTAACCTGAACGAATCCGGTTATTCGAACAGTAATTCTATTCAAATTACCAACATTGCATACGAATCAATTTCAATTGCAGAATTAGGTGATTTAGCAATCGAAAACATTCCTGAAAAGCCAAATGAGACATTAAAAACAACTAATGCAAGAGATAAAAGGCAAAACTTTTTATTTTTATCGCCTATAATAAAGGAAGGAAATAGTTTTAAACGAATTAAATCATTTTCTTACTCTACAACCGCTTCTGCATCAAATAACAGCAATACATCATCTTTTCAAAAATCAAATTCAGTTTACAATTCGGTTTTAGCAACTGGCGATTGGTACCGTTTTTATGTAGAAAAATCCGGAGTTTATAAAATTTCAAAGTCTTTCCTGCAAAGTTTAGGATTCGATCCTTCAAAAGCTGACCCAAGAAGAATCAAAATTTATGGAAATGGAGGAAAAATGCTTCCTTTGGCAAATAACACTTACTATCCTGAAGATTTAACCGAAAACGCTATTCAGATTATAGGAGAAAGCGACGGAATCTTTAATAATGAAGATTATATTCTTTTTTATGCCGAAGGAATTGAGAATTGGAGCCCTGAAAATCAGACTAATCTCAACTTATATGATACAAAATCGTATTATTATATTACCGTTAACGGAATTGAAGGAAAAAGAATTTCAAATATAAATCAGCCAACAGGAAACTCAACTTTAGACCTTACCACTTTTGACGACTATCAATTTCATGAAATCGACAAAACAAACATTGCACATTTAGGGCGTCAATGGTTTGGAGAATCATTTGATATTAATCAGGAACAGGAATTTGAATTCAACTTTCCAAACATTGAAACTTCAGTTCCTGTAAAAATAGAATTGAGCGCCGCTTCTGCCGCCTATACCCCAACCTCTTTTACCGTTTCTGCAAATGGTCAAAGTATTGGTAATATTAATTTTCAAACTTTAGTAGTTAATTCTGATGAAAAATTCTACACCCAAAAACTTCCTTCGAACGCAACATTTACCGGAGCAGCAAATATAAAAATCAAGCTTACCTATAATAATAATGGTGTTCCGGGATCAAAAGGATATTTGGATTACATTAATTTAACTGCAAAAAGAAAACTTCTGGGAATAGGCAAACAATTTAAATTTCAATATGACTTAGCAGGTTCAACCGGAGGAATTGTAAATTATACTATTGGCAGCGCTACAGGCATTTCGCAAATTTGGGATGTTACAGACCTATATAATGTATCAAAAATAGAAAACAACAATCAGGCAAATTTTAGTTTTAAAGCATCTTTAGGAGAAATTAGAAAATATATAGCTATTGATCCCTCAGATTATTTTACTCCTTTAAAAGAAAGTCAGCCAAAAATCACTAATCAAAACTTAAAGGGAAGTCTCTTTAAAAATAGCCAAAACAGCTTTCAGGATATTGATTATGTAATTGTGACTCCAAAATTCCTGGTTTCTCAGGCCGAAAAATTAGCGAGTTTTCATCGCAGCTATTCTAATTTAAATGTAAAAGTAATTACGTTAGAGAATATCTATCAGGAATTCTCTTCAGGAAAACAAGACATCGCCGCAATCAGAAACTGCATAAAATACATTTACGAAAACGCATCTACGCCTGATAAAAGAATAAAATATTTGAATTTATTTGGAGATGCTTCATTTGATTATAAAAACCGAATTACAAACAATAATAATATTGTACCTATATATCAATCCGTAATTAGCAACACGACCGGAGAAGCTTCATTTGCCTCAGATGACTTTTACGGATTAATGGATGCGAATGAAGGCGTTGTTGTTTTTCCGTTTGGAGGAATCGACATTGCTGTTGGACGAATGTTGGTCTCAGATAATGCTCAAGCTGCTGAAATCGTAAACAAAGTATTAGAATATCACGATCAGAAATCTTACGGAAATTGGAGAAATAATATTGTTATGGTCAGCGATGATTCTGACAAAGCTTCAGATACAACCCTTCAATCGAATCAAAACAATCTTGCAGATAAAATATCTACTGAAAAGTCATTTTTCAATATGGATAAAATAATTCTGGATTCTTATACGCAGGAAGCTTCTGCCGGAGGATCAAGATATCCTAAAGCCAGAACCGATTTATTTAATGCTTTCGAAAAAGGAGCATTAGTTTTTAATTATTTGGGACACGGTGGTGAAGATGGATTGGCAAGTGAGCGAATTTGGGAAAAATCAGACGGACAAAACTTAAACAATCAATACAAGTACCCTTTATTTATTACTATTACCTGCGAATTTTCCAGATTTGATGATCCCACAAGACCAACAGCGGGAGAATATACATTTTGGAATCCAAAAGGTGGTGCAATTTCGATGTTAACCACTATTCGCGCGATAGGTCAATACAATGCAGAAGATTTTAATAATAGTCTGAGTAGAAATTTATTCGCATACGGATCCAATCAATATACTACGATTGCTGAAGCACTGCGAATTTCTAAAAACGAAAATCCGAGTTCTGCCAGTAATGTTATTTTTTATCTTGGAGATCCTGCCTTAATGTTAGCAATTCCTAAACCAAGAATTAATTTAACAAAAGTAAACGATATTGTGATTTCTCAGTCGATACCGGATTTTAAATCTTTATCTAAAATTAAAATTACCGGTGAGATCACAGATGAGAACAATACCCTTTTAAGCAATTATAATGGTGAATTGGCAACTGCAATTTTCGACAAGTTAATTACAACTACCACGCTAAATAATGATGGTTATAGCCCTGCAATGTCATTCAAAATTCTGGGCGAAACTATCTTTAGAGGAAATGCGTCTGTAACCAACGGTCAGTTTGAATTTAGCTTTGTTGTTCCTCGTGATATTCGTGTACCTGTTGACTATGGTCGAATTAGCTTTTATTCTAAAAAAAATCAGCTTTCAGAGAATCAGTCAGGCTATAATACAGCTATTAAAATTGGAGGAATAAATGAAAATGCACCTCAGGACAATATAAATCCAAAAGTTAAGTTATATATGAATGATGAAACTTTTGTGTCTGGTGGAATTACTAATGAATCCCCATTTTTATTAGCATTTCTTGAAGACGAAAACGGAATCAATACAGCAAGCGGAATCGGGCATGATATAGTAGCAATTCTAGATGGAGATGTGAGTAATCCGTATATTTTAAATGATTATTATCAAACAAAATTAGACGATTACACCAATGGAAATTTACGTTTTCCGTTAAGAAATTTAGCTGCAGGAATGCATACAATAACTTTCACGGCATGGGATGTTTACAACAATCCTGTTACAAGTGAGATACAATTTATAGTTGTTGGAGATGAGTCACTAACATTAACACACGTTCTTAATTACCCTAATCCGTTTTCGACTTATACACAATTTTGGTTTTCGCACAACAGACCTTATGAACCCTTAGATGTTCAGGTTCAGGTTATGACAATTACCGGAAAAGTAGTCTGGACAAAAAATCAGGTTGTTACAACAGAAGGTTTTTTATCCAGAGAAATAACCTGGGACGGAAAAGACGATTTTGGCGACAGAATTGGTAAAGGAGTTTATATTTATAAACTCACAGTCAAATCTAATTTGACAAATAAAAAGGCAGAAAAATACGAAAAGCTTGTCATATTATAATTATATATATATTTGTAATCTAAATACCATTAAGTTCCCTAAATGAAAAAAATATCACTACTTTTAATTTGTTCTTTTATTCTTTTTAAAGTACAGGCCCAGGAAAACCGTCCTATTACCACAGGAGTTCCATTTTTATTAGTTGCAGCAGATGCCAGAGCAGCAGGTTTAGCTGATCAGGGTGTCGCAACATCAGCAGATGCTTATTCTCAGCAATGGAATCCTGCAAAATATGCTTTTTCAGTAGACAAGCAAGGCTTCTCTCTAAGCTACACTCCTTATTTAACAGACTTAGCCAATGACATTTCTCTTGGACAAGTTACTTACTACAACAAGATCAATGATCGAAGCGCCTTTGCAGGTACTTTCCGTTATTTTGGTTTTGGAGATATTGAGTTAAGAACAACCGGAGACCCAAATGAAGCCGCAAGAATTGTCTCTCCAAATGAATTTGCCCTTGATGGTTCTTATTCTTTGAAATTAAGTGAAAAATTCTCGATGGCAGTTGCTGCAAGATACATTCGTTCAAACCTGAAAATTGCTTCAGAAGATGTTGATGCTTCACCAGCAAGTACTTTTGCAGTAGATATCGCCGGATTCTATCAATCTGAAGAAATTGCTTATTCAGACTTCAACGGAAGATGGAGAGGTGGTTTTAACATGCAAAATCTTGGTCAGAAAATAAGCTATGACAATGATGATTTAAGTTCAAACTTTTTGCCGGCTAATCTTAGATTAGGTGGAGGTTTTGATTTTATTTTAGATGACTATAATAAAGTAGCCCTTAGTGTTGAATTTACAAAACTTTTAGTTCCAACTCCTCCGGGACCAGGAACACCAGTAGATGCAAACGGAGATGGAGATTATAATGATGTTGGAGATATTTCTCAAGAACAGGCAGATGCTACAAACTTTAAAAACTACAACGACATTGGTTGGGTTTCAGGAATTTTTAAATCTTTTGGAGATGCTCCAGGCGGATTCAGCGAAGAATTAAAAGAAATAACTTACAGTGTAGGTGCAGAATATATGTATCAGGATGCTTTTGCATTAAGAGCCGGATATTTTCACGAAAGCCCTGAAAAAGGAGCAAGACAATTTTTCTCTTTAGGAGCAGGATTTAAATATAACATCGTAAAAGTTGATGTTTCTTATTTATTTTCGACATCAAAAATTAAAAATCCTTTAGAAAACACACTTCGCTTTTCTTTAACCTTTAACTTTGGCGACAAATACGAAGTTTATTAAACCGATAAAACAATAATACAATAACAATCCAAATTTCTATTTTTTAGGAATTTGGATTTTTTTTCCCTTAAAAACAAATGAAAGAAATTAGCATAACATCATCCTTTATAGTTTACGATACTTTACAAGAACTTTCACAAGACATTCAGGACTTAATGAATCAGGCCGTTGAAGTTCGCAAAAAAGCGTATGCCCCATATTCTCAATTTAGAGTTGGAGCAGCTTTATTATTAGATAACGGAAAAATAATTTTAGGATCAAATCAGGAAAATGCAGCTTATCCGTCTGGATTATGCGCAGAGCGAGTAGCTATTTTTCATGCCGGAAGTATATATCCTGAAGCTAAAATCTTAAAAATGGCTATTACAGCAGCTTCAGACACGAATCAAACAACAGCACCAATTCCGCCATGTGGTTCATGCAGACAATCTATTGCAGAATATGAAATCAGGCAAGACACACCTATAGAAATCTTTTTTATGGGAGAAATTGGCGAAGTTTACAAATCAGCATCCCTAAAAAATTTGCTTCCTTTTATGTTTGATAAAAAGTTCTTGTAAAAAAAAGCCAAAAAGTACCTTTTAAATTTTACTTCTTAATAGGAATGTCTTATTTTTGCATCCCGACCTTTCGGGCGCAAATTTGTGGGAGGAAACTATTTTGCGTTATAGGCAACAATTGATAACACAAACAAACTTTAGCAAAAGAAAGAATTCAGATGAAAGAAGTTACAAAAGAAGTATATTTAAAGTGGTACGAAGACATGCTACTTTGGAGAAAGTTTGAAGACAAACTTGCAGCATTATACATTCAACAAAAAGTTAGAGGTTTTCTACACCTATATAATGGTCAGGAAGCTGTATTAGCGGGTGCTTTGCACGCTATGGACCTGACTAAAGATAAAATGATTACCGCTTACAGAAACCACGTACAACCAATTGGTATGGGAGTTGATCCCAGACGTGTAATGGCTGAGCTTTTAGGAAAAGCAACAGGAACTTCTAAAGGTATGGGAGGTTCTATGCACATTTTCTCTAAAGAACACCGTTTTTACGGAGGACACGGAATCGTAGGTGGACAAATTCCGGTAGGAGCAGGTTTAGCTTTTGCTGATAAATATTTTGAAACTGGCGGAGTTACTATGACCTATTTTGGTGATGGTGCAGCTAGACAAGGTTCTCTACACGAAGCTTTCAACATGGCTATGTTATGGAAATTACCAGTTGTATTTATCGTTGAAAACAACGGTTATGCAATGGGAACTTCTGTAGAAAGAACTGCAAACCACACTGATATCTGGAAACTTGGTTTAGGATACGAAATGCCTTGCGGACCTGTTGACGGAATGAATCCTGTAAAAGTTGCTGAAGCAATGACAGAAGCAATTGACAGAGCTCGTCGTGGTGACGGACCAACTTTCCTTGAAATGAAAACGTACCGTTACAGAGGACACTCTATGTCTGATGCACAACTTTACCGTTCTAAAGAAGAGGTTGAAGAGTACAAAAAGATTGACCCGATTACTCAGGTTTTAGATGTAATTATGGATCAAAAGTATGCTACAGAAGAAGAAATTGAAGCAATTGACCAAAAAGTTAAAGACTTGGTTGAAGAATGTGTGAAATTCGCTGAAGAATCTCCATATCCTGAATTACAACAATTATATGATGTAGTATACGCACAAGAAGACTATCCATTTACACCTCATAAACTATAACATATTATGGCGATAAAAGTAACAATGCCTCGTTTGAGCGATACTATGACGGAAGGAACGGTAGCGACTTGGTTAAAAAAAGTAGGCGACAAAATTAGCGAAGGAGATATCCTTGCTGAAATTGAAACAGATAAAGCAACAATGGAATTTGAGTCTTTCAACGAAGGAACTCTTTTACATATCGGAATTCAGGCTGGAGAAACTGCTCCTGTTGATTCATTATTAGCAATCATTGGTAACGAAGGAGAAGATATTTCTGCTCTTTTAGCTGGTGGTGATGCTCCTGCTGCTAGTTCCGAAGCTTCGGAACCAAAAGCGGATGCTGCTCCTGCTGCTGAAGCAAAAACAGAAACTGCTGCTCCTGCAAAAGCTGCAACTGAATTACCAAAAGGTGTTGTAGTAGTAACTATGCCACGTTTGAGTGATACAATGACAGAAGGAACTGTAGCAACATGGTTGAAAAAAGTAGGTGATGCTGTTGCCGAAGGTGATATCCTTGCTGAAATTGAAACTGACAAAGCAACTATGGAGTTTGAGTCTTTCAATGAAGGAACATTATTATACATTGGTATTCAGGAAGGAAACACTGCACCTGTTGATAGCTTATTAGCTATTATCGGACCTGCCGGAACTGATATTTCTGGAATTGCTGACAACTATACTGCCGGAGGAACTGCAACTGCAAGTGCTCCTGCAACTGAAGAAAAAGCTGCTCCTGCTGCTGAAAAAGCTACAGAAGCCGTTGCTGAAACTTCAAACGGAAGAATTTTAGCTTCGCCATTAGCGAAGAAAATCGCTTCTGATAAAGGAATCCAATTAAATCAGGTTAAAGGGTCTGGAGAAAACGGACGTATCGTAAAAAGCGATATCGAAAACTTTACTCCATCTGCTCAGGCACAACCAGCTGCAAATACAACTGCTGCTGCGCCAAAAGCTGAAACTGCTGCTCCTGCTGCACCAAAAGTATTTGTTCCTGCAGGAGAAGTTTTCACCGAAGAGATCAAAAACTCTCAAATGCGTAAAATTATCGCTAAACGTCTTGCTGAATCATTATTTACTGCACCTCACTACAACTTAGTGATCGAAGTAAGCATGGATGATGCAATGGCTTCAAGAGCGACAATCAATACTGTTCCGGATACAAAAGTATCTTTTAACGATATGGTAATTAAAGCTTGTGCTTTAGCATTGAAAAAACACCCAAAAATCAATTCTCAGTGGAAAGAAGATGCTATCATCATCAACCACCACGTTAACATTGGTGTTGCCGTAGCGGTTGAAGACGGATTAGTAGTTCCTGTATTGAAATTTACAGATGCTATGAGTTTATCTCAAATTGGTGCTGCTGTAAGAGATCTTGCCGGAAGAGCTAAAAACAAAAAACTTGGACCACAAGAAATGGAAGGAAGTACTTTTACAGTATCTAACCTTGGAATGTTTGGTATTACTGAATTCAATTCAATTATCAACCAACCAAACTCTGCTATCCTTTCTGTAGGTGCAATTGTTGAGAAACCAGTAGTTAAAAATGGTCAGATTGTAGTAGGAAACACAATGATGTTATCATTAGCGTGTGACCACAGAACAATTGACGGTGCAACTGGCGCACAATTCTTACAAACATTAAAACAATACATCGAAAGCCCGGTTACAATGTTGGCATAATTTATTTATGTCATCTTGAGCCACAAGCTTAAGGTTATTTATAATAAAATCCCGTTTTGTTTATTCAAAACGGGATTTTTTGTTTAATTTTCCTCCACTAATTCAATTCTTCATAAAAATGAAAAAACTAATCCTTGCCACTTTATTCCTGACCGTAATTGCCTGTCAGAAAAAGGAACAAACAGAAAAAGCAGCTGCTGTTACAGATGAACACAGTTATTCTAAACCAGAACTTGCTGTTGTAAAACATTTAGATCTGGATATAAAAGTTGACTTTGATACTCAAACTATTTCAGGAAAAGCTTCCTGGTTAATTGACAACATAAGCAAAGGAAACGAAATTATCTTTGACGAAAACACGCTTAACATTACAAAAGTAACTTTAGGTGATGATGAAAAAGAAACCAAATTCGAACTTGGAAAAGACGTTGAATTTCACGGAAAACCACTTCATATTACCATCGAACCTAACACCACAAAAGTAAATATTTACTACAGCACGACTAAAGATGCTGTTGCATTACAATGGCTAACTCCTGAGCAAACTGCTGACAAAAAGAAACCTTTTGTTTTCTCGCAAGGCGAAAGCGTTTGGTCACGCACCTGGATTCCGTGTCAGGATTCTCCGGGAATTCGTTTTACTTATAATGCAAAAGTTACCGTTCCTAAAGATTTATTAGCTGTAATGAGCGCTGTAAATCCTCAAAAGAAAAATGATACCGGAGTTTATACTTTTAAACAAGACAAAGCGATTCCGTCTTATTTAATGGCAATTGCAGTTGGAGATATCGAATTTCAATCTATTGATAACAGAACCGGAGTTTATGCAGAACCATCGATGCTGAAAAAATCGGCCTGGGAATTTGCTGAACTTGGAAAAATGGTTGTAGCTGCTGAAAAACTTTACGGACCTTACCGTTGGGGACGTTATGATGTTTTGGTTTTACCTCCAAGTTTCCCTTATGGCGGAATGGAAAATCCTAACTTAACTTTCCTTACTCCGGGAGTAATTGCAGGAGATCGTTCATTGACTAGTTTATTAGCACACGAATTAGGACACAGCTGGAGCGGAAATTTAGTTACCAATGCAACCTGGGACGATATCTGGTTAAACGAAGGTTTTACAACTTATGTAGAACACCGCATTGGCGAAGCAATTTTTGGAGAGAAAGAATTTGAAATGCAAAACGTTATTACGCGCAAAGAATTAGTTGATAACGTAGCAGAATACGGAGATACAAGTCCAGATACAAGATTAAAAGTTAGTCTTACGGGAAGAAACCCTGATGACGGAATCAGCATGATTCCGTATGTAAAAGGATATGCTTTTTTAAGAGTAATCGAAAATGCTGTTGGACGTGAAAAGTTTGACGTATTTATTAAAAATTATTTCGATGCACACGCTTTTAAATCTATCACAACAGAAGATTTTCTTAAATACTATAACGAGAATCTTATAAAAGGAGACAAAGCACTTGCAGATAAAATAAAAGCCGAAGACTGGATCTACAAACCTGGAATTCCATCAAATATTACACCTGTAAGTTCTGCTGATTTTGATGCAATTGATAAATTCCAAAAAAGCTGGAGAGAAACGGGCGTAAAAGGATTAAGTCAAAAAATTACAACAACGAGCGAAAAACAGTATTTTATAGATCATCTTCCAACGGATATTACACCAAAAGAAATGGAAGCAATTGATGCAGAATTCAACTTTACAAAAGGTGGTAATTTCATCATCAAACGTCAATGGTTTGTTCCGTCTATTCGTTATAAATATACAGCTGCGTATCCTGCAATTGAACAATTTTTAATTTCAACTAGCAGAACTGGATCTGTAATGATGCTTTATAAAGAAATGGCAAAAACTCCGGAAGGAAAAGTTTGGGCAAACAAAATTTTCAACAAAGCAAAATCAGGTTATCATGCTACTACTGTTCAGGCGGTTGGAGATTTGTTGAAATAGTTTTTAGTCTCATTTACAGTCCCAGTTTACAGTCTCAGTCTTTCAGCTTACAATCTGACCGGAGATTGAGAGTGCAAACTAAAAAATCCCCAGTTACAACTTGTAACCGGGGATTTTTTTATTCTTATTTGTCATTGCGAGGAACGAAGCAACCACACTAACAATAAACGCAATCATCAATAACAACCAAAGCACCAGATGTGATTGCTTCGTTCCTCGCAATGACCTAACAAACGAAAAACATTATTATGAAAACGACTGCCCTAGCCCCGATAGAATTAAAAATCCTTTTGTCCGCCGCGGCAGACAAAAGATTGTAACGTCCCGAGGCTTCGGGAGCGGGATTAGCTCCTAAAAAACATTCTTATTTACTAATAAATAAAGAAGAGGGAAAATTGTCCATCACATAGCGTAAATCCTCCATGTTCTAAACTCTGTAATCATCGCACCTTTGTAATGTCAAAAGACAACAACTAATAATTAACATAAAAATTAAATACAATGACACGATTAACAGCATTAAACCCAGAAGAAGTAACAGGAAAAACTAAAGATTTATTCAACGCTGTACAAGCAAAATTAGGAGTTGTTCCTAATATGATGAGAACAATGGGAAATTCTCCGGCAGTTCTTGAAGGATATTTAAACTTAAGCGGCGCATTAAGCCACGGAAAATTGAGTGCAAAAACCGGCGAATTATTAGCCTTGACAATTTCAGAAAGTAATTCTTGTGATTATTGTGTAGCGGCTCATACTTTTATTGGTGAAAAATTATTAAAAGCAGATGCGCAGGTTTTACATGATGCAAGAACAGGAAATTCTACTGATGCAAAAACTAACGCTATTCTTAAATTTGCTAAAACATTGGTTAGCAAAAATGGTTTAGTAAGCGATGAAGATGTAAATACAATTAAAAATGCAGGAGTTTCAGAGGCAGAAATTGCAGAAACTGTAGCTCACGTAGCCTTAAATGTTTTAACAAACTATTTCAATAATACTGCAAATACTCAAATCGATTTTCCAGCAGTACCAAGTTTAGAATTACAAAAATAATTTGACAAAAAACAATTTATATAGATAGTCGTGAAGTCTTTTTCATGACTATCTTTACATTTTTAAAAAAAGCAGCATTTTTTATGAGCAATCAAAATGTATACACTTTAATTAATCCTCAGGATGGCAATCTGGCATTCAAAATTCTTCCGTTTGACGATAATAGCCATTTTGATCATTTACAGCGTAACAATTATTTCTCTTTAATTTGGGTAACCAAAGGAAAAGGCAAAGTAAAAGCTGATTTTGCCGAACATCAATTTGAAGAAAATTCACTCCTCGCCTTTTCTCCTTACCAACCGTTTATGCTTTGTGTAAATGAACCAATTGAAGGAATTGCGATTCATTTTCATCCTGATTTTTACTGCATACATTATCACCAAAAAGAGGTTTCATGCAATGGAGTGTTATTCAATAACGTTTATCAACCACCGTTTACTATAATTACAGAAGAAGCTGCATCGACTTTTAAAATGGTTTTAGATCAGATGAAAACTGAAATTCAAAATACCGGATTAGCACAATATGACTTATTGATTTCTTATTTAAAGATATTTTTAATCACGGCTTCAAGATTAAAGAATCAACAACTGGAAGAAATGAAATCTGCTCCGGATTCTAAAGAACCTTTTATTCTTCAAAACCTGAAAGATGCGATAGAGCTTAATTTTAAAATTAAACATTCTGCCGGTCATTATGCAGAAATGCTCAATATTTCGGCGAAAGCCTTAGCTAAATTATCTAAGAATTATTTCAACAAAACCCTTACTGATTTAATTGCTGAAAGAATTATAATCGAAGCTAAAAGAGAATTATATATGACCAATAAAACGGTAAAAGAAATTGCCTACGAACTGGGTTATGATGACGAACATTATTTTAGCCGCTTCTTTAAAACCAATGCAGATGTTTCGCCACAATTGTACCGTGAAACTGTAGGATTTGGAAAAATGGAAGCTTAGTTTTTATTCTTCACCTCAATCCATTTTGCCATGTATTTAGTACTTTTTAAAGTGTGATGCTGCAATAGGTTTCCCATAAAATTATGCAAACGATGACTCTCGGAATCATTCAACAGCAAATTAATCTGAGTCATCAAGGCAGTAGAATATTTGCTTAATTGATAACATTCATTTACAATTTCGATTCCATTTTTTTGAGATTGTTTCCAAAGATTTTCATCATGATATAACTCGACTGCTTTCTTTGCAAATAACTCAAGATCATCTGTAATAAAACCATTCCAAGGTAAATTGGCGTGCATGGCTTCGGATCCAATTGTAGTTGTTATACTTGGAGTTCCGCATTGCATGGCTTCTAATAATTTACCTTTTAATCCTGCTCCAAACCGAATTGGCGCCAAAACAATTCTGGCTTTTTTTACAATTTCATTAGCGTCTTCAGCTCTTCCCATAATCAAAAAACCATTTTTTGAATGATGCAATTGTAACACTTTTTGCGAAGGATATGCACCATAAACTTCCAAAACAGCTTCCGGAAATTGCTCTTTAATTATTGGCCAAATGGCTTCTTTTAAATATTGAACCGTATTCCAATTGGGTTCATGAAGAAAATTCCCTATGAAAACAAAATTCTTTCGTTCTTGAAATGATGGTAATTTCTGCAAATCCAATTCCTGCATTCCATGAACCAGAAAAGGCAAATAGTGCAATAAACTGAAATCGATTTTAAAAACATCTTTCAAAATTTTCATTTCAAATTCTGAAATCATGAAAGACAAATCACATCTTAGAATACTGGCAATTTCTCGCTTTGCAACTTCTTCAGACAATAAATCATTCAACTCAAAAGTCCTGTTTTCTTTAAATGCTTTTTGTCTTGCCGTTCTCAAACAATGCAAATCTTCAGTGTCTAATAATCTAATCGCTTTTGGACAATTCTCTGAAACCCGCCAGCCAAATTGTTCTTCGATCATGAAACGATCAAACAAAACCACATCAGGATTAAGTTTGATTATAAAATCATCAAAACTGGAATTATTGAGTTCAATTGATGTTTTATCAACTCCAAATTCAGACAAATCGACCATAAAATCGCTATCTAAAGCAGGGCTTGCAAATGTAATTTCGAAGCTGTTTTCCTTAAAAATAGAAATCAATTGCATCATTCTGCCACCCGCTGCAGACGAATTTGGCTCAGGCCAGACAAAACCAATAATCAGAAGTTTTTTTGTTTGATTCATTTGAGTTCTTTGAACTTACAAAATAATGCTTTTTTGAGCGCATTTGCACGCTATTTACTGACTTTCGGCAATAAAAAAGACTAATTTTGCAGTTAACTTTTTTCAATATAGTTATGTTAGGATTAAAATTAGCCACAGACCCTCGTTGGGTAAATATAGTAGAGTCAAATATCGAAGAAATTCTTACGGATCATGCCTGGTGCGAGCAAAAAGCAGCATCAAACGCTATAAGTTTAGTTACTTATAATTCTGAATTAGAAGAGTTAGTAACTGAAATGCTTGTAATTGCACGAGAAGAATTAGAGCATTTACAAATGGTACATGATATTATCAAAAAAAGAGGTTTGACTTTGGGTCGTGAAAGAAAAGATCATTATGTAAATGAACTTTTTAAATTCATGAAAAAAGACGGAAGCCGAAAAGACGCACTTTGTGATCGTTTATTATTTTCGGCTATGATCGAAGCCAGAAGTTGTGAGCGTTTCAAGGTACTTTCAGAAAATATTAAAGACGAGGAATTGGCTAAATTCTACCGTGATTTAATGATTTCTGAAGCCGGACATTATACTACATTTTTAGGATTTGCCAGAAAATATACAGACAATATAGATATCGATAAACGATGGAAAGAATGGATTGAATATGAAGGTTCTATTATTACAAATTACGGAAAAAGCGAAACTGTTCACGGATAAACCTTTTATACAATACAAATCTTACCTGTAAACAACTCAATTTGTTATGTCTACAAATAAAACCAAGTCCGTTTTACTAAAAACGGCAAAATATCTGGGAATAACTTTTGTTGTTATTATTGGATTGTTGTTCTTGACGCCTATAGTTTTTGCCGATAAAATAAAGGAGCAAATCAAAAAGACGGCTAATGAAAAACTGAGCGCAGAACTGAATTATTCTGATGTATCGGTTTCATTTTTTCACCATTTTCCTTCCTTGACTTTAACCTTAAATGATTTAAGCCTTAACGGATCAGCTCCATACAAAAACGAAAAATTTATTACCGCAAAAGAAGTCTCTTTTGGAATAAACGTAGCCAGTTTAATTTTTAGCAAAGAGGTAAAAATTGATCAGATTTATTTATCTGATTCCTTTATTAATGTAAAAGTAAACGACAAAGGAGAAGCGAATTATAATGTTTACAAATCATCAAAACCATCAGACCCTAAAGATAGTACTGACGCTGATGCATCGCTAAAACTGGAAAAAATTGAGATTATAAACAGCAAAATTATTTATGACGATCTGTCGACAAAAGTTCATTTTGATGCTTTTGGATTTGATTATTTAGGAAAAGGAGATTTAAACAAAGCTGTCTTTGATTTATACTCAAAAGCAAAAATTGAAAAATTAAATATTGTTTACGAAGGTGAACCGTATTTAATGAATAAAAAAATTGATGCAGATTTAATTACTAAAGTAAATGTTAACTCTTTATCTTTTTTCTTTGAGCAGAACAATCTTAAAATCAATCAGCTTTTAGTAGATTTTAAAGGTAAATTTGATTTCCTGAAAGACGGTTACAATATGGATTTCATCATAAAATCTGACAACAGCAACTTAGATGATCTTTTTACTGCTTTCCCTCCAAAATATATTACCTGGCTTTCTAAAACAGAATTAAAAGGTAAAACTAATTTACTTTTTACCTTAAAAGGAAATTATATCGCATCGCAAAACATTGCTCCTGATTTAAATTTAGACATAAAAATAGACAATGGTTTTGTAAATTATAACAAAAGTGCTTTCCCGGTTTCTAATTTAAACCTGGAAGTTAAAACGACAGTTCCTTCTTTAAATCCGGATCTTTTAACTGTTGATGCAAAAAATTTGTCCTTAAATATAAATAAGGATTATTTAAAATCTAAATTTTATATAAAAGGTGCCAATACTCCGGAAATAAATGCGGATTTTAAAGCTAAAATTGATCTTGAAAAACTAACAAAAGCACTCGGAATTCCGGATATTGTTTTAAAAGGAAGTTTAGCCGGAGATGTAAAAGCAAACGGGAAATTTGACCAGAAAAACAAACTTTTCCCTGTTACAAACGGAAGTATTGATTTGGAAAATGGTTATTTAAAAACCAAATATTATCCAAATCCAATCACCAATATTAAGATAAAATCTAAAATTGAAAATCAAAAAGGAACATTTGATGATTTGAAAATAAGTTTAAAACCAACTCAATTTACTTTTGAAGGAAAACCTGTTTTTGTAGAAGCCGATTTGAGCAATTTTAATGACTTAACTTATGACATTAAAGCAAAAGGGGAACTTGACGTTAATAAAATCTACAAAGTTTTTTCTCAAAAAGGACTCGATTTAGATGGTTTTGTAAAAGCTGATTTGGTTTTGAAAGGCAAACAAAGCGATGCCGAAAAAGGTAATTACAGTAAACTTTATAATAAGGGAACTCTTGAACTAAGAAATATAGGAATTGCATCAGAATATTTGCCAAAGAAATTCATTATCAAGGAAGGGATTTTCAAAATCAATCAGGATAAAATGTCGTTTAATAACTTTCTGGCTGCTTATGGCGAATCAGATTTTAAACTGAATGGTTATTTACAGAACGTTTTTAATTATATCACAACGAATACAGGGGTTTTAAAAGGTTCTTTTAAAGTTACTTCAAGATACATCAATGTCGATGAATTTATGTCAAGTACGCCGGTAAACACATCTGTAACGCAAACAAAAACGCAAAGCCCTGCTCCTGCCGAAACGAAACAAACCGGAGTTATTATTATTCCGACAAACCTGAATTTGAATTTTACAGCTAATGCCCAAAAAGTAAATTTTGATAAATTAAACCTTCAAAATGCTGTTGGAAATTTAAACATGTACAAAGGTAAATTGAGCATGCAGAATACCGGTTTTAATTTAATTGGCTGTAATGTTGGCATGAACGCCAATTATCAAGCGGTAACTACACAAAAAGCAAATTTTGACTTTAGTATCAAAGCATCTGATTTTGATATTAAAAGGGCTTATAATGAAATCGAAGTTTTTAGAAAAATGGCAAGTGCCGCTGAAAAAGCTCAGGGAATTGTGTCTGTAGATTACCAGTTAAAAGGTCGTTTAAACGGAAACATGGATCCGGTTTATCCATCGCTTGCAGGTGGTGGAATACTTTCTGTAAAAGATGTAAAAGTACGCGGGTTAAAAATGTTTAATGCCGTAAGCCAGAAAACAAGTTCAGAATCGATGAAAAATCCTGATGTTTCTAAAGTTGACATTAAAACTACAGTTAAAAATAATATCATAACAGTAGAACGCTTTAAATTTAAGTTTGCAGGCTTTAGACCAAGAATTGAAGGCACAACAAGTTTAGACGGAAAACTGAACTTAAAAATGCGTTTAGGATTACCTCCGCTTGGTATATTCGGAATTCCGCTAACCGTTACCGGAACACAAAATAGCCCTAAAGTAAAAGTAGGACGCAAAACAGAAGATTTAGAAGAAACAAAAGACACCGAATAAATAAAAAACCTGTTCATTACGAACAGGTTTTTTTATGAAATTCCCAATCGAATTTCTATTACTTCTCCTTTCGGTCAAAATGACAAAACATGTAGAATTAAACATATAACATTCCGGAAACATACAAAATACCTTTTGCCAATAACCACAATAATAACGCCATTCCTAAAAATCCCCAAGCTGATGTTCTGCTTCTTTTCCAGCTAATAAAAAAGGTTGGAATTTCCCAATATTTGATAATAATGTAGATGCTTGTCCCTATTAAAGATGCCCAAATCATTTCGGCAGAATGAATATAAAAGCTATAAAACAAAGTGAACAAAAGAAAAAGAACGGTAATCAATTGCAAATAATAATAATTCTTGTAATTGTATTTGAAATTATGTTTCAGCGATAAAAGCAAAAATGATATAATCAGTAAACTTGTCAAGGCTATTATCACATAAGAAAAAACCGGATTTTGTTGTGCTATCAAAAAACCATCGATAATTAAAGCCACAATAACACAAGCCGCAAGCGAATCAATACTTCTTTCGATATAACTGTCTTCGAAAGGAACAAGTATTGGAGAAATATATTTCTCTAATGTACGCCAAAACGGTAGAGCACAAATAACAGCCATACCAGAAACCACGATCTCATAATTATACAAAGTATCATCCGGATTTTTATATAACACATACAAAAGTGCCAGTGTTACGATTATTGCAGGAAGACAAATTGTTTTTATTGTTTCCCAATTATTCCGACTCCAGAAATTATTCTTTATTTCAAAAATATATTTCTTTACTAAATATTTGCGGGTAAAAATAGCCGTTGACTGACTCCATAATAAAAACAAACCGGTATGAATTACTACCGTTCTTAAAGTCATTTCTTCAATATAACAACCAAAAACAACACACGCAATCCCTATCAGCAACAATTCATAAGTAAGCAATATTGCCGAAAATAAAAGCCTGAATATTGGCGCAAATTGCCTTATAAGGATATCGATAAGCAAACTCCAATAATTGCGCAACAATCCTATTATAGAACATATTGCAATAAACGCCGCCAGATATAACATCCAATTTGTGAGTGATTGCGTCTGCATCCATAATTGAACCGCAGAATCTTTTACAGGAATATAAGAGATATGCGAATGGGCATAAATTTCGTTTGCCAATTGATTTCTTACTGTATCATTAATTGCAGAAAACTGATTCTTGTGTTGCTGCCAATATTCATTAGCATTAGAACCGTTTTTTTGAAGAATTACAAATTCGTATAAAATCTTTTTTTGATCCTCGTTTAATGATACGATTTGTTCAGTAGGATGAATTTCTTTTGCAAACAAACTGGTGCAGAAAAGAAAGATAAGAAAAACTATTTTTTTCAAAATTTGGAGATTTGTTCAATCAAAAATACAAATAATAAGCCCAATAAATAATCTGATAAATATTTTAGTAGTATCAAATATCAAAATACTATTTAGCCTCTTTTTGATCGCTTGAAACCAAAACAAACAGAATCCTCGACACAACATACAAAATTAATGTCCGAATGCACAGATATAAGAATGCACCAATTAATGCCAGTATAAATGCAATTACTGTTGGAAGAACAGCACCAAATGTAAAAGTCATGCCCAGAACAAATCCAAGAATATATTCTGCTCTGTAAATAGGAAAAAATAAGCCAGACATCAGAATCAATAAAAGTACATAAGCTGGAAAATTTGCATATCCTAAAGTAAAAAAGACCGAAAGAAGTATTCCTGAAAATAAGGCGCCAATAAATCCATAAATAATATTTATCTGAGAATCTGATTCTTTCGATTCATTATCGATATTTTCTACAGCTCTCTTTTTTATCCGGTAAAACAAAATCCATGAAAGCAAAGGAAGCAAAAGCGCTCCCCACCAATTCGAAATTTCAGGTAAATTTTTATCATTCAGAATATGATGACTTGGCACTCCTCCATGATAATGATTCCAGATTAATAGCGCCCAAATAGAAATTGCTATTATACTTGTAAAGTATACTCGTATTTTGAAAAATCTTTTTTCATTCATAGATCCTGATTTAAATAGTTAATTTCATAATGCCCTTATTCTTTCAACTGAATGTTAATTCCTTTAGAACATATGTTGCATTATTATAGAAATTGTTACACTATTTTATAAATCAGTATTGATTTAAAACAAAAAACCCGCTCTTTTCAGAACGGGTTTTGTAATAAGTAATCTAATGATTATGCTTCGAATGGAAGAATAGATACATAAGATTTGTTATCTCTTTTCTTTTGGAACTTAACAACTCCAGCTACTCTTGCGTGTAGTGTGTGATCTTTACTGATGTAAACATTTTCACCTGGATTATGTTTTGAACCTCTTTGTCTAACGATGATGTTCCCAGCAATAGCAGCTTGACCTCCAAAAATCTTAACGCCTAAACGTTTTGATTCTGATTCTCTACCATTCTTCGAACTACCGACACCTTTCTTGTGAGCCATGACGTATGAGTTTAAATATTGTTATTATTCTTTAGTAGCTTCTTTTTTTGCTTTTGGAGCTGCTGCTTTTTTTACTTTAGGAGCTTCTACTTCTTCAGTAGATACTTCTTCAGCTACAACTGCTTTCTTAGCTGCTGCTTTTTTAGTTCCTCCAGCTGCAGTAATACCTTCAATTACAATTTGAGTAAGATATTGTCTGTGACCATTTCTCTTTTTGTATCCTTTTCTTCTTTTCTTTTTGAAAACGATAACTTTATCTCCTTTTAAGTGTTGTAACACTTTAGCTTCTACTGAAGCACCTTCTATAGCTGGGGCGCCTAAAGTTACGCTACCATTATCATCTAATAAAAGAACTTTGTCAAAAGAAACTTTTGAACCTTCTTCATTAGTCAAACGGTTAACATAAACCTTTAAGTCTTTGCTTACTTTAAATTGTTGCCCTGCTATCTCTACGATTGCATACATACCAAATTGATTTATTGATTTTTAAGGTTGCAAATATACAATTAATAATTTACTGTGCAATTTCTTATTCTAAAAATATTTATTTCACTTTAAAGTCTGTTTTTCAAGGGATTTCAACTCTCAAAAAACAATATCCTGACGGGAATGATTGTTAAAGTATCACCAAAATAAGACTTAACCCTTATTTGATAATTAAAAAAAGTTAATTTTGATGTAACGATAATCAACTCTTGGCTACCTACATAATATAGGTAAATAAAAATTATTAATCTTTATGAAAAATTCAATAATGATGTTAAGTGCAGCACTAATGCTCGGCGGAGTGGCTCATGCTCAAAAGGTAGCTTTTGAAGAATATAATCTGGATAATGGCATGCATGTTATCTTACATAACGATCCATCTGCTCCGGTTGTCATAACCTCAGTAATGTATCACGTAGGATCAAAAGACGAGCGTCCGGACAGAACTGGTTTTGCACATTTCTTTGAACATTTATTATTTGAAGGAACACAAAATATAAAACGTGGCGAATGGATGAAAATCGTCACGGCAAACGGCGGAGTAAATAATGCAAATACGTCTGATGACAGAACATATTACTACGAAGTTTTTCCATCAAACAGCTTAGAACTTGGTTTATGGATGGAATCAGAAAGGCTGATGCACCCTATTATCAACAAAATTGGTGTAGACACGCAAAATGAAGTCGTAAAAGAAGAGAAAAGAATGCGTTACGACAATCAGCCCTACGGAAATATTCTTCCGGAGGTTAAAAAAAACATGTTCAAAAATCATCCGTATCGCTGGACAACTATAGGATCCATGAAAGATCTTGACGCGGCAACGCTGGAAGAATTTCAGGCTTTTAATAAAAAATTCTACACGCCAAATAATGCCGTTTTGGTCGTAGCCGGTGATTTTGACAAAACTAAAACCAAAGAATGGATTCAAAAATATTTTGCTCCTATTCCGAGAGGTGAAGAAGTAAAAAAACAAACTTTTGTCGAAGAACCAATCAATCAGACTATAAAAGCGACTTACGAAGATCCTAATATTCAGATCCCAATGATCGTTGCTTCTTACAGAACGCCATCAATGAAAACAAGAGATGCGAGAGTTTTAGATTTAATCTCTTCTTATTTAAGTGATGGAAAAAGTTCTAAATTGTATAAAAAAATAGTCGACGATAAAAAAATGGCACTTCAAATTGGAGCTGTTGGATTTAGTCAGGAAGATTACGGAATGTACATTTTATACGGTTTGCCAATGGCGCCAAATACAACAGCCGACATCCTGAAAGAAATGGATGAAGAGATTGTAAAAATTCAAACGGATCTGATCTCTGAAAAAGATTACGAAAAATTACAAAACAAATTCGATAATAATTTTGTGAATGCCAATGCAAGCGTAGAAGGAATTGCTGAAAATCTTGCTTCTTATTACCTTCTTTACGGAGACGTTAATTTAATTAATACAGAAATTGATCTGTATCACTCAATTACAAGAGAAGAAATTAGAGAAGTTGCTAAAAAGTATCTAAACCCAAATCAGCGTTTGATTTTAGACTACATTCCTTCAACTAAAGTTCAAAACTAAGCTTATTGAATCATGAAAAAAATACATACAATTTTAATCCTTTTATTCCTCACTGGAATTATGCAAGCACAAAATCGTCCACAACCAAAGCCAGGCGCTTCGCCAGTAGTCAATATCAAAAAACCTCAAACCTTTGTTTTGGCAAACGGTATGAAAGTTTTGGTTGTTGAAAATCATAAATTACCCAGAGTAAGCTTTAATCTAACCCTTGATAATGCTCCTTTTACCGAAGGAAACAAAAAAGGTGTTGATGAATTAACAAGCAGCCTGATTGGTAACGGAACCAAAAAAACAACTAAAGAAGCCTTTAACGAAGAAATTGATTTTTACGGAGCAAGCATCAATTTTTCGTCATCCGGCGCTTATGCGAGTTCACTTTCTAAATACTCAGTACGTGTTCTGGAGCTTTTAGCCGAAGGCGCTTTACAACCCAATTTTACTCAAACAGAATTTGACAAGGAAAAAGCAAAATTAATTGAAGGCCTTAAAGCCGATGAAAAAAGTGTTCCGGCAATTGCAAGCAGAGTTGTTGATGTTTTAGCATTTGGAAAAAATCATCCTTCAGGAGAATTTCTTTCAGAAGAAACAGTGAAAAATGTAACTCTAGCAGATGTTCAGACAAATTATGCAACTTATTTTGTTCCTGAAAATGCTTACTTAGTAGTAATTGGTGATGTTAAATTTAAAGAAACAAAAGCTGCTGTTGAAAAACTTTTTGGCGGATGGAAAAAACAAAACGCACCAAAAAACACATATCCAAATCCGGAGAATGTTTCTAAACTTCAAATTGATTTTGTAGATGTTCCAAATGCAGTGCAATCAGAAATTTCATTAGTAAATACTGTAAATCTAAAAATGAGTGATCCTGATTTTTTCCCTGCAGTAATTGCAAATCAAATTTTAGGAGGCGATTTTAATAGTTATCTTAACATGAATTTGCGTGAGGAAAACGCATGGACATATGGCGCAAGTTCAAGCATTGGAGCAGGAAAATATGTAACCAAGTTCAAGGCTTCATCTGCCGTAAGAAACACGGTTACAGATAGCGCAGTAGTTCAGTTTATAAAAGAAATTAAAAGAATCAGAACCGAGCGAGTTCCTCAGGAAGTTTTAAGAAACGTAAAAGCGGGATATATTGGCCGATTTGTAATGCAGGTCGAAAAACCACAAACTGTTGCCCGATATGCTTTGAATATTGAAACAGAAAAATTACCGGCAGACTTTTACGAAAAATACATTCAAACCATAAACGATGTTACTGCCGATGATATTTACCGCGTTGCCAACAAGTATTTCTTGTTAGACAATATGCGAATTGTAATTGCAGGAAAAGGTTCTGATGTAATTACTGGTCTGGAAAAACTTCAAATTCCGATTTTCTATTTTGACAAATACGGAAATCCGGTTGAAAAACCTGTTACTAAAAAAGAAGCTCCAACAGGAATTACGGCTAAAACTGTTTTCGAGAATTACCTAAAAGCAATTGGTGGAGAAAAAGCAGTTGCTGCTGCAAAAACGCTGGCAATGACCGGAACTACAACTGTACCGCAAGCTCCGGGACCTTTGACTTTTACTTCTAAATTAGATTCTAAAGGCAAAATGATGGTTTCTCTTGCAATGGGAACCATGAATTTAATGAAACAGGTTGTAAACGAAAAAGGTGCATATATCGAACAACAAGGACAACGCAAAAACCTTGAAGGCGCAGATCTTGCCGACATGAAAGCCAGCGCTGCTCCTTTTGAAGAATTACAATTACAAAAAAGAACTGACTTAAAAGTTGACTCAATCGAGCCTATAAATGGCAGCGATGCTTATGTAATTAAAGATGGCAAAACAACGTATTACTACGATGTAAAATCTGGTTTGAAAACAGCAAAAGGTAAACTTCGTGAACAAGACGGAAAATCATCTTCTCAAATAACCAACTTTAACGATTATAGAGAAGTAAAAGGTATCAAAGTTCCTTTTAATCTGGTACAGAATGTAGGTTTTGAATTGGATATTAAAATGACCGATATTAAGATCAACGAAGGAGTTTCTGACAAAGATTTTTTATAAAAAAGGTTCAAAGACTCAGAGTTGCAAAGGTTCTAGGTCGTTATCCCGAAGCTTTAGGATTATTATTTTAGAAGCTTTGTCAAAGTTTAGAACTTTGACAAAGCTTTTTTTATGCATTTTTTGTTATCAAACTGAGCAGAATCAAAGGGCAATCTAATTCGATCGCAGAAATGTAATTCCTACGGGATAAAATGTTGGGCGGTTTAATACTATTTCTACCAACATATAATCTATCCGAGATAGAAAAGCTGAATTAAATACTTTACAAAACAAAAAATATCAATTTACAATTTTTCAGAGGCTCTACGAAATATAACAATATAATTAATATTTGGTAAACCATGATATCTAATGCTTTAGCAGTTTTACCGAGACAACCTCTAAGAGATATAAACATAAATTAATATTGAATAAATCATGATTTTTACTCCGCTAGGAGTTTAATATTGGTAGAAAAAAAATAAAAGCAAAAACGAAAAAAATGTCCCAGAGGGACTACATAATTTAGGTATTATTTTTTAAAGCAAGAAAGGCTGTCAATTACGACAGCCTTTCTTGTTTAATCATTCAACATCCAGATAGGGATTTAGAATTTCTGCTAATTCATTCAACCAATAAAAACCGTTTTCAAGATTTGTTTTCTCGTTTTCGAGTGTTTCACAATCGCGCATTAAGCTTAAGGCAAGCATATGATTTACTTGTCGGATTGTTTTTGCCATGAATTGTGGATCAATTGAATTGTTGAAAAAATGAGCTAATTTCAATTCTGTTTCTTTTGAAAGGGTGTTTGTACTCATAAGCTTAAAGGTTAGGGAAATATAAAACCCGTATAGCTTAGCTGTCCTACGCCTTTAAGAACGTTACGGTTGTTTCCAATACCGTCAGCATACCACACGGGTAAATTTTTTTTGAATTCATAATCCTTAAAGGTCAGGGTTTCAAAGATACCCAAAAAATTCCAAATAAGTAAGAATTTTCATATTTAAAATAAAACCCGCGTAACTTAGATGTCCTACGCCGTCAAAGCGTTACGGTTGTTTCCAACACCGCCACCATACTATACGGGTAATTTTTTATTCAAGAAGTATGTGATTTCGATCAATAAACTTTGCGATAAGATTTTGAAAATGCTTAGACAATATTAATTAATGAATACCAAACAGCAAACTTAACAAAAATATTCATATAAAAATGATTCTCCTAGCCCCGATAGAAGTGGAAATCCTTTTGTGGCGGGGTTCGCCACAAAAGATTGGAATGTATAGCGGGATTAGCTCCTGAAAAATATTAATTTTTGATCGATAAATTATCTTCGGTTTTGTCAGGTTGAGTAGTTGAAGCCTATTCTTATTGGCGCGCCCTTCGACTTCGCTCAGGGTGACAGCTTGGAATCGTTTAAACTTTACATTTCACAAAAAATATCTCAACATTAAACGTTACTTTTTTGCCGATAAATAAACTCCAATTAAAATAATAAAAGCACCAAAAAACTGAATTGGAGTCAGCATTTCGTTATCTAATAATCCCCAAAAGAAAGCTACGATCGGGATTAAATAGGTTACTGATGTTGCAAATACAGGCGAAGACATTTGTATTAATTTAAAGAAAAGGACATTTGCGATTCCGGTTCCTAAAACACCCAGAATCATCACGAAAAAGATAGAATGTTGTGTAACATCAAGACTTATTCTTTGAGAAATATCTGTTGTGCTTAAAATGATCAAAGCTGGTATAAGTAAAACGGTAAAGTTTCCGGTTGTAATACTTACAGAATTTAAATCAGACAAATATTTCTTGATTAAATTAACATTGATCGCATAACATAAGGTTGCAATTACAACGAGAACCACATAATAATAATTTTGTCCGGGATGAGCAGATGCTCCGCTTAAAACCAATAACATACAACCAACCAAACCTACAAAAACACCTAAAACCTGTCGTTTTTGAAACTGGATTCCAAAAGCAATTATTCCTAATACTAATGTATTTAATGGCGTAAGCGAATTTAAAATAGCAACGATTGAACTATCAACTTCGGTTTCTGCAATAGCAAAAAGATAAGCTGGCGTAAAGGTTCCAAAAAGTGATGTTATGGCAACAAATTTCCATTGACGACGCGAAATTTTCTTTAGACTATTAAAGCCAAAAATCAATAAAAAGAGCGCTGCAAAAATAATGCGGAACGAACCAACCTGAATTGCCGTTAAACCAACTAAACCTCTTTTTATTAAAATAAAAGAACTTCCCCAAATAAGCGAAAGAACAAATAAATACGCCCACTTTAATTGCTTTGCATCCATAAATACCATTTTGATACAAATTTGTAATAAATTTATGAACTGACCTCTTCATTTTTATTAATTTTGCAAAAGAACATCACTATCAAATTAAAAATCACATACAATGAAATTTACAAAGATTATAGCCACTTTTGCCATAGCAGGTTTAGTATTGGTAAGCTGCAAAAAAGAAGAAGATAAAAATTTGGCAAACATAAAATCAGAAACCACAGCTGTAAAAGAACACAAAGCAATTGCTGCTGAAAATGTACAAACGGCAAGTTTCGAGATCGAAGGAATGACTTGTGCAATGGGATGTGCAAAAACTATCGAAAAAGAATTATCTAATCTTGACGGAGTAGAAAAAGCAACTGTTGATTTTGATAAAAAAACGGCTACTGTTGTATTTGACAAAACAGTTCAAAACCCAGATAATCTAACAAAAGTTGTTCAGGCAACGGGAGACGGAAAAACATATAAGGTTTCAAATTTTAAATCGTAATTAAACGATTTTAAGAATAAAAAAGGCGCTCAATTTTGGGTGCTTTTTTATTTATATTTGTTAGAAAATAAAAGAAATGAAGAAATTCGAATTGTATTGGAAAGAGCTCAATATCGGATCAATTGTTGAAACCAACTGGGATATGAGAAGTTCTGGGGATATTTTGTTTAAGTTTGATTATTTGGCTGAGCCATCTCAAAATAAACATTTGGCAGACTATATACAATTTTCTATAAGATATAGCCTTTTACTAGGCGAAGGAGTTGAAGAAGCTGATATGAATTTATCTGAAGAAGAAACAAAATTTCTTGATTTAATAATTGACACCACCGATTGGTATATCATTAATGAGAAAGGTGAAAAAAAGATAATTCTTTGTCCAATATTTCATGAAGATAATGGAATAACCTGGATGACAGATCCGAAATACTTTTGATATCGCTTTACAAAAGCTATTCTAGAAAAATATAACCTACTAATGCTACACGAAGTTCATTACACTAGGAAGTCTCTTTACTTTTTACCCCACCCTTTTTAATAATTTTATTTTTCTTTGTGGATTATTGAAGTGCGTACAAAGTAAGGTTGGACTTAGCTAAGCAGGCTGTTTTCTTATTTAAAATTAGGTATTTCCCTTAAATTGAATCTATTTTTAAGACATAAAAAAGGGCATTTATAAACTAAATGCCCTTTTTTTATGCTGTAATTGTTTTATTTCCACTTTAAAGTTTCCATTAATCTTTGCATGTCATTTTTGATATAACTCGCCGCAGGCATAATCGAATCAAAGTTGGGTTTTGCATAAAAATAAACGGATCCGGTTATAAAATGCTTTGTACTGTCTGTGACGTAAAATTGAGAGTTTGTAGCCGCATTTCCGTCAACTTGATAAAACATTCCGTAAACCTTTTTTTGAGGGTTTAAATATGGTTGTTCTAATATATCATCTGCTTTAATAACATGCTCATAAGTTAGTTTTTGAGCATCTTTAAGCAATTTTTCAATATTACCATTTACCGGTTTATAAGTCAGGTAAATAGTGGCTTTCATTTTGGGATATGTAATCGCAAATCCGCAATCTTTTTCTCCTTTTATTACCGCTGCTTCATTCATATCAAAAGCAAAAGGACAATTGTTTTCAAAACTAACATATTTTGCTTCCGGATAATCTAAACGCAAATAACCTGAAGGCTTAGGCACCACATCATTTTTACAACTTAAAACAGTCAATGCCAGTAAAATTGTTGCTATTGAAATTGTTTTTTTTAACATTTAATCTATTGTTACTTTTATTTGTTTTACGCGCTTTTTATCAACCGTTTCTATGGTAAAAACACAGTTTTCGAAAGCTACTTTTTGATCTTTTTTAGGGAAATTACCCAGAATTTCTAAAATAAATCCTGCTAATGTCTCGGCTTCTCCTTTATGCGATTCGAAAATATCTTCATTAACATCAACAATTCGGTAAAAATCTTTCATGTTGATTTTTCCTTCAAAGAGAAAATTCTTTTCATCGATTTGAGAAAAGTTTAAATTTTCATCATCAAACTCGTCGCTAATATCGCCTACTATTTCTTCGATAACATCTTCAAGAGATACTAATCCTGATGTTCCGCCATATTCATCAACTACAATTGCCAAATGGCTTTTAAGGCTTTGAAAGTCCTTTAATAAGTTATCGAGTTTTTTATTCTCAGGAACAAAAAATGCTTCTCTTATTAAGGATGACCAGTCAAACTCTTCCTTATCTATATGCGGCAATAAATCTTTTACGAATAAAACACCTTCAATCTGGTCGATATTATCTCTGTAAACCGGAATTCTTGAAAATCCCTTTTCAATTATTTTTGGACAAATGACTGAAAATGGTTCTGATATTTCTAACGCAAAAATATCAATCCTCGGGCTCATAACCTGCTTTGTATCTGTGTTGCCAAAAGAAACAATTCCTTCCAGAATTTTTTGTTCTTCGCTCGATGTTCCCTCAGAATCTGTAAGTTCCAGGGCTTGTGAAAGCTGATTTATCGAAAAACTATTCTTTTGTTTCCCCAATTTGTTGTGCAAATATAGCGTAACACTACGCATAGGCAAACTAATTGGCGAGAGTAATCTATCTAAAATCACGATTGGATATGCAACGCGTTTCGCGAATTTTATATTGTTTCGACTGGCATAAACTTTTGGTAAAACTTCTCCAAACAACAAAATAAGAAAAGTGACGAGAATAATTTCAAGAATAAATTTGAAAACTGGTGAGCTTACACCCGCAAAGATATTTTGTCCTATAAAAGAGAATAAGATCACGACTCCAATATTAAAAAAATTATTGGCGACTAATAAGGTTGCAAGAAGTTTTTTGGGTTTATCTAAAAGATTGGAAATAATTTTTCCTTTCGGATTATTATCCTGTAGTGTTTCGTCAATGTCTTTTTGAGATAAAGAAAAAAGCGCAACTTCGGCACCTGAAACAATTGCCGAGAGAAACAGCAAAATAAATATTCCGACAAAACCAATTATCAAATTGGTGTCTAATGTGGTATTAAAAAATAAACTGGGCTCCGGGTCCAAATTAAAAAAGATTAGTTAAACAATCAAAAAGGTAAATCATTTACTGGTAAACCTTCATTTGTCGCATCAAAGTTAGTGTTTTTTGCTGATTCTGATTCCTGATGCGGTTTATGATTTCCAGTTTCTTTTTTGGTAGTCAAGAAAGTAAACTCTGTTACCTGAATCTCAGTTGTATATTTTGTTGTACCATCTTCTGCTTGCCATTGGCGCGATTTTATACGCCCTTCTATATAGATTTTATCTCCTTTAGAAAGGTATTTTTCGCAAATTTCGGCGGCTTTATTACGTACAACTAAATTATGCCACTCTGTTGAAGTTATTTTTTCGTTGGTCGTTTTATTGATATAAACCTCATTTGTGGCAAGTTGAAAACGTCCAATGCAATTCCCTCCATCAAAATAATGCATTTTCACATCATCACCCAAATGGCCAATTAGCATCACTTTATTTAATGTTCCGTTCATAATTATTTAGTGGTATTTACCCCAAAGATACATTTTTTTTAGCAATTTATTTCCTGCTTTTCTATAAAATTATAAATCACAATAGGAAAAGGAAATGTTTTTAATTTACTGGTATTCAATCCGTTTTCGATTATTTCTTTAATTTTGACTTTCCAAAACTGAATATGAAGATGTTGGTGTGAAAGTTTATGAATTACAGTTGTTTCACTACATTCCTCTATACTTAATATAGTATAAGAAGTGAAAAAATCGTTTTGAGCTGCTTTTGAAACAACATCAAATTCCACAATTTCAGTAGTTTCAAATAAAGGAAACTCATATAAATTATGCCAGATACCTTTAGCAGTTCTTTTTTGAATTAAGGTGTTTCCCAAGACATCTTCTAAAATCAAATAATTAAAGAAACGATTTGTCACTTTTATTTTTTTAAATTTTACCGGCAAGACTGAAACTTTCTTTTTTTGCAAAGCGGCGCAGCTATCATTAAAAACACAAACAGAACAATCCGGACTTTTGGGCACACATTGCAAAGCACCAAACTCCATAATCGCTTGATTAAACATTGCAGGATTGTCTTTTGGCATTAATTGATGTGCCAGCTCTGTAAATTCTTTTTTAGTTGCCGGTACAGCAATATCAGATTCTATATCAAAATAGCGGGAAAGCACTCTAAATACATTTCCGTCGACAACAGGAACTGCTTCATTATAAGAAAAAGAGGCAATTGCTGCTGCGGTATATTCGCCAACACCTTTTAATTTTAATAACTCTTTATAGTTCTCCGGAAAAATTCCATTTAACTCATTTGCGACATATTGAGCCGTTTTATGCAAATTTCTGGCGCGGGAATAATACCCTAATCCCTGCCAAAGTTTCAAAACTTGCTCTTCTGAGGCATTTGCTAAATCAAAAACGGTAGGAAATTCCTTTGTAAAAGCAAAAAAATACGGCGTTCCTTGCGCAACTCTAGTCTGTTGCAACATAATTTCTGAGAGCCAAATATGGTATGGATTGGCCGTTTTTCGCCATGGCAAATCACGTTTGTTTTGTAAATACCATTTTATCAATATGTTAGAAAAATTCATTGCAAAATACTTAGAATACAAAAGTAAATGTTTATGTAATTAAAATTTAACGAATTAGCTTGATTAATTATTTTTTTAATTCCTATATTTGCAAACTCAAAAAAATAGTACACCATTTATAAAAATAAAATAGGAAAGAAAATGACGAAAGCAGATATCGTAGCGAAAATTTCAGAGAAACTAGGTCTTGAAAAAGGAGATGTTCAAGCAACAGTAGAAACTTTTATGGAAGAAGTTAAAACTTCATTAGAAACTGGGGACAATGTTTACCTAAGAGGTTTCGGAAGTTTTATCGTAAAAACAAGAGCTGAAAAAACAGGTAGAAACATTTCTAAAAACACTACTATCAAAATTCCAGCACACAACATTCCTGCTTTTAAACCTGCAAAAGTTTTTGTGGAAGGAGTAAAAACGAATAACGAAGCAAAATAATACTATTAATTAATCATAAAATCGACACGATATGCCAAGTGGTAAAAAAAGAAAGAGACATAAGGTAGCTACGCACAAAAGAAAAAAAAGAGCGAGAGCTAACCGTCACAAAAAGAAAAAGTAGTTTTAAACTACTTTTTTCTTTTTAAACGTTCATTGAAATTGGAATTTAGTCTCAGTACACTGTCACAGTCTGTAGCTTAAAACTGTTTACTGCTACTGCAAACTGCTTGCTAACATTCCCCCGGGTTCAATACCTGTTAAAAATATTGTTTAATCCATCTGTAGATAAGATTTTAGATTTAGTTCCGAAATTTCGGGATAGATTTTAGATTTTTTTAAATCTATTTTCTATACTCTATTTTCTATTTTCTGAAAAAACAGATAAAAATTTACAGTGTGAATAAAGAATTAATCATTAGATCTAGTTCTGAAGCCGTAGATTTTGCCTTATTAAAAGATGGAAAACTAATTGAATTACACAAGGAAGAAGAGAAAAGCAACTTTCAGGTTGGTGATATTTTTATTGCCAAAATACGAAAACCCGTTGCTGGACTTAATGCTGCTTTTGTAAATGTAGGCTTCGAAAAAGATGCTTTTTTACATTATCACGATTTAGGACCTAACTTGGCTTCCCAGCTGAAATTCATAAAACTTGTAAGCGCAGGTAAAATAAAAGATTTCTCCCTAAAAACCTTTCAGTTTGAAAAAGAGATTGACAAAGATGGCATCATTACTGATATTTTAAGTGCCAATCAATCTGTTTTAGTTCAAGTTGTAAAAGAACCTATATCTACCAAAGGTCCAAGGATAAGCGCTGAGCTTTCATTGGCAGGAAGATTTATTGTTCTCGTTCCGTTTTCTGACCGCGTTTCTATTTCTCAAAAAATAGAAGACAAAAAGGAAAAGGATCGTCTAAAAAAACTTGTACTATCTATCAAACCAAAAGGATTTGGTGTTATTGTTCGCACAGTAGCCGAAGGCAAAAACGTAGCCGAATTAGAAAAAGATTTGCAGAACCTGCTTGGCAGATGGACTGCAATGTGTAAAAAATTACCAACTGCTCATCATCCTTCAAAAGTATTAGGAGAGCTCAACAGAGCTTCTTCAATATTAAGAGATGTATTCAATGATACCTTTAGCGGTATTCAGATAGATGACGAAGAGTTGTACCATCAAACGAAGGAATATCTGCAAGAAATTGCACCTTCAAAACAATCGATTGTTAAGTTTTATCAATCAAATGACACTCCAATTTTCGAGAAATACAATATAGAGAGACAAATCAAAACTTCATTTGGACGAACAGTCTCCATGAGTAAAGGCGCATATCTTATTATAGAACATACTGAAGCTCTTCACGTTATAGACGTAAATAGCGGAAACCGTTCGAATAAGGCGACTAATCAGGAAGACACCGCCATGGAAGTAAATATGATCGCCGCTGCCGAAATTGCCAGACAACTTCGTTTGCGTGATATGGGTGGGATAATCGTAGTTGATTTTATCGATATGTCTAATCCTGAAAACAGGAAAGTCTTGTTCGACTTCTTGCGAGAAGAAATGAGCGACGATAAAGCAAAGCATAAAATCTTACCGCCTAGTAAATTTGGTTTAGTTCAAATTACAAGACAACGCGTAAGACCAGAAGTTAATATTAAAACTAGAGAAGAAGATCCAAACAATGAACATGGCGAAATTGAAGCGCCAATTTTAATCATTGATAAAATCGCATCTGATTTAGACAGAATCTTAAAAACCCACAAGGGTGTTGTACTTAATGTACACCCATTTGTGGCTGCATACCTCAGTAAAGGTTTTCCATCATTACGTTCAAAATGGTTTTTTGAACATAAGAAATGGGTGAAAATCATACCTCGTGACGCTTACACGTACTTAGAATACCATTTCTATGATAAAAAAGGAAATGTTATTTCAGAATAAAAACAAAACCGCCTCTCGAAAGACTGGCGGTTTTTTTATGCGCTTTATTTTTTTTTCGCCACGAATTGCACGAATGAACACGAATTAATTTGTGCTAATTTGTGTAATTCGTGGTAAAATATTTTTTATTTGGAGCAATTTCCAGCTATTCGTTTCAATCTTTTATTTTTCTAAAGAAAAAAATAAAAGGATTTCCACTTCTATCCGGGCTAGGGTTTCAGTTTTTATAAGAAGATTTTTTTTATTTTGTCATTTCGACCGAAGGGAGAAATCACACTAGATGATCGACAAAGATTATCGACATTTTATGATGAATTTCTTGTGTGATTTCTCCCTTCGGTCGAAATGACAAGATCACGCGCCATCTTTATCAAAGTTTAAAACTTTGACAAAGATTATCACAATAAGTACCCGTTTTGGAATTTACTTTTAACATTTTATTCTCTCACAATCTCTATTTTTCTCCTAATTTCATTTCCAAAAGCATCTACAACCGTAATATAATGTATTCCTGAAGTAGGTGTAATAGGCAATTCATGAAATGTTTTTGTAGTTGCTTTATAAACATCATCTACATACCAAAATAATTCTTTGTCCCTTTCTGAATAAGCCACTTTAAGAATCACAGGCTGAACTTCACTATTAAAATTCTTAGTTAAGTAGATTTTACTATTGGTTTTTGGATAAATAAAATCCATTGTTGTGGTTTGAGTTCCCTGGCAGTCTTCTTTAAAAGGCGGTAAAGGCAAATACTCAATATGCTGACTTTTGTAATACCAAGCCATTACTGGTGGCAAAACAAACCAATTTTTATTTACTATATTATCAATACTTTCGCAACTGCTATTGACTTGAAATTTTTCGGTTTTATCTAAATGAACGGTTTTGTGATACGGACAAACTGCAGTAGATTTTCCTTTTTTAGAAACCCATTGCTTGATTTTTGGACAACCATCTTTTGCCAAATAACCGCTTAAACGACAAACCTCAACTTCATCCAGATCTTTATAAGGTGTTTGAAACCATCTTTGTCTTGGCAATAAATTAAAAATATCAAATAAAATTGGCGCAGCACTTGTAACTCCCGTTAAAGTTGGTCTTCCCTCTCCTGTTGCATTTCCCACCCATATTCCCACAACATATTTAGAATTTGTTCCAATTGCCCAAGCATCCCTGTTTCCAAAACTGGTTCCGGTTTTCCAAGCAATTTTCAGCGAACTGTCATAAAACTTCCAGGCTTCATCTCCTTCCGGCCTGTTTACTTCTTCCATTGCATTATACGTCAACCAAATCGATCCGGCACCTAAGACATTCTTCTGATCCGTATCTGAGCCAAAATCGGACTCGAAATCATTTCTGTAATTGAGTTCCGTAAATTCTTTGGTTCTGTATTTCTCTTTGTTTTTAGTATAATAATTTACCGTAGAAGATAAATTTGCATAAGTTCTGCACAAATCCCATAAATTACTTTCGGCACCGCCCAGAATAAGAGATAATCCGTAATGATCGGGAGTTTTATTAATATCTCTTAATTTGAATTTTTGCAGTTCTTCATAAAATTTGTTTACTCCAAAGTCCTGCAACATCAAAACGGCAGGAATATTCAAGGATCTTGACAAAGCCCTGTGCGCAGGCACTGCTCCATCAAACGTAAGATTAAAATTTTGAGGTGTATAACCCGTAATTTGCGTTGGAATATCCGCAATCAGCGTATTGGGCAATAATTCGCCATCATCTAACATTGCAGCATACAAAAGTGGTTTTAAAATACTTCCGGTACTTCTTGGTGCGTCGATAATATCAACATCTTTTTGATGGTCTTTATCTGTTGGTGCATTTCCCACATAACTCATTACATTTCGATTTGAAACATCGATTACCAAAATCGCCAAATTGTTCACTTCGTTTTGCTTGTACTGATTGTAATAATACTTCGCAATTTGATTGACTCTATTCTGTAAAGCATAATCAATTGTTGTTTTTACGCGTGTTCCTTCATCTTCTTTTGCTACTCTTTGCAATAAATGTGGCGCAATTTGAGGTAAATTATACGGTTTCTGTGGTAATGGTTCTTCGATAGCAAGCTCATATGTTTGTTTATCAATAATTCCTTCTTGCTGAAGTTTTAGTAAAAGTCGGTTTCGCTTGTTTAATAACTTAATCTGATTTTTACCCGGATAAATCAAACTTGGTGCATTAGGCAGAACCGCCAATGTCGCATTTTCTGCCCACGATAATTGATTCGATTGTACGCCAAAATATCGCCATGAAGCCATTTCTAGTCCTACAACATTTCCGCCAAAAGGAGCATGAGCGGCATATAATTCCAGAATTTCGTTTTTAGAATACCCTAATTCTAACCTCGTTGCCAGAATAATTTCTATGAATTTTTCAAAATAGGTTCTTCCTTTTCCTTTTCGGGATAATCGGATAACTTGCTGTGTCAATGTACTTCCGCCTCTGACTACTTTTCCGGCTTTTCTGTTTTGTTTAATTGCATTGACCATCGCAACGGGATTAAAACCGGGATGTTTATAAAAGTATTCATCTTCAAAATAAATGATACATTTCTTGAATTTATCCGGAACACTATCCTGCGCAGGAAAACGCCATTGCCCGTCACGAGCAATTTTAGCTCCAAGCAACTCACCTTCTTTGCTTTCTATAACAGTAGAATATGGTTCCTGAAACAATGTTCGTGGTATAGAGAAATAATAAATCAGCAAGAGCAGAAATGCAATTGCTGATTTTATTTTATTCTTTTTAACCCAATTTATAATGCGTTGTGAAAACGCTATTAATTTATTTTTCAAAGCTTTTAGTTTTAGCCCGCAGATTTTACGGATTAAACGGATTTTCACAGATTAAAATTAATATGATCTAATATAAAGACCCGTGCAAATCCGTTTAATCCGTAAAACCCGTGGGCCTTTTTATTTTCTACTTCACCACCTCAACCCAGAATCCTTTTGTTCTGGCAAGAAATGTATTATCATACATTGCTTCGCATTGTAATCCGGGTAAATAATAATTTCCTAAATATGATGCGTTTAGCAGAATCCTAAAGACTTTGGTTTCTCTGGATTTTAATCCAAAATAGAAATTCGTTCTGTCATCTCGAATATCTATATAATCAGCAATATTGTTTGTGGCATCTCCATAATCTGTGAAACGCGTATTTACAATTTCGAATCCTGAAGGCAGAATTTGCGATAAAGCTACATTTTGAACGCTTTCATTTCTTTGGTTTTTAACCGTAACCTCGGCAACAAATTCAGTTCCCTGATTTATTTTAGAAACATTGATAATACTTCCTTTTCTGTCTTTGAAAACGATAGCAGCCGAAACATCACTCTGAATCACATTTTCTTGTCCAATTGGCAATATTCCGGTATTTAAAACGCGAACATAAATTGTATTGTTTTTATTGTTTTTTAAAGTAATACTATTATAACCCGTTTGAACAACCAGACTTCTGTCTGCAATTGTTTTCTGAGTATTTATTGTTTCTGCTTTTCCGTTTTTACTAAACTGAATATTAATTCCTTTAGGACCATTACCAGCTGCAAATTTCGACATCGCATACAAACAATAAGCTGTTGTTTGCGTACTCATCCATTGATTATTTGACATTTCTTTGGCTAATTTTGAAGCCATCGAGAATGCTTTTTGTTTTTGACCTAAAAGCAACATCGTCTCTAAAGCCATTGCTCGGTTTCTTTCGCCTGAACCATAATAGTAATAATTATAATCACTCGATTCGTTGTCAATACTGGTTCTTAAAAATAGATTTTGTCCTGCTGATTTTTGACCTGCTAATACATATGCTGCGGCTAAACGAAGCTTACTTTCGTTCGAAATTCCTTTTGTTTCACGCAATCTGTTCATTGAAGATAAATCTGCATATCCAGCCAAAGCCAGCGTATATAATCTATAAGCTTGCGCTAAATCATTACCATATTTAACTTCAAAACGCCATTGCTTCGCTTCTTTTTGTTGATACGAAGTCCATTTTGATTTGAAGTTTATTGGTAATACATATCCTTTTTTCTCCGCTTCAATCAAGAAATGTCCGGCATATGAAGTTCCCCAATCATCAGCAATTGTATTTCCTTGCCAATATGGTAATCCGCCATTTGAAAGCTGAAAAGTTCCTAATCTCGCAATTCCTGCAGCAATATTTTTCTGGATAAGTTCTTTTCGAATTACATCTAAATCAACTACATCATTAAGGAACAATTGAGGAAAAACGGATGAAGTTGTTTGTTCTACACATCCATGCGGGTATTGAATAAGATATTGCAATCTTCCATTTAAATTAATGGTTGGCATTGACGAAACTTCCAATCTTGCTTTATTACTTCCGGAAACTCCAAAAGTTTTCCATGAAATTGTTTTTGTACTGTTTGGAGACAAAACAACATCTGTAAAAGTACTCGTAACAGGATTTGGGTTTGTCATATCAATCTCAACATCATAAACTGATTTCTCACTTCCTGAAGTCGCAATAACCTGAACTTTTGCAATTCCGGTTGCTGAACCTACTACTAAATTAAAATATGCCATTTTTTCGTCAGGTTGTGCAAAAGTCAATCTTTGAGTTGCGCTTCCCACTACTTTAAGTCCGGCACTTGTTTTTAGCTGAATCGAAACGTTTTTAATCTTATTTTCGGTTGCAAAAACTGTTACAGGAATCGTTACTTTCTCTGATGGAGAAATTTTTCTTGGTAATGAAGCCAAAACCATCAACGGACTACGAACGGGAGTTGCTTTTTCAACACTTCCGTAGGCACTTGTATTTGCATCACCTGCAACAATCATAGTTCTAACGGAACCAATATATTTTGGTAATTTTAATTGATGTGATTTTGTCTGTCCTTTTTCTAATTTAAATGGACCATAATACAAAACAACCGGTTTAAAACGATTGGCTTTTTTGGCTTTTCCGCCGCCTAAATCCTGATCTCCACCAATACTGAAAATTTGATTTATTTTTCCGCCATAAGCGCCAATTACATCATCATAAATATCCCAGGTTTTTACTCCCAAAGCTTCACGAACATAGAAACTATCCCAAGCATTTGGTGTTTTAAAACGAGTTAAATCTAGCAAACCTTCGTCTACGACTGCAATCGTATACGTCATTTCTTTACCTGTTTTTTCTCCTACTTTTACAGTAAATGTCTGCTCTGGTTTTAGAACATCAGGCATCGAAAGTGTTGGTGCCAAAATGGTGTTTTTATCGACAACTTCGATAGGTACAATACCGTACATGCGAATTGGAGAATCGTTTTTAGTTGAAGCATGTGGTTGCAAAAGCGTAATATTAAAATATACGTTTGGAGCCATTTCCGCCGTGATCGGAATTTCAACTTTTGTTTCTCCTTGTTTTGTTTTAGCCCAAAGTGTTTGTACTACTCTTGAACCATTTTCGATCGAAATTAAAGCACGGCCACCTTCACTGGAAGGGAAAGATATTTGTGCTTTTTCGCCTACAGCATAATTTTTCTTATCGGTCGAGAATACTAGCATATTGGCTGTAGAGGCGTCTCTGTTACGCGTTTTTCCAGACCAAATTGGCCAATCTATATTTACAGTCAAAGCTGTCGCATGACCGTTTGTATCATCTGAAACGCGAATTAAATAACGTCCCCATTCTTCATCAGTTAAAGAAAACGAAATACTTCCTTTTCCGTTTGAATCTGTATTGATTACAAAAGTTTTATATGAAGTGGTTGCATTCGAAGAATTATAATTTGATAAATTATCATTTGAAGCATCCCACCACCAACGCCAATCGACTTTAAATACTTTTACTTCAAGATTTCTTACTGATTTTGGTCTTCCGTTTTCATCAACAGTTACAATCTCAAAACGGTTATTCGCTCTGGTTTCTAACATATTGTATTTATTAGGCTCTGGCGCTTTTATACCTACATATGTTTTGTATGGTGAATAAGTTGTCGAGATAACATCTGTGCTAAAATCTCCTCCTTCTTCATAAACTTTTGTAATAAATGATGCACGAAGCATTCCCGGCGCCTGACCTTGTAATTTAGGTTCGATGTTAACGGTTGCTTTTCCGCTTTCATTTAATTTTCCGGAGAAAACATTAATTTCTTCTGTACTAAATTGGCGTACTAAATCATCAAAAGTAAATTTCTCATATCCTTTAAATGTTGTTGCTTGTTGCGAAAACTTAGCCTGCATTTCTACATTCAGGTTCTTCGCAATTGCACCATGAAGCCAGGTTACTTCCAGATTACTGGTGTTTGGATAAGAAGATGAAAGTGTCTTTCTGGAGAAGTTATTTTTTATTTTTAAACGATTTGGTTTAATTGTCTCAATTTTAATACTCTTATAAAACTTAGCACCACCAACACTTATCATGGCTTCCCAATTTCCTGTTGGTGCCTCTGAACTTGTAGGAACCACAAAGGAATAATGGTTTAATTCATTTGTTTTCTGAATAGTTTGATACGTTGTTTTCCCGTTCGGATCATTCAATCTGAATTTTATAGGATGCGATTTCGGAAGTTTATTCGCAGCATCATTTAAAATAAAAGATAAATACAAATTATCACCCGGACGCCAAACGCCACGTTCTCCATATATAAAACCTTTTAATCCTTTTTGTAAAGTCTCACCGGCAACATCAAAATTACTTACTGATAATGAGAGTCCATCATCAAGCTTTACATAAGTCGATTGATCACCCAAAGTCACGATCGCAAAATATGCGAATTTATCTAGCTGAAACGAAGCGATTCCTTCACTGTTAGTTGCTCCAGTTGTTATTTTTTGTTGTTGATACGTATATAAATCAACTCGCGCGTTTGAAACAGGTTCTGTTGTAACAATATTATTTACGGCAAATAAATACGATTTATTCTCGCCTCTTTTGGCAATTACACCTAAATCTGTTGCTAAAATATTGGTTGCTATTTTTGCATTGTAATAGTATGAACCTGAACAAGGATCCTGGCTTTCTCTCCATTCATAATCATCATAGTAATAATCGTCATAGGAGTTTCCGCTGTAGTTTACATCATTTTCATCTACTTCTTCTTCCTCTTCTTCATTTTGATCTCCATCTGATGTTTCACATTTATACAGCGAATATTTCTTTTTGTATTGAAACTCTACTCTGTAAATTGCTCCGGGTTCCGGCGTAATTATTTTAGATAAATCCAGGGCAAACGTGTTCCATCTACTTGGATTTATTAAACTGCTTTCATTTAATTTCAGGGTAGTTTTTGCGACGGGCTGTGCTACTTTCTTAAGGTTTTGACTTCCGTTTAATTCGTTATATTGAAGAAATTGAAGAATATTGTTCTTGTAAATTTTATATACTTTTACATCAACGGCACTTAAATTTACGGCTTCAAAATTCAATTTTAGATTATTTGAACTTGGCAAAATTGTTCCGTTTTTAATAAAACGAACGCTTGGTTTTATTTGGTCAAAAGTAATTTTCTCGGTATAATTCGAATCCATTTTTTTGCCGTACTGACTTTCGATACCTTCAAAAACTTCTAAAAGCAATTCTCCGGTTATAACAGGTTCCGGCTCTTCATCAGGAACAACTTCAACTACTTCTTCACTAATCGTATCAACAGCAACAGCTGCTGAATCAACTACAACAGTTGTAGAATATGGCGTAATAGATGCTGTCTCTTCGACAACTACTTCGACCGGAGCAGAAACTTCTTTTTTAGCAGCAGCTTCATTCGTAAAATAGACTTTTAGTACATTTCCTTGTGTAGAAAATTTCAAATTATTGGTGTTCTGAATCGAAACTAAACCTTTAAAATCCTGTCCTTTTTCTAACGGTTCTGAAAAATTAATTAAAACTGACTGATTACTTCCTTCGGGAACATCGACTTTTACGATTTTAAATTCATTTATGCTCGAAATTGCATAGTCTAATTGCCCTTTTTGATCAATATCAAAATCATTTCCATCATACTCGATTTCAAGGTTTGTTGCCTCATCATAACGCTGAATACTATCAATTATGAAATTAAATTCTTTGGCTGTGCCTGATTTTTTTTCGAATTTAATTTTAAGATCATTTCCTTTTTGACTGGCGGAAACCAATTTTATAGCGGTTTCGATATCAATATTATCTGCGGTTTTTAAAACACAATTTAAATATTGATATTGTTTACTATACGACTGAATATCTGCCGTGTTTACTGTAAAATCCTGTTTGATTGTTTTTACTGTAAAGTTGAATTTAGAAAGTTCTTTTTTTTTCTCTTTCGGAATTGCGGTAAGTTTATCTAAGTTTAAAGTAACTTGATATTCTGTTCCGGGTTTTAATTTTTTCTCCGGAATAAAGGCAAGAGTATTGCTCGAAAGCGCAACCACTTTTCCGTCGACACTTGGCGAAATATCAAGCAAATCGCTGTCTAAAACCTGATTGACTTTCCAATCTTTTTTATCGAAAGCCAAAACTACCCGAATATCAGATTCTGAAGAGACAATTCCCCCCGTAAAACTGACTATATACTCTTTAAATAATGAAAAATCGGAATTGAAATCGGCAGCTGATTTTCTACCGCAAGATTGAAAAATAAAAAACACACAAAACACGAGAATTAATCCTTTTTTTTTCAATTTTATTTAGAGTTAATGGTTAGCAAATTACAATTTTAGTTCGATTTACCGTTGTAAGCGATAATAGCAAATTACAAATTAAACTATGATAAATGTAAAATATTTTCTTATTCCTTTAAGAAGAAAATTCTCTAACAATAATTATTTAACTTTTGTTGAAGTTTTGCAGGAAATCAAACAAGAAATGTATTATATTTCGTACTATTTAATTTTTATATAATGACAAATAATTCACAAAAATATTCCTCCAAAAATGAATTTATTATAAGAAATAAAAAAATTGTAATCAATAGTATATTGGTATTAACCTTTTTAATTTCTTTATTATTTATAGATTTTTATTTACTACCAAAGACTAAAACCAAAGACATTCTTATTTCTTATTCAACTAATAGAGCAAGAAAAAGCAGACAAGGAAAAGACAAGGAAATCGTTTCATATAACTACTACACTAAAAAAGGACACTCTTTTTCAACCAAAAATTTCCTTATAGAGGAAAATGAAATTGAAATTCAATATTCATTTTTATTAAAAAGTGTTTCAGAAGTTAAATCAAAAGATGAAGATTATTCGAAATATCTAGTTAATGGTTTAAATCCTAAAGGAATCCACATTTATTCTTGTACTGTACTTCTTCTTTCAATAGCAATAAGTCTAAAAATACTGCTGTTAAAAAAAGGTTGTTCTGAAAATACATTTTATAATATTATCTGTTTTAACGGATTCATCTTATTTATATGCCTTTACATGGCGTATTTATTCTAATACAACAAAAGCAGAATTATTAAAGTACCTCTCCAAGTTTAGATAACATCTCATCCAGCTCAGTAAAATGTTCTTGAGAATTTGCCGCGTAAAACATTTGGTTACCACCCATAATTACAATGACATCATCATCATGGTTTCCATAAAATTTAATTCCCTCAAGCCATTGTTTAAATGACACTGCTTTGTCTGAGAAATTTTTGATCATAAAATCAAGATCGTGCTGCTCTAATTCATAAAATGTATTACTTGGAAATTTCAATCCAAAACCATCCTGGAGAAAAGCCATTGCAGTAAAAAACTCCGTTAAGGATTCTGTTTCGAGATACCAGTCTTTTTCATCTTCGCTAATATAAACCGGCGGATCAGGTTTCGACAAATCATTTTTATGGATTCCCCAAACGCAAGCTTTCTGATTCTCAGAATAGAATATTAAATAATCATTATGCTTATAATACTGAAAACGTTCCGGTACAATTAATAAATCCTGAGTGTGATTCAGATTTTGAATTTTACCCAATTCAGTATAATAATCCGTAAATACTTTAGGGAGTTCTCCAAAAATATCTTTTACAACCTGAATTTCATTTTCGGTAAAACCGTTAGGTTCAGTTACACCAAAAAGCTTTTTTATTACTGAAAAATCTGTCATGCTATCTGAGTCATTATTTACGTCTCTCAACAAAAAAACGTTTCATCAAATCTGCAGCTTCATTTGCCATAATTCCAGAAACTACTGTTGTTTTGGGATGCAATTTTGTTCCCATTGTCATAAAACCGCGTTGTTCGTCTCGGGCGCCAAAAACAATTTTCGAAATCTGACTCCAATACAAAGCTCCTGCACACATTTGGCAAGGTTCGAGTGTAACATAAAGGGTACAATCCTTCAAATATTTTCCGCCTAGAAAGTTTGCAGCAGCTGTTATTGACTGCATTTCGGCATGGGCCGTAACATCATTTAATAATTCGGTTAAATTATGACTGCTTGCAATTACTCTATCAGCAACAACAATTATGGCTCCAACAGGAATTTCACCTTTCTCAAAAGCTATTTCAGCTTCCTGCAAAGCTTTTTTCATAAAATATTCGTCGGTGAAAGGATTTATCATAGTTGCAAAAATAAGGTTTTTGTAATTTTCTTTGGCTTAAAAATAAGATACTACCAATAAAATATTAATTTTCATCTTCTACTGCCAAGTTTAAATCATAAGATCGACTTCTACCCTCTCCTTTCGATATCAAAATACTTTTTTCTGCTAAATCCTGCAAATCTCTTGTTGCTGTTGCCCTTGAAGTTTTAGTAATAGAAATATATTTTATTGCTGTCATTCCGCCTATAAAACCAGAAACACCATTTTCAAACATTTTCAAAACGACTTTTATCTGTCTTTCATTCATGATATTTTTAAACTGATCTATAAATCTGGTTTTGTTCAATGTAAAAAGTACAATCTGTTTGGCATTCTTTTGAGATTCCAGAATCAAAGTAGAAAAATAAAGAATCCAATCCGTAATTTCAAGGGTTCGCTGTGCTTGTTTTAAAGATTGATAATACTTTTTTTTATTTTGTTCAATAGTACTTGAAATACTCATTAAAACGGGTCTATTCAAAGATTCTGAAAGGCATTTTTCAGCAATAGCTCTGCCAATTCTACCATTTCCATCTTCAAAAGGATGAATACTCTCAAAATATAGATGAGCTATCGAAGTTTTAATTAATGCTTTTTTTATATCTGTAGCTTTAACTTCAAAATCATTGTACCATTTAATAAATTTCTTCATTTCGACAGAAACTTGTTTTGACGGTGGGGCTTCAAAATGAATAATTTCTCTACCATAAGAACCTGAAACAATTTGCATGGGTTCTTCTCCAGCTCTATAATAACCCGGAAGAATGCGTTTTGAATATTCCATTAGAATATAGTGCCATTGTTTTATTATCAATTCAGTTAATCTATCTGAATAAGAATTTCTGACCACTACCATCAGCTTTCCAACTCCTATGGCATTTTTGTCCCTGATCTTATCTACGACTTCGCCTATACCTAAATTTTTTTTAATCGAAGACATAATATCCTGTCGACTTAAAAATTCGCCTTCGATTTCAGAAGTTTTAATAGCCTCCGAAATCATAAATTGCAAAATAGTTTCTTGCTTAATTTTAGCAGATAAAGAATCTACAAGTCCTTTTACTTCTCCGGTTTCAAATGCAAATTCAATACATAATGAATCAATTACAGAATCATCATATACGAATTTTTGCCAATCTGATAGTTGCCAATTGTATTTCATGAGGCAATTAATTAAATTAATTGCCTCAAATATAGTTATTTTTTGAGGCGATTAGCACGAATAATTGCCTCATTTTTATTATATCATTTTCTAAAGTTTCATATTGAGATTTAATTTAGCTCTTTATTCTAAAAAACGATAATTAAATTTAAAACCGTAAATTTGCTTTTTACCTTACAATGAAAAGCAATTTACTTTCAAACATATACAATCCAACAGATATACGCTCATTTTCAGAAGCGCAACTTCCTCAAATTGCCCAAGAATTACGTCAGTTTATTATAGATGTTGTTTCTGTCAAGGAAGGGCATTTAGGTTCGAGTTTAGGCGTAATCGAATTGACGATTGCTTTGCATTATGTTTTTAATACTCCTGAAGATTTATTGGTTTGGGATGTTGGACATCAGGCTTACGGACATAAAATCCTGACCGAAAGAAGAGAAATATTTCATACCAACAGGCAAATCGATGGTATCTCTGGTTTCCCAAAAAGAAGCGAAAGTATTTATGATACTTTTGGCGTTGGTCATTCATCTACTTCTATTTCTGCCGCACTGGGAATGGCAATTGCATCTCAGTTAAAAGGTGATTTCGACAAACAACATATTGCAGTTATTGGCGATGCATCGATTGCTTCCGGAATGGCATTTGAAGGTTTAAATCATGCCGGAGTTACAGATGCCAACTTATTGGTTATTCTAAATGATAATGCTATTGGAATTGACCCTAGTGTTGGTGCTCTAAAAAAATATCTTACTGCTGTAAAAGAAGGTAAAAATCCGAAGAAGAATAATATGATCAAATCTCTGAATTTTGATTATTCAGGTCCAATCGACGGTAATGATATTTTTGCTTTAATAAAAGAATTAAAACGTTTAAAAGATATAAAAGGTCCTAAATTCCTTCATATTGTCACCACAAAAGGAAAAGGATTGCAACAGGCTGAAGAAAATCAGGTAAAATATCATGCACCTGGGAAATTTGATGCTTCAACCGGAGAAATTATTTTAAAATCTGAAGAAAATTCACCTCCTAAATATCAGGATGTCTTTGGGTTAACCATATTAGATTTAGCCAGAAAGAACGATAAAATCATTGGTATTACACCCGCAATGCCATCTGGAAGTTCATTAAAATTCATGATGGATGAAATTCCGGAACGTGCTTTTGATGTTGGTATTGCTGAACAACACGCTGTAACACTTGCTGCCGGAATGGCAACGCAAGGCATGATCGTGTACTGCAACATTTATTCGACTTTTTTGCAACGTGCCTATGATCAGGTTATACATGATGTGGCGCTGCAAAATTTACCCGTTATTTTTTGTTTAGACAGAGCTGGTTTAGTTGGCGAAGACGGTGCAACGCATCATGGCGTTTTTGACATTGCTTATTTGCGGGCAATTCCTAATATGATTATTTATGCACCAATCAACGAAATTGCCTTACAAAACATTTTATATACGGCTCAATTAGGATTAAATCACCCAATCGCGATTCGATATCCAAGAGGTCGCGGCGTTCTGCCAAAATGGGAAGTAGAAAATTTCGGACATTATGATAAAATAATTATTGGTGAAGGAAAGTGCCTAAAATCCGGAACAAAGACTGCTGTTTTATCTACCGGAACTATTGGTAATAATGTGACTTTAGCAATCGCAGAATCTCATAATCCTGAAGCGATTGCACATTACGACTTTTCTTTTATTAAACCATTAGATATCAAATTATTAAGCGGCATATTTTCTAAATTTGAAAGTATAATAACGATCGAAGACGGAACCATAAATGGCGGTTTTGGAAGCGCCATTTTAGAGTTTGCAGCGTTAAATAATTTTAAAAATAAAGTAAGAATTTTGGGTGTTCCAGACCTGTTTATTGAACATGGAACGGTAAGTCAGTTACAACAATTATGCAACATTGACGTTAAAAGTTTGGTAAATCTTTTTTCAAACGATACAAAATAATTATTTTGCACTACCAAAAAAACTGAAATCATAATGAATTTATTGCGTTCTACCCTTTTGCTTCTATTGCTTTTGTGTACCTCACATAACTTTGCCCAAATTATACAAACGACGTTAGCACCAAACGAATTACCTCCACCGCCTTCTAACTGGACTAAGAAAAACCAGGTAGGTTTTGACATTTCAGAAATTGCTTTTGTCAATTGGAGTGCCGGGGGAACAAGTTCGATTTCAGGTTTGTTTAAAGGCGAATTTACAAGAACTTTTATCAAAGGAAATCATAAATGGGTAAATGAACTTATTGTAAAATATGGTTTAAATAAGCAAGATGGTACTGAACTTAGAAAAACAGATGATGCTGTTTTGCTGAATTCTACTTACGGATTCAGGAAAGATTCGCTCTCAAATTGGTATTATTCGGCGAAATTCAACTTCAATACACAATTTACAGACGGTTATAATTATCCTAACAGAGATATTGCGATTTCTAAACCTTTTGCTCCGGCATATGTGTTTTTAGGAGCGGGAGCTGAATACTCTGATAAAAAGAAAAATCAAACATTTTATTTCTCTCCTATTACGTTAAAAACTACTTTGGTTTTAGATCAAACCTTAGCAGATCAGGGATCTTTTGGTGTTAAAAAAGCGGTTTATATGACTGATCCTTTAGATCCAACTAATCAAATTATAGTTGAAAACGGACAGAAAGTAAAGGCCGAATTTGGTATTTTGTTAACCGGATACATGAAAAGTGAGATTTATAAGAACATTTTCTACGAAAACAGGTTAAGTTTATATACAGATTACCTGAATAAGTTTGGTAATGTCGATGTTGATTATGATACTCGTTTAGATCTGGTCGTAAATGCTTATGTAAAAGCAAATATTGGGATTCATCTGGTTTATGATGATGATATCAAAACAAAAGTAGATGTTGTTGACCCGGTTACCGGCTCAACGTCTCAGGTAAATGACGGACCAAGAGCGCAATTAAGACAAGTTTTAGGTGTAGGTTTGGTTTACGCTTTCCAATAACAAAAATATATTTTGGCTCGATAGGAGCAAAAAAATAACACATAGAAACAATGTTTTTATGTGTTATTTTTTTATTCAGAAAACCCAAATTAGTTTTTCTTTCTTCCGTTGATTGTTTCAAATAATTCTAATGCATTTCCGTCTGTTAGTAACGAAACATAATGACAAATATGAAGTAAACGTTCGTATAAATTTTCTTTTTCTAATTGATGCTTTTCCGGCAACATTTTCAAAATTAACTTATCGTAGTTTGATGCCGTTCCTTCATTTTTATTATTAAACGCAGTTATAAATTTGTCTAATAAAGTCTGGATGATTTCATAACCCACAATTTCTTTCTCAATAACTTCACGGCTTTGATAGATTTTTTCAACACTTAAATTGATGATATCATTCATCTGTGCTTTATATTTACTCTTATCTGTTAAAGCAAAAGGAAATTTTCCTGCCAGAATAGCTTCTTCATTTTCAATAAAAACGTCAACAGCATCATTAATTAAAGCGCCAATTGCCAAAGCACGCAAATAACTAATTCTGTCTTCTTTTGTTTCTAATAATTTATATTTAGAAACGCCAATATTATCTTTTACCAGCTTAATAAGATATTCTAAAGCATAATCTTCGGATACAAGACCTAAATTTATTCCGTCCTCAAAATCTATAATTGTATAGCAAATATCATCTGCAGCTTCAACAAGATAGGCTAAAGGATGTCTTTCGTAACCAATATCATCTCCTGATTTATTGGCGATCATTCCCATATCTTTTGCTACTTCTTCAAAAAACGTTTTATCAGTCTGAAAGAAACCGTATTTTTTATCTGCAATATCATTTGTTGGTCTTTTTGGCAAACTCTCTTTTGGATATTTCATAAAAGCACCTAAAGTTGCGTATGAAATTCGAAGTCCGCCTTCGATTCCCGGACGACTCGCTGTAAGTACCGAAAATCCGTTTGCATTACCTTCAAAATCAATTAAATCCTGCCATTGTTTTGCGGTTAAGTGATCTTTATATTTTAATCCTTTTCCTATCGAAAAATATTCTCCAATGGCTTTTTCGCCAGAATGTCCAAAGGGCGGATTACCAATATCGTGCGCCAAAGAAGCCGCAGCGACAATGGCTCCAAAATCATTCATATGATAACCGTGAACTTCTTTTAGATGCGGATATTTTTCTATAATTTTTTTACCTACTAAACGACCTAACGAACGACCAACAACCGAAACTTCTAAACTATGCGTAAGTCTGGTATGCACAAAATCTGTTTTAGAAAGCGGAATAACCTGTGTTTTATCCTGTAATGATCTAAATGCTGCCGAAAAGATAATCCTATCATAATCAACCTCAAAACCCAATCGCGTATCATCTTGTTCTACACGTAATCTCTTGCTCGTATCGCCTTGGCGTTTTAGTGATAAAAGTTGTTCCCAGTTCATTTAATTTTAGATTTGTGATTGTAGCTTTTAGATTAAGGATCTAAAAGGTCAAAAATACATTTTATTTTAGGATAATATTCAATAAAATTAGGCTTCGCATTAATTTTGATTTAAAGATTAAACGGTTTGTTCGCCACGAATTTCACAAATTTACACAAATCATTGTGCTTAAATTAATTCGTGAAAATTGGTGAAATTCGTGGCAAAAAAAATTAAAACTCCAGAGAAGCATAAAATCATAATCACCGGCAATATTATAGCATTCTATAATTTCAGGAAGTGCAACGATATCTTTTATGTCAACTGGTGAGGTCGAAGTTCTTGTAGTTATGAATTAGTTTCGACTTCACTTTGTTGGCATTTTTATGTTTTGGGGTTTGCTTCTTTTGGAATTTCTTTTGAAGCATAAAATTCAGTTTTCAAAACACCTTTTGTCCCGCTATCCGCTAAATCTTTTTCTTCCGCCACGGCAGACAGAAAAAGGATATCGCTTCTATCGGGGCTAATCTAGAAATTTTGTTTTCAAAAGACTTTTAAAAGAAAACAAAACAGACAAATTAAAAACTTCTCACATTAATAACAGGATTTTGCGAATCTGTAATAAGCAATTGATTGATTTTACTTAATAGCTCAAATTCATCCAAAGGAAACATTAGCCGAATCAGAGAGCTTCGAGGAATGAAACAAGAAGCACTTGCAATTGCAATTGGTGTAAGCCAGCAATCTGTTTCTAACATTGAAGGAAGCGAAAATGTTGATGACGAAAAACTAAATGCAATTGCTGAAGTTTTAGGTGTTTCTATTGAAGCAATTAAAAATTATAGTGATGAAGGAGTAATAAATTATTTCAACAGTTTTAACGATAATAGTATTAATCAGGGACCAATAGGTGCTCAAAATATTTGCAACTTTAATCCTCTTGATAAATTAATTGAAGCTTACGACGAAAACAAAAAGCTTTACGAACGTTTATTACAAGCAGATAAAGATAAAATTGAATATTTAGAAAATTTCATAAAAGAAAAACAACATTTATAAGATATAAATTAATTACAAAAAGAGACTTCAGGGTCTCTTTTTTATTGAATATCAATTGTGTTAATATCTCAAGTAACATTGTGTAAGAATTATTTCATAATTACTATTGCTAAAAAAAATAAGTAATAACTTATAAAAAATACAAGCCATGTTTAAAAATTTTAATGATTTTAGTAATTATAGTAATTTTACGAAAGATGACGACCTCGGACAATATACATCTTATGCAGCTTATAACAGTGATCTATTGCGTTTGGTTGATTTCTACGGACGAACTCCATTTGATTGGTATAGAAATAAAATAACAGGAGAAATAATTTGGCTTGACGGAAAAGCTGAAATTGACCACTATTCTAATTTAGGACACAGCTGGGGAAAAACCTTTGGTAACGGTAACAGAATATTATTAGATGGAGAGACCAAAAAAATATATTATAACGGAGAAGTTCTTTATAATCTTAAAAAAACAAAGGCATCATTTTTTAATGGAGGAACTGCATTTTCTGACGGAGGAAGTTTTCAAAATCCAGGCGCATTACCTAAAGGCGGAAGAAATGTTACCTGGATTGATTTTGGAGGTGCATTTGAAGCGCTTATCATAATATTGGGATTTGAAGTAAAAGGTAATAAGCCAAAAGGAAAAGGAACAAACGGAGGAAAACCAACAAAGGAAGACAAAGCTGAAGATCTTGTAAATGCTACTGATAATGCTGCGAATGCTGCTAAAACGATTAAAGATGGCATGAACCAACAAAGTGCAAAAAAAGAAAAAAAAGTAAATTCGAGTGAATATATTACTGAATATAACCCACAAACAGAAATGTATACACAAACAAGACGCGACATTTATGAAGCACAACAAAAAAGTAAAAAAAAGAAATAATGAAAAAGAAATATAAAATAACATTTGCCATACTATTTATTACAGTTACAGTAATGATATTATTCAATATTTTTTCTAATGATAAAAAAATTCATGTTTTAAAAGAATATAGTCCAGAGGGAAAGTTATTAGGAACAAATGAATATGTAATTATAAAGGGAGATACAATTTTACAAGGCAAATTTATAAATTACAGTGAAAAAGGCATAAAAACATCTGAAGGACAATTTTTAAATAATGAGCCAAATGGTATTTGCTCATACTATTATGATAGTGGTAAAATAGAATCCGTTTTTTATCGAAAAAACAGTAAAATTAATTTGGAAAGTACTTACTACAACCAAAATGGCTTAGTTTATAAATACATTATGTGTGATAGTCTTGGTAACACTCGCTTCCTCATTAAGTTTGATGAGAAAGCTGAAGTTAAAAGATACGAAGGTTATTCAATTTTGCCTATAGGTCTGTATAAAATTGTAAATAAAAAACAGTATAAAATTAAAAAAGGAGATACTCTAAATGTCGGGGATGTTATAAAACATTATTATTTACTTGCTAATATACCCCATACTAAAAGAACTTTTAAAATAGAAAATATTGGTATTGATAACTCAAAAGCTAAACGAATTATAAAAAGTAAAGAACCAACAGAAATAATTATTGAGGAAGTTTTAACTCAAAAAGGACTTAATAGAATCGAAATAGTAGCTCAATATAAATTTAAAGACAAAGTCACTCCAACTCTTAATAGAACAATTTCTTTTGATATAAATGTAAATTAAAATGATTGATTTAGAAAAGTATAATGAATAAAAGGCACAAAATAATATTACTGTTAACTATTATAATACTAAGTTTAGTAGTGTTTTTCTATTTTAAAGATAAAAAAAATCATGTTTTAAAAGAATATAGCCCAGAGGGAAAATTATTAGGCACAAATGAATATGTTCTTAGAAATGGAGATACAATTTTTAATGGAAAATTTATTAATTATAACGAGAAGGGAATTAAAATAGCAGAAGGACAATTTTTAAATAATGAACCAAATGGTATTTGCTCATACTACTATGATAGTGGCAAAATAGAATGTGTTCATTACAGAAAAAATAGCAAAATCACTGAAGAAAGCTTTTTTTATAATCCTAAAGGCTTACTTGAAAAATATGCTATTTATGATGATTTTGGTAAATCTTCTTTTATTATCAGCTATGATGAAAAAGGTGTAAAAAAGTATAGTGGTTATCCAATGTTAGAAGTGTATCAACGTAAATTAACTCATAATAAGCAACACAATATTAAAAATGAGCAAGTCTTAAAAGTCGGCGATACATTAAAATATAAATATTTATTAGCAAATATCCCAAAAGCAAAACGTAGTCTTAAAATACAAAATACAAGTATTGACAATGAAAAAGTTAAAAGAATTATCACAAAGAAACCACCAATAGGAATTGATGTAGAAGAAATTATAACAAAAAAGGGGAAAAACAAAATTATAGCAATCGTTAAATACGAATTTGAGGATAAAATTACTCCAACACTTAAGGATACAATTTCTTTCGAAGTTGACGTGAATTAAAATGATCTAACTAGAAAAGAGAATGAATAAAAAACACAAAATAATATTAATATTAGCTATTATAGTAATTAGTTGGCTATTGGTGTGTTTTTATTTTAAAGATGAAAAAGTATATTCCTTAAAAGAATATTATCCTGATACAAAACAAACAGATATATCTGAATATATTATTAGAAATGGAGACACTATTTTTGAGGGTAAGTTTACTCAATATAATAAAAAAGGAAAAAAAATAGCTGAAGGGAATTTTGTGAATGGACACATAAAAGGAAAAAGCATTTATTACTTTGATAATGGTATTATAGAATCAATTCATTACAGAAAAAATAGTAAGATTACAGAAGAAAGCATTTATAATTATCCAAATGGCAAGGTTATAAAATACCTCATGTACGATGATTTTGGAATCCTTGATTTCTTAATTCGTTATGATGAACTTGGAAATATAAAAAGCTACGAAGGGTTACCGATAATAGAAATTTATCAATATAAAATCGCAAATCCAGAAGAGTTTAAAACAAAAATTGAGCAACATCTTAAAGTTGGAGATACTTTAAAACAGCAATATTTAATAGCTAATATTCCTAATGCCAAACGTAATATTAAGATTGAAAATTTAGATATAGATAACTCAAAAGCGAAACGAACATTCAAAAAAACATCTCAAACAGGTATTGAAGTAAAAGAAGTATTAATCAAAAAAGGAATTAATACAATAAGAGCTGTTGTTAAATATGAGTTTAATGATAAAGAAAAAACAGTTATTAATGATACAATTTCTTTTAAGATTCAGGTAAATTAAGCAAAGATCACCCAGCCTTTTACTGAACTATCAATACTAAAACAAAAAAAGCATCAGCCCCGGCTGATGCTTTTCTGAAATTGAATATAAACTAAGATTAGAAGTTTTTAGAAATTCCAATGTTAAGTGTTTGTCCAAAATTGAAGTAGAATTTACTGTAATCAGCACCGTTATTATCATAACTTAATGTTTCGTATCCTAAACCACCAATACTGAAGTTAAGACCAAAACCTTTTTTCATGTTGATAAAAAGAGCTGGAGTTACACCAATATACATACCATCTGCAGTAGATTTTGCGTAAGCATTTCCAGGACCGTACTCTTTATATTTTTGGTTTTGAAAACCTACACCCATATCAGCAAAAACAGCAAAAGTCTGGCTTAATGGCACAGAGTAACGTGCAAATGCTCCTAATTTGAATGCATTAGTTTTTTCTTCGATAGTTCCGTTATCAACATTAGAAGATGCTACTGTAAATTCACCACCAATAGTCCAGTTATCAGTAAATTGGTAACCAACTTTAGGAGAAAAGCTAAATGTATTTGTTTTTTCTTCACTAAATCTAAATTCAGATTTTTCAGAAGTAAATGCGATGTTACCACCAACTAAGATTGTTCCTTTTTGTGCATTTGCAAAGCCAAAAGTAGCTAAAGCAAGAATAAGTAAAATTTTTTTCATTATAAATTATTTTTTAATTTAATACTCCTTTAACAATAACGGTGCCGTAGCTACTGGCTTTTAAGTTTTTTTTATGATTTCTTAAAAGATAAAAAATTTAGTTATCAAGCTTATTTCTGTTTACTTTTGTAACAAATAAATAGTCATGTCGATAGAAGTAAACAACATATCAAAAAGTTACGGAACTCAAAAAGCTCTAAATTCAATTTCTTTCTCTATTCAAAAAGGAGAAATCGTTGGATTTCTTGGTCCAAACGGAGCAGGAAAATCTACTTTGATGAAAATTTTGACCACATATTTATTGGCAGATAGTGGCTCAGCCCTTGTAAATAGTCACGATGTCATGACAAATGCAAAATCAGTACAACGTTCTATTGGTTATTTACCGGAGCATAATCCGTTGTATTTGGATTTGTATGTTCGTGAGTATTTGGCTTTTAATGCCGATGTTTATAAGGTTGCCAAATCAAGAATTGAAGAAGTTATCCAACTGACAGGACTGACACCGGAAAGTCATAAAAAAATTGGACAGTTGTCGAAAGGTTATCGCCAGCGTGTGGGACTTGCGAATGCTTTATTGCACAATCCTGATGTTTTGATTCTGGATGAACCAACTACCGGATTGGATCCTAACCAGTTAATGGAAATTCGAAATGTAATTAAAAATGTAGGGAAAGATAAAACGGTCTTTTTATCGACTCACATTATGCAGGAAGTAGAAGCAATTTGTGATCGTGTCATAATTATTGACAAAGGGCAAATTGTTGCTGACAAAAAATTAGACCATTTGGTATCTGAAGATAAAGAACAAGTAATCGAGGTAGAATTTGACTATCAAATCGAAGAACAACTTTTAGCAAGACTTGAAAACATTACTTCTTATAGAAACATTCATGATATGACTTGGGAATTAACTTTTGTTGCTGAAAAAGATATGCGTCCGGCAATTTTTGATTTTGCCAACGAAAATGGTTTAAAGACATTACAGTTAAACCAAAAGAATAAAAATCTGGAAGCTGTTTTTAGAGAAATTACTAAATAAGTTTACAGTCTCAGTTTATAGTCTCAATAAAAAAACCAATTCGTTTCTCTGGAAAGAATTGGTTTTTTTATTTAATACCTTTATTTCTTTTGGAAATGCAAACCTTGCCTTCTTTGAGTTTTAACTTCAAAATCTTGCTTTAATATTCAATTTTCTATTTTTTACTAAATCGCGAAAGGTTAATTATCAATTCGTTATAATTTCTCTTTGTAATTTTTAACTATTTTTATTTAGACTTGATATAAATAGTGTTATATTTGAAAACTGAAACTTCAAATACCATTGCAATGTTTTCCGCACTAAGCATTATCAAACTCTATCTTTCTAAGCTATTAAACCGCTTTTTACTTCTTCGAAAAAGACTTTCTGATAAACTGGAAAATATTGTTTTAAAATAAAATTCAGCATCTTAATAAGTTAGAATTCTGTTTTAAGTTAAATCCTCCACTCCAAAAAAAATCAAATCCAAATATCATGAAGAATTTTATAACATCTATTATGCTTGCATTTTCGGTCTACGGGTATTCGCAGACTGAAAAAGAAACCGACAGTATTGTCGAAACTTCTATCAATGTTTTAGATGAGATAGTAATCACAAAAAAGAAAGTTTTATATACTCAAAAATCAGACAGATTGGTTTTTAATGTCGAAAACAGTATTGTTTCTGAAGGTGGAACTGCTTTAGATGTTTTATCGCGTGCTCCGGGAGTTGTTGTTTCTCAGGACGGCGAATTGTCTATTAGAGGACAACAAGGTGTTGGCGTTATGATTAATGGAAAACTAACCCAGCTTTCGCAAAAAGAACTGGCGAATTATTTAAAATCGACAACCTCATCTAATATCAAACAAATAGAAGTAATCACAAATCCATCTTCTAAATATGATGCAACCGGAAAAGCCGGAATTATTAATATTGTTTTAAAAAAACCAAATGCAGGCGGACTTAAAGGAACTATTTTTACAAACTATGCCAGAGGTAGAAAAAACAGGACCAACTCTGGTGTAAACTTAAGTTACAACAAAGAAAAGTTTGGGGTTTACGGAAACTACAGTTATACTTTTAGAGGCGAAGAAGAGCGTAAAGAATTTGATCAAAATCAATATACAGATGCAACACGTCAAACCATTTCTACAAAAAATCATCAAACGGCAACTACTGATGAACCATTGACATCTAATAATTTTAAGATAGGAACAACTTATGAGGTTTCTCCCAAAACTAATTTAGAGCTTTATGTTGATGCAAAAATTGGTCGCTATCAAAATATTGCCAACGGTAGAAATACCTTACTTAATGCTTTAGATCAGGTGCAATTTGATGCTTTTACCTACAATGATAGCAAAGAGAACTGGAATGATTATACCTATGCTCTTTCCGGCGTTCATAAATTTAATACAGAGGGAAAAAATATGTCTTTTGACTTTGAATACGAGACTTCAAAATTCAGATCGAATCAGTTTCAAAGTGCCCGAAATATAGATCCTTTAAGTACAAATAACATCAATGACAGAAGAGGTTTTATCCCGTCTCAATTAAGGGTTTTTACCGGAAAAGTTGATTTCACAAACCCATTAAAAGAAAAACAATCTATTGAGTGGGGATTTAAAGCCAGTCTAAAAAACAATGATAATCCATCGGTTTATGAATATAATGATAATAACCAGTGGATTGTTGACGGGAACTCGACGAATCATTTTGAGTACAAAGAGCAAATTTATGCTGCTTATGCCAACTATAAATATCAACTGGAAAAATTAAATATTCAGGGTGGTTTACGTTCCGAATATACGGCGATAAACATTTTGCAGAAAACCTTAAACGAAGAGCATAAAGATGATTATTTAAAATGGTTTCCAAGTGTTTCTATGAAATATGAATTGAGCAGCAATCACTCCTTACACGCCTCATATAGTAAAAGAATCAACAGGCCAAGTCAGTTCGATTTAAATCCGTTCCGCTTTTATGATGACTCTTTTAATTACTCTCAGGGAAATCCAAATTTAGTTCCTGAAATCACACATTCTGCAGAAATTGGATATTCGTGGAAAAGTGCTTTTATGGCTTCGTTATATTTCAGCAAAACCAAAGATGTTTTTACGGAAGTCTACGTCTATAATCCTGACAATAATACAACAGTAACTTCACAGATTAATGTTGACAAATCATACAATTACGGAGCAAACATTACCAATACAAATGAAATTTATAAATGGTGGTCTGTAAATACGCTTTTTAATATTTTCGAAAATAAATTTATGGGAAATGTTGTGAATGCTGACAAAATTGATCCAATTGTTACTTTGAATTTAAGTGTTCAAAACTCCTTTACAATAACCGAAAGCTGGAAGGCCGAAGCAAATGCGCAATACCAATCTAAATCAAATCTTGGTATTTATGAACGAGATGCTTTCTTTGATTTTAGTATCGGAATATCGAAACAAGTGCTTGCTAAAAAAGGGAATATCAAACTGAATGTTACTGATATTTTCAATACTAATAATTTCCAGATCAATTCAGTTATTGCTCAAACCAGTATCAATAAAAGATATGATCTTGATAACCGAATTGCCACCATAGCCTTTACGTATAGAATATAATATTTGGATCTTTAGTTTCCTTGTTTTTTGTTTTTTTTTTGATGGAAAAGAGTCTGTTTGTAGTTAGCAGGCTCTTTCTGTTTTTGGTTGAATTGCACGCGGATAACACAGATTTAAACAGATTTACGCTGTCTTTTATTTTATTCTAATGTTTATACAATGTCAGACTGAGCATATGTCAGACTAAGCGAAGTCGAAGTCCAGAAAAGTGATTCAGCATACGGGACTTTTACTTCGCTCAGTCTGACAATTGAGTTTCACTCAGTTTCACAAACGTAATAATTTAGAAGTCTTTCTTTAGTTTTTAAAAACGAAAAAGTCTTTTGAAGAATATTACTTCTCACAAAAGACTTTAAGAAACTAACTAATAATAAATGAGTAAAATTAAACGAGGTTTTAAACTCTCGTTTTTTGCTTTTTCTTTCTTCCCCACCAGATATAAAATCCAGTAATGGGTAAACTGGCGCATATTAAACTGGCTGTAAAATAAATGATCTTTGTAGGCAATCCTCCTATTGCGCCAATATGAAGACTATAATTAGATCGCATTAACCATTTTGAAAAACGTTCGTCATTGATATAGTTTTGAGATTTAGAAAGTAATTCAAGTGATTTAGAATCAAAGTATAAATCTCTCCAAACTCCCTTATTCATATCTGTACAGGCATAAAAATCTTCTTTGGGATCATCAGGAAAATGAATAATAACGGCTTCTTTATTTTCCTTTGCAATTTCTCTACGAACCTTTTTCCAGATAAAATCGGCAGCAGCCAACTTCTCTAATTGCGGTTTAGATAAAGTATCCTTGATCGATACAACTTGTTCTTTTTTGTCTTTTTCATCTGCCCAGCCGCCGCTTATCCAGTATGTGCTTTCGCGTAACCAGTGAAAACTCATTAACATTCCTGTAAAAGCAATAAGCATTGCTAAAATAAGCGTATAAAAGCCCATGACATTATGCAAATCATAATTGAGACGTTTGAACTTCGCATCCCATTTTATTTTAAAACTTGCGTTTTTTGTCGTCTTATTCCATTTTTTAGGAAACCAGAGTATAAGTCCGCTTATCAGTAAAAAGAAGAAAATAAAAGTTGCCCAAGCCGTTATTTGTGAACCAATCTCGCGATCCAGCCAAAGATTGCGATGACCTTCATCCATAAAATGAAAGAAATCTTCATGATGTACCATTCCGGTAATTTTACCATTATACGGATTTACATAAATCAACGAATCCGATTCGATATCGACTTTAATTGATTTATCTAAACCATTATACCAAACACCGTGAATTTCTTTATTGGGTAATGCTTTATGAACAGCTGCGTAAATTTGAGAAGGTGGCAATAATTTATCCGGACTTTGTGCTTCGACGTTCAAATACGGTGCTGTCAACGTTTTGATCTCTTGTTCAAAAACCAAAAGACAGCCTGTAATTCCCATGATAAATACAATTATCCCAGAAGCAAGTCCAAGCCATAAATGCAGCCAGGCATTGATTTTACTAAAACGTGATTTTTGTTTGTTTGGAGGTTTGGGATTTTGTTTTTTGATTAGGCTCATATTTATTTCGAATTAATGGCGTGCTGACAAATCCAGCTGTTATTAAAAAACCATATAATCAGCGTCTTAACAGCACTGACTATATGGTAGTTTTTGATAGAAAAATCAGAAGTTATCTTCTTATTTTTTCTTCGTTAATTTTGTAATTGCAGGTAAGTTTACACCTCCGGTAATAAGAGCTCCTTTTACAGCAACACCTGAGTTAACATCGATTTGGTAAACACGTCCTTCATCGTTTGTTACAAAACTTTTGTATGTTTTTCCGTTTTCTGTAAAAGCACTTCCAAAACCATAATAGTTATCTCCCGCATGATCAGGCAATCCTGTAACTGCCGTAATTGCTTTTGTACTAAGATCTACTATAGCAGATTTAAATTTGAAGGTACCATAGTTTAAGAAACTCCAGTTTCCTTGTGCCGCATCAATATCCGAAGGAATGTAATTGATTAATACTTTTTCGCCTCCTACAGGATAAGCAGATACAACTTTTCCTTTAAGACTGCTTACTTCCATATCTAGGAAATAAGTAGTATCAAATTCTGATTGTCCTTTTTTAATTCTAAGAACTCCAGAGTGAGAAGCTGTTGCAGTATAACCTGCCGTACGTGAATTTGAAGAGAATGTATAAATGTCTCCAGATTCTGTCTGAACCATTCCTGTATTAGTATAATATTGCCCAATAGCGGTTGTACGAGTATCTGTAATAGTTTTTACATATTTTAAAGAAGGATATTCATAAACTTTTACAACTGCATTTTCCTGATACAATTTCCAGTTGGCATCACGCTCAAATGTAGATACAAAAACTCTGTTTCCTGATACATTTACACTTGTAGGCCATAAAAAATGCCCGTTAGGTAAAACGAAATCATCAAATACACGATTTGTAATACTTGTTGTAGCCGGATCATATAAAATTAATTCGTTTTGTGTTGAACTGGCATCCCAAGGAGAATTTACCAAAATTAATTTATTATCATCTGTAGTTCCGTAAGCATAAGTATCTCCTGTAAAAACATGATTACTTGTTGCTAATTTACCATCAGTATTTAGGAAATAACCAACAGAACCTTCATTTTCTCCAGAAAGGGCAAAAAATGTATTCGCTACAGGTACACCTGCACTCGCTGGTTGCTCGATTCCTTTTCCAACCATATTGATTGTTCCGGTCAAAAGTTCATCTGTAGATTCAAACTGCCAAATGTAGGTGTCAAAATCAGTTGTTTGGTAGGCAAGTACATAACTTACGTCAGCCGGATCTTCTACAGGTGCTGAATCATCATTGCTACATGAAAATGTAACTGCTGATAGTATGAATAAAGCTAAAAGTGTTTTAGTTCTGGTTATCATTGTTTTAAATTTAAAAAATTATTAATTAGTTTATAAAGTATCTGAATTTGATTGTAAATGACCTTCCTGGTTTTTGTACTTTGAAGTAGTCATATACTTTTGTGTCGGTAATATTATTGCATTCTAAACCCACATTGTATTTTCCTTGCCCAAACACATAAGCCGTAGCAATACTTTGTGTAAATTGTTCCGGTATTGTTCTTCTACTGTCTGGCGATCCGTTTTTTGTTGATACTAAATAGTATTCAGCTATATAGTTAGAGAATAAATTAACCGTTAGATTATCATCAGAAGTTCTGATTTTTCTAAAGTTGAACCCTAAATTAGCATTACCATAAAAAATTGGTTCATTTGCTATTTGAGCACCTTTTAAAGCATTTGGGATATTAGATCCCGCCGGATCAAATTTTCTGGTATCAATAGTTTTTTGATGCGTAGCGTTTATTTCAAAAGTCAACCAGTTCATATAACCATATTGAAAAGCGCCGTCGAAACCGGTAACTCTTACGTCTGCAATGTTTTCAAACTGAGATTGAGCTCCTTGTGCTTTTATTCGTATGTAATCTTTTGCATTTCTATAAATAAAATTCCCCTGAAAGCCAAACGAGTGTTTTTCATATGCTTTCTTAAAAGCAAATCCTGCATTAAAATTATCACTGGACTCTGGTTTTAATCCCGGTGTTGGCAAAACAAGCAAACCATCACCTAACATTTCTTCGGCTGCAGGTAAACGAAAAGCATGTTCATAAGATGCTTTTACCTGTATGTCGCCCGTAATAAAATAACCTAAAGCTGATCCATAACCCAAATCATCAAATGAATTTTTTAAGACGTCGTATTGCTTGGTTTCTGCATAGTCATCTTTTACGACCATCATACTGCTTTTTAAGAAGTATTTTTTAGTAAAAGCTATAAAAGATAATTTTCGATCAAATGCTGCCAGATTATAAGAAAGACCTAAAATGTTTTTATTTAAAGTAGGAGAACCAGGTTTAGTAATTGTTCTGTACTCATCGTCTTCTTTACGCGTTAAATCAACAAGAGAGTGATTCAACACAAAATACTGCTGTTCATTTAAATCATATTTAAAATTGGTATTTGTCTGAAGCGAATGATTGTCATAAACATAAAGTGTTTTTTCACGGGTTATTTCTCCCCCACTGTTTAAGTTTTCTATAGTACGGCTTCCATCCCATTTGTATCTGTAAGAAGACGTATCTACAGATCGGCTATTTACGATACTGTAAGATGCTGCTAAATTAACAGACAAGTTTTTAGTAAAAAGACTGTCTTTTTTATATTTAACAGAAGGAACAAAGGCCTTACTATCCTTAAAAGCATCACCTACAACCCTTTGCATTGTGCTTCCGGTTTGTATTTCTTTTTTATTGCCAGACACCATCATTCCAAATAAAAGATAATCAGCATATGATTTATTCTTCACTCCTATTTCAGCCATAATTCCTGCTGATTGATAACCATCATGAAACTGTTTATAAGCCTGTTCAGGACCAAAATTTCCGTTTTTATCCGCTACACTGGCATAAACCTTATAACTGTTGTCAGAATAATTACCAAAAGCATTTATATTGGCAACCAAACCATTTTTACCACTAAAACGAGTGTTAATTGCTAACTTATGTGTATTAAATGAACCAAAACTATAAGATGCATCAACATAACGTTTTACAGATTGGTTTGTAATTATATTTACAGCTCCTCCAAGAGCATCACTACCTAATTCTACCGGAACAACGCCTTTGTAAACCTCAATACGTTCTGCCAGATTAACCGGAATATTGTTTAGTGTAAAAGAAGATCCGTAACTGTCTATTGGAATTCCATCCATAAAAAACTTAACCTGATTACCTGAAAATCCATTTAATGAAAATTTAAAATCAGATCCCATTCCACCCGATTCCCTAACACGAACACCGGTAGTTCTGTTTAATACCTGATTTAAATCCTGAGAACTATTATGAACCATTTTCAAATCAACAGCAGCAACATTAAAAGCTTGTTCACGAACACGTTCTACTTTAGACTTTCCTGTTACCTGAACTTCATTCAGAGCAGCCATATCTTCTTCTATAGTTATACTTGGTGCAGTTTGGTCTGACTGAAGATTAATCTTTGTTTGTCTGGATTTAAAACCAACTGAACTAACAGATAACACATAATTTCCTGGTTCTGCTGCTATTTCATATTCTCCTTTTTCATTTGTTAAAGTAGAATATGCCGTTCCTTTTAATGCTACAGAAACACCTTCAGCAGGTTTACCATTATTTTCTAAAATGATTCCCGATAAGATTAATTTTTTATTTTAAGAAAAACCTTGAATTGAAGTTACAAGAACTAAGAGTAAGAGAAATATTCTTTTGATTTGCATTACCTGAAGTTGAAATTAATTTGGCACAAAATTAACTTCTATTAACAGTTTTTGCAACTTATATTTAATTATTCTAAATAAGAATACTAATTAACTTTTTAAATGCTTTATTAGTAAAAAAAGAAATGATTTTTAAGATTAAATTAATTCTATCTTAAGATTTGCTTAAGAAACAGTATTTAAAAAGTTAAAAATTAAAGGTAAAATTCAACTAAAATTTAGATTTTAAACATAAAAAAGCCCGCTAACACTGTCAGCAGGCTTTTAGAAAGTTTAAAAATTATACTACAAATCCAGATCAGAAAGTGTTGCGATTAATTCTTCTATAATTATTTTTATATCTTTTTCAGTTGTTCTCCAATTTACAAAAGAAGCCCTTATACCTTTTTTATTTTGATAAACAGTTGGCGTCATAAATACTTTTCCCTTATCGTTTAATTGAGTCAAAAAAGCAGAAACTTTTTCCTGATTATTTTCTCCCTTCAAAGTAAAACAAACATTATTAAGACGAATTGGAGCCAAAAGTTCAAAATTATCATTTTCGATAAGTGCATTTGCAAAATGCAAAGCCAAAGCAGCACTATTTTCTATAATATCCTGAAAACCTTCTTTTCCATAAGCTACCAAAGAAAACCAAACCGGCAAAGCTCTTAAACGACGTGAATTTTCAGGCAATACATTAAGATAATTAAAATTATCCAGCGGATTTCCTAAATAAGGCGCATTAGAATTCTGAAAAGTTTCTACCTGAAGATTCATATGCTCTTTTTTAATTAAATAAAAAGCACTTTCATAAGGAACATTCAGCCATTTGTGGCAATCAATTGTAATACTATCAGCACTTTCCCAACCTTCTGTAAGATGTTTATATCTATCTGAAACAGCAGCAAAACCACCAAAAGCAGCATCAATGTGCCACCAGAATTTATGCTTTCCTTTTAGTTTTGAAATAGCTTCAAAATCATCAAAATCTGCTGTATTTACCGTTCCCGCACTAGAAATTAAAATAAAAGGTTTTCCGTTTAAATTTTGAATATGCTGTTCTAAATCATCAATATCAATTGCTTCACGATTACCTTCTATTGTTTTAATTGGGGTGTAATTACTACTTCCAACCCCTAACATCGATAATGTTTTTATTGACGAAGAATGTGGCGTAGCCGTCAGGATATTGATCGTTTCTGATATTCCGTTTTTGGCAAAGTCTTTTCCGGATTGCGCTCCAAACCATTGTCTTGCAACTCCCAAACAAGTAAAATTTGACATTGTTGCTCCAGTAACAAATCCGCCTGAAAATGATTTAGGCAAGTTTAGCAATTGCAACAACAAATTGATCGTTTCAAATTCTATTAAAGCAGATGTTCCGCCTTGTGCCTTTATAGCCTGAGTATTTTGATCATACACAGTAGACAGCCAATCTCCTGCAATTGAAGCCGGTGTCGAACCTCCGGTTACAAAACCTAAATATCTTGGTCCAGGCGACGCAACCATCAAAGGCGCTAATCTTTCTTTAAATTCTTTTAGAGCACCTAATGATCCTAAACCTAATTCGTTTAAATCCCGCGTAGGATTGATTGTATTTTTATTAGAAGTTGGAATAGTATCAATGTTATTTAAAAAATCTATTCCTTGTTGTTTTACCTGATTAAGTATGTTTTCCAGATCATTGAGATCATGTTGCAGTATGGTATTCATTATATATTACTTATGTACTTATCTCTAATTATCTTGCATTAAATAACACGCAGACTTTTTAGATTAAGCTGATTAATATTGATTATTATAAAAAGGATTTGTCTTGAAAGTTTTGTATTACCACTTGGTTTTTTCAGAGAAACGCGACACCATCATAGAACAAATTACATCACCATTTGCATTTAGCAAAGTTGCAATTGGGTCAACGAGCGTTCCTAATATCATTGCTACAGGCAAAGCTTGTTCCATTGGCAATCCATAAACTGTAATGGCCAAAACTTCTCCTATATATCCACCATTTGGAATTCCGCCTTCTACAATCGATACAATAACTGTGATTCCTAAAGCTAAAAGTATCGTTAACGGATCTGTAAAATCTTTTCCAAACATGGCAAAAAGAACCGTAATTTTTAAAATCGACGACATACTCGAACCATCTTTATGCAAAGGACCACCTATTGGAATAACGAGATTCCTGACATGTTTTGGAATATTCATTTTTTCGGCAGCATCAAGATTTGCCGGAATTGTAGCAATGCTGCTGCAGGTTCCTATTGCGGTTAAAGACGGCGTAATATTGTTACTCCAAAACACCTTAAATGCTCGTTTACCTCCGGCTAATAAAGCGTATAAGCTAAAAAACACAAAGAAATAAAAAGTACATGCTGCATAATAAACGCCTAATGGTTTTGCATAAGCACCAAACAGTTGAGGTCCAAAAACGCCAACCTGATAAGCAAAATAAGCGCCCAAACCAATTGGTGCCAATTTCATAATCATTGTCAGAAGCTGCTTCATGACTTCGTTTCCAGAATCGAGAAAATTTCTAAAACCAGCTCCTTTTTCCCCAGATTGTAAACTGGCAAATCCTAGCAAAAACGAAAAGATAATAAGCGCTAACATACTCTTTCTGGACAATAATTCGAAAAAATCATTTACTGTAACCAATCTTGCTATTTGATCTCCAATACTTCCGGATTGAATATTTTCTATAGGAACTTTAGAAATTATAATACTCTGATGAATTGGAAATATATAAACAGCCACTATCATTACAATAGCCGAAATAAGAATTGTACCTAAAAAAACGGCGAGCATAATCAGAAAAAGCTTTCCTAGTTTTTCTGTCTTTTCTAAATTAGCAATAGACGAAGCAATCGTAAAGAAAATAAGCGGAATAATTGCTGTAAAAAGTAAGTTCAGGAAAATATCGCCAAGTGGTTTAATAACCTCAACATCTTTTCCGAAAATTAAACCCAGAATACTTCCAAGTATAATCCCGCCAAGAAGTAAAAGAATACTACTGTAACTTTTGAGAAAATTGATTTTTTTAACCTCCATAAATTTAAAGTATTACGATTCAAAAAAGAAACATGAAATAAAAATCAATTAAAGTAATCAAAAAAAGAACTCGAAATATAGAATACCTATTTTTCTTATTTTTCTAAAACTAAAGTAGTAAAAGCTCTGTCGACCAATTCGCCAGTCTTACTTTTTACTTTCTCTGTTAAAGTCTCTTTGTTTATGATTTTAAAAGGTGATTTCTGAACTAATTTTTCGGCCTTTTCAGTACTGTAAAGGTCAAATTCGAATTGAGTAAAAGGAAGTTGTTTCATAAAACTTTCTTCGGCAAAAGTAATGCACAGAATTCCTTTTGGCTGTAAAACCCTGTAAATTTCTAAAAGCAATTTTTCAGGTTCCTGCCAGAAATAAATTGTATTTACTGTAAATACTTTATTGAAAAACAGATCTTGAAACGGAATTACATTTCCGTCATAAACCGAAAAAAAAGCTTGTTTCTGATAAACATAATTTCTGTTGATCTGGCGTGCTTCCTGAAACATTAATTCAGACATTTCAAGTCCATAATATTTAAGGTTTTCAGCTTGCTCAAAGATGAATTCTACATGTCCCGCATTTCCGTGACCTAATTCAAGAATTGCATTTCCCGATTCTATATGTAGATTTTGAATCGAATGGCGCGTCATGTTAATGTTAGTTTCATTCATCATGTTGCCCATTTCGATCCCTTTTTCTCCTGTTGGATGTTTAAGCTGAGAAGCTATTGCCTGTAATTCTTCTTGTTTCATAATGGTAAAGATTAAAATCCAAATTTAAAAATTCCAAATTCCAAGCCGCTGGGTCATTGCGAGGAACGAAGCAACCACACTAACAAAAGCACAAAAAATAAGCAACATGAGATTGCTTCGTTCCTCGCAATGACATTAAAAAAGATGACTCGCAATCTGGCGAATATTCTCAGATTTCCCCATAGAATAGTAATGCAAAACAGGAACTCCCGCAGCTTTTAATTCTAACGATTGCTGAATTGCCCATTCGATACCTACTTGTCTGATTTCTGCATTGTTCTTGCATGAATCGACGGCATGAATTAAATCTTCAGGCAAATCAATACGAAAAATCTGTGGTAAAACCTGTAAATGTCTTTGTACAGCAATTGGTTTGATTCCCGGAATAATAGGAATTGTGATTCCCATTTCTCTGGCTTTTTCTACAAAACTGAAATATTTTGAGTTGTCAAAAAACATCTGTGTTACCACATAATCAGCTCCGGCATCTACCTTTTCTTTTAGTCTTTTTAAGTCAGATTGCAATGATGGAGATTCTAAATGTTTCTCCGGATAACCAGCAACTCCAATACAGAAATTGGCTCTGTTATCAGCATCCATTACTTCATGAAGGTATTTTCCCTGATTAAGTAAACTAATTTGTTTTACTAAATCAATTGCGTAATCGTTTCCTCCTGCTTTTGGCATAAAATATTGCTCGTCTTTCATGGCATCACCACGCAAAGCCATCACATTGTCGATTCCTAAATAGTTACAATCTACCAAAAGATATTCGGTTTCTTCTTTTGTAAATCCTCCGCAAAGTACGTGAGGAACGGTATCGACATTATATTTATGTTTTATAGAAGCGCAAATTCCAAGCGTTCCCGGACGCATACGAGTCAGTTTTTTGTCTAAAAGTCCGTTGCCTTTATCAATATAAATATACTCTTCGCGAGAAGTTGTTACATCAATAAATGGTGGATTAAATTCCATCAACGGATCAATATTATCGTATAATTCCTGAATGCTTTTCCCCTTTTGAGGCGGAATAATTTCAAATGAGAATAATGTATTTCCTTTGGCGTTTTCTATATGTTCTGTTACTTTCATTATTAAGTCTTAAAGTTGTAAAGTCTAAAGTCAAAAGTCTTTCCTTTCGGACTTTAAGACTTTTGACTTTAGACTAATTTAATCTGCTATATTAGGGTTTAACCATTTCATTGCGTAATCTGTTGGTACATTGCGTCGTTTGGCGTAATCTACTACCTGATCTTCTTTTATTTTTCCGAGTCCGAAGTATTTACTTTTCGGATTCCCAAAGTAATATCCGGATACTGATGAAGCTGGCCACATTGCCATACTTTCGGTTAAGGTTACTCCAATTTCGTCGGCTACGTTTAAGAGTTTCCAGATTGTTGGTTTCTCTAAGTGATCCGGACAAGCCGGATATCCTGGTGCAGGACGAATACCTTTATAATTTTCTTCGATCAAATCTTCTGTCGAAAGTGATTCTTCAGCATCATAACCCCAGAAATCCTGACGTACTTTTTCGTGAAGATATTCGGCGAAAGCCTCAGCAAAACGATCCGCTAATGCTTTTACCATAATCGAATTATAATCATCCAGATCTTTTTCAAATTCGGCTGCCCATTCGTCAACACCAAAACCGGTTGTTACACAAAAAGCTCCTATATAATCTGTAATTCCTGAATCTTTTGGCAATATAAAATCAGACAAAGCGATGTTTGGTGCACCTTTGGTTTTTTGTGATTGCTGACGAAGCGTTAAGAATTTTTCCAGAATTTTTCCGTTTTCATCACGCAATTCGATATCGTCATCGTCAATTTGATTCGCAGGGTAAATTCCATAAATTCCTTTTGCTGATAATTTTTTCTCAGCCAGAATTACTTTCAGCATTGCCTGAGCATCTGCAAAAAGAGAAGTTGCTTCTACTCCTACAACCTCATCCGTTAAAATCGCAGGATATTTCCCAAACAATTCCCATGTTCTAAAAAATGGTGTCCAGTCGATATACGGAACCAAGACATCTAGTTCTACTTCGACAATTTGTTTTCCAATTACTTTTGGTTTGGTTGGCGTATATTCTGCCCAATCTAGTTGTAATTTATTTTTACGTGCTTGTTCAATCGTCAGGAAGTTTTTGTCTCTCGAACGATTCAAAAACGTTTCTCTAAACGCATCATAATCTGCACGAATATCGCTTGCATATATTTTACGGTTATGATCTAATAGATTTCCTGCAACGGTAACAGCTCTCGAAGCATCGTTTACGTGAATTACAGTTTCTCTATATTGCGGAGCGATTTTCACGGCTGTGTGCGCGCGCGAAGTCGTTGCTCCACCAATCATAATCGGAATTTTAATTCCTTGTTTGTCTAATTCTTTTGCCAAGTACACCATTTCGTCAAGCGAAGGAGTAATCAATCCGCTTAAACCAATAATATCAACATTATGTTCAATCGCCGCAGCAATAATTTTTTCCGGAGGCACCATAACACCAAGATCTACAATCTCGTAGTTGTTACACGCCAAAACCACCGAAACAATATTTTTACCAATATCGTGAACGTCACCTTTTACGGTTGCCATCAATATTTTTCCGTTTCCTTGTTTGTCTCCCGCTTGTTTACTTGCTTCGATATAAGGCAATAAATATGCAACGGCTTTTTTCATTACACGTGCCGATTTTACTACCTGAGGCAAGAACATTTTTCCGCTTCCGAATAAATCTCCAACGACATTCATTCCCGTCATCAAATTGATTTCGATAACTTCAATAGGTTTTGTTGCTGCCAAACGAGCTTCTTCAACATCTTCTTCAATAAAAGCATCAACTCCTTTTACCAATGAATGCGTAATACGTTCCTGAACCGTTCCTAAACGCCATTCCTGAATCGCTTTTTCATCACTTTTTACTTCACCTTTTACGTTCTCAGCAAAATCCAAAAGTCTTTCTGTTGCGTCGTCGCGTCGGTCAAGAATTACATCTTCAACGTGTTCTAATAAATCTTTAGGAATATCATCATAAATCGAAAGCATCTCCGGATTTACAATTCCCATTGTCATTCCGTTCTTGATCGCGTGGTATAAAAACACCGAGTGCATCGCTTCACGAACCGTATCGTTTCCTCTAAAAGAAAACGAAACGTTACTTACACCACCACTAATATGCGCGTGAGGCAAGTTATCACGAACCCATTTTGTCCCTCTAAAAAAGTCCAAAGCATTTAAGCGATGTTCTTCCATTCCGGTTGCAACTGGGAAAATATTCAAATCGAAAATAATATCCTGTGGCGGAAAACCAACTTTGTTAACCAAAATATCATACGAACGCTGACAGATCTCCACTCTTCGGTCAAAATTATCTGCCTGACCAACTTCGTCAAAAGCCATAATAATAGCTGCCGCTCCATATCGTTTGATTAATTTAGCGTGGTGAATAAAGGCTTCCTCGCCTTCTTTCAACGAAATGGAGTTTACAACGCTTTTTCCTTGTACTACTTTTAGACCTGCTTCAATGATTTCCCATTTCGAACTGTCGATCATAATCGGCACTCTCGAAATATCTGGTTCAGATGCAATTAAATTCAAAAATTTAGTCATTGCCTGAACCCCATCAAGCATTCCCTCATCCATATTAATATCGATGATTTGCGCTCCTCCTTCTACCTGTTGTCTTGCAATATCAAGTGCCTCGTCATACTTCTCTTCCTTGATTAAGCGAAGGAATTTTCTTGAACCCGTAACATTCGTACGTTCCCCAATGTTTACAAAAACACTGGTTGGCGTAATAATCAACGGTTCTAATCCTGCTAATACAAGGTCTCTTCTATTTTCTGCCATTTCTTTTTTTCAATTTTCAACGGAATAAATTCCATTGCTACAATATGTTTCGTTCCTCTGGAACTTTTATTTCAACGTCTTGCTTGTCTTTGCGAGGAACGAAGCAATCTCATTCTACTTTTCAATATCTTATTTTGGGCGTGTCCCTCTGGGTCGGGCTATCCGCTATTAGTCCTCGCACTTCCTTCGTCAGGCTTTGGGCTAGCCACTTCTATCCCTCACGCAAATCTCGGTTTCAAAATAACTTTATATTCCTCACGATTTCAATTATCGTTTTTGAAACAATTTCTCTTTTACTACCGATCTGTTGTTCCTACGGAACTATTGTTTTTTTGGGCTTTTATTATTTCAACGGAATAAATTCCGTTGCTACCAATCTCTTGTTCCTACGGAACATTTATTTCCAATTAAACTCTTAATCAATAAAAACATGTTTTTCGAATCCTCCGTAAAACACATTTTCTATCCATGTCTTAAATTCTAAATTTGTCGTAATGTGATATATTTTACCGTTACTTTCTATTTTGAATTTTTCGTTATTATTAATCTTGCTTCTAATACTTTTTAGTTCAGAAACACAATACAAATATGGACTCGTTGTATCGTACCAATTTGAATTTAGAAATGCTTTAAAAACCTCTCCATCTTCTGAATAAACAATATGGTCTCCATCCATTTTTGATATTGCTTGTATTTATAGAAATCTATATTAAAAATAAATTTTCAAAAAAAACTTTATTTTGCAGGCACTGGTGAGATGCTTGCGCTAGCTGTAATATCCAAAGCTATTTCGTTTAATGATCGAAGTAACTCATTTATATTATTTTTTGCCGAAACTTCATTAGCTAATCGTAACCTTTTTGCCCCAATAAGTGCATCTGACATTTTAGCGCTACCCGATTGTTTAATATTCTTACTAAACTTTAATTCATTTTTGTAATACAACTTATACTCTATTGTAGTTTTGACCGTAAAAGTCGTACCAAAAAAAGGTTGATCTACAGAGATTAAATTAATTTCAAGAACCCAGTCGTCATCATTTGTAATAGAATCTATTTTCGAAAATACTTCAGATTCAATAACAGACTTTTTAAATGCCTCTCCAAAATTTTCATTAGAAATCTTAGACGTCCATAATGGATTTGTTTTTTTTCCGCCTGTAACAGATTTTATGTAAATTTTATCTCCAATTTTCTTTTCTGCTTTATAATCTTTAACCGTCATCCCTTCAATACTTGCTGACGAAGCACATTGCGTAAGAAAAATTGAAAGAAAGACTAATAAACCTAAATATTTTAATTTCATATTAATTAACTTCAAAGACAACTATATTTTTATTATATAAAATTTTTAGACCAATACAGGCGCTATACGTGGCTTATAATCCTTCGCAACTTCAGCAATTAATCTGATGTGATCCGGAGTTGTTCCGCAACAACCGCCAATGATATTGATTAAATTATCGTCTAAATATTCTTTAATTAATGCCTGAGTTTGTTCTGGTGTTTCATCATATTGTCCGAAAGCATTTGGTAAACCTGCATTTGGATGTGCCGAAACATTAAAACTTGTATGTTGTGCTAATGTTTTTAAATATGGTTTCAACAAATCGGCACCAAGAGCGCAATTGAATCCTACACTCAATAACGGAATATGCGATACTGAAATCAAAAATGCTTCTACCGTTTGCCCGGAAAGTGTTCTTCCAGACGCATCTGTAATCGTTCCTGAAACCATGATTGGAATATCCAGATTACGTTCGTCTTTTACTTCTTCAATAGCAAAAAGCGCCGCTTTAGCATTTAAAGTATCGAAGATTGTTTCTACCAAAAGTAAGTCGCAACCTCCATCCATTAACGCTTCTACTTGTTGTTTGTACGCAATACGCAAATCATCAAAAGTTACGGCTCTGTAACCCGGATCGTTTACATCTGGTGACATACTTGCTGTACGGTTTGTTGGTCCAATTGAACCGGCTACAAAACGTGGTTTGTTCGGATTTTTGGCTGTAAATTCATCAGCTACTTCTCGGGCAAGTTTAGCCGATTCGTAGTTTAATTCGTAAACCAAATCTTCCAGGAAGTAATCGGCCATACCAATTGTCGTTCCTGAAAAAGTGTTGGTTTCTACGATGTCTGCGCCAGCTTCGTAATAAGCGGCGTGGACATCGCGAATTGCTTGTGGTTGTGTTATGGATAGTAAATCGTTGTTTCCTTTTAATGGATGCGGAAAATCTTTGAAACGCTCTCCACGAAAATCCTCTTCGGAGAAATTATAGCGCTGCAACATTGTTCCCATTGCTCCATCAAGGATTAGGATATTTTTTTTTATTGCTTCCTGAATTGTTATTGACATAGCTTTTGGCTTTTAGCTACTAAGACACTAAGGTTCTAGTTGCTAAGTTTTTATTTAATTATAATTCTAACGTTTAATAAACCTCACGAGGTTTAGCACGATATTTTGATTCACATTAATTCCAAAAATTCACTTTGTTGGCTCATTAGCCCCGATTGAAGTGGAAATCCTTTTGCTTTTTTCTTTAAAAAGTAAAAGATTGCAACGAAAAGCGGGAACGATTGATGGCAAAAATGCGCCAATGATTCGCTCATGATACCAAAGTGAATTCGGTAAAATTATATTGTAAGTTGTCAGGAAGAGTTTTGAGAAATACTTTTATGTATTTGTGTTATCTATCTTTAATACTAAGAATTAGTATAAAGTAGAATGTAGCACCTTCTTTATGATAAAGGGTTGCTAAGGTTTCATTGGGTCTTTCCCTCCGCCTTTCGTGATAACTTTCAGTAATTTTAAGAACAGTGCAAAGTAAAGACATAACCTGAACAATTGCAAGTGTTTTTTAAAGTTTCTAAGTGGCTAAGATTCTGAGGGTCTAAGTTTTTTTAAAAAGATGCTGAGTGCCTAAGATACTAAGAGTTTAAGTTTAATGCTTTCCTAATTAAAAGCTCCAGCGGAGCGTAATGTTTATAGCAAAAAAAACATCATTCTATAGCAAGCTCCATCGGAGCGTAATATTTACAGAAAAATTATTCCCCGCAAAATAAAGCTCCAGCGGAGCGACATCTTGATTTTTATCGTAATTATTGATATGTCACCCCGCTGAGGCTGCTACTAACAAATATCGTAATTCTATAAATATTCCATCCCTCTGGGATTCTTACATATCTTACATAATAGTGAATAAAAAAGCCCAAACTAAAAGTTTGAGCTTTATATATAAAAATCTTAGAGTCTTAGTTACTTAGAACCTTAGCATCTTAGACTAAACTATCGCCTTAACAACTGCTTTTGGAGCTTCTTTACGAGTTCCGTCGAAACCGTCTACACCAGAAACTGTTGTATATTTCAATACGTATTTTTTACCCGGATTGATGATTGCGTATGCTGCCTGACACATTAAAGTCGCTTCGTGGAATCCGCAAAGAATCAATTTTAATTTTCCAGGATATGTATTTACGTCTCCAATAGCAAAGATTCCAGGAATATTGGTTTGGTAATCTAATGCGTTGTTTACTTTAATAGCATTCTTCTCGATATCTAATCCCCAATCTCCAATTGGACCTAATTTTGGTGTTAATCCAAAAAGCGGAATAAAGAAATCGGTTTCGATTTTACGGTGTGCTCCGTTTTCTTCGATATCTAATGATTCAACGTGCTCAGCACCATTGATTCCGATTACTTCTGCAGGAGTAATTAATTTAATTTTTCCGGCTGTTTTTAATTCCTGCACTTTTTCTACAGAATCCAGAGCTCCTCTAAATTCATTTCTACGGTGAATTAAGGTTACTTCTGAAGCTACATTTGCTAAGAAAATACTCCAGTCTAATGCTGAATCTCCTCCTCCGGCAATTACAACTCTTTTATCTCTGAATTTCTCCGGATTTTTGATAAAGTATTTTACCCCTTTATCTTCATAAAAATCGATATCTTCTATAAGTGGTTTACGAGGCTCAAAACTTCCTAGACCTCCAGCGATAGCAATAACCGGCGCGTGAAATTTAGTTCCTTTATTTGATGTTACAATGAAACTTCCGTCTTCTTGTTTTTCGATTGTTTCAGCGCGTTCTCCTAATGTATAACCTGGTTCAAATTGCTTAATTTGTTCTTGTAAGTTATCTATTAAATCTCCTGCTAAAACTTCCGGGAAACCAGGAATATCATAAATAGGCTTTTTAGGATACAATTCAGAAAGTTGTCCTCCTGCTTGTGGTAAAGCATCTAAAATATGACATTTTAATTTTAATAATCCTGCCTCGAAAACGGCAAATAAACCTGTTGGTCCTGCTCCAATTATAAGTATATCTGTTTTAATCATTATGGTATTTGTTTATAATCATTCTTAATAACACAAAGAAACGAATAATTTATTCTAATTTCAATGATTTTTATCATTGATTTCTTTGGGGGATTTTTTACTCTCTGTTTTTTAACGAAGCGGTAATTTCGTTCATCCATCGGGTTAATCCCGAAGCTACAATATCAACCGTTCCTTCGGAATCATCGGGTTAAAACCCGACGCTACAAAATTTGTCGTTCCTTCGGAACTCTTACTATTGCTTATTTTTTAATGAAGCTGTAATCTCGTTCATTCTTTTTACCTTATCTTCAAAATCGCCTTTCAAGGTTCTTCTGTATTCATTAAGATTCTCAACCATTTTGTTGATATCCTCCGGAATAACTTCTTCGAAAAACTCCCGTAATCTTTTGGCTGTTGTTGGTGATTTTCCGTTAGTTGAAATCGCGATTTTTACATTTCCTTTTGTTACGATTCCGCCTAAATAGTAATCACATAAATCTGGCGTATCGGCAATATTGCAAATCAAATAACGCTTTCGGGATAAATCGTATACCTTTTTATTAACTTCTAAATCATCGGTACAAGCGATTACCATATGACGCTTTTTGAGCATTTTCTTTTTAAACTTCGATTTTGTTAATGTAATCGAAGGATGTTTCTCTGCCAAAACCTTTATTTCTAAATGGAAATTTGGCGCTACGATCTCAACATTTGCATTAGGACTCGACTTTAGTAAAAAAGAAAGCTTTTCTAATCCTACATTTCCTCCTCCAACAATCAAAACGTTCAAATTGTGAAGTTTTAAGAATATTGGATATAATTCATTTTGTTCCATTTTAATTTAATTTCATCTAAACAAAATTAGATGATTTACCAATGAAATGTTCCTAACGGAGCATTTTTGTTTGGTAACATTGGGTTGATCAACTCCGTTATTTTCATGCGTACATCGGGTTAAAACCCGACGCTACAATATGAATCGTTCCTTCGGAACTTTATCGTACAACTTCTTTTGATAGAAACTCTTCGTAAAATCCTTTTAGTTTATTGCTTTCGCGAACAACGTTTCCCAGAACAATAATTGCTGGTGAACTTAATTGTTGCTCTTTTACAATTTGCAAAATCGAATCTACCGTTCCAACTCCTACTTTTTCATCAGAAGTTGTTCCATTTTGAATGATCGCTACGGGTAGATTTCCTTTGTCTTCTTTTTGAAACAAATCGATAATTTGAGGCAATTTGTGCATTCCCATCAAAATAACAACTGTTGCAGAGGATTGAGCCGCCAATGCTACATCTGAAGATAATTTTCTATCAGAAGTTGTTCCGGTAATCGCCCAAAAACTTTCTGAAACACCTCTTTTAGTGATCGAAATTCCCTGACTTGCAGGAACAGCAACTACCGAAGAGATTCCCGGAACTACAATTGTCTCGATTCCGAAGCTTTCTGCAAACTCGATTTCTTCGCTTCCGCGCCCAAAAATAAACGGATCTCCACCTTTTAAACGCACTACATTTCCGTACGTTAATGCATTATCTACAACTAACTGATTGATTTGGTCTTGCGTGTAAGCGTGATTTCCTATCTTTTTTCCAACAAAAATTTTGATGGCATTTTTAGGTGCATGTGCTAATATTTTGTCATTTGCCAATGCATCATACAAAACCACATTTGCTTCAGCCAGTGCTTTTACACCTTTGAGCGTAAGCAAATCCGGATCGCCTGGACCAGCGCCAACTAAAGTTACTTTTGGTTTAATATTAAGCATTTGCTAATTCTTGAGCTCTGTATTTTTCTATTGTATCAAAAAATGAAATCCCTTGTTGAATATATGCTTTGGCAAATGCTTCTAACGGTTCATTTTGATTGATTTGATATACTAATTCTCTAAATGTTGTTGGTAATTCTATTTTAGAAGTTGTTACAAAAACAGTATCAAATAAGTCTACAATTCCAGCGTGATTATTAGTTTTTTCATTTTCTGCAAGCAATAATGCTTTTGCTCCATTTACAAATCCAGCATAAGCATGATAAATTGCATCTGACCATTTTCCTTCGTCGAATGATTCCTGAGCGAAAGTTAATTTGTCTTTTGCCTCTAATAATAAAGTAGCAACTAAATCGATCACAACTCCGGCACATTCTCCAACTCCAACGGCTTTTACGTAGTTATCTGCGTTACCCCAGTCTATAAAATCAGCTTCGGTTAAATTGGTTACGTCTGCAAAAGGTTTTAAAATTTCATAGAAATATTTCTCTCCTTTCAGATCATAATAGTTTAGAAATTTTTCTCCATTTGCATTCGCATCAAAATCATTTAAGATCGTACGCAAAGCATCTGGTCCTCTACGGCTTGGAATTTTAATTACTTTATCAGCAAAACGTCCTGATCCGTTTCCTAATCTTCCTCCGCCTAATAAAACTTGTAAAGCCGGAGCAACTAATTTTCCTGAGTTTATAGACATTCCCTGAAATCCAATTGCCGACATATTGTGTTGTCCGCAAGCATTCATACAACCCGAAATTTTAATCTCAATTTCCTGATTGTTTAAATATTGTGGATATTCTGCATTCAGCACTTTTTCAAGTTCTTCTGCAATTCCGGTACTACTTGCAATCCCCAAATTACAAGTATCAGTACCCGGACATGCTGTAATATCTGCAGTAGAATTATAACCTAAATCAACAAAGTTCAGTTTGGCTAATTCCTGATAAAAGAAAGGCAAATTTGCCTCTTTTACATGACGTATTACAATATTTTGACGCAATGAAAAACGTAATTCATTTGCTGCGTAATTTTTAATTAAATTGGCTAATAATCTAGCTTTATCAGTATAAAAATCTCCTAATAAAACTTTAATTCCAATAGCATAATATCCTTCTTGTTTTTGTGCAATTACATTCGATTTTTTCCACGCTTCATAAGCTTTTGTATCTTCGATTGTAACTTGCGGCACTTCTAATAATGGTTCCGGAATTGAACCTTCAAAAGCAGTTGTGTCTATTTCGTATGTTTCGAAAGCGATTGCTTTTTTCTCTTTTTCAACCAAATCAAGGAAAACATCTCTTCCCATTTCTTTGATTAGGAATTTCATACGCGCTTTCATTCTTTTTGCACGTTCACCATATCTGTCAAAAATACGGATGATTCCTTCTGCCGTTGGAATGATTTCGTTAACCGGAACAAATTCCGAAAGCAATTCTGCATGTGCTGGCTGAGATCCTAAACCTCCTCCAAACATAATTTTGAAACCTTTTTGTCCGTCTTTAATTTTCGGAATAAATCCTAAATCGTGTAAATAACTCAAAGCAGTATCTTCGTCTGAAGAAGAGAACGAAATTTTGAATTTACGTCCCATTTCCTGACAAATTGGGTTTCTTAACAAATATTGAAAAAGTCCGTGTGCATAAGGCGAAACATCAAAAGGTTCGTTTACATCAACACCAGCCAATTCGCTTCCGGTAATATTTCGAACAGTATTTCCGCAAGCTTCACGCAATGTAATATCGTCTTTAGCCAAATTTGCCCAAAGTTCCGGAGTTCTGTCTAAACTTACGTAGTGAATCTGGATATCCTGACGTGTTGTAATGTGCAAACGTCCTGTAGAATATTCATCAGAAACCTTAGTAATACGCACTAATTGTTCGCTCGTAACTTTACCGTAAGGCAATTTGATACGAATCATTTGAACACCTTCCTGACGTTGTCCGTAAATTCCACGCGCTAAACGAAGACTACGAAAACGCTCATCATCAATTTTCCCTCCACGGAATAAATGAATCTTTTTTTCTAAATCGATGATCTCTTTCTGAACAATCGGATTTTCTATTTCTGTTCTAAAACTTTCCATTCTTTTTACGCTTTAGGCTTTTTTTTAGCTTTAAGCTTTAGGCTATATGCCATAAGCTTTTAAAATAATTTGTTACACATTTTCGCTTAAAGCTTACCGCCTAAAGCTTATAGCAGGTTTACCTAATGAATGCTACTCCTGCTGTTGTATTTGTTGCTGTATCAATTAAGATAAAAGCACCGTTTGATTTATTATCATTGTAGGCATCAAAATATAATGGTTTGCTTAATTTAATGCTTACTTCTCCAATTTCGTTTATCGCTAATTGTGACGCTTCTTTTGTTCCAGAATAGTCTGTAGAGATTGTATTTTTGATACTTTCTACTTTTGCTAAAACGGAGTTTGTATTATGCTGAACGATATATTTTGTTCCTGCAACCAGCTTTTTACTGTCCATCCAACAAACTGTTGTTGTGATTTCTTTTTCAATTTTTGGAAGTTCTGATGATTTTACAATCATATCTCCTCTTGTAACATTGATGTCGTTTTCTAATTCGATTGTAATCGAAGAACCAGCAACGGCTTCATCGTATTGTTTATCGAAAAAGTGAATTTTAGAAACTTTTGATTCCGTTAAAGAAGGAAGAACCGTAACCGCATCTCCAACTTTAATAGAGTTTCCGTATAATTTTCCAGCGTATCCTCTAAAATCATGATATTCTTCTGTCTTTGGACGAATAACAGTCTGAACCGGAAAACGTGCTTTTCCTTCTTCAAAAACATCTGAAGAATGTAATCCTTCTAAATGTTCCAGAACGGTTTGACCAGTGTACCAAGGCATATCTTTTGACTGATCTACAACATTTCCGCCATTGATTGCACTTAACGGAATGTAACTTACGTTTTGTTCCTTGAATGTACTTTTAGCGTTTAATGCCTGAAAATCGGCTTTGATTTTATTGAAAACTTCTTCAGAATAATCTACTAAATCCATTTTGTTAATCGCAACAATTACCTCTTTTACTCTCAATAAATTATTGATAAAAAAGTGACGGTATGTTTGCTCAATTACTCCTTTTCTGGCATCAATTAAAATAATAGAAACCTGAGAAGTCGAAGCTCCTGTAACCATGTTTCTGGTATATTCTACGTGTCCCGGAGTATCAGCAATAATGTAACTTTTCTTTGCCGTAGAAAAATAAATGTGCGCCACATCAATCGTGATTCCCTGTTCTCTTTCGGCCACTAAACCGTCAGTTGCCAATGAAAAATCAAGATAATCATATCCTTTTTGTTTGCTGCTTTTTTCGATTGCTTCTATTTTGTCAGTCGTCAATGATTTTGTATCATACAATAATCTCCCGATCAAAGTACTTTTTCCGTCATCTACACTTCCTGCTGTTGCTATTTTTAAAACTTCCATTTCTTATTTTGTTTCAGGTTTAAAAAATTTAGTTTCAAGTTTAATGTTTCAAGTTTTTGAAATGCTTTTACTAAAGTTTAAATCTGTATGTTTTTTTGAATTTTACTTTACCGTGTTTTTAATTAATAATTTATAATTCACAATTAATAATTAAAAATATCCTTGTTGTTTTCTTTTCTCCATTGCGGCTTCAGAACGTTTGTCATCGATTCTGGCTCCTCTTTCAGAAATAGTAGATTCTCTAATTTCTCCAACTACTTCCTGGATTGTTGCTGCATAAGATTCAACAGCGGCTGTACAACTCATATCTCCAACGGTTCTAAAACGAACAATTCTTTCTTCGATTTGTTCGTCTTCTTCCTGATACACAAAAGGAGAATGCGACCAAATTAAACCGTCTCTCAAAAAAACTTTTCTTTTATGTGAAAAATAGATCGATGGAATTTCGATGTGTTCTTTTTCGATATAACTCCAAACATCTAATTCTGTCCAGTTTGAAATTGGGAAAACACGAACGTTTTGTCCGTTTTCTATTTTTCCGTTCAAAATATCAAATAACTCAGGTCTTTGATTTTTTTCATCCCATTGACCGAAATCATCACGAACTGAAAAAATACGTTCCTTAGCTCTTGCTTTTTCTTCATCACGACGCGCTCCACCAATACAAGCATCGAATTTAAATTCTTCGATTGCATCTAAAAGTGTGATTGTCTGTAAGCTGTTTCTACTAGAATATTTTCCAGTTTCTTCAACTACTTTTCCTTCATCAATAGCATCCTGAACATTGCGAACGATTAATTCCAATCCTAATTCTTCTACCAATTTATCTCTGAAAGCAATTGTTTCAGGAAAATTGTGTCCTGTATCAACGTGCAATAGAGGAAACGGAATCTTAGCAGGAAAAAATGCTTTCTGTGCCAAACGCACTAATGTTATAGAATCTTTTCCTCCAGAAAAAAGTAAAACAGGTTTGTCAAATTGTGAAATTACTTCTCTGAAAATGTATATCGCTTCACTCTCTAAAGCGTTTGTTTTTAATACTGAACTTGAACTCATTTGATATTTTGTTTAATGCTTGATAGTTTTTCAATTTTAGATTGTTGTGAGTTTAATCTAAAACCTATAAACTATCGTTATTCTGTGTTTTTTGTTTTGTTTTTTTCAACGAATTTCAATTCGTTGTTTCGAGACGCTAGATTCTTCAATCTCCATCGGGTTAAAACCCTATCCTAAAATATGAATCTTCATTATCCCCGGATTAAAATCCGGCGCTACAATATAAATCGTTCATCCTCGTCCATCGGGTTAAAACCCGACGCTACAATATAAATCGTTCCTCCGGAACTTTAATCTATTGTCTTGAATCTATATTCTTTGTTCTTGCCTCTTTATTCTATTCTCTATACTCTAGCTTCTCTAGTCTTTCTTCGCACTATGCAAACCACATTCTTTATGGCTTGATTCCCACCACCATCTTCCAGCTCTAATATCTTCACCAGGGAAAATTGCTCTTGTACATGGTGCACATCCTATACTTACGAAACCTTGTTTGTGTAGGGCATTTTGAGGAACATTATTTTCTGACAAATACGTTTCAACTTCTTCTAAGGTCCACTTCAATAAAGGGTTGAACTTTATAATTTCGAAACCTCCATCGTATTCAAACAATTGTAAATCGTTTCTATTTTCAGATTGTTCGGCTCTTAAACCTGTAATCCAAACTGAATTTCCTGCCAAAGCTTTTCGTAACGGAACTACTTTTCGAATAAAACAGCACTCTTTTCTATTTTCTACCGAATCATAAAAGCTGTTTGGCCCTTTTTGTTGTAGTAAACTTTCTACTGCAGTTGCTTCCGGAAAATAAACTTCGATTGGTTTTTTATACTTTTTTAATGTCTTATGAAAAACATCATACGTTTCCTGAAATAATCTTCCTGTGTCTAAGGTAAAAATGGTAATATCAGTATTACTTTTTGCAATAAAATCTGTAATTACCTGATCTTCCTGACCAAAAGAAGTTGAAAAAATTACTTTTTCCGGATATTCATTTGCTAAAAAAACCAATGTTTCCTGCAGCGAAAAATCTTTTGTTTTATCTAATAATGATTGTATAATCGCACTCATAATCTCTTTCTTTCCCTTTCTAAAAAACTTATTACAATAATTTAGATAATGTTTTTAAACTCAATAATATAATTAAAATTCCAACTGCAACCATCATTGGTTTTCTTTTGATTTTATTAACCAAATACGCTCCTAGTGGCGCTGCAATTACTCCTCCTAAAATTAAACCTATAATAACCTGCCAGCCGTGAATTCCTCCAAAAAGCATGAAAGTGATTCCGCTTGCGAACGAAATCGCAAATTCAGCTGCATTCACAGAACCTATTGTATATCTTGGGTTTCTCCCGCGTCCTAATAGTGTCGAAGTTACAATTGGCCCCCAGCCACCGCCACCAACAGCATCCATAAAACCACCAAAAGTCGCCAGGATACCTAATTTTTTAGTTTTCTTTTTAACGATTGTTTTTGCTAATGCTTTTTTAATAATTATCACTGCCAAAACGATCATATAAACTGCAATAAATGGTTTTATAATATCACCATTAATAACATCTGATAATAAATACGCTCCCACAATTGAACCTAAAACTCCGGGAATCAACAAATGCTTTACCAGTTTTTTATTGATATTCCCAAATCTATGATGCGAAATTGCCGATGCTCCTGTTGTAAACATTTCTGCAACGTGAACTCCTGTACTGCTGATTACTGGCGGAACTCCATAAGCCAGTAAAAATGAAGTGGAAGTTGCTCCGTAACCCATTCCTAATGTTCCGTCTACTAACTGAGCAAAAACTCCGATAGCGAAAAACATTAAAAAATCTGAATCAAATCCTGAAATTAATCCATCTACAGAAAATTCAGCATAATGCTTGTATATCAATGTAGATAACAATCCTGCTAACAAAACCACAGGAATTACAACCCACAACTTTTCTTTTATCGACGCATCAGATCTAACATCATAATTATTTATTTTCAATTCTTTTTCCATACTCTGGCTTGGTTTTGAGCTACTAAACCTATTACCCTATCGGCTTAATAGATTACTATGCAAAATTAGTACTTATTTCTAAATATCAAAACATTATTTAATTTTTTTACAACTCTAATTCTCTTTTGGTTAAGTAAGCAGCAACTTTAAATAATATAACAAATTAGCTGCTTAAGTTAAAAATCGTATAAGACTGTATTTCAACGAAATAAACAATTAAAGATATTCATTTACAAATATAGCTTTTTAAAGTCTACCACATCCATCGGATAATTATAAAATTGTTCTTATTTTTACAACAAATATTTATTCATGGATTTTCAAATAGGTCTTGTAATTGCTGGTTTAGTAGTAGGGTTTGTCGTAGGATTAACAGGTGTTGGTGGCGGCTCTTTAATGACTCCAATTTTATTGTATTTTGGAATTCCACCAACTACAGCTGTTGGCACTGATTTATTATATGCGGCTTTTACCAAAATGGGAGGCGTATTTGTACACCATAAAAAAGGAAACATCAATTGGAAAATTACAGGCTGGCTAACATTAGGAAGTGTTCCTGCTGCTTTATTGACTTTATGGATATTAAACAGCATCAAAACCGATATTTCGACTATAAATGCGGTTATAAAATACAGTTTAGGCTGGGCTTTGCTTTTTACTTCAATTGCTATCTTATTTAAAAAGAAGCTCTTAAAATATTCTCAAAAACATGCCGGAGATAAATTTCATAACGAAAGTCATACACAAAATATGTTGACTATTGGGATTGGGGTTTTACTTGGAGCAACGGTAACGCTCACATCTATTGGAGCTGGAGCTTTAGGAACAGTAACTTTATTCTTTCTATATCCGCTTTTGCCAACACCTCGTTTGGTAGGAACTGAGATTGCTCATGCTGTTCCTTTAACGCTTGTTGCCGGAATTGGACATGCTTCTATGGGAAATCTTGATTTAGTTTTATTAGGTCAATTATTACTAGGATCACTTCCGGGAATTTTTATTGGAAGTATGTTAAGCGGAAAAGTTCCTGATACATTACTTAGAAACGCTATTGCAGTAATGCTTTTCCTGGCAGGATATAAATTGATTTTTTAAAACAGTTTTCTTTCACCATATAAGTTATATAAGTTCATTTAATTAAGCTATGCGGCAAAGTCTAAAATAAACTTATATAACTTATATGGTTTAAAATTTTCTCTTAAAATGCAATATCTGCCAAGGAATTACTTTCTAATATTTTTAGTGTATTATCTCTAACTTCCATCATTAAACGTCTTGCTGCACAAGTAGTTTCGTCATCACAATCGTCGCATCTTTCATAAAAGTTATGGCTCGCACAAGGTAGTAGCGCAATTGGACCTTCAAGAATTCGGTATACTTTTGCCATACTGATATCTTTAGGATCTTTTATCAAATAATAACCTCCGCCTTTTCCTTTTTTAGCACCTAAAAAACCGGAGTTTCTAAGTAATAATAAAATACTTTCTAAAAATTTTATCGAAATATGTTCACTTTTCGCAATTTCGGCAATTTGTACAGGTTCGTTATTATCACGTCTGGCTAAATAGGTTAACGCTTTAATTCCGTATTTTGTTTTCTTTGAAAGCACTTTTTAATATTTTAGATTTTAGAGTGTCGATTTTAGATTTCTATTTCTGATCTAAATAAGCAGTCTAAATATTTTTCTGCAACAAAAATAAGCTTTTTGAACGAGAATAATAACAGATTACAAAAGTAAGTTCTACTAAATTAGTATAGTTTAAGTAAATACGGTTTTTAACTCTGTATTTCAATTAAAAAAAGTTATCACAATACAGTTTGCAAAATATCATCACAAACTAAGTCAGCAATATTTTCTATCAAATATAACTGATGATGATTATCCTTGAAAATTTGATTTTCTAAATTAAAATCCAAAAACCATTGTGGGTTAGGTTTGTTTGGATCTTTTTCTCCAAAATATAATTTGATAATACAATTTGGAGTTTCAGCTTCGTATCTTAATCTTGTTGAAGATACGGCAAATAAATGTGTAATATTAAGACCTTTTAAAGATGCTTTCCAGGCAATTGTTCCGCCAATACTAAATCCTAAAACTGTTACTTTATCAGTTTCAAGTTTGAGTAAGTTTTCAATAGCTTTATCAATTCCTCCGTTAATAAATTGATTATGAATATCACTTTCGATACAATTATTAGTATCAATATTAGCGAGTTCAAGAACATCATAATACTGAATCTCAAATTTAGATTCGAGTATCTCTGAATACGTTTTTATCCATTTGGGATTAGCTCCTCCAAATAAATCGGATAAAATCAATAATCTTGGTTTGACCATAATAATAAGAAAGATTAGATTTTAGATATTAGATCTTGAAATCTAATATCTAAAATCAGAAATCTAAAATGATTTAAGAAAGTGCTTGCTTTAAATCGGCAATTACATCTTCTACCGTTTCTAAACCTACAGAAACACGTACTAAACCTTGTGTAATACCAACTGCTAATTGATCTTCTTCAGACAATTTGCTGTGTGTAGTCGAGGCAGGATGTGTTACAATTGATCTTGTATCTCCAATATTTGCTGATAAAGAGCATAATTTTATTTTATCTAAAAATTTTCTTCCGGCTTCTATTCCGCCTTTAATTTCAAAAGCGATAATATTACCTCCTAATTTCATTTGCTTTTTGGCAATTTCATATTGCGGATGCGATTTCAGGAAAGGATATTTTATACTGTTTACATTTGGATGTGCTTCTAAAAACTCTGCCACTTTCAATGCATTTTCGCAGTGTTTCTCCACACGAATTGCTAAAGTTTCTAAACTTTTTGATAAAACCCAGGCATTAAATGGCGACAAAGCCGGACCTGTATTTCTTGAAAACAAGTAAATTTGTCTGATTAAATCTTCACTTCCAACAGTAACTCCACCTAAAACACGCCCTTGACCGTCAATAAGTTTCGTAGCAGAATGTACTACTAAATGTGCTCCGAATTTAATTGGCTGCTGGATATAAGGCGTTGCAAAACAGTTATCGATAATTAATATCAGATTGTGTTTTTTAGCGATATCTCCCAACAATTGCAAATCGATTACATCTACACCAGGATTTGTAGGCGACTCTGCGTATAATATTTTTGTATTGGGTTTGATTAAAGCTTCAATTGTTTCCGGTTTATTAATCTCAAAATACGAAGTTTCGATATTCCATTTTGGAAAATAAGTTACAAACAATGCATGAGTTGAACCAAAAACACTGCTTGCCGAAACGATGTGATCTCCAGCATTTAATAAGGCTGCAAAAGTCGAATACACAGCTGCCATTCCGGTTGCAAAAGCATAACCTGCTTCGGCACCTTCCATTTTACAAATTTTATCTACAAATTCAGTCGTGTTTGGATTACTGAAACGGCTGTAAATATTTCTTTCTTTTTCTTCTGTAAAAGAAGCTCTCATATCTTCTGCATCTTCAAATACAAAGCTTGACGATAAGTATAATGGCACCGAATGCTCCAGATACTGAGTTCTTTCTAATTGTGTTCTTATGGCTAGAGTTTCAAAGCCAAATTCTTGTTCGTTCATTTTTTTTGTTTTTTTGTTTCAGGTTTAAAGTTTCAGGTTACGCGATGAGCAAAATCTTCATCTTAAACTTAAACAAGTGAATCTTTATAGCCAATCTAAAAATTATCTAATTTTCTAATTCTACAATTCTTCGTTGTTCAAAACAACTTTATATTTGATTGTAGCTGTTGGCTCAACTGTTTTGGCTACTGAACAATATTTCTCGAAAGAAAGTTGTCCAGCACGATGTGCCTTTTCCGGGTTGATATCTCCTTCTAAATAAAAAACCACATTGATTTCTTTAAAAGGTTTCGCTTCTCCAACTTGTACGCGCTCTCCTTCTACCTCAGCGTTAAATGAAGTTATTTCCTGACGTTGTTTCTTTAAGATCGAAATCATGTCAATGGCACTGCATCCTGCAACTCCCATCAATACTAATTCCATCGGACTTGCACCTAAATCGCTGCCGCCAAATTCGGCTCTGCTATCAACATCAACTACATGACCACGTTCATTTTTTAGTTTAAAATGAAACGCGTCGTTTACTCTGTTTAAGGTTACTTTCATTCTGCTTTTGTTTTTTTGTTGTTTGTTGTTCTTGTCATTGCGAGGAACGAAGCAACCTCACTAACAATTACACAAAGCTTGATTTAGCAAATGTGATTGCTTCGTTCCTCGCAATGACTACTAGACTTTTTACCCTTTATCAGATAATCTCAAGATATCTCCAAAAACTCCTCTGGCCGTTACTGCAGAACCTGCACCGGCTCCCTGAATTACGATTGGTCTGTCTCCGTAAGATTCTGTATAAATTTCGAAGAAAGAATCAGATCCTTTTAATCCGCCTAAAGCAGTATCAGAAGGTACTGAAACTAGTTTTACTTCTAAAATCCCTTTATCATTTTGCAAATCTCCAGACAACTCACCAATATATCTTAATACGTGATTTGGCTTTTGATCTGCTTTTATTTTCTCGTAAATTGGGTCGAATTCCTTTAGTTTTTTCAGGAAATCAGAAACATTTCCTTCGCGTAAATGTTCCGGAATTAAATTCTGAATCGAGATTTCTTCAAACTCATTTTGAAGATCTAATTCTCTTGCCAGAATCAATAATTTTCTTCCTACGTCATTTCCGCATAAATCCTCACGCGGATCTGGTTCCGTATATCCGTTATCGATTGCTTCTTGCAAAATCTGACTAAACGGAACATCTTTTGCCGAGAAATTATTGAATAAATAACTCAACGTTCCGGAGAAAACTCCTTTTATTTTTGTGATATTTTCACCTGAAAGGTGTAATAATTTTATGGTATCAATTAATGGTAAACCGGCACCAACATTAGTTTCGTATAAATAATTCTTTTGGTTTTCTGCCAAAGCTTTTCTTAATTCTTTATAGAAACCATAACTTAATGTATTGGCTACTTTATTAGAAGAAATCAAATCAAAACTACTTTCTGCAAGTGTGATATAATTTTCAACAAAAGTGGCGCTTGCGGTATTATCAATCGCTATTAAGTTTTCTAGATGATGCTGATTTGCATAAGCAATCACGTCGTTTATTGTATATTCAAGTCCGTCTTTTTGGATATCATTTTTCCAGCTAGAAGTTACTCCGTTTTTGTTTAAAAGCAATTTCTTAGAATTCGCAATAGCAAAAACATTCAGTTTAATGTCTTTACGTTTTTCGATTGCTGCAGCAGATTCTAAGATTTGATTGATTAAAGTTCCGCCTACTAATCCGTGACCGAAAATAGCAATATTGATTTTTTTAGAAACTCCAAAAATCTCTCCGTGAATTACGTTTAACGCCTTGTTTAGTTCTGCTTTTTTAACCACCAAACTCACGTTTTTACCCGTAACAGTATTATTAAATAATATTGGAACTATTTTATTTTTGATTAAAGCCGTATAAGGTTTATGGAAAGTACTTAGATCCTGACCAATGATCGAAATTACAGAAACATTATCTGTAACTGTGATTTGGTTTACATCTTTAGAATAAAAATCATTCTCGAATTCTTTCTCTAATTCGACCATTGCTGTTGTTGCTTTTTCTGTTGCTACAACAAGACCAATTCCTCTTTCTGAAGAACCTTGAGAAATGATACTTACACTGATATTATGATCGCCCATTACTTTAAAAATTCGGGCATCAACTCCGGCTTTTCCTAGTAATCCGCGTCCTTCAAGGTTAACAAGCGATACGTTTTCTAAAACTGAAAGTGTTTTGATTCCTTCTTTAGCAGAATCTGAAGTGATTAAAGTTCCGCGGTTTTCATGATTGAACGTATTTAAAATACGAAGCGGAATATTTTTTTCTAATAACGGAATTATAGTTTTGGCATGCAAAATTGTTGCGCCAAAATTCGCCAATTCGTTCGCTTCATTAAATGATAAAAATTCGATTTTTTTAGCATCAGCAACTAAATCTGGATTTGCTGTGTAAATTCCGTCAACGTGAGTGAAATTCTGTAATTCTTCGGCATTTAAATAATTGGCAATTAATGATGCTGTATAATTACTTCCGTTTCTGCCTAAAGTTGTAGTATCGTTATTATTATTTGAACCAATAAAACCGGTTACGATATTTACGGTTAAGCCATTATGCTGTTTGAAATAATTAATGACGTTTTTCTTCGAAAGTTGTTCTAATGGTTGTGCATCACCAAATTTAGAATCAGTTTTTAATAATTCTCTCGAATCGACAAAATTAGCAGGAACGCCCTTTTCTTTTAAAATAGCGGTTAATAATTTAGCCGAAAGCAATTCGCCTTTAGATAAAATCTGATCTTTGATTTTGTTGCTATAATCTCCAATTAAGCTAACGCCTTCAAAAAGTTTCTCTAAAATATTAAACTCTTCAGATAAATCTACTTGCGGATAATCTGATATTTGATAAGCTTTAAAATTCTCAAATAATGGTTTGTAATTACCATTTTTAGCGGCAAGTTTCAAAATATAATCTAATTCGTCTGTCGCTTTTCCGCGAGCCGAAACGACAACTGCAATTTGTTCTCCTTGATTTACTTTATCAGAAATGATTGAAACTACTTTATTAAGTCCTTCTCCGTTTGATAACGATTTACCTCCAAATTTTAATATTTTCATTTTATTTTTCTATTGTTTCTGCCTTAAAAATATCGGCAAGTAAATGATCTAATTGTTTGTACTCGATTAAAAAAGCGTCATGTCCGTGAACCGAATCTATTTCGCTGTAAAAAACATTGTCTTTGAACTTTTTTAATTCCTGAAACGTTTCCCGATTTTCTTTTGGTGTAAAAAACAAATCAGAGTTGATCCCGATAATATGAATCGCTGCATTTGTTCTGGACAATAAAGTTTCGAAATCGGCACTATTTCTGGTAATATCTATGGTTTTAAGCAATTGGTTCATCAATTTATAGGATGACAATTGATATCGCTTTTGCAGTTTGTGACCGTGATGTGCCAACCAGCTTTCTATATTAAAAATCAACAGCTCGTTATTGATTGTTCTTTGAAATTTTTCTTTGAATGATTCAGGAGAGCGATAACACAACATGGCGTGAATTCTGGCATCTTCGATAGGTTTTGAAGAATTGTTCAGGATTTGACCTTGCAAATAACAATTTGCTATCATCCAGTCAGTCGATTTCCAGTCGGTTGCAATTGGAATCAGGTTTTGCGTAATATCAGGTTCTAATGCAAGGATTTCCCAGGCAATTCCTCCACCTACAGAACCTCCAATGATAGTATGTAATTGGCTGATATTTAAAGCCTCAAGTCCTTTTATAAAAATTCTGGCAATATCTCTTGTTGTAAAATCCTGATAGTTTTCGATTATAAAGGAATCATTACCATTCCCGGGAACGTCGAATGCTAATATGGTATATCTGTTGGTATCTATTGTTTTTTCATTGCCAATTAAATCATTCCACCAGCCATTTTCACCTGTAACCTGAGAATTTCCGGTTAAAGCATGATTTACCAAAACAATAGGCGCGCTATGTAATGGTAAACCAGAAAGCGTAAAACTTAAAGGTATTGACGGGTATAATGCACCACTTTGGGTGATGAATTCCTGAATTATAATGGGACTTGGTATATTTTCCAATTTCAAATCTTTTTAATTTTGATTTGTATGTGGAAATATTAGAAAGAAAGTACTAGAGTGAAACTAGAAAATTCTTGTTGTTATCTTTCCACGTTTGGGCGTGGTAGAATGCAGCACCTTCTTCGATTTAACGAAGGGTTGCTAAGGATTCATCGGGTCTAATCCCTCGTCCTTTCTTTATAACATTTCAATACGTTTTTGAACTTAAAGGTGCAAATTAACTACTTATTTCTTAAACTAACAAATTTTATCGAAACTGATTCCTCAATTTCTTAAACATAATTCAAACAAAAACTATTGTACGCAAAAAATTACCGAACAATTTGCCCAGTAAAATTAAGCAGGTATTCCCCTATTTTATGATACTTTTTGATTTAGATAAAAAGTGTTTCATTTTCTTTTGAATACATCAAAAACAATAATGAATTTGGCTCTTTTTTCTCTGCTATTTTATCTGCCTCTGTAATCCCAAATCTAGGATGTACCAATTCATTCGTTGGCGGTGGCGGATTGTTTCTTTTTGTTCTCAAATTTTTCAACGTAGAAAAAGTTTTTGTTATGTAGTTTAATTTGCTCATGATATTTAAGTTTATGTTAGTTATCGTTTTATTATGTTTATTAAATCGTTTATTTTTTGTTATGCTAACCAAATGAAATAAAAAAACCCTTTTGGATTTTTATACCAAAAGGGTTTAAGTTTTATAATAACTTATATATACTTTTAGTATCAACAGACGCGTACACAAATACGTGCGACGTTAAACATCTTGTTCATCTGTAGGGATTTATTCATCTGTGATTGACTTACTATTTTAAAAAATTCTTGCATTTGTTTATTTTTATAAGCTTCTCGAAACTACTGAAATACTTTTGACTTTTTCTTCTTTTAAAATCAATAAGAAAAAAAGTTTATTCAACTTTTGGTCCCGATCGACATAACTTTAATTCAGAATACTAAATTTACTTCTGGTAATTTTGAGGTATTACAAATGTGCGAATATTTTTTCAATTATGCAAGTGAGGATCAGCAAATTAATCTTAAAAAACGTTAAAAAACGTGTTTTTATCGTTAAAAAACATCTTACAAATTTAACAACTTAAAAATTGAGAGTTAAAACTTACAAGAAAAAACATAATAAACTTTCCTGTTTCAATAAATCAAAGAACAACTAACTAGTATTAAAGACCACTTACAACCAAACTGCTTCTTTATTTTTAATTTTATCAGCTACTTTCAAAATGTCAGTTATTATCCCTCTTGAAATGGCTTGTTTGCATGCCGAAGCACTTTGAATGGCGATTGGAACATCTGCGTAAGATTGTGTATAAATTTCAAAAATGGTATCTGATCCTTTTAATTGCCCAATAGCTGATGAAACCGGTTCTGAAACTAATTTGACTTCCAGTGTGTTTTTCTGCACATCAAATTCTCCAACATATCTTAATACATGATTCTCTGCCTGCGTTATTTTTGCAATTTTAAAAGATTTGTCAATTGCATCTTTATTAAGGATTCCGTTTTTTTCCAGATGTTCTTCGGTAATTAGAGAATTGATTTTTATATCTGAAAGTTCAAAATCTTTTCCAATTTCCCTGGTCAGAATCAGCAGTTTTCGTGCCGTATCGTTTCCGGATAAATCTTCCTTAAAAGTAGAACGCATTAATCCCAGCAAACTGGCATCTTTTAAAAGAGAGGAAAAGGTGGCTTCTTCATTCGCAAATCTATTAAAGACATAACTTAGATTGTCTGAAAAAACACCTCGTATCTTCGTGATTTTTTCGCCAGAATAATACAAATCCCTAAGAGTCTGTAATACCGGAAAACCTGTATCTACTGATGTTTCATACAAAAACTCTTTGTCGTGCTTTTTAAGATTTGCTCTAATCTCTTTGTACAAATCTATTGGTAAGGTATTGGCTTTTTTATTGACCGCTACAATATTAAATCCGTTTTCGATCAGGGTATTATAATGATGAATTAACTCGTCGCTTGCCGTTGCATCAACTGCAATTAGATTTTCAAATTCATTTTCTTTGGCAAATTCAATAATATCCTGCACTTTAAACGGAACTGCCAATTCTAAGAAATTGGTTTCCCATGCATATCCTACGCCTTCTTTCTCGAAAAAAGCAACTGTAGAATTTGTAATTATCGGAAAATGAAAATCGACATTTTTACTTTGGAGAAAAAACTCCTGACTTTCGATAATTTGATTGATCAAAGTACTTCCGATATTTCCAATTCCAAAAAGGATGATATTTATTTTAAGCTTTGACATAATTTTTAATTTATTGGGGGTTATTTTAAACCATATAAGTGATATAAGTTCATTTAATAATATCAATCTACATGATGCACTGCCAGACAAACAATTTAGACGCACAGCAGTGCGTCTCTACTTATATGGTGAAAAAAATATGTTGAATTTCTTTATTATAAAAAATCACCTCTAGCAGAACTCACGCTACTAAAGGCAATTTTTCAAACAAAAAACAAAAAAACCTAATTTTTATTAATGCTGTATTGCGACTCCGTAACGCTTGCGAAAGCAGCCTGCAAATCAGCTATTAAATCTTCGATATCTTCAATTCCAACAGAAAGTCGGACTAGATCTTTTGAAACTCCTGTTTCTAATTGTTCAGTATCAGACAATTGTTGGTGCGTTGTACTTGCCGGATGTATGATTAATGATTTTGTATCGCCAATATTTGCCAAAAGTGAGAACAATTTAGTTTGATCAACCACTTTTTTAGCGGCATCAAAACCACCTTTTAGTCCAAAAGTGATTACTCCACTTTGTCCTTTTGGTAAATATTGTTGTGCCAAATCATAATATTTATTGTTTTTTAGACCTGGATAATTTACCCAAACTACCTCATCTTGATTTTCTAACCATGAAGCCAATGCCAAGGCATTTTCGCTATGTTTCTTGATTCGGATTGGTAATGTTTCTAATCCCTGAATAATCTGAAATGCATTAAACGGACTCAAAGCGGCTCCAAAATCACGTAATCCTTCAATTCTTGCCTTTGCAATAAATGCAGCATTTCCTAAAGCTTCGTGATATACTAAACCGTGATATCCTGCGGAAGGTTCTGTAAATTCAGGAAATTTTCCGTTTGACCAGTCAAAATTTCCTGCATCAATAATAACTCCTCCTAAAGAAGTTCCGTTTCCTGAAATATATTTGGTCAAAGAATGAATTACAATATCTGCTCCGTACTCAATTGGGTTCAATAAATAAGGAGTAGCAACCGTATTGTCTACAATAAAAGGTACTTTAAAGTTTTTGGCTTCTGCCGAAATTGCTTTTAAGTCTAATACATCTAATTTTGGGTTTCCTAAAGATTCTACAAAAAAGGCTCTTGTATTTTCTTTGGCTGCTTTTGTGAAATTTTCCGGTTTAGACGGATCTACAAAAGTGGTTGTAATACCTAAACGTGGTAAAGTTACACTTAGTAAATTATAAGTTCCTCCGTATAAACTGTTTGAAGCCACAATATGATCGCCCGCTTTTAGCAGTGTCAAAAAAGTTGTAGAAATTGCAGATGCTCCTGATGCTGTAACTACAGCTCCAATTCCGCCTTCGAGAGCTGCAAGACGTTGCTCTAAAACATCATTTGTTGGGTTATTTAATCTTGTGTAAATAAATCCGGCTTCGGCAAGACCAAATAAATTGGCAGCATGATCTGAATCGTTAAATACATATGATGATGTCTGATAAATAGGCACTGCTCTTGTTCCTGCATTTTTAGTAACATCGTGTCCTGCGTGTAGTGCGTTTGTTGCGAATTTTTGTGTGCTCATGATTTCTTAGTTTTTTTTAAATATTATTAATACTTATATATTGATATTGTAATTGATTTTTGAATTGATTTAAACAAAAATTTCTTCGGCTTCTTCTTCAAGATCATACAGGTGAAACAACAATGATTTTTGACTTTTTATATGCTGCTCTGTATTTATTCTTATAATTTCTCTTGTTATCTCTTCTGATTTATTATTGTTTTTTTGAGAATCGTTTCTCAATAAATATTCTATTGCGATTGAGTTTAGTGTTTTCATAATTTTTAATTTAAAGTATTGAAATAAAAAAAGCCCTTTAGGATGGCTACCAAAAGGGCTTATAGTTTAACTATAACAAAGATTTTATCTTTTACTTTTGGCAACAACGAATTGGGATGCACATTTGCATCATCTCACAACATATAATCATATTATTCGCTATTGTTTTCATTTTCATTTTATTTAAATTAATTCTTATTTTTAAACTCGACTAATTTGATAGAGTAAATATAGAAACTATTTTTATAACTACCAAATCAAAAAATGATATTTTACATTATTTTTTTCGAAGCCCTGTGAATACTGGTGTTTCTGTTTAAAAAATTTAGCCCACGGATTTTGCGGATTAAGCGGATTTGCACAGGTTCTTCTTATCCTCTTCTATTCAATTAAAAATTTAGCCACAGATTAAAGGATTAAAATGATTAAAAAAATCTGAGTAAATCTTTTTAATCTGTGGCATATTTTAGCTGAAGCTGATTATATAAAAAGTTAAGCCACTAATTAAAGAATTAAAATGATTAAAAAAACCAGCGTTAACCCGTTTAATCCGCAAAACCCGTGGACAATCTTATTTTTAGAATTTAAAACTTAATCTGGCAAAACCAAATCTTCCATTTAATCCAAATTGTGATACCGCTCTTGAGTAAGCAAATTGATTTGCATTTGTTAAATCTGCACTTGGCGCGGGAGACAATGTTGGTGTTGTGTTTGTAAACGCAGGAGTTGAAGGGTTGTTTCTGTCCGGATAAACATCTCCTATATTATTAAACCCAACTGTGAATCTGAATTTCTCATTGATTTGATATCCGAAAGATAAATCGGTAACAATTTTTGCGCTGTATTCCGGATGTTCATAAACTGAAGATGATCCGTCTAAGTTTACATCTGTCGCGCCCGGATCTGTAACTTTTCCGAAATAACTGTTTCTTAAATAAATATCCAGTTTTTTGATATTGAAAGTAGTCATTAAATTAGCTTTCAATTTCGGGATTGCTTCTTCTAAATAAATACGGCTTGATTCCGGGAAAAATGAATATATATAAGGATCTCCACCTGCATCAATAATAGATTGAGGAACATTTAATGCACCAACTCTTTTAGTTGTATTATAGCTTAAAGCAAAATCGTTTCTGATGGTAAAATCCTGGATTACATCATATTTCTGAGAAATTACCACATCGATACCTTTAGTTTCAGAGTTGATTCCGTTAGTCCAGAACGAAGCTCTTTCTACACCTTTTAAATCAAATGCTTGTTGAAATAAAGTCAAGGCATCTCGTTGCTGGTCTGATGTTGCAGCACTTATCTGAGCATCTGTTGGTCTTGCATATTGTCCTGTTAAAACCACTCTGTCGTCGATTCTTGTAAAGTAAGCATCGGTTGCAATTGTAATATTTGCTTCCGGAATCTTGAATGTAAATCCTGTACTGATACTTTTAGATTTTTCAGGTTTCAGGCTTTCAACTCCAATACTTTTAGCTGCTTGTGAGTCGTTTGTAAAATATCCTACCTGATAAGGAGATCCGTTTATGAACTGAGTTGAACTTGCTTCAAAATATTTTTGCTGTAATGATGGCGCTCTAAAACCGGTTTGACCTGAAATTCTCCAGTTGATATTGTCATTCAACTTTAAAAGAGATGCCAGTTTAAAAATTACGGTACTACCAAAATCTGAATAATTCTCATAACGCACAGCTCCGTTTAAAAGCCAGTTTTTAGTGGCGTTTAATTCTAAATCAACATAAGCTGCACCACTTTTTCTGTCTTTTTCTTTGGCATCTGCTGGTTGAAATCCAGAAAATCCTTGTGCTCCTGCTCCACGTTTGTTACCAAAAAAGTCCGTTACGATTAATGGTGAATTACTTGGCAGAATTCCAGAAACTAAATTTCCGTTTGTATCATATAATCCGTACGAAGCTTGTTCTCCTTCTTTAATTTGGTAATTTTCATATCTGAATTCTCCACCAAAAGCAACATTTAATCCTTCTAAAACATCAAGTTTTTTACTAAAATCCAAATTGGTTGTGCTTTGTAAAAACGAAACTTTTCCGGCATCAAAACTTGTACCTGAATTGGTTCCTAAAGTTGCATTGATCGTATTGTTTACATCATATTTAAAAGAGTTTGTCCCCAGGTTTGTACTAAGATCAGTATCAAAACCAAATAATTCTGTTGTAACTCCAACCGCAGATGAAGCATCTAAAATATCCGATTGAATCTCCGGTAAAAATCCATTTTCATACACTTGTGTGAAAGTTCCGGAACCATTTGGCAATCTGTTAAAAGCGTACGATTTACCATTTCTATACGAGACTCCACCAAAAGAGTATAAAGCCGTAGTTTCTGTCAAAGGGTATTTTGTATTATAATATAGTTGTCCTGAAGCTAGTTCTGACTGGCCAACACTCATATTATAATCGCTTCTTTCCTGACCTCTGTAAGCCATTTCATTATTGGTTACATCAAAATTCAAAGCTGTTTGCATTTGTGTTAATGTTGTAGCCGATGAAATTGCCGTTTGTTGTGCCGGTGTAAAATAACTTACTTGTGGCGCATATTGTTTTAATGAAGTAAGGATTTGAGCAGAATTTGGCGTGTTGTTTATATTACTGTATAAAGAATTAATAGCAACACCATTTTGAGCAGCTCTGTTTTCTACAGCATTATAGGCATTAAAAATAGCATTATTTCTAATTCCGGCTCTGCTTGTTGCTTGTCTGGTCACAGCGCTTCCAGTAACATTCAGAAAACTTCCCGCTTTGCCTAAAGAGGTTCCGTAGTTTAAATCTACTTGCAAATTCTGACCATCGGCTCCACCTTTAAAATTATTAGATCCTGATGATAAATTTGTACCATATTGAATTCCTCCTGAAATAAAATTGGCATTCTTTTTAAGTACAATATTGATAACTCCTGCAATTGCATCAGAACCGTATTGAGCCGCTGCACCATCACGTAAAACTTCAATTCTTTCGATCGCAAATGATGGGATTGCGTTTAAATCTGTTCCTACAGAACCTCTTCCGGGAGATCCGTTTATATTTACTAGTGCACTTGAATGCCTGCGTTTACCATTTACTAATATTAAAACCTGATCCGGACCTAAACCTCTTAATTGTGCGGGATCAACGTGATCTGTAGCATCTGCTGTAGAAGTTGCATTACTGGTAAAAGAAGGTGCAACATAATTTAAGATCTGTGTTACACTGGTTTGCGGTGATCCTTTTGTTATTTCTGAGATATTAAAAACATCTACCGGAACCGGAACATCTGTTTTTACTCTGTTTTTACTTCTGGATCCTACTATTGTTACTTCTGATAGTTCATTGTTCTTTAAGGTATCCTGCTCTTTTTTATTGTCCTGAGCATAGATTCCGGAAAATGTTAAAAGGCTTAATGCTAATACTACATTTTTTTTCATGCGTTCTTTTGATTGATTATTATTTTGATTTAAAAGTGGTTTATGGTTTGTTGCTTTTTGGGCAAAAAAAAACCTCTGCGGTTAGCAGAGGTTCTATATATATTTTTGAAAAAAATCTACAATAGCGTCTCTGCGGAAGGCTCCGGCATCTTACAAGACATATTGCAAACTATTGATTTCATGTTTTATTTTCTTTTGATGGGGCAAATTTGCAAACTATTTTTTAATCGACCAAACAAAAACAGAAATAATTTCTATTACCCTATCAATTTAGTATGTTTGTGTTAAATTTATACTTATAAAAATAAAAAATGTTGAACTTTAATTTGCAAATCAAAATGGTTTTATACCTTTGCACCCGAATACAGAGGAAAAATTTGAACTGATTGCAACCTCTTCATAATGAAACGGTTCGTTATGAATGCTGAAAGATTAATTTCAGTAGTAAAAAATGCTAAAGCAGGATACCTCCTTTAGCACTTTCAGCAATTACTTTTCCTCGCTTAATGTTAATTTAATAAATTATTATGGCTTATTTATTTACGTCAGAATCTGTTAGTGAAGGGCATCCAGACAAAGTTGCAGATCAAATTTCGGATGCTTTAATTGATAACTTTCTGGCATTTGATGCTGACTCAAAAGTAGCTTGTGAAACTCTTGTTACAACTGGTCAGGTAATTTTAGCAGGTGAAGTAAAATCGAATACTTATCTTGATGTGCAGCAAATTGCCCGCGAAGTTATCCGTAAAATCGGATATACTAAAAGCGAGTATATGTTTGAAGCAAATTCTTGTGGAATTCTTTCTGCAATTCATGAGCAATCAGCAGATATTAATCAGGGTGTTGACAGAGCTAAGCCGGAAGAGCAAGGTGCTGGAGACCAAGGAATGATGTTTGGTTACGCAACTAACGAAACTGAAAACTACATGCCATTGGCACTTGATTTATCTCATAAATTATTACAGGAATTAGCAATTTTAAGACGTGAGAATAAAGAGATCACTTATTTACGTCCTGATGCTAAATCTCAGGTAACTTTAGAATATAGCGACGATAACAAACCAACTCGTATCGATGCGATTGTAATCTCGACTCAACATGATGATTTTGATGAAGAAGCTACAATGCTTGCTAAAATCAAAAAAGATATTATCGAAATTTTGATTCCAAGAATCATTGCAAAAAATCCAGCTCACGCACATTTATTCAATGATAAAATCAACTACCATATTAACCCAACAGGAAAATTCGTTATTGGAGGACCTCACGGAGATACTGGTTTAACTGGAAGAAAAATCATTGTAGATACTTACGGTGGAAAAGGTGCTCACGGTGGTGGTGCATTCTCTGGAAAAGATCCAAGTAAAGTAGACAGAAGTGCTGCTTATGCAACTCGTCATATCGCTAAAAACTTAGTAGCAGCCGGTGTTGCTGATGAGATTTTAGTTCAGGTTTCTTACGCTATTGGAGTTGCTGAACCAATGGGAATCTTTATTGATACTTACGGAACTTCTAAAGTAAACTTAACTAATGGTGAAATTGCTAAAAAAGTAGAAGCTATCTTCGATATGCGTCCTTACTTTATTGAGCAACGTTTGAAATTAAGAAATCCAATCTATAGCGAAACTGCTGCTTACGGACACATGGGACGTAAACCAGAAGTTGTAACTAAAACTTTCTTTGCTCCGGGAGGACACGAAAAAACAGTTACTGTTGAGTTATTTACCTGGGAGAAACTTGATTTCGTAGACAAAGTAAAAGCTGAATTTGGATTGTAAATTTAGATTATTAGACGAATTAGATTGTTAGATTTTTCGACAACTAGTTACTCTTAAACATAAAAAGAGGCTATCTATTTATTAGATAGCCTCTTTTATTTTTTGTTAGTTTATCTGTAGCTAAATTCGACGCGGATGAAACGGATTTACTTCGTATAGTCGCGGATAAAAACGGATTTTTTATTTTTAGATTGAGTTAAATTCATACACTAATTATTTTACATTCTGCTCTAAGTAGAATGCAAACCAAGAAAAAATCTGTTTTTATCCGCGTTTTCGCGATAGCGAATCCGTTTTATCCGCGTCTAAATTTCAATACAAATAAAACAGAATTTATCGCTCTAATTGAACATTGGGTAATGTTTTAGGACGAGAAGCATCGTTAGATAAAATCCAGCCTGTTCGATACATCCATTCTGTCATTTTATGTAGTTTTACGAAATCAATATTTTCAGATTCATCCATTGGCGTATGATATTGACTGTGCAAAACACTGGTATAAAAAACAGACGGAATTCCTCTTTTTGCATATGGTAAATGATCTGAACGGAAATAAAAATATTCCGGATGTTCTGGTCTGTCCCAAAGTTTATCTAAATCAAATTTAGGGCCTTCATCATTTGCTCTTTTAGCAATTGCCACTAAATCAGATGAATTTTCGTGAGGAGAACTAGATCCTAAAAGAGCTGCCTGATTTACGTTATTTCTACCAATCATATCTCCATTTAGAACTGCAATAATATCTTTTTCCGGAACTGTTGGGTGAGATGCATACCATCTTGATCCTAATAAACCACGCTCTTCTGAACCGTGAAATACAAATAGAGAAGTTCTTTTTCCGGGTTGCTTTTTATACGCTCTTGCAATGGCTAACATGGCTACACACGTACTTGCGTTATCATCTGCTCCGTTATAAATAGAATCTTTACCATATTTTTGTCTTACTCCGTCGTGATCCTGGTGTCCGCTAAAAAGAACATATTCATTTTTTAGCTTCGCATCAGTTCCGGCGATTGTTCCAACCACATTTACTGAAGGATATTTGTAGGTTTCTGAAATTACTTCTGTAGACAATAAATCTTTAGTGCTTTTAAGATATTCTAACTGATCATTGTGTACCCAGAAAACCGGCATTGTTGCACCAATTTTATCACGAAATCCTTCGATTCCGTAAATACCTCTTGTCATTTGTGGTTCTACCTGAGACCAGCTTTCTTCTGCCAGTTTATCTGCGACCATGATAAGGGCTGTTGCTCCTTTTTTAACTACAAGATCATAATATTTATTTCGAACAAGACCTGGATAACGTCTGTCAAAAAGCGAAATATCATCAGCAATTCCTTCTTTCGATGCTAATAAAACAACTGCTTTTCCTTTAATATCTGCTTTTTCAATTTCTTCTTTTGTAGCAGCTCCCAAATATACTAATGAAGCATCTACTTTAATGTTTGTGGTTTCTGCTACGAGAACGTCTTTCCACAATTTGTATTCTTTTTGTCCAATTTTAAATTTTGTATTTGGAGTTACCTGATGCCTGTACATATCAAAAAACTGAAAATAAGTTCCATCATCACCCGCCGGAGCCATTCCTGCTTCTTTAGCTTTATTTGCCAGCCACATCGATACTTTCAACTCATCTAAAGTTCCTGCTTCACGACCATTAAAATGATCACCAGCCATCTGGTACATATCGGTTTTAAGGTCTTTGTCTGTAATTGCTGAAACGAGAGGTTTTTTAATTGCCTGCGAAAAAACTACTCCTCCATAAGCAATTAAAACGAGGATCATTTTATTTTTCATACGTTTTAATTTAATATTCCAAACTTAGTAATTTATTGAGAAAAAATCATCCATTTGGGTTTGAAATAGTACTGAAATGTAAAATCAATAAAATGCTGATAACATTTTTTTGTCATTACTATTATTATTTGGTTATCTCTTACAATTTACCTTTCTTAGTACAATATAACTGATTAAAAAATGAGCAGACTTCCTTCGTTTCAAAACGTTCTAAACGCCACACTAAAAACAGTTCTAAGATTTCCGTTAGAAATAATTATCGCTGTTTTAGGAACTTTTTCCGCTATTATTGTTAATGAAAAAAACTATAATGATCCCAATAAAGAGTTTTATGAAAAAGCATTAATGAGTGCTTCTTTATGTCTGGTATTATTTCTTTCTGTTAGTTTGTTTTTCCTTGCCTCAAAAAAGAATACTATTTTACGTTTTGCAACAAGTATAATACTCGGAAGTTTTGTTTTTCTCTTTGTCTTTAATTTTCATAAAGACATTACAGATCTTGAAATACAACAGTTTTTAGTCCTTAATATCGCTTTGCATTTGTTAGTTTCATTTGCCGGTTTCTTGCCCAGATCATATGATCAGGATGAGTTTTGGGAATTTAACAAACAGCTTTTTCTTCGAATTTTAACCGCTGGTTTATATAGTGTTGTACTTTATTGTGGTTTGGCATTGGCTATTTTAGCTATTGATAAGTTATTCAAGGTTGAATTTTATGATCACATTTATCTTCATATCTTTTTTGTTATTGCCGGAATCTTCAATACGATATTCTTTTTAAACGGAGTTCCTGAAACGAATAACAGCGAGAATCCTTTGATTTTAAAGTATCCTAAAGGGCTTAAAAATTTCACGCAATATGTTTTGTTACCTTTAATAAGTCTTTATTTGGTGATTTTAATTTGTTATGAAGCCAAGATATTGATTACGTTTTCTTTGCCTGTTGGATGGGTTTCGTATCTCGTTTTGGTATTTGCCATCTTCGGAATTTTATCTTTTTTATTGGTTCATCCTATTGCGACAGAAACTAATAATCTATGGATGAGAACTTTTAACAGATGGTTTTATTTTTTATTGATTCCGTTACTGGGATTACTTTTTTGGGCAATTTTATATCGAATCAATCTTTACGGTTTTACGCATGAACGCTATTATGTTCTTTTATTATCGATATGGCTTTCTGTTATTGTGGCGTATTTTTTAATGCAAAAACAACCTAAAATAAAGTTCATCCCCATGAGTTTGTGTCTGGCAGGACTGCTTTCTCTAGTTGGTCCGCAGAGTGCCAATTTTATTTCAAAAAATAGTCAATTATCCCGATTTGAATCTTACATGCAAAAATCAAATCAAAAATTAACTTTCGAACAAGAAAAAGATTTAAGCAGCATTGTTTCTTTTCTTGAAGATAATTATGGCGTACAAATAATGGTTCCTTATGCCAAAACAAAACTGGAGACGCTTCTTAAAACAGATAAATTTCCCAGTGATTATGAAATCATGGAAGCTTTAGGATTTGAATATAGATCTCCTTATGATAGAAAAGAAAAAAACAAAGATGAGTTTTATTACTATTATTATGAAGATGATAAAAATAATGTAGAGAATATACACGACTATGATATCGCTTTTAATCTCTCTTCTTATCAGAATAAATTCGAGTGTAATGATTGTATAAAAATTGAAAACAAAAGCTATTCAATTCAATCTTTTGATAAAGATTACGGTTTAGATCTACAAATTAATCAAGATAATATTCCAATATTAATCAATGATTTTGCGAATAAAACCAAAGATTTTAAAGAGAACTATAATTCAAATAAAAAAATAATACAGGAAATAGAAACTCCAAAATACAAAATTAGGATTACCTATCTTAGTGCGAATGGAAAAATCAAAGACAATAAAAAAATAGTAACCAACTATAATATAAAAGTGCTGGTGAATATTAAGAACTAAAAAAAAAGCCTTTGAGATATTTCAAAGGCTTTTTAATTTTAATACGTTCCGTTTTGCATTTTACTTAATGTTTCTCGAATCTCTGCAGCAGTTTCTGCTTCTACATAATCCGTTAGATATTTAACGGCAAGAGTTTGTGTCTCGATTGCTTTTTGTTTTTGTCCGTCTTTATAATACAATTGTGCTAATGTATCCAGATAATAAGAATTGTTTTTAGTAACGACCAAACTATATTCTGACCATGTGATCGCTGATTTTATAAAACTCAAATTCCCTGGTTTTGAAACCACCGTCCATGCAGCAGAATTGCATAAATTAGAATGATATTCCTTAAACGCATTCCAGCCGTTATACGCATAATCAGAAGTAGGATCTATTGTAGTAAACATAGTATCTAATTTTTCGATAACGCTTCCTTTATCCGTAGCCAGATTGGCATTAAAATAAGTACTGAACTCTTTTAAATAAGTTGTATTAGAGCCGTCTTTATCATTTACATCAGCTAAATAAGTAAAGTAATTTTGATAACATTCAAAGTTTCCTTTACCTGCGGCAATTAGTTTTTTATAAACTGAAATTGTTTTGCTTTCATTTTTTTCTGCTGCAATATCATTTTCCGCAACATATTTATTTTGCTCTAAAGCTCTTGCAATTTCTGTATTTAAACTTCCTATTACATGCGTTTCACCTTCTTTAGCAACAAAAGCTGCGCGTTCTGCATCAATCGCATCATAATGTTTTATCAGATAATCTATGGCAAGAAAATCAGTATCATTTAAAACTTTACCTTCCGTAAAAAATTGTTTTGAGAATCCTTGATTTTGTATTTCTTTCAAAATAGTTTCTACCAGATACATATTAGGTTTTGTATCTTTTTGATGTGTTTCAATCAGCTTTTTCCAGATTTGTGAAACTTCTTTTTTATCTAAAGTTGTATTTACAAATTTAAATCCAGCAGTATTATCGTCTGTTGTAACTGCATAATCTGTGTTATAATCATACGGTATTTCAAGAACCGATACTTTATTAAAAGCCTGAATTAAATCAGCATCAGTTGCTTTTTTATTTTTTATTGTTTTACTAAAAGCAGCTAATCCATCTATTGCCTGTAATTTTTTATATAAACCGTCATAATAACCTAACTGATATTGTTTTTCTGTTAGATTAGATTTTGCAGTGGCAAGGATTTCTCCATTACCATTTAAAATAATTACACTTTGTGTATCAGCAAGTTTATTCGTTTTCAACCATTTTTTATCATCGGCATTAGCCAGATAAAAATTATACAAATCATATTCCGGATTATATCCTTCATACATATTATAACTAACCTGAGTTTCCTGATTTTTAATAAAAGTATCAAAATCAACTTTCGCCGAAGTATTTTTATTATCAACTGCTACTACTAAAAATTTAGTTTTAGTACTTTTTGTTGCTGCAATAGCGCTTTTCAAATTGTCTTCGATCTTGAACTTAAAATCAAAATTTGTTGAAGGATAAGACTCTACAGCTACAGCAGTAGAATCACTTGCCAATCCAAAATCCTCTGTTACCAAAGGTTCTTTACCTGGATAAGTGAAATTTACGATTGTCTTATTTTCTAACGAAACTACTTTTGAAACTTTTTCAGGCTGAGGATCTTTTGCATTACGAAAAACCAGTGGATCTTTTCCTGATTGTTCAGAGATCATCAACTCATTTGTTTTCTGGTTAAAGAAACCTTTTATCTTTAAATCGCCTAAGGCCTCAGGCTCGTATTTAATTGTAATTTCTGAAACATCTTTTGGCAAAGCAAATTTTGATACTTTGCTATTTCCTCCATATTCTTCATAAACCAAGTACAAATAATCGGCACGTTCGATTTCAAAATCTACGTCAAGTTTATCATCTGCAGGATTTACTTTTTCTCTAATATCAGACAATCTTTGATATTGAACATCACCGGAACCATTTTGTGTACCTATATAAAAAGAATAATAGTAAACAGCATCTGAGAACTTAACTTTTACTTTTTTTGCTTTTTTATCATTTTTAAACGCCAGATCAAAAACACTTTCTGTTTTTACATTTGGAGCAAACAATAATGAATCACCTTTTACTTCATAATTACCCGAATAAAAAACCAATTCGTATTTATTATCTTCTAATAAATTTAGTTTGATCTTCTGACCTTTGTTTGTAGACAGATAAGATCCTTTTTCAATATTTTTTGTTTGAGAAAAAGAAACAGAAATTAAACAAAAGAACGCTAAGAAACTCCATATAAAATTACGCATGCTTACAATTTTAGTTGTTACTATTTAAAACAAAGATATTTCTTTCTTATTTAAAAAAGTATCAAAAAACATAAAGCATTGTAATTAAAATACTATAAATTATATTTCATCGAAAAAATGATGTAACGAGGCTGTACAGTGTATTGTGAAACTCTTGTAGAAAACTGTGAGAAGCTGTCATCGTTAAGATATTTAGTATTTAGTAAATTTGTAGCAGCAATTTTATACTCCCATTTACTATCCTTTTTTTGATAAATTAAACTGGCGCTTAAAAAATCATATTCATTATCGACTGTTTTATTACCTGTATAATAATGGTAAAATTCATACTCTGAAACAAACGAAAAGCTATTTAAAAAATAATAATCTAATCTCGCAAACGGTTTATCTGTATAATAAGTCGAGCCGCTGTATTTGTTAATCAGCGCATTATAACCAAACTCTAAATTGGGGAAATTTTTATAGTTTGTTGAAGCTTTTACAGTATAACTTTGACTAAAACTTTCTGTAGTCGATACTATATTGTTCTGTATGTTATTGAATTTAGACCAATTGAAAGTAGCATTTACAGATGCTTTGTAATTCTTTAAAAAAGAACGTCCATAATTTCCCATTCCAGTAAAAGTTTCATCGGCAAGATTAGAATTATAAGGAGATGACGATTGATTGATTCCTGTAAAATCTGCTTTTGTTTTAATGGCATCCACTTTTTTGGTATAGGTTGCGTTGGCAAAAATATTCTCAAAATTGAACATATTATATTTAAAGTAGCGCAATGAATGGACTTGCGAAGTAGCATTTTCTAATAATCGATTTCCTCTAAATAAACTACTGTAATCTGATAAAACAAATCCCGAAGCCAATTGATTAATATCTGTAAAATCATTTGACAGAGAGAAATTATAGGTCAGGGTTTCTGCTTTTTTAATTTGATATAAAGCAAAAAAATCTGGCAGCACTTTCGTGAAACTTTGAGAATAATCAGTTCCTAATTGTGTGTTTTTCATCGTATAAGAATGTACACTGACTCCAGGTGTTAAAGTAAATTTTCCTGCTAGAATTTTATAGTGGAACCCAAGAAATACATCATTAAAATTATAATTGACCAGATTGTTGTTTTCGGCACTATTCAGGTCATTTTTATCACCATTATCCAGAATTTGAAAAATATGCGAATTAAAATCCTGATACGAGAATGTGTTTCCTACTGTAATATTGATATTGCTTTTTGGCGTAACCATATAATAGTAATCCAGTTTAGCATCTACTTTATTGGTTTTTACATATCGATCCTGATTAAGATCATTTCGGTCCTGCCCTGAAATATATCCCGAAAAATTAAAAGGCTGCGTACGTAAATTGGCATTATAAAAAGGGTTTTCATCCTGATACAAATGCTGCATTTCAAAGGCGAAAATATTCTTCTCGCTTTGTGTATAATACAAACTCAGGTTTTGATTTACTGATGTTGGATCTTGTTTTTTATTGGTCAAAATAGTTTCTAAAGATGAAACATTGCTTACAACTGATTCTCGCAACAGTTCTGTATCTTCATTTTGTTTGGAGAGTTTGGTTAAAATATCATAATCAAACTGAAATTTATCGTTTGGCTTGTATGTCGAACTCAATTTAAAAAGTCCTAAATTATTTTTTTGATGTGTTAATTCGTCTCTTTTTTGTTCATCTCCAGAATCCAGAATTGTAGTTTGCGACTTCGTTTCGAGATCTGTTTTTGAAGTTGACAGAATTCCGAAACCACTAATGTTCCATTTTTTTGTAACGGAATAAGCGAAATTTGTCGCTCCAAATTTGGTTTCAATTTCTTTTGCACGGTTGTTTCTCAAGATCGAAATTCCTAAGTCGTTTGAAGAAACATTAAAATTGCTTCCGCCCTTTTTCATCATATTTTTAAATCCGCCCGTAAACTTAAAATAATCCTGAGCCGTAAGCGGTAATTCTCCAATATTATTAAAGTTGGTGATTAAATTAATGCTGTATTTAGGACTGTAATAAAACAATTTGGGATTAATAATATAACGGCTGTCGAGTTCTCCAACTCCGGTTCCTGCGGTGACATCACCAAACCAAAAGTTCTTTTTTCCTTCTTTCAGTTTTATGTTCATCGCAACATTATCCTGATCATTTTCTAAGCCTTTTAAAGCTCCAACTTCATTGTAGTTTCTTAAAACCTGAATTTTATCAATGGCATCTGCAGGAATGTTTTTAACGCCAAGTTTGGTATCGCCATCAAAAAAATCCTTTCCTTCGACCATTAGCTTACTCACTTTTTTGCCTTCGACTTCAATTTCTCCATCGGCATTTACCTCAACGCCCGGAAGTTTTTTAAGTACATCTTCCAGCTTTTTTTCTGTTCCGGATTTAAACGAATCCGCATTATAAACAATAGTATCTCCTTTTATAGAAACCGGCATTTCACGAACAATTTCAACCCCTTCAAGTTCAATTCCGGCATCATCCATAACAATATTCTGAACAATGTTTGTGTTTTGAGTTGCAATTGAAATTTCTTTCGATTTCATTCCAAGATAACTCACTTTTATCGAGTAAGATGTATTGGGCTTTAACGTGAGCTGAAATTTTCCTTTATCATTGGTAATTCCGTAAGAATCCATTGCTTTTGTAGCACTATTAACCGCCATAATATTGGCCATTTCTAACGGATTTTTTTGTTCATCCTGAATAAAGCCATCAAAACGAACACTTTGCGAAAAACATAGAGAGGTAAACAGAAAAGCCAGGATATAGAGAGTCTTGTTCATTATGAAAATGATTAGAATAAATAAAAAGTTTTAGAAATGATGTTTATCTTCCCATCATTGGCGGTGGTCCTCCTGCGCGGCCACGATTCATTTCTCTAAATTCTTCCATTTTTTTAATGACAGTTTCGTCGTATTCTTTTTGAGAAACTACTTTTCCTTTTTTTGAAGGTTTTATCTCGACTTTATCTTTAGCATTCAAAACAATTTTGGAGCATAATATCGTTGTTCTTCCGTCATTGATTTCTAAGATTAAACCCGGTAATCCCCAATAATTTTCCGGACCTTGATTCACCGGAATTTCCGGAGAATACCAAGCTGTTATTGTAACTTCTTTTGGCATTTCAAAATTATCCTCGAAGTTGGTTTTCGTTTCTCCCGAGGTTTTCTTTACATCCTCTTTTTTATCTTCAGGCTTTTTATCGTCGTTGTTTTTTGGTCTGAAATTTCTAAAATCAGTTTTACTGGCTTCTTTCACCGCAGTTGCTTTATAGCAGGTATATCCACCAATTTGCTTGGTTTCAGATTCCATTTTCCAGTTAAGATTTGGCAAAGAATCTACAACCAGAAATTCTTTTCCCATAAATTCTTTATCTACCGTATAAGATTTTGTTTTTACATCTTTATAAAATGTTCCGCCACCGCCCATAAATGAATTCATCATAATACGCATTCCGCTGCCTTGTTGTCCCGGAGTTTCTAATTTTTCTTCTTCTTTGTAAATAGAGGCCGATTTGTCAAAATTCAGAATAAATGTTTTTTCCAGCATTTTTTTCATTCGCTCTTCCATGTTCTTTTGCATTTCCGGAGTAATATCACGATTACCTCGCATACCTTCAAATTTTGGAGCTTGCGTTTTTGACTCATAAACTGCCATTCCCTGAAAATCTTTTTGAGCTTGCATCTGAGTAAATACAAGTATTAAGGACATATAATAGATTACTTTTTTCATTGTGTTTTCTTTAAATTTGAGTAAATCCGATAAAACTTACACTCAAATGTATTATTTATTTTAAAATACCGAAAGTTAAATATATCAACAGCTGTAAGATATAGACAAAATCCACTATTACTTAGACTATTACAACATAACGAGGTTTAGAAATTAAATCTCTAAATTAATTAAGTAGTTCTTATTCTCGTTTTTTGTAATTTGGCTCTTTAGAAACTAATATCATGAGCAAAACGGTGCAATTTTTTTTAAACCTTCTTTTTATTACCTGCTCTTTTTCAGCTGTTTTTTCGCAAAATCCAACAATAAAAGCCACTTTACTTTCTCATTCGACAATTGATGCTGATAATTTTTCAGGATACGATTCTTTTGGATATTGGTATCAGATTAAAAACAATGTTTTTAGTAAAATCAAAGGCAAAGAAATATTTGAATATAAGAATGTTTCGCTGGGCCAAATCACGAAAGTCGATTTACAAAATCCGCTTAAAATCGTATTGTTCTATGAAGATTTTAATACCGCAGTTTTATTAGACAATCAGCTGAACAAAATCACAGAAATTAATTTTTCTCTGAACAATACACCAATTGTTGTTTCGGCGATCGGAATGTCAACACAGAATCAGTTATGGATTTATAATGCATTAAACCAACAAATTAGTCTTTTTGATTATTTAAAAAACGAATATAAGACAGTTTCTACACCTTTAATAGAAGCCATAAAACATTACCAAACTGACTTTAATACATTCTATTGGATCGATAAAAAAAACAACTGGTTTTCCTGTGATATTTTCGGAAAAACAACTTCTTTAGGAAAAGTATCCGATTTTGATGAAATAGAGATTATTAACAATCATCAATATCTTTACAGGAGCGCTAATTTGTTGTATTTTAAAGACATTACAAGTACAAATTCAAATGCATTTTCTGAAATTGAAATTTTAGAAAAATCGTTTGATAAATTCTGCTACAAAGACCAAATTTTATCTATTTTTACAGCCAAAGAAATAACAAATTATAAAATCGTAACACCGTAATGCACATAGCAATAGCAGGAAATATAGGAGCAGGTAAAACAACTTTGACTAAATTATTGGCGAAACATTTTAAATGGGAACCCCATTATGAAGATGTAGTTGATAATCCGTATTTAGATGATTTTTACCATCAAATGGAACGCTGGTCGTTTAATTTGCAGATTTATTTCCTGAACAGTCGTTTTCGTCAGGTATTGCAAATTCGTGAAAGCGGAAAGAAAATCATTCAGGACAGAACGATTTATGAAGATGCCTACATTTTTGCTCCCAACTTATATTCTATGGGATTAATGACGAGTCGTGATTTCGAAAATTATACTTCTCTTTTTGAATTAATGGAATCACTGGTAAAAGCGCCTGATTTATTGATTTATTTAAGAAGTTCTATCCCTAATTTAGTAGGACAAATTCACAAACGCGGACGTGATTACGAAAATTCAATTTCTATCGATTATTTAAGCCGTTTGAACGAAAGATACGAAGCCTGGGTACAAACTTATACTAAAGGAAAATTATTGATTATTGATGTTGATAATATTAATTTCGTTGATAATCCGGAAGATTTAGGAAATATCATTAATAGAATCGATGCTGAATTGAATGGGTTGTTTTAGAAACTAATTTCATAAATGATTTTGAATAAAATAAAAAATGCCTCTAAATATTTAGAGGCATTTTTTATTATGGAACAATCTCAAAGAAACCTTGCTTAATTTGTAAATATTTTCTTATTTTTACCACGCCCATATTTGGGAATTTGGGAAATGATAATAATTATAATATGGAAATAAGGCCTATAAAAAAAGAAAAGGATTATGATTTAGCTTTAGAAAGAGTAAATGCTCTTTTTGATGCGATACCAAATACAAATGAAAGTGATGAATTAGATATTCTAGTAACACTTATCGAAAAGTATGAACAAATACATTACCCAATACTGGAACCTGACCCAATTGAAGCTATTAAGTTTATGATGGAGCAAAACGGACTTACCGCAACAGATTTAGGAATTATTTTAAATAGCCGATCAAGAGTCTCAGAAATTTTTAACCGAAAAAGAGCGCTAACAATAACACAAATTAGAGTTCTAAATGAAAAGCTACATATACCTGCCGCAACTTTAATAAAAGAATATGCTTTGACTAAATAAAAAATGCCTCTAAATATTTAGAGGCATTTTTTATTTATCTTCTTTGGTTTTCCTAAATTATTTCGCAGCTTCGATTTTTGCTTTTACTTCGGCTTCAGTACCTTCATAAACTTCGGTAGTTGTTTTACCGTTTTCTGTTTTGGTTACAGTTCCGGTTGTAACACCATTAACAGTAGCTAAATTAACTTCAAGTCTGTTTTTGGTATATTTAGTGGTATCAAAACAATCTGTTTTTTGATGTGCATATTTTCCTTTTGCATCATAATGCGCCAGACATTTTGCTGTTTCTTCGGCTGTGCATCCTTTCTCTTTGCACATTTTAATGCATTCTTCTTTTGTCATCATCGAAAGATCACCACATTTAGAAACTCCGCCAGCATGCATCTCTGTTTTGGCACAACAAGAACCTTTTTCAGCTAAACCTGAAGCGGAATGTCCTTCACCTAAAATAGGCGCAATTACCAAACCAATCAAACAAGTTAATTTGATTAAAATATTCATTGATGGTCCTGAAGTATCTTTAAACGGATCTCCAACTGTATCTCCGGTTACGGCTGCTTTATGTGCATCAGAACCTTTATAAGTCATTTCTCCATTGATTAAAACTCCTGCTTCAAAAGATTTTTTAGCATTGTCCCATGCACCTCCTGCATTGTTTTGAAAAACTGCCCAAAGAACTCCAGATACGGTAACTCCAGCCATATATCCTCCTAACATTTCAGCGATTAACTGATTATTGTCTGCGTAAACTAATTTTCCTAAAAGTACAATTGCAATCGGGAAACCAATTGTTAAGATTCCAGGCAACATCATTTCGCGTAAAGCGGCTTTTGTCGAAATTTCAACACATTTTCCATATTCCGGTTTTCCGGTTCCTTCCATAATTCCCGGAATTTCCTTAAACTGGCGACGTACTTCATAAACCATATCCATTGCGGCTTTTCCAACAGAATTCATCGCTAAAGCCGAGAAAACTACCGGTATCATTCCACCCACGAATAACATAGCTAAAACCGGAGCTTTAAAGATATTGATTCCGTCAATTCCTGTAAAGGTTACATACGCCGCAAATAATGCTAATGAAGTTAAAGCTGCTGAGGCGATTGCAAAACCTTTTCCGGTTGCAGCAGTTGTATTTCCTACTGAATCCAGAATATCTGTTCTTGTACGAACTTCTTTTGGTAATTCGCTCATTTCAGCAATTCCTCCTGCATTATCAGATATTGGCCCAAAAGCATCAATTGCCAATTGCATGGCAGTAGTTGCCATCATTGCTGAAGCTGCCAAAGCAACTCCGTAAAAACCTGCTAAAGCATATGAAATCCAGATTGCTGCTGCAAACAATAATACGGTTGGAAAAGTAGAAATCATTCCTGTTGCCAAACCTGCAATAACGTTTGTTCCTGCTCCGGTCGACGATTTTTGTACAATTGCCATAACTGGTTTTGTCCCTAATCCTGTATAATATTCTGTTACTGATGAAATTGCTCCGCCAACAACCAATCCCACTAAGGTTGCATAGAAAACTCTCATTGATGAAATATCTTTAGAACCTTCGCCAAAAAAACTCATTTGCATAGTTTCAGGCAACATATATCGTACTAAAAAGAAACAGGCAATTGCTGTTAAAACAATCGAAACCCAGTTTCCTATATTCAAAGCTTTTTGTACTTGTGCTTCTTTGGCATTATCATCAGATATTTTTACAAGTGTAGTACCTATAATCGAAAATAAAATTCCGAAACCGGCAATAGTCATTGGCAATAAAATTGGTCCAATTCCTCCAAAGATATCCTGAATATTTCCGCCCATATCTTTAATCACATAATTTCCTAAAACCATTGCTGCTAAAACAGTTGCTACATACGAGCCAAATAAATCAGCTCCCATACCCGCGACATCTCCAACATTATCTCCAACGTTATCAGCAATTGTTGCCGGATTACGAGGATCATCTTCCGGAATTCCGGCTTCGACTTTACCTACTAAATCTGCACCAACATCGGCAGCTTTTGTGTAGATTCCTCCACCAACTCTGGCAAACAATGCAATAGATTCCGCACCAAGCGAAAACCCTGCAAGTGTTTCAAGAACTACGGTCATGGTTTCTGTATCCTTCCAAACTCCACAAGACAAAAGATTAAAGAAAATTATAAAAAATCCGGTTAGACCCAAAACGGCTAAACCTGCCACTCCTAAACCCATCACCGTTCCGCCACTAAAAGAAACTTTTAAAGCCTGAGGCAAACTAGTACGTGCTGCCTGAGTGGTTCTAACGTTTGTTTTGGTTGCTATTTTCATACCTATGTTACCTGCGTAGGCTGAAAATAATGCGCCAAAAATGAATGCAACTACTATTAATAAATGTGTTTTTACACCCGGGATAAAAGTAATTCCTGCTAAAGCTATACTTGCAATAATTACAAAGATTGTCAAGAGTTTATATTCTGCTTTTAAAAATGCCAGTGCACCTTCGTAGATGTAATCTGAAATCTCTTTCATCTTGCCATCTCCAGCATCTTGTTTTAAAACCCAAGTCCTTTTTATTCCCATGAAAAGTAATCCGATAATTGCCATTACAATTGGCAAGTAAATCATAAATGCATTCATAATATTTTAATGGTTTTGGTTAATAGTCAATGAACTAACTAAACGAATTTAAACAAAAAAGCAATACTCTTAACGGAGTATTGCTTTTTTTATAAAATATGATGGCAAAAATTATTTAATACTAAATAATCCTTCTGGTTTATTCTCAATATCATCAAAACGTTTTGTACACTCAGCAATAATTGCAAAAGCTTCGTTTACGTCTCCCCAACCTTCTACATCTACTTTTTTGTTTTCAAGATCTTTATAAACCTGGAAAAAGTGCTCAATTTCTTTTACTAAGTGCGGGTTCATATCTGAAAGATCTGTTAAAGAATTCCAGATTGGATCAGAAACCGGTACACAAATAATTTTTTCATCCGGTCCTTTATCATCTGCCATATGGAAAACACCAATTGGTTTTACCTCAATAACACATCCAGGGAAAGTTGGTTCGTTTATTAAAACCAACACATCAAGAGGATCTCCGTCAAGTGCTAAAGTTTCAGGAATAAATCCGTAATCAGCAGGGTACATCATTGAAGAGAATAACATTCTGTCGAAACGCATTCTTTTGATTTCAAAATCGTACTCGTATTTATTTCTGCTTCCACGTGGTATTTCGATTAATACATCGAAAGTTGTTAGTTTGTCTGCGGTCATTTTCGTTTTTTATTATTTCTATAATTTCGATTGCAAAAGTAACCAAAGAATCCTTTTTTACAATAAAAAAAGCACATTAATCTATGTATTTATTCATTAATTAATATACTTTTCCATTTATATAACAGACACTTAATAGGTAATTTTCCTGTTTCGCTTATTTAAGTAATAATGCCACAGCAAATATGTCGCATAAGAACGATACGGACTCCATTGTTGTGTATGAATTTCCATTTCTGGTTTATCGTGAATATTCAGTAATTCTTTAATCGTATTGATAACGGCAATATCGCCTAACGGAATCAAATCCGGTTCCTGAAGACAGAACATTAAATAAATATCGATAGTCCAATTTCCAATTCCTTTTAATTTAATAAGTTCTTCGCGAACTTCTTTTGCTGATTTTGAGGATAAACTTTCAATATCAAGTTCTTTGCTTAAAACAGCATCAGCCAGAATTTTAATATATTTTGTTTTTTGACGGCTTACACCAAGATTTCTAAATTCTTCATCTGATAATACCAACATTGTTTCAGGATTACAAGTTGTGTAGGCTTTGATTTTTAAAAATGTGGCCTTCGCCGAATCTATAGAAACTTGCTGTTCAAGGATTAGCAATACCAATGTTTCGAAACCTTGCGGACGTTTCGGGATTTGCGGCAATCCATACTTCTCGATGATTTCCTGAAATATTGGATTTTTTGTGGATAGAAAATCAATAGCTTCTTGCATATCTGAGTTTTTTTTTAGCCCTGTTTTTACGCAGATTTTTAAATTATTCTATCCTGATATATATTTTCCATAAGGCAATTTATTTATAGCAAAAACAATTAATAAAGAAACCAATAAACAAATTAAAGTAGCAATAGGAATTGCAAATATTGGGTTTATAAAATCATAATCTAGTTTTATGTTTTTCATAAAAGTTAAAACCAAAACATGAACCAGATAAATTCCATAACTATACTTGCTAATAAAATTGGCTATTTTTATAACCTTTAAATTAGAAATTTCTAAATTCTTAAAAAATAGAAATACTCCAACAGATGACATCAAAACATTTAATGTATTGTAATTATAAAAATATTCTACAAAATCATTATTGCGTTTTGATAAAAAATAAGTCCCAAATATTGTAATACTAACGCCTGCAAATATTAGAAAGAGAGAAATTAAGTTTATCGTTGTTTTGCTGTAAGCAAATGATTTGATCGATAAATAATATCCCAAAACCACATATCCTATAAATCCTGAAAAATACATTAAATCAATATTAATTTTAAAATTGGATAAAATTGGCTGATTGATAATTAAGGTAAAAATCCAGATGAATATAAAGTACAAAATTTCTTTTTGAGTAGCATTTTGTGCCCACTTGCTTATTATTGGAATAAAAAGATAAATTCCGATAATCATATAAATATACCAAAGATGATAGGAAGTACCATTTAACAACAGATGAATTAGCCATTTTATACTTTCTAAAAAAGACATTTGAGAGCCTCCTGAAATCTTATCATTTAATGAAAATAAGGCATAAACAAAACTCCAAAATAGAAAAGGCAAAATTATTCGTGAAAATCTTTTTTTCAGGAAATCATTTAACTCATAGGTTTTGCTTAGCATTAAAACTCCGGTAAGCATAACAAATACTGGGACACAAAAACGAACTACACTATCATAAATGTTTCCAGTCCACCAAATAAAATCAGGAATACAACCATATTGATATAAAATCTCTGACGCAACATGCAAAAAAATCACACTAACTGTTGCCACAACTCTTAGATTAGTTGTCCAAATCATTTTATTAGCAACTTGGTTTTCACTCATAAAATATTATTTGTTTAATATAGAACCATCAAATAATGTATAGATGCTTAAAAATAGAACCCGAAAGATCCTTTTACGGCAAATTTATTGGCATCTGGAGTGTTTAAATAACTTCCTCTCCAGGAGAAATCAATACGAAAAACCTTGAAGATATTTCCAATTCCGGCATTATACTCCCAATACACATTTTCTGGTGCATTATACGGTTGGTCTGATGCGTTTATGGCTCTGTTAGCGTTTGAAATTGTTCCGTAAACTCCTTTTACTCCAACAAATTCTCTCCAGTTTAGTTTTCTCATAAACGGAACTCTGGCAAATAATCTTCCGCCAAAATCATGATTCCATTGTAAAGTTGTGTATTGATCTGTAATAAACTCGTAGAAATTCAAGTTACTAAACGTATTTTCTATCGTAAAATAAGTCTGGTTACCCGGAATTACACTCATTAATCCTAACGGAATCGTACCAAAGGTTTTTCCTGTTTCCAGAATAATATTCGATCTTCCTAATGGTCCAATAATAATAGGCTGTTTGTAGAATAATTGTATTTTTTCGTAAGCAAAATCACTTTGCATAACTCCTTTAAGTCCATAACTAAAATTAACAAAGAAATGACTAAATGGGCTATCTACAAGATCTCTCTCAACTCCAAAACCAATAGTTTTACGTTTTGGCATAAGTTCGAACTGAACATTAGCCTCAAATTGTTTTACTGCACTTTGTATTACACCTGTAGGGTTTGCCGGTGTTGGCAAAGTCGTATAATAATCTAAACTAAAAGTTGGTGATGCAGACTCTAACGTTCTGTACGAAATACCGGCCTGAACGACAAAGTTTTTTATGGGCTCCATTTCTACAGAAACATTACTCAAATTAATATTGGTTAATTTTCCGTTACTTCCTGTTGTAAACAATGCCGAAGAAGCAAAACTTCGTCCTAAAATATCATTTGTTGTGGTTAAACTGGCACCAATTTGTTCGATATCACGCCTGTTTCCTCCAGAAATGATGACACGTTTTTTCTTGTCGACCATCCATTTTCCTGAAACTCCGTATTTGAATTTATTATCATCAAATCCGTAAGCGGTATAGGCTTGAACACGCCATGGATCGTTAGGTCCAAAATAAGTTCTTCCTCCTACTCTTAATCGCAAACCTTCTACTTCATTGTATCCAAATGTAGAGAAAATAGGTCCGTAATCGAAGTTTTTAAACTCGACATAACCACTTCCTAAAATAGAAACTAAATTATAAAGCTGCTTAAATCGCTTGACAGTCTGCAAAGTATCCAGCATTTTATAAATACCTGCTTCGTCTTTGTTTAATTTCTCAAAACGATTTTCATCCCAAAATTCCGGCGGCCGTTCATAAACAGCATTGTCTATAAAATTGACTTCTTCTTTATAAAACTTCTCCGGTTTTTGAAGATTAAATTTATGATTGCGGTACAAAGTTGTCCTTTTACCATAAACTCCTTTAGATTTTTCTTTTTTATTTAAAGCAAAATCCGACATCATATAATCACGGGTCAATAGAAAAACAGAATCATTTTCTACTTCAAATTCCTGCTCGATATAAATATCTTTTACCCAGTTAATATTGGCACTTTTGGTAACGCCCATATTAATTTTCTTGATCGCAAAAGTGGTATCGTTTACCCAAAAATCTCCTTTAAAAGTTAACTCATTTTTACGTCTTGGATAAAATACAATGTTATAACACCATTTTTTATCGATGTAAGCACTGTCTTTCAGGACATAATTATAAACATCAATTCCAGTTTTGGAAAGCGGGCTTGTAAAACTTTTGTCAAAAAAAGTAAGGTGATTATCGTAAATATTATAATCTGAATAAAGATCCTTTACAAACGATAAAATCTGCTGATTTCCGTTAAAACCGGATGTTTTACTTCCGTTAAGATTCTCTTTTACTTTCTTTAATTTATTATCGCCATAAACATCATAAACAGATTCATTGATGAATATTGGCAAATAGGTTTTTCCGGTAACATCTGAAGTATCAACATGATTAAAAACAAACTCCATCCCTTTAAAGAGTTTGTTTTTCATAAAAGCACTATCAATTGTGTTCATATCAAACTCAACCTTCTCGTACTTTTGCATTTGATATTGGTTAAATTGGTAAAGACCGTTTTTACGTTTTCTTTCCCATATTTTTCTCAATATATCCAGTGCCGGATTATTTTTTTTAGAAGTTTTTCCTGTAAAGATTACAACTTCATTAAGCGCTTCGGCTTCTCCCAGAACAATTTTAAAATCATAATTCACCGCCTTTTCCAATGGAACTTCCTTGTCAGAAAATCCTGCAGATGTAACTAATAAAGCGGTATAGGTAATTGGCGATTCCAGATAAAAACGTCCGTCTTCATTAGAAACTATTCCTGTATTTGAACCTTTAAAAACGACATTTGCGAAAGGTATTGGCTGATTCGATTTATCCAAAACAATTCCGTTCACTTTTGTTTGTGCGGTACCACTATTCGCAAATGCGAATACAAAAAACAGGCTGAATAAAATTATTCTTTTCATCGTCTGGCAAAAAAAAACTTCATCAATTAATATGACTGATGAAGTTTTGTGAGTATTTTAATTTTGTATTATTTATACAATACTTTCTTTACTGCTTTTACTACATCAGCTGCATTTGGCAACCAGTCTTTAAGTAAAACAGGAGAGTAAGGTGCAGGTGTATCTGCAGTTGTAATACGTTGAATTGGCGCATCAAGAAAATCAAATGCTTGTTCCTGAACGATGTATGTAATTTCAGATGAAATACTTGCAAATGGCCAGGCTTCTTCTAAGATTACTAAACGGTTTGTCTTTTTAACAGATTTTAAGATTGCATCTTTATCCATTGGACGAACTGTTCTTAAATCGATAATTTCACAAGAAATACCCTCTTTAGCTAATTCATCAGCAGCAATAAAAGCTTCTTTGATGATTTTACCAAAAGATACAATTGTTACATCTTTTCCTTCACGTTTAACATCAGCAACTCCTAACGGAATTGTGTATTCTCCGTCAGGCACTTCGCCTTTATCACCATACATTTGCTCAGATTCCATAAAAATTACAGGATCATTATCGCGAATTGCAGATTTCAAAAGTCCTTTTGCATCATAAGGAGTAGAAGGCACAACAACTTTAAGACCCGGAGTATTTGCAAACCAGTTTTCTAAAGCTTGTGAGTGAGTAGCTCCTAATTGACCTGCAGAAGCAGTTGGTCCACGAAAAACGATAGGCACATTAAATTGTCCTCCTGTCATTTGACGCATTTTAGCAGCGTTATTTATAATTTGATCAATACCTACTAAACAGAAGTTGAAAGTCATGTACTCCACAATAGGGCGACAACCGTTCATAGCTGATCCTACTGCAATCCCTGTAAAACCAAGCTCAGCAATTGGAGTATCGATTACTCTTTTTTCGCCAAACTCAGCAAGCATTCCTTTTGAAGCTTTATATGCTCCGTTGTATTCTGCAACTTCTTCGCCCATTAAATATATGGATTCATCGTGACGCATTTCTTCGCTCATCGCTTCGCAAATGGCCTCTCTAAATTGTATTGTTCTCATATTTATATTGTATGTTGAATTTTCTGAAGAGCAAAAATAAATATTTTAAATAACTTAAAAGCATAAATTAGATTTAAAATCACATGATCTTCCTCCTGCCCTGCGCTTTTAACTTTTTAAATTTTATTGTGATATTTACGAAATCGATATAATAGTATTATTTCATTAGTAAAACACCTATCATACAAATTCAACTCTTTTTGTTTAATACTAAAAGTTTCCAAAATTCTTACTCTAAAACGTAACAGTCGAAAAAGTAGTATAAATCAATCTAAGTTTAACAGTTGTTGAGACTCATGGCTTTGCAAAATTCCTAAGAATCAGCACAAATGAATGAATTATCTATTTTGGATTGTAAAGCATCGACTTCTAAATTTCAGAATCTGCGAAATCGTAATAGTTTTTAAAAAATATTATGCACGCATAGTATATTATTCCGATTTTAATTTCTAAATTTGTCAGAGCATATTATAAATTCAAAATATATACTTATGAAAATACTAGTTTGCATCAGCCATGTGCCTGATACTACTTCAAAAATCAACTTCTCCAATGGTGACTCAGAATTTGATACTAATGGTGTACAATATGTAATTAACCCTAATGACGAATTTGGTCTGACACGTGCAATCTGGTTTCAGGAACAACAAGGTGCTACTGTAACAGTAGTAAATGTTGGAGGCCCGGATACAGAACCAACTTTACGTAAAGCTTTAGCAATTGGTGCAAACGAAGCAATTCGTGTAAATGCTAACCCAACTGATGGTTTTTTTGTTGCAAAACAACTTGCCGAAGTAATTAAAAACGGAGGTTATGATCTTGTAATTGCAGGAAAAGAATCTCTTGACTATAATGGTGGAATGGTTCCTGGAATGATCGCAGGAATTTTAGGTTCTAACTTTTTAAACTCTTGTACAAGTGTAACCGTTGATGGAAACAATGTAAAAGCAGTTCGCGAAATTGATGGTGGAAAAGAAACTGTAAGCACTACTTTGCCTCTAATCATTGGTGGTCAAAAAGGTCTTGTTGAAGAAAAAGATCTTCGTATCCCAAACATGAGAGGAATCATGACTGCAAGAACAAAAGCACTTACTATTCTTGAACCAGTTGATGCTCCTGTAAATACAAAAGCAGTGAAATTTGAAAAACCGGCTCCTAAATCAGCAGTAAAATTAGTTTCTCCTGATAATTTAGATGAGTTAGTTAATTTATTACACAACGAGGCTAAGGTGATTTAAGATTGTAGAATTTAGATTTTAGATTGCTGATCGCAACGCAAAATCTAAAACTCAACATTTGATTCACTTCAAATCTAAAATCAATAATCATTTTAGATTTCAATTTTTAAAATCTGAAATCTAAAATCTAAAATCTAAAATTATTATGTCAATATTAATATATGCAGAATCTGCAGAAGGAAAATTTAAAAAAGTTGCTTTTGAATTAGCTTCTTACGCTAAGAAAGTAGCAGAAACTTTAGGAACAACCGTAACCGCTTTAACCGTTAACATTAGCGATGTAAGCGAATTATCTAAATACGGAGTTGACAAAGTATTAAAAGTAACAAACGATAAATTAGCAGGTTTTACAGCTAAGGCTTACGCCGATGTTATCAAACAAGCTGCTGAAAAAGAAGGAACAAAAGTAGTTTTACTTTCTTCGACTACAGACAGTATTTATCTTTCATCATTAGTTGCTGTAGCTTTAAATGCTGGGTTTGCTTCAAATGTTGTTGGATTACCGGTTAGCACTTCACCTTTTCAGGTAAAAAGAAATGCTTTCTCAAACAAAGCTTTCAATATTACTGAAATCAGTACAGATGTAAAAGTTCTTGGATTAGCTAAAAACTCTTACGGAATTTTTGAAAGTGCAGGATCTGCAACCGAAGAAGATTTTAATCCATCAATTGGAGAAAATGACTTTGGAGTAAAAGTAGAATCTGTAGAAAAAGTAACAGGAAAAGTTTCTATCGCTGATGCAGATATCGTAGTTTCTGGCGGACGCGGATTAAAAGGTCCGGAAAACTGGGGATTAGTTGAAGAGTTAGCCACTGTACTTGGTGCTGCAACTGCTTGTTCTAAACCAGTTTCTGATTTAGGATGGAGACCTCATAGCGAACACGTTGGGCAAACAGGAAAACCTGTTGCTACAAATTTATATATCGCAATAGGAATCTCTGGTGCAATCCAGCATATTGCTGGTATTAACTCATCAAAAGTAAAAGTGGTAATCAACAATGATCCTGAAGCTCCTTTCTTTAAAGTGGCAGATTATGGTGTTGTTGGAGATGCTTTTGAAATTGTTCCTAAATTAATTGAGAAATTAAAAGCTTTTAAAGCACAACATTCTTAATTTAAAAATCTCTATAAAAATATAGCTGCCTAAAAACAAGATAATCGTATCTTTGTTTTAGGTGGCTTTTTTGTTCCATATTTTTTGATTAAAATTGCACCTTTATTTTTCAATCAAAAAAAGTACTAAAATGAGGCAATAATTGCCCTTTTTTACCCACATATATGAGTCTAGTAAAATTATCCATAAAAGGAATTTCATACAGTCAAACTCAAAATGGCGCTTATGCCTTAATTTTGAATGAAGTTGATGGCGAAAGAAAATTACCAATAGTTATTGGCGCTTTTGAAGCCCAATCGATTGCTATTGCTTTAGAAAAAGAAATTAAACCTCCACGTCCGTTAACACACGATCTATTCAAAAACTTTGCAGAAAGATTTGATATTGTTGTAAAACAAGTGATAATTCACAAACTTGTTGACGGTGTTTTTTATTCCAGTTTAATTTGTGAAAGAGACAAAATCGAAGAAATTATAGATGCGAGAACTTCTGATGCAATTGCATTAGCACTACGTTTCAACGCTCCGATTTTTACTTATAAAAACATTTTAGACAAAGCAGGAATTTATTTAAAATCAAATACTGCCGAAACTGATCAGGGTTCTCAGGAAATTGATGACGTACTTTCTAATCCGGAAACTTTTGGCCATGAAGAAGAAAGTAATCAATCCGGAGATGTTTATGCTAAACATAGTTTACAGGAATTAAATGAACTTTTAGATCAGGCTGTTTCTCAGGAAGATTATGAAAAAGCCGCTAAAATTAGAGACGAAATTTCAAAAAGATAATTTTTAGGGCTATAAGCCGTAAGCTTTTGGCTGTAAGCTTAAAGCAAAAAAACATAAAAAAACAAGCTTAGAGCATTAGGAGAAAGCCTAAAGCTTAAAGCCTAGAGCTTAAAGCAGTCATGAAACAATATTTAGACCTGGTAAAACACGTTTTAGAAAACGGCAATCAAAAAGGAGACCGAACCGGAACCGGAACAAAAAGTGTTTTTGGTTACCAAATGCGTTTTGATTTAAGTGAAGGTTTCCCAATGGTTACAACCAAAAAATTACACTTAAAATCGATCATTTACGAATTACTTTGGTTCTTAAAAGGCGATACAAATATTAAATATCTTCAGGAAAACGGAGTAAAAATCTGGGATGCGTGGGCAGATTCTAACGGAGATTTAGGACCTGTTTACGGACATCAATGGCGTAATTGGAATAGTGAAGAAATTGATCAGATATCTGAATTGATTACAGAACTAAAAACAAACCCAAACAGCCGAAGAATGTTAGTTTCAGCATGGAATCCATCTGTTTTACCTGATACTAAAAAATCATTTGAAGAAAACGTTGGGAACAACAAAGCAGCCTTACCTCCTTGTCATGCATTTTTTCAGTTTTATGTAACAAGTCCTGACACTGAAAAAGGAGAAACAAAAGGGAAATTATCCTGCCAATTGTACCAACGAAGCGCTGATATATTTTTAGGCGTTCCGTTTAATATTGCTTCTTATGCTTTATTAACGATGATGATTGCACAGGTTTGCGATTTAGAATACGGCGAATTCATTCACACGTTTGGAGATGCACATATTTACAACAATCATTTCGAACAATTAGAATTACAATTAACACGTGAGCCAAAACCGTTACCAAAAATGATTTTAAATCCAGAGATCAAAAACATTTTTGATTTTGATTATAATGACTTTACACTTGTTGATTATGAACCGCACGCAGGAATAAAAGGAAGTGTTGCTGTATAAAACCATAAAAAAATCCGCTTAATAAATCAAGCGGATTTTTTTATGCTGTTTTTTACACAACTAATACACTATTCTCGCTTCCGGCAAAATCATTCCATTTATACGAATCTGCATCAGGATCATTAACATAACTTCCGTCAATTACGTATTTAAACTCGTAAATCGCATCTTTAACCAAGTCATAAGTAGCTTTAAAAGTACCGTTTTTTAACTTACTTAAAGTTCCTTCTTCAATATTCCAGTTGTTAAAATCACCAACAACTGCTGCCGAACTTGCGTCTTTAGCATCTATAGAAAATGTTACTTTACAAACCGGCTTTGTTTTAATAAATTGTTTCTTCAAAGACATAACTATTTAGTTTTTAGATTCATAGACTAAATTACACAAAATCACATGAACTTTTGATATCTTCACATCCGATTTGTGATAATATCAAAAACGAATTATCTTTTTAGGCATATCAATAAATAAATCCCGTTAAAATTTTGAATTTAAAACTTCCCGTTTATTTTAGAAGAAATATTCGCGAATCTAAATAGGGTGATTACAAAATAAATTTTAACTTTATAACCTCATTTAAATCTTATGGAAAAAGAAGTGCACGAACAATACGAATATGCCCGAAGAAGACTTAGACAAAAAAAAATCCTGTATTTTCATTTTGTACTTTTTCTACTAGGAAGTCTATTTATATTTATTGCCAATAGATTTTTTGGTTTTGGAGCAAACACGGAACAGAACTGGTGTATTTGGGCCATAACAATATGGTTCTTTATCTTTATTTTGCATTTTATAAAGGTTTACATTACAGACAGGTTTATGAATAAAAAGTGGGAAAGAGAACAAATTGACCGACTTGTTGGCTTACAACAAAAAAGAATTATTCAATTAGAATCCAGAATAAATGAGGATACTGAAAATAAAATTTAGTTTTAGAATACCATGATTATAATGATAGCGGCTGTTGCCGAAAATAACGCACTTGGAAAAAACAATGAATTGGTTTGGCATTTACCAAATGATTTTAAAAGATTCAAATCGCTTACAACGAATCATCATATCATTATGGGAAGAAAAACTTTCGAAAGTTTTCCAAAACCACTCCCAAACAGGGTTCATGTTGTAATAACACGTCAGAAAGATTATAATCCGGAAGGATGTATTGTAGTTGACAGCATTGAAAGCGCAATTGCTGCATGTCCTGAAAATGAGGATTCGTATATTATTGGCGGAGGCGAAATTTATAATCTGGCTTTACCTTATACAGATATTATAGAAATCACCAAAGTGCATCATACTTTTGACGCTGATGCTTTTTTTCCTAAAATTAATAATAACGAATGGCAGCTTGTAGAAGCTGAAGAAAATTTTAAAGATGACAAACATCTTTATGATTATACGTACGAAACATATATTAGAAAATAAAAAAACATCCTCTTGTGAAGGATGTTTTTTAAAAACGATTGACTTTTAGATCTGACTTATTCCAGAAATAGTTTTGGTAAAAAAATCACAAATGTTAAAAACATTTGAATAACTGAATAACATTTAATGAGAATGAATCTCAAAAGCGCCTTTAATAACAAATACCACTAAGATATTAAAGGCAAGAAAATTAAAATTTCCAAAAACAAATTTAATCCTAAGAACGTATTTCGCACTTTAAAAAGAGTATTGGCCCCAAGAACAATACTTTCAAAACTACTTCAAGAACAAATGAAATTACCAGTGCAAAAAAGTATTCATTTGATTTAGTCAATTATTCCATCAATCATTAAAATTTTTCTTTTAACTGAGGCAAAGTTGGTTATAAAATCAGCACCCCACAATACCCACTTTCGGTGATTTTTTAGTGATACCTACTTTTAGTGATAGCCAAAAAATAAAAATCTAATAAACAATTACGAACCTTTGCCTAAAACATTTATTTACAAATTAAAAAACTCAATTACAGTTAAGTCAGATTGTATTATATTTGCGTAAATAAAAAAAATGTCTGAAAAAATAACCCCATATAAAGACTCTTCTTTAGGTAAAAAAGAGCAAGTTGCCCAAATGTTTGATAACATCTCGGGAAACTATGACAATTTAAATCGTGTAATTTCATTTGGAATTGATATTAAGTGGCGAAAAAAAGTATTAAAAATAGTTTCAGATAAAAAACCAAAAATTATTCTTGACATCGCAACCGGAACTGGTGATTTAGCCATTTTAATGACCCAAACTAATGCCGAAAAAATAATTGGTCTGGATATTTCTGCCGGAATGCTTGAGGTTGGAAAAAAGAAAATTGCCGAAAGAAAATTATCAAACGTTATTGATATGGTTTTAGGAGATTCTGAAAACATCCCTTTTGAAGACAATTATTTTGATGCTATAACTGTTGGTTTTGGAGTTAGAAATTTCGAGAATTTAGAAAAAGGATTTGCTGAAATTTTAAGAGTCTTAAAACCAAACGGAGTTTTTGTTATCTTAGAAACATCTGTACCGGATAAAACACCTTATAAACAAGGATATAAATTTTACAGCAAAAACATACTTCCAATTATAGGAAAATTGTTTTCTAAAGACAATTCTGCTTATGGTTATTTGTCTGAATCTGCTGCTGTTTTTCCTTATGGAGAAGCCCTGAACAATATTTTGAGAAAAATTGGGTTTATAGATGTTGTGGCTATGCCTCAAACTTTTGGTGTCGCAACAATTTATTCTGCATCTAAAAAATAGTATGAAAAAAACTGTAGTCTTAATTTTATTAGTCTTAACGACGCAAGGATATTCTCAATTTGCTAAAAGCATGTTTAGCAAGGATCCAATCATAAATCTTGAAAACTGGCAAAAACAACGCCTTTATTTTGGATATTATCTGGGATTTAATAGTTTCGATTTCAAATTTGACTACAAAAATCCGGGTGAGGATATTCAGGTAAAAAAAACTACCGGTTTTAATGTTGGTGTTGTAGCTGATTTAAGGCTTCAGGAATATATAAACCTGCGTTTTGAACCAGGTTTGTACTACACAAAGCGTGATTTATTTTATCCTGAGCTGCCTTTAGAAAAAGATTATTTAAGAGAAGTAAACAGTACTTATATACACTTTCCTTTATTATTAAAATTTTCTTCTTTGCGTACCGGAAATATTCGTCCATACTTAGTTGGAGGAATGTCTACTACATTAAATTTATCAAGTAATTCAAAATCAAAAGACGACAATTTTGAAGGCAAATTCAGGGTAAAACAATGGACTGCAGCTTACGAGCTTGGTTTTGGAATTGATATTTTCTCAGAATACTTTATATTCTCTCCTTCTATTAGAGGTATGTTTGGTATTACTGACGAATTAATTCGTGATAATCCGGCAAATGGACCAAGCCCGTGGACAGGAAATATTGACTCAATGAAATCAAGGGCAATTTTAATAAATTTCACTTTTCATTAAAACAAAATCTTAACTATTTCGTTTAAATTCACTGAGAATAATTGCAGTTGCAGTAGCTACGTTTAAACTTTCGGTTTTTTGCAGCTCTCCAAACCTTGGAATTGTGAGTCGGCTGGTAACCATTTTTTCAATTTCTAATGAAATCCCATTGGCTTCGTTACCCATAATAATGATGCCGTTTTGAGGTAAATTTGACTGATAGATGTTATCTCCGTCCATAAAGGTCCCAAAAACCGGAAGATTTGTTTCTGCAATAAAACTTTTCAAATCAACATAATTCACATTTACTCTTGCAATCGACCCCATTGTCGCCTGCACAACTTTTGGATTATAAATATCGACAGTTTCTTTTGAGCAGATAATTTGCTTGATTCCAAACCAGTCACATAGACGTAAAATCGTTCCCAGATTTCCGGGGTCACGAATGTCGTCTAAAGCCAGAATCAAACCCGAATTGATTATGTTATTTTCGGATGGGATTTTAAAAACTGCCAAACATGAATTTGGAGTTGACAGGGCACTTATTTTTTTAAGTTCCTGCTCATTAATAAGTGTACGTTTTGAAGAATGAACTTCTTCAAAATCATTTAGAGTCGTGTATAAATGCTCTAATTCAAAATTGGATAGCAACAATTCTTGAATTACTTTTACTCCTTCGGCAAAAAACAATTGATTTGCAAAACGTTGCTTTTTTTGATGTAAACCTGAGATAAGTTTTATTTGGTTTTTACTAACCATAAAATAATGTACTTTTGAATTAAATATTTAAGAACACTTGAAAAAGAATTCCACAAAAATAACAGCATTTATTCTAATAGCAACATTTATTTGCGGTTGTAATGCTGTAAAAAGAGTTCCTGATGGAAAAAACCTTCTTGTAAAAAACAATATTATTGTAAACGGAAAGCAAACTAATGATGAAATAGCATCGAACCAAATGTATCAAAAACCCAATGGTACTTTGCTGGGATATCGTTTACGTTTAAATTTATACAATTTAGCCAACTTAAATCCAGATTCTACTTATCAGGCAAAATTTAAAAATAACCCGGGTTTATATGAACGTCAGGCAAAAATTTTATCTGCAAAACAAGTAGATCGACTTGGGCAGTCTTTTATAAACAAAGGTATTCATGAGTTTTTAAAAAGCACTGGAGAGCCGCCGGTAATTATTGATACGGCAAAAACCAAAAAATCTCTTTTACGTTTAAAGTTCTACTATTTTAATAATGGCTATTTTAATGTAGCAACAGATTATAGTATTGATAGTGTTGCCAGAAAAAAAGCAAAAGTAAACTATCTTATAACTACTGGTCCGGCATATACCCTGGACACTATAAAAACAAATATCATGACTCCGGCGTTGGATTCATTATACAAAACCAACAATGAACCGTCGTTTTTAAAATCAGGGAAACAATATAAAACTGCTGATTTTGAAGAGGAAAAAAACCGTCTTACTACTTACTTTAGAAATCACGGCGCTTATTTTTTTCAGCCTACTTATGTTACTTTTGATATTGATACTATTGGCAAAAAGAACAAAGCCGATGTAACACTGATTGTAAACAACAATAATATTCAGGAAAGAGATTCAAGCAGAACTGAACCTTTTAAATTGTATAAAATAAGCGATGTAAACATTTATACGGATTATTCTCCTGCAAATGCAAAAACCAAAATAACAGATAGCACGACTTATAAAAACTTTAATTTATACAGCTACAAAAAGCTAAAATATAAACCCAGAGCTATTACTGATGCAATTTTTATTAATAAAGGAAGCACTTTTTCTGACACGAGAACAACTCTCTCTTCGAGGTATTTGAATAATTTAAAAATCTTCAATTACCCTTCGATTCAATATGAAGTTGATAAGCGGGATTCTACAGCACAATCATTGATCGCAAATGTTTATTTAACTCCAAGAAAAAAATATAGTTTTGGAGCTACATTTGATGTAACGCATTCTAATATTCAGGATTTTGGTATTGGTGCCAGTATTTCTGAAACCATTAGAAACGTATTTAACAGGGCTGAAACTCTTGAGATTTCTACTCGTTTAAATATTGGTTCGTCTAAAGATATGGCCAATCCTAATGATAATTTCTTTAACGTATCAGAATATGGGGTTGATTTGAAACTGAATTTCCCAAGAATCTTATTGCCGTTTGGAACTGAAAAAATTATTCCTAAAAGAATGATTCCTTCCACAAGTATTGCCGGAGGTTTTTCTAAGCAAAGAAATATTGGTCTGGACAAAGAAAATTTTACTGGCGGAATCTCTTATAACTGGTCGCCTAAACGAAATAATACGGCAAAATTAGAATTACTAAATGCTCAATTTGTTCGAAATTTAAATCCAAATAACTATTTTAAAGTTTACACCTCCTCCTATAATGAGTTAAACGGTATTGCGGGTACTTATAATACTGACGCTGCAAATCTAGATGTAAATCAAAATTTAAAAATCCCTGACGGAACTGCCAATTTTACAAATCAGGTATTAACCAATCAAACTGCTTTGCAACCTGGAGATCCTGATTATAAAGATGTAGAAAGTATCGAAGAAAGAAGGGTTCGTTTGACTGAAAATGACTTTATTCTAGCAACAAGTTACACATTTACAAAAACCACTAAAAAGGATCTTGCTGACAATACTTTTTATCAGTTTAAAACCAAAATAGAATCTGCAGGTACTTTATTATCTGCTGTTTCGAGCATAGGAAATCTTCCAAAAAATGCAAATGGCAATTATGAAATATTCAATTTGGAGTATTCTGAATATATAAAAACCGAATTTGATTATATCAAACACTGGGATTTTGGAAAAGAAAAAGTATTGGCCGTAAGAAGCTTTTTTGGTATCGCGATTCCGTTTGGTAATTCAAATTATATTCCTTTTTCACGAAGTTATTATTCAGGAGGTTCAAATGACAACCGCGGATGGCAGCCTTATGCTTTGGGACCCGGAAGTACAAATGCAGTAAACGATTTTAATGAGGCAAATATGAAGATTGCCATGAGCGCCGAGTTTCGATTTAAAATCCTTGGAGATGTCAAGGGCGCGATCTTCGCAGATGCCGGAAATATATGGAATGTGCTCGATAATGTGATCGACGACAAGGCAAAATTCAACAACTTAAACGATTTAGCTGAAATTGCTTTGGGTACAGGATTTGGTTTACGTTACGATTTAAGCTTTTTTGTTATTCGTTTAGATTTAGGCTTTAAGACTTATAATCCGGCGCATGAGAAGGGAGACCGCTGGTTCAAAGAATACAATTTTGGTCATTCGGTTTTAAATTTTGGGATAAATTATCCTTTCTAATGCTAATTAATTCTTATTTTTGCAACCTAAAAACTAAAAACAACTAAAAAAAATTACAATGGCACACAATATTAAACCGGGAGTAGCTACAGGAGATCAAGTACAGGAAATCTTTAATTATGCTAAAGAAAAAGGTTTTGCTTTACCAGCAGTAAACGTTACCGGATCTAGCACAATTAATGGTGTTCTTGAAACTGCGGCAAAACTAAACGCGCCAGTTATTATTCAATTTTCAAACGGAGGAGCACAATTTAACGCTGGAAAAGGATTATCTAACGCTAACGAGAAATCAGCAATCGCTGGAGGAATCGCCGGAGCAAAACACATTCATACTTTAGCAGAAGCTTATGGTGCGACTGTAATTTTACATACTGACCACTGTGCAAAAAAATTATTGCCTTGGATCGATGGTTTATTAGATGCTTCTGAAAAACATTTTGCAGAAACAGGAAAACCATTATTCAGTTCTCATATGATCGATTTGTCTGAGGAGCCAATCGAAGAAAATATCGAGATCTGTAAAGAATATTTAGCAAGAATGAGCAAAATGGGAATGACATTAGAAATCGAACTTGGTATTACAGGTGGTGAAGAAGATGGTGTTGACAACTCTGATGTTGATAGCTCAAAATTATATACTCAACCAGAAGAAGTAGCTTATGCTTACGAAGAGTTATCTAAAGTAAGTCCTAAATTTACTATTGCAGCTGCTTTTGGAAACGTTCACGGTGTTTACAAACCAGGAAACGTAAAATTGACTCCAAAAATCTTAAAAAACTCTCAAGATTTCGTACAAGACAAATTCAAAACTGGTGCTAACCCGGTAGATTTCGTTTTTCACGGAGGTTCAGGTTCTACACTTGAAGAAATTAGAGAAGCTATTGGATACGGAGTTATCAAAATGAACATTGATACAGATTTACAATTTGCATATACAGAAGGAATTCGTGATTATATGGTTAAAAACATTGACTATTTAAAAACTCAAATTGGTAACCCGGAGGGTTCTGATGTTCCTAACAAAAAATACTATGACCCAAGAAAATGGGTACGTGAAAGCGAAGTAACATTCAATACAAGACTTGAGCAAGCTTTTGCAGACTTGAATAACGTAAATACACTATAATAAAAAAGTGATCAGTAACAGTTTTCAGTTTTCTTGCAATTGCTGAAAACTGAAAACTGTTATTAAAACTGAACACTGGAACTGATTACTGAACACTGAAAACTAAACAAATGGCTTGGTTTAAAAGACAAGAAAAAGGGATCACAACTGCGACCGAAGATAAAATGGACGTTCCGAAAGGATTGTGGTACAAATCTCCTACTGGAAAAATTATTGATGCTGACGAATTAGCGAGAAACTTATTTGTTAGTCCTGAAGATGATTTTCATGTTCGAATTGGAAGCGCAACCTATTTTGAAATTTTATTCGACAATAATGAATTTGTTGAATTAGATAAAAACATGACATCAAAAGATCCTTTGCATTTTGTGGATACAAAAAAATATGCAGAAAGATTGAAAGATGTAATGGAGAAAACCCACCTTAAAGACGCTGTGCGTACGGGAGTGGGAAAATCTAAAGGAAAAGAACTTGTAATTTGTTGTATGGATTTTGCCTTTATTGGTGGATCTATGGGAGCTGTTGTTGGAGAAAAAATTGCCAGAGGTATTGATCACGCGATCAAAAACAAATTGCCTTTTGTAATGATTTCTAAATCAGGTGGAGCTCGTATGATGGAAGCTGCTTATTCGTTAATGCAATTAGCAAAAACATCTGTAAAACTTGCCCAATTAGCTGAAGCAAAATTACCTTACATCTCTTTATGTACTGATCCAACAACTGGAGGAACAACTGCATCATATGCCATGTTAGGTGATATTAATATCTCTGAGCCTGGAGCTTTGATTGGTTTTGCTGGTCCTCGTGTTGTTCGTGACACTACAGGAAAAGATTTACCAGAAGGTTTTCAAACTGCAGAGTTCTTATTAGAGCACGGTTTCTTAGACTTTATCACGCCTAGAAAAGAATTGAAAGACAAAATTAATTTGTATATCGATTTGATTCAAAATAATACGATTAGATAGTTTTCGGACTTCTTAAACATATAAAATCCCAAGATTTATTTCTTGGGATTTTTTTTTATATCAAACCTTGAATATTTGTCGTTCTACAATTTCAACGGAATAAATTCCGTTGCTACCAATATTTAATTCCTACGGAATGTTTCCTGACTTACAATTTCAATCTCAATTAATTAATAATTGTACGAAAAATTGCACTTTTGTTGTTTGCATTTTTCTAATAATGTTTTGTTCCCAAGCAATCTACATGAAAATGTATCAAACATAATTTTGCCTGTTTTTTACCAAAACCAATTTTCTTTAGAGTAATATAAATATCTTTGAATTATGAGCGAACAAATAAAACCAAATCATATAGGGCGAAAAATTAGTCGTATTCGCGAACTTCGCGATATGAAACAAGAAGCCTTGGCACAAGCTTTAGGAACAAATCAGCAAACTGTATCTGCAATAGAAAACAGTGAAACCATAGATGATGAAAAACTTACAGAAGTTGCAAAAGCTCTTGGCGTAAATACTGAAGCAATTAAAAACTTTACAAATGAAAATATGATTAATTATACTAATAATTTTTACGATAATAGTTTTACTAATGGAATAAACGGAATGTTCAACCCTAGTCATTGTACATTTAACCCAATAGATAAAGTAGTGGAACTTTTTGAGCGTATGCTTCTGTCAGAAAAAGAAAAAGTTGAGTTTCTGGAAAAATTATTAAAAGAAAAATAAGAGTTCCAAACCTATTCCATTTAAAGTAATATAATTATCTTTGAATTATGAGCACAGCAACAAAACCAAATCATATAGGGCGAAAAATTAGCCGTATTCGTGAACTTAGAGACATGAAACAAGAAGCCTTGGCGCAAGCTTTAGGATTGAGTCAGCAAACTGTATCTGCAATAGAAAATAGCGAAACGATAGAAGATGAAAAACTTACAGAAATTGCAAAAGCTCTTGGAGTAAGTGTTGAAGCTATAAAAAACTTTACCGAAGAAAATATGATTAATTATTTCAACACTTTTTATGATAATAGTTGCAATGGAGCAAACGGAATGTTTAATGCAAGTCATTGTACTTTCAATCCATTAGATAAAGTGATCGAACTTTTTGAGCGTATGCTTCAGGCAGAAAAAGAAAGAAATGAATATTTGGAAAAATTATTAAAAGAAAAATAAGAGTTTCAAAAAGCATATTGAGTTCAACAAAAATCCCAAGATTTATTTCTTGGGATTTTTTATTATAATAGATTTTCTTAAAAAAGTATGATCTAAAATTATTTGGCTAAAGCCTAAATCTTTATCTATAATTAGATCTCCAGCAAAAGCCGGAGGCAATTCAAAAGAATCAATTTCATATTCAACGGAATAAATTCAGCCTCTACAATATAAATTCTTTCTCCAGAGTTTTATACAAACTAAAAACCTCTCCCCTTTTGCAACTTTAAACTCTTTTATAAAACCTTTGAACCTTTGCAACTCTGAGCCTTTGAACCTTTTTAAAAACCTACATCCCGGTTCTAATAGCTTCAACCGGATCTAGTTTTGCTGCTGAAATCGCAGGAAGAATTCCGGAAATTACCCCAACAAGAATTGATAATCCTGCTCCGATAACTACATTCCAAAAACTCAAAACAAATTCAAAATCTAATAAATTGGTCAAAAGAACAGACATTAGAAAAACAATTAATAAACCAATTATTCCACCAATTAAACAAAGTATAACAGCTTCAAACAAAAACTGAAATAATATAAATCTATTTTTTGCCCCTAATGATTTCTGAATACCAATTAAGTTTGTTCGTTCTTTTACAGAAACAAACATGATATTTGCAACTCCAAAACCTCCAACAAGAAAAGAGAAGAAACTTATAAAAATCCCTCCAAATCTTAGACTTCCTAAAATTCCGTCAACAAAATCAGTAAAACCAGAAAGTACATTTATAAAAAAGTTGTCCATTTCGCCTGCTTTCATTCCACGAATTGCCCTTAGTTTTTGTGCAACTTCTGCCTTATAAGCATCCATATCTACACCTTTTACAGGTTTTAAAACAATAACGGGAGTCATAGAATCGCTGTCACCGTACATTCGGCGTAAAAAATTGGTTGGCAAATAAACAGATGTATCATTACTATCTCCAAAAAAACCTGCACCTTGTTTGGTAATTACTCCAATTACGGTAAAACGCTGACCGTATAAGCGAATATTTTTCCCGATGGGATCACTTGTTCCAAAAAGTCCTTCGGCAATATCATATCCTAAAACAATAACGGCACTTCCGGAATTAGATTCTGATTCATTATAAAATCTTCCTTTATCAAAACTCAATCCCTCAATATCTACCATTTCGTTAGACGAAGGCACGATATTGACATCACTAACTGTTTTTGAATCATATTTTAAAGTTTCATGATTTACAAAAAGCTGATAAGCGACCTGATCTGTATTATTTAGTGAGTTTTTAAGGCTAATATATTCATCGTATTTTACGTTAGGAAACTGTTCTCTTTTCCATTGTGGAATTTCTGAAGGTCCAAAACAATATTTCATCAAATAAATCGTATTTTTATCTAAGCTGCTTAAGTCTTTCGAAATTTTTCTATCTAAAGAATCTACGGCCGCCAATACCGCAATAATCGAAAAAATACCAATCGTAACTCCCAAAAGTGACAATAAGGTACGTAATTTATTATTTCGTAAAGCGTTTATGGCAAAGCGAAAACTTTCTTTCAATAACCTTAGATAAAGCAGCATATTTATGTATTATTCGTTAAAGTAAAATTCAATAAATTAAAATCAAAAACCTAATAAAAGTTAACTTACTCATCAGTAGATTTTTTTAGCATAATGTTACATTAATTTTCTTTAAAATAATATTTAAAAAAACTACTTTTGCAGTCTGAAAATCATAACTACACAATGAGCACAACTAAAACAATACAATCAGCATTAATATCTGTTTTTTCGAAAGATGGACTAGAGCCAATCGTTAGAAAATTACACGAACAAAACGTAACACTTTATTCGACTGGAGGAACTGAAGATTTCATAAAAAACCTGGGAATTCCTGTAGTTCCGGTTGAAGATATTACTTCATTTCCTGAAATTCTTGGAGGAAGAGTAAAAACGTTACACCCAAAAATTTTTGGCGGAATCCTGAACCGTCAGGATAACGAAGGTGATGTTCAACAAATGAAAGAATTTGATATTCCGCAGATTGATTTAGTTATTGTTGATTTATATCCTTTTGAAAAAACTGTTGCTTCTGGTGCAAGCGAACAAGATATTATTGAAAAAATTGACATTGGTGGAATTTCATTAATTCGTGCCGGTGCAAAAAACTTTAAAGACACTGTAATTGTAGCTTCGGTTAACGAATACAGCTTACTTCTGGACTTAATTACAGAGCAAAACGGTGCAACAACTCTTGAAAACAGAAGATTGCTTGCAACAAAAGCATTTCACGTTTCTTCTCATTATGATGGTGCTATTTTTAACTATTTTAATACTGACGAAACAATCTACAAAGAAAGCATAGAAGGTGGTCAGATTTTGAGATATGGTGAAAACCCACATCAAAAAGGTTTCTTTTTTGGAGATTTTGATGCGATGTTCAAAAAAGTTCACGGAAAAGAATTGTCCTATAATAATTTATTAGATGTTGATGCGGCAGTAAACTTAATCAATGAGTTTAAAACTGACGGACCAACTTTTGCAATTCTAAAACATAACAATGCTTGTGGTTTAGCTTCGAGAACAACAATCAGCGAAGCTTATTTAGCAGCTTTGGCTTGCGATCCAACATCTGCATTTGGCGGAGTTTTGATTGCAAACACTAAAATTGATTTAGCTACTGCTCAGGAAATCAATAAATTGTTTTGTGAAGTAGTAATTGCCCCAAGTTATGATGATGATGCAATTGCCGTTTTACAAGAAAAGAAAAACAGAATTATATTAGTTCAAAATCAAGTAGAATTACCTTCAAGACAAGTGAGAACATGTCTTAATGGTTTGTTAATTCAGGACAGAAATAATATTACAGATACTAAAGAGCATTTAAAGACCGTTACTATTACAGAACCTACTGCTCAGGAAATAGAAGATTTGATCTTTGCTTCTAAAATTTGCAAAAACACAAAATCAAACACGATTGTATTTGCTAAAAACGGAACTTTAATTTCTTCAGGTACAGGCCAGACATCAAGAGTTGATGCTTTGGTACAAGCTGTTGATAAAGCTAAAGCTTTTGGATTTGATTTAACGGGCGCTTCTATGGCTAGTGATGCTTTCTTTCCGTTTCCGGATTGTGTAGAATTAGCTAAAAAAGCAGGAATAACAGCTGTAATTCAGCCTGGAGGTTCAATAAAAGACGAATTAAGCATAAATTATTGCAACGAAAATAATCTTGCAATGGTATTTACAGGAACACGTCATTTTAAACATTAATTTGTTTAACTTTGTTCAAAATAATTTATAACATTTTAAACCCCTAAAAAACTTATGGGATTTTTTGATTTCATGACCGAGGATATTGCGATAGACCTTGGTACCGCAAACACTTTAATCATACATAATGATAAAGTTGTTATTGATAGTCCGTCGATCGTTGCACGTGATAGAATATCAGGCAAAATCATTGCTGTTGGTAAGGAAGCCAATATGATGCAGGGTAAAACGCATGAAAACATCAAGACCATAAGGCCTTTGAAAGATGGTGTAATTGCAGATTTTGATGCTTCAGAAAAGATGATCAATATGTTCATCAAAAGCATTCCAGCATTGAAAAAAAGAATGTTTACTCCAGCTTTAAGAATGGTGGTATGTATTCCTTCTGGTATTACTGAGGTGGAGATGAGAGCTGTAAAAGAGTCTTGTGAAAGAGTAAACGGAAAAGAAGTTTACCTGATTCATGAGCCAATGGCAGCAGCAATTGGTATTGGTATCGATATTATGCAACCTAAAGGAAACATGATTGTTGATATTGGTGGTGGTACTACAGAAATTGCAGTTATTGCATTAGGCGGTATTGTATGCGACAAATCTGTAAAAATTGCAGGTGACGTTTTTACAAATGATATCGTTTATTACATGCGTACACAACACAACCTTTTTGTTGGTGAAAGTACAGCTGAAAAAATAAAAATTCAAATTGGAGCCGCTATCGAAGATTTAGACGGACCTCCTGAAGATATGTCTGTTCAGGGTAGAGATTTACTTACGGGTAAACCAAAACAAGTTGACGTTTCTTACCGTGAAATTGCAAAAGCATTAGACAAATCGATTCAACGTATTGAAGATGCTGTAATGGAAACATTATCTCAAACTCCTCCTGAATTAGCTGCAGATATCTACAATACAGGTATTTATTTAGCTGGTGGTGGATCTATGTTAAGAGGTCTTGACAAACGTATTTCACAAAAAACAGATTTACCAGTTTATATCGCTGAAGATCCGTTAAGAGCAGTAGTTCGTGGAACCGGAATGGCTCTTAAAAACATTGCAAAATTTAAAAGCATCTTAATTAAATAAGATTCAAAAGATAATAAATTACTTTTCTAAGAGTTAAATTAATTGAATTTGACTCTTAGAAAATTTGAAACTTAATAGCATATCCTGAAACAAAATAACCGAACAAGAAATGCAGCAAATTTTTAATTTTATTATAAGAAACAGTAATCGATTGCTGTTTTTGCTGCTTTTAGGTATTTCGTTGGCACTCACAATTCAATCTCATTCCTATCATAAAAGCAGAGTAATCAGTTCAGCTAATTTTTTAAGCGGAGGTGTTTATGAAAAAATTAATCGTGTAAATGAATATTTGAATTTAAGAACCGAAAACGACGAATTGGTACTTGAAAACGCAAGATTAAAAAGTCTTTTATTCAATAAGGAAGACACCACAAAAGTGCCTTTGGCCGATAGTATAAAAGGAGTAAAACCTGCTGACATTATTGTTTCAAAAGTAATTCACAACTCATACAACACACACGAAAACTACATCACTTTAAATTCCGGATCAAACGAAGGAGTTAAACAAGATATGGGTGTAATTAACAGTTTAGGAATCATTGGTATCGTAGACAATACTTCGCCAAGATATTCTACTGTTGTGAGTATTTTGAATATGAAATCACAAATCAATGCTAAGATTAAAAAATCAAACCACTTTGGTTCTTTAACGTGGGATGGTAAAAGCACAGGATTTGTTCAGTTAGTCGATGTACCCAGATTGGCTTCGATCAGAAAAGGAGATACTATCGTAACTGGTGGTCAATCAGTAATTTTTCCTGAAGGAATTAACATTGGAACGGTTGATAAAATATACATTCAGGACAAAACAAGCTTCTATGTCATTAACGTTAAATTATTCAACGACATGACCAATCTTGGACATGTTTACATTATTAAAAGTAAAGACAGAGAAGAACTTATTAATTTAGAAAAAAAGGGAAAAGATGAATAGCGCATTGTTAGTCAATATTTTTCGATTTATAATGTTACTGGCAATTCAGGTTGTTATTTTCAACAATATGAATTTTCTGGGATACATAAGCCCTTTTCCATATATTCTATATATAATTTTATATCCCGTAAATAGTAACAGATCAGGTCTGATTATTTCAAGTTTTTTACTTGGACTAACAATGGATATGTTCTGCAACTCTGGCGGAATTCACGCTACGGCTTGTGTAATTCTGGCGTATTACAGACCTTATATTTTTAAGTTCTCATTTGGACTGAGTTATGAATATCAAACCATTAAACTAAATGATTCCTTAACTCCTGAACGCTTTTCATTTATTTTAGTATCTGTTGTATTACATCATATTGTATTATTTGTACTGGAAGCTTTTCAGTTTAAATTTATTTGGGATATTTTACTCCGAACTTTATTTAGCTCAATTTTTACAATAATCACTTCAATTATAATAATTTACCTTATTAAGCCCAATAAACGATGAGAAAAGTTCTGCTGCCCTCTTTAATTATCATTGCAGCATCTTTGCTAGTGATCAGGGTATTCTATTTGCAAATTGTTGACGATTCTTTTAAATTGAAATCAGAAAACAACGCAATAAAGAAACAGTATGACTATCCTGAAAGGGGTTATATTTATGACAGATACGGAAAATTATTAGTTGCCAATCAGGCTTCTTACGATATCATGGTTATCCCGAGAGAAATCAAAGAAAATCTAAATATTGGTGAATTCTGTGCTTTATTAAATATTACAAGAGAAGAATACGACAAAAGAATTGCAAAAGCAAAAGTCTACAGCCCAAGACTTCCTTCGGTATTTTTATCACAATTAAACAAAAATGAATTCGCTGCTTTTCAGGAAAAAATCAGAAAATATGAAGGTTTTTATTTCCAAAAAAGATCACTTCGTGATTACGAAGTAGATTATGGCGCTAACATTTTTGGTTTTATTACTCAGGTAAACGAAAATTTAATTGCCAAAAACCCTTATTATAATAGTGGAGATTTAATTGGACAACAAGGTGTAGAACAAAGCTACGAAGAAATTTTACGTGGAATCAAAGGCGTAAAATATATTCAGAAAGATAAATACAATAGAGAGATTGGTTCTTATAAAGATGGCAGATACGATACTATTGCTGTTGCCGGAGAAGATATTAACCTAACGATTGATGCTGAACTACAAAAGTACGGAGAAGAATTAATGATCAATAAAAGAGGTGGAATCGTTGCCATTGAACCAAAGTCCGGAGAAATTCTGGCATTAGTTACCGCACCATCTTATGATCCGGGTATTTTAGTTGGGAGACAAAGATCTAAAAACTATACTCTTTTATATCATGATTCGATTGCAAAACCTTTATATGACAGAGGACTTCTGGCAGAATATCCTCCAGGTTCGCCATTTAAGATTTTAACCGGTTTGGTAGCATTACAAGAAGGTGTTATCAATGAGCAAACTACATTTATGTGTCACCATGGATTTAGTTATGGTCGAGGTCGTTTCATGAAATGTCATGGTTTTGGTCCTCATCAATTACATAACGGAATCTACAATTCATGTAACACCTATTTTGCTCAAGCTTATATGCTTACCATTAACAAATATGGAAATCCGGGTAAAGCAGTTGATGTCTGGAGTGATCACGTAAAAAGTTTTGGATTAGGTCAATTTATGGGATACGATTTACCAATTGGTAAAAGAGGAAACATTCCAACATCTAAAACATACAAGAAAATTTATCCTAACGGAGGCTGGAGAAGCACAACGATTGTATCGAATGCGATTGGTCAGGGTGAGGTTTTAATGACTCCTATTCAGTTGGCTAATATGATGGCAACTGTTGCCAATCAGGGTTATTATTATACGCCTCATATCATTAAAAAAATTGAAGGTAAAAAGATTGATGCTAAATTTACAACTAAGCATGTTACTACGGTTGATCAAAAATATTTTCCGCCTGTTATCAGCGGTTTATTTGATGTTTACAACAAAGGAACAGCTTATGCACTTAGAGTAAATGGTATCGATATTTGCGGAAAAACGGGTACAGCAGAAAATTTTGCTAAAATTAACGGAAAGAGAACACAACTTAAAGATCACTCTATTTTTGTGGCTTTTGCTCCAAAAGACAATCCTAAAATTGCAATTGCAATTATGATTGAAAATGGAGGTTTTGGTGCTACTGTTGCCGGACCAATTGCAAGTTTAATGATCGAGAAATACTTGAAAAGAAAAATTACAAGAAATGATTTAGAAGTAAGGGTTTTAAACAAAAGTCTTGCAGGTGAATATGCAAAATTAGGAGGAATGACAGAAGCAAGTGCAATAGAATCGACTCCAAAAGATTCTATTTTGAAAGCTAAAATTGTTGTCCCAAAACCAGTAGCAGTTACCCCTAAAACAGAAGTAAAAAAAATAGTATCAGACACTACTAAAAAGAACTAACAAAGATTATTTCAAATGAAAAATCAAAGTGTAAAAAATAACATTGATTGGATAAGCGTTTTTATCTATGCTTCGTTAGTGATATTAGGGTGGCTAAATATCTATTCCTCATCATTACTATCAACCGAAGGAACATATCAAAAACAATTAATTTTTATTGGTTGTACTATTCCTTTGATTTTTGTCGTGCTTTTTGTTGATGGAAAATTTTACGAGAAATATGCCAGTATAATTTTTGGTGTGTCTTTATTATCATTAGCAGGTTTGTTTCTTTTTGGAAAAACTATTGCCGGTCAAAGATGCTGGTATGCTATAGGAGGTTTTACATTACAACCTTCTGAATTTGCTAAAGCCGCTACAGCGTTGGCATTAGCGAAGTATTTGAGCGACACGCAAATTAATCTTAAAGATGTAAACAGGCAAATTCAGGCATTAGCAATTGTATTTTTACCTGTAATGCTAATTTTACCGCAACCAGATCCGGGAAGTGCCTTAATCTATAGTATTTTTATTGTTGTACTTTATAGAGAAGGATTGCCGTCTTGGTATGTCTGGACTGGCTTTATTACTATTCTATTGTTTGTATTAACGCTAGTTTTAGAACCATATGCAGTTATTTTAATCGCATTGGGAGTATTAATTATCATACACTTTAAAGGTCGTGCTGTTGATCGCAATATCATTCTTAGCGGAATTTTATTAGCTATTATATCTGCATTTGTCCTTTCTGTAGATTATGTTTTCGACAATATATTTAAACAACACCACCGTGATCGTTTTAATATCTTATTAGGTAAAACTGTCGATATGAAAGGTATTGGATACAACACAAATCAATCTGAGATCGCTATTGGATCCGGAGGCTGGGTTGGAAAAGGTTTCTTAGAAGGCACGCAGACTAAAGGAGGATTCGTACCGGAACAACATACAGATTATATTTTTACAACGGTTGGTGAAGAGTGGGGATTTGTAGGCTCATTAGTTGTAATCTCTCTTTTTGTTGGTTTATTACTAAGGGTAATTTACCTTGCCGAAAGACAAAAAACAAAATTCAGCAGAGTTTACGGTTATTGCGTAGCAGGAATTTTATTTACACACTTTTTTGTAAATATCGCAATGGTTATTGGTATTTTTCCAACAATTGGAGTTCCGCTTCCTTTCTTTTCGTATGGAGGATCAGGACTTTGGGGATTCACTATTTTACTGTTCATCTTCTTAAAAATGGATGCTAACAAAGTAAATGAGTGGTAGGCTTTTAGATAAATTCCATTTAAAAATTACAAATTTCAACTTCATAATAAAACTCTATTAACTATAGAGATCAAAAGAGTTATGTTTTTTTTGCTTTATGTTATTTCGACTAATGAGAAATCACATGCTAAAAGAACGCACTGCTGTCGAGTTACTTTATGTGATTTCTCCTTCGTCGAAATGACACGATTATGGTTTGATTACTAATAATAGGTTAATCTCAAGCTTCTCGACATCTTTATTTATCAAATCATTTTCAAGCATAAAAAAAGTCCGAAGTTTTACTTCGGACTTTTTTTATTTTTAATTTTCAATTATATCTTTTCGCTTGGTCTCTTTTTTAAAAGCTTAACTAATACTGGGAAAGTAGAAATTATAACGATTATGATAATGATATATTCGATATGATGTTTTAGATCAATTCCTTGTTTTAGAAACACTCCGTATAAATAGTGACCTGCAAAAATCAAAATGAATGACCATAAAAAAGAACTCAAAATATTATAGAACATAAATTTCTTTTTATCCATAGAAACTATACCTGCAATAATTGGGGCAAATGTTCTAAAGATTGGAAGAAAACGTGCGTAGATAATTGCTTTTCCGCCATATTTTTCGAAGAAATCTTTAGATTGTAACAGGTATTTCTTTTTAAACCAGAAAGAATCTTCTTTTTTAAACAGGTAATAACCACTTTTGGCACCAAACCAATATCCAGTCATATTCCCTAAAACTCCCATTATTGCAACTAAAGTCGAAAGCACAAAAACATTTATAAAATCAGCTGGGATATCAACTACATTCAGCATCAAGTCACGACTGTAAATACCCGCCAAGAAAAGCAAACTATCTCCCGGAAGGAAGAAACCTGCAAATAATCCTGTTTCAGCAAAAACTATAAACAAAACAATAAATAAACCAATTTGAAAGCCGCCGATACTTAAAGTAATATAAAATTCCGGGTTGATTAATTGAGTCCAATCAAAATTATTCATAAATGCGTTTGGTTATATTTATAAGTTTGTGAAATTAACAATAATTTGCTTCAACACCAATAAAATGCTATATTTTAAAGATAAATTAACTATTAAAAAGCCCAAGTATAAACTTGGGCTCTTTAGAATAATTATTCTCTTACATACTTACAACAAGAATGTAGATTTTCATAATCCGTTTCAGTTGCCTTAACATCCTTAGTATCATGACCTACTTTTGCAACAGCATTATTTAAATCTGCTATAGATGACTTTTCTTCATTTAAAATCACCGCTAATTGATGTGAACTAATATCCCAGGTTGCTGTTTTTACTCCCGGAACACTAAAGGCTGCTTTTTCTATGCGTTTCTTACATTGTTCGCAGTTTCCATTTACTTCTGTAGTATATTTTAAATTTTTATTTTTTTTAGTTTGAGCTTGCGCTGAAAATCCTAAAAAAGTTACTAATGCAATTAAAATTATATTTTTCATCTTATTATTATTTATTGTTATTGAAATTAATTTCCTGTTCTTTATTTTATTTTAAATCGTAAACCTGCGTAATACATTTGTCCAAAAATTGGCGCATATGCTATAGAAGCATCAAAATTAGGACCAAATGGATCTTGAGCCCCTAAAATAGCTTTTTGCTGCTTATAATTCCCAATATTTTCTCCTCCTGCATATATTTCTAAAACGGGCGAAATTACTCTTGTAACCTGAACATTCATAACTGCATACGACGGTGAAAAATCAGGAAACTGATCTTCTGCCGGATTTGATGCTGTATAAGGCAATTGTTGCTTTCCAGACCAATTAAAAGTATAATCAAACTTCCATTGTTTACCATCACTTACGTTTGTTTCGTATTCAAGGTTTCCTAAAAAACGATGTTTTGCCTGCAACGGACGCTGAAAAGTACCGGTTAAATAGTCGGTTTGAATGTCGTAGAATTTATATGCTGTTCTTAAATTAAAATTATGAATCAATTCATAGTTAAACTCAACTTGCAGACTATTAGCAAAAGACTTTCCTCTTAAATTATAGAATGAAACATTTTGCGGACTTTGCATTAAATCGACAACTGCCTGATTTTGAAAATCGGTACGATACAAATCAAATCCAGCTTCGGCATTTTTACCAAAAACCTTGAATTTCTGAGAAAAACTCACACCATAATTCCAGGCAATTTCCGGATTTAGACCATAAATTTTTCCGTTTGTATCTAAAATCGAAAACGTTCTTGAACTAGCAAAAAGCTGTTGGTTCTCTGCAAAAATATTCGCCGAGCGTTTTCCTCTTCCTCCAGAAAAACGAATTACCCCATCTTTCCAGGGATTGTAACGCATATGCAAACGTGGCGTCACAAAAAATCCTAACCGATTATGATTATCAATTCTTCCGCCTAAAATCAAACTAAAATTATCTGTATTATCATAGGTATATTCAAAGAACGCTCCTACTGAATTATCGATTCGACTATAATCGTTTACATTCACAAATTCCTGATACTGATCGTAAGTAAAATTCAAACCAGTCGAAAATTTATGCATCGTATTATTGATAATCGAATTGAAAATTAGATTTGAATAAAAACTATTCTGTTTTATATCATATAAATTCAACCCAAAATAAGAGTTTTGATTATGACTGTTAAAAGCATTCTGAAAACCAATACTCTGATAAGGCATGTCTTTAAAAACATATCCTATTTTTGTAGAGACATCAAAACGTTCTGTATTAATTTCTGAACCCCAATAGTTTGTTGTTCCGCGATCTCTGTCTTTATCAAAATCAACTTCTCCGGTTTGTTTTTTATCATTCATATATCTGAAATTGATAAAACTAACCAAACCACTTTCGGGATTATAATATTGATAACGATTCAGTACGTTGATTTGTTTTCCTAAAGGATTATCCAGAAATCCGTCATCGTTCATATCATTTTTCGCGACACGAGCATTTCCATGCACAAACAAACTTGTCGCCCATTTATCAGATAATTTTTTATTGAAATGTGTATTGACCTCAAAACGTGCATCTGTAGAACCATAAACATTCAAAAAGAACGGAATATCGTTTAGCGGCTTTAAAAGCTCTGTATTTATTTGTCCGGAAATACTCTCGTAACCATTAATAACACTTCCCGCCCCTTTGGTAATCTGAACACTTTCGATCCAGGTTCCGGGTGTAAATGACAAGCCATAAGCCTGAGAAGCTCCACGAACCGAAGGAATATTTTCTTCGGTAATCATTAAATAAGGACTTGTTAAACCAAGCATTTTTATTTGCTTTGTTCCTGTTAAGGCATCAGAGAAATTGACATCTATTGATGGATTTGTTTCGAAGCTTTCGGCAAGGTTGCAACAAGCAGCTTTAAGCAACTCTTTGCTTGTAATAACGCTTGTATTGGCAGTAAGCGTATAGGATTTTTTGATTCCTTTTTGCTTTTTGGTAATTTTTACTTCCTCTAAATCTTCTTGCGAAAAAGCAGAAACAGAAAGCAAAATTATACACAAAAGCATAATATTTTTTTGCATAAAAAAGATTTTAATGTTAATTAGAAAAGCTGTTTAATAGCATTCTCATATGAGAAATAAGCAACAGCATAGCACAAGCCAATAAAGGCTTGATTCTAAACATTAAAATCAGGAATAAAAAATATATTGACTATATAGTTTAAATAGCGGAGGTGCATTCGCATCAGAATAATACGAAATGATCTGATTGCTTTTAAAATTTGGAATTGATAAAAAAGCAATTGGTTTGAATTCCTGAATTACAGCCGGAAAAGCAAATTGAAAAAAGAAAAACTTAGGAGTTGCATTATCAGATTTTTTCTCAAAATGAACTACTTTGTCTTTACAACAAGAAGATTTTTTCTCTGATGCGCCACAACATTTTTTTTCAGGAGACGTAGCAACAGAAGTATTTAATGAAACAGAAGCAATTTCGCCTCCACAATAATGTACATCAAAAGCAAACCCAATGTTGGAAACCAACAATAGGAACACTAAAAATAATCCTGTACACTTTTTTAAATTCATACTGCAAAACTACCTAAAAAGACTGGAAAAAAGATTTAATGAAATGTTATTTTTTAAGATTTTGTTGCTGATAGTAAAAAGCAGGGATAAATAACAATACAAATATGGGTTGTATAATAAATCTTCGAACATAAAAAAGAAGCCAGTTCCCGTCTGGAAAATAATTGAGAATAGTAAAAAACAGTACAAAAAGCAGCACCAAAAAGAAACCATATATAAAGGCACTAAACTTCAGGATTTCAAGATCCCTGAATAAAGTATAAATAAGTATTAATGAAAGAATTGTATTTAGAAAATACCGGAATAAAAGCGCCGAAAGAAGTTTAAAAGAATCTACCGGAGGAAATGGTGCGTTTTTGAAATCAGATTCAAAATAAATTAAAAACGGATCATAAAACAGTTTTACCTCAAAAGCTCTTATTACACCAAAACATACTATAATAAGTATTGCAATTATAATTTTGAATTTATTTTTAAGCAGATTATTTAGCATACTTTGAAAATCTATTTACCCAAATAATCCATAAAATAAAAACCGCTCCATAAATAACTAACGGAAAAAGAACACCATGAAGTATATGTTGTTTTTCAGGAATATGAAATAATAAAACCGCTAACAAAGCGATTCGAATAACATTGAGTATATAAATAAACAATATACCAAACACAATAAATAGTATCGTAGTTTTAAGTTTACCGGAAAAAGCAAGCACAAAAGAAATGAACAAAATAATAACACTTACGGCATTACATCCTTCAACGATTCTAATTACATACTTTTTATTGTACCAAACCTCCAGCCAGGAATCTGAAAGACTTTTGAAGATTTTAATATCACAATTAAATACATTCATTAATTGCAGAACATTTTTACCCACAACAGCAGTAATTCCATCAACATCATTTGTTTGAAAAGTGTTTAAATAAAATTTATAAACTATTGTAAGCAAAATATATGCTGCAAAAAATGTACTTATAAATATAAGGAATGGCTTAAATTGGATCAGGTATTTTTTCAACGGAAATTTTTTTCAAATTTATGTATTTTTTGAGATTAGCTTTAAATACTTTTGTATAAAATTTTAATATCATGACATTTCAAGAATTACAACCAAAAATAAGTGCTATTGTAGCTGATACAACATTAGTTAGAGACGAAAAATTATTATCAATTTGCCAACTGTTAAATGCAAATGTAGAATATTATAACTGGGTTGGTTTTTATTTTGCCAATCATGAGAATAAAACTTTGCATTTGGGTCCTTATGTTGGCGCTGAAACTGACCATACCGTAATTCCGTTTGGAAAAGGAATTTGTGGTCAAGTAGCAGAAAGCAATGCGAATTTTGTAGTTCCGGATGTTGCAGCGCAGGATAATTACATTGCTTGCAGCTTTACAGTAAAATCTGAAATCGTAGTTCCTTTATTTGTTAATGGGCAAAATATAGGACAAATTGATATTGACAGCCATGTTATAGATCCTTTTACAGAGGCTGACGAACGATTTTTAGAATTTGTAAATCAAGAAGTTGCAAAATTATTCTAAAAAATCAGGCCTGTAAAAGATTAAAAAAATATTATTTTCATTCGAAATTGTTTAATCTTTAATTTTTTCAATCTTTAAATTTATTTTTTCCAAAAAAAAGTATTATTTTTGCACCGTCTTACAAGAGATGTAAAGACATACATAAAAATCATTAAATAATATTGGAATGTATTTAACTAAAGAAAAGAAGGAAGAGATTTTTGCACAACACGGTGAAGCATCAAACACTGGAAAAGCAGAAGGTCAGATTGCATTGTTCACGTACAGAATTTCACACTTAACTGAACACTTGAAAAAAAATCGTCACGATTACAACACTGAGCGTTCACTTGTACTATTAGTAGGTAAAAGAAGAGCTTTGTTGGATTACTTGAAAAAGAAAGAGATCAACAGATATCGTGAGATTATCAAAGTATTGAATATCAGAAAATAATCAATATAGAAAAGAGGTGCGAGAGTGCCTCTTTTTGTTTTTTACATTACAAGCATTTTATAAGAAAAAAAGTTTGGTTTTTCATTGGGTTTTAGATTAACAACAACTACACACAACAACTACAACACAACTAAAACCCATTGTATAACCAATAAGGAAAAATTATGATTCCACAATTATTTGTAGAAAAGATCGATTTAGGTGATGGCAGAAGCATCACAATCGAGACAGGACGCTTAGCAAAACAAGCTGATGGTTCTGTAGTAGTAAGAATGGGCGACACGATGATACTTGCAACAGCAGTATCTGCACGTAGCGCTAACCCAAATGTTGATTTTTTACCATTAACGGTAGATTACCGCGAAAAATTTGCAGCAGCAGGTCGTTTTCCAGGAGGTTTCTTCAAGAGAGAAGCTCGTCCTAGCGATAGCGAAGTATTAACAATGAGATTAGTAGACCGTGTTTTACGTCCGCTTTTCCCAGACGATTACCATGCTGAAACACAAGTTATGATTCAATTAATGTCTCATGACGAAGAAGTTATGCCTGATGCTTTAGCTGGTTTAGCTGCATCTGCAGCATTAGCTGTTTCAGATATCCCTTTTTACAACCTAATATCTGAAGTACGTGTTGCACGTATTGACGGTAAGTTTGTAATTAACCCAAGCAGAGAAGACTTAGCAAAATCTGACATCGACATGATGATCGGAGCTTCTATGGATTCAGTTGCAATGGTTGAAGGAGAAATGAAAGAAATCTCAGAAGCAGAAATGGTAGAAGCTATCAAATTTGCTCACGAAGCTATAAAAGTTCAAATTCAGGCGCAATTGCGTTTGCAAGCTGCTTTTGGTAAAAAAGAAATTCGTACTTACGAAGGTGAGAAAGAAAACGAAGAAATTTACAAAAAAGTAAAAGCTGCAGCATACGATAAAATTTATGCTATTGCAAAAGTTGGATCTGCAAAACACGAAAGAAGCGCTGCATTTGCTGAAGTAAAAGAAGAAGTTAAAGCTTTATTTACTGAAGAAGAATTAGCAGCTGATGGAGATCTAGTTTCTAAATATTTCTACAAAACAAACAAAGAAGCTGTTCGTAATGTAGTATTAGAATTAGGTGTTCGTTTAGATGGTAGAAAAACAACTGACATAAGACCAATCTGGTGTGAAATTGATTATTTACCAAGAGTTCACGGATCATCTTTATTTACACGTGGAGAAACTCAGGCTTTGGCAACTGTAACTTTAGGAACTTCAAGAGAAGCTAACCAAATTGATTCTCCATCTGAACAAGGTGAAGAGAAATTCTATTTACACTATAACTTCCCTCCTTTCTCTACTGGTGAAGCAAAACCATTAAGAGGAACTTCAAGAAGAGAAGTTGGTCACGGTAACTTAGCTCAAAGAGCTTTAAAAAATATGATTCCTGCTGATTGTCCTTATACTATCCGTATTGTTTCTGAAGTTTTAGAATCTAACGGTTCTTCTTCTATGGCAACGGTTTGCGCAGGAACAATGGCTTTGATGGATGCCGGAATTCAAATGGTAAAACCAGTTTCTGGAATTGCTATGGGATTGATTACTGATGGTGAGAAGTTTGCTGTATTGTCTGATATTTTAGGTGATGAAGATCATTTAGGAGATATGGACTTTAAAGTAACCGGAACTGCTGACGGTATCACTGCTTGTCAAATGGATATTAAGATTGATGGTTTACGTTACGATATTATGGAGCAAGCTTTAGGGCAAGCACGTGAAGGACGTTTACATATTTTAGGAAAATTAACTGAGACTATCGCCGCTCCTAGAGCTGATGTTAAAGCACATTCTCCAAAAATCATTACCAGAACTATTCCTGGAAACTTTATTGGAGCATTAATTGGACCTGGTGGAAAAGTAATTCAGGAATTACAAAAAGCTACCGGAACAACTATTGTTATCAACGAAGTTGATGAGCAAGGTGTTATCGAAATCTTAGGTACTGATCCAGCTGGAATTGAAGCAGTATTGGCTAAAATTAAGTCAATCACTTTTAAACCACAAATGGGAGAAGCTTATGAAGTAAAAGTAATTAAAATGTTAGATTTTGGAGCTGTAGTAGAATATACTTCTGCACCAGGAAATGAAGTTTTATTACACGTTTCTGAATTAGCTTGGGAAAGAACTGAAAATGTTACCGATGTAGTAAACATGGGTGATGTATTTGAAGTGAAATACCTAGGTGTTGATCCTAAAACTAAAAAAGAAAAAGTGTCAAGAAAAGCACTTTTACAAAGACCTCCACGTGAGGAGAAAAAAGAGTAATCAGATCTTAGTTTACTAAAGGTTTATTCATAGAAAACCCCAATTCATTTATTTGAATTGGGGTTTTTCGTTTTTATAGCAAATAGTAATTAAATTACAACAAACTACTACTCCTTTTATTTTTAACGAGAATAAAACTAAAAAACTACATGAATTTCACATTTTATTCGAAGAAAAAAAATACCTTTAGGCATCCAAAAATATAAATTATTAACCCTAAAAAACCCTATTATGACATTGAAAGTTGTTCAAACTAAAAAAATCAACACTGAAGATTTTAGATTTAAAGACATAAAAAATCTAACTTTCCCCATTCCTCCTTTAGCTTCGGCAAACTTTTATTATAATGACGACGGAGTACTAATCTTAAAAATTGCTGCTACTCTATACATTAATTCTAAAGATTCCGAAAAACCTACTGTGCAAACAGTTAAAGAAGAAGACAACACTTTCACAATTTATTTCGACTACGATTGGGACAACGACTCTCCAGACACTTATGATGTTTGGTATGTAGAGACTGACTATTCATCTGAAACTGTTGAAAACATCACAGAAGTTATATCATATTTACAAAATTCAAGTTCAAAAACTGATGTAGGCGGCGGAGATGGAGATGATCCAAAAACTTCAAGAGGCACAAAAACAAGTGCAGCAACATAGTAATTCAGTAGATCTAGACCATTCTTTAATTTTCGATTATCATTTTGTAGTGAATATTCAACAATGATTCCATTTACAATTTGTAAATTATTAACAACATAACATTTTAGTGATTTTATAAAATGTCAATAATGATTCAAAAAAAACACAAGATTTTTTTATTGTTACTTTTTTCATTCTCGATAGCTATCTCACAACAAAAAAAAAACTTGAATTATTTTGAGATTACTATTCAAAAAAAAGCAAATTCACTAAAAAGTGAAATTAATTTTAGTAAAGCACAGAATTTTTTCTTTAAAAAAGAATGGGACTCCACATTAGTCTATTCTATGAAACTATTAAATTCTAATACTGATCTAGAAACAAAAGAATATTGTCATTATTTTAGAGGCTATTCATTAATGATGAAAGGGCTATATAAACAATCACGTATTGAATTTAACTTAATAAGCAAATCCTTCCAATATTATTATGTGGTCGATAATAGTATTGGATTATTATTTTATTTTGAAGAAAATTTCGAAAAAGCAATTGTATATTATTTAAAGGCTGAAAAAGAAATCCTAAAGCACAGAGATGAAAGCGAAATAGCAGATTTATATACCAATATTGGAATCTGTTACTTACACCTTAAGCAATTTGATAAAGCAGAGTCATATTTAAAAAAAGAGGTTCTTTTAAACCCGAAATATATTACAAAAAACGTAATTCGATCTAATATAAATATTGCAAATCTCTATTACTTACAATATAAAGATCAGCAAGCTATATATTATTTTCGAAAAGCTTATATGTTATCTAAAAACATAAAAGATTTTACCTTAAAAGAAAATACAGCATTCAACATGGCTGTTGTAGAAGAAAACAGGAATAATTATAAAAAGGCGCTAACCTATAGAAAAGAAGCAGAAGACTGGACAGATTCTCTAAACAATCAAAATAAAATATGGGCTGTCGCTGATTTTGAGAAAAAGTTTGCTGTAGCACAAAAACAGAAACAAATTAAAGTTCTTCAAATTGAAAACAAACTTAAAAACACAGAACGAAATAGCTTGTTTTTCGCTGCAATAGGACTACTTTTAATTTTAACAGGAGGGGTTTATTTATACGGTCAAAAAGTAAAAAACTCTAAAATAATATTACTTCAAAAAAATAAACTTGATGAACTTAATGCTACTAAAGATCAATTGTTTTCTATAGTAAGCCATGATTTAAGATCTTCTGTAAATGCGTTAAAAACAAGTAACGCTAAATTATCTGCAACACTCGAAACCAAAAACTATGATGAATTACATCATCTTATTTTTCACAATAGTACAATTGCAAATGGGGCTTACAGTCTATTAGATAACTTACTGCATTGGGCGATGCTGCAAACCAAACAATTGTATTTTCATAAGGAATCAATTCATTTGTATTCTATAGTTCAGCAAATTGAGTATAATTACAGACCTTTGCTTCTTGACAAAGCGATTACTTTTGAAAATCTAGTCTCAAAAAGTATTTTTATTTATGTAGATCTTGATTCACTAAAGATTGTACTTCGAAATTTATTAGACAATGCTATTAAATTTTCTAATGAAAACGGACAAATAAGTTTTTACACTCAAGAAACCAATCCTGATTTTTGTGATCTTATTATACAGGATAACGGAATTGGAATGCGACAGGAAACAATTAAAGAGTTACTTACCGAAAGCGAACTATTAGCTAAGAAATCAAACTCTGAAATTATAGGAACTGGTTTAGGCATGCAATTATGTAAACAAATGATCAAGAAAAATAGCGGAACCCTGAATATTGAAAGTGAGATTAACAAGGGAACTAAAATGATATTAACTTTCCCAAAAACAAGAACAAATGGATAATATTAATGTTTTAATCATAGAAGACACACCTGAACAAAGCGATGCGCTTATCAAGGTTCTCGTCGAAAATAATTACACCATTACAGGCGTTGCCGCAAACTTCACTGATGCATTAAAACTTTTTTACGAGAATACTATAGATATCATTATTATAGACGTTTTTCTGGACGGAAAACCGGACGGAATCACTTTTGCAGAATCTATAAATATAATTCCGAACGCTTCAAAACCTTTTGTTTTTTTAACCAGTTCAAATGATCGTCAAATTTTTGAAAGAGCAAAACTCACCAAGCCTTTTAGCTTCCTGATGAAACCTTTTAACGAACTTGAAATTCTTTATGCTATAGAAATGGCTGTCGAAAAGTTCTACGCTCAAACAAATGTTTTCATGAGCGATGAACAGGATACGGTAATTAGCAATGATTTTTTATTTATAAAGAAGAAAAACTCGCTGAAAAAAGTAGCTATAAACGACATTTTATATATTGAAGTCGAAGAACGTTATTGCAATATTATTACTGAAAAGGAAAAATTTGTCATTCAAATTTCACTGACTAAAATCAGTAACTTATTGGATAAAAACAAATTTGTAAAAACACATCGCAACACAATTGTGAATACAGATAAAATCGAAGAAATTATTCTGGCAGATAATCTTATTATTCTAAAAGGAGATCACAAAATAAACTTAAGTGACACTTATAAAGATTTTCTAAAAAAAATGAACATTCTGTCTTAATCACTAAATAAAAGAATCTGCAAATCCTCTCAATTCCGAGAGGATTTTTTTTGCTTAAAATGAAATCACTTTGTTTACAGGGCTTTATAATATTTCATGACAGGAAAAATAGCTTTCGTGACATTTTTGATTTTAAAAGAGAAAATCAAAATTACTTTTACACACAGAAACCCCTAAATCAATATAACTATAAATGAGACTTGCGTTAACCAAACAACCAGACATGAAGCTTTTATCTATTCTAAAAAAAATAAAAAATAATCCTTGGGTTGGTATTGCCGTTTCCTTAACATTAATTATTCCTAGTTTATACGAAATCCTCGATGATGTAACTGTATTAAGAAAAGAATACATTTTATTAATCATTGCTTTTCCACTATACATTAAATCTCTAAAAAAAATATTCGATGATATGCTGGACGTTTATGACGATCTATCCGAATAATAACGTTTGCCCTATTTTAATAAAACACCTCAACTTTAATTATTAAAGCCAAGGTGTTTTTTATTTAGAAGATTGTTTATTTAATTGCTTTTTAAGGTAAATAATAAAAATAGCGAATACATTTTAACAATAAAATCGCTATTATTAACATTTATTTAATATTTTTGAAAAGCTAAAAACAAAAAACCAAATAAACCAATCCTTTGAAAAATATTCAAAAAAAGTCTCTTTACCTTATTCTATTTGGAATATTCTTAAACATTTACACTTCCTATTGCCAAACAAGTCAGGAAATTTCGGTCTACAATTGGTTTGATAAAAACATTGGTGTAGAATCTTTGGACTTCGAAAACGGATCAGCTCATTTGAATTTCGACAAAACAGTCGATAATCAGAATCGTTATTATATTTCTGAAGATTTTAAAAAAGGAAGTATTCGTTATAACAATCAGGATTATTTTGACTTATTATTAAATTATGACATTTATAACGACGAGCTTATCTTAAAACCTTATGGTGAATTAAACACGACAAAAATTAATATCATCACAAACAATGTTAGTTCTTTTAAAATAGGAAACGAGAATTTTGTAAATCTAACAGCATTAAAGCCTAATTACAGAAAAGGATATTATGAAAAAATTCCGGCAGGAAACAACGTAACACTTTTTATAAAATATTATAAAGAGAAGAAAAAAATCAATAAAGCTGAAATTGACCTGATAGAATTCGTGCCAAAATATGATTTTCTAATTTTAAAAGACAACTTATTTTACCCATTAAACGATAAAAAAGAAATCATAACACTATTCCCAAATAGTAAGAAAAAAATAAATGATTTCTACACTACCTACAGAAGTTTAAAAAAGGATGCACCTGCATTGTTTATGAAGAATCTATTGAAATATATTAATAATTAATATCTGCTAAATTATACAAATGAGAATATTTACGATCCTTTTATTATTTATCGGTTTTAATCAATTAATCTATTCGCAAGATCAAAAAAGCAACCTTAATCTTAATTACAGTAATACAAACAGAATTGAGGTTTTAAAAAAAATAGAAGCATCTACAAATTATCGATTCTATTTTCAGGAGGATTGGCTTGATAAAAATGTTCTAATATCAGGAGATTACTCCAATAAAACCATTCAGGAAATATTGAGTAAAGTTTTTGCAGATACTGATCTTAATTTTTTTATAGATAAAAATAAAATCATCTTAACAAAAAATAGTATTATCAATGATAAGTTCTTAAATGAAAAGTCAAAGAATGGTAATGTCCCTATCTTTTTTCAACAATATGATTCTGTGAAAAAAAATAAAACAGAATCTGCTCCAATCGCATTAATCGGTAAAGAAGCGCTAGATTCTGAAGTTGATTTCTATACACTTTCCGGTCATATAACTGACCTAAAGAATGAGAAACCGTTAGCAGATGTAACTGTAAAGGTAAAAAACACAACTATTACGGCTATTACAAATAGTGAAGGTTATTATAGTTTAAAACTGCCTACAGGACTGGCAACAATCGAAATTGAATCTGTATTGTACAACAATACTTCTCGAAAAATAATGATCTACAGTAATGGTACTTTAGATTTTTCTATAATTGAAAAAATAAATCAGCTAAAAGAAGTTGTTGTAAAAGGAAAAAACAGTCAAAACATCAGAACGGCAATAACAGGCGTTACGACAATCGAAGCCGAAGGGCTAAAAACTGTTCCTTTAGTTCTTGGAGAAAGAGATGTTTTAAAAATTGCCTTAACTATTCCGGGAATAAAGACCGCTGGCGAAGGTTCGTCAGGATTTAATGTAAGAGGAGGAAAAGAAGATCAAAATTTAATGCTTCTTGATAATGGTACTATTTATAATCCGGCTCATCTTTTTGGTTTTTTCTCGTCTCTAAATCCTTACACGATTAACAAAGTTGACATTTACAAAGGCGGAATTCCATCAGAATTTGGCGGTAGATTGTCATCTGTTTTTGATATAATTTCTAAAAACGGAAATACTGAAAAATTTTCAGGCGAAGGAGGAATTGGTCCCGTAACAAGTAATCTTACCGCATCTATTCCTGTTGTAAAAGGAAAAGCCAGTTTATTATTAGGCGGAAGAGCAACATATTCTGACTGGATTCTAAAATCTTTAGATGATGAAAACCTAAAAGACAGTCAGGCTTCATTTTATGACTTGTTTGCAAAATATACGCATAAAATAAACAAAAACAACGCAATTGAAGCTACTGGATATTATAGTAAAGATAAATATAGTATAACTCCTGATTCGTTATACCAATATAGCAACAGACTTATTTCCTTAAAATGGAAACACGCTTTTAATGAAAAAAACAACAGTGAGTTCAATGTTACGAATAGCGAATATAAATTCAGTATCGATTATGAATCACCCAATCCTGAATCATTTATTTTTAAATATAAGATAGATGAAACTCAGGCAAGTCTAAAATTTAATAGCGAATTAAGCAGCAAACATAAATTTACTTACGGAATATCCAGTAAACTGTATAAAGTTAATCCCGGAGAATTAGACCCAAAGGGAGAATCTTCAATAGTCAACCCAATTAAAATTGATGATGAAAAAGGACTGGAATCAGCTGTGTTTTTTTCTGATAAATTTAAAATCACTGACAAACTTTTATTAGATATTGGAGCTAGATATTCTTTGTATGCAGCTTTAGGAGCATTAACACAAAAAATCTATCAGGAAGGTGTTCCTATGACACCTTCAACCGTTGTTGAAGAAAAAAACTATGGAAATAATGATGTAATTAATACCAGTGGAGGTTTTGAACCAAGAGTTGCCTTAAGGTATATTTTTGATGAAAGCTTATTTGTAAAAGCAGGTTTTGATAAAAATTACCAATATATTCACCTCTTAACAAACAACACAACCCAATCGCCTACTGATACCTGGAAATTATCTGATTTGAATGTAAAACCTGAAAGCGGTTTGCAATATTCTCTTGGAGTTTTCAAAAAACTGGATTATAATGATATCGAGTTAAGCCTTGAAGGTTATTATAAAACCTCTAAAAATATTCTTGATTATAAAGTTGGAGCAAACTTACTTTTAAATCAGGATTTAGAAACTGAATTATTACAAGGTGACGGAAAAGCTTATGGTGTTGAATTTTTGCTGAAAAAATCAACCGGAAGACTTAATGGATGGATTGGTTATACCTATTCCAGAACATTTATAAAACTGGATAGTCAGTTTAATGATGAAAAAGTAAATAATGGTGCGTACTTTCCAACAAACTTTGATAAACCTCACGATGTAAGTATTGTAATGAATTACAAATTTACACATCGTTATAGTTTTTCTTCAAATTTTGTATATCAAACCGGAAGACCTATAACATATCCTATAGGCAAATATTATTATAACGGAGCCGAGTACACGATGTATAGCGATCGAAACAAGTATAGAATACCAGATTATTACAGATTAGACATAGGCTTAAATATTGAAGGGAATCATAAAATAAAAAAGCTAGCACATAGTTTCTGGAATATTTCAATTTACAACGTATTAGGACGAAACAATCCGTATTCTATCTTTTTTGTCACAAAAGACGGTCAGGTAAAAGCATATCAAACTTCGATTTTTTCTGTTCCAATACCAACTGTTACTTATAATTTTAAATTTTAAAAGATTATGAAAAAAATCTTCCAACATAGATTTCTTGTAACAATGATCCTCTTATCGATATTGGGTTGTACAACACCGTATAATTATCAAACAAATGGATTTGAAGATGCTATCGTCGTAGAAGCAACGATTACAAATGAGTATAAAAACCAGGAAATAAAAGTGTCAAGAACTTATAAACTTGAAGAAAAAACGCCAAACTTTGAGACTAAAGCTGTGGTTTATGTTACGGATGATATTGGCAATAAATATGAATTTAAAGAAGGTACCGAATCGTACATTTCTTTAACTCAATTTCTAGCTGCTTCGGGCAGAACATATCAATTACATATACTTACCAAAGACGGAAGATCTTATATTTCGAGTTCAGAAAAATTACCGCAAGAAACCAAAATCGATAAATTAGAATCTAAAGCAGTAACTAAAAATGGTGTACTTGGTGTAGAAATCACAGTAAACAGCTCTGATCCAACAAACAATTCAAGATATTATAAATACGAATACGAAGAAACTTATAAAGTCGTTGCTCCTAAATGGTATTATCAAAAAGCAGTTCCTGTTTTTTATGCACCTGGTTCGAATCCGCCAGGAAAAGTTGTTTTTGAAGACAGAACAGAAGAGGCCAGAATTTGTTTCTTAAATCAGAAATCAAATGATTTACTAATAACAAATACCAATCAACTAAGTGAAGACAAAGTAACTGATTTCCCTGTTCGGTTTATTAGCAGTAAAGATCCAATTATCAGAAACAGATATAGTATTTTGGTAAAACAATATGTTCAGAGTCTTGCTGCTCATACTTTTTATGAAACCTTAAAAGAGATTTCGAATAACGGAAGTCTTTTGTCACAAACACAACCAGGCTTTTTTTACGGAAATATTAAACCTGTTGATAATCCGGGAGAAAAAGTGATTGGTTATTTTAATGTTTCCTCTTATTCCGAAAAAAGATTGTTTTTTAATTTCGGAGACATTTTCCCGGGAAAACCAATTCCAGCTTACCAATATGATTGTCCGGCTCCAATTCCTGAGTTAGAAACTGACAATTACTTATTTACGTATTGTTTTGGTCAATCACCTGCTTGCAAAGGAACTACAATTATGAATTTACTTGCTACAGGAACAAGATCCTACTTTCCAGACGAAACCGGAGCTTACATATTGTATGCAATAGAATGCGGGGATTGCACTTCATTTTCATCAAACATAAAACCATCATTTTGGATAGATTAAAATATATAACACTGATCGTTTTAGCAATTAGTTTTCAGCAAATTTCGTTTGCTCAAAAAACCAATGCCATAACTGAACTGAATGAAATAGATAAAAAGTTAAATGAATCTCTTTATATCAGTACAAATGCAAATTCGTATTTAACCGGAGAAACTTTATTGTACAAGATTTTTTGTATCAATAAATCAACAAACTCTGCTTCAAATTATAGTAAAATCGCCTATTTACAGCTTATAGACAGCAATAAAAAAACTGTTTTTACACATAAATTATTTCTTGAAAACGGAGCCGCTAACAGTGATTTTTTCATTCCAACGACTTTAGAAACCGGAAGCTACAAACTTATAGGTTATACGAACTGGTTGCTTAATAAAAAAGTAACTGAATATTGTAATATTGACATTTTTATAATAAACCCTTATAAGGAAAAACCAACAAATAGCATTTCTCAAAAAGAATATGCTACACCACAGATTCTAACGAATGAGAATATATCCTTTGGTTTAAAAAGTAAAACATATCAAAATAGAGATTTGATAACATTTAAAATCAACACTAACTCTGATGATTTCACGAAAGGCAATTATATGCTTTCAATAAGAAAAGCAGATGGTTTTCTAGCTCAAAGTAAAACATCTTTTAATGAATTGGAGGAAAAAAATTCTAATAAAAATAGTCACACTGAAATAAATACTACTGATTTTACACTACCGGAATTGCGCGGAGAAATAATTGCAGGAAAAATATCATCAACAAGTTCAGATATTCAGAACAAAAAGATAGCTCTTTCTATAGTAGAAAAAAACTATACTTTAAAATTAACCAAAACGGATTCTCAAGGGAGATTCTTTTTCAATTTGGAAAAAGCGAATACAAGCGCAAATTTAGTCGTTCAGATTATTGAAGATAATAAACATGATTATACTATTGAAGTCGACAAACCAAAAGATATCGACTTCTCGAATTTGACGTTTCCTGTTGTCCAATTCAATTCTGATTTTAAACAAAACATTTCTGAGAGGTTAATTTCCAGTCAAATAGAAAATGCTTACTATAATATCAAAAAAGATAACATATTAGCGTCTAAAGACACGCTTGCTTTTTATGGGAATGCAGCAAAAGAATTTAAACTGGATGCTTTTACAAGATTTCCAACAGTAGCAGAAACCATAACTGAAGTTGTTGAAGGGACATATTTTACAAAAAACAACAATAATTACGCGATTCACGTTTATGATTATGATCCTAATTATGAATCAGTAATACCAGCATTATTAGTTGTTGATGGTTTAATAATTGAAGATATTAATGAGCTTTTTGTTTATAACTCTAAAAACATTGACAAGATCAATGTTGTAAAAGGCATTTATTACTATGGCTCAAAATCGTTTAATGGTTTAGTTATCTTTACTACCAAAAACGGAGATTATGAAACGAAACTTAAAGGCAATTTTATTATAAGACCTGAAGTTTTAAGACCTCAATCCACAAAAGAATATTTTCAACCTGATTACACCAATACTAAAAATGCAAGAATACCAGATTACAGACATCAATTATTATGGCTGCCAAAAGTCGATTTAAAAGATCCAAACTCTGAAATTGCAGTTTATGCATCAGATGTGTCAGGTAAATTCGAAATAATACTGGAAGGATTTTCTGCCAGCGGAAAACCTGTTTTGATTAAAGATACTATAGAAATAAAAGAAGGGAATGTAAATTAAAACATCTCATAAAACACACTTAATCAATCATTAACTATTATTATTGACAATAATGATGGAGCTAAATTCACGTTGAAGACAACACTGCCAAACCCTATAGTTTATCCATCCAATCTGGTGTCACATATAAATTTTAAAATATTTTTCATTTAATTGTAACTTTTTCTCCTCTCTTTACGTATAACTATTTGTACACTTAAAAATTGAGGAGACAAAAACATGAGACAACTTAAAATCACCAAGCAGGTAACAAATCGTGAAACTGCATCGTTAGACAAATACCTACAAGAAATTGGAAAAGTTGACCTAATTACCGCTGATGAAGAGGTAGAATTAGCACAAAGAATAAAGGCCGGTGATCAAAGAGCATTAGAAAAATTAACAAAAGCCAACCTACGTTTCGTTGTATCGGTTGCTAAACAATATCAAAATCAAGGATTAACTCTTCCGGATTTAATTAATGAAGGAAACTTAGGTTTAATTAAAGCGGCTCAACGTTTTGATGAAACTCGTGGTTTCAAATTCATTTCTTACGCTGTATGGTGGATTCGTCAATCGATTCTTCAGGCTTTGGCTGAACAATCACGTATTGTTCGTTTACCATTAAATAAAATTGGTTCTATCAATAAAATCAACAAAATGTATGCATTATTAGAGCAATCTAATGAGCGTCCGCCTTCTGCTGAAGAAATTGCAAAAGAACTTGACATGACTGTAAATGACGTAAAAGAGTCTATGAAAAACTCTGGTCGTCACTTATCTATGGATGCACCTCTTGTTGAAGGTGAAGATTCTAACCTTTATGACGTTTTACGTTCAGGAGAGTCTCCAAACCCGGACAGAGAATTAATTCACGAATCATTACGTACTGAAATCGAGCGTTCATTAGAAACATTAACTCCAAGAGAGGCAGATGTTGTTCGTTTGTATTTTGGTCTTGGCGATCAACACCCAATGACATTAGAAGAAATTGGAGAAACTTTCGACTTAACTCGTGAGCGTGTACGTCAGATTAAAGAAAAAGCAATCCGCAGATTAAAACATACTTCAAGAAGTAAAATTCTTAAAACTTATCTTGGGTAATCACCCGAAAAACCAATATTAAATTCCAAATTCCAAATATTGGGATTTGGAATTTATTGTGAAATTACGTATATTGGTTATTAAAGCAAACAACAGTTTGATTGACTGTTCGTTTTTTGATTGATGATTGAAACTCCGGCTGATTACCGGAGTTTTTTATTTTATTAAAATTTAACCGCAAAGCACGCAAGGGTTTGCGCTAAGTTCGCTAAGTTTTTTTTTAGTTTATTTTAAAAGCAAATATAAAACACAAGGCTTTGCGAACTTTGCGTTTTTAAAAAATCTTAAAAGAAAAAAAATCTTTGCGTGCTTTGCGGTTAAATTTTACTGTAAATCATAAAAAATCTATCTTTGCAAAAAATAACACAACACACAACTACACACAATGAAGAATACACTTATTGCTCCTTCTGTTCTTGCAGCTGATTTTGCCAATTTACAACGTGATATCGAAATGATCAATAACAGTCAGGCCGACTGGTTTCATATTGATATTATGGATGGAGTTTTTGTTCCTAACATTTCTTTTGGAATGCCCGTTTTAGAAGCAATTTCAAGACATGCTAAAAAAACAATCGATGTACATTTAATGATTGTTGATCCGGACAGATATATTAAAACTTTTGCTGATTTAGGCGCAAATATTTTAAGCGTACATTATGAAGCTTGTACACATTTACACAGAACCCTACAAGCTATTAAAGCTGAAGAAATGAAAGCCGGAGTTGCAATCAATCCTCATACTAATATTGATTTATTAGAAGATGTCATAAACGATATTGATTTAGTATGTATTATGAGTGTGAATCCAGGTTTTGGGGGACAATCATTTATTGAAAATACTTATGATAAAGTAAAAAAACTAAAAGATTTAATTACTCGTAAAAATGCTTCGACAATTATTGAAATTGACGGTGGTGTAACCAGTAAAAATGCAAAACAATTAGTAGAAGCCGGAGCTGATGTTCTGGTTGCAGGAAGCTTTGTTTTTAAAGCAGAGAATCCAACACAAACTATTGCAGAATTAAAAGTCTTAACAACTTTCTAGTTTTTTAAAGGAAATAAAAAATCAAGCCGAAGAGAAATCTTCGGCTTTTTTATGTGCTTTAATTTCAAAATTAAATCCGCAGGATCTGCGTAAAAAAAAATACTTATAATCTTTTTAATTCTATCTAACCCTTTACATTCAACTCTGGAAAAGAACAAACTGGTTTGTAATTTATTTTGCTGATTTAAAAATCCTTATCGCTTTTTAGGTTTTTCAAATTGGGAAAGAAATCTATTCCGGTCATTTTTTCAAGAGTTTCAATAGAAACGACAAAATTATAAAGTGACTCATCGCTATCTTTATTTGGAACCAAAAAGGCAATTGCTTTATGCTCTCTACCACTTTTAGCCAAAATTATTTTATAAAAATACTTAGGAACAGACACTTTTTCTGTTCCTATTTTTTTATCAGAATCTTTCAAAATTCCGCCCGTTACTACATAAACATCATTATACTTACTTGCCCAATAACGTGTTTTTTGTTCTAACCTATTCCAGATTCCGCTATTAAAATCATGATCCTGAGGCGAAATGTTCGAAGTATAAAATGTATCATTATAAGCACTTTCATTAAACTCCATATCACCGGCAGGACAAAGATGCCCTTTATCATAACCTGATTTTTTATAATTTCTCCAGTCAGCAGAACCTGTTGTCACACTTGGATCTTCAATAAAATATGGACGTTTATAGTTTGAGTTTTTTAAATATTCTTTCTTTAATTCATAAGCAACCCATTCTGCCTGCTCAAATTTCTCATTATAAGAAAGTGTATAATATGTGTGTTTAACGATTTGCCTGGTTGTAGAAGTTGGTAAATAAGAAATATCATATAAAGCATTTGTACTATTTTGATTAGATACAAAAGTAGATCCCTGATTATTAATCACTTCCTCTTTTACATTTATTTCTTTTTTACATGACGTTAACAAAAAACCAATTAACCCAAAAACTATATAATTTTTCATTTATCTGATATTTTATCTTTAGTTAAACTTACAAAAAAAACGCTCCAAAAAGCAGAACTTTTTGGAGCGTTTTACAATAAGTAAATCTATAATTAATTATGATTTTACCAATTTATCTTTTTTCATTTTAGGAGAAACTGTTCCTTTTGCAACTCCGCCTTTTGATTGCAAATCATCTAAAACATTCAATGCTTCTTCAACATAAACATCTTTAGATAATGCCTGATGCCAAACATCTCTTTTCTCTTTCAGGGTTGCATCACTTTTCATTTCAAGTTCTTCATATGGTAAAGATTTAAAAATCAAACTGTTTTTATATTCAGAAATTGGTTTGTATTTCTTCCCTTCATTCTCAACTTGTTCCTGAGTCGCTTTAAAACTATTAATGTTTAAGCTATAAGTGTTCTCTTTATTTTTAACATCAATCCATTTTGCGTTATCTTCAATTAATTTGAATTGCGCATTTTGGGCGATTCTGTTTTTACTGTTCAAAATTGCTTTAGAAAAGTTTTCATTAGAAGTCCACGTGCTGTAATCCGCCGGATCTATTTTATCCCAAGGCATTGCATTATCAATATCACGTTCCCCCATTTTCAGGTAAGCATAACGATCTGGCATAACAACATCACTATGAACACCTTCTAACTGAGTTGAACCTCCATTGATTCTGTAAAACTTTTGTCCTGTAATTTTCAAAGCTCCTAAATCTCCATAATTTGCATTACGAACAAACTGATTTAGATCAAGAACATTTTGCACAGTTCCTTTTCCGTAAGTTTGTTTGCTACCAATGATAACACCTCTTTTGTAATCCTGAATTGCAGCAGCCAAAATCTCTGATGCCGAAGCTGAGAAACTGTTTACCATAATTACTAATGGACCATCCCATTCGATTTTTTTATCTTTATCGTATAAAACTTCTTTCTTTTTACCTGCTGATTTTACCTGAACAATTGGTCCTTCTTCGATAAACAATCCAGCAATATCAACAACAGTAGATAATGATCCACCGCCATCATCACGAACGTCAAGTACAATACCGTTTATATCTTCTTTTTTTAATCTTTCGACCTCAAGAGCAATATCTTTTCCGGCATCGCGACCATCTTTATTTTCAAAATCGATATAAAATTTAGGCAAATAAATAACCCCGTATTTCAATCCGTTTCTTTCTACAATACTAGATTTAGCATATGTTTCTTCAATCTCAACTACATCTCTTATAATCGAAATTACTTTAATCGTTCCGTCTACTTTTTTAACTGTAAGTTTTACTTCAGTTCCTTTGTGTCCTTTAATTTTTTTAACAACATCATCTAAACGCATCCCTACAACATCTACAGGTTCTTCGTTTCCTTGTGCTACTTTCAAAATTAAATCTCCGGCTTCAAGTTGTTTTCCTTTCCATGCAGGACCTCCTGAAATCAATTCGTCTATTTGAGTAAAATCGTTTTTCTTGGTTAATCTTGCTCCAATACCTTCCAGTTTACCACTGATATTAACATCAAAACGATCTTTTTCTTCAGGGGCAAAATAGCTTGTATGCGGATCAAAACGCGTCATAATTGAGTTTACATAAACAGAAAACCAATCTTCTTTATTCAAATCCTTAATAAGGCTAAAGTTATCGTCTAATGATTTTAATGAACTATCACGAGTTTCTTTTTCTAAAGCTTCAAAAGTTTTTACTTTATATGCAGGATCTGTTTTCTTTTTATCTTCTTCTAACTTTTGTTTTGTTACAAGTGATGAAAGTGTCGATAACTTAATTTGTTTTCTCCATCTTTCATTTATCTCTGTTGCATTTTTTGCATAAGGCAACTTATCATAATCTGCGTTGAATGTTTCATCTACATCATAATTAAAAGGCTGCGCTAAAATAGTCTTATAACGTTTTTTGCTTTCTTCCATTCGTTTCATCAATCTTGTATAAGTAAGATTGAAGAACGTTAGATCTTTATTCAAAAACTGATCGTCTAATTGCAGCTCATATTGTTTAAATTCATCAATATCAGATTGCAAAAAGAATCTCTTTGAAGGGTCTAAAGCTTCAATATAGTCTTTAAATATACCTTTAGAAAATTCATCGTTTATTTCTGCAGGGCTATAATGTCCTTTTTCAATAACGAAAGCAAGTAGTTCTAAAAGCGTTTTATCTCTGTTTGGATCCGGATCAGCACTCTTATCTGCATTAATTTTAAAGGCAAATAAGGTTAAAGACAAGCATAATACGGCTATAAGTATTTTATAATTTCTTTTCATAAACTTAATAATAGCATTCATCAAATTTTTTAATCTAAGTTAACTGTAAAAATTGTGCCAAGTTGCCAAGTTGACTATAATTTTTTGTTAAAGATATAAAAATGTTTGATGTTCAAAAGTCTTCTTTAATTTAGTTTACAATTTTTATCTATTTGTTAGTATTCTACCAAAATCTGTTACTACATTTGCTTTTACAAGCTTTAATTTTGACAAATCAGAACAAAAATATCATCATGAAAAATGAAAAACCTTTAATATTAGTTACGAATGATGATGGAATTTTAGCTCCCGGAATCAGGGCTTTAATAAGTGTTATGGAAACCATTGGCGATGTTATCGTAGTTGCTCCTGACAAACCTCAAAGCGCAATGGGACACGCGATTACTATAAATAATACTTTATTTCTGGATAAAATCTCAAAAGAAGAAGACGTTGTTACTGAATATAGCTGTTCCGGAACTCCGGTTGATTGTGTAAAACTGGCAGTAAATGAAATTTTAAAAAGAAAACCGGATCTATGTGTTTCCGGAATTAATCACGGAACAAATTCCTCTATAAACGTTATTTATTCAGGAACAATGAGTGCTGCCGTAGAAGCCGGAATCGAAGGTATTCAGGCTATTGGTTTCTCATTATTAGACTTTGACTGGAATGCAGATTTTGAACAAATAAAATCATTCGTAAAAAAGATAACTTTAGAAACACTAAAAAACAAATTACCTCCTGGAGTTGTTTTAAACGTTAATTTTCCAAAATTAAAAGAAAAAGAAATTAAAGGGATCAAAATTTGTCGTCAGGCGAAAGCTTATTATGCCCAAAAATTTGACAAACGCCAAACTCCTTACGGAAAAGATTATTACTGGCTTACCGGAAAATTCACAAACGAAGACCAAGGCGAAGATACAGATGAATGGGCTTTAGAGAATGGATATATCTCTGTTGTTCCCGTGCAATTTGATTTGACGGCACATCATTCTATGCAACAACTTAATACCTGGGATTTAAATGAATAAAAAAGATCTTTTAATTGGTTTTATAATTGGAATATTCACTGCATTATTGGGCAGTTATTTATTCATCGCTTTTTTTACAAAATTTGATATCTCTACCGGATTTCAAACCATAAAACAACAAGGCTATTTAGGAAAAGTAATTACTATAGGTACTGTTTTAGATCTTGCCGTTTTTGGGATTTTATTAAAACGAGACGAGGAACTTAAGGCAAGAGGCGTAGTTTTGGCCGTGATTGTTTTAGCAATTTCTACTTTATTTATTTAAATCTTATCTTTGCCTTGCAAAAAAATGCCGGTGTTTTAATTATCAAAATACACTTTCAATACAATTCATATGAAATATTACATAATAGCAGGTGAAGCCTCCGGAGATTTACACGGTTCAAATTTAATGAAAGCTTTATATGAGGAAGATCCTCAGGCCGATATTAGATTTTGGGGAGGAGATTTAATGCAAAAAGCCGGAGGAACTTTAGTAAAACATTATCGTGAATTGGCTTTTATGGGTTTTGTTGAAGTGATTTTTAATTTAAAAACCATTTTGAACAACATTAAAATTTGCAAAAAAGATATTTTGGAATTCAAACCTGATGTTTTGATTTTTATCGATTATCCGGGTTTTAATATGCGAATTGCAAAATGGGCAAAAGCTTTAAATTACAAAACACATTATTATATTTCGCCTCAAATTTGGGCCTGGAAAGAAAACCGAATCAAAGCGATCAAACAAGATATCGATAAGATGTTTGTGATATTGCCTTTCGAAAAAAGCTTTTATGAAGACAAACATCATTTTCCGGTAGATTTTGTTGGCCATCCGCTAATTGATGCGATCCAGAATCAGCCTGCTTTTGATGAAACTATATTCCGAAGAGAAAATCAATTGGGCGAAAAACCAATTATTGCGGTTTTACCCGGAAGCCGTAAACAAGAAATCACAAAAATGTTGAGTGTTATGCTTAGTGTTGTTGACGATTTTCAGGAGTATGAATTTGTAATTGCTGGTGCTCCAAGTCAGGATCTTGAATTTTACCAACAGTTTATCAGCAATAAAAACATCAAATTTATTTCGAATAAAACGTATGATTTGCTTCGTTCGTCTACTGCGGCTCTTGTAACTTCAGGAACTGCCACTCTGGAAACAGCACTTTTTAAAGTTCCGGAAGTAGTTTGCTATAAAGGAAGTTCTATTTCATACCAAATTGCAAAACGTATCATAACCCTAAAATATATTTCGCTTGTCAACTTGATTATGGACCAGGAAGTTGTTACAGAATTAATCCAGAGCGAATGCAATACAAAACGCATTAAAGAAGAATTACAAAAATTATTAGAACCTGACTATCGCAGTAAACTGCTTAAAAACTATGATATTCTGGAGCAAAAATTAGGTGGAGTTGGCGCAAGTAAAAAAACTGCAAAACTTATTGTTGCTGATTTAAAACAAGTTTAAAAATTCTTTGGTTTGAAAAAAATAATTCTCTTTTTGCTTTTAGTTCTGTTTTTTGCTTCTTGCAAATCGACTTCGACCGCTGTAAGCAATAAAGAGTCTAAGAGAGAAAATAGAAATACGGTTAATAATTTAGTTGATAAGGCTACATCCAATATTGGCGTAAGATACAAAGCAGGCGGCACAACAAAAAGCGGCTATGATTGTTCCGGATTGGTATTTACCACATTTGAGTCAGAGAATATTAAATTGCCAAGACCTTCTTATGAACAGGCAAAAGTTGGGAAAATAATCAAATTTAATGATGCCAGAAAAGGTGATTTAATTTTCTTTAAAACAAATAAAAGCAAACAAATAAATCACGTTGGACTTATTACTGAAGTAAATTCTAATGAGATTAAATTTGTACATTCTTCTACCTCAAAGGGAGTTATAATTTCGTCTACAAAAGAACCTTATTATCAAAATTCTTTTGTGCAAATCAATCGGATTGTTGAGTAAATCCAATTAAACGAAATATATCTTTTTTCTTACAAATTATTTAATACTTTTAGCAAATGAAAGTATTAAGTTTTCCTTTAACCAAAATTACAATTTGGTTTTTATTTGGTATTCTGTTTTGTTATTACAGCAATTCTGCTCTTAATGTCGTTTTTGCCATACTTGTTGTTTGCTTAATTACATTTTTTGTTTCTTATTTTGTTAGCAAAAAAAATAAAAAATTCAATTCTGTTTTTGGAGTCAGTGCTTATTGCGTATCCTTTTTTATTGGCGCAATAACTTTATTACTTCACACTAATTCGCTTCAAAAGTCCAACTATATTCATTATAAAAAGGCATTTGAAACTCCGCAAACTATAACATTTACATTACGCGAAAAACTTAAAAGCAATACTTACAACGACAGATTTACAGCACTAATAAATACAATAAACAATGAATCTCATTCTGGTAAAATAATTGTAAACATTCAAAAAGACAGTCTTCAAAATCCTATTATAGGAAGTGTCATAAAGGTTAATACCATTTTACTGGGAAATACTCAGAGTAAAAATCCAAATCAATTTAATTACAGCAAATATCTCGAAGACAAGCAAATTTATGCTCAGGTATACATTAGCAAATCTGAGATTCGCATTAACAAAAAATTCAAAAAAGACATTTGGTATTATTCCGGCAAGCTTCATTCCCGGATCGTAAATAATCTTGAAACAGCTCATTTTAATAAAGAAGAAATGAATGTTGCCCTTGCACTAATTTTAGGACAGCAACAAGATATTTCTGCAGAGATTATTCAGGATTATCAATATTCAGGAGCTACACATATACTTTCCGTATCAGGATTACATGTAGGTTTTATTATGCTGTTTATTAATTTTATTTTAAAACCAATTCCCAATACCCGCAAAGGCTCATTCATTAAATTACTATCTATTCTAATTTCTTTGACGATTTTTGCTGTAATATCAGGTTTATCACCTTCTGTTTTACGTTCTGTTGTAATGTTTTCTTTTTTAGCCACAGGAAATCATTTACGAAGAAGCGGGAGCATTTATCACACCTTATTAGTCTCAATGCTTTTAATATTGCTTTTTGAACCATATTTTTTGTTTGATGTAGGTTTTCAATTAAGTTATCTGGCGTTGCTCTTTATCGTTTGGCTTCAACCGCTATTAAAACGAATATGGACGCCAAAAAAGAAAATCCTAATCACAATCTGGAATGCATTAACTGTATCGTTTGCAGCACAAATAGGCACATTACCTTTGTGTCTCTATTATTTTCATCAATTTCCGGGACTCTTTTTTGTCACAAATATTGTCATCATTCCAATCTTATCTTTTATAATGATCGCGGGAATTATAGTAATGCTTTATGCTGTGTTTACCTCGCCTCCTATATTCATAATCGAAATTTTCGAAAAAAGCATTTATCTTCTAAATAAAACCATCCATATTGTAGCTTCGTTTGAATGGTTTGTAATACGTGATATTAGTTTTAATTTCTATTTTCTTCTAACTTTTTATCTGTTTATTATTGCTGCAATTATTTGGAATAAAAATCCCAGTTACAACAAATTTGTATTTTTTCTAATTACAGTCATATTAGTGCAAATTTCTTTTCTCTGCACTAAAAAAGAAATTGAAAGCAAACATGAATTGATCATTTACAATACAAAGAAAAACACGTTGATATCTGAAAGAAGAGGAAAGAATATTACAATTTTTACAACTGATACTATTTCAAAAAACAATATTTTAAACACGTATTTAGTTGGGAATTTTGGAGAATTAAAATCAATTTATAAAATTAAAAATACTTTATTTTTTAATGGAAAAAGAATAGCGGTAATTGACAGTTCAGGAATTTATGCAACTAAAATTCAACCGGACATATTAATACTTACTCAGTCGCCAAAAATAAATCTAGAACGTATTCTGGATGATTTACATCCAAAAATATTAATTGCAGATGCTTCTAATTCTAATAATATACAGAAGATCTGGAGAGCAACTTGTCTTAAAAAAAACATCCCTTTTCACGCAACTAAAGAAAAGGGATTTTACAGATTAAATTAAAGGATCAATTATTCTCCTCGCAATATTGTCTTAGCATCTGATATCCATTTTTTTGGTCCACCAACTTTATATTCGAGCAATCCAAGTTTATTAATTGTGGGTTTGTTTTTTCTAACAGAAGCTGTAGCGAGGCAAACCTGAGTTAGTTCTTCGATACCTAAAGCTTCTTTTAATCTAAGATTTTGTTCTCTCTCTTCGCTGGACAGTTTAGAATCTGACAGATCAAGTTTTAGCAAAACAACATTATTATCTGACCAGTCTGCAAACTCAGTCGTCGCAAAAACTTCGTTTTGTATTTTCTGGGAAGTACCAACTGAAGTAAAAAATATTAATAACGGTTTTCTTTGTTCGTCACTGGACTTAATTGCTTCATTCATATTTGTTTTCCAGGCTAAACTTTGCGAATGCAGAAAAAATGAACCTAAAAAAAATAATAGAGTAAGTAGTTTTTGTTTCATGTTAGTTCTGATTTAATTGTATTTATTTGACTAATTTAACACAAATAATATTAAATATAAACACAAAACAATATTACATTAAGTAAAAAATAACAAAAATGAATATTAGGCAATAAAAACGCAACATATATATAAAATAAGAAAAAAACAGCCCTATAAATGATAAACTATTGATTAGCAACAGTAAACTATAAATAAAAAAATCCCTTATTACTCATCGAGTAAAAGGGATATGTTTAATAAGCATTTATTAAATCACTTATGGATTCAAGATCAAATTGGCATCATTTATCCAGCCTTTTGCTCCTCCTGGTTTATAAGGAACAAGACCCAGATTATTAAAAGTTGTTTTTCCTTTTCTAACAGATGCCATTAAAAGGCATGCTTGTGGCAATTCATCGATACCTAGTGCATTTTTTAATTTTACATTTTGATCTTTTACAGTCTCAGATACATTAGCGTCAGATAAGTCAAGTTTAACTAAAATAACATTATCACGCGACCAAACCACAAAATCAGGAGTTCCAAAAATTTCGCTTTGAAATTTCTGCGAAACACCCGCCGCAGTAAAATAAATTAACAAAGGTCGTTTTTGTGCATCACTTGCCATGATGGCGTCATTCATATCAGTCTTCCAAACTTGTGAATGTAGAAAAAACGAACCTAAAAAAAATAGTAAAATAAGTAGTTTTTGGGTCATATTAAATTGGCTTTAAGTAGGTTTACGCGACTAAATTAACATAATATCTGAACCAAACAAATGATATACAAACAAAAATTAGAGTAAAAACAATAAAAACAAGAATTCATTAAAAAAATCTCAATATTTTAGCAAAATGAAAAAAAATAGCACCTTAAAAAACTAAATATTGATTGCAAATATTGATTAACACCCAAAAAAAATCCCTTTTCACCAGAAAGCGAAAAGGGAGCCTACAAATTAAACTAAGAAACTTAATTTAAATTTAATTATTCACTAGGATGTAAAATCGCATTCGACTCTGCGATCCACGCTTTTGCACCACCCGGTTTATAGGCGATTTTTCCTAAAGCACTAAATGTCGTTTTGTTTTTTCGAATCGAAGCACTTGCAAAACATACTTCAGGTAAATCCTCAACGCCAAAGGCATTTTTTAATTTCACATTCTGTTCCTTATCACTTTCATCTTTAGATGCATCAGATAAATCTAATTTTACAAGAACTACATTATCACGTGACCAGACTGCAAAATCCGGTGTCTTAAAGATTTCGTTCTGAAGATTGTCCGGTACACCTGAGGCAGTGAATAAAATCAACATTGGTTTTCCTAGTTCATTGCTTATTGCGATTGCATCAGTCATGTTTGTTCTCCAAACTAAATTTTGCGAATGCAAAAAATATGAACCTAAAAAAAATAGTAGGATAAGTAATTTTTTAGTCATAGTATAATGGTTTTGGTTAGTATAGCATGACGAAATTAACATATTATTTTAATTTTCCAATTTTTATTAATACAAAAAATACATTATGTGTTTTTTTTATTGTAAAAAAATATCAAAGTCCTAAAAACATAAAAACAAATGAATAACTTTTCTTACTAAACAAAAAAAACTCCTTACAATACTGTAAGGAGTTTTTATAAATAATATAGATTTTTATTCTCTTTAAGATTTTTTTGGATGAACAATTCCTTCAGCAACTGTTAACCAAGCAGATGGACCACCGGCAACGTAACCTGTTTGACCAAGACCTTTAAAATTAACTTTTCCGTCTTTTGATTCAGCGCTTGTAAAAAACACTGTAGGGAATCCCTGAATACCAAAAGCCTGCTGCAATTCATTATTCTGATTTTTAATCTCAGGAGTCTGAGGTGTTCTTCTAGGATAATCCAGTTCAACTAAAATAACATTATCCTTAGCCCATTTAGTAAATTCAGGTGTTTTTAAAACTTCATTTTGCAAACGAATGCACCAACCACACCAATCGCTTCCGGTAAAAAACATCAACATTGGTTTTTGTTCTTTATTACTTACGGTAATTGCCTCTTTTACATCGGTATACCATTTTAGTTCTTGAGCTTGCGTTGCAAATGCTCCAACTAAAAACAATGTTATTAAAAATATTTTTTTCATTTTTATTTTATTTTGGACAAATTTAAACAAAAAAAGAATCGCTCAATACGGTCTATTTTACTTCTTGCATTAATTTTTTAATAATTGGCGAAATCGCAATCAAAATAACCCCTGCAACAAGCGAATAAATTGCTAATTGATAATATCCTTCGGTATACGATTGTAACTTAGACAATAAAGTATCTCCTGTATTTGATCTTGATATCTCTGCTCCTAACTTCCCTGCAAATAATTGCCCAAATGCACTTGCCAGAAACCATAATCCCATCATCATACCAAATAATCTTTTTGGAGATAACTTGGTAATAATTGACATCCCGATTGGTCCTAAACAAAGCTCACCAATTGTTGTTACCAGATAAGCAAAAGTAAAGACGTTTAAAGATGCGATACCTTCTGAATTTGCAAAAAACTTTGTTAGATAAAAGATATAGAATGAAGCTCCCAGAAACAAGAATCCAATTCCAAATTTAATTAAGGTGTTAGGTTCAATTCTTCTTTTACCCATCCAAATCCATAACAAACCAATAAGCGGACTTAAAGCCACTACAAAAAACGTGTTAGAACTATTGTTTACCACATTGGGATCAATTGTAAAACCCAGTAATTTATTACTTAGATTATCTTTTGCAAAAAGTGATAATGAACCACCACTTTGCTCATAAATTGCATTAAAAAGCAAATAAAAGAATACGAACAGAAAAGCTGCAAAAAGCTTTTTCTGCAATTTTATATCTCCTAGTTTAATTAGTTCATACGTAAAATACAAAACAGCAACTATCCCAATTGTATACATGAAATAATCTGTGTAATCTGTATTTTTTACCATTATAAAAATAAACGGCAAACTCAATATAGAAATAGCATATACTGCAATTTCGCGGATTCTTCTTTTACCTGGTTCTAAATCTAATAACGGCGAATCACCAATTGGCCCCAAATACTTTTTAGTAAATAAAAAGGTAACTAAACCTAAAAACATCACTACAGCTGCCGATAAAAAGCACAATTGCCATGAATAATATTTCCCTAAATAAATACACAAAGCACCTCCTAAAAGACCTCCAACATTTATTCCGGCATAGAACATTCCGTAACCAGCATCTCTTCTTCCGTCATCTTCATGATATAATTCCCCAACCATTGAAGAAACATTTGGTTTAAAAAACCCTGTTCCAATAATCGAGAAAGCAATACCGTAATAAAACAGTGTTTGCGGAGAAAAGGCAATCAAAAGATTGCCCAGAATCATAACGATTCCTCCAAAGAATAATGACTTTTTAAATCCTAAAACCTTATCGGCAAAAATACCTCCAATAAAAGTAAAGGCGTATACAAAAGCCTGAATAGCTCCGTATTGCAAATTGGCATGTTCATCTTTTAATAAAAGCTGATCTACCATAAAAAATGTAAGTACACCACGCATTCCGTAAAAACAGAAACGTTCCCACATTTCAACAAAAAACAAATACCACAATTGTTTTGGATAGTTGCCCTTAAAATTTTGAATTTCTTCTAATGTTATTGTTTTCTCCATTTTATCTAACGCCATGCATCATTTTTTTCAAGAACGGAGTCAAAGCAAATAAAACTATCGCTGCGATACCTGTAAGCACAACAAATACCATAAAAAACTCGTATAAGTTATGAATTTCGAATCCGGCAAAAAAGTGATTATGAGCGCTAATCTGATGTTGCTCTAAAAGAGACAATTGCTCTTGAGTTGGTACAACTTTGTTATCTAAAACTGCCTGAAGATCGATTCCTAATTCTTTAGCTTTAGCAAATTTATCTCCTGTTGCAGGCAAAATAGATCCTAAAGTCCCTCCTAATGCATAACCAGACGCATTAGACAAGAAAAATACTCCGTATAATAAAGATGCAAAACGTTTTGGAGATAATTTCCCTACCAATGATAAACCAATTGGAGACAAACATAACTCAGCACATGTATTTAAGAAATATAATAAGATAAGCCATTTTACTAATAATAATCCTGAAGTTCCGATATAAGAAACCTGAGTTGCAATCATAAAGAAACTCACAGAAATAACCACTAAACCTACAGCTAATTTCACTGGCGAAATTGGTTCTTTGTCTTTGGCTCTTAAAGTATCCCAAAGTATACTAAAAGGAACTGCTAATATAACTACAAATAATCCATTAAAAATCTGAACCATTGACGGAGGCATTAGCCAGCCAAAGAAATTTCTGTCTGTTTGATTGTCTGCAATAAAAGTCAATGACGAACCTGCTTGTTCAAAAGCCGCCCAGAAGAAAATAATAAAGAACGAAACGATATAAATTACAATAATCCTGTCTCTTTCGATTTTTGTTAATGATGTATCAGAAATAATTAATCCTGCCAATGATATACCACTTGAGTAAATTAATGTATAAATCAAGTTTTGACCTACAGCATAATGAAAAAAGAATCCAAGTGCGATAAATGCAACTCCGGCAATTGTTAAAGCTTTATTAGAAAAATTAGCTTTTTGTGCTTCTCCTTCTTCAAAATCAGAAGCATCATTTTTAGAAGGCAAACCTCCTAATGGTTTTCCTTCAGGAGAAACTACATATTTATTTTTTAAAAAGTAAAAAAGAATAGTTCCTAAAAGCATCGCAACAGAAGCCGCCATGAATCCCCATCTAAAAGCATGGATATCTCTAATTCCACCTGCATCTTTTACATCACCTAATAAAGGACAAATAGACTGCCCTAAGAAAGCCCCAATATTAATTCCCATATAGAAAATTGTAAAAGCACTGTCTAATTTTGTTTTTTCCTGTTTAGGATACAAACTTCCAACCATACTTGAAATGTTTGGCTTGAAGAATCCGTTACCAAAAACGATAACTCCTAATGCAGAATACATAATGATCTTCGCTAAAGGTAAATTAGCTTCAAAAATACTTCCACTGGTAAACAGCAACATTTGACCTATTGCCATTAATAAACCGCCTAATAAAATACAGTTTCTGTTCCCTAAAAAACGATCGGCAACAAAACCTCCCAACATTGGCGTTAAGTAACAAAGTCCAAGGAAACCTCCATAAATTAAAGACGCTTCTTCTTCTTTCATCAATAATGAATTCACAAGAAATAAAGTTAATAAAGCTCGCATTCCATAAAAATTGAATCTCTCCCACATCTCCGTTCCAAACAATACCCAAAGTCCTTTTGGATGCGCCGTTTTTACTTGAGTTTCTCCCATATTATTCATTATTTGTTAAAGGTTAAAAATTTTAGATTATAAATTTTCTTTGATAAAGTTAGTCATTTTATTATAAAGCTGAATTCTCGTCTGACCTCCATAAATACCATGATCTTTATCCGGATATATCTGAGAATCAAATTGTTTATTAGCCTGAATTAACGCTTCCATCATTTGCATAGAGTTCTGAACATGAACGTTGTCATCACCAGATCCGTGAATCAATAGAAACTTACCTTTTAATTTATCAACGTGATTTATTGGCGAATTTTGATCGTATCCGCTTGCATTTTCCTGCGGAGTCTGCATGTATCTTTCTGTATAAACACTGTCATAAAAACGCCAGTTTGTTACCGGAGCAACAGCAATTGCCATTTTAAAAACATCATTACCCTGAAAAATACAGTTCGAAGCCATAAAACCTCCATAACTCCAACCCCAGATTCCAATTCTTGACGCATCAACATAAGGATATGCACCAATTACTTTTGCGGCATCGATTTGATCTTCTACTTCGTATTTCCCTAATTGTTTTTGCGTTACTTTCTTGAAATCAGCACCTTTATAACCTGTTCCTCTTCCATCTACACAAGCCACAATATAACCTTGCTGAGTAAGCATCATAAACCAATATTCGTTAGAACTCCCCCATTGATTAACAACTTGTTGAGATCCCGGTCCTGAATATTGAATCATAAAAACCGGATATTTTTTAGAAGCATCAAAATCTTTAGGCTTCATAATCCAGGCATTTAGCTCGTTTCCTTTAGCCGTTTTTAAAACAAAAAATTCTTTTGTTGGTAAATTATATCCCTTCAATTTCTCTGCAAGTGCCTGATTGTTTTCTATAACCTGAACTTCTTTTCCGGTTTTAGCCTCGTTTAAAGTATAAATTGTAGGTTTTGCAGCGCTTGAAGACGTATTTATGAAATACTGAAAGTTAGGGCTAAAAGTAGCTGCGTTTGCGCCAGTATTTTTAGACAAACGAACTTTGTTTTTTCCGTCTAATCCTATGCGGTAAATATCTCTGTTGATAGAACCATTTTCTACAGACTGGTAAAAAATAGTTTTGTTTTTTTCGTCGAAACCGTAGTATGAAGTTACTTCCCAGTTTCCTTTTGTAACCTGATTTTTAAGCTTTCCTGTTTTATCATAAACATATATATGATTAAAACCGTCTTTTTCGCTTGTCCAGATAAAACTGTTATCTTTTAAGAATGTCAAGTTATCAGTAACATCAACATATGCTTTATCTTTTTCATTCAAAACCACTTTTGCAGTTGCTGTAGTTCCGTCAACAAATAGTAAATCTAAATTATCCTGATGGCGGTTTAAAACCTGTGCAGATAATATATTGTTATCATTTGTCCATTGTAATCTTGCAATATAGAAATCATTATAATTTGCTAAATCAACTTTTTTAGTAGTATTGCCCGTTGCATCATATATATGTAATGAAACTTCAGAGTTTTTTTCTCCGGCTTTTGGGTATTTAAACGTTTCAATAGTTGGATATAAGTCTTTTTTGAAAATTGACATTGAAAATTCCGGAACCTGACTTTCGTCGAAACGAATATAAGCTAGTTTTTTACTGTCTTTACTCCAATCGAAAGCCCGTACAAAAGAAAATTCTTCCTCATAAACCCAATCCGTAATACCATTTATAATAGCATTCTTTTTTCCGTCAGTTGTAAGTGCTGTTGATTTTTTTGAAGCTACGTCATATACATATAAGTTGTTTTCTCTGGCATATGCAATTTTAGTTCCATCAGGAGAAAAAGTAGGTTCCTGAATCTGAAAATCAAAGAGTTTAGTCAACGACTTAGAAGTTATATCATATAAAAAATAATCTGCTGTAAAAGAGTGACGAAAAATTTTATTCGAATTACAAGCAATCAGAATCTTTTTTTCTGAAGCATCAAAAGTATAACTGTCAATTCCTTCTGCAAGAGCTTTATGATTTTTAGTATCAATTAAATTCGATACCTTTTTTAGCGTTGCAAAATCGTATAAATCAATCTGCATACTTCTACTTGCCTGATCTACATTTAAAACAGTATATTGATCTGTATTTTTTAAAGATTGCAATTCGTCCATACCTTTTGGCCTAAACGCTCCACCATAAATATCTTCGATCGTAATTTTTTGTTGTCCAAAAACAGTAGCAACTAAAAATAAAAAAATTACAGTAATTTTACTTGTATTCATCAGAATTATTTTAAATATAAAAAAGAGCCCAATTTTAGTAAAAAAAATGAACATAATACACATTTCAACTGTTAAATGTTAAAAAAAATAACGTTTGCGTACTTTTCAAATTTCAAATACTTTGCAAACAAAACTCTTAAAATGGTATCTTTGCCGCGACATTATTATTTAAAATACTGAGAATGAACAACGCTGTTGCCGGATTTTCTAAACTATCCAAAAAAGAAAAAATAAACTGGATCGCCAATACATATTTTTCAAACCCTGAAGAAGCGCTGAATATTATAAGAAATTACTGGAATTCAGACGAAAAGCTTCAACAATTGCATGATGAATTCATAGAAAACACCATTACAAACCTCTATATACCACTTGGAGTGGCTCCTAACTTCTTAATCAACGGAAAATACAAAACTATTCCAATGGCTATTGAAGAAAGTTCAGTAGTTGCAGCCGCATCAAAAGCAGCAAAATACTGGGCAACCAGAGGCGGTTTTAAAGCAACCGTAATCGACACTGAAAAGATTGGTCAGGTTCACTTTACTTTTAACGGAGATGCAGAAAAACTTCAATCCTTTTTTGATCAGATAAAACCTAAATTTTTCTCTGAAACACAAAGCATTACGAAAAACATGCAACAACGTGGCGGAGGAATTTTAGATATTAAACTAAAAGACAAACGTAGTTTACTGGAGAATTATTTCCAGCTTCATGCAACCTTTGAAACAAAAGACAGCATGGGTGCTAATTTCATCAACTCTTGTTTAGAACAATTTGCAACAACTTTGAAAGATGAATTTCAAAATTCAGATATATTTTCTGAAGATGAAACCCTCAAAGTTGTCATGAGTATTTTATCTAATTATGTTCCGCATTGTGTTGTAAGGGCCGAAGTTTCATGCCCTATCGAAGATCTAAAAGAAAAACATATCGATAATCCGCAAGAATTTGCAGAGCGTTTTTTACAAGCAGTTCAAATTGCCGAAGTAGAACCTTTTAGAGCCGTAACCCATAATAAAGGAATCATGAACGGAGTTGACGCGGTAATTCTTGCCACCGGAAATGACTTTAGAGCTGTCGAAGCCGGAGTTCACGCTTATGCTTCCAGAAACGGTCAGTATGCAAGTTTATCTCATGCTAAAATCGAAAACGGAATTTTTACTTTTTGGCTTGAAATTCCATTGGCATTAGGAACCGTTGGCGGATTAACGTCCTTGCATCCTTTAGTAAAATTATGTTTCGATATTCTTGAAAAACCATCTGCACAAGAATTAATGCAAATTGTTGCTGTCGCAGGTTTGGCACAAAATTTTGCCGCTTTACGTTCTTTAACTACAACCGGAATTCAGGAAGGACATATGAAAATGCACCTAAACAACATCATCAACCAATTTGAAGCCAGCGAAGAAGAGCGTCGTTTAATAAAATCTCATTTCAAGAAAAATGCTGTTTCGCATAGTGCCGTTGTAGAATTTATTGAAAACTTAAGAAAATAATCCAGCCAAATAATCAGAAGCTATTCCCGCTATTCGTTGCAATCTTTTATGCCTCCCGAAGCTTCGGGACTGCACAAAAGGATTTTCACTACTATCGGGGCTAAAAAACAAAGAATGAAAACAACTTTTTACAGTAACGGAAAACTCTTGATTACAGGCGAATATTTAGTACTAGACGGCGCCAGAGCATTTGCATTACCCACAAAATTTGGACAGAATTTAATTGTAGAAGATGCTTCAAATAATGAAATTGAATGGAAAAGTTACAATTTTGACGAACAGCTTTGGTATGAAGATACGATCACTTTTCCTGAAATCATTAATAATGAAGCTGCTAAGATTGAAACTGTAAAAACAACCTTAATCAATATTCTTCATGAAGCTTATATCTTAAATCCTGATTTTATTAATACTTCACAAGGATATAAAGTCACGACACAATTGTCGTTTCCTAAAAACTGGGGTTTAGGCACATCGTCTACCTTATTAAATAACATTGCACAATGGGCACAAATTGATGCTTTTACGTTGCTTAAAAATAGTTTTGGAGGAAGTGGTTATGATATAGCCTGTGCCCAAAATAATACTCCAATTGTTTATCGACTGGAAGACAATTCTCCGGTTGTAGAAACAATTACTTTTAATCCTGACTTTACACAAAATATCTATTTTGTTTACCTTAATAAAAAACAAAACAGCAAAGCAGCGATTAGTGCATATTATAATAACAAAAACCAGAATCTGGCTCATAATATTATTGACAACAATAAAATTACTCAAGCTATCTTACAAGCAAAAACACTTAAGGAATTTGCCCATAATGTAGAAAAGCATGAAATTCATTTGAGTAATATACTAGAAATCAAAACCATTAAAGAAATTGCTTTTCCTGATTTCAATGGTGTCGTTAAAAGTCTTGGTGCGTGGGGCGGCGATTTTGTAATGGCAATTTCAAAAGAGAATCCGCAAGCCTATTTTAACTCAAAAGGATATGAAACAATTCTTTCTTATGACGAAATGATTTTACAGAAATAAGTATTCCTTTTTACGATAAGCCCTAAAACAAAAAAAGTAAACCAAATAGTTTACTTTTTTTTATGCTTATGATGTTTTTTCCAGACGACGAACTTTCTGAGTTTCTAACTCATTAGACTCAATTAGCGTGTTGTGTAAACGTTCTGCCATTTTTTCTATACTATTTGTAATAGAATCATACACAACTTCCATTCTGCGATGTTTCTCTTCTTTTACTGCTCGCAAAACATCTTCTACAAAAACCTTATCGTATTTTTCAGCAACAGAATCTCGTGTATTGGTAAGTCTGATCACATAATCGTTACTTAATATAGTAACCTTAAAATGTTGCTCCTCGTTACTTAAATAGTATTTTCCGCCCAATTCATCAACATTGATGTCAGTACTGCCAACCTTTAGAAGCTCCGTAATTATTCCATAAATATGATTCTCTATTTTGGAATATACTCTAGGTTTTCTTTTGAACAAATTAAACTTATAAAACATTCAGTATCTGATTATTAAAATCGTTTCTCTAATTATTAATTTTAATCTTTATGCAACATCTGCATAAATAGAATATCTTATTAAAACAAAAATTCGGACAAATTAACTGTAATAATTTGAATATCACAAATATTTTAAATCATATTTACATTATTCCCATGTAGTTAGAGAAATAGATAAAACATTTACTACAAAACAGTTAGAAAAATATATTTAACAAAAAACCCGAAACATTCAAATGAATGTTTCGGGTTCTGTATTTAAAAATTTAATTACTTAAAATTAGTAGTTAAATTGTAATCTGTTATCTTCAATTTTAGCATTGTTTTTCAAAGCTGGTAAAATTCTGCTTGCATCAGATGCGCTTTGAGCTTTTACTTTAGCAACATATTCAGCATGATTAGCAATTGCAGGAGCTTTTACAGTACTAATGTTTTTTACAACATAAACTCCTGTATTTCCTTCAATTGGAGCAGATACTTTATTTGCAGCTAATGCAAATGCATTACCAACAACTTTAGGCTCTTGCCCAACTCCACCAGGTAAAACCGGATTATCAAGTGTTACATTAGTAGCTTGTTGAACAGCAACACCAGCGCTTTTAGCAGCAGCTTCTATTGTAGAACCTTTTAATTTATCTTTTAAGATCTCTGCTTTTTTCTTGTTTTTCAAGATTGACTCAACATAAGGTCTTGCCAATGTTACAGATACTAAACCTGATTTGTTTTCGCTTTTGTATTGAGCAATTACGTGACCAATATTAGCGATTTCAAAACGTTTTACATCACCTGTATTAGTTTCTTTATCATAAGCCCATCTAATAATGTTACGTTGGTTTCCTAAAGGACCAAACGCTTCATCCATTGCTTTTGCAGTTACAGGAGGAGCAACTTTTAAACCTAACTCTTTTGCTGTAGCATTAAAATCTTTATCAGCAGCATCCATTTCGAATTTAGTTGCTAATGTAAATACTTTATCAGAAGTAGCTTCAGAAGGCTCAATTTTTTGAGCAATAGTAGCTAAACGAATTCCGTCTTGTTTATCTGTAATTTTGATAATGTGAAATCCAAAAGGAGTTTCAACTAAACCAACTTTTCCAATTCCGTTGTTGAATACAAAATCATTGAATGGTTTTACCATTTGGTTTGGACCAAAATATCCTAGATCACCACCTTGTTGTGCAGATGAATCATCAGAACTTGTAAAAGCCAACATCATGAAACTGTCTGGATTTGCCTGAACCTGAGCAAGAATTTCTTCTGCTTTAGCTTTAGCTTCTTCTTTAGTTCTTTTTTCTTTTTGGTTTGGAGTTTGAGATCCTTCATAACCAATTAAGATATGACTTGCTTTTGCATTAACACCAGCTTTAAATCCTAAAGATTTAGAGATAGCATAATATCTTCCGTAAACATATGGTCCGTAAATTGCTCCGGCAGGTAAGCTGAATAATTTATCAGCATCTACAGCTGGTAAAGCATTTTTAGGAACATAAGTAGAATCGTAAGGAACATCAGAATTTGAATTTACAAATTCAGCAATGTTAGTTGCGTTTCTAAAACCTGGCAAAGTATCATTTTTACCTGTTTTTGCATTATATTCTACTCTTCCGTTTAATAAAGAAGTGATTTTGTTTTTGATTTCAGCTTCGTCTTCTTTTGAAGCTTTATCTTCTACTAAAACATATTGAATTTCACGAGTTGCATCCGCTTTGAATTTTTTCTCGTTTTTCTTCATGTAATCTACAATTTCCGAATCAGAAATTTTTACTTCGCTATCTTTTATAGAAGAATATAAAGCTGCAGCATAAGCAAAGTTTACTTTGTTAGCTTCCATTTCATATTTTAATTTTCCTTCGCTAGCTGTAGTATAAAGACCTGCTTTTACTAATGTATTGTAGATTTGAAATTTTGCGTTTAATTCAGCATCTTTTTCTTTTTCAGAAATATATTGTGCTGCTTCAGGATTAGCTTTAAAGTATTCTTTAAACTTTACAACATCAAAACCACCAGCTGCGTTTAAAAACATTGGGTTTTTACCAATATTTGGATCTGATTTTAAAACTTCAAGTAAGTGCTTTTCACCAACTCTTAATCCTAATTTATCAAATTGCGCTGATAATAATGCGATCGAAACTTCTTGATCCCAAACTCTGTTTGCAGCTTCAGTGGAAGTAATTCCTTGTCCACTTTTTTCAACATTACTAACTTTAACTCTAAAGTCTTCAAATGAAATATCTTTTCCATCGATGCTTCCCACATCTTTTGAACTTTGACCGAAACTTCCTCTGGTGAAAAGATCTTGTATTATAAATGCAAATAATGCAAGTGCAATAACTCCTATCAATAAAGCGGAACGCTGTCTAATTTTTGCTAAAACTGCCATTTTTATTATCGTTAATTTTATATTCAGTTTGCGAAAATACAATTATCTAGTTAATAACAATACAACTAGCGTTTTATTTTACACAATTTTTTTCATTAATTAAAAAAATCACTCTTTTATTGTCAATTTAACCAATTCTATTTTCTTATTTGTGGCTTCTTCAATCACAAAATAATAGCTGTCAATCACTATTTCCTCTCCCTTTTGAGGTATTTCTTTTGTAGAATTCACAATAAATCCCCCAAGAGTTCCGTAAGAATCTTCTTCAGGAATATTCAGTTTATAGGTTTCGTTTAAATATTCTACATCTAATCTGGTCGAGAACAAATACTTACCTTCGCCCAAATCTTCTTCAATCAATTCTTCTTCTTCTGAATCGTGCTCATCTTCAATCTCTCCAAAAAGTTCTTCGACTATATCCTCAATAGTTATAATTCCGGAAGTACCTCCATATTCATCTAAAACTACAGCAACATTCTTTCGTTTTTTGATTAATAAATTCAGGGCATCTTTTATCAAAATCGTTTCCGGAACGAACTCAACAGTCATTAAAACTGATTTTATTGTTTTAGGCTTTTTAAACAAATCAAATGAATGCACGTAACCCACAATGTCATCAAGGGAGTTTTGACTCACCACTATCTTAGAATACCCGGTTTCTATAAATAATTCTTTAAGATCCGTAATGCTGTCAAACAAATCGATATCGACAATCTCTGTACGCGGCGTCATAATATCACGCGCTTTTACACCTGAAAACTCTAAGGCATTTTGAAAAATCTGAATTTCTGAATCCAGTTCTTCATCATCTTCAACAGAGTTCATTTGTTCTGTAATATAATTTCCCAGTTCTATTTTACTAAAATAAAGCTGTACCTGATCGCCTTCTGTCTTGAAAAATTTTCGCAATACAAAATCCGAAATCCAGATAAAAAATGTCGAGATGTAATAAAATAATCTGTAAAACAAATATGCCGGAATCGCAAAAATCTTAATGAGCGAATTGGCATAAATCTGAAAAAAGACTTTCGGAAAAAATTCTGCTGTTATTAAGACTATAAAAGTCGAAATTATGGTTTGAACCAATAAACTTGTGGCATCAGAAAAATGAAATCCAAAACTGCCCATGCAATTCAGGACTAAATCTCCCATGTAAAAACCATAAACTACCAATGCTACATTGTTACCAATAAGCATTGCAGCAATAAATTTTGAAGGGTTTTCAGTAAGTTTAGTTAGGATTTGGGATAAAAAATTATCTTGCTTTTTTTCTATCTCAAGATAAATTTTATTCGAGGAAATAAAGGCTATTTCCATTCCTGAAAAAAAGGCTGATAGTATTAAACATAGTATTATAATACTAATTTCCATTTTTTATTGTTTTTTATAATGGTCATCAAATTTCTTGGCGTATTTTCTCCTGAAGAAAAACATAAAAACGCTCACACCAGCAACTATAAAGCTTAACCACGGATTTTCATCAGGTGAATTTAGCTTCGTAATTCCATCATAAATGAAAGCAGCTGCAATTAATAAATAAAGATATTGTGTATATTTTAAAACGCCCATAATTATATTTTTTCGTCTGATTCTATTTCACCGCTTACGCGTTGTGAATTAATTACTTTAAAGTCTTTACTAAAATCGATACCCTGACCGTAAGAAACTCCTTTTGCATCAGTAAGTTTAAATTTTCTTTCGGTATAAAACCATTCATTTTTCTGATCAAAATACAATTGCTCCGTTTCAAGCATTTGTCCGGTTTCTGACGTAATCTTAACCTTTCCCTGCAAATCTATTATCTGGGTTGGCTTATAAGAAACAGCGTAATTTGATACGATAAAAGTACGCTTTTGTTTTTTATCATATAAAGTAACATCAATTCCTTTTGGAAATTCAGTAAAAGGAAAATCAAGATTTGAGTAATCTAACATTTTACGGCTTTTTAAAACCGCTGTTATAAGACCGGAATCTGTGTATTTTATATTTACGGTATCTGCATCACTTCCGGGAACGAATTCTGAGAAGTTAATTTTCTGAACTTCTTTAAAATTACTTTCACACCCAAAAAACAGTGTCACAGCAAGAACTGTGACAATGGTTATAATATATCTCTTTGGTAAATTCATTTGCCAAATGTAGTAAATTGTAATGAGCTTAGAAAAACATACAACTAATGATTAGTTGAATTTGCTTTTCACGAACCATCTGTCGTTAAAAGAGAAACTCAAACTAAAGTTGAAGTAATTCTCCTGAACTAAATCTGCAGAAGTAGTACCTCTTTTTCCAAATTCTAACCCAACGTTAACATTAGAAAAAGAACCATTACCAAGCGGAATTCCAGCTCCTAAACTCATACCAACATCATTGATTGATTCGTTGTTAACAATCAAACCAAGTTTTTCATATTTAAGACCGGCTCTGTATGTAATTCTGCTAAGATAACTTGTAAACGATGCATAATTAGGAATATAATATCCACCTACTGCATATTTTTGATATTTTTCATAGCTTATATTATCCGCAGCATTGTAATAATTGGCAAGTTGCCCATTACCCTGAAACGCAAATGTTGTACCTACTAACCATTTTCTAGGCTGCCCAATACCGGCACCAAATGTTACTTTGTTTGGTATCTTTAATTTATCTTCATGCGGAGCTCCTTCATAAGGATCTGCATCACCATCTACAGAAATAACCCTTGTATTATTTGCCGTTAAATTACTTGCAAAACTATAATTCAAACTGGTAAACAAAGTCAATTTTTTATCAATTTTTGTTTGGTACATGGTTCCAATATTAAAACCAACACCAGACAACTCAGATGCATTTGTTTCTGCAGTAGCATTTTGAACTCCAGTAACAAGCTCAACACTTGTTGTTGTAATTTTACCAAAGTTATATTGTGCATCAGCACCAATAGTCCAGTTTTTCTTAATTTTATATCCTAAACCAAAAAATACTCTGTTTACTCCACCTTTTCCCTGAAGTTGCGTACTTGTTGCTCCGTCTGTTCCTGTGTTGTCATTTTGAATTTTATATCCAACTGAACTTACCGGAATCAAACCAAAAGCTGCTCCAAATTTTCCCATTGGGATTCCAACAGCTAAATAATCAAAAGTTGACCTTTGTGCTTTTTCAGATTTCTCAGTAGTTTTTAATACGGAACTTGCAAAAGTACCTCCAACAGTAAAAGTAGTTTGTCCCAAACTGGCGTAACTGGACGGATTTTCAATATTCAAATGGATACTATCCTGCTCTACCGAAACCCCGGCCATAGACCTGTTTTCCAGAGTCCCTTTAAATCTGACATCACCAATCCCAAAGAAAGAATAAGGAGAAGCAGTACCCTGTTGAGCAAATGAAACGAACGAGATAAGCAAACAAGCGCTTACTATAATTTTTTTAATCATTGTCGATTTTTATATTGAAATGTTTGGTTCAAACTCTCTAATAGAAAATTTGAATTGGCAAATATGGTATTTTTTAATCGTTTAGCCAAAAAATCTGCATCTCCTCCCGTTAAAATTATTATAAAATTTGAAAAGTTTGCCCGATATTCATCGATAAAACCGTCAATCTCATAGACGAAGCCATTTACAACTCCGGAATGAATCGCTTGCGCTGTGGAGTTACCTATATATTGTTCCGGCAATTCAAAACTAAGCAAAGGCAGCTTGGCCGTGTAATTGTGCAAGGCTTCATAACGCAATCGCAAGCCGGGAGAAATCGCTCCCCCCAGATAATTATCATTTTCGTCGATAAAATCGTAGGTAACGCAAGTTCCTGCATCAATTACTAATCTGTTTTGTTTAGGAAATTGCAAAGTTGCGCCAGCCGCCAAAACCATTCTGTCTATTCCTAAAGTTTTTGGGGTGGCATATTTATTTATAAAAGGGAAAATATCTTCATGAGTCAAAAAATGAATCTGTAAATCATTTTCGAAAGCCAAAAAAGATTGTTTTTCTACATTTCCAACAGAGGCAACAACCAAATCTGAGCAATTTTGAAATTTTTCTAAAATATTTTTAATTTTTTTTTCAAGTTCACTTTTCTCAAAAACAAAATTCTCCAGAACATTACTTCCCTCAAAGACAGCAGCTTTTATCCGAGTATTACCCACATCGACAGTTAAAATCATGTTTACATTTTTATAAACGCGAAGATACGAATTGATTTTTTTTAAAAAATGTTTTGGATAAACGAAAAATGATTCTATCTTTGCACCCGCAATCAGCACGGTGCCTTAGCTCAGATGGTAGAGCAATGGACTGAAAATCCATGTGTCCCTGGTTCGATCCCTGGAGGCACCACCGTTAAAACCCGAATAGCAATATTCGGGTTTTTTGTTTTTTTATGCTTTTCTGATTGTAAAATTTTATCGCTAAATGCGCTAGGATTTACGCAAAGGTTCCTAAAGCTTATTTTACTATAACAAGATGACATTTTCTACAAAGTTTAGAATTATATTTTTCGACTTTGTAGGTTGATACTTAATTATTATCTTTGAATTATGAGCACACTTACAAAACCAAATCATATAGGACGAAAAATAAGCCGTATTCGTGAACTTCGTGATATGAAACAGGAAGCTTTAGCACAGGCTTTAGGAATAAGCCAGCAAACAATATCTGCTATCGAAAATAGCGAAACCATAGAAGAAGAAAGACTTATTGAAATAGCACAAGTATTGGGAGTAAACGTCGAAGCTCTTAAAAACTTCTCAGACGAAGCCGCGATTAATTATTTTAATAATATACATGATAACGAAATTAACGGCGGTATCACTAATCAACCTAATCATTGTACTTTCAATCCATTAGATAAATTAATGGAAACTGTAGAAGAAAATAAAAACCTTTATGAGCGTTTGCTTCAATCTGAAAAAGAAAAGAACCAATATTTAGAAAAACTATTAAAGGAGAAATAATCAATGACTCCTCTGTTTTAAAAGATATCCTTTATAAAAGAAAATCATAATTTGTCCCTTGTTCTCCCGAAGCCTCGGGACTGGAGGCACCACCGTTAAAACCCGAATAGTCCCGAAGCTTCGGGATTCGGGTTTTTTTTTTAATACTTTCTAAAAGTTTTTACCGCAAAATTCAACAGTTAAAAACTATGTGTTGCCTACTTTTGTACTTTGATACTTAAATTATTATATTTGAGCTATGAACACAGCAACAAAACCAAAACATATTGGAAGAAACATAAGCCGAATTAGAGAGCTTAGAGGTATGAAACAAGAAGCTTTAGCATTTGCCATTGGCATAAGCCAACAATCTATTTCTAACATTGAGGGAAGCGAAACTGTTGATGATGAAAAACTGCAGGCAATTGCAGAAGTTTTAGGCGTCACTGCTGATGGTATAAGAAACTATAGTGACGAAGCTGTATTTAATATTATAGGAAACACAGTGAACAATCACGACAACGCTTCATTTTTTCAATACCAACCAACGTTCAATCCTTTAGATAAACTTATTGAATCTTATGATGAAAATAAAAAACTTTATGAACGCTTAGTTCAGGCTGAAAAAGAAAAGAATCAATATTTAGAAAAACTATTAAAGGAAAAATAATCAATGACTCCTCTGTTTTAAAAGATATCCTTTCTAAGAGAAAATCATAATTTGTCCCTTGTTCTCCCGAACTCTCGGGACTGGAGACACCACCATTAAAACCCGAATAGTCCCGAAGCTTCGGGATTCGGGTTTTTTGTTTTTAATTTCTTTTTCAAAAATTCCAATCTAATTCCGATAAGTTTTACTTCTAGTTTGTCATTTCGAGGAACGAGAAATCACATTACATATTCACGGTTCGTTGCTCTCTGGATGTGATTTCTCGTTCCTCGAAATGACAAAATATACTAATTATAGCTTTGCGAATTTCGCATTTTTATTTTGCACTCATTGCAGTTAAAAATCGTTTTCTAATCTCTCCTCCAGTTTTAATGCAATTAGTATTACTAAAAACCCAGAAGTCAATAATTATGTTCTTTTTGTTAAAAAAGTATCAACTAAATAAAAAAATATCTTATATATTCGTAAAATGATACTTTATATTTTTATTTATTACTAAAAACACAGATCGCTTTATGAGTAAAACTTCTACAAAAGGTATTTGGAAAGTAATTTCAGCCTCTTCAATGGGCACAATGATTGAATGGTATGATTTCTATATTTTTGGAAGTTTAGCGGTGGTAATTTCAACAAAATTCTTTCCGAGTGACAATCCTACAGCGGCATTTTTATCGACTTTGGCCACTTTTGCAGCAGGTTTTGTAGTTCGTCCTTTTGGAGCATTATTCTTTGGCAGACTTGGAGATATCATTGGTCGTAAATACACTTTTATGGCTACTTTATTATTAATGGGAGGTTCTACTTTTTTAATAGGCTGTATTCCCAGTTACGAAACGATTGGTTTTATGGCGCCTTTATTAGTTTTAATTCTGCGTTTACTACAAGGACTTGCCTTGGGAGGAGAATATGGCGGAGCAGCCACTTATGTTGCTGAACACGCTCCTGTGGGACAAAAAGGATATTGGACTTCCTGGATTCAGACCACAGCTACAGTTGGTTTATTTATTTCATTAATGGTAATACTGGCTACAAAAAACATTCTTACGCCTACAGATTTTGATTCCTGGGGATGGCGTGTTCCGTTTTGGGTTTCTATTGTAATGGTTGGTGTTTCGTACTTAATTCGCAAAAACATGGATGAATCTCCGGTATTTGCAAAAGCTAAGAAAGAAGGCACAACGAGCACAAATCCGTTAAAGGAAAGCTTTGGAAACAGGTATAATCTAAAATTTGTTTTACTGGCATTATTTGGCGCTACAATGGGACAAGGTGTTGTTTGGTACACCGGACAATTTTATGCCATGAGCTTTATGAAAACAGTAATGAATATTGATTCGTCGCAAGTAGACGGATTATTAGGAATTGCTCTTTTGATAGGAACTCCGTTTTTTATCATTTTTGGATGGCTGAGTGATAAAATTGGGCGAAAATACATTATGATGGGCGGAATGCTGCTCGCTATTTTATTTTACAGACCAATTTATAAAATGATGTACAATACTACAGATGTAAATTATAAAACCGAGATGGTAGAAAGTACGGGTCAAAATGTCGAAAAAACAAAAAATGGCGACATAATAACCTCAATTTCAAAAACCTATACTGACGGAACTACGTATATCGAAAAGAGAACTGATTTTGCTAATAAAAAAGAATCTCAAAGTAGTATTTCGATCACTATAAATTCAGGCGATGAATGGACATTAATATTTTTAGTCTTCATTCAGGTTTTATTTGTTACAATGGTTTACGGTCCTATCGCAGCTTTTCTGGTTGAAATGTTTCCAGCTAAGATCAGATATACTTCAATGTCTCTGCCGTACCATGTTGGGAATGGTATTTTTGGAGGGTTGCTTCCGGCGATATCAACCTATTTTGTAACGCATTCAAAAGAAGCCGGCAAACCTGAATTTTATCTTGACGGACTTTGGTATCCTATTATAATAGCTTCTGTTTGCTTTGTAATTGGAATGATTTATATCGATAATAAAAACAAAACTAACCACCTTTAATATAATAATTATGAATGCGATCAAACAAATTTTAGGTGTTTTATGGATTGTTCTTGCGGTTGCAGCGGCTTATTTTTGCGTATTTGAATTTGGTTTACCCAAACTTCTATCAGACAAACAAGACGATTTAGTCTTTGGGATCATCATTCTTTTTATCCTTACTCCTCTTATCGTTTTAGGACTGGGAACTTTTGGGTATTTTGCCGTTATTGGAGAATACAACAAAGAAAAAATGTAAAATAAAAGGGCTGCCTTTTTACAGACAGCCCCTTTACATTACTAACATAACCAATTTTTTATGTTGTCTATGACAAAAGGGCTACCTAATAAGATAGCCCTTAATTTATTTACATTGAAATTAATCTAATGTTATCGTTTTTGCAACGTTGTCTATTTTAAATACTCTTGATCCCGTAGGTCCTGTATATTTAAAATTAGAATCTCCGTCACCTGCATTTACTAATTCTGAATCAATAGTATAACCCAATCCTGTATAGTAAGTAAAGTTATGACTGTTGTCGCCGCCCCAGTTACCACCACTTGTGAAATCATTTTTGATAAATTCTCTAAATCCTTCTCCGCTTTTTAGAACAAGAGTAACCTGATAGATATTACTTTGACCAGCAACTAAAGGAAATTCAGTTTCTGCATCACCATCCCAAGACCAACCTCCAGGAGTAGCTGCACCAACTAACCAATGCGAACTTGCCAATGGTACGTGATAAGGTGTTGCTTTTATAGTAAAGCTATTAGAGTATTGAGGAATTCCTGAAGCTCCAACGACAGATTTAATACGAATATCAACATTGTTTACTTCTTTCTCAACAAAACCACCGTTTACTAATGCCGAATTTAATTCTTCTACTGTTAATTCTTGCGAAACACCAGTTGTGCTCATTACAGTAATTGGGCTTGCAAAATTAGTTCCTGCTTTAGCAATCTGAATTGTGTAATTTATTATTGCCTGAGGTACAGTATAAGTTGCTTTGTTCCAGGTAACAGTTGTAGCAACGTTTTTCTCAGTTTCTTTTGATAGTACAATACTAAAGCCAGATGTTGGTGTTAATAATACCGGAGCAGTTCCTGCATCAATAACAGGTCTGTTCTCAACATCATCAGCATTACATGAAACCGCCAAAACACCAATAAATGCGATTAAAATTTTATATATATTTTTCATTTTAATGTTTTATAAAGTTAGTATCCAGGATTTTGTTTCAAAGTTGGATTTGCCTGAATATTTCTTGCAGGAATAGGCATTAAATCTCTGAATGACTCTGTAGCATTACCATTTACAGATCCACCTTTCCATTGCCAGATTTTAGACGCTCCGCTAAATTTTCCAAAACGAATCAAATCAGTTCTTCTGTGACATTCCCAGAATAATTCTCTTCCTCTTTCATCTAAGATAAAATCAAGAGTTAACTGAGGAAGTGTAATTGCCTGTGCATTTGCTCTTGCTCTAATTTGATTTACATAACCTAAAGCTGTTGCAATATTTCCGCTTGAAGCTCCTCTAAGAGTTGCTTCGGCATACATTAAATAAGCATCTGTTAATCTAAACATTGGGAAATCAATATCCGGGATATCATTTCTTTGTGCTGCAGAACCATCAGCATTTTTATTGATGTATTTTGTTACAGCATAACCATCAGTAAAAGTCGAAACATTATTAATGTCTTTAGATTGTCCGTTTGTGTAGAACGTACCTCTATTATCTGCAGTTGCAGTTGCATCAGGAAAAAGATTTACAAACTCTCTACGAGTTCTAATCCCTTGCCATCCACCATCCATACCTCTTGATGCAGCATCCATGCTACCTCCAATAGAAGCGTGCATGATAAAACTCATACCTCCACCAGTTGCTCTAATAGCATTACCATCACCAACAATTGGGAAAATAATTTCTGACTGAGCACCATTTCTATTATTATCCGCAGAGAATAAATATCTGTATGGAACATTTGCAAATGTATATCCTGAACCCGTAATGATTTCATTACATAAAGTTGCGGCTTCATTGTTTTTATCTACACCTATATATACTTTAGCATTTAAATAAACTTGCGCCAATAAAAATTTAGCAGCAGTTTTATCAACTCTTCCATATTCATTTGCTCTTGGAGCCACTAAACTATTGTCTAGGTCTTTCAATTCAGATTCAACGAAAGCAAAAACTTCTGCTCTTGTTTTTTGTTCCGGATAAAAGAATCCAACAGGATCTTTTTCTGTCGTAATTGGCACATTACCAAATAAATCCATTAAGTTATAATAAGAGAAAGCTCTTAAAAAACGAGCTTCGGCTCTAAAATTAGCGATATCAGCTTTTAAGTTTGCATCAACACCTCTTGCAGTTAATTTCTCATCTGTAGTTTGTCTTAAAAACTCATTAGCAACACTAATGTGGTAAAATGCTCTTGAGAAAGTTCCTTCAAGAAATTCATTTGCAGGAGACCATGTTTGAGCATTCAATGTTGGTAAAGTACCATCAGCCCATGCAATAATCGCTTCATCTGTAGTAAATTCCTGTGTTACAAAAAGTAATCTTAAGTAACTGCTAAAGTCACCACCAAGTCCTGCAATATCTGGACTTTTTCCAGGTACAGCAGCATCACCATCACCATCATTACCACCCACATACAAACCTGCGTATAATTTAGCCAAAACTTCTTTGTACGATGCAGGATCTTGAAAAAAGGTTTCTGATAAAAATTCATCATCATCCTTTGGCGTCACGTTTAAGTCGTCCGTACACGAAGTAAGCGTCATACTTAATCCTAAAACGAATAGGAAAAAATAAGATATATATTTAAATGATATTTTCATTTTGTTTGTTTTTAAATTTTTGATTTCAGTCTACTATTAGAAATTCGCATTTACTCCAAACAAGAATGTTCTTGCTCTTGGGTATACATTATTATCAATTCCGTTGAATTTCTCAGGATCTAAACCATTGTATTTTGTTAGAATGAAAACATTCTGAACACCAGCTGTAAATCTTAAAGTAGCAGCTTTTATGATTGTTTTATCTAAAGTATATCCAAGTGTAATGTTATCTAATTTGATAAAAGAAGCATCTTTTACAAAATAATCAGACAAGTAACGTGATGTACCATTATCTTCAAAAGTAAAACCAGTATTATAGTAATCTGAACTTACGTTAGACAAATCAGTTTGTCTTCTTAATCCAGCATCAGAATAACCTAAATTAGAACTTACGTTATCAAAAATTTTGTTACCAACACTTGCTCTCCAGTTCATTGTAAAGTCAAACTTTTTGTAGTTTAAGGTAGAAAACAAACCAAAAGTATAATCCGGAGCCGCTTTTCCAGCTCTGTAACGGTCACCTGTATCAATTTTTCCATCTCCGTTTCTGTCTACATAAGCACCTGCAATTGGTCTTTTATTTGCATCGTATAATTGCTCATATACAAAAAATGAATTTGGCGAATATCCTACTGAGTTAATAAGGATTTTATTTCCGTTTCCACCAGCGATATTATCTCCGGTTAAATAACCTTGAAAACCAGGAACCGTAATTCCTAATTCAGAAATATTCTGATCGATATAAGTAGTATTAAAAGCTACGTTCCAAGTCAAATTATCGTTTTTAACAATATCAGAAGCAATACTAAATTCAACCCCTTTTGTTCTTACACTACCAATATTAAAGAAACCTTGATTTCTAAGATTCGCACCATCAGGAACTGCAATATCAGCTAATAAATCTGATGATTTTTTATCAAAATAGTTAATAGATCCAGTAATTCTGTCATTGAAGAATCCGTAATCGATACCAACGTTAGATTCAGTCAATTCTTCCCATTTAATATTTTCGTTATATCCTTCTGGTCTTGCAGTTGAATATATTGTGTTACCAAAAATATATTGCGAATTAATTGTTCCTAAAGTTACTCTGCGTAAATAATCATACTGAGCCGAGATATCTTGTTGTCCGGTAGTTCCGTAACCAACTCTTAATTTTAAAGTAGAAACAGTTGAATTACCTTTTAAGAAAGCTTCTTCAGACAAATTCCATGCAAAAGCACCTCCTGCAAAATTTCCCCATCTGTTATCTTCAGAAAAACGAGAAGTTCCGTCTCTTCTGTAATTTAAAGTCAATAAATATCTACTGTCATACCCTAAATTCAAACGTCCGAAGAACGATTGTAAATTAACATCCGGATCTGTAGCAACATCCTCATTAGGATTTGGCTGTCTGATTTCTCCAGATGAATATTTTTCTTTTTGAAACAATTGGTAGTTATAACCTGCAGTTGCATCAATTTTAATTTTCCCAATATCTTTAGTATAATTAAAATAAGCATTTAAGTTTTTATTCTGAAGCGCATCAGTATAATTAGAGTAGTTTCCTAAATTTACATAACCCGGATCGCTAAATGCTTTTGGCTGATATCCTAAAGCACTTTGAGTACTTACTTCAGTATATCCGCTACTGTCAAATCTATCGATACCTGCCTCAGCAACAACTCTTAAATCTTCAAAGAAATGAAGTTTATAATCTACTCTAACATTCCCCCATTTTCTGGTAGAAGTAGCTCTTCTGTTATCCTGGTTTAATCTTGCCACAGGATTTCTTGCCGGTAATAAAGGTAAGTTTCCGCTTGGCTCTAACCATTCAAAATATCCTCCATAACGAGAACCCGCCTGATAAACAGGTTGTGTTGGGTCAAACCCAATTGCGCTTCCAATAACTGCACCTTCATCCTGAAATTGGTTTTTACCAAAAGATAAATTTCCGCTAATATCAATTTTTAAGTGATTATCAAAAAGAACCGGATTTAACGATATCGATGTCGTAGTTCTTTCAAAAGAAGTGTTTCTAAGGATTCCTGGATTATCAACATTTCCAACAGATAAACGTACAGGCAATTTGTTAAACAAAGAACCGCTTACAGATATATTATTGTTTGTTGTCAAGGCTGTATGAAAAATTTCATCTTGCCAGTTTGTATTTGCATTCCCCAATAAAGCCAGTTGAGCTGCAGAACCTTTAGTTTTTACTAACTCTCTGTATTGATCAGCATTCATTACATCAACTGTATTTGCTACTGTATTAATACCAACCTGAGAACTAAAGTTTACTTTTACACCACCTTTTGATCCTTTTTTAGTAGTAATTACGATTACACCATTTGCAGCACGTGACCCGTAGATCGCAGCAGCAGATGCATCTTTAAGAACTGTAAAAGATTCAATATCATTAGGATCAATTGTAGATAAAATACTTGTAGCACCACTTGGTACAGCATTACTTAACGGAAGTCCGTCTAATACAATTAATGGTTCGTTTGAAGCATTTAAAGAAGATCCTCCACGAATCCTGATATCTGCTTTAGCACCCGGAGCACCTCCTCCAGTAACATTAACACCCGAAATACGACCGCTAATTAAACTCTCAGGAGTAACATTGATTCCTTTATTAAAGTCTTTTGCTGCAATTTGAGATACAGATCCTGTAGCATCTTTTTTCTTAACAGTACCGTAACCTACTTGTACCACAACTTCCTTAAGTTGATTCGTATCTTCTTCTAAAGAAACGCTTAATGTTTGTTGACCGTTAAAAGTTACAGTTGACGTTTTGTATCCAATAAAAGAAACAAGGATTTTGTCTCCATTTTTTAAATTAGATAACTGAAATTTACCGTCAAAATCTGTTGATGTTCCGCCTGGAGCACCTTGTACACTTACATTTACCCCCGGGATTGGTTGTCCCGTTGCCTGGTCGGCAACTGTTCCTTTTAAAGTACTTTGAGCTAGTACAGTAAACGGTAACAGTAAGAATAAAAATAACAACTTTTTATAAATTGTTTTCATACTTTTTGTTTAAATTAGTTTGAGTTTTTGATTGTTAGTTAAGTTTTTAATTTTACTTCGAATTTCAAAATTAGGAATTTATTAACACGACCAACCAGTTACAATTTATATTGGATTACGAAAACGTGATAGTGTTGAAAACTTTCTATATTTTGTAATCTTTTCAGTCAAAAAATGACAAATCAAAAAATAAAAGATACCTTTATTAATAATTAGATTTTTTTCAATAATAACTATGAAACGCAAAATAACCTTAAAACAGATTGCGAAGGAACTTGACGTGTCTATTTCAACTGTCTCAAAATCACTTAGAAACAGCCTCGAAATAGGAGAAGAAACCCGTCTTAAAGTGCAAGCTTTCGCAAAGTTTTACAACTACAAACCCAACAATATTGCTCTTAGTTTAAAAAATCGAAAAACCAAAAGTATCGGTATTATTATTCCGGAAATTGTACATTATTTTTTCTCCACAGTAATCAACGGAATCGAACAGGTTGCGAACGAACATGGCTACAGCGTTGTCATATGTTTATCTGACGATTCATTTGATAAGGAAGTCCTAAACATGGAAATGTTAGCCAACGGAAGTATCGATGGCTTTATCATGTCACTCTCTAAAGAAACCCAATACAAAGGTGATTTCCACCACATTACCGAAGTCATAAATCAAGGAATGCCGGTTGTAATGTTTGATCGTGTAACCAATGATATTTTATGCGACAAAGTTATTATCGATGATAAAGCGGCTGCATATGAAGCGGTTCAGAGTTTGATTGACAATGGTCGAAAAAAAATTGCTCTAGTTACCACTGTTGATTATGTAAGTGTTGGAAAACTGAGAACAGATGGTTACGAAAAAGCACTATTAGACAACGGATTACCATTTAATGAAGATTTAATTATCAAAATTGAAGATGTAGATACTTGCGAAATCACTATTAGCCAACTTTTACACGACCGGGCTTTTGATGCTGTTTTTGCTGTAAATGAGCTTTTTGCCGTAACAATTATCAAAACTGCCAATAAAATGGGGCTTAAAGTTCCAGAAGATCTTGCCGTAATTGCTTTTACTGACGGAATCATCTCTAAATATTCAACGCCAAGTATTACAACAGTAAGCCAGAGTGGGGAAAAAATGGGAAATAAAGCAGCTAAAATGCTGATAGAAAGACTCGAAGAAGAACACAATGACGACGAAGAAGAAAACGAAAACTATACTACCGAAGTTATAGAAACGCATCTTATAAAAAGAGAATCTACTGACTAATTTTCTTAAAATCAAACACATTCTAAAGCCATAAATAATATTTGTGGCTTTTTTGTTAGCATATATCTAAAAATAATTTATACTTTTACCGCCGTCAAAGCTTTTACTTTTACTTCGAAAAAAACAGTAAGTTTTGATAAGCAAAGCGCTTATCGTCTAATTAATTCTTTAATTACGATAATGGAAAAGCGTAAATTAAGTTTCTGGGAAATTTGGAACATGAGTTTCGGGTTCCTGGGAATACAAATGGGGTTCGCACTTCAAAATGCAAATGCCAGCAGAATTCTTCAAATTTTTGGTGCCGACGTACATGAATTATCATGGTTCTGGATTATTGCTCCTCTTATGGGATTAATAGTGCAACCGGTTATTGGTCATTACAGCGATAAAACCTGGGGACGATTTGGCAGACGAAAACCGTTTTTTCTAGTGGGCGCTATTTTAGCATCTGTAGGATTAATTTTAATGCCACAAGCTAATATTTTCATTTCAGTATTACCTGCCTTGTGGGTTGGAGCCGGAATGTTAATGATCATGGATGCCTCTTTTAATATTGCCATGGAGCCTTTTCGTGCTTTGGTTGGTGATAATTTAAGAACAGATCAGCGTACTGCCGGTTTTAGCATTCAAACTTCATTAATTGGTTTTGGTGCTGTAATTGGTTCCGCTTTGCCTTATGTTTTAACCAAGTATTTTCATGTCTCAAACAGTACAGTTCCGGGAAGTGTACCGCTAAATTTAACACTTTCTTTTATCATTGGAGCTGCTGTTTTAATAGGTTCTATTCTGGTAACCCTGTTTACAACAAAAGAATATTCACCAGAAGAATTGGCTAATTTTGAAGATCCTCAAAGTGAAGTTGATGTTCCTACTGAAGAAAAATCGAAACTGACAGACATTTTTACAGACTTTGCAAAAATGCCAACAACAATGCGTCAGCTAAGTTGGGTACAATTTTTCTCCTGGTTTGGATTATTTGGTATGTGGGTTTTTACAACTCCGGCTATTGCACATCACATTTACGGATTGCCTTTAAGCGACACTTCAAGCCAGCAATATCAAGATGCCGGAGATTGGGTGGGAATTCTGTTTGGAGTATACAACTTAGTTTCTGCTATCATTGCACTGTTTTTCCTGCCTTATATCGCTAAAAAAATCGGACGAAAATCAACTCACGCATTTTCATTAATCATTGGAGGAATTGGATTAATCTCTATTTATTTCATGCCAAATGAAGACTGGGTAGTATTGCCAATGATTTTAATAGGAGTTGCCTGGGCAAGTATTCTGGCTATGCCTTATGCAATTCTTGCGGGATCAATTGCACCTAAAAAAATGGGCGTTTACATGGGTATTTTCAATTTTTTTGTTGTAATTCCGCAAATTGTAAATGCACTTATTGGAGGTCCAATTGTAAAATACCTTTATAATGGCGATGCTATTTACGCCTTAATTACAAGTGGAGTCAGCTTTTTAATCGCTGCTCTTTTAGTCTACAAAGTAAAAGATGTAGACGATACTATTCAAAAATAATAAAGAAGAATTTCTCAAATAATGAACAAAAAAGCATTCATCTTCGACCTTGATGGCGTAATTGTCGATACCGCTAAATACCACTTTTTAGCGTGGCAAAAAATCGCTCAATCATTAAATATAAATTTTACACACGAACATAACGAATTACTTAAAGGTGTAAGTCGCGTGCGTTCGTTAGATATAATTCTTGAATTAGGAAATGTTCAGGCTTCGCAGGAAGAGAAAGACAAATGGCTGATTCAAAAAAACGAAGATTATTTATCTTATTTAGTTGACATGGACGAAAGCGAGATTCTTCCTGGAGTTTTTAAAACCCTACAACTATTAAAAGAAAAAAATCAGGGAATTGCGTTGGGATCTGCGAGTAAAAATGCCCGACCAATTCTTGAAAAAACAGGAATTCTTTCGTATTTCGATGTTATTGTTGACGGAAATGACGTTACCAATGCAAAACCAGATCCTGAAGTTTTCCTGAAAGCGGCTCAATTATTAAACATTGATCCAAAAAATGCAATAGTATTCGAAGATTCTGTTGCCGGAATTCAGGCGGCAAACATAGCAGAAATGGTAAGTGTAGGAATTGGTGAGGAAACAATTTTACATGAAGCTGATTATATTTTTAAAGATTTTACCGAAATCGACTCAAGTTTTATCGAGAAACTAATCGGTTAGTGAAGAATGTGGCAATGTGTCAATTAGAAAATGAGATAATTCTACAAACTTGAATTATCTGTTTAACTAATTATCTAATTGGCTAATTTAAAATCTGGCAATTTGATAATTAGATAATTCACACAATTTTGAATTATCTAATTAAAGAAAGCAATTTTTAAAAATAAAATCATCAATTAAAAAGTAAAATAGTACAACAACGAGCAATTAAGATAGAATAAAATCAGAAGCAGCCGAAGACAAGTAATTATCAAATTGGCACATTTTCTAATTGACACATTTTTCTAATTGCCCAATTATCTAATTAAAGAAGAAATGAATCAAGATTATATAAAACCAGACAATTGGTCCATCATAGAAGAAGGATTTGATGTAGAGAGAGTAAAATCGTCTGAAAGTCTTTTTAGTATCGGGAACGGTGCTATGGGACAACGTGCCAATTTTGAAGAAACATACTCTGGCGAAACTTTTCAGGGAAGTTACATTGCCGGAATTTATTATCCGGATAAAACTAAAGTGGGCTGGTGGAAAAACGGATATCCAAAATATTTTGCAAAAGTATTAAATGCTCCTAACTGGATTGGAATTGACGTTGAAATCAATGAAGAAAACCTTGATTTAAATACCTGTACAGAGGTTAGAAACTTCCGCAGAGAACTGAATATGAAAGAAGGATGGTACAATCGTTCTTTTGAAGCTACGTTGAAAAACGGAACTGAAATTGCCGTAAATGTTCGTCGTTTTCTTTCTTTGGATCTGGATGAAACAGGAATCATCAAATTTGATATTACGCCTTTAAACAAAGACGCAAAAATTGTTTACAAACCGTATGTTGATGCAGGTGTAACCAATGAAGATGCCAACTGGGAAGAAAAATTCTGGGAACCTCTTGAAGTAAAAAAAGGTACAAACGAAGCTTTTGTAACTGCTCAAACGTTTAAAACGCATTTTAAAGTTACGACTTTCATGCACAATACGATTTTTGCAAACGGAGAAAATGTAAATATTTCGCCTTCTACAATCGATTCAACATCAGATAAAGTTCAGTTTACTTACGGCACTATTATCGCAAAAGGACAAACCTCATCTATTCAGAAAATTGGTGGATATACCGTTTCTTTAAACCACGATAATACTTTGGCTGCAGCCGAAAAAGTAATTAAAACTGCCCTTAATTTAGGATACAATACTTTGCTTCAAAATCAAATTGATGCATGGGCAAAAATCTGGGAAATGTCAGATATTACCATTGATGGCGATGTAAAAGCGCAACAAGGAATTCGTTTCAATATCTTCCAATTAAACCAAACCTATTTAGGAAAAGATTCTCGTTTAAATATTGGACCAAAAGGTTTCACCGGAGAAAAATACGGCGGATCGACTTATTGGGATACTGAGGCGTATTGTATTCCGTTTTATATGGCGACAAAAGACCAACAAGTTGCGCGTAATTTATTGACGTACCGTTTCAACCAATTAGACAAAGCGATCGAAAATGCGAAGGATAATTTAGGTTTCAAAAACGGAGCAGCATTGTACCCAATGGTTACCATGAATGGTGAAGAATGCCACAACGAATGGGAAATCACACACGAAGAAATTCACAGAAATGGTGCGATTGCTTTTGCAATTTATAACTATTACCGTTTCACCGGAGATTACTCTTATATTCCTGAAAAAGGATTGGAAGTTTTAATTGGGATTGCGCGTTTCTGGCATCAAAGAGCTTCTTTCTCTAAAGAAAAAAATCAATACGTAATTCTGGGCGTTACAGGTCCAAACGAATACGAAAACAATATCAACAATAATTTCTACACCAATTATATTGCAAAATGGTGTATTGATTATGCCGAAGAACAAATTAAAAAAGTAGCTTCAGAATATCCTGCAGATCACAAACGAATCTTAGAAAAAGTAAATCTTGCCGCTGCTGAAATTCAGGAATGGAAAAAAGTGGCTGATAATATGTATTTCCCAACTTCGAAAGAATTAGGCGTTTATCTGCAACAAGACGGTTTCTTAGACAAAGATTTAGTTCCGGTAAAAGACCTAGATCGTTCGCAAAGACCAATCAACCAGAAATGGTCTTGGGATCGTGTTTTACGTTCGCCTTATATCAAACAAGCCGATGTTTTACAGTGTTTTTATTTCTTTGAAGATCATTTCTCTAAAGAAGAATTAAAACGCAATTTCGAATTTTACGAATCCTTTACCGTTCATGAAAGTTCACTTTCGCCTTGTGTACACTCTATTCAGGCTGCTCATTTAGACAAAATGGATATGGCGTATACATTCTACTTAAGAACTTCACGTCTTGATCTTGATGATTATAATAAAGAAGTCGAAGAAGGTTGTCATATTACCTCAATGGCCGGAACATGGATGAGTATTGTAGAAGGTTTTGGCGGAATGCGTGTTAAAAATGACCAGCTTCATTTTTCGCCTAAAATTCCAAAAGAATGGAAAGGCTATTCTTTTAAAATCAACTTTAGAAATCAAATTCTAACAGTAGATGTAAATCATAATGAAACTAATTTTACTGTAGATGGCGATCAGGATTTAACAATCGTAGTGAACGGAAATCCTGTAACTGTAAGTAAATTTGTGCAAATTAATTAAATTATAATACCCTTAAAACTAAAAAACATGAAAAACTTATTTTTCGCAAGTTTAATCTTGTTTGCTTTTAGCACTATTGCAGAAGCGCAACAATTAAAGTCACCCGAAGGCAAGTTCGTAATGGAATTTTCGCTTCAAAACGACGGAACTCCAACTTATAATCTAAAGTACAAAAATAAAGAAGTTGTAAAAACAAGTAAATTAGGTCTTGAACTTAAAGATGACAAAAAATCTTTATTGAATGATTTTACTGTTGTTGATTCTAAAACTTCCACTTTTGATGAAACCTGGAAACCAGTTTGGGGAGAAGTAGACAATATTAGAAATCATTATAATGAATTGGCTGTTACTTTAAATCAAAAAGGAACGGACAGACATATTATTATCCGTTTCCGTTTATTCGATGACGGTTTAGGATTTAGATATGAATTTCCGGCACAAAAAAATCTTACTTATTTCGTAATTAAAGAAGAAAGATCTCAATTTGCCATGACCGGAGATCACACCGCTTTCTGGATTCCCGGAGATTATGATACTCAGGAATATGATTATACAAAATCTAAATTATCAGAAATCAGAGGGTTATCTGAAAAAGCATATACTGCAAATGTTTCGCAAAAAAACTTTTCACCAACAGGAGTTCAGACTTCTTTGATGTTAAAAACAAATGATGGTTTATACATCAACTTACACGAAGCAGCTTTGATCAACTATTCCTGCATGCATTTGAATCTTGATGACAAAAACATGACTTTCACTTCTTGGTTAACTCCTGATGCAAAAGGTGATAAAGGATACATGCAAGCGCCAAGTCATTCGCCTTGGAGAACAATTATGGTTAGTGACGACGCGAGAGAAATCTTAGCGTCAAAAATGACTTATAACTTAAATGATCCATCAAAAATCGAGAATACTTCATGGATCAAACCCGTAAAATATATTGGTGTTTGGTGGGAAATGATTACAGGAAAAAGCTCTTGGTCGTACACAAACGATTTTCCAACAGTACAATTGGGAGTTTCTGATTTCTCGAAAGCAAAACCAAGCGGAACTCACGGAGCAAACAATGCTAACGTAAAAAAATACATTGATTTTGCTGCTGCAAATGGTTTCGATGCTGTTTTAGTTGAAGGCTGGAACGAAGGTTGGGAAGATTGGTTTGGACATTCAAAAGATTATGTTTTTGATTTCGTAACACCTTATCCTGATTTTGATGTAAAAGGTTTGCACGAATACGCAAAATCAAAAGGTGTAAAAATTATCATGCACCACGAAACTTCAGGTTCTGTTCGTAACTATGAGCGCCATATGGATAAAGCGTATCAATTCATGAAAGACAACGGATATGATGCTGTAAAAAGCGGATATGTTGGAGATATTTTACCTCGCGGAGAAAATCATTACGATCAATGGATTGTAAACCATTATCAATATGCGATTGAAAAAGCAGCTGATTATAAAATTATGGTAAACGCGCACGAAGCAGTTCGCCCAACCGGAATCGCAAGAACATATCCTAACTTAATAGGAAACGAAGCTGCAAGAGGAACAGAATACCAGGCTTTTGGAGGTTCTAAACCAAATCACGTTACCGTTTTACCATTTACACGTTTAATTGGTGGACCTATGGATTACACGCCTGGAATCTTCGAAATGGATATCAGCAAAATGAATCCTGATAACAAATCGCATGTAAACAGTACAATTGCAAACCAATTGGCATTATACGTTACCATGTACAGCCCATTGCAAATGGCAGCTGATACTCCGGAGAACTACAACCGTTTTCCAGATGCATTTCAATTTATTAAAGATGTAGCTGTAGATTGGTCAGAAAGTAAATATATTGAGGCTGAACCAGGAGATTTCATCACAGTTGCCCGTAAAGCAAAAGGAACAAACAACTGGTTTGTTGGAAACGTAAACGGAGAAACAGCTCGTACCTCAAACATTGATTTCAGTTTCCTTGAAAAAGGTAAAAAATACACCGCTACAATTTATGCTGATGCAAAAGATGCGCATTACAAAACAAATCCGCAAGCTTATACAATCAAGAAAATTGCTGTAACAAACAAATCAAAATTATCACAATTATCTGTTCCAGGCGGAGGTTATGCAATAAGCATTATCGAAACTAAATAACACTTTAAAAGCCAGAGCAATAACACTATTATCACTCTGGCTTTTACTTTATCTGAATGCCCTTTAATAATACTTATTCAAGTCTAATGATTAAATACTTATCGATAAGAATTATTGCCTTTATAATTATACTGATTTTATTATCAGAAATGGCATATTATACTTTGCCAAAACGTATTCGAGAAGACGGATATGGTTTTATTGAAGAGATTGATTCATTTTTCAAAATGAGTCTGGCATTCACAATCATTTCATTACTTTTTGTTTTAAATGAAGCTAACAAGTTTAATAAAAAGAACGCTATAATCTTACGAAATTCTGCTCTTGGATTAGCTTGTTTTTTTTCAATACTAACAATCTCACTCGCGATTTTAAATTATATTTATTAATCCATACAAATTATGAATACTCCTAAAATATCATTTCAGATAAACCATTCATTCTATATAATACTTTTATTGGTTCTGTTATTTTCCGCTTCCGCGAAAGCGCAAATCCAGAAAGTAGAACCGCCATTTTGGTACGCAGGAATGAAAAATCCGGAACTACAAATTATGTTCTACGGAAAAAACATTGCACAATATGAAACTTCGGTTTCAAATAATGTGGTGATTAAAAATGTTGAAAAAACAGAGAATCCTAATTACCTTTTCGTTACTATTGATACACAAAACTTAAAAGCTTCAGAATTGGTTTTCTCTTTCAAAACCAAAAACAAAGTTGCCTTTACGCAGAAATATTCTCTTAAAGAAAGAAGAGCAAATTCGGCTAACAGAAAAAGTTACGATGCATCAGATATGATGTACCTGATTATGCCGGATCGTTTTGCTAACGGAAATCCTAAAAACGACAGCGATGCCAGTTTAACCGAAAAAGGAAATCGTCAGGATCCAAGCGGACGTCACGGCGGAGATATCGAAGGAATTATCAAAAACCTGGATTATATTTCATCTCTTGGCGCAACTACAATTTGGAGTACGCCTTTATGCGAAGACAATGACAAACAACATTCGTATCATACTTACGGACAATCTGATGTTTACAAAATAGACCCGCGTTACGGAACAAACGACGATTATGCTCGCCTTTCTGCAGAAATGCATAAAAAAGACATGAAACTTGTTATGGATTACGTAACCAATCACTGGGGAATTACACACTGGATGATCAAAGATTTACCAACAAAATCATGGATCAATCAATTCGAAAATTATACCCAAACACATCACCGTCGTGAAGTTATTACAGATATTCACGCCTCAAAATTAGATCAGGAAGTTTGTGTAGACGGATGGTTCGTGCCTTCGATGCCGGATTTGAATTTAAGAAATCCTTTGGTAGCAAAATATTTAACTCAAAATGCAATTTGGTGGATTGAATTTGCCAATCTTGACGGTTTTAGAGTAGATACTTATAACTATTCTGATGCTGCTGCAATGGCAAATTGGGCAAAATCTATTACGAATGAATATCCAAACTTTAATATTGTTGGAGAAATCTGGATGCACAATCAGGCGAATTTAGCCTATTGGCAAAAAGACAGTAAAATTGGAGCAATCGAAAACTACAATTCGAATTTACCAAGCGTAATGGATTTTACGCTGCAAGATCAGATTGGTTCCGCTTTTAATGACGATAATGCAACCTGGGATAACGGAATGATTAAATTCTACAACAATTTTGCATTAGATTATTTGTATCCAAATACAAATAACATTTTAGTTTTTGCTGAAAATCACGACACAGACCGCATCAATCATACTTATAAATACGATTTTACGAAATACAAAATGGTCATGACTTTATTGGCAACCGTTCGCGGAATTCCACAATTGTATTACGGCTCAGAAATTGGAATGGGCGGTGATAAAGGCAAAAGTGGCGATGCTGATATTCGTCAGGATTTTCCAGGCGGATGGGCCGGAGACAAAAACAATGCGTTAACCGCAGGTGGAAGAACTGCTGAACAAGCTAAATTCTTCGATTTTACATCAAAATTATTCACTTGGAGAAAATCGAATGAAGCCGTTCATTTCGGGAAAATGACACATTACATTCCGGAAAATAACATTTATGTATATTTTAGATATACAGATGCTAAAACGGTTATGGTCGTTTTTAATAACAATACAACGCAACAAGTAGTTAAAACAAATCGCTTTAAAGAAAACATCAAAAACTTTAAATCAGGAAAAGATATTTTGACTGGAAAAACATTCGATTTATCATCTGAAATTTCTTTAGAACCAAAATCAGCTATTGTTTTAGAATTAGAATAAATTTAAAAATAATATTTTCCGCCATGAATTCACGAATTATGTTTTAGAAAAATTCGTGAATTCGTGGCGGTTTTTTTTGATAACTATGTGTAAATGATGTATCATTTATTTTTCACCTTTTCAAAGAGAATAAAATCTATATTTCTATGTGTTCAAAATTTACACTCAGAATTTCCGCCACAAATTCAAGAACTATATAAAACAATAATTAGTGAATTCGTGGCGGTTTTTTTTGATAGCTATGTGTAAATGATGTATCATTTATTTTCACCTTTTCAAAGAGAATAAATCTATGTTTCTATGTGTTTAAATTTTACACTATACATTTTCCGCCACAAATTCAACAACTATATCAAACAATAATTCGTGAATTCGTGGCGGTTTTTAAAATTATATGCTTTCCTTTCTTTATCTTTAAGATTCTTTGCATGTAAAGACGCACTACGCTGTGCCTCGACAATAAATAAATCTGAATGAATAAAGACAATACTTCAAAAAACCCTTTCGTTTGGGAAGGCGCAAACATATATTTTTTACTTACAGACCGTTTTTATAATGGAAATTCTTCGAACGATATCCATTTTAACCGAAATAAAACTCCGGGAAAATTACGTGGTTTTGAAGGTGGCGATATCATCGGAATCATTAAAAAAATCGACGAAGGTTACTTTGATCAATTAGGAATAAATGTAATTTGGCTTACACCAATTGTAGAGCAAATTCACGATGGCGTTGATGAAGGAACCGGACTTAGTTATGGATATCATGGTTATTGGGCCAGAGACTGGACATCATTAGATCCAAATTTTGGAACCAAAGAAGATCTGGCAAATCTGGTCAAAAAAGCCCATGAAAAAGGAATCCGAATTATGCTTGATGGCGTTATCAACCATACCGGACCAGTAACTCCTGAAGATCCTATCTGGCCGGAAGAATGGGTTCGAACAGGTGTTGTTTGTGATTACAAATCATTCGAAAATACAACAATGTGTACTTTAGTAGACAATCTTCCGGACGTAAGAACCGAAAGTAATCAGAATGTTGCATTGCCTTCTTTTTTAATCGAAAAATGGAAAAATGAAGGTTGCTATGATAAAGAAGTTGCCTCATTAAACGAGTTTTTCGAGAGAACAAAATATCCCCGATCCCCTAAATATTACATTATAAAATGGCTAACCGATTATATTCTGGAATTTGGAATTGATGGATACAGAGCTGATACAGTAAAACATACAGAAGAAAATGTTTGGCTAGATTTTAAAAAAGAATGTGATTATGCATTCGAAACCTGGAAAAAACACCATCCTTTAGAAATTTTAGATCAAAATCCGTTTTATACAATTGCAGAAGTTTACGGTTACGGAATAAGCGGCGGACAAGATTATGATTTTGGAGACAGAAAAGTAAATTATTTTCAGAATGGGTTTAATAGTATGATCAATTTTGAGTTTAAACTAGATACTCAAAATGATTATGAAGTTATATTTTCGAAGTATTCGAACAAACTTCAAAATGAATTAAACGGTTACAGTATTCTTAATTATATATCCTCACATGATGATCCGGATCCTTTTGATGCTGATCGTAAAAGAACCTTTGAATCCGGAACCAAATTATTACTTTCTCCCGGAATATCTCAGGTTTATTATGGTGATGAATCCGGACGTTCTCTCGTAATCGAAGGCGCAGAAGGCGATGCTACTCTGCGATCTTTCATGAATTGGGATGATGTTCAAAACAATCCTGAAACACAAAGTATACTTTTGCATTGGCAAAAATTAGGACAATTCCGCAGAAATCATCCCTCTGTTGGCGCAGGAATACATAATATGATCTCTGAAAAACCTTATATTTTCTCCAGAAGTTATACCAATCAAAATTATAAAGATGAAGTCATAATTGGTTTAGATCTTGGTATTGGTTTAAAAGAACTTCCGGTAGAATCTATTTTTAAAGACGGTACCAAATTAAAAGATGCTTTCTCAGGAAAAGAAACAGAAGTTCAAAATGGCAAAGCAATTGTTGATTCTGAATTTGGACTTGTTTTATTAGAAAGCATTTAAACGCAGAGAAATTTATTCGAAAAGTTTTTAGCCACAGATTAAAAGGATTTTTAAAATCTGTGCTAATCTTTTTAATCTGTAACTAACTTTTTTTGTAATCCTAGCGGCCTTTGCCTAAAACTTTGCGACCTTTGCGGTTAAAATCTTCACACATGCTAAAAATAGCTCATCGCGGTGCAAAAGGATATGAACCTGAGAATACTCTAAAGTCCTTTCAAAAAGCATTGGACTTAAATGCTGACGGAATTGAACTGGATGTTCACCTTAGCTCTGACGGACATATTATAGTAATTCATGACGAAACAATCGACAGAACAGCCAACGGAAAAGGTTCTGTAAATGCTTTTTCTTTGTCTGAATTAAAGACATTTTTGATTGATGGAAAATATCAAATACCAACTTTAAATGAGGTTTTTGATTTAGTCGACAAAAAATGCCTAATCAATATAGAACTAAAAGGTTTAGGAACTGCCAGTAAAGTCGCTGCTTTGATCGAAGAATATATTGCTGATAAAAACTGGAATTACGGACATTTTATCGTTTCAAGTTTTGATTGGGATTTACTACAGGAAACATCAAATCTAAATTCAAATATTGCAATTGGAGTTTTGACAGAAGAAGATCTGAACAAAGCTTTGGCTTTCGCCGAATCAATAGAAGCACACGCCATTCATCCGGATTATCAATTATTGAATCCTGAAAATGTTGAGGAAATACAAGAAAAAGGTTTTATGGTTTTACCCTGGACAGTAAATACAACAGAAGACATTCAAAAAATAAAAAACTATAACGTAGACGGAATTATCTCTGATTTTCCGGATAAACTATAAAGTGTAATAGCCACGAATTCACGAATTATTTTTTGACAATGTTTGAGAATAAAAATTCGTGAATTCGTGGCCAAAACTCTTGTGACAAAAAATAAAATATGATCAAAAATTTCGATATAATCATTGTTGGCGGAGGCGCTGCAGGTTTTTTTACCGCTATTAATATTGCAGAGAAAAATCCAAAACTTAAAATTGCCATTTTAGAAAGAGGAAAAGAAGTACTCTCTAAAGTTCGTGTTTCCGGCGGCGGAAGATGTAATGTAACTCACGCTTGTTTTGAACCTAACGAATTGGTGAAATTTTATCCACGTGGCGAAAAAGAACTTCGCGGTCCTTTTCATCAGTTTTGTTCCGGAGATACAATCGAATGGTTCGAAAAACATGGCGTTGAACTTAAAATCGAAGACGACGGACGAATGTTTCCAGTTTCTAATTCATCACAAACTATTATTGATTGTTTTCTGGAAGCAACCGGAAAACTAGGCATTAAAGTATTAACAGGTCAAAGCGTACAATCGATCTTTAAAGCTGAGAATCATTGGAAAATTGATACACAAGATGAAAATTATGCTACTGAAAAATTAGTGCTTGCAACAGGAAGTAATCCTAAAATTTGGGAAATGCTGCAAACACAAGGACACGCCATTGTAAGCCCTGTCCCTTCCCTATTTACCTTTAACATAAAAGATTCAAGAATAAAAGAATTACCCGGCGTTGCGGCACAAGTTACCATAAACGTAAAAGATACCAAACTCGAATCGACCGGACCTTTATTGATCACACATTGGGGAATGAGCGGTCCTGCGATTTTAAAACTTTCGGCTTGGGGCGCTCGTACTTTATTTGATAAAAACTATCAGTTTACGATTTATGTAAATTGGTTAAATGATGTTGAAACCGAAGATGCAGAGAAAGTCCTAAAAGACCTGAAACAAGAACACGCTAAAAAAGCCGTTTCTAAAAAATCTCCTTTTGACTTCCCAAATCGTTTGTGGGAAAGTTTGGTTTTGGCATCAGCAATTGAAGCCGAAACAAAATGGGCAGATTTGTCTAAAATTCAATTACAAAACTTAGCGGCTCAACTCACAAAAGCCGAGTTTAAAGTAAATGGGAAAAGTACTTTTAAAGAAGAATTTGTAACTGCCGGAGGAATTGATTTAAAAGAAATCAATTTTAAAACCATGGAAAGCAAACTGCATCAAAACTTATATTTTGCCGGAGAAATTGTTAATATTGATGCGATTACCGGAGGTTTTAATTTTCAGAATGCCTGGACAAGCGGGTTTATTTTAGCTAATAATATTTAATAGAATGAAATACAAAGGAATTATTTTTGATTTAGACGGAACGTTAGTAAATTCATTAGAAGACATTTCAGATGCAATGAATACTGTTCTTACAGGTTTAAATTACCCTACTCATACTTACGACACTTATCAATATTTTATTGGAAGCGGTTTACGCAATCTTGTTAGCAAAGCGTTGCCGGCATCAAACAATTCTGAAGATCAAATTGCAATTTGTTTTGATTGCATGGTTAATGAATACCGAAAAATCTGTACGTTAAAAACGAAACCATACGAAGGTATTATCGAATTATTAGATAATTTACTTTCACGAAATATCAAATTAGCAGTATTTTCAAACAAAGCCGATGAGTTGACCAAAAAGATTGCGGCAGAAATATTTCCTGATTATTTTGATACTGCAATTGGTTTAAGTACAGAAGAACTTAAAAAACCAAATCCGTTTGAAGCGGTAGCAATAAGTAAAAACTGGAATTTAAAACCCGAAGAAATCCTTTTTGTTGGCGATTCAGATATTGATATGCAGACCGCTATAAATGCTAATATGTTTCCGGTTGGAGTTTCCTGGGGTTACAGAACCGAAGAAGAATTGAAAACAAATGGTGCAAAGCTGGTACTGAACAACGCCTTGGAACTAATTGAAATAATATAAAAAAGAAAAGTTTCTGCGATTGAGATTATAAATCGCAATAACAGACTATAAAATATCCAAAATCGAATTAACAAGAATTTACAGATTCGCTAAGTTTTCATTAAGACTATTCTAATAATTTTACTGAACTAAATGCCATTAAATGAAAGTAAAATTACTTACTACAATTTCCCTTCTTGCCTACCAAATTTCTATTTCTCAAACAGAAAAATTACTTCACGGAAAAGTTCTTTCCAATAATAATCCGCTTAATAAAGTTGAGGTTATCAATAAAACGGCAAAAACCAGCACAAGAACAAATGATCTGGGAGGATTTGCTATTCTGGTTCAGGCAAACGACAGTTTGTTATTTTTCTCTAAAGATTATTTTTTTACAAGATTAAAAATAACTCCTCAAGTTATTGATCAGGACAATCTTACTGTAAATATGACTATCAAAGCCGAAGAATTAAAAGAAGTAATAGTAACCAATATAAAATTTGATAAAATAAGCACTTCTCAAAAAGATATCGATAATATAAAATTTACAAAAGACAACCAATCTTTACAAAAATATACTGGCGTAAACGACGGAACAATTGCAAATGGTATGGACTTTGCCCGAATGGGAACCGGACTTTTTAATTTATTTAAAAAAGACAAACAACAAGAACTCAAAAAGAAAACTTCAGAAACTGGTTTCAAAAAATTAGTAGCAGCATCGATTCCTTATGCCTTTTTCACTCAGGAATTAAAATTAAAGCCCGAAGAAAAAGATCTCTTTATTGATTTCTGCGATGCTGACCCAAGATCTGCAAAACTTTTAGAAAACAATAATATATTGACCACAATGGATTTTTTGTATGCTAAAAATGAGATGTTCAAAAAAGCAAAGGCAGAATCCGGAAATTAAAAAACTACCTGTTCAACCACCAAATACTTGCATTCAAAATCCCTGCAAAAGCAACCCATGCCATGTAAGGAATTAATAAATATCCCGCAGTTTTGTTTATTTTGGTAAACTTTAAATAAGTTTCATAAATCATCAGCCATAATAATGCAATTTCGATTAAAGCCAACATTGGATTTTTTAGTCCAAAGAATATATACGACCAAATAGCATTCAATGTCAATTGAATCAAAAAGAATCCTAGTGCAACTTTTACTTCTTGGTTTTGTTCCTTTATTTTATCCCAAACTAATCCGGCAGCAACCGCCATTAATATGTATAATAGTGTCCAAACCGGCATAAAAATCCAATTTGGCGGATTAAAAGCAGGTTTTACAAGCGTTGGATACCAACTTTCAACACTTGGTCTTGTTACGACACTTGCAGAATACCCAACCATTAAACAAATTACTAGCGCTATTATGATTTTGACTACCTTATTCATTCTATTAAATTTTATCCAAAAATAGTTAAAAAGAAAGGTTAAACCATATAAACACTACAAGTTCATTTTAGTTTATATTTTCTTATATAACTTATATGGTGAAAATATTTAAAAACTATCTTTGCCAAAATTTTATAATTCATGTTTAAAGCAACTGATTTTATTCCAAAAAAATATACTTCAACGATCGAAAACGGAAACTTTGAATGGAGCGCTCCCAGCAATATTGCATTAGTAAAATATTGGGGAAAAAAAGACAATCAAATTCCGGCAAATCCTTCGGTAAGTTTTACACTTAATAATTGTAAAACCATTACAAAGTTGGTTTTCTCTAAACGATACACCGCAGCTCCTTTAAGCGAAACAAATAATGGCTTCTGTTTTGATTTATTATTTGAAGGAAAACCAAAAGAAGATTTTAAACCTAAAATTCAGAAGTTTTTAGAACGAATTGAAGTTTATTTGCCTTTTTTGAAAGCCTATCATTTTACAATCGACACACAAAACACATTCCCACACAGTTCCGGAATTGCTTCTTCGGCTTCAGGAATGGCAGCTTTGGCAATGAATTTTATGAGTTTAGAAAAAGTGCTAAACCCTGAAATGACAGAAGATTATTTCTATCAAAAAGCATCTTTTCTGGCTCGTTTAGGCTCAGGAAGCGCTTGCCGAAGCGTGAAAGGAAATGTTGTTGCCTGGGGAAATCAAGCAAATATAAAAGGAAGTTCAGATTTATACGGAGTTGAATTTCCATATGCTATTCATGAAAATTTCAAGAACTATCAGGATACCATTTTATTGGTAGACAAAGGCGAAAAACAAGTTTCGAGTACCGTTGGACATGATTTGATGCACAATCATCCATATGCCGAAAGACGTTTTGCTCAGGCACACGAAAATCTCGATCAATTGATTGCTATTTTCGAAAACGGAAATTTAGACGAATTCATTAAAGTGGTCGAAAGTGAAGCTTTGACATTACACGCTATGATGATGACATCGATGCCGTATTTTATTTTAATGAAACCAAACACATTACAGATCATAAATGCAATCTGGAAATTCAGAAATGAAACACAAATTCCGGTTTGTTTTACGCTTGATGCCGGAGCAAATGTTCATGTACTTTATCCCGAAAACGTTAGCGGGAAAGTATTACAATTTATTCAGGACGAATTAGTTGTATTTTGTCAGAATCGTCAGTACATTTGCGACCAAATTGGAGACGGTGCAATTGCATTATAATTTTCCGTATCTTTATATGTCAGAATACCTTTTTTAGCTAAAAAATTATGAATAGTGCAACTATAAAACTTTACGATTTATTTAGAAAAGAACTTAATCTCGACGAGGCAAAGGCTAAAGAATTTGTTGAAGCAATTGACAGAACCATTAGCGAAGAAATTAGACAAGACAAAAATGAAATTGCTACCAAAGATTTCGTAAAAAAAGAAATTACAGAAGCAAAAAATGACATGATAAAATGGTTTGTTGGTCTGTTTTTTGCTCTGGCCATGATGATTATCGGATTATACATTAAAGGTTAATAAACGAAGAAAAACTTCTTCCCCAAATTAAAGAAAGACATTAAATAAACATGAAAGGACCATTATTTTACTCAAAAATATTACTCTTTGGAGAATACGGAATCATCCGCGACTCGAAAGGACTTTCTATTCCTTATAATTTTTATAATGGTGCATTGAAGAAATCCGAAGAACCTTCGGCAGAAGCAATCGCATCAAACGCAAGTTTAAGACGTTATACAACTTACCTTGAAAATTTACAAACGGAACAACCGGAATTGGTTGCTTTTGATTTGGTAAGTTTAAAGAATGATGTTGAAGCCGGAATGTATTTTGACTCAAGTATTCCGCAAGGATACGGAGTTGGTAGTAGTGGCGCTCTTGTTGCTGCTATTTACGATAAATATGCTACATACAAAATAACAGTTTTAGAGAATTTAACTCGTGAAAAACTGTTACAACTTAAAAATATTTTTGCTCAAATGGAGAGTTTTTTCCACGGAAAAAGCTCTGGTTTAGATCCTTTAAACAGTTATTTGAGTATTCCAATATTAATTAATTCTAAAGATAATATCGAAGCAACCGGAATCCCGACTCAAAGTTTTGACGGAAAAGGTGCTGTGTTTTTATTAGATTCTGGAATTGTTGGAGAAACTGCACCAATGGTAAACATTTTCATGGAAAACCTAAAAGACAAAGGTTTCCGTGCGATGCTTAAGAACCAATTCGTTAAGTATACTGATGCTTGCGTAGAAAACTTTTTACATGGCGACATGAAATCGTTGTTTATGAATACTAAAAAGCTATCAAAAGTAGTTTTAAACAACTTTAAGCCAATGATACCGGAACAATTTCATGGTATCTGGCAAAACGGAATCGACACAAATGATTACTATTTAAAACTTTGTGGTTCTGGCGGAGGTGGTTATATTCTAGGTTTTACTGAGGATCTAGAACGTGCTAAAATATCTCTAAAAGACTATAAATTAGAGGTTGTTTACCAATTCTAAAGTTAAATTGCTAAAAAACTAGCCTATTGAATATGCTTTCTTAGAATTATCACCGTAAAAGTTATTTAATATGAAAAGTATTTTAAAGATTATCAAAACAACTTTTTTAGGAGGAATTCTGTTTTTAGCTCCACTTGTTTTATTATTGGTTATTCTTGAAAAAGGATACCATATCATTCAGAAGATTACACTTCCGATAATAAATTATTTTCCGAAAGTGAAAATTCTGGGATTGACAATTGAAGAAATTGTCGCGATCTTAATCATATTTATTATTTGTATAACTGCCGGATTAATTGCCAGAACAGCTCATGCAAAAAAATTGATTCAAAAACTGGAAAACGGAATTTTAAGTTTCGTTCCCGGATATTCATTTATGAAAGGCATAAATGAAAGTATAATGGGTTTTGAATCTAATGAAAACTTAAAAGTTATCCTCGTTCCTACAGATGCAGGACTGCAATTTGCTTTTTTGATTGAGCAAATAAACGAAAACAATTTTGCGGTTTTTATTCCGGACGCACCAAGTCCGTGGAGTGGTTCTGTTTGTTTTGTAGAAAAAAAAGATATCACAGAAGTAGGAATTTCTCAAAAAGAAGCCTTAGCTTGCATTCGAAAACTTGGCCTTGGTTCTGCAGCATTACTAAATGACAAACTTTAATGTTTGCTTCAAACCCTATTTTTAAACAAGCCTTTAATTAAAATCCCAAACTAACTTCAAAAAATGTTAAGCAGACAGCACAAACTTTTAGTAATGAAAATTGTTAGTCTGTTCTCAGTAGTGAGAGGCTATAATATTCCGATTATTGTTTTGGCACAATATTTATCTGCTATTTTTATATTGGCTCCGGAAAAAAGAGCGCTTGATATTTTACTAGATTTCAATTTATTCTTAATCGTTTTTGCTTCGGCGATTACGATTGCTTCAGGATATATTATCAATAACTTTTATGACAGCCAGAAAGATTTAATCAATAGACCCAACAAATCAATGCTGGACAGGTTAGTTAGTCAAAAAACAAAACTTTCAGTTTATTTTACATTAAATTTTATTGCCGCTTTGATGGCTTTAATTGTTTCCTGGAGAGCTTTTATATTCTTTTCAGCATATATTTTTCTGATTTGGTTTTACTCCCATAAAATAAAGAAATATCCAATTGTTGGCAATTTAACGGCTGCTTTTATGGCTGTAATTCCTTTTTTTGCAATTCTTTTATATTTCTATAATAAGATTTCATTTGAAGAGATTGAAGATCATATGAGCCATTTCATGGTAATTTCAGCACATGCTGTTTTCTTGTTCTTGCTATTACTAATTCGGGAAATGATAAAAGATCTTGAGAATCTTAAAGGTGATTTGGTTAACAATTACAGAACGATTCCGATAATTTATAACGAAACAGTTTCTAAACAAATCATTACCGTTTTGACCATTTTAACCGTAATTCCGGTTTATATCTTAATCAATATTTATGATGTGGGCTACATGGACATTTACTTTTATGTATGTTTTGGGGTTTTATTATTTTTCTTAATCTATTTATGGGGATCAAACTCAAAACAACAATTTTTACTTTTGCACAATGTGTTGAAATTTTTGATTGTTTCAGGTGTTTGCTGCATCGTTTTAATTAATCCGAGTGTTTTGTGGCACGGAAAGAATTTACTTTTAAAGTCTTAGATAATTGCCCAAGGATTTTATTGGTTTTACTGGTTTTCGCTGTTTTTTTGTTTGAAAGGACTGATAACAGAATTACACAAAGCTTAAAAAAACCCAGTGAATCTTTATGAAATTATTTGTGAATCTTTGTGGTAAAATCCTCCTTTAAAAATGTCTAAAAAAAGCCAATTGCCTGAAAAATAGCCCCGATTGCGTGGAAATCCTTTTGTTTTTTTCCTTTAAAAAAACAAAAGATTGGAACAAAAGCGGGGAAACATGCCTAAAAAAAGCCAATTGTACTGCTCCTGCAAGTCCAAAAAATAATAGCTATTAATCTAAGAACAATGAACTTAGGATTATTTAGCAAGAATAAACTATCTTTGCACAAATTACAGAATTTATGAACAATAAGGAAGGCAATAATAAAAGAGGTGGTTCTAGGCCAAATAGCTCTAGACCAAACTCTAACAAGCCAAAACCTCCTATGGCGAAGCGCGCTCAAGGGCCAAAAAAAGTGAAACCTGCTGTTAAGGCTGCGGAAGAAGAAGCGGCGCAAAAACTTAAAAAACAGAATCAGGCTCCAAAAAGACAAAAAGCTGCAGACGAAATTCGTTTGAACAAATACATCTCTAATTCTGGTGTTTGTTCCCGTCGTGATGCTGATATATACATTCAGTCTGGAAACGTTAAAGTAAATGGCGTACCGGTAACTGAAATGGGCTATTTAGTTAAATTAAACGATGTTATTAATTTTGATGGCGTTGTTCTGACTCCTGAAAAGAAAGAATACATCTTACTGAACAAACCTAAAAACTTTACTACAGCTCTTGACGAAGGTCAGGAATATCGTAACGTTCTTGAACTTGTTCGTGGTTCTACAACGGCAAAAATTGCCCCAATTGGAAGAATGGACAAAAACACAACTGGTTTGTTGTTGTTTACGAATGATACGGATATGATTCGTAAATTTACTTTACCGAGTCAGAAATCATCAAAAATCTACCAGGTTTCTCTAGATAAAAATCTAAAATTTGAGGATTTAGAAAAAATAAGCAAAGGTCTTGTTCTTGACGGGCACCGAGTGTTTGTTGAAGAGGTTAGTTATATCGAGAAAGAAGCAAAAAGCGAAGTAGGTCTTAAATTGCGTTCATCGAATGTAAAAGTGGTTCGTGCGATTTTCGAAAGCTTTGACTACGATGTTTTACGTATAGATCGTGTATCATTTGCCGGCTTAACAAAAAAGAATTTACCAAGAGGTAACTGGCGTTTTTTGACCGAGCAAGAAATTATCAATTTGAAAAACGTTTAAGAAACGTCTCAAAATTGATTTAAATATAAAATCCTGTTTTACTTTGTAAGATGGGATTTTTTTATTTTAGAAACTGAAAAAATTATGACCAAAAAGAGTGAAGATAGATCTGCCAATAGATTGGTTTTTTTCTTCGACTGATTCATAACATGAAAAACCAAGGATAATTTTGATTCCTGGTGGAATACTGTTCAAAATATCTCTTTTTTGATCGTCCAGAAGTAATTTTAGACTTTCTAGTAATTGAAGATTGTTTTTAAGATAAGAGGCAACTAATAAGGCTGAAAAATTAAGGATCTCTCTTGCTGTTTCACTTTTGATTCCGACTTCGTTTGAAATCATTTCTGAAATTCTTCCTTTTTTATTGGTGAAAATTTCTTTCAGTAAAGCGTTTCCTTCTAAACGATAACAATCATCTACTGATAAAATTCGACCGGATGTAAAATCGACTTCCTGATAAAAGGTGGAGTCTTCCTGTATTTGTGAAATAATCTCTTTACAAAAATCCGAATCCTCGGCCCTATTATACAAACCCATTAAAACTGTACCAATTGAAACATCAATTCCCTTGATTAAAAGAGCATCATTTTCAAAATAAAACTTGTTCAACTTTGAAACAACATTAGAAGAAATAAAACGTCTAAGTTCGATTTGTAGGTTAGGAGTCATACTTAAATTGTTTAAAATTATTTAAATCAGTTCAAAATAATCGACAAAGTGAGGCTTTTTATCGTTTATCAGGATAAAAATATAAAATATTTTAACATTTCCAAAAAACAAGTTAAATACTTGGGAGTTCAATTAACAGTTGTTTAAGTAAAAAATCTGCTCTAGCCAGTAAATATAACCCCTTAGTTATCAAATGAAAGTAAAATTATTTTTTTGTAAATTTTACATTTAAAACAAAAAATAAGAAAAAAGCTTAATAATTGTTACATAATTAAAACAAAAGGTTTCGATATTCCCATGTGACACTTAAAAATATGCCTAGAAAAACGACACAAAACATAAAATTAATAAAACTTGAAGCAAGAAAACCAAGCAAAGATCCGGTAGCCGCTTTTAGTGCACGTTTATGGTTTGTAGAATCATAAATTAATTCACCTACAAATGCTCCAACAAAAGGACCAATAATAACACCAAAAGGTATAGGGGCCAGAATACCAACAATTAACCCAATATTTGTACCCCAAATTCCATAGGAACTTCCGCCAAATTTCTTCGTTCCTTTTGCAGGAATTACATAATCCAGAACCGTGATAATAATCGTGATTAAAAGTGTAATGCCCAAAACCCAATAATTATTCTCGACTGCTTTTGTCATATACAACAACAATAAACCAACCCAACAACTTGACAAACCTGGTAAAACGGGTAAAAAGCTCCCAAAAATCCCCACAATCATGCATATAAAACCCAGTAATAACAATAGTAAATCCATATATTTTTTTGTAATTTTGTACTTACAAACTTTTAAAAAAAGCCAGTCAATGCGCAGACTTTTACAATTTGTATTATTTATATTTTTGATCATTTTGATCAACGATACCACCTATGCACAAACTAAAAAACTGTCTGTCGACGATCAGTTAATGCAGGATAGTATTTATAAAAGTAAGAAGAAAAAAGTTCTAAATTTTTCCATGAAAGAATTTGATACACTTTTCTTTGAATACTTTAATCGCAAAAATGACCCAAATGTTGTTTTAACTAAACAAGAATTTTATACTTATACGGTTCAAATCGCCACTTTTTCTGACAGATTATCATCTTTATATCCCGAACAAAAGGAAGTTGCTGCACAAAATAAAGAGAAATGGATGTCAGAAAGCTATGAAGATTATCTGCAATACAAAGGTTCTCAAAAAAAATAATCGTATTTTTATACTTTAATTATTTTATTCAATCAACATAAAAACCTTGAAGCAGTTTCTCCTTTTTTTTATTATCCTATTTTTCAATTCTTGTCAATATTTTGAGAAGCAGGTTCCATCTGAAAAAGAGTTACTTCAAAAAGAATTAAAATCAATCAACTGGAAAGAAGTCGACGAATATCCGTCAGTAGTAAATTGCGAAAAAATCGCTGATAAAAAACAACGACAACAATGTTTTTTTGCAGTTATGGCGCAGCTTATTCAGGAAAAACTAGACATCGATACGCTTTCAATATTATACCCGGAACTGGATACAATTGAAGTAAAAGTGACCGTTTTCCCAAATGCTACGATGAAATTCGAACCGCAATTTCCTAAAGATTCTGTCGCTTATGACACGATCAAAATCGACAGCATACTGCATGCCCGTTTAGTTGATTTTCCAAAAATAAATCCTGCTTTAAAACGCGGGCTTCCGGTAAAAACTCAGTTTATTCTGCCTGTTATTCTTAAAGCAAAAGGTAAGGAATAATTATTTTCCAAACCTTCTTCCCTTCCATTCATACGTCCCAAACAAACTATAAAAAGCCACAGTTGTACTAAAAAAAGGATACAATAAACTACTCAGCACCAAGCTTTTTATTCTGCTTTTTGATATAAATTGATTTGTGATATAAAGCAAAACAAAGTCGATTATAAACTTAAAAAAGACGAATAAAATAAAAAACGGATAAGGCCAGATTCCGAAAATAAAAAAGAAAAATCCAATTACAAAATTGAGGTTTCCTCCAAAAACCATCAATCCCAAAACCTTTCCAAAATTACTTTGATACGAAGTTGTTTTACTTGCCCAACGCACTCTTTGATAAAATAAATCTTTCCAGTTATCAGTTGGTTTTGTACTGACAATTGCATCTTTTGCCTTTAAATAATGAACTTCTGTTGGATATAAATTGGCGGCTTTTTGCAATAAAAAAACATCATCGCCACTGGCTATTTTATTATTTCCTTCAAATCCGTTTAAGTTTTCGAACAAGGATTTTTTATAAGCAAAATTGGCTCCGTTGCACATAAAAGCTTTTTTAAGTCCAAAACTTCCTATTGTTGCACCTTGCAAACTTGTTAAATCTAATTGTTGAAAATGATCCAGAAACGAATTCTCGCATTTATAAGTTACTGCGCCCGCAAGCATAGAAACATTATTTTGCTGAATATAATTATCAAATGTCAAAAGCCAGTTTTCAGAAACTAAACAATCAGCATCTGTCGTAATTATCCAATCAGTTTTTACATGTTGTATTGCAGTAGAAATAGCATCTTTTTTAGGCGAATTCGAAACCCGAATATTTTCTATTATTGAAACCTGAAACCTGAAACTTGGAACTTGAAACTTTTCACTAGAATTATCATCAACCAAAATCACTCTAAACAAATCCTGAGGATAATTTAAGTTCGAAAAACTCTTTAAAAGATTCGGCAGATTTTCAGCTTCATTCCGGAACGGAACAATAATTGTAAAATTAGTTTGTGGTTTTAGATTTTCATTTCTGTACTTTTTTACTTTGGAAAAACCATAAATAAGTGCTCCAATAGCAATTATATAAATTCCTAATATTGAGAATAAAACCCAACTCATTCTTTCGTTTTCGTTTTAAAATTCAACACATAATAAGCTCCCATAATTACGGGTAATACTACATTAAGAAACCACATCAAAGTACTGATAAAAACAACAATCCATTCATTTACACCCAACTTTCCGAAGAAATAAATGGCTACACTTCCTTTTACGGCAAAATCTAAAAACTGAAAAGTAGGCAATGAAGATGCTAAAAAGTAAACTGCAGCAATTGTAGCAATTAAAGTAAAATAAGGTAAATCGACATCAAAAGCTAAAAACAAAAAATAGTATTGGTGCGAGAAAACCAAATAACGCAAAACTCCTAAAAGAATATTTTTACGATGAATTGGTTTCGGAATTTCATTGATTTTATGAACTAATTTTTCGAGTGAATATCCTTTGATTTTTATTTTCTTGACCGAAAATAAAACAACAAAAAGCAATATAAAAATTCCAAACAAAACAGCGATCGTTTGGGTTGTAAGTACTTCATATTTTGTATTAAAATAAAGCATCCCGAAAATCCCGAAAATAACCGTTAAAATCATTTGGATTCCGTTACAGATCAAGTTCAGGAAGACTACTTTTTTAGCTTCTGATTTTTGGTAATACAATGCTTTTCCCGCATATTCCCCTACTCCGTTTGGCGTAAAAATTCCTGCCGTAAGTGCCGCAAGAACTTGTTTCGTTGCTTCTCCCAATGAAATTTCATGAATAACTTTGGCTAGATTCTTCCATTTCAAAATCTCGAAATAACGATTCAAAACACTTAAAAGCAATATAAACCCAATTCCTAAAACCGATTGATTTTTGCGAAACAGCGTAATAAACTTTTGCCAATCGAGTTTGTCATTATTCGCTAACTGATTATAAATAAAATAAAATGCACCACCTACAATCAAAAGTTTGACCAGAAGAACAAGGAATTGTTTAGCTTTGTGAGGAATTGAAATCATGTCGCAAAAGTAATCAATTTGACAGTGTGGCAATGAAAATGTACCAATTTGAAAATTAGAAAATGAATAGTTTCGTGCTTCAAAAAACTTGAAGCCTGAAACCTGAAACAAAAAATCACTTGACAAAAGAACGCATCATATTAGGTATTGACCCCGGAACCACAATTATGGGTTTTGGATTGATAAAAGTCATTAATAAAAAAATGGAGTTTTTGCAATTAAATGAATTGCAACTCTCTAAATATGACAATCATTACCAAAAACTAAAAATCATTTTTGAGCGAACTATCGAATTAATAGAAACGCACCATCCAGACGAAATAGCAATCGAAGCTCCTTTCTTTGGTAAGAACGTACAGTCTATGCTAAAATTAGGTCGCGCACAAGGCGTTGCAATGGCGGCGGGACTTTCCAGAGATATCCCAATTACGGAATACGAGCCAAAAAAGATAAAAATGGCGATTACCGGAAACGGAAATGCCAGTAAAGAACAAGTTGCTAAAATGTTACAACAACTTTTAGGCTTGAAAGAATTACCTAAAAATCTGGATTCAACAGATGGTTTGGCAGCAGCAGTTTGTCATTTCTTTAATTCCGGAAAAATCGTTGCCGGGAAAAGTTATACGGGTTGGGATGCTTTTGTAAAACAAAACGAAGACAAAATCCGTAAATGAGAAAATGTGTCAATTAGAAAATTAGATAATTCTGTAGACGACGAATAAATTATCTAATTGACACATTCTCTAATTATCTAATTAAAAATGAGCGGTATCTACATTCATATTCCATTTTGCAAGCAGGCTTGCCATTATTGCGACTTTCATTTTTCTACTTCGATGAAAAAGAAAGATGATATGGTTTTGGCTTTAGCCAAAGAAATTGTCATGCGCAAGAATGAGTTTTCAACTGAAATTATAGAAACCATTTATTTTGGTGGCGGAACACCTTCTGTTTTAACTACTGACGAAATAAATTTTCTAATAAATACAGTATACGATAATTATAACGTTGCAGATAATCCGGAAATTACTCTGGAAGCGAATCCGGATGATTTATCTACAGAACGAATTATTGAATTATCTAAAAGTCCTATAAATCGTTTAAGCATAGGGATTCAGTCTTTTTATGAAGAAGATTTGAAGATGATGAATCGCGCTCATAATTCGGCAGAAGCTATAAATTGCTTGAGAGAAGCAACTAAATACTTTGATAATATTTCACTCGATTTAATTTACGGAATTCCGGGTTTAACTGATGAAATGTGGAAACAAAATATTGAAACGGCGTTGAGTTTTGGTATTCCGCATATTTCAAGTTATGCTTTAACGGTTGAACCAAAAACAGCTTTAAAAAAATTAATCGATACCGGAAAAATTCCTGAACCACAAGACGAAGTTGCTTCGAATCATTTTATGATCCTGGTCGAAACGCTTCAAAAAAATGGCTTTATTCATTATGAATTATCGAATTTCGGGAAAGAGAATTACTTTTCTAAAAATAATTCGGCTTATTGGTTGGGGAAAAAATATATCGGGATTGGTCCTTCCGCACATAGTTACGATGGAGAAAAAAGAGGCTGGAATATTGCCAATAATTCGCTTTATATAAAAGCAATTCAAAATGATGAACTTCCTATAGAAACAGAAATCCTAACTATTTGTGATCGTTATAACGAATATATTATGACGGGATTGCGAACGATTTGGGGTGTTTCGCTAGAAAGAATTGAAACTGAATTTGGTTTGGAATATTTAAATTACCTGAAAAAACAATCTCAGAAATTTTTGAATGATGGTTTACTTTCAATCGAAAATAATATTATTAAACCTACGGCCAAAGGAAAATTTTTGACAGATGGAATTGCTTCAGACTTATTTTATCTAAATGCGGAGTAAAAAGTTTAACCGCAAGGTTCGCTAAGGTTTACGCAAAGGTCGCAATTCTGTTTTTTTTTGTAAGAATAAAATTATGTAATTTGCTTTTAAATATTACATTTGAGTTTTAATATTTATAATTAAAACTCATGTCAGAAAATGAATTATCAAGAATTGTATTTAATTGTGCTTTAAAAGTTCATCAAACTTTAGGTCCCGGACTTTTGGAAAGTGCTTATGAAGAATGTCTCTTTTATGAATTAAAAAATACTGGTTTAGAAATTGAAAAACAAAAGTCTTTACCTTTAATTTATGAAAAAGTAAAACTTGATATTGGTTATCGACTAGATATAATAATTGAAAATAAATTAATTTTGGAAATAAAGTCCGTCGATGCTTTAAATGAAATTCATTTCGCTCAACTATTGACCTATTTAAAATTAACAAATTGTAAATTAGGTTTATTAATAAACTTTAATGTAGTTTTAATAAAAAATGGAATACGTAGAGTTGTAAATAATCTTTAGTATTCATGAATAAAAATTAAAAACGCAATAATTTTAAGCAAAAAACTTTGCGGTCTTTGCGTAAACCTTAGCGAACCTTGCGGTAAAATGAAAGCAAAAATAAACAACTTCGAAATAGACTTATCAAAACCAATTGATATCTCGATTCCGTTAACGAATACAGACGAAAACCCGATTGCCTGGTATATCGAAAAACCAGTTATTGAACCGGTAGTTTTTGGCGATTGGATCGGGAAAGTTTCAGAAGGAAAATCATCGACTAATTTCAACAATATTTTCTTCAATCCGCATGGGCATGGAACTCACACGGAATGTTTGGGACATATTACGAACGATTTTTATAGTATCAACCAATCTTTGAAACAGTTTTTCTTTTACGCGAAACTAATTACGGTTGAGCCTGAAAAAATTGGTGATGATTTGGTGATTACGAAAGAAAGCATTTCGACTTCGCTCAGTGTGACAAACGCTTCGACTTCGCTCAGCAAGACAATTGAAGCTTTAATTATTAGAACACTTCCAAATCAAAAAGACAAAAAATCAAGAAAATACTCGAATACAAATCCACCTTATTTATCTGAAGAAGCTGCGGTTTTCATCCGCGAAAGCGAAATTCAACATTTATTAATCGATTTGCCAAGTGTTGACAAAGAACATGATGAAGGGAAATTATTAGCACACAAAGCATTTTGGAATGTGAAAGACACTTTAAATCTAAATCCTGATGCAAGATTAAACGCTACAATTACCGAAATGATTTATGCTCCAGCTGAAATCGAAGATGGTGAATATATACTAAATCTTCAAATCGCTTCGTTTGAAAATGATGCAAGCCCTAGTAAACCAATATTATACAAAATTGTAGATTTTAGAGGGTAGATTTTAGATTTACTGAATACTTAAAACTGAGACTGAATACTATGATTAATGTTTCGACTGATAAAACTAAACTTGACATTCCGTTTATACAAAACTTTTTAAAAGATATTTATTGGGCTGCAGGAAGAACTATTGAAGAAGTTCAGACTACAATTGACGCTTCTGTTTGTTTTGGAATTTACCTGAACGACAAACAAATTGGGTTTGCAAGAGTAATTACCGATTATGTCGTTTTTGGTTACGTGATGGATGTTTTTATCACAGAAGAACATCGCGGAAAAGGATATTCATCTATTTTAATTGAAAATATGATGAACGAACCCATTCTCAAAAATATTCAAATATGGAGATTAGCTACAACTGATGCTCATTTTTTATATCGTAAATTTGGTTTTACAGCATTAGAACATCCTGAAAAATTAATGGAGAAAAAACTATAATGAAAACAATTATTAAACTCGAAGAATTAAGCTTATTCATTTTGGGAATCTATTTATTCAATCGTTTAAATTTTGATTGGTGGTGGTGTCCTCTTTTAATTTTGGCACCGGATTTCTCAATGTTGGGATATTTATTTGGAAATAAAAGCGGTGCATTTTTTTATAACGTATTTCATCATAAAGCAATTGCACTTTTAATTTATGCTTTAGGATGTTATTTAAGTATTGAAAGTATACAATTAGCCGGAATTATTTTATTTTCACATTCGGCAATGGATCGGATTTTTGGCTACGGTTTAAAATATGAAAAAGGTTTTAAGTATACTCATTTAGGCGAAATTGGTAAATAGAAAATGATATGAATCTAGAAACGTATTACGAATATTGTCTTTCGAAAAAAGGCGTTAGCGAACATTTTCCTTTTGATGAAGACACATTGGTTTTTAAAGTTGGAGGAAAAATGTTTGCATTATCTTCCTTATCTCAATGGGAGAAAAATGAACCATCTGTAAATTTAAAGTGCGATCCGGAACGCGCACAGGAACTAAGGGCAGAATATGATGAGATAAAACCAGGGTTTCATATGAGTAAGGTACATTGGAATACGATTGCACTAAACGGGAATTTATCGACTGCTTTTGTAAAAGAATTGATCGATCATTCGTATGAATTGGTTTTCAAAAGTTTGACAAAGAAAATTCAGAATGAAATTATTGAATTAGAAAATTAGGCATTACATTTGCAACAAATCATATAACTGAACAACTCAATTAATTTGCAACTTAGCAACTTATAGAACATGAAAGAACAATTTAAAAAATTTCTGAACGAAGAACAAGATCCAAAAGCGATTGAAAAAATCACTTCGAAACTCAATGATTTATTGATGAAAAACGAAGAAATTGGTTATATCGCGGTTCAAAAAAAACCAGCAATTACTGTTTTTCCAGATAGTATTATCTTAACCAACAAACGTATCATTATTTGTAAACCTAAAAACTTAGGTCTTTCAATGGATTTTACAGATTATACGTGGGATGATATTACGAGCACTTTTGTAAAAGAGAATATTTTGGGTTCTGAATTTTCTTTTGGAACTACAACTGACCTTACTATTTCGATAGATTATATTCCGAAAACGCAGGCAAGAAAAATTTATACATATGCTAAAGAACAATTAGATTTAATTAAAAATCCTATTGTTGCTGAAACTCCGGTTGCAGAACCAGTTCAAACTATTCAGCCAGAAGATGATTTTGAAGAAGAAGTTGAAGAGGTTGAAACTGAAGAAGTAACGAATTATGCAGAAATTATACCTGCTACAACTCCTTACGAAACTTTTGAACCTATTCAACAAGCTCAACCTTCAACAGGAGATCGTAAATTAAGTGAATTATCTAAAGAAGAACTTTTTGATAAATTACAAAACTACAAAAAATTGCTTGATAACGGATTAATCATGCAAGGCGAATATGACGCTTACAAAAAAGAAATATTGAGTTATATGTAATTTAGTCTGAAAGTCTAAAGTCATAAAGTCTTAACGTTTTCGATGACAAAATAAAAAAAGCCAGAATAGAATTTTCTATTTCTGGCTTTCTCATTTCTATTCTTTTTGACTTTCGACCTTCGTGCTTTAAGACTTAAAGAGTCGCTTTTTGTTTTTCTACAAAACTATGTGCCTGAAGTTCTAATAATTCTGTTGCTTTCTTTCGTTGCAGATCGTATAGATTTTTATCTTCGGCAATATCAGCATATACTTTATCATGCATTGATGCACTGGTTTTCACCAATAATTCACGTTGGTATTTGTTCTGGGTTAAAGTTGCCTTCATCGCAGTTTCGGCTTCTTCCTGCTTGAAATCAAATTCCCCTTTTGGAGCCAATAGTTTTGCAATAATTGGAGAAGTTTCGATTGCCAAAAACAACAACATTATAAAAAATGACGGCAGCCAAGGCAATTTATCTAATGCATTTATACGCGCCATCAATCCATCAAATCCTTCGATAATAGGTTGGGTTTGTGTTACTTTTTTATCTAAATCGGCTTGTAATTTTTGACCTGCTTTTTCTTTTTCAGCGATTTTAGCTTCGTTTGTCGTTTTTAAAGTTGCCAATTCTTGTAAAGATGCATCGTGTTTCTCGCGTTTCTCTTTATAAACCGGACCTTTACCCAGTTTTTTAGTTCCTGTAGTTCCTTCGGCTTCTGTAATATAAGTTGAGTAAAGAGCATTTACTTCTTTTTCTTTCTTAAGGATATCAGCTTTTAAAGCGGCAATCTCTGCTTTATTTTTATCTAAATCTGATTTGAAATAATTGCCAACTTGCTTTTTATTCGCCAATTCCATTTCGTTTTTCTCTTTCAATAAAACGGTATTGATTTCTTTTTCGAAAATTTTAATTTCTAAAGGTTTCGAAATTACAATTGCAATAATAACCGCCAACATAATACGAGGCGTTGCTTGTAGAAATTCATCAAAAAAACGATCTCTTTTTTTGATTGTAGAAACAATAAATCGGTCCAGGTTAAAAATAAGTAAACTCCATACAAACCCAAAAATTAAAGCGGGATAAATAGAGTCAAAAACAGTAAAAAGTGCATAAGCACTGGCAAGGAAAGCCATAACTGCGGTAAAAAAAACGGTGGCGCCAATACCTACATATTTGGTTTGCTCGCCTTCTGAGCAGCCTTCGAGTAAATCCCGATCTGCCCCGGAACATACGATAAAAAATTGTTTTAACATGATTGATGATTTTTGATTGTGATTGATAGGGCAAATTTAGCGCCAAAAATTTAATTCTGAGGTAAATAGTTGATTTGTTTTTAGTTGCGGCTTATAAAAATTCTTTTTTCATTAAACGTTATTTAAACATTAATCAATTTTAAATATAAAAGAGGAATCATAACACTATGTTAATTTTTTCTAACGGCTTTAGTAACATTAAGGTTCTAGTTTCGCAGGAAATCAAATTAAAACACAATGAAAAAAATTTATTTAGTAGTAACATTCATGCTATTAGCCTTTTCGGGTTATGCTCAAAAAGCCATAATTTCAGGAAAAGTATTAGATATTGACGACAAACTTCCGCTACCGGGAGCGATGATTCAAATAGTAGGTGAAAATAAATACACGGTTTCAGATTACAATGGTCGTTTTGAATTACTTAATATTAATGTTGGAACTTATAAAGTAGAAGTAAAATATATAGGATATACTGCCATAACTCATGAAATTACAGTTGAGCAAGGCAAAAACAATGTACTGGATTTTAGCCTTAAAACTTCAGGAACAGAGCTGAACGAAGTAGTTGTTGGAGACATTCTAAAAGGTCAGGCGAAAGCTTTGAATCAACAAAAAAACAGCAAAAATATTGGAAACATAATTTCATCTGATCAAATGGGACGTTTTCCGGATGCCAATGTTGGAGACGCCTTAAAACGTGTTCCGGGTATCACGATGCAAAACGATCAGGGTGAAGCCCGTAACATTATTATTAGAGGTTTGGCTCCATCTTTAAACTCAGTAACTTTAAATGGTGACAGAATCCCTTCTGCAGAGGGAGATAATAGAAACGTACAAATGGATTTGATTCCGTCTGATATGATTTCTACCATCGAAGTCAACAAAACCTTAACCTCAGACATGGATGCTGATGCGATTGGAGGTTCTGTAAACTTAGTTACAAGAGCGACGCCAAATGGTGAAAGAATTTCAGCAACTCTTGCTGGCGGTTATATGCCAATTCGCGAACACGCTACCTATACTGCAGGTTTAGTTTACGGAAATCGCTTTTTAGACAATAAACTTGGCGCCGTTTTTAGCGGATCGTATAATAATGTAGATTACGGATCTGATAATATCGAAAACGAATGGGTAAAAGATGAATTTGGAAATGAATATCTGCAAGCTTCAGAAATTAGAAAATACGATGTACAGCGTATTCGCCGTAGCGGATCTGTAGCGTTAGACTATAAATTTGACGAAAACAACACCATTTTTGCCAACGCTATTTACAACTGGAGAGACGATAGAGAAAACCGTTTCAGAACCACTTATGATGATATCGAACCTATTTATAACGGGGAACAAATTACAGGCTTTGAAGGTCGTGTAAAACGTCAGACAAAAGGCGGAGTTGATAATAATCGTAATAAAAACAGAAGATTAGAAGATCAGCGTGTTCAGAATTATTCGATTCGCGGAGAACATTTAATCAACTCTAAACTAGATTTAGACTGGTCTGCTAATTATGCAAAAGCCAGAGAATATCGTCCGCAGGAACGTTATATCGAATACCGTCAGAAAGGACTGGAAATGACCGAAGATTTATCTGATATCAGATTTCCTTTAATGACAACAACCGGAGAATCTACAGATGAATTCAAATTTGATTCGGTTACCGAAAATACAGATGAAACGAGCGAAAGTGAATTTGGAGCAAAAGTTAATATCCGTTTTCCATTTACTATTATTCCTTCTGAAAAAGGAAGATTAAGAACCGGACTTAGACTTCGATTGAAAGAAAAAGAAAGAAATAACAGCTTCTATTCTTACGAGCCAATCAACGACGGAATGGAATTATTATCTGAAGTTCCTAACAGTTATTATGACGGGAAAAACTTTAATCCGGGAAGTAAATATGTTCCGGGAAGTTTTGCTTCGGCAAACTTTTTAGGAAGTTTAGATTTAAATAATGCTGCATTATTTGATAAATCATCAGATCCTGCAGAATTTTTAGCCGTAAATTATAATGCTAAAGAAAGAATCTCTGCTGCTTACGTAAGATGGGATCAGGATTTTAATGACAAACTTTCTATGGTTTTGGGTTTTCGTGTAGAAAATACTCATATTGATTACACCGGAAATCGCGTTTTAGATGAAGAAGAATTAGAGAGCGAGATCAACACGACAAATTCATATACTAATTTATTGCCTAGTATTTCGTTTCAATATAATGCTACAAAAGATTTAGTTTTAAGAGCTGCTGTTACGACTGCATTGGCAAGACCAAATTATTATGCATTGGCTCCTTACGTAAATAACATTGCTGCTGATAAAGAAATTACAGCCGGAAATCCGGATCTTGATGCAACCTACTCTTACAATTATGATTTCATGGCCGAAAACTATTTTAAATCTGTTGGTTTGATTTCTGGAGGGGTTTTCTATAAAAGATTAGATAATTTCATTTACAATTATAGCGATAATCAATATACAGATGCAAAATTTGCCGCTGATTTCCCTAATCAGGTAAACCCAATTCCAGCTGGAGAAAACTGGTCATTCCTGCAATCCAGAAACGGAGATACAGTTGATGTTTATGGTTTTGAAGTTGCGTTTCAACGTCAGTTAGATTTTCTTCCTGGTAAATTTCTGAAAGGATTTGGTATCTATTTGAACTATACTTACACAAAATCTAAAGCAAAAGGAATTGCCGACGACGACGGAAACGAAAGAAATAACATTAGTCTTCCGGGAACAACTCCGCATATGTTTAATGGATCTTTATCGTGGGAGAACAAACGTTTTTCTGCCAGAGTTTCAACTAATTTCACTTCAGATTATTTAGATGAATTAGGTTCAGAATCTTACAAGGACAGTTATTACGATAAACAATTTTTCTTAGATGCAAATGCTTCTTACAAAATTACAAAAAAACTTCGCGTTTTTGCCGAAGCCAATAACTTAACAAATCAGCCATTACGCTATTACCAAGGTGTTGAAGCACATACTAAACAAGCAGAATACTATCAGGCACGATACAATTTTGGTCTGAAACTTGACTTGTAATAATACATTTATAAAATTCTTAAATTAGACAGAACTTAGCGGTTCTGTCTAATTTTATTAAAATGAAATCTATAATGAAAAATAAATCTATAATAGCTTTTTTACTTTTAAGTACTTTATTCATAGCTTGTAAAGATGATAAACTAGCACCAGTTGCTGCAAATGCAGTAAAACCAACAATTGTTACTGAAGCTTTACCTCACGATACAGATGATCCGTCGATATGGATTCATCCAACAGATTCTTCTAAAAGTATTGTTGTGGGAACAGATAAAGATACAGACGGAGCATTATATGCTTTTGACTTAAAAGGAAAGATCGTTGCAAAATCTGAAGTTTTAAAACGCCCAAACAATGTTGATATCGCTTACGGTTTACTAATCGACGGAAAAAAAGTTGACGTTGCCGTTACGACAGAACGTGAATCGAATAAAATAAGAATTTTTAGTTTACCTGATTTAAAAGCAATTGACAACGGCGGAATTGCTGTTTTTGAAGGTGAAGAATTACGCGACCCAATGGGAATTGCTTTGTACACTCGAAAAAGTGATGGAAAAATCTTTGCTATTGTAGGTAGAAAATCAGGACCATCAGGAAGCTATTTATGGCAATACGAACTTTCAGGAAACGGCAAATTTGCCTCAGCAAAAGTGGTTAGAAAGTTTGGCGCTTACAGCGGAAAAAAAGAAATCGAAGCCATTGCAGTTGACAACGAGTTAGGAACTGTTTTATATTGTGACGAACAATTCGGAATTAGAAAATACAAAGCCGATCCTGCTTTAAATGATAATAAAGAAATGGCTCTTTTTGGAAAAACAGGTTTCAAAGCCGATAATGAAGGAATTGCAATCTACAAAAAAACAGATTCTACCGGTTATATTTTAGTATCTAACCAACAAGCCAATACTTTTATGGTTTATCCTAGAGAAGGCTCAAAGGGCAATCCAAACGATTATCCTTTATTGGCAGAAATTCCAACATCGACTATTGAATGTGATGGTGCAGATGTTACCAGTGTAAATTTAGGCGGAAATTTTAAAAACGGACTTTTCGTAGCCATGAGCAACGGAATGACGTTTCATTATTATGCCTGGGATTTAATCCAGAAACGTATCGACGATAAGAAATAGTTGCTTTTTTGTTTCAGGTTTCAAGTTTTAGTTTGAACTTGAAACTTGAAACCTGGAACAAAAAACTTAAAACAAAAAAGCTGTTCATCACTGAACAGCTTTTTTTAGTTTGAATTAGTAATCTTCCTTATTCTGTAATCGGTGCTCCGGCTAAAATTTCAGCGTTTGCAAACTCTTCAAATTTGGCGAAATTAGCTTTGAATTTCTGAGCCAATTCGATTGCTTTTTTATCGTATAAATCTTTGTCTTCCCAAGTATTTCTAGGATTTAAAATTTCGGTTGGAACATTTGGGCAAGATTGTGGTTTTGCGATTCCAAATACTGCATGATTTTTATATTCTACATTATCCAATTCTCCGTTTAACGCAGCGGTAATCATGGCACGAGTATATTTTAGTTTCATACGAGTTCCTGTTCCGTATGCTCCGCCTGTCCAACCTGTATTGATTAACCAAACTTTTACGTCTGCGTCTTTCATTTTTTTCGTTAGCATTTCGGCATAACGTGTTGGGTGTAATGGCATAAATGGTGCTCCAAAACAAGCTGAGAAATTAGGTTGTGGTTCTGTAACTCCTGCTTCTGTTCCTGCAACTTTAGCAGTATATCCTGAGATAAAATGGTAAGCTGCCTGACCCGGAGTTAGTTTTGAGATTGGAGGCAAAATTCCGAAAGAATCTGCCGTTAAGAAAAATATATTTTTAGGATTATGACCAATAGAACCTGGTTGAATATTATCGATGTGTGTTATTGGATAACTTACACGCGTATTTTGAGTGATTGAAACATCATCATAGTCAACTTCGTTTGTTCCTGCTTTGAAAACCACATTTTCTAAAAGTGCTCCTTTTTTGATTGCTCTAAAAATGTCCGGTTCATTCTCTTCAGTCAAATTAATCACCTTTGCATAACAACCACCTTCAAAGTTAAAAACTGTATTTTCTGCTGTCCAACCGTGCTCATCATCTCCAATTAATTTACGTGCAGGATCTGCTGATAAAGTTGTTTTTCCGGTTCCTGATAATCCAAAGAAAATCGCAGTATCTCCGGCTTCACCAACATTGGCACTACAATGCATTGGTAAAGTATTTTTGAAAACCGGTAAGATGAAATTTAAAGCCGAGAAAATTCCTTTTTTCATTTCTCCTGTATAACCCGTTCCTCCAATAAGTGCAACTTTTTTAGTAAAATCTAAAATCGCAAAATTAGACTGACGTGTTCCGTCTACAGCAGGATCTGCCATAAAACTAGGTATACAAATTACAGTCCATTCCGGAGTAAAGTTGGCTAATTCAGATTCTTCGGGTCTTAAAAACATATTGTAGCAAAACAAATTAGACCATGCAGTTTCTGTAACAACGCGAACATTTAATCTATAATTGTCATCAGAACAAACATAAGAATCACGAACAAAAACTTCTTTATTTGATAAAAACTGAGTTACCTTATTGTATAGTTTATCAAAAGCTTCTGATGAAAACGGAATATTTACATTCCCCCACCAAACTTTGTCTTCTGTAATACTGTCTTTTACAATAAAACGATCTTGAGGAGAACGTCCTGTAAATTCGCCTGTATTAATTGCCAATGCGCCTGTAGAGTTCTCAACACCTTGGCCTGTTTGCAAAGTGATCGCATGCAATTCATCAGCAGATAATTGGTAGCGAACTTTTGCATTTTCAATTCCTAATTCATTTAACGAAATCGATTGCGTGAAAACTGTGTGACTGTCCATAAATTTTTAGTTGTGTGTGATATTGATTTAAAAAGCAAAATTATAAATTTATTATCAAACCTTTAAAATATTTAAATTTCACTTTTATTTATATCAATAAAGTAAAATTTGATCTTAAAATTCAATAAAGTAAAAAATAACAGCTTCTAATTTGTTTTCTTATAATCCACTAAATGAATTTGTTATATAATTTACGTATTAAAGTAAAAAACAAGATAAATTCACATAAATAAGATTATATGTTATTTATGAGACAAAATTAAAGATTAATTTTTAGATAGAATTTTTTATTCGGGATTTTATGATTTTCTCCTCAAAATAGTAACAAATAATACCGCCCAAGCAATAATTAATAGAAAACCTCCCAAAGGAGTTGCGAATACGATAATTTTAAAATCAAAAACTGTAAGACTTTTTGTCGCTAATAAATAGATCGAACCGCTAAAAAGTAATACACCGGCAACAACTAGATTATAGATTGTTTTTAAGGTTTTTTCAGCTATATCTTTTCTGGTCGATAGAAACAGTAAAAACAAAGCATGATACATTTGGTAACGAACCCCAACTTCAAAAGTATTCAATTCGTCTACAGATAAATATTTTTTTAGTAAATGTGCACCAAAAGCCCCCAAAATGATGGCTAACATCCCAATAAAAGCTCCTGCTAATACAATTCTTCTTTTCATATTTTCTATACTTTTTTATTCTCCAACAAAAATACTTCAATACATTTTAAAAAGCATTTTAGATTTCTAAAATCTTTTCCAGAAATCGATTTTCACTACAATTTGGCTTCAAAATAAAAAATAATGTATTTTTTAGAAATTTAAATTGTTACATATTTAACAATTTAATATATTTGTGTTATATATTTAAAAACATGAGAAGTATTTTAATCATTGGAGCCGGGAGATCTGCATCGTCGCTGATACGTTATTTATTATCAAAATCAGAAAGCGAAAACCTACATCTTGTTGTAGCTGACTTGTCTTTGGCATTAGCCGAAAAAAAGACACAGAATCACCCCAATGCAACTCCAATTGCCTTAAATATTTTTGAAACTGATGAAAGAAAAGCTGCTATAGAAAAAGCGTCTATCGTGATCTCGATGCTACCTGCTCATTTACATATCGAAATTGCCAAAGATTGCCTTGAATTTAAAAAACACCTTGTTACAGCATCTTATATAAGTGATGCTATGCAAGCCTTAGATGAAGAGGCCAAGAAAAATAATTTGATTTTCATGAACGAAATTGGCCTTGATCCCGGAATCGATCATATGAGTGCCATGAAAGTTATTGACGAGATTAGAGCAAAAGGAGGCAATATGTTGCTTTTTGAATCATTTTGCGGAGGATTAGTCGCTCCGGAATGCGATAATAATTTATGGAATTACAAATTTACCTGGGCTCCCAGAAATGTAGTTCTGGCGGGACAAGGAGGCGCAGCAAAATTTATTCAGGAAGGTACTTACAAATATATCCCATACGGAACTGTATTTCGTAGAACCGAATTTCTGGAAGTTGAAGGTTACGGAAAATTCGAAGCATATTCTAATAGAGACTCACTCAAATACAGATCGATTTACGGTTTAGATGATATCCTGACGTTATATCGAGGAACAATTAGAAGAGTAGGTTACTCGAAAGCATGGAATATGTTTGTGCAATTAGGTATGACTGATGATAGTTACATCATGGAAGGTTCAGAAAACATGAGTTACCGTGAGTTCGTGAATTCTTTTTTGCCATATCATCCAACGGATTCTGTAGAAATTAAAACGAGATTGATTTTAAAAATTGATCAGGACGACATTATGTGGGATAAACTTCTGGAATTGGATTTATTTAATCCGGACAAAAAAGTGAATTTACCAAATGCAACTCCTGCTCAAATATTAGAGAAAATATTATCAGACAGTTGGACTCTGGAACCCAACGATAAAGATATGATTGTTATGTATCACAAATTTGGATACGAACTAAATGGCAAAAAACAGCAAATAGATTCAAAAATGGTTTGCACTGGCGACGATCAAACGTATACTGCAATGGCAAAAACAGTTGGATTACCTGTTGCAATGGCAACATTATTGATTTTGAACGGAAAAATTACAACTCCCGGCGTACAGCTTCCTATAAAGAAAGAAGTATATCTACCCATTTTAAAAGAGTTAGAAGAATATGGGGTGATTTTTAACGAACAAAATATGCCCTATTTTGGATATAATCCAGACTTGTTTTAGGTTGGGATTTATTTGTTTTTTAGAATTTTTTTTTAGTTTTTTATTTTATCCGCTTCTAAATTTAGAAGCGGATTTTTTTTTTAAGTTAAGAAAGTGCAAAATTTCAAACGTGTTCAAATAAGTTCAGATATTCATGTCCAAAAGAAACCTCTGAACCTTTGCCACTTTGAACCTTTGAACCTTCAAAAAAACCTATTTTTCTGCCTGAAGCGTAATTGGCAAGCTGTACATTACTCGAACAGTTTTTCCTCTTTGAGTAGCAGCAGTCCATTTGGGAGAAAGTTTTAAAACGCGAATTGCCTCGTCACCTATTCCGTAACCGGGATCTTTTATCGTAATGATATCTGACAAGCTTCCATCTTTTTCAATGATAAACTGAATATATGCTTTTCCTTCTATTTTATTTTTGCCAACTGCTGCGGGCATTTTAAAATTTGTACCAATAAATTTATAGAACTCATTCATGCCACCCGGAAACTCAGGCAATTTTTCGACATCTTTTAATACATAAAGATCATTTTCTTTTACATCGGCTTTATTAGAGACTTTTTGAGCCATTGCATTTGTACTAAAAACAAACAATAGTAAAGCATAAACTACACCTACAGAAAATACTTTTAGAACAATTTTAACTGGAGATTCTTTTTTGGTCATCATAAGTAAACGTTTTTTAGTTATTAAATAATTGATATTACTCGCCAGAGCAATCGTATTTTTATTTGAAACAAAATCTAATAATAGAGCTTGATAACTCTTAACAGAACCAAACTGTTTATTTACAGCTTCATCAGCCAGAAATTCATGATTAAGTTTAATGGCTTTTTTGTAAAGCAAAAGCATTGGATTAAACCAAAAAGCAATTTGTAAAACTTCTATAAAAAGAATATCCAAGGTATGTTTTTGTTGTAAATGCGCTTTTTCATGTGCAATTAATTCAGATGGAATTTTACCGTTTTCGAACTCTTTTTCATTTATAAAAATTGATTTCCAAAAAGAATGAGGTAAAATAGCTTCTTCAACTAAAACTATTTTTTCTCCTTTAATAAATTGAATTTCACTATTTTTTGTTTTCTTATAAAATGAAAACAAGCCGTAAAGAAACCTTGTCGTTAAAAATAAAATTCCAAAAGCATACACTATTGTAATTAAAACCATCAAAAAATCATTAAACGAAATTGCTGATAGATTTTCATTGCTTTTCCGGATGACTAATTCGTTCAATTGAATCAATCCTATTTTATTGGACAAAGTTGTTTGGAACGAAATAATTTGCAGCGGAATCACAAAACTAAAAACCAAACTCGCTAACAAATAAGCACGATTAAAACGAAACATTTTTTCGTTTTCTAACCACATTTTATATACTGCATAAAAAATTAAAAGCAGTATTCCTGATTTTAAAAGATAGAGTATCATTTTTTCTTTTTTTGAATTTCTGAATCAATTATTTTTCTAAGTTCTTCTAATTCTGAAGTGGTTAAATTAGTTTCTTTCGTAAAAAAGGAAGCAAATTGTGATGCCGAATTATTAAAAAAACTGCTGATTAATCCGTTTACGTGTTTCGAAAAATAAACAGTTTTTTCGACCAAAGGATAATATTCTCTCGAATTTCCGAATTCGTTATAAGCTACAAATTTCTTATCGATCATTCGTTTCAAAAGCGTGGCAACAGTTGTTGTTGCCGGTTTCGGTTCCGGATATGCTTCGAGTAAATCTTTCATAAAAGCTTTTTCAAGCTTCCAAAGATGTTCCATTAATTGTTCTTCTGAGTTTGATAGTTGCATGTTTTTATTTTTAAGGTGCTAAGGTTCTGAGATTCTAAGTTGCTGAGTTTTTTTTATGATTAAGAACAATCTATATTCTATATTCTATATTCTATATTCTATATTCTATATTCTATATTCTATATTCTAAAAAAAGTAAACTACTGTATTTCTTCTTCTGAAATTAAATCGCCATTTTTATAGTTCTTGATTTCTGTTAGTTTTCCTTTATCAGAGTAAAATTTCCAGACTCCAAAATAAAACCAATGTGTTTCGACTGCATCGACTTCGATCTTTGTTTTTCCTTTTGATTGTAGTTTTCCGTTTTCATAATAATATTTTACGATGCAGATTCCGTTTTTGTATTTTTCGGTTTTGTAGATTTTTCCGTTAATGTAGGATTTCCATTTTTTTATGGGTTGATCGCTTTTGTAATATTCTAATGATTTGTATGTAATACTATCCTGTTGGTAATTATCAATCCAAAGACCTTCTTTCTTTTTATCAATTTTTTGATTGATGGGTTTGCTTTTACAACTTAAAAGCATGATTCCGCAAAAAAACAGCAAAAGAAGGTTTTTCATATTTTTCGAATTAACTCTACAATTATAGATGTTGCTCTACAAATGTAGAGTTATTTTTTTAATAACCAAAAAAAAGTTACTAAGATTCTAAGTTGCTGAGGTTCTGAGGTTTCTTTTTTTCAGGTTCAAAGGTGCAGAGATACAAAGGGACAAAGGTTTTGAATAGGCTTCAGCTTTAACTGGGGTTTAGAATTAATGCGAAGCAAATGGCTTTAGCCGATTTTTTTAGGTTCAAAGGTGCAGAGATGCAAAGCGGCAAAGGTTTTCAATAGGCTCCAGCTTTAGCTGGGGTTTAGAATAAATGTTTAGGAAATGGCTTTAGCCGAATAAATACGCTTATAAAACATTAAAGAATTCGGCTAAAGCCAATTACTCTTTTCACAAAAAACTCCAGCTGAAGCTGGAGGCTATTCAATTCTAATGTAAAAAACCTTTGTCCCTTTGAACCTTTAAACGCACTAATTTGCGTCTCTACAAGAAACCTTTGAACCTTTTTTAAGCGTTAGGGATAGAGGCGGTATCTCCCGATTTAGAAAAACAAGGCTTTTTAGCCGTAGTTTTTGTTAATCGGGAATATAGCCGAAAGCCCGACCGAAGGGAACGCCCAAAAACATATTAAATTCCAAAGTTTTAATATTCTAATTAAACTCCAAATTCCAAAAAAAAATCCGCTTACTCTAAAAAGAATAAACGGATTGTATTTTATACCTAACAGGTTTTGAAAACCTGTTAGGATAATAGAATTTACTTAGAAAGCTCTACAAAATATTTGTAAAACAACGGAATAGTTTCGATTCCTTTTAAGAAATTGAAGATTCCGAAGTGCTCGTTTGGCGAGTGAATCGCGTCGCTGTCTAAACCGAAGCCCATAAGGATGGTTTTGCTTTTTAATTCTTTTTCGAACAACGCTACAATTGGAATACTTCCGCCTGAACGAACCGGAATTGCAGGAACTCCAAAAGTCTCTGTGTAAGCTTTGTTTGCTGCCTGATATCCAACGCTATCAATTGGCGTAACATAACCTTGACCACCGTGATGTGGCGTTACTTTTACAGTAACTCCAGATGGCGCAATACTTGTGAAATGTTTAGTAAAAAGCTCCGTGATTTCATGCCAATCCTGATTAGGAACCAAACGCATTGAGATTTTAGCAAAAGCTTTGCTCGCAATAACCGTTTTTGCTCCTTCGCCTTGATATCCGCCCCAGATTCCGTTCACATCTAGTGTTGGACGAATCGAGTTGCGTTCGTTGGTTACATATCCTTTTTCGCCATAAACATCGTTTAGGTCTAAGGCTTTTTTATATTTTTCTAGGCTGAAAGGCGCTTTTGCCATTTCGGCTCTTTCTTCAAGAGATAATTCCTGTACATTATCGTAAAAACCAGGAATGGTAATATGATTGTCTTCGTCATGCAAAGAAGCGATCATTTTTGCCAAAACATTTATTGGGTTTGCCACTGCTCCACCGTATAATCCTGAATGCAAATCACGATTTGGACCTGTAACTTCTACCTCTACATAACTCAAACCACGTAAACCTGTCGTGATCGACGGTTGTTGGTTAGAGATCATTCCGGTATCTGAAATTAGGATTACGTCGTTTTTCAGTTTCTCTTGGTTGCGTTCTACAAACCAAGCCAAACTTGCTGAACCTACTTCTTCTTCGCCTTCGATCATGAATTTTACGTTACAAGGCAAAGTATTGGTTTGCACCATAAGTTCAAGTGCTTTTACGTGCATGTACATTTGTCCTTTGTCATCGCATGCTCCACGAGCAAAAATTGCGCCTTCTGGGTGAATTTCTGTTTTTTTGATTACGGGTTCGAATGGTGGCGATGTCCATAATTCGATAGGATCTGGTGGTTGAACATCATAATGTCCGTAAACTAGAACTGTAGGTAAATTTGGGTCGATTATTTTCTCTCCATAAATGATTGGATACCCCGGAGTATCGCAAATTTCGACAAAATCACACCCTGCATTTGTTAAACTTTCCTTAACAGCTTCTGCAGTATCGATCACATCTTGCGAATATGCAGTGTCGGCACTTACCGACGGAATTTTCAATAATTCGATCAATTCATTGATAAACCGATCTTTATGTTGTTGAACGTATGACTTAATGTTTTCCATTTAAATTATTTTTATAGAAATTCAAAAATACAAAAAAGAGAATTAATATTTTTTTGCAAAAAATGTTTTGAAATCTAGAAGTTATGTTTATCTTTGCACCCACAATTGAGCGGATATGGTGAAATTGGTAGACATGCCAGACTTAGGATCTGGTGCCGCAAGGCGTGTAGGTTCGAGTCCTATTATCCGCACTAAAAAAGCTTCTGAGAAATCAGAAGCTTTTTTGTTTTTACAGCTATTTTTATCTTGACTTTTAAAAAACTTCTAAATCTTATAGTCAAAAAAGTATTGTAAATATTATTTCAACCAATTAACAGGATTCTTTCTATATTTGATAATTCCATATTTAAAAATTAAAAATCATGATAAGAGAAAAGGTTTATAAAGACATTAATAATACTCTAGATAAACATTCAAGATTTGAAAGCTCAGACTTTAAAATAGAGCCTAATAAGGACAAATCAAGTTCATACACTTTGCTAACTATTACATATAGTATGGAACCAAAGTATAAAATTATTTTTCAAATTCCGACTTCAAAAACTAGTGATAAAGAAGGCTATAGTGTATATTATGCTATTTCCGGAAACGTTTGTCCTGGTCCATTAGCATATGAAGAAAATTTTTCTTTTAAAGGAGATACAGGAATTTTTACACAAATTACAACTTGGCTAAACTGTATCTGGGAAGAACTCTCTTCAAACCCAATAGTAAAGAAAGTAGAATTTCAACAGCAACAGATTGAGGAAATATTTGAAAGATTTGAATCAATAAAAGATGAATATTTTTCAGAAGACGAAGCAAAAGAATTGCGTAAAAAACTTGATAAATTAGAAGAAACTCTAAAAGAACAAATTAAACAAAATCAAGATAACAAAAAGGAATTTGAAAAGCAATTTGAAAATCTTCATAATGACATTGACACTTTAAAACAAACCATACATTCATTTAAGAAAAAAGGATGGTTAAAAAGTTTTACAACTAAGGTATTCAAGTGGACAAAAGATTCTGAAAACCGCACACTACTAAAAGACGGTTATAAAGTAATTCGTGAATTTTTACCCGAAGATATAAAAAGTAATATTCCTGATTTAGAATAAAATTGAAATTCTCCTTTAGTCGAAAAGCAAAAATTTGATTATAATTGCGTAGAATGGATTAAAATCCATCCCTACAATATATTTTGTTCCTCTGGAACGCTTTATAAAATTCCGGAGGAATGATTTATTTTGTAGCAAGGGATTTCAATCCATTGAACACAACGTAACCACAATGTAGTTCTAAACCCGACAGGTTTTAAAAAACCTGTCGGGTTTAACGCAATCCTTATTTCGAATCAACCTCCAAATAAGGATCTAAAATTTCTGCAAATTCATTTAGCCAGTAAAAACCCTCTTCTATCTTGACAACTTCTAATTTTAGAGTTTCATCTTTTCTCATTATTCCTAAAGCAATTATATAATTTAGGCGTCGTATTGTCTTTGCCAGATCTTTTGCATTTACAGTTTTATTAAAAAAATCTATCAGTCTTTTTTCTTCTTCCTTCGAAAGGATTTCTGTAGTCATTGTCTTATTTTTTAGATCCGTCAAATATAATACTTTTGGGCTCATATATGAACCCAAATGAAAAATAAATCTTGTGACTTTTGAAATATGGATATTTCGGAAGAAACTTTTATTGCAAATCTTGGGATTCACGTCAGACAAATGCGTGAAAAGAAAAATATGTCCCAACAAGACTTAGCTAATGACTCAGGCATTCCTAAATCCCAAGTAGCAAGAATAGAAAGAGCAAAAGTAAATACTACTGTAAAAACTCTTGTGAAAATTGCCAATGCTTTACATGTCGAACCTAAAGAATTGTTTGATTTTCCTTTAAAATAAAAAACTTAAAAATCCATTTTCCATTAAACAACAATGATTAAAACCAAAAAATTTCATCTTACCAAAAAAGAATATTTCATCTTCCTTGTTAGACTTGAATTAAAAAGACGAGGATGGTTCTTTGCTTTTATGTGGATGTTTTCTACTTTCGTTCTTTTTACTGGAAAGAAAGATTCTTTTAGCATTTTTATTATAGTTGTTGGATTTATGTATCCTGTTCTTACGATTTATAAATATTGGAATTTTGCAAATTCAAAAGATAATAAGGTTATTTTCTACGAAAGGCAACATGAAATATTTCCAGATAGAATTATTTCTGGAATGGGAAAAATATCTAACAGTACAATTCCCATACAAAATTTTGTAAAAGTTTTCGAATTAAAAGATCTTTATCTTTTATACATTTCAAAAGGTCAAACATTATTCCTTCCAAAACGAATTTTTGAAACTCCAGAAGATGAAAATTGGTTTAGAAACGAAGTGTTTTTGAAGATAAAGAATAGATAATTTTAAATTTCGGCTAAAGCCTTTCTTTCAAAACACAAAAAAACCTCCAGTTAAAACTGAAGGCTATTCAAATTATGCACATTTTATTTAAATGAACTTATATTACTTGTATGGTTTAAATCTTCACAATTCACATTTTACTTTTCACCCAAAAGCTCTAAAACTTTATCGACATTAATTTCGCTATAATCGTTGATATAAAAACTACACGGAGGCAAATATTCTTTTGTATGTGTACTTAATACGCCAACGACTTTCATTCCAGCATTTAGTCCCGCTGTAACGCCCGAAAAAGAATCTTCGAAAACCACACAATCCGACGGAGAAACTCCAACACGTTCTGCAGATTTTAGATATACTTCGGGATTCGGTTTATGAAACGTTACGTCTTCGCTTGACATCATAGAATCCATTTTGTCAGCTATTTTTAAGGTGCTTATAATCAAATCAAGATTCGCACGTGGCGCCGATGTTGCAACAGCAGTTTTAAATCCTCGAGATTTCAACTCGCTTAAAAAGTCCAAATAATGCGGAATCGTATCGACTTTGTCTTTGTAAATTTCGCGAAACATTGCTTCTTTTTCGTCTTCAAGTTTTATAAGTTCTTCTCCAGCAATTGGGCACTTGAAGAAATGCGTCATAATATAACTATTGTGTTTTCCGTACATATGTTCTTCAAATTCTTCATTAGTATAGGGAATTTGATATTTATCGAAAAACGCCTCGAAAGCCTTCACATGATGCGGATTCGTGTGAGAAATCACTCCATCCATATCAAAAATAACACATTGCTGCTTCATTGTATTTTGTTTTTTAACGATTGCAAGATAAGTTTTTCTGCGGAGGATTTTTTATAGAATCTCGCAAAGTCGCAGAGTCGCAAAGTTTTTGTTTCACGCAGATTTAAAAAAATTTAAGCAGATAAACGCAGATAATTATTAAAATTAAATCTGCTCAATCTGCCAAATCTGCGAGAAAAAAATCCTTAAAATCTTATTAATCTGTGGCTTTAAAAATAAAAACTCTGCGACTTCGCGAGATTAAAACCGACAAAGATTGACAACAAAAACTCTGCGCGATCAACCTTTAACCTGAAACTTGAAACCTGAAACAAAAACCTTTACCCAATCCAAATTTTACTTTTAACCAAAGTCATTGTTTGTCTCAAATGCTGATTACATGCAATGAGAATAATCAAAACCACAAGACCGTAACCTACGATGGTATAAATTTCCATATCGGCCAATAAAGTTGATTGTTTGGTGATGGTTCCAAAAAGTTTTTTGAGAGCCAAAGTATTCGCATTATCTGCCGAATATCCTTTGGCCATAAAACTCTGCGCTGTTGAAGCGATTGTTTGCTGTGCTTCGGGATTATCGCCGGTTACAAATTGGCAAAGTTTCAGAAAGTGTTTTTTATTTAGAAAAACCATCGCATTCTGCATCACACAAAATCCAATTGTGCTTCCCCAAAAACGTCCGGAAACGCCAACAATTCCCGAAGAAACTGCCATTTTTGCCGGAACAGATGATGTAGTAAATAATATTAAAGGCACAAATAAAAATCCAACACCGATTCCTTGTAAAACATACGGAATGATAATATCTGACAATGCTACATCGGGCACAAAAAGAAACGTAAACCAAAAATGAAATAACGCAATAAGCGAAAAACCAATTATAAAAATGATTTTCGTCGAAACGGATTTCATGAGAAAAAAAGCGGCTAAAATTAATCCTATTACGTTTCCTAATCCGTTGATGTATTGTACTCCGGCAACTCGGGACGGATCCCAGTTCCAGATCGAGAACATTGCCGAGTGACAAAGACTGAGCGTTGCTCTACTGATATAAAAGAGAAAAAATAATAAAAATCCGATTCGGAGATTGGCGTATTTAAAGACTTCGAAATCAAAAGTGGGTCTTTTTACCAAGAGTTCTTTAAAGATGAATAACCCTCCTGTAATCAGGGCAATCATGAGCATTAAAACCATGTGCGAAGACTCGAACCAATATTTTTTTTCGGCATACACAAAAAAGTAAGCGCCACAGAGAATCGCTGTTAAAACCAATATATAACTGATCCAGTCGATTTGATACAAAGGGATTTTCTTGTTAATTCTGTGTCCGCGAAAAGTGATCAGGATCAAAAAGACGTTTAAAACCTGAAGTCCGCCTGATACATACAACATGTATTTCCAGTCGTAATGATCCAGAAACCAAACGGCAATATTCATAATAAACGGCGTTGATAATAATAACGAACCGTAGTAGAATGAAAAACCTATTATGATGGCGTTTTTAGAATTGAACTGTTCTATCAATAATTGCCTGATTGTGATTACCGGAAGCGCCATCAGGATTCCCTCGGCAACTCTTAGCAATAAAAAAAGATAAAAATTAGTAATATACGCCGATGAAATAATAGTAATCCCGATTACGGAATAGACCGCCATGAGGTAATTTTTTGCCGGAAAAAAACTCGAAAATCTACTTTCGATCAAAATCGTTGCCAGCAAAGTTCCGTAGGTAACGCACATTGCAAACTGCAAATCTTCTGGCTCAATGTCAAGAAAACTTGCCGCATAGGTTACGTTTGAAGTGTAAACTCCCAATAAAATCATGGAATGTAGCAAACAGACAAACAAAATAATAATGATTGCCCATTTGGGAACCCAAGATTTAAAAATACTTTTATCTTCCATTTTATTTGTGCTCGGCAATAACGGTAATATTCATTCCGGCTCTTAAAAAATCAGCTTGTTTATCGGCATCTTTTAACTGAATACGAACCGGGATTCTTTGTTCGATTTTCACGAAGTTTCCTGTTGCATTATCCGGAGGCAATAACGAAAATCTCGCGCCACTTGCCGGAGATAATGACATTACAATTCCTGTAAATTCTTTGCCATTTATAGCGTCGGCCTGAATTTTTACTTCCTGTCCTACGGTTAAATATTGCAATTGCGTTTCTTTAAAATTGGCCGTAATCCATTTTTCTTTACTTACTATCGAAAGCAATGATTGACCTTCTTTTACCATTTGTCCCGGCTGAATCGTTCTTTTGGCTACCCAGCCATCATAAGGCGCGGTAATTATGGTGTACGAAAGAAACAATGCTGCATTATCTGCAACAGCTTGTTTTGAAGCAATATTAGTTTGCGTTGCAGGAACATTTGCCTCCGCTTGCGAAGTGCTCAAATTTGAAGACTGAATTCTGTCTTGCATTTCCTGAAAATGAGCTTGCGCTGATTCATAATCGGCTTTTACTTTTTCTAATTGTTGCGAAGTCGCTGCTTCGTCTTTTACCAAAGCTTTGTATCTGTCGTATTCTAATTTCGATTTCCAAAGGTTGGTTTTAGCAGCAGCCAATTGTGATTCTCCAATTGCAGTTGAACTTGCAGTTGTAGCTACATTTTTCTCGGCCACAACGCTGCTTTGTTTTGCACTTTGAACATCGGCAAGAGCCACATTCAATTTTGACTGATACTCTCTGTTATCAATAATTACCAAAGTATCTCCTTTATGCACAAACTGATTTTCTTCAAAACGAACTTCTTGTACATAACCTGTAATTCTCGACATAATAGGCGTTACATATTGTTCTACCTGAGCGTCATTGGTTTCTTCGTGATTTCTGTTAAACACATAAAACCAAATTCCCAAAATGATCCCGCTTGCTACCAATATGCAAGCGATAATTGTTATTAATATATGAAACGTTCTGTCTCTTCTAGTTTCATTTTTTATCTTAACCATATACTTTATATCTATTTTCTTTGTTCTATTTTCTAAAATCTATTCTCTTGCTTCTAGCTTCTTGCCTCTATTCTCTTCCTTCTAGACTTCTAAATCTGATCCGGCATTATCCCCGCAGTATGCAGCAATTCGTAATGTTTTAAGATCGCATCTAATCTTGTCGATATTTTGTTGTATTTCGCCTGTAGCAAAGCATTATCAGCATCGACCATTTCTGTTATTAAAACCAATTGGTTTAAGTATTTCAGCTTTACGATTCGGTAATTTTCATTGGCCAGATCCAACGCTTTGTCTACAACCACAAACTTCTCGAGGATTTCCTGATATTGCGTATGGTCTTTAAAAAGCTTATCCTGAATTTCATCTTTTACAATTTCGGTTTGCATTTTCTGCCATTCGATTTTGGTATTCGCCTGTTCTACTTTGGTTTTGTTTTTATATAAAGCCGAAAGATCAAAATGCGCTTCAATACCAATTTGCCCTAAAGTATACAAGTATGGATTTGGCGGAAAGAATTTATAGTTCGGGTAATAAAATCCATAATTCCCGAAGAAATTTACCGTTGGCAGATAATTGGCTTTAACCAGTTTTAGTTCTGTTTTCTTGATGTTCAACTCCTGACTGGCCATTCGCATTTCTTCATTCTGAAAAGCTTTTTCTAAATAATAATCATACGGATCCAGACCTTTCATTTCATCGATATTAGCCGTTGTATCAATTGCCACTTCTTCATTTTCCGGAATCTGAATCAGAGTTTTTAAATCATGCAGCGCGATTTTTATGTTTTTTGAATTCGTCAAAGCGCTCAATTCACGATCAGAAAGCTGCAACTCGGCTCTAATCACTTCGTTTTTGGTTACTGTTCCGTGTTTTTGCAACGACTGAACTTCTTTTAATCGGCTTTTTTCTTCTTTAATGTTTTCATCAAAAATCTTCTGAAGTTCCATCATTTTATAAATCGCCAAATAATTGGCCACAACTTCAAGCTCGATATCATTTTGAGTCTTTTCGGTTTTTATTTTGGCAATTTCGTTTTCCTGATTGGCAATTTTAATGGCGTTGTTGATCTTATTACCGGCATAAATTGGCATTTTAAAAGTCGAGTTGACCTCGTAAATTTCAGGAATTGCTTTCGTGACCTCTTTTCCATTCAGGAAACCATTTCCTTTAAATTCCGTAATATTGGTAATTCTGGAATATTCACCGTTTAATTCGATATCCGGCAAACGGAGTTCTTTTCTTTCTTTGATATTTTGCTCAGAGAGCGTAGTCTCTAACTGAGATCTAAGGATTTTTTTATTGTTTTCTTTAGCCAGTTTCACCGCTTCGCTTAACGAAACCGAATGAATTTCCTGAGCCTGTAAATTACTGAATGTTAATATGATTAGAAATATCAACACGGTTTTGAGAAAACAATCTTCTGTAGAATTTGTTGTTTTAAGGAACATGAATATATAAATATTTTAATACTGCAAAGTTCCTGCATTTTTTCATTGACTGATAATTCTAAAAAGTCAATAACATATTCATTTCGGACAAATGTTAAAATTTTATTTCCCGAAAACGATATATTAAAACATTGAAAAACAATAAGTTGTAAAAAATTATATAAATTGGGGTTTCACGCAGATTTAAAAAAAATTAAAGCTGATTTTACAGATATTATAAAATAAACTGGTGGAAATCTGTTTAAATCAGTAAAATCCGTGGGCAAAAAACTTTCTATTTAGTTCTCAAGATATCTTCTCCATTTAAGTAATCAGAAGGTCTTTGTCCCAGAAATTTAAAGAAAGTATTACTAAACGTTGGTACACTACTATATCCTACTTCCTGCGCAACTTCTTTGACCGAAAGTTTTCTGTCAAGCAAAAGTTCAATCGCTTTTAAAATTCTTCGAATAGTATAATATTGAATAAAAGACATTTTAAGATCTTTTTGAAACAAGCGATATAGAGATCGTTCGCTATATCCAAATTCATGCGCAACCTCAGCAAACAAAATAGTTTCACCCAAATTATTCTCGATATGTCTTAAAATTTTACCCAAACGCGGGTCTTTTGGTTGTGGTAATTCTAAAGGCAAATTGGTCAGGCAAATTTGAGGTAATATTGCCTTAATCGCTTTAGCAATCGCAAAATTCGGACTTCCTTTTTTAAGATCGCCATTCCACCTATTCGTAAAAAGCATCATTTGCAACAATAAATTATTGACCGGATAAATACCTTCACTTTTATAAAAAACGTCTTCGTCTTTTTCAACCGGAAAATATAAATTTCGCATTGTCACACTTTCAGATTTGGGTTCGATGCTGTGCGCAACACCACTTGGGATCCAGATAAAATGTCTTGCCGGCAAAAAGTAAGTTTTCGTTTCTGTTGTTACAAAAACCACATCGCCTTCGGCATATAATAATTGCGCTTTGTCGTGTTTATGTGTAGGCACAAACAATTCTCCCATTAAATCGTGGTGACAATAAATGCTTTTTTTATCAGCATCTACTTTTTTGATGTAATACTTATCTAGTTTCTGACCGGAATGTTCCATTGAAGTAATAGTGACATATAAATATAAGAAGAAATAAATAGTTTGAGGTTTAAAATAGCGGTGATTTAACCGCAAAGTCCGCAAAGTTTTTCAAAGTATGCTTTTTAGAAAACACAAAGTTCGCAAAGCTTTGTGTTGATCTAGCTTTGCGAACTTTGTATTTTCTATGCGTAAAGTAAATTAAATCTTAGCGCTCTTTGCGGTTAAACTTCAAATAGCTATAAAAACAAAAAAGCCTTTCCGTTAAGAAAGGCTTCTTCCAATATTGCGGTCTGGACGGGACTCGAACCCGCGACCCCATGCGTGACAGGCATGTATTCTAACCAACTGAACTACCAAACCAACTGCGTTATTGTGAGTGCAAAAATACAACAGAAGTTGGATTATACAAGGGTTTTTAGGAATAAAAATTGAGAATTTTTTAATGAACTGATTTTAAATAAATTCCAAAGCATAAAAATTAAAAATTCTAATCAAATCTTGGCTGCTTTCTCAAAGTTCATCTTTTTTATTAATTATTTTCACACAAATAATAACATCTTTTTTAAAACATTGTCAATGGTTTCAACGATTGGGACGAAAAACATTTTTCACAATTACAATCATCCGTTTTCCCAAGGTTGAAACCTTGGGCTATAATTGAAATATAACACGATTTACAATCTTGTCATTTCGATCGAAGTGAGAAATCACCCTAGTTGATCGAGATAGATTGAAAATATACTTTACGGAGTTTCTTGTGTGATTTCTTCCTTCGGTCGAAATGACAAACTACACTTAGTATAAAACCAAAAAAAATCCGCAAAGCTTATAAAAAACTTTGCGGACTTTGCGTAAATCTTAGCGCTCTTTGCGTTAAACCAAAAGTGTCGTAAATCAAAAAAGCCATCCACAAAAGTGGAAAGCTTTTCATTGGTCTAACTACTAAACCAGCTACGAGTTACAAAGTCGTAGCAAAACAACACAACTAATCTTAGATACCGTATTTGGGCAAAAAAGCCTTTCCGTTAAGAAAGGCTTTTCCCAATATTGCGGTCTGGACGGGACTCGAACCCGCGACCCCATGCGTGACAGGCATGTATTCTAACCAACTGAACTACCAAACCTCTGCGTTATTGCGGTTGCAAAGATAGTACAGAATTTCATTTCTGCAAGCGTTTTGATAAAAAAAATTAAATATATTTTCAAATCGTTAGCCAAAGTTTTGTTTTTCAACTAAATAAGTAGTCAATATTTTTTCAAAATTATCGCCAACATTCACCGGAACGTACTTAATTTGGTTTTTTGCACACGTTAAAGCCAGGTTTTTAAAATAAGCTTCTGCCCTCTTTTCATACTCTACTTTTACATTATCGGCAAAAATCGATACTTCTTCGCCTGATTCTAAGTCAATAAACTTTCTTGGCGTATTATCAAAGTCAAATTTAAGCTCTGTTTCATTATCAACCACATGAAACAAAACTACTTTGTGTTTGTTGTGTTTAAGATGTTGTAAGGCACTAAAAAGCTTTTCATCGTCTTCTGACTGAAACATATCTGTAAAAAGGATAATCATCGAACGGCGATGCATTTTCTCTGCAATTTGATGCAAATATGTAATCGTGTCTGTTGTTTTTTTGACTTTTGGCTTTTCTAATAATTGCTCTAATTTATTCAGCAGCATTCTATGGTGGCGATCACTTCCTTTTTCGGGAGCGTAATATTCGTAACTGTCTGAGAAAACACTTAAACCTACGGCATCACGCTGTTTCTTTAAGATATTCATTAAAACTGCCGAAGCCAAAACCGCAAAACCAATCTTCTTTTCATAAAAAGGCTGACCTGATTTTAGTTCAGGATAATGCATTGATGACGAATTATCGACAATAAGATGGCAACGTAAATTGGTTTCTTCCTCATAACGTTTCGTGTATAAACGATCTGTTTTGGCAAATAATTTCCAATCGATATGTTTCGTGCTTTCTCCTGCATTATACACTTTATGCTCTGCAAATTCAGCCGAAAATCCATGAAACGGACTCTTGTGCATTCCGGATATAAAACCTTCTACAACCTGATTTGCCAACATTTCGAGATGCTGAAAACTGGAGACTTTCTCTATTTCCGATTCGATTTTCATTCGGTTTCTTTTTTAATATTTTGTGCGCGGTATAAACCGTCTGTCGCCTGCAATAATTTTCGTTTTAATATGGGACTAAAATTAGGGTTTTCTTTTAAGAATCGCTGTACTTCATCATAAGCATATTTCGACGAGTATTTTCCAATGGTATTATTAAGCCAGTCTTTCGGGAAGAAAATATCTCCTGTTCGCTGAATTTCCTCAACCAAATCTAACGAAAACCTGATATACTTTTGAGCACTTTCCTGACGTAACGGATGATGAATATTCGCTAAACCTAAAGCAACCCACGATTCTTTTTCTCTGTTTTCATCGTCTTTCAACGATTTTACAAACGCATCACGAACCATTTCATCCTTCGATAATGACGGAAGCAAAAACTCAAATCGCTTTTGTTTGTCAGGATTTGTGATGGTTGTTCTGGCTTTATTTAAGATTTCATCTGCCTTTTCATGTTTAAATATAGCTAAATTCATTGCCATATTCGTGTAATCGTCTTCGTTTAATTTCAAGCTTGGAATCACTTTTTCTTTATTCCATAACGCATATAATTTGGCTTTAGCCGAATTTGAATACGCAATCGAACTGAACAAATTAAACAAAGTCTTTTTGATATTGCTTGGCAAATTGGCTTGCAAACGTTTGTACAAAACTTCTTCTAATTGTTTTTGCGCTTTGGTTTGTTGTTTTTCGGTTAAAAATTTCCAAAAGACATTACTGGTTTGATTGGTAATTATCTTTAAAACCAACTCATTTTCTTCCTGCTGAATTCCTTTTATAAAACAATCAAATGCTTTCTTTGGTGCAACATTTCCCGTTAAGGTATTTTCATAAATATTAATATAGGCTGAAGCTCTGGCAACCTCATCTTTCAAAGATAAAACAGCTTCAATATTATTTCCGTCAAGCGGAAAAACACCGTAACCAAAACCATTATAATTATAAATAACTGCAATAGGTTTTTCAAGTCCAATTGCTTCTTTTACGACTAGATTTTTGTCTTTTATATTGACCGTAATCACTTTAACCTGATCCTTATAAACCAAACCAATCTCAAAAATTTGAGGCCATACATTGGCCGATTTATCTTCGGCTTGTTGGCTTATTTCAAACGACGAAATTCGGTTTTTAGCATCGTATTCAATCTTATCAGAGAAAATTGCCCTTCCGGATTTATTCACCCAAACCTCACTCCATTTTTGCATATCAAGCGGCGTTTCTGCATCCAGGATTTCTACCAGATTATTCCAATCTGCGTTGTCGTTGGCGTATTTTTTAATGTATTTTTCAATTCCTTTCTGGAAAGCTTCTTTTCCCATCGAAGCTTCTAATTGGCGCATCATAATAGGCGCTTTATTATAAATAATGGCTCCGTAAAGCGAACCTGCATCTTTTAGATTTGCTAAATGTTGTTTTATCGGATGTGTGCCTAACGAACGATCTTCCGCGTAAGCGTTAGAATAATGTGCCGATAAAAACTGCAGATTATGATTGACTTTCGGGAAAATTGGATTCATGATTTTGTCTGCCATAAAATTCGCAAACACTTCTTTCATCCAGACATCATCAAACCATTTCATAGTCACTAAATCACCAAACCACATGTGTGAGGTTTCATGCGCAATCAATTTGGCGCGATCTAATTTCTCGCTGTCGGTTGAACTATTATCAAGAAATAAAGTCGATTCTCTGTACTGAATCGCGCCAACATGTTCCATTCCGCCATATTGAAAAACCGGAATCGAAGCAAAATCCAACTTCTGAAACGGAAACGGATAATTGGTATATTTTTCTAAAAAGTCTACTGATTGTTGGTGCAAATTAAAAATCGTATCGGTACTCATGCGAAGTTTTTCAGCATTGTTTTCGCGATATAACATCGTCATTTCTCTATTTCCTGGTTTTTGTGTTACCGTTTTAAATTTGCCGGCAACGAATGAAAACAAATACGTGCTCATTTTGTCTGATTCTCCAAAACTATAAGCTGTAAAATCTCCTTTTTCTACTTTTTCTTTTACATCGGCTCCAGCCAAAACCGTCCAGTCTTTAGGAACTGTTAAACTCAAGTTATAAGTTGCTTTAATATCCGGCTGATCAAAACAAGGAAATAAGGTACTCGCACGATCCGGAACTAATAAAGTGTATAAGAAATCATCATTTCTATTTAAGGATAAATTTCCTGCTGTAAACGAAATGGCAATGGTGTTTTTTCCCTGAATCAAATCTTTTGCAGCAATAACAATATGCCCTTTTTCATGAACAATAGCAATACTTTTAGCATTAACCTGAATCGATTTTATGTTTGAAGACTTCTCTTTAAAATCTAAATATAAAGGCTCACTCAAATCAGAAATCGTCAAATTCAAAGCAAGATTTGAATTGATTTCCTGCTGTTTTTGCTGCGGAATCTCAAAAGAAAGCCCATACGTAACCTCTGAAATCTGTTTTTTTCGAAAGTGCGCCATTTGTTCTGAAACGCCATTTTCTAAAACAAGATTTTCTTTTTGTTTCGATTGAGAAAAACCAATTGTAGTAAATGCAAGAACACAAAGAAAGCTGTAGAAAATTTTCATTTTTAAAGGAATGTTAGATTCGTAAAAATAAAAAAAAGGATCGGTTTTATTGAAAGTTTGCCACGAATTTCACGAATTAGCACGAATCACTTTATGTTTAAAATTGAATTTCACGAATTTTTATGCCTTATTTTAAAAAAAGACCTAACAGGTTTTAAAAACCTGTTAGGTCTGAACAAAAAAAGCCTGACGATTGCCAGACCTTTTTAAAAAATACTAATTCTCACTATCCAAAATAAAATTATTCAGTTCGTTGAAATTTAAAAGTAATATCTCCCGCATAATACGTATTGCGTGCATTCGTTGGGAAAATAGTTTCTGCAGCGGTACTCGAAATATATGCATATCCGGTTATGGTAATATTTCCGGCTACAATAGGATAAGTAGTTGCTGATCCGTCAGTTTTTGTTCTGTTAATCCAGTCGTCGCTGTTTACGGTAAAAAAGTATTCCTTGTCTTTTGTAAGTGCAATCGAAGCGATTGTTTTTTCTACCGTAACATTTGCTGTGGCTACATTTACCGTTTCTGATTTTATAACTTTTTTCGTCGTCGCATCCCATAAAGTGATTCTTAAAGCAGCATTTACATCCGGAATTTTTACTATTAAAGCATTTATTTTTCCGGTAACTGTAGGCTTAAAGCTAAACCCGTATTCGTAAATTCCTGAGTTTTTTACATCAACTGCTTTCTGGCTAAATCCTGAACCTGCCATATAAGCATCAAGAGGATTTTCTTCGTTATATTTTACTGAATCTTCTTTGTCATCATCGCTGTTGCAGGAAATGGTTAATAATGCAACTGATAAAATGGTGAAAATGGTTTTTAAAGTCTTCATAATGATCTTAATTATTCGGTTTTTTGATTTCTCTCTAAAAATTAAGGCTGAATATTAAAACGTGCACAAGCTTCTTCGTAACTCAATTTCGAATAATCAGCTTTTGCTGTTTTTGTTGTAGCGGCAACACCTCCGGGAATCAAAATATAGCGCCAGGAAAGTGATGTGGGAAGATTTACAGTTCCTCCCGCATCATGTCTAAATCTGAATAATTTGATTTTCTTTGCTGTAGAAATAGCCGTAATCGTATTAACAAATCCTCCGGCTGTTGATGTGTAAGGCAGTGTATAAGTACCTGTACCAAACGACACATAAACCAGTATCGTTCCTTTTGCAAGGATATCTTCTGACAATTCCGGGGCATTTATACTTGTTGACATTCCTGAAGTTCCGTCTATTGTTTCTGCAACTGCTGCGGGCGCTGTCAACCATGCACTATAAATAACATTTGCTGTTCCTGCCGGTCCGGTTGCTCCGGTTTTTCCATCAAGTCCATTAGTTCCGTTTGTTCCATCGATTCCGTTACTTCCGTCATCACTGCTGCATGAAATTGTAGAAATTGCTACTAATAAAAGGGTAAAAATTGTTTTTGAAAATTTCATAATAATTTGGTTTTAAAATTTTGGCTAAATGATTCGTATTTAATTCAATAACATTATTTTTGCAACAATCAATTGGTAAAAAAAGTGTTTCTTTTATGTGATGATTGAATTACGAGACAAAGTTGCAGGATTAAAATGTGCAGAAAAACCACCAATAGACGAACAACATTTTAAATAGACAGACGACATAAATTCTAGCTAAATGACCAAAAAATACACTTGTATTATTGTTGATGACGACGAAATAGACAGGCTTACGGTAGTATCGTTTGCCAAAAAGTTTCCTGTTCTGGATATTTTAGCTGTTTTTGAATCGGCAGAAGATGCCCTTCCGTTTATCGAAGAACAAAAAGTCGATATCTTGTTTCTGGATATTGATATGCCGGGTTTAAACGGAATTGACTTTAGAAAAAAAGCATTAGAGATTCCGGTTTGTATTTTTATAACCGCACATCCTGAACATGCTGTAGAAAGTTTTCAAATAGAAACGCTTGATTTTATCGTAAAACCTCTAAAACTGGATCGGTTTACACAAACCGTAAGCAGAATTGAGGAATTTATGGAGATCAAACTCAAAGCTTCTCTTTTTGAAGCCAGTATTGGCGGTGACACTATTTATATAAAAGAAGGTCACGAACAAACAAAAGTCAAATTGCACGAAATTCTATATCTCGAAGCACTAAAAGATTATACGCTTGTAATAACCGACAAAAAAAGACATTGCGTTTTATCGAGTATTGGTAATTTATTGAAAGAAGAACATTTTCAATCTTTTATCAGGATTCATAGAAGTTATGCCGTTCAGAAACAGTTTATTCAGAAGATTAATTCAACCGAAATTATTTTAAATAATAATGTTGCTATTCCGGTAGGAAGAAGTTATAAAGACAACTTAAACCTGTTTTCATGAGAAAAATGCGGTTTTTGTTTTTGTTATTCATCAATCTAACTGCTTTTGCGCAGCAGGAACCTATTTTAGCAAAGTATAAAACCCAACCAGAAAAACTAAAAGCCTGGCTAAAATACACCAACGAAATATTAGATGCCGAAGATTATCCCAAACTAATCGTTGCCGCACAAAAAGGAATCGAACTGTCTAAAGATCATCTCGCCTACAAATCAAGGTTTTATTTTTTAAAAGGAAAAGCATACGAATTCAATAATAATCAGACCAAAGAGGCATCGATCAATTATGAGTTTGCCTTAAAATATGCACAAAAAGCCAGACATCTTAAAAACGAAACTTCGGCTTTGATGCGCCTTAGTTATGCCTATTATGCGCTGAACGAAACTTTAAAAAGAAAAAAATTAATAGCATATGTCAAACAAGTTCTTGACACTACAAAAAGCACTTACACTAAATCTGTCCTTTACGGAAGTCTTGGCGAATATTATCTCGATAATGCACAATATGAAACCTTTATTAGTTATCAGCTAAAAGCTATCAACTACAAAAAACTGCTAAAAAAAACGGTAGCAAACGACGAAACCATTGGTGTATCGTACAGTCAGATTGCGGCGGCGTACACCAAAATGAAACAATACAATAAAGCCATTGAATATCTTAATTATGCCCAACCTTATATCAAAACTTCGCCTTATGTCAGTGCTTTTTCCTGCAATTATTATTTACAATGTTTTGTTCCTTTAAAAAATATTGACAGCATTCAAAAATATTACACTTTAATATATACGTATCCTTCCAGAAAAGATTCTTTATTTCTCAATCTAAGTTTCGCTAACAGAAGCGTATCTGAATATTATGCGAATGCAGGCAAAACAAACACGGCATTTAGTTATGCAAAAAAAGCAGTTTTATTGGCACAAAAATCAAATGACGAAGATATTATTATGGAAGCTAATGCCATAATGGGAAGGGTTTTATATGAAAAAGGAGATTACAAAAAAGCCATCGAAACCTTAAAAAAAGCTTCAAAAAATGCACTGACTTACGACAAAGAATCGTTTGTAAACATCAACAAAAAACTATCTCAAAGTTATGCCGCATTAGGACTTTGGAAAGACGCATTTTATTATAACGAAATCTACAGTAAATCGAATGATGAAATGATGCAGGAATCGGCGAAACAAAACATTGCCAATGCCGAGGCGCGCTACCAAAATAAAACAAAAGGACAGGAAATCAAGAATCTTTCGACTCAAAACACGCTTAAAAACATTCAGATTGACGAAGCCAAAAAACAGCGTATTTTTCTAATTTCGGGTTTAATTCTCGTGGGGATTATCGTTTTATTGTTATTCAAACAAAATCAAAACCGCAAAAAAACCAATGAGAAATTACAGCTTTTGAATCAGGAATTGGATGAAGCCAACAAAATAAAAGCACGTTTCTTTAGTATTTTGAATCATGATTTAAGAAGTCCCGTTTCGAATTTAATCCACTTTTTACATCTTCAAAAAGAAAGCCCTGAACTTATTGATGAAGAAATGGCTGCACGAATGCAAACCAAAGTTATCACCGGAGCAGAAAATCTATTATCATCTATGGAAGATATTTTGTTGTGGAGCAAAGGACAAATGGAAAACTTTAAACCTCATTTTAAAGAAATTGCTGTAGATGTTATTTTTAAGGAAATGAAGAATCATTTTTCAGGTATTGAAAGCATTCAAATTTCATTCGAAAACCCGGAAAACCTAATCTTAAACACCGATGAAAATTACCTCAAAACCATCATCAGAAACCTAACCGGAAACGCTATAAAAGCCCTCGACAAAACCACAAACGGAAAAATAATCTGGAGAGCATGGCAGGAAAACGAAGTTCAATATCTCGCCATTTCAGATAACGGTCCCGGCGGAACTCAGGAACAATTTAAAGCCTTATACGACGACTCAGAAGTAATAGGTATCAAATCCGGTTTAGGATTACACTTAATTAGAGATTTGGCAACCGCCATAAACTGCAAAATCGAAGTCAATTCTCAGCAAGATTCAGGAACAACCTTTACAATTACATTCTTAAAATAGTTCGCCACTAATTTCACGAATTAGCACGAATTAAACTCATTTTTTTGCCACAGATTAAAAGGATTAAAATGATTTTATAATCTGTGAGAATCTATTTAATCTGTGGCAACCTTTTTTAAGCATTATCCAAAATAAATAATTAGTGCTAATTCGTGAAATCCCTGGCAAAAAAATCCTTTTTAATCTGTGTTAATCTGTGGCAAAAAAACACAAATAAAAAAGGCTTGACTTTCGCCAAACCTCTTTTATATAAATCATAATCTTACGATTACAACAAAGCGTCTAAACTATCTGCGTAGGTTTGTTTCGGAGCAACTCCTACTTGTTTTCCTACTACTTCACCGTTATGAAAAACCAACACGGTTGGTATGTTACGCACACCATATTTTGCAGCGAATTCCTGGTTAGCATCTACATCAACTTTACCAACGACAACTTTACCTGCGTATTCTTCGCTGATTTGGTCAATGATTGGACCAACCATTCTACAAGGACCGCACCATGCTGCCCAAAAATCTACCATTACTGGTTTATCTGATTTCAAAACTACTTCATCAAAAGTAGCATCTGTTATTGCTAATGCCATAATTTTTTGTCTTTTAAAATTATTGTCTGAATTGTTCGTTTCAAACTAGACTACAAATTTAAAAATTAAATACTAATCAAACACCATTCTTAAATTAGTTTTAATTATAAATGCATTGTCATTTATTATATGATTCCCATGTTTTAAAATTATAAGCTTTAACCTACAATATACTGAAGGTCATCTTTTTAAAATAACGTCATTTTTTTACCTTATCTTTAATGATCCAGAAAATTCTTCGAGATGACAACAACTTTACTCCATATAAAAAACTTCTTTCAATCTGTTCGTTTTAAAAAATATGCCAAGCGTTTTGGCTTTATCATATTAGGGCTCATTACATTACTATTAATTGCTTGTGGAGGATTGTCGATTTATTTTAACCAAAATAAAACCGAAATCATCGCCAAGATCAATACGAAGATTAATGAAAACATCAACGGAAAATTTCATGTTGGCGATTTTCATTATAAGTTTCTAACCGGTTTCCCCAACTTTACTTTAGCCTTAAAAGATGTCGAACTCAAAGACAATCAATGGGCAATGCACAAACATACTTTATTAAATGCCAAAGAAATTGAAGTGCGTTTAAACGTGTGGAACCTATTACAAAACGAAATCAACATTCATAAAATCCTGATTAACGACGCCAACATTTATGTTTATAAAGCCGAAGACGGTTACTCGAACGCTGATATCTTTAAACCAAAAAAGAAAAAAACACCCGAAAATAAATCAGATAGAGAAACTACAATCGATCAGGTCGACCTTAACAATGTGCATTTTATTTTAGACAATCGCCTTGGTCATAAATTATTTGATTTTGATGTCGCGAGTTTAAAAACCAAAGTAGATTATGATGGCGATAATTGGCAAACCGATGTTTTTCTGGATACAAAAATCAAGAGTTTAGCCTTTAATACCGTACACGGAAGTTTTGCAAAAGAAAAGGAACTTACAGGAACTTTTAATGTTTCATACGGATCCGAAAAAGAACGAATTGATGTTGTAACCAAAAACCTAAAAATAGGAACAGACGGTTTTGACATTATTGCTTTTTTTAATTTATCCAAAGGAAATGCCCTTTTCGGAATCAACATTGGGACAACTATTTTATGGCAAAATGCATCGAATGTATTATCGGCAAATATTAGTTCTAAACTAAATCGCTTTAATCTAAGTAAACCAATCGATGTAAATTGCGATATAAAAGGCGATTTTAATGCCGAAGGAGATCCCAGAATTGTAGTTCAGGCGATTATAAAAGACAACGAATTGAGTATTCCGGACGGATTAATTAAAAAATGCAATTTTAAAGGAATCTTTACCAATAATTTTAAATTAAAAGACGGTTATAACGACGCCAATTCGGCAATTATATTAACCCAATTTGCGGGCGAATACGAGAATATTCCGCTTACGATTCCGCAATTGTCTATCAATAATCTGGAGAAACCAGTCGCCACCGGAAACGTGAGTTCAGATTTTGATATCGAAAGACTCAACGAAATCAGCAACGACAAATGGATTCAGTTTACAGACGGACATGCAAAAGCAAACCTGAAATTTCAGTTTGATATTGTCGATTTGTACATTACAAAACCTCGATTTATAGGCAAAATAGATGTTGATGACGCTTCGTTTCATTATATCCCGAAAAATGTTCGTGCCGTAAAAACCAATATTCATCTTGATTTTACCGAGAAAGCTTTACTGATCAAACAAATTACTTACAAACACCTAAAAAACACCATTTTAATCGAAGGCAAAATCGACAATTTCCTGAACCTATATTATGATGCACCCGAAAAAATGATCGTAAACTGGAAAATCTATTCTCCTTACATCGATCTCAAACAATTTCTGGGCGTTTTAGCCACTTCGCAAAAAAGCAAAGCCATTGCCAAAACCAATAAAAGAACCTCGATATCGAACCAAATACGAACCGCAATCGACAAATGTGCCGTAGTAATCGACATTAAAGCAGATAAAATTAGTTACAACAAATTAACCGCAACAAATACTACCGCAACCGTACAAATGATCGATTCGAGATTGGTCATAAAAAATGGTTCACTGCAAACTTCCGGCGGAAGCATCACGTTTAACAGCGAAGTAAAACCAAGCGGAAAAAACTTTGCTTTTAGTTCGAACGCACAAGTAAACAGGGTTGATATTGCGAGTTTCTTAAAGTCGTTCAACAACTTTGGCGTGACGTCTTTTAATCCTAATAATATTAAAGGAAAACTCAGCAGTCAGGCAAATGTTACCGGATTCATCAACAGCAACGGTGCGTTAATTACCAATTCTATGCACGGCAATCTGAGCTTCAACGTCAATCAGGGCGCTTTGTTAGACTTTGAGCCTATCGTAAAAATTGGCAAATTTGCGTTTCCGTTTCGCGATGTCAAGAATATTACCTTCAGCGATTTATCCGGCAATCTCAAATTACGCGGAGAACAAGTCGATGTTAATAATTTCACCATTAGTTCCAGCGTTTTAAACCTTGATGCCGAAGGTATTTATTCCTTTGGTCGTGGCACCAATCTCGCGCTCACAATCCCACTCCGAAACTCTAAAAACGACATCAAACTCGCCACCAAAGCCGAACGAGACGCCGTTCGCGACCGCGGAATTGTTCTGCATTTAATTGCATTAGATGATGAAGGAAAGATGAAAATTAAATGGGGAAAGAAGGATAAGTAGTCATTGCGAAGAATGAGGAATCACATTAGAAACTCGCCAAAGATTTGTCACTCTGAGCGAAGTCGAAGAGCTTTTGTAACTTAAAATTTGTGTTTTAAAAAATACTTTAACTTGAATATCCAGGAGCTATTTCCTGCTGTACACTATATCTTTTATTGCTTAAAGAAAGCAACAAAAGGATGCCGTTCCCATCATGGCTAGGGTTTTGTTTTCATGAAAAGTTTCAAAATATTAATTAACGCCAGTCAGAAATGATTGGCGTTTTTTATGGAGAAAATCGAAATCATCGGTTAATATCAAAGTTGAAAACTATTATTTAATGAGGTCAATTGTACGCGGGTCAATTATCATTTAACAGGTACATTTGAAATCATGATTTTAGATTACTAATAAAAAAATCCGTTATCAAGAAATGAAATATCTAGCAGAAATAATTTTCGGAAAAGATCAAATAAGGAAATATCATAATAATGAAACTTTAAATGATTATGAAAAAATCATCAACTTAAAAAAGTACATTTTCGAAACTTGGGCAGAAAGAAATGCATTTTACAAAGGAATTGGTGAAGCAATAGGTTGGTTAGAATTCCAAGTAATTAAAGAATCTGGAGAGAAAGACAACAAAGAAGAAAAAGAAGATGAACATAAATTTGACTATTGGGCATTCATTGAGAAATACTATCCAAAATATTCTCATTGCGATAATATTTTATTAAGCGATATATTAACCAGAAAACTTGAAGGTGAAGAAATTTGCGAGCAAGACGAAGAGAATATCAAAGATTGGAATATTCGGAAAGAATTATTTGATTTAGACAAAAACTTACTTTGTGAGGCTTTTGAAAACTACTTCAATATCGCTTATCCAAAAAATTAAACAAAACCAAGTAAATAATATTTTCAAAACTATAAAAAAGTAAGAAGAATAGTTAATATGATTATATTTCACTAATATTAAACTTCGTTATCAAATTAGTATTTATAAATCATTTATTGCATTATTAAAAATGTCTAAAATCATAAATGTTACTTGTGCAATTATTTTAAAAGATAAAAAAATTCTCGTAGCGCAAAGAAGTGAAAAGATGAAATCACCTTTGAAATGGGAATTTCCTGGCGGAAAATTAGAATTTAATGAAAGTGAAATAGATTGTATCAAAAGAGAAATTAAAGAAGAAATAAATATAAACATCGAAGTATTACAAAAATTATCAAATAACATTCATGATTACGGTACTTTTAAAATCAATTTAATTCCTTTCTTAGTTCAGTATATTTCAGGTGAAATCAAACTAGCAGAACATAAAGATTACAGATTACTAGAAAGATCACAATTATCAAACCTTGATTGGGCAGAAGCAGATTTACCAATCGTTGAAGAATTTTTAAAACTTGAAATATGAACCAAGGATTATACGAAGAATTAGTTACCAAGCTGATAAACTACAAAATAAACGAATTAGATAAAGAGACATTTCAAATAAAAAAAACTTCAATAGACAAAGCCGAAGCATCTCAATTATTATCGCAACATATTGGCAAAGTCATCAAATATGCATTAGAAAATTTGCCTAAACAAAAAGAAATTGACTTAATTGACAATCAAATAAAAATTTCGAATAAAATAATTCAATTTTTAAGAGATGAATTAGATAAAGCAGAATTTGAAGGTGATTTAATTGAAACAGAAGGAAAAATATTGACCGCTGTTTTTACAAAAGTCGATGCTCATTTTAAAGACTTAGATCTACATTTAAAAGAAATTACGCCATATACTAGATTAATTCATAGCGAGCTTTTTACTGGAGGAAATGCAGGGACAACTTTAGAAAGCGAATTACGAAAAGAGATATTATCTTCAGATAAAATCGATTTATTAGTTTCATTTATTAAATGGAAAGGTATTCGAATCCTTGAACGTGAATTAAGAGAATTTACTGAAAGAGGCGGAAAACTAAGGGTAATTACAACCACATATATTGGTGCAACAGATTCGAAAGCAGTTGAATTTTTAGCATCATTAGAAAACACAGAAGTAAAGGTTTCATACAATACAGGAAATGAGCGTTTACATGCAAAAGCTTATTTGTTTCAAAGAAATACAGGATTTCATACTGGTTATATTGGTTCTTCAAATTTTTCTCGTTCAGCTTTAACAGATGGACTCGAATGGAATCTTAAAGTTACTACTAAAGAAGTTGGGCATATCATTGATAAATTTAAAAAAACATTTGAAGCATATTGGCAAAATGCAGACTTTGAATTATATGATAATAACATTCATTCCGATAAATTAGTTAATGCTCTTAAACAAGGTAGATCATCAAAAGAAAATGTTTTTACAACTGCTTATTTTGACATCAAACCTTTTCCTTATCAAAAAGAGATTCTTGAAAAACTAGAAGTTGAAAGAATAGTTCATAATAGATATAAAAATCTGTTAGTAGCTGCAACTGGAACAGGAAAAACAGTAATATCTGCATTTGATTACAAAAACTTTAGAACTAATAATAAATCATCTAAGCTTCTTTTTGTAGCACACAGAAAAGAAATTCTACAACAAGCAAAAGCGACTTTTCAAGGTGTTTTAAAAGATAATAACTTTGGTGATTTATGGGTTGATGGAATTGAACCAAATTCTAATGAATATCTTTTTGTTTCAGTACAAACTTTAAATAATAGATTAAAAGATTTAAACCTTTCTCCAGAGTATTACGACTTCATTATTCTTGATGAAGCGCACCATGGATCAGCTTCAAGTTATAGACCTTTTCTGAATTACTTTAAACCTAAGATTTTATTAGGACTAACTGCAACTCCAGAAAGAATGGATAATGAAAATATCCTAGATGATTTCTGTGATCGTATTGCAGCAGAAATTAGACTTCCTGAAGCATTAAACAAAAAACTACTAAGTCCATTTCAATATTTTGGAATAACTGATAGTATTGATTTAACAAATGTAAAATGGGAAAAAGGTAAATATGTCGCAAGCGAATTAACAGCTTTATATACTAAAAATAATATTCGTGTTGGCGAGATAATTACAAATCTTAATAAATATCTTAATGACATACATGATATTCGTGCGATCGGTTTTTGTGTAACGGTTGAACATGCTATTTTTATGACTGAAAAATTCAATTTAGCAGGATTAAAAGCAAATTACTTAACATCTAAAAATGCAAGCGAAAGAGACAAAATTAGAGAAGAATTCAAGAAAAAAGAATTCAATTATTTATTTGTCGTTGACATTTTTAATGAAGGTGTAGATATTCCTGAAATTGATACCGTTTTGTTTTTAAGACCAACGGAAAGTTTAACCGTTTTTCTTCAGCAATTAGGTCGCGGTTTGCGTTTAGCAGAAGGAAAAGATTGTTTAACTGTTTTGGATTTTGTTGGGAATTCAAGATCAGAATATGATTTCGAAAGTAAATTTAGAGCTTTAATAGGTAAAACAACAACCTCGGTTCAAAAAGAGATTGAAGATGATTTTCCACATTTACCTTTAGGTTGTTCTATTGTTCTGGAGAAAAAAACAAAAGAGACAATTCTAGAAAATATTAAAAAAGCTACATCGCTAAATGTAAGTCAATTAACAACTAAAATTACAAATTTTCAACATCAAACTAATTTACCTTTAACCTTAAATAATTTTATTGAATTTTATCATATCCCAATTGAAACAATCTACAAAAAATATAGCTGGTCAAGATTGCTTCAACGAGCAGGAATAATTGATGATTTTGAAAGTATAAATGAAAAACAAATTTATTCTGCAATAAGTAATAAATGGCTTTCTACAAGTTCAACAAGTTATTTTAATTTCATTTTAGAAATTGCAAAACAAGGTTTTAATATTAGAATTGATGATTTTGATGAGAATCAAAAAACCATGCTCTTAATGTTACATTATGATGTATGGCAAAATCATGGTTTATTTAAATCATTAGAATTGAGTATTAAAGCAATTGGAGAAAATAAGATTTTGGTAGATGAAATTATTGAAGTATTAGAAATATTAATTGATAGAATTGATTTCAAGGAAATAGAAATTGAATTACCATATAATCAACCACTAAAATTACATGCGAGGTATACAAGAGATCAAATTTTAGTAGCATTTGGACTAAGTAATTTTGAAAAAAAATCTTCAAGTCGAGAAGGTGTAGCAGAAAATGCTAATTTAAACACTGAACTACTTTTTATTAACTTAATAAAATCAGAAGAAAACTTTTCGCCGACGACAATGTATGACGATTATGCAATAAGTGAAACTTTATTTCATTGGCAAAGTCAAAATTCCTCAAGACCCGACATTGGTAGAGGTTTATCATATATTAAACAACAAGAAAACCATAAGAAAATTTTACTTTTCATTAGGGAGAAAGCAAATGATGAAAAGGGAAATACAATGGGATATGTTTTTATTGGAGAAGGCAATTTCAAAGAATATGAAGATCAAAAACCAATGAATATTAAATGGGAGTTAAACGAACCTATGCCAAATTATCTTTGGAAAGAGTCTGCAAAAATGTCTATAGGTTAATTAAAAAAAAATAATTATGGTAGAACATTCAAAACTTGACATTCCAACTGTACTTAATCCGCCTATAAAACTTATAGATATAATTTACAATTGTCCTGTTTGTGATTACGAAATTGAAATAGATATGTTAGTGGATGATGATAGTTTTGTAAAATGTGATATTTGCGATCACATAATTAAATTAAAAATTAAAAGAATCTAAATTCCTGTGTTATTAAATTAAAGACAAAACCCTTAGCTTGATAATTATTGCGGGACTTCGACTTCGCTCAGTCTGACAACATTTTGCAATTTCTCATTCTTCGTAATCACAAAGCAGGCAGAAAAAGCAAACCAAACCACAAAATAAAAAAAGCCACTTCGCAGTGGCTTTTGTCGTTTTAAATTATTTAGCATCCAGATAAGGATTCAAAATTTCGGCTAGTTCGTTTAGCAAGTAAAAACCTTCTTGAACTGATTTTGAATCAATTTGCAGGGTTTCGCATTCTCGCATTAACGAAATGGCGAGAAGATAATTTAATTTTCGAATTGCTTTTGCGAAACTTTTAGGATCAGTCGCTTGGTTGAAAAATTCGTTTAACCGTAATTCGGTTTCTTTTGAAAGGGTGTTGATACTCATAATCTGAAAGTTTAGGTAATATAAAACCCGTATGGGTTAGCTGTCCTACGCCTTTCAGAGCGTTGCAGTTGTTTCCAATACCGCCAGCATACCACACGGGCAAAAGTTTTTTCGAAGTCATAATCTGAAAGTTTTAGGACTGCGAAGATACCAAATAAACCTTTGATTTGTGCGGGTTATCTTTATTGATTTAAAAAGTTGCAAATTTTAGTTTGCTTGTTGTTGCGGGGGCTTCGACTTCGCTCAGCCTGACAAACTTGGCACTTTTTTTATTTCTTAAAAGATGAACTTTGTGGAGTTTCTTCTGTGATTGCTTCGTTCCTCGCAATGACAAAAAAGCGTAATTATTTTCTTAATGTTTTATTAACTCACTTGGCTTTTCATTCTAAAAAAGATAGCTTTGAGAAACAATCATTAAATATAAAGCCATATGAAAATTCAAATCAATACTGACAAGAACATCGAAGGACACGAAAGATTAGCCACTTATTTTTCTGAAGAATTAGAAAAAGGCTTAGCTCGTTTCGAGGAAAAAATAACCCGCGTTGAAGTACATTTTGGAGATGAAAACGGAGAGAAATTCAGCTTAAACGATAAAAAATGTGTAATCGAAGTTCGTATTGCCAACTTACAACCCTTAACCGTAACAGACCACGCAGATACGCTTGAAAAAGCTTTTAGCGGTGCTCTTGCCAAAGCAAAAAAATCACTTACTACGACTTTCGAAAAAATGAAAGCGCATTAATTTATATAGTATCAAAATCTAAAAATGGCATTATCTCTAATCCGGATAATGCTATTTTTATTTTAGCAAAGTTGTCATTTCTTCCCAATGCAATATTTTGACTTTCTCATTAAGTGTGTTCGCACTATTTACCATTGCTTTGGCGATATCGCTTGCTTCGATTCCTTTGTATTTGTTTGTTCCTCCAACAAATAACGGATTGATAAATTTGAATATCCCAATGAATACTTTTTCAAGAGGTCGGCTTTCTTTTCTATCTCCCAAAATCATCGATGGCCGAAAAATATAGGTATGATCAAGATTCAAACTGATAATATCTTGTTCGGTTTCGCCTTTCAGCTTGGTATAAAATATCGAAGACTTTGCATTTGCTCCAATTGCCGAAACTAAAAAGACTGATTTTGCTCCGTTTTCCTTTGCCAGTTTTGCCGCCAGAATTGGATAATCATGATCGATTTGATAATATAGTTTTTTATCCGGCGTTTTCTTTTGTGTTGTTCCAAGCGCGATAAAAACTTCATCTATTTGAATGTCTTTTACTAATCCTGCCAGCGAATTAAAATCACCAATTAGCGTTTTTAATTTTGGATGCTGAATGTTTAGCTCTTTTCTAACCACAATTATGACTTGTTCATAATTGGCGTTATTTAGTAAACTTTCCAGAATATAAGATCCTACTAATCCGCTTGCTCCGTATACAATTGCTTTTTTCATAAGTAAGGCGATTTGTTTCCTCGAAGTTAGAAATTTTTGCCACAGATTTGACAGATTAGAATGATTAATATTTTTTTGTTTCACGCAGATTTTGAAGATTAAGCAGATTTTTTTTCTAATATTTCTAATGTAAAGCTCCAGCGGAGCGAGATATTTATAGCCAATTTTGTATTCGTTATTAATATAAGCTCCAGCGGAGCGACATATTTATAGCCCAATTTTATTACGCGCCATTATAATCCAGCTCCAGCGGAGCGACATATATTTTTAGCACGATTCGATATGTCACCGCGATGGGATTTATTGGTATGTATTTTAAATTTTAGATAAATATATCGCTCCGCTGGAGCTCTACATACATTGTTCTGATTTTTTCTATAAATATGTCGTCCCGATGGGACTAAAATTAACTATGCTTAGTTGGACAATTAAGATAATAATAACGCTTTTCGGGATTGTAAGAAGTAATTTTGCAGTCCCAAAAAAGGAACTTGATTTTTGAAATAAAACAAGCTCTTTTTTGAGATTATCCATTACAAATTATTAAAAAATTACCCTCATGAAAAAGCAACTACTCGTATTATTAATCGCAATATTTATAGGTTTTAGCGTAAAAGCACAAACAAAATCATCTGAAACAAATGTGCTGGTTTTGATCTATTCTCAAAACGGCGGAACTTATAAAATGGCAAAAGCTATTGCTGAAGGAATTCAGGAATATCCAAACACTAAAGCAACTTTAAAACGTGTTCCTTCGATAAATACAAAAGAAAAACTAAATGCTGATGTAGAGAAATTACCAATTGCAACTATCGAAGAATTGGCTAATTATGACGGAATCGCTTTTGGAAGTCCGGTTCATTTTGCGAATATTAGTGCTGATATGAATTACTTTTTCAGTCAGAGTATTCCGCTTTGGACTTCGAGAGCTTTAGAAGGAAAACCAACAACTGTATTTATGTCGGCTGGATCCGGAGCAGGAAAAGAAGCGGCAATTTTATCTTTTTGGAATATTCTAGCTTCACACGGAATGATAATCGTACCAACCGGAATTATGGGAACGGCAACTTTAGACAAAACAGTTCCGCAAGGAAATACGCCGTTTGGAGCAACTTCATTGGCGGGATCGCCTGTTGGAACTCGTCCGTCGCAAAGTGAATTGAATTTGGCTAAAGAACAAGGAAAAGCTTTGGCAAGAGTAGTCGCTGGATTAAAAAATACAGAGAATATAAAGTCTGTAAAAACAACTTCTACAGAAACTAAAATGGATATCAACAAAACTTTAAAAGACAATAATATCGTACTTCCTGAAGCGCCTAAACCGGTTGGGAATTACGTTCCGTTTACGATTTCTGATCATAAAGTTTATATTAATCAGGTGGCACTAAAAGACGGAAAAATTTTAAATCCGGGAAAAGTTGGCGCAACGGTTACAGAAGATCAGGCGAAAGAAGCAACGTATCAAACAATGCTAAATGTTATTGCAGTTTTGAAAGAAGCTTGTGGAGGCGATTTGAACAAGGTAAAACAATGCGTACAATTAACAGGATATTTTAATACAACTCCGGAATATACACAACATGCTGCGATTATGAATTCGGCTTCGAATTTGACGGCTTTGGTTTTTGGCGAAAAAGGAAAACACGCGAGGGCAACAGTTGGTGCGGCTTCGTTACCGATAAATTCGGCTGTAGAAATTCAGGCGATTTTTGAAATTGAATAAAGAGATCGAAAAATAAATTTCATTATTAAATGTAGAGACGCACAGCAGTGCGTCTCTACAACGATTATCCGTAAAATGTTAGACGCACTGCTGTGCGTCTCTACGGAAAATTGGAACGTATATTATATTAAAATGACATTTCGATTTCGCTCAAGATGACAAGAGTGCACTGAAAACTGAGACTGAAAACTGTTTCGCGTGAGGGATAGAGCGAAGCTACCGAAGTAGCAGCGAATAGCCCGACAGCAATAAAAAAGGGGCCGACTAAGCGATTTGCATAGTTGGCCCCTTTTTTATTGGTGGCACGCCCAGATTATTGACGTAAATATTATGATTTTGGCAATGGAGATCCAACTGCGATATCGCAACGATGTCCGGGTTTTCCGTGTGCAGGATTCATTCCGTCAGCAACTACAGCTTCTTCGGTACTTAATAATGCCGGAACTGCATTTGCAGGTGGTGGCGTAACGGTATAAGTTTGCGATGTAGTCCCGCTTTGTGCTGTATTTGCAACAGGTTGTTTTGGTGCGGCAGAATTTAAAGGCGCTCCAACCGGAATATCACATCTGTGTCCGGGTTGTCCGTGTGACGGATTCATTCCTTTACCTACTTTTACCGGTGCAACAGTTGTTGTAGTTACTACATTTTGCTGACCCGCGTTTACTTGTACAGGTTGTGCAGTTTGTGTATTTGTTGTTTGTACTTGCTGTGTTGGAACAGAATTTAAAGGTGCGCCAACTGCAATATCACAACGATGTCCCGGTTGTCCGTGTGCAGGATTTATTCCGTTAGTATCGCCCATTACGGTATTAGGATTCGTAATTGGCGCTTGAACAACTGACTGTGTTTTTGCGGTGTCTTTTGCTAATCCCAGTTTTACTAATTCAGATGTTGGTGTACTTTCCTGCGGTTCTAATTCTTTCTTGCAGGAAGTAAAAACTAAGGAAGTAACTAATATTGAGGTAATGAGTATTTTTGGATTCATGATGTATCGATTTTTAAAGCTCTCAAATATACTAAGATTTCACCATATAAGTAATATAATATCGTGTTGAGAATTTCGCGCAAAGACGCAAAGGCGCCAAGTTTTAAAATTTACAAGCTCCCGACAACGGATTAAAATCCGTTGCTCCAAAATAATCCGTTCCTGCGGAACTCTTGAAATGAGCCTTGGGCACGATTTATAATGGAGAGATATTCCGAAGATTGAGTTTAATACGTCTAATTTCATCAATCATTTGAATCTTTTAATCTGTGGCTTTAAAAATAAAAACCCTCCGCCTTTGTTCCTCTGCACCTTTGTTTCTTTGAAATAATTTTTGCTAACTTTAAATCCAAAATAAAACTTTCTATGAAAAAATCAATTCTACTTTTATTATTCGTTACCACTTTTGCAAATGCACAAACGTCTGAAAAAGACAAAGTCAATCAAACTATCGATACTTGGCATAAGGCTGCTGCCGATGTAAAATTTGATGCTTATTTTAATATAATTGCCGAAGACGGAATTTTTATTGGAACTGATGCCACAGAAAACTGGAATAAAAAAGAGTTTAAAGTTTGGGCTAAACCGTTTTTTGACAAAGGAACAACCTGGAATTTTACGGCTCTTGAACGTCATATCTTTTTTGATAAATCAGGAAAAATTGCCTGGTTTGACGAATTGCTAAATACACAAATGAAAATTTGTCGCGGTTCAGGTGTTTTGGTTAAAATAGGGAAAGAATGGAAAATTCAGCATTATGTTTTATCAATGACGGTTCCTAATGAAGAAGTTGATGCTGCAACGAAGATAAAAGCGCCAATTGAAGATGTCCTGATTGCAAAGCTTCAGAAAAAATAAACATTTTTGAACTTTCTTATTATAATCCTAACTTTTCTAGCACTTTACAGCATTCAATATCAAATTAATTATAATACAATTGGCAATTTTATCTATAAATAAGAAGTTGAAAATAAGATACTCTCAAAAAAATGGATCGAATTTTACAAAATTGACTAAAATAAAAGATTCACCTCTATTTTATTAGCCCTAAAAATCAAAATCTTTATTTTTTTTTAACTTTGACCCCAAAAAAAATAGGGTTAAATAAAGTATTTGAAAAATGAAAATAGAAAAACGCTGGATCATTTCCTTTATTATTATAAGTATTGTTTGTATTACGGGCGCATTTTGGCCAACAGTTACAGAGAATAGTTATGTATTATCTGAATTTGGAACTACTGATCATATCGTTCCTGCCGATGTTGCCTGGATGTTAACTTCTTGCTGTCTGGTTTTGATCATGACACCTGGATTATCTTTTTTCTACGGCGGAATGGTAGGCCGAAAAAATGTGATTTCGACCATGTTGCAAAGTTTTATCTGTTTGGGCGTTGTTACGCTTTTATGGGTTGTCGTTGGTTTTAGTTTGGCTTTTGGTGATCCTGTGGGTTTTGGTTCCGGAGAGCATTTTTATAGCTTTTTTGGTAATCCTACCACTTTTGCTTTTATGGATTATGTGGGCGTTTTGCCTCATAAACAATTAGCGAGCACGATTCCGTTTATGTTGTTTGCGTTGTTCCAGATGAAATTTGCGATTATTGCTCCGGCAATTATTACAGGTTCATTTGCAGAACGCGTTCGCTTTATATCTTATTTATTATTCATTAGTTTGTTTACCATTTTTATCTATGCTCCTTTGTGCCATTCGGTTTGGTATCCTACAGGTGTTTTAGGAAGTTATTTTGGTGTGAAAGATTTCGCCGGAGGAACTGTCGTGCATATGAGTTCTGGTTTTGCCGCTCTTGCCGGAGTTTTGGTTTTAGGAAAAAGAAAAAATAGCGCTCATATACCAACCAATATTCCGTTTGTGTTATTAGGAACAGGAATGTTATGGTTTGGATGGTTTGGTTTTAATGCTGGTTCTGCTCTTGCGGCCAACGGAACTGCTGCAATGGCTTTTGCAACAACCACAACTTCATCTGCCGCTGCAATGTTGACCTGGGTTTTCTTTGATCGAATGAATGGCAGAAAAGTTTCGGCGCTTGGTGCTTGTATTGGCGCTGTTGTAGGTTTAGTGGCGATAACTCCTGCTGCAGGATTCGTGTCGGTTCCTGAAAGTATGTTTTTCGGTTTCATCACGGCTTTGGTTTCAAACTCGGTTGTAAATTGTCGTTTCTCTAAACGATTTGATGATACCCTTGACGTTTTTGCTTGTCACGGTGTTGGCGGAATTATGGGAATGATTCTAACCGCGATTTTTGCTCATGGCGAAGATGCGAGTTTACTTCACGGAGGATGGAATGTTTTTGCTCATCATATGATGGCGTTGGTTTTGGTTTCTATCTTTACTTTCTTCGGAGCTTATTTCTTGTTTAAAGTGACGAACTTTATAATTCCGCTTCGTGTTTCTGAAGAAAACGAACATATCGGACTTGATTTGTCTCAACATGACGAAACGCTTGATCCTAAATTAAAACCTATTACTGAGGCTCATTACGGATGATTTTTTTGCCACAGATTATTAAGATTAAAAAGATTTTTCTAATCTGTAATTAAAATAGTTTGCCACGAATTCCACTAATTTTCACTAATTTTTTTTCGTCTTATCGCTTAAATTAATTCGTGAAAATTCGTGTAATTCGTGGCCAAAAAACTTTAAACCAAATTGCGCTATTTTCATTCGTTTATATTCCTTAATTTTGCTGAAAATTTTTGTAAAAGTGGGAAGTAAAAATAAACTAAAAAGATTCAGAGAAAACGAAACGTTTGATAACGTTTTTCAACCAACTAGAGAAGAAGTTGTAGGCGATTTAATGCCTTTGAAAGGGAAATGGAACTCTGATTTCTTTAAAAATGATAATCCATTAGTTTTAGAATTAGGATGTGGAAAAGGAGAATATTCTGTTGGTTTAGCAGAAAGATATCCTAACAAAAATTTTATTGGTATCGATATTAAAGGGGCTCGTTTCTGGAGAGGTGCAAAAACTGCTGTAGAAAACGGACTTCATAATGTTGCTTTTATTCGTACTCAAATCGAATTGATTGATCATATTTTTAATGAAAATGAAGTGGATGAAATCTGGATTACTTTTCCGGATCCGCAAATTAAATACAAAAGGACAAAACACAGAATGACCAATTCTGAGTTTTTGAAATTGTATAAAAAGATCCTTAAAAAAGATGGTGTCGTAAACCTTAAAACCGATAGTGAATTTATGCACGGTTATACGCTTGGATTGCTTCACGGTGAAGGACATGAGGTTTTATATGCAAATCATAATGTGTATACAAACGAAGGAAGTCCTGAGGAAGTTACTGCTTTTCAGACTTTTTACGAGAAACAATATTTAGAAATTAACAAGGCAATTACGTATATTCGCTTTAAAATTAAAGACTAATTTAATTTTAAAAACGATTTTTCCAACCCATTAAATAACTGAATGGCATTACTTACCCCATTACTTTCAGGTTTTATTGCCGCTTTCATTGGGATTATTCCACCAGGATTAATCAACATGACTGCTGCTAAAGTAAACTTAAAAGAAGGGAGAAAGAATGCGTTGTGGTTTGTTGCCGGAGCGGTTTTAGTAATCTTTTTTCAGGTTTCTTTAGCCGTTTTATTTGCGCAGGTAATCGACAATCGTCCAGATGTTGTAACGTTATTGCGTGAGGTTGGATTTGCTATTTTTTCTATTCTAACGATTTACTTTTTGTTTATCGCAAAAGAACCAAAAGCCAAGAAATCGAAGATTAAAAAGAGCAGTAAAAAAAGCCGTTTCTTTTTAGGAATGTTACTTTCTGGTTTGAACTTTTTCCCTATTCCGTATTACGTTGTTGTGAGCGTTACGCTGGCTTCGTATCATCTTTTTGCATTCGAAAATAATATCATTTTTACTTTTGTATTCGGGTCTGTTTTGGGTTCGTTTGCTGCCTTGTACAGTTACATTGGTTTCTTTGGACGAATCGAAAAGAAAACAGATTACCTTATGCGAAACATGAATACTATTATAGGAAGTATCACAGGTTTAATTGCAATAGTGACGCTTTTTAATATTCTGAATTACTATTTTGGGTAATTTTAAACCATTAAGAGATTAAGAAAAATTAAGCTTTGTTTTATAAACTTAACTTTTCTTAAATTATATTTTTTTGAAAAAAGGAATAATAACTAAATCGTATTTTTAGACTCATCGAATTAAGAAAAATTAAGCTTTACTTAATGAAACTTAATATCTTGATGGTAAAATAATTTAAAGGTATGGCTGAAGATAATTTTTTCGAAAGGGTTTATGCGATCGCCAGACAAATTCCGTACGGAAAAGTAACTTCATATGGCGCAATTGCAAAAGCTTTAGGAACTTCTCGTTCTGCAAGAATGGTTGGCTGGGCAATGAATGCATGTCATAATATGGATGATGTTCCGGCACACAGAGTTGTAAATAGAAAAGGACTTTTGACGGGAAAACACCATTTTGACGGAACTAATCTAATGCAGCAATTACTGGAAAGCGAAGGAATTGAAGTCATTGACAATCAAATTATAGATCTCGAAAAACACTTTTGGACACCTGAAATTGAATATTAATGTTTTTACCACATAAGTTATATAAGTCCATTTAAAAGTTCAAAGTTGTTTTATTCTCATTTTTGTCAGGCTGAGCGAAGTCGAAGCCCTTTTGCGTATTAAAGCCTTCGACTTCGCTCTGGGTGACATTATCCTAAAAACAAAAATTATCACTTATAGGGTTCAAAAAATCAAATCAAACAAATTACAAAACTCGTTTTATCTTCATCTGTTTGGTAGCTTAAGTAGCCGCCGTGCGCTTCGATGATATTTTTAGAAAGCGTTAAGCCAATTCCGGCGCCATCTTTTCTGGTGGTGAAAAATGGTAAAAATACTTTGTCTCTAATTTCAGAATCGATTCCTTTTCCGTTGTCTGAAATGGTGATGAAAAAGCGATTATTTTCGGTATAACTGGACAAGAACATTTTCTTTTCTCTTTTGTCTTTCAAGGCATAAATACTATTTGTAATTAAATTAATAATTACTTGTTCCATCTGATTTTTGTCGATTAATATCGATCTTGAACTATTAATATCGTTTATTAATTCGATATTCTCTGCTTTTAAAATCGGACTCATAACTCGCAGGCAATCTTCAAAAAGCACATTTATAGGCGTCATTTGCTTGGTTGGAGTTGGGAGCATTGCCAATTTTCGGTAATTTTCGACAAAAACCTGCAAGTGATCACTTCGGTTTATAATGGTCGAAATACTGCTTTTTATGTCTTCAAAATCATCTTCTTCGAGTTGTTCCTGATCAACAATATGAAGCAAATTCTGCGAAAGCGCACGAATTGGCGTTAAGGAATTCATTAATTCATGCGAAATAATCTTCATTAAATTAATCCAGGCTTCTTTTTCTTTTTTCTCAATCACACGCTGAATACTGTCTAATAAAATAATAAAATATTCTTTGTCGTATGTTTTTGTATTGGAGGTTTGAAGTACGAATGTTTGTAAATCCTGATCTTCAATCTTAATCGTGATGGCTGATTTTAATTCGGTAAATTCTGCTTTCTCAATTTCAGTACAAAGCGATGGTAAATAATTTTTAAGATATTTCCAATGACTTACTTTTGGCACTTTGAATAAACTGGAGAAGCAATCGTTCATTAAAAAAATATTCCAGTCGTCATCCTCTTTTTCCAGAATTAAAGTCGCCGTATCGATATTATTCAAAATCGATTGATAAACAAGTTCTTTCGAAATCTGTTCTTGTTGCTGAACTTTCAGTTTATTATATAAAAGATGTAAATTCTGAAAATTCTTCTTTTTATATTCTTCCGGAAAATTGGTCGAAAAATCATTTTGTAATATCGAAAGCAATGTTTTATCATAAAACAAAGAATAATTTTTGATATAAAAATACATCTCAAACAACAATAGAAATATAAAAAACCCAACTAAAATTGCATTGTAATAAAGCGTTTTATAAATCAAAAAAATGCAAAAGAAAAAGGGAATCATAATAAAGAGAACCCTTATGAATAATGCATTGTAGAACTTCCAGTTTTTCATTATTTTATTTTTATACTTAAACTTATAACAGCAAGGTTAACTAAGTTTAGAGACTAACTTATATAAAGATTATCTCTATAATTACAATTGCAAGCAGACCAACAATACCAATAACAATTAAAAATATAGATCCGTAGTATAATTTTAATTCTATATAGTCTTTAAAATATTCTGAAGAATTATTTCTTTTAACTCCAACTTTTGGTTTTTCTTTATTTCTATATCGAAACAAGTAAATAAGAGTGCCAACTAAACTTAAAGTTATTAATGTTAAAATTAATTCTATCATTTCTCTCCTGTTCTTAGATATTTTTTAAATCGTATTTCTCAATTCTTCTGTACAACGCGGCTCTTGACAATCCGAGTTCTTCGGCAGTTTTACTAATATTTCCATTGTATTTGAAGAGTGTTTTTTCGATTGCACTTTTTTCCATTTCTGATAGCGGGTTTTCATCATTTTCCTGAATTTCTTCAAAATCAAGAATATCAAGATTCGTTACAGAAATCATATTATTATCAGACAAAATCAAAGCGCGTTCGATTTTATTTTCAAGTTCACGGATATTTCCTTTCCAGGGATATTTTTCTAAATATGGGGCAACATTATCTTCAAAACGCCATCCCGAAGCTTCGGGACCATGATTGTATTTTTGGGCAATTTTATCGAGGATAAAATCAGCCATTGGTACAATATCATCTTTTCGTTCGCGTAACGATGGCAAATAAATTTCCATTGTATTAATGCGATACAGCAAATCTTCACGAAACGTTTTGTTTTTTACCTCAGCTTTTAGATCGCTGTTGGTTGCTGCAATAATACGTACATTCAATGGTCTTGCTTTGCTTTCTCCTAATCGTGTAACGGTTTTGGTTTGCAGGACATGTAATAATTTAGACTGTAAATGCAGCGGAATATTCCCTATTTCATCGAGAAAAATGGTTCCGTTTTGCGCGGTTTCAAATCTTCCCGGCGTGTCTGTTTTAGCATCTGTAAAAGCCCCTTTTGCGTAACCAAAAAGTTCACTTTCGAATAAATTATCGCTCAAAGAACCTAAATCGACATGTATAAAAGGCTGTTCTTTTCGTTCTGAATTGAGGTGAATAAATTCTGCGAAAACATATTTTCCTGTTCCGTTTTCTCCTAATATTAAAACATTCGCATCTGTTCTGGCAACTCTTTCTGCAATTGTATAGGCTTGCTTTATTTTAAGGGAATTTCCAACAAAATAATTTTTTGCTGGTTTTTCTTCTACTACTTTTTTATTGTTTTTTCTGCTTTCGGCTACAGCCTTATCAATTGTTTCTAATAATTTTTCGTTGTGCCACGGTTTCAAAACATAATCAAATGCACCAATTTTTATTCCTTCAACTGCGGTATCAATTTTTCCAAATGCGGTCATTAAAATCACAATGGTTTGTGGCGAAAGTATTTTAATTTCTTTTAGCCAATGAATGCCTTCTCGCCCATCTTCAAAACCAATTCTGTAATTCATGTCTAACAAAACCACGTTTATTTCATTTTCACTTAAAATAGAAATGATTTTTTTTGGACTATTTGCCGTAAAAATCGTTTCAAAATGTTTTTTGAGAATCATTTTTGCCGAAAAAAGAATTTCTTCCTGATCGTCTACAATTAATATTTGGGCTTGTTTTTTTCGCATGGTTTATTTTTTTGTTCGATTACGAACGGTCAACTGTTCATTATCGAACACTTGTTTTTTGAACGGTTTTTAAAGCTTCTTTAAAATCAATACTTTACAAATAATAATTTTTATGGCACAGTATTTACCTATTGGTAATCAGCAAATTATTAAAAAAATGGACAAAGTAATTCCTCGTAAAAATAGAAAATTTAGATATCTCACAATAACAATTGGAGTTTTTTTAGCTTTGGCAACGATCGTCTTTTTTTCGTTTAACACTAAAAGAAGTTTAAATGTAAAAGCTGAAGAACTAAGTATTCAAAAAGTTGAAAAAGCCTTTTTTGAAGATTTTGTTGTTTTTCAGGCAAAAGTAGAACCTTTGAATGTGATGCTTGTAAATGTTACAGAAGGAGGATCTGTAAAAGAGATTTTTGTCGAAAATGGTGCAATGGTTACTAAAGGTCAATCGCTGGCACGTTTGTATAATCCAAATACGGAGCTTAATTACCTGACTCAGGAAACAGCAATTATCGAACAAATCAATAATTTGAATACGGGAAAACTAAACATTAGAAATCAGGAATTAAACCTCAACAAAGATTTGGTTTTGATCGAACATGATTATAATGATGCTAAAAGATTATATGATATGAATGCGAGATTATATGAAAAAGAGGTGATTTCTAAAAATGACTGGAACACTTTTAAAGAAAGCCTTCGTTTTCAGGAAGAACGAAAAAGAACGATTCAGCAAAGTATCCAGAAAGAAAAACAAACGAATCAAATTCAGATTTCGCAAATCAATCATTCGATTCAAACGATGGAAAAAAGTCTGGATATTTTAAGAAATAATAAAAAGAACTTCTTGATTATTGCTCCAGAATCTGGTCGACTGACTTCATTTCAGCCTGTTTTAGGAAAAACATTTCAAGCCGGAGAAAGCATTGGAAAAATAGATTCTAAGCAAGGTTATAAACTAACTGCTGAAATTGATGAATTTTATCTGGAAAAAGTACGTGAAGGTTTAAAAGGTCAGGTAGAATTTAAAGGAAAAAATCTGGAAGTATTGGTTACTAAGGTAATTCCGGAAGTAAAAGGCGGACATTTTATAGTAGAATTGGCTTTTACATCTAAAGAGAATATCGTTTTGCAAGACGGACTTAGTTTTGGTGTGAAACTAATTTTATCAGAGAAAAACAAAACTCTTGTAATTCAAAAAGGAAGTTTTAATCAGGAAACCGCTGGAAAATGGATTTTTGTCGTAAAAGGAAATAAAACCGTAAGGAGAAACATAAAATTAGGACGTGAAAATCCTTCGTATTATGAAGTTCTGGAAGGTTTAAAAGAAGGAGAATCTGTGATCACTTCATCTTATACGGATTATAAAGATATTGAGGAATTATCGATTAGTAGTTCGCAGTAAACAGTTTTCAGTCTCAGTTTTCAGTCTCAGTTTACAATTTACAATTCATAATTTACAATTAACAATTAACACCGTTTCAATCATCAATCAAAAAATAGAATTAACAACAACTAAAATTTTAAAACTATGATAACAATTCAAAATTTAACCAAAGTTTTTAGAACAGAAGAAGTAGAAACCTCAGCTTTAAGCGGAATTTCTATAGAAATTAAAAAAGGTGATTTCCTTACTATCATGGGGCCTTCTGGTTGCGGAAAATCGACTTTATTAAATATCATTGGTCTTTTAGACAGCGCGAGCGACGGAAGCTACAAATTATTAGATCAGGAAATGGTTGGCTTAAAAGAGAAAGGGAGAGCGGCTGTTCGTAAAGAAAACATTGGTTTTATTTTTCAGAATTTCAATTTGATTGATGAGCTTTCGGTTTATGACAATATCGAATTGCCTTTGCTTTATAATAATGTAAAAGCATCTGAAAGAAAACAAAAAATCGAAGCAATTGCCGAGAAATTGAATATATCACACCGATTAAAACATTATCCGCAGCAGCTTTCAGGCGGACAACAACAAAGGGTTGCTGTTGCAAGGGCTTTGGTAAACGATCCTAAAATTATCCTTGCCGATGAGCCAACGGGAAATTTAGATAGTAAAAACGGTAATGAGGTAATGGAATTGTTGACTGATTTGCATGCTAAAGGTGCAACTATCCTGATGGTTACCCACTCTGATTATGATGCTTCGTTCTCGCAAAGAACAATACATATGAAAGATGGTGTTGTGTTTTCTGAAAAATTAAATCAGAGAAATGTTGATGTTTTTATGGACGCTAAATAATTACAAAATGATAAAATTTATTGTAACGGCATTTATAATCCTGGTGGGATTTGTTTGCAAAGTATTAGCTATGATTTAAAACTAAATGGTTCTTAAAAAACTATTGGTTACCACAAACGACTGTAATAACTATAAAAAATAAAGCATGATTTTTAACTGGTTTAAAATATTTATATATCATTTAAAGCAAAACAAATTGTTTTCGTTTTTGAATGTTCTGGGATTAAGCATTGGAATTTCCGGCGTTATTTTCGCTATTTTATATTGGAATAATGAAAACTCTTATGACCAATGGAATCCTGAAAAAGAGAACGTATACGAAGTTCTAAATAAATTTGGAAATGCCGATATATGGAACTCAAGTCCTGTGCCTTTTGGTTTAACCTGCAAAGCCACTATTCCTGAGATTGAATCTATCACTTTTTGTACGGGATGGTATAATGAAGATGTAATAAAATATCAAAATCAAAAATGGATTGGCAAAAAAATTATCCTTGCAGATTATGACTTCTTTGATTCTTTTCCGTTTCCAATTCTAAAAGGAGCTAAAAAAGACATCTTAAAAGAAAAAAACAGCGTTGCTATTTCTGATGAAACCGCAAAATTAATTTTTAAAAATGAAGATCCGATTGGTAAAATTATCACAAAGGACAATAAACCGTATGTTGTAAAATCGGTTTATAAAATCATGAGACCTTCATCTGTAGAACCAAATTATGTTTTTGGAGGTTTGATAAGAGAGGACGACATTAAAAACTGGGGCAACTTTAGTTACACCTTGATGATTAAAACCAAAAAAGGAGTTAATAAGGAGACGGTTTTAAAGAAAATGCAACACGTAAATTTTGTCAATAGAATTGTAAAAGAAGCTAAAAAAGAAGGAGTAACACCGGAACAATTTATCAAAGAAAATGGCAACATAATAGTTGTTCTCGACCAATTGGCCACAGCACGTTTGCATGGTACAAAATCTCCTAACGGTGATAATTTCCCTGAAGGAAGAGGCAATTTACAACTGCTTTATATCATGGTAGGTCTGTCTATTTTGATACTTACATTGTCTTTGGTAAATTATATCAATCTCGCAACTGCATCAGCAATAAAGCGTGCGAAAGAAGTTGGTGTTCGCAAAATTGTTGGTGCCAGTAAAAAGCAAATCATAGCTCAATTTATATTTGAGACTGCTATTATTGTTGTTTTGGCGATTATTTGTGCGCTGGCAATTGTAGAGCTTTCATTGCCTTATTACAATAACTTTTTGAAGAAGTCACTGACAATGAATGGTGGCGAATTTTACCTGCAGCTTATTTTTATATTTGGATTAGTAATCATTCTTGCAGGTATTTTCCCAGCCATTTACATCTCAAATTTTGAAACCCTGAAAGTTTTAAAAGGTAATTTCTCCAGAAGCAAAAGTGGAATTTGGGTTCGAAATTCTATGTTGATTTTTCAGTTTGGAATTGCTGCTTTTTTTATCATTGGTGCTTTAATCGTAAACTCACAGGTTTCTTATATGATGAATAAGGATCTTGGTTTTAGCGGAGCTCAGGTAATTCGCGTTCCGTTTAGATATACTGACCTGGCTAAAAAAGGACAAAAATATATAACCACAAAACAGGAAATTCTTAAATTTTCAGGTGTAGAGGATGTATCTACATTTACAGGTTCTTTTGGATACGGCAGCAGTTCAAGTTCTGGTTTTACTCATAATGGTGTTTTTGTGCAACCCAGAAATATCGAAATGGATTATGGCTTTCTGGATATGATGAAAATTAAGATTGTTGAAGGACGAGATTTATCACCAAAATTTGCCTCAGATACGATTGACAACTGGTTAATAAATGAAACCCTTGCCAAAACAATAGGTCTCAAAAACCCCATAAATACTATATTAACCTCTGGCTGGGGGAACGATAAAGGAATTATGAAATTTAAAGTTGTTGGAGTTGTAAAAGATTTTCATATAAGCGGGCTTCAAAGCGAAGTTCCTCCAATGATTTTTGTAACTATGAAAACTTTAAAATGGAATAATTTTGAAAACGTTTACATAAAAGTTTCGCCTAATAATCTAACTGAAACTTTAGCAAAATTAAAATCTTATTGGGAGAAAAATGTCAATCCAGATTATCCTTTTGATTATGAATTTATCAATAAAGGATTTGCCAAAACCTATGAAGAACAAGTCAAACAGAAAGATTTGTTTTTTATATTAAATCTTGTGGTAATTATTATTGCTGTTTTCGGGTTATTTGCTTTGGCTTCATTTTCTATGGAAAGAAGGCTGAAAGAAATCGCGATTAGAAAAACATTAGGTGCAGAAACTGATGTTTTACTAAAAGAACTATCTAAACAATACGTAGGCTTTTGCTTAATTGGTTTTATAATTGGTATTATTCCGGCTTATATTTTATTACAAAAATGGCTGGAGAATTTTGCTTTCAGAATTGGGATTTCAATTGTTCCGTTTAGTATTGCACTGGTTTCTTTGTTGTTTTTGACATTACTAATTGTTCTGACAAAAGCGTATCAGGTAACTAAAATCGATGTGCTGAAATATTTAAAATACGAATAAACTTGTAGACCATTTTTTTTTAACAAACCCGTCAGATTAATAAAATCTGACGGGTTTGTTTTTTATTTATTTCGAAACAACAGTATCAGAATATAATAATTTATACAATTGAACATCTCTGTCATAAACATCCGGATAAAAACCAATCTCTCCGTCATCGCTCACCCAGGCGGTAAAATATCCAATATAAATTGGAATCTTTGTTTTAAGCTTGCAAGTAGTTTCTTTTTCTCCACTCATTGCCTGATCTATTTTATCGACCGGCCAATCCGGATCGTCTTTTAAAATCGCAAGTGCCAGACCTTTTGCTTCTTTTACATTGATGCATCCGTGGCTAAAAATACGTTTCTCGAATTCAAATAAACTCTTCGCCGGCGTATCATGCAAATAAATATCATTAGGATTTGGAAACATGAATTTAACGAGTCCTAAAGAGTTTTTAGGTCCGGGTTTTTGTCGAACATTCCCTCCGTTCCACTCCATATTATGATCTGCCAGATAGTTTTTATCTTCTGCCATTTTTAGTTTTAACTCATTTTTAATGATGCTCTGCGGAACATACCAATACGGACTAAAAACAATTCGGTCCATATTACCGCTAAATATTACGGTTTCGGTCATTCTGGTTCCCACAAAAACATCAGAGACTAATTCATATTTTCCGTTTTTTACATAAACCAGTCTAAAAGAGGGTATATTAACCATTATATATTCGCTTGCCTGTGCCAAATTTGTTGGTATCCATCTGCAGCGTTCCATGTTTAGCATTATTGTTTTAATACGGTTTCCAATTGGCTCATTCATCTGGTCAATATGCTCTCTGGTAAGTGTATAGTTTAGTTTGAGTCCGTATCGTTTTTTATACTTTAAAATACCTGCCATCATTTCCTCATCATACACATCTCTTTTAGAATCCTGTGCTAAATCTCCCACCACAAACAAACGTTCCCGTATTTGTTTTATCGCAACACCACTATCAAATGGTTTGAGGTCTTTGTAATTTGCGCTGTCAATATCTATTTTTTTCCATTGATTATTTTTCTCAATAGTCCTGTATTTTTTTAATACTGCCTGCAACTTATAATATTGACCGTATAAAAGATTTTCATCTTTATTTAACCTACCTGGATCTACCATAAGAGAATCTAATATTTTTGCATACGAAATAGTTTTCGCAGGCAAAAACCATCCGATTTTTTTTAAAGTTGAGGCATCAACACCAGAATAAACATTACTTGCATAAAACACATACATATTAGATAATAAAAGTTCTGTATCTATTTGAGGCAGGTCAGCAGTGACGTTTTCATTAAAGACATCATCTACCAAATCCATATAAGGCATCGTAGCTTTGACTCCCTGATCGCTTAATAACCGAACTTTGTGATATAATAAGGATCCAAATTCGCTTACACTTTTATCGTCGTACCAGATGAGTTTGTATTCTTTCTTTTTATAAAGATCCAAAACGTCATTTTGATATTTTTTAAGCTTCGGATATTTTCCATAAAACTGATTGATCGTCTCAACATCAACAGTTGTTTTAAAGAAGGTTTTCTTAGAGACAAAAACATATTCAGATTCCGTTTTATCATTTTTTATACTGATCTCTTTAGAAGAAGATTTAAAAGAAAACATTAAAAAACTAACGGCAATAATTACTGATACAGAAGTGGAATTTCGCATTTTTTCAGATTTAAATTAGAAAAGAAATTCTATTCGAAAAAAATATCAAAAACCCATAATAGTCTAAAAATAAGCTTTCACATACTTTTCAAAAATAGCAGAATCATGAATTTGGGGTACTCAAATATAGCCAAGATTATTGACATTTTAATTATTTGGGATTGAAAAATTCAGGTTAAAATTCTGATATTTCTGCAGACAAAATGTTTTAAGCAGATAATTGCCAATAAAAAATTCAAACTTATTTTAGATTCTGGAAGCAAAGACAAACAACCACAATCGTTTTGACTAATCTCTATATCAATAAATACGATTTAAAAGGGTTTGAATCCGAACATAATCTGTTATCTTTGTAGTCTGAAATCAGTTTAAATAAACACAATGCTTAAATCGATTTCTTTCAATAGAAAACAGTAGATTAAAATGAAATTAGACAGAAAAGAAATTCTTAAAGCTCTAGAGACAATCACTATAGCGGGAGAAGGAAAAAATATGGTTGAGAGTGGTGCTGTTGCCAATGTAATTACTTTTGGTGATGAAGTGGTAGTCGATTTACTTTTGCATACTCCAGCAATGCACATTAAAAAAAGAGCCGAAGATGATATCAAAAAAACAATTCATGAATTGGTATCTCCTGAAGCAAAAGTTAAGGTAAACATTAAAGTTGAAGCAAAGGAAAACCCGAACGAAATAAAAGGAAAGGCTATTCCGGGAATCAAAAATATTATTGCCGTTGCCTCTGGTAAAGGTGGAGTTGGAAAATCAACTGTTACTGCAAATCTTGCCGTAACTCTTGCTAAAATGGGTTTTAATGTTGGGGTTCTTGATGCCGATATTTACGGACCTTCGATGCCAATTATGTTTGATGTTGAAAACGAAAAACCAATTTCGATTACTGTTGACGGAAAATCAAAAATGAAACCGGTTGAAAGCTATGATATCAAAATACTTTCTATTGGGTTCTTTACAGCTCCAAGTCAAGCCGTGATCTGGAGAGGTCCAATGGCTGCAAAAGCATTGAATCAAATGATTTTTGATGCAGATTGGGGAGAATTAGATTTTATGTTAATCGATTTACCTCCGGGAACTGGAGATATCCATCTTTCGATCATGCAATCTTTACCAATTACGGGTGCTGTTGTGGTAAGTACGCCTCAGGCTGTGGCTCTTGCCGATGCTAAAAAAGGGGTTGCTATGTTTATGCAGGATAATATCAATGTTCCTGTTTTGGGAATTATTGAGAATATGGCATACTTTACACCTGAAGAATTACCTGAAAATAAATACTATATCTTTGGACAAGAAGGTGCAAAAAACCTTGCTGAAGATTTAGATGTTCCATTTTTAGGAGAAGTTCCAATTGTACAATCTATTCGTGAAGCCGGAGATTTTGGTCGTCCTGCTGCTATGCAAACTGCATCTGTAATAGAAACTATTTTTGAGGAAATAACCAGAAATGTTGTTCAGGAAACAGTGAACAGAAACGATACTTTGCCTGCAACAGAAGCTATTAAAATAACAACTATGGCAGGTTGTTCAGCAGTAAAGAAATAAATTAGATAATGAGATAATGAGGCAATTAGATAATGCTTTTGGGAGAATTAAAATTTTCTTTAAGCATTCTCCAATTCTCTAATTCTCTAATTGACACATTAATATTATGACAACAGAAGAATTAACAAACAACGTATTATTGGCTCTTGACGAAATCAGACCTTTTTTAAATTCTGACGGAGGAGACATTACACTAATTTCTATAGACGACGACAAACATGTTAAAGTTCGTCTTGAAGGAGCTTGTATTAGCTGTAGCGTAAATCAAATGACCCTAAAAGCAGGTGTTGAAACAACAATAAAAAAATACGCTCCACAAATTGAAACTGTGGTAAATATAATGTAACAAAAAGGAGAGAAAATCTCCTTTTTGCATTTTGCCAATTAACAAGAATAATAGTTCTTTGGGCAGTTTATTTTTTGAATGTTTAAAAAACCCATTAAAAATATGCTGGTTTTTGCGGATTTAATAAAAAACAACGTAAAGTTTTAAGAGTTTCAGGCAAGGTATTGTTACATATTTAACTTAAATTTGTCACAAAACTCCTAAATATCAAATTATGAAGAATTATTACGCTCTGTTTTTATTATTATTTTTTGTTTCCGCAAATTATGCGCAACAAACTACCCAAACTCTAATTGTTGATAAGGCATGGCTAAATGAAGCCGAAGAGTGGTCAGATTTTCAATATGCAGGTCAGATTGTATTTTCGACTAATGCAAATGAGAAAGAAGGAAGTCTAAGAATTGGTAATTATGATTTCTTATACGATTTTTGCGACGGAAAAGCTAAATTTGCAAACAAAGCAACTTATAGTGCTGCACAATTCTCAAATCCAAGAAAGGTCTCTGTAACAACAGACAAACAAGGAGTAACGAATTCGACTTACGAAGGCACTTTAATCTTTCAATCAGACAAAGATTATTATTCAGTAATTGCTTTGGTTACAATACTGGAGAAAAACGGAAATACTCTTGGTGTAAAAATGCGCCTTAAAGAAGGTAACAAAAAAGAATACGCATTTAGTATTAAAAATAGCTAACATAAGTAAGGATTTTTTCACGTTATAAAATCCTAACCAGTAAAATTCCAAAAATTAAAAATGGATGTATTAATAAAGATTAAAGATCGAGAAGGAGTTATACACGAGTTACAAGCTCCAACTGATATGGCAATGAATATAATGGAGTTATGCAAAGCATATGAACTACCTGTTGAAGGTACTTGTGGCGGAATGGCCATGTGTGCTTCTTGCCAGTGTTATGTTCTTAATGATGTTGCATTACCGGAAATGGGAGATGAAGAAGAAGCCATGCTGTCGGAAGCATTTTATGTTAAATCAAATAGTCGTTTAGGCTGCCAGATTCCAATTACTACTGAGTTAGAAGGTTTAGAATTAGAATTAGCACCTGAATATTAAATAATAAAAAAAGCGAGAACTAAGTTCTCGCTTTTTTTATGACCATTTTTCCCTAATCGCAATCTGCATGTAATCTGTGCTGTCCGCAATGCAAACATTGAAACAAGTAACCAACAAGACTTCCATCGGTCGTCAAATGATTTTGAACAAATTCAGGATCATAACCAATATTAACTTCAATATCCTCTTTAAGCTCCCCTAAGTAGGGTTTAATCATTTCGCTGTCTGCATAACCTATAAAAGCACACGGTTCATTACAATGTGACAACCATGCTTCCTGCTGCCAGCTTATATAACTGGGAGTTCTTTCGCTAACTTCGAGTAAATATTCTTTATCTATATTTAAACTATTCTCAATATCCGGATTAGCAGAAACTCCTTCAATACCAACATAATCATTAAATTCTCCATCATACTTTTTTGATGCACTGCCATCCTGAATACACCACGGGCAAATGTATTCCGGCTCTTCTACACTGTAGAAAGAACTGGTATATTTCATTTGTCTTTTTATATTGCAAACAGAACAGATGCCTTCTTCTTTTGTAAATACGTCAATATTATAAGCATTCGGACTATATTTAAACTTTGGCAATTCCATAATTTATTTTATTAAATGATTTAATTACTCGTTTTTCAAAAATTCGACTGGATCAAAAGGTTCGAATTCTCTTTCAGTAAAAGCTTCTGTAAGGATTCCTGATGAGCATAACCAAGTTATTGTTTCTTCCAGAGTCTTTCCAGCTTTATAAATCATTTCGCTATGTCTGGGTAAAATATAATATTCGCCTTTATAAAGAATGATTTCATCTCCGTCATACGTATCTCCAATTCTAATTGAAGCCAACACCTCCTCTTTCGTTAAAACCTCTTTTCCTTCATCCCAAAACCAATATTCACTTATACGATTTTTCCATTCTGCAATCGTCAAAATGATCGTTTCCGGAAGATAGATTCGAATATAAGTTCCGCCAAGAATTCCGCTTCCGTACTTTAAGACATACTCTTTATAATCTTCATCAAAAGTAATGTTTAAGGTTTTTTCGCAAGCCAGAATATCTTCGTTTTCAGCAAGGAACAAATCTGTTTTATGAGTATTGTAATTTGGAATTATTTTGTAGTTATCGAAGTTCATAAATCTAATTTTAATGCTAAGTTACCAATTAATAAAAATATTTCCACACAAAAAAACCGCAATTACATTACTGTAATTACGGTTCTTTCTCTATAACAATTTTCTTTAATCTCTGGTTTATACCAAACCTGCCTGAATTAAATATTCAGCAATCTGGATTGTGTTTGTTGCAGCACCTTTTCTTAAGTTATCAGCAACGATCCACATGTTTAGTGTATTTGGCTGGCTTTCGTCACGACGGATTCTTCCAACAAAAACATCATTTTTACCTTCTGCATACAATGGCATTGGATATGTAAAAGTATCTAAATTATCCTGTACCACTACTCCATCAGTATGATGTAAAATTTCGCGAACTTCATTTACATCAAAATCATTTGTAAACTCAACATTTACAGCTTCGCTATGTCCACCTACAACAGGCACACGAACTGCAGTTGCCGTAACTCTGATGGTATTATCACCAAGAATTTTTTGAGTCTCACGCACTAATTTCATTTCTTCTTTAGTGTATCCGTTTTCTTCAAAACTATCGCAATGTGGAATCGCGTTTCTGTGAATTGGATATTTATAAGCCATTTCTCCCTGAATTCCTGCGTATTCATTTTCTAATTGTCTTACTGCTTTTACACCCGTTCCGGTGATCGATTGATAAGTAGAAACAATGATTCTTTTGATGTTGTATTTTTTATGCAATGGCGCCAAAGTCAAAACCATTTGAATAGTTGAACAGTTTGGGTTTGCAATAATTTTATCTTCTCTTGTTAAAGTATCCGCATTGATTTCAGGAACAATTAATTTTTTTGTTGGATCCATTCTCCATGCCGAAGAATTATCAATAACAGTTGTTCCTGCCGCTGCAAATTTTGGTGCCCATTCTAACGAAGTATCTCCTCCGGCAGAAAAAACAGCAATATCTGCTTTTAAATCAACAGCCGTTTGCAATCCTACAACTTTATATTTTTGACCTTTATATTCGATTTCTTTTCCTATTGATTTTTCAGAAGCAACAGGAATTAACTCTGTAACAGGAAAATTTCTTTCTGCTAAAACTTTAAGCATTATCTCGCCAACCATACCAGTGGCACCTACAACGGCTATTCTCATTTTTATATTTTTAGTATGAATTATTCTTATTTACTATGCAAAAGTAGCTATAATAAAAAACAAAACAACGCGGTTCACAAAAAATAACAAAATGTTACAAATTAAACAAATATAAAAAAAACCGCCCCAATTAAGGAACGGTTAAATTAGACTTAGTGTAGCGGTATATTTTTTATTGTTTATTTTTTAACAGATCTCTAATTTGTATTAAAAGTTCTTCTTGAGTTGGTCCTGCCGGTGCAGCTGGTGGCGGAACTTCTTTCTTTTTAAGATTGTTGATTCCTTTTATGATTAAAAACAACACAAAAGCAACAATTATAAAGTTAATTACTGCCGAAATAAACAAACCATACTTGACACCTCCAAATGCCGTAAGCTCTTCTATCGTAGATAAATGTGCTGCGTCTAAAGCCGGTTTTAATATTAATGGCGTAATTACATTTTCAATTAATGAGCTCACAATTTTGCCAAAAGCAGCTCCAATTATAACACCGACAGCCAAATCGACTACGTTGCCTTTCATTGCAAATTCCTTAAATTCTGAAAATATCCCCATAATTGTTTATTTTAGTTTTATAAATTAATTGATATCGAAAATACGGAATTTTCCGCAAAGTTTCAAAATCTATCTAAAAAATACCCTTTTTACACGTTGCGAAATACTGGTCATTATCTCATACGGAATCGTTTTTAATGCTGCAGCCATTTCTACAACGGTTGGACTTTCTCCAAAAATTATCACAGAATCTCCTTCTTTACAATCGATATGACTTACATCGACCATTAACATATCCATACAAACGCTTCCTAATACGTATGCTTTTTGATTTTTAATAGTTACAAAACCAACCTGATTGCCCCACAATCTCGAAATTCCGTCAGCATAACCTATTGGTATTGTCGCAATTTTAGTTTCTTTATCAGCCATAAAGCGACGTCCGTAACCTACACTGTCGCCGGCAGGAATGGTACGAACCTGAGAAATAATTGATTTCAGGGTTCCAACATTCTCCAGATATTTTTGTTCTGCAGGATCGTTTGAAACTCCGTACAAACCTATCCCTAAACGTACCATATTGTATTGTGCATCCGGAAAATTGCTAATTCCGGACGTATTTAAAATATGGCGAATTGGATTTATATTTAATTCTGAAATTAATTTTGAAGACAACTTTTCGAACAAATTAATCTGAGAAATTACAAAATCATAATGCTGTAGTTCATCACTTGTTGCCAAATGCGACAGAACACTTTTTATTTTTACTGTCGGATTTCCTTTTAAAGTCTGAATCAATTCGTCGAGCGTATTTTCTTCAAAACCTAAACGGTGCATTCCGGTATCTAATTTTATATGTACAGGAAAATCTTTCAAATTCTTTTCTCTTGCAATCTTCAGGAACGCTTTTAATCCCTTTACACTATAGATTTCCGGCTCCAGATTGTATTGAATAATCGACGGAAAGCTGGTCGATTCCGGATTTAAAACCATAATTGGCAATTTTATTCCGCCGTTTTTAAGCGAGATTCCTTCATCGGCGAAAGCCACACCTAAATAATCTACTTTATGATGTTCGAGTAATTTAGCGATTTCAAGACCTCCGTTTCCATAACCAAATGCTTTTACCATAACCATCAATTTGACATTATGATTTAATTTTGATTTGTAATAATTCAGGTTATGGCTAATCGAATTCAGATTGATTTCAAGAATCGTTTCATGTGTTTTTTCTTCGAGTAAAGAAACGATTTCCTCAAACTGAAATGACCTTGCTCCTTTTATTAAAATAGTTTCATTTTCGAAATTCAAACTTTCGATCTGTGCTATAAATTCGGCTGTATTTTGAAACGTAATACAATTCGAAAATTTATCTGCAAAAGAAGAAATTGTAGTTCCAATTCCAATTACGCGGTTTATTTTATTATCAGAAATTAATTGTGCTACTTTAGAATATAATTCTTCGTTTGAGAATCCGCTTTGAAAAATATCAGATAAAATAATCGTTTTTGAGGCATTTTTCTTTTGCTGGCTTTCCAGAAAATCCAAAGCAATTTTAAGCGACTGAAAATCTGAGCTGTAACTATCGTCAATAATACTGCAATTATTGATTCCGTTTTTCACCTCCAAACGCATTTGTACGGGATACAAGCTTTGAACGCGGTTTTGAATGGTTTCAGAATCGTATTTAAAATAAAGCAAAACCAATAAACACGAAATAGCATTTTCTATCGAAGCTGAATCACTAAACGGAATTTCAAGATTAAAAATCTCCTCTTTATATTGGTATTTAATATTTGTCGAATCGCTTTTATTTTCTTTGTTCAAAATAAAAACATCAGCAGAAATATCTGTAAAACTCCACGAAAAAAGGTTTCTTTCTTTTAATGGATATTCCGCAGAAAATGAATTAAGACATTGCTCGACAAGGGGATTTTTTTGATAAATTATAACCGTTGCTTCTTTAAACAATAATAATTTTTCATTTATTTTTTGCTGCAGGTTTTCAAAACCTTCATCATGTGCAGAACCTATATTTGTTAAAACTCCAATGGAAGGTTTTACAATTTTTTCGAGTTTGATCATTTCGTTAACCGTCGAAATTCCGGCTTCGAAAATCCCTAAATTGTGTTTCTCATTAATCGCAATTACAGATAATGGAACGCCAACTTGAGAGTTATAACTTTTTGGGCTTCGGATAATATTATAATCCGGACCCAACAAAAAGTTAAGCCATTCTTTTACTATCGTTTTACCGTTACTTCCGGTTAATCCGATAATAGGAAAATGGAAAAGATTACGATAATAAGCAGCAAATTCCTGTAATGCTTCGAGTGTATTTTTGACTATCAAGAAATTGGCTTTTCCGGCACAATCTTCAGGAATATAATGCACTACAAAATTTCGAACTCCTTTTTCAATTAGTTCCTGAATATATAAATGAGCATCATTATTAACACCGGACAAGGCAATAAACAAAGTTTCAGGACCGTTTTGTAACGAACGGCTGTCGATCGAAATATGATCGATGAAAATATCAATATCTGAACCTGTCCATTCGGCATTAAGAACCGGGATAAGGCTTTTTAAGTTTATGCTCATTTAGAAATTCTTTTTGTCAAATTTAAAAAAAGGTTTGCCACCAATTTCACAAATTTTCACTAATTCTTTGTGGTCATTTTTTTCGTCACAGATTAATAAAAGTTTGCTGCAAATTAAAATTCGGGCTAATTCGTACAATTCGTGGCAAAAAAATATTATTTGTTTATATTTGTTGAACGCCACTAAATACAACGTTTTGAAAAGAATCCTGCCTTTATTCTCGTATATATTACATCCTATTTTTATATCGATGTATGCCACTTTGTTTTATCTTTTTTGTAAAAATGACATTTTTACAAATGAAGAAAAATATTATGTTTTATTTCAAATTCTCATCATTACGATTCTGGTTCCCGTATTGTTTTTCTTGCTGCTTCGTTCAACAGGACACGTAAATTCTGTAATGGTGCATGAAACTTCTCAACGAAAAATTCCGCTTATTTTACAGTGTTTCTTGTATATTTTATTGGTAAAAAGAAGTATTATTATTACTCGTTATCCAGAGCTTCACTTCTTTTTTCTTGGTGCTTTGTTTAGTACAATATTGGCTTTGGTATGTTCTTTATTCAAGATAAAAGCGAGTTTGCATATGATGGCAATTAGCGGATTTACGATTTTTGCCATAGGACTAAACATACATCTACAGATGCAAAACCCATATTGGGCAGCTTTTTTGATTTTAATGACGGGAGTTGTTGCTACATCACGTTTAGAAATGGAAGCGCATTCGCCAAACGAATTGTTGATTGGGACGTTTATTGGAATATTTCCGCAGCTATTGTTTTTGTATTTGTGGCTATAATATGTAGAATATCAATCCTGCATTCAGCGTTTGTACATTAATACTTTGCCCTGAAGTTGTTTTTAAGTCTTTTTTAAACAAAGTATTTAAACCATAATTAATATAAACATTCCAGGTATTATAACCTGCAGCCAGATAAACTCCGTATTGAAATTTATTTATATCAGGATTGTTTTTTACAGAATATGTCGCTTCACCACTGTCTAATACCGATTTATTTGAGATTACATAACTCAATTTTACTCCGGCATATACTCTCCAGAATTTATAACTTTCATAAGTCGAATTTCTCCAGCGAAACTCAATTGGAAGATCAACTAAATATTGACGGTATTTATTTGACTGAATGTCATTATAGTCGCTTACTTCATAGGCACGCGTTCCATCCGGTACATAAGAAATTGTTAGATTCTGAAAATAATTCTGATAACTTAATCCCAAACCTGCAGCGATTGCAATGGTTCTTGTTTTATTGATTGGCATATCACGCAGAAATCCGGCAGAAAGTCCGGCAGAAAACTTATTCTGTTTAAGGCCTTGCGGAATCTGGGTTAGAAGATTATAGGTAACCGAAAAATAAAACTGATCTTCACGATACAACGAATCGATTTTAACAATAGGTTTTATCTCAGGCTTAACCTCTTGCGAAAAAGAATTAAAAAACGATACTAAAAATAAACAACTTAAAAGTAATCGCATATCGTATTTTGGTTTTAAAGAGTTTTTCAAGTAAACGTTTTTTAGTGTAGATTTATTTTACTTACAAATATAATATAATGCTAGTTCAGGATGCAATTAGTTCTTAATTATTCTCTTTTTGATGAAGAATAAAATCATTCGTTGCACTTTTTTCAACAAATAAGGAACAGAATTAAAAAAATAAATCAATTTTACTTTGATCTTTTATACCTTTGTTCGGAATGAAAAGAAAACAACTCATATTAAGTGTTTCTTTGGCTTTGACAGTATTGTTCTCAATATTGTTTCAGTCCATACACAGTTATGAGCATATTGTAAAACAACTTTCAGAGAAACAATGCCATCATAATTATAATGATCCAAATGGCGAAATAACACATCAGCATCATGATTATGATGTATGTTTTGTTTGTCATTTTGTTTTTGGAAGTTATATTCTACCGGAACAATTTGCTTTTCAATTTCACAATTTCAATACTGAAATACCTTATTTTTTCTCTCTTTCAGAAAAAACATTTTCCCTTTCAGAAAGTCCTTATTTATTACGTGGTCCGCCCACAGCTTTAGTTTCTTAATTTCGATACTATTCGAAATACAATCAAAATCTTTTAATCTGATTCAAAAAAAATAGTCAATTTCCCCATCTTGAAATTCTCAGGATCGGCAGATTTTATTATTCTTTTTAGTTTTTGTTTTAAAAGAAAAAATCAAATTAACTATAGCATCATTTTCAAATGAAAAAAATAATATTAGCCCTTATTTTAGGGTTTTCGAGCATTCTTTCTGCTCAAAATTCGGTTTCAGGAACAGTAACAAATCTTGAAAACCAGCCATTGGCAAATGTATCCGTTTATGCACCTGAATTACATAAAGGAACTACGACAGATGAAAACGGAAAATATGATTTTAAGAATCTTCCAAACGGAAGTTTCCGACTTACTTTTACTTTTGTTGGATTTACTACTCAAAGTAAAACAATCTCTAAACTTTTAAAAGAAAACACAATAGATATAACCCTTACGGAATCTGTTTTTGAAATGGATGAAGTTGTGGTCTCAACACCTTTTAATAAATTACAATCTCAAAACGTAATGAAGGTTGAGCATGAAAGCATGAAAACGTTGCAGCAAAAAGGAACTTCAACTTTAATTGAAGGTTTGGCAACAATTCCGGGAGTTTCGCAAATTTCTACAGGAACTTCTATAGGTAAACCGGTAATTCGCGGATTGAGCGGAAATCGTGTTTTAGTATATTCTCAGGGAGTTCGTATCGAAAATCAACAATTTGGCGATGAGCATGGTTTGGGCTTAAATGATGCCGGAATCGAAAGTGTTGAAGTAATCAAAGGTCCGGCTTCTTTATTATACGGTTCTGATGCTTTGGGCGGGGTTTTATATTTTAATCCTGAAAAATTTGCCGATGCAAACACATTCAAAGCAAATTTTAGTCAAAAATATTTTACCAATACACAAGGAAGTAATTCTTCTATTGGATTAAAAACTTCTACTGATAACTGGAAATTTCTTGCTCGCGGAAGTTTCAACACGCATTCTGATTATAAAATTGCCGATGGAGATCGTGTGACTAATACTCGTTATAACGAAACTGATTTTAAAACCGGAATTGGTTACAGTAACTCCAGTTTTTCTAGTGTTTTAAGATACAATTACAATAAACTGGATCTTGGAATGCCAGAGGACGGAATCGCAGAACAATCATCAAGTAAAAACACAATGTTCCCGAGACAGGGAATCTTTAATCATTTATTGAGTTTAAACAACGTTATCTTTTTTCAAAATTCGAAATTAGATGTTGATTTAGGTTATATCGCCAATGATCGAAGTGAATTTGAAGACAGCAACGAGGCATCTCTTCATATGAAACTGAATACTTTTAACTACAATGCTAAGTATCATTTCCCGAAACTTGGAAAAATTGAAACTATTTTGGGCGTACAAGGAATGCATCAGACTAATAAAAATTCAGGAGAGGAATATTTAATTCCGGATGCTACTACAAATGATATTGGTGTTTTTGGAACTGCAAATTACGAATGGGACAATAGTGTTGTTCAGGCAGGATTGCGTTTTGATAATCGTAATATTACTTCTGATGCACATGGAATTGAAGGCGAAGAAGGTTATTTTCTGCCTTTAGACAGATCTTTTGACAGTTTTAATGCTTCTTTGGGATATAAAACAAAACTGGCTGAACCATTAACTCTTCGATTAAATGTGGCAACGGGATTTAGGGCGCCAAATTTAGCAGAGCTAACTTCTAACGGAGTTCATGAAGGAACTAATCGTTACGAAATTGGAAATGCTAATTTAAAAACAGAACAAAATGTTCAGACTGATTTAAATTTAGAATACAAAAACACCCATTTCGAGTTTTTTATTAATGGTTTTTACAATCACGTAAGCAACTACATTTATACTTCGCCAACTGGTGAAACCCGCGATGACAATGATGTTTTTGCTTATGTTCAGGACAATGCAAAATTATATGGTGGTGAAGTTGGTTTGCACTTTCATCCTCATCCGCTTGATTGGTTGCACTTTGAAACCAGTTTTGAAACGGTAACCGGTAAAAAAGATAATAACGATTATTTGCCTTTGATTCCTGCCAATAACTGGAACAATACTTTAAGAACTGAATTTAAAATCAAAAACTGGTTCGAAGAAGGATATGCTTCATTGAATGTTTCATCTACTTTTAATCAAAATAATGTGAGTGGTTTCGAAACGGCTTCAAACGGATATACTTTGGTAAATCTGGGCTTTGGCGGAACAGTGAAATTAGGCAAACATGCTTTTGACGTAAACCTGAACGGAAACAATTTATTCGATAAAAAATACATCGCTCACCTTTCGAGATTAAAAACAGACGGAATTCCTAATATTGGACGAAATATTGTTTTGGGGGTTAACTTTAATCTGTAACATTTTAAAACCATATACGACTTATAAATAAAATAGTTAAGACTAAATGAACTTATAGGTCTTATATGGTTTAACTTTTTATCGTTATCATTTCAAAACAAAAAGGCTATTTTTGCTATAACCGTTTAAACTTATACAATGAAAAAAACTTTTCTTATAATGGCAATTACAACCGCAGGAATTTCATTTGGGCAAAACAAGATTCAATATCCCGAAACTAAAAAAGGCGAGACAGTTGATGTCTATTTTGATACTAAAGTAAGTGATCCTTATCGCTGGCTTGAAGACGACAAATCTGCTGAAACCGGCGCTTGGGTAAAAGCTCAAAACGAAGTTACTTACGGTTATTTAGATAAAATCCCTTTTCGTGATGAATTAAAAAAACGCATGGAAAAACTTTGGAACTATGAAAAAATCAGTGCTCCATTTGTAGAAGGAAAATTTACTTATTATTCAAAAAACAACGGATTACAGAATCAGTCGGTAATTTATAGAAAAGGACAAGATGGTAAAGAAGAAGTTTTTTTAGATCCAAATACTTTCTCTAAAGACGGAACAACTTCTCTGGGAGGTTTAGATTTTTCTAAAGACGGAAACAAAGCTGCATATGCCATTTCTGAAGGCGGAAGCGACTGGAGAAAAGTGATTATTATTAATGCTTTGTCTAAAAAAGTTCTGGAAGATACCTTGGTTGATGTAAAATTTAGCGGAATCTCATGGCGCGGTAATGAAGGCTTTTATTACTCTAGTTATGACAAACCAAAAGGAAGTGAACTATCTGCAAAAACAGATCAGCATAAATTGTATTTTCATAAATTGGGAACTTCTCAAAAAGAAGATAAAGTTATTTTTGGTGCAGATCAAAAACGCAGATATGTAGGAGGTTATGTTACTGAAGATGACAAATACCTGGTAATATCGGCTGCAAATTCTACTTACGGAAATGAATTATATATTAAAGATTTAACGAAAGCAAATAGTCCGATTGTGACAATTGTAGACAACTTTAACAGCGATAATCAGATTATCGAAAATGAAGGGACAAAATTGTTTATCGAAACTGACCTGAATGCACCAAACAAACGTGTCATAACGGTTGATGTAAGCAATCCAAAACCTGAAAACTGGAAAGATTTTATTAAAGAAACTCAAAATATTTTATCTCCTTCAACTGGTGGAGGATACTTTTTTGCCAATTATACTAAAGATGCCGTTTCATTTGTACAACAATATGATTACAACGGGAAATTAGTTCGTGAAATTAAACTTCCCGCGGTAGGAACTGCTGGTGGATTTGGAGCTAAAAAGAACGAAAAAACGTTATACTACAGCTTTACTAATTATACAACTCCGGGAACAATCTATTCGTTTGAACCAAAATCAGGCAAATCTGATGTTTATCAAAAACCAATTGTTGATTTTAAAAGTGATGATTACGAATCTAAACAAGTATTTTATACTTCAAAAGACGGAACAAAAATTCCAATGATCATTACCTATAAAAAAGGAACAAAATTAGACGGTAAAAATCCAACAATCCTTTACGGTTATGGGGGATTCAATATTAGTTTAACGCCAAGTTTTAGTATTGCAAATGCAGTTTGGTTAGAAAACGGTGGAGTTTATGCTGTTGCCAATTTAAGAGGTGGTGGTGAATATGGTAAAAAATGGCACGACGCGGGAACTAAATTGCAAAAACAAAATGTATTTGACGATTTTATCGCTGCTGGCGAATATCTAATCGCTCAAAAATATACTTCATCAGATTTCTTAGCGATTCGCGGAGGTTCTAACGGAGGTTTATTAGTGGGTGCAACAATGACACAACGTCCGGATTTAATGAAAGTTGCATTGCCGGCAGTTGGTGTAATGGATATGTTGCGTTACCATACTTTTACTGCAGGTGCAGGTTGGGCTTTTGATTACGGAACAGCGCAGGACAACAAAGAAATGTTTGAATACCTAAAAGGATATTCTCCTGTACAAAACGTAAAAAAAGGCGTTCAATATCCTGCAACTATGGTTACAACAGGAGATCATGATGATCGTGTTGTTCCTGCACATAGTTTTAAATTTGCTGCTGAATTACAAGAAAAACAAACAGGAAACAATCCGGTTTTAATTCGTATTGATGTAAAAGCCGGTCACGGAGCAGGGAAATCTGTTGCAGCGACAATTCAGGAAAATGTAGATATTCAGGCGTTCACGCTTTATAATATGGGATTTAAAGCTTTGCCTAAAAAGTAAAATTTTAAGTTTTAATTTTTATTAGCCACGAATTCACGAATTATTTTTGTGAGTTTGTGGCTTTTTTTTTGCTGAAAAATTTTACCGCAAAGTTTTTATAATAACGCAAAGTTCGCAAAGCTTTGTATTGAACCAGCTTTGCGAACTTTGTGTTTTTACAAAGCCAAGCTGATAAAAAAACTTTGCGTGCTTTGCGGTAAAATTCTTCAGCAAAAAAATTAAACCCTCCAAAATCTGCGTGAAAAATAATTCGCGAAAATTAGTGTAATTCGTGGCAAACCTTTTTTAAATTTGAAATAACTAAAAAACCAGAAAAATGAAAATTGTAAAATGGGGAATTATAGGTTGTGGAAATGTAACTGAAGTTAAAAGTGGGCCAGGATTTCAGAAAACGCCTAACTCGGCATTGGTTGCTGTTATGCGCAGAGATGCGGCTCTTGCCGAAGATTATGCCAAACGCCATAATGTTCCTAAATGGTACTCGAACGCAATTAATTTAATCAATGATCCAGAAGTTGACGCCGTTTATATTGCGACACCTCCATCCTCTCATAAAGAATATACTATTTTGTGTGCCAAAGCAGGAAAACCTGTTTATGTAGAAAAACCAATGGCACTAAATTTTGAAGAATGCAACGAAATGATCAGCGCTTGCAAGGAACATAATGTTCCATTATTCGTTGCTTATTACAGAAGAAGTTTACCAAGATTCCTGAAAATAAAAGAATTAATTGATCAGAATAAAATTGGAACTATCAGACACGTAAACTGTGTTTTATATCATCCTTTTGAAGAAAGATATGATGATGAGATCAACTTACCGTGGACAGTTTTACCGCACATTTCGGGCGGTGGAATATTTGTTGATTTAGCGTGTCATACGTTAGATTTTCTGGATTTTGTTTTGGGACCAATTCAATCGGTTCGCGGACATGCCAGTTCACAGCTAAAAGCATATCCGGCAGAAGATTCAGTTTCTATGTCATTTTTATTCGAAAACGGAATTCACGGAACTGGTTTGTGGAATTTTGCCAGTTTTGAGCGTTATGACAATACTGATATTGTAGGAGATAAAGGAAAAATTTCTTTCTCAACTTTTGGAAATGATCCAATTCATGTTCAATATACAAATGGCGAAAAAGAAAGTATTACGATCGAAAATCCACTTCATATTCAACAGCCTTTTATCGAAACTGTTGTAGAAGAACTTTTAGGCAATGAAGGTTTTTCTCCTTCAAAAGGAACATCTGCAGCCAGAACAACCTGGGTAATTGATGAAGTTTTAAAGGAGTTTAGGAAATCGAATTTATAATTCTATAACCACAATCTTATAAACCCGACAGGTTTTAAAAACCTGTCGGGTTTGGTGTAAAAAACGAAAAGTTCTTATAAAAATGATTGTCATAGCCCCGATAGAAGTGAAAATCCTTTTTCTTTTTTCTTTAAAAAGCAAAAGATTGTAACGCATTGCTTCGCCAGTTCGCACTTTCAGGCTCGGGTGCGGGATTAGCTCCTGAAAAATATTTTAGAAATTGGGATGGCAAATATTATGGTTACGTCGCGTTCAAGGGAATAAAATCCCTTGCTACTAAATAATCCGTTCCTCCGGATCTCTATATAAAGAGCCTTCGGCTCGATTTATATTGTAGGGATGGATTTTAATCCATTCTACACAATTGATTCGACAAAGATTGATAAACATTCTGTGCGGAGTTTCTTGTGTGATTTCTCCCTTTTCTCGAAATGACAGAAAATAAAAAAAAGAGGATATTCAAATGAATATCCTCTTTTTTTATAAGGTATAATTTATTTAAAATTATAGGCTGTATTTAAGACCTAAAGTCAAACCTAAACCTGAAATACCAACATAAGTACTAACATCGTCAGTTGCTCTTGTACTATCAAAACCAGCTGCATTAGTTACTTTACTATTTGAAGTAGAACTGATTGTTTCAACATATTTAGTATGACTTGCAGAGTATGATGCATCAGGACGGAAAGTAGTTGGAGTATTTAATTTATCTACACCATTTTCAGTATATACTTCAGTTTCTTTAGTTTTTCCGTGTACAGTAAAGTTACGGTATTCTAATTCTGCAAAAGCAGAAATATGTTTTCCTAATTTATAAGAAGTACCAATAGACGCCATAAATCCAAGTGAAGGATTTGGTTTAACTACATCTTTTGAATAAGCATTGGTAGTTGCTACCTGGTTAGCTCCTACAAAAGTACTGTAAGTTCTATCTGTTTTAATATCTAACGTTCCGTGAATTGGAACAATGATTCCAACTTTAGTATATGGTTCAAAACCGTGAGCTTCACCTAAAAACATCACAAGTGCCGGAGCCAAATCAAAAGCTTTAATTTCTCCTTCTGCAGTAAAACTTAAATAAGTAGCCGCTGGACTAGTAGCCGGGTTATATGAAATAAGTCTATCTGTAGTCTGCGCCATTGTTTTAGTATTACTTACGTAGTAATTTGCTGCCATCTCAACTCCTAAACGTGTTGAAAAACGGTAACCAGCAGTGATTCCACTTCTGAAACCTTGTCCAAAAGAACCAGTAACACCTTCTCTTGAAACTAATTTATTATTTGCTAAAGTACCTGCATAGACATCTCTATTTGGTAATTGACCTCCAACAACTGGAAATTCTGTCGAAGCAGTTTGGTTGAAATAAGATCCACCTAATTTAAAATACCAACTTTCTGGTTTATCCGCTTTTTCTGTTTGCGCCATTGTGGCCATAGAGCAAACTAATAATCCTAGTAAGAAAAGGTTCTTTTTCATAATTCTGATTTTAATTAATTTATACAAACTTAGATTATTTTAACATATTCTTATAGTTTGCATTGTTAGACTTGGTACGAAAACGTTGTAATTTTAAGCAATATTACTAAAAAACTATTATGCGTGCATATTTTTAACTTAAAAAAAATGCATTCTTCTAAATTTTAACTGTTAAAATTTAGTTCAGCTTAAAATTTACCTGCATTTTTTCTAATTCTATCAATAACTCTGTCGAAATCCTAACTTTTAATCTACGGCTAGGCATTGTTAGTTTCGTTACAACTTTTATTTCTTCGACTTCATTTACTTCCTGAATTTTATTTTCTTGTGGCGCATCTTCATTTTCATTTTCGTCTACAAAAACAGCATCATCCGCTTCTTCAAAATCAGTTGGGGTTTCTACCTCAACTAAACGTTTGATTTTCTCTAACTCCATGATTTCAAAAGTCACGGTATTATCACCTTTATTGGCATTAAATAATTGACTCAGATTATGAATAAATTCTGCTTGTAAATCTTTTATATTCAATAACAAGATCAGTTTTTTAGCAAAAGCTTCCAAGATATCCTGCAATTGCCTAATCTCAACAAATTGCATTCTGGGATCTGACTTTTTACCTGTATCATGATTCACCCAGCCATCTTTTATGACTATTTTCAGGAAGGCAAAATTATTCTGAATCAGGAAATGGCGGAATTTTAGATATTCTTCACCAAAAATTTTAAACTCATAACTTTCATCGTATCCTTCTAAGTTAAATACCGCCCAGCCTTTTCCGTTTTTTGCCACACGATGCTGAACGTTATTGATGATTCCGGCAAAATTTAGATTTTTACCTACATATTCATTCATACTTTTTAGCGCTTCTAATCGGGCGTTGCAAAAGTATTTCATCTCAAATCTAAAATCATCAAGAGGATGCCCGGAAATATAAATTCCGACAACTTCTTTTTCTTTTGCCAGTTTCTCCATTGTACTCCAATCTTCACATGGCGGCACAACAGGTTCTGCAATCTGAACCTCACTTGCTTCTCCAAATAAACTTACCTGAGAAGAGTTTTCGTTTTCCTGAAATTTTGATCCGTAACGAATCGCTTTTTCATAAAAAGTAATTCCGTCGCCATCATCATGAAAATACTGTGCTCTTGTAGTTCCTTCAAACGAATCAAAACCACCTGCCAAAGCCAGGTTTTCGATTGCTTTTTTATTCGCAGCACGCAAATCAATACGTTTAGCCAAATCAAAAATCGATTTGTATTTACCGTCTTTTCTGCTTTCTACAATTGTTGCTACAGCTCCTGAACCCACTCCTTTAATAGCGCCCATACCAAAACGAACAGCATATTCATCGTTTACCGTAAACTTATAAAACGACTCGTTTACATCCGGTCCTAAAACCTGTAATCCCATTCGTTTACATTCTTCCATAAAAAATGATACTTGTTTGATATCATTCATATTATTCGAAAGTACCGCTGCCATATATTCGGCAGGATAATGCGCTTTTAAATATGCGGTTTGATACGCAATCCAGGCATAACAAGTAGAGTGCGATTTGTTGAAGGCGTAACTCGCAAAAGCTTCCCAGTCTTTCCAGATTTTCTCCAGAACTTTTGCATCATGACCTTTTTTCGCCGCTTGTTCTACGAACTTAGGCTTCATTTTATCCAATACATCTTTTTGTTTCTTACCCATCGCCTTACGCAAAACGTCGGCCTCACCTTTTGTAAAGTCAGCCAGCGATTGCGACAAAAGCATTACCTGCTCCTGGTAAACGGTAATTCCGTAGGTTTCTCCTAAATATTCCTCACAGGCATCTAAATCGTATTTGATTTCTTCTTCTCCATTTTTTCTTCTTACGAAAGAAGGAATATATTCTAAAGGTCCCGGACGATAAAGTGCGTTCATGGCAATTAAATCTCCAAAAACCGTTGGCTTAAGATCCTTCATGTATTTCTGCATTCCGGGTGACTCGTATTGGAAGATTCCAACCGTTTCTCCTCTCTGGAAAAGTGCATAAGTCTCAACATCATCAATTGGAAAAGTATCCGGATCCAAATCAATTCCGTTTCTATATTTTACCAGTTTAACGGTATCTTTAATTAAGGTAAGGGTCTTCAGACCCAGGAAGTCCATCTTCAGCAATCCTGCACTTTCTGCAACCGAGTTATCAAACTGTGTTACATATAAATCAGAATCTTTTGCTGTAGTAACGGGAACGAAATTCGTAATATCCGATGGCGTAATAATTACCCCACAGGCGTGAATTCCGGTATTTCGCATAGATCCTTCCAGGATTTTTGCCTGCTGAATCGTTTCTCCCGCCAAATCATCTTCATTGGCAATGGCGATTAATTCTTTTACATTGTCAAATTCATCAGAACGAAGGGCTTTTTTAACCTCGTCTTCGTTTTCAGAAATAAAACGTGCCAAATTCCATTTTGATGGCATCATCGCCGGAATCAGTTTTGCAATTCTATCGGCTTCAAACAAAGGCAAATCCAGTACACGAGCTGTATCACGAATCGCTGATTTGGTTGCCATTTTACCATAAGTAATAATTTGCGCAACCTGATTTTTTCCGTATTTATTGATTACGTATTCCATTACACGACCACGACCCTCATCATCAAAGTCAATATCAATATCGGGCATCGACACACGATCCGGATTCAGGAAACGCTCAAAAAGCAAATCATATTTAATAGGGTCAATATTGGTAATTCCTAAACAATATGCTACGGCAGATCCCGCTGCAGATCCACGACCGGGACCTACAGAAACGTCCATGTTTCTGGCTTCGGCAATGAAATCCTGAACAATCAAAAAGTAACCCGGATATCCTGAATTCGAAATTGTCAGTAACTCAAAATCCAAACGTTCCTGAATCGATTCTGTAATTTCTCCATAACGTTTTTTTGCCCCCACCATAGTAAGGTGTCGCAGGTATTTATTTTCACCACGAACTCCGCCATCAGCTTCGTCTTCGATAACGACAAACTCCTCCGGAATATCAAATTTAGGAAGCAATACATCACGATAAAGCGAATAAATTTCAACCTTATCTACAATTTCCTGAATATTAATAATAGCATCCGGCAAATCTGCGAAGAGTTTTTTCATCTCTTCTGATGACTTATAATAGTATTCCTGATTGGGTAATCCGTAACGATATCCGCGACCACGACCAATTGGCGTAGCTTGTTTTTCACCGTCTTTTACACACAATAAAATATCGTGCGCATTGGCATCTTCCTTATTTAAATAATAGGTGTTATTTGTCGCAATTAATTTAACGTTGTGTTTTTGAGAAAACTCAATCAGTGTTTTGTTCACACGATTTTCGTCTTCCTGATTGTGGCGCATAACCTCCAGATAAAAGTCATCGCCAAATTGTTCTTTCCACCAAATCAAAGCTTCTTCGGCCTGGTTTTCACCAACGTTCAGGATTTTACTCTGGATCTCTCCGTATAAATTCCCGGACAAAACCATGATATCTTCTTTGTATTTTTCAACAATTGCGCGATCAATTCTGGGAACATAATAAAACCCGTCTGTAAAAGCAATCGACGACATTTTTGCCAGATTGTGATAACCATTTTTGTTTTTGGCTAATAATACAACCTGATTTCCATTGTCTTTTTTACTTTTATCTAAGTGATTGTCGCAAACATTAAATTCACAACCTACGATTGGTTTTATCTCTGTTTCTGTTGGCTCTTCGCCAGCTTCAACCAAAGCTTTATTTTTTCCGGATGCTGCTTTATTATGATTCATGACTGCGCTCACAAAATGGAAAGCTCCCATCATATTTCCGGTATCTGTCATCGCAACAGCAGGCATTCCGTTTTTGGCTGTAGCCGCAACAATATTCCCAATTCCTATAGTCGATTGTAAAACCGAAAACTGGGTATGATTGTGTAAATGCGCGTATTTTGCCGATTTAAAATCTTCTCTGTCAGATGCCGAAACCGTAGTTCCTTTATCATTAGATTCTAAAGCTCTTAATTGCTCTCTGATTTTATCAGAAGCCGCTTTTAAGTTGATGTGTTTTAATCCGATTAACGGAAATTCCTGTGGATTTCTACTTTGAAAATCCTTGAAATAATCCTTCGGAACATCTAGTTCTTCTTTTGTAAAAACTTCTCTTCTTATTAATTCCAGAAAACAACGCGTAGTTGCCTCAACATCGGCAGTTGCGTTGTGCGCTTCTGCGAAAGGTTTATTAAAAAGATATTCGTGTAATTCTGTTAGCGTTGGTAATTTAAACCTTCCTCCACGACCTCCCGGAAGCTTCAATAAAGAAGCGGTAACCTCAGTACAGGTATCTAAAACCGGCATTGAACTCATAGCAGAATCTACTCCCATTCTATGAAATTCAGCCCCCATAATATTAACGTCGAAACCTAAATTCTGACCAACAATAAATTTAGTTTTACTTAATGCGATATTAAATTTCTCTAAAACTTCAGCCAAAGTGATTCCATCGGCTTCAGCCAATTCAGTCGAAATTCCGTGAATACGTTCTGCATCATACGGAATATTAAATCCGTCAGGTTTAACCAAGTAATCCTGATGTTCGATCAATTGCCCCATTTCATCATGAAGCTGCCATGCGATCTGAATACAGCGAGGCCAGTTATCAGAATCGGTTATTGGAGCATCCCAACGTTTTGGTAATCCAGTAGTTTCAGTATCGAATATTAAATACATAGGTTTAAATAACAAAAATTAAAGTCTAAATCCCAAGTCCTTGAACCACATAAATCATTGATTATATGGGGTATAAAAAATTGTTTTATAGAAAATGGAGGAAGTTCAAATTTACGCTTTTTTTAAACAAATAACGAAGTGAAAGTTGTTAACAAAAACGTTAATTCAATATCAATAGATACAATGCGCAAAAAAATAAACACATAGAAACATAGATCGTCATTTAATTAAAAAGAGGGTAAAAAAAATCTTGATTTTTACACATAGCTATGTTTGTTTTAAATAAGTGAAACGCCTTTTGTAAAGTAAAAAATCTATGTTTCTATGTGTTAAAACAATTGTGCATAATATAATTTATCCAAAAAACTTCGATTATTCATTTTGGACACTCATTGCACCAAAATGAGCACTTTTAAACTGCACTCTATTCTGAACTTTGCTTCATCAAATTATAACAATTAAAAAATAATAATCATGAAAACTATTTTTATCACAGGCGCATCATCAGGATTAGGAAAAGCTACAGCAAAATTATTTCAACAAAAAGGATGGAATGTTATCGCAACAATGAGAAATCCTGAAAAGGAAACTGAACTTTCTAATTTAGAAAATGTAACCCTTTTACCATTAGACGTTACCAATTTTGACCAAATACAAAGCACCATTAAAAAAGCACTGGAATTAAGCAACATTGATATCGTTTTTAATAATGCAGGTTACGGTTTAATTGGTCCTTTAGAAAGTCTTTCTGACGATCAAATTACGAAACAACTTAATACTAATTTATTGGGAGTAATTCGTGTTACCAATGCTTTTATTCCGTATTTCAGAGAAAGAAAAAGCGGATTGTTTATCTCTACAACTTCTATTGGCGGATTGATTTCTTTTCCTTTAGGATCTGTATATCATGCAACAAAATGGGGATTAGAAGGCTGGAGCGAAAGTATGGCGTATGAATTAAATCCGTTTGGAATCAATATTAAAACAGTTTCTCCGGGCGGTATCAAAACAGAATTCCTTCACGGTTCTCTTGATACCGGCGTTAAACCTGAATATCAGGCAATGGCTGACAAAATGTTTGAAAATGTAGATGTTATGTTTGAAATGGCCTCGACTCCAGAACAAATTGCCGATGTGGTGTATGAAGCTGCAACAGATGGAAAAACCCAATTGAGATATGTAGCCGGAGAAGATGCAAAAGCACTTTACAAACAAAGACTGGAAGTAGGTGACGAAGTTTTTCGCGCTGCATTTGGCAAACAATTTTTAGGAGTATAATTTATTACGGATAAGAATACTCAAAAAGTATTGAACATTCTTTTTGATTTTATTAAGCCTCAGCGGGGCAGAATATTTATAGAAATTCAATCATGCGGATACAAAAGAGCTCCAGCGGAGCGAAATAAAAAAATATTTCGCTCCGCTGGAGCTTTGCTATCAATAATTAATATGATTTCTATAAATATTTCGCTTCTCCGAAGCTATTTTTTCAAAGTTAAAAACTGTTTAATACTTTTCGGAAAGCCTAATTAATTCTCCAATTTTTATAACTTTATATCATGGAAAAGAAAAACAACAATCCTGCAAAAATTTCCTCTATATCGCAATTTCATAGTGTATTGAAACTTCCAAAACCGCTTCATCCTATGATAAGTTTAGTCGATAATACGCAACTTGTGATAAATGCTGATTTAACGAATACTTCTTTTTTGCTTGATTTTTATAAAATATCTTATAAATATTCTACTAACGGAAAAATGGGTTACGGTCAGGGATATTACGATTTCAACGAAGGCGGATTAATGTTTACCTCACCCAATCAATTGATTTTTACTGATAATGAAGAAGGTGTTGAATATTTTGGTTTTACCTTGCTTTTTCATCCTGACTTTATTAGAAATTATCCTTTAGGAAAAAACATCAAAAAATACGGCTTTTTCTCCTACGATACGAATGAAGCGCTTCATCTTTCTGATAGCGAAAAAACAATCATTACGGGATTACTAACCAGTATTGATAATGAACTTCACACAGCAATAGATGAAATGAGTCAGGATGTAATTGTTTCCTATATTGATGTTTTACTCAATTATAGCAATCGTTTTTACAAACGCCAGTTCATTACCCGAAAAACAGTCAGCCACGATTTATTACTTAAAGTAGAAGAAACGCTGGATAATTATCTTAATAATGCCGAAACTTTAAAAAAAGGATTACCTACAGTAGATTTTCTTGCTTCACAAATCAACGTTTCTACACATTACCTGAGCGATATGCTCCGCAATCTAACCGGACAAAATACCCAACAGCACATTCATTCGAAACTTATCGAAAAATCAAAAGATTTCCTGATTTCTACCAATCTTTCGGTAGCAGAAATAGCCTATCAATTAGGTTTTGAATATCCTCAATCGTTTAGCAAACTCTTCAAAAAGAAAACCAGTCTTACTCCATTAGAATTCAAAAACTCATTGAATTAATCTTTAAAATTATCTTCGTCTACAAATCAGTTTTTACTTTAAAATCATAAAATTTCATAAAAATACATTTCTTGGATGTCGTAGTATTTTAATGAATTTTAGAATATTTTAAAACTTCCAAAATTGGTATTTAAAGTCATTACAATCCATAAAAACAAAAACTTCAAAACAAATCAAACCTAACAATTATTACTATTTTAACTCATTTTGTTACATTTTTTTTAATAAAACCCTATATTTAATATTGATTTTGAGATAAATTTGCCAACTATTAAAATTAAAGCAATCAAATCAAAATTAACCTGAAAAGGAAAAGGAAAACCAATTTATATTCATTCTACAATCAAATCTAAGGGCAAAAAAGCCAATCGCAAATTGTATTTAAGTTTGGGCATCGTATATAATGAAATATTCAAATTGACGCCCTTATATCTTTTTCTAATTTTGTTTTCCTATTATAATGAGCAGGAAATTGCTGTGGTTATAGAATTACAATTAAAAAAAATAAAAAATGAGTAAGACATTATTTGACAAAGTATGGGATTCACATGTAGTACGTAAAATTGAAGATGGACCAGATGTGTTTTTTATTGACCGTCATTTCATTCATGAGGTTACGAGTCCTGTTGCTTTTTTAGGATTAAAAGCCAGAGGCGTTAAGGTTTTATACCCGGAACGTACTTTTGCAACTGCAGATCACAATACACCAACCATAAACCAACATTTACCAGTTGAAGATGCACTATCTGCAAATCAGCTTAAAGCGCTTGAAGATAACGCTGCCGAATACGGAATTTCGCACTGGGGATTAGGTCACATTAAAAATGGAATTGTACACGTAGTTGGTCCTGAAAACGGAATTACTTTGCCTGGTGCTACTATTGTTTGTGGAGATTCTCACACGTCTACTCACGGTGCCTTTGGAGCGATTGCTTTTGGTATCGGAACTTCTGAGGTTGAAATGGTACTTTCTACACAATGTATCATGCAGCCAAAACCAAAGAAAATGCGTATTAACGTAAATGGTGAATTAAGCAAAGGTGTTGGTCCAAAAGACGTTGCACTTTATATTATTGCTCAATTGACTACTTCTGGAGGTACAGGATATTTTGTTGAATATGCCGGAGATGTTTTCGAAAACATGACTATGGAAGGTCGTATGACTGTTTGTAATCTAAGTATCGAAATGGGTGCTCGTGGCGGAATGATTGCTCCTGATCAAAAAACGTTTGATTTTCTTGAAGGAAGATTATTTGCTCCAAAAGGCGAAGCATGGACAAAAGCTGTTGAATACTGGAAAACTCTTAAAACAGATGATGATGCTGTTTTTGATGCAGAATTAAACATCAAAGCTTCAGATATTGAACCAATGATTACTTATGGTACTAACCCAGGAATGGGAATTGGCATCTCTAAACATATTCCGAACGCCAATCAAGTTGAAGGCGGTGAGGAAACATACAAAAAATCTCTTGCTTATATGGGCTTTGAAGAAGATGATGTGATGATTGGAAAACCAATTGATTACGTTTTCTTAGGAAGTTGTACAAATGGTCGTATTGAAGATTTTAGAGCTTTTACTGAAATTGTAAAAGGAAGAAAAAAAGCAGATAATGTTACCGCTTGGTTAGTTCCGGGTTCTCATGTTGTTGAAGCTCAGATTAAAGAAGAAGGTTTATTAGACATTTTAACCGAAGCTGGTTTTGTATTACGCCAGCCGGGTTGCTCAGCCTGTTTAGCAATGAACGACGATAAAGTTCCTGCCGGAAAATATGCAGTAAGTACTTCAAACCGAAACTTTGAAGGTCGTCAGGGCCCTGGTTCAAGAACATTATTAGCGAGTCCAATTATGGCTGCCGCTGCTGCTGTTACTGGAAAACTAACAGACCCGCGCGAGTTATTTTAATTCTCGCTATAAGCCTTAAGCAATAAGCTTTAAGCTAAAAACACAATACATAATACACACCTGTAGGAAAAGCCTAAAGCTTAAAGCCTGCAGCCTAAAGCAAAAGAAAAAATGGCATACGATAAATTTAATATACTTACTAGTAGTGCTGTGCCACTACCAATTGAGAACGTAGATACAGATCAAATTATTCCGGCTCGTTTCCTGAAAGCTACAAAACGTGAAGGTTTTGGAGACAATCTTTTTAGAGACTGGAGATATAACGGAGACGATACTCCAAAAGCTGATTTCGTTTTGAACGATTCAACTTATAGCGGAAAAATCCTTGTTGGAGGAAAAAACTTTGGTTCAGGATCTTCAAGAGAACACGCTGCCTGGGCAGTTTACGATTACGGTTTTAGAGCTGTAGTTTCGAGTTTCTTTGCAGATATCTTTAAAGGAAACTGTTTAAATATTGGTGTTTTGCCAGTTCAGGTTAGTCCGGAATTTGCTGATACTATTTTTAAAGCAATCGAAGCTGATCCAAATACACAATTAGAAATCAACTTGCCAAACCAAACAATTACTTTATTAGCAACTGGTCAATCAGAATCTTTTGCAATTAACGGATACAAAAAGAACAACATGATTAATGGCTTTGATGACATTGATTATTTGCAAAATATTAAGGAAGATATTGTGACTTTCGCCGATAAACTTCCGTACTAAAAAATCTTGTTCGATCTATTAGACCCGACAGGTTTTTGAAACCTGTCGGGTCTTTCTAAATTAAATGAGAACAAATAGGACGCGGATAAAACAGATCTGCTATCGTAAAACGCGGATTGATATGGATTTTTTTTAGTTATTTAATGAAAAAAAAAGTTTTTATCAGCGTCTTCGCGACAGCGAATCCGTAAAATCAGCGTCAAAAATTAAAATGCGGATATCAATTATATCCAACCCATTAGAAATATAGAATATCAATATGGAAAAAAGAAAAATTGAAATAATGGATACGACGCTTCGTGATGGTGAACAAACCTCTGGAGTATCATTTTCTGCTGCAGAAAAATTAACCATTGCACAATTGTTGTTGGAGGAATTAAATATTGATAGAATCGAAATTGCTTCGGCACGTGTAAGCGAAGGAGAATTTCAAGCCGTAAAAGGCATTACATCCTGGGCTGAAGAACGCGGATATATTAACAGAATCGAAGTGCTTTCGTTTGTAGACGGTGGAGTTTCAATCGAATGGATGAAAAAAGCAGGTGCCAAAGTGCAAAATTTGTTGACCAAAGGTTCTATGAATCACCTGACGCATCAATTAAAAAAAACTCCGGAACAGCACTTTTCTGAAATTGCCCAAATCATCGCTTTAGCAAAAGAAAACAATATAGAAACTAATGTGTATCTGGAAGATTGGAGTAACGGAATGCGAAATTCTCAAGAATATGTTTTTCAGTTTTTAGATTTCCTTTCTACTCAACCTGTTAAAAGAATTTTATTACCGGATACTTTAGGTGTTTTAATTCCAGCACAGGCTTTTGAGTTTATTTCTAAAATTACAGCTAAATATCCGCATATTCATTTTGATTTTCACGCACACAACGATTACGATTTAAGCATCGCAAATGTTATGGAAGCTGTAAAAGCTGGTATAAACGGACTTCACGTTACGGTAAACGGAATGGGAGAACGCGCTGGAAATGCTCCGCTTGAAAGTACCGTTGCCGTTATAAATGATTATTTGCCAGAAGTAAGCATCAATATAAAAGAGACCTCTTTATATACCGTTAGTAAATTAGTAGAGACTTTTACCGGATATCGTATTCCTGCCAACAAACCAATTGTTGGTGATAATGTTTTTACGCAAACAGCAGGAATTCACGCTGATGGAGACAATAAAAACAATTTATATTTTAATGATTTACTTCCGGAACGCTTCGGGAGAAAAAGAAAATATGCTTTAGGAAAAACTTCAGGAAAAGCCAATATCGAAAAAAATCTTCAGGAATTAGGTTTAAAATTAAACCCGGAAGATTTGAAATTGGTCACCCAAAGAATCATCGAATTAGGCGACAAAAAAGAAACGGTTACTAAGGAAGATCTTCCGTACATCATTTCAGATGTTTTGGACAGTCATACGTATCAGGACAAAATTACAATCGAATCTTATATCTTAATTCATTCTAAAGGAACACGCCCATCAACAACCTTAAGCTTAAATCTTGATGGAGAAATCATAGAAGAACATGCGCAGGGCGATGGTCAGTTTGATGCTTTCATGAATGCTTTATCTAAAATTTACAAAAGTAAAAAACTAATACTTCCAAAATTGATCGACTACGCCGTGAGAATTCCTCCGGGAAGTAGTTCTGACGCTTTATGCGAAACAATTATAACCTGGGTAAATAATGGAAAAGAATTTAAAACCCGCGGATTAGATTCTGACCAAACCGTTGCCGCGATTATCGCAACTCAAAAAATGCTTAATGTGATTACGTAAGGTACTAAGTTGCTAAGATTCTAAGGTTCTGAGATAAAAAACTTAGAATCTTAGCAACTCAGAGCCTTTAAAAATAAAGCTAAGCGGATAAGAATAAAACCTTAGAATCTTAGCAACTTAGAATCTTAGAACCTTTTTAAAAAATAAAAAATGAAATTTAACATAGCCCTTTTAGCAGGAGACGGAATTGGTCCTGAGGTAATTAATGAAGCAGTAAAAGTATCTGATGCTATTGCAAAAAAATTCAGTCACGAAATAACATGGACACCGGCGTTAACCGGAGCAGCAGCAATTGACGCAGTTGGAGTTCCTTATCCTGATGAAACACATGAGGTTTGTATGAAAGCTGATGCGGTTTTATTTGGCGCAATTGGTCACCCAAAATATGATAACGATCCAAGTGCGCCGGTTCGCCCGGAGCAAGGATTATTGTTGATGCGTAAAAAATTAGGATTGTTTGCAAACGTACGTCCTACATTTACTTTTCCTTCTTTGATTGATAATTCTCCTTTAAAAAGAGAAAGAATCGAAGGAACTGATTTAGTTTTCTTAAGAGAATTAACAGGCGGAATTTACTTTGGAGAAAAAGGAAGAAGAGACGACGGAGAAACTGCTTTCGATAATTGTGTTTATACAAGAGCAGAAGTTCAGCGTTTGGCTAAAAAAGGTTTTGAACTTGCAATGACTCGTAGCAAAAAATTATGTTGTGTTGATAAAGCTAACGTTCTTGAAACTTCTCGTTTATGGAGAGAAACGGTTCAGGCAATGGAAAAAGATTATCCGGAAGTTACTGTTTCATACGAATTTGTAGATGCTGTAGCAATGCGTTTGGTACAATGGCCAAACTCTTATGATGTATTAATTACGGAGAATTTATTTGGAGATATTTTAACAGATGAAGCATCTGTAATTTCAGGTTCAATGGGATTAATGCCTTCTGCTTCTGTTGGAGAACACACTTCATTATACGAACCAATTCACGGATCTTACCCACAAGCAACCGGATTAAATATTGCTAATCCGTTAGCAACTATTTTATCTGCAGCAATGATGTTCGAAGATGCTTTTGGACTAAAAGACGAAGCTGAAGCTATCAGAGCAGTTGTAAACAAATCATTAGAACAAGGAATTGTTACTGAAGATTTAGCCGTAAAAGGAACTAAAGCATACAAAACCAGCGAAGTTGGAGACTGGCTTGTAGAAAACTTATAATATTGTTTCAAGTTTTATTTGTTTCAAGTTTCAAGTTACGCAACCTGAAACTTGAAACCTGAAACAAATTTTATTGCATAAAAAAAGGGATCAACTTGCGTTGATCCCTTTTATATATTTAGAAAAAAATATTAATATCCTCCTCTGTTACCACCACGGTCATTTCCACCACGGCTGTTTCCTCCACCATAACCACCGCGTGAATCTCCACCACGACTGTTATTGTTAAAGCTTCTTCTTTCGCCTTCTGGTTTCGGTTCAGATTTATTAACCACAATTGCACGACCTTGAACAGTAGCTCCGTTCAATTCATCAATTGCTTTTTGAGCTTCAGCATCGTTTGGCATCTCAACAAAACCAAAACCTTTGCTTCTTCCTGTAAATTTATCAGTAATGATCTTAACTGAATCTACTGCTCCGTAAGCCTCGAAAGACTCTCTTAAATCTGCTTCCTCAATACTGAATGGAAGGCTTCCAACAAAAATGTTCATATGTACTTATTTATAATAATATAGCAAATGTAGTCTTATTTTTCTGTAATCTACTATATATTAGTTTATTTATGTTTTTATTTAGATTTAAAAAACAAAAACCAACCAATTGTAAATGAAAAACTTAATTCTTAGTAGTTAGAAGTAATAGCAACTGGAATTTTATAAAAAACTCCTTCTGTAAAATTAATCTCAGGCTTTTCGACATTTTCTTTGTCAACATTTACTGCTTTAAATTTAAATGTTCCGGAGATCGTTTTCGTTTCAGCATTAAATTCTGTTACTACAATTTGCCCACTGCCGCTATTTTCTCCTGTCATAAACTCTTGTGATTGCGAAGGAAGAGCATTTGAATATGTTGCAGTCGTTATATCATCAACACCTAACATATATGTTTTTTGAGTTGGGTATGGCATCTTAAAAGTTATTTTTTCGAAACCTAAAGTGCTTTCGATAATAAAGTCCCCGTTTGTAGTTGTATAAGCATTATAATTTTGAGCCCTCCAAAAATTGTTGTCTTTTAAACCCTGAAAAGCAGGATTATTGAATTTTACATCTTCTGTACAAGATAAAAATAAAATAACAGTCATTAATAGATAGAAATATTTTTTCATAAAGTCATGAATTTGAAGCAAAAATAAAGTTTTGAGATAAATAATTATAAATATGCAGGGCTGAAAAAACATTAAAAACAGCAAAAATTCATCCCAAACATATTTAATAAAGTTTGGAACGGATAATTCATAAAAAAATTATATCTTTGCGCCTCTTAATTAACAGAGGTCGAGTACCTCAAAATTTAATCATAAGATTATGTCAGTAAAAATTAGATTACAAAGACACGGTAAAAAAGGAAAACCTTTTTACTGGGTTGTAGCTGCAGATGCACGCTCAAAAAGAGATGGTAAATACTTAGAGAAAATCGGTACTTACAATCCAAACACAAACCCAGCAACTATCGAGTTAAACCTTGATAGCGCAGTTAAATGGTTACACAATGGTGCACAACCAACTGATACTGCTAAAGCGATTCTTTCTTACAAAGGAGCTTTATTGAAACACCACCTTGATGGAGGTATTCGTAAAGGTGCTTTAACTCAAGAGCAAGCTGATGCTAAATTATCTGCTTGGTTAGATGCTAAAGCTGGAAAAGTTGATGCTAAAAAAGACGGTTTAACAAAAGCGCAAGCTGATGCTAAAGCTAAAGCTTTTAAAGCAGAACAAGAAGTTAATGCTAAACGTTTAGCTGCTGCAGCTCAAGCTGAAGCTGATGCTATCGCTGCTGCAACTCCTGCAGTTGAAGAAGAAGTTGCTGAAGTTGAATCAACTGAAGAAACTCCTGCTGCTGAAGAAAATAACGAAACAACTGAAGCATAAATTATAATTAGCGGGAATGCGTAAAGAAGAATGTTTTTATTTAGGTAAAATCGCTAAAAAATTTAGTTTCAAAGGTGAAGTTCTGGCTTATTTAGACACGGACGAACCTGAGTTATACGAAAATCTGGAATCAGTGTTTGTTGAATGCAACAAACACTTGGTTCCTTTTTTTATTGAAAAAAGTTCATTACATAAAAACGATTTTTTAAGAATCCGTTTTGAAGATATGAATACCGAAGAAGATGCAGATGCCATTATGGGAAATGCTATTTATCTTCCTTTAAACATGTTACCAAAACTTTCTGGTAATAAATTTTATTTCCACGAGGTTATCGGTTTTGAAATCGAAGATCAGCGCGTGGGTGTTTTTGGCAAAATCGTTGCCGTAAATGATAGTACCGCACAACCTCTTTTTGAAGTATTAAATGGTGAAGTCGAAATGCTAATTCCGATGATCGATCATTTCCTTGTAAAAATTGACCGTGAAAATAAAAAAGTCATCATGAACCTTCCTGAAGGATTGGTAGAGATGTACTTGTAAAAATTTTTCAGCTTTAGGTCGCAGTTTTCAGTTGCTCACTTTTCTTAAATATCTTTATTTTAAATTTTTCAGCAATGTCTAAATTCACTTTCAAGCAATTTTCTGTAAACCAAGATAAAACCGCTATGAAAGTCGGAACAGACGGTGTTTTATTGGGCTCCTGGGCTCCAATTCATCATAATCCGTTTAGTGTATTAGATGTTGGTGCAGGAACCGGAATTATTGCTTTGATGCTTGCTCAGCGAACTCATGCTGAACAAATTGACGCTCTTGAAATTGATGAAGATGCTTATGAACAAGCGGTTGATAATTTCGAAAACTCTCCTTGGGGCGATCGTTTATTTTGTTTTCATGCAGGTTTAGATGAATTTATCGAAGAACCGGAAGACGAATATGATTTGATTGTTTCAAATCCTCCTTTTTATGCTGAAAATTATAAAACAGAAAATGAACAACGCGATTTAGCCCGTTTTCAAGACGCAATGCCTTTTGAAGAATTAATCGAAGCCGCTGATTTATTACTTTCTGAAAACGGAATATTTGCCGTTATTCTCCCCTTCAAGGAAGAAGAAAATTTTATCGCTTTAGCCAAAGAATCAGAATTATATCCTATAAAAATTACACGTGTTAAAGGAACTCCTGCTTCTGCTGTAAAACGCAGCTTATTGGCTTTTAGCCGAAATGAAAACCCTGAACCTGAAATCGACGAGTTAACAATCGAAATTGACAGACACGTTTACACTCCTGAATATGTCGAGTTGACAAAAGAGTTTTATTTGAAGTTTTAAACCTGCTCAAAAATACTCTTGAACTGATATAAGATTCTTTCGATCAATCGTAAATCTTCGGTTACAATTTCTGCACTTCCCTTCATTTCCTGCTGGAACACAATTTGTTTCTTATAAGAAGTCAGCAATCCGTTTGGCAAGGCTACATCCAGCAATAAATTCCCGTCTTTATCCGGGATCAGGGAAATGTTTCTGATTTTGCCTTTTAACACTCCAAATTCTCTGTCGGGAAAATTAGCCAGTCTGATATTGACCACTTGTCCTACTTTTATTTTACCGGAATTCAAAGCAGGAGCTTTTACTTTGCCTACAAAACCATTTTTAGTATCCGGAATAATCGAAAAAACATTATCGCCAACATTTATCGTCTGATTCTCTGTCCAGACCTGCAGAAAAGTAACCACCCCGCTAACCGATGATTTTAAGGCATAAGCCAATTCCCAATCTTTTATTACTTTTTTTAACTGATAGAAAGATTGCGCCATGTTTCTCCCTAGCGTAACCTCTTCTTTAGTGCCACTTATTTGCGTATTCTGACTTAATTTCGAATTATCAATCAAAGAGGACCTCAACTGAGAAATCGACGTTAAAAGGCTTTTATAACTCTTTTGTGCCTGAAGATATCCCAACTTCTTGGCTTCCATTTCCTGTGCAGAAATAATTCCTTTATTGAACAAGGTTTCAAAACGGACGATTTCATTTTTTTGAAGCTGTAATTCGCTTTCATTGATTACTTTTTGCTGCTGCAGAATTTCCAGTCTTTCCTTAATCTGTACTTTCTCAGAAACCTGTGCCCTATTCTCAACTTCAAAAGGCTGCAAGTCTTTGTTTAACTGCTCTGCCTGATAATCTTTCTGAAAAACAGCGAAGGCACTTTCAATTTCCCCCAATTGTGCGTTTTTAAGCAAACCAAATGGAAAATCTTTCTTAGGGTTATTGATGTTATATTCATCGACTATTTTTTTTAATAAAAAAACATCTTTATAGTTCGCCGTATTTTCAATAATCGCCAATGTACTATTTTTTGAAACTACCGATTTGTCTTTTACCAGAATAGCCTCTATTCGGCCTGAGGATTTTGAGACAATCTTCTCCGGCGGAATATTGGTGGTAATAACAATCTGAGTATTTACAACATCTGGATATTTGATAAACCAGGATACAAAAAACAACATAAAGATAATTACGAATATCAAGACTGTTCCCCAACGTATCATCCAATGTGGCACTTTGGTGAGAATGTCCTGAACTTCTTCACTTCTTAATTCGAATGCAGTATCTTCAGCCATGACTTAATTTCCTAATTGTAATTGATTTTTAACCAGCTCAAAATAGTTTCCTTTTTGTCCTACCAAAGCCGAATGATTTCCTATTTCTATAATTTTTCCCTTATCCAGAACCACAATTTGATCTGCATTCATAACGGTACTTAATCGGTGTGCAATTACTACAACTGTTTTCTCCTTAAAGAAAACATCCAGTTTTTGCATAATCTCTTTTTCATTATTGGCATCCAGCGCGGAAGTAGCTTCATCAAAAAATAAGATTTCCGGGTTTTTATAAACAGCTCTTGCAATTAGCAAACGTTGTTTTTGACCGGTACTCATACCTACTCCTTCAGAACCAATTTTAGTATTATAACCAAGCGGCAAACCACTTACATATTCTTTTATGTTGGCAACATCTGCCGCATAAACTAATCGTTCTTTATCGACCTTATCAACTCCAATGGCGATATTATTAGCAATGGTATCACTAAAAATAAAACCTTCCTGCATGACGGCGCCAATGTTCGAACGCCAGGCTTTTTGCGAAATGTTTTTTAGCTGTGTATTCCCTATAATCACTTCTCCTTTTTCAGGTTCATAAAACTTAAGAAGGAGTTTCATTAGTGTTGTTTTCCCACTTCCGCTGACACCCACAATGGCGGTTATTTTATTGGCCGGAATTCTTAAGGTTAGATTATCCAAAACAGGAATATCTGAACCCAGATATCGATACGAAAGATCCTTTATATCAATATCTGAATCATAAGGAACATCATTAGTTTGATGAACTTCCTGTTGGGTTTCATCTTCTTTTTCATGAATTTCAGACAATCTGGCCAAAGAAATCCTGGCATCCTGAAGGTCTCTCACAAATGTAATAAGCTGAATAATTGGTCCGTTTAAACTTCCTGCAATCGAATTTATTGCTAACATCATACCCAGCGTAATCGAGCCATCGATGACCAGTTTTGCAGAAAGAAATGTAATAAAAATGTTTTTTAATTCGTTGATTACAGATGAACCAATAGTTTGTGTCTGTTCTAATAAAAGTCCTTTTATTGAAACCCTGAAAAGTCTTGCCTGAACATATTCCCAACCCCAGCGCTTTTGTTTTTCGGCGTTATGAAGCTTTATTTCCTGCATTCCGTTAATGAGCTCCATTACTTTGCTTTGTTCTTGTGAAACCTCGGCAAAACGTTTATAATCGAGAACCTCCCTACGTTTTAGAAACAAAGTAATCCATACAAAATAGAGTATGCTTCCGGCAAAAAAGACGAAAAAGATCTGCAAGTTAAAATACGCCAGAACGCCTCCTAAAATAAACATATTGATTACAGAAAACAGAACGCTCAATGAGGATGTGGTTAAAATGCGCTCAATCCTGCGATGATCATTGATGCGCTGCATAATGTCTCCGGTCATTCGAACATCAAAAAATGAGATGGGCAAATTCATTAATTTAATGAAGAAATCTGAAATAAGCGAAATATTGATTCGGGTAGAAAGATGCAGTAATATCCAGCTCCTTATGAGTTCGAGTCCTGTTTTTCCAGCAAAGAGAAATAGTTGTGCAAAAAGTATGAGATAAATAAAGCGGATATTTTGGTTTTGAATTCCAATATCAACAATACTCTGGGTTAGAAAAGGAGCAATTAATTGCAGTAAACTACCGGCTAATAGACCAATACTAAGCTGTATCAGAAATGATTTATACCGCAATACGTATTGTGATAACAATTTAAAACCCAAGCCACTATTCTCTTCCTTATCAAATTCTGACTGAAAAAACTTTGGTGAAGCTTCCATTAATAGGGCAACGCCTTCCTGTGTCGAATCGTCTGCATTGTTGCCGATCCAGAATTTAAGAAAATCGTGTTTGTTATATTCAATTAAACCAAAGGCGGGATCTGAAATATAAAAGACCTCTTTTTTAATTTTATAAAGTACCACATAATGGTTTTTATTCCAATGTAGAATACATGGCAAAGGCGCTTCTTTTAATCGCTCCAGATTTAATTTTACGCCCAGTGTCCTGAAACCAATTTTCTCTGCTGCATCACTTAAAAAAAGCAAGTTACTACCTTCACGAGTTGTTTCACTAATGTCTCTCAACTCCTGAATTTGGATTGTTTTTCCGTAATGTTTAGCGATAATTTTTAAACATGTTGGTCCACAATCTTTATAATCAGCCTGCTTATAATTGGTAAATTTTTTCAACTTCTAATTATTAATTTCAGAGCAATTTAAGATTTAATTTCTTGATTTGACATAAAAAAACAGAGAAGATTAAGATCTTCTCTGTCAGGTATTTAAAAGCATATTTATTAGAAATACAATTTCTGTAGGATATGGCACTGGTTAACCCTAACCAAATAAAATCAACTCAGTGACCAATTTTCCTAAGAATCCCTACACCAATCATCAATGTGGGGAAATTGCTCAATGTTCCACGATCGAGCGCCTACAAATTAAAAAAAACATGACTAAATTCTAAAAAAGGCTGTACTGTACTTCTATTAAAACGCTAAAAATTAACAACAAAGGCGACTTGTTTCACAAATTCCTGCTTGTGTATTTACAGGACAAGCTCCGCCTACGGGTATTAAAACACATCCAGCTTCTATAGCATAAACCCAACATTCAGGTATTCCTCCCTTTATCGTTTTTTGCTCGTTTTTGCTTATGTGTTGTGCACTTTCTAAATTCAAAATCTTCTTTAACATATATCGTGCTAAAAATTAAATCTAATATTATTCAAATGGAAATCTACAATTCAATTTCCTATACTTCACTAATTGCCAGAACTTTATTTATCCCGAAAGCTTTATGCAATCTTTTTTTCCAGGACTTGAGTTTCTTCAACAAAATCATTTAAGAAATATTTTAATTCACTCAATTCGTATTCATTAGGAAATACTCTTTCATTTACAATTTTAATAGGTGTGTAATTAAAATTATTTTTAGAGCACCACTCATATTGTTTTTGTATTTCCTGACTGATCATTATACTTACAGAATCTACGTGCCATTTCTTCAACCATTTTTTAAGGCCTATTTTTTTAATATGCCAGTCAGATATTGCTTCTACGGTTTTGCCCGGAGTTGCTCTGTTTATCGCCAGAAGTCTTTCGACAACAGCTTTGTATGGATTCTCTACATTTTCAGGATTGATATTGAACAATACATTTAAAAAAATCTTGTCCGGAAATCTTAAAACCAAATCAAAGGCTTCCTGAAATGTTTTATGGCAATGTTCGCAACTTGGACTTATAATAATAGAAAGTTTTACTGCTGCATTTCTATTTCCAAAATTCAAACCTCTTAAATCTTCAAAATCATCTGTATAGGGAACTTTCTTTGAGAGGAAGTTCAATAAAGAATAATTTCTTTTAAACTTTTTCATCTCTTTTAGAGAGCTTTCACTATCCAATATATTTTTTATCATTGTTTTTAATACTGACCAAATTGGTATTAGAATAAGGACAGCAAATAAAAACGGGAACATTTCACCAAAACTAAAACTCAACGTAAATAAATCTGATGCAAACCATATTGCACTTTGCGTAAAAATTAAAGCTGACACAGCTAAACACATTACGCACCACTTTTGAATTTCAAATTTTTGAATCCAAATTGAGGATACAATTACCGGAATAGCCAATAAACTCAGAAATCCGACAAAAATTGCAGACTGTAATGGCTGAACCAAAATCGCTATTAAACTTGAACCAAAGAAAATAAGCGGTAAATCAGAAAAACTGATCCATTTATTTCCAATTACTTCTTTCTCATTAATAACTGAATTACAAGATGAATTAGAACTTAGATTACAAAATCTTGAAATGATGCTATTTTTAAACCCCAATTTCTCCTGAACAATAAATACGCTAACAATAAGCCCTAAAATAGATGTCGTTAGAAAAATAAGACTAAATACATCATACGTATTATAGAAAAAAGATAATCCCGTTACTAATACTAATGGCAATGTATATTTTAACCAACTATATTCGACTTTTAGGTTTTCTCTCGCAATTACATTATTTGGTTCTATTGCAACTATTACTCCATTCCAGTCTAAAAGGAATTTTTCATAGGATAATTTTAAGCTTCCTTTTTTAATAGTATTAATGCGAACAAAGTTTTTTGCTTTTTCAACCAGTATAAGTTCATCTTTAAAATAAGCTAAAAAATTCGATGGCAAATCTACTATCTGTTCTTTCGAAACTCTTACTGCGGCATTCTCTACAGATAATAAATCCAAAGAATCTGTTATCGCAAATAAGCTCGGATAATTAGGATGAGAAAGAAACAAATCCTTAAACTCATTTTTAATTTCTGAGTACCTATTTATTTGTAGAAATTTTTGAACAAGTTTTAACATCTTTTCGAATCTTTAAAATCATAATTACAATGCAAATATTGGTGTTTTTATCGAGAAAAAAACGCTATTGGCACACATTTTATCAATTATACTACATACAATTTATAAATTATATCAGTCTGAATGAAACACGTAAACACCTATTAAACAATAAGTTAAATTGATTAAATTTGTAACAAAACTCTAAAAACCCTAATCTCGATTAAGGGTTTTGCTTTTTGTCTAGTTTTGATAAATCATAAACTCTAATACACACAAACATGACAAAGCAAGCATTAAATTTTAAAGTATTTGAAAATGAAAAGTTATCTAAAATCCAACAAAAAATTGTTCGTGGTGGTGATGATGATCCAACAAAAGGAAACGGAAACGGAAGTACTCAACCAGTAATAAAATAAAAATAAATAATAGAAATAAATATAAATAGATATGAAAAATTATAAATTAAATCTTCAGGACTTTGAAAATAATACATTATCTAAAAGTCATCAAAAAACAGTTCGAGGCGGTGATGGTGAAGAACCTACGAAGGGAAATGGGAACGGAAATACTCAGGAAACAATAGATAAAACTAATACAAATAGCACTAATACAAATAATAAATAAAAAGATGAAAAATTGTAAATTGAATTTCGAAGATTTTGAAAATGAAAAATTATCAAAAAAACAACAAAAAACGATTCATGGCGGGGACGAAGAGCCTACAAAAGGAAATGGGAACGGAAGTGGTCGTCCTTAAGAGATATTATTTTATAAAATAATTATTTTTAATTATAAATTATTCGCAAATTGAGCTGGAGATACTCCAGTTCTTTTGCGAAATGATTTAGCAAATGATACTGCATTTTTAAATCCTACGCTTTCTGCAATTGCCTGAGTAGAATATTTTCGATACATGTGATTGGTAATCATTTCGTTAATCACATAATTAATTTTAAGTTCATTCGAATATTCTCCAAATGATTTACCAAATCGTTTATTGACGACATAGGATAAATAAGTTGTATTTGTTTTTATCTTTTTAGCCACATAAGGCAGCGTAAAATCGGCATTTAGATATTCGTGTTTGTTTTCGAGCGCTAACAGTTTCTCAACTATTTTGTTTTCTTTGGCTTCATCAATACTTAAATTGACATTTTCTTTTTTAGAATGCACTTCTCCCTCTTCGTGTTCAATTAAAACCTCCTCTATTTCTGGTTGGTTTTTCTTTTCCAGATTGGCTTTAAATTCTTCTATCAGGGCATTCATCTTTTTATGTGCCTTATTTTTATCTCTTATATTTTTAATTAATAAAAAAACAATTCCAACAAATAAAACGACATAAAACACTCTCAACGCTTTAGTTAAAAAAACGTCGTATTTATATTTTTCCCTGATGGTAACCATCTCATCTGTCAAACCTCCAACTCCTAGTTTGTAATTTACTTCCAGAATCTGATCGTTTAATTTGGCTTCGGATTTTTCATAATTATCCAAATAAATTTTTGAATGTTTATAAGCCAAATCTGGCTCTTTGAGGATGTTGTAAATTTTTGCCTGAAAATAATTTGACTTTAAATAATCCAGTTCATTGCTCTTTGTGATCGCACCAATTGAATCTGATTTTTTAAAAAACACCAATGCTTTATCATACTTTTTTGTAGTATAATAAATGTCGCCTAAATTATAATTTGCAGAACATAACAGTTGCTGCATATTATTTTGGTGCGCCAGAAAAACAATATCATAATAGGTTTTTTCGGCATTTTCATATTCCTTAAGTACGCTATAAATGTTACCCAGGCTTAACTTTGCCACAATCTTGTTATCTGTAAAATTCTGTGAATAACTTATTGTTTTTTTATAAAAATATTCTGCTGAGTCCAGTAAAAGCCTTTCTTTAGAGTTTTTCATATAAAAGTTTTCATATGAACCTGCCAAACTCAGATTGATATTACTTTTATTATTTAAATATTGTTCTCTGGTGTAAACTCCTTCATTTTTATCCACAAAATCATTAAGTTGTCGTAGATCTTTAATGGCTAAACGATAATTACCTACGGCATCATTTATGGAGGCTATATTATTTTTGAATTTTACAATTTGAATAACATCTCTAATTTGGGTCGAAAGTTTGATTCCTTGCTGGTAATTATCTAAGGCTCCACTAAAATTTCCTCTTTTCCATTCTGATAAGCCGGCGTAATTATATAAGTATGATTTTAATTGAATTTTATCATCTGTGTCCGGCATTTTATCCAAATAATCAAATGCAAGCTGATATTTTTGTTTTGATTTTACTGTATTTCCTTTCAACTGGAATAAATATGACAATGCTCCATTTGAGAAAGCCAAATGTTTATAATTGTTGGATTTTGCCATTTTATTAGCATATACTACAGCACTATCGACGTTTACATTAATATTTAATCGAATTTTGTCTTGTAATACGAGATACTCTTGTTCTGTTAAAGCACTTTTTTGCTGAGCAAATGCACTATTCAGAACAAAAAAGAGTAAAAAAGAGATGATCAGCCTCATTAAAATTGTTTTTGGAATCTCAAAAATAGCTTATAAATTTTCAATAAACTAAAATTTATTCGTCTTTATATTATTTTTCTTCTTTAACATTGAAAAAAATATAACAATTTAACGTTGTTTTGTTATATTTTTATTACGTAAATTTGTTTTGTAAAACTATCAAAAAATGAAACCAGACTTATTTCAAGCTCCCGATTATTATAACCTAGACGATTTACTTACAGACGAACATAAATTAGTTCGCGAATCTGCTCGTGCATGGGTCAAAAGAGAAGTTTCTCCTATTATAGAAGAATATGCTCAAAAAGCAGAATTTCCAAAACAAATTATAAAAGGACTTGGAGAAATAGGTGGTTTTGGACCTTACATTCCTGTTGAATATGGCGGTGCAGGATTAGATCAAATTTCATATGGTTTGATTATGCAGGAAATCGAGCGCGGAGATTCTGGTGTAAGATCGACTTCATCTGTTCAGTCTTCGTTAGTGATGTATCCAATCTGGAAATACGGAAACGAAGAGCAACGCATGAAATATTTACCAAAACTGGCAACAGGAGAATTCATGGGCTGCTTTGGACTGACTGAACCAGATCACGGTTCTGATCCGGGAAGTATGATTACCAATTTTAAGGATATGGGAGATCATTATCTTTTAAATGGTGCCAAAATGTGGATTTCTAATGCTCCTTTTGCTGATATTGCTGTTGTTTGGGCAAAAAATGAAGAAGGAAGAATTCACGGATTGATCGTAGAACGCGGCATGGAGGGTTTTACGACTCCTGAAACCCATAATAAATGGTCACTTCGTGCATCATCAACCGGAGAATTGATTTTTGATAATGTAAAAGTTCCTAAAGAAAACTTATTACCTAATAAATCCGGTTTAGGCGCTCCGCTTGGCTGTTTAGATTCAGCCCGATATGGTATTGCCTGGGGAGCAATTGGTGCTGCAATGGACTGTTATGATACTGCTTTGCGTTATTCTAAAGAAAGAATCCAGTTTGGAAAACCAATTGGAGGAACACAATTACAGCAGAAAAAACTGGCAGAAATGATTACCGAAATTACAAAAGCGCAATTATTAACCTGGCGTTTAGGTGTTTTGAGAAATGAAGGAAAAGCTACAACTTCTCAAATTTCAATGGCAAAACGTAACAATGTAGATATGGCAATTCATATCGCCAGAGAGGCCAGACAAATGTTGGGAGGAATGGGAATTACGGGTGAATACTCGATTATGCGCCATATGATGAACCTTGAAAGTGTAATTACTTATGAAGGAACTCACGACATTCATTTGTTAATTACAGGAATGGATGTAACTGGAATTCCAGCTTTTAAATAGTAAATAACTATTAAAATATATACAAAAACAATATAAAAAGCTTCTTCTAACCGAGAAGCTTTTTATATTTGCACAAAATTTACGAAAATGAATATTGAAACTATAAACAATAGCATTCAACCTCAAAAAGACCAACTTTTAAACCATTCTTTATACAATAAAATTCAAAGCATCGACGACTTACACAGTTTCCTTGAAAGTCATGTTTTTGCTGTTTGGGATTTTATGTCCTTATTAAAAGCGCTGCAAGCGAAACTTACCTGCACAACAACACCATGGTTTGCTACAAAAAATTCGGAAACAAGATATTTAATAAATGAAATTGTTCTTGCCGAAGAAACTGATTTAACGATCGACGGAAGAAGACAAAGCCATTATGAAATGTATCTGGAAGCAATGGAAGATTGTGGTGCTGATACAAACGGAATCAATACATTTTTATCTGAAGTGCATTCGTTGCATAATATTTTTGTTGCCATAAAACAAAGCTCCTTACATCCGGATATAAAAGCTTTTTTAGATTTTACTTTTAGAGTTATCGAAGAAGGAAAACCTCATCAAATTGCTGCTGCATTTACTTTTGGAAGAGAAGATTTAATTCCGAGTATGTTTACCGCGATCCTGAAAAACTTTCAAAAAAATCTTCCGGATACTGATTTGAGTAAACTTCTTTATTATTTTGAAAGACATATAGAATTAGATGCCGATGAACATGGACCAATGGCAATGCAAATGATTACTGATTTATGCGAAGATGATGACCAGAAATGGAAAGAAGTTGAAGAAATTTCTATTCTGGCTTTAGAAAAACGAATTGGTCTCTGGAATGCCATCGAAGAACAAATTCTGATGAAAACAGAAATGGTATAAAACCAAAACAAGTTATATAACGTAACTATTTGTTTAAGATGACCCAAAACTTAATTTACCTAAATTATGAAACCGCATTTCAAACAAATAGTTATTGTTATTCTTTCAATCTTTCTTTTAAGCTGCAGTTCTGACGAAACAAAGTCAACGACTACTACAATACCTCCTGTAACAGAAGTTCCTAACAACCCGTTGCCTTTGCCAAATACCGTAAATTATCTGGCATTGGGAGACAGTTATACCATAGGCGAAAGCGTTTGTGAAACTTGCCGTTATCCGGAACAGTTAAAATCGAGCTTAAAAGCTATTTATCCGCAAAGCAACTTTTCTTTAAAAATAATTGCGAAAACCGGTTGGACTACGACTAACTTAGTTGCTGCAATAAACAATCAAAACCCGGATTCTAATTATGATTTAGTCACTCTTTTAATTGGTGTAAACAACCAATATCAAGGGAGGGATTTTGCTATTTATGAAAAAGAATTTCCGGCATTGATAACAAAAGCAATTATGCTGGCAAAGGGAGACAAAAAAAATGTTCTTGTTATTTCGATTCCAGATTATGCTTATACCACATTTGGAACGACTCAAATGCAAGGTCAGGGCATGAGAATCTCAAATGAAATAAATCAATACAACTCTTTTGCAGAGCATTATTGTGTAACAAATGGAGTCTCTTTTGTATCTATTACAGACATTACCAGAAAAGGTCTTGAAAATCCTAATTTAGTAGCTTCAGATGGTTTACATCCTTCGGCTGGCGCTTACAGCTTATTTGTTGAACGTATTTTACCTAAAGTAAAAATGATATTACAGGATTAAGATAAATCTTTTTTTAGAACAAAAGCAATAAAATAAAAAACTGTATATCAAGAAGTTTTAACTGCTTTTTTGTTCGATTTCCAGATGAATCCGTCAAGTAAATAATGAGTAAATTGAGGCACACTTAATAATGGTACGAGTAAAAATTGCCACGAAGAGAAGTCAAATATTCTGAATGAAATATTTTCGTTCCAGACTAAAACTTCCCATAAAAATTCTTCTGTAAAAGCAATTACTAATAAAATCAGAATATATATAAAGATTACATTATATGTTTTTAAACCTTTAAAAACTCGCTGACTTTTGTTTGGCGTATTTTCGATTTCTCTAAAATATACTAATGCCATATAAGGAATTCCGTGAGAAACGACATTTAGCAAAGTAAAAATAAGATCATTATTAAAATAGACAATTCCAAAATACCAGGAAAGTGCGGTTCCCAGAATAATGGCATTTTTAGGAATATTAAAAAACTTATTTCTAATGCTTTTATTAATGGTATAGATTCCATAAATCGATAGGATAATCACATAAATCCAAAATAGGATTTCTAATAAAAATGCATTCTCAAATCGAAAAAACTCGTTCTCTACAAACCAGTTGAATTTTCTTTTAGAAGAAAAAAACCAATATAACATTGGATATCCGGTTGAAGCATAAATCGCCAGATTATCTATAGCAACAGAAATTCTTGTTTTTTCTTCGTTTCTGGCATACAATCGCATAAAACCATATTGTTGCCTTATAAAATGAAATACAGCAACATACGCCAAAAAAGACCAAAAAACCAAACTGCCAAAAGAGAAAAGAATGATCCCAATTGCAAAACAAATTGTTGGCAAAAGCAATAATCTTTTTTTGTTCTTTTTAAATTCGTCTGCTACAAAATATGTTTTGAATAATGTTGCATAAACATGGGCAACATCAATAAAAACAATTAAAAAAAGCCAGGTATAGAAGGAGTATTTATTTTCAATTTCGGTAATATAATCCTGAAATAAAAACACAATCGCCAATACAAAAAATGATGGTCCAATTATGAATGCAAAATCGGTTTTGGCTTTATGAATCCAGGGTTGTTTCATCTAAAATTTGGTTTACTATATTAATTCCGTGATGAAAAGCTTCTTCAAAAATAGATATTCCGGATAAATCAGTGTGGGCAAAATAAATCTTATTCTCAATGCTTTCTGAGGCTTGTTCTTTAGCTTCACCAAAAATAAATCCCGGAGCAGGACTTACCATCCCGTGTCCTAGTAAAAAAACCTCCATTTGTTCTGTACATTCTTCAATATCAGGATGAGCAATTTTCAGATCATTAAAAACAAATTGTTTCCAATATTCTTTATCTTTTTTATAAAGTTCTTTTCGTGACTTTTTTAAATCAGACGAAGAGAAACTATAGTAATATGTAATCACTTTTTTTGTCTGAACCTGATTCAAAGACTGATGCTGATCATAAACATAACCCAAACCTTTTGCATCGTAAATAACATTATCCCAACAAAGCGGAAAACTATAATTATCTGCTAAATCTGGCACGGTTAAGGTCGCTAAAAGCCACGGTGTATAATGAAACTCTTTTGTAAATTCTTTGCGCTCTTTTATCAAATACTGATTTACAAACTGCGGGGTTGCCATGATTACTTTGTCTGCAATAATTTGTACCGAAACCTTTTTGATATCATCAAATGCTTTGGCAACAACTTTATCTTTTTCGACTTTTACCTCGTAAACCAAATGATTTTTCAACGTTTTCTGGTCCGTGTATTTTTTTAGATGAGAAGCTAATCTGGCGTTTCCTTCCGGCCACGTCAAAACGCTATCTTTTTTATCTGAAGTCGCATCTTGTTTTCGTCCGGCAAAATAATGAATTCCAGCCCAAGCCGAAACATAGTTTATTCCGAGTCCAAAATCGTCTTTGCAACAATAATCGATATAATTGAATAAAGGTTCTGCTTTGAAATTGTTCGTTTCAAACCATTCTTTCATCGTGATTTTATCTAAATTTCTGGTTGCAATATCTTCAGATGAAAGATGAAGCGGAATATCAAATAAGTACTTTCCGTCGTTTCCTTTTCCTTCGCGGAAAGTGTCCATTACTTTAAAAAATCGCTGAAACTCTAAATCCTGATTTTTTGGGTTTCCTTCTTTTGGTACAACGCCTTCTTGCCAGTTATTTTTGTAAAATAAACGTTCATCTGGAGCAAATGATAATTGCAATTCATCAAATACAGGAAATCCTTTAGAATCATAACTCAGAATAATTTTTTCTTCTTCAAGAAACTGTAATAATTCTTTATCTTTAAAATTGGGCAAAGGCAAATAATGCGCGCCAAGTGGAAATTTAGAATACTTATTTTCTCCGTTGGATGAATTTCCGCCTAAATGTCCTTCTAATTCAATTAAAAGAAAATCAGAAATTCCTTTTTTATGAAATTGTCGTGCTGCACTTAAACCAGAAATTCCACCACCTACAATCAGATACGGAATATGAATTTGGGTCGTTGGTTTTGGAAAATCTTTTATCCATAATCGATGTCCCAAAAGATGATTCGTTCCGGACAAACGAAGTAACAGCTGAATAATTTTATCAGAACAAAATTGCAGAAACGGAATCAACAATAACGAAGCTCCAATTCCTTTTACAAAACTGCGCCTTGATTTACTGTAATTTTCCCCATTCTTCATCGAAATAGCGTACTAAAATTTGGTTGTCTAATCGATTGATTTCAATTTCATTTGAGATCATATCATTGGTAAAATAATTAAATCTGTCAAACTGATAATTGTAGAATTTTAGTCCGTCAGCTTTTCTGTTTACTGTATTAAATGTAGTTCCAAAACCGTTTATTGCGATCGTATAACCCCATTCTCCAAACGAAGGAACATACGCGTGATAGGCATCAACCTGAGGAAAAACCTGCATCACAGTTTTATTGATACACCAAAATGATTTTGGCGCAAAATACGGTGATGTAGTTTGTATAACAACTGCTGCATCTGGTTGCAGAATCGTTTTTAGGGTTTGATAAAAATTCAGCGAATACAATTTTCCTAAACTATAATTGGATGGATCCGGAAAATCGATAATAGCAACGTCAAACTTTTCTTTGCAGCTTTTTGCCCAAATATAAGCATCGGTATTAATGACGGTAACTTTTGGATTATTAAGCGAGCCTTTATTAAAATCTGTTAGTACTTTATTGGTTTTAAACAATTTTGTCATTCCCTGATCCAGATCGACAAGCGTAACTTTTTGAACGTCTTTGTATTTTAAAATTTCACGGACTGCCAAACCATCTCCTCCGCCCAAAACCAAAACATGTTTGACATTTTTAGCAATCGACATTACCGGATGCACAAGAGCTTCGTGATACCGATATTCATCAGCAGAACTAAATTGCAGGTTGTTGTTTAAATAAAGCCTGTAATCGCTTTTATTGTGCGTTAAAACAATTCTTTGATAAGGAGTTGAATTCGTATAAATGATGTTTTCGCCGTAAAGTTTTCCTTCTGAATATGCCAGAATACCATCAGAAAACATGAAAACACTCAATAATATGATAAATGAAAAAATGGCTTTTGCTTTCAAGAAATAGCTGTTTTTTAATTCTCTTTTTAAAAGAAAACACAACGCAATGGCAATACTTACGTTTATCATACCAAAGAATAGCGAGGTTCCCATTATTCCTAGTTTTGGAACCAGAATTAAAGGAAAAAGAATCGATGCCAGTAAAGCGCCAATATAATCGAACGTAAAAACATTAGAAACCAGATCCCTGAATTCGACTTTGTCTTTGAGGATATTCATTAAAAGCGGAATTTCCAGTCCCACTAAAAATCCGGTTATAAAAACCAGTAAATACAAGATGAACTGAAAGTACTCGACGCTTTCGAACAATAAAAATAAAACGACAGAACTCAATCCGCCAATTAACCCCACTAATATCTCGATCTCGACAAATGTATTGAGCAGGTTTTTATGGAAAAACTTAGAAAAGAAAGAGCCAATACCCATAGAAAACAGGTAAACGCCAATAATAAACGAAAATTGTTTGACTGAATCTCCTAGTAAATAACTGGCTAATGTACCCGCGACAAGTTCATAAACAAGTCCGCAGGTTGCAATAACAAATACAGCAAATAGTAGTAAAAATTCAAACCTAAGAAACTTTTTACCCATGAATTGCGGCACTAATAATCATTGAAATACCAATGATAAATGCTGCCAAAACAATAGCAACAGCAATATTATTTTTCTCCACAACCTCTTTCCAGGTGTTTTCAGGAGTCATTTTTTCGATAATGAAATAGGCTACTAATAAGATAACGAATCCTAAAAGTGAATAAATAATCGAATTAACGATGGGCTGATAATGTATTAAATCCATACTTTATAAATTTATTTATGATAAAAATGATTCACTGAACTTCGACTTCCTGAGGTACTATATTTTTCTGTGGTTTCGCAATCGCAAATTCTGTTTCCGGAATAAGCAAAATACAAATAAGCTGCAAAGCAAAATAGTCCTATTGCTAATGCGGCCAGATTATTTTTTAAAAAATCAAAAATACTTTTCATATGCTATTCGCTGTAGGGTGAATATGAACTATCTGCCCATCTGGTTTTTTCAAAATTAATTTTAAAATATCGTATCACGATATAAACAACTATCATAAATATCGCAATAATCCATACGTTTCGATTTGAAGGTTCGTTCCAGACTACTTTAATTTTCATTGCAGTATTTTTAATGTCTTCCGGTGCTTTTAATGGTTTTATTAAAAGATGGTATTTTCCTCCTTTGACACCGCAAAGATTAAATTTTTCTGACCAGTTTCCTTCCGTCCAGCTTTCTCCGTCTTCATAACCGTGATAATACTCAATATCTTTATTGGCATGAATTTCATCATTCGTTTTTTCATCAACTAATGCAATATCTACATTTGCCCATGAATTATCAACATCTGTCGATACATGAATTGTCATTGGAGCTGAGCTTCCGTTTAACACGAAGGATTCACTTGTAAATTCTCTATCGTTAAAATCTGTAAAAGCAATCGCTTTATTAAAAACAACTTGCTCTGACTGATCTTTATAAATGTACCAATTTGCAGAAATGATCATTAAAAGAAAAATGCAAAATATAATAGCCGTATTCGTTACATCAAAATAATAAGGCTGGGCAATATTTACACCTGTCTGATACGGCAAATTAACTTTAGGAAATGCTTTTTTAAGCTCTTTTTTTGTAATATATTCTCCAAGAAAAGCAGTCTGGACTCCGTTCATTTTTTCGATTGAGATCATCAAAGGCGGCTGAATATATTCTACCAGATGCACTTTTTTAAACGGCAATTCAAAATCAAAATATCCTTGTGCATTGTCAATTTCGGCATCAGAATATTCATAAAGATAAAATGAACTACTTTCATACGTTATCGATTTTGGATGAACTCTTACATCGAATTCCTCCTCCATTTCGGTCAAAAATATCCAATGTCCGTCTGATTCAGAGAGGTAAACAAATTCATTCGCATTATTTTTCAGGATATATTCTGCCCAATGATATCCACCGCTAATCTTTTTGATTACTGCACCTGTAACTATATATTCGATTCCTTTAAGAATGCCTTTATCTCCAATTTTAAAAACAAAACCGTTTACTACTTCTGGCTTATATTTAGATCTTAAACGAAGCAAGCCTTCACTATCTGCCAGATATAAACTGTGGCAGTTTGGGCAGACAAAATTTACGACTTCAAAACCAACTTCTAATTCGGTAACGGTATTACAATTGTAACAAGGAACTTTCATATACTAACGGTTAATTTCAAAATCTTTTATAATTGTTCCTTCAAAATAGGTAATATAATGAGCCATAACGTCTCTGACTTTTTGCGAATTATCTTGTTGGTAATTGCACAAATAAACATCTAAAGTAAGCTGATTATATTCTGGCCAGGTATGTATACAAATATGGGATTCTTTGAGGCAAAACGAAATCGTGAAGCTGTCATTATCAAAATCGTGAACAATAACACCCACTTTTTCAAGATTGTATGTTTCTAAAATAGAATTGGTAATAGCAACAAAACCCTGACTATTTGTTAGTTTTTGAGTTTCATCGACATGTAAAGTTACCAGTTTATGCAAGCCTGGAGAATAAGGGGGTAAATCCATTCAGATATTTATATACGGGTCAAATATATAATATTTTTTAGATAATTTTAACAAGTGTGTTTTCTTTACTTCTACATTTTAGAAAGGGAATCATTTGCAAAAAACCTAAAATATTAATCCGGAAAATATCCTTAATTTTGTAAAAAGCAGATTCTTCAGGATTCTAAAAATCGATTAAAATCATGCAAATTTCGCCACCAAAAGAATTAGCGCCATACATAAAACATTATCTTTTTTTAGAGAATAACGAAACTGCTATACAAAAACTTCGTTTGTTTTCTGATGGTAATACGGGCGTTGTTTTTTCCTTGAAAAGTAAACTTATTTCTGGTCTCGATAATTATAAAGTAAAGAATTATTTGCCGACTTCTTTTTTATACGGACAATTAAATGGTTTTAAAGATATTTATTCTGATAACGAAATATCTTTGATTATTATCGTTTTTCAACCTAACGGAATTCATCAGTTATTAGGCATACCTGCTCATGAATTTCAGGATTCTATTATTCCTGTTGAAGATATATTTGGTCGAAAAACTGGTATACTTCAGGAAAAATTATCAGAACAAAATAATCAAGGAAGGGTTGAAATTTTAAATCAGTTTTTCAGTAGTTTAATCGATGCAAAACCTGTTTCAAATCAGTTTATCATTGATAATTCTTTAGATTTTATTATTGCCAATAATGGAGATTTCACTTTAAAGCAATTGGTGGATTATACGGGTTATACCGAAAGACATCTGGAAAGAAAATTTAAAGAATGCATCGGGTTAAACCCAAAGAAATTTGGAAACGTTATAAGGCTACATCATTTTTTAAAACTACTAAAACATAAATCTAATGATGGCAATCTAACATCGATTTGTTACGATGCAGGATTTTCGGATCAATCTCATTTGATAAAAGAATTTAGAAAACATACCGGAATAACTCCAAAAGAATATTTATTTAGTTCCGGGAAATTAACCAATAACCTCATCAAAACTTCTCCTGCATTTATACTTTAAAATGTCGGTTTTATACAATTTATAGAATTCTGTGAGCGCTACTTTTGACTAAAAATTAATAGCGTTTAATATGAAAAATCTAAAAATAGCCACGGCTCAGTTCGAGAATAAAAGTGGCGATAAAAGTTATAACTTATCGGTAATAGAAAAGCTTTCGCAAAAAGCTGCCAACGAAGGTTGCGATGTAATTTCGTTTCATGAATGTTCGATAACCGGATATACATTTGCAAGACATTTATCGAAAGAACAAATGCTGGACTTAGCAGAAATTATCCCAAGTGGAGAAAGCATTTTAAAACTTACCCATATTGCTAAAAACAACAATATTGTAATATTAGCGGGATTGTTTGAAAAAGATGAAAATGACAATTTATTCAAAGCTTACATTTGTGTGGATAAAAATGGTTTGGTTGCAAAATATCGAAAACTGCATCCATTTATTAATCCTTATTTAACTCCCGGAGATCGTTATTGCATTTTTGAAATTAAAGGCTGGAAATGCGGAATCTTAATTTGCTACGACAACAATATAATTGAGAATGTGCGTGCAACAAAACTTTTAGGTGCTGATATTATTTTTATGCCCCACGTTACAATGTGTACGCCTTCTACCCGACCCGGAGCTGGTTTTGTAGCTCCTAGACTTTGGGAAAACCGCGAAACGGATCCTACTTCTTTACGATTGGAATTTGACGGAATGAAAGGTCGTGACTGGTTAATGAAATGGTTGCCTGCAAGAGCTTATGACAATGCTGTTTATGCCGTTTTTTCGAACCCAATTGGTATGGATGACAATCAACTAAAAAATGGCTGTTCGATGATTATTGATCCTTTTGGAGATGTTGTCGCCGAATGTCGCTCTTTTGATGACTCTTTTGCAACAGCAATTCTTACTCCTGAAAAATGTGTTCAGGCTGGAGGAAGTCGCTACATAAAAGCCAGAAGACCAGAATTGTATAGAAATATTATTGGTCAGAATCACGAATCTGAGCAAAATGTGGCTTGGTTAAACGCAGGTAAAAAAAGTTAAAACCAAACTTTTTACGGTCTTTACGCCTATGAAAAATTATCTTTGAGGAATTCATTAATCATCAGAATAAACCCTAATAATGGAATTTTTTAAAACTACAAATGCAGATATCGATGCTGTTTTCGATATTTATAACGAAGCTACATCTTATCAAAAAACGGTCAATAATAAAAGCTGGAGAGGTTTTGAAAGAGCTCTGATAGAAAATGAAATCGCCGAAAATCGCCATTTTATAATCAAAGAAGGAAATGAAGTTGCCTGTACATTTGTACTTACTTTTAATGATTTAATTATCTGGAAAGAAGCGGCTCAGAATCCGGCTGTATATTTGCATCGTATTGCTACAAACCCAAAATTCAGAGGACAATCATATGTCAAAAAAATCATTGACTGGACGAAAGAATATGCCAAAGAAAACGGCAAAGAATATATTAGACTTGACACACATAGCGGAAACGAAAGAATAAACAAATACTACACAAGCTGTGGTTTCGAATACAAAGGAATAAGCACCATCGAATGGACAAGCGAATTACCGGAACATTATAAAGAAGGATCTTTTAGCTTGTTTGAGATTAAGTTGTAGATTCAAAATCTTATTTAAAAATACAAACCCCTTGCAGATACATTTCTGCAAGGGGTTTTTATTTAAAGAAATTATAAACTTGCCAGTTTCTTAGCTTGTTCCTGAGCATTTATATTTTTGGGATTGATTTAATGATTTTTGATTGATGATTGATTACTTGTCATATCCTTTATACAAACTTGGCCATTTTTGTAAATAGAATAATTCAGGCATTTTAAATCAAGACGATCATAATTTGAAAATGCTACATTCTTTTGAAAATATTTTTAAAATTCAAATCATCAAAAAACTACATTTATCTTATAATATATTGATTTAAAAACAATTATTATTAAAAACAAAATAGTTCATTTAGCATTTCAAAGATTAAAAAAATAAGAAAAAACTTAGTGTAAAAATTTACTCATTTGAACAAAACCGTTACTTTTCAATTATAAATTAACATATTATATTTAAAGCAAAGACATTAAACTCAGTTAGGTTATATTTGGAAAAATGCGTGTTAAACATGGGTAAAAAAAAGATAATTCTGCCTGATACAGTTACTTTTCAGGAACGAAATAAAGCAAATCATAATGACGAATTATTGCTCGTTAACAAAAGACTTGCCCAGCCAATAGAAGATCGAAAAAAACGCGCCGCAGAATTAATTATTGCTAATACTGAACTTGCTTTTCAAAATAAAGAAAAAGAAAACCGAGCGGCAGAACTTGTTATTGCCAATGCAGAACTGGCTTATCAAAACCAGGAAAAAGAAAATCGTGCTGCTGAACTTGTTATTGCAAATACAGAATTAACTTTCCAGAATAAAGAAAAAGAAAACCGAGCGGCAGAACTTGTTATTGCCAATGCAGAACTCGCTTACCAAAATCAGGAAAAAGAAAATCGTGCTGCTGAACTTGCAATTGCAAATAAGGAACTGACTTTCCAGAACAAAGAGAAAGAAAAACGTGCGGCAGAACTTGTGATCGCAAATAAAGAACTTGCTTACCAAAACAAGGAAAAAGAGAATCGCGCTGCTGAACTGCTTATCGCAAATGCCGAACTGACTTATCAGAACAATGAGAAAGAAAAACGTGCTGCCGAATTAATTCTGGCAAACAACGAACTCGAAGCTTTTACTTATATTTCAAGTCACCATTTACAGGAACCTTTACGAAAAATACAGGTTTTTTCGAACAGAATTACTACAGATGAACATCAAAATTTGACAGAGAAAGGCAAATATTATTTTGAACGTATCGAAGTTGCTGCTTTTCATATGCAGGCACTGATAAATGATTTACTCAATTATTCGCGCACTAATGTAACCGAAAAGAAATTTGAAAACATTAATCTTAATGATATTATTAATAAAGTACTGGACGACTTAAAAGAAGAGATAATAGCAAAAAAAGCAGTTATTGAATTGTCCGGAAGTTGTACTGCGTTTATAATTCCGTCACAATTTCACCAATTAATATGCAATTTAGTTAGTAATTCGCTTAAGTTTTCGACAAAAGAAAAAACACCTCATATTATCATAGAAAGTATTTATACAAAACCAAAAAAGAAAAATTCAACATCTGCTGATTATTGCCATATTAAAATTAGTGATAATGGGATTGGTTTTGAACCTGAATTTGAGAGCCGTGTTTTCGAAATGTTTCAACAGCTTAATAATAAAACCGATTATAAAGGAACCGGAATTGGTCTTGCCATTGCAAAAAAAATTGTAGAAAACCATAACGGAATTATTACAGCAACGGGCAAACTAGGTCATGGAGCAAAATTTGACATTTATATCCCTGTGTTGTAAATAATGAAAACCGTATCTTACAAAAACAAGTCGGTTTTTTACTAAAATTTATTTTTCTCTAAAATTTTAAATACCTTTGATTTATGAGCACAACAACAAAACCATATCATATAGGGCGTAAAATTAGCCGTATTCGTGAACTTAAAGACATGAAACAAGAAGCGCTTGCACAAGCTTTGGGTATATCTCAGCAATCCGTTTCTGCTATAGAAAACAGCGAAAACCTGGAAGAAGAAAAACTTAAAGAAATCGCAAAAGCACTTGGAATGACTGTTGAAGCGATTAAAAACTTTTCTGAAGAAGCTGTAATCAATTATTTTAATAACATTTACGATCATGGAGCTTTTAACAAGCATTATAATGATTGTACATTTAATCCTTTAGACAAAGTTGTTGAACTTTATGAGCGTTTAGTTCAGGCTGAAAAGGATAAAAACGAATATTTAGAGAAATTNCATTATAATGATTGTACATTTAATCCTTTAGACAAAGTTGTTGAACTTTATGAGCGTTTAGTTCAGGCTGAAAAGGATAAAAACGAATATTTAGAGAAATTATTAAAAGGGAAATAAAGCATTTTATATAAATATCTTATTGCAAAAAAGAGATCTTATTAAAGAGATCTCTTTTTTTGTATTAGACGAATTAAATCTTTCAAATTTGCTCATTAATTTCTGCAAACAAACTTTCTCACTACATAAAAAATTAAAGCTATTTAACTAGGTATTAGACGGCGGTAGGATATAGTTAGTTATACTTTCCTGATAAGAAGTAGGCTTAAAATCGATTTTCAATCAAAATAACTTAAATTTATTTTTAATATCATATTTTAAAAAATACTAAAGATTAAAAAAGTTATTCCCCTTAACCTCTTTCTTTACTTTTTCCCATTCATTTTTTAAAAGAGTTTGTATTTTTAAAGTCAAGGTTATAGTATGCTTTTCAGCTAAATTTATTTTCTCTTTTGTAACCTTTTCTTCTGAATATAATTTTATGAAAAAGTCTAATATTGCAATAATTTCTTTATCTTCAATAGGATTTAATCTTAATTTAAAGAGATGTAAATTTCGGATTAAATCATTTTTACTCCATTTATTTTGCTCGTCAACAAAAGCAAGATTAGTTAATGGGTTATAATAATTTTGTTGATATTCAAATGAAATTTGGTTGATCTTGGCTTGGCTAGGATTCTCTAATTCAATTCTTTCCTCTTCTTTTTTATATATTTCTATTGAACCACTGATCCAAGTAATTAGAGTTGAACTTTCAATTCTAATAATATCAAGCCATTTTATTCTTTCTAATGTTATGACCTCAATGAATTTTGAGGTTTTTAAGTTTTTTCTAGTGTAAATAATATTAGTAATTGTTCCCAAAAATGTTAGAATAGTGACTATTGCTGTTAATGTTCCAATTTTATATATTTCTACCATAAACTAATTTATTTTTTTTTTATAGCTAACTAATGATTATTTTACGGCATTAAAAATTTGTTCTGATAAAGTATTAATAAATCCGACAACAAAATCAATATCGACTTTTGAAATAGAATTTCTTAGTCCAGTTAACAAATCTAGATCAGCTTCGTGTACAATTTGATTTCTTCTAGAAATTATATTCCTTAATCGAGTAGTTAAATCGCTTTTATCAATTCCCATTGATATTGCAATAGTTTGCCATTTATGTTGTTCTCCCCAAATTAAACTTAAACCGTCTGCGATTTTATCCGGATCTTGGAATGATAATGTTTTATGTTTTTGCATTACTTCTTGCTCAAAAAAATACTCTGGAGGAGGTATAGATATTGGAGTAGATGAAGTTATTAAAGTATGTGTACTTAATGATACATTAAATGCTAAAAACTTAGCTGTTCTAGGTCTTGTACCTTGAAATGCTTCTAACATACCAATCCTAATAAGCTCATGAATAAGCTTGTCTAAGGCACTAACAGCATATACCCATTCAGCTCTTAATAAATCTGATAAGTCGTTGGGAAGCTTTAAGGTTTCTTTTAGATGAATAAATAATGTATCTAATTCCGTAACATATGTCATGTTATCTTTAAATTGATCAAACGCTCTCTGCATAATCACAAATAATTGTTACTTTTTTGGATATATCTTCAAATAATGCATCAAATATAGCTCGTTTTTCTAATAGTCCTGTCAAAACACTACCAACCTCCCCAATCTCGTCATCTCGCAATGCAAAGACTGGAACACCTGCATCACTAGCTTTAGGTAATAGCCCTTGAAAATCTGGAATTTCAGAAAGACATAAACTTGCCTCAATACCTGCGCTTTGATAAACTTCAATAGGGAACATCATGTTTTTAGTTACCAATGCAGGAATCAATTTTTCTTGCACTACTAATTTTATCTCTTCAATATTTTCACGATATGGTTTTGCAGCTCTACCTTTTCTTACGTTAAAGCGCTGAATTAATGTTCCTATCAATTTGGGAGTTGTTTCAGGTAGCGGATAAGCTGCATCTGCGAAAGAAGGTCTCATTCTTTCAACCCAGTCAACCCATCGTGGCAATACTGAAACAAGCGTATTGAGTGCCATAATTGAAAAAGGATCCGGATTAGTTGGTATAATAAAATAATCTGATAATACAAATAAATTTTGATTTATTGCACTTAAACCGGGATTTAAGTCTATTAGGACATATTTAATTTCGTATTTTATTGCTGTTTTTAATATTAAATCATTAAAAGCACCCGGTAAATTTTGAAGAGTCGCAATTGCATTATTAGATGTTTGTGCAAAACTCAATGCTGCATCATATTCTGAAAGATTAGCGTGCCCAGGTAACAAAAATAAATGATCATTCCTTTTATCAACAGGGCACTCAATTGCTTTTATTTCTTGAGGTTTAGCCTCAAATGCAACCTTTACACCATCCATAATATTTTGAAATCTCGTCGCGTCTTCACTATAGTATTGCTCAAAATCATCATTTAATATTAATGAAGTTAAATTACATTGAGGATCAGCATCAACTAATAAAACTTTATGGCCTTGAGTTGCAAGTTTCCATCCTAAATTATAAGTAGTTGTCGTCTTACTAACACCTCCTTTGTGGTTAAAAAAAACTATTTTATGTATCATAAAAAATATATTAGGTACACAAATATATACTTAATTAATTACTATGTTTTCATGTGATAAAATTTAGTGTGATATAATTTTGGTTTTTTATTTATTAGACGGTAAAATTATAGTATATGTCTTCAAAAATAATGATTTAACAAACTCTATTTTTTGATTAAATATTTTCATTGCAAAACCTTTGTAAAACTATTAAAACCCTAAGAGATTATTAAGAAGCCCTCTGCAAAAGTTAAAACCTTTGTTTTTTTGTTTAATATTTGTAATCGAAAAGCCATAGCCTATACAAGAATGGAAATGAAATAAATAGAAATACCTCTTCGTCTAAAATCTATTTTAACTAAAAACGTATTTCTTATTATTGCTAAATCAAAATGTATTCTTTAACACTAACACTTGCAGGAAGAAGCTGTAATCAATTATTTTAATAACATTTACGATCATGGAGCTTTTAACAAACATTATAATGATTGTACATTTAATCCTTTAGACAAAGTTGTTGAACTTTATGAGCGTTTAGTTCAGGCTGAAAAGGATAAAAACGAATATTTAGAGAAATTTACATCTTCAGCAATCGACACATCGGCACAAACACCAATGGCCTGAATNCATTATAATGATTGTACATTTAATCCTTTAGACAAAGTTGTTGAACTTTATGAGCGTTTAGTTCAGGCTGAAAAGGATAAAAACGAATATTTAGAGAAATTATTAAAAGGGAAATAGATTCTTTTTAATTTATATAAAAGCAAAAAACCGCAACTTCATTGAAACGAAATTGCGGTTTTTTATTTTGCAGAGAGGATGGGATTCGAACCCACGATACAGTTACCCATATACTAGCTTTCCAGGCTAGCTCCTTCAACCACTCGGACACCTCTCTAAATTGGTCTGCAAAGAACACAAAAAAATCTGAGTTAGAAAAACAAAATCCAACATTAGTTTACATACTTTTTCTAAATTCTTCCATAAACAGCTTTACTGCCTTTTTTTGATACGCTCCTTCGATCGTTAACATGAATGATTCTCTTTGTGTTGGAACTCCTGTAATGGCGATTGCTTTTAGATTATCCCAGCCTTTTAGGGCTTTCTCGGTTACAATTGTAACCCATTCGCTCTCTTCTACCAATTGCAAAAGTGCATGAACGGCATTTAATTCTATCGAAACTTTGGGCTTCATATTATTTTTTAAAAACAATTCATCGAGGAATTCTCTCGAACTAAATCCTCTTACCGGTAAAATAAGCGGATAATCTCCTATTTTTCTAAACGAAATTTTATCTAAAACAGCTAACGGATGCGTTTTTGCAACTGCCATAACAAGATTCGAAGTAAATAATGGTATTTTCTGGATAGTCTGCTTTATCTCTTTAGACGAAATTACCAAGACAAGATCTAATTCGTTGTTTAGTAATTTATTTTCCAGAGGTTCTGTTGAGCCATATTCTACAACGATTTTTAAATTAGGATATGTTTTTGCAAACAAATTGACGATTGGCAGAACCAAAAGTCCAAAAATATAAGTAACTCCAATTCGTAATTCGCCGCCAATCATTTCATTCAAATCATCAATTGCCTGTTTCCCGCTTTGTACATTTTCTATTACTTGTTTGGCATGAATCAGGAAAACAGATCCGGCCTCAGTAAGCTGAACTTTTTTACCAATCCTTATAAACAAAGGCATTCCCAGCTCTTCTTCGAGTTTTTTTATTTGTTGTGACAATCCGGATTGCGTTACAAAACACAATTCGGCGGCTTTTGTAAAATGAAGAACCTCAGCCGTTTTTATAAAATATTCTAATTGATAAATCTCCATATCGATAAGTTTTAATACTTATTATCAGTAAAATTATTAATTTTTCTAATGAAATCATAATCCCGAACTTTGTAAAACAAAAATCAGACATCATGTTTAAAGCGCTAAAATCAAAAAACTTCAAGTTGTTCTTCTACGGACAATCTGTTTCGGTAATAGGAACCTGGCTTCAAAAAACTGCCGTAAGTTGGATGGTTTATAGCGTTACGGGTTCGGTTTTCTTGTTAGGACTCGCTACATTTTTAAGTATGATTCCGTCATTATTCCTCGCGCCGTTAGCCGGAAGTATTATTGGTCGTTACGACAGACATCGCGCCATGATTGTATTACAGTCTTTGGCAATGCTTCAGGCAGGAGCTTTGGCTTTATTGATTTATCTAAAAATATACAATATCAACTTTATTATGGCGCTGAGTTTAATTCAGGGAATTATCAATTCGTTTGATATGACTTGCAGACAAACTATGATGATCGAAATTGTAGATAATAAAGAAGATTTGCCAAATGCAGTGGCGCTAAACTCAACTTTAAATAATTTTGCCCGAATTGCCGGTCCAGCTTTAGCCGGAATTATTTTGCACAATTACGGTGAAGACATTTGTTTTATTGGAAATTTCCTGAGCTATATTCCTGTTTTGATTTCTTTGCTTATGATGAAAATCACTCCGCATATTAAAGCAACTGATAAAATGAAAATGCTGAACGATTTTATTGAAGGTTTTGACTACGTTAAAAAAGAAACCGAAATGGCAAAAATGCTCTTAATGTTAATGTGCAGCAGTTTATTTGTAATTTCTTTTAATACTTTGATGCCCGTTTTTGCTAAAGATATTTTTAACGGAAATGCTCAGACTTTCAGTTGGTTCGAAAGTGCTGCCGGAATTGGTTCTATTGTATCGGCTATTTATCTCGCCAATCTTAAACGATCTAATAATATGGGTAAAATAATGATCGCTGCGAGTTTGTTATTGGGTTTTAGCATTATTATCCTTGCCTATTCAAATAGTTTAACTGTTGCGCTTATATGTATGGCTTTGAGTGGCGTAGGAATGATGGCTCAAACCTCTTCTATAAATATCTATATTCAGACACAAAGTACTGTAAATATGCGTTCCAGAAGTATTAGTTATTATTTAATGGCGTATCAGGGAATGATTCCTGTTGGAAGTTTAATTATAGGTTATGTTTCTCACATTATAGGAACAAGAAATACTGTTGCGGTTCAGGGAATTATTTGTATTCTTTCTGTAATTGTGTATGTATATTATAAAAATCGTAGTGCTGCAGAAGAAGATTTGGAAACTTGTCAAGTTCCGTATAAAAATTAATAGATTCCATTTTTTTAAATTCCAAATTCCAATTATCGATCCATGATCTTGTCATTTCGAGGCACGAGAAATCCTCGTAAGAAACTCGACAAAGATTGAAATATTAGAAACGGAATTTCTTGCGAGGATTTCTCGTGCCTCGAAATGACAAAATTGACTAAAATATTATTATAAAAACGATTGCCCTAGCCCCGATAGAAGTGGAAATCCTTTTGTGGCGGTCCCGAGGCTTTGGGAGCTACAAAAGATTGGAACGGATAGCGGGAAATAGCTCCTGAAAAAAAGTTCAGTTTTATCATAGAAATCTAAATGAAAGTTGAACGCTAAACCCGACAGGTTTTAAAAACCTGTCGGGTTTTCGTTGTGTAAACGTTGTCTAGTTTCTAGTGTGATTCCTCCTTACGTCGAAATGACAAAACTGGATCAATTCATTTTTTTGACTTAAACTAAAATGAACTTATATCACTTATATGGTAAAGAAAAAACACTTATATGGTGAAAAAATGCAGTGAAAAACTACAACGAAATTTCCCCGCGCAAAGCAGTTTCAAAAATAGTTTTAAATTCAGATTGCGGAATATTAGCGCCCAACAAATACATTAGTTTTGTAATGGCAGCTTCTGTAGTAATGTCTTTTCCGGAGATAACACCAAGTGATTTTAAGGCTGTACTGGTTTCATATTGTCCCATATTTACGCTTCCGCCGGAACATTGTGTAACGTTTACGATATGTAAACCGGACTGAATCGCTTTCTGAATCAAATTCAAAAACCATTCTTCGGTTGGTGCATTTCCGGAACCGTAAGTTTCCAGAACAATTCCTTTAAGATCTTTAATGGCAAGAATCGAAGCCAAAACAACTTCGCTCATTCCGGGAAACATTTTTATAATGGCAACATGATTGTCTAAGTTTTTATGGACAATCAAATTAGCGTTTTCTTTTACGGGAAGAAATAAATGTGAGTTTAATTTTAAATGAACACCGGATTCTACCAATTCAGGATAATTGGGCGCTGTAAAAGCTTTAAAATGTTCTGCATTTACTTTTGATGTTCTGTTTCCTCTGTATAATTTATATTCAAAATACAAGCAAACTTCATTGATTACCGGTTTTCCGTTTTCCTGCAGAGAAGCAATCTGAATTGCTGTAATCAGGTTTTCTTTTGCATCTGTACGAAGATCTCCAATTGGCAATTGAGAACCTGTAAACACAACTGGTTTTGCCAAATTCTCTAGCATAAAACTCAATGCCGAAGCTGAATATGACATTGTATCTGAACCATGCAATACTACAAAACCATCATAAGCAATATAATTTTCCTCGATGATTTCGGCAATTTTCGTCCACATTTCAGGATTCATGTTCGATGAATCTATCGGATTTTCGAAAGAAACGGTTTCAATCTCACAATCTAATTGTTTGATTTCAGGAATTTTTTGCAATAATTTTCCAAAGTTGAATGCTTTAAGCGCTCCAGTCTCAAAATCTTTGCTCATACCGATAGTTCCTCCGGTATAAATTAGCAATATTTTAGCTTTAGATGACATCCTGATATTTTAATTTATTTACGACAGGATTTGCATACATCGCTAAAAATCCTTGTCTTGTAACTGGATTATCGCTGCCAATACGCATTTCTAAACGACGCTCAAAAAGTGATTTTTCACTCTCTTTATATAAATGAGAGAATTTATCTGTTTCGTTTAAAATGTCGTAAGCTATAAAATTAGTTGGCCATAACTGATAATTCTTTAAAACCGAATCATCGATAACTTGTGCCAAAGCCTGAATTTGTTTGTTTGCGTTGTCATTTTCAGCCACAATCTGATCAATTTCAGTATCTAGAACATCTCCAACAGAAATGTGTATTCTTTTTTTAGTTCCCATGATACCACTTAAGATGGTCATGAAATCTTCGTTTTTTTCTTTAATGTAAACTTCGTTATTTGCTTCTGCCATTAATTGCGGCATTTTCAAAACATCTGTAGGATCGTATTCGTATGAAATAGAAACGGGAACAATCTTTAATTTTTTGAAATAATCCATCAAATTAGCTTCGTCAGAACCCATTCCGATCATTTTTAAAACGCCGGGATTGGTTTCGTCATTTCCGTCTTTTGTACGTCCTTCTCTTTGCGCAATCCAAACCGAACGATTTTCGCGAAGCAATAATTGTCCCATATATTCTGCTAACAATTTAGAACTCTGCAACATTTCTCTTGGCGTTAAACCTCTCAAAACCAAAAAGTTTCTGTTAAGTTTTGCCAATGTGCTTAAGAATGCTTTTTTTACCAAATTGTCTCCAATCGCAGATGCGGTCATGACTAAACCATGCTCAAAAAGGCAAACATTTAATAAGGTTGTATCTAAAAGAATGTCTCTGTGATTAGAAACAAATAAATAAGAAGTATTTTTTTCCAGTTTCTCAAATCCTGAAGTTGTAAGTCCTTCAGAACTTTTTTCAAGAACTTTTTGAATAGTATTGTAAATGAAGTTACATTGAAAATCACGAATCGAATGTGTTTTTTTCAATTGATCTTTCCAAACTTGATCTTCTAATTCTGGAAAAGTAAAATTCATCATGGCTTTCATCATCGGATGATTGACAACACCATGAAGTGCTTCATTTATTTCGGAATCATAAAAAGGTCGAATGGCATCAAATTTCTGCATTATTAATATCTATTTTAGTGGGCAAAAGAACAAAAAAAAAATCAAAGTATTGTAAGGTACGGGTTAAATCCCAAAAACGTCTTTAGAATTCTGAGTTGTTCTATTTGCTATTTCTTCTTCAGAAACATCATATATATCGGCTAATTTGCTAATAACATTTACCAAATAGCTGCTTTCATTACGTTTTCCGCGGTACGGAATTGGCGCTAAATACGGAGAATCTGTCTCTAAAACAATATGTTCTAAATCGATTTGATTTAAAAACTGATCGATTTTTCCGTTTTTAAACGTAACTACTCCTCCAATTCCCAACTTCATATTGTAAGATATCGCCTGAAGTGCTTGTTCATGCGTTCCGGAGAAACAATGAAAAATACCAAATAAATCATCGGATTTCTCTTCTTCGAGAACTTCAAAAATTTCATCAAAAGCTTCTCTGCAATGAATTACAATTGGCAATTTATATTGTTTTGCTAACTGAATTTGTCTCTTAAAAGCGATTTGCTGTTCTTTTAAATGTGTTTTGTCCCAATACAAATCGATCCCAATTTCGCCAACGGCATAAAACTTTCTCTTTGCCAGTTCAGTTTCTACATGTCTTAACTCGTCTTCGTAATTATCTTTCACGTAAGTGGGATGCAAACCCATCATCAGGAATACATAATCCGGATAATTTTGCTCTAAATCGTACATAGATTTTGTTGCAGCGGCATCGATAGCAGGAATAAAAAAACGTGTTACCCCGGCATTTATGGCTCTTTGCATCATCTCGTCGCGATCCTGATCAAATTCTTCAGAATATAGGTGTGTATGTGTATCGGTAATTATGGGTGTTGAATTCAATGTTACAATTTTTAAAGGATCAAAATTACGACAATATTAAAAACTTTCCCAATTTGAATGTTATGGCACGCGGATGACACGGATTTACTTCGTAAAAACGCAGATTTAAACTGATTTTTTTATTTACAACGTTTGTCAGACTGAGCGAAGTCGAAGTCCCGCAAAGTAATTCAAAATCAAAAACCTTTGTCAAAATTTTAAACTTTGACAAAGGTTTACATATTTTATAAAATTCTACTTTAATTCAATTCATCCAGAAGCTTCTCGACGTCATCATAGTTTTCATAATCCTGCGAAATGGTCTCAAGGATTTCTTTGCATGCTTTGTATTTCTTTTGTTTCAGTTTAGACAAGGCAAGATTCCATGTTGCTTTTTCTTTATAAGCAGATGTTCCTGATCTCAATTCATTAAAAACACTTTCGGCTTTAGGATATTTGTTTTCTTCTAATAAGGCAATTCCATAAAAATATTGAATTTCGGGTGTTTTATTTTCTTTTAGAATTTCCTCAAATAAAGGAATTGCTACTTTGTATTTTCCATCATTAAATGCAGTTTGTGCTTCTTTTAAATTTGCATTTGTATCGCCTCTTTCTACAAACGAAGCGGGTTCCGGATTATCATAATCTTCAAAAGTTGGATTATTATAATCAAAAAAGAACAATCCAAACAAAACAATTATCGATGCCGCCGCCGCATAAAACCAAGGTCGCATTACAACAACTTTAGGTTTATTGGTATTAAAATGTTTGTCTGAGATTGTGGTCAGGTTTGCTTTAAACGCTTCTCTTTCTTCTTCAAACTCAAATTTGTCTTTCAGGCGCAACTGTACTTCTTTGAAAGTTTCAAATTCTGAAGACAATTTGGGATCTTCAGACAATTGTTTTTCGAAACTATTTTTTTCTTCAACAGTCATTTCTCCTTCAAGATATTGATCGAATAATATATAGCGTTCTTCGTTCATGACTAATTATTTTTTAGCGATTTAAATTTTTTTGCTTCCTGAATCCACTGCGTCAATTGTCCTACACATATCGATTTCTTTTTACGAACATAACCGTAAGTAACGTTTAGTTTCTCTGCTACTTCTTCCATTGTTTTAGTTGTGAAACTCAGTTTTAGTAATTCCTGACATTTATCTCCCAATTTTAGGAACATAGTATCAAAAAGCTGCTGTTTCTCGTCAAATTCTTCTGTATGTGTAATCAATTCCAGTGCAGATTCATTCATAGATACCGCATCTTCGTTAATTGTTACCCCTTTATTTGATGTTTTTTTAAGCTCGTTAAGCCATTTTCTTTTACACAATAAAAAAAAGTAGGCATCAAACGGGCAAGTCAATTGTAGTGTATTGGCTTTTGCCTGATTAAAAAGTAAAATCATAATTTCCTGAACCACATCCTGAGCGTGTTCTTTATCTCCTGAATTGTTCATGACGAACATAACCACTTTTGGAACGAATTTTTTGTAGATCGTCTGAATGATTGCGGAGTCATTTGCAGCAAGTCCTTCGATATACATTTGATCAGGATGAATTTTACTTTTTCCCATAAAAAAACTTTTTGTAGCTAATTTAAAAAACAATTGTAAATAAATTTCACACAATAGGGTAACAATTAACATATCAAGTTGATATATGGAAACAAATGTCTTTTAAAACAGTTAAAAAATTAAGAGAAATGGAAAGCTATCAATTTATAAACGAAAAAAATCTGGATCAGTTTAATCAAATGATTTCTGCCAAAACCAGAAACGGTTTTATAATCACAGAACATAACGAAAAATTGCCTTATGTGGTTTTATCCAAAGAAAAAACAGCAATCAATCATTTCCTGCACTTTTTTATTACGTGCCTCACATTGGGACTTTGGGCAATCGTCTGGATTTATTTAAGTATTACACTTTCGAGGAAAAAAAACATTCTCCTTGCCGTAGACGAAGACGGAAATTTATTTGAAGACAAGTGCCTTTCAAAAGAAAATTAAAAATAAGGGTAACAATATCAAACCCAAATTGATATAGAAATATAATTAACAACCAGAATCTGAGAACCACTTGAAAACAATCAGGGCAGATTTATAAAAACTAGAAATTATGAACACACATTTTAAAAAAACCGGACTTTTATTTTTATTCCTTATCACTTTCATGAGTTGCGACAATAGCGACGGCGATGATAATAACCTTATTCTTCCTCCAAGCGGAGCTGCTTTTAAAAGCATTAGCGAGAAAGGAGTGTCGGCAAATAAACAAAAATTTACCATTATGGCGGGAGATGGTCTTAAAACCATAACATCTGCAAAAGGAGTAAAATTAAACATCAACGGAGATTGTTTGACTAAAAACGGAGTTCCTGTAACGGGATCAATTGATATCGAGTACATCGAACTTTTTGACAAAGGAACTATGTTGGTAACCAACAAACCAACAATGGGAATCATGTCTGACGGAAAGAAAAACTTGCTAATTTCTGGCGGAGAATTCTTTATAAAAGCGACTCAAGGCGGTATTGAACTTAAAACTTCCTGCTCGATGAATTTAATCGTACCAACAGCTTTAACAGATGGCGTTGATAATGCCATGACTTTATGGAATGGCGTAATCGATGATAAAGGAGAATTAGCCTGGGAACAACCCAAACCCAATGCTGACGGAACCGGAGGAAAAGGAGGCGTTCAGGGCGAAGGAGCGAATTATTATGTGACTTTTGGCAACTTTGGCTGGACAAATGTAGACCGTTTTTACAGCGATCCAAGACCTAAAACGACCATTCTTGCTGATGCTCCGGATGGTTACGACAACAACAATAGCGCAGTTTATTTATCATATGACGGCGAAGGAAACAATGCATTAGCCAAACTGGATACTTATACCGCCGCAGGATTATTCAGCGAGCATTACGGGCAAATACCTATAGGTTTAAAATGTCATGTAATTTTTGTAACAGAATCTAACGGCCAATGGCGTTATGCGATCAAAGCGGTAACGGTTGCTGCAAACGATGTTTACAGTTTTACATTAGCCGAAACAATAGTTGGTACAGAAGCGCAACTAATAGCGGCAATCAATGCTATTCAGTAACTTACAAAATACTTTTAAGAAAAAGTGGTGATTTGCTCATCACTTTTTTTTACATTTAATCCAGTTTTCAAATTAATTCTGATGATTTTCAGAAGCTAATCCTGCTATTTGCTGCAATCTTTTATTTTTATAAAGAAAAAAAATAAAAGGATTTCCACTACTATCAGGACTAAAAAACACTAGTTATGAAACCACTATCATCTATTTTCTTTACTCTTTTATCTATATTCTCTTTCTCACAAACCAAAGTAAAAGACACCATAACCCGTAGAGCAAATATTGTTTTTATACAAAACGGAAATGCCGTTACCTACAAGCCTGAAACGCCGCCACTAATACCAATTGCCGGCGCACCAAAACCCAGTTATTCGTATTTATGGGAACTTGGCGACGGACATTACAGCAAAGAAGCTGAACCCAAACACGTCTATAAAAACAAAGGAACATATACTACAAGACTGGCTGTAACCAACAATTACGACAACGGAAAACCTCCGGCAACGCGACCAAAAAAAGTCGCCGTAAATGATATTACCGACACTAATTATAAAGACATCGCTTCAATCGCGGACCAAAACGGATTTGCGATGCTGAAAAACTGCGATCCAATTCCGGATCAGGAAATGGTAGTCGTAGTAGGTTACCAAAATCTGGAGAATTATGTCTCAAGCGGAAAGCTTTATTTATTCTATAATGAGAAACAATTTAAAAGCAATAATTTCGAATTGATTGATTTTAGGACTTATGCGAACGAACGCGAAGTAAAAGAAAAAACCGTTGCTTCGGTAAACGATATTGAGGATTCTAATCGTTATTTGGCTTCTGCCGAAAATAACTTTAAAATCAAAAAATATAGAAACACAACTACCGAAGAAGATCTTGATGCCTCCTTATTAGAAGCCAATAAAGCCTATCATAACGTTTCGGTTTTAGAATTTGACAATGCGAATCCGGGTGAAACCCGTAATGTTTTTTATACGTTTAAAACTACTCCGGAAATGATTAAAGATACCAGCGCAACAGTTACCATGCGCGGTATTTTTGTACCCAATAGAAGTTATAAAAACCACAAAATAAAAAACCTCGAAATGGAAATCGTAACTTCTCACGACCCCAATAAAATGGGATCGAACGGAAGTTTTATGAATTATAGATTGGTACGTTTTAAACGAGTGAATTTTAAAACACGTTTCCAGAACAATGGCGAAGGTGCTGCACGAATGATCAGACTTGAAACTGATATTCCGGATATGTTCGACAAGAAAACATTTCAGGTCGAAGATATGTACCCAAAATGTCCCATTTGTCCAAAAGATGAGGTTCCTACCGTGAGTTGTCTCGATACGATTATCAAAAAAAATCAAATTTTCTTTACGTTCAAAAACATTTATTTACCCGGAAGCGAGCAAAAAAATGTACACGAAAAAGACAGCACAAAAGGTTTTGTAAAATACTCAATGAAGTTTGCCGAAGATTTTCATAAAGTAAAAACTAAAAGCCGTACTGCAATTATCTTTGATAAAAACGAACCTATAATTACCAATTATGCCACTACCCGATTCCTGCCCGGAATTTCGATTGGTGCAAAAGCGGGTTATAATGTATATCCTGATCTCGAAAAATCGACGAGTTATTTTGTGGGCGCAACGATTTCGCCTTTTAAATCGTATCGTTTTTACTGGCAGGCAGAATGGTTAAACGCGATCAATAAGTATGAAAGTGGCGCAACGGTTATTGACGAAACAGTTGTAGGTGCAAATGGCACAAAACAATTTCAACGCACGACAACCACCACAGAAAATAAAAGCGTAAACTGGGAAATTCCGGTTTTGATTCGATATAATATTAATAATTATATTGGAGTTGGCGCCGGAGTTCAGGCTAATTTTGATGTTTCGGATGAACAAAATATAAACAAGAAAATTGAAATTTTTGAAGGCGGAACAGATCAGTTTTTAATGGATACAAGAACGGAATCAAGTTCAGTAAAAAACTCATTTGTTAATTTAAAAACAGGTCTTTTATTCGATTTAACCTTGGGTTTCGCAAGAATTGGACCGAGTTTGGGCGCAAGATATGTGATGAATTTTGAACAGAATTTCAACTATTTTCAATTTTACGGAATCTGGAAATTTTAAGATTATTAAATAAAAAAGTTAGCCACGAATTCACGAATTTTTCTCAATCAATATAAATAAATTCGTGAATTCGTGGCTAAAAAACTTTAACATGAAAAAACTATATTGCTATATCTTATTTTTTGCAACACTGATTCTATTTGGACAGAATCAGGAAGATAAAATATACAATGCAGTTGATGTCTTTGTGGCGAATCCTTCGGCGAAAGCCATAGAAAATTTAGAACAGATTGAAGCTGATTTTTGGAGAAATCCAAAGCAAAAAACCAAAGACGAATTATTAGCCATTGTGGTTTTAAATTGCAATAAAGCGTATTATGAAAACCAATTTGGGCAAACCGAAAAAGCAATTGCGAGCTACGAAAAAGCCTGGCAAATCTACCAGAAAAAGAAACTGGGCAATTATGACATTATCGAATATTGCCTGAAACCTTTAGGCAATTTATATACGGTTTTGGGCGATTATGACAGCGCCGAAAACACGATTAAACAATATTTTTTTGTTGTAAATACTTCCAAAAATTATCCCGACGCTCAAAAGCAAAAATTTGCCGCGATTTTGAATTTATCGAATGTATATCAGAGTTCCGGTAAAATTTCGTTGGCGATTGAATTATTGGAAAGTACTCTGAAAACAGAAAAATTATCGAATACTCAAAAAGGAATTTTATTGAATAATCTCGGGAATAGTTATTTATTAAGTTCCGCAGGAAATTTAATGAGACCTGAAACGCACCAAAAAGCCCAAAAGTCATTTGAATTGGCTGTGGAATATTTGAAAAATGAAAAGCAACAATCCGAAACATTACCTAATTCTTATCGAAATCTTTCTGTTCTAAATCGTCAATGGCAAAATTTTGAAATTGCATCTTCTTATTCAGAAAAAGCCGAAAAGTTATTTTTAGAAACGAATCATCAACCCAGAAAACTGGCTAAACTATATTATGAAAAAGCTTTATTATTTTTTGATGAACGAAAATATGATGAAAGTGCCAAACAGATTCAGGCAATTTTTAAAATCCTGATTCCGAATTACAATTCAAAAAATATTCTGCCTAATCAAAATCAATTGTATGCAGAAACGGTTTTAATAGATGTTCTCGATTTACAAGCCGAAATATTCCTTAATCAAAATCAATATAAAAAAGCACTTCGCTCTTATCAGTTTTCTTTTCATATCGAAGATGTATTGATGAACGTTTTGGTTTACGAAAACTCTAAAATTCTAACACAAATCAGAGCTCGTAATCGTACCGAAAGGTGTCTTTTGATTTATGATGCGTTATTTAAGAAAGAAAACAAAATTCAATATCTCGAAGAAGCTTTTCAATTGTCTGAAAGAACAAAATCAGGAATTTTAAAAGGATATCGTTCGAATATTAAAAATGCTTCGGCAGAAGAAAAACAGCTTTTGCATCAACTTCAAACTTTAAATAATAATATTCTAAAAGAACAGCAAAAAGGAGATCTGGCGAATATTTCTAGTATTAATTCTGACATAAAAAAGCAAAACGAATTAATGCTTTCGCTGAAGAAAATCCAAACAGAAAGCTCCAATTATATTCCTGAAAATTGTGATATAAAAGCGCTGTTATCTAAACTGGAAAAAGACAAAGCTGTTTTGGTTTATTATTTTATGGGAAATGAAAACTTATTTTATTTTACGCTACAAAACAATAGAATCAATCTTAGACATATTTATACCGCACACAGAGCGATGCTCGAAATTGTAAAGTTTATTGATTATTTCAGTTCTTCTGAAGCTATTACAAATGATATTTCGGGATATAATTATTATGGTAAAAAAGTTTATGATTTATTACAATTACCTCAAAATACAACTTATAAAAACCTCATCGTTGTTCCTGACGGAATTCTGAATTTTCTGCCGTTTGAAGCTGTAATTACGCAAAAATCTTCTACAACGAATTTTGCTAAAATGCATTATTTGCTAAATGATTTCAGGATTGCTTATAATAATTCGGCTAATAATTATCTGAATTCAAAACCTGTTTCGAAATCAGAAAAAACAGTTTTAGGGGTTTTCCCTGTTTTCGAAAAAACTGCTTTTGAGTTGAGTTATTCGAAGAAAGAATTAGAATCTATCAAAAGTAATTTTAAGGGGAAGTATTTAGAAAATTCTGAGGCGAGTTTTTCTAATTTCAAAAATAATGCAAACCAATATTCGATTTTACATTTAAGTACGCACGCTTCTTCGGGCGATATTGAAACTCCGGCGAGTATTAAATTCTATGATCAGGAAATCTTATATTCTGAATTGTATAATCTTAATATTAATCCGGATTTAGTAGTTTTAAGTGCCTGTGAAACCGGAATTGGCAAACTCTACAAAGCCGAAGGTGCGATGAGTGTTGCAAGAGGTTTTCAGTTTGCCGGCGCACAAAACTTATTGTTCTCTTTATGGAAGGTGAACGATTATACCACATCGGTTTTTATGGCTGATTTTTATAAAAACATCAAAAATAACGTTCCGTATTTTGAAGCCAATACGAATGCAAAACTTGCTTTTTTACAAGATAAATCAATTCCTAATACAAAAAAATCTCCTTATTACTGGAGTTCATTTGTGTATTATGGATCGATTTCGGCTGAAGAAAAATCAGTGAATTATATCTATTACATCATTAGTTTATTGACTGTAATTGGTTTATTTTTGGTTTTCAATCCCTATCGAAAATGGAAAATCTTCACGAGGTTCTCAAAAAAGAGAAATACAAAAAAATAAAATTCAAAGTTACCAGAACCCAACATCTTTTAATAAAAGCCAAAATTAATGGTGTTTCAGGAAATTTTATTTTAGATACGGGTGCATCTAATTCTTGTATGGGTTTTGAAAGTATTGAACGTTTTGAATTGAATGCAAAAAAATCGAAGACTAAAGCTTCAGGTGCAGGAGGAAGTGGTATGAAAACACAGATTTCTTCTAATAATTTCTTACAATTAGGAAGCTGGAAAAATTTGGATTTTAGTTTGGTGATTTTTGATCTTTCACATGTAAATGAAGCTCTTGAAGCGTATAAAGCAAAACCTGTTCACGGTATTATTGGAGCTGATGTTCTACTTGAAGGTAAGGCGATTATAGATTACTACAATCATTATTTGTATTTGAAATAGATTGTTATAATAAAGAATTTATAAATACTGATGATCTAAAAATTACTATAAGTAAATTAAGATAAATCTAATTTTAATTCTTTATAAATCATAACTTTATATTTAATCTAAAATTAGGTTTTTTGTATATATTTGTTAAAACATTTTAACAAACCTATACGTATGAAAAGAACTCTACTTTTTTTCTTTTTTTTGTTTACCAATATTTTCTATGCTCAGGTTACCTTTATTACAACTTGTGCCGACGAGCCTTTAAATCTAACAATTTTAAACAAAGATTTTATTGGTAATTTGAATCCTGCCGAAACAACTGTAAGTTATTTTTTAAGTCTGGATGATGCAACAAATAACACAAATGTAATTGTAAATCCTACTCAATATATTGGCGCACCGGGTGTAACAAATATTTATGGAAGGGTTAATAATAACGGGAATATTATAACGAATTATTTTAGTCTGACTGCGTTACCACCTATAACTGTAACAGCTTCTCATACACCAATAATATGCAGTGAAGAAACTGCTACACTTACTGTAAATGCTTCCGGAGGAATTGGCTCGTATGAATATTCATTAAACGGGGGTCCGTATACCAGTAATAATTATTTTAAATTTTTAATTGCCGGAACTTACAAAATAGATGTAATGGATGGTATGGGAGTTTGTAGAGTTTCAATAAACCATACTATAACAGCACCTCCTCGTTTAACTGCAACTGCAAGTACAGTAAATCAAAACACAACTATTATTGCTGAAGGCGGCACAGAACCGTATCAGTATTCTTTAGATGGTATCGTGTATCAATCCAGTAATGTTTTTTCTAATTTACCTGTTGGTACCCAACCTATATCAGTAAGAGACGCTAAAGGCTGCAGTGTTTTTACTACAATTGCGGTTGGAGATGCTGATTTTCCTTTAGGTTCCGGAGGAATGATCCTTAAAAATGTGACTTGTTGGGGAAGCGCAGCTCTTAGAACAATTGGTTATGGCGGGGAACCTCCTTATTTATATTCCATAAATGGAGGGCAATCATTTCAAACAAGTGATACTTTTGACAATTTAAGTGCTGGAATTTATCCAATAGCTATAAAAGATAGCAAGAATACGATCATTAATAATCTTTCGATAGAATTACTTCCATTTGTTCCTGTGACAGCTACTGTAACAACTGTAAATGCCTCAAGCTGCACAAATAATGGAGGTATAAATATTGTTGCAAATGGAGGTCAAATCCCTCTTTATTATTCCATTGATGGCGGAAAAACGTATACTTCAAGCAGTACTTTTTCTGATTTGCCTGCCGGAAACTATATGGTATTGGTAAAAGACAGTAGTGAGTGTATTTCTCCTGCAATAACTGCCACAATAAAACAGGATCTGCAATTATCTGCCACAGCTTTACATACAGAATTACTTTGTGCACAAGATAAAACTACGCTAACTATTAATGCTACAGGAGGAGAAGCTCCATATCAATATGCTATCAATAATAGTATATACTCCCTGAACAATACTTATAATAACTTTAGTCCCGGAGCTTATCAAATTAAAGTAAAAGATGCGATTGGTTGTATAACTGTATTCGAACATATAGTTGCACAGCCAACTCCTATCAATCCTGTTTTTGTTATTGATGGTCGCACTTTAACAATTAATGCGCAAGGAGGAACTACTCCTTACCAATATTCTGTAGATGCTATTTCTCAATCGATGAATGTGTTTACCAATTTATCTTCCGGAGTCCATTTTATGAGAGTTAAAGATTCAAAAGGCTGTCAGTCTTTTGATTTTCCTTTTACTATTGAGGATCCAAAACCAGTTGTTAATGTTATAATAACTAAAGGAATAGACTGTATGAGTAATGCGTCTATCGTTATAAATGCTACAGGTGGAAAATCTCCCTATTCTTATTCGCTAAATGGTGGAGCGTATCAGTCCAGTAATATTTTCAATGGTTTAACCGCAGGCACTTATTTTGTAACCGTAAAAGATGTCTCAGGCAGTGAAACCCAAGTAAATATTACTGTAAACCCATATGTTAATATGGCTATTACAACATCTTATAAAAATGTTACTTGTTTTGGAAACAATGACGGCAGTATAGAAACCACAGTAATTGGCGGGATAGCCCCATACACATACTCTATAGGAAACGGACATATTACATCAAATACTTTTAGTAATTTATCTGCAGGTCACTATGTTGTGACTGTAAAAGATGCCGCAAACTGTACCATTACTAATGATGTATTACTATTACAGCCTTCTATTCTTTTATTATCAGAAGTTGTTACTAATTCTACAACTTCCAGCAGTAATGACGGCGTAATAACTGTTAGTACTACAGGTGGAATTTCTCCTTATAGTTATGCAATTACAGATAATAGTGGGTTGCCAAGTGGTCATTTTCAGGCTTCGAATATTTTTACAGGTCTAAAAGCCGGATCATATGGTATTCAGGTTAAAGACGCAAACGGATGTATTTACTATAAAACGAACATCACAGTTGCTAATAATCCTGATCTACCTGCATTATTGGCTACCGTTAATATAACTCCTATAACTTGTAATAATCCCAAAGCTGAAATTACTGTTCTTGCAACAGGAGGTTCTGGTTCTTATGTATATTCGATAGATAATGGTGTAAACTATACTGCTTCGAATACATTTTCTAATCTGTCTCTGGGAAATTACATTATAACTGTTAAAGACAGCCAAAATGTTGTAATAAGTCTTACAGCTACTATAGTTCCATATGTTCCTTTATCAACTAATCTTGTTTTAAGTAAAAGTATAGATTGTTTAAGTAATGCTACTATAAATGTTACTGCTTCCGGAGGGAAAACTCCATATCAATATTCGTTAGATAATGGTGTAACTTATACCACTAGTCCTATTTTTACAAATTTGGGAGCAGGGAGTTATTTTGTTCGTGTAAAAGATGTTCTTAATTGTACTGTAATTACAAATAGTATAATTCTTGAACAACCTGTTCCTTTAACAGCAACAGTTGCGAGTACTAAGATTGTAGATTGTTCAGTAAATTATAATTCAACGATAACTATTACAGCAACTGGCGGTAAGCCTCCATATCTATACGCGGTTAATAGTTTAAATAATTATCAAACCGATAACATGTATTTTGGAGCAGCACCCGGAACACATAATGTTAGCGTTAAGGATGCTAATGGATGCGTTTTCAACTCAACTTTTGTTGTAGAATCGCCATCATTATTGACATTAACTTCAACTATTACCGAAGCCACAATTTGTGGAGGTAAAAGTTCTGTATCTATTAATGCAATTGGCGGGCAAGCTCCTTATACTTATTCTTTTAATGGAGGAAATAGTTATTCTCCAGCAAGTACAAGTGATTTATCACCCGGAGGTTATACTGTATTTGCAAAAGACAGCAACGGCTGTATTGCAACAATATATGTTATAGTAGCATATCCTAGCGTACCTGTAAGTACAATCTGGACGATTACTAATACTACAACTTACAATAGTAATGACGGAAGTATAACTGCTGCCGCAACTGGAGGAACTGCTCCTTACACCTATTCGCTTTTAAATGGTAATAATGCTGTTATAATTCCTTCCCAGACGTCTAATACTTTTAGCAATCTTGCACCCGGAACTTACGGTGTAATTGTAACAGATGCAAAAGGATGTACATCAGCATCTACATTAGTAACGATTACAGCACCATCATTAGAAACGCTTTTTGCAACTGCTACTGTTAGTCAGCCAAGTTGTGTTAATCCAATGGGAATTATTACTATAAACGCAACAGGTGGAACTGCCCCTTATCAATATTCGATAGATAATGGTGTAACATATAATCTTTCAAATACTTTTGTCGTTACACAACCCGGCAATTACATAATAACGGTTCGTGATGCGCAAAATGATATCTACTCTTCTGTTATAGTAGTAAGACCTATAGATCCATTGTTTCTTAATGCAACAGTTGTTTCTAACGCATCTTGTATTTCAAACGGAATAATAACGGCTATTGCTGTAGGTGGTCAAGAACCATATATTTATTCGATAAACGGAAGTGTTTTTCAAAATACTAACATTTTCACGAACCTTTCTCCTGGCGTTTATACTGTAGAAGCTAAAGATACTAATGGCTGTATTGCAACTGTAAACATAATATTAACTGAGCCAGAACCTATATTTGCTACTTTAACCGCAGATAATAAGACTATAATTGTTACTGCTGTTGGCGGAACTGGTAATTATCAATATTCATTAGACGGAATCATTTTTCAATCCAGTAACATTTTTACAGTTGTAAACTACGGGATTTACAATGTATTTGTAAGAGATCAAAATGGATGTATGGTAGTTGTTGCTACAACTTTAAATCCTCCAAGTCCTTTGATAGAGGGTAAAGATGTAATAACTATAGAATTTAAACCTGGTCAAACTTTAGGAGATTTGGTTATTGATGGTCAAAATATTAAATGGTACAGCAATCAGAATCCTTTATCAGGAAATACAACTAAATTTACCGAAGCTACTTTGCCATTAACAACAGTTTTAGTTGATGGAACTAAATATTATGCCTCTCAAACCATAAACGGAATTGAAAGTATTGACCGTTTAGCTGTTACAGCAAAATTAAATGGATCTCTTTCTACTCCGGATATTGCGTTACCTAATTTTAGATTTTATCCTAATCCGGTACACCATACTTTAACGATCGATAATGTTGCTGTTATTGATGAGATCGAAATAATATCTGTTTCTGGAAAATCTATCTTAAACCAAAAAGTAAATAATACTCATTCTGAAATTGATTTATCGAATGTTTCTTCTGGCTTTTATTTCTTAAAAGTAAAATCTGAAGGAAAGACAAAAACAATTAAGATTGTGAAGAAATAACGGAGTACTAAAACTCCAATCCTTCTTCAGGAAGAATCAAAAAGAAGCCCAAACTCCTTATGGAGTTTGGGCTTCTTTGTTTTTATAAAACTCTTATTAGCCTTTAATATTTAGTCCTTGTAAAACAATTAGAGCTTCTTTATCAATTTGTATAGAATCAATAATCTGTTAAGTAATCTTGAAAATATCGCTAATAGCATTCAAAAAAAATCCCAAACTCCAGTTAAGGAATTTGGGATTTTTCATTCTAAAATTAAATCAATTAATGGGTATGTTTAGGGTTAAAACCGTCTTCGCTTAATTCAGTGTGCTCATAATCAGCAACCATTTCAGCTTCGTAATCGATTTTCTCACCTTTAGATAATCTTCTGATAATACCTTCCATAATTTGGTAGATTACAGGAACTACGATAAGTGTTAGGAATAATGAAGATATTAATCCTCCAATAATTACCCAAGCCAATCCGTTTTTCCATTCAGCTCCTGCTCCGGATGCTAATGCAATTGGGAACATACCAAATACCATCGCAATTGTTGTCATCAGGATCGGACGTAAACGTGCGTGATTCGCCTGAATTAATGCTGTTCTGATTGATTCTCCTGCAGCACGTCTTTGGTTGGTATAATCGACCAGCATGATCGCATTCTTACACACCAGACCAATCAACATGATGATACCTAAAATGGTAAAGATATTTAATGAATTATTTGTTAATGCTAATGCTAATAAAGCACCAATAAATGATAATGGGATAGCAAATAATACTACAAACGGGTGAACGAAACTGTCGTACAAACTCACCATTACAAGGTAAACCAAAATAATTGCAGCTAATAAAGCGATTCCTAAAGTACCAAATCCTTCAGATTGGTTCTCCTGATCTCCACCCCAGATATAATTTACTCCGGCTGGCTTTTTAAGCTTGTCTAATTTAGCCTGCCATTGTGTTACAATTGTCCCTGAAGGAACCCCAACGTTTTGTCCTTTTACAGTTACAGAAGCTGATTTGTCTCTACGCTCTAACTGGCTAGGTCCTGAACCTTCTGTAATATCAGCAAATTGAGATAACTTAATTTGTTGTCCTGCAGCATTAATAAAGATCAGATTACTTACATCAGTAATACTTTTTCTATCAAATGCATTGTATCTAATGTTAATATCATATTCGTATTCTCCAGCTCTGTATTTACCATCTGTGTTTCCGCTAAAAGCAGTTTGCATGGTTAAACCAACTGTTTGAAGTGTTAATCCTAAAGCCGCCATTTTATCACGGTCTACTTTAACGTTTACCTCAGGGTTTCCGTCCTCAACAGTTAATTTAATCTCTGTTGTTCCTGGAATTGTACGCAATTCAGCTTCTGCCAATTTAGCAAATGCCATAGCACTTTCTGTTGATGGACCTGTTACGATTAATCCTAATGTAGCATCTTCAGCAGTACCTAAGATACCTACAGGAACTGTTTTTACTTTTGCTCCAACTAATACTTTTTCAAGTTTACGTTTGATTTTTGCAGCATAAACATTGGCATCATCTGTACGATCTTTTTGTTCGATCATTTTTACGTCAATCTCTGCCTTGTAAGCTGTAGCCTGAGATGCTCCAAAACCTTCACTGGTTTGTCCTACCGTTGTAATCTGGCTGTGAACATATTCCTGAGATTTTAAATAAGCTTCTGCTTTTTGCGTCATAAAGTTCGTTTGTTCTAACGAAGCATCTTTTGGCATTTCGATCTGAACTAAGAACTCTCCACTATCAGAAGATGCGAAAAACTCTCCTCCAATAAATCCTCCAAGACCAAAAATAGATCCAAAGAACAATATTAATACAAGGACAACAGTTTTTCCGTAATTATCCAAACACCAGGTCAACAATACAGAAATCCAGTTTGTAAAACGAGTTAAATAACTTTCGAAACCAAGGATAACTCTTCCAAAGAAATTTTTTCCTTCAATATGTTCCAATTTACCATAACGAGATGATAACCAAGGAATAATTGTAAATGAAGCTAAAAGTGATAATAAAGTAGATATAATTACCGTAACACAAAATTGCGTAATGATATTAGAAACCAATCCTGAACTCATTGCAATAGGCAGGAACACTACCACAATTACCAAAGTAATCGAAGTTACGGTTCCACCAATTTCTGCAGTTCCATCATAAGAAGCACGGATTTTATTTTTACCCATCTCCATGTGCCTGTAAATATTCTCGAGGACCACAATCGCATCATCGACCAGAATACCTACCACCAGAGATAATCCAAGTAAACTCATTAAGTTTAACGTGTATCCCATTAAATAAATACCAATAAAGGTCGCAATTAACGATGCAGGAATAGAGACCATTACAATCAATGAGTTTCTAATACTGTGCAAGAAAAACAACATTACTAATGCTACCAGAACTACTGCAATTAATAAATCGTGAACTACAGAGTCTGCTGCTTCAAGAGTAAAAACGGTACTGTCTTTTGCAACTTCTAATTTTAGCTGGTTTACTTTATAATCTTTTTCAAGAATAGCAATCGTTTTTAATAATTGCTCACTTACCGCAACCGCATTCGCATCAGATTGTTTTACGATTTGTAAAACGATTGCACTTTTTTGATCTACACGTGATATTTTTTCAGCAATTTTTTGAGTATCCTGAACATCGGCAATATCACTTAAACGAACCTGAATTCCGTTTTGAGAAGAAACTACTAAGTTTCTTAATTCTTCAACACTTTTATATTTACCCGCTAAACGAATTAATATTTTTTGATTACGGGTCTGGATGTTTCCTGTTGGGAAATCTAAGTTCGAAGTCAAAATATTTTGTTGTACCTGAGGAACAGATAATCCGTAACCCTGCATTTTTAATGCATCAAGATTTACCTGAATTTCACGCTCAGAACCACCAATAATATTTACCTGGGCAACACCTTGTACACGAGATAAAATAGGAGCAATTTTTTTGTCAATTAAGTCATAAAATTCTGCTTCGTCCATTTTACCGTTGGCACCAAGAGTCATAATTGGTAAATCACTCAAAGAGAACTTGGTCAGTGCCGGAGTTTTAACATCGTCCGGTAAGTCACTAATTATGGCATTTATTTTACGCTGTGCATCATTTAGAGAGAAATCGACTTTTGCATTTGATGTCAAAGTAATCGAAACAATAGATAAACTTTCGTACGATTTTGAGTCAATTTTTTTAACGTTCTCCAGCGATGCAATCGCATCTTCAATTTTCTTGGTTACAGTATTTTCTACCTCACTTGGAGAAGCTCCAGGATAAACAGTAGAAATTGTAATAACGTTTTGTTCAAATTTCGGGATCAGCTCATAGCCTAACTGGCTGTAGCTGAACAATCCACCAAGTATCAGAATTGTAAACAATACAATTACTAACGACGGACGTTTTATGGATATTTCGGCTAATTTCATATATGTTTTTTTATGCTTTAGGCTTTACGCTATAGGCTTTAGGCTTTTTGAGAAATGCTTAAAGCTTATAGCTTACGGCTTATAGCCTCCAATTATTTAATAATTTCTACTGTATTACCGTCTTGTAAGTTAATTTGACCTGTAACAATTACAGTTTCTCCATCAGATAATCCATTAATAATTTCAACCTGATCTCCTAAAATTCTTCCGGCAGTTACTTTTCTTAATTTTGCAATACCTTTATCAACTACAAAAATTTCGTTGCTGCTCACACTTCCTACGAAAGCATTTCTAGGCACAACCATCAAGTTTTGTTTTTGTTGTTTTGAACCAAATTTTGCAGTTCCGTACATCCCTGCTTTCAAGTCGTTATTTACATTATTTGCAATTTCGATTTCAACAGGAAAATTCAAAGACTCATCTGCTTTTGCAGCGATAAATGTAATTTTTCCAGAGAAAGTTTTATCAGGATAAACACTTGCCGTTACATTAGTTGTGTTTCCAACTTTTAAACTTGCTACCTGATTTTCATTTACTGTAACAACTAATTTTAATTTAGAAACGTTTACAATATCAAACAATGCAGTTGCAGGCATTCCGGCTAAAATAGATCCCGGCTCAATATATTTTTTGTTGATGAATCCGTTTATTGGAGCTTTTACTTTAGTATCTCCAACATTAATATTAGCTTGTTTCAAGCTGGATTCAGCATTTGTCAATGCTAATTTTGCCTGATCTAATTGTTGTTTGGTAACACCACCTGTTTTAAAAGCATTTTCGTATCTACTGTAATCAGATTTTGCATTTTGGTAAACAGCTTGTGCTTGTTGAGCGCTTACATTAATAACATCACCTCTTACTGTCAACAAAGTCTGACCTACTCTTACGTAATCACCTTCTTTTGCCAAAACACTAATTACTTTTCCTGATTTTTCAGCAGAGAAAGTCAATTGTTGAATTGGTTGAAAATTTCCGTTAGCAACGAAGTCTAACGAAACTTCTTCTGTTTTTACCGGAGCTACTTTTACTGAAACTGCAGCATTTTTCTCTGCTACGATATCTGTTTTTGCTTTATTCTCCTTCTTATTATTATTTAAGACATATCCAATCACACCCAGCGCTGCGATTATGATTACGATTGTTATAATAGTTTTCTTCATTTTGTTTAGTTATTTAATAAGAGTTTTAAGTTCGCCTTTTGATTTGATTAGTGCTACTTCGGCAATTTTGTAATTCAAGACTGCTCTGGTAAAATTATTTTGAGCTTCAAGCTGTGCATTTTCTGCATCTAACAAATCTGTTAATGATGCTAATCCCTGAAGATAATTGTTTTTTGTATTGCTTAAGATTTCAGTTGCCAACTGCATGTTTTCTTTTTGATTCTGAATAGTTACAAGGTTATTGTCTATATCAGCCATTGCATTTCTATAATCTAAATCAAGCGAAAGTTTGGTGTCTTTCATATCTTCCTGAAGCGATCTGATTTCGATATCAGCTTGTTTTACTTTTGCACGGGTTCCAAATCCAGTAAAAATTGGAACATGTAGATTTAAACCAATTGCAGAGTAATCTGACCAATAAACACCATCTTTAGGTTTTGCAAACCAAGGCATTTGAGGTCCCTGACCAATATAATTGTATCCTGCGGTTAAAGAAAGTGTTGGATAATATCCGGCTTCAACAGCTTTTTTATTGAATACCAAAAGCTCTTCTTGTTTTTTCAAAAGCAGGTATTCTGTTCTGTTTTCTGTATTAGGAACTTCTGTCAATGCAGCAGGCACAACTTCAAATTCTTCTTTAGGAATCTCTATTACAGTTTCAATCGGCATTCCCATATAAAACTTTAAAGCATTCTCTTGTAATGTAATTTGATTTTTAATTTGTTGACGTTCTGTATCAATGTTTGACATTTTAACCACAATACGGTCTAAATCAATTTTTTTAGCCAGACCATTATCAAATTGTCCTTTTACAATGTCACGAACTTTAGTAGTATTAACATAATTGCTGTCTAATAAAATTAATCTTTCACGTTGCACGTAAACAGAATAATAGTTATTAGCCACTCTTTCGATTACTTGCTCTTCTGTTAATTGTTCGTTTATCTGATAGAATTCACGTGTAGATCTTGCAGCTCTTAATCCGGTAAAAACAGATTGATCAAATATTGTCTGTGTTAGCGAAAGTCCTGCTCCAGAAGTCCATTTTTGACCAAATGCTGCCTGAATAGTAGTTCCCGGCGCACCAAATCCTGCTCCGTCAATAACCGTAGTTTGTATTACAGGATTATAAGTTAAACTTCCGTTTGCAGAAATTTGAGGCAACGCTCTGGAACGCACTTCCTGAATTTTGTACTCACTATTTTCAACCTGCAGCTTTGCTTTTATTGCATCAGCTTTATTTTCAAGCGCATATATAAGTGCATCTTTCAGGGTTAGTTTTTTGACTTGTGCGTTGGCAGACAAGCCAATTGAACACAAAAATATAAGAATTATTCGTTTCATAGATTGATGATTAAATGATAATTTTTTTAAGTTGTTTTTCTAATTCCAGTATTCCTTTTTCTGTTGCCATTGCTCTGGTGTGATATTCCAGTGCTTCTAATTCTATTCTTTGTGCTTCTCTTTCTGAATCTGTTGTTGCATTAATATGAAAAATCAGAGTGTAATAAAACTTCACATATAAGTCTATATTCAAATCCGGTCTGTACAAACCTTCACCGATGCCTTTTAGAATATTATCCCTAAAATAATGGTTGCACTGATCTATTTCGTGGGTCATTACATTTTGATAAATTTCAGGATAATGCTTTTTTAACTGATATAGAGGAGAAGTATCGGTTGCATTTTTAAACATATCGCGAAACATTTCTCTAATTTCGAAATTCTCATGAATCGCATTATAATTTTTCGCAACAATAGTATCAATAACTTCATGTACTTGCTTGTGAACCGTTGAGGTGCTTTCTTCGATTAGAACTTCTTTATTACAGAAATATTTATAAATCGTTTTTTTAGAAATACACATTTCCCCTGCAATATCATCCATTGTAACACTTTTAAAACCTAGTTTTAAAAATAATTCACTTGCTTTTGATATGATTTTCTCTTTCATTTTAAATTTCAAATTGCATCACAAATATACTTAGGAAACTAAAATCAAAAAAATAGTTTCCACTATATTTGTAATAATTTTACATTAATTTATTCTTCATGTAAGATTTATATACTGAATTCTAAATTTGCAATCAGCTTAATATCTTTCCCTAAAGCCAGACCTCCGTTATGATTGAAGGAATTATAATCTAATCCAAAATCCTGACGTTTAATATCTCCTTTGATTTCAAAAGCAACTTTTCTTTCGCCATTATAATTGTTAACACCAATAAACTCAGCATCAAGTTCTACTACTCTGGTAACATCTTTTATCGTTAAATCTCCTTTAAAAAAATTGATGTTATTGTTTACTTTTTGAAAAGAAGTTGATTTAAAACTAATAATAGGATGCTCATTTACATCAAAAAAATCCTGAAGCTGTAAATATGTATCGATCTGTTGAAAACTATCTTTTTTATTATTAATGTCTAAAGAAAACTCAACCGAAGCATCTTCAATTTCATTGTCTTCGATGTTCACATAACCATCAAATTTATTGGTAGTTCCTCCCATATAGGCAATTATCGAATGTCTCATTTTAATTAAAACATCTGACTGGCTAGAATCTAAGGTCCATGTTGTTTTCATAAATATTTGATTTTATTGAGTTTATAAATTACTCAAACTCTTTCACGGAAACTTTTCCAGTGTTCAGAGTTTCCAATTAACGGTGCAAATATAAACAGGAAACTCTAAACACCAAAAAAGTTTCCAAGTTTTTTTAAAATAATTTTAACTCCTTAAGAATTAATACATTCAAGACCAATTTTAAACGGAAACTATCATTTAAAATTTAAGAAAGGAATAATTCATTATGAATCGTATCTTTGAGGCACGTAATTCAGATTATATTTTATGCACGATATTAGCCAATACCAGGATTTTTTTATCAATTATTTAGAAAAACAAAGCATCAGCAAAGAGCCTAAAAACCTTTACGAACCAATTGAATATATTTTAGGTCTTGGCGGAAAACGCATGCGTCCTGTACTAACTTTAATGGCTTCAGAAGTTTTTGATGCAGATTATAAAGTGGCTCTTCCGGCGGCAATGGCAGTTGAAGTTTTTCATAATTTTTCGCTGGTTCACGATGATATTATGGATGATGCGCCTTTGCGAAGAGGTAAGCAAACTGTGCATGAAAAATGGGATCTCAATACCGGAATTCTTTCCGGAGATGCAATGCTCATTCTGGCCTATCAGTATTTTGAACAATACGAACCATCTGTTTTTAGGGATTTAGCAAAACTATTTAGCAAAACGGCACTTGAAGTTTGCGAAGGACAACAATGGGATGTTGATTTCGAAAAAAGAAACGACGTTACAATTCCGGAATATCTAAAAATGATCGAATATAAAACCGCGGTTTTAGTTGCTGCTGCCATGAAAATGGGTGCAATTGTAGCCAAAACATCTGAAAAAGAAGGTGATTTAATTTATGATTTCGGATTGAATTTAGGTTTAGCCTTCCAGCTCCAAGATGATTTTCTGGATGCTTTTGGAGATCCGGAAACTTTCGGAAAACAAGTTGGCGGTGATATAATGGTGAACAAAAAAACCTATTTATATCTAAAAGCACGTGAATTTTCATCGGCTGAAAAAGCTTCGGAATTGGAGAAATTATTCAGCTTGCAATTAGAAGATAATACAGATAAAATAGAAACTGCAAAAAACATTTTTAATGAATCAGGCGCTTCAAAAGCTACACAGGAAGCTATTGAAATGTACACTTTTAAAGCTTTTGAAACTTTAGGAAAAATGGATATTAACGCCGAAAAGAAAGATATTCTTAGAACTTTTGGCGAGAACTTAATGGGAAGAAAAGTTTAGTTTTTTCGCCACGAATTTCACGAATCTCCGCGAATTTTTATTCTAATTAAATTAGTGAAAATTGGTGAAATTCGTGGCAAAAAAATTCACATTTGTAAACAAAAAAAGGCTTCGACTCCGCTCAGCCTGACAAATGTCATCATAAAAACAAGTGTCACCCTGAGCGAAGTCCAAGGCTCGTTACATAATAAACCCAACAGTCCCGAAGTCTCGGGATAAAAACCTGTCGGGTTTATCATTTGGAAACTAATATAATCTTGAAAATTTTTTAATCTGTGGCTATTTTAAAACAAATCATCAGGATCAACTAAATCAGATAATTTTTGTTTCAAATTGTCTTCTAAAATCGTTAATCCGTATTGGTAAGAAGCATTCATCCAGCCAAAACCTTCTTCGGTTATGTAATCGAATTCAGTTCCTACATTTCCGTATTCTGCAAAAATTTTGTGTGAACTAATTGATAAATCAAACTTCTCGGGAATGGTTCCGTTATAATCAACCGCATTTCTGGTAATTAACCAAAGCCATCGATAAACCATTTCCTGCGCTTCTTCATTAAAATTATAGTTCAATAAACCTTCCCATAAAAGCATTTGATGTGGCGCCCATCCAAACGGATAATCCCATTGCCTGATTGGTGCATTTTCGTCAACATCAGCAATTGATTCTTTGGTACAACCTGCAATCCCACCTTTCATTTTAAACCTTGGAAGCGTCTTTTTAACCAAAATTTCTGCTTGTTCCGGCGTACTTATTTTCGCCCAAAGCGGATAAAATGTTGGCGCGGCTTCAAAAAAATGTTGTTTTTCGTTTACAAAATCATAATCGAGATAACATCCATATTCTGAATTCCAGCACATTTTATTGATTTTTTCTTTCCTCGAATTGGCTTTTGAAATCCAATATTCACTTGAAAAAGATTTATCTTCAAAATATTGAAATTCATTTTTAAAGTACTTTTTAATCAAAAAAGCAATGTCTGTTTCATATTTATAAAGCAAACTATTGATCGCAACCGTATTCAAATTGGCACAAACTCCAACCAATCTATTCGTTGTATCATGTCCGCTTTCGCGCATACTTCGATCGTGAATAAAATATTTATCAAGTTCAGCATCTACAACTTCTCTTTCCAGATATTTCTTTTCGAATTCGCGGGTTGAAAGATTGTATTTTGGCGCATATTGTTCCAGAATATCATCAAAATGTCCTTCTTCAACTTCAAACGGAAGTCCGATTCCTTCTGCTTTATATCGATTTAAACCATTTGCTGTAAGACGTTTTCCTTCTTCCATCCAAACGGTTTGATATTCTTTTATGGCGGTTTTTAAATGTCTTTCTATCCAAAAAATATCCGGATTCGACTTTTCTAAAACATCCATAATCAACGACGTATAAAGTGGCGGTTGTGTACGGGTTAAATAATAACTTCTGTTTGCGTTTAGGATTTTTCCGTAATGATCAATCTGATATTTAAAATTCTCCGCAATGCCTAACGCAAGGTCGATTTTATCGTCGATCAAAAGTCCTTTGGCAATAAAATAACTGTCCCAACCGTACATTTCGTTGAATCTTCCGCCGGGAACCACAAACGGAACTCCTGAAATTTCATTGTTTTTTATCTGAAGTGCCAAAGCTAAAATTCCGGGTCGTTTATTCAGTGAAAGAACATATTCCGGTGAAATATTTTTAGGCATTTGCACCACTTTTAACTTTGGCGTGGTAGCTTCTAATTTCTTGAAATAATCAAAAACAATTTCATCACCAAAAGGCACATACAAATAAGCCAATTCATTTTCGATCTTATTGTCTTCCAGAATTTTCTTTACACCATCGGCATCAATTGTTCTTGTAAGACCTTTCCAATACAGGTTTTTTATTTTTCCTGAGATTCTCTTTACAGGATCTTCGGTGATTTCATCCAGATTGATTTCTGCAAATTCGGTATTGTTTTTTTTAGCCAAAGCCAATTCCTGCAATAAATTCGAAAGCTGATAAGTTCCCTCAATTAAAGCAGAATTTCCACTTTCATCTTTCAATAAAAAACGCTTAGGACCATGATCATCAATCGTTATTTTTTTATCGCCATCAGTATCTTCCTGAGCCAATAATTTTTCGATGGTTTGGGTTATATGTAATTTAAATTTCATCTTTTGCAGTTATTTTTTTAAGAATAAAAAAGGATATTAATAATAAAGACATTGGAATTAAAGTAAAGTAAAATGCATTTTCCGGTCCTTCATTTTTAAACAGCCAGCCTGTTATTCTGGAACCTAATGTGCCCCCAAGAGCAGAAAATATGACAATTAATCCGGTCATGGAGCTTTGTAAATTCTTTGGTAAAGCACTTAATACAATCGAGTTTAGCAAGGGATAAATTGGTGCAATAAACAATCCGATTAACGGAAATGCAAAACCAATTAAAGGTATATCCGAAAGTGTATTGATGTTTTTAACTTCTAAACCAACAGTTTTAGGAAGTACAAAGACTACAATTAACATCGCCGAAAAAATACACACACTTAAAACCCAGATCCAGTTGACTTTTTTGGTTACAATACCGGCAATCATTCGTCCAATTGCTAATGAAATTGCCAAAATACTTGCCATCATTATGCTGATATTCTCCGGTAAATGAAGCACTTTTGTGTTGAATGTTGGCAACCACGAAAGAATTCCCTGTTCGATCATAACAAACAAAAAGACGCTGATAACAAAAATAACAGTAAGTAATTTTGCCATTAATCTGAACATTTGCAGGAAATCATCTTTAAGGTTTGCTCCTGCTGCAACTTCCGGCTCTTTAAATTTTACAAAAAACAAAAACAGAAATGACAGGAACGATAATGCAGCTAAAAACCAATAGACATTTAGCCATGAATTAGGATCGTTTTCATTATTAAAAGCTGGAAATAAAAAATAAGCCAATGCAATCCCAACCATAAAAAAACCTTCAATACTACTCATCAAAGCATTGTGTTCTTTTTTGGTTTCGGTTACAGTTCCTATTAACGAATAAACCGAAACTTTAATCAAAGCAAAGGAAACTCCAACTGTTGCAAAAAGAATTTTAGCATTATCGAATGAGTTTCCAAAATACATAGAAACACAAGCCAGAGTAACTAAAGCCAAACCTATTAACATCGATTTTCTATAGCCTATTCTGGGTAAAAAAGAGGCTATAAAAAAGGATACAATAGCAATTGGCATATCTTTAAAAGCTTCTAAAATACTTGCCTGAACTTCATCGACTCCGTAATTTTTTTGCGATTTTAAAATCACAATTCCCACGCTGTTTAATAAAATAGCAAAGACAAAATAATTAAGGTAAAGTGAGATTTTGATTCCTATGTTTTTCATTTTTAGTTTGTTTGTCTATCCTTTGTGGTTACTGTGCGGAGACGCACTGCTGTGCGCCTCTACAGTAACGTTATGTTGATTTATAAATTTAGAAATTAATCGCTACCGAAAATCTAAATGCGCGTCCTAAAATAGGTCTTGCCATAAACACATCGCTTGCCGCTGATGTTGTTTGTCTTGGATCTCCTTCTGTTAAACCAATTTCGTTGAATAAATTCGAAGCATCTACTGCAAAACGAAGATTATTATAGGTATAATTTAAACCTGCTCCAACTTCTTTATAAGCCGGTAAAACTTGTTTGTTATCCTGATTCGTGAATTTTTTATCGTAATAAGAAAACTGAACATAAGCCGTAAAATCTTTTGTAATATCAACTTCTGGTCTTAAGTTACAGAAAAATTTAGGGATTCTTCGTGCTGTATTTCCGTTGAAATCAAATGTAGAACCATCAGCATTTGTTCCTGTAAAATTATCGTATTCCGGTTTTTGAACGGTGAAAGTAAAGTTTAGTTTTGCAATACTATATCTCACATTTGTTTCTACTTCAAGACCAATATTGTTTACATCGGCAAATTTATTTTCTGAAGATCCGTCAGATAAAATATCCGTGAAAGCAACATTTTTTAAACCCATATGAAATAAATTGGCATTCACATTAAAGAATGAATTAGAATATTTATAACCTAACTCAAACTGATTTACTTCGGTATTTTCCAGTTTGCTTAAATCTGCTGCATTGTCATAAAATGATTCTTCGATTGGAGATCTAAATCCATGGCTGTAACGAACATATGAAGCCATATTATCATTAAATTTATAGTTTCCTGCAGCTGTATATGACCATTCACTAACATCATATCTCCAATAGGTGTATGGATTTCCTTTTACAGTTGTTACTGCATCATCAGCCGTATTATTGTCTAAAATTTCTAAGTTTTCTGCAAAAAATCTAGCGTTGTCTCTATATCCTGAATATTTGTCTTTGTTGTATCTTAAACCAGCATTAAAAGTCAAATTATCTGTAGCTTTAATCTCAGCGTCAGCATAAATATCATTCAAAAGACCTTTGGTTTGCGCATCTCTTTCTAACCAGGTAATTCTTTCTACACCATTCCAGGTATGATCAACTCCGGTTGTATTGTCTTTTACATTTAATAATCTCGGATTGTCTGAAACGCCTACTAAATACGAGTTCCAGTTCCAGTATTGGTTCGATTTCCAGTTAGAATAATAGTAACCAGCTGTTAATTTTACAGGATCTAAATCAAAATTGAAAGAGAAATTATTCGCAAAATTGTTCATCTTTTTCTCGATATGCCAAAGATCTGCTCTCATAATCAAAGCATTTGGATCAAGCGTTGCTCCATTATCAACATAAGAATAAGTCAAATTACTTGCCGTTGTATTTTGAACGCTTGTTGCATACGCATCTTGTGTCCAAGGACCTCCATTTGGGAAAATTGCATTGTAATTTAAATCGATATTCGTTTGTTTGAAAGCATTTTTGAAAGTTACTTTATCTGATATTTTTTTCTTGAATTCAGCTCCAATAGAGTTGATAATTGGGTGAGAACCATCTTCTAAATCAGCACTAAAAGTTCCACCGCCATATTGAGGCACATTTAAACGACTGAAGTTTACTGAAGTCAATGTTCCGTAATTTGGATTAAAACCTGAAATGCCTTCTACTTTTCCGTTATTACTTTTTAATGGAATTGGCAGATAGAATGTATTTCTGTCGTCAAGATGTTTGAAGTTAATTCTTAAATAATCCTCTTCATCAATTTTATAAGTAATATTTCCTTTTATTTGTCCGCCTTTATTTGCTGTAAAACCAGTGTTTCTTACACCATTATCAGCTCTGTAAAAACCTCCAACATTAAAAAACAATTTGTCCTGAATTAAAGCGCCTGATAAATTAAGATCAGTTCTGAACATTCCGTAATCTGAAGTCGTAAATTTTGCTCTTCCCTTAAAATCATTCTGACCTGTTTTCGAAATAAAATTGATGATTCCACCCGGAGCATTATTAGCAAAAATTGAGGCAGAACCTCCACGAACAGCTTCCATTTTGCTTACTGTTTCATCTAATCTGTAAAAAGTATCGGCGTTGGCAAATTGCAAAGCTCCATCTTCAAAAACCGGCAATCCGTCTTCCTGAATTTGTACATATTCATACGCTCCCGCTGACGGGATTCCTCTTGCAAAAAGGTTGTTTCCTATTTCTCCTCCAGATGCCTCAACCACAAATCCCGGAATCGTTTGAAGCAAAGCGGCTGTACTTGACGGCGCTCTGTCTTCGATCGCTTTTGCGCCCATTGTTGTAATGGCAACACTAGATTCCAATTTAGATCTTGGCGCTGATGATCCGGTAACAACAACCTCTTTTAAACTTTGCGATTCTCCTTCAAGAAGTAAATTTACCTCCAGGGTTTCTCCTTCTTTTATGGCAATTTTTTTCTCGAAAGTTTTGTAACCCACATTTGTTGCAACAATAGTATACGTTCCAGCTTCGATGTTAGAGAATGTATATCCTCCGTTTTCGTCAGTAACAGTGCTTTTGCCAGTTTCCTTAATCGATACGTTTGCTCCGGGAATTGTTACGCCGCTATCATCGAGTACTTTTCCTGAAACAGTATTTTGATTTTGGGCAAACATATTATTTGGCAAAGAAAATAGGCAAAACATTAAAAGTAATGTGCCAAAATATTGGTGTAGCTTTTTCATTTTTTTGTTTGGTTAGTTAGTAATTATGGTTATCACTGTCAAACTTAACAACAAATTATAAGGAATATAGGAATTAAAAATCGAAAACGTTTTCGAAAACACCTAAAACGTTTTCGGAAGTTAATTTTTTATCGATGCAGTTTATTTTTAGTACTTTTATTTCATGAATGACACAAAATTAATAGATATAGCCTCGGCATTAGGAATTTCGGTTACAACGGTTTCAAAAGCGTTAAAAGGATATACTGATATTAGTAAGTCTACACGCGCCAGAGTTCTGGAAATGGCAGAAACAATGAATTACATCCCTAATTCTGTTGCCGTTAACCTTAGAACCAATGAAACCAAAACAATTGGCGTTATTATTCCCGCCACCGTTCATCACTTTTTTTCGAGTGTCTTAAATGGTATTCTGGATGAAGCCGAAAAAAGAGGATATCTGGTCATTATTCTACAATCTAACGAAAAATATGAATTAGAGAAAAAGCAGCTTGCTTTATTAATTCAAAAACGTGTTGACGGGGTTTTAATGTCACTCTCAAATGAAACTGATGATTTCACTCATATTAATGATGCCATCCGAAAAAATACTCCTGTTGTTCTCTTTGATAAAATTGCAAAAAGAGTTGATTGTTCTAAAGTTGTTATTAACGATGCAAAAGCGGCTTTTGATGCTGTTTCGTACCTTATTAATAAAGGATATAAAAAAATTTCGCATTTTAGAGGTTCCTATGTTCCGCAAAATTCAATTGATCGCTTTTTAGGATATAAAAGAGCGCTGGAAGCACACGGAATTGAGTACGATTCGAAATTGGTTTACGTTTGTGATAACAATACTGATTTTGAAGATGGTTACGAAAATGCCCAAAAAATAATGACCGAAAATCCGGATATCGACGCCATTTTTGCGATTACTGATTTGGTCGCTATCGGGATTATTAAATACTTTAATGAAGCCGGAATAAAAACTCCTGAACAAGTTGCTGTTTTTGGATTCAGCAATTGGTTTATGAGTACGGTAATTTCACCAAAACTAACAACAATTGACCAACCGGGATTCGAAATGGGACATCAGGCAGTTTCGCTTTTAATTGATGAAATTGTAGACATAAAAGAGCATCGACCGGTAACGCATCAAATTATTGAACTTCCTACAAGAATCATTGAAAGAGAATCGACAGTTAAATGATTTTTTAGTTTTAACTTTGCGTCAATCTTAAAAAGCATCAATGTTTCCGATTCCTGAAAATACCGATATTTTATTGGCTGATGCCGAAAGTGGAAATCTATATTTAAGTCTGATTGAGCAAATCAATAAAGACTTTAATCTCGCCAATGAAGGAATTGATTTTCCTTTGAGTATTTCTCCCGAAGAATTAAAAATCCAGCTTCACGAAAAAATTTACAGAATGATTCAGTACAAATTTGCTGAATATCTTAATCTGCTTTATATTATTGATGTTTCTGAAATTGAAATCAAAAAATTAGACGGATCAGATTTGGTAATTCTTGCTGAACAGGTTTCTTTTTTGGTCTTAAAAAGAGAATGGCAAAAAGTTTGGTTTCGAAATCATTATAAATAGAAGGTTCTGAGTTGCTAAGGCTCTGAGGCTCTAAGTTTTTTATTATTGGCTGGAACTATATTTTGTAATTTTTCTAATTCCGTCCAAAGTCCAAACCCGCTTACATCTAGTTTACTTCCTATTATTTGGAAACGACCACATTTAAAACAAATTTTTGCTATTCCAACTGTTTTTTCTTTCTTCTTAAAAATAAAAATATCACGATATTCAGGAACACAAGCATACGCATTCATTTGCAAAGAATCTTTTTCACTGAATACACTTTCGATCTCCTTTTGTTGCTTAATCGTTAGGTTAGATTTCTTGTAATTATGACTTAGCAAAATTTTCTCAAAATCTTTTTTAGGAATACTATCGGGAAAATATCCCATAAATAAATCTGAAAACTCTTTATTCTTTTTTGATTTTAGATTTTCGAGTTCAAAATCAATTATCTTTTCAAGAGTGTAATCTACGTGATAATGATCGATTTTATCCGAATCAAAGAAAGGTCTCAGCTCTTTTTTTACAACTTTTTTTTCTATTACTTCTACTTTTTTAGAATCATTACAACTCGAAATTATAATAACAATAAGTATAAAAAGATATTTTCTCACTATCATGATTTTAAAAACTTAGAACCTTAGTGTCTTTTTTATCAAAAATATACTCTCACAAAAGGCATAAATCCTGATCCGTAAAGACTTCTGTCAGGATCATATAAAACGTCGTAACGTGCACCAATGGTAACACTTCCGGCTCTGTAACCTGCACCAAGATATAAGGCAGTGTTCCAATAATTATCTGAATAACTTGGTCTGTATGGAGTCGAATTATAATCGGTATTTACGCGAACCTGCTCTAATTCTGCCGAGAGCTGAATTTCCGGAATCGGGTTTACAAGTCCCACTACACTCCCACCATAAACAAAGGAATTGTAATAACTTTTAGACGATAAATAACCAAATTGCAGCCCAACACCTACTGCTACAATTTCGTTTATATTATAGATGGCACTTGGCATTACGGAGATATCTGTATAGCCGGAACCTATTCCTAAACCAAGACCTCCACCAAATTGTACTTTGTCCCAAAAATGATTGCTGTTATCAATTACATAATTTTGTTGTGCAATTGCTGAACTAGAAAATAAGACTGTCAAAATCACAAAAAATAGTTTGCAATCGATTGAAAATTGAATTTTATTCATAGTTGAGTCTATTTTTAACAAATTTTTACGTAAAAGTACGTAAAAAAAAGGTTTAAATAAAGTCGATTGTTGTACTTTTGCCATTCTATTTAACAAAAAGTATATTCACTAATATTATGGATAGGTTTTCATTTTTAAATGCAGCGCATACAGAGTTTTTCGCACAATTATATGATCAGTATTTAGTAAATCCAGATAGCGTTGAGCCAAGCTGGAGAAGTTTTTTTCAAGGTTTTGACTTTGGACAAACGACTTATAATGACGAAAATCCGGTTCAACAGATTGTTGAATATGTGACTAGCGACAACACAGATTACAGTAAAGTTTCAGAAAAACTGCAAAAAGAATTTAACGTTCTAAAATTAATTGATGGATACCGTACTCGCGGACATTTGTTTACAAAAACAAATCCTGTTCGTGACCGCAGAACATCTTCTCCAACTTTAGACATTGAAAATTTTGGATTAACAACTGCTGATCTTTCAACAGTTTTTGATGCTGCTCAGACAATTGGAGTGGGACCATCTACATTACAAGACATTGTAACACGATTACAATCTATTTACTGCCAGCATATTGGCATTGAATATATGTACATCAGAAACCCTGGCGTTGTAAAATGGATTCAGGATAAATTAGCTGTAAATGTTAATCAGCCTAATTTCAATTCTGAAGAAAAGAAAACTATCTTAAACAAATTAAATCAAGCCGTTTCTTTCGAGAACTTTTTACATACTAAATACGTAGGTCAAAAACGTTTTTCATTAGAAGGTGGAGAATCTATTATTCCGGCTTTAGATGCCTTGATCGAACAAGCTGCGGAAAAAGGTGTTGAACAATTCGTAATGGGAATGGCTCACCGCGGTCGTTTGAACGTTTTGGCAAACATCTTTGGTAAATCTACCCAAGATATCTTTGGTGAATTTGACGGTAAAGATTATGATCAGGAATATTTTGACGGTGACGTAAAATACCACTTAGGTCTTACGGCTGACAAAAAAACAAGAACAGGAAAAAATATCAATATCAATTTAGCACCAAACCCTTCTCACTTAGAAACGGTTGGAGCTGTAATTGAAGGAATTACAAGAGCGAAGCAAGATAAATATTATGCTAATGATTTCTCTAAAGTATTACCTATCGCCGTTCACGGAGATGCTGCAATCGCAGGTCAGGGTATCTTGTATGAAATCATCCAGATGGCGCAACTTGACGGTTACAAAACCGGAGGAACAATTCATATCGTAATCAACAATCAGGTTGGTTTTACAACAAACTATTTAGACGCTCGTTCATCTACTTATTGTACAGACGTTGCAAAAGTTACACTTTCGCCAGTATTACACGTAAATGCTGATGATGCTGAAGCTGTTGTACACGCCGTATCTTTTGCATTAGATTACAGAATGCAATTTGGACGTGACGTATTTATCGATTTATTAGGATATAGAAAATACGGTCATAACGAAGGTGATGAACCACGTTTTACACAACCGGTTTTATATAAAATCATCGCAAAACATAAAAATCCAAGAGATATTTATGCAGAGAAATTATTGTCAGACGGCGTAATCGATGCATCTTATGTAAATGCTTTAGAAAAAGAATACAAATCTTTGATGGAGGAGAATTTAGAAGCTTCCCGTAAAAAAGATTTGACTATTATAACTCCATTCATGAAAAACGAATGGGATGGATTTGTTCAGGTAACAGATACTCAAATGCTTGAAAAAGTAAACACTACTTTTGACAAAAAAGGACTGGATTCTATTATCACTACAATTTCAACATTACCTGAAGACAAAAAGTTCATTAATAAAATAACTAAAATTGTTACAGACAGAAAAGCAGGATACGACAATAACACTATCGATTGGGGAACTGCAGAAGCATTAGCTTACGGTTCACTTTTGACTGAGGGATTTGATATTCGTATTTCTGGTCAGGACGTAGAGCGTGGTACATTCTCTCACCGTCATGCTGTTGTTAAAGTGGAAGATTCTGAAGAAGAAGTAATTTTATTGGATTCTATCGAAAACAAAAAAGGAAAATTCGGCGTATTCAATTCACTTTTATCTGAGTACGGAGTTCTTGGTTTTGATTATGGATATGCATTAGCAAATCCAAACGCATTAACAATTTGGGAGGCACAATTTGGAGATTTCTCTAATGGAGCGCAAATCATGATTGACCAATATATTTCATGTGGTGAAGATAAATGGAACAACCAAAATGGTATCGTTTTATTATTACCTCACGGATATGAAGGACAAGGTGCTGAACACTCTTCGGCAAGAATGGAGCGTTACTTACAACTTTGCGCAAGACAAAATATGTATGTTGCAGATTGTACAACGCCAGCCAACTTCTTTCACTTGTTGAGAAGACAAATGAAAACGAATTTCCGTAAACCTTTAATAGTTTTTTCTCCAAAAAGTTTATTGCGTGATCCAAGATGCGTATCTACAGCTGATGAATTAGCTAACGGAAGTTTCCAGGAAACTATTGACGACAATACAGTAGATAAAAAAGCAGTAAAAACATTAGTTTTTGTTACTGGTAAATTCTACTATGATATCGTTGCAGAAAGAGAAAACAACGGAAGAAATGATGTTGCAGTTGTTCGTATTGAGCAATTATTCCCTTTACCAGTTGAGCAATTAAAAGCAATTATCGCACAATATCCAAATGCTGACGATTATGTTTGGGCTCAGGAAGAACCTAAAAATATGGGAGCTTACAGCTTTATGTTAATGAACTTTGATCTTGTAAAATGGAGATTAGCTTCACTAAAAGCTTACGCTGCACCGGCTTCAGGAAGTTACACACGTGCAAAACGTCGTCATGCAGATGCAATTAGAATGGTATTCGATAAAAATTTATTCAGATAAAAAGAATGTTTCAAGTTTAAAGTTTCAGGTTCAAGCTAACAGGAAACTTTAAACCATAAAAACCTTAAACAAAAAATAAGATGATTTTAGAAATGAAAGTCCCATCACCAGGGGAATCAATAAAAGAAGTTGAAATTGCAACTTGGTTAGTAAAAGACGGAGATTATGTAGAAAAAGATCAAGCTATTGCTGAAGTTGATTCAGACAAAGCAACTCTTGAATTACCTGCTGAAATGAGCGGAATTATTACGCTTAAAGCAGAAGAAGGTGATGCAGTTGCTGTAGGAGCTGTAGTTTGTTTAATTGATACAGATGGTGTAAAACCTGCAGGTGATGCTCCGGCTGCACCAGCGGCAGAAGCACCTAAAGCCGAAGCTCCAAAGGCTGAAGTAAAAGCTGAGGCGCCAAAAGCAGCACCAGTACAAGCTCCGGCAGCTACAAGTTATGCAGCAGGAACTCCATCTCCGGCAGCAAGAAAAATATTAGACGAAAAAAATATAGCACCAGCAACTGTTTCAGGAACTGGTAAAGGCGGAAGAATCACTAAAGATGATGCTGTAAATGCAGTGCCTTCTATGGGAACTCCAACTGGAGGAAACCGTGGATCTGAGCGTACAAAATTATCAATGTTGCGTCGTAAAGTAGCAGAGAGATTAGTTGCTGCTAAAAACGAAACTGCTATGTTAACGACTTTCAACGAAGTTAACATGACGCCAATCAACTTGATTCGTAACGAATACAAAGATGCTTTTAAAGCAAAACATGGTGGTCTTGGTTTAGGTTACATGTCTTTCTTTACAAAAGCAGTTACAAGAGCTTTAGAATTATATCCTGATGTTAACTCTATGATGGATGGTGATTATAAAGTAGCTTACGATTTTGCTGATATCTCTATCGCAGTTTCAGGACCAAAAGGTTTAATGGTTCCTGTTGTTCGTAATGCTGAAAACTTATCTTTCCGCGGAATTGAAGCTGAAATTAAAAGATTAGCACTTAGAGCTCGTGACGGTCAAATTACTGTTGACGATATGACTGGTGGAACTTTTACAATTACTAACGGTGGTGTATTTGGAAGTATGTTAAGTACTCCAATTATCAACCCTCCTCAATCAGGAATTTTAGGAATGCACAATATTATTGAGCGTCCAATTGCTGTAAACGGCAAAGTAGAAATTCACCCAATGATGTACGTGGCACTTTCTTATGACCACAGAATTATCGACGGACGTGAGTCTGTTGGTTTCTTAGTTGCTGTAAAAGAAGCATTAGAAAATCCATTGGAATTATTATTAAATGGCGATGCTAAACGTGCTTTAGAATTGTAATTGTAATCCTTTTCAATATAAATAAAAACCCTGTTCATTTAACTGAACAGGGTTTTTTAGTTTAAATAAAATTATACCTGTAAATAATTGTTAATTTTTTAAAGAAATGTGATTTTTACCTTTTATTAAGTATTTTATTTAGAATAAATAAGAATAGCTTGTATAGTTGATAATCAACAACTAAATTTGCGCTATTAAAATCAATTCTAAATAAAAATGAAATATAAATTTACAATTTCTTTTTTGAGCTTTTGTTTCTTTCTATTAACAGCTACAAGTATCTCAGCACAGGAAAAAGCAAGCATCAAAGGTCAAATTAGCTTAAACAATAATCAGGCTGCAGATAATGTTTCGATTATATTAAAAGGAACTAAAATAGGAACTAATACAGACAGTAATGGTTTTTATGAAATTAAAAATCTAAAACCGGGAAGCTACGTTATAAAAGTTTCTGCAGTTGGACATTCATCTAAAGAAAAAAGCGTTTCTCTTAATGCTGGTGATGATATAGTAGAAGACTTCACTATTAGTTCAAATTCTGAGCAATTAGACGAAATTGTAATCAACGGTAATGGAAAAAAGAATCCATTAGCTCGCAAAGAGACACAACAAGTATCAAGATTACCACTTAAAAATCTTGAAAACCCACAAGTTTATACCACTATCACAAGTGAACTTTTAAAAGAACAAGTTGTTACCAATCTTGATGATGCATTAAAAAATGCTCCGGGATTAACACCACTTTGGGCTTCTACAGGACGTGGAGGTGACGGAGCAGGATATTTTTCATTAAGAGGATTTGCTGTTCAGCCAACTATGATCAACGGATTGCCAGGATTAACAAATGGAAGTTTAGATCCTGCAAACATTGATAAAATTGAAGTAATCAAAGGGCCATCAGGAACTTTGTTTGGAAGCAGCTTAATCTCTTACGGAGGTTTAATTAACATTACTACAAAAAAACCATACGATCATTTTGGTGGTGAGGTAAATTATACTGCAGGAAGCAACGGGTTAAACAGAGTTACTGTAGATGTAAACACTCCATTAGACGAAGAACATAAAATCAATTTCCGTGTAAATAGTGCTTACCACACAGAGAACAGTTTTCAAGATGCCGGATTTAAAAAATCATTCTTTTTTGCTCCATCTTTATCTTATCAGGTTAGTGACAAACTTTCGTTTTTCATTAATACCGAATTCATGAACAACAAACAAACCAATGCAACAATGTTGTTTTTAGACAGAGGGACTGCTCTAAGAGTTCACAACATGAATGAATTGGGTTATGACAATAAACGTTCTTACACCAGTAATCAACTTGCTATTGAAACTCCATCTTACAGTCTTCAAGGGCAAATGAATTACAAATTTAATGACCAATGGACTTCTCAAACTGTAGTTTCTAGAGGTTCGTCTTCATCACAAGGATATTATTCTTATTTATATGAAGGTACACGATTTGCACCAACTCAAATAAGTGAAGGAATTGTTTTAGGACGTTCTATGAATTACCAAAACTCTACAACACTTACAACTGATATTCAACAAAATTTCATTGGTGATTTTAAAATCGGAGAAATGAGAAACAGAATTGTTGTTGGTTTGGATTATTTCAACAGAGGTGCAATTGACAATGGTTCTAACTACGTATCAAATGGTAATATTTATATTGGTAACCTGGATGTAGCAACTGTAAATCAATATCTATATCAGATTACTGATCCTGCAAAATACATCACTAATGGTGATAATGGAAACTTAACGAAAGCCGGAACTGACGCTCTTATAGCCGATGCAGGTATAAGTACCAATAAAACAAAACAAGAAGTATATAGTGTTTATGCATCAGACGTAATTAACTTTACTCCTTCTTTATTAGCAATGGCAAGTTTACGTGTTGACCGTTTTATTACAGCGGGCGATTTAAGCACAAACGCAGATGATTTTAATCAAACTGCTTTCTCACCAAAATTTGGATTAGTTTATCAGCCAATTATTGATAAAGTATCTCTTTTTGCTAATTACATGGACGGTTTTGCTAATTCAGCTCCTGTAACAGAAATTTTATCAGACGGAAGTACACGACCAAGAACTTTCAAACCAGAGCATGCTAATCAATTTGAAATTGGAACAAAATTAAACGTATTCAAAGATAAATTATACGCAACATTTAGTTACTATAACATCGAAGTAAAAGATCAGGTTTATGTTGTTTATGGCGCTACAACGCAAACAGCTTTCCAGGATGGAGCACAAAAAAATAAAGGCTTTGAAGCAGAAATCGTTGCAAACCCAATTGACGGATTAAACATTGTTGCTGGTTACAGCTATAATGATGCAGTTTTACTAGCTGGTGATCCAGACTTCGTAGGTCACAGACCAGAAAGCGGAGGACCACAAAACTTAGCCAATCTTTGGGCAAGTTATAAATTCCTGGAAGGAGATTTACAAGGTTTTGGTTTAGGTTTTGGAGGAAATTATGCCAGCAAAAACAAAATCATGAACCGTACAATTGTTGGACAATTTACAATTCCGGAATATACAGTGCTTAATTCTTCTGTATTCTACGGAACAGAAAAATACACATTGACATTAAAATTAGACAACATTGGTAATGTTGATACTTATGATGGTTGGTCTACAATTCATCCAAGAAACATGAGAACTGTTGCGGCAAGTTTCTCGTACAGATTCTAATAAAAAATCATAAAAACACCTTTCCTTTTAACCGGAAAGGTGTTTTTTAAATTCTATGCAATTATGATAACAATAGCAAGCCTTATCGTTTTTTTAGCATTTTATACGCTTTATTACACTTCAAAAAGAGCCACTTTATCTTATGATTTAGGTTTTGAAAAATGGATGAAAAGCAATCCAAAACCAACAAAATTTTTAGGTTTAGGACTTCTTTTACTAGCTTATTCTCTTTGGCTTTTTACACAATCATTATGCTGTGGCACATTAATGTTTTTTATTCAGCTAATGACAATTGGAAGTTTAATTATCATTTTAACTCCACTAAAAAAAATAAGCCGATTCGCTATTGCCGGACTTTTTATTATTGTCGCTTTACTGGAATTCTATTACAACTAACTTATTTCTAACCAAAATATGCCAGCAAATCCTAAATATCTAACACAATCAAAATGGCAACGATTTGCCAAAATTACAGCTGCTATAATAGGCGGCTATTTTGTTTCAGTCACTTTTCATTTGGCTTTGGCATCCTGGCTCAACCGTGCTAATATTTTGATGACAATGGCTTTTACCGGATTTATTCTTTGGGTAGCACTTATGGTACTTGCTTTTTTAGCAAAAAGCGGATGGAAAATTTGGGGTATTTATATCCTGCTTACTTTAGTTTTTTCTCTTTTTATTTATCTGGGTCAAACCTATAATCCGATAGCAAAATAACTCATGAATAACCGTCATTATAACATCTATTTTCATACACATACTGTAAGCGGAATCGTGATCAGTGTGGTGCTTTTTGTGATTTTTTTCGCAGGGTCTTTTTCTTTTTTCAGAGACGAAATTATCAATTGGGAAAGAAATGAATCTACAGCCATTACCAGAGAAATTCAATTAGACTATAATACAACTTTAAACAAACTTGACAAAGAATATGTTTTACACGGAAGAAATATAACCATATCCAAACCAAGCAACGAACGAAGAGTTGCCGTTTATATGGAAGGTACCAAAGACACTTTGGCTCCAGCAAAACAAAAAGAGGGAACATTCTTTTATCTTGATACAAAAACCTTTAAAACATTCACTTACGAAGAATCTTATTCATTAGGTGAATTTTTATACAGATTACATTTCCTGGCACAAATACCTTATCCGGTTGGTTATTATCTTTCCGGTTTTGTTGCCTTGTTTTTCTTATTTGCAATTGTGACCGGGGTTTTATTACATTGGAAAAAAATTGTTTCTAACTTTTACATTTTTCGACCTAAGGAAAAATTAAAAACGTTGTGGACAGATGCACATACGGCATTAGGAATGATTGGTCTTCCTTTTCAGTTTGTTTATGCTGTAACAGGAGCTTTTTTTATGATCAAACTTCTTATTGTTGCACCAGCTGTAATGGCATTGTATCAAGGTGATCAGGATAAATTATACAAAGAACTAGAGTATAAAGATCCGGATTATAAATTCGATAATAAAAAACTGGCAACACCTTTTAATATCGATCAATTGGTTGCAAAAGCAAAAGGCAACTGGAAAGATTTTGAAATCACCCGCGTTTTTATTCAGAATTATGGCGATGCTAATATGCACGTTTTGGTAGAAGGCGAAATGCTAAGCCATAAAAAATTCACCGGAATAGGAAAAGTAGTTTACAGGATCGCTGACGGAAAAGAAATTGCAAGGAAAAATCCTGTTACTCAAAACAACTATTTAGATGGTGTGAAAAATGTTTTATACAGAATACACTTTGGTGATTATGGAGGTTATCCATTAAAAATAGTGAGTTTCGTTTTAGGAATTATCACTTGCTTCGTTATCATTTCGGGCGTAATGATCTGGTTAGTTGCCAGACAAAAAAACAATCTGCCTGAGAAAAAAAGACGTTTTAATGCCGGAGTAGTTCGTATTTATCTGGCAATATGCCTGAGCATGTATCCTATTACGGCGCTTGCATTTATTGCCTCCAAAATATTTTATCCGTTGTCACAAAGCAATCTTTTCCTTGTATATTTTGGAGGATGGCTGATTCTTGCAGTCTTTTTTATCTTTAAAAAGAACGATGCTTTTACCAATAAATTCTGCTTGGTTTCAGGAAGTATTTTTGGATTTTTAATTCCTGTTACAAACGGAATTGTTTCCGGAAATTGGTTCTGGAATTCGTTTATGCAAAACCAGATTCAGGTATTTTTTATTGATGTTTTCTGGATTGTTTTAGCATCTGTATCTCTATATGTTGCTTATTCCTTAAAACCAAAAAAAGCAGTTTTGTAAAAATTACCTTAAATAATTTGCCCTCTATTGATTTAGCATATACTTTTACGCTTTATTCAAAAAATGGGATTCAAAAAAAAAATACGTTTTCTACATAAATGGCTCGGATTAATTTCCGGGCTTATTGTTTTTATAATCAGCATTACCGGTTGCATCTTTTGTTTTCATGATGAGATAAAAGACATAACCAGAAAAGAATCGCGATTGGTTGAACCTCAAAATAAACCTTTTGTATTGCCTTCGGTTTTATTTGAAAAAGCCAAAGAAATTGCTCCAAAGAATAAATCGAGCATGGTTTCGTATTACGGCAAAAATAGATCTGCAATTGTCTATACGTATTCTGATACAGAAAATCTCTATCTCTATTTTAATCCATATACAGGAAAATATTTAAAAACAGAAAATCCCGAAACTGACTTTTTTATCATTGTCGAATATATTCACTTGTATTTGCTTTTGCCGGATTATATAGGCAAACACATTATTGGCAGTGCAACAATTATTTTTATTTTATTACTGATTTCTGGAATTATTCAATGGTGGCCAAAACGCAAAAGCGATATAAAAAGAAGTTTTACAGTAAAATGGTCTGCAAAATGGCGTCGTGTAAACTATGACTGGCACAATACATCCGGATTTTACATTTCTATTGTCGCTGTTATTATTGCTATTACTGGACTCACTTTTACTTATGAGTGGGTTGGAGATGGTATTTACAAAAGCTTTAATTTTGGTGGTGATAAAGCCTTAGAAACAAAAGCCCCAGTAATCGATATTACTAAATTTGACAATAACAAAATTACCGCTGTCGATCGTGCTTTTACAGAAACTATAAAACTACAGCCAAAAGCCGAAATGATTTTTGTAACCTGTCCTCAGCAAAAAGGTGACATTATTAATACCGGCGCTTATCCGCATACTTTGAGATATGATCATCAAAGCAACTATTATTTTCATCCGGGTAACGGAAAATTAATTCAAAGCCAAACCTTTGATAAAAAGACTTTAGGTCTTCAGGTTGTCGAAATGAATTACGGAATCCATACGGGACAAATCTTAGATCTGCCAGGAAAAATTATTGCTTTTATAGTTAGCCTGATTGCTGCAGCCTTACCAGTTACAGGTTTTATAATTTGGTACGGAAGACGAAATAAGTCCTGTAAAAAAATAAAGGCATAAACATTTAACCGCAAGGAACGCAAGTTTTTTTACTGGGCTAAAATAATCTCGCAAAGGCGCAAGGACGCAAAGTTTATATTATTGATGTCTTTTATTTTAGCGAAATTTAATAATATAAAGTTTAAAAAATTATGCTCCCGAAGCCTCGGGAATGTGTTTTTGCGAGATTAAAATATTACAAGTCATAAATTAACTTTGCAAATATAGGAGAACGCAAGTCCTTATCTTATTATTCTGATTACAAACGCAAAGTTCGCAAAACTTAAATTATAGTTTTGCGAACTTTGCGTTTATATAAAATCTTATAAATAAAAACTTGCGTTCCTTGCGGTTAAAATGATTAGCCAAAATATTTTATGTTTCTCTACAACAACATTCTGTATTGACCAAAAAAAAACCGCTAATAAAAGCGGTTTTCTAAATTATTCGAAATCGTATTAATTTCTATTTGCTAAAGCATTTTTTTGTAAATTTTTAACCGAAGCTATTTTGCTGTTTTCATAAGCAACCTCGCAAAGATTTTTTTCATTGAAGAAAACCCATTTTCCAGTTTTCAATCCGTCTGTGTATTCTCCTACGGCAACTTTATTTCCTTTTTCATCATACGATACCCAAACGCCATCTAATTTACCGCCCTTAAAAAAGCCTTCTTGTTGTACTTTACCATTTTCATAGTAATAAGTAGCTTTTACTTTGTTTCCAACAGCTTCTAATTCCGGTTTTGTTTCTTGTGCAACTAAAATTCCAGAGAACAATATTGCAACTAAAATTACACACTTTTTCATATCTTTAGGTATTTAATGTTATCAAATCGTTATCAAATATAATTAATTGTTTACATTAAACAAACTTTTACTTAACAATTTGGTAACATTGAATAAAAACTTAACATTGGAAATTCACCACATACAAAAAAACCAGTGCTCAGGCACTGGTTTTACTGGGTTTTTATAAAAATATAATTTTACTACAACGTTATCAATTTCGTAAATAAATTATTTCAATAATGCATCTAATTGCGTTTGAAGCTCTGGAGATGAAGGTCTTGAAGCATCTGCACTTAAAACATTTCCTTTTGGATCAACAATTATAAATCTCGGAATTCCGGTAACTCCATAACCCGTTACAAACTCAGATTCCCAATCTTTATCTGCAAACAATTGTATTCCGCCTAAATTTTTATCCGTTACAAATTTTTTCCACTTTTCATTGTCCTTTACTTTATCAATTGAGATACTCACAAATTCAATATTTTTCCCGTGATATTTTTCCTCGATTTTTTGTAAATACGGAATTTCAGCTCTACAAGGTGCACACCACGTTGCCCAAAGATCGATATACACATATTTCCCTTTTAAATCAGAAAGCTTGGTTTTTCCACCCTTATGATTTACATAATCAAAATCAGGAGAAGGCTTACCATTTAATTTATTTGCTTTCGAAGCCCTGTCATATTCCTGTGCAGCATATTGATTAAAACTTTCAAAACTACTTTTTAAGGCAGTTTTAAATTCCGGATCAAAATTTCCCTTTTCTACATTCTCTATATCTGTCTTTTTCTTAGCAGCTAATAATGATGCAAATTCCGCAGGTTCTTTAGTAAAAGCTTCTTTTTGAAATTGTTCATCTTTTAAAGCTTGTTGCGCCATAAAATTACTTTCGTCAACTCCTTTACCTTTATATAGAATTGTTTCATCAAATTCTTTAGCATTCATCGTTAGATTAATCTCAGAATTGGGTTTTAAGTATAAATTCGAAGATTCTGTCCCGTCAGAAAACACATAAAAACCTTTTGCAGCTTCAAAATTTGCAGCAAAAACCTCTTTTTTATCAATAGGAATAACTTGTTTAAAATTATCCCTCCCTCTTATCACTAAAGTATCGCTATTTCTGTTGGTTATTTTAGCAGTAAATTTAATTTGATTTTTGGCTTGACCGATGACATTCAAAGCGCTAAAAATCAACAGACCAGTTACAAAAAATTTGTTCATATAAATTAAAGTTTGTTTTTAGTGATTCAAATCTAAAAAAATAACACCTTCCAAATTTCAGAATTAACAAAATATTTAAAATTCTATACATCAACTTTATCACTTTACTATATTATCTTGAATTTTGTGTTTACTTTTGCAGTCTAAAATTTTGATCATGTATAGAAGTCATAATTGTGGCGAGTTAAATGCCTCAAATATTAATACGGAAGTTACACTAGCGGGTTGGGTTCAAAAATCACGCGATAAAGGATTTATGAATTGGGTTGACTTACGCGACCGTTACGGAATTACACAACTTATTTTCAATGATAAAACAGACATGTTCATTTTTGAAAAGTCCAAAACTCTGGGACGTGAATTTGTAATTCAAGTTAAAGGAACGGTAATAGAAAGAGAATCTAAAAATCCAAATATACCAACAGGAGATATTGAAGTATTTGTGACAGAATTGACCATTTTAAATGCAGCACTTACGCCTCCTTTTACAATTGAAGATGAAACTGATGGAGGAGAAGATATCAGAATGAAATATCGTTATTTAGATATTCGTAGAAATCCTGTAAAAAACAGTTTGTTATTCCGTCATAAAGTAGCAATGGAAGTTCGTAAATATCTATCTGATTTAGATTTTTGCGAAGTTGAAACACCTTACTTAATCAAATCGACTCCGGAAGGTGCGAGAGATTTCGTTGTACCAAGTCGTATGAACGAAGGACAGTTTTATGCATTACCACAATCTCCACAGACTTTCAAACAATTATTGATGGTTGGTGGAATGGATAAATATTTCCAGATTGTAAAATGTTTCCGTGACGAAGATTTACGTGCAGACCGTCAGCCTGAGTTTACACAAATCGATTGCGAAATGGCATTTGTGGAGCAAGAAGACATTTTGAATGTTTTTGAAGGACTTACAAGACATTTACTTAAAGAAATTAAAGGCATCGAAGTAGATAAATTCCCTAGAATTACCTACGATTATGCTATGAAAACATACGGAAATGACAAACCGGACATTCGTTTTGGGATGGAATTTGGTGAGTTAAACGAATTTGCACAACACAAAGATTTCCCCGTATTTAATGCTGCTGAATTAGTGGTAGGAATTGCCGTTCCCGGAGCAGGAAATTATACCCGTAAAGAAATTGACGGATTAATTGACTGGGTAAAACGTCCGCAAGTTGGAGCATCAGGAATGGTGTATTCAAAATGTAATGATGACGGAACTTTTAAATCATCTGTAGATAAATTCTACGATCAGGAAGATTTAGCACAATGGGCAAAAATTACTGGTGCAAAACCAGGAGATATGATATTTGTACTTTCTGGTCCTGCTAATAAAACCCGCGCACAACTTTCGGCACTTCGTATGGAATTAGCAACTCGTTTAGGATTGCGTAATCCGGAAGTATTTGCTCCGTTATGGGTTGTAGACTTCCCATTATTAGAACTTGATGAAGAAAGCGGTCGTTACCACGCCATGCACCACCCATTTACATCGCCAAAACCAGAAGACATGGCTTTGTTAGAAACAGAACCAGGAAAAGTACGCGCAAATGCTTATGACATGGTTTTAAACGGAAATGAAATTGGCGGAGGATCTATTCGTATTCACGATAAGGCGACTCAACAATTAATGTTTAAATATTTAGGATTTACTGAAGAAGAAGCAAAAGCTCAATTTGGTTTCTTAATGGACGCTTTTCAATTTGGAGCACCTCCTCACGGCGGATTAGCATTTGGTCTTGATCGATTAGTTGCTATTTTAGGAGGTCAGGAAACGATTAGGGATTTTATTGCATTCCCAAAAAATAATTCAGGACGAGATGTAATGATCGATGCTCCTGCAAAAATTGATGATGCTCAATTAAAAGAATTACACATTAAAATTGATGCAATTTAATTTGCTTGATTTTTACAATTATAGAACTGCAGCTAAAATTTAGCTGCAGTTTTTTTATTTTTTACCTTTTTTTAATATCGTCATAATACACCTTAAAAGATACCAGCCCAGCAAACACAAGTATTATCCCACAGAAACAAAGATTGGTCTTACCACTTTGGCATAAGCTAATGAAAATTTGTAAAACATAAGCTACTTTTTTAGCTTTTCATTCTTACAATTGATGATTCTCAAATAAAGTAGTTCCATATCAAAATTGATGCAATATAAATAGCGAAAACACTGTGAATCAATAATTTTTACAAAAAATTAACACCTTATTGTCTTTTGTATGAATTTATATATTACATTTGCTTCATTATAAATTATTATTACAATTACAATGCGTACAGGTACAGTAAAATTTTTCAATGAATCTAAAGGTTATGGATTCATTACAGACGAAGAAACAGGAAAAGATATCTTCGTTCACGCTTCAGGAATTAACGCGGAAGAATTACGCGAAGGTGACCGTGTAAGCTATGAAGAAGAAGAAGGAAGAAAAGGGAAAGTTGCTGCTAAAGTAGCAGTAATCTAAGAAAAATATAGCAATTTATTTTTTTTGCCTCTGAATGGTTTTAAAAACGTTTCGATTTATTTCGAAACGTTTTTTTTTGCCCAAATCTTAAAAAAATCTTAAAATAGGCAGCTATTATTTATAATGAATAAAAATTACAAATAATCACCCTTTTGTAACACACTTAAATCCTTTTTTAGCTTGTGATTTACAGAGTTGAAAGTTATCTTTGTGGCTTATTCTTTAAGTAAAAAACCTAAGTTTATGCAATCAGATCAATACAGTTATCTTCCTATTTTAATGCAGTTTATTCTGGCTGTTGGTTTTGTGGTAGGAACAATCATTATTTCGGGAAAATTAGGGCCAAAAAGAACCTCTGAAGTAAAAGACAAAAACTTTGAGTGCGGTATCGAATCAGTTGGTAATGCCCGTATTCCTTTTTCAGTAAAATATTTTCTGGTTGCCATTTTATTTGTATTGTTCGATGTAGAGGTAATTTTCCTTTATCCATGGGCAGTAAACTTCAAGGAACTTGGAATAGAAGGAATGTTAAAGATGATCGTATTCATGTCACTCCTTTTGGTTGGCTTTTTCTATATCATTAAGAAAAAAGCATTAGACTGGGAATAAAGAAATTTTAGATTTCAGATTTAGATTTTAGATTGACCTGATTTAGAATTTTAGATTTGAAAAATAAATTTCTCAAAATATAATATTGATTTTTTAAATATTGATTTCGATTTTACGATTACCTAAATCTAAAATCAGAAATCTAAAATCTAAAATAAAAATGAGCGATTCAAAAGTAAATATGGTTGCCCCTCCTGAAGGTGTTGTTGGTGAAGGTTTTTTCGCCACAAAACTAAATGATGTTGTAGGTATGGCACGCGCGAATTCTCTTTGGCCTTTACCGTTTGCAACTTCTTGTTGCGGAATTGAGTTTATGGCTACAATGGCTTCACATTACGATTTAGCACGATTTGGTTCTGAGCGTGTGAGTTTTTCTCCTCGTCAGGCAGACATGTTAATGGTAATGGGAACTATTTCTAAAAAAATGGCCCCGATTTTAAGACAAGTTTACGAACAAATGTCAGAGCCAAGATGGGTAATCGCTGTTGGAGCTTGTGCTTCATCAGGTGGTATCTTCGATACATATTCAGTTTTACAAGGAATTGATAAAGTAATTCCCGTAGATGTTTACGTTCCGGGATGCCCGCCAAGACCAGAACAAATAGTAGATGGAGTAATGAAACTTCAGGAATTGGTACGAAGTGAATCTGTTAGACGCAGAAGCTCGCCGGAATACCAAGAATTACTAGCTTCATATAACATTTCATAAGATGGCTTTAGAAAATACCCTGATTCAAGATAAACTTACAGAAACATTTGATGCAAATGTTTTTAACTTTCAACAAGAAAGAGATATTTTTTCACTGGAAACTACTGCTGACAAAATCACAGCCCTGATTCTTTTTTTGAAAAATGATTCTGATCTGCGTTTTCACTTTTTAACTGATTTATGCGGCGTACACTATCCGGACAACGAAACAGATCGTCAGTTTGCTATAGTATACCACATGCACAATTGGTACGAAAACAAACGTATTAAAATCAAAGTTTTTCTTAACGGTGAAAAACCAGAGATAAAAACCATTTCAAATATTTTTCAGAGTTCCAATTGGATGGAAAGAGAAACATATGATTTTTTTGGCATCAACTTTATTGGACATCCACAATTGAAACGTATTTTGAATATGGATGAAATGATATCGTTTCCAATGCGTAAAGAATTCCCAATGGAAGACAGCGGAAGAACTGATAAAGATGACAGATTCTTTGGAAGAACAACAACAAATTGCTAAAAAATAAATAATTCAACATTATAAAATGTCAGAACTATTATTACCACCAGAGCATCGTTATGCTAAAATAGTACAGGATAAACTAAACGAAGACGGAAGCGAGCTTTCAGTATTGAATTTAGGTCCAACACACCCAGCTACTCACGGTATTTTTCAAAATATCCTTTTGATGGATGGAGAAAGAATTCTTGAAGCTGAACCTACTATTGGTTACATTCACAGAGCTTTCGAAAAAATTGCCGAGAATCGCCCTTTTTATCAAATTACGCCCCTTACAGACCGTATGAACTATTGCTCCTCTCCTATTAATAATATGGGATGGTGGATGACTTTAGAGAAATTACTAAATATTGAAGTTCCTAAACGAGCACAATATTTAAGAGTTATTGTAATGGAATTGGCACGTATTACAGATCACTTAATCTGTAACTCGATTCTTGGTGTAGATACAGGTGCATATACCGGTTTCTTATATGTATTTCAATTTAGAGAAAAAGTATACGAGATTTACGAAGAAATTTGTGGCGCTCGTTTAACAACAAATATGGGAAGAATTGGTGGTTTCGAAAGAGACTGGTCACCAGAAGCTTTCCGCAAATTAGATGTCTTTTTAAAAGATTTTCCTGTCGCCTGGCAAGAATTTGTAAACTTATTTGAAAGAAACAGAATCTTCCTTGACAGAACTGTAAACGTAGGTGCGATCTCAGCAGAGCAAGCAATGGCTTACGGATTTACAGGTCCAAACTTACGTGCAGCCGGAGTTGATTATGACATTCGTGTTGCACAACCTTATTCTTCTTATGAAGATTTCGATTTTATTGTTCCTGTTGGAAAATCAGGTGATACTTACGATCGTTTCTGTGTTCGTAATGCTGAAGTTTGGGAAAGTTTAAGCATTATTCGTCAGGCATTAGATAAAATGCCAGCCGGAAATGAATATCATGCAGAAGTTCCGGATTACTACCTGCCTCCTAAAGAAGATGTTTATACTTCAATGGAATCCCTAATTTATCACTTTAAAATTGTAATGGGAGAAGTTCCTGTACCAGTTGCAGAAATTTACCATCCTGTTGAAGGAGGAAATGGAGAGCTAGGATTTTATCTGGTTACAGACGGAAGCAGAACTCCATACAGATTACATTTTAGAAGGCCTTGTTTTATTTATTACCAGGCATACCCTGAAATGATAAAAGGCGCTTTATTATCAGATGCAATTGTTATTCTATCAAGTTTAAATGTCATTGCCGGAGAATTAGACGCCTAAATAGATTGTAGATTTCAGAATGTAGATTATAGATTGAATCTAAAATCTAAAATAAAAAGATTGCAGAATGTAGATTATAGATTGCAGATTGAAAAATCTAAAATCTAATCCCGAAGATTCGGGACTAAAATCCAAAATAAAAATGGAACGTAAACATTACAAACAAGAAATAAATATGACTGAAGCATTGATGTCCCGCATCAATGAATTGATTAGTCACTATCCTGAGGACAAAAGAAAATCGGCTTTGCTGCCTGTTTTGCACGAAGTGCAGGATGCGCATGACAACTGGCTGAGTATTGAGTTACAGGATAAAGTTGCTGAAATTTTGCATATAAAACCAATTGAGGTTTACGAAGTGGTTACTTTTTATACCATGTACAACCAAAAACCAATTGGAAAATACATGTTCGAATTTTGTCAGACTTCTTGTTGTTGTTTAAATGGTGCTGAAAATTTAATGGATTACACTTCTGAAAAATTAGGCATTAAAATGGGCGAAACAACTCCTGACGGAATGTTTACCATTGCCGGAGTAGAATGCTTAGGTGCATGCGGATACGCTCCGATGATGCAGTTAGGAGATTTCTACAAAGAGAAATTGACAGAAGAAAAAATCGATCAGTTAATAGCTGATTGCAGAGATGATAAAATAATATTACACGATAAATAATATGTCACAGAAAATATTATTAGACAAAATCAATGTTCCTGGTATTAAAACCTACGAAGTTTATCGCCAAAATGGCGGTTATGCATCTGTAGAAAAAGCTTTAAAAACACTTACACCAGACGAAGTTGTTGAAGAAGTGAAAAAATCAGGACTTCGTGGTCGTGGTGGTGCAGGTTTCCCTGCAGGAATGAAATGGAGTTTTATTGATAAAAAATCAGGAAAACCAAGACATTTAGTTTGCAATGCCGATGAGTCAGAACCAGGAACATTCAAAGATCGCTATTTGATGGAATTTATTCCTCACTTATTGATCGAAGGAATGATTACTTCTAGTTTTGCCTTAGGCGCTAACCTGTCGTATATCTACATTCGTGGAGAATATATGTGGGTTTTCAAAATATTAGAAAGAGCAATCGCCGAAGCAAAAGCTGCAGGTTGGTTAGGAAAAAACATATTAGGTACAGGTTACGATTTAGAATTACATGTACACTGTGGAGCCGGAGCTTATATCTGTGGAGAAGAAACTGCACTTATAGAATCTTTGGAAGGTAAAAGAGGAAATCCTCGTATCAAACCGCCTTTCCCTGCTGTTTCAGGACTTTGGGCAAACCCTACAGTGGTAAACAATGTGGAAACTATTGCAACAGTGCCGTGGATTATCAACAATTCTGGTGATGACTATGCTAAAATTGGTGTAGGCCGTTCAACAGGAACTAAATTAATTTCTGCTTCAGGACATATTAAAAACCCTGGTGTATATGAAATTGAATTAGGATTAAGTGTTGATGAATTCATGAATTCTGATGAATACTTAGGAGGAATGTCTTCCAGCAGACCTTTAAAAGCATTTGTTCCAGGAGGATCTTCAGTGCCAATTTTACCAGCTGAATTGATTTTTAAAACAGCAAATGGCGAAGATCGTTTAATGACTTATGAATCTTTAAGTGATGGTGGTTTTGCTACCGGATCTATGTTAGGTTCAGGAGGTTTTATCGTTTATAACGATACTGCTTGTGTGGTAAGAAATACATGGAACTTTGCTCGTTTTTATCACCACGAATCTTGCGGACAATGTACACCTTGTCGCGAAGGAACCGGATGGTTAGAAAAAATATTGTGGAGAATTGAAAACGGTCAGGGCCGTGAAGAGGATATAGAATTGTTATGGAGTATTCAAAGCAAAATAGAGGGTAATACAATTTGTCCGCTTGGTGACGCTGCATCATGGCCAGTAGCCGCAGCAATTCGTCACTTTAGAGATGAGTTTGAATACCACGTTCGTTTTCCTGAAAAAATAAAAAACAGAGATCACTTTGTTACTGAACCTTTTTCGCAAGTAAAACATTTAGTAGGCGGTAAAGTAATCGTATAGTTATAAGTTAAAAATAGTTTCAAGTTTCAAGTTTTTTTAGTTTCATGTTCAACAACCTGAAACTTTAAACGGGAAACTAAAAAAACAAAACAAAGAGATGAAAGTAACCATAGACGGTCAAAGTATAGACGTAGAGCCAGGAACAACAATCCTGCAGGCTGCACGTATGATTGGTGGAGATTTAGTACCGCCAGCCATGTGCTATTACTCAAAATTAAAAGGTAGCGGAGGTAAATGCCGTTGTTGTTTAGTTGAAGTTTCTAAAGGAAGCGAAGCTGACCCAAGACCAATGCCAAAATTGATGGCATCTTGTGTAACAGGATGTATGGATGGAATGGAAGTAAACAGTAAATCTTCTGACAGAGTAACGGAAGCTCGTAAATCTGTAACAGAATTTTTATTAATCAACCACCCATTAGATTGTCCTGTTTGTGATCAGGCTGGTGAATGTGATCTTCAAAACTTAAGTTTTGAGCACGGAAATCCAAAATCACGTTTTATTGAAGAAAAAAGAACATTTGAGCCAGAAAATATTGGTCCAAATATTCAACTACATATGAACCGTTGTATCTTATGTCAAAGATGTGTACAAGTTGCAGATCAATTGACAGACAATAGAGTTCACGGAGTATTAGATCGTGGTGATCACGCTAATATTTCAACTGGTATATCAAAAGCCATTGACAATGAGTTCTCCGGAAATATGATTGACGTTTGTCCGGTTGGAGCATTGACAGATAAAACTTTCCGTTTTAAATCAAGAGTTTGGTTCAACAAACCTTATAATGCGCACAGAGAATGTACAACTCCGGGATGTTGTGGAAAAACAACAGTTTGGATGTTTGGAGGAGAAATTCAACGTGTTACAGGTCGTAAAGATGAGTATCATGAAGTGGAGGAATTCATTTGTAATAGTTGTCGTTTTGATCACAAAAATGTGAACGACTGGGTTATTGAAGGACCAAGAGAATTTGAAAAAGATTCTGTTATCAATCAAAACAACTACACTCAAAAATTAGAGAAAGTAGAAATCGATACCGAAAAAACAATCCTTATGGGTAGAGATATCGACCGTAAAAAAATTAGTATGGCTGAAATTCCATTAAACACTAACAACAAAAATTCTTAATGATGGTAGATGGTGCGTTTATTATAGAAAAGAGTGTTGTAATTGTTGTGGTTTTTGCCGTAACAATGATTATGGCAATGTATTCTACTTGGGCTGAACGTAAAGTTGCGGCTTTTCTTCAGGATCGTGTAGGACCAAACCGTGCCGGATGGGGAGGATTATTACAACCTCTTGCAGATGGTATGAAATTGTTTTCTAAAGAAGAATTTTTTCCAAATACACCTAACAGGTTTTTATTTGTTGTAGGTCCGGCTATTGCTATGAGTACTGCTTTGATGACAAGTGCTGTAATTCCTTGGGGAGACAGATTGCATGTTTTTGGAAGAGATGTTATACTTCAGGCAACTGATATCAATATTGCATTATTGTACATTTTTGGAGTTCTTTCAGTAGGAGTTTACGGTATCATGATTGGTGGATGGGCTTCTAACAACAAATTCTCATTAATGGGAGCTGTTCGAGCAGCTTCGCAAATGGTTTCTTATGAGGTTGCTATGGGATTATCAATGATTGCATTATTGATGATGACCGGTACAATGAGTTTAAAAGAAATTTCATTACAACAACAAGGAATGAACTGGAATGTTTTCTATCAGCCTCTATCCTTTTTGATTTTCTTAATTTGTTCATTTGCAGAAACAAACAGAACTCCATTTGATTTGGCTGAATGTGAAAGCGAATTAATTGGAGGTTACCATACCGAATATTCATCCATGAAAATGGGATTCTATTTATTTGCGGAATATGCTAGTATGTTTACTTCTGCAACTATTATTTCTGTATTGTTCTTTGGCGGATATAACTATCCAGGAATGGAATGGATGGTTGAAAACGTTGGTGTAAATATTGGTAATGTAATAGGAATTGCAGTCTTGTTTGCAAAAATATGTTTCTTCATATTTTTCTATATGTGGGTACGTTGGACAATTCCAAGATTTAGATATGATCAATTAATGAACTTAGGATGGAGAATTTTGATCCCGCTTTCGATTATTAATATTATGATTACGGGTGTTGTTATATTAAGACACGATATTGCAGCTGCTTTAGGATTTTAAGAAACGTCATATAAAGGCTAGCCCTGATAGAAGCTATATCCTTTAATTTTTTTTCTTTAGAAAAATTAAAGATATAGCGGATAGCGGGAAAAGCTTCAAATAATAATAAAATAGATTTTGATTTGATTTAACTTCAAATTTTAAATCATAAATATAATAGTAAAAATGTCAATAGAAACTATATCATTATCGGGTAGAAAAAAGATGGTCTCTAATAAGGAGATGACTTTTTTAGAGCGATTGTATCTTGTGGCGATTGTGAAAGGATTGCTTATCACATTTAAACACTTATTCAGAAAAAAAGTGACGATTCACTATCCTGAGCAAGTACGTGAAATGAGTCCGGTTTATCGTGGTCAACATCAATTGAAACGTGATGAACAAGGTCGTGAAAACTGTACAGCGTGTGGATTATGTGCTTTATCATGCCCTGCTGAAGCCATTACAATGAAAGCTGCTGAGCGTACAGCTGATGAAAAACATTTGTACAGAGAAGAAAAATACGCTTCTATCTACGAAATCAATATGTTGCGTTGTATTTTTTGTGGTTTATGTGAAGAAGCATGCCCAAAAGATGCCATTTATTTGACAACTTCAAAAGTATTGGTTCCTTCTAGCTATGAAAGAGAAGATTTCATTTTTGGAAAAGACAGATTAGTGATGCCTCTTGATGTGGCGATCAAAAATGCTCAACTTAATAATGCTAACTAAATGATACATATTCCTGATTTTGCACACGCAACAACTGTACAAATTATATTTTGTTTCTTAGCATTTATTACAGTGATTACTGCTTTCCTGACTATTTTTAGCAGAAACCCAATTCATAGTGCTATTTATTTAGTGATTTGTTTTTTCTCTATCGCCGGTCATTATTTATTATTAAATGCTCAATTCCTGGCTATCGTACATATTATAGTCTACTCTGGAGCAATTATGATTTTATTCCTGTTTACGATTATGTTAATGAACCTGAACGAACGCCATCAGGTACACAGACCAAGAATTACACGTTTAGGAGCAATCGTTTCTTTTTGTTTAATCTGCATTGTATTGATTGCCATTTTCATTAACTCTAAACCAATTGTTGGGGAATATGATTCAACCGGAGAAGATTTTCAATCGATTAAAGTACTTGGTAAAATATTATTGAACGAATATATGGTTCCGTTTGAATTTGCTTCGATCTTGCTTTTAGTAGCGATGATTGGAACTGTATTATTGTCTAAAAAAGAAAAATTAAATAAATAATGGGTAATATATTAAATCAAATAGGTATTGAAAACTACATCTTTTTAAGTGTTGTACTTTTCTGTATTGGTATTTTTGGTGTATTGTACAGACGAAATGCTATTATCGTTTTCATGTCTATCGAAATCATGTTGAATGCTGTTAACCTTTTATTTGTTGCTTTTTCAACTTATCATCAAGATGCGCAAGGACAAGTCTTTGTATTCTTTTCGATGGCAGTTGCTGCAGCAGAAGTTGCAGTTGGATTGGCTATTTTAGTTTCGATCTTTAGAAATTTAGGCTCGATTAGTATCGATAATTTAAAAAATTTAAAAGGATAAATAAAAATGGATACCAATTTAGCTTTACTTTTAGTTTTATCTCCTTTTTTAGGATTTTTAATCAATGTTTTCTTTGGCAAGAGTTTAGGAAAAACAGTTTCAGGAATCATCGGCACTGTTGCTGTAGTAATTTCATTTGCTGTGACGCTTTTCTTTTTCAATCAATTAACCCAAACAAAACAAGCCGTTCAGGTTACTTTATTTGACTGGATTCAGATTAGTAACTTACATATCAATCTTGGATTTTTATTAGATCAGTTATCATTACTTTGGTTATTATTCGTAACCGGTATTGGATCATTGATTCATATATACTCTATAAGTTATATGCATGATGATGAAAATATGCACAAGTTTTTTGCTTATTTAAATCTGTTTGTATTCTTCATGATTACGCTTGTAATAGGAAGCAACTTATTAGTTTTATTTATTGGCTGGGAAGGTGTTGGACTTTGCTCGTACTTACTAATTGGATTCTGGCATAAAAACCAGGATTACAATGATGCAGCGAAAAAAGCTTTCATCATGAACAGAATTGGAGATTTAGGTCTTTTAATCGGGATGTTCATTATTGGTTCAATGTTCTCAACATTAGATTATGCAACTTTAAAAACTGCAATTGCAGGAGCAACAAACTTAGATAAACCTTTATTAGCATTAGCTGCTTTATGTTTATTTATTGGAGCTTGTGGTAAATCTGCACAAATTCCTTTGTACACATGGTTACCTGATGCGATGGCTGGACCAACTCCGGTTTCTGCATTAATTCACGCTGCAACAATGGTTACAGCTGGTATTTTCATGATTACAAGATTAAACTTTGTATTCGATCAGGCTCCGGATGTTCAAACTGTTATTGCCGTTATTGGAGCAATCACTTCATTAGTAGCTGCAACAATTGGATTGGTTCAGACTGATATTAAAAAAGTATTGGCCTACTCTACCGTTTCTCAATTAGGTTTAATGTTTTTAGCCTTGGGATTGGGTGCTTACGAAGTTGCTGTTTTTCACGTTATAACTCACGCTTTCTTCAAAGCATGTTTATTCTTAGGTTCAGGTTCTGTAATTCACGGTTTACACGGTGAACAGGATATGCGTAAAATGGGTGGCTTGCGTAAAGCAATGCCAATTACTTTCTGGACAATGTTAATTTCATCATTAGCTATTTCAGGTGTTCCGTTTTTCTCTGGTTTCTTCTCTAAAGATGAAATTTTATTAACTGCTTTCCACCATAGTATACCTCTTTATGTAATTGGATCTATTGCTTCAATCATGACTGCTTTTTATATGTTTAGATTGATGTTCTTAACTTTCTTTAAAGATTTTAGAGGAACTGATGAACAAAAACATCATTTACATGAAAGCGACGGATTAATTACTTTTCCTTTAATGATTTTAGCAGTTTTGGCTACTTTCGGCGGACTTATTAGTTTACCTGGAAACAGCTGGTTAAATGAGTATTTAGCTCCACTTTTCACGAAAGTAGCAGGTGAAGAACATCACTTAGGCACAACAGAATATACCTTAATGGGAGTTGCTGTTTTAGGCGGATTAGTAGGTATTTTAATTGCTTACATTAAATACTTCAAACAAGACAATGTTCCGGAAGCAGATGAAAATATTACAGGTTTAACCAAAGTTTTATACAACAAATATTATGTAGACGAAGCTTACGACGCTGTATTTGTTCGCTCTATTAACGGATTATCAAGATTTTTCAGAGACTATATTGAGACTGGTTTATCTGCTCTTGTTTTTGGATTAGGAAAAGTAACAAATGAATTAGCCTTTCAAGGTAAAAAATTACAAAACGGAAGTATCGGATTATATCTTTTTGCTTTTGTTCTGGGGCTTTGCGCTATTGTTTCCTATATATTTTTAGCTAAATAATTTTACAACTATGAACGTTTCTCTTATATTAATTATTCTTCTAATTGGTGCATTTGCCACTTATTTTGCTGGTGATAAACTAGCATCTAAAGTAGCTTTGCTTTTTAGTTTGGCGGCTTTAGGTTGTTCAATTGTATTACTAAATCATTTTTACGCAGGTGAAAACATCAGTTTAATAAATACCTGGATTAATCAGCCTAAAATTTCATTTGCTTTAAATGCTGATGGTTTAGGTATGGCGATGGTTTTATTAACTGTAGCTTTAACGCCAATTATTATATTCTCTTCTTTTGGAAATAAATATAAAAATGCTAAAGGTTTTTATGCTTTAATTTTATTTATGGCTTTTGCTATGACAGGAACTTTCCTGGCTGCAGATGGTCTTTTATATTATATTTTCTGGGAATTAGCACTTGTTCCTATTTACTTTATTGCTCTTATTTGGGGTAATGGTGATGCTGAAGAACGTAGAAAAGCAGTGGTTAAATTCTTTATCTATACACTTGCAGGTTCGTTATTCATGTTAGTAGCTTTTATTTACCTGTATTCAAAAGCTGGTAGTTTCTTAATCGAAGATTTATACAAATTAAATTTATCAGCAAGTGAACAACTATGGATATTCTTAGCTTTCTTCTTTGCTTATGCGATTAAAATTCCAATTATTCCTTTTCATACATGGCAAGCAAATGTATACCAAAAAGCACCAACTGTTGGAACAATGCTTTTATCAGGTATTATGCTAAAAATGGGATTGTATAGCGTTATTCGTTGGCAATTGCCAATTGCACCATTGGCTGCAAAAGAGTATATGAATATCTTCATTGCTTTAGGAATTGCCGGAGTTATCTACGGATCAATTGTAGCTTTGAGACAAAGAGATTTAAAAAAATTACTGGCTTACTCTTCATTAGCACACGTTGGATTAATTGCAGCAGGAAGTTACTCTTTAACTATTGATGGTTTGCGTGGAGCTGTATTGCAAATGATTGCTCACGGTTTTGTTGTGGTTGGATTATTCTTTGCTGCTGAAGTTATTTCTAGAAGATACGAGACCAGAGAAATTAATGAGATGGGCGGAATTCGTACTCAATCTCCAAAATTTACTTCTATGTTCTTAATTTTGGTATTGGCTTCTGTAGCTTTGCCAAGTACTTTTAACTTTGTAGGTGAGTTTACTGTTTTGTACAGTCTATCTCAAATAAATATTTGGTTTGCTGTTTTAGGCGGAACAACTATTATTTTAGGAGCTTATTATATGCTTAAAATGTTTCAAAATGTAATGTTAGGAGAAACTAATTCTAAAACTTTTGCAGATGTTACTATTAATGAAGGAATTTCATTTATAGCTATTATTGCAGTTTTAATTTTCTTTGGATTTTATCCTAAACCAATTACAGATTTGATTACACCAAGTTTAGAAACAATTCTAAGCGTTATCAATAAAAATTAATATTTTAAATAAAAATAAATTAGGGCGTCATTAGTTTTAGATTTCCTAAATCAAAAAAACAAAAATGAATACATTAATAGCTATAACAGGATTGGGTATTTTTTGCCTATTGTTTGAAATTCTTAATTTAAGAAAGGCCATTGTTCCAATTACCATTATTGGTCTATTGGGTGTTTTGGCACTTAACTATTACGAATTTGGATCAACAGCAAGTTACTATAATAATATGATTACGGTGAGCAAGTTCTCAACTACGTTTTCATCACTATTTATTATTCTAACTATTTTCTTAGTAGCATTAAGTCATAATTTTTACGAAAACCATCCAACGAAAATCTCTGATTTTGTAGCTATAAAAATCTTTTTGTTAGCTGGAGGTGTTGCTATGGTTTCTTTTGGAAATTTAGCGATGTTTTTCTTAGGAATCGAAATTCTTTCAATTGCTCTTTATGTATTGGCAGCAAGCGAAAGATTAAACTTAAAAAGCAATGAAGCGGGAATGAAATACTTTTTGATGGGATCTTTTGCATCAGGAATTATCTTATTCGGAATTTGTTTGATTTACGGAGCAATGGGAAGTTTTGATGTTGCAGAAATTCACGAAAGTTCTTTATCTGCCGAATTACCAATCTGGTTTCCTATCGGTATGATTTTAATGATAATTGGTATGTTATTTAAAGTTGCTGCAGTTCCTTTTCATTTTTGGGCTCCAGATGTTTACGAAGGATCTCCAGCGCTAACTACTGCATTAATGAGTACTTTAGCAAAAGTAATTGCAATTGCAACACTTTATAAATTGGTATCGGCTTTAAACCTTGTTCCTTCTCTGGATAATCAGGATCTTTTAGGAACTTTTGAAACTATTGTAGTCATTATTTCAATTGCTTCTATGACTGTTGGTAATATAATGGCATTACGTCAGGTAAATGTAAAACGTATGTTGGCATTCTCAGGAATTTCGCATGCAGGTTTTATGTTAATGACTTTATTAACCGTTGCAACATCGGCTGGTGTTTTACTTTATTATACTGCTGCTTATGCACTAGCAGGAATCGCTGCTTTTAGTGTTATCTTATATGTATGCAAAAATCAGGATAATGAAGATATTACAAATTTTCATGGTTTAGGAAAAACAAATCCATTATTAGCTGCAATACTTACTGGTTCTTTGTTATCTATGGCTGGTATTCCGATTTTCTCGGGATTTTTTGCAAAATTATTTTTATTCAATCAAACTATTCAGGCCGGATATATTGTTCTGGTAATTGTTGCTGTTATAAACTCGATTATTAGTGTTGGATATTATTTCAAATTAATTCTTGCAATGTATTCTAAAGAACCAAATCAGGAACGTACCGGAAAACCTTTTCTTATTTATGCAGTTGCAGTAATTTCAATTGCTCTGAATATTGCTTTAGGTTTGTTTCCATCTTTAGTGTTAGATTTATTAAACTAAGATTTTAATCAAAATATATAAAAATCCATTTGTGATCGCGAATGGATTTTTTATTTTATACAACTCGTTTCAGAAGAGAAATTCATGTTAAAAATTTAGCTTAAACAATACGCCCTTCAAAAAAACTCCATATATTTGAGGTCAATTAAATGTATTAAAAACATGAACTTCAACTCAAAAAATCCCTTTTTAAGCAACAAGCGTTTTTCATCAAATGCTGTTTCAAAAGCTGAAGAAGTACACCAAGCTCAAATTATTGATTACAATCAGGAAATGACTTTGTCAGGTACTATCAATAAAACAGCTATTTTATTTTTAATATTATGCGGATCTGCAATGGTAACGTGGTGGATGGCATTTAACGGAATGAACGCACTATTACCTGCAATTGGCGGTGCAATAGTAGGATTTATTTTAGTTTTAATTTCAGCATTTAAGCCTCATCTTTCTCCGTATTTAGCTCCGGGCTATGCTTTATTTGAAGGATTATTTATTGGAGGAATTTCTGCAATTTTTGAAGCTAAGTATCCTGGAATTGTAATTAATGCTGTAAGCGCAACATTAGTAACTTTCTTAGTATGTTTAGGATTATATAAATTTAAAATCGTAAAAGTTACTGAACAATTTAAATCAGTAGTTATAGCTGCAACTTTAGCAATTGCTACTTATTATTTGATATCATGGATAGCTTCTTTGATTTTTAATTTTACTCCTGTTCATTACGGAAATGGAATGATGAGTATTGGAATTAGTGTTTTTGTAATTATCATTGCTGCCTTGAACCTGTTTTTAGATTTCGATCAAATCGAAAAAGGAGTTCAGGAAAGAATGCCAAAATTTATGGAATGGTATGGCGCAATGGGATTAATGATTACATTAGTATGGTTGTACATCGAATTTTTAAGATTACTATCTAAATTATCAAGTAAAGATTAATTTCTTATTTCTTCTAATATATACAAAGCCTTTTTGAAAAATCAAAAAGGCTTTTTTTTATGTCGTTATCCCAATTATTCGATTAACTAAAATTGGCATTTTAAAATCTTATTATTCATAAATAATACTGCCAGTATCTCAGCTCTTAATTCCTTACATTTTAATTATTAGCTTTCTGAAAGAGAAGCAATTTAAAAAATCTACATTCTTAAATCTTCTTAGCCAATACAATAAATAGTTTTTTTCTTACTGTTAAGTGATTTTTTTAAATCTAAATTAGAAAATCACAATAAAAATCATTTTATGATAATAAATAAATAAAATCTTTCAAAAGTCTCATTAAGCCCTACTATCTCGAATATGTAATAAATTACATTTAATGCAATTTATTACAAAATAAATAAAAATATCACCGTTTTTTTACGTCATATATTTTTTATATCAAAATTATTAATAATATGAAAATTATGATTATGTTTGTGTAATCGATTACAATTTATTTGTAAATGACGATCAAAAAGTTAAACCACAAAAAACCACGCTTTATCTAACTTTAAAACCACAAACATGAAAAAAAAACTACTTTATCTAATGCTTTTAATGACTTCTTATCAAATATGGTCACAAGTTGTTATTAATGAATCATCAGGCTGGCTTGAATCAGCTTTTGTAAAATGGACTCCACTTAACGGAACTGATACTTACAATGTCTATTATACAGGAGGCGGACAAACTAACAAGAAAATAGACAACGAATTAATTCGTAGTTACGGAACGTACTTTCGCGCTGACATTCCCGGACTTGCCGCGGGAAGCTATACCATAACCATAAAACCAGTCACTGCAACAGTAGAAGGATCCGGATCAACAACACCAGCATTAACGGTAATCGCACAAGATCGAACAGGATTTGCTTTTGAAGGCGGTCGCGTTCCGGGAGGATACAAAGTCAATGGAACTCCTAAAGATAATGCCGTAATTCTATACATTACGCAAAATACTAAAAACACAATTTCAATGAATATTACCGGAGCCAGTACAAATCCTTGTGTTGGTTTACAAAATATTCTTTACGGAATTAAAAAAGGAAAAGATACACGTCCGTTCATTATACGATTGATTGGAAACATTACGGATATGACAATAATGGAAGGCGGCGATATTACAATCGAAAATGCAAACAATGCCAATAGCTATGTAACCATAGAAGGTATTGGTAACGATGCAGTTGTAAACGGTATGGGAATCCGTCTTAAAAAAGCATCAAATATCGAAGTTAGCAATCTTGGATTCATGAATTGTAACAGTACTGCCGGTGATAATATTGGAATGCAGCAAGATAATGATCATATTTGGGTTCATAATTGCGATTTATTTTATGGAGATGCAGGAAGTGATGCCGATCAAATAAAAGGAGATGGAGCATTAGACAATAAAAATTCAACCTATATTACATTAGCGTATAACCACTTTTGGGACAGCGGAAAAGCAAGTTTACTAGGACTAAGCGAAGGAACAACAGTCGGTTTATACATAACTTATCATCATAACTGGTTTGATCATTCTGATTCACGCCATCCGCGTGTTCGTTATTATTCTGCACATATCTATAACAATTATTATGACGGAAATTCAAAGTATGGAGCAGGATCAACCCTTGGATCTTCTTTATTTGTAGAAGGAAATTATTTTCGCAACAGCAAAAACCCAATGATGATTTCGATGCAGGGAACGGATGCATGGGATGAAGCAGCTCAAAAAAACAATGCAGGAACGGTAGGAACATTTTCAGGTGAACCCGGAGGAAACATTAAAGCTTTCAACAACATATTTGATGCTGATATTGCGACTAACAGTATGCGTTTTGTTGCATATGGAGATACAAATCCTTCATACAACATTTCAGGAAAAACAAATGCTACAATTGACTTTGACGCCTATGTTCCAACAAACCGTGGAGATCAGGTACCAAGCACTGTAAAATCTTTTCTGGGAGCAAATACATATAACAACTTTGACACTGATGCCTCACTTTATGTAAAAAATTTAGTGATAGATGAACCTTCTGTTGCAAAAACTAAAGTGATGCAATATGCAGGCAGAGTTACAGGTGGAGACTTAAAATGGACATTCAACAATGCAGTAGACGACAAATCATCTAACGTAATTGCAGCACTGAAATCAGCACTTTCTAATTATACAAGTACATTAGTTGCGGTACAAAACGAAATTCCAACTATTGAAAGCAGCCAGACTTTAACTACAGATAGTGACATTAATCAGACTGTAGTTGCAGCAACTACAATTGAGCCAATGATTTTTACGTGGGGCGGCGATGCAACAGATGCAACCGTAACAGGTTTACCTGCATCAGGAATAACATTTGTAAAAAACACAACAGATAAAACAATAACAATAACAGGTACTCCAACGGCAAGCATTTCTTTTTCTATTACAACAAACGGTACTGGAGGAACTCCTGCAAAATTATCAGGTACAATAACACTTGATGGAACTACTGCGCCAGCGCCAGGAAATCAGATTCATGATTTTACATTGTCAGGAAAAACAAGCACGTTCTATACCATTACCGGAAACCTTGCTACAAATAAAGGAACTGTTACTTATAATGGCTTGACTTTAACGCAGTGCTTAAAAATGGAAACTGCAACTACTGTTACTTACACCACAACACAACCAAGTACACTAACACTCGTATTTGTTGAAGCTGCGGGAACTGCAAAAATTGATGGAACAAATTATACTGCAACTTCAGGAATTATAACCTTAACTATCCCTGCCGGAAGTCACACAATTGCAAAAAAAGATACAGCAAATTTATTTTATGTGAAAACAGCATATAGCACATTAGGTATAGATCAAAATATAGAATCTGCTAAAGTATCATTATACCCTAATCCAGTAATTAGTGAACTAAATATCTCTTCAGAAAACATTCAGAAGGTTGAGATTTATAACTTATTAGGAACATTATTAAAAACCACAGTAAAAGAAACTCAATCTATAGACTTAAGCGATTTAATCACTGGAAATTATATTGTTAGAATAACAACTGACAAAGGTACATTCAGTAAAAAAATTATAAAAAAATAAATTACAAAATCCATTTCAACAGAAAAGGCTTCCAAATTGGGAGCCTTTTCTGCTTTAAATAAAGTCAAATTCTGACTTAATATCGAACTAAAAAGCTGATATTTTCATTCAAATTCTATTGCAATTTTTCTAAAAAAGGATTAAAATCATAAAAAAAACATTTACTTAAATTAAAAAAAAATAGCTTTTTTCCTATTTTAATAATTAAAGATTGAAACCAATTGAAAATATGATATTTAGCATTTACAGAAGAAAATTTCATGTTTTATTTTCTCATCATTCATAACAAAATTAGCATCTAACGAAGTTTTCCTACATTATGTAATAAATTGCATTTTATGTAATTTATTACATAATCACTATTTAAACACTTAATTTTTTATTGTTAATGTTTTTTATTTATACATTTTTTACATAATTAAGAAAATAAATATATTTTTGTGCAATCGATTACAATTGATCATGTAATTTCGATAATCAAAAAACCACAAAAAACTTTATTAACAAAAAACCACAATTATGAAAAAAAACCTACTTATTCTGACGCTCTTTTTAGTCAGTATTCAAACATGGGCCCAACAAGTTCAAATTAACGAAGCTTCGGGCTGGCTGGAATCTGCTTTTGTAAAATGGCAACCCGTAAGCAATGCTCAAACTTACAATGTGTATTATACCGGTAATGGTTTTGTTGACAAAAAAATCGACGATCAACTTATAAGAAACTATGGCTCGTATTACAGAGCAGATATTCCGGGTCTTAAAGCCGGAACTTATACTGTAAAAGTAAAACCTGTGCTATCAGGAACTGAAGGAACAGGTTCTGTAACAAGCAATTTAAATGTATTAGCACAGGATCGTAATGGTTTTGCTTTTGATGGAGGACGTATTCCCGGCGGTTATAATGCTGATGGAACTCCAAAAGCAGGTGCCGTGATTTTGTACATTACTCAAAATACAAAAAATACAATTTCAATGGATATTACCGGTGCCAGTTCAAATCCTTGTGTTGGTTTGCAAAATATTTTATATGCGATTAAAAAAGGAAAAGACACACGTCCGTTTATTATTCGTTTGATAGGAAATATTACTGACATGACGGTGATGGAAGGCGGAGATGTTGTAATTGAGAATGCTAATAATGCTTCGAGCTACATTACTTTAGAAGGAGTTGGAACAGATGCCGTTGCAAATGGCTGGGGAGTTCGCCTTAAATCAGCATCGAATATTGAAGTTAGTAATATTGGCGTGATGAACTGCAATAGTACAGCGGGCGACAATATTGGCATGCAACAAGATAATGATCACGTTTGGGTACATAACTGCGATTTATTTTATGGAAACGCCGGCAGTGATGCTGACCAAATAAAAGGAGACGGTGCTTTAGACAATAAAACATCGACTTACATTACTTTAGCTTATAATCATTTTTGGGACAGTGGTAAAGCAAGTCTGTTAGGATTAAGTGAAGGCACCACAAGTGGTCTGTACATCACCTATCATCATAACTGGTTCGATCATTCAGATTCTCGTCATCCACGTGTTCGTTATTATTCGGCACACATCTATAATAATTATTTTGACGGAGTTTCAAAATACGGATCAGGTTCTACATTGGGTTCTTCTTTATTTGTAGAAGGAAATTATTATAGAAATAGTAAATATCCAATGCTTACATCATTGCAGGGAAGTGATATTTGGGATGAAACTAATCAAGTAAATAATGCCGGAACAATGGGAACGTTTTCAGGTGAAGCCGGAGGTTCTATTAAAGCATTTAACAATACTTTTGATGCAGATATTGCTACAAACAATATGCGTTTTGTTGCTTACGGAGATACAAACCCTTTATACAACATATCAGGAAAAATAAGCTCTACAACTGACTTTGATGCTTATGTTGCCTCAACTCGAGGTGAGATTGTAAGCAGTAACGTAAAATCTAAATCAGGAGCAAATAACTATAATAACTTTGATACAAACGCTGCTTTCTATGTAAAAAACTTAGTGATAGATCAGCCTGCTGTCGCCAAAACAAAAACAACACAATATGCAGGACGTGTTTCCGGGGGTGATTTAAAATGGACTTTTAATAATAGTGTAGATGATAAATCATCGTTAGTGATTACAGCATTAAAATCTGCACTTACGAATTATACATCAACATTAGTTTCTGTACAAGGTGAAGGAACTCCACCCGCAAACCCGCAGACACTTACTTCTACAACAAATAATAACCAGACCGTAACAAGCGGAACTGCAATTAGCTCTATTGTTTTTACCTGGGGCGGAACTGCAACTGATGCAACAGTAACAGGATTACCTGCATCAGGAATTACATTTGTAAAAAATGCGACAGCAAAAACTATTACGATTTCCGGTACACCAACAGCAACAATCTCCTATTCTATAACAACTACAGGAACCGGAACAGTTGCCACAGGATCAGGAACAATTACGGTTTCGGCAGCAAGTGCGCAAACACTTACTTCTACTTCTAACAACAATCAAACTGTAGCAAGCGGAACAGCAATTGGATCAATCGTTTTTACCTGGGGAGGCAGCGCAACTGACGCAACTGTAACCGGATTACCAGCGTCTGGAATTAGTTTTATAAAAAATACTTCGGCAAAAACGATCACTATTTCAGGTACTCCAACAGCAACCGTCTCCTATTCTATTGTTACAACCGGAACAGGAACAGCAACTACAGGATCAGGAACAATTACAGTAACAACAAATAATCCGGGTACAGATCAGATTCATAATTTTACCACATCAGGAAAAACGAGTTCATTTTACACCATAACAGGTAATATGAATTCGGCTGACGGGTCTGTAACATATGCAGGATTAACATTAACGGCACGTTTAAAAATCGAATCAAGCACATCGATTACTTACACGACCACTAGCGCTTCTACACTTACCTTAATATTCGATTCAAACTTTACAGGTACAATAAAAGTAAATAATGTTTCGTATACGGCATCTTCCGGAATAGTTACTGCTTCGATACCTGCAGGTGCTAACACTATAACAAAAGGATCTGTTGCCAATTTATTTTATATAAGCACAAAATACAATAGCGGTACAGCAAAAATGGCACAAACTACAGAATTGACTGAAACAGAAACGGCAACTGAATCTAAGGTAATTCTATACCCAAATCCGGTAACGAACACTTTATACTTATCGAACGTAAATCAAAAAGTAGAACAGATTTTAGTTTATAATTTATCTGGATTATTGGTTAAAAGCGCTGGAAAAGACACAGAAAGCATTGATCTGAATCAATTAATTCCGGGAACTTATTTAGTAAAAGTAAGTACTAATGAAGGTTCGTTTACACAAACAATTTTAAAGAAATAAATTGATCAAAAACTAAAAGGCTTCCAGATTGGAAGCCTTTTTATTTATAAAAAACCGCTTATTCCGATAAATGAAACAAGCGGTTTTCATTAGATCTATTTAATATTACAAATCAAATTTGATTCCTTGTGCCAAAGGTAAACTCGTTGTATAATTGATTGTATTTGTTTGACGACGCATATAAATTTTCCAGGCATCAGATCCGGATTCACGACCACCTCCGGTTTCTTTTTCACCACCAAAAGCACCACCAATTTCAGCTCCGGAAGTTCCGATATTTACATTAGCAATTCCGCAATCAGAACCTACAACTGATAAAAATCTTTCGGCTTCACGTAAATTGTTCGTCATAATTGCAGATGATAAACCTTGCCCTACTCCGTTCTGGATTTCGATTGCATTATCAACATCTCCAGAATATTTAATTAGGTATAAAACAGGAGCAAATGTTTCGTGCTGTACAATAGCATATGAATTCTGAGCCTCCGCAATTGCTGGTTTTACATAACAGCCACTTTCATAACCTTCGCCGGAAAGCACTCCTCCTTCAACCAAAATTTTCCCTCCTTCGGCAACTACTTTATTCAAAGCTACTGCATACATTTCGACAGCATGTGTGTCGATTAGCGGACCAACATGATTGTTTTCGTCAAGCGGATTTCCTATTCGCAATTGTTTGTAAGCTGCTATTAAAGCGTCTTTAACTTTATCATAAATACTTTCGTGAATGATCAAGCGGCGAGTCGATGTACAACGTTGTCCGGCAGTTCCTACCGCACCAAAAACAGCACCAATCACGGTCATCTTAATATCAGCATCAGGAGTAACAATAATAGCATTATTTCCTCCTAATTCTAGTAATGATTTCCCTAAACGTCCAGCAACAGTTTGAGCTACAATTTTTCCCATTCGGGTTGAACCCGTAGCAGAAATTAAAGGAATACGAGTATCTTTTGTCATCAATTCACCAATTTGATAATCTCCATTAATCAAACATGAAATTCCTTCCGGTAAATTATTTTCTTTAATAACCTGAGCGATGATATTTTGGCAGGCAATTCCGCAAAGAGGTGTTTTTTCAGAAGGTTTCCAAACACATACATCTCCGGAAATCCAGGCTAAAGCAGTATTCCAGGACCAAACAGCAACCGGAAAGTTGAATGCCGAAATAATCCCTACAATTCCTAACGAATGATATTGCTCATACATACGGTGTCCCGGTCTTTCAGAATGCATTGTTAATCCGTGAAGCTGACGAGATAAACCAACTGCAAAATCGCATATATCGATCATTTCCTGAACCTCGCCATACCCTTCCTGCAATGATTTTCCCATTTCGTAAGAAACCAATTTACCAAGTGCATCTTTATTTTCACGTAACTTTTGCCCAAACTGACGCACAATTTCCCCGCGTTGTGGCGCAGGAATTAAACGGAATGTTTTAAAAGCTTCTGTTGCTGAACGCATCACTTTTTCATAATCTTCAAGTGTTGATGTTTTTACCGAAGCAATTAATTTTCCGTCAACCGGTGAAAAACTATCTAAAATTTCTCCTGACGAAAAATTTTCAACACCTGTCGATGTTCCTTCATTTATCAATTTGATGCCCAATTTTTCCAGAGCCTCATTCATTCCAAATTGTGATGCTATTGTTGTCATTGTAACTTTTTTAGTTAAAATTGTTATATTTTTATGTAAAGATATTGTTTCGAGTTGAATTTTAATCGAAGTCAGTTGTTAAAATCAAGTAAACTTAGGATTAATTAAACTCATTTAAAGAAATATTCCTCTATTTATTCGGCATAATTCAGGAACTTTGTAAAAACAAAATTACTTAAATATGTCTGCTTTTAATCGTTTTTTAATCTGCTTCTTTTTAATTTCACTTCACGCATTTTCACAAAAAGAGCAAAAAGCTTCTTTTCAGGTTGTTCCATTAGGAATAAAAGGAGGAATTGACGAAAAAAATCTTTCCGCTTATTTAGTCGCTCCAATACATACAAATGATTTTATTTCTCTTGATGCCGGAACTATAAATGCCGGAATCGAAAAAGCAATCGAAAACAAGGTTTTTAAGGTTTCAACAAGCGAAGTTTTACGAAAATATATTAAAGGATATTTTATTTCGCATGCACATTTAGATCATGTTTCGGGATTGATTATAAATTCTCCTGCTGATTCGTCTAAAACAGTTTATGCAACAGATAAATGTATGGAAATGATGGAAAATCATTATTTTAACGATGAAACCTGGGCGAATTTTGGCGATAAAGGTCTTGGAAAGCCGTTAAAAAAATATCGTTTTCAGACTTTAAATATAGGAGAAGAAACTCCAATTACCAATACAACAATGACGGCAAAAGCATTTCCGTTAAGTCATGTCAATCCGTTTGAAAGTACCGCTTTCCTAATTAGAAATGGAGAATCCTACGTGCTTTATTTAGGAGACACAGGACCGGACACGGTAGAAAAAAGTGATAAGTTAAAATTACTTTGGACTGCAATTGCTCCTCTTATAAAAAACAAACAACTAAAAGGAATTTTTATTGAAGTTTCATTCCCAAATGAACAACCGGATCAATTTTTGTTCGGACATTTGACTCCTAATCATTTAATGAAAGAACTTCATACTTTAGAAGATTTATCCGGCAAAGGAACTTTGAAAGGTTTCAATATTATTGTTACGCATTTGAAACCACCAACTAAAAACATCATCAAACTTAAAGAACAAGTGCAAAAGCAAAATGATTTAGAATTGAAGATTATTTATCCTGAACAAGGGAAAAAGTTTGAATTGTAATAACTATTTTTAAGACAAATTTCTTCAATCTTATTGAAAGCAAAACACATTTTTGTAAGTTTATTTTTATAAATTTACAAAATGAAAATTATTTGGTCAGCTGAAGCAAAATATACTTTTTATAGTAATAGAAATTATTTGCTACATCATTGGAATCAAGAAACAGCGAAAAAATTCCTAGAAAATACAATACACACTATCAATCTACTTATACAAAATCCTTATTTGGGAAAATATAAAATGGATTTAAAATGTAATGTTGTATTGATTTCTAAGCAAATCTCTCTACATTACGAAATACATAATGATTCTATTGTTTTAATTATTTTTTGGGATAATCGTCAGAAACCTAAAAATTAATGTTCATAATTAAAGTATGCCCTTACTTTTCAACTCCAATAACATTTCTTCATGAGTAATAAAATTACCTTCTTCAAAGTCACGTTTTCCTTGTTCAATCCCTTTTATCAACTCTAATCTAAAATTTTCTTCAGGAGAAAGTATTTTCGCAATAGAAAGCATCTCATCCGGAGTAAAAGTCTGGGTTTTTAGTTTTCTATAAAAAGTAGGACTCGGAATACCCGCTTTTTCAATAATATAGCTCTTTTTTAGTGGAGACTTATTCATTAAATCTTCAATGCTATTTACAATATTTTTATATGTGATAATTTCTTGTATCATTTTTGATTTAATTTTATATCATTTATGAGACAAAGATAATCATATTTTTTCTTGATCAAACAATAATTCTTACAAAAAAGATGTCATAGCCCCGATAGAAGTGGAAATCCTTTTGTTTTTTTCTTTAAAAAACAAAAGATTGGAACGGATAGCGGGAAATAGCTCCAAAAAACTAAAATCCTAAAAGCTCTAATTCGAATATTTTATTTTTACTTCTAATATAAATCCTAACAGGTTTTAAAAACCTGTTAGGATACGGTGACTCGATCTATTACTTTTTCGCTACAAATCTGGGATCAGATTCCATTACGGTTCCGCAATTGTCGCAGGTTCTCAATTCTTCTGAATTATAGAAATGCTCAAAATGTGGTAAGAAATCTTTCTCGATATTATGAAGTTCAAAAAACACTTCATAAAGTTTATGATTACAATTGTCGCAATGCCATAGCAATCCGTCTGTATATCCTTTTCCGGCGCGTTTTCGCTCGATTACTAAACCTATAGAACCTTCTGAACGAACGGGAGAATGCGGAATTTTTGCTGGATGAAGATACATATCTCCGGCATGTAATTCCATTTCTTTGCGTTCGCCATCTTCCTGAATAACAACTTTTATACTGCCTTCGAGTTGATAAAAAAGTTCTTCGGTTTCGTTATAATGGTAATCTTTACGGGCGTTAGGTCCAGCAACAATCATGACAATATAGTCGCCGGAATCTACATAAAGATTTTTATTTGCAACAGGTGGTTTTAATAAATGACGGTTTTCTTCGATCCATTTATTTAAGTTGAAGGGTTTTGCTATTGACATTTTTAGTGGTAATAAGTTTTAGCTAAGTTAATAAAAAGTGTTCAGTTTACAGTCACAGTTTACGGTCACAATATCCTGAAAACTGAGAGTGCGACTGAAAACTACAATTAGATCTATTTCATCTCTTTTATCAAATAAATGTAAACAGGAAAATGATCGCTAAAACCAACTTCGGTTAAAGTATGCCGAAGCGGATATCCTTTATATTGTCCCGAAGTTGTAATAAGAAAGGGTGTATTGAATATCCCGGCTTTCCAGAATTTAAAAGTCAGGAAATCAGGTTTTATAAGAGATTCAGTTATGATAATCTGGTCAAAAATATCCCAGGAATCCCTAAAAGCGATCGTTCCCATACCTTTTACAGCCATTTCTTCAAAGGGGTTAAAAACACCAAATTCCGGAACTTCACTTTTTTTTGCTTTTGCCCCGAGCGCCAATTTTACACTGCGATTAAAAGGACCATCGTTTAAATCTCCCATAGTCATTACTTTTGCATTGGGATTTATTTGCTGTAGCGAATCGATAATTCTTCGATTTAAACTTCCTGCCAATTCACGAAACGGACTGCTCTTTTTCTCTCCTCCGGATCTCGATGGCCAGTGATTGACAATAATATGAATCTCCTCACCCTCCAGAAAACCAGTAATCAAAAGCTGATCTCTTGTAAATATCCTATTGTTATTTACTGTTTTTATTTCGACTTCATCATCAGTTTCTACTTTATTCTCCTCTTTTTCAATTGCATTATTTTTATAGATATATAAAGGTATATTCGAATACGATGTTGGTCTGAAATATTTCTTTTGATACAGCAACGCCACATCGATTCCGCGTTTGTCCGGTGAGTCAAAATGTATGATTCCGTAGTCAAGATGCTGCAATTTAGGCTGTTTGATTAAATCTTCAAGAACACCACGGTTTTCAATTTCAGAACCACCTATTAATGTTGGTCCATTAGGATTATCGGCAGTTCCAATTTCGGATAAAACCCTTGCAAGGTTTTTCAGTTTCAGTTCGTATTTTTCTTTGGTCCAATGTTGCGATCCGCTTGGTGTCCATTCATCATCATGAGTTGTTGGATCGTTTATGGTGTCGAAAAGATTTTCGAAATTGTAAAACGCAACGGTATGAATTGTATATTTTTTAGACTGGCACCACGAAATCGAAAGTGAAAGAAATGCAATTAAATAAAAATGTAATCTGATAATCCTCATGAATTTTGATATTTTAAAAAGTTCAATTTAAGTAAATTAATCTATTTGTAAGAATTTTCTAATTATTTTAATTTTTTAAATTTCTATATTTGTTTACCTTTATAATGAACTAGCAAAGAAACTATGAAAATGAGCCCAATCCAGAACTTCAAGAATTACTTTTCTCATTGTACATTCATATTCCTTATTTTTGCTTTGCATTCATTCAATTGTCAATCTCAACAAAACATGATAACACCACCCTATTTACAAAAAGGAGATACTGTTGCCATTTTAGCAACTGCCAGAAAAAATATCGATGATAACTTAAAACCAACTATTGATTTACTAAAAAGCTGGGGTTTAGAAGCTGTTGTAGGAACCTCGATCGGACTTGATTTTAATCAGCTTGCCGGAACTGATGAACAGCGTGCTGCCGATTTTCAGCATCAATTAGACAATCCTAATATTAAGGCAATCTGGTGTGTTCGTGGCGGATATGGAACTGTAAGAATGATTGATTTACTTGATTTTACAAAATTTAAGCAACATCCCAAATGGATTATAGGGTTTAGTGATGTGACAGTTTTACACAATCATTTAAACACAATGGGATATAAATCGATTCATGGCGTAATGCCTGTTACGATTCCGCGTGCCACTCCTGCCGCTATTAGCTCAATGAAATCAAGTTTGTTTGGCGAACCATTATCCTATACAATTGGTCCGGACAAAATGAATCGTTTTGGTAAAGCAACGGGTGAATTAGTGGGCGGAAATTTATCTATTTTATATAGTTTATTAGGATCTCCATCAGCAATTGACTGCAAGGATAAAATTTTATTTATCGAAGATCTTGATGAATATCTTTATCATATTGATCGTATGATGATGAATCTTAGACGCAATGGCTGTATCGAAAACCTGAAAGGAATTATCGTTGGCGGAATGACGAAAATGAAAGACAACGAAGTTCCGTGGGGCAAAAACGCAGTCGAAATAGTAGACGATGTTACTAAAAAATACAATATTCCGGTAATCTTTAACTTTCCGGCAGGACATATTCAGGATAATAGAGCTTTGATAATGGGAAGTACCATTTCTATAGAAGTAAATGAAACCGGAAGTACTGTTTCTTTTCAAAAATAATTACCTGATTCTGTTTTCTTTTAAATAAGAAAAAATACCACAACATAATTTTTCGTAAAGACGCAAAGTCACAAAGCTGTACAATCAGGCTTTGCGACTTTGTGCCTTTGCGTGTATCTACATTTCTAACATATATCTAACTAATACTGAAAAACTGAGACTGAAAACTAAAAAAATATGGCTGAACATAATGAACTCGGAAAAAAAGGTGAAGAACTTGCTGTAGAATATCTCCAAAAAGAAGGTTATAAAATTTTAGAACGAAATTGGACTTTTCAGAAGGCCGAAATAGATATTATCGCCCAAAAAGACTCTGTTTTAGCCATCGTAGAAGTAAAAACAAGATCTAGTTTAGATTTTGGTGCTCCGCAAGATTTTGTTAAACCAAAAAAAATTCAGCTGCTGATAAAAGCAGTAAATGCCTACATAAACTATAGGGATATAGATTTTGATGTAAGATTTGACATCATCGCAATCCATAGAAATGGCGAAACATTTGCAATTGAACATCTTACAGATGCTTTTTACCATTTTTAACATAATTTTTTATTGTTATATTTGTAACAAATTGTTTTTTTATTTATATTTGCGAAGATTTATAACACCTCTATAACTAAACCAGCACAATTAAGTTACAAAAAAAAAGAAAAAAAACTATGAAAACCGTTTCTTCTATCGTCGAAAATTACATCAAAACAAAACCCTTTTTATTAAATGCGTTATCGCTTGGAATTATCAACCTGACGTCGCTTTCCCGGAACATTATGACCGAATTAGAAAGTGAATTTGGTAAAGAAGTGAAACAAGGCGCTGTTGTAATGTCTCTAAAACGACTTACAGAAGAATTGGATTTTAAATTGAATCATAAAATAAATAAGGTAATCAAGAATATTGGCGAAATAACTGTTCGCTCTGAATTAACGGATTACACTTTTGCAGCTTCTGAAACTGTTCTAAACAAACAAGCTGATTTAATTTCTGATATTAATGCTTTATCAGATATATTTTATACTTCATCACGTGGCGTAAACGAAACTAACATCGTGGTTAGCAGCAGTGTAAACCATTTGGTTGAGAAACATTTTATGCGTGAAAAATTAATTCAGAAATTAGATAATCTGGCATCTATTACTGTAAAATTACCAAAAGAAAATATTGTGGTTCCAGGTATCTATTATTTCATTTTTCAACGTTTAGCGTGGGAAGGAATTATTATTAATGAGGTAATTTCTACTTCAAACGAATTTACCATTTTAGTTGGTGAAGATCAGGTTGATGTTGCTTTTAAAGTAATTAAAGACTTGAAAAACTAATCATTTTAGAACAGATAAGAATACTCAAATTCTATCTAATTATATATAATCCCTGTATCATTCTGTAAAGAAAGATACAGGGATTTTCTTATTACCAAATTGTCATTTAATAATAGCTACAATAAGAATATTCTCAATAAAGACACAAGAGAATAATTAATTTATAAAATATCAGGCAAAATTATATAGACTTGATAAAAAGCCATTTACCAATACCTTTACTGGCATTCAGCAGTTATTTTATTAAAAAAAATAGAATTAAGTTTTTTTTAATAAAATTTGTTGCGAATAATATTTTTATATATTTGCTAACCAGTCAGTAAATTAGAGTACCCATTTTGATAGTATCATAATATAATTAGAATTAAATAAAGACTAATTAAATTAATGTTAGAAACAACAGACCATAACGAAAAAATATTGGTGAGTGAACTCAAAAACGGCAACGAAAAAGCATTTCGTAAACTTTTTGATTTATACTATCAGGATATCTATGGTTATAGCATTAGTTTATTAAAATCAAAAGAAGCTGCTGAAGAGAATGTACAGGATGTTTTTATGAAAGTCTGGCAACATCGTGAGAACTTGAATCTTGAACAATCATTCAAAGCTTATATTTTTACTATTGCCAGAAATCAGGCTTTTAATTTTTTGAATAAGGCAGCAAATGACGCCTTGCTTAAAGAAGAAATTTTTTATGAAAGTCAGAAATCGCATGATTATGGCGATTACTCTATTCGGGAAGCCGATTGCAAAAAGCTACGAAAGGAAGCCATGAATAAATTACCGCCTAAACGAAAGCAAATTTTTAAGATGTCCCGAAAAAAAGGCATGAGTTACGAAGAAATAAGCCAGGAACTCGGCATCTCTATCAATACCGTCAGGAACCAAATGAGCAAAGCATTAGAATCGATGCGAGTCTTTTTTCACGTTCATGATGAAATTATCTAAACCAAAAAACCAAATGTTAACCATTAAAATCACTCTTTTCGGGTGATTTTTTTTGTGCTTAAGCGAAAGAGCTTAATATAAATGGGAAATTCTTCTGAATCCAAATTACCACAATCTTTTCATTTCGACGGAGGAGAAATCACACTCGTTATTCCGCTCCTAAAAGCACCAATCTTTGTCGATTTTCTAGTGTGATTTCTCCTCCGTCGAAATGACAAAACAACTTCTTGAGCCTAAAAAACCCCTAGAATTTAAAAAATATTAAAATATATACTTTTAAAGTTTCAATCAAAAAATATCAACAAAATCAGCACTTAACGAGTTTTACCCATGCAATAATCGTACATACAAATGTTAAAATTAAAAAAATTACAACGTTTGAGTAGTACTCAATTTGCTTTCAACTGTATTATATAAAACCCAGCCCTAAAATCAATTCGTAATGAATTCAAATTCTGAAATAAAAAACCTTTTGCAAAAGTTTGTTTTAAACCAATGTACACCCGAAGAAACAAACGAGGTAATTGCCTATTACAAAAAAAATAAACTTACGGATGATTTTCCTTCAGTAGAAGACATTCAAAATCTTTTGAGCGAAATGCCCAAAATGAATCAGCAAACCGCAGATTCTATTTTTGCTTCTATTCTCGCAAACACAAAAGAAGAGGAAACTGTGATAGAAATTACTCCTAAAAAATCAAATTTCAGAAAGTATATTTCAATTGCAGCTTCTGTGGTCGTTCTATTCGGAATTGGATTTGCTTATCAAAAAGGAGCTTTTACTACTAAACCTCAGCCAAAATTTGATTTTAAAAGTACTGACATCGTCTTGCAATTAGAAAATGGAAATACGCAAATCATATCCGAAAACAATAAAGTTGTCGTGAAAGATGCTGACGGAAATGTAGTTGGAAATCAGGATGGAGACAAAATTGTTTACGACAATAATACTGATCTGGAGAAAGTAACTTACAATACAATCAAAATTCCGTATGGCAAAAAATTCAGATTGCAATTGTCTGACGGAACCCTTGTGCATCTTAACTCCGGAACAACACTAAAATATCCTGTAAAATTTATTGCCGGCGAAAACAGACAGGTATTTCTTGATGGTGAAGCTTTTTTTGATGTTGCCAAAGATAAAAAACATCCTTTTATAGTAAATGCCGATGCCTTGAATGTGCGTGTTCTGGGAACTCATTTCAACGTTTCTAATTATCCTGAAGATGCTGCAACAGATGTGGTTTTAGTAGAAGGTTCTGTTGGAATGTATCGTACGAATGAAGAATTTGACGCTGCAAAAAATACCATTTTAAAACCCGGTTACAGAGGAAGTTTTAATAAAGAAAACACACTAATTTCTACCAAACCTGTAATCACTGATATTTATACTTCATGGATTAATGGCGGTTTGACTTTTAGAAATATGACTTTCAAAAATATAATTACAAAACTTGAAAGACGCTATAATGTTACAATTGTAAACAAAAATGAAAAACTAGCCAGCGAAAAATTCAATGCAAGTTTTAGCGATGAATCTATAGAAAAAGTTATGAGCTATTTTAATGACATTCATGGCATAAATTATACCATAAAAAACAATCAAATACTAATTAAATAACCACTAAAAACATGAAGAAAAATGAAAGAATAAAATTCAAGGAATAAAAAAATCGGAAAGAGCTGCGAACAATTTCCGATTTACTAAGTGATTGAATATAACGAATTAACTACAATCAATTAACAAAATTATGAAAAAAAAATCTAAGAATAATGGGTTCCTATACTCATTGTTCCAAAATGACCTAAAATTGAAACTAACTACACTACTTATTTTGGTCGCCATGTTTAATATTAGAGGAAATACTTATGCCCAAAAAACAAAAGTAACTCTTGAATTAAACAATTCAACCATCGAAAAGGTTATTGAGACCATAGAACAAAAAACAGATTTCAGGTTTATTTACAAATTGAATGACATCGACTTAGACCGAACGATTTCTATTTCTGTAAAAGATCAGCCTATTAATATTGTTTTAGACAAACTTTTTAAAGGAACTTTAACTGAATTTAAAGTTAGGGACACTCAAATCATCCTTAAAAAACCGGAACTAAAAACACAAAATATTCAATATCAAAAACAAACCGTAAGTGGAATCATTACTGATGAAAATGGTTTGCCTTTGCCCGGAGCTTCGGTTCTTGAGGAAGGAACTAAAAACGGAATGGTAACGGATTTTGACGGTAAATATAAGCTTACTGTCGAAAGCAGTTCTGCAATAATCATTGTAAGTTTTGTGGGTTATAAAGAGAAAAAAGTTGTTGCCAGCCAGAGCGTTATCAACATTCAGCTTATTCCTGACGCTACAGATTTACAAGAAATTGTAGTTGTGGGTTACGGTTCTACAGCCAGAAAAGATGTTACAGGTGCGGTTTCTTCAATCGCTGCAAAAGATATGAATCAGGGAGCAATTGTAAATCCGTTACAATTAATTTCTGGTAAAGCTGCCGGTGTAAACATTACTCAAATTGGGAGCGAACCGGGTTCAGGACCAAGTGTTCGTATTCGTGGTATTTCTTCTTTAATTGGAGGAAACGATCCGCTTGTTGTCGTTGACGGTATTCAGGGAAATATGGATTTATTGAATCAGGTTCCGCCTAGTGAAATTGAAAGCATTGATGTACTTAAAGATGCTTCGGCAACTGCAGTTTACGGTTCAAGAGGTGCTCCCGGAGTTATCATTGTAACCACTAAAAAAAATAAGGCAGGCAAAACAACTATGGAATATATAGGTTCTACGTCTATTGATTTTATTCCAAAAAAATTAGACATGTTAGATGCTAATCAATGGTGGAAAACTGCACAAAGTGTTGGTGTTCCGGCTTCTGCAAATCACGGTTCAAATACAGACTGGTACGACCTTTTGACTCAAACCGGAATCACACAAACACACACTCTTTCTTTTGGCGGCGGAACAGATAAATTTAATTACAGAGCTTCCCTAACTGCAATTTTGCAAGATGGAGTTGTAATTAACTCAAGCAATCAAAAATATATTGGTCGTATTCAGGCAACACAATTGGCTCTTAATGACCAATTAAAATTAACTTTTAATCTAAATACTGGGGTAAATAATGTAACAAGCAGTATTGGCGAAGTAGGAACGGTTTCTTATAAATCAAACCTTATTACAAATTCGTTATTGGCGAGACCAACGGATCCTGTTTTTAATACTGACGGAAAATATTATACGGATCCAACGGTATTTCAATATTTAAATCCTTATGCAGTGGCTCAAACCGCTACAAATGAAACTCAAAATGATAATTTATTCGGAAGTTTAAAAGCCGAATTGGATTTGGGTAAAGGTTTCTCTGCCGGCTGGTTTGGAAGCTGGAGAAAAACCAATAAAACTATTGGATATTTTATGCCCGCAGAATCAACAGATGCTCTGGCAATTGATCAAAAAGGATATGCAAATATTAAAAACGAAAGACAAAACGAAAAACTAACCAATATAAGTCTTATTTATAAAAAGACTTTTGGTATTCATAGCTTTAATGCATTGGCTTTATACGAATGGCAAAGTCAGGCTTATCAGGGCAATTATGCGCAGGCAAGAGGCTTTATAAATGATAAAACTACGTATAACGCACTTCAGTTTGGTGATTTTTCTAAAGTTCAGTCTGGCGATATTTCTTCATATAAAAATGACAGGACTTTAGTATCGTATTTAGGTCGCTTAAATTACTCTTTATTAGATCGTTATTTAGTAACGGCAAGTATCAGACGTGATGGTTCATCTGTATTTGGTGCAAACAATAAATGGGGAAATTTCCCATCAGCTTCTGTTGCATGGCAAATTAACAAAGAATCGTTTATGGCGACACAGACTTTGTTTAATGAGTTAAAACTACGTGTTGGATACGGTGAAACAGGTAACCAACAAGGCCTTTATCCACAAACTTCGTTATCATTAGTGGGGAGCGCAGGAACTACTTATTTTGGAGGAATGCCTATTACCAATTTCAACATTACTCAAAATGCAAATGCTGATTTGAAATGGGAAACAAAAAAACAAACTAATATTGGGCTTGATTTTGCTCTTTTAAACAATAGATTAAGAGGTAGTGTAGACGTTTATGATTCTACAACAGATAATTTATTATTCGATTATACGGTACCTCAACCTCCATATCCTTATAACCAAATAAAAGCAAACGTAGGAAGTATTTCAAACAAAGGTTTGGAGATTGCTCTTGCATATGATGTTATTAAAACCGAAAACAGTACACTGACATTAGCCGGAAATGTTTCTTTCATGAAAAATGAAGTACTTAATTTAAGCGGAAGCATTAACGGTATTCCTTTAAATACAGATTATGTAGGCTGGGGAGCGGCAAATTCTTATTTGGTACAAGGAAAACCAGTTGGCGCATTTTATATCTTAGAACATACGGGTAAAAATGACAACAATGTCGAAACAGTAAAAGATCGTGACGGAAATGGTATTATAGATCAGGGCGTTAAAAGTCCGGATCGTTACTATGCAGGTTCTGCTTTGCCAACGTATACTTTTGCTTTTAATCCATCTTACCGATACAAAAACTTTGATACATCTGTATTAGTCAGAGGTTCAGGCGGAAATAAAATCTACAATGGATTACGTTCTAATTTAAGCAGATTAGAAAATGTAGGTAAATCGAATGTATTAGAAAGTGCTCTTGACGAAGGAATTTATACTTCTCCTTACGGTTCTGACTTATGGCTAGAAGATGGTTCATTTGTTCGTTTAGAAAATGTTACTGCAGGATATACTTTCCGTTTTACGGATAAATATGTAGACTCTATCCGACTTTCACTTACAGGAAACAACTTATTATTAATTACAGATTATACAGGTCTTGACCCGGAATTGAACATAAGCGGAAGTGGCGACCCTAATGATAATTTTGGAGGTGATAAAGGAATTTATCCTCGTACCAGAAGTGTTGCATTTGGTCTGACTGTAAAATTTAAATAGTAAAAGAAATGAAAATTAAAAATATACTACTAGCAGGAAGCGTTTGTTTCCTAACACTTTTTAGCTGCTCAGATATCAGCGAAAATGTGTACGATAAATATCCGGCTGATGATTTTTACGGAACTCCTGAAGGAGCAGATATTGCTCTTGCAAGCGTTTATGCAGAAATTCCGGGTGATTTTCAGCGTAAAAATATTCCAGGCGTTGGTTATGCAGGAGCAGATAATGGCTGGTATGACATGAACTGTATGTCGTCAGACGAACAAGTGATTCCGCATAGAAATACCGGAGACTGGCAACAGGATTTTGCACGTTTGCACAAACACGAATGGTTACCAACAGATTTTATCATTAATAATACCTGGAACTGGTTATACAAATCTGTTTTTAATGCAAATTTAGCGGTTGATTTATTAGAAAAATCAAATGCCGAAGCTTCAAAAATTGCCGAAGCCAAAGTATTACGTGCTTTCTTTTATTATTTATTGATTGATGATTATGGAGATGTTCCGTTTTTTACTGATAATAATATTACAGTAGATAAAATTCCGCAATCAAGCCGTAAAGAAATTTACACTTTTATTGTAAAAGAATTAACCGAAAACGTAGAACAGCTTTCTGGTACAAAAGGAGGAAATTATTACGGAAGATTCAATAAATGGGCAGGTTATACGCTATTGGCAAAAGTGTATTTAAATGCTCAGGTTTATACCGGAGAAACAAAATGGAGCGAATGTTTAGCAGCTTGTAACAAAGTTAGCGAAGGCGGTTTTACACTACATTCCGGAGCAGCAAATGCCTCAAGTCCGTTAGGCAATAAATATTATGAATTATTTGGAGACGTACTTCCTGAAGACGAAACCATTTTACCTATTTATGCAACCCTTGATGTTGTATCGCGCAATATTTATGCTGTTCGTAGTGTATATGGTCCGCATGGTACAGCTTTATTTGGAATGGCTGGCTGGAACGGAACTATCGTTCCTAAAGATTTCTTCCTGAAATATGCCTTAACAGATATTCGAAGACAACAATTTTTAGTAGGCGAACAAGCAGGCGGATATAATTACACACTTGATGTTGCTTCATTAGACAATCCGGGAGCTGATCCTCAGGCGGGAGTTCGTAATATTAAATTTTATCCGGCAGGAGCAAAAAGCGGCGGAGGAGCATCAAATGACTTTCCTATTTTTAGATATGCCGATGTAATTTTAATGATAGCAGAATGTAATGTTCGTTTAGGAAATCCAGGCGCTGCAAAACCATTTATAGATCAAATCAGAGTGCGTGCAGGATTAAATGCACTCGATGCAAACCCAACTCTTGATGATGTTTATAACGAAAGAGGATTCGAATTAAACTGGGAAGGTCACAGAAGACAGGATATGATTCGTTTTGACAAATTTTTATTGGCAAACGAATTCAGACCGGCGTCTCCTGCTTACCGAAAATTGTTCCCTATTCCAACATCAGCTTTAGATGCTAATCGTGGACTTAAACAAAACCCGGGTTACTAAAAACAAAACGATCATGAAAAACTATATAAATAAATTATTACTATTAGGAAGTGTGCTTTTTTTAAGCGCTTCCTGCGAAAGTGAAGGTCAGTTAACGACACTAAAAACAGTAAGTTTTCCTGCTGCAATTCAGGCTTCTGCAAGTACATTAGTCCTTACAGAAGAAAGTGCAGAGGATAATGCTTTACTTATTTCCTGGCCAGAAGTAGCATTTCCTATCGAAGCACCAGTTACTTATGCCATACAATTTGATTTAATCAATGATACAAGCGGCGCAAATGCATGGCAAAAAGCCAAACGAATAGAAGTTGGTCAGGATGTTTTAAGCAAAGCATTCATAGGTATCGATTTAAACAAAATCGCCACAGACTTAGGTCTTTCTCCAGATGTTGCAGGTAAATTAGTGGTTCGTGTAGAAGCGGCTATGGATCGAAAAATTTATTCGGATCCAATCACTTTAACTGTTACACCTTATGAAAAAAGTGTCGTTTTTGGCGAAATCTATATGCCGGGCTCTTATCAGGGAGAATGGAATGTAGACAAAGCTTTAGCATTGACTGCGATTTCAAAAGGTATTTATCAAGGATATGTTACCCTTTTACCGGGTTACGGAACGATCTTTAAATTTAATACCGCCAGAAACTGGGATCAATTTTATGGTGCAGGGGATACAAATGCTGATTTAAAAAATATGAGTGATGCCAATTTCAATTTACCTGGTGTAGGTTCTTATCAAATCAAGGTAAATTTGAATACCTTAAAATGGAGTTCTACTCCTTATGCCTGGGGAATTGTAGGATCATCAACTCATGCACCAACACCGGAAGACAAAGATTACGGATGGAACCACTCTATCCCAATGTCATACGATCATGAAACTAAAACCTGGAAAGTTACTGCTAACTTATTGGCCGGAGCTTTAAAATTTAGATTAAATGATAAGTGGGATGTAAACTACGGTCCTGCAGATCCTACAACAAATACCATTAATAAAGATAATGGAGGCGCTTATGACATTCCTGAAGCAGGAACTTATGAAATTACTTTTACCATAAACGACGTAGATCCCGCAGCAGCAGGTTATCCTGCAACGGCAACTTGCACGATCGTTAAAAAATAATCTAACATTGTAATAAAGCTAGATTAGTTTGAGTGATACCTGCCTTTTTTGAGCGAAAGGCAGGATATCTTTCAGCTAAATTAATTCTGGGTTTATTAAAACCAAATTCAAAAAAACATGAAATCAAATATAAAAATCGTCTATACTTTAATACTTGCATTAGCATTTATTTCGTGCAGTTCATCAGATAGCGATTCAACTCCGGCTTCTCCCTATCAACAATACGGAGCATCATTCGAAAAAATGCCTAAAAAAGAAGATGCCGTAATTTATCAGGTCAATATTCGTGCTTTTAGTTCGGCAGGAAACTTAAAAGGCGTTCAGGAAAGACTGACTCAAATTCAGGAATTGGGTGCAAATGTTATTTATCTAATGCCTATTTATCCTGTTGGTAAACTAAAAGCTTCGGGAGAATTAGGTTCACCTTACGCCGTACAAGATTACAAAGCTGTAAATCCTGATTTTGGAACCTTGCAAGATCTTCAGACTTTGGTTGAAGAAGCACACAAAAAAAATATGGCAGTAGTTCTGGACTGGGTTGCCAATCACACCGCTTGGGACAATGCCTGGATTACACAACATAAAAATTGGTATCAGCAAGATGATAAAGGCAATATCATTATTCCTCCGGGAACAAATTACAATGATGTAGCACAATTAGATTTTAATAATACCGAGATGAAAGATGCTATGATCGATGCCATGTCGTATTGGGTTTACAACGCAAACATTGACGGTTTTAGATGTGATTATGCTGATTTTGTACCGCAAACTTTCTGGTGTGATGCTATTACTAAATTAAGAAGCATCAAAAAAAATCAGAAAATATTAATGTTAGCCGAAGGTTCTAAAGTAAACCACTTTGCTGCTGGTTTTGATTATACTTTTGGATTCAATTTCTTCAGCACATTAGAAAAAGTATTCAAAGAAGCTAAACCTGCAACTACAATTCAGGATTCTAATGCTACAGAATATGCCAACAATTATAATGAAGAAAACAGAGTAGTAAGATACACCAGCAATCACGATGTAAACCTTTCAGAAGGAACTCCGCTCGAACTTTTTGGAGGTAAACAAGGATCTATCGCTACTTTTGTTGTTGCTGCGTATTTAAAATCTGTTCCAATGATTTACAACGGACAAGAAGTTGGCTATGACAAAAGATTAAATTATTTTGCCAGAACGCCAATTAACTGGTCTACTGCAGATGCATCAATGTTAGCTGAATACAAAAAAATTATCGCTTTTAGAAACTCAAGTACAGCTATAAAAACAGGAATTTATACCGGATATAGCAGCGATGCAGTAAGTGCATTTACTATGGTAAAAGATACTGAAAAAGTTCTTGTACTTTCTAATTTAACTAATAGTTCTGTAAAATATCTTGTTTCGCCAGCTTTAAAAACAACATGGAAAGATGCTTTTTCAGGAAATTCTGTAACTGTTGGCAACGAAATTACATTACTTCCATTTCAATATTTAGTATTGAAGAATTAATTCCCACGCAACTTTAAAATTAAATTAGATTTGCAAAAAACTAAATAACATGAATTTTCAATCCCAAAAAATGCCGCTTCAAATTCGTTTAAGCAAAAAAATCGCACTATTACTTTTTATTTGTGCCAATTCATTATGGATTCAGGCACAGGAAATAACTTCGCCAAACAAAAATCTTTCTTTAAAATTTGAATTAAAAGAAGGCGGAATTCCGTCTTACCAATTGTCATATAAACAAAAATCAGTTATAAAACCAAGTTCTTTGGGTTTAGAACTTCAAAATTTGCCTTCGTTTTTGGATGGTTTTACCGTTACAAATACAGCACAATCTTCTGTTGATGAAAATTGGAATCCGGTTTTAGGCGAAGAAAAAACAATTCGCAACAATTACAATGAATTGGTTGTCACTTTAGCGCAAGCAAAAAACAACAACAGATATATTAGAATTCGTTTCCGTTTATTCAACGACGGGTTAGGTTTTAGATATGAATTTCCGAAACAAAATGATTTGAGTTATTTTGTTATTAAGGAAGAACGTTCTGAATTTAATCTGGCTGGAAATCATAAAATTTTCTGGATTCCGGGAGATTATGATACCAATGAATATGCGTATACAACTTCGAAAATTTCTGACGTTCCTTCGTTAATGAAAAAAGCTACGATTGAAATCAATTCGCAATGGCCTATCAAAGAATTGTCTGTGCAAACGCCATCGATGATGAAATCTGATGATGGTTTATACATCAACATTCACGAAGCGGGATTAATCAATTATCCGGCAATGTATCTTGAAGTTGATGCTGTAAATTACAAAATGCGCAGTCATTTAGCACCAGATGCTGTTGGAGCAAAAGGATATATTCAAACTGATGCACAATCGCCTTGGAGAACTATTGTTGTAAGCGATAAAGCAACAGAGATTTTGGCTTCAAAATTAATTTTGAACCTCAACGAACCAACAAGTTATAAAGATGTTTCATGGATTAAACCGGTAAAATATATCGGAATTTGGTGGGAATATTTCGTAGCCGGAAAAAGTACCTGGGCTTTCGGAAAAGAAAATAATGTAAAATTAACTGATGATTTTACCAAACTTACGCCAAACGGAAAACACGGAGCCACAACAGAACGTGCAAAAGAATATATTGATTTTGCTTCTAAAAATGGTTTCGATGCAATCCTGATCGAAGGATGGAATATTGGCTGGGAAGACTGGATTGGAAACTGGAAAGAAGAAGTTTTTGATTACGTAACCGCTTATCCGGATTTTGATGTAAAAGCAGTTCATGCATATGCGGCTTCAAAAGGAGTCAAAATTATTATGCACCACGAAACTTCAGGATCTGCAACCAATTACGAGCGTCGTTTAGATCGTGCGTTTCAGTTTATGAATGACAACGGTTATGATGCTGTAAAAACAGGTTATGTTGGTAAAATTATTCCGCGTGGCGAACACCATGACGGACAATGGATGGTGAATCATTACATTAATGTAGCCAAACGTGCCGCCGATTATAAAATAATGATTGACAGTCACGAAGCAGTTCGACCAACAGGTTTGCACCGAACTTTCCCAAACTGGGTTGCACAAGAATCTGCCAGAGGAACTGAGTTTGAATCTATGGGAGGATTAGCGCCGGATCATACTACGATTTTGCCATTTACCCGTTTAATGGGAGGTCCAATGGATTATACTCCGGGGATTTTCCAGACTGATCTTTCGTACTACGGAACCGGAAGCTCTCAGCGCGTTAATACAACTTTAGTAAAACAATTGGCATACTACGTTACAATGTACAGTCCGTTGCAAATGGCAGCTGATATTCCTGGAAACTACGAGCGTTTTCCAGATGCATTTCAGTTCATCAAAGATGTTGCAGTAGATTGGGATAACAGTTATATTCTTGAAGCTGAACCGGGAGATTACATCACAATTGCCCGTAAAGCAAAAGGAAAAGACAATTGGTTTATTGGCGGAATCACAGACGAGAATGCAAGAACTGCCAACATTACTTTTGATTATTTACCAGCCGGAAAAAAATTCATAGCCACTATTTATGCTGATGCCAAAGAAGCGAATTGGAATGAAAATCCACAAAAATATACGGTGACCAAAGTTGTTGTAACCTCAAAAACAATTTTAAAACAGTATTTAGCTCCAGGTGGCGGTGTTGCCATCAGCATCAAAGAAGGAAATGCTACAGAATTAAAGGGATTGAAAAAGTTATAGATTACTAAGTTTTTTTGCCACGAATTTTCACGAATTCCACGAATTGAGGCTGCAGATTAAAATTTGTGCCAATTCGTGAAATTCGTGGCAGAAACTTATGCTCATTTTTGAGCAAAAATTAAAAATTTTACTACAAAACTATTAACCACAAAATGTTTGTCGAATTTAAAAACAATGCGAGTGAAAATGAATTTTAGTTAAAGATGCTGACAAGCATGCAAAAAACAAAAATTATGAAAATCAATATTACCTCAGGATTATTTCATTTCATGAAAACATTAGTCTGTTTTCTGTTATTATTTGCAAGTTCCGTTTATGCACAAGATCCGCCTCAGTACGGCACGCCATTCGCTGGTGTTCCGGATACCCGGGATGTAAACATGTATCAGGTACATATTCGTCCGTTTAGTGCCAACGGAAATTTAGCCGGAGTAACCGCCCGTTTAGATAATATAAAAGCACTTGGTACCAACGTTATTTATTTAATGCCCATTTACCCACACGGTACTGATTCTAAAAGTTCAGCTTCGCCTTATTGTATTAAAGATTTTAAAGCCGTTGGATCAGAATATGGTTCGCTTTCAGACTTAAGAACTTTGGTCGATGGCGCTCATAGCCGCGGAATGGCAGTTATTCTTGACATTGCCATCAATGGAACGTCTTGGGATAATGCCTGGACAGTTTCGCATCCGGAATATTATATGCGAAGCGGAACTACGATTCAGCAATTAGGAAACTTCTCTGATATTGCGGCGCTTGATCTTAATAGTTCAGCGACAAGAAATGCGATAAAAGATGCTATGCGCTATTGGATTCTGGCTGCAAACGTAGACGGATATCGTTGCGATTATGCTAATAATCCTCCGCTTGATTTCTGGTCTGAAGTTATTGGAAACATACGCGGAATTTCTTCTCATAAATTATTAATGTTAGCCGAAGGAGACAGACAAGCCAACTTTACGGCTGGTTTTGATATGAATTTTGGTGACAGATGGTTTTGGAATGCCTTAAAAGATGTAGCTGCCGGAGGTCCGGTTTCAACACGTTTTCAAACTATAAATGATTATGAATATGCAAATGCTACAGGTTCAAATCAAGCTGTTCGTTACACCGGAAATCATGATACCTATACTAATGATAATGGCGTACAAAGACCTTTTGTAATCTTCAACAACCATAATGGGATCGTTGCAAATTTCTTAGTATCGGCTTATATGAAAGGGGTTCCTTTTTTAATGAGCGGACAGGAAATTGATTACGAACCCAAAACCGATTGGCCTTGGACAGGATTCAAATTCAACTGGTCTCAAAATCCAACTGCAGCAGCTGATTTTGCAAAAATCTTAAATTTCAGAACCACAAGCGCAGCAATACGCCGTGGAGATTTAACGATGTATGCCAATGATGATATTAGCATTTTTACCAAAACATTGGGTACTGAAAAAGTAATCGTAATGTCGAATTTAAGAAATGCTTCTAAATCCTATGTTATTCCGGCAGCTTTGGCAGGAACTTATGTGAATCCTTATAACAACAATGCCTCGGTAACTTTAACTACTGGCGCAACGAGAACATTCGCGGCTTACGAATATTTGGTTTTAACTAATACAAATGCACCGGTTGTAGCTGTTACAGGAGTTTCGGTGAGTCCGGCGACGGTAACTGTTGGTTTAGGATCTACACAACAATTAAATCCAACTATTGCTCCGGCAAATGCAACAAACCAGAACTTAACCTGGACTTCAAGCAATACAGCCGTAGCAACGGTAAACGCATCTGGATTAGTTACAGCGGTTTCAGCAGGTACAACAACGATTACAGTTAAAACAGTTGACGGAAACAAAACAGCAACTTCGGCAATAACAGTTGCGGCAATTCCGGTTGCTTCAGTAAGTGTTTCGCCAACAACTGCGAGTTTATATGCAGGAAACACACAACAGCTTTCTGCTACAATTTCTCCCGCAAATGCAACAAACAAAACAGTAACGTGGAGTTCTAGCAATACAGGAGTTGCGACTGTAAATTCATCTGGATTGGTAACTGCACTTTCAGCAGGAACAACAAATATTACCGTAACAACACAAGACGGAAGCAAAACCGCAATTGCAGCAATTACTGTAAACCCAAATACTAATTTCACCGTTTATTTCTATAAACCATCAAATTGGGGAACTGGAATCAAGATTTATTATTGGAGTGCTTTACCAACAGGAGTTTTGGCAGATGCATCATGGCCAGGTGTAAACATGACGAACGCCGGAAATGGTTGGTATAGTTATACGTTTACAAATGTAACGTCGACTAATTTAATTTTTAATGACGGAACAAGTCAATCTGCTGATTTAAGCAGAAACAAAACAGGTTGGTACATGAACACAACTTGGTACGACTCGAACCCAGGAACAGTGGTAGCGGTTACAGGAGTTACATTGTCTCCAACAACTTCCTCTTTATTAGTAGGTGCAACACAACAATTAACACCTACAGTTGCTCCTGCAACAGCAACGAACAAAACAGTAACTTATAGTTCAAATAATACTGCTGTAGCAACTGTAAATAGTTCCGGATTAATAACGGCTGTAGCTGCAGGTTCTGCAACAATAACCGTTACAACTCAGGATGGAGCAAAAACGGCAACTTGTGCAGTAACAGTAAATGCAACAAATGTAGCAGTAACAAGTGTGAGTTTGAGCCCAACCTCAGCATCATTATCTGTTGGTGGAACACAACAATTGACTCCAACAATTCTTCCGGCAAATGCAACAAACAAATCTGTAAACTACAGTTCAAGTAATACCGCTGTGGCAACTGTAAATTCATCTGGATTGGTAACGGCTGTAGCAAATGGATCAGCAACAATTACTGTTACAACCGTTGACGGAAGCAAAACAAGTACTTGTGCTGTAACAGTTTCGACTGCAACAGGAACATATTACACGATCAAAAACAGATGGACTGGTGCTTATTTATCTGATGCCGGAGCCAATGTAGGTTATGGTGCAACGATTTCTAACAACAATTACAAATGGCAAAAAATCGCTATTGATGCAACTTATTTTGTGCTTAAAAATGTAGCAACTGGCGAATTGATCAATATCGAAAGTCAAACCGGAAGTGTTCAGGCTAATATAACCGATACTACTTTCTGGAGCGCACAATGGTCGAGCGATTATATCGACGGAACTTGGGTTAGATTAAGAAACAGATGGCAAACCGGAAATATTATTCATGTTGAAAATCAAACAGGATTTGCACAATATGGTAATTCTCAAGATGGTTGGTTTAGTGCACAATGGCAATTAGAAACTACTACAGTTTCAGGTTTAACTGCTAAATCGTCTCTTCAAACTGAAGAAATCATTGCAACAGAAAAAGTAGTTACCATTTATCCAAATCCTTCTACAGACAATCAATTTAATGTTTCATTACCTGAATTAGAATCTGGAGATTTAGCTTTAATTACAGTTTCTGACATGAACGGAAAAACTGTTTTAACTCAAAAACTTTCAACTTCAGGACAAATTAATCATCATTTGCCTTCTGGTATTTATATTGTAAATATCAATACTAAAGACATTAATGTGAATAAAAAACTGATCGTTAAATAATTTTAATCTAGTTATAAAAACAAATGGCGTATGAGATTTTCATACGCCATTTTTGTTTTAAATATTTTTTGCCACGACCCGAGCGACAGCGAACAGGCGAAGCAATTTCACGAATCTGAACGAATTTTTATAAAGCAAGTCTAAATTAATTTGTGCTAATTTGTGCAATTCGTGGCAACTTTTTTTCTTTTTAAAGCTTTCCTCTCTTTGCTAAACCTTCAACTAAATCTTTTGCAAACTCCACCGCATGAAGCGCATATCCTAAATGTCCTCCCGGAACATATAAAACTTCTGTTCCAAATTGTTTTGCAAGATTGGTAACTGGCCATGCCGGCATTGTATTTACAGAATCTCTTCCTACGCAAAAAATAATTTTATCCTTGTTTTCTTCCAACTTTTTGGTATCAAAATCAGTCGATGGATATTGTCTCACTTCGTGTTTGAACCAGTACTTTGTATTTGGTGTTTCTGGTCCTTTTCCTGATTTCATATATTCACCATCTTGTGTTCCCGGAATCAATTCGTTTACGAATTTTTCTTTGGCGGGACCTTCACCTTCTTTAATATAAAGATCATAAATTTCCTGAGTCGTTGCTTTCCATTTGTCACCATCCGGAAGATATTTTAAAGCAGTTGGTTCATGCGGAATAAGTGCTTTTATAATTTCAGGATGAAGCGTCATCAATTGAAGCGAAACCAAAGCTCCTGAACTGCTTGCGAATACAAAAGCTGGTTCACTCGTTAAATGTTTAATTAAAGCTTCAGCATCATTTGCATCTGTATTAATTCGATGTGTATAATCTTGTTCTCCTACTAATTTAGAACCTGAGAATCCTCTGCGGTCATAGGTTACAACCGTAAATGTTTTAGACAATATTTCGCGAATGGGTGTAAAAATAAAATGATCTCCATTTGCTCCGGGAATCATTAATAAAACTGGTCCGTTTCCTTTCGTTTCATAATACAATTCAGCTCCAGCTACATTTAGTATTCCTGTTGTTACACCTTCTATTGGTTGTTTTGTATTTTCCATTTCTTTTGTATTTTAACGATTATAAATTCAATAATTTTCGACATTCAAGTGCCCTGTTTTATTTTCTAGTTTTAAGAATTCAACCAATCTTCAGATTCCTGATACAATTTTGCAACACTTTCCGGTTTGTCAATTCCAGGTAAATTATTATCTATAGGATAACCGCTTTTGCTTAAAGCATAAGACATATTCGCATAACTTGGTCTGAATTTGGCAATTTCTTCTTTCGGAATTATAATACCATCAGCAGGAGAAACAGGTATTAAAGCATCTTTTTCGTAAATTCCTTCCATAGAAATAATAGACCAAAGACCATTTATTTTCTGCGTTTTGTATAAAAGTTTTACATCAGAACTTAATTCTAATAAATGTCCCTGAATTTCCTGTCTTATTTGAATTGTTGCCATTGTAATCGCAACCGCTTTATCTTTATTCAGCCAGATTAAAGTATCAAATAATTTGTGAGGCGCATAGGTTTCCATTTTGCTTGAAGCGTCAACGAAACCATGTCCAGATCCTTTAAACCATGAAATTGTTACAGTAGAATTTTCTGCAAAACATTTCTTCATTTCCTCCCATTGTGCATTGTCCCTGCAAAAACGTTCAAATTCTATCAGTTCTTTGATACTGAATTTATCAATTACGTTTTCTAAAGTATTTCCGGATGGTTTTCTTAATAGTGTTTTCATGATCAAACCTTTTTTAATTTTATTATTTAATAGCATCAGTTTGGTTTCTGATGATTTATACGACAAAATTAGGCTGATAGAAAACCCTGTGCATTGACAAATGTCAAAAAGGATTATTTAGATTTGAGTCTGCTTAAAGTTTCTTGGGAAATTCCTAAATAAGTCGCCACTACTCTATTAGAAAGACGTTGAATATAATGCGGCTGTTCTTTCAAAAGTTTTTCGTAACGCTCTTTGGCTGATAGGGTAACCAAATCTTCTATTCTATTATTTTGAAAAGTAAAGGCTAATTCTAACATTCTTCTATAAAATAATCCCCAACTAGGGATTTCATTCACAAGAATAAAAAAATCATCATGAGAGATAGACAATAATTCTGAATCTTCTAAGGCATCAATATATTCAACAGAAGGTTTTTGATTAATAAAACTTGTGAGGGCAGTTACGGGAGTATTGTCAAAAGAAATCAATCTTGTTTTTTCCTGACCTTCTTTTGTGATGTAATAGGTACGCATGCAGCCTTGTTCTAAAAAATAAAATTTATCACAAACTTCTCCCTGAGATAAAATAATAGTATTTCGTTTTACTTTATGACTCGTAATACAAGACTTTATTCTATTCATATCCTGCACATTAACTTCTGCTAGTTTTGTAATAAAATCTTTAAATATATCTGTCATAAGAATAATGGTAATAATATGCTTAACTAAAATTAAGCAATAAATTTTATTGATTTTAGTGACCTATAAATATAAGACAAATTAATTGTTCGCCGAACTAAAAGTAAGAAAAACCAACAAAAAAAGCTTTGAGTTTATAAACTCAAAGCCTAATATTCTTTTTTAAATAAAAAAACTTAAAACTCTTAAAAAGTGTATGTACAGGCAAATCCAAAATTAGATTGCATCGTTTCATTCTTGAAATCCATAGAAGGTTTAAAGGCTAATCTTTCGCTCACATTAAATTGAGATAAAGCAGCATCTATATTGGCATCAATAATATTTAAAACATAAAACCCAACAATAAATAAGGCCGATAAATCTCTATTGCGTTGAAATTGCTTTTGAGCAGAAACTAACTGACTTTCGCTTAAGTTTGCCATATATTCTGAACTGCTTGTGTTTCCTGCCAATCTGCTTTTATATTCGTCTCTATACGTTTTGTAGTTTTTTTGACTGTCGATATAAAAATAAGCACTTGTGCCAATTGCTCCATAAACTAAAGGAAGTTTCCAATATTTCTTGTTATAAATTTGTCCTAATCCTGGAAAAATAGCCGAATAAAATGCTGCTTTTGCGGGACGAAGCGGATCAATTGTTTCTGATTTAAGGGTATCTTTTGAAATAATTTGTTTGGTTTCCTGAGCCGAAATTGAAGTTAATCCTAAAAATAAAAACAGAAGTATAAATTGATATTGCATATAAAGTTGGCTTTGAAATTTGATTCAAAGAAAACTTTTTAGTTCTAAGGTTTTTCTTAAATAAAAGATAAATAAAACTTAAGATTTGATGTTGTTTTTCGCCACGAATTTCACGAATGAACACGAATTAAATTAATTTTCCCTTTTTAAATTAGTGCAAATTCGTGAAATTCGTGACTATTTTTTTAAGCTAACTAATTCTTATATTTTAATAGTAGTTATTTGAAAAATGTATTTTTGTTAAATATATTTTTTTTGAAGAATAAAAATACTTACATATTGTAAAATGTATCTTACAAAAATAAAACTGTTTTTCACTGAAATCAATTTTTGCTTTCAGAATTTTAATACCTTTGAGCTATGAGCACAATAACAAAACCACATCATATAGGAAGAAATATCAGTCGTATTCGTGAACTGAAAGACATGAAGCAGGAAGCACTTGCCCAAGCTTTAGGAACCAGTCAACAGACAGTTTCTGCAATCGAAAACAGCGAAACTATCGACGACGAAAAACTCAAAGAGGTTGCAATAGCACTTGGTATAAGTGTTGAAGCTATTAAGAATTTTTCAGAAGAAGCTGTGTTTAATTATTTTAATAATTTTTATGATAATAGCCAGGGAACTGTAGGAAATCACCATGGAAGTCATCATTGCACTTTTAATCCGCTTGACAAAGTAGTAGAACTTTACGAACGTTTGGTTCAGGCAGAAAAAGATAAAAACGAGCATTTAGAGAAATTCTATAAAGACAAATAGTCTTTTAAATTCGATATTTTTTGCCACGAATTTCACGAATCAACACGAATTAAAATTAATTTTCCCTTTTTAAATTAGTGCAAATTCGTGAAATTCGTGGCAGTTTTTTTTCTTTACTCTCCCAACATTTCCATCAATTCCAAAGCTCGTTTGGTCGATTTTACATTGTCGAAAGTCAATAAAAGTCGTAAACCACTTGGCGTTTGTTTTTCTTTCATCGTACAAAGATTACTGTGGGTTTGCACAAACTTTATCATTTTATGAAAACGCTTAGATTGGTAATAATCCGATTGTTGATCTGAAACGAAATAACCTATCATTTTGCCTTTTTTCATGACCAGTTTTTCAATACCAACGGCTGTAGCAATCCATTTGATGCGAATACTGTTCATCAAAGCATTAGCGCGCGGAGGCATTGGACCGAAACGGTCAATTAATTTATTTTGGAAAATGACTAATTCGGCTTCATTTTTTACAGAACCTAATTCGTTATACAAGCTCAAACGTTCGGTAACATTGTTGATGTATTCATCTGAAAATAAGAGCTCAAAATCGGTATCGATTTGTAGATCTTTTACATATTCTTTGGTTTCAATATCGTTTTCTGCCGGATATAAATCTCTGAATTCGTTTTCTTTTAATTCTTCGATGGCTTCGTTCATGATTTTTTGGTACGTATCGAAACCAATTTCGTTAATGAAACCGCTTTGTTCGCCACCTAATAAATCTCCAGCTCCACGAATCTCAAGATCTTTCATCGCGATGTTGAAACCACTTCCTAATTCGCTAAATTGTTCCAACGCCTGAATACGTTTTCTCGCATCTTCGGTCATGGATGAATATGGCGGACAGATGAAATAACAGAATGCTTTTTTGTTGCTTCGTCCTACTCGACCACGCATTTGATGCAAATCTGATAATCCGAAATTATTGGCATTATTGATAAAAATCGTGTTGGCATTTGGAACGTCCAATCCACTTTCGATAATTGTTGTTGCTACCAAAACGTCGAAATCTCCGTTCATGAAACCTAACATCAATTCCTCTAATTTAGCGCCTTCCATTTGTCCGTGTCCAATTCCGACTCTTGCATTTGGAACCAAACGCTGAATCATTCCTGCTACTTCTTTTATATTTTCGATTCTATTATTGATAAAGAAAACTTGCCCGTTTCGCTGAATTTCATACGAAATCGCATCACGAATTACTTCTTCATTAAAACCAACCACATTTGTTTCTATTGGATAACGATTTGGCGGAGGCGTTGTAATTACCGATAAATCGCGCGCTGCCATTAACGAAAACTGAAGCGTTCTCGGGATTGGTGTTGCGGTTAAAGTCAACGTATCAACATTTGCCGCAATCGTTTTTAGCTTGTCTTTTACGTTTACTCCAAACTTTTGTTCTTCATCGACAATCAATAAACCTAAGTCTTTAAAAACTACATTTTTGTTTACTAATTGATGCGTTCCAATTACGATATCAAGTTTTCCTTCGGCTAAATCTTTTAAGGTTTGCGCTTTTTGTTTTGCAGTTCTAAATCGGTTTAAATAACCTATTGAAACCGGCATATCTTTTAGTCTTTCTGTAAAAGTTCTGTAATGTTGGTACGCCAAAATAGTCGTCGGAACCAAAACGGCAACTTGTTTACTATTGTCTACGGCTTTAAAAGCAGCACGAATCGCAACTTCCGTTTTCCCGAAACCTACGTCTCCACAAACCAAACGATCCATTGGGCGATCGCTTTCCATATCAGCTTTTACTTCTTGTGTCGATTTAGTTTGATCTGGTGTATCTTCATAAATAAACGAACTTTCTAATTCGTTTTGCAAATAACTGTCCGGCGCAAACTGGAATCCTTTTTCTAAACGGCGTTTTGCATACAACTGAATCAGGTTGAAGGCAATATGTTTGACACGCGCTTTGGTTTTTTGTTTTAAAATTTTCCAGGCGTTCGATCCTAGTTTATAAATTTTCGGCGGCGTTCCGTCTTTTCCGTTGTATTTCGAAATTTTATGAAGCGAATGTATGCTTACATAAACGATATCATTATCCGCATAAACCAGTTTTATCGCTTCCTGCGTTTTACCTTCGACCTGAATTTTCTGCAAGCCACCAAACTTCCCAATTCCGTGATCGATGTGGGTTACATAATCACCAACAGAAAGTGCGGTTAATTCCTTAAGCGTAATATTTTGCTTTTTAGAATAACCATTTTTGATGTTGAATTTATGATAACGCTCAAAAATTTGATGATCTGTATATACTGTTATCTGATTTTCTTCGTCAATAAAACCTTGGTACAAAGGCAATACAACGGTATGATATTGCTTGCGAATATTCTCTGAATTGGCTTCGTCTAAAGTTTCGAAAATATCATGAAAGCGTTTGGCCTGAGTTTCATTCGAACAGAACAAATAATTCTTATATCCGTTGAAATGATTGTCACTCAAATTATTCAGCAACAAATCAAATTGTTTGTTGAACGATGGCTGTGGCTGAATATGAAATTCGAATGTTTTTGTTGTTTTGAAAATGGGTTTTGAAGCCAATTCTACAACCGAAAAATCTAAAGCACGCCTGATAAACGAAGCCTGATTTAAGAATAATTGTTCCGGTTGGGCGTGTTTTATTTCTTTGGATAATTTCTCAAAAGCTTCTTCGGCTCTTGCAAATTGTTTGTCTAACTGACTAAAAAGTCCGTCTGTATTTTGAATAAAAAGAACTGTTTTTTCGGAAATATAATCTAAGAAACTTTCACGGTTTTCCTGAAATATCTTGTTTTCGACATTCGGGATTATGGTGATTTTTTTATGAGTTTCTACAGACAATTGCGTTTCGACATCAAAACTTCTGATACTGTCAACTTCATTACCAAAAAACTCAATTCGATAAGGATGATCGTTCGAAAAAGAGAATACATCGACAATACCTCCACGAACCGAAAATTCTCCGGGTTCTGTAATAAAATCAACTCTTTTGAATTCGTATTCGAACAAAACTTCGTTGATAAAATCGATCGAAATTTTATCGTTTAAAGCGACTTTCAACGTGTTTTTGTCTAATTGCTGACGCGTAACTACTTTTTCGAAAAGTGCTTCAGGATATGTAACAATTATTGCTGGTTTTTTGCGGGAATTGATTCGGTTTAAAACCTCAGCACGAAGCAAAACATTTGCATTATCAGTTTCATCAACCTGATAAGGGCGGCGAAATGACGCAGGATAAAACAAAACATCCTGCTCGCCAATCATTTGTTCAAGATCGTTCAGGTAATAAGCAGCTTCTTCTTTATTGTCCAGAACAAGCAAAAAAGGCAACTCTGTTTTTTTGAAAACAGCGCGTATAACAAATGAAACTGCTGATCCTAACAAACCGTTAAGATGCATTTTTATCTGATTTTGTTCTAATAATTGTGTGGCAATCTGCTCGTTTTTAGGCAGATTATCATACATGGTATATAAGGCGTTTTTACTCAACTTGTGATGTATTTTGATCTATTTGTCTTCTAGAAGCGGATCTGTTTTTGTGTTAGGTATCGCACGTGTTGTGTCTAACATTTTTAAGAAATCTTCTTCTCCCTGCTCTTTCGGAATCTTACTTTTTACAATAATATTATCCATTTGTCTTTCCAAAGAGACTAGTTCTTTATTGATTTCTCCAATTAAAAAAGTCACTTTTTCAGATGGGATCTGATTTAAATGAATGAATAAATCCATCATTTTTACTTTGGTAATCAAAATAGAAATTCGGCTTTTTATCGCAGGAACATTGAACTCTGAAGGAATATTTTCGTTTAAAGCCATTGCTTTTTTAGAAATCGCAGTTGACTTTTTCTGGAACGCTCCAATTGTTTTTCTGGGTTTATCTCCAATTTCTTTTAAAAAGTCGCGCCATTCATTCCATGAACTTGCTTTTTGTTCTGAAATCTCATTGATTGGTTCATCAATAAATACCCATCCTTTATTGATGTTGTCAAAAATAACTTCCTTTTTTTTCGCTTCTTTTTCATTTTCTGCACGACGCTTTTCATCTTCATTTTGACATGAATTCAATACAAAAACAAAAAGTAGAAAAAGAGATATTTTATATTTCATTTGGTAAAACATTAAGCTACAAAGTTACAAAGTAAATTTACAATTACGAATTCTGTTTTTTGCTAAAGATTCTATAAATCATGGTTATTTTTTTGGTTCACAGATTTGATGGATTAAACAGATTAGCACAGATTATTTTTGCTTTTTAAAGCACGTTTTGTTGCCACGAATTAAAAGGATTTACTATTATTGTTTTGAAAATCTTTGTCTGAAAAATTTTTACCGCAAAGCACGCTAAGTTTTTTTTACTTGTAGTAAGTTTAGAAAAACACAAAGTTCGCAAAGCTGGTTCAATATCTAGCTTTGCGAACTTTGTGTTTTTTATAACCGCTTAATTTAAAAATCTTAGCGCACTTTGCGGTAAAAAAATTAAATACTCCAACGAAGAATAATCCAAAAAAGAATCTTTATCATTGTTAAATTTATAATTTGTTGTTATCAAAAGTAAAAATATTTGCGAAAACGTTATATTTGCGTATCTAAAAACAATACAAATGAATCCAAAAATATTGATCATTGGCGCTTGCGGTCAAATTGGGACAGAACTGACTCAAAAACTGCGAAAATTATACGGAACAGACAATGTAATTGCTTCTGATATTCGAAAATTAAATACTGACGTTGTTAATTCAGGTCCGTTTGAGGTGGTCAATGCTTTAGATTTTAACCAGATTGAGCATCTTGTCGAAGTGCATCAAATTACGGATATCTATTTGATGGCGGCACTTTTATCGGCTACAGCCGAAAAAAATCCTGCATTTGCATGGGATCTTAATATGAATTCGTTATTTCACGTTTTGAATTTGGCGAAAGCAAAAAAGATAAAAAAGATTTTCTGGCCTTCTAGTATTGCCGTTTTTGGCCCTACAACTCCAAAAGAAAACACACCTCAATATACGGTTATGGAACCTTCTACGGTTTACGGAATTAGTAAACAAGCGGGAGAAAGATGGTGCGAATACTACCATAATATTTATGGTGTTGATGTTCGAAGCATTCGTTATCCTGGTTTAATTAGCTGGTCTACTCCTCCTGGCGGCGGAACTACAGATTATGCAGTGGATATTTTCTATAAGGCTATTGCCGATAAAAAATATGAGTGCTTTTTATCATCAGAAACTAAAATGCCAATGATGTATATGGATGATGCAATTGATGCAACGATTAATATCATGCAGGCACCGGCTGAAAAAATCAAAATACATTCGTCATACAATTTAGCTGCGATGAGTTTTACGCCAACTGAAATTGCAAATGAAATAAAAAAACATATTCCTGAATTTACAATTACTTATGAGCCTGATTTCCGTCAGAAAATTGCGGATAGCTGGCCGGCAAGTATTGATGATGCTCAAGCACGTGAAGATTGGGACTGGAAACATACTTTTGATCTTGAATCAATGACAAAAGATATGATTGAGCATTTGAGTTAAATCTAATAACCTAAGTTCGATTACTATTTAGTTTCATAAAAAGAATGAATAGCGTCCAACTTTAGTTGGATGGAAAAATTACGACAAAAGGCTTTAGCCAAAACTGTGACGGTTTGGCTAAAGCCTTTTTCTATTAAATCTTATTTCTCCAGCTAAAGCTGGAGGCTATTCAAATACACTTTATCTCTTACAATAAACAAGCCCCGCTTAAATAATTAAACGGGGCTTGTTTTTATACTTCTATTGAATATTATTTCACTTCAAAAACATTATTGGCAGCTTTTATATCCGCCATTAATCCGCTTGGATCTATAGTGATTTTTTTGATTGCTGTTTTGTTTTTGTCGATTGTAAAACTATAGTTGGATTGTGCCCAAGCCCAATCATCCAAAACTGTTCTTTTTACGTTCGGGTTTGGATTTGGTTTAATGAAGTTCATCATTCTTAACGGAATGTAGAAAGTTTCAGAAGTTCCATCTGTATAGTCAACAGTTAAGTCTATTGGCATTGGCATTCTGCCAATTCTTTCTAAACTTACAGTAGTTTTTCCTGCATTATCTGCTACGTCTTTGATTCCGTAATCAATTGTATTGGTAGTTTCTGTCCAGTCGATTAAATACCAGTCTAACTCAGCTCCGGAAACTCTTTCAGCTGTTCTTTTGATATCGTTTGGAGTTGGGTGTTTAAATTTGAAATCATTAAAATATCTTTTTAAAGTTGCATCAACATTTTCTTTTCCAATTACATAATCTAATTGCGATAAAAAGATGCTTCCTTTTACATAAGCCGAAATGCTGTACGGTCTGTTTTCGTCGTAACGATCTCCGTGAGTACCTTGTGGCTGCTCTTTTCCTGAATTTACTAATTGATAATAAGCTGTATAATTTCCTTTAAACGGGTTTACTTCTTTTTTATCTCCTTTTAATTCATTCAAAGCGCTGTCTTCGATATAAGTTGTAAAACCTTCATCCATCCACGGGTGTTTTGACTCGTTTGAAGCTAAAATATGCTGAAACCAGGAATGTCCTAATTCATGTGTTGCAGTTCCCAGAATTCCCTGAAGTGTTCCGTTTCCTAACATCAAAGTACACATTGCGTATTCCATTCCGCCATCTCCACCTTGAATGAATGAGTATTGTTTGTACGGATATGCTCCAACTCTATTGTTGTAATAATCCATTACTTTAACCATTAAAGGCTCTAATTGTTTCCAATTTTCAGTTGTTTTTGGATTGTTTTTATAGAAGAAATGCAAATCTACATTGTTTGGTCCTTTTACAATATCATGCGTATATTCTTTATCTGCTGCCCATGTAAAATCATGAACATTTGGTGCGATAAAATGCCATGTCAACGTTTTTGCTTTTTTAGGATACGTAACCGTTACTCCGGCATCTTCGTACCCGTGACCAATTTCGTTTTTGTCTTGTAAGTATCCTGAACCTCCAATTGTATAGTCTTTATCAATGGTAATTTTCACATCAAAATTACCCCAAACACCGTGAAATTCTCTTGCGATGTATGGATCTGCGTGCCAGCCTTCAAAATCAAATTCGGCTAATTTAGGATACCATTGTGACATTGATAATTCGACTCCTTCAGAATTATTACGTCCTGAACGACGAACCTGAACCGGAACTTGTCCGTCAAAATCTAATGTAAATGTTGTTTTAGAATTTGGTAAAATTGGCTTTGCTAACGTTACTTCAAGAATAGTTCCTGAAGTTCTGGTTTGAGCCGTTACTCCATCTTGTTTGAAATTTGTGATTTTTAGAAATCCAATTTCGTTTGGTTTTAAAGTCTCAATTCGGCTTTGTTTTGTTTCCTTTCCGTCAGCATCTTTTATTTTGGTTACCATTCTTCCGTCCGGATCTTTTATGGTATGCAAACGTGCATCCATTTCGCTTCCCGGCTGAAAAGCATTTGGAAACAAATGATAAAAAACCTTTTTTAAGGTATCAGAAGAATTGTTGGTATACACCAATTCTTGTTTTCCTTTGTATAGGTAGTTTTTTACATCCATCGAAACTTCCATTTTGTAATCAGCATGTTGTTGCCAATATGGAGCACTTTGTGCAAATGCTGAGTTTAAACCCAAACTCAAAAAAGAAAATAGTATAATTTTACGCATCATTTTTTCAATAAAAATGGAAGAGCTATTGCTCTTCCATTAGGTTAATATGTATGTTGTTTTATTTTTTAGACATTTTTTCTGCCATCAATAAAGCATTGTAAGCATTGACCATTTTACCTGTTTTTGAAGTTTCAGAAACTGGTTTTGATTCATGATCTTCTCCTAAAACCACTGTTGCAGGAAGCGCTACTCCAGAATCCATAAGGATTTGTTTTACCTGAGCTGCTTTTAGTTTTGGATAATAAGAACGAATTAATGCTGCAACTCCTGCTGCGTTTGGAGATGCCATTGAAGTTCCTTGCAAATATTTGTATTTATTATTTGGAACTGTTGCATAAATCTCTTCTCCCGGAGCAAAAACATCAACATTTATTTTTCCAAAATTTGAAAATGCTGCTACAACATTTTGTCCGTAATCTTTATTAATTGCGCCAATTGTAATAACGTTGTTGGTAAATTCCTTGATGTTGTCTTCAGAATCATTTGGGTAATTAATGTTTTCTGTTTTATCGATATCATATCCGTCATTTCCGGCTGCATGTACAATTAAAACATCTTTTTTTGCTGCGTATTTTATAGCGTCATAAACCCATGTTTTATGAGGAGAAAAGCTTTTTCCAAAACTTCCGTTGATTACTTTTGCGCCATTATCAACCGCATAACGAATTGCCAAAGCGATATCTTTATCATATTCGTCTCCGTCCGGAACTGCTCTAACGGTTAAGATGTCTACATTGTTTGTGATACCGTCTCCGCCTAAATTATTCCCGCGAACCTGCGCAATAATTCCGGCAACGTGAGTTCCGTGAAGTGCTTTTTCTTTATCCGGTCCAAAAACTACATTATTTCCATAATGAGCATCTTTGATATCATCCGGATTATCTCCTACGATTTTTCTTCCGTCATATTCTTTATTCAAATTATAATTGAATTGATCGTAAACAGATTCTCTATAATCTTCTAATTCTGATTCCGGATCAAAAGTTGGTCCGGCATTTGTCAGGATCTGAGTCATTACCATTTTACTTCTTGAAACTTTTGGGTCTGTTGAAGTAATTGTGCTTAAATCTTCTAATTTATAAGATGTTTTATTTAATGCTTTTTTTATAGTATTATGAACATCTATTAAAAAATCTACTTGTTGTTTGTCTTCTACAACTTTTTTAGATTTCTCTTCATATTGCGCCAAAGCACTTTTGTATTGGGCTGAACCGTCATCACCTTTTTTGATAATACGCGTTAATTCAAGATTTTCATGAACGGCATCTCCAAGAAAATTCCATCCGTGAATATCATCAATAAAACCATTTTTATCATCATCGATTCCGTTACCCGGAATTTCTTTAGGATTTGTCCAGATCATTCCTTGTAAATCCGGATGTTCGATATCAACGCCTGAGTCTACTATACCTACAATTACTTTTACACCTTTTTTTCCTTGTAATAATTCGGCGTAAGCCTTATCAACACTCATTCCGGGAATAGAATCTTTGATTAAATCAAGATGACTCCATCTTTTTAATTCATTCTCGCTAAGAGGTGCTTTTTTTACAATTGCCATCGGAGCAATAAGTGGCTCTCTTGGTGTTGAAACTTGCGCTTGTAAAGTAGCGCTACAACCTGCTAAAACAAGTAATGCAAAAGCAGATAAAGTATTTATTTTTATAGGACTCATCTATCTATTTTTAGTAAAAGTTAAAATATGCGCCTAAATTATGATTTTTTGTTACATAAAACTAACGATTAACACTGTGTTATGATTTTTGTCTTAATATTTAAGAACCTCAAAAACCTTGTAAAACTCGCTCATTTATTCTGCTTTTATAATAAAGGTCAGAGAAATAGCTTGTGTTCGATTATGGATAAAAATGCAAGTATTGTTTTAGTACGTCTTTCCGTAATAAAATCCCGGATGTAAATTGTATACTTGTACCTACCAAATCCTAAATATAATTTATGAGAGCAAAACTACTTTTGTTGCTGTTTCTGGCAAATTTTTCTATTTATGCACAATACACTGTAATCCCAGATATTAACTTCGAAAATAAATTAATTTTATTAGGTATTGATTCAGGTGTTCCTGATGGACAGGTTTTAACTGCAAATATTAATACTGTAACATCACTTAATGTTGGTTATAGCAATATTACTGACTTAACAGGAATTCAGGATTTTACGGCTCTGACTCAATTGGTTTGTTCTTCTAATAGTTTGACAACTTTAGATGTTAGCCAAAATTTAGCTTTAACCAATTTGTATTGTGATTCTAACCAGATAACAAATATTGATGTTTCTAAGAATTTAAATCTTACTACATTTTACATTGGCACAAATCCGTTAACGGCTCTGGATGTGACCAAAAATGTGAACTTGATTTATTTATCATGCGATTCAAGTATGTATCTTCCTAATAGATTGAGCAGCTTAGATGTTTCTAAAAATCTTGCGTTGACTTTTCTAAATTGCAGTTATAATTTAATAGCAAACCTGGATGTTACAAATAATGTGGCTTTGACTCAACTGGATTTTAGCGGTAATATCGTAACGTCTATTGATATTTCTAAAAACATTAAGCTGAAAAGTTTGTGGTGTCAGAACAACCAACTTACAACTCTTGATTTTTCTAAAAATTTAGATTTAACTTCTTTACGTGTTAGTTCAAATCCGTTAAAAACGATTGATGTTTCTAAACATATTAAATTGACAGAATTATATGCTATCTCAAATCAATTTAAAACTTTAGATGTTTCTAAAAACACTTTATTATTGGATTTATTCTGTGGATCGAATGAATTAACGGCTCTTGATATTTCTAAAAATACTCTTTTGAGAGATTTACGTTGTGAGTCGAATCAGTTAACAGCATTGGATGTTTCTAAAAACCTGGCGTTGTATTTTATTGATTGTACTTATAACAAGTTAACAAATCTGGATGTTTCTAAAAATATTGCACTAACCGGTTTAGGTTGTAAATCGAATCAATTAATTAATCTTAATTTAAAAAATGGTAAAAACACTTCGTTTTCTACTGTTATAGATTTTACTCAAAACCCTAATTTAACCTGTATACAAGTTGATAATGCAGCTTATTCTAATGCAAATTGGGCAAATAGAAAAGATGCTACGGCTAGTTATTCTACAGGTTGTGCTGCATATACGAGCATTCCTGATGCTAATTTTGAAATAAGATTACTTGCTTTGGGAATTGATAATGATGGTAAAAACGGAAAAGTTTTAACTTCAAGACTTCAAACTGTTACTACCTTAGATGTAAGTCGTGCAAATATTGCTGACCTTACTGGAATTGAAAATTTTACAGCTTTAAAAACGCTAAAAGCATCAAGTAATAGTTTAACAAATCTGGACGTAACAAAAAATACGGCTTTGACAACTTTAGATTGCAGTTCAAACCCTATGACAAGTTTAGATGTTTCTAAAAACATTTTACTGACTGATTTAAATTGCAGTTCACAATATTTGTTAAGTTTAGATGTTACAAAAAATACGTTACTAACATCATTGCGTTGCAACGGTTTAAACGGAAGCTCATATGCAAGAGGTGACGGAAAATTAACAGCTTTAGATATTTCTAAAAATACTGCATTAACTCATTTATATTGTAATAGCAATCAAATAACAAGTCTGGATGTTTCTAAGAATACGTCTCTAGTCATTTTAATGTGTGGTTTTAACAGATTGTCTGCATTAAATATTAACAATAATACTGCTTTAACTGGTTTTGCCTGTGATGTAAACGATATCACGACATTAGATGTTACTTATAATGTTTCATTGAAAAACATAGATTGTGGTAGTAATAAATTAACCGCTTTAGATGTTTCTAAAAACACGGCTTTAGCGCAATTAAGCTGCAGCGGAAACCGTTTTACAGCTTTAAATGTTTCTAAAAATAGTAGTTTAAACTATTTATCTTGTGGTTCAAATCAGATAACGAGTTTAGATTTATCTCAAAATCCGGCATTGACTAGTTTATGGTGTGACTGGAATAATTTGTCTGCCTTAAATTTGAAAAATGGAAAAAACACATTGTTGAATGGTTCAAATTTAAATCTTACTAAAAATCCAAATCTTACTTGTATCACAGTCGATGATGTAGCTTATTCTAATACAAACTGGACTGCTGCTAAAGATGCAACTGCAAATTATTCAGCAGATTGTAACAATTTATATACGCTGATACCAGACGTTAATTTCGAAAATAAATTAATCTCGCTGGGAATTGATTCTGGTGTTGCTGACGGAAAGGTTTTAAATTCAAGTATTATTACCGTAACTTCTCTAAATGTTTCTAATAGTTCTATATCAGATTTGACAGGAATTGAAGGTTTTACTTCCTTAATAACTTTAGACTGTAGCCGAAATTTAATGACATCTTTGGATGTTTCTAAAAATATAGTACTAAAAGATTTAAATTGTAGTTCTAAACAGCTGCTAAGTTTAGATGTTACAAAAAACACTTTGTTAACTACATTGAGATGTGATGGTCTTGATGGAAACTCATACAATCGTGGTGATGGAAAACTGACTAGTTTAGACGTTTCTAAAAACACATTATTAATAAATTTATATTGCAGTGGTAATCAAATAACAAGTTTAGATGTTTCTCAAAATACGGCTTTAAAAGTTTTAGACTGCGGTTTTAATAGATTATCAGCATTAAATGTTAGCACTAATACTGCACTAATTACTTTGTTTTGTAGTGTAAATGACATTACTACATTAGATGTTTCGAAAAATGTTTTAATAAAAAACTTTGATTGTGCTTCTAACAAATTAACAACTTTAGACGTTTCGAAAAACACAAGTTTAGCTCAGTTTAATTTTGGCTCAAACTTTTTAACATCAATTGATCTTTCTAAAGCTCCTGCTTTAAACTATTTATCTTGTAGCTCAAATCAGTTAACAAGTTTAGATTTATCTCAAAATCCGGCATTGACTAGTTTATGGTGTGACTGGAATAATTTGTCTGCCTTAAATTTGAAAAATGGAAAAAACACGTTGTTGAACAGTTCTGCTTTAAATCTTATTAAAAATCCAAATTTAAGCTGCATCCAGGTTGATGATGTAACCTACTCTAATGCAAACTGGGCTACTGCCAAAGATGCAACTGCAAGTTATTCTGCAAATTGTGTAAACTTATACACTTTGATTCCTGATGTTAATTTCGAAAATAAATTAATCTCTTTAGGAATTGATTCTGGTGTTGCTGACGGTAAAGTTTTAACTTCAAGTATCAACACTATAACTTCTTTAAATGTTTCTTACAGCTCTATAACTGATTTAACAGGTATTCAGGGATTTACGGCTTTGACAAAATTAGAATGTAATGGAAATTATCAATTAAAAACATTAGATGTTTCTCAAAACACGGCTTTAACCTATTTAGACAGTAATAATAATTATCTGGTAGCGACATTAGACGTATCAAAAAATACGGCATTAACGTATTTAAATTGTTATTCTAACGGATTAAAAACGCTTGATGTTTATAACAATAAAGCATTAACAACTCTACAATGCGCGTCGAACCAAATCACTTATTTAGATGTTACTGCTAATACTGCATTAACAAAACTTGATGTTGGTTATAACAAAATAGGATATATTGATGTCTCTAAAAACATGGCATTAAAATCGTTAACATGTACTTCAAATCAGATTAATTATCTGGACATTACCGCGAATTTAGCATTAACTGAATTGTGGGCCGGAAACAATCTTTTTACAACTTTAGATGTATCTAAAAATACGGCTTTAACTACATTAATCTGTAATACAAATAAGTTAACATCTTTAGATGTTTCTCAAAATTTAGCTTTAACAAGACTTCTTGTTTACAGAAATCAATTATCAGGTATAAATGTTTCTTTGAATACTAATTTAGAGACTTTTGACTGTAGTTTCAATGCTATAACAACTCTTGACGTTTCGAATAATTTAAAGCTGGATTATTTGTATTGTGATAATAATAAGCTAACGAATCTTGACGTATCTAAAAACACAAAATTAGGTTTACTGGATTGTAGTAATAATCTTTTAACGACTCTGGATGTTTCATTAAACACTAATCTAAATTCATTTGAATGTGCTTCTAACAAACTGGTAAGCTTGAATTTAAAGAATGGAAACAATACCCTTTTGGACCATTATAATCCTGATCCAAACTTTATTTTATACAGTGTAGATTTTAGAAATAATCCAAATTTAACTTGTATTCAGGTAGATGATGCAGCTTATTCTAATGCGAAATGGTCTACTCAAAAAGATGCTACAGCAACCTATAATACAAATTGCGGAGGAGATTATGTATCATTACCAGATGCTAATTTTGAGCAAAAATTAATTGATTTAGGAATTGATACTGATGGTCTAAACGGAAAAATAACAACTACAGATATTGCCACTGTTACTTATTTAGATCTTTCGAACAGTAATATCACAAACTTGTCAGGTATCGAAAACTTTAAGTCATTAGTATATTTAGATTGTAGTGATAATCAATTAACAACATTAGATGTTAGTAAAAATCTGGCTTTGGAAACTTTAAATGCTTCTTCAAACCAAATTACTACATTGGATCTTTCTAAAAATGGTCGTCTTAGAATTATTTACATTGCAAATAATCCAATAGTTTCATTAAACCTACAGAACGGAAATAATCGAAATTTTGGTTTGGCATCAGGAACTGATAAAAAAGCAGCTAATATCGCTACAACTTTTCTGGGTTTAAATGCTTTGAGCTGTATTAAAGTAGATGATCCTGCTTATTCTAATGCAAATTGGTCTAGAATTAAAGAACCAACTACCACTTATTCTGCAACTTGTTCTACGTTAGGTATCGAAGATGCTGCTTTTAGCAAAGTGGTTTTATATCCAAACCCAACAAAAGGCGAAGTCTATATTAATAATATTGCTTTAGAAAAAGCAACGGTTTACAATTCGACAGGACAATTAGTAAAATCTTTTACTTTGAATGTAAATAATACCAATAACACGATTAATTTATCTGATTTACCAAAAGGCGTTTATTATGTCTACTTAATTAATCAGGATGCTGCTTCAGCAAAGAAAGTAATCGTCGAATAATTTTTTTTATACACTAAAAATCCCATTTTCAGTAATATGAAAATGGGATTTTTTATGCTTATAACTTTGTTAAAAAATTAAATAATAACCGATTACGTCTTGCCGTAAGGAAATATGAATTGCAATTTGTATACTTGTACTTCCAAAATTCTAAATTTAATTTATGAAAACAAAACTACTCTTATTACTTTTATTAGCCATCTTTTCTGTTTCTGCACAAACCACAAATGTTCCAACATATGTACCTAAGGATGGACTACTTGCTTATTTTCCTTTTAATGGCAATGCAACTGACGTAACAGGAAGCGGAAGTACTACAACTCCTAAAGATGTTACGCTAACATCTGATAGATTTGGGATTAGTAATGCTGCATATTCTTTTAATGGTACTAGTAGTAATATCGAAGCAAATATAGTTGACTATCCTCTTAAAGGCGGCTCACGCTCATTAACCGGATGGTTTAAAGCTACTGACATTATTACTTCTAAAGAGTCTGATTTTTGTCTTGTAAGTTTTGGAAATCAAACTGATGCTAATTATTGGTTTAAAATCAGTTTTTCTAAAAATGGGTATTTAAATATTCAGTTGGACTCTAAAACTTTTCAGTCTCCAGAAAACTATTTTAATAATCAGTGGACATTTTATGCAATGGTTTTCAATGATGACACAAATACTTTTTCGTTATACATAAATAATGTTCTCAAATTAAGCGGAACTGCTGATTTGTATACAAATGGCTTCAACACTCTTTTTAGAATTGGAAAAAACAAGTCAAATAATTATTTTGAAGGAACAATTGACGATATCGGAGTTTGGAATCGCGTGCTAACGCAAGAGGAAATCACGAACTTGTATAATGCAAAAAATCAAAAACCTTTTTATACACTAATTCCTGATATTAATTTCGAGAATAAATTAATATCACTCGGAATAGACTCAGGAACACCGGATGGCGAAGTACTTACTGAAAATCTAAAATCAGTAACTTCTTTAGATATTCCTTCTAACTCTATTGCTAATTTAGCAGGAATTCAGGATTTTACTTTATTAACTAATTTAAATGTATCCGGAAATCAATTAAAAGAACTGGACCTTACTGCTAATAAAAAATTGCAGATTTTAAATTGCGCTAATAACGGAAACTTAACGTTTGTGAATATTCAAAACGGAAATAATAATATCCTTACTAGCGTCAACTTTAAAAACAACCCGAAACTGACTTGTATTCAAGTTGATGATGTATCGTATTCTAACACTAATTGGTCAAACAGTAAAGATGCTGCAACAAATTTTAGCTTAAATTGTAATCCAACAACAAGCATTCCGGATAAAAATTTTGAAAAAAAATTAATTTCTCTTGGAATAGATTCGGGAATCCCGGATGGTAAAATATTAACTTCTAAGATATCTTCAGTAACTCAATTAGATGTTTCCTATTCTTCAATCGAAGATTTGACAGGGATTCAAGATTTTACATCTTTAACAAACTTATATTGTATTTCTAATCAATTGACAACTTTGGATCTTTCTAAAAATACTGCCTTAAAAATTTTAGAATGCAATAATAACAAATTGACAACCTTAAACATATCAAAGAATATTGCTTTAACAAACTTACTTTGCCAAAGTAATAAAATCACAAATTTAGATATCACCCAGAATACCGCTTTAAAAATTTTAGATTGTAATATCAATTTGATTACGAATTTAAATACTTCTAAGAATATCGCTTTGACAAATTTAGTTTGTTACTATAATAGGCTAACAAATTTAGATGTTTCAACAAATGTTGCTCTAACAAATTTGGACTGTAACAGTAACCTGATAACAAGTTTAGATCTTTCTAAAAATACTGCTTTAAAATCATTCAATTTTTCTGCTAATAAACTAACTAGCTTAAACTTAAAGAACGGAAACAACAAGAATTTTTTTATCAATAATTATATGGTAGACAATCCGCAATTAACTTGTATTCAAGTAGACGATGCGGCTTATTCTACTGCAAATTGGTCCGCTTATAAAGATGCTGGTGCTAGTTTTAATACGAATTGCAGTCAGGGATATACCTTAATTCCTGATATTAATTTTGAAAATGCATTAATATCCCTGGGTTTAGACTCTGGTATTCCGGACGGAAAAGTGCTTACATCAAATATATCTTCGGTTAAGGAGCTAAATGTTAATGCAAAATCTATTAGTGATTTAACCGGAATTAAGGATTTTAAATCTTTAACCAATTTAAGCTGTAGTAGTAATAAATTAACACAACTAGAAGTTACTCAAAATAGCGCCTTAATCTTTTTATCTCTGGGATATAACGACATAACAAGCTTAAATGTTTCTAAAAATAGTGCCTTAACAAGCCTGCATTTTCCTTATAATAAAGTAACAAGCATAGATGTTTCTAATAATCCAGCTTTAGGGACGTTAAATTTTTCCAGAAATGCTGTAACTGATTTAGACATTTCTAGAAATACTGCTTTAACAAGTTTACAATGTGATTACAATTTATTAAAAACAGTAGATGTTTCTAAAAATACTGCTTTAACCGAACTTGTTTGTGAAGGAAATCAAATAACATATCTGGATATTTCTACAAATACTTTATTAAAGAATTTATATGGTAATCTAAATCAATTAACCTATTTAAATGTCTCTAAAAATACTGAACTAATAAATTTACAATGTTCTTCTAATAAGCTTACTAGTTTAGATATTTCTAAAAATACTGCTTTGACGCTTTTGTATTGTGATTCTAACCAATTAACAAGTTTAGATATTTCTAAAAATACGGCATTAAAAAACTTAAAGTCTAGTTATAATCAATTGACAAGCTTAAATTTAAAGAATGGAAATAATGTTAATTTCGCGAAAATTAATTTCATAAACAATCCTGATTTAACCTGCATTCAAGTTGACAATGTTGATTATTCGAATGAAAATTGGAGTACAGCAAAAGACAGTATTGCGACTTATAATACATCGTGTACCTCTTCTGAAACAGTTTATACTTTAATTCCTGATCAAAAATTCGAGCAAAAACTAATTGATCTGGGATTGGATCAAGACGGAGTCAATGGAAAAGTATTAAAATCAAATATAATTTCTGTTCCTTATTTAAGTCTTAATGGATTAAAAATAACTGATTTGACCGGAATTGAAGACTTTACAGCTTTAGAAGCTTTATATATAAGAGGCGATTCATTAAAAACACTTGATGTTTCTAAAAATCTTGCCCTGACTTATTTAGATTGCGGTCAAAATCAATTACAATCACTTGATGTTTCAAAAAATCTCGCTCTGGCTTATTTAGATTGCAGCAATAATCAATTACAATCACTTGACATTTCAAAAAATACTTCTCTAAAGACGTTGCTTTGCGAATCAAATCAATTAAAATCCCTTAACTTAAAAAATGGCAATTATCAGTTTTTAGGCAGTGGTCCTAATCAACAACTAGACTTTAGGAACAACCCAAATTTAACCTGTATTCAGGTTGATGATGTACAATATGCTAATACAAATTGGGCTAGTAAAAAAGATGCCACAGCTACTTTTAGTACAGATTGCACAGTAGACTTTGTAGTATTGCCTGATACTAATTTTGAACAAAAACTAATCGATTTAGGAATTGATACTGATGGTTTAAACGGAAGAATAACCACTGCAAATGTAGCTGCAATTACTTCTCTGGATCTTTCTAACAGCAACATTAAAGATCTGTCAGGAATTGAAAATTTTACTGCATTAACATTTTTAGATTGCAGCGATAATCAATTAACAACATTAGATGTGAGCAAAAATCTTGCTTTAGAAACATTAAATGTTTCTACAAACCAAATCACTACATTGGATTTATCCAAAAACAGTAAACTTAAAATTGTATACGTAACAAATAATCCATTAATATCATTAAATCTACAAAATGGTAATAATAGAAATTTTGTTTTACCAGCTCCAACAGATAAAAAAACGGCCTCTTTATACACTAGCTTTTTAGGACTTACAACCTTAAGCTGTATTAAGGTAGATGATCCAACTTATTCTAATGCAAATTGGTCTAAAATTAAAGAACCAACTACTACTTATTCTGCTACTTGTTCTACTTTAGGCATCGAAGATTCTGTTTTTGATAAAGCAGTTTTATACCCAAACCCAACAAAAGGTGAAGTAAATATTAATAACATTGCTTTAGAAAAAGCAACGGTTTACAATTCATTAGGACAATTGGTAAAATCTTTTACTTTGAGTGTAAATAATACCAATAACACGATTAATTTATCTGATTTACCAAAAGGAATTTATTATGTATACTTAATTAATAAGGATGCAGCTTCAGCAAAGAAAGTTATTGTTGAATAATTATATTTTGTTAAAACTAAAAAAGTCCCATTTTCATGTTATTGAAAATGGGACTTTTTAGTTTGTGCTTTTCTCAAAAAAAAAAATAAGACCAATTACGTCTTCCCGTAAGGAAATAAGAATTACAATTTGTAAACTTACGCGACCTAACCATAAATCCAATCTATGAAAACAAAATTACTCTTATTGCTATTATTAGCAAATTTTTCAATTTATGCTCAACAGTACACTGCCATTCCTGACATTAATTTTGAAAACAAATTAATTAGTCTTGGTATTGATTCTGGTGCTCCAGATGGTCAAGTTTTAACTTCAAAAGTGGCTTCTTTGACTTCTTTGAATGTCGGTAACAGTTCCATTACAAACCTTACCGGAATTGAAGATTTTATTGCTTTAGATTATTTGAGTTGTGATGACAATCGATTGACTCAATTAAATGTATCTAAAAACATCAAATTAACCACTTTATCTTGTAGCAATAATCTTTTAACAACGTTAAATCTTGCTAATAATCCACTTTTAGTTACACTACAATGTCCAAATAATAAATTAACCGCGCTTAATTTTTCTAACAATACAGCACTTTCAAACATTGATTGCAAACGCAATGAACTTACAAGTATAGATGTTTCTAAACAGTTAATGCTGGAAAGTCTGGATTGCATCTATAATAGTATCAAAATTCTAGACGTGTCTTCTAATTTAAAGTTAGATCGTTTGTGGTGCAGTAACAATTTACTAAAAAGTCTAGATCTTAGTAAAAACAATAAACTAAGAGTGATGACCGCTCATACTAATTTGTTGACCTATTTGAACATAAAAAACGGAGCAAATTATTTGTTTAATCCTAACGCTTCTTATGCAACTTTTTACGGAAATTACCTGGAATGCATTCAGGTAGATAATGTAGAAGATGCTAATAAACTTTGGTCTCAGGTAAAAGATCCGATGGCGAGTTTTAGCACAGATTGCTCTGCTTACACGCTGATTCCAGATACTAACTTTGAGAAAAAACTGGTTGCCCTTGGAATTGACAGAGACGGTGTAAATGGAAAAGTCCTGACTTCAAATGTTTCATCCTTAACTACCTTAAATATCTATGGGGAATCAATTGCTGATTTGACAGGAATTCAGGATTTTATCGCTTTACAAGCTTTGGATTGTTCTGATAATCAAATTACGACTTTAGATCTTTCCAAAAATGTAAAATTAACTAATTTGAGATGTGGTCAGAATAAATTAACTACTCTCGATGTATCCAAAAATTTAGATTTACAATATATATATATATCTTATAATAATTTGACAACTTTTGATATTTCTAAAAATTTAGCACTAACTACTATATGGATTTACGCCAATAAACTAACGAATCTGGATGTATCGAGTAATTTGGCGTTGACAAATTTGTATTGTAATGAAAATCAAATAACAACAATTGATGTATCTAAAAATTTAGCTCTAAATTCATTATGGATTTCCTCTAATAAATTTACAAATTTAGATGTATCAGCTAATTTAAATTTAACTTCATTGGCGTGTGATCGAAATATGATAACTAGTTTAGATCTTACCAAAAACAATGCATTAGTATTATTAAACTGTATTTACAATAAACTGAATTGTATTTTGGTTGCTGATGTTGATTATGCCCTTAAAAACTGGAAAACTACAAAAGACAACACCGCAAGTTTTACTACAGACTGTAATGCTGTTACATTAATTCCGGATCTTAATTTTGAAACTAAATTAATTAGTTTGGGAATCGACTCCGGAACTCCGGATGGAAAAGTTTTAACCACAAATATTGCTTCTTTAACTACTTTAAACGTTACAGATTCTTCTATCAAAGATTTAACAGGTATTGAAGGATTTAGAGATTTAACATACCTTTCTGCTGGTATGAATCAAATAACAACGTTAGATCTTTCTTCAAATAAAAGTTTGACCTCATTAAGCATACGCGAAAACAAACTGAAGGATCTAAACATTCAATCAAACGTTTTATTAAACTTTTTATCTCTGGATAAAAATGAATTAACAACTTTAGATGTAAGTCAAAACATAAATTTAACTTATTTAGGTGTCAATTATAATCAATTAACTTCATTAGATTTATCTAGAAACCTACAACTAAACAATCTAGTCGTTTCCAATAATCAATTAACCACGTTAGATTTATCTAAAAATAATGCTCTGACTTTAGTTCTGTGCAGTACAAATAAGTTAACGAGTTTAAATGTAAAAAACAATCCTAATCTAGTTTTTTTAAATTGTCATGAAAACATATTGACATCATTAGATATTTCAGCCAATATTAATTTAATAGATCTTACTTGTTTTAGAAATGATTTAACAAGTCTTGATTTAACAAATAATACTAAATTAGATTATGTCGATTGTTCTTTCAACAAAATTACAGCTCTTGATATTTCAAAAAATATAAATTTGTATACCTTTTATTCTGATACAAATCAATTGACAGCTTTAGATGTATCAAAAAACACATTGCTTAATAACTTAAGTATTGCCGACAATTCTTTGACAACAATTGATGTTTCAAAAAATAAGGAATTGATTATTTTTTATTGTTATTCTAATCTATTAACAAGCGTTGATATTTCTAGTAACACGAAAATAACTCGTTTACAAGTCGATCTAAATAAATTAACGAGTTTAAATCTAAAAAACGGAAATAATACTATTTTCGATCGCAAGTACACAAACTTCAACAAGAATCCAAATTTAACTTGTATTCTAGTTGATGATGTTGCTTATTCTAATGCAAATTGGTCAAACCTAAAAGATGCAACAGCAAAATACACTCTGGATTGCTCTACTGAATTTGTTCAAATCGCAGATTCAAATTTTGAACAAAAACTAATCGATTTAGGAATCGATACTGATGGTTTGAACGGAAAAATAACTATCGCAAATATAGCTGGAATTACTTCTCTGGATCTTTCTAATAGTAATATCAAAGATCTGTCAGGAATTGAAAATTTTACTGCATTGACATTTTTAGATTGCAGCGATAATCAATTGACAACATTAGATGTGAGTAAAAATCTTGCTTTAGAAACATTAAATGCTTCTACAAACCAAATCACTACATTGGATTTTTCCAAAAACAGTAAACTTAAAATTGTATACGTAACAAATAATCCATTAATATCATTAAATCTTCAAAATGGTAATAATAGAAATTTTGTTGTACCATCACCAACAGATAAAAAAACGGCTTCTTTATACACTAGCTTTTTAGGTCTTACAACTCTAAGCTGTATTAAGGTAGACGATCCTAATTATTCTAATGCAAATTGGTCTAAAATTAAAGAACCTACTACTACTTATTCTGCTACTTGTTCTACTTTAGGCATCGAAGATTCTGTTTTTGATAAAGCAGTTTTATACCCAAACCCAACAAAAGGGGAAGTAAACATTAATAATATTGCTTTAGAAAAAGCAACGGTTTATAATTCATTAGGACAATTGGTAAAAACATTTACTTTAAATTCAAGTAATACAAATAATAAAATAAACTTATCCGATTTACCAAAAGGTGTTTATTATGTGTACCTAATTAATCAGGACGCTGCTTCAGCAAAGAAAGTTATTGTTGAATAATTATATATTGTTAAAACTAAAAAATCCCATTCGCCTAGTCGAATGGGATTTTTTTATGTTTAAAATTAAAAAAAATGAATGATAAATATTACGTTTTCCCGTAAAAGAAAATCGGTTACAAATTGTATACTTGCATGAACTAATTATAAAACTAATCTATGAAAACAAAACTACTCTTATTGCTATTATTAGCTAACTTTTCAATTTATGCCCAGTATACTGTTATTCCTGATATTAATTTTGAAAATAAATTAATTGCATTAGGTATTGACTCAGGTGCTGCTGATGGTAAAGTACTTACCAGTAATATATCAACTATAACTTCTTTGGACGTCTCTAATAGTAATATTTCAAATTTATCAGGTATTGAAGATTTTGTTTCGCTGACCAAATTGGATTGCGGAACCAATAAACTTTTGACTCTTAATGTTTCAAATAACAAACTTTTGACAGATCTAAACTGCAGATACAATAATCTAAGCGTTTTGGATTTGTCAGCAAATTTAAAATTAACTGCATTAGATTGTATTTATAATCAAATAACATCGCTTGATGTAACCAAAATGCTGAATCTTGGATCATTATTATGTACTGCTAATCAACTGACCTCTTTAGATGTAACTAATAATTTGGCTTTGTATTGGTTTGGTTGTAATGGCAATAAACTGATAACTTTGGATGTTTCCAAAAACAAACTTCTGCAATATTTAGACTGCGGATTCAATCAACTGACAGCTCTTGATGTTTCTAATAATACAGCTTTGTTTTATTTAAATTGTTATTACAATAAACTAACTGCTTTAGATATTTCTATGCTTACAGAATTGACTGATTTAGCATGTTCAGACAGTAAATTAAGCAAACTGGATGTTTCTAAGAATACTAAACTAAAGTCTTTATTATGTGAAAAGATGACTTTTACAACTCTCGATATTTCTAATAATACAGCACTTAAAGAATTGTATTGCGGAAATGGAAAGCTTACCACTTTAAATGTTTCTAAGAATAAAGCACTTACCATTTTACAATGTTTTAATAATCAACTAAGCGATTTAAACATTAAGAATGGGACAAATACACTGCTTACCACTGTGAATTTTATACAAAACCCAGATCTAATTTGTATTCAAGTAGATGATGTTACTTATTCAAATAAAAATTGGTCTAGCGCAAAAGACATTACTGCTAATTATTCGACAAACTGTAATACTTATACACTTATACCAGATTCGAATTTTGAAAACAAATTAATTTCACTTGGCATTGACACAGGAGTTTCAGATGGGAAAGTTTTAACTTCAAGTATTAATAAATTGACTTTCTTAAATGTATCTGGAGCTAAAATTTCCAGCTTAGAAGGAATTGATGGTTTTTCAGCTTTAACTAATTTAATTTGTAGTGGAAACCAATTAACGTCTTTGGATCTTAGCAACAATTATGCATTACAAATTTTAGACAGCAGTAACAATCGTTTAACAGAATTATACACTTCTAAAAGTAATAATTTGGTAGCATTAACCTGTGAGAACAACTTATTGTCAACCTTAGACATTATTAATAATACCGCTTTAGATCTTTTAGATTTCAGTGGAAATCAATTAAGTTCTATAGACCTTTCGCAACATAAAGCATTGTCTCAATTATTTTGTGCTTCTAACCAATTAACCAAATTAGATCTTAGCAAAAATATTCTTTTAAAGGATTTGAATTGTTCTTCAAATCAATTGATAAGCTTGAATTTAAAAAATGGAAACAATACTAATTTACATTCTTTCAATATTCATCTGGAGAATAATCCAAATCTAAGCTGTATACAAGTCGATAATAAAACATATTCAGATACTAATTGGCTAAATTTTAAAGACGTTACGGCTACTTATAACGAAGATTGCGATTATTATACTTTAATTGCAGAACCAAATTTTGAACAAAAATTAATCGATTTAGGAATTGATACTGATGGTTTAAACGGAAGAATAACTACCGCAAACATTAGTACAATTACTTCTTTAGATCTTTCTAACAGCAATATTAAAGATCTGTCCGGAATTGAAAATTTTACTGCATTGACATTTTTAGATTGCAGTGATAATCAATTGACCACATTAGATGTGAGCAAGAATCTGGCTTTAGAAACATTAAACGCTGGTTCAAACCAAATCACTACATTGGATTTATCCAAAAACAGTAAACTTAAAATTGTATATGTAACAAATAATCCATTAATATCATTAAACCTTCAAAATGGTAATAATAGAAATTTTGTTTTACCATCTGCAACAGATAAAAAAACTGCCGCTTTATACACTAGCTTTTTAGGACTTACAACCTTAAGTTGTATTAAGGTAGACGATGTTAATTATTCTAATGCAAATTGGTCTAAAATTAAAGAACCAACTGCTATTTATTCTGCTACTTGTTCTACGTTAGGTATCGAAGATTCTGGTTTTAACAAAGCAGTTTTATATCCAAACCCAACAAAAGGTGAAGTAAATATTAATAATATTGCTTTAGAAAAAGCAACGGTTTATAATTCATTAGGACAATTGGTAAAAACATTTACTTTAAATTCAAGTAATACAAATAATACTATAAACTTATCTGGTTTACCAAAAGGAGTTTATTATGTATACCTAATTAATCAGAATGCTGCTTCAGCAAAGAAAATTATTGTTGAATAATTATATATTGTTAAAACTAAAAAATCCCATTTGCTGCCGCGAATGGGATTTTTTTTATATTTAAGATTTTGTCCTAAAGAACATCTTCGCAAGTAAAAACTTCTTTCAGTCGAACTCCTTTTTCAGTATGTTCTACCGTTATAATCTGGTTATGAGCGTCATGTTCTAAAAACAAATAATGATTATTATCTGCTGCCGCGTTCAGGAATTTTGATTTTTCGGGCATTGTTAGCAAAGGTCGCGTATCGTATCCCATAACGTATGGCAACGGAATATGTCCGGCTGTAGCCAACAAATCCGCACAAAAAACTATGGTTTTATCTTTGTATTGAATATGTGGAATCATTTGCTTTTCGGTATGACCATCAACGTAATAAATTCCGAAATTCATTTCATCAGAAAATCCAAAATCACTTTCAGGACGTTTGATAAAATTCAATTGTCCGCTTTCCTGCATAGGCAAAATATTCTCTGAAAGAAAAGATGCTTTTTCACGGGCATTAGGTTTTGTTGCCCATTCCCAATGATTTTCATTCGTCCAAAATTTAGCATTTTTAAAAGCCGGCTCATAAAAAGTTTTGTCCGAATTCCATTGAACACTTCCTCCACAATGATCAAAATGCAAATGTGTCATAAAAACATCCGTAATATCATCTCGGTGAAAACCATATTTTGCCAATGATTTGTCTATCGAATGTGATCCCCAAAGTGAGTAATATCCAAAAAACTTTTCAGATTGCTTGTTTCCCATTCCCGTATCAATCAAAATCAATCGGTTTCCGTCTTCAATAAGCAGGCAACGTGCAGCAATATCAATTAAATTATTAGCATCTGCGGGATTCGTTTTCTTCCAGATTGTTTTAGGCACAACACCAAACATAGCGCCGCCATCTAATTTAAAATTTCCGGATTCTATTGGGTAAAGCTTCATGAGAATAGATTTCTAATATTAAAAACAAAGCTAGGAAATACAATTCCGTTATGCTAAAAAAATCCTTTTAAAAATCTTGACAAATCTTTAATCTTCAGAGTTCTTAATTTATTGTTTATTTGGGAAAATTGAGAAAAAATTGAAAATCATTAAAAACTGTCATCAATAACCCATTCATTTAGTAATATAACTAATATCTATTTTAACATTTGTTATAATAATGTGAACCGTTATGGAAAAAGGTTTTTAAGTCGTATCTTTGCAGATAATTTAATTTCAACATTGAAAGACAGCACTTTAAAATGTAATAATTTAATTACTATTTTGAATGTTAATTCAATTGAAAGCAAAAACAAATACCATAAACAATGATAAAAGTTTCTGATACAGCCAAAAAGAAAATCATCGACTTGATGAAAGATGATGGTTTTGATGCTGCTAGCGACTACGTAAGAGTAGGCGTGAAAAGTGGCGGATGCTCTGGTTTGTCATATGATTTAAAATTTGACAAAACCAAAGGCGACGACGATAAAATATTTGTAGACAACGACATAACAATTGCAGTTGAAAAAAAATCATTTCTATATTTAGCCGGAACAATACTTGAATTTTCAGGCGGATTAAACGGAAAAGGTTTCGTATTTAATAATCCAAATGCAAGCAGAACTTGTGGTTGCGGAGAATCTTTTTCGCTATAAGTAAAGTCTAAAAGCAAAATTTAAATGCTTAAGAAATCTTATTTCCCAAGCGTTTTAAAAAACTAAAAAATGTCAAAATACACGGAAGACGATTTAAAAATCGAACTCGAAACTAAAGAATACGAATACGGATTTTACACCGATATTGAATCGGAAACATTTCCTATTGGCTTAAATGAAGATATCGTAAGAGCTATTTCCCTAAAAAAAGAAGAACCTCAATGGATGACCGATTGGCGTATTGAGGCTTTTCGTGCGTGGAAAGAAATGATTGAACCGGAATGGGCAAATGTTCATTATCAAAAACCTGATTTTCAAGCTATTTCATACTATTCTGCTCCAAAGCAAGTAGATCCAACAAAAACTTTAGATGATGTAGATCCGGAACTTCTTGAAATGTACAAAAAGTTAGGTATCTCTGTAGACGAACAAAAAATGATGAACAATGTCGCTATGGATATTGTTGTCGATTCTGTTTCTGTTGCTACTACTTTCAAGAAAACATTGGGAGAAAAAGGAATTATTTTCTGTCCTATTTCTGAAGCTATCAAAGAACATCCGGAATTAGTTCGTAAATATTTAGGAACTGTTGTACCTCAAAAAGACAACTTCTACGCAGCATTAAACTCAGCGGTTTTCTCTGACGGAAGTTTCTGTTATATTCCAAAAGGCGTTCGTTGCCCAATGGAACTTTCAACTTATTTTAGAATCAATCAGGCAGGAACAGGACAATTCGAGAGAACCCTAGTTATTGCAGATGAAGGAAGTTATGTTTCATACCTTGAAGGTTGTACGGCTCCAAGTCGTGACGAAAATCAATTGCACGCTGCTGTGGTTGAATTAATCGCATTGGATGATGCCGAAATTAAATATTCTACCGTTCAAAACTGGTTCCCTGGAAACAAAGAAGGAAAAGGTGGAGTTTATAACTTCGTAACCAAAAGAGGTTTATGCGAAACAAACGCTAAAATTTCATGGACACAAGTAGAAACTGGTTCTGCTGTAACCTGGAAATATCCTTCTTGTGTATTAAAAGGAGATAATTCGGTGGGAGAATTTTATTCAATTGCCGTTACCAATAATTACCAACAAGCAGATACAGGAACTAAAATGATCCATTTAGGAAAAAATACTAAATCGACTATTATTTCTAAAGGTATCTCTGCTGGTAAATCACAAAACAGTTACCGTGGATTAGTGCAAATTAGCCCAAGAGCTGAAAATGCACGTAACTTTTCTCAATGTGATTCTCTTTTAATGGGAAACAATTGCGGAGCACATACTTTCCCTTATATCGAAAGTAAAAATCCATCAGCTAAAATAGAGCACGAAGCAACTACAAGTAAAATTGGAGAAGATCAGGTTTTTTATTGCAACCAAAGAGGTATTCCAACTGAAAAAGCAATTGCATTAATTGTAAACGGTTTCAGTAAAGATGTATTGAACAAATTGCCAATGGAATTTGCTGTTGAAGCCCAAAAATTATTAGAGATTTCTTTAGAAGGATCTGTAGGATAATTAAAGATGGAAGGTAGAAAAGTAATCATTTTAGGTTCTTCAAGAAAAAACGGAAATACAACCAAAATTGTAGACGAGATTTCTAAAGAACACGGAATAGAGGTAATTGATCTAAGTGATTTTAATATTTCTTATTACGATTACGAAAGCAAAAACAGAGAAGATGATTTTTTGCCCTTGATAAAAGGAATACTTGAAAATTACGACACTTTAATTTTTGCAACGCCAATATATTGGTATAATATGAGTGGAATAATGAAGGTTTTCTTTGATCGGTTTTCGGATTTACTCCGAATTGAAAAAGAAACCGGAAGAAAACTCAGAGGAAAGAAAATTGGTGTGATATCAAATTCACACGATAATGAAATTGAAGAAAGTTTTTACATTCCTTTCAAAAAATCAGCCGATTATTTAGGCATGGAATATTTAGGACACGCGCATTTTAATGCCAATATCCTAAACCAAACAACAAAAATAGAATTGACATTTATATAAAATAAAAAAAACAATGTTATCAATAAAAAACCTTCACGCCTCAATTGGTGATAAAGAAATCCTGAAAGGAATTAATATAGAAGTTAAAGCTGGCGAAGTACACGCTATCATGGGACCAAACGGTTCTGGAAAAAGTACACTTTCGGCTGTAATTGCCGGAAATGAAAACTACGAAGTTACTGACGGACAAGTTTTCCTTGACGGAGAAGATCTTGCTGATCTTGCTCCTGAAGAAAGAGCACACAAAGGAGTTTTCCTTTCTTTTCAATATCCTGTAGAAATTCCTGGAGTAAGTGTAACGAACTTCATGAAAACTGCGATCAACGAAACTCGTAAAGCAAACGGTGAAGCCGAAATGCCTGCGAATGAAATGCTAAAAGTAATTCGTGAGAAATCTGAATTATTAGAAATCGACCGTAAATTTTTATCTCGTTCTTTAAACGAAGGTTTTTCAGGAGGAGAGAAAAAAAGAAACGAGATTTTTCAAATGGCAATGTTAGAGCCAAAATTAGCCATCCTTGACGAAACCGATTCTGGTCTTGATATCGATGCCCTAAGAATTGTTGCTAACGGAGTTAACAAATTGAAAAGCGAGAAAAACGCAATTATCGTTATCACACACTACCAACGTTTGTTAGACTATATTGTTCCGGATTTTGTTCACGTTCTTTACAACGGAAGAATCGTAAAATCTGGAGGAAAAGAATTGGCTTACGAACTGGAAGAAAAAGGATACGACTGGATTAAAGCGGAGAACTAAATTTTAGTTTCAGGTTTCATGTTTGTTTAGTTTCAAGTTGAGCTACATTTGTAGGTTTAAACTTAATTAAGATAAAACATGGCAACTATAACTCGATTTGAAGATTTGGAAATCTGGAAAGAAGCTCGACGATTAGCAAAAGAAGTTCATTCAATTGCAATTGAAACAGAATTAAAATCAGATTTCAGATTTAAAAATCAAATAAAAGCTTCTTCTGGATCAGTGATGGATAATATTGCTGAAGGTTTTGAAAGAGATGGAAATTTAGAATTTCGACAATTTTTATCAATAGCAAAAGGCTCTGCAGGAGAAACAAGATCTCAACTTTATAGAGTTTTTGATTTTGAATATATTTCAGAACAAAAATTTGAAGCTTTAAAAAAAGATTACGAAAATTTAAGAGGTAAAATAAAAAACTTTATCACTTACCTTAATAAAAAAGATTTCAAAGGAAATAAGTTTCAGTAGAAAATCCTGAAACTTTAAACCTGAAACAATATGGATTCAAAGGAGTTAAGTTTCAATAAGCAACCTGAAACTTGAAACCTGAAACTCCGAAGGAAACAAACAAGAAAATGGATTTAAAAGAAAAATTAGTATCGTCTTTTATGGCTTTTGAAGAGCGTGTCGATGTACATTCAGATTTACATGACATACGCACAAATGCCTTAAAAAACTTCGAAAATAAAGGTTTCCCAACCAAAAAAGAAGAAGCTTGGAAATATACATCGTTAAACGCCATCTTAAAAAATGACTTTACGGTTTTTCCTAAGCAAGAAAATGCAATCGAATTTAATCAGGTAAAAAAATACTTTTTACACGAAATCGACACCTATAAATTAGTATTTATCGATGGTGTTTTCAGTTCGCATTTGTCTTCTACTACACATGACGGAATCGATGTTTGCTTGATGTCATCGGCATTGACCAAACCAAAATATAAAATGATTATTGATACGTACTTCAATCAAATCGCAAGTAAAGATGATAGTTTAACTTCATTGAATACTGCATTTGCAAGTGAAGGTGCTTTTATCAATATTCCACAAAAGAAAGTTGCAGATAAACCTATTGAGATCATGTATTTCTCAACAGGAAACGAAGCTGCATTAATGGTTCAGCCAAGAAATTTGGTTATTGTGGGTGAAAATTCACATGTTCAGATTATCGAGCGTCACCAAAGTTTGAACGAAAATCCGGTTTTAACCAATTCGGTTACAGAGATTTTTACTCAAAAACGTGCGATTGTTGACTATTACAAAATTCAAAACGATAATAGCGAAGCTAATTTAATTGACAATACTTACGTTTCTCAACAACAGGAAAGTCATGCTTATGTGCATACATTTTCGTTTGGTGGAAATCTTACTCGTAACAACTTAAACTTTTATCACTTTGGTGAAAGATTGACAAGTACGCTTAACGGAATTTCAATTCTAAACGACAAACAACACGTCGATCATTATACTTTGGTAAACCACGCACAACCAAACTGCGAGAGTTTTCAGGATTATAAAGGAATTTTCTCTGACCGTTCAACGGGAGTTTTCAACGGAAAAATTCTAGTAAATAAAGAAGCTCAAAAAACAAATGCTTTCCAAAAAAGTAATAATATTTTATTGAGTGACAAAGCTACTATCAATGCAAAACCACAATTAGAAATTTTTGCTGACGACGTAAAATGTTCTCACGGTTGTACTGTTGGACAACTTGACGAAACTGCAATGTTCTACATGCAATCTCGTGGAATCCCTAAAAAAGAAGCTAAAGCTTTATTGATGTACGCATTCTCGAACGCCGTTATCGAAAGCATTAAAATACCAGAATTAAAACAAAGAATTACTAAAATCATTGCCATGAAATTAGGCGTGAATTTAGGATTTGATTTGTAAAAAATTCTATTTAATACTATATTCAAACCCGACAGGTTTTAAAAACCTGTCGGGTTTTCTGTATATAAACTATTTCTTAACCGAAGAAATTATCCCCTTCAAAAACCCATTAAAATCAAATCCCTGATCTTCTTCCTTAAGTCCCATTCTCACAATTACCATATCAAGAGACGGAATAATCGCCACCATTTGTCCTTGATATCCGCTGCAATAAAACATATCACGCGGAACATCTGGAAATTTCCCTCCTGCGTTTAGCCAAAATTGTGCTCCATAAGCTCCTTTAGAAGTATTTGTGGGTGTTGCAGAATATTTTACCCAGCTTTCATCCAGAATTTGCTCTCCGTTCCAGTTTCCTTTATGAAGGTATAACAATCCAAATTTAGACCAATCCCGAGCTGTTGCCCAAGCATAGGAAGAACCTACAAAAGTTCCCGTCATATCTTGCTCTACGATCATCGAATTCATTCCGATTTTATCAATTACAGCGCCGTACCAAAAATCAAGATATTCTTGTTGGGTTTTAAATTGGCTTCTTAAAATTCCTGACAATAAATTGGTTGTTCCGGAAGAATAATTCCAATGTGTGTTGGGTTTAAACTGAGCTGGCTTTTCACGTTGCACTTTTGCCATATCTCCAGATTGAAAAAGCATTATTGTTGCATCGCAAATTTTACTGTAATTTTCTTCCCATTCTAATCCTGAATTCATGTGCAGCAAATCGTTTATGGTAATAATTTTACGATCGTCATTTTTCCATTCGGCAATTGGAGCAGGTTTATAAATGTCAATTTTTCCTTGTTTTGCTAAAACTCCAAAAGCTGAACTGGTAATACTTTTTGTCATCGACCAGCCCAAAATCTTACTGTCTTTGTTAAATCCTGTGTCGTATTTTTCACCTATTAATTTATCTTTATACAAAACTATTACTGCACGTGTACGTTTTAATTTCCCTCCGTTTTTATCAAAAGAATCATCAATTGCTTTATTCAATTTCGAATAATCTACAGTCGAAAACAAGGTGTCTTTTGGTTCGTTATTTCCGTAAGGAAAAGGAAAATTATTGATTAATTTAGTACGTTTAGGAAGCAAATAAGGTTTCGAAATATCATAATCATCATCAATTAAAGTCGCTCCTAAACCTTCACGATAAATTGCTTTTCTTTCTTTTAAGCCATAAACGGCAGATGTTGCAAACTTTCCTGCCTCATCAATTGTATTGGTTGCCAAATCCATTAACGGAATGTCATTATCTGATTTTTCGATCAATTCTTTCGATCTATTGTCTAAGAAATGTCCTGAAGCAATACTTTTGGCCGAAAAGCCAGAAATTAATTCCAGCTTTGGATAAGTTGTAAATCCAAAATAAAGAACTACGATTAACAAAACAAGTGCAAGTAACTTGATGATTTTTTTCATATTCTAAAGAGGTGTTTTTTACTGCAATATAAATATTTTATCATCAACATTTTAGGATCGAACTCCTATTTTGAATTTCAATAATTTATAAATACTATCAAATTTTACAGAATTGATTTTCAAATCTTCTATTGATAGCGCCATAAAAGGAAATTATAGTTTTGGTGGATAAACCAATTTAGTTTTAGTACTTTTGTAAATAGAATTTTTCTAAATAAGACATGTTAGACATCCAAAAAATAAGAGCTGATTTTCCGATACTTTCGGAAAAAGTAAACGGAAAACCTTTAGTTTATTTCGACAACGGAGCAACATCACAAAAACCACAAATTGTGATCGATGCTGAGGCGAAATATTACCAGGAAATAAATGCCAATATTCACCGTGGAGTACACACTTTAAGTCAATTAGCAACTGATGCTTACGAGATTTCAAGAGTCAAAATCCAGCATCATATTAATGCTAAGTTCTCACACGAAGTACTCTTTACTTCGGGAACAACGCACGGAATCAATTTAGTAACCAATGGTTTTGCTTCAATTTTAAAACCTGGCGACGAAGTAATTGTTTCCTCTTTAGAACATCATAGTAATATTGTGCCTTGGCAAATGTTATGCGAAAAAACCGGAGCCACTCTTAAAGTAATTCCGATGGATGAAAATGGTGAACTGATTATGGATGCTTTTGACGCTTTGCTTTCAGAAAAAACTAAAGTTGTAACTGTAAATCATATTTCGAACGCATTAGGGATCATTAATCCTATCAAATATATTATCGAAAAAGCACATGCTGTGGGCGCTGCAGTTTTAATTGATGGCGCACAGGCTGTTCCGCATTTAAAACCGGATGTTCAAGATTTAGATTGTGATTTTTATGCTTTTTCAGGACATAAAATGTGCGGTCCAACCGGAACTGGAATTTTATACGGAAAAGAAGGTTGGTTAAATAAATTACCTCCATATCAAGGCGGTGGCGAAATGATCAAGGAAGTCACTTTCGAGAAAACAACTTATGCTGATCTTCCTCATAAATTTGAAGCCGGAACGCCAAATATCGCTGGCGGAATTGTTTTAGGAACTGCCGTTGACTATCTAAATAATATAGGTTTTCAAAACATTCAGGAACAAGAAGAGAAATTATTAGAACACGCTACAAAACGTTTACTGGAAATTGAAGGTTTAAAAATTTACGGAACCGGAAAAAATAAAGCTTCTGTAGTTTCGTTTAATATTGACGGAATTCATCCTTACGATATTGGTTCAATTATCGATAAATTAGGAATTGCGGTTAGAACAGGACATCATTGCGCACAACCCATTATGAACTTTTTCTGCATTCCCGGAACCATTCGTGCTTCATTTTCTTTTTACAATACAATAGAAGAAATTGACATAATGGTTGAAGCCGTTAAAAAGGCAAAAACTATGTTAAGCTAAAAAAACTATGAGAACACTATCTTTATTACTCTTAACGATCTTCATTGCAACAAGTTGCTCAAGCCAAAAAACTACTGATATGACAGCAACACAAATGGAATATTCTGCAGTTTCACGTGGCTTTTATAAAAAGATAATTGTTCAAAACAAAACAGTTTCAGTTATAAATGGCAAAAATACTGAACCAATAGAAAGCAAAATAGAAGATGCAAAATGGAAACAGATTGTAGCCGAATTTGCGAAAATTGACCTGGAAAGTATTAAAACTTTAAAAGCCCCAACAGAAAAACGTTTTTACGACGGTGCTGCAATTGCAAATTTAAAGATTACTAAGGATCAGCAAACTTATGAAACCTTGGGTTTCGACAATGGTACTCCCCCAAAGGAAATAGAAAAATTGGTAAATTTGCTGGTTAGTTTTACTAAAGAATAATTATGACAATAAAAGAAATACAAAACGAAATAATCGACGAATTTTCGATGTTTGATGACTGGATGCAACGTTATGAGTACATCATTGAATTAGGGAAAAGCCTTCCGTTGATTAAAGAAGAATACAAAACAGAAGAAAATTTAATCAAAGGCTGTCAATCGAAAGTTTGGTTACAAGGTGAACAAAATGACGATAAAATTGTATTTACTGCAGATAGTGATGCAATTCTAACCAAAGGAATTATCGCCATTTTAATTCGTGCTTTCTCTAATCAAAAAGCAGAAGATATCATAAATGCAGATACTGAATTTATTGATGAAATAGGTTTAAAAGAACATTTATCAGCAACTCGCGCAAACGGATTGGTTTCGATGATTAAAAATATCAAAATGTACGCTTTGGCTTTTGACACAAAAAATAAAAACTAAATTTCTTTTGCACGAATTTTTGTTAATCATACGAAATGATTAATTCGGGAAATTTGTGAAATTCGTGGCGAAAAAAAATACAAAAACAAAAAAATGGAACAAGAAATAGACACAAACGAATTAGGAGAATCAATTGTAAAAGTTTTAAAGAGCATTTACGATCCGGAGATTCCTGTAGATATTTATGAATTAGGATTGATTTATGACGTAATGGTAAATACAGATTACGAAGTAAAAATCCTGATGACACTAACATCTCCTAACTGTCCGGTTGCAGAAAGCTTACCAAGAGAAGTAGAAGAAAAAGTAAAAACAATCGAAAACATAAAAGAGGTTGACGTTGAAATTACTTTTGATCCGCCTTGGAGTAAAGATTTAATGAGCGAAGAAGCAAAATTAGAATTAGGAATGCTTTAATAAAAGTATACAGTTTACAGTCGCAGTAGTGTGCAACTGCGACTGTAAACTGTGACTGAACACTAATAACTATGGAAGAAATCATCAATAAAGTTGCCAATAGTGCATTAGAAGTATTTGATCTGGAGGATTATTATCCAAAGGGAATTCGGGTACAAATAGATATTTCACAATGGCTTTTAGAAGGTTTTCTATTAAAAGAAAAAGACTTTAGAGAGCATTTAAAAAATCATGATTGGTCACAATATCAGGATCAATATGTTGCTATAAATTGCAGTACAGATGCTATAGTTCCCGCTTGGTCTACTATTTTAGTTGCGATACAATTGGCGCCTTATGCAAAAAAAGTGGTAAACGGAACCATCGAAGATTTAGACGCAAGTTTATATGAGGAAATTTTAAGCAAACTTGATTACGCTGAATACAAAAATAAACCTGTAATTGTAAAGGGCTGTTCTAAAAAACCGGTTCCAACCCGTGCGTATATTTTAGCAGCAACTTACCTTCAGCCTTTTGCAAGAAGTATAATGTATGGTGAAGCTTGTTCAGCAGTACCTTTATACAAAGAATCTAAGAAATAACTTTCTTTTACACCCATAAATCCCTAACCTTTTAACGGTTTTTAGTATATTTGTTCTTACACATTTTAAACTACATACCATGAGAAAGCTAACGTTATTACTTTTTATTTTAGCGAACGTAACTTTTGTTCAAGCCCAAAATTCAGAAAAAGAATTAATTCAGAATACTGAAAAAGCAGTAAAAAAAATAAACGATACAATCGAGGATGAAGGCTGGAAAGCAAAAGGAACTGTTTCTCTTTTATTAAATCAGTCCAGTTTTAATAATTGGATTGCCGGAGGTGAAGATAGTTTCTCAGGAACGCTGGGAATCAACTACGATTTCAATTACAAAAAAGACGATATTACCTGGGACAATAAAGTTTTAGCATCTTACGGACTTTTACAAACTAAAAATGCCGACTATGAAAAAAAGACTGATGACCGTCTGGAATTCAATTCCATTTTTGGAAAAAAAGCTTTCGGACAATGGTATTACTCTTATTTCCTGAATTTCAGAACTCAATTTTCAACGGGTTATTTATATGGTAAAGATGAGAACGGTAAAGAGATCAGAACCGAAAATACTCAATTCATGTCTCCGGGATATCTTACTACAGGTCCTGGTATTTACTGGACAAAAGATGATAATCTAAAAATAAATTTTGCACCATTAACTTCTAAATTTACTTTTGTAGATGGTGCTTATACTTCAGGAATTGATCAGGCAACCGGTTTACCGTACGTCGACGGGGATTATTTTGGTGTAGACGCCAATAAAACGATGCGTTATGAATTGGGTTTCTATGCATCTGTTTATTACAAATTAGCCATTATGACCAATGTAACTGCTGAAAACACATTAAACTTATATTCTAATTACTTAGAAGATCCTCAAAATGTAGATATTAATTACTCATTGAATATAATCATGAAAGTAAACAAATTTTTATCTGCCAATTTATCCTTCCAGGCTATTTATGACGACAATGCCTTTAAAGGGTTTCAAACTAGAGAAGTATTTGGTTTAGGGATTAATTTTGGATTTTAATTTGAAGCTGTATTTTACCGCAAAGAACGCAAAAGTCTTTTCTTAGATTGCGCTTAATAAACACAAAGTTCGCAAAGCTATATGTAGATTTAGCTTTGCGAACTTTGTGTTTTATGAGATACTTTTAATATAAAATCTTTGCGCTCTTTGCGGTAAAAATCCCTATTTATTCTTCATCTTGTTCTTCTTCTTTTTCGATTGCATCTTTATAATCCGGATACAAAAACTTATTGTAAGGAAATCTCGTGATATGAATCTGACGAACTGCTTCGTAAACTATTTCTCTAAACTCTTCAAAGTTTTCTTTTTGTGTAGCCGAAATAAACAATGCTTTATTCTGACCAACATTACTCATCCAGGTCTGTTTCCATTCCTCAAGTGTATAATGTCTTCTTGTTTTCTCGGTAATCAAATCATCTTCATCAATTGTCAAATGTTTATAGGCGTCAATTTTATTAAAAACCATGATCATTGGCTTATCATTACTCTTGATTTCTAACAAAGTTTGATTTACAGATTCGATATGATCTTCAAAATCAGGATGCGAAATATCTACAACATGCAACAATAAATCAGCTTCACGAACCTCATCTAATGTACTTTTAAATGAATCTACCAATTGAGTTGGCAGTTTTCTAATAAAACCTACAGTATCTGAAAGCAAAAAAGGTAGATTTTTAATTACCACTTTTCGAACCGTTGTATCTAATGTTGCGAATAATTTATTCTCTACAAAAACATCACTTTTACCTACAGCATTCATCAATGTAGATTTCCCAACGTTTGTATAGCCTACTAAAGCTACACGAACCATCGCACCACGATTACTACGCTGAACACCCATTTGTTTGTCAATCGTTTTTATTTTCTCTTTCAGAAGAGCAATTCGATCACGAACGATACGTCTGTCTGTTTCAATTTCAGTTTCTCCGGGTCCACGCATTCCAATACCTCCTTTTTGACGTTCAAGGTGAGTCCACATACCAGAAAGTCTAGGCAGTAAATATTGACATTGAGCCAACTCTACCTGCGTTCTTGCATAAGAAGTTTCAGCTCTTTGTGCAAAAATATCCAGGATAAGGTGCGTTCTGTCTAAGATTTTACAATCTATAATTTTAGAGATATTTTTTTGTTGTGATGGTGATAATTCATCATCAAAGACTAAAGTCGATATGTCGTTTTCTTTTACAAAAAGATTGATTTCTTCTATTTTCCCTGTTCCAACAAAAGTCTTAGGATTTGGGCGTTCCATTTTTTGAGAAAAACGTTTAATAACTTCACCTCCTGCGGTAAAAGTCAAAAACTCTAATTCATCAAGATATTCATTAAGTTTTTCTTCACTTTGATTTTGAGTTACAATACCAACAATGGCAGTTCTCTCAAAATTGATAATTTCTTTTTCTAACATAGCTTTGAATAAGGTGCAAATTTAATGATTTGTAAGGTACTAACGCTTATAGAATTTTGTTTTTAAGTTCTATTTAAGAAATTAGTGTTTATATCAAATAAGAAACCATTTAAAAATTAAGAATATTAAGAGTTTAATCTCAATATAACTTAATTTTTAAATGGTTTGAAATACTTTAAAAAAGTAGATTTATTCGTAAATAAAAGTCTTTTCTGTTTTTACAATTCCGTTTTCTTCAACTTGCGAGCAAGAAATTGGATAGTTTAATTTATTGTATTTGAATTTTCTGCTCACAGCAACTAATACAGCTGATGACGGACTAAAATTCATTTCGTTATTATATGATATTGCTTCAAAACTAAATTCATCTTCATGATAAGAAATCATTGGTACAATTACTTTATAATTATCTCCAAATAAACTCTGAACAATTAAAGCATCTACTGATTTTTTATCGTCAAAAGTATACGTTTTAGATATTTTATCACCAACTAAACCTTTGTGTTTGGCAACATTATCATTGATATAAACATATTCAATTTTACCAATTATTGCTTTGTTTCGATCTCTTGTCGTACGTCTTACAATTATACCATTCTCGACAATATATTCAACATCATCAACAATATTCTGGTGATTGGTGCTTTTTTTGGTAATTACTTTTACTCTTGCACCTTCATAACCAAAAGTTACTGTTTTTGTAATATAGTCATTACCTTCCTGGTATTTTTTTACAAATTTTGTAATGTTATTATCCGCATCATAAGAGTAGTTTACGACTTCTTTCCAGTCGCTTCCAACTTTGTCTTTTACGGTCATATCCAGTAATCCTTTTGTGTTGTAAAAAAAATGCTGAACAACATCAGAAGTAGTAATGGTTAGTATTTTTCCGTCTTTAAATACAACGGTTTTGTTTACAATTTCACCATCTTTAGAGTTCTGGTAATTTGTTTTTACAATGTTGATTTGTTTTAATCTTACAGGAGCATTTTGATCCTGGCTGTGCAACAAGAATGGAAAAACCATCATTATGATGGCGATAAAGTAGGTTTTCATAGTTTTTGTATCGATTTGGGGTGACCAAAATACAAAATTCAATTAAATTTTAACACTTTAAATCTTAAAAACAATACACTATTAAATTATCATCTAAAAATCAGCACTTTAATTTCATTTTTAAAAATAACATACTTTAATTTTCTCCAAAAATTTTAACATCATCAACCATAAATGCTCCATTAAGCGTTTTGTCTTTTCCTGATCCTATATATTTAAATGCGATATGAATATTCCCTGAATAAGCAGATAAGTCTATTCCTCCTGAACTTATAAACTGACGCGTTGGCGTTGACAATGAAGGTAAATTTGCTTGTAATTTTGTCCATTTTGCTTTGGTAACACTTGATCCGTCAAAATTAGTCGACACATAAATTTCAAGAGAATTTAATGGTGAATCAACTTTTAAATCATGCTGCGCACTTCTAAAAGACAATACTGCATTTTTATAATTGCTCATATTTATTTTGGGAGTAACTAACCAAGCGATATTTTCTGCAGCAGTTGTACTTGTGGTATTAAATTCTGCATAACCATTTCCGGCATACAACATGCTTTTCCATATTTTAGAAGCTTTTTCGACAATGTTGCTCCAACCCGGAAGGGCAAAATTCACATTGTTTTTTACGGATTGAAAGTCTTCTGCAAAAAACGGAACAGTTCTTTTTCCGTTCATTATTAAATCTTTTTCTGACCGGATCATCATTTGATAATCTGATCCAAATTTCGTCACTATTCCTCTCACTTTTCCGCTTCCTTGTGGCACAATATTATCTGCAAAGCTGGCATAACTGCTAGTTCTAAAAATTATCTGATTCCCAGTTTTGTCGCGCAAATTCCAATTCGTTGAACCTCCCACATTATTTGACTCTTCAAAATAATGACGACCAATTGCTTCTTCGGTAAATTGAACATCTGTTAACTCTATCAAAGTATTTAAGCGATTATCGTTTAATGCTTCTTCAATCGAAACAGACTTAACTAATTGGTTTTCATCAATAACCATACACGAAGCATTCAGGACGTTTTTATAATCATTTTGCGATACCCTGCCAATTGTTGGATCACCGGCATTACTTACATATAAACTTCCAACTCTTAAACTTCCAAAATATAAGTCTGTAAATTGATCTTTAAGTTTTATGTAAACTTTATTTCCAATACGAAAATCAATGTACGTGTTCGAAACATCAACAGGAACACTGAAACCAATTGCTGGTGTTTTATCTGTTGCTATTGTTTGAAAAGAAATTGCCTTAAAAAAATTTCCTCCTTCATCACTGGACACAACATAGGCTTCAATTATATCATTGTAATTATATTGCTTCGGAACCGAGCCTGAAAGATCCTTAACTTTTTGAACGATTTGGTTTACTGCTAAATCAGGTTGTGTACATTCTAATTTTGGAATTTCAACTTCGTTATTACAACTATAAAAAAGGAATAATATGAAGGCATAAAAGGTAATTATGGTTTTATTTTTCATTACAATGTGTTTTAAAAATTTATAAACTAATAGTAAGATTTACGAAATAAGTTCTTCCGTAACCGTAAAAATATTTGGGACCAAATGATGGCGTTTGACTTGAGACATCCTGATTAAGTGCCCTGAAATTTGCATTTCGGGCTTGTTCAAAACCTCCGGTTTTATAAGTAAGATTCAGAACATTATTTATACTCGCGAAAAGTCCAATGTATTTTCCGGATATACGCCAGGATTTACCTCCTGTAATATTTAGTAATGAAATGGGATCAAATTTTTCCTGTTTTAACAAAGCCGCAGCCCTGTCTTCTGTTGCTTCAGGAAAAACCAAACCACTAATTGGATTTTTATAAAAACGAGCTGTTCTGGCAATAGGCGAAACATCAATATAACTTTCTGTCATGTAATTGATATTTGCTCCCAACCACCAATATTTTGGATCCCGATATTCTAATCCAAACGAATAAGCCTGTTGTGGCATTCCGGATTGTTTATAATTTTTAAGATACGATTCTCCAAAATCAAAAGTGGTTTGTGTATCCCCTTTTGCCGAATTTGCATCGTTTGTAATCGAAACATTTGGATTGCTATTGTAGGTATAATTACCGTAAGCAACAGACATAGTAGATTTTATGGTAGATGAAATTTGATATTCAAAACTTAATTCGGCTCCAATATTCTTCTTATCTAAGTTTGTTAAAGTCTGACTGACAAATGCATCTGTATTATTATAACTTGCACCTCTGTCAAAAATTCCTTCTGCATAAAAGAAAGAAGTTTTAGTAGTGTTTTTAATCAAAGTATAATAAACCGTTGTGCGAATTTTAAGTTTGGGGGAACGAAAGACATAATTACCTTCGGCACTGGTGATATTTTCATTTTCAATTCCGTCAACAACTGAATTATTTAAACGGGAATTTGCAAAAGTATTTCGAAGGGATGGTGCTCTTGTAAGATGCATTCCGTTAAAAAACAGCCATTGTTTCCCTGAAATTTTATAGGTAAAACCTCCTTTGAAACCAAAATTTTCAAAATTTACTTTTTGGCTTTTACCTAGAGAACTTGTCGAATAGATTCCGTTTTGATATATCCCTTGTCTTTGATAATTTGAAACCGAATAGGATTGTCCTATATAAAAATCTACCTTGTTATAATTAAATTTAAACTGTGTAAAAGCATCAATTGTTGTAGCCAGTAAATTGTAATTGTATCCGTAAACATCTCCTTTTTTTACTTGGCGATTTGGATTTTGCAGATCAGATTGGGCTTGATCCCCACTATAAAATGCATCAATATCTACAAAATATTCTCCTCCCAGTAAATCTAAAAGATATTGAAATTGATGTGATTTTAAATTCCGAAAAGTTACTCCGCCATCAAAACTGCTATTTTCTGTTATTTGAATATTTAAATTTGAATTAGCCGAAAAAGTTTTATCATCTGTTCTGTCCTCATATACAACATAATGACTTTGAGAAGGCTGATAAGCTGTAATTTTTCCATCAGAATTTAATATTGGTTTCTGATTCGCCTGATAGAGTGCATCCCAATTAATTTGTGGGTTTTCAAGAAATAGCGTTTTGTTTTGTTGTGCACTCCCATAATCCGGACTAAAATTCCCAGAAGATTCTCCAATATCTTTTCCGTAAAGCGAGGTATAATAACTTGGTAGTTTTCGATAGTAAACAGGATCCGGACTATTTGCATTTTGATAATCAATCGTACTGTTTCCTACTTTTCCAAACTGATACATTACAGTAGAATTAAGGTTTGCTTTTTCATTTATCTTAAAATAATGATTCAGCATTGCTAGAGGTTCTTCGACTTTTTTTACTCTGGCATTTCGTTTTTCACCATTTTGATAACCCCAGTACGAATTGTATTTTTCGTTGGTTAATTGTGTTACTTCATTCGTATTTGCTGAATTTTTTCCTCTGGAACTTGGTGTATAAAATCCTGTAAAATTTAAAGAATGCCTATTGCTTAATTTCTTTTCCAAACTAAAAAAAAACGATTCTGCATCAAAACTGGTTCCTTCAAAATAACCTTCATTCCCTAAACGTTTACCTGCTGAAATTACATAAGCCCAACCTTTAGAATTCATTCCGGAAACATATGTTGCATTGGCACGCCAGTTATAAGTGGTATTACTTGCTGAAAAAGTAAGCTTTCCTCCTTTTCTGTATGACGAAGCCCGAGTCGAAATTTGCTGTGTTCCCAGTATCCCGCCAAAAGTGTAATTTGAAGCTGCTGCTCCAACAGAAAATTCCTGATTTCGAAGCACATCATTCAAACCTCCCCAGTTGCTCCATTGTGGTCTTCCGTCATAAATTTTATTCATGATCATACCGTTGAGCATTGTGGTTCCGTTTTCGCTGTCTAAACCACGAACCCTAAATCTCGCCTGCCCCCAATTAAAAGCTGAAGCTTGCATAAAAGCATCTTTTGAAGATTGCAAAAGTCCGGAAGTCATTTCTGAGGAGCTATTATCATCTGATAAATCACTGTCAAGTAGTGTGATTAAAGCCGCAGGAATATCAAGAGAGAAATTATCTTCTAATTGCAATATCCCGAGATTTACAATTTGCTCTGAATTTGAATTTATTTTTAAAAGTAAATCTTTATATCCCTGACTGTGCAATAGCAATAATTGTTCTCCTTGTATAGAAGAATGTAATTCGAATTTTCCGCTTGTATTGGTAAGTTGTGTGATAGAAGAATTCTGAATACTTACCACAATATTTTCCAGGGGAGTTTGTGTTTTTGCATCGATTACTATTCCTGAAAAAGTAGTTTTTTGTTGTGCAAAAGCAATTCCAAAAGACAATATAATAAAAAGAAGTGCGTATTTTTTTCTCATGAAAAGCCAATTTACTTTGATCAATAATTTTCAGATTAAACTGCTTTGACTTTCAAAACATTTTAAATTCTTACATCAAAAGATAAAATTGGTCTTTGGAAAAAGACTGTAGTGGTTAATTTGTATTTAATTCGAGACTAAATTTTCAAAATTCAAATATAGACAAAAAACAATATAAAAGAAATTTCTTGTTAATTACTTATTAATAAAAACAACTCTTTTCTAATTATTGCTTAATTAATCTTGGTAAACTCAGAATGTTTTATTTGTTTAAATTAGAAGAATTAAAATGATTTTTCCTCATTTCATGTCATTTCGACGAAGGAGAAATCACACTAGAAATTAAATATAGAATATCGCTTATCATTGTCGAGTTACTTACGAAGATTTCTCCTTCGTCGAAATGACACACGTATTTATTAAGAGCTTTGAACTTTAAACCGTTGGGATTGTTTTTTATTCAGTAGTTCTAATTTTAGAAACCATAAAAGCAATCAGCACACCAAATATTCCGATAAAGGCAAAAGAAAACTGAAGTCCGAAACTTTCTGCAATATGCCCAATAACAGGAGGTCCCATTAAGAAACCAAGGAAACTTACACTCGAAACAATTGTTAGAGCTTCTCCAGGAGGAACAGTTGGATTTTTACCTGCCATACTATAAACAGTAGGCACAATTGTAGCAACTCCTAAACCAACAAGCATAAAAGCTATTGTACAGGGTATAATATAAGGTAGAAAAACTGCGGTAAAAAGTCCGGCAGAAATCATAACTCCACTAATTTGCATAACACGTTCGCGGCCAAATTTATTAATCATTCCGTCACCTAAGAATCTTCCGCCAGCCATCATAATCATGAATGAAGTATATCCTAAAATCACTAAAGCACCGGGCGCTTTTACAATGTCTTTAAAGTAAACACCGCTCCAGTCAAACATTACACCTTCGCTCGCCATACTGCAAAAACCTATTACACCAAGCCATATTAATGCGCTGTCCGGTTTTACAAAAAGCTTTTTCTTTTCAGAAGTTTTATGTTTTATTTTTTCTTTGGCTTTGACCAAAAATTTAAAGTTAAAAGCAACCATTAGTAACACAATTCCGCCAACAATTAAGAAATGATGAAAAGGTGTCAGTTTTAAAGTTAGCATTCCTAAACCAACCAAAGCTCCGGTGAATCCGGCAAAACTCCACATACCGTGAAAAGAAGACATGATCGTTTTCTTGAAAAGTACCTCGGTATAAACACCTTGTGTGTTAACAGCAATGTTAGCTAAATTTCCAAAAATCCCAAAAAGAAATAATCCAAGGGATAATTGCAGGGCTGATGTTGCTAATCCTAAATTTGCCAAACATAAAACATACATTATTAATGAGAAAACCAGAATCCTGTGACTCCCAAATTTGGTAACCATCTTTCCTGAAAAAGGCATAATAATTAATTGCCCCATTGGCAGGGCAAAAAGAATAGAACCCAAATCACCTTCGGATAAATTTAATGCGGTTTTTATGTCCGGAATTCTACTTGCCCAGGTTGCAAAACTTAATCCCATTCCAAAATAAAACATTCCCACAGCAATGCGAATTCGGTTTAAATAAGAGGCTTTTGCTTCCCTGTAAACTTTCTTGATTTTACCTTTGGTTTGAAATAACGATAGTGGATTGAAACTGATCAAAATAATACTTTTTAGATTTGATAGTATAAAAGTACTAAAAACCTACCTTATAGTCTCTCTTACCCTACTAGTTCGTCAATTTATAACGTTGTATGTTTATAAATTCTTTTTAAAGGTGCTAGTTTTTGAGGTTCAAAGAGACGAAGATTATTTTTAAGGGACTAAGGTTCTGAGATGCTAAGTTGCTAAGGTTTTTTTATCTGTCCGCATAAAAAAAGACGCACTGCTGTGCGTCTCTACGAACAATTTTATCTACAAATTAATTACCTTTTGCTGTGTATGACTTGCAATTGCAGCTTCTATAATCTGCATTACTTTTACACCGTCTTGTGCTGTAACAGGTTCTTTTTTATTATTTGCAATCGATTCATAAACACCATCAAAAAACGAAAAATAATTTCCTTGAAGTGTTGGGATTTTTTCTCTGATTTCTTTTCCGTCAATTTCAGTATGTAAAAGTCCTTTTAAGGTTTCAGATTCTGTTCCCCAAGATTCTAAATTTGGTTTTTTACCTAGTTTCAATTCATCTTCCTGAACATCTCCACGGGGTTTTAAGAAAGATCCTTTTTTACCGTGAATCGTATAAGCCGGATTTGCTTCTCTGACAAAAAAACCAGCCTTTAACCTAACTCTGAAATCATCATAAATCAGCAATAAATCGATCCAGTCATCGACTAACGAATTTTCTCTGGTGTAACGGATATCTCCAAAAACTGACTTTGGTGAACCAAATAAACAAACTGCCTGATCGATTAAATGCGGACCTAAATCTTTCAGGATTCCTGCTCCATCATTTACTGTTTCTTTATGTGCTTTTGGACTCAATAAAGGATTGTATCTGTCAAAATGAAATTCAGCTTCGACCAGATCGCCCAATGTTCCTTCGCTAATTATTTTTTGAACGGTTTTAAAATCACTGTCCCATCTTCTGTTCTGGAAAACGGCTAATTTTAATCCTTTTTCTTTCGCAATTGTAGCTAATTCTTCGGCTTCGGCAACGGTTGTTGTAAATGCTTTTTCTACAACGGCGTGTTTACCAGCCAATAAAACTTTTTTAGCATATTCAAAATGTGTCCCAACCGGAGTATTTACGATTACCAAATCAACATCATCTGCTAATAATTCTTCGATTGAAGGATAACTTTTTACGGCTGGATAATCTACCTGAATTAATTTTTTGCTTCTTTCCCAAGATCCTAATAATTCAAATCCCGGATGAATGTCTAAAAACGGAGCGTGAAAAACTTTTCCTGACATTCCGTATGACAATAGTGCTGTTTTTATTTTTTGCATTTTGTTTTATTTTGTTTTGCCACAGATTAAAACTATTAAAAAGATTTTTTTTGCCACGAATTTCACGAATTTTCACAAATTTTAATTCAATTTTAACCCAATATAATTCGTGAAAATTCGTGAAATTCGTGGTAACCTTTTTTATTCTATTTAAATCTTAGCGCGTTCGTATTGTTTTGGCCATTGAATATCATCGTTTAATTCTTTGGCAAAGTCTAAAGGTAAATTTGGATTTCTAAGCGATTCTCTCGCGAATAAAATTAAATCTGCCTGATTGTTTTCTAAAATTTCCTCGGCTTGTTTTGCTTCGGTAATTAAACCAACTGCTCCTGTTAAGATATTTGCTTCTTTTTTAATTTGTTCTGCAAAAGAAACCTGATAACCCGGACCAACAGGAATTTTTTGGTGTGAAACCAATCCGCCTGAAGAAACATCGATTAAATCGACTCCTTTTTCTTTTAATATTGCTGAAAGTTTTACAGATTCTTCCGGATTCCAACCACCTTCTGCCCAGTCTGTAGCAGAAATCCTGACAACTAAAGGCAAATTTGACGGCCATTCTGATTTTACAGCATCTACAATTTCTAACGTAAAACGGATTCTGTTTTCGAAACTTCCTCCATATTTATCCGTTCTGATGTTGGTTAATGGAGATAAAAACTGGTGTAATAAATAACCGTGTGCTCCGTGAATTTCCATCACCTGATAACCTGCTTCAACAGCTCTTTTTGTTGCAGCCTTAAAATCTGAAATTACTTTTTGAATTCCGTTTTCGTCTAATGTTTCCGGAAGAAATGGTTCGTCTTCATGATACGGAATCGAACTTGCAGAAACGGTTTGCCATCCGCCTTGTCCGAAATCTAATTTTTTATTGCCTTCCCACGGAATTGAAACACTTGCTTTACGTCCTGCGTGTGCCAATTGAATTCCGGGAACTGAATTTTGAGAAACAATAAATTCGTTGATTTCTTTTAGTTTCTGAATATGTTCGTCTTTCCAGATTCCCAAATCAGACGGTGAAATTCTGGCTTCCGGAGATACTGCCGTAGCTTCCTGAATAATTAAACCTGCTCCGCCACTAGCGCGACTTCCCAAGTGTACCAAATGCCAATTGTTTGCAAATCCGTCAATTGCTGAATATTGACACATAGGCGAAATAACGATTCTGTTTTTTAAAGTGATTTTTTTTATAGTAAGAGGAGAAAATAATAATGACGCCATAATTGTAACTTTTAATGATTTTGTACTACCTATTGAGTACGATAGTGTTTAAAAAAGTAAAGTTAAAGCTTCTATACAAAAGTAGAAATCTAAATGTTTATTAATTAACAAACATTTAAAGCAAGTTTTGTTTGATCCACAAATTATAGTACTCCCCTTTTTCTTCCAGTAAGCTATGATGGCCCCCAGATTCAGCAATTTCTCCACTTTTCATCACTAAAATTTTATCAGCATTTGCAATTGTACTTAATCGATGTGCAATAATTATTATTGTTTTTCCTTGAGCTTTAAAATTATCTATTACATCTTTTACTACTTTTTCCGAATTAGTGTCTAATGATGCTGTTGCCTCATCCATTAATAAAATCTCCGGATTTTTATATAATGCTCTAGCTATTGCAATTCTCTGTTTTTGTCCTCCAGAAAGCATTGCTCCATTTTCGCCAATTTGTGTTTCAAAACCATTTGGCAATTTTTCTACAAATTCTGTTATTCCTAATTGTTTTGAAAGATCCAAAATTCTATGAATATCAGGAAATGAATCTCCTAAAGCAATATTCTCTATTATATTACCAGAGAATAAATTAAGTTGTTGCGGAATCACTCCAATAATCTTCCTTAGGCTTTGGTAATGAATAAATTGAGCATCAAATTCACCTATATAAATTTTTCCTTCTTTTATTGGGTATAAATTTTGAAGAAGTGAAATTAATGTGGTTTTTCCGCTACCACTTTCACCTACTATTGCAGTTGTCTGATTTTTTTTGAATGTGGCATTGAATTTTTTAAAGACTTCTAATCTTGATCCATAACGAAAAGAAACATTTTCGAATTTTATATCTCCTACATTTTCACTTTTTAATTCAACTTTATTCTCCGTTTCCTCTCTTTCCAAATCCATTATTTCAAAAAGCCTATCAGCAGCAATTAATGCATTTTGAGCCGTTTTATTCATTCCGATTAAAGAAGCAACGGGCGATGTAAAATAACCAATTAAAGCATAAAAAGAAAATAATTCTCCGGGAGTGATAGATCTGTCAATCACATAACCGGAACCAATCCACATTAAAATAACTGTAAATCCAGAGGCTATAAATTGTGTTGATGTACCAGCGAAAATCCCATTTAAGCCTGATTTATAAGTTGTAAATAAAAGCTCTACAAATTTATTTTCTATTTTTAAATTTGAAAACTCTTCAATTCCAAATTCTTTTACTGTTCTAACATGTGTAATACTTTCAACTAAGTGAGTTTGTAATTCAGCGGTTTTCTCCATAATATTTCGTTCAACTTTTTTGTTGAATTTATTTAAAACAAAATATATCAAGGCATAAAACGGAATCGCCAGTAAAATAACCAAAGCCAGTTTCCAATAATAAGTAAACATTAAAACAAATGAAAAGAATACTACAAAAATGTTGACGATCATTTCTATGGCGACTTCGTTTATAAATGATCGGATTTTTACTGCATCGCTTATTCTCGAAGTTATTTCGCCAATTTGCATGGTATCGAAAAAGCGTTGTGGCAAATGCAAGAGATGTTCATAATATCCGAGAATTAATTTGGCATCAATTAATTGGCCCGTTTTCATTACGAATATACTTTTTTTAGAGCCAATATAAGACTGAAGTAAAACAATGAATATCATGGATATACTCAATAAATTAAGTAAATTTCTATTACCATCTACCAAAACATAATCAGTTATTTTTTGAATATAAATAGACATTGATAATCCCAAAATAGTAAAAACTATTGCACCAATCAATGCTTGAATTAAAATAACTTTGTGAGGTTGAACTAAATTCCAAAATCTCTTAATTGACGAAGTTTTTTGATTTGATATTTTAAAATAATCATTGGGTGCAAAAATAACTAACACACCTGACCATATTTTTTGAAACTCTTCAATAGTATAAGCTTCCATTTTGCCAGAACCCGGATCCATAACCGTGATTTTGCTTTTAGCAACTCTATAAATTACGACATAATGATGTAATTGTTGTTTTGTAATAATATGTGCAATTGCGGGTAAAGGAATTTTTTTTAAAGAATCTAAACCTCCTTTTACGCCTTTTGCCGTAAAGCCCATTTTCTCTGCTCCCTCAATAATACCAAGCACATTTGTTCCTCGTTTATCTGTATTGGCATACTGGCGAATTCTGGCTATAGGTAAATTAACTTTGAAATGGTTTCCAATAGATGCTAAACAAGCAGCGCCACAATCTTGAATATCATGTTGTTTTATTTTTATTGAAGCCATTTATTTAATAGTTATTTGATAATTGTTTTGGGTTTAACCAATCATCCATTTTGTCAAATAATAAATCGAATAAACTTCTGCGGATTATTATATATCTTGTAGTTAAGGTCATGCCCTTAGAAACATTTGATTGATAACCAGATTTTAATTTTAGCGTTGTAGAATTAAAAGCACAACGGACTTTAAAAAAAGCGTGTTCGCCCTGTATTGTAATATTTCTATCGATGTCAATTACTTTTCCTTCCAGTAAACCCCATTGATTGTAATTAAAAGCATCTAATTGAAATTTTACTTTTTGGTTTTTCTTAATTAAACCAATATCAGCCGGAGAAACATTATTTTCTACAATAAGATGATCAGCCGCAGAAATCGTAGCAATAGATTGTGAGGCATTAATAAAAGAACCTTTTTGAATACCTGAAAAATTTTCTATAGTTCCCGAAATAGGAGCCAAAACAATATAATTGCTTGATTCTATATTTATTTTAGAAACTGCTCCATTCAGATTTTTTAAACGTTCTTCTAAATCTATTTTCTGATTTTCCCAAGCCGATTTTTGTTGACTTACATAGCTTTCTAATAATTGCTTGGCGAGAAGTAAGTCATATTCATATTTTTCAAATTCTGCTTTTGCTAAAATATCTTTATCATATAATATCTTGTTTCGGTCATATATAATTTGTGCATGAGAAATTTTACCTTGATGTTCCTTTTTTCAGACTGAAATTTAAACATGTCTTCTCTAGCAATAGATGTGGATAAGTATGAAGTTTTATTTTGTAATAAATTATTAACATCATTAAGTAATGCTAAAACGGAACTGGATAATGAATCTTGTAAGTCTTTATCATTTTCCAGATTTTCTTTTGACATTATTATTAATGTATCTCCCTTTGTAACCGCAACATTATTTTTTATAGAAACCGTTATAACTTTACCACTTACAATTGCCGAAACAGGGACATTATCAGTTTTGCTTCGAATAATACCTCGACTCTGACTGCTAATGTCTACTTTTATTATTGGTAGAAAAATCAAGAAAATTATGATTGTTAAAACAACAACAAAATATATCGACAAACTCTTTATCTTGTTTTTTGAGATAAGATTTTCAAGAGTGTTTAATGGATCTGAACTGAAATTCATAATTTATTTAATTTGAGATCCTTAAATATAAACAGTGCAATAATTGTTATAATAATGCTTTTAACTGAAATTCATCATTATAACTTTTGACTTCATTTTTCAGTAACGACTAATAACACAAAAACCAGCACCAAACACCTAAAAATGAATGTATTATAATTTCAACATATCGTCATATCATTATAAAAATGGAGAAAATATGATATCGCGAAAAATAAAATATTTTTATAGAATACGGCAATCATTTAATCTTAATAAAATTCGATAATGCAAACAAAGATTTTGTAGAAACAATTCACGCCTTTAATTTGCTAAAAATTTACCAAAAACAACCCCTTTCTCAAACGCATAAATACTGAGAAATATGAAAAGTACTATAGCATAAAGCAAGTAATAAATATTTTTTTTAATTTGCATAAAATAATTTTAATTGTTAATTAATACTCATATTTAAGATTGAATTTTACTTAGGAGATGTGATTCGTTATCAATGAGACATATCTTCTTCGTTAATTATTTCTATAAAGCAGATTTTGAATAATTATCAAAATCTGCTTTAACTTAAATTATTCTTTTGAATTTAGTTTTTATTAAAATTAAACCCAAAAACAATATTTGACTTAAAAAGCATCTAACACCATAATAATTCTTGTTGACCGCCATAACTAAAGCCACAATCCATCCACCAACCGATACCTGGCCATGTTCCTCCCTCAATTTCGAATGTTTCCTGAATATTCAACTCAACCAACTCTTGATTTTCTAATACTAATTCCATAATTTTAAAATTTAAAGGTTTAATTAATCATTATAACAAATCATTTTCTCGAGAAATTATTTGTTATGGCAAACTTATCAGAGTTCCGTCTAATAAAATTGGACGGAGATTTGAACCACCAAATATTTCTTTAGATTCATCATCTTTAATGATCTTAAGAGAATAGTTTAATATTAGCTCAAATGGAGTTTCATAATAAAAACTTTCTCTTTTTTTACAATACTTTACTGGAGCATCTAGCTCTTTAATAAGTTCCAGTTCATTATACATCTGACTCCTACTTAAACATAACTTTTTTGCAAAAACAACCGGAGTACCTGTTTTTTCAGAACTAATTAACCTGTGAATTTTTTTAATTCTTTCAATTTGTTTAATAAAATTCATAATTTAAAATATAAAAGTTATACAAATAAGAAATACTTTAAGAATTGCTAAATATTTTTACTAACTTCTTAACAATAATCCCGTTTTTTAATTAAGTATGAAATTAAAATGATTACTGCTTATTATTACCTTCTATAAGTTTTAAAAGTATTAGAATAGGACAATTGTAACATTGGTAACAAATAAGTTACTAATATATCAACGGAGAAAAAAACCTAACTTAATTTATAGAAAAGTAAGGCCAATTATTAACAAGAATTTAAAACCTTAAGTATTATCTTGCGGTCTAAATTAAAATAGAAACGTTACTTTTGTACGTTAAATTAAGAACTAAAAATACAAAATGGATATAGTTATCAAACTCTCTCAATTTCTATTGAGTTTATCTTTACTTATTATTCTTCACGAATTAGGACATTTTATTCCTGCAAAATTATTTAAAACAAGAGTCGAAAAATTCTACTTATTTTTTGATGTTAAATATTCTTTATTAAAAAAGAAAATTGGCGAAACTGAATACGGAATTGGTTGGTTACCGCTTGGAGGTTATGTAAAAATCTCCGGAATGATCGATGAAAGCATGGACAAAGAACAAATGGCTTTGCCTCCGCAACCGTGGGAATTTCGTTCTAAGCCAGCTTGGCAACGTTTGATTATTATGTTAGGTGGAGTTACTGTGAACTTCATTCTGGCTTTTATTATATATATAGGAATGGCGTTTGCTTATGGCGATACGTATGTGGCTAATGCTGATTTGAAAGACGGAGTTTTAGTCGAAAATCCGGCAATGATAAAAGCAGGTTTCAAAACCGGTGATAAATTCCTGGCTGTTGACGGACAAAAAATCGAAAACTTCGATAATGATATCAACATGAAAATCATCATGGCGAAAGAAGTTTTGATCGAAAGAAACGGACAACAACAAACCATAAAAATGCCTACTGATTTTGTAGATCAGTTGTCAAAACAAAAAAAAGCACCTCTTGTTGACATGAGGATTCCTTTTGCTGTGGCTAGTGTTACTCCGGAATCAGGCAATACAGCTTTAAAACCAAAAGATTTAATTATTAGTATTAACGGACAAGATGCAAGATATTTTGATCAGGCTAAAACAATTTTAGAAAACAATAAAGGAAAAACAATTCCAGCTGTCGTTTTACGTGATTTAAAACAAGTACCTATTACAGTTAAAGTTTCTACTGCCGGAAAATTAGGTGTTGTTACTGGCGCTTTAAATATAGAATCTTTAGAAAAACTAGGTTACTATAAAGTAAGTACTAAAAACTATAGCTTCTTTGAATCAATTCCTGTGGGACTAACAAAAGGTAAAGATCAATTAGTAGGTTACGGAAAACAGCTTAAAATGATTTTTAACCCAGAAACAAAAGCATACAAACAAGTAGGTGGTTTTGCAGCGATTTTTAACATTTTTCCAAGTTCTTGGAGCTGGGAAGTATTCTGGTCGATTACTGCTTTACTATCAATTATGCTTGGAGTTATGAATTTATTGCCAATTCCGGCTCTTGATGGTGGTCATGTGATGTTTTTATTATACGAAATAATTAGTGGCAGAAAACCTAGCGATAAATTCCTTGAAAACGCCCAAATGGTTGGTTTCGTTTTACTTATAGGACTCCTTTTATTCGCTAACGGAAACGATATTTATAAGGCAATTGTTGGCAAGTAAAAATATTTTATAAAAAGTGCTAAAATATTTTTGAGAAACTAAAAAATCATCTATATTTGCACTCGCTAAAAAGAACAACAACTTCCTCCTTAGCTCAGTTGGTTAGAGCATCTGACTGTTAATCAGAGGGTCCTTGGTTCGAGCCCAAGAGGGGGAGCAACTTTTTTTAGCAAACATATTTACCTTTAAGGTGATTCCTTCTTAGCTCAGTTGGTTAGAGCATCTGACTGTTAATCAGAGGGTCCTTGGTTCGAGCCCAAGAGAGGGAGCTTATTAAATACCACTTACAAACGTAAGTGGTATTTTTTTTTGCTAAAAACCCAAGCTCAATTCACATTCTTCAATCCAACAAACTCAATCGGTTTTATACTGGATTCACATCTGATTTCAACACCAGATTGGAATTCCACCAAAATGCCGAATCTCATAAATTCACAGCAAATGCCACCGATTGGAAAATATTCCTCAAAATAGAATGCGAAAACAAAAATCAAGGTCTGCTAATTGAAAAACATATTAAAAAAATGAAAAGCAAAACTTATATCGAAAACCTTATTCAGTATCCGGATATTATTTTAAAATTTAAAGAAAAATACAATTAAAAACTGCCAATCATAGCCCCGATAGCTATCGGGGTTGGTTCGAGCCCAAGAGAGGAAGCTTATTAAATACCACTTACAAACGTAAGTGGTATTTTTTTTTTGCTAAAAACTTAAGCTCAATTCACATTGTTCACATTCTTCACTCCAACAAACTCAATCGATTTTATACTAGACTCACATCTGATTTCAACACCAGATTGGAATTCCACCAAAATGCCGAATCTCATAAATTATAATGGATTTACAGCAGACTTCGACACTAGGTTGGAATTCATAAAAAACACAAGAGACACAAGAGCTACTGCAAGAATTACTAACTAGAGAAAAAAGATTCGAGAATCTCAGCAAAAAATAAATTAGGCGCAAAATCCAGATATAAAATGGAGAAATATACAAAACCAAAAAAGCCTCTTCAATTACGAAGAGGCTTTTGTACCCGGAGCCGGAGTCGAACCGGCACGGTTTCCCACAGGTGTTTGAGACCAGCGCGTCTACCAATTCCGCCATCCGGGCTTAGCAGACGAAAAAACAATTAAATAAATCAATTATTTTAACGCAATAGAATAAGTAATTATGATGTCATAACTGTGCTTATTCCTTTAACACGGTGCAAATGTAAAAAATAAAATTAAATGTTCTACTAAAAATACTTAAATTTTTCCTTTCAGTGTCCAATAAATTTTCTAAATTTGCACCTCGTTAAAACGAAGCACACACAACTAACTACAAAACAACAAATTATAATGTCGCACCTAGAACCAGAAGCTAAAATTTTTGCTTGTTCAAAAAGTGTTTATCTTGCAGAAAAAATTTCCGAACAATACGGAATTCCGCTTGGTAAAGTAACGATGTCAACGTATAGTGATGGAGAATTTCAACCATCTTACGAAGAGTCAATCAGAGGATTACGCGTTTTTATCGTGTGTTCAACTTTTCCAACTGCTGATAATTTGATGGAATTGTTACTCATGATTGATGCAGCAAAACGTGCATCAGCAAGACACATTACAGCTGTTATGCCTTATTTTGGTTGGGCAAGACAGGATAGAAAAGACAAACCAAGAGTTCCGATTGGAGCAAAATTAGTAGCTAATTTATTAGATGCTGCCGGAGCGACAAGAGTAATGACAATGGATTTGCATGCAGATCAAATTCAGGGGTTTTTCGAAAAACCGGTAGATCATTTATTTGCATCTACAATCTTTTTACCATACGTAGAAAGTTTAAAGTTAGACAATCTAACCATTGCATCTCCGGATATGGGAGGTTCAAAAAGAGCATATGCTTACTCTAAGTTCTTAGAATCAGATGTAGTAATCTGTTACAAACAAAGAAAAGCAGCCAACGTTATCGACACTATGGAACTAATTGGTGAAGTAAAAGGCCGCAACGTAATATTAGTAGACGACATGATTGATACTGGTGGTACATTAGCGAAAGCCGCAGATTTAATGATCGAAAAAGGAGCATTAAGCGTAAGAGCAATTTGTACACACGCCATTTTATCAGGTGACGCATACGAAAAAATCGAAAACTCAAAATTAAGCGAGTTAATAGTTACCGATTCAATCCCGTTAAAGAAAGAATCAAAAAAAATAAGAGTAGTGAGTTGTGCACCTCTTTTTGCTGAAGTAATGCACATGGTGCACCACAACAATTCCATTAGTGGAAAATTTATAATGTAAAAGCTATACGCTTTAGGCTTTAAGCCATAAGCATAAACTTTACAAAGCCCAAGCCGCATCGCCTAAAGCTTAAAGCAAATTAGAATATTTATTAATAACTATATTTTTTTACAATGAAATCGATTACAATTAAAGGATCAGAAAGAGAAAGCGTGGGCAAAGTGTCAACTAAAGCCTTACGTAATGCTGGAGCGGTTCCTTGCGTGTTATACGGAGGAAATCAAGCAGTACACTTCTCAGCAGACGCTGCAGCGTTCAAAAACTTGGTTTACACTCCAAACGCACACACAGTTGTGATTGAGCTTGGAAAAGGAAAATCATTTAATGCAATTTTACAAGATATCCAGGTTCACCCGGTATCTGACAAAATCTTACACATTGACTTCTTTCAATTATTTGATGACAAAGAAATCACTATGGAAGTTCCTGTAAAAGTTGTAGGTACATCAAAAGGTGTTCTTGCAGGTGGTGTTTTACGTTTAAACACTCGTAAATTAAAAGTTAAAGCTTTACCTAAAGATCTTCCTGATTTTGTTGAGGCTGACATTACTCCACTTGAAATGGGTAACAAATTATACGTTACTAAAGTTGGAAAACCAGAATACAAAGTTATGCACCCAGAGAACACAGTTGTTGCTCAGGTAAGAATTTCTCGTGCTGCTATGAAAGCTGCTCAAGAAGCTGCAAAAGCTGCAAAAGCTCCTGCAAAAGGAAAGAAAAAATAATTTTTTTCAAATCAATACAAAAAGCATCAATCGAAAGGTTGGTGCTTTTTTTTTGTTTTAAAGATTCTGAATCGTAAGATTGGAATTTGGAATTTTAAAAATTTGGAATTTAATTTTCGAGAGCAGAAATATTCGGTTTTCTCAAGACCTGACGTTCCTGCCATCCGCTATATCTTTTCTTGGCTAAAGAAGCCAGAAAAAGGATGCCGCTTCTGTCAGGGCTAGCCAGAGGTTTATTTTTTATAAGTTGCTGAGATGTTGAGGAAAAAAGTCTTCAACTTCATTTAGTTTGATAAAAACGAGAAAAATAATCCGTGTAAATCCATTTAAATCCGCATCATCCGCGTGCCATTATTTGCGGTTAAATCTCAATCCAATATCAAATTATCTAATTAACAAATTGGCACATTCTCTAATTAACCTTATTTTTGTATCATGATAAAATGGATAACAAAACTGTTTTCATCAACACAAAAAGAAGAGAACACAGACAATATGAAAAAATATTTAATCGTAGGACTTGGTAATATTGGTGCCGAATACGTTAATACACGACATAATATAGGATTTAAAGTCCTGGATTTTTTAGCCAGAAAAGAAAGTCTTTCATTTGAAACCGTAAAACTAGGCGCTTTGGCCGAATACAAATTCAAAGGCAGAACCTTTTTCCTGCTTAAACCAAACACTTACATGAATTTAAGCGGCAAGGCTGTAAAGTACTGGATGGACAAAGAAAACATTCCCTTAGAAAATATTTTGGTTATTACAGACGATTTAAACCTGTCTTTCGGAACGATAAGAATCAAGCCAAAAGGCAGCGACGGAGGTCATAACGGTTTAAAAAACATCAACTTGGTTTTAAACACACAACAATACACCCGCTTTAGATTTGGGATCAGCGATCAATTCAAAAAAGGCCAACAAATAGATTACGTTTTAGGAGATTGGGATGAAGAAGAAAAGGCAAAATTGCCGGAACGTCTAGAAGTAGCTTCAGAAATTATCAAATCTTTTGGAACTGCCGGATTAGAAAATACCATGACCACTTTTAACGGAAAATAAAGATTTACAAGTATTTAACTCTTAAAAAATCATATTATCAGTTAATTAAATTGAATTATAACGAAATAGTATTTTCTATTCCAAAGTTAAATGTCTAAATTTGGGATAAATTATTATAAATCATAAAATCATAATATCATGGCTTTTGAATTACCACAATTACCTTATGCATATGATGCACTAGAACCACATATTGATGCCCGTACAATGGAAATTCACCATTCAAAACATCATAATGCGTATACAACAAATCTAAATGCTGCAATTGCAGGAACTGATTTAGAGGGAAAAACAATCGAAAATATTTTAATCAACTTAGATAAATCAAACGCTGCAGTTCGTAACAACGGTGGAGGTTTCTACAACCACAATTTATTCTGGACTGTAATGTCTCCTGACGGTGGCGGATTACCAACAGGTGATTTATTAGCTGCTATAGAAGATTCTTTTGGAACTTTCGAAGAATTTAAAGCAAAATTTGCTAAAGCCGGAGCTACACAATTTGGTTCAGGATGGGCTTGGTTAACTGTACACAAAGGTGGTAAACTAGAAGTTTCAGGAACTCCAAATCAAGACAATCCATTAATGCCAGAAGTTGGTAACGGTGGAACTCCAATCTTAGGAATGGATGTTTGGGAGCATGCTTACTACTTAAACTACCAAAACAGAAGACCAGATTATATTGAAGCTTTCTTTAGTGTAATTAACTGGACAGAAGTTGCAAGAAGATTTGCTTTAGATAAATAAGAAAATAGAGTAAAGAATAAAGAGAAAAGACGGATGACTTAATAGTTATCCGTCTTTTTTTGTGTTTATACTTTTGGTCTTTATTCTATAATCTATCTTCTATTCTCTAAAAAAAAGAAAATAAAAAAGGCGGAATCTCTTCCACCTTTTTTGCCCCAAATCTACCATAATCTTAACCTACTAATGTTATGGTTCAGTAAATATATAATAGCTAGTTATATGAAAAAAACTTTATAGATGAATGGCAAATATATCCGATGAAGTAAGAAAAAGATAGAGGAAAGAGAATAGAGGAAAGAGAATAGATTGAAGGAAGAATAAGGAGTTAAAGAAAGTGCTTTTAGTCTTTATTCTTTACTCTATAATCTTTTTTCTGTTTTTTCTATTTTCTTAAAAAGACAAAAATAAAAAAGGCGGAATCTCTTCCACCCTTTTTGCCCCAAATCTACCATAATCTTAACCTACTAATGTTATGGTTTTGTAAATGTATGATTGCTATATTTATAAAAAAAATTTAATAGACGAATGACAGATAAATCCGATTAAGTAACTGTAATCTATTACTTTATAAAATATTTAACTTTATTCCAATAAAAAAGGTGGAATTGCTTCCACCCTTTTTGCCCCAAATCTACCATAAACTTAACCTACTAATGTTATGGTATCTCAAAAGTATTGTAGCTTTTCATTTTTACCAAACATATAAGATGAACGGCAAAAAAAACCGATGAAATGCACAAATTAACCTTTTGTTAGTATTTTATTAATACGCTCTCGCGTCTTTTCCTTCATAAAAATTCATAAAAGCCCTGTTTACAACACGATTTCCTCCCGGTGTAGGATAGTCTCCGGTAAAGTACCAGTCTCCAAGATTTTTCGGACATGCAATATGCAAATCTTCTACTTTTTGGAAAATGATTTTTACTTCAGCATTAATTTCCGGAGAACTCAACATTTCAGCAATTTTATCTGAAACTTCTTCTGGAGTAAATTGATCGTAAATTGCAGTTACATAATTCACAACATCACTATCAAGATAGTTTTCCTGTGCTTTACATTTTGCATAAACTTCGTCTACTATATGATATAAGTTTCTTTCTTTCAATAAAGCTAATGCCGCTCTAAAAGCAACAAGACCTTCCAGTTTTGCCATGTCAATTCCGTAACAATCAGGATAACGAATTTGTGGTGCCGATGAAACGATAACAATACGTTTAGGATTTAAACGATCCATCATTTTTATGATACTCATTTTAAGTGTTGTACCACGAACAATACTATCGTCAATGATAACAAGGTTATCAGTTGGCTTAATTACTCCGTAAGTCACATCATAAACGTGAGCTACTAAATCATCACGACTACTATCCTCAGTAATAAAGGTTCTAAGTTTAGCATCTTTTATCGCAACTTTCTCTGTACGTATTTTTACCGCTAATAATTCTTGTAGCGTTTCGGCTGTCAGCGTATTTCTGTTGGCTAATATATAATTGTTTTTTCTCTGATTAAGAAAATCCTGAGCTGCTTCTACTAAACCATAAAATGAAGTTTCTGCAGTATTTGGTATATAAGAAAAAACAGTATTATCTGTATCGCTGTCAATTGATTCAAGAACTGCAGGTAAAATTAATTTTCCTAAGTTTTTACGTTCCTGATATATTTCAGCGTCACTTCCTCTCGAGAAATAGATTCTTTCGAACGAACATGCTTTTTTTACAGTTGGCTCCAGGATTTGCTCCATAGAAACTTTTCCGCTTTTTTTGATGATCAATGCATTTCCCGGCTCAATTTCCTGAACACTTTCAAAAGGTACATTAAATACGGTTTGAATAACAGGTCTTTCTGAAGCTACTACGACAACTTCGTCATCCTGATAAAAATATGCCGGACGAATTCCTGCCGGATCTCTAAATACAAAAGCATCACCATGACCTAACAATCCTGCCATTGCGTAACCACCGTCTAAGTTTTTAGCAGAACGCCCTAGTATTTTAGCGATATCCAATCGGTCTGCAATTACCGGAGAAGCTTCTCTTTTAGAATATCCTTCTTCTTTGCAATCCTGATATAATGCCATTACTTCTTTGTCAAGAAAATGACCAATTTTTTCCATAACGGTAACTGTATCCGCCATTTCTTTTGGATGTTGTCCCAGCTCTACTAAATTTTCAAAAAGCTCTTTAACATTTGTCATGTTAAAGTTTCCTGCCAAAATTAGATTACGGTGCATCCAGTTACTCTGACGTAAAAATGGATGTACACTTTCGATGCTATTTTTTCCAAAGGTCCCGTAACGAACGTGTCCTAAAAATAATTCTCCAACGTACGGAATTTCTGCTTTGATTTTATTTATGTCATCAGCAATTTCAGGTTTCGCAGTCAATTCTTCATTGATACGATCGTTGATTTGCTTAAATACATCTTGTATAGGCTGAGCATGGTTCGAACGAACTCTGCTAATGTAACGTTGCCCCGGTTCAACATCTAATTTAATGCTGGCAAAACCTGCACCATCCTGACCACGGTTGTGCTGCTTCTCCATCATTAGATACATTTTTTGTATCCCGTAAAAAGCTGTACCGTATTTTTCTTTGTAATATTCAAGCGGTTTAAGAAGTCTAACTAAGGCTATACCACATTCGTGTTTTAAAGCGTCGCTCATTGTTTTTGTATTTTGTGTTGTTGTTGTAAGTTGTGCGTAATAACGTAATAAAAAAGCCCCGTTTTATCGAGGCTTCAAGGCATTATATTTCTATGTCAAACTGAGTTAACGACTTAAATTGTTGTAATCGAATCGCTACTTCTGCTTTGCTTAATGTTTCCATCCTTTCGGTTCCAAATTTCTCTACACAAAATGAAGCTAAATTAGATCCGTAAATAATTGCATTTTTCATATTGCCAAACGAAATGTTTTCGCTTTGCGCAATAAATCCTGAAAAACCACCTGCAAAAGTGTCTCCTGCTCCCGTTGGATCAAAAACATCTTCTAATGGTAATGCCGGTGCAAAGAATACTTCTCTGTTATGGAATAAAAGCGCTCCGTGTTCTCCTTTTTTGATCACCACATATTTTGGTCCCAATTCCTGGATTTTGTTTGCTGCTTTTACTAATGAATATTCTCCTGAAAGTTGTCTTGCTTCTTCATCATTAATAGTAATAACGTCTACACGTTTAATTACTTCTAATAATTCTGGAAGAGCGCAATCCATCCAAAAGTTCATAGTATCTAAAACTACTAATTTTGGTTTTTTCTCCATTTGATCTAAAACACTGCTTTGTACTAACGGATGTAAGTTTCCTAACATCACAACATCAGCATCTTTATAGTTTTGAGGAACTTTTGGCTGAAAATCAGCTAAAACGTTTAACTCAGTTACCAATGTGTCTCTAGAGTTAAGATCGTTGTGGTATAAACCGCTCCAGAAAAAGGTTTTTCCGCCTTTTACAATTTCGATACCAGAGATATCAATATTTCTTGAAGTTAAAAGATCTAAATGTTCTTGAGGAAAATCGTCGCCAACTACAGAAACAATGGCCGATTGTAAGTTAAAAAATGACGCTGATAAACCAATATATGTTGCAGCTCCACCTAATATTTTATCTGTTTTTCCGAAAGGAGTTTCGATAGCATCGAAAGCAACCGTTCCAACAATCAATAATTTATTCATTTTATGAATTTCGAATTAGGGTGCAAAGATACTTCATAAGTTACAATATTGCAACGGTTTAGGTTCTCAAAATTTTCATAAAAAAACAATATCGTTTTCGGGGCTAAAACTATTGTAAATGAATGATTTGTATTTGATTGTTCAGAGTGCTTAAAATATGTTTTTTGGATTTAAATTGCAATAATTATTTTGAAAAAATGCTCTGATTTTTTTAGTTAGATTTGTTTAAATATCCTATTTCATTTATGAAGAAAATCCTAACCTTATTAATATTGCTTTGTTTTTTGATTTCGTGTGAAAAAAAAGAACCTAATTTCTCTGAAGAAATGATAGAGAAGTTGGCTTTTCATAAAGTTATAAACAAGTATTTATTTATAGATGTATACATTCGAACAAACGAGGATGAAATTTTTGTTACAAATGGGGAGCTTTTATACCAATCTTATAAAATGTACTATCAAAAGAAGTATAAAACATATAAAGAGTTTTTAGAGATTGTTCTGGATAAAGATTATGTTTTTGATGCGTCGAATGAAAAAATAATTATTTTGCAAAATTTCAAATTAAATCAAAAAACAGAAAAAGAATATGATAGTTTAGGGTTTGATAATTTTTTGAAAAAATACTCAAGGCCTTCCTTCAACGACAATGGAAACGAACTTAATAGCTTAATTATACAACCCGACGAATTTTCTACAATATCATATCTATTATATTTAAACAGATATGATATTCGCGTCGATGATATTCATCCAAGATATTCAATAATTAAAAGAGAAGATTCTTTTAAATAATTCTACAACTCATATTTCTTATCAAAATAATTCTTCAAAACGCCAATCTGAACTAAAACCATAAAAGGAATTACTAAAAGACCATAAAGCACATTCGTAGAAAAATGAATTTCTGAAAACACCGTAGAAATTTTATCTGAATAAGATTGAGTTAATTCAAAATTTGAAATATTGTTACCCGAGTCAACAGAATAAGCAATCAGCATAATTAAGACTATACTAATAAAAATCCATGCCGATTTAGAGATTAACGGTTTGTAAGCTTTTATTTTGCTTTTTTCTACTTCTAAGACCTGAGACATTATTTTTGAAGTAAAATCAAATGACGGCGATTCTAAAGTATTTTCGCGCATCATTTTCTCAATCAGATTTTCTATTTCTTTATCATTTTCTTTCATAACATTCTATTATTTCTGGTTCTAATTGCTTTTTCAAAATTACGGCTAATTTCTGTCGGCTTCTAAATAATTTTACTTTTACATTATTAGCATTAATGTTCATGATCTTTCCTATTTCTTCTAAATTCTGATCTTCAAAATAAAATAAAGTTAGCAGGAAATTTTCTTCACTTGGCAATAAATTCAAACAATTCTGAATGGTTTGCTTTCGTTCTTTATCTTCAAGAGCGCTCAAAGCATTATCCATTGTTTTGATTAAATGTGCCGAAAATTCATCTATTGATATGTTATTTTCCTCTTTTTTATTTTTCTTTAAACGATCCAGACAAGTATTATAAGCAATCTTATAGATCCATGTCGAGAATTTAGAATCTCCTTTAAACTTTGCCAGAGAACTATAAACCTTAATAAAAGTATCTTGCGCAACCTCTTCAGCTTCTTCTCTGTTTTTGATCATCTTTAGAGCCAATGTAAAAATCATATCCTTATAACGACCTACCAACACGGCAAAAGCATTGGTCTCGCCTTGTATAATTTTATCGATATAATGTTGATCATTTAAAGCACTCATAATATATAAGACGACAGTTCTTTTAATTAGGTTACAACTATTTTAAAATAAATTTCAATATTTTAAAAGTCCAATTTCAGAAGATGAAATTCTAATTTTGATAATAGTTGTTTCATATCTTTCTTCTTTAAATTTAAAATTGAACTGCCTTTTTTGTCATTTCGACGAAGGAGAAATCACACGTAAAACTCGACAACTATTAACGATGTACTTTGTGGAGCACCTAGTGTGATCTCTCCTTTCGTCGAGATGACATAAATGCTAATACTTACTTTAAAAATGCTAATACTAACTCTTTGTCTTTTATATTTTGACAAAGAAAGATTGCTGTTTGAAATAAATTTTAATTTCAAAATTAGTTGATATTCAGGAAGTTTTTACAATTTAGAATTTGATAATTGAAAATATTTTCAATTCCTTGTAACCTCAATTCAAAACATGTCGTCATATGGGTATCAATCAATTATAAAAACATAAAAATTATGGGACCAGAAATTTTAATACCAATTAGTCTTTTTTCAATGATCTTCGGGATTTTTTACCTTATTTATTCAACAAGAAACAGAGAACGTTTAGCTCTTATAGAAAAAGGAGTCGATGCAAGTATCTTTTTAAAAGGAAGAAGTAATGGAGTTGCATCCTGGAAGATTATTATTTTAAATACCGCTTTTCTTTTAATAGGGATTGGACTTGGTTTTTTTATTGCTTTATTTCTTACCACTTACACACAAATGAATTCAGATGTGGTTTATCCGGCAACAATCATTACAATGTCTGGAGTTGGTTTACTTGTAGGATTTAACAGAGCTAAAGATTTAGACAAAGAATAATCGTTTTAAGAAATAAAAAAATGCGTCAGGAGCAATTGTTTCTGACGCATTTTTTTTATGATTTTGATCCTATGGTTTCATAGTAGACATCTACAGAAAGATTTTTTTGCATGGATGCCATAACAGCCAATTCATCGCAACGCTCATTTTGGGGATGATTGTTATGCCCTTTAATCCATTTAAAATCGACTTGGTGTTTGCGATAAATAATTAGAAAGCGTTTCCATAAATCAGGATTTTTTTTACCGGTATAATTTTTTTTCTCCCAGCCAAAAACCCATTTTTTTACTACAGAATCAATTACGTATTTAGAATCTGAAACAACTAAAACTTTCATATTAGGATTTTTTAATTTTTCCAGACCCACAATTACAGCCAGAAGTTCCATTCTATTATTAGTTGTAAGTCGAAAACCTTCATAGAATTCTTTTTTATGAGGCGTTCCTACCAATTCCATCACTACACCATAACCTCCGTTTCCGGGATTTCCTTTTGCAGCACCATCAGTATATATATGTACTTCGTGATTCATTTTAGACTTCTTAGATTTTAAATTGTTAGACTTCTAGATTTTTGTTTTTTTTTGGATCTCTTAGATTTTTATATTCCAGATTTCTTAGATTTTTATTATTTGAAATTAAAATCTAAGAAGTCTTATGTCTAAGAAATCTAAAGTCTAATCCTCTAATAGTCTCGAAATAATTTCAGGAAAATACTTTTGTTCCAATTCATGAATCTTTTCGGCTACAGTTTCTGGCGTATCTTCTTCTGTTAGTGCTACATTTTTCTGAAAAATGATACCACCTTCATCATAATGCTCATTTACATAATGAATAGAAATTCCGGTTTCTTTCTCCTTATTATTAACTATAGCTCTGTGTATGTGCATTCCATACATTCCTTTGCCTCCGTAGTTAGGCAAAAGAGCAGGATGTATGTTAATTATTTTATTGGGATATCTCTCAATTATATGGTCTGGAAATTTCAATAAAAAACCAGCCAGAACTATCATATCCGGGTCGATTTCCTGTATCTTTTGTAAGAGGTTACTTTCTAATAATTCGTTTTTTGAGAAGATTTCAGTCGGAATTTGATGATTTTTTGCTCTTTCGATGACTTTAGCCGAAGCATTATTCGTAAAAACAGAAACAACTTTTGCAATTTTAGTTTTCGCAAAATATTTAATAATGTTTTCAGCATTAGTCCCTGATCCTGAGGCAAAAACAATAATTTTTTTCATAATTGAATGTAATTTGAGAATGCAAAAAACGGAATAAAAATCGAAAATAAATAGTATTAAAAAGGCTTTCTTGAAATTAATTTTATAAATTAGTGTTACATTTATAAACTAAATCGTGGTTTTAAAATAAAGTTTTTTATTTTTGCCAACAAATTAAATTCTAAAATTAAAGATTATGTCAGACATTGCATCAAGAGTAAAAGCGATTATCGTAGACAAATTAGGTGTTGACGAAAACGAAGTTGTAACAGAAGCAAGCTTCACTAATGATTTGGGAGCTGACTCATTAGACACTGTTGAGCTTATTATGGAATTCGAAAAAGAATTTGATATTCAAATTCCAGACGATCAAGCAGAAAACATTGCTACTGTTGGTCAAGCTATTTCTTATATCGAGGAAGCTAAAAAATAATAATACTGCACCCGATTTTTATATTCTATAAGTCGGGTGTTATTATTTTTTTAAAATTTAAATTTCGATTGGTTTTCAATCAAAAAGATATATTTATATTGTAATGCCCATGGCTCTTAAGTAAACAATACAGTTAAGAAAGCGTGGGTTTTATTTGTTTAAAGTACAAAACACATATTTATGACGTTAAAGCGAGTTGTTGTAACAGGATTAGGTGCTCTTACTCCAATAGGGAATAATATCCAGGATTACTGGGAGGCACTTGTGAATGGAGTTAGCGGAGCCGCTCCTATCACGTATTATGATACAGAGAAGCATAAAACGAAATTTGCCTGTGAAGTAAAAAACTTCAACATTGAAGATTACATGGATCGCAAGGAATCTCGAAGATTAGATAAATTCGCTCAATACGCTGTTGCTGCAAGTGACGAAGCTATTAAAGATGCCGGACTTACTGATGGTAATATCGACAAAACAAGAGTTGGTGTTATCTGGGGAGCAGGAATTGGAGGATTAGAAACTTTTCAGGAGGAAGTTATTTATTATGCTAAAGGAGACGGAACACCAAAATTCAATCCGTTTTTTATACCTAAAATGATTGCTGATATTGCCCCTGCACACATTTCGATGCGTAATGGCTATATGGGTCCTAATTATACTACTGTTTCTGCATGTGCATCTTCTGCAAATGCATTAATCGATGCTTTTAACTACATTCGTTTAGGAATGTGTGATGTTATTGTATCAGGTGGTTCAGAGGCTGCGATTACTATTGCAGGTATGGGAGGTTTTAATTCTATGCACGCTTTATCTACAAGAAACGAAAGTCCTGAAACAGCTTCAAGACCTTTTGATGCAACCAGAGATGGTTTTGTATTAGGTGAAGGAGCAGGAGCTTTAGTTCTTGAAGAATACGAACATGCTAAAGCCAGAGGAGCAAAAATTTATTGCGAAGTTGGCGGAGGCGGAATGTCATCTGATGCTTACCACTTAACAGCACCACATCCGGAAGGAATTGGCGTTATTGCGGTAATGAAAAATACATTAAGAGATGCCGGAATGACTCCTGAAGATGTTGATCATATCAATACTCACGGAACTTCTACTCCTCTAGGAGATGTTGCCGAATTGAAAGCAATTAGTGCTGTTTTTGGCGAACATGCAAAAACAATCAATATAAACTCTACGAAATCAATGACCGGACACTTACTTGGTGCTGCAGGAGCTATCGAAGCAATTGCTTCAATTTTAGCAATGCAACATGGTATTGTTCCTCCAACTATCAACCATACTGTGGTTGATGAAAACATTGATCCATCATTGAACCTTACCTTAAACAAACCTCAAAAAAGAGAAGTAAATGTTGCTATGAGTAACACTTTTGGTTTTGGTGGACACAATGCATGTGTATTGTTTAAAAAATTAGTTGACTAATTTCTGTATATGAATATTATCAAAAAAATATTTTCTAAATCCCGTTCTCTAGAAGACGGGATTTTTTTTGACACTATTCAGAAAATACTTGGCTTTCAGCCTGCCTCAATCGATTTTTATAAGAAAGCTTTTACGCACAGATCTTCGAATAAATTAGACGAATCAGGACATCCAATAAATTATGAAAGACTTGAATTTTTAGGAGATGCCATGTTAAGTGCTGTAATTGCAGCCCATTTATTTAACAAAGCACCAAATGGCGACGAAGGTTATTTGACGAAAATGCGATCAAAAATTGTGAGTCGCGAACATTTAAATGAATTAGGGAAAGATTTAAACCTGGTTCGTTTTGTAGAAAGCAAAGTGCCTATTCAGCACTTTGGAGAAAATATTCATGGTAATATTTTCGAATCACTTATAGGTGCTATTTATCTGGATAAAGGATATTCGTTCTGCGAAAAATTTATTCAAAAAAGAGTTGTTGCTCCTTATGTCGATATTGCACGACTTGAGGGTAAAGTAATTAGTTATAAAAGTTTGGTTATCGAATGGTGTCAGAAAGAAAAGAGAGTCTTTCATTACGACATTTTTGAAGATAACGGTATTGATGGTCAGCGCTTATTTGGCGTAAAATTAAGTATAGACGATAAAGTAATCGCAAGAGCGCGAGCAACTTCAAAAAAGAAGGCAGAAGAGAAAGCTTCACAAAGAGCTTATTTTGCATTTCAGGAAAAAATAGACAAGAAATAGCTACAAGTTTGCTGTAACTATCTTAAAGCTATAACGTTTTCGTTTATAAATTAATAAAAACAACCACATCTTAACTATTTAAGCTCCGTTAGAAATAGTATATTTACACCTTGATTTTTCATGACATGGCTATTCATAGATTGGATTTAGACGAATTTGACGAAATTGATTATTATTTAATGGCAATCCACACTTCATTAGAAGATTATAGATTGGCCTATTTTATCAATAAAACCCTTCCGATTAACTTAAGTAAGAGCAAAAACGAGATCCATGCTCAAACTAAAGAAGGCGAGGCAAATTTTTCGAGATTCTATTATTATGATGCTGAAAAAACAGTTTCATGGAATTTAATTCAGAATAAAAATGAGATCATTTCAGTGAGTAAAAATGATTCTCAAGATTTGTTTTCCAATGAAACAAGTGAGGTTTCAACAACAATTCATTTACTTCCTGAATTCAAAAAAGTAGATTTTTTCCTGAAAATAGAAAATAGCGAAGAGACGCTTGACTTTTCAGAAATTCAACAACAATTAAATACCATAGAGAGTATCGCAGCTATTTATGCTGTAGATACAGATAAAATAAAATCAAAAAACAATCTAATTTTTTAAAAAAAATGTTAACAAACAAAAAAACCAAAATTGTAGCTACACTTGGTCCTGCATGTGGTACAAGAGAGATCATTAAAGATATGATCGATGCAGGGGTAAATGTTTTTAGAGTTAATTTTTCGCACGCTGATTACGAAGGAGTAAAAGAGAAGATTAATATTATTAGAGGTCTAAACGAAGAGTTTGGTTACACTACTGCAATCCTTGGAGATTTGCAAGGTCCAAAACTTAGAGTTGGAGTAATGGAAGAAGGAACTGTTGTTCATGATGGTGATTTAATCACTTTTACAACTGCAGAAGATATTTTAGGAACTGCTCAAAAAGTGTTCATGAAATACCAAAATTTTCCAAATGATGTTAATCCGGGAGAGCGTATTTTGCTTGATGATGGTAAATTGATTTTTGAAATTATTTCTACTGATAAAAAAACAGAAGTTGTTGCTAAAGTAATTCAGGGTGGAGAATTAAAATCTAAAAAAGGAGTTAATCTTCCAAACACTAAGATTTCTTTACCGGCTTTGACTGAAAAAGATATTGCAGATGCTATTTTTGCTATTGAGCAAAAAGTAGACTGGATCGCACTTTCGTTTGTAAAAACACCTCGCGATTTACAAGATTTACAAGAATTGATCGCTAAACATTCTGAATATAAAATTCCAATTGTTGCTAAAATTGAAATGCCGGAAGCTCTTGAGAACATGGATAAAATTATAGCATATTGTGACGCTTTAATGGTTGCACGTGGAGATTTAGGAGTTGAACTTCCTGCTCACGAAGTGCCATTAGTTCAAAAAGATTTGATTCGCAGAGCTAAAATCGCCAGAATTCCTGTTATCGTTGCAACTCAAATGATGGAGACAATGATTACAAGTTTAACACCAACAAGAGCTGAAGTAAATGACGTTGCAAACTCTGTAATGGATGGAGCTGATGCTGTAATGTTATCTGGAGAAACTGCTACAGGAAATTATCCGGTACAAGTTATTCAAAAAATGACTCAAATTTGTGAGGCTGTTGAGGATTCACCGCTAATTCAGGTTCCACAAAATACACCACAAATTAAAACAAAACGTTTTGTTACTAAAACTGTTTGTCACCAGGCAGCTTTATTAGCTAACGAAATCAAAGCTAAAGCAATTTGTACTTTAACAAATAGCGGATATACAGCTTTCCAAATTTCGGCTTGGAGACCATCTGCACATATTTTGGTATTTACTTCAAACAGAAGAATTTTGACACAATTGAATTTATTATGGGGAGTAAAATCATATTTCTACGATAAAGACGAAAGTACAGACGATACTGTAACTGATGTTAACGAAATCGCAGTTCAAAAAGGTTATGCCGTAAAAGGAGATTATTTAATCAATCTTGCAGCTATGCCAATTAAAGATAAAGGAATGGTAAATACCATGAGAGTTTCTGAAATAGAATAGTTTCATTTCAATATTATTACAAAAGCCATTCGATGCGTCGAATGGCTTTTTTTGGTTTATACTTTTACTCTTTTTAAATAAAAATCTGGAATAATAAGCCTTAAAATATATTTTTAAAATCTATTATATCGTTCCATAATTAAGATAATTCTTTAAATATTATTCTAAAATCATCATTTACAAATTCAAAAATTTATCATTTGTAAAAAAATGACCTCACTTTTTTTGAAATTTCATTAAAAATTTAGAACAAATTTAAAGTGTTATTCTTACGTTTCCTCTTTTTTAGAATATAAAATAAATTCTAACTCCCTAATTAAATGCTTTTTGCGTGGTGCATATTGTAAAATGCAACCTCATGGAGCAAAATAAAACATTTTTATTGTTTCATTTTATAAAATGAAACAATCTCAGACCTTATAAATGCTGTTGTTCGTTTTTTTATTAGCTAATTTGAGTCAGTTAAATAAAAGTTAAGAAAATTCTTGTTTCAAATTACCTCTAATTAGAATTTCAAAAACTGAAACAATCAATATTTAACATTCCTCTACAAATTACATCAAGTAATATTTTTCCTATATTTGATATTAATTATATAAAAAAATTATTAATAAAACTTAGCACCATGAAACAAAAAAAACTTCAAAATGGATTCAAAAAATCGATAATGCTATTTGCATTAGCCTATTTTTCGATAATACAGGCACAGGATAAAAAGCCCAATATTTTAATAATTTGGGGTGATGATATTGGTATAAGCAATATTAGTACTTACAGCAATGGTTTAATGGGCTATCAAACTCCTAACATTGATCGTATTGCTACTGAAGGAATAAAGTTTTTGCATTATTATGGAGAGCAAAGTTGTACTGCGGGACGTGCAGCGCTGTTAACAGGTCAGCAAGGCATTCGTACAGGGTTGACTAAAGTAGGGTTTCCCGGCGCCCCAATGGGTATGAATCAGTTAGATCCTTCTATTGGTGGGATTATGAAAAACCTGGGTTATGCAACCGGGCAATTTGGTAAAAACCACGTTGGAGATCGAAATGAAAATTTACCTACTGTAAATGGATTTGATGAATATTTTGGAAGTTTATATCATTTAAATGCTTCAGAGGAGCCAGAATTACCAGATTACCCAAAAGATCCCGCTTTCTTCAATAAATTTGGTCCCAGAGGAGTGCTTAAATGTACTGCTACAAGTTCAGACGATGCAACTGTAGATCCCCGTTTTGGTAAAATAGGAAAACAAAGAATAGAAGATACAGGACCACTTACTAAAAAAAGAATGGAGACTATAGATGACGAAACATCATCTGCAGCAATTGATTATATCAAAAGACAAAATTCTGCAGGTAAACCTTTCTTTGTTTGGTACAATGCTACTCGTATGCACTTGCGTACACACGTAAGAAAAGAGCACAGAGGTAAATATACACATGGCGATAGTGAATATATCGATGGTATGATCGAACACGATATGACTGTTGGAGAACTTTTAAAAGCATTAGACGATTTAGGAATTGCAAATAATACTATTGTAGTATATTCATCTGATAATGGACCTCACATGAACAGCTGGCCAGATGCAGCAATGACACCATTCCGTTCTGAAAAAGATACCAACTGGGAAGGTGCTTTCCGTGTTCCTTGTGTAGTTCGTTGGCCGGGACATATTAAACCGGGACAAACCAGCGATCAAATGATGTCACATCTCGATTGGATACCAACTTTGGCAACAATTGCAGGAGAACCAGATTTAGTAAAAAAATTATTGACTGGCTATAAAGCCAATGGTATAAACTATAAAGTGCATTTAGATGGTTACGATCAGTCCGCATTTTTAGAAGGAAAAAACCCTAATAGTGCCAGAGACAAATTTTTCTATTCTGATGATGATGGCTTACTTGTAGCGATGCGAAAAGGAGATTATAAATCCGTTTTTGCAGAACAACGTTCTCCTGGAACTTTAGAACTTTGGGCTGAACCGTTTACCAAATTACGTTTGCAAAAAATGTATAATTTGTATCAGGATCCATATGAAAGAGCTGATATAACCTCGAACACTTATTGGGATTGGATTTTGAATCACGTCTATTATGGCTATGAATATATTGCCGAAGTAGCTGAATTCGCCCAAACATTTAAAGAATTTCCTCCAAGATCTATTCCGCCAAGTTTCTCTCCTGCTACCATTATGGAAGAGACATTAGCCGGAATTAAATTTCAAGACCAGCTGAAAGCACAAAGTGCTCCTGCCAAGAAAAAATAAATAGTATAATAATAAATAGAACTTGAGTTCCCCATAATTCAAGTTCTATTACTTAAAAATCAATATCATGTATAGAAAAATATATATATTGCCCGTAGTGTTATTATTATTGGTGTCGTGCAAAAAAACGGATACACTAACTACCTCAACAAATCCTAAAGACAGCACCAATACAGTTGCAACAAGCGGAGATCCGCTGCCAAGTTGGAACGATGGAGCATTAAAAAAAGACATTATTGCGTATGTTACTAAGGTAACCAAAGAAGGAACTCCTGATTTTATTCCTGTAGAGAATAGAATTGCCACTTTTGATAATGACGGAACACTTTGGGCTGAAAAACCATATGTTCAGGAATTATTTGCTTTTTACAGAGTTAAAAAGATGGTAGAAGCTAATCCTGAATTAGCAAAAAAACAACCTTTTAAGGCGGTAGTCGAAAAAGACAAAGCCTTTTTTGAAAAAGGCGGTGATAAAGCCCTTATCGAATTAGTTGCTGCAACTCACACAGGCATGACCGAAGATGAGTTTGAAACTTCGGCAAAAGAATTTTTCGCAAGCGCTCAATATCCGGGCAAAAATGTTCCTGTAAAACAAATCAGATATCAACCACAATTAGAGTTATTGAATTATTTACGTGCAAACGGATTTAAAACTTTTATTGTAACCGGTGGGACAATTGAGTTAGTTCGTGCAATTTCTGCTGACTTTTACGGAATTCCCAAAGAGCAGGTTGTGGGAACTTCTTTCAAATATAAATTTGATGATGCTAAAAATACTGTTCTCAGAGAACCTGCACTCGACCTATTTAATGATAAAGAAGGTAAACCTGTTGGGATACAACTTCACATAGGGCAACGTCCGGTTTTTGCGTGTGGGAACGAAGGCGGAGCAGGAGATCTTGCTATGCTTAGATATTCTCAGGGCAGCAAATATCCTTCATTTCAATTAATTGTAAACCACAATGATTCTATCAGAGAGTACAATTATCAGGAAAAAGATAATTTATCATTAAACACCGCTGCAAAATACAAATATCATGTAGTGAGTATAAAAGATGATTGGAAAAAGATTTTCCCGGACAAATAATTTGATTTAGTTAGAATTAAAATGAAACAACTTTTTGTTAGTTGAAAGTTGTTTTGTTTTGATTTTAAGACTAATTAATAAATTTTAAAGTATACGATTATGAAATCTATAATACCATACAATACTATCAAATTATTTTTTAGTGTAACTCTTTTTCTTTTAAGTTTTGTCATTTTTGCTCAGGAAGAACCAGCCAAAGCAGGATCAAGTGCTCAGGAATTGGCAGATAAATTAGCAAATCCGGTAGCAAGTTTAATTAGTGTGCCACTGCAAAATAACCTGGTTTATGGAGTTGGTCCTTTCAACGGATCAAAATATACCATTAACATTCAGCCTGTTATTCCGTTTAAATTAAGTGATAATCTAAATTTAATTACTCGTTACATTCTTCCTGTTGTCGACCAAAGAGATATCACGGGAGAAAACACACATCAATTTGGATTGAGTGATGCAACTGTAACTGCTTTTTTTGCTCCTAAAACCAAAGGACTTATTTTAGGATTTGGACCTGCTTTTTTAATTCCAACCGCCACAGATAATTTTTTAGGAACAGAGAAATTTGGCGTAGGTCCCAGTGTATTAGTAATGCATCAGGGCAAAGGACTTTCTATAGGATTTATAGCCAACCAGATATGGTCAGTTGCAGGAAATGAAGATCGAGCTGATTTTAATCAGTTTTACACACAAATATTCCTGACACATAGTTATAAAAGCGGTGCAAGTTTAGGCGTAACTTCAGAAATTACTCAAAATTGGGAAGGCAAAACAACATTGGTCACTATTAGCCCTAATATAGGCGCTGTTACAAAACTGGGAGATCAGGTGGTTCAGTTTGCTATAATGCCTTTGATACCAATTGTTGGACCCCATGAAAGCAAACCTGACTGGGGTTTAAGAGCCGTTCTGGCTTTTGTATTTCCGGGATCATAAAAATTTCTTCTGAGTTTCTTTCATCATAAAAAAACAAATCATGAAATCAAGAGTTTTATCTGTTATAATACTAATTTGTTTGTTGTCATGCACTAATTCAACGACAAAAAATGAGACTACAGCAGTTACGGATACTATCAAAACAACAGTATTTAAACCCGTTGATTTTGAAGAACAATTAATTTACAATCGTGCAATCGAAGCTGTAATCTGGGGAATGCCAGCGGTTAATTCAGAATTATTTCATGAAAGTCTTATAAAAGCAAAAGGCGATTACAATCAAATCGTGTATTGGTCAGGATTAATCAGTTCAAAAAATCAGACGTTGACTCCAAATCCTGACGTAATTTATATCAACCCTTTTTATGATACCAGACAAGGTCCAGTCGTTTTAGAAATTCCGGCAGTAGAAGGTGTTTCATCCTTAACCGGAAGTTTAGATGATGGCTGGCAAACTGCTATTGAAGATATTGGCCCTGCAGGAGTTGATAAAGGCAAAGGGGGAAAATACCTTATTTTACCTCCTAATTATAAAGACGCAATTCCGTTAGGTTATATTCCAATGCCTTCTGCTACCTATACAGGTTATGCAATACTTCGTTCTAATCTTACAGATGCAAGTACAAATGATATTAAAAGAGCTATTGATTATGGAAAGAAAGTGAAAATTTATCCCCTTTCTGAAGCTGATAATCCTCCGGCTACAACCTTTGTTGATTTAATCGATATGCCCTTTGGTAATACGATTCCGTATAATGTACATTTCTTTGAAGTCCTGAATCAATTTGTACAAAGAGAACCTTGGCTTACAAGAGATTTGGCAATGATTGATCAATTAAAAACTATTGGAATTGAAAAAGGAAAAACGTTTCAGGCCGATGCCAGAAGACAGGAAATACTTAATGCAGCAATCAAAGATGCACATGCATGGATTGATAAAAAATTTGAAAAAATATTTACTCCTCCTTTCTATGAAGGAACAAACTGGGCTTTGCCAGCATCTCCAGATGTTGTAAAATCTATAATGACAAATTATACAGCACCTAATATTTACCCAATTGATGAAAGGGCAATTAGCTATTCGATGGCCTATTTTAGTGCTAAAAAACTAGGAACAGGTCAATATTATTTGATGACTGTAAAAGATAACAATGATCAGCCGTTTGATGGTTCAAAATTATACAAACTGCATTTACCGGCAAAAGTTCCTGTAAAATTATATTGGTCAGTAACAGCTTATGACCGCGAAACACATGCGCTTATTTTAGACATGAAATATTCCAGTCGTGCTTCTACATCTCAGGGACTTCAAAAAAATGCAGATGGTTCTGTAGATATTTATTTTGGCGCCAAAGCTCCGGAAGGTAAAACATCAAATTGGGCTCCAACAAATCCGAAAGGAAAATTCGAATTACTGGCTCGTTTTTATGGCCCTGAAAAAGGATTTTTTGATAAAACATGGAAAATGGGAGATGTTGAAGAAGTGAGGTAAAAGAACTGAGTTTTTTAGATATCAGAAAAGAGATTAAATAATTGAAAACTAATCCTACTGTAAAATGAAGAGAACCAATATTTATAAAAGACTATTTATTTTAATGGTATTGACTCTTTTTTTCGGCGTAAAAACAAACGCTCAAAAAATGGTGCAGAATGTTGCAGCCTGGGTTGGTTACGAAATGTATTTACCTTTTAAAGAAGATGGAAGATGGGGTTTGTTATTAGAAGGATATTCAAAAGGAAATGATTTTGTGTCTGAGCTTCAGGGATCTTTTTACAGAGTTGGTGCCAATTATTATCTTAAAAACGGTAACCGATTAGGAGCCGGAGTTGCCTACCAATGGGATTTGCCCTATGATAAGCTTTCATTGCCTTACAACAATCCGGATTACAGGATTTATGAGCAATTTATTTGGCGTATCGTTAAAAAAGAAGGAAACGAAGTCTGGTCGCAAAGGTTTAGAATGGAGCAACGCTGGTTAGGGCGAAAAGATGACCCAAACAGTACAAGCGATCATTTTGATTATTATAAATTCGAAAATACGCTTCGATACCAGCTTCGGTATCAATTATGGTTTAAACAGCGATGGGCTGCGGTCGTTTATGATGAAATTCATATAAGAACCAACGCCGCAAGCGGAAATGAAAATTATCTGGATCAAAACAGATTGTATGTAGGAACCGCTTATAGTCTGGATAAACGAAGAGAAATTCGGATGGAATTGGGATATATGAATCAGATTTTTTGGAAAGCTCCTGATACAGAAAGTGGACTTAGCCGAATGAATCACACGATTAGAATTACCCTGACAACAGATTTGCCTTTTACAAGAAAATAAAATGCCGCAATTATGACTGATGAATTCAAAGAAGGAAGCGAAAATATTTTTGATCCGGTAGCCTCAAAAGCCGAGCGTTTTGATAAAGGCACCGCTATTAGAAAAATTACGCCTCGTTCTCATCATCAGCAATGGAATCCGTCAGAGGATCGTGAAGATCCGGTCGAAATTTTAATCAAAACCAGTATTGGAAGAATAGAGAGTTTATTGCCTATTCGATATAGTCGAATGATGGAATCTCCTTTTGCCTTTTTTAGAGGAGCAGCTTCAATTATGGCTGCAGATTTGGCACAAACCCCAAATACAGGAGTCGATCTTCAGCTTTGCGGAGATTGTCATTTAATGAACTTTGGAGGATTTGCAACACCGGAACGTCAGTTGGTTTTTGATATTAATGATTTTGATGAAACTTTCCCCGGACCATGGGAATGGGATTTAAAAAGACTTGCAACAAGTTTTGTAATTGCCGGAAGATGGAGAAAATTTTCGAATAAAACCTGTAAGGAATTTGCCTGGAATGTTGCTGACAGTTACAAAAGGCACATGTTGGAATACAGTAAATTATCAGCGCTACAGATCTGGTATGCGCAAATAGACCTCGCTGAACTTATTGAAAGAGGCGAAGACGAAGAGATAAAGTCTTTTCAGCAAAAACGAATTAAAAAAGCAGCAGAATATACGGCACATGAAAAAGAGTTTGCAAAAATGACCTATCACGAAGGTCCGAGAGCAAAAATAAAAGATGATCCGCCTTTAATTTATCATCCGTCAGGAGATGAAGGAAGACAAATTTTGAAAGAAGCTGAAATCATACACAATCGATATCTCGAAACATTATCTGATGAGAAGAAAGTATTGTTAGGGAGATATACTTTGCATGACATTGCTATAAAGGTTGTAGGTGTAGGAAGTGTGGGAACACTTTGTGGGATTAGCTTATTAATGTCGGCTACGGGCGAACCCATTTTTTTACAATTTAAAGAAGCCAGAAAAAGTGTGCTGGAAAATAATGTAAAAGCAAAAAGTAAATACACGCATCAGGGCGAACGAATTGTAAGAGGACAAAAATTAATGCAATCAGCTTCGGATATGTTTTTAGGATGGACAAACGACGATAAAAACCGATTTTTTTATATCCGTCAGCTTCGGGATGCCAAGGTAAAACCGGTTCTTGAAATTATGAAAGCTAAAAACATGACCGATTATGCAAAAGCTTGTGGCTGGGCACTTGCAAGAGCACATGCCCGCACTGGAGATCCATCAATATTATCCGGATATATAGGGAAAAGCGATGAATTTGCCAATGCAATTTCAAGATTTTCGGTTTCGTACGCGAATCAAAACGATTTAGATTATAACAAAATGCTGGAAGCTGTAAAAGAAGGAAGATTGCCAATATCAGCAGAAGTCTAAACTTTCATTAAATTATTAAAAATAGAATATATGGGTAAAAAGTTTTTGTTTTTGATGGGCTTTGTGGTTGTAACAATCACAGCAAACGGCCAGACACAGCGTATAGATTCTACGGCTGTTTTTCTCTTACATCGAACTGGCGAAACCTTGCAGGATATAAAGTCCTGCAGTTTTACAGCGATTACGACATATGATGTTCCAAACGAGATTTTAGGACTTATTAAACATACGATAAACGATAAAGTCTCAATAAAGTTTCCGGATAAAATGAAAGTTACCTCATCCGGAGATAAAGGAAATCGCGGTTTATGGTACACTAATAAAAAGCTCAGTTATTATTCGTTTGATAATAATACGTATGGTTTTACAACTGCTCCCGGATCTGTTATTGAAACAATCGATGAAGCCAGCAAAAAATTTGGGATCGAATTTCCCGGTGCTGATTTTTTCTATCCCACCTTTTTACAGGATTTGTTATCAGAACAAGGAAATTTAATTTTTTTAGGGAAAACCATAGTCGACGGACGTGAATGTTTTCATATTGCAGGAAGTGATAAAACAAAAAGTTTTCAGTTCTGGATAGGTAATGATGATTTGTTCCTGCCTGTAAAATTAGTGATCATTTATACTTCTGACAAAGACAAACCCCAATATGAAGCACTTTATAAAGACTGGACTATAAATAACGATTATCCGGATTCTATGTTTGAATTTACTACGCCTCCAAAAGCAACAAAAGTAAAACTGGCGCCCAGAGAAAACACTAAATAATCTTATAAAAATCCATCATTATGAAATCATATCAACCTAAAAACAAAATGGCGCTCGTAATTATTGCATTTTTTGCATTATTGATTATGATGCCTGAAGAAGTATCTGCACAGCGATTTGGTCATTTTTCTCCACCTCGACCTATGCCCCGCCCTATGCCTATGCCTCGCCCAATGCCGGCGCCAAGACCAATTCCTCCCGGGCCGAGACCAATTCCGCCAAGACCGTTACCGCCGCCACCGCATCCTTACCCACATCCATATCCGTATCCAAGACCATTGCCACCGCCTTTTCATCCTTATCCGGTGCCTTACCCTTATATCTATCATCCTTTTGTGCCGTATTATTGGGGACCAACATGGTATCCTATCGGATTTTTTGCCGCTACCCTGACAACTGCTGCGATCGTTATTAGTATCGAAAACAATCAATACAATTATGATGACGGGGTTTATTATGTAAAAGAATCTAATGGTTACAAGGTTGTACCTGCACCGCTTGGAGCAACAATTAGTGAATTGCCAAAAGGATACGTTACAATCAATGTTTCCGGAACAGAATATTACTATTACGGCGGAACTTATTATTCTAAAGATTCCAGTAAGTATAAAGTAGTAAATGCACCGGTTGGAGCTATTGTTTCGCATCTTCCGGAAGGAGCAGAAGAGAAAACAATAGACGGTCAAAAATACATGATTTACAATAGTGTGTACTATCAGCCAATCTCAAAAGACGGGCAGGACAGTTATGTTGTTGTGCAAGGAAAATAGTACTCAAAGAACTTAGAACAGTGAATTTTAACCAAAATAAACTGTTAGGAATAAATAAGTAAGAATTTTTCTATTTAGCGTACGTCAATTAAATAAAATAAGTACCTTTGAATAAACTAAGATATTGTATAATAGTTGTTTACAAAAAACCTTAAACAAATATTTAACACGACTTCACGTATATTCAGGATTTAAGCCAGATTTAAAGAATTTCAAGTTAGACTAATTTAATCATTAATTTAAATACCACAAGATGAATATTAAAAGAAAGAATCTTCGTATAATCCCAATATTATTTTTGGGCTTAGTTTACAGCTGCTCTCCAACTGTAAAAGTTACCACTGATTATGATCATTCGGCTAATTTTAGCGAATATAAAACTTTTGCCTTTTATGATTTAAAAGCGCAGGAAGGTCAAATAAATCAATTAAATGTTGATCGTATTACAAAAGCTATTCGTGCTGAACTTATCAGCAAAGGTTTTACAGAAACTACTAATAGTCCTGATTTAAAAGTAAATGCGGTTACAATCTTAAAAAACAAAACATCCGTATCTGCAAATACTGATTTTTACGGTTACGGTGGTATGTATCGTCCCTATGGTTATTGGGGCGGCGGCGGTGCCATGATGGGCAATGCAAATACAACATTTAATACTTATGATTATGTTGATGGTTCACTTATAATTGATATTGTTTCATCAAAAACTCAAAAACTAATCTGGCAAGGAATCGGTAATGCAGAAATTGACAGCAAACCGGATGATCCTGAAGAATTTGTTGCAAACTCTATCAAAAAAATCCTGGCTGGTTTTCCTCCCGGATTAGCAAAAAAATAGCTTATGATATATTGTTATAAGACAGCTATACTTATCTCTTTGCAGATGAGTATAGTCCTTATGACAAATAATAGAATTTTCTTTTTTTTAAAATTATTAAACCAATTTTAAAAGGAATAAGGTATACGTAAAAATAAATTAAGCTTAAACCTCATGGTCGATATAATTCTTTCACTTTTCTTTTTTATCGCTACAATAGTTGGTTTTGCGACATCCTTTATGGTTCTTTTTTCAAAAAAAAATTACTCAAAAAGTTTTTTTCTGGGACTGTTTTTGTTCAGTCTTGCCGTTGTTAGTGTCTATAATTTTTATTTATCAGCAAATGGTTTAAAAGATTTTCCTGATCTGTTTATGATTACAAAATCATTTATTTTTTTGGTATCGCCTTGTGCATTTTTATATGTAAGAAGTATTCTGTTTTCAGACCGGGTATTTAGAAAATATGACTGGCTGCATTTTTTACCGTTCCTGATTTATTTTAGCCTGACCGTTTTTGTATGGATAGGAAATTATATGAATCTTCAGGTAATAGAATATGTTTCTATCAAGATAAGCAGTCCTTTCTCGATGTTAAGTCTTACCGTTTGGCTGTCTTATGCTTTTTGTCAAACAATGATGATCCTGAATTATGATTTGAAAAAATTCAAGGAAAATCATTTTAACAGGTTAAAAATTTTAGGATGGATCAGAGTTTATAATTTAATGATACTGTTTTTGTTTTCAACGCTTTTTGTACATTATTTTTTAATTACAAGAGTTGACAGTATCGATTTTTCCTGTTACATTTTAATATCATCTGTTTTAGTTTTTACAGTAGGATGGCTGTACTTTAAGCCGCAAATTTTTTATGATACAAATGAAACTTCTGAGCTTGTAAATGAAAGATTAACAATAATAAAAATGAGTGAAAGTAAAACTACTTTACCGCTTGTAAAAGAATTAACCCCGGAAAAAAAATCAATCTATCTTCATAAATTAGAGAACATTTTTACATCAAAAGAACTCTTTTTGAAAAAAGATTTAGTGATACGCGATATAGCAGATGAAACTGGAATATCAGTACATCATATTTCAAATTTAATTAATTCAGAATTTAATCTTCATTTTCAGGATTATGTAAATCTAAAAAGGATCGAATATTTTAAAGAAAAAATCAACGATCCGGAATGGAAAGATTTATCGCTGGAAGGAATGGCATGGGGATCCGGATTTAAATCCAGAACTACATGTTTCAGAGCCTTTATAAAACATACTGGAAAATCTCCGTCTGAATATTTTAAAGTTATTAGAATTAATCCTGAGAAATCCGGCGGCTACTATTTTAAACAAGCTTCGAGCTAAACAAATAGCTGGCAAAAGAAGTTATGGAGTCTCATTAATTTTTAAAATATCAATTATGAAAACAAAATTTAATACTCAAAGACAAACCATATCATCAGCTTATACTATTTTATTTTTGCTGGTTTGTTTTTATGGCAACGCACAACTCAAAGGAGGTCATATCCTGGGCGCAATGGGTTTGCAGTCCGGAACTCAGACTCCTGAAAACACATTGAGTGTTTATGTTCCCGGTTATTTTTATACAGCGTCGTCGTTACGAAATGCAAATGGAGATAAAGCCATTGCAAATCCTGATATCGACATGACTATTACAGGAGCTGGAGCATCATATGTAAGTAATTTTAAAATTTTAGGCGCAAATTACGGCGCCAGTATTCTGGTTGCTTTTGCTGCAAATACAATTCAGGGAAACAATCTAAATGCAAAAAACTCCCTGGCATTTACAGATATGTATGTGCAGCCTCTACAATTGGGCTGGCACAATAAACGAGCCGACTTTATTTTTAGCTATCAGCTCTATTTACCTACCGGAAGATTTACTGCCGGAGCATCTGATAACAGCGGTTTAGGAATGTTTATGAATGAGTTTGCTGCCGGAACAACCTTGTATTTTAATGATAAAAAGACCTTTCATTTTTCGGCTTTGGCATCTTACGAAATAAACGGAGAAAAAAAAGATACCAATATTAAAACCGGAGATATATTAAGTATCGAAGGTGGTTTGGGTAAAACATTCTATTTTTTTAATGCTGAAAAAACAGCTCCAAAATCATTTTTAAATGCTGGTTTGATCTATTATCTGCAATATAAAATGACAAACGACAAAATACCGTTGCCCGTAATTGGCGTTGTCGAAGGAGATAAAGATCACGTTGGCGGATTAGGCGCTGAGGTCAATTATTTTCATATTGGCTGCAGCACTTCTGCAGGATTGCGCTGGATTGCTGAGGTGAATGCAGTAAACAGATTTCAGGGAAACACCTTTTTTTTAACGCTGGCACATGTCTTTAGTTTCAAAAAAGAATAATGCAAAAACAGCTATAAGACTATTTTTAGCGATGATGTTTTTAGAGAGGCGTAATTTTAAATGAATTTAAATGAGAAATAAATATTCAGATTCTAATAAGATAAATACAAAACTCTTCAGAAAATGGTTTCTTCTAAATGTTTTCTTTGTTTTGTCGATCACTACAATTACTGCGCAAAAACAACATATAAGCATTCGGGATTCTATAGACGGCGCAATCGACTTAAGCGATTATATTATTTATGCACACGGTTTTATTGTGGTTCCTACGCTAATTACTGAACCTGCTTTGGGAGGTATTGGAGGTGCGCTTGTACCTATTTTTCTTAAAAAACACGATCCGGTTATTGATGAAAACGGAAAAAAAAGATTTATAGATCCTGATATTACGGGAGCAATGGGAATGTATACCGGTAATAAAAGCTGGGTTGCAGGTGCATTTAGGGCAGGAAGTTTTATAAAATCAAAAATAATGTACCGTGTAGGAACTGGTTATGGAAACGTAAACATGTCGTTTTACGAAAAATTACCCAGCGGAAACGACAAAGAAATTGACCTTAACTTTCAATCCTTTGTTTTTTATGCACGGGTCATGAAGCAATTTCGAAACGCAAAATGGAGTGCCGGCCCACAGTATTTTTTATTAGATTCTAAAATTAATTTTCCGGATTTAAACGATCTTCCATCCTTTGCCAAACTAAAAGATATAAAAAGTCTGGTGAGTCAATTAGGAGGAGCGATTCAGTTTGACGGACGTGATAATATTTTTACCCCCGATAAAGGAATACGACTTCAGGCAGATTTTTTCTGGTCTGATAATTCGATAGGAAGTGATTATGATGCGTGGCGGGTAAATTTATCTGCAATAGGATATTATCCGCTTACTAAAAAATTAATTGGCGGATTAAGGATCGAAGGAGAACAAGCATTTGGAGATCCGCCTTTTTACCTTAGACCCGGAATTAATTTAAGAGGAATTCCCGCTGCCAGATATCAGGGCAAAACCAGTATTGTGACCGAAGGCGAACTAAGATGGGATCTCTACAAAAGATGGAGTCTTATGGGTTATGGCGGTGTTGCAAGTGCTTTTAACGATTGGGACAAAGCTTTTGCAAAACCTGTAGTTTACAGCTACGGAACAGGTTTTAGATATTTATTAGCCAGAAAGTTCAAACTTAGAATGGGCGTAGACGTAGCAAAAGGTCCTGAAGACTGGGCTTATTATGTCGTGTTTGGAAGCAACTGGCTCAGATAAATTTTAAGTTATCAATATTAGCCACAAATTTCACGAATTGAATTAGTGGAAATTCGTGAAATTCGTGGCAAAAAACTTTTCATCCTTTAATAGACTTCTTTAATTATTTCTTCCAATACGGTTTTATTATTTTATTGTTTCTTTGGCTTAAAGCCAATAATAAAATGGTTCCTAAAGCGCAAAAAACAATGGCCTGTATCGATCCTTCAGGACCAAATGCGCCACCGGTAATAAACTCCGGACCTTGTATTTTGGCCTCTAATAAGCTGTTTGTTTTTTCGTTTCCGGAAGTGATTGCGCCGTAAATCCCTGATTGTGTAAAATTCCATGCAAAATGCAAAGCAATTGGCATCCATAAATTACGGCTGTAAATAAAAGCAGCGCCCATTAAAAAACCCGCTGTAGTAATGCATATTCCTGAAATCAAAGTACCATTAGGGTTTGCCAAATGCAAAGCACCAAACAATATAGATGAAAAGGTCAACGAAATATAGGTTCCTAATTTTTCTTCCATAATCCTGAATATAATCCCGCGCACCAAAACTTCTTCGATAATGGCAACTGTAAACATAAGAGCAAACGGAATCAGGATAAACGAAATTGGGTTGATGTTTACAACGCTGTAACTTCCGTTAAGGTAAATTACTAAAATAGTCAGCGATTGCAGAATAAAACCAATTGAAGTACCAATAATAAGATTTTTTGCAAGTCCTTTTGAGGCAAATTCCGTAACGGTTCTTTTGTCATATTTTTTAAAGAAAAGAATATAAGTAAAAACACATGATGCCGAAACAAAAAGTCCTTTCAAAAGATTTCGGTAGTCTTTATCAAGAGATGTTAACGATAATAATTTTACGGCAATTTGCTGACCAATAATAACCACCGCCATAAAAGTAAGCAGGGCAAGAATAATTTTGGTTACAGGAGAATTAAAAGTTCTTTGTTTTAAAGTAAGCGTTTCCATTTGATTGTGATTTATGATTTATGATGGAGCAAATGTATGCGACATCAAAACCAAAAAATAGAATGAAATTTGCCTCCTTTATAATTTTTGAAATTGTTTGGGTAAAAATCCTGTTTGGTTTTTAAACGTTCTTATAAAATGACTCTGATCTGCAAAACCACATTGAAAACTTATTTCGGTCAGATTACTTTCGTTAGATCCTATCAGCGAAAGCGAACGGTTTATTTTAATACGTCGCATATATTCTCCTAACGTGCAGCCAAAATATTTAGGAAAATGTTTTGATATCGTAATGGGATTCAGGTTTAAAACCTGAGCCAAATCCTGCAAGTTGGGATTTTCGTTCCAGCAATCATTTAATAATTCGTTTAAGCTTTTGACCCAAAACGGACTTTTTTCGAATTTTTCTAAATGGTTATTCGCATTCGATAACTGGGCAAATAACATATTGATCGTATCGCCAGAAAAAGGATCTGCAACCATAGATTCCTTGAAAATCTTTAGAATCAAAAATTTGGTCAACGCAGTATTCTGAATCGATTTTTCGATAATCGCTTCAGAAATTTGAAGTTCTTTGAGTAGATTTTCTTCAATTTCGATATTAATGTTTTTAGACGGAAAAAGTGTATCCTGATTTAGATGTAATTCGTCGCTGTGGTAAAACAATAACGAACCCGGACCAACAACGGTACTGGAGTTTTTTCGTTTTTCGGCTGTTCCGCCTTTCAGGAAAAGTGTTATGTGCGCATTATTATGCGAATGCCAGCCTTCGTAAACCTTTTGCTGATACTCTGTTTCGACAACTGCAATGCCTTGCTTGTTGTTGAAGCTATTTTTGGTATTACCCAAATATTTTTCTTTTTCAAGTTCGAACATTTCCCAGGATTATTGAGTGCGTTTACAGCAACCAAATTACTACATATTTGGCAAAAAATAACCTTGTTGCAAACCAGCATACAAATTACCTTTGTTTTTTGATTATTTTATGGTTAACGATTTTACATATTTTGTAAGATATTATAGCTTAATAAAAACATTTTGTAAATATTAACGCTTAAAGGTTAGCTTTTTTATATAAAATTTAATTGTTTTGTAACAATAAATAAATTACAACTACTAATTTATCAAATCATTAAATATAAATTATGAATACATTTTCATTCAAATCAGTGCTTGCGGCTTCGGTATTTTTCGTTGGGGCAACAAGCTGTTTTGCACAAGACATTTTAGTGAATTCACTAAAACTGAATGCAAGCGAAAAAAGTAAGGAGAACTTTAAATTTACCGAGGTTATCAATTTAGGAACAACCTCTGTAAAACTGCAAGGATCTTCAGGAACATGCTGGAGTTATTCTACAAACTCTTTCTTAGAGTCAGAAATGATTCGTTTAGGAAAACAACCTGTAGAATTGTCTCAAATTTTCTCTGCAAGAAATGTATACGTAGAAAAAGGAATTAATTATGTTCGTATGCACGGCGCAGTTACACTTGGCGACGGTGGTGCATTGCACGATGTAATAAATATGTACAAAAAATACGGAACCGTACCAAGAGAAGTTTACACAGGATTGAACTACGGAACTGACAAAAATAAATTTGGAGAAATGGCTGCCCTTATCGAAGGTGTTCTTGCAGCTGTGGTTAAAAACCCAAACGGAGAATTAACGCCAAACTGGCAAAAAGCATACGCTGCAGTAATCGATTCGTATTTAGGAACGGTGCCGGAAAACTTTACTTACAAAGGAAAAAGCTACACGCCACAATCTTTTGCTAAAGAGGTTGTAGGGATTAATCCTGATGAATATGTCGAAATTTCATCGTTTACAACTTCTCCGTATTACCAAAAAACGACAATGATGGTTCCGGACAACTGGTCATTTGATCAGGTTTATAACGTGAAAGTAAATGACATGACAGATGTTATCGACAATGCGTTGAAAAAAGGATACACAGTAGCATGGGCGACAGATGTAAGCGAGAAAAGCTTTAGCTGGAAAAACGGTGTTGCATATGTACCAACAAAAAAATTCGATGATATGAGTGCCGAAGAAAAAGCAGACATGTTTAACGGACCAAAAGCGGAACCGGAAATTACGCCAGAAATGCGCCAGACTGCTTTTGACAATTACACCACAACAGACGATCACGGAATGCACATTATAGGTCTTGCAAAAGATCAAACCGGAAAAGAATATTACATCGTAAAAAATTCCTGGGGAGCAACAAACGACTACAAAGGTTATTTGTTTGTAACTAAAAACTTCGTGAAATATAAAACAACTGCTTTACTAGTAAACAAAGGCGGAATTCCTACTGAAATTGCTAAGAAATTAGGGGTTTAATTACCTTAGGTTTTTATAAAATTGAAAAAGCGCTGCAATGAGAATTGCGGCGCTTTTTTTGTTTTAATTCAATATTAAATCATATGGATTATCAGTTTCCTGAAGTCGGGAAGATGATCAAACCGGAAAAGAATATTACATCGTAAAAAATTCTTGGGGAGCAACAAACGATTACAAAGGTTATTTGTTTGTAACTAAAAACTTCGTGAAATATAAAACAACTGCTTTACTAGTAAACAAAGGCAGAATTCCTACTGAAATTGCTAAGAAATTAGGAGTTTAATTATCTTAGGTTTTTATAAAATTGAAAAAGCGCTGCAATTAGAATTGCGGCGCTTTTTTTAATAGACTAAATTTGATTACTAATTTATAATCAGTTTTTTAGTTTCTGTATAATTTTGAGTTTTTATTCTAATAAAGTAAATTCCTTTGCTAAGTATTTTTAAATCCAAATTAGTATTTTCAGAAACATTAAAACCTCCGCTTTGAATTTTTGCACCTAAAACATTATAGATTTCAATACTTTTTATCTCAGTATCGTCATCAGTAGAAATATAGATTCTTTCATTTAAGGAGGCTGGATTTGGAAAAAGTTTAATATGACTTAACCTTTCTAAATTTGAATTGTCTTTTTCAGGATTATTCAGTCCAAGAGACCCATCCGTTTTTAAAGAATAAAGTTCTGTTCCGCCGTCTTTTGTATAAGCTGTTAAAATTAAATTATTACCATAATTTGCTAAACTCACAATTCCTTCATTTACTTTAAAATTTTCAGAATTACTTATGTTAACTTCAAAATAGTTAGGTGTCGTTGTTCCGTCATTGAAATAATGAATTTTTTTGCTTGACATAACATTTTTGAGATACAGTAAATTATTTTGCACGCAAGTGCAATTAGTTATGGATTCAGAGGCTAGTGGTGCTATTTTTTCAAGTGAAACGGTATTGTTAGCGGTTCCATCAGTCCTCCAAATTTCCCTTTCAGTCGAATAAAGATCACTACTCGTGGTGAAATATAAATATTTCCCACAAGATTTTAGAGATTTAAAATAATTACCTCTCGGTAAATTGTTTTTTAAGATTATTGTACCCGAAGTTGTACCATCAGATTTTAGTATTGCTTGTCCTTGATCTGTTTCTAAAGTACAGTAAAATTCATTATTGTATACAACACCTTGCACGAATTGATTGTATACAGGCATCCATTTACCTAATAATTTTGTACCGTTTTGTGTACCATCTGTTGACCACAAACTATCATATCCAGATCCGTAATTAGGATTACCTGTACAAGTTTTAAAGAAAAATTTTCCGTTTAGTGAAGTTATTATTGTTGGTGGATTAATTAAATCACCATTTGATTGAGGACTAATAATTTTAATTGTTCCTTCTGAAGTTCCATCCGTTTTCCAAATAGAGTATTCATTACCATCAAAAGCTGAAAAGTATAAAATGTTATTTATTACTGCAAAATATTTATCGTTTGTTACAATATTAGAATTAAAATAGGGTATGTTCGAACCATATATACCACTTCCTGATCCGGGATTAATGTCTTTAAGCATGTAAGTTCCAGTATCAGTTCCATCACTTCGCCATAGCTCTTCGCCATGAATTTTATCATCAGCTTTAAAATAAAAGATATTATTACATTCTGTAAATAATTGATAATCACTTAACCCACTAGCACTTCCGGGAGCAATTTCTTTTACTAATTGAGTTCCGTTTTCTGAACCATCTGTTTTGTATAATTCAAAACCATTAGAACCATCTGTTGTTCTAAAAAAAACGTTTTTCCCTGAAGCAGTAAAAATAAATTTATAGTCATTAGATATAAAATTATTGGTAACCTGACTGTTTTTAAGCATTTTGGTGCCTTCAATTGTACCGTCGGTTATAAATGCCTCTTCCTGAATAATACCATTATTGGCTGTAAAAATTAGTTTACCATCAAAATTGATAAATTTTTTAGGATTAGAAGAACCACTGTGATCAATGTCTTTAACTAGTACAGTGTTAATTGTTGTACCATCAGTTTTCCACAATTCAACGCCATTTATGGTATTGTTTCCCGCTTGAAAATAAATATTATTATTTAATTCCACAAAATTCAATTCATAACTTGAAGTAGATCTTACTTCAATATTCTTTAAAATGTTAGTCCCTAAAGTTGTTCCGTCACTTTTCCATAAAGTACTGGAATCATAATTGTTTTCTGATGCTGAGAAAATAAAGAAATTAGCAGTCGAAGTGAGTTTATAAATATAACTGCTCTGTAAACCTGGCCAAATATCCTTAACTATTTGCGTTCCACTTTCTGTACCGTCTGTCGACCATAACTCTGTTCCTAAAGTCCCATCATTAGCCGTAAAGAAAACTTTATTGTTAAACGTTATAAATTCAGCGTTAAATAAAGAGCTGTTTAACGGTATAGGATTAATATCTTTTAAGAGAAAGGTTCCGGCAGCTGTTCCATCACTTTTCCATAATTCTGTTCCAATAGATGGAGTAGGAGCAGCAAAAACAAAATAGGAATCTGTTGCAGAACCATTTATTTTATTAAAATTAGCATTATATCCTGGATATAGTTCTTTAAAAAATTGTGTGCCATTTGTTGTTCCGTCACTTCTCCATAATTCGTTTCCTTTTACACCATCATTTGCAAAAAAATAAAAATTATTTTTAAAAATGATAAATTTTCCCGTAGGCATAATACTGGTGGCTAATCCTGGATATATATCTTTTAGCAAAGTTGTGCCTTCTGTTGTCCCATCACTTTTCCATAATTCATTTCCGTTTATTCCATCGTTAGCTAAAAAAAATAAAGCATCATTAAAAAGAAAAATGTCTGAAATTTCACTTCCTGTAATTCCGTTTTTGATATCTTTTAGGAGTTTTGTTCCAGAAGTCGTTCCATCACTGATCCATAGTTCTTGTCCATTAATATTATCATTTGCACTAAATATAATATTGTTTTTATATCCAATAAGATTAGTTATTGAGCTGCTTCCGGTAGCGTTTATGTCTTTTATTATATAAGTTCCATCAATTGTGCCATCACTTCTCCATAACTCCTGTCCGTTTATCCCATCGTTTGCAGAGAAATATAAAATTTCATCTATTACAAAAAAAACAGAGTTTTCTATACCGCTATATTCTCCCGGATAAATATCTTTAACCAGCTCCGTAATATTTGTAACAGGATTAAATGTCCATAGTTCTCTTCCTTGAGATTTAGTTTCAGCCGAAAAGAAGATTTTCGTTTTTGTTTTAGTTAAATTTTTAGGACCAAAGCCTTGCCCAGTAAGATTAATTTCGATTACAGTTGCATCAAAAGTAGGGTCTAACGTCTGAGCTTTTGTAAAGGTTATAAAAAGAAAGAATGTTAAGAGTAGTGTTTTTTTCATTTAAGTTTTTTTATTCTAAAAACTAATAAATTAGTTAAGTAGAGTTTCCGGTAGTTAATATTTGTTTGAATTGTATGACGAATTTATAAAAAACATTAAGATATAAAACTATTTACTAATTAAAAGTAATAGGTATCTACCTGTTTTTTTTATTAAATATTCTTCATAGTAGTGATTATAAAAAAATGGATCTATTTAATCTAATTTTAAACCTTAAATGACCATAATCTTTTCTTAAACAAAAAAAGAGATCTCAAACGAGATCTCTCTTTTCTATAAACGATATATTTTCTCAAAAAAGAATCTTACTTCCCTCCCAATAACTTCTCTAAATATTCGACTTTCTCTTTCTCAGCCAAAACCAAGCGCTCATAAAGTTCTATAACTTTATCAAGAGGATTAAAATTACAATTATATGCATTTCCATTAATGACACTTCCTTCATTTAATGTATTTCCGATAATATTTAAAACCGCTTCTTCAGAGAAATTTTTAATTCCTTCGACAGATACGCCTAAAACTTCAGCAATTGCCTGAAGTTTTTCTTCATCTATAGTTTCACTATTTTCAATAGCCGAAACCGTTTGTTGACTTAGTCCTAAAGCTTGTGCCAAAGCTTCTTGCTTCATATCACGAAGTTCACGAATACGGCTGATTTTTCGGCCTATATGATTTTTTGTTAGTGTGCTCATAGTTCAAAGATAATAATTAAGTGTATAACAGCAATAGGTAAAAAACAAGCTCAGTCGTTTATGATACTGATAAAAACGATTGATAAATGTTCATCTATTCGTTATTTTAAGCCATTAAACAAAAATACCATTTTTCGTACACGAAACAATCAAAACCTATTATTAAAACAATTCATAACTCATTGACTTCATGAAAACTACACTTTAACGAGTTTTAAGGTTATTTGCAGACATTATAAAACAAAAAACACAGTAAGAAGTATCTTTAATTATAGTTTTTTAGTTCACGGCAAATTATCAGTTATCATGAAAACCTATAAAATACTTTTTATCGCAATTGGGTTTGTTTTTTCTGCTGCGTGTTTTGGTCAGGATAACAATCGTGTTTCTATTTCGGGAGCAGAAAATACACCCAAAGATGGTCTTGTAATCGTTGGCTATTATGTCGAAGAAACCATTAATATGACTTTTGGAAAAAGAGTTACCAAATACGAAGTTTCTAAACTAAACATGGTTTATACAAATGATTTGGGTCCAAACAATACCAGAGTTGTAACGCCAATATATCGAAAACCAAAAGTAAAAACGGTCGATATTGCCTTACAATCAAAATCATTTGCTGATAGCAGTTCCATAAAAATAAAACCTATCAAAGTCGAAGTAATCGCCCCAGCCGAAACCCCAAAATACTTAAATATAAATGTGGTCGACACGTATGCAAAAGTTCTAGACAAAGGATATAAATCTGAAGAAATGCTCACAAAAGTAGCAGACAGAGCCTATTTTGACGGTGATCTCGAAACGGCAGCAAAATACTACGAACAGCTTTTTACGATAACCACAAATCTGGATGCCATGTATTATTACCGTTATGCCCAATCCTTAAAAGGCATTAACCAATCCGGCAAAGCAGAAGAAGCAATGCTTTTGTTTGAAAGTAAAAACGTAGGCAATACGGTAGCAAAACACAATAAAATCGCCAGAAACTAAAACTTATTCTATACTTGCATGATGCAAAACAGGAAAGTTGCAGGAATTGGCGATAAAACACAACTCATTTGCTTTTTGATGTAAATCTAAAGCCAATTGAATCTGGTCTGGATTTGAAATTTTTACTTTAGGATTTAATGTTGCTGCAACAAAACGTCCACTTCCGTCTGGAGAAACTTCCAGCGTTGCTTCGGCATTATCTGAATATTCCAGAACCTCTATTCCGTTTTGAGCGCAAACGTATAAATACGACATCATATGGCACGAAACCAAACTGCTTAAAAGCAAATCTTCGGGATTGTATAATTCCGGATCGCCTTTAAAAGCCTTCGCTGCCGAAACTTCTAAAGCCGGTTTTCCTTCTATTTTTATTTGATGGCTTTTGCTGTAAAATCTCTTTGTAGAATCTACTTGATTTTGTTTTGAAGTCCAGTTTATTGCTGCTTTAAATAGATGTTTCATTTTGCTTTTTTTGTTTTGCTAAATTAAGATTTTTATCAGCTGGAATGTATTTAATCGCGCAAAGGCGCAGAGACGCAAAGTTATAGACACAATATTGTCATTTCGAAGAATGAGAAATCTTCGCAAGAAACTCGACAAAGATTCGACTCTCGTTGCGGAGCTACTTGCGAAGATTTCTCATTCTTCGAAATGACAAAAAATCGTGGTAATTCATCTAATTCATGTAATTCGTGATACTTCATCTAATTCGTACAAGTTCTTGAAAATTCGTGCAAATTCGTGCAATTAGTGGCAAACTTCACTTCATAAAAAAACCTCGCAAGCATAACTTACGAGGTTTCTTAGAGAATTGAACTAGTAAACAAAAACTTAAAACTATTTTTTTACTGAGAATTTAAAAGTAGTTTTAGTTTTATAATTTTCTCCCGGGTTTAAAACCGTTGTCGGGAAATTTTTCTGGTTTGGAGAATCCGGATAATGTTCTGTTTCCAGACAAAGACCCGTTCTGTGTGCGTATGTTCCGGTGTTGCGCGTTGGTAAAGTTCCGTCAAGGAAATTTCCGGAATAGAACTGAATTCCAGGTTCGTCTGTTGTCATTTCAAGAACCCTTCCGCTTGCGGCGTGATATACTTTTGCAATAATTGTTTTTCCCTTTTCAGGATTGTTCAAAACCCAGCAATGATCGTAACCTTTTCCTCTTTCTAATTGTTCGTTTTTTACTTCGATATCTTTTCCAATTAATTTAGGTTTTCTAAAATCGAAAGGAGTATTGGCAACATCTTCTAATTTTCCTGTAGGAATAAGCGTTGCATCAACCGGAACTATTTTATCTGCATTCAAAGTCAATTCATGATCCAGAATTGTTTTCGAGAAATCTCCCGATAAATTAAAATAAGAATGCTGCGTAAGGTTTACAACTGTTTTTTTATCTGTAGTTGCCTCATACAAAACTTCTAATTGGTTGTCGTTTGTCAAAGTATAAGTAACAAAAACCTGTAGATTTCCCGGATAACCTTCTTCTAAATCTTTACTTAAATACGATAATTTTAAAGATGCCGTACTTCCTGATTTTACCTCATCGGCTTTCCATACTACTTTAAAAAAGCCTTTTGGACCGCCGTGCAAAGCATTTGGTGCGTTATTTATCGCTAACGTATATTCTTTTTCGTCCAGAGTAAATTTTCCTTTGGCGATTCTGTTTCCATATCTCCCGATAAGCGCTCCAAAAAATGGATTTTCTTTCTCGTATTGTGCCAAAGAATTAAATCCGATAACCACATTTTCTGAAACACCTTCTTTATTAGGCACTTTCAAATCTGTAATAATTCCGCCAAAAGTGATGATATCAACTTCCATCCCATTTTGGTTTTTTAATTTGTAACTATCGATTTTTTCTCCTTTAGAAGTTGTTCCATAAGAAGATTTTTCGATTGTAACCGTAGCTTTTTCATCTGAAGAAACTGTTGTAGCATCCATTTTTTTATCGTTTTTGCATTGAACAGAAAGTGCAGCCAAACTCAACAGGCTAATTCCAAAAACACAACGTTTTAATACATTCATAAATGATATTTTTTAAGTTTTTTGTATAGGTTAGATGTTAATAATAATCCATTGGGCGTAATTAATAAATGCAATATTTTAAAGCAGATAAAACAGATTCGTTATCACGAAGACGCGGATTTATACCGATTTTTAAATTATAAATCTGTTTTATCTGCGTTTTGCGATAGCAATCCGTTTTATCTGCGTTGTAATTTTTACATCTAATTTACTCAACAAATTAAAAGTAACAAAAACTTAGAATCTTAGCAACTTAGAACCTTAGTATCTTAGTTTAAATTCCATGCTGAAACAAATGATAATAAGCTTCGTTTGCATTTATTTTATCTTTAAAATCCCTAACGGTCGTTTTCTCGTCGATAACCAATAATTCGATTCCGGCAATATCTGCAAAATCCTCCATATATTCAGTCGTGATTGCCTGACTGTAAACGGTATGATGCGCTCCTCCGGCAAGAATCCAGGCAGTTGCTGCGATGTCAAGATTTGGTTTACAATCCCATAAAACTCTGGCAACTGGTAATTTTGGTAATTCTGCCAATGGTTTAATGGCTTCGACTTCGTTTACGATTAATCTAAAACGATTGCCCATATCAACCAGAGAAACATTGATTGCATCTCCGGCAGGAGAATTAAATACCAAACGCGCAGGATCTTCTTTTCCGCCAATTCCTAACGGATGCACTTCGCAGGAAGGTTTTGCATCTGCAATCGACGGACAAATCTCTAACATATGCGATCCTAAAACATATGATTTTTGAGGTGTAAAATGATACGTATAATCTTCCATAAACGATGTTCCGCCTTCAAGACCTGTATTCATTACTTTTAATACACGAACCATTGCAGCCGTTTTCCAGTCGCCTTCGCCACCAAAACCGTAACCATCTGCCATTAATCTTTGCGTTGCAATTCCGGGAAGTTGTTTCCAAACCCCAAGATTTTCAAATGTATCTGTAAAAGCGCCAAAACCTCCTTCTTCAAGAAAAGCTCTTAAACCCAGTTCTATTTTTGCAGCTTCCGCCAAAGAGCTTCTTTGCGCTCCGCCTTCTTTTAAAGAATCGGTTAGAGAATATGAAGATTCGTAAACTGCCAATAAATCGTTTAATTGCTGGTCTGTAACTTTCTCAATATGTTTAGTCACATCTGATGAATCGTAACCGTTTACTGAAACGCCAAAACGAATCTGAGCCTCAACTTTATCACCTTCTGTAACGGCAACTTCACGCATATTATCACCAATACGGGCAACTTTTAAGTTCTGAAGTTCATCCCAGCCAAGAGCAACTCTTGTCCAGATTCCTAATTTGTTTTGTACTCTTTGATCTTCCCAATGTCCTACAACTACTTTGCGTTTTTTGCGCATTCTGGACATGATAAAACCAAACTCACGATCTCCGTGTGCCGATTGGTTCAGGTTCATGAAATCCATATCGATTGATCCCCACGGAATTTCGGCATTGTATTGTGTATGCAAATGGCATAATGGTTTTTTAAGAATACTCAAACCGCCAATCCACATTTTTGCAGGAGAAAAAGTATGCATCCAGGCAATAATCCCGATACAGTTTTTAGCAGAGTTTGCCGCTAAACAAACGTCCAGAATCTGAGACGGAGATTTTACAACATCTTTATAAACCACTTTTACCGGAATACTTGATGATGCATCTAATCCTTTTGCAATTATCTGCGAATGTTCTGCTACTTTTCTAAGTGTTTCTTCACCGTATAATTCCTGGCTTCCTACTACAAACCATACTTCTTTTTGAGATATATCAATCATGTTTTTATTTTGTTTCAGGTTTTCTTTGTTTCATGTTTCAAGTTTGAAATGCGGAAAATCTTTGTTATTTTTTTATTTTGTTTCAGGTTTTCTTTGTTTCAAGTTTCGAAAACGTCTAAAATCTTGCCTCTTTGTTCTTTACTCTTTTATCTTCTCTACTGTCCGTAATACGAATCTTTTCCGTGTTTGCGGTTGTAATGTTTTTTTATCAGGGAATCTTTTAGTCTTGGTGAGTTTGGGTTTATTTGCAAAGTCAGGTACGCCATTTCGGCAACTACTTCGAGAACTTTGCTGTTGTAAACGGCTTTTGCTGCGTTTTTTCCCCAGGCAAACGGACCGTGATTTCCTATCAGAACCATTTCTACTTCTTCATACGAAAGATTTTTTTCTTTGAAACAATCCAGAATCTGAATTCCGGTATTGTGTTCGTAATTTCCTTCAATAAGAGAATCTGCCATTGGCGGCGCGCACGGAATATCTGCCGTTAAATGATCTGCATGCGTAGTTCCAAAAATCGGAATATCTCTTTGCGACTGTGCCCAAGCTACCGAATAAGTGGCGTGTGTATGAGCAACGCCTCCAATATTTGGCCAGTTTTTATATAAATAAGCATGCGTTTTTGTATCTGATGACGGACGCATAGAACCTTCGATAACATTATTATCAAAATCGACAATCACGATATCTTCCGGTTTTAAATCTTCATAAGGAACGCCGCTTGGTTTAATCGCAAAAACGCCATTTTCTCTATCCACCGCACTTACATTCCCAAAAGTATATACGACCAGATTCAATGCGTTTAACTGCATATTGGCTTCGTAACATTCTTGTTTTAAATCTTTATAAAGAGAACTCATGTTGTGCTTTTTTAATAGTTGGATCTTCGTAAGCGCTTAATTTATCATAAGCAATCAGCAATTTGTTATATGCTGCTACTTTATCTAACTGCGGGAAATATTCTCCGTCAAAATCACTTCCTATCTTCTGGCTTGCTTCGATTACGTTTGAATAAATCCCGGCTGCAACGGCTGCATAAATTGCTGCGCCCAACGCCGGAGTCTGGTCTGAAGCTGCAATTTTAATAGGCTTGTTTAAAACGTTTGCCAAAGTCTGCATGATAAAAGGAGATTTACGGGCAACGCCACCAATACCAATAACGCTGTCAATTTTTACGCCTTCTTCTTCAAAACGATCCACAATTTTTTTCGCTCCAAAACAAATTGCGTTTACTAATGCTTTAAAAATATGTGGCGCTTTTGTGCCTAAAGAAAGATTTGAAATCGCGCTTTTTAATTCCTGATTTGCATCTGGAGTTCTTCGTCCGTTGATCCAGTCCAATGCAATTGGAAGACTATCTGAAACAGGAATTTTCTCTGCTTCTTTTGTTAATTCTACAATTAGTTTTTCGCTGAATTCTTCTCGTAATTGTTCTTTTTGAGTTTCATTTAAAACCGTCGAAGAACCTAATAAATAATCTGTTGGCCAAAGCAATAATTCTTTGTACCAAGCCAGTAAATCTCCAAAAGCAGATTGTCCGGCTTCTAAACCAATATAACCCGGAATCACAGAACCATCAACTTGTCCGCAAATTCCGCGAACAGTTTTGGTTCCTACTTCTTCTTTTGAACCTACCAGAATATCGCAGGTCGAAGTTCCCATAACGCGAATTAAAGTATTCTCACCAATCTTGGCGCCAACAGCTCCAGAGTGCGCATCAAAAGTTCCTACCGCTATAACAGTTTCTGTAGAAAGTCCTAAACGAGTTGCCCATTCCTGGCTTAAATTTCCGGCAACTAAATCTGATGTATACGTTTCATCATATAAATTACCGCGAAGTGTTGCCAAATAAGGATGTAATTTTTCTAAGAATTCAACTGGCGGTAAACCGTTCCAGTCTTCGTGCCACATCGCTTTATGTCCCGCGGCGCAACGGCTTCTTTTAAACGTTTTTAAATCTTTATCTTCAATTAATAAATACGTCATTAAATCGCAATGTTCCATCCAGGTATGCGCTGCATTTCTAACCGCTTCGTCTTCTCTGGCAATGTGCAGGATTTTTGCCCAAAACCATTCAGATGAATAAATTCCGCCTACATATTTGGTTACGTTTTCTCCGCCCCAGCTTACCGCCAATTCGTTGATTTCGTTTGCTTCGTTTATTGCCGTATGATCTTTCCATAAAACCATCATCGCATTTGGGTTTTCTTCAAAACCTTTTGTCAAGGCAAGCGGAATTCCTTCTTTGGTTACCGGAACAGGTGACGATCCTGTGGTATCGATACAAATTCCTTTTATTAATGAAGGATCTACTTTACTCTCTTTTATAACGGTTTGAATCGTAATTTCTAAACCTTCAATATGATCTAAAGGATGTTGGCGAAACTGGTTTGCAGCTGCGTCACAATATTGTTTGTTTTTCCATCTTTTATAATGAGAAACATTTGATGCCAGCTCTTGCCCATTTTCAGTGTCTATTAGCATCGCCCGAACAGAATCTGTTCCGTAGTCCAATCCTATAACGTAATTTTTCATTCGAAATTAATTTTTAATGACGACAAATATAATTATAATTATTTCATAAGTGTATAAAAAACACTTAACAAAAATTGCATGCTTAATTTTTACAGATAATGCATCAAACCAAATGTTTACCATCAAAACAAAAAATAAACGTCAGTATTACATTTATTCTTTTGCGATTCTTTCATCTAATTTTTCAAAATCGTACTATTTCTTTCTATTTTCCATCTAAAACAACTATCGAAAAAGGCGGAATTGTAATTTCCAGCTTTCCTTTTTTATTTTCAAAACCTTTAAAAATAGCTGGTATAATTTTATCAGGAGTATCAAACGAATTATAATCCTGCAGTTTTGAAGCTGTTAAAATAGTGGCAGTAAAACTCTTAACACCAAGATCTTTTACATCAATCTCTATTTTATTTTTATTTTTTGAATCGATATTTACCAGTGATATATGAACCAGTCCGCTTTTATCTCTGGAAACCGAAGCTGAAACTGCCGGAAGGGTTTCTCCTTTAAAAGTATATAACGGAGACTGAAAACTTACCGGCAATAATGTCGCATCCTGATGCACATTATACATTTTCATGACATGATAGGTTGGCGTAGTAATCATTTTTGCTTTATCTGTTAGAATTACAGCTTGTAAAACATTGACACATTGTGCCAAATTTGCCATACGAACTCTGTCAGCATGATTGTTAAAAATGTTTAATGTTGTTCCTGCCAGAACCGCGTCTCTCATTGTGTTTTGCTGGTATAAAAATCCGGGATTTGTCCCTTTTTCCACATCATACCAAGCGCCCCATTCGTCGACCATAATCGCCACTTTTTTCTCGGGATCATACTTATCCATAACCGCACTGTGTTTGGTAACAAGCTCTTCCATTTTCAGGGCTTCTTTCATGGTTTTAAAATATTGATCTTCGGTATAATCAACAGCATCGCCTTTTTTAGCCCAGTCTATTACAGCATAATGATGCACGCCAACGCCGCCAAGCATATTCAACGGAATGTTTTTCATCAGGACTTCGGTCCAGTTATAATCAGCACTATTCGATCCGGAAGCAATTCTGGTAAAACCTCCCGTATTTTCCCAATCAGACATGAATGTGGCAAACTTGCGGTATTCTCCCGCATAATATTCTGCCGTCATATTTCCTCCGCATCCCCAGGCTTCATTTCCAATTCCCCAGAATTTAACTTTCCACGGCTCCGTTCTGCCATTCTTTTTGCGCAAATCACTCATTGGGCTTCTCCCGCTAAAATTGGTATACTGAACCCAGTCTGCTAATTCCTGCACAGTTCCGCTTCCTACATTGCCGGATAAATACGGTTCTGCTCCAAGCAATTCGCACATATTCAGGAAATCATGCGTTCCAAAACTATTATCTTCTGTAACACCGCCCCACCATTTGTTTACAATAGTTGGTCTTTGTTCGTGAGGTCCAATTCCGTCTTTCCAGTGATACGTATCAGCAAAACAACCGCCGGGCCATCTTAAATTAGGGATTTTCAACTCTTTTAGTACTTTTATAATATCATTTCTAACGCCTTTTGTGTTAGGTATTTTTGAGGTATCGCCCACAAAAAAACCACCATAAACAGATCGTCCTAAATGCTCTGCAAAATGTCCGTAGATATTTTTGTTGATTACTGGTGCGTTTGCTGTGTTTTTTAAAGTAATCACAGTTGTCTGGTTTTGAGCAATCATGATTGAGTTGCAAATGGTAAAAAGAAAAGTGATGAAAAGTGCTTTTTTCATAAGTGTGGTTTTGTTTTAGTATCACTCAGAAATCTGATTGTGATAAGATATAGTTAGGTTAATTCTAATAAAAAATTTATACCGATAATTCTAAATAGATGCAGGATCAATGCCCATTTCTAACGGAAGATCCAAGAGATAAAATCCCAACACAATTGCCTTTAATCCTATTTTTAGAAGCAAGTTTTACGCTCCTTTTAAAGGTCATTCAATAAAAAATACAAAAATCATAAGTGTTGATTGCACATTTGTAAATTTAATTAAAATTAGTATGCAAAAACAAATAAATGATATAATTAAGGGAATAAAATAGCGTATATCGTAAAATAAAACTTGGAGCAGATTGTAGAAAAACGCTTTTTATTTTAGTAAATATTTTTTTGAAAAGAGAGGAAATGGTTAAAATGACAATTTCATCAAAGTCGATTTTAAATAAAATAAATATTTAAAAAAGTTAAAAATGAGCAGTTTAATAGTGATTTTAGCATAAAAAAACTATTACTTTTGTGAGTAGAATTCAAATCATAATTATTGATGTAACTTTTATAATTAGTTACATTTTTTAAGTGTAAAAAACACATTAATAATTTATGAAACGAATTAAGAAGTTTATATATTTACCAATAAAAAATTGAATATGCTAAACAGTTATAGCTCTGCAGATAAAGTTTTGTTAGCAGTAGATTGTATCATTTTTGGATTTGATAATGAAGGTTTAAAAATACTTTTGATCAAAAGGGACTTTGAACCTGAAAAGGGAAAATGGTCTTTGATTGGCGGTTTCTTAAAACGTGATGAAGTATTGGATAATGCGGCAATTAGAATTCTAAATACGTATACCGGTTTACACGATATATATATGGAGCAATTATATGCTTACAGTGAAATTGATCGTGATCCGGTAGAAAGAACAATATCTGTTTCGTATTATGCATTAATCAATATTGAAAATCATAATGCTGAACTAATCAAAAATTATCATGCACAATGGTTTAGCATTTCTGAGGCACCTTATCTAATTTTTGACCATAACGAAATGGTTCAAAACGCTATTAAAAGACTTCGTTACAGAACTTCGATTAAACCAATTGGTTTTGAATTATTGCCGGAAAAATTTACAATGCGCCAATTATTAGAACTATACGAAGCGATTTTAAGCAAAGAATTAGACAAACGAAATTTTATCAGTAAGATTAATTCTCTTGAGATTTTAAATAAGTTAGAAGAAAAAGATATGCAGTCTTCCAGAAAAGGATCTTATCTCTACACTTTTAATAAAGAGAAATACGAAGAAAAATTACTAAACGATTTTGTTCTGAATTTATAAAAAAAACAAAACCCTGAAAGCCACAAACTTTCGGGGTTTTTTCTTCAATAAAACTACTATTAAAAAACTAAACAAATTAAATCTAACTTAAAGATTTTTTGTTACTTACACTTAAACCAAAAATAAGTGTAAAATTTACATTTACAAATATAAATAAAATAATTTCACAAAAACAAAAAAAATTTTGATTACAGTATAAACTATTTTAAAAGTGATGATTATAGCGAATTACGCATCGTTAGCGAGGATTTATTTTCGATTTGTTCTTTTCGTCCTTTAAGAACCATATCTGCCAGGATTTTTCCCATGGTTTCAAAATGGGTCGAAATTGTCGTGATTCCGCTTGCTACAATCTTTTTCAAAGGTGTTTCATTATAAGATATAATTCCAAGATTGAGTCCTAATTTCAGGTTTTGATCTCTTGCTTTTTCGATTACACGAACTAAATCTCTGTCATTTGGTATAATATATAAATCTCCCGAAGTAATCTCCCGATCTGTAAATTCAGTGATAATTTCATATTCAAAATCATATTCCCTGCAAAAGGCTTCAAAACCTGTTTTCATTCCGAGAGGTTCCCTGAATCCGGGAAAAATCAAAATTAGTTTTTCATATTTATTCAGTCTCGCTTTTCCTTTCAGCAAACCTTCAAAAATATCTTTTTCGTGATTTTGATAAATTGCGGGATACATTTTTAAATCCGGATTGGTTTGATCCAGTATAATAACTTCGCCTACTGGTAGGGTTTTTATAGATTTTACTACATCGTTTAAGTTGGTTGGCATAATAATGTATTTAGTATAATTTCCGTTTGCGTCATTTATAAGCTTCTCAAAAACGGGAGCATTAAAATGATGAAAGAAAATATCTACCTGAACATTTTTTCCAATGTGCTGCAAGAACGAATTATAGATGTCTTCCTTAAAACTGTTTAATTCATCAAACAATAAGAAAATCTTTTGTTTTATAGTGGTTTCAACGCTTTTAACATAATATCCTTTGCCAGGAATGGCATAAATAATACCTCTTTTTTTAAGTTCATCATACCCCAATAAAACCGTATCACGAGATAATGAAAAAGCCAGACAAACCTTATTAACAGACGGAAGCCTGTCGCCTTTTACCAATTTTTCTTCTTCGATTGCTTTTTCTATTGAAAGAATAATCTGCTTATATTTTGGAAGTCCTATATTGTTTTGAATAGAAATAATATTCATAAAAAAAAGATTTTGGCGCAATATACAAAAAACTGGTAGGTGCTGGTATGCTAACCTGCGGAATGTTTCTATTTTTGGATTTCACTATTGGTAAAAATAATATGAAAATAAAACAGATATCGCATTTTCAAGATACATCTATATCTAAATTATTTGGTTTGACACCTGAAAACGAAGAAATTCTTTCTTTTGAATTATCAAATAAAAACGGAATGAAAGTACAAATCATCAATTTTGGTGCGACTGTAACTTCATTAAAAATTCCGGTTTCAAATGGTACTCTTGTCGATGTGGTTTTAGGTTTCGATTCATTAGAGTCATATTTGGCTTCATATAATTTACCAAGTCCTCCGTTTTTTGGAACTACTGTTGGCCGTTATGCAGGAAGAATCAACAAAGGTATTTTTACATTAAATGAAAAAACATTTCAACTCAATATAAATAATAACGGAAACACTTTGCATGGCGGAAATACCGGTTTTGGAAAAAAAGCATGGAATGTTATCAATATTACGTCCGGTGATAATCCGTCAATAACATTAAGTCTTTCGAGTGAAAATCTAGACGAAAATTATCCTGGAGAATTACATGTAGATCTAACTTATACGTTAACCGAAGACAACGAATTAAAGCTGGAGTACAAAGCAACAACTACAGAAGATACTATTATAAACCTGACGCATCACAGTTATTTTAATCTTGACGGTCACGATTCCAGCGTTCTGGATCAGACTATGTTTATTGACTCTGACAAGATTTTAGAAACCAATGAAGAGAATATCCCAACCGGGAATTTTACTGATCTTACCAATCATGATTTTGATTTTAGAACTGTAAAAAAATGTCCGTCATCAATAGATAATTCGTTTGTTCTTGAACCAACAAATGCTGTTGTGGCAAAATTATTAAGTCCTAAAAACAATTTGCAAATGAGCGTTTATACAGATCAGCCAAGCGTACATATATATGTAGGCGGAAATTGCTTTGATATATTAAAAGGAAAAGAAAACACCAATTATCATTCGTCAAGCGGAATTTGTTTTGAAACTCAAAATTTTCCTGATGCACCAAATCACGAACATTTTCCAAATTCGGTTTTAAGAAAAGGCGAAGAATATCATCAAAAAACAGTTTATAAATTCGAAAATATAAACTAATAAATTAAAGAGATAATTCCATTTCAATTATAAAATAATGAATGACATTTTAATACAAGATACTACTGCTTTTTTTGAGAAATCTTTTGGATCAGCTCCTCAAAAAGTGGTGCTTTCTCCAGGAAGAATAAATATTATTGGGGAACATATTGATTATAATGACGGTTATGTTTTACCAGCAGCAATCGACAAAGTGATTTGCTTTGCTTTCGAGAAAAACAACACGAATAAATCTAAAATAATTGCTATTGATTTAAACGAGGAGTTCGAAGCTGATTTTACAGAGCAAATTACATTAAGCGATGTTGTCTGGACAAATTATATTAGAGGCGTTATCAAACAATTGCAAGATAACGGATTTTTGTTTGAAGGTTTCAATTGTGTTTTTAGCAGTAATATTCCCGTTGGTTCCGGATTATCTTCTTCGGCAGCTTTAGAATGTGGAATGATCTACGGAATAACAGCTCTTTTTGATCTTAAAATCGAAAAAGTTGACATCGCTTTATTAGGGCAAAAAGCAGAACATTGGGTTGGTATTAATTGTGGTATTATGGACCAGTTTTCAAGCGTTCATGGTCTTGAAAATAAAGTAATAAAACTGGATTGCAATACGCTGGATTTTGAATATCACAATGCTGATTTTAAAGATTATTCATTGGTTTTGTTCGACAGTAATGTAAAACATTCTCTTTTTACATCAGAGTATAATACGCGAAGAATTGAGTGTGAACAAGGTTTGGCGATTATTAATAATAATTTTCCCGAAGTAAAAAGTTTCAGGGATTGTACAGAGGAACAGCTTTTAAGCATTCAGGATAAAATGAATGCAACTGTTTTTAAAAGAGTTCACTTTGTCGTAAAAGAAATTAACCGTGTCATAAAAGCATGTGAGGCTTTAGACAAAGGAAATATAGAACTTTTAGGACAATTGCTTTTTGAAACGCATTATGGTTTATCGCAAGAGTATGAGGTAAGTTGTGCTGAACTGGATATGCTGGTAGATACTGCAAAAACAGACGATGCAATTGTAGGTTCCAGGCTAATGGGAGGTGGTTTTGGCGGCTGCACGATCAATTTGATTAAAAAAGGTAGAGAAAATGAGGTAAAACGTAAGTTTTCAAATCTTTATTTAGATACATTTGGGATTGAATTAAAATTCTATGATGTAAAAATCTCAAACGGAACAACACTACTTTAATACCCAAGCAATTACAATGAAAAATTTTGACATTAACGAAGATCCTCACAGACGTTTTAATCCTTTACTTAATGAATGGATTTTAGTATCACCTCATCGTGCAAAACGCCCATGGCAAGGACAAAACGAAACTATTACAACTGAAACATTACCAAAACACGACGCAACTTGTTATTTGTGTGCGGGAAATGTTCGTGCAAACGGAGAAAACAATCCTGACTATGAAGGCAGTTTTGTGTTCGAAAATGATTTTGCTGCCATGAAGCAGGACGAAATTATTTTTGAAGAAGACATAAAACATACTTTTTTTAAAGCAAAACCTGAACAGGGAATTTCAAGAGTCGTTTGCTTTTCGCCAAGGCACGATCTTACATTACCGGAAATGGAAATTGACGGGATCGAAAACATTATTAAAACCTGGCAAAAAGAATATACTGATCTGGGAAATATAAAATATATTAATCACGTTCAGATTTTCGAAAATAAAGGCAGTGTTATGGGATGCAGCAACCCGCATCCGCATGGGCAAATTTGGGCGCAATCGTCTTTGCCAACCCAAGTCGAAAAAACACAAAATAGCCTGAAATCTTATTTTGATAAAAACAACAGAACGCTTCTTGAAGATTATCTTCAGGCAGAATTAAGAACCGGCGATCGTGTTGTTATCGAAAATGATCATTTTGTAGCATTAGTTCCTTTCTGGGCAACATGGCCTTACGAAACCATGATTATCAGCAAAAGAAGACTTAATAAAATTACTCTTTTTACTGCTGAAGAAACCACCGCTTTTGCTAAAATTTTAAAGCAGTTAACCATTAAGTATGATAACTTATTTGGTACATCATTCCCGTATTCATCCGGAATTCATCAATCGCCAACAGATGGTTTAGAGCATCCGGAATGGCATTTTCATATGCATTTTTATCCGCCATTATTGCGTTCAGCAACGGTTAAGAAATTTATGGTTGGCTATGAAATGTTAGGAGAATCACAACGAGATATTACACCTGAAAAAAGTGCCGAAATTTTAAGACAGCAATCAGATGTACATTATAAATTAAATATTAAATAACTAACATATATGTCTTTGTAAAAATAACTACTCTAAAATTAACGCATAAATTTGCCAATAAATGTAAATATCACATTTGTATGTGCTGTTTTTTAATTATTTATTTTACTTTTGGCTTTTGCTATTTTTTGATAAAAAAATAACAAAATAAAAATACATATCATATTTTAAACCCCAATAAACAAACAATCACCTATACTAATATTTAAAATACTACTAACAATGAACCAGAACCTCGCTTTCGCAGATTATGCGGTTTTTATTATTTATTTCATCGTAGTTTCTGTCTACGGTTATACTGTTTACCGCAAACGTAAACAGGACGAACAAGATGCTAAAGCCTATTTTTTGGCCGAAGGAAACTTAACCTGGTGGGCTATTGGAGCATCATTAATCGCCTCAAATATTTCGGCTGAGCAATTCATCGGGATGAGTGGTGAGGGTTTCTTTTTAGGAATCGCCGTTGCTGCATACGAATGGCTTGCTGCTGTTGCTTTGATTATCGTAGCGGTTTGGTTTATTCCGGTATATCTTAAAAATAAGATTTACACGATGCCTCAATTCTTAAAAACACGTTATAATGAATCTACTGCATTGATCATGGCGGTTTTCTGGTTGTTTTTATATGTATTTGTAAATTTAACTTCTATCCTTTATTTAGGAGCAGTTGCTATTAATGGTTTAGCCGGCGGAGAATATCTGCACGTAATCATGATTGGTTTAGCCATATTTGCTTTATTTATCTCGTTAGGAGGTATGAAAGTTGTCGCTTATACTGATGTTATTCAGGTTGCTGTTTTGATTATTGGAGGTTTGGTAACTTCATATATTGCACTTACAACTGTTGGACAATATTTTGGAGTAGGAGAAAATGCAATCGCAGGTTTCAAGGTTTTAATGAGAGAAGCGCCTGAGCATTTCAAAATGATTATCCCAAAACCTACTGCAACATCATCTCAACTTGATATCGATAAATACTTAACATTCCCGGGATTGATGTCTTACCTTGCCGGTATCTGGATCATCAACTTAAACTATTGGGGTTGTAACCAATACATTACACAAAGAGCTTTGGGTGCAGATTTGCAAACTGCCCGTACAGGTATTTTATTTGCCGGTATGCTAAAATTATTAATGCCATTAATCGTAATGTTACCGGGTATTGCTGCTTTTGTTTTATACAAAAACGGACATTTACCTCAACTGGTTGGAGGAAAAGACGGAGCATATTCTGCTGTATTGACATTCTTGCCAACAGGTTTAAAAGGACTTTCGGTAGCGGCATTAACAGCTGCAATTGTAGCATCGTTAGCCGGAAAAGTAAACAGTATTTCTACTATTTATACATTAGATATTCATAAAAAATACATCCAGAAAGAAGCGGGTGAAAAACAACAGGTAAACATTGGTAGAATTGCCGTTTTTGCAGCAATGCTTTTGGCTGTATTATTTACATGGAATGATATCCTAGGAATTGGCGGAGTTGGAGGATTTACCTATATCCAAAAATATACTGGATTTATTAGCCCTGGAGTTTTCGCCATGTTCTTCCTTGGTATGTTCTGGAAAAGAACAACTGGAACTGCAGCAATTGTAGGTGTAATTTTAGGATTTGTTTTATCAGTATTATTCAACGAATACGCACCGGCATTATTTGGAAACGAAACCTTATTATATACAGCTTACAATAACGGAAAAGGAGGATTCGAAATTCCGTTTCACATTTGTATGGGATTATCATTCTTCTTTACGATGTTAGCAATGATTGGAATTAGTTTTGCAGGACCAAAAGTAAATCCGAAAGCGTTCGAAATAGACTCTGAAATGTTTAAAGTAAAACCACAAACTACAGTTTTAATCGTAATTACATTATTGATTATTGTAGCATTATATGTAAAATTCTGGTAGTATACTTTTTTACTATATTATTTTTTGAAGATTAAAGACTATCATTTTTTGGTAGTCTTTTTTTTGTTTGTATGGATTATGAATATGTTTTTTTCAAGCTGAAAGAAAAGATGTAAATTTAATATATACAAGTATCTGACATATTAGTAATTATACTTAACTGCTTCATAATTCAATTGTTTTATTAAATTTAATGCTTACCTTTGTACGGCAGATTTATCTTACATAATTCTGTAACACATTTACAATGTGTTTTAATCAAATAATAAATATTATGGCCAAGCCAATTAAAATAACTCCTGTACTAAGAAGCAAAGATGCTGCTGTTTTTTATAAAAAACTTGAAGAAAATAAGACTTCTAAAGTTAGTACAGCACGTATAATGCAAATTAGAGAAACTGCAAATCAGTTTAAAGCTATTTTAAAGAAGTAATACAAAAATGCCATTAAGTAACTACTCATTAATTGAACTGAAAGCCGATACTCTAATAAATGACTTTAACTGCGGTGACGATAAAGATGATGCGGATTTAAATGATTTTCTTTTTTCAAAAGCAAAATATTATTCTTCAGAGTTACTGGCTACAACTTACATTCTTGAAGATAAAAGTAGTACTGTTGCATACTATAGTATATTTAATGATAGTCTAACAATTGAAGAAAGTAATTTTAATTCCAAAAATGCTTTGAAAAAATTTCTTTCAAATTTGGTTTCCCATCCTAAAAGACATCTTAAAAATATTCCTGCGATAAAAATTGGCAGATTAGCTGTAAGTAAAGATAAAAAAGGACAACGTATTGGCGAAAAGATTATTGATTATATAATTTCTTTTAGCATAGACCATAATACCAATTGTGCTTGTAAATTAATAACTGTTGATGCCTATAAAAAATCATTAGGATTTTATGAAAAAATGGGATTTATATTTTTATCTGATAAAGATAAAAATGAAGACACAAGACAAATGTTCCTAGATTTAACCCCATACTTAAATTTGGAAATTCAAGAATAAACTTATGCATTAAAAAAAACCTTGTAGTAATTACAAGGTTTTTTTATTTTTCTCACTTTCCATATTCAAAAGGTAAGCCATATTTTTAATCACATTATCGTGTTTTTTCACAAATGGATTTTCCTCATTCCAAACATAACCTGCCAGAACCGAGCATATTTTTTCCTTTACATCAGGATTTTCTGGTTGGTGGAAAAATAATGTCTGAAGATTTCCGGTGTACCATTCTTTCACGTAAGTGGTAAAAACAGCAATTCCGCGTTTCATGTAGTCTGTAAATTCAACTTCCCAGTCTACTTCAATTCCCTGCGATTCTTTGATGTATAATTTTGCCGCCAGCATTCCTGATTCTGTAGCAAAAGCAACTCCGGATGAAAAAACAGGATCTAAAAATTCAGAGCTGTTTCCGGTTAAGGCAAAACCATCTCCGTACATTCTTTTTACTGCTCTTGAATAATTCTCCAGTTTTACCGGTTCAAATAAAAACTCTGTTCCTTTAAACCTTTTGATATAATAATCAGATTTTTGAATGGCGTTTCGTAAAGCCTCAGCATTGTCTTTATTTTCGGATAGAGAATTAATAAAATCTGTTGGACCTACAACGCCTAAACTCGTATTACCATTCGAAAACGGAATTACCCATAACCAAACTTCGGTTTCCAGAATATCAAAAGAAATCTGAGTTCCTTCCTCGCCTTCTTCTCTGTTAATATCTTTTACGTGTGTAAATATCGAAGAATGCGGATCTAGTTTTGATGGCGTATCAAGATCTAAAAGTCTTGGTAAAACACGCCCGTATCCGCTGGAATCGATAATAAATTTAGCGTGGATTTCTTTTAGGTTTCCGTCCTTATCTTTTACGATTGTTTTAGAGTTTTTGCCTTCAAAAGAAACTTCTAATACCTCTGATTCAAATTCAAGATCAATTCCTTTTCTAATCACTTCCTGTGCCATAGTGTTGTCAAAATCAGCACGTGGCACTTGCCAGGTCCAATCCCAGCCTTCGCCAAATTTTTTGCTGAAATCAAAAACACAAATTTCTTCTCCTCTAATAAAACGAGCACCTAATTTTTTCTCAAAATTCATGGCATCAAGACTTTCAAAAAGCTCAGCCTCAGCAAAATGATCCATTACTCGCGGTATTAAGCTTTCGCCAACCACAAGCCTTGGAAACTTAGTTTTTTCAACAACTTTTATCTTAACATTGTTTTTATGAAGATAAGATGCTGACACACATCCCGAAGGTCCAGCACCAATCACTAAAACATCAACAAACTCCTTTATCATATTAAAAATATTATCAATTATTAGCCTACATTTGCCATCATCAAAATAACTACATTTATTTTGATAAATAAAATTAAATTAGCACAATCAAAACCAGTTTAATGAATACAATTAATGAATATTTAAGTCTAGCAGAATTCGAGTCCATTATTTTTGGAAATAACAAAGTTGTCATTAGCGATATTGTTTTAAATCGAGTAAACGAAAGCTTCAATTTCTTGAAAGAATTTTCAGGAAACAAAGTAATATACGGAGTAAATACTGGTTTTGGGCCAATGGCGCAATACCGAATTAAAGAGTCTGATCAAATTCAGTTACAATACAATTTAATTAGAAGCCACTCTTCAGGAACCGGGAAACCTTTAAGCCCAGTTTGTGCAAAAGCAGCAATTTTGGCTCGATTAAATACTTTATCATTAGGGAATTCCGGCGTACATCCGTCAGTAATTCATTTAATGGCAGAATTGATCAACAGAGATATTACACCTCTTATCTTTGAACATGGTGGTGTTGGTGCCAGCGGAGATTTAGTACAATTATCACACTTAGCATTAGTTTTAATAGGCGAAGGCGAAGTTTTTTATAAAGGAGACAGAAGACCAACTCAGGAAGTTTTCGAAATCGAAGGCTTAAAACCTATTCAGGTAGAAATTAGAGAAGGTCTTGCTTTAATAAACGGTACATCTGTAATGACCGGAATTGGAGTTGTAAATGTGCATCACGCAAATAAATTATTAGACTGGTCCTTAAAATGTTCTTGCGCCATCAACGAATTGGTTCAGGCATATGACGATCATTTCTCTGAAGAATTAAACCAAACCAAACGTCATAAAGGACAACAGGAAGTTGCTGCAAGAATGAGACAAAATCTTTCTGACAGTACTTTGATCCGTAAAAGAGAAGACCATTTATATTCTGGCGAAAACACGGAGGAAATCTTCAAGGAAAAAGTTCAGGAATATTATTCGTTACGTTGCGTACCTCAAATTTTAGGTCCGGTTTTAGAAACTATCAAGAATGTGGCTTCTATTTTGGAAGACGAATTTAACTCGGCAAATGACAACCCAATTATAGACGTAAAAAACAAACATGTTTACCACGGAGGAAACTTCCACGGCGATTATATTTCGCTTGAAATGGATAAACTAAAAATTGTTATTACTAAATTAACGATGTTGGCAGAACGTCAGTTGAATTATTTATTAAATTCAAAAATCAACGAAATTCTTCCTCCATTCGTAAACTTAGGAACATTAGGATTTAATTTCGGAATGCAGGGTGTTCAGTTTACTGCAACCTCAACAACTGCCGAAAGTCAAATGTTGTCTAACCCAATGTATGTGCACAGTATCCCAAACAACAACGACAATCAGGATATTGTAAGTATGGGGACAAATGCAGCGGTTATTACAGCAAAAGTAATCGAAAACTCATTTGAAGTTTTAGCGATCGAAATGATCACAATTGTTCAGGCAATTGATTATTTAGCACAAAAAGACCAAATTTCATCAGTTACTAAAAAATGGTATAGTGATATTCGAAATATAATTCCTACATTTAAAGAAGATCAGGTTATGTATCCTTTTGTTCAAAAAGTAAAAGATTATCTGATCAACAGTTAAACTTTATTTTACATTATTAATATTGAACCTTTAAAATCATGAAAAAACCACTTATTTTTTTATTCGTATTATTTATTCAATTTGTTAATAGTCAAGAGCTGGCTTTGGTTAAAAAGAACGCTAAAATTGGATATATATCCAAAGACGGGAACTTTAAAATTGAGCCTCAGTACAAATCTGCAAAAAGCTTTTCTGATGGTTTAGCGGCTGTTGAAGACAATGGAAAATGGGGTTTTATAGATACAAAAGGAACGTGGGTAATTCCGGCAACTTTTAAGGATGCCAAAGACTTTAACAGCGGAATTGCAGTCGTACAAAAAGATAAGGATTGGGTTTATATTGATACTAAAGGAGAAATTCAAAAAGCTCCGGCATCAGATAAAGTATTTGATTTTAATAACGGTGTTGCTTTTTTTAGACAAGCAAACAAAGTGGGATTAATCAACTCAAAAATGACTGTAGTTCTGGAACCAAAATACGATCAGATCAAACCATTCGAAAATGGTTTTGCAAGAGTTGAAAACAATAAAAAGTGGGGAATTATAAATACTGCCGGTAAAGAAGTCGTAGAACCTGCGTATGATGAAATAGGTAATTATTTTAAAAATACAACGTGGGCAAGAAAAGATAAAACTTTTGGAATCGTAAGTTCCGGAAATTTTATTGTGGTTGATGGTGCTGAAAAAATCTGGGATTTTGATACTCAGGATTTGACTTATGCTAAAAAGAACGGAAAAATTGGATTCATTGACTTAAAAGGAAACTGGACCATTTTACCTATTTATGATAAAGCAAAAGCATTCTCTAAAAACTTAGCTCCGGTTTGTGTAGGTTCTAAATGGGGATATATTAACCCAAAAGCTGAATTTATTATTCCGCCAACGTATAGTGATGCAGAAGTTTTTAGCTCAAACGGAATCGCTCCGGTAAAAGAAAAAAACTGGGGATTTATCAATGAAACAGGAAAATTAATCATTCCAACACAATACGCCATTACTTCAAACGGATTTGTGATTGCTCTTTTTGTACAACAGGACAAAGGATTTATTGATGGTCTTGCAAGGGTAAAAAACGAAGGAAAATGGGGATTTCTTAGACCGGACGGAACTGTATTAGGGAACCAATGGTTTGAAAATGCGGAACTTTTTTCGCAAACAAAAGAAAAAAACAGTCCAACTGAAACCGTTGCTGAAAAGCCAAAATCAGAAACAAAACCGGCAGCAAAGTCAGACGCAAAACCAGCGACGAAACCTGCAGCTAAAAAGAAGAAATAACATATATTAGCCAATAAAAAATAAATTCTACAAATGAAATGTGTATTAGTAACAGGCGGTTCAAGAGGAATTGGAAGTGCTATTTGTAAAAAATTAGCTGTTGATTCCAGTTACCATATTCTGATTAATTATCAGTCGAACAAAGCTGCTGCCGAAGAAACACTTCAGGAAATACAAAAATTAGGCGCAACCGGAGAAATCTTAGGTTTTGATGTTTCTAATTTTGACGAAGTACAAAAAACATTAACACAATGGCAGGAAGCTAATCCTGAAGCAATTGTAGAAGCAATTGTAAACAACGCCGGAATTACAAAAGATGGCCTTTTTATGTGGATGACTCCTCAGGACTGGAACGGAGTTATGAATACAAGCGTTAACGGTTTTTTTAATGTTACACAGTTTTTAATTCAAAAAATGTTACGCAATAAATACGGTCGAATCGTAAATATAGTTTCGGTTTCAGGAGTAAAAGGAACCGCCGGACAAACCAATTATTCGGCAGCAAAAGGGGCAATTGTAGCAGCTACAAAAGCATTAGCCCAAGAAGTTGCCAAACGAAATATTACTGTAAATGCTGTTGCTCCGGGTTTTATAAGAACGGATATGACAAGCCAACTTGACGAGAAAGAATTATTAAAACTAATTCCGGTAAATCGTTTTGGCGAAGCCGAAGAAGTAGCAGATTTGGTAAGCTTTTTGATTTCTAAAAAAGCAAGCTACATTACAGGAGAAATTATCAATATAAATGGAGGGATTTATTCTTAATATTTTGTGCTAATTTAGAAACTAAGATTAAAAAAATGAAAATAGCTAGATATCTAATAATCACTTTTTCATCAATTCTACTTTTATTATTTATTATTACACGATTAACTAAACCTGAAACCGTAATGATTTCTGGTGAAGAAGTTTCTCTTGAAAATCCCTGGAGAAAAACAACAGAGAGTGAAAATTATAAATTTGATCGTTTAACTGATGAATGTGAAAAATTATATATGAAAGATATTGGTAGTGGTGATTTTATTTTAGCTTGCTTGAAGAAAAATAAAAGTTGGGACTTTTATTGGGCGACACCAAAAAAGAATGAATTAGTACCTTTGGCTGAGGAAATAAAAGAGGAAATTACTCCTCCGAATTAAAAAAAAATTACACTTAACGGACTAAAAATTACTTTGAAAGACGATGAATAAGAGAGTAGTAATTACTGGAATGGGAATTTATTCTTGTATCGGAACTTCTTTAGATGAAGTAAAAGAATCTTTATACAACGGAAAATCTGGTATTCAGTTTGATTCTGAAAGAAAAGAATTTGGTTTTCAATCTGCCCTTACGGGAATGGTCCCAAAAGCAGATTTAAAAAACCTATTGACCCGAAGACAACGTATGAGCATTGGTGAAGAAACCGAGTATGCTTATATGGCTACGATCGAAGCTTTGAAAAATGCCAATATCGATGATGCTTTTTTTGACAATCGCGAAGTGGGTATTATGTACGGAAATGATAGCGTATCTAAAGCTATTATTGACGCCACAGATATTGTTCGTGAGAAAAAAGACACGGCATTAATAGGTTCCGGCGCTATTTTTAAATCGATGAATTCTACGGTAACGATGAATTTATCTACGATTTTTAAACTCCGTGGCATCAATCTTACCATAAGTGCTGCTTGTGCAAGCGGTTCACATTCTATAGGTTTAGCTTATTTTTTAATAAAAAGCGGTTTTCAGGATATTATCATTACCGGAGGAGCTCAGGAAATCAACAAATTTGCCATGAGCAGTTTTGATGGTTTAGGTGTTTTTTCAGCCCGCGAGAACGAACCTGAAAAAGCTTCACGCCCTTTTGATGCTGATCGCGACGGATTAATTCCAAGCGGTGGCGGAGCTACTTTAATTCTTGAAAGTTACGAATCTGCAATTGCAAGAGGCGCCAATATTATTGCCGAAGTTGTGGGTTACGGATTCTCATCAAACGGAGGACATATCTCAACTCCTAATGTCGAAGGCCCGTCTATAGCCATGCAACGAGCGCTTGATGATGCACAACTAAAAGCAACAGATATTGAGTATATAAATGCGCACGCAACCTCAACTCCTGTTGGAGACGGCAACGAAGCAAAAGCTATCTTTGAAGTTTTTGGTGAGAAAAATCCGTACGTAAGTTCAACAAAATCAATGACTGGACACGAATGTTGGATGGCGGGAGCAAGTGAAGTAATCTACTCTATCTTAATGATGCAGAACGATTTCATCGCTCCAAACATCAATTTGGACAATCCTGATGAAGATGCTGCCAAATTAAATTTGGTCAAAACTACTTTAAACAAAAAATTTGACATATTTTTGTCCAATTCCTTCGGGTTCGGAGGAACCAACTCTGCGTTGGTGGTTAAAAAGTTTAAATTGAACGATGAATAAAGAAGAGATTATAGCAAAAATTAATGGTTTTTTGGTTGATGAGTTTGAAGTAGATAATGATGATATTGAGCCAGATGCTAATTTAAAAGACACACTTGGGTTAGATAGTTTGGACTATGTTGATTTAGTCGTTTCAATCGAAGCCAACTTTGGTGTAAAACTGGTAGAAGTTGATTTCGTCGGAATTGATTCTTTCCAAAGTTTTTATGATCTTATCGAAAACAAATTAAAAGCCAAAACTGCTTAATGAGCAAATGGGATGGCAAATCAAAAGGCACTGTTTTAGGATATAAAATATTCGTTTTTTTAATAAAAAAAGCGGGTGTTAAAGCTGCTTATGTTTTACTTTATTTTGTTGCTTCATACTATTTTCTATTTCTAAAGAAAAGCAACAAAGCCATTTCTTATTATTTTAAAGAAAGGCTTGGATATTCCTGGTTTAAATCTAAAACAATGGTATTCAGAAGTTACTACACTTTTGGGCAGACTATCATTGATAAAATTTCCATTTCGGCAGGAATGCGAAACAAATTTACCTATGAATTTGACGGAATTGAAATCCTGAAAAACCTTTTGGCAGAAAAAAAAGGCGGCGTTTTAATCAGCGCACATATTGGAAATTTTGAAATCGCCGAACATTTTCTGGGCGATATCGACATCGATTTTCAAATTAATCTGGTTACTACAGATCTTGAACATTCTGCTATTAAAAATTATCTGGAAAGCGTTACCCAAAAACCTACCGTTAAATTCATTATTATCAGAGAAGATCTCTCTCATATTTTCGAAATCAATGCCGCGCTTTCTAAAAACGAATTGGTTTGTTTTACCGGAGATCGTTATTTTGAAGGTACCAAATCACTTTCTGAAAAGATTCTTGGCGAGGAAGCTAACTTTCCTGCAGGACCATTTTTGATCGCTTCAAGATTAAAAGTTCCGGTAGTTTTTGTCTATGTAATGAAAGAGCCAAACCTGCATTATCATCTTTACGCGCGTGAAGCCGTAGTAAAACATCGTGACGAAAAAGGGTTGCTAAAAGCCTATATCGAAAGCGTAGAATCTATGCTCGCAAAATACCCTTTGCAATGGTTTAACTATTTTGATTTTTGGAATCAGTTGAAATAAAAATAAATAATTAAGGGTAAATTTAACCGCAAAGTCCGCAAAGTTTTTTATCTAATATTATGTTTAGAAACCGCAAAGCTCGCAAAGCTTTGTATTGATTTAGCTTTGCGAACTTTGTGTTTTTATAAAATCTGATGTGCATAAAAAACTTTGCGGACTTTGCGGTTAAAAATCGAAGCCAATTTTAGATTCTCATTAAATTTAATCTGTGCTTGTCAGCTGAAATCTTTTTAAATCTGTTTGAAAAAATAATTCGTGAATTCGTGGCAAAAAAGTAAAAATCATTTAATTAAAAGTCGTTCTTTTATACTTTACAATTCTTAAAGTACGGTATGCAGGAATTTGACACGATTATAATTGGTTCCGGAGTTGGAGGATTATCAACTGCGATATGTCTTGCAAGAGCCGGACAAAAAGTTTTGGTACTCGAACAACATTATGTTCCCGGAGGCTGGAGTCATAGTTTTACTTTGCAAGGACAGCGTTTTAGTCCCGGCGTTCATTATGTTGGACAACTTGAAGAAGGACAATCTACCAACGAATTGTATCGCGGTTTAGGAATTGCAAACGACATGGTTTTTTTCAGGATGAACAAAAATGCCTACGAACATTGTTTGATTGGAAATGAAACTTTTGATCTTCCGGCTGGTGTTGAAAATTTGAAACAAAAACTTTCTGCCCATTTTCCGCACGAAGAAAAAAACATTCACGAATATCTTTCTCTTATTGAAAAAGTGAGTTACGAATTGCAATTGATTCCGAAACTAAAAGGAATCTGGCAGAATATTACCGTACCATTCCGAACCAAGCATTTCGGAAAATTTGCACTTTTCCCTTTAAAAAAAGTAATTGGCTGGCACGTTAAAGATCCTAAACTAAAAGCAGTTCTCAATATTCAGTGTGGCGATCACGGACTTCCTCCGGCTCGGGCTTGTTTTCCGGTTCATTGTGCTGTAATGAGTCATTATTTTGAGGGCGGATTTTACCCAATGGGTGGCGGCGGCGGAATCGTAAAAGCCATGACAAACGGCGTAAAAAGACATAACGGAGAAATACGCGTAAAACAAAACGTTCGTAAAATCATTATCGAAAATAAAAAAGCAGTTGGCATCAGGCTTGAAAATGGAGAGGAAATTCGAGCCAAAAATATTGTTTCGAACGCTGATCCTTCCATCACCTATTTAAATTTAATCGACAAAGAACATTTAAGTAAATCGCTTCTCAAGAAACTCGACAAGACAAAATATTCCGTTACTTCCTTAATTCTATTTTTAACACTCGATATTGATGTTACCTTATATAATATCGATTCCGGAAATTTCTGGATGATGAAAGATGAAAACGACGATGCTAATTTCGAAGATTTAATGAGTAGTAATATTGATTCTGGAGATTCATTTCCTTCAGTATTTATTAGTTGTACAACCCTAAAAGATCCTGCAAGTTTTAACGGTCGTTATCATAATTTCGAAATTGTTACGTATGTGAATTACGATCACCTCAAAGATTTTAATGGTTTAGACGATTATCACAATGAAGAATATAAAATATTCAAAGAAAAGATCATTGATAAACTGATGAACAATCTAGAAAAAATAATCCCAAATGCCAAACAACATATTATTCAGGCAGAATTAGGAACTCCAAAAACCAATGAATTTTATATCAATTCGACAAAAGGAAATGTTTACGGAACCGAAAAAACATTAAACCAGGTTGGTCCTTTCTCCTATAAAAACAAAACCGAAATCGAAAATCTGTTTCTTTGCGGAGCTTGTACCTTATCTCATGGCGTTGCAGGAGCAACGTATTCCGGTCTTGCCGCTGCTGCTGCTATCTTGGGCTGTACATCTGATGATTTATTGATTGAAGATGAAAATCAAAAAATCAGAATTTATGATGCCGAAGATTCTGCTACATGGCCAGATTGGGTTCACACAAAACGAACAGATAAAATAAGGAAATTCGTTTAAAAAAAATACTTATTTTTGCGCAACCACCAAAGCCATCCACCCAAATGAAAAATGTTCTTGTTATTTATTATTCACAATCCGGACAATTAGAAGAGATTGCACGCAATATTGCAAAGCCTTTTCTAAATTCAGAAGAGATAAATGTAACGTTTCACGAAATACAATTAGAGAAACCTTTCCCTTTTCCGTGGGATAAAGATTCCTTTTTTGATGCTTTTCCAGAATCTTTCCTGCAAATTCCAAGAGCGCTAAAACCTGTTCCTGAAGCAATTTTAAATGCAAAATTTGACTTGGTTTTATTTCATTATCAGGTTTGGTATTTATCGCCATCAATCCCAATCAATTCATTTTTGAAAAGTGATGATGCAAAAAAAATACTGAATAATACACCCGTTGTTACCATAAGTGGTTCCCGTAATATGTGGATTATGGCGCAGGAAAAAATTAAAACATTACTAAAAGAAGCTAATGCACAATTAGTTGGTAATGTGGCGTTGGTAGATCGCGTTGGAAATTTAATTAGTGTAATCACCATTGTAGAATGGATGTTCTCCGGAGTTAAGAAAAAATATCTGGGAATTTTTCCGTTACCGGGAGTTTCGGATAAAGACATTCAGGAGTCAAATAAATTTGGCGAAGTCATTGTTTCCGCGCTAAATCAGAATAAATTAGAAGATTTACAACCAAAATTACTTGAAATTGGTGCCGTAAAAATCAGTTCGTATTTGGTAACTGTGGATAAAACGGCAAATAAAATTTTCAATAAATGGTCAAATTTGATTTATAAACATCAAAAAAACAGAAAACAGCTTCTTAAAGTATTTAATGTTTATTTATTCCTCGCAATATGGTTAATCTCACCAATAGTATATATATTGCACCTTATTACCTACCCATTTAAGTTAAAAACCATAAAAAAAGAAACTCGATATTATCAAGGAGTTTAAGAAGACGAAATTAGATTATGTTTGAAGTATATATTACCAAGGCCGCAAAGTATTTGCCAAATGAAGCTGTCTCTAATGAAGAGATGGAAGACTATTTAGGACTCATTAATGATGCCGCTTCTAAAGCAAGACGCATTATTTTGCGCAATAATAAAATTACAAGTCGTTATTACGCCATAGATAAAACAGGAAAAAGCACGCATAATAATGCTGAGTTAACACGAAATGCTGTTGTGCAATTGTTCGATGAAAACTTTACGGCACAAGATCTTGAAGTACTTTCATGCGGAACCTCAACACCTGATGTTTTCTTGCCTTCGCATGCTGCGATGGTTCATGGATTATTAAAAAATAAATCGGTAGAATTAAATTCATCAACGGGAGTTTGCTGTGCCGGAATGAATTCATTAAAATTTGGTTTCCTGTCTGTAAGATCTGGAAACTCTCAAAATGCCATTTGTACAGGATCAGAAAAAGTTTCAAGCTGGCTGAATGCCCAAATGTACAACCACGAAGCAGCAAACCTAAAAAGTCTTGAAGAGCAGCCTATTATTGCTTTCAAAAAAGATTTTTTACGTTGGATGTTGTCTGACGGAGCCGGAGCTTTTTTATTAGAAAATAAACCAAGAGGCACAATTTCTCTTAAAATAGAATGGATGGAAGCTTTTTCGTATGCATACGAATTAGAAACTTGCATGTATGCTGGTGGAGATAAATTAGAAAGTGGCGAAATTAAATCCTGGAGCGATTATCCTCCGGAACAATGGTTAAACGAATCAGTTTTTGCCATTAAACAAGACGTAAAATTACTGGACGAATTTATACTTTCTAAAGGAGCTGAAAGTATGAGCGATGCCATGTCTAAAAACAATATTAGTTCAGATCAGGTCGATTATTTTATTCCTCACGTTTCTTCTAACTTTTTTGTCGAAGGTTTAAAGAAAGGATTAACAGAAAAAGGAATTGGAATGGCTGATGAAAAATGGTTCATGAACCTTTCAAGAGTAGGAAATGTAGGTTCAGCCTCTATTTACCTAGCGCTGGAAGAATTGATGAATTCAGGAAATTTAAAAAAAGGAGATCGTATTCTTTTATCAGTTCCTGAAAGTGGAAGATTCTCGTTTGCATATGCTTATTTAACCGTTTGCTAATGGAGACGACATTACTTTTAGAAAGAGAAGCTGTCGAAAATTTACTGCCGCAAAAGTTTCCTTTTGTGATGGTCGATAAAATGTATTCGTTTACAGAAACCTCCTTAATTGCCGGTTTAGAAATTAAAAACGATAACATATTTTTTAACAACGATACTTTTCTGGAAGCAGGTTTAATAGAACATATGGCACAATCTGTGGCTTTGCACACCGGTTATCAATTTTTTCTGAAAAACGAAATAGCTCCAACAGGATATATAGGTTCGATCAAAGAAATTGAGATTAAAAAGTTGCCAAAAATTAATGATACGATACAATCAACAATAACAATTTTGCAGGAATTTGCAGGAATTACATTGGTAGATATTGTAACATATTTAAATAATGAAGAAATTGCTAACGGACAAATGAAAACTGTTTTAGCGAAATGATAGCAGGAATGAAAAGTGGAGTCGATATACAAAATTACTTACCGCACCGGGCGCCAATGCTTATGGTGGATTTAATTCTGGATATAGATTCGAATTTTGTAGAGACCACTTTCCTGATAAAAGAAGATAATGTTTTTATCGATAATAACGTTTTTATCGAAGCGGGTTTAATAGAAAATACCGCCCAAACTTGCTCGTCTATTGTAGGCAAAAAGTATTTTTTTGACGAAGACGGAACAGAAAATGAAAACGTAAATGTACTTGGTTTTATCAGTGCAATAAAAAACCTGAAAATACATTTGCTTCCAAAAGTTGGGGATACAATTATTACCAAAGCAACTTTGGTTTCTAAATTCACCGGCGACGATTATACCTTATGTACAATGCAATGCGAAAGTATATGGGGACATAAATTACTTTTAGAATGCGAAATTAATTTGTTTATTCAAAAGACAATTTCGGTTCCACAATAATTCCAATCGAAAATAACAACTGTCATGGAAAAAGAAAAAGTACCACAAGACAAAAGCAACTTAACAAAAAACAACGTTAAGGAACTTTTGTATGCTACCGATGAAAATGGAGATTATACTACAACTTTAAGTACTGGTTGGGAACCTAAAACCATCGCATTATCTAATTCTATAGATGAAATAAACGAGCGAATTGCCGAAGCAAAATTACAAGTCGAAATTGGCGAAGTAAGTCCGATTTGTTATTATATGGAAGTCAATAAAATGGACCTTACAATTCTGGCAAGTTATGTTGGAATGTGGAAATGGCGCGTAAAAAGACATTTTAAACCTGCCATTTTTGCCAAACTAAGCGATTCGATCCTAAAAAAATATGCCGAAGCTTTTGAGATTTCGGTAGCTGAATTAAAAAATATTAAAACAGAGTAATGCAAATTAATTTTACACATCATCAATCTGCTCATTGCGAAAATGGAGTAGCTTCGAATTTGTTAAAAAACAACGGACTGAACATCAGCGAACCGATGGTTTTTGGTATTGGCTCTGGACTTTTTTTCGTGTATTTGCCTTTCATAAAAGTGAATCATGCACCAGCAATTAGCTATAGAACCTTGCCTGGACAAATTTTTAATAAACTGGCAAATCGTTTAAATCTAAAAATAAAAAGACAAAAGTTTTCTTCTCCGGCAAATGCAAACAAAGCCTTAGACGAAAATTTAAAAAACAATATTCCAACAGGTTTACAAGTTGGAGTTTATCATTTGAGTTATTTTCCGGATGAATATCGCTTTCATTTCAACGCACACAATTTAGTCGTTTACGGAAAAACCGAAACGGATTATTTAGTCAGTGATCCGGTTATGGAAACCGTTACGACTTTAACACACGACGAATTAGACAAAGTACGTTTTGCCAAAGGCGCTTTTGCTCCAAGAGGACAAATGTATTATCCCATTCAGATTCCGGCAGCCGTTGACTTGAAAAGTGCGATTATTAAAGGAATTAAAAATACATGTCGCGATATGTTGGCGCCAATGCCTATTATTGGCGTACGCGGAATTAAATTCGTATCGAAACAAATTAGAAAATGGCCTGTAAAACACGGAACTAAAAAAGCCAATCATTATCTGGCGCAAATGGTACGTATGCAGGAAGAAATAGGAACAGGTGGCGGAGGATTTCGATTTATATATGCTGCTTTTTTACAAGAAGCTTCGGTTATTTTAGGCAATGAAGAATTGAAAGTACTGTCTAAAGAAATGACTTTAATTGGAGATTCATGGCGAGATTTTGCCGTTGAAGCTTCAAGAATTTACAAAAACCGAAGTGCCAAAGAAGATGCTTACAATGCCATTGCCGATGAACTTTTGAGCATTGCCAATAGAGAAGAAATCTTTTTCAAAAAATTAAAAAAAGCCATTAGCTAAACTATATTGAAACCCATTATAAAAATAGAATCTCTTTCGAAAAAGTACAAAGATGCTGACCAGTATTCTTTGAACGATGTTTCGCTGGAAATAAATGAAGGTCAGATTTTTGGATTATTAGGACCAAATGGTGCCGGAAAAACCACTTTAATCTCTATGCTCTGCGGATTGATAAAACCAACTTCAGGACATTTTACGATTGATGATTTAAACTATACGCATAATTCATCTAAAATTAAAAAAATCATAGGCGTTGTTCCTCAGGAATATGCTTTATATCCAACTCTTACGGCTAGAGAAAATCTGCATTATTTCGGGAGTATGTACGGTTTAAAAGGTTCTTACTTAAAAGATAAAGTAATCGAAACTTTAGATCTTTTGGGATTATTGAAATTTGCAGACAAACGTATCGAAACTTTTTCGGGCGGAATGAAACGAAGAGTCAATTTGATTGCCGGAATTTTACACAATCCTAAAGTGTTGTTTTTAGACGAACCAACTGTTGGAGTCGATGTACAATCTAAAAATGCGATTATCGATTATTTAAAAGTTTTAAATCAAAACGGAACTACAATTATATATACTTCCCATCATTTGGCTGAAGCCGAAGATTTTTGTACCAATATCGCCATTCTCGATCGAGGCAGAATTTTTGTGCAAGGAACACCATCAAATTTAATTGCTTCTACAGAAAAAGCACAAAATCTTGAAGAAGTTTTTATTTCATTAACCGGTAAAGATTTTAGAGATGGTCAATAAAATTTGGATGTCGGTTGTAAAAGAATTCCTCCTGCTCAAACGAGATTTAGGCGGATTAATTATTTTATTTATCATGCCGCTGGTTTTGGTAATCACAGTAACTTTAATACAAGACAGTACTTTTAAAACGATTAGCGATAATAAAATTCCTATTTTATTAGTCGATAATGATAATGGTTCTGTTTCTAAAACTGTTTATGATAATCTCGAAAAAAGTAATTTGTTTGGTGTTGTAACTCAAATCGACAATAAACCTATTACCGAAGAAGTGGCGAAAGAATCTGTTTACAAAGGAAAATTTCAGTTGGCGATTATAATTCCGAAAAACCTAAGCGTTGATTTGCAAACCAAAATCGATCAGAATGTTGAGAACATAATCAGCAAAATGGGCTTAGTAGAAACGGATAGTACAGCACAAACCGAAAAACCTAAAGTAATCAAGGAAAAAGAAGTGAAATTGTATTTTGATCCTGCGGTTCAAATGAGTTTTAAAAATGCAGTGATGAGTTCGATTGATAAAATGATTGCTCAAATCGAAACCAAATCAATTTACACAACTTTTCAAAATCAATTAGGAGAAGGAAATATAGAATTCGAACAAAAGAGTTTTATTACTTTCAAAGAAATAATCCCTAAAATAAACAACAAAGAAGTTCGACCAAACTCCGTACAACACAACGTTCCGGCATGGACACTTTTCGCGATATTTTTTATCGTGATTCCGTTGTCTATTAATATTGTAAAAGAAAAATCGCAAGGAACATTCGTTCGATTATTGACCAATCCGGTTTCTAATCTGGTGGTGATAATTGGTAAAACCATTACCTATTCTGTCATTTGTATGATTCAGTTTTATATGATGGTTGCCGTTGCAGTGTTTTTATTTCCGCATATTGGTTTACCTTCTTTAAATATCGAAGGTCATTTGTTTTTAATGAGCGTCGTTGCTTTATTCTCTGGTTTTGCTGCGATTGGTTTCGGGATATTATTAGGAACCGTAGCAAGCACACAAGAACAATCAGCACCTTTTGGCGCAACAAGTGTACTTATTCTGGCCGCCGTTGGTGGTGTTTGGGTTCCTGTTTTTGCAATGCCAACCATAATGCAATATATCGCAAAATCGTCACCAATGAATTGGGGATTAGAAGCTTTCTATGATGTATTATTACGCAACGTATCTTTCCTCGAAATCATCCCAAAAATAAGTTTGTTATTTTTGTTCTTTATTATCACAACATCCATTGCCTTATTTTATGACAAAAAGAAAAGAACAGTATAACGAAGCCACTGCCCTAACCGTCTCTCACGAAATCAGAATTCGTTTTAACGAAACTGATCCGCTTGGAATTGTTTGGCACGGCAATTATATTACCTATTTTGAAGATGGACGTGAAGCGTTTGGACGCCAACACGGACTTACATACCTGGATATTGGAAATACAGGTTATACAACACCAATCGTAAAATCGAAATGCGAACACAAATTGTCTTTGCGTTACGGCGATGTGGTAACTATAGAAACAACGGTTGTCGATACTCCAGCAGCGAAAATGATTTACCGTTTTAGAATTATAGATGCAAAAGGCGAAGTTGCCTGCACTGGCGAAACTGTTCAGGTTTTTTTAGACGGCGACGGAAATCTAATGCTTACAAATCCTCCTTTCTATGAAGAATGGAAACGAAAAGTGGGATTGTTAAAGTAAAAATTCAAACACGAATTAAACCAATTTTCACGAATTAAAAATTAATAAAAATCCGTGCAAATCTGTTTAATCCGTGAAATCTGTGGGCTATTTAGAAGCCCAGAAATAAAGATAAAATGTTAAGAGAAGTATATATCACCGAAACCAATTGTATCACACCTTTAGGATTTGATGTTCAATCAAATATCGAAGCAATTCTTCGTGGCGATTCTGGAATTCAATTGCATGAAGATGCTTCTTTAATGCCAATACCATTTTATGCTTCTATTATTAATGATGAAAAAATAAACAGTGCTTTTGCAAAAATAAGCACTGAAACAAAATATACTCGTTTAGAAAAAATGATGATTTTGGCTTTAGAACCAATTATCAAAAATTCAGGAGTTGAATTAAACTCAAAAACTGCTTTTATACTTTCGACCACAAAAGGAAATGTTACGGCATTAAAAGAAGATTCAGAAGAGAGTTTCAGTAGCGCTCATTTAGATGTTTTAGCTCAAAATGTTGCTGATTTCTTTCAATTCAAAACACAACCTATCGTAGTTTCGAATGCTTGTGTTTCTGGAATTTTAGCTGTTTCGGTGGCGAAGAGAATGATTCAGTCTGAATTGTATGATAATGTTTTTGTTATTGCCGGCGATGAAGTTTCAGAATTTGTTTTGTCTGGATTTAATTCTTTTCAGGCAATGAGCGATTCCCCTTGTAAACCGTATTCTAAAAACAGAACTGGTGTAAGTTTAGGCGAAGCAACGGCTGCTGTTTTAATTTCGGCGGAAGCCAAAAACGCCAAAATTAAAGTTATTGGAGACAGTTCTATAAACGATGCCAATCATATTTCTGGTCCGTCAAGAACGGGCGAAGGTTTGTTTAGAAGTATTCAAAATGCTTTGAAAGAAGCCCAAATAGAAGTTGGCAAAATCGATTATATTTCAGCACACGGAACCGCAACTCCGTTCAACGACGAAATGGAAGCCATTGCATTAAATCGTTTAGGTTTACAAAACGTTCCCATCAATAGTTTAAAAGGATTTTACGGACATACATTAGGCGCTTCGGGATTGTTGGAAACGGTAATTGGGATTGAATCCGTAAATCAAAATATACTTTTTGAATCGAAAGGTTTTGATGAAATTGGTGTAAGTGAAGCTATTAATATTATTGAGAAAAATGAAGAGGCAAATATTACGTATTTTTTAAAGACAGCTTCTGGATTTGGAGGTTGTAATACGGCTGTGGTTTTCGAAAAGATTAAACACGAATTGCACTAATTTTCACGAATTAAAATTTGAACTGTTCGGAATTTCCGAACAGTTCAAATGAAAAAATCCAACTTTCAAGGAAATCTTGCAAGTTCAATGTAATTGTAAGTAATAAATGAAATTATCAAAATTCATATTTATAACACTAATTCTTCTTTCCTCTTTTGGATGTAAAAAGAAAGAAGTGTCTGAATCTGATTTTGAAAAAGAGGTGATAAATAGTGTCTTTCTGGAAATTGTAGATTCAATATATATGGATCGAAGAACTATGTATCCGCCTCCAATGCCAAGATTAGATTTTAAAACAAACAAAGAAGATACAATTGGTTATCATGATAAATTAAAAAGATATCAAGTTGAACAAGACAGTATTAAAAATGATAAAAACAGAATTTTAATTGGTGTTTATGATTATGTAATAAACAATAAAATTAGAAATGAAAAATTTGATTTGACTCCTTTTAAAAATAATAAAAAGTTTGAGTTTCAATATGCTTCTAAATTTCCCGAAGAACGATTTTGGGATATAAATGATAAAAAGAGCAAAATGCCGGTAGGCACTATTAAAGTTTATAAAATTGATTTCAATGAAACGAGGACATATGGAGTTTTATCTGCCAGAGCTTCATGCGGCGGAGGAAAATGCGGAAGAGGATTTGAAATTACAATTGAAAACAAATCTGGAAAATGGCATATTACAAATATTGTTGAAACTTGGGTTTCTTAAAAAAGACACAGATTAATTAGTGAAATTTAAACCCAAAAAACAATTCGTGCTAATTTGTGGAATTAGTGTTAAACAAAAACAATGACTCAACACAAAACCTACATACAATCCTACATCACTATCCAAAACAACGAAATTGTTTTGAACGGAACTTCTATATTCAAAATTGAACCAACGGATTTTGGGGATTTCTCGAAACAAGCGTATCGTAATTTTGACATTCAATACCCGAAGTTTTTCAAAATGGATGCTTTGAGCAAACTAGCTTTTTTAGGATCTGAATTGCTTTTGAGTCCAATAACTTCGGCTGAAAAAGAAAATAATATCGCTTTGGTTTTAGCCAATAAATCGTCGAGTTTAGATACTGATGTAAAATATCAGGAATCAATTTCAGACAAAGAAAACTACTTTCCGAGTCCGGCGGTTTTTGTTTACACGCTGCCAAATATTTGTTTGGGAGAAATAAGTATTCGCCATCAATTGAAAAGTGAAAATTCTTTCTTTATATTTGATGCTTTCAATACTGAATTTCTGTCTAACTATTCAGATATTCTGTTAAACACAAATAAAGCTGACACAGTTCTTTGTGGTTGGGTAGAATTTTTTAATGACAGTTATAAAGCTTTTCTTTGCACTATTAGCAAAGACGAAAACGCAACATATAAAAACGAAAATATCAATACATTATACAATAAATAATCATGGAAGCATTAAAAGAAGAATTAAAAAATAAAATCATTACAACTCTTAATCTTGAAGATATCACAATCGAAGATATTGCTGATAACGATCCTTTGTTTGGAGATGGTTTAGGTTTAGACTCAATTGATGCACTTGAATTAATTGTGATTTTAGATAAAGATTACGGGATTAAATTAGTGGATCCGAAAGAAGGAAAAACAATTTTCCAATCAATCGAAACTATGGCAGCTTATATTAGCGCTAATAGAACTAAATAGATTTTTAGATCGTTAGACTTCTTAGATTTTTAGATTTCTTAAATAAGAATATTCAAAAATCAATTTCAAAATAGTTTTTTTTAAACTATTTTGAACTAAAAAGAATAGTCTAAAAATCCAACAATCTAAAAATCTAAGAAGTCTAATAATCTAAGCAAGTCTAAAATGAAAGGTGTTGCAATAACCGGAATGGGAATTATCTCTTCGATTGGAAATTCAGTCGAGGAAAATTATATTTCGCTGATCGAAAATAAAATTGGCATTTCTCGTATTACAAATATTTCGACAGTTCATGCGGATGTTATTAAAGTAGGGGAAATCAAAAAAACCAACGAAGATTTGATTTCTGAATTGGGATTAGACAGCGATAATAACTTTTCGAGAACGGCAATGATCGCAACTTTGGCAGCAAAACAAGCTGTTGAAAATGCCGGAATTACATCGATAAACGAATTTAGAACCGGACTTATTTCGGCTACAAGTGTAGGCGGAATGGACATGACTGAAAGACATTATTACGATTATTTCAAACATCCTGAACTGGTAAAATATATTGCCTGTCACGATGGTGGCGATGTTGCAGAAAAAATTGCCGAAGAATTAGGTTTAAAAGGAATGGTTACCACAATTAGTACGGCTTGTTCATCTGCAGCAAACTCGATTATGTTGGGCGCCAGATTAATTAAAACCGGAAAATTAGATCGTGTTATTGTTGGCGGTGCCGATGGTTTGGCAAAATTCACGATTAATGGTTTTAAGACTTTGATGATTTTATCAGACGATTTCAACAAACCTTTTGACAATGAACGCAAAGGATTAAACCTGGGCGAAGCAGCGGCATATTTGGTTTTAGAATCGGATGAAATTGTCGAGAAACAAAATAAAAAAGTGCTGGCAAGAGTTTCCGGTTATGGCAATGCAAACGACGCTTTTCATCAAACTGCTTCTTCAGAAAATGGAGATGGCGCTTATTTGGCGATGAAAAAAGCCTTTGAAGTTTCAGGTTTAAAGCCTTCTGAAATTGATTATATCAACGTACACGGAACGGCAACTCCAAACAACGATTTATCTGAAGGAAGAGCTTTATTGAGAATTTATCAGGATGAAAAAGTGCCAGATTTTAGTTCGACAAAACCTTTTACCGGACATACTTTGGCAGCAGCTGCAGCAATCGAAGCGGTTTATAGTGTTTTGGCGATTCAGAATAATGTGGTTTATCCCAATTTGAATTTCGAAAATCCAATGGAAGAATTTGATTTGCAACCTCAAACTGCTATAAAGAATAAAAATATCGAACACGTTTTATCCAATTCTTTTGGTTTTGGAGGAAATTGTTCCACTCTTATATTTTCAAAAAACGCATGAAAAAAACATATATAAATGGAGTAGGTTGTATTTCGACTCAAAAAACATTTGATACTGTTTTTTTAGAAGAAGCCGTTGTCAATCATGATCAAAATGTATTGGCGATTGTTCCTCCAGTTTACAAAGACTATATTTCTCCAGCCGCAAGCCGAAGAATGGCAAAAGGCGTAAAAAACGGAATCGTAGCTTCGGCTCTGGCAATGAAAGATGCCAATGTCGAAAAAGTAGATGCCATCATTACCGGAACGGGTTTAGGATGTATCGAAGATTCTGAAAAATTCCTGAAAAGTATTCTCGATAATAACGAAGAATTTCTAACGCCAACATCTTTTATTCAATCCACACACAATACCGTTGGTGCGCAAATCGCTTTGCTGCAGCAATGTAAAGGGTATAATTTTACGTATGTAAATGGTGCTGTTTCTTTTGAGTCGGCTTTGTTAGATGCTAAAATGCAAATCGAAGAAGACGAAGCGCAATCGGTTTTAATAGGCGGAGTTGATGAAAATGGAGATTATACTACTGCCCTTTTTAAACTTTCCGGTCGTATAAAAGAAGACAATAAAGCACCTTATGATGTTTTGACTTCTACTACAAGCGGTGCGGTTTATGGTGAAGGTGCCAGTTTTTTTGTTTTAGAAAATGAACGTAAAGATCATACTTATGCAGAAGTTCTGGATATCGCAATTGTAAATACATTTGCAGAAAACGAAATTGAAGCTGAAATTAAATCTTTCTTGAAGTCTAATAATTTAGAAATTTCAGACATTGATGCTTTGGTTTTAGGATTTGACGGAAATGCAGCTTTCGAAAATTATTATCGAAATCTGGCTGAAAAAGCTTTCGCACAAACTCCTGTTTTATATTACAAACATCTAAGCGGAGAATACGATACAGCTTCGGCTTTTGCTTTATGGATGGCGGCTAAAATTTTAAAAACACAGGGAATTCCGGAAATCATAAAAGTAAATTCGGTTGAAAAACTAGTTTACAAAACCATTTTATTGTACAATCAATTAAACGGGAAAAATCATAGTTTTACGTTAATCACAAAATGATAACGCACAAAAACATATCACTATTTTTTGTTTTTTTATTGCTCTTATTATTTCTTCTGAATTTTTATGTAGCAATAAACATATGGTGGTTTGTTGTTGTAATTTTAATTTGGTTAGGAATTAACGCTTTTGGTTCTTCCCGAATTTCTTCGAATTATCATGTAAAAGCTTTCTGCAATAATCCGTTAGAAACAGAAAAAAAAATTGCACTTACGTTTGATGACGGCCCAAGCATTTTTACTTTAGAAGTTTTAGAACTACTAAAAAAATACAATGTAAAAGCCACTTTCTTTTGCATCGGAAAAAACATCGAAGCGCATCCTGAAATCTTAAAACAAATCATTGCCGACGGTCATTTGGTTGGGAATCATTCGTATAATCATTCTAAATTTTTTGATTTTTATAATGCTGAAAAGATTCAGCAGGAAATTCAGAAGACCGATGAACTTCTGGAAAAATATACTTCAAAAAAAATAAACTTCTTTCGTCCGCCTTACGGAGTTACAACGCCTTCGATCAGAAGAGCTTTAGAAAAAACCAAACATACAGTAATTGGCTGGAATATTCGTTCGCTTGACGGCGGAACAAAAAATCAGGAATTAATTTTCAACCGAATTATAAAACGCGTTTCTCCCGGCGGAATCGTACTTTTGCACGACACAGCATCACACTCTGTTTTGGTATTGGAACAGTTTTTGCAATTTTTACAGCAAAACAATTATAAAGTGGTTTCGATAGAGGAACTTTTGAATCTTAAAGCTTATGGAATGGAACGCTGATTAAACGGATTCGTTTACGCGAAGACGCAGATAAAAACGGATTTTTAACCAATAATTTAATGCTGAAAATTTAATTAAACACATAGAAACATAGATTGTATGTGTTTAAAAAGTAAATAAAAAGAAACTGGTTTCTAAAACATAGCTATGTTTGTTAATGCAAGTGAAACGCCTTTTTTGAGTTCAATAATTCTATGTTTCTATGTGTTAAAATAATAATCTGTGTAAATCATTTATCCCGATAGCTATCGGGAGTGGCAAAAAATTTAAAGCACAATTCTAAAAAATATGAAAACTAAAATAGCTCTACTAATTCTATTTATATCAGGCAGTTTGTTTGCTCAGGAACAAAAAATGACAGATGCTGAAGTTGCTGCTTTCAAGCAAGATGTAAATGTAGTATCGAAAAAAATTAAAACTTTAAGTACTGATTTTGTTCAATATAAACATTTGGATTTTTTATCGAAAGACATTGAAACTTCGGGGAAAATGATTTTTAAAGAACCCAGTCTTTTGCAATGGCAATATAAAAAACCATACAATTACAGCATTGTTTTCAAAAACGGAAAAATCCTGATTAATGACGAAGGCAAAAAAAGTGCGGTTGATATTGGGAACAGCAAAATCTTTGGGCGAATTAATAAATTAATCGTTGGCAGCGTAAGCGGAAATATGTTTGATGATAAAGAATTTACGATTTCGTATTTTAAAGTGAAAGGTCAAAATCTGGCGAAATTTATTCCGAAAGATGCGACGTTGAAAAAATACATCAAACAAATCGAATTGACTTTCGATAAAGAAGAAGCAACTGTGGTTCAGGTAAAACTATTAGAATCATCTGAAGATTATACTAGAATTGTACTTAAAAATAAAGTGATCAATGCAAAAATCGACGATTCAGTTTTTAATAATTAATTGCTTTCTGGCGCTAGTTTTAGTTTCTTGTGGCTCGGTCACAAAAAATTATACTCCAAAAAAATTAGATAAAACATCTTATCAGGTTCCCTATTTTTCAGATTCAAAAACAGATTATGTTTATAAAACGAATATTACGGTTTACGGAAATGAAATCAGCGGAATTTTCATTGCCAAGAAAATAAACGATACGACACACCGAATTGTTTTTACAACTGAATTTGGGAATAAATTAATGGATTTTGAGATTTCGGATACCGATTTCAAAGTCAATTCGATTGTATCAGAATTAGATCGCAAAATACTGATTAATACTTTGAAAGAAGATTTTCGTTTATTGCTAAAAAAAGAATACCTGATTCAGGAACAATTTGAAAATGATTCGGATAACATTTATAAATCGAATGACGGAAAACGAGACAATTATTTGTTTATATCCAAAAAAGATCAAAAATTAGAGAAAGTCGTTCATTCGTCTCAAACAAAAGAAAAATTTACGCTGACATTTAGTTCAGAAAACAATATTTTTGCCGAAAAGATTGAGATTGTCCATCAGAATATTAAGCTAAAAATTGAGTTGAATTATTTTAAATCGGAATAAAACAGAAACGAATCATAAACTTTAAATCAAACCAAAATGAAAAAATTAACTGTATTTGCTTTTGTTTTATTTATTGGTCTTATAACATCAAATGCACAGGTAACTGTTAGTCCGGGACTTCGTGGAGGTTTAAACATATCTGATTTAAGCAATATGCCAGGAAATACTAGTTCGAAATCTGATTTCTATATTGGTGGATTAGTGGCTATTAAGTTCAATAAATATTTCACGCTTCAACCTGAATTAAATTATTCCAGACAAGGTACTGATTTTCGTTTGTCTTCTTTGGCTTTTGAAAATCCGGGAGATCCAAATTTTTACTCCAGAAATACTAAGGCTGAAATAAATTATCTGACACTTGGAGCTGTGGGTAAATTTCATTTTAAAGGAAAAGGTTTTCATCTATTAGCAGGACCATCTATCGATTTTAAAACAGATGATAATTTTGACAAATTTGGAACTGATCCTGTTGGAATTGACTTGTCTATTATTGCCGGTTTAGGTTATACTTTACCAAACGGATTGACTTTTGAAGCAAGATTTAAACAAGGATTAATTGATATTTATGGCTATGACGGAATCGAGTATGATGACGAGGGTTATTATTATAATGATCTTATTTTAAATCAGGTTTTCCAGATTGGTATTAGTTACACTTTTAAAGTAAAATAAAAAAAATATGGTTTTAAAAGACTTTTATAAAGTTCTTTCAGAAGAAAAAACAGGAGATGCTAAATATAATATTCGTATATTAGTTAATGCCAATCATGAGGTTTTTAAAGGTCATTTTCCCGGAAACCCAATTATGCCGGGCGTTTGCATGATTCAGATTATTAAGGAACTTACAGAATCAATCACAAAAAGTTCGTTGATGATACAAACACTGACCAATGTAAAATTCATGGCATTAATCAATCCGGAAACAAATCCGGAATTGCGTTTAGAACTTGACATAACAACCACAGATGATGATTTGGTAAAGGTGAAAAACACCACATATTTTAACGATACCGTTGCTTTAAAATTAAGCAATACGTATAAAAAATTATAACTATGAAATTACTATTGTCATTACTTCTATGGATAAATTTTGCCGGAAACCCAGACTTGGCATCTATCCGAAAAATCTATCCTGATGTTGCAAAATCAGAAGCAAACGCTAAAGAATTTACAGAAAAACTTTCTGTGATTTCAAACAGCGATGAAAAAATTTTAGTGGCTTACAAAGCGGCTTCAATTTTGGTCGATTCTAAATTTCAAAATATTGTAGGAAGCAAAATTTCCCGTTTTAAAGAAGGTGCAAAACTTCTTGAAGCAACTTTAAAAAGCGACCCAAACAATATCGAAATCAGAATGATTCGATTGAGTATTCAGGAAGATGTTCCCGGAATTACAGGCTACAAAAAAAATATTAAAGAAGATAAAAAATTCATCACCACACATTATGCAGAGCAAAGTGGTGTGTTGAAAGATTATCTGAAAGAATTTGTTTTGCAATCGAAAAGTTTTTCTGATAAGGAGAAACAATTTGTGAAGTAGGTAAAGAAAAAAATCCCAAATGCAACCAACTTTATCTCAGCAGGAATTACTTAATTCAACCAATTTTTGTGTTATTGTACCAACGTATAATAATCACAAGACATTGAAAAAAGTGCTGGATTCTATTTTAGATTTTACTTCAAATATTATCATCGTCAATGATGGTTCAACAGATACAACAAACAAAATTTTAAAACAATATTCGGAGCTTACTCAAATTCATCATCCTCGAAATATAGGAAAAGGAAGAGCGCTCCGAAATGGTTTTAGAAAAGCAATCGAAATGCATTTCGAATACGCCATCACAATCGATTCTGATGGTCAACATTTTGCTTCTGATATTCCTAATTTTATTGAAGAAATTCAAAAACAACCGAATTCTCTTTTGATTGGAAGCAGGAATATGACGCAGGAAAACGTGCCGAAGAAAAGTAGTTTTGGTAATAAATTTTCAAATTTCTGGTTTAAATTCGAAACCGGAATTGTACTCGAAGACACACAATCCGGATTTAGATTATATCCTTTAAACCTGATTCCGAAACAATTTTACACCAATAAATTTGAGTTCGAAATTGAAGTAATTGTTCGATCTGCCTGGAAAGGAATTGTAGTTAAAAACATTCCGATTCAGATTTTATACGATCCTGCAGAACGTGTTTCTCACTTTCGTCCTTTTAAAGATTTCACCCGAATCAGCATTCTAAATACGGTTTTGGTTCTCAACGCATTGTTGTACATCAAACCGAGAGATTTTTTTAGACGAGCAAAAAAAAAAGGTTTTAAAAAATTCTTTCTTGAAGATATTTTAGAAAGTTCAGACTCTAATTTCAAAAAATCTGCCGCAATTGCTTTGGGTATTTTTATCGGGATTTCTCCGTTTTGGGGATTTCAAACCGTTTTACTTTTTACTTTTGCTGCTTTATTCAGGCTCAATAAAGTCATTGCTTATCTGGCTTCAAATGTGAGTTTTCCGCCTTTTATCCCTTTAGTTATATACGGTTCTCTAAAAATGGGAAGTTACTTTGTATCGAATGATGTGCCGTTAATTTTAGATAGTTCGGTTACACTCGATGATATTCAAAAAAATGCTACGCAATATATCGTGGGAAGTCTTATTTTAGCATCCATTTTGGCGCTATCAGTTGGTTCGGTAAGTTATTTGCTTTTAACGGCTTTTAGCTCTAAGAACAAAACAAATATTACGTAAAAGTTTGCCACAGATTAAAAGGTTTTCTTTTGCCACGAATTTCACGAATTAGCACGAATTAATTTTTAATAAATTGCAGAAACGCAACGAAAAATGCCACAGATTAAAGGATTAAAATGATTTAGACATCCAGTTTGTCAGGCTGAGCGAAGTCGAAGCCCACGTCCAATTGGAGCGCCCTTCGACTTCGCTCAGCCTGACAAACTAAAGCTAATCTTTTAATCTGTGGCAAAAAAACTTTAATAAATAATTATGCATCACTATTTCTACGCCATTCACTTATTTGTAAACCGACAAAAAACTTTATCGGTTGTTTTGGCCGTTTTGATGCTTTTTACTTTTGGCTTTTTTGCTTCTCAAATTAAGTTTGAAGAAGATATTACCAAACTGATTCCAACAAACGATAAATCTGATGTTACGGCAAAAGTCCTGAAGCAACTTAATTTTGCTGATAAAATCACCGTTATTTTCAAACTTGATAAAAATGGTTCTGAAGAAGATTTAAAAGAAATGGCAACTATTTTTTCTGATAGCGTTTCTAAATCCTGCAAACCTTACATAACCGGAATTCAGGGAAAAATCGACGAAGAAAACATTCAGGAAACAATAGATTTTGTCTACAACAATTTACCTCTTTTTCTGGAGAATAAAGATTATGCTGCGATTCAAAACAAACTTCAAAAAGACAGTATTGCCGCAACCGTACAGGGAAATTACAAATCGATTATTTCTCCATCCGGATTTGTAACCAAAGATTTTATTCTGCAAGATCCGCTTGGGATTTCATTTATCGCTTTAAAAAAATTACAGCAATTAAATATTGGTGACGATTTTACGCTCAACAATGGTTTTGTAATGACAAAGGACAAAAAGAAATTGTTGCTTTTTATAACGTCAAATCTACCTTCGAGCGAAACGGAAAAGAACACGATTTTTGTGAATAAACTAAAATCGATTCAGGATAATCTAAATCAGAAATTCAAAGGCAAAACTTCGATTAGTTATTTTGGTTCGGCTTTGATTGCCGTTGCAAATGCAGATCAAATCAAAAGCGATATTATTTTAACGACAACAATCGCGATGATTACGCTAATGTTGATCTTGATTTTGTTTTATAGAAAAGTATTGATTCCGCTAATTATTTTTCTTCCTACGGTTTTTGGTGCTTTGTTCGCCGTTGCTTTTTTATATTTTGTAAAAGAACAAATTTCTGCCATTTCTCTCGGAATTGGATCGATCTTATTAGGAATCACAATCGATTATTCGATACATATTCTCACGCATTACAAACATAACAGCGATGTAAAAACTTTGTACAAAGACATTACAATGCCCGTAATTATGAGCAGTTCAACAACTGCTGTTGCTTTTTTATGTTTACTTTTTGTAAAATCTGATGCTTTAAATGACTTAGGAATTTTCGCTGCTGTAATTGTTATGGCAACCGGAATCTTCTCGCTTTTGATCGTTCCGCATTTGTATAAACCGAAAGAAAATAATTTTGAACACAAGAAAAATGTGATCGATAAACTGGCACATTTCTCGTTTCATAACAATAAATACCTGATTGGTTTTTGCGTTTTAATTACAATCATTTGTTGTTTTACATATAATAATGTGGGCTTCAATAATGATTTATCACAATTGAATTTTGTTCCAAAAGAAATTAAAGCAGCCGAAAAAGATCTGGAAGAAAGCACAAGTTTAACATCAAAAACTATTTATTTGGCTTCGTACGGAAAAAGTATGGAAGAAGTTTTACGAAACAACAGCCAACTTTTTGCCGCTTTATCAAAAGAAAAACAAACGAATAAAATATTGAATTTCAGTTCGGTTGGCGGAATTATGCTTTCGCAAAAGGAACAACAACAAAAAATAGACAAATGGAATTCGTTTTGGGATGTCAATAAAAAGGAAATTCTACAATCTGAATTAATTGCCGAAGGTTCAAAACTAGGTTTCAAACCCACGACATATTCGAATTTTTATGATCATTTAGATTATAATTTCAAACCTGTTCCGGCACAAGAATATCTAAAAGTTCAGGCTTTGCAACTAAAGGAATTTGTAACCGAAAAGAATGGATTTTTCACGATTTCAACTTTAGTAAAAGTTACTCCTGAGCAAAGAGATGCTTTTGTAAAAACGGCTTTTGCCAAAAATAATCTGATTGCGATTGATCGTCAGCAAATGAATGAAACATTCTTTAGCACTTTAAAAACCGATTTTAATTCGCTGGTTAATTATTCATTTGTCGCTGTAATTTTGATTTTGTTTTTCTTTTTCCGCAGAGTGGAATTGGTGATTGTAAGTTGTATCCCAATTGCTTTAACCGGAATTGTAACGGCAGGAATTATGGGCATCTTTGGTATTCAAATGAACATTTTCAGTATGATTGTTTGTACCTTGATTTTTGGTCACGGTGTCGATTTTAGTATTTTCATGACAAGCGCACTTCAAAAAGAATATACGAACGGAAAAAACGAAATCGCGATTTACAGAACGTCAATAATTCTGGCAGTTATCACAACCATTTTAGGAATTGGCGCCATGATTTTTGCACATCATCCGGCGTTGCGTTCAATCTCATCTGTTTCCTTGATTGGGGTTTTTGCTGCGTTGATTATTACGTTTATTTTCTACCCGATTCTCTTTAAATTATTTATATCCAATCGAGCAAAAAAAGGAAATGCTCCTTTTGAATTACGAAGCTTTATACACGGTATTATTTCGTTTACCTATTACGGACTTGGCGGTATTTTGATGTCACTTTTCAGCATCACGATTATGCCGATTATTCCGATAAACGAAAAAAAGAAAATGAAAGGCTTTCGATATTTCATTTCAAGATTCATGAATTCGGTTTTGTATTCAAATCCGTTTTTGCATAAAAAAGTGATTAATAAGTTTAATGAAACCTTTGAAAAACCAGCTATAATTATTGCCAACCATTCTTCATTTATCGATATTCTGGCGATGGGAATGTTGAGTCCTAAAATTATTTTTCTGGTAAACGACTGGGTTTACAATTCTCCTATTTTTGGCGGAACGGTTAGAAAAGCAGGATTTTATCCGGTTTCAGAAGGTATTGAAGGCGGCGTTGAACATTTGCGCCAGAAAGTAAACGAAGGTTATTCGCTGATGATTTTTCCCGAAGGAACACGTTCTATAAGCAATCAGATAAATCGTTTTCATAAAGGTGCTTTTTATCTTGCCGAAGAATTTAATCTGGACATTGTTCCTGTTTTAATTCACGGCGCATCAGAAGCAATCCCTAAAGGCGATTTTGTCATTCATCACAGTCATGTTACGTTATCAATTTTAGAAAGAATTACGCCTGATAATCTTTCTTTTGGGAAAAATTATGCCGAGAGAACAAAATTATTAAGTGCTTATTTTAAAGAGCAATTTCATAAGGTACGTCAGGAATTAGAAGGTCCGGATTATTTCAAAAAAATGGTAATTCATAGTTACGATTATAAAGAAATTGAGATCATAAATAGTGTAAAAAACGATTTAAAAAATAATCTGGAAACGTATTATCATCTTAACAAGCATTTTTCGGCGAAAGCTAAAATATTGCACTTGGCCAATGATTACGGACAATTAGACGTTTTATTGACTTTGCAGGAACCGCAACGAAAAGTAGTTTCTTTTATTTCTGATGAAGAAAAATTATTAGTTGCCAAAACCAATTATTTCCTTGTTAAGAGAAAAATTTCTTATCTCGATCATCTGGAACTGGCTTTAGAAAATCAATATGATGCTGTTTTAATTTCTGATGAAAATTATGCAACCAATCTGGAGAAAGTTATTTCTACTACATCTTGCGTTATTTTAATCAATAGTTCAGGTTTAAAAAACACTTTAATTAACTTTGGTTTTCAAATAGTTTTAGATGAAAATTCTATAATCGTATTAAAGAAAAATTAGCATGAAAGAGCAATACGATGTAGTAATTACAGGCAGCGGTTTAGGCGGATTGGTCTCGGCTATTATTTTAGCTAAAGAAGGCTATAGCGTTTGTGTGCTCGAAAAAAACAATCAATACGGCGGAAATCTGCAAACTTTTGTACGCGATAAAACCATTTTTGATACTGGAATTCATTATATAGGTGGTTTAGGGGAAGATCAAAATCTATATAAATATTTTAAATATTTGGGAATCATGGATCATCTTAATTTGAAAAAATTAGATGAAAATGGTTTTGATGTTATCTCTTTTGAAGATGATAAAAATGAATATCCTCATGCGCAGGGTTATGATAATTTTGCCAATCAGCTTGTTCATTTTTTTCCTGATGAAAAAGCAAACATCGAGGAATATTGCAAAAAAATAAAAGCAATTTGCGAATGTTTTCCTCTTTATAATTTAGAATGGGAAGGAAAATATGACAACGAAATTCTGGCGCTGAATGCTAAAGAAACAATTGCAGAATGTACACAAAATGAAAAGCTAAAAGCTGTTTTGGCAGGTTCTAATTTTTTGTATGCCGGCATTCCGGACAAATCGCCATTTTACGTTCATGCCCTTTCTGTCAACTCTTATATTCAAAGCTCCTGGCGTTGTATTAATGGCGGAAGTCAGATTACGAAACAACTTTTAAAACAACTTAAAAAATACGGCGGCGAATTTTATAAATATAAGGAAGTTACCCGATTTAATGTCGAAAACAAGAAAGTAACTTCGGTTGATATGAAAGACGGAACTCAGGTTTCTGGTTCTTATTTCATTTCGAATATTGAACCAAAAACCACACTAAAACTGGCTGGCGAAGAAAACTTTAGAAAATCATTTTACAGCAGGGTTCAAAGTCTCGAAGGTGTTATCTCGGCTTTTAGTTTATACATTGTATTTAAACCGGAAACGTTCAAATATATCAACCACAATCATTATCATTTCAAGAAAAGCAGTGAAGTCTGGACGGCGCATGATTACGATGAAGATTCCTGGCCAAAAGCTTTTATGGCTTCTATGAATGCCTCGAAAAAACAAGAAGAATGGGCCGAAGGAATGACTTTTATCACTTACATGAAATATGATGATGTCGCGCCCTGGATTGAAACTTTTAATACAACGGTTGATGAAAATGATCGCGGGGAAAGTTACGAAGAATTTAAATCCCGAAAAGCGGCTAAGTTTTTAATCGAAATTGAATTGAAATTTCCGGGTATTACCAAATGTATTAAATCAGTGCATACTTCTACCCCACTTTCGTATCGCGATTATATTGGCGGCGATAATGGCAATATGTACGGTTATGTTAAAGATTCGAATAATCCGATGAAAACCCTGATTCCGTCAAAAACTAAGCTGGATAATTTATATCTTACAGGCCAAAGTATCAACATGCACGGAGTCTTAGGCGTAACGATTGGCGCGGTTGTAACTTGCTCAGAAATTCTGGGAAAAGAATATTTAGTAACTAAAATAAATCAAGTATCTGATATATAATTCATCAGAACATGACTCAGAAACGAAAACATTAAACTCAGGATTTTAGGAATTAAATTGTAATTTTGGTTTCGACTTAAATTTGGTACAAAATCTCTATGAAAAATATTGACAAGAACAGTTTAGAAAACGCATATCGATTATTTGAATCGAATGATATAGACAAAATAGAAATCGGCACAACCAAAGGTCTTAAGGCAATTCACCATTATCTATTTCATGATTTATACGATTTTGCCGGAGAAATAAGAAAACTCAATATTTCAAAAGGTGGTTTTAGATTTGCAAATGCATTATATCTTAATGAAATTCTAGTAAAGATTGAGCAAATGCCAGAAAACAGTTTTGAAGAAATTATTGCTAAATATGTTGAGATGAATATTGCTCATCCTTTTATGGAAGGTAATGGCAGATCGATGAGAATATGGCTGGATATGATTCTAAAAAGCCGACTCAATAAAGTTGTCAATTGGCAATTCGCTGACAAAACTCTTTATTTGCAGTCAATGGAAAGAAGTCCTATTAACGATTTGGAATTAAGAACTTTATTAAAGGAAAATCTAACTGACGAAGTTAACAATAGAGAAGTTATTTTTAAAGGAATTGAACAGTCTTATTACTATGAAGGTTATGAGAAAGATAACAATGAATAAATCTATTATTCCAGGATAGATGTAGATATGAAAAGCCGAATTAATTTATTTTTTTTCGTTGGTTTTTTATTGGTGTTAGCCTCTTGCGGAACATCAAAATCTATGCATCATCTTCCTGAAACCGCCAATTATAATGCGACAAAACCAGTTGTTATAAAACAATCTGACAGCGCTTTTGTTTCTGGAAAAAACTCTTTTTTTAAAAATAAACAAGGTCTTTGGGAATTATACGTTGAAGGCGATCCGCTCGAAATTGGTCTTAATACGGGAGCTTTATCTGATTCGCTTTTAAAAAATCAGGAACATATATTCTTCTCTAAAATAAAAGATATTGTTCCGTCGAAATTTGAACAAAAAATGCTTCGGCACTTTCTAAAATGGTACAACAGGAAATTATATCTCAATGTTCCTGAAGAATATCAAACCGAAATTTTTGGGGTTTCGCAATATACATCGCATGATTTTGATAACATCGCGCCGCAATTTCAGCGTAGTTTGTATTTGCATGCCGCGCACGATATTGGTCATGCTTTGCAGGATTTGGCTTTGGTGGGTTGCTCCTCTTTTGCTGCCTGGGGAGAAAAATCTGAGGATGGAAATTTAATCCTTGGGCGTAATTTTGATTTTTATGTAAGTGACGCTTTCGCGGAAAATAAAATCGTGGCGTTTATAAACCCGAAAGAAGGCTATCAGTTTATGATGGTGACATGGCCCGGAATGGTTGGCGCGGTTTCCGGAATGAATAAACAAGGTTTAACCGTTACGATTAATGCCTCGAAATCTAAAATTCCGTTGATTGCAAAAACTCCAATTTCTATTTTGACACGTGAAATTTTACAACACGCACAAAATATTGAGGAAGCAATTGCGATCGCAAAAAAAACAGAAGTTTTTGTTTCTGAATCAATTATGGTTGGAAGTGCTAATGATAATAAAGCAGTTTTAATTGAAGTTTCACCTAAAAAAATGGATGTTTACGAAGTGCCAAATACTAATCAATTAATTTGTTCGAATCATTTTCAGGGAGAAGATTTGAAGAATGAAAAGAGAAATCAATTGCAAATTGCCAACAGCCATTCTGAATATCGATTTGAAAGAATGCAGGAACTTTTTGCAGAAAACCCGAAAATAAATCCAAAAATTGCTTCTGAAATTTTGAGAAATAAAGACGGTTTGCAAAATATCGCTTTAGGTTATGGCAACGAAAAAGCATTGAATCAATTGATGGCGCATCATGGAGTTATCTTTAAACCAAAAGAAAAACTGGTTTGGGTTTCGGCAAATCCGTATCAGTTAGGAGAATTTGTTTGTTATAATCTGGATTCTGTTTTTAAGGAAAGGAAAATGAACCCTATTGTTACTTCTTTTCAACAGAAAAATTTAGACATTGCCAGAGATTCTTTTCTGGAAACTATTGCATATAAAAACTATCAGAAATTTAGAATTGAGGATGATAAAATAGATCTATATCTCAAAAATAAAGAAACGATTAGTCCGGAATTTATGGCGAATTATCAATCCTTAAACCCTGATTATTGGGTTGTGTATTACAAAGCAGGGTTGTACTTTTATCAAAAAAAAGAATACCGGCTTTCTCAGGCTAATTTTGAAAAAGCTTTAACCAAAGAAATTACTACAGTTCCTGATAAAACAACAATTGAAAAATATTTAAAAAAAATCAAAAGAAAATTACAATGATTCCATTAATAGAAAAAGATTCTTTAGAAGAAATTAAAAATTTTCAAGAGCAAAAATTAGCAGAACTTTTAGAATATATCAGTGAGAATTCTCCTTTTTACAAACGCCTTTTTGCAGGACAAAACATTGATATTTCGAAGGTTAAAACTCTCGAAGATTTACAATATTTGCCTGTAACGACAAAAGAAGATTTACAAGAATACAATGATGATTTTTTGTGTGTTCCGCAACATAAAATTATTGATTATGCATCGACTTCAGGAACTTTAGGAGATCCTGTAACTTTTGGTTTAACCGATTCTGACTTAGACCGATTGGCGTATAATGAAGCGATTTCGTTTGCCTGCGCCGGAATTGCCGAAGGTGATGTGGTGCAATTAATGACTACAATTGACAGAAAATTTATGGCTGGTTTGGCTTATTTTCTGGGTTTGCGAAAATTAAAAGTGGGTGTAATTCGTGTTGGCGCCGGAATTCCGGAATTGCAATGGGATTCTATTTTAAAATACAAACCTTCGTATTTAATTACTGTTCCTTCGTTTTTATTAAAGTTAATTGAATATGCCGAAGCACACGGAATCGATTATAATAATTCGAGTATAAAAGGTGCGATTTGCATTGGGGAATCTTTACGAAATCAGGATTTTTCTATGAATATCTTATCGAATAAAATCACTGAAAAGTGGAATATTAAGTTGTTTTCGACTTATGCTTCTACAGAAATGAGCACTGCTTTTACCGAATGTGAACACGGAAATGGTGGTCATCATCATCCGGAATTGATTATTGTTGAAGTTCTCGACGAAAATAATATTCCTGTAAAAGAGGGAGAAATTGGTGAACTGACTTTTACCACTTTAGGAATTGAAGCGATGCCGTTATTACGTTTTAAAACCGGAGATATTGTTCAGTTACACCATAGTCCTTGCGCTTGCGGTCGAAATACGTTGCGCGTTGGTCCAGTTGTGGGACGTAAAAAACAAATGATTAAATACAAAGGAACAACACTTTATCCGCCAGCGATGAATGATGTTTTGAGTGGTTTTGATAACATCGAAAATCATATTATCGAGATCTCAACCAACGATTTAGGAACGGATGAAATCCTGATAAAAATTGCCGTAAAAAATCAATCTTCTGAATTTTTACAAGAAATAAAAGATCACTTTAGAGCCAAATTAAGGGTTACACCAAAGATCGAATTCGCCTCGAAAGAAACTTTGAATCCTTTAGTTTTTAACCCAATGAGCCGAAAACCTATTCGGTTTTTTGATTATAGAAAAACAACCTTATAAGATTTTTTTTTCACCATGTAAGTTATATAAGTTCATATTAAAGTTTGTGGTAATCACGATTTTATTAAATGAACTTATATAACTTACATGGTTCAAAAGCCTTTGAACCTTTGTTACTCTGAACCTTTGAACCTCAATTTGGTACAAATTAAACTAAATGTTGTAATTTTGCACAAAATATTGAAGATGGTCAAGATTGGCAACATAGAATTACCCGAATTTCCTTTATTACTCGCACCGATGGAAGATGTAAGTGATCCGCCGTTTCGCAGATTATGCAAAACGCACGGCGCTGACATGATGTATTCTGAATTTATTTCGTCTGAAGGATTGATTCGTGATGCGATCAAAAGTAGAATGAAGTTGGATATTTTTGATTATGAACGTCCGGTTGGAATTCAGATTTTTGGTGGTGATGAAGAAGCAATGGCGCTTTCGTCTAAAATTGTTTCTACGGTAAAACCTGATTTAGTGGATATTAATTTTGGATGTCCTGTAAAAAAAGTGGTTTGTAAAGGTGCCGGAGCCGGAGTTTTGAAAGATGTAGATTTGATGGTTCGTTTGACAAAAGCAGTTATCAGAAGTACGGATTTGCCAGTAACGGTAAAAACGCGTTTGGGCTGGGATGAAAATTCGATCAATATTGATGAAGTTGCTGAAAGACTTCAGGATATTGGTGTTCAGGCTTTAACGATTCATGCCAGAACTCGTGCGCAAATGTATAAAGGTCATTCTGACTGGTCGCATATTGCACGCGTAAAAAACAACCCGAGAATTACAATGCCAATTTTTGGAAATGGCGATATCGACAATCCTGAAAAAGCATTAAAATATAAAAACGAATACGGTATTGACGGAATTATGATTGGTCGTGCTGCAATTGGTTATCCATGGATTTTTAACGAAATCAAGCATTATTTTAAAACGGGTGAACACTTAGCTGCTCCAACCGTTGCTGATCGCGTAGAAGCTGCCAGAAATCATCTTATGTGGTCGATGGAATGGAAAGGTGAACGTTTAGGAATCGTTGAAATGCGCCGTCATTATACCAATTATTTTAAAGGAATTCATTCGTTTAAAGAATACAAGCAAAAATTGGTTACTACTGATGAACCTGAAAATTTGTTTGCTATTATGAAAGAGATTGAGCAGGTTTATGCCGGATATGAATTTGTTTAGACTGTAATAAAATCTTTGTCAAAGTTTAAAACTTTGACAAAGATCCTGATATAAAAAAAGACCTTCAAATTTGAAGGTCTTTTTTGTTTTTATTAATCATCATAATGAAATCTACATTGTAAAATCACACATTTTTGATCAATTCCTTTAGTTCCTGAAACTTTATAAACTAAACGATGTTCACCGTTAATTCTTCGGGACCAAAAACTTTTTAAATCATGTCGTAAAGGTTCTGGTTTCCCGATTCCTTTAAATGGATTTTCTCTAATTGATTTTATTAATTCCTTTATTTTTATTGCAGTATCCGTGTCATTTTCAATCCAGAATTCAAACTCTTCCCAACCATTTTTAGTAAAACAAATATCCATAGAATCTAAAGTTCATCTAAATTATAAGTACTAAGTTTTCCATTTTCCATTTGTTCTATAGATTCTGAAAGTCTTTTTCTATTCGCTTTAGTTGATAGCAAATGCTGTGTTTCTAATATTGAATTATATTCTTTCATAGAAATTATTACAACTGCATCTTCCTCTGTATTTCTGGGAACGACAATAATCTCTGATGATTCAGATACTTCATCAAAATAGTTTTTTATATTTTTTCTTAATGTAGATATTGTTATTGCTTTCATCTTTATAGCGTACTTTAATTTGTACGTTCAAAGGTACAAAAAAATATTCATAAAAAAGACCTTCAAAATTTGAAGGTCTTTTTTGTTTTTAAACTATACTTGAATACGTTTCCATTTTCCTCTTTTATAGAAAAATATTCCTGCCAATGTTATTGCGGTTTCTGCAACCGGAATTGCTATAAAAACTCCTGTTGGTCCCATATTAAAATGTTTTGCCAATACATAGGCTAACGGAATTTGGAACAACCAAAAACCAAAGAAATTAATTCCGGTTGGTGTCCAGGTATCTCCTGCTCCGTTGAAAGTATTGATCAAAACCATTCCGATTCCGTAAAAGATAAATCCGATACTCATGATCTGCAAAGCTTCAACTGCGATTGTTTTTACCATTTCGTCATTCGTAAAAAACGAAATAATATATTTTCCAAAACATAATGTGATTACCATAATCGTTGCCATAAAGATAACATTGTATCTGGCTGTTGTATAAACTGATTTTTCGGCACGATCGATTTGTTTTGCACCTAAGTTTTGTCCCACTAAAGTAGCTGCTGCATTACTTAATCCCCAAGCCGGAAGAATAAAAAACATCATAATTCGAAGTGCTGTCTGATATCCCGCAGATCCATGATCTCCGCCTGTTGTTGCTACTAATTGTGCCAGAAAAATCCAGCTGCAAGAAGCAATAACGAATTGTAAAACTCCTGGAGCAGCAATTTTGACTAATGCCTTTATCTGCTGAAAATCCGGTATGAAATACGAAAGTTTAATTTTTAAAGCTCCATTGCCAAAAAACAAATGAAATACCTGATATAGTACACCAATGGTTCTGCCTAAAGTTGTAGCGATTGCTGCTCCGGTTAATCCAAAAGCTGGAACCGGACCAAAACCGTTAATTAATATGGGACATAAAATAATATTACAAATATTCGCCAGCCAAAGACTTTTCATGGCAATTGCTGCGTTTCCTGCTCCACGAAATATTCCGTTAATCAGAAATAATAGCATAATGCACAAACTTCCGCCAATCATAATTTGAGTAAAAATATAACCATGTTCTGCGGCTTCTAAAGATGCTCCCATCAAAATCAAGATTTCTTTGGCATAAATAACTCCCAGAATACTAATTATGGTGTTAACTACTAATGCAACTATAATTGCCTGCATTCCTGCTTTTGCTGCGGCAACAGGATCTTTTTCGCCAATGCGTCTTGCTACAACTGCTGTTGCGGCCATACTCATACCAATTGCTACTGAATATATAATAGTAAGTACAGATTCTGTCAAACCAACGGTTTGAATGGCAAAACTACTATGCTCTAAATGTCCAACGAAATATAAATCGACTAATGCAAAAACAGATTCCATCATCATTTCTAAAACCATTGGAATGGCTAAAAGAATAACTGCTTTTTTGATGCTGCCTTCGGTATAATCAAAAGATTCGTCGCCTTTGATTGCTTGTTGTAAAGTGGTGAAAATTTTAGAAAATAAACTTTTCTTTATTGTTGTTTCTGTCATGATATGTTAGGATAAATAATGATATTAGCTCAGATTCAAATGATCTGAACTGAAGAAAAATAAACGTAGGTATCCTAATTATTCGAAAAAATAAAATAGGATTAGGCAGAAACAATCATAAACTGTAGTTTTTTAAGGGGATAAATATAAGTAATATTTTTTAGTAAGAAATATTAATCCAATAACTTTTTACTTACACGGCTGCTGGCGATTAAAGATGCCACAAAACCAAGTGATACAATTGTACCCAAAACTATAAGTACGTTTTCGAGACTAAAAACTACGGGATATGCCAGGGTTGGCGTGATCATAATGAGTTCGTATTGTTGTTGTAACAATACTAGAATAATACCCAGAACGAGACCAATTATACCGCCAAAAACGCTGAGTAAAATTCCCTGAAGCAGGAATATTTTTCGCAAGCTATTGATTTCTGTTCCCAGATTAAAAAGAGTTTTTAAGTTTCCTTTCTTTTCTAAAATCATCATAATCAAAGCTCCAACTAAATTAAAAAGTGCTACAATAATTACTAAAGTAAAAATCAGGTAAACAACTATATTCTCTGTATTAAGCATTTTGTACAAAGACTCGTTAAGCTGCGCTCTGTTTTTTAATGTAATTTTATCGTGAAAAATAGTTTTTAGTTTATCACTAATAGCATTTTCGTTTGCATTATCTTTCAGGTTAAACTCGATTCCAGAGATTTGATTGGGTTTATACATCAGTAATTCCTGTGCCAAACCCAAGTCAGCAAATACATATTTTGAATCTAAATCTTCACTGATTGAATAAATTCCAACTGGCAGAACATCTGTTTTATTAAATGCTTCGTCAGGATTTTCGATTGCTCCTTTTCCTGGTTTTGGTGCAAATATTTGCAATGGATTTTCGAAATCAAGAATTCCCATCGAAAAATCCTGAGCAATTCCGTAACCAATAACTACCTGATAAGTGCCGGGCTTAAACCATTGACCGTTAAAAAGCTTTTTTTTGATATCGTTTACAACAGGATAATTTTTGTCTACTCCTTTTAGATAGGTTACTTGTTGTTTATCTTTAAATAAAAACAAAACGCGTTCCTCAATAATTTTCGTGTACGAAACAACGCCATCAATTTTTTTAATTTGATTTTCCTGATCCGGTGTAATCAAAAATGATTTTCCGTATGTACTGGTGATTTTTAAATCCGGATCTATCTCGTTTGTAAACGAAAGGCTAAAAATTTTTAGTCCGCTAAAAACAGATAAAACTACAAACAAAGCCATTGTACCAACAATGATTCCCATGCTGGCAATACGATTAATAATATTGATAGCATTGTTTTTACTTTTGCTAAAAATATAACGTTTGGCTATGTAAAGGGGGAAATTCAACTTATGATTTTCTTCTTTTTTCTAAAAGATCACGGTTTTCAATTGGGTTTTCTCTGTTTGATAATGCATTATCAATCTTTTCGATATAGTCTAAAGAGTCATCTATAAAGAATACAAGGTTTGGTACACGACGCAATTGCAAACGTACACGTTGCGATAAATCGTGTTTAATTAAAGTACTATTCGATTTTATACCTTCTAAAGTTTCTTTGGCTTTGTCCTGAGGAAAAATGCTTAAATATACGGTTGCCACAGATAAATCTGAAGTAACACTAACTTTGGATACCGAAATTACCAAATTACTAATTCCGTTTTTTCTCACTTCACCTTGCAAAATATCAACCAAATCTTTCTGGATGACACCGCCTATTTTTTTCTGTCTATTTGTTTCCATAGTGCAAAAATACTATTTTTAAATTTCAATCTTAACAATTTCACTTGAACAATTACAATTGTGACATAAAAAAGGGAGCTAATTAGCTCCCTTTTATTATCTGTTTTGCAACCATCCTTCCGGATTGTTGTTTGTTGTATTTTGAAGAATCAAAAACTTAATGATTGTTTTTCCTGTATCTCCACTTGTTCTTACTTTTCCAATACTCTGCTTGACTTTTACTTTGTCACCTTGTTCAACAGATACCTGACTTAAGTTTTGATATACTGTAAAGTAATCTCCATGCTGAATAAATACGGCTCTGTTTACCGGAGATAAGGCAATAACTTTTGATACTACTCCTTCAAATACGGCACGCGCAGTCGATCCTTGTTCTGTAGTAATCTCTACTCCTGAATTATGAACGGTAAGTGTAGGATAAAGTGGATGTGGCTGATCTCCATAACCAAGGGATATAAATCCTTTTTCTACCGGCCAAGGGAGTTTTCCTCTGTTTGCTTTAAAATCTGCCGCTAAAATTTTACCCTCCGGCGTTAACGTAATTCTGTCTGATGAATAACTTTTAGGTGCCGCCGCTTCTGCTTTTTCTGCTTCACTGGCTTTCCCTTCTGCAATTCTTTTACGTCTTTCTTCTTCGGCTCTTTGATTGGCTAATCTAATTTGTTCCCGAATAAGATCCTTGATTTTTGCATCAATTCTTCTTGATTCCTGTTGTTTAGATTTTGTATCGGCAATAATTTTATTTTTATCTTTTTTAAGAGAGTTAACAATTTTTTGCTGTTCTTTTTTCTCTTCTTCTAAACTTTGTTTCTCCTTTTCGTTTTCAGCAATGATTTTTTTCTTAACCTTTCTTTGTCCGTCCAGTTTTGCGTTGAAATCAACAAGTTGGGCTGATTTGGATTCAATTTCCAAACCTTGATTTTTTCTAAAATTGGTATATTGCTTTAAATATTGTGCTCTTTTGTAAGCTTGCAAAAAACTCTCAGAAGATAAAATAAACATGGCTCGACTTTGCTCAGATCTGCTTTTGTATGATTTTAAAATCATTTTTGAGTAATCTGCTTTTAAGATTGTCAATTCCTTTTTTAGTTTATTAACCTGTACCTGATTAATATACATGTCATTACTTAAAAGCTTTTCTTGTTTTGCCGTGGTATTAATCAGTTTCTCTTTTAATTTTATTTTATTAGCCTGAATTAAAAAAACATTTACTGCTGACTTTTCTTTTTTCTTTACAGACTGCAACATTTTTTCATTTTCTCTAATTTCCTGCTGAATCTGAGCTTTACGCTGTTCAAGTTTTTCTTGCTGCGAATCTTGCGCCCACATAAATGTAGTGGCACATATAAAAATTAGGCTTAGGAGAAATTTTGGCATGTTTATGTTTTCTTTTTGCAAATTTACTTAATTATAACTTTTTTATAACCACTTGGTACGCTATATGGGAAAGAAAGTTCTTCATTAAATGAAATATTATTATAATTCAGGTTAATATTGGTTTTTCCTTTTGGCTGAATTGCATTAATTTCGATACTTGTTGGAAGTGTTCCCTGATTAAAAACTTTACTATCAGAATATACGATTTCCAGTAATCTATTTTCTGAAGGTTGCGAAATCTCTTCTTTTTGCACTAAATATTTATCAGCATCCAAGAAGAAAGATTTCTTTATGTTTGCTTCTTTTTGATCTTCTAACTTAAAAAGGTTTTCTACAATTGTTTGGGTATATTTTCCTTTTCTTAAATCGTCAAGTGCTTCTCCTACTAACAAATTCTGAACTTTGCTGTAATCTAATTCAGTTCCTAACCATTTGCTTAAACTGGTAAAATCACCTTCGTAGTATGTACTGTTTATTTTTTCATAGTAACTTACTGCTGTTGGTGTTATCAAAGCTTTTGCCATTGTAATTCCTAAAAAACGAACGCTTACTAAAATTTGTTTGTCTTTCTCTATTTTAATTTCGGCAGTAACATTCTGGCTTTGTTTTTCGTCAACATATTTTGCACTTGCTTTTATATATAAGGTCGAAAAATCTAACTTATTATCATAGTGTTTGTCAATTGCTTTTTTGTCCTCTTTTGTGACAACTTCTTTCGTATCGTTATTTTGTACTGCAACAGCTTTTGATTTACAAGAAACCATAAAAACTGTCAGGAATACTATCGCTATATATTTTTTCATATGAGTTTACTTTTTTTTCTTTAATAATTCACTTGCCTTCAAAAAGTATTCCTCTTTTTTCTTAGCATCTCCCAAACCATTATATGCCTCTCCTAATTGAATATTAAAATTTGCTTCAAGCGTTTTATCGTCGACTACGTAATCCAGTCCCATTTCTAAAACGGTTTTTGCGTTTTTAAATTGTTTCAACTGATTGTTCCCCAATCCCGCATAATAATAAAACTGCGGCTGACTAGGATAAACTTCAATCATATTCATTGCTCTTTTTGTCATAGGTTCAAATTGTTTTGCTTGCGTATAAGCCTCAAGCAATAACAAATTGGTTTCACGATCTGTATCTGAATTTACTTTTAAATCTTTTTCATAATATTTAATCGCATTCTCAAACTGACCTTTGCTATGATAAAATTTACCTATTTCTTTTGTAACATCAACTTCTTTATCATTATCAAAATAAGCAATTGCTTTCTCTAATTCAGGAGCATATTGCGGATTTTTATTCACATAAATCAAAAATTCATTCAATGTACGATGTTTGATTTTTGAATCAATTTTAGAACTTGATAAAATTACATTCATTGCCTTAATCGCTTTATCTGCCTGGTTTGAGTCTATATAAACTTTAAACAAACTGACTTGCGCCCACTCTGATGTTGGAACTTCTTTGGCTAATTGTTTTGCAACTTCTAATGCTTTATCTGTTTCTTCAGATTTTGAATATAAAAAAATCAGATTTATATAATTAGATTCTTCTTTTGGATTCTTTTTAATCAGATCAATCAGGTTTGAAACTTCGGCATTTTGATATTTCCCCTGAGATAAAATCTGTAATTTGTATCGATCACGATCTTCTGATTTCCCAAATTTATCGTTCATTTCATTGATCGTTACAAGGGCTTTGTCAAACTGATTGGTGATCATGTATAACGAAATCAAATCATCTTTGTACTCTTCATCAAAAGCAATTATTTTCTGAATGGTCTCAATTGCCAAAGGATAGTTCTTGGTTTCGTAACTTACATCGTAAATTCCTAACCAATACCATTTGTTTTTTGGATCTAATTGAGTCGCTTTTTCAAACGAATCCTGTGCATTTCGATAATCTTTCAGGGAGAGATAATTTTTTCCTAATTCAAAATATGCAACAGCATCATTGGGTTTTAACCTTACACATTTTTCTAATGATGTGATGGCTTTATCATAATTTTCAATTCCTTTTTGTTTTAAAGATTCATAAAAAGCATCCTGATATTCATCCGTTGCCATAGCAATATCTTCGGGTTCTGTTTGAGCCATTACCGAAATTGGATTGCTAAGCAAAACGAAAAATAAAATCACTATAACTCCTTTTTGTATCATCTCTAAAATTTAATCTTTAAACAAAAACGAATCTGTTAAATTTATAATTTATTCTAAAACCGAATAATCACCAATGCTAATGCTGGTAAATTTACCATCATAAACAACATGATTTCCTATCATGGCATTGTCTAAGTTAGCATTTTTTATTTGAGAATAGGTTTGAACCAGACTATTTTTGATCGAACTATCTGTAACGTGACATCCTTTTCCTATTGAAACATTTGGTCCTACTGTTGCGTTTTTCAACACTACATTTTCGCCAATATAACAAGGAGGAATAATTGTTGAGTTCTCTAATTTTACATCATAATCAACTAAATGTTCTCCGTCATTATGTAAAAATCCAAGCATTCTTGAATTTGTTTCAACGGTAACATCTTTGTTTCCGCAATCCATCCATTCGTCAACGCTTCCTGTTTTAAAAACTTTGCCGTTTGCCATCATTGCCTTGATTCCGTCGTTGATTTGGTATTCTCCACCATTCTGGATATTATTATCCAAAACTCCCTGAAGTTCTTTTTTTAAATCACCAACTTCTTTAAAATAATAGATTCCGATAACGGCTAAATCGCTTACGAATTCTTTTGGTTTTTCTACCAATTCTATAATTTCATTATTTCCGTTAAGTTTTACTACGCCAAATGCTTCCGGCTGTTCTACTTGTTTCACCCAAATCACAGCATCAGCAGCAGGATCTAATTCAAAATCTGCTCTGATTAAAGTATCCGCGTAAGCGATAACTGCAGGACCTGATAATGATTCTTTGGCACACATAATTGCGTGGCCTGTTCCTAATGGTAAATCCTGGCGATATATTGAAGCTTTTGCGCCTAAACTTCCGGCCAATTCTTCTAAACTTGTAACAAGATCATCTCCAAAAAAAGCAGGATCTCCTAAAATAAAAGCAACTTCTTCTATAGGTTCTTTTAATATTTTAGCAATGTCTTCGACTAAACGATGTACAATAGATTTTCCTGCAACAGGAATTAATGGTTTAGGAACAGTTAAAGTATGTGGCCTAAGTCTTGATCCTCGACCAGCCATTGGAACGATTATTTTCATTTTATCTTTTTATTTTATTCGAAGATTTAAAAAATCTTCTGAGTTTGGTTCTTAATTTTTAACCTCAAAGGCTAATTTATTTTCTCTTGTACTGAAATTTTCACCGCAAAGCTCGCAAAGGATTATTCACAAAGTTCACTAAGTTTTTCATTTCATTTTTGAGTTCGCAAAGTGCGTAAACTGAAAACTACTTCACCCCTGTACTTCCAAATCCACCTTCGCCTCTTGATGTTTCAGAAAGTTCTGCAACTTCGATCCATTCGGCTCTTTCATGTTTGGCAATAATTAGTTGTGCAATTCGTTCTCCGTTTTCGATTACGAATTCTTCATTTGATAAATTTACTAAAATTACGCCTATTTCGCCTCTATAATCGGCATCAACCGTTCCCGGAGAATTTAAAACCGTTACTCCTCTTTTTGCTGCTAAACCACTTCTTGGTCGAACTTGTGCTTCGTAACCTATTGGTAATTCAATAAAAAGTCCCGTTTTTACAATAGTTCTTTCTAATGGTTTTAATGTTATAGATTCTGTTAGATTCGCGCGCAAATCCATTCCTGCCGAAGCAATTGTTTCGTAGTTTGGTAAAGCGTGTTGCGATTTATTGATAATTTGTATTTTCATTTTTATTTTAAAAGATTAAAAATCAAATCGAATTTTGTCAAACTCAATTTTACTTTCTATTCATAATTCCTTTGATTGTTGTTTTTTCGTTGTGATACACAAAATACATGAATGCTAATAATAACGGTATTCCAACAAAATAATTCTCTCTGAATCCGTAAAAAGAAATAGCCGAAAATCCAATTGAAATTCCTAAATAAGCTCCAATTTTGTTCATATCATATGGTATTGGATAATATTTGTTTCCTAAAACATAAGAGATTAACATCATACTTCCGTAAGCAGAAATAGTTGCAATTGCAGAACCGTAGTAACTGTATTTTGGAATTAAAAAATAATTTAAAACCAATGTTACAATTGCTCCAACAATTGAGATATATGCTCCAATTTTTGTTTTATCTGTCAGTTTATACCAAACCGATAAGTTGTTATAAATTCCTAAAAAGAAGTTTGCCAATATAATTAACGGAACTACTTTCATTGCTTCCCAATACTCTTTATTGTCAAGCAAAAGATATTTTAGAACATCTGCAAATACAATAACTCCCAATAAAATCAGTGAACCAAAAATTACAAAGTATTTTGTGATGACTGCATAAGTTTGTGGCGCATTTGCATTTTTTGCATGACTAAAAAAGAAAGGTTCAATTCCTAATCTAAAAGCTGTTGCAAACAAAACCATAAACAATCCTAATTTGTAACAAGCGGAATAAGCTCCAACTTCTGATTTTGCAAGATTTTCCGGTAATAAATATCCTAAAAGAATTTTATCGAAATGTTCGTTAACGGCAAAAGCTAATCCGGCAACCAAAATTGGCAAACCGTATTTCATCATTTTCTTCCAAAGTACGGGATCAAATTTTCTTCCAAGAGAAAGATAATTCGGCGAAAGCACTATAAACGTGGCTAAACTCGCCAATAGATTTGCTATGAAAATATAAGCGATCTGGAAATTTTCTACATATAAATTATCCCAAACAGAATTAGGATTTGCAGCCGCTAATTTTGGCAGGTATATTAAAAAGAAAAAATTTAGTAACATATTGATTACTACATTCCCAATCTTGATTGCAGCATAAACCATTGGTCGCTGATTGGCTCTTAGTTTAGAAAATGGTACCAGAACCAAAGCATCTAAAACTAATATCCAAACGGAATAGGTTATATATTGTACATCAACTTCGGCAAGAGTTGCCAATGTGTTTCTAAAAATTAAAGCGGCAAATAAGAAAATAATTGAAGACCAGAATATAGATATTGTCGACGTTGCTATTACATTTTTCTTATCTTCCTCGGCACTGTAAAATCTAAAAAATGCCGTTTCCATTCCGTACGAAAGAACTACATTAAAGAAAACCATCCATGACAAAACGATCGAAACTTCGCCATATTCTGCAGTTGGTAAAATACCAGTATACAATCGTACCAATAAAAAACTTAGCATTCTTGGCAATACCGTTGCTAGTCCGTAAATAGCAGTTTGTTTGAACAGATTTTTATATAATCCCAAAATAATTTTATAATAAAGTTTGTAAAACAAAAATAACCAATTCTTTGGTTTATTGTTGATTTTGTTGGTTCAATAAAAAAACTTGCGTCAATTTTATTGTGTTAGTTTTTTTTCGTCCAGAATTTTAACAAAGTGAAAACCTTTTGGTCCGTAACCTTGATTGTAGTAAAAACGATGAGCAGCAAAATTTCCGGTAAAAGCATCTAAAACTATAGAGCTGCAATTGAGATCTAAAGCCTTTTTTTCGACATAATCTGTCAACAATTTTCCTATTCCTTTAGAACGATGATCCGGATTTACTACAAAATTATCAATTTCGAGATATTTCCCCGTCCATAATTTAGTGGCTGACCAGCAACCAGTAATTCCAAGACAAACATCTTCTTCAAAAACGCCAATCTGAATATAGTTATGAGGCACCATTTCAGAAAGATATGCCTCATATTTCTCTACCGATAAATTAGGGTAAAGAAATCGCATGGTTGCTATCTGAGCCAGCATTGCTTCTATAGTGATAAGCTCTTTTACTTGTAGTTTCATTGCAATAAAAAAATAGACTTCAAAAATACTTAATTTTTTTAATTGTTAGTTATATAATTCAATCTTAACGCTGTGTGTGAAATCTATAATAAAGTTCAAAAATTATATAAATTTTTATAAGTACTTCTATACTAACTTTGTATCAAAGGGAATGAGCAAAGCTAAAATACAACCCTTTAAAAAAAAGCAAAGCATTGGGACTAATAAAGCTAGTTTGTTCCCATAAAAGACAAAGCACATAGGGATTGATTCTGCTGAAATGTAACCCTCAAAAAAACAGAGCCCTGGGACTAATAAAGCTTGTTTGTTCCCATAAAAGACAAAGCAAAGGGATTGATTCTGCTGATATGTAACCCTCAAAAAAACAGAGCATTGGGACTAATAAAGCTAGTTTGTTCCCATGAAAGACAAAGCACGACAGAGGTGATAAATCTGTAAATAATTTTATAAAATGGTACTGATTCTCGGTTTTTTGGATAAATTGAGAATCACCATTTTATAAGTTTCACATCAAAAAAACTAAAACTACTATAAAGAAAAAGCCCCGACAAGCAATTGTCGGGGTTTTTTTATGTGCAAAATTAATTCTGAACAAAGCTCACAAAGTCCTATTCTAATACTTATAAAACTTCTAGTAGCCTTGTTGCTGATAAATCTTTTCTAATTTTCTATTAAGGATACAAAAATAATCGAAAAGCAAATCTAAGGATTTCTGATGCTTATTATTCTGCCAATTTCTTATAAAGATCCTGGAACCAAAAAAATATTTATCCAAATTAATTGATGCCTAATTATGAAATTAATAAATATCCAGTTACTCTTTGTTTTATTTTTATTATTTCCTTCAAAGAAAATTTTTTCGCAAAATGTCGCTATTCCTTCTGTAAAGATTAATGATCATAAAGAAAATACCGGTATAATACCTATTGATTGTGATTACGACTTTCTTGCTAATAATGGAATCCGATTAAAAGCCACATTTCCTGAAATAAGAGAAAGCAATAATTACTCTGTATCTGCTATCGATTATCTTCCGGTTGGCGATTTTAGTCAGGGAGAAAAAGTAATTATATTAAATAAAGATCTTAAGGAAGATGATACTTTTAGTGCCGTTATAAATTTGCCTTTCAGCTTCTGCTTTTATGGTAATATGTTTTCACAAATCATCATTAGCGATAACGGAGTAGTTAGTTTTAATACTGTTTTGGCACAACAAGATTGTCCTCGTGCTCCGTCAGGACCAATTCCGAATGGGCTTCCCAGAAATTCTATTTTTGGAGTTTTTCATGATATGGTAAACATGGAGAAAGTATTATATCGGGAGGAAGGAAATTTTCCTAACAGAAAATTTATTATTAATTACAACTATATTCAACAATGGGGAGATGGAATTGACGGTAAAAGCTCGACTTCACAAATTGTGTTACATGAAACCACAAACATAATAGATGTGTATGTAAAGGACCGTTTTAAAAATGAAGGTGATAATTCTATTTTTGACGAGAATCCATTTTATAAAAATGCTGCTGTTGGTATTACTAACTATGACTCAAGTTCAGGAATTGCAGCTCCAAACAGAGATGCCGGGAACTGGGAAGCGCATAATGAAGCATGGAGATTTAGTCCTAACGGAAATACCAATATTACAATACAATGGTTTAATGGTGTAAATGAAATTACAGGAACAAGAAACCTGGAAAATATATTGGTTTATCCAACACAAAACACCAAATATGAAGTTAAGGTTACTTATAATTTGTGTACTCCGGTTTTGGTTACAGACATAATAGAGGTAAAGTTTTCGCAGGATTTCCCTACTGCAAAAGAAAGTACCACAGCGGCTTTTTGTATAAATAACGGAGAAAATTATACTGTAGATTTAACTTTATACGAACCTGAAATTAATCCGGATTCTTCCCTTTCTTTCTCTTATTTTGAAGATCAAAATCTTAGTATTCTAATATTAACTAAAAATGCTTATGTTTTTTCTAATAACAAAACCATATATGTCAAAGTATTAAAAAGTGGGGTTTGCTATAGTGTCACAAAATTAAATCTAAGATTAAATAAAAAACCGATAATTCCTCTTAATCAATTTTTTGAAAAATGTGATGAAAACAATGATAGAAAAGAAACAGTGAATTTAAATACTTTGGGGCTTACAGGACTAAACGGTACTACTTATAAATTCTTTGAATCTCAGACAGAAGCAAATGTTGGCAATCCTGAAATAACCAATTATACTGCCTATCCATTAAATGTAAACGGAGAATCTGATAATACCAAAATTCTCTATTTACGAGTTTGGAATACTTCGTATAATGATCCTGATTGCTATACTATTGTTCCATTTAAAATAAAATTAAAACAATATGTAAAAGTTAAAAAACCGGAGAAAGCCTTTTTAATTTGCCATGTAACTGAGGGACAAATTGTAAAGAATTATAATTTAACCCAACACGAATCGGAACTTCTTGATTCTCCAACATCAGGAGTAAACTTCGAATATTATACGAATTCCAGCTACTCTTCATCTTATAAAATATCCAATCCCGTTTCTGCAACTCTAACTATGAATACTATTATTTATATAAAGGCAACAAGTATTGGTTATTGTGATGCATATACGCAAATCACTCTTGCGGCAGATGATGATTGTGACGGCTCTCCTGGCGGAAGTGGCAGTGGCGGAGGAGGAACTGCAACAGGTCCGGGCGGTCCAGGCGGAGGCGGTGGTGCTATTTGTGATACAAACGAAACGGTATTTACAGTAAATCTGGATACTGATTATCTAAAATTTTATTTGCAGGGAGGACTGACTTTATCAGATATTACTCTGATGGGATTTTATGATTCTGCCAACAATTCCCTAATTACTGATATGATTCCTTATAATTTTATTTTTTCACCGCCTTTTTTTAAAGTAATTCAGGCAAGATTTAAAATAAAGGCAAGTGGATTAGAATCTTATGTCAATTTCCCGGTAAGTGCTTCAAAAAAAGCAACACTCGATTCAAACACTTTCGCAATATGCGATAGCTACAATGACGGAAAGGAACTCATCACTTTAAAATCAAGTTATAATCCAAAACCAGAATGGCAAATTGCATTAGAATCAAAATATCCTGGAGCAACAATTCATTTTTTTTCTGCTCTGGAAGATTTGAATAATTATGAATCTGATCCGGATAATAGCAGTAAAATTATAACTAATATAAATTTAATTCATTCGCTTACTACAGTATATGTTTATGTAAAATATTATGACTGTATTTACACCCATGAAATAAATTTTAATCTGGTTCCGATAGTCGAAAAATTCATAAATCCATCTTATCTCATTTGTGATTTTGATAATGATAAAAAAGAACTGGTCGATATAATTAAAATAAGTAATAACGAGACTGATGTAAAAAATGAACTGTCAGCCACACAATTAAGCAAATTACAAACTCCCGTACGATATTATCGAACTTTAATTCAGGCTCATGCCGGAGCAGCAAATTACATTAGCAATCTCAATAATTTTGAGATTAATACCATGCAAATGTCGGTATTTGCAAGACTTAACATTAATGACGAATGTCCTGTAATAGTCGAAGTTAAATTTGAATTTACTACTGCTGTAGCTTTACCAATCCTTAAAAACTTACTTATATGTGATGTAAATAATGATAATCAGGAATTTGTAAATTTAAACGAAGCAATTGCAAGCATTGATCCAAATGCCCAACTTACTTTTTATAAAACTCTGTCTGCTGCAGAAGTAGGAAGCGAAGATTCACCATTCTTTATCTCAGCTGCAGTAGCCATAAATTATTTGGTAACCATTTCTCCTACAACAATCTATGTTCGGATATACGATAAAGTTACTACTTGCTGGAAAGTACTAACTTTTACTGTTACTCTGATTAAAACTCCAGTGCTCAACAGCACTATAATAAAAAGCTGTGATTTTGAAAATGACGGGAAAGAACTATTAACGACCAGCTATATTAGGAATCAACTTATTGCTGGTAATCCGGATATTTCTTCGGTTATGATCTATAAATTCTACGAAACAAAGACAGAAGCCCTGGTAGCACAACCATCTTCTCTCGCTTTTTTTGAAGCAACTACAACCAATTCTATTTGGGTTAACATTGCTCAAAATGTTGGAGATTGTCCTATAATAGCAGAACTAAAGTTTAACTTGATTACGTCTCCTGAATTAGAAAAAAAATCACTGACTTATATGATTTGTAATAATAATACCGGAAACGAAAATGGAGCTGTAAAAGAAACCGTGACTTTAGACACATATAAAGAGGATATTCTAGGCTTTCCATTAACCGCTAATTATACATTTACTTATTACGACACATCAGAAAATGATGCCATTGCCGGAGGAACTTTTGGCAAAGTAACCTCTGCTTATACTATTACTTCTTTTCCTAAAACAATTTGGGTAAAAGTAATATATACTCCTACGGGATGTTTTTCTATCAAACCCATTTTATTCAAACAAACTCCATCTCTTGAAAACAGCATTATAGATTCTGAAATTATAGCCTGTGGAAACGGAGAAATGTCTAAAGAAGTTGATTTAACAGATTATCCTCCACAAATGATATCAACATCAGCAAACCTAAATGATTTTGATGTAAGTTATCACAATACAAGAGCTAATGCTGTGAGCAATGTTAGTTTAAATTTTGACATAAGACATTTTATAGTAACTCCTGCAAGTCAGATCTGGATAAAATTTATTTCTAAAACCACAGGTTGTTATATTGTTAAAAAACTGAGTGTCACGATTTACAACACTCCGAAAGCACAGGGTATATTTCAGGAAGTTTGTGATGAGACAGATGGAAAACTGGATGGTGAATATGTTATTCCTGATTTAAATGTTTTTAAAAATCGAATAATTACAGGAGAATCCAATCTTGAAAATTTATATCTTTTTACCTATTATAAAAACCGACTTGACGCAGCTGACGGAAACGGAAATACAGTTAACAATCTAAACTATACTTTTACAGAAGCGGAGATATTATCCGGAATTAATTCAGATTCTCATACTATTTATGCACGTATTGACAAAAAGGATAATACGGGATGTTTCTCTGTTGTAGGCATTAATTTCTCGATTAATAAAAAAGTTCCTGTGAGTACGATACAACCGGAGATTTTAAAATGTGATGAATCAGACAATGACGGAAAAACAAATTTTGATTTAACTACTGTAGAACTCAGCATTTCTAATGCGACAAATGTTAATTTTAAATATTATCCAACTAAAAATGACGCACAAAAAAATACGAACGCTATAATTGATCCCGAAAATTGGCAAAATCTAAATCCGTACGAACATACTGTTTTTGTTAGAGTTAGTGCTATTGGTTACTGTGATAATATCGCGTCAATCAAATTAATAATATATCCCAATATTCAGGCAAACGATTACGTAATTACAAATCTTTGTGAATTTGGATCAGACGGTAAAACCGAAAGTACATTAAATCTGCTGGAGGAAGTCAAAAACATGACATCTGAAATCAATACCATTCCAGAATATCCTAATTTGCTCGACGATTTAGAAATTCTTTTTTATACCAGTTTATCAGATGCTCAAAACCCAACACTTATTAATGCAATTCCAACATCAGATTTGTCGGGATATACTATTCCTGTAGGAGTAACTAATATCTGGATACGTTTTGAAAGCAAAGTTTCGAAATGTTTTGAGATCAAGCAATTTTCTATAACTAAATTAAAAGCTCCAGAAATAAAAACTGTTTTAACACCTTTTAGATGTAGCCCTGATAACAAATTACTTGATGCTGTTGTTACTCTTATTCCAACTAAAGAAAATGAATTATATAGCTATAGTTTTGACAATGGAATTTCTTTTTCCACTACAAAAAACACTTTTACTGTAAATTCCGAACAAACAATAAACTATATCGTTGAAGATAAAAATGGTTGTAAAGTTACCGGGAATATATTTGTTCCCGGATATAATCCGCCAAAAGATTTAGATATTTCAATAACTCCTATTTATTGTAATACACCTGATGGTATTGCCACAGTTACTGTAAACAATGTAGTTGGCTCATTAGCTGGTTCTTCTTACACTTATGAAATTATAAGTCCTGTTGGGATTGCTCCTGCAAATACTATAGGTGTTTTTACAAGATTATTACCAAAAAAATACCTTATAAAAGCAACAGATAATACTACAAAATGTTTCATTACAAAATCTATTGACATAATAAAAGAACCACAAATTAGTGTAACTGTACAATCACATATGGATATAACGTGTAATGATGAAAATACTGGTTCGATAACTTACAGTATAGATAACTTTATAGCATCTGAGAATTACAGCTATAAATTATTTCCAACTGTATCAGAATTACAATTCTTTAAAACAGGTAATAATATTTCATATACAAATTTACCGGCAGGAAAATACACATTTACTGTAATTGATAATATATCAGGATGTACGGCTCAAAACGATTTCATGATTAATGAACCCAAGCCTCTTCTCTTTTATGGTAGTGTGACTCATGTAACTTGTAATAGTGCTAATGATGGCAAAATTAAAGTTACATCAAGTGGCGGTACAGGAATTATTAAATATGCTATTTCTCCAAACTTATCCCAGTTTAGTCATAATTTTATATTCGATAATTTAGTTCCCGGTACTTATAAAATTTTAGCTCAGGATGAATCAGGATGTTTCGCGAATGAACCACTAATATTAGAAATTAAAGAACCTGAAATTTTGCATGCGAAAGTTATAGATCCTGTTTTCCAGGAAATTTGCGACGGAGATAAAGATGGTGCATTTAGCATTGCCATTTTTGGAGGAACTCCACCCTACAGTGTAAGTCTTAATAATCCGGATGGCCCTTATACATATATTTCAGGAACACAATCTGATTTTACAGACCTTTCCGGTGGCAAAAAACATACGGTATTTATTAAAGATGCTCATTGTTTAACTGAAGTTGAAGTAAGAATGGAAAATGCTGTTATATTCAAACCTCAAGCTCAAGTCTTTTATGATTGTTTCAATAATGCAGCAACAAATTCAGTGACTATTTCGATTACTGAGAATAACATCAATCCTGATGATATTGATTATGCAATAGATAATAGTAATACTTATCAAACTAGTAATGTATTTACAAACCTTGAATCCGGCTTACATACTATTAAAGCAAGATATACGAATGGTTGCGAGCACTCAACATTGGTATTCAATATTGAGGATATTCAACCTTTAATCCTAACACTAAATAATGGCGAATTAAATGAAATTGTCGCGACAGCTACAGGTGGGCACGGGCAATATAAATATGCATTTAATGAAGAATATTACGACTTAACGAGTAATTTTTTAATATATAAATCAGGAATTTACACCGTAACCGTAACAGATAAAAATGGATGTACGGCAACGTCTTCAAAATATTTTGAATACATTGATCTTTGCATCCCTAATAATTTCACTCCTAATGGCGACGGAATCAACGATAATTGGGGACCGGGATGTGCTGTAAATTATAAAAATCTGACATTCACTATTTTTGACCGATACAATCGTATAATTGGCAACTATAAATTTGGTGAAAAATGGGACGGAAAATACAATAATACTGAATTACCAACTGGTGATTACTGGTATGTAATAAAATTAAACGATCTTAAAGATGACAGAGAGTTTGTTGGACATTTTACCCTTTACAGATAAGTAAAATTTCTCCATAAAAAAAGCCCCGACAATTACTTGTCGGGGCTTTTTTATATGTCTTGAAATAATTATCCGTTCAAAGCTTCTGCTCCACCAACGATCTCAAGGATCTCGTTAGTAATAGATGCCTGACGTGCTTTATTGTAAGTCAATTTCAATTGGTTTCTTAATTCCGTTGCGTTGTCAGTTGCTTTGTGCATTGCTGTCATACGCGCTCCGTGTTCTGAAGCAAATGAATCACGAATACCTTTGTATAATTGTGTTTTTAATGATTTAGGAATCAAAGTCAACACAATCTCTTCTTTTGAAGGCTCGAAAATATAATCTCCAGTAGAAACCGGTACATCAGATTTAATTGGCGCTAACGGTAAAAATTGTTCTGTTTGAACGATTTGTGTTGCAGCATTTTTAAACTGATTGTAAATCAATTCGATTCTGTCGTATTCACCAGATAAAAACTTTTGAGTTAAGTTATCAGCAATCCCGGCAACATTTTCAAAAGTTAAATGATCGAAAATTGCATTATGGTGACCATGAACTTTAAAAGATTTACATAGTACGTCATTTCCTTTTTTACCAATAGGGAAAACATCAACTTGTTTTCCAGCGTAAAATGCAGAACGATTTTTAACCTCCTTAATAATATTTGTATTAAATGCCCCGCATAAACCCCTATTCGAAGTTATTGCAACAAGCAATACTTTTTTTACTTCACGTTGTGTTGTATAATCTCCTCCGACTTCACCATCAAGTGTAGCAGAAAGGTTTTGCAACAACTCCGTTAATTTCTCGGCATAAGGACGCATTGCAGTGATTGCATCTTGTGCTTTCTTAAGCTTTGCAGCAGAAACCATTTTCATTGCCGATGTAATTTGCATCGTCGATGAAACGGAAGTAATTCTATTACGGATTTCCTTTAAATTTGCCATCTATTAATTAGAAAATGTGACAATTTGAAAATTAGATAATTAGAATAATGATAACACATTTTCTAATTATCTAATTTACGAATTATCTTATTAGTTATATTTTGCTGAAATTTCTTTTGCTGCTTTTTCGATAACATCAGTAATGTTGTCATCTAATTTACCAGCTTTCAAAGCGTTAAGCGTATCTTTATGTTTACTGTTTAAGTAAGCTAAGAAATCAGCTTCAAACTCTTTTACTTTATTTACAGGAACGTTTCTTAATAAGTTTTTAGAACCAGCGTAAATAATAGCAACTTGATTTTCTACAGTGTAAGGATCATTTAAACCTTGTTTCAAGATCTCAACGTTTCTTCTACCTTTTTCAATTACGTTTAAAGTAACTGAATCTAAGTCAGAACCAAATTTAGCGAAAGCCTCTAATTCACGGAATTGAGCCTGGTCTAATTTTAAAGTTCCAGAAACTTTTTTCATAGATTTAATCTGAGCATTACCTCCAACACGAGATACAGAGATACCTACGTTAATAGCAGGACGAACTCCTGAGTTGAACAAATCTCCATCAAGGAAAATCTGACCATCAGTAATCGAGATTACGTTTGTTGGAATATATGCAGAAACGTCACCAGCCTGAGTTTCAATAATTGGCAATGCAGTCAATGAACCACCACCTTTTACGATAGACTTGATAGAATCTGGTAAATCGTTCATGTTTTTAGCAATTCCGTCATCAGCAATTACTTTACAAGCACGCTCTAATAAACGAGAGTGTAAGTAGAAAACGTCTCCAGGATATGCCTCACGTCCCGGTGGTCTTCTTAATAAAAGAGAAACCTCACGGTAAGCAACAGCTTGCTTAGATAAATCATCATACACAATAAGTGCAGGACGACCTGAATCTCTAAAGTATTCTCCAATTGCAGCACCTGCGAAAGGAGCATAAACTTGCATTGGAGCTGGGTCTGAAGCATTAGCTGCAACAATAACTGTATAAGCCATTGCACCTTTTTCTTCTAACATTTTAGCGATTCCTGCTACAGTAGAAGCTTTTTGCCCAATTGCAACATATATACAGAATACAGGTTTTCCTGCATCGTAAAATTCTTTTTGATTTAAGATTGTATCGATACAAACAGTTGATTTACCTGTTTGACGGTCACCAATTACAAGCTCACGTTGTCCACGACCAACCGGGATCATAGCATCTACTGCTTTTACTCCTGTTTGTAATGGCTCAGTTACTGGCTGACGGAAGATAACACCAGGTGCTTTTCTTTCTAAAGGCATTTCGTATAAGTCTCCACCAATTGGTCCTTTTCCATCAATAGGAAAACCAAGAGTGTTTACTACACGTCCTACCATTTGCTCACCTACTTTAAGAGATGCAATACGTTGTGTTCTTTTTGCTGTTGATCCTTCTTTGATTCCAGTTGATGGTCCTAAAAGTACCACACCAACATTGTCTTCTTCAAGGTTCAATACAATAGCTTCAAGTCCGTTATCAAATTCAACTAACTCACCATATTGTACATTCGATAGCCCGTAAATACGAGCAATACCGTCTCCAACTTGAAGTACTGTTCCTACTTCTTCTAGCGTAGCACCAGATTCAAAACCTTCTACTTGCTTTCTTAATATTGCTGAAATTTCAGCAGGTTTGATTTCCGCCATCTTAATTTATAATTTAGACACTTTTATGTGTAATAAAACTAATTACTTAACTCTCTTTTTAATACCTGCAATCTGTTTGCAACAGATGCATTGTATTGTTGATCACCTATTCTTAAAATAAATCCTCCAATGATTGATGGATCTACGATATTTTCTATTGTTACTTTTTTATCTGATAATGTAGCTACTTTCGCTAAAACTTTAGCTTCTAATGCTGCATCCATTGCAATTGCTGTTGTAACTTTTGCTACTTCAACTCCATTACTTTCATCAAATAATTTTTTATATTCTAAAGCAATTGCTTCCAGAATTTCGAATCTTTTGTTTTCAAATAATAAATGAAACAAACCTTTGGTTACGCCATTTACATCTGCAAAAACTTCTAAAAGAGCACTTTCCTTAACTTCAACTTTTGTAGTTGGATTTTGGATAAAGGTACTCAATTCTTCATTTGATTCAATTGCCGCAGCAATTGACTTCATATCGTTATTAACTGCTTCGGCAACACCTTTAGAGTTTGCTAAGTCCAGAATTGCTTTTGCATAACGAATTGCTGCTCTTGTACTTGCCATAATCTTAGTTTAACTTTACGTCACCTAACATTTTCTCTACTAATTTAGTTTGAGATTCTTTGTTAGATAATTCTTCTTTCAACAATTTTTCAGCAATGCTTAATGATAAAGTTGAAACTTGTAATTTCAATTCAGCCATAGCAGCATTCTTTTCACTTTCGATAGCCGCTTTAGCTTGCTCGATCATTTTTTGACCAACTTCTTGTGCTTCGTTTTTAGAATCAGCAATCATTTTCTCTTTCATTTCACGAGCTTCTTTAAGCATCGCGTCACGTTCTGCACGAGCTTCATTCAAAATTCTTTGATTGTCAGCTTGTAAGTTTTCCATTTCTCTCTTTGCATTTTCAGCAGAAAGTAATGCATTTTTAATACCCTCTTCTCTTGCAGTAATAGATTCCATAATTGGTTTCCAGGCAAATTTTACTAAAAGCAAAATTAAAACCAACAAGATTAAAGCTTGCCAAAAGAATAAACCGAATGAAAAATCGTTAATTAACTTATCCATTTTATAACTATATTAAATATTTAATTTCTTTTTTTAAAAGTAACAACACCTTTAACCAACCGTTAAAGATGTTGTTATTTCTCTCTTTATTATTTTCCTAAGATTAAAGCAGCAAATGCTAAACCTTCTAATAAAGCCGCGATAATAATCATCGCAGTTTGAATTTTACCAGCAGCTTCTGGCTGACGAGCAATAGCGTCCATAGCAGATCCACCGATTTTACCTAAACCTAAACCTGCTCCGATTACTACTAATCCAGCACCTACTAAAGTTGGAATTGTTCCCATAACTATTTATATATATAAAATTAAACTTCTAAATTAGATAATTACATTCTCATCAGCGTGGTGATGATCATGATCCTGAACAGCCATACCAATAAACAATGATGATAACATTGTGAAAATGAACGCCTGTAAAAATGCAACTAAAACTTCGATAACCGAAATAAATAATGTTAATCCCATAGAGATTGGCAAATCTGCAGCTAAATTTTTACCTACAAAGATCATTGCGATCAAACTCATAATTACTACGTGACCTGCAGTAATATTTGCATACAAACGAATTAATAATGCAAACGGTTTTGTTAGTGTTCCTAAGATTTCAATTGGAGCTAAAATAATTTTCATTGGTACAGGAACTCCCGGCATCCAAAAAATGTGTCCCCAATAATCTTTGTTTGCACTGAATTGTGTAATGATAAAAGTAAATGCTGCTAAACAAACTGTAATTGCAATATTTCCTGTAACATTAATTCCTAGTGGAGTCATACCTAATAAGTTTAACAACCACACAAAGAAAAATACGGTTAATAAGTAACCCATATATTTTCTGTATTTTTTCTCACCAATATTTGGAACAGCAATTTCATCTCTGATGAAAATAATAAGCGGTTCTAATACTCTTCCAAATCCAGTTGGGATTGGTTCTTTTTTATATGATTTTGCTAAACCTGTAAACATTATAAATAATAGTACGGCAACAAAAAGCATTGACACTACATTTTTTGTAATAGAAAAATCTAATGGCTTTTCGTTTTCAGGATGTCCGTGCTCATTAAAAGTAATAGTACCGGCAGCATCTGTTTTGTAAATTTTACCGTGAACTAGTTTGTAGAAATTTCCATCAACTTCTGCAACTTCTTCACCGTGGTGTAATTTTGAAGAAGAGAAAATTTTCAATCCTCCGTCAATAAGTATTACAGGTAATGGAAAACCATAATGTTTATTTTCCTTTTCATCTGAAAAGAAAACAAAATCATGAGAATCTTGTAAGTGATGATCAATAAAAGCATCCACTTTTGCTTTTGGATCAAGAGCTTCATGCTCACCTTCTACAGGAGCATTATGTGAAATTACTTTCTCTTCATGAGCAGTCTCTGTCTGTACATGCGTTGAGTCATTCTCTGAATTTGCAAAACTCATTACTGGAGAACAAGCTACTAAAGCTGCAAGAATAAAATTGAGCGGTTTGTTTGAAATCACCATATCTGTTAAAAATCTTATTTTTTTACGTTTCTAAAATTTGGTGCAAAGGTACATTTTTTATTAATATTCAAAAGGATATGAAAAATTATTTTTGAACCTTGTTTTACAGAATCCTTATTTTAACGCTTTTCATTTAATAATCGGACAGTTAAAAGCGTCTCAAATAACAAAAATAAAATAAATGTTATAAAAAAACTGACTTTTTCAACCATAACCTCTTCGGATTTATTTTCGAGAATTGGTCTTAAAATTAAATATCCTAATAGCATTTGTGTAAATGTCCCGAATAAGAATGCCATACCAATAATTTCAAAATTCTTCTTTTTTACTATCAATAATATAAGGTATAACAAAGCAGAAAGTCCAAAGAAAATCAAATACAAAAATTCTATACTATAATAAAAGTTTTGAGTATTTAACTCTAAAACTAAAAAAGCTGCTTTGTGCAAAATATAAGCCGCCAAAGCAAAAATGAATAAATGGAGAATAGGTTTGTAATTTTTTAAAAGCATTTGAAATATTTTTTGCAAAGATGCAACATTTATTTAAAGATGCTTTAAAACATAAATTACTTTGTTTTATTGATATCGTTAACCTGACGAATTACATTATATAGAGCAAGCCCAACACCAAGCATTACAAAAATTGTGTTGTAATACACTTTTGGACTGGGATGATTTTCATCCAGCCAACTACCGAAATAAGAGAATAAAAAAATAATTATTCCCATTTGAACAGGAATATTAATTAATGGCAACCATTTATTCCTTCTGTTTTTGTTCGGCTCCTTTTCCATCTTTTACAGTTACTTCTTTATTATTTGTAAGCATAGTACAGGTAGCTGTAAAATCAGCTCCCGGTTCTATAGACAGTTTTCCAACAGCTACTTCTCCATGAATACGCGCTGTTGCTTTTATATTAAGGACTTCTAATACCTTTATTTTACCCTGAAACTCTCCTTCTATATCAGCATTATTACAAACAATTTCACCTTTTACAATTCCGGATACTCCTATTACCAGTTTTCCCTGAGAAGTAAAGTTTCCTATTAACTCTCCATCTAATCTAAAATCTGCCTTTGATACAATATCTCCTACTATCGAAGTTCCTTCTACAATTCTATTCGTTTTTCCTAGAAGTTCTGTTCCGTTTTTTTTGACTTTATCAAACATGCTTATGGATTTTTAGGAGCTAAATAAGCTTCTAGATTTTTTTTGATTTGAATTACTTTATAATTATCAGTTGATATAATAATAGACGGATGTGAGATTTTATATTTTTTATCATCTCTTAAAACTCCTGAAACGTCTCTCGCATATGCCTCTGATTTTATACCATGAATAACTACAAAGCTTTCGGTTTTATTATACTTATCCAGAGAAGTTGTTAATCTTTCGAAATTTTCAACTAACAAAAATACCCTGATTGCTTCTTCAATATTTTTAAGCGTTTTAGAATCGTTATTAGGAACTAAATATAAAATTTTCCAACTTTTACCGTCAACAGCAGTAAAGTCAAGTTTTTCTAAAGTTGGAATTTGCTTCTCAAGAATTTCCCTTGCATTTTTACCTTCATCACTATTTGGATAATCATCTGCCACAGATTCTAATGCTTTTTTATACGCTGCAAGACCATTTACTTTTCCTAAAGTATTTGCTTTCAGTAATTCATATTTAGAAACAATTTCATCACCGGCATATTGATTGATTAGATTATCGATATTATCGAGGACAGTATCAAAATGTTCTTCCTGATATAATTTATACCATTTTTGATATTCCTTATCCGGCGATGCTAAATCTTCAGAATTTGTATTATTTAAGATCTGTGCATATCTCGAATTAGGATATTTTGTAGTAATATCAAATTTTACCGCTTCAGCTTTAGCCGGATTTGTAATTTGATAAATTTTATACAAATTATACATCGAAGGCAAAATCAATTTTTCTTCAGGATTATTTCTTAATAACTGCTCCAATTTGGCACTTGCCAGATTATATTCCTTGAATTTTTCTTTATAGATAAGCCCTAACTGGTAATAGGCAAAATTGCGCTCTACACCAATACTATCTATTGAAGACTGCGTTTTTGGAAGCTGTTTTTCATAAAAATCTGTTGTATATTTTTCAACAACTATAGTATCTTTTAAGGTGTTTGCTACATTCTGATCATTATTTATTGAATCATTCATAGCTGCATTATTTGCAGATTTTATGGTAGCCATTCTCCAGTTTCCGCCCACAGTTCTGTTACCCCATAATTTTTTAAATTGTAGTTTTCCGTAGGCAACCGTTGTTGGATTATAAAAATAAAAAGTACTCGTACTAGCTGTTTCGTTTCCTGCAGGAGGATTAAATGTACCAACGCCAGGATCGCTTTTTCCAATTGCATTAGGATTTACAGCAGTTGGTGAATTACCGGTATTTGTGTTACGGTCAATATTGGCTAATCTTTCCTTTTCTTTTTCTTCCAGAATACGTTTGGCTTCATCTTTCTTTTTAAGTTCCGCAATATAATTTTCGAAATACAACTTTCGATCAGGCGCTGGCAAACCGTATACCTTAATTATACTATCGTTGCGTTTTGCAATTCCTTCGTATTTAATTACGTTATCTAAATTTTTTCTGTTTTTTTGAATAAAAGCAAACTCTCTCGTTTTAGGATCTAATTTTACTAATGTACTGTCATAATATTTAGCAGCCATTGTGTAATCTGTATTTTTAAAATACATGTTTCCTATATTTCTATATGTGGATGCTACTAAATAAGGATCTTTAGATTTTCTGGCTAATGATTTATTATAGAAAATTAAAGCGTCTTCCTGTTCTTTATATTTATCAAAAAACACTCCCATTTCATAAAACAAAATATCATAATAAGGTCTGTTTTCACGATCTGCCACTAGCTTATTATACATTTCTATAAACAAATCCTGATTGCCATATTCGTAATCAAACATTTGTGCTTTTTTAGCATAAGCATGCATCATATATTTTCGATCGGCTTTTCGATTCATATCGATTACACCATCATAAAAATAATTTGCGCTGTCTTTTTTTCCGGCTTCCTGATACATCTGACCCAGAATAAAACGGTATCTGGCCTTGTCTTCATTTATTCTTGTAAATTGTTCTGCAACTCTAAGTCTGGAAATCGCACTGTCTTTTTGCTCTAGATTCAAAAAAGCTTCGGCTAATAAAGCATTTGCGTCAGAAAAAGTTTGTTTATTTAGATCGGTATTTTTTAATAAAAGCTTAATGTTTTTTAAGGCAATTGCATCATTTCCTAAACGCATATTTGTTTTCTCACGCCATATTTTTGCGGTGTAAATATTACTGCTGTTTGGGTATTTGTATAAAATATAATTGAATGCTTCAAGAGCCGGAATAAAGCGCTGATCATAGTATCTGGCTTTCCCAAGCATTAAATATGCTTCATCAATTTGTGAATTTCGCTCTCTTCCGCCAATGTTCATGGAGTGTTTCTGAATGGCTTTTGTTGCTTTCGTTTCGGCCTTTTCAAAATCAGGATTTTTAGATTTTTCGTCTCCGGAAAAATTTTCGTCGATTTGCATTTTTTCTATTGGCAGCAACTTCCAGAAATTATCCTGACTGTTTGCCTGAATAGACTTTAATCCTTTATCAAGACCAATTCCGCCATTGTACAAAATATTATATTTTGTACTTAAGGCATGCGAATTTCTAGCCAGAAAAGTGTTTTTCTTGGTAGAACAGGCTATCAAAAGAAACAAAAAGACAAGAAAAAAACTATATTTAAGAGTATTGTTTTTCAATAGAAAGAGTTTAAATCAATTAACTTCTAAAATGGACTTTTAGTATATCGACTTGTAAAAATACGCTTCTTTTTGAAATATAGAATACTTATACTGCAAAAAACGATTCCAGTTCTTGTAAGGTTTCTTCTGAAGTTTGAATATCCTTCACCACTTCGCCTTTATTAAGTGCCACAATTCGATCGCAAACCTCTACCGTATGCTGCAAATCATGACTGGAAACCAGCACTGTAACATTTGGATTTTCAGCCAGATCTTTTATTATTTTTTTTAATCGGCTAACAGTTGTAGGATCTAAATTTGCAAAAGGTTCATCTAAGATTACTACTTCAGGATTTCCTATGAGTGTGGCAATAATACCCACTTTCTTCTGATTTCCTTTTGATAAATCTCTTAAATATTTTTTGTTGTTCAGGATTTCACCATTAAAAAACTCTTCATGCTGCGCTAACAAAGCATCAATATCTGCTTTGTTCTGATGTCTCAAATCTCCAATAAAATAAAAATATTCTTCAGGGGTTAAATAACCAATCAAAAAACTTTCGTCTAAAAAAGATCCCGTAAAAGATTTCCAGTTCTCACTTGTATTTACCTCAATTGTATTGCTGGTAATATTTCCTGTCGAAGGCTGAATTAAATCTAATAACAAACTGAAAAAGGTTGTTTTTCCAGCTCCGTTATTTCCCACTAAACCAAAGCTTTGACCTTTTGGGATCTCAAGATTATTAATATTTAAAACTGTAGTTCCGTTATATGTTTTTGAAAGTTGATTTACTTGTATCATGGTGATTTTAGATTTTAGTCCCGAAGCTTCGGGAATGATTTTAGATTAAAAAATCTTATGTATTTTTTCAATATTTTATTCAATCTGATAAAAATTATCTCATTATCAAATTGACATATTCTCTAATTTAATTCTTTTGTTTATAAGCACTTATCGTACTGTATTTTTCGATTTTATATCTTTTTTCGATTAATGAAAATACCTTATCTTTAAAAACAAAACCTAAAACTCCGACACCTGCAACTAATGATAATCCAATGGTTTTATTTCCTAAATAAAGTCCAATTGCATAAAGTCCTAATGGCAATAATATTTTTGGTAATGTCAATAACATAGCACTTACATTAAAAGCTTTTTTGTCTCCAAAAGCTCCGCTTGCAGAACTTAAATCGATTGGTGTTTTTGTAAATGCTCCGCCTAAAAGTACTAAGTGTGAGTTTACTCCAATATTATAAATGGCACCTACTACAATTGTTAGATAGATTTCCCATCCAAAAAAAAGATAGAAAGAAGCAATAATAGTTGAAACAATTGTGGCGATAACAATAAGCCACCATTTTGAAGTAATATAACCGCGGTACGGAATGTTTTGAGTCATCATTAATTGGTAATACGAACTATCCCAACTTGGTACAAATTGACCAAACACAAATAAAAATCCTCCGGAAACAAATATTCCGGCAAAAATTTGCATTACCTCAGGCTGATGTGTATTCCCGAAAAAAATGAATCCATAAAACAAAAAGAATATGCTCATGAATATCGTTGTTTTTGAACGTTTATTTCTTTTGATTAATTTGATATCGTTTTTAAGAAAAGTTCCTAAAGTTCCAAATTGATTTAGCCAAGAAAGATTTTCGGTTGTGGCTATATCCTCTTTTTTAGAAAGTCCGGCATCTAGAAATAAATTGTTTTTGAAATACTTATAGGTAAATAAATACAGCCCCAATAATACCAAAACCGGAATTAAAAACAATCCTTTTATCTCGTAAAATCCAAGAAAAAAAGGTGCGGTAAATGCCGTAATATCAAATACTTTATAATATTGAGCAGCCGCTAATACAAGAATTAGCCCAATAAAACCAACAAATAATTTATCGATATTGCTTAAAATTATATTCAAAAAATTATTGATGAACACAAAAGAAAAAGCTGCTAAAAACCAAAAAATAACTGCCCATGTATCATAACCTTCCAGAACTAATACAATAGAAAATGGAATAAAAAAAAGAGCGTGAACCCAATTAAAAAAAGACAAGGCGGTTTTACCTAAAGAGAAATGTACAATGGTAGATTTATTGAAAGGTAAAATCAACAATGGTTTGATATTCAATACCGGGATTGCCTGCATTAATAAGCGAACTACGAGATCAAACAAAAAGTAATAAATCAAAAATTGATTGATGGTCGATAACGGTTCCAGATTCATTTTTCGTAACACATAAAATGCCCCAACACCCATTCCGATAAAAAGTACCGAAAAATAAACCATCAAAAAACCAATTAAAATTTTCATTGCCACATTTGCACCAAACGATGCAGATCTGGTAAAGGCTTTCCATTCTAGATAAATAAACTTTTTAATCATGGTTATTTGGTTTTCAGTTTTGTAGTAAGTGATCAAATGTAAGTAAACGTTACAAAAAAAGTTAAAAATAATAATTTCGTGCCTGACATTTAATCTCCGTTTGCTACTTTTGCATAAAATATACAATCATGCCTTCATTCTTAAAACTTATAATTAAAGAGGTAAAACGCGAAACAAACGACGCCGTTTCTGTACTTTTTAATGTTCCCGAAGAACTAAAACCTGACTATAAATTTATAGCCGGACAATACATAAATTTAAAATTAACTCTTGACAATCAAGATATTCGTCGTGCTTATTCCATATGTTCTGCACCAGAAAGCGGCGAATTAAGAATTGCAGTAAAAGCAGTTAAAAATGGTTTGTTTTCTCAATTTGCAAACACAAGACTTAAAGCTGGCGATGTTCTTGAAGTAGGACATCCGGAAGGAATATTTACTTTTGAACCAGATGCTGAAAGACAAAAAAATTACGCAGCTTTTGTTGCCGGAAGCGGAATTACTCCTGTGCTTTCGATCATAAAATCTGTTTTGAAAAGTGAACCAAAAAGTTCTTTTGTATTGGTTTACGGAAACAAAAATCCTGAGGAAACTATTTTTTACCAGGAATTACATGATTTGCAATTGCAATATGTAGGTCGTTTTTTCGTGCATTATGTATTTAGTCAGGCTAAAGCCGAAAATGCTTTGTTTGGCAGAATCGAGAAATCAGCAGTAAATTTTGTTTTGAATAATAAACACAAAGAATTACAATTTGATAAATTTTTCTTGTGCGGACCAGAAGAAATGATCAATACAGTTTCTGCAATCTTAAAGGAGAAAAATGTAAAAGAATCAGCAATTAAGTTTGAGCTTTTTACTTCTTCATCTAAGGAAAACGAAATAAAAGCTTCACTTGAAGGACATACAAAAATCACTGTTTTAGTAGATGATGACGAAGTTTCATTCGAAATGTCTCAAAAACAAACCATATTAGATGCGGCTTTAAAACAAGGAATTGATGCTCCATATTCTTGCCAAGGCGGAATTTGCAGCAGTTGTCTTGCTCGTGTAACTTCTGGAAGTGCCGAAATGACTAAAAATTCTATTTTAACAGATAAAGAAATCGCTTCAGGTTTAATCTTAACTTGTCAGGCGCACCCAACATCAGAGTCTATTTATGTAGATTATGATGACGTGTAGAGAGTTTTGAGTCTCAGTTTACAGTCTCAGTTTACAGTCTCAGTTTACAGTCTCAGTTTACAGTCTCAGTTTACAGTCTAAGTTTACAGTCTCAGTTAAAAAAAGAGTTTGCAATGCAAACTCTTTTTTTATGCGTATTCGCGACTGCGACTGCGACTGCGACTGCGACTGCGACTGCGACTGCGACTGCGACTGCGACTGCGACTGCGACTGCGACTGCGACTGCGACTGACTGCGACTGCGACTGCGACTGCGACTGCGACTGCGACTGCGACTAAACCTTAAAAGTTATATTTACAGCAGATGTAAAGACGAGAAAATCTGTTTATAGCTGAAATACAATAAAAGCAAATTATTATTAAAATATTGCTGAATTTTCATTATTTTAGTGGTGTAATTAAAGTAATCGCAATCTCGTTCTTTATGATTGTAGAGCTAAATTAAATTTGTCAACCGTTTAAATATTAAATATTATGACAATGCATCACTTCCTCCGTTTATCATTTATAGCGCTTTTTGTAATAACTGCTTTATTTTGTGTTTACTTTATAATTAAAAAACAACGAAATAAAAAAGGGCCTAAACTACTTACAGAAGAAAAATATAACGCAACAATGATTGGTAAAATGACTGAAATAACACCTTCTGACCAAAATATTTTTAATTTCTGGCCTTATATCAGTAAACTAAAAGCGGCTAAAGTTCTATCGCACAAAATTAAAGAATCAAAATTGGTGCATAAAATTTACAGAAATTCAACAGAAGATTTTGAACATATTTTGCTCTCTACAGAAAAAGAAAATCAATTTGTTGTAATTGTTGCCAATAAAAACAAGAAGAAAACAATTGGCTATTTTCTCCATGATTTAAATGGATTATATGCTTGATTGTATTTTTTGAATAATTTCGTTTGGAGAAATACTTCTCATTGCATCTTCGTAACCTTCAACAATTTTGTTTCCATAAACTGATGTTGGCAATTGCGGATATTGATTTCTATCTGAAGTTAAAGCATTTTCCATCGTTTGATTAAAAGGTAAAAATCCTGCGTACGGATGTGTTGCGCCCCAAAGCGTGATTACTTTTACGCCTAACATTGCTGCAATATGTGAATTTCCTGAATCCATTGAAAGCATTACATCAAGATTGCTGATTAATTGTAATTCTTGCTGAAATTTAATTTTTCCAGCCACATTTATTACATTTTCAAATGGTTGAGAAAATAAATCCAATATTTCGATTTCTTTTTTTCCTCCTCCAAAAAGTAAAATTTTATACTCTTTATTTTCAGCCAGTTTTGCAATAACTTCCTGCATTAAATCCTGCGGATAAACCTTAGAATCATATTGTGCAAAAGGAGCAATACCAATTAATTTTGAGTTTTGATCACCAATAATTTCAAGAATTTCTGAACTTAAAATTGCTTTTTCAGGGAATTCAGTCCCGACGCTTCGGGAGGATAAATCTAAAGAAAAACCAAGTTCCTGGAACACTTTTGCGTGTCTTTCGAACATTGTTGGCAATTGCCTGAATATTTTATTTTCGGCGCGGGTTAATTCCTTTTTACCTTCTCTCCCTTTGTCAACTGTGGCTCTTTTTTTTCCGCTTAAAGCGAAAAGTAAACTCACAATTTTAGATCTCAAAACATTATGAAGATCTGCAAAAGCATCAACTTTAAGTTTTTTTACATCTTTGAATAAACGTAAAAGTCCTGCAAATCCTTTGTGACGGTCTTTTTCATCAAAAGCAAAAAAATCAAGATTCGGGATTCCGTCAAAAAATGGCTTGAAAAACGGACGTGAAATTACCGTGATTTTTACCTCTGGATACTGTTTTACAAAAGCACGTAAAACAGGAACCGTCATGGCGACGTCTCCCATTGCGGAAAGTCTCATGACGGCTATATGCTTAATTTTATTGGACAATTCTGCCAATTATTTTTTATTTTGGTATAAAACAGGATTCAATTCATCGTCATTGTACATTTTCATTTGTTTGTACACTTTCATGAATTTTTCACCGTTTTCGATATCGGTAAGCAAATCATCAATCGCTGTTGATAAATCGCTTCTTTGTTCTAAAAGAATGTTTAATTTTTCCTGACATTTATCTCTGTGTTCTTGCGAAGCTTCTGCACGTGTAGCTTCTTCATGCATATGATAAATTTTTAGCGCCAGGATAGATAATCTGTCAAAAGCCCACGCAGGACTTTCTGAGTTAATTTTTGCACCATCTTTTACTTTTACATCACTGTATTTTTGTAAAAAATAACTATCAATATATTCCACCATATCAGTACGTTCCTGATTAGAGGCATCGATTCTTCTTTTTAAAGTAAGAGCTGCAACCGGATCAATTTGCGGATCACGAATAATGTCTTCAAAATGCCATTGAACAGTGTCAATCCAGTTTTTTAGATATAACAAATGTTCGAATTTATCCTTAGGATAAGGATTGTTTATTGGTTGATCAACATTATCAAATTGATGATAATCTTTGATGCTTTGTTCGAAAACAGAATATGCTAATTTTGAAAACATGTCTTTATTTGTTAGAGTTACAAAGATACTTTTTATACTTTTATCGTGCGAATAAAACGATGATTTTTTCGTTATCGTACTGTAACCCATTGATAATTCTAAAATTTTATTATGAAAATCCATTATATCTCTGAAAATAATAGCGTATTAAACCACTTTTTAGGTCAAATCAGAAATATTAATGTTCAGAACGACAGCATGCGTTTTCGAAGAAATATAGAACGTATTGGCGAAATTATGGCGTATGAACTAAGCAAAGATTTGTCGTATAAAAATATCGAAATTCAAACTCCGCTTGGCATTAAAAAAACAACCGAAATCGAAAGTGATTTGGTTCTATGTTCAATTTTAAGAGCAGGATTGCCACTTCATAATGGTTTTTTGAACTACTTTGATCACGCCGAAAACAGCTTTGTTTCCGCTTGCAGATATCATCCTAATAATGATGATGAATTTGAAATACGGGTAGAATATCAAGCCGTTTCTAACATCAACGACAAAACCGTTTTACTGCTTGATCCAATGCTGGCGACCGGTCAGTCTATCGTTGCAGTTCACGGAAAATTAATTGAAAATGCAACACCAAAAGAGATACATATTGTAGTTGTAATTGCTGCACCGGAAGGAATTGCTTTTCTTGAAAAAAGCCTTCCTGAAAACTGTCATTTATGGGTAGCTTCCCTGGATGAGAAATTAAATGAGAAAAATTATATTGTTCCGGGTCTTGGTGATGCTGGTGATCTTGCTTACGGAAGCAAATTATAGTTGAGAAAAAAATGTAAATAAACTACACACAATCAACACATAAAAAACAATTTCGTTATTAAGTTTCTGCTTCATATATTCTACATGGCTTGATGCCATAATGGTCAAAGGAGCGATACTAAATAGCAACAGATCATTACTTTTATCCGGTGAAACGATGTAAACAAATGCAGCAATAAAAAAACAAGCTACAACTTTTTTGTACGATGAATGTAAGATTTGCGGTCTGTTTGACAATGTGCTCAACATCGAAACTATAAAAAATAAAGATACAGCAACATATATCGAAAGTGCACCGTTTTCGTAATTGTTCTTGAAATAATCAATACTAAAATCTACTACAGCGCGTTCCTGAAAAAACTCGATTATGTTGATATGGAAGATTAGAGAAATAAATAAAAAGATTATTGACACAGCCATAAGCGCTATAAAAGGCAAAATCCAGTTTCTATAATCTCTCGAAACATGAAAAATAATCGATATAAAAACCAATATCAGGAAAAGAATGCACCAAAATTGAAATAAAGAAGCTATTAAAATCCAAAAAGAGGCATCGAATATTTTTTCTTTTGCCGCTTTTAACGATTGCAGTGAAATTAATCTTCGGAGTGCCAACAAAACAAAAAAGTTGGCATATACAACATTTGCATTATTAAAAATCGTGGGGAAAAATAATATAAACAATAAGTAAAAAAAGATCGCGTAACCATTGTCTTTGCTCAGTCCGTTCTTTTTTACAATAAAATTAATAAGGAAAAAAGACGCTAAAATAAAGCAAAGCAGACTTACTTTTTGGAATGCCAAAAAATAAGAACTCACCCATGATGGATCTTTAATTTGAAAAACAAAAAAGAAAACCAGTATTAAAATTACGACCAATGAATAATTTAATGGCGTAGATTTTTTAAAAACACTTGTTATCATAAGGATATTTTATACTTTTGTGATTGTAAATATAATACTTGTTTAAAAAGGAAAACCAACAAGTTGAAAAAAGATTCTTTATTGAATTTTGTCTTCAATGCGTTAAAAACAATAAATAACATATAATTTTATAAATTATGACAGCTTTTTTTGAAGGAATACAATACTTATTCGTTAACATTTTATTTGCTCCACTTGACTTTTTACGTCACTTAGAACTTATTACCTGGTTTGGTGCGAATACTATTAACTGGTTTTTTATGATCATCTGTGCATGCGCAATCGTTTACTGGATTAAACAATTACGCATTTTTGATGACGCCGGAACAGAAAATCAAGATACTACAGCTCACTCTTTTTTAAAGTAAGTCGAAGCCAATATCTTTTCTAAAATACATCTTATCAAAATTTAGTTTATCTATATTTTGGTAAGATTTTTTTATGGCCTGTTGAAAATCGTCCCCATAAGATGTTACAGTCAATACTCGTCCTCCATTACTAACGACATTATTGTCCTCTAATTTTGTACCCGCGTGAAAAACTATCGAATCAGTTATGTTTTCTAAACCGGTAATTACTTTTCCTTTTTCAAAATCTTCAGGATATCCGCCAGAAACTACCATAATTGTAGTAGCACTTCTAGGATCAACTTCTAATTCAAAAGTATCTAACTTTTGATCTGCAACAGACTGGAACAATGCAACCAAATCAGATTTTAATCTTGGCACTACAACTTCGGTTTCAGGATCTCCCATTCTTACATTGTATTCAATAACAATTGGTTCATTTTTTACATTAATCAAACCAATAAATACAAAACCTTTATATTCGATTCCGTCTTTCTGGAAACCTTCGATTGTTGGTTTTACGATGCGAGTTTCGATCTTTTCCATCAAAACAGCATCAACATAAGGAACTGGAGAAACCGCTCCCATTCCGCCTGTATTTAATCCTGTATCGCCTTCGCCAATACGTTTGTAATCTTTTGCTGTTGGAAGAATTTTATAGCTTTTTCCGTCCGTTAAAACAAAACAGCTTAATTCGATTCCGTCAAGAAACTCTTCGATTACTACTTTTGAACTTGCTGCTCCAAATTTTTCGTGAACCAACATGTTTCTTAATTCGGTTTTAGCCTCTTCAAGATCCTGAATAATCAAAACCCCTTTTCCAGCTGCCAATCCATCTGCTTTTAAAACGTACGGAGGTTGTAAAGTTTCAAGAAACGCACATCCATTTTCAACTGTTTCAGCAGTAAAACTGTCGTAAGCAGCAGTTGGGATATTATGTTTCATCAGGAATTCTTTAGCAAACTCCTTGCTTCCTTCTAATTGAGCACCTAATTTAGATGGTCCAATAACCGGAATATGTTGTAGACTTTCGTCGTTTTTAAAATAATCGTAAATTCCTTTTACCAATGGATCTTCTGGTCCTACGACCACCATTTTTACATTTTCCTGAATTACAAATGCTTTAATCGCATCAAAATCTGTTGGAGACATTGCAACGTTTGTAGCGATTGCAGCTGTTCCCGCATTTCCTGGTGCAACAAAAAGTTTTTCGCAAAGTGGACTCTGAATCATTTTCCACGCAAAAGCATGTTCTCTTCCGCCTGATCCCAATAGTAAAATTGTCATGGTATAGTTGTATTTAGTTGTGGTGCAAAAATAATTGCTTTTATACGTAAAAAATAATTAAATCTTAAAAAGTTGTTCATTCTTCTATGTTAGTAATTGGATAATATTATTTTTGATGAAAATTCAGCCCAAATGATTTCTATTTTTGATATTTCGCTTAAATTAAATGGTTTTCCAATAAAGAAAGCTAAGGCTGAATTGGATAAAATCGTGAATTTATCTGAAGAAGAATATGTTTTTTTTCTCCAAAATAAAAAAGAAGAAATTGTAAATTTTCATTTAAAAAACAATTCGTTTTATCTGGATTTAGTTGGAAATCATATAAATCCTAATTGGGAAGATTTGCCCATTTTAAACAAACAAAATCTACAAAAACCGCTCGAAGAAAGACTTTCAAAAGGATATTCGAAAAAAAATGTATACCTCAACAAAACGTCCGGATCCAGCGGAACTCCGTTTGTATTTGCCAAAGATAAATATTGCCATTCCTTAACCTGGACTTCGATTTTTATGCGTTTTGGTTGGTATAAAATCGATTTTAATCGTTCGCTGCAAGCACGTTTTTACGGCATTCCGATGGATTTTATTGGATATCAAAAAGAACGAATTAAGGATTTTTTGACACATCGTTTCAGGTTTCCGGTTTTTGATTTATCTGATGTTGTTCTGGAGAAATTCCTCCGAAAATTTAAAACTAAAAAATTCGATTATATCAATGGCTATACAAGCTCGATCGTTTTATTTGCTAAATATCTGGAACAGAAAAATATTGTTTTAAAAGATGTTTGTCCCACGTTAAAAGCGTGTTTCGTTACTTCGGAAATGCTTTTTGAATCAGATAAAAAACTGCTGGAAAAACAATTCGGAATTCCCGTTATCAATGAATATGGAGCTTCAGAACTTGATTTAATTGCTTTTGAAAATCCAAATGGAGAATGGCAAATTAATGCAGAAACCCTTTTTGTCGAAATTCTTGACGAAAATAATAATGTTCTCCCTTACGGGGAAGAAGGCCGAATTGTGATTACTTCTTTGTTTAATAAAGCACATCCGTTCATAAGATATGAAATAGGTGATATCGGAATTTTAGATGAAAAAAGTACGCCACAAAAACCAATTCTTAAAAAACTAATTGGAAGAACTAATGACATTGCGATTCTCCCAAGCGGAAAAAAATCGCCGGGTTTGACCTTTTATTATGTAACCAAAAGCATTATCGAAGATGACGGAAATGTAAAAGAATTTATTATCAAACAAACGCAATTAAACACTTTTGAAATTGAATATGTTAGTGATCGTGAATTACATACTGCTCAAATTCAAAAAATAGAAAAGGCAATCTCATTATATTTAGAACCAAATTTAAACTTCACTTTTACCCGAAAAGTAGTTCTGGAAAGAAGCAAAAGCGGAAAACTAAAACAATTTAAATCGTATTTATAAATATAAATAAAATCTTACATTTGTTTTTACTAATAAAAAACTCATGGACGATCAATCTCTGCTTTCTGAAGAAACAATTTCAAATAAAATATATTTTATACGCGGTCAAAAAATAATGCTTGATCGTGATCTCGCTTTACTTTATGGAATTGAAACTAAAGTTTTAAAGCAATCTGTAAAAAGAAATATTTCAAGATTTCCCGAAGATTTTATGTTTGAATTATCTCAAACTGAATTTAATAACTTGAGGTCACAAATTGTGACCTCAAGTTGGGGAGGAACTAGAATATCCCCTTTTGCCTTTACTGAACACGGCATTCTCATGCTCTCAAGCATTTTAAAAAGCGACAAAGCAATTCAAACCAATATTCAAATCATGCGTATTTTCGCGAAAGTGAGACAAATGCTTTTGGATACAACAGAAATTAAGGTTGATATTCTTCAGATTCAAAAGAAGTTAGAGAATTATGATAAAAATATTGAATTGGTTTTTTCTTATTTAGATGAATTGACTGAAAAGAAAGAAGATGAAAATGAAAGAGTCAAAATTGGCTATAAAAAATAATTCCCTACTTTTTCAAGGTCACAAATTGTGACCTTGAAACTTGATGTCGCAAATTGCGATATCAAGTTTTAACTTACTGAAAATAAACACAATTCTTTAAGGTCACAAATTGTGACCTTAGAGAATTGCAAAAAAACAATCTTGATGTCACAAATTGTGACCTCCAACTCTGACAAGATCAGTTTTGATATACTCAAAAATGATTTAAACATTCAAGAAAGTATCTCAATTTATCCAAATTCCAATTTAAACTTTACTTTTGCCAAAAGAAAGTTTTTAGAAAGAATACCACCTACTTATGAAAATAACTATAATCGCTGGCGCAAGACCTAATTTTATAAAAATTGCACCCATTATTAACGCCATAAAAAGCAAGCAAAATGAAGGTTTTGATGTTTCTTTTCGATTGGTTCATACCGGTCAGCATTACGATAAAAACTTAAGTGATACTTTTTTTGAAGAATTAAATATTCCTAAACCAAATGTAAATCTAGAAGTAAAAAGTGGTTCTCAGGCAGAACAAACTGCAGCAATTATGATTGCTTTTGAAAAGGAATTACTTCAAAATCCTTGCGATTTAGTTTTGGTTGTTGGCGATGTCAACTCAACTATGGCGTGTTCGATTGTAGCCAAAAAATGCCATACAAAAGTAGCGCACGTCGAAGCAGGTATTCGTTCAGGAGATTTAACAATGCCGGAAGAAATCAACAGAATGTTGACGGATAGTATTACTGATTACTTTTTTACAACCTCAACTTCTGCCTCAGAAAATTTATTTAAATTGGGTTCAAATCCTGAAAATGTGCATTTTGTGGGCAATGTTATGATCGATACTTTATATCAAAATATTGATAGAATTTCAGCACCGGACTTTTGGAATGGACATGGACTTAGCGAAAAAAATTATATTATTTTAACGCTTCATCGTCCTGGAAATGTTGACGAAGTTTCATCACTAATTAAATTATTGCACGGAATTGACGATTTGGTTAACGACAAAAAAATATTGTTTCCAATTCATCCCAGAACGCAAGCCATTTTGAGTGAAAGCGATATAACGTTTAAAAATATCATTTTTGTCGCGCCTCAAGGTTACTTAAATTTCATGTATTTAATCAAAAATAGTTTTGCCATTATTACGGATAGCGGCGGAATTTCTGAAGAGACAACCGTTATGGGAATTCCGTGTTTTACAATGCGAAATAATACTGAAAGACCTGAAACAGAAACCATAGGATCTAATACTATTGTAGGAACATCATTAGAAAATTTACAAAAAGTCTTTGGTCAGTTCTTGAAAAATGGTCCACGAAAAAGTGGTATTCCAGAGTTATGGGATGGAAAAGCATCGGAAAGAATTATTTCAATTTTATTGGATAAAAAATAATGAAGGACATTTTAATTATATCAAATTATTATCCGCCGGAAAAAGGTGCTGCCGCCAATAGAATTGAACAACTGGCTTTAAAATTAAATCAAAACGGATATGAAGTTTCGGTAATTTCTCCACTTCCTAATTATCCAAAAGGAGAATTATTTCCGGAATATAAAGGTAAGTTCTCTGTTACTGAGAAGATTCAAAATATAACGCTAAAACGCCTTTGGATTTATCCTAGTAATAGTTCGAATATATTTAAACGAATTGTTTCGACACTTTCATTTTCAACTACTTTATTCTTTTATTTGTTGTTTGCCAAAACTCCAAAAAAAGTTATTGTACAATCGCCGCCATTATTGCTCTCTTTTGTTTCGGTATTTGTGCTTTGGCTGAAACGTAAAACCATTATTTTGAATGTTTCAGATCTCTGGCCAACTGCTGCTATTGAACTCGAAGTATTAAAGAAAAATAGTGTTTCGCATAAAACCCTGCTTTTTATTGAACGCTTTATTTACAAAAAGGCAACTCATATTTTTGGACAATCAAATGAAATAATAGAACATATTCATTCTATTTTTCCTGATAAAAAATGCTTTTTGTATCGTAATTATCCTGATCATTTTGTAGAGGATTTTCTTGAAGAAAAGGATAATTCTACAGAACCAATAAAGTTGTTTTATGCTGGTTTACTTGGTGTTGCACAAGGTGTTTTTGAACTTATTCAGCAATTGAATTTAGAAAACTTAAATATCGAATTGCATATTTTTGGAGATGGCGCTGAGAAAACTCAAATTGTTAATTACCTCAACCAAAATCCGACAAAAAAAATCATTTTTCACGGCATGTTAGAGCGAAACGTTTTGCATGAAACATTAAAGAATCAGGACATTGCTCTTGTTCCTCTTAAAACGAGGATTTACGGTTCTGTACCTTCAAAAATATTCGAATATAGTGCTTTAGGATTTCCTGTTTTTTATTTTGGAGGAGGCGAAGGAGAAAATATTGTTGAAGAAAATAATTTGGGTTGGGTTGTTCCTGTTGAAGATTTTGAGCAATTAAATTCAACTTTAAACCAGATTTCTGAATTAGGAAAAGACGAAATTCAAAAGATGAAAAAGACTATTTTTCTTCATGCAAAAAGTCATTTTAATCTGGGTGAGCAAATGAAAGAACTTATTGAAAATAATGCATTTTAAGCAAATTCATCAAAAAAGAAAACGGGCAAATATCTAATGATAATTGCCCGTTTTTTTATTTAATATAACTTGAAAAGTCTTTGTGTTCTTCTTTTGATAATTCTTCTTTCGAAAGTGATCTGAAATAATCGTAAGTAATTTTCATTCCTTCAGAACGGTTTACTTTTGCTTCCCAACCCAATAATTCTTTTGCTTTTGTCGTATCTGGCTGACGCTGTAATGGATCATTTATTGGTAAAGGATGATAGACTACCTTTTGATTGGTTCCGGTTAATTTAATGATCTCTTCTGCAAAATCTTTAATCGTGATTTCATCCGGATTTCCAATATTTACCGGATATACATAATCTGAATGTAATAATCTGAAAATACCTTCGACCTGATCATCAACATAACAGAAAGAACGCGTTTGCATTCCGTCTCCAAAAATGGTTAAATCTTCTCCGCGTAAAGCCTGTCCAATAAAAGCCGGAATTACACGTCCGTCGTTCAAACGCATTCTTGGACCGTATGTATTAAAAATACGAACGATTCTCGTTTCTACGCCATGAAAAGTATGGTACGCCATTGTTATTGATTCCTGAAAACGTTTTGCTTCGTCATAAACTCCACGCGGTCCAATTGTATTCACGTTTCCGTAATACTCTTCGGTTTGTGGGTGAACCAATGGATCTCCATAAACTTCAGAAGTTGAAGCAATAAGGATTCTTGCTTTCTTAACTCTTGCTAATCCCAACAAATTATGCGTTCCAAGAGATCCAACTTTCAAAGTCTGGATTGGAATTTTTAAATAATCTATGGGACTTGCCGGTGAAGCAAAATGTAAAATATAATCTAAATCACCCGGAATGTGTACAAACTTGGTGATATCATGATGGTAAAATTCGAAATGTTCTAACTTGAATAAATGTTCTATATTTTTAAGATCTCCCGTAATCAGATTATCCATTCCAATAACATAATAGCCTTCTTTAATGAATCGGTCGCACAAATGCGATCCTAAAAATCCTGCAGCTCCGGTAATAAGTATTCTTTTCATAGTAATTATTTATACATCGCAAATGTAAGTGATTTGGAAATTCTGGAAACTATTCTAAAAAAAAACTGCCTAAATAAATTAGGCAGCAATTGATATTCATTGTTTATTTGATCTGTTTTCAGACTTTTTCGCTTTTATTTTACGTTGAAAATTTGTTCCAGAATTTTAATCGTAATCAAATAAGTAGGTTTTACCCCTGTTGTTCCTAATCCGCCAGAAGCTAATGTACTTCCGGTTTCCAAAGGATTATCTGATGCATAATACGCATAACGAACTTTGATATCGTGTGGCACACTTTTTCTAATTTTTGAGGCAGACTGAATCGCTTTTTGATAATAAGAACCTTCCATTTCAAGACCAATTACGCCCCACGTAGATTCGTGAAAGAATTTTAATAAATCTCTGTTTTGTAATGAGGTTCCTAAAACGGTAACCATTGCACCTTCAAAAACTGCAATGTCGTTTCCTTCGAACATCGCGCCTGTTAATTCATTTTCGAAGAAATAATTATCTGCTGTTCCTTCGTTTATATGTGCAGTTGGGATCATGATATCTCCTTTTCCGCCTTCCAGAATTCCGGCTTTACCCATTATCGAAACTGATTTTACATTTAGTAAAGTTTCTTTTTTATAAGGTTTTAAAAGTTCATCGATGGTTTCGTAAGCCTGCTCACCAAAAGCATAATCCATTACAATAATAACAGGGGCAGCTTCGTCGACTACTGTTTTTGGAAACGCCGTTTTTGCCCAGTCAATTTTTGCAGTATCAAAAATCTGAACATCGATATTTGTCCCAGAACTATCAGGTAACGAAATCATTCCGTTTTTTAAGGCTAATTCTTCTACAATACTTCTGGTTTCTTTTGCTCCGGATTTACTTAATTCTTCATAAATATAAAAATCAGACTTGTCCTTGAATTTTGTTTTCAACAACGGTGTTGCAAAAATCGAATTCATTACACTATGCATATTCGCGCTAATTACGTGAATTGGGCGTTTTAAGAGGTTATTTGCTTTTAAAACTTCCTTGATATTAGTAGCCCAGATTTCTCCGTGAATATGGTGTCCTAAGCGTTCTCTTAAAACAGGACTAAAAGTAATAGTACGTTTGTTGTTTTCAATTACTTCTTCGATGGCTAATTTTCCTAACCAATAAATAACATGCAGGAAACGATCCGGCGCGTTTTCTGACCCAAAAGCGTCATAAATGTCTAAAACTTCCTCGAAAGTTCTTGCTAAAATATTGGCAACATGCGAAATTGCTTTTTCTTTTTCTATCTGAGAAAGCTTTTTCGTTTGCAATACCGCTTGTTCTAATTTTAACCAATCGCGCGAAACTTCACCGCCATCGTCTAATAAAACCCTGTTTTTAATTTTATGCGATTCAATAAAGATAAAAGTCAAATGCGTCAGAATATCATAAATGTCTGATCGCCCACGAGTGATTTCAACATTCATTTGTTCTTCATCGATTCTATAACAATTTCTTCTTCTTTTTGGAGGAACAATTGCCTGGAAATGTGATTTAGAATATCCTTCATCCGAAGTTAAATTAATAAATCGACATTGTTCAATACCAATTGGTAAACGTTCTATAACGTACAAAAGTCCGTTTAGTTCTACTTTTTCTTCGCCTATGTTTCCGTATATTTCCGGACGTAATGCTAATAATGATTCGCGTAAACTATCGCCCGAAACTCCCATTGGTTTATAAAAACCACGGTTGAATAAATGGCGCATAGTAATGTACATTTTTTCGATTGCTGCAGATGATTCCTGCGCTCTTGATCTTGATATATGTTTGGTTTCTTTCATGCTGTTTATTTTAAAATCTTCTGTTTAGAAGAGATAATAGGTGTTTTTTATCAAACGAAATTAGGAATTAAAAATCAAAACTTTATTAAAGCTTCATTATCTTAAAACTAATATTCTGATTGTTTTTTATTTATAATCTTCAAAATTGACTTCTATCTTTTGAAAATTCTTGTCTTCTGATAAAATTGAATTTATTTTATGAATGCATTCCTGATTCTCTTCTGACATAATAAATGCTAAGTCCCAAATGTCTTTTGAAAGTAAAAAGAAACCACTGTCTGATGTAATTTCAAATAGATCTTCATCATTCATCCAAAGATTTTTAATGCTCTCAACCTTAGGATTTATTTCGCTAATAGCATTCAAAAAATCTGATATAAAATCTTCATTTTCAGCGCCGCTAAATATTTCGATTAGTAATTCCTGAGATTTATATGCGGGTCTGAAATTATATTTATATTTCATCAATAAAAATTATTTCTATTTCAAATTATCTGCAATATCACGATTATTCGACAATCTCGGAATTTTATTCTGTCCGCCTAATTTTCCCTGAGATTTCATATAATCCTGAAATCCGTTTTTCGAAACTTTGGTTACAACCACTTTTCGCAAAACATTTCCGGTGATTAAATCATCGTAATAAATGTTTTGTTTTCGCATTGCATCATCAATTTTTTCAGCAAAAGTTTCGATGTTTTCAGGTTCATTTTCAAACTCTATCAGCCATTCGTGATACGGTAATCCGTTTGAAGGATTTATTTGAGGTGCAACTGTAAATTCGTTGATTACAATTGTAGTTCCTTTCGTAGCTTCTTTCATGGCATTTTCGACTTCGCTGGCAATAACGTGTTCACCAAAAGCAGAAATATAATGCTTGATTCGACCAGAAACTATAACGCGGTGCGGTAATAAAGATGTGAACTGAACGGTATCACCAATATTATAACGCCAAAGTCCGGCATTTGTAGAAATAATCAACGCATAATTTACACCAATTTCTACTTCGCCAATGGTATAACTTTTTGGGTTTTCTGAGAAGAATTCATCTGCTTTAATAAATTCATAGAAAATTCCTGAATTCAACAACAGCAACATTCCTTTTTCTTTTTGAGAATCCTGATAAGCAAAAAAACCTTCAGATGCAGGGAATAATTCAATGCTGTCTACTTTACGGCCAATCATTTTTTCGAACTTAGCGCGATAAGGTTCATAATTGACACCTCCATAAATAAACAAATTAAAGTTCTTAAATAAGTCCCCTATTTTCTTTCCGCCGCTTTTTTCCTGTAATCGCTCAAAATACATTTGTACCCAAGACGGAATTCCAGAAATTATAGTCATATCCTGCTCGATAGTTTCCTCTACGATTGCATTTACTTTAGTATCCCAATCTTCGATACAATTGGTTTCCCAAGACGGCATTCTGTTTTTTTGAAGATATTTAGGCACAAAATGCGCTCCTATTCCGGATAATCTTCCAAATTTGATTCCGTATTTTTCGATTAAAATTGGACTTCCCTGAAGGAAAATCATTTTTCCATCGACAAAATCAGCATTTCCTGTTTCGTATATATAATGTAAAATCGCATTTCGTGAAGCTTCAATATGATATGGCATTGATTCCTTTGTCAACGGAATGTATTTTGCCCCGGATGTTGTTCCTGAAGTTTTAGCAAAATAAATAGGTTTTCCTTTCCAGAGAATGTTTTTTTCTCCCATTCGAACCTTATCTATATAAGGCTTTAAATCTTCATAGTCACGAACCGGAACGCGTTTCCTGAAATCATGAACTGTTTTTATTTTATCAAAATGGTGATCTGTACCAAACTGTGTTTCTTTGGCACTATTAATTAAACTCTTGAATATGGATTGTTGAGTTTCGACCGGTTTATTGGCCCAAGCCTTTGTTTTATAATATATCTTGGTGGCAAATAATTTTGCTGCTACTGCTTTAATAGACATTTGTTACGGTATTATTTCTTGTCACTTTTGTTTTTATTCCCAGTTTTTTCACCTGACTCCTTCTCCATCCTGTTCACTTCTTCTCTTAATTTAATTTCTTCTTCTGAAGGTTTCATATTCACTTCTGAAGGTTCATCAGCATCTGCCAAAATAGAATCTTTATTGAATTTTGCATATTCTAATTCTCCTCTAAGTACTTTTTGAATACCGTTTATATAAGCTTCATTTTTCTTTAAAGCTGTCTCTAATGAATCTGATTTAATCGCTAATTCAGTTGCATTCTTTTTTAATTCTGTAGAAGAATAGCCTGGAATAAACTCGCGCAAAGGCGTAAAAGCGATGATAAAAGTAGTAATTAAAATTAAAAATATACCGCCTAATGTAAACGTTACAAAAACATTCATTAGATTTAGTTTCAATGAAAAAATCTCTTCAAAAGTGTCTTCGTTCAAAATTACCAATCGGTTTTTGATAAATAATTTTTTTCTGAAATTGAATTTTTTCTTAGCCATTATGGTTATTTATACGAGCAAATATAATAATTAATAGTCTTGTTAATGCCTTACAAAAATAAAGGAATACAGTTATTTCAGCATTTTATAAAATATTTAACGCTAATAGAAACAAATATTTTAATCCAAAAACACTTCTTCTTCGTATATTTCTATATACCTTTGCGGTACAATTTAGAAAATCAATTTGCTTCGGCATTAAATATACAATCATGGGAAGATTAGGTCTTACAGAAATCCTCGTAATAGTAGGTATTGTGATATTACTTTTTGGAGGTAAAAAAATTCCGGAATTAATGAAAGGTTTAGGAAGCGGAATTAAGGAATTTAAAAACGCTGCTAAAGACGATCAAACTCCACCCGCACCTTCTGTTAAAAAAGAAGAGGAAGAAATTAAATAAGAATTTAAACCCTTATTATAAACCCCAAATTACAAAATGTAGTTTGGGGTTTTGTTTTTATCTAAAAAATCTTACTTTTATCGTCCCTAAATTTAATAACAATAATTATGAAAAACCTACTTCTGATTACTGTTGCTTTTTTGTGCCTTAAAAGTTATTCACAAAAGCAACCGTTTCCGGCCAATGTAACATTTACAAATGGTCTAATGGCATCTAATAAAAATAGCCTCGATGCCCAAAACAATTATAATACCTGGAAAACCAACTTTGTAGAAGCCTGCTCCAACGGACGATACAGAGTAAAATTTGACAATCCGTCTGAAACTGTCTCTGAAGGAATTGGTTACGGAATGCTGCTTGCCGTTTATGCGGCTGACAAATTATTATTCGATGGACTTTGGCTGTATTATAAAGACAACGTAAATTCTAACGGTGTAATGAACTGGAAAATCAATGGCTGTTCTGGAATCAACGGTGCAAATGGTGCCACAGATGCAGAACTTGACGCTGCATTTGCCCTTATTGTAGCAGACTATCAATGGACAAGCACTGGAACTATTAATTATAAAAATGATGCAAAAAGTCTAATAGCTGCCATTAAAACTTACGAAGTCGAAGCAAATACGTTTGTGCTTAAACCAGGAGATCAATTCGGCGGAAGCCAGATTACTAATCCTTCTTATTTTTCTCCGGCATATTACCGCGTTTTTGGAACTTTTACTAATGATGTAACTTTTTGGAATCAGGTTGCAGCAAAATCTTATACCGTTATCAACAGTAATTTAACGGTAAATAATGCTGTTGGCGGATTAGTTTCTGACTGGTGTCAGGGATCTGGTGCTTATTCTACTCAGGCGAGCGGATATAATAGAGAAGGAAAAACATATACCTATGATGCTGCCAGAACTCCGTGGCGTATTGCTGTTGATTATGTATGGTTTGGAAATGTCGATGCCAAAGCATATGCAAAAAAATCATCTGATTTTGTTCGTGTAAATCTTGGAGGATCTTCGAATATTAAAGACGGATATAACCAGAACGGAACTTTAATTGGTCAATGGCACAATGCTACTTTTGTTGGTGCATTTGCCTGTGCAGCGATGGCTGGAGAAAATCAAGCCCATTTAAATGCTTCTTACACAGACTTAAATCAGTTAAATGAACCTAACAGTTACTTTAATCATACTTTAAAAACATTGTACTCTTTTTTATTAACAGGAAATTTTTATCTGCCACAAACTGCTACTTTAGCCACTGACGATTTTAATGTAGAGAATTCGACTGTTACTTTATATCCAAACCCAAGCAGTGATAAATTCACGGTTTTTGCTCCGGAAAAATCTGTGATTTCAGTAATTTCTTCGCAAGGAAAAGTAATTTCAGAACAAAAAACAACGGCTGAAAATACAGAGATCAATTTATCTAACTATTCTTCTGGTTTGTATTTGATAAAAATTACAAATGGAGATAAAAGCGTTACTAAAAAAGTTATTTTGAAGTAATCCATAAAAATAGAAAATCCCAAATTACAATTGTAATTTGGGATTTTTTTTGTTTTAAATATTTTACAATACCATCGTTAACTGAATTCTTTTTCTGTCTTCATCAACTTCAGTAACTTTTACATCCACATGTTGGTGTAATTTTACCACTTCGTTTACATCGCTTACAAATCCTGCTTTTAGTTGAGAGATGTGAACCAATCCGCTTTCTTTGATTCCGATATCAACAAAACAACCAAAATTGGTGATGTTATTAACAATTCCGGGTAAAATCATTCCGGTTCTCAAATCTTTGATTGATTTTACATTCGCATCAAATTCAAAAACCTTAGCGGACTTTCTTGGGTCTAATCCAGGTTTTTCAAGCTCTTTTATGATGTCTTTTAGTGTTAGTAAACCAATTTCAGGTGTAATATACTTTTCGGCCTTAATTAAGGCTGTTTTCTCTTTGTTCGCAATTAAGTCGTTTACAGAAAGTTTCAAATCTTTTGCCATCTTTTCAACAACCGGATAAGCCTCAGGATGTACCGCCGAATTATCCAGCGGATTTTTAGCATTCGAAATTCTAATAAAAGCCGCACCTTGCTGATACGCTTTCTCGCCTAAGCGAGGCACTTTTTTTAGCTGTTTTCTATCTTCAAACGGACCGTTTTCTGAACGATATTGAACGATGTTTTCAGCCAGTTTCTCTCCTATCCCACTCACATAACTTAGTAAATGTTTACTTGCTGTGTTAATATTGATTCCAACCGAGTTAACGCAACGAATTACCGTATTATCCAGTTCTTCTTTCAGTTTAGTTTGATCAACATCATGTTGATATTGTCCAACTCCAATTGCTTTTGGATCAATTTTCACCAACTCAGCCAAAGGATCAGAAAGTCGTCGCCCGATAGAAACAGATCCACGAACCGTTACATCATAATTAGGAAATTCTTCACGCGCAATTTTTGAAGCCGAATATACTGAAGCTCCAGCCTCAGAAACGATGAAAACCTGCAATGGTTTATCGAATGCAATTTTTTTTATGAAAAATTCGGTTTCTCTTGAAGCCGTTCCGTTCCCGATAGAAATGGCATCAATTTGATACGCATTTACCATCGAACGAATTTTCTTGATCGCCATTGCTTCCTCATTTTGAGGCGCATGCGGATAAATAGTTTCATTATATAATAAATCGCCTTTTTCATCCAGACAAACTACTTTACAACCGCTTCTAAATCCTGGATCGATTGCCAGGATTCGTTTTTCGCCCAAAGGCGGCGCTAATAATAACTGACCTAAATTATTGGCAAAAACCTGAATCGAATTGGCATCAGCTTTTGCTTTTGCTTCTTGCAAAGTTTCGTTTCCAATCGCCGGATTCAACAATCGTTTATAACTATCCTCGATCGCTAATTGCAAATGTGCCGTTGTACTATTTTGCTTTTTAATGACGATTTCATCAATAACATCATAAGCTTCGTCGATATCAACATCAACTTTCATTTTAACAAAACCTTCGTTTTCTGCACGAAGCATTGCCAATAATCTATGTGAAGGCGCTTTTGTCAAAGGTTCTTCCCAATCAAAATACTGACTGAATTTTTGTGCTCCTTCTTCTTCAGCTTTCTTTTTTACAACCTTAGTTCCAATAGTCGCTTTTCGTTGATATAAACGTCGCAATTGTTTACGAACATAAATATTTTCGTTAATCCATTCTGCAACAATATCTCTTGCGCCTTGCATGGCAGCTTCTTCGTTAATAACATTTTCATTTAGATATTGTGTCGAAATAAAGTCAACATCAACATCATTTTCAGACATAATAATTTTCGCTAAAGGTTCTAAACCAAATTCGCGCGCAACATCTGCTTTTGTTTTTTTCTTCTTTTTATACGGAAGATAAAAATCTTCTATCTCTTGTAAATCAAAACTTTGTTCAATTTTTTGCTTCAATTCAGGCGTAAGCGATTTTTGCTCTTCGATTGATTTTAGAACAGCTTCTTTACGTTTTACAATCGTTTCATATTCTTTTTGAAGTTTTGCAATGTTCTCAATCTGAACTTCATCAAGATTTCCGGTTGTATCTTTTCGGTAACGCGAAATAAACGGAATCGTACAGTCTTCCTCTAATAATTTAACCGTGTTTTGAATGTTAATCGCTGCTGTTTGAACAGTCTTGGCAATGAATTGAATATTAGTCATACTTTTAATGAAATAATTTCTTGATTACAAAATGAGATAATCTGTTTTTTAAAACCATGAACAGATTAATAAATCACTCGGCTAAAATAATATCTTTGTTTTTAATTTTAAGCCAATGGAAGTTTTATTACTGTATTTTTTATTTGTAAATATCATCGTTTTTATTCTTGCCGGATATGATAAAAATCAAGCTCGAAAAAATAAACGCAGAATCCCAGAAAATACATTATTTTTCTTTGAAGCAATTGGCGGAACAATAGGTTTATTGTTAGCAATGTTATTCTTTAGACATAAAACGAGTAAAACTTCTTTTATTATAAAGTTCTCGCTTATTTTTTTACTTCAAGTTGTATTGATTTATCTAATATTCACTTATAAAATATAAACATTTACATTGTTAATAACTCCATAAAAACCTATTTATCAAATAATTAAATAGATAATTTTTAAGCTATATAAACAAAAAACCGGATGAATTATAAAAATCCGCCCGGCTTACTATCATTATTGGTGCGAAGCACCCGATTTTTTTGACTTTTTTACTGACAAGCAATTTTATTCACTCTGTTTTGGTGTCTTCCACCTTCAAAAGCAGTTGTCAGGAATGTTTCAACAATTTCTACTGCTTGAGGAATAGAGGTAAAACGCGCCGGAATGCTCACAATATTTGCATCGTTATGCAAACGTGTTAAATAAGCAATTTCTTTAGTCCAGCATAAACCAGCTCTTACTTTAGGGTGTTTATTAACAGTCATTGCAATTCCGTTTCCGCTTCCGCAGATAACGATTCCAAAATCAGCTTTACCTTCAGATACATCATTCGCAACCGGATGACCAAAATCAGGATAATCAACAGAATCTTCAGAATCTGTACCATAATTAGTTACTTCATATCCTTTTGCTTTAAGCATTGCTACGATTGCTTTTTTATAATCCGGTCCTGCGTGGTCGTTTCCTATCGAAATTTTCATTTTTTTCTATACTATTAAGTTGTGTAGTACAAATTTACTCATTTAATAAATGTTTGCCACGAATTTCACTAATTTTCACTAATTTCTTTTTCATCGTTAGTTTAAATCTTGTACAAAACATGACAATTAAAATTCGAGTACATTCGTGATCCCGATAGCTATCGAGAGTGGCAAAAAAACATTAAATTACAACTAGCTTTATATCAAAAACTTAACAGTTATCAACATTATTAACAACTCTGTAAGTATCTCATAATCAATAAATAATATTCATTTATTTTGTTAAAATTTTATAATGTTAATAGCAAAAGCTAATTCGTTGATATTCAGTTAACTTTAAATTAACATTATTTGTTCATAAGTTAAGATAGAAAATTAGAAGTTTTTTTTGGTTGTGTCGAAAAAAAACCTAATCCAAAACTGCAATGAAATAACCTAATAAAGTTTGATGAATTTTTATAAAAGTTATCAATACCAAAAATGCTATTTTCAACAAAAATCAACATATGAACTTATCTACAAAATCAATTGTTTTTTGGTTGTCAACCGTTGTTAATTAAAATAAGAAAAGGCTTAGAAATTAATCCTTTAACAAAATATAAGTATGTTGATAACTCAAGATAACTAAGAGAAACTTCATTTCAATGCTTTTAAAAATAAATTTATAGCACATATTAACAAGCTATAATAACAACCAAAAATTAATTTAATTTAAATTTTTCTTTTTGTTGTATTTAATATATGTTGACAACTTTGAAAGTTTAAAAGAAAAAAAATAATTTGAAATTGAAAAATTAGAGGAGTTTAAACAATTTGAAGTGGGTTATTAAGATTGTCAAGAATTTGCTGAACTTCGTCGAAATCATTTGGATGAACTTTGAGTTTGATTCCACCCAACGCCGTCGTGTACATTGGAACGACAGATAAGGTCATTTCGTTTTCAAAATAATACGGAATCTGTTCTTGCTCTAATAAGTGCTTCAGAACGACTGTTTCGTGCTGATAATTGAATATTGCAATGGTTTTAAAGCTTTCCATAAAGGGTCTTTTTGTAAATATACGAAAGTTATATTTTTAATAATTTATTTGTTAAAATCTATAATCTGATATCTTATTTGTAATTTTAACTTTTTAAGAAAAGATATATGAGTAAGAAAATTAGAAAGCCGATAAAAAATGAGAAAGATTTCTCCAGTAAAATAATAAAAATTTTATCGCAAAGCCCTAATAAAGCATTTAATTACAAACAAATAGGAGCAAAGCTTGAACTTGATGATACAAAAAGCAGAAACCAGATTATAAAAGATTTAAAAATACTGGCTGCTTCAAAAAAAATAATAGAATCTGAACCTGGAAAATATTTAGTAAAAGCAGAAAGTCAGGATTATTACGAAGGAACAATTGATATGACGAGTAGAAAAACGGCGTATTTTATTTGTCCTGATTTTACCGAAGATGTATTTATCCCAACTAATAATTTGAATCGTGCTTTAGACAAAGACAAAGTAAAAGTTTATGTTTATAACCGTAGAAAAGGTAAAAGACCTGAAGGTGAAGTAATTGAAGTTGTAGAAAGAAATAAAACAGAGTTCGTAGGAGTTATAGATATTCAGGCAAATTTTGCTTTTGTATCAACGGCAAATCCTAAAATGTATACGGATATTTTTATCCCCAAAGATAAAATTGGAGAAGCAGAAAATGGTGATGTTGTTTTAGTTACCATCGAAGATTGGCCAAAAAGAGCTGATAGTCCTTTTGGATCTGTGATTAAAGTTTTAGGAAAACCTGGAGAACACAATACAGAGATTCACGCTATTTTGGCTGAATACGGTTTACCATCAGATTTTCCGGTAGAAGTAGAGGTTTATGCACAAAAAATTGATACATCGATTCAGGAATCTGAAATTGCAAAACGTCGTGATATGCGTGATACGCTTACGTTTACGATAGATCCAAAAGATGCAAAAGATTTTGATGATGCCTTGTCTTTCAAAAAGTTAGAAAACGGAAATTACGAAATTGGTATTCACATTGCCGATGTTTCGTATTATCTGGAAGAAGGAACAATCCTGGATGATGAAGCCTATCAACGTGCAACTTCGGTTTATTTAGTCGATAGAGTAGTGCCAATGCTTCCGGAGGTTTTATCTAATTTTGCGTGTTCATTACGTCCAAATGAAGAGAAATATACGTTCTCAGCTATTTTTGAAGTTTCAGAAAACGCACAAGTTATCAATCAATGGTTTGGCAGAACAGTAATTTATTCAGATCAGCGATTTGCTTATGAAGAAGCACAATATATCATTGAAACAAAAGACAGTACGATTCCGGTTGACATTTCAATTACCGGAGAATCTTATACCGTTTCTGATGAAATAACAAATGCTACTTTAAAATTAGATGAGTTAGCTAAGATTCTAAGAAAGAAAAGAATGGCAAATGGAGCAATTTCTTTTGATAAAGTCGAAGTAAAATTCAATTTAGATGAGCAAGGAGAACCGGAAGGAGTTTACTTTAAAGTTTCTAAAGATGCCAATCATCTTATCGAAGAATTCATGCTTTTGGCCAATAGAAAAGTGGCTGAATACATTGGAAAACAAAAGAAAACATTTGTTTACAGGATTCACGATGAACCAAATGAAGACAAATTAATTGCGATGCAAACCGTAATTGCTAAATTTGGTTATAAAATAGATTTCCGTAACAAAGGAGATATTTCGAAATCATTGAATGCTTTGATGGAAGAAGTAAACGGTAAAAAAGAGCAAAATTTAATTGATACTCTTGCAATTAGAAGTATGAGTAAAGCCAAATATTCAACAGAAAATATTGGCCATTACGGTTTAGCTTTTGATTATTACAGCCATTTTACTTCGCCAATTCGTCGTTATCCTGACGTTATGGTACATCGTTTGCTGCAATATTACTTGGATAATGGAGCTTCTGTAGATGAAGAAGTTTACGAAACAAAATGTTTACATTGTTCTAATATGGAAAGTTTAGCCACTAATGCTGAACGTGATAGTATTAAATACATGCAGGTTAAATACATGCAGGATCATCAGGACGAAGAATTTCTTGGAGTTATTTCCGGTGTTACTGAGTGGGGAATTTATGTTGAAATCGTGTCTAACAAATGCGAAGGAATGGTAAGAATCAGAGAAATAAAAGATGATTATTACACTTTTGATGAAAAACAATATGCTTTAGTTGGAGCAACTTCAAATAGTATTTTACAACTAGGAGATGAAATATATGTAAAAGTTAAAAATGCAGATTTAGTGAAGAAACAACTGGATTTTCATTTTTTGAGAAGAGCAGAATAGAGGTTTAATTATAAAAATAAAAGTATGAAAAAGTTAATTATAGGAGCGGCAATTTTATTTGTTCAAATGTCTTTTGGTCAGGTTACCAAAGATTTAGGTGATTTTGATACTGTAAAAGTTTACGATAAATTAAGTGTAAAATTAGTTCAGTCGTCTGAAAATAAAGTTGTTATAAAAGGAGCAAGAGAAACAGAACTGGAAGCTGTAAATAAGAATGGTGTATTAAAATTAAGAATGCCTTTTCCAAAACTGTTGTCAGGAAATGATCTTGAAGTAACTTTGTATTATAAACACATTGAATTGATCGATGCTAATGAAGGTGCAGAGGTTATAAGTAAAGAAGCTATAAAAGCAACTTCGTTTAAAGTAAGTGCGCAGGAAGGTGCTAAAATTAATGTAGATTTGAATGTTGATAAACTAAAAGTAAGCTCTGTTTCTGGCGGAGAAATTACTGCAACTGGTAAAGCAGATAACCTTGAAGCAAGTTTAGGAGCTGGCGGATATTTCCTGGGAAGTAAATTATCCACGTCTCAGACTAAAGTAAGCGTTTCTGCGGGCGGAAAAGCAGATGTGAATGCTTCGACCTTAGTTGATGCAAAAGTAAGCGCAGGAGGCTCTATTTACATTTATGGTAAACCGAAACAAATTAATCAGAAAACGGTTTTTGGAGGTAAAATCGAAGAAGTAAAATAAGAAATCGTATTTGAATGATAAATGATATTTTGGCTGGACTGCCATGGGGACTTTTTTTAAGTTTTATGGTAGGTCCAGTATTTTTTATACTACTGGAAACCAGTATTACAAAAGGGTTTAGAGCTGCAATAGTTTTTGATCTTGGTGTGGTATTAGGTGATATTTTTTTTATAGGAATTGCTTATTTAGGTAGTTACAGACTTATTCAGAGTTTAAAGGACAAACCTGCTCTCTTTATTTTTGGCGGAATCATTATGCTGGCTTACGGTATAATTTCTTTCGTAAGATTAAAAAATGAAGAAAAAATTGATGATGAAGAAATCGACCGCGATATCATTAAAAGAAACTACGGTAGTTTGTTTATAAAAGGCTTTTTACTGAACGTTATCAACATTGGTGTATTGGGTTTCTGGTTAGCAGTTATCATTTCTGTAGGACCAAAATTAGAAATGCAAAACTCAAGAATGTTTACTTTTTTTGCTTCAGTAATCATTACTTATTTGTTAGTTGATTGCCTTAAAATATTATTAGCCAAACAATTAAAATCTAAAATGACACCAACTAATATTCTTAAAATTAAAAAAGCAATTAGTATTGTTTTAATGATTTTTGGACTGGTGTTAATAACTCAGGGTTGGTTTCCAAAAGAAAAAGAAATGGTTCGCAATGCTTTTGAGAAGATTGAGAAAAAGTAGTTGTTAATAACTCAAAAATATAAATTTAAACCTCTGTATTTCAGAGGTTTTTTTGTGTTTATAAGTCATTGTTAGGAACGAAGTAATCTCACTAAGCTATTTACATAAAGTTTGTCATTTCGAAGAATGAGAAATCTTCGTAAGTAACTCCGCATAGAAAAGTGACAATCTTTGTCGAGTCACTTACGAAGATTTCTCATTCTTCGAAATGACAAGATTGAGGAAAATTTAAACATAAAAAAACCTCCAAGTTTCCTTGAAGGTTTTTGATCATCATCCGGATTCGAACGTCATCTTTATCTATTTTTTTCTAAAAATTAAACATAAAAAAAACCTCTAAATTTCTTTAGAGGTTTTAGAGGCATCGTCCGGATTCGAACGTCATCTTTATCTAATTTTTTCTAAAATTTAAACATAAAAAAACCTCTAAGTTTCCTTAAAGGTTTTTGAGGCATCGTCCGGATTCGAACGTCATCTTTATCTAATTTTTTCTAAAAATTTAAACATAAAAAAAACCTCCAAATTTCTTTAGAGGTTTTTGAGGCATCGTCCGGATTCGAACCGGAGTAGGAGCTTTTGCAGAGCCCAGCCTAGCCGCTCGGCCACGACGCCGTAGTTGAACGGATGGCAAAAGTAACTAAAATCTTTAAATTTCAAAAGTTTAAAATGAAGTATTTTAAAAAAATAGCTTTTTATTTAAAAGAATTACTTTCTATTTTCGGTCATTTTTATAGTAACTGACTCAACATCACCACCAATAGGAGGATTTATTTTAGAAACCCAAACAGTTGTTTTTTCTATCATTTCTATTTCTGCAAGTACGCGAATATTGATTCTTTTGGCTACATGTTCTAATAAATGCGAACGAATCGCCATTTCTTCGGTAACAATTTTGTTCAAATGAACATAATCAACAGTATCTAAAAGATGATCTGTTTGAGCTGATTTTTGTAAATTAGTTTTAATTTTTAGATCAACAGTGTAGTCAGATCCAATTTTTCCTTCTTCAATTAAACATCCGTGGTATGAAAAAGTGCGAATGTTTTTTAGTTTAATAACTCCCATTTTAAATTTAGTTTCAAGCTCTAAGTTTCAGGTTTACTGATAAGTTTCTAAAGAAAACTGTAAACTGTAAACCGAAAACTGTAAACTTTTTTATCTTTGCTAAAATTACTATAAATAATGGCATCAGAAGAGAAATCACTCAATTTTATTGAACAAATCATAGAAGAAGATCTTAAATCAGGTCTATCACAAAATAAACTTCATTTTCGTTTTCCACCGGAACCTAATGGTTATTTACACATTGGTCATGCAAGTGCTATTGCATTAAATTTTGGTTTGGGAATTGATTATCAATCTCCTGTGAATTTACGTTTTGATGATACAAATCCTGAAAAAGAAGAACAGGAATTTGTTGATGCAATTAAAAAAGATGTAGAGTGGCTAGGCTATACTTGGGCCGAAGAACGTTATGCTTCTGATTATTTTCAACAATTATATGATTGGGCGGTTTTATTAATTAAAAAAGATAAAGCATATGTTGATAGTCAGTCTTCTGAGGATATGGCGATTCAAAAAGGAACTCCATCGACTACAGGAACTGATAGCCCGTACAGAAATCGTTCGATTGAAGAGAATTTAGACTTATTCGAAAGAATGAAAAGCGGTGAATTTGAGGCTGGAACACATATTCTTCGTGCTAAAATCGATATGAAATCGACCAATATGCTAATGCGTGATCCTATCATGTACAGGATTTTACACAAAGAACATCATAGAACAGGAGATGCCTGGAAAATATATCCAATGTATGATTGGGCACACGGTCAAAGTGATTATCTGGAAGAGATTTCACACTCTTTTTGTACACTTGAATTTTTGCCTCATCGTGAATTATACGATTGGTTTTTAGATCAAATTTTAGACGAAAATAAACTGCGTCCAAAGCAAAGAGAATTTGCAAGACGTAACTTATCACATACCGTTGTTAGTAAAAGAAAGTTACAACAACTAGTTAAGGAAAAGCATGTTAACGGTTGGGATGATCCAAGAATGTCAACAATTTCCGGGTTAAGAAGAAGAGGTTTTACAGCTGCTTCACTACGTAATTTTGCCAATACAACCGGAATTGCAAAACGTGATAATTTGATTAATATATCGGTTTTAGAGTTTTGTATCCGTGAAGATCTGAACAAAATTGCACCTCGTGTAATGGCAGTTTTAGATCCTGTAAAATTGGTAATTACAAATTATCCTGAAGGGAAAGAAGAGTGGCTTGAAGCCGAAAATAATCAGGAAGATGAAAATGCCGGTTTTAGAAAAGTACCTTTTTCCCGTGAATTATATATCGAAAGAGAAGACTTTTTAGAAGAAGCTCCAGCGAAATTTTTCCGTTTGACTTTAGGAAAAGAAGTACGTCTTAAAAATGCGTATATTATTAAAGGAGAAAGTGTTATAAAAGATGCTGAAGGAAATATTACAGAGATTCATGTAACTTATGATACTGATTCTTTAAGCGGAAGCGGAACAGAAGCAAGCCAAAGAAAAGTTTCAGGAACCTTACATTGGGTTTCTATTTCTCATGCAGTTGAAGCAGAAGTTCGCATGTACGATCGTTTGTTTACAGATGAAGCACCGGACAGTTATAAAGAGAAAAATTTCTTAGATTTTGTTAATCCAAATTCGTTAGAAATTATAAAAGGATTTGTTGAACCAAGTTTATCAACAGCTCAAAATGAAGATAAATTTCAGTTTCAACGTTTAGGATATTTTACTGTTGATAAAGATTCAACTGCTTCAAAATTAGTGTTTAACAAAACTGTTGGACTAAAAGATGCCTGGGAAGAAAAGGGTAAAAAAGAAGAAAACAGTATCAATAATTCTTTAAAAGATATTAACAAATATTTTAAAGTAGAAACAAAACCAGAGCGTATTGCAATTGAAAGTGCAATAGGGGAGAGCATTAAAAATGTTTCCAGTTTTTCTTTATTACAAAATTCTTTAAAGAAGAATATCAATAATAACAAAGGTTCATTATTGTTTGCTCAGTTTATTTTGAAATATTCGCATTTAAAATCTGCAGATTTTGAAGAAGAGGATATTAAAAAATTATATATAATGTCTCTTAGAAGCGAGTCGACTTATGTGAGATCTAAAGCTCTTTTGAATTTAAGAGATATTGAAGATTTAAGTTTGAAAAATCAATTTGAAGATGAAATTTTAAAATTGTATTCAAATCCGCCAAAAAATGCTTCTGAAAGAGAAATCGAAATTCTTCAGGAAATGGTAAAAATATAATATCATTAAAATCTATTAAAAGCGCTTTTTATAAGCGCTTTTTTTTATTATTTGTTTTTTCTATTGATATTTAAAAATTATAGATTTAGTAGATTAAAATTGGCTTTCATAAATCAATTTTGAGCTAATTTTTCATTTCTTCTGACTCATTTATCATCTTTTAAAAAATCGTTTATTAGAAGTATTTATTTTAGTTTTAGGTATCATTATTCCTAGTATTTATGGTTATTAACATAGAATTGTTTATAAAGTTAACTTTGAATCGATTTGATTAAAATTCATGTTTAACTTTTATATTTTGTCAATTTTAAATTTTCAGTTTTTATAAAAATCAATTTTTACTATAGTGATTAATAATTTTTATAAAGTTTACTATT